>NZ_CP082787.1 GCF_021462285.1 Serratia entomophila
ACACCGTTCACTTAAGATGTTTTGAGTGAACGGGATACTGGGTTTTTGAGATTCGAACGGTCCTCTTTTTGGGCCGTTTTCTCTTTTCTGGCAGGATAAATTGCTTCACATTCTCCCGCATTTTCTTCAGCTTCGTCGGGATCGTCCCTGGTTTACTCAGTGAACACCAGATGAGTTCATCCTGGATCAGTCTCATCGCCATCACGAAGCTTATCCGCAGTGGCGGCACTTTTGCTTCCCGTGCTATCTGACTCATCTCCATTCTGACCAGATTATAGGCCGTCAACAGACCCCAGATTTCCTGGTAAATCCCGCTCACTTTCTGGCTGCGCAGCAACGTCGCTGTGCTCAGCTGGAACTGTTTCAGCTCTCCGTAGCCATTTTCTATGCTCCACCGCTCCTGATACACATAACGCAGCGAGTCTGCCGGATACAGCTCCGGCTCGCTCAAAGAGCTGATAAAACCTTTGTAATGGCCTGATTCATCTTCACATTCTATTAGCCGGGCCTGCCAGTATTCAGGCAGCGAGCTGTCCTGTTTTCGGGCCTGCGGTGAGACCTGCATCTCCACCAGATGGTCTCCTTCTCCGAACGTTTCCACTACACGGTATTTCGTGTTTCCCTTCAGGGGAACCAGCCAGTGCGCATCGTTCTGTCTGCGTTGCCAGTTAATCAGTAACTCTGCGGATAAATAGCAGCGGTCAAACAGCGTCAGGCTTTTCGCCTGCGGCGATAATTGCTTCGCGTAACTGACTTCGCCGGTATTTGCCGGCCCGAATTTCACGTCATGGATCAACCGGCTGCGCAGCGACATCATGGCGCACAGCCTGACCATCGGGTACTCAGTGTGTCTGTCCGGACGATGCTTTATGTACTCAAAATGGTCTGCAAGTTCGGGCGTATCGGGTGTGCGAAAAAGGGTGCCATCAACGGCGAACAGCCGCAGTCCGTGCCAGAGGTCATCCTTATCTTCCTGTTGAGTCCAGTGGCTGGCCGTCAGGGTGAAGAGCTCCCGAAGCGGTTCATCGCTCAACCGCTGGCGTGCCTGGGCAATGGAGCTGGCAGCGAGAGTCTCACCTTCCTGCGAACTCAGGACGAGGTCGAGTTTTGTCACAACGTCCGTGATGGAGCGGTCGCGGTACAGGCCCATGCCCACAATCAGCCAGACCACGAGTTCTGCGGGGAGTTTACGTTTACGGATACTGGCTTTATTCGTGGAATCAAGGACCTGAGAAATCCACTCAAGGGGAATGGCACGCTGAAAACAGGAAAGTGAAACGGGTTCAGCCCAGGTCTGGGTATCGTCAAGCCAGGTTGAAAGCATAAAAAAGCCCCATCAGAGAATTGATGAGGCTATTGTCGTCTACCCACCGGATCGTTCAACCGATCATTTTGCTTAACCGATCGGTGTTAGCTTTAATCGGGTTTTGGTTAAACATTCAACGGTCGGAAAAAATATTGAAAATAGGGGTTGCGGCGTTCTGAGAACTCCCTATAATGCGCCTCCACTGACCGGGAACAACGACTCCTCTAACGAGAAGCAGTCGCCCAGCCAGGAAGAAGCAAGCCGGTGAAAACGCCGTTTCTTAATAAGAAAAAAGCTTGACTCTTCAGCGGGAAAGCGTAATATGCACCTCCCGCGTTACCGAGAGTTATCTCTCAGTAACCAACGCTCTTTAACAATTTATCAGACAATCTGTGTGGGCACTCCACAAGACGATATCCAGTACCTTCGGGTACGAAAAAATATCAAGTCTTGAAGAGTGGCTAACTGAAGTAAAATTCATGCAGTAACCTTTGAGCATCGCTTCACGAGTTGAAGCAAATCAAGCTTTTAATTGAAGAGTTTGATCATGGCTCAGATTGAACGCTGGCGGCAGGCCTAACACATGCAAGTCGAGCGGTAGCACGGGGGAGCTTGCTCCCTGGGTGACGAGCGGCGGACGGGTGAGTAATGTCTGGGAAACTGCCTGATGGAGGGGGATAACTACTGGAAACGGTAGCTAATACCGCATAACGTCTTCGGACCAAAGTGGGGGACCTTCGGGCCTCACGCCATCAGATGTGCCCAGATGGGATTAGCTAGTAGGTGGGGTAATGGCTCACCTAGGCGACGATCCCTAGCTGGTCTGAGAGGATGACCAGCCACACTGGAACTGAGACACGGTCCAGACTCCTACGGGAGGCAGCAGTGGGGAATATTGCACAATGGGCGCAAGCCTGATGCAGCCATGCCGCGTGTGTGAAGAAGGCCTTCGGGTTGTAAAGCACTTTCAGCGAGGAGGAAGGGTAGTGTCTTAATACGGCATTACATTGACGTTACTCGCAGAAGAAGCACCGGCTAACTCCGTGCCAGCAGCCGCGGTAATACGGAGGGTGCAAGCGTTAATCGGAATTACTGGGCGTAAAGCGCACGCAGGCGGTTTGTTAAGTCAGATGTGAAATCCCCGCGCTTAACGTGGGAACTGCATTTGAAACTGGCAAGCTAGAGTCTCGTAGAGGGGGTAGAATTCCAGGTGTAGCGGTGAAATGCGTAGAGATCTGGAGGAATACCGGTGGCGAAGGCGGCCCCCTGGACGAAGACTGACGCTCAGGTGCGAAAGCGTGGGGAGCAAACAGGATTAGATACCCTGGTAGTCCACGCTGTAAACGATGTCGATTTGGAGGTTGTGCCCTTGAGGCGTGGCTTCCGGAGCTAACGCGTTAAATCGACCGCCTGGGGAGTACGGCCGCAAGGTTAAAACTCAAATGAATTGACGGGGGCCCGCACAAGCGGTGGAGCATGTGGTTTAATTCGATGCAACGCGAAGAACCTTACCTACTCTTGACATCCAGAGAACTTTCCAGAGATGGATTGGTGCCTTCGGGAACTCTGAGACAGGTGCTGCATGGCTGTCGTCAGCTCGTGTTGTGAAATGTTGGGTTAAGTCCCGCAACGAGCGCAACCCTTATCCTTTGTTGCCAGCGATTCGGTCGGGAACTCAAAGGAGACTGCCGGTGATAAACCGGAGGAAGGTGGGGATGACGTCAAGTCATCATGGCCCTTACGAGTAGGGCTACACACGTGCTACAATGGCGTATACAAAGAGAAGCGAACTTGCGAGAGTAAGCGGACCTCATAAAGTACGTCGTAGTCCGGATTGGAGTCTGCAACTCGACTCCATGAAGTCGGAATCGCTAGTAATCGTAGATCAGAATGCTACGGTGAATACGTTCCCGGGCCTTGTACACACCGCCCGTCACACCATGGGAGTGGGTTGCAAAAGAAGTAGGTAGCTTAACCTTCGGGAGGGCGCTTACCACTTTGTGATTCATGACTGGGGTGAAGTCGTAACAAGGTAACCGTAGGGGAACCTGCGGTTGGATCACCTCCTTACCTAATGATATTGATTCGAGTGAAGTGCTCACACAGATTGTCTGATAGAAAGTAACGAGCAAAGCGCTACCTGTTGATGTAATGAGTCTGCGACTCATGCTGATACGAGAAACGGTTAAACCCTGGTTTAATCGGATTTTGTGTCCCCATCGTCTAGAGGCCTAGGACACTGCCCTTTCACGGCTGTAACAGGGGTTCGAATCCCCTTGGGGACGCCATTCCGATAATGAGTGAAAGACATTATCACCGGTTATTCGTAACCTAAAATCTTAAAGATGACTCTTGCGAGTCGTGTTTAAGATATTGCTCTTTAACAATCTGGAACAAGCTGAAAATTGAAACATGACGGCTGAAATTTATCCCTCCGTAGAAGTACTGGGGTAAAGAGTAACCTGTCATAGAGTCTCTCAAATGTTTGCAGCACGAACGATGGAAACATCTTCGGGTTGTGAGGTTAAGTGACTAAGCGTACACGGTGGATGCCTAGGCAGTCAGAGGCGATGAAGGGCGTGCTAATCTGCGAAAAGCGTCGGTAAGGTGATATGAACCGTTATAACCGGCGATACCCGAATGGGGAAACCCAGTGCAATTCGTTGCACTATCGTTAAGTGAATACATAGCTTAACGAGGCGAACCGGGGGAACTGAAACATCTAAGTACCCCGAGGAAAAGAAATCAACCGAGATTCCCCCAGTAGCGGCGAGCGAACGGGGAGGAGCCCAGAACCTGAATCAGTTCTTGTGTTAGTGGAAGCGTCTGGAAAGTCGCGCAGTAAAGGGTGATAGCCCCGTACACTAAAATGCATTGACTGTGAGTTCGATGAGTAGGGCGGGACACGTGACATCCTGTCTGAATATGGGGGGACCATCCTCCAAGGCTAAATACTCCTGACTGACCGATAGTGAACCAGTACCGTGAGGGAAAGGCGAAAAGAACCCCGGCGAGGGGAGTGAAATAGAACCTGAAACCGTGTACGTACAAGCAGTGGGAGCACCTTCGTGGTGTGACTGCGTACCTTTTGTATAATGGGTCAGCGACTTATATTTTGTAGCAAGGTTAACCGTATAGGGGAGCCGTAGGGAAACCGAGTCTTAACTGGGCGATTAGTTGCAAGGTATAGACCCGAAACCCGGTGATCTAGCCATGGGCAGGTTGAAGGTTGGGTAACACTAACTGGAGGACCGAACCGACTAATGTTGAAAAATTAGCGGATGACTTGTGGCTGGGGGTGAAAGGCCAATCAAACCGGGAGATAGCTGGTTCTCCCCGAAAGCTATTTAGGTAGCGCCTCGTGAACTCATCTTCGGGGGTAGAGCACTGTTTCGGCTAGGGGGCCATCCCGGCTTACCAAACCGATGCAAACTCCGAATACCGAAGAATGTTATCACGGGAGACACACGGCGGGTGCTAACGTCCGTCGTGAAGAGGGAAACAACCCAGACCGCCAGCTAAGGTCCCAAAGTCATGGTTAAGTGGGAAACGATGTGGGAAGGCATAGACAGCCAGGATGTTGGCTTAGAAGCAGCCATCATTTAAAGAAAGCGTAATAGCTCACTGGTCGAGTCGGCCTGCGCGGAAGATGTAACGGGGCTAAACCATGCACCGAAGCTGCGGCAGCGACGCTTAGGCGTTGTTGGGTAGGGGAGCGTTCTGTAAGCCGTTGAAGGTGGCCTGTGAGGGTTGCTGGAGGTATCAGAAGTGCGAATGCTGACATAAGTAACGATAAAGCGGGTGAAAAGCCCGCTCGCCGGAAGACCAAGGGTTCCTGTCCAACGTTAATCGGGGCAGGGTGAGTCGACCCCTAAGGCGAGGCCGAAAGGCGTAGTCGATGGGAAACAGGTTAATATTCCTGTACTCGGTGTTACTGCGAAGGGGGGACGGAGAAGGCTAGGCTAGCCGGGCGACGGTTGTCCCGGTTTAAGCGTGTAGGGGGAGTGACCCGGTAAATCCGGTTGCTTATCAACCCTGAGGCGTGATGACGATGCACTACGGTGCAGAAGTAGTTGATGCCAAGCTTCCAGGAAAAGCCTCTAAGCATCAGGTAACACAGAATCGTACCCCAAACCGACACAGGTGGTCAGGTAGAGAATACCAAGGCGCTTGAGAGAACTCGGGTGAAGGAACTAGGCAAAATGGTGCCGTAACTTCGGGAGAAGGCACGCTGGCGCGTAGGTGAAGTCCCTTGCGGATGGAGCTGAAGCCAGTCGCAGATACCAGCTGGCTGCAACTGTTTAATAAAAACACAGCACTGTGCAAACACGAAAGTGGACGTATACGGTGTGACGCCTGCCCGGTGCTGGAAGGTTAATTGATGGGGTCAGCCGCAAGGCGAAGCTCTTGATCGAAGCCCCAGTAAACGGCGGCCGTAACTATAACGGTCCTAAGGTAGCGAAATTCCTTGTCGGGTAAGTTCCGACCTGCACGAATGGCGTAATGATGGCCAGGCTGTCTCCACCCGAGACTCAGTGAAATTGAACTCGCTGTGAAGATGCAGTGTACCCGCGGCAAGACGGAAAGACCCCGTGAACCTTTACTATAGCTTGACACTGAACATTGAGCCTTGATGTGTAGGATAGGTGGGAGGCTTTGAAGCGTGGACGCCAGTCTGCGTGGAGCCAACCTTGAAATACCACCCTTTAATGTTTGATGTTCTAACTCGGCCCCGTAATCCGGGGTGAGGACAGTGTCTGGTGGGTAGTTTGACTGGGGCGGTCTCCTCCCAAAGAGTAACGGAGGAGCACGAAGGTTAGCTAATCACGGTCGGACATCGTGAGGTTAGTGCAAAGGCATAAGCTAGCTTGACTGCGAGAGTGACGGCTCGAGCAGGTACGAAAGTAGGTCTTAGTGATCCGGTGGTTCTGAATGGAAGGGCCATCGCTCAACGGATAAAAGGTACTCCGGGGATAACAGGCTGATACCGCCCAAGAGTTCATATCGACGGCGGTGTTTGGCACCTCGATGTCGGCTCATCACATCCTGGGGCTGAAGTAGGTCCCAAGGGTATGGCTGTTCGCCATTTAAAGTGGTACGCGAGCTGGGTTTAGAACGTCGTGAGACAGTTCGGTCCCTATCTGCCGTGGGCGTTGGAAGATTGAGAGGGGTTGCTCCTAGTACGAGAGGACCGGAGTGAACGCACCACTGGTGTTCGGGTTGTCATGCCAATGGCACTGCCCGGTAGCTAAGTGCGGAAAAGATAAGCGCTGAAAGCATCTAAGCGCGAAACTTGCCTCGAGATGAGTCTTCCCTGGGCCTTTAAGGCCCCTGAAGGAACGTTTAAGACTAAGACGTTGATAGGCTGGGTGTGTAAGTGCAGCGATGCATTGAGCTAACCAGTACTAATGATCCGTGAGGCTTAACCTTACAACACCGAAGGTGTTTTAGAGCAGACGATAGATTTTCAGCGAAGTTCTTAGATTGGTTTCAATGGCGACACGAAAGTGAAGCGGTTGGAATGAAACAGAATTTGCCTGGCGGCAATAGCGCGGTGGTCCCACCTGACCCCATGCCGAACTCAGAAGTGAAACGCCGTAGCGCCGATGGTAGTGTGGGGTCTCCCCATGCGAGAGTAGGACACTGCCAGGCATCAAATAAACGTTACCAGCCTGACATCTGGTAATGAGCGAAATCGCCGAGGCGGTTTTGCCGGCATCGCGAGATGCAACGTAAAAGAATCGGTGGAGCGGTAGTTCAGTTGGTTAGAATACCTGCCTGTCACGCAGGGGGTCGCGGGTTCGAGCCCCGTCCGTTCCGCCACTTATTTAAATTATGCCTGCTGCTTAGCAGGCATAATGTTAAGCGTAATATAGGGGCGTAGCTCAGTTGGTAGAGCACCGGTCTCCAAAACCGGGTGTCGCGAGTTCGAGTCTCTCCGCCCCTGCCATATTGCAAACCCTTTGCGAAAGCGAAGGGTTTTTTTTGCTTTTCATTTCCCCTTCTTTGCTATTTCTCTGAAAAACCGCTCAAAATTCCCACCGAAACTGTTCCAAATTTAAACACTCCTCGTTGGGTTTATGCTCAAGACGCTTGTGCGGTGGCGCTCATTATTCTCAACGAAAGCCACGGCCCGAAGGACAGAAATGACCTGCGTAATCTGCAGACATGGTGAAGATAGGGTGATGAGGAGAAGCGGTGAAGCCGGGCCTCCAGGCAATATTCTCTCTATCGGCACGTTCCCGGTATTGGCCTGCTGATATTGGCCTCCAGAAGGCGATGAGCGCGTTTTGGCTGAACAGACGAACCAACCCCCATCTTTGCGTCAGAAGCCGTTATAGCGCCTCAGGCTGCGGTATTTAAAGGTATTTTCAGCAATTGCCGGATCAACGGCTGTTGGTCGCTGTTTTGCAGCCAGACGGCGTACAGCGGACGGACAATCGTTGGGATCTCGGCGGCCGCAATCAGCTGCGGGTACTCTTTTTCCCATTGGCTTGGCAGGAAGGCACAGCCGCCGGTGGTTTCCAGCAGTTGGCGCGTCAGGTGCGCGGAGGTGGTGGTAAGCACTGGCACATTGTCACCCTCCAACATGCGGCTTTCCTGCTGATGAAAATCGGCGCCCCATTCCAGCTTGATATAGGGCATAGGTACCTGCTTTTCGCGGAGGCTGGAAGAGAACAGGCGCAGCGAGAAGTTTCCCAACAGCTGGCTCGCCAGCTCATCCATCTTGGGGGGCTCGGTGGTGATGAGCAAATCGAGCTGTCTTTCATGCAGCTGTTTTACCAAAGAGTGCCTTAGCGCCACCCTGGCCTCCAGCTGCAACGCCTCTCGTTGTTGGTAGAGGGATTGCAGCCAGGGGGTGAGATAAGCCTCCCACAGCGAAGCGGTGGCGCCTATCGACAGCTCGGTATGCTGCAGCGATCGCACCACCTCTTTTTTCGCCAGTTGCCAGGTGTTCATCAGGCTCTCTGCATAGGGCAGAAGCCGCTCTCCGGCCGGCGTCAGGCGGATATTGTTGCGGTGGCGGGTGAATAAATTTGCGCCCAATTGGTTTTCCAACTGGCGGATGCGGAAACTGACCGCTGATTGCGTTAAGTACAAGGATTCTGCGGCTCGGCCAAAGTGGCGCGTTCTACTGACCTCCAAAAAGGTTTTCAGTAATTCGGTATCCACACCTATCTCCAAAAAATTTTGTCGTTAAGATTTAAATGTTTTGTTTTACACAATGTCAAGCCTATCTAATACTCCGCGCCATAAACAGCACGGCCATGAGAGAATTAGGAGCGTGTCAGATGGCGGATAGCTTCACCACGACCAATCGTTTTTTTGATAATAAACATTATCCTCGCGGGTTCTCCCGCCACGGCGATTTCACCATTAAAGAGGCGCAATTGCTAGAGCGCTTCGGGTATGCGTTCAACGAGTTGGACTCGGGCAAACGCCAGCCGGCCACTGAAGAAGAACAGCAGTTCGTCGCAGTGTGTCATGGTGAGCGCGAGCCTGTGACCGAGCAGGAAAAAGTATGGGCTAAATATCTGGCGCGCACACGCCGCCCGAAAAAATTCCATACCCTGTCCGGCGGCAAGCCGCAGGCTGACGCGGTGGAAGATTACACCGAGAGCGATGATTGATGATGATGGGGCCTGCGGGCCCCATTTTTATTCCAGGCTGTGATGCAGCTGCAACAACAGGCGGTCCATATAACGATAGCCTAAGGCTTCGCTCAAATGCCGCTTATCGATGTTCTTGTCCCCCGCTAAATCCGCCAACGTGCGCGCCACTTTCAAAATCCGCTGCCAGGCGCGAACCGATAATCCCAGCGCGTGCAGGGTGGTTTCCAAAAATTCGGCGTCTGCCGCCCGCAGTGAACAGTCCCGTTCGACCTCCCGGTTGCTCAGCAAGGCATTAATCTTGCCTGCCCGCTTGATCTGCGCGTCGCGCGCCAGCAGAACCCGGGCGCGCACCTGAGCGCTATTTTCTCCAGGCGCCCGGTGCTTGCTGAGAATACCCGGAGGTAACAGCGGCACGTCGATCGACAGATCGAAACGATCGAGAAAGGGTCCGGAGAGACGGCCCAGATAGCGCAACACTTGCTGAGGGGAGGCGCGGTTATGCACCCCTTGGTGGTGCCCGGTTGGGCTGGGGTTCATCGCCGCAATCAGCTGGACCCTGGCCGGAAAACAGACCTTGGCGTTGGCGCGTGATATCACGATCTCGCCGGACTCCAGCGGTTCGCGCAGCGCGTCCAGCACCCGGCGTTCGAATTCGGGCAGCTCGTCCAGAAACAGCACGCCGTTGTGCGCCATGGATATTTCACCTGGCCGCGGCAGCGATCCCCCGCCGACCAGCGCCGCCATGGAGGCGCTATGGTGTGGCGCGCGAAACGGCCGTTGGCGCCAGGGCAAGGGTTCTGCGTCATGGCGCAGCAGGCTGGCTACCGCCACGCTCTCCAGCGCTTCCTGTTCGGTCAACGGCGGCAGCAGGCCGGTCAGTCGGCTGGCCAACATGGTTTTGCCCGTTCCCGGCGGGCCAATCAACAGCAGGTTGTGGCCGCCGGCGGCGGCAATCTCCAGCGCTCGCTTGGCCTGTTCCTGAGCGATGATGTCCTGCAGGTCGGCCAGTTCCGGTGGCGTATGGGCGGCGGGGAGCGCGCTGGCGGCCGCCAGTTCCCGCTGGCCATGCAGGAAGGCGCAGACTTCTTGCAGGTGCTGCGCCACCCGGGTTTCGCCCTGTGCGATCAGGCCGACCTCATGGCCATTGTCCGCCGACAGGATTAAGCGCCGCCCGGCCTCTGCCGCCGCCAGCGCCGCCGGGATCGCGCCCCTCACCGCCCGCAGCGCGCCGGATAATGCCAGCTCGCCGAGGAATTCATAACGCGCCAGCGTTTCGACGGGCAGCTGTTCGGAGGCGGCGAGGATCGCCAGTGCGATCGGCAGATCGTAGCGGCCGCCTTCTTTCGGCAGATCGGCCGGCGCCAGATTCACGGTGATGCGCCGGGCGGGAAAAGTAAAACCGCTATTAATCAATGCACTGCGAACCCTGTCGCGCGCTTCTTTTACCGTTGTTTCCGGCAGGCCGACCAGCGTCAGGCCGGGCAGACCATTGCTGATATGCACTTCCACCGTCACCGAAGGGGCCTGCACGCCGATCGTGGCCCGGGTATAGATAACCGCCAATGACATATCGCTCTCCTTGCTGAGGGCGACATGATGCGCGATCGGCGTGAGAGGAATCAGTTATCGTTGCTGTTTTTGCCGGAGGGTGCGCAAATAAATTATATTATTTCATATAGATAGAATTTATTTGTGAACGGCTTCGCAACCGGTGGCAATACCCCCTAACAATTGCGTGAAGGCTGCAACACATTAGCAGGCTACTCAAGTTGCCATCGCAGGCTTAATGGGTGTATTTAACAATTGATTAAAATAAACATCACTCCGTTAACACACCCCGACCGCCGCCGCATTCTGCCCGGCAGCCGCTAAACCTCCTGACTACGTACTCTAGGGTAGGGATAACACTATGTTTGGTTGGACCTCGCTGCAACGCAATGCGGCAATCGCCAGCTTTTCAAGCTGGACGCTCGATGCTTTCGATTTTTTCGTGCTGGTGTTTCTGCTCAGCGACATCGCCCAATCCTTCCACGTCGGCATGGAGGAGGTCACGCTGGCGATCCTGCTGACGCTGGCGGTGCGGCCGATAGGCGCGCTGATCTTTGGCCGCGCGGCAGAGAAATACGGCCGTAAGCCGATTCTGATGCTCAACATCGTCTTTTTCTCGGTATTTGAGCTGCTGTCCGCCGCGGCGCCCTCGCTGACGGTATTTCTGCTGTTGCGCGTGTTGTACGGCGTGGCGATGGGCGGAATTTGGGGCGTGGCGTCGTCGCTGGCGATGGAGACCATTCCGGATCGTTCACGCGGCCTGATGTCGGGCATTTTCCAGGCCGGTTATCCGTTCGGCTATCTGTTGGCGGCGGTGGTCTATGGGCTGTTGTTCGAAGCGGTGGGCTGGCGCGGCATGTTTGTCATCGGTGCGGCGCCGATCTTGCTGCTGCCGTTTATTTACTATTGCGTGCAGGAATCGCCGGTGTGGTTGGCGGCGCGTGAGCGCAAAGAGAGCACCGCCTTGCTGCCGGTATTGAAGAGTCATTGGAAGCTGTGCGGTTATCTGGTGCTGCTGATGGCGGCGTTCAATTTCTTCTCGCACGGTACGCAGGATCTGTATCCGGTGTTCCTGAAAGTTCAGCACGGTTTCGACCCTAAAACCGTCAGTATCATCGCCATTAGCTACAATATCGCTTCAATTATCGGCGGTGTGTTCTTCGGGACGCTGTCGGAAAAAATCGGCCGTAAGAAAGCGATTATCATCGCCGCGCTGCTGGCGCTGCCGGTGATCCCGCTGTGGGCGTTTTCCAGCGGCTCGTTGATGTTGGGGATCGGCGCTTTCCTGATGCAGTTCATGGTGCAGGGCGCCTGGGGCGTGGTGCCGACCTACCTGACCGAACTGGTGCCGGCCAACACTCGCGCGGTGCTGCCGGGGTTCGTGTATCAGCTGGGTAATTTGATCGCGTCGGTCAACGCCACCCTGCAGGCGACCATAGCCGAACATAACGGCCATAACTACGGGCTGGCGATGGCGATCATCGCCGGCACGGTGGCGCTGGCGATCGCTTTGCTGGTGTTCTTCGGCAAGGACACCCGGGGCAAGGCCATCACCGGCGAAGTGAAAACCGCCGGCGTGCGCGCTAGCGTTTGAAATCCGGGCAGTTTGCACGAGGTATGACCAGGTTGCGCCGAATAATAACGCAAAAAAAGTGTTGTCATGCCGCGCGCGACTATGGTACCTCTGTAGGCATTAGTTCGAAACGAGCACAGTGAACAAACCCATTATGAAAGCCTTTGCCCAAGTGATTAGCCTAGTCGTGATTAGCGTGGTGGTGATTATTATCCCACCGTGCGGGGCTGCACTTGGACGAAGAAAGGCTTAGAAAACAAGCCGGAATCGCAAGAGAACCCCCGCACCGTCAGGTCCGGGGGTTTTTTATTGGCCAGAGAAAAGTGAAGCAAGGGGCAGAGAATGAGAAACAGAACAAAATCCTGCAGTTGTCGAAGTAAGGCGGGGGAATAACTATGAATGGCGCTCAGTGGGTGGTTCAAGCGTTGCGTGCGCAGGGGGTAGATACGGTATTCGGCTATCCGGGCGGCGCAATCATGCCGGTGTACGATGCATTGTATGACGGCGGGGTAGAACACCTGCTGTGCCGTCATGAGCAGGGCGCCGCAATGGCCGCCATCGGCTACGCCCGCGCGACCGGCAAAGTTGGCGTGTGCATCGCCACATCCGGCCCCGGCGCCACCAACTTGATCACCGGCCTCGCCGATGCGCTGCTCGATTCTGTCCCCGTCGTCGCCATCACCGGTCAGGTAGGCTCTGCGCTGATCGGCACCGATGCTTTTCAGGAGATCGATGTTCTCGGCCTGTCTCTGGCCTGTACCAAACACAGCTTCCTGGTGGAATCCCTCGACGCGTTGCCGGGCATCATGGCGGAGGCCTTCGCCATCGCCGGCAGCGGCCGCCCGGGCCCGGTACTGATCGACATCCCGAAAGACATCCAGCTGGCGCAGGGTGAACTGCATCCGCATCTGATGCCGGTTGAAGAAGCGTTCGATTATCCGGCTGCGGCGTTGGCGCAGGCCGCCGAGCTGTTGGGCCAGGCGCGCAAGCCGATGCTGTACGTCGGCGGCGGCGTCGGCATGGCGCAGGCGGTGCCGGCGCTGCGCGAGTTTATCGCCGTTACCGGCATGCCGAACGTCGCAACCCTGAAAGGGCTGGGCGCACCGGACGCCGGGCACCCGTCCTACCTGGGCATGCTGGGCATGCACGGCACCAAAGCCGCCAACCTGGCGGTACAGGAGTGCGACCTGCTGCTCGCCGTCGGCGCGCGTTTTGACGATCGCGTCACCGGCAAACTGAACGCCTTCGCCCCGCACGCCAAAGTGATCCACATGGATATCGACCCGGCGGAAATGAGCAAATTGCGCCAGGCGCACGTGGCGCTGCAGGGCGACTTGAAAGCCCTGTTGCCGGCGCTGCAGCAGCCGTTGAACATCGCCGACTGGCAGCGGCGAACGGCGGAGCTGAAAGAGAGTCATGCCTGGCGCTACGATCATCCGGGCCAGCCGATTTACGCGCCGCTGCTGTTGAAGCAGCTGTCCGAACGCAAGCCGGCCAACAGCGTGGTGACCACCGACGTCGGCCAGCACCAGATGTGGGCCGCGCAGCACATGGCCTTCGAACGCCCGGAGAACTTCATCACTTCAAGCGGTTTGGGCACCATGGGGTTCGGCGTGCCGGCCGCGGTGGGTGCTCAGATGGCGCGGCCTGAAGATACGGTCATCTGCGTATCGGGCGATGGCTCTTTCATGATGAACGTGCAGGAGTTGGGCACCATCAAGCGCAAGCAGCTGCCGGTGAAAATCGTGCTGCTGGATAACCAGCGTCTGGGGATGGTGCGTCAGTGGCAACAGCTGTTTTTCGACGGCCGCTACAGCGAAACCAACCTCTCCGATAACCCCGACTTCCTGATGCTGGCCGCAGCCTTCGGCATTCCCGGCCAGCGCATCAGCCGCAAAGATCAGGTCGCAGACGCGCTCGACGCGCTGTTCAACACCGAAGGGCCTTATCTGCTGCAGGTCTCGATAGATGAACTCGAAAACGTCTGGCCGCTGGTGCCGCCGGGCGCCGGCAACGAAACCATGTTGGAGAAAATATCATGATGCAGCATCAACTCTCGATCCACGCGCGCTTTCGCCCTGAAATGTTAGAGCGCGTATTGCGCGTCGTGCGTCATCGCGGCTTTCAGGTTTGTGCTATGAATATGGTTTCGGCGGTAAATACCGACAATATTAATATTGAATTGACCGTTGCCAGCCAGCGCCCGGTAGATCTACTGTCATCCCAATTAAGCAAACTGATGGACGTCTCCTGCGTTGAGATCCAGCAACCAACATCACAACAAATACGCGCCTGATGCGCACAGAAGGATAAATAACAATGACGAAGAAAGCCGATTACATTTGGTTCAATGGTGAGATGGTTCCATGGGCTGAGGCCAAGGTGCACGTGATGTCGCACGCGTTGCATTACGGCACGTCGGTGTTTGAAGGGGTGCGTTGCTACGACTCCCACAAAGGCCCGGTGGTGTTCCGGCACCGTGAACATATGCAGCGTCTGCACGACTCGGCGAAGATCTACCGCATGCCGGTGTCGCAAAGCGTCGATGAGCTGATGGAGGCCTGCCGCGCCACGCTGCGTAAAAACAATTTGGTCAGCGCTTATATTCGTCCGCTGGTGTTTGTCGGCGACGTCGGCATGGGCGTCAACCCGCCGGCCGGTTACACAACAGACGTGATTATCGCGGCGTTTCCTTGGGGTGCGTATCTGGGTGAAGAAGCGCTGGATCAAGGCATCGATGCGATGGTCTCTTCCTGGCAGCGCGTAGCGCCAAATACCATTCCTACCGCGGCCAAGGCCGGCGGCAACTATTTGTCCTCCCTGCTGGTGGGCAGCGAAGCGCGCCGCCACGGCTATCAGGAAGGCATCGCGCTCGACGTGCACGGCTATATCTCCGAAGGCGCGGGCGAGAACCTGTTCGAAGTGAAAGACGGCGTGCTGTTCACCCCGCCGTTCACCTCTTCGGCGCTGCCGGGCATCACCCGCGACGCCATCATCAAGCTGGCGAAAGACATGGGCTTTGAAGTGCGCGAGCAGGTGCTGTCGCGCGAGTCGCTGTACCTGGCCGACGAAGTGTTCATGTCCGGCACCGCGGCGGAAATCACCCCGGTGCGCAGCGTCGACGGCATTCAGGTCGGCATCGGCAAATGCGGCCCGGTGACCAAACAGATCCAGCAGGCGTTCTTCGGCCTGTTTACCGGCAAGACCGAAGACAAATACGGTTGGTTGGACCCGGTTAATCAATAACGGCTGACGACAGACAAGATAAGAATATCCAGGCGGTTCGTTCGCCGCCTGCAATAAATACATTTGGAGTGAAGAGCATGCCTAAGTACCGTTCCGCCACCACCACCCACGGCCGCAACATGGCGGGTGCCCGCGCATTATGGCGCGCGACCGGGATGACCGACGCCGATTTCGGCAAGCCGATTATTGCGGTGGTCAACTCCTTTACCCAGTTTGTCCCGGGCCATGTGCATCTGCGCGATCTGGGCAAGCTGGTTGCAGAGCAGATTGAAGCCTCCGGCGGCGTCGCCAAAGAGTTCAACACCATCGCGGTGGACGACGGCATCGCCATGGGCCACGGCGGCATGCTCTATTCCCTGCCGTCGCGCGAGCTGATCGCCGACTCGGTCGAATACATGGTGAACGCCCACTGCGCCGACGCGATGGTGTGCATCTCCAACTGCGACAAAATCACCCCGGGCATGTTGATGGCGTCGCTGCGCCTGAACATTCCGGTGATCTTCGTTTCCGGCGGCCCGATGGAAGCCGGCAAAACCAAACTGTCCGACAAGCTGATCAAGCTGGACCTGATCGACGCGATGATCCAGGGCGCCAACCCGAACGTCAGCGACGCCGACAGCGCGCAAATCGAACGCTCCGCCTGCCCGACCTGCGGCTCCTGCTCCGGCATGTTCACCGCCAACTCGATGAACTGCCTGACCGAGGCGCTGGGCCTGTCGCAGCCGGGCAACGGCTCGCTGCTGGCGACCCACGCCGACCGTAAAGACCTGTTCCTGAATGCCGGCAAACGCATCGTGGATCTGACCAAGCGTTACTACGAGCAGGACGACGAAAGCGCGCTGCCGCGCAGCATCGCCAACAAGGCGGCGTTCGAAAACGCCATGACGCTGGATATCGCCATGGGCGGCTCGACCAACACCGTGTTGCACCTGCTGGCGGCGGCTCAGGAAGGCGAAGTCGACTTCACCATGGCGGACATCGACCGCCTGTCACGCAAGGTGCCGCACCTGTGCAAAGTGGCGCCGAGCACCCAGAAATACCATATGGAAGACGTGCACCGCGCCGGCGGCGTGCTGGCTATCCTGGGCGAGCTGGATCGCGCTGGCCTGATGAACCGCGACGTCGACAACATCCTCGGCATGAAGCTGCCGGAAACGCTGGATAAGTACGACATCATGCTGACCCAGGACCCGGCGGTGAAGAAAATGTTCCGCGCCGGCCCGGCGGGCATCCGCACCACTCAGGCGTTCTCGCAGGATTGCCGCTGGGACACCCTGGACGATGACCGCGCCGAAGGCTGCATCCGCTCGCTGGAAAACGCCTTCAGCCTGGAAGGCGGCCTGGCGGTGCTGTACGGCAACATGGCGGAAGACGGCAGCATCGTGAAAACCGCCGGCGTCGACAAAGACAACCTGACCTTCCGCGGCCCGGCCAAGGTTTATGAAAGCCAGGATACCGCGGTAGAAGCCATCCTCGGCGGCAAAGTGGTGGCCGGCGACGTGGTGGTGATCCGCTACGAGGGGCCGAAAGGCGGGCCGGGCATGCAGGAGATGCTGTATCCGACCACCTATCTGAAGTCGATGGGGCTGGGTAAGGCCTGTGCGCTGATCACCGATGGCCGCTTCTCCGGCGGCACCTCCGGCCTGTCGATCGGCCACGTTTCGCCGGAAGCGGCCAACGGCGGTCTGATCGCGCTGATTGAAGACGGCGACATGATCGACATCGATATTCCAAAACGCAGTATGGTGCTGGACGTGCCGGACAGCGAACTGGCGGCCCGCCGTGAAGTCGAGCTGGCACGCGGCGATCTGGCCTGGACGCCGAAAAATCGCCAGCGTCAGGTTTCCTTCGCGCTGCGCGCCTACGCCACCTTGGCCACCAGCGCCGACAAAGGCGCGGTGCGAGACAAAAGCAAGCTGGGAGGCTAAGCGGCATGGCGGCACCACAACCCTTACCCGACGCCCCCTGCGGCGCGGAATATTTGCGAGCGGTGCTCCGCTCGCCGGTTTACGAGGTGGCTCAGGTCACCCCGCTACAGGCCATGAGTAAAATATCTTCGCGCCTCGGCAATACCGTGTTGGTGAAGCGCGAGGATCGCCAGCCGGTGCACAGCTTTAAGCTGCGCGGGGCTTACGCGATGATCGCCAGCCTGAACGAAGAGCAAAAGGCGCGCGGCGTGGTCACGGCTTCGGCCGGCAACCACGCGCAGGGCGTCGCCTTCTCCGGCAAGCGGCTGGGGATTAAAACGCTGATCGTGATGCCGGTTTCCACCGCCGATATCAAGGTCGATGCGGTGCGCGGCTTCGGCGGCGAAGTGCTGCTGCACGGCGCCAACTTCGACGAGGCCAAGGCCAAGGCGATCGAGCTTTCGCAACAGCAGGGCATGACCTTCGTGCCGCCGTTCGATCACCCGACGGTGATCGCCGGGCAGGGCACGCTGGCGATGGAGCTGCTGCAGCAGGACGCGCATCTGGACCGGGTATTCGTGCCGGTCGGCGGCGGCGGCCTGGCCGCCGGAGTGGCGGTGCTGATCAAACAACTGATGCCGCAGATCAAGGTGATCGGCGTGGAGGCGGAAGACTCCGCCTGCCTGCGGGCGGCGCTGGATGCCGGGCAGCCGGTGGATCTGGCGCGGGTCGGGCTGTTTGCCGAGGGCGTGGCGGTGAAACGCATCGGCGACGAAACCTTCCGCCTGTGCCGCGAATACCTGGACGACGTGATCACCGTCGACAGCGACGCCATCTGCGCGGCGGTCAAAGACCTGTTCGAAGACGTGCGAGCCATTGCCGAACCTTCCGGCGCGCTGGCGCTGGCCGGGTTGAAGAAGTACGTGCAACAACACAACATTCAGGGCGAACGCCTGGCGCACGTGCTCTCCGGCGCCAACTTGAACTTCCACGGTTTGCGCTATGTCTCCGAGCGCTGCGAGCTGGGCGAACAGCGCGAAGCGCTGCTGGCGGTCACCATTCCGGAACAGCAGGGCAGCTTCCTCAAGTTCTGCCAGCTGCTGGGCGGCCGCGCGGTAACCGAGTTCAACTACCGCTATGCCGATGCGGACAACGCCTGCATTTTCGTCGGCGTGCGCCTGACGCGCGGCCACGCCGAGCGGCTGGAGATCATCGACGAGCTGGATCGCGGCGGTTATCAGGTGGTGGATCTGTCCGATGACGAAATGGCCAAGCTGCACGTGCGCTATATGGTCGGCGGGCGCCCGTCGAAACCGCTGCGCGAGCGGCTGTACAGCTTCGAGTTCCCTGAGTCGCCGGGTGCGTTGCTGAAGTTCCTGCAGACGCTGGGCACCCACTGGAACATCTCGCTGTTCCACTACCGCAGCCACGGCACCGACTTCGGCCGGGTGCTGGCGGCCTTCGAGCTGTCGCAGACCGAGCCTGAGTTCGAACAGCACCTGCAGGCGCTGGGCTACGATTGCCACGATGAAACAGACAACCCGGCGTTCCGCTTCTTTTTGCAGGGTTGATGAGGAATTCATAAGTAATCGTGACCTATAAATCAGTTTGTGGGTTGCATGGTTGTGGTTTTGTTGTGCATTTTTATACTGCCAATACTTTTGACGTATAGGGATGCACGACAATGACCACCGCTTTTTCTTCGCCGCGGGGTTCCCCCGAAGATAATTTGACCCGTGCCGAGTTCGCTCGCATGCTCGGCAACGCGAATGTGCAGGAACTGTATCGGGACATTAATTTGCAGGCCTTGCAAGATGCGTTGGACTGCAACATCGCTTTTCATGGGGTAGGCATTATTTTTTCTGACGGCCAAAATTCATTTTGGTCAGGCCGACACAACACAGGGGTTACTCAACGTCTTCGCAGGTAACCCACGTCGTTATCACCAAAACGGCTGCGCATACTTCCCGTATGGCGGCGACCAACACGATGTCCGAAGCTTTGATCAAACCGAGTGTCAGTAAAGAATTGGCTTCGGCGGCGCTTTCTTGCGGTACGCTGCTGGTTTCCGTTTTTTTACTGGCATCGGGGAGTGTCGCCGTGCCCTTTACCGGCGGTACAAGTTCAGCCATTGCCTATTTAGGCTATGCCGGAATGGCAGCAGGTGCTCTGCAGTGCGGCAATGGCCTGTATCGCGTGAATAAGCTTTATGATGGGAAGGGCGACGAGCTTGCTCAGCTGGATTCAGAGCAGTGGTACATTGCTACCAGCACCATACTCGACGTCATCTCTTTGGCCAGTGCTGGAGCTGCATTGAAAGAAGCGGCTATGACCTACCGCGCGATGCGCAGAGTCTCGGCGCGTAAGGCGGCGGAATGGTTGAAAAGCTTGCCGCGCAGTGAAAGGAAACGGCTGACTGAAAATATCATTCGGGCGGAAAATCCGGGAATTACCAATCAGGTATTAAAGCAGATGGTTAAGACGGGTTTGTACCCAAAACGTTATCCGACGGAAGCCATCCAGAACGGGCTTCGTCAGCAGTTGAAGTCGGCGTTGAATAATTCTATGGCGTTTGTGGGCAGCGGTATTAGCGGTACTTTGTCTTCGCCCGTCAATGTAAAAACTACGGGGCAGTATTTTGTTGGGGTCATGCAGAAATTACCGCAGATGGTGAGGTGATGGCAGACTGGATTATTAACCGCCTGATATCTCAAGGGCGAGAAATGGAACATCAGGTATCTACGCGCGATCATGCCGTCTTTGCCGGTGTAGATAAGCAATTGGAGCAGCATTTTCTCACGCCAGGGCAACGTTTATCACCGCCTGGAGTGGGGAATGTGATGCTGCTGATGATTTGCCTGACGCTGGGGGTGGCAGGAACGATGGGGCTATTGGCCGATGTGGCCTTTTCCGTTGGCGGCAGGGCTTCCGCCACTACGCTGATGGGCAGCGGCGCGCTCATGGCCGTCTGGATGACGCTGATCCTGTTTCAACTGGTACAGGGTAAAAACAGTGGGGTGATATTGCTGAAATATTATCTTGCCATGCTGGGTTTATTGCTGGTGGGCGCACTGGCTGGCTGGGCTGCAAATGTTACCGGCATTGCCAACGGTGTGATGTTGCTCTGTGCCGGTATTGGCGGGTTTTTTTTCAGTAATCGGACGATATTTTATCTGTACGTTGCCTATTTCAGGACGCGCCGGCGCGTTTATCTAAAGCGTCGTTGGCAGATAGAAGGCATGCGTAACCCCCGATAAAGACACTGCTATGGGAAAGAATATGACACAACCATTCACCGGCTTTAGCCAGCAGGGTTTGAATTTCCTGCAGCAGGTGCGGATTGAAAACGATAAAGAGTGGTTCGAGGCCCATCGCGGCGTTTACGATCGGGAACTGCTGACGCCGTTCCGTGCGCTGGTGGAACAGCTTGCGCCGGCCATGCTGGCGATTGACCCGCAGTTCGAGACCCGGCCGGCGATCGGCAAAACGCTGTCGCGCATTCACCGCGATACGCGCTTTTCCCACGATAAGTCGCGCTACCGCAGCCGCATGTGGCTGACGTTCAAGCGGCCGAGCAAGGACTGGAAGGATGCGCCGGTGTATTTCTTCGAGCTGGGGCCGGACATGCTGCGGTACGGGCTGGGTTACTACAGCGCCAACAAGCCGACCATGGATCTGTTTCGCCATACGCTGAAGCACCGGCCGCAACGGTTCCTGGAGGCGGCGGCCTGCTGCCGGCCGCCGTTCGAGCTGGTGGGGGAAAGCTACAAGCGCCCGCTGGTGAAAGAGCAGGCGGCGGAGATCGCCACCTGGTATAACCGCAAATCCTTTGCCGTGATGGCCACCGATCCTCAGGTGGAAAAGCTGTTCAGCGCCGGGCTGGCCCAGACGCTGGCTCAGAGCTTCCTGCAGCTGGAGCCGCTCTACCACTGGCTGATGCAGGTGGAAGCGATGAAGCAGATCGACCCGGCGGATCTCTAAATCCCCACCTCGCTACCTGGGGTGCAGCAAACGCCAGAATGCGTCGATCAGCGGATCGCTGAGGCGTTTTTTCTGCACGCAAACGCCCAGCTCGAACGGCTCGACCATCGAGATGTTTTCCAGCTGCGAAATGCGGTTGCGCACCGGTTCCGGGCTGTTGTCCACCACTACGCTCGGGATCAGCGCAATGCCGCAGCCCAGCGCCACCATCGAGACGATGGCTTCATGGCCGCCGACGGTGGCGTAAATCAGCGGATTGCTGATGCGCTGGCGGCGGAACCACAGCTCGATGCGTTTTCGCGAAGGCCCGTGCTCCGGCAGGATAAAGGGAATATCGGCCCAGTCGGGCTTCTCGGCAAACGCTTGGGTGCGCACCGCGCAGGGCAGCGCCGGGGCGATCAGCACCAGCGGAATTTCGCCGATTTTGGTGAACGCCACGCTGGCGGGCAGCGTCTCCGGCCGGCCGGCGATGCCGAGGTCGGCCTCGTTGGACTGCACTTTATCGACCGCGTCGGCGGCGTCGCCGGTGGTCAGCTTGATTTCCACCAGCGGATGCTGCGCGCGGAAACGGTCGAGGATCGGCGGCAGGTGGCTGTAGGCGGCGGTGACCGAACAGAACAGCCGCAGCTCGCCGCTCAGCGAAGGGCCGTGCTGGCCGAGCGAATGCTTCAGCTGCTGGTACTGCAGCAGCGTTTGCTGGGCAAAATCCTTCAGCTGTTCGCCGGCGTCGGTGAGCTGCACGGTGCGGTTATCGCGTAAAAACAGCGGCTGCCCGAGGATCTCTTCCAGCCGCTGGATCTGGCGGGAAAGCGTCGACGGGCTGACGTGCATCGCCTTGGCGGTGCGGCCAAAGTGATGGCTTTCAGCAAGATGGAGGAACAGCTTTAAATCACGCAAATCCATATCGGTACGCTCGCAGTGAGAGTGTTGCATAAATTGCAATGTCACGTTCGTAATATATCAATTTAAGCAACGCATTTCCTGTTATACATTGAGTTTAACGAATCTCCGCACAGACAGGGCGGGGAATGAAAATAACAAGCAAGACACAACATCTAACTGGAGTACCACCATGGCTAACTATTTCAACACATTGAACCTGCGTCAGCAGTTGGCGCAATTGGGTAAATGCCGCTTTATGGCGCGCGACGAATTTGCTGATGAAGCAGGCTACCTGAAAGGCAAAAAAGTGGTGATTGTCGGCTGTGGCGCACAGGGTCTGAACCAGGGCCTGAACATGCGCGATTCGGGTCTGGACGTCGCTTACGCCCTGCGTAAGGAAGCCATCGACGAGAAGCGCGCCTCATGGCGTAAAGCGACTGAAAACGGTTTTAAAGTGGGCACTTACGAAGAGCTGATCCCGCAGGCGGACCTGGTGGTCAACCTGACGCCGGACAAACAGCACTCATCCGTAGTGCGCGCAGTGCAGCCGCTGATGAAAGACGGCGCGGCGCTGGGCTACTCCCACGGCTTCAACATCGTTGAAGTGGGCGAGCAGGTGCGTAAAGACATCACCGTCGTGATGGTGGCGCCGAAATGCCCGGGCACCGAAGTGCGTGAAGAATACAAGCGCGGTTTCGGCGTGCCGACCCTGATTGCGGTTCACCCGGAAAACGATCCGAAGGGCGAAGGCATGGCGATCGCCAAGGCCTGGGCTGCGGCGACCGGCGGCCACCGTGCCGGCGTGCTGGAGTCTTCCTTCGTCGCTGAAGTTAAATCCGACCTGATGGGCGAACAAACCATCCTGTGCGGCATGCTGCAGGCGGGCTCGCTGCTGTGCTTCGACAAACTGGTGGCCGATGGCGCCGAGCCGGCCTATGCAGAGAAACTGATTCAGTTCGGCTGGGAAACCATCACCGAAGCGCTGAAGCAGGGCGGCATAACCCTGATGATGGATCGCCTGTCAAACCCTGCCAAGCTGCGCGCCTATGCGCTGTCTGAGCAGTTGAAAGGGATCATGGCGCCGCTGTTCCAGAAACACATGGACGACATTATCTCCGGCGCCTTCTCCAGCGGCATGATGGCCGACTGGGCCGAAGACGACGTGAAGCTGCTGACCTGGCGTGAAGAGACCGGCCAAACCGCGTTCGAGAACGCGCCGCAGTTCGAAGGCAAAATCAGCGAGCAGGAATACTTCGACCACGGCGTGCTGATGGTGGCGATGGTGAAAGCGGGCGTTGAGCTGGCGTTCGAAACCATGGTAGACGCCGGCATCATCGAAGAATCGGCCTACTACGAATCACTGCACGAGCTGCCGCTGATCGCCAACACCATTGCGCGCAAGCGTCTGTACGAAATGAACGTGGTGATCTCCGACACCGCCGAGTACGGCAACTACCTGTTTGCCAACGCTGCGGTGCCGTTGCTGAAAGAGTTCATGACCACCCTGCAGGCGGGTGATCTGGGTAAATCCGTTGCCGGCACCGCGGTAGACAACGCGCAGCTGCGTGACGTCAACGAAGCGGTGCGCAATCACCCAATCGAATCCGTTGGCCGCAAACTGCGTGGCTACATGACCGACATGAAACGCATCGCCGTCGCGGGCTAATCGCCGCACAGCGCAAAAAAGCCGGCATCGCTGCCGGCTTTTTTATTAGGCGGATCATTCCGGCATTGCCGCCAGCGGGATAATGGCGCCGCGATATTGGATCACCGTGCTGGCGGTCAGATGGCCGCGCCGGGCGGCCTGTACCGCATCGCCGCCGCGCAGGCGCACCGCCAGATAGCCGGCGCTGAACGAGTCCCCGGCGGCGGTGGTATCCACCACTTTGTCTTTCGGCAGCGCGATCGCCGGCACCTCATGTTGCTCCCCCTCTGCGCTGAACACCAGGCAGGCCTCCGCGCCGCGTTTGATCACGATTTCGCCCACGCCGAACTCGCGCGTGCGGCTGACTATCTGCTCCACCGGCTGCCGGCCCCACAGCAGGTCCTCGTCATCCAGCGTCAGGAAGGCGATATCGGTGCAGGCCAGCACTTCTGCGTAGGCCCGCTGTGTCTCCTCGCGGCTTTGCCACAGGCGCGGCCGGTAGTTGTTATCGAAAATCACCTTGCCGCCGTTGGCGCGGCACTGGCGCAGCAGCGCCAGCAGCCTCGCCCGGCTGTCCGGGTTGAGGATCGCCACGCTGATGCCGCTGAGGTACAGATAATCGAACTGCGCCAGCCGCGCACACAGGTTGTCCGCCTGCGGCCCTTCGAGCCAATAGCGGGCGGCAGCGTCGTTGCGCCAGTAGTAGAAGGTGCGCTCGCCTGCGGCGTCAGTTTCGATCACGTACAGCCCCGGCAGCTTATTCTCCAACTGCTGGATCAGATCGGTTTTGACGTTTTCACGCCGCCAGGCCTGCAGCATTTCTTCGCTGAAGCTGTCGGTGCCCAGGGCGGTGACGTAATGCACCTGCAGCGCCTGTTCCGGCAGCTGGCGGGCGAGGTAGACGGCGGTATTCAGGGTATCGCCGCCAAAGCCGCGGCTGAGGTCTGCGCCCTTTTGCGACAGTTCAATCATGCATTCGCCGATCACGGCAAGGTTCTGGCTGGTCATCGTCAACGTGCCCTGGCTGAAAGAAAGTAAAAAGTAAACAGGTTCAGTCTCAACGCAAGGGGCGGGGGAGTCAATATAAATAAAACGCCGTTTTATTTTATTATGATCGCGATCGGCAAACCTCAGACTTTAAAGATTTGCTCAGGGCTATTGCCTTTCCCACCCGGCGCGTTGTGAAGCGCGGCATCACCTGCCGATGCCGTTCGCCGCACCCGCCGCCCGATCCCGAAGCGTGAACTCTGGCCCATCCTCGGCTAGGCTTAATAACAGCTGCTTATCAATCTATCCTTACCCGGCAGCGGGTTATCGCGCATAGGGACGCCGTTATGACAAGAACAGGAAAAGCTTTCGGCTGGGTTGGCGGCATTTTGCTGCTGCTGGTCGCCGCACTGGCGATTTTCATCATGACCTTCGACTGGAATAGGCTTAAGCCGGCCCTCAATGACAAGGTGTCGGCCGAGCTGCAGCGCCGCTTCGAGATCCGCGGCGATCTGGGCGTCGACTGGACGCGCAACAAGGACGAGGGCGGCTGGCGCGCCTGGGTGCCCTGGCCGCATATCCACGCCGAAGACGTCTGGCTGGGCAACCCGCCAAATATTCCCGGCGACAGCATGGTGACGCTGAAACGCGTCGACGCCAGCATTGCGCCGCTGGCGCTGCTGGGCAAGGAAGTGCTGATCCCGCGCATCTGGTTGCAACAGCCGCAGGCCTCGCTGCTGCGGCTGGCCAACGGCGACAATAACTGGACCTTTAACCTGGCGAACGGTCAGGATGCCAAGCAGCCGCCGTCGGCCTGGTCGGTCAATATTCATGACATCGTGTTCGATCGCGGGCAGATAGCGTTCAAAGACGCCACCCTGAAGGCGGACTTCCGCGCCACTGTCGATCCGCTCGGCAAGCCGCTGCCGTTCAGCGAAGTCACCGGCAAACGCGACGGAAACAAGGCCGTCACGCCCGATTATGTCTTTGGCTGGCAGGTGAAGGGCAAATACAACGGCGAACCCTTGGCCGGCAGCGGCAAGATTGGCGGCATGCTGTCGCTGCAGAACGCCGATCTGCCTTTCCCACTGCAGGCCGACGTGCGCTCCGGTTCCACGCGGGTGGCGGTGGCCGGCACCCTGTCCGATCCGCTGAACCTGGGCGGGCTGGATCTGCAGCTTAAATTTTCCGGCGCCAGCCTGAGCAACCTGTATGGGCTGACCGGCGTGCTGCTGCCGAATACGCCGCCGTACGCCACCGACGGCCATCTGATCGCCCGGCTGCATGAGAAAGGCGGCGCGGTGTTTCAGTACCGGAAATTCGCCGGCAAAATCGGCGACAGCGATATTCACGGCGATCTGAAGTACGTCGCCAGCAAGCCGCGGCCGAAGCTGAGCGGCGAAGTGGCATCGAAACAGCTGCGTTTGGCCGATCTGGCGCCGTTGATCGGCGCGGACTCCAACGCCGCCAAAGCCGGCCGTGGCGAAAAGAGCCGCCAGCCGGCCGACAAGGTGTTGCCGGTGGAGACGTTTGACACCAAGAGCTGGGGCGTGATGGATGCGGACGTCAAATTCACCGCCAACCGTATCGAACGCGGCAGTTCGCTGCCGCTGAGCGATCTTTACACCCATTTGCAGCTGGATAACGGCTCGCTGCTGTTGGATCCGCTGCGGTTCGGCGTGGCGGGCGGCAATTTGAACTCGACCGTGCGGCTGGACGGCGGCAAAAGCCCGATGCAGGGCCGGGTGGACATGCATGCGCGCAAGTTCCAGCTCAAGCAGCTGCTGCCGAACGTGGAATCGATGAAGCGCAGCCTGGGGCAGCTGAACGGCGACGCCAGGTTGACCGGCAGCGGCAATTCGGTGGCCGAGCTGCTGGCGACCAGCAGCGGTGACCTGCGGCTGTTGATCAATAACGGCGTGATCAGCCGCAGCCTGATGGAAATTCTTGGCCTGAACGTCGGCAACTATCTGGTGGCGCAGCTGTTTGGCGATGACGTGGTGGGCATCAACTGCGCGGCGGCGGACGTCGGCATCCGCAACGGCGTCGCCGCGCCGCGGCTGTTCGTCTTCGACACCGAGAACGCCATTATCAACATCACCGGCAACACCAATTTCGCCACCGAACGGCTGGACTTGTCCATCGATCCGGAAAGCAAGGGCATGCGCGTGCTGACCCTGCGTTCACCGCTGTACGTAAAAGGCACCTTCAAGCACCCGGATGCCGGGGTGAAGGCCGGCCCGCTGATCGCCCGCGGAGCGGCGGCGGTGGCGCTGGGGGTGGTGCTGACCCCGGCGGCGGCGCTGCTGGCGCTGGTTTCGCCGAGCGACGGCGCCGAGGAGAACCAGTGCGGCCAGATCCTGCAGGAAATGAAGAAGAAAAAATAATCAGGCGCGCGGCGGTGGGGTGAGCAACCGGCAGTCGTGATCCTGCAGCTCCTCCGCCGAGGCCAGAGTGAAAGGTAGCAGGCTGCGTTCGGTGGCCAGCAGCAGAAAATCGCCGCCCGGTAGCGCGGTCATCGCCAACCCGAAGCTGCCCATGCGCCCCTCGGCGCGCGCAATGCCCTGTGCCAGCAGGCGAAAGGCGCCCTGCCGCTCCAGCTCGGCAGGCGTCACCCGCCGCGCCAGATAGTCATGGCCCAGCAGGCCGCCAGGCAGCGGTTGCCACTGTTCGGTAAACGCCGGCCCGATCTGCGCCAGGCGGTTTTTCACCGCCGGCAGCAGGCAGGAGATATGAACGTGCAGCTGGTTTTGCGTGCGGCCGTATTCCGAGTTAATCGCCAGCGAAATATCGGCGTCGTCGATCGCCTTGCCGTAGCGATCCGCCATAAAGTGGCGGGCCTGCCAGGCCTGGGCAAAGAAATTCGGCGTGGCGGCGTCCAGCACCGCCGGGCTTTCAATGCCTGTGATTTTGGCGCTCGGCATCAGCAGATACTGCAGCGGCCCGTTGCGGTCTTTAAACACCACGAAACCGTCCGGCAGCGCCACCTGCGCGCAGGGCGCCGGATTGCCGTTCGCCTGCTGGTTGGGCAGGCACTGCCGGCTGACGATGCGCCACAGCGCATCCGGATGGGAAGGCTTCAGCCAAAAATAGAGCGCGGCGGCGACCACCGCCAGCAGCGTAACGCACAATAGCAATCCACGGCGTACAGACATCAGCAAATCCCGATACGGAGAGAAGCTCTCAGCTTAGTCGGCTTTTATGACAGGAGACACACATCGCGTGCGGCCCCCCGCAACAGGGGGCCGCCGGAGGGATTACAGCGACTGGTGGCGGGTTTCTTTCATCAGCAGCAGGGCGATCAGCGTCAGGCTGGCCATGGCTGCCAGATACATGCCGACGTAGAACAGCCCGTAGTGGGTCGCCAGCCAGGTGGCGATATAAGGCGCCACCGACGCGCCGAGAATCGACGCCACGTTGTAGGAGAAAGAAGCGCCGGTATAGCGCACTTCGGTCGGGAACAGCTCCGGCAGCAGCGCGCCCATCGGCCCGAAGGTCAGGCCCATGATGCTCAGCCCGCACAACAGGAAGCCCATCACCAACGCCTGGTTGCCGGAACCGAGCATGCTCGGGAACAGGAAGGCGAAGCCAATCATCAGCAGGGTAATGACGATCATGGTTTTGCGGCGGCCGAAGGCGTCCGCCAGCAGGCCGGCGATCGGCACCATCACGCCGAAACCGATCACCGCCACCATCAGCATCCACAGGAAGCTGTTGCGCGAGTAGCCCAGGCCCAGCGGCTGCGGCGTGGTGCCGTAGGTCATCGAATACACCGTCATCAGGTAGAACAGCGTATAGGTCGCCAGCATGATGAAGGTGCCGAGGATCGTGGCCTTCAGGTGCTTGCTCAGCAGGGTGCCGAGCGGGATTTTCACCTGCTTGCCTGCCTTGGCGACCTTGGCGAACACCGGGGTCTCATGCAGCGATACCCGCACGTACAGGCCGATCAGCACCAGCGCGGCGGAGAGAATGAAGGGCACGCGCCAGCCCCATTCCATAAATTGCCGGTCGGTCAGCAGCCACGACAGCAGCAGGAAGGTGCCGTTGGCGAAGAAGAAGCCGATAGGTGCGCCCAGCTGCGGGAACGAGCCGTACAGCGCGCGCTTTTTGGCCGGCGCGTTTTCGGTCGCCAGCAGCGCCGCGCCGCCCCATTCGCCGCCCAACCCCAACCCTTGGCCAAAGCGCGCCAGCGCCAGCAGGATAGGAGCAAAGATGCCGATGGTTTCATAGCTCGGCAGCAGGCCGATCAGTACAGTAGAAATCCCCATGGTCAACAGCGAGGCGACCAGCGTCACCTTGCGCCCGACGCGATCGCCGAAGTGGCCGAACAGCGCTGAGCCTATCGGCCGTGCGACGAAGGCGACCGCGAAGGTGGCCAGCGACTGCAGCGTGGCGGTGGTCGGATCGCCCTGCGGGAAGAAAATATGCGGGAAAACGATCACCGCCGCAGTGGCGTAGATATAGAAATCGAAGAACTCGATGGCGGTGCCGACCAGAGAGGCGACAATCACTTTTCCGCGCGAGTTTACCGGTGTTGACGCGTCTTCGGCGTCGAGAGGCGTTGCGATGGAGGCTTGCATAATGTTTCTTATATTTTGAATTTGTAAAAATCCATCTTAGTCACAGCAAAATGCCTTTTCAATGATGAAACTTTGCACAATGCGGCGATTAAGCGGTTAAAAAGATTAATGTTTTATCGGTGTGGTATCTTGCAGATTTAAACGTTGGAAAATGAACGCCAAGCAGATGGAATAGCTGTAAAAGCCGGAAAGAAAAGTTATCTGGCAGTTTGTTATGCTGGTTTTGCCGATGGGGTGGCGCTGGTTTTGGAGTTATGCGCTGGTTTTTAGCCTAAAAGCCAAAATAAAATGCCGGCCACGATGGCGTGACCGGCATGATTGCGTTGCTTCAGGGCGCCGGCTGCTGTTGCTCCGGCAGGGTTTTATCCTCTTTATACTGCGCGGTGGCGATCCAGGCGGCGCAAAACAGCGTCAGCCGGGCGAAGAAGTAGAAGAAGGCCATCAGCCCAATCACCGAACCGAAGGCGGCGCCCGAGGGCGATTTCGCCACCTGCGGCAAGGTCATGGTCATCACGAACTTGATCACTTCGAAGCCGATGGCGGCCAGCAGCGTGCCGCGCAGCAGCGCTTTTTTCTTCGGCTTGTGGCGCGGCAGCATCCAGAAGATCCACAGGAACAGCAGGTAGTTGGCGAAAATGGAGATCGACAGCGCAATCAGCGTCATCGCCGGCCGCAGCCATTCGATGCCGTCCAGCCCCAGGGCCTTAACGATCGCCGCCTGCGCCGAACCGGCGATTGAGGTCAGCGACAGCGTGACGATCAGCGCCACCACCAGGCCGGTCAGCGAGATAAAGTCGCGGGTGTACTTGAAGTAGATTTTCTCCTGGTCCTGCGGGTTGCGTTCCCAGACGTCGCGCGACTGGGCGCGGATCGCTTCACGCAGGTTGCCCATCCAGCTGATGCCCGAATACAGCGCCAGCGCCAGCCCGGTCAGCCCAACGGTGGTGCGCTGCTGAATGGCGGTATTGACGGTATTCTTCAGCGTGCCGGCCAACGTCGGATCGCTGATGCTGCCGACCATCTTGTTGATCAGGCTGGCCAATAGATCGGGGTTGGACGCCAGCACAAATCCCACTGCGGCGAACGACACCATCAGAATGGGGATCAGCGACAGGAAGGAGAAATAGGTGATGGCCGCGCCGAACTGGCTGCCCAGGCGATCGTTAAAACGTTCGGTGGCGCGCAGCAAATGCGCAATGCTCGGCCAGGCTTTGATGCGTTCCACCAGGCGTGAAAAACCGGAGATGCGGCGGTCGATTTTCTCATGACCGGTTTTGATGGCGATAAGCGGCTTGGGCTGCGGTTCCTGCGGCGGCTGACGGCGTTCTTTATCTGATCCAATAGGCATTACTTCACGATTTCCTTAACGATAAATAGCATGTCTCACATGTGATTATAGCCAAAACGCCCGGCGATTTGGCCGCCGGTGCGGCGAACGACGATTTCCGAGCTTAGCCTGTTAACCCCGGGCATGAAATGCCGCGCATGGCCGATAGGTAAAATTCTTATGTCGGCCCAGTGCCGGCGCGGTTTATTTCATTTACTCGCCGCCAATTTTTATCCGTTTCATCACTCAGAAAGCGTTTACTCATGGAGTGGCGCTGAGGTTTACCGATCACAGCGCCGCTGCAGCCGTAGGGGCTGGAACGGTTTCACTGTCATCACCAGATAAAACGGAAGGTCATATGAAATTACTTAATCACCCCACCTGTCGCCCCTTTACCGAAGCGGGCCATTTGTCGCAGATCTCCGCCTACTATGAGGAGGAACGGCACATCATGTGGATGCTGCTGCGTGCCGAACCTCGTCCGTGCTTCAATCAGGCGCTGATTGAAGACATCATGACGTTGGCGCAGGCGGCGAAAGCGTCATCGCTGCAGTTCGACTTCTGGGTCACGGGTTCGCTGGTGCCGAACATGTTCAACGTCGGCGGCGATTTGCAGTTCTTTGCCGAGGCGATCAAAAACCGCCGGCGCGAGGCGATGATGGCCTACGCCCGCGCCTGCATCGATTGCGTGCACGCGGCGGCGCGCGGCTTCGATACCGGGGCGGTGAGCATTGCGATGGTCGAGGGCAGCGCGCTGGGCGGCGGCTTCGAGGCGGCGCTGGCCCACCACTTTGTGCTGGCGCAAAACAATGCGCGCATGGGCTTTCCGGAAATTGCCTTCAACCTGTTCCCCGGCATGGGCGGTTATTCGTTGGTGGCGCGCAAGGGCGGCATGCGGCTGGCGGAGGAGCTGATTTGGGGCGGCGAGTCACACACTGCCGAATGGTTTGAAAGCCGTGGGCTGGTGGATCGGCTGTTTCAGCCCGGCGACGCCTATGTAGCCACCCGCACTTTTATCGATACTATCCGACCCAAGCTGAACGGCATGCGCGCCATGTTGCGCGCACGCCAGCGCGTTTTGCAGCTGACGCGCTCCGAGCTGATGGACATCACCGAAGACTGGGTGCATTCCGCGTTTACCATCGAGGAAAAGGACCGTGCCTACATTGAGCGGCTGGTCATGTTGCAGGATCGCCATACGCTTAACCTGCGGCGCGCCGGCTAGGGCTTACGCGCCCGCCGGCGGGTGCGGGCGATAACAACGCAGCCAATGCTCCAGCTGCGCCGGGGGCATTGGCCGCGCAAACAGAAAGCCCTGCTTTTCGTCCACGCCCACTTCGTCGAGGAAGCGGTTTTCGCTTTCGGTCTCTACGCCTTCGGCGATGACCCGAAACTCAAGCGCCTCCGCCGCCGCGACGATGGCGCGCACCAGCGATTGCGACACCGGATTGTCATTCACCCCGTGCACGAAGCTTTTATCCAGCTTAATGGCGTCCAGCGGAATGCGCGCCAGCTGGGCCAGCGAAGAATAGCCGGTGCCGAAGTCATCGAGATGTACCTGAGCGCCCAGCTCGCGCAGCCGGGCGATCAGCGCGCGTGCGCGCGTTTCGTCCTCGATCAGGCTGCTTTCCGTCAGCTCGAAGTCCAGCCGGCAAGGCGCCATATGATGCTGTTGCTGGATGTTGATCAGCGCCTTGACGACGCTGTCATCGGCCAGCTGCCGGGCGGAGAGATTCACCGCCACCCGCAGGTTCAGGCCTTGCATCTGCCATTGCGCCGCCTGTTTGGCGGCGGTTTGCAGCACCCACTGGCCGAGCGGGCCTATCAACCCGGATTCCTCGGCGTACGAGATAAACTGCAGCGGCGGGATCAGCCCACGCTCCGGCGAGTCCCAGCGCAGCAGGGCTTCTACGCTGTGCACCTCGCCGCTGCGCGTGTCGATTTTGGGCTGGTAATAAACCACCAGTTGGTTTTGCTCCAGCCCTTTGCGCAGGTTGGTGTCCAGCCACATGTATTCGGCGACGCGTCTGTTCATTTCCGGCGAGAACAGGGCAAAAGTGCGTTTGCCGTGCTCCTTGGCGACGTACATGGCGGTATCGGCGCTGCGGATCAGGCTGTCGAGATCCTGGCCGTGTTCCGGGCACAGCGCGATGCCGATCGAGCAGCCGGTATAAACCTCAATCAGGCCGATGCGGAAGGGGGTTTTCAGCCGATCGATAATACGCTGGGCCAGGGTTTGCAGCATGTTGCGGTCGGCCTGCTGCACCAGCACCAGAAATTCGTCGCCGCCGAGCCGGGCCAGCACCTGATCCGGGGTCAGGCAGCTGAGGATCGCCAGCGACACCTCCACCAACAGGCGGTCGCCGAACATATGGCCGTAGGCGTCGTTCACCTTTTTGAAGTTGTCGAGATCGAGATATACCAGCCCGATGTTGCTGTCTCCGCGCGCGGTGATGGCCTGGGTGATTTTATCCTGAATGGCGTTGCGGTTGGGCAGGCCGGTAATGATGTCGGTATTGGCCAGCACCCGCAACCGCTCCTGCGCGCGCCGCTCTTCGGTAATATCGGTGCCGGAGCAAATCAGGAACACCTCGTTTTTGCCGCTGCCGCTGTGCACAAACTTGTTGCGAAACAAGAACAACCGCTCGCCTTTCACCGTTTTGATCCAGCGTTCCACCTCGTAGGAGGCGCCGTTGCGGAAAAAGCCGGCGATATTGCGCCTGGAGGCCGCCGCCTCTTTGGGGTTCATAAACAGCTGAAAAACATTCTTGCCGATCACGTCATGTTCACGCAGGCCGGTATATTCCTCGCTCAGGCGGTTGAAGCGCTGAATGCGGCCGTGTTGGTCGACGATCACGATCACCGAGTTGGCTTCCGAGACCACCTGTTCGGCAAAGGACAGCCCGTGCACCAGATCGCGCGCCACCGATTTGGTATCGCTGAATGCCGAGGCGGTACCGGCCCATTCCAGCTTATTGATGCGCCGGCCCACCAGATGCAGATGTATCGGCTCACCGGCCAGCATAATGCTGAGATCGAGGCTGGCGGTCACGCCGCTCAGTCGGCGGATTTTTGCCGCCTGCATGGCGCTGAGCGCCACCGCCGCATGGGCCTTCCCCCTGACGGCGGACAGTTCCAGAGCATTGCTGTCAAACGCCAGACGCCAATAGGGGCTGCTGGTGCCGAAATGGGCGTTAAGGAGCATGGGGCCTTGGTCTGCGAACATGATGTTTCCTCAAAAGAGCACGGGCAACCGGCCTTCTCGCTGAGTGCGGCGGCGGATTGATGGCCCGGTAGTGGCCGCAGTGCGCGTATCTCCATCATATAACACGTTTTTCATCGGCTGGCATGGGTGAAACTATTATGTATGCAATAATTAGGGTTGTTCTGTAATGGCTGCTTTGACGCCGGCAAGCTTAAAGTGTAGAAAGAGAAACCCTTCCTGTGTACGGTTTGACAGCCGTTGACGAAAGGTTGTCATGCATGGGAGTAAATTATAGTGGCGGCTGCGTCGGGCTAAAATAACCCCATAGAGTGGAATTTAATTTCTTCAGGTAATCAAGATTTCCACTGGGTAAACATTATCTCCACAATTTTCTCATAATTGGCGAATAAACCTGTTGTGGGTTTTAAAAAGTTTACACTGCCTCGCATTACTTGAAGTTTATCAGCCTATTATTATCTCCGACGACCGAATGAGCCTGTTAATCGACAGCGCTCCTGATGAAGAATAATTTTTAAGGAAATGATTATGCGTAAATTGACCGCTTTATTTGTCGCTTCCACTCTGGCATTGGGTTCAGCTTCCATGGCCTTCGCGGCGGACACCACAGCGGCCCCGGCTGCGGACAGCGCGCCGATGAAGATGATGCATCACAAAGGTGAAGGCAAGGGCGGCCCGTTTGCCGGCCTGAATCTGACCGAACAGCAGCGCCAACAAATGCGTGACATCATGAAAGAGTCGCATCAAAAACGCGGCCCGGGCATGAAAGAAGATCGTCAGGCGCTGCATAACCTGGTCGCTTCCGACAGCTTCGACGAAGCGAAAGCGAAAACGCAAATTGACGCCATCAGCAAAGCGCAGTCCGAACGTATGCTGGAACGCGCCAAAGCGGAAAATAAGATGTATAACCTGCTGACCCCTGAGCAGAAAAAACAATACAATGAGAATTATCAGAAACGCGAGCAAAAAATGATGGACCACATGAATAAGATGAAGTCGCAAATGGCGACCGAGCAATAATATATTCCTCGTGGTAAAAAAAGGGCCGGATTAATAATCCGGCCCTTTTGCTTATCTCACAACATTTCCCGTTAAATAACGGGTTTCCCCTGATGTTGTGCGCGAGTAAAACGTTTATCGGCCCTTGGCGATATTTTTGAATCGGCGGGTTGTCTCGGTCAAAGCCACCTCTGTGGGCAGGCGCTCCATGGAGCTGGCGCCGTAGAAGCCGTCAACCAGAGGACAATGCTGCAGAATATAAGCGGCATCTTCCGGCGTGGCTATCGGGCCGCCGTGGCACAGTACGATCACGTCTTCACGCACCCGTTTCGCCGCTTGCGCCCATTCGTTAATCGGCGAAACGCAGTCCGCCAGCGTGAACGCCGTTTCCGCGCCGATATTGCCGCCGGTGGTCAGCCCCATGTGCGGTACGATGATATCCGCGCCGGCTTGCGTCATGGCGATGGCATCCTGTGCGCTGAACACGTAAGGCGTGGTCAACAGATCCTTTTCATGCGCCAAGCGGATCATATCGACTTCCAGCGCATAGCCCATGCCGGTTTCTTCCAGATTCGCGCGGAAGTTGCCGTCAATCAGACCCACCGTCGGGAAGTTTTGGACGCCGGAAAATCCGACCGCCTTGATGTCGTCTAAGAACTTATCAAACTGGCAAAACGGGTCCGTGCCGTTCACTCCGGCTAACACCGGGGTATGTTTGACGATCGGCAGCACTTCTTTCGCCATGTCCATCACGATTTCGTTTGCGTTGCCGTAAGCCAGCAAACCCGCCAGGGATCCCCTGCCAGCCATGCGGTAGCGGCCCGAGTTATAGATAACGATAAGATCGATGCCGCCTGCTTCTTCGCACTTTGCGGAAAGCCCGGTGCCGGCGCCGCCGCCAATAATAGGTTCATGGCGGGCGATCATCTCTCTGAACTTAGCCAGCAGTTCCTGACGAGTCGGTTTGGTCATTGTGCGCTCCAATCAATAATTCGAGATCTCCCTGAACTGTTGCACGGCAAGGTCGGCAAAGCGGGGATCGTTGATGTGATAAGGGGTTTTGACCAGGCCACGTTTATTCGTGATCTGTAAGGTCTCTTCCAGTGCATTGACGAAGGCTTTCCGCGCCTCGGGATCCCAAAATGCCTGCCCCGGCGCATCAAGTGCAGAGAAGCCTCCTTCGGGAACCAGGAATCGGACGGGGCCTTCACAAGCATTAAGTTTTTCGCCTATCCAACGGCCCATACGGGCGTTTTCTTCCGGGGTGGTGCGCATGAGCGTGACCTGGGCGTTGTGCTGATAGAACAGGCGCTCGGCGTAACGGCCGGGTACGGAGTCAGGATGAGAAAAATTAACCATATCCAGTGCGCCGCAGGACATCACACAAGGGATACCTGTGCGGGCAATTGCGCCAAATCGGTCTTCGGTGCAGGCAAGTACGCCGCCAAACAAATGATCGCAGACTTCGGTGGTGGTCAGATCCAGCACGCCGTCCAACAAGCGGTTATCAATAAGTTTTTCCATCGCCCGGCCACCGCTGCCGGTTGCGTGGAACACCAGACAATCCCACCGATCTTCAATTTCTGCCGTGACCGCCTGGATACAAGGGGTGGTGACGCCAAACATCGTGAGGCCGATGGCCGGTTTATCGTCGGCATTGACCTGGCTGGCAAAGTGCACGGCGCCTGCAATCTGGTGCGCCGCGTTGCCCAGCACGGTGCGGGAAATGCGGTTCAGCCCGGCAACGTCGGTGACGGAATACATCATGCTGATGTCGCTGGCGCCGACATAACCGGAAACGTCGCCGGAAGCCATGGTCGACACCATCAGTTTGGGCAGGCCGATAGGCAGTTGCTGCATTGCAGGCGTGATCAACGCAGTGCCGCCGGAGCCACCCAGCCCGAGCAAGGCGGCGACATCGCGCCGAGACAGCATAAAGCGTTCGAACGCGACGGCCATGGCGGCAATGGCTTTGCCCCGATCGTTGCAAAATACGGCGCTTTCCCCTTCTGGGTGATAACGAGCAACGGTAGCGGCTGAAATGTCGGCCTGGTAGGACGTCGGCGCTTGCTGAGTTGAGAGATCGATAGTTAGCGAAGGCAACCCGGTGTCGGTAATCAGCCCATGAACATAAGCCAATTCCCGCCCTTTTGTATCCGCCGTGGTTGCAATATAAATGACTGCCTGCTGGTCGTTCATTAGCCGGTTCCTGAATATAGGTTAGGATGACCGCCACGCGATATTATAATTATCTATATTTTAATGGGTTACTAAATTTGAATCCCTGGTGTTGACTAAGATTGCCGGGCGTAGTCGGTTGATTCCTCATCATAATGAGACGGTAGTATCATTTATGCAAGCGCTAATTGATATGAAATGAGACCTCAATCTCATTTTGGCGCGATAAAAGGAATGGCGGCCCTCTATGCTACGTGGCGCCGAGGTGGGCAAGTTTGCTAAAGTGGATTTTATTCGTTGTAACATGCATTTCAGCAAGCATGATTTTGGTAAAGAGAGGCTGCTGTGCCATTAACCGTACCCGACAGTTTGACTCATACTCGAGCCAGAACGCGTAAATTGCTGCTTGCTAGCGCAATGGAGCTATTCGACGGTGGCGCTTTCCCTTCGATCACTGAGCTGGCCCAGCACGCGCAGGTATCACGGGCGACAGCCTATCGTTATTTCCCGACGCAGAGCGCGCTGATCACCGCCGTGGTGGCTGAAAGCCTGGGGCCGATTTTGGAGTGGCGGCCAAAAGATGACAATGCGCAAGCGCGGATCCTCCAATTGCTCAGTTTTGCCTATCCGCAGATGGAGCAGCATGAGGGCGCGCTGCGAGCGGCGCTGCAACTTTCTCTGCAGCAGTGGGCTGAAGCGCGATCCAGCGCCAATAAACCCAGCGAGCGTTTGGTGCGCGGCAATCGCAAGCGGTTGCTGATGCTGGCAGCCGAACCCTTGCAGGATAAACTGCCGCCTGATGCGCTGCAGCGGGTGATTCATTCTTTCTCGCTGATTTACGGTTCGGAAGTGTTCCTGGTGTTGAAAGACATCTGGGGGCTCGAACTTGACGGCATTCAGGACGTGACGCAATGGATGGCCAAGGCCATTATTCGGTAGGCCGAAGAGGATGCGATGGACCGCAAAAAAACATCAGCAGGATAATCCATTTTTTGCCGAGTGCGGCGGCAAAACTCAGCATATTTCACTGAGTTAATATTGGGAAAAGTTATAATTAAAAGTGATAAAAAGAGTCTTGAAAGCAATTTCAAATCGGCCGCAGAGAGAAATTCACTGCGGCCTTTTTTGTTATTATCTCCATATTTTTCATTCAATTATATTTAACCTCCAGACCGCCCGAAATACGCCTTTCCTGAAAAGTAAACCATCGTTGATGCTTATCGATTTAGCCTGATTTTCTCGTCTCTGGTTTTCCTTCCGCCGTCTGTCGCCCCATTGACCCATTAGGCGCACTTCAGATTGTTGTGCTTTATTTATTTGGTGTTACCAAACTGTTACACAAAAAAACCAATAAAACATTTGCAAACAACAATGGACGGTATCTGGGATGGAAAATAGACGTAGAGGAGTCAAGCCTGTTCAGGCGGCTTTCGGCCGGCCTGAAGTCGGGGTTCATCGCGCGCGCTGGAGCGCCATGTTGTTATGTCTGACAACCCTCGGTGGCGCACAGGCCGCAACCTATATAGAGAACGGTAAAGCGGGCGATCCGGCCAGCTGGCGCAGCAGCGAATTCAACGCCGAGTGGGGGCTGGGGGCGATCCATGCCGATCAGGCCTATGCCGCCGGTTATACCGGAAAAGGCGTGAAACTTGGCATTTTCGATCAGCCGGTTTATGCCAAACACCCCGAGTTCGTCGGCGATGGCAAAGTGATCAACCTGGTTACCGAAGGCACCCGCGAATACACCGATCCCTATATTCCGGTGAAAAAAGGCGATCATTTCATCTATGACGGTACGCCCAGCGCCGACTCCAGCGGCAAGTTAGGTTCGCACGGCACCCACGTCGGCGGCATCGCCGCCGGCAGCCGCGACGGTGGCGCCATGCACGGCGTGGCGTTCAACGCCCAGATAATCAGTGCCGAGAACGGCGACCCCGGCCCGGAAGACGGCATTATCCTCGGCAATGACGGCGCGGTGTATAAGGCCGGCTGGGATGCCCTGGTCGCCAGCGGCGCGCGCATCATCAACAACAGCTGGGGTATCGGCATTACCGAGAAGTTCGACGAGGGAGGTTACGATCCGGCCTACCCGCACTTTACGGTGGACGACGCGCAAAAGCAGTTCGATCAGATCAAACTGATCCTCGGCACCAAGCCGGGCGGCGCCTATCAGGGCGCCATTGACGCCGCGCGCAGCGGTGTGGTCACCATCTTCGCCGCCGGCAACGACGGTAACCTGAACAACCCGGACGCCATGGCCGGCCTGGCCTATTTCGTGCCGGAAATTGCCCCGAACTGGCTGTCGGTCGCCAGCCTGCAGGATCCGAACAATATCGGCGATTACAGCATCAGCACCTTCTCTTCCCGCTGCGGTTACACCGCCAGTTTCTGCGTCGCGGCGCCGGGCAGCAAAATTTACAGCTCGGTGATCGCAGGCACCAGCGTGGATAACCTCACTTCCGGCTATGCCAATAAAAGCGGCACCTCAATGGCGGCGCCACACGTGGCCGGCAGCATTGCGGTGCTGATGGAACGCTTCCCTTACCTGAACGGCGCACAGGTGGCGGAAGTGTTGAAAACCACCGCTACCGACATGGGCGCGCCGGGCATCGATGCGCTGTACGGCTGGGGGATGATCAACCTGGGCAAGGCGATTAACGGCCCGGGCATGTTGGTTACCGAACAGGATATTCCCGAAGAGTTTCGCGTCAGCGGCGCCTACGGCTCGGAACAGTTCGTTGTGGACCTGCCGGGCATCGGCGCGGTGCTGGATAAAGGCCAACCGACCGAGCGCGTCTGTGACGATATTCACTGCGGGCTGGACGTCTGGAGCAACGATATCTCCGGCCACGGCGGCCTGACCAAGCAGGGCATCGGCACCCTGGTGCTGACCGGCGCCAACACCTATTCCGGCCCGACCCAGGTCGACGCCGGCCTGCTGGCGGTCAACGGCTCGGTGGCGTCGGACGTCAGCGTGCAGGGCAGCGGCATCCTCGGCGGTTCCGGCAGCGTCGGCTCGCTGGCGGTCCATCGCGGCGGCACGGTGGCGCCGGGCAACTCGATAGGCACCCTCAGCGTGGCCAACAACCTCAGCTTCGAGCCGGGTTCGCGCTACGCGGTGGAAGTGGGGCCGAACGGCCAGAGCGATCGGATCGTCACCGGCGGATCGGCGACGATCGGCGGCGGCGAGGTGGCGGTCTCGCTGGAGAACAGCGGCAACCTGCTGTCGCAAAGCGAGGCGCGCAGCCTGCTGGGCCAGCAGTACAACATCCTGAGCGCCCGGCAGGGGGTGAGCGGGCGGTTTGACGCGGTGGCGCCGAACTATCTGTTCCTCGGCACCGGCCTGAGCTACCGGCCGAACCAGGTGACGCTGAGCGTCGGGCGCAACGACACCGCCTTCGCCAGCGTGGCGCAGACGCAGAACGAGCGCGCGGTGGCGGCGGCGGCGGATGCGCTGGCGGCGGGCAACCCGGTGTACGAGAGCATTTTGAACAGCGGCACGGCGGGTGAGGCGCGGCAGGCGTTCCGTCAGCTGTCGGGGCAGATCCATGCGGACATCGCCTCGGCGCTGGTGAACGACAGCCGCTACCTGCGCGAGGCGCTGAACGGGCGGCTGCGGCAGGCGGCAGGGCTGGCGGCGTCGTCGGAGATCAAGGCGGACGAGGGCGGTGCCTGGGCGCAGCTGCTGGGCGCCTGGGACCATGCGTCGGGTGACGCCAACGCGACGGGGTATCAGGCCTCGACCTACGGTGTGCTGCTGGGGCTGGATTCGGCGCTGGCGGACGACTGGCGGCTGGGGGTGGCGACGGGGTACACCCGCACGTCGCTGGACGGCGGCTACGGCTCGGACGCGGACAGCGACAACTACCACCTGGCGACGTACGGCGGCAGGCAGTTCGGGGCGCTGGCGCTGCGGGGCGGGGCCAGCTACACCTGGCATCGCATCGACACCGCGCGCTCGGTGAACTACGGCCTGCAGTCGGACCGTGAGACGGCGAAGTACGGCGCGCGCACCGAGCAGGCGTTCGTGGAAGCGGGCTACAGCGTGCCGGCGGGCGGGGTGAACCTGGAGCCGTTCGCCAACCTGGCGTACATCAACTTCAAGAACAACGGCATCGCGGAAGACGGCGGCGCGGCGGCGCTGCACGGCGACAAGCAGCACACCGAGGCGACGGTGTCGACGCTGGGGCTGCGTGCGGACACTCAATGGCAGGCGGGGAAAAGCACCGAGGTGGCGCTGCGCAGCGAACTGGGCTGGCAGCATCAGTACGGCGAGCGGGAGCGGGGCACCGGGCTGCGGTTCAACGGCGGCAACGCGCCGTTCGTGGTGAACAGCGTGCCGGTATCGCGCGACGGAATGGTGCTGAAGGCGGGCGTGGAGGTGGCGGTGGAGCAGAACGCCACGCTGTCGCTGGGCTATGGCGGGCTGCTGTCGCAGAACCACCAGGACAACAGCGTCAACGCCGGGTTCGTCTGGCGCTTCTGATAGCAACAAACCAATGGATAAACCGTCTGGGGCGGTTTTACTAAAAACAATAAGGGTAAGGGAATGAGAAGACTTGCAGGCAAGAATAAACCAGCGTCGACGCCGTCATGGAAACTTAATGCCCTGCTGTGCGGGCTGTTGGCGGCCGGCTTCGCGCAGGCTGCGCCGCATGAGCCGGGCGGCAAGGCGGGCGATCCGGCCAGCTGGCGCAGCGATGAGTTTAACGCCAACTGGGGGCTGGGGGCGATCCACGCCGACGAGGCTTACGCCGCCGGTTATACCGGCAAAGGGCAGAAGGTGGGGATATTGGATACCCCGGTCAACCGTCATCCGGAATTCGCCGGTGACGGCAAGCTGATCAACGTCGTCACCGAGGGCTATCGCGCCTATACCGATCCGCACCGGCCGGGAATTAACGCCGGCGATCGTTTTTACTTCGACGGTACTTTCCACTTCTACAGCGGAGCAACGCTGAGCAATCACGGGGTGCACGTGGCGGGGATCAGCGCCGCCAACCGCGACGGCGTCGGCATGCACGGCGTGGCTTTCGACTCGCAGGTGATCAGCGTCGATAACGACAACGACGGCCCGGCCTACGGCGAGTTTCTCGGTCTGGACGGCGCCGTCACCAACGCCGGCTGGCAGGCGATGATCAACAACGGCGTACGGGTGATCAACAACAGCTGGGGCGTCAGCATTCCCGACATCCTGTCCGACGGCGGGCGGGATCCGAATGCGCTGCACTTTGAGCTGAAGGATGCGCAGGAACAGTTCGATCAGGTCAAGCCGCTGCTGGGCAGCCTGGCGGGCGCCGGTTATCAGGGAGCAATAGATGCGGCGCGCAAAAATATTCTGGTGCTGTTCGCCGCCGGCAACGACGGTAACTATAACCAGCCGGATGTGATCAGCGGGCTGGCCTATTTCGTGCCGGATATCGCGCCAAACTGGCTGTCGGTGGCCAGCGTGGCGCAGGATGCGGCGTCGACCAACAGCGTGCCTTATAGCATCAGCGCTTTCTCTTCCCGCTGCGGCTATACCGCCAGCTTCTGCGTCGCGTCGCCGGGCAGCAAAATCTACAGCACCGTGGCCAACGGTTCCGACCCGGCGAACCTGGTCTCGGACTACGGCAACAAAAACGGCACCTCGATGGCGACGCCGCATGTCACCGGCGCGGTGGCGGTGTTGCTGCAGCGCTTCCCGTACATGACCTCAGCGCAGATTGCCGACGTGCTGAAAACCACCGCTACCGACATGGGCGCGCCGGGCATCGACGCGCTGTACGGCTGGGGGATGATCAACCTGGGTAAGGCGATCAACGGCCCGGGCATGTTTTATACCGTCGAGGATATTCCCACCGAGTTCCGCATCCCGGATCCGGCCGGCGTGGCTTATGGCTCCTCGCAGTTTATCGCCAATATCCCGGGGCTTGGCGCCGAGGTGGATGCGGGCACGCTGCACGCCAGAAAGTGTGACGATATTCATTGCGCGCTGGAAGTCTATTCCAACGATATCTCCGGCCACGGCGGCCTGACCAAGGAGGGCCAGGGGGCGCTGGTGCTGACCGGCGCCAACACCTATTCCGGGCCGACCCAGGTTAACGCCGGCCTGCTGGCGGTCAACGGCTCGGTGGCGTCGGACGTCAGCGTGCAGGGCAGCGGCACTCTCGGCGGTTCCGGCAGCGTCGGCTCGCTGGCGGTCCATCGCGGCGGCACGGTGGCGCCGGGCAACTCGATAGGCACCCTCAGCGTGGCCAACAACCTCAGCTTCGAGCCGGGTTCGCGCTACGCGGTGGAAGTGGGGCCGAACGGCCAGAGCGATCGGATCGTCACCGGCGGATCGGCGACGATCGGCGGCGGCGAGGTGGCGGTCTCGCTGGAGAACAGCGGCAACCTGCTGTCGCAAAGCGAGGCGCGCAGCCTGCTGGGCCAGCAGTACAACATCCTGAGCGCCCAGCAGGGGGTGAGCGGGCGGTTTGATGCGGTGGCGCCGAACTACCTGTTCCTCGGCACCGGCCTGAGCTATCGGCCGAACCAGGTGACGCTGAGCGTCGGGCGCAACGACACCGCCTTCGCCAGCGTGGCGCAGACGCAGAACGAACGCGCGGTGGCGGCGGCGGCGGATGCGCTGGCGGCGGGCAACCCGGTGTACGAGAGCATTTTGAACAGCGACACGGCGGGCGAAGCGCGGCAGGCGTTCCGTCAGCTGTCGGGGCAGATCCATGCGGACATCGCCTCGGCGCTGGTGAACGACAGCCGCTACCTGCGCGAGGCGCTGAACGGGCGGCTGCGGCAGGCGGCAGGGCTGGCGGCGTCGCCGGAGATCAAGGCGGACGAGGGCGGCGCCTGGGCGCAGCTGCTGGGCGCCTGGGACCATGCGTCGGGTGACGCCAACGCGACGGGGTATCAGGCATCGACCTACGGTGTGCTGCTGGGGCTGGATTCGGCGCTGGCGGACGACTGGCGGCTGGGGGTGGCGACGGGGTACACCCGCACGTCGCTGGACGGCGGCTACGGCTCGGACGCGGACAGCGACAACTACCACCTGGCGACGTACGGCAGCAGGCAGTTCGGGGCGCTGGCGCTGCGGGGCGGGGCCAGCTACACCTGGCATCGCATCGACACCGCGCGCTCGGTGAATTACGGCCTGCAGTCGGATCGTGAGACGGCGAAGTACAGCGCCCGCACCGAGCAGGCGTTCGTGGAAGCGGGCTACAGCGTGCCGGCGGGCGGGGTGAACCTGGAGCCGTTCGCCAACCTGGCATACATCAACTTCAAGAACAACGGCATCGCGGAAGACGGCGGCGCGGCGGCGCTGCACGGCGACAAACAGCATACCGAGGCGACGGTGTCGACGCTGGGGCTGCGTGCGGACACTCAATGGCAGGCGGGGAAAAGCACCGAGGTGGCGCTGCGCGGGGAGCTGGGCTGGCAGCATCAGTACGGTGAGCGGGAGCGGGGCACCGGGCTGAGCTTCAACGGCGGCAACGCGCCGTTCGTGGTGAACAGCGTGCCGGTGTCGCGCGACGGAATGGTGCTGAAGGCGGGCGTGGAGGTGGCGGTGGAGCAGAACGCCACGCTGTCGCTGGGTTACGGCGGGCTGCTGTCGCAGAACCACCAGGACAACAGCGTCAACGCCGGGTTCGTCTGGCGCTTCTAGTTTTATAGTGCAGTTCTCTTCTGTTAACGGAGCCGGCATGCCGGCTCCGTTTTTATTTGTCGCGGTGGCGATCCTGGGGAGAGTACGTATGATGGCGGGCGGAGATGGGCGGTACAGGCGCAATAAAAAACCGGGACCCTTGCGGATCCCGGCTCAAAAGCGGGTAAAACAGATTGGTGCTAAAAGCTCAAACCTGGTTTGCCTGCTAACCGAATTGATGAATACATCCTTTCAGCCGCGGCAATCGGAATGAGTTTCCCTGGTGTTATTATGGTTATTATCAAAAATCGTTCTGGTATTATTTTTTATAGTGTATTGCTGTATGTCTCTTTTGATACCATGTTTGACTATAGAACATGGTATGTCAAGCAACGTTTTTAACGCATAATTGCATGGGATGCCAGTTTTAGTGGGGGCTTCTTCACCACAAATAATCAAAACGACTGATAAATCAGCAAAAAAAATCGAAGGAACAAATGGATAACAATCATCAAAAATTCGATTCACAGTCGATTGCAAACCGGGTCAGGGAGCTGTTTTTACATTACGGGATTGGTAAACGTCAGCACGCCAAAGAGCTCAGCCGCATTCTGGCGCTGAGTTTTTCGCATGCGCACCGAAAATTGAAAGGGCAAAGCCCGTGGACGCTGGAGCAGATCAACAGCGTCGCCGCCGCGTTGGGAGAGACGCCGGCGGCCATCGTCGATATGGACGCGGAACATGACACGCCGGAACAAACTATGGCGCAGGATGCCATCTTTTTTGTCGGTGGGGTAGCGATCCCCTGCGTGGGGCATATTGGTGACGAACTGGCGGCCGGGCGCATGTCGGAGTTCGTTGCGCTGCGTGCGGAGCAGCAATGGCATATCTACCGTACCGAGGATGCGCCGTCCGGCAACTACCGCCGCGTCGACCTGATCGAGATCCGCCCCGGCAATAACGATGACGAACGGCTGAGCATCGCGGTGCTGGACGACTCCCATCCGGCGGCCGATGAGCTGGCGAAATACCTCGTCAGCCGAGGATTCAACGCGGTGGCGTTCTATGACGTCAGCAGTTTCTGCCAGGCGCTGCAGCAAAGCCTGTTCGATGGCTATGTGGTTGACTGGCTGATTGGTGATGAAACGGCGGATAAATGCATCGAGGTGATCCGCGCTTCCGATAACCCGGATGCGCCAGTGCTGGTGTTGACCGGGGAACTGGGTACCGATCGGCGTGAGTCTGAAATAGCCAAAGCGATGCGCGACTACGACGTGCTTGGGCCATATGAAAAACCGGTGCGGCTTCATGTGATAGAAGCCGCCCTGCAGCGCTGTTTTAATCTTTAGAAGGGAATACCTCGGCCAGGGCGCTCGACAGCGCATCCAGTCGCACGGGTTTCATCAGGTAATTGTCGAACAGCGCCCGCTGTTCGGCAGACAGCTGTTCCGGGGTATAGGCGCTGATGCCGATAATCGGCACGTGGCGGTTGGGCCCCCGGCGGTTACGCAGCTGTTTGGCCAGGGCGGCGCCATCGATGCCCGGCATCTGCAGGTCCAACAGCAGGGCGTCATAGGGGCGGCGCAGCAGTTTTTGCAGCGCCCGCTCCGGCGAGTCGCACAGCTCGTGCGGGTAACCGAGCTTGTCCAGCAGCGCCGCAAAGGCGTCGCCTACCGATTTGTTATCGTCGACCACCAACACATGCTGCGGTTTTTGCGGCTGCGGGGGGTGAGATGCGGCCTGTTCGTCGCTCTCTTCCTCCTCGCTGATCTCCACGGGAATGCTGACGATAAAGGTGCTGCCCTTTTTGATTTCGCTATACACCGTAATGGTGCCGTTAAGCAGCGTCACCAGGCCATGCACGATCGCCAACCCCATGCCGACGCCGGCGTATTGTTTGGTGTGCGACTGATCCAACTGGGTGAACGGCTTGAAGATTTGATCGAGCTTTTCTTTCTCGATGCCGATACCTGTGTCGGTCACCTCGATAATCAACGAACTGCCGCCGGGCTGGCGGCGCAGGCAGCTGTGCAGGGTAATGCTGCCGCTCTCGGTATATTTGTAGGCGTTGGTCAGCAGGTTGACGATAATCTGCCGAATGCGCAGCGGATCGGAATAGACCTGCGAATGGCTGCATTCCACCTCGCAGCTCAGCTTGACCTGCTCTTTGCGCGTCAGCATGGCGATTTCGTTGGCCGTCTCGCCGATCAGCTTCTGTGCGTCGAACGGCACGATGCGTAATTCCATCATGCCGCTGTCCAGGTGGGCGTAGTCGGTCAGGTCTTTCATCTGGCTTTCGATTTGCTGTGCGGCGGTCTCCAGCCGCAGGAAGGTATCCGCATGTTCAGCCGAGACCCGGGTATTCACCAACACGTCGATGGCGGACATGATGCTCTGCAAAGAGGTGCGCAGTTCGTGGCCAATCGCGCCCAGAAAGGCGTTTTTGGTTCGGGTGGCTTTTTCCGCTTCGATAGCCTTGGCCTGCTGCCGGATAGTCAGGCGCTGTTGGCGCAAGACTATCAGGGTGATGGCAATCAGCGCGATCACCGAGAACATGACGATCACCAGCCCATAGAAAATAATGTGCCGTTTCTCGATATAGTCTTCATAGGCCAGGGTGCGCTGCTTCACTTCGGCGTGATCGGTGAGGTTGGCCATTTCGATGGCGTAGGGTTTGATGCGCTGCATGCCTTGGGAAATCAGGTTAAAGTCAATCCGTGGGCTGTCCAGCAGCTTGTCAATCCGGTCCATCTGCTCGCGCATATTTTTGATCACCTCCGGGTAGCCTGGCTCGGCGTACAATCGCTGAGTGGATTCGGAGACGGTTTCCAGCACGTAAAAGCGCGAGTAGAGTATTTCAAACTTCAGCCGCAGATCTTCACTGCTGACCTTCGGCGCGTTTTTCTGCTGTTCAACCAGCGTTTCGAATTCGGCCAGTTTGATGGCGAATTTGGCGATCGACCAGGAGTAGTTTTCCTGCGTGCCGGCGATGGCATACAGCCCTTTCTTGGACAGGGTGGCGCTGTAGTAATACAGCGTTACCGTCGAGGCCACCAGGAACAACGCGGCGAAGATGGCCGGGATCGCCAGCCTGCCGCCGCTTTTAAAACTTGTCAGCTTCATTTAATCACTATCCTGTCGACCTGCCAGATAAAGCGCGAGTTGTATAACGGCGAATTCAACTCGGGCCCGGCGGCATCCCTTGGGTAAACTAAAAATAACGGGCCGAAGTTTCTGATCTTCAGCATTTCTCCGTCCATTTTGTAAGCCAGAATCATGTTGTACTTTTCAACGTCGGACAGCGGCACGTCGATGTAATAGTCATTCAGCGCATAAAAGGTCAGCGTGCTGCCCTTGGCGCCGACGCGGGCCAGAATATCCGCCACCGCGATGCCTTCAAACTTTCTCTGCGGCGTCCAGGAGGTGGAGGTGGTGATGCTGTGTACCGGCATGGCCAATAATTGTTTATCGGTAAATAAATAGCTTTTTTTTGCCGGGTCGGTCACGTTGTCGATTTTTCCCGCCACTTCCAGCGTGAAACTCAACGCGCTGGCCTGGACGATAACCAGGGCCACGCAGGCTAACGTGATGTTTTTGAACAGCTTGAACAGCATCGATATTCTCCAAAAGCGCGGATGCTTACCTGAGTACCGCTAATTTATCAGGCAAAATAATGGCAGAAAATGCGGGGTTGTGTCGAAGGGAATGTCGATGGCGCACATAAAATGCCGGCGATGGAGAACACCGGCCCGGTCGCGGTGGCACCGTCGGGGAAAAGCTGAGAGCAAGCGGCCAGGTTTTGTCCTGGTTAATAAGCGGATTGATTGAAGAATCGCGATCGTTATATTGCGATGCGCCCGGAAAAAATATTGCCTTTCTCTTTATGAAAATAAAATCTACGGAAAAAACGAGTGAGCCTGAAAGCGTTTGAGTCTGCAGGGTAAGATAAAAAAGCCCTATAAATATAGGGCAAAGACACACAACAACACCAGGGAAAACTTTAGTGTATCTTATATTATAGGCATCTAATTATATATATTATTTTGGCATATATTTATTTCAATCGGCGCTTGGTTTATAATCAATATAAAATTCAATAGATTATGAGTTTCCTCACTCCGGGGTGGCGGCTGACCCATGCCGGATGATTCGTGAGTTAACTTTGAGCTGCATTAACATGATGCAAATATGCATCAGTACAATGCGCTTTTATGCATTAAAAAAAGGCTGCCGTTCGTTTATTGTTCAGATGCGACTAATGCTCATTGTTATTGATTTTAAGCCAATGCCAGGGCTTTTACGGCATCAGGGAATACCAGAAATAGAAAATAAAAGATGAGGCCGCTACCTCCGGCCTCATTTTTATTAAAAACGGGAATAAGCGCGTTTTATTATCAAGCCAGGGCTAAGGCATCTTGATGAGCATCGTTCACCCCGACCAGCTGAATGTCACTGCCAGCAGCTTGCGAATAATAGAGGTGATCGCTACGGCCGACCCCATTCAAAAAGACTAAGGTATCCGTGCTGTCAAATTGCTTGTTGCCGTTGTCATCAACAAAGACCAGGCTGCTGTTCTGGAAGCTGACAGCGCCGACTTTGTTGGTCTCGTCGAAGCTGAACTTGCCGATTTGCGTCAGATCGTTAAACAGCTTGATCAGCCCGGTCTCGTCATGGGGATAAAAGTGATTCAGCACATTATCCACATTGGTCTCAAACTGGCTGAAGCTGACGCTTTGCGTGTCCACAGCGCTCCCCTGCGTCTTATCCAGGCTAATGGAGATGCCGGATTTCTCCAGAGTCAGCGTGTTCGCTGCATTATCATCGAAATTATTGATGGTAACGCCGCGGTTCAAGTTGCTTTCAATGATATTAACCGAAGACACGGAACCTTTGTTTGCCGTGTATTCGACGTTGCCGCCGATATTGATTTCACTTGCGCCGGCGCGCGCGCCAAGGATCTCGTGGTCCTGGCCAGAGGGGGTTTGCCCCAGAGAACCAATGTAAACTTCGGCCGCGCGATCGGGGGCTTCAGATTGCAACAGGCTATACAAAATTTTGCTCAGGCCAAATTGGTCCGACTGCGAGATGTCGTAGGTTAAGCTGACGCCATCAGTCGTCTTGGTAAGGTCGATTTTGGACAGATGAGTGAACTCATCGGTGACTGAAAGGTTGATCTGCTTGTCGCCGGCAACGTCAATTCTGCCAATCTTTTCATTATGCCCAGTGAGAGCAATACTGTTCGCTCCCTGATCGCTACCGATCGAATCGATCGTCAGTTTGCTGACGTTGGCGTTTCTACCGTCATCGGTAGATAAATTAATCTTGCCCGCGCTAAAGGAGTCATAATCCACCCCCATGGATGACAGAGTTATTTTCAAGCTGGAAGAGAGCACGTCAAAATTGACTTCTCTGCCGTCAACAAAAGGTGAATTAAAGAAAACGTTGGCGGTATCTGCGCTAACGTCAGGAATGCCGGCATCCCCATACACCAGGTTTACCGTATCTTTTGAGTCGACGGTAAGGTAGTTGAGGCTATCCGCATAATCGAGCTTGGCGTTTTGCTGTTGCGCGATGGTCAGATAGATTGACTGCAGCGTGGTTAATTCCGCCGACGTCAGGTTATGAACCTTCACATCGTTAATATCGGACTGCAGAACATCATTAACGACGCCGATCTTGGCGCTTTGCGCGTAATTCAGGCTCTGTGCAATGTCTTTTTCGAACAGGTGCTTCTGAATAACGATGTTTTGATCGTGCGATGCGCTTGTACGCAGTGAGTCGATGATTTCTGTGGTGATTTTGGCTTTGTCACCGATGCTGGCGTAGTGAGCCAGCTCTTCGGCCGAGGGCTGCTTGCCGTACACGGCCTGGTAAACCTGCGCAATATATTCATTGAGCGGTTTGTTGGTGGCCTTCTTGTTAAACTCGTCCGTATAAATGATCTTTCCGACCAGATCGTTAAAGCCAAAGACTGCATCATATTTACCCCAGTAATGCAGGCCATTAGCGTCAATATCGCGGTTAGGAACGGCAAGGTAAACTGAGGCGGTTTCCTCACGGTTAACGGTATCGACGATAACGCCATCGGTATCCAGCGCCATTGCCTGTTCCAGCGTGGCTTTGGCTTCCGCGTCTGAGGACGTCATAACCGATTGGATCATGTCCAGCATAACCTGGCCACGATGGGTGCCGGACGAGATTTCCGTCAGGTAGTGATCCAGCTCGCTGGCCGTTGGGCTACGCTGGTACAGGTTACCGAAGACCGCGTTGACAAAATCGCTGTTATTCAGAGCGGCGATTTTCTTATTGCTGGCCAGAATACCGTCGGCTACGTCGACGGCGCTTTTGCCGGAGTCTAATTGGGCTGACCAGTACGGGGAACCGGTTTCATCAAGTATACGCCCGAGCGAATAGTAAATTGCGGCAACGGTTTGGTCATTGCTGTCAGATATGACGACAGGATATAAGGAGTCTTTGATCGTTTCATCAAAGGTCTGGTAAGAGTTCAGCAGCTGCAGATTCGGACCGGAATATTCCATCAGATCGGTTAATGCGCCGGACAAACCGTCATAAAGGCCATTTGCCATGTAATGATCAATCGTGGCCTGATCGGGGTTATTGCCGTAAGCATTCGCATATATCTTTGAGAAAACCGCGGTGTCACTCATACCACTATAAATGGCGCGACCGTCGCTGCTTTCTAAAAAGTTTTTCACCAGATCGGATGAGGTGATCTTACCTTTTTCCAGCTGATCGCCGTAATAATCAAAGCCGTTTCCGGCATTGCCTTTCTCGCTCCAGGTTTTCTCAAAAATAGCGGTATAAATACCCGTAGCTTCATACTGATAGGACAATGATGACATATATTACTCCTTTAAAGAGATTCCATCGGCTTGTTTCAATAGGATAAATTTTGAATTCACGCTATGACGCTAATCGTCAGGTGTTGTTGCGGGCAATAGATTAAAGGCTGGCGGAGCCAGCCTTTGAGACACATGTAAAGCGATTAACCGTTATTGGTAGAACCTGGGCCGAAGGTTTCACGGTAGTTCTGCGCCAGATCGGCAACGGTTTCACGGTCTGTCACCAAACCGGCCACGCCGCCGGCAACTGCGCCCAGTGCGGTAGGAACGATGATACCGACCAGCTGAGACAGTGCGCCGAAGCCGAAGCCGCCCGCGCCGCCCCATTTGCCGCCGATGGACATGCCGGTTGCCGCGCCGTCAACGGCACCCCAGATAGCGCCATCGAGAGTTGCGCCGTTTACCACTTCGACTTCTTGTACGTTGAGTTCACGCATTACAATTTCCTTTTAAATTAAGACACCTTGAACTTGATACTTATTGTCACCTTGTCATAACGGATTTTCACCGCATCCTATCCCTTTGAATGGCATCTTTCGTAGAGACGGATTACTAAGAGGGGGCACCAATAATGAGGGCTCCTCTTAATTCCAAACTGAGAGTGAGCAGTGAAAGGCACTGCGGGTTTATTTCTTAAGTTGATTTAACTATAGATATCGCGCATAACACATTCCAATAGATATAAGCGCATTTTTTATTTTTGTTTGATAGGTTGAATCAATTCCATATGAATACAGTCAGGGCTATAGCCGCTTCTTGTGGGGTAAACATTATCGCGTAAAAATATCTCTCTGTTTGTTTTTTAACTAAATATGCATAGCATAATGAAAAACATGATTTTATTTTGTTAGTGGAGTGTGTTTATTTTATTATTCTTAGTGCGGCGTAATGGGAAGTTAAAAGTACCGGTGCCTGTAAGGTTGGCGCGGGAAGCGGTTGATTTATTTTGGGTAATTTTTTCTGGCAAGATGATGTTTGTGATTAATAAAATGCAGGTGGTCAGAATTTGGCTGATTTCGAACGGTGGGGTATCTGAGGCAGAAAAGGCTGGCAAGCGCCAGCCTTTGGGGAAAGCGAAAAACCATTAAGCGTTGTTAGTCGAACCTGGGCCAAAGGTTTCGCGGTAGTTTTGCATCAGGTCGGCAGTAGTTTCACGGTCTGTCACCAGGCCCGCCACGCCACCGGCAACGGCGCCCATGGCGGTAGGAACGATGATGCCAACCAGCTGAGACAGCGCGCCGAAGCCCCAGCCGCCCGCGCCGCCCCATTTGCCGCCGATAGACATACCGGTAGCAGCGCCGTCAACAACGCCCCAGATAGCGCCATCGAGAGTTGCGCCGTTTACCGTTTCAACTTCTTGCACATTCAGTTCACGCATGATCATTTCCTTATCTAGTAAAACAACTGATATTTTATCGTCGGCACCTTGCCGTTGCGGGAATACCCCGCTACCTGTCCCTTTGAATGATATTTTCACCGGGATGGATTATTAGGGGAAAGCAGCATGCGCAACCTATGCTTTCCCTGTTAATTAGATTTTTCAATTTTCTGAGGCGTTTTTAGCGTAATTTTATTTTTTTTCACAATATAGATTCGGCTTGCCATATGCGCCAATAGATACAAACGTCTTCGGTTGGTTTTTTTGATAGTTTAAATCAATGCCAACTTAACGCGGTCAATTTTTAAACACATGCCTTTCAGGCTGTGTGTCATATGAATTCTTGCGTGGTGCGATTTTCATTGTGCCGGTTAATTTTCGCACAGGGTGTCATAGGGGGACTATTGCCAATCGATCTCCTTTATAAATCTCAGCACCCGGTGAAAATCATAGGTGCTCTTGATGTTCATTTTTTTCATCGCATTCCCTTTATGCGCCTGGGCCGTTTTGTAAGCAACGCCAATGACCCTGGCTATCTCCTGCAGACTCATGCCATGAGCAAACAGGTAAATAACGGCGGCTTCGCTTTTGGTGAAGTTCTGATACTTCTCCATGTCAATGAGAGCATTTTTTCTTTCATTATCAATGATGCATCTTGAAAATATCATTGATATCTTCCTTTTTATTTCACCAACCGGCGCATTTTTATAAATAAACATGGCTACGCCCATTTTAATAGAAAAATTAATCACATATCCACTGGCGATCGATGTGAACACTACCAGTGTCACCTTTTTCCAACGTTTGCGATTTTTTTTTATAAAGGACAAGCCTGCAAAGAGGTCGTTGTCTTTGTCTACCAGGTCCATAAAAACCAGGTCAACACCGTTGGTATTGAGCACTTCTTGCAGCGTTTCTAATGACTCGGTGTCATAGACGGTTTTCACTTCCGGCGTATCGAGCAACATATCAACCAGCACGTTCGATACCAGCGATTGCGGCTCAAAAATCGCCACTTTCTCTATTGGTTTATTTTTTTTGTTGACATCATTCATAAATCACACCGTTTCACCAAATGGCATTGGTGAATGCAGAAAAAATAATCAATATAAAAACGCTTCTAGCAGACTAAGAAGATCTCGTTAAAGAGGGCCGCATTCAGTTATAGGCGTTAGGTCTGGAAAGGAGTTTACAGGCGCTCACTCATTCAGCTTTTTCTACAGCCTGTATTGTTGCGCAAAAACGATTGAAGGGTAAAAATCCCTTGTGAACATACCACGTGAAACCCGCGTCCTTTGGGTAAAACCGTCACTACCTTTGCATCTGGATAGTGCATTTTTAGCGTCCTTAGCCATTGTTCAGCATCCCTTTCTCTCATAGACCTCTTTCCCATTAAACTATTTTGTTATATGGATATAAGTTGAAGCAATAAACTGGTTTGCCGCTGTTTTAAAGTGGATCCTATGGTTAGGATAATATCCAGTTAAATTTTTCTCAACAATTCCATTACCTGTCTGATGAGGCGCTTTATGGTCTTTTCCTTTTATGGATAAGAAAAATACAAGAATTGGTGGATTCACCTGGGTTGTGGAAAATAATGCTTTTGTTTTTTATGAAAAAAATATCAACGCCAATGATGTCGAGTGATTTTACTAAATTTCATTTTAAGAATTTATCTTCTATTGTTCTTTTTCTCATCTTATTTGGTTTTTTTAATTTTATTAATTTATTGATTAATATTCGAACTTAAAATAAATAAATTCAAATATTTCATGGTATTAGTTGGTGATTAAAGCAGGCTTTAAATCTGTTTGCAGGGTTTTTTATGTCAGACATTTCCTAAATTATATGCACGCCTTAAGAAAAACTTTATCGCTATCTATAAATAAATTGACTGGGGATTTTGGTGTGGCTATCTTCTGGCGATTAAAAAACGGATTTAAGAGTTGCCATGAATCAAAAGGATTTGTTCCGACAAGAGGCCGTCAATCACCAGCGCTCAAAATGGACCGGCAAGGCATTGCTTATTTCCGGCCTGCCCGCCTGGGCCGTGGTGGCCATATCATTGGCCTTTATTATCGCCCTGCTTATTTTCCTGACTTTCGGCAACTATACCCGCCGCATTAATGTCGCCGGGGAGGTCACCACCTTGCCGCGTTCGGTCAATATTTTCGCCGCGCAGCAGGGCTTTATTTCCCAGCGCTTTGTCAGCGTCGGCGATCAGGTCAAAAAAGGCCAGCGCCTGTATCAGATCGACGTCAGCCGCGTCACCGATTCCGGCACCGTCAGCGCCAATACCCGCCAGGCCATCGAAAGCCAGGTCGCCCAAATCGACAACATCATCCAGAAACTGCAGGAGAATAAGCGCGCCACGGTAGACAATCTGCAGGCGCAAAAGGCGCAGTATGAAACCGCCCACGCCCAGTCTAAACAGCTGGTGGAAAACTCCCGCCGCGGCGTCGAATCCATGCGCCGCACCATGGAGAGCTACGGTGAATATCAGCGCAAGGGCCTGATTAACAAAGACCAGTTAAACAACCAGACCTACCTGTATTATCAGCAGCAAAGTTCTTTTCAAAGCCTTTATAGCCAAAGCATCCAGGAATCGCTGCAAATCGCCAATCTCGGCAGCGATATCGTCACCCGCGCCGCCGATTTCGATAATCAGATTTCGCAATATGAACTCCAGCGCGAAGATCTGCAGCGCCGCCTGTCGGAAGCCGACGCCAGCGGCGCGCTGATTATTAACGCCCCGACCGACGGCCGGGTGGAGTCCCTCAGCGTCACCCCGGGGCAAATGGTGAATATCGGCGACAGCCTGGCGCAGCTTATTCCCAGCAACCACGCGGTGTATTATCTGGTGCTGTGGCTGCCGAACGGCAGCGTGCCTTACGTCGGCGTCGGCGACAATATCAATATCCGTTACGACGCTTTCCCGTTTGAGAAGTTCGGCCAGTTCCCCGGCAAAATCGACGCCATCTCCTACGTGCCCGCCTCGACGCAGGAAATGTCCACCTACAGCAGCTCGCCCATCCGCCAGTCCACCGAGATCACCGAGTCCTATTACAAGGTGCTGGTGGCTATCGACAACACCCAGTTCGGCTACCAGGGCAAAACCCTGCGCCTGTCGAGCGGCATGAAGGCGCAGACCACCTTCTTCCTCGAGAAACGCCCGATTTATCAATGGATGTTCTCACCTTTCTACGACATGAAAAAAAGCTTAACGGGGCCGATCCGTGAATAAAACACCCTTTGAGACCATCACCAGCAAGCTGAATCTGGCCCTGAGAAAGAAGGTGCCGCAGATCCTGCAAACCGAAGCGGCCGAGTGCGGCCTGGCCAGCCTGGCCATGGTTTGCGGTTACTACGGCATGAACGTCGATCTGTTCAACCTGCGGCAAAAGTTCGGCATCTCGTCACGCGGCGCCACCCTGGCGTCGCTGATCGACATCGCCGCCTCCCTGGCGCTGAAAACCCGCGCGCTGTCCCTCAGCATCGATGAAATCAAGGAGCTGAAGACCCCCTGCATCCTGCACTGGGACATGAACCACTTCGTGGTGCTGGTCGGGGTGCGCGGCGGCCGCATCGTCATTCACGACCCGGCCTTCGGCCGCCGGGTGATAGGCCTGCAGGAGCTGTCGCTGCATTTTACCGGCGTGGCGCTGGAGCTGTGGCCGGGCAGCGAGTTCACCCCGGTCACGCAGCAGAGCAAGCTGCATATCCGCACCCTGCTGCGCAACGTCAGCGGCCTGAAAGGCGCGCTGATCAAAATCTTCTGCCTGTCGCTGGTGATTGAGGCCATCAACCTGCTGATGCCGGTCGGCACCCAGCTGGTGATGGACCACGTGATACAGGCCGGCGATCACGATCTGCTGGCGCTGATCTGCATCGGGCTGCTGTTCTTCATTCTGTTTCGCACCTGCGTGGCGATGCTGCGCTCCTGGACCAGCATCGTGATGGGCTCGCTTATCGACGTGCAGTGGAAGGCCGGGCTGTTCGACCACCTGATGAAGCTGCCGCTGGCCTATTTCGAAAAGCGCAAGCTGGGGGATATCCAGTCGCGTTTCGGCTCGCTGGACACCATCCGCACCACGTTCACCACCAGCATCGTCAACAGCATCATCGACGGCATCATGTCGATCGGCGTGTTCGTCATGATGCTGCTGTACGGCGGCTGGCTGGTGTGGGTGGTGATGGGCTTCACGGTGATTTACGTGGTGTTGCGCCTTTCCACCTACCGCCACTATCGTCAGGCGTCGGAAGAGCAGCTGGTCAAGGGCGCCAAGGCCGGCTCGCACTTTATGGAAACGCTGTACGGCATCGGCACCCTGAAAGCGCTGGGCCTGGCGGGCACCCGCTCGCAATACTGGCTGAACCTGAATATCGACACCACCAACGCCAACATCCGCCTGACCAAACTGGACATGATGTTCGGCGGCGTCAACTCGCTGATCAGCACCTGCGATCAGATCGTCATTCTGTGGCTGGGCGCCTCGCTGGTGATCGACAACCAGATGACGCTGGGGATGTTCGTGGCGTTCAACGCCTACCGCGGGCAGTTCTCCGACCGCGCCTCCAACCTGATCGACATGGTGCTGCGGCTGCGCATGCTGAGCCTGCACAACGAGAGGGTGGCGGACATCGTGCTGTCGGAGCCGGAGAAACAGATGCCGCCGCGGCAGCTGTATGCGCCCAACGAAGCGGCGGCGTTCGACGTGCGCGACCTGTATTACCAGTACGACAGCCTGTCGAAGCCGGTGATTGCCGGCATCAACCTGCAGATAGCGGCGGGGGAAAGCGTGGCGATCGTCGGCCCGTCGGGGATAGGCAAGACCACGCTGATGAAGCTGATGAGCGGCCTGCTGGAGCCGAGCAGCGGTGCGCTGTTCATCAACGGGCTGAATATCCACGACATCGGCGTCAACAACTACCGGCAGTGCATCGCCTGCGTGCTGCAGGACGACAAGCTGTTCTCGGGCTCGATAGCGGAAAACATCGCCGGTTTCGATGCGACGCCGAACCTGGAGCTGATCGTGGCCTGCACCCGCCACTGCAACATCCACGACGACATCATGCAGATGCCGATGGGCTACGAAACGCTGATTGGCGAGCTGGGCGGGAGCCTGTCGGGCGGGCAGAAACAGCGTTTGCTAATCGCACGGGCGCTGTACCGGCGGCCGAACATTCTGTTTATGGACGAAGCCACCAGCCACCTCGATCTGGCCAACGAAATGCACATCAACAACGCGATAGCGGCGCTGAAGATCACGCGCATCATCATCGCCCACCGGCCTTCCACCATCGCCTCGGCCGACAGGGTCATCGAGCTGCAGCCGGCGGGGGCCGAAAATAAAAAATGAGGCCAAAACCGCTGGCCTCATTTCGTTCATTCGGCTGCGCATGCGCGCAGCGGATGACGATCAACGCATGGTGACGAACTCTTCCGCGGCGGTCGGGTGGATCGCTACGGTGTTGTCGAAGTCCTTCTTGGTGGCGCCCATCTTCACGGCGACGGCGAAGCCCTGCAGGATTTCATCCATGCCGAAGCCGATGCCGTGCAGGCCGACGATTTTCTCTTCCTTGCCCGCGCACACCAGCTTCATGCGGCACGGCTGGCGGTGCTGAGTCACTGCGCTGTACATGGCGGTGAAGGAGGATTTGTACACCTTCACGTTGTCGGCGCCGAATTTCTCGATGGCTTCCGGTTCGGTCAGGCCGATGGTGCCGATCGGCGGGTGGCTGAACACCACGGTGGCGATATTGCTGTAGTCCAGATGTTCGTCCGGCTTGTTGTTGAACAGGCGTTCGGACAGACGACGGCCGGCGGCGACCGCCACCGGGGTCAGTTCGACCGCGCCGGTGTTGTCGCCCACCGCGTAAATGCCTTTGACGCTGGTGTTCTGGAACTTATCGACGTCGATATAGCCTTGCTCGTTGGTTTTCACCCCGGTGACGCTCAGGTTCAGGTTGTCGGTCGCCGGTTCGCGGCCGATGGCCCAGATCAGGCTGTCGACGGTGAATTCCTTGCCGTTTTCCAGCTGCAGCTGCAGGCTGCCGTCGGCGTTCTTCACGATGGCTTTCGGTACCGATTCGGTGTGCAGGCTCGGCCCTTCGGTGTTCATCACTTCCACCAGGGTCTCGACAATCATCGGATCGAAGGTGCGCAGCGGCGCGTGCTTACGCACGAAGAGGTGAGTTTCCGCACCCAGCGCGTTCAGCACCCCGGCGATCTCCACGGCGATATAGCCGGCGCCCACCACGGCGACGCGTTTCGGCATTTCGTCCAGCTCAAAGAAGCCGTCGGAGTCGATGCCGTATTCCGCACCCGGAATGTCCGGATGGCTTGGGCGGCCGCCGGTGGCGATCAGAATATGGTCGGCGGTGATTTTCTCGCCGTTCACTTCCACGGTGTGGGCGTCGACAAAGCGTGCGAAGCCTTTGATCACGTCGACCTTGTTTTTACCCAGCACGTTGTCGTAGGAGGTATGGATGCGGTCGATATACGCGGTGCGGTTGGCGACCAGTTTCTTCCAGTCGAAGGCATTGACGGTGGTGTCGAAACCGTAGTCCGGGCCGTACTGGTGGATGGCTTCGGCGATCTGTGCCGCGTGCCACATGACTTTTTTCGGTACACAACCCACGTTGACGCAGGTGCCGCCCAGTTCCTTGGCTTCAATCAGCGCACATTTCTGGCCGTACATGGCTGCCCGGTTGATCGATGCGATACCGCCGCTGCCGCCGCCAATTGCTAGATAATCGTAATGTTTCGTCATCTGGGATTTCCATGAGTTGTGAGATTCGAAGAGGGTAAGAGTTTAACGCCTGATGTGGGTTTGTCGCAAAGATTGCGTCGATGGCTGCAATAGGCGGGGTAAAGGCGCGGCGTGCCGCGCCCCGGATGGCTTATTCCGGTACGACCCAGTTCACCAGATGGTGGCCGTTGCCGGACGGCACCAGCGTTTTGTGCAGCCACGGCAGCAGGGTATTCATCTGCTGCTCCAGCTTCCACGGCGGGTTAATCACGATCATGCCGGAGGCGGTCATGCCGCGCTGATCGCTGTCGGGTTTCACCGCCAGTTCGATCTGCAGAATGCGGCGGATGCCGGTGGCTTCCAGCTCTTTCAGCATGCGTTTGATCTGCTGACGCATCACCACCGGGTACCACAGCGCATAGGTGCCGGTAGCGAAGCGCTTGTAGCCTTCCTGAATGCCTTTGACCACGTCCTGGTAGTCGGTTTTCATCTCGTACGGCGGGTCCATCAGGATCAGCCCGCGGCGCGAGGCCGGCGGCAGCTGGGATTTCAACTGTTGGTAACCGTCGGCGCGCTGCACCTTGGCGCGCTCGTCCTTTTGAAACTCGCCGCGCAGCAGCGGGAAGTCGCTCGGGTGCAGCTCGGTCAGGTGAATTTTGTCCTGCGGGCGCAGCAGCTGGCGTGCGATCAGCGGCGAACCCGGGTAGTAGCGCAGCGTGCCGGAGCGGTTGAAGTTGTGCACCACGCTCATGTAGGCCGCCAGCTCTTCCGGCAGATCGTCGCGTTGCCACAGCATGCCGATGCCTTCCAGATATTCGCCGGTGCGTTCGGCGTGCTCGCCGCTCAGCTGATAGCGCCCCGCGCCCGAGTGGGTGTCCAGATACAGGAAGGGTTTCTCTTTCTCTTTCAGCGATTCGATGATCAGGCTCTGAACGCTGTGCTTGAGCACGTCGGCGTGGTTGCCGGCGTGAAAACTGTGGCGATAACTTAACATGGCTGGTGGCAGTTCCTTGCGCTCCACGGGCGGAGCTTTCAATAAGGCATATAATCTGCACAGTATAAACTGTCTGGCCGGGAAAAACTGAACTGCGTTACTGCAGACGATAAGGAGACGACATGAGCTGCATCTTTTGCGACATGGTGGCGGGCAAGGTGCCGTGCCATAAAATCTGGGAAGACGACGCCCATCTGGCGTTCCTTTCCATCTACCCCAATACCGACGGCTTCAGCGTGGTGATCCCCAAGGCGCACTACCCGAGCTACGCCTTTGAGCTGCCGGACGCGGCGCTGAGCGCGCTGATGCTGGCGACCAAGCGCGTGGCGCAGCGGCTCGATCGGGCGTTTGACGACGTCGGCCGCTGCGGCATGGTATTTGAAGGCTTCGGCGTCGATCACGTGCATGCCAAACTGATCCCGATGCACGGCACCGCCGCGTTGGAACAGTGGCGGCCGATCGAGTCGACCTCGGCGAAGTTTTTCGACCGCTACGAGGGTTACCTGTCCTCCCACGACGCCGCGCGCGCCGATGACGCGCATCTGGCGGCGCTGGCCGCGCAGATCCGCCAAAGCGCCGTTTAAGGCACTATCTATCAATGCCGGGCATTGATTTTCCCGCTGCTTGGCTCCATGTTAGCTATTCATACGCATTTTAAGGCCCGCCCGCTGCGGCGGGCCCCAACGCTAATCAGGACTGCCTTATGACAAATCCGTTGCTGACTCCGTTTTCCCTGCCGCCGTTTTCGGCGATCCGCCCTGAAGATATCGTGCCTGCGGTGCAATCCGCGCTGGCAGACTGCCGCGCCGCGGTAGAGCGCGTGGTCGCGCAGCCGGGGCCGTTCACCTGGGACAACCTGTGTCAGCCGCTGGCGGAGTCGGACGATCGCCTGTCGCGCATCTGGTCGCCGGTCGGGCACCTGAACTCGGTGAAAAACAGCCCGGAGCTGCGCGCCGCCTACGAGCAGGCGCTGCCGCTGTTGTCCGAATACGGCACCTGGGTCGGCCAGCACGAAGGGCTGTACCAGGCTTACCGCAGCCTGAAAGAGGGCGCGGCGTTCGCCCAACTGAGCGCGCCGCAGCGCAAGTCGGTGGAAAACGCGCTGCGCGACTTTGAGCTGTCGGGCATCGGCCTGTCGGCGGAAAAACAGCAGCGCTACGGCGAAATCGTCGCGCGCCTGTCCGAGCTGGGTTCTACCTACAGCAACAACGTGCTCGACGCCACCATGGGCTGGAGCAAACTGATTACCGACGAAGCCGAGCTGAGCGGCCTGCCGGCCAGCGCGCTGGCGCAGGCGCAGGCGATGGCGCAGGCCAAAGAGCAGGACGGCTGGCTGCTGACGCTGGACATGCCGAGCTACCTGCCGGTGCTGACCTACGCCGACAACCGCGCGCTGCGCGAAGAAATGTACCGCGCCTTCGCCACCCGCGCCTCCGATCAGGGGCCGAACGCCGGCAAATGGGACAACAGCGAAGTGATGGCGGAAACGCTGGCGCTGCGCCACGAGCTGGCCCAGCTGCTGGGCTTCGACACCTACGCCGACAAATCGCTGGCCACCAAAATGGCGGAAAGCCCGGACCAGGTGATCGGCTTCCTGACCGACCTGGCCAAGCGCGCCCGTCCGCAGGCCGAGCAGGAGCTGGCGCAGCTGCGTGCCTTCGCCAAACGGCATCACGGCGTGGACGAACTGGAAGCCTGGGACATCACCTATTACGGTGAAAAACAGAAGCAACACCTGTTCTCGATCAGCGACGAGCAGCTGCGCCCGTACTTCCCGGAACAGCGGGTGGTGGAAGGGCTGTTCGAAGTGGTGAAACGCATTTACGGCATTACCGCCAAAGAGCGCAAGGATGTGGATACCTGGCATCCTGAAGTGCGCTTCTTCGATCTGTTCGACGCCGACGGCGAGCTGCGCGGCAGCTTCTATCTCGACCTGTACGCGCGTGAAAACAAACGCGGCGGCGCCTGGATGGACGACTGCGTCGGCAGCCTGCGCAAGGCCGACGGCACGCTGCAAAAGCCGGTCGCCTACCTGACCTGCAACTTTAACCGCCCGCTGGGCGATCAGCCTGCGCTGTTCACCCACAACGAAGTGACCACGCTGTTCCACGAGTTCGGCCACGGTCTGCACCATATGCTGACCCAGATCGATACCGCCGGGGTCTCCGGCATCAGCGGGGTGCCGTGGGATGCGGTCGAGCTGCCGAGCCAGTTTATGGAAAACTGGTGCTGGGAGCCGGAGGCGCTGGCGTTCATCTCCGGCCATTATCAGAGCGGCGAGCCGCTGCCGAAAGAGATGCTCGACAAGCTGCTGGCGGCCAAGAATTACCAGGCGGCGCTGTTTATTCTGCGTCAGCTGGAATTCGGCCTGTTCGATTTCCGCATGCACTTCGAATACAGCCCGGCAAAGGGCGCGCAGATCCTGCCGACGCTGGCGGAAGTGAAGAAAATGGTGGCGGTGGTGCCTTCGCCGAGCTGGGGCCGCTTCCCGCACGCTTTCAGCCATATCTTCGCCGGCGGCTACGCGGCGGGTTACTACAGCTACCTGTGGGCGGAAGTGCTGTCGGCAGACGCTTACTCGCGCTTCGAGGAAGAGGGTATTTTCAACGCCGAAACCGGCAAATCCTTCCTCGACAACATCCTGTCGCGCGGCGGTTCGGAAGAGCCGATGGTGCTGTTCAAACGCTTCCGTGGCCGCGAGCCGCAGCTGGATGCTATGCTGCGCCATTACGGCATTAAAGGATAACCCGCCACGTGAGTGTGTGTTTATTGTGTGAAGCAGGCGCCGATCCCGGCGCCTTGTCTATTTTGGCGCAGCGCTGGCAGTTGGTCTCGGACGACGACGCGCCGATGGCGCTGGTGCTGACCCCGGAGCGGCTGGAGCTGCGCAAGCGCGACGAACCCAGGCTTGGGGCGATCTACGTCGATTTCGTGGCCGGCACTCTGGCGCACCGGCGTCGCTTCGGCGGCGGCCGCGGCGAAGCGGTGGCCAAGGCGGTCGGCATCAAGGGCAGCTACCTGCCGGACGTGGTGGACGCCACCGCCGGCCTGGGGAGAGACGCTTTTGTGCTGGCGGCGTTGGGCTGCCGGGTGCGGATGCTGGAGCGCAATCCGGTGGTGGCGGCCTTGCTGGACGACGGCCTGCAGCGCGGCTATCGGGATGCGGAAATCGGCCCCTGGCTGCGCGAGCGCCTGACGCTGCTGCACGCCTCCAGCCTGACGGCGCTGGCCGATCTCGACCCGCGGCCGGAGGTGGTGTACCTCGATCCGATGTATCCGCATAAGCAGAAAAGCGCGCTGGTGAAAAAAGAGATGCGGGTGTTTCAGTCGCTGGTGGGCAGCGACGACGACGCCGACGGCCTGCTGGAGCCGGCGCGCCGGCTGGCGACCAAGCGCATCGTGGTGAAGCGGCCGGACTACGCGCCGCCGTTGGCCAAGGTGCCGGCCCATGCCGCCACGCTGACGAAAAGCCACCGTTTCGATATCTATATGCCGCTGTAAACTTTACCAGGCTCGGCGTGCCGGGCCTTCAGCGTTCCTCGCGCAAACTTTTCCCCACGTCGCCGCCCGGGTGCACCGCCAGCAGGGTTTCCTTGCCGTAGCCGCTGCGTTCCATCAGGCAGGCGCAGGCGGCGTCGAAAATCGCCAATACCAGCACGATCGAGGTGGTCGCCAGCATGTTCAGCGGATCTATCTCGTTTTTCACCCCGGTGGCGATGGTCAGCCGTGCCGCCTGCGCGATGGCGGAGGCGGGGTTTTCCGTCACCGCGATCAGCGGCACCCCTTTGGCCTGCAGCGTCGGCAGCAGGCGGGTCAGTTCGTCGGAATTGCCGCCGCGCGAGATAAGGATCAGCAGATCGTCACTGCGCAAAAACCCCAGGTCGCCGTGCGCCGCGTCGGTGGCGTCGAGGTAGGCCGCCGGCCGCTCCACGCAGGCCAGCATATGGGCGATTTTACGCGCCGCAATGCCCGAGGTGCCGACGCCGGTGACGGCGATTTTGCCGCGGCACTCCGCCAGCTGCGTCAGCAGCCGTTGCCAGGTCTGCGCGTCGAGGCGATCGCCGAGCTGCGCCAGTTCGCGGCTGTAGGTTTCCCATCCCTGAACGGCGCGTTGCCATTCCTGCTGCATCAGGCGTCCTCCTGCATCAGTTGGCGGTATTTCATATGGTCGTTGTACAGCTCATGGAATACCCGGTATTTGCGGTCGTAGTAGCTTTTGATCTTGTTGGTCTGCGGCGTGACCGTCTTGCCGATGCGGCTCATGGCGCTCATCGCTTCCGGCAGGGTGTCGAATACGCCGGCCGCCACGGTGCCCATCATGGCGCCGCCCAGCAGCATCGCTTCGCTTTCCTCCGGCAGCAACATGGCGCAGCCGGTGGCGTTGGCGTGCTCCTGCACGAAGATCGGGTTCTTGGTGCCGCCGCCGCTGGCCATGATGGTGTCGATGCTGTAGCCGCTGTGGTTCATGGTCTCGATGATGTGGCGGGTGCCGAGCGCGATGGCCTGAATGGTGGCCAGGTAGTGCAGCGCCATGTCTTCCGGGGTGCGCGACAGCTTCAGCCCGGTCAGGGTGCCGGTCAGCGTCGGGTTGGCGCGCGGCGAGCGGTTGCCGTGGAAGTAGGGCAGCATGTGGATGTCCTGGGTGAGGAAGGCGATGTCCTCCGGCTCGCCGGCCATGCGGCGCAGAATGGCGTTCAGCGCCTCATAGATGGTCTGCCCCTGGGTTTTCGCCTGCGCCAGCAGATCCTGGTAGCAGGGGTGCGACTGGATCACGTGGTCGATCAGCGCGCCGGTGGCCGACTGGCCGCCTTCGTTGAGCCAGTATTCCGGCAAAATAGCCGAGTAGTAAGGCCCCCAGACGCCGCCGATAAAGCGCGCGGTGCGCGACATCGCCATATGGCCGGTGGAGGTGCCGCCGATCAGCGCCACGCGGCGGTTGAAATCGGCCACCTCGCCGGAAACGCCGGTGGCCCCCAGGGTGCCGAGGGTGCCGGCGTGGGCGTCGATAATCGACACGCTGACCGCGGTGCCGGCAATCAGCCCCATCTCGCCGGCGGCGCGCTGGGTCAGGCCGTGGCCCAATGGCTCGCCCATCATCTTAACGTCGCTGCCGATCTTGGCGGCGTCGTGCTCCAGCAGGTCTTCCAGACCGATCTGCCGGAAGTAGCTTTTGTCCCAGCGCTGCTCGTGGCCGAGGTAGGTCCACTTGCACACCGTCGAACACAGCGAACGGGTGGCGTCCTGGGTGGCGCGCCAGGTGAGGAAATCCGGCAGATCGAACAGATAGCCGGCGTTGGCCCAGGTGGTGGGCATGTGTTGCTTCAGCCACAGCAGCTTCGGCGTTTGCATTTCCGGCGAAATGATGCCGCCGACGAAGTCCAGCACCCGGTGTTTGGTGGCGTTGATGCGTTCGGCCTGCACTATCGCCCGGTGATCCATCCACACGATGATGTTCTGCTCGGTGCGGCCGGACGGGCTGACGGTCAGCGGCTTGCCCTCTTTGTCGAGCACCACCAGCGAGCAGGTGGCGTCGAAGCCCAGCCCCTTGACCTGAATCGGGTTGATGTCGGCCTGATTGACCGCATCGCGCACCGCGTTGCACACCGCCTGCCAGATGTTGTCCGACGACTGTTCGACGAAATCGGCCTGCGGCCGGTACAGTTCGATGGCCCGGCTGGCCTGCCCGACCATGCGGCCGTTGAGATCGAATACGCCTGCGCGCGCGCTTCCGGTGCCCACATCTACGCCAATAAAATAGCTCGCCATTATTTTCTCCTAAAGGGTTGTGTCCGCAACCTAGCTTTTTCGATTCTGTAACGCGATAAACAGGATCAGCACGCCGCCCCACAGGGCCATGGTCAGATAGCTGCTGACGCCCAGCAGGTTGAGGCCGCTTTCCAGCATTTGCAGCACGATCAACGCCAGCACCAGCCCCAGGATGCGGCCGAAGCCGCCGTCCGGGTTAATGCCCCCCAGCACCGAGGCCAGAATGGTCACCAGCAGATAAGACTCGCCGTAGCCGGCCTTGGCCGAGTTGAACTTGGCCATCATCAACAGCGCGGCGCCCCAGCCGAGCAGCGCCGACAGGATATACACCGCCACCTGCACCCGGGCGGTATTCACCCCGCTGAAGCGGGTGGCCTGTTCGTTGGAGCCGATCAGATACAGGCTGCGCCCCAGCGTGGTGTGCTCCAGCAGCAGCCACAGGCCGACGGCCACCAGCAGGAACAGCAGCAGCGCCACCGGGATGCCCAGCACCGCGCCGTTGCCGAGAAACTGTATCGCCGCCGGGAAGCCGGAGATCACCGCGCCGTTGGACAGCAGGATGTTCAGGCCGGCGATCAGCGTCATGGTGCCGAGCGAGGCGAGGATCGGCGAAACGCCGACCCAGGCCACCAGCACGCCGTTGAGCGCGCCGATCGCCACCGCCACCAGCAGGCCGGCCAACAGCGCCAGCGCCAGGAACAGCGGCTGATCCGGGTGGCTGACGATAATCGCCGCCATCACCAGCGAACAGGCGTTGGCGCCGGCGATGATCGACAGGTTGATGCCGCCGGTCAGCATGGTGATGCCCATGCCGAGCGCCAGCATGCCGAGGATCGGCAGCTGCGAGGCGATCGACTGGAAGTTGCCGAGGCTGAAGAAGCGCGATCCGAGCAGCCCGGCGAACAGCAGCGCCACCGCGATGACGATCGCGCTCTGCAGGCGGATGATCCGATCGTTGGGGATCAGGCGGGTTAACTGCGTCATGCTATAGCTCCTTGACCAGTTTGCGTTTTTCGTTCCAGGCGGTGCTGCTGATGCTGATCAAAATGATCGCGCCGCTGAACACCTGGTGCCAGTAAGCCGAGACGCTGAGCAGCGTCAGCCCGTTCTGCAGGAAGGCCAGCAGCACTACCCCGAGCAGGGTGCCGGTCAGCGAGCCGCGGCCGCCGGTCATGCTGGTGCCGCCCAGCACCACCGCCGCCAGCACCGTCAGTTCGAAACCGAGCAGCGAGTTGGGGGCCACCGACTGGGTGATCTGCGCCTGCACCACCGCGGCGATTCCGGCTAAAATTCCCATGTAACCATAAACATAGAAGTGCAGCCGCAGCAGGTTCAGCCCCAGGCGCGACGCCGCATCGCGGTTGCCGCCCATGGCGTAGATCTGGCGTCCCAGCCGGGTGCGGTTCATCAGCACGCCGGTGACGGCAATCACCGCCAGCAGGCACAGCAGCGGCAGCGTCAGGCCGTAGTCATAGCCGTCGGCGCCCTGGAACGAGAACCAGTTGATGCCGTCCATAAACCAGTCCGGGAAGCCGTACAGCCAGGTGCCGTTGGTGGCGTACACCAGCAGGCCGTAGAACAGGTTGAGCGTGGCGATGGTGATGATGATCGCCGGCACCTTCAGCCAGTACACCAGGAAACCGTTCACCAGCCCCAGCAGCAGGCCGACGCCGATAGCCAGGGCGAACGCCAGCGGGAAGCCGCCGCCGTGCTGGATAACCCAGCTGGCCATCACGTACTGGGCGATGGCGGTGATCGCCGGGAACGAAATGTCGATGCCGCCGGCGATCAGCACCACGAACAGCCCGCAGGCCAGGATGCCGAGGATGGCGTAGCTGGTGGCGACGTCGGTCAGGTTGCCGAGCGTCAGAAACTCGTCGGTACCCAGGCCCAGGCCGACGGCCAACGCCAATACCAGCAGGCCGAGATAGAGCTCGTGCCGGCCGGCCAGGCGGGCCAATAATGACTTATCCATTCACCACCTCGGCGATCTGTTGTTCGGTACTCTGGTGCGGCGCAAATTCGGCGATCAGCTCGCCCTTGCGCATCACCATCACCCGATGGCTGTTGTAGTAGGCTTCCGGGATCTCGTCGCAGATCATCAGCACCGCCATGCCCAGCTGCGCCAGATCGCGGGCGATCTGGTAGATCCCCTCTTTGTTGGCGATATCCACCCCGACGGTCGGCGAGTCGAGGATCAGGATCTTCGGCTGCGTCGCCACCCATTTGGCGATGGCGATGCGCTGGGCGTTGCCGCCGGACAGGGTTTTCACCGGCAAAGCGCTGTCGGACACCTTGATGTTCAGATCGCGGATCAGCCGGTTGACCAGCTCGGTCGCTTTGGCGTGGTCCAGCAGGCCGAGCCGGGTGTGCAGCCGATCAAACACCGTGACGATGGTGTTGTCGTAGATCGATTGTTCCATGATCAGCCCCTGGGTCAGGCGATCTTCCGACACATAGCCGATGCCGTGGCGCACCGCTTCGCGGTTGTTGTGCAGCCGCACCGGTTGGCCGGCTACCCTGATCTCGCCGCTGTCCGGCCGGGTCATGCCGAACAGGCTGAGGCACAGCTCGGTGCGGCCGGCGCCCAGCAGCCCGACGATCGAGACGATTTCGCCGCCGCGCAGCGACAGGTTGACGTTGCGATACTTGTCGCGGCGGCTGAGGTTGCACACCTCCAGCAGCGGCGCCTTGTCGGCCGGCGGCTGCGCCGGCAGCGGGCTGTAGTGGAAGCGTTGGCCGGTCATCAGGAACGCCAGCTCGTGGCTGTCCAGCTCGCTGGCGGGCCAGGTGCCGACCAGCTTGCCGTCGCGCATCACGCTGATGCGGTCGGCGACCTCCATCACTTCGTCCAGCCGGTGGCTGACGAACACCACGCAGATGCCCGCCGCCTTCAGCTCGTTGACCACCCGCAGCAGGCCGTTGACCTCCTGGCGCGTCAGCGAGGCGGTGGGCTCATCCATGATAACCAGCCGCGCCTCGGCGGCGATGGCGCGGCAAATCGCCACCAGCTGCCGATCGGCGATCGACAGCTTTTCGACCTTCTTGTCGGGATCGATGCTCACGCCGACGCGCGCCATGGCGTCCAGCGCCGTCTGGCGCATTACCTGCTTGCGCACCCAGAAGTGGCCGCCGGGCAGATAGCGGTGGATGGCGATGTTTTCCGCCACCGTCAGGTTAGGGAATAACGACAGATCCTGATAAATCACCTGAATGCCGTAATGGCCGGATAGCTGCGGCGTCAGGGAATGGAATAATTTGCCTTCCAGCGAAATATTGGCGCCTTTTTCCGGCTGATAAACGCCGGAGATAATTTTTATGATGGTGCTCTTGCCGCAGCCGTTTTGCCCGGCCAGGCAGTGCACTTCGCCAATATTGAGCGTCAGGTTGATCTGGTCTAATGCCAGCACGCCGGGGAATCGCTTGCTGATATTCTCCAGAGTGATAAATGCAGGGGATGCGTTCATAACGTTAACCTGTGTTTGCATGGCGGCGGCACGCGCAGCCGCCATGGGGTATACCCTTCATCTTTCAGGCTGCGGCGTTGTCGGCTGCGGTTTGAAAGCTATTGGGCATAACTATTTTCCCGGTGTGGCTAATAAACAAACGGGTGAAATTAAAAGCCGAGCGATTTGGCGTTATCCTTGGTCACTTCCAGGATTTTATTAAACCGAATCACTTTGTGTTCCATATCGACATCGGCCTTGCCCAGGCCCTCGATCGACAGATCTTTGGTCACTTCCTTGCCCTGCAGCAATTGATCCGCCACCGTCACCAGCGCGTAGCCGGCATCTTTCGGATCCCACAGCAGCGCTTTCTTGATATCGCCGCGCATCAGGTAAGGCGCGGCCTGCGCCGGCATGGCGATGCCCACCACCGCAATCTTGTCCTTGGCGCGCTTCTTGGCCACCGCCTGGCCGGCGCCGATCGGGCCGAGCGAACCGAAGCCGATGATGCCCTTCATTTGCGGATAGGTTTTCATCAGGTCCAGCGTGGTGGCGTAGGATTTGTCGATGCTCTCGGCCACCGGCAGGCGTGAGGTGACTTCAAACATGTCCGGGTATTTGGCTTTCTGGTACTTGATGGCGGAATCGGCCCAGGCGTTGTGCAGCGGCACGGTCAGCGAACCCACGTAGATCGCGTAGCCGCCTTTGCCGCCCATGTCTTTCGCCAGCTCATCGACGTTGGCCTGCGCGTATTTCTCGCTGTCGATGGTTTCGATATCCCACTGGCCGATCTGTTGGTCAGGAGATTCATGGGTCAACACCACGATGCCTTTGTCGCGCGCCTTTTTCAGCACCGGCTCCAGCACCTTGGCGTCGTTCGGCACCACGATGATGGCGTTGACGTTTTTGGCGATCAGATCCTCAATCACCTTCACCTGCGCGGCCGGGTCCGGCGTGGAGGGGCCGGTCTGGTAGGCGTTGACGTCGAGCTTTTTCGCCGCCTCGTTCACGCCCACTTCCATGCGGTTGAACCACGGAATGCCGGTCACTTTGGCGACCACGGCAATCTCATACTTATCAGCGGCGAAAACAGGTGTTGTCGATAACATGCATGCAGAAACCACACATGCATTCAATAATGCGAGGTTAAATTTCATTCGCTGTACCTTTTCTTATCTGTAGGGGTGGTGGTTTTTCCACCAAGGCAGATTACAAAGGAATGGAAGAGGGAGCGTAGCCGAAGTTAACATAATGTGATCTGCGCACATTCAGGTAAAATAATGGCGGTTTTAATGTTAATTAAATGTTTAATAATTCACTGGTGGTAATTTTACCACGTTAAATTGCCTTTTATTTAACAAATAATTCCACATTTATTAACATTTAAATAACAATTTTGGATGGGGAATGTGGGAAAAAATGCCGGCACAGGGGCCGGCATTGAAGCATTTAACGGATGTGTGAACAAGATCACCTTGGCGAGGGGTTAGAGCACGCCCTGCGCCAGCATGGCGTCGGCCACCTTGACGAAACCGGCGATATTGGCGCCGTGCACATAGTGGGTTTGCTTGCCTTCACCGCCGTATTCCACACAGGCGTGATGAATATCCGCCATGATATGTTGTAAACGTACATCCACTTTCTCCGCCCGCCAGCCGATGCGCGCCGCGTTTTGCGCCATCTCCAACCCGGAGGTCGCCACGCCGCCGGCGTTGGCCGCCTTGCCCGGCGCGAACAGCACGCCGGCGTCGAGGAAGGCGTCGGTAGCCTGAATGGTGGTTGGCATATTGGCGCCTTCCGCCACCGCTTTCACCCCGTTGCGGATCAGCATTTGCGCGGCCTCAAGATCCAGTTCGTTCTGGGTGGCGCACGGCAGGGCGATGTCCACCGGCACGCTCCACGGCTGCCGGCCGGCCAGGTAGGTCAGACCGCGTTCGCGGGCGTAATCTTCCACCCGGCCGTAGCGCTGGTTTTTGATCTCGGCCAGATGCGCCAGCTTCTCGGTGGTGAAGCCGGCCTCGTCGACCAGCGTGCCGCCGGAGTCCGAGACGGTAATGACCCGCGCGTCCAGCTCCAGCGCTTTTTCGATGGTGTACTGCGCCACGTTGCCGGAGCCGGACACCGCCACCCGCATGCCCTCAAAGCCCAGCCCGTGACGCTGCAGCATGGCGTCGGTGAAATACACCAGGCCATAGCCGGTGGCCTCGGGGCGGATCAGGCTGCCGCCGAAGGACAGCCCCTTACCGGTAAACACGCAGGCGGTATTGTTGGAAAGCTTCTTCATCATGCCGGTCATAAAGCCGACCTCGCGGCCGCCGACGCCGATGTCACCGGCGGGCACGTCGGTGTCCGGCCCCAGGTGGCGGTAAAGTTCGGTCATCAGCGCCTGGCAGAAACGCATGATTTCGGCCTGGCTTTTGCCTTTGGGATCGAAATCGGAGCCGCCTTTGCCGCCGCCCATGGGCAGAGTGGTCAGCGCATTCTTGAAGGTTTGCTCAAAGCCGAGGAATTTCAGAATCGACAGGTTCACCGACGGATGGAAGCGCATGCCGCCCTTATAGGGACCGATGGCCGAACTGAACTGCACGCGCCAGGCGCGGTTGACCTGCACCTGGCCGCGATCGTCCACCCAGCTGACGCGGAACTGGATAACGCGCTCCGGCTCCACCAGGCGTTCCAGCAAGGCCTGTTCGCGATAATGCGGGTTGCGTTCGATAAACGGCCACAGCGAGGTGAACACTTCTCTTACCGCTTGCAGATATTCAGGCTGGTGGGGGTTGTGGCGCTGCAGTGTGGACAGGAAAGACTCTACCGATACGGCATATTCCATGGATTAGCTCCTTTTGGCATTAAGTGTCCCCCCGCTTTTTTTATAGATATGGGTATAGGCGATGTCCGGGGGAGTGATGTTGTGTCTTTAGCGACTATATCACCGGAGGGCGGTTGATTATCAAGCAATTAATTGGCGGGCAGAATGAAAAACGCCCGCGGCGGGCGGGCGTTGACGGGCAAAGTGAGCGGGTGCTTACTCTTTATCTTCGTCTTCATCGCGCAGCGGCACGATCAGCATATCGATGTGCACGGTGTTGATCAGCTGGCGGGCGGAGGACATCAGCTTGCTCCAGAAGTCCTGGTGGTGGCCGCACAGCACCAGGTCCATATCGTATTTCTTGATGGCGTCAACCAGCACCTGCGCCAGATCGCCGCTGCCGCTCAGGGTTTCGGTAATCGGGTAGCCGGCATTTTGCGACAGCTCGGTCAGGGCCTGGTGGGTTTCCTCGGAAATGCGTTTTTGCATATCGCCAAGGTTGACGTCGATCAGGCCGGTGTAGAGGTCGGAATAGTTGACATCGACGTGGATCAGGGAAACTTTGGCGTTGTACGGGCGCGCCATGGATACGGCTTTTTCCACCAGAATTTTACTTTCGGGGGAGAGGTCTACCGCAATCAGAATATGTTTGTAAGCCATGAGAATACTCCTTCCAAAATACTGCCGATTAAAGGGTTAGCAGGCACCAGCCTGGTACTTTTGTTTCATAGTATCATTTGGATAACATAATGATATGTTGGGGCGATCACACTGCGCCGCATCAATAAACCTTATCACTTCGACACTTTCAGTTTTCCCCCCGTCCGCCGGGAAAACCTATTGGTAATGCGACGTTGCGCGGCCTGACCGCTTGAATTATAAGCATTCTTAAACAGAGTATAGTCCCAAATGGGTCATCAGCGTTCCAGATGCGGCCGCATCAGGCTTTCGAACCAGGCGTGAAAAACGGCCAGGCGGCGCGAACGCTGGCGGCGATGGGGGTAAATGAGCGAGACAGGCATAGAGGCGGCGCGGTAGCCGGGCATGACTTCCAGCAGTTCGCCGGCGTCGAGCAGGTGCTGTACGTCGAAGCGTGGGATCTGAATCAGCCCCAGCCCGGCCAGGCAGCAGGCGATGTAACTTTCGGCATTGTTGACCACCACCTGGCTGGGCAGATCTAGCCGGTGGGTATGGCCGTCGCCGGCCACATATTCCCAGGGCGAATCGCGGCCGGTTTTGGGCGAGGCGTAACCGACGCTCCAGTGGCCATCGGCCAGATCGGCGGGGCCGGCGGGTTGGCCATATTCGCTCAGATAGGCGGGGCTGGCGCAGTTGATCAGCGCAATGTGGCCGAGCGCGCGCACCACCAGGCTGCTGTCATGCAGGTGGCCGACGCGCACCGCGCAATCCACCCCTTCCTGCACCAGATCGATGGCGCGATCGGCAGAGCCCAGCACCAGCTGCAAATGCGGGTGGCGCCGCAGCAGCCCGGGCAACGCCGGCGCGATTAAACGGCGGGCGATGCGGCTGGGCACGTCGACGCTGAGCCGGCCGGCGGCCTGGCGCTGGCTGGTCTGGAACGATTGATCGATATCTTCCACTTCGGCCAGCAGCGGGCGCAGCCGCTCGATCAGCTGTTCCCCATCGGCGGTCAGCCGTACCTGCCGCGTGGTGCGGTGCAGCAGGCGCACCCCCAGCTGCGCTTCCAGCTGTTGAACGGCGGCGGAAACCGAGGCGCGCGGTATCTCCAGGGCATTGGCCGCCTTGATGAAGCTGCCCATTTCCGCCACCTGGACGAAAACGCGGTATTGGTTGAATCTGTCCATATCTCTGACCTGCATTATCCTTAGCGCTGTGTGGGGCTGAGCGCATCGCCGCCCTCGTTGAGAGTGTAGCGCCACCGACAGATCCTGAACGGCAAGATTTTACCCACCGGCGAACGGCGGGTGAAAGGAAGGGGTGAATGCGGGCGCCGGGCAGCGCCGCGCGATTTATTTGGTGGTGTAGCCGCCGTTAATCAGAATGGTCTGGCCGGTGATCCACCAGCCGTCGCTCACCAGGTGGCGAATCAGCGGCACTACGTCTGCGATGTCGGTCAGGCCGGTTTTACTGAAGGGGGAAAGGGCCGCCGCGCTCTGGTGATAGGCCACCGCATCGGCGCCTTCGGCCGGGTAGAAGAACGGCGTATCCATTGGGCCGGGGCCGATAGCGGTCACTGAAATGCCGCGTTCGCCAAATTCTTTGGAGGCCGCGCGGGTGAAGTGCTCAACCGGCGCCTTGGTGCCGGCATAGGCCGAATAAAACGGCGTATAGGCGCCCAGCAGAGAAGTGACGAGCGTACAGATCTTGCCGTTGTCGTTCAGATGCTTGCCGGCCTCTTTAAGGAAGAAGAACGCCGTTTTGGCGTTGACCGCCGTCATCTCGTCGTATTCGGCCTCGCTGATTTCCGTCATCGGTTTTTTGAGCACTTTGCCGACGGTATTGATGGCGATGTCCGGTTTGCCGACGGCGGCGATGGCGTCGGCAAACAGTTTTTCTACCGCGCCTGCGGTGGTCAGATCGGCCTGCAGCGCGAGCGCCTGCGCACCGGCGGCCTGAACGGCGGCGACGGTTTTATCCGCTTCGGCTTGGCTGGCGGCGCTGTTGTAGTGAATGACGACGGCCTTCGCGCCCTGTTCGGCCAAATCGCGCGCGATCAGCCCGCCGAGGTTTTTGGCGCCGCCGGCGATGAGGACGGTTTTTCCTTTGATTGAATGGTTGGCCATAACAGTTTCCTTGGGTGCTGGTGAATGTAACGGAAACCTGAGTCTAGCCAGCGTTGGACGAAAGATCAGCGGCGTGGGGCGGGATAGACTATCCAGGAAAAACGACTAATCACGGACAGGGTTATCACTTATAACGCTTCGGTAGATGACAAATCGGCGCGTTGCGGTAAATTTTATCTACTGCTCAGGCCAGTTTGCGTTTCATTAACCTACAATGATGAATATGGGCCTTACCATTTCTCTTCTGAGTGGGATTGTGCGGCTGTGCCGTTGGCATAGCCATGAGCCGCCTGCAAAGGCTGTGGGTGATGTGCGTGGCCCGTGCGGTGCAAAAGGGGATGGGAGCGGTATGCTCCAGCAAAGTATTGGGTATAGGTAGTAGGGCGGTTGGACCCGGCGGATGGCCGCGGATAACAACGCCTTGAGGGGGCTATCATGATCAGTACCGTCGCGCTGTTTTGGGCTTTATGTGTGGTGTGTGTGGTAAACATGGTGCGGTATTACTCTTCTCTGCGCGCGCTGCTGGTGGTGCTGCGCGGCTGCGACCCGCTGCTGTATCAATATGTCGACGGCGGCGGTTTCTTTACCGCCCACGGGCAGCCCAGCAAGCAGCTTAGGCTGGTGCGCTATATCTTTGCGCAGCGCTATGTCGAACACCACGATCCGGAATTTATTCGCCGCTGCGAGCGGGTGCGCGGGCAGTTTATGCTGACCTCGGCGCTGTGCGGCCTGGTGGTGGTCAGCCTGATTGCGCTGATGATTTGGTATTGATTTCGCCTGCTTCCTCTGAGCGACAGGCACAAAAAAGGCGGCCATCCCGGGCCGCCTTTTTTTATGCCGTCAACCGCTTAAATGAACTTCAGCGCCAGCCAATACAGGCCGCCGGAGAGCAGAATCGAGATAGGCAGGGTCAGTAACCAGGCCAACAGGATGTTCTTCACGGTTTTGCTTTGCACGCCGCCGCCGTCCACGATCATCGTCCCGGCAACCGCCGAAGAGAGCACGTGGGTGGTGGAGACCGGCATGCCGGTGTAGCTGGCCACGCCTATCGACAGCGCCGCGGTCATCTGGGCCGACACGCCCTGAGCGTAGGTCATGCCTTTTTTGCCGATCTTCTCGCCGATGGTGGTGGCGACGCGTTTCCAGCCGACCATGGTGCCGAGCGACAGCGCCAGAGCGACAGCGACGATGATCCACATCGGCGCATACTCAACGGTTTGCAGCAGGTCCTGACGCAGGTTCTTCAGGAAGCGCTGGTCAGCCGCAGAGGTTTCCGGCAGTTTGGCGACCTTGTCCGCAGTGTCGGTGACGCACATCAGCAGGCGGCGCAGGTGGCTGCGCTGTTCTACCGTCAGTTGGTCATAGCTCTGCAGATTGTTCAGCAGGCCCTGCGTCAGTTCAATCGCCGGCATGGCGCGGGAGCTGTCGCAGTGGAATTCGGTCGGCTGGTTCGGCGCAGTAACGTCGTCCGGGCTTGGCACCAGCGGCGTCAGGGACACCACGTGTGACAGCGCGTCGCCGTGCTGCTGGTAATATTGCTGCAGGTGAGTCACGGCATCCCGCGTACGGGTGATGTCATAACCTGTTGCATTCATATTGACCACGAAGCCGGCCGGCGCAACGCCGATCAGCACCAGCATAATCAGGCCGATGCCTTTCTGGCCGTCGTTGGCGCCGTGCGAGAAGCTGACGCCAATCGCCGACAAGATCAGCGCGATACGGGTCCAGAACGGCGGCTTGCGTTTGCCGTCGAGCTTTTCACGTTCCGCAGGGGTCATATGGATACGCTGGCGTTTCTTGGTGCCGCTCCAATAGCGGCGCAAGGCGAACACCATCAGCCCGGCGACCATCATGCCGACCAGCGGCGAGATGAGCAATGACAGGAAAATACCAATCATTTTCGGGACGTTAAGCGCATCCACCACCGAAGTGTGGGTCATCAGGGCGTTGGTTAAACCGACACCGATGATTGCGCCAATCAGCGTATGGGAGCTGGAGGCCGGCAGGCCGAAATACCAGGTGCCGAGGTTCCAGATAATCGCCGCCAACAGCATGGAGAACACCATGGCTAATCCGTGTGCTGAACTGACGTTCAACAACAGATCGGTAGGCAGCAGGTGGACAATGGCGTAAGCAACGCTCAAACCGCCGAGCATCACGCCAAGAAAGTTGAACAAGCCCGCCATTACGACCGCAAGTTGCGAACGCATGGCACGGGTATAAATTACTGTAGCAACCGCATTGGCCGTATCATGAAAGCCGTTGATGGCTTCATAAAACAACACGAACAACAATGCGAGAATTAACATCAGGCCGGTATGGAAATCCAGGCCAGCGAACAAATGCAGCATAAGCGTTACGCCAGGTTTGTGGACATGAACGCCGCGCATTATCAGTGACAACCGTGCCCGGGGAAAAGGAAAATATGACGTTTTTTTGATTTAGATATGACGAATTGATGTCGGTGGCATGACAAACATATTTAGTATCAGTGCGTTATGCTCATCTGACCTCTGTAATATTTTCTTACTATGGCGTTGGCGGCGCAGGGGCTTTACAATCAGCCGCCGTAAATTTAGCGGTTACCGGTCGCGATTCGGCGCAATATGGCGCTCTTTTGTCGCGATTGTGGTTTTGATAAGTGAGGCTCAGGTGGAACAGTTTGATGTCGTGGTAATAGGTGCGGGCGCCGCGGGCATGTTTTGCGCCGCACAGGCGGGGCAGCTCGGCTGCCGGGTGCTGCTGCTCGACAACGGCAAAAAACCGGGGCGCAAAATCCTGATGTCCGGCGGCGGGCGCTGCAACTTCACCAATATGTACGCCGAGCCGGCGGCCTACCTGTCGCACAACCCGCATTTTTGCAAATCTGCGCTGGCGCGTTATACCCAGTGGGATTTTATCGATCTGATTAACCGCTACGGCATCGCCTACCATGAAAAAACGCTGGGCCAGCTGTTCTGCGACGACTCTGCGCAGCAGGTGGTCGAACTGCTGGTCAAGGAGTGCGAACTGGGCCAGGTGACGACGCGCCTGCGCAGCGAAGTGCTGGGCGTAGAAAAAACCGAACAGGGTTTCGAGCTGGCGCTGAATGGCGTAAAAGTAAGTACTCGCTCACTTGTGGTGGCCAGCGGCGGTCTTTCGATGCCGGGGCTGGGCGCTTCGCCGTTCGGCTATAAGCTGGCGGAGCAGTTTGGCCTGAAAGTCTTGCCGACGCGCGCCGCGCTGGTGCCTTTTACTCTGCATAAACCGCTGCTGGAGCACTTGCAGACGCTGTCCGGCGTCTCGGTGCCGGCGGTGATCACCGCCGAAAACGGCGTCAGCTTCCGCGAAAGCATCCTGTTCACCCACCGCGGGCTGTCTGGCCCGGCGGTGCTGCAGCTTTCCAGCTACTGGCAACCTGGCGAGTATGTGAGCGTTAACTTACTCCCTGCGCTGGATCTGGCGGGGTTCCTTGAGGAACAGCGTCAGGCGCACCCGAACCAAAGCCTGAAAAACACGCTGGCGCTGCACCTGCCGAAGCGGTTGGTGGAATGCCTGCAGACGCTGGGGCAACTGCCGGAGGCGACGCTGAAGCAGCTGAACCCGGCGCAGCAGGCGGCGCTGGTGGATACCCTGCAGAACTGGCGGGTGCAGCCGAACGGCACCGAAGGTTACCGCACTGCGGAAGTGACGCTCGGCGGCGTCGACACCAAAGAGCTGTCTTCCAAAACCATGGAGGCCAACAAGGTGCCGGGCCTGTACTTTATCGGCGAAGTGGTGGATGTGACAGGGTGGTTGGGCGGTTATAACTTCCAGTGGGCCTGGAGCTCGGCCTGGGCCTGCGCGCAGGCGCTGGCGACGTCTGCGGACAGCTAACAACCATTACTTACGCCTGCGCCGCCGGCCCTTTCAGCTCCACGTGATTGCCGTCCGGATCGGTGAAGTAAATGGACGGCCCGTCGCCTTCTGCGCCGTATCGCGACTCGGCGGGAGCCGCGCCGATCCCCTGCGCCTGCAAATATGCCAGCAGTTCGCCTTCGTTGAAAGGCTCGATACGCAGGCAGAAGTGGTCAACGTTCTGCTGCCGGGCATCGGGATGCATGCCGCCTTTTTTTCCCAGCACGCCGTCGACGTCGACCAAATCAATCATGGAAACGCCGGCGCGCAGGTGCACCAACCCCAGGTCGGGGCGCCGTCTGGCGATCTCGCAGCCCAGTATCTGGGTATAAAATTGAATGCTTTTTTCCAGGTCACAGACGCGCAGTACGATGTGATCGATTTTCTTCAGGCTGAATGGGCGCATGGTTTTATCCTCGGGCGGAAGCGTAATTAATCAGCATAATAGGCATCCCCCGATTTATCCTGGCCCGCCTGAATTTGTCAGGCGCCGTCCGCGTCGCAAATCCTTGCCACAATTTCCGCCAGCGTTGCGCGCGCCGCTGCCTCGAGCGCCGGGGCCGCCGCCGCATTCTCCGCCAGCAGCGCCTGCAGGCCGACCAGCCAGTCAAAGATATAAAAGGCGGCGTTTTTCGCCGGGGTGGGCGCCAGCCTGGCCAGCCGCTGCCGGTTGCCCCAGTCCACCGCGGGCTGCGGCGGCGGGGTAAAGATCGGATGGCCGTGGTTGACGCGGCTGGCGGGGCGCAGCGCCGCATCGCGCCGCTGGAACCCCAGCCAGGCGACGAAATCGCCCAACACAGTCAGCGCCTGGCCGATCTGGCGATCCTCACCCTGCTCCGGCAAGGTTTCGTTCGCCAGTGCGCGTTCCAGCGCTTCGGCTATCTGCAGCCGGCAGGCGGCGTTGATCAACGCATCGGCCAATATCTCCAGGTGCGGTTTATCGACGCCCAGCAGGGCCAACAGTTGGGGATTGTCCGGCAGGTTGCGCAGGTGGTTGACCCAATCCGCGAACGCCCGCCGGGCAAACGTTGAACGGCCATGCCCCAGCGGTGCGGCCCCGGTGGAACTCACCTCGCTGAACAGATCGATCTCAGGATCGAACGCCGGGGCGGCAGCCGGCGCGGGAGCAGCGTGCCGGTGCTGTGCGAACAGCTGCCGCAGCCTGTCGCGCTGCGGCAGCAGCCATTCCAACAGTTCGCCGTGCGCGCCGGCCCGGGCCTGAAGGGCGCGTAGCAGAGGCCCGGCGCGCTGCGGATCCCCGGCGGTGAGCCAGTTGCCGAGCAGGCTGTCGCTCAGTTCGCGCCGCAGCTCCTGCCGCAGCTCAACAATGCGCGCCTGTTTCAAGGCCGGGTGCGCCTGCGCCGCCAGATACTCCACCATGCGGCGGCAGTCGCGTTCGTCCATCGCCAGCAGCGTGGCCCAGCTGTCGCCGGGCTCGCCGACGCCGCGTTGCACGGCGTCGTCGGGGCGCCGTTTCTCCCGGCGGTGCGCATCGAACGGCGTAACCGCCCAGATTAAGCCGGGCCGGCGGCGGCTGCGCAGTTGCGCGCTCTGCCCCTGAGTCTGTGTGACCCAATATCCGAGCGCCTGGCCTACCCGGCCGGCGTCCTGCGGCGTAGCGGCCGCATCGGTAATGAGCAGCAGATTGGCGTGCAGGGCGTCGGCGCAGCTAATCAGCAGCTCGGCGCGTTTGGCCTGCTGCAGGCGCACCAGCGGCTCAGCGTCCGGGCAGTGGCTGCCGGCGGGAATATCGAGCAGCTCAACATCGCTGGGCAAACCGGTGGGCAAAGCGGTGGCGACCTCGGCGGCCAGCCACGCCAGGTCGGCCAGCGGGATCTCAATCCTCGCGCCGCTTTCCGTCAGCAGATCGACCTTGATCTCGTTGGGCGCGGCAACGGCCAGCGGATCCAACAGGCGGCGCGGGGCCTGCACCCGCTCGCTGCAGCCCAGGGCGTGCAGGCTGTGCGCCAGTTGGCGGTAGCGGGCGGTCAGCGCCGTATCTTCCCCCCACAGCGGTGCAAACAGGCGGGCGCGATCGTCAATGCTCAGATACGGCGCCAGCGCGACGGCCTGCGGCCAAAAAAGCCGATCCAGCGCTTGCTGCCATTGGCCGCCGTGGCGGCGCAGGCCGTCCCACAGCGCCAACACGGCGTTGCTGTCCATACCGTCGATGGCCATGGGCTGGCGGTGGCGTTCCAGCGCCTGCAGGTGAGCGGCTATCGCACGCGCATCGCCATCCGGGCGGAAGCCGCCCATGAGTGCGGCGCCGATCGTCATGGAGAGCAGCCGGGCTTCGTCGAGCAGCCTGACGGCGATCGGGTAAGCGGGCGGCGGGGCGGTGCTCATCGAGCAATAGCGCACCCTCAGCGCGGCGTCTCCGCCCAGCAGCTCGGCGCCGGGCGCCAGCGCCGCCAGCAGGTGGCTTTTGGCGGCGGCGTTATGGCCATAGAGACCGATGGCGGCAGGCCGGCGTGCGGCGTGCTCCAACAGCGTTGCCCGGTTGTAGCAGCGGCGCAAACGCAGCGTCAGGTTGTCGGCCTCCCGTTCCAGGCGCGGGCACCCTTGCCGCGTTGCGGCCACCCAGTCTATCGCCTGCACAATGTCGCCACTGAGGCCCTTGATCGTTTTCATCTGGTATAAATGCTCCCGCTGTCTATCCAGTAATGGGTTGCGCCAGAGGCGCCGGCAGCCAGGGTATTGAGTTTCAGCTGCAGCTGGTGCGCGGGGACCGGGCTGCCGTCGCCCAGCAGGGCCTGCGCGATCTTAACGCCTTCGGCGCCGTATTGGCCGCTGCCGGTAATCGCCAGCCGCAGGCCGATCGTCGCATCGCCGGCCACCTTGCGCGCCAGCTGGGGATCGGTAATGGCGAGCGTGTACAGCGGCGAGGCGGGCCAGCGCTCGTTATCCAGCTGGCGGAACCCCAGGCGCAGCGGGCCGCGCAGCTGGAAGCCGCCGGAGGGATCCAGCGTAAAGTCGGCGCGATCCAGATCGATATCGCGATAATAGACGTTGTCGTCGGCCAGCATGTTATTGCCGTCCAGCATGCCCAGATGGCGAATGGTGGAATAAGGCTGAAAATCCCCGACGTTGAAATAAAAGCTCTCCAGGCGCAGATCGATCGCCAGCAGGCACAGCATGGCGCCCACGGCGGCGGTGGATTTGGGGTTGTCGATGCGGCCGCGTTTGTTAAACGGATACCAGCTGCGGGTGTGGTAGCCCTCCAGCGGTAAAATGCGGCTGGCGGGCAGCGGCTGCAGATGGCGCAGCAGCGCCTGAATGCCCGGGAAGCGCGCCGGGCGGCCGGTCAGCAACAGTACGTCGCAGGTGTACAGCGCCACCACCTCGCAGAGCAGGCGCAGGCAGTGGCCGATGCCGATCCGGTCGGACAGGAAGGCGGCGTGCAGAGCAGCCAGGCGGATCGCCAGCGGGGTATGCAGAATATCGAACTCGGTGACGCCCTCTTCACGCAGCACCTCGCCGTTGATAAAGGCCAGCACCTGCGGCGTGGGCGGTTGCGGCAGCAGCTCGCCGAGGTTGACGGCAATTTCCGCATGGGCGTCCAGCGGATCGTATTCCTCGTAGGCTGCCAACAGCGCACGCCCGGCGGGCATGAACATCTGCAGCGTGGCCTGCTGGCGCAGGGTGGAGAACCCGTCCATGCGGCCTTCGTTGCCGAACAGCTTATCCATCACCGCCGCCGGCGCGGCGACCCCGGCGTCTTCGAGCGCCTGCTGCACCGCAGGCAGGATAAACAGCCGAATGACGTCCAGCAGAATATCGTCGCCGGCGACCTTAAACCCTTCACGGAACAGCAGGCGCGGATTGATTTTGATGTTGTTGCCGACACCGTCATCCAACGCGTATTGGGTAATGGCCAGATCGGTGGTGCCGCCGCCGATGTCGATGGAGGCGATGCGCAAGGTTTTCCCCGGCTGTTCTCCCGGCGCCAACGGCCGATCCGGCCGGGCCATATTGGCGAAGAAGGCGTCGGTGCGGCCGGCGAAGTTCACCTGGGTTTCGTTATACAGATATACCATCTGGCCGCAGGTGGCCTCGTCCCATTCCAGGTGCACCTGCGGCACGGCAACGCGGGCGTGCTCACCGTCGAACGGCGCATCCTGCGGGTGCCAGCCCAGCGCCTTCCACACCAGGCCGATGGCTTCCTGCATGCGGCGGCGGAAAATTTCACGCTCCGGCTTGGGCATCGCCGAAGGCAGCGTCAGGATGATGGTGCGCAGGCGGCGCGGGGCGGCGGCGCTCGGCATTTTGCTGCGTTGGGCGGCGCTGTTGATCTGCATCAGCGCCTGCGCCAGCAGTTCGGTCAGCATCAGAGTCATTACCGCGCTGCGGCTGTAATGGGCGGCGAATACCGGCAGGCGTTCGGCCGCAGGCAGCGTGGATAACGGCACGCCTTCGTCGTTGATCAAGCTGGTCAGCGGCGCAGCGGCGGCCATCGGCTCCTGCGGGCTGTTGAAACGCCAGCCGGGGGCATAGCGTTCTTCGTCCCACAGATAACGGCGCGGGCTGGAAATGCCGGTGGCGCCTTCACTGCCCTGGCGCTGCTGCGCCAGCTGTACCGCCTCGCTGCCTACCCGGACGATTGAAGGCCAAACGAAAGCATCGTCGCGCCCGCTCTGGAACGAGAGGTTGGCTTTGCCAAACGAGGCCGCCGCGAACTCGACCCGGCTTTCGAACAGCTCGTTGTAAACCCGGTGTGGCGCGGACAGTGAACGCAGTTGCAGCTCGTAGGCCTGTTTCAGACCGTTGTTTTCTTCCGGGTGTTCCTCGGCCAGCACGCCGCAGGTGTGGGAATTGCCGACGTCGAGGATCAGATCGACGTTGATTGCCGGCTGTTGCCCCGCCGCGCCGACCATTTTTATCTGCGGCACCGCCAGCTGGTGGCCGAGCATGTGCAGCAGGTTGAGGTAGTGCGCCTGATACTCGAAGGTTTTCAACCCGGCGTGCAGCTCCGCCTCGCCGCGCTGTTCCAGAGCGGCCGCGCGCTGGCTGAAGGTTTCGCGCAGCCAGCCGTCCACCCAGGTCAGATCGAGGAACTCGCCCAGCTCATGGTTGCGGTGCGCCAGTGCGAAGTGCAGCCCGGTGGCGAGATCGCTCTCGCTCGGGGCTAATGCCTCCTGGCCCGGCGCGGCGATGCGGGTATCGAAGGCCAGCACCACTCGCAGCAGATTGCCGTCCCGATCCGGTTTGTCCAACCGCAGGATTTGCATGCGCGCCCAGTTATCCGGCCCGGCTAAACACACGCCGGACGGGGTGTGGCGGAACATCGGCAGCGGTAGCCAGGCGTTATCCAGCAGGCGCAGCGATTGCTGCAGCGGGTAGCTGAATTCCGGGCGCACCACTTCGGCGGCCTGCCCCGGTTGGGCGGGCAGCAGATATTTGCCGCCGTCGGCGTCCCATTGCAGCCGCAGCAGCGGGCCGCTCGCCGTCTGGCGGACAAACTTGCCCGGAAAATCGGCCTCCAACAGCGGCGTCAGGGCAAAGTCCAGAAACTGGATGCCGCTGTCCTGAATCAGCGTAACGGTCTGTTGATAGTCCGTGAGGGGTGCCAGCATCATTTACTCTCGCGCTTTAACGTTATGGGATAGACCCTGTCCGCATCGTAGCGGCCGCTGCATTCCGCCGGCCCCGCCTCGTTTTGCTTGCAGACGATTTCCGGTACGGGGTAGCGGCTGCCGTCGCTGCAGCGCGCTTTGCTGCGGCTGTTGATCACCAGGTTGCCTGACTGCATCAGCCCGGCCTCTACCGGCGCCCGGCAGCGGATAGCGCCGCCGTAGGTAATGCTGGCGGTGCCTTTGCCGCCGTTCAGCCGGTATTGCAGGCTGGGGCGTTTACCGGTGAGGGGATCCTTCAGCGCCACGGTGGCGCGCCAGTTGCCGTTGAGAAAACGGGTCGAACCGGCCTTGACCGCGTCGGCGGGCAGCACCAGCGAGTTTTTATCCGCCGGCGGCAGGGCCACCGGCGCGGGTGGCATCAGCGTCGCGTGCGCTAACGGCAGCTGCAGCCTGAACGCCGGCGCGGCGGGGCGTTCGGCAAGAGCCAACGGGGGCGACGCCGGGGCCGGTGCGGGAGGCGCGGCCGAACGGCTTAGCCAGCCGGCCACCGCCAGCAGGGCAATCAGCATCAGCGCGGGCAGCATAAAACGGCGCGGGCGGCGGCGCGGTGGCGCGGGCGGAACCGTTTCAGGCGCCGGTTTGGCCATGGGTTCCGCCACCGGACGCGGCGCCGGTTGCTCTGCCGGCGGTTCGGCTGGGCGCAGCCAGGCGAGAGGATCGTTTTGGCTCTGGGCCTGCGGCTTGATAAAGCCCCAAAAAGTCAGCACCGGTTTACCCTCGACCAGATAGACATGGTTTGGGTCGGGGATCTGCATCGCCTTGGCCAGCAGCGCGCCGAACAGCCGATGGCTGGGGTGAACGGAAGCCTGCGTCTGGGCGATCAGCGCATTGAAGGATTCCCGGCAACGTTCCAGCTGGCGCACGGCCTGCGCGCGCTGGGCATCGCTCGCCGCCAGCCAGGAAGTGACTTTTCCCGGGAAAGGGGCATACCAGTCGATGCGCGTACCGCTCTCGTTCGGTTGGGGGATCGCCAGGCAATCGGCGGCCGGTTGCAACTGGCGCAGACGCAGGGTTTCCCGCAGCTGCAGCGCACAGGCGTAGACCGGCTGGCCGTTTTCGCCTAATGCAAGCACGTCGTCCAAACTGCCACTGCGTAAAAAGGGTTTCACCATGGCAAAAAACCTTGTCCTGTTGTGCCAAACGCATAAACAGCCATGGTAACGCGCAATGCAAGCCGCCAAACGGCCAAGGACAGGCGTAAAAGCGCACTTCTTTTCCGCTATCGGCGCAGGTTCGGTTACTGGTCCGGCAATAATCTTTCTATCCGGATCTGTAGGTGAACCACTTTATCTGAAGAATAAGGGGGGAGCCCGGCTGTCGGCCGCGGCGGCGTATTCTTTCATTCAATATGACAGCGTCTCGCGGGTTGCCGAAATGCGGTATGCCTCAGGCGTGCGGAGTGGTAGCGGAATGGACAGTCAGTCAGAAAAATCTCTCGTTGTTACCGGCCTCGATCGTCGCGGCTCAGGGCGTGCGACCCAGGGTTGGGCCAACGGCTTTTTGGGTATGCTTATTTTCAGCGGATCGCTGCCCGCCACCCGGGTGGCGGTGCTGGAGCTGGATCCGCTGTTCCTGACGGCCGTCAGAGCGGCGATCGCCGCCCTGCTGGCGTTGTGCGCGCTGTGGGTAACGCGCCAGGCGCGGCCGGCGCGGGCCGATCTGCCGGCGTTGCTGTCGGTGGCGATCGGCGTGGTGATCGGCTTCCCGCTGCTGACGGCGTTGGCGTTACAGCACACGACCTCCGCGCACTCATTGGTGTATATCGGCCTGCTGCCGCTGGCGACGGCTTGTTTTGGCGTGTTGCGCGGCGGGGAGCGACCCAAACCGGCATTTTGGGCATTTTCCGTCGCGGGCGGCCTGCTGGTGGCGGCCTTCGCGCTGAGCCAGAGCAGCGGCGGCGGCTGGCAGGGCGATGCCCTGATGGTGGGAGCGGTGCTGCTGTGCGGCCTGGGTTATGCCGAGGGCGCAGTGCTGTCGCGGCGGATTGGCGGCTGGCAGGTGATTTCCTGGGCGCTGGCGCTCGCTTTGCCGCTGACGCTGGCGGCGGCCATCCTGACGGCACCGGGCGGCTGGCCCGCCGTCAGCGGCGGTGCCTGGCTGTCGCTGTTCTACGTCTCGGTGTTCAGCATGTGGATAGGTTTTATATTCTGGTATCGCGGCCTGGCGCAGGGCGGCATTGCGGCCATCGGGCAGCTGCAGCTGTTGCAACCCTTTTTTGGCCTGGCGCTGGCGGGGCTGGTGCTGCATGAACGCGTCCAGCCGGCGATGATCGCCGTGATGGCCGGCGTGTTGGTCTGCGTGTTCGGCGCCAAGCGTTTTGCCCGCTAGGGCGCCGGGCCTGCGGCGCAAGCCTGAATAACCTGGCCGAGCTTTTGCACCGCCCGATTGACCGCCAGATCGGTGTAGCCGCCCAATCCGAGCACTAACCCCGGTTTGCCGGTGCCGGCGGCGTACATTGGCGACACCGCGCGCAGCGAGAGCCCGGCCTGGTTGGCGCTGCGCGCCACCTGCAGGTCGTCGAGACCCGCCTGCAGCCACAGCACCGTATGCATGCCCTGATCGCAGGGCTGCAGCCAGGCCAGCGCCGGGTCGACGTGTGCGTTGATCGCCTCAATCAATACCCGCCGTTTTTCCGCATAGACGCCGCGCATTTTGCGGATATGCCGATCCAGATAACCCTCGGCGATAAAGCTGGCCAGCACATGCTGATCGGCGCTGGGCGGATGACGGTCCATCAGCATGCGAGCGCCGCAAAAGGCGTCGATCAGCGGTTCGGGAACGATGGCGTAGCCCAGCCGCAGCGAGGGGAACAGCACTTTGCTGAAGGTGCCCAAATAGATCACCCGGCCGGGATCCAGCCCCTGCAGCGAGGGGAAAGGGTGGCCGGCGTAGCGCATCTCGCTGTCGTAATCATCCTCAACGATCCAGGCCTGCTGCTCTTTTGCCCACGCCAGCAGGGCGGTTCTTTTCGCCATGCTCATCGGCATGCCGAGCGGATACTGGTGCGAGGGGGTGACGAAGACGGCGCGGGCGCGGTTGGCGAGCGCCTGGCCGGCGGCGACGTCGATGCCGTCGTCGGCGACCGGCACCCGGATCATGCGCCGGTCGTTGAATACGCTGTCAAAAATGGCGGTGATGCCCGAATAGGCCGGATCCTCGACCCAGGCGGCCTCACCGGCGTCCAGCAGCAGTTGTGCGGCCAGGTACAATCCCTGCTGGGTGCCCGACGTGATCATCACCTGCTGCGGCGTGCAGCTGACGGAGCGGGAACGGCGAACGTATTCGCAGATGGCTTCGCGCAGCGGCAGCGCCCCCATGGGATCGCCGTAGCCTGACGGCGCACCCGGCCCGCGTGCGCGGATGCGATTGCCCAGCCTGCGCCAGATATCGTCCGGCGCGGTGTCGCCGGTGGGTACCGAAACGGCGAAGGGTACCGGCGGCAGCGGGCGCACCTGGGCGGCGAAGTCGGCCAGCCGCCGCGCCTGCTGCGGCAGTGGTATCGGGTCGGTAGCGTGCGGCCTGGCGGGGGACTGGCGTGCACGGCGCGGCTCCAGCGAACGGGCCACGCGGGTGCCGGAACCCGGCTGCGGTTCGAGAAAGCCTTCGGCGGTCAGCTGGGCGAAAGCCTCCAGCACCGTGCCCCTGGCCAGGCTGAGCGCGCTCGATAGCCGGCGAGTGGAGGGCAGCAGATCGCCGGCTTTGAGCTCGCCCTTATGGATGGCGTTGCGCAGCGCCCGGGCCAACTGATGGCTCAGCCGGCCCGCCTGGCGATCGAGCTGGCCAATGGCGGGAACCTCAACGACTTTGGCTTTTCTCGGCATAGATTCTGGCCCACTACAAAGAGAGAAAATGATGAGTCAGAATAAACCACAAACGGCGGCCGAAACAGGTTATGTCTCGGGATCGACCGGATTTTCTCGCTGCACAATCAGCGGGTCGGCCGGCGTGAACGGCAGCTTGGGAAACGCAGCGGCCGGCACGCCAAAGGTGGCGGCCGACACCTCCGGTCAAGCAACGGCGCCAGGTTTCTGTCAGCGGGTGGCGCTATACTTTCCGGCGTCGTTGTTCCGGCTAAACAGGTTCTCGGCCCGTTTTTCATTAGGTGACTCGTATGCAGATTATTCTGGCACCAACCAATCTGGGGCTAAGCCCTTTGCGCCCCGGGCATATTCCCGGTACCTGGCGCGCGCCGCAGGCGCTGATGGCCCAGCGGCTGGCGCAAAGGCTGGGGGCGAGCGGCGTTAGCGCTTTGCCGCAGCCGGTATATTCGCCGCTGGCGCAGCCGGGCACCCGCATTCGCAACGGCCACGCCATTCGCGCCTTCAATTTGCAGTTGGCCGCCGAAGTGGCGGGGGTGCAGCAGCGCGGTGATTTCCCGCTGGTGATTGGCGGGGACTGTTCGATTTTACTGGGGGCGTTGGCCGGCTCGCGCAGCGCCGGGCCACTTTCGCTGGTGCATATCGACGGGCACAGCGATTTTCGTCATCCCGGCAATTACGACCCCGGGCAGATGTTGGGGGCGGTAGCGGGGATGGATCTGGCGTTGGCCACCGGGCGCGGAGAGGCCTTGTTAACCGAGTGGCCCGGCGTTACCGGGCCGCTGGTGCCGGAGCAACAAATTGTTCAACTGGGCGAGCGTGAGAGCCGGGATGCGGATTTTGCCTGGCCGGATATCAATCAGACGGCGGTTAAACGCCTCGACATCTTTGCCGCCAATCAGATGGGCAAGGCGGAAATTATGCAGCAGATCGAACGAACGCTGGCCGCCGAAGCGCAATGGCGCTTTTGGCTGCACCTCGACGTGGACGTGCTCGATCGGGAGATCATGCCGGCGGTGGATTCCCCCGGCAGCCCCGGCCTCGATCGTCTGTGGTTGGAATACATCGGCGCACGGCTGCTGCAAAACCCGCTGTGTTGCGGCATGACGCTGTCGGTATTCGATCCCGACCTCGATACTGACGGCCGGTATGCGGCGCTGATCGTCGAGATGCTCGAGGCGATGTTCGCTCACGCGGGCCAGACGCCGCGGCGGCCTTAGTTCAGCCCCATCTGATTCAGCAGCATTTTGTTCAGCTCGGTATTTTTGTGGACGTTAAGTTTGCGCATTGCCGAGCGCTTATGGGCGCTGATGGTTTTTTGGCTGCGGTGCAGCATGCCGGCGATGGTGCAGGCGGACATGCCGGTGCTCATCATCCGCAATATCTTTTTTTCGCAGCTGCTCAGTGCGGCGATGCGGCACTTTTGGCATTTCCACAGGCCGCCGGCGTGCTGCGCCAGCCAGGGGTGCTGGCAAAACCGTTCCAGCGCCGCCTGCAGCTTGTTGCGGACGGTATAGGCGGCATCGCGCCGGTGGATGCTGAACAACGCCGGGTGGGCGCGTAGAGGCGCCGGGGCGTAGTCGTCCAGGATCAGCAGCGTCACCTGCCGGTGCTGCGGCGTCTGCAGCGGGCTTTGGTAGCAGCAGGCGCATCCCCACCGATCTTCCGGCGTGCGGAATACCACCTCAATCTGCTCCAACCGCTGCAGTTCTATCGGCGCCAGTTGGGGATACAGGCGATGGCATTCGTTCAGCGCATGCAGGTAATCCTGCAAGAGCAGGCGCAAGCCTTGCTGATAAAAATTATCGCTGTCGAACAGGGTAAATCGAATATCAGGCATGGGTTACTCCGCAAGACAGGCCGTTTTTTGCGTGGACATATCGCTTCTTCCAGAAGACGCCGGGCTTATTGGTAGGCCAGCACGAAGTTGGCTACCGAACTGAATTCGCCTTCGGTAATGGTTTTATTCTGAATAGCGCTCGGGTGGCCCTGCACATAGGCGGTGAAATTCAGCACGTTGGGGCCATTTTGCAATGCCACTGCGCTGCTCGCCCGGTTCAGATCGAGCTCCGCTCCCTGGTGGTCGAACAGGGCGATGGCGGCGCCGTTGTCGCCGTTATTGATCGCCAGTTTGCCCGGCAGCTCAGGGTCCTCGGTGCCGCTAAAGGTGACGTTGACCGACTTGAACACCGACGTTTTGCAGTCGGTCAGTTTGATGTTGAAGGGCACCGGCACGGTGTGGCCGTAGCGGTACAGGGTTTTGACGATCACCGTCCCCATCTCCACCAGTTGATCGGCCGACTGCGGCTCGATATTGCATGGCCGGCTCACCACGGTGCCGTGGAACTGCAGCGGCGAACCGATAAGCTCGGTATCCGCCGTGGCCGGCAAAGCCGCAAACCACCAGGGCATGCAGCTCAGCATCGCTAAAACGCGTAGACGCATCTCTGTTTCTCCCTCAGTTACTGGAATGCCGCCACAATGGTGGCCGACGCGTTGAATTCCCCTTCGTCTATCTCCTTGCCGCCGTTGGCCAACGGGGCCGCCACCAGGTCCCAGCTGCCGCCGTTGCCGACATTCGGCACCGGATAAAATTCGTTCGGGACCACCAGCCGGCCGTTGTGCGTGAGCTGGATGCCGAGATCGTTTTTATCGGTTTTAAACGCATTATTGGTGAAGGGCGCCGCCGAGCCGGAGACCGCCAGCTTGATATTCAGGGTGCCGTCTTCAAAGCTGCCGCCCTCGCACTGGAAACGCACCGGAATGTTCTGCGGATAGTTGCTGCCGTTCAGGTTGCTGCCGCCGATTTCGCCGAATTCCACGTTGATCAGCTGGCCCTCGTTCACCACGCATTTGTCCGGCACGTAAAGAATGGCGGACTGAATAAACACCTGCGCCATCGGATTGGGGCCGAACCCGCTGCCGACGGTGCCCAGGCGGCCGTACATCTCGATGATCTGCCGGTCGTTGATCTGCACGCCGTTGATGATCTTTTTACGCACCCGAAAGGTGATGCGGCCTTTGGAGCCGCTTTCATAGTTATTGACCTGGACGTAAGGCGGTGTGCAGGAGTGATTGGGATAATCGTTGGACTGGTCGTAAAAAGGCACCGTCACGTAGGCCTTTTTATTGCCGGCGATCCACACCTCGGCCTTTAAATCCAAAAAGTCATTCAGCTGCAAAAAGCCGTTGCCGTAATCGGAGGCGGGCAACGCCGAATCCGATTTATAGTAGTGCGGGCTTCGGGGGATAGAGGTGCTGCAATAGGCTTTGCCGGTATACTGGCCGCCCAACGTATAGGGGAACACCTTGGTAAACCCCACCTGGTTGGTGATGTTGCTTTCATTGAGATCGATATAAAACTGCTTCGCCCCCCCGTCCGGCGTTACGTAGCCGTTGGCCCACACGGCGGGGGCCGCCAGCGCAAACGCCAGCGGCAGGCAGAGTTTAACGCGTTGATTTTTCATGTTATCGAGCCTCACAGGTAAACCACCTGAATGTGCGCTACCGCGGCGAATCCCGCCGCCATTACCGCCCGCTGGGTCGATTCCACGCTGGCGCTGAACCACAGGGTGTTGCTGCCGGGCTGCAGAATGTAGGGGTGGCTTTGCTGGTTAAGCGCCAGCGGGCGACCCTGCTGATCTTTCAGCCGCAGGCCGATGCCCTGCACTCCGCCGTTCAGTTTCAGCAACTGCGGATTGTTGATGTCGCTTTCACCGAGAAACACCAGCGTGGCGGCCTGTTCCCCCTGCAAATAGAGCCGGTTGGCGTCACCGTTGCGTGGCCCGGCCGGGTTATCCGCCAGCGCCCGGGCGCCCAGCAGGCAGTTGCGGAACGAAAGACGAAAACGCACCGGCGCGCTCTGATCGCCGGCGTTCTGGAATGCGCGCGCGTTGACGTCGCCCAGATCGATGGACTGATCCTGGCTGTCCGGCGTCAGGCTGCAGGGGGAACTGAGCAGGCCGCCATGAAAACTGACGGTGCCGGTGGTGCCCTCGATCGCGCCCAGCGGCGTCGCCGCCGTTGCGCCGCCGCTCAGCAGCAGGGCGCATAACAGCAGGGGCCGCAGGCGGCCGGTGAATTCAGCCATGCCGATCTCCTTATTTTTTCTCGGGCACCACGTTGCACACGCCGCCGTTGCAGGCGAAGCGCAGCTCGGGGTGGCCGCCGTAGTCGTTGATATAGGTGACGACGAAGCTGTTCAGGCCGTTGTCGCGCAGCGGGATGTTTTCGCTGGATTTCGGTTTCAACATCAGCGGCTGGAAGTCGCTGAGCGCGCCGCCGCCCTGTTTTTGCGTCTGGCGCGTGATGCCGGTCAGGGTGATGTAAAATGGCGTCGGGTTTTCGATGGTGAAGCCGCCGCTGCTTTTACGAAACACCAGCTTCTCCTGCCAGACGGCCCCTTTAGGGGCGACTATGGCCTTCGGCCGGTAAAACAGCTTGATCTGCGTCTGCAGCGCCAGCTGCATCACGTTGGTTTTGCTGCTCTTTGGCGGGATCTCGCGCAGGTTGAAGTAAAATACCGATTCGCGATCCTGCGGCAGGCGCTCGGCCTCCGGGGTTTTGGTAATGCGCACCAGGCTGCGTTCACCGGGCTCCACCCGCTGCAGCGGCGGCAGCACCACCAACGGAGAGGTGATCTTCCGGTGCTGTTCGTCTTCCAGCCAGGACTGCGCCAGGAAGGGCAGTTCTTTGTTCTCGTTGACGATATTCAGACTGATCGATTTGGCGTCGCTCAGGTAGACGGCGCGCGTGCGATCCAGCGATATCGCCGCGTTAGCGGCGGGAATAGCGGCCGTCAGGGCCAGGCCGGCGGCGGTCAGTAGCGTTATCGGGTGTTTGTTCATATCATCGTTTCTCAGCGTTACGGATTACAGTTTGGCGCAGGGCAGCAGCAGCTGGTCCAGCGGTTTGGCGGCGCCTGGGATCACGATGCGGCACTGGCGCTGCCCTTCCCAGGCCACGTCCAGCCGTTCTTCCGGTTGGACGCCGGTCAGGTAAACCGACCCGCCGTCGTTCACCACCGCCACTTCGCGGCCTTTTTCGCTCAGCACCGTGGCGCCGAAGGGCGGTTCGCTGCCGTCGGCCAGCTTGATGGTGGCCAACAGCTTGCTGCCTTTCACCACCTCAAAGTGGCGATAGCCGATGGCGCCTTCGGTCAGCGTGCCCTGCACCACGGCGCGGGTGGCTTCCACGTCGTCCGCCAAGGTGTTGACGTCGATGCGGGTGTCGGTGTTGTAGTAGCTGGTGATGTCGGAGATCACCGCCACCCCGAAGCGGTTGCTGTAGGCGCGGCCGTTATTGATAGGCACCCCGGCGACGCCGTCGGTATCCAGCATCATGCGGCTGCCGCCGTTGCTGGCGTTCTGGTGCGCGGCGATGCCGTGCCGGGTCGCGGTCAGGCCGCCGCGGAAGGAGCCGCCGATCGAGGAATAGCTGTCCTGCTGGTAAGAGGCGCTGGCGTTGAGCGAACCGAACGAAGCGTTGCGGGTGTAGTAACCGCGCGCCAGCGATTTGCCGGACTGATTGAAGCCGCCGCTCACCTGCCAGGTGCTGTTCGGATCGGTATAGTCGTTGTAGGACGCCATTTGCGTGACATCGCTGTTGGTGGTTTGCAGCGTATAACCGATGCGCCGGCGGTCGCCGATCGGCACGCTGAAGTTCAGCATTACGCTGTCGTCGGTGCGGCCTTTATAGCTGGTGCGATAGGCCGACAGCGAGGCGGTGATGTTGCTGACGTCACCGACGCTGAACAGCTTGCTGGCGGACAAACCGTAGCGATCTTGCGTCCTGGCGTCCCAGTACGTCTGGTGCGAATAGGTCAGGTAAGCCGTGATAGCTTTGGCGCTGTCCTCCGCCATAAAGGTTTTGCTGGCGGTCAGGGTATACAGCTCTTTCTGACGCCCGTCGTAATTGTCGTCGCGGCTGCCGTAGCGCTCCTGCAGGTACTGCGACATGTTCATGAATTTGCGCTGCGAGAAGCGGTAGCCGGCGAAGGTGATCTGGCTGTTCAGCTCATCGAAGCGCTTGGCGTAGTTGACCTTGAACGACAGGCCGCTGGCGGTCGGCTCGCCCGGCAAGCGGGCGATTGACTGGGTAACGTCCGCAGACATGGCGCCGAACACGTTCAGATCGCGGCCCAGGCCGAGCGACCAGGCGTTGTAATTGCCGCCAAGCAGCGCGCCGCCATACAGCGACCAGGCGTTGCTCAGGCCCCAGGAGAAATCGCTGGCGGAAAACAACGGCCCCTGCGTGCGGTGATCGTAGGCCGAAGGCTTGCCCAGCGCGATGTTGTAACGCACGTAGCCGGGGCGGGTCAGGTAAGGAATGGTGGCGGTATCCACCTGAAAGGTAGAGATGCTGCCGTCTTGTTCCTCGACCTTGACGTCCAGCCGGCCGCGCACCGAGCTGTTGAGATCCTGAATGGTGAACGGCCCGGCGGGCACCGTGGTTTCATACAGCGTGCGGCCATCCTGGGAAACGGTGATCTTGGCGTTGCTTTTGGCAATGCCGCGTACTTCAGGCGCGTATCCCTGCAGGTTTGGCGGCAACATGCGCTCATCGTTGGCCAGATTGACGCCGGTAAAGCGGTAAGCATCGAAGACGGCCGAGTCGAGATAAATTTCACCCAGCGTTAGCTTGGCGGCCTGCATCGGCAGCGCGCGATAGGCGTAGATCTGGTTCCAGTCGAAGCCGCTGTTGCGTTCGCCGGCCTGCTGGTTGTAGTTGGCCTGATAGTCCGCCCGCAGGCGCCAGGCGCCCATGTTAGCCCCCAGCGTGCCGTAGCTGCTGAAGCTTTCGGCGGTGTTGTTGTTGTGGCTCTGCTTACCGGCCTGGCCGCTGAGGTTGTAGTCCAGCAGCAAACCGGGAATGCCGTCATCCCATTGTTCGGGCGGGGTCCAGTCGGGATCGGAATATTTCATCCAGGCCTGCGGAATGGTGATCGCCAGCACCCCGCCGCCGATGCGGCTGGAAATGGTCGCCCCTTTGATGCCGCTGAGATCGGCGCAGGCGCCGTCGCGCCATAGGGTGATTTTCTTGGCGGCCTCTTCTTTCAGCGCCATCTTTTCTACCAGATCGGGCGGCAGGCACACCCGGCTGCCCGCCTGGTTATCCCCGGCCGGATAGTACTGAATGTTGCGCTGCGGCAGCGTTTTCTGGTTGATCTTGATATCCAGCAGATAGGCGCCGGGCATAACGTAGTCGGCATTGGAAAAACGGGATAAATCCACTTTGCTGCGGTCGCCGATATCCAATACGTCGGTATTGAATTCCGTCTCGGAAAATGCCGGACGCACCCAGAGGAAAGACAGAATGACGATGATGGGTATTTTTTTCCGTGTCAGTAATGACGTCATAGAATAATCACTCATGGCAAATCCGCGCCCAATAGCAGGTCATCCTGTACGACCTGAATACGTATTTCGTGATGCTGTTCAGTCCCCGTTGGCGAGGCGCCGACGCTACAGATAAGACAGGGTAAATTTGGCCAGCGAACTGAATTCGCCCGCCCGCGCCCTATCGGAGTGAATGCGCAACTGGGCGCCAAAGCGCAGCCGGTTGTCGCCGGTGACAATCAGGTAATCCGCAGTGGTGCTGCCGAGCGGTATCGGGACGCCTGATTCGGTTAGCAATTCGATGGCGACGCCGCGTGCCGTGCCCTGAACGCCAAGCAGCGCCGGATCGCGGCTGTCGGCGGTGCCGTCGAAGGTGACGTTGGCGGCGCGATAGATAAAGTCGGGCTTCACCTGGCTTGCCAGCTCGCAGTTCACCAGCTTGATCTCAAAAGTGCGGCGGCTGCCGATCAGCGCCGGGTTGGCTCCCTGCGCCGCATCGCTTATTGAAATCAGGCCGAAATCAACGGATTGATCCAGGCTTTCTCCGGCGATGCCGCACGGCGTTTCGACGATCTCGCCGCCCAGGCTGACCTTACCGTGGCCCTGATCTTTCGCCGCCGCCGTGCTGCAAACGCTGAGCGTGATAAGCAGTGCGCCCCAAAAGTGGGTTTTCATGCGGGTATCTCCCTGTCGCGACCTGTCCTATTGCCCGTTTCGGCATGCATAAAACGGGGGGCGCTCTGGCCCCCCAACGGGAATTACAGGTAAGCCAGGGTGAAGTTAGCCACGCTGGTGAAGTCGCCCGGCACTACGGCGCCAGATGCGCTGCTGCCCTGCAGGTAAGCGGCGAATTTCAACGAGTTGTCGTTTTCGGTCAGGCCCTGGCCATCGGTTGCGGTGCCCAGCTCTACGTCTTTGGAGTGCAACATGTCATAGATCACGATGCCGGCGCCGGTCGCGGTGCCGCTCAGCGCCAGCAGCTTGCTGTTGTCCGGATCAGGCGTGCCGGTGAAGGTCACCTTGACGTTTTTCATGGTCGACAGTGAACAGTCTTTCAGCTCGATGTTGAACGGTTGCATGCTGGATTTGCCTTGCTTATCCAGGACGCGGTTGCTGATCTGGCCCATAGGAACGGTCTGATCGACGGAGTTAGGGTCGATGCTGCATGGGGCATCAATGATTGAACCGGTGAAGGTCACTTTACCGTTGCCCTGATCAGATGCGGCGTGAGCAACAGATGCGGAAGCGAAAGCAATCACGGTTGCCAGCATTAATTTATTCAGTTTCATTTCTCAGGTTCCTGTAGAGAGTATTTAAATAAAAAGAACAGCACATCTAAATCCCCTGCGACGGCGGCAACATTATGTCGACAGCGTCGCAGTTGGAGCCAGATCCTTTTGCTCTGGGCAATACGCCACCCTCCGTTATTTATGATGAATAACGAAAGTCATTGGAAATCACCAATGGATTTCCGTGAAAGTAAAATATGAATATCGGCATAGCGTCTTGCTGGGAATATTCTTGCAAATAATAGACTTGTTTGGAAATAGCTTTTATTAAATCAAGTCAAATTCAGAATATAAAACCAAAAGGAAAAAGAAATATATATTCTTTAAAATCAATAGATCGTATACAAATATTATCCAGTATAAATCACTATATAAATAACGATATGCGAGATATTAGATCGAGGGAAATAGGGTTCGCACTACAATTCACAATATTGTTTTGCTAATATCGCCCTCAGGCAGCAGATGATTAATGCCTGAACGGCAACAAATCATTAATCATAAATGGTTGTTTTTATTTATGTTGTTTGTGACACGCTTTCAGAGTGTGGCGATTCTTTTTGAACCGAAAACAAAGGCTTCCGCCATTTTAATTAACAAAAAAATAACAATATTGAGGGCGGTTAATTATTCCGTCCTCCCACTGCCATCACGCTTTTTTCGGTATTTAACCCATTTTGATTAATCAAAAACGGTCAGAGGATGTGGAAGTTCGCTACATAATGATGACCTAAGTGACAAATAAGGGATGAAACACGGAATGATTACCACAGTTAATGTTTTTAATGGTCGTTGTGCAGGTGCGCTGGCGATATTGATAATGTCGGCGGTGTCGCTTTCAGGTTGTGTAACCAAAAATAGTGCAGGTACGGATCCTGTGAAAAAAGTTGCACAGACTAATCTTAGTGATAAATCCGATGAGCAGCGTATTGCGCTTTGCCAGCAAAGGGTTAATTCGTTAAAAAATATTAATCCGCAGAGCTATCAAAAACGCATCGCCTATTTTAATGGCCTGCTGTCTAACGCCTCCGGTTATGCGGGCATTCGCAACAATGTGGATGCCAGTACCCGTAAAGCCATAGATGCGCTTTATAAATATAAAACGGAAAAATTTTGCGCCGACGTCGAGCACGAGCTGATGTCCGACCTTTCCAACCGGGTTGAGAACCTATAGCCATGAACCAATTTGCGGAAGGAGCCGCAGTTATCTTGCTGTTATTGGCGGGGTGCGGCATGGCCGGTGCCAGTGACGACGGCATTCCCGCGCTGCTGAAATTCGCCGAACGACAACAGGCCCCGGCGGTAAAACCGGCGGAGCCTGCGCCGCGAGCCGAAGCGGGCGCCGCCAGGCCCAGAAACGCCGCCCCTCCCGCCGGCGATAGCCTGCGTTTAACCACGCTGAATCAAACTCTGCGACAGCAGGCCGAAACCATCCGCCGGCTGGAACAGCGGCTGGCGGATCTGAAGGCGCCGCCCGCGCCGCAGCCGAAAATCACCGAAATCGATATTCGACCGCTGGCGCGGGCGCTGCAGGGGCTGCGCCAGGCGATGGCCCCTGCGCCGGAGCTGAGCGCGCTCGCCGCAACGTTGGCCCAGGCGGAGCAACGGCGCGCAGGGCTGGCCAGCCAATTAACGCGGCAGCAGCAGCGGGAAGAAGAGCGGGTGCAACGGCTGGAACGGCAGCTGGCTGAACGGCAACGGGCGCTTGAACCGCCGCCGTTGGCCAGCGCTGCGGATAAGCAGGCCTATGCCGCCGGGGTGTCGCTGGGCCGCGACATTGTGCAACTGCAGCAGGATAACCGCCGCCTGGGGCTGACGGTGGATCAGGCGCGGCTGCTGGCGGGCATCAGCGATACCCTGGCGGGCCGCCAGCGGCTGGATGACACCGCCATCGACAACGCGTTGCAGGCCGCCGACCGCGCGCTTGAGCTGGCGCAGCAGCGCGGACAGCCTGACGGGAAAGCCTACCTTGCCGACTTCGCCAAGCTGCCGGGCGTGCAAAAAGACGCGCTCGGTTTCTATTACCGGGTGGACTATGCCGGCAATGGCCGGATTGGCGCCGACGATCGCGTCGATATCGTGGTGCGTGAAAGCCTGCCGGGCGGCACGGTAATCAAAGATATGGAACTGGCCGGCACGGTGATTTCCCAGGCGCTGGCGCAATACCCGCCGCTGTTTCGCGCCGCGATCGGCAAATTGCAAAAACACGGTTCCATCACCCTGGTGGTGCCGCCGGCGTTGGCCTATGGCGAGCGGGGCAGCCCGCCGGTCATCCCGCCGAACGCCACCATGATTTACACCCTGCGCGTGGCTGACGTGCTGCCGCCGAACGGGGATGCTCAGAAGTAACCACTCAGGAGGAATGCCATGGCTAAGGAGCCGGGAACATATGAAAGCAGGAAGTTACGGATGCTGAACGTGTTACAGGTATTGTGCAGGGAGCGGGCTGAGGGGGCGGGGGGGCATCACCCGCCGCCGGAACAGTGGCCGAAAACGCGCGAGCTGGCGGATCGGTGCGGCGAGAATATTTACACCACCCGCACGCTGCTGCTGGCATTGGAAAAAGAGGGGAAAGTTCATTGCACCCATCGCAGCATCAATAATTCCCTGCGTTGGTATATCTGCGCCGCGCGTACATCGGCCGGAACAGAGTCATAGATAATTTTTGTTTCTTGTTGACTACCTTTCGCAGCTAATCATTAAAAAAACTTATCGTTCTGACGGGGCTCGGATCCCGTCAGAACGTCGGCTTTGTTACCTTTCATGACCAGCCATTGCCAGTATGTTTTTTGTCGCCATATACTTACCCCCTAACAGCCAACGGATGTAGGGAGCCGGCGCGATGGTGAAGGACAGCAAAGTAATACTCAGATTGGATGATATTCATTATCAAATAGATGGCCAGGTGATCCTCGATTCCGTCTCTTTTGGCCTCAGGGAAGGGGAGTTCAAGCTGATTACCGGCCCCTCCGGCTGCGGCAAGAGCACCCTGCTTAAAATCATCTCCTCGCTGATGGATCCTACCCGCGGAACCATTACCTTTGATGGCCAGGCCATCACCGCCATGCAGCCGGAGGACTACCGCAAACAGGTTTCTTACTGTTTCCAGACGCCGTCGCTGTTCGGCGATACGGTGTACGACAACATCGCGCTGCCTTATCAGATCCGCAAGCAAAAGCCGGACGAACAGAAAATGCAGGCCGATCTGGTGCGCTTCGGGCTGCCGGGCAACATATTGAAAAAGAGCATCAATGAACTTTCGGGCGGCGAGAAGCAGCGCATTTCGCTGATCCGCAACCTGCAGTTTATCCCTCGGGTGCTGTTGCTGGATGAAATCACCAGCGCGCTGGACGAGGACAACAAGCGCAACGTCAACGAACAGATCCGCCAACTGGTGGCGGAACATCGGTTGGCGGTGCTGTGGGTAACGCACGATACCGAAGAAATCAGGCATGCGGACGAGGTGATCACGCTGCCTGCGCATACCGCCCAGCAACGGGAGCACGCCGATGAACCAGCATAACATCACCAATGAATCATTAGGGTTGTCGATGGTATTGGTGGTTATCGCCATCCTGATCAGCCACCGGGAAAAGCTGGCGCTGGAAAAGGACATCATCTGGAGCATCTGCCGGGCGGTGGTGCAGCTGATTGCCGTCGGCTATGTGCTGAAATATATTTTCGACCTGAACAACGCTGCGCTGACCGTGCTGATGGTGCTGTTCATCTGTTTCAACGCCGCCTACAACGCCAAAAAGCGCAGCAAATATATCGAACGCGCGTTCGTCACCTCGTTTATCGCCATCACCACCGGCGCGGTGCTGACGCTGGCGGTGCTGGTGTTGACCGGCTCGATTGAATTCACGCCGATGCAGGTGATCCCGATTGCCGGCATGGTGGCCGGCAACGCCATGGTGGCGGTGGGGCTGTGCTACACCCAACTCGGGCAGCGTTTCAAGGGCGACCAGCAGAAGATCCAGGAGATGCTCAGCCTGGGCGCTACGCCGAAATTCGCCTCGGCGGGGCTGATCCGCGACAGCATCCGCGCCTCGCTCATTCCCACCATTGATTCGGCGAAAACCGTCGGGCTGGTGAGCCTGCCGGGCATGATGTCCGGCCTGATCTTCGCCGGCATCGATCCGGTCAAGGCGATTAAGTACCAGATCATGGTGACCTTTATGCTGCTGTCCACCGCCAGCCTGTCGACCATCATTGCCTGCTACCTGGCCTACCGCAAGTTCTACAACGCCCGCCACCAGCTGGTGGTCAGCAGCCTGAAGTAGCGCCATTAAAAACGGCCTCCGCGGAGGCCGTTTTACCGTCTATCACCCTTGCAACAGGGCGATGCTCTGGCGGATTTCACGTTCAATATCCGCCTCGGACCAGCCCTCCAGCTGCGACGAGAACGGCTCGAAGGCGTAAATGCCGGTATAACCGAGGCGTTCCAGGTTCTGCACCTGCCGCCGGCTTTCCAGCCGATCCCGCTCGCTCAACATGATGCGCTCTTCATCGCTCAAGCTGTCTTTGGCTCGTCCGTCCTCTACCCCGGACAGGTGCACCAGGCCGATTTGCGCCACCTGGATTTGCGCGTCGAACTCGGCCTGCGCCACGCCGCTCAGGTAGTGATGGAAGGTATCGAGCACGATTTTGTAGGGCGCGCCCGCGTCGCGGATCAGCGTCTGCGTCAGCAACGACGAGCGCAGCGAGCTGATGCCGAAGCCCAGCGGCTCCACGTAGCCCTGCACGCCGTAGCGCTGGAACAGCGGCGCCAACAGCTTCAGCGCGGCCAGCGTATCGTCCCGTTTTTGCTGCTCGCTGCGCGCGTCGCCGGCGCTGCAGTGCGGGCACAGCACCAGCGCCTTGCTGTGAATGGCCTGTGCCTGGCTCAGCAGGGCTTGCGCCCGCTGCTGCAGCGCCGCCGCATCATCCAGCAGGTTAAACATGCCGAGCGCGTTGATGGTGACGATCTCGATGCCGTGCTCCGCCGCCAGCGCGTTGAGCTGCGAGTCGCTCAGATCGTCCGTGACCTTGCCGCTGGGCATATCGTTGCGCAGCTCAACTTTACTGAGCCCGCACTGTTTCACCAGGCGGAAAAAACGGTCCAAATCGAGGTTTGGGGCGATCTTGCGGTTGATGCAAAAACGGTCCAGCGCAATGGTCATGATGCATGCCTCCTGGTATCAGGGTCAGTTAAGGTGCGTTCGATCAGGGTTTGCCGTTTTCCAACGGCGCCTGCGGCGTTTCGGCCAGCGGCTGGCGATCGCGCTTGGCCATCACCACCTCCTCCATCTTCTCCAGCGATACGCCTTTGGTCTCCGGGATATAACGGCCGATAAACCAGTAGCTGAACAGGCAGCAGGCGGCGAAGATCCACATCGGGAAGGCGCCGTGGAAATGAGAGAACAGATAAGGGTTGTCGTTGATCATCGGGAAGGTTTGCGACACCACAAAGTTGGCCAGCCACATGCAGCCGACGGCGATGCTCATGCCCTGTGCGCGCATGCGGTTGGGGAAGATTTCCGACACCAGCACCCAGGCTCCGACGCCCCATGACAGCGCGTAGAACACCATGAAAAACAGCATGCCGAACAGCGCGAAATAGCCGGTGGCCTGGGTATAGAGCGCATATGAAGTGAGCAGCAACCCGGCGATGGCGCCCAGCGTGCCGTAGCGCATCAATGGAATGCGCCCCATGCGGTCCATCAGCATGGCGCCGATCGCCGAACCGACCAGCTGCAGTACGCCGATCCAGATGGTCTGGAACAGCGCTTCCTGCGCATTTTCGGTGACGGTTTTCAGCACCACCGGCGCGTAGTACATCATCACGTTAACGCCGGTGACCTGTTGCAGCATGGCAATCATGCAGCCGACGAACAAAATGAAACGCACCCGCACGTCGCCGTAGTTCAGCTTCTGCTGATGCTTTTGCCGGTCCTGACGCAGCGAGTCCTTGATCTCCTGCAGCAGGTTTTGCGCATGCGCGGCGTTGGAGACCTTGGTCAGCATCGCCAGCGCCTGAGCGTCCCGCCCCATCATCACGTTCCAGCGCGGCGACTCGGGAATGATAAACACCAGCAGGCAGAACAGGACGCAGGGGATAACGCCGGACGCGAACATCCAGCGCCAGCCCATTTCCACCAGCCAGGCTTCGCTGGCGATGCTGGCGATTTTGAAGTTGACGTAAAAAATCACGATCTGGCCGAACACGATGGCGAACTGCTGCATGCTGAGCGCGCGGCCGCGCATGTCTTTCGGCGAGACTTCCGACATGTACATCGGCGAGACGGTGGCGGCGATGCCCACCGCCAGGCCGCCGATAATGCGGTAGATAACGAACCAGGTGAAGGTAGGAGCCAGCGAGGCGCCCACCGCGGAAATGGTGAACAGCAGCGCCGCCAGCATCAGCGCCTTCTTGCGGCCGTAGCGCGCCGCCAGCGGCCCGGCGGCGAAAGCGCCGACCACGCAGCCGATCACCACGTTGGAGACCGCCCAGCCGGTTTGCGCCGGGCTGAGATCAAAATAGGTTTTCAGGGCTTCGATCGCGCCGGAGATCACGGCGGTGTCGTAGCCGAACAGAATGCCGCCGAGTGCCGCAATACCGCAAATGCGCAGTATGTACCCGGTATTATGCTTACGCTGATATGACATGTAATGCTCCGATTTTTATCCTGGCTTTCGCGCGCAGTAAGGAAATGGGGAGAGGGCGGCGAAAGGGTGTGAACCGTGCCTGTCATCAAGGCGGTGATAGTCGGTTGATTCTGCGGTAAACAAGAACATTTATTTCATAATTAGTGAATAATGAAATATTGATTTTTAGATCCAGTTCAAAAAAAACCGCAAACCGCCGGCAAACTTCCGTTGGCTGAACGGCGCGCCGCCGGGCGCCGCACGTTGAACCTTTTCTGTATAAAAGTCATGGGGCATTGACGCGATCTTGCGTGCTGCGCCAGAAGAGGCGATTGGCCGTCATGTAATGGCTTTGCATGAGACAACGACAAAACTGCGACCTTCCGCACTAAAAACAAAATTTCTAAAATAATTTATTTGAAACTTTTTTTTCAATGAAATAGAGTTTGCTGCATCCGGTCAGGATTTAGCCTGTGTGCGGGCGCCGCCTGGCAGACAGGATGATTAACGCCATGCCGTTTGCGGCCAGGCGACAGCGGACTTGAAAAGAGGGTGTGACATGAAAACCGTGGGTAACTTTATTGGCGGGCAAGTGTGCCTGAGCAGCAGTAATCAAACCGTCGACGTGCATAACCCGGCGACCGGGCAGGTTGAACGCCGCGTCACCCAGAGCACCGCCGCCGAGGTAAAACAGGCCATCGACGTGGCCCATCAGGCGTTTGCCGACTGGTCGCGCACCACGCCGCTGCGCCGCGCACGCGTCATGTTCAACTTCAAGGCGCTGCTGGAGCAGCACCGCGACGAGCTGGCGGCGCTGATCGTCAGCGAACACGGCAAGGTCTATTCCGACGCCCTGGGCGAACTGACCCGCGGCATCGAAGTGGTTGAATTCGCCTGCGGCATTCCGCACCTCATCAAGGGGGAGTATTCGCCGGAGGTCGGCGGCGGCGTTGACAGCTTCTCGCTGATGCAGCCGCTGGGCGTGGTGGCGGGCATTACCCCGTTCAACTTCCCGGCGATGGTGCCGATGTGGATGTTCCCGATCGCGCTGGCCTGCGGCAACACCTTCGTGCTCAAGCCGCCGGCGCTGGTGCCTTCGGCTTCGGTGCGGCTGGCCGAACTGCTGAAAGAAGCCGGCCTGCCGGACGGCGTGTTCAACGTGGTGCACTGCGCCAACGAAGATGCGGCGCAGCTGTGCACCGATCCGCGTATTCAGGCGGTGAGCTTCGTTGGCTCGTCCACCGTGGCGGAGCATATCTATACCACCGCCAGCGCCCACGGCAAGCGGGTACAGGCCTTCGGCGCGGCGAAGAACCAGGCGATCGTCATGCCGGACGCCGATCTGGACGCCACGGTCAACGCCCTGATGGGCGGCGCTTTCGGCTCCGCCGGCGAACGCTGCATGGCGCTGCCGGTTGCGGTGGTGGTCGGCGACAGCACCGCCGACAAGCTGATCGCCAAGCTGAAACCCTTGATTGCGCAGCTGCGCGTCGGCCCGGGCATTCAGCAGGGCGGCGAAGAGAATGAAATGGGCCCGCTGGTTTCCTCCGCCCACCAGAAAAAGGTGCTGGGCTATATCGATCTCGGGGTGGAAGAGGGCGCCACGCTGGTGGCCGACGGCCGCAACTATCAGGTGGCGGGCTATCCCGAGGGGTACTACGTTGGCGGCACGCTGTTCGATAACGTGAAGCCGAACATGCGCATTTACCGCGAAGAGATCTTCGGGCCGGTGCTGGGCATCGTGCGGGTGCCGGACTACCAGACCGCCATCGACACGGTTAACGGCCATGAATTCGGCAACGGCGCCGCCATCTTTACCAGCAACGGCCACTACGCGCGCCAGTTCGTGCAGGAAGTGCAGGCCGGGATGGTTGGCGTCAACGTGCCGGTGCCGGTACCGATGGCGTTCCACAGCTTCGGCGGCTGGAAACGCTCGGTGTTCGGCGCGTTGAACGTGCACGGCACCGACGGCGTACGTTTCTATACCCGCATGAAAACCGCCACCGCCCGCTGGCCGACCGGGCAGCAGACGGTGTCTGAATACAGCATGCCGACGCTGGGTTAAACCCCGTACCGGCAGACCAGGGCCGTTACTTCATTGGAGTGACGGCCGCTGCATTTGTAACGCTATAGGTTAACAGGAGAATCGTCATGTCTTCACTGCTTGCCAAATGTCAGCAGCCGAACGCCCAGGGGCGTATCCAGCATGTCACCCCGGAAAATGCCGGCTGGCGCTTTGTCGGGTTCGACGTTTATCGCCTGGCGGCCGGTGAGTCGCTGCAGCTGGAAAGCGGCGACCGGGAGCTGTGCCTGGTGCTGGTGGCCGGCATCGCCTCCGTCGCCACCCTGCGGGCGGAATACCCGCATATCGGCAAGCGCATGAGCCCGTTTGAGCGCACGCCGCCTTATGCGGTCTACGTGCCGCATCAGGATCGCATCGAGGTGCGGGCGGAAACCGATTTGGAGCTGGCGGTCTGCAGCGCCCCGGGCGGCGGGCATCTGCCGTCGCGGTTGATCACCCCGGCGGATGTCGGCGTCGAGCGGCGCGGCAAGGGACGCAATCAACGCCTGGTGCATAATATTTTGCCGGACAGCGAACCGGCCGACAGCCTGTTGGTGGTTGAGGTATATACCGACGAAGGCAACACCAGCTCTTACCCCAGCCATAAGCACGATCGGGAAGACTCGCCGGATGAAACCTATCTGGAAGAGACCTACTATCACCGCATCCAGCCGGAGCAGGGTTTCTGCATGCAGCGCGTGTATACCGACGATCGTTCGCTGGACGAATGCATGCCGGTCTATAACCGCGACGTGGTGAAAGTGCCGCGCGGCTACCATCCGGTCGCGACCCTGGCCGGTTACGACAATTACTATCTCAACGTGATGGCCGGGCCGGTGCGGCTGTGGAAATTCACCTGGGAGAAAGATCACGCCTGGATTAACAGCGACGGTTATCCGGCGGCGAAATAAGCGTTATCCGGCCCGGCTTGCCGGGCCTGTTGTTATTCAGCGTTACTCGTCCTTGGCGTTGTTCAGCGCCAGCGAGACCGCCAGGGTTTGCGCCAGGCACATCGAGGCGACCTGCGAGCGGAACCCGTCCACCTGCGCTTCGCGCACCACAAAGCACACGTCGCTAAAGGCCGCCAGTGGGCTGACCTGGCTGTCGGTGATGGCTATCTGTTGCGCGCCGCGCTTGGCGCCCAGTTCTACCAACTCCAGCGCTTCTTGCGCATACGGCGAGTAGCTGATGGCGATCACCACGTCCTTTGGCTTCACCATGCTCAGCTGTTCGGTAAACATGCCGCCCAGCCCGTCGATCAGAAACGCGCGGCGTTCCAGATGGCGCAGCGCATAGGTCAGGTAGGAGGCGACGCTAAACGAACGGCGCAGGCCAATCACGTAGATGTTCTCGGCATTGTTCAACAGCTCGACGGCGCGGTCCAGCTGCTCGGGCGCGATCTGCATCGCCAGCTGCTGCAGCGCCTGGGCGTTGACCATGGTGAAGACGTTGAGAATTTCGGCCGGTTTTTCCGGCGCTACGTTGTCGTCGGTGGAGGTTTGGCGGAACAGGCGCGCACGCTCGGTATAGTTGACCGTTTCCTCCATCAGGTGCTGGCGGAATACCTGCTTCATTTCGTTGAAACCGCTAAAGCCGAAGGCGTTGGCGAAGCGGATCAGCGTGGAAGGCGGGACGCTGGCCTGTGCGGCGATGGAGGCGACGGTATCGAAAGCAATGCTGTTACTGTTATCCAAAATATAGCGCGCCACCTGCTTTAAGCGTTTGCTCAGCGTTTCATAACGGTGGCGAATCTCATCCTGTAACAGCGAAAGTTGAGTTGGGTTGTTCATCCATTCGGCTCGCAGTGTGGGCTAAGGCGTATCGGCCTGACGCCTGAATTATTGACAGGCTATTCTAACAGACGGAGTGGAAATTTCATTTCCTCAAAAAGCGATTTATTCGATCGCAAGTTGCGTGACTTCACAGAAAATCGGCAAAAAAATCCCCTTAAAGCGCTGAAAATACCTTAAGGGGCGGATAACGCGCAGCGGCCGCCTAGCTTGCGCTGCCGGTCTGCGGGCGGTACTGGCGCCAGAAACCGATCAGCGTCAGGTATTTTTGTTTCACCTGCTCAATCAGCGCGGCGTCGTCCAGCTCGCCCTGCAGCCAACGGCGCGACGGCTGGCCGAAGATGGTGCGGCCGACGGCAAAACCTTTCACCCAATGGGCGTCTGCGGCGGCGGCGAAGCCGGCCTTCAGGGTTTCTTCCGGTGAATCCAGACCGAGGATCAGTACCCCGCGGCAGTGGGGATCGCTGGCTTCAATCAGCGCGCCGACCTGCTGCCAGTTGGCGGCGCTCAGCGGCGGCAGTTTCCACCAGTCCGGCTGCACGCCCAACTGATAGAAATGCGCCATCATTTCCAGATAGTAGCGCTCATTTTTGTCGGCGCTGCTTTCCGGCAGGATCACCTCGAGCAACAGCTCATGGCCGGATTTGCAGCAGCCGCGATAGATGTCGAGGATCAGCTCATCCTGCTCGCGGCGCAGTTCGGCGGCGTCGTGCGGGTGGTAAAACACCAGGCATTTCACCACGTGTTCCTGCGGCCAGTCGGTCAGCTGCGAGCCGATATTGCCGTGCTCCAGGCGCAGCGGGCGCGAACTGGGCAGCTCGACCGGGCGACCGATCCACCAGCCCTGGCCGGTGATGGCGTTCAGCGCCGCCTGGCCATAGGTGGTGTCGGCCAGAATGCCGCTGTTGCCGTGCAGCCCGGCCTGTTCAGCGGCCTGTTGCGCCGCCTGCAGCAGCAGGGTTTTCAATTTGGGAATGCGCTCTTCGCCGACGTTGGCCTCGCGCGCCATATCCGCCAGCTGCTTGCGGTGATCGAAGGCGAACACGCACAGCTCCGGCCATTGCTGCTTGCGGGTGGTTACCCGATGCAGGTGGTTCAGGCGCGCGTCGCGGTCCGGACGTTTGACCTGGCGTTCGCGCAGCAGATAGTCATCCAGTTCGAGTTTGGTCGGCATCGCCGGCGCGCAGCCATGGCGCGACACCACCAGCGCGCCGCAGGCGTTGGCGTAGCGGCAGGCCCGATCCCAACCCTCGTCATTCAGGTAGCCGCGCAGCAGGCCGGACATAAAGGCGTCGCCGGCGCCGAGCACGTTCAGCACCTCTACCCGCACGCCGGAGTGCAGCTTCACCTCGCGCCAGTCGTCGGCGATATCGCCTTCAAATACCGAGCAGCCCTGTGCGCCGCGTTTGCACACCAGCGTGGCGCGGGTGGCCTGGCGCACGTTTTTCAGCGCGGTCAGGGTGTCGATACTGCCGCCGGCGATATGGAATTCCTCTTCGGTGCCGACGATCAGATCAAAGTGGTGCAACACTTCCTGCAGTTCGCGGGTCACCTTGGCCGATTCGACAAAGCGGGTTTCGCCGTCGCCCAGCGAGGTCAGGCCCCACAGCACCGGGCGGTAGTCGATATCCAACGCGGTGCGCAGGCCGTGGCGGCGGGCGTATTCCAGCGCCTTCAGCACCGCCGCGCGGGTATTGGGGTGCGACAGGTGGGTGCCGGTGATGGCCAGCGCGCGCGACGAGGCGATGTAGGCCTCGTCGATATCATCCGGCGTCAGCGCCATGTCGGCGCAGTTGTCGCGGTAGAAGATCAGCGGGAAGGTTTCCTGATCCTTGATGCCGAGGATCACCAGGCCGGTCAACCGCTGCGGATCGGTGATCAGGCATTGGGTATCGGCGCCCACGCGCTGCAGCTCTTCGCGCAGGAAACGGCCCATGTGCTCGTCGCCGACGCGGGCCAGCATGCCGGACTTCAGCCCCTGAATGGCGGTGCCGTAGGCCACGTTGCCGGAAGAGCCGCCGAGATATTTGGAGAATGTGCTGGCATCTTCCAGACGCGCGCCGATCTGCTGAGCATAGAAATCGACGGCGATACGCCCGAGACAAATGACATCAAGCTGTTTTTCTTGTGTAGCCATACCCGTTTCCTTCTGTATTGAGCAAAACCCCGGCTTGCGGCCCGTTGACGGCGCCCGGCAGGAAGCATGTTTGGAATTATGAGGAATAAAAATTTCAATTTCAATATGGAATGAAATTTACACCCCAGAAATGTGATGCATTTAAAACATCGCTGCAAGCGGGCTAAAAGAGGTGGAAACCCCGGCAGGCCTGCCGGACGACCGGTTAGCGGCAAGCGCCGCCCCGGTGCCGATTCGGGGGGCGGCGAGCGGGGCTTTGACGGATGAAAGAACGGGGCGCGGCGGTGTCGCCCGCAGAGTGACCAGGCTAAGTCAGTGAATTTTAAGGGCAAGGATGAAACGGGCTTTTCATCAATATGCGATCTTTATCGCAAAATGAAATGTTTCTTCTGTAATGTGATTTTATGAAAAATATATTTGTTTATAATCGCTTCACGTTTCAGGTTGTCGACTCAGTGAGCGGCGCAACCGCCAGCTCAAGATAACAGCTGCCGTCGCGTAACAACAGACGGGGTTTCAGACCCTGCGCCGTGGCGGCCATCAATCGAAAAGGTGGGTAAATGGGCAAGATCAGGCTAACCATGGCGCAGGCGCTCGTCCGCTTCCTCGACAACCAGTATCTGCTGGCCGACGGGGTGGAAACCAAGTTCGTGAAGGGCATCTTTGCGATTTTTGGCCACGGCAACGTGCTGGGGCTGGGGCAGGCGCTGGAACAGGACAGCGGCGATCTGGTGGTGCACCAAGGGCGCAATGAGCAGGGGATGGCGCATGCGGCGACCGGCTTCGCCAAGCAGAAGCTGCGCCGGCAGATCTACGCCTGCACCTCGTCCGTCGGCCCGGGCGCCGCCAATATGATCACCGCCGCAGCCACCGCCACCGCCAACCGCATTCCTTTACTGCTGCTGCCGGGCGATGTGTACGCTTCACGCCAGCCGGACCCGGTGCTGCAGCAGATAGAACAGTCTTACGATCTCAGCATCAGCACCAACGACGCCTTTCGCGCGGTGAGTAAATACTGGGACCGCATCGTGCGCCCGGAACAGCTGATGAGCGCCTGCATCAACGCCATGCGCGTGCTGACCGACCCGGCGGAAACCGGCGCGGTCACGCTGTGCCTGCCGCAGGACGTGCAGGGTGAGGCCTACGACTACCCGGATTATTTCTTCCAGAAACGCGTCCACCGGCTCGATCGCCGCCCGGCGACCGAAGGCATGCTGGCCGAGGCGCTGGCGCTGGTGAGCGCCAAGCGCAGGCCGCTGCTGGTGTGCGGCGGCGGGGTGAAATACTCGCAGGCCGGCCAGGCGCTGCGCGAGTTCGCCGAACGCTTTCGCATTCCGTTCGTGGAAACCCAGGCCGGCAAAGGCACGCTGCCGAGCGGCCATGAGTTCAACCTCGGCGGCATCGGCGAGACCGGCTGCCTGGCGGCCAATACCCTGGCCAGGCAGGCCGATCTGGTGATCGGCGTCGGCACCCGCTACACCGACTTCACCACCTCTTCCAAATGGCTGTTCCAGAACCCGGACGTCGAGTTCCTCAACATCAACGTCAGCGCCTTTGACGCCGGCAAGCTCGACGGCGTGCAGGTGTTGGCGGACGCCCGCGCGGCGCTGGCCGCCCTGAACGCGCTGTTGGCGCAGTCCGACTACCGCGCCGGCTGGGGCGAAGCCATCGCCGCGGCGCGCAGCGAGCAGCAACAGGAGACCGCCCGGGTGTATGCGGTGGAATACAGCGGCGAAGGCTTTGTACCGGAGATTGACGATCACCTCGATCGCCAGCGGGTATTCGCCGAATTTATTGAGCAGACCGACTCCTTCCTGACCCAAAGCCGGGTGCTGGGGGTGTTGAACCAGCAGTTGCCGCAGGACAGCGTGATCGTCGCCGCCGCCGGCAGCCTGCCGGGGGATCTGCAGCGCGTGTGGCACAACCACGGCGAGCACGGCTATCACGTGGAGTACGGCTACTCCTGCATGGGCTATGAGGTCAACGCCGCGCTGGGGGTCAAACTGGCCGAGCCGCAGCGCGAGGTGTACGCCATGGTCGGCGACGGCGCCTTTATGATGCTGCACTCCGAACTGGTCACCTCGGTTCAGGAAGGCTGCAAGATCAACGTGGTGTTGTTCGACAACATGACCAACGGCTGCATCAACAACCTGCAGATGGAACACGGCATGGACAGCTACACCACCGAGTTCCGCTTCCGCAACCCGCAGGGCGGCAAGCTCGACGGCAAACTGGTGCCGGTTAACTTCGCCATGCTGGCGGCGGCCTATGGCTGCAAAACCTACAGCATCACCACCGAACAGCAGCTGATCGAGGCGCTGGCCGATGCCCGCAAACAAAGCGTTTCCACCCTGCTGGATATCAAGGTGCTGCCAAAAACCATGGTGCACAAATATCTCAGCTGGTGGCGCGTGGGCGGCGCCCAGGTAGCCGACAGCGAGAAAATCGTCGCGGTGGCCCGCAGGCTGCAGGAAAACATCGATAAGGCACGCGAATACTGATTCGTTCTCATACATCAATCTCGAGGGTAGCGAAATGACATTGAACATTGGGGTTATCGGCACCGGCGCCATCGGCCGCGATCACATTCGCCGCTGCAGCAAGGTGTTGCAGGGCGCCCGCATCGTGGCGGTGAACGACATCAATCGCGACAACGCCGCCAAGGTGGTGAGCGATCTGCAGCTGGACGCCCGGGTTTATGACAATGGCCACGACCTGATTAACGCCGCCGACGTGCAGGCGGTGCTGGTCACTTCCTGGGGGCCGAGCCATGAAGAGTTCGTGCTGGCAGCCATCGCCGCCGGCAAACCGGTATTCTGCGAGAAGCCGCTGGCGGTGACCGCCCAGGGCTGCAAAAACATCGTCGACGCCGAAGCGAAACACGGCAAGCGCCTGGTGCAGGTCGGCTTTATGCGCCCTTACGATCGGGGGTACCGCGCGTTGAAACAGGTGCTGACCAGCGGCCAGATCGGCGAACCCTTGATGCTGCACTGCGCGCACCGCAACCCGACCGTCGGCGAGGCTTACACCACCGATATGGCGATCACCGACACGCTGATCCATGAGATCGACGTACTGCGTTGGCTGCTGGATGACGACTACGTTTCGGTACAGGTGGTGTTCCCGCGTAAAAGCCCGAAAGCGTTCCCGCACCTGAAAGACCCGCAGATAGTGCTGTTCGAGACCGCCAAGGGCACGCGTATCGACGTCGAAATCTTCGTGAACTGCCAGTACGGCTATGACATCCAATGCGAAGTGGTGGGGGAAACCGGCATCGCCAGGCTGCCGGAGCCGTCTTCGGTGCAGATGCGCAGCGGCGCCCGGCTGTCGACCGAGATCCTGACCGACTGGAAAGACCGCTTCATCGACGCCTATGACGTCGAGCTGCAGGGGTTCATTAGCGACGTGTTGGCCGGCAAGTTGACCGGGCCTTCCGCCTGGGACGGTTATGCCGCTTCCGTTACCGCCGACGCCTGCGTGGCCGCTCAGCTCAGCGGCGAGATAGTGCCGGTGACCCTGCCGCCGCGCCCGGCGTTCTACAACAAGTAATGCCCGCGGAGGAGTGAGCATGAAGATCGCTTTTGATGTGGATGTTATCCGGGATTTGGGCGTTACCGGGATGGTTCAGCAGGTGGCCGACTGGGGCTATAAATACATCGAACAGTCGCCGCACCCGCAGATCAACCCGTTCTATAAGCACCCGAAAGCCAGCCGCGAAATTATGGCGGAATACAAAAACGCCCTGAAGGCTACCGGCGTGGAGATCTCCTCATTTATCGTGGTGTATCGCTGGTCTGGCCCCGGGGAGGATCGCCGCCAGGCGGCGGTTAAAAACTGGCGCCGGATGATCGAGATCGCGGTGGAGATGGGCGTTCAGGTGATCAATACCGAGCTGGCGGGCAACCCCAACGAGCCGGAGATCTGTGAGGAACTGTGGTACCGCTCGATGGAGGAGCTGCTGCCGATCGTCGAGCGCGAGGGCATTCGCATGGAGATCCAATCCCACCCGTGGGACTTCTGCGAGCTGAGCAACGAAACCGCCGACATGGTGAAGTCGCTGCGCAGTGACCACGTCAAATATCTTTACAGCGTGCCGCACAGCTTCTACTACGACAAGGGGCAAGGCGACGTGGCGAGCATGCTGAAGTACGCCGGCGACGATCTTTCGCACGTGCTGATCGCCGACACCATGAATCACACCAAGCATTGCCGCTATATCGTCAACCCGCCGGGCGTGGACGCTGCGGTGCACCAGCACGTGGGCATCGGCGAAGGCGAAGTGGACTTCGACGCGCTGTTCCAGACCCTGCGCGACATGGAGTTCGCCAACCGCAGCTTTAAGGTTGGCGGAGAGTCGATCATCTGCACCTCGCTGTTCGGCTACCCGGAAAAAATGAAGAGCCAGGCGGTGGCGACCCGCGAGCGCATCGAAAGAGAGCTGCTGGGCAAATAACCTTTTTGGCGCGCCGGCGCGCCATCCGATGACTGAGGCTGAAAATGAACAAAGACAACGTGAAGCTGGCCATTGCGCCGATCGGCTGGACCAATGACGACATGCCCGATTTGGGCAAAGAAAACACCTTCCAGCAGTGCGTCAGCGAAATGGCATTGGCCGGTTTTACCGGCAGCGAAGTCGGCAGCAAATACCCGCGCGATCCGGCGGTGCTGAAGCCGATGCTGGACATCCGCGGCATTCAGATCTGCAACGCCTGGTTCAGCACCTTTTTCGCCGACGGCCAGAAAGAAAAGACCATTGACGAATTTATCAACCATATGAACTTCCTGCATGCGATGGGCGCCCGGGTGATCGGCTGCTCCGAGCAGAGCAAGAGCATTCAGGGCACCACCAAAGGGGTGTTCGAAGAGAAGCCGTATTTCAGCGACGAAGAGTGGCAACGGGTGGCCGACGGCTATAACGAGCTGGCGAAAATCGCCGCCGCCAAGGGCATGCAGGTGTGTCTGCACCACCATATGGGCACCGGCATCCAGACCACCGCTGAAATCGATCGCTACATGAGCATGGTGAACGACGACGTTTATCTGCTGTTCGATACCGGCCACGCCTATTACTCCGAGGGCAGCCAGCAGGCGATGATGGCGATCCTCGAGAAATACCTGCCGCGCATCAACCACGTACATCTGAAAGACGTGCGCGATGAGGTGGTGGCGGAGGTGAAGGCCAACAAGCTGAGTTTTCTCGACGGCGTGAAGAAGGGCACCTTTACCGTGCCGGGTGACGGCGCGATCGATTTCCGGCCGGTGTTTAAGCTGCTGGACGAGCGCGGTTACAAAGGCTGGATGGTGGTGGAGGCCGAACAGGATCCGGCGTTGGCCAATCCGTTCGAATATGCGGTCAAGGCGCGCCGCTACATTCGGGAAACCGCCGGTATTTGATCCCGCTGAGGGAGGCGCCACCAGAACTGCGGTGGCGCATTTCTTGGATAATTCCTAATTGCTCCCCTCGCGAAAGAGCAGGCGCGGCGGCGATGAGTGCGCGGGCTCCAGCAGGCCAAGCCTGGCCACGATTGCATTCGAGAACAGCCTGGCGCCGTTTCTGGTGAAGTGGGCCTCATCGCTATAGGTGATGTTGTTTTGATTATCCAGGAGCGCGCAGTATTTGCCCTCCGGGCAGACCACGTCCAACGGTTGGAAAAACGCGATGCCGCCGGGCAGCACCGACGAGATGGCATTATTGATCCTTGCCGTGTCCTGGCTGATATATTGAGCTGCGAAGGCATTGGCGTTGGTTAGCGAACGGTTTTTATTGAGAATAAACATACCGTTTGCTTTCAGGCTTTTCTTGCCCACCACGATAATTTTCGCCGTGGTTTCATTTGATTCGATCTCGTTTATTGTTTGAACGATATATTTGGCGCTGTAAGGCTTCCAGTTCATGGCGAGCAGGATAAAGTCGGCGCTCTGCATTTCCCGCCGGTTTACCTCGTTAAATAGGTTGGCGAATTTCCGTTCGCAGAACTGCCTTAATCCACTGGAGGATGCCGAATTCAGGTTGGTCGATTCAAGGTAGCTTTTTCTCTCTTGCCGGCGAACGTAAGGCGCTCCGCACCTGACGTCGGTTTGGATCGACAAGATGTCGAACCTGTCCCGGTCTTGCGATTCCATGATGGCGTTGATTAAGTCTGCCGCCTGCGAATCGCCTATAACCACCAGCCTGATCTTCCCGGATTGGGTTATATCGTGTTTCTTGAAGGCATTGCTGTTAACCCAAACATAGCTGTCTTCGGCCTGCTTGTTAAAGGCGTAATTCGTTTTTTGCAACTCCGCCGGCAGCCGCCAGATCCAGCCGTTAGCGGCGGCGGTGACGGATAACGCGGCGGTTATTGCCAGGGCGGAACAGTATCCGGCGATAAGCCTGTTTTTATTTTCGTTTTTCCAGGCGCCGCGATATTTCTGCTCGACATAGCGGTACATCAGCAAGGCGAGGAAGTAACTGATGGGCAGAGATAGCAAACCGCCGGTGAGGGTTTTATCCCCCAGCAGATAGGTCACCATAACGATGGTCGGCCAATGGACGAGATACAGCGAGTAGCTTATTTCACCGATATGGATGAGCGGCCTGAGCTGGAGCCGGCGCGCAACGGCGGCCTCTTTGCCAAAAACCAGCATCAGCCCGGCGCACAGGGTGGGGATCAGCGCATAATATCCCGGAAAGGGGATCCTATCATCCAGAGTGGCGGTAAATGCGACGATGCCGGCCAGGCTGAGGCTGTAAATCGCGTTGCTTGCCGCCCGGTTATTTGCAATGCGCGAAAAGTTAATCACATAAAACATACCGCCGATGGCCAGTTCCCACAGGCGGAACGGCGTCAGCAAATAAGCGGCGGCGCCGTTCCTGTTCAAGGCGTAAATGGAAGAAAAAAACAGCGTGAGGGTAAATAGGGCAATCGTCAGCCTGGCGGGGATGTTTTTCCGCATGGTGACCAACAGAATAATTGGCCAAAGCAGGTAAAACTGGCTTTCTATCGATAACGACCAGGTATGCAGCAGCGGCTTGGTAATTGGCGCCGCGTCGAAATAGCCGCCAATCGCGTAAAAATAAAGGTTGGAGATAAACAACAGGGACGAGATAGACGCTTTGGCGTTATTTGCGAACTCCAGCGGCTGGAAAATAAAACAGGCGGCGATAAAGGTGAGAATTACCGTCGCGATCAGCGCAGGGAGCAGTCGAAACGCTCTTTTCAGCAGAAAATTGGCGAAGTTCGCCCGCCCTTGCTCAATATCCCGAATCAATATCCCGCTGATGAGATAGCCGCTGATAACGAAGAAGACATCAACACCGATAAATCCGGCGTTGAATCCGGGGATGCCAAAATGAAAGCCTAAAACCGAGATGACAGCCACGGCCCTGAGCACCGTTATGTCATCTCTCATTTTAGCGAGCGGTAATGTCATCGTGGCTCCAGAGTTCCCTGCGTGGTGTGAAGCGAGCGGCCTGAAAAGATAGCATTATCGCCGCATGGCTCACTATAAGCACACTCTCAAAACTCGCTCGCTGTCGCCGGTTAAAGCGCGCCGCGAAAGCGCGCCATGTGGTAGGCGTCGACCAGCACCCCATCGCGCATGGCGTAGCGGCGGCTGGTGCCTTCTATCTCGAAGCCGAACTTGCGGTAAAGCGCAATCGCCGGCTGGTTATCGGTAAATACCGTCAGCTCGATGCGTTCTATCGCCGCCCAGTTGTCGCAGATGTCGATCATCGCCTTCATCAGGCTGCTGCCGACCCCTTTGCCCTGGCTGCGCGAGTCGACGCCGATGCCGAAGGTGGCGACGTGGCGGCGGCGCACGCGCTGGTTCAGTTCTACGGTCAACTGACCGACCAGTTGCCCATCCAGGCAGGCCACCAGGTTGTGCATGCCGGGTTTGAGATCGGCGATGCGCTGCTGCCACAATTCTTTTGACGGTAGCGGGAGCTGCAGCGTGTCACGATAAACTGCCGGCTGAGAGTAGAGCTGGTGCAAAGCCTGCGCATCGGTTGTTTCCACGTGACGAACCACTATTTCGCTCATGTCGCTGCTCCTGTCGCTTACCGGTTGAATAACCACTGAATTTATCCGTTTACCGCATCGAGTCAATATTATTCCGCGTTGGTCAAAAAAACGCTTTACAGACGCGAATGATAATGATTATTATTGCGATCCGTTCCGGAGAGAGCATCATCTTGATACCCTCACTGCGAAGGCACGACATTGCTCACATTGCTTCCAGTATTACTTAGCCAGCTCGGGTGCTGGCTTTTTTTTGCCTGTTTTCCGCCGCTTCCACGCTCACCAAATCCGCTGCCGATGCTGCCTTCAGTTCATCTAATTTTTTGAACAGAGGCATGAGTTTTTTACGCTTTCTTATTCTGCTGCCAGGACTAGACTGTAGAAAACATTGAGGAGAGTTGAATATGATTTACGTACGCAAAGCAGAAGATCGCGGTCATGCCAATCATGGTTGGCTGGACAGCTGGCACACCTTCTCATTCGCCAACTACTATGATCCGAACTTTATGGGGTTCTCGGCGCTGCGGGTGATTAACGAAGACGTGATCGACGCAGGGCAGGGGTTTGGCACCCACCCGCATAAAGACATGGAAATCCTGACCTATGTGCTGAGCGGCACGGTGGAGCATCAGGACAGCATGGGCAACAAAGAGCAGATCCACGCCGGTGAGTTCCAGATCATGAGCGCCGGTACCGGGGTACGCCACTCCGAGTACAACGGCAACCAGGATCGTCCGCTGCACCTGTATCAAATCTGGATCATCCCGGATCAGACCGATCTGGAGCCACGTTACGAACAGCGCATGTTCGACGCGCCGCAGGGCCGCCAGCTGGTGCTGTCGCCGGATGCGCGCGACGGTTCGTTGAAGGTGTTCCAGGATATGACGCTGTCGCGCTGGGCGCTGAACCAGGGTGAGCAGGCGGAATGTCCGGTTGAGGCCGGCCGTCGCATCTGGATCCAGGTGGTGCGCGGCAAGGTGACCGTCAACGGCCAGAGCGCCGGCACCAGCGACGCCTTCGCCGTATGGGATGAAGCAGCGCTGTCGATTCAGGCCGAAGAAGAGAGCGAAATCTTGCTGTTCGATCTGCCGCCGGTGTAATTAAGCGGTAAATATCAAGGGCTCACGTCGTGAGCCCTGTTTGCGTTTTTTCCGCTGCAAGCAGCAATATCGGCCCGCCGTTTTTTTTGCTAAAATGACCGCCCATTTACGGTTAGCCAGTTCATTGATAATGAAGAAAAAACGGCCGGTACTCCAGGATGTTGCAGACAAGGTAGGCGTTACCAAGATGACGGTGAGCCGTTATTTGCGTAATCCCGATCAGGTTTCTGCCGCCTTGCAGCAAAAAATTGCCGTCGCGCTGGATGAGCTGGGCTACATCCCCAACCGTGCGCCGGACATTCTTTCCAACGCCACCAGCCGGGCGATTGGCGTGCTGCTGCCGTCGCTGACCAACCAGGTGTTCGCCGAGGTGCTGCGCGGCATTGAAAGCGTCACCGATGCGCACAATTACCAGACCATGCTGGCGCACTACGGCTATTTGCCGGAGCGCGAAGAAGAGCGCCTGACCTCGCTGCTGTCTTACAATATCGACGGCCTGATCCTGTCCGAACGCCACCATACGCCGCGCACCCTGAAGATGATCGAAGTGGCGGGCATCCCGGTGGTGGAGCTGATGGACTGCGTATCGCCATGCATCGATCTGGCGGTGGGTTTCAACAACTTCGAGGCGGCGCGCCAGATGACTCAGCAGATCATCGCGCACGGCCACCGCCACGTGGTGTATTTCGGCGCCCGCCAGGATGAGCGTACCCTCATCAAGCAGCAGGGCTATGAACAGGCGATGCGCGAATCCGGCCTGGAGCCGCACAGCATCATGACCGCGCGCTCCTCATCCTACTCTGCCGGCGGCGAGCTCCTGCGCCTGGCGCAGCGCGATTATCCGCAGATCGACAGTATCTTCTGCACTAACGATGACCTGGCGATCGGCGCGGCCTTCGAGTGCCAACGGCAGGGGCTGTCGATCCCGCACGATATGGCGATTGCCGGCTTCCACGGCCACGACATCGGCCAGGTGATGGTGCCCAAGCTGGCCAGCGTGCTGACGCCGCGTGAGCGCATGGGCCAGATCGGCGCCGAACGTTTGCTGGCCCGGCTGCGCGGCGAAACCCCGGGCCCGCGCATGGTGGACGTCGGCTTCACCGTGATCCCCGGCGGCAGCATCTGACCGTTTTTAACCGGTTGTTTTTGCAATTTTTATTTTGAATTCGCGCCTTTCGGCGCGTTTCGCATTCCACCTGCGCGCTTGCCGCTCGTTGCCCACATAAGTTTGATCTCTATCCCAGAACGCGAATTTTAACCCTTTACCCGGTTCCGGTGGTCATTCTGTTACCGGTATCATGATACCGGTAACAACGAGCATGCGGATATCTTGCTGCAAGATAGAACCTTTGGCTCAACACACCTACAGCTCGCCTTATCACACCGGGGAAGAGCCTAAAAATACAACAACCGCACGCTTTACGGCCTATTGTAAAGAGAGTCTGCGATAAAAGGTTGGAGAAAAATTATGCCATTAGTGATTGTTGCAGGCGGCGTAGCGCTGCTGTTGCTGCTGATGATCCGCTTCAAGCTGAACGGCTTTATCTCGCTGGTGCTGGTCGCGTTGGCGGTCGGCATCGCGCAGGGGATGCCGGTCGATAAAGTGATCGGCTCCATCAAGGCCGGCGTCGGCGGCACGCTGGGCAGCCTGGCGCTGATCATGGGCTTTGGCGCCATGCTCGGCAAGCTGCTGGCGGACTGTGGCGGCGCCCAGCGCATCGCCACGACGCTCATCGACAAGTTCGGCCAAAAATACATTCAATGGGCGGTGGTGCTGACCGGTTTCACCGTCGGCTTCGCGCTGTTCTACGAGGTCGGGTTCGTGTTGCTGCTGCCGCTGGTGTTCAGCATTGCCGCTTCTGCACGCGTGCCGCTGCTGTATGTCGGCGTGCCGATGGCGGCTGCGCTGTCGGTCACCCACGGTTTCCTGCCGCCGCACCCGGGCCCAACGGCGATCGCCACCATCTTCCATGCCGATATGGGGAAAACCCTGCTGTACGGCACCCTGTTGGCTATCCCTACGGTGATCCTGGCCGGCCCGGTCTATGCCCGCTTCCTGAAAGGCATCGACAAGCCGGTGCCGGAAGGCCTGTATAACCCAAAAATCTTCACCGAAGCGGAAATGCCAAGCTTTGGCATCAGCGTCGCGACCTCTCTGGTGCCGGTGATCCTGATGGCGCTGCGCGCGGTAGCCGAAATGGTGCTGCCGAAGGGCCACAGCCTGCTGCGCTTCGCCGAGTTCTTCGGCGATCCGGTGATGGCGACGCTGATTGCGGTACTGATCGCTATCTTCACCTTCGGTCTGAACCGCGGGCGCAGCATGGATGAAGTGATGGGCACCATCACCGACTCGATTAAAATCATCGCCATGATGCTGTTGATCATCGGCGGCGGCGGCGCGTTCAAACAGGTGCTGGTCGACAGCGGCGTAGAAAAATACATCGCCGGCCTGATGGAAGGCAGCAACGTTTCGCCGATCCTGATGGCCTGGTCAATCGCCGCCGCGCTGCGTCTGGCGCTGGGTTCCGCCACCGTGGCGGCAATCACCGCCGGCGGCATCGTGGCCCCCCTGATCGCCACCACCGGCGTCAGCCCCGAGCTGATGGTGATTGCGGTCGGTTCCGGCAGCGTGATTTTCTCGCACGTTAACGATCCGGGCTTCTGGCTGTTCAAGGAGTACTTCAACCTGAGCATCATGGAAACCATCAAATCCTGGTCGGTGCTGGAAACCATCATCTCGGTGTGCGGCCTGGTGGGCTGCCTGCTGTTGGCGACGGTCGTATAATCGTTATTCTGTCCGGCGCCCGCGAGGCGCCGGCGTTCGTTACGGCAATTTTTGAGTATTTCCATCAGTTGGGGCGCATTTGATGACGCCGGCCGGGCAATTCGCCGCCAGAGCGCGCATTAGACTCCATAAGGGCATGACATTATGAGTAATCCGCAGAATCACGTATTTATTTTGATGGGGGTTTCAGGCAGCGGCAAATCCGCCGTGGCCAGCGCCGTCGCCCATGAGCTCAATGCCGCCATGCTGGACGGTGACTACCTGCACCCGCGGGCCAACATCAACAAAATGGCCGCCGGACATGCGCTGGACGACAACGACCGCGCACCCTGGCTGGCGGCGCTGAACGACGCCATCTTCGCCATGCAGCGCACCAACGGGGTTTCGCTGCTGGTGTGTTCTGCGCTGAAAAAGAGCTACCGCGATCGCCTGCGCGAGGGCAACAGCAACCTGCATTTCATCTACCTGAAAGGGGATAAGGCGGTGATTGAAGATCGCCTGAAGCAGCGCAAGGGCCACTTCTTCAAGCCGCAGATGCTGGTTTCCCAATTCGCCACCCTGGAAGAGCCGGGCGAGCAGGAGGCGGATGTGCAGGCTATCGACATCAATCAGCCGCTGGACGGCGTGGTTGCCGACACCGTCGCCTATATTCAGCGCGTTGCGGCCCGTTAATCACGGGCCATCTGCCGGCGCCGTTCAGGCGCCTACAGCTTCATGTAAGCCCGCACGCCGTCCAGGAACATCTGGGTCGACAGCATCACCAGAATCAACCCCATCAACCTTTCCAGCGCGCTGACGCCCTTGCTGCCCAGCAGGCGCAGGAACAGGTTCGACATCAGCAGGATAGCCGCGGAAATTCCCCAGGCAATCAGCAGCGCCACCACCAGATGAGACAGCTGGTTCGGGTACTGGTGCGACAGCAGCATCAACGCCGCCAAAATCGAAGGCCCGGCCACCAGCGGGATCGCCAGCGGCACCAGGAACGGCTCTTCGCCGGCGGAAAGGCCCGAGCTGTTGCCCTCCTGCGAAGGGAAAATCATCTTGATGGCGATCAGGAACAGGATGATGCCGCCGGAGATGGAGACGGTCTCGGTGCGCAGGTTGAGGAACGCCAGGATTTTCTCGCCGGCAAACAGGAAGATCAGCATCAGCAGCAGGGCGATCAGCAGCTCGCGGATCAGCACCACCCGGCGGCGGCGCGGCTCCAGATGTTTGAGCACCGACATGAAAATCGGCAAATTGCCCAGCGGATCCATGATTAAAAACAGCAACACCGTGGCTGAAATCATCTCTGTCATTGTGACCTCGGAATGTGGAAAACGCGCCGGCCTCTCCGGCCGCGTCCTTGCCTATAAGAAGGATTGCTGAGAAATGCCCAGCCATCGAATAAATTCACTTTGCGCCCGCGCCGACATTTTGTAAGGTGAAGACATATTGCACACAACTTACCCCCTAATAGCCCTTTCCAAGGCAGGACACAGTAAATATGAAAAACGTTGGTTTCATCGGTTGGCGCGGAATGGTCGGCTCGGTTCTCATGCAACGCATGACGGAAGAGCGCGATTTTGATGCCATTCGCCCGGTCTTTTTCTCCACTTCGCAGCACGGTTCCGCCGCGCCGGCCTTCGGCGGCCAGCAGGGCCTGCTGCAGGATGCCTATGACGTTGACGCGCTGAGCGCGCTCGACATCATTATTACCTGCCAGGGTGGGGATTATACCAACGAAGTCTATCCTAAGCTGCGCGAAAGCGGCTGGCAGGGCTACTGGATCGACGCCGCGTCTTCGCTGCGCATGCAGGATGACGCGATCATTATTCTGGATCCGGTCAACCGCGCGGTGATTCAGCAAGGGCTGGATAACGGCATCAAGACCTTCGTCGGCGGCAACTGCACCGTCAGCCTGATGCTGATGTCGCTCGGCGGCCTGTTCGCCAACGATCTGGTGGAGTGGGCGTCGGTCGCCACTTACCAGGCGGCTTCCGGCGGCGGCGCGCGCCACATGCGCGAACTGCTGACCCAAATGGGCATGCTGCACGCCGACGTGGCGAAAGAGCTGCAGGACCCGGCTTCGGCCATCCTGGAGATCGAACGCAAGGTGACCGCAGCCACCCGCAGCGGCAAATTGCCGACCGATAACTTCGGCGTGCCGCTGGCCGGCAGCCTGATCCCCTGGATCGACAAACAGCTCGACAACGGCCAGAGCCGCGAAGAGTGGAAAGGCCAGGCGGAAACCAACAAAATCCTCAACACCTCCGGCGTGATCCCTGTCGACGGCCTGTGCGTGCGCGTCGGCGCGCTGCGCTGCCACAGCCAGGCGTTCACCCTGAAGCTGAAAAAAGACGTTCCATTGCCGGAAATCGAGCAGATGCTGGCGACGCATAACGACTGGGTGCGGGTGATCCCGAACGACCGCGAGCTGACCATGCGCGAGCTGACGCCGGCGGCGGTGACAGGTACGCTGAACACCCCGGTCGGGCGTCTGCGCAAGCTGAATATGGGGCCGGAATACCTGTCCGCGTTTACCGTCGGCGACCAGCTGCTGTGGGGCGCGGCCGAGCCGCTGCGTCGCATGCTGCGCATCCTGCTGTAGAAGATCAAACGCCGCTTTATGGCGTCGTATTCTGAAGCCCGCTTTATTGCGGGCTTTTCTGTATGTACTGGGCATGCTCGACAATTGGATATCCTGATGATTCCGGATTCGGTGCCGACGGTGCTTACGATTTAACCGATGCCATGGTATTAATGAATTTCATTGCAACATAGTGCGGGTACAGGGATATGGCCTCAAGCGAAGGATTGCGGATAGCGCTTTCACCAGTGCAGTTGGCTGCCGTAATGTCGGACAGCACAGTGACAGAAGGCGAAACGTGGAGTAACCGGCTTATGGGCGGTCTTGGCGTGGCGGGAGGGGTTGTCGAGCTCATTGGCGCCGGTGTCATGTGTTATGCCCCTGACCCAACACTTTTAACCAAGGTTGGATGCGTGGTTGTCGGCACCCACAGCATGGACAGTATCAAAGCCGCATCAAACCAGATCGTCACAGGGCAACCGACAACGACTGATACATACAAGTCGGCGGTTTCGCTAGCGCAGACGTTAGGGGCCGATGAAAATACCGCTTACAACGTGGGCCTGGCCGTGGATATTGCGGTTCCTTTGGTTTTTGCGACCGCGTTAGGGGCCGTGCGCGCTGCTTCTGTTCGCGTTGGGCAGATAAGATTACTCGAGCACGAGTCTATTGCCGGCGTGAAAGGCGGCGGGCATACCATAGCTAAGCATGTTGCTAAAAGCCCGGAGGAGTTATTGGGGCGTCTGGCAAAAAGCCCAGGCTTGCAAACAGCATCGACGTTTACCGATTTACGCACTGCCGAACAGGTAATCAGTCGAGTTTTGAAATTCAATAATGCGCTGATAAAGCGATGGGCGCAGCAGTCGGCATCGGCCAACGTGCTTGAACTCACATATCAGGCGGGTAAAGCGATCGGCTTTGGCTACAGGCAAGGAAGTGCCATTAAGTTAACTTCCAACAGCGTGCGCGTCGTCTTACTCAAAAAGGTGTACAACGGTAAGCCATATTACATTTTGACTGCTTACCCCATTATCAGATAAGGGATTGTATGGTGGCTCCAGTACCTAACCTCGGCACTCTTGTTCGCGTTTTTTTTGGGCAGGATTACGATTTATTTGGCGAGTCCGTAGAGGAAATTCTTGAATCCTACCGGGATACAGAAAACGCTGAGACAGTGCAAAAAACAGTAGATGAAGCCACAATGTTGCTAACGCTATACCCGGAGCAGCAGCGACTTGAAGCTGTCTTTGCCGAACTGGTTGAAGGGGAGTTTGCTCCTGCGCCATGGGGACACACAGTGCAATCCTTTCTTGAAAAAGTGATTTCGACTTTGAGAGCTTGAGTTTTTACTGATTTTTATCCTGCTGTAAACCTGAACTTCCCGGGGGCTGGCGTCTTTCAGCCCTCTAAAGCCCTATTTTTCGCTCTTTTACCCGCCCCGCCGGGAGATGGACAGTGCCGCTGCATGCAGGGCTTGGCCTACCGGTAACCCGCACTTCCCCACGTTGGCAGCAGCGCACAGGCGCTGTCAGGCTGGCAGTTTTCTTAATGAACAATTTTCCTTGGCAATGTAGCGCTGCTTTTAACAGACATTGGCTATGCTTAAAACATCGGCGGGTAAATTTTCGCCAGCGCTGAGAGACCCCTAAAAATAAGCATAAAGAGCGAAATTCAGGTCGTGACGCCAGAGATTGGTCAATAACCGACCGCTATCACGCTTTAGACACCGAATGAATTGCATGATAACCAAAACGGCCACGGATCAATCAAACGGCCGATTCTTATAGATCATGCTGTTAATCTAAGGAAGAAGACTATGCCTGTACTTCCCGATCGTGACGTGATTGATCAGCTTATCTCCGGCCATTACGCCGACCCCTTCGCGCTGCTGGGCATGCACGCGGCCGACAACGGCCTGCAGGTGCGCGCGCTGCTGCCGGACGCCACCGAGGTGTGGCTGGTGGAACAGCAGACCGGCCGCCGGCTGGTGCAGCTGAACTGCGATGACCCGCGGGGCTTCTTCAGCGCCACCGTGCCGCGCCGTAAAACCCCTTTCCGTTACCAGCTGCAGGTCAGCTGGCGCGATCACCAGCAAATCGTCGACGATCCCTACCGGTTTGGCCCCTTATTGCAGGATATCGACAGCTGGCTGCTGGCGGAGGGCACCCATTTGCGCCCTTACGAGCGGCTGGGCGCCCATCTGGCGACGCTGGACGGCGTCGACGGCGTCAGCTTTGCGGTCTGGGCGCCCAACGCCCAGCGCGTGTCGGTGGTGGGGGAGTTCAACTTTTGGGACGGCCGCCGCCATCCGATGCGTCGCCGCCGCGAAAACGGCATCTGGGAGCTGTTTCTGCCCGGCGTGCAGGCGGGCCAGCTGTATAAATATGAAATCATCGACTGCTACGGCAACACCCAGCTGAAGGCCGATCCTTACGCCTTTGAGGCGCAGATGCGCCCGGATACCGCCTCGCTGGTGGCGCCGTTGCCGGAGGTGGTCGCGCAGACGGATGCACGCCGCCGCGCCAACGATTTTGATCGGCCAATCTCCATCTACGAGGTGCATCTGGGCTCGTGGCGCCGCCATACCGACGACAACTTCTGGCTCAGCTACGGCGAGCTGGCGGCGCAGCTGATAGGCTACGTCAAGGACATGGGCTTTACCCATATCGAGCTGCTGCCGATCAACGAACATCCGTTCGACGGCAGCTGGGGCTATCAGCCGTTGGGGCTGTATGCGCCGACCCGGCGTTTCGGCACCCCGGCCGACTTCAAAGCTTTCGTGGCGGCGGCGCACCAGGCGGGCATCAACGTGATCCTCGACTGGGTGCCGGGGCACTTCCCCAGCGACGCCTACGGGCTGGCGAATTTCGACGGCACCGCGCTGTACGAATACGCCGATCCGCGCGAAGGTTTCCATCAGGACTGGAACACCCTGATCTACAACTATGGCCGCCATGAGGTGCGCAACTACCTGGCGGGCAACGCGCTGTATTGGCTGGAGCGCTTTGGCATCGATGCGCTGCGCGTCGATGCGGTGGCCTCGATGATCTACCGCGACTACAGCCGCGCCGACGGCGAATGGGTGCCGAATTACTACGGCGGCAACGAAAATCTGGAGGCCATCGCCTTCCTGCGCTACACCAATCAGACCCTCGGCAAAGAGCGGCCCGGCGCGGTGACGCTGGCGGAAGAGTCCACCGATTATCCCGGCGTCACCTTGCCGCCGGAGGCCAACGGCCTGGGGTTCCACTACAAATGGAATCTGGGTTGGATGCACGACACGCTCAACTACATGAAGTGCGATCCGGTGCACCGCAAGTATCACCATAACCAGATGACCTTCGGCATGCTGTACGCCTACACCGAGAACTTTGTGCTGCCGATCTCGCATGACGAAGTGGTGCACGGCAAGAAGTCGATTCTCGACCGCATGCCCGGCGACGCCTGGCAGAAATTCGCCAACCTGCGCGCCTACTACGGCTTTATGTGGGCGCATCCCGGCAAGAAGCTGCTGTTTATGGGCTGCGAGTTCGCCCAGGGGCGCGAGTGGAACTTCGATACCAGCCTCGACTGGCACCTGCTGGAAGGGCTGGACAACTGGCATAACGGCGTGCAAAGGCTGGTGCGCGATCTGAACCGCTGCTACCAGCAGCAGGCGCCGCTGTATGAGCGGGATTACCGCCCCGACGGCTTCGAATGGCTGGTGGTCGACGATCACGACAACTCGGTGTTCGCCTTCGCCCGCTACGACTCGCAGGGCAATGAGCTGATCGCCGTCAGCAACTTTACGCCGGTGCCGCGCCATCATTATCGCATCGGCATCTCCCGTTCCGGCGCCTATCGGGAGATCCTCAACACCGATTCGCACCACTACCACGGCAGCAACGCCGGCAACCAGGGGAGGGTCGAGGCCGAGCACGTCGGCAGCCACGGCCGCGAATACTCCATCAGCGTGACGGTGCCGCCGCTGGCGACTGTCTATCTGCTGCGGGAGGCGCCATGACGGAGCTGACGCCCGGCCTCGCCGCGCCGCTTGGGGCGCATTACGACGGTAACGGCATCAACTTTACCCTGTACTCCGCGCGCGCCGAGCGGGTGGAGCTGTGCCTGTTCGACGAGCAACAGCGCGAGCGGCGCCTGCCGCTGCCGGCGCGCAGCGGCGATATCTGGCACGGCTATCTGCCGGGCGGCAAGCCGGAGCAGCGTTACGGCTACCGGGTATACGGCCCGTTCGATCCGGCGCAGGGGCTGTACTTCAATCCCAACAAGCTGCTGTTGGATCCCGCCGCGCGCGCGGTCGAAGGGCCGGTAGCCGATCACCTGCATCTGCACGGCGGTTACGACTGGCAGGAAGCGCAGGACAGCGCGGAGCTGATGCCGAAGTGCGTGGTCGTCGACGAGCGCTATGACTGGCAGGATGATCGCCCGCCGGCTATTCCCTGGGGCAACACGGTGATTTATGAGGCGCACGTGCGCGGCCTGACGCTGTTGCATCCGGAGATCCCGCAGGCGCTGCGCGGCAGCTTCGCCGCCCTCGGCCACCCGGTGATGATCGCCTATTTCCAACGGCTCGGCATTACCGCGCTGGAGCTGCTGCCGGTGCAGCAACACACCTCCGAACCGCGCCTGCAGCGCCTGGGGCTGATCAACTACTGGGGCTATAACGTGCTGGCGCCCTATGCGCCGGATAACCGCTACGCCAGCCTGCGCACCGACAGCACGCCGCTGCGCGAATTCCGCGACGCGGTCAAGGCGCTGCATCGGGCCGGGATTGAGGTGATCCTCGACGTGGTGTTCAACCACAGCGCCGAGCTGGACCGGGACGGGCCGACGTTGTCTTTGCGCGGCATCGACAACCCGGGCTATTACTGGCTGACGCCCGACGGAGACTACGTCAACGACACCGGCTGCGGCAACACGCTGCGGCTGGATACGCCGCAGGGCGTGGCCTGGGTGATGGATTGCCTGCGCTTTTGGGTGGGCGAGTGCCACGTCGACGGCTTCCGCTTCGATTTGGGCAGCGTGCTCGGCCGCACGCCGGCGTTCGATCGCGATGCGCCGCTGTTCCAGGCGCTGCTGGCGGACGACCTGCTGTCGCGCTGCAAGCTGATCGCCGAGCCCTGGGACATCGGCCCCGGCGGCTATCAGGTGGGGGCGTTTCCCGGGCGCTTTGCCGAATGGAATGACCACTATCGGGACGATATGCGGCGCTTCTGGCTGCTGGGTGAGGCCTCGCTCGGCCAGTTCGCCCAGCGCTTCGCCGCCTCCAGCGACCTGTTCAAGGCGCGCGGGCGCGCGCCTTACGCCACCATCAACATGCTGACCGCGCATGACGGTTTTACCCTGCAGGATCTGGTCAGCTTCAGCCAAAAGCACAATCAGCCGAACGGCGAAGGCAACCGCGACGGCAGCGATCGCAACTTTAGCAACAACCACGGCGTTGAAGGCCCGACGGCCGACGACGCCATTTTGCAACGCCGTAGGGCCAGCCAGCGGGCGCTGCTCGCCACGCTGTTGCTGTCCCAGGGCACGCCGATGTTGCTGGCCGGCGACGAACATGGACATAGCCAGCAGGGGAACAACAACGCCTATTGTCAGGACAACGCCACCACCTGGCTCGACTGGGCCACGGCGGATGACGCCCTCACCGTTTACACCGCCGCGCTGATCCGGCTGCGCCGGCAGATCCCCGCTCTGCAGCGGGACCGCTGGTGGCAGGAAGGCGACGGCAGCGTGCAGTGGCTTAATGCGCAGGGGCAACCGCCCGATGCGCAGACGTGGGAGCAGGGCGAGCTGCAGCTGCAGATCCTGCTTTCGCAACGCTGGCTGCTGGTGATTAACGCCACGCCGCAGGCGGTGGAGATGAGGTTGCCCGACGGCGATTGGCAGGTTGTCGCCCCTTTTACTCAGGAAGACTCGCAGGCGGCTCTACCCGCCTGGCACCAGGCCGCGCACTCGCTTTGCGTGCTGGTACAGAAATAATAAAAGGAGTCCGCTATGGTTAGGTTTGAAAATAACGACCCCCTGATGTTGGCGCGCCAGCTGCCGATCAAATCCGTGGCCCTGATCCTGGCCGGCGGCCGCGGTTCGCGACTGAAAGATTTGACCTCAACCCGCGCCAAGCCTGCCGTACATTTTGGCGGCAAGTTCCGCATTATCGATTTCGCCCTGTCGAACTGCCTCAACTCGGGCATTCGCCGCATCGGCGTAATTACCCAGTATCATTCGCACACCCTGGTGCAGCACATTCAGCGCGGCTGGTCGTTCCTCAATGAGGAAATGAACGAGTTCGTCGACCTGCTGCCGGCCCAGCAGCGTCTCAGCACCGAGCACTGGTACAAGGGCACGGCGGACGCGGTGTATCAGAACCTGGATATTATCCGCCGCTACGAGGCAGAGTACGTGGTGATCCTGGCGGGCGATCATATCTACAAGATGGACTACTCGCGCATGCTGATCGACCACGTCGAGAAGGGCGCGCAGTGCACCGTCGCCTGCCTGCCGGTGCCGCGCAGCGAGGCCAGCGAGTTCGGCGTGATGGAGGTGGACGAGAACGATCTGATCCTCGAATTCCTGGAAAAACCCGCCAACCCGCCGGCGATGCCGGGCAACCCGGACATGTCGCTGGCCAGCATGGGCATCTATATCTTCAACGCCGCTTATCTGTTCCAACTGCTGGAAGAAGATATGTCGACGCCCGGCTCCACCCACGACTTCGGCAAAGATCTGATCCCGAAAATCACCGCGCAGAAGGCGGCCTGGGCACACCCCTTCACGCTGTCCTGCGTCACTTCCAACCCCGATCTGCCGCCGTACTGGCGCGACGTGGGCACGCTGGAAGCCTACTGGCGCGCCAACCTCGATCTGGCCTCGGTGACGCCGGAGCTGGACATGTATGACCGCGCCTGGCCGATCCGCACCCATATGGAACCGCTGCCGCCGGCCAAGTTCGTGCAGGATCGCTCCGGCAGCCACGGCATGACCATGAACTCGCTGGTCTCCGGCGGCTGCATCGTGTCGGGATCGGTGGTGGTGCATTCGGTGCTGTTCCCGCGGGTGCGGGTGAACTCGTTCTGCACCATCGACTCTACCGTATTGTTGCCGGACGTAAACGTCGGCCGCTCTTGCCGCCTGCGGCGCTGCATCATCGACCGCGCCTGCCATATTCCCGAGGGCATGGTGATTGGTGAAAACGCCGACGAAGACAGCAAGCGTTTTTATCGTTCGGAAGGCGGCATTGTGCTGGTGACGCGCGAAATGCTGTCAAAGTTGTGAGTTAAGGTATCCGGCAGAACGATAGCCTGCCGCCATTGATGGCTTGCAAAACGCGGGATTAACAACAGCGGCAAGCCTGCTTTATTTCTTATCCAGAGGCCTTTGGCCGACTTTCAGGAGTGATAATGCAGGTTTTACACGTGTGTTCTGAAATGTTCCCCCTGTTGAAAACGGGTGGGCTCGCAGACGTGGTGGGTGCCTTGCCGGCGGCGCAAATTGCCGAAGGCGCCGACGTTCGGGTGTTATTGCCCGCTTTTCCTGACGTGCGCAACGGCATACCGGACACCGTGCTGGTGGCGGAAATCGATTCGTTCGCCGGCCGGGTCGGCCTGCGCTACGGCAGCTATCACGGCGTGGGGGTGTATCTGATCGACGCCCCCTGGCTGTATGACCGGCCGGGCAGCCCGTATCACGATCAATCGATGTACGCCTACGCCGACAACCACCGCCGCTTTGCGCTGCTGGGCTGGATGGCCTGCGAGCTGGCCAAGGGGTTGGATCGCTACTGGCGGCCGCAGGTGGTGCATGCGCACGACTGGCACGCCGGGCTGGCCTGCGCCTACCTGGCGGCCAACGGCCATCCGGCGCGTTCGGTGTTTACCGTGCACAATCTGGCCTATCAGGGGCTGTTCTCGGCCCACCACGTCGCCGAACTGTGGCTGCCGCCGTCGTTCTACAACATCTACGGGCTGGAGTTCTATGGCCAGATGTCGTTCCTCAAGGCGGGTCTGTTTTATGCCGATCACGTCACCGCCGTCAGCCCGACCTACGCCCGCGAGATCACCCGGCCGGAGTTCGGCTACGGCATGGAGGGGCTGTTGCAGGAGCGCCAGCGCCAGGGGCGGCTGAGCGGCATTCTCAACGGTGTGGACGACAAGATTTGGGATCCGTCCCACGATCCGCGGTTGACCGCGCGCTACGACGCCGACGATTTGAAAAACAAGGTGAAAAACAAGTTGCACCTGCAGAAAGCGATGGGGCTGAAGGTGGACGAATCGCTGCCGGTGTTTGCCGTGGTGAGCCGCCTGACCAGCCAGAAAGGGCTGGATCTGGTGCTGGAAGCGCTGCCGGCGCTGCTGGAACAGGGCGGGCAACTGGCGCTGCTGGGGGCCGGCGACGCGGTGTTGCAGCAGGCGTTTCTGGCTGCCGCCGCCGATTATCCGGAACAGGTGGGGGTGCAAATTGGCTACCACGAGGCGTTCTCGCACCGCATCATCGGCGGCGCCGACGTGATCCTGGTGCCGAGCCGCTTTGAGCCCTGCGGCCTGACGCAGCTTTATGGCCTGAAATACGGCACGCTGCCGCTGGTGCGGCGCACCGGCGGGCTGGCCGATACGGTGGTGGACTGCGCGCTGGAAAATCTGGCCGACGGCACCGCCAGCGGATTTGTGTTTGACGATTGTGACGCCACCGCCCTGGGCAACGCTATCCGGCGCGCGATGGTGCTGTGGAGCAGGCCTAAACATTGGCGTCACGTCCAGCGCCACGCCATGGGCGTGGATTTTGGCTGGCAGGTGGCGGCAAAGGAATACCTGTCGCTCTATCAACGCTTGTTGTAATCACGCACTTGGGATCGAAATACTATGACTTCACCGATTAGTTACACCTCACCCACGGTCAGTGTTGAAGCGCTGAAACACTCCATCGCCTATAAGCTGATGTTTATCGTCGGCAAAGATCCGGCCATCGCCAACCAGCATGACTGGCTGAACGCCGTGCTGTTCGCGGTGCGCGATCGCATGGTGGAGCGCTGGCTGCGTTCCAATCGCGCCCAGCTGTCGCAGGATGTGCGGCAGGTGTATTACCTGTCGATGGAATTCCTGATTGGCCGCACGCTGTCGAACGCGCTGCTGTCGATGGGGATTTATCAGGATATCGACGAGGCGCTGAACGAAATGGGGCTAAGCCTGGCCGAACTGCTGGAGGAAGAGAACGATCCCGGCCTCGGCAACGGCGGCCTGGGGCGGCTGGCGGCCTGCTTCCTGGATTCGCTGGCCACGCTGGCGCTGCCGGGGCGCGGCTACGGCATTCGCTATGAGTACGGCATGTTCAAACAGAACATCGTCAACGGCCAACAGATGGAGTCGCCGGACTATTGGCTGGAATACGGCAACCCCTGGGAGTTCCCGCGCCACAATACCCGCTACAAGGTGCGCTTCGGCGGCCGCGTGCAGCAAGAGGGCGCCAAGGCGCGCTGGCTGGAAACCGAAGAGATCGTGGCCACCGCCTACGATCAGGTCATTCCCGGCTTCGACACCGACGCGACCAATACCCTGCGGCTGTGGAGCGCGCAGGCCAGTAACGAGATCAACCTGGGTAAATTCAACCAGGGCGATTACTTTGCGGCGGTTGAGGATAAAAACCACTCGGAAAACGTATCCCGCGTGCTGTACCCGGACGACTCGACCTATTCCGGGCGCGAGCTGCGGCTGCGGCAGGAGTATTTCCTGGTGTCGGCCACGGTGCAGGATATCCTCAACCGCCACTGGACGATGCACAAGAGCTTCGACAATCTGGCGGACAAAATCGCCATCCACCTCAACGATACCCACCCGGTGCTGTCGATTCCGGAGCTGATGCACCGGCTGATCGACGAACACAAGTTCAGCTGGCTCGACGCCTGGGCGGTGGTGGAGCAGGTGTTCTCCTACACCAACCATACGCTGATGAGCGAGGCGCTGGAAACCTGGCCGCTGGACATGATCGGCCGCATTCTGCCGCGCCACCTGCAGCTGATTTTCGAGATCAACGACCACTTCCTCAAGCAGGTGCAGGAGGTGGCGCCGGGCGACAACGAGCTGTTGGCGCGGGTGTCGATCATCGACGAAACCAACGGCCGCCGGGTGCGCATGGCGTGGCTGGCGGTGGTGGCCAGCCACAAGGTCAACGGCGTTTCTGCCCTGCATTCCGAACTGATGGTGCAGTCGCTGTTCGCCGACTTCGCCCGGCTGTTCCCCAACCGTTTCTGCAATAAAACCAATGGCGTAACGCCGCGCCGCTGGCTGGGGCTGGCCAACCCGCCGCTGGCGGCGGTGCTGGACGACAGCATCGGCCAGACCTGGCGCACCGATCTCAGCCAGCTGAGCGAGATCAAGGCCAACGTTGACTACCCGAGCTTCCTGCAGGCGGTGCAGGCGGCCAAGCGGCAGAACAAGGAGCGGCTGGCGGCCTATATCGGCAAGACGCTCAACGTGGTGGTCAACCCGGACGCGCTGTTCGACGTGCAGATCAAACGCATTCACGAATACAAACGGCAGTTGCTCAACGTGCTGCATGTGATCACGCTGTATAACCGCCTGCTGCAGGATCCGGATATCGAACGGGTGCCGCGGGTGGTGATCTTCGCCGGCAAGGCGGCTTCGGCCTACTACGCCGCCAAGCAGATCATCCGGTTGATCAACGACGTGGCCAAGGTGATCAATAACGATCCGCGCGTGCACACCCAGCTGAAGGTGGTATTTATCCCCAACTACGGCGTCAGCCTGGCGCAGATCATCATCCCGGCGGCGGATCTTTCGGAGCAGATCTCGCTGGCGGGCACCGAGGCGTCGGGCACCAGCAACATGAAGTTCGCTCTGAACGGCGCGCTGACCATCGGCACGCTGGACGGCGCCAACGTCGAAATGCGCGAGCACGTGGGGGAGGAGAACATCTTTATCTTCGGCAATACCGCCGAGCAGGTGGAGGCGCTGCGCCGCAACGGCTACAACCCGCATCTTTACTACGAGCAGGACCCCGAGCTGCATCTGGCGCTGACCCAGATAGCCACCGGGGCGTTCAGCCCGGAAGAACCGAAGCGCTACAGCAACCTGTTCGATTCGCTGGTGAACCTGGGCGATCACTATCAGCTGCTGGCCGACTACCGCAGCTACGTGGATACCCAGGACAAGGTGGACGAGGTCTATCTCAATCAGGATGACTGGACGCGGCGGGCGGTGCTGAATATCGCCAATATGGGCTACTTCTCTTCCGACCGCACCATTCAGGAATACGCGGACGAAATCTGGCATATCAAGCCGATCAAACTGTAATAAAAAAGGCCGCTTAAGCGGCCTTTTTCTTATGCGTCGGCTCAGGAAGCCAGCGACAGCGTTTTCGCTTTCGCGTGTTCCGCCAGCCAGGTTTTCACCCGCGCCTGCTGCGCGTCGTCCAGCCACATGCCCAGCTTGGTGCGGCGCCAGATGGCGTCGTCCAGCTCCACCACCCACTCTTTGTCGATCAGGTAGCGCAGTTCGGCTTCGTACAGGCCGTGGCCGAACTCTTCACCCAAATCGCTGAGGGCGTTGGCGCCGGCCAGGATCAGCTCGCTGTGGCTGCCGTAGGTACGGGCATAGCGGCGCGCCAGGGATTCCGGCAACCAGCCGTGCTCGCGGCGCAGCTTGGCGGCGTAGCTGTCGCGGTCGCCACCGATGTCGCCACCGGGCAGCGTGCCGTTTTTGGTCCACGCCGGGCCGCAGCCTGGGTAGTAGTGCGCCAGTTTTTCCATCGCATGCTCCGCCAGCTTGCGGTAGGTGGTCAGCTTGCCGCCGAACACCGACAGCAGCGGCGCTTTGCCCTGCTCGTCGTGCACGTCCAGCGTATAGTCGCGGGTGACCGCCTGCGGCGAGTCGGACTCGTCGTCGCACAGCGGGCGCACGCCGGAGTAAGTCCAGACGATGTCGTCACGGCCCAGCTGCTTCTTGAAGTGATCGTTGTACACTTTCAGCAGGTAGTTGATTTCGTTCTCGTCGATCTTCACGTCTTTCGGATCGCCGTGGTATTCCACGTCGGTGGTGCCGATGATGGAGAACTCGTCGTTCCACGGGATCACGAACACGATGCGGTGGTCTTCGTTCTGCAGAATGTAGGACTGCGGCTGATCGTGCACGCGCGGCACCACGATATGGCTGCCCTTGATCAGGCGGATGCCGTAAGGCGATTTCAGCTTCAGGCCGTCGTCGAAGAAGTGTTTCACCCACGGACCGGTGGCGTTGACCAGGCCCTTGGCGCGCCAGGTAAAGGTTTTGCCGCTGTCGACGTCGACCGCTTCCACCATCCACAGGCCATTTTCACGCCATGCGCGGGTCACTTTGGTGCGGGTGCGCACTTCGCCGCCGCGTTTTTCCACTTCCTGCGCGTTCAGCACCACCAGGCGCGCATCGTCGACCCAGCAGTCGGAATATTCGAAACCGCGCTTCAGTTCAGGTTTCAGCACCGATTCTGGTCCAAAGCGCAAACCCTTGCTGCCCGGCAGGCTGGTGCGTTTGCCCAGGTGATCGTACAGGAACAGGCCGATGCGGATCATCCAGGCCGGGCGCAGGTGCGGCTGGTGCGGCAGGCGGAAACGCATCGGGAACGCGATATGCGGCGCCAGCTTCAGCAGCACTTCGCGTTCGGCCAGCGCTTCGCTCACCAGACGGAATTCGTAGTGTTCCAGGTAGCGCAGGCCGCCGTGGATCAGTTTGGAACTGGCGGAAGACGTAGCACAGGCCAAGTCTTGCGCTTCCAGTAGCAGTACCGACAGCCCGCGCCCGGCAGCATCCGCCGCGATGCCGGCACCGTTGATGCCGCCACCGATAACGATCAAGTCTTTGGTTTCCACGTCATCTTCCTCCAGATGTTCGAAATAGCTCTTTCATGTTCGTTTTCGCTCATGATTGTAATCAAAAACCAACAAACAAGCCAAGACTTAACCAAACAAAAACATTTAGGCGTGATAGAGGTAACAGTTTGATGATAGTAGTTATACAAAATGAAGGGATAAAGACGCGGGCAATCGAGGGTTCAGCAGGCTGAACCCGTCGGGCATGGGAAGCATGGCGCGGGCGCGGCGGGCTGCGCCCCGAAGGCTAGAGGAAGGTCAGCACAGCTCCAGCTGCACGTCGTACTGCTCGATGATTTTCATCACGCTGGGCGGCGGCAGCTGATCGGTGAACAGATAATCGATCAGGTTCATGTTGCCCAGGTTGACCATCGCATTGCGGCCGAATTTGGAGTGGTCGGTGACCAGCATCACGCAGCGGGAATTTTCGATAATTGCGCGTTTGGTGCGCACTTCGTGATAGTCGAATTCGAGCAGCGAGCCGTCCATATCGATGCCGCTGATGCCGAGAATGCCGTAATCCAGCCGAAACTGGGAGATAAAGTCCAGCGTGGCTTCGCCCATGATGCCGCCGTCGCGGGTGCGCACTTCGCCGCCGGCCAGGATCAGGCGGAAGTCCTCTTTGGCGGTGAGCAGGGTGGCGACGTTGAGGTTGTTGGTCACCACGCGCAGGTTCTTGTGGTTCATCAGCGCGTGGGCCACCGCTTCCGGCGTGGTGCCGATATCGATAAACAGCGTGGCGCCGTCCGGGATCTGGCTGGCGACGCGCTGGGCGATGCGGGCCTTCTCTTCCGACCACATCACCTTGCGGTCGTTATAGGCGGCGTTGACCGAGCTGGACGGCAGCGCGGCGCCGCCGTGATGGCGCTGGATCTTGTTCTGATCGGCCAGGTCGTTCAAGTCGCGGCGGATCGTCTGCGGGCTGACGTCAAAATGCTCCACCAGCTCTTCCGTACTGACGTATCCCTGCAGGCGCACCAGCTCGATAATTGCGTCATGACGCTGTGTTTGCTTCACGATAATCCCCTAAAACGCCCGGTATACCCAGCGGTGGGCATAGGTCCTGGCTGTTATTGTTCGTTGTGCGCTCGATGACGCGTGTCCCAAAATGCCATCAATAACCCTAACACTAAACCGGCTACGTGTGCCGCGTTGGCGATCGACATTCCTAAAATATCGAAATATCCGGCCACCAGCCACAGCACCGAAAACACCATCAGGCCGCGCGGCAGCATCAGGCCGCGCTCCGGCGCCCGTTCGCCCGAGAGCCACGCGTAGCCCATCAGCGCATACACCACGCCGGAAAGGCCGCCGAACAGCGCGCCGCTGAACAACGACTGCGCCCAACCGCTGAAGAACGCCGACACCACCGCCAGCACGAACAGCTTGCCGGCGCCGAGGCGCTTTTCCATTGGCCCGCCGAGGTACCACCACCACAGCAGGTTAAAGACGATGTGCAGCAGCGAGAAGTGCAGAAACGCATGGCTGACCCAGCGCCACAGCTGCAGGTATTGGCTGCTGTCCTGCGGCCACGACAGCCAGTACATCACCTTGTCGTCGCCCAGCAGCTGCATCAGGATATACACCGCAATGCACAGCACCATCACGCTCAGCGTCAGCGGCCCGGCCTTGCTGCGCAGGGCATGCAGATAGGAATAGCCCTGATAGTGCAGACCGGCGTCGGTGTGGCCGGTCTGCCAGCTGGCGGCCTGATAACGGCGGTTGAGCGGATCGGCCAGGAACTGCTGCAGCTCATGCTGCACCTGCTCCAGATGGCCGTCGTCAGCCAGCCAGATTTCGGCCGCCTCGCCGCTGTTGCGCAGCTCGAGCCGGATGCCCTGGGTCGCCATATAGTCGACAAAGGCCAGCGCCAGGCGCGGGTTGGATACGGCGATTACTCTAACCATTGCTCTTCCGTCTAAGTGAATGATTTTAGCCGCCGCTTTGGCGTCGACGGCCCAGACGGCCGATTATAGCGTCGAAATCCTGAGCGCAAACAAGGGATCCGTGAAAAACCGGTAAAAACGCCGGCCGGCGGCGAAGAAAAGATACCCGCCGGCGAGCGGCGGGCAAGATCAGGCTGAGGTTTCAACGTCCTGCGGGTACTGGCGCGCCCAGGCCTCAAAGCCGCCGTCGATGCTGTAGACCGCGTCGAACCCCTGATGCAGCAGATACTGCGCCGCGCTGCGGCTGCTGTTGCCGTGGTAGCACATCACCATCACCGGGCGCTCGAAGTCGTTCTGCTGCATAAAAGCCTGCAGGCTGGCGTTGGTGAGGTGAAAGGCGCCCGGGGTATGCCCGGCTTCAAAACTCTGCGGATCGCGGATATCGACCAGCGCGGCGCTGCCGTCTTTCCAACGGGTGTACGCCTGCTCGACGTTGATCGCTTCAAACTGTTCCATGACTTCCGACTGCCTCGTAATAGGGGAATGCCGCCATTGTAGCCAATTCCGCGGCAATTAAGACCAGAGCAACGCTGTGGTTTTTAAGCGCCATACCCCATCATTTTCAGCAGCTGCTGCGCCTGTTGCACCGCTTCCTGCCGGTGGGCCACGCCCAGCTTCTGGTACAGGTTGCGGATATGGGTCTTGATGGTGGTGGCCGCCACATCCAGCTCGCCGGCGATCTGGTCATTGCTGTAGCCGGAATAGATCAGCCCCAGCACTTGCCATTCGCGCTGGGTCAGCGGGCTGGTGCGAATCAGTTCCGGCACCTGCGGGTGAGTCAGCAGCTTATCGACGAAGTTCTCGTCAAAATGGGCGAATTTGTGCCGGTGGTGCTGGTTGATGTCGCGCAGAATGCGCTGGGCGCGATGCTGCTCCAGCTCCGGCAGCGTATTGAGCTGGATCAGCTGGCGCAGCTGCTGCGCCATCGCTTCGCCCTCGATAACGAAGTGGCTGATAAAACCCGTGCGGTTGGCCAGCGACAGCGCCTCTATCAACACCTGCTGCGCTTCGCCCTTGCGATCTTGTTGCCAATAGAGCTGGTTGCTGAGCAGCAGGTTGCGGTTGAGATCGCTCATCAGCCGCAGCCTGCGGGCATTCTCGTTCAGTTCGTCCAGCACCACCCCGGCCTCTTCATGCTGGCCGAGCAGGATCTGCACCCGGGCGATATTGCGCCACTGGCCCTGGGTAAAATGGTTGTCCGCCATGCCGGGTTTTTCGGTCTGGCGCAGCCACTGGGCGGCGGCGGCGGCGTCGCCGGTCATCTGCCAGTGGATCACCCGCGATTTGTCGGTATTGGTCAGCCAGTCGCGGTGGTATTGCGCGCCGTGCAGCAAGGCTTCGCAGCGCTGCAGGTGGGCGTTGGCGTTGTCCAGATCGCCGCGCGCCAGCGAGCATTTCGCCAGCATGGCGATGCACTGCAGCTGCTGCTGCGGCTGGTAGTTGGCGAGGATTTTCAGGCCGGCGCGCGCGGCGTCTTCCGCCTCGTCCAGACGCGACCACGACCACAGGATCTGCGCGCGGATGCGCAGCAGGAACTCATGCATCGGCAGCTGTTCCAGGTGCTGCTCGCGCACCAGTTCAAACGCTTTGTCCTGCGTCTCGTAGGCCGCCTGCAGGAAGCCCTGGGCTATCAGGATTTCGCTCTGCTGCAGCAGCGCCCACAGCGCGTAGTGGTAGGCCTGATGGCGGCGCGCCATCTGTTCGGTCTGCTGCATCATCGGCAGCGCGCGCGCCAGCTCGCCTTTGCAATGGTGAACTTCGCCGGTCACCGAGGTGGCGACGATGCGGCTGTAATAGCTGGACAGCGGCAGGAACTTCAGCGCCTCGGTCGCCAGGCGTTCGGCTTCCTCCGGCTTGCCGGCGTTGATCGCCACCTGGGCGCGCAGGGCGTCGAACTCGGCGCGCAGCGTTTGATCGACTTCAATCTTCTGCTCGCGCATCGTCCGTTCGGCGCGCTCGAGCAGGGTATTCACTTCGCCGTAGCGGTGCTGGCTCTGCGCCAGCCAGGCCTGCAGCAGCGCCAGCTTGGGATTTTGGATCAGGCGTTCATACGGCAGGGCGTTGAGGCACTCTTCCAGCAGCGCCAGTTCGCTGTGGTGGAACAGCGACCAGGCGTGCTGCAGCAGGATGTCGCGCAGCATGCTGACGTCGCTGGCCGCCAGCGCGTGGTGGATGGCCTCTGCCGGGTAACCCAGCGCCATCCAGCCTTCGGCGGCGGCGCGGTGCAGCCCAGGCAGCTCCAGCGCCAGCTCCCATTGGCAACGTTGGCGCAGGAAGGTGGCGAACAGCGGATGGAAACAGAACCATTCGCCGGTGTCGTCCATACGGTGGATGAACAGCCCCTGGCGCTCCAGCTCTTCCAGCCGTTGCTGGCCGTTGTCTTCGCCGGTCAGGCGCACGATCAGGGCATCGTTCATCGAACGCAGCACCGAACAGCGCAGCAGGAAAGCGCGCGTTTCGGCGTCGACGTGATCCAGCACCTCGTCCACCAGGTAATCCGATAAATGGCTGGCGTTCAGTCCCGCCAGCCGTTTGGCCGACAGCTGAGCGGAAGAGGCGGACTGACGGGCCGACAACGCGATCAGCTGCAGCGCGGTGGCCCAGCCTTCGACCTCGTCGCACAGGCGGCTGCTGTCGTGCTGCTCCAACGGCGCCGCCAGCCGGCAGTCGAAGAACTGTTTGGCTTCCTGATGGTTGAACGCCAGCTGCTGCGTGCCCATTTCCAGCAGCTGATCGCGCACCCGCAGGTTGGCGATGCCGAGCGGCGGCAGGGTACGCGACAGCAGGATCAGCGTCAGGTTTTCCGGCTGATGCCGCAGGAAAAACCGCATGGCTTCGTGAATGACGTCGTTGGTGATCAGATGGTAGTCGTCAATCACCAGGTACAGCGGCTGGTGCCAGTCGGACAGCTCGATAAACAGCTGGGCGAACAGCGCCGACAGGCTGGCGTATTGATGCTTCTGGCTCAGCGCCTCGCTCTTCACGCAGTGGCCGCCGCTGGCCTGCTGCAGCGCGGCGATCAGGTAGCTGGCGAAGCGCTCCGGCTGGTTGTCGCTTTCATCCAGCGAATACCAGCCGAGGTCGGTTTTCCCGGCCGCCCATTGGGCGACCAGCGTGGTTTTTCCGTATCCCGCCGGGCAATTGACCAGTGTCAGGCGATAGTTGCCGGCGCTGGCCAGTTTGGCCAGCAGGCGATCGCGGATCACGGTATTTTGCAGCCGTACCGGGCGGCTCAGTTTTGATGGGATCAGCATAGTATTCCAGGGTGAAAATCGCGGTTCCCGCCGCCTAAGGCCAGCCCGAAGGAGTGCATATCATCGCGACTCTCGCCGGGATCGGAATGGAGCTAATTATTTTATGGTTCGTAATTAATAGCCCCCCTAAGTTCTGACAACGTTAAACGTATTGCAACAAGCTTCCGCATTGGCTTGGAGTTAAGTTGCTATCGATCACACTTTTTTACGTTTAGCGCCGGCTCGCCGCGCCGTCGCCGGGATCGCATTTCCGGCCATGGACAAAACTTCAGCAGTGCGAATAACTATGCTAACGTCATCCGTAGCGTTCTCAGTGCTCGCCGCACCCGGCGGTGGGCTTTTTTGCATCGTTGCAAGGGAGTCAAAAAGTGCCTGAGATCACAATTCCAGCTACGCCCCAATCCTCCTCCCCAGCTAATCCCCAGGCGGGATGATGCCGCCCGGTCTTCTCCCCGGCACGATAACGGCAATTAAACGACCCACTTACTGGATAGAGAGTTTCCCTTATGTCACAGCCTACGCTTAAAAAGGATGCTTTTCTGGCGGCACTGACCCGCCAGTGGCAACGGTTCGGCCTCAGTTCCGCACAGCAGATGACCCAGCACCAATGGTGGGAAGCGGTAAGCAGTGCGCTGGCCGAACAGCTGAGCGCGCAGCCCGCGCCAAGCCGCAGCGCCAAGCCGCAGCGCCACGTGAACTACATCTCGATGGAGTTTCTGATTGGCCGCCTGACGGCGAACAACCTGATTAACCTGGGCTGGTACGACACCGTTGAACAGGCGCTGGCGGAGCAGGACGTTAAACTGGCGGACCTGCTGGAGCAGGAAACCGACCCGGCGTTGGGCAATGGCGGGCTGGGGCGTTTGGCGGCCTGTTTCCTCGATTCGATGGCTACCGTCGAGCAGCCGGCCACCGGCTACGGGCTGAACTATCAGTATGGGCTGTTCCGCCAGTCGTTCAGCGGCGGCCAGCAGCAGGAGGCGCCGGACAACTGGCAGCGTGAAAGCTACCCATGGTTCCGCCACAACGCCGCGCTGGCGGTGGACGTGGGCATCGGCGGCAAACTGGAGAAGCTGGCCGATGGCCGCGCGCAGTGGCGCCCGGCGTTCACCCTGCGCGGCGAAGCCTGGGATCTGCCGGTGCTGGGCTTTCGCAACGGCGTGACCCAGCCGCTGCGCCTGTGGCAGGCGACCCATCAGCATCCGTTTGATCTCGGCGCTTTCAACGACGGCAAGTTCCTGCAGGCTGAGAAGCAGGGCTGCGATGCCGCCAAGCTGACCAAGGTGCTGTACCCGAACGATAACCATCAGGCCGGCAAACGCCTGCGCCTGATGCAGCAGTATTTCCAGTGCGCCTGCTCGGTGGCGGATATTCTGCGCAAGCATCACCAGGCGGGCCGCAAGATTGAAGACCTGCCGAAGTACGAAGTGATCCAGCTGAACGACACTCACCCGACCATCGCCATCCCGGAAATGCTGCGCATTCTGCTGGATGAGCATCAGCTGAGCTGGGACGCCGCCTGGGCTATCACCAGCAACACCTTTGCCTACACCAACCACACCCTGATGCCGGAAGCGCTGGAGTGCTGGGACGAGAAGCTGGTGCGCAGCCTGCTGCCGCGCCATTTCGCGATCATCAAACAGATTAACGCCAACTTCAAAAAGTTGGTGGAGCAGCACTGGCCGGGCGACGAGGCGGTATGGGCCAAGCTGGCGGTGCACCATAACAAGCAGGTGCGCATGGCCAACCTGTGCGTGGTCAGCGGTTTTGCGGTCAACGGCGTAGCGCAGCTGCACTCGGATCTGGTGGTGAAGGATCTGTTCCCGGAATATCACCAGCTGTGGCCGAACAAGTTTCACAACGTCACCAACGGCATCACGCCGCGCCGCTGGCTGAAGCAGTGCAACCCGGCGTTGTCCGGGCTGATCGACGAAACCCTGAAGGTGGAGTGGGCCAACGATCTCGACGCGCTGAAAGGGCTGGAGAAATACGCCGACGACGCGGCTTTCCGCCAGCGCTACCGGCAGATCAAACGCGACAACAAGGTGGCGCTGGCCAACTACGTGCACGGGGTGATGGGGCTGACGCTAAACCCGGACGCAATCTTCGACGTGCAGATTAAACGCCTGCACGAGTACAAACGCCAGCACCTGAACCTGCTGCACATTCTGTCGCTGTATCGCCAACTGCGCGACAACCCGAACCTCGACATCGTGCCGCGCGTATTCCTGTTCGGCGCCAAGGCGGCGCCGGGCTACTATCTGGCGAAAAACATCATTTACGCCATCAATCAGGCGGCGGAGAAAATCAACAACGATCCGCTGGTGAAGGATCGGCTGAAGGTGGCGTTTATCCCAGACTACCGGGTGTCCGTGGCCGAGCTGATGATCCCGGCGGCGGACATTTCCGAGCAGATTTCTACCGCGGGCAAAGAGGCTTCCGGCACCGGCAACATGAAGCTGGCGCTGAACGGCGCGCTGACCGTCGGCACGCTGGACGGCGCCAACGTCGAGATCGCCGAGCAGGTGGGCGAAGACAACATCTTTATCTTCGGCAATACCGTCGAACAGGTGAAGGCGCTGTTGGCGAAGGGGTATGACCCGCTCAGCTATCGCAAGAAAGACAAACACCTGAAAGCGATCCTGGACGAACTGGCGAGCGGCGCCTTCAGCCACGGCGACAAGCACGCTTTCGACATGATGCTGCACAGCCTGCTGGAAGGCGGCGACCCGTACCTGGTGCTGGCCGACTTCGCCTCTTACTGCCAGGCGCAACGCCAGGTAGACCAACTGTATCGCGATCGGGACGAATGGACGCGCCGCACTATCCTTAACACCGCACGCGTCGGCATGTTCAGTTCGGATCGTTCGATCCGCGACTACCAGCAGCGCATCTGGCAAGCAAAGCGTTAAGGAGAGCGAATGGACCGCAAACGTATCGATCAGGCGGCCGCTCAGGCGGGTATCGCTGCCGACTACATCAATGCCCACGGCAAGCCGCAGGCGAGCCCGCTGGAAACCAAGCGTAAGCTGCTGGCGGCGATGGGCCGCGATGGGGGGCCGGTGGAAAAGACGCCGCCGCCGCTGCCGGCGGTAAAGGTGTTTTATCAGGGGGCGCCGATGGCGTTGCCGTTGGGCGGGGAGGGCGAGTATCTGTGGGGGCTGCAGCTGGAAGACGGCGGGCGTCGGCAGGGGAAAGCTCATGCGCGCAAAACCCTGACGCTGCCAGGCGACCTGCCGGCGGGCTATCACCAACTGACGCTGAGCCAGGGGCAGCAACGGTGGCCGTGCCGGCTGATCGTCGCGCCCAAACGCTGCTTTGAACCGGACGCGCTGCTGACCGGCAAGAAGCTGTGGGGGGCCTGCGTTCAGCTCTATACGCTGCGTTCCGATCGCAACTGGGGCATCGGCGATTTCGGCGACCTGCGGCTGATGGTGGAGCAGGTCGGCGAACGCGGCGGCGCTTTTGTCGGCCTCAACCCGATCCATGCGCTGTATCCGGCCAATCCGGAAAGCGCCAGCCCGTACAGCCCATCGTCGCGCCGTTGGCTGAACCTGGTGTATATCGACGTCAATGCGGTGGAGGAATTCCAGCGCAGCAAGGCCGCGCAGCAATGGTGGCTGAAGCCGGCGACGCAGCAACAGCTGGCCAAGGCGCGCGCCGCCGATTGGGTGGATTACGGCGCCGTTACGCAGCTTAAGCTGGCGGCGCTGAAGCTGGCGTTCCCGGAGTTCCTGGCGCGCAAAGCCGGCGATGCGCAGCGGCAGGCGTTTGAGCAATTTGTCGTCGACGGCGGCGAAAGCCTGCAGCAGCAGGCGGCGTTCGATGCGCTGCATGCGCATCTGGCGGCGAGAGACGGCAGCCTGTGGGGTTGGCCGGCCTGGCCGGAACGCTATCGCCAGGGGCAGAATGAAGCGGTGCTGCAGTTTTGCCGGGAACATCAGGACGAAGTGAGTTTCTATCTGTGGCTGCAGTGGCTGGCGGCCAGCCAGTTCGCCGAGTGCTTCAGCCAAAGCCGGCGGCAGCAGATGCCGATTGGCCTGTACCGTGATTTGGCGGTCGGGGTGGCGGAGGGCGGTGCGGAAACCTGGTGCGATCGCGAACTATACTGCCTGAAGGCTTCGGTCGGCGCCCCGCCGGATATTCTCGGGCCGTTGGGGCAAAACTGGGGGCTGCCGCCGATGGATCCGCACGTGATGGCGGCGCGCGGCTACCAGCCGTTTATCGATCTGCTGCGGGCCAACATGACCAGCTGCGGCGCGCTGCGTATCGATCACGTGATGGCGTTGCTGCGGCTGTGGTGGATCCCCTATGGCGAAACGGCGGATCACGGCGCCTACGTCAAATACCCGGTGGACGATCTGCTGGCGGTGTTGGCGCTGGAAAGCCAGCGGCACCGCTGCATGGTGATTGGCGAGGATCTCGGCACCGTGCCGGTGGAGATTGTCGGCAAGCTGCGCGACAGCGGCGTCTACTCCTATAAGGTGCTGTATTTTGAGCGCGACGCGGAGAATCATTTCCGTGCGCCGCAGGCTTATCCGGTGCAGGCGATGGCGACCATCACCACGCACGATCTGCCGACGCTGCGCGGCTATTGGCAGAGCGGCGATCTGACGCTCGGCAATGAGCTGGGGCTGTATCCGGATGCGGAGATCCTGCGTGAGCTGTTCGCCGATCGCGAACGCGCCAAGCAGGGCCTGTTGGACGGGTTGCATCGCTACGGCTGCGTGCCGCAGAAGGTGGGCAAGAAGGCTTCCCTGCTCGGCATGAGCCCGCAGCTCAACCGCGGGCTGCAGCGCTACGTCGCAGACAGCGCCAGCGCGTTGCTCGGCCTGCAGCCGGAGGACTGGCTGGACATGGCCAGCCCGGTCAATATCCCGGGCACCAGCGATCAGTACCCGAACTGGCGGCGCAAGCTGACCCATACGCTGGAAGAAATGTTCGCCGACCCGCGGGTCAATCGCCTGCTGAAGGATTTGGACAAACGGCGGCGCAAGGTGTCGGTGGGGTGAGGATGAGATGCCGCTGTATTCAGGCGAAGGATGAGAACTTTGGCCTATCCAAATGATGGATAGCCGCATTAATTGGCGCTGCAGCCAACAGGCTGCAACGCCAAATTAAGAAGGGTATCAGTAGTAAGAGTGCTCGCCGCGCTGGTGCTCGGTCAGATCGCGCACGCCTTTCAGCTCTGGGAACTTCTGCAGCAGCTCTTTTTCGATGCCTTCTTTCAGCGTCACGTCGACCATGGAGCAACCGTTGCAACCGCCGCCGAACTGCAGAATGGCCAGGTTGTCGTCGGTGATCTCCATCAGCGTCACGCGGCCGCCGTGGCCGGCCAACTGCGGGTTGATCTGCGATTGCAGCACGTATTCAACGCGTTCCATCAGCGGCGCGTTGTCGTCTACCTTACGCATTTTGGCGTTAGGCGCCTTCAGCGTCAGCTGCGAACCCAGCTGATCGGTCACGAAGTCGATTTCGGCGTCGTCCAGATACGGCGCGCTCAGTTCATCGACATAGGCGGACAGTTTTTCGAACTTCAGTTCGGTGTCTGTCGCTTCTACCGCGTCCGGCGGGCAATAAGAGACACCGCATTCGGCCGTCGGCGTGCCCGGGTTGATCACGAACACGCGGATTTGGGTGCCTTCTTCTTGATTTGCCAGCAGTTTGGCAAAGTGTTCCTGTGCAGCATCTGTTATACGAATCATAGCATTAGCTCAATAGTTGACTTCTATAGTCGGTTATAATACGCCCATTGCCGTGGCACTACAACGTGCGGCAAACGCACCATATCTGCAGCGATGCGGCACCCAGCCGATGTAACAGCGTCGCGATTTCCGCCACCGTACTGCCGGTGGTGACCACGTCATCCAACAGGGCGATATGCTGGCCGGCCACCTGCTCGCGACAATCGAAGGCGCCGCGCAGGTTGCGCCGCCGCGCGTCGGCGCTCAGCAACTGCTGCGGAGCGGTTGCACGCACCCGGCGCAGCGCGGCGGGCCGATAAGCGCAACCCAGCCAGCGCGCCAGCGGCCGCGCCAACAGATCGCTCTGATTATAGCCGCGCCGCCAGCAGCGTTTAGCCTGCAAGGGTACCGCTAAAATCAGGTCTGGTCTGTACAGATTCTGCTCTCTGTGCGCCTGCAGCCAGCTCAGCAGGATCAGGCGCGCCAGCGTCGGCGCCAGCTCGGGCGCGTGCTGGAATTTGAACCTCTTGACCAGTTGGCTGTAGGGCGGGCGATAGTCGCCGGCGAACACCAGCCATTGCCAGGGCGGCGGCCGTTGCAGGCAGCGCCCGCAAAGGAGATGCGGGGCACCGGCGGGCAGGCCGCAGCGCGGGCAACATGGCGGCCTGGCCGGCAGATGGCGCAGACAGCTGCTGCAGATGCCGTGGCAAGCAAGCCGCAATGGCTGTCGGCATAGCCAACAGCGGCTGTGGATTGATAGCATGGATCCCCGCTAACGTATGAACTTGAAAGGACATTAACCGATGACAGCGCTGTACTGGCAAACGATAGGGGAAGGCGAGCGCGATCTTGTGCTGCTGCACGGCTGGGGTTTGAACGCCGAGGTGTGGGGTTGCATGCTGGCGCGGCTGACGCCGCATTTTCGCCTGCACCTGGTGGATTTGCCGGGCTATGGCCGCAGCCAGGGGTTTGGCGCTATGCCGCTTGAGCAGATGGCGGAGAAGGTGCTGGCCGCCGCGCCGCCGCAGGCCTGGTGGCTCGGTTGGTCGCTCGGCGGGCTGGTGGCCAGCCAGGCGGCGCTGCTGCAGCCGCAGCGGGTGCTCGGGCTGATCACCGTCGCTTCTTCACCGTGCTTTACCGCGCAGGACGATTGGCCAGGGATCCGCCCGGAGGTGCTGAGCGGCTTTCAGCACCAGCTGAGCCAGGATTTTCAGCGCACCGTCGAGCGTTTTTTGGCCCTGCAGACGCTGGGCACCGAAAGCGCGCGCCAGGATGCCCGGCAGTTGAAGGCGGTGGTGCTCAGTCAGCCGACGCCGACGGTCGAGGTGCTAAACGGCGGCCTGGAGATCCTGCGCACTGCCGATCTGCGCAAACCGCTGGCGCAGCTAACCCTGCCGCTGTTGCGCATTTACGGCTATCTGGACGGGCTGGTGCCGCGCAAAGTCGCGGAGCTGCTTGACGCCGGCTGGCCGCACTCTGCCTCGGCGATCGTGCCCAAAGCCGCCCACGCGCCCTTTATTTCTCATCCGGATGAGTTTGCGTCGATGGTTGAAAGCTTTATCCAGGCGCATGACAGCGGGCGGGGAAGCGCACAATAGGGCGCTAAAAAAACGGCCTTTGGGTGGATAAAAGACAAAGCTGTTCGATACTTAGGAGGTCAATGCGTTGGCTGCAAAATGAAAAAAAACCTGCGGGTTTTTCATTTTGGCGTTTCGTCTCTGGGAAACAAGGCCTCGTCAGGGAAAGCAACGAAGCCTGAGGATGTCGCGGCAGCCTGCCTTATCGCGCATTGACTCTTGACGGCTTTCATAACAGATAAATTATCCATTGAGAGGTAGAGTCATGAAATCATTGAAGATGATAATAGCAGCGTTGGTGGTGGGTTCGGTGTCTTTCAGCTCTCTGGCGGCGACCCTGCTGACCAAGGAAGATCTGGACAAGAATCCGGGTAAATACGAGAAGCTCGGCACCGTGACTACCACCGCGGAAACCACGTCGCCGATGGACGCGAAGGAAGAGTTGTCCAAACTGGCGGACGAGAAAGGCGGCCAGTATTTCGTCATTCTGGCTGGCCGTGAGCACGGCAAGTTCAGCGCCATCGCTGAAGTCTACAAAGACAAGCAATAATCCCCAAACGTTCAGGGGCGCTATGCGCGCCCCTGATGCGATCGCGTCAAACGATACACCACCGTACTGCACCCTTGCCCTTGCGGGCAGCTTTTGCAACTGCCGCTCAGGCAGGCGCCGTTATCCTGCTCGATGCGCACCACTTTGCCCATGGCCGTTAAACGCTCCAGCATCGCCTGCACCAGCGGCAGCGGCGTCGCCAACAGCCGGCTGAGCTGCTGCGCCTGTGCGCTGCCGTGCAACGCCAGCGCATCGCGAACCTGCAGCAGGCCGGCCATCAGTGGCAGCTCCCCTTGGCGCTTTGGCAGCAGGCGGCGGGCGTGGCGTGGCCAAGCCGCACCGTCACGCGGCTGCGCGCCCGGCGCAGGCCAAGCAGGATCAGCAGGTTCACCAGCAACACCGCCAGGATCGCAGTCAGGCTGTACTGCGGATGCTGGCTGAATGTCGCCGCCTGGTAGAACAGCGTCGCCAGCGAATAGGCGATGTTCAGCCCCCATAGAATGGAAAAGGTCATCCAGCCGCGGCTTGATTCGCGGGCTATGGCGCCCATCACCGACACGCAGGGCACATACAGCAGCACAAAAATCAGGTAGCTGTAGGCGGCAATGCCCGAGCCGAATTTGTTGCTCATTACGCCCATTGAACCGACGCCCATTTCGCCGTCGCCCTTGCTGGCCTCGATCGGGTTGGAGAGCACGCTCAGGCTGAAGGTATTTTTCAGCCCCTGCCAGGTTTCTTGCAGCGCGCCGCTCAGTTCGTCCAGCAGGTTAAAGTTGGCGGCGTCGAATGCCTCGTTGCTGATATGTTCGGCGGTGTACAGGGTATTCAAGGTGCCGACCACCACCTCTTTGGCCATGGCGCCGGTCACCAGGCCGACGGTGGCCTGCCAGTTATCGCCGCGTACGCCCATCGGCTGCAGCAGCGGCGTCAGCACTTTTGACACCGACGCCAGTGCGGAATCGTTGATGTTGCCGACCGGTTTGCCGCTGAACGAGAAACTGTTCAGCCCGCCGATAAAGATGCTGGCGATGACGATCACCTTGCCGGCACGCAGCACGAAGCCTTTTAGCCGCTGCCAGGTTTGCAGCAGCAGGCTTTTCAGATGCGGCACGTGATAGACCGGCAGTTCCATGACGAACGGCGAGGCTTCGCCGCGCATGATGGTGTATTTCAGCACCAGGCCGGTGAGGACTGCCACCACGATGCCGAGCATATACAGCGAGAACACCACGCCCGCGCCGTCCTGGCCGAAGAAGGCGGCGGCGAACACGGCAAAGATTGCCAGACGGGCGCCGCACGACATGAAAGGCGCCATCATGATGGTAATCAGCCGCTCGCGCTGGGCGTCCAGCGTGCGGGCGCCCATGATGGAAGGCACGTTGCAGCCGAAGCCGACGATCAGGGGCACGAAGGATTTGCCCGGCAGCCCGAGCGCCTGCATCAGGCGATCCATGACGAAGGCCGCGCGCGCCATGTAGCCGGAGTCTTCCAGGAACGAGAGGAACAGGTACATCATGCCGATCTGCGGCACCAGCGGCAGCACGGTGTTGATGCCGCCGCCGACCCCCTGCGCCAGGAAGATGGTCAGCCACGCGGGGAAGTGCAGCGTACCACCGAGCCACTGGATGCCCTGAATGAAGATGGCCGCCGAGCCGATATCGAAAATCGGCTGCAGCGCGCCGCCGATGTTGATCGCCAGCAGGAACATCAGGTACATCACCAGCAGGAAGATAGGCACCCCGAGCCAACGGTTGAGGATCAGGTTATCCAGCAGTTCGGTCAGGCGATTCGGCATCGCCTGCTGCGCGTTGCTGACCGCATCGCACAGCGCGGCGATCGACTGGTAGCGGGCATCGGCAATCACCAACGCCGGGTCTTCCTGCTGCTGCCGTTGCAGCGTCTGCCTGGCCGCCGGCAGCAGTGCGGCGGCGCCGCCCGCCAGGCTGTGGCTGTAGATATCCCCCTCCAGCATCTGCAGCGCCAGCCAGCGGCGTTGTTCCGTCGGCAGGGTTTGCGGCATGGCGTCGCTCAGCGTGGCGACCTCTTTCAGCAGCAGCGGCGGGTAATTCACCAGCGCCTTCAGCTCGTTGAACCGGTGGTGGTCGATCATTTGCTTCAGCACGCCGATGCCGTCGGCCCGGGTGGAGACCATCGGCACCACCGGGCAGCCGAGGCGCGCCGACAGCGCGGCGACGTCGATGTCGATGCGCTGGCTTTTGGCGATGTCGAGCATGTTCAGCGCGACGATGCAGGGAATGCCCAGTTCCAGCAGCTGCAGCGTCAGGTAAAGATTGCGCTCCAGGTTGGAGGCGTCGACCACGTTGATCAACAGATCGGCGTCGCCGCTGAGGATATAGTGGCAGGCGATCTGTTCGTCGAGCGAGGTTTGCTCCGAGATGGTGGTCAGGGAATAGGTGCCCGGCAGATCGACCAGCTTGGCCTCAGACTGCGGCGTCGCGAAGTGGCCCTCCTTGCGTTCGACCGTAACGCCCGCCCAGTTGCCGACCCGCTGTCTGGCCCCGGTCAGCTGATTGAACAGCGTGGTTTTACCGGAGTTTGGATTGCCTATTAAGCCGATGGTGAGTTTTTTCATAATCCAGGGTGATACCAGTCAGTGAAAACAGCGCCGACGCAGCGGAGCGGCGGCAAACGGGTCAGGACTGGCCGTCGAGCAGCAGCAGGGCCAGGTCTTTTTTACGCAGCACCAGGCTGACGCGGCGGGTTTTTATTTCTATCGGATCGCCGAGCGGCGCGACGCGCACCACGTCGAATGAAGAACCGGGCAGCATGCCGAGCGATAACAGTTTCTGGCGATAGGCTGCGCCAATCTCGCTGGAGAAGCCGACGATTTTATAGGCGTGTTTAGGCTGAAGTTGCATGTTATTAACCTTTCGCGAACCGATGATAGTCGGGCTGATGATTATTAAGCGTTGCCGGTTAACAGCCGGCGTTATTCATCCATAAGGTCATGCGCTAAATAAGGGAAATAATGGTAATGAGAATCATTGCCAAAATCAATACAAAAAGTAGGGCTATCGTAACCAATTATTATGCACCCTTCGCTGCCGGTGGCATTGCCTTACCGGCAGCCGTTTTACCACCGCCCACGGTGCGGCACAAATGAGAATGGCGGGTTAAATCCGTTACGCAATTGCGGCGGTTTTTTCCCGTTTGCAAAATAAGGCGGCGGCCGGATCGCTTTTTATTTGCACCGCAGAAAATTTAATAACATTTTCCTGGCTGAATGCGAGCGGTAACCATTTGTGTTTCGCCCATAAATCGCAAAATGAAAACGGGGTGTTAATTGAAGTGTTAATAAAGGGCTATCGGTGGCGATTTACCGAGGGGGAGATTGAGAGGCGGGGGGGAGAATAAAAAGTTGGCGGTTTATTGAGGCGGGTCAAAAAAGCGTTGCGATAATTTGCGGCAAGGGCGGAGCAAACTCCGCCCTGAATAGCCAGGCTTAACGTTTTTTACCGAACGCCGCCGCCAGGGCATCGCCCATGGCGCTGTTGCCGGCCGGCGCGCTGGCGCGCGGCTTGGTTTTGTTGGCCGGCGCCCGGTTGGCGTTATCGCGCGCCGGCGCCGCCGTGCCGCCGCCGCGGCGCGGCGAGCCTTCGCCCGGCTGTTCATCCAGGCGCATGCTCAGCGCGATGCGTTTGCGCTGCAGATCGACCTCCATCACCTTCACTTTGACGATGTCGCCGGCTTTCACCACGGTGTGCGGATCTTCAACAAACTTATCCGCCAGCGAGGAGATATGCACCAGGCCGTCCTGATGCACGCCGATATCCACAAAGGCGCCGAAGTTAGTGACGTTGGTGACCGAACCTTCGAGGACCATTCCCGGCTGCAGATCGTTGAGGGTTTCAACGCCTTCGGCAAAGGTGGCGGTTTTGAACTCAGGGCGCGGGTCGCGGCCTGGTTTCTCCAGCTCTTTCAGAATGTCGGTTACCGTCGGCATACCGAACTTTTCGTCGGTAAAGTCGCTGGCCTTCAGGCTGCGCACCGCCGACGAATTGCCCATCAAATCCTGCAGCGCCTGCTGGGTGGCGGCCAGAATGCGTTCCACCACCGGGTAGGTTTCCGGGTGAACGGTGGAGGCGTCCAGCGGGTTGTCGCCGTGGTTGATGCGCAAGAAGCCGGCGCACTGTTCGAAGGCCTTCGGCCCCAGGCGGCTGACTTTCAACAGCTGCTCGCGATTGCTGAAGCGGCCGTTCTCATCACGCCAGTTGACGATGTTCTGCGCCATCATGCGCGTCAGACCGGCCACGCGGGTCAGCAGCGGCACAGAAGCGGTATTCAGGTCGACACCGACGGCGTTCACGCAGTCTTCCACCACCGAATCCAGTTTCTTGGCCAGCTGGCTCTGGCTGACGTCGTGCTGATACTGGCCGACGCCGATGGATTTCGGGTCGATCTTCACCAGCTCCGCCAGCGGATCCTGCAGGCGGCGGGCGATGGATACCGCGCCGCGCAGCGAGACATCGAGGTTAGGGAATTCCAGAGCCGCCAGTTCGGAGGCGGAATACACCGAGGCGCCGGCTTCGCTGACGATCACTTTCTGCGCTTTAACGTCGCTGAACTGTTTTTGCAGATCGAGGTAGAAGCGTTCGGTCTCGCGCGAGGCGGTGCCGTTGCCGATGGCGACCAGTTCCACCTTATGCTTGATGCACAGCGCCGCGACGATGGCGGCGGCTTTGGCCGCCTGGCCGGTATGCGGGTAGACGGTGTCGGTGGCGACCAGCTTGCCGGTGGCGTCCACCACGGCAACCTTCACCCCGGTGCGCAGGCCCGGGTCCAGGCCCATGGTGGCGCGCATGCCGGCCGGGGCGGCCATCAGCAGATCCTGCATGTTGCGGGCGAAGACGTTGATCGCTTCGTCTTCCGCGCGTTCGCGCACCGTGCCCATTAATTCGGTTTCCAGGTGCAGCAGCACCTTGATGCGCCAGGTCCAGTTGACCACCGCTTTGCGCCAGGCGTCGGCCGGCGCATCGTTCAGGCGCAGGTCGAGGTGGTTGATGATGATCTGCTCGCCCTGGCTTTCGCGCGGCGCTTCTTCAAACTGCGGATCGGCGTTCAGCGCCAGCTGCAGCACGCCTTCGTTGCGGCCGCGGAACATCGCCAGCGCGCGGTGCGAAGGCACCTGGGAAATCGGTTCGTGGTGATCGAAGTAGTCGCGGAATTTGGCGCCTTCCTCTTCCTTGCCTTCCACTACCTTGGACACCAGATGGGCGTTTTTCCACAGGTAGTTACGCACCTTGGCCAGCAGGGTGGCGTCTTCGGCAAAACGTTCCATCAGAATATAGCGTGCGCCGTCGAGGGCGGCTTTCACGTCCGCCACGCCTTTATCGGCGTTAACGTAACTTTCGGCCAGCAGCTCCGGCTGCTGCTGAGGATCCTGCCACAGGGTATCCGCCAGCGGTTCCAGGCCGGCTTCGATGGCGATCTGGCCGCGAGTGCGGCGCTTTGGTTTGTACGGCAGGTAAAGGTCTTCGAGTTCGGTTTTGCTCAGCGTGGCGTTAATCGCCCCCGCCAGCTGCTCGGTCAGTTTGCCCTGTTCGTCGATCGATTTCAGGATGGTCTGACGGCGGTCTTCCAGTTCACGCAGATAGCCCAGGCGGGTTTCCAGCTGGCGCAGTTGGGTGTCGTCCAGGCCCCCAGTGACTTCCTTACGATAGCGTGCAATAAAGGGCACGGTATTACCTTCATCCAGCAGACGGATGGCGGAGTCAACTTGCTCCGGCCGGGCCTGCAGTTCTGTTGCAATAATGCGGCTCAGTGGGTCATTCATAAGTCTGGTATCTGTGTTGAGAACGGTGAATAAACAGGGGACAGTTATACGGATTGCGCGCGGAAAATGCCAGTGGAGCAGGCCGCGCCGCCGCCGCCGGAACGCATAAAGCGGCCTGTGCTGCGGCGATGGGCGGCCGTTCAGAAAAAACCGAATCTTACTTCGGGTATTCGATCGCGTTGACGTACCACAGCGCTTCGCCCAACGGGGTGTTGACGATGGCGGTGTCGCCGACCTCTTTCTTCAGCAAGGCGCGGGCCATCGGCGCATCGATGGAGATGTAGTCGCGGCGGCCAAAAATCTCGTCGTAGCCGACGATGCGGAAACGTTTGACGTCGCCATCGTCATTCTCCACCTCCACCCAGGCGCCGAAGAACACCTTGCCTTCCTGCTGGGGCGAGTAGTCGACGATCTTCAACTGTTCCAGGCACTTGGTCAGATAGCGAACGCGGCGATCGATCTCGCGCAGCCGCTTCTTGTTGTACTGGTAGTCGGCGTTTTCACTTCTGTCGCCCAGGCTGGCGGCCCAGGTCACTTTCTTGGTCACCTCGGGGCGTTCTTCGCGCCAGAGGAAATCCAGTTCCTGCTTGAGCTTGTCGTAGCCTTCGCGGGTTATCAGTTGAGTTCTCATCGTGATTGATCTTTATTGGGCCACGGCCCCAGTGTACGTGAATGCGGGGGGCTTTAAAAAGGGCGTTTGGCTGCCTGCGAGCCATCGTATTGTTTGTATCAGCCTGCGCAGTTTTTAACAATCGGGAGTATGCTTAGCGGTAGCGGCAGGGTGAGCGACGCAGCCATCCCGCCAACGTATTACCGGAGACGGAGAGCGACGAAGAAAGGAGGGATTATCTGAAGAGGAAACAAGGAATTTTGGCGCATAACCCATCAAATTGAAGGTATTACTGCATGGAATTTAAAGACTATTACGCGACGATGGGGGTCGAGCCCGCCGCCGATTTGAAAACCATCAAAACCGCCTACCGCCGGCTGGCGCGCAAATACCACCCTGACGTCAGTACCGAAGAGGATGCCGAAAGCAAGTTCAAGGAGCTCGCCGAGGCCTATGAGGTGCTGAAAGACGAAGAGCGCCGCGCCGAATACGATCAACTCAGGCTGCACCGCAACGATCCGAACTTTGGCCGCCAGACGCGCGGCGATCGTGGCGGCTATCAACAGAGCGCCTCCTGGCATGGCGAAGACGGGCAAGACTTCTCAGACTTCTTCGAGAGCATGTTCGGCGGCCATGCGGCCGGCGGGAGACGTTCCTCCACCCATGGCTCGCACGGCGGGCACGGTTTCCGCGGCCAGGATCTTGAGATGGAAGTGCCGGTGTTTCTCGAAGAGACGCTGCATGGCCAAAGCCGCGAGATTTCCTACCAGTTGCCGGTTTACGACGAAATGGGCCGGCAGGTGAGCGAAGCCGGCAAAACGCTGAACGTGAAAATTCCGGCAGGCGTGGTCGACGGCGAGCGCATTCGCCTCAAGGGCCAGGGCGTCGCCGGCGTCGGAGGCGGCCAGAATGGCGATCTGTACCTGATCATTCGCATCGCGCCGCATCCGCTGTTCGAGGTCGACGGCCACAACCTGCACATCGTGGTGCCGCTGGCGCCGTGGGAAGCGGCGCTGGGGGCCAGCATCGAAGTGCCGACGCTGACCGGCAAAATCGCGTTGACCATTCCCGCCGGCAGCCAGAGCGGCAGGCGGCTGCGGGCCAAGGGCAAGGGGCTGGTCGGCAAAAAAGAGACGGGCGACCTGTACGCCATTCTCAAGGTGGTGATGCCGCCGAAGCCGGACGAAAAAGCCAGCGCCCTGTGGCGTGAGCTGGCAGAGCAGGCGGCGTTCAATCCCCGGACGGAATGGGAGTAAACATGATGAGCAAAGAGATAACCTTTACCCTGGTGGAACTGTGTCAGAGGGTGGACATTTCGCAGGACGAGCTGATCGAGGTTGTGGCGCTGGGGGTCATTGTGCCGCTGCAGCCGGAGCAGCCGAGCTGGGAGTTCGACTACCCGGCGCTGAGCCATCTGCGCCGCGCACGGCGCCTGCGGGCCGAGCTGGATCTGGACTGGCCCGGCATCGCCATGGCGCTGACCCTGCTGGATCGGGTCGACGAACTGCAGAAAGAGAACCGCCAGCTGCGCCGCCAGCTAGAGCGCTTCTTGCAAACGCCTTCGGCAAGATAAGCCGCCAATACGGCCACCGCGCAAAAATCCCGCCGGCGGCCGTTTTTTCTCAGGCGGCTGGGGTACACTGCGCCAGCGGCCGTAAAGCGGTAATGAGGCGGAATTGGGCGGTTATCCCACATTGGGCTGATAAACGCCGTGATTTTGGCGAACTGCCGTCGACATTTGCCGAAAATTGTTGATAAATGGGCAAAAGAATAAGCTTTGTAACAATTTCGTCTAGAATATATACCATTAAACGCTGTCCGAATTGACGGGGTTTTTTAACAATATTCGCGTCAGGCAATAAAGCCTTTGGGAGTAATACAATGCAAGAGAATCATAAGATTCTGGTCGTCGATGACGACATGCGCCTGCGTGCGCTTTTAGAGCGTTATTTAACCGAGCAGGGCTTTCAGGTTCGCAGCGTGGCCAACGCTGAGCAAATGGATCGCTTGCTGACCCGTGAATCTTTCCACCTGATGGTGCTGGATCTGATGCTGCCGGGCGAAGATGGCCTGTCTATCTGCCGCCGCCTGCGCAGCCAAAGCAACCCTATGCCGATCATTATGGTCACCGCCAAAGGCGAAGAAGTGGACCGCATCGTCGGCCTGGAGATCGGCGCCGACGACTACATCCCAAAACCGTTCAACCCGCGCGAACTGTTGGCCCGCATCCGTGCGGTGCTGCGCCGCCAGGCCAATGAGCTGCCGGGCGCCCCTTCGCAGGAAGAGGCGGTGATTGCCTTCGGCAAATTCAAACTGAACCTCGGCACCCGTGAGATGTTCCGTGAAGACGAGCCTATGCCGTTGACCAGCGGGGAGTTTGCGGTGCTGAAAGCGCTGGTGAGCCACCCGCGCGAACCCTTGTCCCGCGATAAGTTGATGAACCTCGCGCGCGGCCGCGAATACAGCGCGATGGAGCGCTCCATCGACGTGCAGATTTCCCGCCTGCGCCGCATGGTTGAAGAAGATCCCGCACACCCGCGCTATATCCAGACCGTCTGGGGTCTTGGCTACGTCTTCGTTCCGGACGGCAGCAAGGCATGAGGCGATTGCGCTTTTCACCGCGTAGCTCGTTTGCCCGAACTCTGTTGTTGATCGTCACCTTGCTGTTCGTCAGCCTGGTGACGACCTATCTGGTGGTGCTGAACTTCGCCATCCTGCCCAGCCTGCAGCAGTTCAACAAGGTATTGGCTTACGAAGTGCGTATGCTGATGACCGACCGGCTGCAGCTGGAGGATGGCACCTTGCTGGAAGTGCCGCCGGCGTTCCGCCGTGAAATCTACCGCGAGTTGGGGATCTCCCTGTATACCAATTCGGCGGCGGAGGAGAGCGGCCTGCGCTGGGCGCAGCACTATCAGTTCCTCAGCCAGCAGATGGCGCAGCAGCTTGGCGGGCCGACCGACGTGCGGGTGGAAGTGAATAAGAACTCTCCGGTGGTGTGGCTGAAAACCTGGCTGCAGCCCGATATCTGGGTGCGCGTTCCGCTGACGGAAATTCATCAGGGCGACTTCTCGCCGCTGTTCCGCTATACCCTGGCGATTATGCTGTTGGCGATAGGTGGCGCCTGGCTGTTTATCCGTATTCAAAACCGGCCGCTGGTGGAGCTGGAACACGCCGCTCTGCAGGTGGGCAAAGGCATAATTCCCCCGCCGTTGCGCGAGTATGGCGCCTCAGAGGTGCGTTCGGTCACCCGCGCGTTTAACCAGATGGCGTCGGGCGTCAAGCAGTTGGCCGACGATCGCACGCTGCTGATGGCCGGGGTCAGCCACGATCTGCGCACCCCGTTGACGCGCATCCGCCTGGCGACCGAAATGATGAGCGCCGAAGACGGCTATCTGGCCGAGTCGATCAATAAAGACATCGAAGAGTGCAACGCCATCATCGAGCAGTTTATCGACTACTTGCGCACCGGTCAGGAAATGCCGACCGAGATGAGCGATCTCAACGCCATCCTCGGCGAGGTGGTGGCGGCCGAAAGCGGCTACGAGCGAGTCATTGAAACCGCAATGTCGCCGGGCGAACTGATGATGAACGTGCACCCGCTGTCGATTAAGCGTGCGGCGGTGAACATGGTGGTTAATGCGGCGCGCTACGGCAACGGCTGGATTAAGGTCAGCAGCGGGCGTGAACTGCAGCGCGGCTGGTTCCAGGTGGAGGATGACGGCCCGGGCATCAAGCCGGAAGAGCTGAAACACCTGCTGCAGCCCTTCGTGCGCGGCGACAGCGCGCGCAGCACCAGCGGCACCGGGTTGGGCTTGGCTATCGTGCAGCGTATTATCGACGCGCACGACGGCGCGTTGGACATAGGCGCCAGTGAACGCGGCGGGTTATTGATCCGCGCCTACATTCCGTTGCCGATGGAGAAAAAAGAGTCGGCCAATGGGCATCAACCCACGAAGGACAATGTCTGACCCTGTTAGCGGGAGCCGCGCCGTGCGGCCCCGTCAGGACTTCCGGCTCATCACGTAGTATTCCGCCGCGTCTTCATGCAGACGGCGGCCGGTCGGAGCCTGCCACGGATCGATTAATTCGATGCCGCAGTGGAGAAAGTCTTGCGTATTGCGTGTGGCCAATGTGGCGCCGTAATGCAGGCAGGTGGCGGCGATTTGCGTGTCTGGCATGCTCATCAGCTTGCCCTGAAGCCGGTTTCTTCCCGTCAACTCCGCGTATTGCATCGCGCACAGCCCGTCAAACGGCAGAATTTGCCCTTCGAACTTCAGCTGGATGGCGTCCGCCAATTTGAGCTTCAGATCCCGCTGACGCTTGCCGTCAGGCATGCAGGCGACGCCGCTGAACAGCTCGGCAATGACAATGGCGCTCAGGTAGAGCTCGTCATTGTCCTTTTCGTTTAACCAGTTTATGACGTTGTAGTGCGGACTGGGGCGCAGCGTTTCTGACATGACGTTGGTGTCGAGAATAATCATGCGTTGCCATCTTCATCATCAAAGCTGACTATGCGAGGCGGCACGGCGTCTCGCGGCGGAATGTCCAGCTCGACGCCGCCAAATTCGGCGAAGTGCTGATGCATCCAGGTACCCAACCCGTAGCGCGGCGGCTTTTTCACCAGCGCCTGTTTCAGGATCATTCTTGCTTCTTCCTCCATGGAATGGCCATTTTTCGCTGCCGAAATGCGCAGCAGCTCTTTTATCTCATCGTCCAAATTCCTGACGGTTATGGTAGCCATTGAAACCTCCTTTGCTAGCAATGATTGCATTGCTTTATTTTCTCGCTTTATTGGTTATAAAGCAATCAATGAAAATAAAAAAGGCGCGGTATCCGCGCCTTAGCTGAAGGGGTAAAACGACCGGGTTACAGCTTCGGACCGGCGCTGACCAGTGCGGCACCCGCCGGCGTATCGGTGTATTTATCGAAGTTGGTGATGAAGCGCTCGGCCAGATCCTGCGCCTTTTCCTGCCACTGCGCGGCGCTGGCGTAGGTGGCGCGCGGATCAAGGATATCCGGGTTCACGCCTGGCAGGGCGGTCGGCATCGCCAGATCGAAGATTGGCAGCGTGACGGTCTCTGCCTTATCGATTTCACCGCTCAGGATGGCGTCGATAATACCGCGCGTGTCTTTGATTGAGATACGTTTGCCGGTGCCGTTCCAGCCGGTGTTGACCAGATAAGCCTGGGCGCCGGCGGCCTGCATGCGTTTCACCAGCACTTCCGCGTACTGCGTCGGGTGCAGCGACAGGAAAGCCGCGCCGAAGCAGGCGGAGAATGTTGGCGTCGGCTCGGTCACGCCGCGCTCGGTGCCGGCCAGCTTGGCGGTGAAGCCGGACAGGAAGTGGTACTGGGTCTGGCTGGCGGTCAGGCGCGATACCGGCGGCAGTACGCCGAAGGCGTCGGCGGTCAGGAAGATGACCTTGGTGGCGTGACCCGCTTTGGACACCGGCTTGACGATGTTCTGAATGTGGTAGATAGGATAGGAAACGCGGGTGTTCTCGGTTTTCGAGCCGTCGTTGAAGTCGATGGCGCCGTCGGCCAATACGGTGACGTTTTCCAGCAGCGCATCGCGCTTGATGGCGTGGTAGATATCCGGCTCGGCTTCTTCAGACAGCTTGATGGTCTTGGCGTAGCAGCCGCCCTCGAAGTTGAACACGCCGTCGTCGTCCCAACCGTGCTCGTCATCGCCGATCAGCTGGCGTTTCGGGTCGGTGGACAGGGTGGTTTTGCCGGTGCCGGACAGGCCGAAGAATACCGCGACGTCGCCTTTCTCGCCCACGTTGGCCGAGCAGTGCATGGAGGCGATGCCTTTCAGCGGCAGCAGGTAGTTCATGATGGAGAACATGCCCTTTTTCATCTCGCCGCCGTACCAGGTGCCGCCGATCAGCTGCATGCGCTCGGTCAGGTTGAAGGCGACGAAGTTCTCCGAGTTCAGGCCCTGCTGCTGCCAGTTCGGGTTGGTGCACTTGGCGCCGTTCATTACGATGAAGTCCGGTTCGAAATCCTGCAGCTCTTCGTCGCCAGGGCGGATGAACATGTTTTTCACGAAGTGCGCCTGCCAGGCCACCTCGGTGATGAAGCGCACTTTCAGACGGGAGTCGGCGTTGGCGCCGCAGAAGGCATCCACGACGAACAGGCGCTTGCCGGAGAGCTGTTCGGTGACCAGGTGTTTCAGATCGGCCCACACTTCCGGGCTGAGGGGTTTGTTGTCGTTTTTGCCTTTGCCCTGATCGGCCCACCACACGGTGTTGCGGGTGGTGTCGTCGCGGACGATGTATTTGTCTTTCGGGGAACGGCCGGTAAAGATGCCGGTATCGACGGAAACTGCACCCAGTTTGGTGACGACCCCACGCTCATAACCTTCCAGAGATGGGTCTGTTTCTTCCTTAAACAGCAGTTCATAGCTCGGGTTGTGAACGATTTCGCTTACGTCGTGAATGCCGTAGGCGGCCAGATCCTGAGGGGTTATACCTTTAACGCGCATGTTACTACTCCTTGGTCACAGAATTTCTGGCGGCAATTGTAGGGATTCAACGGCGCGTAACCGCGATGGGTATCAAATATTTAACGTTTTAAGCGGTATTTTGTTACGTTCTGAGAGATAGAACACGGAAAAAAGCAAACGTGCAAACGGCGTGCATTGGCGGGCGCAGGGCGCGCCCGCCGACAGGGGGTGTTACTTAGTGCAACCGATCGCTTTCGCCGGTGTTACCGGCATACAGCGCGGCGACGTCCATCGGGTCAAAGACATAGTGATTGCCGCAGTAATCGCAATGCATGTCGATATTGCCGTCTTGCTCCAGCATTTCCGCCACTTCTTCGGTTGGCAGCGTCAGCAGCGCATCAGCGCAACGCTGGCGCGAACAGGTGCAGCGGAACAGCACGTCCTGCGGTTCGTACAGGGTGACTTCTTCCTGATGGTACAGGCGATACAGCACCTCGTTGGCCGGCAGGCCGAACAGCTCTTCGCTCTTCACCGTGTTGGTCAGTTGCACCAGGTGATCGAAATCGTCAGCGTTGCCGTCCTGCGCCGGCAGAACCTGCAGCAGCATGCCGGCCGCGGCCGCTTCGCCGGTGCGGATGAACAGGCGGGTCGGCAGCTGTTCTGACTGACGGAAGTAGGCTTCCAGGCATTCGGCCAGGGTTTCACCCTCAAGACCGACCACGCCCTGATAGCGCTCGCCTTCCGCCGGCGCGATGGTGATGACCATAACGCCGTTGCCGATCATTTGATGCAGGCTGCTGTCCTCGGCGATAGGCGCCTGGACGCGCGCCACGCCGCGCATTTCCTGGCGGTTGTTGCCGTTGACCACCGCCAGCTTCAGCGGGCCGTCACCCTGCAGCTGCACGGTGATGTCGCCTTCGAACTTCAGGGTGGCGGTCAACAGGCTGGTGGCGACCAGCAGTTCGCCCAGCAGCTTCTGCACCGGCGCCGGGTAATCGTGGTTGCTCAATACCTGCTGATAGGTTTCGCTGACGGTAACCAGCTCACCGCGCACCGCGTAGTTTTCAAACAGGTAACGGTGCAATTGGTCATGGTTGGACATAGTTTTCTCTCATTGCGGTGAGGGGTTATTCCGGCTCACCAAATTTAAATTTTATCAGGTCGCGCCGCTCTTTTTTATCCGGACGGCGGTCCGGATGCGGCATGGTTAGCGCGTTCATCTTGCGCGCGAGCGCCATTTTTTCGCGGTTGGCGATGCTGGCCTCGGTTTCCTGATACATCTGCTGCGCCTCGCTGGCGCCGCGCCGCTGGCTGGTCAGCGCCAGTACGACAACCGTGCGCTCTTCATTGCCCTGGCGCAGTTTGATCTCGGCGTTAAGCTCGACCGCCTTGCTCGGCTTGCCGCGCTGCCCGTTATAGTGCACCTTGCCGCCGTCAATCATCTCCCGCGCCAGCGCGCGGGTTTTGTAGAAACGGGCTGCCCACAGCCATTTGTCCAGCCGGACGGCGTCGTCGCGCGTTGCTTTCTCTTTCATGCCTCTCCCCTGGCCAGCGCCGGTATCAACAGGCGGTAATCGCGCATCGACGGATGGTGCCGGAAGGTTTTCTCCGCCATGCTGGAGTCCGGATTCCGCACGCCCAGGCAATAACGAATGCCAAAAGCGCGCGCCGCGTCGAGGATAGGCTCGCCGTCGTCGACAAACAGCGTGCGCTGCGGGTCAAAACCGGTATGTTGCTGCACCGCCTGCCACAGCCGCTGATCTTCTTTCGGATAACCAAATGTGTGGGTGGAAAGCAATAAATCAAGGTGTCGATCCAAACCTGTGTGCTCAATTTTTACCGCCAGGCTGTGCGGATGGGCGTTGGTCAGCAAAATAGTTTGCCGGCCGGCGTCGCGCAGCGCCTGTAAAAACGGCGTGGTGTCTTCCCTCAGCCGCGCGCGGCTGCCCACTTCCGTGGTCATGCGGTAAATATCCAGATCCAGCCGCTCGCTCCAGTAATCGAAGCAGTACCAGTTCATGGTGTGCTGCACCGCCAGATACTCGCGGTGGATGATATCACGCGCGGTGTCGAACGGAATGGCGCGCTTTTCGCTCAATGCCCGCGGCACCAGATTGAGCCAAAAATGGCTGTCGAACTCCAGATCCAGCAGGGTGCCGTCCATATCCAATAGCACGGTGTCGATTTGCCGCCAGTCAAATTCGGGAACCATAAAAAACTCCATGGGCAGGCCGTCGGCGGCCCGCAGATGAGAATAATAACCTTAGCCTAGCATAAGCGGATGACAGGTCGGCGGCCGATGTGCGGCTCAGGGCCGCAGCGACATCGGATTGAAGCAGTTTTCGTAGTAACGCTGGATATCGGCGATGCGATGGCGGTTGATGCGCCGGCGCTGCACCAGCCGCCAGAGGTTGTAGCCCAGGCAGACCAATACCGCCAGCAGCAGCAGGCTGGTGCCGAGATAACGCCACAGGGTGATCATGTCCGGCTCGCTGTGCAGCGCCACGTGACGGGTGCCGTTGGCGTCGACGCTGAGGCTGGTGATCACGCCCTGCGCCTGGAACGGCGTATGCAGCAACATGCTGGAGAGCCGCTGCAGCTCGTTCCACTGATCGAGCGCGTTGTATTCATTCAGCGGCACCGAAGGCTGAGGATGGTTCACCAGCTGCCGGCCCTCGTCGCTGCTGAGCAAGAAGCCGCCTGGCGGCGGGCTATTGAGCGCGGCGGCGGCCTGGCGAGTCTCGTTGTACACGAATGAAGAAGCGGCCACCTTGGTCAGGCTTTCCAGCGATTCCGCGCTCACCGGGCGCAACAGCACGTTTACCCCCTGCAGCGCGCCGGACTTGGCGCGCTTCACCAGGTTGCCCCAGTTTTTGGCGTTGCCGAGGTTGACCAGCGCATTTTTCAGCCGCACGCAGTCGCTGTCCGTTTGGCAAAGATCCTGCGTTTTTAAAACGATATCCGAGAAGTCATCCAGCAGTATCATGCCGGACTTTTCAATGGCGCTGGCCAGCTGCGGGTTAACTTTCTGGTCTGCGCCGTCCGGATGCAGCTGGGTCTTTACCGTCGCCAGCAGCGCCGTCGCTTTGTCGATAACGTCCGATTCCGGCTGCGGCAGCGGGGCGGCGTTGTTCCAATAGATGCCGGAGCAGTCGAACGGCGCGAAGCTGGATGCCGCACCGCCGCTCGCCTGCGGCGGCACATAGCACATGCCGTTGCCGCGTACTTTCAACGTATCGCCGATGCGCAGCGGCATGGCTTCCAGCGCCTGTACGCTGGTCACTTCCACTTTTTGCGCGCCCTGCAGCCACGCCATGCTCAGCGTCAACGGCAGGCTCAGCGGGATGTAGGTCAACAGCAACAGCAGCACCAGCGTGGAGCTGGCCGCCAGCACCGCATTGCGGCCCCACTGCTGCAGCGGGAAATTCTTCACCTCGTCATGCAGCGAGAGGAAACGGCCCTGGCGCACCACCTGCCGATTCAGATAGATATCCACATCGGTGGTTTTACCCAGATCCTGGGCGAGGTAGGGTTGCCAGTGCGACGGATAGATCAGGTCGATGATGCCAAGCGAAATATTGCTGATTTGCCCCTGGTTGGATTCGCCGAACAGCCCCCAGCGCTTTGGCGTGCCGCGCAGGCAGTGCACTTCTTTCAGCTCACGCGCCGCCGGGCGGCGGAACAGGCTCCAACATCCCCAGGCGATCATCAGCACCGCGACGAAAATCATCCAGGGAATGACCAACACCGGGCTGATCAGGCTGAAAAACAGCAGCAGCAGGGCGGCGGAAATAATGGCGGCTTCGCGAATGCCGTTTGGGCGAATAAGCGCGTGTTCTTCCGGCGTTTCCTTGCGGATATTCACCAGTTCGACGTGTTCGCTCTCTTCCTTGCGGATGGAGGCGTTTTTGGTCGGTGCCGACGCCACCACCGGCGGTTGCGGCCGCTCGTGGATGTGATCTTTCAGCGAATGCCCATTGAGGGAAATCACCAGCGGCAGCGTCTGAGTGCGGATCACTTCTACATGGTTATCGGCGGTGATGTACTGCTCCCAAAACGGCGGCAGGTGCACCTCTTCGGCGTCGAGGTAATAACGCCATTTGTTCGGTTCATCGCTGGCCAGGCCGTAGCGGGTAATGGCGTGGGTCACGGGGTAGACGTTATCGCTTTGCGGCGTGAGCGCCAGCTTGCCTGAGGGCAAGGCGGGGTTGGCCGGCAGCAGCTTGTTGCCGAGGTTGTTCTGCTGGTTGAGGTAATACTCGACGGCCGCGCGTTCTTCGCCGGTCAGTTTGCGGTGGGTCGGTTTAATGAACGGCAGCGTGCGCGCCAACATCGGTTGGCTGCGAGCTTTAAACCAGAGGTACAGCCCGGCGGTAATCAGGCAGGCAAGCACTAAGGCCAATATCAACACTATTGTGCTCATGCTATCCCCATCATATACCCGTGAATCTCGCCAACCCGGTGAAAAGCCGCACATTATACGGAGTAAACCGCCATGAGGCACCCAGAACTCGTGAGGGAAGAACAGATTCTCGCTCTGGCTCTCATTCCTTCAAAACGCGACGCTATTTTATCACCAGCTCTTGCCCAGAGGATACTAGCAACGGGCATCAGGGGGCGATATCGGCATTATCCTATTTTCTTCGGCTCTGTTTGCTGAATTGGTATAGAAAATCGGCGGGCGCTGGCTACGCTTGTTAAAAAAAAGTAAATTACTGCTTATGCTCGTTGCGGCCAAGGTTCTCATTAACGCACAATGTGATCAAGATCGAATTTGGTCAGCGTTTGAGCGCCAATGATTATTCCGGCTATCCTTCTCCGCGCCTGATGTTGCCGCCGGCCGACGGGTAACCCATTTGAGGCAATTATGGATAAACACCTGCAAAAACCTAAAATTCTGAAAGTGGAAACGGTCGCGCGTTCGCGTTTATTTAACGTTGAGTCGGTCGATTTGGAATTCAGTAACGGTGCGCGGCGGGTGTATGAGCGCATGCGGCCTTCGGAGCGGGAAGCGGTGATGATTGTACCGGTGATTGGCGACGATCTGCTGCTGATTCGCGAATACGCGGTAGGCACCGAGTCCTATGAGCTGGGCTTTCCCAAAGGCCTGATCGATCCCGGCGAAGGGGTGCTGGAAGCGGCCAACCGTGAGCTGATGGAAGAGGTGGGTTTTGGCGCCAGGCGCTTTGATTTCCTCAGCAAGCTGACAATGGCGCCTTCGTATTTTTCCAGCAAAATGAATATCGTGCTGGCGCACGATCTTTACCCGCAGAGCCTGGAAGGGGACGAACCGGAACCGCTGCCGCAGGTGCGTTGGCCGATCGCCGACATGATGGCGCTGTTGGCTGAACCCGATTTCCGCGAGGCGCGCAACGTCAGCGCGCTGTTCCTCACCGAGGCATTCTTACGCGCTTCGCGTTAAGCCTGCTCCGAATAAAAAAAGGGCCAGATTTCTCTGGCCCTTGTTGATCAGAACAGCTCGTGGCTTTCGCCGCCGGGATCCGTCAGCGTAGTGCCGGTATCCCGCGACGGGTAGTCCGTCGGCTGAGTGCCTTCGATAAAGTACTCGGAACGGCTGCCGCCGCCACCGCCGGAGAGCTTGCCGCTGCTCTTGTCGATGGTGACGCTGATAATGCCCGGCGGCGGGGTGAGTTTCTGCTCCGGAATGCCTTCCAGCGCGCTTTTCATGAAATCATCCCATGCCGGTTGCGCGCTCTTGGCGCCGCCTTCACCGCCGGAAATTTGATCCGGGATCGCGCCCGAAACCGTAGAGCGGCCCAGGTCGCGGCGATGGTCATCGAAACCAATCCACACCGAGGTAACGGTATCCGGGCCATAGCCGGAGAACCAGGCGTCCTTCGAGCTGTTGGTGGTGCCGGTTTTGCCGCCGATGTCACGGCGCTTCAGGTCGCGCCCCGCACGCCAGGCTGTACCCATCCAGCCCGGTTCGCCGAAGATGTTGCTGTTCAGCGCATCGTGGATCAGGAACGCCAGCTGCGAGCTGATGACGTGCGGCGCGTATTGCTGGTCGCCGTCCTGTTGCACCTGGGCCGGGGTCACCTGTTCCAACTGCGGCATCGGCACGTTGCCGTTGCCGCCTTCTTGCGAGGTGGCGACGTTTTCAACGTTATCGTCGGAAAGCACCGCCGAACGGTGGGTATCGCCGTAAATCACCGGCAGGTTGCAACTGTCGCAGACCACTTTCGGCTTGGTTTCAAATACCGTGTTGCCGTTGTCGTCTTCAATCTTGGTGATGAAGTACGGGTCCACCAGATAACCGCCGTTCGCCAACACCGCATAGCCGCGCACCAGCTGCATAGGGGTGAAGGAGGCGGAACCCAGCGCCAGTGATTCGGTGTGCACGATATTTTGCGCCGGGAAGCCGAAACGCTGCAGGTATTCCGCCGCGTAATCGACGCCCATCGCACGCATCGCACGTACCATTACCACGTTCTTCGACTGCCCCAGGCCCTGACGCAGGCGGATCGGGCCGTCGTAGGTCGGCGGCGAGTTCTTCGGCCGCCAGTCGGTGCCGGCGCCAGCGTCCCAACGGGTGATCGGCAGGTCGTTCAGAATGGTGGCCAGCGTCAGGCCCTTATCCATTGCGGCGGTGTACAGGAAGGGCTTGATGTTAGAGCCGACCTGACGCAGCGCCTGGGTGACGCGGTTGAACTTGCTCTGGTTAAAGTCAAAACCGCCGACCAGCGCTTTGACCGCGCCGTCGTTCGGGTTGATCGACACCAGCGCCGAGTTGACGTCCGGCACCTGCGACAACCACCAGCCATCGTTAACCTTGCGCACCCACACTTGCTGGCCGGCCTGCACCACGTCGGTGACGCGTTTTGGCGTTGGCCCTTGCTGGGTATCGGACTTATACGGACGCGCCCAGCGCATGGTGGCCATAGGCAGCGCGATATTGCTGCCGTCCGCCAGCATCGCGGTAGCCTCCTCGGCGTTGGCGGCGGTGATCACCGCCGGCGCCAGCGGGCCGTAGCTCGGCAGGTTTTTCAGCGAGTCGACGATCTGTTTTTGATCCCAGGCCGCTTCACCGACTTTCCACAGCACGTTGGACGGGCCGCGGTAGCCGTGGCGCATATCGTACGCCAGCACGTTGTTGCGCACCGATTCCTGTGCGGCCAGCTGCAGCCGCTTGGTTACGGTGGTGTAGACCTTGTAACCGTCGGTGTAGGCGTTGTCGCCGTAGCGCTTGATCATCTCCTGGCGCACCATCTCGGAGAGATAAGGGGCGGAGAAGCTGATTTCCGGCGCATGGTAGTTGGCCACCAGTTCTTCGGCACGCGCCTGATCGTACTGCGCCTGGGTAATGTAGTGCTCATCGAGCATGCGCGACAGCACTACGTTGCGGCGTGCTACGGCGCGATCGTGCGAATAGAGCGGGTTGAAGGTGGACGGCGCCTTCGGCAGGCCGGCGATGGTTGCCATTTCGCTTAAGGTCAGCTGGCTGACGTCTTTGCCGAAATAAACCTGCGCCGCGGCGCCCACGCCGTAGGCGCGATAACCCAGATAGATCTTGTTCAAATACAGTTCAAGGATCTCGTCCTTGGACAGCATCTGCTCGATGCGCACCGCCAGGAACGCTTCCTTGATCTTGCGCATCAGGGTGCGTTCCGGGCTGAGGAAGAAGTTTCGCGCCAGCTGCTGGGTAATGGTGCTCGCCCCCTGCGACGCATGGCCGGAGACCAGCGCAATAGAGGCCGCGCGGAAGATGCCGACCGGATCGACGCCGTGGTGCTCATAGAAGCGGCTGTCTTCGGTCGCGATGAATGCATGCACCATCACCGGCGGGATCTGGTTCAGCTTCAGCGGAATACGGCGTTTCTCGCCGTATTGGGCGATCAGTTCGCCATCGGCGCTGTAAACCTGCATCGGTATCTGCAGCCGCACGTCTTTGAGCGTTGCGACGTCGGGCAGCTGTGGCTCGACATATTTGTACAAGCCAAAAATCGAGGCTGCTCCCAGCACGATGCAACACACTGCAAGGATTAGAAAATACTTTACGAACTTCACCTGAGATTTCCCATTTTCATGTCATTTGGGCAGTTTATAAACAACCGCGCGGTAGTATAAAGGCAAGCCTGCTACATGGATATGTTCTTTTATCATCTGATGTTATGGAGGCTTGGCGAAATATGTTCCCTCAATCATGGCAGGTGGGGCTGGATATACAAAACGACAGCGTGCGCGCCCTCGCAGCCCAGCGCCGCCGTAACGGGTGGCAACTGCGCCACTGGTGGCAGCATCGGTTGCCGCAGCCGGTGCTGCGCGATGGCTGCCTGGAACCCTCGGAATCCTTGATCCATGCGCTGCGGCAATGGCGTATTCAGTTACCAAGACATATTTCCTTACGCATTGCTTTGCCTGCCCAGCGGGTGTTGCAGCATCGGATGCCGCCGCCGGATGCGCGGCTGAGAGAGCCGGATCGCAACGATTATATTAGCAGCCAGGGGCTAAAACAGTTTCCGCTCGATGGCCAGACGCTGGCTCTGGATTATCGCGCGGACGCCACCACGCTGTTGTTGACCGCGGCGCGGCGGCAAGAGTTGCAGCAGTGGCTGCATTGTTTGCGCCAGGCCGATTTGCGGCCGCAAGCGGTAGACATCACCCCTTGCGCGTTGCGGGTAATGGCGACGGCGGCCGGATTGCCCGCCGCCGCCGGGCTGTTGCACCGTCTTGAACATGAGTGGCTGTGGGTTGCCCCCGGCGTTGCTTTCGCCTGCGGCGTGCAGCCTGCCGGCGATCCTGAAGGCTTGATGCTGGCGCTGCGGTCACTGCAAGCCGCGGCGGCGCCGGGCGCCGATCGGCAACTGTGGTACAGCAGCGTGCTGGACGATGCGCCGCCGGCCGACTGCCTGCCCTGGTCGCCGCTTAGCGCCTTTCGGCAACTACGGCCGCCGTTGCCCGTTCAGCCCGCAGCGTTTGTATTGGCCGGCGGCCTGGCGCTGCGGGAGGAGGACCGCTGATGTATCAGGTGAATCTGTTGCCCTGGCGGCGCCAGCGCCAACGGCGGCGCGGGCAGTTTTGGCTGCGCATGCTGGCGCTGCAGCTGATTGCGCTGCTGCTGGCTATGGCGGCCGCGTTCAGTTTGCTGCATGGCCGGGAAGCGCAGCGGCAAGAAACGCTCGGGGCGCTGGGCGCTCAACTGGCGGGGTTGACGCAGCGCTATCAGCAGGCGCAGCAGCTGCTGGCGCAGTTGGAGCGGCACAACGCGCGCACGGAGCGGCGGGAACGTAACCTGCAACACAATCGGCGCTATCTGCAGCTGTTGCAGCAGCTTGCCAATGCGGCACCGCCGCCGCTGTGGCTGACCGCGCTAGAGGGCAACCTGCAGCAAGGGCTGCAGCTTCGCGGGCTCAGCCGCCATCATGCGGCTATCGTGCAGTTCGAGCAGCGGCTGGCGGCCTTACCGCTGCTGCGGCAACACCGATTGGCGGAGGTGGCGCAGAGCAAGGACGGCCTTTTCGCCTTTACCCTAACGGCCTGGGGGCGGGATGAATAATCGCTTGCCGCCGTGGCTGTGGCGTTGGCTCAGCTTACCGGGCTGGCAGGTGCTGGCAACGCAGTGGCTCGGATTAAGCGCTCTGGCGCTGGTTGGCGCGGGTTGGCTGCTGCAGGACGAGTGGCGGCAGCGGGAACAGGCCGCCGCGCAGCGGCAGCGCCTCGCGTTGCAAATTGCACAGCGCGAACGGCAGCTGGCGCAAATGCCGTCGATGGAAGCTACGGCTCTGCGTTTACAGCAGGCGGCGAGCCGGCCCGGTGGGCAGGGCGATCTGACGGCGGCGCTGCGCCTGGCGGGCGCCACGTTGTTGCGCTGGCAGCGGTTGGAAAAACCGCCGCGGCAGGCGCTGAGTTTGCGCGTTGACTACGCCGGGTTGCTAACGCTGCTGAAAACCTTGCCGCCTGCTTTACGCATTGAGCGCCTCAGCATTGAGGCGCCGTCGCAAGAGATGAAGGTGAGCTTCACCCTGCAGGACGCCACCGGAGATAACGCCGATGAATAAAAGGCGCTGGTTGGCTCTGCTGTTGTTGCCCTGGGCGTTGGCCGCGCAGCCGCGCAATCCTTTTGTCCCCCTGCCATTGCCCGATTGCCCGCTGGCTGCGGCCTCTCCGGCCGGCTGGCGGCTGAAGGGCATTATCGGCCGGCCGGCCTTGCGCTATGGCTGGGTAGTGACGCCGACGGGGCAATGGCTGCGCCTCGGGGAACGGCAACTGCTGCTGGCCAGGCGCTGGCGGGTGGTTCGGATAGAGGCCGACAGGTTGACGCTGGCCGAGCTGCAGACCGACCCAAATTGCCCGGCGGTGGCCGGCGATGTGCAGCTGACGCTGAACAACAAAGGGGAAAGATAATGAAGGGATGCTTTTGGTTGGGGCTATCGTTCTGGGGCCTGGCGGCTGCCGCCTGTGCGCAGGATAGCCAGGCTATCTCACTGGAGTTTCAGGATGCACCGGTCACGGTTATCCTGCAGGCGCTGGCCGATTACCGTCAGCTGAATTTGATCGCCGCTGCCGGCGTGAACGGCAACCTGACGCTGCGGCTGGATAATGTGCCCTGGCCACAGGCGTTGGCGCTGGTGTTGCGCATGGGCAAATTGGCAATGACGCGGGAAGGCAATGTGATGCTGGTCGCTCCCGAGCCGGACGCACAGGAAAAACAGCAGCGGCTGCAGGCGCTGGCGCAGCAACAGCCGCTGCACAGCCTGAGCCTGACGTTGCAAAATGCCGATGCGGCTGAGGTGGCCGAGCAGGCCGGTGCCCTGCTCGGAGAACGCGGCAGTCTGGTGGTCGACAAACGCACCAACGCACTCTTGATTCGCGATACCGCGCCGGTTCTGGCGCTGATGAAGCAGCGGGTGGCGGAGATGGACAGGGCGCTGGCGCAGGTGCAGTTGGCGGCGCATATCGTGACCATCAACAGCGAAAACCTGCGTGATTTGGGCGTGCGTTGGGGGTTAGCGCCGGACGAACGTGCGGCGAAGCCGCTACGGTTGGATAACTTCAGCGTCGGTTTGCCGTTGGAACACAGCGCGGTGAATGCCGGCTTTCATCTGGCGCGCCTCAGCGGGCGGCTGTTGAGCCTGGAGCTGACGGCGCTGGAACAGGAAAATCAGGTGGAAATTATCGCCAGCCCACGCCTGCTGACGGCACATTTGCAAACTGCCAGCATCAAGCAGGGAACGGAAATCCCTTATGAGGTCTCGAGCGGCGCCAGCGGCGCAACCTCGGTGGAGTTTAAAGAGGCGGTGTTGGGCATGGAGGTGACGCCCAAGGTCTTGCCCGATGGCCGCATCACTCTGACGCTGCACATTAGCCAAAACATGCCGGGGCGTTCCGTCAGCAGGGGGGCGGGAGAGGCGTTGACGATCGACAAGCAGGAGATAAAGACCCAGATCACGGTAAAAGACGGCGAAACCATCGTGTTGGGCGGCATTTTTCAACGGCACAGCGGCTTGGCTGCGGATAAGGTGCCCGGCATCGGCGATGTGCCGCTGCTGGGATCGCTGTTCAAACAGAGCAGCAAACAGCTTAAAAGACGCGAGCTGGTGATATTCATTACTCCGACATTGATTAAGGCATGAACAGCCGGCTGTCGCCTTTGCCGTAAATCACCTAAAGTTGATGAGCAGATACACTTTTTTGTCTCCTTGGGGGCATCTGCGTTTGACGCTGCGACCGATTTAGCTTACAAGGGTTACCGAATTGAGCACCGAGGTTTTTTTGTTAGCGCCAAGACGCCGTTAAAAACGTATGGTTTCCCTCCTGCGGCGTGGATTGCGATTTATTCGGTTGCCAAACTACCAAGAGTGTTGAGATAATTTTTCGTCTGATCTCGCACTATCGCTCATGAGGTTTCAGTTTAGGTCCCGCCGCTGATTTGATTGGCGGGGCGGGTTAACATTAACGAATTGTCTTAGTAATACCGAAAAACATGGCAGAGAAACGCAATATCTTTCTGGTTGGGCCTATGGGTGCCGGCAAAAGCACTATTGGCCGTCAGTTAGCTCAGCAACTCAATATGGAGTTTTTCGACTCCGATCAAGAAATTGAGCGACGTACCGGAGCTGACGTGGGCTGGGTATTCGACGTGGAAGGGGAAGATGGTTTCCGCGATCGTGAAGAAAAAGTCATTAATGAACTGACGGAAAAGCAGGGGATTGTCCTGGCTACCGGCGGCGGTTCGGTGAAGTCGCGCGAAACGCGCAACCGTCTGTCGGCGCGTGGCGTTGTGGTGTATCTGGAAACCACCATCGAGAAGCAGTTGGCCCGTACTCAGCGCGACAAAAAGCGTCCGCTGCTGCAGGTTGATTCTCCTCCGCGTGAAGTTCTGGAAGCCCTGGCGAAAGAGCGCAATCCGTTGTACGAAGAAATTGCCGATGTGACTATCCGCACCGACGATCAAAGCGCTAAAGTGGTTGCCAACCAGATCATCAACATGCTGGAAAGCAACTGATTGCGGTTTCCGTGTTCGCTGCGGGCAAATGCGGAAAGACTGATTGTGTTCCCCGCAGCAGCGGGGATGAACCACACACTGAGAACTGAGCGCGACATGGAGAGAATTACCGTAACGCTTGGGGAGCGCAGCTACCCGATTACCATAGCCGCCGGATTGTTTAACGATCCGGCTTCTTTTATGCCGCTGAAAGCCGGTGAGCAGGTTATGCTGGTCACCAACCAGACGCTGGCGCCGCTTTACCTGGACCGCGTCCGCAGGGTGCTGGAACAGGGTGGGGTGGTGGTGGATCAGGTGATTCTGCCCGACGGCGAACAGTATAAATCCCTTGCCGTGCTCGAGCAGGTGTTCTCGGCGCTGCTGGAAAAGCCTCACGGCCGCGATACCACCTTGATCGCGCTCGGCGGCGGCGTGGTCGGCGATCTTACCGGCTTTGCCGCAGCCTGCTATCAGCGCGGCGTACGTTTCATTCAGGTTCCCACCACGCTGTTGTCACAGGTGGATTCTTCCGTTGGCGGTAAAACCGCCGTCAATCACCCGCTCGGTAAAAACATGATCGGCGCGTTCTATCAGCCCGCTTCGGTGGTGGTTGATTTGGACTGTCTGCAGACCTTGCCGGCGCGTGAGCTCTCCTCTGGCCTGGCCGAAGTGATCAAGTACGGGATCATTCTCGATCGCGAGTTCTTCGTCTGGCTGGAAAACAATATTGATGCGTTAGTGGCGCTGGATATGCAGGCTTTGGCCTATTGTATCCGCCGCTGCTGCGAACTGAAGGCCGAGGTGGTGGCCGCCGACGAACGCGAAAGCGGTCTGCGCGCACTGCTGAATTTGGGCCATACTTACGGCCATGCGATCGAAGCCGAGATGGGCTACGGCGTATGGCTGCACGGTGAGGCCGTTGCGGCGGGCATGGTGATGGCGGCGGAAACCGCGCGCCGTCTCGGCCAGTTCTCCGCTGCGGACATCGAGCGCATTAAAGCGCTGTTGCTGCGTGCCGGTCTGCCGGTCTGCGGGCCGCAGGAAATGACGCCGGAGTCTTATCTGCCGCATATGATGCGCGATAAGAAGGTGCTGGCGGGCGAGTTGCGCCTGGTGCTGCCGACCGCCATTGGCCAGGCGGAAGTGCGCGGCGGCGTTGGGCATGAGATGGTGTTGGCGTCGATAGCCGCCTGCCTGCCCGTGCAGGATGCTTGACTAAATCAGACGAAGTAACAGTGGCTTAGCCGCCATTTGCATCTATATTAATACTGAGCAAAGCATGACGGGTGTCGCTTTGCCATCATCGGGTTAATCCGCTCGCGCCACGGCAGGTCTGGGGTGATGAGCTTTTGCCTCTAGTTGGAGGGGTTTCAGATGGATGAGTTTAAACCGGAAGACGATCTCAGGCCTGACAGCAGCGATCGCCGTCCCACGCGCTCGCGCAAGCCGGCGGCGGCGCCGCGCTTCGCCGTGTCGCGTCAGCATATGATGATTGGCATCGGCATTTTAGTGCTGCTGCTGCTGATTATCGGCATAGGTTCGGCGCTGAAGGCGCCGACCAAGCATGAAACGGCGCAGGAAGGCGCGCCAAACGGTGCCGCCAGAGACATCAACCTGTCGGGCTCTTCGTCGCTGACCAGCAACAACGCCGGTGTGCCGGGCGGTACTACGGACACCCATGACAACAGTGGCGTGAACACGGCTTCGCAGCCGCAGAACGTCAGCGTTCCGCCAATCTCCGGCACGCCGACCGAAGCTCAGCCGCAGCCTCAACAGGGCGGCGCGCAGCAGCGTGTCGATCTGCCTGGCAATATGGCGGATGCGCTCTCTTCTCAGCAAGGGCAGGTTGATGCAGCCACCCAGGGCATGACCGGCGCGGCATCGACCTTGCCGACTGCACCGGCCACGGTAATGAACGGCGCGGCGGCGAAAGAAGCCACTCGCCCGGTTCAGGGCACTGCGCCGCAGCAACACAAGGCGCCGGCTAAAAACACCGCCAGCAAGCCTGCCGCAACGCAGCACAAAGCGCCAACCACGGTATACACGCCGCCGTCGACGTCTGGCTCTACCGCCAAGGCGACTACCCCTGCCGCCAAAGCGGGCGCGGTAAGCAGCAGCGGCAGCTCGGTGCAGTCTGCGCCGGCAAGCCACTATACCCTGCAGCTGAGCAGCGCCTCGCGTTCCGATACCCTGAACGCTTACGCCAAACAGCAGAAATTGCAGAACTATCTGGTGTACGCCACCAAACGCGATGGCAAACCCTGGTATGTGCTGGTGAGCGGCAACTACGCCTCTTCTGCGGAAGCGAAGCGCGCCATTACCACGCTGCCGGCGGATGTTCAGGCGAAAAAACCGTGGGTCCGACCTGTACGTCAAGTACAGCAAGATCTTAAAAAATAAATCATTTAAATTTGTGCGCTGATGTGCTGTCTGAAACAGAGTACAATCCGCCGCTCTGAATTGTATAAGTAGCTAACTGACGGCATGAAGAAAAACCGCGCTTTTTTAAAATGGGCTGGTGGAAAATACCCGCTGGTGGACGAGATTCGTCGTCATCTGCCAGCGGGCGACTGCTTAATCGAGCCCTTCGTGGGTGCGGGTTCAGTCTTCCTGAACACGGAATACGACGCCTATATTCTCGCCGACATCAACAGCGATCTTATCAACCTGTATAACATCGTTAAGCTGCGCACGGACGACTTCGTGCGCGATGCCCGCATGCTTTTCACCGATGAATTCAATAACTCGGATCAGTTTTACCTGCTGCGCGAAGAATTCAATACTAGCGCCGACGCCTATCGCCGCGCGCTGCTGTTTCTGTACCTGAATCGTCATTGTTATAACGGCCTGTGCCGCTACAACCTGCGCGGCGAGTTCAACGTGCCCTTTGGCCGCTACAAGAAACCGTACTTCCCGGAAGAAGAGCTGTACTGGTTTGCTGAAAAATCGCGCAACGCCACTTTTGTCTGCGAGCATTACCGCGATACCATGGCAAAGGCGACGCACGGCGCGGTGGTCTATTGCGATCCGCCTTATGCGCCGCTGTCGGCGACGGCGAACTTTACCGCCTATCACACCAACAGCTTCAGCATTGCCGATCAGCAAAGCCTGGCGTTGATGGCGCATCAGCTTTCGGTAGAGAGCCAGGTGCCGGTATTGATTTCCAACCATGATACCGAGCTGACCCGCGACTGGTACCAGCACGCCTCGCTGTACGTGGTGAAAGCGCGCCGCACCATCAGCCGCAATATTCTTGGCCGCAGCAAAGTGAACGAGCTTTTGGCGCTGTATCGCTGAGCCGGGGGCGCCCCGGCGTACGACAATTCGAACCCTACGTTTGGAGATAGCGGATGAAAAAGTTTTTGATTGCCCCGTCCATTCTATCGGCAGATTTTGCCCGGTTAGGTGAAGACACCGCCAACGTGCTGGCCGCAGGCGGCGACGTGGTGCACTTCGACGTGATGGATAACCACTATGTTCCCAATCTGACCATCGGGCCCATGGTGTGTGAAGCGCTGCGCAACTACGGCATTACCGCGCCTATCGACGTGCACCTGATGGTGAAACCGGTGGATCGCATCGTGCCTGACTTCGCCAAGGCCGGCGCCAGCTATATCTCTTTCCATCCCGAAGCCTCCGAACACGTAGACCGCACTATTCAGCTGATCAAAGAGAACGGCTGCAAGGCCGGTCTGGTATTTAACCCGGCGACCCCGCTGAGCTACCTCGACTACGTGATGGATAAAATCGACGTGATCCTGCTGATGTCGGTGAACCCGGGCTTCGGCGGGCAGTCGTTTATCCACGGCACCCTGGACAAGCTGCGTCAGGTGCGCAAGCTGATCGACGAAAGTGGCCGCGACATCCGTCTGGAAGTCGACGGCGGGGTGAAGGTGGATAACATCGCCGAGATCGCCGCCGCGGGCGCCGACATGTTCGTCGCCGGTTCCGCCATTTTCGGCAAGCCGGACTACCGCAAGGTGATCGACGAAATGCGTAGTGAGCTGGCGAAGGTGACCCATGGCTGATTTCAGCGCCATCCGCGCCTTGGCCTTCGATCTGGACGGCACGCTGGTGGACAGCGCGCCGGGCCTGGCGGCCGGCATCGATCTGGCGCTGGCGGAAATGGGTTTGCCGCAGGCGGGTGAAGCCCGCGTCGGCACCTGGATCGGCAACGGCGCCGACGTGCTGGTGCAGCGTGCGCTGCGCTGGGCCGAGCTGGACGCCACGCCGGAGCACTGCAGCCGGCTGCGTGAGCGTTTCGACCATTTTTACGCGCAAACCGTCGACAGCGGCAGCCGCCTGTTCCCGCAGGTGAAAGAGACGCTGGCCCGTTTGGCCGCGCAGGGCTATCCGATGGCGCTGGTGACCAACAAGCCGACGCCGTTTGTCGCGCCGCTGCTGGCCGCGCTTGGCATCGGCGAGTATTTCTCGCTGGTGATCGGCGGCGACGACGTGACGCAAAAGAAACCGCACCCGGCGCCGCTGTACCTGGTGCTCGGCAAGCTTGGCCTGCGCGCCAACGAGCTGTTGTTCATTGGCGATTCGCGCAATGATATTCAGGCGGCGCAGGGAGCAGGTTGCCCGAGCCTCGGTTTCACTTACGGTTATAACTACGGCGAACCGATAGCCCTGAGCCACCCCGACCGCGTGTTGGAGCGCTTTGCCGATTTGTTGCCCGCTCTTGGGCTGTCATCTTTAGAGAATCAGGAAATTTAAACATGAGTAAGCCCATCGTATTTAGCGGCGCGCAGCCGTCCGGCGAACTGACTATCGGCAACTACATGGGTGCGCTGCGTCAGTGGGTTCAGATGCAGGACGACTACGACTGCATCTACTGCATCGTCGATCTGCACGCCATCACCGTACGTCAGGACGCGGACAAGCTGCGCAACGCCACGCTGAATACGCTGGCGCTGTACCTGGCCTGCGGCATCGATCCGGAAAAGAGCACCATCTTCGTGCAGTCGCACGTGCCGGAGCATACCCAACTGAGCTGGGTGCTGAATTGCTACACCTATTTCGGCGAGCTGAGCCGTATGACTCAGTTCAAGGACAAATCCGCGCGTTACGCGGAGAACATCAACGCCGGCCTGTTCAGCTACCCGGTGCTGATGGCGGCGGATATCCTGCTGTACCAGACCAACCAGGTACCGGTCGGTGAAGACCAGAAACAGCATCTGGAGCTGAGCCGCGACGTGGGGCAGCGCTTCAACGCGCTGTACGGCGACGTGTTCAAAGTGCCGGAGCCGTTTATTCCCAAGTCCGGCGCCCGCGTGATGTCGCTGCAGGAACCGACCAAGAAGATGTCCAAGTCGGACGACAACCGCAATAACGTGATCGGCCTGCTGGAAGATCCGAAGGCCGTGTCCAAAAAAATCAAACGCGCGATGACCGATTCCGAAGAGCCGCCGGTCGTTCGTTACGACGTGGTGAACAAGGCGGGCGTCTCCAACCTGCTGGATATCCTCTCCGGTGTGACCGGCAAGAGCATTGCCCAGCTGGAAGCCGAGTTCGAAGGCCAAATGTACGGCCATCTGAAAGGCGCGGTGGCGGAAGCCGTGTCCGGCATGCTGAGTGAGCTGCAGGAGCGCTACCATCGCTTCCGCAACGACGAGGCCTACCTGCAGCAGGTGATGCGCGATGGCGCCGCCAAGGCCCGCGCGCGCGCGCAGGAGACCCTGGCGAAGGTTTATCAGGCGGTCGGCTTCGTCTCGCAGCCGTAATCCGAGCGTTAACAATAAAAAGCGGCCATTGGCCGCTTTTTTTATGCCCGCATCAGGCTTGTCGGCTGAGCGTTTGCGGCGTCTCCGTACTGGAAAACCAGTTGAGCTTGCCGCGCAGGCTGACCACGCTGCCGACGATGATTAAGCTTGGGCTGGCGGCCTGCAGCGCCAGGGCGGCCAGTTGATGCAGTTCGCCTTCGATCACCCGCTGGCGGCATGAGGTGCCGTTTTCCACCAGCGCCACCGGCGTGGCGGCTGGCAGGCCGTTGGCGATCAGCTGGCGTTGGATCTCCGCCGCCTGCGATAACCCCATATAGAACACCAGCGTCTGCTGCCCGGCGGCCAGCGGCGCCCAATCCAGCCCGCCGTCGGCTCTGGCGTGGCCGGTGACCAGCCGCACGCTCTGCGCATGGTCGCGGTGGGTGAGCGGGATGCCGCCGTAGGCCGAGCAGCCGGAGGCGGCGGTGATGCCGGGCACCACCGAGAACGGCACCCCGGCGTCCGCCAGGGTTTCCAGCTCTTCGCCGCCGCGGCCGAAGATAAAGGGATCGCCGCCTTTCAGCCGCACCACCCGCCTGCCTTGCAGCGCCTGCTGCAGCAGGATTTGGTTGATCTGCTCCTGCGGCACGCAATGGTGGCCGGCGCGTTTGCCGACGAAAATGCGTTCGGCGTCGCGGCGCACCAGCGTCATCACCTCATCCGACACCAGCCTGTCGTAAACCACCACATCGGCCTGCTGGATCTGCTGCAGGCCCTTCAGCGTCAGCAGCCCGGCGTCACCCGGGCCGGCGCCGACCAGCACCACTTCGCCTCTATCTGCCGGCTGCTCGCTGAACAGCTGTTCCAACTGGCGTTCGGCCAGCGCATCGTCGTTATTGGCCAGCGATTGCGCCAGGCGATCCTGAGCGAATAGCCGCTCCCAGAATCGGCGCCGCGCGCCGGCGTCGGCAAAACGCCGTTTTACCCGCTGGCGCAGCGAACCGCCGAGCTGCGCCAGCCTGCCGAGGTGCTGCGGCAATATCGCCTCCAGTTTCTCGCGCAGCAGGCGCGCCAGCACCGGCGCTTTGCCGCCGGACGAGACCGCCACCACGATCGGCGAGCGGTCGATGATCGACGGCATGATAAAACTGGCGCGTTTCGGGTCGTCCACCACGTTGCAAAATATCCGCTGCCGGTTGGCGCACTGATACACCTGCGCGTTGACCTCGAGCCGATCGGTGGCGGCGATCGCCAGCCATTTTCCCTCCAGCAGCGCCGGGGTGAATTCGCCTTCGGCCAGCGTCACCCGGCCCTCATCGGCCCACAGCCGGAACTGCGGGCTGAACGCGCAGGCATTGACGGTCAGCGCCGCCCCGGCGGCCAGCAGCAGGCGCGCCTTGCGTTCGGCGACCTCTCCGCCGCCGACCAACAGGCAGGCTTTGTGTTGCAACTGGCAAAAAATCGGCAGGTAATCCATCGGCGATCCTCGGAGCGTTATGGGGTCAGTCGGCTATCTGCACCAGGCCGTCGACCGTCCGGCAGGTGAAACTCGCGACGGAATGGCCGCTATCTTCCAGGCAGTGGCCGTCGTACAGACGGAAATGCTGTTTCTTCAGCGGGCTGGCGACCCACAGCTCCCCCTGATGTTCGGCGATCAGCCCGCGCGACAGCACGCTGGCCTGGGCGAAGGGATCGATATTGCTGATGGCGAACACCTGCTCATCGGCATGGGGGCGGAATATCGCCACCTGGCGCTCGCCGATCAGGGCGCAGACGCCGGTACCGGGCAGGATGTCGGCAAGGGGGCAAACGGTAATCCACTGGCTCATGCGTGGCTCTCCTCGGTATCGATCAGGGTGACGGGAATGCGCTCGTCGGGGCGCGCCGGGCGGTGCTGTTCGCGTTCAGCCACCACCTGCACGTTCGGGTCGCGCAGGGGGCTGTTGATAAAGTGGGCGAAACGCCGCTGCGTTTGCGGGTGTTCGACGGTCTCTTGCCACTCGCACACCACCGCGTCGCGCAGCCGGGCGATGTCGGCCTCCAGCTGGTCGTTGATGCCGAGCTTGTCGTCGATTATCACCTTGCGCAGGTAATCGACGCCGCCTTCCAGGCTTTCCAGCCACACCGAGGTGCGCTGCAGCTTATCGGCGGTGCGGATGTAGAACATCATAAAGCGGTCGAGGTAGCGCACCAGCGTCTCGCGGTCGAGGTCGGCGGCCAGCAGGTCGGCGTGGCGCGGTTTCATGCCGCCGTTGCCGCAGACATACAGGTTCCAGCCGTTTTCGGTGGCGATGATGCCCACGTCTTTACCCTGCGCCTCGGCGCATTCGCGGGTGCAGCCAGAAACGCCGAACTTCATTTTGTGCGGGGTGCGGATGCCTTTGTAGCGGTGTTCCAGCGTGACGCCGAAGCCGACGCTGTCGCCGACGCCGTAGCGGCACCAGGTGCTGCCCACGCAGGTTTTCGCCATGCGCAGCGCCTTGGCGTAGGCGTGGCCGGTTTCAAAGCCGGCGGCCAGCAGCCTGCTCCAGATGGCCGGCAGGTCGTCTTTTTGCGCGCCGAACATGCCGATGCGCTGCGAGCCGGTCATCTTGGTGTAGAGATTGTACTCTTTGGCGATTTGGCCGATGGCCAGCAGGCCGTCCGGGGTGATTTCCCCGCCGGCGGAGCGCGGGATCACCGAGTAGGTGCCGTCTTTCTGGATGTTGCCGAGGAAGTTGTCGTTGGTGTCCTGCAGCGGCGTATGCTGCGGCTTCAGGATATATTCGTTCCAGCAAGAGGCCAGCAGTGAGCCGACGGTTGGCTTGCACACTTCACAGCCGTAACCTTGGCCGTATTTGGTCAGCAGAGCCTCGAACGATTTAATGCCTTCGACGCGGATCAGGTGATAAAGCTCCTGGCGCGAGTAGGCGAAGTGTTCGCACAGGTGATGGTTGACCTCGATGCCCTGCTTGCTCAGCTCGGCGTTCAGCACCTGGGTGAGCAGCGGAATGCAGCCGCCGCAGCCGGTGCCGGCCTTGGTTTCGGCCTTGAGCGCCGCCACCGTGTGGCAGCCCATATTGACCGCCTTGATGATATCGCCTTTGCTGACGTCGAAGCAGGAGCAAATCTGCGCGCTTTCCGGCAGCGAGTCTACGCCGATCGCCGGCTTGCTGCCCGCATGTGCCGGCAGGATCAGCCCATCCGGGTTTTCCGGCAGTTCGATGCCGTTCAGCGCCAGCTGCAGCAGGTTGCCGTAGTCGCTGGTATCGCCCACCAGCACCGCGCCCAGCAGGGTTTTGTTGTCGGCGCTGACCACAATACGTTTATAGACTTCTTTGCTTTCATCCAGATACACGTAGCTGCGTGCGCCTTGGGTGCGCGCGTGGGCGTCGCCGATGCCGCCTACGTCAACGCCCAGCAGCTTCAGCTTGGCGCTCATGTCTGCGCCCTGGAAGCTGTTTTCTCGGCCCAACAGATGGTCGGCCACCACCTGCGCCATTTTGTAGCCGGGCGCCACCAGGCCGAAGGTGCGTTCGCGCCAGGAGGCGCATTCGCCGATGGCGTAAACGTCCGGATCTGCGGTCTGGCAGCTGTCGTTGATCACAATGCCGCCGCGGCGGGCGGTGGCCAGCCCGCACTGGTGCGCCAGCTTATCCTGGGCGCGGATGCCGGTGGAGAATACGATGAAGTCGACTTCCAGCGCGCTGCCGTCGGCAAACTGCATGGTTTTACGCGCGGTGGCGCCGCCGTTGACGATCTCTTGGGTGTTTTTCCCGGTATGCACCTTGACGCCCATATGTTCAATCTTGCGGCGCAGCTGGTCGCCGCCCATCGGATCAAGCTGTTCGGCCATCAGCACCGGCGCGAATTCGATCACGTGGGTTTCCATCCCCAGGCTTTTCAGCGCGCCGGCGGCCTCCAGCCCCAGCAGCCCGCCGCCGACCACCGCACCGCGCTTGCTGCGGCGCGCGCAGGCTTCGATGGCGTTGAGATCTTCGATGGTGCGGTAGACGAAGCAATCCTGGCCATCTGAGCCTTTAATCGGCGGGATCCACGGATAGGAGCCGGTGGCCATGATCAGCTTGTCGTAGTAAACCGTGCGGCCGGTGTTAGAGTGGATGACCTTCTCACCGCGGTTAATGGTGATGGCGCGTTCGCCCACCAGCACCTTCACCCCCTGTTTTTCATAAAAGCCTTCGCGCACCAGCGAAAGCTCTTCGGCGGTGTGGTGGGAGAAGTACGAAGACAGGTGCACGCGATCGTAGGCGATGCGCGGCTCTTCACAAAACACGGTGATCTCGAACTGGTCTTGGTCCGCTTTATCCAGCAGATCTTCGATGAACCGGTGGCCGACCATGCCATTGCCGACGACGACAAGTTTGACTCTGCTCATTATTGCCTCAAAATACGGGTTTCCTGGGCTTACCTTATGCTTCCTCACGGGCAATTTATTGATGCAAATCAATCAGGGTTTCATATACCACTTATGTAGTATATTGATGATTTTTCTATTAATTTATTAAGTTGTGGATTTTATTCACCTTTAGCTGACAGGTGACAGTTTTGGGCGAATGTACCTCCCAGGGAGTATCTGGCGGGGAATAACCGCAGGGCGGTTTTGTCCGCCTTATCCGCTGGCAGTATGATGAAGCAAACCAGCCACAACAGCAGAGGTGAAGGGTGGCCAAGAATCCATTGAAGTTTATCGACAACCTGCGTTTGAGCGGGCATGAAGGGCTGTGGCAGTTAGCCATCGAGCAGGGGCGCATCGCCCATATCGTTCCGCAGCCGGAAGGGCTGGAATGGCGCAGCGACGCGCTGGATGCGCAGGGTGGGTTGGCGCTGCCGGCGTTTGTCGAGCCGCATATCCACCTGGACACCACCCAGACCGCCGGTCAGCCGGCCTGGAACCAGTCCGGCACGCTGTTTGAGGGCATTGAACGCTGGGCCGAGCGCAAGGCGTTGCTGACCCACGAAGACGTCAAGCAGCGCGCCTGGCAGACGCTGAAATGGCAGATCGCCAACGGCGTGCAGTATGTGCGCACCCATGTTGACGTTTCCGATCCCACCCTGACCGCGCTGCGCGCCATGCTGGAGGTGAAGCAGGAGGTGGCGCCCTGGGTGGCGCTGCAAATTGTCGCCTTCCCGCAGGAGGGCATCCTGTCTTATCCCAATGGCGAAGCCCTGCTGGAGGAGGCGCTGCGGCTGGGCGCCGACGTGGTGGGCGCCATTCCGCACTTCGAGTTTACCCGTGAATACGGCGTAGAGTCGCTGCATAAGGCGTTTGCGCTGGCGCAGAAATACGATCGGTTGGTGGACGTGCACTGCGACGAAATTGACGATGAGCAGTCGCGCTTTGTCGAGACGGTGGCGGCGCTGGCGCTGAAGCTGGAGATGGGGGCGAAAGTGACCGCCAGCCACACCACGGCGATGCACTCCTACAACGGCGCTTATGCCTCGCGGCTGTTCCGCCTGCTGAAGATGTCCGGCATCAACTTTGTCGCCAACCCGCTGGTGAACATTCACCTGCAGGGGCGTTTCGACAGCTATCCGAAGCGGCGCGGCATCACGCGGGTGAAGGAGATGCTGGAGGCGGAGATCAACGTCTGCTTCGGCCACGACGACGTGTTCGATCCCTGGTACCCGCTCGGTACCGCCAACATGCTGCAGGTGTTGCATATGGGGCTGCACGTCTGCCAGCTGATGGGCTATGGCCAAATCGACGACGGGCTGAAGCTGATCACCAGCCACAGCGCGCGCACCCTGCATCTGAGTGATTACGGCCTGGCGGCGGGCAACAGCGCCAACCTGGTGATCCTGCCGGCGGAAAGCGGTTTTGATGCGGTGCGGCGGCAAACGCCGGTGCGCTATTCGGTCCGGCAGGGGGCGATCATCGCCGAAACTCAACCGGCAGAAACCACGCTGTATCTGCAGCAGGATGAGAAGGTGGATTTCCGGCGCTGACCGCCGCAGCATAAAAAAGGGCGCCTCAGGGGCGCCCTTGTTGCATTACAGTTGGCCGATCAATGCGTGACGTGGCCGTGGCTGCGGTGCTTGGTCACGAAGCCCAGCAGCAAGCACATCACGAACACCGCCAGGTACAGGCCGTTGGCGGTGGTCAGCGCGGCGTGCGCGCCGCCCTTCGCCACGATCGGGCCGGTGACCACGAAGGTCAGCATGGTGCCGATGGTGCCGCAGGTCAGGATGAAGTTGACCAGCTTCGGTGAAGACACCTTGGTCTGCAGCGAGCCCAGGGTGATCAGCGTGGTGTAGATAGCGCTCGAGACGAAGCCCAGGGCCATGATGTAGTAGCTCAGGTGCTCCGGGTTATCGGTGCTGACGAACAGGTACATCGCGCCGGTGGCCAGCGCGGCCAGCACGGTGACGATACGCTGCAGGTCGAAGAAGCGCAGGATAAAGCTGAACACCCACATGCCGACCATGTACGAGGTCCAGAAGTCGCTCACCAGCTTGCCGGCCTGGCCGATATCCATGCCGAACGACTTGGTGGCGTATTCCGGCACCCACTGAATGAAGCCCAACTGGCCGAGGATGTAGCACAGCGCGGCGATAGCCAGGAACAGTACGCCGATGCCCCATTTCTCTTTGGCGACGGGCTGGCCGGCGTCGGCGCCTTTTTTACCCAGCACCGGGAACTCGGAGCACAGGGTCAGCACGAAAATGCCGACATACAGCAGGCCGATGCAGGCGTAAACCCAGTACCAGCCGATGTGGCGCGCCAGCAGCATAGCGGCGACGATCGGGAAGATCATGCCGGCCATGCTGAAGAAGGAGTCGGTGAACAGCAGGCGCGAACCGCGCTGGCGGCCGGCATACATATGGGTGATCAGGAAGGTACCGATCGACATGGTGATACCGCTGACCACGCCGAGGATAAACATGCACAGCGAGAACATGGTCAGGCTTTTGCCGAGCATCAGCCCAGCCACCGCCAATACCATCAGCACGAAGCCGAAGATCAGCTGGCGCTTCAGCGGGATGATTTCCATCAGCCAGGCATTGAGGAAGATCGAAATCAAAATGCCGGCGTTGAGGAAGGTAAAGGTATTACTCATGCTGGAAACCGGCAGGTTAAAGTATTCTGCAATGTTTCCCATCACCATCCCTGTGACGATCACTAAAGCACCGGTCAGCGCGTACGAAAAGAAGCTGATCCAGGTAAGCCGTATGCGGTTACTGTCATTCATTGTATAGGCCTGATTATGTCTGTTAGAGGTTTTAAAACTGGCATAAGGCCGCTGGCTTTTCCTGGCAAAAGCAGAAAAAAGTCCCGATCAGGCCACCAGGAGGCGGATCCTAGCACAGACCACGGGAGTTTTTGTGATGGCAGTCGGTTTTTTGATGCAATCAATGAAAGGTGATGAAATATTTTTGTGATCTATTTGCGCACCGTCACGATCGAATCGCGGCTGATAATCTGCGGCGTGAAATCAAGCGCCGGCGTGGTTGGGTCGATCAACAGCCGCGTCGCATGCTGTGCCATCTCGCTGATGGGGAAGTGCACGCTGGTCAACGCCGGGCGAACAAAGGGCGCGCGCTCACCGCTGTCGTAACAGATCAGCGAAATATCCTGCGGCACCCGCAGCCGGTGTTCGTTGATCGCCAGCAGCGCGCCGATGGCCATTTCTTCGTTACAGCAGTAAATGGCGGTCGGGGCGGTTTCCTGTTGCAGCAGCTGGTCGGTGCAGCGGTAGCCGCTTTCCAGATCGTAAACGCCTTCCAGGCAGGCCAGCGGCTTGATGTGCGCCGCCTGCATCGCCTGTTCGAAACCCTGCAGCCGCAGCAGGCTGGAAGGGCGTTCGCGCGGGCCGCTAATGCAGGCGATGCGCCGATGGCCGGCATCGATCAGCCGCTGTGTCGCCATGCGGCTGGCGCGCGGATGATCGAAAGTGACGCAACGCTCCTCCAGGCCCGGCACCAGGCGATCGAGCAGCACAAAGTGGCGCTGCTCGGCTGCCAGCTGGCGCAATTGGCCGTCGCTGAGAAAGCGCACGTGCAGGATCACCCCGTCGCAGCGCAGGTTGAACAGGCGCTGAATCGCCTGCCATTCGTTTTCGGCGCTGCTGCGCCCCTGTGTGACCAGCAGCTGTTTGCCGTGGGACTCGGCTTCGGTCTGCACAAAATCCATTAAGGCGCCGAAGAAGCCACCGCGGTAAGAGGTGGTGACCAGGCCCAGCGTGTTGCTGTGGCTGGAGGCCAGCGCGCGTGCTGCGGGGTTGGGGGTATAACCGAGCTGGGCGACCGCGCGTTCAACCTTCTCGCGAGTCGGCGCCTTGACGTTGCTGTCGCCGTTCACCACGCGAGACACGGTGGCGCGGGATACGCCCGCCAGTGCCGCGACATCTTCCAGTGTCACCATCATCCGACTCCTGTTTACGACAAAACGGGCTCGGCGAACCGAACCCCTGCATGTTGCCTGAAACTCCGCGCCGAGCGACGGTCAGTTAAACTGCGGCAGGTAAGGCTGATTCACCGCCAGCACCTCTTCCAACAGCGGTTGCGCCACGTTGGCGTTGGCGACCAGCGGGTTGGTGATCAACGCCAGCAGGCCGCTGCGGCGATCGCCGTGCACCGCCGCCTCGATGGTCAGGCGCTCGTAGGCTTTCACCTGCTGGGTCAAGGCATGCATCGAATCCGGCAATGTGCCGAAGGTCAGCGGATGCGCGCCCTGAGCGTCGACGATACAGTTGATTTCTATCACAGCATCGTCCGGCAAGCCACGGATCGCGCCGCGGTTTGCGGTATTGACCACTAATTGCGTACCAAGATTATTATGGATGGCGCGAATCAGCTCCAGCGCCACTTGCGAATAATATGAACCGCCGCGGAAGCTGAGCTGTTCCGGCTTGCTGTCCAGATGCGGATCGGCATACAGCTCGAACAGCTCCTTCTCCACCTTCATCACCTGCTCGGCGCGGGTGCCGCGCTCGGCGGCGGCGGCCACTTCTTCGGCCAGCATCTCTTTCGTCTGGTAGAAATAGCGGTGATACGGGCAAGGGATGGCGCCGACCGCGCGCAGGAAGTCCGGTTGCCACGGCTCTTCCTTGATATTGTTCATGGTCAGGGCCGCGCCGTCGCACAGCATGTCGATCACCTTGCCGGTCACGTCGCGGCCGTTTTGCGTCACCCGGTGCACCCACACCATGTGGTTCAGGCCGGCGAACTGCAGCTGCACCTCCTCATAAGGCGTTTTCAGCATGTTGGCGATCATGTGGTGCATGCTGATCGGTACATTGCACAGGCCGATGATCTTGGCCTGGGTGTAGCGCGATACCGCTTCGGTCACGATGCCGGCCGGGTTGGTGAAGTTGATGATCCAGGCGTCCGGCGCCAGCTTTTCCACCCGGCGGGCGATGTCCAGCATCACCGGAATGGTGCGCAGCGCCTTGGCGAAGCCGCCGACGCCGGTGGTTTCCTGGCCGATCAGATGATACTTCAGGCCCAGCCGCTCGTCGGCGGCGCGCGCCGGCAACTGGCCAACGCGGAACTGCGTCAGCACGAAGCTGGCGCCGCGGATGGCTTCGTCCAGAGCAAAGTGCACGCTGACCTTTACCTGCTCCAGGCCGTGGCGCGCCAGCATGCGGCGGGTCAGGGCTGCGATGATCTCCACCTTGCTGCGCCCCGGCTCGACGTCCACCAGTGCCAGTTCGGTGACCGGCAGCTCTTCGATACGTTCGATCAGTCCGTCGACCAGTTCGGGGGTGTAGCTGCTGCCGCCGCCGATCACGGCGATTTTCAATGAGCTCATGGGCGGGCCTCCATCTGTGCCTGGCGGCGATACAGTTCGATCATGTCGCCCGCCAGATCCTGAATCACCATGGCGTTCATCAGGTGGTCCTGCGCGTGTACGGTGATCAGATTGATCGCCAGCTTGCCGCAGCCTTCATCCATGCCGATCAGCTCGGTCTGGATCAGGTGAGCCTTTTTCACCCAGGTTTTGGACTCGGCCATGTGTTGGGCGGCGGCGGGGAAATCCCCGGCGCGCGCCTGCTGCAGCGCCATCAACGCGCTGCTGCGCGCGCTGCCGGAGAACACCAGCAGTTCCATGATGGTGCTTTCAAAATCGGCGCTGATTTCAGTCATCAATTCACTCACGCTTTTTCTCCCGTCATTGTGCGGCGATGGCGCCGGCGGATATCGGCATTATGGCGCTCCGACAAAATGAGAGCGCTCTCATTAATGTAGAGTAACCCGAATGACGAAGCAAACCGGGAGTTGTGTCGCAAAACGCAACGAAGGCGGGAAAAGAGCAAAAAATGCGTGACGCAGTTGGCAAAAGGGGCGGTGGCGATCATACTTTCGGCAGTAAAAATCGGGGCCGGCTAAGATATGTCCCACAATTGCGTAAATATAGGTAAATGGCTGGTACTTGCCGATACAGCTCTTTAGAATCAAAGCGCTTTTCCGTTGTTTGTCTCTCAGAGAAAGGACCCGTTAATGTTCAAACGTACTTTAGTGACCTTCGTTGCGCTGTGTTCCCTGACAGCAATGGCGCCCGCTGCATTAGCCGCCGGCGAAACCCATGTCATGCTGACCACCTCGGCAGGGAATATCGAATTGGCGCTCGACAGTCAGAAGGCTCCGGTTTCCACCAAGAACTTCGTCGACTACGTGAACAACGGCTACTACAACAACACCGTTTTCCACCGCGTGATCCCGGGCTTTATGGTTCAGGGCGGCGGGTTTACTGCGGATATGCAGCAAAAATCCACCAACGCGCCAATCAAGAACGAAGCCGATAACGGCCTGCGCAACCTGCGCGGCACCATTTCTATGGCGCGCACCGCCGACAAAGACAGCGCCACCAGCCAGTTCTTCCTGAACGTGGCGGACAACGCCTTCCTGGATCACGGCCAGCGCGACTTCGGCTATGCGGTGTTCGGCAAGGTGGTGAAGGGCATGGACGTCGTGGACAAGATTTCCCAGGTGCCGACCGGCAACGTCGGCCCGTATCAGAACGTACCGACCAAACCGGTGGTGATTCTGTCAGCCAAAGTGCTGCCGTAAGTTATGCGGCCGATCCCGTCGGGGTCGGCCGGTTGTTCCTTCTGAAGCCTTGCCTGCATCACTGTTTTTCCCCCCTTCGCATGTTCTAATCAGCAGACTATAACCAGACCGGAAATCCGGCGTCTTTTCTCTGGATGAGTTGCTGCCATGTATGAATTTAACCAGGTGCTGCTGCTGTTGCAGCAGATGTGCGTGTATCTCGTTATTGCTTATCTGTTGAGCAAAACCCCGCTGTTCATTCCGCTGATGCAGGTGACTATCCGCCTGCCGCACAAGCTGCTGTGCTACGTGATTTTCTCGGTGTTCTGCATCATGGGCACCTATTTCGGGCTGCACATTCAGGATTCCATCGCCAACACCCGCGCCATAGGCGCGGTGCTCGGCGGCCTGCTGGGCGGGCCGTCGGTGGGCTTCCTGGTGGGGCTGACCGGCGGCTTGCACCGTTACACCCTGGGGGGCATGACCGACGTCGCCTGTGCGATTTCGACGGTGTCGGAAGGCTTGGTCGGCGGCATCGTGCACAGCATCGCCATGCGCCGCGGCCGCATCGAACTGCTGTTCAACCCGCTGTTCGTCGCCGGAGTGGCGCTGGTGGCGGAGGTGCTGCAGATGGCGATTATCCTGGCGGTGGCGCGCCCTTATGGCGAGGCGCTGCGCCTGGTGGAGCACATCGCGCTGCCGATGATGATCGCCAACACCGTCGGCGCCGCCATGTTTATGCAGATCCTGCTGGACCGGCGCGCGATGTTCGAGAAATACACCAGCGCCTTCTCCTCCAAGGCGTTGAAGATAGCCGAGGGCACCGAGGGCATTTTGCGCCAGGGCTTCGATCAGGAAAACAGCATGAAGGTCGCCCGGGTGATTTATCAGGAGCTGGGCATCGGCGCGGTGGCGATCACCGACCGCGACAAGCTGCTGGCGTTTATCGGCATTGGCGACGATCACCACCTGCCGGGCACGCCGATCGCCTCGGTGCACTCGCACCGCGCCATCGACAACAACGAAGTGGTGTACGCCGACGGCAATCAGCTTTCCTACTGCTGTTCGATCAATCCGGGCTGCAAGCTGGGCTCGACGCTGGTGATCCCGCTGCGCGGCGAAAACCAACGGGTGATCGGTACCATCAAACTGTATGAACCCAAGAGCCAGCTGTTCAGCACCATCAACCGCACGCTGGGTGAGGGCATCGCCAGCCTGCTGTCGGCGCAGATCATGGCCGGGCAGTATGAACGCCACAAACAGCTGCTGGCGCAGTCGGAAATCAAGCTGTTGCATGCGCAGGTCAACCCGCACTTCCTGTTCAACGCGCTGAATACGCTGGTGGCGGTGATCCGCCGCGACGGCGAGCGTGCCTGCGAACTGGTGCAGTACCTGTCCACCTTTTTCCGCAAGAACCTGAAACGCTCGGACGATGAGGTCAGCCTGGCGGATGAGATCGAGCATGTGAACGCCTACCTGCAAATTGAGAAAGCCCGCTTCGCCGATCGGCTGGAGATTGCGGTATCGCTGCCGGAAGAGCTGTTGCGGGTGCGCCTGCCGGCGTTTTCGCTCCAGCCGATCGTTGAGAACGCCATCAAGCACGGCACCTCCCACCTGCTGGGCGTGGGGCGGATCGACATCGGCGCGCGGCGCGAAGGGGACCGTCTGCTGCTGCAGGTGACCGACAACGCCGGGCTGTTCCGGCCGGAGCCTGACCGCAGCGGGCTGGGCATGAACCTGGTGGATAAACGCATTCGCGTGCGTTATGGCGAGGGTTATGGCGTGCAGGTAGATTGCCAGCCCGATAGCTTTACCCGCATTACGCTCAATGTTCCCATGGCGAGGGCCGCCTGATGTTAAACGTACTTATCGTCGACGATGAACCCTCCGCGCGCGACAACCTGCGCCACCTGCTGGAGGCCGAGGCTGGGGTCAACATTATCGGCGAGTGCGCCAATGCCATAGAGGCCATCAGCCAGATCCATCGCCTGCAGCCGGACGTGGTATTTCTCGATATTCAGATGCCGCGCGTCAGCGGGCTGGAAATGGTCGGCATGCTGGATCCCAACCGCATGCCGCATATCGTGTTCCTGACCGCCTATGACGAATACGCGGTGCAGGCGTTCGAAGAGCACGCGTTCGATTATCTGCTGAAGCCGGCGGAGCCCAAACGGCTGAGCAAGACGCTGCAACGCCTGCGGCAGCGCAGCGCGCCGCAGGATGTCGCGACGCTGGAAGAGAGCGCCGGCTATTTGAAATACATCCCCTGCACCGGCCACAGCCGCATCTATCTGCTGCGTTTCGACGAAGTGGTGGCGATCCGCTCGCGGCTGAGCGGGGTGTTCGTGGTGCGTAACGACGGCATGGAGTGCTTTACCGAGCTGACGCTGCGTACGCTGGAAAGCCGCACGCCGCTGGTGCGTTGCCATCGGCAGTACCTGGTCAATCTGGAACAGGTGCGCGAGATCCGCTTCGAAGAAGGCGGCGCGGCGGAGATGATCATGCCGGCCGGCGAGCCGGTGCCGGTCAGCCGGCGCTATCTGAAGGCGCTGAAGGAAGAGCTGGGGCTGCGCGGGTGAGCGTGATCTTAGGGCGATTCTGAAAATATTGGCTTAACGGGCGTCCTGATGGCGCCCTTTTTGTTTGTCCTTGACGGGGTTACGCCGCGCTTATAGCTTTATTGCATCAACAGGCGCTTTTCGCGCCGCGTCAGCGTCAAAGGAAAAGAAAATGAGTGAAGCACGGATTATCGCTAAAGCGATGAAGGACGGGAAACCGGTGCAGGATCTGGCGATCCTGCCGGCATTGGCGAACCGCCATGGCCTGATCACCGGGGCGACCGGTACCGGTAAGACAGTGACGCTGCAGAAAATGGCCGAACAATTCTCGCGCATCGGCGTGCCGGTGTTTTTGTCGGACGTGAAGGGCGACCTGTCCGGCATCGGCGCCGAGGGCGTGCCTTCCGAGAAGCTGCAGGCGCGGCTGGCGGCGATCGGCGTTACCGACTGGCAGCCGCAGGCCTGCACCATCATCCCGTGGGATATCTACGGTGAGAAGGGCCACCCGATCCGCGCCACCGTGTCGGACCTCGGCCCGCTGCTGCTGGGCCGCCTGCTGGATCTGAACGAAGTGCAAAGCGGCGTGCTGCAGCTGGTGTTCAAAATCGCCGACGACAACGCGCTGCTGCTGCTGGACATGAAAGATCTGCGCGCCATGGTGCAGTACGTCGGCGACAACGCCAAACAGTTCCAGACCCAGTACGGCAACATCTCTTCGGCCTCGGTCGGCGCTATCCAGCGCGGGCTGCTGACGCTGGAAGAGCAGGGCGCCAACCAGTTCTTCGGCGAGCCGATGCTGGACATCAACGATCTGATGAAAACCGACGCCAACGGCCACGGCATCATCAACCTGCTGGCGGCGGACAAGCTGATTAACCAACCGAAGCTGTATTCGGTGTTCCTGCTGTGGCTGCTGGCCGAACTGTTCGAACATCTGCCGGAAGTGGGCGATCCGGAGCAGCCGAAGCTGGTGTTCTTCTTCGATGAGGCCCACCTGCTGTTCAACGACGCGCCGCCGGCGCTGCTGACCAAAATCGAGCAGGTGGTGCGCCTGATCCGCTCCAAGGGCGTGGGCATCTACTTTGTCACCCAGAACCCGCTGGATATCCCGGACAGCGTGCTGGGCCAGCTGGGCAACCGCGTGCAGCACGCGCTGCGCGCCTTTACCCCGCGTGACCAGAAGGCGGTGAAGGCGGCGGCGCAGACCATGCGCGCCAACCCGGCTTTCGACGCCGAAACGGCGATCACCGAGTTGGGGGTTGGCGAGGCGCTGGTCTCCTTCCTGGATGAAAAGGGCCGGCCGAACGTGGTGGAGCGGGCGATGGTGATCGCGCCGGAGTCCAAGATGGGCATGCTGGGCGCCGACGGCCTGAACAGCGCGATCAACAGGTCGCCGCTGTATGGCCGCTATGAGGATATGGTCGACCGCGAATCGGCCTACGAGAAGCTGTCGTCGGAAGGCTTCGCCACCGTCGGCGCGCCGCAGCCGGGCCAGCCGGCTCAGCAACCGCAGGCGCAGCAGCAGGCGGGCGGCGGCCTGATGGGCGGCCTGAACGAAATCCTGTTCGGCTCTACCGGCCCGCGCGGCGGCAAGCGCGACGGCATCGTCCAGACCGCCGCCAAGAGCATGGCGCGCGATCTAGGCCGCCAGATCCTGCGCGGCGTGCTGGGTTCCATTATGGGTGGCCGGAAAAAGTAAGCGGAAATTATCGTCGGCAGCAGCAGGCTAAACCAGTAAACTGTCGCAGCGCTTTTTTCTGCTGGACCTAACATGCTGCTGTTGATCGATAACTACGACTCCTTTACCTATAACCTTTACCAATACTTCTGCGAATTGGGCGCCGAGGTGTTGGTAAAGCGCAACGATGAGCTGCAGCTGGCCGATATCGAACGGCTGGCGCCGCAGCGCTTAGTGATCTCCCCCGGTCCCTGCACCCCGAACGAAGCCGGCATCTCGCTGGACGCCATCCGGCATTTCGCCGGCAAATTACCTATTCTGGGGGTTTGTCTCGGCCATCAGGCGCTGGGCCAGGCGTTTGGCGCCGAGGTGGTGCGCGCCCGCGAGGTGATGCACGGCAAGACCTCGGCGATCCGCCATCTCGATCGCGGAGTGTTTCGCGGGCTGAACAATCCGCTGACCGTCACCCGCTACCATTCGCTGGTGCTGAAGGCCGATACGCTGCCGGACTGCTTCGAGGTGACCGCCTGGAGCGAACGCGACGGCAAGCGCGATGAGATCATGGGCATCCGCCATCGCCGGCTGGCGCTGGAGGGAGTGCAATTCCATCCAGAGAGCATCCTCAGCGAGCAGGGCCATCAGCTGCTGGATAATTTCCTTAAAAGTTAATCCATTAGCTTTTTTTTCGCCCTGCAGGCGATTTGCGTTTGCCCTTTATTGGTTTTTTATGCATATTTTGTGATTATATTTTCACTCAATCATCAAGATAACGCTGAAAGACCTTCAGGGTGGACCCGATAATGACCGAAAAATCCGCAGTAAGCCGCAGCACTTTTGATCAGGTTATCCTGCCTGTTTATGCACCTGCCCAGTTTGTGCCGGTACGTGGCAAGGGCAGCCGGGTGTGGGACCAGCAGGGCAAAGAGTACATCGATTTTTCCGGCGGCATCGCGGTGACGGCGCTCGGGCACTGCCACCCGGCGCTGGTGGAGGCGCTGAAACGGCAGGGCGAAACCCTGTGGCATACCAGCAACGTTTTCACCAACGAACCGGCGCTGCGCCTGGCGAGCAAATTGATCGCCGCCACCTTCGCCGACCGGGTCTTCTTCGCCAACTCCGGTGCGGAAGCCAACGAAGCGGCCTTCAAGCTGGCGCGCCACTACGCCATCACCCGCCACAGCCCGTATAAGACCAAAATCATCGCTTTCTATAACGCTTTCCATGGCCGCACGCTGTTCACCGTCTCGGTGGGTGGGCAGGCCAAGTATTCCGACGGCTTTGGGCCGAAACCGGCCGATATCGTGCATGTGCCGTTCAACGATCTGGCGGCGGTGAAGGCGGTGATGGACGACCATACCTGCGCGGTGGTGATGGAGCCGATTCAGGGCGAAGGCGGTATCACGCCGGTGAATGCCGAATTCCTGCAAGGGGTGCGCGAGCTGTGCGATCGGCACCAGGCGCTGCTGGTGTTTGACGAGGTGCAGAGCGGCATGGGCCGCAGCGGCAAGCTGTTCGCCTACATGCACTATGGCGTAACGCCGGATATTCTCACCACCGCCAAAGCGCTGGGCGGCGGTTTCCCGATCAGCGCCATGTTGACCACCGAAGACATCGCCTCGGTGATGCAGGTGGGAACCCACGGCACCACCTACGGCGGCAACCCGCTGGCCTGCGCGGTGGCGGAGGCGGCGCTGGACGTGATCAACACCCCGGAGGTGCTGAGCGGCATCGAGCAACGCCATGGTCTGTATGTCGACGCCTTACGGGCGATAGGCGACAAATACCGAATTTTCACCGCCATTCGCGGTATGGGGTTGCTGATCGGCGCAGAGTTGACGCCGCAGTATCACGGCCGGGCGCGGGATTTCCTTACCGCAGCCGCTGCGCGCGGGTTGATGATCCTCAACGCCGGGCCGAACGTGATCCGCTTTGCGCCGTCGCTGGTGGTGGAGCGGCAGGATATCGACGCCGGCATGGCGCTGTTTGAGCAGGCGGTGCAAGACGTAATAGGCGGCTGATGCGACGCCGGGGCGTAGCAGGCTGCGCCCTTATCGATCGCGCAGTTTGCGCTTCAGCCAGATGCCGTGATGCGGGCGTTGGCTCCAGGCCAGCGACGAAATGGTATGCATTACGCTCAGGTGCGAAAGGATGCGCCGCAGGTGGCGCTCCATCTCGGTGATCGGCATATCCGGGTGCAGATCCGGCGGCTGCATGATGCCGCTGTTGCCGCTCGGCCCGTCATACTCCAGCCGCTGCTGGCAGCTTTGCAGCGCGATCTCGCAGGTTTGCAAATACGTCTCCGCCAGCTTCGGCGTCAGCATATAGTGTTCGCGCGCCAAAATGGTCATGGCGTTAAGATGTTCGACGATAAACTGGCTGTGCGTCACCCACAGCCGCATATCCGCCAGATAGTCCGAGGCGAAGCCCGGCTCCTGCATCGCCTGATTGAGCGAGGTATACAGCGCGTTATGCGCCTGATTCACCTGCATGCGCGCATAGGCCAACCCGGCGGGGTCCGGTTCCTGTTCTTCCAGCATCAGCCGCAGCGCGTGTTGATCGTTCTCCAGCGCCTGATGGGCGTTCTTGCGCAGCAGGCCGCTTTGCCACTGTGGCCACAGCCAAATGGTGCCGCCAAACACCAGCACGCAGCCAATCAGCGTATCGACCAGGCGCGGCACCAGGAAATGGGTGCCGTTTAGCGCCAGCAGCTGCAGGGTGTACACCGCAGTGATGGTGAAGCCGATCACCGCCAGCCCGTAGTTTTTACGCGAAACCAGGTACGCCAGCAGGGTGATCACCAGCATGATGCCCAGGGTTTCCGCCTCCGGCAGCTGCAGCTGCAGCAGAGCGGCGGCGACCACCAGCCCGGCCAGGGTGCCGAGCGCACGGTGCTGAATGCGCACCCGGGTGGCGTTATAGCCGTTCTGACTCACCAGCATGATGGTCAACAGGATCCAGTAAGGCTTGGGCAGGTTGAAGATCGTGCCCAGGCTGCTGCCGAGCGCCAGCATCACCCCCAGCCGCGCGGCGTTGCGCAGGGCGTTGGATTTGAACGACAGGTAACTGGTCAGCGCCGGCCAGAAAGGCAGGCGGGCCTGGCTGGCCATCAGATCGCGGCGGTACAGCGGATGCTGGGTGCGCAGCAGGCGGGCGATGCGGCTGAAGTGGTAATAGCAGAATTGGCCGACCGGATTGTCGGCATGCTGCGCCGCCACCTTCTCCAGCGCCGCCAGCTCGTGCGCCATATTGAAGCGTTGCGAATGCTGGTGATAGAGGATGTCGCGCGCCACCACGCGCAGCCGCCCGGCAATCACCTGCGCGTTGCGGCGGATAATCGCTTCGGCCTGGCTTTGCTCCACCAGCTTTTGCACTTCTTCCGGCTGATGCAGGCTGACGGTGATATGTTCCTGCAGGTCGAGCGCCACCTGAAAGGCGCGCTGCAGGCGCTTCTGCTCAAGGTTGTCGGCGTGCGGCAGGAAGTTGAGTTGCTGATACAGCAGGCCGATCAGATCCATCACTTTCTGTTGGCGCGCCAGCAGCGGCGGCAGCGCGGTCTGCGGGTCGGTGTGCTGGGTTAGCAGCGAATACTTGGCCTCAAAGTAGTCCGCCAATTCCAGGTACAGCTGATTCAGCGATTCGCGCATCGGCTGTTCCTTCCACAGTGTGAACCAGAACCAGGTGAACAGGCCGTACCAGGCGGTGCCGACGGCGTACAGCAACGGCGCCTGCCAGATAGGCAGGGTGCCGGCCATGCTGAGGGAGAAGATAGCGGCGATCAGCGCCGCAGGCAGCAGCCGGGCGTGCAGCGGGCTGATTTCGCCACTGACGCCGAGCAACAGCGCCAGGCCGAGCATCAGCGCCGGCAGCGGCACCTGCCACAGCAGCGCCTGTTGCAGCAGCAGGCTGCTGAAGGCGAACAGCGAGCCGCCGACGATCAGCCGTTTAAAAAAGCGTTTGTGAGGCGTGTCCAGCCCGGCGATGTTGCAGCAGGCGGGAACCAGTGAAAACAGCAGGCCAAGCTGCAGCTGGCCGATCGCCAGACCAAACAGTACCGGCAGGCACAACACCAGCGTTTGCCGCAGTGCGTAATTGACTTCCGGGTGGTAGATCAGGCGGCGCCACATGGCAGGCAGAGGATAAAAAAACGGCGCATTGCTGCGCCGTTTTTTTAGTGATTAGCGGGTGCCGTAGACGACAATGGTTTTGCCGTGGGCGGAAATCAGGTTTTGATCTTCCAGCATTTTTAGAATACGGCCAACGGTTTCACGCGAGCAGCCGACGATCTGGCCGATTTCCTGGCGGGTGATCTTGATCTGCATGCCGTCCGGGTGGGTCATGGCATCAGGCTGTTTCGCCAGGTTCAGCAGGGTTTGCGCAATGCGGCCGGTAACGTCCAGGAAGGCGAGGTTGCCCACTTTCTCGGAGGTGACCTGCAGGCGGTTCGCCATCTGGGCGGACAGGCGCATCAGGATGTCCGGGTTGACCTGGATCAGCTGACGGAATTTCTTATAGGAAATTTCAGCCACTTCGCAGGCGGTTTTCGCCCGAACCCAGGCGCTGCGCTCCTGGCCTTCTTCAAACAATCCGAGCTCGCCGATGAAGTCCCCCTGGTTCAGGTAGGACAGGATCATCTCTTTACCTTCTTCATCCTTGATCAGCACCGCGACGGAGCCTTTCACGATGTAGTAAAGCGTTTCGGCCTTTTCACCTTGGTGAATCAGCGTACTCTTCGATGGATATTTGTGGATATGGCAATGAGACAGGAACCATTCGAGAGTAGGGTCTGTTTGCGGTTTGCCGAGAACCATTCGCTGTTATCCTCTGTTGTTATCGCTGCCTTGTGTCACAGGGGTCAGAGTTCCCTGTAAAACGTGCCTGTAGCCGCTGTTTGAGCGAGGGCTATCGGCAGGTTTTGAGGCGTGTCATAAATATACGCTGTCGCTCTAGCATATTAACTTGCCGGGAGAGCTGCAAGCTACATTCTGTTAACATACCGGTAAAGGAGCCTTTCCCTGGGCGTTTCCCTGAAATCAATGTCCCGGAAAGATTTATTGCGGCTCTGTTTGTAGCACAGAGTAAGGCGGGTGTCTTGTGTTGTCTCGCTTCAGCATGATTAGCATCAGGTTCCGTTGCCTGTTTCTATGCGAAAGCGTACTCTGATTTTAAGAAATCAACCGGAGTGAGCAGAATGCAGGCAAGAGTTAAATGGGTGGAAGGGTTAACGTTTCTGGGTGAATCGGCTTCCGGCCATCAGGTGCTGATGGATGGCAACGCCGGCGATAAGGCGCCGAGCCCGATGGAAATGGTGCTGATGTCGGTGGGCAGCTGCAGCGCTATCGACGTAGTGTCGATCCTGCAAAAAGGCCGCAACGACGTGCGCGATTGCGAGGTCAAACTCACCTCCGAACGCCGCGAAGAAGCGCCGCGCCTGTTCACCCATATCAACCTGCATTTCATCGTTACCGGCCAGGATCTGACCGACAAGATCGTTGAGCGAGCGGTTAACCTCTCCGCCGAGAAGTACTGCTCGGTAGCGCTGATGCTGAACAAGGCCGCCAGCGTGACCCACAGCTTCGAAATTCGCCAGCCGGCCTGAGTGCTGAAAGGGCGCGGCCCCCCCAGGCCGCGCTCATGTCCGGCTATTCGATCTTCTTGCCTTCCAGCAGCCGTTGCACCAGCGGCGCCATAATCAGCTCCATCGCCAGCCCCATTTTGCCGCCCGGCACCACCAGCGTATTGATATGCGAGATGAAAGAGCCCTGCAGCATCGCCAGCAGGTAGGGGAAGTCAATCTGATCCAGCCCGCGGAAGTGGATCACCACGAAGCTTTCATCCAGCGAAGGAATGGCCTTGGCGGCGAACGGGTTGGAGGTATCGACCGTCGGCACGCGCTGGAAGTTGATATGCGTGCGTGAGAACTGCGGCGTGATGTAGTTGATGTAGTCCTCCATCGAGCGCACCACCGAGTCCATCACCGCCTCGCGCGAATGGCCGCGTTCGCCGGTATCGCGGATCAGCTTTTGGATCCACTCCAGGTTGACGATGGGCACCACGCCGACCAGCAGGTCGACGTGTTTGGCCACGTCGTTGTGTTCGGTGACTACCCCGCCGTGCAGGCCCTCGTAGAACAGCACGTCGGTCGGCGCCGGCAGCGGCTCCCAGGGCGTGAAGGTGCCGGGCACCTGATTGTAGGGCACCGCCTCGTCATAGGTGTGCAGATATTTGCGCGAGCGGCCGGTGCCGTTCTGGCCGTAATCGATAAAGCTTTGCTGCAGCAGGCCGAAGTCGTTGGCCTCGGGGCCGAAATAGCTGATATGCCTGCCCAGATCGCGCGCCTTGCGGATCGCCGCGTCCATTTCCGGCCGGGTGTAGCGGTGGAAGCTGTCGCCTTCCAGCTCCGCTGCGCGGATGTTGAGCTGCTGGAATATTTTGCGGAACGCCACGCTGGTGGTGGTGGTGCCGGCGCCGCTGGAGCCGGTTACCGCGATAACGGGATGTTTGGCAGACATGGTGGTTTTCACTCCGTGTTAAATGCGCCGGCGTCAGAGAAGGGTTATACCCGTCATGCTTCAAGCCGCATCTTTGTTGGCTGCCTTCGTTCACCCCAGTCAGTTACTGGAGTAAGCGCCTGGGAACTCGCTCAGTTGCCGCCTCGATGCAACCCGAATTATTTTGGCTATGCAAATCTGTGTGACACCTTTTCGCCGGGGGCAAAATTTCGCGTGCGGGTTTGCAATAAGCCATTGTTACCTGATTTTTTCCGTCAGTAATAGAACCGGTAACCACTAAATTTCTTCCTGCCCGGCGCGGATCTGTCCGCGCGGCATGATATTGACGGTCTCATGCAGCTCCGACCATACCAGCACCACCTCGCCGGTTTGCAGCTGGCGGCGCACGTCATCCACCTTCTGCGCCAGCGAGCGCTCATGTTCGCCGTAGTCGGTGCCTTCGCGCAGCACAAAGGATTCGATCAGGCCGTTGAGGGTGTCGGTTTCAAGCTCTTTCCAGGGGATAATCACGTCTCGGTGTCCAGATAAGGGGATAGCCAGGATGGAATGCGGTATTCCAGCCACATTTGCGGTTTTTTCAGCGTGCCGCCGACGAAGCCGACGTGGCCGCCGAACTCGGTCAGCTGATATTGGATGTTACGCGGCAGGCTGGCGACTTCGGGGATCACTTCATCGGTCATGAAGGGATCGTCCTTCGCATGGATGATCAGCAGCGGCGTTTGGATCGCCGGCAGCAGCGGCAGCGCGCTGCAGCGCCGGTAATAATCGGTGGCGTCGCTGAAGCCATGGATGCGCGAGGTGATGGCGTCGTCGAACTCGCGGATGCGCCGCAGGCGGTTGAGCTGCGGCAGCTTGAGCGGCAGGGTGTCCGGGTAGTGCAGCAGTTTGCGGGTGGCGTTCTGTTTTAGCTGCCCCAGCAGGTAGTATTGATAAACGCGGGAAAATCCCTGATCCATACGCAACGAGCAGGGCTCCAGCATCAGCGGCGCCGAAACCACCACCGCCGCCTGCAGCAGGCTGTCGGCGCCCTGCTGGGCCAGGTAACAGGCCAGCATGTTGCCGCCGAGCGAAACGCCCACCGCCGCGGTCGGCGCCGTACCGTAAGTGGCGCGCAGCCACTGCAGGAAGAAGCGGGCGTCTTCGGTTTCACCGGAGTGGTAGATGCGTTGCTTGCGGTTGGGCACGCCGCTGCAGCCGCGAAAATGCATCACCACGCCGAGCCAGCCTTTTTCGCGCCAGGCGTTGAGCAGGCCGTGAGCGTAGGGGCTGTAGAAGTTGCCTTCCAGGCCGTGGAACAGCACCACGCGCGGTTTGTCGGCGGCCTGCGCGGGGTCTTCGCTCCAGGCGAGATCGACAAAATCGCCGTCGGGCAATTCCAGCCGCTGCCAGTGCGGTTTTAACAACACGCGGCGGCGTACCAGACGCGGCAACAGCGTTTGCAGGTGCGGATTACTGGCCCCGGTCAGGGGGCGAAAAGATTCATGCATAACCTGAGTAAAAATCTTGTTGGCGGCTATTGTGAGATCAATAGCGCACTGTTAGCTTCAATACCATGAATTAACAATAATACTGCAAAAATGCGCCCTGGGTGAGGAGCACCCGCTTCATGGAACTGAGTTTATTTCTCCCGATGTTAGGCTTCCTGTGGGTGGCCGCCATCACTCCCGGCCCCAATAATATGTTACTGACCACCTCCGGCGCCAACTTCGGCTTTATGCGATCGCTGTGGCTGATGATTGGCATCATGCTCGGCATGCAAAGCATCTTGCTGCTGGTGGCGTTTGGCGTCGGCAGCCTGATCCTGGTTTACCCGTCGCTGCACCTGATCCTGAAAATTCTCGGCAGCCTGTACTTGCTGTGGCTGGCGTGGAAGGTCGCCACCGCCGCCTATGAAAAGCTGGATACCGACGTGGCGCCGCCCAAACCGGTGCGTTTGTACCAGGGTTGGCTGTTGCAGTTCCTCAACCCCAAGGCCTGGCTGATGGCGCTGGGGGCGGTGGCGAGCTTCAGCCTGGCGGGGGATAAGTACAATCAATCCATTTGGGCCATCGCGCTGGGCATTTTCGTGGTAAATATTATCGCCGGTATTGTCTGGCTGGGGTTAGGCACGATGATCGGCCGCCTGCTGCGCAGTAAAAAGGCCTGGGTGATTTTTAACGTTTCCATGGGCTTGCTGACCGCGGCCTGCGTGTTGCTGATCTGGCACTGAGGACATGTTATGACGGAAAACTATTTCCACGTCGTCGCCTTTACCGGTGAAGGCCTGCGCGGCAACCCGGCCGGCGTCTGCCTGTTGCCGCAGCCGCTGCCGGCGGAGCGGATGCAGGCGATCGCCAACGAAATCGGCCTGCCGGAAACCAGTTTTGTCTGGGATGACGGCGACATGACGGCGATCCGCTGGTTCACCCCCGAGCGCGAAGTCGACCTGTGCGGGCACGGCACGCTGGCGGCCGCACAGGTGATGTTCAGCCGGGTCAATCCGGCGCTGCAGGATATACGTTTCCGCGCGGCCGGCGGCGAACTGTACGTTAAGCGCGACGCGCAAGATGGCGAGCGCCTGGTGCTTGATTTCCCGTCGCGGCCGCCGCAGAAGGTCGCGGAGCCCGCCGGGCTGGCGGCGCTGCTGGGCGCCAGGCCGCAGGAAGTCTGGCAGGCCAACGCGCTGCTGGTGCTGCTGGAGAATGAGGCGCAGCTGCGGGCGTTGCGCCCGGCGATCCCGGCCTTGATCGCTTTGGCCGGCCGCGCGGTGATAGTCAGCGCGCCGGGCGAGGAAGTAGACTTCGTCTCGCGCTATTTCACCCTGGACGGCGGCGAAGATCCGGTAACCGGTTCCGCGCACTGCACGCTGATGCCCTATTGGACGGCGCGTCTTGGCCGCCACCGGCTGCACGCGCGGCAGATTTCGGCGCGCGGCGGTGAGCTGTTCTGCGAACAGAAGGGCGATCGCACGCTGCTCGGCGGCTACGCCCATGTCTTCTTGTGCGGTGAAATCAGCCTGTAATCAGGCGGAACCGCGTTCTACCAGCCGCCAGCCCAACACTTCATTGCTTGGCGGCTGCTGCGGATTTTTGATTTTATCCAGCAGCAACTGCACGCTGCGCACGCCAAACTGATGCATCGGCTGTTCGACGGTGGTCAGCGGCGGAGTGGTGACGGCGCCGAACGGCACGCCGTCGAAGCCCATTACCGCCACCTCTGCCGGGATCGCCACCCCCTGCTGATGCAGGGCGCTCATCGCGCCGCCGGCGATCACGTCGGAGATGGCGAACACCGCATCCGGGCGCGGTTGCTCGTCCAGCAGCCGGCTCATCGCCAGCGCCCCGGCGGCATACTCCAGCCCCTCGACGTACTCCACCCGGCAATAGTCCAGCCCCAGTTCGGCCAGCGCCTGCCGGTAACCCTGTTCCCGCTGCTGTGAATAGAGGTAACGCATATCGCTGTTGATCAGCGCAATGCGTTGCCGGCCCTGCGCCGCCAGATAGCGCACCCCGGCCAGCGCCGCCTGGTGGTTGTCGATGGTGACCGACGACGCGCGGAAATTGGGATCGCCTTCGCCGCACTGCACCCAGGGGAAGTCGCCAATCATGGCGGTCAGGCCGGGCAGGCAGCTGACGGCGTCCATGGTGATCACGCCGTCCACCACTTTGCCGCTCAGCAGGCTGAGGTAGGCGGATTCGCGCGTCGGGTTGGATTCGGAGTTGCACAGCAGAATGTGGTAGCCATGGCGTTCGGCTTCTTCTTCGATACCGCGCACCACCAGCGAACAAAAGGGGTTGGTGATGCTGGAAACCAGCACCAGCAGCATGCGGCTGCGTGAGGTGCGCAGCTGGCGCGCCAGCAGGTTGGGCTGATAGTCGCATGCGCGGATCGCCGCCAGCACCCGGTCGCGGGTGGCCGGTTTGACGATCTGCTGGCCATTCAACACCCGCGAGACGGTTGCGGCGGAGACGCCGGCGAGTTTCGCCACCTTTTCTATCGACATGGTTTGCTGTTCCTTCTGCCCATTTGGCCCGCACAATATGCCGAAGTGCGGGCGCCTGTCCGCGCCCGGCCGCAGGATTGTGATGGCGGTTACAAATTCATCTTATCAATGCCACTCTCTACATTAATCAGGTTGCCGAAAAAAAGAAATCGATTACATTTTGCTCATGGTGAAAATGAAATCGATTACATTTTACAATTTCGTCGTATTTCGCCGGTTTCTAAACGCAGAAGAGGTGGCGGATGCAACTTTCATTAGCGGAACAGGGTGATGGTCAGGAGATTGCGCGGCTGATCCACCTATCGACCAACGCCTGGTATCGGCGTCACGGCATGGGGGCCATTTTCCCCGCCGGGCCGGACAGCTGCGGGCTGTTCGTCGACCTGTATCGCCAGTTGGATCCCGGCCGGCACTGGATAGTGCGCGATGAACAGGGGGTGCTGTGCGGCTCCTGCTTCTTCCACCCGCGGGATACGCACCTCGGGTTGGGCATCATGAATGTGCATCCCGATTACTTCGGCCGCGGCATCGCTGCCCGGCTGATGATCAAGGCCGACGAGCTGGCGGGCGATTTGCCGATACGGCTGCTGTCCAGCGCGCTGAACCTTGACTCCTATGCGCTGTATCACCGCGCCGGTTTCACCCCTTATGCACTGTATCAGGATATGGCGATCCCGGTGCCGGCCGCGGGATTTCCTCCCCTCCGGTTGACGCGCGGCCGGGTGCGCGCCGCCCGGCCGGACGATCTGGCCGGCATCCTGCAATTGGAACGAGAGCTGCTGGGCATCGAACGGCGGCGAGACATCGGCTACTTCCTCAATGACGCCAGCGGATTATGGCGCACTGCGGTGTGGGAGCTGGACGGCGGTATCGGCGGTTATCTGGCCTCGGTGGCGCATCCGGCTTCGCGCATGCTGGGGCCGGGGTGCGGCCACAGCGAAGAGATCGCGCTGGAGCTGATCGGCTGGATGCTGGACCGGCATCACCGCGGCGAGACGCCGGTGGTGCTGGTGCCGGCCCGGCGCTCTGCCCTCAGCCAGGTGCTGTTGCAATGGGGCGGGCGGATTTGCGAATTGCATGTGGCGCAGGTGAAAGGCCATGCGCAGCAACCCGGCGGTGTGGTTATGCCGTCCTTCCTGCCGGAAAGCGGTTAGACAACATGACAACAATACCGATGGGGGAATTATGCAAACTGACAGCGCGGCCCTGGGGGCCAAAAGCGTCGTATTCAAATGGGTAGTGCCGCGGTTGGCGCTGATGATGTTCCTGCAGTTCTTTGTCTGGGGCGCCTGGTACGTCACGCTCGGCGTGGTGATGGGCAAGTACGGGCTGGCGGCAATCATCGGCGACGCCTATTCCACCGGCCCGATCGCCTCGATTCTGTCGCCGTTCGTGTTGGGGATGGTAGTGGACCGCTTCTTTGCCTCGCAAAAGGTGCTGGGCGTTCTGCATCTGATTGGCGCCGGGCTGCTGTGGCTGATGCCGGGTTTCTTCAGCAGCGGGCAGAGCGGCCTGCTGTGGGTAATCTTCGGCTACATGCTGTGCTATATGCCGACCATCGCCCTGAGCAACAACGTGGCGTTTTACAGCCTGAGCGACAGCGAAAAAGCCTTCCCGGTGGTGCGGGCGTTCGGCACCTTCGGCTGGATTGTCGCCGGCCTGATCGTCGGCGCCAGCGGGCTGTCCGACAGCACCGGCATTTTCACGCTTGCGGCGGTGGCCTCGCTGGCGTTGGCCATTTACAGCTTTACCCTGCCGCATACCCCGGCGCCGGAGCGCGGCAAGCCGGTAAAAATGCGCGACCTGCTGTGCGCCGATGCGTTCGCCATGCTGAAACAGCGGCATTTTCTGGTGTTTATTATCTGCGCCACGCTGATTTCCATCCCGCTGGCGGCCTATTACGCCTATGCCGCGCCCTTCGTAGCGGCCACCGGCTTCAGCAACGTCGGCGGCGTGATGTCACTGGGGCAGATGTCCGAGCTGTTCTTTATGCTGCTGATCCCCTTCCTGTTCGCCCGGCTGGGCATCAAGGCGATGCTGCTGGTCGGCATGCTGTCCTGGTTCCTGCGCTACGTGATGTTCGCGCTGGGCATCACCGAGGAGCTGCGCTGGATGATCTACCTCGGCATCATCCTGCACGGCATGTGCTACGACTTTTTCTTCGTGATCGGTTTTATCTACACCGACAAGGTGGCCGGCGATAAGGTCAAGGGACAGGCGCAGAGCCTGCTGGTGCTGTTCACCTACGGACTGGGCATGCTGATCGGCTCGCAGATCAGCGGCGCGTTGTTCAACCGCCTGGTAACGGCGGAAGGGGCGGCGGCGTTGCCGCAGTGGCAGAGCTTCTGGTGGTATCCGGCCATCGGCGCGCTGGTTATCGCCGCGCTGTTCTTCTTTACCTTCAACTACCGGGAAATCCCGCAGGAGGAGAAGCGAGATGGCTGATTTACGCGTGCTGGTGGTGGGCTGCGGCAATATGGGGGCTTCGCACGCCGAAGCCTATCACGGTATGACAGGCGTCGAGATTTGCGGGCTGGTGGCGCGCGGCGATTCCCGGCGCCGGCTCAATGCCCGGCTGGGCGGCGGCTACCCGGAGTTCAGCGACTTCGCGCAGGCGCTGGCGGTTACGCGCCCGGATGCGGTCTGTCTGACCACCTGGCCTGACACCCACGAGCCCTATGCGCTGGCGGCGCTGGCCGCCGGTTGTCACCTGTTTATTGAAAAGCCGCTCGCCACCACCGTGGCCGGGGCGGAGCGGGTGATCGCCGCCGCGCGCGCCGCCGGCCGGCAGGTGGTGGTCGGATATATTCTGCGGCATCACCCGTCGTGGCGGCAGTTTGTCGCGTTGGCGCGCGGCCTGGGCAAGCCGCTGGTGATGCGCATGAACCTCAATCAGCAGAGCCATGGCGCGATGTGGGACGTGCATCGCAACCTGATGCAGTCGCTGTCGCCGATCGTCGACTGCGGCGTGCATTACCTCGACGTCATGTGCCAGATGACCGAGTCGGAGCCGCTCAGCGTCAGCGCCATCGGCGCGCGGCTGAGCGATGCGCTGCCGCCGGAGATGTACAACTACGGCCAGCTGCAGGTGCGCTTCGCCGACGGTTCGGTCGGTTGGTACGAGGCCGGCTGGGGGCCGATGATCAGCGAAACCGCTTTTTTTGTGAAAGACGTCATCGGCCCGCTGGGCGCGGTCTCCATCGTGGCGCGACAGGCGGCGGCGGGAGAATCGGATAACGTCGATGCCCACACCCGCACCGAGTCGCTGCGCATCCATCACGCCGCGCTGGACGACGCCAACCAGTTTATCCGGCCGGACCGCTGGATAGACTGCCGGGATGAACCGGATCATCTGGCGCTGTGCCTGAGTGAGCAACGCTATTTTCTGCAGGCGATACGTGAAGGGCTGGATCTCGGCCGGCACTGGCTGGATGCGTTGAACAGCCTGCGTGTCGTGCTGGCGGCGGACGAGGCGGTGCGCAGCCAGAGAACGGTAATGATAGAGAGGTAAACAGATGAAAACCATTCAGGGGCCGGGGTTGTTTTTGGCGCAGTTTATCGGTGCGCAAGCGCCATTTGACACATTGGACGGCTTGGCCGGCTGGGCCGCGGGATTGGGCTTTAAAAGTTTGCAGATCCCGACCGGTTCCCCGCATATTTTCGATTTGGCGCGGGCGGCGCATTGCCAGGCGTATTGCGACGAGGTGCGTGAACGGCTGGCGCGGCATGGCGTGACGATTTCCGAGCTGTCCACCCATTTGCAGGGGCAACTGCTGGCGGTGCATCCGGCCTACGATCTGGCGTTCGATGGCTTCGCCCCGGCACAGGTGCGCGGCAACCCGCAGACGCGGCAGGCGTGGGCGCACGAGCAGCTGTTGATGGCGGCGCAGGCGTCACAGCGGCTTGGCCTGACCGCGCACGTGACCTTTTCCGGCGCGCTGGCCTGGCCCTATTTTTATCCCTGGCCGCCCCACAACGCCCGGTTGTTCGAGGAGGCCTTCAGCCAACTGGCGCAGCGCTGGCGGCCGATCCTCGACGCCTTCGACGATGTCGGCGTCGATCTTTGCTATGAGCTGCACCCGGGAGAAGACCTGCACGACGGCGTGACCTTCGAGCGCTTCCTGCGCCAGGTCGACAACCACCCGCGTTGCCACATTCTGTACGATCCCAGCCATCTGCATTTGCAACAGATGGACTATCTCGGGTTTATCGATCTGTATCATTCGCGCATCCGGGCGTTTCACGTTAAAGACGCCGAGTACCGGCCCAGCGCCCGCAGCGGCGTTTATGGCGGCTATCAGCCCTGGCTGGAAAGGCCGGGACGTTTTCGTTCGCTCGGCGACGGGCAGATCGACTTCCCGGCGATTTTCAGCAAGCTGGCGCAATACGATTTCCCCGGCTGGGCCACGCTGGAATGGGAGTGCTGCCTGAAGTCACCGGAAGCCGGGGCGCGGGAAGGGGCCGAGTTTATCGCGCGCCATATCATCCTGGTTGCCGGCCGGGCGTTTGATGATTTCGCCGCCGGCGGCGGCGAGTCTATGCAGATCAAAAAGATGCTGGGCATTGGAGAGCAGCCATGAGATTACGCTTGGGTATGGTCGGGGGCGGTGAAGGCGCGTTTATTGGCGCGGTGCATCGGCTGGCGGCGAGGATGGACGATGAGTTCGCACTGGTGGCCGGGGCTTTCTCCTCCGACTGGGAAAACTGCCGCCGCACCGGTGAATTGCTGCATGTCGATCCGCAGCGCTGTTATCGCGACTTCGCCCAGATGGCGCTGGCGGAGGCAGCCAGGGAAGACGGCATCGATGCGGTGGCGATAGTGACGCCCAATTATCTGCACGCGCCGGTGGCGACGGCCTTCCTCGACGCCGGTATCGACGTCATTTGCGATAAGCCGCTGTGCAACAGCTATCCCGAAGCGCTGCAGCTGGCGGAGAAGGTGCGGCGCAGCGGGCGGCAGTTGATACTGACCCACAACTACAGCGCTTACCCGCTGGTGCGCGAGGCGCGCAGCCGGGTGCTGGCCGGTGAGCTGGGAGAAGTGCGGTTTATCGAGGTGGAGTATCTGCAGGAATGGCTGGCGCAGCCGCTGGAGCTGACCGACAACAAGCAGGCCGGTTGGCGCGCCGAGCCGGAAAAAGCCGGCGCGGGGTGCATCGGTGATGTGGGCACCCACGCCTGGCAGCTGGCGCAGTTTGTCTGCGGTATGCTGCCGCAGGCGATCAGCGCCGAACTCAGCACCTTTATTGCGGGCCGCCGGCTGGATGATGACGTGCGGGTGCAGATGCGTTACGCCAACGGCGCCAAAGGCCGGCTATGGGCCAGTCAGGTCGCCTGCGGGCATGAGAACGGGCTGCGGCTGCGGGTTTACGGCAGCGAAGGCAGCCTGGCGTTTAACCAGGAACAGCCGAATCAGTTATGGATACGCCCGCGGGATGCGCCGGCCTATTGCATTACGCGCGCCTCTTCATTCCAGCATGCGGAGAACCTCCGGCTGACGCGGGTGCCGGCGGGGCATCCTGAAGGATACCTGGAAGGGTTTGGCCAAATTTATCGCGAAGCGGCGCGCCGGCTGCGAGAGGGGCCCGAGGCAGCGCCGTTGCTGCCGGGCATCGAGACCGGCGTGCAGGGCATGGCATTTATCGACGCCGCGCAGCGCAGCAGCGCCGCCGGCGGAGAATGGATCGACGTAGAAGAATTCATATTTCATTAAGTAATAAAGAAGATTTTTTTATTCCTTTATCGCCTGCCATCGCTCGGATAAAACTGTCTGCAACTGAACAGACTTTTATCAACGGAGCGGAACATGGCGGGCAAATTCTTTTCCTTACGCGGCGCGGCGCTGCTGGTGTTATCGCTCAGCGCGGCCAGCGCCTACGCGGTGGACGTCACCGTGGCGTACCAGACTTCGGCGGAGCCCGCCAAAGTGGCGCAGGCGGAAAACAGCTTCGCCAAACAGTCCGGCGCCAGCGTCGACTGGCGTAAATTCGACAGCGGCTCCAGCGTGCTGCGCGCGCTGGCCTCCGGTGACGTGCAGATCGGCAATATCGGTTCCAGCCCGTTGGCGGTGGCCGCCAGCCAGAAGCTTCCTATCGAAGTGTTCCTCATCGCCTCACAGCTCGGCAGCTCCGAAGCCTTGGTGGTGAAGAACGACATCAAGAGCCCGAAAGATCTGATCGGCAAGCGTATCGCGGTGCCGTTCATTTCCACGACGCATTACAGCCTGCTGGCCTCGCTCAAGCACTGGGGCATCAAACCCGAACAGGTGAAAATCCTTAACCTGCAGCCGCCGGCCATCGCCGCCGCCTGGCAGCGTGGCGACATCGACGGCGCCTATGTCTGGGCGCCGGTGGTCAACGAGCTGGCCAAGCAGGGCAAGGTGCTGACCGATTCCGAACAGGTGGGGCAGTGGGGGGCGCCGACGCTGGACGTCTGGGTGGTGCGCAAGGACTTCGCCGATAAGCACCCCGAGGTGGTGACCGCCTTCGCCGCCAGCGCGCTGCAGGCGCAAAAAGCTTATCTGGCCGAGCCGGAGAAGTGGCTGAAAGATAAAAACAATCTCAACATTCTGGCGCGCCTGAGCGGAGTGCCGGAAGCGCAGGTGCCTGAACTGGTGAAGGGTAACCGCTATCTGCCGGTGGCGGATCAAATAACCCAGCTTGGCCAGCCGGTGGACAAGGCTATCCGCGATACCGCCGAATTCCTCAAGCAGCAGGGCAAGATCCCGCAGGTTGACGGCGATTACAGCGCCTACGTGACCGACCGTTTTGTAAAACAGGTGCAGGCTGCGCCGCAGTCGTAAGGAAGCCGGATGCTAAACGTTAACCATCTTTCAGCAGACTATCAGGGGCGCCCCGCACTGCGCGACGTCTCGTTCCAGATTGCCTCCGGGCAACTGGTGGTGGTGCTTGGCCCGTCGGGCTGCGGCAAAACCACGCTGCTGAATTTGATCGCCGGGTTTATTGAGCCTTCAGCTGGCAGCATCACGCTTGATGGAACGCCCGTTAACGGCCCGGGGGCCGAACGGGGCGTGGTGTTCCAGCATGAGGGTTTACTGCCGTGGCGCAACGTGGTGGATAACGTCGAGTTTGGCTTGCAGCTGGCGGGGGTGGGCAAACAGCAGCGCCGCCAGGTAGCGCAGCAGATGCTGCAACGCGTGGGCCTGGCCGGTTACGAACGGCACTTCATCTGGCAGCTCTCCGGCGGCATGCGCCAACGGGTGGGCATTGCGCGCGCGCTGGCGGCCGATCCTCGGTTGCTGTTGCTGGACGAACCCTTCGGCGCATTGGACGCCTTCACCCGCGAGCAGATGCAGGAACTGTTGCTGACCATCTGGCGCGATACCGGCAAACAGGTGCTGCTGATTACCCACGATATCGAAGAGGCGGTGTTTCTCGCCAGCGAGCTGCTGTTGCTTTCGCCGGGGCCAGGGCAGGTGGTGGAACGGCTGTCGCTGAACTTCGGCCAGCGCTATGCCGCCGGCGAGGCCTGCCGGTCGATCAAGTCCGATCCCGAATTTATTGCGCAGCGCGAATACGTACTGGGCAAAGTCTTCCAACAGCGCGAGGCATTGTTATGAGCCTGCATTCCACTCTAAAGACGGCGGCGCAGCCGCAGGCCGGGACCGCGCGCCGTTTCAGCGTGCCGCGCAATGTCTGGCTGAGCGCCTCCACTCTGTTGGTGGCGGTAGTCATCTGGTGGGGCGTGACCGCGCTGAACCTGATCAGCCCGCTGTTTTTGCCTGCGCCGCAGCAGGTGCTGCATCAATTAATCACTATCGCCAGCCCGCAGGGCTTTATGGACGCCACGCTATGGCAGCACCTGGCGGCCAGCCTGGGGCGCATTCTGGTGGCGCTGCTGGCGGCGGTGATCGTCGGCGTTCCGGTGGGGATCGCCATGGGGCTGAACGATACGGTGCGCGGCATTCTCGACCCGCTGATTGAAATTTACCGCCCGGTGCCGCCGCTGGCCTACCTGCCGTTGATGGTGATCTGGTTCGGCATCGGCGAAACCTCAAAAATTTTACTGATCTATCTGGCGATCTTCGCGCCGGTGACGCTTTCCGCCGTGGCCGGCGTGCGCAGCGTGGCTCAGGTGCGAGTGCGCGCGGCGCGCGCGCTGGGCGCCAATCGCTGGCAGCTGCTGCGTTTCGTGATATTGCCGAACGCGCTGCCGGAGATCCTGACCGGCATCCGAATTGGGCTGGGCGTCGGCTGGTCGACGCTGGTGGCCGCCGAATTGATCGCCGCCACGCGCGGCCTGGGATTTATGGTGCAATCCGCCGGCGAGTTTCTGGCCACCGACGTGGTGCTGGCCGGCATCGGCGTGATTGCGATTATTGCATTTGGGCTGGAGCTGGGGCTGCGCGCCCTGCAGCGCCGATTGACCCCCTGGCATGGAGTACAGCAATGAACGAACGTCTGAATATCACCCCGCTGGGGCCTTACATCGGTGCGCTGGTGGAAAATGTGGCGCTGGCGCGGCCGCTGGGCGACGGTCAGTTTGAGCAGCTTTATCATGCGCTGCTCAAGCACCAGGTGCTGTTCTTCCGCAATCAGCCGATTACGCCGCTGCAGCAGCGCGATCTGGCCGGCCGCTTCGGCGATTTGCACATCCATCCGGTCTACCCGCACGCCACCGACGTGGAAGAAATCATCGTGCTGGACACCCACGACAACAACCCGCCGGATAACGATAACTGGCACACCGACGTGACCTTTATCGAGAATCCGCCGCAGGGGGCGATCCTGGCGGCCAAGACGCTGCCTTCCGCCGGGGGCGACACGCTGTGGGCCAGCGGCATCGCCGCCTACGAGGCGCTGTCTGCCCCCTTCAGAGCGCTATTGGCCGGGCTGCGGGCCGAGCATGACTTCACCAAATCGTTCCCGGAACACAAGCATCGCGGCAGTGAGGAGGAGCACCAGCGCTGGCAGCTGGCGGTGCAGAAAAACCCGCCGCTGCTGCACCCGGTGGTGCGCACCCATCCGGTCAGCGCGCGGCAGGCGCTGTTCGTCAACGAGGGCTTCACCACGCGAATTGTCGATTTGGCGCCAAAGGAGAGCGACGCGTTGTTGGATTTCCTGTTTGCCCACATCACCAAACCGGAGTTTCAGGTGCGCTGGCGCTGGCAGGAAAATGACGTGGCGATCTGGGATAACCGCGTGACGCAGCACTACGCCAACGCGGACTATCTGCCGCAGCGGCGCATCATGCACCGCGCGACTATCTTGGGGGACAAGCCTTTTTACAAGGCGTAACGCTTAGGACTCAAACGCCTGAGTTAGTTGTTCCAGCTGTTCCTGCGCATCCAGCCAGGTCATCTCCGTCTCTTCCAGCGCGGATTTGGCCTGGCTTTGTTTTTGCAGGCATTCGGTCAGCTCGGCTTTACGGCTGATGTCGTACAGCGCCGAATCCGCCAGCCTGTCTTCTACCGCCGCCAGTTCGGCGCCCAGTTTTTCCATCTGCTGTTCCAGCTTGGCTATCTGCTTGCGCAGCGGCTGAGTCTGGGTGCGGAATTCGGCTTCGCGGCGTTTTTGATCCTTACGCGCCTGGGCGCTGTTGCCGTTGTTCTCTTTTTCCGGCGTATCCTGTTGGCTTTCCTGGCGCTGCAGGTCGATCAGCCATTGCTGGTAGTCGTCCAGATCGCCCTCGAAGGCTTCCACCTGGCCGTCGTGCACCAGGTACAGATCGTCGGTAGTGGAGCGCAACAGGTGGCGGTCGTGCGAAACCACCACCAGCGCGCCTTCGAAGTCGATCAACGCTTCGGTCAGCGCCTGGCGCATATCGAGATCCAGGTGGTTGGTCGGTTCGTCGAGCAGCAGCAGGTTGGGGCGCTGCCAGACGATCAGCGCCAGCACCAGACGCGCCTTTTCACCGCCGGAGAAGCGTTCGGTTTGCTCGGTGACCTTATCGCCCTGGAAGCCGAAACCGCCGAGATAATCGCGCAGCTGCTGCTCCAGCACCCGCGGCGCGATGCGGCTCAGGTGCTGCAGCGGCGATTCGTCGGCGCGCAGGAACTCCAGCTGATGCTGGGCGAAGTAGCCCAGCTTGATGCCCTTCGCCAGGCCAATCTCGCCGCTCAGCGGTTCCAGCGTGCCGGCCAACAGTTTGATCAGCGTCGATTTACCGGCGCCGTTGCGGCCGAGCAGGCCGATGCGCGAGCCGGGCACCAGGTTCAGCTTGATCGATTTCAGGATCACCTTGTCGCCATAGCCGGCGCTGACCTTTTCCATGCGCAGCAGCGGATTCGGCAGGCTCTCCGGGGCGCGGAAGCTGAAGGTGAACGGGTTGTCGACGTGCGCCGGGGCGATAAGCTCCATGCGTTCCAGCATCTTGATGCGGCTTTGCGCCTGCTTGGCCTTGGTGGCCTGCGCGCGGAAGCGGTCGATGTAGCTTTGCAGATGCGCCACTTTCTCCTGCTGGTGCTGATACAGCGACTGCTGCTGCGCCAGCTTGGTCGCACGCTGGCGCTCGAACGAGGAGTAGTTGCCGGTGTATTCGTTCATGGTCTGCTGTTCGATATGCAGGATCTTGTCGACGATCGGATCGAGGAAGTCGCGGTCGTGCGAGATAAGCACCAGCGTGCCCGGGTAGTTTTTCAGCCAGCGCTCCAGCCAGATCACCGCATCGAGATCCAGGTGGTTGGTCGGTTCGTCGAGCAGCAGCAGATCTGAACGGCACACCAGCGCCTGCGCCAGGTTGAGGCGCATGCGCCAGCCGCCCGAGAAGGCGCGCACCGGGCTTTGCAGCTGTTCGTTGGAGAAGCCGAGGCCGTGCAGCAGGCTGGCGGCGCGGGAACGAATGGTCCAGGCGTCGATGGCGTCCAGCTTGCCGTGCAGCGTGGCGATGGCGTGGCCGTCATTTTTTTCGTTCGCCAGCTGCAATTCGGATTCAAGCTGGCGAAATTCGCGGTCGCCATCGATAACATACTCAATCGCCGGCACGTCCAGCGCCGGCGTTTCCTGGTTGACCCAGGCCAGCGCCCAGTTGCCGGGAAAGGTATAGCTGCCGCCGTCCGCGGCGATTTCGCCCTTCAGCAGCGCCAGCAGCGTGGATTTGCCGCAGCCGTTCTTGCCCACCAGGCCGACCTTCTGACCTGGATTAACCGTCGCCGTGGCGTTGTCCAGCAGGACGCGGGTGCCGCGTCGGATTTGTAGCGAGGAGAATACAATCATAAAGCGCCGTATGTTCAGAGTATGTTAAATTGGGTTGATTCTAAGTTAACAGGACGCAGACTGTCCTATATTAGTCTTTGCGGAGCATGGTAACGGAAAACCGCTACCCTGACGACGCTTTGGAGGGGAATGATGTCGCAGCCGCCCAAGGTCTTGCTGCTGTATGCCCATCCGGAATCTCATGACTCGGTGGCGAATCGGGTTTTGCTTCGACCGGCGCAGCAGTTGGAACATGTCACCGTGCACGATTTATACGCGCACTATCCCGACTTTTTTATTGATATTCACCACGAACAACAGCTGCTGCGTGAACATCAGGTCATTGTTTTTCAACATCCTCTTTATACCTACAGCTGCCCGGCTCTGCTGAAAGAATGGTTGGATCGCGTGCTGGCGCGCGGCTTCGCCAGCGGCGTGGGCGGCAATGCGCTGGCGGGCAAGTACTGGCGTTCGGTGGTCACCACCGGCGAACCCGAGGGTGCCTATCGCACCGGCGGCTATAACCGTTATCCGATGGAAGACATCCTGCGGCCATTTGAGCTGACCGCCGCCATGTGCCATATGCACTGGCTGACGCCGATCCTGGTGTACTGGGCGCGCCGGCAGAAGCCGGAGGTATTGAGAAGCCACGCGGAAGCCTATGGCGACTGGTTGCGTAATCCGCTGGGAGGGCATTAATTATGGAAGGATCGGCTTTATTGGCGGCCGTTCTGCTGTTTTTGTTCGCCGCGGTGGTGACGGTGCCCATCGCCCGCCGGTTGGGCATCGGCGCGGTGTTGGGGTATTTGATCGCCGGCATCGCCATCGGTCCCTGGGGGCTGGGGTTCATCCGCGACGTTGATGAGATCCTGCACTTCTCCGAGCTGGGCGTCGTGTTTCTGATGTTCATCATCGGGTTGGAGCTTAACCCCAGCAAGCTGTGGGAACTGCGGCGATCGATCTTCGGCGTGGGCGCAGGGCAGGTGTTGATCACCGCCGCGATACTGGGCGCGCTGCTGTACCTGACGCAGTTCGCCTGGCAGGCCGCGGTGATCGGCGGCATCGGTCTGGCGATGTCTTCCACCGCCATGGCGCTGCAGCTGATGCGCGAGAAGGGCATGAACCGCAATGAAGGCGGTCAGTTGGGCTTCTCGGTGCTGTTGTTCCAGGATATGGCGGTTATCCCGGCGCTGGCGCTGATCCCCATTTTGGCCGGCGCCGGCGGCACCAGCGACGACTGGGCGCAAATCGGGCTGAAGGTGGCGGCGTTCGGCGGCATGTTGATCGGTGGGCGTTTCCTGCTGCGGCCGCTGTTCCGTTATATCGCCGCCTCCGGCGTGCGCGAGATATTCACCGCCGCCGCGCTGCTGGTGGTGCTGGGCGCGGCGCTGTTTATGGATGCGCTTGGCCTGTCGATGGCGCTCGGCACCTTCATCGCCGGCGTGCTGCTGGCGGAGAGCGAATATCGCCACGAGCTGGAAATCTCCATTGAGCCGTTCAAGGGGCTACTGCTGGGGCTGTTCTTTATCTCGGTGGGTATGGCGCTGAATATCGGCGTACTCTACACCCATCTGGCCGAAGTGCTGATCGGCGTGCTGCTGCTGGTGGCCATCAAGTCCGGCGTGCTTTATTCGCTGTCGCGCATCTTCGGATTGCGCAGTTCGGTGCGGCTGCAGTTCGCCGGCGTGCTCAGCCAGGGCGGCGAGTTCGCTTTCGTGCTGTTCTCGGCGGCGGGCGCGCAGAAGGTGCTGCAACCCGATCAGCTTTCACTGCTGTTGGTGGTGGTTACGCTGTCGATGATGACCACGCCGTTGCTGATGCAGATTATCGACCGCATTCTGGTGCGCCGCTACAACGCCAAAGATGAGGACGAAGAAACGCCGTACGTTGAGGATGACGATCCGCAGGTGATCATCGTCGGCTTCGGGCGTTTTGGCCAGGTGATCGGCCGCTTGCTGATGGCCAACAAAATGCGCATTACCGTGCTGGAGCGTGACGTCAGCGCCGTCGGCGTGCTGCGGCGCTATGGCTATAAGGTGTATTACGGCGACGCCACCGAGCTGGAACTGCTGCGCGCGGCGGGGGCGGAAAAAGCCAAGTCGATCGTCATTACCTGCAACGAGCCGGAAGACACCATGGAGATCGTGCGGCTGTGCCAGCAGCATTTTCCTGCGCTGAGCATTCTGGCGCGCGCGCGCGGCCGCGTCGAAGCGCATGAGCTGCTGCAGGCGGGGGTGAAGCAGTTTAGCCGCGAAACCTTTTCCAGCGCGCTGGAGCTGGGGCGCAAGGCGCTGATGGAGCTGGGTATGCATCCGCACCAGGCTTATCGCGCCCAGCAACACTTCCGCCGGCTGGATATGCGCATGCTGCGTGAACTGATGCCGCCGCATCAGGGCGACGTGACGCAAATTTCCCGCGTGAAAGAGGCGCGGCGCGAGTTGGAAGAACTTTTCCACCGCGAGATGCAAAAAGAGAGTCGCCAGTTTGACGGCTGGGATGAATATGAATAAGCGGGAGCTCTGAGATGTCTGTAACACGTAAAAGGTTTATCGCCGGGGCGGTCTGCCCTGGCTGTAACGCCATGGATACATTGGCTGTTTGGCGTGAAGATCAGGTGGAGGTGGTGGAATGCGTCAAGTGTGGCCACCATCAGCGGCAGACCGAAAAGCAGGTGGAAAAACACGTTCGGCCGCAGGAACAGGTGATCGGCATTTTCCACCCGGAGTAGCGTTACCCGGCGCGTTTTTTTATCCTGAAGGGTACAGCGGGGCAGATTTCCGATACAATCTGTCCGGAAAAGGCGCGGCTCTGTCTATACAGACTCGCGTCCCAGTATCCAACGGTAGGAGATATCATGAAAGTAGCAAAAGACTTGGTGGTCAGCCTGGCTTACCAAGTACGTACAGAAGACGGTGTTTTGGTTGATGAGTCTCCGGTGAGTGCACCGCTGGACTATCTGCACGGGCATGGTTCTCTGATCGCAGGTCTGGAAAAAGCGCTCGAAGGCCACGAAGCCGGCGACCGTTTTGACGTTAACGTCGGCGCTAACGATGCGTACGGCAACTACGATGAAAACCTGGTGCAGCGCGTGCCGAAAGACGTCTTTATGGGCGTTGACGAACTGCAGGTTGGCATGCGTTTCCTGGCTGATACCGATCAGGGCCCGGTTCCGGTTGAAATCACCGAAGTTGACGGCGACCACGTGGTGGTTGACGGCAACCACATGCTGGCAGGCCAGAACCTGAACTTCAACGTGGAAGTTGTCGCGATCCGCGAAGCGACCGCTGAAGAACTGGCGCACGGCCACGTACACGGCGAGCACGACCATCACCACGAACACGGTGACGGCTGCTGTGGCGGCCACGGCCATGATCACGATCATGACCACGCGCATGACCACGACCACGGCAAGAAAGGCGGTTGCGGTAACGGCGGTTGCGGCTGCCACTAATCGCGGCGCAGTAACGGCAAAAAAGGGCGGCCATCGGCTGCCCTTTTTTATTGGCCGTCAGTAGTGCGGCGGCGGCGTCTCTTCTGACTGCGAGGCGATCATCGAGCTTTGGGTGGAACGCAGCTTGTCGGTCAGCATGCGCAGGTGTTCGCGCATTTTCAGCATCTCCATTTGATGCTGCACTAGGGTCTGGTTGAGCTCTTCGATGGTGAGCTCCTGAAAGGCTTGGCGGCTTTCCAGCTCTTCCAGCCGCCGTAGCAGGCTTTGGGTGTCGGCGTTGTGCATGGGGACCTCTGACGCGGTTTAATCTTGATTTCGCGCTATGTTAACAGCTGGCGGCGGGTTTGCCTGCGCTATTTAACCGGGCAGGGCACAAGGCAAGGGGAAAACCCGTAACCTGCGGAAAAAACGCGCGGCCGGCGCGGCGGCTTTTGCCAGCGCGGCCGGATTAACTTCAAGAAAACTCTGATTTATCATCATGGTAGCACATTGAAGGAAACTTCTCCGTAAAGACGGAGTCACACTTTGACTCGATTGGTTACCTGTGCGACTGTTTTGTTTTCTTTCAGGCAGCTATAGTAGCCCGGTTATCTAACTTAATGATTGTTTGGGGCACCGCTTCAGACACTGGAGAAATGGATGAAATCTTTGTTTAAAGTCACGCTTCTGGCAACCACCATGGCTTTTGCTCTGAATGCGACCCAGGTCATGGCCGCCGATGCCGCTAAACCAGCCGACGCCGCCAAACCGGCAGATGCCGCAGCCGCGCCAAGCACCGGCAAATTTAAGAACGATGACGAGCAGGCCGCTTACGCGCTGGGCGCATCTCTGGGCCGCTATATGGACAACTCTCTGAAAGAGCAAGAGAAGTTGGGCATCAAGCTGGACAAGGATCAGCTGATTTCCGGCGTTCAGGACGCCTTTGCCAACAAGAGCAAGCTGAACGACGCCGACATCGAGAAAACCCTGCAGGGCTTCGAAGCGCGCGTGAAGGCTTCCGCTCAGGCGAAGATGGAACAGGACGCTAAAGACAACGAAACCAAAGGCGCCAAATACCGCGACACCTTCGCCAAAGAAAAAGGCGTGAAGAAAACCGAATCCGGCCTGCTGTATCAGGTAGAGAAGCCGGGCGCCGGCGAAGCGCCGAAAGACAGCGATACCGTGGTGGTTAACTACAAAGGCACCCTGACCGACGGCACCGAGTTCGATAACTCCTATACCCGCGGCGAGCCGTTGTCATTCCGTCTGGACGGCGTGATCCCTGGCTGGACCGAAGGCCTGAAGCACATCAAGAAAGGCGGCAAGATCAAGCTGGTTATTCCACCGGCGCTGGCCTACGGTAAAACCGGCGTTCCGGGCATCCCGGCTAACTCTACCCTGGTATTCGACGTTGAGCTGCTGGACGTGAAAGCGGCGCCGAAAGCGGACGCCAAGGCGGAGAAACCGGCTGACGCAGCGGCAGGCGCCAAAGCGAAATAAGCCAACGCCCGAGTTTGCCACCGCCGCGGATGCCCTCCGCGGCGGTTTTCATTTCCACCCTCCGCGCCTCCCCTCCATTGATCGCTTGACGCCTGCCGGGCATCGGGCTTAACGTCAATACCACGCGCAAACGCAAGGACTTTACTCTGGCAGTTTTGCTAGACTAATTATCCGGACTTATGAGTCATGCGCCTGCCCCTTAGGGCGTGTACCTAAAATTGTTCCCGGCCGTCTTGGCCCGCGGACGCTCGTCGTGCTGTTTCAAGCTGATATCCGCCGGGATGCCTGACGGCTTGCCGCCTGCGGAAGAGCGCCTTCACGAGCAGTTTTAGCTGCGCCCCCTGGCACAGGCGATCTATGAGGGTGGTATTTTCGATGTCTAATTCGCTTTTATCCAGCGAAGCCAGCGAACTTGATTTGCTGAATGAACGTCCGTTTAGCCAGACGGATCATGAAATCCTGAAGTCGTATGAAGCGGTGGTCGACGGCCTGGCGATGCTGATCGGCGGCCACTGCGAGATAGTGCTGCACGCGCTGGAAGACCTGAATTGCTCGGCGGTGCGCATCGCCAACGGCGAACATACCGGGCGCAAAATAGGCTCTCCGATCACCGACCTGGCGCTGCGCATGCTGCACGACATGGCCGGCGACGACAGCAGCGTGTCGAAGGCCTATTTTACCCGCGCCAAAAGCGGCGTGCTGATGAAGTCGGTGACTATCGCCATCCGCAACCGCGAGCAGCGGGTGATCGGCTTGCTGTGCATCAACATGAACCTCGACGTGCCGTTCTCCCAGATTATGCAGACCTTTATGCCGCCGGAAACCCAGGAAGTGCCTTCTTCGGTGAACTTCGCCTCTTCGGTCGACGACCTGGTGGCGCAAACGCTGGAGTTCACCATTGAGGAAGTGAATGCCGATCGCAGCGTCTCCAATAACGCCAAAAATCGGCAGGTGGTGCTCAATCTGTATGAGAAAGGCATTTTCGACATCAAGGATGCGATCAACCAGGTAGCGGATCGCCTGAACATCTCCAAACACACCGTTTATCTTTATATCCGCCAGTTCAAGAGTGGCGACCTGTCGGGAAGCGACCGTTGATGCTCGATTACTGTTTGCTGGTGACCGGCCCGGCCTACGGCACCCAGCAGGCCAGCAGCGCCTATCAGTTCGCCCAGGCTCTGCTGGCGAAAGGGCATCGCCTTTCCAGCGTGTTTTTCTACCGCGAAGGGGTGATGAACGCCAACCAATTGACCGCGCCTGCCAGCGATGAGTTCGACCTGGTTCGCGGTTGGGCGCAGCTGGCGCAACAACATGGGGTGGCGCTCAACGTCTGCGTGGCCGCCGCATTGCGCCGCGGCGTGGCCGATGAGCAGGAGGCCGCGCAGCAGGGGCTGGCCGGCGCCAACCTGCAGCCGGGTTTTACCCTGAGCGGCCTGGGTTCCCTGGCCGAGGCCTCGCTGAGCTGCGATCGCCTGGTGCAGTTCTGAGGACACCGATGAAACGAGTCGCTTTTGTTTTTACCCACGGGCCGCATGGCAGCGCAAGCGGCAGGGAAGGCCTGGACGCCTTGCTCGCCACCTCGGCGTTGAGCGAAGCTCTGGGCGTGTTTTTTATCGGTGATGGCGTATTGCAGCTGTTGCCGGGCCAGCAGCCGGAAAAAATTCTGGCGCGCAATTACATCGCCACGTTCGGCGTATTGCCGCTGTACGACGTCGAACAATGTTATCTGTGCCAGGCCTCTTTGCAGGAACGCGGGCTGAGCCAGGTGACCGGCTGGGTATTGGACGCCGAAGTGCTGGCGCCGGATGAGCTGCGCAACATGCTGGCCAGTTATGATGCGGTGATGACCTTTTAGGAATTTTTGATGCTGTATACCCTGAGCCATTCTCCCACTCAATGCGATTTACCTGCGCTGCTGCGCCTGACGGCGGCGGGCGATGACCTGCTGTTGTTGCAGGACGGCGTGCTGGCCGGGCTGGCCGGCAGCGCGCATCTTGAATTGCTGCTCGGCGCCCCCATATCCCTGTATGCGCTGCAGGACGACCTGGAAGCCAGAGGGTTGTCTGGTCATTTTTCGCACAGAATCACCGTCATCGGCTATAATCACTTCGTTGAATTAACCGAAAAACACCGCAGCCAAATGGCCTGGTGATGAGAGTGATGTTGTATATTTCTTGACACCTCTACTGGTCAGCCATAAAATTCTGCGTCCTCGTACTTTGCCAGTAGTGCATACGAGGGGATTTATCACATGTTTACGAAGCTAGTACGAAGCAAAAACCAGGAGCTTTTTTAATGGCAACAATTAATCAGCTGGTTCGCAAACCACGCTCTGTGAAGGCTGCTAAAAGCAACGTTCCAGCGCTGGAAGCTTGCCCGCAGAAACGTGGCGTATGTACCCGCGTATATACCACCACCCCGAAAAAACCAAACTCCGCACTGCGTAAAGTTTGCCGTGTGCGTTTGACCAACGGTTTCGAAGTGACTTCCTACATCGGTGGTGAAGGTCACAACCTGCAGGAACACTCCGTGATCCTGATCCGTGGCGGTCGTGTTAAAGACCTGCCAGGTGTGCGTTACCACACCGTTCGTGGCGCACTTGACTGCTCCGGTGTTAAAGACCGTAAGCAAGCTCGTTCCAAGTACGGCGTGAAGAAGCCAAAGGCTTAATGGTTCTCCGTTAAGTAAGGCCAAACATTTTCACTTTAATGTCAAAATAAACTCGTAGAGTTTTGGACAATCCTGAATTAACAACGGAGTATTTCCATGCCACGTCGTCGCGTAATCGGCCAACGTAAAATCCTGCCAGATCCTAAGTTCGGATCCGAGCTGTTGGCCAAATTTGTAAATATCCTGATGGTAGATGGTAAAAAATCTACTGCAGAAGCAATCGTCTATACCGCGCTGGAGACCCTGGCTCAGCGTTCTGGTAAAGAACATCTGGAAGCTTTCGAAGTCGCTCTCGACAACGTTCGCCCGACTGTAGAAGTTAAGTCGCGCCGCGTTGGTGGTTCTACTTATCAGGTACCAGTTGAAGTCCGCCCGGTCCGTCGTAATGCTCTGGCAATGCGTTGGATCGTTGATGCTGCACGTAAACGCGGTGATAAATCCATGGCTCTGCGCCTGGCGAACGAGCTGTCTGACGCAGCAGAGAACAAAGGTTCTGCTGTTAAGAAGCGTGAAGACGTTCACCGTATGGCCGAAGCCAACAAGGCGTTCGCCCACTACCGCTGGTAATTGCCACGCAGTAGTTATGCTAACCAAGCGGGCGCGTCAAGCCAACCCGCTTGGGTTAACCGAACTTGAACGCCCTAGGAATAGAGGAATCAAATGGCTCGTACAACACCCATTGAGCGCTATCGTAACATCGGTATCAGTGCTCACATCGACGCCGGTAAAACCACCACTACCGAACGTATTCTGTTCTACACCGGTGTAAACCACAAAATCGGTGAAGTTCATGACGGCGCTGCCACCATGGACTGGATGGAACAGGAGCAGGAGCGTGGTATTACCATCACTTCTGCAGCGACAACTGCTTTCTGGTCTGGTATGGCCAAGCAGTTTGAGCCGCACCGCGTAAACATCATCGACACCCCAGGGCACGTTGACTTCACCATCGAAGTAGAACGTTCCATGCGTGTTCTTGATGGTGCGGTAATGGTTTACTGTGCTGTTGGTGGTGTTCAGCCGCAGTCTGAAACCGTATGGCGTCAGGCTAACAAATACAAAGTTCCACGCATCGCGTTCGTTAACAAAATGGACCGTATGGGTGCTAACTTCCTGAAAGTTGTTGGTCAGATCAAATCTCGTCTGGGCGCGAATCCAGTGCCATTGCAGCTGGCTATCGGCGCAGAAGAGAAATTCACCGGCGTTATCGACCTGGTGAAAATGAAAGCCATCAACTGGAACGAAGACGATGCAGGCGTGACCTTCGAATACGAAGAGATCCCGGCTGACATGCAAGAGCTGGCCGCAGAATGGCACCAGAACCTGGTTGAATCTGCAGCTGAAGCTTCTGATGAGCTGATGGACAAGTACCTGGGCGGCGAAGAGCTGACCGAGGAAGAAATCAAGACCGCTCTGCGTCAGCGCGTGCTGAACAACGAAATCATCCTGGTTACCTGTGGTTCTGCCTTTAAAAACAAAGGCGTGCAGGCAATGCTGGATGCGGTAGTTGATTATCTGCCATCGCCAGTTGACGTACCTGCGATCAACGGCATCCTGGATGACGGTAAAGATACTCCGGCTGAGCGTCACGCTAGCGATGAAGAGCCATTTGCTGCACTGGCCTTCAAAATTGCTACCGACCCATTCGTGGGCAACCTGACCTTCTTCCGCGTGTACTCCGGTATCGTTAACTCCGGTGACACCGTACTGAACTCCGTGAAGGCTGCGCGTGAGCGTCTGGGCCGTATCGTTCAGATGCACGCTAACAAGCGTGAAGAGATCAAAGAAGTTCGCGCAGGCGACATCGCTGCGGCTATCGGTCTGAAAGACGTGACTACCGGTGACACTCTGTGTGATCCAAACCACGTGATCATTCTGGAGCGCATGGAGTTCCCTGAGCCGGTAATCTCCGTTGCAGTTGAACCGAAAACCAAAGCTGACCAAGAAAAAATGGGTCTGGCTCTGGGCCGTCTGGCGAAAGAAGACCCATCATTCCGCGTATGGACTGACGAAGAATCAGGTCAGACTATCATCGCAGGTATGGGTGAACTTCACCTGGACATCCTGGTTGACCGCATGAAGCGTGAATTCAACGTAGAAGCTAACGTGGGTAAACCTCAGGTTGCTTACCGTGAAGCGATTCGCGCCAAAGTTACCGATATCGAAGGTAAACACGCCAAGCAGTCTGGTGGTCGTGGTCAGTATGGTCATGTTGTTATCGACATGTACCCACTGGAGCCGGGCTCAAATGCGAAAGGCTACGAGTTCGTCAATGACATCAAAGGTGGTGTGATTCCAACCGAATACATCCCTGCCATTGATAAAGGCCTGCAGGAGCAGATGAAGTCTGGTCCACTGGCGGGTTACCCGGTAGTTGATCTCGGTGTGCGTCTGCATTTCGGTTCTTTCCACGATGTTGACTCCTCCGAATTGGCGTTTAAACTGGCCGCGTCTATCGCCTTTAAAGATGGCTTTAAGAAAGCGAAACCTGTTTTGCTTGAGCCGATCATGAAGGTTGAAGTTGAAACGCCGGAAGAGAACACTGGTGACGTCATCGGTGACCTTAGCCGTCGTCGTGGTCAACTGAAAGGTCAGGAATCCAACGCTACCGGCGTTCAGATTCACGCTGAAGTTCCGTTGTCCGAGATGTTCGGTTACGCAACTCAACTGCGTTCTCTGACCAAAGGCCGTGCTTCTTACTCCATGGAGTTCCTGAAGTACGATGATGCGCCGAACAACGTCGCTCAGGCCGTTATTGAAGCCCGTGGCAAATAAGCTTTCGGGTTTAACACATTGATCAGTGCTCTCTCCATGAGGGGGGAGCATAAGAGTAAGGAATATAGCCGTGTCTAAAGAAAAATTTGAACGTTCCAAACCGCACGTTAACGTTGGTACTATCGGCCACGTTGACCACGGTAAAACTACCCTGACTGCAGCGATCACCACCGTTCTGGCTAAAACCTACGGCGGTTCTGCACGCGCTTTCGACCAGATCGATAACGCGCCAGAAGAAAAAGCTCGTGGTATCACCATCAACACTTCTCACGTTGAGTATGACACCCCGACTCGCCACTACGCGCACGTTGACTGCCCAGGGCACGCCGACTACGTGAAAAACATGATCACCGGTGCTGCTCAGATGGACGGCGCTATCCTGGTTGTTGCTGCGACTGACGGCCCAATGCCTCAGACCCGTGAGCACATCCTGCTGGGTCGTCAGGTTGGCGTTCCTTTCATCATCGTATTCATGAACAAATGCGACATGGTTGATGATGAAGAGCTGCTGGAACTGGTAGAAATGGAAGTTCGTGAACTTCTGTCTGCTTACGACTTCCCTGGTGATGACCTGCCGGTAGTTCGCGGTTCTGCGCTGAAAGCGCTGGAAGGCGAAGCCGAGTGGGAAGCTAAAATCATCGAGCTGGCTGGCTTCCTGGATACTTACATCCCAGAACCAGAGCGCGCTATCGACAAGCCGTTCCTGCTGCCAATCGAAGACGTATTCTCCATCTCCGGTCGTGGTACCGTTGTTACCGGTCGTGTTGAGCGCGGTATCATCAAAGTTGGCGAAGAAGTTGAAATCGTTGGTATCAAAGACACCGTCAAGTCTACCTGTACCGGCGTTGAAATGTTCCGCAAACTGCTGGACGAAGGCCGTGCCGGTGAGAACGTAGGTGTTCTGCTGCGCGGTATCAAGCGTGAAGACATCGAACGTGGTCAGGTTCTGGCTAAACCAGGTTCCATCAAGCCACACACCAAATTCGACTCAGAAGTGTACATCCTGAGCAAAGAAGAAGGTGGTCGTCACACTCCATTCTTCAAAGGCTACCGTCCACAGTTCTACTTCCGTACAACTGACGTGACCGGTACCATCGAACTGCCAGAAGGCGTTGAGATGGTAATGCCAGGCGATAACGTGAACATGGTTGTTACCCTGATTCACCCAATCGCGATGGACGACGGTCTGCGTTTCGCAATCCGTGAAGGCGGCCGTACTGTAGGCGCTGGTGTTGTTGCTAAAGTTATCGCTTAATCGCGTATAATTTTTCGACACAAAAAAGAGGGCACTTCGGTGCCCTTTTTTTATGCAATTTGCGCAAATCTTAATTGAAATAAAAAGCATTCCTATTTAGACTCAGGGTATTGGTTAAGAAGTGAGTCTTTCTATGTATGTATGTCTGTGTAATGCGGTGACTGACAAAGCGATCCGTAAGGCCGTGCGTCAGCACAACCCCCATACCATGAAGCAGCTGCGTGAATTAGTGCCGATTGGTACCGACTGCGGGAAGTGTATTCGTCAGGCAAGGCAGATTATGGTGGAGGAACGCGGAACCATTATTCCGATGCACGAAGTCGCCTAACAAAAGGTAAGGTTGTTTTTTGACTCTTGGCCCACAGGTTCTACACTTTTAGAATCGGTCAGGAGGAGTTACCTATGAAAGGCGATAAAAAAATCATTGCTCATCTCAACAAGCTGCTTGGTAACGAGCTGGTTGCCATCAATCAATATTTCCTGCACGCACGCATGTTCAAAAACTGGGGCCTGATGCGCCTCAACGACAAGGAATACCACGAGTCGATCGATGAAATGAAGCATGCCGACCGCTACATCGAACGCATCCTGTTTTTGGAAGGCCTGCCTAATCTGCAGGATCTCGGCAAGTTGAACATCGGCGAGGACATCGAAGAGATGCTGCGTTCCGACCTGGCGTTGGAGCTGGCTGGCGCCAAGAACCTGCGCGAAGGCATCGCCTATGCTGATTCCATCCACGATTACGTCAGCCGCGACCTGATGATCGACATTTTGGCCGATGAAGAAGAGCATATTGATTGGCTGGAAACCGAGCTGGATCTGATTGCTCGCCTGGGCATTCAGAATTACGCCCAGGCGCAGATACTGGAACGCAAAGACTGAGTTTACCGCTGCTCCTCCGCCGGCAGCCGCCTCTGCGGTGGGGCAGGGGAGCCGTTTCCGAGCGGCATTTCCCTCCCGATTAAAACCCCCCGTTTGCAGCACATCGCCCCTCGGCGTTTAGCCATTCGTTAAAAGTGGCGATATCCTGCGCATATTTTCAACTGTGGCTTGCTTCCCCGCCCATTTTGCGTATAATGCGCGGGCTTACCTAATCTTGGTAAGCCTGATTTTAGCGAATCAGTCGATTGGCAGGTACGTTTTGCCCTTCGAACAATACTCCCGATATGGGGGTTATATGTTGACGATTACACTCCCCCATCAATCGAAATGGGTGTGAGGAGTAATTATTTACGTTTATAAATAATTGGAGCTCTGGTCTCATGCAGAACCAAAGAATCCGTATCCGCCTGAAAGCGTTTGATCATCGTCTTATCGATCAATCAACCGCGGAAATCGTCGAGACTGCTAAGCGCACTGGTGCGCAAGTCCGTGGTCCGATCCCGCTGCCAACTCGCAAAGAGCGCTTTACCGTTCTGATCTCCCCGCACGTCAACAAAGACGCGCGCGATCAGTACGAGATTCGCACTCACAAGCGTCTGGTTGACATCGTTGAGCCAACCGAGAAAACCGTTGATGCTCTGATGCGTCTGGATCTGGCTGCCGGTGTAGACGTGCAGATCAGCCTGGGTTAATCAGGTCATTGAGCGATTGAGAGGTTGAAACAATGATTGGTTTAGTCGGTAAAAAAGTGGGCATGACGCGTATCTTCACTGAAGATGGCGTTTCTATCCCAGTAACCGTGATTGAAATTGAAGCGAACCGCGTGACTCAGGTTAAAGACCTGGCTAACGACGGGTACCGTGCCATTCAGGTCACTACCGGTAGCAAAAAAGCTAACCGCGTGACCAAACCGGAAGCGGGCCATTTCGCTAAAGCTGGCGTTGAAGCTGGCCGTGGTCTGTGGGAATTCCGCCTTGAAGAAGGTCAAGAGTTCACTGCAGGTCAGGAAATTAGCGTAGAAATCTTCGCTGAAGTTAAAAAAGTCGATGTTACCGGTACTTCTAAAGGTAAAGGTTTTGCTGGCACTGTAAAGCGCTGGAACTTCCGTACCCAAGACGCTACCCACGGTAACTCCTTGTCTCACCGCGTTCCGGGTTCTATCGGTCAGAACCAGACTCCGGGCAAAGTGTTCAAAGGCAAGAAAATGGCTGGCCACCTGGGTGACGAGCGTGTAACCGTTCAAAGCCTGGACGTAGTACGTGTTGACGCTGAGCGCAACCTGCTGCTGGTTAAGGGTGCTGTACCGGGCGCAACCGGTGGCAACCTGATCGTTAAACCAGCTGTGAAGGCGTAAGGGGATAGCAATGGAATTAGTATTGAAAGACGCGCAAAGCGCGCTGACTGTTTCCGAAACTACCTTCGGTCGTGATTTCAACGAAGCGCTGGTACACCAGGTTGTTGTTGCTTATGCAGCAGGTGCCCGTCAAGGTACCCGTGCTCAGAAGACCCGTGCTGAAGTGACTGGTTCCGGCAAAAAGCCATGGCGTCAGAAAGGTACCGGCCGTGCGCGTTCAGGTTCTGTAAAGAGCCCGATCTGGCGTTCCGGTGGTGTGACCTTCGCTGCTAAGCCACAGGACCACAGTCAGAAAGTAAACAAAAAGATGTACCGCGGCGCGCTGAAAAGCATCCTGTCCGAACTGGTACGTCAAGATCGTCTGATCGTTGTCGAGAAGTTCTCTGTAGAAGCGCCTAAAACTAAGCTGCTGGCACAGAAACTGAAAGATATGGCGCTGGAAGACGTGCTGATCGTGACCGGTGAACTGGATGAGAATCTGTTCCTGGCAGCTCGCAACCTGTACAAGGTTGACGTGCGCGATGTAGCAGGTATCGATCCGGTTAGCCTGATCGCCTTCGACAAAGTGGTTATGACTGCTGATGCTGTGAAGCAAGTTGAGGAGATGCTGGCATGATCCGTGAAGAACGTTTGCTGAAAGTGCTGCGTGCACCGCACGTATCTGAAAAAGCATCCGCTGCGATGGAAAAAAGCAACACCATCGTTCTCAAAGTTGCCAAAGACGCGACCAAAGCAGAAATCAAAGCTGCAGTGCAGAAACTGTTTGAAGTCGAAGTCGAAGACGTGAACACCCTGGTAGTTAAAGGGAAAGTGAAACGTCACGGTCAGCGTGTTGGTCGTCGTAGCGACTGGAAAAAAGCTTACGTCACCCTGAAAGAAGGCCAGAATCTGGACTTCATCGGCGGCGCAGAGTAAGTCGGAGGAGTAAGAACAATGGCAATTGTTAAATGTAAACCTACATCTCCGGGTCGTCGCCACGTTGTTAAAGTGGTTAACCCTGAGCTGCACAAGGGTAAACCTTATGCCCCGCTGCTGGAAAAACTGAGCAAAAGCGGTGGTCGTAACAACAATGGCCGTATCACCACCCGTCATATCGGTGGTGGCCACAAGCAACATTATCGTCTGGTTGACTTCAAACGCAACAAAGACGGTATCCCTGCTGTGGTTGAGCGTCTGGAGTACGATCCGAACCGTTCCGCGAACATCGCGCTGGTTCTGTACAAAGACGGCGAACGCCGTTACATCCTGGCGCCGAAAGGCCTGAAAGCTGGTGACCAGATTCAATCTGGCGTTGATGCTGCAATCAAAGCGGGTAACACCCTGCCGATGCGCAACATCCCGGTTGGTTCAACGGTTCACAACGTAGAAATGAAACCAGGTAAAGGCGGCCAGATGGCTCGTTCAGCCGGTGCCTACGTTCAGATCGTTGCTCGTGATGGTTCCTACGTAACTCTGCGTCTGCGCTCCGGCGAAATGCGTAAAGTTCCAGTTGATTGCCGCGCCACCCTGGGTGAAGTCGGTAACGCTGAACATATGCTTCGCGTTCTGGGTAAAGCAGGTGCTGCACGTTGGCGTGGTGTTCGTCCTACCGTTCGCGGTACGGCGATGAACCCGGTAGATCACCCGCACGGTGGTGGTGAAGGTCGTAACTTTGGTAAGCACCCGGTAACCCCGTGGGGCGTTCAGACCAAAGGTAAGAAGACCCGTAGCAACAAGCGTACTGATAAGTTCATCGTACGTCGCCGTAGCAAAAAATAATTAGAGGATAAGCCATGCCACGTTCTCTCAAGAAAGGTCCTTTTATTGACCTGCACTTGCTGAAGAAGGTAGAGAAAGCGGTGGAAAGCGGTGACAAGAAGCCTTTGCGCACTTGGTCCCGTCGTTCAACGATCTTTCCTAACATGATCGGTTTGACCATCGCTGTCCATAATGGTCGTCAGCACGTACCAGTGTTCGTTTCCGATGAAATGGTCGGTCACAAACTGGGTGAATTCGCGCCGACTCGTACTTATCGCGGCCATGCGGCTGATAAAAAAGCTAAAAAGCGCTAAGGTAGGAGGAAGAGATGGAAACTATCGCTAAACATCGCCACGCTCGTTCTTCTGCTCAGAAGGTTCGCCTTGTTGCTGACCTGATTCGCGGTAAGAAAGTGTCGCAAGCTCTGGAAACTCTGACCTACACCAACAAGAAAGCTGCTGGTCTGGTTAAGAAAGTGCTGGAGTCTGCCATTGCTAACGCAGAACACAACGATGGCGCTGACATCGATGATCTGAAAGTTACGAAAATCTTCGTAGACGAAGGCCCAAGCATGAAGCGCATTATGCCGCGTGCAAAAGGTCGTGCAGATCGCATCCTGAAGCGCACCAGCCACATTACTGTGGTTGTGTCCGATCGCTGAGACTCTGGAGACTAGCAATGGGTCAGAAAGTACATCCTAATGGTATTCGCCTGGGTATTGTCAAACCTTGGAACTCTACTTGGTATGCGAATACCAAAGAATTCGCTGACAACCTGGACAGCGACTTTAAAGTTCGTCAATTCCTGACTAAGGAACTGGCGAAAGCTTCCGTTTCTCGCATCGTTATCGAGCGTCCTGCGAAGAGCATCCGTGTGACTATTCACACCGCTCGTCCAGGCATCGTTATCGGCAAGAAAGGCGAAGATGTCGAAAAACTGCGTAAGGTCGTAGCGGATATCGCTGGCGTTCCTGCACAGATTAACATCGCCGAAGTCCGTAAACCGGAACTCGACGCTAAATTGGTTGCTGACAGCATCACTTCCCAGCTGGAACGTCGCGTTATGTTCCGTCGTGCTATGAAGCGTGCTGTACAGAACGCAATGCGTCTTGGCGCTAAAGGTATCAAAGTTGAAGTAAGCGGCCGTCTTGGCGGTGCTGAAATCGCGCGTACCGAATGGTACCGTGAAGGTCGTGTTCCGTTGCACACTCTGCGTGCGGACATCGATTACAACACATCTGAAGCGCACACCACTTATGGTGTAATCGGCGTTAAGGTATGGATCTTCAAAGGTGAGATCCTGGGTGGTATGGCTGCAGTTGAACAACCGGAACCGGCTGCTCAACCTAAAAAGCAGCAGCGTAAAGGCCGCAAGTAAGGAGAGTCGCTGATGTTACAACCAAAGCGTACAAAATTCCGTAAGGTGCACAAGGGCCGCAACCGTGGTCTGGCGCAAGGTACGGATGTTAGCTTCGGCACTTTCGGTCTGAAAGCTGTTGGCCGTGGCCGTCTGACTGCTCGTCAAATCGAAGCAGCTCGTCGTGCAATGACTCGTGCAGTTAAGCGTCAAGGTAAGATCTGGATCCGTGTATTCCCGGACAAACCGATCACCGAGAAGCCGCTGGAAGTGCGTATGGGTAAAGGTAAGGGTAACGTGGAGTATTGGGTTGCCCTGATCCAGCCTGGTAAGGTCCTGTACGAAATGGACGGCGTGCCAGAAGAGGTTGCCCGCGAGGCATTCAAACTGGCAGCAGCGAAACTGCCGATCAAAACCACCTTTGTAACTAAGACGGTGATGTAATGAAAGCACAAGAGCTGCGTGAAAAAAGCGTTGAAGAGCTGAACACTGAGCTGCTCAACCTGCTGCGTGAGCAATTCAACTTGCGCATGCAGACAGCCAGTGGCCAACTGCAACAAACTCACCTGTTGAAACAAGTGCGTCGTGACGTCGCACGCGTTAAGACTTTACTGACTGAAAAGGCGGGTGTGTAAATGACTGATATTATCCGTACTCTGCAGGGTCGTGTTGTTAGTGACAAAATGGAGAAATCCCTGGTTGTTGCTATCGAGCGCACGGTGAAGCACCCGATCTACGGGAAATTCATCAAGCGTACGACCAAGCTGCACGTACATGACGAGAACAACGAATGTGGTATCGGCGACGTGGTGGAAATCCGCGAATGCCGCCCACTGTCCAAGACCAAGTCCTGGACGTTGGTTCGCGTTGTAGAGAAAGCGATTCTGTAATAGAGTAGCTGGCTCTCACTTAATAAACGGCTCAGAAAATGAGCCGTTTATTTTTTCTACCCATACTTTGGAAGCGGTGTTATAATGCTGCGCCCTCGGTTATGGGGCTTTTCAACGGCCTAAATTTTCTTAGGTCTTAAAGTAGTAGTTGACATTAGCGGAGCACTAAAATGATCCAAGAACAGACTATGCTGAACGTCGCCGACAACTCCGGTGCACGTCGCGTAATGTGTATCAAGGTTCTAGGTGGCTCGCACCGTCGCTACGCAGGCGTCGGCGACATCATCAAAATTACCATCAAGGAAGCAATTCCTCGCGGTAAGGTGAAGAAAGGCGATGTGCTGAAGGCGGTAGTGGTGCGCACCAAGAAGGGTGTACGTCGCCCGGACGGTTCTGTCATTCGCTTCGATGGTAATGCATGCGTTATTTTGAACAATAACAGCGAGCAGCCTATCGGTACGCGTATTTTTGGGCCGGTAACTCGTGAACTGCGTAATGAGAAGTTCATGAAAATTATCTCTCTGGCACCAGAAGTACTCTAAGGAGCGAACCATGGCAGCGAAAATCCGTCGTGATGACGAAGTTATCGTGCTTACCGGGAAAGACAAAGGTAAACGCGGTAAAGTAAAAAATGTCCTGTCTGCTGGCAAGGTCATTGTTGAAGGTATCAACCTGGTTAAGAAACATCAGAAGCCGGTTCCGGCCCTGAACCAACCAGGCGGCATTGTTGAAAAAGAAGCTGCAATTCAGGTTTCCAACATTGCTCTCTTCAACGCGGCTACCGGTAAGGCTGACCGTGTAGGCTTTAGATTCGAAGACGGCAAAAAAGTCCGTTTCTTCAAGTCTAACAGCGAAACTATCAAGTAATTTGGAGTAATACGATGGCGAAACTGCATGATTACTACAAAGACGAGGTAGTCAAACAACTGATGTCTCAGTTTGATTACAACTCTGTCATGCAAGTCCCTCGGGTCGAGAAGATCACCCTGAACATGGGTGTTGGTGAAGCGATCGCTGACAAGAAACTGCTGGATAACGCAGCAGCTGACCTGACAGCTATCTCCGGCCAAAAGCCGTTGATCACCAAAGCCCGCAAATCTGTTGCAGGCTTCAAAATCCGCCAGGGCTATCCGATCGGCTGTAAAGTAACTCTGCGTGGCGAACGCATGTGGGAGTTCTTTGAGCGTCTGATTTCCATTGCTGTTCCACGTATCCGTGACTTCCGTGGCCTGTCCGCTAAGTCATTCGATGGCCGTGGTAACTACAGCATGGGTGTGCGTGAGCAAATCATCTTCCCAGAAATCGACTACGACAAAGTCGATCGCGTTCGTGGTTTGGATATTACCATTACCACTACTGCGAAATCTGATGATGAAGGCCGCGCGCTGTTGGCTGCTTTTAACTTCCCGTTCCGCAAGTAAGGCAGGGTTACTGATGGCTAAGCAATCAATGAAAGCACGCGAAGTCAAGCGCGTGAAATTAGCTGACAAGTTCTTTGCAAAACGTACTGAACTGAAAGCTATTATCTCTGATGTGAACGCGTCCGACGAAGATCGTTGGAATGCCGTTCTCAAGCTGCAAACTCTGCCGCGTGATTCCAGCCCGTCTCGTCAGCGTAAACGCTGCCGCCAAACTGGCCGTCCACATGGTTATGTGGGCAAATTCGGGTTGAGCCGTATTAAGCTTCGTGAAGCCGCCATGCGCGGTGAAGTACCAGGCTTGAAAAAGGCTAGCTGGTAATTACCAATTGAATCACGGGAGTAAAGACAGATGAGCATGCAAGATCCGATCGCGGATATGCTGACCCGTATCCGTAACGGTCAAGCCGCGAACAAAGTTGCGGTCACCATGCCTTCCTCCAAGCTGAAAGTGGCAATTGCCAACGTGCTGAAGGAAGAAGGTTTTATTGAAGATTTCAAAATCGAAGGCGACGCCAAGCCTGTTCTGGAACTGGTACTGAAGTACTTCCAGGGCAAGGCAGTGGTAGAAAGCATTCAGCGTATCAGCCGTCCAGGTCTGCGCATCTATAAGAAAAAAGATGAGCTGCCAAAAGTTATGGCCGGTTTGGGTATCGCTGTTATTTCTACCTCTAAAGGTGTTATGACCGATCGTGCAGCTCGCCAGGCTGGTCTTGGTGGCGAGATTATCTGCTACGTAGCTTAATTCGGGAGGAAAGAATGTCTCGTGTTGCAAAAGCACCCGTCGTCATTCCTGCCGGCGTAGAGGTAAAACTCAACGGTCAGGTTATTTCGATTAAGGGTAAGAACGGCGAGCTGACTCGTACTGTCCATGACGCCGTTGAAGTGAAGCAAGAAGCTAACGCACTGACTTTCGCCCCGCGCGAAGGTTTTGCTAACGCCTGGGCCCAAGCGGGTACTACGCGCGCTCTGCTGAACGCAATGGTAATTGGTGTTACCGAAGGCTTCACTAAGAAGCTTCAACTGGTAGGTGTTGGTTATCGTGCTGCCGTAAAAGGCAACGTGGTGAATTTAGCCCTGGGCTTCTCTCACCCTGTCGATCACCAGCTGCCAGCAGGTATTACTGCTGAATGCCCAAGCCAAACTGAAATCGTGCTGAAAGGCGCTGATAAGCAAGTTATTGGCCAGGTTGCTGCAGATCTGCGTGCCTACCGCCGTCCTGAGCCTTACAAAGGCAAAGGTGTCCGTTACGCCGACGAAGTCGTGCGTACCAAAGAGGCTAAGAAGAAGTAAGGTAACACTATGGATAAGAAATCTGCTCGTATCCGTCGTGCGACCCGCGCACGCCGTAAGCTCAAAGAACTGGGTGCAACCCGCCTGGTGGTACATCGTACCCCGCGTCACATTTACGCACAGGTAATTGCTCCAAACGGTTCTGAAGTACTGGTAGCCGCTTCTACTTTAGAAAAAGCTATCACTGAGCAACTGAAGTATTCCGGTAACAAAGACGCAGCAGCAGCAGTGGGCAAAGCCCTGGCTGAGCGCGCGTTGGAAAAAGGGATTGCGAAAGTATCCTTTGACCGTTCCGGTTTCCAATATCATGGTCGAGTCCAGGCACTGGCAGATGCTGCCCGTGAAGCTGGCCTTCAGTTCTAAGGAAGAGGTTTAAGATGGCTCACATCGAAAAACAAGCTGGCGAACTGCAGGAAAAGCTGATCGCGGTAAACCGCGTATCCAAAACCGTAAAAGGTGGCCGTATTTTCAGCTTTACCGCACTGACTGTAGTTGGTGATGGTAACGGTCGCGTAGGTTTTGGCTACGGCAAAGCTCGCGAAGTTCCAGCAGCGATCCAGAAAGCGATGGAAAAAGCCCGTCGCAACATGATGAACGTCGCGCTGAACAGCGGCACCCTGCAGCACCCTGTTAAAGGTGCTCATACGGGTTCCCGTGTGTTCATGCAGCCGGCTTCCGAAGGTACCGGTATTATCGCCGGTGGTGCAATGCGCGCCGTCCTGGAAGTCGCTGGGGTGCACAACGTATTGGCTAAAGCTTATGGTTCCACCAACCCGATCAACGTGGTTCGTGCAACTATCGATGCTTTGGCAAATATGAAGTCCCCTGAAATGGTCGCTGCCAAGCGTGGTAAATCCGTTGCAGACATTCTGGGGTAATTGACCATGGCTAAGACTATCAAAGTAACACAAGTTCGCAGCTCCATTGGCCGTCTGCCGAAGCATAAAGCTACACTGCTCGGTCTGGGTCTGCGTCGTATTGGTCACACCGTAGAGCGCGAGGATACTCCTGCTGTTCGCGGTATGGTCAACCTGGTTTCCTACATGGTTAAAGTTGAGGAGTAACAGATGCGTTTAAATACTCTGTCTCCGGCTGAAGGTGCCAAGCATGCGCCGAAGCGTGTAGGTCGTGGTATCGGTTCTGGCCTGGGTAAAACTGGCGGCCGTGGTCACAAAGGTCAGAACTCTCGTTCTGGCGGTGGCGTACGTCGCGGGTTTGAAGGTGGTCAGATGCCTTTATATCGTCGTTTGCCGAAATTCGGCTTCACCTCTCGCAAAGCTATGATCACGGCAGAAGTTCGTCTGTCTGAGCTGGCTCTGATTGAAGGCGACGTAATCGACCTGAACGCGCTGAAAGCCGCTAACGTAGTTGGTATCCAGATCGAATTCGTGAAAGTTATGCTTTCTGGCGAAATCGCTCGTCCGGTTACCCTGCGTGGTCTGCGTGTCACCAAAGGCGCTCGTGCTGCTATCGAAGCTGCTGGCGGTAAAATTGAGGAATAAGTAGCAGATGGCTAAGCAACCAGGATTAGATTTTCAAAGTGCTAAAGGCGGGCTCGGCGAGCTGAAGCGCAGACTTTTGTTTGTCATCGGCGCGCTGATTGTCTTCCGTATCGGCTCTTTTATTCCGATTCCTGGTATCGATGCCACTGTGCTTGCCAAATTGCTTGAGCAGCAGAGAGGCACTATCATTGAAATGTTTAACATGTTCTCTGGTGGTGCCCTCAGCCGTGCTTCTATCTTTGCGCTGGGTATCATGCCGTATATTTCGGCATCGATTATTATCCAGCTGTTAACGGTGGTTCATCCAGCGTTGGCAGAAATCAAGAAAGAAGGGGAGGCTGGCCGTCGCAAGATTAGCCAGTACACCCGTTACGGTACGCTGGTATTGGCCATATTCCAGTCGATCGGTATTGCTACCGGTCTGCCGAATATGCCTGGTATGCAGGGCCTGGTGTTAAACCCAGGCTTTGCATTCTACTTTACTGCGGTTGTGAGCCTGGTGACCGGGACAATGTTCCTGATGTGGCTGGGTGAGCAGATTACTGAACGTGGTATCGGCAACGGTATCTCGATCATTATCTTCGCGGGTATCGTAGCGGGACTTCCGCCGGCAGTGGCCCATACTATCGAGCAAGCCCGGCAAGGCGACCTGCACTTCCTCCTGTTGCTGTTGGTTGCAGTATTGGTGTTTGCAGTAACCTTCTTCGTTGTTTTCATCGAACGTGGTCAACGTCGTATCGTCGTTAACTATGCGAAACGTCAACAAGGTCGTCGTGTTTACGCTGCACAGAGCACACACTTACCGTTGAAAGTGAATATGGCAGGGGTTATCCCGGCAATCTTCGCTTCCAGCATTATTCTGTTCCCTGCCACGATTGCATCATGGTTTGGGGGCGGTACCGGTTGGAACTGGCTGACAACGATTTCGCTGTATTTGCAGCCAGGGCAACCGCTTTATGTGTTACTCTATGCGTCTGCAATCATCTTCTTCTGTTTCTTCTACACGGCGTTGGTTTTCAACCCGCGTGAGACAGCAGATAACCTGAAGAAGTCCGGTGCCTTCGTACCAGGAATTCGTCCGGGAGAGCAAACGGCGAAGTACATCGATAAAGTAATGACGCGTTTAACCCTGGTGGGCGCGATGTACATTACTTTCATCTGCCTGATCCCGGAGTTCATGCGTGATGCAATGAAAGTACCATTCTACTTTGGTGGTACCTCGCTACTGATCGTGGTTGTCGTCATCATGGACTTTATGGCTCAAGTGCAAACTCTGATGATGTCAAGTCAGTACGAGTCTGCATTGAAGAAAGCAAATCTGAAAGGCTATAACCGCTAGTCAGATTCGTTTGAGAAGTTACGGAGAGTAAAAATGAAAGTTCGTGCTTCCGTCAAGAAATTATGTCGTAACTGCAAAATCGTTAAGCGTAACGGTGTCGTTCGTGTGATTTGCAGCGCCGAGCCGAAGCATAAACAGCGTCAAGGCTGATTATCTCGCATATTTTTCTTGCAAAGTTGGGTTGAGCTGGCTAGATTAGCCAGCCAATCTTTTGTATGTAGCTGCAACATTATTTGAGTATCCTGAAAACGGGCTTTTCAGAATGGTGTTGCTGTATAAAATAGTAGGAGTGCATAGTGGCCCGTATAGCAGGCATTAACATTCCTGATCATAAACATACCGTTATCGCCTTAACCGCGATCTTCGGCATCGGTAAAACTCGTTCACAGTCTATCTGTGCATCTACGGGTATTGCTGAAAATGTTAAGATCAGTGAGCTGTCTGAAGAGCAAATTGAACAGCTGCGTGAAGCAGTCGCCAAATTCACCGTAGAAGGTGATTTGCGTCGTGAAGTTACCCTGAGCATCAAGCGTCTGATGGATCTTGGTACATATCGTGGTTTGCGCCATCGTCGTGGTCTGCCGGTTCGCGGTCAGCGTACTAAGACCAACGCACGTACCCGTAAGGGTCCGCGTAAACCGATCAAGAAATAATCGGGGTGATTGAATAATGGCAAAGGCACCTGTTCGTACACGCAAGCGTGTAAGAAAGCAAGTCTCTGACGGCGTGGCTCATATCCATGCTTCTTTCAACAACACCATTGTTACTATTACCGATCGTCAGGGTAATGCTTTGGGTTGGGCAACTGCCGGTGGTTCCGGTTTCCGTGGTTCTCGTAAGTCAACTCCGTTTGCAGCTCAGGTTGCAGCCGAACGTTGTGCTGACGCAGTAAAAGAATACGGTATCAAGAACCTGGAAGTTATGGTTAAAGGACCTGGTCCTGGTCGTGAGTCTACTATCCGCGCTCTGAACGCGGCTGGTTTCCGCATCACTAACATTACTGATGTGACTCCGATCCCTCATAACGGTTGTCGTCCGCCGAAAAAGCGCCGCGTATAACGCCGCTGCTTTTCGGATTGTTGGAGAAAGAAAATGGCAAGATATTTGGGTCCTAAGCTCAAGCTTAGCCGCCGTGAGGGCACAGACCTGTTCCTGAAGTCTGGCGTTCGCGCGATCGATTCAAAATGCAAAATTGAGCAACCGCCTGGTCAACACGGTGCGCGTAAACCGCGTCTGTCTGACTATGGTGTACAGTTACGTGAAAAGCAGAAAGTTCGCCGTATGTACGGTGTTCTGGAGCGTCAATTCCGTAACTATTACAAAGAAGCAGCACGCCTGAAGGGCAACACCGGTGCAAACCTGTTGCAACTGCTGGAAGGTCGTCTGGACAACGTTGTTTACCGTATGGGCTTCGGCGCTACTCGTGCAGAGTCACGTCAGCTGGTTAGCCACAAAGCAATTATGGTAAACGGTCGCGTTGTTAACATCGCTTCTTATCAGGTATCTCCGAATGACGTAGTCAGCATCCGCGAGAAAGCTAAAAAGCAGTCTCGTGTTAAAGCTTCTCTGGAGCTGGCTGAGCAGCGTGAAAAGCCGACTTGGCTGGAAGTTGATGCTGCTAAGATGGAAGGCGTGTTCAAGCGTATGCCTGAACGTACCGATCTGTCTGCGGACATTAACGAACACCTGATCGTCGAGCTTTACTCCAAGTAAAGCTTAGTACCAAAGAGAGGACACAATGCAGGGTTCTGTGACAGAGTTTCTAAAACCGCGCCTGGTAGATATCGAGCAAGTCAGTTCGACGCACGCCAAGGTGACCCTTGAGCCTTTAGAGCGTGGCTTTGGCCATACTCTTGGCAACGCACTGCGCCGTATTCTGCTTTCATCTATGCCGGGTTGCGCGGTGACCGAGGTTGAGATTGATGGTGTACTGCATGAGTACAGCACCAAAGAAGGCGTACAGGAAGATATCCTGGAGATCCTGCTCAACCTGAAAGGGCTGGCGGTGAGAGTTCAAGGCAAAGACGAAGTTATTCTTACCCTGAATAAATCTGGCATTGGCCCTGTGACCGCTGCCGACATCACCCATGATGGTGATGTCGAAATCGTCAAGCCTCAGCACGTGATCTGCCACCTGACCGATGAAAACGCTGCTATCAGCATGCGTATCAAAGTTCAGCGCGGTCGTGGTTATGTGCCGGCTTCTGCCCGAATTCATTCGGAAGAAGATGAGCGCCCGATCGGTCGTCTGTTGGTTGACGCCTGCTATAGCCCTGTAGAGCGTATTGCCTACAATGTTGAAGCAGCGCGTGTAGAACAGCGTACTGACCTGGACAAGCTGGTAATCGAGATGGAAACCAATGGCACGATCGATCCTGAAGAGGCGATCCGCCGTGCGGCTACCATTCTGGCCGAACAACTTGAAGCATTCGTTGACCTGCGTGATGTGCGTCAACCGGAAGTTAAAGAAGAGAAACCAGAATTCGATCCGATCCTGCTGCGCCCTGTTGACGATCTGGAATTGACTGTCCGCTCTGCTAACTGCCTCAAGGCAGAAGCTATCCACTACATCGGTGATCTGGTACAGCGTACCGAGGTTGAGTTGCTGAAAACGCCGAACCTGGGTAAAAAATCTCTTACCGAGATTAAAGACGTGCTGGCCTCACGTGGTCTGTCTCTGGGCATGCGCCTGGAAAACTGGCCGCCGGCAAGCATTGCTGACGAGTAACCGGATCACAGGTTAAGGTTTTACTGAGAAGGATAAGGTCATGCGCCATCGTAAGAGTGGTCGTCAACTGAACCGTAACAGCAGCCATCGCCAGGCTATGTTCCGTAACATGGCCGGCTCTTTGGTTCGTCATGAAATCATCAAGACGACCCTGCCAAAAGCGAAAGAGCTGCGTCGCGTTGTTGAGCCGCTGATTACTCTTGCCAAGACCGACAGCGTAGCTAATCGTCGTCTGGCATTCGCCCGTACTCGTGATAACGAGATCGTGGCAAAACTGTTTAACGAGCTGGGCCCGCGTTTCGCGAGCCGTGCCGGTGGTTACACTCGCATTCTGAAGTGTGGCTTCCGCGCAGGCGACAACGCGCCGATGGCATACATCGAGCTGGTTGATCGTGCTGAGTCTCAAGCAGAAGTGGCAACTGCAGAGTAATCTGTAGACGCGTAAAGAAACCGGGCTTGCCCGGTTTTTTTACGTCCAAAGCCGGCCAAATGTGCTCTCTTTCCCCGCTGGTCTTAAGTTCCCCCTCCCTATCCGCTATGCTATCCCTGTTAATCAGGCTAACTGAGGCTTTATGCCATGTGGTTACTCGATCAGTGGGCGGAACGCCATATTCTCGATGCCCAGGAAAAAGGCGAGTTTGACGATCTGCCGGGCCAGGGGCAGCCGCTGGCGCTGGATGACGACAGCGCGGTGCCGGCAGAATTGCGCAGCGGGTTTCGCCTGCTGAAGAATGCCGGCTATTTGCCGCCGGAGCTGGAAGCGCGCAAAGAGGCGTTAACCCTGGCGAGACTGCTGCAGGAGATTGGCAGCCAGCATGCGGACTATGCCGAGCTCAGCAAACGCATGGCGCTGTTGGAGCACCGCTTGCGTCAGGCGGGAATGAGTACCGATTTCCTGTATGGCGACTATCAGCATGCGTTGGGCGGTAAATTTACCCGGGAGGAAAAGTGATGTTCAAAATAGGCCAGTTGGCCAGGCTCGCGGACGTAACGCCGGACACGGTGCGTTACTACGAAAAGCAGGGCATGATGGATCACAACGTTCGCACCGAGGGGGGGTATCGGCTGTATAGCGATCAGGACCTGCAGCGCCTGCGGTTTATCCGCTATGCGAAACAGCTGGGCTTCACGCTGGAAACGATCGCCGAGCTGTTGTCGATCCGCGTCGATCCTGAACATCATACCTGCCAGGAGTCGAAGTCGATTGTCGACGCTCGTTTGAAGGATGTTGAAAATAAGCTGGCTGAGCTGACCCGCATGCGTGAATCCTTGAAACGCCTGAGCGACGCCTGTTGCGGCACCGCCCACACCAGCAACTACTGCTCTATTCTGGAAGCGCTGGAACAGGGCGCCAGCGATGAGAAGTGCAAGAAAGGCTGCTGATGGAGCTTTAATTTTTATCCCGCCGGCAGTATTATCGGTTCGTTTTATAACCTCAATTTTAATCGGAGATTTATCATGACAAAATACCGTCATACCAAAGGCCAGATCCAGGATAACGCCATCGAGGCGCTGCTGCATGATCCGTTATTCCGTCAGCGGGTGGAAAAAAACGTTAAAGGCAAGGGCAGCTACCGGCGTAAAGACAAACACGCAAAAGGCGGTAACTGGGAGGCCAGTGGTAAAGTATCAGGCGATGATTTACCACTGGCCTTCTGGTTTTAAAGCATTAAAAAAGCCATCTTTATAAGATGGCTTTTTATTTGGCTGGCCTAATCTGTTTTACAGTTTTGGCTGTTGCTGTTGGCTCAGCAAATCACGAATTTCGGTCAGCAGCTTCTCTTCTGCAGTTGGCGCCGGCGGGGCTGCGGGTTCTTCTTCCTGCTTGCGACGCACCTTGTTCATTAATTTAATTGCCAGGAAAATCGCGAAGGCAACAATTACGAAATCAAAAATGGTCTGAATGAATGAACCGTAGTTCATTACTACTGCAGGAACCGCGCCCTGAGCTTCGCGTAATACCAGGTGGAATTGTTTGAAGTCAACGCCGCCGATCAATAACCCCAGCGGTGGCATGATGATGTCCGCAACGAAAGAAGATACGATCTTACCGAACGCTGCACCAATAATCACACCCACTGCCAGATCAACCACGTTGCCACGCATGGCAAATTCGCGGAACTCTTTCATCATACTCATAGAACGCACCCCTTGCAGAATTAATAACTCAAGTTTAACAAAGCAATTTCCCTTTGCCACAAAAGGAGAGAAAAGTTTTATCTCTTTCTAAGGCCGGGAACAACCTCGCAATTATAGACCATCCACCACTGCATTTGTTCTACAAGAAGAATGGGCTTGGCTGGAACAGCCGTTCTACATCAGGCACAAATTTCTTGTCAGTGATAAACATGATGACGTGATCGCCCTGTTCAATTTTGCTGTTGCCGTTGGCGATAATAACGTCGTCGCCGCGCACAATGGCGCCAATGGTGGTACCCGGCGGCAGTTTGATGTCTTCGACTATGCGGCCCACAACTTTTGAGGTGCTTTCGTCACCGTGAGCGATAGCTTCGATAGCTTCGGCCACGCCGCGGCGCAGTGAGGAAACGCTGACGATATCCGCCTTGCGCACGTGGCCCAACAGCGCGGAAATCGTTGCCTGTTGTGGCGAAATAGCGATATCGATGACGCTGCCCTGTACCAGGTCGACATAGGCGCGGCGCTGGATCAGCACCATCACTTTCTTGGCGCCCATGCGCTTGGCCAGCATCGCCGACATAATGTTGGCTTCGTCGTCATTGGTGATGGCGATAAACACGTCCACCTGTTCGACGTGCTCTTCCGCCAGCAGTTCCTGATCGGATGCGTCGCCATAGAACACGATGGTGTCGTGAAGCTGTTCGGCCAGTTCGGCAGCGCGCTGCTGATTACGCTCAATCAGCTTCACGTTGTAAGATTTCTCCAATCGCTGGGCCAGCCCGGCGCCGACGTTGCCGCCGCCGACGATCATGATGCGCTTATAGGGTTTCTCCAACCGCTGCAGCTCACTCATCACCGCACGGATATGCTGAGAGGCAGCGACAAAGAACACTTCATCGCCGGCTTCGATAATGGTTGAGCCCTGCGGACGAATAGGCCGATCCTGGCGGAAAATAGCGGCGACGCGGGTATCGATATGCGGCATATGCTCGCGCATTGAGGACAGTGCGTTGCCGACCAGCGGGCCGCCGTAGTAGGCCTTCACCGCGGCGATGCTGACCTTGCCTTCGGCAAAGTTCACCACCTGCAGCGCGCCGGGGTATTCGATTAGCTTGTAGATGTAATCGATAACCAGCTGCTCTGGGGAGATCAGGTGGTCAATCGGCACCGCTTCCGGCTGGAACAGCTTCTCAGACTCGCGGATATATTCCGGCGCGCGGATACGGGCGATGCGGTTTGGGGTATTGAACAGAGAATAGGCAATCTGACAGGCGACCATATTGGTTTCGTCAGAGTTGGTGACGGCGACCAGCATGTCGGCGTCTTCTGCACCGGCTTCGCGCAGCACGCGCGGGTGCGAGCCGTGCCCCTGAACCACCCGCAGGTCGAATTTGTCCTGCAGCTGCCGCAGGCGGCCGGAGTCGGTATCCACCACGGTGATATCGTTATTTTCGCCCACCAGGTTTTCCGCCAGCGTGCCGCCAACCTGACCTGCACCAAGAATAATTATTTTCATTTGGTTCTCTGCTTCACACCGAAAGACCCAGGGCGCGGGAGCACGCCCTGAAGCATTACATTTTAATCAGCTTAGCGTAAAAGAAGCCATCGCCATCCTCGGGATGAGGGAGGTTCTGCCGGGCCGGCTCAACCAGCCTGGCGTCGGCATGGCTTTGCAGGAAGGCGGCAATCTGCTCGCTGTTCTCTTCAGGCAGTATTGAACAGGTCGCGTAAACCATCACGCCGCCGGATTTCAGATGCGGCCACACCGCCTGCAGGATTTCCGCCTGCAGGGCGGCAAGTTCGGCGATGTCGCGATCGCGGCGCAGCCACTTGATGTCGGGGTGGCGGCGGATCACGCCGGTGGCCGAGCAGGGGGCATCCAGCAGAATGCGGTCGAACTGTTTATCTCCGCACCACTGTTGCGGCGTGCGGCCATCGCCCAGTTTGACTTCGGCATGCAGACGCAGGCGCTGCAGGTTTTCTTTGACCCGCGCCAATCGCTGTTCGTCGATATCGACGGCCATTACGTGCGCCTTGGGCGCAGCTTCCAGAATATGGGTGGTTTTGCCGCCCGGCGCCGCACACAAATCGAGGATCTGTTCGCCGTCTTGCGGCTCCAGCAGGGAGACGCAGCCCTGCGCCGAGGCATCTTGCACGGTAACCCAGCCATCGGCAAAGCCCGGCAGGCTGGTCACGGCGCACGGCGCCAGCAGGCGCAGCGCGTCAGCATACTCGGCGTGCGGTTCTGCGGCGATGCCGGCCTGGGCCATCAGCTGCAGGTAGGCATCGCGGGTGTGATGCAGACGGTTGACGCGCAGCCACATCGGTGGCTTTTGGTTATTGGCGTCGATAATCTGTTCCCACTGCGCAGGGTAAGCTTGCTGAATGCGTTTCAACAGCCAGCTTGGGTGCAGGTAGCGGCTGTCATTATTGGCGGCACGCTGCAGCAGCTCTTCCTGTTGGCGCTGGAACTGGCGCAATACGCCATTGATCAACCCTTTTAGCTGCGGCCGCTTCAGCGCGACGGCGCCTTCCACGGTTTCAGCCAGCACCGCGTGCGGCGGAATGCGCGTATACAGCAGCTGATACAGGCCAACCATCAGCAAATAGTGCAGCGGGCGCTGTTTGCCGGTCATCGGCTTGGCCATCAGCTGTTGAATGCACCACTCGAGCTGTGGCAGCACGCGCAGGGTGCCGAAACACAGCTCCTGCAGCAGCGCGCGATCCTTGTCGCTGATGGTGTTTTGCAGTGCCGGCAGGACAGTGCTGAGCGACTGGCCCTGATCCAGCACCTGGCCGATGGCTTTGGCAGCGTGGCTTCGGAGATTGTAATTGTTTTTCATAGGCTAAAGCTGATAACTATCGGCATTAAGAAAGAAACAGCCCGGCGTTTGACGGCCGGGCGGTGTGGGGGTTTACAGCCGATTGCCCGGGGTAAACCATTCTCGACGTGAATTCAGCAAATCCTGCGCCGACATCGGTTTTTTGCCCGCCGGCTGCAGCTGTGTCAGGTTGAGAACGCCATCGGCGGTCGCCACCTGAATGCCGTGCTTGTCGGCGTGCACTACGGTGCCTGGTTCGGCGTCGGCGGTTACCGCCAACACCTTGGCCTGCCACACCTTCACCGGCTGATCGTCGATGACGAAGTAGCTGACCGGCCAGGGATTAAAGGCGCGAATGCAGCGCTCCAGTTGCGCAGCGGACAGGCTCCAGTCCAGGCGTGCCTCTTCCTTGCTCAGTTTCTCGGCGTAGGTCACCAGCGATTCGTCCTGCACTTCACGGGTGGCGCTGCCGTCTGCCATTTGCCGCAGCGTGGTCAGCAGCCCCTGCGGGCCGAGCTGCGCCAGCTTGTCGTACAGGCTGGCGCTGGTGTCGTCAGCAGCAATCGGACAAGCGATCTTGTGCATCATATCGCCGGTATCCAGCCCCACATCCATCTGCATGATGGTGACGCCGGTTTCGCCGTCGCCGGCCCAAAGTGAGCGCTGGATCGGCGCCGCGCCGCGCCAACGCGGCAGCAGAGAGCCGTGCACGTTAATACAGCCCAGGCGCGGCATGTCCAACACCGCTTTCGGCAGGATCAGGCCATAGGCCACCACCACCATTACGTCGGCGTTAAGCTCGGCAACCAGCCGCTGATTCTCTTCCGGCCGCAATGATTTGGGCTGAAATACCGGCAGCTGATGCTGCTCCGCCAGTACTTTGACCGGGCTTGGCGTCAGCTTGTTGCCGCGGCCGGCCGGCCGATCGGGTTGGGTGAATACGCCGACAATCTGGTGCCCAGATGACAACAGCGCGTCAAGATGACGCGCTGCGAAGTCTGGCGTTCCGGCGAAAATAATCCGTAAGGAGTCAGACACGTTGATTTCCTGATCGATTAGGCGCGGGCGTTAAGCTTGGCCATTTTTTCCAGTTTCTGACGGATACGCTGGCGCTTGAGCGGCGACAGGTAATCGACGAACAGCTTGCCGACCAGGTGATCCATCTCGTGTTGGATGCAGATCGCCAACAGGTCGTCCGCTTCCAGCTCGAAAGGTTTGCCGTCGCGATCCAGCGCGCGGATCTTCACGTTGGCGGCGCGTGGCACCAGAGCGCGCTGCTCGGGAATGGAAAGGCAGCCTTCTTCGATGCCGGTTTCGCCGCTTTTTTCCAGCAGCTCCGGGTTGATCAGCACCAGGCGCTGATCGCGGTTCTCGGAAACGTCAATCACGATAATGCGCTGATGGATATCCACCTGAGTCGCAGCCAGGCCAATGCCTTCCTCTGCGTACATGGTTTCAAACATATCATCCACGATGCGCTGGATATCTGCATTGACTTCTTTTACCGGCGCTGCGACTTTGCGCAGCCGGTCGTCTGGGAAATGTAATACCTGCAAGACTGACATATATCTTTAGATCTGTATCCGAGTGATGAAGAAGGTTTAGCTTCTATTCTAGACATTTCCCAGCCTGATTGACAGCATTGCGCACCAATTGCTCGAATTGGTAATACCACCGCTTTTTGCGAGGGAAAGGTGATGCAGCCAGAAGAAATCGGCATACGAATGCGTGGGGTGGAGGGGCTGGATACGGCGGCAGCCAGCCGGATGATACGGCAGCTGGCGGCGGCCGGCGCCGTGTCTGGCGCGTTGCTGCGGGAGCTGGGCCTGAATGGCCGGCAATGCGCTCAGTTTCAGCAGGCGGATCCGCGTTACCTGGCCGCTACGCTGCGTTGGCTGGAACAGGCGGGATGCCGGATGCTGACCTATGGCGAGGCCGGCTATCCCGAGCGGTTGAGCCATATCGACGATGCGCCGTTATGGTTATTGGTGCAGGGCAATCCGCAGGCGCTGCTGCAGCCGCAAATCGCCATGGTCGGCAGCCGCCAGTTCAGCCACTATGGCGAACGCTGGGCGCAGTATTTTGCCGGTGAGCTGACGCACTGCGGTTTTACCGTCACCAGCGGGCTGGCCATCGGCATCGACGGCATCTGCCACCGCGCCGCGCTGGCGGCCGAGGGTTGCACGGTGGCGGTGTTGGGCTGCGGGCTGGCCAACGTCTATCCGCGCCGGCACCGCCGCCTCGCCGAGCAGATTGTCGAACAGGGTGGCGCAGTCATTTCCGACCACCTGGTGACCGATCTGCCGTTGGCCGATCACTTTCCGCGGCGCAACCGCATTATCAGCGGCCTGAGCCTGGGGGTGCTGGTGATTGAGGCTTCGCTGCGCAGCGGCACCCTGATCACCGCCCGCTACGCATTGGAGCAGGGGCGTGAGGTGTTTGCGCTGCCGGGCCCGCTGGGCAGCCCGATGAGCGAAGGCACGCACTGGCTGATCCAGCAGGGCGCCTATCTGGTCACCGGCCCGAAAGACATCGCCGAACAGCTGGGCAGCGGCCTGAATTGGCTGCCGCTGGACGAAAATACAACTATTTGTGCGTCTGAGGCCGAAGTTGAATTGCCATTTGCCGATGTGTTGGCTAACGTAGGAGATGAGGTGACACCTGTTGACGTCGTCGCTGAACGTGCCGGCCAACCTGTGCCAGAGGTGGTAATCAAATTACTCGATCTGGAGTTAGCAGGGTGGATCGCAGCTGTACCCGGCGGCTATGTCCGAATAAGGAGGGCAGGCCATGTTCGACGTACTCATGTACTTGTTTGAAACTTATATCCACAATGAACCAGAGATGCGCGTCGATCAGGATCAGCTGACCGATGATCTCGCTCAGGCGGGGTTTCATCGGGATGATATCTACAACGCGTTGAATTGGCTTGAAAAACTTGCTGACCTGCAGGAAGGCGAAAATGCGCCTTACTTTATGGATGCCGATCCGCTGGCGATGCGGATCTACACCGAAGAGGAAGGCGTGCGTTTGGATGCCAGTTGCCGTGGTTTCCTCCTGTTCCTGGAGCAGATTCAGGTATTGAACCTCGAAACCCGTGAAATGGTTATCGATCGTGTTATGGCTTTGGATAACACGGAATTCGATCTCGAAGATCTGAAATGGGTAGTGTTGATGGTGCTGTTTAATATTCCCGGATATGAAAGCGCCTATCAGCAAATGGAAGAACTGTTGTTTGAAGTAAACGAAGGTTATCTGCACTGAGCGGGTAACATGCATAGAAGAAGTTATGACAAAAACAGCGATTTTTGCCACCAGGCAAAATGAACCCTGTCCGGAATGCGGGGCCGAGCTGGTGATCCGCAGTGGTCGCCACGGCCCCTTCCTCGGCTGTACCCGTTATCCTGAATGCCAGCATATCCGGCCGTTGAAAGCGCAGGCCGATGGCCATATCGTCAAGATGCTGGATGGCCAACAATGCCCGAAATGCCAGGCGACGTTGGCGCTGCGTCAGGGGCGCTACGGCATGTTCGTCGGTTGCAGCAATTATCCCGAGTGTGACCACACCGAAGCGATCGACAAACCGGACGAAACCAGCATCACCTGCCCGCAATGCGGCCAGGGTAAACTGCTGCAGCGCAAATCACGCTACGGCAAGGTGTTCCATTCCTGCGATCGTTATCCGGAATGTCAGTTCGCCCTTAATTCTAAACCCGTCGCCGGCGAGTGCGCTTACTGCCACTACCCGCTGCTGATGGAGAAGCGTACGGCAAAAGGCCCGACCCTTTGCTGTGCCAGTAAACTTTGCGGAAAACCCGTCGCAACCACAGAATAATCACACCATGACCTCAGAACTTACCTCCGCCTTCGCGTCTATCATTGGCGCTCTCAATAATCAGCAGGTTATCGCTTATCCTACCGAGGCCGTATTCGGCCTGGGATGCGATCCCGACAGCGAGCAGGCGGTCAATGCGCTGCTGGCCTTGAAACAGCGGCCGTGGGAGAAGGGGTTGATCCTGATCGCCGCCGACTATCAGCAATTGCTTCCATACATTGATGACAGCGCGCTGAACGAACCGCAGCGCGCAGCGATCTTTGCCAGCTGGCCAGGGCCGGTGACCTGGGTGATCCCTGCCCGGCCGGAAACGCCGCGTTTATTAACCGGGCGTTTTAGTTCGCTGGCGGTGCGTGTCAGCGATCATCCGTTGGTGCAGCAGCTGTGCAGACAATATGGCAAGCCATTGGTGTCGACCAGCGCCAATCTTAGCGGGCAGGAACCTTGCCGCAACGCAGATGAAGTGATGCAGCAGTTTGGTGCCGCGTTCCCGGTATTGGTCGGCAGCGTTGGCGGCCGTCTTAACCCTTCAGAAATCAGAGATGCCCTGACAGGTGAGCAGATCCGCCAGGGGTAAACAGAGGTAATGTGCATGGAGAAGTTTGCGGTATTCGGCAACCCTATCGGCCACAGCAAATCACCGCGGATTCATGCGCTGTTTGCCGCTCAAACCGGGATTGAACATCCTTATGGCGCCGTGCTGGCGCCGTTGGACGGTTTTGAAACCCGCCTGCAGGCGTTTATCGCTGCTGGTGGCCAGGGCGCGAACGTAACGGTTCCCTTTAAGGAACGCGCCTATGCAGCGGCATCCGAGCTCAGTGAGCGAGCCTCGCTGGCCGGCGCGGTGAATACGCTGAAAGTATTGCCGCAGGGCGGTTTGCTGGGGGATAACACCGACGGCATCGGCCTGTTGACCGATCTTGAACGCCAGCATTTGGTCCGGCCGCAGGATCGTATTTTGCTGGTGGGCGCCGGCGGCGCGGCGCGCGGCGTGATTTTGCCGCTATTGTCTTTTGGCTGTGAGTTGACGATCGCCAACCGGACGTTCAGCCGGGCGCAGGATCTGGCTCAGGCATTCAGCCATCTTGGCGAGATCTCGGCATTGCCGTTGGATCAGCTTGGGCAACGATCGTTTGATCTGGTGATCAACGCTACCGCCTCCGGCATTAACGGTGAAATCCCCGCGTTGCCGAACGGCGTGGTGAATCGCCATACCCGTTGCTACGACATGTTCTATCAACGAGGGCTAACGCCATTCCTGGCCTGGGCGCAACAGCAGGGTGCAACCGACTATGCCGACGGTTTGGGGATGCTGGTGGGGCAGGCGGCCCATGCGTTTCTGCTTTGGCATGGCGTAATGCCGGAAATTGAACCGGTACTGCGTCAGCTGCGCAGCGAACTGGCGGCATAAAGAGGCCCGTTCCCGGCAGGGAACGGGGGCCCGTCAGATATCTTCCGACAGATATTCGTCTTTCCAGCGCACGTAGTTATTTGAAGAGTAGATAAGGCCTTCCAGTTCGGCGGCGGTTAACGGGCGAACCTGGCGCGCCGGGCTGCCCATATAGAGATAGCCGCTGGCCAGTCTTTTGCCCGGCGCCACCAAGCTGCCGGCGCCAATCATCACATCGTCTTCTATTACCGCACCGTCCAGCAGGATCGAACCCATACCGACCAATACCCGGTTGCCGATAGCGCAGCCGTGCAGCATGGCCTTATGGCCGACGGTCACGTCTTCCCCTATCAGCAGAGGGTAGCCTTCGGGATTATGTTCGGATCTGTGGGTCACGTGCAGTACGCTGCCGTCCTGGATATTGCTGCGCGCACCGATCTTTACCGCATTAACGTCACCACGAATGGCGACCAGCGGCCAGATGCTGACGTCATCGGCCAACTCAACGTTGCCGATCACCACGCTGGAAGGATCGATCATGACGCGCTGACCGAGTTTGGGGGAGTAATGAAGGTAAGAACGTACTGCATCGGACATGGTGATAGCCTCACGTCGGGATCATATTTACCGGCAATACTAGACGCTGCTGATGGAATTACAACCAGCCACAGCGGCGGATCCTGTGAAAAACGGGCCTGATCGCGCAAGATCCACCCGAAAGGACTGAAAAGTGTGCAAACGGAAGGAAAAGATCAAAAAAGGGGTTGTGCAAAAAATTCGGATCCCTATAATGCGCCTCCATCGACACGGAGCAAGTGATTCACTTCACGAAGCGGCCGGGAAGAAAGAGAAAAAATCCTGAAAATTAGGGTTGACTCTGAAAGAGGAAAGCGTAATATACGCCACCTCGAGTTAACAAGCGAAAGCGGCTAACTCACTGCTCTTTAACAATTTATCAGACAATCTGTGTGGGCACTCCACAAGACGATATCCAGTACCTTCGGGTACGAAAAAATATCAAGTCTTGAAGAGTGACTAACTGAAGTAAAATTCATGCAGTAACCTTTGAGCATCGCTTCACGAGTTGAAGCAAATCAAGCTTTTAATTGAAGAGTTTGATCATGGCTCAGATTGAACGCTGGCGGCAGGCCTAACACATGCAAGTCGAGCGGTAGCACGGGGAGCTTGCTCCCTGGGTGACGAGCGGCGGACGGGTGAGTAATGTCTGGGAAACTGCCTGATGGAGGGGGATAACTACTGGAAACGGTAGCTAATACCGCATAACGTCTACGGACCAAAGTGGGGGACCTTCGGGCCTCACGCCATCAGATGTGCCCAGATGGGATTAGCTAGTAGGTGGGGTAATGGCTCACCTAGGCGACGATCCCTAGCTGGTCTGAGAGGATGACCAGCCACACTGGAACTGAGACACGGTCCAGACTCCTACGGGAGGCAGCAGTGGGGAATATTGCACAATGGGCGCAAGCCTGATGCAGCCATGCCGCGTGTGTGAAGAAGGCCTTCGGGTTGTAAAGCACTTTCAGCGAGGAGGAAGGGTAGTGTCTTAATACGGCATTACATTGACGTTACTCGCAGAAGAAGCACCGGCTAACTCCGTGCCAGCAGCCGCGGTAATACGGAGGGTGCAAGCGTTAATCGGAATTACTGGGCGTAAAGCGCACGCAGGCGGTTTGTTAAGTCAGATGTGAAATCCCCGCGCTTAACGTGGGAACTGCATTTGAAACTGGCAAGCTAGAGTCTCGTAGAGGGGGTAGAATTCCAGGTGTAGCGGTGAAATGCGTAGAGATCTGGAGGAATACCGGTGGCGAAGGCGGCCCCCTGGACGAAGACTGACGCTCAGGTGCGAAAGCGTGGGGAGCAAACAGGATTAGATACCCTGGTAGTCCACGCTGTAAACGATGTCGATTTGGAGGTTGTGCCCTTGAGGCGTGGCTTCCGGAGCTAACGCGTTAAATCGACCGCCTGGGGAGTACGGCCGCAAGGTTAAAACTCAAATGAATTGACGGGGGCCCGCACAAGCGGTGGAGCATGTGGTTTAATTCGATGCAACGCGAAGAACCTTACCTACTCTTGACATCCAGAGAACTTTCCAGAGATGGATTGGTGCCTTCGGGAACTCTGAGACAGGTGCTGCATGGCTGTCGTCAGCTCGTGTTGTGAAATGTTGGGTTAAGTCCCGCAACGAGCGCAACCCTTATCCTTTGTTGCCAGCGATTCGGTCGGGAACTCAAAGGAGACTGCCGGTGATAAACCGGAGGAAGGTGGGGATGACGTCAAGTCATCATGGCCCTTACGAGTAGGGCTACACACGTGCTACAATGGCGTATACAAAGAGAAGCGAGCTCGCGAGAGTAAGCGGACCTCATAAAGTACGTCGTAGTCCGGATTGGAGTCTGCAACTCGACTCCATGAAGTCGGAATCGCTAGTAATCGTAGATCAGAATGCTACGGTGAATACGTTCCCGGGCCTTGTACACACCGCCCGTCACACCATGGGAGTGGGTTGCAAAAGAAGTAGGTAGCTTAACCTTCGGGAGGGCGCTTACCACTTTGTGATTCATGACTGGGGTGAAGTCGTAACAAGGTAACCGTAGGGGAACCTGCGGTTGGATCACCTCCTTACCTAATGATATTGATTCGAGTGAAGTGCTCACACAGATTGTCTGATAGAAAGTAATGAGCAAACAAAACCTTGTGGTATAGGTAAGTGCCGGGAGATGTGTGACTGTCCAGTACAGTGACAAACAACAATGGCGCTCGATTTTTCACGAAAAATCTCACCTCTACCCGAAATTATCGAATCGGTGATTCGATAAGCCAATTTCGGGTCCCCATCGTCTAGAGGCCTAGGACACTGCCCTTTCACGGCTGTAACAGGGGTTCGAATCCCCTTGGGGACGCCATTCCGATAATGAGTGAAAGACATTATCACCGGTTATTCGTAACCTAAAATCTTAAAGATGACTCTTGCGAGTCGTGTTTAAGATATTGCTCTTTAACAATCTGGAACAAGCTGAAAATTGAAACATGACGGCTGAAATTTATCCCTCCGTAGAAGTACTGGGGTAAAGAGTAACCTGTCATAGAGTCTCTCAAATGTTTGCAATGCGAACGATGGAAACATCTTCGGGTTGTGAGGTTAAGTGACTAAGCGTACACGGTGGATGCCTAGGCAGTCAGAGGCGATGAAGGGCGTGCTAATCTGCGAAAAGCGTCGGTAAGGTGATATGAACCGTTATAACCGGCGATACCCGAATGGGGAAACCCAGTGCAATTCGTTGCACTATCGTTAAGTGAATACATAGCTTAACGAGGCGAACCGGGGGAACTGAAACATCTAAGTACCCCGAGGAAAAGAAATCAACCGAGATTCCCCCAGTAGCGGCGAGCGAACGGGGAGGAGCCCAGAACCTGAATCAGTTCTTGTGTTAGTGGAAGCGTCTGGAAAGTCGCGCAGTAAAGGGTGATAGCCCCGTACACTAAAATGCATTGACTGTGAGTTCGATGAGTAGGGCGGGACACGTGACATCCTGTCTGAATATGGGGGGACCATCCTCCAAGGCTAAATACTCCTGACTGACCGATAGTGAACCAGTACCGTGAGGGAAAGGCGAAAAGAACCCCGGCGAGGGGAGTGAAATAGAACCTGAAACCGTGTACGTACAAGCAGTGGGAGCACCTTCGTGGTGTGACTGCGTACCTTTTGTATAATGGGTCAGCGACTTATATTTTGTAGCAAGGTTAACCGTATAGGGGAGCCGTAGGGAAACCGAGTCTTAACTGGGCGATTAGTTGCAAGGTATAGACCCGAAACCCGGTGATCTAGCCATGGGCAGGTTGAAGGTTGGGTAACACTAACTGGAGGACCGAACCGACTAATGTTGAAAAATTAGCGGATGACTTGTGGCTGGGGGTGAAAGGCCAATCAAACCGGGAGATAGCTGGTTCTCCCCGAAAGCTATTTAGGTAGCGCCTCGTGAACTCATCTTCGGGGGTAGAGCACTGTTTCGGCTAGGGGGCCATCCCGGCTTACCAAACCGATGCAAACTCCGAATACCGAAGAATGTTATCACGGGAGACACACGGCGGGTGCTAACGTCCGTCGTGAAGAGGGAAACAACCCAGACCGCCAGCTAAGGTCCCAAAGTCATGGTTAAGTGGGAAACGATGTGGGAAGGCATAGACAGCCAGGATGTTGGCTTAGAAGCAGCCATCATTTAAAGAAAGCGTAATAGCTCACTGGTCGAGTCGGCCTGCGCGGAAGATGTAACGGGGCTAAACCATGCACCGAAGCTGCGGCAGCGACGCTTAGGCGTTGTTGGGTAGGGGAGCGTTCTGTAAGCCGTTGAAGGTGGCCTGTGAGGGTTGCTGGAGGTATCAGAAGTGCGAATGCTGACATAAGTAACGATAAAGCGGGTGAAAAGCCCGCTCGCCGGAAGACCAAGGGTTCCTGTCCAACGTTAATCGGGGCAGGGTGAGTCGACCCCTAAGGCGAGGCCGAAAGGCGTAGTCGATGGGAAACAGGTTAATATTCCTGTACTCGGTGTTACTGCGAAGGGGGGACGGAGAAGGCTAGGCTAGCCGGGCGACGGTTGTCCCGGTTTAAGCGTGTAGGGGGAGTGACCCGGTAAATCCGGTTGCTTATCAACCCTGAGGCGTGATGACGATGCACTACGGTGCAGAAGTAGTTGATGCCAAGCTTCCAGGAAAAGCCTCTAAGCATCAGGTAACACAGAATCGTACCCCAAACCGACACAGGTGGTCAGGTAGAGAATACCAAGGCGCTTGAGAGAACTCGGGTGAAGGAACTAGGCAAAATGGTGCCGTAACTTCGGGAGAAGGCACGCTGGCGCGTAGGTGAAGTCCCTTGCGGATGGAGCTGAAGCCAGTCGCAGATACCAGCTGGCTGCAACTGTTTAATAAAAACACAGCACTGTGCAAACACGAAAGTGGACGTATACGGTGTGACGCCTGCCCGGTGCTGGAAGGTTAATTGATGGGGTCAGCCGCAAGGCGAAGCTCTTGATCGAAGCCCCAGTAAACGGCGGCCGTAACTATAACGGTCCTAAGGTAGCGAAATTCCTTGTCGGGTAAGTTCCGACCTGCACGAATGGCGTAATGATGGCCAGGCTGTCTCCACCCGAGACTCAGTGAAATTGAACTCGCTGTGAAGATGCAGTGTACCCGCGGCAAGACGGAAAGACCCCGTGAACCTTTACTATAGCTTGACACTGAACATTGAGCCTTGATGTGTAGGATAGGTGGGAGGCTTTGAAGCGTGGACGCCAGTCTGCGTGGAGCCAACCTTGAAATACCACCCTTTAATGTTTGATGTTCTAACTCGGCCCCGTAATCCGGGGTGAGGACAGTGTCTGGTGGGTAGTTTGACTGGGGCGGTCTCCTCCCAAAGAGTAACGGAGGAGCACGAAGGTTAGCTAATCACGGTCGGACATCGTGAGGTTAGTGCAAAGGCATAAGCTAGCTTGACTGCGAGAGTGACGGCTCGAGCAGGTACGAAAGTAGGTCTTAGTGATCCGGTGGTTCTGAATGGAAGGGCCATCGCTCAACGGATAAAAGGTACTCCGGGGATAACAGGCTGATACCGCCCAAGAGTTCATATCGACGGCGGTGTTTGGCACCTCGATGTCGGCTCATCACATCCTGGGGCTGAAGTAGGTCCCAAGGGTATGGCTGTTCGCCATTTAAAGTGGTACGCGAGCTGGGTTTAGAACGTCGTGAGACAGTTCGGTCCCTATTCTGCCGTGGGCGTTGGAAGATTGAGAGGGGTTGCTCCTAGTACGAGAGGACCGGAGTGAACGCACCACTGGTGTTCGGGTTGTCATGCCAATGGCACTGCCCGGTAGCTAAGTGCGGAAAAGATAAGCGCTGAAAGCATCTAAGCGCGAAACTTGCCTCGAGATGAGTCTTCCCTGGGCCTTTAAGGCCCCTGAAGGAACGTTTAAGACTAAGACGTTGATAGGCTGGGTGTGTAAGTGCAGCGATGCATTGAGCTAACCAGTACTAATGATCCGTGAGGCTTAACCTTACAACACCGAAGGTGTTTTAGAGCAGACGATAGATTTTCAGCGAAGTTCTTAGATTGGTTTCAATGGCGACACGAAAGTGAAGCGGTTGGAATGAAACAGAATTTGCCTGGCGGCAATAGCGCGGTGGTCCCACCTGACCCCATGCCGAACTCAGAAGTGAAACGCCGTAGCGCCGATGGTAGTGTGGGGTCTCCCCATGCGAGAGTAGGACACTGCCAGGCATCAAATAAAACAACAAGCCTCATGCGAAAGCATGGGGCTTTTTGTTTTGTCTGCTATCTGGCGTTCTGCTCGAGCATGGGCATGCGAAAGGCCCGTCGGGAACGGGCCTTAACGCCGCGTGCGGCGGCCCCGGAGGGGAGAGTCTCAGGATGAGACGAATTGTGTAGGACAAATCCGCCGGGAGCGGATTTGAACGTTGCGAAGCAACGGCCCGAAGGGGGGCGGGGAGGACGCCCGCCATAAACTGCCAGGCATCAAACAAAGTAAGAAGCCCTGAACGCGAGTTCAGGGCTTTTTGCTGTGTGCGAAAAAGCACAATCTGGCGCAGCTAGGCTGCGCTTTTCAGGGGATCCAATAATAAACGCCGTAAGAGAAAAGGCCCCGCAGGGCCTTTGATTAGGGTGTGTTTGCTTTTTTCACTTATTATTCGGTTAATGTGAACTGCCCTGCGAGATCCCCAACCCGGTTTGCGAGCGGACAAACTGGGAACGGAAGCGCTCGCGCTCCTGCTGCCCGGCCAGCGAACTGTCGGTAACCGAGAACAGCCAGGTGCCGACAAAGGCCACGATCATCGAGAACAGCGCCGGATATTCATACGGGTAAATCGGTTTTTCATGGCCGAGGATCTGCACCCAGATGGTCGGGCCGAGGATCATCAGGATCACCGCGGTCAGCAGCCCCAGCCAGCCGCCGATCATCGCGCCGCGGGTGGTCAGGCGTGACCAGTACATCGACAGAATGATAATCGGGAAGTTGCAGCTGGCGGCGATGGAGAACGCCAGTCCGACCATAAAGGCGATATTCTGTTTCTCGAACAAAATCCCCAGCGCAATCGCTACTATGCCCAGCAACACTACGGTGATCTTGGATACCCGCAGCTCGTCGCGTTCGGTCGCCTTGCCGCTTTTAATCACGCTGGCGTACAGATCGTGAGACACCGCAGAAGCACCGGCCAGCGTCAGGCCGGCCACCACCGCCAAAATGGTGGCGAAGGCGACCGCAGAAATAAAGCCGAGGAAGAAGTTGCCGCCGACCGCGTTGGCCAGATGCACCGCCGCCATATTGGTGCCGCCCAACAGCGCGCCGGTAGCGTCCTTGAACGCCGGATTGGCGCTCACCAGCAGAATGGCGCCGAAGCCGATAATAAAGGTGAGAATATAGAAGTAACCGATAAAGCCGGTGGCGTAGAACACGCTCTTGCGCGCTTCCTTGGCGTCACTGACGGTAAAGAAGCGCATCAGAATGTGCGGCAGACCGGCGGTGCCGAACATCAAGGCCAGGCCCAGCGAAAGCGCCGATATCGGGTCAGACACCAGCCCGCCGGGGCTCATGATGGCGATGCCCTTAGGATGCACCTTCACCGCTTCGGCGAACAGCGTGTTGAAATCGAAGTTGACCGACTTCATCACCATCAGCGCCATAAAGCTGGCACCGGCCAGCAGCAGCACCGCCTTGATGATCTGCACCCAGGTGGTGGCCAGCATGCCGCCGAACAGCACGTACAGCACCATCAGAATGCCGACCAGGATCACCGCCACGTGGTAGTTAAGGCCGAACAGCAGCTGGATGAGTTTGCCGGCGCCGACCATCTGTGCGATCAGGTACAGCGCCACCACCACCAGAGAACCACAGGCCGACAGGGTGCGGATCGGTTTCTGCTTCAGCCGGTAAGAGGCCACGTCGGCGAAGGTGTAGCGGCCAAGGTTGCGCAGGCGTTCGGCAATCAGGAACAGGATGATTGGCCAGCCGATCAGGAAGCCGATGGAGTAAATCAGGCCGTCATAGCCGGAGGTGTACACCAGAGCGGAAATGCCGAGGAAAGAGGCGGCGGACATAAAGTCGCCGGCGATCGCCAGCCCGTTCTGCAGGCCGGTGATGCGCCCGCCTGCAGTGTAATAATCCTGGCGCGAGCGGGTGCGTTTGGAGGCCCAATAGGTGATATACAGGGTGGCGCCGACAAACAGCACGAACATCACGATCGCCTGCACGTTCAGCGGCTGGCGTTGCACCTCGCCGCCAATGGCGTCGGCGCAGGCCAGGCCCGGCAGCGTCAGCAGGGCGGCGGCGGAAAGTAAGCGCTTCATTGTTTCACCTCACGCAGGATTTCCGCGGTCAGGCGATCGAATTCGCCGTTGGCGCGAAACACGTAGATCCCGGTCAACACAAAAGAGATCACGATCAGGCCAACGCCAACCGGGATCCCCCGGGTAATGGTCGATCCCGCGGCGATCGGCGTGCCGAGCCATTGGGGATCGAAGGCGATCAGTAAAATAAAGCCAACGTACAGCGCCAGCGTAATCAGCGAGAGCAGCCAGGCGAAGCGGCCGCGTTTTCTCACCAGCTCCTTAAAGCGCGGGTTTTCTTCAATCCCTTGATAAATGGTGTCATTCATCAGAGTGTCTCCAGTAGGTATTGATAGAGTACGCCGCGCAGTGGGCCGCTCGACGCGGAGTTATCCGGAGGAGCGGCCGGAGGCGGCGAAAATTATGACGGCACTTTCATTGATTGTTTTTCTTCCAACAGCTTGTCGACTACGGCCGGATCCGCCAGCGTTGAGGTATCCCCCAGGTTGCTGGTATCGCCGGCGGCAATTTTGCGCAGGATGCGACGCATGATCTTGCCGGAGCGCGTCTTGGGCAGGGAGTCCGTCCAGTGCAGCACGTCCGGCGTGGCGATCGGTCCTATCTCTTTGCGTACCCAGTTACGCACTTCGGCATAGAGCTCCGGCGTCGGTTCTTCGCCGTGGTTGAGGGTGATATAGGCGTAAATCGCCTGGCCTTTAATGTTATGCGGGATGCCGACCACCGCCGCCTCGGCGATTTTCGGGTGTGACACCAGAGCGGACTCGATCTCGGCGGTGCCCAGCCGGTGGCCGGAAACGTTCAGCACGTCGTCGACGCGGCCGGTGATCCAGTAATAGCCGTCTTCGTCGCGGCGCGCGCCGTCGCCGCTGAAGTACATGCCCTTAAAGGTGGAGAAGTAGGTCTGTTCGAAACGATCGTGGTCGCCGAACAGGGTGCGCGCCTGGCCTGGCCAGGAGTCGACGATCACCAGGTTGCCTTCGCAGGCGCCTTCCTGCGGGGTGCCGACGTTATCGACCAGCGCCGGCTGCACGCCGAAGAACGGCCGCGTGGCGGAGCCGGCTTTCAGCTCGGTGGCGCCCGGCAGCGGGGTAATCATAAAGCCGCCGGTTTCGGTCTGCCACCAGGTGTCGACGATCGGGCATTTGCCGTTGCCGATCTTGTTGTAGTACCACTCCCAGGCTTCCGGGTTGATCGGCTCGCCGACCGAGCCCATGATGCGCAGCGAATCGCGGCGGGTGCCTTCGATCGCCTTGTCGCCTTCGGCCATCAGGGCGCGAATGGCGGTTGGCGCGGTATACAGGATATTGACCTGATGCTTGTCGATCACCTGAGACAGGCGGTTAACGCCGGGGTAGTTAGGCACGCCTTCGAACATCAGGCTGATGGCGCCGCAGGCCAGCGGGCCGTACAGCAGATAGCTGTGGCCGGTCACCCAGCCCACGTCGGCGGTGCACCAGTACACGTCGCCATCGTGGTAATCGAACACGTATTTGAAGGTCAGGGCAGCGTATACCAGATAGCCGCCGGTGGTGTGCAGCACGCCCTTGGGCTTGCCGGTCGAGCCGGAGGTATACAGGATAAACAGCGGGTCTTCCGCGTTCATTTCTTCTGGCGGGCAATCGGCGGAAACGCCGTTAGTCAGCTCATGCCACCACAGGTCTCGCCCTTCCTGCCAGTAGCCCGGCTTGCCGGTGCGCTGGAACACCACCACGTTGGCGACGCTGGTCACGCCGGGGTTCTTCAGCGCGTCGTCGACATTTTTCTTCAGCGGCACGGCGCGGCCGGCGCGCAGGCCTTCGTCGGCGGTGATCACCAGTTTGGCGTTGGAATCAATGATGCGGCCAGCAACCGCTTCCGGCGAGAAGCCGCCGAAGATCACCGAATGCACGGCGCCGATGCGCGCGCAGGCCAGCATGGCGACCGCCGCTTCCGGCACCATAGGCATATAGATAGCCACCACGTCGCCTTTTTTGACGCCCAGCTTTTTCAGCACGTTGGCGAATTGGCAGACATCGTGGTGCAGCTGTTTATAGGTGACTTTCTTCGACTGGGCGGGATCGTCGCCTTCCCAGATAATGGCGGTTTGGTCGCCGCGTTCGGCCAGATGGCGGTCCAGGCAGTTGGCCGCCAGGTTGAGGGTGCCGTCTTCGAACCAGCGAATGCTGACGTGGCCCGGGTCGAAAGAGGTATTCTTTACTTTGCTATAAGGTTTGATCCAGTTCAGGATTTTGCCATGCTCCCCCCAGAACGCCTCCGGGTCTTGCACAGACTGTTGATAATATTGCTGGTATTGTTCCGGATTAATCAGGGCGTGTTCTGCAATTGCAGAAGGAATAGCGTGTTTATGCAGTTGGCTCATAGCTTTTCTCCTTTAAGTTGTTAATAGTATGTCAACTGAAGGTTAAGTATAGTTTGCTATGATTCTTTGTTTCTTTTTTGCGCGGCAGATCACGCAACGAAGATATTGATTTGTAATAGTTCTGTCGTATTTGCAGCAGGTATCTATCTGCTTGGCGGAGAAAAACCGTCAAATAGGCGTTTTTTGTCAAAAAGCGCTATCTAAATAACGAAAAAGAATAACTAACCTGCCAATTATGACGCCGGTTTTAAATAATCATCTGCGTATTCATCATGATTAAAACATTTTTTCCTATTTCTCATTATTAATATTCGATGTCGTTATTAATAGGTGTGAAAATCTGACTGAATGACCTTAATAATTGAGTGACAAATTCCCGCTGGCAGCTTCGGCGGTTTAGATAGGATTGCACGAGTGGGCAACCCCGCTGTTCAATTTTTACGCTTTATTAAAAAGCATCTTTATTCTTGATCTGAAATGTCACTCGGCGTATTCTCATTTTCAAAACCTTTCAGTAACAAAATATAAACAAATCACGCAGACTAAATATGCAAAATGGGCGATAAACGACGCATTTTAATCGCGTTCAAAAAATCATCACCAGGGCAATTATGTGATTCATTTCACGTAAAATTATTCTTTTAATAACAGTAAATTATGTTATCTGATATTAAAACGTAAAAATTTTGTGATGTGATTCAACGCACAAGCCTGACAAATCAAGGCTTGCAGACCAGCCCGTGCAGATGGTACTGATTTATACTGCGTCGCACCAAGGGCAGGTGAACGCGTCCACTGAATTAACATAAGCCTGTATCAAATGATTAAGTATTCTCTTCGTTGTGTTGCGGTTAAATGCGGCGAAAAGAGTCTTTGAGGACTTTTTGGGTATGAAAAGTGTAAAAATTAGCCTTGCTTGGCAAATTCTGATCGCGCTGGTGCTGGGTATTATTGTAGGTGCGGTATTACATAATCAGACAGAGTCACGCGAGTGGCTGGTCAGCAATATTTTGAGCCCGGCGGGCGATATCTTTATTCGCCTGATTAAGATGATTGTGGTGCCGATTGTTATTGCCACCCTGGTGGTCGGTATTGCCGGGGTCGGGGATGCGAAGAAGTTAGGCCGCCTCGGATTGAAAACCATTATTTATTTCGAAGTGATCACCACGATCGCCATAGTGGTGGGGCTGACGCTGGCTAATGTTTTTCAACCCGGTCACGGCATCGATATGTCAACGCTGACCGCGGTGGATATCTCGCAGTACGAGAAAACCACCGAGCAGGTACAAAGCGGTTCGCACAGTCTGGTGGCGACCATCCTGTCGTTGATCCCCTCGAACATCTTTTCGTCGATGGCCAAGGGCGACATGCTGCCAATCATTTTCTTCTCGGTGCTGTTTGGCCTTGGGCTGTCCTCGCTGCCAAAGGAAACCAAAGAGCCGCTGCTGAAGGTGTTTAAAGCCGTTGCAGAGAGCATGTTCAAAGTGACCCACATGATCATGCGCTATGCGCCAATCGGGGTATTTGGCCTGATCTCGGTGACGGTGGCGAACTTTGGTTTCGCCTCGCTGCTGCCGTTGGCCAAGTTGGTGGTGCTGGTGTATTTTGCTATCGCCTTTTTTGCCCTGGTGGTGTTGGGCGCGGTCGCACGCGCCTGCAATCTGCGCATCTGGACGCTGATCCGCATCCTTAAGGATGAGCTGATCCTGGCGTATTCCACCGCCAGCTCAGAGACGGTGCTGCCGCGCATCATCGAAAAGATGGAGGCCTACGGCGCGCCCAAGTCGATCACCAGCTTTGTGGTGCCAACCGGCTATTCCTTCAACCTGGACGGTTCGACCCTGTACCAGAGCATCGCCGCCATCTTCATTGCGCAGCTGTACGGTATTGAGCTTTCGCTGGGCCAGCAAATCATCCTGGTATTAACCCTGATGGTGACCTCGAAAGGGATCGCAGGCGTGCCCGGCGTGTCTTTTGTGGTGCTGTTGGCTACGCTGGGCAGCGTCGGCATTCCGCTGGAAGGTCTGGCGTTTATCGCCGGCGTCGACCGTATCCTCGATATGGCGCGTACCGCGTTGAACGTGGTGGGCAACGCGCTGGCGGTGTTGGTGATCGCCAAATGGGAACACCAGTTCGATCGCAAGAAAGCGCTGGCGTACGAGCAGGAATTCCTCTCGCAGAAAGTCAAACCGGCTAATCAGTCGTAACCTGGCCGTACCTCCTATAAAACGCTCCTGGCCTCGCGGTTGGGGGCGTTTTGCTGTCTGCGTTTCCCCATCTACTTGCATCCCTGCTTAACTGAATCTAAAGTGTTACCGAATTAATAAAAATGATAATAAATGTTATTATCATTTTCATTTCTTTATGTATGGACACATTAAAAAGCATTCGAGACGGGCCTTTCTTTGCTCCGTACCCGGTGCTTTTATTCAGGCTTATCAAAGGTAGGTAACATGTTGGAAACCGCTTTGGCCTCTGAATGGCTGCCGTTGGCGCCAGCGCAGTTCGACTTCTGGGAAGAATTTACCTTACACCCTGACCAGCCCTTCTCCACCGTGGCGCATTGCACTGAGCTGCACGGCGTGGTGAACGAGGCGGCGCTGGGCCGGGCTATCGCCCTGACTGTCGCCGAGACGCAGGCGTTCGCCCTGCGTTTTAACCATCGGCCGCCACGGCTGCGGTATGAGCCGCAGCGTGCGCCGCGGCTACAGCATCGCGATCTGCAACAGCAGGCCGATCCCTATCAGGCCGCTCAGCAGCAGATGCAGGCGGACGTCTCGCAGCCGCTGGATCTGCACCGCCAGCCGATAGCCGCGGTATGGCTGCTCAAATTGGGGCCGGCGCATTTCATCTGGTATTTGCGCGCACACCACATCATCGTCGACGGTTTCGGTATGGCGCTGATAGAGCATCGCTGCGCCACCCTGTATGCCCACTTTATCGGGCAGGGCAGCGCCGGGCAGCCGTTGGGCTCTTTTCTCGCCTTTCATCACCAGGAATTGGCCTATGCCGCCTCGGAACGCGCCGAACGGGATCGCCATTTCTGGCGGGAATATTTGGCGCAGGGGCAGCCGCTGCCGAGCGTGCGCAAGGGTGGCAAGGAATACGGGTTAAAATGCCTGGGCACCAGCCTGTTGTTGCCTGAGGCAATCTCACGGCGGTTGCTGGAGCTTTCAGAGCGCAGCGGCATCGGCTGGCCCGATTTGCTGTTGGCGCTGTCCGCCGCCTGGTTGCATCAGGCGATGCCGCAGCAGATGAAGGTGAAAGATACGTTGCCGATGTGGATGCCGGCGATGAATCGCCGCGGCCAGGCCGCCGCCAACGTGCCGTCGTTGGCGGTCAATACGCTGCCGCTCTTGGTTACGCTGGCGCCGGGAGAGACCCTGGGGCGCTTTCTGCCGGGTTTGGCGCAGACGCTGCGCAAGCTGCGCGGCCATGCCGGTTACCGCCTGCGCCAGCTCGCCGCCGATCGGGGCGTTGGCCCGGATTCACGCTTCTTCATCTCGCCGTTTATCAACGTCCAGCCCTTCGATCCGCCCAGTTTTGCCGGATGCGCCAGTACGCGCCGGGTATTGGCCGGCGGCTCCGGCGACGGCTTCAACCTGACCTACCGCGGGCGCACCGACGCCAGCGATCTGCATCTGGATATCGATATCTTTGTGCAGCAGTTCCCGGCGGCGGGAGCGGCGGAATACGGCGTAGCTTTGCAAGGTTTTCTGTTGCGCGCGCTGCAGCCCGGCGGGTTGGATGTGCCGTTGGATGCGCTGGCTGCGGTTTCAGCCTGAAGAAAGCGGGCAGGACGATCCCTGCCCGGGTGAGTGAGTGCCGGTCAGCTTGCCAGCAGCGCCGCCACTTCGCGCGCATTTTTGCACGGCAGCAGCGCGGTGGTGGCCAGCCGGGTGCCGAAGGCGTCGTTCAGGCGGGCCGCTACCTCTTTGATGTGCGGCAGCTTCAACCCCATCGCCATAAAGGCGGTTTCTTCCCCCCATTCCGGCTGCGGCGCCACGCCGATTGCCTGCCAGTAAATTTTCAGGATCTCGGCGCTGCGCGCCTTCGGCGCACCGGGCGGCGGCGCCGCGCAGGCATTGAGCGCCGGCGCGGCATGCTGGCTCACCAGCAGGGCGCGAATACGGTGGCGATCCGTTTTACCGTTGGCGGACAGCGGCAGCGCATTGGCGTGAATAAAGCGCGTCGGAATGTGCGTGCAGGGCAGGTAGCCGGTAGAGAAGGCGCGAATATCCGACGGCGCCAAGGGTTTGCCGTCATGCGTCAGATACATCGCGCCCAGGGTCGCCTCGGCGTTTTCACCGCTGGGGTAATCCACCACCACCATATCGAGAATGGCCTCATGGCCGCGCAGCACGTCTTCGATCTCGGGCAAAGAAACCCGCACGCCGCGAATTTTCACATAGCCGTTTACCCGGGTCGCGAACATGATGTCGCCGTTCGGTCGATAATAACCCTGGTCGCCGGTGCGGAAGGCGCGCAGCGGCCGCCCGTCGGCATCCGCCAGGGTGACAAAGTCGTGTTGCTTCAGCTCCCCCCGTTCCAGATAACCCAGCGCCAGATTGACCCCCGCCGTGTGGATACGGCCCACCACGCCGGCTGGGCAGTGAATGCCGTCGTCGTGGCAGATGAAATACTGGTTGGCCGGCAGCGGGCGGCCGTAAGGTACGGTGCCGGTATCCTGCGCTGCTATCGGGTGCCAAATGCTCCAGATGGTGGTTTCGGTCGGCCCGCCGAGCGAGAACAGGGTGATATCCGGGCCCAGGGTGCGCAATGCGTGCACCGTCGCCGGCTTGATGTAATCGCCGCCCTGCGCCACCAGGCGCAGTGAGCGCAGGCCGTCCGCCGCTTTGCAGCTGAGCAGCATTTCCAGGATGGCGGGTACCGAACACCACAGCGTAACCCGATGCTGTTCAACCAGCTGGTTCCAACTGATGGCGTCTTTTTCCTGATGCGGCGCCGGCAGCACCAGGGTTGCGCCGGCGCTCAGCGAACCGAATAGGTCGAACATCGACATGTCATGGTGCAGCGGCGTCACCGAGATAAAGACGTCATCGGCGGTCACCGCCCAGCGCTGCAGAGTTTGGCTGAGCACGTTGGCGGTGGCGCGGTTGTTGAGCACCACGCATTTGGGCTTGCCGGTGGTGCCGGAGGTATACAGGTAATAGCCGGCGGCGGCGCTGGCGCTGCGCTCGGTGAGCGTTTGGCTGTCCGGCAGCGCAGGCGCGCTATTGGCGGGAGCCAGCAACGCCGCTGGCGTGACGCCCCGCGGCGTATCCAGCTCCCCCTGATGCACCACCAGATCCGGCTGGCAGTTATCCAGCAGATAAGCGGTGCGCTCGGGGGGAGAATTGATGTCGATCGGCACCCAGATAATGCCCGACAGCGCACAGGCGAGGCTGAACATCACATGTTCCGGGCTGCGCGGCAAATACAGCGCCACTACGCTGCCGGGCTGCAGGCCACGCTGTTGCAGATTGGCCATCAGCGTGGCGACCCGTTGCCCCAGTTCGCCATAGCTCAGCCGCCGTTCGCCGCAGATCAGCGCCGTCTGCGGCGGCCGTGCGCCAAACAGCCGTTCGGCCAGGATCGCCAGATAAGGGTAGGGGGCTGCGTCGGCCTCGCAGCCGTTGTGGCGGTAATGCGCAAGGTCGATAAAGCGCGCCGGCGCGATTTCCAGCTCCCCGTTCTGACAGGCCAGCAACACGTGCCGTTGCAGCGCGGCCAGCACCGCCTGCACCTGTTCGCCATTCAGCGCCTGTTCGGCGTAGTCCACGCACAGCAGCAGGTTTTTTTCGCTGTCCATCGTCAGACGAATATCGATAGCCACCTGCGGCGTTTGCGTCAGCCCGTCATGGTAGCGCACCGGCGCGTCGGCCGGCAGCGTCTCCCAACTCAGGCAGTTGGTGAGGATCACCGGCAGCGCAGGGCCGCCCTGGCTATGGCTCAGCAGTTGCCGCGCCAGATCCACGCCGGAAAAAGCCAGATGATCGAGCGCGCCGAGTACGTCATCCTGCAGCGTCTGAGCGCGGTGAATAAAGTTTTCTCCGTGGCGGGAGTAGCGAACGGCGACAAAGCTGGACGCATTGCCTAATTCCCCTGCGGTGCTGGGGAAGGCGACCGGCACGCCAATGCACAGTTCGCCGTCGCTGGTCCAGTGCGCCAGCGTATCGAGGATCAGCGCCGAAAGCGTGCTGTTGCGCAGCAGCGCATGGGCGGAACCCAGGCGGCCGAGCTGTTTCAGCGTTTCGCGCGGCAGCGTCAGGCTGGCCCGGCGATAGCCGGAGGCCTTCAGATTGGCGAGCGGGCTGAGCCAGGGCAGCGCCGACGGCGTGGTGACGTCTTGCAGCTTGCGTTGCCAATAGGCGGCGTCCGCCTGGCGTTGCGCCGTCGTCGTCGCCGGCGCCGGGCCGCTGGGGGCTATCGGAGCCAGGGGCTGTCGATCGAACAGGCGGGCGATCACCGTGGAAATGCCCTGGCCGTCGAGGATCAGCGCGTCGAAGCTGGTGAAGATCAGGCAGTCGTACGGCGATCCCGGCGGATCCTGCGTTTCGTTCAGTTGAACGATGGCGATGCGCCACAGCGGCTGCGCGGGATCGTGGCGCTGGTGGGAATAGCCTGTGCGCAGCTGGGTTACCTGCCGTTGCGCCGCCTCGTGGCTAAGCGAACGCAGATCGTGTCGATCCAGATTCAGGCTGGCCTCCGGACGCACGCGCTGCGTGAGGCGCAGGGGATCGATGCAGGTGCGCAGGGCGGCGTAATGGCATACCAGTTCTTTTAGCCGCGCTTCCAGCTGCGGCAGATCCAGCTGGTGACCACGGTATTCGCGAAAATCGTGCATCGCCACGCCGCCAAGCGGCCAGCGATCGCTGCGGCCCAGAAGATACGCCTGCTGCAGCGGTGTTAATGGTGTCTCCATGGTACTTCCCTATAGTCGCTAACCGATAAAAGTGAGTCGGCGTCAGGCCTGGGGCGCCAGCGCCTTGAGCAGCGTCCGCGCGCCTTCCGCTGCGCCGGTGGCGCGTTCGCAGATAAGCGCTGCCAGGGCCGCCGGGGTGGGGTGCGCCGCCACGTCCTGCGGGGTCAGCGCCGCCGCCAGATATTTGTTGATCACCCCGAGCAGCGCGTTTAAACCGGCGTCCGGCAGCTGCAGCCGGGCAATATCGTCGTCGTCGTTCAATGCGGCGCCGGGAGCCACCCGCGCCAGCAGCAGGTGCAACAGTTGCCGCACCGGCGTTTGCCGGGCCAGCGCCTCGGGGGTACAGCGGGCCAATAGCTGCGCCAGCGGCAGATCAAAGGCATCGGCGCGCTGGGCGGCCAACTGCAGCAGCGCCCGGTAACAGGCCAGCAGGCGCGGCAGCACCTGCTCCGGGAAGGCATCCAGACGAACGTCCCAGTTGATCAGGATGCCGTCGTCGCTGTGGGCGACCTGGGCGTCCAGCGCCACCTGCGGCCCCTGAGAAATCACCCAGCCCAATGGGCCAAAGGTGCGGGTCACCTGCTCGGAAAACAGCGCTTTGCCCCGAATGCCGAAGCCGGCGGTGAAGACCACCGGTGAAGGCTGCAGGCTGCCGTGCAAACGCGACAGATCGCGCATCACGCTGACGCCGGGGTAATCCGCAAATTCGATCAGCGTGGCCAGCTGCGCCATCAGCCGGTGGCAGAACGCGTTCAGGCTTTCCTGGTGGTCAAGCTCGATCCCCAACAGCAACAGATTGGAGAAATCGCCGATAAGGCTGTCGGTATCGTTCAGGTAAGGATCGCGGTGGAACAGCGGCACGTTGAGCCTGAACCGCGTCATATTCCAGCCATAGCCGACGGCCAGGGCGAACAGCGCCAAAAATAGCGCCGACAGGGTGATGTGCTGCCGTTTGGCGGCGGCGGCCAGCGCCCGACTTTCTTGAGCATTCAGTTGGACGGCCAGGCGATCGCTGCGGCAACTGTCCGGCGTGCGCAGCAACCGCGGCGCCGGCGGCAACTGCGCCAGGCGTTCGCGCCACCACTGTTGGGCGCGGGCGCGTCTTTCCTGCAGCGCCTGGTCGGCAGTGCGCCGCGCCAGATAATCGAAGTAGGCCACCGGATTTTCAGGCGCGGGGGCCGGGGGAAGGCGGTGATAAAACGCCGCCAGATCTTCCATCAGCCGGCGAAAGCTCATGGCGTCGCCGGCGATCATATCCAGATCCACATGCAGACGGCTGCGGCCCGCCGGCAACAGGGTCAGGCTGATATCGCAGGGAACGCCCTGATCGAGAGGCAGGAGCTGGGTGCTTTTCGCCTGGCGTTTAGCGGCCAGAGAGCGCTCGATCCCGGCGGCATCGGCATGGCGCCAGTCGTCCAGATGCAGGCCGTGCTGGGGGCCGGGCGCGGCGATGGTTTGCTGCCCGTCGGGGGTAATGCGCAAACGCAACATCGGGTGATGCAGATACAGGGCCGTCACGGCCTGGCTCAGGCGCCCGACCTCCAGGTCGCCGCCGTCGAATTCCGCATACAGATGAGCGGACATGCCCCCCAACGGCGCTGCGGATTGCCGGCCCACCCAGTAGGCGGCCTGCATGGTGGTCAAGGCTTTCATCGGGTATCCATTTTGATTCAGCTAACGAGACTGCAAGAATATATCCAAATGTTAATAGGAATGAAAAATATTATTATTTGATTTTGTTTGAAAGGAAGTGATATCAGTAGAGCGCCTTGGCGGAACGGCGGATAGATTATCGATGCGTGTAAATGATTTATCTATATTATTCTTAGTATTGCAATAATTCCAACGTGATGAAATGTGCCGATCTTCACGCTGCGCCAGGCGGATTTTCATGGCGGAGGCATAGCCGTTTTTCGCTCTTTATTGATAATGATTTGCATTAAAAAATGCAAAATATTATCATTATTAACATTATTTTACGTTTTGGTACAAAAACTGCCGGCAATCGCGCCGGCAGCCTGGCCGTGCGCGGGGCTGTGTCCGTTGGCCGGGAAGGATGTTGTCTGCTGCAGGGATAAGCAACACAAGGGTCAGGAAGGCCGCGAGCGTCATTGTCTGTGTGAGTGTCGTTTACCTATGTAAAAAAAATTCAAATTTTGTGCACCTCTGGGATGAAGGAGAATACCTCTATGGGCAAGCATTCAGCGGCTCAACGGCATAAAAACGTAGGAAACAGGGAAAAGTCAGGCTTACAAACTATCGGGGCGTTTACCTCATTATTTTTAGGCCTTTGCTCACTGTCGATCGGCGCCGCCGGCGCGGCGGATAACGGCAGCAACGAAACCTCTCAGGATGCGGAAACCCTGCTGGTAACCGGCGAGAAGGTCAAACGCTCCATTTTTGACACTGGCTCCAGCGTGCAGGTGTTCGACAGCAACCGCATCGCCTCTATGCCCAATGCGCTGCAGATCCCCGATCTGCTGCGGATGACCCCCAACGTGGTGGATCTGGGTATCGGCAACGATCTGCCGACCGTGCGCGGCATCGACGGCTCCGGCCCGAATACCGGCGCCAACGCTTTCCTCAGCGGCACCCGCCCGCGCCTTAACCTGTCTCTGGACGGCCGCTCTTTGACCTATAACGAGCAGGCGTTCGGCCCGCAGTCGCTGTGGGATCTCGATCGGGTGGAAGTGTTCCTCGGCCCGCAAAGCTATATTCAGGGGCGCAACGCCATCGCCGGCGCCATCGTGATGGCCAGTAAGGATCCGACCTTCGATTGGGAAAGCGCTTTTAAAGGCGGGGCCGGCAACCAGCATTCATCGCAGCTGTCCGCCATGGTCTCCGGCCCGCTGGTGGAAGATCAGTTGGCGTTCCGCGCCAGCGTCGATCGCCAGCGCCGCCGCAGCGACGCCGATCTGCCGGCCTATGCGCCGGTGGGCGATCCGCGCGAGGTTGAAGCCACCACCGCCCGCGCCAAGCTGTTGTTTAACCCGGCCGGCATGCGCGAACTGACCAGCAAATTGACCTTTAACCACTTCGGCAGCACCGCGCCGCAAAACGAAAGCCTCAACCCGCAGCCGCACCCGACCAACCCACGTTACGATCCGCGCCGTGCGGTGTTCAAAAGCAATATGAACAGCAGCATCTGGGATCTGTCATGGGAGGCTTCCGACGCGCTGGCGCTGGAAAACCGCCTGATCTACACCGATTTCAATATCAACCGGCCTACCGCCTACAACATTCAATACGCCGAGATCGACGGCAAAGAGGTGCACGTGGAGCCGGTGGTGCGCTTTGGCGCGCCGGACAGCCGCCTGCACGGTCTGGCGGGGTTGCGTTACTTCCACGCCAAGCAGGATGAGTTCGTTAACATTTTCGGCGGCGCTTCTTTCAAAGATAACACCGACACCCATTCGGCTTTTGCCGAGATGACCTACGCCCTCACGCCGCAGGTGGATATCACCGCCGCCAGCCGTCTGGAGCGTGAACATCGTCGCCGCATCGGCGGCAGCAATGCGGTGCGCATCGATTTCGACGAGACCTATACCGTATTCCTGCCGAAGCTGGACGTCGCCTGGAAGCCGACCGACGGCCAAACCTACGGCGCCAAGGTGGCGCGCGGCTATAACGCCGGCGGCGGCGGCATCACCATCGGCACGCCGGTAGTCAGCTACACCTATGGCTCTGAGTACGTTTGGAACTATGAGTTGTACAGCCGTCATCACCTGAAAGACGCCAACGTGGTGCTGACCAGCAACGTTTTCTACAACGACTACAAGGACATGCAGCTGCCTTACGCGTTGGGTGAAAACTCCAGCGTGATCCGCAATGCCGACAAGGTGGAAACCTACGGTGCGGAAATCGGCGCCATCTGGCAGCCGCGCTGGGATTTCGAGCTGTTCGGCAACCTCGGTCTGCTGAAAACCGACATCAAGAAATTCTCGGGCAGCGGCGTGGAAGGGCATGAGCTGGCGCGCGCGCCGGCCTATACCGTCAATATGGGAGCCAAGTATCAATTCCTGAAAGGGCTGGAACTCAGCAGCAACGTGGCGTTTACCGACTCCTATTACTCGGCATATGACAACGATTCGCGCGGGCGCATCGGCTCCTACTGGTCGGCCAATGCTCAGCTGGCCTACACCTTCGCCTATGGCCGCGCCACGCTGTATGCGAAAAACCTGTTTGACGCCGATCGTCGCGAGATGGTCAGAGGCAACGACATCTACACGGCGACAGTCCAGCCAGGGCGCTTGATCGGTGCTGCGGTCGAGCTGAATTTTTAAGGCTATCGCAACGTTGGGGGGCTTTTGCCCCCCGTTTTATAACGTGATTCCTCTGCTACAGGAGATACAGCAGTGAGCGGTGATTTCGACGGTATTCTGAGCGATGAAGAGGCCCAGCGTCTGGACAGGGCGTTTCTGGCGCTGGGCGCTGGGGCGGCGGGCGATAGCCTGCCGGTGAGCGAGGCCGAAGAGCTGGCGTGGTTTGCCCACCTGCAGCAGGGCGGCGCCAATGGGCAGCGGGCGCTGGCCTGGCGGCTGAACGGCGACGCCGACATTGGCCGGCTGGCGGGGGCGCTGCAGGCGTTGATGCGCCTCACGCCCGGTCTTGACGTCCGCTATTGCTTCGATGATGAACGCGGATTGTACAAACGCCCGGGCGATTCAGCGCTGCAGCCGGTCAGCATTCAGCCGGTGGCGGATGAGCCGCAGGCGATCCGCCAACTGTTGCAGGCGCAGTCGACGCCGTTCGAACTGGACAGGGAGCCGCCGCTGCGCTGCTTGCTGCTGCTGGCCGAGCGCGGCCCGGCGCTGCTCGGCGTGGTGATGCACGATATCTTGACGCAAACGCTGCCATGGCGGCATTTGCTGGCCACGCTGTCGGCGCTGTATAACCAGCAGGCTGCGCCGCAAAGCGTTATGCCGCTGGCGGCGGCCGCACCGCCGGAAAACGCCGAACTCCAGCTGCCCTGGGCGCGCCAGTCTCTGCCGCTGTGGGATTACCGTCAGGATCCCGGCCTGCCGCAGGCGGGGGCGCGCATCGCCACCCGCATGGCGCGTACGCAACTGCCCGCCGGCGAAACGCCGCTGGCGCTGTTGACGGCGGTGGCGGCGCGCTTTGGCGCTTTTATTGCCGCGCAGGCCGGCGGGCAAGCCGTTCAGCTGTGTGTGCCGCAGTCCGAGGCGGACGACGCCCTCGGGCTGGAGATTGGCCTTACCGCCGTGCCGTTGAAACGCCTGACGGTGCGCCATGACGACCCCCAGGCCGAACATGCCTTGCTGGCGCAAGCGATGGCCGAAACGCCGGATCCGCAGCGGGCGCAACTGCTGGTAAGCTGGCGGGGCGATATCACCGCCGGGCTGCAGCTCGATGGCGTGCGGGTTGAACCGCTGCTGCTGCCGCCGCTGCACACGCCGTTTGAACTGGCCTTGCTGCTGAGCTTGCCGGATGCCGACTCGCTGGCGCTGGAGTTGGTCGCGGATCCGCGTCTTTCACCGCACGCGGCGCCTTTCCTGCTGGAGCAGTTTGTCGCTTTCCTGGCGGGGCAGCGGGTCATCACGGCATCGATTGCCGACGCCAACCCCGTGGCCAGCCAGACCCCGGTGACGGATAACGCCGCCAATGACGACGTTGCCCAGCTGATCCTGAGCGAGTTCCGCGAGGCGCTGGCCGCCCCCGAGATGGGCGCGGATGAAGACTTCTTCGATCGCGGCGGCCATTCGCTGGTCGCCACCCGGGTGATCGGCAGGCTGCTGAGCCTGCATCAGCTCGAACTCAATATTAACGACCTGTTCAGCCACCCGACGGCGCGCGGCCTGTCGGGTTACGCCAAACGCCAGGCGGCGCTGCCGGTCAGCCCGGCGGCGGTTGAAGACGAAGGCGAAGCGGTGCAGGCGCCGCTGTCGCTGGCGCAGGAGTCGCTGTGGAAGGTGTATGAGGCCTTCGGCCACGACGAAATCTTTAACCTGCCGTTTTCTATCCGCTTCTTTGATTCGGTCGATGAAACAGCGCTGCGCCAGGCGTTTATCGACGTCATGACGCGCCACACCGTCTTGCGTTCGCTGTTTGTCGAACAACAGGGCGAAGTGCGCCAGCAGGTGGTGCCGGCGGCCGAACTGCCGGACTATAGCTGGTTCCACTTCTCCCACGAGATTCCGGCCGGCGACGCCAGCGCCCTGCTGGCCCAGGCGGGTCAGCATCGTTTCAACCTGGCCGCCGAGCTGCCGCTGCGTGTCACGCTGCTGCGCGATGCGGCGAACGGGCAACAGCTGCTCTCGCTGCTGTTCCATCACGTGGTGCTGGATGAATGGTCGCTAAACCTGATGATGGATGAGCTGGGCATCGCCTACCGCCATCGGGTGGCGGGGCAGGCGCCGCAGTGGGCCGGTTCGCCGCCGCAGTTTTACGCTTTCGCCCGCCGGCAGCGGGCGTCCGGCGTGCAGCAACGGCAGCTGGATTACTGGCTCGACAACCTGCGCGACGCGCCGGTCGGCCAACCGATCTTCCATCAGGAACCGGCAAATCATCCGGCAGTGCCGGCGCCGGCGGATGTCAACGGCGGCTGGCTGGAGTTTGAGGTCGACACCGCGGTGGCGGAAGGCCTGTATCAGCTTTCGCGCCGCAACAACGCTTCGCTGTTCAACGTGGTCTATGCCGGCATTACGGCTGCGCTGCGCCTGCTCGGCGGGCCGGCGGATCTGCTGGTGGGCACCTCCACGTCCGGGCGCAACGACGCCGAGTTTTTCGACACCGTCGGTTACTTCACCACCGTAGTGGTGCACCGGGTGCGCTTCGGCGAACGGTTGACGCTGGCCGGGCTGATCGACCAGGTGAAGAACACCATCAACGGTTCGATGCCCTATACGGATATCCCGATCGATCTGGTGGAAGAAGGGCTGTTCGGCATAGACGCCGATCGCAAGAACCACATGTTCGAAGTGTTTATCCAGATCCACAGCCGCATCAAGTTGAACGGTGAATTCAGGCTGCAGGACGGCAGCTCGGTGGCCTACCGGCAGGTCGAGCCGGAAAAAGCCGAGTCGCTGCTTGGCCTGCAGTTCGAGGTGATGGAGGAAGATCTGGCGGGGGTGAAATCCCTGCGGGTGATGATGACCTATCGCCAGGATCACTACAGCGCCGAACAGGCGAATCTGATCGCCACCACCGTTCAGCATGTGTTTACCCAGTTTGCCCGACACACTGCCGGCGATATCGCGCTGGCGGCGTTGCCGCCAGGGCCGCGGCAATAATGTTGTTTCACTCTAATCAATCGCATGATTTTCAAGGAGATAAACGGATGTCTGGAACAATAGCAACCCCCCGCGCCTTATTGTCGCTGCTGGTGGCGGCCTCGCTGGTGGTCGCCGGCGCCGCGCAGGCGGAAGACGCCGGGATCAAACCGCAGGACATCAAGCGCCAGGCGCTGTCGTCGGCGGTGGTGGAAATGGCCTACAGCCCGGCGCAGCAGGCGCTGTTCGTCAGTGCACCAGACTGGAAGGAAGAGGCGCGCTCCCGCGTGCTGCGGCTGGATCCGAACACCCTGAGGGTGCAGGCGGAAATCCCGCTGAAGGTGAAAGGCTTCGGCGTGGCGCTGGACGATGCCGGCAACCGGCTGTACCTGACCCAGGGTTTCAACGGTGAAGTCGGGGTGGTGGATACCGCCGCTAACCACGCGTTGAGCTCCATCAAGCTGGTGGATAAGGTGGTGCTGGAGCAGGCTTACAAGCAGGCGGGCATCAGCGGCAAACGCCTGGATTTCCTGCTGGAAGAGCTGAAGAAGTTCAAGATCACCGAAGATTATCAGTACCGCATCCGCGAGATAAAATATGACTCGCACACCGGCCGTCTGTTCCTGCCGGGGTTGGGCTTCGGCGTCGACAGCGTGCTGTACGTGGTGGACACCCGCGCCGGCAAGCTGGAGAAGGTGATCCCCGGTTTCGGCTACAACGCGGTGGGCATTACGCTGGATGAGAAAGGGCGGCGGGTGTTCGTCTCCAACATGCAGGGGCAGGTGATCACCCTGAACGCCGACACGCTGGCGATTACCGCCACCCATGAAGTGCAGGCCGATCAGCTGCTGAACCTGGTGTACGATCCGGCCGGCAACCGCCTGTTGGGGGTGGATCAGGGTATCGATCGCGACAACTATCGCAACACCCACCTGGGGCATGACTACGTGAAGCGCAGCAGCGGCCACCGGGTGTTCGCGCTGGATGCGGACAGCGGCAAGGTGCTGGCCAGCGAGCTGACGGATGAGGTGCCGATTGGCCTGTTGCTCGACGATCGCAATCAGCGTCTGTACGTCGCCAACCGCAAAGGGGTGCGCGTCGAACAGGGCGCGGGCACCCTGACGGTGTTCGACGCCAAGACGCTCAAGCGCCTGCAAACGGTAGATCTGCCGCCGCATCCGAATAGCCTGGCGCTGGATCCGAAAGGCAACGCGCTGTTCGTCACGGTGAAAAACGACGGTGCTTCCACCAAGGCCGGCAAGCCGGAAAGCGTGGTGCGCATTCAACTGCACGCGAAGTAACGGGATTGGGGAAGTAAAAAGGGGCGCTGCGGCGCCTAATGCCGGTCAGTTAAGCCTGACTGGCATTTTTTTATCCAATCTCTGTACGCTCTGCGCAGGATGAATTGCCGTAAATATCCCGCATTTCTCTGCTAGCGCAATGAACGGCAATTGGAGGGGCCGAAGGCGCGGCCCCTCCACCCGCGCCCTCGCTTAACACCGTCTGCCCTGCGGGAATTACTCGGCCCGTCCTGGGCCTCGCCCCTTCGGGGCCGCTGCAAGCAGCGTTCAAATCTGCTCCCGGCAGATTTGTCCTCGCTGCACCCGCGTTGTCGGGCGGGTCGGCTACGACAAACGTCCCTGTTAGTCTCGCCTCAACCGGCCTTCCCTGGCCGGTTGCCCCTGACAACGCCGTCTTGCTCGGCAGCCGGTGATGCGCGCCCAAGGTCAACACCCGGATCTGCCGCCACCGGGCAACCTGTCCCCTCAGTTTGATATTGCGTTATGGAAGACAGTGAAAATAGTGAGATGAGCAGGGTGTTGGGCGCCCTTGAAGACGCCGAACGCAGGAGCGGCGCATAGGCGAAACCGCCAGGGACGGCGGTTTCAGGCGAGACAGGCAGGGACGCCTGTCGTAGCCGGCCGTGATGCGACGGGACGGAGGGAGGGAAGTTGGCGCAGCCAACCGTCTGATTGGGCAAGGGCGCGGGTTGCAAGGGGCCGCGCCTACGGCCCCTTGCTCGGTCGAGGCGCGTGAGTCTCATGGTGCATCTCACCTTTATTGACCGAAAACTTCACGAACGCCCGCAGAAAAACGCTAACTGACAAGCATTACGCCGCAGCGCCCCTTTGCATTGGCTCACTTTTATCAGAAGTGGCTGTTGATGCTCATATAGTAGGTGCGGCCCGGTTCGTTAAAGGTGGCTGCACCCGCACCGGCGATATTGATCGCGCCGGTGATAGGGTCGCCCACGTTCTGCGCGTTGCCGGCGCGGAACTGGCGTTTGTCGAACAGGTTGTCGATACCGGCGGTGATGCTGAGGTTTTTGGTCACGTCATAGCTGGCGCTGGCGCCGACGATGGCGTAAGGGCTGACCTCACGCGTTTCCGTTCCGGTCGCCGGTTTGCCCTGATAGTTGTATTTCTTCGGCTTCTGACGGCCGTACCAGGTCAGGGTGGACTGCATCGACAGATCCTCGGTGGCTTGCCAGCTCAGGGTCGAGTTGATGGTGAACTTAGGGATCACCGACAGATAGTCGCCGGTGCTCTTGTTCTTGTTCTCGATCATGTAGGTGGCGTTATTGCTCCAGGTGACGGCTTCGCTGACCGGCACGTTCAGCGTGCCTTCCAGGCCCTGAACCACCGCCTTCGGTACGTTCTCCCACTGGTAAACCGCCGTGCCGGTGCTGCTGGTGGCGATGCGAGACGTGCCCGCTTCGATCTTGTTGCGGTAGTCGTTGCGGAAGTAGGTCACGCCGGCCAACCAGCCGTCGTTATGGAACTCCAGCCCGATCTCTTTGTTGACGCTGGTTTCCGCCTTCAGATCGTCGTTGCCCAGCAGGTAGCAGCCATTTCTGATATCGCCGCCCGCGCAGCCCTGGCCTTTGCTGTACAGCAAATAGTTACCGTTGGTCTGGAACAGGTTAGGCGCTTTGTAGGCGCGGGCGATGCCCATCTTCAGCGTGAAGTTGTCGCCCAGCTCCTGCGACAGGTTCAGCGCCGGGCTCCAGTTGTTGCCGGCCTCGGAGTGCAGATCGTAGCGCAGACCCGGCGTCAGCATGGTGCTGTCGGTCAGCTCGATATTATCTTCGGCGAACAGCGAGAAGATATGGGCGGAGGCGTAAGGGCTGCGCGTGCCGTTCCCCATGCCGGGGATGGTGCCGCCCATCAGCGTCTGGCTGGTGGAGGTGCCGTCTTTCATCCGCTGCTGGTTCCATTCGGTGCCCAGGGTGGCGGTTTGCGCCACGCCCAGCTCAAACGGCACGCTGACTTCGCTGTGCGCCAGGAAATCGTCCAGCTTGGTGGTGCCGAAGCCGCTGTTTTTGGTATCGAAGATGCCCTCGGTGCCGCCGGCCAGGCCTTCGTTCAAACGGGTGTTGCGGGTGCGCTCGAACTGAATGTAGTTGTTGGTGCTGACGCCGCTGTCCCAGGCGCCGCGGTGGTTCAGGCCGAAGGTTTCGCGGTAGATGCGGTTGGTTTCTTTGCCGTAGTTGCTTTGCACCAGCGCGTTGGTGTTGGTGTTCTGGGTATCGCCGGCGTACAGGTTGCCCTGGCGGCCGTAGGCATATTCAAACTCCAGAGACTGCAGATGGGCGAAGTCCCAGTGCAGCAATGCGTCGATGTTTTTGTCGACCACGCCTTCGCGCCCGGCGGGAATGCTGCTGGCATAGGCGCCTACGCGCTCAGATTTGTGAGATTCGTTGAGGTCCCAGGCGTCGGCCTGGGTTTTGCTGTAGCCGCCGAACAGACGGAAGCTCAGGGTGTCGCTCAGCGGGCCGGACAGGCTGAAGTCGGTGCGCTTGGTGGCGCCTTCCTGCTTGTGCTGCGGCACGTTGAAATAACCGTTCAAGGCGCCGTGCAGTTCTTTGCCGGCCTTCTTGGTGATGATGTTGACCACGCCGCCTGCGGCGCCGTTGCCGTAGCGCGCTGCGGCAGGGCCGCGCAGCACTTCGATGCGCTCGATCATTTCCGGCGGCACCCAGGCGGTATCGCCGCGGGTGTCACGCTCGCCGCGCCAGCCCTGGCGCACCGAGTTGCGGCTGGTGGCCGGTTTGCCGTCGATCAGGATCATGGTGTTTTCCGGCCCCATGCCGCGGATGTCGAGCTGGCGGTTGTTGCCGCGCTGGCCGCTGGTGGAGTTGCCGGTCAGGTTAACCCCGGGCATGGTGCGGATCAGTTCGTTGATGTCGCGCGCCGGCGGGCGTTTTTTGATCTCGTCGGCGGTGATGGTGGAAACCCCCGGCGCCTGCAGGTTCTGCCGGGCGGCGGTGACCACGATGGTGTCTTCCGAACGCGGTTTTTTATCGGCTGCGCCGGCGTTTTCTTCGGTGGCCGTGGTGTCTGTTTGCTGTGCGGCACTGGCCATGACGGACGTGCCGAGTCCTAACCCGATGATGGTGGCTAACGAATAACGAGATAATTTGCTGTTCATTTGAGTTTCCTACCTTGCTGCCATCCCGCGCAGAGTGGGGGAAGGGCGGTTGTAGTTTTTGTGTAGTCGGAAATAGAAAATCGGCTGCGGCAAGGGATGTTGCGTTGCTATCCCCGATCCCTGTCCGTTGCGCGCAAGACCAGCCCGATCTCCAAGCGTCACACACTATTGCAAATGCAAATAATTATCAATAGTATTCGATATACCGTGCGTTTGGGTGGCTCCTGTCGATACGGATATGTCAGCGTTTCTCTGAGCCGCCAACTACAAGATGGGTAGGCGTTGTGAATACAGAATTACAGTCAGAAAGCAGCAAGTTATTGGCCAGTTCCCACGCCGGCAGCCCCGGTTGGTGGTTGAAAGTGGCCCGGCGCGGCACTCCCTGGGTGGAGCCGGCGGGCGATGGCCGGTGGCGAGCCACGTTTTTCTGGCGCGATCCTCAGGGATGCGAACTGACCTCCGCTTACCGGCGGGTATGGATCCACATTAACTGCCTGACCGACCACCATCAGCCGAACCCGCCGCAGAGCCTGCAACGCCTGGACGGCACCGACGTATGGTACTGGCAGACCGAGCTGAACGGCGCCTGGCGCGGCAGCTACTGCTTTATCCCCTGTTTTGACGAGCGCCCGCCGGAATTCAGCGGCGACGACGCGCACGCCAACATGCACAACGTGCGCCACTGGTGGCACCAGGTGTTCGCCAGCGCCACGCACGATCTGCTCAACCCGCACCGTTCCTGGCCAGGCACCAGCGGCAATTGCCTGTCCGGCCTGCATATGCCGGACGCGCCGCCGCAGCCGGCATGGCGCGCATTCGACGAATACGAAATCGCCAGCGGGCGCTGCACGCCGCCGCCGCCGGCGCGCCTGCAGCGCCATACCTGGCACAGCGAGCGGTTGGGCAACAGCCGTAACGTCTGGGTCTACACCACCGGTGAAAGCCGGCCGGGCGAGCGCCCGCTGGCCGTTCTGCTCGACGGCCAGTTCTGGGCGCAGCAGATGCCGGTGTGGGATCCGCTGATGCAGCTGACCCGCGAGGGCGCGCTGCCGGAAGCGGTCTACCTGCTGATCGACATCATCGATCTGAAGCATCGGGCGCGTGAACTGACCTGCAAGGAAGATTTCTGGCTGGCGGTGCAGGAAGAGCTGCTGCCGCAGTTGGCCGAGTGGGCGCCGCACAGCGACAATCCGGCCAGCACTGTGGTGGCCGGGCAAAGCTTCGGCGGCCTGTCTTCCCTGTTCGCCGGGCTGCGTTGGCCGCAGCGCTTTGGCGCGGTGATCAGCCAGTCGGGATCCTACTGGTGGCCGCGGCGCGACATGCTGCAGCAGCCGACTGTCCCGGAAGATGCCTGTTGGCTGATGCAGCAGGTGGAGCTACAGGGGTTGGGCAATCACGGCGCGCTGAAGGTGTTTATGGAAGCCGGCTCGCATGAAAAACTGGTGCACCGGGTCAGCGGCCAGATGGCGACGTTGCTGAGCAACGCCGGGCACCGGGTGCATTACCGGGTGGTGGAGGGCGGGCACGACGCCCTGTGCTGGCGCAGCGGCCTGACCGACGGGCTGCAGGCGGCATGGGCCGCTGCCTTCGCCACCGCCTATCCCACGCAGTCGGAATCGTCTCTTTCAACGGCGCAAGGCGAACATGATGGAAAAGCTGAATCCGTTCGATGATCAACAGCAGCGCAGCCTGGTGCTGCGCAACGTACAACAACAATATAGCCTGTGGCCGGATTTCTGCGCCATTCCCTCTCTCTGGACGGTAGCTTTCGGCCCGGCGGCGCACGCAGAGTGCGTCGGCTGGCTGGAGCAGCATTGGCAGGATATTCGGCCGGTATCACCGCCAATGGCGTGATCGGCACCAGGTAATAACGGGAGCATTAGCAGTGTCACAAACCCCAATTTCCGCCACCGGGCCTCGCGTTGCCGGTGAAATGCCTTTGGTTGCCGCTCAGCCCGGCATCTGGGTGGCAGACCAAATTTCCCCGCACCGCAACGCTTATGCGGTGGCGCACTGTATCGAACTCAATGGCCCGATCGACCCGGCGCTGCTGCTGCAGGCCATTACTCTGGGCCTGAACGAGGTGGATACGCTGCGGCTGCGTTTCGAAGAGCGCGACGGCGTGCCGGTGCAGTGGCTGGACGAAACCCTGGCGGTGCGCGAGCCGGAGCTCGTCGATCTGGCTGATTCACCGGACGCCGCCGCCGCTGCACGGGCGCTGATGGAGATTGATTTGGCCGGCGAACTGCGTGCCGGCAGCGGCATGCCATTATATCGCAACGTGCTGATGCGCCTGGCGGATAACCGCTGGTTCTGGTACCAGCGCTATCATCACATGCTGGTGGACGGCTTCAGCTTTACCGCCATAGCCCGGCGCATCGCCGCGCTGTATAGCCACCTTTGCCGCGACGAGCCGCTGGAGCCGACGCCGTTCACGCCGTTCAGCGAGGTGGTGGCGGAGTATCAGGCCTATCGGCAGGCGCCGGCCTGGCAGCGCGATGCCGATTTTTGGCGCGAGAAGGCGCGCCAATTGCCGCCGGCGGCGACCCTATGCCCGCAGCCGCTGGCCGGACAGGTGCCGACGCCACGCATTCACCGCCTGGAACAGCACTGCGATGAACACGCATTCGCTGCGCTGGTGCAGACCGGGGGCCAACAGAAGCTGAACGCCGCCGATATGGCGGTGGCGCTGCTGGCGCTGTGGGTGTCGCGGTTGAGCGGCCAACCCAGCTTCAGCGCCGGCTTCATTTTCATGCGCCGTACCGGATCGGCCGCATTGTGCGCCGCCGGGCCGGTGATCAACGTGCTGCCGATGGAAATGCACCTCGAGCCGCAGGCCACGCTGTATGAAGCCGCCGCCCGCATCAGCCGCGAGCTGAAAAGCCTGCGCCGCCATCAGCGTTACGACGCTGAACAGGTGCAGCGCGATCTGGGCCGCATTGGCGATGCCGAGCCGCTGTACGGCACGGTATTCAACTTCAAGATGTTTGATTACCAGCTGGATTTCGCCGGCATCGAGGGCATAACCCGCGATCTGGCCTCCGGGCCGGTGCGCGATCTGGAGATTGCGCTGTTCATCGACGGGAACAACCAGCTGAAGGTTGAGCTGCTGGCCAACGCCGAACGTTACAGCCGCCAGGAATTGCAGGCTCACCTGCGGCGCCTGCCGCTGCTGCTGGCGCAGTTTGCCGCTCAGACGGATTTGCCGATCGGCGAAGCCGACATGCTGACGCCGGAAGACCACGCTTTGCTGGCTCGAGTCAATGACACCGCGCATCCGGTGCCGGCTACGACGCTGAGCAGCCTGCTGGCGCAGCAGGCGCAGCGCACGCCGGACGCGCCGGCCCTGGCCGACGCCCACTTCAGCTTCACCTACCGCGAAGCCCGTGAACAGGTTGGCGCGCTGGCGCGTCAACTGGCGGCTCAGGGCGTGCGGCCGGGCGACATTGTGGCGGTTGCGCTGCCGCGCTCGGTGTTTCTTTCGTTGGCGCTGATGGCCATTGTCGAGGCCGGCGCCGCTTACCTGCCGCTGGACACCGGCTATCCGGACGAGCGGCTGGCGATGATGCTGGAAGACGCCGCGCCGCGCCTGATAGTCACCAGCCCGGCCCAGCAGGCGCGCTTTGCCGGCCAGGGCGACATTTTGCTCTACGATGCGCCGCTGCCGGCCGATCGCGCCGCCGGCGTGACGGTCAACGGCCCAACGCCGGATCACGCGGCCTATATCATCTTTACCTCCGGTTCTACCGGCCGGCCAAAGGGCGTGCTGGTCGGCCATCAGGCGATCGTCAACCGCCTGCTGTGGATGCAGCACCAGTACCCGCTGGCGGCGGACGACGTGGTGCTGCAAAAAACGCCGTGCAGTTTTGACGTTTCGGTGTGGGAATTCTTCTGGCCGCTGATGGTCGGCGCACGGCTGGTGATGGCGCCGCCGGAGGCGCACCGCGATCCCGAGCAGTTGCAGCAGCTGATTGCCCAGCATCGGGTGACGACCATGCACTTCGTGCCGTCGATGCTGGCGGCGTTCGTCGCCGCACTGGACGGCGAACCGGCGGTCGCCGCCTGCAGTTCACTGCGCCAGGTGTTCTGCAGCGGCGAAGCGCTGCCGGCGGAGCTGTGCCGCCTGTGGCAGAGCCGCACCGCGGTGCCGCTGCATAACCTGTACGGCCCGACCGAAGCGGCGGTGGACGTGACCTGGCATCCGGCCCACGGCGCAGCGCTGGCGCGGGTGACCGGCGCCAACGTGCCGATCGGCCTGCCGGTATGGAACACCGGCCTGCGCATTCTGGACGCGCGCCTGCGGCCGGTGCCGCCGGGTGTCGCCGGGGATTTATACCTGACCGGCATCCAGCTGGCGCAGGGCTACCTCGGGCGGCCGGAGCTGACCGCCGGCCGCTTTGTGGCCGACCCGTACGGCGACGGCGGCCGCATGTACCGCACCGGCGACGTGGCGCGCTGGTTGCCGGGCGGCGAAGTGGAATACCTGGGGCGCAGCGACGATCAGCTGAAAATTCGCGGCCAGCGCATTGAGCTGAGCGAAATCGATCATGCGCTGTTGTCGCTGCCGGGCGTGCGCCAGGCGGTGACCCATGCGCTGGTGCTGCAGGGCACGCCGGTAGACGCCGGCGGCGACGCGCGTCAGTTGGTGGGGTATCTGGTGGCGCAGCCGGGCGTGGCCTGGGATCTGGACGTGCTGCGCGCGGCGCTGGCCGATCGCCTGCCGCCGCACATGGTGCCGGTGGCGCTGGTGGAAATGGACGCGCTGCCGCTGAGCGCCAACGGCAAGCTGGATCGTAAAGCCTTGCCGCAGCCGCAGGGCGGGGAGCGCAAGGCCGGCCGCGCGCCGCAGGCCGGGCTGGAGGCCGACATCGCAGCGGTGTTCGCCCGTTTGCTGCAGCGCGAACAGGTGTTCGCCGACGACGACTTCTTCGCCCTCGGCGGCCATTCGCTGTTGGCGATGCGCCTGGCGGCGGAGCTGCGCCGCGATCTGGGCAAGGCGGTCTCCGTCGGGCAGGTGATGGTGGCCTCCCGCGTCGAACAGCTGGCGCAGCTGCTGGCCGAGGAGCGCACCCAGGAAGAGGCGGATCGCTGCGGCTTCGACAGCGTGCTGCCGCTGCGCACCACCGACGGGCCGACGCTGTTCTGCCTGCACCCGGCTTCGGGCTTTTCCTGGCAGTTCAGCGTGCTGCCGCGCTATATCGATCAGCACTGGTCGCTGGTCGGCATTCAGTCGCCGCGGCCGGACGGCCCGCTGGCGCTGAGCGAGGATATGGATCAGGTGGTCGAGGCCCACCTGCAGACCGTGCTGCAGGTACAGCCGCACGGGCCGTATCACTTTATCGGCTACTCATTGGGCGGCACGCTGGCGCAGGGCATCGCCGCCCGTCTGCAGGCGCGCGGCGAGCAGGTGGCGTTCCTCGGCCTGCTGGACACCTACCCGCCGGAAACCCAAAACTGGGACGTGATGCTGGACGACAACGTGCTGAAAGAAGTGCAGCGAGAGCGCGAGCAGTTCCTGGCGGTATCGCAGGACACGCTCGATCCGGCGCTGGGAGAAACCCGCGTGGCGATGTTCGACAATATCGAAGCCAACTACGCCGACTCGGTGCGGCTGTTGTCCCATACCCGCACCGCGCGTTTCCATGGCCAGGCGACGCTGTTTGTCGCCAAACGCACCTTGCAGGAGGGGATGGACGTGCAGCAGACCTGGGCGCAGTACGTCGATACGCTGCAGGCGCACGAGCTGGACTGCGCGCATGTGGATATCGTCTCGCCGGCGTCGTTCAAAGTATTGGGACCGTTGCTGAACCGCATACTGCGGGCTTTGTAACCGGCGTTGTTCGCGTCGGCCGCCAAATGTCGGGGGTGATCCCGGCGTTTGGCGGCGCCTGATTATTGAATGTCAATGAGTTTTATTATCATTATTGATACCCCCATCTGTGCTAGCATGAGCGCCCACGCTGTTGCAGCCCTGGCGCAATGTCCTTTTGAAGATTGGTGATGAACCGATGAGTAAACCCTCTATCCTGCTTGATTTTGGCCTGCTGAAGAGCAACCGGTCCTTCCGGGCGGTGTTCTGTGCGCGCTTTATTTCCATTTTGGCATTGGGGCTGATGGCCATCGCCATTCCGGTGCAGATCCAGGCGCTGACCGGTTCGACGCTGCTGGTCGGCCTGGCGGTGACCCTGGCGGGCGGCGGCATGTTCGCCGGGCTGCTGATGGGCGGCGTGTTGGCGGATCGCCACGAGCGCCGCCGTTTGATCCTGTTTGCGCGCTCCACCTGCGGCATCGGCTTTGTCGGCCTGTGCATCAACGCCGCGCTGCCTGCGCCTTCCCTGACGGCGATTTACCTGCTGGCGGTATGGGACGGTTTCTTTGGCGCCGTGGGCGTGACCGCGCTGCTGGCGGCGACCCCGGCGCTGGTGGGGCGCGAAAACATCGTGCAGGCCGGCGCCATCAGCATGCTGACGGTGCGCTTCGGCTCCATTCTTTCCCCGGCGGTCGGCGGCCTGGTGATCGCCAACATGGGCATTGCCTGGAACTACGGCCTGGCGGCATTTGGCACCCTGCTGACGCTGTTGCCGTTGCTGAGCCTGCCGCAGCTGATGCCGCCGCCGCAGCCGCGTGAACACCCGCTGCGCGCGCTGGCGGGCGGTTTTGGCTTCCTGTTTCAGAACAAGGTGATTGGCATGGTGGCGCTGATCGGCGCGCTGTTGACCATGGCCAGCGCGGTGCGCGTGCTCTACCCGGCGCTGGCCGGCGGCTGGCGGGTTGACGCTTCCCATCTCGGCTTTATGTACGCCGCGGTGCCGCTCGGTGCGGCAATAGGCGCCTTCACCAGCGGGCGGGTGGCGCAGGTGGCGCGCCCGGGCTGGGTGATGTTGTTGACCGCCATCGCGGCCTTCGTCGCTATCGGTTTGTTCGGCCTGATGCCGTGGTACAGCCTGGCGCTGCTGTGTCTGGTGGCCTTCGGCTACCTGAGCGCGCTGAATTCGCTGCTGCAGTATGGGCTGATCCAAAGCCTGACGCCGGACAATTTCCTGGGGCGCATCAACGGCCTGTGGACGGCGCAGAACGTGGTTGGCGACGCGCTGGGGGCGCTGCTGCTGGGGGCGATGGGGGCATTTATGCTGCCGGCGATGAGCGCCAGCGGCTTCGGCTTCGGCGCGGCGGCCTTCGGCATCCTGCTGGCCTTCGCCATGGCCGGGCTGCGTCAGGTGACCCTGAACAAACCGCAACCGCAGCCCGTCGCCGAAAAGTAACGGCGTGAAGTCGGCAGCGCGGCGGCTCGAAAGATAACGGGTAGGTTGACATGGCAAATATCGGCGAGTAATTTAGCGCGGAATTAACTTAAATGATAATCATTATTATATTGGTTATCAGTTAACAGCTTGAGGACGTAGCGATGGATATTGCCGTGAAAGGTGCCAACCGAAAGGAACTTCAGGAGCGGGCGGATGAACCGTTCGGCGCTGACTTTTCTCCTGCATCGGGCTTCTTCTTCACCTCCCCGTTCCGCAGCCTGATTACCGCCGGCTGCTTTAGCCGGGTGACCCAGCCGGCTGCGGACGGCGCCGATCTGAACGGCGAGTTCCAGCGGCAGGTGCGCCAGGCGTTTGCCGAGGCGCGAGCCGCCGGGGTAAAGGAGCCGCTGCTGTGCGGCGCCATTCCCTTCGATACCCGCCAGCCTTCGGCGCTGTTTATCCCGCACGAAAGCCGCTGGTTCGACCGCGCCGCCTTTATGGCCGGCGTTTCGCCGGTGGCGGCCGGCCCGGAAATCGCCCGCGTCGCCGAAGTGCCGACGCAGCCGCATTTTATGCAGATGGTGAGCGATGCGGTCGCGGCGATGAAAGCCGGGCGGCTCGACAAGGTGGTGCTGTCGCGGCTGCTGGAGATCGAGACTCGTGAGCCGGTAGACCGCCATGCGCTGATGGCGCGCGTTATCGCCCAGAACCCTAACGGTTTTCACTTCCATGTGCCGCTGGAGCGGGGGGCGCTGTTGGGCGCCAGCCCTGAACTGTTGCTGCGCCAGGCCGGCGGGCATTTCCATTCCAATCCGCTGGCCGGCTCCGCCCGGCGCGAGGCTGACCCTGAACGCGACCTGGCGGTGGGCGAGCGGCTGATGGCCTCCGGGAAAGATCGCCATGAACACCGCATCGTCACCGAAGGCATGCGCCAGGTGCTGGCCGGGCGCAGCCGCTACCTGAACGTGCCGCAAACCCCTGAACTGCTGACCACCACCACGCTGTGGCATCTTTCCACCCCGATTGACGGCGAAGTGGCCTCGCGCGACGAAAGCGCGCTGTCGCTGGCCTGCCTGCTGCACCCGACGCCGGCGCTGTGCGGCACGCCAACCCCGGCGGCGCACGCGTTGATCGGGCGGCTGGAGCCGTTCGATCGCGGCCTGTTCGGCGGCATCGTCGGCTGGTGCGACGCCGAGGGCAACGGCGAATGGGTGGTCACCATCCGCTGCGGCACCGTCGATGGCAGCCGGGTGCGGTTGTTCGCCGGCGCCGGCATCGTGCAGGACTCTTCCCCCGAATCTGAATGGCAAGAAACGGGCACCAAACTCAGCACCATTCTGCGTGCCTTCGGTTTGAATCAAGGATAACGACAAGATGAGCATTGCCTTTACCCCCTGGCCGGCGGAGTTCGCCAGCCGCTACCGCGAACGCGGCTATTGGATTGACCTGCCGCTGACCGATATTCTCGACCGCCAGGCCGACAACGACGCGCCGGCGATCGCCGATGCCCGCGGCAGCCTGAGCTACCGCGAACTGAACCTGCTCTCCGACCGCCTGGCGGCCGCTCTGCAACGCCGCGGCGTACGGCCGGGCGAGACCGCGCTGGTGCAGTTGGGCAACGTGGTGGAGTTCTACGTGGCGTTTTTCGCGCTGCTGAAGATCGGCGTGGCGCCGGTCAACGCGCTGTTCAGCCATCAGCGCAGCGAGCTGAACGCCTATGCGGCGCAGATCAAGCCCGCGCTGCTGATCGCCGATCGCGAACACGGCCTGTTTGCCGATGACGAATTCCTCAACGCCTTCCGCGCCGAGCATCCTTCGCTGCGCCTGGTGGGCTTGCGTAACCAACCGCAGGGCGAACGGGCATTGGCCAACTGGCTGGAAGAACCCTGCGACGGTTTTGTCGCCGCGCCTTCCGCCGCCGACCAGGTGGCGTTTTTCCAGCTCTCCGGCGGCAGCACCGGCACGCCGAAGCTGATCCCGCGCACCCACAACGATTACTACTACAGCATCCGCCGCAGCGTGGAGATCTGCCGCTTTGACCGGCAGACCCGCTATCTGTGCGCCTTGCCGGTCGCCCATAACTATCCGATGAGCTCGCCGGGCGTACTGGGCGTGTTCTACGGCGCCGGGCAGGTGGTGTTCGCCGCCGATCCTGACGCCGCCCAGTGCTTCCGCCTGATCGAACGGCACCGCATCAACGTGACGGCGCTGGTGCCGCCGGCGGTCACGCTGTGGCTGCAGGCGATCGAAGAGTGGGGCAGCAATGCCGCGCTGGCCAGCCTGGAACTGCTGCAGGTGGGCGGCGCCAAGCTGGGGGAAACTCTGGCGGCGCGCATTCAGAACGAAATCGGCTGCCGGCTGCAGCAGGTATTCGGCATGGCGGAAGGGCTGGTTAACTACACCCGTCTGGACGATGACCCGCGGCATATTTTGACTACCCAGGGGCGGCCGATGTCGCCGGACGACGAAGTCTGGGTGGCGGATGAAGACGGCAACCCGTTGCCGGCGGGGGCGGTCGGGCGCCTGATGACGCGCGGCCCTTACACCTTCCGTGGCTACTACCTGAGCCCGGAGCACAACGCCAGCGCCTTTGACGCCGAGGGGTTCTACTGCTCGGGCGACCTGATCAGCATCAGCGAAGACGGCTACATCACCGTCGAAGGGCGCCAGAAGGACCAGATCAACCGCGGTGGCGAGAAGATCGCCGCCGAGGAAATTGAAAATCTGCTGTTGCGCCACCCGGCGGTGATCAACGCCGCGTTGGTGTCGATGCCGGATGCGTTGATGGGCGAAAAAAGCTGCGCCTATATCATCGCCGGCGCACCGCTGAAAGCGGTGGTGCTGCGTCGCCACCTGCGCGAGCAGGGCGTGGCCGACTTCAAGCTGCCGGACCGTTTTATTCAGGTGGACAGCCTGCCGCTGACACCGGTCGGCAAAGTGGACAAAAAACTGTTGCGCCAGCGTCTCGACGCGCAACAACAGACTCAGGCTCAGGGAGATTAATCGATGGCCATTCCAAAACTTAATGATTACGCGCTGCCAGCCGCAGACGAACTGCCGAACAACAAGGTTAGCTGGCAGCTGGAGCCACAGCGCGCGGCGCTGCTGATCCACGACATGCAGCAGTATTTCCTCAATTTCTGGGGGGAAGACAGCGCGCTGATCAAACAGGTGGTGGAAAACATCGCCAGGCTGCGCAGCTACTGCAAACAGCAGGGCATTCCGGTGTTCTATACCGCTCAGCCGAACCAGCAGAGCGATGAAGATCGCGCGCTGCTGAACGACATGTGGGGGCCGGGCCTGAACAAGCATCCGGAACAGCAGGCGGTCACCGCGGCGCTGGCGCCGGACGCGGATGACACCGTGCTGGTGAAGTGGCGCTACAGCGCTTTCCACCGCTCGCCGCTGCAGGAAATCCTGCAGGAATCCGGCCGCGACCAGCTGATCGTCTGCGGCGTGTACGCCCATATCGGTTGCCTGACCACCGCCATCGACGCCTTCATGCGCAACATCCAGCCGTTTATGGTGGCCGACGGCCTGGCGGACTTCTCGCGCGAAGAGCACCTGATGGCGCTGCGCTACACCGCCGGGCGCTGCGGCCGGGTGGTGACCACCGCCTCCCTGCTGCCGTCTGCGGACATCGCCAGCAAAGAGGCGCTGCGCCGGCAAATTCTGCCGCTGCTGGATGAAGACAGCGAAGACATGGGCAACGACGAGAACCTGATCGACTACGGTCTGGACTCGGTGCGCATCATGGAGCTGGCCACCCGCTGGCGCAAGATCCGCGGTGATATCGACTTCATCGCTCTGGCGCGCAACCCGACCATCGACAGCTGGTGGGCGCTGCTCTGTGCCGAGCAAAACTGATTTTAACCATAACGCCGTTGCCGCCGCCCGGCGTTGGCTGGGCGGCAATTTGACTCGATCGATACCTTAGGGAAATTATAATGAATACTATGATTAATAAGGGAAAACGTGCGGCATTCCCGCTGATGCTGCTGTCCTCGCTGCTGTTTTCGGCACCGCTGCTGGCGCAAACCGCGCCGGAGGTGCTGCGCAAGCCGGTTGGCAAGGGCGCCTATGAAATGGTGTACAGCCAGGGCGAGAACGCGCTGTACCTGGCGACCTCGCAAAGCCGCAAGCTGGACAAGGGCGGCGTGGTTTATCGCCTGGATCCGACCACGCTGGACGTGACCCAGATCATCCATAACGACATCAAGCCGTTTGGCGCAGCTATCAACGCCAAAACCGGCACGCTGTTCTTCGGCAACACCGTCAACAACTCGGTGACCGCCATCGACGGCAAAACCGGTGAAGTGAAAGGCCGCCTGGTGCTGGACGAGCGTAAACGCTCCGAGAGCGTGAAGCCGCTGGCGCCGCGTGAACTGGTGGCGGATGCCGACACCGACACCCTGTACATCACCGGGCTGGGTGAATCCAGCGTGGTGTGGGTGGTGGACGGCAAGGATCTGACCCTGCGCGCCACCATCACCGGCACCGGCAAATACGGCACCGGCCTGGCGCTGGACGCCGCCGCCAAACGCCTGTATGTCACCAACGCCGATGGCGAGCTGGTGACCATCGACACCCAGAGCAACAAGGTGCTGTCGCGCAAGAAGCTGGACGAGTCCAAAGAACACTTCTTCCTCAACATCAGCCTGGATAGCGCCAACCACCGCGCCTTCATCACCGATTCCAAGCAGCCGCAGCTGCTGGTGGTGGATACCCGCAACGGCAATATCCTCAGCAAAATCGACGTGCCTGAGTCGCTGGCGGTGCTGTTCAACCCGGCGCGCAACGAGGTTTACGTGACCCACCGCCAGGCGGGTGAAGTGAGCGTGATCGACGCCAAAAGCTACAAGCTGTTGAATACCGTCAAGACGCCGACCCACCCGAACAGCCTGGCGCTGTCGCCGGACGGCCAGACGCTGTACGTCAGCGTGAAGCAGGCCTCCAGCCGCGAGAAAGAAGCCACCGCGCCGGATGATGTGATCCGCGTAGCGCTGAAGTAATCCCGCACGGGCAAGCTAAGCGAACAGGCGCCGCGGCAACGTTGCGCCTGTTTTTTTTCGCCTGAAATCGGCTCACCATTGCCGTCCTGGAGAGATCCTGGCGATCCCCGTCTATCAATCGCAATCATTACCGCTCGTCATCACTCTGTTGCCGTTTGGCGGCTGCAGGAATGGCAAATAAAGGAAAGTAAGATTTAATATTTAGAAAGCGTAATTATTTAAAAATCCGCCTTGTCGCAGGTTTTTATGCCCGCCTTTCAGGAGGTAATGTAAAGAATCTTCAGCGCCGCTTACTTTAGTTTTTTAAGTGGCTGGTTGTATTTTATTTTTTATAAAAATCAAAATGATTATGGTTTTTGTTAAAAAGTTCTCGGTTATTTTCGCTTGTCATAAACGCCTCCGCTTCTATGGTTAATAGTGGGCTTTCCCGATTGTGGGATGGTCCCGTGCGTGTCAAAAACGCCATGTGTCAGCTTCAAGCCACGATGAAAATCATCATTTTTATTCATGTAATCGGCCCTGGGCGGGTAGGCGCGAGCCTGTTTGTCCCCCTACAGAGAGAAGCCTGCTGTGACGATACTTAAACCGCTGTTAGCCAGAAACCGCAGCTGGGCGCTACAACAGCGCCAGCGCAACCCCCAATACTTCCATAAGCATGTCGCCGGCCAGCAGCCGCAGGCGTTGTGGATCGGCTGTTCCGACAGCCGGGTCCCCGCCGAGGTGCTGACCGGCGCACACCCCGGCGAACTCTTCGTGCATCGCAATATCGCCAATATGGTGCTCGAGGATGACGACAGTCTGATGAGCGTTCTGCAATATGCGCTGGAGTACCTGCACGTCTCGGCGATCGTGCTGTGCGGCCATTACGGCTGCGGCGGCGTCCAGGCGGCGGTGGCGCTGCCGCAGATGCCGCTGGCGCAGGAAAACAGCGCGCTGGCCCGGCGCATGGCGCACCTGCGCGCTTCGTTGGCGCATAATCTGCAGACCTATCAGCAGTCGGATGCCGACGACGCCTGCCGCCTGAACCTGCTGATCGAGGCGCACGTGACGACCCAGTTCGCCCACCTGATCGCCAGCGAACCGGTGCGCCGGCGCTGGGCGCAGGGGGCTGCGCTGGACGTTTTCGGCTGCGTTTACGATCTGCAGCAAGGGCATTTGAAAGAGCTTATCCATCAGGACGCGGCGGAGGTGGCCCATGAACTTCAGCACTCTGCGTAATGACATCCCCGCCGGCATAGTGGTGTTTCTGGTGGCGTTGCCGCTCAGCCTGGGCATCGCGCAGGCCAGCGGGCTGCCGCCGTTTGTCGGGCTGTTGACCGGCGTTATCGGCGGCATTCTGGTGACCCTGCTCAGCCCTTCGCGCTATGCCGTCAGCGGCCCGGCGGCCGGTTTGGTCACCATCGTCGTCGGGGCGATGGAAACCCTCGGCTCCTTTTCCCTGCTGCTGGTGGCGCTGATGCTGGCTGGCGCATTGCAGCTGATTTTCGGCCTGCTGCGCGCCGGCCGCTGGATTTCGCTGGTGCCCGGCACGGTGATCCAGGGCATGCTGGCGGCGATCGGTATTTTGCTGATCATGCAGCAACTGCCGGTGGCGCTCGGTTATCAGGGCGAGGAAGGGCTGACGGCGCTGCTGGCCAGGGGCGGCGAACTGCTGTCGCCGGCGTCGATAGTGATAACGCTGGTGGCGCTGGTTATCCTGTGGTTGTGGACCACCGCGCCGATCAAGCGCATCCGGCTGATGAGCTTTATTCCCGGCCCGCTGGTGGCGGTGCTGTGGGGCAGCCTGGCGGTGGTGTTTGGCGAACGGATAATGCCGGAAAGCCTCGGCAATATCCCGCGCATCGCGCTGCCGAAGTTCGACAGCGCCGAAACCTTGGGCGCGCAGCTGAGCCGCCCCGACTGGCAGGGCGCGTGGCGCAACCCGTCGGTCTACCTGATTGCGGTGACGCTGGCGCTGGTGGCCAGTTTGGAAACCCTGCTGAGCCAGGAAGCGTTGAAAAAGCTGAAACCACAGACGCCGGCGCCATCGCCGGATAAGGAAATGCGCGCGCAGGGCGTTGGCAATATGCTGAGCGGCTTTCTCGGCGGCCTGCCGATCACCGCGGTGATCGTGCGCAGTTCGGTCAACGTTAACGCCGGCGCGCGCAGCAAAGCGTCGATTCTGCTGCACGGTGCGCTGCTGCTGCTGAGCGGCCTGTTGTTCAGCGACCTGCTCAATACCATTCCGCTGGCCAGCCTGGCGGCGGTGCTGCTGTATACCGGCTACAAACTTGCCGCCCCGGCGCTGTTCCGCGCGCAGTGGCGGCAAGGGTTGCCGCAGTTTGCGCCTTTTATCATTACCGTCGGTGGCATCATCGTCTTCGGCATGCTGGCGGGCATCGCCCTCGGCCTGATGGCCCAGCTGCTGTGCAGCACCTACAAAAGCCACCGCAATGCGCTGCAGCTGAGCCGCTATGACGATCACTATGTGGTGCGCTTCCACCAGAACCTGACGTTTCTGCATAATCCGCGGCTGCACAGCCTGCTGGCGCAGATCCCGGATAACTGCGTGGTGATCGCCGAGCATGATAACGCCGATTATATCGATCCGGACGTGAGGGCGGTGTTGGCGGAGTTCGGCGCCGGTGCGGCCAACCGCGGGATCCGGCTAAGCCGTTGGCCGGTGTAATGGATATCGACCTTTAATTGCTGATTAATAGCCACTCAACGGGGTGGCTATTAACCGGCTGATTTGATTTATGTGATTGATATTTATTGTTTTATTTAATTTTTATAAGAACTTTCTTATGTGGTAAAATCTCCCCCAGCTTATTGCGGGCTAATTATTGCTTAATTAGCTGATAAATGCGGGAGGGCTATGCGGTATATAATTAACAATAATATTAAATATCATGAAGATAGATCTGAATTGGTCTCGTTACACAAGCATACAGAGCCCCTGCAACTCACGGCGACGCTGAATCGCTTGCTCTCCGCCCTGGTGAGAAACAATAATCAGGTGCTTTCCCGCGAAACGCTGCTGATGCAGGTGTGGGAAGCGCATGGCCAGGTCGCCTCCGGCAACAACCTCAATAATACCATCTCAATCTTGCGCAAGATGTTCGCTTCGCTCGGCGAAGAGGAGATTATCGTCACGCTGCCGCGGCAGGGCTTTATGTTTACCGCCACCACGCTGAAAACGGCGGACAGCCAGGCGGAAAAGCTGGAGGGGCCTGATGTTGAGGCGGTTGCGGCCACTGCGGCATCCACCGTTCGTGGTTTCCAGCGCTTTAAGTTAACTAGCCTGGTGGCACTGGTGCTATTGGCGACGGGCAGCGTCGCCTGGGCCTGGCAGGACGCGGGCTATCTGCCGGCCAGTATGATAGATGCCGGTAGTATCGATAACTGCAGCGTGCGTTTTATCACCTCGTATCATAAGCCGGGAACCCGCCAGATCGATTTGAGCCATTTACGCGACATGCTCAAGCAAAGGCCGCACATTCAATGCCAGGAACCGGCGACGCTGCTCTACTACGACACGCAGACGTTAGCGCCGACCGGTTCCGGGTACAGCCGCGCTTCTTATTTCTATTATTGTCCGCAGGCGAAAATGGCGGATGGCAATGTGCAATGTGAGAATTTCTATGAAAGCTGGGGCATGTAATGTGATGAAGCGCTATGGCTACGGGGTTGTGGTGTTGCTGGCTATCGGCTGTTGCGGCATCTCTGCGTACTTTTTATTTTTCAGGCCGCAAATCCCGGAGTGCCAGGCGGTTGAACATGTGACCGACCACGTTGCCGGGCGCACTATCGAACGTGTGCTGCTGATTAGCCTGGTGCCCGATAGCCGCCGGCGGGTGACGGTGTTGTTGAACGGCAGGATTGCCGACGGGAAAGATCGTTACGTGGTCGAGCGCGCCCTGGTGATGGACTACCAGCGGCAGGGAAACAACTATTTCCTGTTGGTGAAGGAAAATATCAAAAAATCGCAGGACAACGTGGAGCGCGCGGACCTGAACCGCCGCCTGCCGGAGAAGGGCCAGCGCTTGCATTTACGCATTGAGCAGATTGACAACCGGCATTTCCTGGTGGCCGATAACCATGCACCGTTTTACGTATGCGTGGCACCCTAAGAAAAATCCCCTTGGTTAAGCCAAGGGGATTCGGAAGAAAACGGTACCTGGTGGGATAATTCTTACAATATCACGGCTGTTTTTTATTGATGTAATGGTAAATGCATGGGCTGTTGACTTCTCTTGGGCAAAAGGTCAATAACTCTTTATCTTTCTGATTCGCATCATCGCGAATATTATCATAATAATACGCGTCGGCCTTAATCCTGCAGCTAAAACCGGCGTGCTGAATAATCTGCTTTATCTTCGACAGGTCCCCGCCGCCATAATTCATGCTGTAAATCTGACAGCGTTCATAGTTACCTAACGGATACATGCTGACGCGGGTGCTGTTTTGATAAAACATCATAGCGGAAAACAGCATCAGGCCGACGACGAATGTCACGATCATGCGGCGTAATGAACGCTGATTTCCGTTAACGTTACGCTCCAAATTTATATCCGCACGGTGTGATACCTCCTCCGGGGTAAAGTTTTCTTTTGTATCAACCTGGCTACTATCATCGATCTTGTGAATGATCTCGGCGCTAAACTTAAACCCCTGGCGTGGGTAGGTGATAATAATCTCCTCTTCGCCGAACTGCGCCAGCGATTTACGTAACCCGGATATATAATTATTCAGGTTATTATTGGAGGCTTTAAGGCCATGCTCGACCCAAACCTCATTAAGCAGCTTATCGCGCAGCAATAGAACATTATTATTGCGGATAAACAGCGACAGCAATCTGGCGCTGGGCTTGAGCAGAACTATTTTAGTCGTCGAATTATCGATATGCGCCAGCGCGCACTCATCCTCATTGTAGAGGACATTATTGTTTATATGGAAAATCATTTTTTCAACCTATCAACTTACCTGTCGAGAGATGATTCTGAGACCTGTGTGTTCTTTTTTCAATCCTTTGAGGTGGTGGTCAATAGGATTTTTCTATTTCTTCATATAATTACTCTGGTATATGTCTTTAGTTATAAGTTTTTAAAGATAAATGTCTGTCTTTAATTTGTATGTTTTAGAATAAAAACCTATATCTGTATTATTTTCTTTGTATAAATCCTGTGTTTTTGTCTTTTTGCGACATAACGTTTTATTTTTTGTCTTGGCGCGGTAAATTTGTTGCCACTGATACGGAACGCTGAAAAGCAGGTATCAGCGAGAGAATCAACGCTAAGCAATAAAGCCTGGCGTTAATCATCAAGAGAGAATTGTCGATTTAATTGACGTCAATTGGAACCTCTTTACTTACTAAGGAATGTAAGGGATTTATATGAAACTGAACAAAATCATGATGGCAGCGGTATTGGCTTTCGGCGTATCTTCTGTTGCTCACGCGGCACAGGATCAGGGCCACGGCACCGTGACCTTTAAAGGCGCAATTATTGACGCACCTTGCTCAATTACCCCGGAAACCGTAGACCAGACCGTTAACCTGGGCCAGGTTTCTAACGTGGCGCTGAAAGACGGTGGCCAGTCCACGCCGAAAAGCTTCCAGATCAAACTGGAAAACTGTGAGTTGAATGAGAAAGCTCCTGGTAAAAACAATGCCGTTTCCATCAAGTTTACCGGCGCATCTTCGGTAGGTGACGACACGCTGCTGGGCATTACCGGTACTGCCAAAGGCGCCGGCATCGCCATCACCGACGGCTCCGGTAAGCTGGTTGAACTGGGTAAAGCATCTAGCGCACAAACTCTGGGCAACGGGAATAACACCCTGAGCTTCTCCGCTTACCTGCAGGGCAGCAAGGCTTCTGGCGCTGTAATTACCCCGGGCGAATTCCAGTCCGTAGCTGACTTTACCCTGGCTTACCAGTAAGTCCGGTTGTGCAGTAACTATGCAGCATGCGGGCTTGCCCGCATGCTTTTCCAGGAGTTTGAGCGTTGGAAAGTCTGTGAATAGGGAATATTCAATGAGTTATTTTCCTGCAAAATTAATGCTTCCTTGCCTATTGGCCTCACTGTTAATGGCGAATGGCGCTTATGCCGCTCATTCCACTCAGGGATGGGGACGGGTCAATATGCAAGGGGCCATTATCGATACCGCGTGCGCCATTTCCGCCGGCAGCCGGGAGCAGGTGATCGATATAGGAATTACACCGGCAGCGGATATTATGCGTGACGGCAGCGGAGGGGGACGCCATTTCTCTATTGAACTAATTAACTGTGTTCTGTCACGGGCCGAAAGTAAATTGCCGGACTGGAGTGGTTTTCAGGTGACTTTTGATGGGGATGCCGACGGGGAGCTATTTGAGGTACACGGTGGTGCAAAAGGCGTTGGGTTGCAAATCGTCGATGCGGAAGGAAACATTGCCCGGCCAGGAAATCCGCTGCCCATCAGAGAAATACTGCCGGGGCGAATGCTGCTAAATTATCAAATGCGCTTGGTTGCCAATAAACAGCCACTGCGGGCAGGGGGCTATTATTCTGCGGTACGTTTTAAGATGGATTATTACTGAGGCTTATCTCTACCGATAAATAAAATTAAATGACAGGGTCATGGATATGGTTTTTTCTCCTGCATGGAAGCTGTTTCGTCCTCATGCATTAGGCGTTTGTATTTTTCTGGCTTTAGCTAACTTTGTGCCGAAAGCTGAAGCAGAGGACGGCATCCAGTTTAATACCGACATATTGGACGTGAACGATCGGCAGAATATCGACCTGAGCCAGTTTTCGCGCAGCGGCTATATTATGCCTGGCGCTTATACCATGGTTATTCATCTTAATAACAGTGAGCTGCCGGAGCAGAGCGTTGACTTTTATCCGTCAGACGATGATCCGAAAAGCAGCCTGGCCTGTATTTCCCCGGCATTGGTGGAACAGCTTGGGCTGAAGCCGGACGCGCAGAAAGCATTGCGCTGGTGGCACGATAACCAATGTTTGGATATCGCCAGCCTGAAGGGTATGGAGGCGCGCGGTGATTTAGCCACGGCGGCGCTGTATTTAAGCGTCCCGCAGGCCTATCTGGAGTATTCGTCACCGGACTGGGACCCGCCGTCCCGCTGGGACGAGGGTATTCCTGGGCTGCTGTTCGACTATAACATCAACGGCCAGACCCAGCGCCAGCAACGCGGCGGCGGGCAGAACAACAGCCTGAGCGGCAACGGCACCGCCGGCGCCAACCTCGGCGCCTGGCGCCTGCGGGCCGACTGGCAGGGGCAGCTGAACCACCAGACCGGCAGCGGGCAAGGCACCGACCAGCAGCTGGACTGGAGCCGCTACTATGCCTACCGCGCGCTGCCGGCGTTGCGCTCGCGGCTGACGCTGGGTGAGGACTACCTCAACTCCGGCATGTTCGACAGCTTCCGCTTTACCGGCGCAAGCCTGGTATCGGACGACAATATGCTGCCACCGAACCTGCGCGGCTATGCGCCGGAGGTGGTCGGGGTGGCGAAGACCAACGCCAAGGTCACCATCAGCCAGCAGGGGCGGGTGATTTACGAGACCCAGGTGGCGGCAGGGCCGTTCCGCATTCAGGACATCAGCGAGGCGGTATCCGGCGAGCTGGACGTGAAGGTGGAGGAGCAGGATGGCAGCGTGCAGGCGTTCAAGATGAACACCGCCAGCGTCCCGTACCTGACGCGCCCCGGCTCCTGGCGCTTCAAAATGGCGGCGGGCAAGCCTTCGGACTGGCAGCACCGTTCCAATGGCCCGCTGTTCGGCTCCGGGGAGTTTTCCTGGGGGGTGAGCAACGGCTGGTCGCTGTACGGCGGTTTACTGGGCGGCGGCGACTATAACGCGGGGGCGCTGGGTATCGGCCGCGACCTGATGGCGCTGGGGGCGCTGTCGTTAGACGCCACCCAGTCGCGGGCGCGGTTGCCGCAGCAGGACGGCACGCTGAGCGGCGGTTCGTACCGCCTGAGCTATTCGAAGACCTTCGACGAGACCGACAGCCAGGTGACCTTTGCCGGCTACCGCTTCTCGGAGCAGGACTTTATGAGCATGAGCGAGTATCTGGACGCCCGCTATTACGGCGGCCGGGTGGGTAACAACAAGGAGATGTACACCATCACCTTCAACCAGCAGTTCCGGGATATCGGCCTGAGCCTGTACCTGAACTACGACCACCAGACCTATTGGGATCGGCCGGCCAATGACCGTTATAACCTGACGATGTCGCGTTACTTCGATATCGGCCGGTTTAAAAACCTGAACCTGTCGTTGACCGGTTACCGTAACAAATATGAAAACACCAACGATGACGGCATGTATTTGTCTCTGTCGATGCCGTGGGGCAAGGGTGCCAACCTCAGTTACAGCGCGACGGCGAACCGCAACGACAGCAGCCAGCGGGTGGGATATTACGATCGGCTGGATGAGCACAGCAACTATCAGTTGAACGTCGGCAACACCAGAAATGGCGCCAACTTCAGCGGCTATTACAACCGTGAAGGGGATATGGCCCAACTGAGCGCCAACGCCAGCTACCAGCAGGGTAGCTACAGTGCGCTGGGCTTCAGCGCCCAGGGCGGCGCGACCTTAACCGCAGAAGGCGCTGCGCTGCACCGCATCGGCATGCCGGGCAGCACTCGGCTGCTGCTGGATACCGGCGGCGTGGCTGGGGTACCGGTACGCGGCTACGGCAGTACCGTAGACACCAACCGCTGGGGCAAGGCGGTGGTGACGGACGTCAACAGCTACTACCGCAACAAGGCCAGCATCGATCTGAACAAGCTGGGGGAAGACGCCGAGGCCACCAAATCGGTGGTACAGGCAACCCTGACCGAAGGGGCGATCGGCTACCGCAAGTTTGACGTGATAGCCGGGGAGAAGGCGATGGCGGTCATCCGGCTGGCAGACGGCGGTACGCCGCCGTTCGGCGCCACGGTGATGAACGCCAACAAACAGGATACAGGGATAGTGAACGACGGCGGCAGCATCTATCTGAGCGGCATTCGAGCCGGGGAAAGCATGACCGTGCACTGGAACGGCGCGGCGCAGTGCGCCATCAGCCTGCCGAAAACCTTGCCGGCCGACATGATGAGCAGTCTGTTGTTGCCGTGCCAGGCGCTGCCGGCAAATGAGTCAGAGGCGCAATGAGCGCCACACCCTATTTGAATCTGTAAGAGTGATAAACGTATGAAAAAGAACTATGCCATGAGTAAACAAAAGCTGCTGACCGTCGCGCTGTTGGGCGCGCTGCTGGCACCGCAGGCGCAGGCGGCAATCGCACTGGACCGCACCCGGGTGATCTTCGATGGTAGCGTGCAGTCGGTAAGCCTGAACGTCAGCAACCAGAACAAGCAACTGCCTTATCTGGCGCAGGGTTGGCTGGAAGACGAGCAGGGAAATAAAGTTCAAAGCCCGCTCACCGTTCTGCCACCGGTACAGCGCATTGAGCCGGGCAAGCCAAGCCAGGTGAAGATCCAGGCGTTGCCGACGGCCAAACAGCTGCCGCAGGACCGGGAGACGCTGTACTACTTCAACCTGCGCGAGATCCCGCCGAAGAGCGACAAGCCGAACACCCTGCAGATTGCGTTGCAGACGCGCATTAAGCTGTTCTACCGCCCGGCGGCGATTGCGCCGCAGCAGAATGCCGCACCCTGGCAGGAACAGTTGACGCTTACCAGGCAAGGTGACAGGTACGTGGTGAATAACCCGACGCCGTATTACGTGACTATCGTGGATGCGGGTGCCAAGACAGGCGTGGTGGGCATAAAAGGTTTTGAGCCGCTGATGGTGCCGCCGAAGGGCAACGCGCCGCTGGGCGCCAGCGCCGCCGTACTGGGAGCCAGCCCGGTGCTGACCTACATCAACGACTACGGCGGCCGGCCGCAGCTGAGCTTTAACTGCAGCGGCAGCGCCTGCCAGGTGGCGCCGGAAAAGAGCAAATCGTAACGCTATTGGCTGCGGCGGGTAATCGGGAGGAATAAAGATGCAATGGATAAGCGACAGACTGAGAAAACACCTGCCGGAGCGCCAGGACTGGCACTATTACGCCACCCTGGGCGGGCTGGCGCTGATGGCGCCGCTCACCCTCGGTGCGATGCTGTGGCTGCTGCCGGCCGCCCAGGGTCAGGTGGCGGATAACTGGTACACCGACGGCGCCAATGGCGTACTGCAGGTGCGTGGCGCCCTGACGGAAAGCGCCTGCCGGCTGGAGATGGAAAGCGCATGGCAGGACATCAGCCTGGGAGAAGTCGGTACCGGGCGCCTGCAAAACGTCGGCGATCGCGGTACACCGGTGGCTTTCGAGCTGCTGTTGCGGGACTGCCTGCGCAGCCCGGCCGGCAGCCGGGATTCACGCATCGGCGCCTTAACCTGGGCCGACAATCAACCCGCGGTTACGGTGACTTTCCGCGCGGTGCAGGATGCAGATAACCCGCAACTGGTGAAGGCGCAGGGCGTTGCCGGGTTGGGGTTGCGTCTTGAAGATGGCCGCGGTCGGGATGTGCGGCTGGGCAGCCGCGGCGAGCCGCTGCTGCTGACGCCGGGGCAGAACGCCTTGAAGTATAGCGTGGCGCCGGAACGCACGGCGGCGAGCCTCACGGCCGGGGCCTATCGCGCCACGGTGGATTTTAGCCTGAGTTATGACTGAGGCGTTCCAGTAAGAAGATATTTTAAGAGCGGTTACCCTTGAACCAGTAATCAGGGATATACCGTTACAATCGGAAAGCAATCAGTTCATATTTAAGGTTCATAATTGTGATGCGGATGGGCAGTTAAGAAATAAGCTGGCGGTCGGGAATTTTTGACCCCTGGTTTGGTTTTTACAAATTATAGAGTGTTCAATTCATGTGCATCAAATATTTATTTAACCAGATTGTTTTTTTGTTTGTGCTATATTTTTTTTCGCTGATTTACTCTTTTCAGGCACATAGTGCTGTCGAAGTAAACCCCAAGTGGATAAAAGAGACGGAGACAATATACGCATTCTCAATTTCGCCTAGAGGGCAGGTATCCAATCCATATGGTTCTGAAGGCCGGGGGCTCACTTGTAATAGAACCGAAGGGTGTGAAGTGGCGTGGGAGCTTAGAATAGGCAATAACTATTTTCGTACTTGCCCCAATAACTTCACTGTTACTAAAGGTACAACGATTGAAAAGGTAATGCCGCAGATTAACTCGCGTATGATGGTACCTTGCACTTTTGATGCTTATAATTTTAAGGGGAATGAGCAACTCTGTCTTATGCTTGTGGGAAAAGGGGATTGGTTCAGTACGATAACGACACTTTCAACCAGCCTTTCTTTCGTGCGTTACGGGTCGCTGGATGTGTGTTATTTGGGGGGAGGGGGAGGACAAACAGGGGGGCTGACGCCACCGATTCAGCCTGCCAATTGCCAGGTGAACTCACAGAATATCAATTTGCAGCACTCTGCGCTTATTGCTCAGGAATTGAATGGCAACCGTAAAACGGTGGATGTCAATGTATCATGCAGCAGAAACAGCAGCATCAATTTGCGTATGACAGGGGTTGACAATAACGGACGCCTTGCTTTGGTGCGTGATGGAAGTTTGTCATCAGAGCTGGTGATTAATAAGGCTCCCGCACAGAAAGGTATTACTATAAATAATGTGGGGACTGGCGGGGTGAATGTGGTTATAGCATCGACTTTGAGAAGTAATGGGGTGATATCGGCAGGGGCTTATTCAGCATCGGCTATACTGCAAATAACTATTCCATGACGTTGTTATAGGGAGGGAATATATCATTAAAATGTCACTCTGGTACCCTTTCGTAACGACAGCTGAAAGCTTAAGAAATTGCGATATCGGCAGAAACAGTGAGGTGTTAAATATGCATGGCACCTTGCCGGAGAAATTTCGCCGTTGGTAATCACTGTTAGCAGTATTGTACGCGTTTAATTTTTGGCCAGAGCTAGAGCCAGAGCCAGAGCCAGAGCCAGGGCAAAGGAGTTTAGAGAATGAAGTATCACTTCAACCTGACCAGATATTTCATCGTTTTGAACCGTAATGCGGCGGTGTTTCTGCTCTGTGCAGGGATATCGCCACTGACCAAAGCGGCTACTACCGTGACGGTTAGCGTCACGGTGCTGGAAACGCCGGCTTGCGTGATCAATGACAATCGCACCATCGAAGTGGACTTCGGCGAGATCCTGACGGGCGGCGTGAATGGCAGCAATTATATGAAAGATGTGGACTATTCGCTGGCGTGTTCGGACGATAAATCCAATGCCATGCGGATGAAGGTCCAGGGCAATGCGACCCCCTTTGATGCCTCGGCGCTGCAGACCAACATCAGCGACTTCGGCGTGGCGTTACGCGCCAATGGACAGGCGCTTAATGTAAATAGCTGGCTGAAGTTTACTTATCCCGATAAACCGCAACTGCAGGCTGTGCCGGTTAAAAGAGCGGGTAAAAAGCTGCCCGGTGGCGCCTTTACTGCCGGTGCCACTCTACTGGTGTTTTATCAATGAGGAAGGTGGCGATGAAAAAGCTTGGCACGGTTTGCCTTATCCTGTTGGGTATTACGGCTTGCGAGGTTTCGGCGGCGGAAAACATGAGCTTTAAAGGTACTCTGAGAGAGGATGTGCCCTGCGAATTCAACGGCGGGCAGTCGATAAACGTCGATTTCGGGACGGTGGGCATTAATAGAATAGATGGCGAACGCTACAGAAAGTCATTTGCAGTCGATATAACTTGCCCCTCTGGCTTTGACGTTCCCTTTAAAATCAGCTACGTCGGTAAACCGAGCGATTTCGATAGCTCCGCGCTGGCGACCAATATCGATGGGCTGGGGATTAAGGCCCAGGAGCAAATTAATGGTGGTTGGTCAGATCTGGCAGTGGACGGTTATATGAGCGGCGTTGGCAGCATTAAGCGCCATGTGCAAGTGGTACCGGTTAAGAGCCCCAGTGAGGTCTTAACTCCGGGGGTTTTTAATGCTAATGCCTTATTCCGTCTTGAATATTATTAAATGGCACTCACGATGAATGATAAAAATCATCCATGCTATTAACCAGGAGATGAGGATGAAGAAGACTTTGCCGCTGCTGGCGTTATTGTGTATTAGCCATATCTGCTGGAGTGCGGCGCCTACGGTGGCGGTCAGCTACAGCGGCGTACTGGTGGCGGAGCCCTGCGTGATTCCTCCCGGGAAAGAGAATATCGAGCTGGATTTTGGCACGGTGATTGATAAATATCTGTATCTCAACCAGCGCACGCCAGGGAAGACATTTTCCCTGCAATTGACGGAATGCGATCTCAGCCTTGGCGAAACGGTAAGCGTCTCTTTTAGCGGCACGGAAAGTGTTGCGCTGCCGGGGCTGCTGGCCATCAATAGCGGTGGCGCGAGTGGTATCGCCATTGGTCTGGAAAATACTGCCGGAGAATTGTTACCCCTAAATCAACCGGCTGGGAAGCAGCGGTTGCAGGCGGGAAGCAACATAATCACGCTTAGAGCTTATGTGCGTGGTGAGCCTGAAGCGATAAAAAATAGTGCTATCGGCAGAGGGGCATTTAGCGCTGTGGCAACATTTTTACTGCACTATGATTGAATGCTAACGTAATAACGATGCGGTTATGCTAATTCATTAATCTGCGATAATGCCTGGTGCATATTATTACCATTTCTGTGCTCTTGATTTTTAGAGTGTGTTGGATAGCGGGACGTATGCTAACCGAGACTAGTTATTCTTGCGGGCAGGAATCTCAGTTTACTCCCTGTATGGGAAAAAACGTACCAGTGATAAATGATACGAGTGCTAAACGATTTGTCATTAGCTGACAACCTAAAGTCGTGTTGGTGATTTTACAATAAAGAGTAAGATAAGCATAGGTGTAGCTCTATGATATTAAATATATTAAAGAAAGTAATTTATTTTTTTCCGCTTGTGTTGACGCTATTCTTTTCCCCTATTGCATCGTCTTCTCCCTGGACGTTGGAAAGCACTGTTTTGCCGAGGCCGGGGCCCTGGGGGGGGTTTGATTTTTCAGTCAAGATAACCTCGTGGGATATTTTTAATACAACGAGTAATCCGCTTTATCATTGCTCAGAGTGCTACATTAATATTTATTATATTGATACCTGGGGGGTTGGTGGTGTGCCTGTCGGTCGAATTTATACGGGGTATGCAAGGGAATATAAAACGCTGGGGGAGTTGGGAGAGTATTTGATACAGGATGGTATTTTTAAACGAACCTTTACCAGGACGCAGTACGGCGGCGGGGGGAAAACATGCTTTTTCCTTGGAACTGAAGGGAGAAGGCCTTTGCCTGGCGGCGATGAATTTTGTTATCACCGGGTTGACCCCACCTATTGCAATATTTCTATGCCGAATAGTCAGTTGAGGCACGGCACACTCAGCCCTGATAAAATAAATGGAAATACCGTAAGTACGTCGCTATATGTGAAATGCAGTGCCGAAACTGGGGTGCGCATTGCATCGGCAGATCGTTCCGGCAGCATTAATTTAAAGGGTTATGGCGGTTTTCGTAGCGAGCTTAAAGTAGACGGCGTGAATTTGGGCGATGGGAAAGTGGTTAGGGCCACAGCGGCAGGCGTTGAGTTGACCTTGAGTTCTACTCTGGCCGGTTATGACGGTAGCGCCGGTACATTCCAGGGCTCAAAAACCATCATAGTTTATTTACCATAGTCGATGCTTTTCTTTATTTTAGATGAAAATAATCTGGACGGTGAGTTAACAAAAATGAGATTCATAACGGCTGGTTAAAGGGCGATTTTCATATTATGCTCTGGCTTTAGCTTCATGTGCATTTATTCATTGTTTTGTGGAAGATGAGATGGGTATTTAAATCTCCATTATCGTCAACATATCTTTCAGATAAATTTGGGTTTAAATAACCTATGGCCTCCACGATGATCCATCCATGGGATGGATGTAACAGGAGATATAAGAATGAAAAATCTTAATGTCGTCATCGACGATGAGAACCGTTATTTCGCAGAAGGCTTGCGGTTCTGCATTGAACAATATGCGCTAACACGCAATAAAGCCGTCCATTTTTTAACGCCGGGCTGTGCGGAACAGCCGGATATGGTGCTGGCCTCATCCCGGCGGCGCGCCCAGTGCTGGCGCAGGACGGGCCATCGCGGCGCACCGCTGGTTATCACGGTTAAAGAAAGGCCTGTTCCTGTCGCGAACGACAGGGCCTGCGTACTGTACCGAACAGATGAGCAGAACAAGTTGTTTGAGTTGTTGAACGAAGCATTATCTGGCGGCGAGCCAATGCTCTTCAGACGTCAACCCCTGACCTGCCGCGAACGACAAGTGGTGGGCTATCTCCGCAGCGGGCTCGATCAATCGCAAACGGCAAGAATATTGGGGGTCAGCGTAAAAACGGTGCACAGCCATAAACGCTCGGTAATGAGCAAAATGATGTTAAAAAAGCGCCATGAATTTATTTATTGGCTTTTGTCCCAAGAGGGAGAATATGCCTAACCGTGAAGAGGGATGTTATATTTTCATGTTTTTGGTAAGCTCCAATAAGGTTGGCAATAGATAAAGGTCACGAAAGTGATTCGTACCCCTTATCAATAAGTAATGAGTGTCACTGTTTTTATATAGGCCGGGGTGGTTGATGAGTTTAATGCCATAATCTTGGTGAATGTTTTCTATTGGCCCTGTCTTGTAGCGATAAATCAAGGGAATGTAAAGTGAAGCTTATTTGTCTGGCAATATTTTTCCTATTCTTGAGTGCGTATTCGTTTTTTAAACACGGGCAGCTCATGAGGAAAAAGCGGTTGCCGAGTGTGCAGGTAAAGGGTTAGGCGTGACAACATTGTTGACAGACCGCTCGGCCGCACTTCAGGGAAATCCCCCTTTTCCGGGGTATTAAATAAAGTAAAAGGAGATAGTGATTATGAACAAAAACATTCTATTGCTCGGCTGTGCACTGCTGATGTGTTCTCAGCTCTCTTATGCCGGTCTGGTGATCGAGGGCGGCATTAATGGCAACACCGGCAGCGGCGGCACTTCCGTTGATGTGAGCATTAACGGCAGCACCAACGGCAACAATGGCACCGGCGTGAACATTGGCGGCCAAAACGGCGCTCAGAAACCGGGCTCTGCCGCCAGCCAACTGCAAAAAGATATCTATGCGTCTATTTGCGCCAGTCCGTTTATGAAAAAATACGCCTCTATTTGCCAATAATTCTGAAGATTAATGCGGATAAGCTCGCCGCTTGGCGGGCTTTTTTCTTTGAAAACCGGGCATGAAGGCCCAGCCCTACCATCATAATAGGTATGCCATCGTCGAATAGATTATCTGCAGTGATATCACAACGATATAATTTTTTATAAAACGACAATGGCTTCTTAAAAGATTAATAGGCTTAATGGATTATGGTTTTTTGTAAGTTAAAACCTGGAAGCGACCTTCCTTACCTTATTCTGGTCATTTGGTTCGGATTGGTGATGCATCTTTACTTCCCGAATATGGGCGGGATGGGTTTTGCATTGCCGCAGAACTTTATCAGTTGGGGAGGGATGGCGCTGCTGAGCCTGATTATCTGAATGAGCGTCTTGTTCTGCAAGCGGCGTATCATAATAACGCCAACGGTTAAGCTATGTGTTGTCGCTCTAACGCTGCTGGCCATTCCCCTGTTTTATACCCGGCCTGAATGGCGGGAGGCTGCGCTTTGGCGCTGGGGTGGCTTATTTGGTGGATTGATTTTCTATTTTTCATGGCTGCAGACTAACTTTTCAAAACGAGCGCGTTATTGGCTGTTCGGCATTATAGTACTGGCGGTAACGATACAGGCGTTAATGGCGTTGCTGCAGATGTTTAATCTGGGCCACTGGTTGCCGTATCCGGTGGTTGGCGGCCGCCCTTACGGCGTATTCCAGCAGGTCAACCTGTTGGCCAGTTTCGCCGCCACCGTACTGGCTTTAGTGCTGATGCTGTTTCTGCTACCAGATTTTCAACTGCGGGTGGCAGGCCATGAAAAGTGGCGCCGGGTCTTGCTGTGCTTGCTATTGGCGGTATTTCCCGCTCTGCTGGTTTGGTTGCAATCGCGTATTGGCTGGTTGGGCGGCGGTGTTGTCGCACTGTTATTTATGGTGACTTACGCCAGGAAATACCCATGGGGCAGCGTTGTTGCTGCGTTGATGATGCTGTGTGGCGCACTGGCAGGAATAGCGGTACTTGGCTGGAGCGAACAGGTTAATGCCGTCAGTCATGCCGGCTCAGACAGCGCGCGCGGCATTATGCTCAACGGCACGCTGGCGATGATTATGGAAAAGCCGCTGGCGGGCTGGGGCTATGGCGGTTTTGAGTATAGTTTCCAGCATTTTCGTGCGGCATTGGGGGAGTCGACGCTGGGGGTCGGTGTAGCGGTGCACCCTCATAACGAAATTCTCTTATGGTGGGTTGAGGGGGGAGGCGCAGGGCTGCTCGGCATGCTGTTGCTGCTGTTTGCCGGGGGACGGTTGGCGGTTAAAGCGTGGTTACAGCATCGCCAGCGAACGGCCCCGCCCAATCAGGGGGGGATGCTGGCGCTTTGTTTCGCATTATTACCTATGGCCTTGCACACCCAGACCGAGTATCCGTTCTATTTATCTGCGCTGCACTGGGCCGTTTTTCTGCTATTACTGGCGATGCTGGATCAGGGAGTGACTCCTGCCGATGAGCGGAGCGAGTTAAGCGGGAGAACCGCAGGGATCTTGCTACCTGTATGTTCTTTACTTACTCTGGCCGCGATGTTGCTCGGGTTGCAGGGCAGCATTGTCCTAACCCATGCCGAGCGGAATAATTTTGCCGATATGCGTGATGTTGTCGCTATGCCCAGCGCTGTTTCTTGGCTTCAGAGTGAGCGCCGGGAGTTCGATCAACAGGTTTATGCATTGTTGTTATTTAATCAAACACAGGATGAAAGTTTGCTATCCGGTTATACGCAGTGGGCTCAAGATTATTTGAAGAAGCACATAGATAGAAACGTATATGCCACGCTGTATTTGATTCTTAAGCACCAGGGGCAGAGTAGGTCTGCAGAAATGCTGCGTCGGGAGGCCATCGCTTTCTTTCCTGACGATCCGCGTTTTCTATAATCAGGTGGCTATTCAGCCAACCCTGATTTTATATAGGAGATGCCTTGTTCGTCATATAAGGCGTAGATCATCCGCAACAGCGTCCTGATATCTTCCGTCTCATCCAGCATTCGGGTACGGAGTTTATCAATCCGTCGGCAGCAGGAATAAAGCCGAGAAAGGCGACCCTGAAGGATCTGTTCGCCGAGCGCGAGGCTTAAGCACCCTGATGTTTGGGCTGGTTTTTTTCATGTCGCTGTTTGTCATTTACGGCATGACCTCCGGGCTGCCCAAGCTGATACCGCAGGCGGGTTACCCCTTGGGTTCCAGCCTGTCGTTTCTGACCGGGGGACCATTGCCGGGGCGCTGAGCAGTTGCTGGTTGATGGATAGGGTGAACGGAAGGCGCATTCTCATCGGCTATTTTTTGCTGGGGACCGCTACTCTGCAACTGCTGGCATTCAGACGCCGATCCATCTGTTGTATTCGCTGCCGGTTGTTGCAGGGGCCAGCACCATTGGTATGCAAATAGCGATGAGCTCTTATGTCGCCCGTTTTTACCCCGGAACCATGACTTCGACAGGCCTTGGCTGGGGCCTGGGCATTGGCCGCATCGGCGCGATCCTGGGGCCGTTCATTGGCGGTCTGCTTATCGATATGGATCTGACGCTGCAGCAAAACTTTATGGCTTTCGCGCTGCCGTCGCTGCTGGCGGCCGTCTGGCGGCATCCTGAAAATGCCATGGGGGGATGCAGAGTCCAGTCCGTACCTCAGAAAGCAAAAAACCCGCCTTTTGGGCGGGTTCTTCTAAATAGGGCGACCGGACTCGGACAACCGGCCTTGCGCCGTGTTGAACAGCGCTTCAGCGCTGGCCCGCAGGGTGAGGCCTTTGGGCCGAATAATCGAACGCAGTTCGATGGAGAGTCCTGTCCCTGAAAAGCAAAAAACCCGCCATGGGCGGGTTCTTCTAAATATGGTGCCCGGACTCGGAATCGAACCAAGGACACGGGGATTTTCAATCCCCTGCTCTACCGACTGAGCTATCCGGGCAACGGGCAGCATTAAACCGTATTGGCCGGGGGCCGTCAACGGCTTTATGCATGAAATACCTGAAAATGCATCCGGTTGCTGGCTTTTCAGTCAAGGGGCGTAAAAATACGTCCGCACGGGCCGCAAACGGGGGCTGATCGCCCACTGTGGATCTGCCGCTCAGCCTAAAGCGCCGTTTCTGCGGCACTGCGCCACCTGCAAGATGTCCTCGGCCAGCCGTTTGGCCACGGATACGTCCTGGAGTTGGCGTTTTACCAGCAGTTTGCTCAGGCAACCTTCCTGGATCAGCTCCATCTGTTGTGCCACCATATCGGCGTCGTCGGCGTCCATTTCGCGCAGCAGGTCGCGGGTCAGCTCCAGCGAAGTCAGCTTTTGCTGTTCCGCCAACTGGTGGATAGGGTGATCCGTTTCCGGGAAGAAGCTGCAGGCGGCGATAAACAGGCAACCGGGATAGCGGTCGTGCTGCACGTATTCCGCCAGCACGTCATAGCGCGCCAGCAGCTTTTGCTGCGGGCTCAGGTTTTCGTCCAACAGCAGCTGGCGGCGCCAGGTGTCGATCTGCTGGCCGTGATAGCGCAGGCAGTCATACAGCAGCGCTTCGCGGTCCGGCCAAAACCGTTTGAGATCGCTGGGCTGCACCTCGAGTTTTTCAGCCAGCATCTCCAGCGTGGCGGTCGCCAGGCCCTGTTGTTCCAACAGCCCCAGTGCGGTATCAAGAACGTGTTCACGTTGCACTTGTGCTTCCTCCAATTCGATTTTATTTATTGCACCGCTTTCTGCAAATGCGCGTTGAACGCCGGCGCATCCATAAAGCCGGTGACCCGCTGTGCGGGCAACTCTTGGCCGGCGCCGTTGAAGAACAGAATGGTCGGCAATCCGAGGACCTGCAGGCGCTTCAGCAGCGCCGCCTGTTCGGCGTTGTTGGCGGTCACGTCCGCCTGCAGCAGCACCACGTTGGCCAGCTTAGCCTGAACCGCCGCGTCGCTGAAGGTATATTTTTCGAACTCTTTGCAGGCGACGCACCAGTCGGCGTACAGATCCAGCATCACCGGCTTGCCCTGCGCCTGCTGCAGCGCCTGGTCGAGCTGCCCGACGTTCTCGATGCGGGTGAAGCTGAGGTGCGGCAGGTTGGCCTGTTGCGCGCCAGTGGCGCCGAACGCCCAGTCCTGCAGCGGCCGTGCGGCGATCACCGCCGCCGCCAGCAGCAGCAGCTGCAATGCTCTGGCCCAACCGCGTGAGGTTTTCAGGCTCAGGGCGAAGGCCCAGCCGAAGAACGCCAGGCCGAGCAGGCTCCACAACCGCAATCCCCACAGGTCACCGATCACCCGTTCCAGCAGGAAGACCGGCAGCGCCAGGATCACGAAGCCGAAGGCCTCTTTGACATACTGCATCCAGGGGCCGCTGCGCGGCAGCAGGCGGTTGCCGAACAGGGTGACGATCACCAGCGGAATGCCCATCCCCAGCGCGTAAAGATACAGCGTGCCGCCGCCGGCCCACATATTGCCGCTCTGGGCGATATACAGCAGGATGGCGCTCAGCGGCGCGGTGGTGCAGGGCGAACAAATCAACCCGGCCAATGCGCCCATCAGGAATACGCCGGTCAACGAACCGCCGCGCTGGGTGTTGCTCCAGTTGGCTAAGCGGGTCTGCAGCGCGGAAGGCAGCTGCAGCGAGTACAGGCCGAACATCGACAGCGCCAGGGCGATAAACAGCGCCGACAGGCCGATCAGCACATAGGGGTGCTGCAACGCTGCCTGGAACTGCAGCCCGGCGGCCGCAACCACCAGGCCGAGCAGGGTGTAGGTTAACGCCATGCCCTGCACGTAAACGACCGCCAGCGCCAGAATGCGCCCGCTGCCGTGCGGCCGTTCGCGGCCGAGAATGATGCCGGAAATCAGCGGGTACATCGGCAGCACGCAGGGGGTGAAGGCGATGCCGATGCCGATCAACAGCGCCCACAGGGGGGAGAACGGCAGGCTGGCGGGCGCCGGTGCTGCCGGCGCAGGGGTCGGCAATGCGGTGGCGGCGCTCACTGCATCCAGCGGGATCGTTCGGGTTTCCGGCGGGTAGCAGAAGCCGGCTTCGGCGCAGCCCTGATAGGTGACGATCAGGCTGGCGCTGGCTGCCGCCTGCTGCAGCGGAATGTTCAGGTTGAGCTGCTGTTTGAAAATGGCGACCTCGCCGAAGAACTCATCCTTGTGGCTCAGCCCCTCGGGCAGCGTAAAGGCGCCCAGCGTCGCCTGCTGCGGCACCAGCTTGATCTGCTGGCGGTACAGATAATAGCCCGGGCGAATTTGCCAGTTCAGCGTCAGCTGGCGGTCCTGCTGTTTAAAATCGAAGGCGAACGCCCGATCGACGGGCACGAACTGGCTGCCGCCGCTCTGGCCGAACAGCGAGGCCTGCGCCGCCTGCGGCAGGAAAAACAGGCTGCAAAGCAGCAAAATCAGTTTAATGAGGCGTTGATCCATAACAGGTAGTCTTTATCTCCGGCCATCACCGGCAGCACCAGCAGCTCGGGCGTCTGGTAGGGGTGATGTTGTTTCAGGGCGGTGAGCAGGGCATCTTGATGGCGACGATCGCTTTTGAACAGCATCTGCACTTCGTATTCCTGTTCCAGTTTCCCTTCCCAGTAATACAGCGACGTCGCGCCGGGCAGCAGCGTGGCGCAGGCCGCCAGCTTGTCGCCCAGCACCCGCGCCGCCAGTTCCTGGGCGCTGGCTTCATCGGGTGCGGTACAAAGTATGACGACGGCTTCGCAATCAGACATCTTCAACCCTCTCATCGATTGGTGTGGGCAACTATACCCCGAAGGCGGTTTGGCTAGAAGGCGAGTTTATCATCAAAGGAGAAACCGGGGCCGCAGCCCCGGTCGGGGAATTACAGCATCAGGCCACCGAGCAGGAAACCGAATACCACCGCCAATATCACGCCGATGGTGCCGGGGATGAAGAACGGGTGGTTGAACACGAAGCGCCCGATGCGCGTGGTGCCGGTGTCGTCCATTTGCACCGCGGCGACCAGCGTCGGGTAGGTCGGCAGGATGAACAGACCGGAAACGGCGGCGAAGGACGCAACGGCGGTCAGCGGCGACACGTTCAGCGCCAGCGCCATCGGCATCAGCGCCTTGGCGGTGGCGGCCTGGGAGTACAGCAGTGCGGAACAGAAGAAGAAGATCACCGCCAGCAGCCACGGATGCGCCTGGATCACGCTGCCCGCGGTCTCTTTGATCCAGTCGATGTTGGCCTGCACGAAGGTGTCGCCCAGCCAGGCGACGCCCAAAATACAGATACAGGCGCTCATGCCGGCTTTAAAGGTGCTGGAGTTGAGCACCTGGTCGGTGTCGACGCGGCACAGCAGGGTGGTCAGGGTGGCGACGCTCAGCATGATGATCAGGATGGCGTTGGTGGTGTTCATCAGCGGCTTGGCCACCAGGCCCAGGCCCGGGCTGTTGATGATGGCGTAGGCCACCACGCACAGCACCCCCAGCAGGAACAGCAGCACCGAGGCCTTGGCGCGCGGTTTGATCTCCAGCGCCTTGTTGCCGCGCAGGGTGATCAGGCCTTCTTCCAGGCGCTTCAGGTACACCGGGTCGTCAGACAGCTTTGAGTCGAACAGCCAGGTCACCAGCAGCGACATCACCAGCACCGCGCAGAAGGTGGACGGCAGCACCACCATCAGCAAATGCAGATAGCTGACGCCATGGCCTTCCATTACCGAAGACATGTACACCACCGCGGCGGAAATCGGCGAGGCGGTGATGGCTATCTGGGCGGAGACCACGGCGGTCGACAGCGGGCGGCACGGCTTGATGCCTTGTTCTTTCGCCACTTCGGCAATCACCGGCAGCGCGGAGAGCGAGATATTGCCGGTGCCGGCGAAGATGGTCAGGAAGTAGGTGACGATGGGGGCGAGGATGGTGATGTGCTTGGGGTTCTTGCGCAGCAGCTTTTCGGTTTGCTGCACCAGATAATCCATCCCCCCGGCGACCTGCATGGCGGAGATTGCGGCGATCACCGCCATGATGATGGAAATCACGTCGAAGGGGATGCTGCCCGGCTTGACGCCGATCAACGCCAGCACCAGCACCCCCAGGCCTCCGGCGAACCCGATACCGATACCGCCCAGTCTGGCACCTAAAAAGATGGCCAGCAGAACGATAACCAATTCCACGGCTAACATAGTGTCTACTCCTTAAAATAAGCTTATTTGAAAATAAAAAGTTAAAATTTTGTGGGCGCCAGAAAGTAAAAAGGCACGCTATCCAGAGGATTCAGCGTGCCTTTTCGGGCTACCGGGTAGGGCTGTTATTGTTCATTTTCATCCGTATAGCGTTTGGCTTTATAGGCCGGGTGCATCAGGTTCTCCACGGAGAAGATGTCATCCAGCTCGGCTTCGGTCAGCAGGCCGCGTTCCAGCACCACTTCGCGCACGCTCTTGCCGGTTTCGGCGCAGATCTTCCCGACGATGTCACCGTTGTGGTGGCCGATGAACGGGTTCAGATAGGTCACGATACCGATAGAGTTGAAGACGTAGTGCTCGCACACTTCTTTATTGGCGGTAATGCCGTTGATGCATTTTTCCAGCAGGTTATAGCAGGCGTTGGTCAGGATGTGGATCGACTCGAACATCGCCTGGCCGATCACCGGCTCCATCACGTTCAACTGCAGCTGGCCCGCTTCGGCCGCCATGGTAACGCAAGTGTCGTTGCCAATCACCTTGAAACACACCTGATTGACCACTTCCGGCACCACCGGGTTGACCTTGGCCGGCATGATGGAAGAACCCGCCTGCAGTTCCGGCAGGTTGATTTCGTTCAGGCCGGCGCGCGGGCCGGAGGAGAGCAGGCGCAGGTCGTTGCAGATTTTCGACAGTTTGACCGCCAGGCGCTTCAGCGCGCTGTGCACCATCACGTAGGCGCCGCAGTCGGAGGTGGCTTCGATCAGATCTTCCGCCGGCACGACCGGCAGGCCGCTGACTTCCGCCAGTTTCTGCACCGCCAGGTGCTGGTAGCCTTCCGGGGTGTTGAGCGCGGTGCCGATGGCGGTGGCGCCCAGGTTCACTTCCAGCAGCAGCTCCGCGGTGCGGTGCAGGTTACGGGTTTCTTCGTTCAGCAGCACGCTGAAGGCGTGGAATTCCTGGCCCAGGGTCATCGGCACCGCGTCCTGCAGCTGGGTGCGGCCCATCTTCAGGATGGTCTCGAACTCTTTCGCCTTGCGGTCAAAACCTTCGCGCAGCTGGTTGATGGCGTCGATCAGTTTCTGGTTGGAGGCGTACACCGCGATGCGGAAACCGGTCGGGTAGGCGTCGTTGGTGGACTGGCATTTATTGAGATGGTCGTTGGGGTTCAGGTACTGGTATTCGCCTTTCTGGTGGCCCATCAGCTCCAGGCCGATGTTGGCCAGCACTTCGTTGGTGTTCATGTTCAGCGAGGTGCCGGCGCCGCCCTGGAACACGTCCACCGGGAACTGATCCATGCATTTGCCTTTATCCAGCACTTCGTCGCAGGCCTGAATGATGACGTCGGCGATTTTGCGTGGGATGGTTTTTAGTTCTTTATTTGCCATCGCCGCGGCTTTTTTCACCATCACCATGCCGCGCACAAATTCGGGGACATCGCTGATTTTGCTGTTGCTGATGTAGAAGTTTTCAATCGCACGCAGAGTGTGAACACCGTAGTAGGCTTCTGCGGGGACTTCACGTGTTCCTAACAGGTCTTCTTCGATACGAATGTTGTTTGACATGAGAACCTTCTCTATGTGTTGCTGCCGAATTAATAATTTGTCAGGTAACCAAATAATGTTGCCGAAGGCTTGGGGCATGAAACGATTGACCATATCGCCCGTTGCTGCCCAGATCATATGCTGGTCAGTAATAAATGACTGAATCCAGATCACCTTATGGTGCTTATAAAAACGCACTTTTCCGGTTCTGTGATCTCTTTCACGTTTGCTAACTTTAGCAATAAAAAAGGGCCTTTGGTTGAAATGGGCCCGGCTTGTCCCCATTCTATTTAGGTCGGCCATATAGGCCCCCTTTTTTTCGCGCAGGCGCTTCGCGGCGGCTGCGCCTTACCTACCGATAGGAGAACCAGGTGCGCTGGTTACCGCTACTGCTGATATTTCTGCTGGCTTACATAGAAATATCCTTATTTATCAAAGTCGCCGCCGTGCTTGGCGTGGCTGTCACCCTGTTGCTGGTGGTGTTTACCTCCTGCGTCGGCATTTCGCTGGTGCGCAATCAGGGCATGAAAACCTTCGTGCAAATGCAGCAAAAACTGGCTGCCGGCGAAAGCCCGGCGGCGGAAATGGTGAAAAGCGTTTCGCTGGTGCTGGCGGGCTTCCTGCTGCTGGTGCCGGGTTTCTTCACCGACTTCCTCGGCCTGTTGCTGCTGCTGCCGCCGGTGCAGAAATCGCTGACGCTGAAGCTGATGCCGCATCTGTCGGTCTACCGCCCCGGCGGTTGGGGCCAGGGGGGCGATGCCGCCAACGGCAACACCTTCGACGGCGAGTTCCAGCGTAAAGACGACGATCGCTACACGCTGGAGCACCAGCCCGATGAGCACGACAAGCGCAACGATCGCTAAAAAAACGCGGCCTTGGCCGCGTTTTTTGTCTGCGCAGCTCAGGAATATCGCCAAAAACGAAAAATTTTTTTGCTGGCCCCTTGAAGGGGGATGGAATGCCCCCATCTCAAATCCCACGAGGCCGGTAACAACAAAAAAACCGGTGAACAACCCTAAATCTGATAGAGACCTTCTTACAGGAGAGCGTTCAATGAGTATTCGTCCATTGCATGACCGCGTTATCGTCAAGCGCAAAGAAGTTGAATCAAAATCTGCTGGCGGCATCGTTCTGACTGGCTCTGCAGCGGGTAAATCTACTCGTGGTGAAGTGGTGGCAGTGGGTAAAGGGCGTGTGCTGGAAAGCGGCAACATCCAACCGCTGGATGTGAAAGTTGGCGATATCGTGATTTTCAACGACGGCTACGGCGTGAAAGCAGAGAAGATCGACAATGAAGAAGTGTTGATCATGTCCGAAAGCGACATTCTGGCAATTGTTGAAGCGTAATTGCGCTTTATCTTCTGAACTGAACGAGTTGAAGGGAAATACCAATGGCAGCTAAAGACGTAAAATTCGGCAACGACGCTCGCGTGAAAATGCTCCGCGGCGTGAATGTTCTCGCTGATGCAGTAAAAGTGACCCTGGGCCCGAAAGGCCGTAACGTAGTGCTGGATAAATCCTTCGGCGCTCCTACCATCACTAAAGATGGCGTATCCGTTGCCCGTGAAATCGAACTGGAAGACAAGTTCGAGAACATGGGTGCGCAGATGGTGAAAGAAGTGGCCTCCAAAGCGAACGACGCTGCGGGCGACGGCACCACCACTGCAACCGTACTGGCTCAATCCATCATCACCGAAGGCCTGAAAGCGGTAGCCGCCGGCATGAACCCGATGGATCTGAAGCGCGGCATCGACAAAGCGGTTGTCGCTGCGGTTGAAGAGCTGAAAAAACTGTCCGTACCTTGCTCCGACTCCAAAGCCATCGCTCAGGTTGGCACCATCTCTGCAAACTCCGACGAAACCGTGGGTAAACTGATTGCAGAAGCGATGGAAAAAGTGGGCAAAGAAGGCGTCATCACCGTTGAAGAAGGCACCGGCCTGCAAGACGAACTGGACGTGGTTGAAGGTATGCAGTTCGATCGCGGCTACCTGTCTCCGTACTTCATCAACAAGCCGGAAACCGGTTCTGTCGAGCTGGAAAGCCCGTTCATCCTGCTGGCTGACAAAAAAATCTCCAACATCCGCGAAATGCTGCCAGTGCTGGAAGCCGTGGCGAAAGCCGGCAAACCATTGCTGATCATCGCCGAAGATGTTGAAGGCGAAGCGCTGGCTACCCTGGTGGTCAACACCATGCGCGGCATCGTGAAAGTGGCTGCGGTTAAAGCGCCTGGCTTCGGCGACCGTCGTAAAGCCATGCTGCAGGACATCGCTACCCTGACTGCCGGTACCGTTATCTCTGAAGAGATCGGTCTGGAGCTGGAAAAAGCCACCCTGGAAGACCTGGGCCAGGCAAAACGCGTGGTGATCAACAAAGACACCACCATCATCATCGATGGCGTGGGCGACGAAGCGACCATCCAGGGCCGCGTTACCCAGATCCGTCAGCAGATCGAAGAAGCGACCTCTGACTACGATCGTGAAAAACTGCAGGAGCGCGTAGCTAAACTGGCCGGCGGCGTTGCCGTTATCAAAGTTGGCGCAGCGACTGAAGTTGAAATGAAAGAGAAGAAAGCCCGCGTTGAAGACGCCCTGCACGCGACCCGTGCTGCGGTGGAAGAAGGCGTGGTTGCCGGCGGCGGCGTTGCGCTGATCCGCGTGGCGGGCAAAATTGCCGGCCTGAAAGGCGACAACGAAGACCAGAACGTCGGTATCAAAGTTGCGCTGCGCGCGATGGAGTCACCGCTGCGTCAGATCGTGATCAACGCCGGTGAAGAAGCCTCTGTGATCGCCAACAACGTGAAAGCGGGCGAAGGCAGCTACGGCTACAACGCTTACTCCGAAGAATACGGCGACATGATCGCGATGGGTATCCTGGATCCAACCAAAGTCACCCGTTCTGCTCTGCAGTACGCGGCTTCCGTGGCTGGCCTGATGATCACCACCGAGTGCATGGTTACCGATCTGCCTAAAGCCGACGCGCCTGACTTAGGCGGCGCCGGTGGTATGGGCGGCATGGGTGGCATGGGCGGCATGATGTAATCATCCCCTACGCTTGCGTATGCTGAAAACCCCGGTCAATCGACCGGGGTTTTTTTATCTTTAAAATCAACCAAGAGAATGATTTAATAGCACGTTATTAGTTTTGTGAATGAATTATTGCATTATTTTGTTTTTGCCATAAACAGTTGCCGTTTCCTTCCGATATACCCCATACCGACAAGAGGGGGTCCCTTCCTGTGGTTACTGTCAAAGGAGACGACTTATGCTGAAAAATATGAATATAGCCACCTGGCTGATGTTGATGCTGCTGCTGCTGGGCCTGATGCCCATGGGCACCGGCGGCATCGCCTTCTATTTCATGCAGCAGAACGGCAGCAGCATCGGCACCATGGGTGTCTTCTCAGCGGAAGAAGCGGCGCTTAACCGCAGCTGGCGCGCGCTGCTGCAAACCCAGACGCTGATCGACAATATGGCCTTTGAGCGCATGGCACCGACCGCCGCCGCGGATATTCGGCAGGGCATTCACCAGGCGCGCAGCGAACTTCGCAGCGCCGACGTCGCTTTCAACCTGTTTTGGGCTACGCCGGGCCTGACGGTTTCCCGGCCTGAGCTGGGTGAGGCGATGAAGAAGGTTTATCTGGCGCAGCAGAGGGTGCTGAAACGCGAGCTGGCGCTGTTGGAAACGGCGCCGCAGGCGACATTGCTCGACAGCCTGCACCAAATGATGGCCGAGAAAAGCGGGGTGCGCCAGCGGCTGGACGCGCAGTTTGCCGACTATATGAAAGCGACGGTGGTCAATCATCGTCTGGCGCTGGAAGAGGCGCAGCAGACGCAGAGGGTGTTCGCGCGCCTGCTGAGCGGGACCCTGGCGGCGATTTTGGCGCTGCTGGTGCTGGTGCACCGCGATTTCCGCCGGCGGCTTATCACGCCGCTGCGCCAGGTCGCTGACCATCTGCAAAAGGTGGGCCGCGGGGATCTGCGCAGCGAGATTCGGCTGCACAGCCGCAACGAAATCGGCATGCTGTTCGCCAGCCTGCAAAAGATGCAGCAGGAGCTGAGCGCCACCGTCCGGCAGGTGCGCGAAGGGGTCGAGTCCATCAACCTGGGCACCCACGAAATTGCCGTCGGCAACGCCGACCTGTCCAGCCGCACCGAAGAGCAGGCCAGCGCATTGACGCAAACCGCCGCCAGCATGGAACAGATCACCGCGACGGTGCGGCAAAACGCCGATAACGCCGGCCAGGCGGCGCTGATGGTGAATCAAACCTCGGTGATTGCGCACGACGGCGAGGCGCTGATGGGCAGCCTGGTCAACAAGATGCGCGTCATCAACGACAGCGCCCGCCAGGTGGGAGAGATTACCAGCGTGATCGACGGCATCGCCTTCCAGACCAATATCCTGGCGCTCAATGCTGCGGTGGAGGCCGCGCGAGCCGGGGAGCAGGGGCGGGGTTTTGCCGTGGTGGCCGGGGAAGTGCGCAGTCTGGCGCAGCGCTGTGCGGCTTCGGCAAAGGAAATCAGCAGCCTGGTGGACGGCGTCGCCGCCGATATCGGCGAAGGCGTGCAGTTGGTGGAGCGGGCCGGCAATGCCATGAATGAGATCGTGGTGTCGGTCACTAAGGTCAATTCGCTGATGGGCAGCATCTCTTACGCTTCAGAAGAGCAAAGCAAAGGCGTTGAACAGGTGGGCATCGCCATCACGCAAATGGATCAGGTGACGCAGCAAAACGCCGCGCTGGTAGAGGAGGTGGCCACTACCGCCGCCAGCGTGGAGGAGCAGGCGGCGCTGCTGGCGCAGGCGGTGGCGGTGTTTCAACTGACCGGAGAGTTGCTGCGCCAGGGGGCGGAAGAAAGGCCCGCGGAAGAGCCGGTCGGCGGCTGGGCATAGCTGCCGCGCTGTATTTGATGATATTTTTGCAGCCCGGGGTGATTTAACTGATAAACTGATACGTCATCAGCTGTCGCTCAAGACGTTGGCCAGGAATCGGTGGCAACGGATGCTTAAGAGATGGCAACGCTTTCTGATAAGATTTTGCGTAATTCTCAACATCATATGGGGAACAAGATGCGGATTAAAGCCTTACTGGGTCTCTCGGCAGCCGTACTGCTGGCGGGTTGCAGCACGTCTCATGAACTGACCGCCGCGGGTCAGCAGATTAAGTTCACCGACACCAAACCGGCGGCGGAATGCCAGCTGTTGGGTGAAGTGACCGGCACCCAGAGCAACTGGCTGTCCGGCAACGGCGGTGAAGGCAGCTCCATGCGCGGTGCGGCCAACGATCTGCGCAACAAGGCGGCGGAGATGGGCGGCAACGTGATTTACGGCGCCAACAGCCCGACTCAGAATCTGCTCTCCAGCTTTGCGCCGCTGGACAGCAAAATGGTCGGCCAGGTTTATAAATGCCCATAAGGCGCCGATAGCAGCGAATACATAAAAAAGAGGAATGCCCGGGCATTCCTCTTTTTGTTTGCGTCGCGGCGTTTCAGCCCTGCATCAGGCGCAGGTCGATTGGCGTTTTGCTTGGCTCGCCGCCCACTTCGCGGGTCAGGCGCGGCACCATATAGCCGGAAACCTTGCTCAGCAGCGCCTGCATGATGGCGCGCGCTTCGTCGTCGCTGACCATGAAGTGCGCCGCGCCCTGCACCTTGTCCAGCACGTGGATGTAGTAGGGCAAAATGCCGGCGTCAAACAGCGCGTTGCTCAGCGCCGCCAGCGTGTCGGCGTTATCGTTGATGCCGCGCAGCAGCACGCTTTGGTTGAGCAGCGTGACCCCGGCCAGCTTCAGTTGCGCCATGGCGGCTTGCAGCTCGCGGTCGATCTCGTTGGCGTGGTTGATATGGGTCACCATCAGCACCTGCAGGCGCGATGCCGACAGCCTGCGGCAGAGTTCAGGCGTAATGCGCGCCGGGATCACCACCGGCAGCCGGGTGTGAATGCGCAGACGTTTCAGGTGCGGGATGGCCTCCAGCTCGCCGATCAGCCAGTCCAGTTCGCTGTCTTTCGCCATCAGCGGATCGCCGCCGGAGAAAATAATTTCATCCAGTTCCGGGTGTTGGCGGATATAATCCAGCGCCTGGCGCCAGTTGGCCTTGTTGCCCTGGTTGTCCTGATACGGGAAATGGCGGCGGAAGCAGTAGCGACAATTGACCGCACAGCCGCCCTTGACCAACAGCAGCGCGCGATTGCGGTATTTGTGCAGCAGGCCAGGCACCACGCTGCGCTGTTCGTCCAACGGGTCAGTGGTGAAGCCGGGAGCGTTGATAAACTCTTCTTTGACGGTCAGCACCTGGCGCAGCAGCGGGTCATTGGCATCCCCGGGGCGCATGCGTGCGGCGAAGGCGCGCGGCACCCGCAAGGCGAACAGCCGACGGGCATCGCGCCCCTGCGGCAGTTCCGGGTGGGTATTCAGTGACAAAAGCTGCAGTAATTCATCAGGATCGGTAATAACATCGGCGAGTTGATGCAACCAATCTTCTCTATATGCCGTAGTTCGGGTTATAATGTGTGCCATTTTTTTGGCTAAGCTACCAGTTCAAATATTCAGAGGGCCATCATGGCGACTTATTCTAGCAACGATTTCCGTCCGGGTCTTAAAATCATGTTCGAGGGCGAACCTTACGCTATCGAATCCAGCGAGTTCGTGAAACCAGGTAAAGGCCAGGCCTTCGCGCGCGTAAAAATGCGTCGCCTGCTGACCGGCACCCGCGTTGAGAAAACCTTTAAATCTACCGACTCTTGCGAAGGCGCAGACGTAGTAGATACCAACATGAACTACCTGTACACCGACGGTGAGTTCTACCACTTCATGCACCCAGAGACTTTCGAGCAGCATCAGGTTGACGGCAAAACCGTTTCCGACGCGGCAAAATGGCTGCAGGACAATGCGGAATGTATCGTTACGCTGTGGGACGGTCGTCCTATCGCCGTTCAGCCGCCGAACTTCATCGAAGCTGAAATCACCGATACCGATCCGGGCCTGAAAGGCGACACTGCCGGTACCGGCGGCAAGCCTGCAACCCTGAGCACCGGCGCCGTCGTTAAAGTGCCATTGTTCGTACAGATTGGCGAAGTTGTCCGCGTCGACACCCGCTCTGGCGAATACGTATCTCGCGTTAAATAAGTTTCAAGGCAGAGGAACCCCAGTGGTTCCTCTGTTTTATCCCTTCCCGTCGACCGTTGGCAGAAAATCCGCATGATGAAGAAAACTCTGTTGGCCGTGATCTCCCTGCTGTTACTGGCATCCCTAAGCGGTTGTAATACGTTTCGCGGCTTTGGCGAAGACGTTCAGCACCTCGGCGGCGCTATTTCGCGTACGGCCAGCTGAAAGCATTAATTCCTCTAATTTGTTTGGCCAAAAAATCGCCATTTTAAGCAGCAGCGCCCGCTAATCTTTACTAAGCTTAGAAAGCCGTACTTTTTCATCACGACAAATAAGGATTTCCTATGCTGAAGAAAAGTATTATCGCCATTTTCTCTTTGCTAATTTTAAGCTCATTGACCGCATGCAACACCACCAAAGGGGTGGGTGAAGATATCCAGGCCGGCGGCAAAGCCATTCAGCGCAGCGCGGAATAAGCGTTTTTTCAGACCCCTGTGGTATTCCATAAGCAGTAGCGCCAGGCTCGTTTTGTGGAATACCGCTTCATGCCCGCCTTCCCGTGTTTGTCTTGCCACGTTATAATTGCCCGGCATTTGTCATCAAGCTGAACGGGACGACCTGTTCACGCGTCACTGGATTGGGGACGACCCCATGCTTATGGAGGCCGTCTCATGGCCTGGATTATTTTGCTTATCGCCGGTTTGCTCGAAGTGGTATGGGCTATCGGCCTGAAATACACCCAGGGTTTTACCCGCCTGACGCCCAGCATCATTACTGTTGCTGCGATGGTAGTCAGCATGCTGCTGCTGGCCAACGCGATGAAAACGCTGCCCGCCGGCACCGCCTATGCGGTCTGGACCGGCATCGGCGCGGTGGGGGCGGCGATTATGGGGATGATATTGCTGGGTGAGTCGACCAATATCGCGCGCATTATCAGCCTGTGCCTGATCGTGGTCGGGATACTCGGCCTGAAGTTCAGCAGCCACTGATAACCCCAGCCACTTACCTAAAACAGGCGGCCAACGGACATTGGCCGCCTGAGAGGTTTACAGGGTCACGACCCCAATCAGCGTCACTACGCTAAGGATCGCCGCCAGGCCGTAGAACACCCATTTGCCGGCCGGCACGTGGATCTTCAGATCATGCATCGCATGGTGGATGCGGTGCAGGCCGCACCACAGCGGCAGGACGATCATCAGCAGCAGGAACAGGCGACCGATTAGGCTTTGGCAGAACGCCAGCACCCGCTCATAGCCCAGCGCCTCACCGGGGAACAGCCCCAGCGGCAGCAAGATGCCGACCAGCAGCACGATGGCCGGCGCCACTATCGCCCCCCACATGCCGCCGGCGCCGAACAACCCCCAGAAAACCGGCTCGTCAGAGCGTTTAGGTGCTTGGTTTATCATGTTTCCTCCGGATTACATCAGGGCTACGGCCAGAATGATCGCGCTGGCCAGCAGGGTGACCGCCCACAGCCCTTTAACGATCGGTCCAGGCCCCATTTTTTCGCTGTTAACCACGATATTGGCAGCCTTCGGCGCCAGATCGAACCAGGTTTTGGTGTGCAATGCCGCCGCCAGCAGCGCGACGATGTTGATCAGCAACACCAGCGGGTTTTGCAGGAAACCGACGAAGCCGGCCCAGCTTTCCGCGCCGCCTTTCAGCGCGAACACGCCGTACAGCAGCAGGATGCTGAACCACACCGCCAGCACCGAAGTGCCTTCACGCAGCATGTAGAAGCGATAGAAGCCCAGTTTCTGCCACCAGGTGGGCGTCATGGTGCGCACATAGGGCTTACGTTGTGTTGTCATGGCAATTTTTCTCCCTTATTGCGGCTTCAGCATGGCGATCATAAAGTCTTTGGCGCTTTCCACCTTGCCTTGCTGGATGGCGGCGGCCGGATCGACGTGTTTCGGACAGACTTCGGAACAATAGCCGACAAAAGTGCAGCTCCAGACGCCGTTTTGGCCGTTGAGCTGCGGCATGCGCTGTTTTTTGCCGTGGTCGCGGTTATCCAGGTTGTAACGGTGCGCCAGCGTGATCGCCGCCGGGCCGATAAACTCCGGATTGAGGCCGAACTGCGGGCAGGCGGCATAGCACAGGCCGCAGTTGATGCAGCCGGAGAACTGGTGATACTTCGCCATTTGCGCCGGGGTCTGCACGTTCGGGCCTTCTTCCGGTGTGCGGTCGTTGCCGATGATGTAGGGCTTAATCGCCTCCAGGCTCTCGATAAAGTGAGTCATGTCGACCACCAGATCGCGCTCGATGGGGAAGTTGCCCAGCGCCTCGACCTTCATGCCGCCGGTGTATTCCCGCAGGAAGGTTTTGCACGCCAGCTTCGGCACCCGGTTGACCATCATGCCGCACGAGCCGCAGATCGCCATGCGGCAGGACCAGCGGTAGGAGAGGTCCGGCGCCAGGTTGTCCTTGATGTAACCCAGCGCATCAAGCAGCGAGGTCTGCTCATCGTAAGGCACGGCGTAGGTCTCGAAATGCGGCTCGGCGTCGCGTTCCGGGTTATAGCGCATGACTTCGATTTTCAGGGTTTTCATCTCAGCCATTGGCCTGCTCCTTATCCTTTTTCTCCTGCGCATCGGCTTCGGCGCCGTAAACACGTTTGGCCGGCGGCAGCTTGGTGATTTTCACGTCGCTGTATTCCAGCCGCGGCGCGCCGGCCGGGTTGTGGAACGCCAGCGTATGTTTGAGGAAGTTGACGTCGTCACGCTCGGTGCAGCCTTCATCCAGACGTTGGTGCGCGCCGCGCGACTCTTTGCGGTTGAAGGCGGAGTGCGCCATGCATTCGGCGACGTCCAGGCCATAGCCCAGTTCGATGGTGTACAGCAGATCGGTATTGAATACGCTGGAACTGTCGGTGATCCTGACCCGTTTGAAGCGTTCTTTCAGCTCGGCCAGCTTATCGATGGTTTTTTGCATCAGCTCCGGCGTGCGGTAGATGCCGCAGCCTTCTTCCATCGACAGGCCCATTTCGTCGCGGATCTTCGACCAGTTTTCATTGCCTTCCTGTTTCATCAGGTTGCTCAGCCGGGCTTCGACGTCGCGTCCCTGGGCGTCCAGCGCACCGCCGTTGGCCGGGCCGCTTTCCAGCGCCCGGCGTGCGGCGTGCTCACCGGCCACCCGGCCGAACACCACCAGTTCCGCCAGCGAGTTGGAGCCGAGGCGGTTGGCGCCGTGCAGGCCGACGGAGGAACATTCCCCGACGGCGAACAGGCCCCTGATGCGGGTTTCGCAGTTTTGATCGGTTTCGATGCCGCCCATGGTGTAGTGCGCAGTGGGGCGCACCGGGATCGGCTCCTTCACCGGGTCGACGCCGACGTAGGCCTTGGCCAGCTCACAGATGAACGGCAGCCGCTCCAGCAGCTTTTTCTCGCCCAGGTGCCGCAGGTCCAGATAGACCACGTCGCCGCGCGGGGTGGGAAGGGTGCGTCCGGCGCGCCATTCGTGCCAGAAGGCCTGTGAAACTTTATCGCGCGGGCCCAGCTCCATATATTTGTTTTTCGGTTCGCCCAGCGGCGTTTCCGGCCCCATGCCGTAGTCCTGCAGGTAGCGGTAGCCGTCCTTGTTCACCAGGATGCCGCCTTCGCCGCGGCAGCCTTCGGTCATCAGGATACCGGAGCCGGGCAGGCCGGTCGGGTGGTACTGCACGAATTCCATATCGCGCAGCGGTACGCCGTGGTGGAACGCCATGCCCATGCCGTCACCGGTGACGATGCCGCCGTTGGTGTTGTAGCGATACACGCGCCCGGCGCCGCCGGTGGCCATCACCACCGCATTGGCGCGGATCTGCACGCGGGTGCCTTCCATCATGTTCATCGCCACCAGGCCGCGCGCCTGGCCGTCGTCCACCAGAATGTCCAGCACGAAGTGCTCGTCGAAGCGCTGGATCTGCGGGTACTTCAGCGAGGTCTGGAACAGGGTGTGCAGCATATGGAAACCGGTCTTGTCGGCGGCGAACCAGGTGCGTTCGATCTTCATGCCGCCAAAGCGCCGCACGTTGACCGAGCCGTCCGGTTTGCGGCTCCAGGGGCACCCCCATTGTTCCAGCTGGGTCATTTCGCGCGGGCACTGGTGCACGAAATGGTCGACCACGTCCTGCTCGCACAGCCAGTCGCCGCCGGCGACGGTATCGTTGAAGTGGTAGTCGTAAGAGTCGTGATCCTGGGTGACGGCGGCGGAGCCCCCCTCGGCGGCGACCGTATGGCTGCGCATCGGGTAGACTTTAGAGATCAGCGCGATTTTCAGTTGAGGGTTGGCTTCCGCTGCGGCTATTGCTGCACGTAAACCAGCGCCCCCGGCCCCAATAATGGCAAGATCGGCGTTAAAGGTTTGCACTGCATTCCTCCAATGTTCTGTTAAGAACGGCAAGTTAAATATCTATGCTTAAAATTTAATGAAACGCTTCGGGTGCTAACTAATTGAACCAATTGATGTTAATTAAAAGTTAAGGATAGATATCTCCCACCAACTATAGGGAATTAACTATACCTAAAGTTAAGTAGGGGAAATTTGATGTGATCGATTGTTTTGTCGATTAACTGTTAGCCGGCAGGCTCTTCTGCCATAGCGGCACGTTCGGCGTGCGTTCGGCTTTTTATCGGCCTTTTTACCGCCCGTTTGTCGAAAATCGCCGCCGCCGCGGCCCGCCGATCCTGAAGAATTTGTTTGCGTGACAGGATACGAGTAGACTGCATCCCCTGTTTGATTTCGGAGTAATTACCATGAGCGAAACGGCAAGCTGGCAGCCAAGTGCACCTATCGCCAATTTGTTGAAACGCGCAGCGATCCTGGCGGAGATCCGGCGTTTCTTCGCCGATCGAGGCGTGCTGGAAGTTGAGACGCCCACCATGAGCCAGGCGACGGTTACCGATATCCACCTGTTCCCGTTCCAGACGCGCTTCGTCGGGCCGGGGGCGGCGGAGGGCCTGACGCTGTACATGATGACCAGCCCGGAATACCACATGAAGCGCCTGCTGGCGGCGGGCAGCGGCCCGATCTATCAGATGGGGCGCAGTTTCCGCAATGAAGAGGCCGGGCGGCATCACAACCCGGAATTCACCATGCTGGAATGGTACCGTCCGCACTACGACATGTACCGGCTGATGAATGAAGTGGACGATCTGCTGCAGCAGGTGCTGGATTGCGACAGCGCAGAGACGCTGTCCTATCAGCAGGCGTTCCTGCGCCACCTGGATATCGATCCGCTGTCGGCGGAGAAGGCCCAGCTGCGCGAAGCGGCGGCCAAGCTTGATTTGAGCAACATCGCCGATACCGAAGAAGACCGCGATACGCTGTTGCAGCTGCTGTTCACCGTTGGGGTGGAGCCGCACATCGGCCGCGAAAAACCGGCCTTTGTTTATCACTTCCCGGCCAGCCAGGCGGCGTTGGCGGAGATAAGCACCGAGGATCACCGCGTAGCGGAGCGTTTTGAAGTGTATTTCAAGGGCATTGAGCTGGCGAACGGCTTCCGTGAACTGACCGACAGCCGCGAGCAGCGCCAGCGCTTTGAGCAGGATAACCGCAAGCGCGCGGAGCGCGGCCTGCCGCAGCACCCGATCGACAACAACCTGCTGGACGCGCTGCAGCACGGCATGCCGGAATGTTCCGGGGTGGCGTTGGGCGTAGACCGGCTGGTGATGTTGGCGCTGGGCGCCGAGAGTTTGAGTGAGGTGCTCGCCTTCCCGGTAGGGCGCGCGTAGCTTTCTCATCAGCGGATAGCAAAAGGGTGCAGTTCACCATGAACTGCACCCTTTTTTATTTACAGGCCGCCGGATTCGCGTTTGGTGTTCGGCGGCGGCGTGGAAGGCGGCGTACGGCCGTTGGTGGTCAGCCGCGACAGCGTTTCGCTGCGCACCTGGAACGGCGGGTACGGCAGGGTGATGCCGTGTTCGCGGTAGCCCGCCAGGATCAGCTGGTGGATCTCGTGGCGCAGCGGCATGCGGTGGCCCATTTCGGCCGCGTAGATGCGCATCTCGAAGATCTGAATGCCCTGCTGCAGATCGACCAGGTATACCTCCGGCGCCGGGTTGTCCAGCACCAGCGAGCAGCGTTCGGCGGCGTTGGTCAGGATCTTGGTGACCTCTTCGCTGTTGGCGTCGGCCGGAGCCGGCACCGTTAACACCACGCGCGTCAGGTTGTCCGACAGCGACCAGTTGACGAACTGCTCGGTGATAAACGCTTTGTTCGGCACGATGATCTCTTTGCGGTCCCAGTCCGAGATGGTGGTGGCGCGGGTGTTGATCTTGGTGACGGTGCCGGTCAGGTTGCGGATCGTCACCGTGTCGCCAATGCGGATCGGCTTTTCGAACAGAATGATCAGGCCGGAGATGAAGTTGGAGAAGATCTCCTGCATGCCGAAGCCCAACCCCACGCTGAGCGCGGTGACCACCCACTGCAGCTTCGACCATTCGATGCCGATCCAGGAAAAACTGAGAATGGCGCCGAACAGCAGCAGCAAATATTTGGTGATGGTGGTGATGGCGTAGCCGGTGCCCGGCGTCAAATCCAGGTGCTGCAGCACCGCCAGCTCCAACAGCGCCGGCAGGTTGCGCACCAGCTGCATGGTGACGATCAGCACCAGAATGGCGATCAATACCGCGCCGAGCGTGATCGGATGCGCCGTTTCTACGCCGTTGACCGTTGAGGTCACGTCCCACAGCGAGATGTTTTCCAGGAAGGCGAAGGCGGAGTGAATTTCTGACCACAGCACGATCACCGACACCAGCGCGATCATGGTCAGGATCGAACGCACCAGCCGCAGCGACTGGGCGCTGATGGCATCCAGATCGATCTCCGAATAGTCCATGTCCATCGCGCCTTCGGTGCTGTTCGGGGTATGCGGCGTTTCTTCTTCACCGCGGGCGCGCTGGGCCAGAATGTCGGCGCGGCGCTGCTTGGCGCGGTCGAAGGCGATGCGCCGCCGTTGGATCAGCATCCAGCGGCGAATAATATGGTAAATCACCAACAGGAAGAACCAGATCGCCACCGAGGTCTCCAGCCGCGCCAGCAGCGCCTGCGAGGTGGTCAGGTAACCGACGCACGAGGCCAGCGCAGCCAGCAGCGGCGCCGACAGCAGCAGCCCCCACAGCGCGGTGTTGAGCATGTTGTCGCCGGAGCCTTTCTTGTCGAGATACAGCGGGATGCCGGCGCGTTTCAGGCTGTTGGTGACGATGGCCAAGGCCAGGCACAGCAGGATAAAGCACAGCCGGCCCAGGCTATTGGCGAATTCGCGTTCTTTCAGGCTGTCGAAGGTGATCAGCGCCATGATCAGCGGCACGATCAGCCAGATCGACATCTTGTAGTAGCGCATGGCGCGGGAAACCTGCTTCACCGGCCAGCGGAAATGTACGATGAACAGCCCTTGCGGGTGGGCGAAGGCGGCGCAGATCATGCACACCCACAGAATAGGCAGCGTCGCGGTGACGCCTTTGCCGATCGCCTCCGCCACCGGGTAGTTCCAGGCGCTTTGCAGGCCGTAACCGAGCGCCGCCCACAGCACCGGCAGCGGCAGCGCCACCAGAATCGACCAGAATACGGTGCGCACCGTCAGGAAAAACTCGTCCTGCGTGACCTTGCCCACCCGGCTGCTGGCGCGCTCCAGGAAGGCGTGATAGTGCTTGCGCGAGCTGATGCTGAAAATCACCAGCAGCAGGGCGCCGAAGATCGGGATCAGCGTTTCGCGGCTGGTCACCATCATCATGAAGGCGCCGCCGAGCTGCGACAGCGTATCCAGCGACAGCAGGCGGGTCAGATCGTGCGCGACGTTAATCGGATAGGACAGGGTGATCGGGTTGACGTCCGGCACCCAGAACAGGTAGCGGTGGGTGGCGTCCCTGATCTCGTTCAGCGCCTCAATCAGCTGGGTGTTGGCCACCTTCAGCTTGGTCAGCTCGAGAATTTGAGTGTCGCAGCCGGACAGCAGCGAGTTCAGCAGCTCGCGCTGGGTGCGCAGCTGGGCCTCGACGATGCGCTGTTCCGCGTTGGTCAGCTCGCTGCCGTCGTCGCGCTTGAATTCGCGCTGCGGCAGCTTCTCCAGCTGGCTTTCGAACTGCAGCCGCTGCACGCGCAGCTGGGCCATATCGCCGTCCAGCTGCTGCGGTTTGGGCATTTCCGGCAGCGTCGCCACCTGGGCGCGCAGCGTTTCGCCCAGCGCCGAGGACGAACCGAGCCACTGGGCCTGTTCGATAATGGTGCTGAGCGCCTGGCGCACCTGCAGCGTTTGCGCCGCCGCCTGGCGTTGCTGGGACGAAATCAGGTCCATGCGCTGGGCCTGGCTGTTCAGCGCCGCGGAAAGTTCGCGGTTAATCTGCAGCTGCTGGCTGACGCTCTTCGGCAGGTCACCGTTCTGTTCGGCCAACTGCTCGGTTCTTTCCAGCGCCAGTTCGGCCTCACGCTGGCGCTGGGCGTTGAGGTTGTTGCGCAGCGCCTGCAGCTGTACGTCTATCTTCTCGTGGCGCTTTTTGTAAACCTCGGCGCGCATCCGCGCCAGCTCCTGGCGGTTGTTGGCCGACAGCTGCGCCAATTCCAACTCGTCGACCTTGGCTTTGCGCGCGGCGGCTTCCGCCTGCAGCAACGCCAGCGAGGCCTGAGCGTGCGGCGTGGTCGGGTTGGCGGGCTGGGCCTGCAGGCGGCGCTGCACTTCGGTCAGAGAGCGGCGGGCATCGGTCTGTTGCTGCGGCAGCTGCCCCAGCGAATCGCTGATCTCGCGCGTGCGATCCTGTTCCTGTTGCAACAGGCGCGCCTGTTCCAGCAGCAGGCTGCTGGCCTGCAGAATTTGCTGTTCCAGGTCGCTGGCCGGCAGGTTGTCGCCGTTCGGCAGGATTTTGCTTTCTTCCAGCACCAGCTGGCGGCGCAGCTCCTGGGTCATTTTCGGGAAATCATCGATCACCCGCTGGTACTGCTCGGAACGGGTCATCGACTCCTGGCGTTCCGCCAGCCAGTTGAGGGCGCTTTGCAGCGCCTCGGTGGTTTCCGCCTGATTAGGCGCGTTCTTGTTACCCTCTGCCTGCTTCAGCTCTTGTTTGAGCTGAGTCTCAGTGGGTACCGTGGCGGCCAGCGCCGGCTGAAACAGCAAACAACCGAGCAGTAGCGTGATAATCAGGCGCACAGCGTCAATTCCTTTAGATCTGCGGTGATTCGGCAGCGGCCGGCGCGGCTGGGATCTCGGCAAACGCCTCGCCCATGCGGGTGACGGTGCCGTTATTCAGCTGCGGAGCGAACTGCACGCTGCCCGGGGTAAACAGGTTGATCACCGTTGAACCGAGCTTGAAGCGGCCCATTTCGGCGCCTTTCTCCAGCGCGATGGCCCCTTCTTCGCCTTCTGCCGGGTAGGTCCAGCGTTTGATGATGCCTTCGCGCGGCGGCGTGACGGTGCCGGCCCAGACGGTTTCGATGCTGCCGACGATGGTGGCGCCGACCAGGATCTGCACCATGGGGCCGATGGCGGTATCAAACACGCAGATCACGCGTTCGTTGCGCGCGAACAGGTTCGGCACGTTGGCGGCGGTGAGCGGGTTGACCGAGAACAGATCGCCCGGCACGTAGATCATTTCGCGCAGCACGCCGGCGCACGGCATGTGTACGCGGTGGTAGTCGCGCGGCGCCAGGTAAGTGGTGGCGAACAGGCCGTGGCGGAACGGCTCCGCCAGCATATAGTTGCCGGCCAGCAGCGCTTCCAGGCTGTAGTGGTGGCCTTTGGCCTGGAAAATCTGATCGTCGCGGATCGGGCCGAGCTGGCTGATGGCGCCGTCGGCGGGCAGCGCCAGCCAGTTGGCGTCGTCGATGATTGGCCGCGCGCCGTCGCGCAGCGGGCGCACGAAGAATTCGTTGAAGGTGGCGTAGGAAGACAACTCCGGATTTTGCGCTTCCTGCATGTCTACGCGGTAATAGCGGGCGAAACCCTTCAGGACAAGCTGGGTCAGCCAGCCGGCCTGTTTATCCGCACCCCAGCCGGCCAGGCGGGTCAGCGCCAGCTTCGGCAGCCAATACTGCAATTTAATTTTGATGCTATCCAGCACGTTAACCTCGTGAATCGGGGTAAAGGGCGCGCATTGTAACCGTGGCTCCGCCACAGTCAACGCCACCCGGTATGATCAGTCTGCGGCGTCGGTGAGGTTCTTGCGAACCTTCACCTGCGCCATGCTTTCCAAAATGCGGTGATAGTTGTCGAACCGCTCTTTCGCGATGTCGCCTTTCTCCATCGCCGCGCGGATGGCGCAGCCTGGATCGGTATCGTGGCGGCAGTCGCGGAATTTGCAACCGCCTAAATAGTCACGGAATTCGACAAACCCCTGGGTGATTTGTTCCGGCTCCAGGTGCCACAGGCCAAACTCGCGCACTCCCGGGGAATCGATCACGTCGCCGCCGTGCTGGAAATGGTACAGCCGCGCGGCGGTGGTGGTATGTTGCCCCAGGCCCGACACGTCGGAAACCTGATTTACCAGAATTTGCTCTTTGGAAGGCGGCAGCAGCGCGTTCAGCAGGCTGGACTTGCCGACCCCGGACTGGCCGGCGAAGATGCTGATGCGCCCGACCAGCGCCTGTTCAAACGCTTCCATGCCTTCACGCGTCTGGCTGGAGACTTCCAGCACCCGATAACCGATTTTGCGGTAGGTATCCATCATGCCGTCGACCCGCTTGCGCGCTTCGGCGTCCAACAGATCGATCTTGTTCAGGACGATCAGCGGTTCGACTTCCAGCGTTTCGCAGGCCACCAGGTAACGATCGATGATGTTCAGCGAAAGCTCGGGCAGGATCGCCGAAACGATGACGATCTGATTGATATTGGCGGCGATCGGTTTCACGCCGTCATAGAAATCGGGACGGGTCAGCACCGAGGTGCGTTCATGCACCGCTTCCACGATGCCCTTAACCCCTTCATGGGTGCCGACACCGGGGCGCCACACCACGCGATCGCCGGTCACCAGCGATCGCAAGGTGCGGCGAATGTTGCAGCGGTGCTGGGTGCCATCCGCCGCTTCAACGTCGGCGTGCATCCCGAAACGGCTGATCACGATGCCGTCTTGCGGCTCGCCCAATTGGGAATCATCCAGCTCCGGTTTGTTATCAGTGCGCTTCAGGCGGCGCTGATGGTTCGCCTGCACGCGGCGTTGTTGACCTTTGGACAGTTTGTTCTTGCTCACTGCGCCTCACTTGAATCGGCTTTTATCGCCCATGGCGACCAAAAAGACTATGATACACGCTATTTTATATTAAATAACCGTTGTTCGGCGCACTGCGGCCAGCCTCTGGCTCGCGCATTGTTGAGCTTTCGGCTTTTAGGCAGGAAATATCATGACAGGAAATGAAAATAACCTGATTTGGATCGATCTGGAGATGACCGGGTTGGATCCGCAACGCGATCGCATTATCGAGATCGCCACGTTGGTCACCGATGCCAATCTGAACATCCTGGCCGAAGGGCCGGTGATCGCCGTCCACCAGTCTGACGAACAGCTGGCTTTGATGGATGACTGGAACGTGCGCACCCACACCGGCAGCGGGCTGGTGGAGCGGGTGAAGGCCAGCCGCGCCGACGACCGTGCCGCAGAGCTGGAGACCATCGCCTTCCTGCAGCAGTGGGTGCCGGCCGGCAAATCGCCTATCTGCGGCAACAGCGTCGGCCAGGACCGCCGCTTCCTGTTCCGCTACATGCCTGAGCTGGAAGCCTACTTCCATTACCGCTATCTGGACGTCAGCACGCTGAAAGAGCTGGCGCGCCGTTGGAAGCCGGAAATTCTCAGCGGCTTCAAGAAGCAGGGCACCCACCAGGCGATGGATGATATCCGCGAATCGGTAGCCGAACTGGCTTATTACCGCGAGCATTTCATTCAGCTGTAACGGCCGCAGCGCCCCCGTGTGCGGAAAAACGCCCGTTTTCGCCGCTTAATTCGCCAGTTTGGCGCTTTAATCGGCAATCAAACAAAAATCGCGTTTTTTTGCTTTCAGGGGCTTGCGGCAAAAAGGATTTCTCGTATAATGCGCACCCCGTACCGATGAAGAATTTCGTTAAGTTCCGACATCGATACGCCGGGCGGGAGTAGCTCAGTTGGTAGAGCACGACCTTGCCAAGGTCGGGGTCGCGAGTTCGAGTCTCGTTTCCCGCTCCAAATTCAACAATGCTGCTGATGCGGCGTGATGAATAAAAAAAGTGTTAGGCAGTACCCATGCGACGCGGGAATAGCTCAGTTGGTAGAGCACGACCTTGCCAAGGTCGGGGTCGCGAGTTCGAGTCTCGTTTCCCGCTCCAAAAAATTCAAAGGCCATGCTGTTGTTTGATGGCCGGATGCCGAAAGCATCTCAATGCGGGAATAGCTCAGTTGGTAGAGCACGACCTTGCCAAGGTCGGGGTCGCGAGTTCGAGTCTCGTTTCCCGCTCCAATTTTCTCTTCGATTCAAACTTAGTTCAACGCCTTATCCGGCGCGGTTCTCTGTCCTGTTTTACCCACCCCGTAAAAATGTTGTAAACAGACTTATCCACAGTTTGCGTACATAATACCGCCAGTTTAAAAAATCAACGCCACGCAAATGAAATATTTAACATACTGATAATTAATCATATTTATTTATGTGAAAACGTTATACCGATCACTTGCTCTTTTTGTTGCAGTTGAAAGACAACGCCTTTTTATTTTTATGCACAAGTCCACAGACAGACTTTGCCTGCCGGCATCATAGGTCTGCCATTGGCTTTAAGCGTCCCTCGGCAAACCTTTTTCCACAGCCCGTATCAGGCGTTTTTTCTGCGCCGTTTGCACTTCCACGCCCTGGGCTGCACGGCGGGCAAGCTGTTGCTCAAGCGCCCAGTCGATGTGTTCATCCAGCATGGCGTCCTGCTGCAGCCGGGCACGCAGGGCGATCACAATCTCATCCTGATAGGGCGCATTGCCCAGCGCCACGGCGATATTGCGCAGCCAGCGCAGATGGCCGATGCGCCGAATGGCCGAGCCCTCGGTGATGCGCAGAAACTTTTCTTCACTCCAGCCGAACAGATCGATCAGCTGCGGCGCATGCAATGCGGCGCGCGGGCTGAAATCGTCCTCGTCGGTCAACTGCGAGAAACGGTTCCATGGGCAGATGAGCTGGCAATCGTCACAGCCGTAGATGCGGTTGCCGAGCAGCGGGCGAAATTCTTCCGGGATCGCGCCTTCCAGCTCGATGGTCAGATAGGAGATGCAGCGCCGTGCGTCCACAGTATAAGGTGCGACGATGGCGCCGGTCGGGCAGGTGGTGATGCAGGCGACGCAGCGGCCGCACTGTTCCTCTTGCGGGTTATCCACCGGCAACGGCAGATCGATCAGCAGCTCGCCGAGGAAAAACCAGGAGCCGGCCTCGCGGTTTAAAATAAGTGAGTGTTTACCAACCCAACCAATGCCTGCCTTGGCGGCCAGTGCACGCTCCATAACCGGTGCAGAGTCGACAAAGGGGCGGAAATTCAGTTCGCCGCAGTAGGCCTGGATCTGATCGCCGAGCTTTTTCAGCCGCTGGCGCAGCAGCTTATGGTAATCGCGGCCCAGCGCATAGCGGCTGACGTAGCCCAACTGCGGGTTCTGCAGCGTGCTGGCAAAGGCCGCCTTGGCCGGCAAATAGTTCATGCGCACGCTGATCACCCGCAGGGTGCCCGGCAGCAGCTCATGGGGCCTGGCGCGCAGCATGCCGTGGCGCGCCATCCACGCCATTTCGCCGTGGTACTGTTTGTCCAGCCACGTCTGCAGCCTGGGCTCCTCGATGCTCAGATCGGTGTCGCAGATGCCAACCTGCTGGAATCCTAGCGATTGCCCCCATTGCTTGATATGTTGGGCGAGTTGATTGAGATCGAGGGGGTGCGTCATGACGGGCCACATTGAGAAAGCATACGCTGACAGTTTACCACACTCTGTTTGGCCTGCGGACTGGATCCGTCAGGCCGAACCCGCCGCCGCGGCGTCACTCGGTATTTCACTCTACGATTTGATGCAACGCGCCGGTGAGGCGGCTTACGCGCTGGCGCGCGACGAATATCCGGCCAGCAGCCACTGGCTGGTGCTGTGCGGCCACGGCAACAACGGCGGCGACGGTTATGTGGTGGCGCGGCTGGCCGCGGCGGCGGGCGTGCAGGTCACGGTGATCGCCTGCGAAGGCGCAAGGCCGCTGCCGCCGGAGGCCGCCGCTGCTCGTCAGGCGTGGTTGGCCGGCGGCGGCGATATTATGCCGGCCGGTGATCGTTGGCCCGAGACGGTCGATTTGATCGTCGACGGCCTGCTGGGCACCGGGCTGGGCTCTGCGCCGCGCGCCCCTTACGATGCGCTGATTGAGGCCGCCAACCGCCATCGTGCGCCGGTTATCGCATTGGATATCCCTTCCGGCCTGCTGGCTGAAAACGGCGCTGCGCCCGGGGCGGTGATACGCGCCGCGCACACCGTCACTTTTATTGGCCTCAAGCCGGGGCTGCTGACTGGCCAGGCCCGTGACTGGGTCGGGCAACTTCACCAGAGTACGCTAGGATTATCGGGTTGGCTGGCAAAGCAACGGGTGCAGATTCAGCGGGTTACTGCAGAAGCGCTGCCCCAGTGGCTGCGGCCGCGCCGCCCCTGTTCGCATAAAGGCGAGCACGGCCGGCTATTGTTGGTGGGCGGCGATCGCGGTTTCGGCGGGGCGATTCGTATGGCGGCAGAGGCGGCCCTGCGCAGCGGCGCCGGATTGGTGCGAGTACTTACTCACATTGAGCATGTCGCCCCGTTGTTGACGGCGCGGCCAGAGCTGATGGCGCAAGCGCTGGACGATGAAACGCTGCAGCAGGCACTGGCCTGGGCCGATGTGCTGGTGGTGGGGCCAGGGTTGGGCCAGGGAGACTGGGGTAGGAATGCGCTGAAAATATTGCAAGCCAGTGATAAACCGACATTATGGGATGCGGATGCGCTGAACTTGCTGGCATTAAATCCCGAGAAGCGTCAGAATCGCGTGATGACCCCGCATCCAGGGGAGGCAGCGCGGCTATTGGGCTGCCGCACCGCCGATATTGAGAGTGATCGCTTACTTGCAGTACGTGAACTGGTGTCGCGCTATGGCGGCGTGGCGGTGCTGAAAGGCGCCGGCACGCTGATTGCCGATGAGCGGGGCCAGATGGCGATCGCCGACGTCGGCAACGCCGGCATGGCTTCCGGCGGCATGGGCGACGTGCTGTCCGGCGTCATCGGCGGTTTGCTGGCGCAAAAGCTCTCGCTGTATGATGCCGCCTGTGCCGGCTGCGTAGTGCACGGCGCAGCCGCCGATCGCGTGGCGGCAAGGCAAGGAACAAGAGGCATGCTGGCGACGGATCTATTGCCGGACATCCTTCATTTCGTTAACCCTGAGTGGGCAAAATAGACTTTATCGAATGAAAGAACTCGTTTTACCCCTGCCGGATGAGGCAGCGACTGTCGCATTGGGTGCGGCCCTGGCCAAGGCGTGCGATCGCGCCAGCGTCATCTATCTTTACGGTGATCTGGGCGCCGGTAAAACCACCTTCAGCCGTGGTTTCCTGCAGTCATTGGGCCATCAGGGCAACGTGAAAAGCCCGACTTACACGCTGGTTGAGCCGTATGCGCTGGAACCGCTGGCGGTTTATCACTTCGATCTGTATCGGTTGGCCGATCCGGAAGAGCTCGAGTTTATGGGGATTCGCGATTATTTTGCGCAGGATGCCATTTGCCTGGTCGAATGGCCGCAGCAGGGCACCGGCGTATTGCCGGACCCGGATCTGGAGCTGCATCTCAGCTACCAGGATCAGGGCAGAGAAGCTAAGATTCAGGCGGTTTCCGCTTATGGCAGCCAGCTTTTAGACCGTATTCACGGGCCACAGGGATGACGCCGCAATGACGTATGCGTTGAGAAAACTAATCTTAATCGGCCTGATTGCCGTATTGGGGCCCCTGGGGGCGGCCAGTGCGCTGGCGGCGTCCTCGCTGTCGGATATCAAGGTGTCCAACGCCCAGCGCGAAGCGACGGTATCGGTGAGCTTCAACGGCCCGCCGGACTACGCGTTCTTCCCGCTGCACGGGCCGGAGCGCGTGGTGCTGGACGTTAACCAGCAAGGCAAGGTCGGCGGCCTGCCGTTGAACTTCAGCGGCCAGAACCTGGTGAAAAGCATTCGCTCCAGTACGCCAAAAGACGCTCAAAGCGTGCGCCTGGTATTTGATTTGACCCAGCGCGCCAAGACCCGCGTCAGCACGCGCCAGAACGGCAGCGTGCATACCGTGGTATTCACCATCGCCGCCGAGGGCAGCGCTAACGCCAATGTGGTGCGTAAAGCCCCGGTACCGGTTACGGCTCCTGCACCGGTCGCGGTTGCTCCGCCGACGCGCCAGGCACCGCTGGTCACCAGCGAGCCGCCGGTGCGCCAAGCGCCAAGCGGCGCCAATCCGTTCACCAACAAACCTACCGTGGTTTCGGGCACCGCCTCTGAGGTGACGCCGCGCAGCAGCCGCGTTTCCGCCGGTTCCGGCGACCGGGTGGTGGTGGCGATCGACGCCGGCCACGGCGGGCAGGATCCGGGCGCCATCGGCCCGAACGGACTGAAAGAGAAGAATGTCACTATCGCCATTGCGCGCCGCCTGCAGGCGATGCTGAATGACGATCCGCTGTTCAAGCCGGTGCTGACGCGCAACGGCGACTACTTTATCTCGGTAATGGGCCGTTCCGACGTGGCGCGCAAACAGGGCGCCAACGTGCTGGTTTCGATCCACGCCGACGCCGCGCCAAACCGCAGCGCCAACGGCGCCTCGGTCTGGGTGCTGTCCAACCGGCGCGCCAACAGCGAGATGGCCGGGTGGCTGGAGCAGCACGAGAAGCAGTCTGAGTTGCTCGGCGGCGCAGGCGACCTGCTGGCCAACAGCCAGGCCGACCCCTATTTGAGCCAGGCGGTGTTGGATCTGCAGTTCGGCCATTCGCAGCGCGTGGGGTACGACGTGGCGGTGAAGGTATTGCAGCAGATGCAGAGCGTCGGCTCGCTGCACAAACGCCGGCCGGAGCACGCCAGCCTTGGCGTGTTGCGATCGCCGGATATCCCATCGCTGCTGGTGGAAACAGGATTTATCAGTAATAGCACGGAGGAGCGGCTGCTGGGCAGTAGCGCGTATCAGGAGAAGATTGCGGGGGCCATCTATAAAGGCCTGCGCAATTATTTCCTGGCGCATCCGCTACAAGCCGACCCAAAGGTGGAAAACCGACCGCTGGACGTCGCAGCGGCGGTTAACTCTTCCACACCAGACGTCAGTTCCCCCGCGCCGATCGTCAGTTCGGCCGGCGCAGGCCGCAGCGTGAGCAACAAGACCCAGATCCACGTGGTGAAGCGGGCGGAAACGCTGTCCGGCATCGCTGACAGCTACGGCACCACCATGGCCGCGCTGCGTGACCTGAACAAACTGAAAAAAGACGGCGTATGGGTCGGCCAACGCCTGAAAGTGCCGGCGGGTAAAACCGCCGCCGTTGCCTCCGTCGCCAAAGCGCAAGCGCCGGCGCAAAAAGCGTCTAAACATAAAGTGACTCGCGGTGATACGCTGTCGTCCATAGCTTCACGTTATGGCGTCAGCGTCAACGATCTGAAGCGGGTCAATAAATTGAAGTCGGACGTCGCGCCGCTGGATCGGACGCTGACCATTCCGCAGGCCTAGCGCCATCATCACAGGAGTCAGCATGTCTATCCAGGTGTTACCGCCACAGCTCGCCAACCAGATTGCCGCCGGAGAAGTGGTCGAACGGCCGGCGTCGGTGGTGAAGGAACTGGTGGAAAACAGCCTGGACGCCGGCGCAACGCGCATCGATATCGACATCGAACGCGGCGGCGCCAAGCTGATCCGCATTCGCGACAACGGCTGCGGCATCGGCAAGGACGATCTGGCGCTGGCCCTGGCGCGCCACGCTACCAGTAAAATCAGCACGCTCGACGACCTGGAGGCAATTGTCAGCCTCGGTTTTCGCGGCGAGGCGCTGGCCAGCATCAGCTCGGTTTCCCGTCTGACCCTCACCTCACGCACCGCCGAACAGAGCGAAGCCTGGCAGGCTTACGCCGAAGGGCGCGATCAGGCGGTGACGGTCAAACCCGCCGCGCACCCGGTTGGCAGCACCCTGGAGGTGTTGGATCTGTTCTACAACACCCCGGCGCGCCGCAAGTTCATGCGCACCGAGAAAACCGAATTCGGCCATATCGATGAAGTGGTGCGGCGCATTGCGCTGGCGCGTTTCGATGTGGCTATCAACCTCAGCCACAACGGCAAGCTGATTCGCCAGTACCGGGCGGCGAAAGAGGAAAGCCAGCATGAACGCCGGCTGGGCAGCATCTGCGGCCCGGCGTTTTTGCAGCATGCGCTGAATATTTCCTGGCAGCATGGCGACCTCACCATTCGCGGTTGGGTGGCCGATCCCGCAGGGGCGCGCCAACTGGGCGAAATGCAGTATTGCTACGTCAACAGCCGCATGATGCGCGATCGTTTGATCAACCATGCGATCCGCCAGGCCTACCAGGATCAGCTCAAAGACGATCAGCAGCCCGCTTATGTGCTGTATCTGGAGGTGGATCCGCATCAGGTGGACGTTAACGTTCACCCGGCCAAGCATGAGGTGCGTTTCCATCAGGCGCGGCTGGTGCACGACTTTATCTATCAGGCGGTGACCACCGTGCTGCAGCAGGCCGGCTCCGCGCCGCTGCCGCTGGTGCAGACGCCGGGTGAAGATGCGGCGCCGGCCTGGCAGCCGGAAAACCGCATCGCCGCCGGCGGCAACCATTTTTCCCAACCGGCGCCGCGCCGCGAAACGCCAGCGTCTCCGGCCGCGCCAGCCCGCGAACGGGCGCCACAGCCGCCTTACCAGGCAGGGAGCGGCTACCAGAAGCGCGAAGGCGAGCTGTACGGCAAGCTGCTGCAGGCCGCCGAGCCGCAGCGGGAGGCCGTGCCTAAGCAACCGCTGTTCCCGCCGGCGAAGCCTGCGCCGGAAGCGCCGTTGGCGGGCGGGCAGCACAGCTTTGGCCGGGTGCTGATGATTCATCCGCCGTGCTACGCGTTGATCGAGCGCCAGCATCAGCCGGTGCTGCTCAACCTGCCGGTCGCCGAACGCTGGCTGCGCCAGGCGCAGCTGAACCCGCCGGAGGAAGGGCTGCGGCCGCAGCCGCTGCTGATCCCTATCAAACTGACGCTGAACAAAAATGAGGCGGCGGCGATAGCGCGCCATCAGGCGCTGTTGGCGAAAATGGGGCTGGATCTGCAGGCAGGGAGCGGCCGTGTGACGCTGCGCGCAGTGCCTTTACCATTACGCCAACAAAATTTACAAAAACTGATACCTGAACTGTTAGGCTATCTGGCCGAGCATCAGGAGATGTCGCCCGCGCTGCTGGCCACCTGGATTGCCCGCCGTTTAGGCAGCGATCATGAACAGTGGAACACCTCGCAAGCGATACAATTGCTGACCGACGTTGAACGACTTTGCCCGCAGCTGGTCAAATCGCCACCGAGCGGACTTTTACAACCCGTTGATCTACAGGCTGCATTGGCGGCCCTCAAGCATGACTGATACTGAAATGACACCACGTCCCCCGGCTATTTTTATCATGGGGCCGACCGCCTCGGGCAAGACCGCGCTGGCGATCGCGCTGCGCCAACGCTTGCCCGTGGAGCTGATCAGCGTGGATTCTGCGCTGATTTATCGCGGCATGGATATCGGTACCGCCAAGCCGAGCGCCGAAGAATTGGCGCAGGCGCCGCACCGTTTGATCGACATTCGCGATCCGCTGCAGGCTTATTCGGCGGCGGATTTTCGCGCCGACGCGCTGAAGGAGATGGCCGACATCACCGCCGCCGGGCGCATTCCGCTGCTGGTGGGCGGTACCATGTTGTATTTCAAGGCATTGCTGGAGGGATTGTCACCGCTGCCGTCCGCCGATCCGGTGGTGCGCGAGCGCATAGAACGGCAGGCGGCGGAGCAGGGCTGGGAGGCGTTGCACCGTCAATTGCAGGAGATTGACCCGGTTGCAGCGTTAAGAATTCATCCGAATGATCCGCAGAGACTGTCCAGAGCACTGGAAGTTTTTTTTATTTCGGGTAAAACTTTAACGGAACTGACTAAAATTTCGGGTGAATCGTTACCGTATCATGTGCACCAATTTGCGATAGCGCCGTCCAGCCGTGAGTTGATCCATCAACGCATCGAGCTGCGGTACCATCAAATGTTGGCGGCGGGTTTTGAGACGGAAGCGCGTGCACTTTTCGCACGGGGTGATTTGCATACGGACTTGCCCTCCATTCGCTGTGTCGGTTACCGCCAGATGTGGTCATATTTTTCTGGCGAAATTAGTTACGATGAGATGGTTTATCGTGGTATTTGCGCAACACGTCAGTTGGCCAAGCGCCAAATGACCTGGTTACGGGGCTGGAACTCGGTACATTGGCTGGACAGCGAGAAGCCGGGAGAGGCTTTGGACTCGGTAATACAGGTTGTTAGTGCATAGGTCGAGTGATTGTGTACAATTGATCAGTCTTCAGCGCGCAAATTTTTTACGTCGTTTATTTTAGAGCCGACAGGTTCTTAGTTACAAACAACAAGCAAATAAGGAAAAGATAGAATGGCTAAGGGGCAATCTTTGCAAGATCCGTTCCTGAACGCATTGCGTCGTGAACGTGTTCCGGTTTCTATTTATTTGGTGAATGGTATTAAGCTGCAAGGCCAGATTGAGTCTTTTGACCAGTTTGTCATCCTGTTGAAAAACACGGTGAGCCAGATGGTTTATAAGCACGCTATCTCTACCGTTGTCCCGTCACGCCCGGTTTCGCACCATAGCAACAATCCGAGCGGCGGCACCAGTAACTATCACCATGGTAACAACCCGTCTGCGCCGCAACAGCCGCAGCAGGAAAGCGATGACGCTGAATAAAGCGCGTTGCAAGTCAACCATGACGGGGAGCATAAGCGGCCGTGCGCTGTTTATGTCCCCCGCACTAGCGGTTTGTGTCCGTTTGAGAGGTTGCACGCTTGTTTGACCGTTATGAAGCCGGTGAGCAGGCCGTACTGGTTCATATCTATTTCTCGCAAGACAAAGATACCGAAGACCTCAGCGAGTTCGAATCCCTGGTGTCCTCGGCGGGTGTAGAAGCTTTGCAAGTGGTGACTGGCAGCCGCAAAGCCCCGCATCCCAAGTACTTTGTAGGTGAAGGAAAGGCCGAAGAAATTGCAGATGCGGTAAAAGCCAGTGGCGCGTCTGTTGTCCTGTTTGATCACTCCCTTTCCCCGGCGCAGGAGAGAAACCTCGAGCGCCTGTGCGAATGCCGGGTGATCGATCGCACCGGGTTGATTCTAGACATCTTTGCCCAGCGTGCCCGTACCCATGAAGGTAAGCTGCAGGTAGAGCTGGCGCAGTTGCGCCATATCGCCACGCGTCTGGTGCGCGGTTGGACGCACCTGGAGCGCCAAAAAGGGGGGATTGGCCTGCGCGGGCCGGGGGAAACCCAGTTAGAGACCGACCGTCGTTTGTTGCGCGATCGCATCAGCTTGATTCTGCGCCGCCTGGAGCGGGTAGAGAAGCAGCGTGAACAAGGCCGACGGGCGCGTACCCGAGCAGATGTGCCGACCGTGTCGCTGGTGGGTTACACCAACGCCGGCAAATCCACCCTGTTTAACCGAATAACGTCTGCCGAGGTTTATGCGGCGGACCAGCTATTTGCCACCCTGGATCCCACCCTGCGGCGCATCGACGTGGCGGACGTGGGCGATACCGTGTTGGCGGATACCGTAGGCTTTATCCGGCACCTGCCGCACGATCTGGTGGCCGCCTTCAAGGCGACGCTGCAGGAAACGCGCCAGGCGTCTCTGCTGCTGCATGTCATCGACGCCGCGGATGCTCGCGTCGATGAAAACATTGAAGCGGTCAATACCGTGTTGGCGGAGATTGACTCGGATGAAATCCCTACACTGTTAGTGATGAACAAAATAGATATGCTGGATGACTTTGTCCCGCGTATCGACCGCAACGACGAAAATTTACCTATCCGGGTGTGGCTGTCCGCCGCCAGCGGAGAAGGTATTCCGTTGCTGTATCAGGCGTTGACGGAGCGCTTATCGGGGGAAATCGCGCATTATGAGCTGCGCTTACCGCCACAGGCAGGCCGTCTTCGTAGCCGTTTTTACCAGCTTCAGGCAATCGAAAAAGAGTGGAACGAAGAAGACGGCAGCATCGGCGTGGTGGTGCGTATGCCCATCGTCGAGTGGCGCCGCCTCTGTAAACAGGAACAGGACCTGATTAACTTTATCGTATGATCATATCCTGTTACATTTGAGCTTCGCGTAAGCCTGAAGTACCCAATCACAGAATATGGAGCTAAAACATGGCGTGGAATCAGCCCGGTAATAACGGACAGGACCGCGACCCGTGGGGGAGCAGCAATAACAATGGCGGCAACTCTGGCGGTAACAACAAAGGCGGTCGTGATCAAGGGCCACCTGATTTGGACGATATCTTCCGCAAGCTGAGCAAGAAATTGAGCAGCCTGGGCGGGGGCAAAGGCTCCAACAGCAATAGCGGCGGCACCGGCACCTCTGGTCCGGGCTTTAGCGGCCGCATCATCGGTATCGCGGCGGTCGCCGTGGTGGTGATCTGGGCCGCCAGCGGCTTCTACACCATCAAGGAAGCCGAACGCGGCGTGGTGACACGCTTTGGCAAGTTCAGCCACCTGGTGCAGCCGGGCCTGAACTGGAAGCCGACCTTCATCGACGAAGTGCGCCCGGTCAACGTGGAATCAGTGCGTGAACTGGCGGCGTCCGGCGTGATGCTGACCTCCGACGAGAACGTAGTGCGGGTGGAAATGAACGTGCAGTACCGCGTGACCAATCCGGAAGCCTATCTGTTCAGCGTGGTGAATGCCGACGACAGCCTGAGCCAGGCGACCGACAGCGCCCTGCGCGGCGTGATCGGCAAGTACTCGATGGACCGCATCCTGACCGAAGGCCGTACCGTGGTGCGTAACGATACGCAACGCATGCTGGAAGAGACCATTCGTCCTTACAACATGGGTATTACGCTGCTGGACGTCAACTTCCAGGCGGCGCGTCCACCGGAAGAGGTTAAAGCCTCGTTCGATGACGCCATCGCCGCGCGTGAGAACGAGCAACAGTATATCCGTGAGGCGGAAGCCTACGCCAACGAAGTGCAGCCGCGTGCGAACGGCCAGGCGCAGCGCCTGCTGGAAGATTCCAAGGCGTACAAAGACCGTACCATTCTGGAGGCCCAGGGTGAGGTGGCCAGCTTCGCCAAGCTGCTGCCGGAATACAAGTCCGCCCCGGAAATTACCCGCGAGCGTCTGTATATCGAAACCATGCAGAAAGTCCTGAGCCATACCCGTAAGGTGCTGGTGAGTGACAAAGGCAATAATCTGATGATGTTACCGCTGGATCAAATGCTGCGCGGCCAGGCCAATGCGGCGGACGGCGGCAATAAGGACTCTAGCCTGATTCGCCTCAACCCCGCTCCGTCTGCCAGCAGCGGCTCCAGCAGCCAGCGTACCGGCGACGGTTCGGTCATGGACCAACGCCGGGCGAATGCGCAGCGTGACGACACCACTCGCGTAGGGAGAGAGTAATCAATGCGTAAGTCTTTTGTAGTTATCGTCCTCGTGGTGCTGGTGGCGCTGTATGCTTCATTGTTTGTGGTGCAGGAAGGCCAACGCGGCATCGTGCTGCGCTTCGGCAAGGTACTGCGCGACAGCGAAAACAAGCCGCTGGTGTATGCGCCGGGTCTGCACTTCAAGATCCCGTTTATTGAAACCGTGAAGAACCTGGATGCGCGCATTCAGACCATGGACAACCAGGCCGATCGCTTCGTGACCAGCGAGAAGAAAGACCTGATCGTTGACTCCTACCTGAAGTGGCGCATCAGCGATTTCAGCCGTTACTATCTGGCGACCGGCGGCGGCGACGTCTCCCAGGCCGAAGTGCTGCTGAAACGTAAATTCAGTGACCGTCTGCGTTCCGAGATCGGCCGTCTGGACGTGAAAGACATCGTGACCGACTCGCGCGGCAAGCTGATGTCAGACGTGCGCGACGCGCTGAATACCGGCACCGTGGGTGATGGCGAAGAAGTGGCGACCACCGAAGCCGATGACGCTATCGCTTCTGCCGCGGCGCGCGTTGAGCGGGAAACCACCGGCAAACAGCCGCAGGTTAACCCGAACAGCATGGCGGCGTTGGGTATCGAAGTGATCGACGTGCGTATCAAGCAGATCAACCTGCCGGCCGAAGTGTCAGACGCCATTTACCAGCGTATGCGCGCCGAGCGTGAAGCGGTAGCCCGTCGTCTGCGTTCGCAGGGCCAGGAAGAAGCCGAGAAACTGCGCGCCAGCGCGGATTACGAAGTGACCCGTACTCTGGCTGAAGCCGAGCGCCAGGCGCGTATCAACCGCGGTGAAGGCGACGCCGAAGCGGCCAAGCTGTTCGCCAACGCGTTCAGCCAGGATCCGGACTTCTATGCCTTTATCCGTAGCCTGCGTGCTTATGAAGCCAGCTTCAAGAACAACCAGGACGTGATGGTACTGAGCCCGGACAGCGATTTCTTCCGCTATATGAAATCGCCTGAGTCCACGCGCAAGTAATCGCGACAGGTAAATTATCGGGGGCCCGTTTAATCGCGGGCCCTTTCTTGTTTTGGGGGATGCATGAATTCGACGATCTGGCTGGCGCTTGGGCTGGTTTTGGTGCTGGAAGGGCTGGGGCCGATGTTGTTTCCACAGGCTTGGCGCAAAATGATACTGGCGATGAGCCAATTGCCTGACGCCACGCTGCGGCGATTTGGCGGCGGCATAGTGGTTGCGGGCTGCGTGATCTACTACATGTTGCGCAGCCGCACCGGGGTTTAAAGTTTAGCCTAAAAATTACGCAATCGTATGCTAAAAGTGCTGAAAATCGAAAATTACGGTGGTAGAATCCATTTTTAAGCAACCGGTGATTTTGAAAAATGGGTAAGAACGTCGTCGTACTGGGCACCCAATGGGGTGACGAAGGTAAGGGCAAGGTCGTAGACCTGCTGACTGAACGGGCTCAATATGTTGTGCGCTACCAAGGTGGCCATAACGCTGGCCACACTCTGGTTATTAACGGTGAAAAAACCGTCCTTCATTTAATTCCTTCAGGCATCCTGCGTGCAAACGTAACCAGCATCATCGGCAACGGTGTTGTTCTGGCGCCAGACGCCTTGATGAAAGAAATGGGTGAACTCGAAGCGCGCGGCATCCCGGTACGCGAACGTCTGTTACTGTCCGAAGCCTGCCCGCTGATCCTGCCTTACCACGTTGCGTTGGATAACGCGCGTGAGAAAGCGCGCGGTGCGAAAGCCATCGGCACCACCGGTCGCGGCATCGGCCCGGCTTACGAAGATAAAGTGGCTCGCCGCGGTCTGCGCGTCAGCGACCTGTTCAACAAAGAAACCTTCGCCGTCAAGCTGAAGGAAATTGTTGATTACCACAACTTCCAGCTGGTCAACTACTACAAAGCCGAAGCCGTGGATTATCAGGCCACCCTGGACTACGTGCTGTCTATCGCCGACATCCTGACCGGCATGGTGGTAGACGTTTCCGAACTGCTGGACGGCGCGCGCAAGCGTGGCGACCTGATCATGTTCGAAGGCGCTCAGGGCACCCTGCTGGATATCGACCACGGTACCTATCCGTACGTGACCTCTTCCAACACCACCGCCGGCGGCGTGGCGACGGGTTCCGGCATCGGTCCACGTTATGTGGATTACGTGCTGGGCATCGTTAAAGCTTACTCCACTCGCGTGGGTGCGGGTCCGTTCCCAACCGAACTGTTCGACGAAACCGGCGAATACCTGTGCAAACAGGGTAACGAGTTCGGCGCCACTACCGGCCGCCGTCGTCGTACCGGTTGGCTGGACGCGGTGGCGGTGCGTCGCGCAGTGCAGATCAACTCCCTGTCCGGCTTCTGCCTGACCAAGCTGGACGTGCTGGACGGCTTGAAAGAAGTGAAAATCTGCGTGGGTTACCGCATGCCGGACGGCCGCGAAATGACCACCACTCCGCTGGCGGCTGAAGGTTGGGAAGGTATCGAACCTATCTACGAAAGCATGCCGGGCTGGAGCGAAACCACCTTTGGCGTGAAAGAGCACAGCAAACTGCCGCAGGCGGCGCTGGACTACATCAAACGCATTGAAGAACTGACCGGCGTACCGGTAGACATCATCTCTACTGGCCCAGACCGTAGCGAAACCATGATCCTGCGCGACCCGTTCGACGCATAATCTGGCTTTCCGCAATAAACAAACCGGGCGTGTCCCGGTTTGTTTTTATCATTTGTTCTCCCCGTTTGCGGTTTCACGTCAAAAAATCCTTTCTTAATCCCGTCTCAGAGCCTGACATGCGCTAAATAATTAGCGGCGAACTCTCCGGCTGGTTTATTATCCAATGAGTAATCTTTTGAAAAATGCCGAAAAGCGGCGTATCAGACGGGTAAAGTGATACCCAGAGGTAGATGTGCAGTTAACAAGTTTTACTGATTATGGCCTGCGGGCGTTGATCTACATGGCCTCGCTGCCGCCGGACAAAATGACCAACATCTCGGAAGTGACCGAGGTATACGGCGTGTCCCGCAACCATATGGTTAAGATCATCAATCAGTTAAGTCGCGTCGGCTTTGTCACCGCAGTGCGCGGGAAAAACGGCGGCATCCGTTTGGGCAAGCCGGCCGAAACCATTCGTCTCGGCGACGTGGTCAGAGCGCTGGAGCCGCTCTCACTGGTCAACTGCAGCAGTGATTTTTGCCACATAACCCCTGCCTGCCGCCTGAAGCAGGTGCTCCATCAGGGCGTACAGAATTTCCTTGAAGAGCTGGATAACCACACTCTGGCCGAGATGGTCGAAGATAATCCGCCGCTCTACAAGCTATTGCTTGTCGAATAAAGCGTCGTTGAGAAGACAAGGCTCAGCGACACCCTGCTGATGACAACGGAGGAACCGCAATGTCACAAGATCCATTCCTGGAACGAGAAGCAGAAAAATATGAATCCCCAATCCCGAGCCGTGAATATATTCTGGCCCATCTGGCGAAACGTGAAACGCCGGCCAGCCGCGAAGAGCTGGCCAACGAGCTGGGGTTAAGCGGCGAAGAGCCGTTGGAAGCGTTGCGCCGCCGCCTGCGTGCGATGGAGCGTGACGGTCAGTTAATCTTTACCCGCCGCCAGTGCTATGCATTGCCGGAACGCCTGGACCTGCTGCGCGGCACCGTTATCGGTCACCGCGACGGCTATGGTTTCCTGCGCATCGAAGGCAGCAAGGATGACCTGTATCTTTCCGCCGAGCAGATGAAGATGGCTATCCACGGCGACGTGGTGCTGGCGCAGGCGCTGGGCGCCGATCGCAAGGGCCGCCGCGAGGCGCGCATCGTGCGCGTGCTGGTGCCGAAAACCAGCCAGATCGTCGGCCGCTTCTTCATGGACGCCGGCACCGGGTTCGTGGTGCCGGACGACAGCCGCCTGAGCTTTGATATTCTGATCCCGGCCGACGCCGTCAGCGGCGCGCGCATGGGCTACATGGTGGTGGTGGAGCTGACCCAACGTCCGACCCGCCGCACCAAGGCGGTCGGCAAGATCGTCGAAATCCTCGGCGACAAAATGGGCACCAGCATGGCGGTGGATATCGCGTTGCGCACCCATGAGATCCCGCATACCTGGCCGCCGCAGGTGGAAAAACAGGTAGCCGATCTCAGCGAGCAGGTGCCGGAATCAGCCAAGAAAGGCCGTGTTGACCTGCGCAAACTGCCGCTGGTGACCATCGACGGCGAAGACGCGCGCGACTTCGATGACGCGGTGTACTGCGAGAAAAAACGCGGTGGCGGTTGGCGCCTGTGGGTGGCCATCGCCGACGTCAGCTACTACGTGCGCCCGCGCACCGCGCTGGATGACGAAGCGCGCAACCGCGGAACCTCGGTGTATTTCCCGTCGCAGGTGATCCCAATGCTGCCGGAAGTGCTGTCCAACGGCCTGTGTTCCCTGAACCCGCAGGTCGATCGCCTGTGCATGGTGTGCGAGATGACCATCTCCGCCCAGGGGCGCCTGTCGACGGCCAAGTTCTACGAAGCGGTGATGAGCTCCCACGCCCGTTTGACCTACAACAAGGTGTGGCACATTCTGCAGGGCGACCAGGAGCTGCGTGAGCATTATCACCCGCTGGTCAAGCACCTGGAAGAGCTGCATACCATGTACAAGGTGCTGGATAAGGCGCGCGCCGAGCGCGGCGGCATCGCCTTCGAAACCGAAGAAGCCAAGTTTATCTTTAACGCCGAACGCCGTATCGAGCGCGTTGAGCCGACGGTGCGCAACGACGCCCACAAGCTGATCGAAGAGTGCATGATCATGGCGAACGTTGCCGCGGCGCGCTTCGTCGAGAAGAACAACGAGCCGGCGCTGTATCGCGTGCATGACCGCCCGAGCGACGATCATATCACCGCGCTGCGCAGCGTGCTGAGCGAGCTGGGCCTGACGCTCGGCGGCGGCAACAAGCCGCAGCCGAAAGATTACGCCACCCTGATGGATGAAGTGGCCGAACGCCCTGACCACGAAATGCTGCAAACCATGCTGCTGCGCTCGATGAAACAGGCGATTTACGATCCGGAGAACCGCGGCCACTTTGGACTGGCGCTGGCCTCTTATGGTCACTTTACCTCGCCGATCCGCCGTTATCCTGACCTGTCTCTGCACCGCGCCATCAAATACCTGTTGGCCAAGGAGCACGGGCAACCGAAAGAGCGCTGGACGCCAACCGGCGGCTGGCACAGCGAATTCGAAGAGATGCTGCAGCTGGGCGAGCACTGCTCGATGACCGAACGCCGCGCCGATGAGGCCACGCGCAACGTCGCCGACTGGCTGAAATGCGACTTTATGCAGGATCACGTCGGTGAAGTGTTCAGCGGCATCATCGCCAGCGTCACCGGCTTTGGCTTCTTCGTGCGCCTGAACGATCTGTTTATCGACGGCCTGGTGCACGTATCCTCGCTGGATAACGATTACTATCGCTACGATAATATCGGCCAGCGTTTGATCGGCGAATCCTCCGGCGTGGTATACCGCCTGGGCGACACGGTGGAAATCCGCGTTGAAGCGGTGCATATGGACGAACGCAAAATTGACTTCGCGCTGGTCTCCAGCAGCCGCAAACCGCGCGGCGAAGGCAAGACCGAACGCGACCGCGCCAAAAACGGCGGCCAGCGCACCCTGCGCGACGGCGCAGGAGCCGGCCGCGGCCAGGCGCAGCGCAAACGTCGCGGCGGCAAACCGCCGGCCAACTTTGAGCCGGACAGTGCGTTCCGCAAAGACGGCGACAAACCCGCTGACAAGGTGAAAAAGGACAAAAAGGCGAAAGCCAAGAAACCGTCCGACAAAACCCGGAAGATAGCGGCGGCGACCAAAGCCAAACGCGCGTCCAAGAAGAAAGGTGCCGAGCAGGCTTGACCTGCGGCACCTCATTATCACCGGCTGGCAACCCGCCGGCCGCACAGTTAAAAGAGCATCATGAGCGAAATTATTTACGGCATCCACGCCGTCAAAGCCCTGTTAGAGCGCGACCCGCAACGCTTCCTGGAAGTGTTTATCCTCAAGGGGCGCGACGATCGCCGCCTGCAGCCGCTGATCGCCGAGCTGGAAGCCACCGGCATCGTCATCCAGGTGGCGAACCGCCAATGGCTGGATGAGAAGGTCGAAGGCGCAGTGCACCAGGGGATCATCGCCCGGGTGCGCGAAGGGCGTCAGTATCAGGAAAACGACCTGCCGGCGCTGCTGGAAAGCGTCGATACGCCGTTCCTGCTGGTGCTGGACGGCGTAACCGACCCGCATAACCTCGGCGCCTGCCTGCGCAGCGCCGACGCCGCCGGCGTGCACGCAGTGATCGTACCGCGCGACCGTTCCGCCCAGTTGAACGCCACCGCCAAAAAAGTGGCCTGTGGCGCGGCGGAAAACGTGCCGCTGATCCGCGTCACCAACCTGGCGCGCACCCTGCGTTTGCTGCAGGAAATGAACGTCTGGGTGGTGGGCACCGCCGGCGAGGCCGATCACACGCTGTATCAGAGCAAAATGACCGGCCCGATGGCGCTGGTAATGGGGGCGGAAGGCGAAGGTATGCGCCGCCTGACGCGCGAGCACTGCGACGAGTTGATCAGCATTCCGATGGCCGGCACCGTCTCCTCGTTGAACGTCTCGGTCGCCACCGGCATTTGTCTGTTTGAAGCGGTGCGCCAGCGCAGCTGATTTACCTGCGGGGGCCTGTTTGCGCCCCTGCTAATCCACCATCTTGTGATCCCGCCTCCGGCAGAAATCTCCCCACCGACCATAATTACCCCTGACGCCTTAATCAGGGAGCACGCCGATGGTCTGGACTACGCACACCGTTTTCAATCAACCCAAGCCGCTGGGCAACAGCAACCTGTTCCTTTCCGACACTCCGCTGCGCGAGGCGGTGCAGCGCGAGCAAGCGGGCTGGGACGTTGAGGTCCTGGCCTCGCTGGGCCAGCAGTTGGGCACCCAGGAGTCGCTGGAGCTGGGGCGGCTGGCCAACGCCAACCCGCCGGAGCTGCTGCGTTATGACGCCACCGGCCAGCGGCTGGATGACGTTCGCTTCCACCCCGCCTGGCATATTCTGATGCAAGGTCTGATAGCCAACCGGGTGCATAACCTGCCGTGGCAGGATGAGGCGCGCATCGGCTCCTTCGTGGCCCGCGCCGCACGCTTTATGCTGCACGCCCAGGTGGAGGCCGGCACCCTGTGCCCGGTCACCATGACCTTTGGCGCCACGCCGCTGTTGCAGCAGGCGTTGCCGCCGGAGTTCCACGCCTGGCTGACGCCGCTGCTGTCCGACCGTTACGACGCCCATTTGCTGCCGGGCGGGCAAAAGCGCGGGCTGTTGATCGGTATGGGCATGACGGAAAAACAGGGTGGCTCCGACGTGTTGAGCAACACTACCACCGCCGCGCCGCTGGCAGCGAGAGGGCCCGGGGAAGCCTACCGGTTGGTGGGGCACAAATGGTTCTTCTCGGTGCCGCAGAGCGATGCGCACCTGGTGCTGGCGCAGGCCGAGGGCGGCCTGTCCTGTTTCTTCCTGCCGCGCATTCTGCCGGACGGCAGCCGCAACGCCATCCGTTTGGAACGTTTGAAGGACAAGCTGGGCAACCGCTCCAACGCCAGCGGCGAGGTGGAGTTCCAGGACGCCGCCGCCTGGCTGCTGGGCGATGAGGGCGACGGTGTGCGGCATATCCTCAAAATGGGCGGCCTGACGCGTTTCGACTGTTCGCTGGGCAGCCATGGCCTGATGCGGCGCGGGCTGTCGGTAGCGTTGTATCACGCGCTGCAGCGGCAGGCATTCGGCAAGACGCTGATCGAACAGCCGCTGATGCGTCAGGTGCTGGCGCGCATGGCGCTGCGGCTGGAAGGGCATACCGCGCTGTTGTTCCGGCTGGCGCGCGCCTGGGAAAGCCGTGACAGCGAAGGCGAACGCCTCTACAGCCGGCTGCTGACGCCGGCGGCCAAATACAGCATCTGCCGCCAGGGGATGCCTTTTATCGCCGAGGCGATGGAGGTGCTGGGCGGTATCGGCTATTGCGAAGAAAGCGAACTGCCGCGCCTGTACCGTGAAATGCCGGTAAACAGCATCTGGGAGGGTTCCGGCAATATCATGTGCCTGGACGTGCTGCGCAGCCTGCACAAGCTGCCCGGAGCGCTGGAGATGCTGCAGTTTGAGCTGCAGCCGGTGCGCGGCCAGAACCGGCTGTTCGACCACGCCTGGCGCCAGTGGCAACAGCGTGCGCGCCAACCGCGTGAGGAAATGGGACGATTGCTGACCCAGCAGCTGTTCGACCTGTGCTGCGCGGCGCAGCTGCTGCAGCACGCCAGCCCGCAGATCGCCGATGCCTGGTGCCACCTGACGCTGGATCATCGCGGCGAAAGCCTGTTGCCGGACGAAGTCTGCGATTTGCTGCTGAGCCGCGCCATCGGCGGATAGTGAAAACGGTGGCGCCGTACTGGGAAAAGCTTTTTAATTAGGCACATGCCCCGCAAGGGACTGCAACTCCCAACCAGGAAAATTAACATGGATATTCTCAGCGCACTGGCGGCATTCGCCTCGTATTTTTTCAGCGGTTTCGCCATGGTTCTGGTGTTTCTGTTCGTTTATACCCGCATCACGCCGCACGATGAATGGGCGCTGATCAAGGCCGACAATCAGTCCGCCGCCTTTGCATTCATCGGCGCCTGCCTGGGTTATGTGATCCCGCTGGCCAGCGCGGCGGTCAACTCGATCAGCCTGTTGGATTATCTGCTGTGGGGCGTGGTGGCGCTGGTGGTGCAGCTGTTGCTGTTCGCGGCGGTGAAAATCTACATGCCGCGCATCAGCGACAAGATTGAGGCAAACCACCTGGCCGCCGGGATCTTCCTGGGGGGCGTCTCCGTCAGCGGCGGCGTATTGAATGCGGCCTGCATGAGCTACTAAAGATAAAGGATCGCCGAAGCGTGCCAGCCGGGCTGGTGCGCCTGTTCTTCCATGCGCAGAATGCGGTAGTAGCTGGCGCCATGTTCATCGGCCGTGCGGGCAATGACCTGCTCGGCTTCCTGGAGCGAGCCGGGCAGATCCTTTAGCGTGATCTCGGCGATTTCGCTCAGCGGCGTAACGCGATCGGCGGGCGCCAGCTCGGCGGATTGTGCGCCGGCGCTAACTAATCCCATAGACAGCAAGAGGGAGGTGAGGGCGGTGGAGCGTTTCATGGCGTTCCCCTTCGTCAGATCCTGGATGAAATGCTGTCCATCAGTGTGCCGCAGCCCGCGTCAGCCTGCGCAAAGCCAAGGTAAATCTGCTTAAAAAATCGCGGCCTAGCGATACAGGATCGCCTGCGAGTACCACTGCCCGGGCACGATGGTTTCACTGTTCATGATGATCACGTAATAGCGCGCGCCGGCGGCGTTGGCCTTGCGCTGAATTTCCGCTTCTGCATCCATCGGGCTGCCGCGCACCACGGCGCTGGCGGTACCCATTTTTACCAGTTCAGCGGTTTGCGCGCGGGTGATCTCCTGCGCCTGGCCGGTGGGCGGCGGCGGCGCTTTAGGCGTGGTGGCCATGATGCCGCAGGCGGACAGCAGGGCGGAGAGCGTCAAGGCGATGAGCAGGCGGGGAAGCGTCATGGGAACCTCGGGATAGCCGGTTTTATGGCTTCAGTGTAACGCAATATATGCTGGAACATATTGAGCTAACGTTGCCCCGCACAAATTTGCGATGATGAAAGCAAGAGATGGCTGAGGATAAACGGATGATCGAAATACGTGACGAACGGGTGGGGGAAATTGCGGTGATCCACGCGGTGCCGGCGGGGCGCTATCACCAGCCGTTGCCGACGGTGTTCTTCTACCATGGTTATACCTCGTCGAAAGAGGTATACGCCTATTTCGCCTACGCGTTGGCGCGGGTGGGTTTTCGCGTAGTGCTGCCGGACGCCGCTCTGCACGGCGAGCGCTTCGATGGCGATGAGCAGCGGCGCCTGGCCAGTTTCTGGGAAATCCTGCGCAGCAACATCGACGAGCTGCCTGCGCTCAAAACGCATTTCGAACGGCTTGGCCTGGTTGCCGACGGGCGCATCGGCGTGGCCGGCGCCTCGATGGGCGGCATGACCGCGCTTGGCGCCTTCGCGCGCTTCCCGTGGATCCGCGTGGCCGCCAGCCTGATGGGCTCCGGGTATTACAGTTCGCTGGCGCAGACGTTGTTCCCGCCGCTGGACGAACGGGGGCAACCGCTGAGTCCGGAGGCCTTCGAGGCGCGCATCGCCGCGCTGGCGGACTTCGGTCTGGAACAGCAGCTGGAAAAAATCGCCGATCGGCCGCTGCTGCTGTGGCATGGTGAAACGGATGACGTGGTGCCGGCGGCGGAAAGCCTGCGGCTGGCGACCGAGCTGCGCCAGCGCGGCTGGGACAGCCAACTGACCTTTCTCAGCGAGCCGGACGTCAAGCATCGCATCACTCCACTGGCGCTTGGGGCCACCGCCGATTTTTTCCAGCGGGTGCTGTAGCGGCAAAAGAAAAGCCCCCTGCAGGCAGGGGGCCGATAATCACTTTCGCATTTTTCATTCGCCGCTTTTATGTGCGGCTTGTTTCCCTGGCGTCGCTTGTTCGCTTAGCGATAGAGCTCAGCGCTGACGTGCATGGTGCTGTTGTCGCCTGGTTCATGCAGGGCGATGATGCGATAAGATGTCGCGCCGCGTTGGTCGGCAATTTTGCTCACCTGGCTGCTGGCGTCGTCAGGCGACACCAGGTTCTGGTTCAGCGTCACGAAGCCGACGCTTTGCAGCCCGTTGGCCTGATGCGATGTGACCTCAGTGGCGGCCATGGCGTTGGCGGATAACAGCAGAGCAACGGCGCTGGCGAGGATAATGCGTTTCATAGGTGCCTCTCTTAACTGTTTGCTTCAACGGCCTGACAGCCGGTGCCAGTGCAGCAAAAAGTTATTTACATGCATTGAATAAGTTGAAATCTTTTTCGTCGCGCTGTCTGCGGCGGATATGGTTAATTTTAGACCCTTGCGGCGGATTAAAAAGCGGGGGCTTTTGATGTCCTCTTTCAAAAAAAATGAATGACTTTTACGGCTCGATGCTGATTTCATTGAAAGATTTTTGAAATAGATGGATCGGCATACATAGGTTTATCAGGCAGCAAATCGTGCTATTTCCGAACCATATCCTCATTGTGGTGAATAAATCCCACGCGGTCCTTGAGTTTCCCCCCCTGCGCCAGTATGATTACGCGTCATTTTTCAGCCGCACACTAAACACGTTCCTTGCTTCCATGGGCCGCGGTTGACCCTGACAGGAGGCTGAATAATCCGTAAGGAGCAATTCGATGCGTCATTACGAAATCGTTTTTATGGTCCATCCTGACCAAAGCGAACAGGTTCCGGGCATGATCGAGCGTTACAGTGCTACCATCACTAACGCGCAAGGTCAGATTCACCGTCTGGAAGACTGGGGCCGCCGTCAACTGGCTTACCCGATCAACAAACTGCACAAAGCTCACTACGTTCTGCTGAACGTTGAAGCTCCGCAGGAAGCGATCGATGAGCTGGAAACTAACTTCCGCTTCAACGACGCCGTTATCCGCAGCATGGTTATGCGCGTTAAGCACGCGGTAACTGAAGCATCTCCGATGGTTAAAGCGAAAGACGAACGTCGTGGCGATCGCCGCGAAGACTTCGCTAACGAAACCGCAGATGATGCAGATGCTGGGGATTCTGAAGAGTAATTGCCGCCGTGACGGCTAATCGTCTGGTTTTGTCGGGCACCGTGTGCAAGGCGCCGGTTCGAAAAGTGAGTCCTTCCGGGATACCACACTGCCAATTCGTGCTTGAGCACCGTTCGCAGCAGATGGAAGCCGGATACAGCAGGCAATCATGGTGCCGAATGCCCGTGGTTGTCAGTGGACACCAGTCACAAGCACTAACTCAAAGATTAACGGTCGGCAGTCAGATAACCGTGCAAGGCTTCGTCAGCTGCCATCAAGGGCGCAACGGGCTGAACAAACTGGTTCTGCATGCCGAGCAGATTGAATTGATAGATTCTGGAGACTAGCCAAATGGCACGTTATTTCCGTCGTCGCAAGTTCTGCCGTTTCACCGCGGAAGGCGTTCAAGAGATTGACTATAAAGACATCGCTACGCTGAAAAACTACATCACTGAAAGTGGTAAAATTGTACCGAGCCGTATCACCGGTACTCGTGCAAAATATCAGCGCCAGCTGGCCCGTGCTATCAAGCGCGCGCGCTACCTGTCTTTGTTGCCGTACACTGATCGTCATCAGTAATCGGCCACTGTCCATTAACGACTTTGAGAGGATAAGGTAATGCAAGTTATTCTGCTTGATAAAGTAGCAAACCTGGGCAGCCTGGGTGATCAAGTTAACGTTAAAGCGGGCTACGCCCGTAACTTCCTGGTACCACAGGGCAAAGCTGTTCCTGCTACCAAGAAAAACGTAGAGTTCTTCGAAGCACGCCGTGCTGAACTGGAAGCCAAACTGGCTGACGTTCTGGCTGCTGCTGAAGCTCGCGCAACCAAGATCAACGAACTGGCAACGGTTACCATCGCGTCTAAAGCAGGCGACGAAGGTAAACTGTTCGGCTCTATCGGCACCCGCGACATCGCTGACGCAGTTACTGCGGCAGGCGTTGAAGTTGCCAAGAGCGAAGTTCGTCTGCCGAACGGCGTTCTGCGTACCACTGGTGAGCACGAAGTGCACTTCCAGGTACACAGCGACGTGTTCGCACAGCTGAATGTAGTTGTGGTTCCAGAAGCGTAATAACGCTGCTGTTAACCAAGTTAAAACGCCAGCCTCGTGCTGGCGTTTTGCTTTTCTGCGCCCGGCAAAACGCGCTACCCTGGGGTTATCTGTGACGGGGAGCAGCGCACATGGCAACCATTACCTTACAACGAGTTTACGATTTCAGCGCACCGGCGCCGGAACACTGTTACCTGATTGACCGGCTGTGGCCGCGCGGCGTCAGCAAGGAAAGGCTGGAGGGCGTGCAGTGGCTGAAAACGGTGGCGCCGGATACCGCGCTGCGCCAGTGGTTTCATCTGCATACCGACCAGTGGGAAGAGTTTGAGCGGCGTTACCGGCGGCAGCTGGCGGAGAACGACGCCTGGCGGCCGCTGGCCAGCTTGCTGCAGCAGGGCCAACCTCTGACCCTGCTGTATGGCAGTAAAGACACCGAGCACAACCAGGGCGTGGTGCTGCGCGATTTTCTGCTGGCGCAGATTTAACGCTCGCGGCGGTAGCTGCCGTCTGCCTGGCGGCGGAACAGCGCCTGACTGTTATCGACGGTGGTGACCGATAGTGCGCCGATCACGCCGTTGGCATCGCGCTCGATGCGCACTTCCTGGCCGGCCTTCATATTGCTGAGCGGCTTGTCGTTGCCTTCAACCTGCGCCATGGCGAACACTTCATTCACCGGCAGGTTGTTGTCGCGGAACAGCTGCGCCAGCGTTTGGCCGGGCTGGATCTGGTAACGCTGCCAGTTGCCCGTCGGCTCCGCCTCGGCAGGGGATTGCTGCTGGCCATCGGCCTGCAGCGGCACGTTATTGGCCTGCTGGGTTACCGGGAAGCCTTGTTTATCGGGCGAATAGGGCCACAGCAGCGCCAACAGCAGAATGGCGCCAAAGATGAGGGTCCAGCGGCGGTGAAAATGGGGCAGCGGCTCCATCCAGCCAAAGCCGTCCGGCAGATGCCAGATTTTCAGCAGCAATGCTTTGAGTCCCTGTCCTTTACCGTTTTCCGGCGGTTGTTCTGATTCCGGATCGGCCGCCTCCGGCGCAGCGCCGGGTTTCAGGCGCTGGCTGACGTTCAACCAGGCGCGCAGCAGCGGCTGGTAGATGCGGGTGGTTTTCCTTCTCCTGGGCGAGATTCTGCCCATGGTGACCTCTCTTCAACGGCGTAAAAATAACACGATACAAAAGGCTGTAACGTCGTCCCGACTTCCTGCTCTCAGTATATACCGGTCATACCCCAAGCGGCATCTTTGTTGGCCGCCCTCAGGCACCAGGGGCGCGAACAGAGAGTTATTGTTTCTTTTTCTACGACAAAAGTCATCATTCTCCACACAAGATTTTACCCGGCATTCATGCACTGTTATGCTGCGCTTTCGACTTTTTACAGACTTAAGGAAAACCCCATGACAACCCCTTCTTTTGACAGCGTTGAAGCGCAAGCAAGTTACGGGATTGGTTTACAGGTCGGCCAGCAGCTGCAAGAGTCCGGTCTGGAAGGTTTACAACCGGAAGCTTTGCTGGCGGGTTTGCGTGACGCGCTGGAAGGGAATGCCCCGGCGGTTCCGGTTGACGTGGTGCACCGTGCGCTGCGTGAAATCCACGAACGTGCGGACGCCGTGCGTCGTGAGCGCCAGCAGGCGATGGCCGTTGAAGGCCAGCAGTTCCTGGACGAGAACGCCAAGCGCGATGACGTGACGCTGACCGAATCCGGCCTGCAGTTCTCCGTGCTGGAGCAGGGCAATGGCCCAATCCCGTCCCGTCAGGACCGCGTGCGCGTGCACTATACCGGTCGCCTGATCAACGGCGACGTGTTCGACAGCTCCGTAGAGCGCGGCCAACCGGCGGAATTCCCGGTCAGCGGCGTTATCCCGGGCTGGATCGAAGCGCTGACCCTGATGCCGGTCGGCTCCAAATGGCAGCTGTACATCCCGCACACTCTGGCCTACGGCGAGCGTGGCGCCGGCGCATCCATCCCGCCATTCAGCGCGCTGGTGTTTGACGTCGAACTGCTGGAAATTCTGTAATCCATCCTGGCAGTGATCAAGGGCGCCTTTCGGCGCCCTGATTTTTTACTTCTTCTGTAAATCTATCTGATATACCGCAAAACCGATGCTGTCGTTGCCTTCAGCCTTCATTGGGTACTGTGCGTGTTGCTTGATAAACGCCGTCGCCTGGTCTGAAGGTGAGGTCTCGAAGCGAATATCGAGCGGTTGTTTGCTGCTGAAGCTCGCCAGGCGCCAATTATTGTCCGCCTGCGGTTGCACCGCACCGCGCCGTTTGGTCTCCGCGCTGATATAGGCTGCCAGCACCGAACGGTTCTCATCCGGCGAGGCGAAGGCGATGTGTTTATCGCCGGTACCGGCGAACTTACCGCCGTAGGCGCGGTAGTTATTGGTGGCAACCAGGAAGGTGGCATTCGGATCGACAGGCTTGCCGTTGAAGGTCAGCTGCTTGATGCGTTCCGCTTTGTCGTTGATCAACTGGCACTCGCCGTCGTAGCGCGCCGGCTGGCTGACGTCGATCTGGTAATTCACCCCGTCGATCACGTCGAAGTTGTAGGTGCGGAAGCCGTCCCAGTTAATCAGGCCCTGCGGCTTGCCGCTGTTGACGTCGATCTGATTGAACTGCCCGGCGGAGCATTCCAGCCACTCTTTCACCTCTTTACCGCTGGCTTTTACCACCACCAACGTATTCGGGTAGAGATAAAGATCGGCGGCGTTGCGGAAGGTCAGCTGGCCTTTTTCCACTTCGACGAAGCTGGCGGGATCGTTTTTGCGCCCGCCGACCTTGAACGGGGCGGCGGCCGACAGCACCGGCAGGTCGGCCAGGTCAGGATCGCCCTGAATATAGTGCTCGACGTAGGCTTTCTGGGCGTTATTGACGATTTGTACCGTCGGGTCGTCCTGCACCAGCGCCAGGTAACTGTACATGTTGCCGTCAGACTTGCCGATCGGCTGGCTGACGAATTCGCGGGTGCCTTTGTGGTCGTCGGCCAGCACCTTCACCAGATTGGCATCTTCCGCCGCCAGCGATTTCTTGTGCTCTTTATCGTAAATCGGCCGCGCTTCGGCTTTGGCGCCGGTTACCTTCCAACGGCCAGAATCGTTGCTCAGCTGCAGATCGACCACGCCGAGGTGATCGCCCCACTGGCCCGGCATTACTGCCGGCACGCCGTTCAGCAAGCCTTGGTCGATATCCGCGCCTTCGATGTTGGCGAAATCCTTGCTGGGGAAGACCGCATGGGCGTGGCCGAACATGATGGCGTCGATGCCCGGGACCTGGCTGAGGTAGTACACCGAGTTTTCCGCCATCGCTTTATACGGCTCGCTGGACAGGCCCGAGTGCGGGATCGCCACCACCAGATCGGCGCCCTGTTTGCGCATTTCCGGCACGTAACGTTTGGCGGTTTCGGTGATGTCGTTGACCGTCACCTTGCCCTGCAGATTGGCCTTGTCCCACACCAGGATCTGCGGCGGCACAAAGCCGATGTAACCGATGCGCAGCGTATGTGCTTTACCATCACGGTCTTTTACCGGGGTATCGACGATAATGTAGGGGGTGAACAGCGGCTGTTGCGTTTTGGCGTCGATGACGTTGGCGTTGATATACGGAAACTTGGCGCCGGCGATAGCGGTTTTCAGATAGTCTAACCCGTAGTTGAACTCATGGTTGCCGATATTGCCGACCACGTAGTCCAGCGTATTCATCGCCTTGTACACCGGGTGGATATCCCCCGATTTCAGCCCCTTGGCCGCCATGTAATCACCCAGCGGGCTGCCCTGAATGATGTCGCCGTTATCCACCAACACGGCGTTGGCCGCCTGTTGGCGGGCCTGCTGGATCAGGCTGGCGGTGCGCACCAGGCCGAATTTGTCGGTCGGCTTATCCTTGTAGTAGTCGAAGTCCATCATGTTGCTGTGCAGGTCGGTGGTTTCCAGCACGCGCAGATCGACGGTGGCCGCCTGCGCCGAGGCGCAAACCAGCAGGGCGAGGGCGGACAACGCCAGCGGACGCTTGATCATTTTTAACTCTCTCCATTCGAGTGTTATCACAGAGGGAAATGTAATTAACATTGGTTGCCACAGTAAACTGTGAAGTGTGGCAGAAAATGGCCGGATGTAACGCGGGGGAGTTCACAGTTGCAGGGAACAAGACCTGAGGAATTACCGTGGGTTAGCCGGTTGAGATGGATATTCGGCGTAAAAAAAACTAGTCTGCTAGCAGAGACAGGGGGAAATTTCCCACGGAACTGCATATCTGAGGTGCATGATGTTAGAGCAAATTTGCCAACTGTCCCGCGAGGCGGGGGCGGCGATCATGGCGGTATATGACGGTGAGCAACCGCTTGATGTCGCACAAAAAAAAGACGATTCACCGGTAACCGCCGCCGATTTGGCGGCGCACCACATCATCAAGCGCGGCCTGGCGGCGTTGACGCCGGAGGTGCCGCTGCTGTCGGAGGAAGATCCGCCGGCCTGGGAAGAGCGCCAAAATTGGACGCGCTACTGGCTGGTCGATCCGCTGGACGGCACCAAGGAGTTCCTGCATCGCAACGGTGAATTTACCGTCAACATCGCGCTGATTGAGAACGGCGAGGCGGTGATGGGCGTGGTCTATGCGCCGGCGATCGACGTGCTGTATCTGGCGGAGCGCGGCAAGGCCTGGAAAGAAGAAAAAGGGCGGCGTCAGCCGATTGCCGTCAGCAATGCTCAGCCGCCGCTGGTGGTCGTGAGCCGTTCGCACATTGACGACGAACTGAAGGATTATCTGAAGCAGCTTGGCGAGCACCAGACCATTTCGGTCGGCTCATCGCTGAAGTTCTGCCTGGTAGCGGAAGGCAAAGCGCAGCTCTATCCGCGCTTCGGGCCGACCAATATCTGGGATACCGCCGCCGGCCATGCGGTGGCGGTGGCCGCCGGGGCGCAGATCCACGATTGGCAGGGCAAGCCGTTGCTGTACGCCCCGCGTGAATCTTTCCTCAACCCCGGCTTCCGGGTCTCGCTGTTCTGAGTTAGTCCGCCAGGAGCTGGTGCAGCTTGCTCATCACTTGCTGCACCTCTTCCGGCGTCAGCGCGCCGTCTTTGGCGAACTGGATCCTGCCCTGTTTATCCAATACCACGATTGCGGAGCCTTTTGGCTGCAAATCCCAGGCTTTCCGTACGTTGCCGTTGCTGTCGACCACAAACTGCGACCAGGGGAACTCTTTCTTGCTGTCCTCGATGCTGCTGCGCACAAACATCGCGGTGCCCAACAGGGCGTCGTCAGTGTTGACGATTGTCGTCGTTTGGTAACGATCGTGTGGTAGTTTAGCTTTCTTAATGGCTTCTATCAGTGGATCGTTCATGTCTTTTGCCGAGCTGCGCCCAGCGATGTGCTGTATTACGCGCACTTTTCCACTGAGCTGCGAGCTATTCCAGTTTTTATAGCTAAAATTATCATTAGCATAATTTAACTCTCCCTTGTCGCTAACGCCGACCGGCGCCACGCGCTGCTGGAGCTGGAAGTTATGCGCGGAAGCTAAAAAGGGGGTGAGCAGCAGGGATACCATCAGCATGTGACTTTTTTTCATGCTTTCTCCTTGTAGGGGGGAATAGTGCGACAGCACTTTCAACAGCCTAAAGCATAGGTTGTGATCAGAGGTCTGTCCTGTTAACCGGATCGCAGTTTTCCCCTCGGTTCGCTAATCATCAGATTTTGAAGGGATATACTGAAAACGTTATAAATTATCATATACAATTCTGTCAAAAAGTGTAAATCCAGTGCAGATATCCGGGCGGAAGTGAACGTTCTGGTCTTAACTGGGTCTACTACATGCAATCATGTTGCGTTCTGAATTTCGAGGCTGCCACCTTGGCGGCTCGCTGAGCGCATGGATCAACGGGAGGAGCGTAAAAGAATGAGAATCTTCCAGCGTTATAACCCTTTGAAAGTGGCTAAGTACGTTAAGACTCTGTTTCGCGGCCGGCTGTATATCAAGGACGTAGGCGCGTTCGAATTCGACAAGGGGAAAATCCTGATGCCGAAAATTCGCGATAAGCGCCACTTCAGCGTGATGTCAGAGGTCAACCGTCAGGTGCTGTTGCTGCAATCCGAAATGGGATGAGCCGGCCTTGAGACGGGTAAAAAAATTGCGGCCCCGAATGGGGCCGCTGATGTTTGTGCCATAGGGAGCGTCAGGCCGGGGTGGTCTCGTCCGGGGCCTTTGGCAGCGTCGTCACCGGTTTGTCGACCAGCCGGGTAACCAGCAGCTGGTCAATCTTGTAGCTGTCGATATCCACCACTTCAAACTTGTAGCCGGCGTATTTGACGAAGTCGGTGCGTTTGGGGATCTTGCGCAGCATGTACATCATAAAGCCGCCAATGGTCTCGTAGTTGCCCGCCTGCGGGAACTCGTCGATATCCAGCACGCGCATCACGTCGTCGATCGGCGTGCCCCCTTCAATCAGCCACGAGTTTTCGTCGCGCGCCACGATCTGCTCTTCCTGCCCCTGGCCGACCAGGTCGCCCATCAGCGTGGTCATCACGTCGTTCAGCGTGATGATGCCCACCACCAAGGCATATTCGTTGAGGATCACGGCGAAGTCTTCACCGGCGGTTTTAAAGCTTTCCAGCGCTTCCGAGAGCGTCAGGGTATCCGGCACAATCAGCGCCGAGCGGATCTGCACGCCGCTGCTCAACACCAGGCTCTGGTTGCCCAGTACGCGGTTCAGCAGGTCTTTGGAGTCGACGTAGCCGACCACCTGATCGATATGGCCGTCGCACACCAGGAACTTGGAGTGCGGGTGCGTCGAGACTTTCTCGATAATGCTCTCTTCGCTCTCGCGCAGGTCGAAGTACACCACGCTTTCGCGCGAGGTCATCGAGGAAGGCACGGTGCGCGATTCCAGCTCGAAGACGTTTTCAATCAGCTCATGTTCCTGCTTGCGCAGCACGCCCGCCAGGGCGCCGGCCTCCACCACCGCGTAGATGTCGTCGGAGGTGATGTCGTCCTTGCGCACCATCGGCAGTTTGAACAGGCGGAAGATCAGGTTGGCCATGCCGTTGAAGAACCACACCAGCGGCCGGAAGATCATGATCGAGAAACGCATCGGGTTGATGATCCGGACGGCGACCGTCTCTGGTGCAATCATACCGATGCGCTTCGGAGTCAAATCCGCGAACAGGATAAACAGGCTGGTGACCAGCACGAAGGAGCAAATAAAGCTGACCTGCTCCGCCAGTTCCGGTGCGAGGAAACGGTCGAACAGCAGCTTAAAGGAAGGGGAAAAGGCCGCATCGCCGACGATACCGCCGAGAATGGCCACGGCGTTCAGGCCGATTTGCACCACGGTGAAGAAGATGCCCGGGGTTTCTTGCAGTTTGAGCACTCTGGCGGCATTGACGTTGCCTTCGTCAGCCATCAGCTTCAGTTTAATCTTGCGCGACGCAGCCAGAGAAATTTCCGACAGTGAGAAAAACGCACTCACCGCGATCAGAAAAAGAATCAGTAAAATACTGTTTAACATAATCTATCCATACGTGCCGACGGGATGACGGCGCTCTTGAGGAAGGGTAGTACATTGTAAAAAAAGCAGCGATAACAACCAGAAAGGAAGCTATCAGGCCGCAGGTGCGGCCCGCATAGTATAGCAGTTGCCCCACAGGGGCCGCCAGCGGTTAAAAAATTACCGCCGGCCAGGGGGTTAGCCCTGCGGTGGCAGGCAAACGCCGATGCCGCCCAGGCCGCAATAGCCTTCAGGGTTTTTGTACAGATACTGCTGGTGATCGTCTTCGGCGTAATAGAACGGCAGCGCCGGCGTAACGTCGGTGGTGATGACGCGTTTGTCGCCCGCCGCATCCATCGCCTGCTGGAAACGCTGCAGGCTGCTCTCGGCCTCGGCCTGCTGTGCCGGGCTCAGCGTGTAAATCGCCGAACGGTACTGGGTGCCGATGTCGCCGCCCTGGCGCATGCCCTGCGCCGGATCGTGGTTTTCCCAGAACACCTGCAGCAGCTGCTTGTAGCTGACAACCTGCGGATCGAACACCACGCGCACCACTTCGGCATGGCCGGTTTGGCCGCTGCATACTTCGCGGTAGGTCGGGTTCGGCGTGTAACCGCCGCTGTAGCCGGCCGCGGTGCTGTAAACGCCCGGCTGTTGCCAGAACAGGCGCTCCACGCCCCAGAAGCAGCCCATGGCGAACACCGCCACTTCCATGCCTTCCGGCACCTGAGTCATCGAATGCTCGGTGACCACGTTGAGCGTGGCGACCGGCATCGGCGTGGTGCGGCCTGGCAGCGCGCTCGCCTGGTCGACGGTTTGTGATTTATCAAAAGATGGCACCACGGTTGACTCCTGTTGTCAGAGTAAGAATTGACCCTAGTTCGGGGCGGTTCGGTTGTATCTAACCGCGTCTTTGCCCACAATAAGCGGAAGCTGGGGTTTGTACCTAAGCTTAACGCAGTATTTTGAGCGCCAAAAGTGAAGAATGCGCCTGGTGAGCGGTGAGAGTCAAACCGTCAGGCTAGCGTCTGGAACAAGGCTGAAGAGGGCTGCCGTCCTGATAGCGCGGAGTCTGCCCTGGCCCCAGAGCCAATACCATTACAGGAAAGTAAAAATAAATAAGGAGAACGCGTGCCACGATATCGGGTCATGTGTTTATTGTCTGTACTGCTTGCGGCACCTGCGGCGTACGCGGCCAATGTGCGGCTGCAGGTGGAAGGCCTTAGTGGCGAGTTGGAAAAAAACGTTCGGGTACGGCTGTCGTCGATCACGCCTGAAGAAGTCGGCACCGACGGCCGCTTTCGCGCGCGCGTGGACGAAGCGGTGCGCCAGGGGCTGCGTGCGCTCGGCTATTATCAGCCGACCATCAACTTTACGCTGGACAACCGGCCTGGCATGTCGCGCCCGGTGCTGCACGCCAAGGTCGATCCGGGTGAACCGGTTCGCATCGCCGGCACCAATATCGTGCTGGAAGGCGGCGCGAAAACCGACGAAGACTACCTGACGCTGGTGAAGAAAGGGACTCCGGCCATCGGCGAGATCCTCAACCACGGCAAATACGACGACTTTAAAGGCTCGTTGAGCGGCCTGGCGCTGCGCAAGGGCTATTTCGACGCCGACATGACCAAAAGCCAGCTCGGCGTGGCCGAAGACCTGCATAAGGCCTTTTGGGATATCGACTTCAACAGCGGTGAGCGTTACCGCTTCGGCAAGGTCAAGTTCCAGGGCTCGCAAATCCGTGAAGACTATCTGCAAAATCTGGTGCCCTTTCATCAGGGAGATTATTACAGCTCGGAGGATTTGGCCGAGCTGAACCGGCGTTTGTCCGCCACCAACTGGTTTAACTCGGTGGTGGTGTCGCCTGATTTCCAAGATGCCAAAGAGAACAAGATTTTGCCGCTATATGCGCTGGTGACGCCGCGCACCCGCAACACCATCGAAACCGGGGTCGGTTACTCCACCGACGTCGGCCCGCGGGTAAAGGGCACCTGGAAAAAGCCCTGGCTCAACGACCGCGGCCACAGCCTGGAAACCAGCGCCAGCGTTTCGGCGCCGGAACAGCAGCTGGACTTGACCTATAAGATCCCGCTGCTGAAAAACCCGCTGGAGCAGTATTACCTGCTGCAGGGCGGCTTCAAGAACGTCGATCTCAACGATACCAAGTCCGTCACCTCCAAAGTGGTGGTGTCGCGCAACTGGGATCTTTCCAGCGGCTGGCAGCGCGCGCTGAACCTGACCTGGCGTCTGGACCACTTTACCCAGGGTAACGTCACCAACACCACCATGCTGCTGTATCCCGGCGTCAGCGTGAACCGCACCCGTTCGCGCGGCGGCCTGATGCCGACCTGGGGCGACAGCCAGCGTTACTCCATCGATGTTTCCGATACCACCTGGGGATCCGGCGTGGACTTCGCGCTGATGCAGGCGCAGAACGTCTGGATCCGCACCCTGGCCGACAAACACCGCTTCGTGGCGCGCGGCCAGGTCGGTTGGATCGAAACCAACGACTTCGAGAAAGTGCCGCCGGACCTGCGCTTCTTCGCCGGTGGCGACCGCAGCATCCGCGGTTACAAGTACAAGGGCATTTCGCCGCGCGACGACGACGGCAAACTGACCGGCGCCTCCAAGATGCTGACCGGCTCGCTGGAATACCAATACAACGTGACCGGCAAGTGGTGGGGCGCGGTGTTTGTCGATTCCGGTGAGGCGGTAAACGATATCAAGCAGAGCAACTTCAAGACCGGCACCGGCTTCGGCGTGCGGTGGCAGTCGCCGGTTGGCCCGGTGAAGCTGGATATCGCCGCGCCCGTTGGGGACAAGGAGACCCACGGCGTGCAGTTCTACATCGGTTTGGGGCCTGAACTATGAGCCTGATAAAAAAGATTTGCCTCGGATCCCTGATCGTTCTGCTGTTGCTGATCGGCGGGGTCGCCTTCCTGCTGGGCACTACCAGCGGTCTGCATATGGTTATCAACTCCGCGGCGCGTTGGGTGCCGGGGCTGGACATCGCCGGCGTCAGCGGCGGCTGGCGCGATCTGACGCTGAAAGGCGTGAAGTATCAGATGCCGGGCGTAACGGTCAACGCCGGGCAGTTCCATCTGTCGCTGGACCTGTCCTGTTTTAAACGCAGTTCGCTGTGCGTCAATGCGTTGACCGCGCAGGACGTGGACGTGGTGGTGAAAACCAAAGAAATGACGCCGTCCGCGCCGGTGGAGGAAACCAGCGAACCGACCACCAACCTCAGCACGCCGTATCCGATTACCCTGCGCATGCTGGCGCTGAACAACGTCAAGGTCAGCGTCGACGACACCGCCATCTCGTTGGCCGAGTTCCGTACCGGCGCGCAGTGGCAGGAGCGCGCATTGACGTTGATGCCGACCAAAATCAGCTCGCTGCTGATAGCCCTGCCGAAAACCCCGCAGAACCCACTGCCGGAAGCCATTCAGCCAGTGGCCGAGGTGGCGAAACAGGTGGGTGAAAAGGTCATCGATAAGGCGGCGAAACCGGCGCCGCAGCCGGAAGAAACGCCGCTGGGCGAAACGCTGAAGGCGCTGTTCGCCAAGCCGCTGCTGCCGGATCTGCCGGAAATTCGTTTGCCGCTGGATATCACCGTCAAGGAAATCAGCGGCGAGCAGTTGCATCTGACGGGCGATACCGATGTGCTGATCACCAGCCTGCTGTTGCAGGCCAGCACTAAAGATCAACATATCCAGTTGGATAATTTTGACGTCAAGTCACCGCAGGGCACGCTGTCCGCTCAGGGGCTGGCGACGTTGGCCGGCGAGTGGCCGGTCAACATGGTGGCCAACGGTACTCTGAACATCGAGCCGCTGAAGGGCGAGAAGGTCAAGCTGAACCTCGGCGGCGGATTGCGCGAAGAGCTGAAGGTGGCGCTTAACCTGTCCGGGCCGGTCGGCGCGCAGCTCGATGCGCAGACCCGTCTGGCGGAAGCCGGCTTGCCGCTGGCGCTGACGCTGCAGAGCAAGCAGCTGAAATGGCCGCTGAGCGGCGAGCCGCAATATCAGGTCAATGATTTCCGCCTGCGTTTTAACGGCAAGGCGACCGATTACGCGCTGTCTACCCGCGCCAATATCAAGGGCCAGGATCTGCCGCCGGCGGTGCTGACGCTGGACGGCAAGGGGAACGTTGAGCAGTTCAAGCTGGAGCGCCTGCGCCTGGCTGCGCTGCAGGGCAATGCCGATCTCAGCGCGCTGGTGGACTGGAGCAAGGCCATCAGCTGGAATTCGCAGCTGCTGCTTACCGGCATCAACACCGCCAAACAGTGGCCGGAATGGCCGGCCAAGCTCGATGGAAAAATCACCACCCGCGGCAGTTTGTACGGCGGCAGCTGGCAATTGCAGGTGCCGGTGCTGCAGCTGGACGGCAATGTGAAGCAGAACAAGGTCACGGCGCGCGGCTCGCTGAGCGGCAACGCCGCCGGGCAGTGGAAGATACCCGGCATCGACCTGACGCTGGGGCGCAACCAGCTGAACGTCAAAGGCCAGCTGGATGAGAAAAACTGGAATCTGGACGCCACTATCGACGCGCAGCATCTCGACGGCGCGCTGCCGGGCCTGGGCGGCACCGCCAAAGGGTTGGTCAAGCTGCGCGGCAATCTGCAGGCGCCGCAGGTGCTGGCCGATCTGACCGCCTCCGGCCTGCAATGGCAGGCGCTGCGCATCGGCCGGGTGAAGATCGACGGCGACGTGCGCTCTACCGACCAGATTCAGGGCCAGCTGGCGGTGCGGGTTGAGCAACTGAAACAGGACGCGCTGGAGGTCAGCCTGCTGACCCTGGACGCCAAGGGCAGCGAGAAGCAGCATCAGCTGCAGCTGAAAATTGACGGCAAGCCGGTCTCCGGCCAGCTGGCGCTGCAGGGCAGCTTCGATCGCCAGCAGCAGCGCTGGCGCGGCAATCTGAACAACACCCGCTTCGATACCCCGGTCGGCGAATGGCGCCTTACCCGTGCCATTGCGCTGGACTACCTGAATAGCGCGCAGAAAATCAGCATCGGGCCGCACTGTTGGCAGAACCCGAACGCCGAGCTGTGCGTGCCGAAAACCATCGAGGCCGGGCAGAGCGGCCAGGCCAGCGTGGTGCTTAACCGCTTCGATCTGGCGATGATCAAACCGTTCCTCGGCCCGGAAACCGCGCTGAGCGGCGTATTTACCGGCCGGGCCGACGTCAGTTGGAAACCGGGCGGCGCGCTGCCGGAGGCCAAAGTCTCACTGGCCGGCAACGGCGTGAAGGTGGTGCAGCAGGTGCAGGGCAACGCGTTGCCGATCGCCTTCGACACCCTGACCCTCAACGCCGGCCTTAACAATGGCCGCGCGCAGGCCGACTGGCTGATCAAACTGACCAACAACGGCCAGTTCGACGGCAAGATCCAGGTGACGGATCCGCAGGTGCGGCGCACCATCAACGGCAACGTCAACATCACCAATATTTCGCTGGCGATGATCAACCCGGCGCTGATGCAGGGCGAGAAGGCGGCGGGCATGCTGAACGCCAACCTGCGCCTGGGCGGCAGCGCGCAGAAGCCGCTGGTGTTTGGCCGGTTGGCGTTGGACAAGGTGGATATCGACGGCCACTGGATGCCGTTCGACATGACCGACGGCCGCCTGGTGATGAACTTCAACGGCATGACCTCGACGCTGGAAGGGTTGGTCAGCACTACGCGCGGCCAGCTTAACCTGGCGGGCGACGCCGACTGGCGCGACATCAACGCCTGGCGCGCGCGCATCGCCGCCAAAGGGGACAAACTTCGGGTGACGGTGCCGCCGATGATCCGCCTCGACGTGTCGCCGGATCTGGTGTTCGAAGCGACGCCGCAGCTGTTCTCGCTCAACGGCTCGGTGGGTATTCCCTGGGCGCGCATCACGGTGCAGGAGCTGCCGGAAAGCGCGGTGGGCGTCTCTTCCGACGAGGTGATGCTGGATGATCAACTGAAACCGATCCAGCCGAAAACCGCCGGTATCCCGATCAACAGCAACCTGATGATCCACGTCGGCAACGATGTGCGCCTGGACGCCTTTGGCCTGAAGGCCAAGCTGAAGGGCGACCTGAAGGTGGTGCAGGACAAGAAAGGGCTGGGCCTCAATGGCCAAATTGACATCCCTTCGGGCCGCTTCCATGCTTATGGGCAGGATCTGATCGTTCGCAAAGGGCAGCTGATGTTCTCCGGCCCACCGGATCAGCCACTGCTTAACATCGAAGCGATCCGCAACCCAGACGCCACCGAAGACGGCGTCACTGCCGGGGTGCGCGTGACCGGCCTGGCGGACGCGCCTAAGCTGGAGGTCTTCTCGGATCCGGCCAAATCGCAGCAGGAAGCCCTGTCTTACCTGCTTCGCGGCCAGGGATTGAACAGCTCCGGCGCCGACGGCAACGCCATGACCTCAATGTTAATTGGCATGGGGGTTGCGCAAAGTGGTCAACTTGTGGGTAAAATCGGCGAGGCGTTTGGCGTGAGTAATTTGGCCCTGGATACCCAGGGGGTTGGCGACAGCTCCCAGGTTGTCGTGAGCGGCTATGTCCTCCCAGGCTTACAAGTAAAATATGGGGTGGGCATTTTCGACTCTCTGGCCACGCTGACGTTGCGTTACCGCCTGATGCCTAAGTTGTATCTTGAAGCGGTGTCTGGTCTCGACCAGGCATTAGATTTGCTCTATCAGTTTGAGTTTTAGCGATGCGAATAATTGTCTACGGCAGTTTACGACGCAAACAGGGAAACAGCCATTGGATGACCAACGCCCAATGGCTCGGCGAGCATGAGCTCGAAGGCTACCAGATTTATAATCTGGGCCATTACCCGGCGGCGATCCCTGGAGAGGGCACGATACATTGCGAGGTGTATCGTATTAACTCATCGATTCTGGCAGAGCTGGACGAACTGAAAAGCAACACCAAGGACTATAAGCGCGAGCTGATTCAGACGCCTTATGGGAGTGCGTGGATCTACCTGTATAAACACAGTGTGGACGGTTACCCGCGGATCGACAGCGGTGACTGGCTAAAGCGTCTCGACGAAAAGTAATAAAAAAAACACCGCTCACTGAGCGGTGTTTTTTTATCGGACGGCGGCAGGAATTACTTCTTGGCGGCGCGTTCGAAGGAGGCGATGATTTCAGCTTTGGCAGCGGCAGCGTCTGCCCAGCCTTCCACTTTCACCCATTTGCCTTTTTCCAGATCTTTGTAGTGCTCGAAGAAGTGAGCGATCTGCGCTTTCAGCAGTTCCGGCAGGTCGTTCACATCTTTGATGTGATCGTATTCTTTGGTCAGCTTGCTGTGCGGTACCGCAACCAGCTTCGCGTCTTCACCGGCTTCGTCGGTCATCTTCAGTACGCCAACCGGACGGCAGCGAATAACGGAACCCGGCTGCAGTGGGTATGGGGTCGGCACCAGCACGTCAACCGGGTCTCCGTCCAGAGACAGGGTGTGGTTGATGTAACCGTAGTTGCACGGATAGAACATCGCGGTGGACATGAAACGGTCAACGAACAGCGCACCGGTGTCCTTGTCGATTTCATATTTGATTGGGTCGGCATTGGCCGGGATTTCGATAACTACGTAGATGTCTTCCGGCAGGTCTTTGCCAGCGGGGACCAGATTCAAGCTCATGTCGGTTTCCTTTAATCAAACCAGAAATGGAGTGGCGGCTATTATAGCGGACTCTTTTGCGATTTCCTGCCCTTTTCATCACCCAAACCCCGCTGTGGGGCCGCGGCGATAATTTCCAGATTAATCCACCGTCGGCGTGAAGTTTTTCGCCGGGATGCCGATAACTTCAACAAATAATAATGAGCCGGCAAAGGCTGGCTCCGCGTTTTGCCTCCCCTACGTTGATCTCACTATTCTGAAGCCGGGAAGAATTCATGCTAAAAAAGATTACGGTGAAGGCCGGGCTTGTCGCCTTGCTGAGCCTGATGACTATGCTGTTGATTATGGTCAGCATTATCGGCGTTAATGCGATTAACGAAGGATCGCGCTCGCTACATACCCTGAACCAGATCCTCGGCGAAGAGCTGGGCTCGCTGGCCAACAGTTCCAACCTCACGCTGCGTGCGCGCACCGCCGCCTCGCTGGCAGTGCGCCAGCGGGAAATCGGGCAAATTGAGGTGTCCGATGCCACAGTGGGCCGCATCTACGGCTATCTTGAACAGTCGAAGCAGGAAATGACGCGCTTTGTCGGCGTCGGCACCGTGACCGAACGCGGGCGCGAGCTGTCCGGCCGTTTGCAAAATAGCTACCGCGCTTACCTGGAGCAGGGTGTGGCGCCAATGGCCGCGGCGATCAAGGCCGGCAAGGTGGACGATTATTACCACATTCAGGAAACTAGAATTTCCGCGCTGAGCATCGCTTTTGAAAAGGATCTCACCGATTTTCGCAGCTTCGCCATGAAGATTGGCCAGCAGCGGGTCATTGAAGCGGAAAGCAACGCCAACGCCAAAATTACCCTGATCCTGGTGGCGGGCCTGCTCAGCGTGCTGTTGGCGGTGCTGGCCTGGTTTGCGCTGCGGATCATTATCCTGCGCCCGCTGGACGAGTCCATTGCGCAGCTGGAGCATATCGCCGGCGGTGACCTGACTCACCACATCGGCGGTGAAGGGGATACCGAAATGGGCCGCCTGGTGCGAGCGATGCAGCGCATGCAGCAGGCGTTGGCCAGTTCGGTCAGCAAAGTGCGCGACGCCAGCAGCCAGATAGATACCGGCTCACGCGAATTGGCCGCCGGCAACCTGCATTTGGCGCAGCGCACCGAAGAGTCTGCCGCATCGCTGGAAGAGACGGCCGCCAGTATGGAACAGCTGACCTCGACGGTGAAAATGAACGCCGAAAACTGCGAACAGGCCAATCAGCTGGCGCTGAGCGTATCCGATATCGCCAACCGGGGCAGCGACGTGGTTAGCCAGGTGATGAGCAAGATGCAGGCGATCACCGACAGCTCGCGGCGCATCGCCGACATCATCAGCGTGATGGACGGCATTGCCTTCCAGACCAACATTTTGGCGCTGAATGCGGCGGTTGAGGCGGCGCGCGCCGGCGAACAGGGGCGCGGTTTCGCCGTGGTAGCCGGCGAGGTGCGCAGCCTGGCGCAGCGCAGCGCGCAGTCGGCCAAAGAAATCAAAGGGTTGATCGAGGCTTCGCAGAACCGGGTGCAGGAAGGCGAGCAGATGGCGGAATCGGCGGCGAAAACCATGAGCGGCATTACCGGTGAAGTGGGCCGGGTGACGGCGCTGATGCGTGAGATTTCCGCGGCGACCCGCGAGCAAAGCAGCGGCATTGAACAGGTGAACTTGGCGGTGGCGCAGATGGATCAGGTGGCGCAGCAGAATGCGGCGCTGGTGGAGGAATCGGCGGCGGCGACGCGCTCGCTGGAAGAGCAGGCGCGGCTGCTGGCGCAGAGCATGGCGGCATTCAAGCTATAAGGTGAAGTGACAGAGGGCGGCGTACCGCCCTCTGTGCGGAGGCTTTATTCGTCCGGGTTTTCGGCGATAAAGCGCTCGGCGTCTTCAACCATCGACTTGGTGCCGACGAAGAATGGCGCGCGCTGGTGCAGTTTCACCGGGGTGATATCCAGAATACGGTTTTTGCCGTCGCTGGCTTTACCGCCGGCCTGCTCGGCCAGGAAGGCCATCGGGTTGCACTCATACAGCAGGCGCAGCTTGCCTTGCGGGTGGCTGGCGGTGCTTGGGTAAATGTAGATGCCGCCCTTCAGCAGGTTGCGGTGGAAGTCGGCGACCAAAGAACCGATGTAGCGCGAAGTATAAGGGCGTTGGGTCGCCTCATCCTGCTCCTGGCAATATTTGATGTATTTCTTCACGCCGCGCGGGAACTTGATGTAGTTGCCTTCGTTGATGGAATACATGTTGCCGGTTTCAGGGAAACGGACTTTCTCATGGGAGAGGCAGAACACGCCCAGAGAAGGATCGTAGGTGAAGGCATGCACGCCATAACCGGTGGTGTACACCAGCATGGTGGATGAACCGTAAACCACGTAGCCCGCCGCAACCTGGGCGCTGCCCGGCTGCAGGAAATCTTCTTCGGTTACCGGAGTGCCGACCGGAGTGATGCGACGGTAGATCGAGAAAATAGTACCGACCGAGACGTTAACATCGATGTTGGACGAACCGTCCAACGGATCCATCAGAACCACATACTTGGCATTTTCAGCCCGCTCGCCGTCGAATATCACGATTTCATCTTCTTCTTCAGAAGCGATACCCGCGACTTCACCGCGCGCTTTCAACGCCGCTTTCAGCTTTTCGTTTGCGTACAGGTCCAGTTTCATCTGAACTTCACCCTGCACGTTGGATACGCCGCTGGTCCCCAGAATATCAACCAGGCCGGCCTTGTTGATATCGCGGTGGATGATTTTGGCGCCCAGTTTAATTGCGGAAAGTAATGCGGTCAGCTCGCCGGTGGCGTGAGAGAAGTCGTGCTGTTTCTCGACGATAAATTCGCCTAACGTTTTCATGACACAATCCCTGAATCTACGGATGGATAGCGGCTTGTTAACATACCGCCAACGTTTTCGCGAGCAGTGTAGCCCAAAGATGCGCGCTATTCATAGGCAAATCCATTTCTTCTGGAGGATTCTGAGCGTTAGAATAGGCGCTAAATCGAAGCACTCAGATGAGAAACCTAATGCGCATACATATTCTTGGGATCTGCGGCACCTTTATGGGCGGGCTGGCGGTGCTGGCTCGTTCACTGGGGCACGACGTCACCGGTTCAGACGCTAACGTCTATCCGCCGATGAGCACGCTGTTGGAGAACCAGGGGATCGATCTTATTCAGGGCTATGATCCGGCCCAGTTGGATCCCGCGCCGGATCTGGTGATCATCGGCAACGCCATGACGCGCGGCAACCCGTGCGTAGAGGCGGTGCTGGAGCGCGGCATTCCCTACGTTTCCGGCCCGCAGTGGCTGCACGATTATGTGCTGCGCGATCGTTGGGTATTGGCGGTTGCCGGCACCCACGGCAAAACCACTACCGCCGGCATGGCCACCTGGATCCTGGAAGCCTGCGGTTACCAGCCGGGCTTTGTCATCGGCGGCGTGCCGGGCAACTTCGATGTTTCCGCCCGGCTTGGCGGCAGCCCGTTCTTCGTGATCGAAGCCGATGAATATGACTGCGCGTTCTTCGACAAGCGCTCCAAGTTTGTGCACTACAGCCCGCGCACGCTGATCATGAACAACCTGGAGTTCGATCATGCCGATATCTTCGACGATCTGAAAGCGATCCAGAAACAGTTCCACCACCTGGTGCGTCTGGTGCCGGGCAAAGGCAAGATCATTCTGCCGGATAACGACAACCACCTGAAGCAGGTGATGGCGATGGGGTGTTGGAGCGAGCAGGAGCTGGTGGGGGAAGAGGGCACGTGGCGCGCGCAAAAGCTGACCCAGGACGCCAGCCGCTATGCGGTATTCCTCAATGGCGAACAGGTTGGGGAAGTGCAATGGTCGCTGGTAGGCGAACACAACATGCATAACGGCCTGATGGCGATCGCCGCGACCCGGCATGTGGGCGTGCAGCCGGCCGACGCCTGCCGCGCGCTGGGCGATTTCATCAATGCCCGCCGCCGCCTGGAACTGCGCGGCGAAGCCAATGGCGTCACGGTGTATGACGATTTCGCCCACCACCCAACGGCGATCCTGGCTACCCTGGCCGCGCTGCGCGGCAAGGTTGGCGGCACGGCGCGCATTCTGGCGGTGCTTGAACCGCGTTCCAACACCATGAAAATGGGCATCAGCAAGAACGATCTGGCTCCTTCGCTCGGCCGCGCCGACGAAGTGTTCCTGTTCCAGCCGCACCATATTCCCTGGCAGGTGGCGGAGGTGGCGGAGGCCTGCGTCCAGCCGGCGCACTGGAGCGCCGATCTCGATACGCTGGTGGAGATGATCGTGAAAACCGCGCAGCCGGGCGATCATATTCTGGTGATGAGCAACGGCGGCTTTGGCGGCATTCACGATCGCTTGCTGGAAGCCCTGGCAAAGAAGCAGGAGCCGAAGGCCACTTACTGACCGCCTGCGGGTTAGTCTGATCTCCCTATCAGGGCCGCCGGCGAGCGGCCCTTTTTTACGCCCATAAAAAAGCCCTCGCGAGCGAGGGCAACGGGGTTTCGTCGGATAGGACGACGATGGGGTCGCCGGAGAGGCGGCGTTTGCGTCAGAACTCGGCAGTGGCAGTGACGAGGGTAATCAGCTCGGCAAACGCGCTCCCCAGCGTTGTTATTTGTAAATTTCGGCGGTGGCGTGGTAGCCGCCTTCGTTACGCGCTTCGATCACGCGGTAGGCTTTGGCGCCCTGTTGGTCCGCTTTGTCGGACAGCGCCTTGCGGATATCGGAAGGCGCGCCGTCGATGCCGCTCACGGTGATGGTGCCGATGGATTGCAGATTGCTGGCCTGATCGTTAGTGACCAGTTGAGCGGCTGAAGCGCCGAAAGAGACGGCTGACAGCAGGCTGAGTGCGGCGATGGCAGTTTTCATGTTCATGATGTTTTCCTTGCGATAACGGCCTGGAAGGGCTTGGCAGCGGTTTTTATTCTTGAAGACCGTTATCGTTGATGCTGATTCCAGAGATTTATTGCCCGTTTCCGGGTAATGCCGGGTACTTATTTGTAGATTTCAGCGGTGGCGTGGAAGTTGCCATCGTTGCGAGCTTCAATCACGCGGTAAGCGGTCGCCCCTTTGGCGTCGGCTTTATCAGACAGCGCCTGACGGATATCTGAAGGTGCGGCGGCAACGCCACTCACGGTGATCACGCCGGCAGGCTGCAGTTTTTGCGCCTGAGATGCATCAACAGATTGTGCTGCGAATGCGCCGAAAGAAAGCATGGATAGAAGGCTCATGGTTACAACGGTAGCTTTAATTTTCATCATATCACCTCATCGTATTCTTTTATCAGTTCCAGTGAACTGTGATTTACGTCACGGAAATGAGTATACATCTAGTAACGCGAAAAATTAATAGTTCGCTAACAGTTTCTAGTGAAACTTTAACCTGATGATCCTTATTTTTAATAACCGAATGGAATAAAAATCGTCTAAAAAACGATCTTTCCATGTTAAATTTATGTAATTTCAAAGGGGTAAGTGACTTTGACTAAAAGTGCTGAAGATCACAGTCGGTATCACTGGCTACAGCAAAATGTCATGGGAATGTGTTGCGGATGGACGAAAAAGCAGTGGTAAACGTGGTAGGGGCGGACGGGAAGGGTCAAGGCTGCGCTAAAGAAGCGCTAACAAAACGCGACTGCGGGCCGCATTTTGTTAGCGCTGTGTTTCACAGTTCCTGCTCGAACAGCGCCAGGATGGCTTCATACAGCTGGCGGGCGGTAAAGCTGCTGGCCGGCGTGACGAAAATGGTGTCGTCACCGGCAATGGTGCCGAGAATGCCTTCGGATTTCCCCAGTGAATCCAACAGCCGGGCAATCAACTGTGCTGCGCCGGGGCTGGTGTGGATCACCACCACGGCGTCATTGTGGTCGACGTCCAGCACCAGGTTCTTCAGCGGGCTGGTGGTGGTTGGCACACCGAGTTCGGCGGGAAGGCAATACACCATTTCCATTTTGGCATTGCGCGTACGCACCGCACCGAACTTGGTCAGCATGCGCGATACTTTGGACTGGTTAATGTTTTCGAAGCCTTCATCTTGCAGCGCCAAAACGATCTCGCCTTGAGAACTGAATTTTTCTTCTTTCAATAACGCCTTAAACGCCTTGATCAGATCTTCCTGCTTTGCGGGATTTCGCATTTTGCACCGTGGAATGTTGACAATGGAAGTGTTGATTATGCATATAAATGAATTTTTATGCAATATAAGCCGACCCAAAGAAAATAATCATGCCCGGGCGGCGAGGAAAGGGCGGCATTTTAACAAAATCCACCCCTCATGAATATGCCCTTTCGGCGACTGAATTGACGGTCCGCAGGAGTAAAGAAAATGTTATTAAAATGATGTTGTTCTGATGTTGCGTAAGGGTGTAATGTAACCGCCGGTTAACTTGCTCGTGAATAACCGCGCATTATTTTTGATTAGTGTGCGCTATGCCCTTCATGCGTAAGCGATTTAATCTAAAATGGGCGCGACTTCGGCCGTTTTATTGCCCCGGCTCTCAGACAGAACGTTAAGAGATTGTTTTTAAAGGTGTAATAAATTAAGGTCCGTAACCAACATATTCACGGCGCTTTATATATTTAAGATAATAAAGGAGTATAGGATGAAAGTTGCAGTTCTCGGTGCTGCTGGCGGTATTGGCCAGGCCCTCGCCCTTCTACTCAAAACCCAGCTTCCTTCAGGTTCTGAACTCTCTCTCTACGACATTGCCCCCGTTACTCCCGGCGTTGCCGTCGACTTAAGCCACATCCCAACCGCAGTTAAAATCAAAGGCTTCAGTGGCGAAGACGCTACTCCTGCTCTGCACGGTGCGGACGTGGTGCTGATTTCCGCCGGCGTTGCGCGCAAGCCGGGCATGGACCGTTCCGACCTGTTCAACGTCAACGCCGGCATCGTGCGTAACCTGATCGAACAAGTGGCGAAAACCTGCCCGAAAGCCTGTATCGGCATTATCACCAACCCGGTCAACACCACCGTTGCCATCGCGGCGGAAGTGCTGAAAAAAGCCGGCGTTTACGATAAGAACAAACTGTTCGGCGTGACCTCGCTGGATATTATCCGCTCCAATACCTTCGTGGCCGAGCTGAAAGGCAAGCAGCCGGAAGCGCTGAACGTGCCGGTTATCGGCGGCCACTCCGGCGTGACCATCCTGCCTCTGCTGTCGCAAATCCCTGGCGTGAGCTTCACCGATCAGGAAGTGGCGGATCTGACCAAACGCATTCAGAACGCGGGCACCGAAGTGGTGGAAGCCAAAGCCGGCGGCGGGTCAGCGACCCTGTCCATGGGCCAGGCGGCTGCGCGTTTCGGCCTGTCGCTGGTGCGTGCGCTGCAAGGCGAGAAGGGCGTGGTGGAATGCGCCTACGTTGAAGGCGACGGCAAGTACGCGCGCTTCTTCGCACAGCCGCTGCTGCTGGGCAAAAACGGCGTTGAAGAACGCAAAGACATCGGCACCCTGAGCGCGTTCGAACAGAAAGCGCTGAATGAGATGCTGGACGTGCTGCACAAAGATATCGAACTGGGCGAAAAGTTTATCAATAACTGATAACCGCAGGCCTTGTGCTCACAGACGCCGCCGGACTGAGTTCCGGCGGTTTTTTTTGGCTTGCGCTCAGGGTTTTGGTTTGATGCGCGCCTTGCGATCCAACAGGCGATCGCTGTGCGGATCATAATAGCGGCTCGGCCAGATCTCCGAGGGGTGAATGCCCAGCGCATCGGCGATCAGCCACTCACCTTTCGGCCAGGGGCGCGACAGTGCATTGGCCAACGTCGAAGAACTCAATCCGGCGCGGCGCGATACCGCCGCCAGCGTCGTTCCCTTCTTGCGTAATGCCGCGATGATATCCGCCGGGTGCCAATCCTGATTCCTTGAATTCATGTTTACATTCCTTTTTTGATTAGCGAAAGTTCTGTTAGTGGTATAACTAACAGGTCAAGATTAATCGTTTGAACAACATGAAACGCTTATACGGAAATTAGGATAACACTAAATTTCCAAATGGTTTCCATAAAATGACATTGCCCAGAGATTATGGCTATGAAAAACGAGTGGTTCGCCGCCAAGGAACTTACAGGCATCGCAGGATTACCTTCCTCACCACAGGGAATAAATCTCATGGCTCGGCGCGAAGGCTGGATCAGCCGCAGACGTAAAGGCGTGCAGGGAAAAGCGTTGGAGTATCATATCAACAGCCTGCCGCACGGCGCCCGCAACCTGCTGATGCTTAAAGAAGATGCGGCGGTTTATGAAGTGGAAAGGCAAGACCCGCTGACGGTGTGGATTGAATACTATTATCACCTGTCGGAAAGCGAGCGCGAGAAAATGCTGTCGTTTCTGATGCGGGAGGGGATCGGCGGCCTGTTGGCGCGTATTTCCGAGGATAAATAATCAGGCCGCGCAGGGTGAGCGGGCCTGATTTTTATGGAAACTGAATTTTCTTAAAAGTCGCGCTGCACCGCCAGATGGGCCAGGCCTTCCAGTGCGGAGCGATGCGGGGATTCCGGCAACGCCTGCAGCGCGGCGATCGCTTTGTCGGCTTCTTCTTCGGCGCGCTGGCGGGTGTATTCCAGAGAACCGCATTGCTGCATGGCCTGCAGCACCGGCTCCAGCAGATGGCGGCCGTTGCCCTGTTCAATCGCCGAGCGGATCATCGCGCGCTGTGCGTCGTCGCCGTTATGCATGGCGTGCAGCAGCGGCAGGGTGGGCTTCCCTTCATTCAGATCGTCACCGGTGTTTTTGCCCAGGGTATTGCCGTCCGCGCTGTAATCGAGCAGATCGTCGATCAATTGGAAGGCGGTGCCCAGATAGCGGCCGTAATCCTGCAGCGCTTTTTCCTGCGCCTCGCTGGCGCCGGACAAAATCGCCGAAGACTGGGCCGCGGCTTCGAACAGGCGAGCGGTTTTGCTGTAGATAACCCGCATATAGCTTTCTTCGGTGATATCAGGATCGTGCACGTTCATCAGCTGCAGCACTTCGCCTTCGGCAATCACGTTGACCGCCTCGGACATCAGCGCCAGCACGCGCAGCGATTCCAGGCTGGTCATCATCTGGAAAGCGCGGGTATAGATAAAGTCGCCGACCAGCACGCTGGCGGCGTTGCCGAACGCGGCGTTGGCGGTGGCTTTGCCGCGGCGCATATCGGATTCATCCACCACGTCGTCATGCAACAGCGTGGCGGTATGAATGAATTCGATCAGCGCCGCAACCGTCACGTGCTTGTTGCCTTCGTAGCGCAACGCCCGTGCAGCCAGCACGGCGATCATCGGTCGGATGCGCTTACCGCCACCGCTGATAATGTAATAGCCAAGCTGATTGATGAGTGTGACATCGGAGTTCAGCTGTTCGAGAATTGTTGCGTTCACGGCCGCCATATCTTGCGCGGTTAACTCAGTAATTTGCTCTAGGTTCATTGTATTTTTTTCAGCTGTGTTTCTCTTCACCGCGTTGAGATCGCTGCTCACATCGGTACATGGCGGTAACTGTCCCCCTGATTGTACTTGAAAAACGATTCAGATAAACGCCACGAAAGAAACTGTGGTTTTTTTCTTCTTTTTTCTGCTTCTGGTCTTATTCTGCTCTTGTCATGCGTCGGTTTTTTGCGTAGAATTCGCGCCCTATTGTGAATATTTATAGCGCGCTCTGTACTAACACAGTTGAGCACGCGGAAAGCGGAGTTTTATATGTACGCGGTTTTCCAAAGTGGTGGTAAACAACACCGAGTAAGCGAAGGTCAGACCGTTCGCTTGGAAAAGCTGGACATCGCAACTGGTGAAGCGGTTGAGTTTGACCAGATTCTGATGATTGCTAATGGCGAAGATATCAAAATCGGCGTTCCTTTCGTCGATGGCGGTAAGATCAAAGCTGAAGTCGTTGCTCACGGTCGTGGCGAGAAAATTAAGATTGTTAAGTTTCGTCGTCGTAAGCACCACCGTAAGCAGCAGGGCCACCGTCAGTGGTTCACTGACGTTAAAATCACCGGCATCAGCGCTTAAGTTAGGAGAGCGGATTAATGGCACACAAAAAGGCTGGCGGCTCGACTCGTAACGGTCGCGATTCAGAAGCTAAACGTCTGGGCGTAAAACGCTTTGGCGGCGAAGCAGTACTGGCAGGCAGCATCATCGTTCGTCAGCGCGGCACCAAATTCCACGCTGGTACCAACGTGGGTTGCGGCAAAGACCACACTCTGTTTGCTTTGAAAGACGGTAAAGTCAAATTCGAAGTTAAAGGCCCGAGCAATCGTAAATTCATCAGCATCGAAGCTGAATAATTTTTCGAGCCTTACGAAATAGATGTAAGCCCCGCAATTCGTTGCGGGGCTTTTTACATTTATACCCGTCATATTTCAGGCCGCAGGCCCGTCAGCGCTGGCAAAGGGCATATGGATACGAAACAGCAGGTCGGTTTGGGCATTGCCCTGGCGTTAACCACGGCGGTTTGTTGGGGCGCGCTGCCGATAGCGATGAAAGAAGTGCTGGCGGTGATGGAGCCGTTTACCATTGTCTGGTATCGCTTTACCATTGCCGCCATCGGCCTTGGGCTGATCCTGGCGGTGCGCGGCAGGCTGCCGCCGCTGACGATGTTCCGCCAGCCGCGCTGGCTGTTGCTGTTGGCTATCGCCACCGCAGGGCTGTTGGGGAACTTCGTGTTTTTCAGCTCGTCGCTGCAGTACCTTAGCCCGACGGCCTCGCAGGTGATCGGCCAGCTCTCGCCGGTGGGCATGATGTTCGCCAGCGTGCTGATTTTAAAAGAGCGGATGCGCGTCACGCAGGTCATTGGCGCACTGATGCTGATCTGCGGGCTGATGCTGTTTTTCAACGTCAGCCTGTTCGAGATCTTCACCCGCCTGACGGATTACACCCTTGGGGTGCTGTTGGGGGTCTGTGCGGCGGCGGTCTGGGTCAGCTACGGCGTGGCGCAGAAGGTGTTGCTGCGCCGATTGGCCTCGCCGCAGATCCTGGTAATGTTGTACACTTTATGTGCAATCGCGTTATTCCCTCTGGCCCGGCCGGAGGTGATTTTCCAGCTCAGCGGCTGGCAGTTGGCCTGTCTGCTGTTTTGCGGCGCCAACACGCTGATTGGCTATGGCGCGCTGGCGGAAGCGATGGCGCGCTGGCAGGCTGCACAGGTAAGCGCGTTAGTGACATTAACGCCGCTGTTTACCCTGCTGTTTTCAGATTTATTGGCGCTGGCCTGGCCACAGGCATTCGCCGCGCCGACCTTGAACGTCGTCGGTTATGTCGGCGCTTTTGTGGTGGTGGCGGGCGCCATGTTTTCCGCAATTGGTCACCGGTGGTGGCCGCGACGGGCAGAAACCAGCCTGGTTGCTCCTTTGAAGCAGCCCGGTGAATGATTTACGGAGACGGTAAATGAAGTTTGTAGATGAAGCAGCGATTCTGGTCGTTGCAGGTGACGGTGGTAATGGTTGCGTCAGCTTCCGCCGCGAAAAATATATCCCGAACGGCGGGCCGGACGGCGGCGACGGCGGCGACGGCGGCGACGTCTATCTGCTGGCCGATGAAAACCTCAACACGCTGATCGATTACCGCTTTGAGAAATCCTTCCGCGCCGAGCGTGGCCAGAACGGCCAAAGCCGTGACTGCACCGGCAAGCGCGGCAAAGACATCATCATCAAGGTGCCGGTCGGCACCCGCGTGAAGGATCAGGGCACCGGCGAAATCCTCGGCGATATGACCCGGCACGAGCAAAAGCTGATGGTCGCCAAAGGCGGCTGGCACGGCCTGGGCAACACCCGCTTTAAATCCTCGGTTAACCGCGCACCGCGTCAGAAGACGCTGGGCACCGCCGGCGAAGCTCGCGATATCCTGCTGGAACTGCTGCTGCTGGCCGACGTGGGCATGCTGGGCCTGCCGAACGCCGGCAAGTCGACCTTTATCCGCGCGGTATCCGCCGCCAAGCCGAAGGTGGCCGACTATCCGTTCACCACGCTGGTGCCAAGCCTGGGCGTGGTGCGTATGGACCACGAGCAGAGCTTTGTGGTCGCCGACATCCCGGGGCTGATTGAAGGCGCTTCCGACGGCGCCGGCCTGGGTATCCGCTTCCTGAAGCACCTGGAGCGTTGCCGCGTGCTGCTGCACCTGGTGGACATTGCGCCGATCGACGAATCCGATCCGGTGGAAAACGCTAAAATCATCATTAACGAGCTGAACCAATACAGCGAAAATCTGGCGCAGAAGCCACGCTGGCTGGTTTTCAACAAGATTGATGTGATTGGTGAGGAAGAAGCCGCCGAGCGCGCCAAGGCGATCGTAGAGGCCATGGGGTGGGAAGGTCACTACTACATGATCTCCGCAGTCAACCGCGAAGGCGTCAACGCGCTGTGCTGGGACGTGATGAAATTCATCAACACCCAACCGAAAGCGATGGCGATTGAAGAAAGCGCGCCGGAGAAGGTCGAGTTCATGTGGGACGACTACCACCGCGAGCAAATCGCGGAAGTGGAAGCCGAAGCGGAAGACGACTGGGATGACGACTGGGACGAAGATGACGACGAAGGCGTCGAAATCATCTACCAGAAATAAACCGGTGAAGGGGCTCAGCAATGCTGGGCCCTTTTATTTCATGGCGTTTTCCGGCAGCCAGCATTGCGCGTTCAGCCCGCTGGCGTCGCGGCGGTTCTCCAGCGTCAAACGCCCTTGGTGCAGCTGCATAATGCGAATGACGATGTTCAACCCCAGCCCGCTGCCGCCATAGCGTTGATCCATACGGCGAAACGCCTGCGTCAGTTCCCCGACCATATTCTCCTTTATCCCCGGCCCTTCATCGATCACCTGCAGCAGATGGCCGCTATCCTGTGGGCTGAGCGACACTTGAATGGCGCTGCCCTCAGGGCTGTAGCGGTGGGCGTTCTCGACCAGATTGCGCAGCAGCAGGCGCAGCAGCACCGGATCGCCATGCACCGGGGCCGCAGTGGGCAACTGCCAGTACAGCCTCTGCGCACGCTGGGCGACCAGTTCGCCAAGCTCTTCGCGCAGCGGCTTGATCACGTCGGCCACCCAGTCGAAATGCTGGTAATGGCCGCTGGCGAAGTCCTGCCCGGCGCGCGACAGCATCAGCAGTTGCTCGACGGTGTGCATCAGTTGGTCGATGCGGACGATCAAGGGTTCGCTCTGTTTAATGCCTTGTTTCACCATCAGTTCCAGATGCAGCCGGATGCCGGCCAGCGGCGTGCGCAGCTCGTGGGCGGCGTCGGCGGTGAACAACCGCTCCTGCTGGATGGTGTTGTCCAGGCGTGAGAACAACTGGTTGAGCGCGTTGGTGACCGCCACCATTTCCTGGCTGTCGCTGCTGATTGGCAGAGGGGTGAGATTATCGGCGGAACGTTTTTCCAGCCGTTGTTGCAGTTGGTTGAGCGGGCGGATAATCCAGCTGATGGCCCAAAAAGAGGCCAGCAGCGTGACGATCATCATGATCAGCGAAGGGGCCAGCAACGAGGCGATGGCCTCGGCGATTTCGGTGTCGACGCGTTCGGTGCGCACCTTGGCGGACAAGGTTTCATCCACCAGGAAGCTGATTTGCTCCTGGCTCTCGTGCCACAGCCAAAAGGCGCTGATAAGCTGGGTGACCAGAAGGATCAGCGCCAGCATCAGCAACAGACGACGGCGCATGCTGATCATGATGCCGGTTCCAGACGATAGCCGATGCCGCGCACCGTGCGAATGCGATCTTTGCCCAGTTTGCGGCGCAGGTTATGGATATGCACTTCCAGCGTATTGGAGCCTAAATCGTCCTGCCAGGTGTAGAGATCCTGCTGCAGCAGCTCGCGGTTGACCGTCTGCCCGGCGCGCATCATCAGGCGCGACAGAATGGCGAACTCCTTTGGCGTCACCTCCACCGGCTGCTGCTGCAGGTAAACCTGCTGGCTGGAGAGATTGAGCTGCAGGTCGTCCACCTGCATCAGGTTGTCGCTGTGGCCCTGGTAGCGGCGTATCAGGGCGCGCACCCGCGCCTGCAGCTCGACCAACGCGAAGGGTTTGACCAGGTAGTCGTCGGCGCCGGCGTCCAGCCCGTCGACGCGGTCTTCCAGCGCATCGCGGGCGGTGAGGATCAGTACCGGCAGGTCAATCTGCTGGCGGCGCCACTGCCGCAGCAGGCTGGCGCCGTCCATGTCCGGCAGACCGAGATCAAGGATCACCATACTGTACTGGCTGGTGACGAGCAGGCTGTTGGCCTCCGCTGCCGTACCCGCGCAGTCGCAGGCGTAACCGTCGCCGGTCAGCGCCAGCGCCACTCCCTGTTGCAACAGCTCATCGTCTTCCACTATCAGCAGCTTCATGGCGATCCTCAGTTGTTCTGGTAAATATCCCGATACAGGCGGCTTTCGAAACGCACCAGCGGCGCGCGGCGCTGCTTCTGATCTTCCGGCGGTACGGCGTAGCCGGACAGGTATTGCACGAAGGCCATGCGCTGGCCGCTGGCGGTGGTGATAAAGCCGGCCAGGTTGTAGACGCCCTGCAGCGCGCCGGTCTTGGCCGACACTTTGCCGTCGACGCCGGCTTCGTGCAGGCCGCCGCGGTAGCGCAGGGTGCCGTCGTAGCCGGACAGCGGCAGCATCGAGATAAAGTTCAGTTCGTTGTCATGCTGCGCAATGTACTGCAGCGCCTGCATCATGGTCGCCGGCGCCAGCAGGTTGTGGCGCGACAGGCCTGAGCCGTCCACCACGATGCTGTTGCCCAGATCGACGCCGGCCTTCTGGCGTAGCACCTGCCGCACCGCGTCGGCGCCCGCGCGCCAGGTGCCCGGTACGCCGAAGCGCTCGTGGCCGATGGTGCGGAATACGGTATCGGCAATCATGTTGTCCGATTTTTTCAGCATGATTTTCAGCAGGTCATGCAGCGGCGCCGACTGGGTCTGCGCTATCACCTCGCCTTTAAGGCCCGGCTGGGTCTGGCGCTTCAGGTGGCCGTCGATCTGGATGCCCGCCTGTATCAGCTCATCTTTCAGGATAGCACCCGCATAGCTGGCGCCGTCCTGAATGGCGAAGGCCAGCGGCAGCGGCTCGCTGCGCTGCGTCAGGCAGCCGGTCAGGGTAAAGCGGTTCAGCTCGCCCGGCATCACGTCCAGTTCGCAATATTGGGCGTCGGCAGAGCCTCGCGCCAGCGTGCGCACCTGGCTGAACATATTGACCGGGTAATAGGAGGCGACGCGGATAAACGCCATCTCGCCCGGGTTCGGCGCGCTGTACAGCGACACCGAGAAGCAGTTGCGATCGACAATCGCCGCCGCCGGTGGGGCGCTGAAGCACTGCGTCAGGTCGTTCCACGGCCAGCCGGGCGCCTTGTCGTGGCTGGCGAACACCGAGGTGTCGACCAGCACGTCGCCGGTAATCTGGCGCACGCCCTGTTTCTTAAGAACCGCCACCATGTTGCGCAGGCTTTGGCGCTTGAAGGTCGGATCGCCGCTGAAGCGGGCGATCAGGTTGCCGCGCAGCACGCCGTCGCTGATGCTGCCCTGGCTCTCCAGCGTGGTGGTGAAGCGGTAGTCCGGCCCGAGCTGCAGCAATGCCGCCAGCGCTGTCAGCACCTTCTGGGTACTGGCCGGCAGTGCCATTTGCTGAGCGTGATAATCGATGGTCGGCGCGGTGGCGCCGATCTTCTGAACTACCAGGGCAAGGTTGGCCCCATCAGGCAAATATTGTGTGTAATCTTCAACCGGGGCCGCATTCGCATTCAGAACAAATGCGCAAGCCAATGCACTGACAATTCGTGAAAAACGCATAATCTCGGGATAACAGCTGGATAACGTGCCGTCATACTACGGTGCATTCAGGGAAAAAGTAAACGATGACCCTCAAGGAACTCTAGGCTAAAATGCGTATCAAAATGCAAAATCGATCCTGACTTGGGCATAGCCCCGAGTCAGGTTTCTTTTGTTTGTCGCCTGGAGGCGGGGGGCGATAAGCCAACCGTGTTTTCATACGAACACGTCAGGATGACGGCTATTTGAACAGGAAAGATTTAGAGGTATTTATACGATGAAACAGATTCCGATGACCTTGTTTGGCGCTGAAAAACTGCGCGAAGAACTTGAATATCTGAAAGGCGTACGCCGTCCGAAGATCATTGCCGACATCGCTGACGCCCGCGAGCACGGCGATCTGAAAGAAAACGCCGAGTACCATGCCGCCCGTGAGCAGCAGGGATTCTGCGAAGGACGCATTCAGGAAATTGAAGCCAAACTGTCTAACGCGCAGGTAATCGATATCACCAAGATGCCTAATACCGGCCGCGTGATTTTTGGCGCCACCGTTTCGGTGCTGAACCTGGATAGCGAAGAAGAGGTTACCTACCGCATCGTTGGCGACGATGAAGCCGATTTCAAGAAAAATCTGATTTCGGTAAATTCGCCGATGGCGCGCGGTTTGATCGGCAAAGAACAAGACGACGTGGTGGTGATCAAAACCCCGGGCGGCGACGTGGATTACGAAATCCTGAAGGTGGAGTATCTCTGATCGTTCGCCGAACGGTCAGAAATGCGCCAGGGTTTTGTAAAGAAAGGAAAAAGGCCGCTCGCGGCCTTTTATCTGAATCGGGTGCATGGCACCTTTTCGTTAACCTGACGTTTATTAACGCGGTAGACTGATCTTGCGCTCTTTAGACGGGCGGTAAAGAATAAGCGTACTGCCGATGACTTGCACGTTGCAGGCGCCCGTTTCACGCACGATAGCGTCGGCGATCAGGGTTTTGGTTTCGCGATCTTCAGCGGCGATTTTCACCTTGATCAGCTCGTGATGCTCCAGAGCCTGTTCAATTTCAGCCAGCACCCCTTCGGTGAGACCGTTATTACCCAGCATGACAACCGGTTTTAACGGATGCGCCAGGCCTTTCAGGTGCTGTTTTTGTTTATTATTCAGATTCATTGTCTTTTTTACTTAAGTTGGGATTGAAAACGGTACATTCTACCGCCATCTCATGTGTATCACCAAATCGGTCTTCACCGGTGTGAGTCTACGTGAGCAGCGAACCTGACATAAGACTCTTTTTATGATAGTTGGAAAACGAGATGGCTAATAAAAAGCGTTCTGCTAGCTCCAGTCGCTGGTTGCAGGAACACTTTAGCGATAAATATGTGCAGCAGGCGCAGAAAAAGGGGCTGCGTTCCCGCGCCTGGTTTAAACTGGATGAAATACAGCAGAGTGACAAACTGTTCAAGCCGGGCATGACCGTCGTGGACCTGGGAGCAGCGCCGGGAGGCTGGTCGCAATACGTGGTCACCCAAATCGGCGGTACCGGTCGCATCATCGCCTGTGATATTTTGCCAATGGATCCTATCGTTGGCGTCGATTTCCTTCAGGGCGATTTTCGTGATGAACTGGTGCTTAAAGCGCTGTTGGAACGTGTAGGTGAAAGTAAGGTTCAGGTGGTCATGTCCGATATGGCCCCGAATATGAGTGGCACTCCGGCCGTCGATATACCAAGATCGATGTATCTGGTGGAGTTAGCACTGGAGATGTGTCGTGATGTCCTCGCACCAGGCGGAAGTTTCCTGGTGAAGGTGTTCCAGGGAGATGGCTTTGACGAGTACCTACGGGAAATTCGCTCCCTGTTTACGAAGGTTAAGATTCGTAAGCCTGACGCTTCCCGCGCACGTTCGCGCGAAGTGTACATTGTAGCGACAGGGCGCAAGCTGTAGTACCCTAACGCTGTTTGTTAACACAGTTGTAATATGAGGTTAATCCCTTGAGTGACATGGCGAAAAACCTAATTCTCTGGTTAGTCATCGCGGTAGTGTTGATGTCTGTATTCCAGAGCTTTGGGCCCAGCGAGTCGAATGGCCGTAGGGTAGATTATTCTACCTTCATGTCCGAACTGACCCAGGACCAGGTTCGCGAAGCGCGAATTAACGGACGTGAAATTAACGTTACCAAGAAAGACAGTAACAAATACACGACCTACATCCCCGTCAACGATCCCAAGTTGCTGGATACGTTGTTAACGAAGAATGTGAAAGTTGTCGGCGAGCCGCCTGAAGAGCCGAGCCTGCTGGCCTCTATCTTTATTTCTTGGTTCCCGATGCTGTTGCTGATCGGGGTCTGGATCTTCTTTATGCGCCAAATGCAGGGCGGCGGCGGCAAGGGCGCGATGTCGTTCGGCAAGAGCAAGGCCCGCATGCTGACCGAAGATCAGATCAAAACCACTTTTGCTGACGTCGCCGGCTGTGACGAAGCGAAAGAAGAAGTGAGCGAACTGGTGGAATACCTGCGCGAACCGAGCCGTTTCCAGAAGCTGGGCGGCAAGATCCCTAAAGGCGTGCTGATGGTTGGCCCGCCGGGGACCGGTAAAACGCTGCTGGCGAAAGCGATCGCCGGCGAAGCGAAAGTGCCGTTCTTCACCATTTCCGGTTCCGACTTCGTAGAAATGTTTGTCGGTGTGGGTGCTTCCCGCGTGCGCGACATGTTCGAGCAGGCCAAGAAAGCCGCACCTTGCATCATCTTTATCGACGAAATCGACGCCGTCGGCCGCCAGCGTGGCGCCGGTCTGGGCGGCGGTCACGACGAACGCGAGCAGACGCTGAACCAGATGCTGGTTGAGATGGACGGTTTTGAAGGCAACGAGGGCATCATCGTCATCGCGGCAACCAACCGTCCGGACGTGCTTGACCCGGCGCTGCTGCGTCCGGGCCGTTTCGATCGTCAGGTGGTGGTAGGTCTGCCGGACGTGCGCGGCCGTGAGCAGATCCTGAAGGTGCACATGCGCCGCGTGCCGTTGGCGGCCGATATCGACGCCTCCGTCATTGCGCGCGGTACCCCGGGCTTCTCCGGTGCCGACCTGGCCAACCTGGTCAACGAAGCGGCGCTGTTCGCCGCCCGCGGCAACAAACGCGTGGTGTCGATGGTTGAGTTCGAAAAGGCCAAAGACAAGATCATGATGGGTGCGGAACGTCGCTCCATGGTGATGACCGAAGCGCAGAAAGAGTCGACCGCGTATCACGAAGCAGGCCACGCCATCATTGGCCGTCTGGTTCCTGAGCACGATCCGGTTCACAAGGTGACCATCATTCCTCGCGGCCGTGCGCTCGGCGTAACCTTCTTCCTGCCGGAAGGGGATGCGATCAGCGCCAGCCGTCAGAAGCTGGAAAGCCAAATCTCCACCCTGTACGGTGGCCGTCTGGCGGAAGAGATCATCTACGGTCCGGAAAAAGTCTCTACCGGCGCGTCGAACGACATTAAAGTGGCGACCTCCATCGCCCGCAACATGGTGACCCAATGGGGCTTCTCCGAGAAGCTGGGGCCGCTGCTGTATGCGGAAGAAGAGGGCGAAGTGTTCCTGGGCCGTTCAGTAGCCAAGGCGAAACACATGTCGGACGAAACCGCACGTATCATCGACCAGGAAGTGAAGTCGCTGATCGAACGTAACTACGTACGCGCTCGTGCGCTGCTGATGGAAAACATGGACATCCTGCATTCGATGAAGGATGCGCTGATGAAATATGAAACCATCGATGCGCCGCAGATCGACGATCTGATGAACCGCAAAGACGTGCGTCCGCCGGCGGGCTGGGACGATGCGAGCAAGGGCAACAGCTCCGACAACGGCGGCACCCCAAAAGCCCCGACGCCGGTAGATGAGCCGCGCACGCCAAACCCAGGCAATACCATGTCTGAACAGCTCGACAAGTAAGTCTCGCTGTGCAATAACATCAAACCCCGGCATGCCGGGGTTTTTTATTGCCCGGCGGGCAGAACAGTAAGGTGGATAAAGCATGCAGTTAACCGTGCGAGACATGACGCTCAATCTTTCCCATCCTCAGGTGATGGGCATCCTCAACGTGACGCCGGATTCGTTTTCCGACGGCGGCCGTCACAACACCCTGAACCAGGCGCTGCTGCACGCGCATGCGCTGATTTCGGCCGGCGCCACCATGATTGACGTGGGGGGCGAATCGACGCGGCCCGGGGCGGCGGAGGTGAGCGAGCAGGAAGAGATCGCGCGGGTGGTGCCGGTGGTGGAAGCGCTGGCGCAGCGCTTCGAAGTGTTTATCTCGGTCGACACCTCAAAAGCGGGGGTGATCCGCGAATCGGCGCAGGCGGGTGCGCATCTGATCAACGATATCCGTTCGTTGCAGGAGCCGGGCGCGTTGGCGGCGGCGGCGGAAAGCGGCCTGCCGGTGTGCCTGATGCATATGCAAGGCCAGCCGCGCACCATGCAGCAAGCCCCGCACTACGATGATCTGATCGCCGAGGTGAACGCGTTTTTTGCGCACCATATCCAACGCTGCAATGACGCCGGCATAACAAAACAGAAATTGCTGCTCGACCCAGGCTTCGGTTTCGGTAAAAATTTAGCGCACAACTATCAGCTTCTGGCTCGGTTGTCGGAATTTCATCGCTTCGGTCTGCCGCTGTTGGTGGGGATGTCGCGTAAGTCGATGATTGGGCAATTGCTGAACGTGCCGCCTGACCAAAGGGTCATCGGCAGCGTGGCCTGCGCGGTGATCGCCGCGATGCAGGGCGCACAGATTGTCAGAGTGCATGACGTTAAAGAAACCGTCGAGGCGATGCGTGTCGTCGAGGCAACACTTTCAGCTAAAGGACAGTAGAAACATGAGCGAGCGCAAATATTTTGGCACCGACGGCATTCGTGGCAAGGTCGGTGATAGCCCAATTACCCCGGACTTCGTACTGAAGCTCGGTTGGGCAGCCGGCAAAGTGCTGGCGCGGCACGGCTCTCGCAAGATAATCATCGGTAAGGATACCCGTATTTCCGGCTATATGCTGGAGTCTGCGCTGGAAGCGGGCCTGGCGGCGGCGGGGTTGTCTGCCTCCTTCACCGGGCCCATGCCGACGCCGGCGGTGGCCTATCTGACGCGCACCTTCCGCGCTGAAGCCGGCATCGTCATCTCCGCCTCGCACAACCCGTTCTACGATAACGGCATCAAATTCTTCTCGATCGACGGCGCCAAGCTGCCGGATCACGTGGAAGAAGCGATCGAAGCCGAGATGGAAAAGCCGCTGACCTGCGTGGAGTCCGCCGAGCTGGGCAAAGCCAGCCGCATCATCGATGCAGCCGGCCGCTATATTGAATTCTGCAAAGGCACCTTCCCGAGCGAACTGAGCCTGAAGGGGCTGAAAATCGTGGTCGACTGCGCCAATGGCGCCACCTACCATATCGCGCCGAGCGTGCTGCGTGAGCTGGGCGCGACGGTGATCGCCATCGGCGTGGAGCCGGACGGCATGAACATCAACGAAAAATGCGGCGCCACCGACGTTCGCCAGCTGCAGGAGCGCGTGCTGCAGGAGAAGGCGCACGTCGGCCTGGCGTTCGACGGCGACGGCGACCGCGTGATGATGGTGGATCACCTGGGCAACAAGGTAGACGGCGATCAGATCCTGTACATCATCGCCCGCGAAGGCCTGCGCCAGGGGCAGCTGCGCGGCGGCGCCGTCGGCACGCTGATGAGCAACATGGGGCTGGAGCTGGCGCTGAAGCAGCTGGGCATCCCGTTTGCGCGCGCCAAAGTGGGCGACCGCTACGTGCTGGAAAAACTGCAGGAGCTGGGCTGGCGCATCGGCGCGGAAAACTCCGGCCACGTGATCCTGCTGGACAAAACCACCACCGGCGACGGCATCGTGGCCGGGCTGCAGGTGCTGACCGCGATGGTACGCAACCATATGAGCCTGCACGACCTGTGCAGCGGCATGAAGCTGCTGCCGCAAATTCTGGTCAACGTGCGCTTCGCTGGCGAACACAACCCGCTGGAGTCTGACGAGGTGCGTAAAATCACCGAGCAGGTTGAAGCCGAACTGGCCGGCCGCGGCCGCGTGCTGCTGCGCAAATCCGGCACCGAGCCGCTGATCCGCGTGATGGTGGAAGGCGAGGACGAGCAGCAGGTGACGACGCTGGCGCATCGCATCGCCGACGCGGTGAAATCTGCCGGTTAAAACAGGCGGTTATCTCCCGGGCGCCGGCTTGCCGGCGCCCGGAAAAATGATTGTTGATGTTTTTTTCCGCAAACGCGCCGGCGGCGGCAAATTGCCCTTGCGCGGTCTGGCGGCTTTGGTTAGTATTCACACCCGCTTCAGTAGGCAGTTTGTAAAAACGCCTGCTTTATTGGTGAGAAGCATTTGGCATGCGGTGAAGCCGCAAGGATACGGGTACTACTATGTACGAAGCTCTTCTGGTAATTTTCCTGCTGATCTCAATCGGGCTGGTCGCTCTGATTATGCTGCAGCAAGGTAAAGGCGCTGATATGGGAGCCTCTTTCGGAGCAGGTGCATCTGGCACATTGTTCGGTTCGAGTGGTTCCGGTAACTTTATGACGCGCATGACTGCTGTGTTGGCGACGCTGTTCTTCGTCATCAGCCTGATTCTGGGCAACCTCAGCAGCAACCAAAGCAAGAAAGGCAGCGAGTGGGAAAACTTGGGTCAGCCAGTGAAATCTGAGCAGACTACCGCGCCGGCGGCACCAGCCAAGCCGAGCAGCGATATCCCGCAGTAAGCAGCAACGCAGTAACAGAGTTTGAAAACGGTGGTTGTGAACTCGAAGGATCAACGGCCGTTAGCAGTAAGAATCTGTACCGAGGTGGTGGAATTGGTAGACACGCTACCTTGAGGTGGTAGTGCCCTAACGGGCTTGTGGGTTCGAGTCCCATCCTCGGTACCAAATCCCAGAGATAACTTGCAAATTTGCGATTATCGGCGTAGTATTTGCCACGTTTTCGGACGCGGGGTGGAGCAGCCTGGTAGCTCGTCGGGCTCATAACCCGAAGGTCGTCGGTTCAAATCCGGCCCCCGCAACCACTTTCCTTTAAGTGTTTATTTTCAAATACACTTTTCGAATGAAATCCGCTTTTCTCGAACAACATTTGAAAATGACACTTGCTTGAAAGTTGCACCGAAGCCGCTCAGCGGCAAACAGGGTCCAGTTGCATAAAGCCCCGAATTTTCGGGGTTTTTTGTTATTTGGCAACAGAATCACTGGGCTATTAGGCCCTTTTTTTATGTCTTGGGGGTGGGCTTGTCCACATTAGAGCAAAAGTTAACAGAGATGCTTTCGGCACCGGTAGAAGCGTTGGGCTTTGAGCTTGTAGGCATCGAATTTATTCGTGCGCGCCAATCGACGCTCCGCATCTATATTGATAGTGAAAACGGCATCAATGTTGATGATTGTGCTGATGTCAGCCACCAGGTCAGCGCTGTATTGGACGTCGAAGAGCCAATCACGGTCGCTTACAACTTGGAAGTCTCCTCTCCTGGCCTTGATCGCCCAATGTTCACCGCAGAGCACTATACTCGTTTCCTCGGTGAAGAAGTCAGCCTGGTCCTGCGCATGGCGGTACAGAACCGCCGCAAGTGGCAGGGCATTATCAAGTCTGTCGACGGCGAGATGATCACGGTTACTGTGGAAGGGAAAGATGAAGTGTTCGCGCTGAGCAATATCCAGAAAGCGAACCTGGTACCCCACTTTTAAAGTTTGGATGAGGCAACTAGGATGAACAAAGAGATTCTGGCTGTTGTTGAAGCAGTTTCCAATGAAAAATCCCTTCCGCGTGAGAAGATTTTCGAGGCGTTGGAAACCGCATTAGCCACCGCAACCAAGAAAAAATACGAGCAGGAAATCGACGTTCGCGTCAGCATCGATCGCAAAACCGGCGATTTCGATACCTTCCGCCGTTGGGTCGCCGTAGAAGAAGTGACTCAACCAACGCGTGAAATCACGCTGGAAGCTGCCCAATACGAAGAACCGGGCATCGAGCTGGGCGGATACATCGAAGATCAGATCGAATCCGTTACCTTCGACCGTATCACTACCCAAACCGCCAAACAGGTAATCGTGCAGAAAGTGCGCGAAGCCGAGCGCGCGATGGTGGTTGACGCTTTCCGTGAACACGAAGGCGAGATCGTCACCGGCGTGGTGAAGAAAGTTAACCGCGACAGCATTGCGCTGGATCTGGGCAGCAACGCCGAAGCGGTGATTGGCCGTGAAGACATGCTGCCGCGTGAAAACTTCCGCCCGGGCGACCGCATCCGCGGCGTGCTGTATGCAGTACGCCCTGAAGCCCGCGGCGCGCAGCTGTTCGTCAGCCGCTCCAGCCCGGAGATGCTGAAAGAACTGTTCCGCATCGAAGTGCCGGAAATCGGCGAAGAAGTGATTGAGATTAAAGCGGCGGCCCGCGATCCCGGCTCCCGTGCGAAAATTGCAGTGAAAACCAACGACAAGCGCATCGACCCGGTCGGCGCCTGCGTAGGTATGCGCGGTGCGCGCGTTCAGGCCGTTTCGAGCGAGCTCGGCGGTGAACGTATCGACATCATCCTGTGGGATGACAACCCTGCGCAGTTCGTCATCAACGCCATGGCGCCGGCAGACGTCGCCTCTATCGTGGTTGATGAAGATAATTGCACCATGGATATCGCCGTTGAAGCCAGCAACCTGGCACAGGCGATCGGCCGTAATGGCCAAAACGTGCGTTTGGCTTCCCAGCTGTTGAAACAGCATCGTGACGATGACCGTTGGGAACTGAACGTGATGACGGCGGACGATCTGCAGGCCAAGCACCAGGCCGAAGCTCATGCCGCCATTGATACCTTCACCAAGTATCTTGATATCGACGAAGATTTCGCGACCGTCCTGGTTGAAGAAGGCTTCTCCACTCTGGAAGAGCTGGCCTACGTGCCAATCAAAGAGCTGCTGGAAATCGACGGTCTGGATGAAGATACGGTTGAAGCGTTGCGCGATCGCGCCAAAGCTGCATTGACCACGCTGGCCCTGGCACAGGAAGAAAGCCTGGGCGACCAAAAACCTGCTGATGATTTGCTCAACCTGCCGGGTCTTGAGCGCAGCATGGCCTTTAAACTGGCCGCGCGTGGGGTTTGTACGCTGGAAGATCTTGCCGAGCAGGGTGTTGACGATCTGGCTGATATTGAAGGGCTTAGCGACGAGCAAGCCGGCGAGCTGATCATGGCCGCCCGTAATATCTGTTGGTTTGGCGACAACGCGTAATAAACTGTAGCAGGAAGGAACAGCATGACGACAGATGTAACCGTAAAATCGCTGGCAGCAGAGATTCAGACTCCGGTTGATCGCCTGGTACAGCAGTTTGCTGATGCAGGGATCAACAAGTCCGAATCGGACGCTGTGACCCAGCAAGAAAAAGAAACATTGCTGGCGCACCTGAACCGTGAACACGGCAGTGCGCCGGGTAAACTCACTTTGCAGCGCAAAACGCGCAGCACCTTGAATATCCCGAGCACCGGCGGTAAAAGTAAATCGGTGCAAATTGAGGTCCGCAAGAAACGCACTTATGTAAATCGCGATACGCCAGAAGCCCAACAGGCTGAAGCGGCAGAGCAGGCACAGCGTGAAGCGGAAGAGCAGGCACGGCGCGAAGCGGAAGAGCTAGCGAAACGCGAAGCGGAAGCGAAGCGCGCAGCCGAAGAGCAAGCCAAACGTGAGGCCGCGGAGATTGCTAAGCGTAATTCAGCGGAAAAAGAAAAAGTGACCAATCAACATACCGACGAAATGACCAAGCCAGCTCAGGCAGAAAAAGCACGCCGTGAAGCCGAAGCCGCTGAACTGAAACGTAAAGCGGAAGAGGAAGTGCGCCGTAAGGTTGAAGAAGAAGCCAAACGCGTAGCGGAAGAAGCGCGCCGTATGGCCGAAGAGAACGGCGAGAAGTGGGCCGAAGCTGAAGCGGCTAGCGCTGCGGTTGAAACGGCAGACTACCACGTGACCACCTCTCAGCACGCTCGCGCCGCAGAAGATGAAAACGACGCCAAAGTTGAAGGCGAGCGCCGCAGCCGCACCCGTGGCGGTAAAGCGACCAAGCAGAAGAAAGGCAACAAGCTTTCCGAGTCCAAAGCGGACCGCGAAGAAGCGCGCGCCGTTACCCGCGGCGGTAAAGGCAAGCGTAAGCCAAGCAGCCTGCAGCAGGGCTTCAACAAGCCGGCTCAGGTGGTTAACCGCGACGTTATCATCGGCGAAACCATCACCGTAGCCGAACTGGCTAACAAGATGGCGGTTAAAGGCTCTCAGGTCATCAAAGCGATGATGAAGCTGGGCGCAATGGCGACCATCAACCAGGTCATCGACCAGGAAACCGCGCAGCTGGTTGCCGAAGAGATGGGCCACAAGGTTATCCTGCGTCGTGAGAACGAGCTGGAAGAAGCGCTGATGAGCGACCGTGATACCGGTGCCGCCGCAGAGCCGCGCGCGCCGGTCGTGACCATCATGGGCCACGTTGACCACGGTAAAACCTCTCTGCTGGACTACATCCGCTCCACCAAGGTGGCGGCGGGCGAGGCCGGCGGCATTACCCAGCATATCGGTGCTTACCACGTAGAAACCGAGAACGGCATGATCACCTTCCTGGATACCCCAGGCCACGCAGCCTTTACCTCAATGCGTGCCCGCGGTGCTCAGGCGACCGACATCGTGGTTCTGGTGGTTGCCGCCGACGACGGCGTGATGCCGCAAACCATCGAAGCTATCCAGCACGCGAAAGCGGCGCAGGTGCCGTTGGTGGTTGCAGTGAACAAAATCGACAAGCCGGAAGCCGATCCGGATCGCGTTAAGCAGGAACTGTCCCAGTACGGCGTTATGCCGGAAGAGTGGGGCGGCGAAGCGCAGTTCGTTCACGTATCCGCGAAAGCCGGTACCGGTATCGACGAACTGCTGAACGCTATCCTGCTGCAGTCCGAAGTTCTCGAGCTGAAAGCGGTACGCAGCGGCATGGCCAGCGGTGTAGTTATCGAATCCTTCCTGGATAAAGGTCGTGGCCCGGTGGCTACCGTTCTGGTTCAGGAAGGTACGCTGAACAAGGGCGATATCGTGCTGTGTGGCTTCGAATACGGCCGCGTGCGTGCGATGCGTGACGAGCTGGGCCGCGAAGTGACCTCCGCCGGTCCTTCTATCCCGGTGGAAATCCTGGGTCTGTCCAGCGTTCCGGCGGCGGGTGACGAAGCGACCGTGGTGCGTGACGAGAAGAAAGCGCGTGAAGTTGCGCTGTACCGTCAGGGCAAGTTCCGCGAAGTCAAACTGGCGCGCCAGCAGAAATCCAAACTGGAAAACATGTTTGCGAACATGACCGACGGTGAAGTTTCCGAGCTGAACATCGTACTGAAATCCGACGTACAGGGTTCTTGTGAAGCAATTTGCGATTCACTGCTGAAACTCTCTACCGACGAAGTGAAGGTGAAGATTGTGGGTTCCGGCGTAGGGGGCATCACCGAAACCGACGCTACCCTGGCAGCGGCTTCCAACGCCATCATCCTGGGCTTCAACGTCCGTGCCGACGCTTCTGCGCGCCGCGTGATTGAAGCGGAAAGCCTGGACCTGCGTTACTACTCGGTTATCTATAACCTGATCGACGAAGTGAAGCAGGCGATGAGCGGCATGCTGGCGCCTGAATACAAGCAGCAGATTATCGGCCTGGCCGAAGTGCGCGACGTGTTCAAATCGCCTAAATTCGGCGCTATTGCAGGTTGTATGGTTACCGAAGGTAACATCAAACGTCACAACCCAATCCGCGTTCTGCGCGACAACGTGGTTATCTATGAAGGCGAGCTGGAATCCCTGCGCCGCTTCAAAGATGACGTTAACGAAGTCCGTAACGGCATGGAATGTGGTATCGGCGTTAAGAACTACAACGACGTGCGCGTCGGCGACATGATCGAAGTGTTCGAAATCATTGAGATTCAACGCACCATCGCTTAACGATTGCACATCTGCTTAAATCTGTTTACGGGGGGCCTTTGTGCCCCCCGATTTGTCTGGAGAATCCAAAATGGCAAAAGAATTCAGCCGCGGCCAACGCGTGGCGCAAGAGATGCAGAAAGAGATTGCGATCATTCTGCAGCGTGAAGTCAAAGATCCGCGCATCGGCATGGCGACCGTATCCGGCGTCGAAGTTTCCCGTGACCTGGCGTATGCCAAGGTGTACGTCACCTTCCTGAACGTGCTGACCGAAAACCACGATCCGGATCTGGTGACCAACGGCATCAAAGCGCTGCAGGACGCCGCCGGCTATATCCGCACGCTGCTGGGCAAAGCCATGCGTCTGCGCGTGGTGCCTGAGCTGACCTTCGCTTACGACAACTCCCTGGTGGAAGGCATGCGCATGTCCAACCTGGTGACTAACGTGGTGAAGAACGACGCCGAACGCCGTTCCGCATCAGGCGATGACGAGGAGGCTTAATGAGTCGCCCTCGTCGCCGCGGCCGTGATATCCACGGCGTACTGTTGTTGGACAAACCGCAGGGCCTGTCGTCCAACGACGCCCTGCAGAAAGTGAAGCGCCTGTACAACGCCAACCGCGCCGGCCACACCGGCGCGCTCGACCCGCTGGCGACCGGCATGCTGCCGATCTGCCTGGGCGAAGCGACCAAGTTCTCGCAGTTTCTGCTCGATTCCGACAAGCGTTACCGGGTGATAGCCAGGCTGGGCCAACGCACCGATACTTCGGACGCCGACGGCCAGATTGTGCAGGAGCGCCCGGTGAATTTCACCCAGGCGCAGCTCGATGCGGCGCTGGACAGCTTCCGCGGCGATATCCAGCAGGTGCCGTCGATGTACTCGGCGTTGAAATATCAGGGCAAGAAACTCTATGAGTATGCGCGCCAGGGCATTGAAGTGCCGCGTGAAGCGCGCAGCATCACCGTCTACGAACTGCAGTTTATCCGCTGGGAAGGGGATGAGCTGGAGCTGGAAATTCACTGCTCGAAAGGCACCTACATCCGCACCATCACCGACGATCTCGGCGAGCTGTTGGGCTGCGGCGCGCATGTTATCTATCTGCGCCGCCTGCAGGTGGCGACCTATCCAATAGAGCGCATGGTGACGCTGGAGCAGCTGAACGCGTTGCTGGAGCAGGCGCAGGCGCAAGAGATTGCGCCGGGCGAACTGCTTGATCCGCTGCTGATGCCGATGGACAGCCCGGTTGAGAATTATCCGGAAGTGAACCTGCTGCCGGTGGTGGCGGGCTACGTCAAGCAGGGGCAGCCGGTGCAGGTTGCCGGCGCGCCGGCCTCCGGCATGGTGCGCATCACCGAAGGCGAAGCGCGCAAATTCATTGGCGTGGGCGACATCGCCGACGACGGCCGCGTGGCGCCGCGCCGCCTGGTGGTCGAGCATTTCGACTGAGCGCGGGCGCGCTGCTCACCTCCCCGGCAGCTTGAAGGATGACGGGGATCAGAGTAGAATGGCGCAGCTTATGCATTGGGTTGCTGAATTAGAGATCGGCGCCTGTTTTTATTATCTATAATCTGGAGTATTACAATGTCTCTAAGTGTTGAAGCTAAAGCTCAAATCGTAGCTGATTTCGGTCGTGGTACTAACGACAGCGGTTCTACCGAAGTTCAGGTTGCCCTGTTGACTGCGCAGATCAACCATCTGCAAGGCCACTTCTCCGAGCACAAAAAAGATCACCACAGCCGTCGTGGTCTGCTGCGTATGGTTTCTCAGCGTCGTAAGCTGCTGGACTACCTGAAGCGTAAAGATGTAGCGCGTTACACCAGCCTGATCGAGCGTCTGGGTCTGCGTCGCTAATCTAGCAAGTTTCAGTGGAAAGGGGCCTATTTTGGCCCCTTTCTTCTAGGAAGCATAAGCAAATCAGGTTAATGTATTACTGATGTTTCCAAACAGGTTCTTCCGTTACAGAGGTTCGCGCGGCTAATGAGAGGCTTTGTCTCAGGCTTGAGATAAGGATTGTCATTAGTCGCGAGGATGTAGTGAGAAGGCAAATCGAGTCACAGGCGTGTCGAGTCGTCAATACGATTGCGCGCCGTTAATCAAGGATATAATTTTGCTGACACCGATCATTCGCAAATTCCAGTATGGCCAGCACACCGTCACCATCGAGACCGGTATGATGGCGCGTCAGGCCACTGCCGCCGTTATGGTGAGCATGGATGACACCGCAGTTTTCGTTACCGTAGTGGGCCAGAAAAAAGCCAAGCCGGGCCAGAGCTTCTTCCCGCTGACCGTTAACTACCAGGAGCGTACCTACGCTGCCGGCCGTATCCCGGGCAGTTTCTTCCGTCGTGAAGGCCGTCCGAGCGAAGGCGAAACTCTGACCTCGCGTCTGATTGACCGTCCGATCCGTCCACTGTTCCCGGACAGCTTCCTGAACGAAGTTCAGGTGATCGCGACCGTGGTTTCCGTTAACCCGCAGGTTAACCCGGACATCGTTGCGATGATCGGCGCCTCTGCAGCCCTGAGCCTGTCCGGTATTCCGTTCAACGGCCCAATCGGTGCCGCGCGCGTAGGTTACATCAACGACCAGTACGTGCTGAACCCAACCACCGACGAGCTGAAAACCAGCAGCCTGGATCTGGTGGTTGCCGGTACCGCCGGCGCGGTGCTGATGGTTGAATCCGAAGCCGACGTGCTGAGCGAAGATCAGATGCTGGGCGCCGTGGTATTTGGCCACGAGCAGCAGCAGGTTGTTATCGAAAACATCAACTCCCTGGTGGCCGAAGCCGGCAAACCTAAGTGGGACTGGCAGGCGCCTGCGGTCAACGAAGCGCTGCACGCGCGCGTGGCCGAGCTGGCTGAAGCTCGCCTGGGCGACGCTTATCACATCACCGAGAAACAAGAGCGTTACGCTCAGGTAGATGCGATCAAGGACAGCGTGGTCGAAACCCTGCTGGCGCAGGACGAGACTCTGGACGCGTCTGAAATTCAGGACATCCTGGGCAGCGTTGAGAAAAACGTGGTGCGTAGCCGCGTACTGCGTGGCGAGCCGCGTATCGACGGCCGTGAAAAAGACATGATCCGTGGCCTGGACGTGCGCACCGGCGTACTGCCGCGCACCCACGGTTCCGCGCTGTTCACCCGCGGCGAAACTCAGGCGCTGGTTACCGCGACCCTGGGCACCGCGCGCGACGCGCAGAACCTGGACGAGCTGATGGGCGAAAAGACCGACAGCTTCCTGTTCCACTACAACTTCCCTCCGTACTCCGTGGGCGAAACCGGCATGGTCGGTTCACCTAAGCGTCGTGAAATCGGTCACGGTCGCCTGGCAAAACGCGGCGTATTGGCTATGATGCCTAAACCGGAAGATTTCCCGTACACGGTGCGCGTGGTTTCCGAAATCACCGAATCCAACGGTTCTTCTTCCATGGCTTCAGTCTGTGGCGCTTCCCTGGCGCTGATGGACGCCGGCGTGCCAATCAAGGCCGCCGTTGCGGGCATCGCGATGGGCCTGGTGAAAGAAGCGGATAACTTTGTGGTTCTGTCCGACATTCTGGGTGACGAAGATCACCTGGGCGACATGGACTTCAAAGTGGCCGGTAGCCGCGACGGCATCACCGCGCTGCAGATGGACATTAAAATTGAAGGCATCACCCGCGAAATCATGCAGGTGGCACTGAACCAGGCCAAGGGCGCGCGTCTGCACATCCTGGGCGTGATGGAACAGGCTATCAGCACCCCGCGCGGCGATATCTCTCAGTTCGCACCGCGTATTCACACTATCCGCATCAACCCGGATAAGATCAAAGACGTGATCGGTAAAGGCGGCTCGGTGATCCGTGCGCTGACCGAAGAGACCGGTACTACCATCGAAATCGAAGATGATGGTACAGTTAAAATCGCTGCGACCGACGGTGAGAAAGCGAAATTCGCTATCCGTCGTATCGAAGAGATCACTGCAGAGATCGAAGTTGGCCGCATTTACCAGGGTAAAGTGACCCGTATCGTTGATTTCGGCGCGTTCGTCGCTATCGGCGGTGGTAAAGAAGGTCTGGTGCACATTTCTCAAATCGCCGACAAGCGCGTTGAGAAAGTGACCGACTATCTGCAGATGGGTCAGGAAGTGCCGGTTAAGGTACTGGAAGTTGACCGTCAGGGCCGCGTGCGTCTGAGCATCAAAGAAGCGACAGCGCCAGAAGCGGGTTCGCCTGCGCCTGAAGCAGAATAACTGTATAGATAGTTTTACAGCTCCCCGCCATGGGGTTGGGAGCTGTTCGTATCGCGCGGGTAGGATGCCTGCGTATTAGCAAACGGAGGACAGGACGTTCATCCAATGTTTGTCTTCGGGAGTGGGAAATGAAGCCTTTCTTGCGCTGGTGTTACGTTGCGACAGCACTCATGCTGGCAGGATGCAGCAACCATGATTGGCGTAAAGACGAAGTTTTGGCGATCCCGTTGCAGCCTACGTTGCAGCAGGAAGTGATCCTGGCGCGCATGGAACAAATACTTGCCAGCCGGGCACTGACGGACGATGAGCGTGCGCAGCTTTTATATGAGCGCGGTGTGCTGTATGATAGCCTCGGGCTACGTGCACTGGCGCGCAATGATTTCTCGCAAGCGCTGGCGATACGTCCTGATATGCCGGAAGTTTTCAACTACCTGGGCATTTACTTAACGCAGGCAGGCAATTTTGATGCTGCCTATGAAGCGTTTGATTCTGTACTAGAGCTTGATCCAACTTACAATTACGCGCGTTTAAACCGGGGCATCGCATTGTATTATGGCGGCCGCTTCCCGTTGGCGCAGGATGATCTGCAGGCGTTTTATCAAGACGACCCAAACGATCCCTTCCGTTCGTTGTGGCTGTATCTTGTGGAGCGAGAAATCGATCCCAAGAAGGCTGACGTAGCGCTCAAGCAGCGTTATGACAAAGCGAACAGAGGGCAATGGGGATGGAATATTGTCGAATTCTACCTGGGCAACATTAGCGAAAAAACGCTGATGGAACGCCTCAAGGCAGATGCAACGGATAACACTTCGCTCGCTGAGCATCTCAGTGAAACTGACTTCTATTTAGGTAAACACTACCTGAGTCTGGGGGACAAGGACACCGCTTCGGCGCTGTTCAAACTGACGGTTGCTAACAACGTTCATAACTTCGTTGAGCACCGCTATGCATTGTTGGAATTGGCGCTTTTGGGCCAAGAACAAGACGACCTATCGGAATCGGACCAGCAATAGCTGACGAACACCTCTACCCAATAGATTTCAAGTTGCGGCAAGGCGGCAATCGAACGAATCCCTGGGAGCTTAGTTCACTAAGTGACGAGGGTGAGGGAGAGCAGCCAACGCAGCGGCAGCTTGAAAGATGAAGGGTAATCAGCCTGATCGACATTGGTTTTATAGCCAAAGTTATCGCCTTCACGGGCGAGGGCTTTTTTGTTCGTTTTATAATCTAATTTGAGCCGGTTCACACTTTTCAATGAAAATGACTGAAAATTTTCTCGACGAGTTATGTAGACTGGCTGCCATTATTAATGAGGCACGTGTACATGACTACTGAGTTTGAAACCTCTTTTGCTGACCTGGGGCTGTCTGCTCCGATCATTTCCGCCCTGACCGATCTGGGCTATGAAAAACCATCACCGATCCAGGCTGAGTGTATTCCTCACCTGTTGAACGGCCGCGACGTGCTGGGCATGGCGCAGACCGGTAGTGGTAAAACCGCAGCGTTCTCGCTGCCGCTGCTGCATAACCTGCAGGCAGACCTGAAAGCACCTCAGATCCTGGTGCTGGCGCCAACCCGCGAACTGGCGGTTCAGGTTGCCGAAGCAATGACCGATTTCTCCAAACACATGCATGGCGTAAACGTTGTGGCCCTGTACGGCGGCCAGCGTTATGACGTGCAGCTGCGCGCCCTGCGTCAGGGCCCACAAATCGTGGTAGGTACCCCAGGCCGTCTGCTGGACCACCTGAAACGCGGCACCCTGAACCTCTCTAACCTGAGCGGCCTGGTGCTGGATGAAGCCGACGAAATGCTGCGTATGGGCTTTATCGAAGACGTAGAAACCATCATGGCTGAGATCCCGGCTGAACATCAGACCGCGCTGTTCTCCGCCACCATGCCGGAAGCTATTCGCCGCATTACCCGCCGCTTTATGAAAGAGCCGCAGGAAGTGCGCATTCAATCCAGCATCACTACCCGCCCAGACATCAGCCAGAGCTACTGGACTGCGCAAGGCATGCGTAAGAACGAAGCGCTGGTGCGTTTCCTGGAAGCGGAAGATTTTGACGCGGCGATCATCTTCGTGCGCACCAAAAACGCGACCCTGGAAGTGGCCGAAGCGCTGGAGCGCAGCGGTTACAGCAGCGCCGCGCTGAACGGCGACATGAACCAGGCGCTGCGTGAGCAAACCCTGGAGCGTCTGAAAGACGGTCGTCTGGACATCCTGATCGCCACCGACGTTGCGGCCCGTGGTCTGGACGTTGAGCGCATCAGCCTGGTTGTGAACTACGACATCCCGATGGATTCCGAGTCTTACGTTCACCGCATCGGCCGTACCGGTCGTGCCGGTCGTGCCGGCCGCGCGCTGCTGTTCGTGGAAAACCGCGAACGCCGCCTGCTGCGCAACATCGAACGCACCATGAAGCTGACCATTCCAGAAGTTGAGCTGCCAAACGCAGAACTGCTGGGTCAACGTCGTCTGGCCAAGTTCGCCGCTAAAGTCCAGCAGCAGCTGGAAAGCAGCGATCTGGACATGTACCGTGCGCTGCTGGCTAAACTGCAGCCGGAAGAAGAGCTGGAAATGGAAACCCTGGCCGCAGCGCTGCTGAAAATGGCCCAGGGCGAACGCCCTCTGATCCTGCCGCCGGACCCGGTGTTCAAACCGCGTCAGCGCCGTGAGTTCAACGATCGCGACGATCGTGGCAACGACCGTCGTCGCGATGCGCGTCCAGACAGCCGTGACGGTGACCGTCCGCGTCGTGAACGTCGTGACGTTGGCGAAATGCAGCTGTACCGCATCGAAGTGGGCCGTGATGACGGCGTGGAAGTGCGTCATATCGTTGGCGCTATCGCTAACGAAGGCGACATCAGCAGCCGTTACATCGGTAACATCAAGCTGTTCGCTTCTCACTCCACCATCGAGCTGCCAAAAGGCATGCCGGGCGAGATCCTGAATCACTTCACTCGTACCCGCATCCTGAACAAGCCGATGAACATGCAACTGCTGGGCGATGCACAGCCGCATGAACGTCGTGAGCGTCGTGAAGGCGGCGCCGGTGAGCGTCGTGGCAACGGTCGTCCTTTCAACGGCGAACGCCGTGAAGGCGCAGGTGCTCCGCGTCGTTCTTTCGGTGAGCGTCGCGAAGGCGGCAACGCCGGCGGCGAGCGCCGTGGCGGTAACTTCAACCGTGACGGCAAGCCGGCTCCGCGTCGTGATGACTCAGCGCCAGCGGCTCCACGTCGCCGTTTCGGTGATGCATAATCGCTGATTTGACCCTCCGCGGTCAGTCGCACTGAAAACCAGCCTTCGGGCTGGTTTTTTTATACCTGAAATTTGCCGTCAAGCGCCGGTAAATGGCGTATTATTCATAAGGTTTTTTCTTATGGATGATATGCACGGGAGATGCCATGAGTTGGCAGCAATTTAAATCTCAATACCTGGTGCGCTTTTGGGCGCCGTTACCGGCGGTGATTGCCGCCGGGATCCTCTCTACCTACTACTTCGGCATGACCGGCACCTTCTGGGCGGTGACCGGTGAATTCACCCGCTGGGGCGGCCACGTATTGCAGTGGTTCGGCCTGCATCCGGAACAGTGGGGCTATTTCAAGGTTATCGGTCTTGAAGGCACGCCGCTTGAACGCATCGACGGCCGGATGATCATCGGCATGTTCGCCGGCTGCATCGCCGCCGCGCTGTGGGCCAACAACATCAAGCTGCGCCAGCCGCAGCATCGCATCCGCATCGTGCAGGCGCTGCTGGGCGGCATTATCGCCGGTTTCGGCGCCCGGCTGGCGATGGGCTGCAACCTGGCGGCCTTCTTCACCGGCATCCCGCAGTTCTCGCTGCACGCCTGGTTCTTCGCGCTGGCGACCGCCGCCGGTTCTTACTTTGGCGCCAAATTCACCCTGCTGCCGGTGTTCCGCATTCCGGTCAAGCTGCAGAAGGTGAAGGCCGCCGCGCCGCTGACGCAAAAGCCTGAGCAGGCGCGCCGCCGCTTTCGCCTCGGCATGGCCATCTTCGGCCTGGCGCTGGCCTGGTCGCTGTGGACGCTGTTCGAGGCGCCCAGGCTGGGCATCGCCATGCTGTTCGGCATCGGCTTTGGCCTGCTGATAGAGCGTGCGCAGATCTGCTTCACCTCGGCGTTCCGCGATCTGTGGATCACCGGCCGCACCCACATGGCGAAGGCCATCATCATCGGCATGGCGGTCAGCGCCATCGGCATCTTCAGTTACGTGCAGCTTGGCGTCGCGCCGAAAATCATGTGGGCCGGCCCGAACGCGGTGCTGGGCGGCCTGCTGTTCGGTTTCGGCATCGTGCTGGCTGGCGGCTGTGAAACCGGTTGGATGTACCGGGCGGTAGAAGGGCAGGTGCATTACTGGTGGGTGGGGCTGGGCAACATCATCGGCGCCACGCTGCTGGCCTACTATTGGGATGATTTTGCCCCGGCGCTGGCCACCGACTACGATAAAATCAACCTGCTGGATACCTTCGGCCCGATCGGCGGCCTGCTGGTGACCTATCTGCTGCTGGCGTTGGCCTTTGCCGCCATGCTGTGGTGGGAGAAACGCTTTTTCCGCGCCAAACCTGAGGCGCAGGTGGTGAATTTAAGGAGTGTGCCATGAAAGCAACGGCGATAGTGCCGGATTACCGGTTGGATATGCTGGGGGAACCTTGCCCGTACCCGGCGGTGGCGACGCTGGAAGCGATGCCGCAGCTGAAGCCGGGCGAGATCCTGGAAGTGATCAGCGATTGCCCGCAGTCGATCAACAACATCCCGCTCGACGCACGCAATCATGGCTACAAGGTGCTGGATATCCAGCAGGACGGCCCGACCATCCGTTACCTGATCCAGCGTTAATCATCGGGCTATTCCGCGCCGCCGGTCAACTGATGCAGGCGGCGCTCGCTGGCTTCGTCCGCCGGCACATATACCTGCATCCTGTCGCCATTGCGCGGCGCCGACCACCAGTTATTTTGCCGCAGGTTCATTATCCCGACCGACGGATGGCGAAAGCGCTTGATGTTGTTGTCGATGCTGCGCACCTCGTGCCGCTCCCAGAGGGTGCAGAAATCCTCGGAGGCCGCCTGGTAACGCGCCAACTGTTGTTCCCAGAGCGGATCGCCCAAATGTTCCGCCATCTGCGCGCGGAACAGCGCCACCATTTTCGGCATCACTTCGTCCCAGTCCAACTGGCTGGCGCGCCACTGCTCATGGGTGAAGGCCAGGTAAATACAGTTGCGGTCCTGCGGCGGCAACTCGGCCAGATCGACGCCCATCAGCAGGGAATAGGCGCGGTTGAACCCCAGAATATCGAAACGGGCGTTGGATATGATCGCCGGCAGCGGATCGAGCTGGTCGAGGATTTTTTGGCCGTATACCGACAGATGCTCACAGACTTCGCTTTGCGCTGCCGCAGGCAGGCTTTGGCCCGCCAGCCGGAACAGATGGTGGGTTTCCGCTTCGTTGCACTGCAGCGCGTTGGCGATGGCGGTGAGGGTTTTCGGCGAAGCCTGTATCGGCCGCCCCTGTTCCAGCCAGGTGTACCAGGTGATGCTGACGTCGGCCAGCTGCGCCACTTCCTCGCGCCGCAGGCCCGGGGTGCGGCGCTGGCGCATGCGCGGCAGGCCGAGGCGGTTAGGATCCAGGTTCTCACGGCGCGCGCGTAGAAAATCGCCCAGCAGCTTGCGATTGTCGGCATGGACGGTGGCGGATAAGGGGATAGTTACGGGCATAAATAGTTCACTCCTGCAACGAGACCGGTAGTATTTATACCATGATAATCAAGAACTGGTACCCGTGTAATTTAAGGGTGATGCTAGTCACACTCCTGGATTAACACAATGGTTGAACACGATGAACATTGCATCACCTGCGGCCAGGTTGGGCCGCGCAGGGCTGATTATTTTGCTGGCCGGGCAGCTGTTGCCGATGATTGATTTCTCCATCGTCAACGTCGGCCTGGACTCGATGGCGCAATCGCTGGGCGCCAGCCCGGCGCAGCTGGAACTGATCGTGGCGGTGTACGGCGTGGCCTTTGCCGTCTGCCTGGCGATGGGCGGCCGGCTGGGGGATAACCTGGGGCGCCGCCGCCTGTTCCTGTGGGGCGTCCGGCTGTTCGCCATCGCCTCGTTGCTGTGCGGGATGGCGAACTCGGTCTGGCTGCTGTTGCTGGCGCGGGTGCTGCAGGGGGTGGGAGCGGCGCTGATAGTGCCGCAAATTCTCGCCACCATTCACGTGTGCCTGCGTGGCCGCGAACACACCCGGGCGCTGGGGCTGTACGGCGGCATCGGCGGGCTGGCGTTTATCGTCGGCCAGGTGCTGGGCGGGTTGTTGATCACCCTTAACGTGGCGGGCTACGGCTGGCGCAGCGTATTTCTGATCAACATCCCGGTCTGCCTGCTGGTGCTGGCCTGCGCCCATCGCTGGGTGCCGGACACCCGCGGCGAAAAACCGGTGAGCATCGATCTGCCGGGCACGCTGCTGCTGGGGCTGACCATTGCCTGCCTGCTGTTCCCGCTGGCGCTGGGGCCGGTGTGGCATTGGCCGTGGCCGTGCCTGGCGCTGTTGGCCGCCAGCGTGCCCCTGCTGGCATTGCTGTGGCGGGTGGAGCGGCGGCAGGAGCAGCGAAATAACTTCCCGCTACTGCCGCCGGCGCTGCTGCGGCTGGCCAGCGTGCGTTTCGGGCTGATCATCGCCATCCTGTTTTTCTCCTGCTGGAGCGGCTTTATGTTCGTTATGGCGCTGACGCTGCAGGCAGGAGCGGGGCTGAACTCGTTCCAGTCGGGCAACGCCTTTATCGCGCTGGGGGCTGCCTATTTCGCCTCGTCGTTGCTGAGCAGTACGGTGGTTGAGCATTTCGGCAAGGTGCGCACCCTGATGTTCGGCTGCCTGATCCAGATGGCGGGCCTGCTGGCGCTGATGCTGACGCTGCGGCTGGTGTGGCCGCAGCCGGGGATCTTCAACCTGATCCCGGCGACGCTGCTGATTGGCTTTGGCCAGGCGTTTATCGTCAGCAGCTTCTTCCGCATCGGTTTGTCCGACGTGCCGACCGAGCACGCAGGTTCCGGCAGCGCCATGCTGGCTACCGTGCAGCAGACTGCGCTCGGCCTGGGGCCGATTCTGTTGGGCACGGTGCTGGTGCAGGTGCTGCATGTGACGCAGGGAAACTATCTGAGCGCGTTACTGACGGCGGTGGCGGTAGAGTTCGTGCTGATGCTGGCGTTGCTGTCGCGCACCCTGCTGGTGCTGCGCGCCGAGCGGCGGCAGGCGGCGCTGAAGCAGCCTTGCCGTTCATGAAGTGAGGCGGGGGAGACAGGCTCCCCCACCGGCTTAACCTTTCAGTAAATCCCCTTTCACCCCGGCGACAATCTCGAACGAGCGCAACCGCGCATGATGATCGAAGATCTGGCCGTTGACCATGATCTCGTCGGCGTCGGTTTCACGCAGCAGCGCCTGCAGCCCGTGACGCACGGTATTTTCATCACCCACGATCGACATCCGCAGCGCCTGCTCCACGCCATACTGCTCCCCGGCGGTCCACAGCGCGTGGATGTTATCCACCGGCGGCGGCAGCGGGCCGGGCGAACCGCGGCGCAGGTTGATGAACTGCTGCTGCATCGAGCTGAACAGGAAGCGCGCATTGCTGTCGCTGTCGGCTGCCACCACGTTGACGCACACCATGGCGTGCGGTTGCGCGCACTGTTTGGACGGTTTGAAGTTTTCGCGATACAGCTGCAGCGCCTGGAACAGCATATCCGGCGCAAAATGCGAGGCGAAGGCGAACGGCAGGCCGAGCTGCGCCGCCAGCTGCGCGCTGTAGAGGCTGGAACCCAGCAGCCAGAGAGGCACGTGCAGCCCCTGGCCCGGCACCGCCTGCACCGGCTGGCCGGGCTGCGCATCGCAGAAATAATTTTGCAGTTCCTGCACGTCGCGCGGGAAGTTATCCACCTCGCCGGACAGATGGCGGCGCAGCGCCATCATGGTGCGCTGGTCGGTGCCCGGCGCACGGCCCAGCCCCAGATCGATGCGGCCGGGGTACAGCGATTCCAGCGTGCCGAACTGTTCGGCGATCACCAGCGGCGCATGGTTGGGCAGCATCACGCCGCCGGAGCCGAGGCGGATGCTCTGGGTGCCGGAGGCCAGGTAGCCCAGCAGCACCGAGGTGGCGGCGCTGCCGATGCCGGTCATATTGTGGTGCTCCGCCAGCCAGTAACGCTGGTAGCCCCATTTTTCGGCGTGCTGCGCCAAATTCAGCGAGCAGTGAAAGGCGTCGCGCGCTTTGGCCCCTTGCGGAATGGGGGACAGGTCCAGTACCGAAAGCGGTACGGCAGCTTTTTCAGTCATGACATCGTCCATCAGAGGGTTGATCGCTTAAAGGGCGATTGCAGGAGTCTGCAAACTACAAAGCCAAAAAAGATGCTTTTTAGTGTTAAAAGCATAATCCAATTTATAGTTATAAAAGAGGATATATGTGCTTGTGATATCCTTATGAGAATAATGGTTTTTTGGGAGCCTACTGAGATATGGACATGACTACCCCCGCCCGCCGCTTACCCTTCCGGGAGCCGACATAATGAAAAAAAAGACGCTGTTTACCCTGCTATTGATGGTGGTGGCTATCGCGCTGGCGGTCTTGTTCCGCGCGCATAATCAGGATTTGCTGTTACAGGGCGAAGTCGATGCGCCCGAGGTGATCGTGGCCTCCAAGGCCAAGGGGCGCGTGGTCGAACGCCTGATCGAGCGCGGCGACGACGTAAAGAGCGGGCAGTTGATGATCCAGCTCGACAGCCCGGAGCTGGTGGCGCAGCTGCGTTCCGCGCAGGCGTCGCGCGACGAGGCCAAGGCGCAGCTCGAGCAGTCGCTGAACGGCACCCGTGAAGAGAGCATCCGCAACCTGCGCGCCAATCTGGCGCAGGCCGAGGCGCAATACCGCAATGCGCAGAACGACTACAACCGCAATCTGAGCATCGCCGGTAAAGGCTATATCTCGAAGTCCGAACTGGACAGTTCGCGCCGGGCGCGCGATACCGCCTTCCAGCAGGTGCAGGCGGCCAAGGCCAACCTGGATGAAGGCATCAACGGCGACCGCGTCGAGCTGCGGCAGCAATACGCCGCGGCGCTGCGGGCGGCGGAGGAAAACCTGCTGCAGGTTAAGGCCCAAACCGACGATCTGCAGGTCAAGGCGCCGGTCGACGGCGAAGTGGGGCCGATCCCGGCGGAGGTGGGCGAGCTGCTGAACGCCGGCAGCCCGCTGCTGACGCTGATCCGCGTACCGGATGCCTACTTCGTGTTTAACCTGCGTGAAGACATTCTGGCCCACGTGCGCAAGGGCGATAAGGTCAGGCTGCGGGTGCCGGCGTTGAAAGACAAAATGATCGAAACCGAGGTGCGTTACATCGCGCCGCTGGGGGATTACGCCACCAAGCGCGCCACCCGCGCCACCGGCGACTTCGATCTGAAAACCTTTGAGGTTCGCCTGTATCCGTCACAGCCGGTGGACGGCCTGCGCCCGGGGATGAGCAGCTTATGGCAATGGAAAGAATAAGGGCCGGCTGGCGCTGCTTCAGCCACGCGTTTGACAACGAGTGCCGCGTCGCCTTCCGCAGCCCGGTGGTCCACTGGCTGAGCTGGATCTTTCCGCTGATATTGTTCGGGCTGATCAGCAGCAACTTTTCCGAAGGGACGCTGCTCGATCTGCCGGTATCGGTGGTCGACAGCGATCACAGCCCGCTGTCCAAATCGCTGACGCGCCGCCTGGACGCCGGTTCGCACGCCCACGTCGAGGCATACCCCGGCGGGTTGCAGGAGTCGCTGCATCGCCTGCGCAGCGCACAGGATTACGCGCTGCTCTACGTGCCGCCGGATTTTGAAGCCAACGCGCTGGCGGGCAAGCAGCCGAGCGTGGTGATGTATTACAACGCGCTGTTTTACGGCGCCGGGCTGTATTCCACCCAGGACTTCAGCGGCCTGATGAACGAAATCAACGCCGGCTACCGCAGCATCATCGCCGGCGAAATGGGCAAAACGCTGCCGCCGCTGGCGGACGTGACGCTCTCCTACGGCAGCCTGTTCAACGCCAGCGGCAGCTATATTTACTACCAGCAGTTTGCCGCCACCATCCACCTGCTGCAGCTGTTCGTGGTGACCTGCATGATCTACGTGCTGGCGCGCAGCAAGTCGTTGCTGAAGGCCAGGCCGTTCAGCCTGGCGTTGCTCGGCAAGCTGGCGCCTTACACCCTGTGCTTTACCAGCCTGCTGATGGTGGAGATCGCCGCGCTGGTGGGGATTTTCGACGCCAGAGTCAGCGGCAACCCGCTGTTTATGCTGCTGATTGGCTTCTTCTACGTGATGGCGGCGCAGAGCATCGGCCTGCTGTTGTTTACCTTTACCGGCAGCATCATTACCGCCTACAGCCTGATCGGCATCCTGGTGAGTATCGCGCTGACCTTTTCCGGCATGGCGGTGCCGGAGCTGTCGATGCCGTTGCCGGCGCGCATCATCTCCAATATCGAGCCGTTGACCCATGCGCTGTACGCGATGTTCGACGTGTTCCTGCGCCAGGTGCCGGCCAGCGCCATCTTCAGCGTATGCGCGCTGCTGGCGGTTTATCCGCTGGTGACCGCGCTGCTGGTGCGTAAACGGCTGCTGGTGCGGCTGCTGAAAGAAGGGGGCGCGGGATGAAAATCTATTGGCAAACCTTCGTAAAGGTGCTGCTCGGCATGTTGGAGCGGCCGATGTGGCTGATGCTGATCCTGTCGCTGTGCATCATGAGCATGGTGTACGCCAACCGCACGGTGTGGGATCTGCCGGTGGGGGTGGTCGATCAGGATCACAGCACCGCCAGCCGCCAGCTGATCCGCCAATTGGACGCCACCTCCAAGATCGCCATTGAAACCTACGACAGCCTGGAACAGGCGCAGCGCGATCTCGGCTGGCGCAAGCTGTTCGCGGTGATCATCATGCCGGTGGATCTGGAGAAGAAGATCCTCAGCGGGCAGAATATCGTGGTGCCGGTGTACGGCGACGCTACCAACCGCTTGGCCAACGGCCAGATCCAGCAGGACGTGGTGGCGGCCTATCAGCAGTTGCTGGGCGACTACAACAACGGGCTGCTGCTGCGCAGCGGTTTCAGCGAACGCCAGGCGCAGGTGATCATGACGCCGATACTGGGACAGACGCTGGACGTATTCAACCCGGGCATCAGCTTTGCGGCGATTATCTTCCCCGGCCTGCTGGTGATGCTGTTGCAGCACTCGCTGTTGATCGCCTGCATCCGCGTCAGCATCGCCATGAAGAACCTGCCCGGCGGCAAAGCGCCGTTTGCGGCACATCTGGGCGGGCTGACGGCGCTGCTGCCGATTTGGCTGTTCCTGTCGATCGTGCTGTTCGTGTTGTGGCCCTGGGTGCTGGGTTACCGCCAGACGGCGGGCATCGCGGAAATCCTGCTGCTGACCTTCCCGTTCCTGCTGGCGGTGCTGGGGTTGGGCAAGCTGGTGACCGAGTGCCTGCGCAGCGTCGAAATGATCTACCTGACGCTGGCGTTTATCACCACCCCAATCTTCTATTTGTCGGGCACCATCTGGCCGCTGCAGGCGATGCCGGGCTGGGTGCGCGCCATCTCTTACTGCATCCCCTCCACCTGGGCCACCAAGGCGGTCGCCGGGGTGAACCAGATGGGGCTGTCGCTGAATGAGGTGTGGGGTGACGTGGTGATGCTGCTGGTGCTGGGGATCATTTACACCCTGTTGGGTTTCGGCGTCGGTTTTATACGCAACAGCGTGGCGCTGCGCGGGATGTTCAGGAAGCGGCGGGCGTAGGGGATATATATTGTTGTTATAGCGTAAAAATACGGTAACTCTGCTTTATTGCTATTGATGGTTTTTTATTTATTAGATTTCAAATGGTTATGTTGTTTCCCGGATGCTTAAATCGCGGTGAAATCTCGTAGATGTTGAAAATCAATTTAATTCAATTAGATATATTTAGAGTGTTCCCCGCGAGAGCGGGGATAAACCGAGAATTTGTTGTACCGAGCGGCACTCGGCAGGGGGGGATTGCTATTCACTAGGCAGGTATTTTGCGGAAATTCAGCTTTCTCGATGATATGCCAGCCGTTCACTGTGCCGACAAAAGTGCGCCTGAAAATTATTACCTCTCCGCAATCTTCCTAACCTTCACGACGGTGATGGTTCTCCGCAGTTTCCTGCCGTAAATATCATGCACATGATAATAAGTAGCCATATGGCTACTCTGTTGAATTACCGGACACCCGTTTCCGGGTAATCCGACTTTCTGGATTATGGCAACTTTCCGGAAGTGTTCCACGGCGGGAAAATAATCATACCGCGGTTTAAAGAGGTGGAGCAGTCGATCAGGAGGGGCGCTAAACATCGTAGAATTCGTTGATTGGTATCTTGCTGGCCAGGGATCAATAAAGCGTGGGCAATGCGTCGCGAATTACTGTCCCCCCCTGCTACACAACGTGCCTGTGCGACATTCTCGTCGCCAGGCTGACGTAATGTTGAAGTTAACAGGGGGGAGGTCCGCTTGGAAAACGGAAATTATCCTACGTTAACAAAACCAGCATGCGAAGGGAGCAAACACCAGCGCAATGGAATTCGTTGGCTCGAGTGTAACCATCGTTTGAGCCACGCCGTTTTTTAGCAGCCACCTGCCTGTTTTGCACCGTAGGTTGCTTGGTCAACGGTGTATTTGTCTCCGGCACTTGAGGAAAGTTGATGAATGAGGCCTTTGCACGAGAAGCCCATCATACTGAGATACTGCTTCGCAGATTTCACCGCCTCCTGGTTCCAATCAATGTTCAGGCTGTCCACTGCTACCGTAGCGTCAGAAATCTCGTAACCATCCCCTGCATCCGATGAGAGCTGCTGAATAAGTCCGTTCCGTGAGAAGCCCGCCACACTGAGATACTGCTTTGCAGATCTAGCGGCATTTTTTTGAGGTCCAGTCAAATCTCCCGCCCATGTTGGCGCAGCGACAAACAAAGCGACAGTCAGTACTATCTTCAAAAAATTCATTGAAATATCTCCATAATCCATACGGCGCCTCTAACGCCCTCTAAATCCTTGCCTAGAGGGCCAACTTTACAGGGGCCGCGTGCAAAAGGGAAAATATTCTAAGCTAGGGATGTTTTTTAAGCATTGGTGTTTAGCAACGGCCTGAATTGACGATGCTGTGTCGTTTCAGCGTCCGAAACCGAACGATTGCGTACGCCATGCCGATAACTTGTAGATAGTAAGGAAGAGGGGCTTGTACAGATGGAACCCTGCCAGGGTTGCGGAGGATATCGATTGGAAGACCATTGCCGAGAGTGCGACCCTGAAGAGTAAACGCCGCAGCGTAACCAGCAATTTAACATAAGCGCATTATGCGTACGATATGTCTCCAGAGTCGTTCGTTATGCCCGCCATTTTTAGGAGCTGAATAATCCACTATGCGAAGCCAACGTGGACATCTGCTATCTAGATGCTGCTCAGTATCAGGAGCTGGCGATCTCCCTCGGCGTATATGGTTTGCCAACTCCGCGAGTTCTAAATGTACCCAGAACAATGCAGTTAACGGCTTACAGTGCGGGTAAGCGAGAGGGGGCAAAGTGAGCGAAGGTGAAAAGAAAACGGGGAAAAAGTGTGTGGCGCAGCACCGACGGCAGATCGCCGCCGGTGCATTGCATCGCTAAGACACCAACGCCAATCCGGCGACCCGGCGCCAGTAGCCGTTGCAGTCGGCGCCTTCGGTCAGCGCCAGCGGCTGCTCGCCTCGTTCGTTGGCGCGAAAGCGCGCGATCTGCTCCAGCGTCTCGGCGCCCTGTGGCGACAGCCGCACGATGTCCACCAGCCCCTGCATGCTCTGCAGCTCGTTGCCCAGGTTGTAGCAGTAACCGCTCATGGTCTGGATACCGTTGAGCACGAACACCTGCTGCTGCTCCTGGGAACGCATCATGCGGCCCTGCGGATACTTGATGCAGCAGGTCTCGCATTCGTCCTTGCCGCGGTTCTCCGAACGGGCGGTGAAGCAGCGGGCCGAATAGGCCAGCGGCAGGTGGCCGTAGCTCAGGACTTCCACCTCAAAGTCGTGGCGGAAACCCAGCACCTCACATTGCGCCAGCAGATTGGCCAGCCAGTCGCGCGACAGCTCGACCGGCATGCACCAGCGCATCATGCCCTGGCGGCGCAGCAGGCGCAGGGTATAGGCGTTGTAGCAGTTCAGCGCGTGGCCGGCGACGAACGGCAGGCCGCGCTCCGCCGCCATATTTACCGCCCCCAGATCGTTGGCTTCGATCAGGAACTCGCCGTTCTCCACGTAGCGCTTCAGCTCGTTAAGCTCTGAAGGCGCCTGCAGCAGCGCCAGGGTGGAGAGCACCACCTGCTTGCCGCTGCGGGCTATCTCCTGCGCCAGCGCCAGCCAGTCGCCGGCCTTCATCTCGCGCCGCTTGGTGCAGACGCTTTCGCCCAGGTAGATAATCTCGGCGCTGCTGTTTACCGCCTGCTGATAAAACGCCGCGATATCGTTTTTTGGCCAGTAGTAGAGCACCGGCCCCAGTGCGTATTTCATGCTTCCTCCGGCTACTGCCATTTGCGGTGGTAGGCGCCCAACGTGGTCTGGGTGCCTTCGGACATCGCCCCCAGCGTCTCCATCCAGGCGGCGTCGGCCAGATAGGCGGCCGGATCGGCCAGGCAGCGGTCGATCGCCCGGCGCCAGACGCGCGCCACCTGGCTGACGTAGGCCGGGCTGCGCTGGCGGCCTTCGATCTTCACCGAGGCGATATTGGCGGCCAGCAGCTCCGGCAACAGCGCCAGGGTATTCAGGCTGGTGGGCTCTTCCAGCGCGTGATAGCGCAGGTCGTCCACCAGATAGCGGCCCTTGCACAGCGTCGGGTAACCGGCGTTTTCGTGGTCCTGATAGCGGTCGATCAGCACGTCGTTCAGCCGCGACTCCATGCCCTGTGCGGTTTGCTGCCAGCGCACGTAGCGCGCCGGCGAACAGGCACCGACGGTGTTCGGCGATTCACCGGTCAGGTAAGAAGAGAGGTAGCAGCGGCCTTCGGCCATGATGCACAGGCTGCCGAAGGCGAACACCTCCAGCGGCACCGGGCTGGTGCGCGCCAGCTGTTTGACCTGATGCATCGACAGCACGCGCGGCAGCACCACCCGGGCCACGTCGAAGTGGCGCTGATAGAAACGGATCGCCTCTTCGTTGGTGGCGGAAGCCTGCACCGACACGTGGCGCTCCAGCTGCGGATAGCGCTCCGCGGCATATTCCAGCATCGCCAGATCGGCCAGGATCAGCGCGTCGGCACCCAACTGGGCCGCCATATCCACCGCCCGCTGCCAGCGCGCATAGCCGTCCGGATGCGCGAAGGTGTTGATGGCGATGTGCAGCTTGCGGCCGTGGCGGTGTACGTAGTCGGCCGCCTCCTGCAGCTTTTTCTCGGTGAAGTTGAGACCGGCGAAGTGGCGTGCGTTGGTATCGTCTTTCAGGCCGATGTAGACGGCGTCGGCGCCGTTATCCACCGCGGCCTTCAGGGCCGGCAGGTTGCCGGCGGGACAAAGCAGCTCCATAGATTTATCCTGACTCAGCCCGCGCCCGGCCGGGCATGGGCGGTCATAAGGTTGCCGGCGACCCTTTCCCGCCGGCAAACGCGAATCGGGGAGGCAATTTTAGTGAAAGGCGCGTGAACAGGTTTTGATTTGGGGCAGCTTCTGGCGTATTGATAAACATGGCGGCGGAATGCACTATTTGTTGATATAGACCGCTGAAGCGGCGCGCCGTTGTGGCAAAATAGCGTTAGTCTGTGTTGAAAGGAGTGAATGACCGTGTTGGAACAACTACGAGCACGCATTGTGCGCCAGGGGCCGTCGCTGCTGCGCGTACCGCTAAAATTCACGCCGTTTGCTCTGCAGCGCCAGCTTCTGCAACAGGTGCTGGGCTGGCAGTTCCGCCAGGCGCTGGCGGATGGCGATTTGGAATTTCTCGAGTCGCGCTGGTTAAAGATCGAAGTTCGCGATCTGGCGCTACACTGGTTTATGACGGTTGAAAACGACAAACTGGTTGTCAGCCAGCATGCCGAAGCGGACGTCAGCTTCAGCGGCGACGCCAACGATCTGATCCTGATCGCTGCGCGCAAGCAAGATCCTGATACGCTGTTCTTTCAGCGTCGGCTGCAGATTGAAGGGGATACCGAATTGGGCCTGTATGTAAAAAATCTGATGGACGCCATTGAGCTGGAAAGCATGCCTGCGCCGCTGCGCATGGGGCTGCTGCAGCTGGCTGATTTTATCGAAGCAGGGCAGCAGGAGGGCACGGCGCAGGCTTCCCGTGTACCGGTATCATGCTGATCCGCGTAGAGATCCCGGTAGATGCGGCGGGTATCGACGCACTGCTGCGCCGCGCCTTCGGCCGCGATGACGAAGCCGATTTGGTGCAGCAGCTGCGCGAAGACGGCCTGCTGACCCTGGGTATCGTCGCCACCGACGACGAAGGCGGGGTGGTGGGCTACGCCGCCTTCAGCCCGGTCGATGTGGCGGGCGAAGACCGCCAATGGGTCGGTCTGGCTCCGTTGGCGGTGGACGAAAGCCTGCGCCGCCAGGGCCTGGGCGAAAAGCTGATCTACGAAGGGCTGGATTCGCTCAATGAGTTCAGCTACGCCGCGGTGGTGGTGCTGGGCGATCCGGCTTATTACGGCCGTTTCGGCTTCAAACCGGCGGCAGCCTATGGCCTGCACTGCCGTTGGCCGGGCGCGGAAGCGGCGTTCCAGGTTTATCCGCTGGCGGAAGACGCCCTGAACGGCGTCAGCGGTGAAGTCGCATACTCGGCGCCGTTTAACCGGCTGTAACCGCCGGCAGCAAATAGTCCAATGACAGCGGCGGGTGGTTCACCAGCCGCTCTTTTTGCGCTTTGCTCAACTGCTTTACCCGATATTCCAGCCTCAGCGCCGTCGAGCGATCCCCCACCGGGCAGTGAAACGCCAGCGTCAGTTCCCCTTTGCCGCGCAGCGCTTTGGCGCCTTTGCCAGCCTGATGCTGAGCCAATCGCCGCGCCACGTCGGTGGTGATGCCGGTATACAGCATGCCGTTGGGCAGGCGCAGCATGTAAAGGTGCCAGTTATTCTCAGCCATTTGCCAATCAAATCGGGTGAAACAGAACCTAATCGTATCATATCAGGCTATTATCAGGCGCAAGAGACGAGGGGAGAACTGCGTTGAATCAGCCAGATGATTTAGAACACATCCGCCATTTTATCGGCAAGCAGCACGTGCTGACGCTGTGCGCCGGCAACGGCATGGATATGTGGTGCGCCAACTGTTTTTACGTGTTTGACGCCGAACGTATGGCGCTGTGGCTGATGACCGAGCCTCACACCCGCCACGGCGAGCTGATGCTGCAGAACGCCGGGGTGGTGGGCACCATCGCGCCCAAGCCGAAGAGCATTGCGTTGATCCGCGGCGTGCAGTACCGCGCCGAGGCGGTAATGCTGAGCGGTGAGGAGGATGCGCAGGCGCGCGCCCGTTACTGCCGGCGTTTCCCGATCGCCAAAGCGATGAAGGCGCCGGTCTGGCAACTGAACCTGCAGGAGGTGAAGATGACCGACAACACCCTCGGTTTCGGCAAGAAGCTGCATTGGGCGCGGTCTATACTTTAAGCTGAACAATTAATTAGCACGGGAGATCTCATGGCGCGAGCACTGATAGTGGGGGCCACCGGGCTGGTGGGGAAGGCGCTGTTGCAGCTGTTGCAGGACGCTCCGCAGGTGACGGCGATCGTGGCGCCGACGCGCGCGCCGCTGCCGCCGCACGCCAAGCTGACCAACCCGGTGGGCGACGATCTGTTCGAATTGCTGAGCAGCCTGCAGCAACCCGTCGATATTATTTTCTGCTGCCTGGGCACGACCCGTAAAGCGGCCGGCAGCGACGCCAATTTCCGCTATGTCGATTATCAGCTGGTGGTCGAAAGCGCGCTGACCGGGCGGCGGCTCGGCGCGCAGCATTGTCTGGCGGTCAGTTCCGTGGGGGCTAACCCGCGTTCGTCGTTCCTGTATAACCGCACCAAAGGCGAAATGGAGCAGGCGCTGCGTGAGCAGAACTGGCCGCGCCTGACGCTGGTGCGTCCATCGATGCTGCTGGGCGAACGCCCGTCGCCGCGTTTGCTGGAGCGGCTCACCACACCGCTGTTCAAACTGCTACCGGGCAAGTGGCGAGCCGTCGCCGCCGAAGACGTGGCGCAGACGCTGTTGCAGCAGGCATTCAGCCCCGGCAGCGGAGTTACGGTGCTGGAGTCCGACCAACTGCATCGCTATGGCAACGTACACTGAGATTATCGAAAGCCAGCTCCATGCCCGGCGGCAGCTCGTTGTCCATCAGCCACAGATCGAGACGATGGCTGATATGCGTCAACAGCGTGCGCCGCGGCTGCAACCGCCGCTGCGTTTCCAGTGCGCGGGTCAGATCGTTGTGGTTGCGCGGCGCCTGCGGCTGTGGCGGCAGGCTGCAGTCGAGCACCAGCAGATCCAGCGGCGTCCCCTGTAAAAAATCTGCGGTAGCCGGCGGCAGGCCGAGGGTATCGGTCAGGTAGGCCAGGGACTGCCCCTCCGCCTGAATCAAATAGCCGTGGGTCAGTTTGGAATGCTGCAGCGGCAGCGGCGTGATGCGCATACCGCCCAGCTCGACGGTTTCGAAGGCCTGCAGCGGCGGTTGAAACGCCAAAATGCCGGGGTGTTTGAACAGGTCATCGCAGCCCAGCTCATCCGGCGGGCCGTAGACCGGAATGGAATTTCCGCACCCCCAGCGCAAAGGAAATAACCCCTGAACGTGATCCATGTGGTAATGTGTCAGTAAAAAACGTTGAATTTGCCCCGCCGAAAACCGCCGCTCCAGAGACGGCAATCCCGCATCCAGCAAGGTGGTTTCCCCCTGATAGTGGATCATCGCGCTGCACGGCCGCCGCCGGAATGCCGGTTCGCGCCGCGCCCGTTGGCAGACCAGGCAGTCGCAGCCGAACACCGGCACCTGCTGTGCGCCGCCGGTGCCGAGAAAGGTCAATTGCATACATCCTCCCCGCTTAAAGATACTTCTCCGCAAAGCCGTCAATATCGCGGAAATCCGCCAGTCTTTCCTGCAGCGTCTGATGATCCCAGTGCCACCACTGGCTGCGCTCGATGCGTTCAATCAGCGCGTCGTCGAAGCGCATGCCGATCTTTTTGGCCGCTACCCCGGCGACGATGCTGTACGGCGCGACGTCCTTGGTCACCACCGCCGCGCTGCCGATCACCGCGCCGTTGCCGACGCTGACCCCCGGCATCAGGATGGCGTTATGGCCGATCCACACGTCGTGGCCAATGGTAATCTGGTGCTGGCGCCGCCAGTCGAAAAACGCCGCGTCGTCTTCCCCCAGGCCGTAGTCGGAGGCGCGGTAGGTGAAGTGGTGCTGGGCGATGCGCTGATAGGTCGGGTGGTTGCCCGGGTTGATGCGCGCGTAGGAGGCGATGGAGACGAACTTGCCGATGGTGGCGTAAAAAATCTGGTTGTGGCCGGCGGTGTAGGAGTAGTCCCCCATCTCCACCTCTTCCAGAATGGCGTCGTCGGCCAGGTGCACATACTGGCCAAGGCGGGTACGGTTAAGGATCACGTTGTCGCCGATTTTCGGCTGGGCAAAGTCGGTCATGGCATGGCGTCCTGAGGTTGTGCGGCGGCGGCGGGCAACAGCGCCAGCAGCGCCGCCAGGGTATCTTCCAGGTTGCCATCGTTATCCAGCAACCGGCAGCCGGCGGGCAGGCTATGCTGGTACTCCGTCGCCCGCATCAGCCGCCTCTCGATCTGCTCGGCGTTTTCCCGCCCGCGGCGCTGCAGGCGTTGGCGCAGTACCTCAGGGCTGACCTGCAGGCACACCGGCAGCAGCTGCCCGCCGTAGCGCTGCTGCGCCTGCGGCAGGTGGGCGCGCGAGCCGTTGACCACCACGTCGATCCCCTGCAGCAGCCAAAGATCCACCTCGATCCCGAAGGCGTAACGGTGCTGATGTGCCTGCCAGTCCAGCGCGAACAGCCCCTTGGCGCGGCGGCGCAGAAACTCGGGTTCGCTGAGCGCAATATGGTTCTCGCAGCCGGCGTCCGCCGGCCGGGTGATGTAGCGGTGCGCCACCAGCGGCGCGCTGTCGGCGCAGCCGCGCAGCCGCGCGAGCAGGCTGTCCTTGCCCGAACCGGACGGCCCCATCAGATAGATAAGCTGCGCCATCAGAACACCTGCCTGCCCTGGCGCCAGACGTTCTGCACGTAGATATGCTCGCCGTGCGGCCGCGCCAGCACCAGATCGGCCCGCAGCCCTTCGGCGATGGTGCCGCGATCCTGCAGATCCAAGGCGCGCGCCGGGTTGCGGGTGATCATGCGCACCGCCTGCGGCAGGTCATAACCGTTGCGATCGTCCGCCGCGATGCGGAACGCCGCATCCAGCAGGCTGGCCGGGTAATAGTCGGAAGAGAGAATATCCAACACCCCCAGCGCCGCCAGGTGATGCGCCGCCACGTTGCCGGAATGGGAACCGCCGCGCACGATGTTCGGCGCGCCCATCAGCACCTGCAGCCCCTGCCGGTGCGAAGCGCGGGCGGCGTCCTCGGTGGTGGGGAATTCGGCGATAGCGCTGCCCAGCGCGCAGGACTCCGCCACGTGTTCGGCGGTGGCGTCGTCGTGGCTGGCCAGCGAGATATGGCGCGCGCGGCAGTGAGCGGCGATCGCCTCGCGGTTCGGTGCGGCCCAGCGGGCGGAAAGCCCGACCTGCTGCTCTTCGAACTCGCTCATCTGCTGGTCGTTAAGGTGGTATTTGCCCTGATAATACTCACGGTACTTTTCGCGCGAAGCGAACTGGCGCTGGCCCGGCGAATGGTCCATCAATGACACCAGCGACACCCCGGGCTTATCCATCAGCTGCTCGAACAGCGGCAGGGTGCTTTCATGCGGCAGCTCGCAGCGCAGGTGCAGCCGATGCTCGGCGCGGTTCACCCCGGCGCGCTGGCTGTGGATCACCGCGTCGATCATTTTTTGCAGGTTCTCCAGCCGGTGGCCGCCGTCGCGCACGTCGCCGATCGCCACCGCATCCAGCACCGTGGTGATGCCGTTGGCCACCATCAGCGCGTCGTGGCTGCTCATCGCCGAATGTGCCGGCCAGTCGACGTTGGGCCGCGGGGTGAAAAACTTGTCCAGATTGTCGGTGTGCAGTTCGATAAGCCCGGGCAGCAGCCAGCCGCCGTCGCCGTCCAGCGCCTGCGGCAGCTGGCTTGGGGTATCGGCAAAGCTGCGGATCGCGCCCTCGTGCATCTCCAGTGAACCGGCCACTACCTGGTCATCCAGCACCAGCTTAACGTTATTGATGATCATCAGAGGGTCTCCAGCGCCCGTGGCGCCTGCATGTCATATAACCGGTCGGCGACCTGCCGGCGGACGCCTTCGTCATGGAAAATGCCGACGATGGCCGCGCCACGCATCTTGGCCTGTTCTATCAGCGCCACCACCGCCGCGCTGTTGCGGCTGTCGAGCGAGGCGGTGGGCTCGTCCAGCAGCAGGATCGGGTAGTCGACGATAAAACCGCGAGCGATGTTTACCCGTTGCTGCTCGCCGCCGGAGAAGGTAGACGGCGCCAGCTGCCACAGGCGCTGCGGCACGTTGAGCTGGTCGAGCAGCGTTTCGGCGCGCTGGCGGCATTCGGCGCGGTCGACGCCCAGTTCCAGCAGCGGCTGCATCACGACGTCGAGGGCGCTGATGCGCGGGATCACCCGCAGAAACTGGCTGACCCAGCCGAGGGTATGGCGGCGCACCGCCAGGATCTGGCGCGCCTCGGCCTGCACCATGTCCAGCCACTCCCCCTGGTGGTTGACCCAGATATGGCCGCTGTCGGGCAGGTAGTTGGCGTACAGCGAGCGCAGCAGGGTGGATTTGCCGCTGCCGGAGTGGCCGTGCAGCACCACGCATTCGCCGCTGCCGACCGTCATGTTGGCGTCGTGCAGCACCGGCAGCCGGGTGCCGTGCTGCTGGTGCAGCACGAAGGTTTTGCTCAGGTGTTCAACTCGAATTTGAATGGTCATCTGTTATCGCCTTGGGTTACGACAGCACCGAAGAAACCAGCAGCTGGGTGTAAGGATGGTGCGGATCGTCCAGCACCCGATCGGTGAGGCCGCTTTCCACCACTTCCCCTTGCTTCATCACCAGCAGCCGGTGCGCCAGCAGCCGCGCCACGCCGAGATCGTGGGTGACGATCACCGCCGCCAGCTGCATCTCCACCACCAGGTTGCGCAGCAGATCGAGCAGGCGCGCCTGCACCGAAACGTCCAGCCCGCCGGTCGGTTCATCCATAAACACCAGCCGGGGGTGGGTCACCAGGTTGCGGGCGATCTGCAGCCGTTGCTGCATGCCGCCGGAGAAGGTGGTCGGCAGGTCATCGAGGCGCGACAGCGGGATCTCGACGTCCTCAAGCCACTGGCCGGCCTGGCGGCGGATGTCGCCGTAGTGGCGCTGGCCGATGGCCATCAGCCGTTCGCCGATGTTGCCGCCGGCGGAAACCTGCGGCCGCAGCCCGTCGAGCGGGTGTTGGTGCACCACGCCCCAGTCGGTGCGCAGCAGGCGGCGGCGGTCGCTCTCCGCCATGGCGTACAGGTCATGCCGGCTGTCGGCCTGCGGGCGATAGAGGATCTGCCCGCGCTGCGGCGCCAGCCGTGCCGAAATCGACTTCAGCAGCGTGGTCTTGCCGGAGCCGGATTCGCCGACGATGCCCAGCACTTCACCGGGGTAGATATCGAACGACACATCGCTGAAGCCTTTGCCGGGCGCATACAGATGGGTGAGGTGGCTCACCGACAGCAGCGGCGTGGTGCTCAGTGGGGTGGAAGTCATCAGTGCTGCGCCTCTTGCGAAGGTTGCGCCAGCTGTTGCCGGCAGTAGTCGGTGTCCGAACAGACGAACATGCGGTTGCCCTGGTCATCGAGCACCACCTCGTCCAGGTAGCTGTGGCGCGAGCCGCACAGGGCGCAGGGTTCGTCCCACTGCTGCACGCTGAACGGATGGTCGTCGAAGTCCAGGCTCTCCACCTTGCAGAACGGCGGCAGGGCGTAGATGCGCTTCTCGCGCCCGGCGCCGAACAGCTGCAGGGCCGGCATCATGTGCATTTTCGGGTTATCGAACTTCGGGATCGGCGACGGGTCCATCACATAGCGGTCGTTCACCTTCACCGGGTAGGCGTAGGTGGTGGCGATATGGCCGTAGCGCGCGATGTCCTCATACAGCTTCACCTGCATCACGCCGTACTCTTCCAGCGCGTGCATTTTGCGGGTCTCGGTTTCACGCGGCTCGATAAAGCGCAGCGGCTCCGGGATCGGCACCTGATAAATCAGGATCTGGTCCTCGCGCAGCGCGGTTTCCGGGATGCGGTGGCGGGTCTGGATCAGCGTCGCCTCCGGCGTGCGTTCGGTGGTCGCCACCCCGGCGACGCGCTGGAAGAAGCGGCGGATCGACACCGCGTTGGTGGTGTCGTCGGCGCCCTGGTCGATCACCTTCAGCACGTCGGCGCGGCCGATGATGCTGGCGGTGAGCTGAATGCCGCCGGTGCCCCAGCCGTAGGGCATCGGCATCTCGCGGCCGCCGAACGGCACCTGATAGCCGGGGATCGCCACTGCCTTGAGGATGGCGCGGCGGAGAGTGCGCTTGGTCTGTTCGTCTAGATAGCCGAGGTTATAGCCGGTCAATACTTCACTCATCGCGGGCCTCCTGACGCTCGCTGAATTCCTGCCGCAGCCGTTTCAGCAACTCCAGTTCGGCCTGGAAGTCGACGTAGTGCGGCAGCTTGAGATGGGAGACAAAGCCGGCGGCTTCCACGTTGTCGGCGTGGGCCAGCACGAACTCTTCGTCCTGCGCCGGGCCGGCGACCCCTTCGCCGTACTCCGGGCTTTGCAGCGCGCGATCCACCAGCGCCATCGCCATCGCTTTGCGCTCGGCGCGGCCGAACACCAGGCCATAGCCGCGGGTGAAGTGCGGCGGGCGGTCTTGCGGATCGACGAAGCCGTTGACCATCTCGCACTCGGTCAGCAGGATTTCGCCGATATCCAGCGCGAAACCGAGCTCTTCAGGCACCATCTCCAGCGAAACGTAGCCGGTGCGGATCTCGCCGGCGAACGGGTGGTTGCGGCCATAGCCGCGCTGGGTGGCGTAGCCCAGCGCCAGCAGAAAGCCTTCGTCGCCGCGCACCAGCTGCTGCAGCCGCGCCGAGCGCGAGCAGGGGTAAACCGGCGGGGTGCGGGTAATGTCGTCCGGCGCGCTGCCGTCGTCCTGTTCCGCCAGCGCCAGCTGCTGTTTGCCGAGCAGCTCGAACACGTGAGCGCAGCTTTCCGGCAGTGGCTCGTCGGCCTGCGGCGCGCGCGGCGTTTCGCCTTCCGCCAGCAGCGCGAAGTCCAACAGCCGGTGGGTGTAATCGTAGGTCGGCCCCAGCACCTGCCCGCCGGGCAAGTCCTTGTAAACCGCCGAGATGCGCCGCTCCAGCCGCATATTTTCGGTCGCCAGCGGTTCGCTGACCGCCAGGCGCGGCAGGGTGGTGCGATAGGCGCGCAGCAGGAAAATCGCCTCGACCAGGTCGCCGCCGGCCTGTTTGATGGCCAGCGCCGCCAGCTCGCGATCGTAGATGCCGCCCTCGGTCATCACCCGGTCCACCGCCAGCCCCAGCTGCTGTGCTATTTGCTCCACGCCGATCGCCGGCAGGCCGTCGTCGCCGCGCCGCAGCTGTTCCTGCAGCCGATGGGCGGCCTCGATGGCTTTTTCGCCCCCTTTTACCGCTACGTACATCAGCACACCTCCACGCGGGTGGTCCGCGGGATAGCCAGCAGGCGCTCACCGCAGGTCAGTAGAAAATCCAGCCCGAGCGGGAAGCGCTGCGGGCGGTTGATCAGGTAATCCAGCAGCGCCGGCGGCAGCTGCGGCGAGATAATCCGTTGACGTTCGATGCCGGGGCCGGTCAGGCGCAGCGCAGCACCTTGTTCCAGCCCCGCTAGCTGCACCACTACCGTGGCGCCGAGTTCCGGCGAAATTTCGCTGCCGTGCGGCAGCGCCTGCAGATCGGCGGCCTGCAGCTGCGCATCGAACAGCGCAAAGCCGATTTCTTGCGCATTGGCGGCCAGCGGCGCGCCGCTGTGGAAGCGAATGTTTGTTAGCACTTGCTCACTCTTCAGCGCGTCGCACAGCTGAAGCGGGGTTTCCTGATCGGCCAGCGTCAGCAGCGCGGCGGTGCTGGCGGCGTTCAGCGCGCCCCAGGCGGGGCCGCCCTGCAGCGTGATGCAATAGCCTGGCTCGCTTAACGCCTTGAGGATCAAGCGGAAGCTGTGTTGCGATTGCTCTATGGGTTGGTCAAAACCGGTCAATAAACTCATGCTCAATCCCCCCGCACCAGGGTAAAGAAATCCACCCGGCTGGAGGCCACCGCACGGGCGCGCAGCTGGCGCTGCTCGTGCTGCAGCGCGGCCAGCGGTTCTATCAATTGCTGTTGCAGCCGCTCGCCGTGTTCCGGCTGCTGCAGCAGCGCATCGGCCAGCGCACACAGCTCGGCGTGCGCCTTGTCGCGCCCGGCGATATAGCTGTAGCCATAGCCGCCGCTTTCCAGCTGCACCACCGCGCGGGTAATCGTCACGTCGCCCAGCACAAAGCGGCGGCCGGTGGCGCCCATGCGCCCCTGCAGCTGCGCCAGGCCAATCTCCGGCGCGCGGATGTTCCGGTAGCGCGGGCTGAGGTTCAGCGCCTGCCAGTGGCTGCGCAGCTGGGCCGGCTGGCTGTGCGCCAGCACCGACATCCAGCGCTGTCTTGGCTGTAAGGATTGCATTCAGTGCTCCATCGTCAGTTCGATCATGTCGGCGCGGGCCAGGCTGACGGAGTATTCCGCCACGCGGTCGCTGCCGTTGCAGACGTTCAGGGTGCGCACGCACAGCAGCGGCGCGTGGGTGGCGATCGCCAACAGCCGGCTCTCTTTGGCCTGTGCGCGGCGCGCGCTGATGCGCGTCTGGCTGCGGGTCAGCGGCTGGCGAATGTGCTGTTCGATAAACTCATGCAGCGAGCCGCTGTGGAACTGCTGCAGCGCCGGCCACCAGTCGAGATCGGGCAGGTAGTGGTCGATCACGCTCATCGGCACGCCATTGACCCGGCGCAGGGTGCGCAGGTGGATCACCATTTCGCCTTCTTCACGCGACAGCGCGCTGGCGATGTGCCCGTTGCACGGGCGCAATACTGCGAGTAAGCGCTCACTGGTGGGGTGGCTGCCCTGCTCGAGCAGGTTCTGGCTGAACCGCGTATTGGCATGCAGCGGGTAGTCGTAGGGGCGCATCAGCACCAGAATGCCGACGCCGTGGCGGCGCTGCAGCCAGCCGCGTTCCACCAGCTGATCCACTGCGCGGCGCAGGGTGTGGCGATTGACCTGATAGCGCTCCGCCAGCTGCTGCTCGGAAGGCAGATAGTCGCCGCAGCGGTACTGGGTGCGCAGCTCTTGTTCCAGCTGGGCGGCGATCTGCTGGTAACGGGTGGGGTAAGTGGTCGGATGTCTAGATAAGTCCATCATAATAAAAACCTCGTCGTGCCGGATCTGTATGATTTATCAGGATTTCTTACGGTGCTGGTGCTTACCCTATGACTTTCAAATTGTAGCTAGGCGGCCAGCTCGCTCATCGCCAGGCGCTTACTTTAGTAAGTAACTGGGGTGAGCGAGTGCAGCTAACAACGCTACGGCTTGAAAGGCGACGGGTATGCCCTGTGGCTTTCAAGTTGGCATCATGTTGCCGCCGCCAGATGACAATCGCGTTACGCGCCGGTGGCGAACAGATGAACTATTTTGGACAGCCCGGGGATGCGCGGCCGGGCGCGGCGCGCTATGCTGGGCCACCCTGGACTGACTCTGGCCGACACCATGCCGCAACCTTTAACCGCCCCTGACCGCACGCCCCGCGCCTGGCCGCTGTGGAAACCGATCCTGTTCCTGCTGGTGGTGGCCGTCGGCCTCTACTACGTCAAATGGCAGCCTTACTACGGCAAGGCCTTTTTGGCGGCGGACACCCATTCGATCGGCAAATCGATACTGGCCGGAGCCGACGGCAGCCCCTGGCTGGCGGCCTGGCACTATGCGCTGATCTATTTCACCGCGGTGTGGAAGGCGGCGGTGCTCGGCGTCTTGCTGGGATCGCTGGTGCAGGTGCTGATCCCGCGCGACTGGCTGCTGCGCACGCTGGGCCACCCGCGTTTTTCCGGCACCCTGCTGGGCACGCTGATCGCGCTGCCGGGTATGATGTGCACCTGCTGCGCGGCGCCGGTGGCCGCCGGGCTGCGTCGCCAGTCGGTATCCAGCGGGGCGGCGCTGGCCTTTTGGCTAAGCAACCCGGTGCTGAACCCGGCGACGCTGATTTTTATGGGCTTCGTGCTCGGCTGGCCGTTCGCCGCTATTCGGCTGGTGGCCGGGGTGGTGATGGTGCTGGGCATCGCCTGGCTGGTGCAGCGCGTCACCGCCAATGACCCGCAGCCGGCCGCGCTGCAGCAAGCGGCGATACCGCCGGTGAAAACCGAAGATCGGCCGTTCCTCGGCCGCTGGCTGAAGACGCTGTGGGCGCTGTTCTGGTCGACCATCCCGATCTACGTGCTGGCGGTGCTGGCGCTGGGCGCAGCGCGGGTTTGGCTGTTCCCGCACGCCGACGGCGCGGTCGACAACAGCCTGCTGTGGATCATCGGTTTAGCCATCGTCGGCTGCCTGTTCGTGATCCCCACCGCGGCGGAAATCCCGATCGTGCAGGCCATGATGCTGGCGGGCATGGGCGCCGGCCCGGCGCTGGCGCTGCTGATGACCCTGCCGGCGGTCAGCCTGCCTTCGCTGCTGATGCTCAACAAAGTCTTTTCCGCCCGGGCGCTGTGCCTGACCGCGGCGCTGGTGGCGCTGTGCGGCGTAGCGACCGGCGTGCTGGGGATGGGGTTGATGTAAAATGTTCAAAAAATGACCTTTCATCTCGATGTTGTTGTCACAAATGTGCTAACGTGTCTGTTCAATATTCAGTGTCGCCATCGTGCGATTGCAGGAGGAGCAAAGATGGAAAGTCGTATCCAGTTTCGCATCGAAGATGAAACCAAGCGTTTGGCGCAGAAGGCCGCTGAGGCTAAAGGAACGACATTGAGTGAAGCCTGCCGCCGCTTAGCGGAGCAAATGGCTGATGAGCAACGGGCCGCGGAGGAGCACGAAAACTGGCTGAAAGATAAGGTGGATGCAGCTTTTTCCCGTCTGCATGAAGGTAATGCTGTCTACCTTAGCCAACAAGAAGTAGAAGAAAGCATGGATGCCTTTAAGGCAAAAATTAGAGCGAAATACGACCGAAAATAGGGATCGTTATGCGTATCGAATGGGATAATGCAGCGCTACGGGACAGGGAACGTATTTTTGAGTTTCTTTATATTTTCAATCCACAGGCGGCAGAGCAGGCTGATAACGAGATCGATAAAGCGGTAAAGCGCCTGCTGGATCATCCTGAGTTAGGTAAGCCCTGGTATGGGAAGGCACGTAAGCTGCTAATTAACAAGGCCTCCCTGTTGCTGGTGTATATCATCGTTGATGACGTTATTAAGGTTTTCTCGATTGCCCACCAGCGTGAGAAATTTCCAAACTAGCATTGTCATTGCAGCTTATGCACCACCTGGTTGCTGCTGCCGCGCCAGATCAGCGCTGGGTCTTTCAAATCCTGCACAAACTTGCCGTCAATCAATACGTTAATCCTGTCTACCACCTGCATTTGCTGCGCGTCCAGCTCCGCCAGCCGGTAGCCGGTCCACAGCCAGATATCCTTGCCCGGGCACTCGGCGCGCACCCGTTTCACCAGCTTTAAGATGCTCAGCACGTTGGCCGGGTGCAGCGGATCGCCGCCGGACAGCGACAGCCCCTGGCGCGGCACGCGCGCATCGTTCAGATCGGCGATGATGCGGTCTTCCAGCGCCGGGGTAAACGGCTGGCCGGAGTTGAGCCGCCAGGTGCTTTTGTTGTAGCAGCCGGGGCACTGATGCACGCAGCCGGCGACGAACAGCGTGCAGCGGGTGCCGGGGCCGTTGACCACATCTAGGGGATAGTACTGGTGATAATTCATCATTTTTTCTGGTTGCAGGGGTTCAGTGTATGTTTAGTGGCAAAGTTGTCTTTTCGCCCGAGATACCCGGGCTTAGCGCCCCGAGGGGCGCTCCGGCGGCAAGCCGCTACGACCCCTTCGGCACGCTTTCCCTAATAATTGGCTTTATCAGAGCTCTGTATACTGAACCCGCTCATCAGGGTTAAACGGGGCACCTCAGCCGAGCCGCCCGTTGTCGAGGTGCTTCACCCGCCGTTTCACCTCTTCCTGCTTGCCGGCGTTGAACGGCCTGGCGTCCGGGCTGCCGAGGTAGCCGCACACCCGCCGGGTGACCGACACCTTGGACGGCTCGTGGTTGCCGCATTTCGGGCAGGTGAAGCCCTTGCTGGTACAGGAAAACTCGCCGGTGAAGCCGCATTCGTAGCACTCGTCGATCGGCGTGTTGGTGCCGTAGTAGGGCACCCGGCTGTAGCTGTAATCCCACACGTCTTCCAGCGCCTTTAAATTGTGCTGCAGGTTGGGGTATTCGCCGTAGCAGATAAAGCCGCCGTTGGCCAACGGCGGATAGGGCGCCTCGAAGTCCAGCTTGTCGTACGGATTGACCTTTTTCTCTACGTCGAGGTGGAAGCTGTTGGTGTAGTAGCCCTTGTCGGTCACGCCCGGCACCACGCCGAAATCGGCGGTGTCCAGCCGGCAGAAGCGGTCGCACAGATTTTCGCTCGGCGTGCTGTACAGGCTGAAGCCGTAGCCGGTTTCCGCTTTCCAGCCGTCGGTGGCGGCGCGCAGCCGTGCGACGATCGCCAGCGCCTTGGCGCGCAGCGCTTCGTCGTCGTAAACGTGGGTGCCGTTGCCGAACAGCGCGTTGATGGTTTCGTGCAGGCCGATATAACCCAGCGAGATGGACGCGCGGCCGTTCTTGAAGATGTCGGCGATGTTGTCGTCGGCCTTCAGCCGCACGCCGCAGGCGCCTTCCATGTACAGGATCGGCGCCACCCGCGCCTTGATGCCTTCCAGCCGGGCGATGCGCGTCATCAGCGCCTTTTTCGCCAGCTGCAGGCGCTGATCCAGCAGCGCCCAGAAGCGCGCCTCGTCGCCCATCGCCTCCAGCGCGATGCGCGGCAGATTCAGGCTGATCACGCCGATGTTGTTGCGGCCGTCGTGCACCAGCTCGCCGTTCTCCTCGTAGGTGCCGAGGAAGCTGCGGCAGCCCATCGGCGTCTTGAACGAGCCGGTGACCTTCACCACCTGATCGTAATTGAGGATGTCCGGATACATGCGCTTGCTGGCGCACTCCAGCGCCAGCTGCTTGATGTCGTAGTTCGGATCGCCGTACTGGTGGTTGAGGCCGTCGCAGATGGCGAACACCAGCTTGGGGAACACGGCGGTCTTGCGGTTTTTGCCCAGCCCGGCGATGCGGTTTTTCAGGATCGAACGCTGGATCAGGCGCGATTCCCAGCAGGTGCCGAGGCCGAAGCCGAAGGTGACGAACGGCGTCTGGCCGTTGGCGGTGTGCAGGGTGTTGACCTCGTATTCCAACGACTGGAAGGCGTCGTAACACTCTTTCTCGGTGCGCGCCATGGCGTAGCCCTGCACGTCCGGGATCTGCCATTGCTCGGCCACTTCGCGGTGCTTGCGGAAGCTTTCGCTGACGAAGGGCGCCAGGATCTCGTCGATGCGGTTAATGGTGGTGCCGCCGTAAATGTGGCTGGCGACCTGGGCGATGATCTGCGCGGTCACGGCGGTGGCGGTGGAGATCGACTTCGGCGGTTCGATCTCGGCGTTGCCCATCTTGAAACCGTTGGTCAGCATGCCTTTCAGGTCGATCAGCATGCAGTTGAACATCGGGAAGAACGGCGCGTAGTCGAGATCGTGGTAGTGAATTTCGCCGCGCTCATGGGCCAGCACCACGTCGCGCGGCAGGATGTGCTGCTTGGCGTAGTGTTTGGCGACGATGCCGGCCAGCAGATCGCGCTGGGTCGGGATCACCTTGCTGTCCTTGTTGGCGTTTTCGTTCAGCAGCGCGCGGTTGCTTTGTTCCACCAGGCCGCGGATCTCCTGGTTCAGCTGCCCGCGCAGCTCGCGCGCCACGTCGCGATCGTGGCGGTATTCGATGTAGGCGCGCGCCAGCTGCTTGTATTCGCCGGCCATCAGCTGGTTTTCCACCGCCTGCTGAATTTCATGGATATCAACGTGCTGCTGCCGTTCCATGCGCTGAGCGACCGCGCGGGCGACGGTGGCGCAGTAGTCGGCGTCGACCACCCCGGCCGCCAGGGCGGCGCGTTCAATCGCCTGCGCGATGCGCGCTTCGTCAAAAGGTACCTGGCAACCGTCCCGTTTAATCACTACTGGTTTCACGTTGTGACTCCTTGTTTCCCGAGGGATAGGTTATCCACAGGGCGAAGCCGCAGCGCGCAAGGGCTGCGGCGGCATGTGGATGCTTTTGTGGATAACTACTATATATAGGTATTTGAGATTATTAATGCACTATATATAGATGTTGGCGGGGTTCTTTTGATGTAGGACAAGGAAAATTCAACGGCGGGCGCAAGCTGTACAGACGTCAATCGCCCGCCGGCTGCGGGCGGAAATGTTCCAGCAAAAAATCGACCCAGACGCGGACGCGCGGCGGCAGATCCGCCGAGGCGTAATACAGCCACAGCTGAACCGGGCGCGGCCAGCAGGCGGGCAGCACCGGCTGCAGGGTGCCCTGCGCGAAGTGTTTTTCGGCGTACCAGTGCGCCAGGTTGGCGATGCCCAGGCCGGCAAGCGCCGCGTCCAGCAGCATCTCCGGGCGGCTGGCCATCAGGCGGCCATGCAGATCCAGCGTCAGCGGTTGGCCGCGTCGCTGCAGCTGCCACTTTACGCTGCGCCCGTTGGCCGGGTTGCGGTGCAGCAGGCAGTCGTGCTGCGGCAGATCCTGAGGATCCTGCGGCGCGCCGCGCTGCGCCAGGTAGCCCGGCGAAGCCGCCAGCACCATCTGCATCGGGTAGAGCGGCCGGGCCACCAGCCGGCTGTCGGGATCGATCCGGCTGCCGATGCCGACGTCGAAGCCTTCGCCCACCAGATTAACCACCCGCGCATCCAGCGAAAGATCGAGATCGATCTGCGGGTAACGTTGCAGAAACAGCGGGATCAAGGGCATCAGCATCTGGCGGCCGAAGCCGGGGATCATGCTGACGCGCACGGTGCCGGCAGGCGCCTGCCGCACGCCGCCGGCGTTTTCCAGCGTGGCGGACAGCGCCTGCCACAGCGGCGCCACCTGCGCCAGCAATGCTTTGCCTTCGTCGGTCAGCACCACGTTGTGGGTGTTGCGCTGGAACAGACGCAGCGCCAGCTTTTCTTCCAGCACGCGAATGTTTTTGCTGACCGCCGCCGGGGTGACGCCCAACTGGCGCGCAGCGGCGGAAAAGTTTTGCGTCTGGGCGGCGGCGAGAAACGCCGGCAGCAGACGATGTACGTCAAAGGGCAGCGACATGGTGGTTGATACTTTTAGTTGAAATTAATGTAACCCATCACAGCCTACACCCGCGGCGGCGGAAATGGAAAAATGCGTTATCAAATCTCAGCCAAGGATAGTGTATGTCACGCATTTTAGTGTTAACCGCCCACCGCACGCCCGACGAGTCGCGCATTAACCAGGCGCTGATCGAGGCGCTGCGCCCGCTGCCGAACGTTACCCTGCATGAGCTGATCCGCGCTTACCCGGATTACCGCATCGACGTGGCGCGCGAGCAGGAACTGCTGGAGGCCCATGACGCGGTAGTGATGATGTTCCCGTTCTACTGGTACAGCTCACCGGCGATCCTCAGCGAATGGCAGGACGCGGTATTAACCTACGGTTTCGCCTACGGCAGCGAAGGCACCCGGCTGCACGGCAAACCGCTGCAGCTGGTGGTGAGCACCGGCGGCAACGCGCAGGCCTATACGCCGGAAGGTTACAACCGCTATCCGGTCACGGATCTGCTGCGCCCATTCAATGCCATGGCCAACCTGACCGGCATGGATTACCTGCCGCCGCATTTGGTGCAAGGGGTGTTTGACATGAGCGATGAACGGCTGGCGCAAGAGGCCGCCGGCGTAGTGCAACTGCTGCAAAAATTGTAGGGCGCAGCGGGGGGCTGCGCCCGTGGGGGAAGGCTTTAGTCTTCCAGCAGCCACCATACCGCTTCGAACGGCTGCAGAGTAAGCGCCTGCGGTTGGTCCGCCGCATCGGCGTAGTTGCTCATCAGCGGGCGCCACTGGGCGGAAGGCTCCACGCCTTCCGCGCCCCAGGCCTGCGGTTCGCGGCTGAGGTTGGCCACCACCAGCAGGCGCTGGCCGTTCCAGCTGCGCTGGTAGCACCACAGCGCCGGGTGCGACGGCGCCAGATCCTGATAGTCGCCGTGGGTCAGCAGCGGGTACTGCTTGCGCAGGGTGATCAGCTGGCGGTAGGCGTAAAATACCGAGTCCAGATCGGCCAACGCCGCTTCGGCGTTGATCTGCGGATAGTTTTCCGCGCAGCCTAGCCAGGGCGTGCCCTGAGTGAAACCGGCGTTGGCCGCCGCGCTCCACTGCATCGGCGTGCGGCCGTTGTCGCGCGATTTGCTGGCCAGGATCGCCAGCAGCTCGGCGTCGCTTTTGCCCTGGGCGCTCAGCTCGGCGTACATATTCAGGCTTTCCACATCGCGATACTGGCCGATGTCGCGGAAGCCCGGGTTGGTCATGCCGATCTCTTCCCCCTGATAGATATACGGCGTGCCCTGCATGCCGTGCAGCACCATCGCCAGCATTTTGGCGGCCGGCACCCGCAGCTCGCCTTCGTCGCCGAAGCGGGAAACGATGCGCGGCTGATCGTGGTTACACCAGAACAGCGCGTTCCAGGCGCGGCCGTGCATGCCTTGCTGCCAGTGGCGGAAAATCTGCTTCAGCTCCACGTAGTCCGGCGCCGCCAGCGTCCATTTTTCTCCGCCGGCGTAGTCCACCTTCAGGTGGTGGAAGTTGAAGGTCATCGACAGCTCCTCACCGCTCTGCGCCGCATATTGTTGGCAATGCGCCAGCGTGGTGGAGGACATCTCGCCCACGGTCATCAGGCCGCGCGGTTGGAACACCTCGCGGCTCATCTCCTGCAGGAATTCGTGAATGCGCGGGCCGTCGGTATAGAAGCGGCGGCCGTCGCCCTGGCTGTCTGACGGGAAATCCTGCCGTTTGGAGACCAGGTTGATCACGTCGAGGCGCAGACCGTCAACGCCCTTGTCGGCCCAGAACTGGCAGACCTTCTTCAGCTCCTCGCGTACCGGCGGATGCTCCCAGTTCAGGTCTGCCTGCTCGGTGGCGAACAGGTGCAGGTAGTACTGGCCGCTGTCGGCATGCCACTGCCAGGCGTTGCCGCCGAACTTGGAGCGCCAGTTGTTCGGCGGGGCATCGCCTTCGCCGTCGCGCCAGACATAGAACTGGCGATAAGGGCTGTTGCGGTCCTGCGCGGCCTGGAACCAAGGGTGTTCGGTAGAGGTGTGGTTGAACACCATGTCCATCACGATGCGGATGCCGCGCTGGTGGGCGGCGGCGATCAGATTGTCGAAATCCGCCATGGTGCCGTAGGCCGGGTCGATGGCGCAGTAGTCCGCCACGTCATAGCCGTTGTCCACCTGCGGCGAGACATACACCGGCGTCAGCCAGATGGCGTCGACGCCCAGCTCATGCAGATAGTCCAGCCGCCGGGTGACGCCGGCCAGATCGCCGTAGCCGTTGCCGGTGCTGTCCTGAAAGCTCTTCGGATAGATTTGGTAGATGACGCCGTTCTGCCACCAGGGGATTGGGTTACTCATAACTGGATACCTTTGAATCGTGACAACGGGCCGTACCCCTTCATCTTTCAAACCGCGGCGCGCTTGCCGCGGCCTGAAAGCTATAGGGTATTTCCAGCCCCTACATTCATATCGCGTAAATTAAACCGGCAGCTCGCCGCGGGCGGCTTTGCGCTTGTAGACCATGATGGTCAGCAGCATTGGGATCACCACCGCCACCAGGATAGCCAGCGAGTAAATCAGCCAGAACTGCGGCTTGATCGACAGGATGCCCGGCAGGCCGCCGACGCCGATGCCGTTGGCCATCACGCCGTCCAGGCCGCAGATCAGGCCGGCGAAGGCCGAGCCGATCATCGCGCACAGCATCGGGAAGCGGTATTTCAGGTTGATGCCGTACATCGCCGGTTCGGTCACGCCGAGGTAGGCGGAGATCGCCGCCGGCACCGAAATCTCGCGCTCGTTGGCTTTGCGGCTGATGATGATGATGCCCAGCACCGCCGAGGCCTGCGCGATGTTGGAGAGCGCAATCAGCGGCCACACCGGGGTGCCGCCCATGCTCTGGATCATCTGCATGTCGATGGCCAGGGTGGTCTGATGCACGCCGGTGATCACCAGCGGCGCATACAGGAAGCCGAACAGCGCGGCGCCGATCGGCGCGAAGCTGCCGGTCATCACCGCTTTCACCGCCCAGGCCACGCCGTCGCCGATCATGCGGCCGAACGGCCCGATCAGCGCGTGCGCCAGGAACACCGCCAGCAGCAGGGACACCACCGGCACCACTACCAGATACAGGTAGTCGGGCACGATCTTTTTCAGCCGGGTCTCAATCCAACCCAGCGCCATGCCGGCCAGCATGGACGGGATCACCTGCGCCTGATAGCCGACTTTCTGAATGGCGAACCAGCCGAAGTTCCACACTTCCGGGATCTGCTGGCCGAGCTGATAGGAGTTCATCAGCTGCGGCGACACCAGGGTCACGCCCAGCACGATGCCGAGCACCGGCGTGCCGCCCATTTTCTTCACCGTCGACCAGCAAATGGCCACCGGCAGGAACATGAAGATCGCTTCGCCGAGCAGCCACAGGAAGTCGTAGATGGTTTTCCACGCCGGGTGCATCTGCGCCAGCGTTTGGCCGCCGGACATCGGAATGTCGCCGATCACGTTGCGGAAGCCGAGGATCAGACCGCCGCTGATCAGCGCCGGCAGCAGCGGGAAGAAGATTTCGGCGAAGTGGGCGATGGCGCGCTCGCTCCAGGTCATATTCTGACGCGCGGCGACCTTGGCCTGTTCCTTGTCGGCCTCGTTGAGGCCGGTGGTGGCGATCAGCGCCTGGTAGTAATCGCCGACCTCGGGGCCGATCACCACCTGGAACTGCCCGGCGTTGGTGAAGCAGCCTTTGACCATCGGCAGCTCTTCAATTTCTTTCGGTTTCGCCTTATTGGGATCGTTAAGGACGAAACGTAATCGGGTAATACAATGGCTGACGGTGGCGATATTCTCGCGGCCGCCGACCAAAACAATCAGGCGATCAATGTCCTGCTGTTTTACTTTGCTCATTATTGGATACCTTTATTGGCTAACGCGCAGAGGTGTTGACTGAGTAATGATCAAAGCTTAGTCATTCGGCTTTTTTTATGGAATGGGAACGTTCCCGGTTTGGGGCGAGGATCACAAAATGACAAAATATGTGCATTTTTCACTCAGGAAAGTTTGCTGGGCACCAGGATGCGCCGAATGCCTTGCTCGCCGCTGAGCTGAGCCAGCAGCTGCTGCGCCGCCTGCAGGCCGGCGCTGCCGTAGCCGAATTCGACCGACAGGGTTTCGGGGAACAGGAAGCTGAGCAGCGGGGTGTTGCCGATGGCGCATACCTGAATGCGCTGCGCAGGCTGCTGTTGCAGGTATTTGATAGCGCCCAGGGCGATGCTGTCGGAGGCGCAGATCAGCGCGCTGGTTTGCGGGTCAATCACCTCGGCGGCGCGCTGGAAGCCGCTCTGGTAATTCAGTTCGCCCAGGGCCGCGCGCGGTGTCAGCTGCAGGCGCTCGCAGGCGGCGAGATAGGCCTGATAGCGGCGCTGGCCGGTGGTGGCGTCGCTCAGCTGCACGCCAAGGTAGCTGATATGCCGATGCCCCTGCCGATGCAGGCGGTCCATCAGCAGGTTGACCGCGCCGGCGTCGTCGTAGCAAACGGAAGAAAAGCCGTCGTACTCGCGCACCATCACCACCATTTTTTCCCGCCATGGCTTGAGCATCGCCGCGCTCAGCCCGGTGAAGCCGAACAGGATCACCCCGTCGACGTTGCGCTGCTGCAGCACGTGCAGATGTTCCTGCACCAGACGGGTTTCGAACTGGCTCTCCATCACGATCGGGTCGAAGCCCTGCTGATACAGCAGCGGCAGCATGGTGCGCACCGCCTGATTTTCAGACGGCGAATCGAGGCGCGAAACGATAATGCCCACGACCTTGTCGCTTTGGCCGCGCATGGCGCGCGCCGACTTGGAGGGCGTAAACCCCTGCTGACGGATCACCGCCTCCACCCGTTCGCGGGTCTGCGGGCTCACGCTGCCTTCGTTGTTCAACACGCGCGATACGGTGGATTTTCCTACGCCGCTCAGGCGTGCGATGTCCTTGATGGTCAGCCGGTTTTGCATGGTTTACATTTCGTTGAGGTTAACAGGCGTAAACTTGCCGCCTGTGATTAATGCTCGTCAGCATAGCCTATTTTCCCCCTGGGATCTTGATGCAATGCGGCGATTGCGGCACTGCGCTGAACGGCCGCTCTTGTCGTTCGATCTTTTCATTTACCGGAGGTTATCCCCCATATGGACCCCGATCCGACCGCTTTAGACACTCACTCGGTTTACCGGTAAAACCTCTCCGCCTGGCGCTGCTGTTTTACCGGTGATGTAAACGGTAACCGGTAGCGCGCGCTCTGTCGTTCGCTCCTGCTGTTATGAAAAAAGATAAGGATCTGCTCCCGCAGCGGTTTTTGGCGCGTCCAAAACCCGGCCCGGGCGATCCCGCGTTCACCCGCCGCCGTGAGGCGCCGGGCGACGAGGTGCGAATAATGAAACTTAAAAAACTTCCCCGTCAGCTGCTGGGCCTGCTCAGCCGCAACCTGCCGCGCCGCCTGGTGCGGCGCGACAGCCTGCTCGATGGCGTCAGCGGCGCGGCGCAGGCGATGCCGGCCGGCCTGGCGCAACAGCGTCTGGAATGCGCCGCCGCCGATGCCATGGCGCTGTATGAGCGTTTTCACAGCCATCCGGAAGGTATCACCGCCGATGAGGCGGAACGGGTGCGCCGGCGCTGCGGCGAAAACGTCATCGACGATCAGCAGCAAGAGGCCTGGTGGCAGCACCTGTGGCACTGCTATCGCAACCCGTTCAACCTGCTGCTGACCGCGCTCGGCATGATCTCCTACGCCACCGAAGATCTGACCGGCGCGCTGGTGATCGCGCTGATGGTGGCGATCTCCACGCTGCTGAACTTCATTCAGGAGGCGCGCTCCAACCGGGCGGCGGATGCGCTGAAGGCGATGGTCAGCAATACCGCCACGGTTTACCGCAGCGATGCGCTCACCGGCAAAAGCGATCATGTTGAGCTGCCGATCGCGCAGCTGGTGCCGGGCGACATCGTCAAGCTGGCGGCCGGCGACATGATCCCGGCGGATCTGCGCGTGCTGTCGGCCAAGGATCTGTTTATCAGCCAGGCCGCGCTGACCGGCGAATCCCTGCCGGTGGAGAAGGCCGCCGCGCCGGGTGAGCGGGCGGAGGATCCGCTCGACTGCCGCAACCTGTGCTTTATGGGCACCAACGTGGTAAGCGGCACCGCGCTGGCGATGGTGATCGGCACCGGCGGCGGCACCTACTTCGGCCAGCTGGCGCAGCGCGTCACCAGCCAGGACGAGCAGCCGAACGCCTTCCAGACCGGCATCAGCAAGGTCAGCTGGCTGCTGATCCGTTTTATGCTGGTGATGACCCCGATCGTGCTGCTGATCAACGGCTACACCAAGGGCGACTGGTGGGAGGCGGCGCTGTTTGCGCTGTCGGTGGCGGTCGGGCTGACGCCGGAAATGCTGCCGATGATCGTCACCTCGACGCTGGCCAAAGGGGCGGTGAAGCTGTCGCGCCAGAAGGTGATCGTCAAACGGCTGGACGCCATCCAGAATTTCGGCGCCATGGACATCCTGTGCACCGATAAAACCGGCACCCTGACCCAGGACAAAATCGTGCTGGAGCGCCATACCGACGCGTTCGGCGCCGGCAGCGAGCGGGTGCTGCGCTATGCCTGGCTTAACAGCTTCTACCAGACCGGGCTGAAAAACCTGCTCGACGTGGCGGTGCTGAGCTGCGCGGAGCAAAACCGCCAGCCGGAGGCGCTGCAGCAATACCGTAAAGTGGATGAGATCCCGTTTGATTTCGAGCGCCGCCGCATGTCGGTGGTGGTGGCCAGGGACAACGACTATCACGAGCTGGTGTGCAAGGGCGCGCTGGAGGAAATGCTGGCGATCTGCAGCCACGTACGGCAGGGCGATGAGGTTCACCCGCTCAGCGAGGCGCTGCTGGCGCGCATTCGCCGCATTACCGACGATCTCAATCAGCAGGGGCTGCGGGTGGTGGCGGTGGCCAACAAGATCCTGCCGGCGCAGGCGCATGAATACGGCGTGGCGGATGAGTCGGATCTGATCCTCGAAGGTTACGTCGCCTTCCTCGATCCGCCCAAAGAGAGCACCGCGCCGGCGCTGGCGGCGCTGAAGCAAAACGGCATCCGGGTGAAGATCCTCACCGGCGACAACGAGCTGGTGGCCGCCAAGGTGTGCCGCGACGTCGGGCTGGAGGCGGATCATCTGCTGCGCGGGCCGGAAATCGACCAGATGAGCGATGAGCAACTGGCGCAGGCGGCGGCGCACACCACGGTGTTCGCCAAGCTGACGCCGCTGCACAAGGAACGCATCGTTAAACTGCTGCGCAGCCAGGGGCACGTGGTGGGCTTTATGGGCGACGGCATCAACGACGCGCCGGCGCTGCGCGCGGCCGATATCGGCATCTCCGTCGACTCGGCGGTGGACATCGCCAAGGAAGCGGCGGACATCATCCTGCTGGAAAAAAGCCTGATGGTGCTGGAACAGGGGGTGATCGAAGGGCGCCGCACCTTCGCCAACATGCTGAAGTACATCAAGATGACTGCCAGCTCCAACTTCGGCAACGTGTTCAGCGTGCTGATCGCCAGCGCCTTCCTGCCGTTCCTGCCGATGTTGCCGCTGCACCTGCTGATCCAGAACCTGATGTACGATATTTCGCAGATCGCCATCCCGTTCGACAACGTCGACGACGATCAGATAACCCGGCCGCAGCGCTGGAACTCCGGCGATATTGGGCGCTTTATGGTGTTCTTCGGGCCGATCAGTTCGATCTTCGACGTGCTGACCTTCAGCCTGATGTGGTGGGTGTTCAAGGCCAATACGCCGGAAATGCAGACGCTGTTCCAGTCCGGCTGGTTCGTGGAAGGGCTGCTGTCGCAGACGCTGATCGTGCACATGATCCGCACGCGCAAAATTCCGTTTATCCAGAGCCGCCCGTCCTGGCCGCTGTGCATCATGACCCTGGCGGTGATCGTGACCGGCATCGGTCTGGTGTTCTCGCCGCTGGCCGGCTTCCTGCAGCTGCAGGCGTTGCCGCTCGGCTACTTCCCGTGGCTGGCGCTGATCCTGACCGGCTACATGGTGCTGACCCAGTGCGTGAAGGGCTGGTTCGTGCGCCGCTACGGCTGGCAATAATCTCCGCGCCCCTCTTCTGCACGCAAGAGGGGCGATTGTGATCCAGCCCGCTTTTTCACCGCCGCAGTTGGACATCGGTTTTATCCTCAGTCTTTATCTACAGCGTTCACCTTCGCTGTTGATATTGATATTTTTTCCTCTGAGGAATTTCCGATGCATAAAGCCCCACGTTATACGCTATTGGCTTCATCCCTGTTGTTTTCCCTCGGCGCGCTGGCGCAGCCGGCCGGCGAACTGCCGCTGATGCCGTGGCCGCAGCAGGTTGAGCTGGCTCAACCGGCGAGCAGGCTGGTGCTGGATCACCGGCTGTCGCTAAGCCTGCAGGGCGACGATCTGGGCGATGCGCTGCCGCGCTGGCGCCAGCGCATCGAGCTGCAAACCGGCTGGACGTTGGCGCCGCAGGCGGAAAGCGCCGGGGGCGCGGCCATCGACATCGTTATCAAAGATAAGGTGGCGGCGCAGCCGCTGCCGGGCAGCGACGAGAGCTACCGGCTGGCGGTCACCCCACAAGGGGTTGCCCTCACCGCCAATACCCGCTTCGGCGCGCTGCGCGGCATGGAAACCCTGCTGCAGCTGCTGCAGACCGACGGAGAAAACACCTTCTTGCCGCTGGTGAACATCACCGACGTGCCGCGTTTCCCGTGGCGCGGCGTGCTGCTGGATTCGGCGCGCCATTTCCTGCCGGTGGCGGATATTTTGCGCCAGCTCGACGGCATGGCGGCGGCCAAACTCAACGTTTTCCACTGGCACCTGACCGACGATCAGGGCTGGCGCTTCGCCTCGCAGCGTTACCCCAAACTGCAGCAGCTGGCCAGCGACGGCCAGTTCTATAGCCGCGAGCAGATGCGGCAGGTGGTGGCCTACGCCACGGCGCGCGGCATCCGCGTGGTGCCGGAGATCGACCTGCCGGGGCACGCCTCGAGCATCGCGGTGGCTTACCCGGCGCTGATGAGCGCGCCGGGGCCGTACCGCATGGAGCGCCGGTGGGGCGTGCACCCGCCGACGCTCGATCCGACCCGCGACGAGGTTTATCGGTTTGTCGATACGATCGTCGGTGAACTGGCGGCGATCTTCCCGGATCCTTATCTGCATATCGGCGGCGATGAGGTCGACGCCAGCCAGTGGAAGGCGTCGTCATCCATTCAGGCGTTCATGCGGCAACATCAGCTGGCGGACACCCATGCGCTGCAGGCCTACTTCAACCAGCGGTTGGAGAAAATCCTCGAGAAGCACCAGCGGCAGATGGTCGGCTGGGACGAGATTTATCACCCGTCGCTGCCGCGTTCGATCGTGATCCAGTCCTGGCAGGGGCAGGATTCGCTCGGCGCCGGCGCGCAGGAGGGTTATCAGGGCATTCTGTCGACCGGTTTCTACCTCGACCAGCCGCAGAGCACCGCCTATCACTACCGCAATGAAATCCTGCCGCAGCCGCTGGGGGTGGAAACCGCGCTGCAGCCCGGCGAACAGGCGCAGAGCTGGCAGTTCAGCATGCCGCGCCTGAAGGGCAGCGCGGTGGCGGGCAGCTTTACCCTGATCCAGGGCCGGCAGGGCTGGCGCGGTTTTATCGACTTCGACGGCAAGTCGCGCCGCGCGCTGCACGACATCGTCTGGCGCACGCCGCAGCAGGTGACGTTCCGCGTCGATACCTGGATGGGCGACACGCGGCCGGTGTTCACGCTGCAGCAGGACAAGCTCAGCGGCTATACGTTGGTCGGCAACGTGCGTTACCCCACCAGCGGCAACAAACTGGCGGCTACTCCGCCGGGCAAACCGCCGGTGGTGCCGGACGAGAAACGGCTGGCCAATATTCTCGGCGGCGAAGCGGCGCTGTGGGCGGAAAACGTCCGCGCGCCGCTGCTCGATCTCAAGCTGTGGCCGCGCAGCTTCGCGGTGGCGGAGCGGCTGTGGTCGGCCAAAGACGTCACCGACCAAAGCAACATGTACCGGCGGCTGGCGGCGATCGACGCCTGGTCGGTGGTGTCGGTCGGCCTGCAGCAGCACGCCGAAACCGCGCGCGAGTTCACCCGGCTGGCCAACGGCGTGGAGATCGCGCCGCTGCAGATCCTGGCCGAGGCGGTGGAGCCGGCGCAGTACTACACCCGCCAGCACCTGAAGTTCAGGGCGGGCAACTACCATCAGTTCGAGCCGCTCAATCGCTTTGTCGATGCCCTGCCGCCGGAAAGCAACGCAGTGCGCGAGATGGGGCAGCAGGTGGCGGCGCTGTTGCAGGACAACAACAACCGGGCGGCGGCGCAGGCGCTGCGCGAACGCCTGCTGCGCTGGCAGCTGAACGGCGCGGCTGTGAAAACGTTGATTGCAGGCAACCGGGTGATGCAGGCGCTGGCGCCGGTGGCGCAGGACGTCGGCGCGCTGTCGACGCTGGGGCTGATGCTGCTGGAGCGCCGGCAGCAGGGTAAACCGTTGAGCAGCGCCGAGGCCGAACGGGCGCAGCAGCAGCTGGACGCGGCGGCGCAGGCGCGCGACGAGGTGGTGATCGCGGCGGTGTATCCGCTGGAGGCGCTGCTGCGCGGCCTTCGGGTGGAATAACCGCAGGGGGCTCGGCAGGCCGAGCCCCAAAAGTCCTTACAGCGCCAGCGGCGGCAGCTGTTTGAAAATGCTGACCAGCCCTTCGCCCCAGCCTTTGCGGATGGCGCTGAAGTGCGGGTGATCTTCGGTGATGCGGTATTGCTGGGCGCTGCTGAAGCTGCCGCGCGGGTAGATCATCACGTCGAGCGGCAGCCCGACCGACAGATTGCTGCGCAGGGTCGAATCCAGCGAGATCAGCGCGCACTGCATCGCCTGCTCCAGCGGGGTATCGTAGTTCAGCACCCGATCGATGATCGGCTTGCCGTATTTGCTTTCGCCGATCTGGAAGTAGGGGGTGTCGCGGGTAGCCTCGATAAAGTTGCCCTGCGGGTAGATATGGAACAGCCGGGTCTCTTCGCCGCGGATCTGGCCGCCGAGCAGCAGATTGCAGCTGAAATCGGTGGTGCTGCCGCTCTGCTGCGCCTCGCTGTCGCGCTGGATCACTTCGCGCACCGTTTCGCCCACCAGGCTGGCGGCTTCGTACAGGCTGGGCGCGTTCAGCAGGTTGGGGCGCTCGGCGTCCTGGCTGCGGCGCAGCAGCAGGCTGATGATGCTCTGGGTGGTCGCCAGATTGCCGGCGCTCTGCAGCACCAGCGTGCGTTCGCCGTCCTGCTGGAACACGTGCAGTTTGCGGAAGGTGGAGATATGGTCCACCCCGGCGTTGGTGCGTGAATCGGAAGCAAAGACCAGCCCGGACGACAAGCGCATGGCCACACAATAGGTCATACCACAATTCCTCAATACAAGACTGGCACGCCGCCAAACGCCAGCGTGCCCGAAACTTTCGCCGGCGGCAAGCGGCTACTGGCCGGCCGGCATCATCTGCACCGCGGCGATGGTGTGCATGTCCTCGCAGCCGCCGCCCAACCGCATGCCGCGCACCGGGCAGGCGTCCAGATAGTCGATGCCCACCGCCAGCTTAAGGTGCTGATTCGGCAAACGGGTGTTGTTGGTAATGTCGAAACTGTGCCAGCGGTCTTCCACCCAGGCCTCCGCCCAGGCGTGGGTGGCGACGTGGGTGGAGTCTTCGCTGTACAGGTAGCCGCTGACGTAGCGCGCCGGAATGTTCAGGCTGCGGCAGCAGGCCAGAAATACGTGGGTGTGATCCTGGCAGACCCCGCTGCCGGTGGCGAAGGCCTCGACGGCGCTGTCGGTCACCTGGGTGGCGCCCGGGTTATAGGGCATTTTCAGCAGCAGTTCGCCCATCAGCCGTTCCAGCCCGGCCAGCACCGCCTGCGGCTGGTGGTAGCGCAGGGCGAAAGCCTGGATCGCGGCGTCGGGCTGGGTCAGCGGGCTGTGGCGCAGGAACACCAGCGGCGACAGATGGCCCAGCGCCAGATCTTCGACGCCGTCTTCGATTTCCACCACCCCCTGCGCCCGAATGGTGATCGCCTGATGCGGTTCGTCCAGCGTCAGCACGTGCAGCACGTTGCCGAAGGCGTCGGTGGTGCACACTGCGTTTTCCGGCAGCGTCAGTTGCCAGGAGAGAATGCGCTGATGCTGCGAGTTTTGCGGCGTCAACCGCAGGTATTGGGTGCTGCGCTGCACCTGTTGCGCGTAGTGGTAATGGGTGCTGTGCTCAATGTTCAGTTTCATTGCGCCTCCAGATAAGTGTGGTGAATGCTTTCGGCGATGCCGCTGACCTGCCCGAGGAAGGCGTCCAGCCAGTCGCTCAGGCCGATCCGGCTCAGGTCTTTCATGCTGCTGAAGCGCAGCTCGGCGTGCAGGGTGTGCGCCAGGCGGCGCGGTTGATTGGCGCTGTTGCCGCCGATCTGTTCCAACTGCTGCACCATGTCGCCGACGCAGGCCAGCAGCGAACGCGGGATCTCGTTGCGCAGGATCATCAGCTCGGCGATGGTTTCCCGGCTCAGTTGCTGCTTGTAGATGCTGTGATAGGCTTCGCGCGCGCTCACCGCCCGCAGCAGCGTGTCCATACGGTAGTATTCGCGCACCGGGTCGCCGTCGCTGTCCATCAGCGCGTTTTTCACCCCCAGCAGGCGGGCGGTGCCGTCGGCCCGCTCCAGCAGGGTGCCGAGGCGAATAAAGCACATGGCGTCGCTGCGCAGCAGGGTGCCGAACATCGCGCCGCGGAACAGGTGCGAGCGTTCCTTCACCCAGTCGAAGAAGGCGTCGGCGCCGACCGAGCCGATGCCCTGGCGGCGGATCAGCTTCATCTCGATCCAGGTGGCGTTGATGCTCTCCCAGACTTCGGAAGACAGGCTGCCGCGCACCGCGTGGGCGTTGCCCCAGCCCATCTGCAGGCAGCTGTAGATGCTGCTGTGGTTGCGGCTGTCGAGGGCGAAGAAGCTCACCAGGTTGGCCATCGTCAGCTCGGGGTAGGCGGCGGCGTACAGCTGGCCGGTGCCGGTCAGATCGAGCGGCACCTGCAGATCCCGATCGCCGCCGTCGCGGATCGGCATCATCGACAGTTTGTTGGTGACGTCGAGCACCCGGGCGATGCTTTCCGCCCGCTCCAGATAGCGGGCCATCCAATAGAGTTCACTGGCGGTGCGGCTCAGCATGCGTCGTCCTCCAATACCCAGGTGTCCTTGGTGCCGCCGCCCTGCGACGAGTTCACCACCAGCGAACCCTCCGCCAGCGCCACCCGGGTCAGGCCGCCGGGCACCAGGCGGATCTCCGCGCCGCTCAGGGCGAACGGCCGCAGGTCGATATGGCGCGGCGCCAGGCCGTCGTTGACGAAGGTCGGGCAGGTGGAGAGCGCCAGGGTGTTCTGCGCAATGTAGTTCTGCGGCCGGGCCTGCAGCAGCGCGCGGAAGTTGGCGATCTCGTCCTTGCTGGCCGCCGGGCCGATCAGCATGCCGTAGCCGCCGGCGCCGTGCACCTCTTTCACCACCATCTGCTCCAGGTTGGCCAGCACGTAAGACAGCTCGTTTTTGTGGCGGCACTGCCAGGTCGGCACGTTGTTGAGGATCGGCTCTTCCTGCAGATAGAAACGCACCATCTCCGGCACATAGGGGTAGATCGACTTGTCGTCGGCTACCCCGGTGCCGATGGCGTTGGCCAGCACCACGTTGCCGGCGCGGTACACCGACAGCAGCCCCGGCACGCCGAGCATCGAATCCGGACGGAACGCCAGCGGATCGAGGAAGGCGTCGTCCACCCGGCGGTAGATCACGTCGACCTTGCACGGCCCGGCGGTGGTGCGCATAAACACCGCGCCGTCCTTGACGAACAGGTCGGCGCTTTCCACCAGCTCAACCCCCATTTGCTGCGCCAGGAAGCTGTGTTCGAAGTAGGCGCTGTTGAAGCGGCCGGGCGTCAGCACCACCACGGTGGGATCGTTGATCGGCGAGCTTTCGCGCAGGGTCTGCAGCAGGTGCGAGGGGTAGCGCTCCACCGGCGCGATGCGCTGCCGGGCGAACAGCTCGGGGTACAGCCGCATCATCATTTTGCGGTTTTCCAGCATGTAGGAAACGCCGGATGGGGTGCGCAGGTTGTCCTCCAGCACGTAGTACTGGCCGTCGCTGTTGCGCACCATGTCCACGCCGACGATATGCGCATAGATATTGCGGTGCAGATCGACGCCCTGCATGCAGGGCTGATATTGGTCGTTGGCCAGCACCTGCTCCGCCGGAATGATGCCGGCTTTCAGAATGTGCTGCTGGTGGTAGATATCGTGCAGGAAGGCGTTCAGCGCCTGAACGCGCTGGCGGATGCCGCGATCGAGCATCGCCCATTCGGCGGCCGGAATGATGCGCGGCACGCTGTCGAATGGGATCAGCCGCTCGGCGCCGTCGTCGTCGCCATAGACGTTAAAGGTAATGCCCACCCGGTGAAACAGCAGCGCGGCCTCTTCCCGCTTGCGTTGCACGGCCTTGTGGTCGGCCTGTTGCAGCCAATGCCAGTAAGCTGCGTAATGGCCCCGGTGTTTCCCCTCAGCCAGAAGCATCTCATCAAAAAACGGTGAAGCGGACAGATTGATATTCAGCATCGTCACCTCGTCGACATTGCAGGCTGTCAATCAATCGAGCATAAAATGTGCCAAGGTGAGAAAGGGGCGGAAATGGCGCGTAGCGGCGCGTTTCAGGCGGAAAAAGGCACGCTTTTAGTGCAAGGCCGGGTGGAGGCGCCTTAAAAGGGGGCGAATGGGAGCGTGGATGGTCGTTGATGGTTCAGCGTCGGCAAATAAAAACGGCCAGCCGGGGCTGACCGTTATGCGCGCTATCGTGGATTAACGACGAACGGCGATGGCTTCGATCTCGATCTTCACGTCTTTCGGCAGACGGGCCACTTCGACGCAGGAACGGGCCGGGAACGGCGCGCTGTGCTCGCTGAAGAAGGCTTCGTATGCGGCGTTGACGGTGGCGAAGTCGTTCAGGTCTTTGACGAACACCGTGGTTTTCACGATGTCGGCTACTTTCAGGCCGGCGGCTTCGACGATCGCCTTCACGTTCTCCAGCGACTGGCGCGCCTGAGCGGTGACGTCGTCGGCAACTGCGCCGGTTTTCGGATCGACCGGGATCTGGCCGGAAGTGATGATCATGCTGCCCAGATCAACGCCCTGCACGTAAGGACCAATGGCTGCCGGGGCGAGTTCAGTGCTGATGTTACGTGACATTTTTTCTCCTAATATATACCCGTCATACTTGAAGCTGCCTCTGTGTTGGCTGCGCTCACTTACCCGAATCACTTACTCCTGTAAGCTCATCGGGATGCGCTCCCTTGCCGCCTTGATGCAACTCCAATTATTTTGGGTATGCCATTTGTCTTTCAAACCGCAGCGTTGTTGGCTGCGTGCGATCACCGTAGGGGACGAATACATGCGTTCTCTACGGCATTCCATTATAGGGAGTGGCGAGCGGATTAACAGCGCCGTCCGGTAAATGAGCCGATTCAATCCGCCTGCAGCACCACCTGATGCTCGAACTCTTTTTCGCAGTAGCGGCACTTCAGGTGCACCTCGCCGTCGCGCGATTTAACGCTGAAGCTCGAGGCCACCGGCTCGCTGCGGCTGATGCAGTTGCCGTTCGGGCAGGTCAGCACGCCGTCGATATGGTCCGGCAGGCTGAGGGTCAGCTTGCGCACCACCTCGTAGTTGTCGATGCGGTTTACCGTGGCCTTCGGCGCGTACATCGCCAGCTGGTTGGCCTGCTGTTCGGTCAGGAAGGTGTTCTCGATCTTGATCAGGTCTTTGCGGCCCAGCTCGTTGGAGGGCAGGTTCAGGCCGATGGTGATGCGCTGATCGGTGGCGGTCAGCTTGAACAGCGTCAGCAGCTTGAAGCCGACCTGCGCCGGAATATGGTCAATCACCGTACCGCATTTGATCGCTTCGACCTGCAGTTTGTTATCGTGAGTCATGACGGTTCCCCCTTAAAGAGCCAAATCTGCGGTTAATACCAGCGCCAGCAGCGCCTGGCGGGCGAAGATGCCGTTGCCCGCCTGTTGGAAGTAGTAGGCGTACGGCGTGGTGTCCACGTCTGTGGTGATTTCGTCGATGCGCGGCAGCGGATGCAGCACCTTCAGGTTGTCGCGCGCACCGGCCAGATCCGCGGCGCGCAGGACGAACTGCGCCTTCACGTTGGCGTATTCGGAAGGGTCGAGGCGCTCTTTCTGCACCCGGGTCATGTAGAGAATATCCAGCTCCGGCACCACCTCTTCGATGCTGCCGTGCAGGCTGTATTCGATGCCTTTTTCTTCCAGCATCTTCAGGATATAGGCCGGCATCGCCAGCGCTTCCGGGGCGATAAAGTAGAAGCGGTTGCCTTCGAACTTGGCCAGCGCCTGAGTCAGCGAGTGTACGGTACGGCCGTATTTCAGGTCGCCCACCATGGCGATGTTGATGTTGTTCAGGCGGCCCTGGGTTTCCTGAATGGTGAACAGGTCCAGCAGGGTTTGGGTCGGGTGCTGGTTGGCGCCGTCGCCGGCGTTGAGCACCGGAATGCCGCCGGAAAACTCGGACGCCATGCGCGCCGCGCCCTCCTGCGGGTGGCGCATCACGATGGCGTCGACGTAGGTGCCGATCACCGAGATGGTGTCGGCCAGGGTCTCGCCTTTCTTGCCCAGCGAGGTGTTGCTGCCGTCGGCGAAGCCCACCACCGAGGCGCCCAGGCGGTGCATCGAGGTTTCGAACGACAGGCGGGTACGGGTCGAGGCTTCGAAGAAGCAGCTGGCGATCACCTTGTGTTTCAACAGCTCCGGCTGCGGGTGCGCCTTCAGGCTGGCGGCGGTGCGCAGCACCAGCTCCAGATCCTCGCGGCTGAGATCGTTAATAGAGATGATATGTTTGTGATACAGCGGGTTGGCCATTTTTCACTCCTCCTCGACGCGTGCCCGTGGCGCGGGACTTTTCGATATTCTTAAGGCAAAAAAAAGCCCCTCAACGAGGGGCTTGAAACGATCGGTTTAGCAACAGGAGAAACAACGGCAGCTGGCCGCCGATTGGCAGTCGGTTTTGTCGGTTGCGGCTAACAAAACAAACGTCGTTTTTCATGCTTTCTCCTGGCAAATTGTCGCGCATTATACTCGCGCTTTTCGCCACTGCAAGCGCTAAAACGTCGATTTTTGCGCTTTCGCAATCGATTGGCTGGCACCGGCCGCCCGCCGCTTATTTGCTGACGCGATCGTAGTAGACCATGTCGGCGTTCAGCCCCTGCCGGTAGCCCTTGACGTTGTCGCGCAGCACCACTTCGGTCTTGGCCTGGTCGATAAACACGTACGGCGAGCTGCGCTGCAGCTCCTGCTGCATGGCGGTATACAGCGCGCTGCGCTTGGCCGGATCGGCTTCGGCCACCGCCGCCAGCGTTTGCCGGTTCAACTGCGGGATCTGCCAGCCGTTCAGCCCGGCTACCGTGCTGCTCTTGCCGTCGTTGTAGGCGAAGGCGCTGGCGTTCGAGTGGGCGTCGAAGTAATCCGGGATCCACAGGCGGATCGCCGCCTGGTGCTGTTTGGCGCGCACTCGGGAATACACCTGGCTGCCGGCGGCCGGCAGCAGCTCCACCTTCACGCCGGCGGCGGCGAAGCTGGCCTGCAGCGCCTGGGCGATGGTGATGAACGGCGGCTTGTTCTCCACGTCCAGCGTAAAGGCGGCGTTGCTGATACCGGCCTTGGCCAGGATCGCCTTGGCCCTGGCCGGATCGAAGCTGAACGGGTTGGTTTCCAGCGCGCCCGGCAGCCCGACCGGCAGGAAACTCTGGTGCACGAAGTACTGGCCCTTCAGCAGATCCTGGGTAATGCCCTGATAATCGATCAGGTAGCGCGCCGCCTCCCAGAAGGCCGGGTTGTTCAGCAGCGGGTTGGCGCCGTTGCCGGTATTGAACACCAGGTAGTTTTGCTCGGCGGACGGGATCTCCAGCACCTTAACGCCCGGCTGGTTTTTCAGCGTGTCGGTCTGGTCGGCGCCCAGCTCGCGCGCGATGTCGGCATCGCCCTGCTGGATCAGCAGGCGGCGGGTGGCCGGGTCCGGCACGTTCTTAATGATGATGCTTTTCAGCTGCGGCTTGTCGCCCGGCGAACCCGGGTTGGCGTCCAGCACGATCGCCTGATGCGGCTGGTAAACGCGCATCTTGAACGGGCCGCTGCCGGCGGAGTGCATTTTCAGCCAGGCGTTGCCGTAGTCGCCGTCTTTGACGTTGGCCAGCGCCGCTTTGCTGTCGACGATCGAGGCGATCGGCGTAGAGAGAATATTCAGCGCCACCGCCGGGCTGACGTCCGCCGTCCAGCTCAGCTGCAGGGTATGATCGTCGATCTTCTTCAGCTGCGCATCGATATTGTCCGGCTGCCAGCCGAGCACGTTGAGGATAAACGCCGGCGATTTGTTCATTTTCACCGCGCGGCCGTAGGAGAAGATCACGTCGTCGGCGGTAAGCGGGTTGCCGGAGGAGAACGCCGCCTGCGGGCGCAGCTTCACCGTCAGGGTTTTCGCCGCGGCGTCGCTCCGCCAGCTTTCCGCCAGCACCGGCGCCACCTTGGCCGGGTTATCGCGATCCGCCTGCACCAGCCGCTGATACAGGCTCGGCACCGTCTGGATGCTGGAGAGTTCGTTGGCTTCCGCCGGATCGAGGCTGACGATGTCGTCCAGCGATTGCACCACCACCAGGGTGTTCGGCGGGGTCGCGGCCAGCGCGGCGGCGGGCAGGGCGGCAAGCATTAACAGCGGCAAGATTTTGGCTTTCATCGATGTGTATCCCCCGAAGGCGCCACGCATGGCGCTGAGAAGTGTTTGTTATCGTTGGTTTTCGCACCAAGGTCCGAGGTTGGCAAAGGTCAATCGGTTATTTGATATGCCGGGAATAGCCTGGACGCCCTGGAGAAGGTTGCCGGAATGGCTGAAGGGGGTGGGGAGCGCGATGTCGCCTGCGCTCCCCATTGCCTGTGCGTGACGCGCCCCGGCAATATGCTTTAAATCGTGTCGCTGAGGGTGGCGACCAGCACCGCCTTGATGGTGTGCAGCCGGTTTTCCGCCTGATCGAACACCACGCTGTGCGGCGATTCGAACACTTCGTCGGTGACCTCCATGCCGCCGTGCAGGCCGTACTGCTCCGCCATTTGCTTGCCGAGGGTGGTCTGGTCGTCATGGAAGGCCGGCAGGCAGTGCAGGAACTTGACGTTCGGGTTGCCGGTCAGCTTCACCATCGCCATGTTGACCTGATACGGCCTCAGCAGCGCGATGCGCTCGCGCCAGGTTTCTTTCGGCTCGCCCATCGACACCCACACGTCGGTATACAGGAAGTCGGCGTCTTTCACCCCTTCGGCGATATCTTCCGTCAGGGTGATCCTGGCGCCGGTCTGCTGCGCCAGCGCCCGGCATTCGGCCACCAGCTCCGCCTGCGGCCAGCAGGCCTTCGGCGCCACCAGCCGCAGATCCATGCCCGCCAGCGCGGCGGCCTCCAGCAGGGTATTGCCCATGTTGTTGCGCGCGTCGCCGACGTAGGCGAACTTCACCTGGTTCAGCGCCTTGCCCGGCAATTGCTCCTGCACCGTCAGCAGGTCCGCCAGCAGCTGGGTCGGGTGGAACTCGTTGGTCAGCCCGTTCCACACCGGCACGCCGGCGTGGTTGGCCAGGGTTTCCACCAGCTGCTGGCCGTAGCCGCGGTACTGAATGCCGTCGTACATGCGGCCCAGCACCCGGGCGGTGTCCTTCATCGATTCCTTATGGCCGATCTGGCTGCCGCTCGGGCCGAGATAGGTCACCTGGGCGCCCTGATCGAATGCGGCAACTTCGAAAGAGCATCGGGTGCGGGTCGAGTCTTTTTCGAAGATGAGCGCGATGTTTTTGCCCTGCAGCCGGCGTTTTTCCTGGCCCTGCTTCTTGGCCAGCTTCAATTCGGCCGACAGCCGCAGCAGCGCCTGCAGCTCTGCGGGGGTGAAATCCATTAACCTCAGAAAGTGACGTCTGTAGAACGGGTTGCTGGTGCTCATTGGCGTATATCCCGATTGCTTAATTGAATTAAAATTCACTTTATATGTATGAATATTCAATTTCAACCCCGCGATAGAAATCTTTCACGTTTATCGTGGAAGCAATGTCGGCGCTGTGTGAAAATAGAAGGAATGAAGGCCATTTGACTTGAGGATATAGGCATGGCAAACCGCGAATTGCTGGAAGAACAACGTGAAGAGACCCGCCTGATCATCGAAGAACTGCTGGAAGACGGCAGCGATCCGGACGCGCTCTACACTATCGAGCACCATCTCTCCGCCGAGAAGTTTGAGGTTCTGGAGCAGGCCGCCGTTGAAGCCTTCAAGCTGGGCTACGAAGTGACCGACGCCGAAGAGCTGGAAGTGGAAGACGGTTCACTGGTGATGTGCTGCGACGTGATCAGCGAAGTCGGCCTGAACGCCGAGCTGATCGACACCCAGGTGGAGCAGCTGGTGGCGCTGGCGGAACGCTGCGGCGTCAACTACGATGGCTGGGGCACCTACTTTGAAGATCCGAACGGCGAAGACGAGGGTGAGGATGACGAAGACGGTGACTTCATCGACGAAGACGACGACGGCAAACGCCACTGATTAATCCTGCGGGCCGGCTCTCGTCGGCCCCTGATAAACGACATGAAATACCAATCCCTGTTAGCCCCAATTTTAAACTTCCTGCACTGCGAAACCCCCGACGCCTGGATCGATGCCGCGCGCCGCCCGGAAAACCTGCAGCTGCTGCTGACCGACCATATGGTGTGCGAGCTGAAGGCGGCGCAGACCGGCATGTGGCTGATCCGCCGCTACGTGGCGGACAAAGAGAGCGGCGACGCGCTGCTGGCGCTGCTGCGGCCCTACGAGGCGTTTCTGCACGAAGCGCAGGGCGTGCCGGACGCGTTGTTCCAGCAGGGCCAGTTCACCCGCAAGATCCTGCCGAAAAACGGCTCGGCCTACGGCCAGGAGCTGGCGGACAAAATGGTGCTGTTGATCAAAGAAGAGCTGCATCACTTCTCGCAGGTGCTGGAGATCATGCAGGCGCGCGGCATTCCGTACCGCAAGATCACCGCCAGCCGCTACGCCAAGGGGATGATCCGCGAGATCCGCACCCACGATCCGGCCACGCTGATCGACAAACTGATCTGCGGCGCCTATATCGAGGCGCGATCCTGCGAACGCTTCGCCAGGCTGGCGCCGCACCTGGACGACGAGCTCAACCGTTTTTACGTCTCGCTGCTGCGATCCGAGGCGCGCCACTACCAGGATTACCTGCAGCTGGCGGAACAGATCGCCGGCGGCGACATCAGCGAACGTGTGGCCCACTTCGGCCGCATCGAGGCAGAGCTGATCCTGTCGCCGGACGGCGAGCTGCGCTTCCACAGCGGCGTGCCCGCCGCCGCCTGATTGCCCGGGCGCTCCGTTACTGCGGGGCGCCCAGCAGCAGGTCCACCGCCTTTTCCGCCAGCATGATGGTCGGCGCATTGGTGTTGCCGCTGGTCACCTGCGGCATCACCGAGCAGTCGATCACCCGCAGCCGTTCAAAACCGTGCACCCGCAGCTGCAGATCGGTTACTGAGTCCTGCGGCGACTGGCCCATGCGGCAGCTGCCCACCGGGTGATACACCGTCTTGCAGAAGTTGCGCACGAACTCCTCCAGCTGCGCCTCGTCGCGGGTCCATTCCGGCTGTGGCATCAACAGGTCTTTGATCAGCGGTTTCAGCGCTGCGGTCTGCAGGAAACGCAGGCCGAACTTCACCGCGCGCACGCTGCCGGCCAGATCCTCCGGATGGCCGAGGTAGTTGGCCTGCAGTTTGACCGGATCGGCCGGGTTGCGGCTGCGCAGCTGCACCTGGCCGCGCGCCTTCGGCTGCAGATAGCCGACCTTCAGCGTGAAGCCGTGGATATTCGGCAGCGGCTCGCCGGGCACGTCGTCCCAGCTGTCGAGCAGCGGCAGGAAGTGGATCTGCACGTCCGGCCGGCCGTCGCCCAGGCTGTCGCTGAAGGCGGCGCCTTCCAGCACGTTGGAGCTGAGCACGCCGCTGCGGAACGCCAGCCACTGCGCGCCGTGCCCCAGCGCCTGCAGGCCGCGATCGGCGCCGAACAGGCTGATGGGCTCGCGGGTACTGACGTTGATCGACATATGCAGATGATCGTGGAAATTCTTGCCGACCGGCAGATCCGCCCGCACCTCGATGCCCAGCTGCTGAAGGTGCTCGCGCGGGCCGATGCCGGACAGCAGCAGCAGCTTCGGCGAGCCGACCGCCCCGGCGCTGACGATCACTTCCCGCGTGGCCTGCGCGCTCACCTCGGCGCCGCCGTTCTGGCTGTAGACCACGCCGGTGGCGACGTTGCCGTCGAAGGTCAGCCGGTGCACCAGCGCGTTCAGCTTCACCACCAGCCGCCGCTCGTCGCGCACCGCCTGCAGGTAGGTGCGCGCGGTGCTGGCGCGTTCGCCGTTGCGGGTGGTGGTCTGGTAGAAGCCGACGCCGTGCTGGCTGTCGCCGTTGAAGTCGTTGCGGTAGGGCAGGTTCAGCTCCTGGCCGGCGCGGATAAACGCCATGCTGAGCGGGTGGCGGTAGCGGTTCTCGCTGACCGGCAGCAGCCCCTCGCCGCCGTGATAGCCGTCGGACAGGCTTTCGTTGGCCTCGGCGCGCTTGAAGTAGGGCAGCAGATCCTGATAGCCCCAGCCGGTGCAGCCGTAGCGCTCGGCCCATTCGTCGTAATCCTGCCGCTGGCCGCGGATGTAGATCATGCCGTTGACCGAGCTGCTGCCGCCCAGCACCTTGCCCTGGGCGATTTGCATGCGGCGGTTGTTGGCGTGCGGCTCCGGTTCGGTCTCGTACGGCCAGCTTTTCTTGGCGATGATCTTCGCCACGCCGGCCGGCATTTTGATAAACAGGTTATTGTCGTCGCCGCCCGCTTCCAGCAGCAGCACCCGCGCCTGGGTGCGGCGGATCAGCTGTGCCGCCAGCACGCAGCCGGCGGAACCGGCGCCAACGATAATGTAATCAAATGAGTTTTCCGACATGACAGCTCTCCGTGCGCGATAGGGATGCTGGCAGAGTAACGCAGCATTATTCTGGGTCAAATTCCAATCGTTAAAATGTTAATGAATGTCACATATTTTTTGTGATTGTTTTATTTTTTGATTAAAAATCATATTGTTATTTTTTGTTTTTCATATTAATAAAGTTGTCTTTTTTGCTTGAGACGTCTGTGAGCCTGGCGATAGGTGCCAGGGGAATGGGATGAATCCAGCGTATTATCACCGTGGTTGGTCGATGAATTGATATAGCAGGCAGGGTGAAAAAGCTCGTTAATATCATTACATTAAATAAGTTTAATTCAGTAGGTATGTTGCGTTAGTGTCTTTGGTTTAATATATTGAAAATAAATGAATTTTTATTTTTTTAGGCCTGATGCAAGTTTGCTCTGCTTATGCAGAGAAAAGATTAGCATGCAGAAATTGTCCATTTGATTATTCTTAATATCGCCATGGTGAGCTTGTTGTCCCCTCGTTAAGGGGGGGTGGAATGAAAATTTTTATACTGTATGATACTTCTACCAAATCACATTGATACCATATTAATCATGAACATTTCGATAGAGAAGTCGAACTACCTGAAAGGGATAGCCATTATCTTAATGCTGGTTCACCACCTTTTCGCCTTTCCAGATAGAATTAGTCCTGATGTCACCGTGAAATATATCGGCATGCTCCCGGGTACCGGTATGTATATTGAAACCTATATCGGTTTGTTTGGGAAGATTTGCGTTTCCATGTTTTTATTTCTTTCCGGCTACGGTTTTTCTTTAAGAAGAGAGGTTTCGGCTAAATATATTTATGGGAAGTTGAAGAATCTTTATATCAGTTACTGGCTGGTTCTTTTTATTTTCTTCTCTATCGGCATCGTTTTTTACTCTGGAGCAAGGTTCTCGACGTCCATTCCGACGTTCCTGGAAAACTTTATTGGTATTAAGTCAACATATAATGGTGAATGGTGGTTCTTCAAGCTCTATGTGCTTTATGTACTGTCTTTACCACTGTTTGTCAGGCTGAACAACTACGCTATCTTGGTTATCGTATTCTTAGGTACCGGGATCGGCAAGGTATTATCCGGGTATGATTTTGTGCCTACATTCATTACTGATTACCTGATTTGGCTGCTGCCGTTTGGCCTCGGGATCGTGTTTGGCCGTGCCGGTAATTTCCCGGAAACTTCTTTTATTTCAAAAATGTTACGTAAAGTTAACGGCGTTCATGCGATTTGGCTTTTCATCCTGACAATTATTGCTTTCGTTGGAGGGAAAGGTTTAGGGCTTGTGCTAGCCACGCCGTTCTTTATTCTCGCTTTGGTTAAGGTTTCCGATAAATCAAATGCAAAAGTGAATGGGGTTATCAGCGAATTGGGACGCAACTCGATGTACATGTGGTTGACGCATACCTTCTATTGCTACCATTTTGCTCCCAAAGTAATTTATTACCCGGAATACACACCGTTAATACTGATTCTCTTAATTGTGATTTCGTATCTGACAAGCCTTGTGCTTACCCGAATTGAGCAGTTTATAAAAAAGCCATTTGAATTAAAGGCAAATAGCGCCGGTTGAGTTTAACGTGTCGATAAAATGGGTGGCGTGTGGGCCGCCCATTTTTTTTACCATTTATCGTGATGATATTGGCCATAACTCACAGCCCGAGGCTTTTCCTAAACATACAATAGCCGATTGAAACATCAGCAATGCATACTCCCCTGGATAACAGCAAAGATATTCAGCAGGGAGCCATGCATGGTTAAGGAGTTAAAGGCTCTTCAGCATGGTGACTTCGCAGTCGACGTGGCCGGTGGCGCCCATGGCGTGGCCGATGTGCTCGAAGCCCAAATGCTCATACAGCCCGACGGCCTGCGTCAGGCTGGCGGTGGTTTCTAAATAACAACGGCGGAAGCCGTGCTGGCGGGCGAAGTCCAGCGCCTGCAGCGCCAGGCGTTTCGCCAAACCCTGGCCGCGCAACATCGGCAGGAAATACATTTTCTGCAGCTCGCAAACGTCCTCTTCACCGCCCTGCAGCGGCGCGACGCCGCCGCCGCCGGCGATCCGGCCGTCGACCTCGATCACCCAGTAGGCGCTGCGCGGCAGGCTGTAGAGCTGGTACAGGCTGTCCAGATTGGGATCGGAGACGGTATAGCCTTTATCCGCCGTCAGGCCATGCTCGGCGGAGACTTCGCGAATGACGTTAGCAATAGCGGCATTATCTGCAGCCGTTATTGGGCGCACCAGAAGACGCACTGGGGTTGCTGTTGTCATGTTTACACTCGCCATAAATTAACAGAGCTCAGGTTTGTTTTTATCGCAGCGCAAAACGCGCCAGGTTTATTTCCCGGCAGCGTCCATGCGGCATTCATTCGTACTTGCTTTGTAATAACACTGAAGCTGGGCCAGATGCAACGGCGATAAAAAAACAGCGGGGAAATCCCCGCTGTTTTCAACCGTTGGCGCAAGCCGTAAATTACAGCGCGGCGATGGTCGCCTGCTGTTCCTGCAGCTTCACCTTGCCTTCTTTGCAGGCCGCCAGACGTTCGCGCTCTTTGGCGACTACCACTTCCGGCGCGCGCGCCACGAAGCCTTCGTTGGCCAGTTTGCCTTCGATGGCGGCGATTTCCGCATCCAGCTTGCCCATCTCTTTCGCCAGACGCGCGATCTCGGCGTCTTTGTCGATAAAGCCGGCCATCGGGATCAGCAGCTCGGCGCCGTCCACCAGTTTGGTGACGGACACCGGGCCTTTTTCACCGGCCGGCAGCGGCGCGATGGAAGACAGGCGCGCCAGGCGGGCGATAAAGCTCTGGTTTTCCTGCAGGCGGCGCTGGGCGTCGGCGCTGCAGTTGCGCAGCAGCACGTCCAGCTGCTTGCTCGGCGCGATGTTCATCTCGGCGCGGATGTTGCGCACCGCGGTGATCGCCTGCTTGATCCACTCCAGATCGTTCAGCGCCTGCTCGTCTTCCAGCGCGGCGTCGTAGGCCGGGAACGGCTGCAGCATGATGGTGTCTGCGGCGGCGCCGGTCAGCGGCTTCACGCGCTGCCAGATGGTCTCGGTGATGAACGGAATGATCGGGTGCGCCAGACGCAGCAACGCTTCCAGCACGGTGATCAGCGTGTGGCGGGTGCCGCGCTGTTCCGCTTCGCTGCCGTTGCTCACTACCGGCTTGGTCAGCTCCAGGTACCAGTCGCAGAACTGGTTCCAGGTGAATTCGTACAGGATGTTGGCCGCCAGGTCGAAGCGGTAGGTGTCCAGCGCTTCGCGGTAGGCTTTCACCGTGCGGTTGAATTCGGCCAGGATCCAGCGGTCCGCCAGCGACAGCACTTTCTCGCCGCCGTTGAAGCCGCAGTCATGCTCTTCGGTGTTCATCAGCACGAAGCGGCTGGCGTTCCACAGCTTGTTGCAGAAGTTGCGGTAGCCTTCCAGGCGCTTCATGTCCCAGTTGATGTCGCGGCCGGTCGAGGCCAGCGCCGCCAGGGTGAAGCGCAGGGCGTCGGTGCCGTGCGGCTCGATGCCGTTCGGGAACTGCTTCTCGGTGCGCTTGCGGATTTTCTCCGCCAGCTGCGGCTGCATCATGTTGCCGGTGCGTTTTTCCAGCAGATCTTCCAGCGAGATGCCGTCGACCATGTCCAGCGGATCGATGACGTTGCCCTTGGACTTGGACATCTTCTGGCCTTCGTCGTCGCGGATCAGGCCGGTCATGTAGACGGTCTTGAACGGCACCTGCGGCTTGCCGTTTTCATCCTTGATGAAGTGCATGGTCAGCATGATCATGCGCGCGATCCAGAAGAAGATGATGTCGAAGCCGCTGACCATCACGCTGGTCGGGTGGAAGGTTTTCAGCGCTTCGGTCTGCTCCGGCCAGCCCAGGGTGGAGAAGGTCCACAGGCCGGAGGAGAACCAGGTGTCCAGCACGTCTTCGTCCTGGGTCAGCGCCACGTCGGCGCCCAGGTTGTTCTCGCTGCGCACTTCTTCCTCGCTGCGGCCGACGTAGACCTTGCCGTTCACGTCGTACCAGGCCGGAATGCGGTGGCCCCACCACAGCTGGCGCGAGATGCACCAGTCCTGAATGTCGCGCATCCAGCTGAAGTACATGTTTTCGTACTGCTTCGGCACGAACTGAATGTCGCCTTGCTCGACCGCTTCCACCGCCACTTTGGCCAGCGGCGCGGTGCGCACGTACCATTGGTCGGTCAGCATCGGCTCGATCACCACGCCGCCGCGGTCGCCGTAGGGCACCGTCAGGTCGTGCGGTTTGATCTCTTCCAGCAGGCCCTGCTGCTCGAAGGCGGCAACCACCGCCTTACGCGCGGCGAAGCGCTCCAGGCCGCGGAACTCGGCCGGGATCTCGCTGCAGTAGTCGGCGCAGACTTCGCCCAGGGTGTTGAACACCTCGGCTTGCTGGCGGATATCGCCGTCGAAGGTCAGGATGTTGATCATCGGCAGGCCGTGACGTTTACCGACTTCGTAGTCGTTAAAGTCGTGCGCCGGGGTGATCTTCACGCAGCCGGTGCCCTTTTCCATGTCGGCGTGCTCGTCGCCGACGATGCGGATGCGGCGGCCGACCAGCGGCAGAATGATCTCTTTGCCAATCAGGTCTTTGTAACGCGGATCTTCCGGGTTGACCGCCACGCCGGTATCGCCCAGCACGGTTTCCGGACGGGTGGTGGCCACCACCAGATAGTCTTTGCCCTCGGCGGTTTTGGCGCCGTCGGCCAGCGGGTAGCGCAGGTGCCACATGGAGCCTTTGGACTCGCGGTTTTCCACTTCCAGATCGGAGATGGCGGTGCGCAGTTTAGGATCCCAGTTCACCAGGCGCTTGCCGCGGTAGATCAGGTCTTCTTTGTGCAGACGGACAAACACTTCGCGCACCGCGTTCGACAGGCCTTCGTCCATGGTGAAGCGCTCGCGCTCCCAGTCCACGGAGTTGCCGAGGCGGCGCATCTGGCGGGTGATGGTGCCGCCGGATTCCGCTTTCCACTGCCAGATTTTTTCGATGAACGCATCGCGGCCGTAGTCGTGGCGGGTTTTGCCTTCTTCCGCGGCGATCTTGCGCTCCACCACCATCTGGGTGGCGATGCCGGCGTGGTCGGTACCGGCCTGCCACAGGGTGTTTTTACCCTGCATGCGCTGGTAGCGGATCATGGTGTCCATGATGGTCTGCTGGAACGCGTGGCCCATGTGCAGGCTGCCGGTGACGTTCGGCGGCGGGATCATGATGCAGAAGCTTTCCTGGCTGGTGTCGCCGTTCGGCTTGAAGTAACCCTGGCCTTCCCAGTGATCGTACAGCTTCTGTTCGATCTGTTTTGGGTCGTATGCGGTGTCGAGCTGACTGTTTGTCTTTTCCATTTTATATCGTTGTTCAGTGAGTTGGCGGCGTAGCCGTGGTCAAATGGAAGCCGACGCTGCGATAGGCTTTGTAACGGTCGCGCGCCAACTGTTTCAGGGTGTCTTCGTAAGGGACGAAGTCTACCACTTCATGGAAAGCGGTAGCAAAATCTGCAAACTCTGGCAGCAGGGCGATCAGCAGATCGCGCGGGGCGTTGCCGCGTTTGCCGGGCCAGCACAGCTCCACCGGGGCGCCGTAGTGCGGCCCCTCGCCGGCCAGGTTGTGCGGCACGAACTGGTGGGGTTCGCGCTGCCACAGCGCTTCGTCCAGCCGCTGGGCCTGTTCCTGGCTCTCGCAGGCGATCAGCACCCGCTTGCCGGCACGCCAACGTTCGGCGGCGACGGCGCAGGCCACCGCTTCATGCGCGCTGAGCGCGCCCGTCGGTTCTGCGTGTTCGATAAGATAGAACGTTGCCTGCTTCATATAACCCCTTCATCTTTCAAGCTGCAGCTGTGTTGGCTGCCCTCCCTCACCCCAGTCGCTTACCGGTGTAAGCTCCTGGGGATCCTCTCGGTTGCCGCCTGGCTGCAACTCGAAAGCTATCGGGTTTATAAAATTGTGCACCATTACTAAAAATACAAGGGTACAGCATGCTGTACCCTTGAGGGATTATACCTGAATTACCGCTCAGATTTAATCGTCGCCGTTCAGTCCTGCACGGTTGAGCAAGAACTGCGACAGCAGCGCGACCGGGCGGCCGGTGGCGCCTTTGGCCTTGCCGGAGCGCCAGGCGGTGCCGGCGATGTCCAGGTGCGCCCAGCTGTACTTGCGGGTGAAGCGCGACAGGAAGCAGGCTGCGGTGATAGCCCCGCCCGGACGGCCGCCGATGTTTGCCATATCGGCGAAGTTGGAGTCCAGCTGCTCGTAGTATTCGTCGGCCATCGGCAGGCGCCACGCGCGGTCGCCGGCCTGCTCGGAGGCGCCGATCAGCTCGTGCGCCAGCGGGTTGTGGTTCGACATCAGGCCGGTGATGTGGTGGCCCAGGGCGATCACGCAGGCGCCGGTCAGGGTGGCGATGTCGATCACCAGCTCCGGATCGAAGCGCTCGACGTAGGTCAGGGTGTCGCACAGCACCAGGCGGCCTTCGGCGTCGGTGTTCAGCACCTCGACGGTCTGGCCGGACATGGTGGTCAGCACGTCGCCCGGGCGATAGGCGCGGCCGCCCGGCATGTTCTCACAGCCGGCCAGCACGCCGATCACGTTCAGCGGCAGGTTCAGCTCCGCCACCACGCGCATCACGCCGTACACCGTCGCGGCGCCGCACATGTCGTACTTCATCTCGTCCATGCCTTCGGCAGGTTTGATCGAGATGCCGCCGGAATCGAAGGTCAGGCCTTTACCCACCAGCACGATCGGCTTAGCGTCCGGGTTTGGGTTGCCCTTATATTCCATCACCGACATCAATGATTCGTTCTGCGAACCTGCGCCAACCGCCAGATAGGCGTTCATCCCCAGCTCTTTCATCTGCTGTTCGCCGATGACGCGGGTGGTGATGTTGGTGCTGAAGGCGTCCGCCAGCTGGCGCGCCTGCGAGGCCAGGTAACCGGCGTTGCAGATGTTCGGCGGCATGTTGCCGAGATCTTTGGCCGCCTTGATGCCGGAAGCCACCGCCAGGCCGTGCTGGATGGCGCGTTCGCCGCTGGTGAGCTCGCGGCGGGTCGGCACGTTGAACACCATTTTGCGCAGCGGGCGGCGCGGCTCGACCTTGTTGCTTTTCAGCTGATCGAAGGTGTAGAGCGTCTCTTTGGCGGTTTCTACCGCCTGACGCACCTTCCAGTAGGTGTTGCGGCCTTTCACGTGCAGCTCGGTGAGGAAGCAGACCGCTTCCATGGAGCCGGTATCGTTGAGGGTATTGATGGTTTTCTGAATCACCTGCTTGTACTGGCGTTCATCGAGCTCGCGCTCTTTGCCGCAGCCGATCAGCAGGATGCGTTCAGAGAGAATGTTAGGCACATGGTGCAGCAATAACGTCTGCCCGACTTTGCCTTCCAGTTCGCCGCGGCGCAGCAATGCGCTGATATAACCATCACTGATTTTGTCGAGTTGTTCTGCGATAGGTGACAGGCGGCGCGGTTCGAAAACACCGACTACAATACAGGCGCTGCGCTGTTTTTCCGGGCTACCGCTTTTTACACTGAACTCCATGCACTCTCCTGAATCTTAAAGACAAAGGCGGAAGCTACGGCTAGAATGACCAACTCCGTAACGATCTCCCGCCATTTGAGTTAACTAACTATGTTAACCTGAACGGCGTAAATTGCTCTGTTTTGGCGACTATAAGCAAGTTCCTATAGGACACCCAAATGCTAGATGTTGTAATACTATTTTAGCTGTGAAGGTTGCCATATGATGAGAATAAATGGCGGATTAGCGATGAAACTATCGATTTTCCTGCAAAAAGACAAGTTTTCACAGGCGTAATAAGCGTGATCATCATAAGATATCTGGTACGGGAAACGCTGAAGAGCCAAATCGCCATCCTGTTCATCCTGCTTCTGATCTTCTTTTGTCAGAACCTGGTCAGGGTGTTGGGCGATGCGGTGGACGGCGATGTCCCGACAAACTTAGTACTTTCTCTGCTCGCATTAGGTGTGCCGAAGATGGCGCAGCTAATCCTGCCTTTAAGCCTGTTCCTCGGCTTGTTGATGACGCTTGGGCGGTTGTATACCGAAAGCGAAATCACCGTTATGCACGCCTGCGGGCTGGGCAAACGCACCCTGATTATCGCCGCCATGATACTGGCGCTGCTCACCTCCGCGGTTGCCGCGGTGAACGTGTTTTGGGCCGGGCCGGTGGCTTCGCGCTATCAGGACGTGGTGCTGAGCGAAGCGAAGGCCAACCCGAGCATCGCCGGGCTGGCGGAAGGGCAGTTCAAGCCTTCGCAGGACGGCAACGCGGTGCTGTTCATCGGCAACGTGAAGGGCAGCACCTTCAATGACGTGTTCCTGGCGCAGCTGCGGCCGAACGGCAACCAGCGCCCTTCGGTGGTGGTGGCCGAGCACGGCAACATCAATCAGCTGAAGGACGGCTCGCAGGTGGTGACGCTCGACAAGGGCACCCGCTTCGAGGGCACCGCGCTGCTGCGCGACTTCCGCATTACCGACTTCAACGACTACAAGGCGGTGATTGGCCACCGCACGGTGGCGGTGGATAACAGCCAGGCCGAACAGATGTCGATGAAGACGCTGTGGGGATCCGACGATCCGGACGCGCGCGCCGAGTTCCACTGGCGCCTGACGCTGGTGGTCTCCGTGGTGCTGATGGCGCTGCTGGTGGTGCCGCTCAGCGTGGTGAACCCGCGCCAGGGCCGCGTGCTGAGCATGCTGCCGGCCATCCTGCTGTATTTGATTTTCTTCCTGCTGCAGACCTCGCTGCGTTCCAACGCCGGCAAGGGCAAGCTGGACCCGATGATCTGGCTGTGGGCGGTTAACGCCGTTTACTTCGTCATCGCGCTGGCGCTGAACCTGTGGGATACCGTGCCGATGCGCAAGCTGCGCGCACGCCTGAGAGGAGCCGCCTGATGTTTGGCGTACTGGACCGTTATATCGGTAAAACGATTTTCAACACCATCATCATGACGTTGTTCATGCTGGTGTCGTTGTCCGGCATCATCAAGTTCGTCGATCAGCTGCGCAGAGTGGGCCAGGGCGATTACAGCGCGCTGGGCGCCGGCATGTTTACCCTGCTGAGCGTGCCGAAAGACATCGAGACCTTCTTCCCGATGGCGGCGCTGCTGGGCGCGCTGCTCGGCCTGGGCCAGCTGGCGACGCGCAGCGAGCTGGTGGTGATGCAGGCCTCCGGCTTTACCCGCATGCAGATCGCCGGCTCGGTGATGAAAACCGCCATTCCGCTGGTATTGCTGACCATGGCGATCGGCGAGTGGGTGGCGCCGCAGGGCGACCAGATGGCGCGCAACTACCGCGCGCAGCAGATGTACGGCGGTTCGCTGCTTTCCACCAAGAGCGGGCTGTGGGCGAAGGACGGCAACGACTTCATCTACATCGAGCGCGTCTCCGGCGAGAAAGAGCTTTCCGGCGTGAACATTTACCACTTCAACGACCAGCGCAGGCTGGAGACGGTGCGCTACGCCGCTACCGCCAGCTTTGAAGGCGGGGTGTGGAAGCTTTCGCAGGTGGATACCTCCGACCTGACCAACGAAAAACAGGTGACCGGCACCCAGACGCTGACCGGCGAATGGAAAACCAACCTGACCCCGGACAAGCTGGGCGTGGTGGCGCTGGATCCCACCTCGCTTTCCATCAGCGGGCTGCACAACTACGTGAAGTACCTGAAGCAGAGCGGCCAGGAGGCCAACCGCTACCAACTGAACATGTGGAGCAAAATCTTCTCGCCGCTTTCCGTGGCGGTGATGATGCTGATGGCGCTGTCGTTCATCTTCGGCCCGCTGCGCAGCGTGCCGATGGGCATCCGCGTGGTGACCGGCATCAGCTTCGGCTTCCTGTTCTACGTGCTGGACCAGATCTTCGGCCCGCTGAGCCTGGTGTATAACATGCCGCCGGTGCTGGGCGCGCTGCTGCCGAGCATGCTGTTCCTGTTGATTAGCGTGTATATGCTGCTGAAACGCCGGTAACGGGGCAACAGGGCATTGTTGAAAGGCGCGGCCGTTGGGCTGCGCCTTTTTTGTTTGAGGGGCGCAGCGGGGGCCGTGGGGCGAATTTGGGGCTAGCGGCGATATTGGGCAAAGCGCCCGATGCGGCCCGACCGGCGCTTTTTTCAACACTTAACTCATTGAACAACGGATAAGTGTTGCGCGCGGATCGCTGGAAGGTATAATGCACCCGTTTTCCGCATACTACTTCAGTGCCGAAGTGGCGAAATCGGTAGACGCAGTTGATTCAAAATCAACCGTAGAGATACGTGCCGGTTCGAGTCCGGCCTTCGGCACCATTAGTACAGCGCGAACAAGAAGCCACCGAAAGGTGGTTTTTTGTTTATAAGCATTATTACTCTAAATTGTTAGTTTGATGACGTTTTGATTATGCGTATGTACACAGAGGCTGTGTCGTCGATAAGTCCGCTTCTTTTGCAAACAGTAACATTGCGATTCTTTGTCTCTTAGCCGCGATAATCTTAGCTGGCTAAAAATCTAGACTCTCCAAACACTTTTGCTTATATTTATCGAATCAAAAGCTTATTTTCATTTTTATCATGACTTTTAGGTGTGGGAAGCACACTAATAATTAGGGATCTTCTCATGGCACACTCCTTACGAAAACCAATTGCACTCGATTTATTCTGCGGGTCTGGAGCCGTTTCTCTAGGGCTTAGACAAGCAGGTTTTAATGTTGTCGGGGCTGTAGATTTCGATGTTGGGGCTTGTCATACCTATCGTGCAAATCATCCCACTGTCCGTCTTTTAGAAAAGGATATACGGGATGTTGATCCTGATGATTTTGAAGATCTCATCCAGGGGGCATTAGATTTACTTGTTGTCTGCGCACCTTGCCAGCCCTTCAGTAGTCAAAATCAGTACAAGCGCAAGGACGATAGTCGAAGAAATCTTGTAGGAGAGTCTAAAAGATTTATTGAACGCTTTAACCCGTCACTAGTTTTTTTAGAAAATGTGCCTGGTTTAGCATCGACAGAGATTTTCGATGAGTTCAGGGGATGGTTAAAGCAAGTTGGATATAATGTAGCTGAGCCTATGCGTGTTGATGCTGCAGATCTTGGAGTACCACAGCGCCGTACTCGTATGATACTAGTTGCGGCCAAAGGGGTGTCTTTGGTTAACGCTATTGATATTGCCTATCAGGATAAAAAAACTGTTGCTGAGGCTATACAAGATCTAACTGTTCCTCCTGTGGGGAGAGAAGCTGCAGGAGCTGACCCCCTACATTATGCACGTAAACATTCTGTTATTAATATCGAGCGTCTTAAGCATACCCCGATCGATGGTGGAGGCAGAGACTCTCATCCTCCTCATTTGCAACTTACATGTCATATAAATACAAAAAATACATCTTTTTCAGATAGTTATGGGAGGATGCGATGGGCTGATGTTGCACCTACTCTTACTACAGGTTGCACTGATATTACGAAGGGCCGTTATGCGCATCCTGTTCAACATAGGGCCATCACTTTACGTGAGGCAGCTAGGCTACAATCTTTTCCTGATGATTATGTATTTTGGGGAAATTCAAGTCAGATTGCGACTCAAATTGGTAATGCGGTGCCCCCCGCAATGATGAAAACTATTGCTTTAAGCTTAAAGAAGGCACTTGAGTCATAATTATATCATTGTATGAGTTATGATATTTGTATAAAAATAATTAATTCAATTAATTAGCGGTGTCTTAAACATTTTTAATTAATTTCTAAAATTTTTTTGTTTATTTCGATAAAGCGCGCTAGGATATTTCAATATGTTAGCAATTAATTTTATTTTTAGTTACTATTAGTGTGCTAATATTTTAATGAGAATCAATAATATAACCGAATTATAAACGATTAGAGGTCTTTATGACGCAGCTCAGGGTTAGAGCCAGAGCTGTCGATATGTTAGGTCGACAGCAAATTGCCGGGATTCCCACCGCGATCCATGAACTATTCAAGAATGCACATGATGCTTATGCAGAAAGAGTCGAAGTTGATTATTTTAGACGAAATGGTGTGCTTATTTTAAGAGATGACGGTTATGGTATGACCCGCCATGATGTCGAAACTAGATGGTTAACTTTGGGGACTGAGTCACGTATTAATGCCAATAAAAATTCATCCGAAGATGTGCCTGATTGGCGTGGCCCTAAAAACCCACCGAGACGTTCAATTATGGGAGAGAAGGGTATTGGCCGACTCGCTATAGCAGTTATAGCTCCAATAACCTTACTTATGACTAGAGCGGTGCGCCCAGATGGTTTGAAAAGTTTGGTTGTTGTGCTCGTTCATTGGGGTATTTTTGAACAGCCAGGTTTGGATGTTAGCTCTATTGATATACCTATTGAGGAGTTTGAAGAGGGTTTATTACCAACGAAAGATGATATTGGGCGTTTAGCTGATCGTATAGTCGAAAATTTAAAAAAATTAAAAAATGAAATCAACCCACTTGATTTTTCAAGGCTTAATGACGACCTTCTGCGTATTAGAAATATCAGTCCTGATATTTTAGATAAAACTCTTAATAAGGAAAGTAAAGAGCCCTTAACTCTTTCTGGTGATGGGTATGGAACTCACTTTATTTTGTTACCCGTTGCTCCTGAACTTGATGATGATATTGATGGCGGTAGTGATAAAGAGTCATCAAAGCTGGAAAGAAATTTACTTGGTTTCTCTAATTTGATGGCTATTAGTGATCCACTAATAAAAACTGAATTTAGAGATCATAAAGTTGATGGGATTTTTGAACGTATAGGGGAAAAGAGTTTTTTCAATAATGATGATTTTAAAAGAACTGATCAGTACTTTGAAGGTGAGTTTGACGAGTATGGGCAATTTGTCGGTTCGGTTTCAATCTATGGAAAACCGAGAAAGTTTGTATGTAATTGGACTGATGGTCAAGGAAGAATAGCAAAGTGTGGGCCTTTTTCTCTTCGGTATGGATACGTTCAAGGTCGTTCAACTGAAACCAGACTCACACCTGATGATTGGTCAGAAATTACGTCCAAAACAGATAAGGTTGGTGGTTTATATATTTATCGTGACGGGATTCGTATTTTACCATATGGCAACTCGGATGTTGACTGGCTAGATATAGAGAAAAGAAGAACATTAGCAGCTAAAGATTGGTATTTTTCTTATCGTCGTGGTTTTGGTTATGTTGCGATAAAACACTCGCTAAATGGTGCATTGACAGAGAAGGCAGGGCGTGAAGGCTTTAGAGAAAACCAAGCATACCGTGATTTTCGTGGAATTCTTGTCAATTTTTTTAGGCAGTTGGCGTATGAATTTTTTAGGACGGGATCTCCTCAAGGTGATGATTTTAATGAAGGAAAAACATTATACTCAACCCAAGCTGCGATATTGAAAAAACAGCAAGAAAAAGCCGATGGTAGAAGGGCAAATTTCCAAAATGAACTTAACTCATTCTTTAAAGAATATAATGAAGGATTTTTCGAAACAGAGGCAAGCAAGATAGTCTCAGATTTAAATATTAAGGTAAATAATTTAATATCTAATTTTGACTTGGGAGATTTTGCATCAGGAATTAGATTGATTGAACAAGAATCGCAGAAAAAATTACACCGTTTAGCTAACAAGTTTGCATTGTCAATTCCTAGAGGGCTTGCATTAAGCAATAAAATAAAAAAAGACTGGGTGGCTTATGAAGCGATATATAATCAGTTGAAGGACGGAGTATTTGAACCTCTCAGAGCTGAAATTGACAATGTTTTATCTAATTCTAAAAAAGATAGGATTACAATTTCAGAGCGCCGAATTACCGCGCTTCAAGATGTAGAGCGCGAAAAGGATAATACTGTTCGTGAGCTCTCAGGATTACGGAGAGAAACAACTGAAGCTTTGGAGAATATGCATCGCTCAGTTAAAGAGGTTTTAAAAGAAGAATTTTCTGAACTCAAATATAATATTGAATTGCTCGTTGATGAGTTTACTAAACGTTCTGCAGAGAAGCCTGATGAAATTGAGAATGCTAGATATGAAGCAGAACAGAAGATTGCAGAACTTCGCTTGCGTGAAACTGAGCTTTTAGATTCGTTTAAACGGCAACTTATTGATTTAGCCTCAGAGGTCAAAGATCGTGAAACACTTGATGATCGTTTTGCAGCACTTGAAGCTAGAAATCAAGTTCTAGAAGAACAAGTGGAGTTTTATTCCGATTTTGCTCAAATGGGAATGTCTGTGGGAATTCTACAACATGAATTTGAATCTGCAGCACGTGGAATTCGTTCCTCTATGTCAGAGCTAAAGCCATGGGCCGATAGGAATCCGCAGTTAGCTCCCCTTTATAAGAATTTACGCGCCCACATAGAACACTTAGATGGGTATTTAAAGGTTCTAGACCCACTTGGTCGTAGAATGCATCGAACAACTATAGAGTTGTCAGGCAGTGAGATACTTAATGTAATTCGTAATGTTTTTAGTGAACAGTTTTTGTCTTCAAATATATATCTAGAGGTGACCCATGCCTTTCGTGGCTTTAAGGCTAAGTGTAAGTCTTCAGCATTGATGGGGGCATTTATTAATGTCATTGATAATGCTATATATTGGTTGAACAGTCGTGCTCAAGGGGATAAAAAGATATATCTTGATGCAGATGAGTCTGGTTTTTTTATATCAAACAATGGCCCTGGAATAGAGGAAAGAATTTCTCATCGCATTTTTGATTTTGGCGAAACAATGAAACCTGGTGGCAGAGGAATGGGGTTGGCGATCACTAAAGAAATATTAAGAAGAGAAGGTTTTGATATAATTTTGGTAAACCCTGGGATTGAAATTCCTCCTCAGTTTAAAATTTTTTCCAAGGAAGAGAATTATGAGTGATATAGTTAACTTAGAGTCTGTGGTACGTGAGGAAAACCCCACTGATATTTGGAATAAACATATACAAGGTGCTGTTGGTAAGTTTTTAAAGACTGCTGTGGTCATAGATAATCAACCTTGGGTACGGCAAAGCACTTCAGAAGAAATTATAGAAGTTGATACGGTAGAGGAGTCTGGTTTTGGCGATGAGCCATCAGAGCTAATCTCTCCTGATATTGTACCGATTGAAAGTATACATGATTTAGATTTACGTTCTGTATCTGATGTTTTTTCAGAAAGAGGGATTGCTTGCGCCTTTGTTTTGCCTGATGATTTGAACAAAAATCAACAAGAGAAAAAAAATCGTGCACTTCTGGCTGCAAAAGTTTCTGATTTAGTTGTTATTGATTGGTACCTTGAATCGAAGGACTCATCACTTACGTTACAAATTCTTGAGGATATTGCCAGGGCAGATACGCAAGAGAATGGTCGTTTAAGACTTATTTGTATTTATACTGGTGAGCCATTGAATGAAGCAATTTTTAATGATGTGAAAGAACATCTTCAAAGAGGTGGTGTATCTCTTGAAAATATGCAAGGTGTAGAACTGTGTGCTCATAGTTCATCAACTATTGTTGTGATTAAAAATAAGGTCGCAACATCAGCAAAAAAATTACCTGATGAATTAATTAAATTGTTTTCAAATTTTGCTAATGGTCTAATACCATCTTTCGCTCTGGCTGCAGTTGGGGCAATAAGAAAAAATACGCATCATATGTTAACTCGGTTTGGTGCTTCGATTGATTCTGCCTATATTTCAAATAGACTTATTACAAACCCACCTGGGGATGTGGCAGAGCTAATGAGAGAATTAATGGTAGCTGAGTGTGATAATGCTCTTGGATTGGAGAGAATAGCCGATGAGTATTTAGAAAAAAAGACTGTATCTCTTTGGCTAGATGCATTTTCAGATAGATTACAGCCTGTTAGCTATGATGTCAAAAGTGGCGATGAGAATAAAAATATAACTATAAACAGAGAGGTGTTAGATTGTTTGCTACATCATGGAATAGGTGATAATGATTTTAGAAATAATGATGGTGAAAAAATTAGATTCCCTGAAATTAAAAGAAATAAGGTTTCCGAAGCCATATCTGGGGATATTGAAAAGTCAAAAAAAGCACAAAACGAATTTTCAAGACTAGTCGCTTTTCGCCGTGAGGCGTATGGTTCTACTACCAGATTGATGAATCCTGGATGGTTTCCATCGTTAACCACTGGCACGATTTTAAAGTTTAACGAGGGAGGGAATGAACGATATTTAATGTGCTTTACTCCTGCATGTGATACTTTGAGAATTCAAGGGTCTCGTCCATTTGTATTTATTGAAGGTAGTGAGTGTAGGAAAAAGTATAATTTAGTTGTGACTAATTCAGAAGGGGATAGTGTCGGGATATATTTTGATAAAAAATATCCAGTTGTCAAAACATTCCATTTCAATCCGGATAATGAAACTCAACGAGTGAGAGCTACTAGGGAAGTAAACGAGTTTGAAGCAACTAAGTTCTTTCTCAACTCTGTTGGTGATATACCAATAAAGTTCGAATGGGTTGGTGAAATTAGATATAGTAGGGCAACTAGTGAAATGGCTAGTCTTGCTAATATATGGATGAGAATTGGCATCGTTGATTCTGAATATTTACGTTTGGCAGCAAAAGGGCATTTCAAGTTTTAGATGGAAAGTGCGTTGTACATATTTTTTCTGGCAATCATTTTCCTTTAAGTGGTTGCCAGGATTTTATTTTATGATGTAAATTGTTGATAACTTAATAAGCGATAAAAATATTTTCTTTATGGTATTTTAAATACTTATGGGAAGGTTTGAAAATATTTGGTAAACGCAGTTTTTTACCCTCATATTTTTCAAAATTTTCCACACAAAAACTACTCTTTAACCTCTTGAGTTGCGGCGATAATACTAGCTCAAAGTTCTCGTCGAACGTGATTAATCCTCTATCAAAAGCCTTGTCATGTAAACTAGATAGACACAACCCATTACTGGGATTAAGACGCTGTTCTATCGAGTGACTCCAGGGCAGGATATGGCTAGCAACGAGTAGAACAGGTTCTTCCAACCCTGTAATGCAGCAACGATACCCATAAGCTTCCAATACATTCTTGCGAAACAGGTTTTGGTCCACACGTGTTTTGACCGTAGAAAATCTATCTCTGCCACTGAAATCTTTTGGCTCTTCATCAAAATCAGATCTGGCCGGTGTTTCCAGTTGTTCTATTGCTCTTTTGCATTGCTGAACGAACAAGTCCATATCTTGGCTCAATTCTTTCCACAACTCCCGGTCAGCATTGGATGCCCCTTTCAAACCACCGCGGCCAGATTCGGTGATGAATGGATCCAAACTGGCGAGATTCACTAATTTCATGGCTAACGCCGACGGCGTACGGTCAATCAGTTTTGCATAGTGGATTATCTCGGGATTCTTCGAGTGGAGCTTGCCAAACGGAATTTGGCTATACAGCGTGAAAGCGACCAGTAATTCTTCCCGATTCCAAAGTTTTGCGGTGGCCATGCGTCAATACCTAGCAGTTAACTCATCGAATTATCGAATGTGTTAACTATGCCAGGCTGGGGAGAAAATGCCTACCTTGATGAATACTTTTGTCGTGATCTCTAGGCCAGATCTATTGAAAACGGCAGGGAGGGAGTGGGAGGGCGGTGCAAACAGGCATCGCCCTGGCAGGTTGTTCTATGTTAGCCGCAGGCTTCCATTTCCCGCAGCGCACGCCCATACAGATTACACAGCGCAGGAACCAGATGAGCGGTAGCGTTGAGATAGTGATTCAGCTGTTCCCAACCGTCGGCATCGAGCTGCGGGTTCTTTTGCAGCAGGCCGCCGAACAGCATCAGACCATGGCATAACCCTTCTGCCTGCTCGGCAGATAAGGCGGCTAGATCTAAGAGCTGCGTAGTATTTAAGGCGTCGAGGTCGAGCAGGTTAAACAGTTCGCGATAGAGGGTTAGGGTGTTCTCAGGGTGGGGCTTAGAGGTGAAAGTATCAGCCATGATTACATCTCCGTATGTCATTGGATAATGACTATCACCAGAGACGCTAAACTCGGGTGGTAGCTCAGATGGGGTTAGCGTCACCGGGACATAGGAACCAGCGCTTCTTGCGAAGCCCCCGCCTGAGCTACCATAATTTGAGGTAAGCTAAAGCTGCGGCATTATTACACAACGCCACTGTATTATGTCAGATTCGGAACGCTAACTCCGGCTGCGGATTTTGCCGCAGCAAGAAAACTATAACGTTATCGATAGAATGAAAGAATAAGCTGTATGGAATTACAGTTGATTTACTTTTAGGACTGGAATACAGATCTCAATTATTTGGTTATACATCACCATTAATTATTTATCGAACCAATATAATATTTTAATTTTATTTAATTGATTTTCTATTTTATGGTTAAAGGTGCGTTTTATCATTTTGTAAGCATATCTCGAAAGTGCTAGAGTGAAGAGTTCCGTTAACATACGGGTGAGACATATTCTATTGTTGTGATGAAGAGGGAACGTAATGATGGCGCAAGAAGAAGGAACGTTAAGGCTACTTACCCCTGGTGAGATTGGCCTCGCAAGGACAGTGTTCGGTGGCTCAATTATCTATGGGAAAATTTGGATCCATCATGGCAGCTATCTTCCATTCGGCCTGCAAAATCGTAATACGGCCATGTCACCTAACGGTGAACTATATTTTCGAGACTGGTACACACCAGATTTTTCAAAACAGGACTACAGTTATAAGCATCTCTTTATCCATGAAATGGCTCATGTATGGCAGTACCAGCGCGGGATGTGGGTAAAAGCACGTGGCCTTTATAGCTGGCTTGCAAACTACACTTACGAACTTGATGAATCAAAAACCTTAAAGCATTATTCTATGGAGCAACAGGCTCAAATCATTGCAGATTATCATTTACTGACCTCTTCAGGGTATGCTGTCTGGAGAAATAGCTTCGGGAAGGAAGTGACTTATAGCGGCAATGACTATGCCGATGTGAGAAAAGTAAAAGAAAAATATGGAAAAGTATTAGCCGGTTTTCCTTACAGATAGAGGAGGGGTCATGAAGGATAAGCTTTTGTGTGTCGTTGTTGGCGTAACTCTGTTAAGCGCCTGCGTAGGCGATCGTCTGGACCAGCGTTATGCGCCGGATATCTCTATAACAGCCCAGGCTAAAGATAATGGTGATATCTGTATTTACCCATCGCCAAAGGAAAACGAAAAGCAGGATACGCTTTATATCAGCGGTGATACGGGGGAGAAACTGATTGAAGTGGCGAATCAGGATCTGAAAAAGGGTATCTGCGTTACCCCAAATGATTACACGTTTCAGGAAAATCATCTCTATAGCATGAGACTAAATTTTGTCCCGGTAGAGAAGCGCAGGAATCTGCAGGATGTTTCCGGTAGAGCCTTTATATCTCACTTCAAAGTGAAAAAGCTCAATGGTACTTACGTTATTGAAAACGTCGTACAGGGCAGCAGGTAGCGCAGGGGTAATAATGAAACGGATTTTCCCCCTCGCCATCCCTTTCCTACTCGCTGGCTGTCCGTCGATGGCCGATCGTATTCCTGTAGACTACCCCGCAACAGTCAGCCTGCGTGCTGGCGCCCTGTGCGTGACTGTGATGCCGGAAGGGGACGAAAGGTTAGCGGGCATCTCGATCTACCGATTGGATGAGGCTCAGAGCCGCACATTCAAATTCTTCGACCCGCTGCGTGATATCACGGCGGGTCAGTGCGTCCCTGACGAAGGCTACGTATTTGCTCCAGGGCAGCAATATCATTTCTCCGTGAAACTGCTATCCCCTAAAAAGCTGCAGGCGGGGGATTTTCCCTCTGCGCGTGAGTTCGTAACCACATTCTCGGTCGCGCACATAAACGGGTCGTTGCAGATACAAACTCTCCCAATCCCACACTAACCCCCCCAGGCGCCCGAAGTTCTCAGGCCCTGGGGGCAAAGCCAACCTACCCCAAATCCACCCCATTGCTGGCAATCACCTTTTTGTACCACCAGAAGGATTTCTTGCGGGTGCGGGCGAGGGTGCCGTTGCCCTGGTCGTCGCGGTCGACGTACACAAAGCCGTAGCGCTTGCTCATTTCGCCGGTCGAGGCGGCCACCAGGTCGATGCAGCCCCAGGTGGTGTAACCGATCACCGGCACGCCGTCGGCGATGGCGTCGGCCATGGCGCGGATGTGTTCGCGCAGGTAGCTGATGCGGTAGTCGTCTTCTATCTCGCCGTTGGCGTTGATCTGGTCGTGCGCGCCCAGGCCGTTTTCCACCAGGAACAGCGGTTTTTGGTAGCGGTCGTACATCATGTTCATGGTGATGCGCAGCCCCAGCGGATCGATGCCCCAGCCCCAGTCGCTGCGCGGTACGTGCGGGTTCGCCAGCGATTTCACCACGTTGGCGGCGCTGCTGTTGTTGTCGTTCATGTCGGCGGAGGCGCAGCGCGAGGCGTAATAGCTGAAGGAGACGAAATCGACGGTGTTCTGCAGGATCTCGGCGTCTTCCGGCTCCATGGCGATGCGCACGCCTTTTTCGCGGAACACCCTGGCGGAGTAAGAGGGGTAAGCGCCTCGGGCCTGCACGTCGATAAAGAACAGGTTCTCGCGGTCTTTCTCCAGCGCGGCCCACACGTCTTCCGGCTTGCTGGACCAGGGGTAGAAATTGCCGCCGGCCAGCATGCAGCCCACCTGGTTGGCGGGGTTCACCTCATGGGCGATGCGCGTCGCCAGCGCGCTGGCCACCAGCTCGTGGTGCGCGGCCTGGTATTTCACCTGCTCGGGGTTTTCGCCCACTTCGAACACCAGCCCGGCGCCGGAAAACGGGCTGTGCAGCAGGATGTTGATTTCGTTGAAGGTCAGCCAGTATTTCACCAACCCGTCGAAGGCTTTGAAGCAGGTGCGGGCATAGCGGGTGAAAAACTCCACCATCTTGCGGCTGCGCCAGGAGCCGTATTCGGTCACCAGGTGCATCGGCACGTCGAAGTGGCACAGGGTCACCAGCGGTTCGATGCCGTATTTGCGGCACTCTTCGAACAGGCTGCGGTAGAAGGCGATGCCCTCGGGGTTGGGCGTTAGCTCGTCGCCGTTGGGGTAAATCCGGCTCCAGGCGATGGAGGTGCGGAACACGCTAAAGCCCATCTCCGCCATCAGCGCGATGTCGTCGCGGTAGCGGTGGTAGAAATCGATGGCGTCGTGGCTGGGGTAGAACTCGTCGTCGCGCAGGCTAAAGCGCTTCTCCAGGCCGAGTTTGACCGCCATGCGGTTGGCGCCGTGCGGGATCATATCGACGGTGGTCAGCCCTTTGCCGCCCTCGCGATAGCCGCCTTCCGCCTGGTTGGCGGCCAGTGCGCCGCCCCATAAGAACCCTTGCGGGAATGTTGAATCAGACATGCAATCCTCAATAATTACCCGTCATACTTGAAGCTGCCTCTGTGTTGGCTGCGCCCGCACACCTCAGTCACTTAGCTGACTAAGCTCCTGGGGATATACGGCCTTGCCGCCTTGATGCAACTCCAATTATTTAGGGTAAAAAATAGTGCGTTAATGGGTCGCGTTGGCGGTATTCGCCGCCGGTGCGGTGGTCGTTGGGGCCGCTTCGCTTTCCGGAATGTCTTCGAAGCCCAAAATCAGCGTGAGTACGAAAGACAGCACCACGGAAAGCGCCATCACCGCCACCACCCACACCATGCTCATCGGGTTGGCCGGGTCGAAGAACTGCACGCTGGTGAACAACCCGGGCGAGGCCATCGAATGGCTGGCCAGCCCGCCGATGCCGGCGACCGCGCCGCAGACAAAGCCGCTGATCAGGCTGGCGATCAGCGGGCGTTTCAGCCGCACCGCCACGCCGTACAGCGCCGGTTCGGAGATCCCCGCCACTATGGCGGAGGCGGCGGCGGCCAATGCGGTCTGGCGCAGCTCGCGGTTTTTGGTTTTGAACGCCACCGCCAGCGAAGAGCCGCCGAGCGACAGGTTGGCGCCAATCTCCGAAGGCATCACCATGCCCTCTTTGCCGGTTTCGGCGATGGTCTGGATGATGGTCGGGGTGAACACCCGGTGCATGCCGGTGATCACCAGCAGCGGCCAAATCGCCCCCATAATGGCGACGGAGAGCCAGCCCAGGTAGCCGTGCACGGTATACACCAGCGCAGAGATGCCGCTGCCGATCCAGATGCCGAGCGGGCCGATAATCAGGATGGCGATCGGCGCGGCAATCAGCACGATCAGCATCGGCTTGAGGAAGTTCTTGGTCACCGCCGGGGTGATGCGATCGACCCCGCGTTCGATGTGCGACAGGATCCAGGTCATCACCAGCGCCGGGATCACCGTGTAGGTGTATTTCACCGCCGTCACCGGGATGAAGGCGAACTCCACCGCCTGGCCCTGCGCCGCCTTGGCCATCAGATCGATAAAGTTAGGGTGCACCAGCACCCCGGCGATGGCGATCGCCAACGACATGTTGGTTTTGAACTTCAGCGCCGCAGAGGCGGCGACCATCACCGGCAGGAAGAAGAACGCGCCGTCGCCGATCACGTTCAGGATGATCAGGGTCGAGGAGCCTTTTTCGAAGACCCCGGCCATGTCCAGGATCATCGCCAGCAGCTTCACCATAGAGCCGCCGATGATGGCGGGGATGAGCGGCGACATGGTGCCCACCAGCGCGTCGAGAATGCCGGCGCCGATGCCTTTCAGGGTGAGCTGGCGTTTTACCGGGGCGGCGGGGGCCGCCGCACCCGGCATGCCGAGCGCCTGCACCGCCTGGTAAGCCTTGGAAACCTCGTTGCCGATGATCACCTGGCACTGCTCGCCGCTGTGCACCACGCCCAGCACGCCGTCGATGGCTTTCAGCGCGGGGGCGTCTACCAGCGCCTGGTCTTTAACAACGAATCTCAGGCGGGTCATGCAGTGCGTTACGGCGTCGATATTGCCGAGGCCGCCCAGCGCATGCACGATGCGGCGCGAGATCTCTGCGTAGTTTTTCGGCATAAAGTTGTCGTCTCTTTTCAGGAATTCGGATTGCCTAAAGGCGAATTTTTACTGCCTGGGCGATCCGCCGTTCCATCTGAATGAAACGCCCATAAGAAACCGGTTTCACAAAATCATGAATCGGTATTATTTGTCTGGCAAGAATTATGATTTTTTGGTTTTCATTTTCGTGATCTGGATCGTTGGCGGGAATAGGGTCAGGGGGAAGACGGGAGTGAAAACGTTTCAAACCCGGGGCGTCTTGGGTAGACTGCGTTGAACCATGGATTTTAGCGGCGCACAGATGGCAACAATACTTGAGGTGGCGAAAAAGGCCGGCGTTTCAAAGGCGACGGTGTCGCGCGTTTTGTCCGGCAGCGGCTATGTCAGCCAGGAAAAGCGTGCGCTGGTGGATCGGGCCATCGCAGAGACCGGCTACCGGCCCAACCTGCTGGCGCGCAATCTGGCGACTAAAACCACCCAGACCATCGGCCTGGTGGTCACCAACACCCTCTACAGCGGCAACTACTTCAGCGAGCTGATGGCGCAGTCGGCGCGCATCATGGAAGAAAACGGCCGCCAGCTGATCCTGGCGGACGGCAAGCACACCGCCGAAGAGGAGCGCGCCGCGATTCAATTCCTGCTGGATCTGCGCTGTGACGGCGTGATCATCTACCCGCGCTTTTTGTCGATCGCGGAAATGGACGAGATCGTTTCCCGGCACCGGCAGCCGATACTGGTCATCAACCGCCGCCTGCGGCTCAACGACAGCTACTGCATCTTCAGCGATCAGCACGCCGCCAGCGCGGCGGCGGTGGCGCACCTGATTGCGCGCGGCCACCGCGATATCGCCTTTATCACCGGCTCGCTGGATTCGCCCACCGGGCTGGAGCGCCTTTCCGGCTATAAATCCGCGCTGGCTCAGCAGGGCATTGCGCTCAACAACGCGTTGATTGTCGAAGGCAAGTGGAACGCGCAAAGCGGCATGGCGGCGGTCGATGCGCTGTTGGCCGGCGGCCAGGCGTTCAGCGCCATCGTCGCCGGCAACGACGAAATGGCCATCGGCGCGATCAAGCGCCTGACCGAATGCCGGATCCCGGTGCCGTCCGCGGTGTCGGTCATCGGCTTCGACGACATCCCGCTGGCGCCCTATACCGTGCCCTCGCTGTCCAGCATGAAAATGCCGGTGACCGAGATGATCAAGGAAACCATCAACCGCCTGCTGTCGATGCTGGACGGCGGCGAGCTGAGCAAGCGGCCCAGCTTCCCGGCCAGCCTGATCGAGCGCGAGTCGGTGGCGGCGGGGCCGCACTGGCTGGCGGATAAGGCGCGCGGTTAACGGCGGTTCGGCATGTAGGCGCGCGGCGAGCTGCCGGTCATATTTTTAAAGAAGGTCGAGAAGGCGCTGTCGCTGGAGAATTCAAGCTTACCGGCGATATCGGACAGGCCGCATCCCTCCGCCAGCAGCTCGATGGCTGTGATCAAACGCCATTGCTGGCGCCACTGCTGGTAGCTCAATCCGGTCTCCTTGCGAAAGATGCGGCTGATGGTCTTCTCCGAAGCGCCGCTGTAGCGCGCCAGCTCATTGAGCGGCGGCACCTCCTTCATGCCGGCCAGCTGCCGTAGGCGGCGGTCCTTGGGCAGCGGCAGCAAGGTCGGCTCGCGCTGCGCATGCCGTATTTCGTCCAGGCATACGGCAAGAATATTGGCGCTGGGGCCGCTTTCCCACCGGGTGGCGAAGTCGGCGAGGGCGATCCGCTCCAGCACTTCCCGCAGCAAAGAAGAGGCCGAAAGCACTTCCAACTGGGGCGAAAGGCCGGGGTGGCGCCGGGTGTCGAGATAAACCGAGCGATAACCGGCCACGCCGGTAACCTGAACGCGGTGCACCACCTTGGGTGGGATCCAGGCAATGCGCGCCGGCGGCAGCAGGCAAATGCTTTCATTGAGCGTGATGCGCATACAGCCCCGCTGGCTGAACAGCAGCTGCCCCATGTGGTGCCAGTGCGGCCCGGAATCATGCTGCGCCAGCTCGGCCGCAATGCCTAACACGCTATTGTCGATAGCATCGGGGTCAAATTCGTCCTGTGCGCTGAGCCATGCCATAAGTTTGTCCGATTTTATAAGTTTTTTGTCTTTTATATTGTAATGGCCGGGGCGGGGAAGGTGCTACTTTGTGGCCTGCTTTCTTTGTGGATACGGGATGTACCATGCAACGCAGACTGACCCTTACCCTGGCGACACTGATGATGATGTTTCCCCAGATTGTGGAAACAATCTATAGCCCGGCACTCACGCACATTGCCGAAGGTTTTCACGTCAGCGCGGAGGCCGCGGCGCAAACCTTGTCCTGTTACTTTTTCGCTTTTGCTTTCGGGGTGGTCATCTGGGGCCGGTTGTGTGACGTGATCGGCCGGCGCCCCACCATTTTGGCCGGTCTGGCGCTGTATCTTTTGGCGTCGATCATCGCCCTCTTCAGCAGCGGCTTTACCCTGCTGTTGGCGGCCAGAGTGCTGGCGGCGTTTGGCGCGGCGGTGGGCTCGGTAGGCACCCAGACCGCCATTCGCGATCGGTTCGACGGCTATGCGCTGGCGCGGGTGTTTTCCGTGATGGGGATTGCGATGGCGGTCAGCCCCGCGGTGGGGGTGCTGAGCGGCGCCCTGTTGACCCATTACTGGGGCTATCAGGGGGTGTTCGCCGGGCTGGCGGCGTTGGCCGCCTTGCTGCTGGCCTATGCCGCATGGCAACTGCCGGAAACGCGCCCGGCGCAGGGGAGGAAAAGCGCTTTCTTCGGCACGTTTGGCAGAATGGCGAAAGACGGCGATATCTGGCGCAGCGCATGGCTGGTGGCCCTGTTCAACGTCTGCATGTTCAGCTATTACCAGCTGGCGCCGTTTCGGTTTGAAGCGCTGGGCGTTCCGCCGCAGTGGTTTGGCTATAGCGGGTTGGTACTGGCCGCCGGCGTCGGGATCGGCGCGGCAATCAACAAATTTCTCATCGCCAGGCAGTGGCTGTTTACGCCGCTGCTGATGCTGGCCTGCGTATTGGCGCTGCTCGGCGGGGGCCTGGTGTTCCTGTTGGAGGATGAGCTGTGGTTCGTGCTGCCGATGATGCTGGTGGTGATGGCCTACGGCATCGCGATCCCCAATATTCTGGCGCGGGCGCTGCGGAATTATAAGGATTGCATGGGCACCGCGGGCGCAATCCTTGGCCTGATGTATTACCTGATGCTGGCGGCGGGGCTGGTGCTGGCCGGGGTGACGCAGCGGCCGGGCATCGTGCTGATGGCGAGCAGCGCCTGCGCACTGCTGCTGGCGTGGACCCTGGTACGCGGCGAAAACCGTGCCGCATGTGCACTCAACCCAAGCCGCCAATCCGCTCCCGGATCTCCTCCTCCGGCAAGTCCACGCCGATAAACACCAGCGTACTGCGGCGCTCCTCATCCGGCAGCCACTCGCGGTCCCAGTCGGCGTTATACAGCCGCTGCACGCCCTGGAACAGCAGGCGACGCGGCTCGTCTTCGATAGACAGAATGCCCTTATAGCGCAGCAGGTTGTCGGCGTATTCCAGCAGCAGGCCTTCCATCACCTCGGAAATTTGCATCAGCTCCAGCGGGCGGTCGTGGTACACCACGATCGAGCGGATGTTGTTCTGCGGCTGCGGAATGCGGCGGAACAGCCGGGCGGGTGGCGCCAGGTTCAGCCGGTCGTTGAGCGTAAAGCCTTCGATGTCGAACAGCAGGCCCAGCTCGATATCGCCGTGTGTCACCTTGTGCACCGGCGCGCGGGCGTTCATCAGCTGCAGGCGCTGGATCAGCGCTTCGCAGTCCGGCGCCACGTCGGTTTTGCTCAGCAGAATGCGGTCGGCGTAGCCCACCTGCGCCTGCGCGATGCTGAACTGGTTCAACTGCTGCTCGGCGTGTGCCGCGTCTACCAGGGTGATGATGCCGTCCAGCAGGAAGCGTTCGCAGAGGATCGGGTGCGAGAAAAAGGTCTGGGCGATCGGGCCGGGATCGGCCATGCCGGTGCATTCGATGATCAGCCGATCGAAGGCCAACTGGCCGCTGTCTGCGCCGTCCAGCAGATCCAGCAGCGCGTCCGCCAGCTCGTTGGATTTGCTGCAGCAGATGCAGCCGTTGCTCAGGGTGGTGATGCGGCTGGCGCGGTCGCCGATCAGCGCGTTGTCGATCGGCACTTCGCCGAACTCGTTCTCGATGACCGCAATCCGGTAGCCGTGGTCGGCGTTCAGGATATGGCGCAGCAGGGTGGTTTTGCCTGCGCCCAAAAAGCCGGTCAGGATGGTGACTGCGATGGGTTTCATTACGGGTCCTTATTCACTGCAAATCAACAGCAGCGCATGCCGCCTTTGCCGTCGCCGCCGTAGCGCGCCTGCTGGCGTTCGCGGAAAAATTCTTTATAGGTCATCACCGGCTTGTCCGGGTGGTTGTCTTTCATGTGCTGGACGTAGGTATCGTAGTCGGGCACGCCCACCAACATGCGCGCCGCCTGCCCGAGATACTTACCCGCCTGGCCGAGATTTCCGAACATAGCCTGTCCTTATTGATTGAAGAGAATACCCTGCGTAATAGATCTCATTATACCCAATAGATTTCAAGTTGCAGGTAGGCGGCAACTGAACGAGTCCCCAGGAGCTTGGTCCACCAAGTGACTGGGGTGAGCGAAGGCAGCCAACACCCCTGCGACTTGAAAGATGAAGGGTATATGCAGGGTATCCGTTAAATCACCATCAGTGCTGCGGCGAAACTTTGACGTCCCCCTCGGTTACGCCGTTGGAGGGCGTTTCTTTGGGCACCGGCACGTATGGCGTTTCCTGGTCGGTGCGTTTCGGGTTCTTGTGCGCCGCCATGGCGGTTTTCACCCCGAAGAAGATGATGCTGTACACCACCAGCAGGAACAGAATGCTCAGCCCGGCGTTGGTGTAGTTGTTCACCACGATGTGGTTCATGTTGGCTATCTGCTGCGCGCTCAGCTCGGCGCCGCCCTCGGCGATTTTGCGCTTATACTCGCCGGCCAGGAAGAAGAAGCCTTCCAGCTGCGGGTTGTCGCTGAACAGCTTCAGGCCCAGCGCGTAGGTGGTGCAGATAAGCAGCCACACCGCCGGCACCAGGGTCACCCAAACGTATTGGGTGCGCTTCATCTTAATCAGCACCACGGTGCCCAATACCAGCGCCACGGCGGCCAGCATCTGGTTGGAAATGCCGAACAGCGGCCACAGGCTCTTCACGCCGCCGAGCGGATCCACCACCCCTTGATACAGCAGGTAGCCCCACAGCCCCACGCAGCCGGCGGTGCCGACGATGCCGGCCACCAGCGAGTCGGTTTTCTTCAGGAAGGGCACGAAGTTGCCCAGCAGATCCTGCAGCATAAAGCGGCCGGAGCGGGTGCCGGCGTCCAGGGCGGTCAGGATGAACAGCGCCTCGAACAGAATGCCGAAGTGGTACCAGAAGCCCATGTTGGCGCCGGGGATTATCTGGTGGAACACGTGGGCGATGCCCACCGCCAGCGTTGGCGCGCCGCCGGCGCGGTTCAGCACCGAAGGTTCGCCGATGTCGGTGGCGGTTTGCAGGATCTGTTCCGGGCTGATGACGAAGCCCCAGGAGCTGACGGTCGCCGCCGCGTGCGCGGTCACGTCCTTCAGCGAGGCCATGATCATCGGCGCGTCTTCGGTGCCCAGCCGGTGCAGGTCCGGCATGGTGATGCCCAGCGCCGCCGGCGGGGTGTTCATGGCGAAGTACAGGCCCGGCTCGATGATCGAGGCCGCCACCAGCGCCATGATGGCGACGAAGGATTCCATCAGCATCGCGCCGTAGCCGATAAAGCGCGCGTCGGTTTCATTGGCCAGCAGCTTCGGCGTGGTGCCGGAAGCGATTAATGCATGGAAGCCGGAGACCGCGCCGCAGGCGATGGTGATAAACAGGAACGGGAACACCGTGCCTTTCCACACCGGGCCGGTGCCGTCGACGAACTGCGTCACCGCCGGCATTTTCAGCTCTGGGTTGAGGATAACGATGCCGATCGCCAGCCCGACGATCACGCCGATTTTCAGGAAGGTCGCCAGATAGTCGCGCGGCGCCAGGATCAACCATACCGGCAGCAGGGCGGAGACGAACGCGTAGCCGATCAGCGTGAAGGTAATGGTGGTGTCTTTAAAGGTCAGCGCCGGGCCCCAGAACGGGTCGTGGGCGATCACGCCGCCGAACCAGATGGAAGCCACCAGCAGCACGATGCCGATAACCGACACTTCGCCCACCCGGCCGGGGCGCAGGTAGCGCATGTAGATGCCCATAAACAGCGCGATCGGCACGGTGGAGCAAACGGTGAACACGCCCCACGGGCTTTCCGCCAGCGCTTTCACCACGATAAGGGCCAGCACCGCCAGGATGATGATCATGATCAGGAAGCAGCCGAACAGCGCGATGGTGCCCGGTATCGGCCCCATTTCCTTTTTGATGATCTCGCCGAGCGAGGCGCCGTTGCGGCGCGAGGAGATGAACAGCACCATAAAGTCCTGCACCGCCCCCGCCAGCACCACGCCGCCCAGCAGCCACAGCGTGCCGGGCAGGTAGCCGACCTGTGCGGCCAGCACCGGGCCCACCAGCGGCCCGGCGCCGGCGATGGCGGCGAAGTGGTGGCCGAACAGCACGTTCTTGTTGGTCGGCACGTAGTTCAGGCCGTCGTTGTTGACCACCGCCGGGGTGGCGCGGCCGGCGTCCAGCCTCATCACCTTGCTGGCGATGTACAGGCTGTAGTAACGGTAGGCCACCAGATACACCGCCACCGAAGCGACGACGATCCACAGTGCGCTGATGCTTTCACCGCGGCGCAGCGCCACCACGCCCAGGCAGGCGGCGCCGAGTATCCCCAGCAGCATCCAGGGCAGGTGCTTTAAAATCCCCTCTCGTTTCATTGAGGTATCCTTAATTCCAGTCTGCAAAAAATGAATGAGTTCATCCGCTTATAAGATGTTTCAGGATTTGGTGCGGATGTCGGTCGCGGGTTTGGTTCAGCGACAGCTCATCATCGCCGGCGGCGTGCAGGGAAGACATGCGAATTTCAGTCAGCGGTTCAATCCGCCGGGTGAACGGTTGCAAATGCGCGGTGAGCGGTTTGCTGAAGATTGCGTCATTAACTACCCTGGCGCCAGGCACGCCAGTTGGGTATGCGAAAAGCAACGCATGCGGCTCCACGAATCAACTATGGGCACCCTGCTATGCATTCATTTCAGGGCGGAATGGAGGTGAGATGAAGTACGTCTTGATGTCTGTGCCGGAAAGCGGCCTGCTGTTGCCGACCCTGTGCCTCAAGCTGCCGACGGACACTTTCGCCGCGCTCAAGGCAAATCTGCAGAACCAGCTGGATAGCCCGGCGGTGGTGGAGGCTGCAGAGCAACATCTTAAGATCTATCCAATCAGCATGGTATGAGTGTCCCTTTATCACGTTAAAAATCAATATAATCGAACGTAGATAATGGGGTGGATTAAAAAGACAATGAATATCAAAGTGTTGGGAGAGAACGCCACAAGGAACAACGTCCAACAAACCCTCGTTTGCTGGACGTTGTTTAAAACGCACTTATCGGAAAGTGCCGCGGTTATTCGATACCGTATTTTTTCTCGGTTACGAATGCGGGGGCTTTCCAGTTCGGGCCTTTTTTATAACCACCTTTTCCATTAGATGAAATATAGCCTTTTTCGCGCATATTTTTCACTAAAGAAATAAGTTCAATATTTGATATGCGACTATTTCCATGCGTGGTGCAGTAACCATCTAATTGAGGGTGTGATACCCCATCATCTCTTCGCCCAGATAGGAATAAAACTATCTCCTGGATTTGTTCATTTTCAAACATCGATTTGAAATCAATCATAATTCTTCCTCTAAATTTATTCATCACCGGCTTTTAGTGCTTCTGGAGTGTATAGCAGAGAGCGGTCGCTACTTAATTTGTAGTCTTCCAACGTCGCTGTATGGGTGTTATTCCAAGTAGCACCGTCATCCTCAGGAGACACTCCGTCAGATACACCCAGTGCACGATAACGTTCCAGCTCCCTGATTTCGTGAGTATAAAAACGTTTGTCGATATCGGTGGGCTGCAGTTCCCCCGTTAGGATTTTCTCCAGACGGTCGATCATCACTTTGTTATCGGGGGATTCGCCAAACCGCCCGGTATGCAGTTTCACCTTGTCCACGTCGGCGCGGTCAATACTGGCGCCTTTCCAGTCCAGATTCTGGATGGGGCCGCCAGCCTTTGGCCCTCAGATCCCATTACCAAAGAAAATGTCCAGCAAACCCTCGTTTGTTGGACGTTACTCGAAACGTAATTTTCAGAAAAAACAGTAGATTAAAGCAGCTTGAATTTTTCTAGCGTTGCTTTTACTTCCTTTCTTAATCCGGCCTCGTCTAGCTCATAATTTTCACGATCGGAATCAGGATTATAACAGTCAGCTAAACAGAAAATAGTAGACGATGCTTCATCTACGTCTTTACCATCGATTGATAATTTTCCCATATCTCTCTCTGCTTTCCACATTGAAATATATGGATCAGCAAATTTGTTTGCGTCAATACTTGAACTGACAAATTCTTTTGCTAAATCAGTTAATTTTTTACTCATCTCAGTATTCCTTTCTCTATATAATTTTTATACTGCTGGCTGTTTACATCTAGTTTCCACCCAGAAATAAACGAACCATCTTTACTAGTAACAACCACTTTATTGGTTTTGTAATTAAAAAAGACCTTGGAATCTTCAACCAGTAAATAAGTGCCTTTTTCTACTGTACCTTTATCCTCTAAGTGTGCCTCTAGAGCATCACGAAATTTAGTCAATGTTTCACGATTTTTCTTCGTATCATTGATACCAAAATCACTAGCATGCTTAAGATACTTTTTATCCAATTGTTTCCGGGTAAAACGACCCGAATCTAAAGGATCGCTCACCATCACATAGATGGCTTCTACGCCCGCCTCCGTCGCATCCGGCTGCCACAGGATAAAGTCCTGCAAATCCTGCACCACATCCGCCGGGAAGGTCGTGACCACGATACTGTCCGCCTGCCTGACATCGGTGCCGGTATGCACGGGCGACGCGGGCACCGGTGAACCGTTGCCGGTATGTGATGGCGCTGCCGGCCCGGTTGGCACCGGATTTATAAGTATCGTCCGCGCAGGCACGTCTCCGATGGCCGGCAACGTGATTGTATCCAGTCCCGTCTGTTCGTCACGCACCGTTCTGAATATTGGCACGCCCGGCGACACACCGCCAACGCCGGTTCTGACAAAGTTTACACGCTGACTGCCATTATCGTCAGTGGTGATAAACCCGCGTACCGGCAAATTGACCGAGGTCATGCCGGGCTGGATTGTCGTCGTACCTGCCGCCAGGCTCGCCTGCAGGGCAAACAGATTGACATCCCGGCCTGGAACCTGGGCACTTCCTGCTCCGGCTTCAGTCGGGTAGAAGCCGAGTGCAAATGCACCGAGCACCGCCCCTGCCGCGACTGCGGTACCGGCTCGGATACTGCCCACCTCACTGGCTCCCCGCCACAATGCGCTCGAGGCCCAACCGGCCAGTTCGCTCGAGGTCGTCATCACGCCTTGTCCAAGCGTCGACATCTGAAGTACCCCTGGAGCACGATTGAGCACCATGGCGCCTGCGGCCGACAGTACGGCCGTGGCCGCTCGGGCTTTTTCGGGCGTGTACGCCGGGGTGTCCAGCAAACCCACCTTGCCGAACAGGGCTTTCCTGGCTTCTTCGGCCTTGCGGGCTTCCTCGGCCTTGCGGGCTTCCTCGGCCTTGCGGGCTTCCTCGGCCTTGCGGGCTTCCTCGGCCTTGCGGGCTTCTTCGGCCTTACGAGCAGCCTCCGCCTTAGCTGCAGCATCAGCAGCCTGATGCTTGCTTAGCGCGTTTTGAATATCGTCGGTGACCTGGACAACCGCTTTGGCCTGCGTTTGTTTTGCCTCATTGGGCAAGGTTTTTATCACCGTGCGATTATTGTTGCTGCCCCCGGTTTCATACCGCGTTGTGACCGTATCAGGCATCAGGTTATGCGATTTTTGCCAGGCGTCAACGATTTGCTTTTGGGATGACGGTTGCTTATCGAGAGGCTGTTTGTCAAACGCATTGCGCATTACCTTATACGTTGGTGTGGACGTCGCGGCGAGCGTGCTCGTGGGAAGGGATTGCCTTACCGCATCGCCAATCGCCGCATTGATAAGCGTCCCGTCGATAGGCCCGTCGCCGGCCCAGCTGCCACCGGAAATATGGTTTTCCGTTTTTATCTGCGCCTCAGTTTTTGTGCTGCCGGGAGTGTGGGTGGTAGGCGATGATTTGACCAGGGAACTCAAAACACGGATAGACCTTCCGTTTTAATCGACAAATGAAGTGTTTTCCGCTGTCATGACGATGCCATTCATGGTGGGATGACCATTCCTGTCAATCACCACAGGCCCAAACGGGGTCATGTAGCTGTCACCGACATTTAGGGTTTCCACCCCCGTCGAAGAGCCGGAATTATCGCGATCGCCACCATTATTACCCGTTGACTCTGTTGGCCCGGGGCGGTCCCGGTCACCAGAAACCGTCATGTTCTCTTCACCGTCCGGCGACTGCAGGCTGAATCTTGCATTCACATTAAAAAACATAAAGTGCCTCTTTTTATCAACGCATTATAAATATCCTGTTATGTGGGCAGCGCGAAAAAATGAGCCCACGATAAACAAGTGACACTCAGGTATTTAAAATGGCTTTTTCCAGCGCCGTCAGCCGCACTTCAAAGGCGTCTCGCTCGGCCTCCCGGCGTGAACGCTCGTCCTTGAGTGCCTCAACCAACAACGCCACCACGCCGTTGATATTGATGCTGCGGGCATCATTCAGCACGCTACCGTCATTGAGTTTAATGTCGGTCTGGGTCACCGACTGCGGCAGAACCGCTTCCACTTCCTGGGCAATCACCCCGGCTTCCGGCATGCCCTGTTTGAGATAGGTGTAGCCGCCAATTTTGCCGAGTTTGTCCAGCGCGCTGTCAATGGGGGTGATTTCCGTTTTCATTCGGGCATCGGAACTGATATTCCAGCCACCGCCGGTGATGGCGTAGCCGTCTTGCTTGAAGACGAACCAGTTATTTTTACTGCCATCGCCAACGTGCATCACGAGCTCGTTGTGGCTCACGCTGTCCTGGTGGTAAATATTGGCCTGTTTGTTATTCGGTCCCTGCAGATACAGTCCCTTGGTACTCGATTCTTTGCTGCCATCGGCATTCTGGGGGCGGTTGGCGAAGAACCAGGCGTCAGCGTTGCGCTTGGTCAATTGCCCAGCGGAAAGCTCGGCGTTGGCTTTAACCTGAATTTCATTCCAGTTTCCGTTCATGTCACGGTAAGAGAGCAGACCATAGTTATCACCATCACCGGTCATCCGCGATTGCATCAGCATGATTGAGGTTTTATCGCCGCTGGTGAATTTGCTTTCGATGGCGGCTGAATAATAGATTTGCCCTTTGATGAGCGGCGAGGGGCCGGTCATCGTTGTAGTGATACTGGCGTTGTGCGAAATCATTGCACCGCCGGAGATATCAACGCCATTGAGTAATGCTGCTCTGCCCGAGGCGAGGGGCCGGTCATCGTTGTAGTGATACTGGCGTTGTGCGAAATCATTGCACCGCCGGAGATATCAACGCCATTGAGTAATGCTGCTCTGCCCGAGGCGAGGTTAAATCCGAAAGGCCGTAACGTGCTCCACTGTCCATCCTGAGCCTGACCTTCCGGCGTGGTCATCATATAAAAATTTTGGCCGTCATTACGCAGTATCACACCGGTTTTGCCGGTGGCCAGGCGGAAGCCGTTAGCCGATGTGGAGACGATTTCACCGTCGCTGACGATACGTTTGCGCAGCGTGGTGAGGGATTTGAGCTCGGTGATGTCGTCATTGACACCGTTCAGTACCTGCGCGTTTTTGTTTTGTTCTGCCATGATAACTCCTCGATTTATTAATAACTTCCTGCCATGTAATTAGTTCAGGCTCGCACTTGATAGGTCGTTAACTGCGTGGCGCCTTCAGGGCGAACTTGCCTGCAAAGAACATAAATACTGTATTTATATACAGTAAAATAAGTGTGCCGGGATATAAATGTCAAATGATGATGGTTATCATTTGTTGTGTGGTGGCGGATACAAAAGGGGGGAAAGCCGGCCTGCGCTCAGTCCAGGCTGCTTTACAACACTGTGATGGTTAAGGATGAAAAGTTGACGTCTGAGGGGCTCCAGATGAATCGGCGTTGCAGCGTCTGCATATGGTCAGTACTAACGACAGAGCAACACAGGAGGATGCTGTAGCCCCTTCCTTATTATTGCTGCATAGGCAACACCCGCCCGACAGCCGCTGCTGCCAATGCAGCAGCCGGTATATGCCGTTCTTGCTCAACCTGCGGTTTTTCAACCACATCCCTCCAGCGGGCGGTTGGCACGCATCCTGCTAAAGGATTTATAACCAAAACACTGATTGCATTATCTGTAAATCAATAATGGTTATATGCACGCCGCATAACGGCGCCGACATTCAGAGGGAGAGGAAGCATGTCAGCAGCAAACAACTCGCAGCAGCCCATACGGTTCGCCTACTGGGTGCCGAACGTGTCCGGCGGGCTGGTGATCAGCAACATTCCGCAGCGCACCGGCTGGGATATCGGCTACAACCGCAAGCTGGCGCAGATCGCCGAGCGCGCCGGTTTCGATTACGCGCTCACCCAGATCCGCTTCACCGCCGGTTACGGCGCCGACAATCAGCACGAGTCGGTGTCGTTTTCGCAGGCGCTGCTGGATTCCACCGAGAAACTGAAGGTGATCGCCGCGCTGCTGCCGGGGCCGTGGAACCCCACGCTGGCGGCCAAGCAGATCGCCACCATCAGCCACCTTTCGGATGCGCGCATCGCGGTCAACATCGTCAGCGGCTGGTTCCGCGGCGAGTTCAAGGCCATCGGCGAGCCCTGGCTGGACCACGAAGAGCGCTATCTGCGTTCGGAGGAGTTCATCCGCTGCCTGCGCGGCATCTGGACCGAGCCCAGCTTCACCTTCGCCGGTGACTTTTACCGCTATCGCGATTACTCGCTGAAGCCCAAGCCGCTGGATCCGCTGCCGGAGATCTTCCAGGGCGGCAGCTCGCGGGCGGCGCGCGACATGGCGGCGCGGGTGTCGGACTGGTACTTCACCAACGGCAACAGCGTGGAGGGCATTCGCCAGCAGGTGGACGATCTGCAGACCAAGGCCAGGGCCAACCATCATCGGGTCAAGGTGGGGGTGAACGGCTTCGTCATCGCGCGCGATAGCGAGCAGGAGGCGCAGGCGGTGCTGCAGGAGATTATCGACCACGCCAACCCGGAGGCGGTGCAAGGATTCGGCCACGAAGTGAAAAACGCCGGGGCGGCTTCGCCGGAGGGCGAGGGCAACTGGGCCAAATCCTCGTTCGAGGACCTGGTGCAGTACAACGACGGCTTTAAAACCAACCTGATCGGCACGCCGCAGCAAATCGCCGAGCGCATCATCGCGCTGAAAGACGCCGGGGTGGACCTGATGCTGCTGGCGTTCCTGCACTTCCAGGAGGAGGTAGAGTTTTTCGGCCGCGAGGTGATCCCGCTGGTGCGCGAACTGGAGCGCCGGCGGGCCGCGGCCTGAGATCAGTAAATCTTCCTGGCGTTGATGCCGGCGGGGAAAATGCCGGTGGCGAAGATGTGCCCGTCCACCTGGATATGGTCGTCGGGCAGCATCTCCAGCGGGTATTCCCCGGCCAGATAGTTGAGGAAGTTGTTGCGATCGTCGATCGAAGGGAAGCCGAGCAGATCGTAATAGAACAGCGACGCGATCAGCCCGTGATGTTCGGGGATCCGCTTCAGCAGCGCCGCCGACGGGAACGGCAGGTGGAAGAAGAACGCGCAGGCGTTCAGCAGCCCCTGCTCCTTCAGCGCCTGGCCGCAGGGCAACAGCTGATAGTCGTCGATGCAGATGATGTCATCCGGGCACAGGTATTCGCTGGCGATATCGGCGAAGCGCCGGTTGAGCTGGCGGTAGGCGCGGTAGTTCTCCGGCGTGAAGTGCGCTTTCTCCGGCTGGTTATGGAACACCGGCCACAGGCCGTCGTGGTAGTAGCCCTGATAGTGGCGGCAAAATTCCTCTATCGACAGCGGGAAGGTCACCTGCTCATAGCCGGCGCTGTGCCGGTAGCTGATCGGGCGCCGGCCGAAGTTCTGCACCTCGCCGTTCCAGCCCAGCCACAGCCCCTGATCGTCGTCCACCAGGCCGCCCGCCGACAAGGTTTGGCTGGCGCAGGCCAGATCCTGGCTGTCGCACTGCTTATTCGAGATCAACACCAAACGAGACATGGTCGCTTCCTTCTCAGTGAATGGATCGGGCGGTTTGCAGCGCGCCGCAGGCCCGCCACGGCGTCAGGCCGGCCGGCGAGCTCACGCGCAGGCCGCGCATCGCCGGGTGCGCCAGGCAGCAGCGCATCAGCCAACTGCCCAGCCCGACGCCGCGGTATTCGGCGCTGATGAACAGCAGGCTGACCGACGCCCGGGTGGCGTAGTCGGTCACCACCCGGGCGAAGCCGAGCTGGTGGCGTTTGCGATACAGGCCAAAGCACAGGTTGCGGCTATCCAGCGCGGCCGGATCGATGTCCTGCCGCAGGCAGCGGCGCAGGAAATCGGCGTCCAGTAATCGCCGGTCGGTGCTGATATGAAAGGCGCCTTTGCGCCAGCACAGGATGGGCTGATGTTCAGTGAAGATCGGTAGCGACTGCATGTTGATGGTTATCCTTTTTCGGGCAAACATATCCTGCCGCCCGCAGCGAAAACGGGCGGCGCAACAAGGGGGCGTTAAAGCATCCAGCCGAGCTCCGCGGCGGTCACCTGCTCTTCAAAGCGGTGCAGTTCGGCGCTTTTGCAGGTGTGCCACAGGGTGCAGAACGCCGGGCCGAGCAGCTCGCGCAGCGGCTGGCTGTGGCGGAACAGCGCCAGGGCCTCTTGCTGGCTGAGCGGCAGCGGCGCGGCGCCGTCGTTCTCGTAGCCGTTGGTGGCCGGCGGCAGCGGCAAAGGCTGTTCCAGCCCGTGCAGCAGGCCGCCGAGTATCGCCGCCAGCGCCAGATAGGGGTTGGCGTCGGCGCCCGCCAGCCGGTATTCGATGCGCTGATTGGCGCCGTCGGCGCAGGGCAGGCGCAGCGCCACCGTGCGGTTGTTGTGGCCCCAGGAGGCGCGCAGCGGCACGTGCATGCCGGGGCGGAAACGGCGGAAGGCGTTGATATTGGGCGCCAGGATCGCCATCGACGCCGGCATCAGCACCAGCATGCCGGCCATCGCCTGCTGCATGTTGTCGCTCAGCTCGCCCGGCGCGCCGGTCAGCAGATTCTCGCCATGCTCGTCCTGCAGGCTGATGTGGAAATGCAGCCCGCTGCCGGCGGCGTGCGCGCAGGGCTTGGCCATAAAGCAGGCGTGCTGGCGGTGCCGTTCCGCCATCTGCCGCGTCAGCCTTTTCAGCGCCAGGATCTGGTCGCAGGCCTCCAGCACCCGCGGGCTGTGGTGCAGATTCAGCTCGTACTGGCCGGAGGCGGCCTCGGCCACCACCCCGCTCAGCGGCAGCCCCTGCAGGCGGGCGTGCCGTTCGATGTCGTGCAGCAGGGCGTGGTGGCGCTCGGGCGCATCCACCGCGAAGCTCTGCGTCGGGCATGGGTCGGCGTCCGCCGGTTGCTGCGGATCCTGCAGATAAAACTCCAGCTCGGCCGCCACCACCGGGAAGCAGTTGCGGGCGTGCAGGCGCTTCAGCACCTGCTGCAGCACCACCCGCGGTTCCAGCTCGCAGGCGCCGCCGTCGGCGTTTTGCATCGTCAGCAACAGCTGCGCATGGCGCTGCGGATCGCGGGCGCAGGGGCGCAGCGTGCCGGGCACCGGCAGGCACAGGCGATCCGGTTCGCCCGCCAGCTGCCCCAGCCCGCTCTCTTCAATCACCCGGCCGTGCAGGTCCATGGCGTAAATCGACAGCGGGAAATAGCAGCCTTTCTCCAGCGAGAACGCCTCGGCGATCGGCAGCCGCTTGCCGCGTAGCTGGCCGTTGAGATCGTTGAGGTAAATATCGAGCTGTTCGGTATCCGGATAGCGCTGCAGATATTGCTCCAGCTCTTTACGGAATGAACGGCCGTGCAGGGCGGGGATCTCCGCCAGCATAGGGTTGAAACCGATGATATTAGCGTGCATGGCGCCCTCCTAATCGGAGGCGAACAACGACCAGCGGCAGGGATAAACGCATGAGACAACCACTCTTGTGAGGCCATATTGGCGATGTGAAAAGGGTATCTGCGGCGTGCAAAACTGTCTGTAAAAACGCCGTAACGTTAACGGGCCGCGGAATAAAAATGCCGTAAAGAGCGCGGCGGGTTGACCGGGTCGGCACGGTCTATACTGGCGAGACGGGCCGTAGAAGGAGAGATAACGATGAAGAGAATAGGGCTGCTTATCGCCGCGCTGGCCGCGTTCAACGCCACTGCGTCTTCCCCACAGGCGTGGGCCAAGAGCGAACGGGCGATGCGCGCCGCCTGCCTGAAAGCCAGCGGGCTAAAAAACGCCAGGGTGGAAGGGGAGATTATTCACTACGGTGACGACGTCGGTTATTCGGCGCTGTTTATCGGCGGCCGCTACCCGCAGCCGTTTATGAAGAATAAGTCGGGCAGGGAGCTGTGTTTATATCAGCGCGCCACACAGAAGGCGGCGGTGCAGGCGGTGGAGGGGGATTAGACCGACTTCAGGAGATAGTTCAGGAGACACATGATGATTAAGAGTGCTCCTTGTAACATTAATAATCTGAAATCATTACGGATCCAATTTTTTAACCTTGGTGATGAAGCTGCTCGAACGAAATCGTAGGTTTTGGGACTTAGCCAAACGTTGCGAGTCAGTTTTAATTTCCGGTTGTTCAAAATCCAACGAAACCACTGGGCTTTTAGTGAAACACCGATGAAGTTAAGGTTGTCCGCTATCACGACAAAAAGTGGAACAGGGTGTTTACTCACCACATAGTGTTGATAAAAGAGATCAAACTCTTTTTTATGAAGTCGATAGTAAATAAATTGGATAATAGCGATAAGAAGGAAAAGAAAGAATAGTAATACCACTAAGAGTTTTATCTCTTTTATGTAAGACTCAATATAATTGATCATTTTTATACGCTGATTTTGATGAGATAAATAAAAATACAGCCCACGGTGGTAATAATGGCTTCTACGAGCAAAAGTATAAAGTCCATCGCCAGCCACTTCTGTAGCTCAGGAGAGGCGGTTTTTTGCACGAAATCGTAGGTTTTCGCATCGAGCCAAACTTGATCCCTTATTTTTATTTTTTTCCTTTTCAGAATCCAAAGAAACCACTGTGCTTTCAATGAGGTTCCAAGCATGCCGAGGCTATCGGCAAAGGCGACGTAGGGCGGAATAAAATGTCCGCTGCCGGCGTAACGTTGATAGAAAGCATCAAACTCTTTTTTATGGCGACGGTAACCAATGAACTGGATGAAGGCGCTTAAAACCAGCAATATCAAACACGATATGACGATAAATTTCATCATTCACCTACCACTAACGTCGTCAAATAATCGGAACCCATGCCACCCAGTGTGGATCCTGCTGCGCCGCCTATAGCGGCTCCAGCGATACCACAAACGATCGCACCTGTTCCTGCTGTTGCTGCACCTAACACAATTGAACAGGCTGCAATCGCAAGACCTGCACCTGCATTCCCTACCCAAATCCCCGCCGCAGTACTTGCCGCAAAATGACTGTATCCCTTCACCGCGATCTTGGCGCACTCCTGTTCGCGACCGGTGGTGCAGGCGTTGTAGACGTCGTTGGTGGTATTCAGCCCACTCAATCCGATGCCGATCCAGCCGCCGGCTTTCATAAACTTGGCCGCCCGGCTGGCGCTGTCGACGTAGTTCGAATAACCCTTGATGGCGCCGACGCCGGCGGTGCTCCATTCATGCACCAGCGATTTACTGGAGAGCCCTAGCGCGTGTTTGATTTGCGCATACTCTTTCATATTGAGTTGAGCACGAGTAAGGCGATTCAGTAACGGTTTTAATGTACCGAACAGCCGCGCTCGTTCCACCTGAAACTGGGTGCCAATCAACGCGCCACTCGTGCGGAACTGATTTTGGTAGGTTTTTTCAATCTCGACCAGGATATTTTTGATCTGGCTGAAGTAGCGTTCTCCGGCATCCGAAGCCAGCCCGACGACCGTTTCCCCATAGCTGGTGAAGGCGGCGATAGCGGCGTAATTGCGGTGCAAGAAGGTGGAGAAATCGCTGTCACCAGCTTTCACCGCTTTGCTGGTGCGGCTCTTGGCCTGCATCAGGGCGGCGATCTGCGTAGATTGGTTATGATTGCGCGGATCGGCGACGATCAGCATTTGCCCCGGTTGAACCAGCGGCGTATCGGCATTGAGCTGCATAAAAAAGCGTGCCGCTTCCGATGGCTTGCCACCGAACAGATAGTTGGCGTGGAAGGCGAGCGGGCCGGTTTGTTGGGCGATGCAATAGCCCGGTGCAATGCTGCTGGACTTCTGTTCCATGTCGAAAAGCCTCCTTATTTTTAGGAAACTTAACATTTTCTACAGGGTGGTAACAGGTTCTGGCTCACGCTCTCGATCGGAGAATCATCTGAAAATGCTGGTGCCGCTTTACCCGCCACTCCCCGCCATCTCCCGTTCGATTACCGTCGCCAGCGCCTGGGCGGCGGAAGAGAGCTGATGCTGCGCCAGGCGGATCAGTCCCACCCGCCGTTCGATGATCGGGCCAAACAGCGGCACGCACACCGCCCCCAGTTCGCCCATCTGCCGTTCGCACAGCGCCGGCACCGCGCTGGCGCCGAGGCCGTTGGCCACCATGCGGCCGACCGTCACCAGCTGATGGCTTTCAAACGCCACCTCCAGCGTTCTGCCGCTGCGCGCCAGCTCCTGCTCCAGCAGCAGGCGCACCGCCGAAGGGCGCTGCAGGGTGATGAAATCCAGCGTCAGCAGCTCCTTCCAGCTCACCTGCGCCCGGTGCGCCAGCGCCGAATCCTTCGGCACCACCGCCACGAATCGGTCGCTGCACAGCGGGGTGAAGTGCAGGCTGTCGCTTGGCTCCGGTTCGAAGGCGATGCCCATCTCCACCCGGCCTTCGCGGATCATTTCAAACACCTGCTCGTTAATCACGTCGTGCACCGCCACGTTGATGCCGGCATAGCGATCGCGGAACGCCTTGAGGATCGGCGGCAGCGGGTTGCCGGCGAATGACGGCATGGCGGCGATTGCCACCTTGCCCCGCTGCAGGGTGAAACGCTGGCGCATCGCCTCTTCCGCGTTGTCCCAGTCCGCCAGCAGCTGGCGCGCCATCGGAAAGAAACTTTCCCCCTCCGGCGTCAACGCCACCCGGCGGGTGGTGCGCAGCAGCAGCGGGCCGCCCAGCGCCTCTTCCAGCCCGCGGATCGCCAGGCTGAGCGCCGGCTGGGAAATATTCAGCCGCTCGCTGGCCTGGGCGAAGTTAAGAGTGTGAGCTACCGCTAAAAACGCGCGTAACTGTTTGATGCTCATTTTCATTTTTGTTTTGGTTAACTCTTTGTAAATTTAAGGTTAACGATTGATTAATAAAAATTCTAAATGAATGGGGCATAAAAACAAAATTAACAAATCATTTTTGTGACCTGAAGATGCCTTGGCGTAAGCAAGGGCATTTCGCCCTGCGCCACAGAATTCAGGGGCAAGGATATGGCAGGGTTCGACAAACGCGTCGGCAGCTATCAGGAAGCGCTGGATGGCCTGACGGACAACATGACGGTGCTGGCGGGCGGTTTCGGCCTGTGCGGCATCCCGGAAAACCTGATCAATGAGATTCGCCGCCGCGGGGCGCGCGGCCTGACGGTGGTCTCCAACAACTGCGGCGTCGACGGCTTCGGCCTTGGGCTGCTGCTGGAAACCCGCCAAATCCGCAAGGTGGTCGGTTCCTACGTCGGCGAGAACGCGCTGTTCGAACAGCAGGCGCTCAGCGGCGAGCTGGAGGTGGAGCTGACGCCGCAGGGCACGCTGGCGGAGAAAATCCGCGCCGGCGGCGCCGGTATTCCGGCGTTCTTCACCGCCACCGGCTACGGCACTCCGGTGGCGGAAGGCAAGGAGGTGCGTGAGTTCAACGGCCGCCCCTACATCATGGAAACCGCCATCACCGGCGACTTCGCCATCATCAAAGGCTGGAAGGCCGACCACTTCGGCAACGTCATCTATCGCCATACCGCGCAAAACTTCAACCCGCTGATGGCCACCGCCGGGCGTATCACGGTGGTGGAGGTGGAAGAGATCGTCGCGCCGGGCGAGCTGGATCCGGCGGCGATCCACACCCCGGGCATTTACGTCGACCGGCTGATCCAGGGCAGCTTCGAAAAGCGCATCGAGCAGCGCACCCTGCGGGCATAAGGAGAACAGGCATGCTTACCCGTGAACAAATGGCGCAGCGCGTGGCGCAGGAGCTGCAGGACGGTTACTACGTCAACCTGGGCATCGGCATCCCGACGCTGGTGGCCAACTACGTGCCGCCGGGCATGGACGTGATGCTGCAGTCGGAAAACGGCCTGCTGGGGATGGGCGAGTTCCCGACCGAACAACAGCTGGACGCCGACATGATCAACGCCGGCAAACAGACCGTGACCGCGCGCATCGGCGCGTCGATCTTCGATTCGGCGCAGTCGTTCGCCATGATCCGCGGCGGCCACGTCGATCTTACCGTGCTGGGGGCGTTCGAAGTGGACGTCGAGGGCAACATCGCCTCGTGGATGATCCCCGGCAAGATGGTCAAGGGCATGGGCGGCGCGATGGATCTGGTGGCGGGGGCGGAGAACATCATCGTGGTGATGACCCACGCCTCCAAGGGCGGCGAATCCAAGCTGCTGCCGCGCTGCACGCTGCCGCTGACCGGCGCCGGCTGTATCCGCAAGGTATTGACCGATTTGGCCTATCTGGAAATCGAGGACGGCGCCTTCGTGCTGCGCGAGCGCGCGCCCGGCGTCAGCGTGGAAGAGATCGTCGCCAAAACCGCCGGCCGGCTGATTGTGCCGCCGACGGTGCCTGAAATGCGTTTCTAGAACTGGAGGTGAATGTGCAACAACGTGAAGTGGTTATTGTGGCCGCCACCCGCACCCCGGTGGGCGGCTTTCACGGCGCGCTGGCGCCGCTGACGGCGGTGGAACTCGGCACCGTGGTGGTGAAAGCGCTGCTGGAACGCAGCGGCGTGCCGCCGCAGCAGGTGGATGAAGTGATCCTCGGCCAGGTGCTGACCGCCGGCTGCGGCCAGAACCCGGCGCGGCAGACGGCGTTGAACGCCGGGCTGCCCGATGCGGTGCCGGCGCTGACCGTCAACAAGGTGTGCGGCTCGGGCCTGAAGGCTGTCCAGTTGGCGGTGCAGGCCATCCGCTGCGGCGACGCCGAAGCCGTCATCGCCGGCGGCCAGGAGAGCATGAGCCAGTCGCCCTACCTGATGAACGGCGCGCGCGCCGGTCTGCGCCTCGGCCACGCCCAGCTGGTCGACAGCGTGATCCACGACGGCCTGTGGGACGCCTTCAACGATTACCACATGGGCATCACCGCCGAGAATCTGGCGGAGAAATACGCCATCAGCCGCGAAGAGCAGGACGGGTTTGCGCTGGCTTCGCAGCAGAAGGCCCAGGCGGCGCAGCAGGCCGGGCGCTTTGCGCAGGAAATAACCCCGGTCACGGTGCCGAAGCCGAAGGGCGAAGCGCTGCGCGTCGAGCGCGACGAACAGCCGCGCGGCGACACCAGCCTGGAAGGGCTGGCGCGGCTGCGCCCGGCGTTTCGCCAAGAGGGGACGGTGACCGCCGGCAATGCGTCATCGCTGAACGACGGCGCGGCGGCGGTGCTGCTGATGAGCGCCGAAAAGGCCGCCGAGCTGCAGTTGCCGGTGCTGGCGCGCATTGCCGGCTATGCCGCCGCGGGCGTCGATCCGGCGTTCATGGGCATCGGCCCGGTGCCCGCCGCGCGCCGCTGTCTGGAGAAGGCCGGCTGGTCGCTGGACGAGGTCGATCTGATCGAAGCCAACGAAGCCTTCGCCGCGCAGGCGCTGGCGGTGGGTAAGGAGCTGGGCTGGGATGCGGAGCGGGTTAACGTCAACGGCGGGGCGATAGCGTTGGGCCACCCGATCGGCGCTTCCGGCTGCCGCATTCTGGTCACGCTGCTGCACGAGATGCAGCGCCGTGAAGTGAACAAGGGGCTGGCGATGCTGTGCATCGGCGGCGGGCAGGGCGTGGCGCTGGCGGTTGAGCGCGTTGGATAACCCGAGGAGATCATGATGCGTTCACCTGAGTATGTGGTGCTGGGCGCCGGGCTGATGGGGGTTGGCATCGCCAGCCACTTTGCCCGCCACGGCCACGCGGTGCTGCTGTATGACCCGGATCCGCAGCGGCTGGCGGAAGCGCCGGCGGTAGTGGGCGGCATTCTGGCGGAGCTGAGCGCGGTGGGGCAGTTCGCCGCCGCCGATCGTGACGCCGCGCTGGCGCGGCTGAGCGTGAGCGGCCAACTGAACGACGTGGCGCGCGCCCGGCTGCTGATCGAAGCGATCCCCGAGCGGCTCGAGCTGAAGCACGCGCTGTACGAGCAGCTGGAGGGGCTGATCGCCGACGACGCGGTGATCGCCAGCAACACCAGCGGCCTGCCGCCGGACGAGCTGGCGGTGCGCATGACCCATCCGCAGCGGCTGCTGATCGCCCATTTCTGGAACCCGCCGCACCTGATCCCGCTGGTGGAGATCGTGCCCGGCAGCGCCACCGAGCCGCGTCATCTGGCGGCGGTGCAGGCGCTGCTGAGCGGCATGGCGCTGGAGGCGGTAGTGCTGGATCGCGCCGCGCCGGGCTTTGTCGGCAACCGGCTGCAGTTTGCGGTGCTGCGCGAGGCGCTGCACATCGTGTACAGCGGCATCGCCAGCGCCGAGGTGGTGGATCAGGTGATGCGCGCCTCGCTGGGGCGGCGCTATGCGATGGTCGGCCCGCTGGAGGCCGCCGACATGACCGGGCTGGAAACGGTGGCGGATATCGCCCGCCACCTGCTGCCGGAGCTGGCGACCGATAGCGGCATGATGGCGCTGGTGGCGCAGCGCCTGCAGCAGGGCGATACCGGGCTGCGCAGCGGCCAGGGGTTTTATCGCTGGGATGAAGCGCGCAGGGAGCGCATCCAACAGAGGCGGGCGCACCAGCTGCGCTTTGCCCTGAAACCTTAATTTCTCACTCCGTACCTGACAATAACAATGAGACTGAGGTGACCGATGAGCGTTTTGATTGCCCTGGCAGCACTGGGATTACTGATGCTGGCCGCCTACCGCGGCTACAGCGTGATTTTGTTCGCCCCGATCGCCGCGCTGGGCGCGGTACTGTTGACCGACCCCGGCGCGGTGGCGCCGACCTTCACCGGGCTGTTTATGGAAAAAATGGTTGGCTTCGTCAAACTCTACTTCCCGGTGTTCCTGCTGGGGGCGGTGTTCGGCAAGCTGATTGAGCTGTCCGGTTTTTCCCGCTCGATCGTAGCGGCGGCGATCAACCTCCTCGGCCGCCGCCACGCCATTCCGGTGATCGTGCTGGTGTGCGCGCTGCTGACCTACGGCGGGGTATCGTTGTTCGTGGTGGCGTTCGCGGTGTATCCGTTCGCCGCCGAGCTGTTCCGCCAGAGCGGCATTCCCAAGCGGCTGATCCCGGCGACGGTGGCGCTCGGCGCGTTCTCCTTCACCATGGATGCCTTGCCCGGCACGCCGCAGATCCAGAACATCATCCCGACCAGTTTCTTCGGCACCAACGCCTGGGCCGCGCCCTGGCTGGGGCTGATCGGCTCGCTGTTCATCATTGCGGTCGGGCTGCTGTATCTTGAACGCCAGCGGCGCAAGGCGCAGCTGAGCGGCGAGGGCTACGGCACCGAACTGCAGAACGAACCGGAAACCCCGGACAACATCAACCTGCCCAATCCGCTGATCGCCATTATGCCGTTGATCCTGGTCGGGCTGCTCAACCTCGGTTTCACTCACTGGATCCCGCAGTGGTATGGCGCCAGCCACCAGCTGCTGCTGCCGGGGCTGGCCAAGCCCATCGTCACCGAAGTCGGCAAGATCACCGCCATCTGGGCGGTGGAGGCGGCGCTGGTGTCGGGTATTCTGCTGGTGGTGGTTTTCGGCTTGCGCAATATTCGCGGGCGGCTGGCGGAAGGCAGCAAAACCGCGGTCAGCGGGGCGATTCTGGCGGCGATGAACACCGCCTCGGAATACGGCTTCGGCGCGGTGATCGCCGCGCTGCCGGGCTTTATGGCGCTGTCGCACGCGCTGGCGGCCATTCCCAATCCGCTGCTGAATGAGGCCGTCAGCGTTACCCTGCTGGCCGGCATCACCGGCTCGGCCTCCGGCGGCATGAGCATCGCGCTGGCGGCGATGTCCGACAGCTTCATCGCCGCAGCCCATGCGGCGCAAATTCCGCTGGAAGTGCTGCACCGGGTGGCCGCGATGGCCAGCGGCGGCATGGATACCCTGCCGCACAACGGCGCGGTGATCACCCTGTTGGCGATCACCGGCCTCAGCCACCGGCAGGCCTATGGCGGCATCTTCGCCATCACCCTGATCAAGAGCGCCGCGGTGCTGTTCGTTATCGGCGTGTTCTACCTGACCGGCATTGTTTAAAGGAGCGATACCATGAGTTTACAAGGCAAAACCGCGCTGGTGACCGGCTCGACCAGCGGCATCGGCCTCGGGCTGGCGGCCAGCCTGGCCGCCGCCGGCGCACGCGTGATCCTCAACGGCTTCGGCGACGTGGAGCAGGCGCGGGAACAGATCGCCCGGCTGGGCGCGCAGCCCGGCTATCACGGCGCCGATCTCAGCGATCCCGAACAGATCGCCGACATGATGCGCTATGCCGAACGGGAGTTCGGCGGGGTGGACATTCTGGTGAATAACGCCGGCATTCAGCATGTGGCGCCGGTGGACCAGTTCCCGGTCGACAAATGGAACGCCATTATCGCCATCAACCTGTCGTCGGTGTTCCACACCAGCCGGCTGGCGCTGCCCGGTATGCGCCGGCGCAACTGGGGGCGCATCATCAACCTGGCCTCGGTGCACGGGCTGGTGGCCTCGAAGGACAAATCGGCCTACGTGGCGGCCAAGCACGGCGTGGTGGGGCTGACCAAAACCCTGGCGCTGGAAACCGCGCGCACGCCGATCACCTGCAACGCCATCTGCCCCGGCTGGGTGCTGACGCCGCTGGTGCAGCAGCAAATCGACCAGCGCATCGCCGCCGGGGTGGAACCGCTGCAGGCGCGTAACGATCTGCTGGCGGAGAAGCAGCCTTCGCAGGAGTTCGTTACCCCGCAGCAGCTTGGCGAACTGGCGCTGTTTCTGTGCAGCGAGGCGGCGGTACAGGTGCGCGGCGCCGCCTGGAACATGGACGGCGGCTGGCTGGCGCAGTAATTTCCCTTCCGGAGCGCGCCGCCGCGCTCCGTTATTACCGCTATAAATAATATCAATTCGTGATGATTTACCCTGAGTAATAATATTTATTTGTTATTAACTATGAAAAAACGCGGGTAACAGTTCGGGTATTTTTCCGATTCAAAAGAGCGAATTGGTTTATTAAATGTTCGATAAATTACATTTTATTTCCCTGGGTTACAATTAAATACCTTTGTGGCGAAAATCAATCCCGTTTCAGATAACGACAGGCTATGACATGAAATTTTAACTCTTGCGCCATTTGCACACATCGGGTAATTGTTTATGCGTGGCTTAAGACCACCGTATTAATAAAAATAACTTATTCGGGCAGGGGTAATAATGAGAAACATAAGAACGCCAATATTTATTGGCGGCGTCGTGCTGTCGGCGTTATCCGGCGGCGCGCAGGCTGAGATCACCATTTTAGATAAAAACCCGCAGAGCAATGTGTTGCTGGCGCCGCTCAGTTTAAAGGTGGGCGGCAGCATTCGCCCCGAGTGGATCTTCAATAACGGCCCGGAACCGGGCTATTACAAAAACGGCCACGACGGCGGCACCCGTTTCCGCTTCAGCGGCGACTATGCGCTGACGCAGGACACCTCAATTATCGGCTACTACGAGTGGGGCGTCGATCTGGCGCACGCGCTGAGCTGGGACGGCCACTACAACGAAGACGGCCAGCGCGACTATCAGCGCCAACTCTACGCCGGCTTTAAAGACGACCGCTACGGCACCTTAACCTATGGCCATCAGTACGGCATTTATTATTCCGTGGTGGGCATTAAAAGCGACGTCTGGGATAACGACGGCCATGCGGGCGGCACCGGCATCGGTATTTCCGGCGACTACGACGGCGGCAATAAACCGAAGAACAGCATTAAATACACCAACGATTTCGGCCCGGTTACCTTATACGCTAACTATTTATTGCCGGAAGACGATCTGCATACCGCCGATAATCTCAGCTATCGCCGCAAGGGCGGCGGCGGGTTGGGCTTCGACTATAAGGTGACGAAAGAATTAACCTTCAGCGCCGCCTACAGCTACACCGACGCGAAGATTAAAGACAACCTGTATAACGAGAAAGATTACCACCAGCAGCTGTCCGGCACTGCGCTGACCTGGCAGCCGAACAACTGGTATATCGTCGGCACCGCCAGCTATTACAAAGACTACGTGCCGAGCACCCGCGAACGCACGCTGTCGCACTTCTTCGCCGGCGACGGCTATGGGGTGGAGGGATTTGTCGGCTATACCTTCAACATCGACAAGCCGTTCCTGAAGTCTATCCAGCCTTACGTGGCGGCGGATTCGCTGCAGTTGAAGGGCGACGAGGAATACCACGCCAACCACGTTTACCTCGGCGCGGGCACCACCATCGGTTACGGGCTGTCGGTGTACGTCGAACGCACCCTGGCCCACAGCAGCGACAAAGAGCCGGACTCCACCTGGGTCACGGTGTTCTACGACTTCTGATGCGTGACTCAAGCCGGCGAAAGCCGGCTTTTTTACATGGTGATAATGCCGCCGGCCGTTGGGCCAGAGGCGTTTCTCTCCGCCAGATAGCGCGCCGGGGGTTTGCCCACCGCTTTCCTGAACATGGTGACGAAGCCGCTGGCGCTCTCGTAACCCAGATCCAGCGCGATCCGCTGCACGCTTTCCCCCTGAGTTAACCGCTGCAGCGCCAGCATCACGTGCAGCTGGCGCCGCCAGTGGCCGAAGCTCATCCCCATTTGTTGCTGCAGCGTACGGCTGAGCGAGCGCTCGCTCATGCCGATGCGCTGCGCCCACTGGCTGAGGGTCGATTTGTCCGCCGGGCTTTGCAGCATGCGCTCCATCAGCTGGCGGATGCGCGCATCGTCGGACACCGGCAGGTGCAGGTTTTCTATCGGCGCGGCCGCCAGCTGATCCAGCAGCACCGCCGTCAGCCGCCCCTCCGGCCCCTGTTCGTCGTAGAAGGGATCGAAGGTGCTGGCCTGCAGCAGCAGCTCGCGCAGCAGCGGCGATACCGACAGCGTGCAGCAGCTCTGCGGCAGGTGAGCGGCGGCCAGGGGATCGACAAACAGGCAATAGGCTTCGGTCGAGCCGGCCCCCTGCGCATTGTGCAGTACGTTGCCGGGCATCCACAGCGCGCACTGCGGCGGCACCAGCCACAGGCCGTTCTCCACCTCGCAGCGGATCATGCCGCGCACGGTGTAGATCAGCTGCGCCTTGCGATGGCGATGCGGGGCCACTTCCCAGTCTTCATCAATAGTCGAACTTTGCGCCGCGAAGATGGCGCGCGGCACCTGGTCGATATCAAAGCGCGGGCGGGTGATGTGTACTGTCATGAGAATTATTCTCACTTTGGCGTAAATGAAAAATATTATGTCCTGATTGCGCAATGCGGTCTAGCGTCGCCGCCGATAAAGTAAGCGTCTGTGCCAAGTGCCTTTTCAAGGATGCCTATAATGTCTCTAGATTCCGCTAATTTTCCGCTGGTGTGGATGCGTCGGAACGGGCGCGATACTCAGGCCGAACTGGCCGCGTTCAGCGCGCTGCTGGCGCGCGCCGAACCCTTCGTCATTTTATCCGATCGCCGCGTGGGGGACGCCGGGGAAGAGCCCAACCGCGACCAGCGCACTCAGGTGGCGCTGTGGAAGCGCGATAACCGCGAGGCGCTGAAGCGGTGGGTGAAGGGCATGATCATGCTCGAGCCGGACGCGGCACAATGCGCGGCGGCCGAAGCCTTTGCCGAATACGCCGCCAAATTCTGGGGCTACCCGGTGCTGGTCGCCGCCGATGAGGCGCGGGCACGGCTGCTGGCCGTCACTTTACTGAGCGAATGAGGAGATGCCGATGCATCAGCAACAGGTAATTGCGCAACTGCTGGCCTGGATCGAGCAGAGCCTGGATCAGCCGTTGACGCTGGACGATATCGCCGCCAAATCCGGCTATTCCAAGTGGCACCTGCAGCGCATGTTCAAACAGCAGACCGGACATATTCTCGGCACCTACGCCCGGCGCAGAAGGCTGACCGCCGCCGCGCGCGAGCTGCGGTTGACCAGCACCAGCGTGGCCTGCATCGCCGATACTTACCAGTTCGATTCGCAGCAGACCTTTACCCGCGGTTTCCGCAAGCAGTTCGGCCTGCCGCCGGCGGTCTATCGCCGCAGCCAGGACTGGTCAAGCTATGGTCTGCAGCCGCCGCTGCGCCTGACGGGCGAGCCGCTGCCGCCGGGCGATATCATCACGCTGCCGGCGATGCGGCTGGTCGGCCACACCCAGCGCCGCAGCTGTACGCTGGGGCAGCTGCCGCACTCGAAATGCGAGCTGCGCCGCCACGCCTGGCGCCAGATGCAGCGCCCGCAGACGCCGCCGGCGGTGGTCTACGGCCTTACCAGCCTGGAGGCCGATCGCCAGCGCAGCGGCAGCCAGCGCATGGCCTATACCGTCGCGCTGCCGGACGAAGGCGCGGAAGGGGAGCGGGTGCTCATCGAACAGGGCGACTACGCCAGCTTCGCCTACCAGGGGCAGGCCGAAGGGCTGCAAGACTTTATCGCCCGGCTGTACGACACCGCAATGCCGCAGATGAACGCCATTCGGCGCCCGGGGCAGGATATCGAGCGTTTCTACCCGGCGCAGGGGGGAAGCTGCCCGTTTGGCGGCGCGGCGATCCGCTGCGAATACCTGATCCCGATCCGCCGCGCAGAGCCGCTGGCCGCCGCCGGTTAGCGGCGTTTTTCACATTATTTCGTCTTGGTATCGCCTCAGGTTACAAAAAATTGCGATATTGTTTCGGTAATGGTTCACACTTTTGCCGATGTGCACATATAATGCGCATCCGGTCATTCATGGCCGCAGAAACCTATACCCATAACTGCCAGTGGCCTCCACCAACACGAAGATGAAAATGAGCATTCGCGCGTTATTAACCCTGTTTACGGCACTGGTTGCATTCAGCCAGGCTGCCTTCGCCGTTGTATACCCTCTGCCGCCTAAAGACAGCCGTCTGGTGGGGGAAAACATCCAGATCACCGTGCCGGAAGACAGCAAGCTGCCGCTGGAGAGCTTCGCCGCTCAATACCAGATGGGCCTGAGCAACATGCTGGAAGCCAACCCGGGGGTGGATCCTTTCCTGCCGAAGGCCGGCAGCACCCTGACCATCCCGCAGCAGCTGATCCTGCCGGACGCGCCGCGTGAAGGCATCATCATCAACAGCGCCGAGATGCGTCTGTACTATTACCCGAAAGGCACCAACACCGTTATCGTGCTGCCAATCGGCATCGGCCAGCTGGGTAAAGATACCCCGCTGAACTGGACCACCACGGTGCAGCGCAAGAAAGACGGCCCAACCTGGACGCCAACCGCCAAGATGCGCGCAGAATACGCCGCCGACGGCGAGATCCTGCCGGCGGTGTTCCCGGCCGGCCCGGACAACCCGATGGGCCTGTATGCGCTGTACGTCGGCCGCCTGTACGCCATCCACGGCACCAACGCCAACTTCGGCATCGGCCTGCGCGTGAGCCACGGCTGCGTGCGCCTGCGCGCCGACGACATCAAATTCCTGTTCGACAACGTGCCGGTCGGTACCCGCGTGCAGTTCATCAACGAGCCGGTGAAGGCCAGCGTGGAGCCGGACGGCTCGCGTTACCTGGAAGTGCACAACCCGCTGTCGGCTAACGAAGAGCAGCTGCAGTCCAAGGATCCGGTCCCGCTGACCCTTTCTGCCCCGGTCGGCAAAGTGCTGATGGACACCGCGGTTAACCAGAGCGAAGTGGACGCGGCGATCAAAGCCCGTTCCGGCATGCCGGTTAAAGTGAACTGATAGCCGCAGGCTTCAGTGAGAGTGATAAAAAGACGCCTGCGGGCGTCTTTTTTTATGCCTGTAAAACATGTTGTTGTGTGTGCGTTCGCAATGATGTCCTCAGCGTTGCACAGAAAGAAGTCATTATGCGCGTCATCATGCAAACCGGGTTTCTCATGGTGGTCATCATCAACGTTTGAAGTGATGCTGGCGGGGAGGAATGCTCTGGAAAAGTATTTCACTCAGTGCTATGTTTTTACAGGAAGCCCGTCGCAATGCGTACATTTAAAACTTGTTGGTTTAGCAGGAAAGCTCGGGCTCACGGCATCACCGATAAGGCGTTGTGTCGGGCAGTAAAAGATGTGCAACGCGGTTTGGCTGCGGATTTAGGCGGTGGTGTATTTAAAAAACGTCTTAATCATAATCGCGACCGGGCATTGGTATTAGCGAAAAACGGTCGGCACTGGGTGTTTGTTTTTTTGTTTTCCAAGCAGGCCCAGGCCAATATCACTGGGGTGGAATTGCAAGCTTTTCGCAAGCTAGCGATGCAATTTGGCGCGTTGAGCGACGACCTGGTCGAGTCCCTGGTTGTGAAAAAAGAATGGATGGAGATTTGCCATGAAGCAGGAAAAAACGTTTCGGAGCCCGGCCTTTGAGGCGATTCACAGCGCCGCTGAAGGATTGCATCGTACTGGCGCCATTTCTCTGGAAACCCTACGTAGCTTTAATGAGTCTTGTCTTGCTCCGGTCGAGATATTGCAGCCTCAAGAGATCAAAGCCTTGCGTGAGCAGTTACGTTTAAGCCAACCGGTTTTTGCCCGTTATCTGAATACCAGCGTGTCGACCGTACAGAAATGGGAAACGGGGGTGAAACGGCCGAGCGGCGTGTCGCTCAAGCTGCTTTCGGTCGTACGCAAACATGGGCTTCAGGTTTTGTTGTAGTGGCCGTTTGGGTTGTCACTATTTTAACATTGCCCTCTCTGGCCTTGTTTTTATGAAATGCCGGCCCGCGATTATTCCGATAAAACTATCGCCAATTAATAAGTTATATCTCCGCGTTCACCACCCGTCATTGAAAAAATCCTCGAAAAAACGCCACACTGTGAGAATAAGATCATCAAAGCGTAACGGAAGGTAAACAAACGCCTCTTAGTTGGCCGCTTTGCTTTTGCAAAGGGGGGGCATGCGCAACTGGAACGAACCGAAGAAGAAGGCCATCGTCCCCTGGGCGCCGATGAGCGGCTGGTCGTAGGGTAGTGGCGTGAGGTCAAAGTGGAAATGAAAAGTGAGTATTAGCCGGGCACAACCCGGCTAATATTTAATGTGAAAAATTAGTTTAATAGGCCGGCTTTTTTTCCGCATATAACATAAGGAAGAGATCTTTCCTGTATATAGTACACATCATTTCCTATTTTATTAAAGCTTATATAGTTTTTGTTTTTGTACTTAGAACTGGATGAAACTAATCCCCGTGGACTGTTGTCGTTCCTCCTTCTATTTTCCTTTGAAACGGAAACCGTATAAACGCCATCATGATCCATATCGGAGTAAGTAAATATAAGATCTCTGTCTATAGTGTATCTTTTATCATGGGAAATAAAGCTGCCTATTTCAGTTTTAAATCCAGTGTTGTCACTGTATAAGAAGTAATTAACGCTCAATCTGATGGTTTCTTTGGTTAATATGTTTGTTTCTTGCAAATAGAAATGACAAGAACCTACTAATTCCCTTTTCGTTTTATAGTAGGTAAGTATTAAGCCAAGTGAAATCACCATAAAAGAAATGGCGATGATTATCTTTGCATTTCTAATCATTTAATCACTCTCGTTGTCACACAATTTTCATGATTATTATTTTTGTTGACCTCGCAATGTCCAATTAGTATGTAGTTACTCATGTTTTCATTTACGGCATAAAAGATATCATAGCGTTGCGATTTGCAAGAGTTTATAATATCAGTGTGTATCGATATATTTTCCAAAACTTGCTCTTTTGTTGTTTTTATTAAGTTCCCTAAGGCGTATACGTTGCACTTCCCAACTTTCTCTATTACAGGTGCGGTGTATTCCTTCATTTTTATTTTTTTATCCCATTTGAAATAAGTTAACGACATTGCACTTAAAGAAAAAAGCAAGACTGTAAAAATAAAATAAACCCTACTATTGTTAATAGCCTTGTTTTTAGTTTCTTTTTTTTGTTCAACTCCTTCGCTTTCAATAAAGTCACTCTCTATTAAGGTCACGTTAGTTGCCAATTGAAACCCGACCTTATGGATGGTAACGATCAGCTTTTCATTTTCTCCTAAACTAATGAATGCCCGTCTCAACTCGCTGGTGGCAGAGTAAAGATTATTATTAGACGGCGTTAGGCCAAAATTCTCCCAAACGTTTTTTAACAAATGCTCCCTACTTAAAACCGCATCACCATGCTGAATGAACTCCATCAGCAATCTGGCAGACTGATTTGATAAGGAAATTTCTATCTCTTCATCTTTCAACGAAGATAGCTGTTTTGAGTCAGGTGTGAATCTAATCCAGTCATTTATTATATAAAACATTTTATCTCTCTTTCAGTTTTTTCTGATGGGTTTTAACGTTGTTATGATGGTTAGTCAACCGACAGAAAATATACGGTGTATTCAAACTAAGTGGATTAGTTTAAATAACGTTGTTTATTTTTGTTATTTTTTTGTTTTTTTCTGTTTTTGTTTGTTTTGTAGTTTTAAATTCTATTTTTTTGATAATTTTTAATACAAATACCTTTTTTTAGTTTTAATGTTTAATCTTTGTCTCGTCGGTAGGGAGGCGGGGCATCAGCTCTCATTAGTCTTTACAGGCTTCCTGAGAAAGGAAGAGGGCCGACATACACATACGGATACACCGTGTTTATTCGCATGTTTATTTAAATATCATCAAGGAATAACTAAAGAATGAAACTGAACAAAATCATGTTAGCCACCGTTGTGACTCTGGGTCTGTCTTCTATGGTGGCACAGGCTGCGAATCAGGGGCAGGGGGCTGTAAAATTTACTGGGGCGATTATTGATGCACCTTGTTCAATTTCTCCTGAGTCGGTAGATCAGACCGTGGAGCTGGGCCAGGTTTCTAATTCTTTGTTGAAGAAAGGTGGTAAGTCCACACCAAAAGCATTCACTATCGATCTGGAACACTGTGAGGTTGAAAATGGTAAAAATAATGTTTCCGTGACCTTTACCGGCATTGAATCAGCCACTCAGAAAGGCATGCTGAGCATTTCTGGCCAAGCCTCTGGCGCCAGCGTCGCTATTACTGACGCCGGCGGTAAAATCGTCGAGCTTGGTAAATCCAGCCCGCTGACTGGCGTTAACGAAGGCAATACCGCGCTGCGCTTTGCTGCTTATCTGCAGGGGGATGGCGCATCATCAACAGTCGTTCCTGGCGATTTCACCGCCGTTGCTGACTTCACCTTAGCCTACCAGTAATTGTTTTAACGATTATTTCTTAGTGCGATTTGGCATGCGGGCAAAGCCTGCATGCCAACTTAAACAGCGCGAGGAATGAGGGAGATATAAATGCGTATCATAGTGTTTACTTGCATATTTATAACCAGCTTGATGCCCGCTATGGCAGGGAATACCTATTTTGGTTGGGGAGTGGTAAATATGCAAGGAGCCATTATTGATACGGCCTGTGCCATCGCCATTGAGAGTCGCGATCAGTCTATCGATATGGATGTGGTGCCACTGGCCGATATTACGCGCGACGGACAAGGACGAAGAAAACCTTTTTCTATCGAATTGGTTAATTGTGAGCTTGAACGTCAGCAGGGTAAAAAACCGAGTTGGACGCAATTCCAGGTGACCTTTGATGGTGATGCGGAAGGTGACTTATTTGGTGTTCGTGGCGAAGCCTCTGGCATCGCTCTGCAAATTACTGATGAGCTCGGGAATATTGCGCTGCCGGGTCGCCCTTTGCCGCGGGAAGATATTTTTTCGGGAAATATGAGGCTGAATTATAACCTCAGGCTGGTCGCTAACCAGCATGCACTGAAATCCGGAGATTATTTTTCTTCTATCCGCTTCAAACTTGATTATTTCTGAAGGGAATAAAGCGACGCCAATATCGGCGGGACAGGGCGAATAACGATTAAAGGTTGAAAGGTATGAGAGTGTCGCTTTCTGGGAAATGGGTGCGCCTTCAGACGCTGGGGCTGTGTATTTCTCTGGCGCTGGGGACGCCGTCGACAGTGGTGTTCGCTGCCGAAGAGATCCAATTCAACACCGACGTGCTGGACGTTAATGACCGGAAAAATATTGACCTGAGCCAGTTTGCGCGCGGGGGATACATCATGCCGGGCGCTTACGGCATGGTGGTGCACATTAATAAGAATGAGCTGCCGGAGAAGCCGATTCAGTTCTACGTGCCGGAAAATGATCCGAACGGCAGCCGGGCCTGTATCAATAAGGCCCTGGTCGAACAATTGGGCCTCAAAGAGAGCGCAATGAAGGGCCTCACCTGGTGGCATCAGGGGGAGTGCCTGGATGAGGGCAGCGTGGCGGGCATGTCGGTAAAAGGGGATCTTTCCACTTCTTCTCTCTACCTGAGCATTCCGCAGGCGTTCCTCGAGTATACCGACGAGAACTGGGATCCGCCGTCGCGCTGGGATGAGGGCATCCCTGGGCTGCTGTTCGATTACAACCTCAATGCCCGGACGCAAAAGAACCAGCGTAGCGGAACCAACGGCTACTCGCTGAGCGGCAACGGCACCGCCGGCGCCAACCTGGGTGCCTGGCGACTGCGCGCCGACTGGCAGGCCAACCTGGATCACCAGACCGGAGCGGGCTTATCGACCAGCAAACAGCTGGACTGGGGCCGCTACTATGCCTACCGGGCAGTGCCGTCGCTGCGTTCGAAAATGACGCTGGGAGAAAGCTACCTTGACTCCGGCATGTTCGACAGCTTCCGTTTCACCGGGGCCAGCCTGGTCTCGGACGACAACATGCTGCCGCCCAACCTGCGCGGTTACGCGCCGGAAGTCTCCGGCGTGGCCAGGACCAATGCCAAAGTGACCGTCAGCCAGCAGGGGCGGGTGCTGTACGAGACCACTGTGGCGGCCGGGCCGTTCCGTATCCAGGACATCAACGATGCGGTTAGCGGCGAGCTGAACGTGCGCGTGGAAGAGCAGGATGGCGGCGTGCAGGAGTTTGTGATGAACACCGCCAGTATCCCGTACCTGACGCGCCCAGGCTCGGTGCGCTTCAAGCTGGCGGCGGGCAAGCCTTCCGACTTCGGGCACCATGCGCGCGGGCCGCTGTTCGGCACCGGCGAGTTTTCCTGGGGGGTGAGCAACGGTTGGTCACTGTACGGCGGTGCGCTGGCGGGCGGCGACTACAACGCGCTGTCGCTGGGTATCGGCCGGGATCTGATGGTGCTGGGAGCGCTGTCGTTCGACGCCACCCAATCGCGGGCGCGGTTGCCGCAGGAGGGCGGTACGCTCAGCGGCGGTTCTTACCGTCTGAGCTACTCAAAGAACTTCGACGAATACGACAGCCAGGTAACCTTCGCCGGCTATCGCTTCTCGGAGCAGAACTTCATGAGCATGAACGAGTATCTGGACGCCCGTGACTACGGCGAGCGCACCGGCGGTGGCAAGGAGATGTACACCATCACCTTCAACAAGCACTTCCGCGACTGGGGGCTGAGCAGCTATCTCAACTACAGCCACGAGACGTACTGGGATCGCCCGGCCAACAACCGCTACAACCTGACGCTGTCGCGCTATTTCGACGTGGGGCGGTTCCGCAACGTGAGCCTGTCGCTGTCGGCCTACCGCAACGAATACAACGGCACTAAAGACGACGGCGCGTACCTGTCGCTGTCGATGCCGTGGGGGGATCGCTCGACCCTGGGCTACAACACCACGCTCAACCGCAGCGACGCGACGCATCGGGTGAGCTATTACGACCGGGTCGACGAGCGCAACAACTACCAGCTGAGTACCGGCGCGTCGCGCAGCGGCGCCAGCCTGAGCGGGTATTACACCCACGATGGCGATCTGACTCAGATGAGCGCCAACGCCAGCTACCAGGAGGGGCGTTACCGCGCGGTCGGGCTGTCGGCCCAGGGGGGCATGACGCTGACGGCCGAGGGCGGAGCGCTGCACCGCAGCGGTTCGGGGGGAGGGACTCGCATGCTGATCGACACCCACGGCGTGCCGGAGGTGCCGGTGCGCGGCTACGGCAGCGTCAGCCGCACCAACGCCTGGGGCAAGGCGGTGATTGGCGATGTGAACAGCTACTACCGCAACAAGGCCAGCATCGACCTGAACCAGCTGGGTGACAACGCCGAGGCTATCACTTCAGTCGTGCAGGCGACGCTGACAGAGGGGGCGATCGGTTACCGCCAGTTTGAGGTGATTGCCGGTGAGAAGGCGATGGCGGTGATCAAACTGGCCGACGGCAGCGAACCGCCGTTCGGCGCCAGGGTGTTGAACGCCCGCAAGCAGGAGACCGGCATCGTCAGCGAAGGCGGCAGCGTATATCTGGGCGGCATCAACGCCGGCGAGACGATGAGGGTGCACTGGAACGGCGGGGCGCAGTGCGAGGTGCGCCTGCCGGCGCCGCTGCCGGCAGATATGCTGATGAACACCTTGTTGCTGCCGTGCCATCCGTTGGATAAGCCGGCGATGGAGCCGAGACAGGATGCAAAATCGTCATCGCCGAGTGATGACGTTTAACCCGCAATCAATAATGTTGCCAGGCCGCAGGGCCTGGAATGAGAAGAGAGGCGCAAGAGCGAAGTGATGATGACGAAACACAGAGAACAGGGCTCGGCGGCGTTCGTGAGCAAACGCAGCTTAAGCAGGGCGGCGTTGGCCGTCGCCCTGTTGGGCGCGGTGGCGCAGCAGCAGGCCCAGGCGGCGATCGCGCTGGATCGCACCCGAGTGGTGTTCGACGGCGGCCAGAGGTCGGTGAGCCTGAACGTCAGCAACCAGAACAAGCAGCTGCCATACCTGGCGCAGGGTTGGATTGAGGATGAGGAAGGCAGCAAGATCCAGAGCCCCCTGACGGTGTTGCCGCCGGTGCAGCGCATCGAGCCGGGCAAGCCGAGCCAGGTGAAAATCCAGGCGTTGCCGGCGGCGAAGCTGCTGCCGCAGGACCGTGAGACGGTCTATTACTTCAACCTGCGGGAGATCCCGCCAAAGAGCAATAAGCCGAATACGCTGCAGATTGCGCTGCAAACGCGCATCAAGCTGTTCTACCGGCCGTCGGGCATTGCGATGGAGAAGAACGCACCGCCGCCGCAGGAGCAGCTGACGCTGAGCCGGCAGGGCGACAGCTACCTGGTGAACAACCCGACGCCGTACTACGTCACCCTGGTGGATGCGGGTAACAAGAAAGGTGGTCCCGGCGTCAAAGGCTTCGCACCGATGATGGTGCCTCCGAAGGGCAGCCTGCCGCTGACGGTCAGCGCGGCCAGCGTGGGGAACAGCCCGGTACTGACCTACGTCAACGACTACGGCGGCCGCCCGCAGCTGAGTTTCAGCTGCAGCGGCGCTACGTGCGCGGTGGTGCCGGAGAAGAAAGGCGGGTAACCGCTCCAGACAATAGCAGTGACGCGGGAGGCGACAATGGCAAAGAACACGGGCAGCAAGGCGCAGTTCGTCCCCTGGCTCAGTGAGTTGCGTTATTACGGGACGCTGGGCGGGCTGGCGCTGATGGTGCCGCTGACCCTGGGGATGACGCTGTGGCTGCTGCCGTCGGCGCAGGCGGTGGACAACTGGAACGTCGACGGGGCGAATGGCACTTTGTATGTGCACGGTGCGCTGACGGAGAGCGCCTGCCGGCTGGAGATGACCAGCGCGCGCCAGGATATCGCGCTGGGCGAAACGGGTACGGGGCGGCTGCAGGCGGTCGGTTCCCAGGGCGAGCCGGTAAGGTTCGAGCTGCGTCTGGCGGACTGCCTGCGCAACTCGGCGGGCAGCCGCGACCTGCGCCGCGGCGGCACGGTCAGCGCGGACGGCCAGCCGGCAGTAACGGTGAGCTTTCGGGCCGTGCGCGATGCGGATAACTCGCAGCTGGTGAAGGCGGAGGGCGTTTCCGGGCTTGGATTGCGCCTGGAAGATGCGCGGGGCGACGATGTCCGGCTGGGCAGCCGCGGCGCGCCGCTGCTGCTGATGCCAGGGCAGGATACGCTGACCTATAGGGTTATCCCTGAACGGACGCCGGCGAATCTGATGGCGGGGAGCTATCGGGCCGTGGTGGACTTTCATCTGAGCTATGACTGAGGCGGGCAGTACGATGGAGAGAGCCGTAATGACGCTGAACGACCGGCTGGTCCGGCGTGGTCTGGCGGGCCTGCTGGCCGCCCTGCCGCTGCTGGCCCAGGCGTCGAACTCGGTCACGGTGACGGTGAAAGTCACCGTAGTTGAGCAGCCGCCGTGCGTTATCAATAACGACAGGGTAATTGAAGTGGACTTTGGTGACATTATCGCACCGCGGGTGGATGGCAACCAATATCTGCAAACGGTCGATTACAGCCTGGAGTGCAAGGGACAAATGACCAACGCGATGAGGCTGGCCATCCAGGGTAACCCCACCCCGTTTGATAACACGGCCCTGCAAACCAATGTGGCGGACTTCGGCATTGCGATACGGGCTGACGGTCAGCCGCTGCCGCTAAACAATTGGATGAATTTCACTTACCCGAACAAGCCTGTGTTGCAGGCGGTGCCGGTGAAACGAGCAGGGGTAACCTTGCCGGGCGGGGATTTTAGCGCCGGCGCCACGCTGATGGTGCATTACCAGTGAAGGAGGGGATCATGAAGACAACGCCCATTCTCACGTTCATCGCGGTCATGCTGAGCGGCGCATCGCTGCAGGCGGCGGAAAATATGAGTTTCCGGGGGACATTGCTGGAGCATCCGCCCTGTGAAATCAATGGGGGGCAGCCGATAGCGATTGATTTTGGCGATGTCGGCGTCAATAAGGTTGATGGCGAGAATTACGCACAGACGTTCCAGATAATATATGACTGCAAGGGCACCAGTACCGACAAAATATTACGTTACGTCGGCAATGCCACCGCCTTTGATCCGGCGGCGGTGCAGAGCAATATTCCGGATTTTGGTATCCAACTCCGGCATACCTCTCTTCAAGGCGTAACCTCGCCGTTTGCCGTGGGGAGCACGTTGCCTATCCCCGCCTATGTGGGCTCATCGACATTTATCGCCACGCCGGTAAAGAAGGCGAGTGCTGAGCTGCAGGACGGCGCCTTTACCGCGGGTGCGACGTTGCAACTTGAATACCCGTAAAGGAGTGGAGATGCGTATCAAAAATGTGACCTGCGCCCTGCTGTTGCTGGGAGTCAGCGCTCATGCGCCGGCCGCGGCGCCGCCGTCGGTGAATATTTCGTATACCGGTAACCTGGTGACGGATCCCTGCACTATCTTGCCGGGGGATGAAGAAATCCAGCTGGATTTCGGTACGGTTATCGACAAATACCTGTACCTGAATAGCCGCACGCTGGGGCAGCCGTTTGAGATACGTCTGGCCGAGTGCGATCTGGAATTGGGCAAAACGGTAAAGGTCACCTTTACCGGCACGGAGAATACGGCGTTGCCGGGGCTACTGGCCATCGACGCGGCCAGCGAAGCAACGGGCATCGCGATAGGGCTGGAGACGCTGGAAGCGAAACCGCTGTGGCTCAATAAAGAGAGCGGCGACTATCCGCTGCAGGCGGGCAATAGCCGGATCGCGCTGAAGGCCTATGTGCGGGGAGAGCCGAAGGCGATAACGGACAAAACGATAGGGCGTGGGCCATTCAGCGCGGTGGCGACGTTCAACCTGGAATATGAGTAAAGCAGCACTGCGGTGAGAGAGGATTGAACTTCATTTATTTGGAGACAGTTCAGGATAATAAAACAGGTTTTTTGCGGCACGGCGAATATGACAGCTCCGTTGCTAGCAGAAAATATTATAGGAACATCGTGGATCGGCTGTCGGCATTATTTAAAATCCGGCGGTCGGTTTTTTTCTCGATGATTTTCTCATTAAAACCGGGCATTAATGAATAAACCAGGTTACAGGAGTAATTATGCGATACGCCCTCATTTTCTTGAGCGCTATGTGTATCTGGCCAGCGTATGGCGAAACGCTAAAATGGCCGCGCCTTACCGATCCGAAAATAACATCATGTTCTAACAGTAGCGGCGGCTATTGTGATTCCAGTGTCAGCTATTCCCATTCGGGGACCGGCTTCGACTACGGAGAGCCCCAGATGTCAAAGCCGACGACCACGGCGACCTCGATCAGAGCCTATGGCGTACACTGTGATTACGGGAGTTCTGTACCTGGATATGAAAAACCGTTTTCCGGCTGTGTTTGGAGAACTGATACTGGCTCACATAACCCGACATTAACCGGGAAATGCCAAACCATTGCGGGCGGCAGCTGGGCGCTTACCCAGGACAGCACCTGCGCGACCAGCACGACCTGGACTGGGCACACTGGGGCAGGGCCGGGGGGCGAATGCGTCATGTTTGGCTATATGTCCGGGTCGAGCCTGTATACCCCGTACGGCGTGATAAGCGCGTTGAGCGCAGCGAATGGCGGGGACCGATTCTGCCAAAAGCCGTTGCCGCCCGGTGTAACCTGCGATATCGAATTGCCGAGCCCGCTGCTGGACCATGGGGTGATGGTGCCGACGGCGCGCAGCGTTCGCAAGATCAATGGCACTGTCGAATGTGGCACCAAGCCGAAAATCAGTTTCGTTGGTGGGGATGAGCTCAATCTCGCCGTGGGCATACGCACCAAATTAACGGCACAGCTGACCAATGGCACCCAGCTGGAGATAAGTTCCGATCTCACGACAACGAACGCCGCCGCCGGAGATCATCGCGCCTCTACGGTCCTGGTTGTTTCCCCTTGGTGATGTATTTAAGTTATTTATTCATTGTTTTCTTAGCGTCGATGCGGCTCACCCGATCACGATTGAATGAGATGAATATATTTCAGTTATTGTAACCGTGATTTTTAATCATATTAATCGGGTTGATTAAGTAGGCTATTTTTATTCGTCAGTTATGAGTGCGAACCCCTATTGGGCATCGGCATGACGAAGGGTATGCCACGTTAGTGGTGCCTGCTATCGCGCAGGTCAATATCGTCGTGGAAATTAGCCGCGAAAAATAAGGTCTCTAGAGGAATTGAAATGAATCACCGTTTTATTGTCGCGATTCAGGACAACAACCGTTTTTTTGCTCAGGGGGTAGAACACCTCTTGCGCGACTATTTTACGCGGCACGGTAGGGAGGTGCAGTTCGTGAGGGCGCCTTATAGCGAAATAGTTGACTTGCTGATCCTGACCGAATCGGGAAGGGGAGCATTGCCGCCCTGTCGTCTGATGGATGTTCCCTGGCGTGATGGGCAGACGGCGATCATCACCATCAGGGAGCCGCAGCACCGGCCAGGGATTTCCATGTCTCCGTGTCGTAGTCGCAGGGGGGTTATCGGCCGGCGGGACAAGATATCCACAGTGACCCACCTGATAGATCGGGCGCTGGAGTGGCGGGCCGATGGGGCATTCTTTCAAGCCAGGTGCGAACGCTGCACCCGAACGCTCACCCCCCGAGAGTTTGAGGTGCTGCGCTGCATACACTATGAGCTCGAGCCGGCCCGGGTCTGCCGGCTCCTGCACTTAAGCCCAAAGACGCTCAGCAGCCATAAACGCACGGCCATGCGCAAGCTGGGATTTCAACGTAACCATGAGCTGTATCGATGGCTGCGCCAAGGCGGCCTGGATTTTGAAAAGAGAGTGAAATCGTGAACAGAAGCCTGAGTCCAACACGTTCTATCCTGATGCTGCTGGCAAGCGTCGTCCTGCTGAGCGGCTGCGCCAAAGGCAAGCCGTCCCCCGCAGTGACCCAAAGCGCCGCGGCCGACGAGGTGGTTCAAGCAGAGACGGATCAAACCAAAGCGCAGCGTGAGGCAGACAGACTGACGCAGTGTCAAAAGGAGCTCGAGGCGCTCGAGGGTATCGACCCGGAACGGCAAAAAACGCTGCGCCAGGAATTTGACCGGCTTATGAGCGGGGCGGCGCAGTACGCCGGGTTGCGAACGCGGGTCAACTCGGAGACGCAGGATACGGTGGATGCGCTGTACCGTTACAAGGTTAATCGCATGTGCGCCAACATTACGCAGGCCATGCTGAACGGGCTGGCTGAGCGCGGGGAGCGGCTGAAATGATCCCTGTGCACAATGGGCTCCGTCTGCGCCGGCTGGCGGCTGCATTGGCACTGATCTGTCTGCCGGGTGGCGCGGTGCGTGCGGAGGATGGCGTGCCGGCGTTGCTGCAGTTTGCCGAACAGTACCGCAGCAGCCAGCAGCCGGCGGCGCCCGCGAATCAGCCGGCGGCAGCGCAGAGCAATGCGCCGGCGGCGAGTGATAAGGGTTGGCGCAGCACGCTTAAGCAACGCGAGGAGCAGCTCGGTCAACTGAAGGGCGCGCTTCGCGAGCAGGATAAACAGTTGGCGGCATTGCGCCAGGCGCTCGCTGTAGCGGAAAAAAACGCGCGCCCGGAATCAACGCCGGGCGTCAAACCGGCCGATTTTGTTCCGTTGCGCCAATGGGTCAGTCAGTTGAGTACGGCGGTGCGGGGGACTCCGGATGCTCAGCGAAGCGCCGAGCTTATCACGCAGGCTCGCCAGCAGATGGCGCACAGCCAACAAGCATTGGCCGCCAGTCAGCAGCAGTTGGGGGCATTGAAAATGCGCCTGGATGATATGAAAACGCAGTTGCAGCAGAATAGCGCTCGTGAGCAGCAGGCGCTGGCGCGCGAGGCGGAACAGGATCGGCAGGTGCTTCAGCTGCAGGACGATATAAAAGGGCTGCGCGAACGGGCGAAATGGCTGGTTAAGCCAGAGGAGCTGGCCAAACCCGAGAGGCGCCAGGCCTATGCCGCCGGCAGTGCGCTTGGGCGCGACATCATCGAGATGCTGACTGAGCGCCAGATGTGGGGGATAACTGCCGATCGCCAGACCGTGCTGGCCGGTGTGATCGACGCCTTTTCCGGGCAGTATCAGTTGACCACCGATGTGTTGTCCAGAGCGTTGACGGAGTCGGAGACCGCCGTCGATCGCGCAAGAAGCGCGTTTGGCGAGACTCAGCGGCAAAAGAACGATGCCTTCATCAACGCGTTCAAAAAGGAAAAAGGCGTCATCCAGGCGCCATCCGGCTTTTGGTATCGGGTGGATTATGCCGGTGATGCAGCGCTTGCCGACGATGCCGTCGTCGATGTGGTGGTCAGGGAGTCTTTGACCGATGGCACGGTGATCCAGGACATGGATTTGACGGGGAAGGTGCTGTCGCAGCCGTTGACGGATTTCCCGCCGCTGTTCCGCGAGGCGATTGGCCTGCTGAAAAACCATGGCTCGCTGACGATGGTCGTGCCGCCGGCGTTGGCGTATGGCGAGGCAGGCTATCCGCCCAAGGTGCCGGCGAATGCCACCATGGTATATGAGTTGCGCATCGACAACAGCCGGCCTGCAGATAAGCGATGAGCTTGGGATAACAAGGAGATTGGCAAGGAGAGCGCCCAGGTGATGCCGGTTGCGCGATGCGCCGGCCTTGCTCGGGTATGGCACCAGGGGTGAGAGCGGCGGCGGTTCGACGGGCGTCAGCCGCCGCCCGTAATCATTGCCGTCATTTCTGTCACTATTATCACATAGGCGCCTCGCTGGCCTGTTCCCCGGTAGGCCGGCTCCGCGATTATTCCGATAAAAACTATCGCCAATTAATGAGTTATATCTCCGCGTTCACCACCCGGCATTGAAAAAATTCTCGCAAAAACTCCACACTGTGAAAATAAGATCACAAAAGCGTAACGAAAGGTAAACAAACGCCTCCTATATTGGCTGCTTTGCTTTTGCAAGGGGGCGCCATGCGCAACTGGAACGAACCGAAGAAGAACAAAGCGCACATCGAGCTGATCCCGATGATCGACGTGATGATGTTTTTGCTGGTGTTTTTTGTCTTGATCAGCCTGAACGTCATTCCTGCTCTGGGGCTGAAAACCCAGCTGCCGTCCGCCGGCAGCGCGCAGCAGCTTAAGCCGCAGAAGAAGGCCATCATCACCCTGGGCGCCGATGAGCAGCTGCAGCTGGACGGCCAGCCGATCGCGCTTGACGCGCTGGTCAGCACGCTGAAGCAGCAACAGCAGCAAAATCAGACCACCACCATTATCGTCAACAGCGACAAGGGCGTGGCGGTTGAGCGGCTGGTGGCGGTGATGGACAACCTGCGTCAGGGCGGTTTCTTCTCCGTCTCTATCGCCACCCGGAAGCTGTGACATGTATCTGCTCTATCGTTCACGTCACCTCTTCAGCTGGCTGCCGGCCCTGATCGTCGCCGGCTTTTTGCTGTTCGCCAGCCAGCAGGCGGCGCTGAAAATCCAGCCGCACTATGATGAAACCACCATGGAGCTGGCGTTGGTCGAGCCTGAACCTGCGCCGGCGCCGGAAACGCCGCCGGAGCCGCAGCCCGAGCCGCCGCCGCCGGAGCCTGAACCTGTCCCTGAACCGATCGTGCCGGCCCCGGAGCCGATCGTCGAGGCCAAGCCGGTGCCAAAACCGCAGCCGAAGCCGAAGCCAAAACCGGTAAAGGAGAAGACCAAACCGGTGGAGAAAGCGAAACCGGCGCCGGTGCAGCCCGCGCCGCGCGCTTTGGTCAGCAAGCCGGCGGCACAGCCCGCCCCGGCCGCGCCGAAGGTTAACGCCCAGGCGATCGAAAACGGCTATCTGCAGGCGCTGCGCCGCGAACTGGAACAAACCAAACGCTACCCCAGCGGGCGCCAGGCTTCGCTGGAACGGCCGCAGGGCAACGTCGAGGTGTGGCTGGAGGTCGACCGCAGCGGCCGGGTGTTGTCTTCCGGCATCGCCAGCAAGGCCGCCAACATGCTGCTGAACCGCGCCGCGATGAGCAGCCTGCAAAGCATCAGCCAGGTTAAGGCGTTCCCCAGCGAGGCCTTCGCCGGGCAAACAACCAAAAGATTTACGGCAACATTCAATTATCAGGCGCCTTAGCGCCAGGGTTAATCGTTTGATTTTTATGGGATGCACACAATGAAATCTTTTAATCGATCTGGGATTTATCTGGCGGTGATGTCGGCCATATTACCGGGCGCGGCGCTGGCGGCGGAAGGCACCGACGTCGGCACCATCAGCGTCAAGGGGCAGTCGCTCGGCGGCGGCATGATGGTGCAGGACGACAGCGCCAAGGCGCGATCCACCGTTACCAAAGAGGCGATGGACAAGATGCCGGCGGCGGCCAACGCCATCGACAAGCTGAAGTACACGCCGGGCCTGAACGTCAACAGCAACGACGCCAGCGGCCTGAGCGGCGTCGACTACACCATGCGCGGCATGAACTCGGATCAGATCGGCCTGTCGATGGACGGCATCCCGATCAACGACTCCGGCAACTACGCGGTGTATCCGAACCTGCTGGGCGACTCGGAAAACCTGGAGGAGGTGTTCGTCACCCAGGGCTCCTCCGAGGCGGACGGCCCGCACATCGGCTCCAGCGGCGGCAACATCGGGCTGGTGACGCGCCGGCCGGCGAAAGACTTCGGCGGCTTCCTCAAGCAGACGCTGGGCAGCAACAACCTGAGCAAAACCTTCGCCCGTCTGGATACCGGCGAATACAACGGCTTCAGCAACTGGCTCTCTTATTCGCACACCGAGGCCAAAAAGTGGCGCGGCGAGGGCCGCCTGTACTCCGACAAGTTCGAGATGAACTCGCTGTACGAAGACGGCAACGGCAACAGCAGCAATCTGATCATGAAGTACAACCGCCAGGACAACACCAACTACAACACCCTGAGCAAGGCGCAGTTTCAAAACGACGGCCGCGACACCGACTACGCCACCACGCCGGAATACAACAGCAAGGGGCAGTTGAACAAATACTACAAAATCGAGCGCAACCCGTTCGAGACCTTCACCCTGTCGTTCAGCCAGAAGCTGCAGCTGCGCGACAACCTGTCGCTGACCCTGCAGCCTTATTACTACTGGGGCAACGGCGGCAGCTTCACCGGCCAGACCGCTTCGGTGCTGTCCAGCACCTCCAGCAAGGCCGGGCAGTACGATCTCAGCAACCTGAAATCCAACACCTATTACCGCCCGTCGTGGACCCAGACCTGGCGCCCGGGCATCACCACCAAGCTGAAGTGGGACATCAACGACCAGCACAGCCTGGATATCGGCTACTGGTATGAGCGCGCGCGCCAGCTGCAGACCCAGCCGTTCATCAGCATCAAGGACGACGGCAACCCGGCGCAGATCTCCGGCAAGCCGGGCGGTTCCGATCAGGTGAAAGACGCCAACGGCAACACCGTTCAAGGGCGCAACCAGTACACCATCACCCCGGCGCAGAAGGTGTGGCTGCAGGACACCTGGTACGCCACGCCGGACTGGACCTTCGTCGGCGGGCTGGCCTATCAGTACGTCGAGCGTAAAGGGGATAACCGCGGCAGCCTGACCAACCGGCCGGAAAAACGCGACGCCAAATATCACGAATTCCTGCCGAACTTCAGCGCCAGCTACAAGCTGAACCAGCAAAATCAGCTGTTCTACAACCTGACGCGCAACATGCGCACCCCGCCAAACTACGTGCTGTATAACGTCGGCGATTCGATCAGCACCAAGCCGGAGCTGAGCTGGAACCACGAGCTGGGCTGGCGCTTCCAGCAGGAAGACATGCTGCTGAGCGCCACGCTGTTCTACATGCGTTACAGCGATCGGCAGATCTCCACCACCAACTCGTCCGGCGATTTCGAGATGATGAACATCGGCAACGTGGAGAACAAAGGCCTGGAGCTGGAGTGGAGCGGCCAGCTGCCGCACAACTTCAATTACTACACCTCTTATACCTACACCCAGTCGAAGCAGAAGAGCGATATCGTCAGCAACGGCGGCCTGCCGCTGCCGACCTCCGGCAAGGAAGTGCCGAACGTGCCGAAAAATCTGCTGAACATGACGCTGGGCTATGACGACGGCCTGTACTACGGCAGCGTCAGCGGCAAATACGTCAGTGCGTTCTACGGCGATCTGACCAACGACGAGAAGATCGGCGGCCGTACGGTGTTCGATCTGGCGGCGGGGGTGCATCTGCCGGTAGACAAAAAGATCGTCAAAAGCGCGGCGCTGCGTTTCGGCATCAGCAACCTGTTTGACAAGGAATACCTGACCTCGGTGCGCACCACCACCTTCAACGCGGTGCCATACGGCGGCGTGAAGGCCAGCACGCCGTATTACAACGTCGGGGAAGAACGTACCTTCAGCGTCTCGCTGGAAGCCACCTTTTAACTGAATACCCCGTCGTCTTTCAGGCTGCGGCCTGCAAGACGACGGGCAAGAGGGCCATTGAATGAACGCTAATCTGCTGCACGACATTATTTTCTACGTGATGTACGCCGCGCTGGCGATTGCGCTGGTGATCATTATCGAACGCACGCTGTACTTCGCCTACACCCAGCGCCAGGCGCGCCGCCTGGAACAGGCGCTGACGCCGGAGGTGCGCCGCGCCGCCGATCTGCCGGATGAGGTGACCCAGCGCAACAGCCTGCCGCTGGCGGTGATCGTGCCGGTGCTGGAGCAGAAACACCGCGCCGGCGACCGCGAAGCGATCGGCGATCTGATCGACGCCCAGTACCTGCTGAGCAAGCCGCTGATGGCGCGCGGCCTGTGGCTGCTGGAAACCGTGGTCACCGCCGCGCCGCTGCTGGGGCTGCTGGGCACGGTGATGGGCATCATCGAAACCTTCAAGGCGCTGGCCGCGTCCGGCGTCTCCGAGCCGAGCCTGGTGTCGGCCGGCATGGGTACCGCGCTGTACGCCACCGGGCTGGGCATCGCCATCGCGCTGCTGTGCCTGGTGGGCAACAACTTCCTGCAGAGCCGCATGGAACGCATCAACGAACTGCTGAAGGTGCTGCTGATCCGCGCCGGCGCGCCGGCCAGCCGCCCGGAAAACGACGGCCGCGAGCAATGGGTTGACAGCGGGGCGCCGCGCTATGCCTAATGGCCATCCATCACGGCGGCCGCTGGGCCGCCTTTATCGGGCATTGTGGGGCAGCTGTTTGTTGATATTGAGCCAGAGCGCCGCGGCGCGCTTTGAGATCCCCGGCTATGAGCTGGTCTATACCGCACCGGCGGAAACCGCGTTGCAGGCCGATGACCTGCGCAACACCGCCGAGGTGTGGCGGCAGATGTTCGATGCGGCGAAGACCCGCATCGATCTGGGGCAGTTTTACGTGGCGAACCAGAGCGGTTCGCTGCTGGACGGCGTGTTGCAGCATCTGAAAGCGGCCGGTGAGCGCGGGGTGAAAATCCGCTTCCTGATGGAAGAGAAGGGCGTGCGCCTCTCCACGCCGGAAACGCTGGAACAGCTGAAGGCGATCCCCAATCTGGAGCTGCGCATCATTCCTTACGCGCGGCTGAGCGGCGGCATACTGCACGCCAAGTATCTGCTGGTGGACGGCGAACAGGCGTTTGTCGGCAGCCAGAATTTCGACTGGCGCGCATTGGCGCACATTCACGAAACCGGGCTGCGCATCAGCGACGCCAGGGTGGTGGGGCAGATCCAGACGATCTTCGAACAGGACTGGCAGGCCCAGGCGCTGCTGGCTCAGGATAAGCCGGTGCCGGCGCTGCCGTACCGGCCCGCCGCGGAAACGCCGCAGGGCAACTACCTGGCCGCCAGCCCGCGCGACTATAACCCGGCCGGGGTGATCGATTCGCAGGTGGAGCTGCCGCGCCTGTTGGCTAACGCCAAACAGCGGGTGCGGGTGCAGGTGATGGACTATGCGCCGTTATCCTATGGCGCACAGCACAGCCGGCCTTATTATGCGACCATCGACAATGCGCTGCGCGCGGCGGCGGCGCGAGGCGTGCACATCGAGCTGATGGTGGCCAACTGGAACACCAAAAAGCCGGATATCGCCTGGCTGAAGAGCCTGGCGCTGGTGCCTAACGTACAGATCAAGGTGGTGACCATTCCGCCGGCCAGCGGCGGTTTTATTCCGTTCGCCCGGGTGATCCACAGCAAGCTGATGACCATCGACGGCGAAATCGCCTGGATCGGCACCAGCAACTGGACCGGCGGCTATCTGGACAACTCGCGCAATTTGGAGCTGGTGCTGCACAGCGCGGCGATGAGCCAGCGGCTGGATACGCTGTACAGCCAGCTGTGGGGCAGCGTCTACGCCGAACCGCTGAGGCTGGACTATGACTATCCGGCGCCGAAGCCGGGCGGCGAGTCCTGATTATCAGGGCGCGGTTTACCGCCGCGCCCGTGGTTTTTCACCGCTGCCAGCCGGCCTTTTCCAGCGCCGTCAGCAGCTGTTCGGCGCTCAATCCTTCCGCTCGATGGCCGTTGCCGCTGACGGTATTGGCCGCCAGCAGCGCATTCACGATAGCCTCTTCCACCGCCTCCGCCGCCGCGGCGAACAGCGCCGAAATATAGTCGTTGTTCAGCATGCGCAGCGGGGTGGTGAACGCCCCCTTGTTGGCGTAATCGGCGGGCGGCAGGCCGTCGTTGCCGGTGGCGAAGGCGATGAAGATGTCGCCGCTCGAGTCCTCGGTGCCGCCGCCGGTGCGGGCGATGCCGATGCCGGCGCGCTGCGCCAGCCGCGCGCACTGGTGCGGCAGCAGCGGCGCGTCGGTCGCCAGCGCCACCACGATCGACCCCATGCCCGGGTGCGGCAGCTGCGGCTGGAACGGTGAATGAAGGTGCTTCAGATGCCGCCCCACCGGGTAGCCGCCCACCAGCAACGCATCACGCTTGCCGTGGTTGGCTTGCACGATGGCGCCGACCGTCCAGCCGCCCTGCTCGGCGGGCAGACGCCGCGACGCGGTGCCGCTGCCGCCTTTGAATTCATGGCAGATCATACCGCTGCCGCCGCCCACCGCCCCTTCCTGCGGCAGGCCGTCGCCGGCCGCCGCCAACGCCTGGCGCACGTGCTCGGGTTTGACGTGGAAGCCGTTGATGTCGTTAAGCAAGCCGTCGAAGGTTTCCATCACCACCGGCATATTCCAGTACAGCCCCCGATCGTCTGCCGGCAGCGCTTCGCGCTCCAGTGCGATCAGGCTGTCGCGCACCACCCCCACGCTGTGGGTGTTGGTGAAGGCGATCGGGCTGGTCAGCAGGCCGGCTTCGCGCACCCATTCCAGGCCGGTGGCGTCGCCGTTGCCGTTCAGCACGTGCACGCCGGCAAAGCAGGGCGACCGGCGCGCCAGCCCGGCGCGCGGTTCAATCACCGTCACGCCGGTGCGCACGCTGCGGCCGTCCGCCAGATCGGCATGGATGCTGGCGTGGCCGACGCGCACGCCGGGCACGTCGGTGATGGCGTTAAGCGGGCCGGGCGTGCCCTGGCCGATGGTGATGCCCAGATCCTGCGCGCGTTGCGTCATGGTCATTCTCCTTCTGGTGTAGGTTCAGCTAAGGGGGCCGGCTGGCGGCCGCGCATATAGCTCAGCGTCAGGCCAAAGCAGACGATGCCGGCAATGATAATAAAGTCTTTCGGGCTGCTGGCGATCAAAATCGTCCACAGCACGTACAGGCAGGCGAGCAGCGCTATCGCCACCGGCAGCGGCCACAGCGGCATCAGGTACGGGTGGTGGAAGCGCCGGCGGCGGCGGCTGATCAGCGCGGCGATCGCCATGATGATGTACACCAGCAGCAACAGGATCACGGTAAAGGAGGTCAGATCGCCGAGGTTGGAGCAAAACGCCAGCAGCGCCGAAGGCACGCCGAACAGCAGGGTGGCGACCCAGGGGGTGCCGAAGCGCGGGTGGATGATTTTCAGCGCCCGGTTGACCGCCGGCAGCCAGAAACCGTCGCGGCCGCTGGAGAACATCATGCGGCTGAACTGCGCCACGATGGCGATGATGGCGTTGAACACCGACAGGTAAATCGCCCCGCTGACCACCCGCGCCAGCGTCGGCCCGCCGAGCTGGGTGACCACGTAGCCGACCGGATCGGCTTGCCTGGCCATTTCGCTCAGCGACGGCGAGCCGATCAGCAGCGCGGTGAAGGGCACCAGCTCGACCAGCACCACGATGAACAGCGTCAGCATAATGGCCAGCGCCATCGGCTTGCCCTGTTCGCGCATGTCTTCCGCCATATACACCGCCGCGCCGTAGCCGTTGTAGGAGAACAGCGCCACGCCGACCATCGCGACGATCAGGGGCAGAGAAACCGGCGACAATACCCCTTGCTGATCCAGCATCACCGGCGCGGTGAGGATTGCGCTGCTCTGGTGCGGGTTGCTGAAGCCCAGCCAGGCGATCAGCGCCAGCACCGCCACTTCCACCACCAGGAACGCGCCGGTCAGCAGGGCGTTGGCCTTGATGTTGAAAATGGCGCAGGCCCCGCCGACCAGCACGGTGAGCATACCGGCGGTGGAGGCGTCAAAATCGCTGCCCAGCGCGGTGTTCAGGTAGGGCACAGCGCCGGTGGCCAGTACCGCCGGTACGAACAGCGATGCGCTGAGGATAAACAGATAGGTCTGCAGCCCGCACAGGGTGCCGAACAGCCGCTTGATGATGCTGTATTCGCCGCCGGCGCTGGGGTGTGCGGCACCGAGTTCGGCATAGCACAGGGCGATGGCGGCGGCGACCAGGGCGGCTATCAGAAAAGAAAGGAACGCGCCGCTGCCGGCGCTGGCGATCGCCAGCGGGGCGATGACGAAGATCGAGCTGGCGGGCGTAACGCCGGAGGCGGTAATCATCACCACGTCGAGGACGCTGAGATTACCTTTGAAAGTCTGTTCTGCTGCGGGCTCTTTCATTGTGAATGACTCCATTAACGCGTTAGTGAGTTGTTTTTGCTGTCGGGCACTGTGCAGGAATTAAATGGAGCGCGCGGATCCCAAGCCGCAGCCGGAAATCCATGGGGGATAGTCTTGTTGGCCTCCCCTTAGCCAGACGGGAAGCTGAAGCTGGCGTGCCGGGCGTCGCCGGATGAAGGCCAGCGTTGGGTAATGGTTTTGCGTTTGGTGTAGAACCTGACCGCGTCTGGGCCATAGGCATGCAGATCGCCAAACAGCGAGCGTTTCCAGCCGCCAAACGAGTGGTAGGCCACCGGCACCGGCAGCGCGACGTTGATCCCCACCATGCCGACCTGAATGCGGCTGGAGAAGTGGCGCGCCGCCTCGCCGTCGCGGGTGAACAGGCAGGTGCCGTTGCCGTATTCGTGGGCGTCGATCAGGTCCATCGCCTCCTGCAGCCGGTTGACGCGCACCACGCCCAGCACCGGGCCGAAGATCTCCTCCTGATAAATCCGCATGCCGGGCGTAACCCGGTCGAACAGCGTCGGGCCGAGGAAATAGCCCGCGCCGGGCCGCCCGTCGGCGCCCTGCACCTGCAGTTGCCGCCCATCGACCAGCAGCTCGGCGCCTTCGGCCACGCCCTGATCGATATAACCTTTGACCTTCTGGTAATGCTGCAGGGTGACCAGCGGCCCCATATCGTTGCCGCTGTCGTTGCCCGGCCCGACGCGCATTGCGGCCATCTGTCGGCGCAGCCCGGCGATCAACGCCGCGGCGGTGTCGTCGCCCACCGCCACCACCAGCGGAATGGCCATGCAGCGCTGGCCGCAGGAGCCGAAGGCCGCGCCCATCAGCGCGCTGACCGCGCCGGCGATATCGGCGTCCGGCAGCACCACCGCATGATTCTTGGCGCCGCCCAGCGCCTGCACCCGTTTGTTCTGGCCGCAGCCGGTGTGATAGACGTGCTCCGCCACCGGCGTCGAGCCGACGAAGCTGACGGCCTTGACGCGATCGTCATGCAGCAGCGTTTCCACCGCTTCGCGATCGCCGTTGACCACGTTCAGCACCCCCGGCGGCAGCCCGGCCTCCGACGCCAACCGGGCGATATACAGCGTAGAGGAGGGCACGCGTTCGGAGGGTTTCAGCACGAAGGTATTGCCGCAGGCTACCGCCATCGGCCACATCCACAGCGGCACCATCGCCGGGAAGTTGAACGGCGTAATGCCCGCCACCACCCCCAGCGGCTGGAACTCGCTCCAGCTGTCGATGCCCGGTCCCGCGTCCTTGCTGTGCTCGCCTTTCAGCAGCTCCGGCGCGTAGCCGGCGTATTCGATGTTCTCGATGCCGCGCTGCAGTTCGCCCATGGCGTCGCTGTGCACCTTGCCGTGTTCGGCGGTGATCAGGCGGCAGATGGCGTCGGCATGCTGTTCCAGCAAGGTCTTGAGCTTCAGCATGATGCGCGCGCGCTTCAGCGGCGGGGTGTCGCGCCAGGCCGGGTAAGCCCGTTCGGCGGCGGCGATTGCCCGCTCCACCGTGGCGCGGTCCGCCAGCTGCACTTCCTGCCGCGATTGGCCGGTGGCCGGATCGAACACCGGCTGGCTGCGGGCGCCGCCGTTGGCGGATTCCCCGTTGATCCAATGGGCAATGGTCATGGCGTTTTCTCCTTATTCGGTGGCGTTAATGGCGTCGCCGAGGGCGTTGATCAGCGCATCGATCTGCGCTTCGCTGCTGATGAACGGCGGCGCCAGCTGCAGGGTGTCGCCGCCGTAGCGCACGTAGAACCCCTTATCCCAGCAGCGCATCGCCGCTTCATAAGGCCGGCGCGCCGGCTCGCCCGGCCGCGCCGCCAGCGTAATGCCCGCCGCCAGGCCGAGGTTGCGGATGTCGCTGATGTGCCGACAGCCCTGCAGGCTATGCACCGCCCGCTCAAAATAGGGCGCCAGCGCCTGCACGCGCTCCACCATATGTTCGCGCTGAATGATATCCAGCGTCGCCAGCCCGACGGCGCAGCCGACCGGATGGGCGGAATAGGTGTAACCGTGCGGGAATTCGAGCTGATATTCAGGTTCGTCGGTGGCCATAAAGGTCTGGTAAATATCCGGCCGCACCACCACCGCGCCCATCGGCTGCGCGCCGTTGGTCACCTGCTTGGCGATATTCATGATGTCCGGCGTCACGCCGAACGCTTCGGCGCCGGTCAGCGCGCCGCAGCGGCCGAAGGCGGTGATCACTTCGTCGAAAATCAGCAGGATGTTGTGCTGGGTGCAGATCTCGCGGATGCGCTGCAGGTAGCCGACCGGCGGCACTATCACCCCGGCGGAGCCGGAGAAGGGTTCGACGATCACCGCGGCGATGGTCGAGGCGTCGCGCAGCGCGATAATGCGGTTCAGCTCCTCCGCCAGTTCGGCGCCCTGCTGCGGCATGCCGCGCGAAAAGGCATTGCTGGCCAGCAGGGTGTGCGGCAGATGGTCGGCTTCGGCGCCGGCGCCGAACGCCTTGCGGTTGCCGGCGATGCCGCCGACCGAAATGCCGCCGAAGTTAACCCCGTGATAGCCTTTTTCCCGGCCGATAAAGCAGGTTTTGCCGGCCTGACCTTTGGCCCGCCAGTAAGCGCGCGCCATTTTCAGCGAGGTGTCGGCCGCCTCCGAGCCGGAGCCGGTGAAAAACACGTGATCCAGCCCGGCCGGAGTCATCGTTTTAATCTTGTTGGCCAGCTCAAAGGAGAGCGCATGGCCGAATTGAAACGCCGGCGAATAATCCAGCTGCGCCAGCTGGCGCTGAGCGGCGTCGGTAATTTCCTGGCGGCCATGCCCCAATCCGCAGCACCACAGCCCGGACAGCCCGTCAAAAATCTTGCGGCCGTCCTGGCTGGTATAATAAACCCCCTCAGCCCGGCTGATGATGCGCGGGTTGGCTTTAAAATTTCTATTACCGGTAAAAGGCATCCAGTGCGCCTCTAACCATTCGGCATCGAGTCTATTAATCGGGTGATTTTCAGCAGCCATGTTTTCCTCCGGACAGGAAAATAATGTCGATATATTCAATAACCTGAAGTGTTAATGAAATGTTGTGCAAAATTGACTATGTTCCGCTTCTTCTCTAATGTGAATAATCATATGTCGAAACTTACTTAAGGTTTTATGCAAGTAAAAAAGCGCGCGCTGCTGGGGCAATTGTCGGATATGGATCTGCGTTTGCTGCGGGTATTCAAAGCGGTGGTCGACTGCGGCGGCATGAGCGCCGCCGAGCTGGAGCTGAATATCAGCCTGTCGACCATCAGCAAGCACATCAAGGACCTGGAGCAACGGCTGGGGCTGACGCTGTGCCAGCGCGGGCGCGAGGGCTTTGCGGTTACCGATGAGGGGCTGCTTATCTACCAGGAAACCGTCAACCTGCTGGCGGCCACCGAGGCGTTCCGCCGCGGGGTGGACGAGGTGCACCAGCGCATGGGCGGCCAGCTGCACGTGGCGATATTCGACCATACGGTCAGCAACCCGCAGGCGCAAATAGGCCGGGCGATCGCCTTATTCAGCGAGCGCGCGCCGGAGGTTTCTTTGCAAATGTACGTTGAGCCGATTAATACCATCGAGCGCGGGGTAATTGACGGCCAATTCCAAATCGGCATTATTCCCATGCACCGCAGTGCGGAAAGTTTAGCTTATAGTTCGTTATTTAATGAGAGGATGTTCTTATATTGCGGCGCACAGCATGAGTTATTTTCCGCCAGTCACGACGCGTTAAATTGGGATCTATTGCACAATTACGCCTTTGCCGGATTAGGCTATCATTCGCCGAATATGGAATTAAGCCTGCAGCAGCATTTGCACCGTAAGGCGACGGGGTTTGCCCAGGAATCTATTGCTACCTTAATCCTTTCCGGCAAGTACGTCGGCTTTTTACCGGATCACTATGCGGCCTTTTTTGTCGCGCAGAATATGATGCGGGCAATAAAACCGGCGCTGTTCCGCTACCACTGCGAGTATTCCAGCGTGCTGCGGCGCTCGCCGATCCCGCAGCGGGTGGTGAAGCTGTTCCACGAGTGCCTGCTGGCGGCCCATGGAACAGCCTAGCCTTTACTGGTCTTTCTTCTTGCCGAAAATCTTGAGCAGTACGCCAACCAGAATGCCGATTGCGATGCCGGTGAAAATCCAGCTGATGATACCCATGTCCGATCTCCCGCTATTGCTTTGATCTGATTATATAATCATTCGACGCGGAAAGCCCCCTCGATCATCAGCTGCCGCTGCGGTGGCGAATAGGCGATCAGTGAATTTTTGCTGTTGGATTTCTCCAGCGCAATCGCCAGCTCATCGGCGGTAATCGGCAGGTCGTCCTGCCAGAACGGCGCGATGGCGTTACGGGTAATAAAGTCAATGAGATAGCGCTCCGGGCTGTCGCGCTGCTCCGGGAACAGGCGCGCGGCCAGCTCGGCCATCAGCGCGCGCTGCTGCGGCTGTTGGCTGTCTGCCAGCAGTTCAAGGAACGGCAGCAGCAGGCGGCCGCACACCTGGCCGTGGTGATAGTCGCGCAGCGCGCCGATCTCGCCGGCGATGCCGTGGATCACCCCCAGCCCGGCGGCGCTCAGCGTCAGCCCGCCCAGATAAGAAGCCTGCATGATCGCTTCGCGCGCCGCCTCACTGCGGTTGAGCGCCGGCCAGGCATTGAGGAAGTGGCGGATGCCGGTCAGCGACATTTCACGCGTCATGGCGCTGGCGGTCTTCGACAGATAGGCTTCAAACAGGTGGGTAAAGGCGTCGATGGCGCAGTAGGCCAACACCTGGTCCGGCGCACCCGTCAGCAGCTGCGGATCGAGAATGGCGGTGTGCGGCACAAAGTTGTTGTGGCGCAGCGAGGCCTTCACCTTGCTGACCTGGGTGTCGGTGATCACCGCGTTCTGCGTCACCTCGCTGCCGGTGCCTGCGGTGGTCGGGATGGCGATCAGCGGTAAGGTGGCGCCGCTGATGTTGCTGTCGCCGACCTTTTCCATGTAGCGCAGCGTCGGCAGCGGATGCTCCACCAACGCGGCGAATGCCTTGGCGGCGTCCAGCACGCTGCCGCCGCCGATGGCCACCACGCGCCGCACTTTGCCGCGCCAGCGCGCTACCCAGGCGTCCAGCTCCTGCGGCGAAGCCTCGTGGCTGACGATCTCCGTGCCTGCCAGCAGCGGCGTCAGCTCATCCGCCAGCTCCGCATATACCGCGCCGTTGAGGAACGAGCGGCAGCTGAACAGCAGCGTCGGCTGCGGGTCGGCGAGCAGCAGCGGCATCAGCTGCCGGATGCTGCCGTGGCCGAACCAGGTTTGACGATTGGCGACTATCTGGCTGGTGGACATGGTTTCTCCTTGGCGGGTGGGGGCAAAACCACAGCATAAGCCAGCCCCGGTGAAGGAACCACCGCTTTTCGCGCCAGGCGACAATCATTAACACATTAATCATTTCGGGCTTCCCGCGGCGTCAAGTTGTGATTTGTTTAACATGTAAACAATCCCGCCCTTGCATTTCCCCCATACGAATGCTTTTTATAGAGAGACAGGCCGCAGTCAGGCAAAGGCTATCCGAAATCAGTTGATTGTTAATTTGTTAATGATGGCGAGGGCGGGTATGGACATTCAGGTAGAGCGGTTGTCAGCGGTTGTCGATGCGGTGGCCAGCCCGCGCTTCTATCCCAGCCTGTTGGCCTGGCTGGAAGGGTTCTTCGCCTTCGATAGCGCCATTGTCTACGGTTTCGAACGCGGCCAGGCGCCGCGCTGCCTGATGAAAGCGGAGCGGGAAAACAGCGACGCGGTCAACCAACTCTACCAGCAGGGCGCTTACCTGCAGGATCCGTTTTACCAGGCGCTGAACGGCGGCGGTTCGCATGAGGTGTGCACGCTGCGCCAGCTGGCGCCCTGCGGCTTTTACCACAGCGATTATTACCACAACTTTTACCGCAAAACCGGCTGGCGCGATGAAGCCGGCGTTCTGCTGCAGCTCACGCCGCAGCGCGGGTTGGGGGTGTTCTTCGGCTCGGCGCACCGGGCGGTGGGGGTGCGTTATCCGCAACTGGCGGCTCTGCGCGGCGCGCTGACGCTGGTGAAAAGCGTGGCGCGTTTGCACGGCGAAGTGGTGGCCGCGCCGGCGCGGGCAGAGAGCCAGGATGAGGGCGGTGCGCAGGCGCGCTATTTGCTGACGCCGCGCGAGCGCGAAATCGTCGATCTGATCCTCGCCGGCCACGGTTCGCAGCAGATTGCCGAGCGGCTGTTCATCAGCCTGGGCACGGTGAAAAATCACCGCAAACACATCTACAGCAAGCTGAATATCGCTTCGCAGGCCGAGCTGTTCAGCCTGCTGCTGTCCACCCCGCAGCGGCGCAGCGCCTGAATGTTAAGTTTTGGTATCAAATGTCCCCAAGGGGACATGGCGGCGGCGCTGGGCGCTCCTGATAATCCGATGTTATGGCTGAGGGTAACGGGAGTGTGCAGTGAATAACGAAATCGAATCTTTAACCTACTACGCGGCGACCAAAAAATACGATCTGCGCTTCCCGACGCTGGAAGAGGATCTGGACGTTGACGTGGTGATCATCGGCGGCGGCTTTTCCGGCATCAACACCGCGCTGGAGCTGGCGGAGAAGGGCATTACCAACATCGCCATCCTGGAGGGCCGCCATCTGGGCTACGGCGGCACCGGCCGCAACGGCGGGCAGGTGATGGCCGGCATCGGCCACGATCTCGAGAAGATCAAGCGCCATGTCGGCCCGTCCGGGCTGGAAACCATCTTTAAAATCAGCAACCTTGGCGCCGGCATTATCCGCGAGCGCATCAAGAAGTACCGCATCGACGCCGACTTTTGCTTCGGCTACGGCTACCTCGGCAGCAATGCGCGCCAGGAGAAAACCCTGCGCGGCTGGCTGAAGGAGTTCAAGGCGGTATCGCCCGACGAAGAGATCGAGCTCTACACCGGCGCAGAGGTAAAACAGGTGGTGGGCTCCGACGCCTATACCTGCGCGCTGAAGCACATGGGCGGCGGGCACGTGCATTCGCTCAATCTGTTGTTGGGTGAGGCCCAGGCGCTGAGCGGCTACGGCGTGAAAATCTTCGAAAACAGCAGCGTGCTGAACGTGGAATACGGTTCGCGCATCACCGTGCGCACCGCGATAGGCTCGGTGCGCGCCAACAAGATGCTGTGGGCGTGCAACGGTTTCCTCAACGGCATGGACCCTTATATTTACGGCAAAACCATCAACACCTATGCTTTCCAGCTGGCGACCGAGCCGCTGCCGGACGAATTGATCCGCCGGATCAGCCCGATCCGCGGCGCCTACAGCGATATCCGGCCGGTGATCGATTACTACCGGGTGACCAATGAAAACCGGCTGCTGTTCGGCAGCGCCACTCGTTTGATCGAGTATTTCCCGTCGGATCTCAAGGCCTGGAACCGCAACCTGATGCTGAAGGTGTTCCCCTATTTGCAGGACGTGAAGATCGATCTGGCCTGGGGCGGCCCGCTGTGCTGCAGCGCCAACTTGTTCCCGCAGATCGGTACGCTGCCGGACCACGACAACGTGTTCTACGTGCAGGGGTATTCCGGCTTCGGCGTGACGCCGAGCCATATCGTCTGCAAGGTGCTGGCGGAGGGCATGAGCGAAGGCTCCGATCGTTACGATCTGATGAGTTCGATCCCGCACGTCAATATCTTCGGCAAGGACAAGCTGCGCCGGGTGATGACCACCGCCGGCAAAGTTTGGCACCAGACATCCGGCTATTGGAAAGGCCGCCGTTAACCCTCAGAGGAGAGAAACATGCAACCCTTACTGCTCAAGCAACCGCTGCCGGAACTGCTGGAAATCGGCAGCGTCAGCAACCTGGGCGCCACGGTGATCGCCGGTACGCCGAACGTCGGCGTGGCCAGCATCTTTGGCGAACCGACCGACAACCTGAACTGCGGTATTTTCAGCTGCACCCGCGGCACCTTCGTGATGGAGTATCCGTTCGCCGAGCACGCCACCGTGTGGGAAGGCAGCGCGACGCTGACCGACGAACGCACCGGCAAATCGGTGCAGTATCGGGCCGGCGACTCCTGGTTTGTGGAGAAAGGCACCCCGGTGCGCTGGGAGATCACGTCGGATCGTTTTGTAAAACACTACCTCGCCATTGTGGCGGGGTGATCTTTCACCGCTTGATACGAGGGCACGCAAATGGGCGATATTACGCTGTTGCCGCAGGTGACGGCATTTCTCGGCCGCCGTCACGGCCACTATATTCAGGGCCAGGCGCAGCCCGGCCAGGGCGCAGAAAGCTTTGCGGTGATCAATCCGGGCACCGGGCAGGCCATCGCGCAGGTCAACGAGGGCGGGCAGGCCGAGGTAGACGCGGCGATGCAGGCGGCGCGGGCGGCCTTTGAGGGCGCCTGGGCCCGGGTGTCGCCGATGGAGCGCGGCAACTGCCTGACGCGGCTGGCGGATCTGCTGCAGGCCAACCGTGAAGAGCTGGCGCAGTTGGAAAGCCTGTGCTCCGGCAAAACCATTCAGCTGGCGCGCGGCCTGGAGATCGACATGGCCGCGCAGTTTCTGCGTTATTTCGCCGGCTGGTCGAGCAAGATCAGCGGCGAAACCCTCAACGTTTCTCTGCCGTCGTTCAACGGCGAACAGTACACCGCTTTCACCCGGCGCGAACCGCTGGGGGTGGTGGTAGGCATCATCCCGTGGAACTTCTCGATCATGATCGCCATCTGGAAGCTGGCGGCGGCGCTGACCTGCGGCTGCACGGTGGTGCTGAAGCCGAGCGAATACACGCCGCTGACCATGCTGCGGGTGGCCGAGCTGGCGAAGGAGGCGGGCATTCCCGACGGCGCCATCAACGTGGTGAACGGCTCCGGCGCGCGCCTTGGTCCGGCGCTGATCGCGCATCCGCACTGCGCCAAGGTCACCTTTACCGGCTCGGTGCCGACCGGCATTGCGGTCGGCAAGGCGGCGATGGAGCAGGGCATCATCCGCGCCACGCTGGAGCTGGGCGGCAAGAACGGCGCGGCCTTCCTGGCGGACGTCTCGGTGGAGAAAATGGTCGACGGCATCATCGAGGCCGGTTACCTCAATCAGGGGCAGATTTGCGCCGCGGCCGAGCGTTTTTACCTGCCGAAAAGCCATATCGATGCGGTGCTGGAATTGCTGGCCCAGCGGCTGGGGGCAATGAAGGTCGGCTCTTCGCTGGATGAAAGCACCGAGGTCGGCCCGCTGGCCAACGAGGCGCACTACCGCAAGGTGCTGAGCCTGTTCGATCGCGCGCGCGCCGACGGCAGCCAGATTGTCTGCGGCGGCCATGCGCTGGCCGGCCCGGGGTTCTTCGTGGCGCCGACCGCCATCCGCGCCAACGGACCGAACGACGTGCTGATGCGCGAGGAGACCTTCGGCCCGGTGGGCACCTTCCTGGCCTACGAAGACGAAGAGCAGATGATCGCCATGATGAACGATTCGCCCTACGGGCTGGCGGCCAGCCTGTGGACCAACGACCTCAGCAAGGCGATGCGCATGATCCCGCGCATCCAGGCCGGGACGGTGTGGGTCAACATGCATACCTTCCTCGATCCGGCGTTGCCGTTCGGCGGGGTGAAGTCGTCCGGCATCGGCCGTGAGTTCGGCAGCGCCTTTATCGAGCATTACACCGAGCTGAAATCGGTGATGGTGCGTTACTGACGGCCCTGGCCTCTCTCCCGCCCGGGGGAGAGGCGTTTTGCGTTATCCCAGCGCCCGCGCGATAAAATCGGTGATCCGCTTCAGGATCTGATCCCTGTTGATCTCGTTAAAGCTTTCATGACGCCCGCCGGGGTTGATCATGCGTTCCAAATCGCTGCCTTTCAGAATATCGATGGCGGTTTGCGTTTCGGCCGGCAGCACCAGGCGATCGTCGTCGCCGTGGATCCACAGGGTGGGCAGGGCGCCGAAGCCCGGGCCGGCGTTGATGTTGGCCAGCATCTGCTGCATGGCGCGCAATGTGGGGCGTTTGAACGGCCCGTGCCACACCAGCGGATCGGCCTGATAGGCGGCGCCGACCGCCGGATCGCGCGACAGGGTGGCGATATCCAGCGGCGTATCGGGGATCTCCGCCAGCGCAAGCAGATCGGAGATCTGTGTTTTTCTGCCGATCAGCGGGCCGGAGAGCACCAGTGCGCGCACGCCGTCGCCGTAGCGCTGCACGTAGCGGGTGGCGATCATGCCGCCCATCGAGTGGCCAATCACCACCAGCGGCAGATCGGGATGTTCTTGCCGAACATGGCTCACTATGCGCTCCACGTCGTCGACCACCGCGTCGTAGTCTTCAATCAATACGCGTTCGCCCTGCGACAGCCCGTGGCCGAGATGGTCGGGGCCGAACACCCGCGCGCCCTGCGCCTGCAGCGTGCGCGCCACATACTGATAACGACCGAGATGCTCGCCGTAGCCGTGCACCAGCAGCGCCAGATAGCCAGGGCGGTCATTGCCCCAGTCGTGCAGCGCAATATCGCCATGGCCGCCTTTGATAAAGCTGACTTTCTGTTCGTACATATTATTTTTCTCATGCGAGGGGGCATCGGAAGTCATATTCAGCGTAGCGGTGACGGGGCAGGTTGTCAGGGGCGCTTGATGCGGCGACAGCGTCAGCCGGTTAATGCGGCCAATCCACCACCAGGCCGACAGCCGGAGGCCGCGCCATAAATGGCGAATTGGACTACAGGGTAAGTTCCTCCGCCATAAGCCGGGCGGTGAGGGTTTCAGCCGTGGGCGATAAAACCGCTGGAAACCAGCTCGGTGCGGTTCACCACCTCGGTCTTGGCGAAGATATTGCGCATGTGGGTTTTCACCGTCGACAGGGAAATGCCCAGCTTGAGCGCGATGCGTTTGTTGCTGGCGCCTTCGCGCACCATATTGACGATTTCCTGCTCTTTGGCGGTCAGCAGCTGCGCTTCGCCCCCGGGCAGCAGATCGCGCGTCGCCAGTTCGATCAGCGGCAGCACCGCCCGCAGGCGGCCGCGCTCCACCTCGGTAAACGGCGTATCGCGGATCAGCGACACCCCGGCGATAATGCGTTTGCGCTGGCGGATGAAAATCTCGGTAATGTCGCGCATGTCATTTGGCAACATAAAGTCATGATAGTAATGACGATTGTCGGCGATCATCGCCGAACTCATGGCGACCATGGTGGTGTCTTGCCGGTGGAAGTTGGCCGGTTTCATCGGATCCAATTGCTGGAAGTGGTTCAAATACTGGTGATGGGTTTGGTCGGAGATGCCGTGCAAAATATAGTGATCGGGCCGCAGGTCCGGATCGACCAGATAAAACACCCCGGCGGACACTGGGATCAGATGCGCAATGGTCGCCAGACAGCTGTTGATAAAGGCATCGGAAGCTGTGGTGTGCATGATTACTTTCCTCCCTTTATCATTCAATCTGAGAGTATTTGTGGTCAATATATGAACGATACAAGCATAGTTGCAGCAAATCGGCAACACAATAAAAACATATTAACAACGTGAGCCCGATTGCAATAAAATACATAAATAACAAGATGACAGCTGGCCTTATATCGGCATAACACCCTGGCCTATTGTCAGTTTCATTAATACATTAATGAAATTTTGTGCCTTTTTGTGCCCTTTTCCCACTGAATTTACAGCGGTTTCCTATTATTAACCCATTGCGGTAGCGCCAGCGTTCGGCGTGCTGCATTCCACCGTTACCGTTCCGGCTCCTCGTTCTTAAGAACGATAGCCAGGCTTTTCCGTTGCTTCCTAGACTGCAAATGAAGATAACGGCAGCCGGCGGCAAAAGGGTAAGACGAAAAAACTATGACCTTTCTCGGTTTGAGGGGTTCGGTTGTTCAACCCGCATGGCAATTGCAGGGAACGAGATGATGATGAAGAAGAAAACGCTGGCGGTGGCGCTGGGCGGTGCACTGGGCGGCATGGCGCACGCGGCGGACGCCGAGCGGCCCAACGTGCTGATTATTTTGGTCGACGACATGGGGTATTCCGACATCAGCCCGTTCGGCGGCGAGATCCCCACCCCTAACCTGCAGGCGCTGGCCGAACAGGGCGTGCGCATGAGCCAGTATTACACCTCGCCGATGTCCGCACCGGCGCGTTCGATGCTGATGACCGGCAACACCAATCAGCAGGCCGGCATGGGCGGCATGTGGTGGTATGAAAGCACTGCGGCGCAGCCGGGGTACGAGATGCGCCTGACCGACCGGGTGACCACCCTGCCCGAACGTTTCCGCGATGCCGGCTACGCCACCATGATGGCGGGCAAATGGCATCTGGGGTATGTCGATGGCGCCAAGCCGACCGACCGCGGCTTTGAGCGCGCGTTCGCCTTTATGGGCGGAGGCACCAGCCATTTCGACGATGCCAAGCCGCTGGGCACCGTCGAAGCCTTCCATACTTTTTACACCCTGAACGGCAAGCGCGTCTCGCTGCCGCAGGATTTCTATTCCAGCAAGGCCTACGCCACCCAGCTGGAGCAGTGGATCCGCGATACGCCGCAGGATAAGCCGATCTTCGCTTACCTGGCCTTTACCGCGCCGCACGATCCGCTGCAGGCGCCGGACGACTGGATCGCCAGGTTCGACGGCAAATATGACGCCGGTTACCAGCAGGCCTATCAGCAACGCATTCAGCGGCTGAAGGCGTTGGGGATCATTTCCGACCATACGCCGATGCCGACGCTGACGCTGGATAAGGAATGGCGGGCGATGACGCCGGAGCAGCAGAAATACGCGGCGAAAACCATGCAGGTGTATGCGGCGATGATCGCCTATATGGACGATCAGGTCGGCGAGGTGTTGAAGACGCTGAAACAGACCGGGCGCGACAAGAACACGGTGGTGATTTTCGCCACCGACAACGGCGCCAATCCGGCCAGCGGTTTTTACTACGGCTCGGACCCGGCGTACTGGCGGCAGTTCGACAACAGCTACGCCAATATCGGCCGCAAGGGCTCCTTTATCTCTTACGGCCCGCACTGGGCTAACGTCAGCGATGCGCCTTACGCCAACTACCATAAAACCACCAGCGCGCAGGGCGGCATCAATACCGATTTCATCATCTCGGCACCGCAGCTGAAGGGGCGTGGCGGCATCGATAAAACGCCGATGGCGGTGTATGACATCGCGCCGACGCTGTACGAGTACGCCGGTATCGATGCCGGTAAGCCGTTGAAGGGCAAACCGACGTTGCCGATGGTGGGGGTCAGCTTCAAGCGTTATTTCAGCGGCGATGCCGACAGCGTGCCGCGCTCGACCTACGGCGTGGAGCTGCATAATCAGGCGGCCTATGTGGACGGCATCTGGAAGCTGCGCCGGCTGGTGAAAGCCGGACCGACGGCGCAGATGGCCCCCTGGGGGCTGTTCAACCTGCAGGACGATCCGCTCGAGACGCGCGACCTGGCCGCCGCCCACCCCGAGCGGGTTAAGCGGTTGAGCGAGGCGTATCGGCAGTACGCCGACAAAGGCATGGTGATCGAAGCCAAGGGCGCCAAGATCGATTACCGCGGGGTGGACGCTAAAACCGGCGGCTACATTGGCCTCGATCCCGTCACCCATAAGCCCTTGCCGCAGGCGGCGGAATGAACCTGGCCCAGCTGCGCGCGCAGCAGATCCCGATCGCCGCTGAACCGCGCGCGACGGCGCCTTTCCACCTGCTGGTGAAGCCTATTGGCGCCGGCTGCAATCTGGCCTGCAACTACTGCTACTACCCGCAGCGACAGGGCGAGCGAACGAAAAAGATGGACGACGGGCTGCTGGAAGATTTTATCCGCCGCTATATCTCCGCCCAGCCGCGCTACAGCCGCGAGATTAACTTTGTCTGGCAGGGCGGTGAGCCGCTGCTGGCGGGGATCGGCTTTTACAAGCGGGCGTTGGCGCTGCAGCAAAAGTACGCGCCGCCGGGCGTACGCATCAGCAACAGCCTGCAGACCAACGGCACGTTGCTGAACGCCGCCTGGTGCCGGTTGTTCAAGCAGCACGAGTTTATTATCGGCGTCAGCCTTGACGGCGACCGGCAGATTCAGGATGCGCATCGGCCGGATAAGCGCGGCGGCGGCAGCTATGAGGCGGCGCTGCGCGGCATCGCGCTGCTGCAGCAGTACCGCATCGAGTTCAACCTGCTGGTGGTGGTGCACGACGGCGTGGCGGATCGCGCGCAGGCAATGTACGACCATTTTGTCGCCCTCGGCGCCCGTTACCTGCAGTTTCAACCGCTGATGCTGGAGGGCGACGCCCCGGCCGCCGGGTACGGGCTGAACGCCGCCAACTGGGGGCGCTTCATGCTGGCGGTCTACCGCCGCTGGCGCGGGCAGGGGCATTGGGGCAAGGTGTTCGTGATGAACATCGAGCACGTTTACGCGCAGTATTTCACCCAGGTCAGCCCCAGCTGCGTGCATGCCGAGCGCTGCGGCGGCAATCTGGTGATGGAGCCGGATGGCCGCCTCTATGCCTGCGATCACCTGATCGACGCGCAGCACTATCTGGGGCATTTCGATCTGCGCACGCCGTTCGCGGACCATGCCGCGGCGGCGGCCGCGATGGCGTTCGGCCAGGATAAAAGCCTGCGCCGCGAATGCCAGAGCTGCAGCGTGAAAAGCGTCTGCCAGGGCGGCTGCCCGGCGCACGTCGGCGCCGATCGCTACAATCGGCTGTGCGCCGGTTATTACGCCTTCTTTTCCGCGCTGCTTGAGCCGCTGCGCGCCTATCCGCGCAGCCCGCAGGGCGCCATGCAGTGGCGCGCCGCTGTGAGCGGCAGCACAGGTTGAGCCCCGCTCGTCCTTAAGGACGATAGTCAGCATTTTCCTTTCCTCTCTATAGTGAGATTACCGCCGCTGGCGGTGAAAAAACCTGCAAACAGCAGGGCGAAAACTATAAGAGGAAATAACCATGAACCTGTCGTCGCGGCTGCACGCCCATCTTGAACGGGGCAAGGTCGGATTCCCCACCACGCTGGCCAGTTCGGTCGGCGTGATTATGGCCAGTCCGGTGATCCTGACGGTCACCAGCGGCTTCGGCATCGGCGGCGACACCTTCGCGCTGGCGATGCTGATCGCCTTCATCATGATGCAGGCTCAGCTCACCACCTTCTCCGAAGCGGCGGCGATGCTGCCGACCTCCGGCTCGGTATATGACTATATCGCCTGCGGCATGGGGCGTTTTTTCGCCATCACCGGGGCGCTTTCCGCCTACCTGATCGTGCACATCTTCGCCGGCACCGCCGAAACCATCCTGTCCGGCATCATGGCGCTGGTGAACTTCGAGCACCTCAACACCCTGATGGAAACCCACAACAGCTCCTGGATGGTCGGCGTCGGGCTGGTGATTATTTTTGGCCTGCTCAATGCGTTCGGCATCGAAGCCTTCGGCAAGGCGGAGATCGTGCTGACCTTCGCCATGTGGAGCACGCTGGTGGCTTTCGGCGTCGTCGGCCTGCTGTCGCCGCACGCGGTGCCGCTGGAAGGCTGGTTCGGCAGCACGCTGAGCCTGAACGATCCCTTTGCGGTGTTCAGCCTGATCGGTATGGCGATGTTCATGTTCGTCGGCTGCGAACTGGTGACGCCGATGGCGCCGGAGATCAAACGCTCGGCGCAGGTGATCCCGCGCGCCATGGCGTTGGGGTTGTGCGGCGTGGCGGTATGCATGGCGCTGTACGGCGCGGCGCTCAGCCATCAGGTGGAAAACGTGGTGGTGGACGCCGCCGGCGGCGTGCGGCTGCTGGATACGCCGATGGCCATTCCGGCCTTTGCCGGCCAGGTGATGGGCCAGTTCGGCAAATATTGGCTGGGCATCGGGCTGCTGCTGGCCGGCGCGGCGACCATCAACACGCTGATGGCGGCGGTGCCGCGCATCTTGTACGGCATGGCGCTGGACGGTGCGCTGCCGCGTATGTTCGCCTATCTGCATCCGCGCTTCAAAACGCCGGTGGTCGGCATTCTGGTGGCGGTGCTGATCCCCTGCGTGCACGCCTTCGCCATCCAGGGCAACCTCGATCGCATCATTCCGTTGGTGCTGGCGGCGGTGTGCGCCTGGGGCGTGGCCTACCTGCTGGTGACCTGCTCGGTGGTGATCCTGCGCATTCGTCGCCCGGACCTGCCGCGCGCCTATAAATCGCCGTGGTTCCCGCTGCCGCAGGTAGTCTCCAGCGTCGGCATCGTGCTGGCGATCTTCTATATCACCCCGCCGGGCATGAACCCGCGCGACGTCTACATTCCCTTCGGCTGGATGCTCGGCCTGACCGCCGCCTACGCGCTGTTCTGGACGCTGTGCGTGCAGAAGGTCAATCCGTTCAAACCGGTGCCGGTCGAGCAGGTGTTGGAAAACGCCTTCGCCAAAGCGGAAAAAGGGGAGGCGCAGTTTGATCGGCTTACTTCCCTCACTTAACCGCGCCTGGCGGCGGGCGCCGACGGGCTACCAGCCGGGCGCCACCCTCGACCGGCTGGCGCAGAGCCTGCGGCCCTATGCCTGCGAACGTTTGGCGCCGTGCCTGCTGCGGCTGCAACTGCCGCAGGGGCCGCTGATTGAGATCAGCGAGCAGGTTCAGGCGCTGTTTATGGCGCACATCGTCAGCCATCGTTTTCGGCTGCAGGGGAACTGCGTTTTGCAGACGCCGCTGGCGCTGAACGTGATTGCCGGCGGCTGGCTGCGGCGGCGCGGGGTTATCTACCGCAGCCGCCAAAAGCATCCCGACGCGCAGCGGCTGCATGATGCGCTGCAGCGCTACCCGCAGATTGGCGAAACGCTGGCGCAGCTGGATTTTCGCCGCGTTCGGCTGGCGGTGGACGCCGGGCGCTGGACGCTGGATATCGAACATTTTGCCGCGTCGGAGGTGGTCAGCCGTTTGCCGGCCGGCCGCCGCTACCTGCGGCTGGACGCCGAACAGCGGCGGCTGCTGTTGAGCAGCCTGCTGATGTTCGGCCAACTGATGGAGAAGCTCAATGAGTAGAGTCGTAGTGATTACCGGCGGCGGCACCGGGGTGGGCGCCGCCTGCGCCCGCCTGCTGGCCGCGCAGGGCGATCGGGTGTTTATCATCGGCCGCCGGCCTGAACCCCTGGCGGCGCTGGCGAAGGAGATCGGCGCGCAGGCGCTGGTGGGCGACGCCTCGAGCGGCGAAAGCTGGACCACGCAGCTGCTGCCGGCCATTTTGCGGCAGGCCGGGCGCATCGACTGCCTGATCGGCAGCGCCGGCGGCATGGGGTTCAAGCGCATCACCGAGATGACCGACCAACAGTGGCAGCAGGCGATGGACAGCAACCTCAACAGCGCCTTCGCCAGCGCGCGCGCCTGCCTGCCGGAGCTGGTGAAAAGCGGCGGCAACCTGCTGTTTGTGGCCTCTATCGCCTCGCTGGCCGCCGGCCCGGAGGTGTGCGGCTACGTCACCGCCAAGCATGCGCTGATCGGCCTGATGCGCTCCATCGCCCGCGATTACGGTCCGCAGGGCGTGCGCGCCAACGCAATCTGCCCGGGCTGGGTCACCACGCCGATGGCGGATGAAGAGATGCAGCTGCTGATGGATGCCCATCAGATTTCATTGGAGCAGGCCTACCGCATGGTGTGCCGCGACGTGCCGCTGCGCCGCCCGGCCAGCGCCGAAGAAATCGCCCGCGCCTGCCGTTTTCTCTGTTCGCCGGACGCTTCAATCATCACCGGCGCGGCGCTGGTGGCCGACGGCGGTTCCACCATCGTCGACGTGCCGACGCTGGCTTTCACTTCCCTGTAAGGAGCGGCAAATGAGTTCAGAAGCGGTATTTATTCAGGTCGGCGCGCTGGCGGAGGGCTTTGCGCCGCACGGCAACACGCTGGAACAGCAGCACGGGTTGGCGGGAACCCTGTTGACGCTGCGCTTTAGCGACGGCGAATCGCTGCGCTGCCGGTTCAGCGACGACCAAACGCTGGACTGGGGCGAGCAGCGCGGCGTCGCCTACCGCGCCACCAGCATCCGCCCCGGCGTGCTGTTTATCGACTTCCTCGATCCCCTGCGGCCCAACGCCAGCGTTACGCTGGTGTGCGATCGCAATCAGGGCAACTTCACCGCGGTGTACGGCCAACTGCCGAACGAGAGCCAGACGCGGCTGGACGCCTTCAGCCGGGTGGAGCAGGGGCTGCCGCTGACGGCGGTAGAAGCCGGGTTCCGTTTCGGCACGCTGGACGACGCGCAGGCCGCGCCACCGGGCTTTACCGACGAGCTGATCGGCATGCGCAACATGTACACCTACAGCCCGAGCGAACGTTACGAGCACATTTACCTGAACGACAACTTCTACGCCTGGCAATGCCTGGACGGGGTGGAGAAAGGGCTGGCGGACGTCGATCGCTGCCACTACGTGAAGGTGGCCGACCAACTTTACCTGTTCGTCTGGCGCGAGAAGATTATCCCGACGCTGGGGGTGGTGATGATCGATCTGCAGGCCATGCGTACCGACGGCAAGATCCTCGGCTACCAGGGCAGCGATTTCAGCGCGTTGAGCAATTTTGCGGTTGGCGCCCACGCACAGGTGCTGAATACCACCCGCCATCCATGGGGATAAGCCGATGAACGCAACCTATGCGGCTGATGCATTCCTGGGGCAGACGGTGCTGGTGACCGGCGGCGCTCAGGGGATCGGGCTGGCGATCGTCGGCGCCTTTGCCCGGCTGGGCGCCAATGTGGTGATGGCGGACCTGCAGCTGCCGAAGGCGCAGGCGGCGGCGGAAAGCCTGCGGCGCGAGGGCTGGCGGGTGCAGGCGCTGGCCTGCGATCTGGCTGAACCCGGGCAGATAGCCGAGCTGGTGGCGGCAGCGGGTGAGCGGCATCAGCGGCTGGACGTGGTTATCCACAACGCCGCCTATTTCCCGCTGACGCCCTTCACCGACATTGACGCCGCGCTGTTGCAACGCACGCTGAGCGTCAACCTGATGGCGCCGTTCTTTCTGGCGCAGGCGGCGTTGCCGTGGATGCGCCGGCAGGGCGGCGGCAGCATTCTGGTGACCTCGTCGGTGACCGGCCCGCGGGTGGCCTATCCGGGGCTGGCGCACTACGCGGCGTCCAAGGCCGGGGTGAACGGCTTTATCCGCGCGGCGGCACTGGAGCTGGCGGCGGCGGGCATTCGAGTCAACGGGGTGGAGCCGGGGATGATCCGCACCCCGGCGATGGCCAATCTGGGCGGCGCCGAGGTCAATCGGGCGATTGCGGCCGCGGTGCCGCTCGGGCGGCTGGGGGAGCCGGAAGACATCGCCGCGGCGATGGTGTTTCTCGCCTCGCCGGCGGCAGCCTATATCACCGGCCAGACGCTGGTGGTGGACGGCGGCGCACTGCTGCCGGAAGCGAATTCTCTGCTTACTTGACGCTGCAGCGTTGTTGGCTGCAGGCGCGCACTCCAGTCACTTACCTGAGTAAGCTCCTGGGGATTTACGCCCTGGCCGCCTAGCTGCAACGCCAATTAATTTGAGAATTCCGGTGATTGAATCATTGGAGGGCAGCGCACTGCTGTCGGAAGCGAGTTCTCTGCTTACTTGACGCTGCAGCGTTGTTGGCTGCAGGCGCCCGTTCATTTGAGGATGCCGATTCATTGAATCATTTCTTGGCGGGATGGGCGGTCACGTTGGCGGGCATTTGCTCGCCCAGGGTGATCAGCTCATCCAGCAGCGTCATCAGCTGCTCCATCTTCTGCTGCGAGAACGCGGCTTCAATCTCGGCATATCCCTGTTCCACCTGATGGCGCGCCACGTCGTACAGCTCCTGGCCCTGCTGGGTCAGCGAGACGTACAGCTTGCGCTGATCGTTGACCGGCTTCAGGCGGAAGATCAGCTTGTCGCGCTCCATGCGCGACAAAATGCCGGTCAGGCTGGGGCGCAGGATGCAGGTTTCCGCCGCCAGCTCGTGAAATTCTATCGAGCGGCTGTTGGCCAGCACGCGGATGATGCGCCACTGCTGTTCGGTCAGGTTATGGCTTTTCAGGATCGGGCGAAAGAACCCCATGGCTGTTTCACGCGCCTGCAGCAGGGCGATGGTTAAGGACTCATGCATAAGTTTATGCCTTAGCTATCAAGGTGTTCGGTCCGCGCCGCCGGCCGCCGGAAAACGGAGTGACGGCGCGCAGGCGTTCGATTTTTATTAATAACTTAATAATAGCCAAATTTGCCCCGGCGGATAAAGCGAAAATGCCTCCGGCGATGAAAAAGAGCGCTAAAAATGATTAACAGCTTGAATAATCACGCTTATGTTTCTGTTTTGTGAATATTTTGTTATCGCGATCACAAATCAATCCACGCGCATTGCGTAAAAGCTGAACAGCGTATAAAAGTAATCATTAACATATTAATGAATGCCGGTTGTCATGTTCTGTCACTAAAGGAGTTTGCATGAAAGGCACCGTATTTTCCGTTGCGCTGAACCACCGCAGCCAGATTGACGCCTGGGATCAGGCGTTCCACCAGCCGCCGTATAAAACCCCGCCCAAGACCCCGGTGTGGTTTATCAAACCGCGCAATACCCACCTCGCCAACGGCGGGGCTATCCCGTTCCCGGCCGGCGAAACGGTGCAGAGCGGCGCCACGCTGGCGGTGATCGTTGGCGATACCGCGCGCAAAGTACCGGCCGACAAGGTGAGCGAGTATCTGGCCGGCTATGCGCTGGCCAACGACGTCAGCCTGCCGGAAAGCAGCTTCTACCGCCCGGCGATCAAGGCGAAGTGCCGCGACGGTTTCTGCCCGCTGGGGGATATCGGCCAGCTGGCGGCGACCGACCGGCTGGAGATCGTCACCGAGATCAACGGCGTGGAGCGGGACCGCTGGTCGACCGCCGATCTGCTGCGCTCGGTGCCGGAACTGATCGCCGCCATCAGCGATTTCATTACCCTGCGGCCGGGCGATGCGGTGCTGATCGGCACCCCGCACCAGCGGGTGGAGATCAAACCGGGGGATGAGGTGACGGTGCGCGCCGCCGGCCTGCCCACTCTGACCAACCGCGTGAGCCAGGCAGGAGAATAACCATGAGACACGCCCGTATTCGCCATCATGGCCAGATTGTTAACGTCAGCGTGGACGAGCAGCTGCACGTGACCCTGCCAGACGGCAACATCCTGAATGAGCACGACGTCGAGTGGCTGCCGCCGGCGCAGGGCACGGTGTTCGCCCTGGGCCTGAACTACGCCGATCACGCCAGCGAGCTGGAATTCAAGGCGCCGGAGGAGCCGCTGGTGTTCCTCAAGGCGCCGAACACGCTGACCGGCCACCGCCAGGTGTCGGTGCGGCCGGCCGGGGTGGAATACATGCACTACGAGGCCGAGCTGGTGGCGGTGATCGGCAAAACCGCGCGCAACGTCAGCCGCGAAGACGCCATGGACTATGTGGCCGGCTACACCCTGTGCAACGACTACGCCATCCGCGATTACCTGGAAAACTACTACCGCCCGAACCTGCGGGTGAAGAGCCGCGACACCCTGACGCCGATCGGCCCCTACATCGTCGATCGCGACGACGTCGCCGATCCGCACCGGCTGGCGCTCAGCACCTACGTCAACGGCGAGCTGCGCCAGCGCGGCAATACCGCCGACATGATTTTCGATATTCCGTTCCTGATAGCCTACCTGAGCGAATTCATGACGCTGCAGCCGGGCGACATGATCGCCACCGGCACGCCGAAGGGGCTGGCCGACGTGCAGCCGGGCGACGAAGTGGTGGTGGAGATCGAGGGCATCGGCCGTTTGGTTAACCACATCATCAGCGAAAAAGATTACGAGGAGAGCCTGCGATGAAAACCATCAACCACTGGATCGACGGCAAGAACGTCGCCAGCCAAGACTATTTCACCACCAGCAACCCGGCCAACGGCGAGGTGCTGGCCGAGGTGGCGTCCGGCGGCCAGCTGGAGATCGATCAGGCGGTGGCCGCCGCCAAAGCGGCTTTCCCCAAGTGGGCCAACACGCCGATGAAGGAGCGCGCGCGCCTGATGCGCCGCCTGGGCGAGCTGATCGATGAAAACGTGCCGCAAATCGCCGAGCTGGAAACCGCCGACACCGGCCTGCCGATCCACCAGACCAAAAACGTGCTGATCCCGCGCGCGTCGCACAACTTCGAATTCTTCGCCGAAATTTGCCAGCAGATGAACGGCAAAACCTACCCGGTGGACGACAAGATGCTCAACTACACGCTGATCCAGCCGGTCGGGGTGTGCGCGCTGGTGTCGCCGTGGAACGTGCCTTTCATGACCGCTACCTGGAAAACCGCGCCCTGCCTGGCGCTGGGCAATACCGCGGTGCTGAAGATGTCCGAGCTGTCGCCGCTGACCGCCGATCGTCTGGGCGAGCTGGCGCTGGAAGCCGGCATCCCGGCCGGGGTGCTGAACGTGGTGCAGGGCTACGGCGCCACCGCCGGCGACGCGCTGGTGCGCCATAAGGACGTGCGGGCGGTGTCCTTCACCGGCGGCACCGCCACCGGCCGCCGCATCATCGAGAGCGCCGGGCTGAAGAAGTTCTCCATGGAGCTGGGCGGCAAATCGCCGGTGCTGATCTTCGAGGATGCCGACATCGAACGCGCGCTGGACGCCGCGCTGTTCACCATCTTCTCGATCAACGGCGAACGCTGCACCGCCGGTTCGCGCATCTTCATTCAGGAAAGCATCTACCCGGAATTCGTTAAACGCTTCGCCGAGCGCGCCAACCGGCTGCGGGTGGGCGATCCGCAGGATCCCAACACCCAGGTGGGGGCGTTGATCAGCCCGCAGCACTGGGAAAAGGTCTCCGGCTATATCCGCCTGGGGATAGAGGAAGGGGCGACCCTGCTGGCCGGCGGCCCGGACAAGCCGGCCGGCCTGAGCCACGGCAACTTCCTGCGCCCGACGGTGCTGGCGGACGTCGACAACCGGATGCGCATCGCGCAGGAGGAGATCTTCGGGCCGGTGGCCTGCCTGCTGCCGTTCAAATCCGAAGAAGACGGCCTGCGCATGGCCAACGATGTGGAGTACGGCCTGGCATCGTACATCTGGACGCAGGATGTGAGCAAGGTTCTGCGCCTGGCCCGCGGCATTGAGGCGGGCATGGTGTTCGTCAACACCCAAAACGTGCGCGATCTGCGCCAGCCGTTCGGCGGCGTCAAAGCCTCCGGCACCGGCCGCGAGGGCGGCGAATACAGCTTCGAGGTGTTCGCCGAGATGAAAAATGTGTGCATTTCCATGGGTGACCACCCAATCCCGAAATGGGGCGTCTAAGCCTCAGGCCACAACAAAAACGAAAGAGATGAGAACGATGACGACAAAACTTACCACCCAGGCTGTCCCCGCTCCCGACGTTGTGCGCTGCGCCTATATGGAAATTCAGGTAACGAACCTTAAAGCGGCGCGCGAATTTTACGTCGATATCCTTGGCCTGGTGGTCACCGCCGAGGATGAGAAAACCCTGTACCTGCGTTCGATGGAAGAGTTTATCCACCACAACCTGGTGCTGCGCGAAGGCCCGGTGGCCGCCGTTGCGGCCTTTGCTTTCCGCGTGCGCACGCCGGAAGACGTCGACCGCGCCGAAGCCTATTTCAACGCCTTGGGCTGCCGCACCGAGCGCCGGGTGAAGGGCTTCGTCAAAGGCATCGGCGATGCGGTGCGGGTTGAAGATCCGCTCGGCTTTCCGTACGAGTTTTTCTACGACGTGCAGCACGTCGAACGCCTGGCCTGGCGTTACGATCTCTACACGCCGGGCGCGCTGGTGCGCCTCGATCACTTTAACCAAATTACGCCCGACGTCCCGCGAGCCGTGGAATACATCCAGGGGCTGGGCTTCCGCGTAACGGAAGATATCCGCGATGAAAACGGCGTGGTTTACGCCGCCTGGATGCGCCGCAAAGCCACGGTGCACGATACCGCGATGACCGGCGGCGCCGGGCCGCGCATGCACCATATCGCCTTCGCCACCCATGAAAAGCACAACATTCTGGCCATTTGCGACAAGCTCGGCGCGCTGCGCAAATCCGATTTGATCGAACGCGGCCCCGGCCGCCACGGCGTCTCCAACGCCTTCTATCTCTATCTGCGCGATCCCGATGGCCATCGGGTGGAGATCTATACCCAGGACTACTACACCGGCGATCCGGATAACCCGACCGTGACCTGGGATGTGCACGACAACCAGCGCCGCGACTGGTGGGGCAACCCGGTGGTGCCGAGCTGGTACACCGAAGGATCGCAAGTGTTGGATCTCGACGGCCAGCCGCAGCCGGTTATCGAACGCAGCGCGCCAAGCGAAATGGCCGTCACCATCGGCGCAGACGGTTTTTCCTACACCCGCGAGGGCGATACGGAAAAAGGCTTCAAGCTCGGCAACACCCTGTAACCACCGCCGCGCGGGCGCCAGCCCGCGCAAATTCGCCGTTCGGAGATTGCTATGCCGCATTTTTATGCTGAATGCACCAATAACATCCGCGAAGAGGCCGATCTTCCCGCCCTGTTCGCCAGGGTCAATCAGGCGCTGGCGGACACCGGCATTTTCCCGCTGGCCGGGGTGCGCAGCCGCGCCATCTGGCTGGACACCTGGCAGATGGCCGACGGCAAGCAGGATTACGCCTTCGTGCATATGACGCTGAAGATTGGCCACGGCCGCAGTCTGGAAAGCCGCGAACAGGTCGGCGAGATGCTGTTCGCGCTGATTAAGCAACACTTCGCCGCGCTGATGGCGCAGCGTTATCTGGCGCTCTCTTTCACCATGGAAGAGCTGGATCCGGTGCTGAACTACAAGCAGAACAACGTTCATGCGCTATTTCGCAAAGCCTGAGAAAGGGGTCGTACATGCTGGATAAACAGCTGATTAACCGTGCGGTGCAGCGCCTGCATCAGGCGGAGCAAAACCGTGAACAGATCCGCGCGCTGTCGCTCGATCATCCCGAGATAACCATCGAAGACGCCTACGCCATTCAGCGCCAGTGGGTGGCGCTGAAGATTGCCGAGGGGCGCACGCTGAAAGGCCACAAGATTGGCCTGACTTCGCGCGCCATGCAGGTCAGCTCGCAGATCTCCGAGCCGGACTACGGCGCGCTGCTGGACGACATGTTCTTCAACGACGGCAGCGATATTCCTTTCGATCGCTTTATCGTGCCGCGGGTGGAGGTGGAGCTGGCTTTCGTGCTGGCCAAGCCGCTGCGCGGGCCGAACTGCACGCTGTTCGACGTGTATAACGCCACGGACTACGTCATCCCGGCGCTGGAAATTATCGACGCGCGCAGCCACAACGTCGATCCGCAGACCCAGCGGCCGCGCAAGGTGTTCGACACCATTTCCGACAACGCCGCCAACGCCGGTGTGGTGATGGGCGGGCGGCCAATCAGGCCGGATGCGCTGGATCTGCGCTGGATCTCCGCACTGCTGTATCGCAACGGGGTGATCGAAGAGTCCGGCGTGGCGGCGGCGGTGCTCAATCATCCGGCCAATGGCGTGGCCTGGCTGGCCAACAAGCTGGCGCCTTATGAGGTGGAGCTGGAGGCGGGGCAGGTGATCCTCGGCGGTTCCTTCACCCGGCCGGTGCCGGCCAGGCGCGGCGACACCTTCCACGTGGACTATGGCCCGATGGGCTGCATCAGCTGCCGCTTCGTTTAGGAGAAAATCGATGTTAACCAACCACTTCAAACGGGCGCTGCAGGAAAAACGCCCGCAGATCGGCCTGTGGCTCGGCCTGTGCAGCAGCTACAGCGCCGAACTGCTGGCCGGCGCCGGTTTCGACTGGCTGCTGATCGACGGCGAACATGCGCCCAACAACGTGCAGACGGTGCTGGGCCAGCTGCAGGCGATAGCGCCTTATCCGAGCCAGCCGGTGGTGCGCCCGCCGTGGAACGACGCGGTGATGATCAAACAGCTGCTGGACGTCGGCGCGCAGACCCTGCTGATCCCGATGATCCAAAACGCCGAGCAGGCGCGCGAAGCGGTGCGCGCCACCCGCTATCCGCCGCAGGGCATCCGCGGCGTCGGCAGCGCTCTGGCGCGCGCGTCCCGCTGGAACCGGGTGCCGAATTACCTGCAGCAGGCCGACGAGGAAATGTGCGTGCTGGTGCAGATTGAAACCCGCGAGGCGGTGAAAAACCTCGACGCCATTTTGCAGGTGCCAGGGGTGGACGGGGTGTTTATCGGCCCGGCGGATCTGAGCGCCGACATGGGCTTCGCCGGTAATCCGCAGCACCCCGAAGTGCAGCGCACCATCGACGACGCCATCGCGCGCATCAGCGCCGCCGGCAAGGCGCCGGGCATTCTGATGGCCAACCGGGAGCTGGCGCAGCGCTATCTGGCGGCCGGCGCGCTGTTCGTCGCCGTCGGCGTAGACACCACCCTGCTGGCGCGCGCGGCGGAATCCCTGGCGAGCGACTTCAAGCAGGGTAGACCGGAAGCGCCATCCCCGAGCGTTTATTAATCGGAGCCACCATGAACCACGTCGATTCGCTGCCGCCGGCCAACCCGGCGCAGCAACATAAAGCGTTAACCGCCGCCGAGCAATCGGTGATTAAAAAGTTATTTCGGCGCCTGATTATTTTCCTGTTTGTGCTGTTTGTTTTCTCTTTCCTCGACCGCATCAATATCGGCTTCGCCGGGCTGACGATGGGCAAGGATCTTGGTCTCAGTTCGACCATGTTCGGCCTGGCGGCGACGCTGTTCTACGTCACTTACGTGATCTTCGGCATTCCGAGCAACATCATGCTGGGCATCGTCGGCGCGCGGCGCTGGATCGCCACCATCATGGTGCTGTGGGGCATCGCCTCCACCTGCACCCTGTTCGCCACCGGGCCGACCAGCCTGTACCTGCTGCGCATGATCGTCGGCATTACCGAGGCCGGCTTCCTGCCGGGCATTTTGGTCTACCTTACCTACTGGTTCCCGGCATTTTACCGCGCCCGCGCCAACGCGCTGTTCATGATCGCCATGCCGGTCACCATGGCGATCGGCTCGCTGGTCTCCGGCTACATTCTGGCGCTGGACGGGGTGATGAACCTGAAGGGCTGGCAGTGGCTGTTCCTGCTGGAAGGCATTCCGTCGGTGCTGCTGGGCGTGGCGGTGTGGTTCTATCTCGACGACACCCCGGCCAAGGCCAGGTGGCTGACCGACGAAGAAAAAGCCAGCCTGAAGGCGATGATGGACGCCGACAGGCTGCAGCTGGTGCAGCCCGGCGGCCCGAGCAGCCAGCACGCGCTGCAGCAGCGCAGCCTGTGGCGTGAGGTCTTCACGCCGGTGGTGCTGATGTACACGCTGGCCTACTTCTGCCTGACCAACACCCTGAGCGCCATCAATATCTGGACGCCGCAGATCCTGCAGAGCTTTAACCAGGGCAGCAGCAATATCGTGATCGGCATTCTGGCGGCGATCCCGCAGATCTGCACCATCGCCGGCATGGTGTGGTGGAGCAAGAGATCCGATCGTCTGCAGGAGCGCAAGCACCATACCGCGCTGCCGTACCTGTTCGCCGCCGCCGGCTGGCTGCTGGCTTCGGCCACCGATCACAGCCTGATCCAACTGCTGGGGATCGTGATGGCCTCGGTCGGTTCCTTTACCGCCATGGCTATCTTCTGGACCACGCCGGATCGGTCGATCAGCCTGGAGGCGCGGGCGGTGGGGATCGCGGTGATCAACGCCACCGGCAACATCGGATCGGCGGTCAGCCCGCTGTTGATCGGCTGGTTCAAGGACGTGACCGGCAGTTTCAACTCCGGGCTGTATTTTGTTTCGGCGCTGTTGATTGTCGGCGCCGTACTGGTGTGGCGCATTCCGATGACGGGATCTCGCCCAAGGGCGACGCCTTAATCGACAGGATCTTGAGGAGGATGGCGTGCAGAAAAGTACCGGCTTTATCGCCAATATCGATATTTGCAAAGAGTACGACGCGCGTTACGCCGCTGATGAGGTGCATTACGAAACCTTCGCCGGGCTGGCGGCGTTCTTTGGCCGCGACATGCAGGTGCACTGGCACGACTGCTTCTTTCAGGTGCACTTTCTGGAGACCGGCAAGATAGAGCTGCAGCTCGACGATCAGCACTATTCGGTGCAGGCGCCGCTGTTTATCCTCACGCCGCCGTCGGTGCCGCATGCGTTTTTCACCGAACCGGACAGCGACGGCCACGTGCTGACGGTGCGCCAGGAGCTGATCTGGCCGCTGCTGGAGCGGCTGTACCCCGGCAGCAACCTGGCGCTGGACATGCCGGGCATCTGCCTGTCGATGGCCGACGCGCCGCAGGAGCTGACGGCGCTCAGCCATTACTGGGCGCTGATCCGCCGCGAGTTCAGCCAGGGGCTGGCCGGGCGCGAGCAGACGCTGGCGCTGCTGGCGCAGGCGGTGTTTACCCTGCTGCTGCGCAACACCGCGCTGGAGGACAGCGCCAACAGCGGGGTGCGCGGCGAGCTGAAGCTGTTCCAGCGCTTCAACAAGATGGTGGACGAACGCTTCCGCGAGCATCTGCCGGTGCCGGAGTATGCGCAGGCGCTGGGGGTGACCGAATCGCGCCTCAACGACCTGTGCCGGCGCTTCGCCAACCGCCCGCCGAAGCGGCTGATCTTCGACCGCCTGCTGCGCGAGGCCAAGCGCATGCTGCTGTTCAGCGCCTGTACGGTGCATGAAACCGCTTATAGCCTCGGCTTCAAGGATCCGGCCTATTTCGCCCGCTTTTTCAACCGGCTGGAAGGCTGTTCCCCCTCGACCTACCGCGCGGCGCAGCACGCCCTTTCGTAACCGCGATCACAGTTTGCAGCGATGGCGGCAAGCCGGCCTGAAAAGTACCGGCGATTGCCGCAAAAGTCTCTTCTCGAAACCGGCATTGGGGGCTTCAATTAAGCAACCAAAGGAAAACATTTTTTTAACAAAATCGAATCCATTGCCGAGGATCATCAGATGAAACCAGAAGACTTTCGTGCCGACAGCAAACGCCCGTTCACCGGCGCCGAGTACCTGAAAAGTTTGCAGGACAGCCGCGAAATCTACATTTACGGCGAGCGGGTGAAAGACGTCACCACCCATCCGGCGTTCCGCAACGCGGCGGCCTCGGTGGGCCAGCTGTACGACGCGCTGCACGATCCGGCCAGCCAGGATCGCCTGTGCTGGAACACCGACACCGGCAACGGCGGCTACACCCACAAATTCTTCCGCTACGCCCGCAGCCCGGAAGAGATGCGCCAGCAGCGCGACGCCATCGCCGACTGGTCGCGCCAGAGCTACGGCTGGATGGGGCGCACCCCGGACTACAAGGCGGCGTTCGGCTGCGCGCTGGGCGCCTATCCGGAATTTTACGGCCAGTTCGCCGACAACGCCCGCCACTGGTACAAGCGGATCCAGGAAACCGGGCTGTACTTCAACCACGCCATCGTTAACCCGCCGATCGACCGCCACAAGCCGGTCAACGAGGTGAAGGACGTCTACATCCAGGTGGAGAAAGAGACCGACGCCGGCATTATCGTCAGCGGCGCCAAGGTGGTGGCCACCAACTCGGCGCTGACCCACTACAACTTTATCGGCTTCGGTTCGGCGCAGGTGATGGGCGATAACCCGGACTTTGCGCTGATGTTCGTGGCGCCGATGGACGCCGAAGGGGTGAAGCTGATCTCGCGCGCCTCCTACGAACTGGTGGCCGGCGCTACCGGCTCGCCGTTCGACTACCCGCTTTCCAGCCGCTTCGACGAGAACGATGCGATCCTGATAATGGATCATGTGCTGATCCCCTGGGAAAACGTACTGATCTACCGCGATTTCGACCGCTGCCGCCGCTGGAGCACCCAGGGCGGCTTCGCCCGGCTGTTCCCGCTGCAGGCCTGCGTGCGCCTGGCGGTGAAGATGGACTTCATCACCGCGCTGCTGCAAAAGAGCCTGTCTTGCACCGGGGTGCTGGAGTTTCGCGGCGTGCAGGCCGATCTGGGCGAAGTGGTGGCCTGGCGCAACCTGTTCTGGTCGCTGAGCGACGCGATGTGCGCCGAAGCCACCCCATGGGAAAACGGCGCCTACCTGCCGGATTCCGCCGCGCTGCAGACCTACCGGGTAATGGCGCCGATGGCCTACACCAAGGTGAAGCACATCATCGAGAAGAACGTCACCAGCGGCCTGATCTACCTGCCGTCCAGCGTGCGCGACATGAACAACCCGGAGATCGACAAGTATCTGTCCCGCTATGTGCGCGGATCGGACGGCATGGATCACGTTGAACGCATCAAGATCCTCAAGCTGATGTGGGATGCCATCGGCAGCGAATTCGGCGGCCGCCATGAGCTGTACGAGATCAACTACGCCGGCAGCCAGGATGAGATCCGCCTGCAGTGCCTGCGCCACGCGCAGGGATCCGGCACCATGGATCGGATGATGCAGATGGTCGACAAGTGCCTGGCGGACTACGATCAGCACGGCTGGAAGGTGCCGCACCTGCATAACAATGGCGATATTAATCAGCTGGATAATCTGCTGAAGTAATTCAGGAGGAGGTTTATATGTCTCAGGAAAATGAACAGCGCTTACGCTTTCGCGACGCTATGGCCAGCCTGTCTGCGGCGGTGAACATCGTCACCACCGACGGCCCGGCGGGGCGCTGCGGCATCACCGCCACCGCGGTGTGCTCGGTGACCGATACGCCGCCGACGCTGATGGTGTGCATCAACCGCAACAGCGCGATGAACCCGGTGTTTCAGGGCAACCGGCGGCTGTGCGTCAACGTGCTGAACCATGAGCAGGAGCTGATGGCGCGCCATTTCGCCGGCATGACCGGCGTCAGCATGGAAGAGCGTTTCCGGCTGGAAGAGTGGCAGCGCGGCCCGCTGGGCCAGCCGGTGCTGCGCAATACGCTGGCCAGCCTGGAAGGCGAGATCGAGCAGATCCAGAGCATCGGCACCCACCAGGTGTATCTGGTGCAGATCACGCAAATCACTCTGAGTGAAACCGGCAACGGGCTGATCTACTTCAAGCGCAACTTCCATCCGGTGATCCATCAGATGGCGGCGCTGGCGTAAACGATAGGGGCGCCGCGCTGCGCCCCTTGGCCTCAGCTCTTGTTGGCCGCCAGATCGCCCACCAGCCGGTTAACCGGATCGCTCATGTTGGTGAATTTGCTCAGTTCCGAGCGGGTCACCACCACGAATACCCCCACGTTTTTCTGCGGGATCATCGCCATATAGGTGATGAAACCGCCGCCGCCGCCGGTCTTCTGAATAATGCCCGGCAGGCCGTCCTTCGGCGCCATATACACCCAACCCAGGCCCAACGCGTCCGCCTGCCCAGGCACGTCCATGCCTTTCAGCGACACCAGATCGTTACGCTGGAAATACATGGTCTGTTCGCTGGCGGCGGTGGACTTGCGCGGGCCGCCGGCGTTGGAGGAGAGGAACTGCTGCATCCAGCGCTGCATGTCGCGCGGGGTCGAGTAGACGCCGCCGCTGCCCGCCGCCGCGGTGGTGTCGCGGCAGGCGCTCGGGCCGGCCGAAGCCACCATCAGGCGCGAACATTGTTCGGCGCTGGGCGTCAGGGTGGTATCGACCATCCCCAGCGGTGCGGTGATTTTCTCCTTCAGCAGCAGGCTGTAGGGTTTGCCCGCGGCGCGCGACAGCGCGTCGGCCAGCAGGTCATAGGCCAGGTTGGAATAGGAGGCGCGCACGCCCGGCGGCACCGTAACGTTGGCGTGCTCCAGCCACTGCCAGCGCTGCGCCTTGGTCGGCCAGGTGAATACCGGCGTCTTCGGCGGCTTTTTGCCCGGCTGTTCGCGCGGCAAGGCGCTGGTGTGGGTCGCCAGGTTCAGCAGAGTGATCGGCTGGCGCGCGTTGTAGGCCGGCACGTTGGCGCCTTTAGGCGCGTATTTGCGCAGCGGGTCGGTCAGTTTGACCTGGCCATCCGCCGCCATTTTGACCATCACTTCGCTGGTCATCAGCTTGGTGATTGAGGCGATGCGGATCAGCGAGTCCGGGCGCGGGCGCAGGTTGTTGCCCGGGCTGGTGTCGCCAAAGCTGCGGTTAACCACCTGATTGCCGTCGATGACCACCAACGCCATACCGGTGGCGCCGCTGTTATAGAAAATATGTTCGGCATACTGGTCGACGATTTGCGACGCCAGCTGCGGGGGCGCGGCCTGCACGGCCAACGGCGCGGCGCACAGGCCCAACGCCAGCGCTAAAGCGGAGAAAGAGTTCTTCAACGGTCGTTATCCATTTAAAAATGCAGCGGGGAAAAGGCGAAATCCATGGCCCAGTGTAATGCGCCCGGTGCCCGGCTGCATGTGGAAAAAAGAGCGATTTGGCGAAAATTTTTTTGACGGTTTCCGGCCTACTGCGCGCGGGCGAAAATGGCGATCACTTCATCCAGATGCGCCTTCATCGCCTTGCGCGCGCCGCGCACGTCGCGGGCCTCGATCGCCGCCAGGATCGCCCGGTGCTCCAGCTCGGAACGGTGCGGCATGTCGTCCGGCGTGTAGTGGCGTTGCAGCACGCGGAACATGCTGCCGTAGCGGTGGCCGAGCAGGTGGCCGATGATGAACGCGTAGGCCGGGTTACCGCTGGCCTGAGCGATGCGGATGTGGAACAGGCGATCGCCAGGATGGGTGGCGGAGTTGGCGCGGTTATCGCGGCAGTTCTGCTCGTAAGCGGCGCGGATGCCGGCCAGCTCTTCGTCGGTGGCGTGCCGGGCCGCCAGCGCGGCGGTTTCCGGTTCGATCAGCAGGCGCGTTTGCAGCAGCGAGAACGGCGGCAGCTCGGCGTTGAAATCCAGTTCGATGTTCAACTCGTCATCGATCTCCGCCCACTGGTTACGCCCGGCCTGCGCCATGACCGGCTCCTGCGACGCCGCGGTTTGCGCGCGAACGATCACGCCGTTGCCGACTTTGACATCCACCAACCCAATCACTTCCAGCGCGATCAGCGCCTCGCGCACAGAGGCGCGGCTGACCTGCAGCTGCTGGGCAAGATCGCGTTCCGAAGGCAGACGGCTGCCGGGCGGAAATTCGTTGTTCTCGATCAGCCGCTTTAACTGGTCGGCTATCTGTCTGTAAATACGCGGGTTTTCCAGTCGGGTGATCGGCATTTTTTACCTTTGGCTATTCGATGTTAAGTGATATGGCGCACAAATATTGCTCAAGCCGCTTGAGTAATGGTTATTCAAGTGTAAAAAATTGGTTAATCGAAATGCTGTTTCAAATGTTTTTCATTGACTGCTTACCCAAACGATAACGCGTAAAGCGTCTTTTGTCATGTTAAAGGCCTGACCTTTAAACGCCATTAGTGGCCTGACCATTAGACCTTTAAAGCCAAGGAGACGAGATGGACTTAACCGGGAAACGCGTGCTGATCACCGCCGCCGGGCAGGGGATCGGTTTCACCACCGCCAGGCTGTTCGCCGCCGCCGGCGCCGAGGTGATCGCCAGCGACATCAACACCGAACGGCTGCAGGGCAGCGCCGGGATCCGCGCGCTGCAGCTGAACGTCACCGACCCGGCGGCCATTGCCGCGGCGGCGGAAAGCATTGGCCCGATCGACGTACTGTTCAACTGCGCCGGGGTGGTGCACAGCGGCTCGATCCTCGAGTGCAGCGAGGAGCAGTGGGCGTTCGCCCTCGATCTCAACGTCACCGCGATGTTCCGCACCATCCGCGCCTTCTTGCCCGGCATGCTGGCGCGTGGCAAGGGCTCGATTATCAACATGTCTTCGGTGGCTTCCAGCATCAAGGGCGTGCCGAACCGCTTCGCTTACGGCGCCAGCAAGGCGGCGGTGATCGGCCTGACGCGCTCGGTGGCGGCGGATTACGTCACTCAGGGCATCCGCTGCAACGCCATCTGCCCCGGTACGGTGGAATCGCCGTCGCTGCGCCAGCGCATCCATGAGCAGGCGCGCGAACAGGGCCGCAGCGAACAAGAGGTGTATCAGGCATTCGTCGCCCGCCAGCCGATCGGCCGCATCGGCACCACCGAAGAGATTGCCCAACTGGCGCTGTATCTGGCTTCCGACGCCAGTTCCTACACCACCGGCACGGTGCAGATTATCGACGGCGGCTGGAGCAACTGAGGGATGGGCCATCAGGCTATTCATTTTCTGGAGAGAGGAACGCATGAAACTTTTACGCTATGGCCAACCCGGGCAAGAACGCCCGGGCATTCTCGATAAGCGCGGCCAAATTCGCGATCTTTCGCAGCATATCGCCGACATCGGCGGCGAAGCGTTGCTGCCTGCCGCACTCGACAAGCTGCGCGCGCTGGATCTCAGCAGCCTGCCGCTGGTGGCTGGCCAGCCGCGGCTGGGGGCCTGCGTCGGCAACATCGGCAAGTTTATCTGCATCGGCCTGAACTACGCCGACCACGCGGCGGAAACCGGCGCGGCAATTCCCAGTGAACCCGTGGTGTTCAGCAAATGGACCAGCGCGGTGGTCGGGCCGAACGATCGGGTCGAAATCCCGCGCGATTCGCTCAAAACCGACTGGGAAGTGGAGCTGGGGGTGATCATCGGCCAGGGCGGACGCTACATCAGCGAACAGGACGCCATGAGCCACGTCGCCGGTTACTGCGTGATCAACGACGTCTCCGAGCGTGAGTTCCAGATTGAACGCGGCGGCACCTGGGATAAGGGCAAGGGCTGCGACACCTTCGGGCCAACCGGCCCCTGGCTGGTGACCGCCGACGAAATCGCCGATCCGCACGGCCTGAACCTGTGGCTGGAGGTGGACGGCAAGCGTTATCAAGACGGCAACACCAGCACCATGATTTTCCGCATTCCGCAGATCGTCAGCTATCTGAGCCGCTTTATGAGCCTGCAGCCGGGCGACGTGATTTCGACCGGCACGCCGCCGGGCGTCGGCATGGGGCAGCAGCCGCAGCCCGTTTATCTGCGGGCGGGCCAGACGATGCGTCTGGGTATCGAAGGGCTGGGCGAGCAGTGCCAGCAGACCGTACAGGCTTAACCGGGAGCAGCCTCATGACCACCATTACCGCACTGCGGGTTGAAGACATTCGTTTCCCCACCTCGTTGGGGCTGGACGGCTCCGACGCCATGAACCCGGATCCCGATTACTCCGCCGCCTATGTGATCCTCGAAACCGATCGCGCGGATCTCAGCGGCCATGGGCTGACGTTTACCATCGGCCGCGGCAATGAGATCTGCTGCGCGGCGATCCGCGCGCTGGAGCACCAGATCGTCGGCGTTAGCCTGGAAGAGATCGCCGCCGATATGGGCGCCTTCTGGCGGCGCTTCACCAGCGACAGCCAGCTGCGCTGGATCGGGCCGGACAAGGGGGCTATCCATCTGGCTACCGGCGCGGTGATCAATGCCGTCTGGGATCTGTGGGCCAAATCGCTCGGCAAGCCGGTGTGGCGGCTGGTGGCGGAGATGACGCCGGAGGAACTGGTGCGCTGCATCGACTTCCGCTATATCACCGACTGCATCACGCCGCAGGAGGCGCTCAGCCTGCTGAAACAGCGGGCGGCCGGCAAGGAGCAGCGCCTGGCGCGGCTGCTGGAGGAAGGCTACCCCTGTTACACCACCTCGGCCGGCTGGCTGGGCTACCCGGACGACAAGCTGCGCCGGCTGTGCCGGCAGGCGGTCGACGCCGGTTTCTCTTACCTAAAGCTGAAGGTCGGGCGTGACCTGGAGGATGACATTCGCCGGGTGCGTATCGCCCGTGAAGCGATCGGCCCGGATCGTCGGCTGATGATCGACGCCAATCAGGTGTGGGAAGTCGGGGAGGCCATCCCCTGGGTCAACCATCTGGCGTTCGCCAAGCCCTGGTTTATCGAGGAGCCGACCAGCCCGGACGATATCGAAGGGCATCGCCGCATCCGCGAAGGGGTGCATCCCATTAAGGTCGCCACCGGCGAGATGTGCCAGAACCGCATCATGTTCAAACAGTTCATCATGCGCGAGGCGATCGACGTGGTGCAGATCGACGCCTGCCGTCTGGGCGGCGTCAACGAAGTGCTGGCGGTGATGCTGATGGCGGCCAGGCATAACCTGCCGGTGTGCCCGCACGCCGGCGGCGTTGGGTTATGCGAGTACGTGCAGCACCTGTCGATGATCGACTACCTGTGCATCGCCGGCACGCACGATGGCCGAGTGATCGAGTACGTCGATCATCTGCACGAGCACTTTGTCGATCCCTGCGTCATTCGGGGCGCGGCCTATATGCCGCCGAGCCGGCCCGGCTATTCGATCGAGATGCATGCGTCGTCGATCGAGCAGTACCGGTTCCGCGGTTGAAGGCCATGTTGCGCATTGACGCTCACCAGCATTACTGGCGCTACCGCCCGCAGGACTACGGGTGGATCGGCGAATCGATGGCGGCGCTGCGGCGGGACTTTGGCCCCGCGCAGCTGCAGCCGCTGCTGCAACGGCACGAGCTCGACGGCGCGTTGGCGGTGCAGGCGCGCCACAGCGAGCAGGAAACCCTGACATTGCTGGCGCAGGTCGAGGCGATCGGCGGCCCGAACGGCGTGGTGGGCTGGCTGGATATCGCCGCGCCGCAGCTGGCGCAGCGGCTGGAGGCGCTGGCGCAACGGCCTGCGCTGCGCGGCCTGCGGCATCAGGTGCAGGATGAGGCGCAGCCGGCGGAATGGCTGGCGCGGGCCGAAGTGCAGCGCGGCATGCGGGAGCTGCAGCGCCGGGGGTACGTGTACGAGATGCTGGTGACGCACCGGGATCTGGCGGCCGCAGCGCAGTTCGCCGCCCGTCATGACGATTATTGGCTGGTGCTGGATCACCTGGGCAAACCGGATATCGCCCGTGGCGCGCAGCACTGGGCGCAGCAGATACGGCCGCTGGCGGCGCTGCCGCACGTAGCCTGCAAGCTGTCGGGGCTGATCACCGAAGCGCCGGGCGGCCAGTGGCAGGCACGGCAGCTGCTGCCGTTTTTCGAGGCGGCGCTCGAGGCGTTCGGTCCGCAGCGGCTGATGTTCGGTTCCGACTGGCCGGTGTGCCTGCTGGCGGGGGATTACCGCCAGGTCTACCAACTGTGCGAACAGGCGGTCGCGGCGCTGGGGCCTGCGCAGCAGGCGGCGATTTGGGGCGGCACCGCCGCTCGGGTTTATGGTTTAACGGAGTCTGGTTATGGATCTGTACCTGCAAAATAACGTGGTGATTGTCACCGGCGGCGGCTCTGGCATCGGCGCGGCTATCTCTCAGCTGCTGGCCGAAGAAGGGGCGATCCCGGTGCTGGTCACCAACGCGGCGCCGGATGCGGCGTTTCTCGCCGGGCTGCAGCGGCTGCAGCCCAAAACTGAGGTGATCCTCACCGAACTGTGCGAAGAGGCGAGCTGCCGCCAGGCGGTAGACCAGACGCTGGCGCAGTTCGGCCGCATCGACGGGCTGGTGAACAACGCCGGGGTCAATGACGGCGTCGGGCTGGAAGCGGGGCGTGAGGCCTTTGTCGGCTCGCTGGAGAAAAATCTGGTGCACTATTACCTGATGGCGCATCTGTGCCAGCCGGCATTGCAAAGCAGCCGCGGCGCCATCGTCAACATTGCCTCCAAGACCGCGCTCAGCGGCCAGGGCGGCACCAGCGGCTATACCGCCGCCAAGGGGGCGGTGCTGGCGCTGACGCGCGAGTGGGCGGTGTCGCTGCGCCATGAAGGCGTACGGGTGAACGCGGTGGTGCCCGCCGAGGTGATCACCCCGCAGTACCAGCGCTGGATCAACAGCTTCGAACAGCCGCAGCGGCAGTTGGAGAAGATCACCGCCCGCATTCCGCTTGGCCAGCGCATGACCACGCCGCAGGAGATCGCCAACACCGTGGTATTCCTGCTCTCATCGCGCTCATCGCATACTACCGGACAATGGCTGTCGGTAGACGGCGGCTATCTGCACCTCGATCGGGCGATTACATGAGCGGCGCGGCGGCAGGACGGCGGCGCTTCTGCCAGGCGCTGGATCTGGTCGACTCGCCGACGCTGATCGACGAGTACCGGCGCCATCATCAGCGCATTTGGCCGGAAATCGCCGACCATTTGCGCCGGCACGGCATCCTGGATATGGAAATTTACCGGCTGGGCACCCGGCTGTTCATGGTTGTGGAGGTCGGCGCCGATTTTGACGCCGCGCGCTTCGCCGCCGCCGGGCTGGACAATCCGCAGGTGCAGCGCTGGGAAGCGCTGATGTGGCACTACCAGGCCGCCACCCCCTGGACGCCGCAGGGCGAAAAATGGGTGGCGATGGAGCGGATATTCTCGTTGCAACAACAATAATCTGAGGATACATCAATGCTTGCTGAAAAAAGTGCGGCCTCAGTGCAGCCGGGGGTCAGTGCGACCGCCAACCTGCGCTGGGCATTTATCCTGGTCACCAGCCTGTTCTTCATGTGGGGGCTGTCTTACGGCCTGCTGGACGTATTGAACAAACATTTTCAGGAGACGTTGCACGTCACCAAAGCGCAGTCGGGGCTGCTGCAGGCGGCCTATTTCGGCGCTTACTTCCTGGTGGCGTTGCCCGCCGGGTATTTTATGGACAAGAAGGGGTACAAGGCGGGCATTCTGGTGGGGCTGTGCCTGTATGCGCTGGGCGCGCTGCTGTTTGTGCCGGCGGCGTCGGCCAACAGTTTCGGCGCGTTCCTGTTCGCGCTGTTTGTCATCGCCTGCGGTTTGGGCTGCCTGGAAACGGCGGCCAACCCCTACGCCACGGTGCTGGGGGACGCGCGGGGCGCCGAGCGCCGGCTCAATCTTTCCCAGTCGTTTAACGGCCTCGGGCAGTTTATCGGCCCGATGATCGGCGGCACCCTGTTCTTCTCCGCCAGCCAGCCGAGCGGCGGCGGCGATCAGGGCATGGTGAAGATGACCTACGTGGCGATCGCCGTACTGGTGCTACTGATCGCCTTTTTGTTCAGCCGCACCCGTTTGCCGGACATCCGCGAGGAGGAAAAACCGGTGCACGGCGTGATCGCCCAGGGGCTATGGCAGCACCAGCACTTCGTCGGCGGGGTCATCACCCAGTTCTTCTACGTGGCCGCGCAGGTCGGGGTGGGGGCATTCTTTATCAACTACGCCACCGAGCACTGGCGCGACGTTTCCAACCAGAGCGCTTCTTACCTGCTGTCTATCGCCATGATCTGTTTTATGGTCGGGCGTTTCTTCAGCACCTGGCTGATGGGGCGCGTCAAACCCGCCACCCTGCTGATGGTTTATTCGCTGATCAACATTGCGCTGTGCGGCGTGGTGATGCTGAGCCTTGACGGGGTATCGGTGGTGGCGCTGATCGCGGTGTTCTTCTTTATGTCGATCATGTTCCCCACCATTTTCGCCCTGGGGGTGAAAAACATGGGTAAGCACACCAAGCGCGCCAGCGCCTTCATGATTATGGCGATCGTCGGCGGCGCCATCATGCCGTACTTTATGGGCGCGCTGGCCGACCGCTACAGCACCGCGCTGTCTTATCTGCTGCCGCTGCTGTGCTTTGCGGTGGTGTTCTTCTACGGGCTGCAGCAGCGGCGTCATTGAGGCGCCACCGCCGTTGTCAGGCCGGCGCTCTGGCGCCGGCGAGCAGCGTTAATGCCAGCGCCATGCAGATCCCGGCGCCGGCGGCGCAGGCGATCAAACCGCTGTGATCGACCAGTTGCCCTCCCGCCAGCGAACCGCAGCAAATCGCCAGATTGAACAGGGCGATATAAAATGCGGAGGCAACCTCAACCGCGTTGGGCGCGGCTTTGAGCATCCAGGCCATCAGGGAAACGGAAACGCCGCCGTAGGCGATGCCCCAGAGCAGGATCGCCGCGCTGCCGCTCAACGGCGTGCCGCCGGCCAGGGCGAAAAAGGTGACGGCCGCCGCCAGCCCGATGGCGATCAACGCCAGGGTGGCACGGAGATGTTTGGCGGCGGCATGGCCAGCGATAAAATTCCCGACGATGCCGGCCAGGCCGTAGGCGAACAGCAATGGCCCTATCCAACGGCCATCGACGCCGGACAGGCTTTGCAGCATGGGGCGCACGAAGGTATAGGCCATAAAGTGGCCGGCCACCAGCAGGAACGTTAGCAGCAGCCCGGCCAACAGCCGGCGGTTAGCGAGCTGTTCGGCGAATTGCCGTATCCGGGCCGGGCTTTCCACCGGCAATGAGGGCAGCGTGGCCAGCTGCAGAATAAGCGTCAGTGCGACCAACCCGGCCACGGCCAGAAACGCCGCTCGCCAACCCAGCGCAGCGCCTATAAATACGCCGATCGGCACGCCGAAAACCGAAGCCGCCGCCACGCCGCCAAAGATTATCGACAGCGCCAGGGCGACCGACGTCGGTGGCACCAGGCGGCCCGCGATGCTGCCTGCAATCACCCAAATGCCGCCGATGCAGAACCCGAGCATGACGCGCGCCGCCAGAAGCGCATTTAAGCTGGTCGCCACGGCCGACAGAAGGTTGGTGGCGATCAGCAACAGCAGGAAGCCCGCCAGCAGAGCGCGGCGGTTCATGCTGTTGAAGATCAGCACCACCAGCGGCGCGAAGGCGGCGGCAAATAGCGCCGGCAGGGTAAGCATCAACCCGGCGCGGCCCAGGGTGGCGTGAAAGTTGTCGGCGATCGGGTTCAACAGCCCGATGGGCAGGATCTCGGCGGTCACGACGCTAAAGGTGGATAAACCGATCGAGGCGACCGCCAGCCAGGGCTTTACGCCGCCGGCAGGCGCTGCTGCAGCCCTTGTGTGATTCATGGTGTTGCTCCCAACGATGCGAATGGCCACAGTGTATCTGCGCCGTATTGGATGATAAACTGGCCAAAATGCGCAACATTGGGGAAAATTCGTGGCTAATATGAAGCAAATGCCGCTGGATAACCTGACTGACCTGTTGGTGTTTGTCCGGGTGGCCGATGCCTGCAGTTTTACGCTGGCGGCAGAGAAGTTGGGCATATCCCGTTCGCTGGCGGGGAAGTGCCTTAATCGTTTGGAAGAGCGGCTGGCGACCCGGCTGTTGCACCGAACCACGCGGAGCGTGCGCCTGACCGAGGACGGGCAGGTGTTTTATGAACACGCGCTGCGAATTTTGTCAGAGGTGGATGAAGCGGAAACGGCGATCAATACGCGGCGGCGGACGCCGAGAGGCAGGCTGCGCCTGGATCTTCCGGTGGCGTTCGGGCGTTTGCACATTTTACCTATCCTCGGGGATTTTCTGCGGCAATGGCCTGAAGTTGACGTTGACGTCACCTTTTCCGACGATTACAGCGATCTGGTGCGCGATGGCATCGATTTGGCCATCCGCATTGCCGGCAACGACGACAGCCGTTTGGTGCGCAAAGTGCTTGCGCCGCACCGGCTGATCACCTGCGCCTCGCCGGATTATCTGGCGCAGCGCGGCGAGCCGCAGACGCCGGACGAGCTGGCGGATCATCATACCCTGCTCTTTACGCATCAGGGCGTGCCGGCTCCCTGGCGTTACGAGCTGAACGGCCTGCAGCGCGAGTATCAGATAAGGGGCAGGACGCGTTTCAACAACGTCGAAGCGCTGCGGGATTCGGCGATTGCCGGGGCCGGGCTGTGCCAGGTGGGCGCCTTTTTGGTTGGGGAACAGATTGCCGCCGGGACGCTGGTGCCCGTTCTGGAGCGCTATTGCCGCCGCGGGCCGCCGATTTGCGCCGTTTACCCGACCAGGCGCTATCTCTCCCCCAAAGTGCAACGGTTTCTGGAGGCCATCGAACGCCGCTGGCAAGGCAAGGCCATTTGGGAGGCCGCTTAGTCACGCGGTGGCGGGCTGTACGTTTTGCGCCAGCTGAATGTTGTTGCGGCCGTTGTTCTTCGCCAGATACAGCGCGGCGTCGGCCGCGCCGATCGCCGAATCGACATCCAGCTTATCCAGCGCCGAGATGCCGGCGCTGAGGGTGACGGTGGTGGTCTCCAGCTGATTGAACTGATGGGGGATCTCCAGCGCCAGCACCCGTTGCCGCACCCGCTCGGCCAGCTGAGCGGCGTAATCTTCGTCGACGTTGGTCAGCAGCACCAGAAACTCTTCCCCACCGTAACGCACCACGATATCCCGCGAGCGCACCGCGTCGCGAATGGCGGCCGCCACCTGCACCAGCGCCCGATCGCCCATCGCATGGCCGTAGTTGTCGTTATAGGCCTTAAAGCGATCGATATCGAGCAGCAAGACAAAATGGCGCCCGGACTGCGGCTCCGACAGCATATTTATCTTGTTTTCCAGCCCGCGGCGGTTATATAGGCCGGTCAGGGGATCGATCATGCTTAAATTATTGAACCTGTCTCTTTCATGGTACAGGTTGGCGACCAGCGTTTGGGTAAAGATCTCGCTGCGTTTCAACATCAGATGATGGATTGAAAAAGCGATAATCGGTAATACCGTAGTGAATAATATCCGCGTGGTATTATGCATATCGTCCAGTAATAAGATCACCATGGCGGAAGGCACGGAGTGCAAACAGAAAGCGATGAAATTATCCGTCAGCGCGATGGCGCTGATAAAGAATATGCTGAACAGGCTAATCAATAAAAAGCTTTGGTTGTTTGGCGCGCAATACTGACTTTTAACGTAAATATGTGCTGCCCACAGCACGCCCACCACGACGGCGAACAGGTTTAGCTTGCCAATGTATTGCCGAGGGAACTGCAGAGAAAATAGCAATGCACCCAGACAAAATAGCGGTATGCCTAATAAAGGCAGGGTAAAAGATGGCTTATTGTTAAACGGGACCAATAACGTAAATACGGAAGAGGCGGCATTCATCACCAGGAAAAGAAATAGTGATAAGCGCTGCTTGCTGTTTAGCAATTCCTGATAAGAACGGGCGTTCATACGGAGTTCACTCTTTACAAAATCGATCTGTCGAATAATTGAGGTTGAGAAATATTCCTCCGGCGTGAACCAAATAGACACCCGAATGGCATGCTTGTTGATTGTGATTATTCACATGCGAATGAGACTAGGAATTTTCTTATGTCAAACTAGCATTTTTTCATGCGGGTGTCATCTGGGTTTGGCTGCCGCGGCGAAAATGATGCGCAGCCCAAAAAAGTGATATATGATATTGGTTATCATTATCACTTGAAGGGTAGGGTTATCATGATTGCAGCCATGATTGCCGCATGCGGCCTGTGGGGCGTCAGCTGGTGCCTGGGCGATCGCTTGGCCAGCGCCTGGGGCGTGCTGTTGCCCTGCGCCCTGATGCCGCTGTTGGCGTTGATTGACCTGGACATGATGCAGCTGCGCACGCTGATTGTGATTGCCATGTTGGCGACGCTGGTGATGCTGTTCAACAGCCGCCTGCGCCACTACCTGCTGTTGCCTTCCTGTATGGCGCTCGCGGGGGGATTGGCGGCGATCGGCCTGAACTTCAGCTTTAGCTGAAAACGCAAAAACCACGCTATGGCGTGTTATTCATCGTATCTTGGGGATTTGCTTCGGAGGTCTTGCCGGAGAGATCATCAATTGGTGCGAAGAGAGGGACTTGAACCCTCACGTCCGTAAGGACACTAACACCTGAAGCTAGCGCGTCTACCAATTCCGCCACCTTCGCACAGTCGATGTTGTTGCTTTGATTTATATTACGGCGCCAGCTTGGTGCGAAGAGAGGGACTTGAACCCTCACGTCCGTAAGAACACTAACACCTGAAGCTAGCGCGTCTACCAATTCCGCCACCTTCGCATCGATGCTGCGTGCAATATAAATCATGTGGTTATTTGGTGCGAAGAGAGGGACTTGAACCCTCACGTCCGTAAGGACACTAACACCTGAAGCTAGCGCGTCTACCAATTCCGCCACCTTCGCATACCAGAAACATTACCGGAGTAACGTTACCACGGAGGCGAATTCTAGAGATTTTGGCGGGTACGTCAATAGTTATTTCCCCTGTTTGCGGGCGTTTGCTGGAAAAACAGCCATATCGCTGCTTTTGTGGTTCTCAAACAGCGAAATCAGCCAGTCAATCAACACCCTGACCCGCGGCGCAAGGAAGCGTCCGGGCGGATACATGATGTAAATCGGCATCGGCGGCGGCGGCGTTGCCGCCAGCACCTCGACCAATTCCCCCGTTTGCAACCAGGGCGCCAGCGAATAGCGCGCCGCCTGAATCAGCCCCATACCGGCCCGGGCGCCGCTGGTGTAGGCGTCCGCGCCGCTCACGCTCAGCCGGGTGGGCAGTTCGCGCAGCTCCACCTTGCCGTCACGGCAGAATTCCAGCGGGTAATCCCGATTATTGGCGAGGGAGAAATACCCGACCATTTGATGATGTTCCAGGCTATCAAGGGAATGCGGCACGCCGAAGTTTTGCAGGTAGGCCGGGGAGGCGCAGGTCAGCTGCGGCAGCTGGGCGATGCGGCGCGCCACCAGGCTGTCGTCTTCGGTTTCCCAGGCGCGCAGCACGCAGTCCACCCCCTCGCGCAGCAGATCGACGTGGGTATCGTTGGCGCCCAGCGCGAGGGTGATGTCGGGATAGCGCCGGTAAAAATCGTCCAGCGCCGGGATGACGATTTCGCGCGCCAGCGAGTGCGGCATATCGATGCGCACCTTGCCGGCGGGTTGCAGTTTGTGGTGGCTGAACAGGGTGTCCGCTTCTTCCAGCGCGCCCAGTAGCTGCACGCAGCGCTGGTAATACAGCGCGCCTTCGCTGGTGATTTGCACCTGCCGGGTGGTGCGGATCAGCAGCCGCACGCCGAGACGCTGTTCCAGCCGTTTCAGCGCGTTGCTGACGGTGGCGCGCGGCAGCTGCAGGCGCTCGGCCGCCCGGCTGAAGCTGCCCAGCTCCACGATGCGGGTGAAAATGCGCATGGCCTGAATCTGATCCATCTTGCTGCCCCGTATTGTTAGCGATTTTTGAACAGTGATGAGCTATCTGCATTATTTATCTTTGCAGCGTAAACAACCAGACTTTGTTGCGTTATCCATTCACGGCATGAGGGCAACACAATGCAACAACGCAAATTAGGCAGCCAGGGTCCCGTCGTTTCCGCTTTGGGGTTGGGCTGCATGGGGATGAGCGATTTCTATTCGACCGGCGCCGATGAGCGTGAAGCCATCGCCACCCTGCATCGGGCGCTGGAGCTGGGCGTCACCCTGCTGGACACCGCCGACATGTACGGCCCGCACACCAATGAGCAACTGGTGGGCAGGGCGATCAAGGGCAAGCGGCAGCAGGTGTTTTTAGCCACCAAATTCGGCATCCTGCGCGATCCGTCCGATCCTGCGGTACGCGGCGTCAGCAGCCGGCCGGACTATATTCGCCGCTCGGTCGAGGGCAGCCTGCAGCGGCTGGGGGTGGATGAGATCGATCTCTACTACCAGCATCGGGTCGATCCGCAGGTGCCGATCGAAGATGTGGTAGGCACCATGGCGGATCTGATCCGCGAAGGCAAGATCCGTCATATCGGGCTGAGCGAAGCCTCGGTCGCGACGCTGGAGCGGGCGCACAAGGTGCATCCGATCGCTGCGCTGCAAACCGAGTATTCGCTGTGGACGCGCGACGCCGAAGAGGGCGCGCTGGCGGCCTGCGAACGGCTGGGCATCGGCTTCGTGCCATACAGCCCGCTGGGGCGCGGCTTCCTTACCGGCGCCATTCAACGGCCGGAGGATCTGGCCGCCGACGATTTCCGCCGCAGCAATCCGCGTTTTCAGGGGGAGAATTTTGCCCGCAATTTGGCGCTGGTGGAGAAAGTCGGGGAGCTGGCGGCGCAGAAGGGCGTTAAACCTTCGCAGCTGGCGCTGGCCTGGGTGCTGGCGCAGGGCGAGCATATCGTGCCGATCCCGGGCACCAAGCGCCGTCGTTATCTGGAGGAGAACATCGCCGCGGCGGATCTGACGCTGAGTGCAGAGGAACTGGCGGCAATCGAAGCGGTGTTCCCGCGGCAGGCGGCGGCGGGCGATCGCTACGGCGCAGAGTCGATGACCTTAATCAACGGCTAAAAAAAGGGCGCAGCCTGCAGCTGCGCCCCGTTTGCCTGCGGCGAAAAAGATTATTTCTTTTTCTTCTTCGGATCGCGCGGCGGCCGGCCGACGGTGGCCTGATAGACTTTAAAGCGGCCGTTTTGCGCCAGCACTTCGTGGCTGCCGAAGGTGGCGTCCAGAATATCCGGGTACGGCAGGAAGGCGTTGGCCACGATGCGCAGGCTACCGCCGATCGGCAGGTGTTTCAGCGCGCCGCGGATCAGGGTTTCCGCCGCGGTCAGGCTGGTCTGCAGACCGTCGTGGAACGGCGGGTTGGAAATGATCATGTCGAAGCGGCCGGTAATGTCGGAGTAGACGTTACTGACGATCACTTCACCCTCGATGCCGTTGGCGGCCAGGGTCGCACGGCTGGATTCCACCGCGGCGGCGTTCACGTCGCTCAGGGTCAGCTTAACCTTCGGCGACAGTTTGGACAGCACCGAAGCCATCACCCCGGCGCCGCAGCCCACGTCCAGCACTTTGCCCTTCATGTGTTTTTCCAGGGTCGACAACAGCAGCGAGCTGCCGACGTCCAGGCCGTCGCGGCTGAACACGCCCGGCAGGGTTTTCACTTCCAGATCGTGCAGCTGATAGCTGTCCCACCAGTCGGCCAGGTCGAATTCGGCCTGTACGTCCAGGCGGCCGTGGTACAGGCCGCAGCGGCGAGCGCTGTCGACCTTCACCAGCCTGGCGTAGCCCTCCACCATTTGATCCGCGCTGCGCACGCCGCTGCGGTTCTCGCCCACCACGAACACTTCCGCGCCCACCGGCAGCAGCGCCAGGATGTTGCACAGCTGGAACTGCGCTTCCTGCTTGCTCTTCGGCCAGTAGTAAATCAGCGTGTCGCAGCCGGCAACGAATTCGGCATCGACGGTCAGGCCGAACTGCACGTTGTCGCCCATCGCCCGGTTCAGTAACTGCCAGTGATGGTATTGCTGGGTATGGACACGCACATCCGCGGCCTCGAATTGGGCCGGCAGGGTATCCTGCAGGTCACCGGCGAACAGAACGCGGCGTTCGATAAACTCATCACTGTGGCGCAGCATGACTTCACTGGCGGGGGTTAATGCAGACATCAGGTTTTGGCTCCTAGAAATTAGACCGGGGATTATAGAGCTTTGCGGCGATATGTTCGACGGGTTTATACCCAATAGCTTGCCGGCCCCCGAAAGATGCAGGGGATGTTGGCGCGGGCTGCGCGGGTTTGTTAGCATAGCGCGGCGCATGGCAGGCATGGCGCACCACAACGGGTAAGGATCGGCATGGCATCAAAACGCGACTGGCTGTTACAACAACTGGGTATCACGCAGTGGACATTGCGCCGCCCGGCGGCGTTGCAGGGCGAAGTGGCGGTCAGCCTGCCGCCCGGCGCGCGTTTGCTCGTTGTGGCGCAGGCGCAGCCCGATCCGCAGGATCCGCTGTTTTGCGACGTGCTGCGCAGCCTGGGGCTGACGCCGGCGCAAACCTACGGCCTGACGCCGGAGCAGGTGGCGATGCTGCCCGAAGATACCGAATGCAACAGTTGGCGGCTGGGCGTAGCGGAGCCGCTTGCGGTGACCGGCGCGCAGCTACACAGCCCGGCGTTGGCCGAGCTTTCTCAAGATGCGGGGGCCAAGCGCGCCCTCTGGCAGCAGATTTGTCATCATGAACAGTATTTCTACCCTGACGGCGGCCGATCTGGTCACGGCGTTCAAGATTGAGCGGGCCAGCCACGCCTTTCCCTGGACGGAAGCCACCTTCGCCAGCAACCAGGGCGAACGTTACCTTAACCTGAAACTGAGCGCCGAAGGGCAGATGGCGGGCTTCGCCATCACCCAAATCGTGTTGGACGAAGCCACGCTGTTCAACATCGCGATTCATCCGGACTGGCAGCGCCGGGGCTTTGGCCGCACCTTGCTGAACGCGCTGATTGAGCAGCTGGAAAGCCGCGGCGTGGTCACGCTGTGGCTGGAAGTGCGCGCCTCCAACGGCGCGGCTATCGCGCTGTATGAAGATCTCGGTTTCAACGAAGTGACCCTGCGCCGCAATTACTACCCCAGCGCCAACGGCCGCGAAGACGCGATCGTGATGGCGCTGCCGCTGGCTTAGCCGGCGCCGGATGTTTCTCGCCGGGAAAAGCATTGATTGTCACCGGTTGGCAAATCAGCGAAAATGCCCGGCTATTATCTTTTATTTACCGCTTTGCCTGGCGCCGCTGTGGCGCGTTCTGATGATGTCGCAGGGCGGACTAACCGTAGAACCTGAAAAACATGTCTCCTAGTGAATTTGCCCGCGAAGTCTCGAAAAGAAGAACTTTCGCCATCATCTCGCACCCCGACGCCGGTAAAACCACCATTACCGAAAAGGTGTTGTTGTTCGGACAGGCGATCCAAACCGCCGGTACGGTAAAGGGCCGCGGCTCGAACCAGCACGCCAAGTCCGACTGGATGGAAATGGAAAAGCAGCGTGGGATCTCGATCACCACCTCGGTGATGCAGTTCCCGTATCGCGACAGCCTGGTTAACCTGCTGGATACCCCGGGGCACGAAGACTTCTCTGAAGATACCTACCGCACCCTGACCGCGGTCGACTGCTGCCTGATGGTGATCGACGCCGCCAAGGGCGTCGAGGATCGTACCCGCAAGCTGATGGAAGTCACCCGCCTGCGCGATACGCCGATCCTGACCTTCATGAACAAGCTGGACCGCGACATCCGCGATCCGATGGAAGTGATGGACGAAGTCGAGCGCGAGCTGAAGATCGCCTGTTCGCCGATCACCTGGCCCATCGGCTGCGGCAAGCTGTTCAAAGGGGTTTATCATCTGTACAAGGATGAAACCTACCTGTACCAGACCGGTAAAGGCCACACCATTCAGGAAGTGCGCATCGTCAAAGGCCTGGACAACCCGGAGCTGGACGCGGCGGTGGGCGAAGAGCTGGCGGCGCAGCTGCGCGAAGAGCTGGAGCTGGTGCAGGGCGCTTCCCACGAATTCGATCGGGAAGCCTTCCTGAGCGGCGAACTGACGCCGGTGTTCTTCGGCACCGCGCTGGGCAACTTCGGCGTGGATCATATGTTGGACGGTCTGGTGGCCTGGGCGCCTGCGCCGATGCCGCGCAAAACCGACACCCGCGAAGTGGTGGCGGCGGAAGAGAAATTCACCGGCTTCGTGTTCAAGATCCAGGCCAATATGGATCCGAAACACCGTGACCGCGTGGCCTTTATGCGCGTGGTGTCCGGCCGTTACGAAAAAGGCATGAAGCTGCGCCAGGTGCGCACCGGCAAAGACGTGGTGATTTCCGATGCGCTGACCTTTATGGCCGGCGACCGTTCACACGTGGAAGAAGCCTACCCGGGCGACATCATCGGCCTGCACAACCACGGCACCATTCAAATCGGCGACACCTTCACCCAGGGTGAAGACATGAAGTTCACCGGCATCCCGAACTTCGCCCCTGAGCTGTTCCGCCGTATCCGCCTGCGCGATCCGCTGAAGCAGAAGCAGCTGCTGAAGGGCCTGGTGCAGCTGTCTGAAGAAGGCGCGGTGCAGGTGTTCCGCCCGATTGCCAACAACGACCTGATCGTCGGCGCAGTCGGTGTGCTGCAGTTTGACGTGGTGGTGGCGCGCCTGAAAAGCGAATACAACGTGGAAGCGCTGTATGAGTCGGTCAACGTGTCGACCGCCCGCTGGGTCGAGTGCAGCGACGTGAAGAAATTCGAAGAATTCAAGCGCAAGAACGAGCTCAACCTGGCGCTGGACGGTGGCGACAACCTGTCCTACATCGCGCCGACCATGGTTAACCTCAACCTGACGCAGGAACGTTATCCTGAAGTGGTGTTCCGCAAAACGCGCGAACACTAACAGCACCGCCGGGCGCCTCAGGGCGCCCTGTTTTTATTCCGCTAATTAATAAACCTCTCTCACCAGTCCCCCGCAGACCCGCGGCGCTGCCGCCGGCACCCGTCGTCTGCTGCATTTTCTGTCCTATGGTCTATATTTAATAGGGCGCCCTGCGTCGACCAAGATTAAATCACTGCTATTTTTTGAATATTTAGCGAGTTATTCGGCAGTGTTGCCGATTGGCGACAGGGTGTTTGTTTTAATATCAATAAGTTATGTTTTTTTCCGTATCGGACCCGGATGGTTGTCGCCAAATGGCGACGGTTTTTAGTCTGTATATTGAACGATTATTTCTATGTTTTTGATTTTAAATTAAATTTAAAAATTGGCACAGGCATTGCAAAAGTTCTGGTGTGAACGCTTGATTGTATAGAAATCGTGAAGTGTTTACCGAATGGGCCGCGTTATGGCGGCTGACGGCTTCCAGCCGATTTGGGAGCCACAACAAAAGGAAGAGATCGATGAAAAATACTAAATTTGCACAATCGCTGATGGCTGTCGTTTTGGGTTCTGTTCTGGTGAGCGGCAGTGCGCTGGCTGAAGACGGTTTGCTCAACAAAGCGTCAAGCGCCGCTGATAGCGCGGGTGCCAAAATCGATAGCTCCATGAAAAAAGTTGACGGCTATATGGATGACAGCGCCACAACGGCTAAAGTTAAAGCAGCGCTGGTGGATGATAAAGCCATCAAAAGCACCGATATCTCGGTGAAAACCGAAAAAGGCGTGGTGACCCTGAGCGGCTTTGTCGGCAGCCAGGCGCAGGCCGAACAAGCGGTTGCCGTGGCCGGCAAAGTGGAAGGCGTTAAGTCCGTCAGCGACAAGCTGCACGTGAAAGACGAAGCCAAGCAGTCGGTGAAGGCTTACGCCGGTGATACCGCCACCACCAGCGAACTGAAAGCCAAGCTGCTGGCCGATGACATCGTGCCTTCACGCAATGTGAAAGTGGAAACCACCGACGGCGTGGTGCAGCTTTCCGGCGAAGTGAAAACGCAGGCGCAGTCCGATCGCGCAGAAAGCATCGCCAAGGCGATCGACGGCGTGAAGAGCGTGAAGAACGACCTGGCGGTTAAACCTTAATATTGACGTAGACGGTTAACGACGAGCACCAAATTCCGGGCTGGCCGTGCGGCTTGCCCGGAATGCACCACCAAAAAAAGAAACTGACCCGCAACCTGCGCCACTCTGTGAAGAGTGCCGGCTGCGATGTGTTTTTTCACTATGGTAAGGAGAGGCTTATGTTTCGTTGGGGCATTATCTTTTTAGTTATCGCGTTGATTGCTGCGGCATTGGGGTTCGGGACGCTGGCGGGCACCGCCGCCTGGGCCGCTAAAATTGTCTTTGTCGTGGGTATCATCCTGTTCCTGGTCAGCCTGTTTACCGGCCGTCGACGTCCTTAGCTTTCCTTCAAAGTGTAACAAAGCTTAATTCCTTTTCTCGCAGCAGGGGGGCAAGTCATGAACAGCGACATCATCCTCGGACGCTGGAAACAGCTGAAAGGCCAGGTATGGCAGGCATGGGCGGAATGGTCCGGCAGTGACTGCGCCTGGCTGGCCGGGAGCAATGACTTCCTCTCTGGCGTACTGCAGGAGGATTACGGAAGAGAGCAAGACGCGGTATCCTCGGAGAAAACGTCTCACTGAGGATGCTGCGTTGGGATACAGAATACCCATCACGCTCGGCAATATAGAACCGCTGGCGTATAAACCTTACCGGCCCGGCAAGATGGCGCTGGTATGTGAAGGGGGCGGGCAGCGCGGCATTTTTACCGCCGGCGTGCTGGACGAGTTCCAGCGAGCCCGCTTTAACCCCTTCGATCTGATGATCGGCACCTCCGCCGGTGCGCAAAACCTGTCGGCTTATATTTGCGGACAGATGGGCTATGCGCGGCGGGTTATCACCCGCTACACCACCTCCGCACAATTCTTCAACCCGCTGCGCTTTGTGCGCGGCGGTCATCTTATCGACCTCGACTGGCTGATCGACATCACCTCGCAGCAGCTGCCGCTGGCGATGGACGCGGCGGAAAAGCATTTGACCGACGGCCGCGAGTTTCTGATGTGCGCCTGCCGCAGCGACGACTTCGAACCAACCTACTTGCCGGCGCATCGCGACAGCTGGCTGCCGGCGATCAAAGCCTCCAGCGCCATTCCCGGCTTTTATCGCATGGGGGTGGAGCTGGACGGCGTCAGCTATCAGGACGGCGGCATCAGCGACGCTATCCCGGTCGAAGAGGCCTATCGCCGCGGCGCGGACACCATCGTGGTGATCCGCACCGTGCCTTCGCAGATGTACTACACGCCGCAGTGGATGAAGCGCATGGAGCACTGGCTCAGCGAAAGCAGCCTGCAGCAGATGGTGCGCATCCTGCAGCACCATGAGCAAAGCTATCACCGCATTCAGCAGTTTATCGAGAAGCCGCCGGGCAAGCTGCGCATCTTCGAGATCTTCCCGCCGAAGCCGCTGGCCAGCAATGCGCTTGGCAGCCGGTTGACCTCGCTCAATCAGGATTATCACCTGGGGCGCCGCTGTGGCCGCTACTTCCTGGCGACCGTCGGCCACTGGCTGTTGGAGCAGGAGAAGCTGGACGGCATGAAGGTGAAAAAGGCGCTGTCGCGCCGGCTGATCCAACCGGAAAATGTCAGGATGCCGTCGCCGATCGTCACCGATATCAGCCTGCCGCAGGATCTTGCCGTGCAGCCGGAAGCCAATCTGGCGGCGCCGAAAATCATTCTGCCGGGTGACGGCGGCACGCCATGAGCCGCGTGTTCACCGATACCCATTGCCATTTCGATTTCCCGCCGTTCAGCGGGCACGAGGCAGCAAGCCTGGCGCTGGCCGGGCAGGCCGGGGTGCGGAACATTATCGTGCCGACGGTCACCGCCGACCGCTTCGTGCGGGTGCTGAAGCTGGCGCACGACCACCCGCCGCTGTTTGCCGCGCTGGGGCTGCACCCGCTGTATATCGCCCAGCACGGTGAGGCGCAGCTGGAACAGCTGGCGGCGTTTTTGGCCAGCCAGCCGCCCAAGCTGGTGGCGGTCGGGGAAATCGGCCTCGATCTGTATATGGAAAACCCGCAGTTTGATCGCCAGCAGCGGCTGCTGGCAGCTCAGCTGAAGTTGGCGAAGAAGCACGATCTGCCGGTGATTTTGCACTCGCGCCGCACCCACGATCAGCTGGCGGCGGCGCTGCGTCGCCTGGCCGTACCGCGCCGCGGCGTGGTGCACGGTTTCGCCGGCAGCCTGTCGCAGGCGCAGGCGTTCGTTCGTCTCGGCTATTTTATCGGCGTGGGCGGCACCATCAGCTACGCGCGGGCGCAGAAAACGCGCGCTGTGATGGCGCAGCTGCCGCTAAGCGCGCTGTTGCTGGAAACCGATGCGCCCGATATGCCGTTGGCGGGCTATCAGGGGCAACCGAACCGCCCGGAGCGCGCCGCTGAGGTGTTTCAGGCGTTGTGCCAATTGCGGCCCGAACCGGCGGACGAAATCGCCGAGGCGCTGCAGCGCAACGCGCAGACGCTGTTTGCGCTTCCCGCATAAACGTGACAATAACGTGATGATTATCACGTTATAAGATTTTCATTTGCTTCCTGTTGTATACATTTGTGACATAAATCGGGGCGAGTGACGCCTCGCCCAGTATAATCCCCCCGAAACCTCTTATTGGCAAACCTCCCGCCACGGGCAGGGATGCATTTCATTTTTCGCAACAGGGATACTTTGCATGCAACTCATCATGAGCCTGGTCGGCATGGCGGTGCTGATCGCCATTGCGGTGCTGCTCTCCAGCAACCGCCGCGCCATCAAGATGCGCACCGTGGTCTGGGCGTTCGTCATTCAGGTCGCCATCGGCGCGCTGGTGCTGTACGTGCCGCTTGGCCGCAGCATTCTCGGCGGCATGTCGGCCGGGGTGGCCAACGTGATCGCCTACGGCAATCAGGGCATTTCGTTTATCTTCGGCGGCCTGGTGTCCGACAAGATGTTCGAGGTGTTCGGCGGCGGCGGCTTCGTGTTCGCCCTGCGCGTGCTGCCGGTGATCGTGTTTTTCTCCTCGCTGATCGCCGTGCTTTACTATCTTGGCATCATGCAACTGGTGATCCGCGTTCTGGGCGGCGGCCTGCATAAGTTGCTGGGCACCTCGCGCACCGAATCGCTGTCGGCGACCGCCAATATCTTCGTCGGCCAAACCGAAGCGCCGCTGGTGGTGCGCCCCTATATCGCCACCATGACCCAGTCCGAGCTGTTCGCCGTGATGTGCGGCGGCCTGGCCTCGGTGGCCGGTTCGGTATTGGCGGGCTACGCCCAGATGGGGGTGCCGTTGGAATATCTGATTGCCGCCTCCTTCATGGCCGCGCCGGGCGGGCTGCTGTTCGCCAAGCTGATGGTGCCGGAAACCGAAAAAACGCACGACAAAGACGATGCGATGAAGCTGATCGCCGAAGAGGATCGCCCGGCCAACGTGATCGACGCGGCGGCATCCGGCGCGGCTTCCGGCATGCAGCTGGCGCTGAACGTCGGCGCGATGCTGTTGGCGTTTATCGCGCTGATCGCCCTGCTGAACGGCATTCTCGGCGGCATCGGCGGCTGGTTCGACTACCCGCAGCTGTCGCTTGAGCTGATCCTCGGTTGGGTATTCTCGCCGATTGCCTTCCTGATTGGCGTGCCCTGGAGCGAAGCCATGACCGCCGGCTCGTTTATCGGCCAGAAGATCATCGTCAACGAATTCGTCGCCTACATGAACTTCGGCGCCTATTTGCGCCCGGACGAGGTGGTGGCGGCGGAAGGGTTGCAGGTGCTGTCTGCCCATTCCAAGGCGATTATCTCCTTCGCGCTGTGCGGCTTCGCCAACCTGTCGTCGGTGGCCATTTTGCTCGGCGGCCTGGGCAGCATGGCGCCGAATCGCCGGCATGACATCGCGCGCTTTGGCCTGAAAGCGGTGGCGGCGGGGACGCTCTCCAACCTGATGAGCGCCACCATCGCCGGGTTCTTTTTGGCGCTGTAAGCTAAACTCTAAAACACGGGCGTGCGCTGCGCGCCCGTTATCTTCAGCGGTTTCTTTAGCGAATTTGTGAACGATATCGCGTTATTTTGTGATGTTCTTCACATATAATTCCTGTCTGTTACAGTGGTATTTCATATAGTGTGACGCTGAACGCGAATTGCCCCAGGCATTCCTGTTCAAATAGCTATTACTGGCCAGCCGCGAGGCGGATGGCCATGTGCGGTGAGAAGGATCTCAGTTGCCGCCGTGGGAACCCGTTCCCCAGCGCTATCTTCATGGAACCAAGTCCGCTCGCCAACACCCAGGTTCTCAGTTGGAGAGTTTTATGACCGAATTAACCGCAGCGGCGCAACGTGCGCTGAACTTAATGGATTTAACCACGCTGAATGACGACGACACCGACGATAAAGTGATCGCGCTGTGTCGCCAGGCCAACAGCCCGGCCGGCCATACGGCGGCCATCTGCATCTACCCGCGTTTTATCCCGGTGGCGCGCAAGGCGCTGCGCGAGCAGGGAACGCCGGATATTCGCATCGCGACCGTGACCAACTTTCCGCATGGCAATGACGACATCGACATCGCGCTGGCGGAAACCCGTGCGGCCATCGCCTATGGGGCGGACGAAGTGGACGTGGTGTTCCCGTATCGCGCGCTGATCGCCGGTAATGAACAGGTTGGCTTTGAGCTGGTCAAAAGGTGCAAGCAAGCCTGCCAGGCGGCTAACGTGCTGCTGAAAGTGATCATCGAGACCGGTGAGCTGAAGCAGGCCGATTTGATTCGCAAGGCGTCCGAGATCGCTATCAACGCCGGCGCTGATTTTATCAAGACCTCTACCGGCAAAGTGCCGGTCAACGCCACCCTGGAAAGCGCCGAGCTGATGATGTCGGTGATCCGCGATATGGGCGTCGCCAAGACGGTGGGCTTCAAGCCGGCCGGCGGCGTGCGCACGGCGGAAGATGCGCTGCATTATCTGCAACTTGCCAATCGTATTCTGGGCGAGGGCTGGGCAGATGCGCGCCATTTCCGCTTCGGCGCCTCCAGCCTGTTGGCCAGCTTGCTGACCACGTTGGGCCACAGCGCTCAGGCCAGCGGCAGCGGCTACTGATCGATTCCGATGGCCAGGCGCCGTGCGGCGCCTGCCTTCATCCGACTCTAGGTTACACAGGGGGATGCCTTGTTCCTGGCACAAGAAATCATTCGTAAAAAACGTGACGGCCAGCCGTTGAGCGAAGCCGAGATCCGTTTTTTCATCAACGGCATCCGCGATAACGCGGTGTCCGAAGGGCAGATCGCCGCGCTGGCGATGACCATTTACTTCCATGACATGACCATGCCGGAGCGCGTGGCGCTCACCATGGCGATGCGCGATTCCGGCACCGTGCTGGACTGGAAGAGCCTGTCGCTGAACGGCCCGATCGTCGACAAACATTCGACCGGCGGCGTGGGCGACGTCACTTCGCTGATGCTTGGCCCGATGGTGGCGGCCTGCGGCGGCTATGTGCCGATGATCTCCGGCCGCGGCCTGGGGCATACCGGCGGCACGCTGGACAAGCTGGAAGCCATCCCGGGCTTTAACATCTTCCCGGACGACAACGCCTTCCGCAAAATCATCCAGGACGTGGGCGTGGCGATTATCGGCCAGACCAGCTCGCTGGCGCCGGCGGACAAGCGTTTTTACGCGACCCGCGACATTACCGCCACCGTCGACTCCATTCCGCTGATCACCGCCTCTATTTTGGCGAAGAAGCTGGCGGAGGGCCTTGACGCGCTGGTGATGGACGTGAAGGTCGGCTCCGGCGCCTTTATGCCAACCTATGCGGCTTCGCAGGATCTGGCGCAGGCGATCGTCGGCGTGGCCAACGGCGCAGGCTGCAAAACCACCGCGCTGCTGACCGACATGAACCAGGTGCTGGCGTCCAGCGCCGGCAACGCGGTGGAAGTGCGCGAAGCGGTGCGCTTCCTGACCGGCGAATACCGCAATCCGCGCCTGCTGGAAGTGACCCTGGCGCTGTGCGTGGAGATGCTGCTGTCCGGCGGGCTGGCGAAAGACGACGCCGATGCGCGCGCCAAACTGCAGGCGGTGTTGGACAACGGCAAGGCGGCAGAGGTGTTTGGCCGCATGGTGGCGGCGCAGCAGGGCCCGGCGGATTTCGTCGAGCGCTACGACAGCTACCTGCCGGCGGCGACCCTCAGCAAGCCGGTCTTCGCCGAGCAGCCGGGCATCATCAGCGCCATGGATACCCGGGCGCTGGGCATGGCGGTGGTGTCGCTGGGCGGCGGCCGCCGTCGCGCGACCGACAATATCGATTACAGCGTTGGCCTGACCGAAGTGGCGCGCCTGGGCGACCGAGCCGACGCCCAGCAGCCGCTGGCGGTGATCCACGCCAATGACGAAGAAAGCTGGCAGCAGGCCGCCGATGCGGTGCGCAGCGCCATGACGCTGAGCGACCAGGCGCCCGAAGCGACGCCGGTAGTTTACAAACGAATTACTAAAGAGTGATTCCCTTCGTCTTTCAAGCTGTAGCGTTGTTGGCCGCACGCGCGCACCCCAGTCACTTACTTGAGTAAGCTCCTGGGGATACACGCGCTAGCCGCCTAGCTACAACTCGAAATCCATTGGGTATAAATTTAGAGAATTAAGGGCGATTGCAGTTTTGCAGCCGCAATAGCGTGAGAACACGCAGGAGAGCACAGATGAAACGTACATTTATTATGGTCTTGGACTCATTCGGTATCGGCGCCAGCGAAGACGCCGAGCGTTTTGGCGACAAGGGTTCCGACACCCTGGGCCACATTGCCGACGTTTGCGCGCGCGGTGAAGCCAACGTGGGCCGCCAGGGCCCGCTGACGCTGCCTAACCTGAGCCGTCTGGGCCTGGGCAAAGCGGCGGAAGAATCCACCGGTAAATTCCCGCAGGGGCTGGACCGCAACGCGGACATTATCGGCGCCTATGCTTACGCCAGCGAGCTCTCCTCCGGCAAGGACACGCCGTCAGGCCACTGGGAAATCGCCGGCGTGCCGGTGCTGTTCGACTGGGGCTATTTCAAAGACGAGCACAACAGCTTCCCGCAGGCACTGCTGGACAAGCTGGTTGAGCGTGCCAAGCTGCCGGGCTACCTGGGCAACTGCCACTCTTCCGGCACGGTTATCCTCGATCAGCTGGGCGAAGAGCACATGAAAAGCGGCAAGCCGATTTTCTATACCTCCGCCGACTCGGTCTTCCAGATCGCCTGCCACGAAGAGACTTTCGGGCTGGACCGCCTGTATGAGCTGTGCGAGATCGCCCGTGAAGAGCTGACCGAAGGCGGCTACAACATCGGCCGCGTTATCGCGCGCCCGTTCGTCGGCGACAAGCCGGGCAACTTCCAGCGCACCGGCAACCGTCACGATCTGGCGGTCGAGCCGCCGGCGCCCACCGTGCTGAAAAAGCTGGTGGACGAGAAGGGCGGTGAAGTGGTGTCGATCGGTAAAATCGCCGATATCTACGCCAACGTCGGCATCACCAAGAAGGTGAAGGCCACCGGTATCGACGCGCTGTTCGACGCGACCCTGACTGAAATGGCACAGGCCGGCGACAACACCATCGTGTTCACCAACTTCGTCGATTTCGACTCCTCTTACGGCCACCGCCGCGACGTGGCGGGCTATGCCGCCGCGCTGGAGTTGTTCGACCGCCGCCTGCCGGAGCTGCTGAAGCTGGTGAAAGACGAAGACATCATCATCTTTACCGCCGACCACGGCTGTGATCCAACCTGGCCTGGTACTGACCACACCCGTGAACACATTCCGGTGCTGGTTTACGGCCCGAAAGTGAAGCCGGGCTCGCTGGGCCACCGTGAAACCTTCGCCGACATCGGCCAGACCGTGGCCAGCTATTTTGGCGTGTCGCCGATGGACTACGGCAAATCAATGCTGTAACACTTTGCTGGCGCCGGGCGGTTGCCCGGCGCATTTTTTTATTCATGACGACGATTTGAAGGAAGAGAATTATGGCTACGCCGCACATTAATGCTGAAATGGGTGATTTCGCTGACGTAGTACTGATGCCGGGCGATCCGCTGCGCGCAAAATACATCGCCGAAACCTTCCTGGAAGGCGCGGTGGAAGTGAACAACGTGCGCGGCATGCTGGGCTTCACCGGCACCTACAAGGGCCGCCGCATTTCCGTCATGGGCCACGGCATGGGCATCCCGTCGTGCTCCATCTATGCGCGTGAGCTGATCGCCGAGTTCGGCGTGAAGAAGATCATCCGCGTGGGTTCCTGCGGCGCGGTACGTGACGATATCAAACTGCGCGACGTGGTGATCGGCATGGGCGCCTGCACCGATTCCAAGGTGAACCGCCTGCGTTTCAAAGACCACGACTATGCGGCGATCGCCGACTTCGACATGGTGCGCAATGCGGTAGACGCCGCGGCGGCGCAGGGCATCCCGGCGCGCGTGGGCAACATCTTCTCCGCCGACCTGTTCTACACGCCGGATCCGGACATGTTCCAGGTGATGAAGAAGTACGGCATCCTGGGCGTGGAAATGGAAGCGGCCGGCATCTACGGCGTGGCGGCTGAGCTGTACGAAGAGTTCGGCTGTAAGGCGCTGACCATCTGCACCGTGTCCGACCACATCCTGCGTCACGAAGCGACCACCGCCGCAGAGCGCCAGACCACCTTTAACGAGATGATCGTTATCGCGCTGGAATCCGTACTGCTGGGCGACAAGGCCTGATAATCAAACGGGCGCAGCCTGCTGCGCCCGCTTATCAATCTATTCATCTCGCCCTGGACAAGCCCGCCCAATACTTTACCTTTCCGCTGATTAGCGCTATTACTTCAGTCACAAATCTATTCACCGATCTATTCACCGATGAGCAATCTCGAACAGGTTTTACGCCGCGGCCCGGCCACTGCACATCAGCTGATCGCGGCGCTGGGCATCAGTCAGCCGACGCTGTCGCGCCGCATCCGCGAGCTGGCGGGAGCAGTATTGATCCTCGGTAAAGGCAAGGCGACGCGCTATGCATTGCGGCGCGGCGTCGGTGGCGAGAGGCAATTCCCTCTGTATCGGGTCGATGAACGGGGAAAGGCGCATCTGTTCGCGACGCTCTGTCCGTTGTATCCGGCCGACAGTTGTGCGGTGTGCTATGAGCGCAGCGGCGAGTGGCGCCTTTATGACGGGTTGCCGTGGTACCTGAACGATCTGCGCCCGGTCGGTTTTCTTGGGCGCGCCTGGGGTAAGGCGGCGGCGCTGGAGCTGATGTTGCCAGAGACGGTGCGGCTGTGGAACGAAGAACAGCGATTGCTGGCGCTTTGCCACTATGGCGAAGATATGAGCGGCGATCTGCTGCCCGGGGCCGGCAGCTATCGGCGCTGGCTAACGCGCAACTCCGCCGCGCCGATAGCGCTAGCGGATAAGGCAACCCGTTATGCCGATCTGTCCATCCGCGCGTTGGCCGGGGAGTTGGTGGGGTCTTCCGCCGGAGGCGAGCAGCCGAAATTTACCGCCTGCGCCGAACTGGCGTCGGGGCGGTGTGCCCATGTGTTGGTGAAATTCAGCCTCGCGCCGAACAACCCGGTGGCTCAACGCTGGAGCGATTTATTGATCGCCGAATCGCTGGCGCTGCAGACCATCGCAGAGGCTGGGCTGCCGTCGGCGTCGACGCAGCTGCTGTTTGGCAGGGATCGGCAGTGTTTTCTCGAGGTTGAACGCTTCGATCGCCGCGGCGAGTATGGCCGGGTCGCCATGGTGTCGCTGGAGGCATTGGACGCTGAATTCAGCGGCAGTGGTGCCGCGAATTGGGTCACTGCGGCGCAGAGGTTGCGGGAGCGGAGCGTGATAAACCAGCAGACCTGCGAGAGGATTGCCCTGTATTGGGCGTTCGGCAGGTTGATTGCCAACAGTGACATGCACCAGGGCAATTTGTCGTTCCTGCGGCCGGAGCAGCGCCCGGTGGCCTTGGCTCCGTTGTATGATATGTTGCCGATGGCGTTTGCGCCCACCGGCAGCGGCAACATGCGCCGGGAAGCGCCGGACATCGGGTTGAGCCATGACGTCAGCGGCGGCATATGGCGGCAGGCTGAGTTATTGGCGCTTGAGTTTTGGCGGCGCACGGCGTTGCATCCGCAGATCGGCGATGAGTTTCGCGCGCTTGCCGCACAGATGCCGGCGCGGCTGCAGCAGCTTAGCGACCGCATCCAACGCCTGGCCTGATTCAGGCCTTCTTCGCCTCGTCCTTCGGCTGCGGCGTTTCGTCGTCGTCTTCCACCGTGTTGCCTTCTTCCAGCGGCGTACTGGCGGTCAGCAGGTACGGCGACTGTTGCCAGCGGCTGCGGCGATGCTGCAACAGGGTGCGCGCCAGAATAATGCCGATCGCCAGCGCCAGCAGGATCATCAGGCGCAGCAGGTTGGTGGTGTTGTCCACCTGCTTGGACTCGGTCGCCAACACGTGGGTATCCAGGGTAATGCGGATAAAGCCGATCGGGCCGTCTTTGCCCTGGATCGATTCAACCAACTGGTGGTTGAAATAGCTGCCGGCGCGTTTTCCGTCGAGCGACAGGCGATCGCGTATACTTATCTGTTCACCGGCGTGGGAAACCAGGGTGCCGTCCAGCTGATAGACGCTGGCGTCCAGAATGCGGCTGTGGTCGGTCAAGCGTTTTAGGATAGCGTCGACGCGCTGGTTGTCGACGTCGCTGTCGTCGTCCAGCATCGGCGCCAGGCTGTAGGCCACCTGGCGGGTCAGGGTTTGCGCCAGTTCTTCCACCTGCTCGGATCGCGCCATTTGGTGGCTCAGGCTAAAATAAGAGGCGCCCTGCATCAGCAGCACCAGCAAAGCCAGGCAAATCAGGATAATAGCGGTGCGGTGCAGGCGAAATTTCAGTTTAGCGCGAGCCATGCAGGTTCCTTGGGCATCTTGGACACTTTATGTTGCCAGAAGCGCTGGCGATAGGATAGCTTGATGCGTCGTTTTATCATGCAGCAGCAGGGTGCGCCCCATTATTCAGGAGTTAATGATGTCGAACAGTCTGACCTATTGCGATCTTCCGGCGGAGATCTCTCAATGGCCGGGTCTTCCCCTTTCGCTGAGCGGTGACGAAGTGATGCCGCTGGATTATCGGGCGGGCCATACCGGGTGGCTATTGTACGGCAAGGCATTGGACAAGACGCGCATTACTCAGTTCCAGCGCAAGCTGGGCGCGGCGATGGTGATCGTTACCGCCTGGGCCGTGGAGGATTATCAGGTGGTGCGTTTGGCGGGCACCCTGACGCCGCGCGCCAAACTGCTGGCGGCGGAGAGCGGGCTGGACGTGGCGCCGCTGGGCAAGATCCCGCATTTGCGCACGCCGGGCCTGCTGGTGATGGACATGGACTCGACCGCGATCGAGATCGAATGCATCGACGAGATTGCCAAGCTGGCGGGTGTCGGCGAGCAGGTGGCGGAAGTCACCGAGCGCGCGATGCGCGGCGAGCTGGACTTTACCGCCAGCCTGCGCCAGCGCGTCGGCACGCTGAAAGGCGCCGACGCCAATATTCTCAAGCAGGTGCGCGACCAGCTGCCGCTGATGCCCGGCTTGACCCGCCTGGTGGGCAAGCTGCAGGCGATGGGCTGGCATGTGGCGATCGCCTCCGGCGGCTTCACCTACTACGCCGAATACCTGCGCGACCGGCTGAAGCTGGTGGCGATTGCCGCCAACGAGCTGGAGATCCGCGACGGCAAACTGACCGGCGAAGTGCTGGGCCCGGTGGTGGATGCGCAGTTCAAGGCCGATACGCTGGTGCGGCTGGCGGAAAAGCTGGGCATTCCGCCGCAGCAGACCGTGGCCATCGGCGACGGCGCCAACGATTTGAAAATGATGCAGGTGGCGGGGCTGGGCATTGCCTACCACGCCAAACCCAAAGTGTATGAAAAGGCGCAGGTGTCGATTCGTCACGCCGACCTGATGGGCGTGCTGTGCGTATTGACCGGCAGCCTGAAACACGAAGTGCGATAACCCCATAATTATTCAGGGGATAAACCAAAGATTGAGGTAATACGTGGCAAAAGCGGCAAAACGGGCGTTTGTATGTAATGAGTGCGGCGCAGACTATCCGCGCTGGCAGGGTCAGTGCAGCGCCTGCCACGCCTGGAACAGCATTACGGAAGTTCGTCTGGCGGCATCCCCCGCCGCCGCGCGCAACGAGCGCCTCAGCGGCTATGCCGGCGACGCCGGCATCAGCAAGGTACAGAAGCTGTCGGAGATCAGCCTGGAAGCGCTGCCGCGTTTCACCACCGGTTTTCTCGAGTTCGACCGGGTGCTGGGCGGCGGCGTGGTGCCCGGCAGCGCCATTCTGATCGGCGGCAACCCCGGCGCCGGTAAAAGCACCCTGCTGCTGCAGGTGCTGTGCAAACTCTCCGAACAGATGAAAACCCTGTACGTCACCGGCGAGGAGTCGCTGCAGCAGGTGGCGATGCGCGCCCACCGTCTGGGGCTGCCGACCGGCGGCCTGAACATGCTGTCGGAAACCAGCATCGAGCAGATCTGCCTGATCGCCGAGCAGGAACAGCCGAAGCTGATGGTGATCGACTCGATCCAGGTGATGCACATGGCCGACATCCAGTCTTCGCCGGGCAGCGTGGCGCAGGTGCGTGAAACCGCCGCTTACCTGACGCGCTTCGCCAAAACGCGCGGCGTGGCGATCGTGATGGTCGGCCACGTCACCAAAGACGGCTCGCTGGCCGGGCCGAAGGTGCTGGAGCACTGCATCGATTGTTCGGTGCTGCTGGACGGCGACGCCGATTCCCGCTTCCGCACCCTGCGCAGCCACAAGAACCGCTTTGGTGCGGTCAATGAGCTGGGCGTATTCGCCATGACCGAACAGGGCCTGCGCGAGGTCAGCAACCCCTCGGCGATTTTCCTCAGCCGCGGCGACGAGGTGACCTCCGGCAGTTCGGTGATGGTGGTGTGGGAAGGCACCCGGCCGCTGCTGGTGGAGATCCAGGCGCTGGTGGATCACTCGATGATGTCCAACCCGCGCCGGGTGGCGGTTGGCCTGGAGCAGAACCGCCTGGCGATCCTGCTGGCGGTGCTGCATCGCCACGGCGGGCTGCAGATGTCCGATCAGGACGTGTTCGTCAACGTGGTGGGCGGGGTGAAGGTCAGCGAGACCAGCGCCGATCTGGCGCTGCTGATGGCGCTGGTGTCCAGCCTGCGCGATCGGCCGTTGCCGAACGATCTGGTGGTGTTCGGCGAGGTGGGGCTGGCGGGCGAGATCCGCCCGGTGCCGAGCGGCCAGGAGCGCATTTCGGAAGCGGCCAAGCACGGTTTCAAACGCGCCATCGTGCCGCACGGCAACATGCCGAAGAAGCCGCCGGCCAACATGCAGGTGTTCGGGGTGAAGAAGCTGGCGGATGCGCTGGACGTGCTGGAAGAGTTTTATTAATCGCCACAGCGCGTGCGGAATATGATATTTTGTTTATCATACTAAACAGGAGGGTTTATGCCGCAGTTTGATTACCTGAAGACGTCGATTAAGCAGAAAGGCTGTACTCTGCAGCAGGTGGCGGATGCCAGCGGCATGACCAAGGGCTACCTCAGCCAACTGTTGAACGATAAAATCAAAAGCCCGAGCGCGCAGAAGCTGGAAGCGCTGCACCGTTTTCTCGGGCTGGAGTTCCCGCGGCGCGAGAAAAAGGTCGGGGTGGTGTTTGGTAAATTTTACCCGCTGCACACCGGCCACATTTACCTGATCCAGCGCGCCTGCAGCCAGGTGGACGAACTGCACGTGATGCTGTGCCACGATGAGCCGCGCGATCGCGAGCTGTTCGAGAACAGTTCGATGTCGCAGCAGCCGACGGTCAGCGATCGGCTGCGCTGGCTGCTGCAAACCTTCAAGTACCAGAAAAACATCCATATTCATTCGTTCGACGAGCAGGGGATCGAGCCATATCCGCACGGCTGGAACGTGTGGAGCGACGGCATGAAGGCCTTTATGGAACAGAAGGGCATAGTGCCGAGCTTTATCTATTCCAGCGAAGCGCAGGACGCCCCGCGTTACCGCGAGCATCTGGGTATCGAAACCATTCTTATCGACCCCGAGCGTTCGTTTATGAACATCAGCGGCAGCCAGATCCGCCAGGATCCATTCCGCTACTGGGATTACATCCCAACCGAGGTAAAACCCTTCTTTGTGCGCACCGTGGCGATCCTCGGCGGCGAGTCGAGCGGCAAATCGACCCTGGTGAACAAGCTGGCGAACATCTTCAACACCACCAGCGCCTGGGAATATGGCCGCGATTACGTGTTCTCGCACCTTGGCGGCGATGAGATGGCGCTGCAGTATTCCGACTACGACAAAATCGCGCTTGGCCAGGCGCAGTACGTCGACTTTGCGGTGAAGTACGCCAACAAGGTGGCGTTTATCGACACCGACTTCGTGACCACGCAGGCGTTCTGCAAAAAATATGAAGGGCGCGAGCACCCGTTCGTGCAGGCGCTGATCGACGAATACCGTTTCGACCTGGTCATCCTGTTGGAGAACAACACCCCCTGGGTGGCGGACGGCCTGCGCAGCCTGGGCGCACCGACCGATCGCAAGGCGTTCCAGCACCTGCTGGAAGAGATGCTGCGCGCCAATAACATCGAGTATGCGCACGTCGAGTCCAGCGATTATGAAGAGCGCTTCCTGCGCTGCGTGGAGCTGGTGAAGCAACTGCTGGCGGCGGACGCCAGCCGGCTGGCGCCGGAGCGGGTCATCGGCTGAGGGCCGCGCACCGTTAGCAAAATGTTCCGCCGCAACAGGCTCAGTAAAGGATAACCAGCTTGCCCTGCATGTGCCCGTCGAGCAGCGTCTTATGCGCGGCGGTCAGCGTTTCCACCGTCAGCCCGTGCAGGGTTTCACTCAGCGTGGTGCTCAGCTTGCCGTCGTCCAGCAACTCGGCCACCTGCTGCAGGATCTTGCCCTGCTGCGCGATATCCGGGGTGGTGAACATGCTGCGGGTGAACATCAATTCCCAGTGCAGCGCGGCGCTTTTCAGCTTCAGCGCGCTCTGGTCCAGCGGCTGCGCGTTTTCGACGATGGTGCAGATGTGCCCCATCGGTGCGATCAGGTCAGAAATGGTTTTCCAGTGGCCGTCGGTGTCGTTCAGGCACAGAATATAATCCACCTGTTCAATGCCCTGCTGCGCCAGGTTGGCCTTCAGATCGCGATAATCTACCACCAGATCGGCGCCGCGTTCGCGGCACCAGGCGGCGGACTCCGGCCGCGAGGCGGTGGCTATCACCCTGAGGTTGCTGCGCAGCGCGGCGAGCGGTATCGCCAGCGAACCGACGCCGCCGGCACCGCCGATGATCAGCAGGGTTTTGCCTTCCGCCGCGTCCTGGATATTCAGATGCTCGAACAGCGCTTCCCAGGCGGTGAGGGCGGTGAGCGGCATGGCGGCGGCTTCGGCCCAGTTCAGGCTGCGCGGCTTGTGCGCCGTGATGCGCGAGTCGATCAGCTGAAGGCTGCTGTTGCTGCCGGGGCGGGTGATATCGCCGGCGTACCAGACTTCGTCGCCGGGTTTGAAACCGCTGACGCCGCTGCCCACTTCAACCACCACGCCGCTGGCGTCCCAGCCGAGGATGCGCGGCTGCTGCAGGCCGCTCTTTTGCAGGCCGGCGTGTACTTTGGTATCAACCGGGTTGACCGAGGCCGCTTTCACTTCCACCAGCAGATCGTATTGGCCTGGCGTTGGCTTCTCCGGCGTGATTTCAATGAAACCGGCGGGGTTTTTCGGGTCTACGGCAATGGCTTTAATCGGCATGACTGGGCTCCTTTCGAATGAATGCCTTCAGTGTAGACGCTCGGCAGTAGAGTGATAAGATGGACAATAGCTAACTGAGTGTTCGTATGAGGTGAACAATGAGGTTTAAACAGCTGCAGGACATGGCGCTGTTCGCGCTGGTGGCCGAATGCGGCAGTTTCACCGCCGCCGCCGAGCGCGCCGGGCTGCCGAAGTCCAGCGTCAGCCAACGCATCAGCCAGCTGGAGCAGGCGCTGGGGTTGCGATTGCTCAATCGGACCACCCGGCAGCTGAATCTGACCTTCGCCGGTGAGCGTTATCGCGAGCATTGCCAGGAGATGCTGTCCGCCGCCGAGCGCGCCGATCTGGCTCTGCAGCGGCTGCGCGACAACCCGAGCGGCCGGTTGCGCATCTCGACCCCGGCCGGGCTGGGGGCGACGCTATTGGCGCGGCTGGCGGCGGATTTCCAGCGCCAGTACCCGGACGTCTCGCTGGAGGTGTCGGTGTCCGACGCCATGGTGGATATGGTGCAGGAGGGGTTTGACGCCGCGCTGCGCACCGGCAAGCCGCAAGATTCTTCGCTGATCGGCCGGCGGCTGGGGCACGCGCCGCGCTATCTGCTGGCCGCGCCGGGTTATCTGGCGCAGCACCCGCCGATCCTGCATCCGCAACAGCTGCAGCAGCATCGCTGCATTGCCCACCGCGCCTGGGCGGCCTGGAGCCTGCGCCGCGGCGACGAATACTACCGCTGGCAGTTGCCGATGCTGCACACCACCGACAACCTGCTGTATGCGCGCGAGTGCGCGATTTCCGGCGCCGGCATTACCCTGCTGCCGGCGTTTCTCAGCCGCGAAGTGGTGGCGCAAAAGCAGTTGGTAGAGGTGCTGCCGGAGTGGCGAGCGGAGGGCAATGAGCTTTATCTGGTCTACCCGAGCCGCAAGCTTAACTCGCCGGCGCTGGCCTGCTTTATCGACGTGGTGCTGCAGCATCCGGTATTCGACGATTACGCCCGCGAACTGGCGCGGGAATAAAGCAGGGGGCACGGCTCGGCCCGATCAGGCAACGGGTTCCGCCACCTGAACGATGCGTTTCCCGATATTTTCGCCTGCCAGCAGGCCGACCAATGCGGCGGGCAGCGCATCAAAACCCGTGATCAGGTCTTCGAGCACCGTTAATTGCCCCGCAGCAACCCAGGCGGTCAGCGCCGCCAGAGCGCGCTCCCGCTGGTGAAGGAAATCGGCCAGCAGGAAACCCTGCATCGTCAGGCTGTTGACGATCAGCAATCCGGGGATGCCGGCGGGCGCGGCCGGTGGAGAGGCCGCATCATACTGCGACACCGCGCCGCAGCAGACAATGCGCCCCTGTTTCGCCATGTGCGGCAGGCAGGCCGCCAAAATATCGCCGCCGACGTTGTCGAACAGCACATCGATACCTTCAGGGCAGGCGCGGCGCAGCGCCTCGGGCAGATTTTCCGCCTTATAATCTATGGCTGCGTCAAAGCCCAGCCGGTCCGTCAGCAGCGCCGTTTTGGCGCTACCGCCGGCGATGCCCACCGTGCGGCATCCGTTAAGCCGGGCAATTTGTCCGGCGAACGATCCTACCGAACCGGCGGCGGCCGACACCACGACGGTCTCACCCGCTCTGGGGCGGCCGCATTCCAGTAAACCGAAGTAGGCGGTCAGCCCGGCAACGCCGTAAACGCTGAGCAGGTGCGTGCGGGGGGCGATGTCCGGTTGTTTGACTGCGTTTGCGGCGGGCACGACGGCAAAAGTTTGCCAGCCGGTTTCCGCCAACACCAGGTCTCCGGCAGCCAGCAGCGGCGAGTGCGATTTCACGACTTCAGCCAGCGTCGTCGCGGCCATGATATCTCCCGCCTGCAACCCAGCCCGGTAGGTGGCGCCCTGCATCCAGGCCCTGCTGGCCGCATCGAGAGGCGCGTAAAGCGTGCGCAGCAAAACGTCCCCGGGGCCGGGGATCGGCATTGGCGCCTGGCGTGCCAGGAAGCAATCGACGGTGAGTTTTCCCTGCGGGAGTTTGCTGAGGATGATTTGGCGGTTATGCATGAGGTTGGCCTCCGGTGCCGGCATGTGGAAAGGCGTCGATACCGGTAAGCTGCGCCGACAGCGCCCACAGGCGTTCGGCCTGATAGGGATCGATGGCGTGAGCTTTTACGCCGCTGAAGCCTATTTGATCGCTCGGATCCCGATGAGCAATGTCGCAGTCTTCACAGTACAGCCCGCCCAGCCCTGCCAGCTGGGGTGAGGTCGCCGCCCAAACCTGCGTTGCCGCTCCCTGCTGCGGCGTTTTCAGCATTTCCGGATGGGCGGGGTTCCCTTCGGCATCGGTCCATCCCAGCATGACCATTTCTTCAGGCGAGATATAGCGCTGCAGCGGGGTGGGGATCATGCCGGGATGCAGGGAAAATGCGCGTACGCCGGCGGCTTGCCCCAATTTATCCAACTGGACGGCGAACAGCGCATTGGCGGTTTTCGCCTGGCCATAGGCCAGCCACTTGTCATACCCCTGGCTGAACTGAACGTCGTGCCAGCGCATGGCGGAGGCGTGGTGGCCGGATGAAGAGACGACGACGACCCTGGCTCCGCCCTTCAGCGCCGGCCAAAGCAGGTTAACCAGCGCGTAGTGACCCAGATGATTGGTGGCGAACTGCGCTTCCCAGCCCGGCCCGACCCGGGTTTCGGGGCAGGCCATAATGCCGGCGCTGCAGATCAGGGTATCGAGATGAACGCCGGTCTCGAGGAGGCGCTGCGCCAAATGCCGGACGCTGTCCAAATCGGCCAGATCCAGTGGGTAAACCTCAACGTTGCTCAGCTCGCTAAGCCGGGCGCGGGCGACGGCGGGATCGCGGGCGGCGACGATAACCCGCGCGCCCGCTTGCGTCAGAGCGCGGGTGGTTTCCAGTCCCAGCCCGGAATGGCCGCCGGTCACCAGCGCCGTCGTTCCGGCAAGCTGGCGGTCTTTAAGCACCTCGGCGGCGGTGGTCGCCGCGCTGAAACCTGAGTGTAGGGGCGTCTGTCTGCTCATCTGCTGTTCCTCTGCGTTCGGTTTGCCTTGATGCAGGCAGTGTACGTCGCCGTTTTCGGCGATTGAATGCAACAAAAGCCTATTTTGTGTCGCGATCGTCCTAACTTTGACGATTGGCGCGCGCACCGGCTATGCCCTAAGATGGTATTTTCTCGTCGCGGTGGAACCCATGGATCCTTTATCTGAAGTGCTTGCTCCTTTGAGCAGCCAAAATGCTTTCTTCGGCGGCCTGAAAGCCGGCGGCGACTGGGCCGTGCACTTTCCTGCGCTGCAGGGCGGGAAGTTCAACGCGGTGGTGCGCGGCGGCTGTTGGCTGGCGGCGGAAGGGCTGGCTACACCGCTGCGGCTGGAGGCGGGGGACTGCCTCTTGCTGACCCGCAGTCTGCCGGTAACCATCGGCAGCGATCTGTCGCTGCCGGCGCTCGATGCCGACGCGCTCTATTTTCAGGCGAAAAACGGCGTGGCGACCTGCGGCGAGGGGGAGACGTGTTTGTTTATCGGCGGCCGGTTTGCCTTCGGCGAGGAGGTTGAGCGGCTGTTCGGCGCACTGCCGGCGCTGATGGTCATCCGCGGCGGCACGGAAGAAGCTGCGGTGCTGCAGTGGGCGCTGCAGCGCCTGGCGGACGAGCTGTTGACCCCTTCACCGGGCAGCGCGCTGATGACCCATCATCTGGGGCACATCATGCTGACGCAGGCGCTGCGCATTTATCTGGCGGAGCACGGCGACGGCGCTTCGGGCTGGCTGTCGGCGCTGTTCGAACCGCGCATCGGCGCCGCCATTCAGGCGATTCACGCCGATCCCGCCCGGCGCTGGACGCTGGAGGCGCTGGCCGATGTGGCGAGCGTTTCGCGTTCGACGCTGGCGTTGCGCTTCAAGCAGAAAGCCGGGATGAGCCCGCTGGAATACGTGCTGCGCTGGCGCATGCTATTGGCGGCGCGGGCATTGCGCAGCGGCGCTGAATCGGTGTCCGCGATTGCGCAACGTTTGGGGTACGATTCTGACAGCGCATTCAGCCACGCTTTCAAGCGAGTCATGGCGCGTTCGCCGAGCGACTATCGCCGGGCGGCAGAATAAAAAAAGGCGCCGCATGCGGCGCCTTCCGGGTTACTTGGCTATCTTCTTGTACTTGATGCGGTGCGGCTCCAGCGCCTCGGCACCCAGAGTACGCTTCTTGTACTCTTCGTATTCGGTGAAGTTGCCTTCGAAGAACTCGACGTTGCCCTCGTCCTGATAGTCCAGGATGTGGGTGGCGATGCGGTCGAGGAACCAACGGTCGTGCGAGATCACCATGGCGCAGCCTGGGAATTCCAGCAGGGCGTTTTCCAGCGCGCGCAGGGTTTCGATATCCAGGTCGTTGGTCGGTTCGTCGAGCAGCAGCACGTTGCCGCCAACCTGCAGCAGCTTGGCCAGGTGCAGACGGCCGCGTTCACCGCCGGACAGCTCGCCCACGCGTTTGCCCTGATCGACGCCTTTGAAGTTAAAGCGGCCGACGTAGGCGCGGCTTGGCATTTCGGTGTTGCCGATGCGCATGATGTCCTGACCGCCGGACACTTCTTCCCACACGGTTTTTGAATTGTCCATGCTGTCGCGGAACTGATCGACCGAGGCCAGCTTGACGGTGTCGCCCAGCACGATGCTGCCGGAGTCAGGCTGTTCCTGGCCGGACATCATGCGGAACAGCGTGGATTTACCCGCGCCGTTCGGGCCGATGATGCCGACGATGGCGCCTTTCGGCACCGAGAAGGAGAGGCCGTCGATCAGTACGCGGTCGCCGTAAGACTTGCGCAGGTTGCTGATTTCAAGAACCTTATCACCCAGGCGTGCGCCAGGCGGAATAAAGAGTTCGTTGGTCTCGTTACGTTTTTGGTATTCGGTGTTGTTCAGCTCTTCAAAGCGCGCCAGACGGGCCTTGCCCTTGGACTGACGGCCTTTGGCGCCCTGACGCACCCACTCCAGCTCTTTCTCGATCGACTTGCGGCGAGCGGCTTCGGCGGAGGCTTCCTGCGCCAGGCGTGCGTCTTTCTGCTCCAGCCAGGAAGAGTAGTTGCCTTCCCATGGGATGCCTTCGCCGCGGTCCAGCTCGAGGATCCAGCCGGCGACGTTGTCGAGGAAGTAACGGTCGTGCGTGATCGCCACGACTGTGCCTTCGAAGTCGTGCAGGAAGCGTTCCAGCCAGGCCACGGACTCGGCGTCCAGGTGGTTGGTCGGTTCGTCCAGCAGCAGCATGTCCGGTTTTTCCAGCAGCAGGCGGCACAGCGCCACACGGCGGCGTTCACCGCCGGACAGGTTGGCGATTTTCGCGTCCCACTCCGGCAGGCGCAGCGCATCGGCGGCGCGCTCCAGCTGGGCGTTCAGGTTGTGGCCGTCGTGGGCCTGGATGATCTCTTCCAGGCGGCCCTGCTCGGCGGCCAACTTGTCGAAGTCGGCGCCTTCTTCCGCGTACAGCGCGTACACTTCATCCAGGCGTTTCAGCGCGCCGACCACTTCCGCCAGCGCTTCTTCTACCGACTCGCGAACGGTATGTTCCAGGTTAAGCTGAGGTTCCTGCGGCAGGTAACCGATCTTGATCCCCGGCTGCGGGCGCGCTTCCCCTTCGATATCGGTATCGATGCCGGCCATGATGCGCAGCAGGGTGGATTTACCGGCGCCGTTCAGGCCCAGCACGCCGATTTTGGCGCCGGGGAAGAAGCTCAGGGAGATGTTTTTCAGAATGTGACGCTTCGGCGGAACCACTTTGCCGACGCGATGCATGGTATAGACGTATTGAGCCACGTTGCTCTTAGCCTCTCTATATCAGTTTTTATAGGATGTCTGGCTGCGGAGTGTAGCCCGTTTCAAGCGAGGATCCCAGCCGGTAGCTAAGTATAACCCTTTATGCGCCCATCCAGGCGCATAAAGGGGGAGGTGTTATGGCGTGACGACGATCGCGACGCGGCGGTTTTCCGCGCGGCCGCTGGAGGTGCGGTTGTCGGCGACCGGATCGCGTTTGCCCATGCCGCGGGTTTCAATATTGGCGCGCGGAATGCCTACGCTGGCCAGCAGGTCAGCCACCGCATCGGCGCGGCGCAGGGAAAGCTGGTCGTTATAGCCGTCTTCACCGTAGTTGTCGGTATGACCGTCCAGACGGAACTTGGTGATGCCGACGCTCAGCAGCGCGCGGCCCATCTTTTGCACCGTCTCGGTGCTTTCAGGGTTCAGTTTGCCGATGTTGTTGCCGAACAGCACCTTGTCGGACAGGCCGAACTCCCAGCCGTTATCCGTCAGCTTGAACCCTTGCGACTGCAGCAGCGCTACCTGTTCTGGCGTCAGGCCCTGCGGTTTGCTCTGGCAGCCGGCCAGCGCCAGCAGGGCGATAAACATCATCGTCAACAGTGAGAAACGGCGTTTTAGTGTTTGCTGTATCATAATCAAATCCCTAGTTTAAGTTTTATGGCCGGGGGGCTTATTTATGTATTGCCAGCCGCCAGCCTCCGTTATAACGATGCTTTGCTTGATACATCGCATCGTCAGCTTCGTGCAAAAGCCCCTGAGGCGTTGCCGCGTGATCGGGGTAAAGTGCAATGCCGATGCTCAGAGAGGTCGTCACCGCCTCGTCGTTCGGCAAAATTATCGGTTGTGTCATGCAGTCGATAATATTATCGGCGATCTGCAACACATCTTCCGTACAGTGGATCGGCGCCAGCAGCACGGCAAACTCATCTCCTCCCAGCCGCGCCACCAAATCGGTCTCGCGCAGCTGCGCGCGAATGCGCCCGGCGATGGTGGTGAGTACCGCGTCGCCTGCGGCATGGCCGTAGCTGTCGTTCACCTCCTTGAAGCGGTCGCCGTCGATAAACAGCACCGCCAGTTTTTCCGTCGGCGCGGTATCTCCCAGAGCGCGGCTTAGCCGGCCCTCGAAGAAGGCGCGGTTCGGCAGCCCGGTCAGGCTGTCGTGCGTCGCCCGGTGGGTCAGCGAGTCGTTTTCCTGTTTCAGATGGGCCTGCCAGGCCTCCAGTTCGTCGAGCAGCCCGTTGAAGTCGCTGCTCAGTTCATGCAGTTCGGCGATCGGCGCCGAAGGCACCCGCAGGCCGAAGGCGCGATCGCGGCGCACCGCGTGCGCCACGTTGGCGATATCATCCAGCGAGCTGACGATGCCGACCAGCATCCGGCGGGACAACACCAGTGCGCACAGGGTACTGAGCATCAGGCAGGCTATCATGCCCACCATGCCGCGCAGCAGAAAGCGCAGCAGGCTGCCGCCGTGGCCGCTCAGCCATACCTTGCCAACCTGCTTGCCCTCGTGGGAGATGGGCAATACCACCGGCTCCGGCAACGCCCAGTGGGCGACAACCTGCTCCATGCCGTGCAGCGGGCCGTCTTTGGGATGGCGCCAACTGGCCAGCACCTTGCCGTTGTTATCCAGGATCCTGGCTTCCGACACCTCTTCGTTGGACGCGATCAGCATTAGGGCTTCGCGTGCGGCGCTGCGGTCTTCAAACACCACGGCGGCCTCGACGGTATAGCTGATGGAGCGCGCGATCAGGTGCAGGTTGTGGTTGGCATAGGCGCGTAGCGCAAACAGCGCCACCAGCGTCAGAAAAATGCCGGCGGTGCCCACGGCGATCAGCGCCAGGCCAATATGCACCCGCTGCAACACCCGGCCCAGCGTAGGACGCGAATTGCCGGAGCGGTTTCTGCGCAGCAGCCTCATAGCGGCGGCGCCTGTTTGCGTGCCAGCTGCAGCACGTTAGGGTGAACGCGCACCCCGCTGCGCGCCAGAGCATCCAGGTTGACCTTGAAGCTGGCCAGATCGCCGTCGATCTGCAGGCAAAACGCGCTGCCGGCAGAACATTCGATATCGTCCTCGCTGATGGTGAGGATGGCGTGGCCGGAAAGGCGCTGCATAAGATTCTGCCTTTGTGCGGGGGTGAGTTCCCCGAGATAGACCACGTCGCAGCTGGTACCCAGCAGCGGGCTGTCAAAGGGCACGTGCTCGGCCTTGATCGGGCGGGGAGCGCTGAGCAGAACAGGATCGAACAAGCCCTCGGCGTAGCGGGGCGAGGCGGTGACGCACAGCCGGATAGGATTAGGATCATTGGACCAACGCGCATAGCTGATAATGCCCACCACGACGGTGGTTACCGCGTGAATACGCTTTTGGTAGGGGTCGCCGGTGCCGGGGCGGGCATACCCAGGGAAAGCCAGCAAGATCAGCAGGACGACTAACAGGCGGCCGGAATTCGGGCGTGCGCCAAGGAAAGCCAGCCATGAGCTTTTTGCGCAACACGCCAATATAGCGGCATTTTTTGCCATCTTCATTTGCCATTCCTGCCTGGGGTCGCCGCCCGCAGGCGGTGACCTAACAATGAGATATCTGGCCCGGCCGAAGGGGTAATCGTCTTGCTGAAAACTGTCGTTCGCACTGTTTAATGAACACTATCTAACCCATAACTGGCGCGGATTGTATTATAAGATGCATCAGTTGCGCGCTTTACGAGCCGTTTTCTCGGAATTATCCTACTTCTTTTTTGACAGTATAAAAATGCCTTGCAAGGTTTGCCACCGCTTTTCGGAAAAGTTGGCGCGTTTGGCGAGGCGTCCGGCAATTTGCGCAACACGGATTATTTTTATTCTCAATCCTTATATAATTCGGATGCTAATAATTGAAAATTATTTCAGTGAATTATTCATCGGCACGTAAATAATAATATCGCCGTAATTTGTCAGCGAAGGTAAACGTTTTTTACCTGCCCCCATCGTGGCGATACACTTCTTCTTCTACAGTATTGAATGGATAAGCGTTTGCGCTGTCTATGATAGATATCTGCGTCCGGGCCCAGGGCCCGGCTTTATTTTGCCCTGTGGCGCCCAGGCGCGGCAGGTGACTCCCGGGGCATTGGGCTCATCCATCCGCTGGCCGCTGAGGCAGCGCGGCAGGGGAATGAGCCGGCTCCCGGCAGCATAACCAGCGAGGAAACAGCAAGTATGGTCAAGGTAGACAAACGGCGGATTTTGGCGGTGGGACTGTGCCTGACGGCGTTTTCCGGCGCCGCGCTGGCGGATTCCCTGGATGCCCAGCGCCAGCGTTACCAGCAGATCAAACAGGCGTGGGACAGCAACCAAATGAGCGTGGTGGCGCAGCTGATGCCGACGTTGCGCGATTACCCGCTTTATCCTTATCTGCAGTACCGCGCGCTGACGCAGGATCTCAGCCAGGCCGGGTTCTCGGAAGTGAACGATTTTATCAAGCAAAATCCGACGCTGCCGCCGGCGAAATCGCTGGCGCCGCGCTTCGTCAATGAGCTGGCGCGCCGGGAAGACTGGCGCACCCTGCTGGCGTTCAGCCCGCAGGCTCCCAAACCGGTGGCGGCGCGCTGCAACTATTATTACGCCAAATGGACGACCGGTGACCAGCAGGCGGCCTGGAACGGCGCCGATGAGCTGTGGATGAGCGGCAAAACGCTGCCGGGCGCCTGCGACAAGCTGTTTAGCGTTTGGCAGGGGGCGGGCAAGCAAACGCCGCTGAACACCCTTGAGCGCATGAAGCTGGGGCTGAAAGAGGGCAACAGCGTGTTGGTCAACAGCCTGTATCGCCAGCTGCCGTCGGAATACCAGACCATGGGCGATGCCCTGGTACGCCTGCAGAATGACCCGAGCACGGTAGAGGCCTTCGCCCGCAGCGTGGGGCCGACCGATTTTACCCGCGCCGCCGCCGCCATCGCCTTTGAGCGCCTGGCGCGGCAGGATGCGGAAAACGCCCGGGCGATGATCCCGACTATCGCCCGGCTGCAAAAGATGAGCGACAGCGAACGGTTGGGGCTGGAAGAGGCGGTGGCGTGGCGCCTGATGGGCAGCGACGCCACCTATGAACAGACCCAGTGGCGCGATCGGGTGATCTTGCGCAGCCAGTCGCCGGCGCTGCTGGAGCGGCGGGTGCGCATGGCGCTCGGCAACGGCGATCGGCAGGGCGTGGCCACCTGGCTGGATCGCCTGCCGGCGGAGTCGCGCAATAAGGATGAGTGGCGCTACTGGCGCGCCAGCATGCTGCTGGACGAGGGCAAGCGCAGCGAAGGTGAGGCTATCTTGCGCAGCCTGATGACCGAGCGCGGTTTCTACCCGATGGTGGCGGCGCAAAAGCTGAACGCCACCTATCCGGTGATGGTGGCGGTGGCGGCCAAGCCGCGCGCCTCGCTGGTGGACGGCCCGGAAATCGCCCGGGTGCGGGAGCTGATGTATTGGAATATGGATAACCTGGCGCGCAGCGAGTGGAGCTCGTTTGTCGCCAGCCGCAGCCGGCCTGAGCAAGAGGCGCTGGCTCGTTACGCCTTCGAGCAGAAATGGGCCGATCTCAGCGTGCAGGCGACCATTGTCGGCAAACTGTGGGATCATTTGGAAGAGCGTTTCCCGGTCGCCTGGCCGCAGGAGTTCCGCCGCGCCACCGATGACAAGGGGATAACGCCGAGCTATGCGATGGCGATCGCCCGCCAGGAGAGCGCCTGGAACCCGAAAGCGCAGTCGCCGGTGGGCGCCAGCGGGCTGATGCAGGTGATGCCGCGCACCGCGCAGCATACGGTGCAGATGTTCAATATTCCGGGTTATGCGGGCCCGAGCCAGCTGCTCGATCCGCAGACCAACATCACCATCGGCACCAGCTATCTGGAGTACGTTTACCAGCAGTTCGGCCGCAACCGCATCTTGTCCACGGCGGCCTACAACGCCGGCCCGTCGCGGGTGAATACCTGGCTGGGCAACAGCGCGGGGCGGGTCGATCCGGTGGCGTTCGTTGAGAGCATCCCGTTCTCTGAAACCCGTTCCTACGTCAAGAACGTGCTGGCATACGACGCGTTTTACCGCTACCTGACGCACCGGCCTGCCAAAGTGCTGACCGATGCCGAGTGGCAGCGGCGTTATTGATTTTTGGCGCCCTATGGTATGCTGCTGTACTAGTTAAATAGTATGGTGGCTGCCATGACGCAATTATCGCTAAACGACCCCGCTCTTTCAGAACAAGGCAATGAGGATTGGCTGCGCTTCGTTGCGCTGCTGCAAAATTCGTTCGCTCAAGATTTGCATCAGCCGTTGATGCAGCTGATGCTGACGCCGGATGAACGCACCGCGCTGGGTACGCGGGTGCGGATCATCCAGGAGCTGATGCGCGGCGAAATGAGCCAGCGCGAACTGAAAAATGAGCTGGGGGCGGGAATAGCCACCATCACCCGGGGTTCGAACAGCCTGAAAGCGGCCTCGCCGGCGTTGAAACAGTGGCTGGAACAGCAGTTGCTGGACGGCGCGCAATAGCGTGCGTTATTGGTTGTGCTGTTGGTAAATCGGATTGTGGAACGGCACCAGCGCCAGCAGCAAGGCCTGATGGTAAACGCTGGTGCGGCTCAGGCGGCCATCGGTAAAGATGCCGATCGCGCCGCCCTGGCGCTTCACTTCGGCGTTGCCGGTGATGTCGGCCATTTCGCTGCCCAGTTCGCGGCCGGCGCGAATACCCTGTAAAATGGTTTCGGGCAGCATCAGGCTGGCGGAACGTGACTCGCCGCGGGTATGCGGATTTTCTATCGTCATCCAGGCGAAGGTCATGTTTTCTTCAATTCCGGCTTCGACGCCGACCCAAAAATCGGCTTCCGGCCGCACCTGACGCGCTTCCATCACCCGCTGGCGCGCGCCGGTGCGGGTTTCGTGGTTGCCTATCGGCTGCAGCGAAACGCCGCTGGCGACGTCGACGGATTCAATGCGGCATTGGCCTGCGCCAAAGGCGTCGTCGAAGGCCAATTGAATAGCCTTGATCTTTGCCGGGTTGGTAGTTGCAGCGACAACATGGTACATAACGGGTTCAACATCCTTCTATCCGATACGCCGGGCGATTGCGCAAGCGGCCGCCGGGCGGAGATAAACTCAAGTTTCACGCAGTATAACGGAAAACAAAAATGTTACAGGTATACCTCGTTCGCCATGGCGAAACGGAGTGGAATGCGGCTCGCCGCATCCAGGGCCAGTCTGACAGCGCGTTAACCGCTATGGGTGAACACCAGGCCCATCTGGTTGCCCGGCGCGTCAGCAAAGAGGGCATCACGCACGTTATCACCAGCGATCTGGGGCGCACCCGCCGCACCGCGCAAATCATCGCAGACGCCTGCGGCTGCGAAGTGATTAACGATCCGCGTTTGCGTGAATTGCATATGGGGGTGCTGGAGGAGCGCCTGATCGACAGCCTGACGCCGCAGGAAGAACAGTGGCGCAAGCAGATGGTCGATGGTACTCCTGACGGCCGCATCCCTCAAGGCGAATCCATGGTCGAGCTGGGCGAACGGATGCGCGCTGCGCTGGAAAGCTGCCTGATGTTGCCGGAAGGCAGCAAACCGCTGATCGTCAGCCATGGTATCGCGTTGGGTTGCCTGATCGGCACGGTGTTGGGGTTGCCGGCTTACGCGGAGCGCCGCCTGCGTTTGCGCAACTGTTCGCTGTCGCGCGTCGATCACCAGCAAAGCCCGTGGCTGGCTTCCGGCTGGATCGTTGAAACCGCGGGCGATGTCACGCACCTGGACATGCCCGCGTTGGACGAACTGCAGCGTTAACGACGAATCGGGATCAGATAGTCGCAGTTGATCTCGGTTGGCGGCTGGGGTGGCCGCCGGTCACCCTTCGGATAAAAGCGCTCGATGTCGTGCCCCTTGCGGCGCGTCAGCTTGAGCGTCGGCAGGCAGGTGCCATAGACCATCAGGATAAACTCCTGCAGGCCGGACGTCGGCCCCTCGTAGCTGAACATGGCATACTCGCCGCCCTGCAGCACCAGCGGTTGACCTTCCTGCACTTTCTCCGGCACGTGATGCGGCTCCAGCGCCGTGGTGTACAGCACTTCCTGCTCATCGTCCTTTTCGGGGCTCGGATGTGAATGGTGCAGCCCGTAAAGCACCGGCGGCAGCGTTTCGGCCTCGCCCAGGTACTGGCGCCAGAACTGCGAACGCAGCTCGGTGCGGAATGTGGAGATCTGTTCCAGCGTACAGGAGTAGCTTTGCGTCAGGCCGATCAGATGCTGCTCCGGCAAGGTGACGAATTCCGGCTGCGGCAGGGTAAAGGCCCCCAGACGGATGGGCGGGCAGATACCGAATGAATTCCAGTCTTCGGCGCGGCGATACAGCGCCGGCGTTTGCGCAAACTGTTTCTTGAATGCGCGTGTGAAGGTCTGCTGCGAGTCGAAGCGGTACTGCAGGGCGATATCCAGAATGGGCCGGCTGGTGAGGCGCAGCGCCACGGCAGCCTTGGACAGCCTTCTGGCCCGGATGTAAGCGCCGATGGCGTTACCGGTAATATCTTTGAACATCCGTTGCAGATGCCATTTGGAGTAGCCCGCTTTCGCCGCTACGTTATCCAGCGACAAAGGTTGGTCCAAATGGCTTTCCAGCCAGCTAAGCAGATCACGAATGATACCGGCTTGATCCATAGATCTTCCTCGTAGAGCTTTAGGGTAGGAACCCGAACTGTTGATTCATCACGCTGGTGCTTGCGCTATCAGACCGATCCATGAGCCATTATGCGTTGCACTCTTTGCCTCTTACTACGCGCGTTGCGCTAGAGTTGGATTGGGGCACACCTGGGTGGGCGCAAAGAAAATAACGACGCCGCATAATAGCAATTTTTTTCCTCCGCGACTCTCAAAGATTTTTTCTACGCGTTGTGCTAAAACGGGCGGTGCGGACCAGAAAAATACCGATTCTGTGAGCTAAAACATAAATAATTTTGATCGCCGAGGCTGTTTTTGCAGGCCGGTTTTTGTTGGAGTTAAGTAAATGAAAAAAGGATGGATATTTTTGTTTGGTTTAGTTTGCGCAACGGTAAACAGCGCGCAGGCGGAACAGGTAGGGTCCGTTGATACTGTGTTTAAACTCTTTGGCCCGGACCACAAAATCGTGGTGGAAGCCTTCGACGATCCGGACGTTAAAAATGTAACTTGTTATATCAGCCGCGCCAAAACCGGCGGCATCAAAGGCGGGTTGGGATTGGCGGAGGATACCGCCGATGCGGCCATTTCCTGCCAGCAGGTAGGGCCGATCGCGCTGAGCGACAAGATCAAGACCGGCAAGGCGGAGGGCACGGTGGTGTTCCAAAAGCGCACATCGCTGGTATTCAAGAAGCTGCAGGTCGTGCGTTTTTATGATGCCAAACGCAATGCGCTGGTGTATCTGAGCTACTCCGATCGGGTGGTCGACGGTTCACCGAAGAACGCCCTGAGCGCGGTGCCGATCATCCCCTGGGGTGAAGCCAAATAAAAAAACGGGGTTCAGCATGCTGAACCCCGTTCGTTTTGCAACGGGAAAATTACTCTTCCAGATCGCCGCAGAAGCGGTAGCCTTCGCCGTGAATGGTGGCGATGATTTCCGGCGTGTCCGGCGTCGATTCGAAATGCTTGCGAATGCGGCGGATGGTCACGTCAACGGTGCGGTCATGCGGCTTCAGCTCGCGCCCGGTCATTTTCTTCAGCAGTTCGCCGCGGGACTGGATCTTGCCCGGGTTTTCGCAGAAGTGCAGCATGGCGCGGAATTCACTGCGCGGCAGCTTGTACTGTTCACCGGTCGGGCTAACCAGCGAGCGGCTGTTGATGTCCAGCTCCCAGCCGTTGAACTTGTAGCTCTCAACCAGGCGGCGCTCTTCGCCGACGCTGCCCAGGTTCATGGTGCGCGACAGCAGGTTGCGGGCGCGAATGGTCAATTCACGCGGATTGAACGGTTTGGTGATGTAATCGTCGGCGCCGATTTCCAGGCCGAGGATCTTATCGACTTCGTTATCGCGGCCGGTCAGGAACATCAGCGCGACGCTGGCCTGCTCGCGCAATTCGCGCGCCAGCAGCAGGCCGTTTTTGCCTGGCAGATTGATGTCCATGATGACCAAATTGATATCATTTTCAGACAGGATATTGTGCATCTCTGCACCATCATTGGCTTCATGAACAATGTAGCCTTCCGCCTCGAAAATGCTCTTCAGGGTGTTACGAGTGACTAACTCGTCTTCGACAATCAGAATGTGCGGGGTCTGCATATTTGCTACCTAAAATTGCCAACAAAATAGAAAATAGGAAGTACAGAAGTCTTTGTTTTCTCAGAGGAGGGCAGAGTTCGCGCCGCGTTCCCTCTTACCAAATGACTAAAGTACGTAAACTCGTTCTTGATGCGCTTTCCATCTCATGTCAACAAGATCGCTAGCTTGGTGGGGATGCTACTCCCTACAACCCCAAAGGTGCCAAAACGGCGCATATCCTAACCCTATTAACAGCAATATAACAGCGCGTGCCGAATTCATCACCCAACAAAACTACGGTTTGTTGACATATATCAAATTCAATTGTAGCACGTTAACAGATTTGTGAAAAACACTTACAGATATGCCAGCTTAAGTCACAGAAGCTTAAATTCTGTGAACGATTCAGCATCGCCGGGCCCGATAGGGTACAATTAACCGCTTATTGCTTGGTACGCTTTTTTAACATGTTGATTAATAAAGACAGTAAAACATAAGCGATAATAATGTCCATTACGTAAGGTTTATTCGGCCAATAACCTGTTTAATGTTGTTTGTAGCAATTAAGGCTTTCTTTGTTGCGCAATTGTAAATATAAGCGGGCTGTGCTGAACAGTCAAAACCGCGATCCCTTTTCCGTGGAGTATTGATGCAGCTTCATATTGTTTTAGTCGCGCCGGCCCGGCCGGAAAACGTCGGCGCCGCAGCGCGGGCGATGAAAACCATGGGCTTTACTTCGCTGCGCATCGTCGACAGCGAAGCGCACCTGCAGCCGGCGGCGCGATGGGTGGCGCACGGCGCCGGAGAGATCCTCGACGGCGTGCAAACCTTCGCCACGTTGGCGCAGGCGCTGGCGGATGTCGATTTCACCGTCGCCACCACCGCCCGCAGCCGCGCGCGCTTTCACTATTACTGCACGCCGCCGCAGCTGCTGGAGCAACTGACCGAACGGCGGCAGTGGGTGGGCCAGGCGGCTCTGGTGTTCGGCCGCGAAGACTCCGGCCTGAGCAACGAAGAGCTGGAGCTGGCGGATTTGCTCACCGGCGTGCCGATGCAGGCGGACTACCCTTCGCTGAACCTCGGCCAGGCGGTGATGGTGTATTGCTACCAGCTGGCGCAGTTGATGAACGTCAGCGCGCCGCAGGAACCCGTGGCCAATGCCGGCCAGCTCAATGCGCTGCGTCAACGCGCCGAGGGATTGCTGAGCGCGTTGGGGGTGAGCGACGATCAAAAATTGCGCGATTGGCTGCACCAGCGGCTTGGCGCGCTGCAGCAACGGGATACGGCCATGCTGCACACTTTATTGCACGACATCGAAAAAAAACTCACCAAGTGATCCCCACATGCCCCGGCGGTTATGTAGTGTGATTCACTGCAAAACCGCCGGCAGGCCGTTTTTTTGTTCTGACATTTCGCTTTTCCGCTGTTGCATTGCCCAATTGCGCCGCTGGACAGGAAATAAGCAAAAAAAAGAAATAATTTGACTTGGGATAGCGATTGCTTTAACCAATAGAGGGGACAGAGTATTTAATGAGACAGACAGACGCCATGCGACACATCAGCCTGAACACAACAATTATTACCACCACCGATACCACAGGTAACGGGGCGGGCTGACGCGTACAGGAAACACAGAAAAAAGCCCGCACCTAACCAGTGCGGGCTTTTTTTTCGGCTTAAATTCGGGAGAGATCATAAATGCGAGTGCTGAAATTTGGCGGAACCTCGGTAGCGAATGCGGAACGTTTTCTGCGCGTTGCCGACATCATGGAAAGTAACGCCCGTCAGGGACAGGTGGCCACGGTATTGTCCGCGCCCGCTAAAATCACCAACCATCTGGTGGCGATGATTGAAAAAACGGTAGCGGGTCAGGATATTCTGCCGAATATGAGCGACGCCGAACGCATCTTTGCCGATCTGTTGAGCGGCCTGGCTCAGGCCCTGCCGGGCTTTGAACTCGAGCGCCTGAAAAGCCTGGTCGATCAGGAATTCGCCCAGCTCAAGCAGGTGCTGCACGGGGTGGCGCTGTTGGGGCAATGCCCGGACAGCGTAAACGCCGCAATCATCTGCCGCGGCGAAAAGCTCTCCATCGCTATCATGGAGGGCGTGTTCCAGGCCAAGGGTTTCCCGGTAACGGTGATCAACCCGGTGGAGAAGTTGCTGGCGCAGGGCCATTACCTGGAGTCCACGGTGGATATCGCCGAGTCCACGCTGCGTATCGCCGCGGCGGCGATCCCGGCCGACCACATCGTGCTGATGGCCGGCTTTACCGCCGGCAACGATAAAGGCGAACTGGTGGTGCTGGGGCGCAACGGCTCCGACTATTCCGCCGCGGTGCTGGCCGCCTGCCTGCGCGCCGACTGTTGCGAAATATGGACCGACGTCGACGGCGTTTATACCTGCGACCCGCGTACCGTACCGGACGCCAGGTTGCTGAAATCGATGTCCTACCAGGAGGCGATGGAACTGTCCTATTTCGGCGCCAAAGTTCTTCATCCCCGCACCATCGCCCCCATCGCCCAGTTCCAAATCCCTTGCCTGATCAAAAACACCGCCAATCCGCAGGCCCCCGGCACGCTGATCGGCGGGGAAAGCGTGGATGAAACCATGCCGGTGAAGGGCATCACCAACCTGAACAACATGGCGATGATCAACGTCTCCGGCCCAGGCATGAAGGGCATGGTCGGCATGGCCGCCCGGGTGTTCGCCGTGATGTCGCGCGCCGGCATCTCGGTGGTGCTGATCACCCAGTCCTCTTCCGAATACAGCATCAGCTTCTGCGTGCCGCAAAATGAGCTGCTGCGCGCGCGCCGGGCGCTGGAAGACGAATTCTATCTGGAGCTGAAAGACGGCGTGCTGGAGCCGCTGGACGTGATGGAGAAGCTGGCCGTCATCTCGGTGGTCGGCGACGGCATGCGCACGCTGCGCGGCATCTCCGCCCGCTTCTTCTCTGCGCTGGCGCGCGCCAACATCAATATCGTCGCCATTGCCCAGGGCTCTTCCGAACGCTCCATTTCAGTGGTGGTCAGCAATGATTCCGCCACCACCGGCGTGCGCGTCAGCCACCAAATGCTGTTCAACACCGATCAGGTGATCGAGGTGTTCGTTATCGGCGTCGGCGGCGTCGGCGGCGCCTTGATCGAACAAATTTATCGCCAGCAACCCTGGCTGAAGCAGAAACATATCGACCTGCGGGTATGCGGCATCGCCAACTCGCGCGCCATGCTGACCAACGTGCACGGCATTGCGCTGGAAAGCTGGCGCGACGAGCTGGCGGGCGCGCAGGAGCCGTTCAACCTCGGCCGCCTGATCCGCCTGGTGAAGGAGTACCATCTGCTGAACCCGGTGATCGTCGACTGCACCTCCAGCCAGGCGGTGGCCGATCAGTATGCGGATTTCCTGGCCGACGGTTTCCACGTGGTGACGCCGAACAAGAAGGCCAACACCTCGTCGATGAACTATTATCAACAGCTGCGTACCGCAGCCGCCGGCTCGCGCCGTAAGTTCCTGTACGACACCAACGTCGGCGCCGGTTTGCCGGTGATCGAAAACCTGCAAAACCTGCTGAACGCCGGCGATGAGCTGACGCGTTTTTCCGGCATTCTGTCCGGTTCGCTGTCGTTTATCTTCGGCAAGCTGGACGAAGGCATGTCGCTGTCGGCGGCCACCCAACAGGCCAAGGCCAACGGCTATACCGAGCCGGATCCGCGTGACGATCTGTCCGGCATGGACGTCGCCCGCAAGCTGCTGATCCTGGCGCGCGAAGCCGGTTACAAGCTGGAGCTGAGCGATATCGAGGTTGAATCGGTGCTGCCGCCGTCGTTCGATTCTTCCGGCGACGTGGCAAGCTTTATGGCGCGCCTGCCCGAGCTGGACAAGGAGTTTGCCCGCAACGTGGCCAACGCCGCTGAACAGGGCAAGGTGCTGCGCTACGTCGGGGTGATTGAAGACGGGCGTTGCCAGGTGCGCATCGATGCGGTCGATGGCAACGATCCCTTGTATAAAGTGAAGAACGGCGAGAACGCACTGGCCTTCTACAGCCGTTATTATCAGCCGCTGCCGTTGGTGCTGCGCGGCTATGGCGCCGGTAACGATGTGACCGCGGCGGGCGTATTCGCCGATCTGCTGCGCACACTGTCATGGAAGTTGGGAGTTTAATATGGTTAAGGTGTATGCACCGGCCTCGATTGGCAACGTCAGCGTCGGTTTTGACGTGCTGGGCGCGGCGGTTTCGCCGATCGACGGCACCCTGCTGGGCGACTGCGTCAGCGTTGAAGCCGCCGACGCGTTCAGCCTGCAGAACGCCGGCCGCTTCGTCAGCAAGCTGCCGGACGATCCGAAAGAAAACATTGTCTACCAGTGCTGGGAGCGCTTCTGCCAGGAGATTGGCCGCGAGATCCCGGTAGCGATGCGGCTGGAGAAAAACATGCCGATCGGTTCGGGGCTTGGCTCCAGCGCCTGCTCGGTGGTCGCCGGCCTGATGGCGATGAACGAGTTCTGCGATCGGCCGCTGGACAAAATGACCCTGCTTGGCCTGATGGGCGAGCTGGAAGGGCGCATTTCCGGCAGCGTGCATTACGACAACGTCGCCCCTTGCTACCTGGGCGGCCTGCAGCTGATGCTGGAAGAAGAAGGCTTCATCAGCCAGGAAGTGCCATGCTTTAACGACTGGCTGTGGGTGATGGCCTACCCGGGCATCAAGGTCTCCACCGCCGAAGCGCGCGCAATCTTGCCCGCACAGTACCGTCGTCAGGACTGCATCAGCCATGGCCGTTATCTGGCGGGCTTTATCCACGCCTGCCACACCCGGCAACCGCAGCTGGCCGCCAAGCTGATGCAGGACGTGATCGCCGAACCGTACCGCACCCGCCTGCTGCCGGGCTTTGCCGAAGCGCGCAAGGCCGCGCAGAGCATCGGCGCGCTGGCTTGCGGTATCTCCGGCTCCGGCCCGACGCTGTTCGCCGTGTGCAACGACGGCGCCACCGCGCAACGCATGGCCGACTGGCTGACGAATCACTATCTGCAAAACGACGAAGGTTTTGTTCATATTTGCCGTCTGGATACCGCAGGCGCACGACTACTGGGATAACGCATGAAACTGTACAACCTTAAGGATCACAACGAGCAGGTCAGCTTCGCGCAGGCGATCAAACAGGGCCTGGGCAAGCAGCAGGGGCTGTTTTTCCCGCTGGATCTGCCGGAGTTCGAACTGACTGAAATCGACCATCTGCTGGAGCAGGACTTTGTCACCCGCAGCAGCCGCATTCTGTCGGCGTTTATCGGCGACGAAGTGTCTGAAGAGGCGCTGCATAAGCGCGTGAAGGCCGCATTCGAGTTCCCGGCGCCGGTGGCGCAGGTGGAAGATGACGTAGCCTGCCTGGAGCTGTTCCACGGCCCGACGCTGGCGTTCAAGGACTTCGGCGGCCGTTTCATGGCGCAGATGTTGGCGGAAGTGGCCGGCGATCAGCCGGTGACCATCCTGACCGCCACTTCCGGCGACACCGGTGCCGCCGTGGCGCATGCCTTCTACGGCCTGAAGAACGTGCGCGTGGTCATTCTTTATCCGCAGGGCAAAATCAGCCCGCTGCAGGAAAAACTGTTCTGCACCCTGGGCGGCAATATCCACACCGTGGCGATCGACGGCGACTTCGATGCCTGCCAGGCGCTGGTGAAACAGGCGTTTGACGATGCGGAGCTGAAAGAGGCGCTGCACCTGAACTCGGCTAACTCGATCAACATCAGCCGCCTGCTGGCGCAGATTTGCTACTACTTCGAGGCGGTGGCGCAGCTGCCGCAGGAAGCGCGCAATCAGCTGGTGATTTCGGTGCCGAGCGGCAACTTCGGCGATCTGACCGCCGGCCTGCTGGCGAAATCGCTGGGCCTGCCGGTAAAACGCTTTATCGCCGCCACCAATGCCAACGACACCGTGCCGCGCTTTTTGACCAACGGCCAATGGCAGCCGCACGCCACCGTGGCGACGCTGTCCAACGCCATGGACGTCAGCCAGCCGAACAACTGGCCGCGAGTGGAAGAGCTGTTCCGCCGCAAAATCTGGCAGTTGAAAGAGCTGGGCCACGCGGCGGTGAGCGACGAAACCACCAAGGATACGATGCGCGAGCTGGCCGAACTGGGCTATGTTTCAGAACCGCATGCGGCGATTGCCTACCGCGCGTTGCGCGATCAGCTGCAGGAAGGGGAGTTCGGCCTGTTCCTCGGCACCGCGCATCCGGCCAAGTTTAAAGAGAGCGTGGAAGCGATCCTCGGCCAGGAGCTGCCGCTGCCGAAGGCGCTGGCGCTGCGGGCCGATTTGCCGCTGCTGTCCCACAGCCTGCCGGCCGGCTTCGGCGAACTGCGCAAGTTCCTGATGGCGCTGCCTGCCTGAATCCCTGAGCCATAATGAAAAAGCCGTCTTGCGACTAACACCGATCGGTTAAGCAAAATGATCGGTTGAACGATCCGGTGGGTAGACGACAATAGCCTCATCAATTCTCTGATGGGGCTTTTTTATGCTTTCAACCTGGCTTGACGATACCCAGACCTGGGCTGAACCCGTTTCACTTTCCTGTTTTCAGCGTGCCATTCCCCTTGAGTGGATTTCTCAGGTCCTTGATTCCACGAATAAAGCCAGTATCCGTAAACGTAAACTCCCCGCAGAACTCGTGGTCTGGCTGATTGTGGGCATGGGCCTGTACCGCGACCGCTCCATCACGGACGTTGTGACAAAACTCGACCTCGTCCTGAGTTCGCAGGAAGGTGAGACTCTCGCTGCCAGCTCCATTGCCCAGGCACGCCAGCGGTTGAGCGATGAACCGCTTCGGGAGCTCTTCACCCTGACGGCCAGCCACTGGACTCAACAGGAAGATAAGGATGACCTCTGGCACGGACTGCGGCTGTTCGCCGTTGATGGCACCCTTTTTCGCACACCCGATACGCCCGAACTTGCAGACCATTTTGAGTACATAAAGCATCGTCCGGACAGACACACTGAGTACCCGATGGTCAGGCTGTGCGCCATGATGTCGCTGCGCAGCCGGTTGATCCATGACGTGAAATTCGGGCCGGCAAATACCGGCGAAGTCAGTTACGCGAAGCAATTATCGCCGCAGGCGAAAAGCCTGACGCTGTTTGACCGCTGCTATTTATCCGCAGAGTTACTGATTAACTGGCAACGCAGACAGAACGATGCGCACTGGCTGGTTCCCCTGAAGGGAAACACGAAATACCGTGTAGTGGAAACGTTCGGAGAAGGAGACCATCTGGTGGAGATGCAGGTCTCACCGCAGGCCCGAAAACAGGACAGCTCGCTGCCTGAATACTGGCAGGCCCGGCTAATAGAATGTGAAGATGAATCAGGCCATTACAAAGGTTTTATCAGCTCTTTGAGCGAGCCGGAGCTGTATCCGGCAGACTCGCTGCGTTATGTGTATCAGGAGCGGTGGAGCATAGAAAATGGCTACGGAGAGCTGAAACAGTTCCAGCTGAGCACAGCGACGTTGCTGCGCAGCCAGAAAGTGAGCGGGATTTACCAGGAAATCTGGGGTCTGTTGACGGCCTATAATCTGGTCAGAATGGAGATGAGTCAGATAGCACGGGAAGCAAAAGTGCCGCCACTGCGGATAAGCTTCGTGATGGCGATGAGACTGATCCAGGATGAACTCATCTGGTGTTCACTGAGTAAACCAGGGACGATCCCGACGAAGCTGAAGAAAATGCGGGAGAATGTGAAGCAATTTATCCTGCCAGAAAAGAGAAAACGGCCCAAAAAGAGGACCGTTCGAATCTCAAAAACCCAGTATCCCGTTCACTCAAAACATCTTAAGTGAACGGTGTTAGTCTTGCGACGGCTTTTTTTATTGCCGTTCGGGGCGTTTGAACACCAGCTCGTTGCCCTGTGAGCCCGCTTCGTCGAAGGCGTAACCTTCCAAATTGAAATCCGCCAGCTGGTCGCTGCGCGTCAGGCGGTTCTTGATGATAAAACGGCTCATTAGCCCGCGCGCCTTCTTGGCGTAGAAGCTGATCACTTTGTATTTGCCGTTCTTCTCATCGAGGAACACCGGCTTGAGCAGCGTGCCGTGCAGCTTGGCCGGCTTCACCGACCTGAAGTACTCGTCGGAAGCCAGGTTCACCACCACGTCGTCCCCCTGCTGCGCCAGCGCTTCGTTCAGCTTTTTGGTGATGTGATCGCCCCAGAAGCTGTACAGATCCTTGCCTTTGGCGTTTTCCAGCTTGATGCCCATCTCCAGCCGGTAAGGCATCATCAGATCGAGCGGGCGCAACACGCCGTACAGGCCGGAAAGCATGCGCAGGTGCTGTTGGGCGAAATCGAAGTCGGCTTCGCTGAAGTCATGCGCCTGCAGGCCGGTATAGACATCGCCCTTAAACGCCAGCAGCGCCTGGCGGGCGTTGTCCGGGGTGAATTTGGGCTGCCAGTCGCTAAAGCGCGCGGCATTCAGCCCGGCCAGCTTGTCGCTGATGCTCATCAGGCTGGAAATTTGCGCCGGCGTCAGCGTGCGGCAGATTTTGATAAGCGCCTTCGACTTATCCAGCAGCTCAGGTTGCGTGAAGCGTTCTGTCGCCAGCGGGCTTTCATAATCAAGTGTTTTAGCAGGTGAAATAATAACGAGCATGGCCAGATCCTGTTTATCCAAGTGCGGATACTGTAGCAAAAAGCGCGGCAAAAAGGGGCAATTGGTCTGATAGGCCGGGCGCGTGCGGTTCGCGCCCCGCCTATATCAATCAGCGTGGCGGCTGGTGGTGGTCCCAGACGCCGGGCGCCAGCTGCGACTTCAGCTCCGGGTAGCGGCTGACGTCGAAGGTGGGCAATTTGCCGATGCGGCGCTGGTGGTTGTAGTCATCGGCCAGCTTCAACGCCACCCGCGACAGCAGCAGGATCGCCGTCAGGTTGGTGATGGCCATCAGCGCCATTGAGGTATCCGCCATCTTCCACACCAGCGGCAGCTCGGCCAGTGCGCCGAACATCACCATCCCCAGCGCCACGCAGCGGAAAATCAGCAGCCCGCCCGGATGATTGTGCTCGAGGAACACCAGATTGCTCTCGGCGTAGGCGTAGTTGGCGATGATCGAGGTAAAAGCGAAGAAGAAAATGGCGATGGCGACAAAGGGCGAGCCCCAGCTGCCGACGGCGGCGGACAGCGCCCGCTGGGTCAGGTCGATGCCGCTGACCGGGGCGTCAGGCTGGGCCAGCATGCCGGAAGAGAGAATAATCGCTGCGGTGGCGCTGCAGATGACGATGGTGTCGATGAACACGCCGAGCATTTGCACGTAGCCCTGCGAGGCGGGATGAGGCGGATAAGGGGAGGCGGAGGCCGCCGCATTGGGCGCCGAGCCCATGCCGGCTTCGTTGGAGAACAGCCCGCGCTGCACCCCCTGAGTCATGGCCTGGGAAATGCCGTAACCGACCGCGCCGGCCGCCGCTTCCTGCAGGCCGAAGGCGCTCTTGAACACCAGCATCAGGATGGCCGGCATATGTTCTATGTTGTGGCCAATCACCCAAAACGCCAGCAGCAGGTAGGCCCCGGCCATCAGCGGCACCACCAGCTCCGCCACCCGGGCGATGGAGCGGATGCCGCCGAAGATCACCACGCCGCTGAGCACCGCCAGGCCGATGCCGACGTGCAGCGGTTTCAGGTTGAAGGCGACGGCGGAAGCCTGGGCGATGGAGTTGGCCTGCACGGCGTTGAACACCAGGCCAAAGGCGATTATCAGGAAGATGGAAAACAGCACGCCCATCCAGCGCATGCCCAGCCCTTTTTCCATATAGTAGGCCGGTCCACCGCGATAGCTGCCGCGGTCGTCCTTGGTTTTGTACAGCTGCGCCAATGTGCTTTCGACAAAAGAGGTGGCCATGCCGATAAAGGCCACTACCCACATCCAGAAGATGGCGCCTGGGCCGCCGGCAGTGAGGGCGATAGCCACGCCGGTCAGGTTGCCGGTGCCGACGCGCGCCGCCAGGGTGGTGCACAGCGCCTGGAAGGAGGAGATGCCGGCGCTGTCGCTCTTGTTGCTGTTTTTCAGCACCGAGAACATATGGCTGAAGTGGCGCAGCTGGATAAAGCGCGTGCGCAGCGTAAAGTAAATGCCCGTGCCGAGCAGCAGATAGATCAGTACCGAACCCCACAAGATATTGTTTATAAAATTCATCAGGTCCGTCACAGGATCCCTCCTTCATCGAAATTTAATGCACGCCACACGGCATCCACCCTGGGCGAAAATACATTGGTTCAGTTTTTACAAGAGCTTAGCCGAACAGAGGCCGGCTTTTAGGAATTGAGATTTTTCTCAGATTCTCAAACGAATTGCATCATTTTTTGCGAATTTAACATAATTTCTTCTACCGATAGCACGTTATTGCCTTTTCATCAGCTCGGTAATGACGAAAGATATCAGCGTAAACGGTTGCTCGACCACGGATAAAACAGACGCCGCCAGGCCGCGACTTTCCAGCCTTGCACCGGGCCTTGCGCATGTTATTATCAGGGAAGGGCATGGTTGAACAATGCCAAAAGTTCATGCACAAACGATGAGATAATGCCAACATGACCGATAAATTAACTTCCCTGCGCCAGCTCACCACGGTGGTTGCGGATACGGGCGATATCGCGGCAATGAAGCTGTATCAACCGCAAGACGCCACAACCAACCCTTCGCTGATCCTCAACGCAGCCCAAATTCCTGAATACCGCAAACTGATTGATGAAGCCATCGCCTGGGCGCGCGAGCAGAGCAGCGATCGCGAGCAGCAGATCGCCGACGCCGCCGACAAGCTGGCGGTCAATATCGGTTTGGAAATCCTGAAGCTGGTCCCAGGCCGCATCTCCACCGAAGTGGACGCGCGCCTGTCTTACGACACCGTGGCCAGCGTCGCCAAGGCCAAGCGCCTGATCAAACTGTACAACGAAGCCGGCATCAGCAACGATCGCATCCTGATCAAACTGGCCTCTACCTGGCAGGGCATCCGCGCGGCGGAGCAGCTGGAGAAAGAAGGCATCAACTGTAACCTGACGCTGCTGTTCTCCTTCGCGCAGGCGCGCGCCTGCGCCGAAGCCGGCGTTTACCTGATCTCGCCGTTCGTCGGCCGCATCCTCGACTGGTACAAAGCGAACGGCGACAAGAAAGAGTTCGCGCCGCACGAAGATCCGGGCGTGGTTTCCGTTACCGAGATCTACCAGTACTACAAACAGCACGGTTACAACACCGTGGTGATGGGCGCCAGCTTCCGTAACGTCGGCGAGATCATCGAGCTGGCCGGTTGCGACCGTCTGACCATCGCCCCCGCATTGCTCAAAGAGCTGGCGGAAAGCGAAGGCGCGCTGGAGCGTAAACTGTCTTACACCGGTGAAGTGAAAGCGCGCCCAACCGCGCTGACCGAGCCTGAGTTCTACTGGCAGCACAACCAGGATCCGATGGCGGTTGAGAAACTGACCGACGGCATCCGCAAGTTCGCCGTAGACCAGGGCAAACTGGAAAAAATGATCGCCGACCTGCTGTAATTTCGGCAGTCAGCGCAATAAAAGGCGGCTCAGGCCGCCTTTTTTTATGCCTGCAGATCCTTACGGCAGGCTGACGCTTTATACTTTCAGCATCATTAACAGGGCGGGAGCGAACCCGCCCGGACCCCATCAGGCTGTAGAGGTTACGCATGGACATATTACGTATTGGTTTGGTTTCCGTTTCCGACCGCGCTTCGGGCGGCGTTTACCAGGACAAGGGCATTCCGGCGCTGGAAGAGTGGCTGACGAGCGCGCTGGCGACGCCGTTCAAACTGGAAACCCGCTTGATCCCCGACGAACAGACGCTGATCGAGCATACGCTTTGCGAGCTGGTGGATGAGATGGGCTGCCACCTGGTGCTGACCACCGGCGGCACCGGCCCGGCGCGGCGCGACGTGACCCCGGACGCCACCCTGGCGGTAGCCGATCGCGTGATGCCCGGCTTCGGCGAGCAAATGCGGCAAATCAGCCTACACTATGTGCCAACGGCGATTCTTTCACGCCAGGTGGGCGCGATCCGCAAGCAGGCGCTGATCGTCAACCTGCCCGGGCAGCCGAAGTCAATCAAGGAAACGTTGGAAGGGGTGAGGGATGAGCAGGGCAAGACGGTAGTGCACGGCATTTTCGCCAGCGTGCCTTATTGCATTCAACTGCTCGAAGGGCCTTACGTGGAGACGCAGCCGGCGGTGGTAGCAGCATTTCGCCCGAAGAACGCGCGCCGCGAGATAAACCTCTAAATTTCAGCGATCTGTGAGATTAGCTTCAGTCCGTCTGGTGTGAAAATAATTTGCCGCTATAGTAAGGATTCGTTTACAGAAAGCCTGCGGCTTTTATTTTTACAGCCTTCTCCGACGGTACCCTATGCCTCACGACAATAATCGCCGGTTAAACCGGCAAGACTATAAAACGCTGACGCTGGCCGCGCTGGGCGGCGCGCTGGAGTTTTACGACTTCATCATTTTCGTCTTTTTTGCCGCGGTGGTCGGCGAGCTGTTCTTCCCGGCGGATATGCCCGACTGGCTGCGGCTGGTGCAAACCTTCGGCATCTTCGCCGCCGGCTATCTGGCCCGGCCGCTGGGGGGCATCGTGATGGCGCACTTCGGCGATCTGGTCGGCCGCAAAAAGATGTTTACCCTGAGCATACTGCTGATGGCGTTGCCGACCCTGGCGATGGGCCTGCTGCCAACCTACGCCGGCATCGGCATCGCCGCACCGCTGCTGCTGCTGCTGATGCGCGTGTTGCAGGGGGCGGCGATCGGCGGTGAAGTGCCGGGCGCCTGGGTGTTTGTCGCCGAACACGTGCCGCGCCGCCGCATCGGCTTCGCCTGCGGCACCCTGACTGCCGGGCTGACCGTCGGCATTCTGCTCGGCTCGCTGGTAGCGACGGTCATCAACACCACGCTCAGCCAGCAGACCATCCTTGACGGCGGCTGGCGCATTCCTTTCCTGCTGGGCGGCATGTTCGGCCTGGTGGCGATGTACCTGCGCCGTTGGCTGCAGGAGACGCCGATCTTCATCGAAATGCAGGCGCGTAAAGCGCTGGCGGAAGAGCTGCCGCTGAAATCGGTGGTGCTCAACCACAAGAAAGAGGTGGCGGTATCGATGCTGCTGACCTGGCTGCTGTCGGCCGGCATCGTGGTGGTGATCCTGATGACGCCGACCTACCTGCAAAAACAGTACGGCATCGCGCCGGCGCTGACGCTGCAGGCCAACAGCATCGCCACTATTATGCTGATCGCCGGTTGCATCATCGCCGGGCTGGCGGCCGATCGCTTTGGCGCCAGCAAAACCCTGATCGTCGGCAGCCTGCTGCTGGCAGGCTGCAGCTGGCTGTTCTATCAAACGGTGGGCGTTCACCCGGAAATGCTGTTCGCCTGCTATGCGCTGGTGGGCTTCAGCGTAGGCGTGGTGGGGGTTGTGCCCTACGTGATGGTGCGGGCGTTTCCGGCGGAAGTGCGATTTACCGGGATTTCGTTCTCATATAACCTTTCGTACGCCATTTTTGGCGGTTTAACCCCAATATTTGTGACCCTGATCATGAAGTTGACCCCGTTAGCACCCGCTTACTATGTGCTGGCGCTGTCGGGTATCGGGCTGCTGCTCGGCTTCTACCTGCATCGCGATCTGAACGGCGAAGCCGGCGGGCGGCGAGCCGGCTCCTACAGCTGAAAAAAAGCCCTGCGATGCAGGGCTTGTTGGTTTGGACGGGCGGTGATTACGCCAGCGCGGGCGCCGCGTCCACCGGTTGAGCGGCCATCTCGCCGATCGGCAGCACCTTGCGGCCCAGCTGTTCGTTGAGCACCTCGGCCATCGCCAGATAAATGGCGCTGGCGCCGCAGATAATGCCCTCGTAACCGGCGAAGGCCAGCAGCGCGTGGTTGCCGGTGATGTTGCCGACGGCCAGCAGGGCGAACAGCAGCGTCAGGCTGGCGAACACGAACTGCAGCACGCGGTTGGCGCGCAGGGTGCCGAAGAACATGAACAGGGTGAAGACGCCCCACAGCGCCAGGTAGATGCCCAGCACGTGGGCTTCGGTGGCCTCAGCCAGGCCCAGGCGCGGCAGCAGCAGCAGGCCGACCAGGCTCAGCCAGAAGCTGCCGTAGGAGATAAACGCGGTCATGCCGAAGGTGTTGCCCTTCTTGTATTCCAGCAGCCCGGCCATAATCTGGGCCAATCCGCCGAAGAAAATCCCCATGCTGATAATGGCGGAGTTCAGTGGGAAAAAGCCCGCGTTGTGCAGGTTCAGCAAGACGGTGGTCATCCCGAAGCCCATCAGGCCGAGAGGGCCGGGATTCGCCAACTTGTTGGTGTGCATAAGTCCTCTGCGATAACAGAAAGTTAACGGAAATAGCTAAGTAAATTCATAAATGGTCTGAATGGCCGAAAAACCGCTAACTTCCATCAGAGCGCGCGGCATCATAATGATCCCCGGAACAGGAAACAATGATCTGGATGACGATAAAAAAGAAATTTTTTTCGCCTTGCCCCTTGATGCTGAGTTGGATGGCCCCATCTTATTTGCAACCGCAGTTGCTGACCGCGGGCAAGGCTGAGATAGCGGGCAGTTGAAAACTAAAGAATCGCCCGCATATAGGTTAGCAACCTGACCGATTATGAATTTATTAGTGGAGACGTTTAGATGGGCAAAATTATTGGTATCGACCTGGGTACTACCAACTCTTGCGTAGCAATTATGGATGGCGCCAAGGCGCGCGTGCTGGAAAACGCCGAGGGCGACCGCACCACTCCTTCTATTATCGCATATACCCAGGATGGTGAGATTTTGGTTGGCCAGCCGGCTAAGCGTCAGGCTGTCACTAACCCACAGAACACCCTGTTCGCGATCAAGCGCCTGATTGGCCGCCGCTTCCAGGACGAAGAAGCGCAGCGCGACAAAAGCATCATGCCGTACAAAATTGTCGAAGCCGACAACGGCGACGCCTGGCTGGAAGTGAAAGGCCAGAAAATGGCACCGCCGCAGATCTCTGCCGAAGTGCTGAAAAAAATGAAGAAAACGGCGGAAGATTACCTGGGCGAGCCGGTAACTGAAGCGGTTATCACCGTACCTGCATACTTCAACGATGCACAGCGCCAGGCGACCAAAGACGCCGGCCGCATCGCGGGTCTGGAAGTAAAACGCATCATCAACGAACCGACCGCTGCGGCCCTGGCTTACGGCCTGGACAAAGAAGTCGGCAACCGCACCATCGCGGTATATGACCTGGGCGGCGGTACTTTCGATATCTCCATCATCGAAATCGACGACGTTGACGGCGAAAAAACCTTCGAAGTTCTGGCGACCAACGGGGATACCCACCTGGGTGGCGAAGACTTCGACAGCCGCCTGATCAACTACCTGGTGGAAGAGTTCAAGAAAGAGCAAGGCATCGATCTGCGCAACGATCCGCTGGCGATGCAGCGTCTGAAAGAAGCCGCTGAAAAAGCGAAGATCGAGCTGTCTTCCGCTCAGCAGACCGACGTTAACCTGCCGTACATTACTGCAGACGCGACCGGTCCAAAACACATGAACATCAAGGTGACCCGTGCGAAGCTCGAGTCGCTGGTAGAAGATCTGGTTGCGCGTTCCATCGAGCCGCTGAAGGTAGCGCTGAAAGACGCAGGCCTGTCGGTTTCCGACATCCAGGACGTGATCCTGGTGGGCGGCCAGACCCGTATGCCAATGGTGCAGAAGAAAGTCGCAGACTTCTTCGGCAAAGAACCGCGTAAAGACGTTAACCCGGACGAAGCGGTTGCCGTGGGCGCTGCGGTTCAGGGCGGCGTGTTGGCCGGCGACGTGAAAGACGTTCTGCTGCTGGACGTTACCCCGCTGTCGCTGGGTATCGAAACCATGGGCAGCGTGATGACGCCGCTGATCACCAAAAACACCACTATCCCGACCAAGCACAGCCAGGTGTTCTCTACCGCTGAAGACAACCAGTCTGCGGTAACCATCCACGTGCTGCAGGGCGAGCGCAAGCGCGCCAGCGATAACAAATCGCTGGGCCAGTTCAACCTGGACGGTATCCAGGCTGCACCGCGCGGCATGGCGCAGATCGAAGTCACCTTCGATATCGATGCCGACGGCATCCTGCACGTGTCCGCCAAAGACAAGAACACCGGTCGTGAGCAGAAGATCACCATCAAGGCGTCTTCCGGTCTGAACGAAGAAGAAATCCAGAAAATGGTGCGCGATGCCGAGCTGAACGCCGAGTCTGACCGCAAGTTCGAAGAGCTGGTGCAGACCCGCAACCAGGCGGATCACCTGATCCACGGTACCCGTAAGCAGCTGGAAGAAGCAGGCGACAAACTGCCGGCGGAAGACAAAACGGCGATCGAAGCGGCGCTGAAAGATCTGGAAGCGGCGGTGAAAGGCGAAGACAAAGCCGAGATCGAAGCCAAGACCCAGGCGCTGGTGCAGGTTTCCGGCAAGCTGCTGGAGATGGCTCAGGCGCAGCAGGCTCAGCAAGGTGCTGACGCCGGCGCAGACAACGCGGCGCAGAAAGATGACGACGTGGTCGACGCTGAGTTCGAAGAAGTTAAAGATAAAAAATAATCGCCCTTAAGCGGGCACGGAGCGGCCGCAAGGCCGTTACCGGAAACCAGCACGGGCGTCGAGGCAACTCTGCGCCCGTGCACGCATGTTAAGGGTAAGCAAAAGAATGGCCAAGAAAGACTATTACGAGATTCTCGGCGTCAGCAAGACGGCGGATGAACGTGAGATAAAAAAGGCGTATAAACGCCTGGCGATGAAATACCATCCTGACCGCAACCAGGAAAAAGACGCCGAGACCAAATTTAAAGAGATCAAGGAAGCTTACGAAGTCCTGACCGACGATCAAAAGCGCGCTGCCTACGATCAGTACGGGCATGCGGCCTTTGAACAAGGCGGCATGGGCGGCGGCGGTTTTGGCGGCGGCGGTGCCGACTTCAGCGATATCTTTGGCGACGTGTTTGGCGATATCTTCGGCGGAGGCCGCCGTCAGCGCGCCAGCCGCGGTTCGGATCTGCGCTATAACATGGAGCTGTCCCTCGAGGAAGCGGTGCGTGGCGTCACCAAAGAGATCCGCATCCCGACCCTCGAAGAGTGTGACGTCTGCCACGGCAGCGGCGCCAAGCCCGGCAGTTCGCCGGTCACCTGTCCGACCTGCCACGGCCAGGGCCAGGTGCAGATGCGTCAGGGTTTCTTTACCGTGCAGCAGGCGTGTCCGCACTGTCACGGCCGCGGTCAGATAATCAAAGACCCGTGCAACAAATGCCACGGCCATGGCCGGGTAGAGAAATCCAAAACGCTGTCGGTGAAAATCCCGGCCGGCGTAGATACCGGCGACCGCATCCGCCTGGCGGGTGAAGGCGAAGCGGGCGAGCACGGCGCACCGGCGGGCGATCTGTACGTTCAGGTGCAGGTTAAGGCCCACCCGATCTTCGAGCGTGAAGGCAACAACCTGTACTGCGAAGTGCCGATCAACTTCGCCATGGCGGCGTTGGGCGGCGAGATTGAAGTGCCGACGCTGGATGGCCGCGTGAAGCTGAAAGTACCGGCGGAAACCCAAACCGGCAAGCTGTTCCGCATGCGCGGCAAGGGCGTCAAGTCGGTGCGCGGCGGCAGCCAGGGCGACCTGCTGTGCCGCGTGGTGGTGGAGACGCCGGTCAATCTGAACGACAAGCAGAAACAGCTGCTGAAAGAGCTGGAAGAAAGCCTTGGCGGCCCTTCCGGCGACAAGAACAGCCCGCGTTCGAAGAGCTTCTTCGACGGGGTGAAAAAGTTCTTTGATGACCTGACTCGCTAAGCTGCTGTTTTTATTAACGCGCTACCCAACCCCGGGCTTATCCCCGGGGTTTTTATTTTCGCCAAGTCGGAGATATCCCTGCGGTTGATGTGACTTGTGACCTCAATTGCTCGGTTTTTTCGATTTTTATAGCATTTATAAACGTGTTTTTTCGAGTTAAAACGCCCTCTATACTCATTCCATTATTTTGCATGCAGGGTTGCTGAACCCCTGCACAAATAGGGAGAGGCGTATTGTGACCAACATTATTCGTCAGTTTTTACGTCAGGAAGCCGCGGGCGGCATCATTCTGATCGTGGCGGCAATCGTCGCCCTGATCATGGCCAACAGCCCGCTGCAGGCGATTTACCAGGCCTTCCTGAACCTGCCGGTGCTGGTGAAGGTTTCCTCGCTGGAGATTGGCAAACCGCTGCTGCTGTGGATTAACGATGGCCTGATGGCGATCTTCTTCCTGGTGGTGGGGCTGGAGGTCAAGCGCGAACTGATGCAGGGATCGCTGGCCGGGCGCGACAAGGCGGTATTCCCGGCGATCGCCGCCTTGGGTGGCATGCTGGCCCCGGCGCTGATTTACCTGCTGTTCAACGGCGCGGATGAGGTTACGCGCCAGGGCTGGGCTATTCCGGCGGCGACCGATATCGCCTTTGCGCTGGGCGTGATGGCGCTGCTGGGCAACCGGGTGCCGACCAGCCTGAAAGTGTTCCTGCTGGCGTTGGCGATTATTGACGACCTCGGCGTGATTGTGATTATCGCGCTGTTCTACACCCACGAAGTGTCGCTGGCGGCGCTGGGCGCAGCGGCGGCGGCCATCGCGCTGCTGGGGCTGATGAACTGGCGCGGCGTGGGCAAGACTTCGCTGTACATGATTGTCGGGCTGGTGCTGTGGGTGGCGATCCTCAAGTCCGGGGTGCATGCCACGCTGGCCGGGGTGATTGTCGGCTTTATGATCCCGCTGCAAGTGAAGAAAGGCCCTTCGCCGTCCGAGACGCTGGAGCATGGGCTGCACCCCTGGGTGGCGTTCCTGATCCTGCCGCTGTTCGCTTTCGCCAACGCCGGTGTTTCATTGCAGGGCGTGTCCTTGGATGGCCTGACCTCGCTGCTGCCGATGGGCATCGCGGCCGGTCTGTTTATCGGTAAGCCTTTGGGCATCTTCATCTTTAGCCTGGCGGCGGTGAAGATGGGCATTGCCCGCCTGCCCGAAGGAATTGGTTTCAAACAGGTGTTTGCCGTTTCCGTGCTCTGTGGTATTGGTTTCACCATGTCGATTTTCATCGCCTCGTTGGCGTTTGGCGATGCGGATGCCGCACTCAGCACCTATTCCCGTCTGGGGATCCTGTTGGGCTCCACCGCCGCGGCGGTGGCCGGATATGGTTTGCTGCGGATGTCGCTACCGCGCGTCAGATAACCCTTTCGGGTGTGCCCCGTGAGGGACGGCGCGCAATACAATGGCTGGTCGGAGTTGTGCAGTATAAAATATGTGCAATTTCGGCCGTTCCATGTTGGGACTAATGGGGCAATAGGGTGTCTGATACAGGGAAAGGAAGTTTGTCGCTCGTCACGGCAGACCGTCTGTCGATGCGAAACGTTAAGGAGAGCCGTTCGTGAGGATGTCGCATATCAACTTTAATCACCTTTACTACTTCTGGCAGGTCTGCAAAGAAGGTTCTGTGGTCGGCGCCGCCGAAGCGCTGTTCCTGACGCCGCAAACCATCACCGGCCAGATCAAGGCGCTGGAAGAGCGTTTGGACGGCAAGCTGTTCAAACGTCAGGGGCGCGGGCTGGTGCCGTCCGAGCTGGGGCAGCTGGTTTTTCGCTACGCCGACAAAATGTTCATGCTCAGCCAGGAAATGCTGGATATCGTCAACTACCGCAAAGAGTCGAACCTGCTGTTCGACGTTGGCGTGGCGGACGCCCTGTCCAAACGCCTGGTGAGCCAGGTGCTGGAAACGGCGGTGGTGGTAGACAATGAGCAGATCCACCTGCGCTGTTTCGAATCGACGCACGAGATGCTGCTGGAGCAGCTCAGCCAGCATAAGCTGGATATGATCCTGTCGGACTGCCCGGTGGATTCCAGCCAGCAGGAAGGCCTGTTTTCGCTCAAGCTGGGCGAGTGCGGCATCAGCTTCTTTTGCCGCCAGCCGGCGCCGGATCTGCCGTTTCCCGCCTGCCTGGAGCAGCGTAAGCTGCTGATCCCCGGCCGGCGATCCATGCTGGGGCGCAAGTTGCTCAACTGGTTCAATACCCAGGGCATCCAGGTGGAAATCCTTGGCGAGTTCGACGACGCGGCGTTGATGAAGGCGTTCGGCATGTACCACAATGCTATCTTCGTGGCGCCGACGCTGTATGCGCAGGATACCTACAGCGATGACAACGTGGTGGAAATCGGGCGGATTGATAGCGTGCAGGAAGAGTATTACATCATCTTCGCCGAGCGCATGATCCAGCACCCGGCGGTGCAGCGGGTATGCAACAAGGATTTCTCGGCGCTGTTTTCCTGCTGACGGGGGCAAACTCGGGGCGTAAAAAAACCGGCCAAGGCCGGTTTCTTTAACAAGCAGTTAACGAAATGCTTATTGCATTGCGTTGATGCGTGCAGTCAGGTTTGACTTATGACGCGCTGCTTTGTTCTTGTGGATCAGACCTTTAGCTGCCTGACGGTCCACAAGTGGTTGCATTACCAGGAATGCGGTTTGTGCTGCTTCTTTGTCGCCAGCTGCGATAGCTGCGTCTACCTTCTTGATGAAGGTACGCACCATTGAGCGACGGCTAGCGTTATGCTTGCGGCGTTTCTCAGACTGTACGGCGCGTTTCTTAGCTGATTTGATATTAGCCAAGGTCCAACTCCCAAATATATTCTATTGAGGACAATTCAAAGGCCGAGGAATATGCCCTTTTAGCCTTCGTTTGTCAATGGATTTGTGCAAATAAGCGCCGTTTGTACGGGCGGCACTTGCTACGTTGTGATGGCGCAGGATTTTACCAGCTTCGCTCATGGGAATACAGTGTTTCGCGAGAAAATTCGCCAATGATTTGCCGCGATGGGCGCAAGCCGTTGCCGGCAGTCGATTATCGGCGTTACGAGGCGGGATAAACTGCGGCGAAGCCGTTTCACCCGCAGATTATCTCCGGTATGGTATGTCTATTACATAAAGGCACCAATCGCGGGTTAACCTTACCGGCTGTACAAGGTATAATCCGCCGATTTCCACTGTTTTGAGCCAGCTATGCAGCTAATTCGCGGCATCCACAATATTCGGGCGCGCCACCATGGTTGCGTGCTCACCATCGGCAACTTTGACGGCGTGCATCGCGGTCATCAGGCGTTGTTGGAGCAGTTGAAACAAGAAGGGCGACGCCTCGGGCTGCCGGTGGTGGTCATGATCTTCGAGCCGCAGCCGCTGGAAATGTTCGCAGCGGACAAGGCGCCGGCTCGCCTCACGCGTTTGCGTGACAAGGCCAAATACCTGGCGCAGGCGGGGGTAGACTACCTGCTGTGCGTCAAATTCGATCCGCGTTTTGCCGCCAACACCGCACAGGCGTTCGTCGCCGAACTGCTGGTAGAAAAACTCGGCGTTAAATTCCTGATGGTCGGGGATGATTTTCGCTTTGGCGCCGGGCGCCAGGGCGATTTTCCGCTATTGCAGCAGGCCGGCAAAGGGTACGGCTTCGAGGTGGTCAGCACGCCCACCTTCCGCGAAGACGGCCAGCGCATCAGCAGCACCGCGATCCGCAATGCGCTGCGCGACGACGACCTGCCGCTGGCGGAAAAGCTGTTGGGCCATCCGTACAGCATCTCTGGCCGGGTCGTGCACGGCGATGAGCTGGGCCGCACCATCGGTTTCCCGACCGCCAACCTGCCGTTGAAACGCCTGGTTGCGCCGGTGAAAGGGGTGTATGCGGTGGAAGTCTACGGCCTGGGGCCCGATCCGCTCCCGGGCGTGGCCAATATCGGCACGCGGCCGACCGTTGCCGGCGTGCGCCAGCAGCTGGAAGTGCATCTGCTGGATGTCACGATGGATCTTTACGGGCGCCATATTGACGTGGTGCTCCGCGCGAAATTGCGCAATGAACAGCGTTTTGCTTCGCTCGATGCCCTGAAGCAGCAAATCGCCAATGATGTGGTGACGGCCCGGAAATTCTTCGGGTTAAAAACACTGGTTTAATCGTTTACCCCGCGCAAGCTGAGCAGTGCGACGGGTAAATAGCCGAAAACGGAAACGAGAATCTCATGAGTGACTACAAGAATACCCTGAACTTGCCGGAAACAGGGTTCCCGATGCGCGGCGATCTCGCCAAGCGTGAACCTGGCATGCTGCAACGTTGGTATGAACAGGATCTGTACGGGATGATTCGTACTGCCAAAAAGGGCAAAAAATCCTTCATTCTGCATGACGGCCCTCCGTATGCGAACGGCAGCATTCACATTGGTCACTCGGTTAACAAGATTCTCAAAGACATTATCATCAAGTCGAAAGGGATGGCCGGTTTCGACTCGCCTTATATTCCCGGCTGGGACTGCCACGGCCTGCCGATCGAACTGAAGGTCGAGCAGCTGTACGGCAAGCCGGGCGAGAAGCTGACCGCGGCAGAATTCCGCCAAAAATGCCGCGAATACGCCGCTGAACAGGTTGAAGGCCAGAAGAAAGACTTCATCCGCCTGGGCGTGCTGGGTGACTGGGATCGTCCGTACCTGACCATGGACTTCAAAACCGAAGCCAACATCATCCGCGCGCTGGGCAAGATCATCAGCAACGGCCATCTGCTGAAAGGCGCCAAGCCGGTGCACTGGTGTACCGACTGCGGCTCTTCGCTGGCCGAAGCGGAAGTGGAATACTACGACAAGACGTCGCCGTCTATCGACGTGGCGTTCCACGCCGCCGACGCGGCTGCGGTCGCGGCCAAGTTTGGCGTGAGCCACTTCAACGGCAGCATTTCGCTGGTGATCTGGACCACCACCCCGTGGACCCTGCCGGCCAACCGCGCCATCTCGCTGCACCCTGAGTTCAGCTACCAGCTGGTGCAGGTCGACGGCCAGTGCCTGATCCTGGCCGCCGAGTTGGTGGAGAGCGTAATGAAACGCGCCGGCATCACCGAATGGACGGTGCTGGGCAGCTGCAAAGGCGCCGATCTGGAACTGCTGCGCTTCCAGCATCCGTTTATGGGCTTCGACGTGCCGGCCATTATGGGCGAACACGTGACGCTGGATGCCGGCACCGGTGCGGTGCATACCGCCGGCGGTCACGGCCCGGACGACTTCGTCATCAGCCAGAAATACGGCCTGGAGATCGCCAACCCGGTGGGGCCGAACGGCTGCTACCTGACCGGCACGCACCCGCTGCTGGACGGCAAGTTCGTGTTCAAGGCCAATGACCTGATCGTGGAGCTGCTGCGTGAGAAAGGCGCGCTGCTGCACGTGGAAAAACTGGTGCACAGCTACCCGTGCTGCTGGCGCCACAAAACGCCGATCATCTTCCGCGCCACGCCGCAATGGTTCATCAGCATGGATCAGAAAGGCTTGCGTCAGCAATCGCTGGAAGAGATCAAAGGCGTGCAGTGGATCCCGGACTGGGGCCAGGCGCGCATCGAAATGATGGTGGCCAACCGCCCTGACTGGTGCATCTCACGCCAGCGCACCTGGGGCGTGCCGATGTCGCTGTTCGTGCATAAAGATACCGAGCAGCTGCACCCGCGCAGCGTTGAGCTGATGGAAGAAGTGGCCAGGCGCGTCGAGCAGGACGGCATTCAGGCATGGTGGGATCTGGACGCGGCCGACATCCTCGGCGCCGACGCCGCCGATTACGTGAAAGTGCCTGATACCCTGGACGTGTGGTTCGATTCCGGTTCGACCCACGCCTCGGTGGTCGACGTGCGCCCTGAGTTCAACGGCCACGGCGCCGATATGTATCTGGAAGGCTCCGACCAGCACCGCGGCTGGTTCATGTCATCGCTGATGATCTCCACCGCGATGAAGGGCAAGGCGCCTTACAAAGAAGTGCTGACCCACGGCTTCACCGTCGACGGCCAGGGCCGCAAGATGTCCAAGTCGATCGGCAACACCGTCAGCCCGCAGGACGTGATGAACAAGCTGGGCGGCGACATTCTGCGCCTGTGGGTGGCCTCTACCGACTACACCGGCGAAATCGCGGTGTCCGACGAGATCCTCAAGCGTTCCGCCGACTCTTACCGCCGCATCCGCAACACCGCGCGCTTCCTGCTGGCCAACCTTAACGGTTTTGATCCCAGCACCGACTGCGTGGCGCCGGAAGACATGGTGGTGCTGGATCGCTGGGCGGTCGGCCGCGCGCTGGCGGCGCAACAGGACATCGAGCAGGCTTACGCCAGCTACGATTTCCACGAAGTGGTGCAACGCCTGATGCAATTCTGCTCGGTCGAGATGGGTTCCTTCTATCTCGATATCATCAAGGACCGTCAGTACACCGCGAAGAGCGACAGCGTCGCCCGCCGCAGCTGCCAGACCGCGCTGTACCACATCGCGGAAGCGTTGGTACGCTGGATGGCGCCGATCATGTCGTTCACCGCCGATGAAATCTGGGGCTTCCTGCCGGGCAAACGCACGCAGTACGTGTTTACCGAAGAGTGGTACGACGGCCTGTTCGGGCTGGCGGAAGGCGAAAGCATGAACGACGCCTTCTGGGCCGAGCTGCTGAAAGTGCGCGGCGAAGTGAACAAGGTGCTGGAGCAGGCGCGTGCGGACAAACGCCTCGGCGGTTCGCTGGAAGCGGCGGTGACGCTGTACGCCGACAGCGAGCTGGCTGAACGTCTGAATAGCCTGCAGGACGAGCTGCGCTTTGTGCTGCTGACCTCCGCAGCGCGCGTTGCGCCTCTGGCCGATGCGCCGGCGGACGCGCAGACTGCGGAATCGCTGAAAGGCCTGAAAATCGCCTTCAGTACCGCTGAAGGGGAAAAATGCCCGCGCTGCTGGCATTACACCACCGATATCGGCCTGGTGGCGGAGCACGCAGACATTTGCGGCCGCTGTGTAAGCAACGTCGCCGGCGACGGTGAAAAGCGTAACTTTGCCTGAGAACGCGAACCTGATGAGTAAATCAATCTGTTCGACCGGCCTGCGTTGGCTGTGGGTGGTAGTGGCGGTGCTGGTGCTGGATTTCGCCAGCAAACAGTGGATCCTCGGTAACTTCGTGCTGGGTCAGTCCCAGCCGTTGATCCCGTCGTTCAACCTGTTCTATGCGCGCAACTACGGCGCTGCGTTCAGCTTCCTGGCCGATCACGGCGGCTGGCAGCGCTGGTTCTTCGCCGGCATCGCCATCGCCATCGTGGCGGTGCTGTTGGTGATGATGTACCGCAGCAGCGCGCAGCAGAAGCTGAACAATATCGCCTATGCTTTCATTATCGGCGGCGCGCTCGGCAATCTGTTCGATCGCCTGTGGCACGGCTACGTGGTCGACTTTATCGATTTCTACGTCGGCACCTGGCATTACCCGACCTTCAACCTGGCGGACAGTTTTATCTGCGTTGGGGCGGCGATGATCGTGTTGGAAGGTTTCCTGTCGCCGGCGAACAAAGGCGCAAAGAGTAAAGGTGAGTAATATGACGGCTCAGGTTATTGGTGACAGCGCAGTGCTGGTTCACTTTACGCTGAAACTGGAAGACGGTTCGACCGCCGAATCCACCCGCAGCAGCGGCAAGCCGGCGCTGTTCCGCCTGGGCGACGGCAGCCTGTCGGCGCCGCTGGAAGCGCATCTGCTCGGCCTGCGCGCGGGCGACAAGTGCGCCTTTACCCTGCAGCCGGAAGCGGCGTTCGGCGCGGAGAACCCGGATCTGATCCAGTTCTTCTCACGCCGCGACTTCGCGGAAACCGGCGTGCCGGACGTAGGCACCATCATGCTGTTTACCGCCATCGACGGCAGCGAAATGCCGGGCGTGGTGCGTGAAGTGGCGGAAGATTCGATTACCGTTGATTTCAACCATCCGCTGGCGGGGCATCCTGTGAGCTTCGATATCGAAGTGCTGGAGATCGACCCGCAGCAGGAGGAAACGCATGCAAATATTGCTGGCTAACCCGCGCGGCTTTTGCGCCGGGGTCGATCGCGCGATCAGCATTGTCGAGCGCGCGCTGGAGATTTACGGCGCGCCGATCTACGTGCGGCATGAGGTGGTGCACAACCGCTACGTAGTCGAGAGCCTGCGCGAGCGCGGCGCGGTGTTTATCGAAGAGATTTCCGAAGTGCCGGATGGATCGATTCTGATCTTCTCGGCGCACGGGGTATCTCAGGCGGTGCGCGCCGAAGCCAAGGCGCGCGATCTGACCATGCTGTTTGACGCGACCTGCCCGCTGGTGACCAAGGTGCATATGGAAGTGGCGCGCGCCAGCCGCCGCGGCACCGAAGCCATTCTGATCGGTCATGCCGGCCACCCGGAAGTGGAAGGCACCATGGGCCAGTACAGCAATCCGAAAGGCGGCATGTACCTGGTGGAATCGCCGGAAGACGTTTGGCAGCTGCAGGTGAAGGATGAAAGCAACCTGTGCTTTATGACGCAAACCACGCTGTCGGTGGACGATACTTCCGACGTGATCGATGCGCTGCGTCAGCGCTTCCCGAGCATTATCGGGCCGCGCAAAGATGATATCTGTTACGCCACCACCAACCGGCAGGAAGCGGTGCGCAGCCTGGCAGGCGATGCGGATGTGGTGCTGGTGGTGGGGTCGAAGAACTCTTCCAACTCCAACCGCCTGGCGGAGCTGGCCCAGCGGGTCGGCAAGCCCGCTTATCTGATCGACTCCGCGGCGGATATCCAGGAGGCCTGGCTGAGCAGCGCGCGCAACATCGGCGTCACCGCCGGGGCTTCGGCGCCCGACGTGCTGGTGCAGGACGTCATCCGTCGCCTGCAGGCGCTGGGCGGGCTGGAAGTGCATGAAATCAGCGGCCGTGAAGAAAACATCGTGTTCGAAGTGCCGAAAGAGCTGCGGGTAGATATCCGGCAGGTCGATTAACGCGACGAATGCAGCACCACAACGGGGAGCCAAGGCTCCCCGTTTTACGTTTGGCAACGGGAAACTTGCGGCGGAATAAATAATGATGAGGGAGGCATTCAAATTTTCTGCTAACTAAAGTCAAATTCATTCTGAGTATTTGAATCAAAGGCGAGAAATTCATTATATGCCTGGATGAAAAGTTATTAATATAAAAATCATTAGCCTGCAATCTAAGTATGGCCTGACGTTGGCAAGGTAAAAACAATAATTACAATAGTCATGTTACAGATGTTTCTTATTTTATTTTATGTGGCTATGGTCTACGGCAGTGCGTTATTTATTTTGCAAATAGATTTTCATATGCTCCAGCAAACGGCGAACCTTTAATGGCTGGATCTCTCTACGCGGCATAATCGCATAGCAATTAATTTCCGGCAGCCGCCACTCGGGCAATATCTCAATCAACTCACCGCTGCGCAATTCCCGTTCGACGTTGGCGAAAAGATTGCGAATGATGCCTTTTCCCGCCAGCGCCAGCTCTTTCATCGCCATGCCGTTGTTGGTGAAGATACGCCCGGTCAACCGCAGCCGGTGTTCGCCGCCCCCATGATGCATCAGCCTGACGAATTGCGGATTGCCCAGCGGCGTAAAGGTCACCCACTGATGCTGCGACAACGCCTGCGGCGTATCCGGCGTGCCGTGGCCGGCCAGGTAGGCCGGCGAGGCGCACAGCACTTCGCGCAAGCGCGCCAGGCGGGTGGAAACGTAGCTGGAATCGGCCAGTACGCCGCCGCGGATCGCTAAGTCAATGCGTTGGCCTATCAGGTCGATCTTCTCATCCTGGATCTCCAGCCGCAGCGTGATGCGCGGGTGCTCGTCGAGAAAGCTTTGCAGCGCCGGCACCAGATAGTGGGTAGCGAATTCGGTCGAGGTGGCGACGCGCAGTTCCCCCACCAGCTCACCGCGCAGCGCGGCAATCCGCTGCTGGCCGCGTTCGGCGGCGTGGATCATCAGCAGGCAGTCCTCATAAAAACACAGCCCTGCCTCGGTCAGGCTGAGTGAGCGGGTGGAGCGCAACAATAATTGAATGCCCAGATGATCTTCCAGCTGGCGAATGTGTTGGCTGACGGCGGAAGTGGTAATGCCCAATTCTTTCGCCGCCATGCTGAATGCTCCGCAGTCGACAACTTTAGAGAAAATGGCCATGCGTTTTAGAATATTACTCATAGTTTGTTAAGCACAACTTAACCAAGATTGTAAATTATAAGGACTAATAATATAGCATCATCTCTTCTATATTGTCTGGAGCATAGAAACGTCGGGTTAATCATTATTTTGCTTTCGTTTAGTTTCTTTTTTGAAAAGCCTTATTGCGTTTGCCAATAAATTACCCGAACCACATCGCAACAGGAGTTAATTGTGGACAGCGCCCAGACAGAAAAAATAGCCTTAAAGATCCTCCATGAATTATTGCAATACCGCCGTCGTTTCCCCGGTGCAGAAACCTCCATGACGGAGGAAGAACAGCGGGTCACCCAGGTGCAATTACCGCGCATCCGGGCATTTATTGAAAACGGCCAACGGATTGAATTCGTGCTGCCGGCCTTCCCGACCAAGTCACCCAATGCCAATAAGGTGATAGGTGCGGTGCCGGACATGGCGGAGCGGCTGTCGCTGATCTTCCTCAACTCACTGTGCCAGCGCATCCAGCTCTATTATGCGCCTGGCGCGCATATCGTGATCTGCTCCGACGGCCACGTATTCGGCGACCTGATCCGCGTCAGCGATGAGGCGATCAACCACTATCAGCGCGAAATAGAAAACTTGCTGCACGAAGTCGGGGCCACGCACCTGAGCGTGTTTAACCTCGGCGACGTCGAAGGGCTGGCGGAACATACCGGCGACTACGATCTGCTGCGTCAACTGTTGGTGGACGGCTACGCCGAGCCGGAAGAGGCGATTAAGCAGCAGCTGATGCAGGACGAGCAGGGCCTGATGCTGTACCGCGCCATCACCCGCTTCCTGTATGAGGACAGCCAGCTGCCGGGCTACAGCGGTTCCAACGCCGCACTGCAAAAGGACGCCAAGCAGCGCGCCTGCGGCGTGATCCAGCGCAGCTGGGCCTGGGGCAATTTGCTGGCCCAGCATTTCCCGGCGGCGATCCGGCTGTCGATCCACCCGCAGCCGGTCGACAGTCTGAAAATGGGCATTCACATGATGCCGACCAAGGATGACTGGCTGACGCCGTGGCACGGCGTGGCGGCCAAGGTCAACGGCCAGTTTGTGCTGATGAAGCGCAAAGACGCGCAGCAGATGGCCGGCGAGCTGGTGGAAATTCGCGGCGAACCTAGCCATTACCTGATTGAACAGCCGCAAGTGGCTTGATTTGCGCCCGTACTCCTGACGGGGGCGTTTTTAACGGCGCGTTGCCGTGTGAGCAGCCAATTCGATGCAAGGAGAAAGACCGATGAACCAACGACCGCTTAATTGCCATATTCAGCCGAACGCACCCTTCGGCGCGATACTAACCCCACAGCACCCCGGGCAGCAGATAGCCTCGCTGCCGGTTGAGGCGCTGCGCGCGCTGGCGCAGGAACATCACCTGCTGGTGCTGCGCGGTTTCGCCTCCGGCTTTACCGATCCGCAGGTGTTGACCGGCTACGCCGATCAATGGGGCGAGATCATGATGTGGCCGTTCGGCGCAGTGCTGGACGTGAAAGAGCATCCGGACGCCAAAGACCACATCTTCGACAGCAGTTACGTGCCGCTGCATTGGGATGGCATGTACAAACCGACCATTCCGGAATTCCAGCTGTTTCACTGCGTGGCGGCGCCGTCGCAGGACGAGGGCGGGCGCACTACCTTTGTCGACACCACCCGGCTGTTGGCCAACGCGGACGAAGCGCAGCTGGCGCAGTGGCTGGCGGTGTCGATCACCTATCGCATCAAACAGGTAGTGCATTACGGCGGTGAGGTCTGTTCGCCGTTGGTGGTGCAACACCCGGGCGGCAGAGGGTTGATCATGCGCTATAACGAGCCGCCGACCGAGGGCAAAAAATTCCTCAATCAGCATGCGCTGGAGTACCACGGCGTACCGGCGGAGCAGCAGGAAGCGTTTCACCATACTCTGCAACAGCACCTGTACGATCCGCGCCACTATTATGCCCATCAATGGCAGCAGGGCGACGTGGTGGTGGCGGACAACTTCTCGCTGCTGCATGGGCGCGAAGGTTTCACCGCTCGTTCCGCGCGCCATCTGCAGCGCGTACACATTCAGAGCAACCCGGCGTGCGCCAATCTGGCGCTGAAGCCGGCTAACGCAGAGGCTTAACGGGGCAACTATGGCAAGGATACTGATGGCGGCGGTCGCCACCCCGGGGCACGTTTACCCGATGCTGAGCATCGCCCGCTACCTGATCGCGCAAGGGCATCAGGTGCGGGTCATGACCGGCGCGCTGTTTCGTGAACGCGCCGAAGCGATCGGCGCGCAGTTTGTTCCCTTCGACGCGCAGGTGGATTTCGATTACCGCCACCTGGAGCAGCATTTTCCCGAGCGGGCCGCGCTGCCGCCGGGCAACGCGCAGATGGCGCTGGCGCTGAAAGACTTCTTCGCCGCGCCCATCCCGCTGTTGGACAGCCAACTGCGGGCGGCCATTGCCGCCGAAGCCACCGATCTGCTGATGGTGGAAAACTGCTTCTATGGGGTGCTGCCGTTGCTGCAGTCGAGCGATCGGCCGCCGGTATTCGGCATTGGCGTAACGCCGCTGTCGTATTCATCGCGTGATTCTGTCTTCTACGGGCCGCGTATTCCGCCGGCGCTGCTGCCGCAGGATTTGCGCCGTGAGCAGTTGGTGGACGAAACGACCCAGAGGCTGATTGACGAGGTGCAGCACAGTTTCAACGCTGCGCTGGCGCAATCGGGCGGTGGCCCGCTGGAGCGTCAGTTTACCGATGCGCTGATCGGCGGCTGCGACCGTTTCCTGCAGCTGTCCACTACGGCGCTGGAGTATGAGCGTGACGATCTGCCGGCCGGCGTGCGCTTTGTCGGCCCGCTGCGCAGCGGCGCGCAGCTGGTGACGGAAGAGGCGGGCTGGGACGAAAACGACGATCGTCCATTGGTTATTGTCACACAGGGCACGCTGGCGAATGTCGATCTGCACCAGCTGATCGTACCGGCGCTGAAAGCCCTGGCGCAGTTGCCGGTACGGGTATTGGCCACCACCGGCGGTCGCGCGGTCGACGGGCTGATGGCCCCGTTGCCGGCCAACGCCAGGTTGCGGGAGTTTATCTCCTTCGAGTACTGGCTGCCGCAGGCGGCGCTGCTGATCACCAACGGCGGTTACGGTTCGATCAACTACGCACTCGATAGCGGCGTGCCCCTGATCGTCGCCGGCACCGGCGAAGACAAGCAGGAGGCTGCGGCGCGCGTGGTGGCGGCCGGTTGCGGCGTCAACCTGCACACCAGCCATCCGGACGAAGGCCAGCTGCAGGCGGCGGCGAGCCGCATTCTGCAGCAGCCGGCCTACCGGCAGCGTGCGGCGTTGGTGCGGGAAGACTATGCCCGGCATAACGCGCTGGCGTCTATCGCTCATGAAGTCGCCGCCATCACGGCGCAGTGATGTTTTTCCCGGTTCCCAGGCGCCGTTCGCGGCGCCTTTTTTATGCTTTTTTCTGAATGGAAACTGCATGATTATGTACAATCACCCCAGGGCCCTGGCATCGGCTGAATGTTAACCTATTGACAGCGTTGCTGATGAAAAGTGGGGGATATCATAATTTTCTAATTATGAAATGAATCCTCTGGCGATGGTAAGGTGGGGCAGTTACCCTGACGGGATAGGCCTAATGGGCAGGCGTTAAATCAACAAGAGAGCAAGCATGACTGATTCACACATCCGCATTGCGATTGCGGGCGCCGGCGGCCGTATGGGCCGCCAATTGATCCAGGCGGTGCAGCAGGCGGAAGGCGTGGTGCTGGGGGCGGCGCTGTCTCGCCCCGGCTCCAGCCTGATCGGCGTCGACGCCGGTGAGCTGGCGGGCATTGGCGCGCTAGGCGTGGCCGTCAGCGACGGTCTGGACAAGGTGGTTGACGACTTCGACATCTTGATCGACTTCACCCGCCCGGAAAGCACTCGGGGGTACCTGGAGTTCTGCGTGGCGCATCGCAAAGCGATGGTCATCGGCACCACCGGCTTCGACGATGCCGGCAAGCAGGCGATCCGCGATGCGGCGCAGCATATTGGCATCGTGTTTGCCGCCAACTTCAGCGTCGGCGTCAATCTGGTGCTGAAGCTGCTGGAAAAAGCCGCTCAGGTGATGGGTGACTATACCGATATCGAAATCCTTGAGGCGCATCACCGCCATAAAGTGGATGCCCCTTCGGGGACTGCGCTGGCGATGGGCGAGGCGATTGCCGGGGCGCTGGGCCGTGACCTGAAAGACTGCGCGGTGTATGCGCGTGAAGGCCATACCGGCGAGCGCGATCCGAAAAGTATCGGCTTCGCCACCCTGCGTGCCGGGGACATCGTCGGTGAACATACGGCGATGTTCGCCGACATCGGCGAGCGGGTGGAAATTACCCACAAAGCCTCCAGCCGCATGACTTTTGCCAGCGGCGCGGTTAAGGCGGCTATTTGGCTGCATGGCCGTGATAAGGGGCTATTTGATATGCGAGACGTGCTCAATCTAGACCAGTTATAACTAACCTGAATACCATTGTGATGTGGTTGTGTTGATCATAATGCTATGATAATAGGGCAATAATTTTATTGTCCTTTTTTTTAACATTAAAAATAAGGTGTATGAATAGTTTTTTGTGAGAGAGTCGTATTTTTATCTGTTTATGTTGGATTTAATCGTGTTTTTTCGCAGGGGAGTTATTTTTTAACCTTATTTTAGCCCGTGAAACTGCGAATTTCTGTCATTGTACCTCGCAACCGTTTACCCACCCGAGTTTAGCTGTGTTTTTATGGCTGCTGGCCCCATTAAACAGCGAAAACAGCAAAAATAAGAGAAAAAAAGGCGCTTTGGGTAGACAAGGCGGGCACTCATCATTAAAATGCGCCCAATTTGCCAAAAATTGGCCTCGCGGACGGTTTTTGCATTGATTTAGATCGCGATATCTGAATTAATATGCAAATATTGTGATTGATTATTCCTTGGAGGGTGTTTTGATTAAGTCAGCGCTATTGGTTCTGGAAGACGGAACCCAATTCCACGGTCGGGCCATCGGGGCAGAGGGTACGGCAGTGGGGGAAGTGGTCTTCAATACGTCGATGACCGGCTATCAAGAAATCCTCACTGATCCTTCCTACTCCCGCCAGATCGTTACTCTTACTTATCCTCATATCGGCAATGTCGGCACCAATGCTTCCGACGAAGAATCCTCCGCTGTTCACGCCCAAGGCCTTGTCATTCGCGACCTCCCCCTGATTGCCAGCAACTACCGCAACGAAGAAGGCCTGTCCGAATACCTCAAACGCCACAACATCGTGGCGATCGCCGATATCGATACCCGTAAGCTGACCCGCCTGCTGCGTGAGAAAGGCGCCCAGAACGGCTGCATCATCGCCGCAGATTCGCCGGACGCCGCGCTGGCGCTGGCCAAGGCGCAGGGTTTCCCGGGCCTGAAAGGCATGGATTTGGCGAAGGAAGTGACCACCCGAGAAGCTTACAGCTGGCAGCAGGGCAGCTGGACTTTGGAAGGCGAGCTGCCGGAAGCCAAAACCGCCGCAGAGCTGCCGTTCCACGTGGTGGCCTACGACTACGGCGCCAAGCGCAACATCCTGCGCATGCTGGTGGATCGCGGCTGCCGCCTGACCGTGGTGCCGGCGCAAACCCCGGCCGACGAGGTGCTGAAGATGGATCCGGACGGCATCTTCCTGTCCAACGGCCCGGGTGACCCGGAGCCGTGCGACTACGCCATCGCCGCCATCAAGGCGTTCCTGAACACCGACATTCCGGTGTTCGGCATCTGCCTGGGCCACCAGCTGCTGGCGCTGGCCAGCGGGGCGAAGACCGTGAAGATGAAGCTTGGCCACCACGGCGGCAACCACCCGGTCAAAGACCTGGACAACGATACCGTGATGATCACCGCGCAGAACCACGGCTTTGCGGTAGACGAAAACAACCTGCCGGCTAACCTGCGGGTGACGCACAAATCGCTGTTCGACCATACGGTGCAGGGCATCCACCGCACCGACAAAGCGGCGTTCAGCTTCCAGGGCCACCCGGAAGCCAGCCCGGGCCCGCACGACGCCGCGCCGCTGTTCGATCACTTTATCGAACTGATTGAGACTTACCGTTCTAACGCCAAATAATCAGGAGCAAAAAAATGCCAAAACGTACCGATATAAAAAGCATCCTGATCCTCGGCGCTGGCCCGATCGTCATCGGCCAGGCGTGTGAGTTCGACTACTCGGGGGCCCAGGCCTGTAAGGCGCTGCGTGAAGAGGGTTACCGCGTCATTCTGGTCAACTCCAACCCGGCCACCATCATGACCGACCCGGAAATGGCCGACGCCACCTACATCGAGCCGATCCACTGGGAAGTGGTGCGCAAGATCATCGAGAAAGAGCGCCCGGATGCGGTGCTGCCGACCATGGGCGGCCAGACGGCGCTGAACTGCGCGCTGGAACTGGAGCGCCAGGGCGTGCTGGCCGAGTTCGGCGTCACCATGATCGGCGCCACCGCCGATGCGATCGATAAAGCCGAAGACCGCCGCCGTTTCGACGTGGCGATGAAAAAGATTGGCCTGGACACCGCGCGCTCCGGCATTGCCCACACGATGGAAGAAGCGCTGGCGGTTGCCGCCGACGTGGGCTTCCCGTGCATCATCCGCCCTTCCTTTACCATGGGCGGCACCGGCGGCGGCATCGCCTACAACCGCGAAGAGTTCGAAGAAATCTGCGAACGCGGGCTCGATCTGTCGCCGACCAAAGAGCTGCTGATCGACGAATCGCTGATCGGTTGGAAAGAGTACGAGATGGAAGTGGTGCGTGATAAAAACGACAACTGCATCATCGTCTGCTCGATCGAAAACTTCGACGCCATGGGCATCCACACCGGTGACTCGATCACCGTGGCGCCGGCTCAGACCCTGACCGACAAAGAATATCAAATCATGCGTAACGCCTCGATGGCGGTGCTGCGTGAAATCGGCGTGGAAACCGGCGGTTCCAACGTGCAGTTCTCGGTCAACCCGAAAACCGGCCGTCTGATCGTCATCGAAATGAACCCGCGCGTGTCGCGCTCTTCGGCGCTGGCGTCGAAAGCCACCGGCTTCCCGATCGCCAAGATCGCCGCCAAGCTGGCGGTGGGCTACACCCTCGACGAGCTGATGAACGACATCACCGGCGGCCGCACCCCGGCGTCGTTTGAACCGTCCATCGACTACGTGGTAACGAAAATTCCTCGCTTCAACTTCGAGAAATTCGCCGGCGCCAACGACCGCCTGACCACCCAGATGAAATCGGTCGGCGAAGTGATGGCCATCGGCCGCACTCAGCAGGAGTCGCTGCAGAAAGCGCTGCGCGGTCTGGAAGTGGGTGCCACCGGCTTCGACCCGAAGGTGAGCCTGGATGACCCTGAAGCGCTGACCAAAATCCGCCGCGAGCTGAAAGACGCCGGTTCTGACCGCATCTGGTATATCGCCGACGCCTTCCGCGCCGGCCTGTCGGTCGACGGCGTGTTCAACCTGACCAACGTCGACCGCTGGTTCCTGGTGCAGATTGAAGAGCTGGTGCGCCTGGAAGAGCAGGTGGCCGAGGCCGGCATCAACGGCCTGACCAAAGACTTCCTGCGTACCCTGAAACGCAAAGGTTTCGCCGACGCGCGCCTGGCCAAGCTGGCCGGCGTTGCCGAGAGCGAAATCCGCAAGCTGCGCCACAGCTATAGCCTGCACCCGGTTTACAAGCGCGTGGATACCTGCGCGGCGGAATTCGCCACCGACACCGCCTACATGTACTCCACCTATGAAGAAGAGTGCGAGTCCAACCCGACCAATGACCGTCCGAAAGTGATGGTGCTGGGGGGCGGGCCGAACCGTATCGGCCAGGGCATCGAATTCGACTATTGCTGCGTGCACGCTTCGCTGGCGCTGCGCGAAGACGGCTACGAGACCATCATGGTCAACTGTAACCCGGAAACCGTCTCCACCGATTACGACACCTCCGATCGCCTGTACTTCGAGCCGGTGACGCTGGAAGACGTGCTGGAAATCGTGCGCATCGAGAAGCCGAAGGGCGTGATCGTGCAGTACGGCGGCCAGACCCCGCTGAAGCTGGCGCGCGAGCTGGAAGCCGCAGGCGTGCCGATCATCGGCACCAGCCCGGATGCCATCGACCGCGCCGAAGACCGCGAGCGCTTCCAGCAGGCGGTCAACCGTCTGGGCCTGAAGCAGCCGGCCAACGCCACCGTGACCGCCATCGAGCAGGCGGTAGAGAAAGCGGCCGGCATCGGTTACCCGCTGGTGGTGCGTCCTTCTTACGTGCTGGGCGGCCGGGCGATGGAAATCGTCTATGACGAAGTCGACCTGCGCCGTTACTTCCAGAATGCGGTCAGCGTTTCCAACGACGCGCCGGTGCTGCTGGATCGCTTCCTGGATGACGCGGTGGAAGTGGACGTCGACGCCATCTGCGACGGCGAGCGCGTGCTGATTGGCGGCATTATGGAACACATCGAACAGGCGGGCGTGCACTCCGGCGACTCAGCCTGTTCACTGCCGGCCTACACCCTGAGCAAAGAAATTCAGGACGTGATGCGCCAGCAGGTAGAAAAACTGGCGTTCGAGCTGCAGGTGCGCGGCCTGATGAACGTGCAGTTTGCGGTGAAAAACAACGAAGTTTACCTGATTGAAGTCAACCCGCGCGCCGCGCGTACCGTGCCGTTCGTCTCCAAAGCCACCGGCGTGCCGCTGGCCAAGGTCGCGGCGCGGGTGATGGCGGGCAAAACGCTGGCCGAGCAGGGCGTGACCGAAGAGGTTATTCCGCCGTACTACTCGGTGAAGGAAGTGGTGCTGCCGTTCAACAAATTCCCGGGCGTCGACCCGATCCTTGGGCCGGAAATGCGCTCTACCGGGGAAGTGATGGGCGTGGGCCGCACCTTCGCCGAAGCCTTCTCCAAAGCGATGCTCGGCAGCCAGTCAGGCATGAAGAAACAGGGCCGTGCGCTGCTGTCGGTGCGTGAAGGCGACAAGGCGCGGGTAGTGGATCTGGCCGCCAGCCTGCTGAAGCAGGGCTTCGAGCTGGATGCGACCCACGGCACTGCGGTGGTGCTGGGCGAAGCGGGCATTAACCCGCGCCTGGTCAACAAGGTGCATGAAGGCCGTCCGCACATTCAGGACCGCATCAAAAACGGCGAGTACACCTATATCGTCAACACCACGGCCGGCCGCCAGGCGATTGAAGACTCCAAGCTGATTCGCCGCAGCGCGCTGCAGTACAAGGTGCACTACGACACCACGCTGAACGGCGGCTTCGCCACCGCGATGGCGCTGAAAGCGGATCCGACCGAGCAGGTGACGTCGGTACAGGAAATGCATGCGCGCATCGGCAAGTAACATCGCCATGCCGTAACCTCAGAGGGCGCTGCAGATGTGAACTGCACCCCAGAAGTTGGACGGTGTAAATTCACGCAGCCTTCGAGGCCTGAGTTCGGTACTCCACCGGACTCAGGCCTTTCAGTTTCTGCCTGATACGATGAGAGTTGTAGTAATCAATGTAAATGTCTATCTCTTGCGCCAGGTGTTCCACACTCTCAAAACGCTGCAAGTAATACAGCTCCGCTTTCAGATGTCCGAAGAAGTTCTCCATCACGGCATTGTCCAGGCAATTTCCCTTGCGAGACATGCTCTGCTTTATCCCGTTAACCCGCAACGCATGCTGATAAGCCGCCATCTGATAGTGCCAACCCTGGTCACTGTGCAACAGCAACTGCTCACCCGGCTTCATCCTGCTTACCGCCTTGTCCAACATCCTTTTAACCAGCCTAAACTCTGCCCGGCGAGCCACTTCATAAGCGATGATTTCACCGTTGTACAAGTCGAGCACCGGTGATAAATACAGCTTATCCTCACCAACCCGGAACTCCGTTACATCCGTTACCCACTTTTGATTGGGGCATTGAGCGGTAAAATTACGCTGCAGGAGATTGGGTGCCAACTTGCCTGTATTCCCCTTGTATGAGCGGTACTTTTTACGGCGAACCGGTGACTTCAGCTGCAGCGCTGTCATCAGTTTTTGCACGGTTTTATGATTTAAACCGTACCCTTCCTTTCGCATTACGCAGGTTATGCGACGATAGCCGTAACGGCCTTTATGGACGTTAAAGACTTCGGCTATTCGTTGTTTAGCCTCACGGTATTTATCCGGCACTCGACCGACTTTACAGCAATAATAGTACGTGCTGCGCGCCAGCCCACCGGCATGCAACAGCCTGTCTAAACGGTGCTCTTGCCTTAATGCCGTGACTATTTTTGCCCTTTCCGCCGTGCCCGGGCATCGTTTTCCTGCATCAAGGCTCTCAGCTTTTTTATGTAGTCATTCTGAGCGCGTAAAAACTCGATTTCCTCCCGCATCTCTTCGGGGGTCAACTCATCTGGCGACTTATCCGCATGGGGTGTTTTGGGATGCTGATACATTCGGCGACCACGCTGGTTCCGGTTGAGGGCTTCGGCCCCATTCTCCTGATAGAGCTTAACCCAGTGTTCCAGCGTCGTGTATGAGGGGATATCAAATTGTGCGGCAACGTCCGCTAAAGAAAAAGGATTGGAGAGGGCAAACTCGACGACAGAGAGCTTAAATTCGGGTGTGTAATGTCGTTGCCGTCCGGGTTGCAGCCCTGGCTCACCATGATGTTGATAGGCCGCAATCCAGCGACGTAGCTGGACATGGGCGACAGAGAATTTTCTCGCGGTCTGCCTTTGGCTGCCGTGTCCGGTAAGATAGTACCGGACTACGTCGAGTTTGAACGGGAGTGAATATTTCATAAAAACTGCACCTCCAAATGTCAGATGACCTGTCCAACATTTGGGGTGCAGTTCAATGCAGCGCCCTTTTTTTATCTTATTCAGCCAATTTGTTTCCCCGAGTTAAAAATTTCCGCTATCAATCAATCTGCGAACTGTCACTCTGGTGATTGGTATATGCTTGAAGTATTGGCAAGGAACGAACGAAGGAACGACGACAACAATGATTTTGATTATTTACGCCCATCCCTATCCCCGGCATTCTCATGCCAACCAGCGGCTGCTGCAGGCGGTGAGGGATCTTCCCGAGGTAGAGGTGCGCTCGCTGTATGAGCTGTACCCCGATTTCAATATCGATATCAACGCCGAACAGCGCGCTCTGGAACGTGCCGACATGGTGGTGCTGCAACACCCGATGCAGTGGTACAGCTTTCCGCCGCTGCTGAAGTTATGGATCGACAAGGTGCTGGAACACGGCTGGGCCTACGGCCACGAAGGCGATGCGCTGGTGGGCAAGGACTGCCTGTGGGCGGTGACCAGCGGCGGTGATGAACAGCATTTCGAACTGGGAGACTTCCCGAATTTCGCCGCGCTGGCGCAGCCGCTGCAGGCGACCGCGGTCTATTGCGGTATGAACTGGCAGCCCTATTTTGCGGTGCATAATACCTTTACCTGCAACGAACCGGCGCTGATTGCCGCCGGGGAGGCCTACCGCCAACGGCTGGTCGAGTATCTGATGGAACACAGCGAACCGGTAGAACAGGGAGCCAGCCATGGATAACCACAACATGATGATCGAGGGGCTGATCTATCTCGGCTCCGCCGCGCTGTTCGTGCCTATTGCGGTGCGCCTCGGGCTGGGTTCGGTATTGGGCTACCTGATCGCCGGCTGCATCATCGGCCCCTGGGGGCTGAAGCTGGTGTCAGACGCCGAGTCGATCCTCACTTTCGCCGAAATCGGCGTGGTGCTGATGCTGTTTATCATCGGGCTGGAGCTGGATCCCAAACGGTTGTGGACGCTGCGCGCCTCGGTATTCGGCGGCGGCAGCATCCAGATGGCCGGCTGCGGGCTGGCGCTGAGCGCTTTTTGCTACTTCCTCGGGCTCGACTGGAAGGTGGCGCTGCTGATTGGCCTGACGCTGGCGCTGTCTTCCACCGCCATCGCCATGCAGGCGATGAGCGAGCGCAACCTGACGCCGTCGCCGATCGGCCGCAGCTCGTTTGCCGTGCTGTTGTTCCAGGATATCGCGGCGATCCCGCTGGTGGCGATGATCCCGCTGCTGGCCAGCAGCGGCGCCACCACCACGCTGGGCGCTTTCGCCATGTCTGCCGGCAAGGTGGTGGGTGCGCTGATGATCGTGGTGCTGCTTGGCCGCTATGTCACTCGCCCGTTGCTGCATTTTGTCGCCCGTTCGGGCATGCGCGAGGTGTTCAGCGCCGTGGCGCTGTTTTTGGTATTCGGCTTCGGCATTCTGCTGGAGATGGCCGGGTTGTCGATGGCGATGGGGGCTTTCCTCGCCGGGGTGCTGCTGGCCAGCTCGGAGTATCGCCACGCGCTGGAAAGCGATATTCAGCCGTTCAAAGGTTTGCTGCTGGGGCTGTTCTTTATCGGCGTTGGCATGTCGATCGACTTTGGCACGCTGTTCCACCATCCGCTGCTGATCGCTTCGCTGCTGCTGGGCTTTATGCTGATCAAGGCGGCGCTGCTGTGGCTGATTGGGCCGTTGCTGGGGGTGCCGAAGCGCCAGCGCGGCATGTTCGCCATTCTGTTGGGCCAGGGCAGTGAGTTCGCCTTCGTGATCTTCGGCGCGGCGCAGCTGGCGGGCGTGCTGCCGCCGGACTGGGCCAAGTCGCTGACGCTGGCGGTGGCGCTGTCGATGGCGGCTACGCCGCTGCTGTTGGTGATCGCCACACAGCTGGAGAAAAACGCGCCGAAGGAAGAACGCCCGGCGGACGTGATCGACGACGAGAACGCCAGCGTGATCATCGCCGGTTTCGGCCGTTTCGGCCAAATCGCCGGCCGCTTACTGTTGGCCAACGGCGTGCACACCGTGGTACTGGATCACGATCCGGACCATATCGAAACGCTGCGCAAGTTCGACGCCAAGGTGTTCTACGGCGACGCCACCCGCGCCGACCTGCTGGAAGCCGCCGGCGCCGCGCACGCCAAAGTGCTGATCAACGCCATTGACGATGTGGAGGCCAACCTGCAGCTGACCGAGTTGGCCAAGCGCCACTTCCCGCACCTGAAGGTGGTGGCGCGCGCGCGCGACGTCGACCACTGGTACCAGCTGCGCCAGCTGGGGGTGGAGAGCCCGGAGCGCGAGACCTTCGAGAGTTCGCTGCGCATCGGGCGCGAGACGCTGGAGCTGCTGGGGCTGGATGCCTACGAGGCGCGGGAAAAGGCGGATACCTTCCGCCGCTACAACCTGAAGATGCTGGAAGACACGCTGGAGAATTACCAGGATACCGAATTCCGCATCGCCAGCCTGCAGCGGGCCAAGGAAATGCTCAGCGCGGCCATCGAGCAGGATCAGAATCGGCTGGCGCGGGTGCAGCAAACCGGCTGGCGCGGCAGCATCGACGGCAAAGCGCCGGAAGACGAGGTGGTGGAAGCGAAGGGATAAGGGAAGGGGCGCCGCGATGGCGTAATGCTGGTCAGTTAAGCCTGACTGGCATTTTTTTATCCAATCTCTGTACGCTCCGTGCAGGAAGAATTGCCGTAAATATCCCGCATTTCTCTGCTACCGCAATGAACGGCAATTGGAGGGGCCGAAGGCGCGGCCCCTCCACCCGCGCCTTCGCTTAACACCGTCTGTCCGCTGCGCGGATACCCTCGCTGCACCTGCGTTGTCGGGCGGGTCGGCTACGACAAACGTCCCTGTTAGTCTCGCCTCAACCGGCCTTCCCTGGCCGGTTGCCCCTGACAACGCCGTCTTGCTCGGCAGCCGGCGATGCGCGCCCAAGGTCAACACCCGAATCTGCCGCCACGGGGCAACCTGTCCCCCCCATTTGAGATAACCTTATTAAAGACAGTGAAAATAGTGAGATGAGCAGGGTGTTGGGCGCCCTTGAAGACGCCGAACGCAGGAGCGGCGCATAGGCGAAACCGCCATGGACGGCGGTTTCAGGCGAGACAGGCAGGGACGCCTGTCGTAGCCGGCCGTGATGCGCAGTGACGGAGGGAGGGGAGTTGGCGCAGCCAACCGGCTGATTGGGCGAGGGCGTGGGTTGCAAGGGGCCGCGCCTACGGCCCCTTGCTCGGTCGAGGCGCGTGAGCTTCATGGTACATCTCATATTCATCGACCGAAAACTTCACCAACGCCCGCAGAAAAACGCTAACTGACAAGCATTAGGCCGCGATGGCGCCCCATTTTTTTGCTTAACTTAGCGCGACCTTGATGCCCAGCGCGATCAACATGCCGCCCAGCAATTTGTCGACGATCTTCTGGGTCTTTTCCAGCCCGCGGCGCACCGGGCCGCTTTGGATCAGGAACACCAGCAGCGGCCACCAGATGACCGACAGGCCGAGAATAATCCCCGCGTACCACAGCTTCTCCCCCAAACCGGAATCGATCTGCAGCACCTGGGTAAATACCGCCAGGAAGAACAGCGTGGCCTTCGGGTTCAGCAGGTTGCACAGATAGCCCTGCACAAAGGCGCTCTTCAGGCTGACCTGTTGGCGCGGCAGGTTGCTGACGTTCATCTTGCCGCCGCCGCGCGACAGCAGCGCCTGGATGCCGACCCAAATCAGGTAGGCCGCCCCGGCGTATTTAAGCAGGTTGAACAGCCACGGCGTGGTGGTGATCACCACCGCCAGCCCGGCGACGCAGTAGGACATATGAGTGGCGACGCCGCAGATCACCCCGCAGGCGGTCATCATTGCCGCCAGGCGCGGATAGCGGGCGGCGTTTTTGATCACCAGGAAAAAATCCGGGCCGGGTGACAGCATGCCGAGAGCGGCGATGCCGGCGACGAACAGCGAAGTTTCAAGCATGGTTGGCGTCTCTGCGCAAAAGGCCTAATGCCGACGATAATAACGCCGCTTCCCCTGATGCGCATCAACCCAATGAGGTAATGTTTGCCACTATGATGAATATTCACTCAGCGCGAACGATGGGGCTCTATGCATCAGACTACCCTTACAGACAGGCCGGAACCGCACCGGCTGCAGCGTGAAATTACCCGGCTGTGTATTCAATGCGCTTTGCTGCTGCTGCAGCACGGCGCCGAGAGCACGGTAGTGGAACAGCTATCGACCCGGCTGGGGCTGGCGCTGGGAATGGACGGCGTGGAAAGCTCCATCTCGGCCAATGCGGTGGTGCTGACCACTCTCAGCAACGGCGCCTGCGTGACCACCACCCGCAAGAACGTCGATCGCGGCATCAACATGCAAATGGTGACCGAGGTGCAGCATATCGTGATCCTCGCCGAACATCGGCTGGCGGACGCGCACGATGTGGCGCGGCGCTTCGAGAAGCTGCGGCCGCTGCGCTATCCGCGCTGGCTGGTGGTGGTGATGGTGGGGCTGTCGTGCGGCTGCTTCAGCATGCTTAACGGCGGCGGCGGGGATGCGTTCGCGGTCACCTTTATCGCCAGCGGCGTGGCGATGCTGGTGCGTCAACTGCTCACTGCGCGCCATATGAATCCGCTGATCAACTTTTGTCTGACGGCGTTCGTCGCCACCTCGGTATCCGGGCTGTTGCTGCGGCTGGCGGCCTTCAGCCACACCTCCAGCGTGGCGATGGCCGCCAGCGTTCTGCTGTTGGTGCCGGGCTTTCCGCTGATCAACGCGGTGGCGGACATGTTTAAAGGCCACGTGAATACCGGTCTGGCGCGTTGGGCGATGGCCAGCCTGCTCACGCTGGCCACCTGTATCGGCGTAGTGATGGCGATGTCGCTGTGGGATTTGCGGGGGTGGTCATGAGTCTGTGGTGGGCTTTGCTGCAGGAGATGCTGCTGGCGGCGGTGCCGGCGCTGGGCTTCGCCATGGTGTTCAACGTGCCGGTGCGTGCGCTGCGCTATTGCGCCCTGCTTGGCGCGGTGGGCCGCGGTTCGCGCATGCTGATGATGCATGTCGGTATGAACATCGAGTGGGCGTCGCTGTTGGCGGCGATCCTGATCGGCATCATCGGCATTTACTGGTCGCGTTGGCTGCTGGCGCATCCGAAGGTGTTTACCGTGGCGGCGGTGATCCCGATGTTCCCCGGCATTTCCGCTTATACCGCCATGATCACCGTGGTGGAGATTTCGCACCTGGGCTACAGCGAGGCCCTGATGGAGGCGATGGTCACCCACTTTCTCAAGGCCAGTTTTATCGTCGGCGCGTTGTCGATCGGCCTGTCGTTGCCGGGGCTGTGGTTATACCGCAAACGCCCTGGAGTATGAATTTCTGCGGCTATAAATCGTTGGTTATTAGATATACTGATAAGAGCTATCTTATATATTCATCTTGCTTGATTCGCCTATCGACGGCAGATTGGCCTTTACGTATAGTGTCAGCAATTTTGCTGCCTATACAGGGTTAAACAATGATTATCAGCCTGATCGCTGCCTTGGCGGCGGATCGCGTTATTGGCATGGAAAACGCCATGCCGTGGCACCTGCCGGCGGACCTGGCGTGGTTTAAACGCAACACGTTGAATAAGCCCGTTATTATGGGCCGTAAGACCTTTGAGTCTATTGGCCGCCCGCTGCCGGGCCGCCACAATATCGTTCTGAGCAGCCGCCCGGGCAACGAAACCGGGGTGACCTGGGCCACTTCGTTGGATGAAGCCCTGGCCGCGGCGGGCGACGTGGCAGAAGTGATGGTGATGGGCGGCGGGCGTATTTACACCCAGTTCCTGGCGCGCGCCAACCGCATGTACCTGACGCACATCGACGCCGAAGTCGGTGGCGACACTCACTTCCCAGACTACGAGCCGGACGAGTGGGAAACCTCGTTCAGTGAATTCCACGACGCGGACGAGCTGAATTCTCACAGCTACTGCTTCGAGATTTTAGAGCGCCGCTGATTTTTTAGGCGTTAACCGTTTCTCCTGAGGGCGCAAGCAATTGCGCCCTTTGTCGTTTTTGCCTCTTCTGCCTGTAACATTTCCGTCACACTTCCTGATTAGTATGAAGCCCAACTCTGAGCGCCCCGGCAACTCTGGTGAATCTCGATCGTGGCGCCATTACAAAAGGAAAGTGAGCTATGACGACCAAAATTGAGCAATTAGATGCCGACCGCCTGATAGATCCCACCCGTCGCAAACTGCTGCTCGGCAGCGCCGGCGCCGTCGGCCTGGCCGGTTTTCTTGGCGGCGGTATCTGGACGGTGTCCGCCGAGGCGTTGGCCGAAGATCTGCCGCCCAACAAGCTGCTCGGCTTCAAGGGCATTGCCGCCTCCACCGCCGACGAGGTGGCGATTGCGCCGGGCTACCGCGCCGATGTGTTGATCTCCTGGGGAGAGCCGCTGGTGGATGGCGCGCCCGCCTTCGATCCGCAGGGCAACAACAGCGCCGCCGATCAGGAAAAACAGTTTGGCGATAACAACGACGGCATGAGCTTTTTCCCGATCGACGACGGCCACGGCGTGATGGCTATCAACAATGAATACGTCAATGAGCAATACCTGTTCGCCCACGGCGGCGCCAAGGCCGCCAGCCTGGAAGAGGTGCGCAAATCCCAGGCGGCGCACGGGGTTTCCATCGTGGCGGTGCGCCGGACAGGCGACGGCCAGCGCTGGGAGGTGGAGCGCCCGTCGCGCTATAACCGCCGCATTACCGCCAACACAGAAATGCAATTCAGCGGCCCGGCCGCCGGCCACGCGCTGCTGCAAACCGCCGCCGACCCCAGCGGGCGCAAGGTGTTGGGCACCTTCGGCAACTGCGCCAACGGCAAAACGCCGTGGGGCACCTACCTGACCTGCGAAGAGAACTTCGACACCTATTTCGGTACTCACCAGGCCGATTACCAAACCACCGCGGAGCAGAAACGTTATACGCTGAAGGCCGGCGAACCGGAGCGCAACTGGCCGGATTACGATGAACGTTTTGACGTGGCGAAGAACCCGAACGAATTCAACCGCCACGGCTGGATCGTGGAAATCGATCCGTTGAACCCCACGTCGACGCCGATCAAACGCACCGCGCTGGGCCGTTTCAAGCATGAGAATGCGGCGGTTACCCTAGCCAAAGACGGCCGACTGGTGGTGTACATGGGCGATGACGAGCGTGGCGAGCATATCTATAAATACGTTTCCAAAGGCGTGGTGGACGTCGCCAACCCGGCGAACAACTGCAGTCTGCTGGACGAGGGCACGCTGTACGTGGCGCAATTCGACGGCGACGCCGGCGGCACGCCGCTGAAGGGCACCGGGCGCTGGATAGCGCTGGAGTTCGGCAAGAATGGCCTGACGCCGGAAAATGGCTTCCGCGACGAAGGAGAAGTGCTGATCTTCGCCCGCAAAGCGGCGGCGCAGGTGGGGGCGACCAAAATGGATCGCCCGGAATGGATCGCGGTCAATCCGCATGACGGACGCGCTTACTGCACCCTGACCAATAACAGCAAACGCGGCGAGGAAGGGATGCCGCTCAATGCCGCCAACCCGCGGCCAAACAACATTTACGGCCAGATCATCCGCTGGGACGAGGGCGGCGACGCCACGGCGGAGAGCTTCGCCTGGGATATCTACGCGCTGTGCGGCAACCCGATCGCTCACCCGGAAGGGGTCAACCGCGGCACGCCGAACATCACGGCGGACAACACCTTCAACAGCCCGGATGGCTTGGGCTTTGACCAGGCCGGCCGCCTGTGGATCCTGACCGACGGCAAATACAGCAACAAGGGCGACTATGTCGGCCAGGGCAACAACCAGATGTTGGTGGGCGACCCGCACAGCGGTGAGATCCGGCGCTTTATGGTCGGCCCGAAATCCTGCGAGCTGACCGGCATCACCTTTACCCCGGACTATAAGACGATGTTCGTCAACGTGCAGCATCCGGGCGAAGAGGGCGATTCCCACTTCCCGAACAACAGCCCGCGGCCGCGTTCATCGGTGCTGATGATCACGCGTGAGGATGGCGGAGTGATAGGGGCGTAATACAATAATGAGGCGGCCGCTTTGGCCGCCTTAACGATCAGGATGCAGCCAGGCGGGTGGTCGTGTCGGGCATGGCGCCGCGGTTGGCGGGTTGGGTAAAGTAGCGGCGGTCTTCCCAGCGCAGCATGGTCAGATCCCCGCCCCAGCAGCAGCCGGTATCCAGCCCGATAATGCCTTCCGGGGTGCCTTTGCCTTCCAGCGAAGCCCAGTGGCCGAAGATAATGGTGTAGTCGGCCTCCACCAGGCGCGGTAACTCGAACCAGGGCTTCAACGGCGCAGGCGCAGTGCCCGGCGCATCTTTGCAAATCATGTCGAGCTGCCCGTTGGGGAAGCAGTAGCGCATGCGGGTCAACGCATTGGTGCTGAAACGCAGGCGCGCCAGGCCGCTCAGCTCCGGCGACCAGTTGTTCGGCATATCGCCGTACATGGCGTCCAGGAACAGCGGATAACTGTCGCTGCTCAGCACCGCCTCCACCTCACGCGCGCAAGTTTTTGCCGTCTCGATGTCCCACTGCGGGGTAATGCCGGCATGCGCCATCACCAGCTTCAGCTCATCGTCTACCTGCAGCACCGGCTGGCGACGCAGCCAGTTGATCAGCTCATCGGCGTCCGGCGCTTCCAGCAGCGGGGTGATGCGGTCTTTGGGTTTGTTGCGGCTGATGCCGGCGTAGACCGCCAGCAGGTGCAGATCGTGGTTGCCCAGCACCATGCGCACCGCCGGGCCGAGCGAACGCACGTAGCGCAGCACGTCCAGCGAACCTGGCCCGCGGGCCACCAGATCGCCGGTCAGCCAGAGCCGGTCGCGCTGCGGATCGAAAGAAACCTGGGCCAATAGCGACTGCAGTTCATCGAAACAGCCATGAACGTCGCCGATAAGGTATGTCGACATATTTAATGGATCAGCGTTGGAATAGCTAAGCGGAACACGGGAATAGCGGTCTGGAACGGTTGACCCTGATGGTCAACCATTTCGTAGTGGCCTTCCATGGTGCCCAGCGGCGTCTCGAGGATCGCGCCGCTGGTGTATTGGAATTCGCCGCCGGGCGGGATCAGCGGCTGTTCGCCGATGACCCCTTCACCCTGGACTTCGGTCTGGCGGCCGTTGCTGTTGGTGATCAGCCAGTAACGGCCCAGCAGCTGCACGTTGAAACGCCCCAGATTGCGGATGGTGATGGTATAGGCGAAGACATAACGCTCTTCTTCAGGAATCGACTGTGATTCCACATAGATGCTCTGAACCTGAATACATACACGGGGCGAATCAATCATGAAACAACTCCTTATTGCTGCGGTGCTGGGTTAGCTGAAAGCCAGTTTGCCAGCTTGCAGTACTGCGCCACAGAAATATTCTCTGCTCTGAGCGAAGGATCGATGCCTAACTCCGTCAGCTGTTCCGGAGTGAACAGATCGCCCAGGCTGTTGCGGATGGTTTTCCGACGCTGGTTGAACGCCTGAGTGGTAATGCGGCTCAGCATGCGCACGTCACCCACCGGGTTTGGCATCACGCCGTGCGGCACCAGACGCACTACGGCGGAGTCGACCTTCGGCGCCGGAGTGAATGAAGTTGGCGGCACTTCCAGCACCGGGATGACGTTGCAGTAATACTGCGCCATCACGGTCAAACGCCCGTAAGCCTTGCTGTTCGGGCCGGCGACCAGACGGTTTACCACCTCTTTCTGCAACATGAAGTGCATGTCGCGGATTGCCTGAGTATAGCTGAAAAGGTGGAACATCAGCGGCGTCGAAATATTGTAGGGCAGGTTACCAAATACGCGCAGCGGTTGGCCTGCCTGCTCGGCCATTTCGGCGAAATTCACCGTCATGGCGTCTTGCTGGTGAATGGTCAGCTTGTCTTTCAGCTGCGGATGGTTCTCCAGCCGGGCGGCCAGATCGCGGTCCAGCTCGATCACCGTCATGCGGTCCATGCGCGCGCCAACCGGCTCGGTCAAGGCGCCGAGGCCCGGGCCGATCTCTACCACCGCTTCGCCCGGTTGCGGGTGAATGGCGGAGACAATGCTATCGATGACAAACTGATCGGTTAAAAAGTTTTGTCCAAAGCGTTTGCGGGCAAAGTGCCCTTGGTGGACTCTGTTATTCATTACAATTGATTATCATTTTAATGGCGAGATTCAAGGCCGTTTTGAAACTGCCCGCATCGGCGGTGCCGGTGCCGGCCAGTTCCAGAGCGGTACCGTGGTCGACCGAGGTACGAATAAAAGGCAAACCGAGGGTGATATTCACCGCACGGCCGAACCCCTGGTATTTTAGCACCGGCAGACCCTGATCGTGATACATCGCCAGCACCGCATCGGCATGTTGCAGATATTTGGGCTGGAACAGGGTGTCCGCCGGCAGCGGGCCGATCAGATGGATGCCTTCGCCGCGCAGCGCCTCGAGCGCCGGCGTGATGGTGTCTATCTCTTCGCGCCCCATATGGCCGCCTTCCCCGGCGTGCGGGTTAAGCCCACAGACGTAAATCTGCGGCTGAGGAATGCCAAATTTGGTTTTCAGATCCCGATCGAGGATATGGATGACTTCGAACAGGCTTTGACGGGTGATGGCGCCCGGCACCGCCAGCAGCGGCAGATGGGTGGTCGCCAGCGCCACGCGCAGCTCTTCGGTCGCCAGCATCATCACGACCCGATCGCAGCCGCTGCGATCGGCGAAAAACTCGGTATGGCCGATAAAAGGGATGCCGGCGTCGTTGATCACGCCCTTGTTCACCGGCCCGGTGATCAGCGCGGCGAATTCGCCGTTCAGGCAGCCGTCGCAGGCGCGGGCCAGGGTTTCCACCACGTAGGCGCTGTTGCCGACGTTAAGCTCTCCTGGGGTGACCGGATGCGCGGCCGCTACCGGCAGCAGGGTCAGCGTGCCGGCGCGCTGTGGCTGAGCCGGCTGCTGAGGTTGATAGTCGCGCAAGGTCAGCGGCAGGTTCAGCTGCCGGGCGCGCTCAAGCAACAGGGCCGGATCCGCGCACACCACCAGTTCAACAGGCCAATCCTGTTGCGCCAGCGCTGCCACCAAATCCGGCCCCACCCCGGCGGGTTCGCCGGGGGTAATCACAATACGTTTATTGCTGTGCATTGCTGCCATCGAGGATCTTCACGTAGGCCTGAGCACGTTGTTCCTGCATCCAGGTCTGCGCTTCTTCAGCAAATTTACGGTTGAACAGCATGCGGTAAGCGCGATCTTTCTGCGCCGCGTCGGTTTTATCCACCTGGCGCGTATCCAGCAGCTGGATCAGGTGCCAACCGAAGGAAGAGTGCACCGGGGCGCTGATTTCGCCTTTGCTCAGCTTAAGCAGCGCGTCGCGGAACGCCGGATCGTAGATGTCCGGAGAGGCCCAGCCCAGATCGCCGCCCTGCATGGCGGAACCCGGATCCTGAGACAGCTGTTTGGCTTCATCGGCAAATTTGGCGCTGCCGTTTTTGATCGCTTCCGCGACAGACTGCAGCTTGGCGCGCGCCTGATCGTCGGTCATCACCACCGAAGGTTTCAGCAGGATATGGCGGGCATGCACCTCGGTCACGGAAACCGACTGGCTGGCGCCGCGGATATCGTTAACCTTCAGAATATGGAAGCCAACGCCGGAACGGATAGGGCCGACGACGTCGCCTTTCTTGGCGCTAACCAAACGCTCGGCGAACAGGGTAGGGATCTCCTGCAGCTTGCCCCAGCCCATGTTGCCGCCTTTCAGCGCCTGAGAATCCGCCGAGTAGGTGATTGCCAGCTTGCCGAAATCGGCGCCGCTGTTGATCTCGCCCACCAGCTTTTTGGCCAGCGCTTCGGCTTCGTCAACCTGCTGCTGCGACGGGTTTTCCGGCAGCGGGAGCAGAATGTGGCTGATGTTCATTTCGGTATCGCTGCCGTTCTGAGCCCCAACCTGCTTGGCCAGCGCATCCACTTCCTGCGGCAGGATGGTCACGCGGCGGCGCACTTCGTTGTTGCGCACTTCGGAGATCAGCATTTCCTTGCGGATTTGCGCGCGATAGGTGTTGTAGTTCAGGCCGTCGTAAGACAGACGGCTGCGCAACTGATCGACGCTCATTTTGTTTTGCGCGGCGATGTTGGCGATGGCTTTGTCCAGGTCGGCGTCGGACACGTTGATGCCCATTTTCTTGGCCATCTGCAGCTGGATATTGTCCATCACCAGACGTTCGATGATCTGATGGCGCAGCGTGCCGTCGTCCGGCAGCTGCTGGCCGGCTTGCTGCGCATTCAGCTTCACTGACTGCAGCAGGCTGTTGACGTCGCTCTCGAGTACCACGCCGTTATCCACGACGGCGGCGACTTTATCCACTTCTTGGGGTGCTGCGAACGCGGTATTGGCGCAAACCACCAATCCGAGAATAAGCGTTCTCCAGTTCTTCATACATTTCCCATTATGTAATCCGCAAATGCGGGTGAAAGTTTTCGTTTTCAAAGTGTTACCAATCATCAGAACGCACGCTGATACGGCAGGATGCCGGAGCGCAGCATTTCCGCGGAACCGAGGCTGTGATCGCTGCTCAGGCCACGCAGTTCGACGTTGAACGAAACTTTGTTGTCGTAAACGCTGGTATTGTTGCTGTTGTTCCATTCGGTGACCTTGCGCTCATAGCCCAGGGTTACCGCCCAGCAGCAGGTGTTGTACTTCAGCCCCACCAGTTGATCGGCAGACTGCTTGGCGCGGGTGTCGTAATAATACGCCCCAACCACCGCCCAGCGATCGGCAATCGGCCAACTGCCGGTGACGCCAACCTGAGAGATACCGTCCTGATAGGCCGGCACCGTTTTGGTGTTCAGCGCCGTCTGGATATATTCCGGCGTGGCGTAGCGGTAGTTCAGCTGCACCACGCGTTCGGCGTCCTGACGGTATTCCACCACGCCGTTGCCCAGCGAAACGCTGTTCAGGCGGGTGTCGTACTGCAGGCCGCCGCGCAGGCCCCAACGATCGTCGATCTTCCAATAGGTATCGCCGGCCCAGGCCAGGCTGCCGGTATCGTCGTTGTTGTCGTAACCCGTCATCTGGTCACCGGTGCGTGACCGGCTGAAGTAGTAGATTTGACCTACGGAAGCGTTAAAACGTTCAACCAGCGCATCATCATAAATTCGCGTGGTCAAACCGGTGGATACGCGGTTCTGCGAAGCGATGCGATCCAGGCCGCTGTAAGTGCGGTCGCGGAACAGGCCGCTGTAGTCGGTTTGCAGCAGCGTGGTGTCGTAGGTATAGATGTTGCTTTGATCACGGTATGGCACGTACAGGTACTGCACGCGCGGTTCCAGCGTTTGGGTGGCCCCTTCAGACCAGATCATCGGGCGTTCGAACACCAGCTTGCCGTCGACCTTGAACTGCGGCAGCACGCGGTTGACCGAGTCGTCGAGATTCGGCGCGTCGACCCCTTTGCGGCGCTGATAGTTGGCGGCGAAGCCGTCTGGAATATCCTGCTGGTAGTGGGTCGCCAGCAGCTTGGCTTCGGTGTTCAGGCTGGCCCAGCCGTTGGTCAGCGGCAGGCTCAGCGTAGGTTCCATATGCAGACGGGTGGCGTCCGGGCTGTATGGGTTGACGCTGGTGAACTTGGCCGCCTGGCCGTAGATGCGGAAGTCGAACGGGCCGAGGTCGTTCTTGTAGTAGTTCAGATCCAACTGCGGCTGAACCTTATACGAGTCCGACTGGCTGCGGTCGGTATCGTCGTAGATCTGGAACTGCTTGGAGCTCAAGGTGGCGTCCCAGTTCTCGTTGGCGTAACCCAGGCTGAACTTCTGCGTGGCGTAGCCGTCGGTGGTGGAGCCGTATTTGGAGTCCAGATCGGTAAAGTATTTGGAGTCGCTGACCTTGGTGTAGTCGACGTTGAAGCGCCACACCTGATCCATCACGCCGTTGTGGTTCCAGTAGAACAGCCAACGGGTGCTGTCGTCATAGTCCTTGCCGTATTCCTTGTCGTCCGGCAACCAGTCGAACTCCATCAGGCCGAGGCCCGGCTGCACCAGGTAGCGGAATTCGGTCTGCCACTGCAGGCCGCGCTTCGACATATAGTGCGGCGTGATGGTGGCGTCGTAGTTCGGCGCGATATTCCAGTAGTACGGCAACATGAACTCGAAGCCGTTGTTGCTGCCGTATTTCGCGTTCGGGATCAGGAAGCCGGAGCGGCGCTTATCGCCGACCGGCAGCTGCAGATACGGGCTGTAGAACACCGGCACGCCGCCGATGCGGAAGCGGGCGTTCCAGATTTCCGCCACCTGCTCTTCGCGGTCGTGGATCACTTCGGAACCGACAACGCTCCAGCTGTCGTCGCCCGGCAGGCAGGAGGTAAAGGTGCCGTTCTCCAAAATGGTGTAGCGATTGGCGCCGCGCATTTTCATTTTGTCGGCGTCGCCGCGCCCCTGACGGCCGACCATCTGGTAGTCGCCCTCATAGACGTCGGTATCTTTGTTATTCAGGTTCGACCAGGCCTTCGGGCCTTTCAGCTTGATCTGGTTGTCGCTGTAGTGCACGTCGCCGGTGGCGGTCACGGTGCGCACCGGATCGGCCTGCCCCGGCTCCTGAGTTTGGTTCAGTTCCACCTGCTTGGCGGTCAGGGTGCTGTTGCCCTGCTCGATATTGACGTTGCCGGTGAACAGCGCGCTCTTCGGATAGTCAGTGCGCGAGTCATCGGCATTGATGGTAACCGGCAGGCTGTTGGGATCGCCGCTGACCAAAGGCTTGGTATAAACAGGAACGCCAAGCATGCATTGCTCGGCCAGATCAGCCAGCGCATGCTGACTGTAGAGTGCCGTCCAAATCATCGTGGCCAGCAGTGTTGGGAAACTTTTTTTCATACGCGGTTTTGGTGTTCCGTCATCAGAGGCGTCATGTCCGGCAAACGGTCAGAGACTATATCACTCATCTGCGTTGCGCTAGTGTTAAATCCTGCCGTTTACTTGCGTCGTCGTTAGGCGCAAAGATAAATGACAGGTATGATAATCCAAATCCTGGGAAAAATCGCCTTAACCCTTACCTGAGATGGCAGGGATCTTGTGCGGCTTTCGGCATGATAATTGAGGAGTATATGCAGTATTGGGGAAAACTGCTCGGGGTCATCGTCGCCATTTGGTCTGGCGCGGGGTTCTGGGGTGTAGTTTTGGGGCTGATTATCGGTCATATGATCGATACTGCGCGCAGCAACAAGCGCAGCCGGGGTTTCTTCGCCGGCCAGCAAACGCGGCAAACGCTATTTTTCCGCACCACTTTTCAGGTGATGGGTCACCTGACCAAATCAAAAGGGCGCGTTACCGAGGCGGATATTCAGATCGCCAGCCTGTTTATGGATCGTCTGCAGCTGCACGGCGAAGCGCGCACCGCGGCGCAGCAGGCGTTTCGCGAAGGCAAGCAGAGCCAGTTTCCGCTGAGAGAGACGCTGCAGCAGCTGCGCAGCATCTGTTTCGGCCGTTTCGACCTGATTCGGATGTTTCTGGAAATTCAAATCCAGGCGGCGTTCGCCGACGGTTCGCTGCATCCGAACGAGCGGCAGGTGCTGTATGTGATCGCGGAAGAGCTGGGCATCTCGCATGCGCAGTTCGATCAGTTCCTCAGCATGATGGAAGGCGGGCGCCAGTTTGGCGGCGGCCGGCAGGGCGGTTATTCGCAGGGCGGCTACCAGCAGGCGCAGCGCGGGCCAACGTTGGAAGATGCCTGTAAGGTGCTGGGCGTCAGCAGCGGCGACGATGCCGCCGCTATCAAGCGCGCCTACCGCAAGCTGATGAGCGAACATCATCCGGATAAACTGGTGGCGAAAGGCCTGCCGCCGGAAATGATGGAGATGGCCAAGCAAAAAGCGCAGGAGATCCAGGCGGCATACGATCTGATCAAACGCGAGAAAGGCTTCAAATAACGATACCCGTCATACTTCGAGCCGCAGGTGTGTTGGCTGCCTGCGCTTACCCCGGTCACGTACTTTTTGTACGCTTCCGGGGCTGCGCTTAGTTGCCGCCTTTCTGCAGCTCCAATTATTTAGGGTATCCGTTGGCGATGAGCTCAGAAATCCGGCTCGGCGCGAAAATGCATCGGCGTCTGGAAGGCGGGGTGGGTGATGCGCAGCTCCTGCGCATGCAGCTGCAGCCGTGGCGCCATCGCTTTCGCCTGTGGATGCGCGTAGAAACCGTCGCCGAGGATCGGATGCCCCAGCGCCAGCATATGTACCCGCAGTTGGTGAGAGCGGCCAGTGATCGGCGTCAGTTTTACCCGCGTGCTGCCGTCGGCGTCGCGCGACAGCACCTGATATTCCGTTTGCGCCGCTTTGCCGGTTTCAAAACACACTTTCTGCAGCGGCCGGTTCGGCCAGTCGCAAATCAGCGGTAAATCCACCCATCCCTCATCCTGCTCCAGGTGGCCCCAGACGCGGGCGATATAGGACTTCTTCGGCTCGCGTTCGCGGAACTGGCGCTTCAGCTCGCGCTCGGCGGCCTTGTTCAGCGCCACCACGATCACGCCGCTGGTGGCCATATCCAGCCGATGCACCGATTCGGCGGCCGGGAAGTCGGCCTGAATGCGCGTCATCAGGCTGTCTTTGTTTTCCGGCGCGCGGCCAGGCACCGAAAGCAGGCCGCTCGGCTTGTTGACCACCATGATGTGCTCATCCTGATACAGGATATGCATCGGGTCCTGTGGGGGATTGTAGGGTTCCATCTTGGCTCCGCTGAAAAAGGCCGTGCGGGGAACCATTGCCCCCCGCGCTGCGCCGGTTACTGGTGGGTGACGACCACCAGACGAATGGCGTCCAGACGCCAACCGGCTTCATTGAGGTTAGCCAGCACCTGACGGCGGTTGAACTCCAGCGCTTCGACTTCGTCGTCGCGGATGTTCGGGTTAACCGCCTTCAGCGCTTCCAGGCGCGCCAGCTCGGTGCTCAGCTTGTCGTCCGCTTCCTGTTTCGCCTGCTCAATCAACGCGCGAGCCTGCGCTTCAACCAGGCCTTCCGCCTGCTGCAGCATGGCGTGCACGTCCTGCTGCACCGCGTTGACCAGCTTGCTGGAGGTGTGGCGGTTGACGGCATTCAGCTGGCGGTTGAAGCTTTCGAACTCCACCTGCGCCGCCAGGTTGGTACCTTTGCGATCCATCAGCATGCGGATTGGCGTCGGCGGCAGGAAGCGGGTCAGCTGCAGGTGCTTCGGCGCCTGCGCTTCCACCACGTATACCAGCTCAACCAACAGAGTGCCGACCGGCAGCGCCTTGTTTTTCAACAGGGAAACCGCACAGCTGCCGGTATCGCCCGACAGGATCAGATCCAGGCCGTTGCGGATGATCGGGTGTTCCCAGCTGACGAACTGTGCGTCTTCACGCGACAGCGCCTGATCGCGGTCGAAGGTCACGGTACAGCCGTCCTGCGGCAGGCCCGGGAAGTCCGGCACCAGCATGTGGTCGGACGGCGTCAGCACGATCAGGTTGTCACTGCGATCGTCCTGATTGATGCCGACGATGTCGAACAGGTTGAGCGCAAAACCCACCAGGTTGACGTCGTTGTCCTGCTCGGCGATGGCGTCCGCCAGCGCCTGGGCCTTGTCGCCGCCGTTGGAGTGCATTTCCAGCAGGCGGTCGCGGCCCTGCTCCAGCTGCGCTTTCAGCTGGTCGTGCTGCTGGCGGCAGGCGTGAATGAATTCGTCCAGCCCTTCCTGTTCGGTCGGCGCGGCCAGATACCCGATCAGCTGCTCATAGCTGCTGTCGTAGATGGTGCGGCCGGTCGGGCAGGTGTGTTCGAAGGCGTCCAACCCCTCATGGAACCAGCGGCCCAGCACCGCCTGCGCGGTGTTTTCCAGGTACGGCACCATGATCTGGATGTCGTGCATCTGGCCGATACGATCCAGACGGCCGATCCGCTGCTCCAGCAGATCCGGGTTGAACGGCAGGTCGAACATCACCAGTTGGCTGGCGAACTGGAAGTTGCGGCCTTCGGAACCGATTTCGGAACACAGCAACACCTGCGCGCCTTCTTCTTCGGAAGCGAAGTAGGCGGCGGCGCGATCGCGCTCGATGATCGACAGCCCTTCGTGGAACACCGCGGCGCGGATCGCTTCACGTTCGCGCAGCACTTGCTCCAGCTGCAGCGCGGTTTCCGCCTTGGCGCAGATCACCAGCACTTTCTCGTGGCGGTTGGCCACCAGGTAGTCCAGCAGCCATTCCACGCGCGGATCGAAGTTCCACCAGGTGGCGTTCTCGCCCTCGAATTCCTGATAAATCTGCTCCGGGTACAGCATGTCGCGCGCGCGCGCCTCGACGGTTTTCTTGGCGCCCATGATGCCGGACACTTTAATCGCGGTCTGGTACTGGGTCGGCAACGGCAGCTTGATCTGATGCAGGTTACGGTGCGGGAAGCCCTTTACGCCGTTGCGGGTGTTGCGGAACAGCACGCGGCTGGTGCCGTGGCGATCCATCAGCATGGTCACCAGTTCCTGGCGCGCCTGCTCGGCGTTGTCGCCGTCGCTGTTGGCGGCTTTAAGCAGCGGTTCGATGTCCTGCTCGTCGATCAGTTCGCCCAGCAGGTTCAGCTTGTCGTCGGCCAGGCGTTCGCCGCTCAGCAACAGGGTGACTGCGTCGGCAACCGGGCGGTATTTTTGCTGCTCGGCCACGAACTCGTGATAGTCGTGGAAGCGGTTCGGATCCAGCAGGCGCAGACGGGCGAAGTGGCTCTGCTGGCCAAGTTGTTCCGGGGTGGCGGTCAGCAACAGCACGCCGGGAACGTGTTCGGCCAGCTGTTCGATCACCTGGTATTCGCGGCTCGGGGCTTCTTCGCTCCAGGCCAGGTGGTGGGCCTCGTCGACCACCAGCAGATCCCAGTGGGCGTCCGCCAGCTCTTCCAGGCGCTGCTTGTTGCGGCGCACGAAGTCCAGCGAGCAGATCACCAGCTGTTCGGTTTCGAACGGGTTGCTGCTGTCGAGCTTGGCTTCGGCGTAGCGGCTGTCGTCGAACAGCGAGAAGTAGAGGTTGAAGCGGCGCATCATCTCGACCAGCCACTGGTGCTGCAGGGTCTCCGGCACCACGATCAGCACGCGTTCGGCGCGGCCTGCCAGCAACTGCTGGTGAATGATCATGCCGGCTTCGATGGTTTTGCCCAGGCCGACCTCGTCCGCCAACAGTACCCGCGGCGCATGGCGCTGGCCCACTTCGTAGGCGATATGCAGCTGGTGCGGGATCAGGCTGGCGCGCATGCCGCGCAGGCCGGCGAACGGCAGGCGATATTGCTCGCTCTGATATTTACGCGCGCGAAAGCGCAGGGCGAAGCGATCCATACGGTCAATTTGGCCGGCAAACAGCCGGTCCTGAGGCTTGCTGAAGGTCAGCTTGCTGTCCAGCAGCACTTCGCGCATCGCCACGCCGCTTTCCTGGGTATCCAGGCGGGTGCCGACGTAGGTCAACAGGCCGTAATCCTCTTTTACTTCCTCCACCTGCAGCTGCCATCCTTCATGGCTGCTGATGGTATCGCCCGGGTTGAACATCACGCGGGTGATCGGCGAATCGTTTCTGGCATAGAGGCGGTTTTCACCGGTGGCGGGGAAAAGCAGGGTAATCATGCGCGTATCCAGCGCCACGACGGTTCCCAGACCTAATTCGCTTTCCGTATCGCTGATCCAGCGTTGACCAAGAGTAAAAGGCATATATTGTCGGCTCGATTCTTTGTAAGTAAGTCCGTCACTGCGGCGCAGCGACCTGTAGTAAACCCGGTTTATTTTAATTTGGCGGGCAATAGCTATAGCTCCCATGCCGGGGTCATAAGACGGCGCGGGGGATGATTCAGAAATTGGGAAGGGCGCTATGGTAATGGAAGGCGGCGCGTTCGTCACCTGCAAAACCTGATGATTTTTCTTAACCCAATATCAGAACAACCCCATCTGCCCGGTGACCAGCGTGGTGAAATCGTCGTGCAGAAAAGGCAGTATAGCGTCTGCCACCGGTTGTAGCTGGCGCTCCAGATAATGTTGGTAATCGATGGCCGAATGGCGCGTCTCCAGCGGCTCCGGCCCGGCGACGGTCATCACGTAACTGATCCAGCCGCCGTTCTGGTACTGCAGCGGCCGGCCGTGTTGGCGGTTGTAATCGTCGGCGATGCGCGCGGCGCGGACATGGGGCGGCACGTTGCGCTGGTATTCGTCGAGCCGCCTGCGCAGCCGCTTGCGGTAAATCAGCCGGTCATCGAACTCGCCGCCCAGCGTTTTGCTGACGTAGTCGCGCAGGTAGTCCTGATAGGGCTGCCGCTTGAAGATCAGCTGATACAGCTGCTGCTGGAACTGCTGCGCCAGCGGCGTCCAGTCGGTGCGTACCGTTTCCAACCCTTTATACACCATCTCTTCACCGCCGTCCGGGCGAGCGATCAGGCCGGCGTAGCGTTTTTTGCTGCCCTGCTCGGCGCCGCGGATGGTCGGCATCAGGAAGCGCGAATAGTGAGTTTCAAACTCCAGCTCCAGCGCGTTTTCCAGCCCGAATTGCTGCTGCAGGTGCCGTTGCCACCACTGGTTGACCCGCTGCACCAGCGCGCGGCCAATCTGCGCCGCCTGTTGTTCATCGTGCGGCTGTTTCAGCCACACGAAGGTGGAGTCGGTATCGCCGTAGATCACCTGGTAACCCTCGGCCTCGATCAGTTCGCGCGTCTGGCGCATGATCTCATGGCCGCGCAGGGTGATCGAGGAGGCCAGGCGAGGATCGAAAAAGCGGCAGCCGCTCGATCCCAATACGCCGTACAGCGCGTTCATGATGATCTTCAGCGCCTGGGACAAGGCCTTGTTGTGCTGGCGTTTGGCCGCCTCGCGGCCCTGCCAGATCTGCTCGACTATCGCCGGCAGGCAGTGTTTGCTGCGTGAGAAACGCGCATTGCGAAAACCGGCTACCGAATCGGCGTCACCCGGATGGCGCATGCCCTCCACCAGCCCGACCGGATCGATCAGGAAGGTGCGGATAATCGAGGGGTACAGGCTCTTGTAATCCAACACCAGCACCGAATCGTACAGACCGGGCTGTGAATCCATCACGAAACCGCCGGGGCTGTGCTCTTCCGGCTGCTCGCCGAGGTTGGGCGCGACAAAGCCCAACCGGTGCATGCGCGGCATGTACAGGTGGCTGAACGCCGCCACCGAGCCGCCGCTGCGGTCGGCCACCAACCCGGTGACGGTGGCGCGCTCCAGCAGGAAGTTGAGCAGATCGGTCTTGGCGAAAATGCGTGTCACCAGCTCGCAGTCTTTCAGGTTGTAACGGGCCAGCGCCGGTTTGTCTTCGGCGAAGCGCCGGTCGATCTCCGCCATGCGCTGGTAGGGATTGTCGATCGATTTGCCTTCGCCCAGCAAATCCTGAGAAACGTATTCCAGGCTGAAGGAAGGGAAGTTCCAGGTGGCCGACTTCAGCGCTTCGATGCCGTCGATAATCAGCCTGCCGGGGGCGGAGGCGAAAAAGTGATTCTGCTTGAAGCCGTGCTCGCGCCACTCCAACAGGTTGCCGCCGCGCCCCAGCCGCAGGGGGATCTGGTAGCGTTCGGCATGTTTTTGCAGCACCCGCAGATCGAACTGCACCAGGTTCCAGCCGATGATGGCGTCCGGATCGTAGCGTTCCAGCCACTGGTTCAACCGCTCCAGCATTTGCGGGCGGCTTACGCAGTACTCCAGCTCGAAATCCAGCGCGTCGTCACCGCCGTTGGCCGGCCCCAGCATGTAGACCTGCCGCTGGCCGCAGCCTTCCAGCGCGATAGAGTAGAGTTCGCCGTGGGCGGTGGTTTCGATGTCCAGCGAGACCAGCTTCAGCGCCGGGCGGTATTCCGGCGCCGGTTTCATCTGGCCGTTAAGCTGCGGGCCGTCGCCGTTGGGTTGGCCGCTGAACCACACCGGCGCGGTGATAAAGCGCTCCATCAGGTAGCGTTCCGGCGGCCGGATGTCCGCCTCGTAAACCGAGACGCCGCCTTCTTTCAGCAGCTTTTCCAGCTTGATCAACTGGCGATGCTGGCGGCAGTACAGCCCGAGCATCGGCCGGTGGTGGAAATCCGTCAGCGACAGCGGTTTCAGCTCCACCTGCCGCTCTTCGCGCAGCAGCAGTTCAGCGCGCTGGCGCTGTTCCGCGGGAATAAAGGCCACCGAGGTTTGCGGCGGCAGCCGCAGCCGCTGCGGCCCGGCGTCGGTCGCCAGCCAGAATTCCACTTCGGTGCCGGCGGGCGTGTCGCGCCAGTGGCGGGTGAGGATAAAACCCTGTTGAAGTGACATCACGCGGTTCCTGAGAGGCTAAACGGCAAGGCAATCGGCATAAGTTACAGTATGGGTTTTTATACAGGTATTGTCCACGGCTGTGCGGCATTGCCAAAAACGCATACAATTCATCGATTGACTCGTCTCCGGCTGCACCGGACAATCCTTCGCCCGCGCTTTGCCTAACGAACAGAGGTTTAATGGAAGCCTATTTACAGCATTTGATCACCCAGTCATTGGCTTTCACCCTGATGGTCGTCATGTTGGTCGCATTTTTGGAATCGCTGGCGTTGGTGGGGCTGTTGCTGCCCGGTACGGTAATGATGGCCAGCATCGGCGCGCTGATCGGCAGCGGCAAGGTGGACTTCTATTACGCCTGGGCGGCCGGCATCCTCGGCTGTTTGTTGGGAGACTGGATCTCCTACTTCATCGGCCGCGCCTTCAAGGGGCCGCTGCATCGCTGGTCATTTCTGAAGAAGAACAAGGCGATGCTCGACAAGACAGAGCACGCGCTGCACCAGCACAGCATGGCCACTATCCTGATTGGCCGTTTTGTCGGCCCGACGCGCCCGCTGGTGCCGATGGTGGCCGGTATGCTCGATCTGCCGCCGTACAAGTTCGCCCTGCCGAACATCATCGGCTGCGTCACCTGGCCGCCGGTGTATTTCTTCCCCGGCATTTTGGCCGGCGTGGCGATCGACATTCCCGCCAGCGCCGACAGCGCCATGTTCAAGTGGTTGCTGTTGGCGGCGGCGGTGCTTATCTGGCTGGCCGCCTGGCTGAGTTGGCGCTGGTGGCGCGAAGATAAGCGCCGCGCCGATCGGCTGAGCCGGTGGCTGTCGCCGGGGCGGCTGCGCATAGCCTGCGTGTTTAGCTGGCTCGCGGCGCTGGCGGTCGGTTATCTGCTGAGCCAGCAGCCGCTGATGCCGGTGTATCGGCATCTGTTGTGGAAGGTGTTGTCCGGGCAATGACAGCGGGGCGTTTGCCCCCGTTCGCTTTACTGGAAGAACGCCTCCAGCTGTTCGAACACCCGCACGTCTTCGCTGTGGCGTTTCACCTGCAGCACGTCCTCCAGTTTTTCCACCTGGCTTATCATCTGCACCAACCGCTGGTCGTCGGCCACCAGCAGCCAGATGCGGCTCTGCTGGCCGTCTTTCAACGGCATGCACAGGATGCCCTCGACGTTGAAAGCGCGGCGGGCAAACAGGCCGCAGACGTGCGACATCACGCCGGGATGGTTTCGTACCGCCAGCTCCAGGATCACCTGTGGTTTATCTTGTTGTTGCAGCATGGCTTATTCTCCAATCATGTCGATGTTGGCGGCGCCCGGCGGCACCATCGGGAACACTTTTTCGTTAATATCGATCAGCGCGTGGATCAGGCAGGGCCCTGGACGCTGAATCGCCTCGGCCAGGGCGGCCTGCGGATCTTCCGCGGCGTTCAGGTCGCAGGTGTCCAGCCCGAAACCGGCGGCGATCTTGAGGAAATCGGTGCGCTTAGGGTAGGCGGCGGCAAAGATGCGTTGCTGGTAGAACAGGGTTTGCTGCTGATGCACCAATCCCAGCGCCTGGTTGTTCATCAGAATGATTTTTACGTCCAGATCCTGCTCGACCGCGGTGGCCATTTCCTGAATGTTCATCATCAGGCTGCCGTCGCCGGAGAAGCACAGCACTTTGCGTTGCGGTTCGGCCAGCGCCGCGCCGATCGCCGCCGGCAGACCGAAGCCCATGGTGCCGAGGCCGCCGGAGGTCAGCCACTGGCGCGGGCGGCTCAGCGGATACGCCTGCGCCACCCACATCTGATGCTGGCCCACGTCGGTGGTGATGATGGCGCTGTCGTCCACGCAGCGTGCGGCGGCCAACACCAAACCATAGTGGCTCAGCGGATCTTGCGCATTCGGCATGTTGAACGGGAACTCGCGCTTCAGGTCGTTCACGGTGCTCAGCCATTCGCTGCGCGGCTGCGTCTCGATCAGCGGCAGCAGCTGCTGCAATACCTGGCCGACGTCGGCATGGATAGCCACGTTGGCCTGCTTCACCTTGCCCAGTTCGGCGCGATCTATGTCCACGTGAATGATGGCGGCGTTGGGGCAGAACTGTTCGGTTTTGCCAATCGCCCGATCGTCGAAGCGCGCACCCAGCACGATCAGCAGATCGGCCTCCTGCAGAATAAAGTTGGTGCTGCGCGCCGCATGCATCCCCAGCATGCCCAGCGACAGCGGATGCTCCACCGGCATCGCGCCCAGCGCCATCAGCGTCATGGTGGTGGGCAGGCCGGCGCGTTCCGCCAGCTCCAGCGCCTGTTGGTGGGCTTCGGCGCAGATAATGCCGCCGCCGAGGTAGAGGATCGGGCGCTTGGCCTGGTTGATCATCGCGGCGGCCTGCGCCACCTGCGCCGGTTCGAAGGCCGGTGCCGCATCGGGTACGGCGATCGGCGGCAGCTCATCCAATGTTATCTCGGCGGTTTGCACGTCTTTCGGGATATCGATCCACACCGGGCCGGGGCGGCCGGATTCGGCGATGCGGAAGGCGTCGCAGATCACCTGCGGCAGTTCGCGGATATCGCGCACCAGGTGGTTGTGCTTGGTGATCGGGATTGAGATGCCGTAGGTATCCACCTCCTGGAAGGCGTCGGTGCCGATCATCGAGGAAGGCACCTGAGCGGTGATGCACACCAGCGGGATGGAGTCGAGCTTGGCGTCGGCGATGGCGGTGACCAGGTTGGTGGCCCCCGGGCCGCTGGAGGCGATGCATACCGCCGCCTTGCCGTTGGCCCGCGCCATGCCCTGTGCCATAAAGCCGGCACCCTGTTCGTGGCGCGCCAATACGTGGTGGATGCGGGTGCTTTGGCTCAGCGCGTCATACAGCGGCAGCGCCGCGCCGCCCGGAATGCCGGCGACCGTGGTGATGCCCTGGCGCTCCAGCAGGTGAACGATCAGTTGTGCGCCGGTGAATCTGGTGCCTGGTTGAGACGTGCCCGAAATTGCCATGTTCCTGTCCTTTCTCGAGGCCGGTTGCTTTTCTGGGCAGGGTGCTAAAACAAGAAACCCCGCCCGGTTTGCGCCGGCGGGGTTTGGGAATCGATGCGTTGATTCGGACCCTACGGCGCATTGCCGACGACCACCACCACACGCACGACGACCACCGCGGCTGGTAGCGCGGTAACTAGTAGGGTCGAAGTCAGCGAGGATGCGATCACAGGGAACCTTATCATCAGTAAAAAAGTCAGGTTTTTATAAAACCACAGGCGAAAAATTCGCACAACAGGTTTATTTGCCCAGCATAAAAAACGCGCGTCCGATCACGCTTTATGCGCAATGCCCAGCACCTGCGCCTCCGGCGCGCTGCCGTCCAACAGGGCCTGCGTCGGGCCGTCGTAATAGATGCGGCCGTCCACCACCAGCAGCGTGCGCGGGGCGATGCGCGCGGCGTCGTCCAGGTTGTGCGACACCATCAGCAGCGTCAGGCTGCGCTGTTCGCACACCTCCTGCAGCAGCTGCAGCATTTCGTTGCGCAGCGCCGGATCGAGCGCCGAGAAGGGCTCATCGAGCAGCAGGATCGGCCGTTGGCGTATCAGGCAACGCGCCAGGGCGGCGCGCTGCCGCTGGCCGCCGGACAGCTGTGCCGGCAGGCGTTCAAGGTGTTCTTCCAGCCCGACCTGCCCGGCTATCTGCGCCAGCTGCCGCTGTTGCTGCGCATTCAGCCGCAGGCCGGGATCGAGGCCCAGCCCGATGTTCTGCGCCACCGTCAGGTGAGCGAACAGGTTGTTTTCCTGAAACAGCATCGACACCGGCCGTTTGGCCGGCGGCGTGGCGGTGTGCTCCTCGCCGTCGAGCAACAGTCTGCCGCTGGCCGCCGGCAGAAAACCGGCGATCAGGCTCAGCAGGGTGCTTTTGCCCGCGCCGCTGGGCCCGAGCACCGCAACGCGCTCGCCCGGCTGAATGTGCAGGTCAAAGCGCATCGGCAGGTGTTCATACAGGTAGGTCAGTTTTTCAAGCGTCAGCATAGGTTTTTCATTTTTCAAGTCGCCGCCTTGCAGCAGTTGCAATCTATTGAGCGGAGCGGCCCGGTAGACGTTCGATCAGGGTAAACAGCAGGAAGCACAGCAGCAACAGCAGCAGCGCGGTTACCGCCCCGTCGTTGCTGCGGTAGGCGCCAATCTGCTGATACAGGTAAAAAGGCAGGGTACGGAAATGCTCGTTGCCGAACAAGGCGACCACGCCGAAATCGCCGATGGACAGCACGCAGGCGAAGGCCAGCGCCTGCGCCAGCGGGCGGCGCAGCGCCTTCAGTTCGATCAGCCGCAGCCGCCGCCAGCCGCGCATGTCCAGCGACAGGCACAGCGGATTGTAGCGCTCGGCCAGATCGCGCATCGGGTTTTCCAGCACCTTCAGCGCATAAGGCACCGCCATCAGCGCATTGGTGAGGATCACCAGCGCGTAAGGCGACTGCGGCAGCCCGAGGGTGTCGCTCAGCAGCAGGAAGAAACCGGTGGCCAGCACGATGCCCGGCATCGCCAGGATCACCATGCCGCTCAGCTCCAGCGTTTGGCCCCAGCGCAGACGTTGGCGCAGCTTGAGCTCGCGGCTGCTCCACAGCAGCATCATGGTCAAGGCCACGCACAGCAGGCCGGCGCCGAGCGCGATGCGCAGCGAGGTGAACAGCGCCTGCCACAGCATCTGCTGTTGCAGCACGCTGACCATCGCCTGATTGGCGCCGTCGGCGACCACCGCCAGCAGCGGCGGCAGCAGCAGCAAGAGGGCGGCGGCGATCAGCAGGAAATCGCTGACGCGGCGCCACAGGCTGTCCTCCGGGTTGCGCCAGAGGTGTGCTTGGGTATGGCCCACCGGCAACGCCTGGCCCAGCCGCTGGCTGAGCACCACCAGGCCCAGGCAGCATGTCAGCTGGATCAGCGCCAGCAGCGCGGCGCGGCTGAGATCGTAGTCGTAGCTCAGCGCCTGATAGATAGCCAGTTCTATCGTGGTGGCCTGGGGCCCGCCGCCCAGCGACAGTACGGTGGCGAAACTGGCGAAGCACAGCATGAAAATCAAGGCGCCGCTCGGCAGGATCTGCCGGCGCAGCGCCGGCCATTCGACAAAGCGGAACTGCTGCCAGCCGTTCATGCCGAGCTGAGCCGCCAGCTGGCGCTGTTCGACCGGGATATGTTCCAGCGCCTGCATCAGCAGGCGGGTGGCCAGCGGCAGGTTAAAAAACACGTGCGCCAGCAGGATGCCCTGCAGGCCATACGGCGAGAAGCTGTAGTTGACGCCCAGCCAGCCGCACAGCGTCGCCAGCCAGCCCTGGCGGCCATAGACGCTGAGCAGGCCGAACACCGCCACCAGCACCGGCAGCACCAGCGTCATTGCGCACAGCCGGAGCAGCAGTTGGCGGCCGGGGAAGCGGCGGCGATACAGCGCCCGCGCCAGCAGGATGGCGGGCAGCACCGAGATCAGCGCAGACAGCAGCGCCTGCCGAAAGGTGAAGCGCACCACGTGCCACAGGTAGCTGTCCTGCCACAGGCCGCGCCAGTCGCTTTCCGGCGCGTGCCGCCACAGCGAGCCCATCGCCAGCGCGGCGATGGCCAGGATCAGCCCGGCGGCCAGCAGCCCCGGCCATAGCCAGCGGGGGATTACTGGCTGACGGCGGTTTGCCATGCCCGGATCCAACTGCCGCGTTGCCTGGCCACCTCTTCGGCGCTGTACTGCAGCGCGGTCTGTGGGACTATCATCTGTTCAAAGCCGGCCGGCAGCGGGGTGTTTATCACCGGGTACATCCAGTTGCCGGTCGGAATGCTGTTCTGGAACGCCGGTGTCACCATAAATTGCATGAAGCGCTCCGCCAGCGCCGGCTGTTTGGCGGCCTTCAGCTTGCCCGCCACTTCAACCTGCAAGTAGTGGCCTTCGCTGAAGTTGGCGGCGGCGTAGCCGTCTTTTTTCTCTTCAATCAGGTGATAGGCCGGGGAAGTGGTATAGCTGAGCACCAGGTCGCCTTCGCCCTTGAGGAACAGGCCGTAGGCTTCGCTCCAGCCTTTGGTGACGGTGACGGTTTTCTTCGCCAGCTGCCGCCAGGCCGCCGGCGCCTTGTCGCCATAGACCTTTTGCATCCACAGCAGCAGGCCGAGGCCCGGCGTGCTGGTGCGCGGATCTTCATAGATCACCTTCCAGTTTTGATCGCTGCTGACCAGTTCCTGCAGGCTTTTCGGCGGGTTTTTCAGTTTGTCCTTGTTGTAGACGAAGGCGAAGTAGCCGTAGTCATAAGGCACGAAGGTTTTATCCTGCCAGCCGCCCGGCACGGTCAGTTTGCCGGTATCCACGCCGCTCGGCGCGAACAGCCCGGTCTGCTGGGCGGCCTGCAGCAGGTTGTTGTCCAGGCCCAGCACCACGTCGGCTGCGCTGTTGGTGCCTTCCATGCGCAGGCGGTTCAGCAGCGACACGCCGTCTTCCAGCGCGACGAATTTCAGCTCGCAGTCGCAGTCGGCCTCGAAGGCTTTTTTCACCGCCGGGCCGGGGCCCCAGTCGGCGGCGAAGGAGTCATAGGTGTAGACCGTCAGCGTCGGCTTGGCGAGCGCCGGCGCGGCGCACAGCAGCAGTAAGCAGGGCAGATATTTTTTGACCACGTTGCACTCCTGAAAAATAAGGGGGCAAGGGCATCTGAGAGGGGCGAGGCGGCCAGGCCGGATCGCTATGCTCAAATCCCTCCGCCGGTATTGACCGGATCAGGTTCGACGGGTGTGCTCTCAGCGGAAAAGCGGGCTTTCTTCATCGCCTGCTTTCCGCACCCCGTTGAGACGGCGCTATTGTAAAGACTAACCGACGCAGGCGAAAGGCGCTTATGCCTCCGGCGGTGCAAACCAGGCGGATTTGAAGTCGAACCAGCCGAGGGTGTTCATGCGCACGCCGCGCATGCTGCGCTGGCCGTGCAGCTGCAGCCAGTGGTGGAACAGCGGATGCAGCTGGTGTCCGCTGACCAGCCGTTGGCAGAAATCCGCCAGCGGCAGGCGGTTGGCGCGCCACTGCGCGGCGTCCTGCGCCAGATCTTCATGCATGCAGTGCTGCAACAGCGGCAGCTCATACAGGGTGGCGAACAGCGAGAATTCCAGCGGCAGGGTAAAATTGGCGCTGCCGAGCCACAGATCGCTCTGCGCATCGCCCTTATGCCAGGTGGCGTAATCTACGGTCTGCACAATCAGCCTGACGCCATGCTGAGCCAGCAGCGGTTCGATGGCCTGGCGGATGGCGTGGAACTCCGAGTGCTCGTTGAAATAGGTGATCGTCAGCGCGGTCAGGCCCGCCGGTTTGGGCTGCTGCGCCAGCGCGCGATTGTGATGCCAGCGCGGCAGCAGGCCATAGGCCGGCGACCAATAGCGTTGGTAGACCGGCCCGGCGTTGCTCAATAGAGATATTGGGTTGATCAGTTCGCACAGCCAGCTGCGGATGGCCGGATCGGCCGCCAGCAGGGAACGCTGGTCGAACAGCAGAAAGTAGCAGCCTTCCTCCAGCCGGCTTTCCAGCTCGTTTTTGCCGGTGTCGTCGCCCTGCAGCTGGACGCCGGAGTGCACCAGCTCCTCGGTAACTTCCGGCAGCACCCAGATATTCACCTCGTCGATCAGCGCCCGGTAGCCAAAATAGTCATCGAAGGCGTGGATCTTCATCTGGCTGCGGTGGTTACGCACCACGCTGTATGGGCCAGTGCCTATCGGATGGCGGGCGAAATCCGGCAGGCTGCGCCATTCGCGCGGCAGGATCATCGCGTGCACGCTGCCCAGCAGCCAGGGTAGCCAGTAGTCGGGGCTGTTCAGGCGCACATCGATGACGTAAGGCGTCGGCGAGGTGACGCTCTCGATGTGTGAAAACAGCGGTTGCGGCATCAACCGGTTGAGCGAGCTGATGACGTCTTCCATCTCCAGTTCGCGGCCGTGGTGGAAATGGATCGCCGGGCGCAGGTAAAAACGCCAGTGCAGCGGTGTCAGGGCCTGCCAGTGATGGGAAAGATCGGACTCCAGTTCCCCGTTTTCCTCATTTATGCGCGTCAGACCGCTGAAGATTTGCCGGGCCAGGTGGGTTTCCGAACGCCGCAGCGCCGAGCCGGGCAACAGGTTGTACAACTGGCGATAGTAGAGCACCCGCAGAATGTGTTTGCCCTGGCGGAAGCTGCGGCCCAGCTGGGACAACAGCATCTGGCGCACCACGTTTTTGTCGCCGACCAGCTGTACCAATTGATCGATGCGATCCTGCTCCAGCAGCTCCTCGGCCCGCTGCTGCTGCAGCGCCAGGCCGGTATAGTGGAAGCTGAGCTGCGAACGCTTGCCGCGCCCCGACTCCGCCTGCCAGGTCAGCCAGCCCTGCTGCTGCATGGCGCTCAGCAGCGAGCGCACGTGGCGCCGCGAACAGCTGAGCACCTCCGCCAGTTCCTGCAGCGTGGTTTCGGTGGTTTCGCCATGGCAGCGCTGCCACAGGCGGATGAACTGCTGCTGCAATCTGGAGGTGGACATAAAAGAGGAACGCTCCCGCATCAATTCGTCAATTTATCTTTCCCTATATTACGCCGATAATTTTAATCAATGAAAGGGGGAGGGCGAATGATGAAAGCTTTCTTGTCAAAACGGTTCTATCAGCGCTATTTCAGCGCGGTGCGCCGCCAGCACGCCGACTGGCTGGGTCTGGTGCCTGAGCAGGCGCGGCTGGAGATGCTGGCCCACCTGACCCAGTGGGATATCAAGGACATGAGCGAAAAGCAGTACCGCGAACATCTTTGAACGACGCTGCGGCTTGAAATACGCGGGGCAAAAGAGTTTCTGAGTAATGGTGCAGTTTCACCAGCCAGTGGGGTAACCCACTGGTTTTTTTATTCGTGGTCCTGGCGAGGCGCTTGCATTTTTCCCGCCGTGGCCTAAGGTTTCCACTTCTGCTTTAAGGTCAGGGACGAAGATATGCAACGCCTGAGCTGGCTGTCACAACGTTTTAATCCCATTTTTGCCGCTTTCCTGCTGATCGCCTTTCTTTCGGGCATCGCCGGTGCCTTGCTGGCGCCGACGCTGAGCCTGTTTCTGACCACCGAGGTGAAGGTGCGGCCGCTGTGGGTAGGCTTGTTCTATACCGCCAACGCGGTGGCCGGCATTGTCGTTAGCTTCCTGCTGGCCAAGCGTTCCGACACCCGCGGCGATCGGCGCATGCTGATTCTGCTTTGCTGCCTGATGGCGGTCGGCAACTGCCTGCTGTTCGCCTTCAACCGCGACTACCTGACGCTGATCACCGCCGGCGTGCTGATGTCGGCGGTGGCCAATACCGCCATGCCGCAGATTTTCGCGCTGGCGCGCGAATACGCTGACAGCGAAGCGCGCGAGGTGGTGATGTTCAGTTCGGTGATGCGCGCACAGCTGTCGCTGGCCTGGGTAGTTGGGCCGCCGCTGTCTTTCGCGCTGGCGTTGAGCTACGGCTTCACGGTGATGTTCCTGATTGCCGCCGCTACCTTTGCCGCGTGTACGCTGCTGGTGTGGTTCGCCCTGCCGTCGGTGCCGCGTGCGGAAGAGGCGGGCGATAGCCTGCAGGGCGGCACCTCCGCGCCGATTGCGCCCGCCAGCGCCTGGCGCAACCGCGACGTGCGGCTGCTGTTTGTCGCCTCGATGCTGATGTGGACCTGCAACACCATGTATATCATCGATATGCCGCTGTATATCACCGCCGATCTCGGCCTGCCGGAGAAGCTGGCCGGGCTGCTGATGGGCACCGCCGCCGGGCTGGAGATCCCGGCGATGCTGTTGGCCGGTTATTACGTTAAACGCTTCGGCAAACGCAACATGATGCTGTTTGCGGTACTGGCCGGGGTGCTGTTCTACGGCGGGCTGATGGTGTTCACCGGTAAAACGGCGCTGATTGCGCTGCAGCTGCTGAACGCCATTTTTATCGGCATCGTAGCCGGTATCGGCATGCTGTATTTTCAGGATCTGATGCCGGGGCGGCCAGGCGCTGCCACCACGCTGTTCACCAACAGCATTTCCACCGGGGTGATCCTGGCCGGGGTGCTGCAGGGGGCGCTGGTGGAGAACCTGGGGCACTACGCCGTTTACTGGCTGGCGGCGCTGCTGGCGGTGGCGGCGTTGTGGATGAGCGCCCGGGTGCGCGAAGTGTGAGATCAAACGCCGTCATTATTGACGCAAGTCATTGAGAAGCTTAAACCAGACGCCCAAGCTAAACGGACACAGAACGCGTTCGCCGCGTTCTCGCCCATCTTGCAGCTGAGATGCCGATCCGTTTAGAAAAGTGGGTACGTTATGGATAAACTGACACCGCTCAAGCCTGTTCCTTCCCTGTGCGCCGTCGCCGCCACGCTGATCATTTGGTTTCTCATCCCGGTGCCGGAGGGGGTCGCCCCCAACGCCTGGCAGCTGCTGGCGCTGTTTATCGGCACCATCATCGCCATCATCGGCAAGGCGATGCCGATCGGCGCCGTTTCGACGATCGCCATCGCGCTGGTGGCGGTGACCGGCGTAACCAACCCCGGCAAGCCGGGCGCGGCGCTGGACGACGCGCTCAGCGGATTTTCCAACCCGCTGATCTGGCTGATCGGCTTTTCTATCATGATCTCCCTCAGCCTGAACAAAACCGGATTGGGCGCGCGCATCGGTTACTATTTCATCTCGCTGTTCGGCAAAAAAACGCTGGGTATCGCCTATGCGCTGACGCTGGCGGAAACCACGCTGGCGCCGGTAACCCCCAGCAACACCGCGCGCGGCGGCGGCATTATCCACCCTATCATGAGGTCTATAGCCGACAGCTTCGGCTCCAGGCCCGAGCTGAATACCTCCGGCAAAATCGGCCGCTATCTGTCGCTGGTCAACTACAACATCAACCCGGTCACCTCGGCGATGTTTATTACCGCCACCGCGCCTAACCCGCTGATCGTCAGCCTGATCGCCAAAGGCACTCACGGCAGCTTCGAGCTTTCCTGGTCGATGTGGGCGGTGGCCGCGCTGGTGCCGGGGCTGTGCTCGCTGATCGTTATGCCGCTGATAATCTATCTGCTGTACCCGCCCGAGGTGAAAAGCACCCCGGATGCGCCGCGTTTCGCCCGCGAGAAACTGCAGGCGCTGGGGCCGGTGACGCTGCCGGAGAAAATCACCCTGGCGGTGTTCGCACTGCTGTTGGCGCTGTGGGCCGGTATCCCGGCAATGATCTTCGGGCCGGCGCTGGCGGTTAATCCGACCACCGCGGCGCTGATTGGCCTGGCGGTGCTGCTGGCCACCGGCGTGTTGAGTTGGGAAGACGTGCTGAAGCACAAAGGGGCCTGGGACACCGTGGTGTGGTTCTCGGCGCTGGTGATGATGGCCAGCTTCCTCGGCAAACTGGGGCTGATCGGCTGGCTGTCGCAGACCGTGGGCAGCGGCATCGACCATATGGGCATGAGCTGGGTCGGCGGTACCCTGCTGCTTACCATTATCTATCTGTATTCCCACTACTTCTTCGCCAGCACCACCGCGCACGTTACCGCGATGTTCGCCGCCTTCTTCGCCGCCGGGATAGCGCTTGGCGCGCCGCCGGCGCTGCTGGGGCTGATTCTGGCGTTCTCTTCTTCGCTGATGATGTCGCTGACCCATTACGGCACCGGCACCGCGCCGATTATTTTCGGCTCCGGCTATGTGACGCTGGGCGAGTGGTGGAAAACCGGGCTGGTGATGAGCGTGATCAACCTGCTGATCTGGGTGTTGATCGGCGGGGCATGGTGGAAGTGGTTGGGTTATTGGTGAGAAAAAAATTCACCCGCCGGGCGGCGGGTGAAGGGGATTAATTCAGAAACGCCGGCTGCTGCGCCTCGTAGCGGGAGATGTCCGCTTCGTGCTGCAGCGTCAGGCCGATGCTGTCCAGCCCGTTGATCATGCAGTGGCGGCGGAAGCTGTCTATCTCGAACGGGTAGCTCTTGCCGCCGGCGCTGACGGTCTGGTTTTCCAGATCGACCACGAACTCGACGCCTTCGTGGTCCGCTACCAGCCTGAACAGCTCATCGACCTGCTGTTCGCTCAGGGTGACCGGCAGCAATTGGTTGTTGAACGAGTTGCCGTAGAAGATATCGGCGAAGCTCGGTGCAATCACCACCTTGAAACCGTAGTCGGTCAGCGCCCAGGGCGCGTGCTCGCGTGAGGAGCCGCAGCCGAAGTTTTCCCGCGCCAGCAGGATGCTGGCCCCTTTATAGCGCGGTTTGTTCAGCACGAAATCCGGGTTTGGCTGCTGGCCGGCGTCGTCGAGGAAGCGCCAGTCGTTGAACAGGTGCTGGCCGAAGCCGGTGCGCGTCACTTTCTGCAAAAACTGTTTTGGAATGATGGCGTCGGTGTCGACGTTTGCCGCATCCAAAGGCACCACCAAACCGGTGTGTTGAGTAAATTTAGCCACGGTCGTGCCCCTCAGTGAATGTCGCGAATATCGGCGAAATGGCCGGCAACGGCGGCCGCGGCGGCCATCGCCGGGCTGACCAGGTGGGTGCGCCCACCGCGGCCCTGACGCCCTTCGAAGTTACGGTTGCTGGTGGATGCGCAGCGCTCGCCCGGGTTCAGGCGGTCGTTGTTCATCGCCAGGCACATCGAGCAGCCCGGCAAACGCCATTCAAAACCGGCTTCGATAAAGATTTTATCCAGGCCTTCGGCTTCCGCCTGCGCCTTCACCGGGCCGGAGCCCGGCACCACGATCGCCTGCACGCCGCTGGCGACCTTGCGGCCTTTGGCGATCGCCGCCGCCGCGCGCAAATCTTCGATGCGTGAGTTAGTGCAAGAGCCGATAAACACTTTATCGATCGGCACTTCGGTCAGTTTGATGCCCGGTTTCAGGTCCATATAGGCCAGCGCTTTTTCGGCGGAGGCGCGCTCGACCGGATCGCTGAAGGATTCAGGTGCGGGGATCGCCTGGTTGACGGCGATCACCTGGCCCGGGTTGGTGCCCCAGGTGACCTGCGGCGCGATGTCTTCGGCGCGCAGCGTGACCACGGCGTCGAATTTAGCCGCGTCGTCGGATTTCAGCGTGCGCCAGTAGGCGACCGCCTGCTCCCAGCTGTCGCCGGTCGGCGCAAACTGGCGGCCCTTCAGGTAATCGAAGGTGGTGTCGTCCGGCGCCACCAGGCCCGCTTTGGCGCCCATTTCGATTGCCATGTTGCACAACGTCATGCGGCCTTCCATGCTCAGCGCCTCAATGGCTTTGCCGCAGAATTCCACCACGTGACCGGTGCCGCCGGCGCTGCCGGTTTTGCCGATCACCGCCAGCACGATATCCTTGGCGGTGATGCCTTCGGCGGCGTCGCCGGTAACTTCAATCTTCATGGTTTTGGCGCGGCCCTGCTTCAGGGTCTGGGTGGCCAGCACGTGCTCCACTTCAGAGGTGCCGATACCGAACGCCAGCGAACCGAACGCGCCGTGGGTGGCGGTGTGCGAGTCGCCGCAGACGATGGTCATGCCCGGCAGCGTCATGCCCTGCTCGGGGCCGATCACGTGCACGATGCCCTGGAACGGGTGATTCAGGTCATACAGCGAGACGCCGAATTCCGCGCAGTTCTTGATCAGCTCCTGCATCTGGATGCGCGCCATCTCGCCGCTGGCGTTGATGTCTTTGGTTTGGGTCGAAACGTTGTGATCCATGGTGGCGAAGGTCTTGCCCGGCTGGCGCACCTTGCGGCCCATGGCGCGCAGGCCGTCGAACGCCTGCGGCGAGGTGACTTCGTGCACCAAATGGCGGTCGATATACAGCAGCGGCGTTTCGTTCGGCGCTTCGTACACCACGTGGGCATCGTACAGCTTCTGATATAAGGTCTTGGCCATGTTATGCCCCCTGGGTTACAAAGCGGGCGATGATGTCGCCCATTTCATCGGTGCTGACGGCTTTGCCTTCACCGGCCAGATCGGCGGTGCGGTAGCCCTGTTCCAACGCCTGGTTGATGGCGCGTTCAACGGCGTCGGCCGCTTCATCGGCGCCCAGGCTGTAACGCAACAGCAGGGTGGCGGACAGGATCTGAGCTACCGGGTTGGCGATGCCTTTACCCGCTATGTCCGGCGCGGAGCCCCCGGCCGGCTCATACAACCCGAAGCCTTGTTCGTTCAGGCTGGCGGACGGCAGCATGCCCATCGAGCCGGTGATCATCGCGCACTCGTCGGACAGGATGTCGCCGAACAGGTTGGAGCACAGCAGCACGTCGAACTGGGACGGATCTTTAATCAGCTGCATGGTGGCGTTGTCGATGTACATGTGCGAGAGCGAGACGTCCGGATAGTCTTTGGCGACCTGATTGACCACTTCACGCCACAGGATAGAGCTTTGCAACACGTTGGCCTTGTCGATAGAGGTGACCTTGTTGCGGCGCTTGCGGGCGGATTCGAAGGCGATGCGCGCGATGCGTTCAATTTCGAAACGGTGATAGACCTCGGTATCAAAGGCGCGTTCCTGCATGCCCTGGCCTTCGCGTCCCTTCGGCTGGCCGAAGTAGATGCCGCCGGTCAATTCCCGCACGCACAGGATATCGAATCCGCGCGCGGCGATGTCGGCGCGCAGTGGGCAAAACGCTTCCAGGCCCTGGTACAAACGCGCAGGGCGCAGGTTGCTGAACAGCTTGAAGTGTTTGCGCAGCGGCAGCAGGGCGCCGCGTTCAGGCTGCTCGGCCGGCGGCAAATGCTCCCATTTCGGGCCGCCTACCGAACCGAACAGGATCGCATCCGCCTGCTCGCAGCCGGCGACGGTCGCAGGCGGCAGCGGGCTGCCGTGGCGATCGATGGCGATGCCGCCGACGTCGTATTCGGCGGTGGTGATGCGGATATCAAAGCGCTGACGCACCGCGTCCAGCACCTTGTGCGCCTGAGCCATTACTTCCGGGCCGATTCCGTCTCCGGGCAAGACGGCAATATGGTAAGTCTTCGTCATGTTCACACCGTTTCCTGATTATTTTGATGTTTGCTTTGCTGCAGACGCTGCTTTTCTTTTTCTACCTGCTGTGAGCGCCAAATATTATTCAATACGTGAACCATCGCCTTGGCGGAGGATTCGACGATGTCGGTCGCCAGGCCTACGCCGTGGAAGCGGCGGCCGTTGTAGGACACCACGATATCCACCTGGCCCAGCGCGTCGCGGCCCTGGCCCTTGGCGGTCAGCTGGTATTTCACCAGTTCGATAGGGTAATCGGTGATGCGGTTGATCGCCTGGTAGACCGCGTCGACCGGGCCGTTGCCGGTGGCCGCTTCGGCTTTTTCTTCGCCGCCGCAGATCAATTTCACCGAGGCGGTGGCCATAATGCTGCTGCCGGACTGCACGCTGAAGTAATCCAGGCTGAAATGCTCCGGCTCTTCCTGCTGCTTGTTAATGAAAGCCAAAGCTTCCAGATCGTAATCGAACACCTGGCCCTTCTTGTCGGCCAGCTTCAGGAAGGCGGCGTAAAGCGTGTCCAGGTTGTAGTCCTGTTCCTGATAGCCCATCTCTTCCATGCGGTGTTTCACCGCCGCGCGGCCGGAACGTGAGGTCAGGTTCAGCTGCACGTCTTTCAGGCCGATCGACTGCGGGGTCATGATTTCGTAGTTTTCGCGGTTCTTCAGCACGCCGTCCTGATGGATGCCGGAGGAGTGGGCGAAGGCGTTGGAACCGACGATGGCCTTGTTGGCCGGGATCGGCATATTGCACAGTTGGCTGACTATCTGGCTGGTACGGAAGATTTCCTGGTGGTTGATGTTGGTGTGCACGTTCATGATGTCCTGGCGCACCTTAATCGCCATGATCACCTCTTCCAACGAGCAGTTGCCGGCGCGTTCGCCGATGCCGTTCAGGGTGCCTTCGACCTGGCGTGCGCCGGCCTGCACCGCGGCGATGGAGTTGCCGACCGCCATGCCCAGATCGTCGTGGCAGTGTACGGAGATGATGGCTTTGTCGATGTTCGGCACCCGGTCGTACAGGGTGGTGATGATGCCGCCAAACTGGTTCGGCGTGGTGTAGCCGACGGTGTCCGGGATGTTGATGGTGGTGGCGCCGGCGTTAATGGCGGCTTCGACCACCCGACACAGGTTGTCGATCGGCGTGCGGCCGGCGTCTTCACAGGAGAATTCCACGTCGTCGGTGTAGTTGCGAGCGCGTTTGACCGAGCGCACCGCCATCTCCAGCACTTCATCGAACGAACGCTTCAATTTCGATTCGATGTGCAGGGTCGAGGTGGCCAGGAAAACGTGGATGCGGAAGGCCTCGGCGACGCGCAGCGCTTCGGCGGCCACGTCGATGTCTTTATCTACGCAGCGCGCCAGCCCGCAGACGCGGCTGTTCTTGATTTGGCGGGCGATGGTTTGCACGGATTCGAAGTCACCCGGCGAGGAGACCGGGAAGCCGACCTCCATCACGTCGACGCCCATTCTTTCCAGCGCCATCGCAATCTGAATCTTTTCTTTGACGCTCAGGCTGGCCTGCAGCGCCTGTTCACCGTCGCGCAGCGTGGTATCGAAAATAATGACTTGTTGGCTCATCGGGGCGTTCCTTATCGTGTTGATTTCACGCTAAGCGGGTAAAAAAAAACCCGCGCAGTAGCGCGGGTTTTTTATGGGGGATGGGCTGAATCAGCTCCGAATTCCATCCACCGGCATACCGCGCAAACAAGATGCGTTAAGTAGTAGGCCTAGTAGACGTTGAGTACGGATCATGAGGGTTCAGCTTCTCTTAATTTGTGTGTTGCCTAATTTGATACGTGATTGGCTTGGCGATGTCAACACCTGATTGAATGCGCGGGCAAGGCGGCGTCGATAAATTGGCGTCGGGGGAAAGTAGAGGATAGTTCGGTGAAAAAGCCTCTGGTCAGAGAAAAAACAGGGGGCGGTTTGCGCGCTGCTTAGCATAAACGAATCGAATATATACGGCGGCAATTGCTTCTGTTCCTCATTGGGTTAAAATTTATGGGAAGCAATAAGAGGTGCCGGCTGCGGGGAATAGGCTGTTTTTTATTGTTTTAGTAAATGATTTAAATAAAATGTATATATTTTATTTATTGCTTTAAGAATAACCCTCCCATAGCTGCGCCTTTACATACGTTATTGATGGGTTTTTAAGTAGTTTGATTGTTCATGATGTGTTTTTATAGTCTGGATTATTAATCCGGGGCCGGTTTTATAGCTTCATTGTTGTTGCTACCTATTTATTAGTACGGAATTGGCTGGGTACCTCTCGGTTGAGTGAGGGGTTTCTGATATGCGCCCTATATTCGTTTTATACCATGACATTTATCGACAGAATTGAAGGGTGCTGGTTGTGTCGTGTGGGAATAAATCAATGCGGCTTATCATTGTTTCTCCTACATAGGGATTGGATTATCTACACAGGATTGAGTGGAGTGAAATATGGCTGAATACGATTCAGAAGTGACCATGGTTAAAGAACCGTCGGATATTCATTTGCGCAGCGTCGATCTTAATTTGTTGACCGTTTTTGACTCTGTTATGCAAATGCAGAATATTACGCGAGCCGCTAATTCGTTGGGAATGTCGCAGCCGGCGGTGAGCAACGCCGTTGCGCGCCTGAAGGTGATGTTTAACGACGAACTGTTCGTGCGCTGCGGGCGCGGGATCCAGCCCACCATGCGCGCCAGACAACTGTTTGGGCCGGTACGCCAGGCGCTGCAGCTGGTGCAAAATGAGCTGCCCGGCGCCGAGTTCGAACCCTTCACCAGCGCGCGGGTTTTCTCGTTGTCGCTGTGCAGCCCGCTCGATTTACGCCTGGGAGCGAACATAATCAACCATGTTAAACAGATCGCGCCTCAGCTTAATTTACAAATAAAGTCATACATTAACGATAACATAGAACATCAATTGCGTTATCAGAATGTGGAATTCGTCATCGGCTACAGTCATTTTGAATCGGCGGAATTCCGCAATATAGCATTATTTGACGATGAGTTAGTGCTGGCGGTGGCTCAGGAACATCCGCGCATGACCGACGGCGTTACGCGGGATCAGATTTTAACGGAACAACATGCGGTAGTTTCTCTGGAAAGTTTCGGATCGTTCAGCAAACCTTACTATACCGATGAATTTATGCAGCGCGCGGTTATTCAACAATGCACTGACTTATACAGCGTATTGAATATGGTTTCCCTTACGGAGATGGTCGCCATTGCTCCGGCATGGCTGGTGCGACAGCAGGCGGCCTCACTGAAAATAAAAGCGCTGCCGTTATGGCGGGAAGAAAGTAAGGCGACCTGCTATCTGTCCTGGCATGATTCTTCGGAGAGAGATAAAGGGCATCAATGGATGAAATCCGTCCTGGCCGAAGCGGGGGCCCATAAATAAACCGGCGGTTGATTATTTCCAGGGCGTGATAATAACCATGATGATGGAGGAGACGTGACGAAAAGGTAAGAACTATCTGTGCTTTTATTAAGATGTTTCTTGGCGATAGGGTGATGCTTTAATAGTTTTTGACGTTGCCATGATGAATTTATGAGAAACAGTTAATATGAAGTTATATTCTGCTCCTGCCATTTTTACTGGTGTTTTTATCTGATGTTAAAGATCGGCCCGCAGGGGCCGCATTTTGTTGCCGGCATAAAACCTTTTCACCGCCCCTTTGTCCAATCTGTAGGTGCGGTGAGGGTTGCTAAAGTTTTGGCTCACACCTCTACGCTGAAAATGCTTTTCCCGCTGTCAGAGAGTAGGTAGACTGCGCGAAAAAAAGTAAACACGTGTAAGCTGAGATGCAGGGCGAAAGGCCCTTCGAGGCTAACTGTTTGATTCATTTCAGGCTCAGAGCGCTATGATCAATAATCTGCTGCAATACCATCTGACTCATCGTATACAGCACCAGGCTTCCCACCGCGCCGATCGCACAGCTTTTCGCCAATGGTCTCCCCAGGGAGAGACGCAGCTTAGCTGGCGGCAGGCCGATATGCACATTACCCGCATCGCCAGCGCGTTGCTGGCGCTGGGCGCCGAAGTTCAGGAACGTATCGCGATATTTGCCAATAACAGCATGGCCTGGTCGTTGGCCGATTTGGCCATTCTGCAGCTGCGTGGGGTCAGCGTGCCGCTGTATGCCACCAATACGCCGGCCCAGGCGGCCTTTATCATTAATGACGCTGATATTCGCATCCTGTTCGTCGGCGAGCAGGCGCAGCTGGATGCGGCGATCGCTCTGCGCGGCGTGTGCCCGCAGTTGAGCCACATTATCGCGTTCGATGACGGTGTGGATCTGCGTGGCTGTGAGATTGCCCGGCACCTGAACGCCTTTGAGCGGGAAACCGAGCCGGCGGCGTATCAAGCGCAGCGGCTGCAGCGCATCGCAGACTGCTGCCTGGAGGATCTTTTCACGCTGATCTACACCTCGGGCACCACCGGTGAGCCCAAGGGCGTAATGCTGGATTACCGCAACCTGGCGGCGCAGCTTTATCTGCACGATGAGCGCCTGACGGTAAATGACGAAGACGTCTCGCTCAGCTTCCTGCCGCTATCGCACGTATTTGAACGCGCCTGGAGCTTTTTCATTATGCATTCCGGCGCGCAAAACGTGTATCTGCCGAATACCGATTGGGTGCGCGAGGCGATGGCGCAGGTGCGCCCGACGCTGATGTGCGCGGTGCCGCGTTTCTACGAGAAGATCTTCAGCGCGGTACAGGAAAAGGTGGCGCGGGCCCCCTGGCTGCGCCGCGCGCTGTTCCATTGGGCGATCGTCTGCGGTGAACGCAAGTTCCTGCAGGAGCGCGCCGGTAAACCTCTGGGCAAGCTGTTTGTGCGCTCTCACCGCTGGGCCGATAAGCTGGTGCTGAGCAAGCTGCGCGGCATTCTTGGCGGACGGGTGCGATTCCTGCCTGCGGCGGGCGCCAAGCTGGATGACAACGTGATTCTGTTTTTCCAGGCGATAGGCGTCAACATCAAGTACGGCTACGGCATGACCGAAACCTGCGCCACTGTTTCCTGTTGGGAAGAGGGCACTTTCCGCTTTGGCTCTATCGGCAAGCCGCTGCCGGGCGTAGAGGTGCGCATTGGCGAGGAAAATGAGATCCAGCTGCGCGGGCCGATCGTTATGCGCGGTTATTTCAACAAACCGCTGGAAACTGCCGCTTCTTTTACCGCCGACGGCTGGCTGAAGACCGGCGACGCCGGCGCGATCGATGAAGAGGGCAACCTGTTTATTACCGAACGCCTGAAAGATTTGATGAAAACCTCCGGCGGCAAGTATATCGCGCCGCAGATGCTGGAGGGTGCGCTGGCGCAGGATCGCTTTATCGAACAGGTGGCTATCATCGCCGATGCGCGCAAGTTTGTTTCCGCGCTGATCGTGCCCTGCTTCGAATCCCTGGAAGAATATGCGAAGTCGATCAATTTGAAATATCAGGATCGGCTGGATCTGCTGCGCCACAGCCATATCATCGAGATGTTCGAGCACCGCCTGCGCGATATGCAAAAGGAGCTGGCGCGCTTCGAGCAGGTGAAGAAGTTTACCCTGCTGCCCGCGGCCTTCTCGATGGAGCTGGGCGAGCTGACGCCGACCCTGAAGCTGCGCCGCAAGGTGATCCTGCAGCGTTACCGGCGTGAAATAGATTCGATGTACGCAGAGCAGGCCTGAAACCGCCGCCGGCCCTGTCCGGCGAAAAAAACGGCAGATTCTCCGCCTGATATAGTTCTGTAATTCCCTACCGGTTTGAAACAATGCCTAGCCTGATCGCCACAGGGCTAGCGCATTGTTTTTATAAAGCGCCAATCTCCAGCCGCTTGGCAATAACCCTTGCATCGCTAAGCCATTTTGCCGTTTGCCTGCCCCATATTCTGACGTTATGTTAATCAGTTATAGTCAATCCATAAAAACGTTGGGGCATTAGCCCGCAGCAGGCGCCACGTTCCGGCGCCAGACAAGAATAAGCAAGCCTGGAGGCAAACCCATGGAGATGTTGTCAGGAGCCGAGATGGTCGTTCGATCGTTGATCGATCAGGGCGTTAAGCACGTATTCGGCTATCCGGGCGGGGCGGTACTCGATATCTACGACGCCCTGCATACGGTTGGGGGAATCGATCATATTCTGGTGCGCCACGAGCAGGGAGCGGTACACATGGCCGACGGCTATGCGCGCGCCACCGGTGAAGTCGGCGTGGTGCTGGTGACCTCAGGCCCTGGCGCCACCAACGCCATCACCGGTATCGCCACCGCCTATATGGACTCCATTCCGATGGTGGTGCTGTCAGGCCAGGTTCCCAGCTCGCTGATTGGCTACGACGCCTTTCAGGAGTGCGACATGGTGGGGATCTCGCGTCCGGTGGTGAAGCACAGCTTCCTGGTGAAGCGCACCGAAGACATTCCCGGCGTGCTGAAAAAAGCCTTCTATCTGGCGTCGACCGGCCGGCCCGGGCCGGTAGTGATCGACCTGCCGAAAGACATCGTCGGCCCGGCGGTCAGGCTGCCTTACGCCTACCCGCAAGAGGTGAGCATGCGCTCCTATAACCCGACGGTGCAGGGGCACCGCGGGCAGATCAAGCGTGCGTTGCAAACCATTCTGGCGGCCAAGCGGCCGGTGATGTACGTCGGCGGCGGGGCGATCAACGCGGCCTGCGACGCGGAACTGCTGGCGCTGGCGGAAAAGCTCAACCTGCCGGTGACCTGCACCCTGATGGGGTTGGGCGCTTTCCCCGGCACCCACCGTCAGAGCGTCGGCATGCTCGGCATGCACGGCACCTATGAAGCCAACAAGACCATGCACCACTCCGATGTGATTTTCGCCGTCGGGGTGCGTTTCGATGACCGCACCACCAACAATCTGGCCAAGTACTGCCCAGACGCCACCGTGCTGCACATTGATATCGACCCGACCTCGATTTCCAAAACGGTGGACGCCGATATTCCGATCGTCGGCGACGCCAGGCAGGTGCTGACCCAGATGCTGGAGCTGCTGGCGCAGGACGATAAAACGCAGGACCTCGATGCGCTGCGCGACTGGTGGCGGTCTATCGAACAGTGGCGCGCGCGCGACTGCCTGGGCTACGACAAGCACAGCGGCACCATCAAACCGCAGGCGGTGATAGAAACGCTGCATCGCCTGACCAAGGGGGACGCCTATGTGACCTCCGATGTGGGCCAGCACCAGATGTTCGCCGCGCTCTATTACCCGTTCGATAAGCCGCGCCGCTGGATCAACTCCGGTGGCCTCGGCACCATGGGCTTCGGCTTGCCGGCGGCGCTGGGCGTCAAGCTGGCGTTGCCGGACGAAACCGTGGTGTGCGTAACCGGCGATGGCAGCATTCAAATGAATATCCAGGAGCTGTCCACTGCGCTGCAGTACAATCTGCCGGTGGTGGTGGTGAACCTGAACAACCGCTATCTGGGCATGGTGAAGCAGTGGCAGGACATGATTTACTCCGGCCGTCACTCGCAATCTTATATGGATTCACTGCCGGACTTCGTCCGGTTGGCGGAGGCTTACGGCCATATCGGCATCGCCATTCGCACGCCGGACGAGCTGGAAAGCAAGCTGGCGCAGGCGCTGGCCGAAAAAGAACGGCTGGTGTTTGTCGACGTGACCGTCGATGAGACCGAACATGTTTATCCAATGCAGATCCGCGGTGGAAGCATGGACGAGATGTGGTTAAGCAAAACGGAGAGGACCTGATCATGCGCCGTATTTTATCTGTATTGCTGGAAAACGAATCCGGGGCGTTATCGCGCGTGGTTGGGCTGTTCTCTCAGCGCGGTTATAACATTGAAAGCCTGACGGTGGCGCCGACCGACGATCCTACGCTGTCGCGCATGACTATCCAAACCGTTGGCGATGAAAAGGTGCTGGAGCAGATCGAAAAGCAGCTGCACAAGCTGGTGGACGTGCTGCGCGTCAGTGAACTGGTGCAGGGCGCCCATGTCGAACGCGAAATCATGCTGGTGAAGCTGCAGGCCAGCGGCTATGGCCGCGAAGAAGTGAAGCGCTGCGCCGATATCTTCCGCGGCCAGATCGTTGACGTCACCGCCACGCTTTACACCGTTCAGCTGGCGGGCACCAGCGACAAGCTGGACGCCTTCCTGAACGCGGTGCGCGAAGTGGCGGAGATCGTGGAAGTGGCGCGCTCCGGCGTGGTCGGCGTATCGCGCGGCGACAAAATCATGCGCTGAAGTCTGGCTCAGTATAATCTGAGGGCGCGGCCCGGCTGCACCCTCAGATTTTCGGCGTTTTTTGCCCGTTTGCTGGCACCTTTCGGCAAAAGCGGTTGCTCGGCAGTGTTTTCTGCTGTTAGATCGCAGAGGCTGGATTGAATAACCGCACGGGATGCGATGGTTAATCCGAGCCCAGCTTACTCTTCTATTTTCAGCGTCATTAAGGGGTTAACGTGAAACTGGATGAAATCGCGCGTCTCGCGGGCGTTTCGCGCACCACGGCCAGTTATGTCATCAACGGCAAGGCGAAGCAGTATCGTGTCAGCGATAAAACCGTCGACAAAGTGATGGCCGTGGTCAGGGAGCACAACTATCACCCGAATGCCGTCGCGGCTGGGCTGCGCGCCGGGCGAACCCGTTCCATCGGGTTGGTGATACCGGATCTGGAAAATACCAGCTATACCCGCATCGCCAACTATCTTGAGCGCCAGGCGCGTCAGCGCGGCTATCAGTTGCTGATCGCCTGTTCGGAAGATCAGCCGGATAACGAAATGCGCTGCATTGAGCACCTGCTGCAGCGCCAGGTAGACGCGATTATCGTTTCCACCGCGTTGCCGCCGGAACACCCGTTTTATCAACGCTGGGCTAACGATCCGCTGCCGATCATCGCACTGGACCGTGCGTTGGATCGCGAGCATTTCATCAGCGTGGTGGGCGCCGATCAGGAAGACGCCTTTGCGCTGGCGCAGGAGCTGCGCACTTTTCCGGCGGAGTCGGTGTTGTATCTGGGGGCGTTGCCGGAGCTTTCCGTCAGCTTCCTGCGTGAGCAGGGGTTCCGCCAGGCCTGGCAGGATGACCCGCGCCATGTCGACTATCTTTATGCCAACAGCTACGAGCGCGAAGCCGCCGGCGCGTTGTTTGCCGAATGGCTGAAAACGCACCCGATGCCGCAGGCGCTGTTCACGACTTCGTTCTCTTTGCTGCAGGGAGTGATGGACGTTACGTTGAAGCAGCGTGGCCGCTTGCCGACCGATCTGGCGATCGCCACCTTTGGCGACCATGAACTGCTCGACTTCCTGGAGTGCCCGGTGCTGGCGGTGGCGCAGCGTCATCGCGACGTGGCTGAACGGGTGCTGGAGCTGGTACTGGCCAGCCTGGACGAGCCACGCAAACCGAAACCGGGCCTGACGCGCATTCGCCGCAACCTGTTCCGCCGCGGCAGCCTCAGCCGCAAGTAATCTGCATTATCTTCACGGTGCCCGTTTGCCGGGCGCCGTGAATAACCTCACGCGTACCCCGCAAGCATTTGCTGCCGCCGGCGCCAACGTTCCCCCCGGTGCTGACGCGAAGCGATTAAAATCCAACTTTCAAAAAAGTACATTAAAAACAATATGTTGAGATTTTTTGGTTTCAGCGGAGGAATTTTGCAGAAAAAATTGTGGGAATTAAGGTGCAAGAAAATGAAACCATAATTGTAAACAGGTATTTTGAGAATAATCTTACCGAATTGATTTGAATCGAAATTAGCTCTCCTCGTAATATCCGAGCCATTTATTTTTTCTGTGGTCTCATCATTAGCGCTGCAATTGAAGTAAAATAGCGCGCGGTTCCGTCGGCAATAACCGTTGAGCGTTATTAACTCAAGGGCTTATGGCATATTCCGCCGCCGATTGTGCTCAGCGCCGGGCCTTGGCCGACGCGGCCCGCCGCAGGATACAGGCATGCGATTGCCGAGCTGAAAAATGAGACATCGATTGCAGAAGGAAGTAATGAGTTAATTAATCGCCAATTTGTCAGGTTTTTAATCAGGCTCTTTCCGCTAAGAAAATTCTCTCCGTTTATCATGGTGTTAATTTTTAATCGTCGAATAAATAGAGTTCCTTTCGCGAGTCAGCTCCCAAAATGACCAGAGAAATATTGCCAAAGCGCAGCCGCTCTGGCTTGACAAGGTTTTCATACCCTCCGTAAACTCCATTATGTGGGAATTTGTGGGGTAAAGTGGTGAAAACGGTCATGAAGGGGTAGCTCAGGAATGTTCCGTGGAGCAACGATGGTCAACCTCGACAGCAAAGGGCGGCTTGCCGTACCAACCCGATATCGGGATTTGCTGAACGAGGAATCGCAAGGCCAAATGGTTTGTACCATTGACCTCCATCAGCCCTGCCTGCTGCTTTACCCGCTGCCCGAATGGGAAATTATTGAACAAAAATTGTCTCGTCTGTCGAGCATGAATCCCGCCGAGCGCCGCGTTCAGCGCTTGTTATTGGGGCATGCCAGTGAGTGTCAGATGGATAGTGCCGGTCGATTGCTGTTGGCAAGTACGCTCAGACAGCACGCCGGGCTTACTAAAGAAGTGATGCTGGTCGGGCAGTTCAACAAGTTTGAACTGTGGGATGAACAGACCTGGTATCAACAAGTCAAGGATGATATTGACGCTGAACAGTCGACTCAGGAACCGTTGTCTGAGCGGCTACAGGACTTGTCGCTATAAGCATGTTGGAAAACTATAAACACACCACCGTACTGTTGGATGAGGCGGTTAACGGCCTCAACATCCGCAGCAACGGCACATATATCGACGGTACTTTTGGCCGCGGTGGCCATTCGCGTCTGATTCTGTCCCAACTGGGGCCGGAAGGACGCTTGCTGGCAATTGACCGCGACCCTCAGGCGATTGCAGCCGCTGAATCTATTGACGACCCTCGTTTTACCATCGTACACGGCCCATTTTCCGATTTGTCACACTATGTGCGGGAACGCGAACTGGTGGGGCAAATTGACGGTGTTCTGCTCGATCTGGGCGTTTCTTCGCCGCAGCTGGACGACGCGGAGCGCGGTTTCTCCTTTATGCGCGACGGCCCGCTGGACATGCGCATGGACCCTTCCACCGGCCTGTCCGCCGCCGAATGGTTGATGAAAGCCGAAGCCGACGACATCGCCTGGGTGCTGAAAACCTTTGGCGAAGAGCGTTTCGCCAAGCGCATCGCCCGCGCCATCGTGGAAAAGAATCGGGTTGAGCCGATGACGCGCACCAAGCAACTGGCCGATCTGATCGCCGACGCCAGCCCGTTCCGTGAGAAGCACAAGCATCCGGCAACGCGCAGCTTCCAGGCGATCCGCATTTATATCAACAGCGAGCTGGAAGAGATCGAGCGCGCGCTCGACGGCGCGCTGGAAGTGCTGGCCCCCGAGGGCCGTTTGTCGATCATCAGCTTCCACTCGCTGGAGGATCGCATCGTCAAACGTTTTATGCGCCACCACAGTCGCGGCGCCCAGGTGCCGGCCGGTATTCCGCTGACCGAAGAGCAGCTGCGCGGCATGGGCGGGCGGACGCTCAAAGCGCTGGGCAAGATGATGCCTTCGGACGCTGAAGTGGCGGAAAACCCACGCGCCCGCAGTTCGGTGCTGCGTATTGCCGAGAGGATGCCCGCGTGATCGGTAACGAACGTCACGGCCTGGTCGGGGTGATTGGCGGCGACCTGCTGCGCAACGCCAAGATCCCATTGATTTTACTGGTTGCTTCGCTGGTCTCCGCCGTTTTTGTGGTGACCACCGCCCACCGCACCCGCCTGCTGACCGCCGAGCGCGAGCAGCTGGTGCTTGAGCGGGACGCGCTGGATATCGAGTGGCGCAACCTGATTCTGGAAGAGAACGCCCTCGGCGATCACAGCCGGGTTGAACGTATTTCGACTGAAAAACTGCAGATGCAACATGTTGATCCATCGCAGGAAAATATCATCGTTAAACAATGAATGGTTTAACCGGAATAATGACACGGAGTAGAAAGGAAACGCATGAAAGCAGCGCGCCCCGGTAAGTTGAAACGCCAGGAAGATCAGGCCAGCTTTGTAAGCTGGCGTTTTGCGTTGCTGTGCGGCTGTATTTTGTTGGCGCTGGTGGGGTTGATGCTGCGCGTGGCCTACCTGCAGGTCATCAATCCGGACCGCCTGGTGAAAGAAGGCGACTTGCGCTCGCTGCGCGTGCAGGAGGTGCCGACCTCGCGCGGCATGATCAGCGATCGCGCCGGACGGCCGTTGGCGGTGAGCGTGCCGGTCAACGCTATCTGGGCGGATCCTAAGGAGCTGAACGAGCGCGGCGGCATTACGCTGGACAGCCGCTGGAAGGCGCTGTCCGACGCGCTGAATATCCCGCTGGATCAGCTCTCCAACCGCGTTAACGCCAACCCTAAAGGGCGCTTCGTCTATCTGGCGCGCCAGGTCAATCCGGCGGTCGGCGATTACATCCGCAAGCTGAAGCTGCCGGGGATTCACCTGCGCCAGGAATCGCGCCGCTACTACCCGGCCGGGCAGGTCACCTCGCACATCATCGGCGTGACCAATATCGACGGCCAGGGCATCGAGGGCGTCGAGAAAAGCTTCGACCGTTGGTTGACCGGGCAACCGGGCGCCCGAACGGTGCGGAAAGACCGTTTTGGCCGGGTGATCGAAGACATTTCCTCGGTCGACAGCCAGGCCGCGCATAACCTGGTGCTGAGCGTCGATGAACGCCTGCAGGCGCTGGTGTACCGTGAATTGAATAACGCCGTGGCCTTCAACAAGGCCGAGTCCGGCACCGCGGTGTTGATCGACGTGAACACCGGCGAAGTGTTGGCGATGGCCAACAGCCCGTCTTACAACCCGAACAACATGGCCGGTACGCCGAAAGACACCATGCGTAACCGCGCTATCACCGATATTTTCGAGCCTGGTTCCACCGTGAAACCTATGGTGGTGATGACGGCGTTACAACACGGCGTGGTGAAAGAAAACAGCGTGCTGAACACCATTCCTTTCCGCATTCAGGGCCACGAAATTAAAGACGTGGCGCGCTACGCGGAGCTGTCGGTAACCGGGATCTTGCAGAAGTCGAGTAACGTCGGTGTTTCAAAGCTGGCGTTAGCGATGCCGTCCTCGGCGTTAGTAGATACTTACTCTCGTTTTGGACTGGGAAAGGCGACCAATTTGGGGCTGGTCGGAGAAAGCAGTGGCATATACCCAAAAAAACAACGGTGGTCTGACATAGAGAGGGCCACCTTCTCTTTCGGCTACGGGCTAATGGTAACTCCGTTACAGTTGGCGCGAGTCTACGCAACGATCGGCAGCCTGGGCGTGTATCGCCCATTGTCGATCACCAAGGTTGACCCTCCGGTCGCCGGCGAACGCGTTTTCCCTGAACCTCTGGTGCGCACCGTGGTGCACATGATGGAAAGCGTAGCCCTGCCGGGCGGCGGCGGCGTGAAAGCCGCCATCAAGGGATACCGTATCGCCATTAAAACCGGTACCGCCAAAAAGGTCGGTCCGGACGGCAAATACGTCAACCGCTATCTCGCTTATACCGCCGGCGTCGCGCCGGCCAGTAACCCCCGTTTTGCTCTGGTGGTGGTCATCAACGACCCGCAGGGCGGGAAGTACTATGGTGGCGCAATTTCCGCGCCGGTGTTTGGCGCCATCATGGGCGGCGTATTGCGCACCATGAACGTCGAACCGGATGCGTTGCCTACCGGTGATAAAAGCGAATTAGTGACTAACAAAAAAGAGGGTTCAGGTGGCAGATCGTAATTTGCGCGACTTACTCGCCCCGTGGGTGCCGACGGCGCCCGGGCGCGCGCTGCGGGAAATGACATTAGACAGCCGTATCGCGGCTGCCGGGGATCTGTTTGTCGCCGTTGCCGGCCACCAGACGGATGGACGCCGCTATATTCCGCAGGCCATCGCGCAGGGCGTCGCCGCCGTGATAGCCGAAGCTGACGGCCAGGCCGCAGACGGCGCCATCGTCGAAATGCACGGCGTGCCGGTTATCTACCTGAGCCAACTGAACCAGCGCCTTTCCGCGCTGGCCGGGCGTTTTTATCATCAGCCCGCCGAGCGTCTGCGCCTGGTCGGCGTGACCGGCACCAACGGCAAAACCACCACCACGCAGCTGCTGGCGCAGTGGAGCCAACTGCTGGGCGAAACCAGTGCGGTGATGGGCACCGTCGGCAACGGCCTGCTCGGGCAGGTGTGTCCGACAGAGAATACCACCGGTTCCGCAGTGGATGTTCAACATGTATTAAACGATCTGGCTGAGCAGGGCGCGACCTTCGCCGCCATGGAAGTGTCTTCCCACGGGCTGGTTCAGCACCGGGTAGCGGCCTTGCCGTTCGCCGCAGCGGTGTTCACCAACCTGAGCCGCGATCACCTGGATTACCACGGCGACATGGCTAATTACGAAGCGGCCAAATGGTCGCTATTCGCCGGCCACGAGGTGGGCCAGGCGATCATCAACGCCGATGACGAAGTGGGTCAACGCTGGCTGAGCAAGCTGCCGGATGCGGTGGCGGTCACCATGCAGGGCAACCTGCAGCCGGGTTGCCACGGCCGTTGGCTGAAAACCACGGCGGTTCGCTATCACGACAACGGCGCCACCATTCGCTTCAGCTCCAGCTGGGGCGACGGCGAGATTGAAAGCCGCCTGATGGGCGCCTTCAACGTCAGCAACCTGCTGTTGGCGCTGGCGACGCTGCTGGCGCTGGGCTATCCGCTGGAGCAGCTGGTGGAAACCGGCAGCCGCCTGCAGCCGGTCTGCGGCCGGATGGAAGTGTTTAACGCGCCAGGCAAACCGACGGTGGTGGTGGATTACGCCCACACCCCGGATGCGCTGGAAAAAGCGCTGGAAGCGGCGCGCCTGCACTGCCAGGGGCAGCTGTGGTGCGTGTTCGGCTGCGGCGGCGATCGCGACAAAGGCAAGCGCCCGCTGATGGGCGGCATCGCAGAACAGTTCGCCGATCGCGTGGTGATTACCGATGACAACCCGCGTACCGAAGAGCCTAAGGCCATCATTGCCGATATTCTCGCCGGGCTGCTGGATGCCGGGCAGGCGCTGGTGATCCACGGCCGCGCCGAGGCGGTGACCAGCGCCATCATGCAGGCGCAGGAGCAGGACGTGGTGCTGGTGGCGGGTAAAGGCCACGAGGATTACCAACTGGTGGGTAACCGCCGTCTGGATTACTCCGACCGCACCACGGTCGCCCGACTGCTGGGGGTGCTGGCATGATCCCTGTCTCTCTTCAGGCACTGGCTGAGGTATTGAGCGCTGAGCTTTACGGCGCCGATTGCCAAATTGTTGAGGTGACGACAGATACCCGCAAGGTGACCGAAGGTTGCCTGTTTGTGGCGCTGAAAGGCGAGCGTTTTGACGCTCACGATTTTGCTGCTGATGCCATAGCCGCAGGCGCCGGGGCGTTGCTGGTAAGTAAGCGCTTATTGGTGGACGTGCCGCAGCTGGTGGTGAAAGACACTCGTCTGGCGCTGGGGCAGCTTGGCGCCTGGGTGCGTCAGCAGGTGCCGGCGCGCGTTGTGGCGCTGACCGGCTCCTCGGGCAAGACATCGGTAAAAGAAATGACCGCCGCCATTCTGCGTGAATGCGGTGAAGTACTTTATACCGCCGGCAACTTCAACAACGATATCGGCGTGCCGCTGACGCTGCTGCGTCTGCAGCCGCAGCATGATTTTGCCGTGATTGAGCTGGGCGCTAACCATATTGGCGAGATTGCTTACACCACCGCATTGACGCGTCCGCAGACCGCTCTGGTGAATAACCTGGCGGCTGCTCACCTGGAGGGTTTCGGCTCATTGGCCGGGGTCGCCCAGGCGAAAGGTGAAATATTTACCGGCCTGCCGGCCGACGGCGTGGCGATCATCAACGCCGACAACAACGACTGGCCGCACTGGCAGAGCATGCTGGGCGGCAAAACCGTCTGGCGCTTCTCGCCGCAGGCGGCGGAAGGCGTGGACTTCTTTGCCGGCGACGTGCGGGTTAACGGCGCGGGCACGCAGTTTGTGTTGCACAGCCCGTTTGGCCACGCCGAGATAGCGCTGCCGCTGCCGGGCCGCCACAACGTAGCCAACGCCCTGGCGGCGGCCGCGCTGGCGATGTCGGTGGGCGCCACCCTCGAGGCGGTGCGCCAGGGGCTGAAACAGCTGGAAGCGGTGCCTGGGCGTTTGTTCCCGATCGCGCTGGCGGCAAACAAGCTGCTGTTGGACGACAGCTACAACGCCAACGTCGGGTCGATGACCGCGGCGGCGCAGGTGTTGGCGGAGATGCCGGGCTACCGCGTGATGGTGGTGGGCGATATGGCCGAGCTGGGCGCAGAAGCGGAAGAGTGTCATCGTCAGGTGGGCGAAGCCGCCCGTCTGGCCGGGGTAGACAAGGTGATCAGCGTCGGCGGTTTGAGCCAGGTGTTGAGCGCGGCGTCCGGCAACGGCGAACATTATCAGGACAAGGCAGCAGCGACCGCGCGCGTAGCGGAGCTCCTGTCGGAACATGCGGTAATTACCGTGTTAATCAAGGGTTCACGTAGTGCCGCAATGGAGCAGGTAGTACGCGCGTTACAGGAGAATGCACCATGTTAGTGTGGCTGGCCGAACATTTGGTCAAGTATTACTCAGGCTTCAACGTCTTTTCCTATCTGACGTTCAGGGCCATTGTCAGCCTGCTGACCGCGCTGTTCCTTTCCCTGTGGATGGGCCCGCGGGTGATCAAACGCCTGCAGGAGATGTCCTTCGGCCAGGTGGTGCGCAACGACGGCCCCGAGTCGCACTTCAGCAAGCGCGGCACGCCGACCATGGGCGGCATCATGATCCTGACCTCCATCACCATTTCGGTGCTGATGTGGGCTTATCCATCCAACCCATACGTCTGGTGCGTGCTGTTCGTGCTGGTGGGTTACGGCATCGTCGGCTTTGTCGATGACTACCGCAAGGTGGTGCGCAAAGACACCAAGGGGCTGATCGCCCGCTGGAAATACTTCTGGCAGTCGGTGATTGCGCTGATTGTCGCATTCGCCATGTACGCCGTAGGAAAAGACACGCCAGCCACCGAGCTGGTTGTGCCGTTCTTTAAGGACATCATGCCGCAGCTGGGGCTGCTGTATGTGCTGCTGGCTTATTTCGTGATTGTCGGCACCAGCAACGCGGTCAATCTGACCGACGGGCTGGACGGCCTGGCTATCATGCCGACGGTGTTCGTGGCCGCCGGTTTTGCGCTGGTGGCCTGGGCGACCGGTAACATGAACTTCGCCAACTACCTGCACATTCCGTATCTGCGTCATGCCGGTGAGCTGGTGATCGTGTGTACCGCCATCGTCGGCGCCGGTCTTGGCTTCCTGTGGTTCAACACCTACCCGGCGCAGGTGTTTATGGGCGACGTGGGTTCGCTGGCGCTGGGCGGCGCGCTGGGCACCATCGCAGTGCTGCTGCGCCAGGAGTTCCTGTTGCTGATTATGGGCGGCGTGTTCGTGGTTGAAACGCTGTCGGTCATTTTGCAGGTGGGATCGTTCAAGCTGCGCGGGCAACGTATTTTCCGCATGGCGCCGATCCACCACCACTATGAATTGAAAGGCTGGCCGGAACCGCGCGTGATCGTGCGCTTCTGGATCATTTCGCTGATGCTGGTGCTGATTGGCCTGGCGACGCTGAAGGTGCGGTAATCATGGCAGACTATCAGGGTAAAAAAGTGGTCATCATCGGGCTGGGCCTTACCGGCCTGTCCTGTGTTGATTTCTTTATGGCGCGTGGCGTAACGCCGCGCGTTATGGATACCCGCGTCTCGCCGCCAGGGCTGGACAAGCTGCCCGACAGCGTAGAGCGCCACCTGGGCGATTTGCATCAGGACTGGCTGCTGGCGGCGGATTTGATCGTCGCCAGCCCGGGCGTTGCGCTGGCCACTCCGGCGTTGAGCGCCGCAGCGCAAGCCGGGGTGGAAATCGTCGGCGACGTCGAGCTGTTCTGCCGCGAAGCCCAGGCGCCGATCGTGGCGATCACCGGTTCCAACGGCAAAAGCACCGTCACCACCCTGGTGGGCGAGATGGCGAAGGCGGCCGGCTGGGCGGTGGGCGTTGGCGGCAATATCGGCCTGCCGGCGTTGAGCCTGCTGCGCCAGGAATGCCGGCTGTACGTGCTGGAACTGTCGAGCTTCCAACTGGAAACCACCCATAGCCTGCGGGCGGCGGCGGCGACCATCCTGAACGTGACAGAAGATCATATGGATCGTTACCCGTTCGGCCTGCAGCAGTATCGCGGCGCCAAGCTGCGGGTGTACGAAAATGCCGAAGTGTGCGTGGTGAATGCGGATGACGCGCTGACCATGCCGGTGCGCGGTGCAGATGAACGCTGCGTCAGCTTCGGCGCAGACGTGGGCGATTATCACCTGAACCGTCAGCAGGGCGAAACCTGGCTGCGGGTGCGCGGTGAGAAAGTGCTGAATACCCGCGAGATGAAGCTAACCGGTCGGCATAACTACACCAACGCCCTGGCGGCGCTGGCGCTGGCCGACGCGGTGGATATCCCGCGCGCCTCCAGCCTGAAGGCGCTGACCACCTTTACCGGTCTGGCGCACCGCTTCCAGCTGGCGTGGGAGCACAACGGCGTGCGTTGGATCAACGACTCGAAAGCCACTAACGTCGGCAGCACCGAAGCGGCGCTGAACGGCCTGCAGGTGGACGGCACGCTGCATCTGCTGCTGGGCGGCGACGGCAAATCCGCCGATTTCTCGCCGCTGGCGCATTATCTGCAGGGCGACAGCGTGCGCCTGTACTGCTTCGGCCGTGACGGCGCCCAGCTGGCGCAGCTGCGGCCTGAAGCGGCGACCTTGACCGAGACCATGGAGCAGGCGATGCGCGTTATCGCCGGCCGGGTGCAGCCTGGCGATATGGTGCTGCTGTCGCCGGCGTGCGCCAGCCTCGATCAGTTCCGTAATTTTGAAGTGCGCGGCGACGAGTTCGCCCGCCTGGCACAGGAGCTTGGCGGATGAAACTACGCTTGCCGAATTTTGGGCTGACAGACCGGCTGAAAGACTGGGTGATGGGATCGCGCGACAACGATTCGGTCACCATGGTGCTGTACGATCGCACGCTGCTGTGGCTGACCTTTGGCCTGGCGATCGTCGGCTTCGTGATGGTGACCTCGGCCTCGATGCCGATCGGCCAGCGCCTGGCGGACGATCCTTTCCTGTTCGCCAAGCGTGACGCGCTGTATCTCGGGTTGGCCTTTGGCCTGTCGATGGTGACGCTGCGCATTCCGATGGAAGTCTGGCAGCGCTACAGCAACGTGATGCTGTTGATGTCGATCGTGATGCTGCTGATCGTGCTGGTCGTCGGCAGCTCGGTAAACGGCGCATCGCGCTGGATTGCGCTGGGGCCGTTGCGTATTCAGCCGGCGGAGCTGTCCAAGCTGTCGCTGTTCTGCTACCTGGCGAGCTATCTGGTGCGCAAGGTGGAAGAGGTGCGCAGCAATTTCTGGGGCTTCTGTAAGCCGATGGGCGTGATGGTGGTGCTGGCGGTGTTGCTGCTGGCCCAGCCGGACCTCGGCACCGTGGTGGTGCTGTTCATCACTACCCTGGCGATGCTGTTCCTGGCCGGCGCCAAAATGTGGCAGTTCCTGGCGATTATCGGCTCCGGCGCCTTTGCGGTAGTGCTGTTGATCATCGCGGAACCTTACCGTATGCGCCGCGTGACGTCGTTCTGGAACCCGTGGGCCGATCCGTTCGGCAGCGGCTACCAGCTGACCCAGTCGCTGATGGCGTTTGGCCGCGGCGAATTTTGGGGCCAGGGCCTCGGCAACTCGGTGCAGAAACTGGAGTATTTGCCGGAGGCGCACACCGACTTCATCTTCTCTATTTTGGGCGAAGAACTGGGCTATATCGGTGTGGTTTTAGCCTTGTTAATGGTATTCTTCGTCGCTTTTCGCGCGATGTCGATCGGCCGCCGCGCGCTGGAGATCGATCAGCGTTTTTCCGGCTTCCTGGCCTGCTCGATCGGCGTGTGGTTCAGCTTCCAGGCACTGGTTAACGTGGGGGCTGCCGCCGGCATGCTGCCGACCAAAGGTCTGACGCTGCCGCTGATCAGTTACGGCGGTTCGAGCCTGTTGATCATGTCGACGGCGATCGTGCTGTTGCTGCGTATTGATTATGAAACGCGTCTGGCCAAGGCCCAGGCGTTTGTGAAGAGGTAAGGGATGAGCGGGAAACCTAAGCGTTTAATGGTGATGGCAGGCGGTACCGGCGGGCATGTGTTCCCGGGGCTGGCGGTCGCGCATCATCTGATGGCGCAGGGCTGGCAGGTGCGCTGGCTTGGAACCGCAGACCGAATGGAAGCCGATCTGGTGCCGAAGCACGGGATCGAGATTGATTTTATCCGCATCTCCGGCCTGCGCGGCAAAGGGCTGAAGGCCCAGCTGAGCGCGCCGCTGCGCATTTGGAGCGCGGTGCGCCAGGCGAAGGCGATCATGCGCAATTTCCAGCCGGACGTGGTGCTGGGCATGGGCGGTTATGTTTCCGGCCCCGGCGGCCTGGCGGCCTGGCAGTGCGGTATCCCGGTGGTACTGCACGAGCAGAACGGCATCGCCGGCCTGACCAATCGCTGGCTGGCGCGCGTCGCCAAGACGGTATTGCAGGCCTTCCCCGGCGCGTTCCCGAACGCCGAGGTAGTGGGCAACCCGGTGCGCACCGACGTACTGGCCCTGCCGTTGCCGGCGGAGCGTCTGAACGGGCGTGAAGGCCCGATCCGCGTACTGGTCATTGGCGGAAGTCAGGGCGCGCGGGTGCTGAATCAGACAGTTCCTGAAGTCGCGGCGCGTTTGGGCGATAGAATTACGCTTTGGCATCAGGTAGGCAAGGGCGCACTGGATACGGTGCTGCGCGACTACGAGAGGGTAGGGCAGACGCAGCACAAGGTGACCGAGTTTATCGATGACATGGCCGCCGCCTACGCCTGGGCTGACGTAGTGGTATGTCGCTCCGGTGCGCTGACCGTCAGCGAAATCGCGGCGGCGGGCCTGCCGGCGATCTTCGTGCCGTTCCAGCACAAAGACCGTCAGCAATACTGGAACGCCCGTCCGCTGGAAGAAGCCGGCGCGGCGAAGATTATCGAACAGCCGCAGTTCAACGCCGATGCGGTGGCGGAACTGTTGGCGAGCTGGGACCGCCCGGCGCTGTTGGCGATGGCCGAAAAGGCGCGCGCGGTCGCCATCCCCGACGCGACCGAACGGGTGGCGGCGGAGCTGGTGCGGGTCGCCAAATAATATGCAGGGGCTCGGTATGCCGGGCCTGAATTGAAGAATTTGTAGGGGTCCGGCTACTCGGACCTGAATTAGAGAGACTGATGAATACACAACAACTGGCGAAACTACGTACTATAGTGCCCGAGATGCGACGCGTCCGGCACATTCACTTTGTCGGCATCGGTGGTGCCGGCATGGGTGGTATCGCCGAAGTGTTGGCTAACGAAGGTTATCAGATCAGCGGCTCAGACCTGGCGCCTAACCCGGTCACCCAGCAGCTGAGCGCGCTCGGGGCGACGATTTACTTCAATCACCGCCCGGAAAACGTGCTGGACGCAAGCGTGGTGGTGGTGTCTACCGCCATCTCCGCCGATAACCCGGAGATTGTCGCCGCCCGTGAAGCGCGCATCCCGGTGATCCGCCGCGCCGAAATGCTGGCCGAGCTGATGCGTTTCCGCCACGGCATCGCCGTCGCCGGCACGCACGGCAAGACCACCACCACGGCGATGGTGTCGAGCATTTATGCCGAAGCCGGCCTGGACCCGACCTTCGTCAACGGCGGGCTGGTGAAGGCGGCGGGTACCCACGCGCGTCTGGGTTCCAGCCGTTACCTGATTGCGGAAGCGGATGAGAGCGATGCGTCGTTCCTGCATCTGCAGCCGATGGTGGCGATTGTCACCAACATTGAAGCCGACCATATGGATACCTACCAGGGCGACTTCGAGAACCTGAAGCAGACCTTTATCAATTTCTTGCACAACCTGCCGTTCTACGGCCGCGCGGTGATGTGCGTCGACGATCCGGTGGTGCGCGAGCTGCTGCCGCGCGTGGGCCGCCATATCACCACCTACGGCTTCAGCGAAGATGCTGACGTGCGCATCGAGAGCTACAGCCAGGTTGGGCCGCAGGGGCACTTCACCCTGAGCCGTCAGGATAAACCTTTGTTGACGGTAACCCTGAACGCGCCGGGCCGCCACAATGCGTTGAACGCGGCGGCGGCGGTGGCGGTGGCGACTGAAGAAGGCATTGCCGACGAAGATATTTTACGCGCGCTGGCGGGCTTCCAGGGCACCGGGCGCCGCTTCGATTTCCTGGGCGAATTCCCGCTCGAGCCGGTCAACGGCAAAGCGGGCAGCGCGATGCTGGTGGACGATTACGGCCACCATCCAACGGAAGTGGACGCCACGCTGAAAGCGGCGCGCGCCGGCTGGCCGGACAAGCGCCTGGTGATGATTTTCCAGCCGCACCGCTACACCCGTACCCGCGATCTGTACGACGACTTCGCCAACGTGCTGTCGCAGGTGGATGTGTTGCTGATGCTCGACGTGTACGCCGCAGGCGAAGCGGCGATCCCGGGCGCGGACAGCCGCTCGCTGTGCCGCACCATCCGCAACCGCGGCAAGCTGGATCCGATTCTGGTTTCCGATGCCGATACCGTGCCGGAAACGTTGGCGCAGCTGCTGCAAGCCGAAGATCTGGTGCTGGTGCAGGGCGCCGGCAACGTGGGCAAAATCGCCCGCAAACTGGCTGAGCTGAAGCTGCAGCCGCAGAATAAAGAGGAGGCGCGTCATGACTGATAAAGTGGCCGTACTGTTGGGCGGCACCTCCGCTGAACGTGAAGTCTCGTTGCAATCCGGCACCGCAGTGTTGGCCGGGCTGCGCGAAGCAGGCATTGACGCGCACGGCGTCGACACCCGCGACTTCCCGGTAACTCAACTGAAAGAGCAGGGCTTCAGTAAGGTGTTTATTGCGCTGCACGGTCGCGGCGGCGAGGACGGCACCCTGCAGGGGCTGCTGGAATTCCTCGAGCTGCCTTATACCGGCAGCGGCGTGATGGCTTCGGCGCTGACCATGGACAAATGGCGCACCAAGATGGTGTGGCAGTCGATGGGCCTGCCGGTGGCGCCTTATGTGGCGCTGAATCGCCGGCAATACGCCGGCGGTGAGAAAGCCGCGCTGTTGGATCGCGTGGCGTCGCTGGGGCTGCCGGTGATCGTTAAGCCGAGCCGCGAAGGCTCCAGCGTCGGTATGAGTAAGGTCAGCGAAAGCGGCGCTCTCGAGGCGGCGTTGGAAGAAGCCTTCCGCCATGACGACGACGTGCTGGTGGAAAAGTGGCTGAGCGGGCCGGAATACACCGTAGCAATGCTGGGCGATCAGGTTCTGCCGTCGATCCGCATTCAGCCGGCCGGGGTGTTCTACGACTATCAGGCCAAGTACATTTCGGACGATACCCAATATTTCTGTCCGAGCGGCCTGAGCGCGGAGCAGGAAGCCGAGATGGCGGCGCTGGCGTTGCGCGCCTATCGCGGCCTGGACTGCAGCGGCTGGGGCCGCGTAGACGTGATGCAAGACAGCGATGGCAGCTTCTATCTGCTTGAGGTGAATACCTCTCCGGGCATGACCAGTCATAGCCTGGTGCCGATGGCGGCGCGCCAGTTTGGATTAAGCTTCTCGCAGCTGGTAGCGAGAATTTTGGAGTTGGCCGACTGATATGTCGCAAGCTGCCCTGAATGCGCGCGATCGCGAGGTGGACAATAACCCGCGCCGCAGCAATGGAACCCAATTGGCGGGAATGATCTTCCTGCTGATGGTGTTGGGAACGGTCCTGTGGAGCGGTTGGGCGGTGATTGGCTGGATGAAAGACGCCAGCCGCCTGCCGCTCTCGCGACTGGTAGTGACCGGGGAACGTCACTACACCACCAACGATGATATTCGTCAGGCGATTTTGGCGCTGGGCGCGCCGGGCACCTTCATGACGCAGGATGTCGATGTCATCCAGCAGCAGATTGAACGCCTGCCGTGGATCAAGCAGGCCAGCGTGCGCAAGCAGTGGCCGGATGAGCTGAAGATCCACCTGGTGGAGTATGTGCCGGTGGCGCGCTGGAATGATTTGCATATGGTGGATGCCGACGGCAAATCATTCAGCGTGCCGGCAGAGCGGGTAGGCAAACAGAAATTGCCGCTGCTTTATGGGCCGGAAGGCAGTGAACAGGACGTTCTGGAAGGCTATCGGACCATGAGCAGCATGTTGGCGGCCAGCAAATTTACGCTGAAAATGGCGGCGATGAGCGCCCGCCATTCCTGGCAGTTGGCTTTGGATAACGATGTTCGGCTGGAGCTGGGTCGTGACGACCGCGCCGGGCGTTTGCAGCGGTTTATCGAGCTTTATCCGGTATTGCTGCAGCAGGGCCAGGCGGAAAGCAAGCGCGTCAGCTACGTCGATTTGCGCTATGAATCCGGCGCTTCGGTAGGTTGGGCGCCGTTGCCCATCGAGCCGGCGGCTGGCGGTCAGCAAAACAGTAATCAGCAACAGAATCAGGCACAGGCAAAACAACAATGATCAAGTCGACGGACAGAAAACTGGTAGTTGGACTGGAGATCGGTACTGCAAAAGTCTCCGCATTGGTAGGGGAAGTTCTGCCCGATGGCATGGTCAACATTATCGGGGTGGGCAGTTGCCCGTCTCGCGGTATGGATAAGGGTGGCGTAAACGACCTGGAGTCGGTGGTGAAGTGCGTACAGCGCGCCATCGATCAGGCCGAGCTGATGGCGGATTGCCAGATTTCTTCGGTTTACCTCGCGTTATCGGGGAAACATATCAGCTGTCAGAACGAAATAGGGATGGTTCCTATTTCCGAAGAGGAAGTGACTCAGGAAGATGTGGAGAACGTGGTGCATACCGCTAAATCGGTACGCGTTCGCGACGAGCACCGCATCCTGCACGTTATCCCTCAGGAATACGCCATCGACTATCAGGAAGGCATCAAGAACCCGGTTGGGTTGTCCGGCGTGCGCATGCAGGCCAAGGTGCACCTGATCACCTGCCATAACGATATGGCGAAGAACATTGTCAAGGCCGTGGAACGCTGCGGCCTGAAGGTTGACCAACTTATTTTCGCCGGTCTGGCCGCCAGCTATGCGGTGTTGACCGAAGATGAACGCGAACTCGGCGTCTGCGTAGTGGACATCGGCGGCGGCACCATGGATATGGCGGTGTACACCGGCGGTGCGTTGCGCCACACCAAGGTTATCCCTTACGCCGGGAACGTGGTCACCAGCGATATCGCCTACGCCTTCGGCACGCCGCCGACAGACGCGGAAGCGATCAAGGTTCGGCACGGCTGTGCGCTTGGGTCGATTGTTAGCAAGGATGAGAGTGTAGAGGTGCCTAGCGTCGGGGGGCGTCCCCCGCGGAGTCTGCAAAGACAGACACTGGCTGAAGTTATTGAGCCACGCTACACCGAACTGTTGAATCTGGTTAACGATGAAATTTTGCAATTGCAGGAGCAACTGCGTCAGCAAGGGGTGAAGCACCATCTGGCAGCGGGTATCGTGCTGACCGGCGGCGCCGCCCAGATTGATGGCCTGGCAGCCTGTGCGCAACGGGTGTTCCACACCCAGGTACGCATCGGCCAACCCTTGAACATCACGGGTCTGACGGATTATGCGCAGGAGCCTTACTACTCTACGGCGGTAGGTCTGCTGCACTATGGAAAAGAGTCTCACCTGAGCGGTGAGGCAGAAGTAGAAAAACGCGCCTCGGTGGGCAATTGGTTTAAACGCATCAATAGCTGGCTGAGAAAAGAGTTTTAATGTTTCAACAAAGAGATCATGCTGAGTAATCTTTTTATGATCTCGCAGCGACAGGCACAAAACGGAGAGAAACTATGTTTGAACCAATGGAACTAACCAATGACGCGGTGATTAAAGTCATCGGCGTCGGCGGTGGCGGTGGCAACGCCGTTGAACACATGGTGCGCGAGCGCATCGAAGGTGTCGAATTCTTCGCCGTTAATACAGACGCTCAGGCGCTTCGTAAAACGGCAGTTGGCCAAACCATCCAGATTGGTAGCGGTATTACCAAAGGTCTGGGTGCGGGCGCGAACCCGGAAGTGGGTCGCAATTCAGCGGAAGAAGACCGTGAAGCCCTGCGCGCGGCGTTGGATGGCGCAGACATGGTCTTCATCGCAGCCGGCATGGGCGGCGGTACCGGTACCGGTGCGGCGCCGGTGGTGGCTGAAGTTGCCAAAGATCTGGGTATTCTGACAGTGGCCGTGGTTACCAAGCCTTTCAATTTCGAAGGCAAGAAACGCATGGCGTTCGCTGAGCAGGGTATCGCTGAGCTGTCCAAGCATGTGGACTCCCTGATCACTATCCCGAACGACAAACTGTTGAAAGTTCTGGGCCGCGGTATTTCTCTGCTGGACGCGTTCGGCGCGGCCAACGACGTGCTGAAAGGCGCGGTGCAGGGTATCGCCGAGCTGATCACCCGTCCGGGCCTGATGAACGTCGACTTCGCCGACGTGCGCACCGTGATGTCCGAAATGGGCTACGCGATGATGGGTTCCGGCATTGCCTGCGGTGAAGACCGCGCTGAAGAAGCGGCCGAAATGGCGATTTCCAGCCCACTGCTGGAAGACATCGACCTGTCCGGCGCGCGCGGCGTGCTGGTCAACATCACCGCCGGCTTCGACCTGCGTCTGGATGAGTTCGAAACCGTGGGTAACACCATTCGCGCCTTCGCTTCCGACAACGCCACCGTGGTTATCGGTACCTCGCTGGATCCGGAAATGAACGACGAACTGCGCGTAACCGTGGTTGCGACCGGTATCGGTATGGACAAGCGTCCTGAAATCACCCTGGTGACCAATAAGCAGGCCAGCCAGCCGGTGATGGATCACCGTTATCAGCAGCACGGCATGTCACCGCTGCCGCAGGAAGTGAAGCCTGCAGCCAAGGTGGTTAACGATCAAGCTGCGCAGCCGAATAAAGAGCCCGACTATCTTGATATTCCAGCCTTCTTGCGCAAGCAGGCGGACTAAGAATAACCTGAGAATTTGGAATCTCCGCTCTTTGTGCTAAACTGTCCCGCCGGCCCTGCTGTATGCTTGGCCGGTAGGATGGATAACATTGCGAGATAAAACGATGATCAAACAAAGGACATTAAAACGTATTGTTCAGGCGACTGGCGTCGGTTTGCATACCGGCAAAAAAGTCACGCTGACAATGCGCCCCGCGGCGGCTAATACCGGGGTCATCTATCGTCGCACTGACTTGAATCCACCGGTTGATTTTCCGGCTGATGCAAAATCCGTGCGTGATACCATGCTCTGTACTTGCCTGGTGAATGAGCATGACGTGCGTATTTCTACCGTTGAGCATCTCAACGCCGCACTGGCTGGGCTCGGCATCGACAACATCATCATTGAAGTTGACGCCGCCGAAATCCCAATCATGGACGGTAGTGCCAGTCCGTTCGTGTTCCTGTTGCTGGATGCCGGCATCGAGGAGCTGAACTCAGCGAAGAAATTCCTGCGTCTGAAAGACACCGTGCGTGTTGAAGATGGCGACAAGTGGGCCGAGCTGTCCCCGCATAACGGGTTCCGCCTGGACTTCACCATCGACTTCAATCACCCGGCTATCGACGCCAGTACGCAACGCTACCGTCTCGATTTCTCCGCCGACTCGTTCGTGCGCCAAATCAGCCGTGCGCGTACCTTCGGTTTCATGCGTGACATCGAATACCTGCAGTCCCGCGGTTTAGCCCTGGGCGGCAGCTTCGACTGCGCCATCGTGGTGGATGACTACCGCGTGCTGAACGAAGACGGTCTGCGTTTCGAAGACGAATTCGTGCGTCACAAAATGCTGGACGCCATCGGCGACCTGTTCATGTGCGGCCATAACATTATTGGCGCGTTCACCGCGTACAAGTCTGGCCATGCTCTGAACAACAAACTGCTGCAGGCCGTGCTGGCCAAGCAGGAGGCCTGGGAATACGTGACGTTCCAGGACGAAGCGGAAATGCCTCTGGCATTCAAGGCGCCGTCCACCGTATTGGCGTAAAGCCAGGACCCATTGCCTTCGGGATACCGGCAGGCGACAACCGATCCCCGAGAGCCTGGCTTGCCAGGCTCCGATGAACAGGTGTCGTCTGTGGGTCGCCTTGCAGATTAAGTGCCTTGTCGCTGGCTACTTATCACGACTGGTTGTGTTGGCACCCTCTCCGGCCAATGCCGCCAGTCGTTCCAATATCTTGCGCAGTTTCTCCGGGCTGCGGCTCGCCAAAACCTTCAGTTCTTCCGCGCTTTCTTGGCTCAAATGACGCAAAGGCGCCGTTTTTTCCGGCTTTTTCTCCGCATTCTGCAGTTGATTGCTGCCTTTCGCCATCAAGCCCGGATTAATCCTGATGTCGATCGACGACAATGATGGTAGAATTTGCGCTCGCAGTGCAGAGAGCAAGGCGGGCTGTTCGTAGCGCAAGCGCATCATCCAGCTGGCATTTGCCGTTTCTAGCACTAAAATACCCTGTCGGAAATTCGCGACGCGGCACCAGGGATGCAGTTGAGCGGGCAACAGGCCCTTCACTGCACGGTTAAGCTTGAGCAGCGCTACCGCGCGTTGCTGGACGTTATGCAGCGGCCCTTTGTCTGCTGCAGACGCGTCGTCGAACAGGACATCTAATAATTGTGGACGGCTATCGCGCATAATGGGCTCCGGCGGATTATAAACTCGTGATCGGTATTCTAAATCGTTGGCGACAATTTGGCAGACGTTATTTCTGGCCCCATCTCCTGTTAGGGATGGTTGCGGCCACGCTTGGCGCACCTTCAAATTTGTCCGGCGCACCCGATCAGGCCGCTCTGCCAAGCAGCTCGTCCAGCCTTAACCGGCAAAATTCAGCCAGCAGCGCCTTTAACAGCCTGGCGTTGCTGCAGGAAGCGCACCGTCGCCCGACCTTCAGCGTCGACTACTGGCAACAGCATGCGCTTCGCACCGTCATTCGTCACCTTTCTTTCGCGCTGGCGCCGCAGGCGGTCTATGCGCGGGTGCAGGAGAGCGAAACCGAAGCGGCAGAACCTCCGTTGCAGGTGGCGCAGCTGGCGTTGCTTTCCACCCTCAACGCGCTGCTGACGCACGAGCCGAAGCCGCCGACCATCATTCGTCATACCCATCTCGAGGTGCTGCCTGCGCTGGCGCAGCATCAGACCGGCCTATGGCTGGCGCAGGTTCAGGGCATCCGCGCCGGGCCTGCCGCACTCAGCTGACCTAGCCCGCCGGGCGAAAAAAACCGATAAAACAACAGCAAGTTGACTGCCGTTTTGGCCGTCACGACAGAGATATCAAACATCATGTTAGTGAAATTATTAACCAAAGTTTTTGGTAGCCGTAACGATCGTACGCTGCGCCGCATGCGCAAAGTGGTTGAGCAAATCAACCAGATGGAACCGGACATGGAAAAACTGTCCGACGATGAACTGAAAGCCAAAACCAACGAATTCCGCGCGCGCCTGGAAAAAGGCGAGGTGCTGGAAAGCCTGATCCCGGAAGCCTTCGCCGTGGTGCGTGAGGCGAGCAAGCGCGTGTTCGGCATGCGCCACTTCGACGTGCAGCTGTTGGGCGGTATGGTGCTGAACGACCGCTGCATCGCCGAGATGCGTACCGGTGAAGGTAAGACCCTGACCGCGACTCTGCCTGCCTACCTGAACGCCCTGAGCGGCCGCGGCGTGCACGTGGTTACCGTCAACGACTATCTGGCGCAGCGCGACGCCGAAAACAACCGCCCGCTGTTCGAGTTCCTCGGCCTGAGCATTGGCATCAACCTGCCGGGCATGCCTGCGCCGGCCAAGCGCGAAGCTTACGCTGCGGACATCACCTACGGCACCAACAACGAATACGGTTTCGACTACCTGCGCGACAACATGGCGTTCAGCCCGGAAGAGCGGGTTCAGCGCAAGCTGCACTATGCGCTGGTGGATGAGGTGGACTCCATCCTGATCGATGAAGCCCGTACTCCGTTGATCATCTCAGGCCCGGCTGAAGACAGCTCCGAGATGTACATCAAGGTCAACAAGCTGATCCCTAAACTGATCCGCCAGGAAAAAGAAGACTCCGACTCCTTCCAGGGCGAAGGCCACTTCTCGGTGGACGAGAAGGCGCGCCAGGTGCACCTGACCGAACGCGGTCTGATCCTGATCGAAGAAATGCTGGTTGACGCCGGCATCATGGAAGAAGGCGAGTCTCTGTACTCCCCGACCAACATCATGCTGATGCACCACGTGACTGCCGCTCTGCGCGCTCACGTGCTGTTCACCCGCGACGTCGACTACATCGTGAAAGACGGTGAAGTGATCATCGTCGACGAACACACCGGCCGTACCATGCAGGGCCGCCGCTGGTCCGACGGTTTGCACCAGGCGGTGGAAGCCAAAGAGGGCGTGGAGATCCAGAACGAGAACCAGACGCTGGCCTCGATCACCTTCCAGAACTACTTCCGCCTGTACGAGAAGCTGGCGGGCATGACCGGTACCGCCGACACCGAAGCCTTCGAATTCAGCTCTATCTACAAGCTGGATACCATCGTGGTGCCGACCAACCGCCCAATGATCCGTAAAGACATGCCGGATCTGGTCTACATGACCGAGCTGGAGAAAATTGGCGCGATCATCGAAGACATCCGTGAGCGCACCGCCAACGGCCAGCCGGTGCTGGTGGGCACCATCTCGATCGAGAAATCCGAGGTGGTTTCCCGCGAGCTGACCAAAGCGGGTATCGATCACAAGGTGCTGAATGCCAAATTCCACGCCATGGAGGCGGACATCGTCGCCCAGGCCGGCCAGAGCGGCGCGGTAACCATCGCCACCAACATGGCGGGCCGTGGTACCGATATCGTGCTGGGCGGCAGCTGGCAGGCTGAGGTCGCTCAGTTGGAAGAGCCGACCGAAGAGCAAGTCGCCGCCATCAAGGATGCCTGGAAAGTGCGCCACGATGCGGTGCTGGCGGCGGGCGGCCTGCACATCATCGGTACCGAGCGCCATGAGTCACGCCGTATCGACAACCAGCTGCGCGGCCGTTCCGGTCGTCAGGGCGACGCCGGTTCATCCCGCTTCTACCTGTCGATGGAAGATGCCCTGATGCGTATCTTCGCGTCGGATCGCGTATCCGGCATGATGCGCAAACTGGGCATGAAAGAAGGCGAAGCGATTGAGCACCCATGGGTGACCAAGGCGATCGCCAACGCCCAGCGCAAGGTGGAAAGCCGCAACTTCGACATTCGTAAGCAGCTGCTGGAATACGACGATGTGGCCAACGATCAGCGCCGCGCCATCTACAGCCAGCGTAACGAACTGCTGGACGTGTCTGACGTGAGCGAAACCATCGCCAGCATCCGTGAAGACGTGTTCAAGAGCACCATCGACAACTACATCACCCCGCAGTCGCTGGAAGAAGAGTGGGACATTCAGGGGCTGGAAGAGCGCCTGAAGAACGATTTCGACCTGGAGATGCCGATCGCCGAGTGGCTGGACAAAGAGCCGGAGCTGCACGAAGAGACGCTGCGCGAGCGCATTCTGGAGAACGCCAAGGCGCAGTACCTGCTTAAAGAAGAAGTGGTTGGCAGCGACATGATGCGCAACTTCGAGAAAGGCGTGATGCTGCAAACGCTGGACTCCCTGTGGAAAGAGCACCTGGCGGCGATGGACTACCTGCGCCAGGGCATCCACCTGCGCGGTTATGCGCAGAAGGATCCTAAGCAGGAGTACAAGCGCGAATCCTTCAATATGTTCGCCACCATGCTCGAGTCGCTGAAATACGAAGTGATCAGCGTGCTGAGCAAGGTGCAGGTGCGGATGCCGGAAGAGGTTGAAGCGCTGGAACAGCAGCGTCGCGAAGAAGCCGAGCGCCTGGCGCAGCAGCAACAGCTGAGCCATTACGAAGAGAACGCGCTGGTTACCGAAGATCCTAACGCACCGGCCAGCGCCGAGCGGAAAGTGGGCCGCAACGATCCTTGCCCGTGCGGTTCCGGCAAGAAATACAAACAGTGCCACGGCCGCCTGCAGAAGTAAGCTGAGTCGGGTTTAACGGGTTACATCAGGGGTTCAGCGTGCTGAACCCCTGCTTTTTGGCACCAATCAGGAGGGTGTGATGAAACATCTGAACATCGCCGTGGGCATTATTCGTAACGATCGGCAGGAGATCTTTATTACCCGCCGCGCCGCCGATTCACATATGGCGGGTTTTTGGGAGTTTCCCGGCGGTAAAATCGAGCAGGGCGAAACGCCGGAGCAGGCGCTGAGCCGCGAGCTGCGCGAAGAGACCGGCATCGAAACCGAACGCGCAACGCTGCTGGAGGTGCTGGAGCATCGCTTTAGCGACCGCATCGTCACGCTGAATTTCTATCTGGTGGAAGCCTGGCAGGGCGAGCCGTTCGGCCGCGAAGGCCAGCCGATGCGCTGGGTGAAGCAGGCGGATTTGCGAGAGGAAGAGTTCCCCGAGGCCAATATCAGCATTATCAAACTGCTGGTGCAGCAGGCCAACGCCGCGCAATAACACCAAAGGCCCGGCGGCGCCGGGCCGTCATTCGGCGATCAGCGGTCGTCGTCCGCTTCGCTCCAGTCATCGCTTTCCGACAGTTCGTTGTTGCTCGGAATGCGCTTCTCTTCATCGGCCCACTCGCCGAGATCGATCAGCTGGCAGCGCTTGCTGCAGAACGGGCGGAACGGGCTCACTTCTCCCCACACCACGCCTTTGCCACAGGTTGGGCATTTCACTACGGTCGTCATAACGGTTCCTTACGCCCTTTCATCTCTGACAGGGTTATTATTTCAAATGATTGTTCAACAACAGGCCAGTTCGAACGTCAGGCGTTCCGGCACCACGCCGCGCTCGCTGTCCAGCGGCAGGAAACGAATGGCATAGCGCGTTTTATGACCGGAAATCTGCGGATACAGCTGCGGCGCCAGGCTGATGCGCAGGCGCAGCAGATCGGCCCCTTCGGCGTTATCCTGGAAAAATCCGTTCAGGCTTATCTGGTTGCGGAACGGCCCCGACTGGCGGATCAGGTCCAGCACCATGGTCAGCGCCTGATTCAAAGGCTCCAGCGTCTGCAGCCATTCGACGACGTCGGCGTCGCGCTCCTGCTGTGGCGCGTGCATCCACATGTGCAGCGTCGGCAAATCGAAGCTGCAGCAACCGCCGGGAATGCTCAACCGCTGGCGGACCAGGCTAATCAGCCGGTCTTCGCGCAGCGCCTGGCCAAGACGCGGCGCCGACATCAGGGCGGAAGAACGCCCCTTCAGTTGGCTGCGCAATTGTTCGATCAGCGACATATCCACACCCGGCACATCGGCCCAGGCTAAAAGCTTCTGCTGTTGGCGCTCCAGCTCCTTCAGCAGTTCGGTGCGTACTTCGCCGCGTTCCAGCACGTCCAGCAGATCGGAAACGGTACGGAAGAAGGTCAGGGCGATGGCGGTTTCGCTCAGGGCGCGCTGGCCGTACAGCTGCTGAAGTAAAAATTCGATGCGCAGCCAGGTGCGCATTTTTTCATTCAGTGGATGTTCAAAGAGAACGCTTGGGGAAACATCACTCATGCAGTTTAATCCTGTTGGGTCGCTGATGCCGCCAGTTCGAGGTAGCGGCGATGCAGTGCGGCGACCAATGGCTCTATCCCCTGAGCGGCGCCGCTATTGTCAATGATGTCATCCGCCACGGCCAAACGCTGCTCGCGCGTGGCCTGGGCGGCAAGAATGTTTTGCGCCTGCTGGCGGCTGATGCCGTCGCGCGCCAGGGTTCGGGCCAACTGGGTTTCAACCTCGACGTCGACAACCAGCACCCGATCGGCGCGATGCTGCAGGCCGTTTTCCACCAGCAGCGGCACTACCCACAGCGCATAAGGGCTGGTGGCCTGCGCCAGCTGACGTTGGGTTTCCTGATGGATCAGCGGATGCAGTAATTGGTTCAGCCAGGTTTTATCATCAGGCTGGCTGAAGATTCGCTGGCGCAGCGCCGCGCGGTTTAAGCCACCGTCCGCCAGCAACATTTCATTACCAAAACGTTCGGCGATCGCGGCCAGGGCAGGGGTGCCCGGCTCGACAACCTGACGGGCAATCACGTCTGCGTCGACAACGGCAGCGCCGTGGCGCGCAAAGGCTTCCGCTACGGTCGACTTGCCGCTGCCGATACCGCCGGTCAACGCAACAATGTAGGCCATGGTGTTAGGTGCACCCGATATTCATAAAAAAATAATAGACGAATCATAAAGCGATCGCGCAGAAGTGCAAGTCGACAGGGTCGCTTGCCCGATGGCCTGCGTGATGCGGCGATAAAAAGCGCAGCCGAAAAGGGAAAGTGAGCGAGAGGTCACACTGCGGTTTCGCAGGTAAATTTGTCGGATTGTAGCGCAAATAATCGAGAATTCGCAGTCTTGTCCGGCGATTATTAGCGCGTATGATAACGTCACTGGAACTGGCATTACTCTACCCGTCGCCTTTCAAGCCGCAGCGTTGGCCCACCCCGGTCACTTACTGATGTAAGCTCCTGGGGATGAGCGCTCTGGTCGCCTGGCCGCAACTTGAAATTCGTCGGGTATAGGCTCGAATATTCTCCTGCGATCCGTCGCCATAAACCAGGAAATCATTAGTCATGCGTATTGAAGAAGATTTGAAGTTAGGCTTTAAAGATGTGCTGATCCGTCCTAAGCGTTCCACGCTGAAAAGCCGTTCTGAAGTTGAGCTGGAACGTCAGTTCACCTTTAAACATTCCGGCTGCAGCTGGTCCGGCGTGCCGGTTATCGCCGCCAATATGGACACCGTCGGCACCTTCCGCATGGCAGAGGCCCTGGCTTCCTTCGACGTTCTCACCGCGGTGCACAAACATTACAGCGTCGAACAATGGGCGGCTTTCGTACAGCGCGCGCCAGAGTCGGTGCTGCGTCACGTCATGGTTTCCACCGGCACCTCCGAAGCCGATTTCGCCAAGATGAAGCAAATTCTGGCGCTCTCCCCGGCATTGAAGTTTATCTGTATCGACGTGGCCAACGGTTACTCGGAGCACTTCGTCGCCTTCTTGCAGAAGGCGCGCGAGGCATGCCCAAATCATGTGATTTGCGCGGGCAACGTGGTCACCGGCGAAATGGTGGAAGAGCTGATCCTGTCCGGCGCAGACATCGTTAAAGTCGGCATCGGCCCCGGTTCGGTGTGCACCACCCGGGTAAAAACCGGCGTGGGCTATCCGCAACTGTCTGCGGTGATCGAGTGTGCGGATGCGGCGCACGGCCTGGGCGGCCAGATTGTCAGCGACGGCGGTTGTTCCGTGCCGGGCGACGTGGCGAAAGCCTTTGGCGGCGGCGCCGACTTCGTGATGCTGGGCGGCATGCTGGCCGGCCACGACGAATGTGAAGGCACGGTGGTGGAGGAGAACGGCGAAAAGTTCATGCTGTTTTACGGTATGAGCTCCGAGTCGGCGATGAAGCGTCACGTTGGCGGCGTTGCCGAATACCGGGCGGCTGAAGGTAAAACCGTCAAGCTGCCGCTGCGCGGCGAAGTTGAGTTCACCGTGCGCGACATCCTCGGCGGCCTGCGTTCCGCCTGCACCTACGTTGGTGCAGAACGCCTGAAGGAACTGACCAAGCGCACTACCTTTATCCGCGTGGCGGAGCAGGAAAACCGCGTCTTCGGCGCGAAATAACCCCGCGTTCCGGGCGCAGCAGGCTGCGCCCGTTATCTCACCGTTTATCCCAATACGTTCCCCAACTGAAAGATCGGCAGATACATGGCAATCACCAGCGCGCCGACGATCCCGCCAACCACCAACATCAGCAGCGGCTCCAGCGTTTGCGCCAGCGTATCGGCCAGCTCCAGCGTCTGCTGCTCATGCCATTGCGCCAGCTTGTCGAGCAGGCTGTCCAGCGAACCGGATTCCTCCCCCACTCGCACCAGTTGCCGGCACAGAGCGGGGAACAGCGGCTGTTGGCTCAAGGCATGATGGAAAGTTTCTCCTTGGGAAATCTGGTGTTGCACTTGTTCGAGCGCCTGCCGATAAAACAGGTTATCCACCGCCATTGCCGCGGCGCTCAAGCCGTCGACCAGCGTCAGGCCCGCCTGCTGGGTCATGGCCAGAATGCGAAATATTTGGCTTAACGCGCTGCCTTCGATCAGGCGGGCGATCAACGGCAGGCGTAGCTGTGCCGCCTGTTCGCGGCGGCGCCACTGCGTCTGCGGATGCAGCCAACGGCAGTAGCCGAAAATCAGGCCGCCCAGCAGCAAGGCAAGATAAGGCCCTGTGCCGATCAGCAGGGCGGAGAGGTGCAGCAGCCCTTGGGTAAACCAGGGCAGCGGCGCGTCGAACGACTGATAAACCCCGGCAAATTCCGGCAGCACCATCACCAGCATCAACACGCTGACCAGCAGCGCCACCGCGCAGATAAATAGGGGGTAACGCAGCGCCTTGACGACCTTGCTGTGCAGTTTTTGCCGGGATTCTTGCTGTTGCGCCAGCAGCAGGCAGCAACGTTCCAGGTTGCCGGTCAGCTCGCCAATGGCGATCAGCGGGCGGTAGATCTGCGGGAAGACGGCCCGCTGTTCGGCGACGGCTTCTGAAAAGGGTTGCCCCTGGCGCACTCGTTCCCCCAGTTGCCGCAGCAGGCAGCGCCAGGCGGCTGCCGGGTGTTCCGTGGCCAGCAGCTGCAGCGCGTTAACCAGCGGCAGGCCAGCCTGCAGCAGAGTGGCCAACTGGCGGGTGAAGTGAATCAGAGGTTCGCCGCGCCATTGGCCGTGGGGGATGCGTTTGCCGCGCTTTATCTGGCAAGGTTGCAGGCCCTGTTCGATAAGCTGCCGGCTGACCCGGCTTTTTTCGCTGCTCATCAGTTCGCCATGACGTATCTCTCCCTCTGCATCTATGGCTCGCCAGAGGAAAAGGCGACGGACCATCACTGCCGCTCCCCGCCACAGGCGGTAATATCCACCACGCGGTACAGCTCTTCAAGCGAAGTGACGCCTGCGGCAACCAGCGCCAACCCGGCCTGCAGCAGCGTTATCTGCCCCTGTTGGCGGGCGATATCCGCCAGTTGGCCCGGCGTGGCGTTCTGCAGCAGGCCGGCCTGCACTTCAGGGGTGACCGCCAGCAGCTCGTAAACGCCTATCCTGCCGTAGTAGCCGCTGAAGCAGTGTTCGCAGCCGTCGGCGCGCCAGGCGGTCAACGGCTCCGGCCAGATCGCCGCAGGGAACTGCGTCGGCCGGCTCTGCTGATAGCGGCAATGCTCGCACAACCGGCGCACCAGCCGCTGGGCGATCACCAGTTTGAGGCAGGCGGCGATCAGGTAACCGGGAATGCCCATGTGCGTCAGGCGCGTCAGGGTTTCACCGGTAGAGTTGGTGTGCAGCGTCGACAGCACCAGGTGGCCGGTCTGGGCGGCCTTGACGGCGATCTCTGCGGTTTCCTGGTCGCGTATCTCGCCGATCATGATAACGTCCGGATCCTGGCGCAGCAGCGCACGCAGCACTTTCGAGAAGCTCAGCTCGGTTTTGGCGTTCACCTGGGTTTGATTGACGCCAAATAAGGGGATTTCGATCGGATCCTCGACGCTGCACAGATTGCTCTGCGCGTCGTTCAACTGGCGCAGGCCGCTGTACAGCGTTACCGTTTTGCCGCTGCCGGTTGGGCCGGTCACCAGGATCATCCCTTGCGGGCTGGCCAGCGCCGCCGCATAGCTACCCAGCGCCGCCCGGCTCATGCCCAACCCTTCCAGCGGCAGCTCCTGCCGCTCGGTTTGCAAAATGCGCAGCACGACTTTTTCGCCGTGCAGCGTCGGCAATGTGGCGATGCGCATCGAATAGCGGGCGTTATCCAACCAGAGGCTGAGCTGCCCGTCCTGCGGCAGCCGGCGCTCTGCGATGTCCAGTTGCCCCATAATCTTCAGCCTGGCGCTCAGTCGCGCCGCCAACTCGGCCGGCGGCGAGGCGATGGCCTGCAGCACGCCGTCAATGCGCAATCGCACGCGAAACCGCTGCTGATAAGGCTCAAAGTGCACGTCCGAGGCGCGGCGCTGAATGGCCATGCGCAACGTCTGGTTGATAAACTGCACCACCGGCGTATCGCTCGCGTCGTCCAGAGACGCGGCAGCGGGCGCCCGCTCTGCGGCGGCCAGCGGTGGCGTTTCCGCCTGCAGATAACGCTGATTCAGCGCCAGCTCCAGCCGGGCCGCCGGCCATTGCTCCAGGTGGATGCGCTTCCCCGTGGCGAAGCGCAGCGCCGCCAGCAGTTCCTGAGGGGCTTCCTCGCTGAGCGCCACCGTCAGGGTGGTGTGATCTTCATTAAGCGCCAGGGTTTGGTAGCGGCGACACAGGTTGTGAACTTCTTCGCTGATCGCTTCAATCATTGCCGTTACTCCGCCGCGTTGTCAAAGCGGAACACTTCCTGGCAGACCTCAGTCAGGCTGGCGTTTTCGCTGGTGCACAGGCGGGTCCAGCGGGTCAGGCCGCCGGCGTTTTGCGTGGGCGTCAGCGCGACTTTCAACCCCAGCAACGTCTGTGCGCCGGTGAGGGTGATCACCCCCTTATCGACCTGCAGATCGCTGACGTAGCGCGAGGATCCGCCGGCGGGGATCCCTTTGCCGCCGGCGTTGCAGCCGGTTGGCTTGCCTTCGTCCAGTACGCAGAGCTCTACGGCCAGTTTGTAGGGCGCCATGGTCTGCAGCATGTCGGTCATCGCCGCCTTCTGGATATAGCGTTGGTAGGCGGGAATGCCGATGGCGCTCAGTATGGCGATAATGGCGATCACCACCATCAGTTCAATCAGGGTAAAACCGCGCTGCGTTTCCATTTTTTGTTTCCTCCATGTCAGTGTGGAGGGGACGGTAACCGGTCTGGCGGCGGGCTGCGATAACCTTTGGCGCGTTTCGCGGTGCGCTTCCGGCACATGCAGCTTCGGTTGCAACGGGATGAAAAAAACTGAGGTGCGGTGCGCAATTTTGGCGGGGGAAATGCCTTCCCGCGCAGCGGGAAGGCGGGGCGTTATTTGAAGCGCATCGACAGATCGAGCGCGGTCACGTGCTTGGTCAGCGCGCCAACCGAAATATAGTCCACGCCGGTTTCGGCAAAGGTGCGCAGCGTTTCACCGGTAACGTTGCCCGAAACTTCCAGCTGCGCTCGGCCCTGGGTCTGAGCCACCGCCTGGCGCATCATCTCGACGCTGAAGTTGTCCAGCATCACGATATCGGCGCCGGCGTCAAGCGCTTGCTGCAGCTCGTCGAGGGACTCTACCTCCACCTCGACCGGCACGTCGGGGTGCAGCCAGAAGGCTTTCTCCACCGCGTTTTTGATCGAGCCGGAGGCGATGATGTGGTTTTCCTTGATCAGGAAAGCGTCGGACAGCCCCAGCCGATGGTTGTTGCCGCCGCCGCACAGTACGGCGTATTTCAGCGCGGTGCGCAGGCCCGGCAGCGTTTTGCGGGTATCCAGCAGGCGGGTCTGGGTGCCCTGCAGCATCGCGACATAGCGGCTGACTTCGGTCGCCACGCCGGACAGCGTCTGCACAAAGTTCAGCGCGGTGCGTTCCCCGGTCAGCAGCACCCGGGCCGGGCCGCTGAGACGGCACAGAGGTTGGTTCGGCGTCAGGCGATCGCCGTCCGCCACCAGCCAGTCGACCTTCACCTGATTGCCCAGCTGGATAAAGACTTCGTTCAGCCAGCGCCGGCCGCAGAATACCCCGGCTTCACGAGTGATGACGGTGGCTTCGGCCTGTTTGTCGGCCGGTAACAATTGCGCGGTAATATCGCGCCCGGCATCGACTTCGCCCCCCAAATCTTCACGCAGCGCCTGGGCGACGGCATAGGGGATATCACTTTCAATTCGTTCAAGAAGCTCGGTGCGGCGGCTGTCGGCACTGTAGCGACGTGTCGGCATGGAAAACTCCGAAATGGACGGTTAGATCGTAGGGGAACATGCTACTCTGTTGCAGGAATAAGTACCACCGCGGAGAAGTGTCTGATGCAGTTGGAAAATGGCTGGATTGTCGGGGTGAGGCGGGTTGTTTCGCCACACAGCGATCGGCGGCCGGACGATGAAACGCCCTCGCTGCTGGTGATCCACAATATCAGCCTGCCACCCGGCGAGTTTGGCGGCCCCCATATCGATCGGCTGTTCACCGGCACGCTGGATCCCGCCGATCACCCCTATTTTGCCGATATTCATCAGCTGCGGGTCTCTGCGCACTGCCTGATCCGCCGCGACGGCGAAATCGTTCAATATGTGCCTTTCGATCGGCGCGCCTGGCATGCCGGCGTTTCTCTCTATCGGGGGCGTGAAAAGTGCAACGACTTCTCCATCGGCATCGAACTGGAAGGCACCGATCTATTGGCCTATGAGCCACAGCAATATCGCAGCCTGCAGGCGGTGACCGCACTGTTGGCTAGGCATTATCCGGGCCTGGCGGATAATATCACCGGGCACAGTGACATCGCCCCCGGGCGCAAGACCGATCCTGGCCCGGCGTTCGACTGGAAACGCTATCTGGCATCTCTGGAACAACGGGATGGCGCCGATAACGCTATGCTTGGCAAAAGAAAAAGGGAGAGGAATCGCGAATGACGCTGTTTACGCTGTTACTGGTTCTGGCGTGGGAACGCCTGTTCAAACTGGGTGAACACTGGCAGTTGGACCATCGCCTGGAAGTGGTGTTCCACCGGCTGCATCGGGTGTCGTTGGCGCAAACGCTGGCGATGACCCTCGCCTTTATGGTGGTGGTGTGGGGCATTTTGTGGCTATCTCAGGGACTGTTCTTCGGGGTGGTGACGCTGCTGCTGTGGATTGTCATCGATCTGCTGTGCGTCGGCGCCGGCGTTAAACGCAAGCATTATCGCGCCTATCTGAAGGCCGCGCGGCAGGGGGACAGCCACGCCAGCGATCAGATGGCGGAAGAGCTGGCGCTGATCCACGGTTTGCCGGTGGATTGCAGCGAAGAACTGCGCCTGCGCGAGCTGCAAAACGCATTGCTGTGGATTAACTTCCGCTACTATCTGGCACCGCTGTTCTGGTTTGTGGTTTGCGGGCCTTACGGGCCGATCGCGCTGGCGGGTTACTCTTTCCTGCGCGCCTATCAAACCTGGCTGGCGCGCCACAATACGCCGCTGGAGCGTTCGCAGTCGGGCATTGATCATCTGCTGAACTGGCTGGACTGGATCCCGGTGCGCCTGGCGGGGGTGGCCTACGCGCTGTTCGGTCACGGAGAGAAGGCGCTGCCGGCCTGGTTCGCTTCGCTGGGCGACCGCCACTCTTCGTCATATCAGGTGCTGACACGGCTGGCGCAGTTCTCGCTGGCGCGCGATCCGCATATGGATCCGGTGCAAACGCCGCGCGCGGCGGTGACTTTGGCGCGCAAGGTGACGATGATCATCGTGGTGGTGGTGGCGCTGTTGACCATTTACGGTACGCTGCTTTAAGCCGCAGCAACTAAAACGGGCGCCTTGGCGCCTGTTTTAGTTGCACTGCAAACTCAGAGTTTGGCGAAGCTGCGGCGCGCGGCGTCGATAGTGCGCTGGATGTCTTCCTTGCTGTGGGCTACGGACATAAAGCCTGCTTCAAAGGCTGAAGGCGCCAGATAAACCCCCTCCTCGAGCATCAGATGGAAGAAGCGCTTGAAGCGCTCCACGTCGCACCGCATCACGTCCTGGTAGCAGGTGACCGCCGGCGCGTCGGTGAAGAACAGGCCGAACATGCCGCCGACGTTGTTGACCACCAGCGGGATGCTTTCTTCTTTCGCCGCATGCAGCAGGCCATCCGCCAGCATTTCGGTCAGTTCGGTCAGCGTCTGGTGCACGCCCACCTGCGAGACTTCGGTCAGGCAGGCGTAGCCCGCCGCCATGGCGATCGGGTTGCCGGACAGGGTGCCCGCCTGGTAAACCGGGCCGGTCGGCGCCAGCGCTGCCATCACGTCGCGGCGGCCGCCGAAGGCGCCCACCGGCATGCCGCCGCCGATGATTTTGCCCAGGCAGGTCAGATCCGGCTCAACGTCGTAATAGGCTTGCGCCCCGGCCAGCGCTACGCGGAAGCCGGTCATCACTTCATCGATAATCAGCAGCGCGCCATATTTATCGCACAGCGCGCGCAGGCCCGGCAGGAATTCAGGCAGCGGCGGCACGCAGTTCATATTGCCGGCCACCGGCTCGACGATAATGCAGGCGATCTCCGAAGGGTATTGCTCGAACGCCGTGCGCACCGAATCCAGATCGTTATAGGTGCAGGTGAGGGTGTGCTTGGCGAAGTCCGCCGGCACGCCCGGGGAATTCGGCTGGCCGAGGGTCAGCGCGCCGGAGCCGGCTTTCACCAGCAGGCAGTCGGCGTGGCCGTGGTAGCAGCCTTCGAACTTGATTATCTTGTCGCGGTTGGTGTAGCCGCGCGCCAGGCGAATGGCGCTCATGGTGGCTTCGGTGCCCGAGTTCACCATACGCACCATGTCCATGGTCGGCACCAGCTCGGTGACCAGCTGCGCCATTTTGACTTCCATCTCGGTCGGCGCGCCGAAGCTCAGGCCGCGCTGCGCCGCTTCGATCACCGCGTCGCGGATCGCCGGGTGGTTGTGCCCCAGCACCATCGGGCCCCAGGAGCCAACGTAGTCGATGTAGGCTTTGCCATCGGCGTCGAACAGGTAAGCTCCGTCCGCCCGCTCGATAAACAGCGGCACACCGCCGACGCCGGTGAATGCACGCACCGGAGAGTTAACCCCGCCGGGGATCAACTGTTGCGCCTGGGCATACAGACTTTCGGACTTGCTGTGTAAGCTCATAAATCGGCTCCTGGATTCTCTTTTGAATGATTTGACCGCGCTATTCTAGAGGAGAGCGCCGCGTTATGAAACGATCACAGCCAGATACCTATTAACGGCGGCGGCCGGGGCGGGGGTAAGGTAGAATAGCCAGCTTACCTATTTGTATTACATTTGATCACACGAATGAATAACCCGTTATGACTGAAATGCAGCAACAGCCTTCAGCGGCGCCGCCGCGCCTGAAGCGCAGCGATGCGGTGCGGCAGTTTATCCGCCGCGACAAGACGCCGGTAGCGGTATTGATCATGGCCGCTCTGGTGGGCACGCTGGCCGGCCTGCTCGGCGTGGCGTTCGACAACGCCGTGAACTGGGTGCAACAGCAGCGGCTGACCGCGCTGGTTCAGGTGGCCGATTATTGGATCCTGGTGTGGCCGCTGGCGTTTATTTTGTCCGCCGCGCTGGCGGCGCTGGGCTATTACCTGGTGCGGCGCTATGCGCCGGAGGCGGGCGGCTCGGGCATTCCGGAAATTGAAGGCGCGCTGGAAGAGCTGCGGCCGGTGCGCTGGTGGCGGGTGATCCCGGTGAAGTTTATCGGCGGCATGGGTACGCTCGGCGCAGGCATGGTGTTGGGGCGGGAAGGGCCTACGGTGCAGATGGGCGGCAACGTCGGGCGCATGGTGCTGGATATTTTCCGCATGCGCGGCGCCGAGGCGCGTCATTCGCTGCTGGCCACCGGCGCGGCCGCGGGTCTCTCCGCCGCGTTCAATGCGCCGCTGGCGGGCATTCTGTTCATCATCGAAGAGATGCGCCCGCAGTTCCGCTACAACCTGATTTCGATTAAAGCGGTGTTTATCGGCGTGATTATGTCGAGCGTGGTGTTCCAGCTGTTTAACGGTTCCGGCTCGGTGATCGCGGTCGGCAAGCTGTCTTCGGCGCCGATCAATACGCTGTGGTTGTATCTGGTGCTGGGAGCGATATTCGGTGCGGTCGGGGTGATGTTCAACGCGCTGGTTTTCCGCAGCCAGGATATGTTCGCCCGCCTGCACGGCGGCCGGATGCGCAACGTGCTGCTGATGGGCGGCCTGCTCGGCGGCGTCTGCGGCATTCTGGGGCTGATCCAGCCGGAGGCGGCGGGCGGCGGCTTCGGGTTGATCCCGATCGCCGCGGCGGGCAACTACAGCGTCGGCATGCTGATGTTTATTTTCATCACGCGGGTGTTCACCACGCTGCTGTGTTTCGGCTCCGGCGCGCCGGGGGGGATTTTCGCGCCGATGCTGGCGCTGGGCACGCTGTTCGGCACCGCCTTCGGGCTGGCGGGCGCGCATCTGTTCCCGCAGTACGGCATCGAGGCGGGCACCTTCGCCATCGCCGGCATGGGTGCGCTGTTCGCCGCCACGGTGCGCGCGCCGCTGACCGGCATTGTGCTGGTACTGGAAATGACCGACAACTATCAGCTGATCCTGCCGATGATCATCACCTGTCTCGGCGCGACGCTGGTAGCGCAATTCCTTGGCGGTAAGCCGTTGTATTCGTCCATATTGGCCCGCACATTACGGAAGCAGGAAGCGCAGCAGGCGCGCGAAGCGGCGGAGAAAACAGGTAAAGAAAATACAACAAATGCGGTGAATACTTGAACGCAACACTCAGGTATCGGATAATCGTTAATATTAATCAGGCAGCCATTGTAGCGCTCTGATGCTGAACAATGTTGGGAGTAAAGAGTATGAGTGATGAAACAGCACTGCCCCTGCAATTCACCGAGGCAGCGGCAAGTAAGGTTAAGTTCCTGATTGCCGACGAAGAAAATCCTAACCTGAAGCTGCGGGTTTACATTACCGGCGGCGGCTGCAGCGGATTCCAGTACGGCTTCACTTTTGACGACAAGATCAACGACGGCGACATGACCATCGAGAAGCAAGGCGTGGCGCTGGTGGTGGATCCTATGAGCCTGCAATACCTGGTGGGCGGCTCGGTGGATTATACCGAAGGGCTGGAAGGCTCGCGCTTTGTGGTGACCAACCCGAACGCCAAAACCACCTGCGGCTGCGGTTCTTCGTTCAGCATCTGAAGCCCTTCACTGCACGATCAACCCGCCAGCCGCTCCGGCTCGCGGGTTTTTTTTATGCCCCTAGCGTTCGAGGATAAAGGCGGGCAGTTTGAGGTGCCAGCGGATAGCCGCCAGCCGGATGGCCAGAGTAATGACCATGCCCAGCATCATCGCCTGCTGCAGCGGCATGCCGAAGGTATGAAACGCGGTAGCGTGCACGATGCCGCCGATGATGCAGGCGGTTGCGTAGATTTCGGTGCGCAGGATCATCGGGATCTCGCGCGCCAACACGTCGCGGATAATGCCGCCGCCTACGCCGGTGATCACTCCCATGCAAATCGCCACCAGCGGGCCGGTACCGGCGGCGAAGGCCTTATTGACGCCGATGCCGACGAATACCGCCAGCCCGACGGCGTCCAGCACCGGCAGGATCCATTTCGGCAAGCGGCGCGGTTGGCGCACCAGCAGCAACGTCAGGACGCAGGTGATCATCGCCACCACCAGATCGGTGGGATCCTTTACCCAAAACACCGGGCCGTTGGCCAGCGCCATATCGCGGATGGTGCCGCCGCCGACAGCTGTCACCACGCCCAGCACCAGCACGCCGAACGGATCCATGCGCAATTTGCCGGCCAGCAGCACGCCGGAAATGGCGAATACCGCGGTGCCGAGAATATCCAGCCAGAACACCAGCATTAATGCATCTCCGCCAATTGGCTGCACAGCTGCTGCGCCGCCAGCACGATGCGTGGCCCCGGGCGGTTGAACCAATCCTCATTCAACGCGATCACCGGCACCTGCAGCTGCGGCGCCCAGAAGGCCTTCACGCTGGCGAGCTGTTGCGCGCCGCCGGTGATGACGATAGCCTGCGGCCGGCGGGCCAGCACCTGCTCACGGCTGATTTGCGGCCAGGGCATGCGGCTGTCGGCAAAGATGTTCTCGGCGCCGCACAGCGACAGCACCTGGCTTTGCAGGGTAGCGCCGGAGCCGGTGAACAGCGGCTGGGTACCGAACTGCAGCAGCACGCGGCGCGGTTGATTGCGGGCGTATTGCTGTTTCAGCGCCGCGGTTTGCCGGCGAACGGCGTCCGCCGCCTGATGCGCCTGCTCGGGATGCGGGCTGTATTGGGCAAGATCGTCCAGCGAACGGGCGATTTCGTCGAGGCTGCCGGCGTTCGCGTAATAGATAGGTATGCCGAACGAGGCGAGCTGATCCAACACCCGCTGCGGATTGCCGCCGCGCCACGCCAGGATCAGGTCCGGCTTCAGCGCCAGCACCCGTTCGATATTGACGCCCTGCCAGGAGGCCACCTGTTCAAGCTTGCCGGCCGCCGGCGGATAATCGGAAAAGGCGCTTACCGCCAGCAGGCTATCGCCCATGCCGGCGGCATAGGCAAGCTCGGTGGTGTTCGGCGCCAGGCTTATCACTCGCTGGGCAGCGCCGGCGGGCAGCGCCAGCCACAGCGTGAACAGCCACAGCAAAGAGGCGAAGCTCAGCTTCACATCAACCGCGCTTGGCCAGGGTTTGCAGCATGGCGTTTACCATCAGCGTCGACTGCTTGGCGGCCACGGTGAGGAATTCGTCGAAGCTCATGTGCGATTCGCTGTCGGCAACGTCGGAGATGGCGCGCACCACCACGAACGGCGTACCAAACAGGTGGCAAACGTGGCCGATGGCTGCGGCTTCCATTTCAACCGCGGCAACGGCCGGGAAGGTGGTGCGAATGCGCGCCAGCGGCTCTGCGCCGTTGATGAAGGCGTCGCCGCTGCAGATCAGGCCGCGCACCGCGTTCAGGTCCAGCTGTTTGATGCAGCCTTCCGCCAGGGCGATCAGCGCGTCGTCTGCCACGAACGCCGCCGGGCAGCCGGCCATTTGGCCCGGCTCGTAGCCAAAGGCGGTCACGTCGGCGTCGTGATAGCGCACTTCTTCGGATACCACGATATCGCCCACTTTCAGCGTGCTGGCCAGGCCGCCGGCGGAGCCGGTATTGATCACCACGTCCGGGCGGCAGTGCTCCAGCAGCAGGGTGGTGCCCATGGCCGCGGCGACTTTGCCGATGCCGGATTTCAGCAGCGCAACCTCAACGCCGCCGATCTGGCCGGTATAGATTTCACAGCCCGCGCGTTGAATGGTCTGACGATTTTCAATTTGATCGCGCAGCAGGGTGACTTCCTGCTCCATTGCGCCGATGATGCCTACTTTCATAAATAACACTCGCTGATTGGGTGTGGGAATTGCGCCATAGTCTATCATGGCTGTCAGAGAGAGATAATCCGTTGCATCCGCCGCAGGGAATTGTTATCACGGGGGCTGGGCGCAACCGCGGAGAAACAGATGTCCGGGATCGACTTCAAACAAAAAATCAGCTTCCAGCGGCCATTCAGCAAACCGATAGAGGCCGAGGAAGAGTATGACATCGTGCGGCAGTTCGAGAGCGATCGCGGGCGCATTGTCAACTCGGCGGCGATCCGCCGCCTGCAGCAGAAAACTCAGGTGTTTCCGCTGGAACGTAACGCGGCGGTGCGCAGCCGCCTGACGCATTCGATGGAAGTGCAGCAGGTGGGGCGGCATATCGCCAAAGAGATCCTCAACCGCTTCAAGCAGGAAGGGCGCATCGACGAGCTCGGCCTGGCCCGGCTGCTCGCGCCCTTCGAAAGCATCGTAGAAATGGCCTGCCTGATGCATGACATCGGCAATCCGCCGTTCGGCCACTTTGGCGAGTCGGCGATCAACGACTGGTTCGCCCAGCGGCTCGATCCCGCCAGCTGCGGCAGCGAGCCGGGCAGCCACGATCGCTGCCAGGTCGCGGTGCTGCGCCTGCACGAAGGAGAAAGCGATCTTAATCGGCTGCGCAGCCGTATCCGGCAGGACCTGAGCCATTTTGAAGGCAACGCTCAGGCGATCCGCATGGTCTATACCCTGCTTAAACTCAATCTGACCTATGCCCAGGTAGGCTGTATCTTGAAATATACCCGCCCGGCCTATTGGGCGAGCGAGATCCCGGCCGGCCGCAGTTATCTGATGAAAAAGCCCGGTTATTATCTGGCGGAAGAGGCCTTCGTCGATCGGCTGCGGCGCGAACTGCATATGGGCGAATTCGATCGTTTCCCGCTGACCTATATTATGGAAGCCGCCGACGATATTTCTTATTGCATTGCCGATCTTGAAGACGCGGTGGAAAAAAATATTTTCACCGTCGATCAGCTGTATCAGCATCTTATTCAAGAGTGGGGCGAAATTGCGCCGGGGGATTTATTCGATAAAACCGTTGCCAGCGCTTTCCGGAAAATCGATAAGGGCGGCGCGCGGCGCAGTGCGGAAGATCAATTCTTCATGTATCTGCGGGTATTTACCGTCGCGCGGCTGGTGCCGCACGCGGCGCAGCGCTTTATCGACAACCTGGAGGCGGTGTATCAGGGCCACTTTAATCAGGCGCTGCTGGAGGATTCCAGCCCGGCCTACCAACTGTTGAAAATATTCAAGAATGTGGCGCTCAAGCACGTCTTCAACCACCCGGAGGTGGAGCAGCTCGAGCTGCAGGGGTATCGGGTGATCAGCGGCCTGCTGGACATTTACAGCCCGCTATTGGCGATGCCGCTGGGCGACTTTACCCAGCTGGTGCAGGAAGACAGCCACCGCGCCTACCCGATTGAAACGCGGCTGTTCCACAAGCTGTCCACTAAGCACCGGCTGGCATATGTCGAAGCGGTTGAAGGGCTGCAGCATTTGTCGCAGGAACAGCAGGCAATCAGAGAATATTATTTCCGCGCGCGCTTATTACAGGATTACATCAGCGGAATGACCGATCTTTATGCTTACGATGAATACCGTAGATTAATGGCGGCGGAATAATTCATTGCCTCAATAATTACCAGCGAGGCCAAAGGATTGTCTGTCTCGAGTTTTGTAAAGACAGACAATATTTGTTTACTATTACCAATAACCTGCGCCGGAACTTCAGGCTATTAATCAACTCTGACTATGCACAAGACAGCAGTACTTTTCTGAACGACTTTATAAGAGACACACAGATGAAAAAAACCGCATTAGTTCTGAGCGCGCTGGCATTCAGTATCGGCATGGCGATGGGCCCGGTCACGGCCAACGCCGCAGAAACCGCGTCCTCCAGCACCCAACAGTTGCCAAGCCTGGCGCCGATGCTGGAAAAGGTGATGCCATCCGTGGTGAGCATCAACGTGGAAGGCAGCACCACCGTCAATACGCCGAGAATGCCGCAGCAGTTCCAGCAGTTCTTCGGCGAAGACTCGCCGTTCTGCCAGGACGGTTCGCCGTTCCAGGGCTCGCCGATGTGCCAGGGCGGGCAGGCCGGCCCGGATGGGGAGCCGCAGGGCACGCAGCAGAAATTCCAGGCGCTGGGCGCCGGGGTGGTGATCGATGCGGCTAAAGGTTATGTGGTGACCAACAACCACGTGGTGGACAACGCCAATAAAATCCAGGTACAGCTGAGCGACGGGCGCCGCTTTGACGCCAAGGTGATCGGCAAGGATCCGCGTTCAGACATCGCTCTGATCCAGCTGAAAGACTTCAAGAACCTGACGGCCATCAAGATGGCGGACTCCGATCAGCTGCGCGTCGGCGATTACACCGTGGCGATCGGCAACCCGTATGGGCTGGGCGAAACCGCCACCTCGGGCATCGTTTCCGCGCTGGGGCGCAGCGGGCTGAATATCGAAAACTACGAGAACTTCATCCAGACCGACGCGGCGATTAACCGCGGCAACTCCGGCGGCGCGCTGGTTAATCTGAACGGCGAGCTGATCGGCATCAACACCGCGATCCTGGCGCCGGACGGCGGCAACATCGGCATCGGTTTCGCCATTCCAAGCAACATGGTGAAGAACCTGACGGCGCAAATGGTTGAATATGGCCAGGTGAAGCGCGGCGAGCTGGGGATTATGGGCACCGAACTGAACTCCGAGCTGGCCAAGGCGATGAAGGTAGACGCGCAGCGCGGGGCCTTCGTCAGCCAGGTGATGCCGAAATCTTCCGCCGCCAAGGCGGGCATCAAGGCCGGTGACGTGATAGTGACCATGAACGGCAAAGCAATCTCGAGCTTCGCCTCGTTCCGCGCGGAAATCGGCACGCTGCCGGTCGGCAGCAAGATGTCGCTGGGCATCATTCGCGACGGCAAACCGGTCACCATTGACGTCACGCTGGAGCAGAGCACCCAGACCCAGGTTGAGTCCGGCAATATTTACACCGGTATCGAAGGGGCCGAGCTGAGCAACACGCAGATCGGCGCGCAGAAAGGCGTGAAGGTCGACAACGTGAAAGCCGGCAGCGCCGCGGCGCGCATCGGTCTGAAAAAGGGCGATGTGATCCTGGGCGTGAACCAGCAGCCGATCCAGAACCTGGGCGAGCTGCGTAAAATCCTCGACAGCAAGCCGTCGGTGCTGGCGCTGAATATCCAGCGCGGCGACAGCCAGCTGTATCTGCTGATGCAGTAATCCTGCTCCGCAGGAAACACAAGGCACGCTTCGGCGTGCCTTTTTAGGTTAGGCCTGGCGCTGATTGCCCAGGTGCGCGTGCGCCGCCTGGCATACCAGCTCGATTTCATCCAGCAGCTCCAGCCACTCAGGCTCCAGCTGGTCATGGCCGACGCCCTGGCGCAGCTGCTGTTCCAGATAGAAACACAGCTGCTTCAGGCGCGGCACGCCGCTGTAGCTGCAGCTGCCGTGCAGTTTGTGGATCAGATCGAGAATGCCGTCGTCCGGCCGGCCGTCGACCAACGCCTGCACCCGCTCGCGCACCTGCGGCAGGAAGTCGAGCAGCATTTGCAGCAGATCGCGCGCCAGATCCTGTTTGTTGGCCGCCTGGCGCAGCGCCAGCGGCCAGTCGAGCGACAGCGGCTGGCCGGCAGGGTGCTGCGCAGCGGCGTTCGGCTCGCCGCTGTGGTAGCGCGACAGCACGCGGGTCAGCATCGCTTCGTCAATCGGTTTGGCCAGGTAGTCGTCCATGCCGGCCTGCAGCAGATGTTCGCGTTCGCCGCTCACCGCATGGGCGGTAACGGCGACGATCGGCGTTGAATTATGGTGCGGCAGTTGGCGGATCAGCTCGCTGGTGCGAATGCCGTCGATCTTCGGCATCTGGATATCCATCAGGATCAGGTCCAGCACGTTGTCGCGCGCCAGCGCCAGCGCCTCTTCGCCGCTTTCGCACAGCAGGGTTTTCTCCACCTGTTCCGCCAGCAGGGTGCCGATCAGCTTCAGGTTGGCCGGGTTGTCGTCGACCGCCATCACCGTCAGCGGCAGGCGTTTACGCTCCGGCTGGGCGCTGAGGCGCAGCGGCTCCTCCATTTGCAACAGCGGGAACAGACGGTTGCTGGTGATGGGTTTGATCAGGCAGCCGAGCGCGCCCTGCTGCTTGAGCAGCTCGGCGTCGATCTGCGCCTGGCACGGCAGCGCCAGGATCACTCTGCCGGCCACCTTCAACGCCGCCAGCAGCTTGTCTTGATGCTGCGCCATATTGTTGCTGAAGGGGATAGGCACGCCAACCAGCAGGAAGTCGTATTCGTTTTTCGGCAACTGAGCCAGGGTCGGCGAGTGGGTGAGAGCCAGTTGGGTGACGCTGAGCATGTTGAGCGTCGCCTGCGCTGCTGTCGGGTTGGATTCGATGTAGGCCAGGGTTTTGCCGCGCAGATCCGGCAGGTTTGGCTGCAGCGACAGCATGCCTTCGTTCAGATCGAGCTGAATGTGGAACCAGAAGGTTGAACCGCGGTTCAGCTGGCTGTGGAAGCAAATATCGCCGCCCATCTCTTTCACCAGCTTCTGGGTGATCACCAGCCCCAGGCCGGTGCCGCCGTGGCGGCGGGAAATGCTGGCGTCCGCCTGGCGAAACGCCTGGAACAGCTGCGACTGCTGGCGCTCGGAAATGCCGATGCCGGTGTCGTGGATCTGCACTTCCAGCTCCACCTGACGTTCCAGCTGTTTGCGCAGCTCGACGCGGATGTCGATGTTGCCGGTCTCGGTAAACTTGACCGCGTTGCCCAGCAGGTTGGTGATGATCTGCTGCAGGCGCAGGGAGTCGCCGATCACCTGTTCCGGCACGTCGTTGTGCACGTCCAGCGTCAGCTCCAGCCCTTTCTCGTGGGCGCTGGGGGCCAGCAGCACGATCACTTCATCCAGCGTTTCGCGCAGCGAGAACGGGATATGCTCCAGCACCAGCTTACCGGCCTCCAGCTTGGAGAAGTCCAGCACGTCGTTGATGATGGTCAGCAGGTTATTGGCCGAGCGTTCGATGGTTTGCAGATAATCGGCCTGGGTAACGCTCAGGTCGGTTTTCAGCATCTGGCGGGTAAAGCCGATCACCCCGTTCAGCGGGGTGCGCAGTTCGTGCGACATATTGGCCAGGAACTCGGACTTGATGCGCGCCGCTTCCTGAGCGCGCTTTTTCGCCAGATCCAGCTCGACGTTCTGGATCTCCATTTGCTCCAGCGTTTCACGCAGGTCGGAGGTGGCCTGATCGATGTTCTGCTGCATCTCTTCGTGGTAGGCGGTGAGCGACATCGCCATCGAGTTGATGCCGTTCTTCAGCATGTGCAGTTCGCCGAGCATAAAGCCTTCGACGCGGCTGTCGAGCTGGCCGCGGCGAATGCGGTCGACGGTGTTCACCATGTTGCGGATCGGGCCGGTCACGTCGCGCATCAGGCGGTAGGCGAACAGAATGGCGATGCACATGCACAGCAACAGCAGCAGGGTGGAAACGAACACTTCTTTATACTGCTGCAGACGCACCGACTGCAGATCCAGCTCGATCGCCACATAGCCGAGATTGTTGTCGGGGTGGTTGCCGGCATCGGCGGCTTCGTCCGGATATTGGCTTTCCGACAGGATCGGCGTGCGCAGGATCAGCGAGTCGCCGCGCCGTGTCAGCATCAGATCGGTGGGCATTGGCACACCTTTCGGCAGCTGCAGCTGGGCGAAATTATGGTGATAATTGGAGGTGACAAACAGGTTGTTCTGCGCGTCGAACACCGTAATCGAACGCACGATGTCCGAATGACGGCGGTGCAGCAGGCTGACCAATTGCCGAACCGATTCGCGGCTGCGGAACGTCATGCCGTACTCGCTGGCCACCGCCAGCGGCTCGATAATGCTGGCGCCGGCGTCCACCAATTGCTCCTGCAGCTCGTTGTAGCGGTGCACCACGAAGAAGGTGCTGAGCAGCAAACCAATCAGCAAGGTTGGGGCCAGAATCAGGATCATCATGCGCGCACGCAGGCTGTATTTGGTCATGGGATTCCAATGTGGGAGAATTGACAGCTGACACTAGCTTAATGAACCAGCACACAATCGACAAATATGGCGCAATTCTACTCTCCCAAACGCCGCGTGACGACCCGGCAGAACTTACAAATGTTAACCGTGACGGTGAATGACCTCGATCCCTTCGGCCAGGGCGTGGCGCGCCATGACGGCAAGGCGATATTCGTGCCGGGAGTGCTGCCCGGCGAACAGGCGGAAATCCAGCTGACGGAAGACAAGCGCCAGTTCGCCAAAGGCAAGCTGAAGCGCCTGCTGACCCGCAGCCCGCAGCGGGTTGAGCCGCGCTGCCCGCACTTTGGCGTCTGCGGCGGCTGCCAGCAGCAGCACGCGGACGAGGCGCTGCAGCAGCAGAGCAAGGCGGCGGCGCTGGTGCGCATGATAGCCCGCGAAACCGGCGTTACGCCGCAGCAGGAGCCGGTGATCGCCGGGCCGCAGTATGGCTACCGCCGCCGCGCCCGTCTGGGCCTGAGCTGGCAGCCGAAGCAACAGCGGCTGGTGATGGGGTTTCGCCAGGCGGCCTCCAGCGAGCTGGTGCCGGTGCGCCATTGCCCGGTGCTGTGTCCCGAGCTGGAGCAACTGCTGGCGCCGCTGAACGCCTGCCTGAGCGCGTTGCAGGGCGCGCGGCGTTTGGGCCACGCGGAACTGGTGCTGGCGGACAACGGCCCGGTGTTGGTGTTGCGCCACCTCGATGCGCTGAAAGAGCCGGATCGTCAGGCGCTGTTGGCGTTTGCGCAGCAAAAAAACGTAACCATTTATTTGGCGCCGGACAGCGATCGGCTGGAAAAACTGTGCGGTGAAACGCCGTATTATCAGGTCGACGGGCTACGCTTAGACTTCAGCCCGCGCGACTTTATTCAGGTCAATGACGCGGTAAATCAGCAAATGGTGGCGCAGGCCCTTGAATGGCTCGAGGTTCAACCCAATGATCGGGTATTGGATCTGTTCTGCGGCATGGGCAATTTTACTCTGCCGTTGGCGCGCCGCGCCGCTGCGGTGGTGGGCATAGAAGGTGTTGCCACACTGGTAGCGAATGGGCAATATAATGCACATAAGAATAGGCTGAATAATGCTTCGTTTTTCCATGAGAATCTGGAAGACGACGTTGAGCGGCAACCTTGGGCAGCACAAGGATTTGATAAAGTGATGCTGGATCCCGCCCGCGCCGGCGCGGCTGGAGTGATGTCACACATTGTAAAACTGGCGCCAGAGCGGGTGGTCTATGTTTCCTGTAACCCCACCACGCTGGCACGCGACAGCAAAGTGCTGCTGGACGCCGGTTATCGTCTTGCGCGCGTGCGGATGTTGGATATGTTTCCGCACACGGGGCATCTTGAGTCAATGGCGCTGTTTATTAACGACACTGCGCCAGAGGTCGCTGCAGAGTAGGGAGAGGTTATGGTTGCGGTAAGAAGTGCACATCTGAATACGGCGGGTGAATTCGCTCTCGACGAGTGGATCGCCAGCTTGGGGCTACCTAACCCGCAGTCATGTGAGCGATTAGCCGCGACCTGGCGTTATTGTGAGCAGCAGACCCAAAACCATCCCGACGCGCCGCTGTTGCTGTGGCGCGGGCTTGAAATGGTGGAGATCCTCTCCACCCTGAGCATGGACAACGACAGCATGCGCGCCGCGCTGCTGTTCCCGGTGGTCGATGCCGGCATCGTGCAGGAAGATACCCTGACCGAAGAATTCGGCAAGGGCATTACCTATCTGGTGCACGGCGTGCGCGATATGGACGCCATCCGCCAGTTGAAAGCGACGCATAACGATTCGATGGCCTCCGAGCAGGTCGACAACGTGCGCCGCATGCTGTTGGCGATGGTGGAGGATTTCCGCTGCGTGGTCATCAAGCTGGCGGAGCGTATCGCCCACCTGCGGGAAGTGAAGGACGCGCCGGAAGACGAGCGCGTGCTGGCGGCCAAAGAGTGTTCCAACATCTACGCGCCGCTGGCCAACCGCCTGGGCATCGGGCAGCTGAAGTGGGAGCTGGAGGATTTCTGCTTCCGCTATCTGCACCCGGAAGAATACAAGCGCATCGCCAAGCTGCTGCATGAGCGCCGCATTGACCGCGAACAGTTTATCGACGATTTCGTCGCCTCGCTGCGCGGCGCGATGGCCGATGAGAGCGTCAAGGCCGAGATCTACGGCCGCCCGAAACACATCTACAGCATTTGGCGCAAGATGCAGAAAAAACATCTGGCCTTCGACGAGCTGTTCGACGTGCGCGCGGTGCGCGTGGTGGTCGAACGCCTGCAGGACTGCTATGCGGCGCTGGGGATTGTGCATACCCACTTCCGCCACCTGCCGGACGAGTTCGACGATTACGTCGCCAACCCGAAGCCTAACGGCTATCAGTCGATCCATACCGTGGTGCTGGGCCCGCGCGGCAAAACGCTGGAAATCCAGATCCGCACCCGCCAGATGCATGAAGACGCTGAGCTGGGCGTCGCCGCGCACTGGAAATACAAGGAGGGCGCGGTGGCGACCGTGCGTTCCGGCTACGAGGAACGCATCGCCTGGCTGCGCAAGCTGATCGCCTGGCAGGAAGAGATGGCGGACTCCGGCGAGATGCTCGACGAAGTGCGCAGCCAGGTGTTCGACGATCGGGTTTACGTGTTTACGCCGAAAGGCGACGTGGTGGATCTGCCGGCCGGCTCCACGCCGCTCGACTTTGCCTACCACATCCACAGCGACGTCGGCCACCGCTGCATCGGCGCCAAGATTGGCGGCCGCATCGTGCCTTTCACCTACCAGCTGCGCATGGGCGATCAGATTGAGATCATCACCCAGAAACAGCCGAACCCGAGCCGCGACTGGCTGAACCCGAACCTGGGCTATGTCACCACCAGCCGCGGGCGTTCGAAGATCCACAACTGGTTCCGCAAACAGGATCGCGACAAAAACATCCTCGCCGGCCGCCAGATGCTGGACAGCGAGCTGGAACACCTGGGCATCAGCCTGAAAGAGGCTGAAAAGCTGCTGATCCCGCGCTACAACATGAATTCGCTGGATGAAGTGCTGGCGGCGATCGGCGGCGGGGACATTCGTCTCAACCAAATGGTGAACTTCCTGCAGGGCAAGTTCAACAAACCGAGCGCCGAGGAGCAGGATCGCGAGGCGCTGCGCCAGCTGGTGCAGCAAAAAGCGCCGCCGCCGACCCGCAACAAGGACAACGGCCGGGTGGTGGTCGAGGGGGTGGGCAACCTGATGCATCACATCGCCCGCTGCTGCCAGCCGATCCCCGGCGACGACATCGTCGGTTTCATCACCCAGGGGCGCGGCATTTCCATCCACCGCGCCGATTGCGACCAGTTGGTTGATCTGCAGTCGCACGCGCCGGAGCGCATCGTCGACGCGGTGTGGGGCGAAAGCTATTCCAGCGGTTACTCGCTGGTGGTGCGGGTGATGGCTAACGATCGCAGCGGGCTGTTGCGCGACATCACCACCATCCTGGCCAACGAAAAGGTCAACGTGCTGGGCGTGGCCAGCCGGAGCGACACCAAAAAGCAGTTGGCCACCATCGATATGGATATCGAAATCTACAACCAGCAGGTGCTGGGCCGGGTGCTGGCGAAGCTTAACCAGCTGCCGGACGTGATAGACGCCAAGCGCCTGCACGGCAGCTAAATCCCCTGCGTATTTCGAGCCGCATCGTTGTTGGATGCGGCTCGGGATCCATGAGCTCCGGTGAACACGCCAGTGCGCCCCCTTTTTCTCAGAGATTTTTTTATGACCCAATCCACTCCGCTGCAGCGTCTGCTGAACATCATGAAAACGCTGCGCGACCCGCAGAACGGTTGCCCGTGGGACCGTCAGCAGACCTTCGCCACCATTGCGCCCTACACGCTGGAAGAAACCTACGAAGTGCTGGACGCCATCGAACGCCAGGACTACGCCGATCTGCGCGATGAGCTGGGCGATCTGCTGTTCCAGGTGGTGTTTTACGCCCAAATGGGGCAGGAACAGGGGCTGTTCGGCTTCGATGAGGTGTGCAACGCCATCAGCGGCAAGCTGGAGCGTCGCCACCCGCATATCTTCGGTGACGCCGATGCGGCGGACAGCGAAGCCGTGGCGGCCCGCTGGGAGCAGTTGAAGGCCGGTGAACGCGCCGAGAAAGCGCTGCATTCGGCGCTGGACGATATCCCGCAGGCGCTGCCGGCGCTAATGAAGGCGCATAAAATTCAAAAGCGCTGCGCCGCGGTGGGCTTCGACTGGCATACGCTCGGCCCGGTGCTGGACAAGGTGTACGAAGAGATCGACGAAGTGATGCATGAAGCGCAACAGGCGGTGGTCGACGAGCAGAAGCTGGAAGAGGAGATTGGCGATCTGCTGTTCGCCACGGTCAACCTGTCGCGCCATCTCGGCCACAAGGCGGAAAACGCGCTGCAGGCGGCCAACCGCAAGTTTGAACGCCGTTTCCGCCAGGTGGAAGAGATAGTCACACTGCGCGGCCTGTCGATGGAAGACGCCACCCTCGAGCAAATGGAAGAGGCCTGGCAGCAGGTGAAAAGCCAGGAAAACTAATTTCGGCGAGCGTTGTCCTATCTGTGTCGCAATGTTGATCGGCGACAAGGTTCACACAAGCTGAAACGGTTAAGCTTGAAATCATGCCAAGCTTAACCGCGAGGCAGCGGCAGGAAAATGCCAAGAAACTGAAATCTAAGGCGTTTTATCGTCGCAGAGTGGCGGTAAAATCAGATTTTCTCTGTTAACTCTTTGTTTTTGAAGGTGGGTTACAGGAGCGCCGACGGATTAAACCCCGATGAACGCCGGAGGGTGGTTGAGATGATGGGCAGCAAAACGATCGTTTGTAGGTCAAGAGAGGTTCGGGTATACTACTTTCCCGTCTTGGTTCTTCCATCGTCTTTAAACCTAAACTCTCAGGTTCAGCATGACAACTAATTATATTTTTGTGACCGGCGGGGTCGTATCCTCTCTGGGTAAAGGCATTGCCGCAGCCTCTCTGGCGGCTATTCTTGAAGCCCGTGGCCTCAACGTTACCATCATGAAACTGGACCCGTACATCAACGTGGATCCGGGCACCATGAGCCCGATTCAGCATGGGGAAGTTTTCGTCACCGAAGACGGCGCAGAAACCGATCTGGATTTGGGTCACTACGAGCGCTTCATCCGCACCAAAATGTCGCGCCGCAACAACTTCACTACCGGCCGTATCTACTCCGACGTTCTGCGTAAAGAACGCCGCGGCGACTACCTGGGCGCAACCGTACAGGTTATCCCGCACATCACCAATGCTATCAAAGAGCGCATCCTGGAAGGCGGCGAAGGCCACGATGTGGTGCTGGTGGAAGTGGGCGGCACCGTCGGCGATATCGAATCGCTGCCGTTCCTGGAAGCCATTCGCCAGATGGCGGTGGAAGTGGGGCGCGAGCACACGCTGTACATGCACCTGACGCTGGTGCCGTATCTGGCTGCCGCCGGTGAAGTGAAAACCAAGCCGACTCAGCATTCCGTAAAAGAGCTGCTTTCAATCGGTATTCAGCCTGATGTGCTGATTTGCCGTTCCGATCGCGCAGTTCCTGCTAACGAACGCGCGAAAATCGCACTTTTCTGCAACGTGCCGGAAAAAGCGGTTATCTCCCTGAAAGACGTTGATTCCATTTATAAAATCCCAGGCCTATTGAAATCTCAGGGGCTGGACGATTATATTTGTAAACGATTCAGCCTGAACGCACCGGAAGCGAACCTGGCCGAATGGGAACAGGTGATCTACGAAGAAGCCAATCCGGGCGGCGAAGTGACCATCGGCATGGTCGGCAAATATGTCGAACTGCCGGATGCCTACAAGTCGGTGATCGAAGCGCTGAAGCATGGCGGGTTGAAAAACCGTCTGACCGTGAACATCAAGCTGATCGATTCGCAGGATGTGGAAACCCGTGGCGTAGAAGTGCTGAAGGGGCTGGACGCGATCCTGATCCCTGGCGGTTTCGGCTACCGCGGCGTGGAAGGCAAGGTGATGACCGCGCGTTATGCGCGTGAGAACAATATCCCTTATCTGGGCATTTGCCTGGGTATGCAGGTGGCATTGATGGAGTTCGCTCGCAACGTTGCGGGTATGGAGAACGCCAACTCGACCGAGTTTATGCCAGACTGCAAATACCCGGTGGTGGCGTTGATCACCGAATGGCGCGACGAAGACGGCAACGTCGAAGTGCGCACTGAAGAAAGCGATTTGGGTGGCACGATGCGTGTCGGTAGCCAACAATGCCATCTGACCGACAATAGCCTGGTGCGCCAGCTGTACGGCGAGCCGACCATTGTTGAACGCCATCGTCACCGTTACGAAGTTAACAACATGCTGTTGAAGCAGATCGAAGCCGCCGGGCTGCGCGTAGCCGGCCGTTCCGCCGACAACAAGCTGGTTGAGATCATTGAACTGCCGAATCACCCGTGGTTTGTGGCCTGTCAGTTCCACCCGGAATTTACTTCAACGCCGCGTGATGGGCATCCGTTGTTCGCCGGCTTTGTGAAGGCCGCCGGTGAGCATCAGAAGCGCCAGGTGAAATAAAATATTTGGTGGGCGGCGCGCGGTGAGAACCGCGCGCTGTTTGTCTGGAGTTTTAGTTTAACTTGTACTGAGGAAAACCTAATGTCCAAAATCGTTAAAGTCATCGGTCGTGAAATCATCGACTCCCGTGGTAACCCGACTGTTGAAGCCGAAGTTCATCTGGAAGGCGGTTTCGTCGGTTTGGCTGCTGCGCCGTCAGGTGCTTCCACCGGTTCCCGCGAAGCTCTGGAACTGCGTGACGGTGACAAATCTCGTTTCCTGGGTAAAGGCGTACTGAAAGCCGTTGCTGCAGTAAACGGCCCAATCGCTCAGGCAGTACTGGGTAAAGATGCCAAAGACCAGGCGAACATCGACAAGATCATGATCGATCTGGACGGCACCGAGAACAAATCCAAGTTCGGCGCTAACGCCATTCTGGCGGTTTCTCTGGCTGCCGCTAAAGCTGCCGCAGCTTCCAAGGGCATGCCGCTGTACGAGCACATCGCTGAACTGAACGGCACCCCAGGCAAATTCTCCATGCCGCTGCCAATGATGAACATCATCAACGGCGGCGAGCACGCCGACAACAACGTCGACATTCAGGAATTCATGATCCAGCCGGTTGGCGCGAAAACCCTGAAAGAAGCGGTGCGCATCGGTTCTGAAGTGTTCCATCACCTGGCGAAAGTACTGAAAGCCAAAGGCATGAACACCGCAGTAGGCGACGAAGGCGGCTACGCGCCAAACCTGGGTTCCAACGCCGAAGCGCTGGCTGTTATCGCCGAAGCGGTAAAAGCGGCGGGCTACGAGCTGGGTAAAGACGTTACCCTGGCGATGGACTGTGCGGCGTCTGAATTCTACAAAGACGGCAAATACGTGCTGGCCGGCGAAGGCAACAAAGCCTTCACTTCCGAAGAGTTCACTCACTTCCTGGAAGATCTGACCAAACAGTACCCAATCGTCTCTATCGAAGACGGCCTGGACGAATCTGACTGGGATGGTTTCGCTTACCAGACCAAAGTGCTGGGCGACAAAATCCAGCTGGTTGGCGACGATCTGTTCGTGACCAACACCAAGATCCTGAAAGAAGGCATCGAGAAAGGCATCGCTAACTCCATCCTGATCAAATTCAACCAGATCGGCTCTCTGACCGAAACTCTGGCTGCCATCAAGATGGCGAAAGACGCCGGCTACACCGCGGTGATCTCTCACCGTTCAGGTGAAACCGAAGACGCTACCATCGCCGACCTGGCGGTAGGTACTGCGGCTGGCCAGATCAAAACCGGTTCCATGAGCCGTTCTGACCGCGTTGCCAAATACAACCAGCTGATTCGTATCGAAGAAGCGCTGGGTGACCGCGCGCCGTTCAACGGCCTGAAAGAAGTTAAAGGTCAGTAATTACCCTTTGGCCGATTGCTAAATACCAACCCGCCTCGGCGGGTTTTTTTTCGCTGAATACAGTAAATATTTCATTTAAAATAATGAGGTGGTTATATTTCGCGGATTTTTAACTTTATAATTTCATTGTAATAATAATATCCTTATTTTTATATTCCGTTTTTATTTGATTTATATTTTTTAGTTACTAGACTGCCAATGAGGCAGTGTTATTACCCGTCGTTCTGCCGAACCATTCCCTTAATCGTAACGCTTAGAAACTGCCGGCTCAGCGGCCGGTTGGGTGAGGGCTTGATGCGAAAAAGAATTGTTATTGTCGGTGGCGGAACCGGGGGCACCATATTAGCCAATTTGTTGGCCGCCAAGCTGCATCGGGAAATATTGAATAATAAAGTCGAGTTATTAATGATTTCGGATTCACCGGTTCATTATTATAAGCCGGCGTTTATGTATGTGGCGTTTAACGCATTTTTCAAACAGGAATTAACCCGTTCCCAACAAAGTTTGCTGCGGCCGGAAATACAATTTATTGTCGACAAGGCCGAGGCTTTTGAATTAAAGCAGCGGCGCATCATAACGCGCAGCGGTAAAAGCTACCCGTATGATTTTCTGGTGTTCGCCACCGGCTGTGTGCCCTGGCCGGAACGCATCGAGGGGCTGGCGCAAGCGGGCGATCATTTTTATCAGTACCAGGCCGCGCGCCAGCTGGCGCAGCGGCTGGCGACCATCGAAAAAGGCCGCATCTTCATTACCGTCTCTTTCCCGGAAACCCCCAACGTACCGCACCAGTGCGGCATCGCGCCGATCGAAACCACCCTGATGCTGGACGACTACCTGCGGCGGCGCGGCGTGCGCAAGGCGATAGAAATTGTTTATACCTACCCGACCATTTCCCAACTGCTGCGCAACTGCCTGTTTCTGCAGCGCCCGACGGGCGAGGCGCTGCCCGCCATTTTCGCCGCGCGCGATATTCGCCACCAGCGCGGCTTCACCCTCAGCCGGGTCGATGAGCAGCGCAACATCGCCTATTCCGCCGAAGGCGAGGAACAGCCGTTCGACATCCTGATGGCGACGCCGCCGATCCGCGCCGTCGAAGCGGTGCGCAATACCGGGCTGAGCGAGATTCAAAACGGCGAGGGCTGGCTGCCGACCGACCACCAGACGCTGCAGGTTTATGGCCAGCAGGGGGTGTATGTGATCGGCGATACCGTCGATCTGCCGGTCAGCAAGGCCGGCGGCTCCTGCCACAATCAGGCGCCGGTGATCGCCGACAATATCGTGGCGGAAATCCGGTTAGGGCAGACCATCAGCCATTATGACGGCAAAGTGCAGGCGATCGCTCAGATGGGGCTGCACGCCGGCATGCCGCTGGTGTACGACTATCGTCACGACGTGTTGCCGACCCCGGCCACCAAAGCGGGCGGCATGCTGCGCAACGGTTTTAACCGCGGCCTCTATTGGGCCACGGTGAGGGGGCTGATATGAGCGATAACGCAGAACATGAGCCGCTGGCGGCGCTGTTGGCCAAGCTGCAGCCGCTGCTGGCCGGCGGCAGGCTGGACAACGTAGTCGATCTGCTGTCGCTGCTGTCGGACCTGGTGGATATCGCCGACAACGCGCTGGTGGAGAAATTGGCCGGCGTGTTTGAAGGGCTGGTCACCGTGGGTTGGGAGGGGGGAACGGCGCTGAAGATGGCGCATAGCGAACTGCAGCTGAACCCGCCGGCGGCCAACTTTCGCGCGCTGTACGCTCTGTTGCGGCAGCCGGATACCCTGCTGGGGCTGATGCTGGTGCTACGCACTCTACAGATCGTCGGCCAGCGCACACGTCGCTGCGCATTGCCGCAGGACGACCCGGAGCGATAACCGAATTTGCTTTACTCACTCAGGTAAGGAGTTGTTATGTCTGCCACTTTTGGCCACGCCTTTGCCACCCGTGCGATTCACCACGGCTACGATCCGCAGCAGCATTTGGGGGCGCTTTGCCCACCGGTGTATATGAGCTCTACCTTCACCTTCCCCACGGCGGAATACGGCGGCGCCTGCTTTGCCGGCACCGAGTCGGGCTATTTCTATTCGCGTATCGCCAACCCGACGCTGAATCTGCTGGAACAGCGCATCGCCAATCTGGAAAGCGGGGAGGCGGCGGTGGCGTTCTCCTCCGGCATGGGGGCGATCACCGCCTGCTGCTGGACGCTGCTTAGCCCGGGCGATGAACTGATCGTCGATGAAACCATTTATGGCTGCACTTTCAGCTATTTTCATCAGGGTCTGGCGCGCTATGGCGTGAAGGTAACCCACGTCGATCTGACCCGGCCGGAACGGCTGGCGGCGGCGATCGGGCCGCGTACCCGGCTGGTGTATTGCGAGACGCCGGCCAACCCCAACATGCGGCTGATCGATATCGCCGCGGTAGCGGAGATCGCCCACCGTCAACGGGCGCTGCTGTTGGTGGATAACACCTACTGCACGCCTTATTTGCAACGGCCACTGCCGTTGGGGGCCGACATCGTGGTGCACTCGGCCACTAAATACCTCGGCGGCCACGGCGATTTGCTGGCCGGTTTGGCGGTGACCACTCAGGCTCTGGCGCAGGATATCCGGCTGGTGGGGCTGAAGGACATGAACGGCGCGGTGCTGTCGGCGCAGGATGCGGCGCTGCTGCTGCGCGGCCTGAAGACGCTGCCGCTGCGCATGGAGCGCCACTGCGACAACGCCCAACGGCTGGCGGAGATGCTGGCGCGGCATCCGGCGGTGGCGCGGGTTGACTATCCCGGGCTGGAAACCTTCCCTCAGCACGCCCTGGCACAGCGGCAAATGGCGCGCCCCGGCGGCATGCTGGCGTTCGAGCTTAAGGGCGGCATGGCGGCGGGTATCCGCTTCCTCAACGCGCTGCAGCTGATACTGCGGGCGGTCAGCCTGGGGGATTGCGAAAGCCTGGCGCAGCACCCGGCCAGCATGACCCACTCGGCTTACAGCGCCGAAGAGCGGCGGCGCCACCATATCAGCGACGGGCTGATACGGTTGTCCGCCGGGTTGGAGGCGTTTGAGGATCTGCAGGCGGATATCCTGCAGGCGCTGGAGCGCGCTGAATAAGCTACCCCGCAGTAGCCGGCCGACTGCGGGGTGGCGATTAACGCAGATCGGCCGCGATATCCGCCAGGATCCGCTCGTCGCGCAGCAGCGCGGCAGCGGCGGCGATATCAGGCGCCAGCCAGCGATCCTGATGATAAGGCGCCACATGCTGGCGCAGTTGCCGCCAGGCCCGTCCGGTGCCTTCGCCAAAACGTTGCGGCTGCAAAAACTCGAAAGCCTGCGCCGCCAGCAGATATTCTATCGCCAGGATTTGGTTGCAGTTATCCAGCGAGCGCCGCAGCCGCAGCGCAGCGCCGGTGCCCATGCTCAGATGGTCTTCCTGCAGCGCCGAGGTGACGTAGTTATCTACCACGCAGGGCTGGGCCAACTGACGGTTTTCGGCACACAGCGAGGCCGAAACGTATTGGGCGATCATCATGCCGGAGTTGACTCCCGGCTCGCTGACCAAAAACGCCGGCAGGCCGCTGACCAGCGGATTGATCAATCGATCGATGCGCCGTTCGGCGATGCCGCCCAGCTCGGCGATGGCGATTGCCAGCAGATCGGCGGCCATCGCCACCGACTCGCCGTGCGGGTTGGCCTGCGACATCACCCGGAAGGCATCCGGCGTGCCGAGCAACAGCGGATTGTCGCTGGTGCCGCCCAGCTCGGTCTCAATTTGCCGCTCGGCATGGGCGATTTGGTCGCGACAGGCGCCATGCACCTGCGGGATCGAACGAATGCTCAGCGCATCCTGGGTGCGGATGCCCTCGCTGGCGGCGATCACCTCGCTGCCGTTCAGCAGCGCACGCAGGTTCTCGCCCACCGACTGCATGCCGGGGTGCGGCTTCAGCGCCAGGATCTCCGCGTCGAAGGCGGCGATCTGCCCGCGCAGCGCTTCAAAGCTCATGGCGCCCAGCACGTCGGCCCAGCGGCTCAGCCGGGTCGCATCGGCCAGGGCCAGGCAGCTCAGCCCGGTCATGCAGGGCGTGCCGTTGACCAGGCACAGCCCGTCTTTGGCCCCCAGCGGCGGCAATTCCAGCCCCTCGGCCGCCAGCGCCTGCGCGGCGCTTACCACCTGGCCGCGGTAGCTGACCTCACCCAGGCCAAGCAGGGCAACGCCGACGTGCGCCATGTGGGTCAGATAACCGACTGAGCCCTGCGCCGGCACCTGCGGCGTGATGCCGCGGTTGAGCAGAGTCAATAGCATCGCCACCAGCGGCCGCTGGATGCCGGATTTGCCGTGGCTGTAGTTGACGATGGCGCAGCAGATAATGGCGCGCGTTTGTTCATCGCTCAGCGGCGCGCCGACGCCGCAGGCGTGGCTCATCAGCGTATTGCGCGACAGCTGCGCCAGCTGCTCGCGGCGCAGCGCCTGATTGCACAGTGCGCCCAGGCCGGTATTGACGCCGTAGGCGCGCTGCTCGCTGGCGACGATCTTTTGCACGATCGCCTGTGCGTTGTCGATGCGCGCCCAGGCGGCGTCAGACAGGTTGAGCGGCGCGCCGTAACGCGCTACCGCCACGACGTCCCGCCAGCGCAGCGGCTGGCTGTCGAGGGTCACGGAAGAAGGGTAATTCATCATGTTCTCCTCAGGCGCTGGCCATGATCATCGGGCGCGGCTTCTGCACGTTTTCATCCAGCGCCAGACGACGCTGCACGAAGCGGTTAACGTATTCATCCGCCGGGTTGTTAAGGATCTCCTGCGGAGTGCCGACCTGGATCAGCTTGCCGTCTTTCAGGATGGCGATCCGGTTGCCGATGCGCACTGCCTCGTCCAGATCGTGGGTGATGAACACCAGCGTTTTATGCAGCTCTTTTTGCAGCGCCAGCAGCTGATCCTGCATTTCGGCGCGGATCAGCGGATCGAGCGCGCTGAAGGCTTCGTCCAGCAGGATGATGTCGGTGTCGGTCGCCAGCGCGCGCGCCAGGCCGACGCGTTGGCGCATGCCGCCGGACAGCTGGTGCGGATAGGATTTCTCATAGCCTTTCAGCCCGACGGTGTCGATCCAGTGCCGCGCCCGCTCCTGATATACCTCTTTGGCTTCGCCGCGCACCTTCAGGCCATAGCCGACGTTGTCCAGCACCGTTTTGTGCGGCAGCAGGCCGAAGCTCTGGAACACCATGCTGATCTTGTGGCGGCGGAAGTGCTCCAGCTGTTTCTCGTCGTAGCGCAGGATATCTTCGCCGTCCACTAGGATCTGGCCGCTGGTAGGGTCGATCAATCGGTTGAAGTGGCGCACCAGCGTAGACTTGCCGGAGCCGGACAGCCCCATGATCACGAAGATCTCGCCGGCAGCGATCGACATCGAGAGATCGTGCACCCCGACCACGCAATCGGTGGCCGCTTGTACCTCTTGCTTGGTTTTGCCTTGCTGGCTCATCGCCAGCGCCGCCGCCGTTTTGTGGCCGAAAATCTTGTAAACGTTTTGGATTTCGATTTTGTTCATCGGGATTACCTCGCCACGGCGGAGCGGCCGTAGGCCTGAGTGATACGGTCAATAACCACGGCCAGAATGACGATCGCCAGACCGGCTTCCAGCCCCAGCCCGACGTTCAGCGTCTGGATGCCCACCAGCACGTCTTCGCCCAGGCCGCGCGCGCCGATCATCGAGGCCACTACCACCATCGACAGCGACATCATGGTGGTTTGGTTGATGCCGGCCATGATGCTCGGCAGCGCCAGCGGCAGCTGCACGCCAAACAGTTTCTGCCAGCGATTGGCGCCGAAGGCGGTGACCGACTCCATCACTTCCTTGTCGACCTGGCGGATCCCCAGGTCGGTGAGGCGGATCAGCGGCGGCGTGGCGTAGATCACCGTCGCCAGGATCGCCGGCACCTTGCCCAGGCCGAACAGCATCAGCACCGGGATCAGATACACGAAGCTCGGCATGGTTTGCATCACGTCCATCAGCGGCATCATCACCGCCCGCACCCGGTCGTTGCGCGCCGCCAGCACGCCCAGAGGAATGCCGATAACCACCGCCAGCAGCGTGGCCACCAGCACCAGCGCCAGGGTTTGCATCAGCTTGTCCCACATGCCGGCGGTGCCGACCAGCAGCAGCAGGCCGACAATCACCAGCGTCGGCAGCCAGCGGCGGGTGGCGTGCCAGGCCAGCAGCCCGACCGCCGCCAGCATCAGCCACCAGGGGGTGGCGCGCAGCAGGCTTTCAAGATGGATCACCGCCCACAGCAGGGTGTCGGAGATCTTGCGGAACATATCGCCATAGTTGGTGACCAACACATCGACCCAGCCATTGATCCAATCGGCGATGGAGAAGGTAAAGCGTTCTGGAAACATAAATTTTGCCCCTGTCCGGCCCGGGCCATGCAGGCACCGGGAGAGTGTTTACTGAAACCTGAAAATGCTTACAAGGAGGCCTGGATTTTTTTCGCCGCGTCTTCGCTCACCCACTGTTGCCAAATGTCCGGGTGCTGCTTGAAGAACTCCAGCGCCAGCTTCTGCGAGCTGATGCGTTCCTTGCTCATGCGCGCCAGATTCTGGTTAACCAGATCGAGCGGCAGATTCACTTTCGCCAGCACCTGCACCAACTCAGGCGCCTGCTGGTTAAACACGCTGGAAAGGCCGACCTTGATGTGAATGTTTTTGTCTACGCCCGGCTCTTCCAGCTTCACCAGATCGAGCTGGCCCATGATCGGCGTCGGCGACCAGTAATAGAACAGGATTGGCTCGCCGCGGCGGTAGCTGGAGAGGATGGCGGTATCCAGCGCCGGGCCGGTGCCGGGGCGGAAGTTGGTGAACTTGTCGTCCAGCTTGAATTTCTTCAGGATGGCGGTGTTGTCCAGCTCGCAGGTCCAGCCGGCCGGGCAGTTGTAGAAACGGCCTTTTTCCGGCTCTTCCTGATCGCGGAACAGCTGCGCGTATTTGGCCAGGTCCGGAATGCTCTTCAGATCCGGCGCCAGCGGTTTCAGCTTGCGCTTGGCATCGCCTTCAATCACGTAGCGCGGCACGTACCAGCCTTCTACCGCGCCGACGATCGGGGCGCCGACGCTGACGGCCTTACCTGCCTTCTCGGCCTTGTTCCATACTTCGCTGCGGCCGATCCACTCTTCGGCGAACACCTGAATATCGTTGGTGCCGACCGCCTGCTCCATGGTGATGGAGTTGCCGGGCAGCGAATCGGTTTTACAGTCATAGCCCTTCTGCAGCACGTACTGCATGACGTCGGTCAGCAGCATGCCGCTTTCCCAGTTCAGGCCGGCGAATTTCACCGGCTTGCCGGATTCGCACCAGCCTGCTGCGCGGGCCGAGAGGCTGCCGGTCATCAACCCGATCGCCAGGATCGGTAGCCATATTTTGTGTCGTGTTTGCATAGTGATACTCCGCTTTAATGACAAAGAGCCCGGGAACGGCGGGCTCATGGTTTTTAATAGCTTTGCGGTGTGGCTGCGACGGGTGAACCCCCGCCTTTTTTGCGCACCCACAACCAGTAAGCCAGGGTGAGGAAGGCGACCCACACCAGCCCCACGTACAGGGCGATGCGGCTTTCCTCAAAGTAGCCGAGCAGGCCGATGACGAACAGCATGAACGCCGTCGCCAATGCGGGGGCTACCGGCCACCAGGGCACCGGGAAGCTCAGCTGGCTGACCTCCTGCGGCGACAGGGTGCGGCGCATGGCTGCCTGCGACAGCAGGATCATCAGCCATACCCAAACGGTGGCGAAGGTGGCGATAGAGGCGATGATCATAAATACCTGTTTCGGGATCAGGTAATTGAGGATCACCCCCAGCAGCAGGGCGACCGACATCACCAGCACCGTCATCCAGGGCACGCCGCTGGCGGTCAGTTTGGAGAAGCTTTTCGGCGCCTGGCCATCCTGCGCCATGCCGTACATCATGCGGCCGGCGCCGAAGATGTCGCTGTTGATGGCCGAAATGGCGGCGGTGATCACCACCACGTTGAGCACGTTGGCGGCGGAGCTGATGCCGAGGTTACTGAAGATCTCGACGAACGGGCTGCCGTTCTGGCCGATGCTGTTCCACGGATAAATCGCCATCAGCACCAGCAGCGTCAGCACGTAAAACAGCAAGATGCGCACCGGTACGGCGTTGATCGCTTTCGGCAGCACCTTGGCGGGGTCTTTCGCCTCGCTGGCGGTAATGCCGATGATCTCGATGCCGCCGAAGGCGAACATCACCACCGCCAGCGAGGCGATCACACCGCCGATGCCGTTAGGCATAAAACCGCCGTGCTGCCACAGGTTGCTGATGCCGGTGGCGTGCTGCGTTTGGCCGAAGCCGAACAGCATCACCGCCGCGCCGCCGACAATCATGGCGACGATAGCGGCGACCTTGATCAGCGAAAGCCAGAATTCCATTTCGCCGAACACTTTGACGCTGCACAGATTGAGCGCGCCGATGAACATGATGATGCTGAGCACCCATACCCACTGGGCGACGTCCGGGAACCACAGCCCCATATAGATGCCGAAGGCGGTGACGTCCGCCAGGGCGACGATCACCATTTCGAAGGTGTAGGTCCAGCCGGTGAGGAAGCCGGCCAGCGGGCCGAGATAGTGGCTGGCGTAGTGGCCGAACGAACCGGAAACCGGCTGATGCACCGCCATTTCACCCAGCGCGCGCATCACCATAAATACCGCGGCGCCGCCCACCAGGTAGGCCAGCAGCACCGCCGGGCCAGCCAGCTGGATAGCGCCGGCGGAGCCGTAGAACAGGCCGGTGCCGATCGCCGAGCCGAGAGCCATAAAGCGGATGTGCCGCGCGTTTAGTCCGCGTCTGAGTTGTGTCGTGTCGTTACGCATGTTGCTTCCCGTTGAGTTTTTGCCGAACAGGCACGCGCTGCCCGCACCGGGTGGCATGCACCCGGTGGGACAGAACAAACTGCGTGGTCAGATTTTTTGTGGTTACGCCAGGCTAGGCAGCAGCGCTGCAGGCAGCAGCGATGTCAGGTGACCGGCCGCCAGCAGTTGGCTGGCGGCTTCAATGTCGGGGGCGAAGAAACGATCCTTGTCGTAGAAACTGACATGCTCGCGCAGCAAACGGCGCGCCTGCTCCAGGCCTGCGGTGGTTTTCAGACCGGTGCGGAAATCCAGACCCTGGCAGGCGGCCAGCCATTCGACCGCCAGAATGCCGCGCACGTTGTCGGCCATTTCCCACAGGCGGCGGCCGGCGGCCGGCGCCATGGAAACGTGGTCTTCCTGGTTGGCGGAGGTCGGAATGCTGTCAACGCTGGACGGGTGTGCCAACGCCTTGTTTTCACTGGCCAGCGCCGCGGCGGTAACCTGGGCTATCATAAATCCGGAGTTCACCCCGCCGTTTTCCACCAGGAACGGCGGCAGCTGCGACATGTGTTTATCCATCATCAGCGAGATGCGGCGCTCGGACAGCGAGCCGATTTCAGCAAACGCCAGCGCCAGGTTGTCGGCGGCCATCGCCACCGGTTCGGCGTGGAAGTTGCCGCCGGACAGCACGTCACCCTGTTCGGCGAACACCAGCGGGTTGTCGGACACCGCGTTGGCTTCGATTTCCAGGACTTCGCTGGCCTGGCGAATTTGCGTCAGGCAGGCGCCCATCACCTGCGGCTGACAGCGCAGGGAGTAAGGATCCTGCACTTTTTCGCAGTTGCGGTGCGAATCGGACACTTCGCTGCGCTCACCGAGCAAATGGCGGTAGGCGACGGCGGCGTCGATCTGGCCGCGTTGCCCGCGCACTTCATGGATTCGGGCATCGAACGGGCTGCGTGAACCCAGCGCCGCTTCCACCGTCAGGCTGCCCGCCACGGTCGCGGCGGCGTACAGGTCTTCTGCGTCGAATAAACCGCGCAGGGCGAAGGCGGTAGAAACCTGGGTGCCGTTCAGCAACGCCAGGCCTTCCTTCGCCGCCAGCGTCAGCGGTTTCAGGCCCGCCTTGGCCAACGCTTCGATCGCCGGCAGCCATTCGCCCTGATAGCGCGCCTTGCCTTCGCCCAGCAGCAGCAGGCTCATGTGCGCCAGCGGCGCCAGGTCGCCAGAGGCGCCCACCGAGCCTTTCAGCGGAATATGCGGGTACACTTCGGCGTTGACCAATGCGATCAGCGCCTGGATCACTTCCAGACGGATACCGGAGAAACCGCGCGACAGGCTGTTGATCTTCAACACCATAATCAGGCGAACCAGGTTGTCGTCGGTCGGGGCGCCCACGCCGGCGGCGTGAGACAGCACGATCGAACGCTGCAGGTTCTCCAGATCTTCCCGCGCAATGCGGGTGGAGGCCAGCAGGCCAAAGCCGGTGTTGATGCCGTAGGTGGTGCGGTTTTCTTCCACAATGCGTTCCACGCAGGCGACGCTTTGCTGGATGGCGGCGTAGGCGTTGTCGTCCAGTGTCAGGGTGACCGGATGCTGATACACGTCGCGCAGCTGCGCCAGGGTCAGTTTGCCGGGGCGGATAGTCAGCGCCTTCATGCTTTTCCTCCTTGAGTCGCGGCAACCATCGGCAGGTTCAGGCCTTGCTCGCGGGCGCAGTCGATGGCGATGTCGTAGCCGGCATCGGCATGGCGCATTACGCCGGTGGCCGGGTCGTTATGCAGTACGCGGGCGATGCGTTCGGCGGCTTCATCGGTGCCGTCACAGACGATCACCATGCCGGAGTGCTGGGAGAAGCCCATGCCGACGCCGCCGCCGTGGTGCAGCGAAACCCAGGTCGCGCCGCTGGCGGTGTTCAGCAGGGCGTTGAGCAGCGGCCAGTCGGAGACTGCATCTGAACCGTCTTTCATCGATTCGGTTTCACGGTTCGGGCTGGAGACCGAGCCGGAATCCAGATGGTCGCGGCCGATAACGATCGGCGCGGACAGTTCGCCGCGGCGCACCATTTCGTTGAACGCCAGGCCCAGCTTGGCGCGCTGGCCGAGGCCAACCCAGCAGATGCGCGCCGGCAGGCCCTGGAAGCTGATGCGCTCGCGGGCCATGTCCAGCCAGCGGTGCAGGTGTTCGTCGTCCGGGATCAGTTCTTTGACCATGGCGTCGGTTTTGTAGATGTCCTGCGGGTCGCCGGACAGCGCGGCCCAGCGGAACGGCCCGATGCCGCGGCAGAACAGCGGACGGATATAGGCCGGCACGAAGCCCGGGAAATCAAAGGCATTGTCGACGCCCACTTCTTTCGCCATCTGGCGGATGTTGTTGCCGTAGTCGAAGGTCGGCACGCCCATCTGCTGGAACGCCAGCATGGCTTTCACGTGTTCGGCCATCGATTGTTTGGCGGCGGCGACCACCTTGGCGGGTTCGGTCTGCGCGCGCTGGCGGTATTCTTCCCAGCTCCAGCCGTTTGGCAGGTAGCCGTTCAGCGGATCGTGGGCGCTGGTCTGGTCGGTGACCATGTCCGGGCGCACGCCGCGGCGCACCAGCTCCGGCAGAATTTCCGCCGCGTTGCCGCACAGCGCGATGGAGATGGCTTTGCCTTCGGCGGTGTACTGTTTGATGCGCGCCAGCGCGTCGTCCAGATCCTTGGCCTGCTCATCGACGTAGCGGGTTTTCAGACGGAAATCGATGCGGCTTTGCTGGCATTCGATGTTCAGCGAACAGGCGCCGGCCAGGGTGGCGGCCAGCGGCTGCGCGCCGCCCATGCCGCCCAGACCGGCGGTCAGCACCCAGCGGCCCTGCAGGCTGCCGTCGTAATGCTGGCGGCCCGCTTCGACGAAGGTTTCATAAGTGCCCTGGACGATGCCCTGGCTGCCGATGTAGATCCAACTGCCGGCGGTCATCTGGCCGTACATCGCCAGGCCTTTGGCATCCAGTTCGTTAAAGTGTTCCCAGGTGGCCCAGTGCGGCACCAGGTTAGAGTTGGCGATCAGCACGCGCGGCGCGTTGCTGTGGGTTTTGAACACGCCGACCGGCTTGCCGGACTGCACCAGCAGGGTTTCGTCGTCTTCCAGCGTTTTCAGGGTTTCGACGATTTTGTCGTAGCAATCCCAGTCGCGCGCGGCGCGGCCGATGCCGCCGTACACCACCAGCTCATGCGGGTTTTCCGCCACTTCCGGATCGAGGTTGTTCATCAGCATGCGTAACGGCGCTTCGGTCAGCCAGCTCTTTGCATTTAATTGTGTGCCGCGTGGCGCGCGTACATCGACATTGCGAACTTTGTTATTTGTAGTCACAGCATTTTCCTCAAACAGTATCGGTGCAGATCCCATGACGCGGTGGGGTAATCACCACGGCATAATAATGCGTAGGGTTTATTAACATATACTTGTATGTACAAGCATATGCAACACTGACCAGTTGCAGTGAAAAAAGGCATAAGATAAAATTATTTTTGTTTATTATCAGTTGATTATGGTTGTGGTGATTGCCCGCGTCATAAGGTGCACGCGAGAGAACAGTGAGCTGTTCAACAAAAATGAATTAAAATTGAGTCATTTTTGAGCGTTAAATCACAATATTTTTACACCCTCGTTACAGTTCGGCTTCGGCGATAAATAAATCCTATCGCTGGAAAGCAAAAAGCCCGCCTGGCGGCGGGCTTCTGCATTTATGCAGCGGGCTGTAGATGGGGTTTGCGGGTCATTTTGAACACCGTGGCTATGGCGGCGATCAGCGCCGGCACGCACAGGAACATCAGGATGCTTTGCACCTCCCACTGCATGGCCAGCAGCTGGGCGCCCATCATGGTGCCGGCAACGCCGCCAAAGCGGCCGATACCCTGCATCCAGGCGATGCCGGTGGCGCGGCTGTGGGTGGGATAGAAGGTGGCCGCCAGGGTTTGCAGGCCGGACTGCGCGCCGTTCATGGTGATGCCCATCAGGAAGATGAACGCGCCCAGCAGCACGATATGGCTGTCTTCAGTAGCCATCGCCACAATCAGCAGAGCGGTGATGACGAAGCCGCTCGACACCACCTTATGCGCATTCCAGCGATCCATCAGCCAGCCGGCCACCAGAATGCCCAGCGTGCCGCCGAAGGTGAACAGCGAGGTGAGGATCGCCGATTGCTCCAGCTGATACCCCAGCCCCTGCATCAGGATCGGCATCCAACTCAGCAGCACGTAGTAGATAACCAGCCCCATAAAATAGGTCAGCCACAGCATCAGCGTGCCGAGCAGGTAGGGGCGGGTGAACAGCAGGCCGACGCTGGTCTTCGACTGCGCCAGCTTCTCCTCATACAGATAAAAACGCGTCACGTGCTCAAGATTGTGGCTGACAAACCGCTGGGCGATGCGTTTGATTTTCATCGCGTCCTGGCCGCGGTTGACCATGTACTTGACCGACTCCGGCAGGAACAGGATCAGTAAAACGGTCAGCGCCAGCGGCGCAATCGCCCCCAGCAACAGCACGCTATGCCAGCCGTAGGCCGGGATCAGCCAGGATGAAATGGCGCCGCCGCCGGCCGCGCCCAGCGGGAAGCCGCAGTACATGGTATTGATCGCCAACGAACGGCAGCGCTGCGGCGCATATTCGGAGATCAGCGTGATGGCGTTAGGCATCGCCGCACCCAGCCCAAGGCCGGTGAGAAAGCGCCACAGCGTCAGGCTGTTGAGCGAGCCGGCGTAGGCGGTGGCCAGGCTCGACAGGCCGAAGAACAGGCAGGAGAACACCAGCACCCGTTTGCGGCCGATGCGATCCGAGATTGGCCCGGCGACCAGCGCGCCGAGCGACAGGCCGAGCAGCGCGGCGCTCAGCACCGGCCCCAGATCCTGTTTGACAATGCCCCAGTCTTTGGCGACCGAGGGCGCGATATAGCCCATGGCGGCGGTGTCAAAACCGTCGATGGCGAGGATCAGGAACCCGAGAATGATCAAGGTCCAGTGAAACAGCGAAAATTTGCTGTCGTCGATAGCCTGCTGAATATTCAACTCGGTGGAATGAGTCATGGCACCCTCTAAACGCAGATGTTGTCGTGATGGATACGTTACCGGAACTGTCGCCCGGCTTGTGTTTGCTTGTATATACATCTGCGCAGCGAGGCTTCATGTCAAATATATTTATCTTATTTGTTAACTCCGTGTTGTTTTCTGTCAGGCAGCATGCACCACCGATCGTCGAGGGTGGGTCAGGAAGAAAATTAAATAAGGGTCATAACCGGTGAGATATGCTGGCTGCGGCGTTGAGGATAAAATTTAATACAATTTTGGCCGTTTGGTCGCCGGGCCGGAATCTGCGATAATCGCTTTTTACCTTTCCAGATTGAGAAACCGATGCAGTACCCGATTAATGAGATGTTCCAAACCTTGCAGGGCGAAGGCTTTTTCACCGGCGTGCCGGCCATTTTTATCCGCCTGCAGGGCTGCCCGGTAGGGTGCAGCTGGTGCGACACCAAGCACACCTGGGAAAAGGAAGCCAATCGGGAAGTCGACATGCAGCGGATCCTGGTCAAAACCGAAGAAAGCGACGCCTGGGGCAGCGCCAGCGCCGAGCAGCTGCTGGCGGTGATGCGTCAACAGGGCTACACCGCGCGCCATGTGGTAATCACCGGCGGCGAGCCCTGCATCTACGATTTGACGCCGCTGACCGAGCTGTTTGAACAGCAGGGCTACGGCTGCCAGATAGAGACCAGCGGCACCCACGAGATCCGCTGTTCGGCCAAAACCTGGGTGACGGTTTCACCCAAGGTGAATATGCGCGGCGGCATGAAGGTGTTGGATCAGGCGCTGCGGCGCGCCGACGAAGTGAAGCATCCGGTGGCGCGTGAACGGGATATCGAGGCGCTGGACGCGCTATTGGCGACGCTGCAGGATGACAAGGCGCGCATTATCGCGCTGCAGCCGATCAGCCAGAAGGAAGAGGCGACCCGCCTGTGCATTGAGACCTGCATCGCGCGCAACTGGCGCCTGTCGATGCAAACCCACAAATATTTGAATATTGCTTAGTTGCCTGAGGCAAAAGCTTTCAAACTGCAGCCAACAACGCTGCAGCTTGAAAGATGAAGGGGATCAGCCTTTATATACGCACCCGGCGGTGCAGGTCTCTTTTACCATCACCGCCGTCAGTTCCGGCAACTGAGGTTTGAGCTGCTGCCAGATCCAGGCGGCGAGCACTTCGCTGGTGGGATTTTCCAATCCTGGAATATCGTTCAGATAATGGTGATCCAGGCGCTCCCAAATTGGCGAGAACACGGCCTTAAGCTCGGCGAAATCCATCACCCAACCGGTGTGGGCGTCCACTTCACCGGTTACTTCCAGACGCACCATAAACGAATGCCCATGCAGACGGCCGCATTTATGGCCCTCCGGCACGTGCGGCAAACGGTGTGCGGCTTCAAACTGAAAATCTTTAAACAGCGTGGTTGCCATTATTACGGCCTCATTGACTCAAAAACCGCCGCATAGTACCGGAAAGCGCGCCTGCTTGCCATTTATACCGCTTTGGTCTACGCCTGCGGCCGCAACCCCGGGGTTAACACTTTTTTTGTTTGGTGCGCGCGGCACCTATCGGCTGGGGTAATGAGAGGTAAATGCGATTCATTCAAAAATGGCAAAAAAAACAGGTTATATTTCAGCTGGATAAAAAACATTGTTTAACGCTTTAAGCGTTATGCCTTACCAGAAAAACAGCTTAGTCATTTTGGTTATTAATTATTGCTATCCCTTATTTATTCGTTGCTATTCTGCTCGGTAACCTTACAAACTCTCCTGATCTTTTCAGGACACCCGACTGAACGAACAGACAGCGACTGACACTGGCGAGCGCCGTTCACACAGGCGCTAAGTATAGGAAATAAGTACTGCAATGACGACTCAGGCTCCTCCAACATCTTTGCTCCCGCTGACGCCCGAACAGCTGGCGCGCCTGCAGGCGACGATTGGTGAATATTCGCCGACGCAGCTGGCGTGGCTGTCAGGCTATTTTTGGGGAATGGTTAACCAGCAGCCTGGCGCCGTAGCCATTGCGCCTGCCGCCCCTGCCGCCGCCAGCATCACCATCATTTCCGCTTCGCAGACCGGCAACGCGCGCCGCCTGGCGGAACAGCTGCGTGACGATCTGCTGGCCGCCAAGCTGAGCGCCACGCTGGTCAACGCCGGCGACTACAAATTCAAGCAGATCGCGCAAGAGCGCCTGCTGGTGATCGTCGCCTCCACCCAGGGGGAAGGAGAGCCGGCGGAAGAGGCGGTGGCGCTGCATAAGTTCCTGTTCTCGAAGAAAGCGCCGAAGCTTAGCGACACCGCTTTCGCGGTGTTTGGGTTGGGTGACACCTCCTATGAGAACTTCTGCCAGTCGGGCAAAGATTTTGACGGCAAGCTGGCCGAACTGGGCGCCGAGCGCCTGGTGGAGCGGGTTGACGCCGACGTGGAATACCAGGAGCTGGCCGCCGCCTGGCGCAAGCAGGTGGTGGAGGTGCTGAAGGCGCGCGCGCCGGCGGAAAACGCCGCGTCGGGCCAGTTTGCCAGCGGCGCGGTCGATCTGCTCGACAGCAGCCCGTACGGCAAGGAACAGCCGCTGACAGCCCAACTGGCGGTGAAGCAAAAGATCACCGGCCGCGGTTCGGATAAAGACGTGCGCCATATCGAAATTGATCTCGGCGACTCCGGCCTGCGTTATCGGCCGGGCGACGCGCTGGGGGTTTGGTTCGACAACGATCCGGCGCTGGTGGACGAACTGGTGCAGCTGCTGTGGCTGAAAGGCGACGAACCGGTTGAGGTGGAGGGCAAGACCCTGCCGCTGGCGCAAGCGCTGCGCAGCCACTTCGAGTTGACCCAAAACACCACGCCGATCGTCGATAAATACGCCGCGCTGTCGCGCGACGAGAAGCTTATCGGCCTGCTGGCGGATAAAGCCGCGCTGCAGCACTACGCGCACAATACGCCGATCGTCGACATGGTGCGCCAGGCGCCGGCCGATCTCAACGCCGAGCAGCTGATTGGCCTGCTGCGCCCGCTGACGCCGCGCCTGTATTCCATTGCCTCTTCGCAGGCCGAGACCGAAAACGAAGTGCATATCACCGTGGGCGTGGTGCGCTACGACATCGACGGCCGCGCCCGCGCCGGCGGCGCCTCGAGCTTCCTGGCGGATCGCCTGGAAGAGGACGGCGACGTGCGGGTGTTTATCGAACATAACGATAACTTCCGCCTGCCGGCCAACCCGGACGCGCCGGTAATCATGATTGGCCCGGGTACCGGCATCGCGCCGTTCCGCGCCTTTATGCAGCAGCGCGACGCCGACGGCGCGGGCGGCAAAAACTGGCTGTTCTTCGGCAACCCGCACTTTACCGAAGATTTCCTGTATCAGGTCGAATGGCAGCGCTACGTGAAAGACGGCCTGCTGACCCGCATCGATCTGGCCTGGTCCCGCGATCAACAACATAAAGTCTACGTACAAGACAAGCTGCGCGAACAGGGCGCGGAAGTGTGGCGCTGGATCCAGGAAGGCGCGCACATTTACGTCTGCGGCGATGCCAACCGCATGGCGAAAGACGTGGAAAACACATTACTGGAACTGGTGGCCGAGCACGGTGGCATGGATACCGAGCTGGCGGACGAATTTTTAAGTGAGCTGCGCCTTGAGCGCCGTTATCAGCGAGATGTTTACTGATGAGTGATAAACACCCGGGGCCCCTGGTGGTCGAAGGCAAACTGGCCGACGCCGAGCGCTTGAAGAAGGAAAGCAACTTCCTGCGCGGCACCATCGCCGAAGACTTGAATGACGGCCTGACCGGCGGCTTCAACGGCGATAACTTCCTGCTGATCCGTTTTCACGGCATGTACCAGCAGGACGATCGCGATATCCGCGCCGAGCGCGCCGAACAGAAGCTGGAACCGCGCCATGCGATGATGCTGCGCTGCCGTTTGCCGGGCGGCATCATCAGCCCGCAGCAGTGGCTGGGCATCGACAAGTTTGCGCAGGAAAGCACGCTGTACGGCAGCATTCGCATCACCAACCGCCAGACCTTCCAGTTTCACGGCATTCTGAAGGGCAACGTCAAACCGGTACATCAGCTGCTGAACCGGCTGGGGCTCGACGCGCTGGCGACCGCCAACGACGTCAACCGCAACGTGCTGTGCACCTCCAACCCGGTAGAGTCCGAGCTGCATCAGGAAGCCTACGAGTGGGCCAAGAAGATCTCCGAGCATCTGCTGCCGCGCACCCGCGCCTATGCGGAAGTGTGGCTGGATCAGGAAAAGGTGGCGACGACCGATGAGGAACCGATCCTCGGTGCCACTTATCTGCCGCGTAAATTCAAAACCACGGTAGTGATCCCGCCGCAAAACGATGTGGATCTGCACGCCAACGACATGAACTTTGTGGCGATCGCCGAGAACGGCAAGCTGGTGGGCTTTAACCTGCTGGTGGGCGGCGGACTGTCGATCGAACACGGCAACAAAAAGACCTATGCGCGCAAGGCCAGCGAGTTTGGCTATATTCCGCTGGAACATACGCTGGCGGTGGCGGAGGCGGTGGTGACCACCCAGCGCGACTGGGGCAATCGCACCGACCGTAAAAACGCCAAGACCAAATACACCCTGGAACGCGTCGGGGTGGATGTGTTCCGCGCCGAAGTAGAAAAACGCGCCGGCATTACCTTTGAACCGATCCGCCCATACGAATTCACCGGCCGTGGCGATCGCATCGGCTGGGTAAAGGGCATCGACAATCATTGGCACCTGACGCTGTTTATCGAGAACGGCCGGCTGCTGGATTACCCGGGCCGCCCGCTGAAGACCGGCGTGGCTGAGATAGCCAGGATCCATCAGGGCGATTTCCGCCTGACCGCCAACCAGAACCTGATCGTCGCCGGCGTGCCGGAAAGCGAGAAGGCGAAGATCGAAGCGCTGGCGCGCGATCACGGGCTGATCGACGACGGCGTCAGCGATCAACGCAAGAACTCGATGGCCTGCGTGTCGTTCCCGACCTGCCCGCTGGCGATGGCGGAGGCCGAACGCTTCCTGCCGGAATTTGTCACCAAAGTGGAAGGGATCCTGCATCAGCACGGCATGGGCGACGAGCACATCGTGTTGCGTATCACCGGCTGCCCGAACGGCTGCGGCCGCGCGTTGCTGGCCGAGCTGGGCCTGGTGGGCAAGGCGGTCGGCCGCTATAACCTGCATCTGGGCGGCAACCGCGAAGGCACGCGCATTCCACGTATGTATCGTGAAAACATCAATGAAGGGGAAATCTTGCAAGAGATCGACCAACTGGTGGGGCGTTGGGCGCAAGAGCGCCAGGCCGGCGAAGGCTTTGGCGATTTCACCATTCGCGCCGGCATTGTTCGCCCGGTGGTGGATTCGGCGCAGGATTTCTGGGACTGAGGCGGTGCGGGCCCTGGGCAGAGGGGCCGTGCAGGCAATCTTACAAGTATCAGGAGGCAGGCAACATGGCTGAATTCGATCTGGCGGCGCTGAATGCGCTGCCTAAATCCGGGCAGGCGCTGGCGCTGGCGGTAGTCAACGGCCAGTTGGAAAACCTTAGCGCCGAGCAGCGGGTGGAATGGGCGCTGGAGCATCTTCCGGGCGAGTTTGTGCTCTCTTCGAGCTTTGGCATTCAGGCGGCGGTGTGCCTGCATTTGGTCACCCGCATCCGGCCGGATATTCCGGTGATCCTCACCGATACCGGTTATTTGTTCCCGGAAACCTATCAGTTTATCGACCAGTTGGCCGACAGGCTGAAGCTGAATCTGCAGGTATTCCGCGCCGAGCACTCGCCGGCCTGGCAGGAAGCGCGCTACGGCAAGCTGTGGGAGCAGGGCGTTGACGGCATCGAAAAGTACAACCAAATCAACAAGGTTGAACCGATGAACCGCGCGCTGGAAACGCTGGGGGCGCAGACCTGGTTCGCCGGCCTGCGGCGCGAACAGTCCGGCAGCCGCGCTAACCTGCCGGTGCTGGCGGTGCAGCGCGGGGTATTCAAGATCTTGCCGATCATCGACTGGGACAACCGCAAGATTTACCAGTATCTGACCGAGCACGGCCTGAGCTATCACCCGCTGTGGGAGCAGGGCTACCTGTCGGTTGGCGACACGCACACCACCCAGAAATGGGAGCCGGGCATGAGTGAGGAAGAAACCCGCTTCTTCGGCCTGAAGCGCGAGTGCGGTTTGCACGAAGGCTGAATGCGGTAAATTATTTCAGGGCCCGGCAGACGCTGGGCCTTGTCAATTTAACCGCATATGCAGCGTCGCGGCCTGGAAGGGTCCTACGTCGTCAAGGCATTGCCATGCCGTCTGGATGAAGTGAACGTCATAGGGCGCGCCCAGGCTTTCTCGCGTGGCTTTCTGCGACAGCGTTTTTTGCGAACTCATAAGCGAGTCTCCGCTGAGGGATATTGTCAGCAATATACTCACCCCGGTGTTGTGGGCGAAATGGGTGCTGAATTTTATCCCCTGGAGATTACTTTTTCTTTGGCGTTTTCGGCGGATGCGCCTGCGCCAGTTCCTTGATCAGCGGCAGCAGGATTTGCACGCTCTCGCGGCTGCGCTTGTCGATGCGCCCCGGCAGGTAACGTTCCAGATACTGCAGGTTGTCATATTGTGGCCGGTGCCAGGTCACGCCCTGCGGGAAGTGCGGGCCGACGGCGCGCTGCTGGTAACCGTCCTTGTCGCCCAGCGACCAGTTGGTGGCTTCCACCGACAGTACCGGGATGCCGACGGCGTCGAACACTTCTTGATCGGAACAGCAGCCGGTGCCCCGCGGGTGCTCTTTGCTGCCCGGATTGGTGGCGGCGGCAATGCCGTAGCGGTGGGCGATATCCAGCGCGCGGTCGCGGCTCTGCTTCGCCACCTGCGCTGAGGTATGGCGCCCGGCGTTGAAGTAGAGGCGATCGCCGGTAATCAGGCTGTCGAGGTTGATCACCAGCGCGGTGTTTTGTTTCTCTTCCACGCTCATGCGCTGCAGATAATTCAGCGCGCCCAGCGAGCCTATCTCCTCGGCGCTGGTGGCCACGAAACGCAAGCCGTAAGCGGTGGGGATGTTCTTCAGGCGTTCCGCCAGCTCCAGCATCACGCCGATGCCGGAGGCGTTGTCATCAACCCCCTGCAGCGTCAGGCCGCCGAGGTTGTTGTCCAGATCGGCGTCGCTCTGCGGGGTGTAGGTGTCGAAATGGGCGACGATCACAATCTGTTTGGCGCTGTCGCCGTTGCGGGCGGCGATCACCGAGCTGGCGGTGACGTTGTTCCAGTTCTTCTTACCGTCTTTACTGCTGTAGAGATAGCGGGTATTGAAATTGCGGATATCGCTCTGATAGCCCATCTTGCTGAACTGCTGCTTCAGGTAGTCGGCGGCGAGCTGTTCGGCCGGGCTGCCCGCCATGCGGCCGGGGAAGTAGGTGGCGATATGGCGAGTCTGTTCGGCGGCGAATTTGCCCAGCGGGGCGTCTTTCGCGGGCTGCGTGGCGGCTGAAACGCTGAAGATGCCGCTCAGGGCGATGGCCAGCAGGCTGGTCTTCAGGTAAAAACGGGAAAACATACCGGAAAATCCTTCTCTGATATCGGCGATACCGATTATTTTTCTGCGGCGTTCAGTATGGGACGCCGGGCGGAATTACACAATTTCCCCGTCTCCTAATTTCAGCGCGGGCGCGCAATCTTTCGCCGCAGTTATCACCGCTTAGCCCCTGTGCTGCGGCCTATATTCCATAAAGTAACTAGTCATTCCTTTTGTTGTTATTTAACCAATTGAAATTTAAGTTATTTGTTGTTTTGTTGTCCACAAAATAACTGGGTAAGTGAAGCGGCCCCGCGGCGTCGGGGCTATCGTCCTCTTACCTTCTGGCGGCTCTGAAAAGTCTTTTGAATACGGCGAAAAGGATAAGTGCGTAGACCAGATTGACCGCGAAAAGCGCGGTAAACGTGACAGGGTCGGCGCCTTCCTCATAGCTACTGTTCAGTGAGTTTCCGAACGTTTGATAGGCGTAATCGGCTACGGCCAGCGTTGGGGTATTTAGCGGCATGCCGTGCATCGATAGCACAAATGCTATGATGAAGCACGCAACGAACAGGCCCCAGCTCTTAACGAATTTTGCAGTTGTCAAAGTCACTTGCTCCCATCACATCGACTCGGCCATAGACTGAAAGGATTAGGTTTCCTCTGCGTAATACCGTTTTTTTGGTCGACAATATTGCGCGTCGTACTGCCTGAAAATCGGACGGCTTAAAGAACGTGATGCAACCTTGGCTTATCCCACTGCCATCAGGGCGAACCGGATGAAGCCTGAAACTTCCGCGTGATACCCCATGAACAAAAACGCTATCGCTCATGCTGTTATCACTGAATAAACCAAACCACTGATCGTGCCGGTTACCTGAAATACGGTCCCATGCCCAGGCGCGAACCTGATTGGCTAAGCTGCCTTCCGGGCGGTCTACAATCCAATATCGCCCGACAGGTATTGAGCTATTTACCTGGTATGCGCAATTTGGATCGTTTGTGTACGGCTTTGAGCCACTGAATACGGGGAAGGTTCCAACGCCATAAACGTGCAATTTTGCCTCACCTCCGCCTTTGGTGAGATCGTCGTAATTCATCCTCATAATTCTCATATCTATCCCTAATAATATTGTCATTTTTGAGCACGACTCCGACACATTATGTCTTCTGTTCGATTGATGTTCAAACAGATGTCAGATGGGCAGGCGATGCACGTCATGCGGCATACATTCGCTAGTCATTTTATGATGGGAAAGGGCAATATTCTGACACTGCAAAAAATATTGGGACACGCGTCGATCGTGCAGACCATGATTTACGCTCACTTCGCCCCTGACTACCTGAATGATGCCGTTCGCTTGAACCCATTAGAGAACGTTTTGTAGCTCGGAAAATGTGGTCAATGCGGTGTCAAAGTGATCCACATTTTGCCCAAAATACTCGGATTAAAGCGGATTTCACCCTGCATTTTAGCCAGCCCGCGCCAGTCCAGCCCTTTCGCGGCTTGCCTTATTCCATTATCGAACTAGTCATTCCTTTTCGTCATTTCAGGGGCCAAATCTCAGCCCGTATAGTCAGACCATCTTTCTGTTATATGAAAAGGCTGTTGTGGACTATCTACCAATATTTGCCGATCTGAAACGACGCCCGGTGCTGGTCGTTGGCGGCGGTGAAGTGGCTGCGCGCAAGGTCGATCTGCTTCAGCGCGCCGGGGCTGAAATACGGATAGTTGCGCAGTCGCTCTCACCCGAACTCGAACAACAACGCCGGCAAGGGCAGGTTCTCTGGCTGGGGACGGCTTTCGATCCCCGCCAGTTGGACGAGGTGTTCCTGGCGATCGCCGCGACCGACGACGCCGCGCTCAACGCGCTGGTATTTGCCGAAGCGGATAAACGCCGGCTGTTGGCCAACGTGGTGGATGACCAGCCGCTTTGCTCGTTCATTTTCCCGTCGATTATCGACCGTTCACCGCTGGTGGTCGCCGTCTCCTCTAGCGGCCAGGCGCCGGTCTTGGCGCGCATGCTGCGTGAAAAGCTGGAGGCGCTGTTGCCCGCCAGCCTGGGGCAGATGGCCGAGGTGGCGGGGCGCTGGCGCGGCCGGGTTAAACAGCGGCTGGCGTCGATCGCTGAGCGTCGTCGCTTTTGGGAAAAAACCTTCGGCGGCCGTTTCTCTACGCTGGTGGCCAGTGGCCAGGCTGAGCAGGCGGAACGGCAGCTGGAACAGGATTTACAGCGCTTCGCCCTGGGCGGCGAAGGCGTGCAGGGCGAGATAGCGCTGGTGGGCGCAGGGCCGGGCGACGTGGGCCTGCTGACTCTGCGTGGGCTGCAGGTGATGCAGCAGGCGGACGTGGTGCTGTACGACCATCTGGTCAGCGAAGAGATCCTCGATCTGGTGCGCCGCGACGCCGAGCGCATCTGCGTGGGCAAGCGCGCCGGCGCGCACTCGGTGATTCAGGAAGAGACCAACCGGCTGCTGGTGGAGCTGGCGCAGCAGGGCAAACGCGTGGTGCGCCTGAAGGGCGGCGACCCGTTTATTTTCGGCCGCGGCGGTGAAGAGCTGCAGGTGGCGGCCGCGGCGGGCATTCCGTTTCAGGTGGTGCCGGGGGTAACGGCTGCGGCGGGGGCGACGGCCTATGCCGGCATTCCGCTGACCCACCGCGACCATGCGCAAAGCGTGACCTTTATTACCGGCCATTGTCGCCCCGACGGCGACGGGCTGGACTGGGCCGATCTGGCTCGGGCGCGCCAGACGTTGGCCATTTACATGGGCACCATGAAGGCGGCAGACATTAGCCGGCGGCTCATTGCCAACGGCCGCGCGGCGACTACGCCGGTAGCGGTGATCAGCCGCGGCACGCGCGCCGATCAGCAGGTGCAGACCGGCACGCTGCAGCAACTCGAAGAATTGGCCCAGGGCGCGCCGCTGCCGGCGCTGCTGGTGATCGGCGAGGTGGTGGAACTGCACCATCAAATCGCCTGGTTCGGGCATCAACCGCAGGCGGAACGGGCATCGCGCCCGGCCGTCGTGAATTTGGCTTAGGCAAGGCTTTTAAGGATCTGTTATGGACGAAAAACGACTCACTCATTTGCGGCAATTGGAGGCGGAGAGTATCCATATCATCCGTGAAGTCGCCGCTGAATTCGGCAACCCGGTGATGCTGTACTCCATCGGCAAAGATTCCTCGGTGATGCTGCACCTGGCGCGCAAGGCGTTCTTCCCCGGCACGCTGCCGTTTCCGCTGCTGCACGTGGACACCGGCTGGAAGTTCCGCGAAATGTACGAGTTCCGCGATCGCACGGCGAAAGAGTACGGTTTTGAACTGCTGGTGCACAAAAACCCGGAAGGGGTGGCGATGGGCATCAACCCGTTCGTGCACGGCAGCGCCAAGCATACCGACATCATGAAAACCGAGGGCCTGAAACAGGCGTTGAACAAGTACGGCTTCGACGCGGCCTTTGGCGGCGCCCGCCGCGACGAAGAAAAGTCGCGCGCCAAGGAGCGCATCTATTCCTTCCGCGATCGCTTCCACCGCTGGGATCCGAAAAACCAGCGGCCGGAGTTGTGGCACAACTACAACGGCCAGATCAACAAGGGGGAAAGCATCCGCGTCTTCCCGCTGTCGAACTGGACCGAGCTGGATATCTGGCAGTACATCTTCCTGGAAAAGATCGACATCGTGCCGCTGTATCTGGCGAAACCGCGCCCGGTGGTGGAGCGCGACGGCATGCTGCTGATGGTGGACGACGATCGCATCGATCTGCAGCCGGGCGAAGTGATCAGCCAGCGTATGGTGCGTTTCCGCACCCTGGGCTGCTGGCCGCTGACCGGCGCGGTGGACTCGGCGGCGCAAACGCTGCCGGAGATCATCGAAGAGATGCTGATCTCCACCACCAGTGAGCGCCAGGGACGGATGATCGACCGCGATCAGTCCGGCTCGATGGAGCTGAAAAAGCGTCAAGGGTATTTCTGAGGAGCCGCCGGATGAACAACGCAATTGCACAACAAATCGCTGAACAGGGCGGAGTCGAGTCTTACCTGCACGCACAGCAACATAAAAGCCTGCTGCGCTTTCTGACCTGCGGCAGCGTCGACGACGGCAAGAGCACCCTGATTGGGCGCTTGCTGCACGACACCCGCCAGATCTACGAAGATCAGCTGTCTACGCTGCACAGCGACAGCAAGCGCATCGGCACCCAGGGCGAAAAGCTCGATCTGGCGCTGCTGGTGGATGGCCTGCAGGCCGAGCGCGAGCAGGGCATCACCATCGACGTGGCCTACCGCTATTTCTCGACCGAAAAACGCAAATTTATCATCGCCGACACCCCGGGGCATGAGCAGTACACCCGCAACATGGCCACCGGCGCTTCTACCTGCGATCTGGCGATCCTGCTGATTGACGCGCGCAAAGGGGTGCTGGATCAGACCCGCCGCCACAGCTTTATCGCCACCCTGCTGGGCATTCGTCATCTGGTGGTGGCGGTGAACAAAATGGATCTGGTGGATTATCAGGAGTCGGTGTTCGAGCAGTTCAAACAGGATTACCTGAGCTTTGCTCAGCAGTTGCCGAACGATCTGGACATCAAGTTCGTGCCGCTCTCGGCGCTGGACGGCGACAACGTGGCGAGCGAAAGCGCGCACATGCCTTGGTACAGCGGCCCGACGCTGCTGGAAGTGCTGGAGAGCGTGGACGTGATCAGCGAGCGGGAAACCCAGCCGCTGCGTTTCCCGGTGCAGTACGTCAACCGCCCGAACCTTGATTTCCGCGGCTATGCCGGCACGCTGTCCGCCGGCGTGGTGCGGGTGGGGCAACGCGTGAAGGTGCTGCCATCCGGCGTGGAATCCACCGTGGCGCGCATCGTCACCTTCGACGGCGATCTGCAAGAGGCGGTGCCGGGCGAAGCCATTACGCTGGTGCTGAAGGATGAAGTGGACATCAGCCGCGGCGATCTGCTGGTCGACGCCGGCGAAACCCTGAAGGCGGCGCAGAGCGCGCTGGTGGACGTGGTGTGGATGGCCGAGCAGCCGCTGCTGCCGGGCCAAAGTTATGACATCAAGGTGGCCGGCAAGAAGACCCGCGCGCGGGTTGAGGGCATTCGTCACCAGGTGGAGATCAACTCGCTGGCGCAGCATCAGGCGGATACGTTGCCGCTGAACGGCATTGGCCTGGTGGAGCTGACCTTCGACGAGCCGCTGGTGTTGGACAGTTACCAGAGCAACCACGACACCGGTGGGCTGATCTTTATCGATCGCCTGAGCAACGTGACGGTCGGTGCCGGCCTGATCCGCGAAACGCTGCAGGGTGCTCAGGGGCAAGCCGGCGAGTTCAGCGCTTTCGAGCTGGAACTGAATGCGCTGGTGCGCAAGCACTTCCCGCACTGGGGCGCGCGTGACCTGCTCGGGGGGAAATAAGGTGGCGGAAGGCGAGCTGCGGCCGACCGGGCCGGATGATGAAAACGTAGTCTGGCATCCGCACGCAGTGGCGCGGGCGGACCGCGAGGCGCGCAACGGCCATAAGGGCGCGGTGCTGTGGTTTACCGGGCTGTCCGGCTCGGGCAAATCCACCGTCGCCGGGGCGCTGGAGCAGGCGCTGCATGCGCTGGGCGTCAGCACCTATCTGTTGGACGGCGATAACGTGCGCCACGGCCTGTGCCGCGATTTGGGGTTCTCCGACGATGACCGCCGCGAGAACATCCGCCGGGTCGGGGAAGTGGCCAAGCTGATGGTCGACGCCGGGCTGGTGGTGCTGACCGCGTTCATTTCGCCGCACCGCGCCGAACGGCAGATGGTGCGTGAAATGCTCGACGAGAATCGCTTTATCGAGGTGTTCGTAGATACGCCGCTGGCGATTTGCGAAGCGCGCGATCCCAAGGGATTGTACAAAAAAGCGCGCGCCGGCGAACTGCGAAACTTCACCGGAATCGATGCGGTTTACGAGGCGCCGCAGCGGCCGGATATTCACCTGGATGGCCAACAATTGGTAACAAATTTGATTGCGCAATTGTTAGACGTGCTGCGTGGTCAGGCTATTATCAAACCCTGAATTCAAAAAAGCGTGTGGCGTTTTGCGCCATGCGCTTTTTACTCGAAGCCCGCCGCAGAGCGTGCCGAATAACCAGGGATTACTATGCAAAATGTCACGCCTATCTTGATTGACTCAAAACAGGATAAAGAGGAACCCTCTTATTCTTTCCTGGGCGGTGTCTGCGGCTTTGCTTTTTACTGGCTGGCGTTTGCAGTGCCTTTCCTGGTCTACGGCTCCAATACCCTGTTCTTTCTGCTCTATACCTGGCCTTTCTTCCTGGCGCTGATGCCGGTTTCGGTGCTGATCGGCATTGCGCTCAGCATGTTGCTGCGCGGACGGTTGATTTTGACCCTGCTGCTGACCGGCGCCATCGTGCTGTGCCTGTTCTGGCTGGTGTTCAGCTTCCTGACCGGTTGGTGAAACCACGGGCGCCGTGATGGCGCCCGAGGGATTGCAATGCGGTGCTGAAGGTTACAAAACTTTGCTTAGAAACGCCTGGGTGCGCGGGTTGCCCGGATGGCTGAAAATCTGCTGCGGCGTCCCTTCCTCCTGAATGATCCCCTGATCGATAAACAGCACCCGGTCCGCCACTTCGCGGGCGAAGCCCATTTCATGCGTTACCACCACCATGGTCATGCCTTCGTGCGCCAGTGATTTCATCACCGCCAGCACTTCGCCCACCAGCTCGGGATCGAGCGCCGAGGTCGGCTCATCGAACAGCATGATCTTCGGCTCCATCGCCAGCGCGCGGGCGATAGCCACCCGCTGCTGTTGGCCGCCGGACAGGCTGTTGGGGTAGGCGTCGATCTTGTCCAGCAGGCCAACCTTGCGCAGCAACAGCTCGGCGCGTTCGATGGCCGCTGCACGCGGCAGTTTTTTCACGCCCATCGGCGCCATGATGATGTTTTCCAACACCGTCATGTGCGGGAACAGGTTAAAACGCTGAAACACCATGCCCACGCTTTCGCGCATCTTGTTCAGATCCGTTTTCTGCCGGTGAATGGCGAAGCCGTTCACGTCGATCTCGCCGCCGGACAGCGTCTCCAGCGCGTTGATGCAGCGCAGAAAGGTGCTTTTGCCCGAACCGGACGGGCCGATGATGCACACCACTTCGTTCGGCGCTATCTCACAGGAGATGCCGCGCAGCACGTGGCTTGCGCCGAATTGCTTTTGCAGGTTATGTACGCGAATCACTTTTACCGAACCTCTTTTCCATATGTTGCACCATCAGCGAGAGCAGGAAGGTGATGACCCAGTAGACCAGCGAGATGGTCAGGTAGGGCTCCCAGTAGGTGGCGTAGGCCCCGGAAACGGTGCGGGCGGCGTAGGCCAGATCGGCCAGGCCGATGGCGGAAGCCAGTGACGAATCCTTGACGATGGCGATGGCGTTATTGCCCAGCGGCGGCAGCATGCGGCGGAAAGCCTGCGGCAGGATCACCTTGCGCATGGTTTTGCCGTAGCTCATGCCCAGCGAACGGGAGGCCTCCATCTGGCCGCGATCGATAGACTGGATGCCGGCGCGGAAGATCTCCGAGACGTAAGCCCCGGCGTTGAGCGTAATCGCCACCACGCAGGACAGGAATGCGCCGTAGTCGGAGCGCAGCGCGCGGGCGAAATCGCTGCTCATCAGGCCGTTGGTGACCAGCAGGCCGTCGCGCGGGTTGATAAACAGCGGTACCAGCGCGAAGTGTACCACCATGATTTGCACAAACAGCGGCGTGCCGCGAAAGGCGCTGATGTAGATGCGCACCGGCCACTGAACGCCGTAGTGCAGGATAGGTTTCCAGATGCCGTGCGGCGCCTGCGCCAGGCGGCCCAACCCGAGGATTAGCCCCCAGGTGGTGCCCAGCAGCACGCAAATAATGGTGCATTTGATGGTCATCCAGGCGCCTTCCATAAACAGCGGGGCGTATTCCTGGATGATCTCCCAACGGAAATTCAAGGTCTGATCCTTATTTAAGAGTGTTGAGGCTACTGCACTGAGCAGCGCCAGGCGATTATTCAGCCGGCAGCGTCGGCACGTTGCTGTCGAACCAGCTTTGGTAGATTTTGGCGTAGGTTCCGTCGGCGACGATTTTCTTCAGGCCGGCGTCAATCTTGCTGCGCAGCTCGTCGTTGCCTTTGGCGACGGCGATGCCGAAGTATTGGCGCTCGAACCTGGCGTCGGATACCAGCTTGAACTCTTTCTCCGGGTGGGTCTTGATGTAGAACTTGGCTACCCCGACGTCGCCGACCGCGGCGCCGATGCCGTCCTCATACAATTCCTGCAACATCAGCGGCGTATTGTCGAAACGTTTGATAGCGGTGCTGTTTTTTCCCAATGCATCGGATACCACGATGTCGCCGGTGCTGGAGTTCACCACGCCGACCTTCAGCGCTTTCAGCGCGGCGATTGAGTCCACCTTGGAATCTTTAGGCACCACGATGGTCTGCTCTGCCGGGAAGTAGGGCGCCGAGAAGTCCACCATCTGCTTGCGCTTGTCGGTGATGGTGATGCCGGAAATGATGATGTCGCGATCGCCGGAGTTCAGCGTGGCAAAGATGCCTTCCCACGGGGTGTTGACCAGCTTGACCTGGAATCCTTCCGCTTTGGCCACCGCTTTGATGATGTCGATGTCAAAACCTTCCAGCTGCTTTTGGCTGTTCTCGAATTCGAACGGGCGATAGGTGCCGCCGGAGCCGACTACGTAGGTAGGTTCAGCCGCCAGAGCGGGCATGGACAGGGCGGCAGCCAGACAGGCGCCTATCAGAACTAAAGGTTTTAACATCACGATCCCCGATAATTAAAAGTTATATAATGAGTTTATTTATGCACTACCAGTGCATAAAAATAAGCTCCAATGAATGAAAACACAACCTTATCATGATGATTAACTTTCTAAAGGTGCTAAGTATGCAGTTTTGCTATGGCTTTGGCGTAAGCGTTGGCAAAATGACGGCGATCCAGTTTTTATTACTGCATAACCTGCTTTGGGTAGAGAGGCGATGGTTGGACGGGCACGGCGTTTTTCTGCGGCCAAAGTGGCTTTTTTTGCCGCTTTCGCGGCGGATTTAGGTTATAAACTCAGGAAATACTCATCCGTATTCTGAATTTGGCGCTGAAAAGCCGCTCTCAGTGTGGAGTCCAACGAAAAGTTGTGGGATGATTGGTCGGTTTTTCAGGGGGCGGAGATGGGAAAACTTACGCTGCTATTGCTGGCATTGCTCGGTTGGTTACAGTATTCACTGTGGCTGGGCAAAAATGGTATTCACGATTATGTGCGAGTCAATGAGGACGTTGCGGCCCAGCAGGGCAACAATGCCAAATTGAAAGCGCGTAACGATCAGCTGTTTGCCGAAATTGATGATTTGAACGGTGGTCAGGAAGCGATCGAAGAGCGTGCGCGTAATGAACTGGGCATGATTAAGCCCGGTGAGACCTTCTATCGTCTGGTTCCTGACCAATCCAGACGCAACGCGGCGTCCTCCTCGCAAAATAACGTACAAAAATAACGCATGAATCACTCCGCAGGAACCTTTCCATCGGTGATTGCCGTCCTGCCCGCTGCCGGTGTCGGCAGCCGTATGCAGGCGGACTGCCCGAAACAGTACCTCACCATCGGCCAACACAGCATCCTTGAACACGCTATTCACGCGCTGCTGCGCCACCCGTGCATTCAGCGGGTGATTGTGGCCATTGGCCCCGAAGACCGCCAGTTCGAACAGCTGCCGATTGCCCGGGATCCTCGGATAAGCGTCGCAGTCGGCGGCCGGCAGCGCGCCGACTCGGTAATGGCCGGCCTGAAGCTGGCGGGGGATGCGCAGTGGGTGCTGGTGCACGATGCTGCGCGCCCCTGCCTGCACGCCGATGATCTCGAGCGCCTGCTGGCGATAACCGAACACAGCAAGGTCGGCGGCATACTCGCCGCGCCGGTGCGCGACACCATGAAGCGTGCCGAGCCCGGCCAGAACGCGATTTCACACACCGTCGAGCGCCAGGACCTGTGGCATGCGTTGACGCCGCAGCTGTTCCCGCTGGCATTGCTCAAGCAGTGCCTGCAACGCGCGCTGGACGAAGGCGCGACCGTCACCGACGAAGCCTCGGCGCTGGAACACTGCGGTTATCATCCGCTGCTGGTGAGCGGGCGTTCGGACAATATTAAAGTAACGCGGCCGGAGGACCTGGCGCTGGCGGCGTTCTATTTGACTCAGTTGGACAACTAAGGAGCGCATCATGCGTATCGGTCACGGTTTTGACGTACATAAATTTGGTGGCGAAGGGCCGCTGGTGATCGGTGGCGTTCGCATCCCTTACGAAAAAGGTTTGCTGGCCCACTCCGACGGCGATGTCGCCCTGCATGCGGCGACCGATGCCCTGTTGGGCGCTGCGGCGCTGGGCGATATCGGCAAGCTGTTCCCCGATACCGATCCGGCGTTCAAGGGCGCCGACAGCCGCGAGCTGCTGCGTGAGGCCTGGAAACGCATTCGCGCCAAGGGGTACCGTCTGGGCAACCTGGATATCACCATTATCGCCCAGGCGCCGAAGATGGCGCCGCATATCCCGCAGATGCGCATCTTCCTGGCGGAAGACCTGCAGTGCCATATGGACGACGTTAACGTCAAAGCCACCACCACCGAACAGCTCGGCTTCACCGGGCGCGGCGAGGGCATTGCCTGCGAAGCGGTTGCCTTGTTGATCAAGGAATAACCGCATGGACATGGCTAACCTGACCTGGCTGCACGGCCGGCCACAGAGCAGCGGCGTGCTGAAAGCGAACCCGGAAGATTTCGTGGTGGTGGAAGATCTGGGTTTTGAACCGGATGGCGAAGGTGAACACGTGCTGGTAAACATCCGCAAGAACGGCTGCAATACCCAGTTCGTGGCGGATTATCTGGCGCGTTTCGCCGGCATTCATGCCCGTTCCGTCAGCTATGCAGGGTTGAAAGATCGCCACGCGGTGACCGAGCAGTGGTTCTGTTTGCATCTGCCGGGTAAGGAAACGCCCGATTTTTCCCAGTTTGCGCTGGAAGGCTGCGAAGTGCTGACCTACGCGCGCCACCTGCGCAAAATGCGTATCGGCACGCTGAAAGGCAACGCCTTTACGCTGGTATTGCGCCAAATCTCCGACCGTGATGAGGTTGAACGGCGGCTGCAGGCGATTGCCGCGGGCGGCGTGCCGAACTACTTCGGCAGCCAGCGTTTCGGCCGCGGCGGCAATAACCTGGTGATGGCGCGCCGTTGGGCGAATGACGACATTCGCGTCAAAGAGCGCAGCAAGCGCAGCTTCTATCTTTCGGCCAGCCGCAGCGCGTTGTTCAATCAGACCGCCAGCCGCCGCCTGGCCGACGGCCTGCAGCGCACCGTGCTGGAGGGCGATGCCCTGCAGCTCAGCGGCCGCGGCAGCTGGTTCGTCGCCAAGGCGGATGAACTGGAGACGCTGCAGCAACGCCTGGATGCCGGTGAATTGGCCGTTACCGCCCCGTTGCCGGGGGATGGCGAACCAGGCACCGCCGGGGAAGCGTTGAAATTTGAACAACAATGCTTGGCGGAGCAGCCGGAATTGCTTACGCTTTTAAAGCGCGAGCGCGTTGAACCCGCTCGCCGGGCCCTGCTGTTACAGCCGCAAAATATGCTGTGGAACTGGTGGGATGATGTCACCGTGGAATTGCGCTTTTGGCTGCCGGCAGGCAGCTTCGCCACCAGCGTCGTTCGCGAAATCATGCAGCAGGATAACAGTGATGCGGATATTGCTGAGTAATGATGATGGCGTTACCGCCCCGGGCATTCAGGTGCTGGCGGCGGCGCTGCGGGAATTCGCCGAGGTGCAGGTCGTCGCGCCGGACCGCAATCGCAGCGGTTCTTCCAATGCGTTGACGCTGGACTCGCCGCTGCGCACCCTGACGTTGGCCAATGGCGACATTGCGGTGCAACAGGGTACGCCGACCGACTGCGTGTATCTGGGGGCCAATGCGCTGATGCGCCCGGCGCCGGATATCGTGGTTTCCGGCATCAACGCCGGCCCGAACCTCGGCGACGACGTCATCTATTCCGGTACCGTGGCGGCGGCGATGGAAGGCCGCCATCTGGGCCTGCCTGCGCTGGCGGTGTCGCTGAACGGCCACCGGCATTACGCCACCGCGGCGGCCATCACCTGTCGCATATTGCGCGCGCTGCAGCGCGAGCCGCTGCGCACCGGCAAAATTTTGAATATCAACGTGCCGGATCTGCCGTTGGATGAGATTAAAGGTATCCGCGTAACCCGTTGCGGCAGCCGCCATCCCGCCGATAAGGTGTTTTGCCAGCAGGATCCGCGCGGTCAAAATCTCTATTGGATCGGGCCGCCGGGTGATAAGTTTGATGCCGGGCCGGACACCGACTTCGCGGCGGTGGAACAGGGCTACGTGGCGATCACGCCGCTGCAGGTGGATTTAACCGCCTATGCGGCCCAGGAGGTTGTGCAAACGTGGTTAACCAAAGCTGAGGTTAGCGGGGAATGGTGAACAAGCGCATGCAAACATTGCTGACGCAGCTGCGTCAGCAGGGGATCCGGGACGAGCGGTTGCTGCGGGCGATCGAAGCGGTGCCGCGAGAACGCTTTGTTGACGAGGCGCTTGACCACAAGGCCTATGAAAATACCGCGCTGCCTATCGGCTCCGGCCAAACCATTTCTCAGCCCTACATGGTGGCGCGCATGACCGAGCTGCTGAATCTGACGCCCACCTCGCGGGTGTTGGAGATTGGCACCGGCTCCGGTTACCAAACCGCCATTCTGGCGCATCTTGTCCAGCATGTTTGTTCCGTAGAGCGTATTAAGGGCCTGCAATGGCAGGCCAAGCGCCGCCTGAAGCAGCTCGATCTGCACAACGTATCCACCCGCCACGGCGACGGCTGGCAGGGCTGGGCGTCGCGCGGCCCCTTCGACGCGATCATCGTCACCGCCGCACCGCCGGAAATCCCGCAGGCGCTGGTGGAACAGCTGGACGATGGCGGCATTCTGGTGCTGCCGGTGGGCGAACAGGCCCAAACCCTCAAACGTATCCAGCGCCACGGCAATGAGTTTGTCGTCGACGCCGTTGAAGCGGTGCGTTTCGTGCCGCTGGTGAAAGGCGAACTGGCCTAGCGATTGTCTGATTTTTCAGTCGCCCGCGAAATCTGTTGCACTTTCATAACGTCTGGATAAGGTTTTATTGTTCCAATAAGACTAATTTTCAATACAATTGCCTTTCTGCGTAGTTGTCTTATGGTGCGGCGGCGCTAATGTGGTTAGCATTGGCGCGCTGTTTGATGCCTCGGCAGGAGATCACCTGGCGTTCAGGGATCGGCTGGGGCGCCTTTTCATCGCAGAAACTGAGAGAGTGGTAAAAGCTCAGCTACGATGTAAAGGGGATTTTGGATATATCGCTGATATTGCTGTGATGGGGGAAGCATGAGCACGGGAAGCCCAATGATTACTTTACGCCGGGTTGCGGTGTGTACGATGGTAAGTTTGTGGTTGGCGGGTTGTACGAATGATGCGTCGACATCAGCCCCTATCAGTAGCGTGGGCGGCGGTGGATCTGCCGCATCCGGCAACGCCGGCAATGCCGCCTCGCAGCAGGCCAGCAGCCCTGAAGGCCGGATTGTCTACAATCGCAGCTACGAGTCTATCCCCAAAGGGAGCTACAGCGGCAACACCTATACGGTCAAGCGCGGCGATACGTTATTCTACATCGCCTGGATCACCGGCAACGATTTCCGTGATCTGGCGCAGCGCAATAATATTCCCGAACCTTACAGTCTGAATGTTGGCCAAAGCATTCAACTTGGTAATGGTTCTGCCAACGGAAACGGCGGCATGCTGGCGGCGACCGACGCCACTAAAGGGGGCGTTCCTAAGCCGCCGTCCAGCTCTCAGATACAAACTGCGACGGTTGATTCTCCATCAACTAACGCGTATTCTGATAATTCGGGTAAACAGAATGTAGGTAAGATGTTACCTGCAGCAGGAGCCGTAGCGGTTGGGACCGCGGCAGCGCCTGTTACCGCCCCGGCAGCCGCTCCACCAGCGAGCAGCACCGTCAGCAACAGCGATCCGGTAAGTAGCTGGAGATGGCCGACTGACGGTAAGATTATTGATAACTTTTCCTCATCAGAAGGTGGGAATAAGGGTGTCGATATCGCCGGTTCCCGTGGGCAGCCTATCTTCGCTACCGCCGATGGCCGCGTAGTGTATGCAGGCAATGCTTTACGGGGTTACGGTAATCTAATCATCATCAAACACAATGATGATTACCTGAGCGCCTACGCTCACAACGACACAATGCTGGTCCGGGAACAACAAGAAGTGAAGGCGGGTCAAAAAATAGCCACCATGGGTAGCACCGGAACCAGTTCAGTACGTTTGCATTTTGAAATTCGTTACAAGGGGAAATCCGTAAACCCGCTGCGTTATCTTCCGCAGCGATAGATTGGGCAGAATACGCTGTATTCTGCTCGCGGTATCACGGGTAGGAGCAGCTTATGAGCCAAAATACGCTGAAAGTTAACGAGTTACATGATGATGCGGATTTCGACGAGAATGGAACTGAAGCTGAATCATTTGATGAAAAAGCGCTGGTAGAAGAAGAGGCCAGCGAGAATGATTTAGCGGAAGAAGAGCTGTTGTCTCAAGGCGTTACCCAACGTGTATTGGATGCGACGCAGCTCTATCTGGGTGAGATCGGTTATTCGCCTCTGCTTACCGCAGAGGAAGAGGTCTATTTTGCGCGGCGTGCTCTGCGCGGTGACGTGCCGTCCCGCCGCCGCATGATCGAAAGCAACCTGCGGCTGGTGGTGAAAATCGCCCGCCGCTATAGCAATCGCGGCCTGGCGCTGCTGGATCTGATTGAGGAGGGCAACCTCGGCCTGATCCGCGCGGTGGAAAAGTTTGACCCAGAACGCGGTTTCCGTTTCTCCACATACGCAACCTGGTGGATCCGCCAGACGATTGAACGGGCGATTATGAACCAAACCCGTACCATTCGTTTGCCTATCCACATCGTCAAAGAACTGAACGTCTATCTGCGCACCGCGCGCGAGCTTTCTCACAAACTGGATCATGAACCGAGCGCTGAAGAGATTGCCGAGCAACTCGACAAGCCGGTTGATGACGTCAGCCGCATGCTGCGCCTCAACGAGCGCATCACTTCGGTTGATACGCCGCTGGGCGGCGATTCAGAGAAGGCGTTGCTGGACATTCTGGCCGACGAGAAAGACAACGGGCCTGAAGACACTACGCAAGACGATGATATGAAACAGAGCATCGTCAAGTGGCTGTTTGAACTGAACGCCAAGCAGCGCGAAGTGTTGGCGCGGCGTTTCGGCCTGCTGGGCTACGAAGCGGCGACGCTGGAGGACGTGGGCCGGGAGATTGGCCTGACGCGTGAACGTGTCCGTCAGATCCAGGTAGAAGGTTTGCGCCGCCTGCGTGAAATTCTGCAGATGCAGGGCCTGAGTATTGAGGCGCTGTTCCGCGAGTAACGCCGGCGATTGACCGCATCAAATAAAAACGGTGAGCATTATGCTCACCGTTTTTTTATGCCTGCGATCCGGGGTGGATCACAACATGTTCTTCAGCCGGTAGAGCCACTCCAGCGCCTGGCGCGGCGACAGAGAATCCGGATCCAAGGCCTCCAGCGCTTCTACCGCCGGCGGAGTTTCCTCATTCAACAGCGTCATCTGGGTCGCGTCCACGGTGCCGGCGGCGGTGTGGTTGGAGATTGACTCCAGCTCACGCAGCTTCTGGCGCGCACGCTTGATAACATCGCGCGGTACGCCTGCCAGGGCGGCAACCGCCAGGCCGTAGCTTTTGCTCGCCGCGCCGTCCTGCACGCTGTGCATAAAGGCGATGGTGTCGCCGTGCTCCAGCGCATCCAGATGCACGTTGACCACGCCTTCCATTTTCTCCGGCAGGGTGGTCAGCTCGAAGTAGTGGGTGGCGAACAGCGTCATGGCCTTGATGCGGCTGGCCAGATTTTCGGCGCAAGCCCAGGCCAGCGACAAACCGTCGTAGGTGGAGGTGCCGCGGCCAATCTCATCCATCAGCACCAGGCTGTGTTCGGTGGCGTTGTGCAGGATATTGGCGGTTTCGGTCATTTCCACCATGAAGGTGGAGCGGCCGGAGGCCAGGTCGTCCGCCGCGCCGACGCGGGTAAAGATGCGGTCCACCGGGCCGATGCTGGCCTTGGCGGCCGGTACATAGCTGCCGATGTGCGCCATCAGCACTATCAACGCCGTTTGGCGCATATAGGTGCTTTTACCGCCCATGTTCGGGCCGGTAATGATCAGCATGCGGCGCTGCGGCGACAGCGAGAGCGGGTTGGAAATAAAGGGTTCGCTCAGCACCTGCTCCACCACCGGGTGGCGGCCTTCGGTGATGCGGATGCCCGGCTGTTCGCTCATGGTTGGGCAGGCGTAGTTCAGGGTATCGGCGCGTTCGGCCAGGTTGGCCAGCACGTCCAACTCGGCCAGGGCGGAAGCGCTTTGCTGCAGCTCCGCCAGATGCGGCAGCAGCAGATCGAACAGTTCGTCGTACAGGCCTTTCTCGATTGCCAGCGCCTTGCCTTTGGAGGTCAGAACCTTGTCTTCGTACTCTTTCAGCTCGGGAATGATGTAGCGCTCGGCGTTTTTCAGCGTCTGGCGGCGCACGTAATGGATCGGCACCAAATGGCTCTGGCCGCGGCTGACCTGAATATAATAGCCATGCACGCCGTTGAAGCCGACTTTCAGAGTATCGAGGCCCAGCTTTTCGCGTTCGCGAATTTCCAGCCGATCCAGGTAATCGCTGGCGCCATCCGCCAGCGCGCGCCATTCGTCCAGTTCGCTGTTGTATCCCGGGGCGATAACGCCGCCGTCGCGCACCAGCACCGGCGGGGATTCGACCACCGCGCGCTCCAGCAGATCCAGCAGCTCATCGAACTGGCCGACCTGCGACAGCAGATGCTGCACGTGCGGGGTTTCTACGTTTTGCAGCAACTGCCGAATATCCGGCAACTGCTGGAAGGCGTGGCGCATGCGCGCCAGATCGCGTGGGCGGGCGGTGCGCAGCGCCAGGCGCGCCAGAATGCGTTCCTGATCGCCAACCTGCCGCAGCGAAGGCTGCAGATCGCCATACAGATCCTGCAACGCGCCGATCGCCTGCTGGCGATCGTTCAGCACCTTGATGTCGCGGGTTGGCATGTGCAGCCAGCGCTTCAGCATGCGGCTGCCCATTGGCGTAACGGTGCGATCGAGGATCGCCGCCAGCGTATTGTCGCTGCCGCCGGACAGGCTCTGGGTCAGCTCCAGGTTGCGGCGTGTGGCGGCGTCCATGATGATGCCGTCCTGCTGGCGCTCCATGGTGAGGCCGCGGATATGCGGCAGCGAGGTGCGCTGGGTATCTTTGACGTATTGCAGCAAGCAGCCGGCGGCGCGCAGCGCCTGATGCGCCTGTTCTACGCCAAAGCCGGTCAGATCGCGGGTGCCGAACTGCAGGTTGAGCTGCTGGCGCGCGGTCTCCAGTTCGAATTCCCACAGCGGGCGGCGGCGCAGGCCGTGGCGCTGTTCGATCAGCGCCATCTGCTCGAAGGTTTCCGGGTACAGCAGCTCGGCAGGGTTGGTGCGCTGCAGCTCGGCGGCCATGGTTTCCAGATCCTGCGGTTCGGCGACGCGGAAGCGGCCGGAGCTGACGTCCAGCGTGGCGTAGCCGAAACCGCGCGCATCCTGCCAGATAGCCGCCAGCAGATTATCCTGGCGCTCCTGCAGCAGGGCTTCGTCGGTAATGGTGCCTGGGGTGACGATGCGTACTACCTTGCGTTCGACCGGCCCTTTGCTGGTGGCCGGATCGCCGATTTGTTCGCACAGCGCGACGGATTCGCCGAGCTGCACCAGCTTGGCCAGATAGTTCTCCACCGCGTGGTGCGGCACGCCGGCCATCGGGATAGGCTCGCCCGCCGAAGCGCCGCGCTTGGTCAGGGAGATATCCAGCAGCTGCGACGCGCGTTTGGCGTCGTCATAAAACAGCTCATAGAAGTCGCCCATGCGGTAGAACAGCAGAATTTCGGGGTGCTGCGCCTTGAGGCGCAGGTACTGCTGCATCATTGGCGTGTGCGAATCGAGCTTGTCGGTGCTATTCATAAGATTACTGTTTCCAATCCATTGAATGTAAAGTTAATTGCGATTTTGATTGTCGTCATTCGCTGCCACATCGTTTCACAAAAAATCACGCGGTTTGGCGGTTGCCGTGCAACGCCCATCAATTAATCAAAGGGCCAAACGGCGCAACGAAACGCCCAGACCTTTTACTGACGCTTATACTAGCCCAGCGGGCAATCGGCTGTCACAGGTAAAAATTGGGAGCCTTACGCAAAGTTGGCTTGCAATGGCAACGAGGTTTTGCAGCCGATGGCCGCGGAGAAAGCCGCCGCCCATGGGGCGGCGCTGTCATTGAGCGCGAGATAACGGCAGGGGAAGTTGGTAGATGTGGAAACTGTCGGGCACTTCGGTTTCGTGCCCCGGCAACAGGCGGTGGCGAATGCGTGATTCAGTGACAAAGGCGCAGCCCTGCGGCGTGACGGCCACATTGACCGGCGACTCCAGGCCTTCTCGAATAACCTCGATATGGTGCATGCCCGCCGCGCCCGGCGCGGCAATGCGCAGGATCCTGCCCTGGCCGCTGCTGATGGCATTTTCAAGCACGATCAGCGCGCCGTCCGGTGCCAGCCCCATGCCGTCCGGGTTTTCTATGGTGCGCGGCAACGTAATTTCGGCCAGCGCAGGCCGGGCATCCCCGTAGCTGAGGGTGTAGAGCCTGCCGGTGCCGAAATTGGCGATCGCCATCAGTGTGTCATCGAGGATCACTATGCCGGCGGCGCCGAGGCCGCTGGGCGCCGTCAACCTGTCGTCGCGATACAGCGTCCGGAATTTCGGCTCGCCCGGCCGCAGCCGCAGGATGCCGCCGCCTTTGGTTTCCGTCACGTAGACCGTGCCGTCTGCGCCGAGCACGATATCGTTGCCCATTTCGCCTGCCGGTAGCGGCAGGCTGCGGTTGAGCGTGGCATCCGCGACATTCAGGGCGTAAATGCGATTTGCGCGCGGTTTTCCGCCCGACAGGAAATCCGGCGAGTTTCCCCACAGCAGGCCATGCCGTTCATCCAGCCTCAGGGCGTTTGAAGCGAATACCGTCTCGGCGCCGGGGAAGAAGGTCTGCCAGTCTTCGTTCGGACGTTTGCGCAGAACGCGCCCGCTGGTAACCAGGCCGACATACAGCGTGCCGTCGGCTGCGCGGGCGACGCCGTTGGGGTAGAGTGCCCCCGGCGGCAATGTCATGGTGGCAGGGGCGCAGGCGGCCGGCGCGGACGTCGCCGGGGCTGCGATGGCCAGCAGCAAGGCCAGCAGGGCAGCCCGCGCGGGGAAGGGTGTTATCGCATATGGCATCGAGTCTCTCCTGTGGTAAGGGGAAGTCGCGCGGCTTTCCCATCGGGCGGAAGTTACCAGCGACGGATGGGCAGGCGTTGTTGCATGGGCGCTTCGAGCGACGTCATTTCTCCATCCGACAGCCTGAGGGAAAGCGCTTCGACGGCGTCCTGCAGGTGGTGCGGCCGCGACATGCCAACCAGGGCGGACGCTACGCCTTTTCTGGCCAACAGCCAGGCGAGCGCAATTTGCGCCGGCGACACGCCGCGTGCGGCGGCCACCTTTGCCACCGCGGCGATGGATTGATCCACTTCGCTGCGACCGCCATACCACTGCGGGGCTTGCTCATCCGTTCGGGCGCGCAGGGTGCCGGATTGCCCGGCGCCCGCCAGCAGGCCGCGCGCCAGGGGTGACCAGGGCGTCAGGCCAATGCCTTCCTCCTGGCACAGGGGGATCAATTCCTCCTCGTCCTCACGCGTGACCAGGTTGTATTGGCTTTGCATCGAAATAAACGTAGCCAATCGGTTATGCCTCTGAAAATCCAACATTTTCATAAAGCGCCAGGCGTGCATGGAGGAGGCGCCCAGGTAGCGGATCTTGCCCGCACGCACCAGGGCGTCGAGCGTTTCGGCGGTTTCTTCGATCGGCGTTTCGGGGTCGAACCGGTGCAGCACGAACAGGTCGATATAGTCAGTGCCCAACCGCTGCAGCGACGCTTCGACGCTGTGAATGAGGTGCTTGCGCGACAGGCCCCGGCCGTTGGGGGATTCGTCCATTGGAAAGAACGCCTTGGTGGCGATCACCATGTCATCGCGGCGCGCAAAATCTCGCAGGGCGCGGCCGATAATGCGTTCGCTTTCGCCCGCCGAGTAGATATTGGCGGTATCGAAAAAGTTAACGCCGGCCTCCAGCGCTTGCTGAATGAAAGGGCGAGCCTGGTCCTCTTCCAACACCCAGGGGCGCCAGGCCGGATCGCCGTAGGTCATGCATCCCAGACAGATCCGGGAAACCTTCAGGCCGCTGTGGCCGAGGCGGACGTAGTTCATCGCCTGGCCCCCTCAGCGTGAGCCGGCGATGGTGTAACCGCCGTCCACCAGCAGGCTTTGGCCGGTGATAAAGCGGGCCTCGTCCGTCGCCAGCCAGACCGCCACATCGCCGATATCTTCCGGTTGGCCCATGCGCCCGGCGGGGGTGTGGGTGATAAAGGGCGCGAAAGCGCTGGCATCGGTGACGCTGCTGTGCGCCATCGGCGTTTCGATGATGCCGGGGTTGATGTTGTTGATGCGGATGCCGTGGCCGCTATATTCGAGCGCCACCGCGCGGATCAGCGCGTCGAGCGCCCCTTTGCTGGCGGAGTAGCTCGATGAACCGGCGAGTGCTCCGTGGGTGAGCCAGGAAGACGTGTTGATGATGGCACCGCCGGCACCTTGCGCCAGGAACGTCTCAATCTGGTATTTGACCGAGAGCCAAACGCCGCGAAGATTGATGGCGATCACCTCATCGAAATCAGCGCTGCTTTGCTGGGTAATGGGCGCAAAGTTACCGAGAATGCCGGCGTTGTTGAACGCGACGTCCAGCCTGCCGTAGTGGCCGCTCACCGTTGCGATCAGGCGGCGGATATCTTCTTCCCGCGAAACGTCGGCCACCACCGCCAGCGCTTCTCCGCCCGCCTGCACCACGTCATGGGCGGCGGCCTCGATCTCTGCGGAGCGGCGACCCGCCAGCGCGACTTTCGCCCCGGCGCGGGCATAGGCCAGCACGGCCGCGCGCCCGATGCCGGTACCCCCGCCGGTCACCAGGACAACCTTTCCTTCCAAACGTTTTTGCACGGTGTGAGCTGAATCAGCATGTGTAGTCATGGTATGGATTCCGGGTTATTGATCACACCGCCATGCTATGTTGTTGCGAAAAAGATAACTATCCGTTAAAAATTCATTTCACTATTAAATTATTCGTATCAATCCAATGAAGAAACTCGAATTGTCCGGCCTGGCGGCTTTCGTGGCGATCGCCAATGAGCGCAGCTTCAGGCGCGCCGCCGCCCGGCTTGGCGTTACCCCGCCAACCCTCAGCCACACGATGCGTGAGCTGGAAGAGCAGGTCGGCCTGCGGTTATTGAATCGAACCACGCGCAACGTTTCGCCGACCGAAGCCGGTGAGCATCTGCTGGCCAGATTGATGCCCGCGTTTACCGATATCGACGCTGCGTTGGAAAGTCTGAACACCTTTCGCGAGCAGCCGCGTGGGCTGGTGCGGATCAATGCTTCCCGTTCGGCGATCGAGCTGGTGCTGTTGCCGCATTTGGGGAAATTGGCTCGCGATTACCCCGGCATCTCGCTGGAGATCGTGGCGCAGGAGGGGTTTGCCAACATCGTCGAACAAGGTTTTGATGCCGGTATCCGGCTGGGAGAAGACCTGCACAACGACATGCGTGCGGTACGAGTGTCGCCGGATCTGCGGCTGGCCATTGTCGCGACACCGGAATACTTCCAACGCTCTGGGAGACCAGATACGCCAAGCGATCTGTTAAACCATCGCTGCATAGGATGGCGTAAAATCTCTTCAGGCGAACTCTACAAATGGGAGTTTCGCCAAGGAGATAAGATACTTTCAGTCGCGGTAAACAGTTCGCTGATACTCGATGACGGCAGGCTGATGCAGCAGGCGGCGTTAGCGCATGCCGGCATCGCCTTCGCCATCGAGGACGAGGTAGCGGAGCATCTTGCCACCGGGCGCCTGGAGCGGGTGCTGGCGGACTGGTGCCCGTCATTCCCGGGGTTCTATCTGTATTATCCCAACCGCAGAAACCACCCGGTGGCTTTAACCACGGTAATAGATATGCTGCGTTTCCCAGGCTGAAGTCGCGGTATTGCGGCCCGGCGCGTTTTGCCTTCCCCTGCTGAATCTCTCTCCCTCAAGATGCCGTCTAATCAAGGGTAAACTATTCAATATTCATCCATAGGCGGGCGATGGCCCCGGCGCTCATATTAATCCATAAATATACTGTGTGTTTTTAACATATTGTTTATAATTGTTATTTGTTGATTTTTGACGGTCGGCTTTGGTTTTTAAGGGTTATTTGAGAGGTCAGTCACACTATTTTTTTATGTGAAATGTGAAGAGGGTCAATCCGCCAGGTCAATGATAGACGATTCTATTGGCCGCTGGCTTACCTGCCCGCTTCGCTGTCTCCGTATACTGTCGGCAACCAGGGCAACGTAACGGAAATTTCATAAGGAATGTGCGTGAGGCAATCGTGATTGCATCTGGCATACAAATGACACGGGGTTTTTTTGATTATCTTGAGGTGCTTGGTATGGAAAAGAAAAAAATCTATCTGTTTTGTTCTGCCGGTATGTCCACTTCTCTGTTGGTTTCCAAAATGAAAGCGCAGGCCGAGAAATACGAAGTGCCGGTGATCATCGCCGCTTATCCGGAAGCGCTGGCTGCGGAGAAGGGCGTCGAAGCGGATCTGATCCTGCTGGGGCCGCAGATTGCCTATACGTTGCCGGAAGTGCAAAAACAGTTGCCGAACAAGCCCGTCGAGGTGATCGACCCGCTGCTGTACGGCAAGGTCGACGGCCTTGGAGTACTGAAGGCGGCGGTGGCCTCCATCAAAAAAGCTAACCAGTAAGGGGGCGGCCGTGAATACCTTAATTGCCTCGCTTGAGAAGGTGATACTGCCGTTTGCCGTGAAAATCGGCAAGCAGCCCCACGTTAACGCCATCAAGAACGGATTTATCCGTTTAATGCCGCTGACCTTGACCGGCGCGATGTTCGTGTTGATCAACAACGTGTTCCTGAGCTTTGGCGAAGGATCTTTCTTCTTTTCTCTGGGCGTGCGCCTCGACGCCTCCACCATCGAAACGTTGAACGGGCTGAAGAGCATCGGCGGCAGCGTCTACAACGGCACCCTGGGCATCATGTCGCTGATGACGCCGTTCTTTATCAGCATGGCGTTGGCGGAAGAACGCAAGGTAGATCCCCTGGCGGCGGCGCTGCTGGCGGTGGCGGCCTTTATGACCGTCACCCCGTTCAGCGTCGGCGAAGCCTATGCGGTGGGCGCGAACTGGCTGGGCGGCGCCAATATCATCTCCGGCATGGTGATCGGCCTGGTGGTCGCCGAGATGTTTACCTTTATCGTGCGGCGCAACTGGGTGATTAGCCTGCCGGACAGCGTACCCGCTTCGGTCTCGCGCTCTTTCTCGGCGCTGATCCCCGGTTTTGTCATTCTCTCCATCATGGGGGTGCTGGCCTATTGCCTGACGCTGTGGGGCACCAACTTCCACCAGATCATTATGGACAGCATCTCGGCGCCGCTGGCGAAGATGGGCAGCGTGGTGGGCTGGGTATACGTGATGTTCTCCTCGCTGCTGTGGTTCTTCGGGGTGCACGGCTCGATGGCGCTGGCGGCGCTGGACAGCGGCATCATGACGCCGTTCGCGCTGGAAAACGTCGAGCTTTACAACAAGTACGGTTCGGTGGAGGCCGCGGTGGCCGCCGGCAAAGAATTCCACATGTGGGCCAAGCCGTTCGTCGATTCCTATATTTATCTGGGCGGCACCGGTTCGACGCTGGGGCTGATTATCGCCATCTTCATTGCTTCGCGCCGGGAAGACTATCGCCAGGTGGCCAAGCTGGCTACGCCGTCGGGCATCTTCCAGATCAACGAACCCATTCTGTTCGGTCTGCCGGTGATCATGAACCCGGTGATGTTTATTCCGTTCATCCTGGTACAGCCGGTGCTGACCATCATCACCACGCTGGCTTACTACACCGGGCTGATCCCACCGATCACCAACATCGCTCCCTGGACCATGCCGGTCGGGCTTGGCGCGTTCTTCAACACCAATGGCAGCGTGGTCGCCATGCTGCTGAGCTTCTTCAACCTGGCGGTAGCTACCGTGATTTATCTGCCGTTCGTGATGATTTCCAACAAGGCGCAGAGCCAGATCGATGAGGCGACCGAAAGCGAAGAAGACATCGCCAGGGCGCTGAAATTCTAACCGTCAAGACGGGGCGGCTATGGCCGCCCCTTGAGGATGCGTGGATGAACTATCAATTTGCCGGCGATTTTTGGTGGGGAAGCGCCACTTCCGCGCCGCAGTCCGAAGGTGCAGCCGCCCGCGACGGCAAGAGCCGCAACATCTTCGATTACTGGTATGAGATTGCCCCCGAGCGCTTCCATAACCGGGTCGGCCCAGCCGAAGCCTCGACCTTTTACGATCGTTTTGGCGACGATATTCGGCTGCTGAAAACCCTGGGCCACAACAGTTTCAGGACCTCGATATCCTGGTCCCGGCTTATCCCGGACGGTGATGGCGAAGTGAACCCGCAGGCGGTGGCCTTTTACAACCAACTGATCGACGGCCTGCTGGCCGAGGGCATCACCCCCTTCATCAACCTCTACCACTTCGACATGCCGCTGTGCATGCAACAGCGAGGCGGCTGGGAAAGCCGGGAAGTGGTCGCGGCCTATGGGCGCTATGCCAAAACCTGCTTCAGCCTGTTCGGCGATCGGGTGCAGCACTGGTTCACCTTCAACGAACCCATTGTGCCGGTGGAGGCCGGTTACCTGAACGACCTGCACTACCCGTGCGTGGTGGACTTCCGGCGGGCGGTGACGGTGGCCTATCACAGCGTGCTGGCGCACGCCACCGCGGTGGGGCACTACCGGGCGCTGGGGCAAACGGGAACCATCGGGATTATCCTGAATCTGAGCCCGACCTATCCGCGTTCAGGTTCGGAAGAAGACCTGCTGGCCGCGCACCATGCCGATCTGCTGCTGAATAAAAGCTTCCTCGATCCGGTCACTAAGGGGCGTTATCCGGCGGCGTTGCTCGCGCTGCTGGAACGGCATGGGCTGTTGCCGCACTGCGAACCGCAGGATGCGCAGCTGATCGCCGCCGGCACGGTGGATTTGCTGGGTGTCAATTACTACCAGCCGCGCCGGGTGATGGCGAAAGAGGGCTATCGGCCTGGGGAGGCGATCGCTTTACCGGAGGATCTGTTCAGTTACTATGCCATGCCGGGCCGCAAGATAAATCCACATCGCGGCTGGGAAATCTATGAGCAAGGGCTGTATGACATTCTGATGGATCTCAAGGAAAACTACGGCAACCTGCCCTGCTATATTTCGGAAAACGGCATGGGCGTTGAGGGTGAAGAGGCGTTTATCGGCGCCGACGGCCGGGTGGAAGACGACTACCGCATCGATTTCATTCGCGAGCATTTGCAGTGGCTGCATCGGGCGCTGGAGGAAGGCTCGAACTGCAAAGGTTACCATTTATGGACCTTTATCGATTGTTGGTCCTGGTTGAACGCCTACAAAAATCGTTATGGGTTGGTGCGGCTGGAACTGGCGAGCCAGCGGCGCACCATTAAAAAAAGCGGCTACTGGTTTGCCGAGACGGCCAGGAAAAACGGCTTTGACTAACGGGGGAGCTTGCTGTGTCTGAGGATCTGGTTTCGCTGAATGCGGGCGACGTTAAGCTGATTCGTGAGCAGGATTTTTTCAACTGCAAAGATTTCCACCTGTTTATCTATAACAAGGTGGAGAGCGCCACCGGGCTGCATCAGCACGATTATTATGAGTTCACCATCGTTCTGAGCGGCAAATGCTATCAGGAGATCAACGGCAAGCGGGTACTGTTGGAGCGCGGAGACTTTGTCTTTATTCCGATAGGCTCGCGCCACCAGAGTTTTTATGAGTTCGGCGCGGCGAAAATCTTCAACGTGGCGGTCAGCAAGGTGTTCTTCGAAGAACACTATCTGCAGCAGCTGCCACGTTGCTTTGTCGCCTCGCAGGCTTACAGCCTGAGGAGCGAATTTCTGGCTTATATCGAGTCGGTGGTCGGCTCACCGCAGTTCCGCGAGGACGATTTTGCCGAGTTTCTGGAAACCCTGACCTTTTATGTCATCAGCCGCATTCGCCATTATAAGGAAGAGGCTGACGAAGGGGATGCGATCCCTCAATGGCTGAAGAACACGTTGGCGGGCATGCATGATAAAGCGATGTTCGGTGAAAAGGCGCTGCTGAATATGGTCGAGCTTTCGGGGAAAACGCAGGAATACCTGACCCGGGCAATGCGTCGTTACTACCAGAAAACGCCGATGCAGGTGATTAATGAAATTCGCATCAACTTCGCCAAAACACAGCTTGAAGTCACCAACTATTCGGTTGCGGATATCGCCTTCGACTCCGGCTACGGCGACGTAAGCCTGTTTATTAAAAACTTTAAACGGCTCACCGACGTGACCCCGGGCAATTACCGAAAAAAGTTCTACGGCCCTATTTAGGGCCGATCCCGATAAGCATCAACGCCGACAGCATCAGGCCGCCATACGCCTGATGAAATAATTTTTCTAAGCGAACGAGCATGCCGCGCCTGACGGACGGCATTCTTTTGCCCAAAATGTGTTAAGCGAGTGCCTAAATGGAAAAGTTACTGATAGTGAATGCCGACGATTTTGGCCTGAGCAAGGGCCAGAATTATGGCGTTATCGAGGCGTTTCACTACGGGGTTGTTTCCTCAACCACCGCGATGGTGAACGGGGAAGGGGCGCAGCACGCGGCTGCGCTCAGCCGGGCGTGCCCGGGTTTGCCTATCGGCCTGCATTTTGTGCTGACCCACGGCCGCCCGCTGAGCGCCCTGGCCTCGCTGGTCAATGAACAGGGCGAACTGGGCAAATGGCTGTGGGCCAAAGCCGAGTCCGGCCCGCTGGCGCTGGAGGAAATCCAGCTTGAACTGCAGTGCCAGTTCGATCGGTTTGTGGCGCTGTTCGGCCAGCCGCCGAGCCATATCGACAGCCACCATCATGCGCACATGCTGCCGCAGATCTACCCGCTGGTAGAGGCATTCGCCGAGGCCCATTCCATCCCCTTGCGCATCGGCCGCGACGAAGCCCGGCAGCGCGGCATCCAGCTGCGCTACCCGCACAGCACCGAAGCCTTCGAGGCCGGCTTCTACGGGGAGGCTATCTCGGAGGCGCTGTTCCTGCAGGTACTGGCGCATGCCGACCGGCAGGGCGTCAACTCGGTGGAGATGATGTGTCATCCGGCCTTTCTCGACCGGGCGATACTGGCGAGCAAGTACTGCTATCCCCGGCTCGCCGAGGTGGACGTGCTGACATCACCCACGCTGAAAGCGGCGATCGCCGAGCGCGGTTACCGGCTGGGATCGTTCCGCGATCTGTAATCACGCCCTTTTTACAGCATGGCGTGCGCCTTTTTCAGACCGGTGTCTTCGTCGGGATCGGCGCCCTGGGGCTGCAGTTCGTCGTTTTCCGCTGCTTCAGCCGCCGGCGGATCCTCTGGATCGGGCGCCGCTTCCGGTGGCGGCATAGTGTCGTGGATGATCTGTTCATCGAAGGTCGGGTTCAGCGCCGGCGACAGCGGTGAACTGGCCAGGCTGTCCGGCAGCGGAATATGCGGTACCGGCGCATCCTGCACGAACTGAGATTCGTCCTGCTTCACCGTCCGGCTGAAGGTGACCAGCAGCACGCCGCACAGTGCGAAGAACGCATAGAGGATATTGCCGCCCAGCGGCTGGATCAGTGCGCCGACCGCCAGCGGGCCGATACTGGCGCCGACGCCGAACGCCATCAGCAGACAAGCCGCCAGCGAGACGCGGCGCTCCGGTTCGATCAAATCATTGGCCAGCGCCACCACCAGCGGGTAGAGCGTGAACTGCAACATGCTGACGATAAAGCCGACCGCCAGCAACACCGGAAAATCGATGTGCGGCACCAGCGCCAGCGGCAGCGCCGCCACGATCAGTAAAATGGCGTTGATGCGCATCAGCAGGGTGCGGTTGTAGCGATCCGACAGCCAACTGAGCGGGAACTGCGCCACCAGCCCGGCAAAAATCGAAATCGCCATGAACAGGCCGGTCTGCTGGGTGCTCAGCGTTTGCAGGCTGGCGTAGACCGGCGCCAGGCCGTAAAACGATCCCACTACCATGCCGATCACCAACGTGGTGGCCAGCACCTTGGGAATGGCGCCGACAAAATAGCGCAGCTCCATCGGCGCCGGCGACATATGGCGGGCATTGGTGCGGGTGGTAAGGGCGATCGGCACCAGGCACAGCGCGAAGCACAGCGCGATCACCAGCAGGGTGGTGATGCCCAGATTGCTCTGCAGCATCAGCACCACCTGGCCCAGCGACATGCCGAGGTAGGTCGCCGCCATATAAAAGCCGAACACCATGCCGCGCTGGTTGGATTCCGACTGATCGTTGAGCCAGCTTTCCAGCACCATAAACTGGCACATCATGCACAGGCCGATAATCAGACGCAGCATCACCCAGACAGGAATATAATCCGTCAGGCCATGGCCCAGCACTGCGGCGGTGATAATGCCGGCGCAGGCGACATAGGCGCGGATATGGCCGACGCGGGCAATCAGAAAGTGGCCGACCTTGCCGCCGATCACCAGGCCAATGTAGTTGGCGGCGATGATGGCGCCGATCAGCGCGCTGCTGACGTGGGCGGAGGTCAGGCGCAGCGAGACGTAGGTGGTGAGCAGGCCCGAACCCAGCAGCAGCAGCAGGGTGGTGGTGTATAACGGAAAGAATACGCCTAACGTTTTTTTCACTCTATCATCCTAATTTCGGTCTGATGCGCCCTGGGCTGCCTCCGCCGGCGGCGCGCAGCCCCTGTGATATTCCTTGTGTTGACGCTTCTCCTCCTGAACGGGGCGCCTTCCTTGATACTAGCAGCTTGGTCGGGCGCTTAAAACCGCAGCACTTGCGCGGTGCCGTGCATTTCTGACGGCGGTTCTTCTGGCCGGCTTGATAAATGCTACTATCGGGCGCATATACCTGATTCGCGAAGGAGGGGTTATGAGTGAAAGCCAACTGCGCCAACTCGGCATTCTGGCGGGGGAAAAACTGAAGGCCAACGGCCGCTGGATCACCTGTGCGGAATCTTGCACCGGCGGCGGCATCGCCAAGGCCATCACCGATATCGCCGGCAGTTCTGCCTATTTTGATCGCGGGTTCGTGACCTACAGCAATGCGGCCAAGCACGATCTGCTGGGCGTGGCGGAAGGCACGCTGGCGGCCCACGGCGCGGTCAGCGAGGCGGTGGTACGCGAGATGGCGGTAGGGGCGCTGCATGCGGCGCGGGCCGATCTGGCGCTTTCGGTGAGCGGCATCGCCGGCCCGGACGGCGGCAGCGAGGAAAAACCGGTAGGCACGGTGTGGTTCGGCTTTGCCGACGGCGTGGGCAGGGTGCTGGCGCGCAAAGTGCAATTTACCGGCGATCGCGATGCGGTGCGGCTTCAGGCGACGATTTTCGCGCTGCAGACCGCCATTGACGAATTTTTGTAAAATTAGGCTTGATACTGTATGACCATACAGTATAATTAGCGACATTTCCTGCACAACATACATTCAGTGGCAGTGTGGGGTAACACCGGCATTGCGAAACGAGGAGCAAAAATGGCTATTGATGAGAACAAGCAAAAGGCGTTAGCTGCGGCACTGGGCCAGATTGAGAAACAGTTCGGCAAAGGCTCCATCATGCGTCTGGGTGAAGACCGCTCCATGGACGTGGAAACGATCTCCACCGGCTCACTGTCACTCGATATCGCGCTGGGCGCCGGCGGTTTGCCGATGGGCCGTATCGTCGAGATCTATGGCCCGGAATCTTCCGGTAAAACTACCCTGACGCTGCAGGTTATCGCCGCCGCGCAGCGCGAAGGCAAAACCTGTGCGTTCATCGACGCCGAGCATGCGCTGGACCCGATCTACGCCAAGAAGCTGGGCGTCGACATCGACAACCTGCTGTGTTCCCAGCCGGACACCGGTGAGCAGGCGCTGGAAATCTGTGATGCGCTGACCCGCTCCGGCGCGGTCGACGTGATCATCGTCGACTCCGTGGCGGCGCTGACGCCGAAGGCGGAAATCGAAGGCGAAATCGGCGACTCGCACATGGGTCTGGCGGCGCGTATGATGAGCCAGGCGATGCGTAAGCTGGCCGGTAACCTGAAGAACGCCAATACCCTGCTGATTTTCATCAACCAAATCCGCATGAAGATCGGCGTGATGTTCGGCAACCCGGAAACCACCACCGGCGGTAACGCCCTGAAGTTCTACGCCTCCGTTCGTCTGGATATCCGCCGCATCGGCGCCATCAAAGAAGGCGATGAAGTGGTGGGCAGCGAAACCCGCGTGAAAGTGGTGAAAAACAAAATTGCCGCGCCGTTCAAGCAGGCTGAGTTCCAAATCATGTACGGTGAAGGCATCAACAGCCGCGGCGAACTGGTCGACCTGGGCGTTAAGCACAAGATGATCGAGAAAGCCGGCGCCTGGTACAGCTACAACGGCGAGAAAATCGGCCAGGGCAAGGCGAACGCCTGTAACTTCCTGAAAGAAAACCCGGCCATCGCCGCCGAACTGGACAAGAAACTGCGTGACCTGCTGCTGCACAACACCGGCGAACTGGTTGCCGCCGCCGATGACGACTTCGGTGATGACGAAGCGGAAACCAGCGAGCAGTTCTAATCGCTGACGATCGTGCGCCGCCTTGGTGGGGCGCACGCATCCAGACTAATCAGGCTTGAATGATGAATGACTTGCTAAGCCGCGCCATGCGCCTGCTGTCGCAACGCGATCATAGTGAAGCTGAACTGCGCCGCAAGCTTGCGGCGCAGCCATTTATGGCGAAAGCCAGATTCGGCAGCAAAACGCCGAATGCACCGCACCCGGCGCCAATTGCCGAAGAGCCCATCGATCCCGCCGTTATCGAACAGGTGATCGCTTACTGCTACCAGCATAACTGGCTGGATGATTCACGTTTCGCCCGCAGCTATATCGGCAGCCGCAGCCGCAAAGGGTACGGCGCACAGCGCATCCGTTCTGAGTTAGCCCAAAAGGGCGTGGATAAAGAGCAAGTGCAGGCAGCGCTGGCGGATTGCGATATCGACTGGTGTGAACAGGCCAAACAGGTTGCGCAGCGGAAATTTGGCGATGCCTTGCCGACAGACTGGAAAGAGAAGGCGAAAGTGCAGCGTTATCTGCTCTACCGCGGCTTCTTCCAGGAAGAAATTCAGTCAATTTACCGTGATTTTGCGCAATGAGCGCACACGGGGTTTTACTTCCCTCTGAAGAAAATTTATCTTATCCCCACTTTTTGTTCGTGAGCTAGCGGATATCGTTAGGATGTCGCGCTTCTTGCTCACGTGTCGTTATTCTAGCCTTTCCGGGAAAATTATGAGCAAGAGCACCGCTGAGATCCGTCAAGCGTTTCTCGATTTCTTTCATAGTAAGGGTCATCAGGTTGTAGCAAGCAGCTCCCTGGTGCCTAACAATGATCCGACATTGCTGTTTACCAATGCCGGCATGAACCAATTTAAAGATGTTTTCCTGGGGCTGGATAAGCGCGCCTATTCCCGAGCGACCACCTCGCAGCGGTGCGTGCGTGCGGGCGGCAAGCATAACGATCTGGAGAACGTCGGGTATACCGCACGTCACCACACCTTCTTTGAAATGCTGGGCAACTTCAGCTTCGGCGACTACTTCAAGCATGACGCTATCAGCTACGCCTGGGAACTGCTGACCGGTGAGAACTGGTTCAACCTGCCAAAAGAAAAGCTGTGGGTCACCGTCTATGAAACCGATGACGAAGCCTTCGACATCTGGCAGAAACAGATCGGCGTGCCGGCTGAGCGCATTATCCGCATCGGCGATAACAAAGGCGGTGCCTTTGCTTCCGACAACTTCTGGCAGATGGGCGATACCGGCCCGTGCGGCCCGTGCACCGAGATCTTCTACGATCACGGCGACCACATCTGGGGTGGCCCTCCGGGCAGCGCGGAAGAAGACGGCGATCGCTACATCGAGATCTGGAACATCGTCTTCATGCAGTTTAACCGCCAGTCCGACGGTACCATGCTGCCGCTGCCGAAGCCTTCGGTAGATACCGGCATGGGCCTCGAGCGTATCGCCGCGGTGCTGCAGCACGTCAACTCCAACTATGAGATTGACCTGTTCCGCACGCTGATCGCCGCAGTGGCGAAAGTGACCGGCGCGACCGATCTGGACAACAAATCCCTGCGCGTTATTGCCGACCATATCCGTTCCTGCGCCTTCCTGGTGTCTGACGGCGTGATCCCGTCGAACGAAAACCGCGGCTATGTGCTGCGCCGCATCATTCGCCGCGCGATCCGTCACGGCAACATGCTGGGTGCGAAAGACACCTTCTTCTACAAGCTGGTGGCACCGCTGATTGAAGTGATGGGCCCGGCCGCAGACGAATTGAAGCGCCAGCAGTCGCTGGTGGAGCAGGTGCTGAAAACCGAAGAAGAGCAGTTCGCCCGTACGCTGGAACGCGGCCTGGCGCTGTTGGACGAAGAGCTGGCTAACCTGAAAGGCGATACCCTGGATGGCGAAACCGCTTTCCGTCTGTACGACACCTTCGGTTTCCCGGTCGATCTGACCGCCGATGTCTGCCGCGAGCGCGGCCTGAAGGTTGACGAAGCCGGCTTCGAACAGGCGATGGAAGCGCAGCGCCGCCGTGCGCGCGAATCCAGCGGCTTTGGCGCCGACTATAACAGCATGATACGCGTGGACGGCAGCAGCCAGTTCAGCGGCTATGACCACGAAGAGCAGCAGGCGACGGTAATCGCGCTGTTCCGCGACGGCCAGCCGGTGGAGCAGATCAACGCCGGTGAAGAAGCGGTAGTGGTGCTGGATGAGACGCCATTCTACGGCGAGTCCGGCGGCCAGGTGGGCGACAAGGGCGTGCTGAAAGCCGCCGGCGCCGACTTTGTGGTGAGCGACACCCAGAAATACGGCCAGGCTATCGGCCATCAGGGCAAGTTGTCGCAGGGGTCGCTGAAGGTGAAGGACCGCGTTGATGCGCAGATCGACACCGAGCGCCGCAACCGCATTCGCCTGAACCACTCGGCGACTCACCTGTTGCACGCCGCTCTGCGCCAGACGCTGGGCGAGCACGTGGCGCAGAAAGGCTCGCTGGTTAACGACAAATACCTGCGTTTCGACTTCTCGCATTTTGAAGCGATGAAGCCGGAACAAATCCGCGCGGTGGAAGACCTGGTGAACGAGCAGGTGCGTCGCAACCTGCCGGTACAAACCGAAGTGATGGCGCTGGACGATGCCAAAGAGAAGGGCGCGATGGCGCTGTTCGGTGAGAAGTACGACGACAACGTGCGCGTGCTGACGATGGGCGACTTCTCCACCGAACTCTGTGGCGGCACCCACGCCAGCCGCACCGGTGATATCGGCCTGTTCCGCATCCTGACCGAATCCGGCACGGCGGCGGGCATTCGCCGTATTGAAGCGGTGACCGGCGAAGGCGCCATCGCCACGTTGCACCAACAAAACGATCTGTTGCAGGATGTTGCTCACCTGGTGAAAGGCGACAGCAACAATCTGACCGATAAGGTGCGTGCGGTGCTCGATCGCACCCGCGCGTTGGAAAAAGAGCTGCAACAGCTGAAGGATCAACAGGCGGCGCAGGAAAGCGCGTCCTTGTCCAGCCAGGCTAAAGTGGTTAACGGCGTGAAGCTGTTGGTCAGCCAATTGGATAACGTTGAGGCTAAAATGCTGCGCACTATGGTGGATGATCTGAAAAATCAGCTGGGTTCAGCCATCATCGTGCTGGCCACTACCGCTGATGATAAGGTTAGCCTGATTGCCGGCGTGACCAAGGATCTGACTGACCGGGTGAAAGCCGGGGAGCTGATCGGCAACGTAGCGCAGCAGGTAGGCGGTAAGGGCGGTGGCCGCCCGGATATGGCGCAGGCGGGGGGAACCGATGTCAGTGCCCTGCCGGCGGCGTTAAACAGCGTAGAAGCCTGGGTGGCCTCGAAGCTGTGAATATAAATAAATAGCATGCGTAAACGCCATAACTCTTTGTCAGTTATGGCGTTTTTAAACTGTGCTAACACAATTTAGTTACAATTGCGGGAACAAAGTTTTTCAGGTCGGCTAAACTTATCATTATCTGAGGTGAGACCAAGTCTGCTTACACTTATTGTGGGTTACATGGCTTACGTTTTCACAACATATGATGGATAATGACGGGGAAACTGAGAGACCCGACTCTTTTAATCTTTCAAGGAGCAAAGAATGTTAATTCTGACTCGTCGAGTTGGTGAAACCCTCATGATTGGCGATGAGGTCACGGTCACAGTGCTAGGGGTAAAAGGCAACCAGGTGCGTATTGGTGTGAATGCCCCCAAAGAGGTGTCTGTGCACCGCGAAGAAATCTATCAGCGCATTCAGGCAGAGAAGTCTCAACAGACGACTTACTGATTTCGAAGCAGCGTCTCGTTGCTCAGCGAGACGCTACTGCGCTTTTTTGTGCCCATCCCATCAGTTTCCCATTTTTCTCTTCGTTATTTTCCCCCGGTTTGTTTCTCGCTTTGTTGCGGTATCCCTGCGGTTGCCTGTTGATAAAACACCCTTTTTGCCGTGAAATCGCCCATGTTGGACGTGAATTGTGCAAACGCGCATGAGTTGGGAAAAATTGTTTGACTTACAAGTCGGAGAAAGTAATATGTGCGCCACGCAGTGCCGATGAGCTTCTCCAAAGCAAGTTAGGCACAATTCGCAAGAAGCGTATGGTGAGGTGGCCGAGAGGCTGAAGGCGCTCCCCTGCTAAGGGAGTATGCGGTCAAAAGCTGCATCCGGGGTTCGAATCCCCGCCTCACCGCCATTTGCATCCATAGCTCAGCTGGATAGAGTACTCGGCTACGAACCGAGCGGTCGGAGGTTCGAATCCTCCTGGATGCACCATATTTTGCAGTATGGTGGGGTAGTAACAACGTACCATACGGTATCAAAAAAGAATTCCTGTGCATCCATAGCTCAGCTGGATAGAGTACTCGGCTACGAACCGAGCGGTCGGAGGTTCGAATCCTCCTGGATGCACCATTCTTTCAAGTGATGTTTCACGGAACGAAATCATTCGCTGTAACAAATAGACTGCATCCATAGCTCAGCTGGATAGAGTACTCGGCTACGAACCGAGCGGTCGGAGGTTCGAATCCTCCTGGATGCACCATCTAAGAAAAACCCGCTTCGGCGGGTTTTTCGCTTTTCCGACCGCGAGGAGAGCGGTTGGAGGTTCGAGCCGAGCGTAGCGAGACAACGTTGCTTCAGCAACGGCCCGTAGGGAGAGGCGCAGCCGAATCATCCTCCTGGATGCACCATCTAAGAAAAACCCGCTCCGGCGGGTTTTTCGCTTTTCCGACCGCGAGGAGAGCGGTTGGAGGTTCGAGCCGAGCGTAGCGAGACAACGTTGCTTCAGCAACGGCCCGCAGGGAGAGGCGCAGCCGAATCATCCTCCTGGATGCACCATCTAAGAAAAACCCGCTTCGGCGGGTTTTTCGCTTTCCGGTTTCCCCGTGCAATATCAGCCTCTTTCTCCCGTCATCTCCAGAGCACATTCCGCCATTACGCAGTCAGCGACAACCTACCGGCTTTACGCTAAAGTAGTTTTCTTTCCTCAACGATCATGGAGTAACGATGTACGACCGCTATCAGGGTCTTATTTTCGACATGGACGGCACTATTCTTGACACCGAGCCTACGCACCGCAAAGCGTGGCGTGAGGTGCTGTCCCGTTACGGTATGACGTTTGATGAGGCGGCCATGGTGGCGCTCAGCGGTTCCCCAACCTGGCGCATCGCTCAGGCGATCATCGCCAGCCATCAGGCCGATCTCGATCCCCATCATTTGGCCGCAGAAAAAACCCGTGCGGTGGAGGCGATGCTGCTGGACAGCGTGCGCCCATTGCCACTGATTGAGGTCGTCAAGGCTTATCACGGCCGCCGGCCAATGGCGGTAGGCACCGGCAGCGAACACCGCATGGTGGAAACCCTGCTGCGCCACCTGGGGCTGCTTAACTGCTTCGACGCCATCGTCGGCGCCGATGACGTACAGCGCCATAAGCCGGAACCGGACACCTTTCTGCGCTGTGCCGAACTGATAGGCGTGCCGCCGGAGAAATGCGTAGTGTTTGAAGACGCGGACTTCGGTATTCAGGCGGCGAAAAGCGCCAATATGGCCGTGGTAGACGTCCGTACGCTGTGAGTAGTACGCTAGCCGTACTGTCGTTGTTCGGCAGCAGTTTCCTTAGTGCGACGCTGCTGCCGGGAAATTCAGAGGTTGTTTTGGTCGCCTTGCTGGCCAACGGCCGCGGTTCACCGGAGTTGCTGGTGCTGGCCGCGACCTTGGGCAATACCCTCGGCGGGTTGACCAATGTCATTATCGGGCGCCTGTTACCGGCGTTGAAACCTCAACGGGGGCTGGAAACGGCGCTCGGGTGGTTGCAACGCTTTGGCCCGGCTGCGCTGTTGCTCAGTTGGGTGCCGGTAGTGGGCGATTTGTTGTGCGTGTTGGCAGGTTGGCTGCGCATGCCCTGGGGCTCTGTCGCGCTGTTTCTGTGTATCGGAAAGGCGTTGCGTTACATTATCTTGGCTATGGTAACGGTACAGGGAATCGCCTGGTGGCATTAACCAAGTGAATATAAGTCAATATTCTCTTGGGAGCGGATTCAGTATGCTTACGAGTTATCGTTTTTAGAGCGGGAGGTCAATTTGATCCCGGACGTATCACAGGCGCTTTCTTGGTTGGAAGCCCATCCCCAGGCATTAAAAGGCATCCGTCGCGGCATCGAGCGTGAAACGCTGCGAGTCACTCCCGACGGTACGCTGGCGACGACCGGACATCCGGAAAAGTTGGGGGCGGCATTAACGCACCACTGGATCACCACAGACTTTGCCGAGGCGCTGTTAGAGTTTATTACGCCGGTTGATGACAATCTCGACCATCTGCTGACTTTCCTGCGCGATATCCACCGCTATGTGGCGCGTAACCTGGGCGAGGAACGCATGTGGCCGCTCAGCATGCCGTGCTTTATCGAGGCCGAGCAGGATATTGAGCTGGCCCAGTTCGGTTCGTCGAACATCGGGCGTATGAAGACGTTGTACCGCGAGGGCTTGAAGAACCGCTACGGCGCGCTGATGCAGACCATCTCCGGCGTGCATTACAACTTCTCGCTGCCGCTGGAGTTTTGGCAGGCGTGGGCAGGCGTGGAGGACGCAGAGAGCGGCAAAGAGCAGATCTCTGCGGGCTATTTCCGCCTGATCCGCAACTACTATCGGTTTGGCTGGGTGATTCCGTATCTGTTCGGCGCTTCGCCGGCGATCTGTTCTTCGTTCCTGAAAGGGCGCGAGACCAATCTGCCGTTCGAACGTACCGAGCAGGGCATGTGTTACCTGCCGTACGCCACCTCGCTGCGCCTGAGCGATCTCGGCTACACCAACAAATCGCAGAGCAATCTGGGCATTACCTTTAACGATTTGCACACCTATGTGGCGGGACTGAAGCGGGCGATAGTGACGCCATCCGAAGAGTTCGCCCAGCTGGGCGTGAAGGACGGCGATCGTTACCTGCAGTTGAACAGCAACGTGCTGCAGATTGAGAACGAGCTGTATGCGCCGATCCGGCCGAAGCGCGTGACCAAAAGCGGCGAGACGCCGTCAGATGCGTTGCTGCGCGGCGGTATCGAATATATCGAGGTCCGTTCGCTGGACATCAACCCGTTCTCGCCTATCGGCGTGGATGCGGTGCAGGCGCGCTTCCTGGACCTGTTCCTGGTGTGGTGCGTTCTGGCGGATGCGCCGGAGATGAACAGCGAAGAGCTGCTGTGCACGCGTCAAAACTGGAACCGGGTGATCCTGGAAGGGCGCAAACCGGGCCAGACCATCGGCATCGGCTGCGACGACAGCCGCGAACCGCTGGATAAAGTGGGCAAGGCGCTGTTCGACGATCTGCGCCGCGTGGCGGAAGTGCTGGATGGCGAAGCCGGCGATCGGCAGTACCAGCAGGTTTGCGACGAACTGGTCGCGGCGTTTGACGATCCCGATCTGACCTTCTCGGCGCGTATTCTGAAAGCGATGAAGGAAGAGGGCACTGGCCGCGTCGGGCTGGAGCTGGCGGAGCAATACCGCAAAATGCTGATCGAAGAGCCGCTGGAAATCCTGAACGAAGCCGAGCTGGCCAAAGAGCAGGAAGCCTCATGGCAACGTCAGCGCGACATAGAAGCCGGCGATACGCTAAGCTTTGAAGAGTTCCTGAAGCAGAACGGCGGGAGCTGAAAAAGAAAAAGGCCACATCAATGTGGCCAAATATGCATCTCTGATGACAGGGATGATGATAACAAATGCGCGTCTTTCACATACTCAGACTCGCTGGGTTGGAAAAGGTTTCCTGGTTAGATAAAAAAGTTTCGAAATAAATACTCTTTTACGAGGAGGTAACGAAATGCCACTGCTGGATAGCTTTACCGTAGACCATACCCGCATGGCAGCCCCGGCTGTCCGCGTCGCGAAAACCATGAAAACTCCTCATGGCGATACCATCACCGTGTTCGATCTGCGCTTTTGTCGCCCGAACCTGGAAGTGATGCCTGAGCGCGGCATTCATACGCTGGAACACCTGTTTGCCGGCTTTATGCGTGACCATCTGAACGGGCAGGGCGTTGAGATTATCGATATCTCCCCGATGGGCTGCCGCACCGGCTTCTACATGAGCCTGATCGGCGTGCCGGAAGAGCAACGCGTTGCCGATGCCTGGAAAGCGGCGATGGCCGACGTGCTGAAGGTGACCGACCAACGTAAAATTCCCGAGCTGAACGAGTTCCAGTGCGGCACTTACCATATGCACTCGCTGGAAGAGGCGCAGGAAATCGCCAAGCACATTCTCGACCACGACGTGGTGGTGAACCACAACGAAGAGCTGGCGCTGCCTAAAGAGAAACTGCAGGAACTGCACATCTAGCCTGCCGCCGGAAAGCAGCGATAAAAAAAGACGCGATATTCGCGTCTTTTTTCTTTTTGGCTGCCGGTCAGTGGTTTTCTACGCTGGACTGCAGCGGTTTGATTGGCGTTACACGCACCTGCTTGATCATGTTTTCCTGCACGTCGAGGATTTCCACTTCGTAATGGCCGACGCGCACCCGGGTGCCGATCTCCGGGATCTCTTCCAACTCTTCCAGCAGCATGCCGTTGATGGTGCGGGCCTCTATAGCCGGCAGATTCCAGTTGAACGCTTTGTTAAGCTCACGCACGTTGGCGGTGCCGTCGATCAATACCGAACCGTCGCTCTGCGGGTTAACCTCTTCCGCCAGCGTTGGCGACATCGAGGTGGTGAAGTCGCCGACGATCTCCTCAAGGATATCTTCCACCGTCACCAGCCCCTGAATATCGCCGTATTCGTCGACCACGATACCGACCTTCTCTTTGTTGCGCTGGAATTTCACCAGCTGCACGTTGAGCGGCGTGCCTTCGGGCACAAAGTAAATTTCATCGGCGGCGCGCAGCAGGTTCTCTTTGTTGAACTCTTTTTTCTCGGTCATCAGGCGATAGGCTTCACGCACCCGCAGCATGCCGATAGCGTCGTCCAGCGAGCTGCGGTACAGCACGATGCGGCCGTGCGGCGAATGGGTGAGCTGGCGCATGATCGACTTCCAGTCGTCGTTGACGTCGATGCCGACGATTTCATTGCGCGGCACCATGATGTCGTCGACCGTCACTTTTTCCAGATCCAGCACCGAGATCAGCATGTCCTGATTGCGGCGCGAAATTTGCGACTGGGACTCTTTCACGATGGTGCGCAGCTCGTCCTTGCTGACGGCGTCGCTGATGCGCACGTTGGTGCGGATGCCAAACAGCCGCAGCACCAGGCTGGTGATGCCGTTCAGCAACCAGACCAGCGGGAACATCACCTTTTGCAGCGGCGCCAGCAGCATGCTGCTGGGGAAGGCGATGCGCTCCGGGTAGAGCGCGGCGAAGGTTTTGGGCAGCACCTCGGCGAACAACAGCACGGCGAAGGTCAGCACGCCGGTGGCGATCGCCACCCCGAGGTCGCCATACAGCCGCATGCCGACGATGGTCGCCAACGCCGAGGCGAGAATGTTCACCAGGTTGTTGCCGATAAGCACCAGGCCTATCAGGCGATCGGGCTTTTGCAGCAGCTTTTCCACCCGGCGGGCAGAGCGGTTGCCCTGCTTGGACAGGTGGCGCAGGCGATAACGGTTGAGCGTCATCATGCCGGTTTCGGAGGCCGAGAAGTAAGCTGAGACCACAATCATGATCACCAGAATAATGATCAGGGTCCCTGTCGATACGTGCTCCAACGCGGTATTCCTTATGTAGGGGAAAGGGGCTTAGCGCACCATAACCTGCTGAATCAGACGGCTGCCGAAATAGGCGAGCGTCAGCAGGAAGGCGCCGGCAAAGCTGAACCAGACGACGCGGCGGCCGCGCCAACCTTCATGATAATGGCCCCACAGCAGCACGATGTACACGAACCACGCCATGATGGACAGCACGGCTTTGTGCACGTTCTCTTTGCTGAACAGGTTATCCATATAAAGCAGGCCGGTGCACAGGGTGAGCGTCAGCAGCACCACGCCTATCTGGGTGATGTGAAACATTTTGCGCTCGATGCTCATCAGCGGCGGCATATCGGCGCTGAAGGTAAGCTTCTTGTTCTTCAACAGATAATCGAGCCAGGCCAGCTGCAGCGCATACAGCGCGGCGATAATCAGCGTGGCGTAGGAGAACAGCGCCAGGCCGATATGCACCATCAGCTCCGGGCTGGCTTCCAGGTGAGTGATAAATTCGCCGGGCATAAAGCTGGCGAACGCCAGGTTGATCATCGCGAAGCTGTAGACGATCGGCAGCAGGAACCAGCCGCGATCGCGCGAGGCGACGAAGGTCATCACCGAGCAAATGATCAGGCTGACGATCGAACCGATATTCAGCAGGCTGAGGTTTTGCCCGGCGCTGACGTCAAAAATGCGCTGCTGCAGCGCGATGGCGTGGCAAATCAGCGCCACCACCGCCGAGACGAGAGCAAGCCGACGGTATGCGCTGTTCTTCCGCAACAAGCTGGGAATAATCAGTCCAAGGCTGAGCAGGTAGGCCATCAAAGCCACAATGGAGAAAACTGGCATAGCGTTTAATTTTGCTTCGGCGTGGTTAATTGGATTGTCAGTATAACGTTGCGCGCGTTCCACTCCAACCGATCTCCAACGCTGAGGCAGAGATCCTGTCCACTTCGTGTTATCATCGCCGCAATTGTGTCGCCAGTGCGGCCTGTCATTACACGTTGAGCATGAGACGATGTTTGAAAATTTAACCGATCGATTGTCGCGCACTCTGCGCAATATCAGCGGCCGTGGGCGGCTGACCGAAGAAAATATCAAGGAAACCCTGCGTGAAGTGCGCATGGCGCTGCTGGAAGCGGACGTTGCGCTGCCGGTGGTTCGCGACTTCATCAACCGCGTCAAAGAAAGCGCGGTTGGCCATGAAGTCAACAAGAGCCTGACGCCGGGGCAGGAATTCGTCAAGATCGTCAAGAGCGAGCTGATTGCCGCGATGGGCGAAGTGAACACCGAGCTCAACCTGGCGGCGCAGCCGCCGGCGGTGGTGCTGATGGCGGGCCTGCAGGGCGCCGGTAAAACCACCAGCGTCGCCAAGCTCGGCAAGTTCCTGAAAGAAAAACAGAAGAAAAAAGTGCTGGTGGTGTCTGCGGACGTTTACCGCCCGGCGGCGATTAGGCAGCTGGAAACGCTGGCGGAAGGCGTTGGCATCGATTTCTTCCCGTCTGACGTCAAAGAAAAGCCGATCGACATCGTCAACCGCGCGCTGCAGCAGGCCAAGCTGAAGTTCTACGACGTGCTGATCGTCGATACCGCCGGCCGTTTGCACGTCGACGAAGCGATGATGGACGAGATCAAACAGGTGCACGCGGCGATCAAGCCGGTGGAAACCCTGTTCGTGGTCGACGCCATGACCGGCCAGGACGCCGCCAATACCGCGAAGGCCTTTAACGAAGCGCTGCCGCTGACCGGCGTGGTGCTGACCAAGGTCGACGGCGACGCGCGCGGCGGTGCCGCGCTGTCTATTCGCCACATCACCGGCAAACCGATCAAGTTCCTCGGCGTGGGCGAAAAGACCGACGCGCTGGAGCCTTTCCATCCGGATCGCGTGGCGTCGCGCATTCTGGGCATGGGCGACGTGCTGTCGCTGATTGAAGATATCGAAAGCAAGGTTGACCGCGAACAGGCGGAAAAGCTGGCCAACAAGCTGAAAAAGGGCGACGGTTTCGATCTGACCGACTTCCTGGAGCAGTTGAAGCAGATGCGCAACATGGGCGGCATGGCGAGCATGCTGAGCAAGCTGCCTGGCGCCGGTCAGTTGCCGGATAACGTGAAATCGCAGATGGACGACAAGGTTCTGGTGCGCATGGAAGCCATCATCAATTCGATGACGCTGAAAGAGCGCGCCAAGCCGGAAATCATCAAGGGATCGCGCAAGCGCCGCATCGCGATGGGTTCCGGTATGCAGGTGCAGGACGTCAACCGCTTGCTGAAGCAGTTTGATGAAATGCAGCGCATGATGAAAAAGATGAAAAAAGGCGGGATGGCGAAGATGATGCGCGGCATGAAAGGTATGATGCCGCCGGGCTTCCCGGGCCGCTGACCGGCGCTGGCCTCGAGGGGGCTGGCGCCTTAAAGCATTCGCCGTTCGCGGCGAAAACTGCCCGAAATTTGACTGGCTGCAAAAGTTGTCCATCGCGATCTACGCTTTAGATTGCTTTTTGCGCCAAAATGAGTAAAATTTTCGGGCTTTTTATATTGCAACCGGGCCCCGTCCCTCAATGGGGCCCGGCTGTTTTATTAACTAAAGAGGATGTTATGGTAACAATTCGTTTGGCACGTGGCGGCGCTAAAAAGCGTCCGTTCTATCAAGTAGTAGTGACCGACAGCCGCAACGCTCGTGATGGTCGTTTCATCGAGCGCGTAGGCTTCTTCAACCCGATCGCTTCTGGTCAGGCTGAAGCACTGCGTCTGGACCTGGACCGCATCGCACACTGGGTCGGTCTGGGTGCAACCGTTTCTGATCGCGTTCACGCGCTGATCAAAGACGCTAAGAAAGCAGCTTAATCTGTCGCGGTGGTGGCAATGAGCAAGCAACTCAAACCGGTAGCACCTAAGCAGCCGATTGTACTCGGTAAAATGGGGTCTACTTACGGCATTCGTGGTTGGCTCAGAGTGTTTTCATCCACCGAGAACGCCGAAAGCATTTTTGACTATCAGCCCTGGTTTATCCAGCAGGCGGGTCAGTGGCAGCTTGTCGAGTTGGAAGACTGGAAGCGCCACAGTCAGGATCTGATCATCAAGGTCAAAGGCATTGACGATCGGGACGCGGCGAATCTGCTGACTAATCGCGAGATTATGGTGGATTCTGAGCAACTTCCTCCGCTGGAGGGTGATGATTACTACTGGAAAGACCTGATGGGCTGCCAGGTAGTCACCACCGCCGGTTACGAACTGGGTAAAGTCGTCGATATGATGGAAACCGGTTCGAACGATGTGATGGTTGTGAAAGCGAACCTGAAAGATGCGTTCGGCATGAAGGAGCGGTTGATTCCGTTTCTTCATGGGCAGGTTATCAAGAAAGTCGATCTCGCTGCTCGAATCATCGAAGCAGATTGGGATCCTGGTTTTTGATCTCCGGATCAGACGGTCGAAGCAAGTGGAATAACAGTATGGGGATTGGCTTGTGTTCATTGGTATTGTAAGCCTGTTTCCTGAGATGTTCCGCGCAATCACCGATTACGGAGTGACGGGCCGGGCAGTAAAAAATGGCCTGCTGAGCGTGCAGTGTTGGAGTCCGCGTGACTTCACCTACGACCGGCATCGTACCGTGGACGATCGCCCATACGGCGGCGGCCCGGGAATGCTGATGATGGTGCAACCCTTGCGGGAAGCCATTCATGCAGCGAAAGCAGCGGCAGGCGAGGGAGCAAAGGTGATTTATCTGTCGCCTCAGGGGCGCAAGCTGGATCAAACCGGCGTGTGCGAACTGGCGGCCAATCAGAAGATGATTCTGGTGTGCGGTCGTTACGAAGGGATAGACGAGCGCGTGATCCAAACCGAAATTGACGAAGAATGGTCAATCGGCGATTACGTTCTCAGCGGCGGGGAACTGCCGGCAATGACTCTGATTGATTCAGTCGCCCGATTCATACCGGGTGTGCTGGGCCATCAGGCCTCAGCGGAAGAAGACTCTTTCGCCGACGGATTGCTGGACTGCCCGCACTATACCCGCCCCGAGGTGTTGGAAGGGATGGAGGTTCCGCCGGTTCTGCTGTCGGGCAACCATGCCGAGATACGTCGCTGGCGCTTAAAGCAGTCGCTGGGCCGTACCTGGCTTAGAAGACCTGAACTTCTAGAAAGCCTAGCTCTGACTGACGAGCAAGCGGTGTTGCTGGCTGAGTTCCAACGGGAACATCAGGCCAGGCAACAGGACTATGAAGGGAACGTCTGACATCAGACGAGACCGATATAATCAGTTTACCTAGGGTAAGAGACATATTATGAGCAACATTATTAAGCAACTCGAACAAGAGCAGATGAAGCAAGACGTACCTGCATTCCGTCCAGGTGATTCCCTGGAAGTTAAGGTATGGGTCGTTGAAGGCAGCAAAAAACGTCTGCAGGCATTCGAGGGCGTGGTTATCGCTATCCGTAACCGCGGTCTGCACTCTGCATTCACTGTTCGTAAGATTTCCAACGGCGAAGGTGTTGAGCGCGTATTCCAGACTCACTCCCCAGTAATCGACAGCATTACTGTTAAACGTCGTGGTGCCGTTCGTAAAGCCAAACTGTACTACCTGCGTGAGCGTACTGGTAAGGCTGCTCGTATCAAAGAGCGCCTGAACCGCGTAGGCTAACGCTGCATCCAAAAGTTAATAGCTATGAAGGGGTTGGCACTGTGCCAACCCCTTTTTTATGCCTCGAGGCCGGTCTGCCTGCTGCCTGCGGGCGTAAAAAAGCCCGCTTGCGCAGGCTATTTTTGCTCACAACGCCGCGGTGTGCTGCTTGGCTTTCTCCGGGTGCGGCTGTGCCGGAATGATGTCCCCCGGTTTGACAATCACCCGCGCGACGGACTCGTGCGTGGCGAAAGTGCAGCTGCAGTTAATGTTCTGGCATTGATGGTAACGTTCCTTGGTCGACTCGCTCAGGTAACGGCTGGAGCGAGTGTGGGCCACGTTGCCGCAGAGTGGACAGTGCATCATAAAAACCCCCTTGAACAAATTAAGTGAAAGTTGGTTCGGCATGGGCCTGCGATAAAGTGAATGAGTGTCTTCTTCATCATGCGGCTCCGATACCTTTCAGGCACAGTGCGCGTTCGGCCGACCGTCGTCGCTCCAGTCCCTTGTTTGCCTTACCCTTGACGTAAATCCAGCGCGGCAATTGATCGCATGCTTGTCGCCATTGATGCTGCCGAAGAAAGTAGGCCAGCGTAGAATCACAGGCCGCCTTGACGCCCACGTTGAAGGCAAAGGCGATCGCCGTATCATAAATCTCCTGCGGCAACGCCTGTGGCAGGCAGGCCGCCATACCCTGCTCGGTGCGGCGAATATCGCTGACTAAATCCGCCGCGGCTCTCTGTTCACTGATGGGCTCGCCAGGCGTTACGCCGGCGGTATGCCCGATGCCCTGTGTCCAGACACCGGCGCTGCATTGGTAGGGGGAAAGCCGACACCCTTCCAGATCGGCGATCAGCCGGAGGCCTGATTCAGAAGTTTTAAGCTCGTCAAATTGCGGCAGCAGCATGGCGATCGCCAGAACGGCGGTGACGCTGCAGCGTTTAACGATTGCATTCATCGTAAATTCTCCTCCTGGATGCCGCATCGCGCTCTATGGACTTCAATACCTGCAGGCTTTTTCGCCGGTAGTACCAATTCACCAGGAAGGTGCCAATACCCACCGCCGCCCCAACCAGAAAAGCGATGTCCTGGGGGGAAAGCTTGCCAAGCCAGGCAAGAAACAGCGCCATGGCATAAGTAATGAATGAGGTGACTTTTTCCATGGCTCACGCTCTCTCTTGTTCGTCTTGCGTCCCGGTTGGCGGAACGCCGTTGGCAAGAAACGGAGATGCAGGCTCTGTGATATAGAAATCTTTCATGCTCCACTCTCATGCAATAATTACTGTATATGCATACAGTATTAAGCTATTTGCTAAAGTCGTCAATAGCGCGATGAATATTTTTAGCAAAATGTATAAAAGGTGAGCGGCAGGCATAAAAAAAGCCCATCAGTGATGGGCTTAGGAGTAAGAAGGGGGAGTTACAGGCCGTAGACCAGCGTCACCGAGGTCGTGGTATCGGTGCTTTTAGGCGCCGATGCCGGCGGTTCGCTGTTGTAGGTTACGGTGTAAGCCACGCGCAGCGAGAACTTTTCGTTGATTGCTACGTTCAGGGCCGTTTCCGAGTTCAGCGTGACGTCTTCGTTCGCCAGCGCAGAAACGCCCTGGGTGAATTTCGTGTTGTCGGTCAGCTGATACGCATAGTTGGCTGCACCGTAGGCCAGCGCTTTGGTGGCGCGGCCGCCGCCGTGGTATTCATCGTGACGAACCCCCGGGCCAAATTCCACCCGCAGGTCGCTGAGCGGCCCGTTCAGGATTTGGCGACCGTAACCGCCGGTCAGCGTGGAGCGGGAGTCGTAGCCGTTGAAACGATCGCTCAGCCAGCTGGCCTGGCCGAACAGGTAGTTACGGTCGGTCAGGTTGTAGCGGGTGCGGCCGCCGGCCTGGTATTTTTCGGATGAGCGCACGTTGGAGGAAGTGGTGTTGTTGGCCGCCCCCCATAGGCTGTACGCCGCGTCGCTATTGAACCAGGTCATGTTGGTGTTGGCCAGCAGGGTAGAGCTCTGCGAGTTGCCGGACTGGGCGTTGTAACCCGCTTGAACGTTGCCTTCAAACGGCTTTTTGGCGGTGGCCGGATCGTCCATCGCGGTGAAAAGCGTATTGTCGGCCAAGGCTGAAGCACTGGTGAAGGTCGTCAAGCAGCAAATATACAGTGGAATGGCGCGGCGGGCGCGTAAAGAGAGCATTTTGGATCCAGTTGTTAAGAGTGATTATTGGTGATAACGATCACATTATATCGGTTCGCCAGTGCGACAAAAATAGCCTCGATTAGCTTAAGTTTTTAATTTCACCACTGCACTTATACATTTTTCTTCTACTTAATTAACCGCTTCCGGCGGCATATCATGCTGAGTACCCCTAGATTTTTATGGGGGATTCTGGCCGAGTGTCGCCTGCCGGCAACAGATCAATTTGCGCCTGTTCGCTCGCCGGGGTGGCATCTCCGGTTGCCTGTAAAATTGATTGTAAATTAATATTTACGATATCGGCTGATTTTTCGAAACCGAAAAACCCAGAAATGGTAAGATTTCAATCGGCATGATTGAGGTAAAATATACCTTATTATCAGTTAGTTGGTTTTTAATTTATGCCAATTCATGGTATGGATTCAGTCTGGGCTACCGGGTGGTAATATTTTATTTACGCATTTCGGATTGAAATCTTTACATCACATGGTAAGGTGGTGCTCTGAAACGCTCAATGTTCCATTTCAACGCATAACGGCAAACGACAGGAATAGCATCATGCAAAAAGACGCGCTCAATAACGTACATATCAGTGCAGAACAGGTTTTGATCACCCCGGAAGAGCTGAAAAACCAGTTCCCGCTCAGCGCCGACGATGAAAATGAAATCGCCACCGCGCGCAAAACCATCGCTGATATTCTGCAGGGGCGCGATCACCGCCTGCTGGTGGTGTGCGGGCCTTGTTCCATCCACGATCCGGATGCGGCGCTGGATTACGCCCGTCATTTGAAAACCCTGGCGGCTGAATTGAGCGATCAGCTGTATATCGTTATGCGCGTTTATTTTGAGAAACCCAGAACCACTGTCGGCTGGAAAGGTTTGATCAACGATCCGTACATGGATGGTTCGTTTGACGTTGAAGCAGGTTTGCACATTGCGCGCCGCCTGCTGTTGGACCTGGTGGGCATGGGGCTGCCGCTGGCGACCGAAGCTCTGGATCCGAACAGCCCGCAATACCTCGGGGATCTGTTCAGCTGGTCGGCGATCGGCGCACGCACCACCGAGTCGCAGACGCACCGCGAGATGGCCTCGGGCTTGTCGATGCCGGTCGGTTTCAAAAACGGCACCGACGGCAGCCTGGGCACCGCTATCAATGCCATGCGCGCCGCCGCTATGCCGCACCGCTTTGTCGGCATTAACCAGGCGGGGCAGGTCTGCCTGCTGCAAACCCAAGGCAACCCGGATGGCCATGTGATCTTGCGCGGCGGCAAGACGCCGAACTACAGCGCGGAAGATGTCGCCGCCTGCGAAAAACAGATGCTGGACGCGGGACTCCACCCCTCCTTGATGATAGATTGCAGCCATGGCAACTCGAATAAAGATTATCGCCGTCAGCCGGCGGTTGCCGAGTCCGTGGTTGAGCAGATCAAAGCGGGCAACCGTTCTATCACCGGCATCATGCTGGAAAGCCATCTGCACGAAGGCAATCAGTCTTCCGAGCAGCCGCGTGCGGATATGCGTTACGGCGTCTCCGTCACCGACGCCTGCATCAACTGGGAGAGCACGGAAACCCTGCTGCGCCATATGCACCAGGAACTTGGCGCTGTGCTGACGGCCCGCACTGGAGAGTAGTGAGTTATGGTGGCTGAACTGACCGCGTTGCGCGATCAAATCGACGAGGTAGACAAAGCGCTGCTGGATCTGCTGGCGAAACGCCTGCATCTGGTGGCGGAGGTCGGTGAGGTGAAAAGCCGGCACGGGCTGCCGGTTTATGTGCCTGAGCGTGAGGCGGCGATGCTGGCCTCGCGCCGTAAAGAGGCGGAAAACCTCGGCGTGCCGCCGGACCTGATCGAAGACGTGCTGCGCCGCGTAATGCGCGAATCTTACGTCAGTGAGAATGATAAAGGCTTTAAAACCCTGTGCCCTGGGCTGCGGCCGATCGTTATTATCGGCGGCAACGGGCAAATGGGGCGGTTGTTCAATCGCCTGTTGACGCTCTCCGGCTACCGGGTCAAGGTGTTGGATCAGGAAGACTGGCCGCAGGCGGAGCAGCTGCTGGCGGATGCCGGCATGGTGATTGTCAGCGTGCCTATCCATGTGACCGAGCAGGTGATTAGCCGCCTGCCGCCGTTGCCGGACGACTGTATTTTGGTGGATTTGGCCTCGGTAAAGAACCGCCCGCTGAACGCGATGCTGGCGGCGCACGGCGGCCCGGTGCTCGGTTTGCACCCGATGTTCGGCCCGGACGTAGGCAGCGTAGCCAAGCAGGTAGTGGTCTATTGCGACGGGCGGCAACCGGAGGCTTACCAGTGGTTGCTGGAGCAGCTGCAGGTGTGGGGCGCTCGTTTGCACCGCATCAGCGCGGTGGAGCACGACCAGAATATGGCTTTTATTCAGGCGCTGCGCCATTTCGCGACCTTTGCCTACGGCCTGCATCTGGCGGAGGAGAACGTTCAGCTGGAACAGCTGCTGGCGCTGTCTTCCCCCATCTACCGGCTGGAGCTGGCGATGGTCGGCCGGCTGTTCGCGCAGGATCCGCAGCTGTACGCCGATATCATCATGTCTTCGGAAGAGAACATCGCGCTGATCAAACGCTACTATCAGCGTTTCGGCGAAGCGATAAAGCTGCTGGAGCACGGCGACAAACAGGCGTTCATCCAGAGCTTCCAGAAGGTGGAGCACTGGTTCGGCGATTACGCCCAGCGCTTCCTGGTGGAGAGCCGCACGCTGTTGCGGCAGGCCAACGACAGTCGGCAATGAGACACGGGGTTCGGCAATGCCGAACCCTTTTTCATGGCTTCAGGATGGATTGACCGGCACTACGGTGTCGCTTGGGTAACAGCCCAGCACTTTCAACGAGCGGGTAATGTTCGCCAGATCCCGCAGCGCTTTTTGCATCGCTTCGGAGCGCAGGTTAGCCTGCACGTCAATATAAAACATCTCTTCCCACGGGTTACCGTTGATTGGCCGCGATTCCAGCTTGGTCATGATGATGCCGTTGTCGCGCAGTACCAGCAGCGCTTCAACCAGAGCGCCCGACTGCTGGCCGGTGGCCATGATCAGCGTGGTTTTGGCCGGCACCTGTTCGGAAACCTCAATCGCTTTGCGCGCCAGCACGATAAAACGGGTGATGTTCTGCTGCTGGTTGGCCAGGTTGTGTTCCAACACCTGCAGGCCATACAGCGCGCCGCCGGCTTCGCTGCCCAATGCCGCCGCTTTCGGCGAGTTCAGCTTGGCGACTTTTTCCATCGCTGCGGCGGTGCTTTCGGTGTATTCGATTTTCCAGTGCGGGTAGCGGTTGATGAACTGGCTGCACTGCTGGAACGGCTGCGGGTGGCTGTAGACTATCTCTATCTGGCTCAGATCGCTGTCGCCGGCCACCAATACGCAGTGGTTGATCGGGTTGGTCAGCTCGCCGACGATCGACAAGCTGGTGTGCTGCAGCAGATCGTAGACGTCGTTAATCGAGCCGGAACTGGTGTTTTCGATCGGCAAAATGGCGTAATCCGCCTGGCCGGTTTCCACCTGGGCGAAGATATCCTGAAACTTCTGGCAGCCACACTCGATCAGTTGATCGAAGTGGCGGGCGGCGTATTGGCGCGCCGCCAGGTGCGAGTAGGAACCTTTTGGCCCCAGGAAGGCAATGCGGGCGGAATGCTGGCTGATGGGGTTGAGCTGGTGTTGCAGCAGCGCCTGCTGGGTCAGCACCGAATCTTCGATAATCAACTGGAACAGGCGGGTGATGTAGAAACCGTCGAGGTCATAAGGCTTGGCGGCGGCGATCAGCGCATCGAGCAGGTCGCGTTCGCGCTCTTTATCGCGGATCGGCCGGTGAGAATGCAGCTTGGTTTTACCTACTTCCACCGCCAGCTCACGGCGTTCCGCCAGCAGAGCCAGCAGCTTCAGGTCCAGGGCGCTGATGCGTTCGCGCAGCACCAGTAACGGGTTGTCAGTCATAATCAGCTTCCGCCTTCTGTTTTTATACGTTGTAAAATAGCCATAAAAAAAGCCCCCTGTTTCCAGGAGGCTTTGCTGTTCGTCTTCGCATTCTTTATCACACGACGAAACGCCTCCCAATCAGGGGAAGGTAAAAAAGAATGCGAAGAAGAACGGGGTGCGCGTCATGTCTCATCCAACGTCGGTGCGAAGAGGTTTTAAAGTAACCGCTGGCTTTTACCCCGTCAACAAAAAACCAGACAAAAAACGCGCCCTCGGGCGCGTTTGATGCGAAACAGCCGTTAAACGGTTATTCCTCTTCCGGCGACACTTCCGGAACGATGTCTTTCACGCTGGCGGCAGCGCGGCGCGCTTCACCCTTGTGTTGCACCTTGTTCAACTGACGCTCCAGCTTGGCGATCAGATCGTTAACGGCGGTATACATGTCATCATGTTTGGCGCTGGCGACCAGCGGGCCGTTAGGTGTGGTGATGGTGGCGTCGGCCACAAACCCTTTAGGTTCTTTGGACAAAACGATATGCGGGTTAATTAGCTGGGCCTGCCATTTTTCCAGTTTGGTGAGACGGTCTTCGACGTGGCTGCGGATTGCGGGAGTGATATCCATTTGTTTGCTGGTAATGTTCAATGTCATATAACTTACCTCTCTGTCTTTCCGTCTTGGTGAACCCAGCATACCCCGCTTTTTGCTTAAATGCGTGATGAAAATCACGTTTTTTTGTCACTTTTTGCAAAGTTAGTTCAATCTGTGATTCAGCATCTGAATCGGCCATCTAGGGCTTGAGTCTTGTCGCCGGATGGCGCATTATCGATAGGTTGACCGGCGTTGCAGTGTTGCTAACACCGTGTTTTTTCTTGTGTATTTTCCCAGTAAAAAACAGCGTCAGCGCCAATGAAAACGGCAGCCGAGGCTGCCGTTTTGTTTTCTTGCCGTTGCCGGCCCGGTTATTGCGGGTTGGCGGCGATCACTTTGGCCACTTTGTCGGCCTGGCCGTTCAGTTGCAGCTGCTTGTAAGCATTTTCCATCAGCGGCAGTGCGTCACGCGTCGCCTTGGTGTCCGGATATTCACGCAACATCTGCTCGGCGCGATTAACGACCGCGACGTAAGCCCCGCGTTTAGTGTAGTATTCCACCACCGAAAGCTCATACTTGGCCAGGCGGTCTTTCAGGTACACCAAACGCTTGTTGGCGTCGGTCACGTACTGGCTGTTCGGATACTGCTGAATCAGCTGGCTGAAGTCGCGGAACGCGGCGCGGGCGTGCTGTGGATCGCGGTCTGAACGGTCGACCCCGAAGAAGCCCTGCAACGCACTGTCATCCAGCGCCATATCGGTCAGACCACGCATGTACATCACGTAATCGATGTTCGGGTGCGTCGGGTTCAAACGCATGAAGCGATCGATAGACGCCTGAGCCAGCGGTAAATCGGCAGATTTATAGTAGGCATAAATCAGATCCAGCTGAACCTGCTGAGAGTACGGCCCGAAAGGATAGCGGTTATCTAACGCTTCGAGTTGCGTAATCGCGCCCTTAAAGTTACCGTCCTGCAGCTTTTGCTGGGCAGTAGCATAGATTTCCGAAGGTGGGTTGTCGGGAACCGCATCCTTGGATGTGGAGCAACCTGCCAGCGCCAGGCTCAACGTGGCTGCCGCCACCAGATATTTCATACGCGTCATGACGTTTTGATTATCCTCAGGGTGTTATTCCGGGAGACTGTCCGTTAAGCTCCCGACAAAGACCAGGTACAATAGCACATTATATTAAACGGCATCGCCGTGAAAACCCAACGTTAACGAAGAAGCTGCATATGGCACAACAAGTACAACTCACCGCAACGGTGGCCGAATCTCAACTCGGACAACGTTTAGATCAGGCTTTGGCCGAATTGTTCCCTGATTATTCACGATCTCGCATAAAAGAGTGGATCCTGGAAGATCGGGTGCTGGTCAATGGCAAAACGTCAAACAAGCCGAAAGAGAAGGTGCTGGGGGGAGAGACGGTCGCCATTGATGCACAGATAGAAGAAGACGCCCGTTGGGAACCGCAGGACATCGCGCTGGATATCGTCTATGAAGACAGCGACATTCTGGTGATCAACAAGCCGCGCGGTTTGGTGGTGCACCCCGGCGCCGGCAACCCGGACGGCACGGTGCTCAACGCGTTGCTGCACTACTACCCGGAAATCGCCGATGTGCCGCGCGCCGGCATCGTGCACCGTCTGGACAAAGACACCACCGGCCTGATGGTGGTGGCGAAAACTGTGCCGGCGCAAACCCGGCTGGTGGAAGCGCTGCAGGCGCGCGAAATCACCCGTGAATACGAAGCGGTGGCGATTGGCACCATGACCGCCGGCGGCACGGTGGAGGAGCCTATCTCTCGCCACTCCACCAAGCGCACCCATATGGCCGTTCACCCGATGGGCAAACCGGCGGTGACCCACTACCGCATCATGGAGCACTTCCGCGCCCATACCCGCCTGCGCCTGCGCCTGGAGACCGGCCGCACCCACCAGATCCGCGTGCATATGTCGTACATTAGCCACCCGCTGGTGGGCGATCCGCTGTACGGCGGCCGCCCGCGCCCGCCAAAAGGCGCATCGGAAGCCTTCATCAATACGCTGCGCGGCTTCGACCGCCAGGCGTTGCACGCCACCATGCTGCGTTTGTACCATCCGATCAGCGGTATTCAGATGGAGTGGCATGCGCCGCTGCCGCAGGATATGGTCGATCTGATCAACGCGCTGAAGGCTGATACCGAAGAGTTCAAAGATCAGATGGACTGGTAATGACGTCGCTCATTCTGCCCGACTGGCCGTTGCCTGCGGGGGTTAACGCCTGCAGTACCACCCGTCACGGCGGCGTCAGCCTGCCGCCTTACCATTCGCTGAACCTCGGGACCCACGTCGGGGACGAGGCGCAGGCGGTGGCGCGCAATCGCGAAGCGCTGGTGGCGGGCGCAGGTTTGCCGCAGATGCCGGCGTGGTTGGATCAGGTGCACGGCACCCGCGTAGTGCGGCTGGAAGGGGAAACCCCGGCCGATCTGCGCGCCGATGCGGTATACAGCAACCTGCCGGGGCAGGTGTGCGCGGTGATGACGGCGGATTGCCTGCCGGTGCTGTTCTGCTCGCAGGCCGGAGACGAAGTGGCCGCTGCCCATGCCGGCTGGCGTGGGTTGTGCAACGGTGTGCTGGAACAGACCGTCGCGGCGTTTACGGCGCCGGCGGGCGCCATCAGCGTCTGGCTGGGGCCGGCGATTGGCCCGCAGCAGTTTGAAGTGGGGCCGGAGGTGCGTGCCGCCTTTGTCGCGGCGGACCGCGCCGCCGCCGCCGCTTTTATGCCTCACGGCGATAAATTTCTGGCGGATATCTATTTATTGGCCCGCCAGCGCCTGCAGCGCGCCGGCATTCATGCTGTTTACGGCGGTGAGCGCTGCACGGTTAGCGAAAAGAGTCATTTTTTCTCCTATCGGCGCGATGGAATAACCGGACGTATGGCAAGTTTAATCTGGCTGATATAACCTATTGAATTAGGACGGTCCAACGACGCATGATGGCAGTACCGAAAATTTAGAGTCGAAATAACCTTGAAAATTTGAGGGATGACCTCATTTAATCTCCAGTAGCAATTTCGACCCATCTTGGAGGTGTTATGCGTCTGGATCGTCTTACCAACAAATTCCAGCTTGCCCTCGCCGATGCCCAATCTTTAGCCCTTGGGCACGACAACCAATTTATTGAACCGTTACATCTGATGAGCGCCCTGCTCAATCAGGAAGGGGGCACGGTTCGCCCACTGTTAACTTCCGCCGGTATCGATGCCGGGCGCGTACGCACCGAAATCGAACAGGCGCTGTCCCGTTTACCTCAGGTCGAGGGCACCGGTGGCGACGTTCAACCGTCCCACGAGCTGGTGCGCGTACTGAATCTGTGCGACAAGCTGGCACAGAAACGCGCGGACAAATTCATTTCTTCCGAGCTGTTCGTCCTCGCGGTGCTTGAAGACCGCGGTAATTTGACCGACCTGCTGAAAGCGGCCGGTGCGACAGCCGACAAAATCAGCAAAGCCATTGAACAAATGAGAGGCGGTGACAGCGTGGAAGATCAGGGTGCTGAAGACCAACGTCAGGCATTGAAGAAATATACCATCGACCTGACCGAGCGCGCCGAGCAGGGCAAACTTGACCCGGTTATCGGCCGTGACGAAGAAATCCGCCGCACCATCCAGGTGCTGCAACGCCGCACCAAAAACAACCCGGTGCTGATCGGCGAACCCGGCGTGGGTAAAACCGCCATCGTCGAAGGCCTGGCGCAGCGCATCATTAATGGCGAAGTGCCGGAAGGGCTGAAACACAAGCGCGTGTTGTCGCTCGATATGGGCGCGCTGATCGCCGGCGCCAAATACCGCGGTGAGTTTGAAGAGCGTCTGAAAGGCGTGCTGAGCGACCTGGCGAAACAGGAAGGCAGCGTGATCCTGTTCATCGACGAACTGCACACCATGGTGGGCGCAGGCAAGGCCGACGGCGCCATGGACGCCGGCAACATGCTGAAACCTGCGCTGGCGCGCGGGGAACTGCACTGCGTTGGCGCCACCACGTTGGATGAATACCGTCAATATATAGAGAAGGATGCGGCGCTCGAACGTCGTTTCCAGAAAGTGTTTGTTGCGGAGCCGAGCGTTGAGGACACCATCGCCATTCTGCGCGGCCTGAAAGAACGCTATGAGCTGCACCACCACGTGCAGATCACCGACCCGGCTATCGTGGCGGCGGCGACCCTGTCGCACCGTTATATTTCCGATCGTCAGCTGCCGGACAAGGCTATCGACCTGATCGACGAAGCGGCGTCCAGCATTCGCATGCAGATGGACTCCAAGCCGGAATCGCTCGATCGCCTGGAGCGCCGCATCATTCAGCTGAAGCTGGAACAGCAGGCGCTGAATAAAGAGTCGGATGACGCCAGCAAGAAACGTCTGGAAATGCTCAGCAGCGAGCTGGAGCAGAAAGAACGCGAATATTCTGAGCTGGAAGAAGAGTGGAAAGCCGAAAAAGCCTCGCTCTCCGGCACCCAGAATATCAAGGCCGAACTTGAGCAGGCCAAGATAACCCTCGAGCAGGCGCGCCGTACCGGCGATCTGGGGCGAATGTCCGAGCTGCAGTACGGCAAAATCCCTGAACTGGAGAAACAGCTCGAAGCCGCTACCCAGGCCGAAGGCAAAACCATGAAGCTGCTGCGCAACCGGGTCACCGATGCGGAGATCGCCGAGGTGCTGGCGCGCGCCACCGGTATTCCGGTAGCCAGAATGCTGGAGGGCGAGCGCGATAAGCTGCTGCGCCTGGAGCAAGAGCTGCATTCACGGGTGATAGGCCAGGATGAAGCGGTCAGCGCGGTATCCAATGCGATTCGCCGCAGCCGCGCCGGGCTTTCCGATCCGAACCGGCCGATCGGTTCTTTCCTGTTCCTCGGCCCTACCGGGGTGGGGAAAACCGAGCTTTGCAAGGCGCTGGCTTCGTTCCTGTTCGACAGCGACGACGCCATGGTGCGCATCGACATGTCCGAGTTTATGGAGAAACACTCGGTATCGCGGCTGGTGGGCGCACCTCCAGGCTATGTCGGCTATGAAGAGGGCGGTTACCTGACCGAAGCGGTGCGCCGCAGACCTTATTCGGTGATCCTGCTGGATGAGGTAGAGAAAGCGCACCCGGACGTGTTCAACATTCTGCTGCAGGTATTGGATGACGGGCGTCTGACCGATGGCCAGGGCCGTACCGTCGATTTCCGCAATACCGTGGTGATCATGACCTCGAACCTGGGCTCGGATCTGATCCAGGAGCACTTCGGCCAGATGAACTACGCGCAGATGAAAGAATCCGTCATGGAAATGGTGAGCCATCACTTCCGTCCGGAATTCATCAACCGTATAGATGAGGTGGTGGTGTTCCACCCACTCGGCCAGAAACACATTGCCGAGATCGCCAAGATTCAGCTGGCGCGTCTGTATAAACGTTTGGAAGAGCGCGGTTACGAAGTCACCATGACCGAGCCGGCGTTGGAGCTGTTGGGTAAAACCGGTTTCGACCCTGTCTATGGTGCGCGTCCATTGAAACGCGCCATCCAGCAGGAGATCGAAAACCCGCTGGCGCAGGAAATCCTGTCCGGCAAGCTGGTCCCAGGGTTGCCGGTCACGCTGGACGTGGAAGGCGAGCACATCGTTGCCCGTCAGTAACGGCGTTTAAGAGTAATAAAGAGAAAAAGGGAGCGGGCAACCGCTCCCTTTCTTTGTCTCTATGGTGTTGGGTTTACCGAGTTTGACGCTCTGGCCGTGACCAAAAGCCGTTTTTCTGGCTAATAAATATCCTAAAATGGCGTTATTGGTGGTTATTTGAGCGCTTGAAAAGTTTTTTGCATTTAGGGGTTGCGGCCTTCGGAGAACTCCCTATAATGCGCCTCCACTGACCGGGAACAACGACAAACACGTCGCCCAGTCAGGAAGAAGCAAGCCGGTGAAAACACCGTTTCTTAATAAGAAAAAAGCTTGACTCTTCAGCGGGAAAGCGTAATATGCACCTCCCGCGTTACCGAGAGTTATCTCTCAGTAACCAACGCTCTTTAACAATTTATCAGACAATCTGTGTGGGCACTCCACAAGACGATATCCAGCATCTTCGGATGCGAAAAAATATCAAGTCTTGAAGAGTGACTAACTGAAGTAAAATTCATGCAGTAACCTTTGAGCATCGCTTCACGAGTTGAAGCAAATCAAGCTTTTAATTGAAGAGTTTGATCATGGCTCAGATTGAACGCTGGCGGCAGGCCTAACACATGCAAGTCGAGCGGTAGCACGGGGGAGCTTGCTCCCTGGGTGACGAGCGGCGGACGGGTGAGTAATGTCTGGGAAACTGCCTGATGGAGGGGGATAACTACTGGAAACGGTAGCTAATACCGCATAACGTCTACGGACCAAAGTGGGGGACCTTCGGGCCTCACGCCATCAGATGTGCCCAGATGGGATTAGCTAGTAGGTGGGGTAATGGCTCACCTAGGCGACGATCCCTAGCTGGTCTGAGAGGATGACCAGCCACACTGGAACTGAGACACGGTCCAGACTCCTACGGGAGGCAGCAGTGGGGAATATTGCACAATGGGCGCAAGCCTGATGCAGCCATGCCGCGTGTGTGAAGAAGGCCTTCGGGTTGTAAAGCACTTTCAGCGAGGAGGAAGGGTAGTGTCTTAATACGGCATTGCATTGACGTTACTCGCAGAAGAAGCACCGGCTAACTCCGTGCCAGCAGCCGCGGTAATACGGAGGGTGCAAGCGTTAATCGGAATTACTGGGCGTAAAGCGCACGCAGGCGGTTTGTTAAGTCAGATGTGAAATCCCCGCGCTTAACGTGGGAACTGCATTTGAAACTGGCAAGCTAGAGTCTCGTAGAGGGGGTAGAATTCCAGGTGTAGCGGTGAAATGCGTAGAGATCTGGAGGAATACCGGTGGCGAAGGCGGCCCCCTGGACGAAGACTGACGCTCAGGTGCGAAAGCGTGGGGAGCAAACAGGATTAGATACCCTGGTAGTCCACGCTGTAAACGATGTCGATTTGGAGGTTGTGCCCTTGAGGCGTGGCTTCCGGAGCTAACGCGTTAAATCGACCGCCTGGGGAGTACGGCCGCAAGGTTAAAACTCAAATGAATTGACGGGGGCCCGCACAAGCGGTGGAGCATGTGGTTTAATTCGATGCAACGCGAAGAACCTTACCTACTCTTGACATCCAGAGAACTTTCCAGAGATGGATTGGTGCCTTCGGGAACTCTGAGACAGGTGCTGCATGGCTGTCGTCAGCTCGTGTTGTGAAATGTTGGGTTAAGTCCCGCAACGAGCGCAACCCTTATCCTTTGTTGCCAGCGATTCGGTCGGGAACTCAAAGGAGACTGCCGGTGATAAACCGGAGGAAGGTGGGGATGACGTCAAGTCATCATGGCCCTTACGAGTAGGGCTACACACGTGCTACAATGGCGTATACAAAGAGAAGCGAGCTCGCGAGAGTAAGCGGACCTCATAAAGTACGTCGTAGTCCGGATTGGAGTCTGCAACTCGACTCCATGAAGTCGGAATCGCTAGTAATCGTAGATCAGAATGCTACGGTGAATACGTTCCCGGGCCTTGTACACACCGCCCGTCACACCATGGGAGTGGGTTGCAAAAGAAGTAGGTAGCTTAACCTTCGGGAGGGCGCTTACCACTTTGTGATTCATGACTGGGGTGAAGTCGTAACAAGGTAACCGTAGGGGAACCTGCGGTTGGATCACCTCCTTACCTAATGATATTGATTCGAGTGAAGTGCTCACACAGATTGTCTGATAGAAAGTAACGAGCAAAGCGCTACCTGTTGATGTAATGAGTCTGCGACTCATGCTGATACGAGAAACGGTTAAACCCTGGTTTAATCGGATTTTGTGTCCCCATCGTCTAGAGGCCTAGGACACTGCCCTTTCACGGCTGTAACAGGGGTTCGAATCCCCTTGGGGACGCCATTCCGATAATGAGTGAAAGACATTATCACCGGTTATTCGTAACCTAAAATCTTAAAGATGACTCTTGCGAGTCGTGTTTAAGATATTGCTCTTTAACAATCTGGAACAAGCTGAAAATTGAAACATGACGGCTGAAATTTATCCCTCCGTAGATGTACTGGGATAAAGAGTAACCTGTCATAGAGTCTCTCAAATGTTTGCAGCACGAACGATGGAAACATCTTCGGGTTGTGAGGTTAAGTGACTAAGCGTACACGGTGGATGCCTAGGCAGTCAGAGGCGATGAAGGGCGTGCTAATCTGCGAAAAGCGTCGGTAAGGTGATATGAACCGTTATAACCGGCGATACCCGAATGGGGAAACCCAGTGCAATTCGTTGCACTATCGTTAAGTGAATACATAGCTTAACGAGGCGAACCGGGGGAACTGAAACATCTAAGTACCCCGAGGAAAAGAAATCAACCGAGATTCCCCCAGTAGCGGCGAGCGAACGGGGAGGAGCCCAGAACCTGAATCAGTTCTTGTGTTAGTGGAAGCGTCTGGAAAGTCGCGCAGTAAAGGGTGATAGCCCCGTACACTAAAATGCATTGACTGTGAGTTCGATGAGTAGGGCGGGACACGTGACATCCTGTCTGAATATGGGGGGACCATCCTCCAAGGCTAAATACTCCTGACTGACCGATAGTGAACCAGTACCGTGAGGGAAAGGCGAAAAGAACCCCGGCGAGGGGAGTGAAATAGAACCTGAAACCGTGTACGTACAAGCAGTGGGAGCACCTTCGTGGTGTGACTGCGTACCTTTTGTATAATGGGTCAGCGACTTATATTTTGTAGCAAGGTTAACCGTATAGGGGAGCCGTAGGGAAACCGAGTCTTAACTGGGCGAATAGTTGCAAGGTATAGACCCGAAACCCGGTGATCTAGCCATGGGCAGGTTGAAGGTTGGGTAACACTAACTGGAGGACCGAACCGACTAATGTTGAAAAATTAGCGGATGACTTGTGGCTGGGGGTGAAAGGCCAATCAAACCGGGAGATAGCTGGTTCTCCCCGAAAGCTATTTAGGTAGCGCCTCGTGAACTCATCTTCGGGGGTAGAGCACTGTTTCGGCTAGGGGGCCATCCCGGCTTACCAAACCGATGCAAACTCCGAATACCGAAGAATGTTATCACGGGAGACACACGGCGGGTGCTAACGTCCGTCGTGAAGAGGGAAACAACCCAGACCGCCAGCTAAGGTCCCAAAGTCATGGTTAAGTGGGAAACGATGTGGGAAGGCATAGACAGCCAGGATGTTGGCTTAGAAGCAGCCATCATTTAAAGAAAGCGTAATAGCTCACTGGTCGAGTCGGCCTGCGCGGAAGATGTAACGGGGCTAAACCATGCACCGAAGCTGCGGCAGCGACGCTTAGGCGTTGTTGGGTAGGGGAGCGTTCTGTAAGCCGTTGAAGGTGGCCTGTGAGGGTTGCTGGAGGTATCAGAAGTGCGAATGCTGACATAAGTAACGATAAAGCGGGTGAAAAGCCCGCTCGCCGGAAGACCAAGGGTTCCTGTCCAACGTTAATCGGGGCAGGGTGAGTCGACCCCTAAGGCGAGGCCGAAAGGCGTAGTCGATGGGAAACAGGTTAATATTCCTGTACTCGGTGTTACTGCGAAGGGGGGACGGAGAAGGCTAGGCTAGCCGGGCGACGGTTGTCCCGGTTTAAGCGTGTAGGGGGAGTGACCCGGTAAATCCGGTTGCTTATTCAACCCTGAGGCGTGATGACGATGCACCACGGTGCAGAAGTAGTTGATGCCAAGCTTCCAGGAAAAGCCTCTAAGCATCAGGTAACACAGAATCGTACCCCAAACCGACACAGGTGGTCAGGTAGAGAATACCAAGGCGCTTGAGAGAACTCGGGTGAAGGAACTAGGCAAAATGGTGCCGTAACTTCGGGAGAAGGCACGCTGGCGCGTAGGTGAAGTCCCTTGCGGATGGAGCTGAAGCCAGTCGCAGATACCAGCTGGCTGCAACTGTTTAATAAAAACACAGCACTGTGCAAACACGAAAGTGGACGTATACGGTGTGACGCCTGCCCGGTGCTGGAAGGTTAATTGATGGGGTCAGCCGCAAGGCGAAGCTCTTGATCGAAGCCCCAGTAAACGGCGGCCGTAACTATAACGGTCCTAAGGTAGCGAAATTCCTTGTCGGGTAAGTTCCGACCTGCACGAATGGCGTAATGATGGCCAGGCTGTCTCCACCCGAGACTCAGTGAAATTGAACTCGCTGTGAAGATGCAGTGTACCCGCGGCAAGACGGAAAGACCCCGTGAACCTTTACTATAGCTTGACACTGAACATTGAGCCTTGATGTGTAGGATAGGTGGGAGGCTTTGAAGCGTGGACGCCAGTCTGCGTGGAGCCAACCTTGAAATACCACCCTTTAATGTTTGATGTTCTAACTCGGCCCCGTAATCCGGGGTGAGGACAGTGTCTGGTGGGTAGTTTGACTGGGGCGGTCTCCTCCCAAAGAGTAACGGAGGAGCACGAAGGTTAGCTAATCACGGTCGGACATCGTGAGGTTAGTGCAAAGGCATAAGCTAGCTTGACTGCGAGAGTGACGGCTCGAGCAGGTACGAAAGTAGGTCTTAGTGATCCGGTGGTTCTGAATGGAAGGGCCATCGCTCAACGGATAAAAGGTACTCCGGGGATAACAGGCTGATACCGCCCAAGAGTTCATATCGACGGCGGTGTTTGGCACCTCGATGTCGGCTCATCACATCCTGGGGCTGAAGTAGGTCCCAAGGGTATGGCTGTTCGCCATTTAAAGTGGTACGCGAGCTGGGTTTAGAACGTCGTGAGACAGTTCGGTCCCTATCTGCCGTGGGCGTTGGAAGATTGAGAGGGGTTGCTCCTAGTACGAGAGGACCGGAGTGAACGCACCACTGGTGTTCGGGTTGTCATGCCAATGGCACTGCCCGGTAGCTAAGTGCGGAAAAGATAAGCGCTGAAAGCATCTAAGCGCGAAACTTGCCTCGAGATGAGTCTTCCCTGGGCCTTTAAGGCCCCTGAAGGAACGTTTAAGACTAAGACGTTGATAGGCTGGGTGTGTAAGTGCAGCGATGCATTGAGCTAACCAGTACTAATGATCCGTGAGGCTTAACCTTACAACACCGAAGGTGTTTTAGAGACAAAATCGTCGGGAACGATTTTGAACGTCGCTTGCGACGGCCCCGTAGGGGTGAGTATCAGGATGATACGAATAACTCTAGATTTTCAGCGAAGTTCTTAGATTGGTTTCAATGGCGGCACGAGAGTGACGCGGTTGGAATGAAACAGAATTTGCCTGGCGGCAATAGCGCGGTGGTCCCACCTGACCCCATGCCGAACTCAGAAGTGAAACGCCGTAGCGCCGATGGTAGTGTGGGGTCTCCCCATGCGAGAGTAGGACACTGCCAGGCATCAAATAAACGTTACCAGCCTGACATCTGGTAATGAGCGAAATCGCCGAGGCGGTTTTGCCGGCATCGCGAGATGCAACGTAAAAGAATCGGTGGAGCGGTAGTTCAGTTGGTTAGAATACCTGCCTGTCACGCAGGGGGTCGCGGGTTCGAGCCCCGTCCGTTCCGCCACTTAATTGATAAGCCCTGAGTCTCTGACTCAGGGCTTTTTCATATGCAAAAATGCCGCAGTCCGGTGCCTTTTCAGCAAAATCTACGCCGCCGCTCCGGCTATTGTTGCCTATTAATCAAAAGTGTTATGCACAATAGGGCGTTTTTGATCAACAAAACAGTTGCCATAATCTCCGTCATATCGCATCTATTCGCTAACGAGAGAAAGACATTATGAGCATCCCCGCATTTGGTTTAGGTACCTTCCGCCTTCAGGATCAGGTTGTTATTGATTCGGTGCGCACCGCGCTGGAGCTGGGTTACCGCGCGATCGACACCGCGCAGATCTACGAGAATGAAGCGGCCGTCGGCCAGGCCATCGCCGCCAGCGGCGTCAAGCGCGAAGACCTGTTCATCACCACCAAGATTTGGATCGCCAACCTGGCGAAAGGCAAACTGATCCCCAGCCTGCAGGAAAGCCTGAGCAAGCTGCAGACCTCTTACGTCGATCTGACGCTGATCCACTGGCCGTCGCCGAACGACGAGGTGCCGGTGGCGGAGTTTATGGCCGAGCTGGTTGAGGCCAAGAAGCTGGGGCTGACCCGCCAAATCGGCATCTCCAACTTCACCATCGATCTTATGCAGCGGGCGATCGATGCCGTCGGCGCCGACCAGATCGCCACCAACCAGATTGAGCTGTCGCCGTATCTGCAGAACCGCAAAGTGGTGGAGTTCGCTCAACAGCACGGCATCGCCGTTACCTCCTACATGACGCTGGCTTACGGCAAGGCGCTGCAGGACGAGACCATTAAGCGCATTGCGGCGCGCCATCACGCCACCCCGGCGCAGGTGATCCTGGCTTGGGCATTGCGGCTGGGTTACGCGGTGATCCCGTCATCCACCAAACGTGAGAACCTGGCGAGCAATCTGTTGGCACAGCAGCTGCAGCTGACCGACGAAGACATGGCGCAGATCGCCACCTTGGAAAACAACGGCCGCCTGGTTAGCCCGGAAGGTCTGGCGCCAGACTGGGATTGATCCCCCTCGCTATACGTCATCAGGGCGCCCTTGGGGCGCCTTTTTTATTGTGCCAGGCGTTCGCTGACAAAATCGATAAAGCTGCGCAGACGGTTGCTGACTGCGCTGTCGCTGTAGTACACCGCATTAATCGGCATAGCGACCGGCAGGGTTTCTTTCACCAGAATCGGCACCAGATCGCCGCGCTTAATGTCTTCATCGATCATAAAGTCCGACAGGCAGGCGATACCGTTACCGTGCAGGCACAGGTGGCGTTGGGTCTCACCGCTGTTGGTGGTCAGCCCTGGGGTGATTTCCAGCTGGCGGCCGTCGGCACAGGCCAGCGGCCAGCGGTTCAGGCTGGGCAGATCGTTAAAACCGATGCAGCAGTGGTGTTCCAGATCTTCCACCTTTTGCGGGGTGCCGTTTTGCGCCAGGTAGGTGGGGGAGGCCAATAGGCGGCGGTAGCTGGTCATCAGTTTGCGCGCTTTCAGGCTGGAATCGGTCAGTTCGCCGACGCGGATGGCGATATCCACTTTACGCTCGATCAGATTGATAAAGTTTTCCGACGATACCAACGACAGCGACATCTCCGGATAGCGCGAACGGAATTCCGCGACCAGCGGCGTCAGCACGTGCAGCACCACCGGCGTGGCGGCGTCAACCCGCAACAGCCCCTGCGGGCGCTGGCGGCTTTCCATTAAGGCATTCTCCGCGGCGGCCATGTCGCTCAAAACCTTTTGCACCTGGCGGAAATAGCTTTCCCCTTCCTGAGTCAGGCTGATTTGGCGCGTGGTGCGGTTGAGCAGCGTGACGCCCAGCTTGGTTTCCAGCTTCTTCACGGTGCGGCTTACCACGGAATTGGCCTGTTCCAGGCGTTCCGCCGCCCGGCTGAAGCTGCCGCTTTCCACCACGGTGACGAAGGTGATCAATTCGTCGGAGTTTGCTTTCATTTTTGCTCCATTGGCAAAATTTATTTGAAATTTTGAGCATTTTTATCATTTAAGCATAGGCCGATAATAGCCGTCATCAACCTGAACGCTATTTTGGAGTAAAAAATGCCTCTCGCATTACTTGCATTGACCATCAGTGCCTTTGCCATCGGCACTACGGAGTTTGTGATCGTCGGCCTGATCCCGACCATTGCGGAACAGCTTGGGGTGACGGTGCCGTCCGCCGGGCTGCTGGTGACCATCTACGCCATCGGCGTGGCGATCGGCGCCCCGGTGCTGACGGCCCTGACCGGCCGCGTACCGCGCAAGTTGCTGTTGGTTGGGCTGATGGTGCTGTTCACTCTCGGCAACCTGCTGGCCTGGCAGTCGCCGAGCTATGAGTCGCTGGTGATCGCCCGCCTGCTGACTGGCCTGGCGCACGGCGTGTTCTTCTCGATCGGTTCCACCATCGCGACCAGCCTGGTGGCGAAAGAGAAGGCGGCTTCCGCCATCGCCATCATGTTTGGCGGCCTGACCGTGGCGCTGGTGACCGGTGTGCCGTTGGGCACCTTTATCGGCCAACACTTCGGCTGGCGGGAAACCTTCCTGGCGGTGTCGTTGATCGGCGTGATCGCTACCGTCGCCAGCATTATTTTGGTGCCGAACAACATTAAAAATCAGGCCAGCGCAAGCATTGGCGAGCAGCTTAAAGTGCTGACCCATCCGCGCCTGCTGCTGATTTACGCTATCACCGCTCTCGGTTACGGCGGGGTGTTCACTACCTTTACCTTCCTGGCGCCGATGATGCAGGAACTGGCGGGCTTCTCCGCTCCGGCGGTGAGCTGGATCCTGCTGGCGTACGGCATTGCGGTCGCCGTCGGTAACATCTGGGGCGGCAAGCTGGCGGACCGTCACGGTGCGGTGCGGGCGCTGAGCTTAATCTTCGCCGCGCTGGCCGCGCTGTTGCTGGTATTTCAGTTCACCGCCAGCCACAGCATCGCCGCGCTGGCGACGGTGATTGTGATGGGGGTGTTCGCCTTCGGCAACGTACCGGGCCTGCAGGTTTACGTAGTGCAGAAAGCCGAACAGTACACGCCGAATGCGGTAGACGTGGCCTCCGGCCTGAACATCGCGGCCTTTAACGTTGGCATCGCCCTTGGCTCGGTGATTGGCGGCCAAACCGTTGCTTCACTGGGGCTGGCGCAAACGCCGTGGATTGGCGCGCTGATTGTGGTGGGCGCACTGTTGCTGGTTGGCCTCAGCGGCCGGTTGGACAAAAAGTATCAGCCCCAGACCGCCTGACAGGCTAATGTCGCTGTCACTCAGGCCCGCTTTGCGGGCCTTTTCGCATTTCTCACCCGTTGTTGCTCACCTTTACACAGCTATACCCTCGGAAGATTGAAATCCCTCCCTGTCCCCCCTATAACTGAAAGGATATGCCCCGTAAAAGCCATGCCTTGAGCGTAAGGCGGGCGTATAATCTATGCATTGTTGGCGGATCTCTCTCCGTCAGTTTCATCCTAATGGGAAATAGGCGAATAGCGTGCCGAAACGAACTTATGCAATGAGGTATGTTGCAGGCCAGCCGGTTGAGCGAATTTTCCCTGGCGCCATCAATCAACCATTGCCGCCAGGGGCCGCATTGCCGACGGCCGGCGCTCTGCGCGTGATGGTGTGGAACATCTTTAAGCAGCAACGGGCCGATTGGCTTTCAGTGCTGAAAAGCTACGGCAAAGATGCGCAGCTGGTGCTGTTGCAAGAAGCGCAGACCACGCCAGAGCTGGTGAGCTACGCGACCGCCAACTACCTGGCGGCCGATCAGGTGCCGGCATTCGCGTTGCCGCAGCATCCTTCCGGCGTGATGACGCTGGCGGCGGCGCATCCGGTATATTGCTGCCCGCTGCGGGAGCGCGAACCTTTGTTGCGCCTGGCCAAATCGGCGCTGATTACCGTCTATCCGCTGTTTAACGGCCAGCTGTTGATGGTGGTGAATATCCATGCGGTGAACTTTAGCCTGGGTGTTGACGTTTACAGCAAACAGCTGGGGCCGATTGGCGAGCAGATCGCCAGCCATCAGGGGCCGGTGATTATGGCGGGGGACTTTAATGCCTGGAGCCGCAAACGCATCAATGCGTTGTATGAGTTCGCCGGCGACATGGCGTTGCGCGAGGTGAGCTTCACTGACGATCACCGCCGCAAGGCCTTTGGGCGGCCGCTCGACTTTGTGTTTTACCGTAACCTGGGCGTGGCCGAAGCCTCGGTGTTGGTGACCAGCGCTTCGGATCATAACCCGCTGTTGGTGGAGTTCCATCCGGAGAAAGACAAACCGCACTGGTGAATGTCAGACAATAAAAAAGCACCCCGAAGGGTGCTTTTTTGTGCCGGAAATTTAGGTCTCCGGCGTCAGTTTGTTGCCGACAAACAAGGTCAGCTTCAGACCGGGCTGCAGGCTGTTGCCTTTGCCGAGCGTTGAGTTCCAACGCATCACGTCGTTAATATCGACGCCGTGACGACGTGCGATACTGGCCAGCGAGTCACCTTTACGAACCTGATAGGTGATGCTGCTGTTACTGCCGGTATTGCTGGCCACTTGCAGGGTTTGCCCAACTTTTAAGGCACTCTTGGTGCGCAAGTTGTTCCAACTCTGCAAATCGCTGGTCTTGATATTCAACCGCTTTGCAATGCCCGATAAGGTGTCGCCGGAGCGCACTTTATACGAGCTGCCGCCAGACAAGCCGCTGTTTTTCGCCAACTGGGTGGTTGGCTGAGCTACAGCGATCTGGCCATCGGCCAGCGAGTCTTTCAGCTGATCGGCATTGCCTTTGGGAACCATGATGTAATGGGGCCCGTTGGGTGCCGTAACGCCTTTTTTGTAACCTGGGTTGTAAGCCTTCATCTTGGTGACCGAAAGCCCAGCCATCTCAGCCGCCTGAGTCAACTGTATTTGCTGCCCGACATCGATTCGCGCCAGCGCACGGGTTTCATCAGTCTTAGGAAGCTTGATGCCGTACTTTTTGCTGTTTTTGATGATGTCGCTCAGCGCCAGCATTTTCGGGACATAAATTGACGTTTCACGCGGAAGCGACAGTGCCCAGAAATTGGTTGGCTTACCCTGACGTTTGTTTGCCTTCACCGCTTGCATCACGCGGCCTTCACCACTGTTATAGGCGGCTACGGTCAGTAACCAGTCGCCATTAAACATGCGGTTCAAGCGCTGCATCATGTTAAGCGCAGCGGTCGTCGAGGCCACGACATCACGTCGCCCGTCATACCACTGATTGTTTTTCAAACCATAATTACGACCCGTTTGCGGCACGATTTGCCATAGCCCTGCGGCATTGGCACTTGACGTGGCGTGTGGGTCAAAAGCGCTCTCCACTATGGGTAGCAGTACCAGTTCCATCGGCATATTGCGTTTCTTAATCTGCCCGACTATCCAGTACATGTACGGCTCTGCCCGTAATGTTACATCGTGGAGATAGCTCTTACTTTTTAAGTACTTTCTTTTTTGATCACGGATCCGGGAATTTTCCGGAACCCCCATCTTCAGCTCGTCGCTAATGAAGTTCCACAGGTCTTGTTGCGCGGCCGGGCTATTATTATCTAGCCACCGCGCCGAGCTCGCTCGACCATTCGCTGTGTACTCTCCTGCTTCACTTTCTTGACCTGCCGAAGACAAACTCTGTGCATGCTGTTCTGGGGCCGGCGCGTCCTGCCTGGACGACTGGCACCCCACTAGCAAGACTGAGGCGAGAAATATCGCTTTAGCCTTCATGTGTGTGTCAATATAGTTGCTTAAAAGACGAGCAATCATACTTTGCTTCGTCAAATAACACAACTAAAAGCTCAGAAGTTATCTTTCCGCAGGCGTAATTCGGAAAAAACCGAATGAAGGCTTTCGGGGGGCGAATTAAAGCCTAATTTGTTTTGTAAATCAGTGTCATGGCAGCGTAAAAATAGGTTAATTTTACGCTCTAATTGCAGCGTAGTGGGCACGCTGGGTTGGCCTTTTGCCCTTAAGGCTTCAACATGTTGTTGATATGTTTCAATCTCTCGATCTTCCGGCAAAATAGCCCGCGCAAACTTAAGATTTGAAAGAGTATATTCATGCGCGCAGCAAATTAAGGTGTTATCGGGAAGTTGCGCGAGTTGTTGAAATGCGTCGTACATTTGTTTTGCCGTGCCTTCAAATAATCTTCCGCAGCCGGCGGAAAAAATTGTGTCGCCGCAAAACAGGTAAGGCGCACTATAGAATGCCACGTGGCCTAAGGTATGTCCGGGAACCGCGATCGTTGCGTACTGGCGCCCATTGATTTCGAAGCTATCACCGTCACGTACGATATGATTCGCGCCTTTATCCGCCGTTTCCTGCGGCCCGTATACCGGCAGGCCGGGGTACTGCGCCGTTAGCTGCGCCACGCCGCCAACGTGATCGTGATGATGGTGGGTCAGCAGAATCGCATCCGGCGTCAGCTGCAGGCGTTGCAACGCCTCAAGCACCGGCTGCGCCTCGCCCGGATCGACGATCGTGCAGTGGCCCCGCCGGTCATCCAATAACCAAATGTAATTGTCCTGGAAGGCGGGAATGCTGATAAGATTCATGTTGTACCTCTCGTTGGCAACGGCTTGAAAGAAGATAATAAATCATGAAACCAGCCCATACTCTACAAAAGCTCACCGGCCCACAGTCATGGGCCGAGCTGCCGTGGGGGGAATACTATCGTGAGGCGCTTGAGCGGCAGTTGCAACCCTGGTGGTCAAAGCTGTTCGGTTTCCACCTGCTGAAGCTCGGCAACCTCAGCGCCGGTTTGGCGACGGACAAATGCGCCATTTCGCATCAGGTCAACGTGGGCCTGGAGGGAGAAGGGCTGCAGGTGATCGCCGATGCCTACCAGCTACCGTTCGCCGCCAAGTCGGTCGATGCCTGCCTGCTGGCACATACGCTGTCCTATGCGGACGATCCGCACCGCCTGCTGCGCGAAGTTGACCGGGTGTTGATCGACGACGGTTGGCTGGTCGTCAGCAGTTTCAATCCGTTCAGCCTGCTGGGATTGGGCAAGCTGGTGCCTGGGCTGCGCCATCGCCAGCCCTACGCCAGCCGCATGTTTACCCAGATGCGGCTGCTGGATTGGCTCAGCCTGCTGAATTATGAAGTGCTGCACCAGGCGCGGTTTCACGTGCTGCCGTGGCACCGCAAGGGCGGCAAGTTTTTGTGTACGCACCTGCCGGCGCTGGGATGCATGAGCGTGATTGTGGCGCGCAAGCGAACCTTGCCGCTGACGCCGACGCCGATGAAGGTGGGAGCGAGGAAACCCTCTCTCAGCCGCGCGGTGGGCGCGACCAAGAGTTATCGCAAACTGCCTTAGGCTTCCGGTTTGTAACCCACGTCTTCCTGGGTCGGATTACCGGCTGCATCGCGCGCCAAAACGTCGCAACGTTCGTTCTCCGGGTGGCCGGCGTGGCCTTTGACCCATTCCCATTTAACGTTGTGGCGCTGAATGGCCAGATCCAGCCGTTGCCACAGATCGACATTTTTGACCGGTTTTTTGTCGGCGGTTTTCCAGCCGCGCTTTTTCCAGTTGTGGATCCAGCTGGTGATGCCCTGGCGCACATACTGGCTGTCGGTGCTGAGGATCACTTCGCACGGCGAAGTCAGCGCTTCCAATGCGACGATTGCCGCCATCATCTCCATGCGGTTGTTGGTGGTCAGGCGATAGCCTGCGCTGAAGGTTTTCTCAACCTGCTTGTAGCGCAAGATTGCGCCGTAACCACCGGGGCCGGGGTTGCCAAGGCAGGAGCCGTCGGTGAAAATTTCTACCTGTTTGAGCATCTCTGGTAGACTCTTCCTATCAGTTTTATAAAAGCCAAGTCTGACATAAACGAGCGCTGTGAGCACTGCAATATGATCTCAACCACCACTACCAGACAGATCGTCCTCGATACCGAAACCACCGGTATGAACAAACTCGGGGTGCATTACGAAGGTCACCGCATCATCGAAATCGGTGCGGTGGAAGTGATTAACCGCCGTCTGACCGGGCGTCATTATCACGTCTACGTCAAGCCGGACCGGCTGGTGGACCCGGAAGCCTATGGCGTACACGGCATCAGCGACGAGTTCCTGGCCGACAAACCGACCTTTGATCAAATCGCCGACGAGTTCCTCGACTTCATTCGCGGCGGCGAGTTGGTGATCCATAACGCGGCGTTCGACATCGGCTTTATGGATCACGAATTCCGCATGATGCAGCGGGGCATTCCGAAGACCGAGACCTTCTGCACCATTACCGACAGCCTATTGATGGCGCGCCGCCTGTTCCCGGGCAAGCGCAACAACCTCGACGCCCTGTGCGGCCGTTATGAGATAGACAACAGCAAGCGTACGCTGCACGGCGCATTGCTCGATGCCGAGATCCTGGCGGAAGTCTATCTGGCGATGACCGGCGGCCAGACGTCGATGGCGTTTCAGATGGAGGGCGACACCCAGCAGGCCGACGCCACCCAGGATATTCAGCGCATTGTTCGCCCGGCGACCGCCATGAAGGTGGTTTACGCCAGCGATGAAGAAGTGCTGGCCCATGAGGCGCGCTTGGATCTGGTGGCTAAAAAGGGCGGCAGCTGCCTGTGGCGGGCGGAAACAGCCGAATAATAGCCTGTGGCGCGCCTTCGCTGAAAAACTGTGCAAACGGTTCATTTGGTGAGAAAAAGGCGTTGACGGAATTGAGGGGCGTCCGTAATATGCGCCTCGTTCCCCCGCAAGAGGGAATGGCGCGGAGCGGTAGTTCAGTTGGTTAGAATACCTGCCTGTCACGCAGGGGGTCGCGGGTTCGAGCCCCGTCCGTTCCGCCACTATTCAGACCCCAAGCTTTAACGAGCTTGGGGTTTTTCGTTTTTGTGGCTTAGCTGCTGCAGCATCACGATCGCCCCAATATATTATCCTCGCACTAAGCGACGAGGTATTTTCCTCCCCCTGCCCGGTATTATTTCTTGGCCGGCCGCTGCGGCAAAGCCGATTTACCGAGATTGTTGCCCATACGGTTTTTTAATGTCGATAGGCTATAGAGGCCAATCTGATTGGGTTGGCGTTGGCTGATATCGGCATCAAACCTCGTCAAGGGGGTTCCCGCCGCTCTCGGCACGGCAGGTGGAGACATCAGTTGTTGATAACAGTCGTAGGGTAACGCCCGATATCCATTGATCTCAACCTCCATGCACGAGCTTGCCGGCGCGGCGGGGCTGGCACCGTCCGCATAACAGTACATCGATGCGCCATACAGCAGCAGCGCCGACGCAATCTTGTTCTTCAATCGATTTTTCATCGGAATATCATCCGCGAGTGTGAAGGATGGCGCCGCATATTCGTTTACGGCGACGGCAGGTTCCATACCCTCTTTCTTATAGCAATCGATATCGTTGGGCAATAAACCGGGAAAATAATAATAAAACGGTCATAAATTACGGTTAGGTTACTGTTTGCATCCTCGTGCTGCGTCCTCATTTCACTGTTATATGCGCTGGGATTTAAGTGAGAAAAATCACTCTTCTACCGTTAACCGGACGCCATTTGCTGTTAGTTCTGTGGGTTGTCAGTGCTTTCGTCTGGCCTGGCGGGGGCGCAACGGCGACGCGGGATGGTGCGAATCAACAGATGAATTTCGATATTCCCTCATTGCCGTTATTTCAGGCATTGGCGCGTTACGGTGAGATATCGGGTTTCGCCGTATTGGTGGATAGCGATCTGGCGGCCAACCGGCGTTCTGCGGCGATTAAGGGGCGTTTTGACCCCTATTCGGCCTTGCGATATTTACTCCAGGGGACCGGGTTAAACGCACACTACGCCGGCGCCAGCGCCTTCACGCTTGTGGCGGCCAGCCCGGGAACGCAGCGGGAGAGGGAGGCGGCAGGCGGCGGTGATGTCTCCACGCCTGGGCTGGGGGGGCATCGGTTTGGCGTATTTTTGCAGCAGTCGCTGCTGCGCGCATTATGCCAAACGCCACAAACCCGCCCCGGCAATTACCGGGCGGTCATACAGATCTGGCTGAATGCACAAGGTTTGGTCGAGCGGGTCAGGCTGATAGATTCAACAGGATCACTACAACGGGATAATGCCATCCTGAAACAAATAAAAGGATTACGTCTGGCTGGGGAAATGCGCGTGCGTTTGCCTCAGCCGCTGACAATTTTAGTTTTGCCGGAGGAAGGAACCGCAAAGGCGTGCCGAACGCATGACGCATAACGGCATTTACTGGGGGAAGAAGAAAAATGCGCCGGCACTTTCTTGCTTACTATGATGCATTACGCAAAAGGCTTAAATATCGCCTGGGTTCCGAAGATTTGGCGAACGATGTCCTGCACGAAACTTACCTGCGAATAGAACAGCGCGACGATGAGCTGAAGGTGCGCAATCCTCAGGCCTATTTGTATCGCACCGCTCTGAACGTCGCTTATGATCAGCACGTCAACACGCCCCGTTTGCTGAACGTGGATGAAATCGATGAACTTTTGTTGTTGGAAGATGAGACGCAGGATCCGGCGCGAATTGTGCACGCCAGGAATGAAGTGAACGAATTACAAAAAGTGTTGCATCAACTGCCCTGGCGGCAGCAAGAAATCTTGATCGCCTCGCGTCTGGAGGGCATTTCGCATCGGGAGATCGCGCAACGTTTTCATATTTCGACCAGAATGGTGGAGAAGGAATTGAAAGCGGCGCTAACGGTTTGCGGCAGGCGCATGGCGCGAAAAGTCATCCAGCAGTTCGGTCCCGGGGCGGAAAAAACGTCTAAATAATGCCCTCCGGGGCGAGGTTGAAATGTGCTGATGTTTCCGGGCCTGAAATGGCCGATACGGGCATGAAGGAGAAGTTTTGAGTCATGAGCTATTTTGAATGGCGGGCGAAGAACCTGTTGGCGCGTGAGGCCAGAAACTGGCTGGTGCATCTTACTTCGGGGCGTGCGACCACCGACGATGCGGACGCTTTTCGTCAATGGTACCAGAAAAGCCCGCAACATTACGCTGCGTTCAATGAGGTAAAACGCCTGTGGCGGCAGCTGGAGCCGGCGATGGCCGCCACACTTGCACCCGATGCGGGGTCCCGGCGCGATAGCGCATCGGTGCCCAACTGGGGGCGCAGGGCATTTCTGGGCGCCGCCGCGGCATCTGCCGGCGCTTTTTTGCTTAAGCCGGATTTCTTCCTGAATCCTGAAGTGAGCTTTCAGGGGCTGACGAGCGATTATCAAACGGCGACCGGCGAGCAAAAGAATATCTTGCTGCAAGGCAACGTCTCGGTCGAGATGAACACGCTGACGCGTATCGATCTGCGCCCGGCAGGCATTGCTCTGAAGACCGGCGAGGCGCAAATTCGCGCTCAGGCGATGAGCATTCCGCAGCTGGTGGTGTATGCGAACGGCGGCGAAGTGTATGCCAAAACGGCCGATTTCAATATTCGCAATTTGGACAATCAGGTCAGCGTCACCTGCCTGGCCGGCGAGGTGTCCGTGATGTGTCAGGCGACGAAACGCGGGCTGCAAGCCGGTCAACAGCTGACCTACAGCGCATCCGGCATGGGGCCGGTGGTGCAGGCCAATACCGAGCAAGTCATCGCCTGGCAGCGGCGCCTGCTTATTTTCAATCATCAGCCCCTCTACCTGGTTATCGAAGAAATTAATCGCTACAGGCCGGGCAAAATCATTTTGTTGAACAGCCAGCTGGGGCAGCGCCTGGTTCAGGCGCGGTTTAAGCTGGATCAGCTGGAAACCGTGGCTGCGCTTATTCGCGATGCCTACGGCGCCAGGGTAACGAATCTGCCGGGGGGGATCGTGGTGCTGAGCTAAGGGCGGCCATAGACCATTAAGTTTTTATGACATCAGTTCGGTCATCGCGGCGGATCGCAGTCATTCACTGAGTAAGCCGCAGCGATCGTTGGCAAGCCAGGAGCCTGTCCGGTGGCGCTGAGGTATGGGTATCAAGCCTGCGAACCTGGAAGGAACAGTGATGATGTCGCCTCGCAATGCCGCGCAAATTCAGAGAAATTCTGCTCGTTCGACGAGCGATCTTCGTCGTTCTTCGGTGAACGGTAGCGCATTCCCGATTAAACCTATCGCCTATGCCGTCGGCTTGGTGCTGTTGTCCACCGGGGCTCAGGCCGCAGGGCCACGCCCGTTCAGCGGCGGCTGGTTCAACGCCAAGGGCGTCAGCCAGGTCGGCGTGGCGCCGGGCGGCCAACCGGCAGCCGCCGTGCCCGGAACCCCACCACCTTTGGCGCAGCAGCAGCAGGCGAATAAGCAACTGCAACGCTCCATCGCCAACCTCGGTAAAACCGCCTCGGCCATCGCCGCCCAGCAAGCGGCGATGGCCGCCGCGCGTCAGGCCGCATTGGCGGCCGGCGCCAGCGTGCCGGACGGTTTGGTCGAGGGCGGTCTGAAGGTTGATCGCAATCCGGCTACCCAGGGCTGGCTCAACGCCGACGCGCCGACGCAGCAGGCGGCGAACGGCCGTACCACCGTCAGTATCAACCAAACCAAAGATAAGGCCATCCTGAACTGGGAAACCTTCAACGTGGGCAAAAATACCCAGGTCGCCTTCCAGCAGCAAAAAGACTGGGCGGTGCTCAACCGGGTTAACGATCCCAAGGCGCGGCCGAGCCAAATTCAAGGGCAGATCAAGGCCGACGGCACCGTGTTGGTGATTAACCGCAACGGTGTGATATTTACCGGCAGCAGCCAGGTCAACGTACGCAATCTGGTGGCGGCCGCCGCGAATATCAGCGACGGCCAGTTCCAGAAAAACGGCATCTACAGCGCCCAGAGCGGCGGCGATTTCGGCCCCAGCTTCACCGAGGCAATGGGAAGCATCGAGGTTCATCCCGGCGCTCAGATAACGACGCGGCCAGCCTCCAGCGTCACCGAAGGCGGCGGCTATGTGTTGTTGCTGGGCCACGAGGTGAATAACGCCGGCGTGCTGACCGCCGTCAATGGGCAAGCGGCGCTGGCCGCAGGCGACAACTTCATTATTCGCAAAGGCGTGGGCACCGCCGGCAACCAGAATTCCAGCACGCGCGGCAATGAGGTTTCCCCCCGGTTTATCGCCGACAGCAGCGCGGGCCGCGTCACCAACAGCGGGATCATCTCGGCGCCAACCGGGGACATCACGCTGGCCGGGCGTGATATCAAACAGGACGGCGTCTTGCTCGCCACCTCGTCGGTCGATAGCCGCGGCACGCTCCATCTGCTGAATTCCGCCAGCGATCGGGCCGGCAGCATCACGCTCACGCCGCGCAGCGTCAGCGCCGTGCTGGTGGACGCCAATAACGCCACCGCGCTGGACGCACAGCGTGATGCACTGATCGTCAATAAAACGGGTGAGAACAGCTACGCGCAGAACAACAACGATCCTCTGACCGTTGCAGGGCAAATCTTCGATAATTTGAGCACGTTGGGCGATAGGCGCGACCTGTCCCGGGTGGAGATCGTCAGCGGCGGCACCGTCGAGTTTCAGGGTGATTCGCTCACGTTGGCCACCGGCGGCCAGGTGGCCGTGTCCGCCGCCCGGCGGGCCCTGGTGGCGGCCAACGCCGACATCGACGTCTCAGGCGCCATCGGTGTGCAGGTGGCGATGGAGTCGAACAACCTGAATATCAACGTGCAGGGCAACGAACAGCGCGATGCGCCGATTAACCGTGACGGCAAGAATCTCAATAACAGCGATCTGTGGGTGGACCGGCGTTCGCTGATCTATGTGGCGCCCGGCGTCGGCGGCTACGCCAATGCGCGCTGGTACACCGCCGGCGGCCTGCTGGAGGTTGGCGGTTACCTGAGCACCGCAGGGCATGGCTACGGCGAATGGGCCGCGCAGGGCGGCACCGTGCAGCTCAGCGGCGGTGAAGCTATCACTCAGCGAGATTCGCGCATCAATCTCTCGGGCGGCACGCTGGACGTGCAGACCGGCGTCATCAATTTGAGCTGGCTGCGGGGCGCGGATGGGCAGCTGCATGAGGTATCGAAGGCGCCGGGCGACCTGTTGTACACCGGTTTGTATCAGGGCTTTGAAGATCTGCACGCGCGCTGGGGCGAGAAAACCACCCGCTATTTCTACAATACGCTGATCGCGCCGCGGCAACGTCTGGAAAGCGGTTATACCACCGGGCGAGATGCCGGGCGGCTGGTGGTTTCGACCGACGCCGCTCTGCTGGAAGGAAACATCGAGGCCGGCGCATATCAGGGGCCGCAGCAGAACAAAGCGCCGGCAGCGTTGGCGGACGGCTACAAACAGTCGCAGAGCGCGCTGGCCAGAGGCGCTCAACTGATCGTTGGCCGTTACGATCCGGTCTTCGACGTGAAGGCCGGGGAGGTTTTTTACAATCTGGGGATCACTCAGGATCGGGTGCTGTTCGACAGCCATCAGCCAGATATCGCAGATGCGTTGGGGTTGACGGCGGCGTTGCCGGAAGAGCGTAAGGCCACGCTGTACCTGAACACGGATCGGTTGAACGCCTCCGGGCTGGGTGGCGTGATGGTGGCGGCGAAGGAGATCGCGGTAGAGGATGCGCTGACGGTCAGGCCGGGCGGCGCCATTGAACTGTACGGTGGGCGGACGGCGATCAACGCGGATCTGACCGCGCGCGGCGGTGCCATCAAGATCGATAATACGCTGCGCACCCTGACGGTCGCCACGCCGTTGGTCCCAGCGCAACAGCGCAACGACGCCATCATCGCCGGGTTGCCCGCTAACCCGTCGCAGCCGGGCATCGTCCTGGCCGAGGGGGTAAGGCTGGATGCGCGCGGCATATGGAGCAATCAGCTCACCGACGCCGGCGCGCAAGCCGGCCAGGGGCTGGTGGACGGCGGCAAGGTAGCGCTGCGCCTGAGCGGCGAGGGCGACATTGTATTGGGGCAGGGCAGTCTGATCGACGTGTCCTCGGGTGCCGCTGTGCGGGTAGACAAGACGATCGTTGGCGGACGAGGCGGCGATGTGACGTTGCTGACCAACAATCCGCTGCTGCAGACCGACAAATCTTTCGCCAGCGGCAGCCTGGGGCAGGTGTCGCTGGGAGGCGAGCTGCGCGGCTATGGCGTCTCTGGCGCCGGTACCCTGAAGATCCTGTCTGGCGGTGAGGTTGTCATTGATGATCAACCGGGCCACAGCCAGGGCTTCCTGGCGGCGGGTGAGGCCGCGCCGGACGCGCTGCGGCTGCGGGAGGATCTGGCGCTGGCGCAAGGGCAGTCGGCGCCTTTTGACATGAGCTATCTGAGCGCCAGGCAGCACCTCAATGCCGGTGAAACTATCCAACCGGGGGATGTGGTGGTGGCGTCCAGCGCGCAGCCCATTAAGGTTGAAGGAGGGGATCCCAACGACGCGTCCACCTGGCTGGTGGTGCCTCCGTGGGTGGTGTTGGTGACCTCCGCGGGGCAATATCTGTACGCCGGAAGCAGCGTGCCGCCAGGCACTCTGGTGACCACCATCTACAGCCCTGAACAGCTCGCAGGCTACAAGATCCCCAGCCTGTATTTCCCGCAGGGGTTACCGCTGCAGCCAAAAACCATCAAGGTGAAAGCGCACGACATTTTGCCGGAAGACGGCGTGTTGCGGAAGGGGGCATGGTTGCCGGCGGGAGCTGTTCTGGATATTTCGGTGGCGGTGCAGCCGGCGTTGTGGCTGGAACCCACGCGTTTCCAAACCGGCTTTGCTCACTATGACGTCACGGGGCTGGACGGCGTGACCGTCGCGGCGAATACGCAGCTGAACGTCACCCGCCCGGTATACCTGCCGGCCGATGACGCCTGGCGGCTGCCGGGGGGGCTGGCGCCGGAACAGGCGATGCAGACCTGGCTGGCGCCGCTGTATCTGGAAGATCCGCTGGCCGCGAAGCTGACGCAGCGCGCGGGGGCCGGGCTGGCGCTGCACGCCGGCGATTCGGTCGCCAGCACGAGTGCGAATCAGCGGCCGGGCCTGGCGGCGCAGGTTGAAAAGGGGGCGACGATCGGCGTGGATCCGGGGCAGTCCATTGAAATCGGCAGCCTCAACCAACTGACGGTGCAGGGTACGCTCAATGCCTGGTCGGGCAGCATTCTGTTGAATCAATACAAGCCAGAGCTCCAGCTCGGCGCCTCCGGCAAGGCCAACGGCCGGTCAATTTGGATCGGCGAGACCGCCCGGCTCGATGTGGCCGCGCGCGCCGCGACCGCGACAGACGTCTATGGGCGCCGCTATGGCTGGGTGCCCGATGGCGGCACTATCCGCATCGGCGGTCATTTGAACCCCGAAACGGGGGCCGCTGAGGCGGTGACGGCCAATGCCCCCGAAGCCTTCGTGGTCGTTCGGCCGGGGGCGGTGCTGGATGCGTCGGGAACGCAGGCCGTATTGAGCGTGACGCAGCCTGCGCCGGCTGAAAACGCCAACTCGCCGTTGGGGGGCCTGCGCCTGCAGCCGGATGTCGCCAGGCCGGCCTGGAACGATGTCAGGGTCGCCAGCAATGGCGGCAGCATCGAACTGGTTTCCTACCATGGCCTGTACGTGGACGGTGAATTAAGCGCGCGCGCCGGCGGCCCGGGAGCCGCCGGCGGCACGCTGGCCATCGCGCTGGAGGCGCCGGAATATGGCACTTATAACGTGTCCTGGGATGGCAGCATGTTCCCTAATCCGAACGTAGACGATCGGGTGCTTGCGCCGCGTGAGATGGTGTTGGCGCAGCAGCAGGGCGGCAGCCTGCTAGCCGGCGATTTGCTGCCCGGCGAACTGAGCGATGATCTGGCGTACGGCACAGCCCGCCTGGGCGTTGACCGCATTCAGGCCGGGGGCTTCGACAATCTGGCGCTGCTCAGCAACGGCGTTCTCAGCTTCGATGGCGATGTATCACTGGCCCTCGGCAAGAGTCTGCAGCTGTACGCCGGCTCGCTGGCGCTGGCGGAAACCGCGGCTGCGGATACGCGCGTCGATCTGTCCGCACCCTATCTGCGTCTGGCGGGGCCGACCAACCTGACCGCCAAGGCGGATTATTTCCGGCACTTCACGGTGCTGGGCGGCACGTCCACCCGGGGATCGCAGGCGCGGTTGCATATCTCCGGCGATCTGATCGACGTGCGCGACAGCGTGACGATAGGCGCGCACGGCGACCTCAAGGGGATGAAAGACATTCCTGGCGGCACGGCGCATTACGACTGGCGCGGATTCGAGGAAACGGAGCTGGTCAGCCGCGGCGATATTCGTTTCCTGAAGAGCGTGGGGCTGACATCCAAAAACCATACCGCGACCGTCACTGAGCTGCAGGCGGGCGGCAACCTCAGCCTCACGGCGGCGCAGCTGTACCCGGCGACCCACGCCATCGCCAACCTGAGTGCAGGGTTCATCGGTAAAATAGACCAATTTGGCAACAGCTCCGCCAGTTACGATCCCGACAGCGTATTGACCCTGAATCGCTACGGTGATGAGCCGAGGTTGCCTTATTCCGCGTTTGGCATGCTCACGTTGAACGGCGGCACCATCAACCAGGGCGGCATTCTGCGTGCGCCTCAGGGGCAGCTGTTTATCGGTTCCGGCGGCCGGGTGAATCTGTTGCCGGGGAGCCTGACCTCACTTAGCGCGGCAGGCTTGCTGATGCCTTACGGCGGCACCACCGACAATGTGCACTACACCTACGACGGAAAGGACGTGGCGCTGGTCGGCATGGGAGCGTTCAGCCAACTGATGTTTAATGCGCAGAGCGTTAAGGTGGATGCGGGGGCGGTGCTTGATCTGTCGGGAGGCGGCGAACTGACCGGCGCCGGGTTTGTCTCCGGGCGCGGCGGTTCTACCGATGCGCGCTATACGCCGCTGGTTCAGGTGGGAAGCCGGGGCGGCTTCCGGCTGCCGGGATTGGCCACCAACCCGATCTACGCCTTGGTGCCGGGCGAGCAAGCCGGCTATGCGCCGGTGGCGGTGGAGGGGGGCGCGGTCGATCCGCAGGTCGGCCGACAGATAGTTATAGGTACCGGCGTGCCCGGATTGCCGGCCGGCACCTATACCCTGATGCCATCGACCTATGCATTGCTGCCGGGCGCTTTTCGCGTCGAAATCAACGGACTCGCGGGACAGGCGGCCGCCAACGGGCCACGTGTGCTGCGCAATGGTTCTTATGCGGTATCGGCCACGTTGGGTACGGTGAACACCGCCTTGCGCGATGCGCTGCCGTCCGAGGTCATTCTCACGCCGGCGGCCCTGCTGCGCCAATATTCGCAGTATAACGAGATGGGGTATGCCGACTTTGCGCGCGCCGACGCCATACGCGCCGGGGTGCCGAGGGCGGAGTTGCTGGCCGACGGCAAACGGCTTGGGCTGCAGCTGCGCGCGGGCGAAAGCGATAGGCGCATGTTTACGTTCGACGGCGTTGGCCGTTTTGCGGCGGCGGAGGGCGGCTATGGCGGCACCATGCTGCTGCTCGGCGATTTCAGCGGCAATAACCGCATCGAAGTGCTTCCGGAGGGGGGGCGGCCCACCGAGGGCTACCTGTCGTTCTATGCCGACGATCTCAACGCCATCAACGCTACGCGCATGATAATCGGCGGCGATTACGCCATCAACTATACCGGTGCCGACGGCAGCCACCGGGGGGCCAACTATGTGCGCTTCAGGGGCCAGTCTACCGAAGTCGCGCTGCGCGACGGCGCGCTGCTGGCGGCGCCGGAGGTCTTTCTTCTCAGCACCGACCGCATCAGCCTGGACCCGGGCGCATCCATCAATACCCTCGGCCGCGGCAAAGGCGGTTTTGACGCTAACGACGGGTTGATTTACGCGTCGGATCAGAACAATGTCCTGGCGGTATCCAATGGGCGGTTGCAGATACTGCCGCCTTCGTCCAGCAATCGCATAGGCGACATCCGCATCGGCGTCTGCGAACAGGGCGCCTGTGCCGTACCGGCCAGCCTATATTCTGAAGGCAGCATCGTGATTGCGGCGCAGGACAAGTTTTCCCTGGATCCCGGCACCCGGTTCGGCACGCGCCGGCTGGTGCTGGCGCAGCCTAACGTGAATGTGGGCAGTGAACGGGATCTGTCCGCTGCAGGCGCCCGCGGCGTGCTGCCGCCTGGCATGCAGCTCTCGCAGGCGTTGTTGGATCGTTTGCTGAGGCAGGATGGCAGCGTTGGCGCACCGGCGCTCCAGGAACTGGAGCTGGCGGCGGGCAACAGCTTCAACTTCTATGGCAGCGGCGGTCTCAGCACGCTGGATCCGGCGACCGGCCAATCCTTTATCGATCGCTTGATCCTGAACACTCCCGCCATTTACGGTCTCGGCGCGGCGGATGACGTGGCCCGCATCGATACCGGCACGTTGGTATGGACCGGCGCCACCAATGAGCCGGGGGCGGTGGTGAACGGCGGCGCCGGCACCGGCGGCGGGGCGTTGCAAATCAACGCGAAGCGCATCGAGTTCGGCTATGGGCCGCAGACGCAGCCCGACACCTTGGGAGAGCATGAGCGTTTGCTGCTGGGTTTCCGCGACGTCACGCTCAGCGCCAGCGAGCGCATCACCGCCAACAACCGGGGCGGCCTGGCGGTTTACCAGCGCCAGGGAGACTACAGTGCGGAAAAAGGTTATGCCTACAGCGGCGGCAACCTGCATGTAAACACCCCGCTGCTCACCGGTGAGGCCGGTTCTATCAACCACCTCAGGGCCGGCGGCAGTCTCAGCGTCACATCACCGGCGGCGGCCGGCCCGGCGGGCGAGAAGAACGACGCGCTGGGCGCTGAGCTGTCTCTGACGGCGGAGAGCATCGATCTTGACACCCGCATCACCCTGCCCAGCGGCAAGCTCACGCTTGCGGCGTCGCAGAATATCGCGCTGCGGGATGGCGCGCGCATCGACGTGGCCGGCATGGCGGTGCCCTTTAACGACATCACCAAATATAGCTGGGGCGGTGAGGTGGTGCTGCAAAGCGAACGGGGCGATATCAGCCAAGCCCCGGGGGCGATCGTCGATCTGTCGGCGCAATATAATCGCGGCGGCATTCTCAGGGCCGTCGCGCTGGGAGCCGAGGCCGGAACGCTCGATCTGCGGGGGCAGATCCTCGGCGGCGCCAGCGGTGAATACGACGCCGGCGGCACCTATGTGCCCTACGATGCGGGTGGGGTGGAGTTGCGCGCTCAGCGTATCGAAGATTTCGCCGCGCTTAACCGGCGTTTGAACGACGGTGCGGTGTTCGGCGCCCGCAGTTTTCAAATCAAGCAAGGCAGCCTGACGATCGGGGATGAGGTTAAAGCGCGCGCGATTGATATCTCGTTGGATGGCGGCAGCCTGAGGGTGTCCGGCGTTGTCGACGCCAGCGGCGCGCAGGTGGGCAGCATCCGCCTGGCCGCGCGGGACGGCCTGACGCTGGGGAGCGAGGCCGTGCTGGATGCGCGGGGTACGGCGCTGCGGGTTGACAGCTACGGCCGAATTATCGACAGCCCGAACCGGGCGACGGTGGAGCTGAACGCCGGTAACGGCCGCTTGGTATTGCAAGACGGCGCGCTCATCGATCTGCGCCACGGCACTGAAACGGCGACGGGCGACGGCCCGGGCCAGAACGATGGCCAGATGCGCGGCACCCTGGAATTGAACGCGCAGCGGCTCGGCGGCGCTCAGGGTGATGACGTCGCCATCGATGCCGGCGGCAGCCTGGATATCCGCGGTGCGCGTTCCATCGCCGTCAACGGCGTGCAGCGTTACGACGATGCGGGCTATGGCACCGATCCCGCCGCCGCCGGGCGGCCTTATCAGGTGATAGACCAGGCTTACCTGGATGCCAAACATGCCGACAGCCAGGTATTCATGTCCCGCCTGTTGGCCAACGACGGCGGGCTGCGGGCGCGTCTGGCCGGTTTGCGCCGCTATAGCGACGCTTTCCATTTGCGCCCCGGGGTCGAGATTGTCAGCCGAACGCCGGATGGCGACATGGTCGTGCAGGGGGATCTGGACCTGTCGGGCTACCGCTACGCCGGCGTTAATCCGCATACGCGGCAAACGGCGGTCTATGGCTCGGGGGAGCCGGGCACGCTGGTGGTTCGCGCCGGTGGCAGCCTGGATATCTACGGCAGCGTTAACGACGGTTTTTCCCCGCCGCCGGCGACGCCGGATGACAATGGCTGGGTGCTGACCGCCGGGCTCTCTTCCTTCGACGGCCAGGTGGTGGTGCCGCAAGGCGGTCTGACGCTGGCGACCGGCACCCAGTTCAGGCCGGGGGTGGTGTTGAATTACGACGTGCCGCTGCAGGCGAGCCAGCTTGGCAAAGGGGTCCGCCTGCCGGTTGCGGCGACGCTGGAGCAAACGCTGACGCTGTCCGCCGGCACCGTGCTTTCGGGCGATGTGTTCGACGCGACCCATGCCCTGTTGTATCGGGCGGGGACGCTGCTGTCGCAGGATGTCACGCTACAACCGGGAGCGACGCTGGGCGTTGGTACAGTGATGCCGCAAAGTGCGGCGGTTCAGGCGCTGCTCTGGCCGAAAGGAGTGCCGTTGCCGGATAACGGTTTCAGCGCGAATGAAGGCATTATGTGGAAGCTGGCCGCCGATACGGCGCTGCCGGTGGGGGCGTTGATCCCAACCGATACTACGGTTGTGCTGCCGGGCGGCGTCGGCAGCGTCGCGTTGCGCGCGCCTGCGGCTGGCCGGCAGGGCGGTAACTGGGCGCTGGCGCCGATGCTGCCGGAAGGTTCACAATCCTGGTCGATGCGTTGGGTGAGCGGCGCCGATACCGCCGCCGCCGATACCCGCGCGACGCAGCCCGCTGCTGACGCCGGGAGCCTGCGCCTGGCCGATACGCATTACAGCGTGCGCATGGCGAACCAGCTGGTGCCGGGGACGGGCACGCCGGGCAAATACATTTGGGGCCCGGGCGCAGGAGAAGTCGGTTTCGAGCCCGGCGCGCCAATGGACGATTATTGGGTGCAGCTGCTCACCGATTGGGATGCGATCGGCGACCCGTATTATGCCGAACAGATCGAACCCGGTAAGCCGGCGGAATACGCGCCGGCTCCTGTGCCTAATGCACCGGCGCTGAGCGTGCTGCGCACCGGTACCGGCGATTTGGATCTGGCGGCGGCGGGGGATTTCCGTTTCGTCAGCCCTTACGGCATTTATACGGCTGGCTCACCTTCGGCTCCGCTTGCCGCGGCAGACGGAAGCGACCGCTACAACCAGCGGCGCGGCCATAGCGGCAATAAAGTTGCGGGTTCGGTATTGGGCCCGGTGAATGCCGAATATGAATCTTTGGTTGATGGCGGCAGCCAATATCAGGCTTGGTATCCCGAGAAGGGCGGCAATGTGCTGGTACGCACGGGCCGCAACGTGCTCGGCGACATTATGTTGAGGCAGCAAACGCAGGCCGATCCGGCGGATCCTTATAACCGACTGCCGAGTTCGACCCTCAGCGCCGGCGTCGGCAATTGGCTGTGGCGGCAAGGCGGCGGCAGTGCGGCCGATGATGTGCCGACCTCATGGTGGATCAACTTCGGTACTTATGCGGTGCAGACCCCCTATGCGTTGGATGGCGCGGCGGCTTTCCAAAGCGGCTTTGTCGGCATCGGCACCCTGGGTGGCGGCAATCTGACGCTGGACGTCAGCGGCAGCCTCGGCACCCAGGATGTGCTGGCGACCCGTTCCGAGCAGAACTATGGGCAAGGCGGCGTACGCAGTCAGGGGCTGGTGCTGGCCGTCGGCAGTACGGGGCGGGTTGCGCCCGGAGGGGCGTTGCTGCTGACCGGCGGCGGCGACCTGTCCGTGCGGGTGAGCGGTTTGACCAACCCCAACGTGGCGGCCAGCAGCATACAAAGCGGTTACGGCGTGCTCGATGCGCCCGATATCAACGGGGTATTGGTTAATTTACGCGGCCACGCCCGATTCGACAGCGGCGCCATTGGCGCCGTAGATCCGTTGTACAAACTGGTGAGCAACGAGATCGATGCGCTGCATCCTTATGATATCCGCGCCTTCGACGCTTTCGAGGCGGGCAGCGCCAATACCTCCGGGGGGCTGGTGGTGATGCCGGGCGATGCCACCTTCAGTCTGAATACGCGCGGCGATCTGGTGTTGTCGGCGGCCGGCGATCCGGGGCGCGTGCCGATCAACAATGCGGTGCCCTTTACCCATAACGGTTCGCCATTCGAAGGCGGTCTGAGCTGGTTCTCGCTGTGGGCCCCGCACACCGCCATCGATCTGTTTTCCGCCGGCGGCAACCTGACGCCTATTTCGTCCCTGAATCAGGACATTGCGAACATACGGGCATCGAACTATCTGCCCAGCGACGGTCGCTATGTTTACCCGTCAATCCTGCGCGCCGCCGCCGCCAGCGGCAGCCTGTACTACGGTAACTCGCTGTCGCAAACCGATTTGCCCTATGGCCTGTTGCTGGCCCCTTCAACCTCCGGCGAGGGCCAGTTGGAACTGCTGGCGCGCCACTCTATCTATGCCGGCGGCATGACGATAAGCCAGTCTGGCGCGCAGCCTGCGGCGATGGCGACGCCGTTCAATCCGGGGTTCATCGGTTTTTCCGATTGGGATGTGGTGGCGCGCAACGAAAGCAGCGAGGGTATCCTGAGCCGGTTTACCGGCGGCACCCAGCGTTACCCGCTGTTTGCCTTCGGGCCCAACAGCGCCGCCGATGGGCAGGTTGTGTCGAACCCGGCGCGCTTCTATGCGGTTGATGGCGATATCGTCGGCCTGCGCACCGGGGCGATTTTTACCTTCAGCGCCGGCCCGCGGGTGGGCCAGTCATGGTATGAGGGCGGCCCGGTGAGGATCATGGCCGGCAGGGATATCGTCAATGCCGGGACGCCGCTGGGGAAAGCCATCAGCGGTCCGCAGGAGATTGGCAACGACGGCTTTGCCAGCTCGAGCATCACCAGCAACCTGATCGTGCACGGTAACCCCAACGATATCTCGCTGGTTTCCGCCGGCCGCGACATCCTTTACGGCAATTTCAACATCGCCGGCCCCGGTTTGCTGGAGATAACCGCCGGCCGAAACCTGCTGCAGGAGGATAAAGCCGCGCTCAACAGCATCGGCCCGATAACGACGGCGATCAATCAGGACGGCAGTCGCGCCGGCGGCGCAGGCATTACGGTATCGGCGGGCATGGGCGCACAGGGGGCGGACTACGCCGGTTTTGCGCAGCGCTACCTGGATGCGGCCAATCAGGCGCAGGCCGGGGTTCCGCTTGCCGATCAGCCGGGCAAGGTGGCGAAAACCTACGAAAGCGAGCTGAGCGGCTGGCTGGCGGCGCGCTTCGGCTTTAGCGGCGCGGCCGACGAGGCGCTGGGGTACTTCCTGGCGCTGCCGGCCGAGCAGCAGCGGGTGTTCCTGCGCCAGATCTATTTTGCCGAACTGAAAGCCTCCGGCCGCGAATATAACGACGTCAGTGACTCCCGCTGGGGCAGCTATTTGCGCGGGCGGCAGGCGATCGCCCTGCTGTTCCCCGAAACCGATGCGCAGGGGCGGCCGCGCGTTTACCGGGGAGACGTGTTGATCTACGGCGATGCCGGCATTCAGAGCCAATTCGGTGGCGATATCCAGGTATTGACGCCGGGCGGCGCCCAGACCTACGGCCGGGAAGGCGAAGCGCCGCCGGCCCGGCTGGGAACGCCGGGCGTCATCACCCTGGGGTCGGGGGATATCCAGATGTATGCGCTGAACAGCATTCTGCTGGGCCAAAGCCGCATCATGACCACCTTCGGCGGCGCCATTCAGGCCTGGTCGGCCGAAGGGGACATTAACGCCGGACGGGGCTCCAAAACCTCGCTGGTCTACACGCCGCCCAAACGCGAATATGACGGCTGGGGCAACGTTACCCTGTCGCCACAGGTGCCGAGCACCGGCGCCGGCATAGCGACCCTGAACCCGATCCCGGAAGTGCCGCCGGGCGATATCGACCTGATCGCGCCGCTGGGCACCATCGACGCCGGCGAGGCCGGCATCCGTTTCTCCGGCAACCTGAACATCGCCGCGCTGCAGGTGGTGAATGCGGCGAATATCCTTGGCCAGGGCAAGGCGACGGGGATACCGATGACCGCGGCGGTAAATGTGGGGGCGCTGACGGCGGCCAGCCAGGCGGCGGGCAGTGCGGTGCAGGCGGTGGAGCAGGCGTCGAGGCAGGCGCAGCGCAATCAGCCGTCGCTGATCAGCGTTGAGGTGCTTGGCTACGGCAATGAACGGCTGGAAGCGGGGGGGAGCGATGGCGCCGCCTCAGCAGCCGTGCCGGTTAGCTATAACTATGGCAGCCAGGTGCAGGTGCTGGGGGCGGGGCCGCTGAGCCCGCAATCGCGCCGACAGCTAACGCCGGAGGAGCAGCGCAAGCTGTCCCTGTAAATCGTCGGTTTCGTTCGAACAAGCCGTTATCTCCCGCTGGGAGGTGGCGGCTTTTTTTTGCCTGTTTTCGCATTTTCCCCGCCGTTTGCTGCCGGTTCTCGCAATTTTGTGAAGTTTTGGTGACAAGCGTTCGGTCTTCGCCGGCGCCAGCCGTCTAGATAGTGTCAGTCGATATCGGTGATGGATACAGACCGATTCAGTTCCGGGTTGCGGCTATTGCTCATCAGCCGAAGGGCAATGTGTCAGCGGGGTTTGGTTTCCTCAAGAACAGAGTTCATCCAATGCATGACGTTGAAAAGACGAAGCGGTGGTTTTTTTGCCTGGGAGTGCTGGCCGCGGCAGTGCCGGTGATGTCGCCAGCGGCGTTTGCAGCGCAATCCGCCGGCGCGGAACAGGCCCCTGCCGCCGCGTCGCCGCAGGTCAATATTAACGAGTATATCGTGCGCGGCAATACGGTGCTCAGCGCACGGGAAATCGAAAAGGCGGTGTACCCCTTTCTGGGGCCGCAGCGAACCCTGGCCGATGTCGAAGGCGCGCAGCAGGCGCTGCAGCAGGTCTACCACAGCAAGGGTTATCAGTCGGTCTATGTCGCGCTGCCGGAGCAGCAGGTCAGCGGCGGCGTCGTTTACCTGCAGGTGACGGAAACCAAAGTCGGGCGGGTGCGGGTGCTGGGAGCGAAATACCATTCACCGCTGACGATCCGCGATGAGGTCCCCGCCCTGGCCGAAGATAAGGTGCCCGATTTCGGTAAGGTTCAGGAGGAATTAACCGCCATCGGCCGCAGCGGCAAGCGGCAGGTCACGCCAACGGTGAAAGAAGGCCTGGTGCCGGGCACCATGGATGTCGATCTGAACGTTGACGACAAAAGCCCCTGGAGCGGCAACCTGACGTTGAATAACGATTACAGCGCCGACACCAGGCCGCTGCGCACCATCGCCTCCTTAAGCAACAGCAACCTGTGGCAGAAAGGGCACGGCGCCTCACTGACCTTCTTTACCGCGCCGGAAAAAATGGATAACGCGAAAGTGTGGTCGGCCAGCTACAGCCTGCCGCTTGCCGACCAATGGGCGCTGCGCTTTTCGGGTTATACCTCGAACAGCGAGGTGGCGAGCGTCGGCGGCACCAATGTGCTGGGTAAAGGGCACTCCTACGGCGCGGCGGTGATATATACCCTGCCGTCCGAGGGGGACTGGACGCATCAGCTGACGCTGGGGCTGGACTTTAAAAACTTCGACGAAAACGTGACCTATGGCGGCGCCGCTGACAAGGTGCCGCTGAAATACGCTCCCTTCACCTTTTCCTATAACGGCTATTACTTCAGCGATCGCCGCCAGGGCAACCTGGGGCTGAGCATCGTCGCCGCCACCAGTGATTTGCTTGGCTACGGCAGCGATTTCGCCGCGTTTGATCGTAAACGCTACCGGGCCAGCACGGATTTCGCGGTGTTGAAAGGCGAAGCCGGCCTGACCGAGCAGCTTGGCGCCGACTGGCAGCTGGCGATGAGCGGCGCCTTCCAGGTCGCCTCCGGCCCCTTGGTTTCCAATGAACAGTTCTCGGCAGGCGGTGCGACCTCCGTGCGCGGTTATTTGGCGGCCGAACGCGCCGCCGACGACGGCGTTATGGGGACGGTGGAGCTGCGCACGCCGTCGATAGCGGGTTGGGTAGGCTCGCCGCTTACCGAACTGCGCTTGCACCTGTTTACCGATGCGGCGCAGCTGTGGCTGCGCGATGCGCTGCCCGAGCAGAAAGACAGTTTCAATATGGCCAGCGTCGGCGTGGGGGCCAGCGCCGGCGTTTCCGATTGGCTGTCCGGCAATCTCGATTTGGGGCTGCCCCTGATTGCAGGGGCGAACACTGAGAAAAACGATCCGCGCGCGCAGTTCAGCGTGAGCGCGAACTTCTGACTATTCGGGGTGTGAACCCACACCGTCACTCTTAACACAGCGCTATTTCGGAGCTTTTGACCATGCAACGCTTATTGATGTTAATGCTCGTCTGCCTAAGCACGCTACTGACGCCGTTGGCGGCGCACGCCTGGTGGCAGGACGACTGGAACTATCGCAAGCCGATCGCTATCGACACCACGCCGGAAGGGGCGGCCTTGAGCGAGCGCGTCGGGCGGATGCCGCTGCTGGTGCGCCTGCATACCGGCAATTTTGCCTTCGACGGCACCCAGGACAAGGGCGGGGATTTACGCTTTGTCGCCGCCGATGACAAGACGGTGCTGAATTATCAAATTGAGGACTTTGACCCGCTGATGGGCATCGCCCATGTGTGGGTCGACATTCCCGAGGTGGTCGGCGGGCAGCGGCAAGACATCTGGATGTACTACGGCAACGCGAAAGCGCCCGCCACCGCCAACGGCCAGCTGAGCTTCGACCCCGACTACACCCTGGTTTACCATTTTGACAGCGCGCCGGGCGCCGCGCCGCGCGATACCACCGCCTACGCCAATAATGCGCAAACGCCCCCCGGCGGCATCATCGACGGTGTATTGGGCCACGCCGCGCAGTTCACCGGCGCGGCGCCGATGCTGCTGCCGGCGGCGCCCTCTCTGGCGATCCCGGCCTCGGGAACCTTTACCTTCAGCGCCTGGATCCGCACCGATCGGCCGACGGGCGAGCAGCTGATTTACGCCCGGCACGACTCCGGCAATACGTTTTTGATCGGCCTGGCACAGGGGGCGCCGTTCGTTGAGATCAATGGGCAGCGCAGCGCTGCGGCGCAGCCGGTGGCCGTCGCACAGTGGCAGCACCTCGCCGTCACCGCCGACGCCGGGGGGATCAGGCTGTACCTGAATGGCCGGGAGGCCGGCAATCTGGCTGCGGCCTTGCCGCCGTTGAACTCGGTGGCCGCCATTGGGGGGGACGTCGCTGAGGCGACGGCGGAAGGCGCATCCCTGGAAAGTGGCGCCGCACAGGGCAACCGGGCGTTTGTCGGCGCTATCGACGAGCTGCGGCTGTCGAAGGTCGCCCGTCCGGCGGCGCTGCTGATGTCCGATTTCCTGGCGCAGGGGGCGGACTCGAAGCTGGTGGCGTATGGCACCGATGAGAAGCAGTCAGGTTTCGGCTTCGGCAGCCTGGGCTTTCTGCTGCATGCGGTGCCCGTCGACGCCTGGGTGATTATCGCCATCCTGTGCCTGATGATGATCCAGTCCTGGGCGATCATGATCCGCAAAAACCGCAACGTCAGCCGCGTTGAGCAAGCCAATAAAACCTTTCGCCAGGCTTTTGCCGACGTCGGCACCCGTTTGGAGGCCCTGGCTGACGATGCGCCATTGGCAAACCGGCTCCAGCATTCCACGCTGTGGCGCATTTACGCCGTGGCGGTGCATGAGCTGCGCACCCGCCGCAGCCAGTCGGGGGGGCGGGTGGTAACGCTGTCCCTGGCCACGCTTGAAGCGATACGCGCCTCCATGGATTCGGTTCGCACCGAAGAGAATCGCAAGCTGGGGGCGCGCATGGGGATATTGTCCAACGCCATCGCCGGAGGCCCGTATATCGGCCTGCTGGGGACGGTGCTGGGCATCATGGTGGTGTTTCTCGGCACGGCGATGGCGGGTGACGTGAACATCAACGCCGTGGCGCCGGGCATGGCGGCCGCGCTGCTGGCCACCGCGATGGGGCTGCTCGTCGCTATCCCGGCGCTGTTCGGCTACAACCGGCTGGTTGCGCGCAATCGCAATGTGAGCGCGGATATGCGGGTGTTCCTCGATGAATTCATTGCGCGCATGGCTGAAGTTCATGGCGCGGACGGCAAAGAAGCGGCAGGAGGGGAACGCTAATGGCTTCGATGAACCTTTCCCATGACGACGATGACCAGGACGGCCCGGTAGACGGCATCAACATCACGCCGCTGGTGGACGTGCTGATGGTGGTGTTGGTGATGTTCATTTTGACCGCCACGGCCCAGATCGCCGGGATCCAGGTCAATTTGCCGAAGGCCAGCGCCTCTGTATCGCTGTCGGAGCAGAAAACCAAGGCGATTTCGATAAACGACGCCGGGCAGGTTTTTCTCGATGCTTATCCGGTCACGCTGGCTGAACTGGAGGACCGCCTGCGCACCGAGAAAGCGTTGGATCCGAATTTTCCGGTGATCGTGCGCGGCGATGCCGGCGTGCAATACCAGAAAGTGGTGGAAGTGCTCGATTTGCTGCGTCGCCTCGAATTGTCACAGGTGGGGCTGGTGACGGGTAAACCCCGTCAATAAAACAATGCGCCCGGGGAAAAACATGTTGTTTCACTCAAAGCAATCAAACGAGCCGGCAGCGTACGCAGTTAGCGGCAAAAAATCGCCGATGTTTTATCTCCGGCTGCTGCTGGCCCTGGCGCTGGCGGCCGGCATCGGGGTGATTATCTGGCAATGGGCTCAGGATATGAGCGGCGTGCGCCGCGAGGCGCCCAAGGTACCGATGATCATTCCATTGCCGCCACCGCCACCGCCGCCGCCGGAACCGCCAAAGCAGCCGGAGCCTGAGCCGGAAAAGGTGGCGGAGCCCGAGCCGCCGCCGGAGCCGAAACCGACCGAACAGCCAAAACCGCAAGAAGAAGCGCCGAAGCCGGCGGACGATATGGCCAAGGCGATGGAAATGGACGGCAGCGCTCAGGCCGGGGGCGACGCTTTTAACATCGGCGCCGGTTCGGGAAGCGGCATGAGCGGCAGCGGTGGCGGCGGTGGGCTGGGCAACGCCACCTATGGCCAATACCTGTCGCATATCTTCCAGAAGATCCTGCGGGAGGACGAAAGCACCCGGCTGTTGAGTTTTCGTCTGCAGCTCAACCTGTGGCTTAACGAAGCCGGGCAGGTAACGCGCGTGGACATTGTGAAATCAAGCGGAGAGAAGGATATCGACAACAAGGTTGTCGCCGCATTGCGCAGCGCGCCGGCCATGAGTCAAAAACCGCCGAAGTCGTTGTCGTTGCCGGTACGGATTTTGTTACAGGGGCGCCGCCCAGGCTGACCCACTACTCACTTTATTCATCGTCTTATTGCGGAGCTGCGTGAAAATGAATTTCCAGATTAATGGTTTGGCAACCCTGATTGCCATGGGCCTGATGCTGTCTGCGGGGACGGCGCTGGCGGCCCCTTCGGAAAACGCCACGGTAAACCTGATACGGCTATTGGTGAAGCAGGGCGTGCTGACGGCGGAACAATCCGAAGCGCTGGTGCGCCAGGCGGAGGCGGAGGCGCAACAGGCTCGCCAGGCGCAGCAGCATGCCGGCGCTGCGGCGGCGGCTGGCCCGGAAGTGCAGCCTGGGGATGTGCGCGTGCCCTATATCCCCGAAACCGTGCGCGACCAAATTCGTGACGAGGTGAAAGGGGAAGTGATCGCGCAGGCGAAGTCAGAGAAATGGGCCGCGCCAAATACCTTCCCGGATTGGGTATCGCGGATTAAAGTGACCGGCGACGTGCGAACGCGCGAAGAATCTCGCTTTTATTCCGGCGGAAACAGCGATCAGATTATTGATTTCAACGCGCTCAATAACGGCGGGCCTTATGACGTCAACACCAATACCAACTCGTCCTTGCCGCCGTTATTAAACACTCGCCAAAACCGGGAGAACCGTTTCCGCCTGCGGGCCCGCCTGGGCGTCGAAGCCGCGTTGACCGACAACTGGAGCAGCGCGATACGCGTCGCCACCGGTAGCGATGACAGCCCGGTATCCACTAACCAGACGCTGGGGGATAACGCGAAGAAAAAGAATATCTGGCTGGATCGCGCCTGGATCGGTTGGCGCTCGACGGATAGGGTCTGGGACGCCAGGTTCGGCCGTACGGCCAATCCCTTCGTCTCTACCGACATCTTGTTCTCGAATGAGTTGAACCTGGATGGGATCGCACTCGGCGCCTCGAAGCTGAATATCGCGGATAACGCCAGCCTGTTTGGCACCTTAGGCGCTTTCCCGCTGGAATATGGCTCGGATTCCTGGCCTGCGCGCAGCCAGAATAAAGGGAAAAGCGAAGATAAATGGCTCTTCGGTGCCCAGGTCGGTACCGAATGGCAAATTAACGAAGCCAATAAATTGCGCGGTGCGCTGGCTTATTACTATTTCGACAACGTCGAGGGGCAGCGATCCTCTTCCTGCAGCCTCTATACCGGCGATCCGGCCTGCGATACGGACTGGTCGCGCCCGGGCTTCATGCAAAAGGGCAACACCTTATTCCTGCTGCGCAATATCGCTCTGGATCCTAATAACCCGCAGCAAACGCCGCTGCCGCAGTACGTCGGCCTGGCGTCCGAGTTTAACCTGCTGGATCTGAATCTGATTTGGGATACCGAAACCTTCAATGCGTTGAAGCTGCGCCTGCAGGGCGATTACGTGCGTAATCTGGCCTATGACGCCGGTAAAATGCAGCGGCGCTCGGAAGGGCAAATTATCAATAACCTCAGCGGCGACGGTGCGATTCAGAGCGGGGCCAATGCCTGGATGGTGCAGGCGATGCTGGGCCGGGCGATGGAGATGAGCCATGAAGGCGATTGGAACCTGTACGCCGGTTATAAATATATCCAACCGGACGCCTTGCCGGATGCCTATAACGATTCCAGTTTCCACCTTGGCGGCACCAATGCGAAAGGGTATTACCTGGGCGCCAACTATGCGCTCACCAATAACGTTTCGGTGGAAGGGCGCTGGAGCAGTTCAAATGAAGTTTATGGCGACCCGTTGTCGATCAACGTGTTCCAGCTCGATCTGAACGCGCGTTTCTGACGCCCGTGAAACGTTGGGAGAAAGGGTATGAATAAACCATATTTCCGCCGCGGGGTGGGGAAAATGTGCCTGTTGTTGATCCTGGCGGGTTTGCTGACGCCCGGTCGGGGGCAGGCGGCGGATCAAACGCTGGAGGAGCGTTTGCGCACCCAGTTGCGCAGCACCAACCAACAGCTGCAGGCGTTGCAGGCGGGGCAGGCGCAAATGCAGGCGGCGAGCAACGCCGCCGAGGCCCAGTTGAAAGCGGCGCAGGAGCAGGTGAAACGGCTGCAGGCGGCGCTGGAGCAGGCGCAGGGTGAGAGCAAAACGTTGACGCAACGGCAAGAAAGCCTGCGCAGCCAGGCCGCCGCCCAGATTGCGGCAAGCCAACAGCAAACCGGGCAGTACAAGCGCGCCTACGACGAGTTGTTGGGGCTGGCGCGGGGCAAAGAGACGGCGCGGGCGAGCCTGCAGGGGCAGCTGCAACAGCATCAGGCGGCGCTGGCGTCTTGCACCCTTAAGAATCAAAAGCTGTATGCGTTGGGCAAAGAGGTGCTGACGGAATATGAAAGCCTGGGCACCGGCAGCCTGTTGAAGATGCGGCAGCCTTTCGCCACCGCTGCGCGCGTCAAGTTTGACGAAATCGCGCAGAGCTATGGCGACAAAATGTATGAAAACCGGGCGGATGCGCGCCAGCCAACTCCGCAACCTTAATCCCATGTAGCTAATGCGAGAAAATGTCCATGAATGAACATGAAGCCATTGAAACCGTTAATCCAAGGCTATTAACGGAAGTGTTGCAGTCCGCAGGGTATCGAACCAACCAGGTCGAACAGAACGGGGCTGTACAATTGCTCAGCGCCAGCCAGGGGATCGGTTTTGCGCTGCGTTTCGGCAACGCCGGCAAGGCGCCCGGCGAGTACCTGGATTTTACCCTCAGCACCACCCTGCGCATCGAAGGCGTGCTGCCTGGCGGGCTGGTGGCCCAATGGAATCAGTCCAGACGCTTCTCGCGCCTGACGGAGCAAAGCGGTTTTCTGGTGCTGGATATGGACGTGCCGGTCGCCGGCGGGGTGATGCGCAATTACCTGCAGGCGAACCTGGAGCTATGGGACCGGCTGTTGCAGGAGTTTCTGCTGTATTTGCGCCATGTTATTCAGACAGAAAATGAGAAAGCGCCGGCCAATGGCGAAGAGGGCCCGGCGGCTGCCGAGCGGCAGGAAGCGAATGACGCATTGGCCTCCTGAAAACCGCGGGTAGAGCGCGCTGAGTATTGACGGGGGCACCATGTGGTTTGCAAACAAAGCATTTTTTATATCCTGGCGTCGGCGCGCTCTGGGCGCGATAGCCATGCTGCGCGGCAAGACCGCCGCAGCGCCCGTCGTCGACAGACGGAACGAATGGCGTGACTATGCGTTGGCGGTGGGCGCCTCATATCAGCGATTTTTGGCCGGGGACGCCGCCGCCGTCCAGCGGCTGCGCGCCTTTCTCGGCGCACAGCCCGATCGTAAACAGCGGGGGCTGCCCCCTTCCATCACGCTGCGTATTTGGCTGGACGCGGAAGGTCGGGTCGAACGCCTGGTGATCGTCTCGGCGTTGGACCAGGGGCCGACAGAGGCCGATTTGCGGCAGGTGTTAACCGCTCAGCCGCTGGAGAAGCGCCCACCGCCAGGGATGCCGATGCCTTTATTGCTGCGATTATGGTTACGGCATGAGGGGAAGTATGGCGTTGACTGAAGAGGAGTGCGCAACAAGCCGCAATACGACGCCGCTGGATCTGGAGACGCTGCGGGCGAACGGCGCGTGGCTGAGCCTTTTTGGCGGCGATGAGGTTATCGCGCGGCAATTTATAACCATTGCGCGCAGCGGGAGTTTAAAGCAGGCGTCCCGGCAGTTTGGCGTGCGCGTCGACAAACTGCGCGCGGAGCTGAATAAAATTGAGACGGCATTGGGAGGGAAATTATTGATAAGAAATAAACGCGTGTTTGAGCTGACTCCAATAGGCCACCAGATTTATACCCTGGTTTACGACGCGTTATTTTCTGGCCCGGTTCTGGCGCCCGCCACGGCGGTTGAGCAAATAAAACTGTCGATGCCGCCGCTATTGCTCGAGGGGTTTCTTTTACGCCCGCTGATAGCGTGGCTGCATAAAGGGGCCGGCAAGAACGTGGTGGCGATCGATTCCAGGCGGCAGGATGAAGGCGAAGCGGACATTCGCATTTGGCTTGCTCAGCCGGGCAGGCGGCAGTGTGAACCCTGGGCCGTGTCAAAAAGGCGCCTGATTTCACTTTCCTTCATGCCGTTTATTGCCAGCAGTTACGCCAGCAAGCTGATTACGCCTTACTGCCTGGAAGATCTCGACGACTATATGCTGATCCAATTTAGCGGGTATCAAGATTATCCGACGCTCGACCCCTGGAATCGCTTTATTTCCCGGCGAGCCCGTTCGGTGATGCATGTCTCCTCTTATGAACTGGCGGCGGAGCTGGTCAGATGGTCCGGCGTTATTGGTTTGCTGCCGACGGGGCTGCCGCGGTTCAACAGCAACCTGCTGCCTTTGCCGACGCTGTTTGACGGGGCGATGATGTTGGACGTTTGGATAGGTTTAACCGCCGAGGGCGAGCGCAATCCCGAAGTCCGGCGTATCTTTGACCTGTTCGAACGTAATATCATCAGCGCCGTCAGGGAATAAAGGCGGCGCTGACGTTTACCAGGGAATATCCGGCCTGACGGCCGGGCTAATCCTTGCTCAATTCGGTTTTGGCAAAGGTCACCGCCTGATTGGCCGCCCATTCGCGGCGGGCGATAATGCGGTAACAGCCGCCGCCCAGCGCCGCGCCGATAAACCAGCTGAAGTTGGCCACCTCATGCAGGCTGGGCGTGAAGCTGATGGCCAATCCAATGGCAACCGACGGCACCAGCGCCCAGATGGCGTTCGGGTTGAAGCCGTTCTTGTACCAGTAGCGTCCGCCCGGCGTGGCGTTGTACAGATCGTCCACGTGCAGCTCGCCGCGTTTGATAATGTAGAAGTCCACCAGCAGGATGCCGAACAGCGGTCCGATAAACGCGGCCAGCACGTCCAGCGTGTAGTGGATCAGCTCCGGCGACTGAAACAGGTTCCACGGTGTCAGCAGGAAGGAGCCGACCGCGGCGATCATGCCGCCGGTGCGGAAGCTGATTTTCTGCGGCGAACAGTTGGAGAAATCGAACGCCGGCGACACGAAGTTGGCCACGATGTTGATGCCGATGGTGGCGACGATCATGGTCAGCAGGCCGAGCGCTACGGCGATGTCGCTGTCGATGCGGGTAACGGTTTCTATCGGATCGGTAATCAACTGGCCGAACAGCGGCAGGGTGCCGGAGACGATCACCACGGTCACCAGCGAAAACAGCAGATAGTTGAACGGCAGCCCCCAGCGATTGCCGCGTTGCACCTCGGCAAAGCTTTTGCCGTAGCGCGTGAAATCGCCGAAGTTCAGCAGCGGCCCGGAGAAGTAAGAAACCACCAGTGCGGTAGCGGTCAGCATCAGCCAGCCCTGTTCACCGGCGCTCAGGCTTTTGCTGGCCAGCGTAAGGGACAGGTTAGAGAACCCCACCCGATAAATAATCCAGCCGGCCAGCGCGAACATCACTACGTAAACCGCCGGGCCGGCGATATCGATAAAGCGTTTGATCGCCGCCATGCCGCGCCAAAACACCATCGCCTGCAGCAGCCACATGATGATGTAACATCCCCAGCCGAGCTGCGACAGGCCAAGAAAATGCGGTATGGTCATCGGCTCCAGCGAGGGAAAGAACTTCAATAGCGTCAGCATCAGGGCGTTGGAAGCCAGGTAAGTTTGTATGCCATACCAGGCAAAGGCGATCATGCCGCGGATCACCGCCGGAATATTGGCGCCGAACACCCCGAATGCCTGGCGGCTCAGCACCGCATAAGGCACGCCGCCCATCTGGCTGGGTTTAGCCACCAGATTGGCGCAGAACTGCACGATGCAAATCCCCACCAGCAGGCAGATCAGCACCTGCCAGCTCGACAGCCCAAGGGCGAAGAAGCTGGCGGCCACCACATAGCCGCCCATGCTGTGCACGTCCGACATCCAAAAAGAAAAAATGTTGTACCAGCTCCAGTTCTGGTCGCGCGTCGGCGCCAGATCGTCGTTGCACAGTTTGGGGCTGTAGTTTTCATTAGGGTTTGGCATAAATCGTGCTCCTCTCAAGAACGGGCGCCAGGGCGGTGGCAAAGGTCGTTGACAGGGCTTTTGCAGGATTCAGGCCAAATTTATCTTTTTTGTATACAAAATATCTTGTTCTTGTATACGATTTGATTATCTAAGGGTATAGGGAGCAGCAAGATGATCGGCACGACGATCGGCGCCAACGCCGCGCAGCATGGGCAATCCGCCGCCTATTTCACTGAGGATCGGGACGATCATATTTACAACTCGCTGGTAAAGGCGATCGTTGAGCATCGGCTGTTGCCCGGCGGCAAACTGCCGGAAGAAGCGCTGGCGGCGGCCTTTGGCGTTAGCCGCACCGGCATCCGCCGGGTGCTGCAGCGCCTTGCCGCAGTGCAGCTTGTGACTCAGTTGCCCAAACGCGGTGCACTGGTTGCCAAGCCGGGGGAAGAAGAAGCGATCAATGTGTTCCAGACGCGCAAAATGTTGGAGTGCGCCAATGTGCCGCAGGTGATCGCCCACTGCGGCCCGGAACATCTGCGGGCGATGGCGGCCATTGTCGAACAGGAACAGCAGGCGCACCTGGAGCGGGACGGCGCGGCGGCGATCCGGCTGTCCGCCGCGTTTCACGTTCAGCTGCAGGCCATTGCCGGCAATGCGGTGCTGACCGAGCTGGTGTCGCAGCTGACGCTGCGTTCGTCGCTGGTGATTGCGCTGTATGGCGCCCCCTGGCAGCAGGGCTGCCGCTGCCACGATCACCGCGATCTGCTGGCGCTGTTGCAGCAGCGGAAGGGCGCGGCGCTGGCGCAGCAGATGGCCCACCATTTTGACGATATCCTGGCCAATTTGCGTTTTACCCAGAGCGACGATGACTCCCCTGATTTTACACGCCTCTTTGCGGCGCAAGAAAAGGGGGCGTTATGAGCGGCCGCTGCCTGATCCAGGTGATCAACCCGAACACCAGCCCGGCGATGACGGCCACCATCGGCGCCGCCGCGCGCGCCGTGGCCGCGCCGGGCACCGAGATCCTGGCGGTGTCTCCGCAGGCGGGCGCGCCGTCCATCGAAGGGCATTTTGATGAGGCGATCGCCGCCGTGGGCGTGCTGCAGCAGGTGAAGCTTGGCCGCGAGGCCGGCGTGAGCGGGCACGTCATCGCGTGCTTTGGCGATCCGGGGCTGTTGGCGGCGCGTGAGCTGGCCTGCGCGCCGGTGATTGGCATTGCCGAAGCCGCGATGCACACCGCCACCCTGCTGGCGACGCGCTTTTCCATCGTCACCACGCTGCCGCGCACGCTGACCATCGCCCGCCATTTATTGCATCAATACGGTTTTGAACGCCACTGCGCGGCGCTGCACGCCATCGATCTGCCGGTGTTGGCGCTGGAAGACGGCAGCGGGCTGGCGCAGCAGAAGGTGCGTGAGCAGTGCCTGCAATCCCTGAAGCAAGACGGCTGCGGCGCCATCGTGCTCGGCTGCGGCGGCATGGCCGATCTGGCGCGTCAGCTAACGCAGGAGCTGGCGATCCCGGTGATCGACGGCGTCAGCGCGGCGGTCAAAATGATCGAGTCGCTGCACGCGCTGGGGTTGAGCACCAGCAAGCACGGCGATCTGGATTTTCCGTTGGCCAAGCCGCTGTCCGGCATGTTTGACGGTTTTAATTCGTAATCTGAATGGGAAGCGGCGATGAATCAGCCCCAATTTGATAAAGACTACCCGCGCGATCTGATCGGCTACGGCGGCCGCCCGCCGCACGCTCGCTGGCCGGGAGACGCCCGCATCGCGGTGCAGTTCGTTCTCAACTATGAAGAAGGTGCGGAAAATAACGTGCTGCACGGCGACGCCGGCTCTGAGCAGTTCCTTTCCGACATCATCGGCGCGGCCAGCTACCCGGATCGGCATATGTCGATGGATTCACTGTACGAATACGGTTCGCGCGCCGGTTTCTGGCGGATCCATCAGGAGTTTCAACGCCGCGGTTTGCCGCTGACGGTGTTTGGCGTCGCCATGGCGCTGGCGCGCAATCCGCAGGTGGTGCAGGCGATTAAAGAGGCCGATTATGACGTGGTGAGCCACGGCTGGCGCTGGATCCACTACCAGCAGATGGACGAGGCCACCGAACGCCGGCATATGCAGCAGGCGATCGCGACGCTGCGCGAACTGTTCGGCCAGGCGCCGACGGGCTGGTATACCGGCCGCGACAGCCCGAATACCCGCCGGCTGCTGGTGGAGCAAGGCGGCTTTTTATATGACAGCGACTATTACGGCGACGATCTGCCGTTCTGGACCGAGGTGCAGTGCGCCAACGGCGAGAACAAGCCGCATTTGATTGTGCCTTATACGCTGGAAGCCAACGATATGCGCTTCGCTTCGCCGCAGGGCTTCAACACCGGCGAGCAGTTCTTCACCTATCTGCAGGACAGCTTCGACGTCCTGTACGAAGAGGGCGAAACCTCGCCGAAGATGCTGTCGATCGGCATGCACTGCCGCCTGCTGGGGCGCCCCGGCAAGTTTCGCGCGCTGCAGCGCTTTCTGGATTATATCCAGCGGCACGATCGGGTATGGGTCTGCCGACGGCAGGAAATCGCCGAGCATTGGGCGGAGCATCATCCGTTCTGCAAATGAAAAGGGCCGGCATTGCCGGCCCTTTTGCATAGGATCAGAACAAGACCGAATAGTTCAGGCCGAAGGTGCGGCCGCGGCCTTTATAGCTGTACAGCTCAGGCGAGCCGTAGGTTGGGCTGTACAGGATCGGCGCGCGCTGGCCCCAAACGGTGGTGTATTGCTTGTCCAGCAGGTTTTCCACGCTGAAGCTGAGTTTGCCCACCGGCAGGGCGTAGCTGCCGAGGAAGTCGATGGTGTTGTAACCGTCGATCTTGCGGCCTTGGGTGGAGTTGGCCTTGGTGTAATCGCCGTCGTCCGACACGTCGAAGGTCTGCTGCGACTGCAGGCGCAGGTTCCAGTCGCCCGGCGCCCAACCGACGTAAGCGGTGACTTTGGATGGGCTGGCGGTGTCGACCACCAACTTTTTCCACTCGCCGTTGACCTTGGTCTCGGAGCGGATGAGGTTGAAGTTGCTGCCGGCGCTCCAGTCGCTGTCTGCGAAGAAGTAGTCCACCGCGCCTTCCAGCCCGTAGATGCGGCGCTTGTCCGAGTTGACGTTAATGGTCATGTCGGTTTTGTTGATGGAGATGCTCTTGTCGGACAGTGAATAGTAGGCGGCGATCTGGGTGCGCAGGTTGTCGCCGGTGTAGCGCCAGCCGAGCTCGTAGGCGTTGACCTTGATGCCTTCCAGCTTGGAGTCGCCGACGTTGATGCTCTTGTTAAGCTGATAGTGGCCGTTGTTCAGCGCATAGGTGCCGTTGCCGTAATACTTGCCCGGATCCGGGATCTCGAAGCCCTGCGAGAAGTTGAACCAGGTTTGCTGGCGCTCGGTCAGGTGCGCCAGCAGGCCGGCGTTGAACAGGGCGTTATTGTAGTCGGTCTTGCCGCCCGGGATGGCGTCGGCGGAGGTTGCCGCGCCGGTGGCGATGGCTTGCTGTTGGTTGTAGCCGACGAAGTCATCGATCTTGTTTTCGGTGTACTGATAACGCACGCCGCCGCTCAGGGTAAAGATCGGGTTGATGTCGTAGCTGGCCTGCAGGAACGACGCCAGGTTAGTGGTGGTGTAGCCCGGATAACGCCCGGTGTTGTAGGCGTTTTCCAAATCCATGCCGCCGGATTGCTTGGCCTTCGCCAGGTCGAAGAACTGCTGATTGGCGTTGAAGCTTTCATGTTCGGCGTCAATGCCATAGGTCAGCGTCAGGGCGTCGACAGGCTTGCTGTTCAGCGTCAGCTTGCCGCCGTAAAAGTCGGTTTTCTGCTGGGAGGCGCCGATGCTGGTGACGGCTTTGCCCGTCGAATTCAGCGTTGGGAACGGGTAGAAGGTCAGCGACTCGTCACGATAATAAACCTGCGCCACCAGATCCTGGCCGAGGAAGTCGGTGTTGGAATACTGCAGGTTGATCAGGTGGCGCTCGGTGCCCGGGATACGGTCGGCGTTCAGGTTGCCGCCGTTGTACGCCTTGGCGTCGCCGGTGACCGCCGAGAAGTCTTTGCCCAGATACAGGCCGTGATCGCCGTCGGACTGGCTTTTGTAATACTGGGTGGTCAGCTGCAGCTGCTGGTGATCGTCGATATTGATGGTGCCGGTGCCCATCACGTCGAGGCGATCGGAATACTGCAGGCCGGTTTGGGTATTGTCGATCAGCACCTCGTTGCCTTTGCCGTCGTACCAGCCGCCGTAGCGCTGATAGGAGACCGACAGGCGGCCCGAGGCATTGTCGTTGCCGCCGCTGACCGCCGCCGCGACGTTTTCGTCGTGGTCGTTGTGGCCGCCGAAGCCGGTTTTGCCGCCGACCTGCAGCTCAACCTGCTGCTCTTTCTGGCCTTTCTTGGTGACGATATTGATCAGGCCGCCGGTGCTGCCGCCGCCGTACAGCGCGGTGGCGCCGGAGATCACCTCAATGTGAGCGATATTGAACGGGTCGATCGAATCCAGCTGGCGGCTGTCGCTGCGCGATGAATTCAGGCGCACGCCGTCGATCATCACCATCATCGAACGGCCGCGCAGGTTCATGCCGTAGTTGGTGCGGCCCTGGCCGCTGACGTCCATGCCCGGGATCAGCTGCGCCAGCACGTCCTTGATTTCCTTGCCGCCCTGCACCTGTTGCTCAATCTCCTGGCTCTCGATAACCCAGGTGGTCTGCGCCATTTCAGCGACGGTGCGGTGTGAGCGACTGGCGGAAACTACCACCTGCTCATCGTTATTTTTTTGCTCTTCCGCCCAGGCCGCCGGCGCAAGCATCGCCAGCAGACACGGATTCAATACCCAAAGGTGTTTGCGCTTCATCGTTATTTTTCCAGTGTTCCCATGTGGTGTGTGGTTAAAACTCGGTGTAATTGAGCATGACGTGTTCAGCGCGGGCGGGCGTGCCCGGTTGCTGACTGCGCCATTGGATCACAGCCGGGGTGGACGTTAAATCGAACTGGTCGCGTCCTAAAACCCGGTTGAGAATGCGCGCCGATCGCCAGGCCATCAGGCTGAGCTGGGGTTCGGCAATGCCGTGGCTGTGCATGCCGGCGTTGACGGCAAACAGGCAATTTTCCTGCGGCCCCTGCCATTCCAGGCTGAAGTCCGGGGCGATGCGGTATTGGTCATCGGCGGTGGTCAGCAGGCGATCGGCCAAAGGCGCCAGGAAAGCCGGCCGATCCTGCTGGTAACCGGTGGCGAAGATCGTCACGTCGGTATCGAAGATTTCCCGGCCCTGATCGAGATGGTGATGCGTCACCAGCCGGTACCCGTCGCCGTTGGCGTGCATCGCCGCCAGCGAACGGCTTGGCAGCAGGCGCGCCCAGGGCTTTTCTCGCAGCACTTCAAAGCGGTGATACATCGCGCGGTAGATGGCCAGCAGCGACTCGCTGGTGATGCCGTCGGAGGTCATCTTCTGTTCGGTCAGCATGCGATGTTTGGCGCCGTCGTTGAGGCCGTAGAAGCTGTCGACGTAGTCCGGCGTGAAGTATTCGTTGGCGAAGGCCGCTTCATCCAGCGCGTTGTAGTTGTTGCGGCGCGAGATCCAGTTGAGCTGCGCCGGTTGGCCCCATTCGCCGCGGAACATGTTCAGGAACAGGTCGGCGCCGCTCTGGCCGCCGCCCACCAGGGTAACGCGTTTGCCGGCCAGATCCGGGCTGCGCAGCACCATTTCGCCGGCGTGGAAGCAGCGGTCGTTTTGTTCGGTAACGCAGTCCGGCAGCTTGATGCGTTTGCCGATGCCGAGGCAGACGTGGCGCGCGCGGTAGACATTACGCTGGGTGGTGACCACAAACTGGCGCTGCTGGTCGTCAAAATCCACGCTCTGAATGTCCTGGCTGAACTCCAGCGAACTGAGCCCGTTGGCGGCCCAGTCGAGGTAGTCGGCGAACTCTTCGCGCGACACCGTGCGCAGCTCGGTGGTCAGGAAACGGTAGAACTTTTTCCGTTTAACCAGATAGTTGAGAAAGCTGTACGGGTTGGTCGGCGACACCGCGCTCACCAGATCCTTCAGGAAGCTGGTTTGCATGTGGCAATCCGGCACCATCATGCCGGGATGCCAGGAAAAGTGCGGTTTGCGCTCAAGGAATTTACTGTTAAAGCCGTTCACTTCGCTGCCAAGCGCGGCGATGCTGAGGTTGAACGGGCCGACGCCGATGCCGATGAAATCCAGAGGCTGATTCATTGGGCAAGCTCCTTGGTGACCAGATAAAGAGGGTTATCGAGATCCTGCAGGTAGTTCGGCAACATGCGGCTGCCGCCGTCCTGCTCTGAATAGGTGAGTTTGACCGGGTTCAGCACCACGCGAATAATCTGCGGCTTGAACAGGTCGAACAGCGCGAAGCGGTCCGCCATTTCCGGATGCCGCGCCATATATCCTTGCAGCACCTGCGCCAGCAGCTGATAGAAACGCGCTTCGCTTATCCCGCAGGACGACATCAGCGGTGAGATGAAGCGCAGCACGGTGACGAAGTGGCCGGTCTGCAGATCGTGGATCAGGTAGTCGGCGGAAAGGCGCACGGTGACATCCTTCACCACCTGCGGCAGCGAGGCCGCTTCGGGGAAGTCCCGATCCACCAGGCGCATGTCGCCCTGGAAATCCTTCAGCAACACGCGCTGCGGCACGTGATCCTTCATCACCAGCGTGATGTTCTGGCCGTGGGCGATCAGGGCCACGCCGTAACGGCACATCAGGTGGTACATCGGCAGCACCACCGCGCTGAACATCTGTTGCAGCCAGGCTTCGGCGCTCAGGCCGGAGCGCGCGATATAGGCGGCGATCAGCGGCTCATCCCGGTTGTCGGTTTCCATCAGCGTCGCCATCAAGATGGCTTGCTCGCCCTCCTGCAGGTAACAGGACGGGTTCTCACGCCAGATCACCCCAAGCATTTCCTGATAGCGGTACGGCGCTTTGGCCAGCGAGGCATAGGTTTGGTGGGGCATGTAACCCGCCGCCGGTTCGCCGAGGATCTGGGCGCCGCTGGCGCTCAGGGTGGGGTCTTCGGCAAAGATTTCCTGCAGCCAGCGCGAGGCGGCCGGGCCGGCGCTGATGTACTTGCCCGGAATGCCGCGGTAGCACGAGGTGTTGTAAATGGTCAGCGGCAGCTTGATGTCGAACGCCGAACTGCGGCTGACGTTGGTCAGGGTGCGCAGCGATTGTTGCGCCAGGTAACGATCGCCGAATTCGCCCAGTTCGATCAGCTCGCCCTCGGCCAGCTGCGGCAGGAAATGCAGCGCAATTTTTTGCTGCCATTGCCAGGGGTGCAGCGGCACCGGGATCCAATCGTCACCCAGCTTCAGCTCGCGCCAGCGGCGCTCGAAGCGCTGACGTTCGCTCTGATCCATGGCGCTGTCGAGCAGGCTGTCCAGCGGGAATTGCGCGTCGGCGCACCAAACGAAGCCGCCGCGTTTGGCCGCGATCCAGTGCAGGCGGAACTGGCCCTGATACTCCGGCGCATACTGCTGCAGCGCGTTCAGGCCCCAGCCGCGGCGGCCCTTGTTGAAAATGAACTTCGGGTGGCCGGCCAGCAGGCACTGCAGCGCGTCGGTATCGAGGGCGATCAGATCCTGCGCGCTCATGCCGTGGCGTGCGGCCAGCAGCTGCATGTCGCCGCGCAGCGTGGCGTACAGGTCTTCCAGGTGTTCGGCTATCTGCGCATCGTCCATTTTCAGCACCTGAGCCAGCTGACGCAGCGTTTGGTCGGCGGCCAGCGGCAACCGATCGCAGCTCAGCGTAGCGGGGTCGATATGCAGCCAGCCCCAGATGCCGCGGGTGGCGCTGAAGCCGTAGCTGGCGTCGCCCAGGGCGATGCGCCATTTTCCGTCGTGCGATTCCGCCTGCAGCGTGCGTTCGTATTCCAGTTCGGCCAGGATCTTGGCGATCATCTGGCGGTTGACGCGCTGCCAGTCAGCGTAGTCATGAGCGATCATACCGACGTCTCCCGAAAGAACGCGTCGCGTTGGTTGAGGATCAGGCGCGAACGCTTGTGCGGGAAATCGAACTCCTTCAGGGTGTGATAACCGGCGGCCGGCAGGTGGCGGAACAGCCGCTGGTTGTCGGCGCGCGGCTCGGCGACCACCCGGGTGGTACGCGGCTCGTCCAGATACAGATAGTGGGTCAGGCCGCGCAGCCAGCTGCGGATGTACTGCGCGCCGCGGCGATCCTCTTCACCCACCAGCATATGCAACCCGCGATCGAACGGCTGCCAGCGGTAGTGGCGGCCGATGCGGTCTTCCGGCGCCCAGTAGACTTCGAAGTAACCGAACGGACGATCGTCGAAACAGCCGAGCAGCGGATAACAGTAGCTGGAGTCCAGCTGGCGCTGCAGATAGGCGGCCTGCACCTCGAGCGGGCCGCTCATTTCCCAGAAGGCATCGACGCGCGGCGAATTCATCCAGCGGGTGAACTGTTCGGCGTCGCGTTCGACCTCCGGCAGGCGGAAGCTCAGGCTATGTTTGACCTGCGGATCGTAACGGCGATAAACCTCGCCGTTCGGCCGCGCCGGGCGCTGCGGGAACCAGATATGGCGTTCGGCGTCATAGTGCATCTGGCCGGAGGCGCGGTTGCGTTCGCCGCTCAGCCACAGCGGCAGCTGGTAGAAAACTTCGCGCGCCAGGTAGTCGCCGCTGGCCAGGGCAAACAGCGCCTGAGCCTGCGGTTCTTCCCGCCATTCGGCGTAAGGCAGCGCCACGCCGCTGAGCTGCGGCGCGGCGATCAGCAGCTGATCCAGCGCCTGCACCAGCCAGCCCTGCGGCAGGGCGCCCGGGTAATGCAGCACGGCGCTGCCGTCCAGGCCGAGGCCCAGCTGCAGATCCTGTTCCAGCCGTTCGCAGCGGAAACCGCTGCCGGCATGCGTCAGTTTGGCGAATGGCGTCATTGGGCGGCCCCTGTGAACAGTGGATTGACGAAATCGAAGTAGATCACCGCCGGATCGACGATGGTGTTCTCGTTATGATCGTGCAGGTAACAGAAGAAGTTGCCTTTACAGTTCCAGTGCGGGCTGTCGAGCACGTAGTCCAGACACAGGGTATTCCTGGCGGTGGCGCGCAGGCCGCCAAGCGCGTCGCGTACCCGGGCCATCAACGATTCTTCGCTGTCGAAACCGGCCGCGGCCAGCGCGGCGGTGACCGCCAGGCTGGAATTCACCAGCAGATAATAAGGGAAGTAGCGCAGCAGCTGCCGTTCGCTGAAGCGGTTTTCCGCCTCGGCTTCGCCGATCTCCTCCAGCCACGGGGTGGCGTCGCGGGTAAAGCCGCTGCCCTGACAGTCGCGGTACAGCATGCCGACCGGCAGATCCTGCTGCATCTCCACCAGGATGTTTTGCTGATGCGCCAGCAGCACCAGGCCGTAGTCGGCTTCGGTGCTGAACAGCGGCAGCAGCACCTGTTGGCAGTAGGCGTCCAGCCAGCAGTACGCCGCCTGCCGCAGCGGCAGGTTCAGGCGGGCGGCCAGGCGGCGCACCGCGGCGGCCAGCAGGCTGTCGCCGCCGTCCGGCGCGGCCTGGGTCAGGGTCACCAGCACGTTGGTCTGGCTTTCCGGCTGTTCGAACAGCAGGTTGTCGCGAAATGCCATCAGGCTCTCTTCCTGAATGGCGCCCTCGACGGAGCGCAGGCCGGCCCAGCCGTCTTCCTGCATCACGCGGAAGGTTGGGTAGCGCGCCTGCAGCTGCTGCCAGCGCGGGGTTTGCGCCAGGCGAGCCAGGCGGATGCCGCGCTTCACTTCCTTGACCGACAGGGTGCGCACCGAATTGGTCAGGCGCACGCTGAGGGAGAACTTAATCATGTCGCGGTTGCCGGCGCTGTACAGCGAGCGGGACGAACTGGTCGGCAGCCAGCGTTCGCCGGCCTCGCCCAGATCGCGCAGCAGATCCTGGTTAACCAGATCCTGGCACCAGGCCTGCGTCAGCAGATGATCGGCCTGCCAGGGGTGCATCGGCAGCAGCCAGACGTCATCGGTGAAATGCGCCAGCAGCTGCGGCGCGCTCTCGGCGACGAAGCGTTGCAGACGTTGCTGCAGCGTCAGGTTCAGGCTGTCGCCGCACAGGAAACGGTGGTCGACGGCGAACCAGCGCAGCGGGAAACGGGCGGCGAAGTCCGGCAGATAACGGTGCGCCTGGCGTTCGTCGAAGGGTTCGTGGGATTTGGGCGCCGGATGGAAGGCGTGGCCCACCAGCAGCCCCTGTTCCGCCTGGGCGAAATTCAATGGCCGGTCGCGCAGCGCCGGCCAGTCCAGACGGATAGCGATCGCCTGTTGGGTATTATCATGACTTTCCAGCACCCGCTGGCGGAAACGCTCGACCACCTCGGCGGCCAACTCGCCTTTCACCGCCGGTTTTTCCAGCAGCAGGCTCACCAGCCGTTCGACGCTCAGCGCCTCACCGGCGCCGTCATCCTGCTGATGCAGGCGGGCGGGGAACAGGTATTGGTGATGCTGGGTTGGCGAAATATGGCGTAAAGCGATGCGAATGGCCTGGGTAGATGAAAGAGGAATGTGAAGCTGCGGATGTTGCTGGTGATCGGTGGCCGGAACGATTTGCCAGTCCCGGGTTTCACGCATTAGTGCGTTCAAAAAACACTGCGCAGCCACGTCTGTTGCCGCGGTTTCAAACTGGATTGTCATGATCCCATTTCACTGTTGAATCAATTGAGAATGATTCTTATATCAATAATATTTATTGTTATCAATAATCCTATGATACAATTTTTCAATGATTCTCACATAAGCATATAATTTTATTAACGGTAAATTTACTTTTGATGAGTATTTCTCCCTCCCCAAAATCGTCGACAATTGGGAATGCGTCGCCTTCCAATTGGCCGCTGGCGTTTTGCGCCGGTTTGCTGGGCATCGGGCAAAACGGGCTGTTGGTCGCGTTGCCGATGTTAGTCAGTATGACCCAGCTGTCGCTGTCCGTCTGGGCTGGGCTGTTGACGCTCGGCTCGATGCTGTTTCTGGTCGGCTCGCCCTGGTGGGGGCGGCAGTCGGAAATTCGCGGCTGCAAGTTTGTGGTAACCATGGCGTTAGCGGGGTATTTGTTCAGTTTTGCTTTACTGGCGCTGGCGGTGTGGGGGCTTGCGGCCGGCTGGCTGTCGCCGATGGTCGGATTGGGCGGCCTGATCGCGGCGCGCATTATCTACGGGTTGACGGTTTCCGGCATGGTGCCGGCCAGCCAAACCTGGGCGCTGCAGCGCGCCGGTTATGAACAGCGCATGTCGGCGCTGGCCACCATCAGCTCGGGGCTGAGTTGCGGCCGGCTGCTCGGGCCGCTGTGCGCCGCGCTGGCGCTGTCGATCCATCCGATGGCGCCGCTGTGGCTGATGGCCATCGCACCGCTTATCGCACTGCTGGTGGTCTGCCGGCAGCATAACGATCCGCCGCTGCCGCCGGTGGCGCATCAGCAAAATCGTCTGCGCCTCAGCATGGCTCCGTATCTGCTGTGCGCGGTGCTGCTGGCGGCGTCGGTCAGCCTGATGCAGCTCGGCCTGTCACCGCATTTGGCCCGGCTGTTCAGCCATTCCGCCACCGCCGTCAGCCATCATGTGGCGGTGTTGCTGAGCGTGGCGGCGGGCTGTACGCTGCTGGCGCAGTTCCTGGTGGTGCGCCCGCAGCGTTTCAGCGCGCCCCAGCTGCTGCTGCTCGCCGCGCTACTGATGGCCGCGGGGCTGGCGATGATGTGCGCTCAACCCTTGGCGCTGTTCTATGTCGGCTGTGCGCTGTCTTCCTTCGGCGCGGCGATGGCGACGCCGGGCTACCAGCTGATGCTGAACGATAAGTTGTCCACCGGCAAAGGGTCCGGCGCGATAGCCACCAGCCATACGCTGGGCTACGGCCTGAGCGCGCTGATGGTGCCGGTGGTGGCGAAGTTTTATGGTGAGTCGCAGCTGATCGCTGCGGCGCTGGCGATGGCCGTCCTGCTGGGCGGCGTCAGCGGCTGGCTGTGGCGCCGGCATCGCATAACGATCAATTCCGCGGGAGAGTAATCGACATGTCCGGCGCATCAAGCTACAGAATTTTTGATATCAAATTGAAAAGCAAAGAAAACGTCTCGCCTTCATTGCTGCGTTGCGTGTTCGAGGGGCCGGAGGTGCATCGCATGAAGCTGGAGGCGCCGGATCAGCGCATCAAGCTGTTGTTCCCGGCCGCCGACGGCCAGACCCCGCAGTTGGAAAACGGCGCGGACTGGTACAGCCATTATATGGCGATCCCGAAAGAACGGCGCCCGGTGATGCGCACCTATACGCTGCGGGCGCTGCGTCAGGCGCAAAATCAGATGGAGGTGGAGTTCGTGCTGCACGGCGTGAACGGCCCGGCCTCCGCCTGGGCGACCCACGCCGCGCCGGGCGACGCCATACAGGTGGTGGCGCCCAATGCCGAGTTCGGCGGCGACAGCGGTGGCTATGAGTGGGCGCCGCCGGCGCAGCTGCAGCAGGCGTTGCTGATTGCCGACGAAACGGCGGTGCCGGCGGCGATGGGCATTCTGGAGCAGCTGGCGCGCCAGGCCAATCCACCGCGGGTGCAGGCGTTCTTCGAGGTGCCGGTGGCGGGGGACTGTCTGAATCTGGACAACTTCCCGTTCGCCGAAGTGTACTGGCTGCCGCGCGACGTCGGGCATCAGCAGATGCACGGCACGCTACTGGTGGAAGCGGTGTGCCAACGGGTGAATATCCCCGCCTCGGCGCGCGCCGAGGCGCAGTCGCTGGCGGAAAACAGCCTGGGCGGGGATCTGCTGTGGGAACGCGCCGAGGGGGCGAACAGCTTCTACGCCTGGGTGGCGGCCGAGTCCTCGGCGGTGAAATCGCTGCGGCGTTATCTGATTGGCGAATGCGATTTGGACCGCTCTACCGTCAACTTTATGGCCTACTGGTGCTGACCACGAGCCGGCTTCGCTTTGGCGCCGCCATGCCGGGTTACCCCATTACACTGACGTGCGCCGCCACGATGCGCCAGCCGCAGGGCAGCTTCACCCAGGTTTGCATCTGCCGGCCGATGCTGTCGCTGCCCGGGCGGCGAAATTCGGTGCTGGCCACCGCCATGTCGTCGCCATAGGTGGTGATTTGGGTGTTTTCCAACTGACGCTCCAACCCCTGCGACGGGCGCTGCAGGCGGAAGGCGCGGATCTGATCGATACCGTACAGATTCTCGCTGGCGCCGTAGCGCACCGTGCGGCCGTCGTGCCAGAACAGCTCATCCAGCACCTCGATATCGTTGCTTATCAGCGCCTGCTCATAGCGATAAAAGGCGGCGTTCACCTCCGCCAGCACCGCCGGCCGGTCGATATATTCACTTTTCATGGATTGATCCTGTTTTGCGTTAACACACAGCGGGTTACGCCGCGCTGTTCCAGCGCATAGGCGGCGCGCAGCGCCAGATCCTCACGCCATGGCGGGGCGATGAGTTGTACGCCCAGCGGCAGGCCGGCGGCGGTTGTCAACGGCACGGTCACCACCGGCAGGCCGAGGAACGAAATCGGCTGCGTCAGCATGCCCATACTGGCGCGGGTCGGCAGATCGGCGCCGTTGATGCGCATCGTCTCCTGGCCAATGGGGGTAGCGCCGCACGGCGTGGCCGGGGCGATCAGGATGTCCCAGCGCTCGAACAGCGGCAATGCCTGCTGTTGAAAATGAGCGCGGAAACGCTGAGCCTGCACGTACCAGGCGGCGGGCAGCATGGCGCCGGCCAGCAGCCGTTCGCGCGACAGCGGTTCAAAACGTTCGGGTTGGCTGCGCAGCAGCGGCAGGTAGTGGTTGCCGCCTTCGGCGCCGCTGATGATAAAGGCCGCCGCGCGCGCCAGCTCGGCCTGCGGCAGCTCGGCCTCGGCGGTCGCCTCCAGCGCCTGCGCCACCTGGCGGACGGCCGCTTTGGCGTCTTCATCGCACCACTGCTGGAAATAGCCGCCCAGCACCGCGCAGCGCAGCCCCTGTTGGGCGCGCGGCAACAGCGCTTCGGTGTGGGTTACCGGTTTGTCGGCCTGAAAGCGGTCTTGAATATCGGTCCCCTGCATTGCGTCGTAGACCGCCGCCAGGTCGCGTACCCGGCGGGCTAAGGGGCCAATATGATCGAGGCTGGCGACGAACGGCTGGCTGCCGCTGCGCGACAGGCGGCCGAAGGTGGGCTTCAGGCCGTAGATGCCGCACAGCGAAGCGGGCACGCGGATGGAACCATTGGTGTCGCTGCCGAGTGAAAAATTCACCAGCCCGGCGGCGACCGCCGCCGCCGAACCGCCGGAGGAACCGCCGGCGATGCGGGTGAGGTCATGTGGATTGCGGGTGGCGCCGTAATGGCTGTTTTCGGTGGTGAAGCCGTAGGCATAGGCATCCATATTCAGCATGCCGGAGAGCAGAGCGCCTTGCCCGGCCAGCCGGGAAATAGCCCAGGCGTCCCGCTTGGCCGGCGGCCGATCGCTGAACAGACTCGCGCCGGCCAGGGTGGTTTCCCCGGTCACGTCGAACAGGTTTTTCACCGCGTAGGGGATGGCGGCCAACGCGGGCAGCGGCTGGCCGTTGGCGCGGGCGCGATCGAGCTTGTCGGCCTCGCTCAGCATGCGCTCGGCGGTAACATGGGTATAGGCATTCAGCGCCGGATTAAGCCGTTCAATATGATCCAGCGTTTGCTGGGCTATCTCGCGGGCGGAGATGGCCCCCCGCTGCAGGGCGGCGCGGATCTCGGCAATCGACATTGAGCTTGGCGAATTCATGCGCGGTATACCCCCGCGATCTCCAGCCGCTGGTCGAGCGGAAAGGCCATCAGCGGCTCGGCCATGGCGGCGATGCGCCGGAACTGGGTCAGCAGTTCCTGGCGGCGGGCATCGTTCAGTTCCAACGCCAGGAGGGTTTCCATCTGGCGAATGTAGGTCGCCCAGTCGGCGGCGGTTTGGTGGTCCATAGGTTCTCCCGGTAATCAAAGGTGGCTAGAAGCCGGCGGCGCTGCCGTTGCTGCGCGGATCGAAGGCGCCTTCGAGCATGCCGTTGGTATGCCGCACGATGGCGCCGGCGTGGCCGACCGCTTCGCTGAAGTCCGGCAACAGTTCAACCTCATGGCCGCGCTGGCGCAGGTAGGCGAGGGTCTCGGCGCTGAAGCGGGCTTCCAGCTTCAACGAGTCGGAGCTTTCGCCCCAGGTGCGGCCGAGCAGCCAGCGCGGCGCGCTGATTGCCTGCTGCAGCGGCAGCCCTTGCACCACGTGGCGGACAAACAGCGCCGCCTGGGTTTGCGGCTGGCCGTCGCCGCCCATCGAGCCGTACACCAGCGTGCGCCCGTCGTACAGCCTGGCGGCGGCCGGGTTCAGGGTGTGGAACGGCTGTTTGCCCGGCGCCAAAGCCAGCAGGTGGGCGGGGTCCAGGCTGAAAGAGGCGCCGCGGTTTTGCCACAGTACGCCGCTTTGCGGCAGCACCACGCCGCTGCCGAATTCATGATAGATGCTCTGAATGAAAGAGACCGCCAGCCCGCTGCTGTCCATCACCCCCATCCACACGGTGTCGCCCGGCCCCTTGCCCTGGCCCCAGGGCGCGGCCTGCCGAGCGTCGATGCGCTTCGCCAGGGCATCCAGATGTTCGGCCGCCAGCAGCGCCTGCGGTTCCTGGGTCATCTGCTCAGGATCGGTGATGTATTGGTCGCGCAGCCCGAACGCCAGCTTGGTGGCCTCTACCACGGCGTGCACCACGGCGCCTTCGGGCTGGCCGACCAGCGGCAGGCGGTCGGTCAGCCCGAGGATGGCCAGCGATACCAGCCCCTGGGTCGGCGGCGTCAGGTTGAAAATCTCGCCTTTTTGGTGCTCCAGGCGCAGCGGGGTGCGGCGGCGTGGCCGGTAATCCGCCAGATCCTGCGCGGTGAGCGGCATGCCCAGCGTCGCCATGTCCATCGCCATGCGCTGGGCCAGCGGGCCGCGATAAAAACTGTCTAACCCGTCCTCGGCCAGGGCGATCAGCGTATCGGCCAGCTGCGGCTGGCAGAAGCGTTGGCCGGCGTGCGGGATCTCTCCCTGCGGCAGGTAGGTGCGGGCGAAGTGTTCGTTATCCGCCAGCTCATGGTATTTGCTGCGCGTCGCCGCCTCCTGGGACGCAGTGACCGGAATGCCGTCGGCCGCATAGCGGATGGCGTCGGCCAGCAGGCGCGGCAGCGGCAGCTGATCGCCCCCCAGCTCGGCGGAATAGGCCAGTGCCTCCTGCCAGCCGCCGACGGTGCCGGCCACGGTCAGCGCCGCCTTCGGCCCGCGATGCGGAATACGGCTCTCGCCGGCGTAGAGCGCCAGCGTCGCCAGCGAACCGGCCGCGCCGCTGGCGTCGATCGCCAGAGGATCGCCCTGCGGCGGCACAATCAGCCAAAAGCCGTCACCGCCGATGCCGTTCATGTGCGGGTAAACCACGGCGATAGTGGCGGCGGCGGCCACCATCGCCTCAATGGCGTTGCCGCCTGCGCGCAGCACCGCCAGCGCGCTTTCGCTGGCGAGGTGGTGGGGCGTGACCGCCATGCCCAATGGCGCGGTGTTGCTGTTAATCATCTCTTGGCCCTTTTGTGAGGTCAGCGTTGGGTTAGAGACAAGCAAGAGGCGTTCCACTTTTCTCGGCTGGATGAAGCGTGCTATGTTCCGCTGAAACAAAGGTTACATCGGGAATCACAATGCAACAGATTGATGAGCGGCTGCGCAGCGCATACCCGCAGCTGACGCCGCAGGAGCAGCGGGTGGCCGATTTTATCTTTGACCACTTCGATGACCTGATCAGCTATAACAGCGCCGAGCTGGCGCGTTTGAGCGGCGTTTCCAAAGCCACGGTCAGCCGGTTGTTCAAGCGGCTGGGCTACCAAAGCTACCGCGAGATGCGCGATGAGTTGCGCACCTTGCGCCAGAGCGGCATGCCGCTGACTGACAACCGGGATGCGGTGCAGGGCAACACCCTGCTGGCGCGGCACTACAAGCAGGAAATGGCCAACCTGACTCAGTGGGTGAACCATATCGATGCGCACCAGTTTAATGCGGTGATCGCCGCGCTGGTGCAGGCGCGCCGCGTGGTGCTGATGGGGTTCCGCAACAGCTACCCGGTGGCGATGCACCTGCGCCAACAGCTGCTGCAGGTGCGGGAAAGGGTGATGCTGGTACCGCAGCCCGGCCAGACGCTGGCGGAAGAGCTGGCCGATCTGGCGCCGCAGGACGTGGCGGTAGTGGTGGCGTTTCGCCGCCGGCCGCGCCAGCTCAGGGCGGTCCTGACGCAGTTGCAGGCTCAGCGGGTGCCGACGCTGTTGATCTGCGAGCCGCAGGCGCAGGCGCTGATCCCATTGGCCAACTGGCATTTGGCCGCGCCGCTCGACAGCGTGTCGGCGTTCGACAGCTACTCCGCCGCCATGAGCCTGGCCAATCTGCTCAGCAACGCGCTGCTGCACGAGACGCTGGCGCAGGGAAGGCAGCGCATCCATCAAATCGCCGATTTATATCAGGATCTGGACGAACTGGAACAGCGCTGAATCCGGCGCTGTTTTGGTGCTTACGCACCTTTATGGTGCTTCTCTCTCTCCAATTTCATTCCCCTCCCACCGCAGCGTTCGCGGGGGAATGCCGATGAGTATCCGATAACCTGCGGGCATTAAAGCAGATCGTTCATCGCATTTTCTTTTGGCACATTAGTTGCAGAGTGATAATCAAAGAATCTTTTGTTTCATCATTCCAACATTGGGGATAGGCTATGAACATCAAGAAAACACTGTGGGTTGCTTTGGCGGCGGTCGCGCTGATGGCGCAGGCGGCTTCGGCGCAGGCGGATCAATTGCAGGATATCCAGCAACGCGGCGTGCTGCGCGTGGCGGTGCCGCAGGACTTCCCGCCGTTTGGGTCGGTCGGCACCGATCTGCAGCCGCAGGGTTATGACATCGACATGGCGCGTTACCTGGCCGACAAGATGAAACTTAAGTTGCAGCTGGTGCCGGTAACCAGCGCCAACCGCGTGCCTTACCTGCAGACCAACAAGGTGGATCTGGTGATCTCCAGCCTGGGCAAAAACCCGGAACGCGAGAAGGCCATCGCGTTTAGCCGCGCCTATGCGCCGTTTTTCCTCGGCGTATTCGGCCCGCAGGACGCCGCACTGGGCGATGCCGCACAGCTGGACGGTAAAACCGTCGGCGTAACGCGCGGCGCGGTGGAGGACATGGTGCTGAGCGACACCGCACCCAAGGGGGCGCAGATCAAGCGCTATGAAGACAACAACACCACGCTGTCGGCTTATTTGTCCGGCCAGGTGCAGTACATCGCCACCGGCAACCTGGTGGTGAGCGCCCTGGCGCGCCAGAACCCGGGCAAGGCGCCGGTGGCCAAGTTTATGCTGAAGGATTCGCCGTGCTTTGTAGGGCTGCGCCTGGGCGAACCGGCGCTGAAGGCCAAAGTGGACGCATTGATTGAGCAGGCGTTGCAGGACAACACCCTGAACGGCCTGTCGGAGAAATGGCTGAAAGCGCCGCTGCCCGCCAACCTTGGCGCATAACGGGGGCGCCTGATGACCTATCAGCTGAATTTCCCCGCCCTGTGGCCCTATCTGCCCGAGCTGCTGGCGGGCCTGCTGACCACCGTCGAGCTGTCGGCGCTGGCGACCCTGATGGGCGTCGCGTTGGGGATTTGCGGGGCGGCGATCCGCAGCGGCAAGGCCACGCCGCTGAGCCGCCTGTGGGGCGTTTATGTCGAAGTGGTGCGCAATACGCCGTTCGTGGTGCAGCTGTTCTTTATCGTGTTCGGGCTGCCGAGCCTGGGCTGGAAGCTGAGCGCCGGACAGGCGGCGCTGTTGGCGATGGTGATTAACCTCGGCGCCTACAGCACCGAGATTATCCGCGCCGGCATTCAGGTGACGCCGAAAGGCCAGTGGGAAGCGGGGCGGGTGCTGGGCTTCAGCCGCAGCCAGACTTTTCTGCGCATCGTGCTGCCGCCGTCGCTGCAGCGCATTTATCCGGCGCTGGTCAGCCAGTGCATTATCGTGATGCTCGGGTCATCGGTGGTGTCGCAGGTGTCGTTCGAAGAGCTGACCTTCGCCGCCAACCTGATCCAGTCGCGCACCTTCCTCAGTTTTGAGGTTTATCTGGTGACGACGCTGTTCTATCTGCTGTTGTCGGTGTTGATGCGCCAGCTGCTGCTGGCCGCCGGACGGCGCTTTTTGGGGAGCCAGGGCTGATGCTGACCTTTACCGACTGGGATATCGTGCGCAACCTGCTGCTGGCGGCGCGCTGGACGCTGCTGCTGTCGCTGACGGCGTTTTTCGGCGGCACGCTGGTGACGCTGCCGCTGTTGTTGTTGCGCCTGAGCAAACGCCGCTGGGCGCTGCGGCTGGTGCGGCTCTACGCCGAACTGTTTCAAGGCACGCCGCTGTTGATGCAGCTGTTTTTGGCGTTCTTCGGCCTGGCGCTGTTCGGTATCGACGTCAGCCCCTGGGCCGCCGCCGCGCTGGCGCTGACGCTGTTCACCAGCGCTTTTCTGGTGGATATCTGGTCAGGCAGCATCGCCGCCTTGCCGAAGGGCCAGTGGGAAGCTTCGCGCTGCCTGGGGCTGAGCTTCGGCCAGACCCTGGTGCGGGTGATCGTGCCGCAGGCGGTGCGCATCGCTATCGCGCCAACCGTCGGGTTTTCGGTACAGGTGATCAAGGGCACCGCGCTGGCGTCGATCATCGGTTTCGTCGAGCTGACCAAGGCCGGCACCATGCTGAACAATGTGACTTACCAACCCTTTAAGGTGTTTGGCCTGGTGGCGTTGGGCTATTTCCTGATGTGTTACCCGCTGTCGCGCTACAGTCATTATCTGGAGAAGAAATTCCATGCCGCTCATCACAATTAATCAGGTTCAAAAATATTACGGTCAAAACCATGTGCTGAAGGGCGTGGATCTGGATATCGACATGGGGCAGGTGATCTCGATTATCGGCCGCAGCGGGTCCGGCAAGAGCACGCTGCTGCGTTGCATCAATGGGCTGGAAGGTTATCAGGAAGGCAGCATCAAACTGGGCGGCATGACCATTACCGACCGCGATTCGCAGGCGCGTGAGATCAGCCGCTCAATCGGCATGGTATTCCAGAACTTCAACCTGTTTCCGCACATGAGCGCGCTGGAAAACGTGATGCTGGCGCCGCGCCGGGTGCTGAAAAAGAGCCCGGCCGAGTGTCGCCGGCTGGCGGAAGAGATGCTGAACAAAGTCGGGCTGGGCGAACGGATGCACTATGCGCCGGCCAACCTCTCCGGTGGGCAGCAGCAGCGGGTGGCGATCGCCCGCGCGCTGGCGATGAAGCCGAAAGTGCTGCTGTGCGACGAGATAACCTCGGCGCTGGATCCCGAGCTGGTGGGCGAAGTATTGAAGGTGCTGGAGCAGTTGGCCAACGAGGGCATGACCCTGATCCTGGTGACGCACGAGATGAACTTTGCCCGTGAGGTCGGCGACCGGGTGGTCTTTATGCACCAGGGTAAAGTCTGGGAGCAGGGCGACAGCCGCACGCTGTTCGCCAACCCGCAAACGCAGGAATTAAAACAGTTTATCGCTTCGGTTCGCGGCTTGTCGGAAGCCTGAGAACGGGGTGTTGAATATTAAGTTATTAAGCTGGTAAGGAAATAACATGTTGGATATCGCAAAATACGATCAGATTAATCCCCCCGCCCGTTTGCTGATGGGGCCAGGGCCGATCAACGCCGATCCGCGCGTGTTGCGCGCCATGTCGAGCCAGCTGATCGGCCAGTACGATCCGGCGATGACCGGCTACATGAACCAGGTGATGGAGCTGTACCGCGCGCTGTTCCGCACCGAGAACCGCTGGACGATGCTGGTGGACGGCACCTCGCGTTCCGGCATCGAGGCGATGCTGGTCTCCTCCATTCGCCCCGGCGACAAGGTGCTGGTGCCGGTGTTCGGCCGCTTCGGCCACCTGCTGTGCGAAATCGCCCGCCGCTGCCGCGCCGAAGTGCACGCCATCGAGGCGCCGTGGGGGGAAGTGTTCAGCGCCGATCGTATCGAGGACGCCATCAAAAAGGTGCGTCCACGCCTGCTGCTGACGGTGCAGGGCGACACCTCCACCACCATGCTGCAGCCGCTGGAGCAGTTGGGCGATATCTGCCGCCGCCACGGCGTGCTGTTCTACACCGACGCCACCGCCTCCTTTGGCGGCAACCCGCTGGAAACTGACGCCTGGGGGCTGGATGCGGTGTCCGCCGGCCTGCAAAAATGCCTGGGCGGCCCGTCCGGCAGTTCGCCCGTCACCCTCAGCCCGCAGTTTGAAGAGGCAATCCGCCGTCGCAAATGCGTGGAACAGGGCATTCGCACCGCCGATCACGCCGACGGCGATGACGAGATGATCTACTCCAACTATTTCGATCTCGGCATGATCATGGATTACTGGGGCCCCGAGCGGCTTAATCACCACACCGAAGCCACCAGCATGCTGTTCGCTGCCCGCGAATGCGCCCGGGTGATTCTGGAAGAGGGGCTGGATAACGCTATCGCCCGCCATCAGCTGCACGGCGCAGCGATGCTGGCCGGCATTCAGGGCATGGGGCTGGAGGTGTTCGGCGATCTCGACCACCGCATGAACAACGTGCTGGGGGTGGTGATCCCGCCGCAGGTGCACGGCGAGCAGGTGCGGCAGATGCTGCTGAACGACTTCGCCATCGAAATCGGCACCTCGTTCGGGCCGCTGCAGGGTAAGATCTGGCGCATCGGCACCATGGGCTACAACGCGCGTAAAGACTGCGTGCTGCAGACCCTGACCGCGCTGGAGGCGGTGCTGAACCGCCTGGGCTTCTCCAGCAAGCAGGGCGAGGCGCTGCAGGCGGCCTGGAATGCCTACGACGCCGGGAGCCGCTGAGCATGGCGCCGTTGACCGCCCAGGAGGCGGAACAGGCTGCGGCGCAGGTGATGGCGCGGTGCGATGCGCTGGCGGCGATCACCGCCGTGCCGGGCCAGTTGACGCGTACCTATCTTTCCCCGGAGCATCAGCGCGCCAACCTGCTGGTGGGCGACTGGATGCGCAGCATCGGCATGGCGGTGTGGCAGGACAGCGTCGGCAACATCTGCGGCCGCTATGAAGGGCAGACGCCTGGCGCACCGGCGCTGCTGCTCGGTTCGCACCTGGATACGGTGCGTAATGCCGGGCGTTACGACGGCATGCTCGGCGTATTGGCCGCGCTGGAAGTGGTGGCGCACCTGCACCGCCGGCAGCGCCGTCTGCCGGTGGCGGTTGAGGTGATCGGCTTTGCCGATGAAGAGGGCACGCGCTTTAGCGTCGCCCTGCTGGGCAGCCGCGGCATCACCGGCCGGTGGCCGGAGGAATGGCTGGCGCGCACCGATGCCGACGGCGTCAGCGTGGCGCAGGCGCTGCGCGATTTCGGCCTGGATCCGGCCGAAATCGGCCAGACGCGCCGCGCGCCAGGCGATATCTGCGCCTATCTGGAGCTGCATATCGAACAGGGCCCCTGCCTGGAGGCCGCCGGGCTGGCGCTGGGGGTGGTGACGGCGATCAACGGCGCGCGCCGCCTCAACTGCACCTTTACCGGCCTGGCCGGCCATGCGGGCACCGTACCTATGGGGCAGCGCAAAGACGCGTTGGCGGCGGCGGCGGAATGGATGGTAGCGGTAGAAGCCGTCACCGCCGCCGCCGATCCGCATCTGGTGGCGACGGTGGGATGCATTGAAAGCCTGCCGGGTGCGGTTAACGTTATCCCTGGCGAGGTGAAGCTGACGCTGGACGTGCGCGGCCCGGAAGATGGCCCGCTGGCGAGGCTGCTGGCGCAGCTGTTGCAGCAGGCGCAGGCGATCTGCGAACGGCGCGGGCTGCAGTTCGCCAGCGAGGAGTTTTACCGCATCGACGCGACGGCGTGCGACGCCGGATTGCAGCGGCGCTGGCATGACGGCGTGCGGCAGGTGCAGGGGAGCAGCATGGCGCTGCCGAGCGGCGCCGGGCACGACGCCATCGCCGTGGCGGCAGAGTGGCCGGTGGGCATGCTGTTTGTGCGCTGTGACCGGGGCATCAGCCATCACCCGGCGGAGGCGGTAACCGCATCCGACGTGGCGTTGGCGATCCGCGCCTACTGCCAAACGGTGGCAAGCTGGGGGAACGCCTGATGGAACTGCAACGTTTTAACCGGCTGTCGGCGGCGGAGGCGGAGCGGCTGCTGCGCCCCTGCGTGGATATCGACAGCTGGATCGCGGCGCTGATTGCCGCACGGCCGTTCAGCGGCGTAGACGCCGCGTTGGCGGCGGCGCGGCAGGCCGCGTTACGCTGGCGGCCGGACGACGTCGCCCGGGCGCTTGCCGCGCATCCGCGCATCGGTGAACGGGCGCAGGGCCAGGGGGCTGAAGCGCAGTTCTCCCGGCGTGAGCAGTCGGCGGTCGACGGGAAGGATGCGGCGCTGCAACAGGCGCTGCTGGCGGGCAACCGGCGTTATGAAGAGAAGTTTGAACGGGTGTTTTTAATCCGCGCCGCCGGGCGCGACGGGCAGGCCATCCTGCGCGAACTGGAGCGCCGGTTGCACAACGATGCGCCGCAGGAACAGCGTGAAACCGCCGAACAGCTGCGTGAAATCACCCTGCTGCGTTTGAAGGAGTTATTGAGCGATGAGTAACATCAGCACCCATATTCTGGATACCTCGGTCGGCAAGCCCGCAGCGGGCGTGCGGGTGTGGTTGGAACGGGAGCACGGCGGCCAGTGGCTGGCGCTGGCGGCAAGCCGCACCGACGCCGACGGCCGCGCCCGCGAGCTGACGCCGGCGGGGTTAGCCGCCGGCCATTACCGGCTGCATGCCGATCTCGGCGCTTATTTTGCCGCCGACGGGCGTGACACTTTGTATGCCACGGCGATTATCGATTTCGTCATCGGCGACCCGGCGCAGCATTACCACCTGCCGCTGCTGATCGCTCCGTACGCCTACTCAACCTACCGCGGCAGTTGACTGCCGTGCTGCGCGCCAGCTTCAGTCGTGGCGCAGGAAGCTGTCGGCGTCGCGCCAGGCGGGGAAGGCGCTGCGATAATTTTGCAGGTTTTCCAGCGACAGCTCGGCGTCCAGCCGCGCGGTCGCACCGGCCTCGGCCTCGGCCAGGATCTCACCCTGCGGGCTGAGGATCAGGCTGTCGCCGCTGTAGTTCAGGCCGTTGCCGTCTTCGCCGACGCGGTTGCAGCCGGCCACGTACGCCTGATTCTCAATCGCCCGCGCCGCCAGCAGCGTTTGCCAGTGTTTGTTGCGCGGCGCCGGCCAGTTGGCGACATACAGCGCCAGATCGTAATCCTGCTGATAGCGCGACCACACCGGGAAGCGCAGGTCGTAGCAAATCTGCGGCAGGATGCGCCAGCCGCGCCATTCGAAAATCTCGCGCCGCTTGCCGGCGCGGTAATGCAGGTGTTCGCCGGCCATGCGGAACAGGTGGCGCTTATCGTAAGCGTGCACCCGGCCGCCCGGCTCCACCAGCAGGAAACGGTTGACCGCGCCCTCGGCGGTTTTCAGCGCCACGCTGCCGCCCACCAGCGCGTGGGTTTTCACCGCCCAGCCATGCAGCCAGTCGATCACCTGCTGTTCGGGCAACGCGCTTTCGCCGGCATCCATGGCGAAACCGGTGGTGAACATCTCCGGCAGCACGATCAGATCGCGGCCGGCTATCGGGGCCAGCAGCGCATCGAAATGGCGCAGGTTGGCGGCGCCGTCACGCCAGACCAGCGGTTGCTGCAACAGGGTAATTTTTAAAGTCGACATAACCGCTCCGCAGCTGCATCCAGCGTGTCGTCCTGTTTGGCGAAGCACAGCCGAATCAATTTATGGGGGAAAGGATCGGCACAGAAGACCGACAGCGGAATGGCCGCCACGCCTGCGTGCTCGGTTAACCAACGGCAGAACGCCACATCGTCCAGATCGGAGATGGCGCTGTAGTCCGCCAGCAGAAAGTATGTACCTTCGCAGGGCAAAATTTCCAGTCGGCTGTTCGCCAGCGCCTGGATGAAGCGATCGCGCTTGGCGCGGTAGAACGCCGGCAGCTGCTGCCAGTGTTCCGGCGCGGCGCGCAGCATGTCCGCCAGCGCCAGCTGCGCCGGCGTATTGACCGCAAAGGTCAGGTATTGGTGCACCTTGCGCACTTCGGCGCTCAAGGCGGCGGGCGCCACGCAGTAGCCCACTTTCCAGCCGGTCATGTGGAAGGTTTTGCCAAAGGAAGAGACGGCGATTGCCCGCTGGCGCAGCTGCGGGTGAGCCAAGACGCTGGCATGGCCGCCCCCGGCGAAGCAGATATGCTCGTAGACTTCATCGCTGAGCACGTAAATTTCGCGTTCGGCGATGGCATGCCACAGCTGCTGCATGTCCTCCGCCCGCCAGGCGGTGGCGGACGGGTTGTGCGGGGTATTGACGATCACCAACCGGGTGCGCGGCGACAACAACGCGGCGAACTGCCGCCAGTCGACGCTGAAGCCTGGCGGCTGCAGGGCGATGCGCTTCAGCGTGCCGCCGGACAGCGTCACCGCGGGCGCATAGCTGTCGTAGCTGGGATCGAAACAAATCACTTCGTCGCCGGGGCGCACCAGCGCGCTGATGGCGGCGAACAGCGCCTCGGTGGCGCCGGCGGTCACCGTCACTTCCGCGGCGGCGTCCGGTTGCCAGCCATACAGCTGAGCGGTTTTCTCGGCGATGGCCTCGCGCAGCGGCGCGACGCCGGTCATCGGCGCATATTGATTGGCGCCCTGGGCGACGTGCCAGGCGAGACGCTCTTTCAGGTAGGCCGGGCCATCGAAATCGGGGAAGCCCTGCGACAGGTTGATCGCCTGATGCTGCTGCGCCAGCGCGCTCATCTGGGTAAAGATGGTGGTGCCCAGTGCAGGCAGTTTGCTTTCGGGAATCAATGCGGAAGTGCTCATGGTCGGCTCAAACTCCTGGCGCTTATGTTGCCGTCAATATAACACGATGTTAGTATTTGGCAATCAAGACGCTTAGATGGCTAAATGCGAAAAAGTTCTTACCGCGACGCCGGCCATTCTAAGCCGCATCGGCTGGCGACCTTACAGATCGGGAAACGATAATGACGGATAATCCGCAACTTGCAGCGTTATTGGCGGCCTGCCACTGGATCGGCGAGAAGGGCTGGTGCCCGGCGACCGGCGGCAACATGTCGCTACGCCTCGACGATAGCCAGTGCCTGGTTACCGAGTCCGGCAAAGACAAGGGCAGCCTGACCGAGGCGGACTTCCTGCGGGTGGAAACCGCCAACAACCACGTGCCGAGCGGCCGCACGCCGTCGGCGGAAACCGGGCTGCACACCCTGATTTACCGCCTCTATCCGCAGATTGGCGCGGTGCTGCACACCCATTCGGTCAACGCCACCGTGCTGTCACGCGTCGAACGCAGCGAAGCGCTGGTGCTGCAGGGCTATGAAATGCAAAAATCGCTCGGCGGCCAGAGCAGCCATCTGGACAGCGTGACGATCCCGATCTTCGACAACGATCAGGATATTCCGCGGCTGGCGGCGCGCGTGGCGGCCTATGCCGAAACCACGCCGCTGCGGTACGGTTTTCTGGTGCGCGGCCACGGTCTGTACTGCTGGGGCCGCCAGGTGGCGGAGGCCCGCCGCCATCTTGAAGGGCTGGAATTCCTGTTCCAGTGCGAACTGCAACGCCGCTTACTGGAGGCGAAATGATCCGCGCCATCGTTACCGATATTGAAGGCACCACCAGCGATATCCGCTTTGTGCATCAGGTGCTGTTCCCCTACGCGCGCGCGCGGCTGGCGGATTTTCTGCGCAGCCACGCCGAAGACGCCGAGGTGGCCGCACCGCTGGTTGCCCTGCGTCAGGAAATTGAACGGCCGGAAGCGGACATCGAACAGCTGACAGCCGCGCTGTACCGTTTTATGGATGAAGATCGCAAGTCCACCGCGCTGAAGGCGCTGCAGGGCATCATTTGGCGCAGCGGCTACCTCAACGGTGATTTCCGCGGCCATCTGTACCCGGAGGTGGCCGCGCAGCTGGCGGCCTGGCAGCGGCAGGGGCTGCGGCTGTACGTTTACTCCTCCGGCTCGGTAGAGGCGCAGAAGCTGCTGTTCGGCTACAGCGACGCCGGCGATTTGCAGCCGCTGTTCAGCGGCTATTTCGACACCCACGTCGGCGCGAAGCGCGAAACCGCATCGTACCGCAATATCGCCCAGGCCATCGGCCTCGCGCCCGATGAACTGCTGTTCCTGTCCGACATTCATCAGGAGCTGGACGCCGCCCTGGCCGCCGGCTGGCATACCTGCCAGCTGATCCGCGACCAGGCGGATGCGCACAGCCGGCACCCGCAGGTTAACCGTTTTGATCAGATCGATTTAAGGGAGTTCGCCTCATGAGTGGATTGACCATTTTCAGCGACCAGGAGCCGCAGCAGCCGCTGTGGCAAAGCCATGATGCCGAGGCGATCCAGCAACGGCTGGCGCAGATCGGGGTGCGTTTCGAGCGCTGGCGGGCGGATCGGGAACTGGGCGAGAACCCGCAGCCGCAGGCGGTGATCGCGGCTTATCAACACGAGATCGACCGGCTGGTGGCGGAGAAGGGCTATCAGAGCTGGGATGTGATCAGCATGCGCCCGGACAACGAGCAGCGCCAGGCGCTGCGCGACAAGTTTTTATCGGAACATACCCACGGTGAAGACGAAGTGCGCTTCTTCGTCGAAGGCGCGGGGCTGTTTTGTTTGCATCTGGATGGCAAGATCTTCCAGATCCTGTGCGAGAAGAACGATCTGATCTCGGTGCCGGCCAACACCCGTCACTGGTTCGATATGGGATCGGCGCCCAACTTCACGGCGATCCGCGTATTCGACAATCCGGAAGGCTGGGTGGCGCATTTCACCGGCGACAAGATTGCCGACGCCTACCCACGACTCGACTGATTACTCCTGTGCGGGCGTTACCCTAGCGCCCGCTGAAAAATCCCGTCTTTAACCTGCCGTGGCGTAATCACGCCGCTGTCGAACACCCAGGCATCGATCAGCGCCGCAGGCGTCACGTCGAACGCCGGGTTATGCACCGGCGCATCGGGCGGCGCCCATTGGCATGCGCCAAAACTGCCGGCTGCGCCGGTGACCTCGGCTGCCGCGCGTTGCTCGATCGGGATGGCCGCGCCGTTCGGGCAGTGCGGATCGTGCGTGGTGTGCGGGGCGGCGACGTAGAACGGAATGCGGTGATAGTGCGCCAGCACCGCCAGGCTGTAGGTGCCGATTTTATTGGCCACGTCGCCGTTGGCGGCGATGCGGTCCGCGCCGACCCACACGGCGTCGACCTGCCCCTGGGCCATCAGGCTGGCGGCCATCGAATCGCAAATCAGCCGATAGGGAATGCCCAGCTCGCCCAGCTCCCAGGCGGTCAGGCGGCCGCCCTGCAGCAATGGCCGGGTTTCATCGACCCACACCTGCTGCACTTTGCCCTGCTGATGGGCGCGCAGCAGCACGCCGATGGCGGTGCCGATGCCGGCAGTGGCTAAACCGCCGGTGTTGCAATGGGTCAGCAGGCGACTGCCGGGTTGCACCAGCGCCGCGCCGCGATCGGCGATGCGGTCGCACAACTGCCGGTCTTCTTCCACCAGGCGCAGCGCCTCCGCCGCCATCGCCGGCGCCCAGTCAGGCTGAGCCAGCGCCAGCTTCATTCGATCCAGGTTGTTCATCAGGTTCACCGCCGTCGGCCGGGCGGCGCGCAGCGTTTGCAACGCCTGTTCCAACTCGGCGCGCGGCAGGCCGCGCTCCGCCAGCAGCGCCAGCAACAGGCTGGCGGACAGGCCAATCAACGGCGCGCCGCGTACCCGCAGGCTGTGGATATGCCCCACTAATTCTTCCACGCTGTCGCAGGTGCGCCACTGCGTTTCCTGCGGCAGGGCCTGCTGATCGAGGATCCAAAGTCGGTTGTCACGCAGGGTCAAACTGGTGGTGTTAAGCGCTTGCATCGGCGGTTAATTCCTCGTTGCGTAGTTATTGCATCTGGAAAGCTATTCTGCCAACATGACTTCCAGATGTATAGACGTCCAAATGCTTTTACGTCTAAAAAATAAAACTGCCGCATCAGTGAGCAAGAACAGAGGGGTTGGGGAATGTCGCTTTATCGTACGTTTACGGCTGCCGATGCCGTTGAATATGCTCGCCAATATGGGCAGCTGGCCGATCCGCAGGCGCTGGTGAGCGCCGACGAAATTGGCGACGGCAATCTGAATCTGGTGTTCAAGATCCGCGATCGCGATGGCGTAAGCCGGGTGATCGTCAAACAGGCGTTGCCGTACGTCCGCTGCGTGGGCGAATCCTGGCCGCTGACCCTGGACCGGGCGCGCATCGAGGCGGAAACCTTGCTGATCCACGGCGGTTTTTGCCCGCGGCACACGGTGAAGGTGCTGCATCACGATCCCGATCTGGCGGTGATGGTGCAGGAAGATCTTTCCGACCATCGCATCTGGCGCAGCGAGCTGGTGCAGGGCAACTACCATCCGCTGGCGGCGGGGCAGCTGGCGGAATATCTGGCGCAAACCCTGTTCCATACCTCCGATTTTTATCAGCCGGCCCAGCAGAAAAAGGCCGAGGTCAGCCGTTTTACCAACCCTGAGCTGTGCCAGATAACGGAAGATCTGTTTTTTACCGATCCTTATGTCGACCATGAGCGCAATCAGTTTGATCCGGCGCTGCTGCCGCAGGTGCAGGCGCTGCGTGACGATGCGGCGCTGAGGTTGGCGATCGCCGGGCTTAAGCATCGTTTCCTGAGCAAGGCGGAAGCCCTGCTGCACGGGGATATTCACAGCGGTTCGATCTTTGTCGGCGAAGGCCGGCTGAAAGCGATAGACGCCGAATTTGGCTTCTATGGCCCGATAGGTTTTGACGTCGGCACCGCATTGGGCAACTTGCTGTTGAACTATTGCGGGCTGCCGGGCCTGTTCGGGCCGCGCGACGCCGACGCCGGGCGCGAACAGCGCCTGCAGGACGTGCGCGAGCTGTGGCTGATTTTCGCCGATCGCTTCCTGTCGCTGTGCCATCAGCAGAGCCGCGATCCGGCGCTGGCGGCGCCGGGTTACGCCGAACAGTTTCTGCAGCAGGTGTGGGCGGATGCGCTGGGCTATTGCGGCAGCGAGCTGATCCGCCGCACCATAGGTTTGGCGCACGTCGCCGATCTGGACAGCATCGACGACGCCGAAATGCGCCTCGCATGCCAGCGCAACGCGCTGGGACTGGGCCGCGCGCTGATCGTCAATGCGCCGCAGATTGAGCATATCGATGCCTTGCTGGCGCGTATCCGGCAGCAGGGGTGAAAAGGCGGGTGCTCTAATCCGATTATCCCTGCCGTTAAATTAGCCGTTCCGCCAAGGTTGCGGCCCGCTGCGCATTTTGTGGCGCCGCAAAAGAAAAAGGGGCGATATTCATCGCCCCTTTGCTGATTTGGCCTGCGCCCGCGTTATGCCGCTTCGGTGTGCTGCTGGCGCTTAGACGGCGCCGCCGGCTTTGCCGGCTTGCTGGCCGCCAGCGCATCCGGCGCGAAGTCATCGACGTTAATGGAACGCAGGCGGCTTTCCTCGGCTTTCACCAGGATCTGCGCTTCGTCTGCGCTGATCTTGCCTTCTTCCAGCGCGCGTTCGGCCAGGCGATCCAGGCGGGTGAACGGCAGGTTTTTGCCGGCCGCCTTGCACAGGCGTTCGTGGATAGGCTCGGCGGCGATCACGTCCGCCAGCGCGGCTTCCAGCAGGCCGACCGGGTTATGCTCGCTCGGCGTCAGGTACTGGCCGCGGCCCAGGCGGCTGCGGGTGGCGGAAGGCACCTGCAGGATTTTCGCCAGCTGGTGATCCAGACGGTCGGACGGCGCGGTGTGCACGCGGCCGAACGGGAATACCACCAGACGCATCGCCCCGGCGATAAAGCGGTTCGGGAAGTTGCGCAGCAGGTCATCCAGCGCCTGCTCGGCCTTGTGCAGGCTGTCCTGCACGCTCCAGTGCACCAGCGGCAGGTCTTCTTTCTGGCGGCCTTCGTCGTCAAAGCGTTTCAGCGCCGCAGACGCCAGGTACATCTGGCTGAGGATATCCCCCAGGCGGGCGGAGATGCGCTCGCGGCGTTTCAGGCTACCGCCCAGCACGCCCATGGAAACGTCCGACAGCAATGCCAGGTTGGCGCTCAGGCGGTTCAACTGCTGATAATAGCGACGGGTCGCGTCCTTGGTCGGCGCGGCGCTGGTGCGGCCGTTGGTCAGGCCCAGCCAGAAGCTGCGCACCTTGTTGCTGCCGACGTGGCCCAGATGGCCGAACAGCAGCTTGTCGAAGGCGTTCAGATCGTTGCTCTGCGCCGCCGCCATTTCATCCAGCACGTAAGGATGGCAGCGAATGGCGCCCTGGCCGAAGATCATCATGGTGCGGGTCAGGATGTTGGCGCCTTCCACCGTGATGGCGATTGGCGCACCCTGATAGGCGCGGGCCAGGAAATTGGACTCGCCCAGCATGATGCCTTTACCGCCGGCGATGTCCATCGCGTCGATAATCGACTGCTGGCCTCTGTGGGTACAGTGGTATTTAACGATGGCCGACAGTACCGCCGGTTTTTCGCCCTGCACCAACGCATAGGTGATCAGTGAAGCGGCGGCGTCCATCACATAGGTGTTGCCGGCGATGCGCGCCAACGGCTCTTCGATACCTTCCATCTTGCCGATGGAAATCTTGAACTGACGGCGAATGTGCGCGTAAGCGCCGGTCGCCAGTGCGATAGACTTCAGGCTGCCGGTGGAGTTGGACGGCAGGGTGATGCCGCGGCCTACCGACAGACATTCAACCAGCATGCGCCAGCCCTGGCCGGCCATTTTCGGGCCGCCGATGATGTAGTCGATCGGCACGAACACGTCGGTGCCGCGGGTTGGGCCGTTCTGGAACGGCACGTTCAGCGGGAAGTGACGGTTGCCGATTTCCACGCCCGGCGTGCTGGTCGGGATCAGCGCACAGGTGATGCCTGGCGAAGCGTTGTCGCTCAGCAGGTGGTTCGGGTCATACAGCTTGAAGGCCAGGCCCAGTACGGTGGCGACCGGCGCCAGCGTGATGTAGCGTTTGTTCCAGGTCAGGCGCATGCCCAGCACCTGCTGGCCTTGCCATTCGCCCATGCACACGGTGCCGACGTCCGGAATGGCGCCGGCGTCTGAACCCGCTTCCGGGCTGGTCAGGGCGAAACAAGGGATTTCGTCGCCGCGCGCCAGGCCCGGCAGGTAGTGATCTTTCTGTTCATCGGTGCCGTAGTGTTGCAGCAGTTCGCCCGGGCCGAGGGAGTTAGGCACGCCGACGGTGATCGCCAGGATGCCGGAAACGCCGGCCAGTTTTTGCAGCACGCGCGCCTGAGCATAAGGAGAGAACTCCAGGCCGCCGTACTCTTTCTTGATGATCATGGCGAAGAAGCGGTGCTCTTTCAGGTACGCCCACAGTTCCGGCGGCAGATCGGCCAGTTCGTGGGTGATCTGGAAGTCGTTGGCCATGCGGCAGGCTTCTTCCACCGGGCCGTCGATAAACGCCTGTTCTTCTTCCGTCAGCTGCGGTTTCTGGTAGTTATGCAGCTTGTTCCAGTCCGGCGCGCCGCGGAACAGATCGCCTTCCCACCAGGTGGTGCCGGCGTCGATGGCCTCTTTCTCGGTGGTGGACATCGGCGGCATCACCTTGCGGAAGGCGCGCAATGCCGGTGCAGACAGCAGAGAACGGCGCAGCGAGGTGAGATTAAGCGGCAGCAGAACGATCGCCAGCGGCAGCAACATCCAGAAGCTCCACAGGCCAATTGCGCCCATGGCGGCGGTGTAGGCCACCAGGATCAGGCTGCTGAGGGTAAGGTTCACTCGGTGGTAAAACACCACGCCAATGAGTGCCAGTAAAACAACAATACTAAGAACCATCATAAGAAGCTCCGAAGTAGTAAGAGGTCTGACCTGTTGTGTATATGTAATAGGTTTTAGTACAAGGCCAGATTTTTATCAATGCATTTACAGTTTAATTACAACTCAGGTCACAAACCGACAGCACCAAACATCAAAAATCTCACCGGAACCTCAACCGCCGCGCCGTTTGACCGACAGTGCTTCTCGGTTTTTCCGCGATCCGGTACACTGCGGGGCGGAAGATTGACGATAACAAGAGGTTCCTCATGTACCACGACCTTATTCGCAGTGAACTGAACGAAGCGGCTGATACCCTGGCGAAATTTATCAGCGACGATGCCAATATCGATGCCATTCAACGCGCCGCCGTCCTGCTGGCGGACTCTTTTAAAGCCGGCGGGAAGGTGATCTCCTGCGGCAACGGCGGCTCCCATTGCGACGCGATGCACTTCGCCGAAGAGCTGACCGGCCGCTACCGCGAAAACCGCCCGGGCTACCCGGCGATTGCCATCTCCGACGTCAGCCATCTGTCCTGCGTCAGCAACGACTTCGGCTACGACTACGTGTTCTCGCGCTATGTGGAAGCGGTTGGCCGTGAAGGCGACGTGCTGCTGGGCATCTCTACCTCCGGCAACTCCGGCAACATCATCAAGGCCGTCGAAGCGGCGCGCGCGAAAGGGATGAAAGTGATCACCCTGACCGGCAAGGACGGCGGTAAAATGGCGGGTTCCGCCGACGTGGAAATCCGTGTGCCGCACTTCGGCTACGCCGACCGCATTCAGGAAATCCATATCAAAGCGATTCACATCTTGATTCAGCTGATCGAAAAAGAGATGGTTAAGGCTTGATGGCCTCGGGGGGCTGCGGTTCCCCATTAATTATAGTACGGGCGCCGCATGCCGCGTCCGTTAGGCAGTGTCAGTGTGGTTAAGGAGTGCTGGCGATGTGTGAACTGCTCGGGATGAGCGCAAACGTACCGACCGATATTTGCTTCAGCTTTACCGGGCTGGTACAGCGCGGTGGCCGCACCGGGCCACATAAGGATGGCTGGGGCATTACCTTCTATGAAGGGAACGGCTGCCGCACGTTCAAGGATCCTCAGCCGAGCTTCAACTCGCCGATCGCCCGCCTGGTGCAGGATTACCCGATCAAGTCCTGCGCGGTGGTGTCGCATATTCGCCAGGCCAACCGCGGCGAAGTGGCGCTGGAAAACACCCATCCCTTTACCCGCGAACTGTGGGGCCGCAACTGGACCTACGCGCACAACGGCCAGCTCAAGGGCTACCGGCGCCTGGAAACCGGCACCTTCCGCCCGGTCGGCCAGACCGACAGCGAGTACGCCTTCTGCTGGCTGCTGCACCAGCTGTCGCTGAAATATCCGCGCACCCCGAGCCATTGGCCCTCGGTATTCCGCTATATCGCGCTGTTGGCGGATCAGATGCGGCAGAAGGGGGTATTCAATATGCTGTTGTCGGACGGGCGCTTCGTGATGGCCTACTGCTCCACCAATCTGTATTGGATCACCCGCCGCGCGCCGTTCGGCAAGGCCACGCTGCTCGATCAGGACGTTGAGATTGATTTTCAGCAGCAGACCACACCTAACGATGTGGTCACGGTGATCGCCACCCAGCCGCTGACCGCCAACGAAACCTGGCACAAGATTGCGCCAGGCGAGTTCGCGTTATTTCACTTCGGTGAGCGGCTTGTTCTGGGCGAAGGGATTGGTGTTGGGCGTCGGGCTGGCTGACGCGTACTGCGTCATCTGGCTGCTGCTCATCAGCGGCTGGCCGAGCACGTACTGGCCGTTGGCCACGCCCATCATCGGCGGCTGATGGTTTTTGACGAAGTAGTCGTAACCCGGCTTCAGCTGGCGCCAGAAGGCGATATAGCTCGATGAACCGTGGCGCTTCAGGTTCTGTTCGGTCATGCGGAACGGATAGATGCTGATATCTATACGGCTCTGGCCATAGGCGAAAGCGGCTTCGACGTAGCGGTAAATCTCATCCATATAGGTGTTGGTCATCGCGTAGCAACCAATCGATTTACATTCCCCGTGGATCATCAGATAGGCGCCGGAATAACCCTGCGACTTGTCGTAATCATTTGGGAAACCGATATTAATCGCCCGGTAATACTTGCTGTCGGGTTTCAGATGGCGCGCGTCGACGCTATAAAAACCTTCGGGGCTTTTAAAGTCGCCTTCCCGACGTTTCGGTCCGAGGCCGCCGGAGAAATTACAGATGCGGAAGCTATTCACCAGGCGGAATTCGTTGCCCATTTTGGCATACAATTCCAGCGTGCGTTCCTCTTTGAAGATCTGAATATAGACCGGTGAACCGACCAATTGCTGTTTAACTACCGGCACCTCGGCTACCTGCTCGCTGGCGCTGCAGGCCGTGATCATCGGCATAGAAAAAAGCATCGCAAACAACAGCGCGATTTTGCTCATTATTATTCCTGCTTATATTTGTCTTATCTGTTGGCTTAATGACCACCGCCAACATGCCACTGATTATTGTTTTACTGCTGCAAAACACCGTCAGATTACCAGTGTGTTTATTTTTAGCAATATGCCATATGTATAAAAAAACGACAAAGCTCGATAAAAGTGAATCGACGGGCAGATTTTAACGATAGGTAGAGTAAAACAGCCAAAATTTAATTGCGTTTGCTTGACTCAGGTCACTGCGCAATGCAGAACAATGTTGCGAAAAATGTTAATATTCCGTCTTCAATTTAATGCGCTGTGATGATTGAAGCGAAAGGGATTATGCCATTAACCCCAAGTGTTTCATGGGCTATTTGCCGCAGATTGTTAACAGCGTTTTCTATCGCGCAAACAAGGGACGGAGGGAGTGGATCAAGGGATGCGCGTAACTCCATTTTGCAGTGCGATAGATTTCACGTTGGGCGCCCGGTCAGCGCGCCTGACCCTGAGGCCGCTCCCGTTCGGCAGCCTCATCATCCTGGCATCGTCCGCACCTGCCTCTGGGGCCGGTAAGACGTGTAAACCATTAAAAATCGTATAATCCTATGATTAAAATCAGAAAAGGGTTGGATCTGCCTATAGCCGGAGCACCGGTTCAGACAATCCACGACGGCCCAAACATTCAGCATGTCGCCCTGCTTGGGGCAGAGTATGTCGGAATGCGTCCCTCCATGCTGGTGCAGGAGGGCGATACCGTGAAGAAAGGCCAGGCGTTGTTCGAAGATAAAAAGAACCCCGGGGTTTTCTTCACGGCTCCCGCCAGCGGCCGCATCGTCGCCATTAACCGCGGTGAACGCCGGGTGCTGCAGTCGGTAGTGATTGCGCTGGAAAACGGCGGCGATGAGCAAGTGGCGTTCGCGCATTATCCGGTTGGCGAATTGGCGGTGTTGCCGCGTGAACAGGTGGAGAGCGAACTGATCGCCAGCGGCCTGTGGACCGCGCTGCGCACCCGCCCATTCAGCAAAACGCCGCGCCCCGGCAGCACGCCGCGCGCCATTTTCGTCACCGCCATGGACACCCAGCCGCTGGCCGCCGATCCGCAGGTGATTATCGCCGAGCAGCAAGCGGCGTTTAACGCCGGGCTGACGCTGCTGACGCGCCTGACCGAAGGCAAGGTGCACGTCTGCCACGCCGCCGGCGCCAAGCTGGGCCAACAGGCCGGCGCCCAGGTAACCTACAACGAATTCGCCGGCCCGCATCCCGCCGGGTTGGTGGGCACGCACATTCACTTCCTCGAGCCGGTCAGCCTGAAGAAAACCGTCTGGCATATCGGCTATCAGGACGTTATCGCCATCGGCACCTTGTTCACCACCGGCCGGCTCGATACCCGCCGGGTGGTGGCGTTGGCCGGGCCGCAGGTGGCGCAGCCGGCGTTGCTGCGCAGCCGTTTGGGCGCCAGCCTCGATGAGCTGACCGCCGGTCGCCTGAAGGCCGGTGAAAACCGGGTGATCTCCGGTTCGGTGCTGAACGGCGTGCAGGCCACCGGGCCCAACGCCTGGCTCGGGCGCTTCCATTCACAGGTTTCGGTGCTGGAAGAGGGGCGCGAGAAGGAGCTGTTCGGCTGGATCGCGCCTTCGCCGAACAAATTCTCCATTACCCGCACCACGCTGGGCCACTTCCTGAAGAACAAACTGTTCGCCTTTTCGACCACCACCCACGGCGGTGAACGCGCGATGGTGCCGATCGGCAACTACGAGCGGGTGATGCCGCTGGATATCCTGCCGACCCTGCTGCTGCGCGATCTGCTGGCGGGAGACAGCGACAGCGCCCAGGCGCTGGGCTGCCTGGAGCTGGACGAAGAAGATCTGGCGCTGTGCACCTTCGTTTGCCCCGGCAAGTATGAATATGCGCCGGTGCTGCGCGACGTGCTGACCAAGATTGAGCAGGAAGGATAACCGATGGGCCTGAAGAATTTTTTTGAGAAGATTGAGCATCACTTCACGCCGGGCGGCAAGCTGGAAAAGTGGTACCCGCTGTATGAAGCGACCACCACGGTGTTCTACACCCCCGGCACGGTAACGCGCGGCGCTTCGCACGTGCGCGACGCCATCGATCTGAAACGCATGATGATCCTGGTGTGGCTGGCGGTATTCCCGGCGATGTTCTGGGGCATGTACAACGTCGGCCAGCAGGCGATCCCGGCGCTGCATCACCTGTACAGCGGCGATCAGCTGCAGCAGGCGTTGGCGGGCGACTGGCATTATCGCCTGGCGCAGTGGCTGGGCGCCTCGCTGGCGGCGGACGCCGGCTGGATCAGCAAAATGGTGCTGGGCGCCTGCTACTTCCTGCCGATCTACGCGGTGGTGTTTATCGTCGGCGGCTTCTGGGAAGTGCTGTTCGCGGTTATCCGCAAGCATGAGATCAACGAAGGCTTCTTCGTCACCTCAATCCTGTTCGCGCTGATCGTGCCGCCGACCCTGCCGCTGTGGCAGGCCGCGTTGGGCATCACCTTCGGCGTGGTGGTGGCCAAAGAGATCTTCGGCGGCACCGGGCGCAACTTCCTCAACCCGGCGCTGGCCGGCCGCGCCTTCCTGTTCTTCGCTTACCCGGCGCAGATCTCCGGCGACCTGGTGTGGACCGCCGCCGACGGCTTCTCCGGCGCGACGCCGCTGGCGCAGTGGAGCGCGGGCGGGGCGCACAGCCTGAGCAACGTGGCCACCGGCCAGTCGATCGGCTGGATGGACGCCTTCCTCGGCAACATTCCCGGCTCGGTGGGGGAGGTCTCCACGCTGATGATCCTGATCGGCGGGGCGATTATCCTGTTCGGCCGCGTGGCCTCCTGGCGCATCGTCGCCGGCGTGATGCTCGGCATGGTGGCCTCGGCGATGTTGTTCAACGCCATCGGCTCCGCCACCAACCCGATGTTCGCCATGCCCTGGTACTGGCACCTGGTGTTGGGCGGCTTCGCCTTCGGCATGATCTTTATGGCTACCGACCCGGTTTCCGCCTCGTTCACCAACAAGGGGAAGTGGTGGTACGGCATTCTGATCGGCGTGATGTGCGTGCTGATCCGAGTGGTCAACCCGGCCTACCCGGAGGGCATGATGCTGGCGATCCTGTTCGCCAACCTGTTCGCGCCGCTGTTCGATTACCTGGTGGTGCAGGCCAACATCAAGCGGAGAAAAGCCCGTGGCGAATGAATCTAAAAACGACGGCATCGGCAAAACATTGCTGGTGGTGCTGCTGCTGTGTCTGGTGTGTTCGGTGGTGGTGGCGGGTTCCGCCGTCGGCCTGAAGCCCAAACAGCAGGAGCAGAAGCTGCTCGACAAGCAGCGCAATATCCTCGACGTGGCCGGCCTGCTGCAGCCGAAAATGGAAGGCGAGCAGGTGAAGAGCCTGTTCAGCCAGCGCATCGAACCGCGCCTGTTGGATTTGAACAGCGGCGAGTTTGCGGCAGGCAAGGCGGCGGCGTTCGATCTGGCGGCCGCGCTGCGCGACGACGACAAGAGCGCGGCGCTGGCGGCGAGCGACGATCCGGCCGGCATCAAGCGCCGCAGCAACCAGGCGGAAATCTACCTGGTGCGCGACGAAGGCGGTGCGGTGAGCAAGATTGTGCTGCCGGTTTACGGTACCGGCCTGTGGTCGATGATGTACGCCTTTGTCGCGCTGGACAGCGACGGCAATACGGTAAAAGGCATCACCTACTACGACCAGGGGGAGACCCCAGGGCTGGGCGGAGAGGTAGAGAACGCCGGCTGGCGCCGGCAGTGGGTCGGCAAAAAGCTGTTTGACGCCAACGGCCAACCGGCGATCCGCGTGGTGAAAGGCGGGGCGCGCCCGGGGGATGAGCATGGGGTGGACGGCCTGTCCGGCGCCACGCTGACCTCCAACGGCGTGCAGCATACGTTTGATTTCTGGTTGGGCGAGCACGGCTTCGGCCCGTTCCTGAAAAAAGTTCGTGAAGGAGCGCTGAAAAATGGCTGATTCCAAAGAGATTAAGCGGGTCCTGCTGGGGCCGCTGTTCGACAACAACCCGATCGCCCTGCAGGTGCTGGGCGTCTGTTCGGCGCTGGCGGTGACCACCAAGCTGGAAACGGCGGTGGTGATGACCATCGCGGTAACGCTGGTGACGGCGTTCTCCAGCTTCTTCATTTCATTGATTCGCCACCATATTCCGAACAGCGTGCGCATCATCGTGCAGATGGCGATCATCGCCTCGCTGGTGATCGTGGTGGACCAGCTGCTGCGCGCCTACGCATTCGAGATCTCCAAGCAGCTGTCGGTGTTCGTCGGCCTGATCATCACCAACTGCATCGTGATGGGGCGCGCCGAGGCTTACGCCATGAAGTCGCCGCCGATCGAAAGCTTTATGGACGGCATCGGCAACGGGTTGGGCTATGGCGTGATCCTGGTGCTGGTGGGCTTCCTGCGCGAGCTGATCGGCTCCGGCAAGCTGTTCGGCATTCCGGTGCTGGAGACGGTGCAGAACGGCGGCTGGTATCAGCCGAACGGTCTGTTCCTGCTGGCGCCGAGCGCGTTCTTTATCATCGGCCTGCTGATCTGGGTGCTGCGCACCCTGAAGCCCGCCCAGATCGAAAAGGAGTAATGGCGGATGGAACACTATATCAGCCTGTTTGTGCGCGCGGTGTTCGTTGAGAACATGGCGCTGGCGTTCTTCCTCGGCATGTGCACCTTCCTGGCGGTGTCGAAGAAGGTGTCTACCGCCTTCGGTCTGGGCGTGGCGGTCACCCTGGTGCTCGGCATTTCGGTGCCGGTGAACAACCTGGTCTACAACCTGGTGCTGCGCGACGGCGCGCTGGTGGAAGGCGTCGATCTGAGCTTCCTCAACTTCATCACCTTCATCGGCGTGATTGCGGCGCTGGTGCAGATCCTGGAGATGATCCTCGATCGCTTCTTCCCTTCGCTGTACAACGCGCTCGGCATCTTCCTGCCGCTGATCACCGTGAACTGCGCCATCTTCGGCGGCGTGTCCTTTATGGTGCAGCGCGACTACAACTTCGCCGAATCGGTGGTGTACGGCTTCGGTTCCGGCACCGGCTGGATGCTGGCGATTGTCGCCATGGCGGGGATCCGCGAAAAACTCAAGTATGCCAATGTCCCCGCAGGGTTGCGCGGCCTGGGCATTACCTTTATCACCACCGGGCTGATGGCGCTGGGCTTTATGTCCTTCTCCGGTGTTCAGTTGTAAAGGCGGGAAGAATTTATGGAAATTATTTTAGGCGTGGCAATGTTTACCGGCATCGTGATGGTGCTGGTACTGCTGATTTTGTTCGCCAAATCGAAGCTGGTGAACACCGGCGACATCGCGGTGGAAATCAACGGCAGTCTGGATAAAAGCTTCAGCGCGCCGGCGGGCGACAAGCTGCTCAACATGCTCTCCAGCCAGGGGATCTTCGTGTCCTCGGCCTGCGGCGGCGGCGGCTCCTGCGGCCAGTGCCGGGTGGTGATCAAAGAGGGCGGCGGCGACATCCTGCCGACCGAGCTTTCGCACATCAACAAGCGCGAAGCGAAAGAGGGCTGCCGCCTGGCTTGCCAGGTGAACGTGAAGCAGAACCTGAAAATCGAGCTGCCGGAAGAGATCTTCGGCGTGAAGAAGTGGGAGTGCGAGGTTATCTCCAACGATAACAAAGCCACCTTTATCAAAGAGCTGAAGCTGAAAATCCCCGACGGCGAAGACGTGCCGTTCCGCGCCGGCGGGTTTATCCAGATCGAAGCGCCGGCCCACGACGTCAGCTACGCCGGCTTCGAGGTGCCGCAGGAGTACCGCGGCGACTGGGACAGGTTCAACCTGTTCCGCTACCGCTCGGTGGTTGCCGACACTACGGTGCGCGCCTACTCGATGGCCAACTACCCGGACGAAAAAGGCATCATCATGCTCAACGTGCGCATCGCCACGCCGCCGCCGAACAACCCGGAGGTGCCGCCGGGTATCATGTCTTCGTATATATGGTCGCTGAAGGCCGGCGACAAGGTGACCATCTCCGGGCCGTTCGGCGAGTTCTTCGCCAAGGACACCGACGCCGAAATGATCTTCATCGGCGGCGGCGCCGGCATGGCGCCGATGCGCTCGCACATCTTCGATCAGCTGAAGCGCCTGAGCTCGAAGCGCAAGATCACCTTCTGGTACGGCGCGCGTTCGCTGCGTGAAATGTTCTACGAGGATGACTTCAACCAGCTGCAGGCGGAGAATGACAACTTCACCTGGCACGTGGCGCTGTCCGATCCGCAGCCTGAGGATAACTGGACCGGTTATACCGGCTTTATTCATAATGTTCTGCTGGAGAACTATTTGCGCAACCATCCGGCGCCTGAAGACTGCGAGTTCTATATGTGCGGGCCGCCGATGATGAACGCCGCGGTGATCAAGATGCTGAAAGATCTGGGCGTCGAGGACGAAAACATCATGCTGGATGACTTTGGTGGCTAAATGCGCGCATTGATGATGAAAGGTTGGCTGGCGGCGGTGGCGCTTGGCGCCACCCTGCTGCTGACCGGCTGCGGGCCGGAGCAGGTGAACCTGGAAGGCAAAACCATGGGCACCGCGTATTCGATTCGCTATGTGACCGGCGACGGTACGCCGTCGGCGCGGGAGATGCAGGCGGAGATCGACAGGCGACTGGAGCAGGTGAACGATCAGATGTCCACCTACCGGCCGGATTCCGAGCTGAGCCGCTTCAACGCCAGCCGCGCAGTGGATGAGCCTTTCCCGGTTTCGCCGGCCACCGCCGAGGTGGTGCTGGAGGCGCTGCGCATCAATCGGGTGACCGACGGCGCGCTGGACGTGACCGTCGGGCCGCTGGTCAACCTGTGGGGCTTTGGCCCGGAAGGGCGGCCGGACAAGGTGCCGAGCGCCGCCGCACTGGAACAGCGGCGCGCCTGGACCGGCGCCGACAAGCTGTCGGTGCGGGGCAATGCGCTGGTGAAAAGCATTCCCGAACTGTATGTCGATCTCTCGTCGATCGCCAAAGGCTACGGCGTGGACGTGATTGCCGGGTATCTGCAGTCGCAGCGGGTTAAAAACTACATGGTGGATATCGGCGGCGAGGTGCGCACCCGCGGGCACAACGGCGAACAAAAACCCTGGCGCATCGCCATCGAGCGGCCGGCCGCCGGCGCGCAGCAACGGGCGCAGCTGGTGATCCAGCCGGGCGAGATGTCGATCGCCACCTCGGGGGATTACCGCAACTACTTCGAGCAGGACGGCGTGCGCTACTCGCACACTATCGATCCGATCACCGGCCGGCCGATCCATCACCGGCTGGTGTCGATCACCGTGCTCAGCCCAACCTGCATGACCGCCGACGGCCTGTCCACCGGGCTGAACGTGCTGGGGCCGGAGCGCGGCATGGCACTGGCCAACCTGCTGGGGATCCCGGTCTTCATGATAGTGAAAACCACCGACGGCTTTGAAGAGCGCTATTCCGACGCCTTCAAGCCCTATCTGAAAAAGCGTTCGTGAGGCCGCTATGCTGACGGTATTTGTCGCCACCTTCGCGTTGTTTCTGCTGGTTATCGGCGGCATGTCGCTGGGCTACGTGTTTAAACGCAAGAGCCTGCAGGGCAGCTGCGGCGGCATCACCGCGCTGGGGATGGACAAGGTTTGCGACTGTCCGGAGCCCTGCGACGCGCGCAAGAAGCGCGAAGCCAAAGCGGCGCTGCGGCGCGAGCAGTTGGACAAGCACCGCATTCTGTAGCGAAAGCCCGGCCTTGGCCGGGTTTTTATTTGGGGGGGCTATTTGATTTTGAATAGGCCAAGTTGCCGAGTACACCACCCACGCAACAGCACAACACCAGGCTAATCGTCAGCAACTCGAAGTTAGCCGACATCTGATCCTCGCCCTCAACGTGGCCAATAATCCAGTCTGAGAGAAAAGGAAAAGCCAGGAGCATGAGGCCGATACCTATTATCGCACCGGCAATAATTGCTGCTATCCGTTTCATATCACCTGCCAGAACCAGACTTCTTTTGATTTAAAGAAATCGCTAAAACGCCCATTGTAATCTTTAATCTTACTGAGGATTAAATCGTAAGGTCGATACATCTCTCATTTTAGAATTATTCGGATCTTCCTGATAATTCTCAGTAGGTTAGTCTGTTGACTCGGTTGGTGAAAATATCGTCTCATTAGGTTTCTTTTGGATTCAGGGAGTTCCAGGATGGGACAACAACAAGAAGGGATAAAACGGGCGTTAACGGTGGGTGAAATTAATTTGGCCCGTTCGGTGTTTGGCAGTTCAGTTTTCTATGAGAAGGTGTTTGTCCACTGCGATAGCTATCTGCCGTTTGGACTGCAAGCCAGCAGAACGGCGATGGCGCCCAACGGAGAAGTCTGGTTTAGACAAGCCTTGTATAAGGCTGATTTTTTCACGGCCGCCGCAGGTTTCCAGCATGTATTTATCCACGAAATGAGCCATGTCTGGCAGTACCAAAAAGGTATGTGGGTGAGAACCCGAGGGCTATTGAGTTGGGCTGCCGAATACAAATATCGACTCGATGGTAAACAGCTGTTGCATAACTACTCCATGGAACAACAGGCTTCAATCATCGCTGATTATTGGTTCCTGAAGAAGTATGGTTACACTATCTGGCTGGGCGCGATTAACAATGGCGTGAATTTTCAGGGCGTAACGGATAAAGCGATCGCCAGAAAATACGAATATGCGCTTTCTCAGTTTTTTAAGCAGAGGTAACAGGATGAACCGCATTATTTTGGCTGGAACGCTGACTTTGCTGCTCGCCGGCTGTATGCATATGAACGATCCGAGGCCAAAGAACTATGCGGCCAGCGTCACTGTCGTTGATAACCACGTTTGTGTGCGGGTTCAGCCGGAAGGGGATGAGCGGTTGGCCGGCGTCATTATCGAAGAAATCGGCAACGCCAACGCTATCTTCGGCAAGAACTTCGCGGATAACGAGATGCCCGTGGTCACAGCGGTTACGTGCATTATCGACGATAACTATAAATTCGAAGACGGGAAGTCTTACGGGGTATCGGTGACGCTGTTGTCGCGGGAGAAACGACGTAAAGGCATTGAACCTGCCGCCCGGCTATTTGGTGCTGGGTTTAGTGCGCACAATGAAAATGGCATCATCCAGGTGGTTCCTGCTCACTAACGGACGTTGAAAGTCGGGCAGGCATAAAGTGGGTTTGTCGAACCGCCTTATGCCGTTAGCCGATGGTTTATTTCGCCTTGCGGAAGCTTTTCGCCGCGGCCGGCGAGTTGACCATCACCCCATCGGCGCCCAGCGCCAGCGCCTGCTGGTACTCCTGCGGCGAATTGACGCCGAACAGAATGATGTGCGCCGGGCCTTGCGAACGGAAGCAGTCCATCGATTCCTTATCCCAGGTCAGAAACGCCCTGGAGCGCCCTTCGCCCAGGGTATATTTCTCCACCACCTCCACTTCGCGCTTCAGCTCCAGCCCGTACCAACGCGGCTGCTGGGCATCCGGCTTAACGTCGCACTGGTGCGCCATGGTGATATTGGCCAGCAGGCTGCGGGTTTGGTCGCGGTTCTCGAAGCGTTTGATCTGCGACGGCAGCGCCTGCAGGTAGTTGGCGTCGGTGGAGTAGACGCGGGTGCGGTTCAGGCTATCGGTATCCTGCAGCGTCGCCAGCAGCGCTTTGCCGAACTGCGCCGGGTCGGCGTCCGGCGATTTGATGTCCAGATAGAAGGTGACGCGCGGGAAGGCCTGCAGCACCTCGTCGAGCCGCGGAATGCCGATGCCCTGGCCGCGGAACGGATGAGCCTCGCCTTTGGCGAACGACCAGCCGGCGTCAGCCCTGGCCAACTGCTCGGCGGTGTAGGCGGAAACCGGCCCCTGCTGATTGGTCAAGGCCTTCAGATCCGAAGGGCGGTACAGCACGATGACGCCGTCTTTGGACTGCTGCAGGGTGATCCAGATGGCGTCGGCGCCGTTTTTCAGCGCGGTTTCAATGGCGATGCGGGTATTTTCCGGCGCGTCGGCGGTGCCGCCACGGTGGGCGATAATCGCCGGCGCATGGCCGGCAGCGGCGCCTGCGGCCAGCGAGCAGAGCGACAGCGCGGAGGCCAACAGCAAATGGGAAAACCTGATCATGCGGGATACCTTTATGAGGAAGCGAATGGCGAAGCTGCGGAAATCATACTATTGAAAAATTAAGCTTTTTTAACAACGCGGAAATATCTGCCGAAAACGGTGTTTTCCCCGAGCCAACCGAGCCTTGAGCTTTCGATAACTGGCTGTATACTTATACAGTGTTATTGGAGGGTGCGATGCGTAAAATCATTCATGTCGATATGGACTGCTTCTTCGCGGCGGTGGAAATGCGCGACGATCCCAGCCTGCGCGATATTCCGCTGGCGATTGGCGGCAGCGCCGATCGGCGCGGGGTGATCAGCACCGCCAACTACCCCGCGCGCCGCTACGGGGTACACAGCGCCATGTCGACGGCGATGGCGCTCAAACTGTGCCCGCATCTCACCCTGCTGCCGGGCCGCATGGCGGCCTACAAGGAAGCTTCGCTGCACATCCGCGAGATCTTCGCCCGCTACACCCCGCTGATCGAGCCGCTGTCATTGGATGAAGCCTATCTGGACGTGACCGACAGCCGCCAGTGCAACGGATCGGCAACCCTGATCGCCCAGGAAATCCGCCAGGCGATCGCCGACGAACTGAACCTCACCGCCTCGGCCGGCATTGCGCCGATCAAATTCCTCGCCAAGATCGCCTCCGAGCTGAACAAGCCGAACGGGCAGTATGTGATCACGCCGGCGCAGGTGCCGGCGTTTTTACAGCAGCTGCCGCTGAGCAAGATCCCCGGCGTCGGCAAGGTGACCGCCAAGCGGCTGGAAGAGGTGGGGTTAATCACCTGCGCCGACGTGCAGCAGTACGATCTGGCGCTGCTGCTCAAGCGCTTCGGCAAGTTTGGCCGGGTGCTGTGGGAACGCTGCCAGGGCATTGACCTGCGCGAGGTTTCCTCTGAGCGGTTGCGTAAGTCGGTAGGGGTGGAGCGCACGCTGGCGGAGGACATCCACGACTGGGAAGAGTGCGAGGCGCTGATTGTCGATAAACTCTACCCCGAACTGGAGCTGCGGCTGCGCAAGGTGAAGCCGGACCTGCATATCGCCCGCCAGGGAGTGAAGCTGAAGTTTCAGGATTTTCAGCAAACCACCCAGGAGCACGTTTTCCCGGTGCTGAATCGGCAGGATTTGCTGGAGGTGGCGCGGCAGGCGTGGCGCGAGCGCCGGGAAGGGCGCGGCGTGCGGCTGGTGGGGCTGCACGTGACGCTGCTGGATCCGCAGCTGGAGCGACAGCTGCTGCTGCCATGGGAATGAAAAAGGCCGGCGAGATGCCTAGTGCTGGTCAGTTAACGTATTTCTGAGGGTGTTGGTGAAGTTTTCGGTCGATAAAGGTGAGATGCACCATGAGACTCACGCGCCTCGACCGAGCAAGGGGCCGTAGGCGCGGCCCCTTGCAACCCGCGCCCTTGCCCAATCAGCCGGTTGGCTGCGTCAACGTTACTCGGCCCATCCTTGGGCCTCGCCCCTTCGGGGCCGCTGCAAGCAGCGTTCAAATCTGTTCCTGACAGATTTGTCCCTCCGTCACAGCGCATCACGGCCGGCTACGACAGGCGTCCCTGCCTGTCTCGCCTGAAACCGCCGTCCCTGGCGGTTTCGCCTATGCGCCGCTCCTGCGTTCGGCGTCTTCAAGGGCGCCCAACACCCTGCTCATCTCACTATTTTCACTGCCTTCCAGAACGCAATATCAAACTGAGGGGACAAATTGCCCGGTGGCGGCAGATTCGGGTGTTGACCTTGGGCGCGCATCATCGGCTGCCGAGCAAAACGGCGTTGTCAGGGGCAACCGGCCAGGGAAGGCCGGTTGAGGCGAGACTAACAGGGACGTTTGTCGTAGCCGACCCGCCCGACAACGCGGGTGCAGCGAGGACAAATCTGCCGGGAGCAGATTTGAACGCTGCTTGCAGCGGCCCCGAAGGGGCGAGGCCCAGGACGGGCCGAGTAATTCCCGCAGGACAGACGGTGTTAAGCGAGGGCGCGGGTGGAGGGGCCGCGCCTTCGGCCCCTCCAATTGCCGTTCATTGCGGTAGCAGAGAAATGCAGGGTATTTACGGCAATTCATCCTGCGCAGAGCGTACAGAGATTGGATAAAAAAATGCCAGTCAGGCTTAACTGACCGGCATTAGGCGAAACGCCGGCCTTTTTACGTTACGCGGCGATTAGGCGCGTTCGGGGATCGCTTTCAGCAGCGCGGTCAGCAGCTTCCAGTACAGGCCGACGCTTTCGATATGCACCTGCTCATCCGGCGAATGCGGGCCGGTGATGGTTGGGCCGATCGATACCATGTCCATGTTCGGGTACGGCTTTTTGAACAGGCCGCATTCCAGACCGGCGTGGATCACCATGATGTTCGGCGTCTTGTTGAACAGGTCCTGGTAAATTTCGCGCACCAGCTTCATCACCGGTGAGGCTGCGTCCGGCTGCCAGCCCGGGTAACCGCCCTTCGGCGCCACTCTGGCGCCGGCCAGCTGGCCCAGCGCGGTCAGCATCTCGACCACGTAGTCTTTGCCGCTGTCGATCAGCGAACGGATCAGGCAGATGATTTCCGCTTCGTTCTCGCTGGTGGTGACCACGCCGACGTTCAGCGAGGTCTCCACCACGCCTTTCACCGCGTCGCTCATGCGGATCACGCCGTTCGGCGTGCCGTTCAGCAGCGCCAGGAAACGTTGCTGGCTGTCGGCGGTCAGCGCCTGCGCGCTGCTGTCGGTTGGCTCCAGCAATACGGTGATGTTCTTCTCTTTGGCGGCAAGCTCGTTCTGCAGGGTCGCCAGGTATTCCTGGCTCAGCGCTTTCAGCGCGTCGGCTTTGCCGGCCGGCACGGCGACGATCGCCGAAGCCTCACGCGGGATGGCGTTGCGCAGGGTGCCGCCGTTCAGATCCAGCACGCGCAGGTTCAGTGCGTTGGCATGGGCGAACAGGAAGCGCGCCAGCAGCTTGTTGGCGTTGCCCAGGCCGACGTGGATTTCCGCGCCGGAGTGGCCGCCCTTCAGGCCTTTCAGGGTCAGCTTCAGGGTTTGGTAACCGGCCGGCACCGCTTCACGCTGCAGCGGCAGGCTGGTGATGAAGTCAATACCGCCGGCGCAACCCATATAGATTTCGCCTTCCTCTTCGGAATCGGTGTTGATCAGAATGTCCGCCTGCAGCCAGTTGGGTTGCAGGCCGAACGCGCCGTCCATGCCGGCTTCTTCGGTCATGGTCAGCAGCACCTCCAGCGGGCCGTGCTCGACGCTGTCGTCGGCCAGCACCGCCAGCGCGGACGCCATGCCGATGCCGTTGTCGGCGCCCAGGGTGGTGCCGCGCGCCTTGATCCACTCGCCGGCGATGTACGGCTGGATCGGATCCTTGGTGAAGTCGTGCACGGTGTCGTTATTCTTCTGCGGCACCATGTCCAGGTGCGCCTGCAGGGCCACCGGCTTGCGGTTTTCCATGCCCTTGGTCGCGGGTTTGCGCAGCAGGATGTTGCCGACCTGGTCGCGCTCGGCGTGCAGGTTTTTCTCTTTCGCCCAGTCGAGGATGTGCTGCGCCAGCGCTTCTTCATGATAAGAAGGGTGCGGAATAGAGCAGATCTTGGCAAAAATATCCCACAGCGGCTGTGGCGAAAGTTGAGACAATTCAGACACTATAAGTCTCCTGTAACGGCATTCCGGCGGGGCGGCGATACCGTGCGGTTAGGGTAAGTGGGCATCTGTGCGCGGCGGCACGATCCCCAGAGAATATCACTTTATTTCAGCGGGTGCGCGCACCCTATTGTGCGGTTTAAGCGCTTGATCACACGGCTTTGCCGCGAACTTGTTCACTTTTACAGCATCAATCACCAGTATCCGCGCCAGAGGAAATACTTATGATTTCCTCGGTACAACTGGTATTCGGCGCAGCCAGTCTCTATAATCTCGCGCAACCTTTTTTCCCCTGATTACTGAGTAAGCCACACCACTGCTGGCTGGGACACCATTCTATGAGCGAAAAATACGTTGTTACCTGGGACATGTTGCAAATGCAAGCGCGCAAGCTGGCGCATCGCCTGCTGCCTGCTGACCAATGGACGGGCATTATTGCCGTAAGCCGCGGCGGCCTGGTGCCGGCGGCCTTGCTGGCGCGCGAACTGGGCATCCGCCACGTGGATACCGTCTGCATTTCCAGCTATGACCATGACAACCAACGCGAAATGAAGGTGCTCAAGCGCGCTGAAGGCGACGGCGAAGGCTTCATCGTGGTGGACGACCTGGTGGATACCGGCGGCACCGCGAAAGCGATCCGCGAGATGTACCCGAAAGCCCATTTCGTCACCATCTTCGCCAAGCCGGCGGGCCGCCCGCTGGTGGACGACTACGTGGTCGACATCCCGCAGGACACCTGGATCGAACAGCCGTGGGATATGGCGGTGACCTTCGTGCCGCCGATCGGCGGCCGTTAATCCCAGCTCGCTCCCGTAAAACGCCCGGTTATGCCGGGCGTTTTCGTTATTTTGGTTTCTTGAGACAGAGTTAGGTACACTACCTCCAGTTAAGTAGGCTGTTTGCGGCCTACGGCCAGATTTACGGAGGCTGTTGTTACCATGGCACAGGCCAACCTTTCTGAAATCCTGTTCAAACCCTCATTCAAACACCCCGAAACCTCTACGCTGGTGCTGCGCGCGCGCAATAAAGTGAGCGCCGATCTGCACTCCGCGCTGGAAGGCGACACCACCGGCAACTGGTACCGCATGCTGAACCCGCTGCTGTGGGCCTGGCGCGGCGTCAGCCCGATCGAAATCAACGAAGTGCTGGCGCGCATCGCCGCCTCGGACGCCGAACGCAGCAAGCCGCAGCACCTCGATACCGTGGTGGGCTACCGCAACGGCAACTGGATCTACGAGTGGATCCACCAGGGCATGCAGTGGCAACAACGCGCGCTGGAGCAGCAGGATCCGCTGATCGGCGGCCAGTATTGGCTGAAGGCGGTCAACTTTTACAGCATCGCCGGCTACCCGCACCTGAAGGGCGACGAGCTGGCCGAGCAGGCGGAAATGCTGGCCAACCGGGCCTATGAAGAAGCGGCGCTGCTGTTGCCGTATCAGCTGAAAGAGCTGGAGTTCCGCATCGAAGGCGGCGGCAGCGTCACCGGCTTTCTGCACCTGCCGGCCAAGGGCGAGGCGCCGTTCCCGACGGTGCTGATGTGCGGCAGCCTGGACACCCTGCAGACCGACTATCACCGGCTGTTCCGTGAATACCTGGCGCCGCACGGCATCGCCATGCTGACCCTCGACATGCCCTCGATCGGCTCCTCCTGCAAATGGAAGCTGACGCAGGACTCCAGCTACCTGCATCAGCAGGTGCTGATTCAGCTGGCCTCGGTGGCCTGGGTGGACCACCAGCGGGTCACCGCCTTCGGCTTCCGCTTCGGCGCCAACGTGGCGGTGCGGCTGGCCTACCTGGAGCCGCAGCGGCTGCGCGGCGTGGCCTGCCTGGGGCCGGTGGTGCATCGCCTGCTGTGCGACGGCGGCACCCAGCAGAACGTGCCGGACATGTATATGGATGTGCTGGCCAGCCGGATGGGGATGGCCAACGCCTCCGACAACGTGCTGAAGGTGGAGCTGAACAGCTACTCGCTGAAAACCCAGGGGTTGCTGGGCCGCCGCTGCCCGACGCCGATGCTTTCCGGCTACTGGGAGCGCGATCCGCTCAGCCCGAAAGAGGAATCGCAGCTGATCGCCTCTTCCTCGCTGCGCGGTAAACTGCTGGCCATTCCGCGCACGCCGGTTTACGACGGTTTCCACAAGGCGTTGCTGCAGATGTCCAGTTGGCTAAAAGATAAAATGCGTTAATTAGTTGCTAAATTTTAACAGTTTGTTAAAAAGAGTGGTCTACATTGAGGAGGTTAGAGAATGACGTTACCGAGTGGTCACCCTAAAAGCCGACTAATGAAACGCTTCGCCAGCTTGGGGCCGTACCTGCGTGAAGGGCAATGTGAGAACGACCGTTTTTTCTTTGATTGTTTAGCCGTCTGCGTCAATGTAAAGCCCGTTCCTGAGAAGCGCGAGTTCTGGGGCTGGTGGATGGAGCTGCAGGCGGATGAGGCGCGCTTTACCTATTCCTACCAGTTTGGCCTGTTCGACAAAGAAGGGCAGTGGACGGCGGAAAAGATTAAGGATGCTGAAGTAAAAACCAAGCTGGAAACCACGCTGCGCGATTTCCATCGCCGCCTGGGCGAGCTGCTGGCGACCATGGAACTGGCGCTGGAACCCGCCGCCGATTTCAAAGAAAAACTGATCAAACTCTCCGCCTGACCCCGTTTGACCACAGTATTGTGCTGATTTCGCGTTGTGCCTGTTGGCATAACGCGTCTCTCCTGTTACAAAGTCCTTTGCATCCTCATTCTCATCTACACGGCAGAAATACTATGAACGGCAGCCAGACATTGGTTGTGAAATTGGGCACCAGCGTGTTGACCGGCGGATCGTTGCGCCTGAACCGCGCCCACATTGTCGAACTGGTGCGCCAGTGCGCACAACAGCATGCAGCGGGCCACCGCATCGTTATCGTCACCTCCGGCGCGATTGCCGCCGGCCGCGAGCACCTGGGCTACCCCGAGCTTCCCGCCACCATCGCCTCCAAGCAGCTGCTGGCGGCGGTTGGGCAGAGCCGATTGATCCAGCTGTGGGAGCAGCTGTTTTCCATTTACGGCATTCACGTCGGGCAGATGCTGCTGACGCGCGCCGATCTGGAAGACCGCGAACGCTTCCTCAACGCGCGCGACACCATGACGGCATTGCTGGACAACCGCATCGTGCCGGTAATCAATGAGAACGACGCCGTCGCCACCGCGGAAATCAAAGTGGGCGACAATGACAACCTGTCGGCGCTGGCGGCCATTCTGGCCGGGGCCGACAAACTGCTGCTGCTGACCGATCAGCAGGGCCTCTACACCGCCGATCCGCGCAACAACCCGCAGGCCGAACTGATCCGTGAAGTGCACGGCATCGACGACGCGCTGCGCGCCATCGCCGGCGACAGCGTCTCCGGGCTGGGCACCGGCGGCATGGGCACCAAGCTGCAGGCGGCCGACGTGGCCTGCCGCGCCGGCATCGACGTGGTGATCGCCGCCGGCAGCAAGCCGGGCGTGGTGGCGGACGTGATTGAAGGCAAGCCGGTGGGCACCCGCTTCCATGCGCTGGAAACCCCGCTGGAAAACCGCAAGCGCTGGATCTTCGGCGCGCCGCCGGCCGGCGAGATCACCGTCGACGACGGTGCGGTGGAGGCGATGATGGCGCGCGGCAGCTCGCTGCTGCCGAAGGGCATCCGCGAAGTGAAGGGCGACTTCTCGCGCGGCGAAGTGATCCGCATCCGCAACCTGGCGGGGCGCGACCTGGCGCACGGCGTCAGCCGCTATAACAGCGACGCGATGCGCATGATAGCCGGGCACCACTCGCAGGAAATCAGCGAGATCCTCGGTTACGAATACGGTCCGGTGGCAGTGCACCGCGACGACATGATTGTCAGTTAAGGAGTGAGCATGCTCGAGCAGATGGGGAAGGCCGCCAAGCAGGCCTCCTGGCAACTGGCGGTGCTGAGCACGGCGAAGAAGAACCAGGTGCTGTCGGTGATGGCCGACATGCTGGAAGCCAACAGCGAAGCTATCCTGCTGGCCAACGAACGGGACATGGCGCAGGCGCGCGCCACCGGCATGAGCGAGGCGCTGCTCGATCGCCTGCTGCTGACCCCGGCGCGGCTGGCGGCGATCGCCAACGACGTGCGCCAGGTGTGCCGCCTGAACGATCCGGTCGGCCACGTATTGGACGGCAGCCTGCTGGACAGCGGGCTGAAGCTGGAACGCCGCCGGGTGCCGCTCGGGGTGATCGGCGTGATTTACGAGGCGCGGCCGAACGTCACCATCGACGTCGCCAGCCTGTGTCTGAAGACCGGCAACGCGGTGATCCTGCGCGGCGGTAAGGAAACCCACCACACCAACCAGGCGACGGTGAAAGTGATCCAGCAGGCGCTGGAACAGTGCGGCCTGCCGGCGGCGGCGGTGCAGGCGATCGACAGCCCGGACCGCGCGCTGGTGAACGAACTGCTGCGGCTGGACCGTTACGTCGACATGCTGATCCCGCGCGGCGGCGCCGGCCTGCACAAGCTGTGCCGCGAGCAGTCGACCATTCCGGTGATCACCGGCGGCATCGGCGTTTGCCATACCTATGTGGACGACAGCGTCGATTTCGACAAGGCGCTGGCGGTGATCGAAAACGCCAAAATCCAGCGCCCAAGCGCCTGCAACTCGCTGGAAACGCTGCTGGTGAACCGCAGCATCGCCGAACAGTTTCTGCCGGCGCTGAGCGCGCGCATGGCGGCGGCGGGCGTGACGCTGCACGCGGCCGAAAACGCCTTGCCGCTGCTGCAGGATGGCCCGGCGACGGTAGTGCCGGTGAACGCGGAAGATTACGACGACGAATGGCTTTCGCTGGATCTGAACGTGCTGCTGGTGGATGACATCGATCGGGCCATCGACCACATCCGCACCCACGGCACCAGCCACTCCGATGCGATCCTCACCCGCTCGCTGAGCAGCGCCGAGCACTTCGTGCGTGCGGTGGACTCCTCGGCGGTGTACGTGAACGCCAGCACCCGCTTCACCGACGGCGGCCAGTTCGGCCTGGGCGCCGAAGTGGCGGTGAGCACCCAGAAGCTGCACGCCCGCGGCCCGATGGGCCTGGATGCATTGACCACCTACAAGTGGATCGGTTACGGCGATGATTTGGTGCGCAGCTAAGGCCGCGTTGCGGTATTGACGATGTCAGGGCGCAGCTTGCTGCGCCCTGATTGTTTCTGGCGGTTGTGACGGGTGGGCCGGCGTTGATGGGCATCGGCACCTGATAGCCCCAATTGCCGGAGTGGCTCAATCCAGCGAGCGGGGCCGGCCAGCCTCTGATAGACTCTTGCAAACGCAAGCTGCATGGCGCAGCCTCAAAAATTGCAGGTATAGTCCCACCAATTATTCAACGGGTTCAGAAGCGAAGATGACAAAACTCACCTTACAAGAGCAGATGCTAAAAGCGGGTTTAGTGACCAGCAAAAAAGTGGCCAAGGTTCAAAGAACGGCGAAAAAGTCACGCGTCCAGGCGCGTGAGGCCAGAGAGGCGGTGGAAGAAAATAAAAAAGCCCAGCTCGAGCGTGATAAGCAGCTGAACGAGCAGCAAAAACAAGCCGCGTTATCCAAAGAATATAAAGCGCAGGTGAAGCAGCTGATTGAAATGAACAGAATCGACATTTCAAAAGGCGATATTGGTTTTAACTTCACAGACAACAATTTAATTAAAAAAATCGTTGTGGATAAGCCGACGCAGGCCCAGCTGATCAGCGGCCGCCTGGCCATTGCCCGTTTGGTGATGGATAACGGCGGCGAAAGCCAATATGCCATCATCCCGGCGAGCGTCGCCGATAAAATTGCGCAGCGGGATGCGGGCAGTATCGTGTTAAACAGCGCGCTGAGTCAGGAAGAGCAGGATGAAGACGATCCTTATGCCGACTTTAAAGTGCCCGATGATTTGATGTGGTAACCCGCGCCTCGGGCGCCTTCGTGGCGGCCCGAGGCGCGGCTGCCGCTCTCAGAACGGGCTTGCATGCTGGGCTTTTACCCACTCTTCGCTGATGGGGTGAACAAAGTGCAGCTCACTGGCGTGCAGCATCAGGCGCGGGGTGCGTTCGGTGCCTGGCGGCAGGCGGCCGCCATACAGGTCACAGCCCCAAATCGGGTGGCCCAGCTGCTGGCAATGGATGCGCAGTTGATGCGTGCGCCCGGTTTCCGGGGTTAGCCGTACCCGCGTCAACGGCAGTAATCCCCCATCCGCCAGTTCATGGTAAAAGCGCTCGACCACCCGATAGCGTGAGCGCGCGGGCTTGCCGCGCAGGGCGCAAATCGACATCAGCGGAAACAGCGCCGGGTCTTTGGCGATCGCGGCGTCTATCATCCCTTCGTTGTCGCCCACGTGCCCGCACAGCAGCGCGCTGTACACTTTGGTCACCGTGCGTTGGCTGAACTGCCGGCAAAGGGCGGCATTGATAGCCCTATTGCGGGCAATCACCATCAGGCCGGAAGTGCCGAAATCCAGGCGGTGCACCAGGGTGCAGCCGGGGAATGTCTGCACCAGCCGGTGATGCACCGAATCCAGATTTTGCGGATTTTTCCCCGAAAGGCTAAGCAGCCCGGCGGGTTTATTGATAAGCGCCAGGTGCTCGTCCTGATAGAGGATTTCTATCTGGTCATGGCACGGCGGGGCGATAAAGGTATCGAAAATCGTAGACATCAGGCTGCCGGGTGAAGAGTGGGAGCGGATAATAACCAATTTTCGGCCGGCTGACGAATCCGGGGCCTTCAGCCCGCGAAAGCCTTTTGCCGGTTAAACAGCCGTTTACTTATCTGCTGCTATCATTAAGCTGATTTGGCGTTGCGAGCGCGGGTATTTGCCGCTGCTGCGCAAGCCTGTGTTGCAGTGCGGCTATCTGTGGCGCTGCATTTGGTCATGCCGGTGGTTCGGTGCAAGAAAGGAGAAGTATGATATGAGCAGAAAAGACAAGCTCGCTGCGGCCCTGTTGGCCATCTTCCTGGGGGGGCTGGGCATTCACAAATTTTATCTGGGCATGAAGTGGTGGGGGCTGTTCTATCTGGTATTCTGCTGGACGGGGATCCCGTCTGTTATCGGCTTTATTGAAGGTATCTACTATCTCTTCCTGTCGGAAGACAAGTTCAACCAGAAATATAATCCTGGGTTGATTTAACGTCTTCTTGCGCCGCTGCCTTTTCCTAAAGGAAGCGGCGTATTTCTTTGTCGTTATGGCTTGATCATCATTATTCTGCTGAAGATATCTATGTAGTCTTTATGGTTACATATATCTGTTTGGTGTGATTCAATAAAATATCCTTGGCCTTTGAATATATTTTATTCTTTTTTTATTTTTGGGGCGTTGGCCAGCATTAATTAATCGTGGCGTTAGCTGGCTTGGAAGGATGATGAACAAAGCGGGTTTCAGCCTTGCTCATAGATCACATCGCGCCTCAGCGCTTCTTCAGCCGCGGCAGCATGCGCACCAGCGCATTGTCCTTAACGATGTAATGATGGAACAGCGCGGCGGCGGCGTGCAGGCCAATCAGCCAATAGCCGAACGACGCCAGCGTCTTGTGCCAGCCGATAATCATCCGCGCCTGCGGCCGATCCGCCACGTCGGCAAAGGGCATCGGCAGGCCGAACAGGAACCACTCCTTGCCGCCCAGGTAGCGCGAATACACGCCCAGCACCGGCAGCGTCAGCAACAGCAGGTAGATGAGGGCATGCACCAGATGCGCCATGCCGGTTTGCCATTTCGGCGGTTTGGGCGTGATGGCGGGGGCGGTGTGGCGCCAGCGCAGCAACAGGCGTGCGAGCATCAATACGAACACCGTGACTCCGCAGCTGAAGTGGGTGACGACCAGCGTGTACCACAGCGCGGTACCCGGCTCGGCAAAGCCGCGCAGTTCAATGGCGGTGCAGGTGATGACCAACAGGATCGCAACCAGCCAGTGCAGACGGATCTGCATCGGCATATAAGTGTTCTGCACCGGGTTACCTTTTGATGTTAAATCGCATGTCTGCCGATAGTAACCAAATGTTACCGGGGGAGAAAGCGCCGGGAGCAATTTCTCCCGGCGAGAGGAGGCCTGGTTTCCTTCAGCTTTAGTTCAGCTTGGCCTTGGCGAAGTCGCTGCCGTTCACGTCAACCACGTAGCCGCTCAGGTTGCTGCGGGTGGCGTAGAACACCTTGCCGGTCGCCAACGGCAGCCAGGGAGCCTGCTGGGCGAAAATCACCTGCGCTTGCTGATAGAGCTTGGCGCGCTCTTCCGGTTTGCTCACCTGAATCGCCTGCTGGATCAGCCGATCGTAGTCCTTGTCGCACCAGCGCGATACGTTGGCGCCGCTTTGCACGCCGGCGCAGCTGAGCAGGGTGGCGAAGTTGTCCGGATCGCCGTTATCCGACACCCAGCCATACAGCGCGCTCTGTTGTTCCCCTTTGCGCAGCCCGGCCAGATACTGGCCCCACTCCCAGGTGACAATCTTGGCCTTTACCCCTACCTTGGCCCAGTCGCTCTGGATCATCTCGGCGATGCGTTTGGAATTGGGGTTGTAAGGGCGTTGCACCGGCATCGACCAGATATCGGTCTCGAAGCCTTTCTCCAGCCCGGCCTGCTTCAGCAACGCGCGCGCCTTCTCGGGATCGTAGCCGTACTCCGGCAGCTTGCCGTTGTAACCCAGCATGCCCGGCGGCAGCACCGAATAGGCCGGGGTACCGCTGTCTTTGAACACCGCGGCGACGATCGCCTTCTTGTCCACCGCATAGCTCAGCGCCTGGCGCACCAGCAGGTTATCGAACGGCTTTTTCTGGGTGTTGAACGCCAGATAACCGACGTTCAGGCCGGTAATGTTGTGCAGCTGCAGGTTTTTATCGGCGTTGATGGCGTCAAACTGTTCCGGCAGCGGGGCGGGGATAATCTGGCATTCGTTGGTTTTCAGCTTGGCCAGCCGGGTTTGCGGATCCGGGGTGATGGAGAAGATCAGATGCTTGCTGGCCACTTCGCCCTGCCAGTAGTGCGGATTGGCGACGTAGCGGATCAGCGAGTCCAGCTTGTACTGTTGCAGGGCATAGGGGCCGGTGCCGATCGGCCAGTTATCGACGTTTTCCGGCGTGCCCTTCTTCAGCATCGCATCGGCGTACTCGGCGGAGAGAATAGAGGCGAAATCCATGCTCCAGTCGGCCAGGAAGGCGGCGTTGGGCTGGCTCAGGGTAAAGCGCACGTGGCTGTCATCCACCGCCTCCACCTTGTCGATCAGCTTGTCCAGCCCCATGTCGGTGAAGTACTCGTAGTTGCCGCCGGACACCTTGTGATACGGGTTATTGGCGTCTTTCTGGCGCATCACGGTGAACACCACGTCTTCGGCGTTGAAGTCGCGCGTCGGGGTGAAGTATTTGTTGCTGTTGAATTTCACCCCTTTGCGCAGCGTAAAGGTATAGGTTTTGCCGTCCGGGCTGATGGTCCATTCGGTGGCCAGCGAAGGCGCCGGAGTTTTATCGCTTTCGCGCAGCGTCACCAGGCGGTTGTACAGCACCTGCGAGGTGGCGATAAAGGTTGGCCCGGAGCTGGAAAGCTGCGGATTGAACGACTCCGGCGAAGCCACGGTGCAGTACACCAGGGTGTCTGAGGCGGCCAGCGCGCTGCCGGCGCCGAGCATGCCGGCGCCCGCTAACAGCAAAGCGGCGGTAGGGTGTTTTAAAGGCATCAAGGCAATATTCTCTCTGGTTGGTGAGCGCCGCGAGGCAAACTGATTTAACTATAGATAATGGATGGCGGGAGGTGAACCTGTTCATTCTGTGCGCCCTCCATTGCTCGCCGTTGCGCGGCAGATCTACACTGCAAATATTCGCCCAATTTCCAAGGACTCGCCATGACTCACTTTCGCCCCGTCGCCCTCGAACACGCCAGCCGCCTGCTCAACCACGGCCCGACGGTATTGATCACCAGCCGCAGCCGCGACGGCGCCAAACGCAACCTGATGGCGGCCGCCTGGTCGATGCCGGTAGAGTTCAGCCCGCCGCGCATCGCCATCGTGGTGGACAAGGGGGCGCACAGTCGGCAAATGATCGAGGAGAGCGGCGCGTTCGGCATTTGCGTGCCGGCGGCGATGTTCATCGACACCACCTACGCCGTCGGCAGCGTCTCCGGGCTGGAAGAGGACAAGTTTTCCCGCTTCAATATCACCGCGGCCCCCAGCGCCACGCTGAATGTGCCGCTGATCGAACAGGGCTGCGTCGCCTGGCTGGAGTGTCGGCTGCTGCCGGAGAGCGGCGCGCAGGAAAAATACGATACCTGCTTTGGCGAGGTGCTGAGCGCGGCGGCGGATGAGCGGGTGTTCCAGCATGGCCGCTGGAATTTCGCCGACGCCGATGCGAGCCTGCACACCATCCATCACCTGGGCGCCGGCAATTTTATCCGCAGCGGCGATACGCTGCGGGCCAAAACGCCCTGAGGGCAGGCGGCGCCATTAGTTATTGGCGTCGTAACGTTCGCGGGCGGCATCCAGTTCGGGGAAGTGGTATTCGGCCCATCTGTCGAGCGTCGCCAGGGTGTCGACCAGCGAACAGGCCACGGCGGTGAGGCGGTATTCAACGTGCGCCGCTTTTTTCACGCTGAAGTCCAGTCGTTCAATCAGGCCGTTGCGTTCCAGCTGCCGCAGCGTTTGCGTCAGCACCTTCTGCGAGATCCCCTCGACGCGCCGCAACAGTTCGCCATTGCGCATCGGCCGGGCGGCCAGCGCCGGCAAGATCAGCATCACCCATTTTCCTGAAATCAGCGCCAGCGCATCGCGCGCAGAGCACTTGCTGGAATACACGTCGCCGGGAAACGCCATCGGGTGGTTACCTCCAGGTGCGTAATTGAAAACGGATGCGGAAAGCCACAGCATAGCAGCACACCCCGATTTTTGGAGAGGCACGATGAAGGTTCTGATTGTACTGGCGCATCCCGAACCGCGATCCTTTAACGCGCATCTGGCGGAGCAGGCCCGGCTGGCTTATCAGGCGCAGGGGCATCAGGTAAAGGTTATCGATCTCTATCAGGAAGGCTTCGATCCGCGGGAAGGGGCAGGCAATTATCCCGGCAGAAAGAACGCGGACAAATTCGATCCGATGCAGGAGCAGCGGCACCACTGGAATAACCAACAATTGCCCGCAGAGGTCCAGCGCCATATCGATTTGCTGCGCGAGGCCGATATGCTGATCCTGCAATTTCCCTTCTGGTGGTTCGGCGCGCCGGCCATCATCAAGGGCTGGATGGATCGGGTATTCGTTTACGGCGGTTTGTACGACAGCCGCCACCGCCATGAGAACGGCGTGATGCGCGGCAAGCGGGCGCTGCTGGCCGTTACCGCCGGCGCTTCCGCTCAGGCCTGCGCGCCCGACGGCCGGGATGGCGACATGCGGCTGATGCTGTGGCCGATCATGCATGCGCTGCACTATATCGGTTTTAGCGTGTTGGAGTCGTTTCTGGTCTATGGGGTGCGCGGCGGGCTGGCGGGCGAGGAACTGCGGGCGCAAACCGCCGCGCTGGCGCAGGTGGCGCAGGATTATCGGGCCAGATTGGGCTCCCTGGCGGCCTGGCCGGAGGTGCCGTTCAATCGCAACGAAGATTTCACCGCTGAGCTGGCGCTGAAACCCGGCGCGCCGGAATACAGCCCGTTCGTGCGGCACCGCGATCCGGTTTAGAAGCCCGCCTTCAGCAGCTCCTCGCGCAAATCGTCGATAATCGCCGGTTCGATGTCGGGGAACTGCTGCTGGATATCGGCGATGGCGTCGGCCACGCTGTGGCCGCTGAAGGTGCCCGAGAAGGGCACCAGCGGCAGGTTGGCGTCGCTGTCCGGCAGCTCGCCGCGGAGGGTGCCGGTGATCATGCCCGCTTTTTTTTCCGCCGTGAGGTCGTATTCCCCCACGTTTTTGTCGATAGGTTTCATTGGCTGCCTCGCAGTCGGTGAGTGTTTATCCTGTTCTGTTAAAGCATAGTGTTTCAGACAATGAATACCAATCAATGTATATAATATTAATATAAAACAATATGATGCGATTTTTTGTCGTTTGACGTTCACCGGGGGCCGGCGCTATGCTCTTGGCGCTAAGGGACCTTCCTTAATGACAGGGACAGACGACATGAAAAGACTGAAAAGTGCGGCGCTGTTGTTGCCGCTGTTGGCGCTCAGCGCCTGCGCCAATCACGCCGGCAGCGCGGAACAGCACGCCAGGCACTACGTTTACCAGACTCGCGACGATTTCGATCCGCAGTTCCGCACCCATGTTAACGGCAGCATTAAAAACGCCATTCCGATGTTCGAGCAATTTTATCAGCTGGGCAAAAAAGACCGGGCGGCGGGCGTCGCCAGAAGCGCAGCGCAGAAGAAGGCCGATTACCTGGCCAGCGCCGAATTCCAACAGGGAATGGAACGCAAAAACGTATTCATCAATCACAGCTATAGCGGCACCGCCAACGCCAAATACAAGCGGGTATTGTCGCAGGAGGCCGTTGGCGCTTTCTGGGACGGCTATGAAGGGCGCTGAGCTTAATCCCATATAAACAGCAGGTAATAAAGACTGGTCATAGACGCATTATTTGATTATAAACACCGCCATTAAGGACGATGTCCAAACCTGAAATGGAGTGTTTATGTTAAAGCGTTCGATTGCCGCTGCGTTACTGATGCTGCTGCTGCTGCTGCTGCCCGCCGCCCATGCGGCCGATTACCGTGCGGGCGAGCAATACACCCGGCTGGATAAGCCGGTGGCCACCGCGCCGGCGGTAGTGGAGTTTTTCTCCTTCTACTGCGGCCCTTGTTATCAGTTCGCCGATACCTATCGCGTAGGCAGTACCGTTGCTCAGGCGCTGCCCGCCGGCGAGAAGCTGACCAAGTATCACGTCAGCCTGATGGGCAAACTGGGCAATGAGCTGACCGAAGCCTGGGCGGTGGCGACGGTGTTGGGCGTAGAAGACAAGATTGAAGGGGCGATGTTCGACGCGGTGCAGAAACAGCGCGCCGTCAACAGCGCCGAAGATATTCAGCGGGTGTTCACGGCGGCCGGCGTGGATGCCGCTACCTATGAAAACGCGCGCCACAGCCTGCTGGTCAAAGGATTGATCGCCAGGCAGAACGAAGCGGTGAAGGCGCTGGACGTGCGCGCCACACCGTCGTTCTACGTTGCCGGCAAATACAAGATAGACAATGCCGGCATGGCCAGCACCAGCGTTGAAGGCTACGCCAAAGAGTACGCTGCGGTGGTGCGTTACCTGTTGGATACGCAGCCCTAAATCGGGCGGAGTTATTTCTCGGCCGGCAGATCCAGCGCCTGGCGCAGCTCATCGCGAGCCTGGCGGTATTGCTGCTGGAAGTCCTGCTGGTGCGAGATCTGCTGGCTGATCACGCTGCCGGCAATGCGGCCCATCTCGATGTCGGACGGGTAATGAATGCCCGCCACCACGCGGTTATCGCCGTATTGCCAGGCGCGGGTCATGATTTCCGCGCGCTTCTCCGGCACCATGTTGGCCAGGGTAATGCCCATCAGCGTGCCCAGCGTGGTATGGCCGGAGGGCCAGGAGCCGGAGCTGGAGCGCTTGACGATAGGTTCAATGCGGCTGTCCAGCATGTGCGGGCGTGGGCGCTTCCAAAAATCTTTGGCGGGATCGACCACCGCCGCTTCGGTCGCAACGATGCGATCGAAGAATGCGCCCACCGCCGGCAGCGCCTTGGCGTTGAATTTCGGCCCCATCACATTGCCGTAGACCCACACATTTTCTTGCGCATCCGCCTTGGCCTGGCTGGCCATTTCCGGGGTGCGTTTCTGCTGCATATCAACCACTTCCTGCAGCTCCCGCCGGGTTTGCGCCGAGTCGTTGGCCGGCGGCGGCGGCAGAATGCGCGTCAGGTCTACCTGCTGGGCAGTGGTGAACGGCTGCGCTTCTTCCGCAGCATAAACGCTGAACGCCGGCAGGGCGCCGGCGGTGAACAGGCACAGGGCTAAGGTCGATTTTTGTAGGAATTTCATTGCGCAATGTCCGTGGTGTCAAATGGGAGGAATGGGCTGCGCTCTATATTTGGCGATTAATATGACGTTCGCATGGCGCTATTGTGGCGGATTGATGACGTGCCCAGCGTTTTCTGCAGAGAGGGGAGTGATAACGGCTGACGGGGCCAGCCGTTGCGGCGCATCAGGAGCTCAGGGTCGCCAGGCGGGTGGCGAAACCGAGGAACAGCAGGCCGATCAGACCGTTGCCTAATTTGGCCAACCCTTTCTTATGGTTGAAGAAGTGCGCCAACATTGCGCCGGAGAAGATCAAGGTGGTCATATAGATAAAGCTGACCGACTCGAGGATCAACGCCAGAATGGTGAACGACAGCCCGGTGTGCGCATAGTTGAAGTCGATAAACTGCACGAAGAACGAGACGTAAAACAGGATTGCCTTGGGGTTGGTCAGGCTTAGCGTCAGCGATTTGCGCAGAATGCTGTGGCTGCCTTCAACCTGCTGCTGTTGCGCTGCGGCCTTTTGCACAAAGGTGGCGTAGAGGATCTTCGCACCAAGGAACAGCAGGTAGATAGCGCCGAGGAAGCGCACCAGGGTAAACAGGAACGGCGTGGTGCGGATCAGCGAGGCCACGCCGATATAGGCGCAGAAAATCAGGATCGCATCGCCGATAAACACCCCCAGCGCGGCGGTATAGCCGGCGCGCACGCCGCGTGATACGCCGGTCTTCAGCACGTACAGCGTATTCGGGCCCGGCAAAATGATGATGAAGATCACACCGGCCAAATAGGTCCACAGGTTCAGGACGCCAAAACTCTCTAACACAATAACCTCTCCATGCGCGCAACAAACAGGCAAAAACACTGGCCACGCCGGTGGCCGGCCGCGATCCTAACGCTGCATGCGCGGGTTGGCAACGTAATAAACTTCATGTTGTTGCCCAAAAATTGTCATGGCGGGCGTTCCCGCAGAATTAAAAAGCAAGACCCGAAGTGTTTGCTTTCCGGCTCACCGCTATGCTGTTCAACACAGACCTACCGCAGTGAGGAACGGATGATGAAACAAACAATCGACAGCGCCGACCCGCGCTGGCAGGCGATCGTCAGGCGCGATAAAAACGCCGACGGCAGCTTTATCTACGGGGTAAAAACCACCGGCGTGTACTGTTCGCCCTCATGCCCGTCGCGCCAGCCTAACCTGCGGAACGTTGAGCTGTTCGACGACGCGGCGCAGGCCGAGGCGGCCGGCTACCGGCCGTGCAAACGCTGCCGCCAGGGGCTGACCCCGCTGTCGGAACAGCACGCGCAGCAGATAGCCAAAGCCTGTCGCTATATCGAACAGGCGGAAAAGGCGCCTTCGCTGCAGGCGCTGGCCAGCCACGTCGGGCTGAGCAGCTATCATTTTCACCGCCTGTTCAAGGCCATCACCGGGCTGACGCCGAAAGGCTACGCCGATGCGCACCGCAGCCAACGGCTGCGTGAACGGTTGGCGCAGCAGGAGACGGTCACCGACGCGATATTCGACGCCGGGTACGGCTCTAACGGGCATTTTTATCAACAGTCCAACGCCACGTTGGGCATGACGCCGAAAGCGTTTCGTGCGGGAGGTAAAGGCATGCACATTCATTTCGCGGTAGGGCGCTGTTCGCTGGGGGATATTCTGGTGGCGCAAAGCCAGCTGGGCATCTGCGCCATTTTGCTGGGCGACGATGCCCAGCAACTGGTGCAGGACCTGCAGGATAAATTCCCCAACGCCGAGCTGATCGGCGGCGATGCGCAGTTTGAAGCGCTGATGGCGCAGGTGGTGGGCTTTATCGAAGCGCCGGGCGCCGGGCTGGCGCTGCCGCTGGACATTCGCGGCACCGCGTTTCAGCAGCGGGTGTGGCAGGCGCTGCGCACCATTCCGGTCGGCCAGACCTTCAGCTATGCCGATATCGCCCGCCTGATTGGCGCGCCGAAGGCGGTGCGCGCGGTGGCCGGCGCCTGCGCCGCCAATATGCTGGCGGTGGCGATCCCCTGCCACCGGGTGGTGCGCAACGACGGGGCGTTGTCCGGTTACCGGTGGGGCGTGGAGCGCAAGCGTGCGCTGCTGGATCGGGAGGCGCAGTCATGATGAGCAGGCTGGAGGCGCGGCTGGCGGCGCTCGACTGGCCGGAAACGCTGCGCCAGCTCGACGCGCAGGGATGCGCCCGCCTGCCGGCGCTGCTCAACGCCGACGAGTGCCGCCAGCTGGCGGCGCTGTATCCGCAGGGCGAGCATTTTCGCAGCCATGTCATCATGGCGCGCCACGGCTTTGGGCGCGGCGAATACCGCTATTTCGCCTACCCGCTGCCGCCGCTGGTGGCCGGGCTGCGCAGCCGGCTCTATGCGCGGCTGGCGCCGGTGGCCAACCGCTGGAACGCCATGATGGGCATCGACGTCAGCTATCCGGCGGCGCATGAGGATTACCTGGCCGATTGCCATCGTGCGGGCCAGCTGCGGCCAACGCCGCTGCTGTTGCAGTATGCGGCGGGAGATTACAACTGCCTGCATCAGGATCTGTATGGCGAGCGGGTGTTTCCGCTGCAGGCGGCGTTTTTGCTTTCCGCGCCGCAGCGGGATTTTACCGGCGGTGAGTTCGTGCTCACCGAACAACGGCCGCGCATGCAGAGCCGGCCGGAGGTGGTGCCGCTGCAGCAGGGGGACGCGGTGGTCTTCGCCGTGCATCACCGGCCGGTACAGGGCGGCAAAGGCTATTACCGGGTGAACATGCGCCACGGCGTCAGCCGCATTCGCAGCGGGCAGCGCCACACCCTGGGGGTGATATTCCATGATGCGCTATAGCTTGCGCGCCAGCAGCGTGGCGAACCGCAGGGAAATGCGGTTACCGGCGGCATCGGTCTTGTGCAACTGCCCCAGCTCTTCGTTGTACTTGAGGATTTCCCAACCTCGATAATAGCGGCTCAGTTCTCCCGGCTTGAAGGTGAACGGGAAGGGCAGCGGGCAAGGGGTGTTCGGGGTATCCATCGCCGCGACGATCAGGTTGTGGCCGCCGCTGAGAGTGCTGTCCTGCATAGTCTGAATGAGGCTCGGTATTCGCTGCGCATCAAGGAACATCAGCACCACGGTGGAGAGAATGAAATCGTACTGGCCGCTGAAACTGTGGCTGTTGAGATCCTGCACCCCGGCGCGCAGGCGCAACAGCCGCTCCGCGTCGATAATCTGATTGAGGCGCTCAATCGAAGGCGCGTGCTTGTCCCAGGCGGTGACGTCGAAGCCTTTCAGGTTCAGGTACAGCGCGTTGCGCCCGCCGCCGCAGCCCAGATCCAGCGTCTTGCCCGGTGCGATGCGCGCGGCGGCTTCGATCACTTCGGAGTGGGTGCGCGTCAGCGAGTATTTTTTATGGTAGTAATCTTCCGGCGTGCAGTAGAAGGCCAGCCGGCAAGCCATGTCGTCCGAGCAGGAGACGATGCGGTGCCACTGCTGCGGCTCGATAAACGGCGGCTGGCTTTCGGGGGTGAACTGCCAGGTTTCGGTAGTCTCGCCTTCTTCGGTCATTATGGCGAAGGTCAGGCTGCCGCTCAGCAGCGTCAGCTTCGCCCAGGTGCCGCTCTGGGTGTTATGCCGTTGGCGAAAGGCCTCCGGCAGGGTGGCGCTGTTCCATTCGGGCAAGGTTTTATAGCAAAGCAACCGATCCATTAATCTCTCCTCAAGCTTGGCGAACAAAGTGATTTTATATGATGTATGTAAAATACATCTTTTTGGTCACCTTGCACATGTTTGAAAACCTCAAAGAGGCTCGGCGTGATTTAAACTGGATTGTGCCCGCCGGCTGGGCTAACTTCACAGCAGCCTATGCATAACGATCAGGGAAAAGATGCCATTACGCCGTGTGATTCAATCCAAACTCTTGCGCCCGTTGAGCCTGGCCGCGCTGCTGGTGCTGGCCGGGTGCGCCAGTAAAACCGCCACCACTCCCCCTGCGGCGCGCCCCGCCGACGTGAAGGCGCAACTGGTGCGGCTGATGCCGGCCAACGCCAGCGATCGTCAGGGCTGGGCCACCGACATCACCGCCGCGTTCGCCGCCCAGGGCATCGAACCGAGCAACGAGAATTTGTGTTCCGTGCTGGCGGTGACCGAGCAGGAGTCGACCTTCCAGGCCAGCCCGCAGGTGCCGGGGCTGGCGAAAATCGCCTGGAAAGAGATCGATCGGCGCGCCGACCAACTGCATATCCCTAATTTCCTGGTGCATACCGCCTTGCTGATCAAATCGTCTAACGGCAAGAGCTACAGCGAACGGCTGGACAAGGTGCGCACCGAGAAAGACTTGAGCGATATCTTCGATGACATGATCAACCGGGTGCCGATGGGGCAGACGTTGTTCGGCAAGCTGAATCCGGTGCATACCGGCGGCCCGATGCAGGTGAGCATCGCCTTTGCCGAAGCGCATGCGAAAGGGTATCCGTATCCCATCGACGGCTCAGTCCGCCGTGAAGTGTTCAGCCGCCGCGGCGGCATGTATTTCGGCATCGCGCACCTGTTGGGTTATCCGGCCGACTACAGCCGGCCGATTTACCGCTTCGCCGATTTCAACGCCGGCTGGTACGCCAGCCGCAACGCGGCGTTCCAAAGCGCGGTCAGCCGGGCGAGCGGCATTCCGCTGGCGCTGGACGGCGATCTGATCAACTACGGCACCGACAAACCCGGCTCCACCGAGCTGGCGGTGCGCACCCTCGGTAAGCGGCTGGACATGAGCGATTCCGCCATTCGCCGGGCGCTGGAAAAGGGCGATCGGCTCGACTTTGCCGACACCGATCTCTATGAGCGAGTTTATGCGTTGGCGGAGAAAACCACCGGCGGCAAATTGCCGCGGGAAATGCTGCCGGGCATCCAGCTGGAAAGCCCGAAAATCACCCGCAAGCTGACCACCGCCTGGTTCGCCAAGCGGGTGGACGAGCGGCGGCAGCGCTGCATGGCGCGGGCCGGCGGTTAAGTCTGAGGTGCAGCGCCGTGAGTGACGGGGTACGTCACCCGCGGCGCATCGGCCCTACGCGCTGCGGCGCGGGTTGGTCAGGCCGAAGTTGAAGTTATTGCAGCGGTTGCAGAACTCTTTCATTACCGGCGGGGTGTCCATCATCGGCACCTTCACTTCAATAAACGCCAGCCGATCCTGCCGCGAGGCGTGTTCCAGCGCCATCTCCAGCTGCTGGGTGGTTTCCACCGCCACGCTGAACGGTGCGGCGCCGGTATTCAGCACCGCCGGCAATCTGGCGTAGTCCCACGGCCCGATGTCGTTGTAGGACGAATTTTCCCCAAGAATATAGCGTTCGATGGTGTAGCCCGCGTTATTGATCAGGAAGATGATCGGCTTTTGCTCGCAGCGCAGCAGGGTAGAGATTTCCTGCGCGGTAAGCTGGAAGGAGCCGTCGCCGATAAACAGCAGATGCCGCCGCTCCGGCGCCGCCATCAGGGTACCGAGCAGCGCCGGCAGGGTGTAACCGATCGAGCCCCAAATGGGCTGGTTCACCACCGTCACGCCGTCGGGCATGCGCATGCCGCCGATGGCTGCGCCCGAGGTGCCGTTTTCCACCACCAATACGTCATCCTGCCGAATAAAGCGCTGCATGCGTTGCCAGAAGTAGGCCTGATCGATCGCCGCTTCGCCCGGCGTGGCCAGTTTATCACGCGGGTTAGGCAGCGGTGCCTGAGGGGCCGCCGCCGGCCCTTCATCCAGCTCCAGCAGCGCCTGCAGCAGGTCCGCCGCCGCCACCGCCGGATAGGAGGTGTTGTCCAGCTTCATCGAGAATGGCTGAATGTCGATCTGTGCGGCCGCAGGGATTTGATGCGAGAAGTAACCGGTGGTGGAATCCACCAGGCGCACGCCGAAGCTCAGCACGCAGTCGGCATGGGCCATGTGATCGTACAGCTCGGGGCGCGACAGGTTGCCGCTGTAACCGCCCATCCAGCCTGGGGTGCTTTCCGGGATGATGCACTTGGCCGTGGGCATAGCGGTCAACGGGATGGCGAAGCGCTGCGCCACCGCGATCGTCAGCTGCTGCAGCTGGTAGCGATCGACCATCTGGTCGACCAGAATAATCGGCCGCTGTGCGCGCCTGATCCGCGCCAGCAGCGCCATGGCGGCAAGCTGGACGTTATATTTATCGCTGGTCGGCAGCTGCGGCGGCGTGGGCTTTGCCGCTATTTCAATTTCCACGTCGCAAATATCCGAAGGCAGCTGCAGATAGACCGGTTTCTTTTCTGTCCAGGCACGGGAAATAACCCGTGGGATTTCCTGCGCCGCATTTTCCGGCGTAATTAATGCCTGAGCGACGGTAAATTGTTTGAAGCAGTTCATCACGTTGTCGAAATTGCCATCGGCCAGCGTATGGTGCAGCAGCTGGTGGTTTTTCATTGCATGCAATGGCGGCGTGCCGGACAGGCAAATAACCGGCGCCGATTCGGCATAGGCGCCGGCGATGCCGGACAGGGCGGCCAGGTCCCCCACGCCATAGGTGGTGATCAACGCGCCCGCCCCCTTCAGCCGCGCATAGCCGTCTGCCGCATAGGAGGCATTCAGCTCATTGCAGTTGCCGATAAACGTCAGCTGCGGGTCCTGCTCAAGCAGTTCCAGCAGGCTCAGGTTATAGTCGCCCGGCACGCCATAAATGCGATCGATGTTCAGGGCGCGAAGCTGTTGCAGAATGAATGACCCGATAGTTATTTTCATTGGTTGCTCCGGATTATTTATTTTTCTTTTTCAGGCAGAAACAGCAAAGTAGATTGCTGGCGATGTTGTGCTGCGATAATTAACAGTTATTTAAACCTGAGGGTTGTTCAAGCCGGAGCGGGCAGGTGGAAAATAGGCGGTTGTAGCAGGCGGTTTACGTCGCTAATTGCCTGTACGAGTCGTATGGCTATTTAAGTGCGTGGGCAGGTGGTATTTTTCATTGGCGCGATATCAGCATGAAAATGGCCAGAGACCGTGCGGCATAAAGCAACAAGTATTCAACGCGGGTACTTTTAACGGAGAGGGAAATCCCGGCGCGCTGTTTCGCTGATTTTCTATGAATGCGCGCTATGAAGAAAAACCGGCTGCGTACAAATTGCATGAAACCAACGCGTAACCTGATTGGAACAAAATTATAACAATTGCAAATGCGGCCCATCGCCGACGCGTCATGTTTGCTTTACGGCTTTCATCGCCCGCGCAGCGGCGCGATTGTGCCGCAACCCCGTCTACGGGCAGCAAGCATAACGTGGCGGCCATCACACTATGCCCGGAAATGTGCGTAAACTATTCTCTACAATCGGAAGGCGAGTGCATTTTATGCCGGTAATGCGGAGTTTTCCGACAGACCGCCCCTTGAACGAAACGTAGGCTGAGCGCCCAGCCCGGCAACGGGTCTTACTACGGCTAAACTTAACCAAAGCACAATGAGCCGTTGGATAAATTAGATACAGCTTGATCTTGCCTAAACGATAGGTAAGAATCCTCGGCCGTATTTTTTACAGGAGCTTTACGATGTTTTTTCAACGGACTCTTTTAGCATGTTCACTGGCGTTGATATTTCCTGCACTACCTTCTTACGCTGAGGTTGGTGCAGAAAGTAGCAACTCCGTACAGGCTGAAAAACCGGGTCTATGGCAGCGCTTCACCGATAACGTGGCGGAGACCTGGAACAACTCGCCCAACCACGATCTCTATATCCCGGCCATCACCTGGCACAACCGTTGGGCTTACGATGACGAGCACATCGACAAGTACAACGAACGCCCGTGGGGCGCCGGCTACGGCATTTCCCGCTACGACAGCGACGGCGATTGGCACGGCATCTATGTGATGGCGTTCAAGGACTCGTTCAATAAGTGGGAGCCGATCGGCGGCTATGCCTATGAGAAGATCTGGCGCCCGCTGGAAGACAAAGATTTCCGCCTGGGGCTGGGCTTTACCGCCAGCGTCACCGCGCGTGACAACTGGAACTACATCCCTATCCCGGCGCCGCTGCCGTTGGCCTCTGTCGGCTATAAACGGCTGACTTTCCAGGCCACCTATATTCCGGGTACCTATAACAACGGTAACGTGTTCTTCGCCTGGCTGCGCTGGCAGTTCTGAGTGGCGGCGGAAAATTACCTGAATTCCTAAAAAGGCCGCGGCCGACAGAGATAAAGGAACTTGTCCCTTTTGGCGGCGTCGGAAGAGATGACCCGGCGCATTGCGCTGATTGCACGCCGTTATTACAGGAGTTTTACCACCATGAACACCAAACATCGTTTACTGCTGGCGCTGACTTTGACCGCAACACTGGCCAGCGGCGCATCCCAGGCCGCCGGGCTGATGGACTCCCTCAGCAGCGCAGCCGGCGAGCTGAGCAAATCATCGGGCAGCGGTAACGGCGGCATGTCTCTTTCATCGCTGACCGGGCTGTTGAACGGCGGCGACAAAGCCTTGAGCTCCAACAGCATGACCAACGCCGCCGGCATTTTGCAGTACTGCGTGAAAAACAATGTGCTGTCGGCTAGCGGCACCGAAGGGGTTAAAGACCAATTGCTCAGCAAGTTGGGCATCAGCAGCACGGAAAACGCCAAAAGCGAGGGCTACCAGCAAGGGTTAGGCGGCCTGCTGCAGACCGGTGAAGGCAAGAGCCTGGATCTGAACAACCTGGGCACCGCGCAAATCACCGAAAAAGTGAAGCAAAAAGCCTGCGATCTGGTGCTGAAGCAGGGCAAGTCCTTTATCTCCTGACAGACCTGGCGGCGGAGCGCTCCGCCGCTTTCTCATTTGCATAAGCCGAAAAATGAAAAAGACTCTGATGATCGCCCTGTTCGCGGGGATAGGCATGCTGCAGGGGTGCGCTACGAAAACCAACGACGCGCCGCCGCCGCCGCAGGCGAAACCGATAGGTATGGCGAATCCCGCTGACGTGTACTGCACGGAGATAGGCGGCAAGCTGAACGCCAAGCAAAACGCCGACGGCCAGTACTCCACCTGCACCTTGCCGAATGGCCAGGAAGTTGAAAGTTGGGCGCTGTTCCGCCGCGACCACCCGGTGAAGAAATAACGCCCGCGCGTTAAAATTCGCCGTCGCTGATGGCGTGAAACTGCTCGCCGCTGCCGGTTTGTAGCGTCAGCGGCATGCGCCAGCCGCTGTTTTGCCCCAGAATGAAGGGCCGGGAGCGGAAGCTGCAGCCGCTTTTGATATTCTTGATTTTCATTACGTATTCCTTCGCCAAATCCACTTTGACGTCGAAGCTGCCGGCGGTAGGAATAAACACCTCGGCCAACTGCTGCGGCGCGCCCGCGGTTTCCAGCTTGACCAATACCGCAAAAGCATTGCCCCGATTATCCAGCGTCAAGCGATGCGCATTGCCGCCTGCCCGGCGCTCGGGTTGGTGCAGGTAGCCGGCCGATGGCGGCCAGGGCTGCCCGGCGTTGTCGTGCAGCGGGCCGCCGCACGGCTCGCGCGCCTCGCGCAGCGGCATTTCGCGCTTGATGGCGCGGTTGTAGTCGGCGGGCGACGCGGTGACCGACTCATCGTCATGCTGATGCGCGCGCAAATAGCGTTTAGCGCTGAGTACCCCGAGGGCAACCAGCATAAAGAAGACAAAAATCGTCAGGCGACTTTTGAAAATCAGCCCGAACAGCCTACCCGGTAATTGAAACAGCCACCTTGCGATTGTCGATAACATCATTTTCCCTTAACGCCCAGGCCGTTACGTCTGCGGTAACGTTGCCTGCCTCAGTATAGCCAACATCCTGCGGGCTAAAATCCCTCATCGGCATTTTCTTCAGCAAAAAGCATTGTACGATTTTGTACGTTTATGTACATTTGTGATCACTTATGCGCCACCGGAAAAAGTCGATGTCCAAACTGCTGCCCAATGAACGCCACCAGGCGATCCTCGCCGCGCTCCAGCAGGAGGGGCGGGTGCTGGCGCTGGAAATGGCGCAACGGCTGAACACCACCGAGGCGACTGTTCGCCGCGATCTCCGCCAGCTGGCGGCGCAGAACCTCTGCAAACGCATCTATGGCGGCGCATTGGCGCCAACCCCGGCCAACGGCCCCGTTGCCGAACGCCTGATGCTGAGCGGCGATGAGAAGCAGGCGCTGGCGCAGGCTGCGTTGGCGCTGCTGGGGGAAGGCCAGCTGATATTTCTCGACGCCGGCAGCACCCATCTGTACCTGGCCGATCTGCTGCCGCGCGACAGGCGGCTGACGGTGGTCACCAACGCACTGAGTATCGCCGGCAAAATGCTTGAGCGCCCCGGGATCCGCACCATCCTGATCGGCGGCGAGCTGGACGCCGAAGTAGGGGGCTGCGTGGACGCCAGGGCGGCGGCGGAGATCGACGGTTTTCATTTCGATATCGTCTTTACCGGCATCTGCGCCTATGACCCGATCGGCGGCTTCTCGGCCCTGAGTTATCAGGATGCCCAGTTCAAGAAACGGCTGCTCACCCGCGCCGGCAGCGTGGCGGTGCTGTGCACCCGCGACAAGCTCAATACCTATGCTCCCTATCCCTTCATGCCCGCCGGGCGGGTGGATCACTTGATCACCGCGCAGGGGCGGCACCCGCAGCTTGAACAGCAGGTGGCGCAGGGCGGCGGCAAGGTGCTGTACAGCGATTTATCAACCGGAGAGTGATGATGAAAATAGCCCATGTTGCATTATGGACCCGCGATATCGACGCGCAGCTGGCGTTCTGGCAGCGCTATTTCAACGCAACGGCGGGGGAGGAGTACGTCAGCCGCAACCGGCCTGGGTTTGTCTCGCGGTTTATCAGCCTGGCTTCAGGCCCGACGCTGGAGATCATGCGCCTGCCTCAGCTGTTGCCGCCGCAGGCGCAGGAGGAACGCGTCGGCTGGGCGCATATCGCCCTGTCGCTCGGCAGCGAGCAGCAGGTCGACGGCCTGGCGCAGCGCGCGCAGCGGGATGGCATTCTGCAGGCCGCGCCGCGCCGGACCGGCGACGGTTTCTATGAGGCGATCATTCGCGATCCGGACGGTAACGCCATCGAAATTACCGCCTGATCACTCCTCTTCAATCTCGGCGAACTGCTGCCCAAGATAGTCGAGCAGCAGCCGCACCGCCGGCAGCAGGCCGCGGCGTGACGGATAAACCGCATGCACCACGCCGCCCTGCGGCTGCCAGCCGGGCAACAGCTGCACCAGTTCGCCGCGCAGCATGTCGTCGCGCATCATCATCGACGGCAGCTGCACGATGCCGGCGCCGGCAATAGCGGCGGTGCGCAGCATCAGCATATCGTCGGTCACCAGCCGTGGCGCGTGCTCCCATTCCACCTTTTCACCCTGCGGCCCGGTTAGCCGCCATTGATGCTGCGCGCGCGCCGGGCCGAGATCGAGCGTTGGGTATTTACGCAGATCTTCCGGCTGACGCACCGGCCCCAGCGTGCGTACCAGCGCGGGGCTGGCGGCCACGCACCAGGTTCGCTGCGCCAGGATCTTCAGCACCAGATCGCTGTCTTCCAGCGGCGGCGGCCGCACGCGGATCGCCAGGTCCAGGCCTTCCCCCACCACGTCTACCCGCCGGTTAGTCGCCTCGAGATGGACGCTAACCTTGGGATAATCAGCCATAAAGGCCGCTACCATGCTGCCGACGCGGGTGTGCAGGATCGCCACCGGGCAGGACATGCGCACCGTGCCGCAGGGTTCGGCGCGGGTCCGTTCGATCGCCTGCTGCGCGGCTTCCGCCTCAACCAGCATCGCCTTGCAATGCGCGTAATAGTTCTGGCCGACGTCGGTAACGGAGAAACGCCGGGTCGAGCGCTGAATTAAGCGCACGCCCAGGCGTTCTTCCAGCAGCGCCACCCGGCGGCTGAGCTTGGATTTGGGGATGCCGAGCGCCCGCCCGGCAGGGGCGAACCCTTGGTGATCGACCACGCTGGCGAAGAAAAACAGATCGTTCAGATCGGTAAACATCATGGCCCCATCGTTCCATCAGTAGAACGCTGAGTGTACATCTTGCCTACTACTTCAGCAAACCCGGTTGAATTAAACTTCTGCCATCAACTTAAGGTCGTGAGACCTGAAACAGGAGTTCAAGATGAAAAAGATCCTCGGTATTAACAACAGCCCTGAAGCCCACTGGGTCGGTAATGGTTTCCTGGTGAATTCGCTGTTCTCCTACAACGATCTGGGGGCGGAAATGAGCCCGTTCCTGCTGTTGGATCACGCTGCGCCAACCAAATTCCGCTCCGCCTCCGGCACCCGCGGCGTTGGCCAGCACCCGCATCGCGGTTTTGAGACGGTGACCATCGTTTATCAGGGTGAAGTGGAGCATCGCGATTCCACCGGCAGCGGCGGGGTAATTGGCCCCGGCGATGTGCAGTGGATGACGGCCGCTTCCGGCATTCTGCACGAAGAGTTCCATTCCCGGGACTTCTCGCGTAACGGCGGCACCATGGAAATGGTGCAGCTGTGGGTCAACCTGCCGGCCAAAGACAAAATGGCCGCACCGGGTTACCAGACGCTGCTGAACGCCGATATTCCGGTAGTTTCGCTGGCGGATGGCGCAGGGCAGGTGCGGGTGATCGCCGGTAACTTCGACGGCCACGCCGGCCCGGCGCGCACCTTCAGCCCGCTTAACCTGTGGGATATGAAGCTGAATGCCGGCCACAGCACCACCCTGCGGGTGCAGGAAGGCCATACTCTGGCGCTGGTGATGCTGCATGGCGCCATTTTGGTCAACGGCGAAGAGGTGGTGCGTGAAACCCAGATGGTGCGTTTTGACCGCGCAGGGGATTCCGTCACCCTCGAAGCCAACAACGACGTCACCTTGCTGGTGCTGAGCGGCGAGCCGATTGAAGAGCCTATCGTCGGTTACGGGCCATTTGTAATGAACAGCGATGCGGAAATTCAGCAGGCGTTCAGCGATTTCAACAGCGGCAAGTTCGGCAGCATGAAAGCGGAGGCTGACGGCGTCTGAGGCCGGGCCGAGCCGGGGCGTTTTCCCCGGCTCGGTAACTACACTTAACCTACCTTCTGCCCGTCCGGCTGTGCGGCCGGAGGGCAGACATCCGCAACCATCAAACCCCAAAAGGAGAAAACCATGGCTGCAAATTACCAACGCCTCGACAAGGACCAGGCTGCCGTATTGCTGGTTGACCATCAGGCAGGGCTGCTTTCGCTGGTGCGCGATATCGATCCCGATCGTTTCAAAAACAACGTACTGGCGCTGGGTGATTTAGCGAAGTACTTCAATCTGCCGACCATTCTGACCACCAGTTTCGAGAACGGCCCCAACGGCCCGCTAGTACCGGAACTGAAGGCCCAATTCCCCGACGCCCCTTTTATTCCTCGCCCTGGGCAGATCAACGCCTGGGATAATGACGACTTCGTCAAGGCAGTGAAGGCCACCGGCCGCAAGCAGCTGATTATCGCCGGCGTGGTGACCGAGGTATGCGTGGCGTTCCCGGCGATCTCGGCGCTCAAGGAAGGTTTTGAGGTGTTTGTGGTTACCGACGCCTCCGGAACCTTTAACGAGCTGACGCGCCAGTCAGCCTGGAGCCGGATGGAGGCCGCAGGTGCGCAGCTGATGACCTGGTTTGGCGTGGCCTGTGAGCTGCACCGCGACTGGCGTAACGACGTGGAAGGTCTGGGGGCGCTGTTCTCCAACCATATCCCCGACTACCGTAACCTGATGACCAGCTACAACCAGCTGACCGGCGGTAAATAATCTTGCTCGGGGCAACGTTTAGTTGCTCCTTTTTACATAAAAAATCTGTTTTATTTACGCTAACCGTTTGTTTCTATAATGGTATTTTCAAGTTTCGTCCTGCTAAGAGTAATTTCGTAATTTCATCAATTATTTAAATGATTCATTAACTATAGATTTCTTTAGGCAACAATCTATCTTTTTGTTCTTTGTGATTTGTTTTCAGACTTTCCCATCTGGTTTTGATTTAGCCAATCCCATCTGCTATATAACTCATGTTTAAGAATAATTCTAATAAATAAAACAGGTTTTATTATTTTTGCCTGATTTTTTGTAAAAAAGGTATATGGACATAAGAAATTAATATTACAGAATTTCGACACAGCAAGAGGGATGAGTAATGAATGCATTCAGAGATAAGCTTAAGGCTCATGTTCATCACGTGGCCTCGGTAGGGCAGCATTGCAATACGGAAGAAACGACTAAACAGGCGCTCATCTTGCCTTTATTAGAAACACTGGGTTTTCATCCTTATGATCCCACAAAGGTAAAGGCTGAGTATGGTGCTGATTTTCCTGGGGTAAAGGTCGGGGAGCGAGTGGATTATGCTCTTTTTTGTCATGCGGTCCCGGTCATGTTTATTGAGGCTAAGTCTTTCAGCCAAAATTTAACAAACCATAGCCCTCAACTTTCTCGCTATTTTAACGCAACCCCAGAGGTGACAGTTTCTGCGATAACTAATGGAAAAGAGTGGCGATTCTTCACCGATCTGAAAGATAAAAACATCATGGATGATGCGCCATTTTTAAAGATAGATTTTAGTGATTTAAATGATTCTGATATTGAACAGCTTTATAGATTTAGACATGACCAGTTCCAACCGGAAGCGTTAAGAACTTTGGCAGAAGAAAGTATCTATCTGACATCGTTTACAAAAACGATTAGTGCCAGTCTAAGAGATGTTGACTTAGATTTTGTAAGGTATGTAGCGAATCGTTCCAATGTACAGCGCCAACTGAACCAACGCTTTCTTGAAACAATCACTCCGCTGGTACGTCTTGCCGTCGAAAAAGCCGTTAGTGCGATGGTAGTTTCTGGGCTGTCAGTGACTACGGAAAGCGCAACTGGGCTAGCTTTGGAAAGTGGCGATGTGAACCAACTTGATCCCTTAGCTCCAATCGTTGACCCAGAAAACAGCAAAATAGTGACAACCTATACTGAAAGGGCACTATTCGATAATGTAGCGATGATCCTGGGTGGCGAAGCAGATCTCAGCGCCAAGGATACTGAGAGCTATTACAGTATTCTTTTCCAGGGCAAAACGACACGATGGATCTTACGTTACTTCGACAATAAGCAACGGCCTACTATTTTACTTCCGCTGGAGATCGATGATGCCCGGCACGCGGAAATCACCCGAGCAGGTTTGGAGCTTGCAGCTGGGGGGCATATCATCATTGATCGCCCAGAAAATATCTTGAGATTAACTGGATTGATCATTGATTCTTATAAGTATTGTATTGATGACGAGAACTTCAGGCAAAAGAAAAAAGACAAGCCAGGTAGTTAGATTGTGTTAGGTAGGATTGGCTCTTGCGACTGCTACTTCATATCAAGCCGCAGGAGCTTGATCCGTATAACCTTTCGATTTTCCCCGTGCGACACGCTGCAAAAACACCGTGATTCTTACAAAATCCTTAGCCTTTCATTACGTTAATCCCCGGATGTAAGCAAAGATCATCGGGGTGAAAAGGTGTCGAAAAGCGCCTTTCTCATTGGCCGGGAGCGGGGTAGCTTAGCCTCTCTCCCGGCAAATGAGGCTAATAACATGAAACAAATGATGAAAGTTCTGGCGTTACCCTGCATCGGCGCGGCAATGCTGTTCAGCGCTGGCGTGATGTCCGCTCCGGCGCCGCTGGCCAAAGAGGCGCCGCCTGCAGATCAGGGGCCGCACATGCCGTTTCCCGGCGGGCACATGCCCAAACCCGGCTTCTGCCATGGCGGTGAACTGTTCTGCGCCACCTCGGCCAGCGATAACCCGGTCGATACCATCAATAAGCTGACGTCGGTGATCCCGGCCGGCACCGCCAGGCACTATGAGGTGCGCATCTCGGTGGTGGCGCTACCTGATGCTCCGCCGGCGCCGCCAAAAGCGTAACGGCCAGGTTCATCCTGCTGGCCCCGGCGCGCGATGCGCGTTAGGCTGAATGCTCCAGCGTGCAGGAGGCAGGATGAATTCTCTATCGCCCCACTCTTATCTTGGGCCCGACGATCGGCTGCTGCTGTTCGACGGCGAATGCAACCTGTGCCACGGGCTGGTGAGGTTTTTGGTTCGCGCCGATAAACGCCAGCGCATTCTGTTAGCCACGGTGCAGTCTGCCGAAGGGCAGGCGATCCTGCGTGGGCTGGGGCTGCCCGTCGATCGGTTCGATTCCATCGTTTACCTGGAGCAGGGGGAGCACTGGCTGCGTTCGGCGGCGTTTTTCCAGGCGCTGCGCCAACTGGGCCGGCCATGGCGGCTATTGGCGTCGGCGCGTTTTTTGCCGCCGCGCATGGCAGACGGCATTTACAACGCCGTGGCGCGTAACCGCTACCGGCTGTTTGGCCGCAATGACGGCACCGCCTTGCCCGGTGCAGGGCAGCCGGGGCGTTATCTGCGCCATCGCGGCGATCCGCCAGGCTGAACTTTACGCTTCTTTACCCTTGAATCGCTTGAAATATCAGCGCCCTGGCTCCATATAATGGAACGTTCAGCCAACAAGGAGCGCGTATGGGAATCAGCGAAGAAGAGCACATCCGCCGTCTTACCCAGGAGAAGAATGCCGTGGGCAATACGGCGAAGTGGGTAGCGATTGTTTCTGCCGTGTATTTTGCCCTGATGGTGTTTTACGGCCACCCGATCGGCGTGCTGACCATGTCCGGGCTGATATTTATCGTCTCCACCACCACCTGGCTGAAGAAACGCCAGAAGGTCAAATCCTACCGTATGGCGCTGGCGAAAATCGGCGACGATCGGCCCTGATAGTCGCTGCGCGGCAGCGTATAAATCAGGCTCGGCGCTGCGCCGGGCACGTCGTCCAGCGTATCCACCAAACGTAAACCCGCCTTTTCCAGCACGCGCCGCGAAGCCTGGTGGTTTTCGCGCACGACAGCAGATATTTCATCCAGCTCCAGCCCCTCGAAACCAAACTTCAGCGCCGCCAGCGCCATCTCCGTCGCGAGCCCCATGCCCCACACGCCGGTGTCGAAGCGATAGCCCAGATTGATGGAGCGCTGCGCGCCAAGCGGAACTTTGGAAAGGCCGCCAAAGCCAATCACCTGTTCCGGCCGCTCCCGCAGCGCCAACGCCCATGAGTCGAAGCCGTGGCTCTGCCATCGGCCGGCGCGTTCGTTAAAAACCCGCCGGGCCTGTTCCCGGTCGGTCAACGGGCCGGCGGGATTAAAGCGTTGGGTTTCCGGATTGCTGTAGATAGCATAGTAGCGCTCGAAATCTGCGGCGACCGGGGGGCGCATCAGCAGCCGAGCGCTGGTGACCGGCGCTGAGGGGATAAAGTGCGGCATTGTTTTCCCTTTTCTGGATGAATAAACAGTATTTACTGTAGACCAGAATGGCAAAACGAGAAACCCTCTCTCCGCGAAGAGAGGGTGAGGATCAAATAAAGGAATCGTCGTCGTCGTTGTAGTCGTCGGAGAAACCAGAATCGTCGTTCTGATAATCTGCGTTCTGGAAGCCGTTGTCCTGGTTCAGGAACCCCCCGTTACCGTTGTTGAAGGTGTCGAGGTTGTTGGAGGCGTCGAAATCACGCATCGCGCTATCGTCCAGCGGCGCCGGCGTTTCATCGATAATATTGACGATTTCCTGTGGCTGCGAGTGGCGGAACATGCCGGTCAGCATGTCGGCCAGCACCACCCCGCCGGCCACGCCCGCTGCGGTTTGCAGGGCGCCGCCAAGGAAGCCGCCGGCGCGTGAAGGCGCCGCCTGTTGCGGCTGAGCGTAAGCCGGCTGCTGCTGCTGCGCATAGCCGCCCTGAGCCTGGTTGTTCCACGCCGCGTTGTTCTGCTGCTGCGCCTGGTACTGCTCGCGCGGGCTTGGCGTGCTGCGGCTGCCGCCGCCGAACAGGCCGGCGAGAAAACCGCCGCTGCTCTGCTGGCTGCCGGCGTTTTGCTGCAGCTGGGCAATCTGGCCTTCCAGATCTTTAACCCGCTGGTCCAGCTGCTTCAGCGCCGCTTCCTGAATGATCATCGCCTGCGCCATATAATAAGGGGCGGACGGCTGCTCACGGATATGCTGATTGATTTGCTGCTCTGCCTGGAGATCCCTTGGGCCCGTCTTGGTCTCGGCTTCTTTCAGGCGGCCAAACAGACCATCGATAAGACGTTGTTCTTCGGATTGCATAGGACTACCTCTAGGAGATGAATAACGGTACTGGATGATGATTATCATCGGCAGTGATTACCCTAGCGCGTTTATATGAAGCAATAAATAAATGGTGGGTAAACCTGTCTATGAATTTGTTACCAATTACGGCAAAGGGATCAGCATCACCAGCTTCAGGCTGCCGTTTTCCGCCGGGTGGAAGGTGAGCTGGCGGTAGCGCAGCGGCCCCTGCTGCGGGTGTTCGAACGCCCGCTCGCCGCCTTCGCGGGCCATCACGTCATGCTGTTTCCACCAGTGATGAAAGGCTTCGCTGTTGTGGGTCATATTGCGCACGAAGGCGCGCATCTCTTCGGTGTTCTGGTGATGGCTGGTTTCGGCGCGGAACTCGGCCACTATTCGCCGTGCGCGAAGTTCCCAATCACTGACCAGGGTTTTCGCCAGCGGGTGGAAGAACATGAAGTGCAGCAGGTTGGGGGTATTGGTTTGGCCCAGCCAGCCGCTGAACAAGGCTTCCGCCTGCGGGTTCCAGGCCAGGATATTCCAGGTGACGTCCAGCAGGTAGCAGGGCACCGTCATCTGGTGCACGCTTTGCAGCATCGCGCTGTCGGCGGTTTCCCGCTGCTGTTCTTGCTCGGGGTCCGCCACCCGCGCCAGAGTGAACAGATAGTGGCGCTCGGCGGGGCCGAGCCGCAGCGCTTTGGCGATACGCGACAGCGTATAGGGCGAGATGGAAACCTCGCGGCCCTGTTCGATCCAGGTATACCAGGTGGCGCTGATGCCGCTGATTTGCGCCAGCTCCTCGCGGCGCAGGCCGCTGGTGCGGCGCCGGGGCGCGCTGGGCAGGCCCAGCATCTCGGGCGTGATGCGTTCACGATGCGCGCGCAGGAAAGCGCCGAGGGCTTTCGGCCCGGACAAGGCTTCTGATTGCATAGCATGGTACCTCTGGATACTAGGATAACTGCTTATATTGTACCCGTATATTAGCCTGATTATAGTAGCTGAAAGCCACCCGGCACAGGCGCAAGCCCGACAATAACAGGAGCAAACATGAGCAACGGCAACAGCCATAAAAATGCGGTAGAAAGCCAGTTTGGCGAGCAGGCCAACGCCTATTTAACCAGTGCGGTGCATGCGCAGGGCCGCGATCTGCAACGCCTGTCGCGTTTGCTGGAACCGCACGCCGCGGCGCGGCTGCTCGATCTGGGCTGCGGCGCCGGGCATGCCAGCTTCACTGCGGCGGCCAGGGTGGCGCAGGTGGTGGCCTACGATTTATCGGCGCAGATGCTGGCGGTGGTGGGCCAGGCGGCGGTGGAAAAAGGCCTGGACAATATCCAACTGCAGCAGGGTGTCGCCGAGTCATTGCCGTTCGAAGACGCCAGCTTTGATGTGGTTATCAGCCGTTATTCCGCCCATCATTGGCAAGATGTGGGCCAGGCGCTGCGCGAAGTGAAACGCGTGCTGAAGCCGGGCGGCAAAGCCATCTTTATGGATGTGGTATCACCGGGGCATCCGCTGTTGGATATCTATCTGCAAACCGTCGAGGTGCTGCGCGATACCTCCCACGTGCGCAATTATGCGCCGGGCGAATGGCTGGCCCTGCTGACCGAATCAGGGTTGGCGGTGCGCGAGGTGACGTCGGATCGACTGTATTTGGAGTTTGGCAGTTGGGTGGCGCGCATGCGCACGCCGGCGCATTTTGTCACGGCGATCCGCGCATTGCAGCAGGCGGTTTCCGAAGAGGTGGTAGAACATTTCGCCATTCAGCCGGAGGGTTCCTTCACCAGCGACATCATGATGTTCGAGGCGACGAAAGGCTAAAAACAGCAGGGCAGCCGAAAGGCTGCCCTGATAAACGTAATCAAATACCGCTTAATTACTTTTTGTCTTCCAGCAGGCAACGATAAATCAGGCCGCCGATAACGCCGCCGACCAATGGCACCAGCCAGAATACCCACAGCTGTTGCAATGCCCAGGTACCCTGGAAGATTGCCACGCCGGTGCTGCGCGCCGGGTTAACTGAAGTATTGGTAACCGGAATGCTGATCAGGTGAATGAGCGTTAACGTCAGGCCAATCGCCAAAGGTGCAAATCCTGCCGGCGCGCGCTTATCGGTAACGCCGTGAATAACGATCAGGAAGAATGCGGTCAGCACCAATTCAATAACGATAGCGGACTGCAGAGAATATCCACCCGGCGAGTGTTCACCGTAACCGTTGGAGGCAAAGCCGCCTGCGGTAGCGTCAAAACCGGCTTTCCCGCTGGCGATCAAATACAGCACTGCAGCAGCGGCAATACCGCCAATCACCTGAGCAATAACGTAAGGAATAACGTCTTTAGCCGCAAAGCGGCCGCCGGCGAATAATCCCACGGTGATTGCCGGGTTAAAGTGCCCGCCAGAAATATGGCCGACGGCATAAGCCATTGTGACCACGGTAAGGCCGAAAGCGAGCGCTACACCGAGAAAACCAATACCCAATTGTGGAAATGCCGCGGCTAATACTGCGCTGCCACAACCGCCGAACACCAACCAAAATGTGCCAAAAAATTCAGCAAAAAGTCGCTTTGACATAGATTCCCATCCTACGGAAAATACTAACGGGCGTTAGCACTAAAAACTATAGAACACCTTTTTCAATTAATGCAGGTTTCTATAGAATTTTCTTAATGCACCTTGAATAAACGACGGCTATTAAATCCGCAACAATTTATTTTGTCTATGCGAAAACCACTGATTTTTTCTTTTCCACTGCGCGTTTGTCGATTTTTTTATCTTTCATATAAGAATTTACCCTAAGAATAAAATCATCAGCGATGAGCATTAAAATCGGCGGCATAACGCAATTGTTTTCCATTCGATTTCCCCGTTCAAAGTATTGCGGTTAATTGCTCATTCCTATTTGCCTGCGGCGTTTATTGGGAGTAATCCGCCGTCGAGTGCCGTTGTCATCCAAATGTCATGCTAGATTAATATCTTGGCAGGTTACTTTTCCCCTAACGCACGAGCAGGAACCATGAAAATAAAGTCGTCTTCGTTGCTGATTGCCTCGCTGTTTCCCGTGTTTTCTTACGCCGCCGATGTCGAAGTGGCGCGCTATGTCGTCAGCTTTCCCGGCGGTGAACGCGTCAGTTATCAAGGGGCGTTCGCCAAAAATTTCCCGCAGGGATTACCGATGGGGATAGGCTCCGGCCTGGCGTTCAATGGCCGGAAAGACGGGGATTTGCTGCTGACTACCCTGACCGACCGCGGCCCTAACGCCGATGCGCCAAGGGTGGGCGAGCAGGAAGCGAAAATTTTTGCCAATCCGCAATTCACGCCGCTGTTGATGGATATCCGCATCGGCGGCGGCAAGGCCGTCGCCGGCAACCCGCGGCCGCTGCATGATGAGCAGGGGCCGATCGGCGGGCTGCCGCTGCCGGGCGAACTGATCGGCGCCACCAATGAAGTGGCGCTGAGCGATACGCTGCAAGCGTTGCACGGCGACCGGCGCGGGCTGGACACCGAGGGCGTCACCGGCGACGGCAACGGCGGCTACTGGTTATGCGATGAATACGGCCCGTTCCTGATCCACGTCGACGGCCAGGGCAAGATCCTCGCCAAGCATGGGCCGACGGCGCTGCCGGGCGAACAGGCGGTGGCCGGTGGCCTGCCGAACATCATCAAATGGCGCCAGCCGAATCGCGGTTTTGAAGGGCTGACCCGTCTGCCGGACGGGCGCATTCTGGCGGCGGTGCAAAGCACGCTGGACGTGGACGGCAAGAGCAAAAACAAGGCGCAGTTCACTCGTCTGGTCAGCTTTGATCCGGCCAATGGCAAAACCGCGATGTACGGTTACCCGATCGATATCGACAGCTATAAAAAGGCCAAGGACGCCAAGATCGGCGACATTGTCGCGCTGGATAATCAGCGCATTTTGCTGATTGAGCAGGGAACGGATAAAGACAAGCAGATGATCAACAAGATCTACCTGGTCGATCTCGCGCAGGCCAGCGATCTGAGCGAGTTCGACGGCAAGGGCAAGGCGCTGGAGTTCGACGATGCCAAGGCGCTCGCCAAGCGCGGCGTGAAGCTGGCGCAAAAGCGCGAAGTGGTGGATCTGCGCAAGCTGGGCTGGCGCCAGGAGAAAGTTGAAGGGCTGACGCTGATTGACGAGCGTACGCTGGCGGTGATCAACGATAACGACTTCGGCCTGCAGGCAAAATTGGTTGACCCGCAGCCGAAGGGCAAGAAGATCGACGATTATCAGCTGGATAAGCAGGGGCGCCTGCGCCTGGACGGTGAAAAGGTGTCGACAAGCATTGAACTGCGCCCGTTGGCCCAGCCGGAGTCGCTGAGCGAGCTTTGGGTGCTGACGCTGCCTCAGGCGTTGAAATAACCGGTGTCGGGGGCGTCGCCGCCCCCGACAGGTTCAGAAGCCGGCCTGCTCCCGGCGATGCGGCGTTCTGCCGCGTGAAATGCTCTCCCAAATCGCTACCGCCACCATAATCAGGGTGGTCAGGCCGTTGACCATCAGCAGATCGGTGAAATAGGCGATGGGCGTCAACACCGCCAGTGCTATTAACCCCACCAGATGCGACAGCGGGAAGCGGCGATACACTAACCGCTTATACAGCGCATTGGCGAACAGATAGATGGCCGGGCCGAGGATCAGCACCGCCACCCGGGTGTTTTGCATAGGGCCGTCGGGATGAGCGATCACCAATTCGTTGGCCACGGCGCAGACGATGATCGCGCCAACCAGCACCACATGCACATAATGGAAATTGGCGCCCAGTTGGCCGGGGTTTTCCGCCTGGCTGATGGCGTGGCTGCCGGCTTTGCTGCTGGTGTCGAAATAGACCCACCACATCGCCAGGCTGCCGATAAAAGCGACCAGCGAGGCGATCAGCGTCGGCGCGCTCCAGACTTCCATCTCGCTCAGGGTGGAGCCGGTGATCAGAATGGTTTCCCCCAGTGCGACAATCACAAACAGCTGGCAGCGTTCCGCCAGGTGGTGGCCCTCAATGGTCCACTCGCTGCTGCTGTCTGAACGGCCAAGCACCGGCAGGCGGAAGCCGAACATTGGCGAAACGTATTCACAGAGTACGGCGATAGCCCACAGCAGCAGGCGCATATTGCCTTCCGCCAGGCCGCCGCCAAGCCAAAATACCGCGGAGATGCACAGCCAGCCGAGAATGCGCCGGAAGTTTTGCTTCAACGGGTGCCCGGCCTCCAATAGCTTCAGCACCGCCAGCGAACGCCCGACCTGAATCGCGACGTAGAACAGGGCGAAGATCAGCCCGCGTTCACCGAAGGCCTGCGGCAGCGCCGCGGCGGCGAACAGCCCCAACAGCATAATGGCGAACAGCAACAGGCGGATCTGGCGGGTATCCGGATTAAACCAGTTGGTGACCCAGGCGGTATATTGCCAGGCCAGCCAGACGGCAAACCACAGCAGCAGCGTTTCCAGCGCGCCGGTAAGCGTCAGATGGTGCAACAGGTAGTGGGAAAGTTGGGTAACGGCAAAAACGTAGATCAGATCGAATAGCAGTTCCGAGAACGAAACCGAGGCGCCACGACCATCGCGCACACGCAGTAAGGCTTGCGACATAAGCGTTCTTCCTGAAATGATAAGTCACAACATCAGCGTAGCTTAGCAGGCGGCGGCGAGTGAAATATCTTAAAAACGAGCGGCCTCCCCCTCTTTATGGCAAACCGTCTTTAATTCTCCATAAAATAGCGGTAAGGTTTCCTTATAAAGAGCGTTTCTGGTTATTGAGCAACACCTGCTGTTACTTCCTCCTTATTTCCCTCACAATGATTGATGTTCTTTACATTGCATTACGCCGGCTTGCATTTATTAGCGGATAATTATCATCACTGACAACGAGCTAATAAACAAAAACACCTGGAGTCCATCATGAAACTATTACCCAGCATCGCAGCCGTAGCGATCGCCACCGCTTCCTTTGCCACCTTCGCCGCGCCGCTGTCGTCGGTTACGCAGGTGAACAGCGAACAGGCCGCCGGCCTGCAAAGCATCGGCGTAGTCTCGGTTTCCGGCGTCAGCGGATCGCCGCATGACGCGATCCACGCGCTGAAAGAAAAGGCCGCGGCGGATGGCGCCAGCCATTATCGCATTATCGGTCTGGACACCCCCGGGGATTCCAGCAACTGGCGCGGCAATGCGGAAATTTATCGCTAATCGCTACGCGTTTTTATTTCCCTGAAAGTGGTTGATTGGTCAATAAAATAAACGGTCGTAATAATAATCTGAATAATAAGGCATTGTCTGCTTACCTTCAGGTCATTATTACGGCCGTTTTTCTTTTTTCCGCACCCCGACGGTTGCATTTTATTACAACTGTGTCGGTCGCTTTCGGAGTGATGTTAATGAATACTTAAGAAATTACGCTCAGATTGGGGGTACTCAACCCAAGGAGGCCCCAATGTTAAATGCGACCCGGCTGCACCTGAAGAACCACTTTTCCTATCTCCAGCAGTTTATGGCTTCACCGCGCACTATCGGCACTCTGGCGCCTTCTTCTCCCTGGCTGTGCCAGGCGATGCTGAATCAGGTGGAGTGGACGCGCACGCTGTCGATAGCGGAGCTGGGCGCAGCGGACGGCGTACTGACCAAGCGCATTTTAGGCCGCATGCGGGCGGACGCGGCGTTGGAAGCCTACGAGATCCAACCCAACTTCGTGCACCAGCTGCGCAAGATCAACGACAGCCGACTGCAGGTGATGGCGCATTCGGCGGAGGAGATGGCCACCGATTACGACGTGGTGTTCTCCTGCCTGCCGCTGCTGTCGATCCCGCTGCGGATCAGCATGCGCATTCTGCAGCAAGCCCGGCAGTGCTTGCTGGCGCGCAACGGTACGCTGGTGCTGTTCCAGTACAGCCATCTGTCGGAAAAGCTGCTGTCGCGCTACTTTCATTGGAAGCGGGTGCGGGTGGTGCGCAACTTCCCGCCGGCCTTGGTGTATATCTGCACCCCGCGTTAGCTACAGCTTTTTCTCCATAACCACCACTTCGCCGCCATGCTGCCGCCTGCGCTCAAGGGGCCGCCAGCCCCAGGCGGCATACAGCGCCTCCGACTTGTCGGTGATCAGGTGCAGCGCGGCATGATTGCGTTGGCGCGCCTGCCGCACTATCGCCGCCTCCAACCGCTGAGCGATGCCCTGGCGGCGGTGATCCGGGTGAACGAATAGCCCGGCCAGCCAGGGCGACAGATCCCTCCGCTGACGATCGTCGCTTGGCCACAGGCTGGCCATGCCCAGCGGGCGCTCGCCGTCGAGCGCCATCAGCGTCAAATGGTCGTCACTGGCCTGGGCGCACAGAATGAAGCGCTGACGGGTGCGATCCAGCGAACCGCCGCGCTGCGAACCCCATTGGCCAAAGGCCCAGGCGGCGCAGACGTCGGCGAACTGCGGGCACTCCGCCAGCGGAATAATACGTAGGGTCATGCCTCTCTCCTGATTGTTGGCGCTCATCTCTCCATTTAATCGGTTTTCGGGCCGTTTTTTTAACTTTTTAAAGCGGCATTTTCAGCGGTTTTACGCGTATCTACGCTGAAACGGCGTGATTCGGCCCGCATAGGCGAGTTTGGATTGAAAGTGTTAATGAGAGTGATTATCATGCGCAGATTATTTTTTCTGCTCCGGTTCACTCATGCGCAATTCCCTCATTTTACTGCTGCTTTCGCTGGCGTTGGGCGCGTTCTCTACCCAGGCGAAAACCGTCACCGACATCACCGGCCGCCAGGTGGCGGTGCCGGATAACCCGCAGCGCATCGTGGTGGGGGAAAGCCGCATGCTGTATACGCTGGCTTTGCTGGAGCCGGGCAATCCGGCGCAGCGCATCGTCGGCTGGCCGCAGGATCTGGCGCGTTTCGATGCGCAAAGCTGGCAGCTGTACAGCCATCAATACCCGCAGATCAAAGATATCCCCGTCATCAGCGGCAATAACTTCCGCCAGGTCAATATTGAAAGCCTGATCCAGCTGAAGCCGGATCTGGTGATTTTGGCGCGCTATGCGCGTGAAGACGGCGACAACGATCTGCTGCTCAAGGCGTTAGACAAAGCGGGCATTGCGGCTATCTACGTGGATTTGCGCATCGATCTGTTGAACAACACCGTGCCAAGCGTGCGGCTGCTGGGCGAGGTGCTTAATCGCCAGCAGCGCGCCGAGCAGTTCATCCGTTTCTATCAGCAGCATATGGCGGTGATCCAACAGCGGCTGGCGGGCTACCGCGGGCCGAAGCCCAAGGTGATGCTGCACCTGCATCTGGGGCGGCGCGAAACCTGCTGCACCACCGCCGCTCATGGCAATCTCGGCGATCTGCTGGCCTTCGCCGGCGGCGACAATATCGCCAGCGCCAGCATCAAAGGGGTGTACGGCGAGCTGAACCCGGAAACCATCCTCACCGCCAATCCCGACATTTATATCGCCACCGGCATGGCCGGGCCGCAGGGCAAGCGGGTGTCCGATCTGCGTTTGGGGCCGCTGGTCAGCCAACAGGATGCCGACGCCAGTTTCCGCCAACTGATGGCCAAACAACCGATGCTCGCCAGCCTGTCGGCGGTGAAAAACCGCCAGGCCTGGAGCATTTGGCACAATTTTTATCTCAGCCCCTACCACGTGGTGGCGGTTGAGATGTTCGCCAAAGCCTTCTATCCGGATCTGTTTGCCGACCTTAACCCGCAGCAGACCTTCAAACAGCTGTACCAGCAATTTTTGCCGTTGCCTTTTTCAGGGACCTATTGGAGTCAATTAAATAATGAATAACAACAAGCGCCGTTGGTTGAGCGCATTGCCTTTGGCTGCCTGCGCGGTTGCGCCGGCCATCGCTGCGGAAAAAGCGGCGGAAAAAGGGGAAAGCCTGGTGGTGCTGGGCCAGAAAAGCGTCGACGGCGTGCAGAGTTATCAGCCGTTGAGCAGCGTTACCGGCACCCGCAGTGAAACCAGCCTGCTGAACGTGCCGCAGGCCATCGACGTGGTGCCGCCGCAGGTGATTACCGATCAGGCGGTCAGCAGCCTGGATGAGGCGCTGTACAACGTCAGCGGCATCACCCAGGCCAACACGCTGGGCGGCACTCAGGATGCGGTGATGAAGCGCGGCTTCGGCGACAACCGTGACGGCTCTATCCTGCGCGACGGCGTGCGCTCGGTGCAGGCGCGCAACTTTACCCCGACCACCGAACGGGTCGAGGTGCTGAAAGGCCCGGCCTCGATGCTGTACGGCATGGGCGAGCCGGGCGGGATGATCAACATGATCACCAAGAAACCGCAGCTGCAACAGCACACCCATGTGGAAGGCTGGGGCAGCAGCTTTAACGGCGGCGGCGGCCAGCTCGACGTGACCGGGCCGCTCGGTACCTCGGGCTTCGCCTACCGAATGATCGTCGATCACGATGAGACCGATTACTGGCGCAACTTTGGCCGCAACCGCCAGACGGTGATTGCGCCCTCGCTGATGTGGTATGGCGAAAGCACCACCGTGCGGCTGGCCTACGAACATATGGAATACCTGGTGCCTTTCGATCGCGGCACCATCATCGATTCGCGCACCGGCAAGCCGGTGAATACGCCGCGCGACCGCCGCTTCGACGAAGCTTACAACGCCACCCGCGGCGATCAGGACAGCGTCACCCTGCAGGTTGACCAGGTGCTGAACGAGAGCTGGAAGAGCTCGCTGACCTATGCCTACAGCCGCAACAGCTACAGCGACAATCAGGCGCGCGCCACGGCGCTGAACCCGAAAACCGGCGTGCTGACGCGCCAGGCCGACTCTACCGCCAACGCCGTCAGCCATGCCAATGCGGTGCAGCTGACGCTCAACGGCGACGTCGACTGGGGCAGCATCAACCACCAGATGCTGTTCGGCTTCGACTTCGAAGACAATCGCACTTACCGCGGCGACATGATCCGCGGCAAAAAGAACAGCGATTTCAACATTTACGACCCGGTCTATGGGCTGATGCCGGCATCGACCACCGTCAGCGCGGCCGACAGCGATCAGCGCGAAAATCTCACCAGCTACGGCTGGTTTATGCAGGACTCCATACAACTGACCGACAAATGGCTGGTGATGGGCGGCCTGCGTTACGATGCCTTCGACGTGTTCGCCGGCAAGGGGCGGCCGTTCGTCACCAACACCGACAGCTCGGACAGCAAGCTGGTGCCGCGCGCCGGGGTGGTGTACAAGCTGACGCCGTACGTATCGCTCTACGGCAGCTATACCGAATCCTTTAAGCCGAACTCCTCCATCGCCACCCAGATCGGCTCGCTGCCGCCGGAGCAGGGCAAGTCCTGGGAAGTGGGCGGCAAGGTGGCGTTGCCGAACGGCGTTACCGGTACCCTGGCGCTGTTCGATATCACCAAGCGCAACGTGATGGTCAGTGAGCTGGTGGATGGTGAAACCGTCACCCGCACCGCCGGCCGGGTGCGCTCGCAGGGCGTGGAGCTGGATGTGGCCGGCAATATCACCGACTCGCTGAGCCTGATTGGTTCCTACGCCTATACCGACGCGCGGGTGGTGGACGACCCGGACAATAAGGGCAAAGAGATGACCAACGTGGCGCGCCACACCGCCTCGCTGTTCCTGACGCAGAACCTGGGATCGCCGGGCCTGTACAGCGGCGACGAGGTGCGCATCGGCGCCGGTGCGCGCTACGTGGGCCGCCGCCCGGGCGATGCCGCCAACAGCTTCTACCTGGACAACTACACCGTTGCCGACGCCTTCGCCGCTTACACCATGCCGATCAACGGTTACCGGGTGAAATGGCAGCTGAACGTGAAGAACCTGTTCGACAAAACCTATTACCCTTCCAGCGGCGGCAACCTGCGCGTGGCGGTTGGGGAGCCGCGTGAGGTGGTGCTGCGCGGCAGCATCGATTTCTAGGCCGCCGGCGGTGAAATCTGGTTAAATAGCCGGCCCTGACGTTAAGGAGAACCCATGAGCCTGCATATTCGTCTGGCGCGTCTGCAGGATGTTGCGCAGTTGATGGCCGTTGAGCGCTCGGCGGCGCAGCTGTTCCGCCGGCAGCCCGCATGGCGGTTTATCGCCGACGGCGACGTGATGAGCGCGCAGCAGCACGCCGGCTTTATCGCGCGGCAGTCTGAGTGGCTGGCGGAAAGTCCGGAAGGGGAAGTCGCCGGCTTTATCGCCGTGCTGGCGCAGCCGGCGGACTGGCACATCGCCGAGCTGTCGGTGGCCGGCGACTGGCAGCGGCGCGGCGTTGGCCGCCGGCTGATCGCCGCGGTCGCCGCAGAGGCTAAACGCCGGGGCGCCAGCCGCCTGACGTTGACCACCTTCGCCGAGGTGCCCTGGAACGCGCCTTACTATCGGCGGTTGGGCTTTCGGCCTATCGCCGCAGAGCACCTGACGCCAGCGCTGCGGCGGCATCTGGCCGAGGATCTGGCGCATGGATTTGCCGCCGACAGTCGCTGTGCCATGGAATTTACATTATCGTAAATATTGAAATACAGGCTGATGGCGGTATGATGCTGCATCCACGCCATCACGCTCGTTCGTCGGCCGGCATTTCGGTATGCAATGCACTCAAGTCACCGTATAAGGGACAACCCGTAATGACACAAACCCTGTTCATGGTAGGCGCTCGCGGAGCCGGCAAGACTACGGTCGGCAGCGCGCTGGCGCTGGCATTGGGCTATCAATTCGTCGATACCGATCTGTTTATGCAGCAGGCGGCGCAGATGAGCGTGGCGGAAATAGTCGAACGCGAGGGTTGGCTGGGTTTCCGCCGCCGCGAGACCATCGCTCTGCAAACCGTGACAAAACCGTCAACTATAGTTGCCACCGGCGGTGGTGCGATCCTGGCGGAAGAGAACCGTCAGTTTATGCGTGAGCACGGCACGGTGATCTATCTGCGCGCCCCGGCCGGCGTGCTGGCGCAGCGGCTGGAGGAATACCCTGAAGACGCCCAGCGCCCTACGCTGACCGGCCGGCCGATTGCGGAAGAAATGCTTGAGGTGCTGGCGGCGCGCGAAGCGCTGTATCAGGAGGCGGCGCACTACGTGATGGACGGCACCGGCAACCCTCAGCAGGTGGTGGATCAGATCCTCGCGGTGTTGCAGCGTGAAACGGTGAAGTAGTTCGCCTTGGGTTTTTCCTTTGGGCACAGTGGGTTGTGCCCATCCTCCGCGTTTTTCTCCTGGTTGCGCACAAATTGTTGGTGGCTGCGGCTTGTCTTTATAGATGATGAGTGACATATATAAAATAAATGGCATCTGTCATTTATAAATCGTCACCGCTCGTTTATGAGGTATCCCATGAAATACACCACCTTTGGCCGCAACACCGGCCTGCGCGTTTCTGAATTGGCTTTGGGCACCGGCAATTTCGGCACCGGCTGGGGTTATGGCTCCGAAAAACAGGAGGCCAGGCAGGTTTTCGATCGCTACGTGGAAGCCGGGGGCAACTTTATCGATACCGCCGACGGTTATCAGCTGGGCCAGTCGGAGCAGATGGTCGGGGAGTTTATCGCCGCCGAGCGCGACAGCTTCGTGCTTGCCACCAAGTATACGCTCGGCGCTTCGGCGGCGGGCGGCATCGGCCAGACCGGCAACAGCCGTAAAAACATGATTGCCTCGGTAGAGGCCAGCCTGAAGCGGCTGAACACCGATCGCATCGATCTGCTGTGGGCACACTTCTCCGATAACCTGACGCCAATGGAGGAGATCGTGCGCACCTTTGACGATCTGATCCGCGCCGGCAAGATCCAGTATGCCGGGCTGTCCAATTTCCCTGCCTGGCGAATTGCCCGCGCGGATACGCTGGCAGAGCTGCGCGGCTGGTCGCGCATTGCCGGTATTCAGGTGGAGTACAGCCTGGTGGAGCGCAGCGCGGAGCGCGAGCTGCTGCCGATGGCCGAAGCGCTGGGCATGGCCGCCGCGCTGTGGTCACCGCTGGGCGGCGGCCTGTTGACCGGTAAATATCGCCACAGCGACGCGGGCCGCCTCGTCGGGCTGGGTGGGCGTCTGGTGCACGTTGAGCATGACACCCGGCTGCTGGATGAAGTGCTGGCGATTGCCCAGGAGTGGCAGGCGCAGCCGGTTCAGGTGGCGATTGCCTGGCTGCGTCACCGGGCGGCGCATGCCGCCACCAGCCTGATCCCAATTCTCGGTTCCCGCACCCGGCAGCAGTTGGACGACACGCTGGCGGCGCTGACGCTGACGTTGAGTGAACAGCAGATAGCGCGGCTGGATCAGGTCAGCGCTATCGAACCCGGCACGCCGCACCGGCAGATTGCCGAGACGCTGGCGCGGACCCAGGGCGGCGACAGCGGCCGCTTTGCGCCGCTGCGCATTCCGCGCGCCTGAGTCTTTTGGATGAAGGGCATCATCTATTGAGCCTCTGCGGAGGATAACCTAAGATGATGCCTGGTTGATCAGGAGAAACAACATGGCCCGAGTATCCAAACAGCAGATGGAGCGCAATCGCGAGGCGATTGAGCTGGTCTCTTCGCAACTGTTCCGCGAGCGCGGTTTGAACGGCGTCAGCGTTAACGATCTGATGGCGGCGGTGGGGCTGACCCACGGCGGTTTCTATGGTCATTTTGCGTCCAAGGACGAATTGGCGGCGGTGGCCGGCCGGCGGGCGGTTGAAGAGTCCACCCTGCGTTGGGAAAATACGCCGGGTGAGCATAGCCTGCAGGCGCTGGTCGACGGCTATCTGGATGTCAAACACCGCGATTGCCCGGCGGAAGGCTGTGTGGTCGCCGCGTTGGCGAGCGACGTAGCCCGCGAAGGGCCAGACAAACCGGTGCATCAGGCCTACCTCGGCGGCGTACGGGCGATGCTGGCGCGGCTGGAGGCGCTGGCGCCGCAGCAGGATCGGCAACAGGCGCTGGCGCAGATGGCGATGCTGGTGGGCGCCCTGACGCTGGCGCGCGCCACCCGGGGTGATGCGTTGTCGGAACAGTTCCTCAATGCGGCGCATCAGGCGCTGCTGCAGACTCAGGCAGAGTAAAATAGCCGCCCGGCGTCACGCCAAAGCGCCGGCGGAAGGCGGCGATAAAGGCGCTGACGTTGTCATAGCCACAGTGGTGTGCCACCAGGCCGACGGGTTCGCCGCGCGACAGCGGCTCCAGCGAGCGCAGCACGCGCGCCTGCTGGCGCCAGCGCGCAAAGCTGACGCCGGTTTCATGCATAAAACGGCGGCTCAGGGTGCGCGGGCTCAGCCCGGCCCAGGCGGCCCACTGATGTTGAGTGCGCTCGTTGGCGGGATCGTTCAGCAGCGCCCGGGCGATGTTCAATAGCCGGGCGTCCTGCGGCAACGGCAGCTGCAGCGGCGCGCTGCTCTCCCTTTGCATCTCATCCAATAACACCTGCAGCATGCGCTGCTGCGGATCGCCCCAGGGGCCATCGGCAAATTGCGCCAGGCGTTCAACCAGCGCCTGCAGCAACGGGGTGGCGGCGCACAGCCGCGGCTGCGGCGGCAGGCCGGTTGCGCTCCCCGGCGGCAAATACAAGCTCCAGCCCGCCACTTTGCCGCAGGCCAGCGCCTGATGCGCACAGTGCGGCGGCAGCCAGCCGAGGTTGCCGGCGGTGATCGCCCATTGTTGGCCGGGCAGCTCCATCGCCAGCATGCCGCGCGTCAGCAGGTAGATCTGCCCGTCCGCATGCTGATGCCAGGGCGTGAGGTGTTTTTTCTCGTGCAGCAGCCTTTGGCTGCGTATCGCTATCATTTTTGGCCGTTTAGCATTATTCAAAGTCTTAATACGGCTATTATGCCAGCGACGTGGCGCGTTAGGATCGTCGCTTGTCCCCTTTTTTGGAGCAACAGCATGCATTCGCTTACCCCCCTGGAACGGGTGCTTGACGCCTTGCAGCAGGTCGTCGCCAACCCGCTGCATCAACCGGCGCTGATCGCCGAGCGCTTTAGTGAGGATTATCGCCAACAGGTGGACGGCAACTCGCTGAACTATCAACAGTTTGTGCAACATATGGCGTTGCTGAAACAGCTGACGCACCGCATGACGCTGGAGGTTATCGCGGCGGCGGAGCAGGGCGATGCGGTGCTGACACACCATCTGGTGCAGGTGGAAAAGCGCGACGGCACTCGCAGCAAGGTGCGGGTGCTGGCGCATTTTCGCGTGCGCGAAGGCAAGATTTACGCCTGCGACGAGCTGACGCAGCTGCTGGAGGGCGCTCGCGGCGACCGGGATCTCGGCTCGTGCGTGCTGGACTGAGGGCGGCTGCTATACTTGCTACTGTGTGAATCACACGGGAGAACAGCATGCGCGAAAATGACCAACCCGGCTACCCAAGAAGCGCCCGCGTAGTGGCGGTTTTTCGGGGAGACCCCAGTCTGCATATGCGCCGTTTCGAAGTGCGCACCGACGACATTGAGCCGAATACGCTGCTCAGTGAACATGAAACCGAGCTGGAAGCGCTCGACGCCAAACACCGTTATGAGGATCCGGCGTTAGAGGATTAACCTGTCGCAGTCAGGAGCCGGCGTTCTGCCGGTTCCTTATTGGTTTTTCAGTCCGATCCCCCCGCCGCGCTTGACTCTGCGCCATGATCGCATTTCGCGTCAAAAACCAGTGACAGATCAATCGCGATCCCCCAATATGGATTTTCCATCAAGATGATTACGCGGGTGCCAGTCTATGCTGAAAGTAAATGAATATTTTGCCGGAAAAGTGAAGTCTATCGGTTTTGACAGTAGCAGCATCGGTCTTACCAGCGTGGGGGTAATGGAAGAGGGAGAGTACACCTTCAGCACCGCACTGCCGGAAGAAATGACGGTGATCACCGGGGCGCTGAAAGTGCTGCTGCCGGGCTCGCCGGACTGGCAGGTGTTTACGCCGGGTGAGAAGTTCTTCGTGCCGGGGCACAGCGAGTTCAATCTGCAGGTGGCCGATGCGACCGCCTACCTGTGCCGTTACCTGAGCAAATAAGGTCTTTGCTCGCTGGGAACGCAGGGCTCGGCAGACGCCGGGCCCTGATTGTTTCTGGGGGGGATTAACGCTGGGCTTCGCCGCCGAGCGCTTCGACGGTGTTTTTGATCAACGCCGCCAGCTCGCTGGTCATCAGGATAAAATCGGCGTCAAAACGCTGGGCGAAGTCGTCGCGATCGATATCGTCGTTCTGGTCACGCAGCGTGTCGGCGAATTTCAGGCGCTTTAGCGAGCCGTCGTCCGACAGCATCAGTTGAATACGTTCCTGCCAGTCCACCGCCAGCTTGGTCACCAGCTTGCCGGCTTCGATGTGCACCGCGATTTCATCGCTGATCAGGTTTTGTTTCTTGCAGCGGATCACGCCGCCTTCTTCCAGAATCGCCTTCAGCTCCGCTTCGTCCTGAATGGCGAAACCGGCCGGCATTTCGCCGGAGCGTACCCATTCGGTCAGCGTCAGCTCAATTGGGCTTTCCATGGTCAGAGGCACCACCGGCAACGAGCCCAGGCTTTTGCGCAGCAGGGCCAGGGTATCTTCGGCGCGCTTGGCGCTGGCGGCGTCGACCATGATCAGATCGTTGACGGTGTCGATCCACATAAAGGTTTGGTTGAAGCGGCTGAAGGCGCGCGGCAACAGGCTGTGCAGCACTTCGTCCTTCAACGCGTCCTTCTCGGTTTTCTTCAGCTTGCGGTGCTGCTCGCCTTCCAGGCGTTCGATCTTGGCCTGCAGTTCCTGCTTGATCACCGGCGACGGCAGGATTTTTTCTTCCTTGCGCGCGCAGATGACGATCTGGCCGTTGACTGAATGCGTCAATGCATCGCTGTGCGAGCCCATCGGGGAGACCCAGCCGGTTTTCGCCATGTCCTGGCTGCCGCACGGGGTGAAGGCAAACGCGCTGAGCTGTTTTTCCATTTCATCCGCATTTAGCGCCACTTCGCGGCTCAAACGGTAAACCATCAAATTCTTAAACCACAGCATAATGTTATCCCTGGCTGGGCGTGCGTTTGGCACGCTGATTCGTCAAAAGCAGGGCGGCATGATAACGAATTGACGACGAAAAATCGCCTCATTCCCTCCTAATTGCGTCGTCCGATGCGTTTCGCCGGCGCGCCCGTTGCAGCGCCAACGCCAGCTGCCGCTGGCTGAACGGCTTGCGCAGCAGTTCGATGTCCGCCAGCTCGCCGGCGTCATGCTGGCGCAGGTCCTGGCCGCTGATCAGCAGCGTGGTCAACTGCGGATTAAGCGCCCGCGCCCGGGCGATCGTCTGCGCGCCGTTCAGCTCGCCGGGCAGCATCAGGTCGCTGATCATCAGCCTGATGTCCGGCGTCTGGGCCAGCAGCGCCAGCGCCTCGCGGCCGTCGGCGCAGTCGAGCGTCAGGTAACCGAGCTGATGCAGGTGCTCGCACAGCGTCTGGCGCACGTCGTTTTCATCCTCCAGCACCAGCACCAGATGATCGGCGCTGTCGCGGTCTTCGGGCTGGACGGCAACGGCTTCGGCCGCTCTTGGCGTTGGCGCGCGCGGCAGCTGCAGGCGAACCAGCGTTCCTTCGCCCGGCCGGCTTTCAATTTGCACCCGCCCGCCGGACTGGCGCACGAAGCCGTAGACCATCGACAGGCCCAGACCGCTGCCGCTGCCCACCGCCTTGGTGGTGAAGAAGGGTTCGAACGCCTGCACCTTGACCTCTTCCGACATACCGCTGCCGCTGTCGATCACCTCCAGCGCTACCATGTCCTGCTTTTTGCCGTCGCTGCGCACCACCCGTTGGTTATAGATACGGATTTTCACCACGCCGCTGCGGCCTTCCATCGCATCGCGGGCGTTGACCACCAGGTTGATCAGCGCGTTTTCCAACTGGTTGGCGTCGATCCACGCCAGCCAGCCGGGCTGCTGCGCCTCGATGTTCAACGACAACGTCGGCGGCAGCGAATGGCTCAGCAGTTCCTGCAGATTTTCCACCAAGGCGCGCAGCACCACGGCCTGCGGATGCAGCGCCTGTTTACGTGAGAACGCCAGCAGCCGCTGCGTGAGCTGCGCGCCGCGCTCGGCGGCCTTCAGCGCCCGGGCGATGCGCTGCCCGGTTTGGGCATCCTGGGATTGCCCGGCGGTGAGCTCCAGGCTGCCGATGATCACCGCCAGCAGGTTGTTGAAATCGTGCGCCAGCCCGCCGGTCAACTGACCGACCGCCTTCATCTTTTGGCTGTGCAGCAACGCCTCTTCCAGCGCCTTGCGCTCGGTGCGCTCAAGCACCACGTTGACCACCCCGCGGTTGGGCACCGGGCTGAAACGCAGTTCGACGGTGCGTCCGTCGCTCAGGCGCAGCTCCTGCGGCTGCGGCAGTTCGCTGGTCAGGTTGGCCAGCACCGCTTCCCAGCGCTGGCCCGGCGGCGGCGTCACGTGCTGCAGCAGTTCGCGATAGTGCTGGCCGCGGTGCAACTGGTGTTCACGCAGCCCCAGCAGCAGCGGGTACTGCGGGTTCCACACCACCAGCTGGCCGGCGTTGTCGAACAGTGCAAAACCGTCGCGCATCGCCAGAAAGGTAGTTTCCAACTGGGTGCTTTTCTCTTTCAGCAGGCGGGAGGTTTGCTCCAGCGAGGCGGTGTTGCGTGCAAACACGTTGAACGCCCGCGCCAATTCCCCCAACTCATCGCGGCGCTGCAGCGCCGGCACGCCGACGTCGCGTTCACCGCGCGCCAGCCGCGTCATGGCGTTGGCGATCGCCGTCAGGTTGGAGCCGAGGTTGCGGTAGATATACAGCCCGGCGAAGCCGGTTATCACCAGGGCCAGCAGGGCGAACAGGGCGATAAAAATGCTGATGGAGCTGAGCTCGCGGTGCGTCTGGTGGGTGCGAAGATCCGATTCGCCGGCCACCTTTTGCACATAGAGGTTGATGTCGTCGTTGAGCATCGCGACCAGCGCCTTGATGTGGTAGGTGTAATAGGCCAGCGCCAGGTCGCTCTGTTCCAGTTCGAGGGTTTCGGGCAGCAGGCGCTGCTGGCTGTTGCGGAATTGCCGCATTTTGTCATTCACCAGCCCATCCGGGCTGTGCGGCGGCCAGTAGGCCATCACGCTGTCGAGCTGTTGCGCGGCGGCCTTGGGGGTTGGCGTCTGGATGGCGACCGACAACAGCCGGTCGATCTGGCTCAGCAACGCCTGCGGCGGCTGGCCCGGATGGCCGTGCTGATTCATGCTGGCGATATGGCGCAGCGTGCTTTGGCTCTGATACAGCCCGCTGAGCAGGATATTGCGCTGCAGGTGGCGCGCATGGCCGAGCTCCAGCATGCGGGTGACGCTGCTCTCCAGCGCGTTGCTGCGGCTGATGATGCGGCGGACCAGCTCCGGCTCGCTGCGCGCCAGCGGGGCGTCCGCCAGCCGCGAGAGCGACGCCTGCAGCGCCAGTTGGGTTTGCTTGAGCCGGGCGGATTCACTTTGGTATTCCAGCGCGCCAACCACCTGCGACAGCCGAATGGCGGCGGTCGCCACGTTGGAGGTATCGCGGCTCAGGGCCATGCTGCCGTTCATTTCTTTCAGCGTTTGCGCCTGCACCTGTTCCTGCAGCTTGCCCGCATGGTTAAAGCCGACGATCGCCACGCCGCTGACCATCAGCGTCACCGCCACCACCAGCAGGTTGAACATCAGCAGGCGCCCGCGCGCACCGGCAAGGAAAGGCAGTCTGCGCATGGTATTCCCCCGTAACCGACTGTTCGCAGTATAAATCCGCGCTTCATTAACAATATGACAAAGATGAATGGATGCTGACATTTTGCATTTATTTGCCCGTGGTTAACTGCGCTTACTCCAAACCGCAACCCGAGGGATGACGATGAGCGCGACCCCGATTCTGGAAATGCACGGCATCGCCAAGCGTTTTGGGCAGTTTTATGCCCTGAAAGGCGTCGACTTGACGGTGTATCGCGGTGAGATCCACGCGCTGATGGGGGAAAACGGCGCGGGCAAAAGCACCTTAATGAAAATCTTGGCCGGCGCCTATATCGCCAGCAGCGGGGAAATTTTTATCGACGGGCAGCCGTTCGCCATCAAAGGGCCAAAAGACGCCCTGGCGGCCGGCATCACGCTGATTTACCAGGAAATGAATCTGGCGCCTAACCTGACGGTGGCGGAGAACATCTTCCTGGGCAGCGAGATCCAGCGCGGCGGCCTGGTGCAACGCCGGCAGATGTTGCTGGAAGCGCAGAAGGTTGTCGATCGGTTGGGCGCGCAGTTCAGCGCCGGCGATCGGGTGATGAAGCTGACCATCGCCGAGCAGCAGCAGGTGGAAATTGCCCGCGCGCTGCACCGCAACAGCCGCATTTTAGTGATGGACGAGCCCACGGCGGCGCTCTCTTCACGCGAGACGCAGCGCCTGTTCGCGCTGATCAAACGGCTGCGCGACGAGGGCATGGCGATCATTTACATCAGCCACCGCATGGCCGAAGTGTACGAACTGTCGGATCGCGTCAGCGTGCTGCGCGACGGCCAGTACGTCGGCAGCCTGATGCGTGACCGGCTTTCCGCCAGTGAACTGGTGCGCATGATGGTGGGGCGGCCGCTGAGCGACCTGTTCAATAAGGAGCAGGGCATGGCGGTGGGCGAACCCCGCTTGACGCTGCACGGCCTGACCGACGGCAAGAAGATCGGGCCGATCGACCTGCAGGTACGCGCCGGCGAGATTGTCGGCCTGTCCGGGCTGGTGGGCGCCGGGCGTTCCGAGCTGGCGCAGCTGATTTTCGGCGTGCGCAAATCCACCGGCGGAACGGTGGAGATCGACGGCAAACCGGCCAATATCCAGTCGCCGCGCGATGCCATCGCTCTCGGCATCGGATTTTTGACCGAAAACCGCAAGGAACAGGGGCTGTTCCTCGACCTGGCGGCGCATGAAAACATCGTGATGGCGACGCTGGAGCGCGATGGCCGCTACGGCCTGCTCAACCGGCGCAAGGCGCAGAGCATTTCGCGCGATGCCATCGAGCTGCTGAATATCCGCGTGCCGCACGCTCAGGTGCGCGCCGGCGGGCTGTCCGGCGGCAACCAGCAAAAGCTGCTGATCTCCCGCTGGGTCGCGATCGGCCCGCGCATTCTGATCCTCGATGAGCCGACGCGCGGCGTCGACGTCGGCGCCAAGAGCGAAATCTACCGCATCATGAGCCAGATGGCGCAGCAGGGCGTGGCGATCCTGATGATTTCCAGCGAACTGCCGGAGGTGGTGGGGATGAGCGACCGGGTGTATGTGATGCACGAGGGCAACATCGCCGGCCAGCTGAGCGGCGCGGATATCACCCAGGAAAACATCATGACGCTGGCCACCGGCGCCGAAGAGAATGCTGCCAATGAATAATTCCATCCCTACGCTCAAGGAGCCTGCCATGACTTCCAACCCGCTGCCGCCAGGCGCCAAATCCCCGACGCTGAAGCGGGCGCTGCTGGGCGATATGATGCAAACCGTCGGCATCTTGCCGATATTGATCCTGATCGTCGCGGTTTTCGGCTTCGTCGCCCCCAACTTTTTTACCGACGCCAATCTGCTGAATATCGCGCGGCAGGCGTCTATCAACATCGTGCTGGCGGCGGGCATGACCTTCATCATCCTGACCGGCGGCATCGATCTGTCGGTAGGCTCGATGCTGGGCACCACCGCAGTGGTGGCGATGGCGGTCTCGCTGATGCCGGGCATGGCCGGGCTGTCTATCCCGCTGGCGCTGTTGGCGGGCCTGGGCATGGGGCTGTTCAACGGCATCCTGGTAGCCTATGCCGGGCTGCCGCCGTTTATCGTCACCCTGGGCACCTATACCGCGCTGCGCGGCGCCGCCTATCTGCTGGCGGACGGCACTACCATCATCAACTCCAACATCAGTTTCGAATGGATCGGCAACGCCTATCTGGGGCCGATCCCCTGGCTGGTGATCATTGCCTTTGCGGTGATCGCGCTGTGCTGGTTCATCCTGCGCCGCACCACGCTGGGCGTGCACATCTACGCGGTGGGCGGCAACATGCAGGCGGCGCGTCTGACCGGCATCAAGGTAGGTGCGGTGCTGCTGTTCGTTTACGGCATGAGCGGCCTGCTGTCCGGCCTTGGCGGGGTGATGAGCGCCTCGCGGCTGTACAGCGCCAACGGCAACCTCGGTATGGGCTATGAGCTGGACGCCATCGCCGCGGTGATCCTTGGCGGCACCAGCTTTGTCGGCGGCATCGGCACCATCACCGGCACGCTGGTGGGGGCGCTGATCATTGCGACGTTGAACAACGGCATGACGCTGATGGGCGTCTCTTACTTCTGGCAATTGGTGATCAAAGGGGCGGTGATCATCATAGCGGTGCTGATCGACAAATACCGTACCCGCAACTATCAACATTAGGTAGCAGAGCTTCAAAACATCGGATAATAACGAGGAAAACACTATGCGTTTCAAGCCATTGATTACCGCTTTGCTGATTACCGCCGCGTTGGGCGGCGCCGCGTCGGCGCAGGCGAAAGAGCTGAAGTCGATCGGGGTGACGGTGGGCGACCTGGCCAACCCGTTCTTTGTACAGATCACCAAGGGCGCCGAGCTGAAGGCGCGCGAGCTGGCGGGCGACAAGGTTAACGTCACGCTGGTGTCGAGCGGTTACGATCTCGGCCAGCAGGTGGCGCAGATTGATAACTTCATCGCCGCCAAGGTGGATATGATCATCCTCAACGCCGCCGATTCCAAGGGCATCGGCCCGGCGGTGAAACGCGCCAAAGACGCCGGCATCGTGGTGGTGGCGGTCGACGTGGCGGCCGAAGGCGCCGACGCCACCATCACCTCGGACAACACCCAGGCCGGGGCGATGGCCTGTAAATACATCAGCGACAGGCTGAAAGAGAAAGGCAATGTGGTGATCATCAACGGGCCGCCGGTCTCTGCGGTGCAAAACCGCGTGGAAGGCTGCATGACCGAGCTGAAGAAACATCCGGACATCAAGCTGCTGTCTTACAACCAAAACGCCAAAGGCAGCCGGGAAGGCGGCCTGGAGATCATGACTTCGCTGCTGGCGGCCAATCCGAAGATCGACGGCGTATTCGCCATCAACGATCCGACGGCGATCGGTGCCGATCTGGCGGCCAAGCAGGCGCAGCGCAGCGAATTCTTTATCGTTGGCGTGGACGGTTCGCCGGACGGGGAAGAAGCGCTCAAGCGCAGCAATTCGCTGTTTGTGGCGACGCCGGCGCAGGATCCGCAGGTAATGGCGGCCAAGGCGGTAGAGATAGGTTACGGCATTCTGCAGGGCAAACCGGCGCCGACCGCACCGGTACTGATCCCGGTAACCATGATCGATAAAAACAACATCGCCGGCTACAAGGGCTGGACGGTGAAATAACCGCCGATCGGGGCCTGCGCGCAGCGGGCCCCCTTTACCGCTTCCGGAGGCGCCATGAATCGTTCCGAAGTGAACCGGATCCTGCAGCAAACCCAGCACTTCTTCGCCCGTTTTGATGTTCATTTGCCGCCCTTCGCCCATTTCAGCCCATCGGTATGGCGCCGGCTCGATCGCCGTTCGTGGCAAGAGGTGTTCGACCTGAAGTTGGGGTGGGACGTCACCGCCTTTGGCGGCGAGGATTTTGCCCGCTGCGGCCTGACGCTGTTCACCCTGCGCAACGGTTCGCCCGGTGGGCGGCCATACGCCAAGGGCTACGCGGAGAAGGTGATGCACTGCCGCGAAGCGCAGGTGACGCCGATGCATTTTCACTGGCGCAAGCGGGAAGACATCATCAATCGCGGCGGCGGCAACCTGATTGTGGAGTTGCACAACGCCGATCCTCAGGAGCACCTGGCCGGGGAGGCGGTGACCGTTACCCTGGACGGCTGTCGCCAGACCCATGCCGCGGGTTCGCGCCTGCGGTTGGCGCCGGGGGAAAGCATCTGCCTGACGCCGGGGATTTACCATAGCTTCTGGGGCGAGGAAGGCTTTGGCGACGTGCTGGTGGGCGAGGTGTCTTCGGTGAATGACGACGACAGCGACAACCGCTTCCTGACGCCGCTTCCCCGCTATAGCGCGATTGAAGAGGACCAGCCGCCGCAGTGGCTGCTGTGCCATGAATATTTGCGCTTTATCGACTGAAGGACAACCGATGTGGCGTTGATTTCACTGGCGCATGCCGGAGCGGCCGGGCTCTGTCAGGCGGCCACCGGTTGGCTGACGTCGGCGGCGAACACATAGCCCAGCCCGCGAATGGTGCGGATCAGCTCGGGCTGGTGGGGATTGATCTCGATCTTGCGCCGCAGCCGCATGATCAGCACGTCGATGGTGCGATCGAACACCTCGAGCGTTTCGCTGTGGGTCAGCTCCAGCAGACGATCGCGCGTCAGCACCTTGCGGGCATGCTGCACCAGCGCCAGCAGCAAGCCGTATTCGCCCTGGGTGAGATCGACGGTTTGTCGCTGCGGGTTTTGCAGGGTGCAGCGGGCGGTGTCCAGGCACCAGCCGTTGAACTGCCAGCCCTCGCTCTTGCCCTGAGCGGCGGCGGGCTCCAGCGCCAGCGCACCGCTGCGGCGCAGCACCGCCTTGGCGCGGGCGACCACCACGCGCGGGTTAAAGGGTTTGGCGATGTAGTCGTCGGCGCCCATTTCCAGGCCAACCACCACGTCGGATTCTGAGCCCATTCCGGTCAGCATCACCACCGGCAGATCCGGCCGCAGGCGGTGGATTTGCTGCAGCACCAGCAGGCCGTTGGTGTCCGGCAGGATCAGATCGAGCAGCACCAGCGCAATGTCCGGCTGCTGATTAAGCAACGTTAGGGCGTCGCTGCCCCGGTGGCAGGCGTGAACGGTAAATACGTGTTCGTTGAGCACGTCGCAAAGTACATCGCAAATGGCGGGATCGTCATCGACAATCAATACGGCAGGTTTCATCGCTGCTCTCCGGATTTTATTATGGGGAAATGTTATCGGATGGTTAAAACCAGTGTACCCGATGGCTAATTAATAAGCGGCAGTGGGTGGGGATCTGATGCGGAAATTGCCATCGGCGTCACATTCGGCGCTAATTGAGCGATCGCGAAAACCGGTTACATTAGGCTGTGGCAATGTTGTGGTGCATTGAGGAGAAAAAACGTGCGCATTGGTATCGATTTGGGCGGCACTAAAATTGAAGTGATTGCGTTGGCGAACGACGGGCGGGAGCTGTTCCGCCACCGCGTCGCCACGCCGCGCCATGACTATCGGCAGACGCTGGCGGCCATCGCGGGTTTAGTGGCGCTGGCTGAAGAGAAGACCGGCGAGCAAGGTTCGGTCGGCGTCGGCATTCCCGGCACGCTGTCGCCGTTTACCGGGTTGGTGAAGAACGCCAACTCGGTGTGGCTCAACGGCCAGCCGCTGGACAAGGACCTGTCGGCGATGCTGGCGCGGGAAGTGCGCATCGCCAACGACGCCAACTGTCTGGCGGTGTCGGAAGCCACCGACGGCGCCGGCGCGGGCAAAAAAACCGTGTTTGCGGTGATTATCGGCACCGGCTGCGGTTCCGGGGTGGCGCTTAACGGTCAGGCACATTCGGGCGGCAACGGCATCGCCGGCGAGTGGGGGCATAACCCGCTGCCCTGGATGGATGAAGACGAACTGCGTTACCGCAGCGAAGTGCCGTGCTACTGCGGTAAACAGGGCTGCATCGAGACCTTTATTTCCGGCACCGGCTTCGCCACCGACTATGCGCGCCTGAGCGGCAACCCGCTGCAGGGGCATGAAATTATGGCGCTGGCCGGGCGGGGCGATGCTCAGGCCGAGCGGGCTATCAGCCGTTATGAAATGCGCCTGGCGAAATCGCTGGCTCATGTGATCAATATTCTGGATCCGGACGTGGTGGTGCTGGGCGGCGGCATGAGCAATGTCGATCGCCTGTATCAAAACGTCCCGCAACGGGTGAAGTCCTGGGTGTTCGGCGGTGAATGCGAGACGCCGATCCGCAAGGCTGTCCACGGTGACTCCAGCGGCGTGCGCGGCGCGGCCTGGCTGTGGCCGCAGCTGTAACCCTTGCATGGCAATGCGGCCGGGTGTTTGACGCCCGCCGCAGGCTATTTCACCTCGCTTTCGCTGCGCACCCGTTCGATATGAATGGTCAGGAACATCATCTCTTCGGTGGTCAGCTGATGCTGGTAGTTTTTTTCGACGTGCCGGTTAATTTTGCCGGCGCAGGCGAATGACTCGCGGTATTTTTCCTTCACCACCTGATAGAGCGAATCGTCGTCGCTGTCGACGTAGTTTTTCCCCAGCAGCCGTTGGGCGAAGAACTTCAGGTGGGTGACGAAGCGGTGATAGCTCAGCGCCTCTTCGTTGTAATCAAAGCGGAAATGGTATTTGACGATATTGAGGATCTCTTGCATCACGCGGGTAATGTGCAGGGTGTTGTGCATTTCGTCGTTGAGCTGAGCGTTGACCAGGTGCAGCGCGATAAAGCCGGCTTCGTCTTCCGGCAAAGTGGCTTCCAGCCGCTGGGCAATCAGCGCCAGGGCCTCCAGCCCGACGGCGAACTCGGCCGGGTAGAGTTTCTTGATTTCCCACAGCAGCGCGTTGCGGATATCCAGCCCCTGCGCATGGCGCTGCAGGGCGAAATGGATGTGGTCGGTCAGCGTGATATAGACGATGTTGTGCAGCTTGCCCGGCAGGCGCTGGCGGGCGAGGGTGATGATTTTGTCGGCGGTGGTCACGCAGGCCAGCGGGATCTCCGCCAGCAGTTCCTTATAGCGTTCGGCCATTTCGCTGCCGTTATGGGTGAACACCTTCTCGATCAGGCTTTCGTCCAGCGTATCGCCGGCCCTCTTCTTGAAGCCGATGCCGCGGCCCATCACCACCGTCTCTTCCTGACGTTCGTCCAGCGTAATCACTACGTTATTATTGAGTATTTTAGCGATTTTCATGGTTATTCCCGGATGTTTCAGCGCGCTGAAAACGAAAAAACCTGACGCCCGGAAGCGATCCCGTGCGTCAGGTTTTGCCTGCATGTTATCTACAGTAACAATCCTGTTATGCCTGCATAATAGCCTGTGCTGCCAGCGGCTCAACGGTTTTCACCGCGGAGTGCCGCCGCGGTCACACTTCTGCGCCGTCCGGCTGAATCATGCCAGCTTGAACTGCGGTTCCAGCCGGCTGATGCCGAGGCCGTTGACCTTTTTCACCTTAATTTGCACCGGGATGCGCTCTTTCATCGCTTCGACATGGCTGATCACGCCGATGGTTTTGCCGGAGGCGTTCAGGCTGTCCAGCGCATCCAGCGCGGTGTCGAGGGTTTCCGCATCCAGCGTGCCGAAGCCTTCGTCAAGGAACAGCGAGTCGATACTGGTTTTGTGGCTCACCAGATCGGAGAGCGCCAGCGCCAGCGCCAGGCTGACCAGGAAACTCTCGCCGCCGGACAGGGTGCGGGTGTCGCGCAGCGCATCGGCCTGCCAGGTGTCCACCACCTGCAGTTCCAGCGCGTCGCTGGTTTTGCGCTGCAGCAGATAGCGTCCGTGCAGCCGGCCGAGCTGGTTATTGGCCAGATAAACCAGGTGATCGAGCGTCAGCCCCTGGGCGAAACGGCGGAACTTGTCGCCTTCTTTGGAGCCGATCAGCTGGTTGAGGTAGCTCCAGTCGTCGTATTGCCGCTGGCTTTGGCTGATTTGCTCAAACAGCGACTGCTGATTGAGGCGGCGGGCGGCGTCGCTCTCCAACTGGTTGCGCACCTCGCCTTGCCGCAGCTGCAGCGCCTTCAGCTGCTGCGCCAGTTCGGCCAGCGCCTGGCTGAGCGCTTCGGCGTCGGCGTGGGTTTCGTCCATCCCTTCGGGGCGGTTTTGCAGGTGCTGTTCCAGAGACTGCGCGGCCTGCGCCAACAGCGCGGCGGCTTCAACCTGCCGCTGTTGCAACTGCTCCTTGCGCTGCTGCAGTTGCTGGCGCTGGCTGTCATCCAGCAAGGCGGCGCTGAAGGCGGCTTCGTTGGCGAATTCGCTGCCCGTGAGCGCCTGCAGCCAGGCCTGTTCCGCCTGCTGCAGCCGTTCGCCTTGCTGCAGCTGTTGCTGCTGCAGCCCGGCCAACTGGCCGCTCAGGCGATCGCGCAGCTCCTGCGCCTTTTGCCATTGCTCGGCGGCCTGTCGGCTGGCCTGTTCGCAGGCCGCCTGAGCGGCGCGCAGCTGCTCGCGCACCTGGGCTATCTGCCGTTCGCCAAACAGCGCCTGCCGCTGGACGCGCTGCTCGGTCAGGTTTTTTTCGCCGTCCTGCCACTGTTGCTGCAGGCGCCGTTGCTGCAGCAGGCTGTCGGCGTGGTTCTTCTGCAACAGCGCATAGCGTTCATCCAGCAGCGCCTGCTGCTGCTGCGCCTGCTGATGCCGCACCTGCAGCGCGGCCAGTTGGTCTTTGGCCTGCTGCACCGCGCGCGCCGCCTGTTCGTGCTGCAACAGCAACTGCTGCCCCTGGCGTTCTTCTTCGTCGCAGGCGTTCAGCCAGGCGTGCAGCGCATCCGTATCCGCCAGGGTGAAAGCGAACGCCAAAGGGGCGCTGAGCGTTTGCCACTGCTGCTGTTGCGCCGCCAGCTGCCGCTCGTCCTGCGCTATCGCCTGCTGCTGGCGCTGTTGTTGCTCCTGCAGGCTTTCGCTGCGGGTGCGCAGCTCGGTGCCCTCGGTATATAGCGCCTCGGCTTTAGCGCGAATTTCGGCCAGGCGGCGTTCGGTTTCCGAAGGGGTCACCGCCTGATATTGCTCGACGGCCGGATGGCTGGTGGAGCCGCACAGCGGGCAGGGGGCGCCGCTTTGCAGCAGCGCGCGCTCGGCCTCCAGGCTGACGATGCGTTTTTCCAGCTCGTGGATTTTCTCCACTTCCTGCTGCTGCGCCTTGTGCTGTTTGTACTGCTGTCGGGTGTTTTCCAGCCGCAGCTGCAGTTCGGCCAGCTGCGCCTGACGCGCCGCCTGTTCCTTGCGCTGCTGCTGCAGCCGTTCGTCGGTTTGGCGGTACAGCGAAGACAGGCTGAACAGCTGCTGGCGCGCGGGGCGCAGATCCGCCAGCTCGGCTATACGCCGGCGCAAGGTTTCCTGCGGCGCCTGCGTTTCCAGCGCCTGATGCCGTTGCTGCTGGGTGGCCAGCGCGGCGGTCAGCGCGTTCAGCTGTTCCTGATGTTGCGCGGTCTGCGCCGCCAGTTGGCTGCGCTGGGCGTTGAGCTGTTCCAGAGCCTGCTGCTGCTGCGCACACTGTTGCTCTGCGGTTTCGCCGGCCTGGCGTCGTTCAGCCTGGGTGAGCTGCAGCTGGGCGATTTGATGATCGAGCGGCGCGACCTGCTCATCGATCAGCGCCTGCTGCTGTTGCATCTGCTCGGCCTGCGTCTGCTGGGCGAGGCGGGTTTTTTCTACCGCCAGCTGCAGCGGCGCCACCTGTGCCTGCTGTTGCTCCTGTTGCTGCGTCAGTTGGACGATGTGTTGTTGCAGCTGATCGCGTTCACTGCGGCAGCGATCGCGTTCGTTGCGCAGCGGGCGCAGCTTTTCGGCCGGTTCGCTGCGCGCCAGTTGCTGCAGCTGCGGGGCGGCGTCGGCCTGTTCTCGCTGTACGTTGTCCAACCGTTGCCGGCAGCTGCCTTGCTGCTGCTGGAGGCGCTGCCACTGTTGCAACCAGCTCAGCGCCTGCTGCTGCCGCTGGTTTTGCTGGTTGAACGCCTGTTCCTCCGTCGCCAGCGCCGCTAACCGATCTGCCAACAGCTGGCGCTGCTCGTCATTCAGCAGCTCAATGCCGCTGGCGCGCTGGTGCAATGCGTCCAGATCGGCCTTGGCCTGTTTGTGTTGTTCGAACACCTGCTCCGACAGGCGGCCGTATATCTCGGTGCCGGTCAGTTCTTCCAGCAGTTCGGCGCGATCGTTGGCGTCGGCGTTGAGAAAGGCGGCGAACTGCCCCTGCGACAGCATCATCGATTTGGTGAAGCGGCCGAAATCCAGCCCGGTGATGGCGGCGGTCAGCTCCAGTTTATCGCGCACTTTGTCCGCCAGGATCTTGCCGTCTTCCCGCAGCGCCAGCTCGACCTTCGGCGCCTGCAGGTTGCCGTCCGGGGCGTTTTTGGCCCGGCGCTGGCTCCAGAAGGCGCGGTAACCGACGCCTTTCACCTCAAATTCGACTTCCGCCAGCGATTCTGCGGTGTGGCGGGTCATCAGCTCGTTCTGGCTCGGCGTGACGTTGAGGCGCGGCGTCTGGTGATACAGCGCCAGGCAGATGGCGTCGAGCAGCGTGGTTTTACCGGCGCCGGTCGGCCCGGTGATGGCGAACAGCCCGTTGCTGGCGAAAGGCTCGGCGGTGAAATCTATCTTCCATTCGCCCTGCAACGAGTTGAGGTTTTTTAACCGCAGGCTGAGGATTTTCATTGGTCCGCCTCCTGCTGCTGTACCCTCTCGACCACCTGATGGAACATCTGGCGCATCCGCTGCCGGCGCGCTTCGGCCATTTCCGGTTCTTGCGCCAGCCGCCGCTCGAACACTTCGTTGACGCTCAGCTCATTGAGCGTTTCTTTGTCCTGCTGTTCGATCGCCTGTCGGCGCTGTTCTTTGCTGCGCCGCAGCAGCACCACTTCCACCGGCAGCTCATCCGCCAGCAGCTGGATGCGGCGCTGGATGTCGCTGAGGTAATCCTGCGTCGCCACTTCGATATCCAGCCACACCGGCAATTCTCCCTGATAATCGGCGAACTGCCGCAGTTGCTGCTCTATCTGCGGCAAATCGCCCTTGATCAGCTGCATTGGTTGGAAGTTTGGGATCTCCAGCGGCGTTACCTGCTGCAGGGCACCGGCGCTGAAGTCGACCATAAACACGCTTTTGGCCTTGCCCAGTTCGTCGAAGCTGAGCGGGATAGGCGAGCCGCTGTAGCGAATATGCTCTGACTTGGCCACGTTCTGCGCACGGTGGATATGGCCCAGCGCGATGTAATCGGCGGGGGGAAACGCCTGAGCCGGGAACGCGTCAAGCGTGCCGATGTAGATATCGCGCACCGAGTCGGAGGCGGTGACGCCCACGGTGGTCAGATGCCCGGTGGCGACGATCGGCAGCGGCAGCCCCAGTTGGTCGCGCCGGGCGCAGGCCGCCTGATACAGCGTCTGATAGTGTTCGGCGATCGCTTCCTGCAGCGCCTGCTGCTTCTGCGCGCCGGATTCGCCGGCGCGGCTGGTGAGCAGATCGCGCGGCCGCAGAAAGGGGATGGCGCACAGCACCGCGCCCGGCTGGCCGTCGCGCTGGTTCAGCACCAGGATTTGCCGTTCAATGTCGCTTTGGGCATTGGCGATGACGGTGGTATTCAGGCAGGAAAGCAGTTCGCGCGACTCGTTCAACGTCGCCACGGAATCGTGGTTGCCGCCCAGCACCACCAGCTGGCAGCCGGTACGTTGCAGCTCCACCACGAAACGGTTATACAGCTCGCGGGCATAGCTGGGTGGGGAGCCGGTATCGAACAGATCCCCGGCGACGATCAGCGCATCCACCTGCTGTTGCTCGATCTGTTCGATCAGCCAGCGCAAAAAAGCCTGATGCTCGGCGGCGCGGCTTTTGGTGAAAAAGTACTGGCCAAGATGCCAGTCAGAGGTGTGGATCAGGCGCATGACACTCCCGGGGCGAAAAGGTAATGGCGGGGATTATAAAGGGAATATGATGTTTCTGCGTCCTTTGAAATAGTCGCTATGCTTACTGCCTGTAACAACCGGTTTTTTTCATGGCTATTTATTTCATAAATCTGTCACAAAACTGACGCATAATGGCGCCCGCAATCAACTGTGATCGCTAACACATTGGCAGGATTGACGATGGCAAGACGCATACTGGTGGTGGAAGACGAAGCGCCGATCCGTGAGATGGTGTGCTTTGTGTTGGAACAGAATGGTTACCAACCGTTGGAAGCCGAGGATTATGACAGCGCCGTGACGCGCCTGTCTGAGCCGTTCCCTGATTTGGTGTTGCTCGACTGGATGTTGCCCGGAGGTTCCGGCATTCAGTTTATCAAACATATGAAACGTGAAGCGCTGACCCGCGATATACCGGTGATGATGCTGACCGCACGCGGCGAAGAAGAAGATCGGGTGCGCGGGCTGGAAGTGGGGGCGGATGATTATATCACCAAGCCGTTTTCCCCCAAGGAGCTGGTAGCGCGCATCAAGGCGGTCATGCGCCGCATATCCCCGATGGCGGTGGAAGAAGTGATTGAAATGCAAGGGCTGAGTCTGGATCCTTCCTCCCACCGCGTGATGGCCAACGATCAGGCGCTGGAGATGGGGCCGACCGAATTCAAGCTGCTGCACTTCTTTATGACCCATCCGGAGCGTGTTTATAGCCGCGAACAGTTGCTTAATCACGTTTGGGGCACTAACGTTTATGTGGAAGACCGTACCGTTGACGTGCATATCCGTCGGCTCCGCAAGGCGTTAGAGACCAGTGGTCATGACAAAATGGTTCAAACCGTTCGGGGCACCGGCTACCGGTTCTCAACGCGCTACTGATCGCGCCGCGCTGGAGAATACGCCGTGTTAGAACGTCTGTCGTGGAAGAGGCTGGCTCTGGAGCTGGCTCTTTTTTGTTTGCCTGCTTTGCTGCTGGGGCTGATTTTCGGTTATCTGCCCTGGTTCCTGCTGGCGTCCGCTTTGGCGGCGCTGGTGTGGAATTTTTACAATCAACTCAAACTTTCCCACTGGCTGTGGATCGACCGCAGCATGACGCCGCCCCCCGGGCGCTGGAGCTGGGAGCCGCTGTTCTACGGGCTGTACCAGATGCAGCAGCGCAACCGCCGCCGCCGCCGCGAGCTGGCGTTGTTGATCAAGCGCTTTCGCAGCGGGGCCGAGTCGCTGCCCGATGCGGTGGTGATGACCACCGTCGAAGGCAATATCTTCTGGTGCAACGGGCTGGCGCAGCATTTGCTGGGCTTCCGCTGGCCGGAAGATAACGGCCAACACATTCTCAACCTGCTGCGTTACCCGGAGTTCAGCCACTATCTGCAACAGCAGGAGTTTTCACGCCCGCTGACGCTGCAGCTGAACAACGAACACTACGTCGAATTCCGCGTGATGCCCTATTCCGAAGGCCAACTGCTGATGGTGGCGCGCGACGTGACGCAGATGCGTCAGCTGGAAGGCGCGCGGCGCAACTTCTTCGCCAACGTCAGCCACGAGCTGCGCACGCCGTTGACGGTGCTGCAGGGCTATCTGGAAATGATGAGCGACGAAGAGCTGGACGGTTCGCTGCGCGGCAAGGCGCTGGGCACCATGCAGGAGCAGACCCGGCGCATGGACGGGCTGGTCAAACAGTTGCTGACGCTGTCGCGTATTGAGGCGGCGCCCAACGTGGACATGAACGAACGGGTGGATATCCCGCTGATGCTGCGGGTGTTGCAGCGCGAGGCGCAGTCGCTGAGCGGCGGCAATCATGAGATAAGCTTCCGGGTGAACGAGCAGCTTAAGGTGTTCGGCAATGAAGACCAGTTGCGCAGCGCGGTGTCGAACCTGGTGTATAACGCGGTCAATCACACGCCGAAGGGCACCAATATCGAAGTGAGCTGGCAACAGACGCCGCACGGCGCGCAGTTCCAGGTCAGCGATAACGGGCCGGGCATCGCCGCCGAGCATATTCCGCGCCTGACCGAACGCTTCTACCGCGTCGATAAGGCGCGCTCGCGACAGACCGGCGGCAGCGGGCTGGGGCTGGCGATCGTCAAGCATGCGCTCAGCCACCACGATGCGCGGCTGGAAATCCTCAGCGAGCCGGGCAACGGCACGCGATTCATCTTTACCTTGCCTAACCGGTTGATTGTTCCCGCAGCTTTATCAGAGAATGCGGTGAGAAATTAACGCGAGAGACAGGTATGACCCGAATTTCCCGATGGCTGTTGCTTTGCCTGGCGCTGCTGGCCGGCCGTGGCGCGCTGGCGCAACCGGACGGCATGCTGTCGGGCAACCTGTCCAGCGTCGGTTCCGATACCCTGGCGAATCTGATGGCGCTGTGGGGGCAAGATTTCAGCCAGCATTACCCCAACGTTAACCTGCAGATCCAGGCCGCCGGTTCTTCGACCGCGCCAACCGCGCTGGCGGCGGGCGCCGCGCAGCTTGGGCCGATGAGCCGGCCGATGAAGGCGGCGGAGGTCTCTGCGTTCGAACACCGCTACGGCTATGCGCCGCTGGCGGTGCCGGTAGCGGTGGACGCGCTGGTGGTGCTGGTGCATCAGGACAACCCGCTGCGCGGCCTTAACCTGCAGCAGCTTGATCGCGTTTTCTCCGCCACCCGGCGCTGCGGCGAAAGCCGCCCGTTAACGCGCTGGGGCGAGCTGGGGCTCAGCGGCGACTGGGCTGCGCGCGCGCTGCAGCGTTTTGGGCGCAATTCCGCTTCCGGCACCTACGGTTATTTCAAGCTGCGCGCGCTGTGCGGCGGCGATTTTATGCCGCGGGTCAATGAGCTGCCCGGTTCTGCCTCGGTGGTGCAGGCGGTGGCCGGTTCGTTGAACGGCATTGGCTACGCCAGCATCGGCTTTCGCGCCAGCGGCGTGCGCCTGCTGCCGCTGGCGGAAAACGGCACTGACTATATCGCGCCTACCGACGTCAACGTGCGTAACGGCAGCTACCCGCTGGCGCGCTATCTGTACATCTATATCAACAAGGCGCCCAATCAGCCGCTGGAGCCGCTGACCGCCGCCTTCCTCGATCGGGTACTGTCGGACACCGGGCAGGGGCTGGTCAACCACGACGGCTACCTGCCGCTGCCGCCCGCTACGCTGCAGAAAACCCGCCGGGCGCTGGGCCTGAAATAACCCGGCGCAGCCAGCGCATCCCGCGCGAAAACAGCTGCTTTATTGGCGTTTTCGCGCGGTTAGTTAGCATATGCTTCACGTTTTGTGAGAAGGTTGCTCAAAAATGATACAAATCATGTAGTGTATATTTATTGATAGCCAATATGATCGACTGGTGGCTAAACTTTATCTGGTCAATAACTCTGCTTTTCGCCGTGCGCCTTGCCTTGAAGCGCTATAAACGTTTACCTTAGCCCTCGTTGTCGGATTAAACCTCCATTTTTATAACTCTTAAAACTCTGCCCATCACCATGAGTGGTTACTTTCAAATAAGGACAAAACGCCGGACGTCACGCGTTTTTTGCACTTATTGCTCTGAGGATGAAACGGCGGGCCGGCAACCGGTGGGGCTTAACGCACCACGCTATCGGACACTTTTTTTCATTTGAACAGGCAACACGACATCGTATGACTCATCGTTTAACGTCAAAAGATATTCTGGCATTGGGATTTATGACCTTTGCCTTGTTCGTCGGCGCCGGGAATATCATTTTCCCGCCGATGGTGGGGCTGCAGTCTGGTGAACACGTCTGGACCGCGGCGATCGGCTTTCTGATCACCGCCGTGGGCCTGCCGGTGATGACCGTGATTGCGCTGGCGCGCGTTGGCGGCGGCATCGACGCCCTCAGCACGCCGATTGGCCGCAGCGCGGGCCTGCTGCTGGCGACCGTCTGCTATCTGGCGGTCGGCCCGCTGTTCGCCACGCCGCGCACCGCCACCGTATCCTTTGAAGTGGGTATCGCCCCGCTGACCGGCGACGGCGCCATGCCGCTGTTTATCTACAGCCTGGTGTATTTCGCGCTGGTGATCGGCATTTCTCTGTATCCGGGCCGCTTGCTCGATACCGTCGGCCACGTGCTGGCGCCGCTGAAAATCGTTGCGCTGGGCGCGTTGGGCATCGCCGCGCTGCTGTGGCCGGCGGGTGCGCCTATCCCGGCGACCGAGATTTATCAGAACGTTCCTTTCTCTTCCGGTTTCGTTAACGGCTATCTGACCATGGATACGCTGGGCGCGCTGGTGTTCGGCATCGTCATCGTCAACGCCGCACGTTCCCGCGGCGTGAAAGACGCCGGCCTGCTGACGCGCTACACCATTCTGGCCGGGCTGATCGCCGGCGTGGGGCTGACGCTGGTTTACCTGAGCCTGTTCAAACTGGGTTCCGGCAGCGGCGTGCTGGTGCCTGACGCCACCAACGGCGCGCAGATCCTGCATGCCTACGTGCAAAACACCTTCGGCGGCCTGGGCAGCTTCTTCCTGGCGGCGCTGATCTTTATCGCCTGCATGGTCACCGCGGTAGGCCTGACCTGCGCCTGCGCCGAGTTCTTCGCCCAATACCTGCCGTTCTCTTACAAAACGCTGGTGTTCATTCTGGGCCTGTTCTCGATGGTGGTGTCCAACCTGGGCCTGAGCCATCTGATCCAGATCTCCATCCCGGTGCTGACCGCGATTTACCCGCCGTGCATCGTGCTGGTGGTGCTGAGCTTCACCCTGCGCTGGTGGCACAGCGCGCCGCGCATCATCGCGCCGGTGATGTTAGTCAGCCTGTTGTTTGGTATCCTTGACGCGGTGAAAGCGTCCAGCCTCCAGCATCTGCTGCCGGCCTGGAGCAATCACCTGCCGCTGGCGGAGCAGGGCTTGGCATGGTTGTCGCCTTCGCTGTTGATGCTGGCGCTGGTCGCGATTTATGATCGGGTGTGCACGCGTACTGAAGTTACCGCGCACCAATAAAATACCGGTCTGAATTTTGGGCCACGGACTTGTCCGTGGCTTTTTTACGTTTAAAAACACGGGTCATTTTCATGCAACAACAGTCACCCACCACCGCCCCCGCCAATAAGCTGAAGCGCGGTCTCAGCACCCGTCACATCCGCTTTATGGCCCTCGGCTCGGCCATCGGCACCGGGCTGTTCTACGGTTCGGCGGACGCCATCAAAATGGCCGGCCCGAGCGTGCTGCTGGCCTATCTGATCGGCGGCGTCGTGGCCTTTATCATCATGCGCGCGCTGGGCGAAATGTCGGTCAACAACCCGCAGGCCAGTTCGTTTTCCCGCTACGCGCAGGACTATCTCGGGCCGATGGCCGGCTACATCACCGGCTGGACCTACTGCTTCGAGATCCTGATCGTCGCCATTGCCGACGTGACCGCCTTCGGCATCTATATGGGCGTGTGGTTCCCGGAGGTGCCGCATTGGATCTGGGTGCTGAGCGTGGTGTTGATCATCGGCGCCATCAACCTGATGAGCGTCAAGGTGTTCGGCGAGCTGGAGTTCTGGTTCTCGTTCTTCAAGGTCGCCACCATCATCATCATGATCGCCGCCGGTATCGGCATCATCGTCTGGGGGATTGGCAACGGCGGGCAGCCGACCGGCATCCATAACCTGTGGTCCAACGGCGGCTTCTTCAGCAACGGCTTTATCGGCATGATCCTGTCGCTGCAGCTGGTGATGTTCGCCTACGGCGGCATCGAAATCATCGGCATTACCGCCGGCGAAGCCAAAGACCCGAAAAAATCGATTCCGCAGGCCATCAACTCGGTGCCGTGGCGCATTCTGGTGTTCTATGTCGGTACGCTGTTCGTCATCATGTCGATCTACCCCTGGAACCAGGTGGGCACCAACGGCAGCCCGTTCGTGCTGACCTTCCAGCATATGGGCATCACGGTCGCGGCGGGCATCCTCAACTTCGTGGTGATCACCGCTTCGCTGTCGGCGATTAACAGCGACGTGTTCGGCGTCGGCCGCATGCTGCACGGCATGGCCGAGCAGGGCCATGCGCCGAAGATGTTCAGCAAGGTTTCTAAACGCGGCATTCCGTGGGTGACGGTGGTGGTGATGATGCTGGCGCTGCTGTTGGCGGTGTATCTCAACTACATCATGCCGGAAAGCGTGTTCCTGGTGATCGCCTCGCTGGCCACCTTCGCCACCGTGTGGGTGTGGATCATGATCCTGTTCTCGCAGATCGCCTTCCGCCGCAGCCTGAGCAAGGACCAGGTAAAACAGCTGGCGTTTCCGCTGCGCGGCGGCGTGTTCACCTCGGTGGCGGCGATCCTCTTCCTGGTGTTTATCATCGGCCTGATCGGCTACTTCCCGACCACCCGCGTCTCCTTGTATGCCGGGCTGGTATGGGTAGCGGTGCTGCTGGCGGGGTATTACTTCAAGGTTAACCGTCAGAAGAAACGGGCGGTGCTGGCGCCACAGCAGGATTGAAAATAACAACACCGGCGGGGCGCCGGTGTTTTTTTATCGGGAAGAGGTTAGGCAAAATCCAGCTTATGCAGCCTGGAGACGTCTATATTTTGTCTGGCATGCCACAAATCGTAAGCATCCTGCAGGCCCATCCAGACCTGCTCGGAACTGCCGATGACGATGGACAGGCGGATGGCCATTTCTGGTGAGATATCAGATTTGCAGGTAATCAGCCGCTGAACCGTCGATGGGGCCACGTCCAGCGCCTTGGCCAAACCGCGTGCGCTTAGGTTCAGCGTTTCCATGGTTTCCTTGAGCAACTCTCCGGGATGAGGGGGGTTATGCATGCGGTTCATTAGTGGTAGTCCTCATAGTTGACGATATAAACATCGCCCTCGAACAGTTCAAACGTAATACGCCAGTTGCCGGTAACGGTGACAGACCATTGCCCGTTGCGATCCCCTGTTAATGAGTGCAAAAAGAAACCGGGCAGATCTACATCGTTGATTTCTTTAGCCAGATCCAACACGCTCAGGCGCAGTGAAATTTTTTTCGCCTGTTTTGCATCGATGCCCGCCGTTGAACCGGTTTCAAAGAATTTTTTGAGTCCTTTATGCCTGAAGCTTTTTATCATCCTGATGGCTCCATGGGGTGTTGCGTTATGCGCATCATAATGGGGGGCTGCGTATGACGCAACGATATAGAGGGTTTTTGTTCGGCAGATGCCTACCGCTTTTCCTCCGGCTCATCGTCACCCGAAGCGCGCGCTTCGAGACGCGGGCAGCCGTCGTTCAGCCGTTCCTCGCTTTCCTCGCCGGCGCAGCGCGCCAGCACTTCGCGGATATCCTGCAGGTTGTTGCTCAGGGCGCTCAGCGCCGGCTGCAGGTTGCTGTTCATGCGGCTTTCGTCCAGCGATGCGCTGTGCAGGCAGCCGACGAACAGCAGGGTGGCCAGCAGGGTAAACAGCCGGTGACGTAAAGGTTTCAGCAATCCTCTCTCCTTCTGCGGGCCAGGGAGACGCCTATGCCGGCTGCAGCATGCTGCGCATGTCGTTGCCGGTCGGCGTTTGGTGAACGCGCAGATCGAATTCGCCAATCACCGCCAGAATATGATCGAAGATATCCGCCTGAATGCTTTCGTATTCCGCCCAGGCTGTGGTGTTGGTGAAGGCGTAAATTTCCAGCGGCAGGCCTTCCGGCGTCGGCGCCAGCTGGCGCACCATCAGGGTCATATTCTGGTGAATGCGCGGATGAGCGCGCAGATAAGCCGTCAAATAGGCACGCAGGGTGCCGAGGTTGGTCAGGCGGCGGCCGTTGAGCGGCGAAGCCAGGTCCACCTCAATTTGTCGGTTATGCTGGCTCAGCTCCTGGTCTTTATCGTTCAGATAGCTTTGCAGCAGCGGGTTGCGCTTCAAACGCAGCCGTTCTTCATCCGACAGGAAATGCACGCTGGCGGTATCGATATTGATGCTGCGCTTGATGCGCCGCCCGCCGGATTCGGACATCGAACGCCAGTTTTTGAATGAGTCGGAAATCAGCGCGTAAGTGGGAATGGTGGTGACGGTGTTGTCCCAGTTTTTGACCTTGACGGTGGTCAGGCCAATGTCAGTCACCGCCCCGTCCGCGCCATATTTCGGCATTTCCAGCCAGTCGCCGATTTTCAGCATGTCGTTGGCGGAAAGCTGAATGCCCGCCACCAACCCGAGGATCGGGTCTTTGAACACCAACATCAGCACCGCGGTCATGGCGCCAAGGCCGCTGAGCAGCAGCAGCGGCGATTTTCCCATCAGCAGCGAGACGATCATGATGCCGATCAGGATCGCCGCCACCAGCTTCAGCCCCTGGAAAATACCGCGCAGCGGCAGCTGGTTGGAAATGGGATTCTGGCGCAGCATCGCCAGCAGGGTATCCAGCAAAGAAAACAGCGACAGCAGCGCGAAGGCGAGGATCCACACCTGCGCGGCGGTGGCGATCACCGCCTGCGTTTGGCTGCCGGCCTGCAGCCACAGCATCGCCTGCACGTTGATGATTACCCCTTGCAGCAACAGCGCCATGCGCTGGAACAGCTTGTACTGGGTGATGGCCTGCTGCCAGACGCGCTGCGACTGCCGGCCGCGCCGCTGAATGGCGGCCAGCACCACGCGGTGCAGCACCAGGTGGATCACTACGGAAATCAGCAGGATCAGCCCCAGCACCATCAGTAGAGACATCATTCCGCCGAATTCCAGCCCAAACTGTTCCAGCCAACGCGTTATCTGTTGTTGCATTGCCGCTCCTTAAAAAATACGCAAAAAATATCCAATATGCTCAAAAGACGTTAGCCTAAGGGTTAAGCGGCAACATTTGTGCCTGTTTACCTTTTTTTACATAGGGTTAGCATTGTTTTTCGCTCTCCGCCCCCCGGCTCATCCCTGGGTTTTGCGGCCAGAGATGAGGGGGAGTTGCGCTCAACGTGGCATTGTTCGGGGCATTGGGCAACGTCGTCGATTTCGTTTGGTACAGCAGGAGAAAAGTATGCTTAACGCCTGGCATCAACCGGTCCCGCCTTTCGTGGTGAAGAAGGGGCAACGTCTGGATATCACGCTGTGGTTACAGGGTGATGAATTCCCCGAGCAGGTGTTTTTGCGCGCCGAGCCGGATAACGAAGAGTGGCTGCTGATCATGAAGGCGCAGCGGGTTGACGGCATGCGCCGCTACCAGGCCAGCCTGACGCTGAATGAGGGGGAACCGACCCGGCGCTACTGCTTCAAGCTGCTGTGGGCCGATCGCCAACAATGGTTCGGCCCCGAGGGCTGGTCGCTGACGCCGCCGGGCCAGCTGGCGCAATTTGCGGTCGACGAACCCGACCACAGCCCCGCCTGGGTGGCGGACCAGCTGTTCTACCAGATTTTCCCCGATCGCTTTGCCAGCAGCGGCGGCGAGCATGGCATCCAAAGCGGCAGTTACCGCCATCATGCGGCGGGTGCAGAAGTCGTGCGCCGCGACTGGCAGCATCCGTTGGAAGAGCACCATGCCGCTTCTACGTTCTACGGCGGCGATCTGGACGGCATCAGCCGGCAGCTGCCGTACCTGCAGCAGTTGGGCGTGACGGCGCTGTACCTGAACCCGATCTTTACCGCACCGAGCGTGCATAAGTACGACACCGAGGACTATTACCAGGTCGATCCCCATTTTGGCGGCAATGCGGCGCTGCAGCGTTTGCGAGTGAGCACTCACAAGGTAGGGATGAAACTGGTGCTCGACGGGGTGTTTAACCATACCGGCGATTCGCATCCGTGGTTCGATCGGCACCGGCAAGGCGAAAACGGCGCCTGTCATCACCCGGAGTCCCCGTACCGCGGCTGGTTTAATTTCTACCCGGACGGCCGCGCGCTGGACTGGAAGGGCAACGCCAGCCTGCCAAAGCTCAACTTCGCCGAACCGCAGGTGGCGGAGGCGATTTATCGCGGCGACGGCAGCGTGGTGCGCCATTGGTTGCGCCCGCCGTACAGCATCGACGGCTGGCGGTTGGACGTAGTGCATATGCTGGGAGAGAACGGCGGCGCTACCGGCAACCTGCAGCACCTGGCGGGCATCTACCAGGCGGTAAAACAGGAAAACCCGCAGGCCTATGTGCTGGGTGAACATTTTGGCGACGCACGCCGCTGGCTGCACGCCGGCGTCGAAGATGCGGCGATGAATTACATGGGGTTTGCGCTGCCGGTGCGCGCTTTTCTGGCTGGGGTGGACGTGGCGTATCATCCGGTGCAACTGGACGCCGGCGGCTGCGCGCAGTGGATGGACGGCTATCGGGCCGGCCTGCCGCACGGGCGCCAGCTGATTCAGTTCAACCAGTTGGACAGCCATGACACGGCGCGCTTTCTGACCCTGCTGCAGGGCAATCAGGCGCGCATGCGCATGGCGGCGGTGTGGCTGCTGAGCTGGATTGGCGTTCCCTGCCTGTATTACGGCGACGAAATCGGCCTGGACGGCGGCAACGATCCCTTCTGCCGCAAGCCCTTCCCCTGGGATGAAAGCCAGTGGGATCGCTCGTTGCTGGCGCTGTTCCAGCGGATGGCGGCGCTGCGCAAACAGAGCCTGGCGCTGCGGCGCGGCGCCTGCCAGGTGCTGCGCGCCGACGGCGAAACGCTGGTGTTTGTGCGCGTCTATCAGCAAGAGCAGGTGTTGGTGGCGCTGCAGCGCGACGGCAGCGGCGAGGCGGCGCTGCCGCACAGCCCGCTGCTGGCGGAAGGCAAATGGCGGCGGCTGGAAGGGGACGGCGAGCTGAACGAGCGGCACGATGGCATTAGCCTGCGGCTGGCGGCGGAGTCGGTTACCCTGTGGCGGCGTGAAGGGTAAGGGGATAACGGGGCCGGCGAACCGGCCCCTGATAGGGTGAGTGGGTGTTTACATCATCAATAACCGATGGCCGAACCGGCCGGGCGGCGCACGTCATTGGCGCCGTACAGGTAGCCTTCGCGCACCTTGCCGGACACCGCAGAGTCGTTGCCTGAGTTGGCCGGGCTAACGCCCGCCGCGCCCGGCAGCCCCACCAAAATCAGTTCGGCGGCGCCCCACGGCGTTTGCTCCACCATCTTGTAGCCCATGCCGCTGAGCAGCTTCAGCGTGTCGGCGGACACCCCGCGTTGTTCGTAATACACTTCGTCCGGCAGCCACTGGTGGTGAATGCGCGGCGCATCCACCGCCTCCTGCGGCGCCATACCGTGGTCGATCACGTTCAGTGCGGTCTGCAGGGTGATGGTGATGATGCGCGAACCGCCCGGCGAACCCAGCACCATGAAGATTTTATTGTCTTTGGTGACCAGCGTCGGGCTCATCGACGATAGTGGGCGCTTACCGGGGGCAATGCTGTTGGCGGTGCCCTGCACCAGGCCATAGAGGTTTTTCTCGCCGACCTTCACGGTGAAGTCGTCCATTTCGTCATTGAGGAAGAAACCTGTGCCCGGGGCAATCACCACCGCGCCAAAGCGGCCATTGACGGTATAGGTGGTGGAGACGGCGTTCCCTTCATGATCGACAATCGAATAGTGGGTGGTTTCCGGCTTTTCATGCGGTTCCATACCCGGCTGCACTTTCTCGGAAGGGGTGGCCTGGTCCGCAACGATTTTCTTGCGAATTTCTTCGGCATAGCTTTTGCTGATCAGCCGGTCGATCGGGTTTTTGATGAATTCCGGGTCGCCGAGGTAAGTATTGCGGTCCATATAGGCGTGGCGCATCGCTTCGGTCATGGTATGGATGGCCGCCGCGGAGTTGAAGCCCATGCTCTTCAGGTCATAGCCTTCCACCACGTTGAGGATTTCACACAGCGTCACGCCGCCGGAGCTGGGCGGGGGGGCCGAGACGAACTTATAGCCGCGGTAGCTGCAGGCGATCGGCGGGGTTTCGGTAACCTTGTAATTGGCGAAGTCCGCCGCGGTCAGGATGCCGCCGCCCCGTTTGGCCGCCGATTCCACCGCCTGCGGGATCCTGCCTTTATAGAAGGCGTCGGTGCCGCCTTTGGCGATGGCTTCCAGCGTATTGGCCAGATCGCTCTGCACCAAGCGATCGCCCGGCTGCAGCGGGGTGCCGTCCGGGCGCAGGAAGATTTTGGCGGATTCGGCATCCTGCCTGAAGCGCGCGATGGTGGTGTCGAGGATATCGGTGTCGGCGCGGGTCAGCACGAAACCTTCGCGCGCCAGCTTGATAGCCGGCGCCAGCACCTGCTCACGGCTCAGCTTGCCGTATTTCTCGCGCGCGGTTTCCATGCCCAGCACCGTGCCGGGCACCCCCGAAGCCAGATAGCCGTACAGGCTGGCGTCTTTCTTCACCTTGCCGTCGGCGTCCAGGTACATGTTGGCGCTGGCCGCCGCCGGGGCGGTTTCGCGGAAGTTGATAAAGGTGTCGGTGCCGTCGGCCAGGTGGACGGTCATAAAGCCGCCGCCGCCGATGTTGCCGCAGCAGGGGTTGACCACCGCCTGGGCGTAACCGACCGCCACCGCGGCGTCAATGGCGTTGCCGCCCATTTTCAGGATGTCGACGCCGACCTGCGAGGCCAGGTGTTGCGAGGTCACCACCATGCCGTTTTGGGCTTCTACCGCCGGATTGGATGCCGCATACAGGCTGCCGCTGACCAGCAGCGCCGCCATGGTCAGGGGCTTGCTCCATTTCTGTAAAAACATAGTTATTCCTACCCTGTCAGTTTTCTTATTGTGTTGTGCTGGTCTGGCTTGCAATCTGCGGGCCAGCGTTAAAAGCGTAGCTACAGATGAGGGATTGCGCGGTAGTCAGGCTGGAAAATGTGAGCGGAAACAGGGAAATAAAGCACGGAATGTGGGCATGTCGCCCTAAAAAAGGGCAAAAAAAACCGGCCACGCGGGCCGGTTGAGTCGCTTGCAGGCTGAAATTACAGCTTGGAAGCGTTTTCGGACAGGTATTTAGCTACGCCGTCTGGTGATGCGCCCATGCCCGCTTTGCCTTTTTCCCACTGAGCCGGGCACACTTCGCCGTGTTGCTCGTGGAATTGCAGTGCGTCAACGGTACGGATCATTTCGTCGATGTTACGGCCGATTGGCAGGTCGTTAACTACCTGAGCACGTACCACACCGTCTTTGTCGATCAGGAAGGAGCCGCGCAGCGCAACGCCGGCTTCCGGGTGCTCGATGCCGTAAGCTTTCTGAATTTCACGCTTGATGTCAGCAACCATCGCGTATTTCACTTCACCGATGCCGCCGTTTTCGACAGGGGTTTTACGCCATGCGTTGTGAACGAATTCTGAGTCGAATGAAACGCCTACCACTTCAACGCCACGCTTCTGGAACTCTTCATAGCGGTGATCGAAAGCGATCAGCTCGGAAGGGCACACGAAGGTGAAGTCCATTGGCCAGAAGAACAGGACAGCTGGCTTGCCGTTCAGGTGCTTCTTCAGGTTGAAGTTTTCAACGATTTCGCCGCTGCCCAGTACGGCAGCTGCAGTGAAGTCAGGGGCTTGACGAGTTACCAGGACCATAATTACTCCTGTAATAGGTATTTAAGGGTTGATGAAAAAACTACGGGCCAGTATAGGGACCGCGACTTGCTGAATAAAGGGTAAAAGACCAATCGATGAGATAGCTTTTACCTATTAAAGTTGTTGATTAATTTTGGCAATTTTAAAAAATAACCTTTTCACGCAAAAGGGCAAGGCCCAAAAGGCATTTTCTTGCAAAGTGCTGCAATTTCAAAATGCCGGTCTTGACCTTAGAGCTTTTTGTCTTTCGCCTGCTGCATCATCTGCGGGTAAAACTGCCAGAACTGTATTTCAAGCTGATGATAGTGGCTCTCTACGTCGGCGAAAGATCCCGCCAGCGCACCGAGACGCGGCCGCCGGCTCGCCATGCCCGCCAGCACGTTGGCGATGAACGGCAGCTCGGCATAACGCTCCAGCCAGCGCTCCGGCCACAGATAGCCGTTCAGGTTCTGAAAGCGCGGCGGCGTCGCCGACAGGTGCGGCACGATCTGGCTGCGCGCTTGCTGGGTGAAGCCGTGCAGGCTGACCGAGGGCTCCAGCTGCTGCCAGTGACGCGCCAGAAAGTGGTCCCACACGACGTCGAGGGTGATCGGCGCAACGCGGCGATGTTGTTCGCTGAAGTAGTCGCGGCAGGCTTTTACCTGCGGCAGGCTGTCGGTCAGTACGTCAACGCGGCGGTGCATCATGATGCCGGCCACCACCTCGGGGGCGTACTCGCCGGCCGGATTGCCGCGCACGAAGTCCGCCAGCAGGTTGCCCAGCAGCGAGCTGTCCGCCAGCATGGCCAAATGGAGATGAGCGAGAAAATTCATCCGGCCAGTATATCTGAAGTGGCGCAAATCCTCCTTATTTCTTGCCGCTGACCGCCCACGGCTTTAGACTAGGCCGCCTGTTTTTTACCAACCAGTCCCATATTGAAGAAGTGAATACCCATGCGCGTCGCCGATTTTTCGTTTGAACTTCCCGAATCCCTGATTGCTCATTACCCACAGCCTGAACGCAGCGGTTGCCGCTTGCTGCAGCTGGACGGGCCGAGTGGGGAGCTGACGCACGGCGTATTCACCGATCTGCTGAACGAGCTGGAAGCCGGCGATCTGCTGGTGTTCAACAATACCCGGGTGATCCCGGCGCGCATGTTTGGCCGCAAGGTCAGCGGCGGCAAGCTTGAACTGCTGGTGGAGCGGGTGCTGGACGATCACCGCGTACTGGCGCACGTGCGCGCTTCCAAGGCGCCGAAGCCGGGCGCCGAGCTGCTGTTGGGCGATGACGAAAGCATCGCCGCCACCATGGTGGCGCGCCACGACACGCTGTTCGAGCTGCGCTTCAACGACGATCGCGACGTGTTCAGCATTCTCAACGCCGCCGGCCATATGCCGCTGCCGCCGTATATTACCCGCCCGGACGAAGACGCCGATCGCGAGCTGTATCAGACGGTCTACAGCGAGAAGCCGGGCGCGGTCGCGGCGCCGACCGCCGGCCTGCACTTCGACGAACCGCTGCTGGCCGCGCTGCGCGACAAAGGCGTGGAGATGGCCTTCGTGACCCTGCACGTCGGCGCCGGCACCTTCCAGCCGGTGCGGGTGGAGACCATTGAAGAGCACGTGATGCACGCCGAATACGCCGAAGTGCCGCAGGAGGTGGTGGACGCGGTGTTGGCCTGCAAGGCGCGCGGCAAGCGCGTGGTGGCGGTGGGCACCACCTCGGTGCGTTCGCTGGAAAGCGCCGCCAACGCCAGCAAAGACGCGCTGATTGCGCCGTTCTTCGGCGATACCAGCATCTTTATCTACCCGGGCTACCATTATCAGGTGATCGACGCGCTGGTGACCAATTTCCACCTGCCGGAATCGACGCTGATCATGCTGGTGTCGGCCTTTGCCGGCTATAAAAACACCATGAACGCCTATCAACGGGCGGTGGCCGAGCAGTACCGGTTCTTCAGCTACGGCGATGCGATGTTCATCAGCCGTAACCCGCAGGCGGAAAACGAGTCCGTCGGCGGCTAAATTCTCGGGCTGCGCGCACGGCGCGGCCCCGTTTCAACGACATCAGACTGTTTATCTGATGCTCATGCGGCAACATGAGTTAGGGCGTGTGTTTGTTTCGTTGTAAAAACATCAACTTACAAGAGAAATTCTTACAGCGTCGTTTGTGCTTTCGGTGTCCTGTGCCAAAAACGTGACAATGCCGCTGAACTTACTCAAATGCTCACCACTTAGGTGGGCATATTTATTAACCATCTCCAGCTTCTCCCATCCCCCCAGTTCTTTCAACACCATCAACGGGGTTCCGTTCTGAACATGCCAGCTTGCCCATGTGTGGCGGAGATCGTGAAAGCGAAAATCCGTGATACCAGAAAGCAGAAGTGCACGTTCGAAATCCGTCCTGTTTATGTACCCTTCCTTTTCGCCGTCAGCCGAGAACACATACTCATTGTTGAACGGGATTTCTCTCATCACTGCGACCGCGTCGTCATTCAGCGGTAATGGTCTGGCCTTTCCTGACTTTGCGTTTTCGGCAGTAACAACGGCCACACGACGCCCCAGATCAACATCCTTCCATTTCAGCGACAAAATCTCCCCAAGACGAGCGCCAGTCAGCAAAGCAAACGAACACACCCACTTCATCCATTGATGGTGTAAATTTGCGATCAGCGACTTTGCCTCGCTCTTTTCTATCCACCGAACTCTAACCGTTGGCTCTCTCAACGACTGCGCGTAAGGCTGTCTATCAAGCCATCCACTTTTATCGGCGAGCGAGAAGCCTCGCATAATGAATGAGCGGTATCGGTTTTTGGTGGCGTTAGCCAGGCGCTTTCTGGTAGCCAGGTTATGAGTCGGCAGGTTATCAACTATCTCTTCCCCGGTGATGGAGGACACGACTCTACCGCCGAAGATGCCAAGCCAGTACCGGGCGTAGATCTGCTTGTTCTCATAACTTGATTGCCCCTCGGCATCTCTCAGCGCCAAGACGACCATATCTTCGAACAGCCTCTCCGGTCGCTTGTCCAGGTTGGCTACAGCCCAGAACTCATGCTTTAACTTGTCGTGAAGTTGCTGAGCCTTTACCTTTTCCTCGGTGCCAGCAGAGCGTCTAATTCTCGTTCCGTCTGGCGCGGAGATATCAATCCAGTATTTTTTACCCCTCTTGAAGATCGGCATCTTTTTAACTCCTTGCTGCCGACCACAGCCAGTCGGAAGACATTGTTATTGGTCTGCGAGAATTTTTCTATGCTTTCTTTGTTGGCCCTCCACGATCCGCCGACTTTGAACATGTGAAACTTCGCGGGGTTTCGGTATATCGTATAGGGGGAGACTTGAATTTTTTCCGCGTACTCTTTGAGCTTCATGAATTTGGCCTCGTCCGAGGCTGCGCGGGTGTCGGCCATGGTTACCTCATTACTTCCCCTCCCGCACCCGATGAACCTCACAGCAAAGGCGCAGCCAAACCGGCGGAGACTTCGGCCAGTATGGGGCTATCTTCACTGCGTGCTTATCGAGTAACTGACGGAGGGTTAAATTGTTGGAAGGGGAGTCGAAATCTCTTAAAAGCTCTCTGGCTGTACTGCGGAGAAGGTTTTTCTGGTGGAGTCCATATCATGCAACGCTTGCCTCCATCGTTATGCCTTTTCCTATGCGTAGGAGTTCGTCTCTGGATATGGTTGAGAACTGGCACCGCGGCTTGATAAATGGTCGCCAGATGAATAGCAGGCTGCCTTTGCTGTTGCCGTTCTTACCCGGCTTGCCCGTTGCGGAATTAATAAATGCCAGGCGGCCATCGGTGATAAAACGGACTTCATCGACTGACTGCAGCGCCAACGAAAACCAGCCCGTTGATGTGTCCGCCGGCAACAGCATCACGATCGGCTGATTCTGCACGCGGCATTGCTCCGCAGCCTTAAGCACCCACGGGGTGATGTCGCTGTATGGCGGATTGCACCAGATGGCACCGTAGCTCACCCATTCGACCGACAGCGCGTTATCCAGCTCGGTCAGGTAATGAGCGCATAGTGCGTTGCCATCGTCTGCCGCTGCATCCAGGAAGAAACCAAATTCAACATCCAGTGCGTTGAAAACTTCGATAGGGGTTTGCCATCGGTCTTTGTGTTCTGGTGGCGTGTTGCTGGCAAAAACGGTGCTCAATGCTCATTCCCCCAGTTGCGTGCCGCAGCGTTGACACAAAAATCGATGCGGATGTTGATCCAGACAATGTCAACGGCATGTGCAATGCTCAGGGACTTGCGCCACACCTCCGCCGCCTCGGTAAACATGCCATTGCGTTCAGCTTCACCAGCGATGCGGGCGATATTTCGATATGCATGATTCATGATGATTTTCCGTTAGTAGGCGCGCTGGTGGGTTACGGTGGCTAAAAGCTGGTTAAACTGCTGAACAAGTAAAATCATCCGGCCAACTTCGGGAGGCTCACTACGGATATAGCTATCGGTATATTTTCCCGATGAATATGGCGACTTAACTCGGGCATAGTTGTTGTAAATTGGGGAAACAGAGATGATTTTGTAGGCTATCTTGTTGCCTTCTACGATTTTGCTCTTTGCTGTAATGAGGGTAGAGTTTTGAATGGCTCCGCGCAGGGATTTAATATGATTTTCAGTGAGCCCTGGGAACTTGGTTTTAATCCGTTTGAAATGTCCAGCGGCTGTATACCAGCCCTCGTCCTCAATGAGGAATAACAGCATTTCATAATTCGTCATATCAGATCCTTATCTGGTTGTTGTAGCGCTCGTGGGACATAACCTCCCATGAGTTGCCGTTGTCTTTTGACAGCAATCGCCAGCAGCGGGCCACAGGCAGCGTTAAATGCTTGTGTTGGTATGTCCGGTTGGGTTTCTTTTTGCCCTCCCTGTAGGCGCATAGAACCCCCTCAGCTTTGATGCTGATTCGTTGCGGAATTCGTGGTTTCATTTTTACCGGTGGGTTATTTGGTGATTGGCGCCCAGCATGCGGATCTGATGCCAGGGCGGCGGACTTTCTCAACGGCGTTTTCTTTTTCCAGCTTAATCAAGCGCTGGCGGATGGCTTTACCGGTCATACCGTTGTAGCCGGCACAGCGGAGAAGACTTGCGACAGAATCCGGCGCTGAACCGGCAATGCTGAGACGCGAGATGATTTCGTTATCGTCGGGTATCGTGATCATTCCCACCCTCCGGCGCTGCTGCCATGACCTCGCCGCAGTGTACGCCGCAGTGATCAAAATGCTGATGGGTTGTGTGTCCGCAGGCGGCGCACTTAACCCAGGCGTGATCGGCGGGTTTGTTCTGCTCCGGCGCTGCTGCCAGCATTACACGGTACGCGGTGCGTATGGATAAAGCTCCCGATGCTAACGCTGCATTTATCATTTCTGCTGTCGGCTCAACTGGAACCAGCTTCCAGCCTTCAGGCAACGTGTAACCGCTACTTACAGGTTGAGCCAGCATTGCGGCGCGGCAGGAGTTAAAGCCTTTCACCCACTGCACATAATTGCTCTTCTTGACTTTGTACTTGCTCATCGCGATGCCGCCGGTCATTTCCTCCGGCACTGCTGGCGCTGGCGGGGCGGTGAACAGCTTTACGTTCACATAACCATGCTTAGTGATTGCGTCGCTGCAATCGCTCTGTGGTGTTGCCTTTAACCAGCTACCAAACTCATCCCGCTCAGCATGATAAAGCCCATAACCTGCAAACTTACCCGTTAGCACAGGCATCGCCTCCCGGTTAGCCAGCAGTAGCCACATTTCAACTTCTTGGGCATTGGCAGTAACACATACACCGGTATTCCATTCCTTAACCCAAACCCCTGCGCGCTGCTCAATGAAGAAATCCAGTCCCAGCGATTCTGCGCGCACTCTTAGCTGCTCTGTCGTTAGTGTCTGTGTCATGGCTCATTGCCCCCTGAGCATGGTGATAATTGCATCCAGCGCCGCTTCCCTTTCGCGTTGGCGCTGTGCGCGCTTCCGGTCGCGCGCGTCTGCCCGGCGCTGCTCATCTGATTTAGTCGTCATGGCCATCCCCGCCAAAGTCCGCGCGCTTAAGCATCTCAGCGCGATAGTCTTCAAGGATGTCATATTCCGGCACTGCTGGCGCTGGCGGCGTGGCATAGAGCGGGACATAAACGTCAGCATCATCGGCCGCATTCGGTTGCTGCTCCAATGTCATGCATACACCTGAGAATTTGTTCATGTAGGCCACCGGCTGCGCCTCTCGGTTAGTCGCCAATTCCTCAAATGCGGCGGCGTCGCTCATTAGCCTGTTGGCCTTGCCTGCGTGGCCTATGTCCCGCCATTGCCCAGCTTTAGCTCGTAAATGTGCCGCGCGCGCTCTCAACTGCTCAGTCGTTAGTGTCTGTGTCATGCATCCCCCTTAACCTGCTGTTGAGTGAACTTGGTTAGGAAAATCGAGCTTGTAGCCAGCAAAATCAGCACCGACTTTTGACGCCGCCATGCAAAATTCACCGCCGTTTTCTTCCTGTTCGTCTTCAATTTCCTGCAAACGTGAAGCATCGATAACCCCGAGGTACGGATCGCCAATGGTGTAGAACCCCAGGCGTTTCGACGGGCAGCGATTCAGCACCTCCTGCAACTCGTCCAGCCATTTCTTTTCTGCTTTGGTTAGCTTTGCCATCCTACTCATCCCCCTCTACGGTGAAAGTAACGCCAGCATCACTTAGCGCGCTCAATACCGCACGATAGCCTATGGACTCGTAGCCATAATCGTTGACGTCAGGCTCGGGCAACCGCACCGGCGTAGCCAGCTTCTGCTCTGCTACCTCAGCTCGCTCGGTCAGATTCATTGCTTTGGCGCACATCACATCAACTCTGGCGTTTGCCGCATCAATTTCACTATCCTTCGCTTCCAGCTCTGCCAGCAGGGCGGATACGTACTCTTGCGAGTAGACCCCTTCTTGAGATTCTGGAATACCCACAGTTGATTTCCACACTGTCATTTGCCCGTGGATCATTCGCCCAGACTTCATCAGGTCGATGTCAGATTTAAAAGAAACACCGATCGGCTTGCTCAGTTCGCTCAGCTTTTTGTCCATGTGAAATTACCCCTTTTGAACGCATGCAGTTTTGAAGTAATATTTGACGTCAGCAAGTCGTCCGACTTCATTGGCAGCCATGACGCATGCCCCTTGAGAGTTAAATTCTTGAAATCCAACCGCAGGCGACGTTCCGTTATATCCACCCATCGCCACGACAATCAAAATCCAAGTGCTCATAATGCTTTCTCCTGGGCTTCATTCCATTCAACAAGTCCGACTTCATGGCCGCAGTGGTCGCACTGAAAACCATCACTATTGCCGCTCATGTCTGAATCAGACTCGTGCAGCGTCATTGTTTTGAAGTGACACTTTGGCCAATTCGGATCGATGTGAGGGGATGCTTCGTTGCTCTTGCGCTTAGCCATGCTGGGTCTCCTCAAGAATCGCCATAGCGAATATTTTTCTGGTCGTGGTGGACTTCGGTTACCAACTGCTTGAAAACCTCTTCTGCTTCTTTCTTTTCAAGGCCGAATTGACGCACCATAAACTCAATAATTTCTGGATGGCTTTTCTTGAAAATTATTTGGTGCTTGATGATTTTTAAATCGTCACTGCATAGTTTTTCGTTCATGCCACATCCTCTTTTTCAAATTCGTTTTCATCAGCGTTCTGAAACGGCTCACACGATGAAGTGCAGCCGTCGCCGTCGTCAGGGTTGGTTTTAGTCAGATAGATAAGCCGTTGCCGGTCTTCAAGCTGTGCATCGGCCATAAGCTGATCGGTATCGCGCTTACGCCGCCACCATGTGTGTCCGCTGACGGCCTTCACCATGCCGAACTTCTGCTCCATCTCCCGATTCCATGCGAACCACTCCGGATGTTCATGGGCGATCAGGTACAGCTTTGCATCGCTCTTCTTGAAGCAAGTAAGGCAGTTTCCATGGTGGGGTGGGATGTTCAGCTTGAACGGCATGGCGTCCCAGAAGTCGTTCACGTCCTGCTTGTCGAATCCGCCCCAGTGGCAGAGCGGATAAACAAGGTTGTAGCGTTTCGTTGATGCCTTATCCATATCGGCCCGCTGAGGCTCATCAGCACGCATACCGATCGCCGTCTTTGCAGACCAGCCGCGGCGAGCCAGGCCAACTTCACGCATCCATGACCTGATCGTCTGGGTTTTCAGATAATCGCTGCACTTCTGCCGAGACACATTGGGGATACCTTCGACGCTGATCAACTGCTCGAATGGTTCGCCGTTCCGCGCTGCGGTTTCGAATGTCACGGTATTATGCCTAACGCCTTTGCCGTGCTCACTAGTAACCACAGCTTCCAGCCAACGTAGATTAAGCTTGAAATGCCTATCGCAAGCATCAACAAAAGAAAGAGTCTCGTCATGTTCGCGTCCTGTATTGGCAAAGACAAAATGGAATTCATAGTCATCGGCATAGTTCTGCAGCAGGAAGTCGCACATGAACGCCGACGACTGGCCGCCGGAGAAGCTGACGACCATCGGCTCTTTTGGCTTCAGTTCATTTGCTGGCATCACGCACCTCCACCCTGTCCATGAATACCGCGCGCGATGGCGACCAGTCGCAATATGTGTCAGTTTCAACGTGGCCGAAAATTGCCTTGCACCGGCGAATATGCGCACAGTCTCCGCACGTCTTGCCAGAAGGGAGTTTCATCTTGTTCGGATCGGTTGGGTCAAAGTTGAGCTCTTTCATTTGGCCTCCGTCTCTACATCCGCCAATCGCATTTTAATGACGGGAATCAGAGCACGATAAATTTGACCATCAACGCTATCGCTATGACGCTCATTAACCGCAGATTCAAATTCATCGATCGTGCCGGAGAAACAACCGCGGCAAACCACAATGGAGTTGTCGCGCTGTCTGAATGCGGTAAGCATTCCGTTTTCAGAGCCGATTGGGCCGATAGTAATAAAGTGCGCATCGCCGGACACCCACGCATCGCCGGACACCCACGCATTGCCGTACACCCGCGCATTGCCGGACACCCGCGCATCGCCGTACACCCACGCATCGCCGGACACCCACGCATTGCCGGACACCCGCGCATTGCCGTACACCCACGCATCGCCGGACACCCACGCATTGCCGGACACCCACGCATTGCCGTACACCCGCGCATTGCCGGACACCCGCGCACCGCCGTACACCCACGCATTGCCGGACACCCGCGCATTGCCGTACACCCGCGCATCGCCGTACACCCGCGCATTGCCGGACACCCGCGCATCGCCGTACACCCACGCATTGCCGGACACCCGCGCATTGCCGTACACCCACGCATCGCCGGACACCCACGCATTGCCGGACACCCGCGCATTGCCGTACACCCGCGCATCGCCGTACACCCGCGCATTGCCGGACACCCACGCATTGCCGGACTGATCCAGAGACTCCTCCTTTTCTATCCAGCCGCCCAAATCACCTTTCTCTACATCACCAAAAGAAATGAGAGCGCGAATGCGGAATAATTTTTTACCGAAAAACTCTTTTGTCATTTCGGCTACAAGTTCAAATTTTTTCATTTTATTTTCCATTATTTGGCCTCACGCAGCTCAGTGGTGATATAGCAGCGAGCCATCATCTCTGCTGCGCTCATGCAGCTTTTAGTCCGACTGTCTGATGTGTCGATGGCGCGTTGATGCATCACATCAGCGAAACGCTCAATTGTCCGTAACTCTATAGCGGCAAGTGCTGCGGAGGTGGCTGGGGTTTCGAGTTCACGAACGGCCTCATTGACCAGTGCTGATATCGGGTTAGGGTACGTGTTGCGGTTACCAGTGGATTCCATTAGCCCGCGATGCAGCGCCGGGCTGTGATATCCGGCGGAGAACACGTCATTGCAGGTTTCCAGTGCATTCTTTGCAAGAGTCTCGCGCGACAGCTTCAACGCCGCATTCTCGACAGTCAGCGCATCGCGCTCAGCCTTCAGGGCTTCATAGGTCAATACTTCTGTCATAGGTCATCCTTAGCCCGCACCACAGCATCAACTGGCAGGCATTCGTAAGAAGAGGGGAGTTTTTGCGCGGCGATGTCAGCAGTGCAGTTCTGGTAATCCGGGTAGATGTAGCCAGCAGATTGATAGCTGCAGATATCCGCGCCGGTAGTGCAGATGAGAAGAAATAGTCCGAACATGATGCTTCCTATTCAGTTTCGCTAAAGCGCCATTTCTGATGCCTTTCAAGCGACATGCCGAGCGCCTTGGCCTTCTGGTCAGCTTTCCAAAAATCAGGGATTCTCTGGCCGTCTGGGAACTCCCAGCAGCTTCCGACGATGCGAACTACCGATATGGTTTTGGTGTTTTTATCCATCTTCGTTTTCTCACTGGCAGGTCGAAGTTCAGGCAATAAAAAAGCCGCGTTTTTAGCGGCTGTCCTGGTCATCATCTTGTTGGAGCGTTCGTGAGTTTCTCCGCGCTTTAGGCTGTCAAAAGCCGCAAGGCATCCCGCGACTATTTCCGCGTATTGTTCTTTCATGAGTGGTTACCTGCGGCTTTGAGTTACCTAGAAGGGAATATCGTCGTCGAATTCCATAGAGTGTTCGCTATCCTGCTTATGCTGTTGTGTCTGGCTATTTTGTTGCTTTGGTTGGCTATCTCGTTCGCGCTTTCCTCCTATCATTTGCATCGTGCCTCCAACGCCAACCAGAACCTCTGTAGAGTACCTCTCGACTCCTGACTGATCTGTCCATTTGCGAGTGCGCAACTTTCCTTCCAAATAAACCTCAGAGCCTTTCCGCAGGTACTCGCCGGCAATCTCTGCCAGCTTCCCACTCAGTACGATACGATGCCATTCTGTATGCTCTTTCTGCTCTCCTGTTTGCTTATCTCGCCATTGCTCTGATGTGGCAACTGTAAGGTTGGCAAACGCAGCGCCAGAAGGCGCATAGCGCACTTCCGGATCCTGACCTAATCGACCTACGATGATTGCCTTATTAACGCCTTTGCTGCTCATGCTGTTTGCTCCAGTTCTGCTTTTCTTAATTGGTAAACGTGTTTCGCTTTATCGTGCTCCGGGTGGCCCAGGAGGCGTCGATCTGCGCTTTTCCAGTATCTCTCCAGCGCGCCAAGGTCGGCTTCAGCTATTGCTGAAGTAAAGCCGTTCAAAATCTCTTCGCTAGGGTTAATTCCGGATTCCAGCCAGTCGAGAAGCATTTTTCCGGTCGATTCGCTGATAACCAGCGGGTCTGAATTGGAGAACAGCTTTGTACGGTCTTTACTTGCGATCGCATGATGCGTTTCATGGGCAATATCCAGCACGGTGGTGAACTCATATTCAACGCCGTCACGCTGCTCAGACTTCATGCCAAGTTTCGCGACCTTCTTACGGCCGTTCTCTTCTACCTGTGCCGTTTCAGTCTTACTGCGCATGGTTGCAATGATGTGCATAGGCGAACGTAAAATTGCGTCGAGGAACAAGCGGTGGCGAGGGTTGATTTCACTCCATGCAGACCAGCTGTTGCCGCGGTATTTTGCCTTTGCGATGGTATCGACCAGTTCCAGGCACCCGCCGACACCGCCCCATTCGTGGGTGATACTATCGATGATCAACGTCTCATACCCGGCATCCTCGGCTGCCTGGATAGCCTCAATGAAGCGCTCAGGTGAAAAGGGTGGCTCCAGCTCCAAAACGTCAAACTCTGCGATGTCAGAATAGAGCGAGGCGCTACCCTTTTCGGTATCAATAACAGCTATCTTGCCGCCGATCCCCTTTGCAATTAGGAGAGCGCTGTATGTTTTTCCTGAACCGCTCGGCCCGGTAAGTGCCAGCCGTAGCTTGGCTTTCTTTCTCATGGCTTTTTCAAATTTCATAATTGCCTCTTAGCTAAAGTTTCCTGCAAATTCATCCCAAGTAACGGATGGGCTTTGACGATCCGAACCGTTCCAGCGAGTGTCTGTCTGCGCCTGTGATTCGGTAAGCTGCCTCTCCAGTTCTGACGTCATGTGAGAGATAAATTTCTCATCGCTCTCAAGTACTACGCTGCTCATGCGACCGCCTTATTTTCTGTTACCGTATATCCATTCTCTGCAAGCCACTCGAACACAGCTTTGATATCGAGCTGAGGCATGATCTTCTTCTCATCGACATGCCCGAACAAAGCGACGCCGTCCGCCTCAATGCGAACCTCACCCTGTCGCTGGCCAGCTTTGGCGTGATACTCGGTGCATACGAACGTCATTTTCATTTCATCCCCCGATAGAAAAGGTGGTTAGAAACCTGGAACAGGTCTTTGTCGCCTAGCCTCACTGACTCGCGGGCTAGCAGGCTGATAACATGCTGCAGCTGTGTCATGCGAATGCCTCCCGATTTGGCTTTGCGCCAGCGATTAAATATTGATGGATGCGGTCGAGCAGTGTTTTTGCGACGCCAATAGCGCCGCCGATAGCTTTTGCCATTGGCGTTTTCCTGTTGATTGATAGGTATTCATTGCTGAACCAACTCGTAAATTGGCTTAGCGATGGGAATAAAAAAGCCGCACTTAGGCGGCTGATATAAACTTGACGTCCGCAGGAAGAAACTCCCTGATGGTTCCATCTTCTAGCTCGACAATGGCTACGGAGTAATTCCCCGGACCATTATCAAATTCCTCATAGCAACAGCCCCACTGATGGAAAATTCCTGAAAAAACCTCCTTTGTTTCTTTTCTGGTTCCATTTTCGTATGAGTACTTAGTGGGCGTGCATTCAACTTTTCGCATAGATACTCCGGTTAAAAAAATGGCCGCACAATGGCGGCCTAAAGGGTGTCGAGGCTTCTCTAAACATCATCAAGCTCACTGTGTAATGAGCTTTGTGATGGTCAGTTACCTAACGCTTTTTTGATTGCTTTCTCTGCCATTACATGAACCCTGTCGTATTCCTTCACGCTTTCAGGCGAGAGGAAACCGCCTTCAGGCTTTGTTGTATCCCACAACCTTCCATAGAGGCGGCTGAACTCATGAAGAGCCTCAAGAAGCTCTGGCGCAGCAGCTATCAGCTTGGCATTGGCAATTCTTACGTCATAGCCAAGTTCAGTGTAATCTCCTGCCCATTTAGTCAATCCAACTGCACAGTCACAGATTTGCCAACCATCGGTTTCGTCTGCGAATGCCCCATCACCGCTATCCCCGCCAAGCTGGCTAAATACATCGGTTGAGTTCATTACCTCCCAAGGCCCCGGAGTTCCTTTAAATCCTTCCATCACATAACCCTCATAAATCCAATAACCCCGCCACACCAGAAGAGGGCGCATGAAACCAACATACAAAACCAAATCTTTCCTCTGAAGCTCATGATCGCCTCCAAAAATAAAGGCCGCGTTATGCAGCCTCTTCGGTTTCGGGCTCGTTAACCCATTCGGGGTGCTCACCAGCGCCAAGATAAAAATCGATAATTTTCAGCAGGCGCGGATAGAATTTCAGCGCCTTCTTGCCGTCCATTTCTGCGATTTCTCGTTTGGTGAATTTGCGCCATTGTTCAACGGTGTGGTTTTGGCAGCCTGCGCGAACATATTCGCCGTTCGAAATCTGCAGATAGTAGGGCTCACCCATGATTACGAATGTGTGATCAGGAAGGTTGGCATCGCACAGGTTGGCATCGCGCAGGTTGGCACCGCGCAGGTCGGCACCGCACAGGTTGGCATCGCGCAGGTTGGCACCGCGCAGGTTGGCATCGCGCAGGTCGGCATCGCACAGGTTGGCACCGCGCAGGTTGGCATCGCACAGGTCGGCATCGCACAGGTTGGCACCGCGCAGGTTGGCATCGCACAGGTTGGCATCGCGCAGGTCGGCATCGCACAGGTTGGCACCGCGCAGGTTGGCATCGCACAGGTTGGCATCGCGCAGGTTGGCACCGCGCAGGTCGGCACCGCACAGGTTGGCATCGCGCAGGTTGGCATCGCACAGGTTGGCACCGCGCAGGTTGGCACCGCGCAGGTTGGCACCGCGCAGGTTGGCACCGCGCAGGTTGGCTCTTGATCCGCTTTCGCGTAACGACGTTACCCAGACCTTGTGAAGTGACAATATTTCTTTCAACTCAGTTGTGTTCATATACACCCCGTATTTTTAAATTCACCATGTAAAATTTCTGAATATTTTGAGTGCGCTTCAATTGCCGCTATCTTTTCCTCAAACAAGCCAATGGTCTTCCTTACACCGTTAGCGCATATATCAACTCGCCACTTCTTAGCCCTCTTGCTCCAGCTAACTCCTTTAAATCCAGATGTGTTATTTTTGGGTTTTTTCCTATTCATCTGATTTTGCGAATGAGTGGCTATTCTTAAGTTACTTATTCTATTGTCATGCTTAACTCCATTAATGTGGTCAATTTCAACCCCATCTACGGAACCATTCACATATATCCATGCGAGACGATGTGCGTAATATCTCTTCCCACTGATAACCATCGAGTGGTAACCAGACCGGCCAACACTTCCTGCGATATCCCCAGAAACTCCGGTAGGACTAACAGTCTTGACCCATCTGAAGTCTCCAGATAGTTCGTCGTACTCAAGAATCTTGCGTAAATCAGTGGCGTTCATATTGACCTCAATAAAAAAGCCGCCGAAGCAGCTTGATGAAAAAGAAAAGCCTCCGAAGGGGCTTTGTGTTTGCGCTTTCCCCAGACATAACATCCGTGTTAATCGACTATGTGCACTTGATTTGATCTTTTGAAATCTGGTTTAGCTTGTTAAAAACATCTCGGAAAATTGGATATTCTTCTTTAGGTACCTTGCTCAAATATCGGTGAGCAATAAGTCCTGTCTTTTCATCCAGAACTATTCGACCACTAGTGACGCCGGTTACGAAGAAGAAGCGCGGAAACTTTCTCCACTGTGTTATCAGTCCGTCGCTTATTGCCGACTGGATGTAGTCAGGCAGACTCACAGATTCAACTAGCGTGATTTTTAATTCTTCGCGCTCTATAGCCTCTTTGGTCCTTTTGATGCTGCTGTCCAGCGCTCGAAGAGAATCGCTTTGCTTATCCCACTTATCGAGAGTGGCGCGGCCGTTGCGCTTATCATTAAGGGGCTGTCCGTTGGCCTGAGCTACGGTATCGAAATGATGCTGTAGCTTTTCATTAAACAGAGCCTCTTTCTTGGATAACGACACCCTAAGTATTTCAAGTCGGCGACTCATCACTCACCCCTTCATAACGTGATATGGATTCGTGTAATTCTCACTTCGGTTTCCTGCAGCGAACATCGCCACCTCTGGCAGGCACATCGCGCCACCTTCTGATGTTTCGCGAACCGGGCGAGGACAAGCTTTGTAGTCAATCAGCGATAATGCCTTGGCTACTTTTGAGCTGCCTACAAGGGCTGTAGCGATGCTCTTACTCAGCCTAATATCCTTGTTTGCCTCTGCACGTTCAGCAGCCCTACGGAGCGTTCTGCGCAGCTTGCAGCGTTCTCTTGCGTTCATGGTTAATCTCCAGTGGATTGGCTTTGGTGGTAAGCACAGCGGGGTGACTAATTCCCGTCGCTACTTTGCAAAGTGCCACCTGTCACAGGCATCTTCTGCACTTACCCCAAAGCCAACTTCACTTTGGGTACACCTTTCGGCATACAATCTGATTGTTAAAGAAGCAGCCTGACTTCATGTCTGGCGCGGCTGGTAGTTCCGTCTGCCGCATCGTGTTTCGTTTCGATGGGGTGACTTTATCTAAATGATAAATTAATGGCAATAGCAAAATGATAAATAATCGAGGGGTCGTATTTATCATTTTGAACTTATTGATAATTTATTTTCACTTTCCCCACCCAAAACCCATCGCACCTAGCCAAAAGCAGGTATTCGGGCGTAAAGTTGGATGAAATTCAAACGGAGGTTGATATGGAAAAGACAGATGAGTTTTTCGAACAGGCGCACCCGCACGTAGTTTCGGTACTGGGAACAGCGCTCATGCAGTTGTTGGTCGAGGAAAGGGAGTTATCGAGAGAGGCGTTAGTAGAGATGATTCAGGTGCTGTATCAGGATGATGATTTTGACTTAGCGGCTGAGTTGGCTATCGATGTGCTGAGGTTGCCGAAAGAGGGTGGTTAACGATGTCACCAATGGTTAACGGTTTTCCAGAAGTGATGCCGTTAACCAGGTGCGGTGTCTATCAAGCCTATAGATAGACATAGTGTCGATGGTGTCGGTCATGGTGACCGGTAGACACAAAAAACCCGGCTCGGTGGCCGGGTTTGTGGGTTAATCCTTTGATATTGTCGAGGCATTACCTTTCTCTATGACGCCAGCGCGAATTGTATAACTTCCCAATATCCTCACGGATTTGTTTTCTTTCATGGCATCGAACAACAACGAAATTTCATCTTTGTCATCGATAAACGATGTGTCGACGGAGACAGGGAAGCTTTCATCACTTGATGGCTCTCGACAGCTAAGAGTTAATTTTTCTGATGTCCTCTTGATGCTATCAATAACTACTTCGAGATTCCGTTCTTCCTTCTTTGCTTTTTCGATGGGGTTTTTAATAAGTTCATGGACATCCTTTTGAGAAAGGTTAACCTTGGTCGCGCCTTCAATTTCGATTCTATCAGCATCACTAGCTGATTTTAGCACGCCAGTATAGGCTTTGGTCACATGCTCTTGAATGCCCTCAGCTCTCTCAATGGTATCTACGCCAGCATTTTCGCGCATGGACTGAAGCATGCCGTCTTTAAGGATGGTTAGTCTCTCATTCTCAGATTTAATCTTGGCTTCTTGTTGTTTTGTCTCTTCTTTTTTTACAGCGATTTCAGTCTCTGAGTTTAGATATGACGTGCCAGCCCATGCTCCGCCAAATAGAGCTATGGCAAAGAGAAAGCATGTTGTCTTCTGGGTTGGGCTCATCCCTTGCGTCACCTTGTCAAATGCATTGCCACAAGCCTTGGCTAGATCAGTAAGCGCAGTTATAATTTCTGTGCATCCTGGGTTTATGGAGAAGATTATTTCAGCATCTTCTCTATCGTCACTGCCTAGTCTCTGAAGGTTGTCAGTTTTATACCTGATTAGAGTATAGACTTTATACATCTCTGTTTGAAACTCGCAAAGCCCTTGTGCGAGCGATGCTGGCAGCGTCCCATTATAACGTGCGGGATCACCAAAAATCTTGATTTTTACAGAGTCAAATAACTCGACCTTTAGCTGCTCAATCAATATTTCCTCGCCTGATTGCAGGCGGTTAAATACGTTTTCAAGCGAGTCTATGCTGTTTATTGGTATGATATTATTCACTTATAATCCTTTTCCTAGCCTCACCACCCCACCTACCCGAACACCTTTTCAGGCCACTAGCTATGGCAGGCGCTCCCACTTGATATCAACAACCACGCCGATGATCTTGCAGTCATCATTGATGATAGTTGGCGGATGGTGTGGGTTTAGGGCCCTCAGATATCTGCGCCCAGCGTCAACCATGTACTGCTTAAAGGTTGCTTCGTTGTCATTGGTAAGCTTTGCCACCACTAGATTCCCGCTGGCATATTCTTTTGCAGGGTCAACCAGGATAATCATGCCCTCTGGAACGGTAAACCCTGATGGTGCTGTCATCGAATCACCCTTAACACGCAGCCAGAAAGAGTCAGGGCTGGCGTCAACTGTTGTTTCCGGCCAGGAATCTATCTCATCCTTGCGGTAAGGCTCTATCGCCTCCAACCAGCATCCAGCGCTTACCCAACTAATCAGCGGGAACTCTCTCGATGGTTTCGATTTACCTACATAGCTGACATTTGACTCAATTGCTGAATTTTCTGTCTTTAATGTATCCATCCACCCAGTAGGCAGCTTAAGAGCAACCTCGATTTTTCTCGCTAAATTCCCACCAATATTTCGGAATGAATTTTCCCCCGATAACTGGCTCAACTGCGCAGGCGCTAACCCGCATAGCTCCGCAAACTCAGCGCGTGTCGATCCTGGGTTCTTTTCCAAGTGGTCTTTCATTAAGGCTGCAAGGTTTGCTCGCCGAATGTCTTTAGTTTCCATACTTCGATTTTCACACCATTTAGCAGTGCGATAAATATGCAAATTGATAAATATAAGTTGCAGTAAATTTATCATAACGATAAACTTGCCTCAGATATAACCATGAGGACAAGACCATGAGTAATGATTTACTCCGGTGGAGAAAGGAGGCTAGTTCTGACGAATGGTCAAGGCTGGCAACCATTGCAGGAACCTCAGTTGGTTACCTAGATCAAATTGCTTACGGCTTTCGCCGTGCCTCACCAGGAAAAGCAAAGCAGATTGAGGCAGCAACTGAGAAGTTTGAATCCATAACTCCAGTAACGAAAGAAAACTTGGTATTTGCAGTCGTTCGCGCTTCAGCTGCATAGAACCGCCGCTCTTTAACATCGATACCGGCTGCAGCAATGTGGCCACCAATATCAAGTGGCAATCCCCACGGATGCCGCACGTAACTATTTAACCAACATGGACATTCTACGAAATGGACTTAGCAAACTACAGCAAACCAACAGAACAAGAGATTAACCGGGCCGAGACTGACTTACTTCTGACGCTATCACTGGTCAGCAATAGGGAGTTCGCTCGCATGGCTGGATGCCATGAATCGAAGATTAGCCGCACTGACTGGCGCTATATCGCAACCATTCTCTGTGTAGCCAAGAAGTCACTGGAGTTTAGTCCTCTGGGGATGATGGTGCAGGAGGTGGTAAATGCGGTGAACGCCAAAAAGAAGAAAACCCCGGTGGCAGCCGAGGTTTCTGAACAACAAATCACTATCAATTTCTGAGGTAATTATACATGCAAAAATCATCGGCAGCAAAAAACAAAAAGGTCGTGTGCTGGGTCATTCAGGAGGAGGACGAAGGCGGTTGCGAGATCGTTTTCCATCACCACGGACTTGCAGCACGTCGCATTGGCATTAACGCGCATGGTGGTTGTGATAGTGACACCTATGGATACACGATTCGCCGCGCCCCTGAGTTTGATTGCTTTGTTGAGAAGGGTTTTGTTCCTATCAAGGCGCAGCTTGAGGCGGGGTGGTGGGTTCATACCAGTGGCGAAGGAACGCGCATTTGCCACGACGACGTTGATGATGATGAAAGTGAGCTCATCCTCGATGCCTTGGTTTTCACGCAGGACGAGAAGGGGGTTTACCTCAATATCGATGAATGCCATCAGCATGCCCTAGATATCAACGCCAGAGACGATAAATACAGGGTATTCAAAAAGCAGATAACCGAGGCTTGGCCTGAGCTTGAATTTACCAAGTGGCAAGGTGGTTATCCGTGGATAACGTTCAGCGTGAGCTTTATGTTTCCCGGCGCTCAGTATGGCGGCTCAATCCATTGGGATTCTGATAAGCCAGAAGAGCCAACGAATATGTTTATGTCCAATGGCGACAAGGACGCATGGGTGACTTTCTACAAGCAAATTCGCCCGGAGGCTGCCGCCTGATGAGCACAGCAAAATTCTATGACCTAAGCGCGGAACGTGAGCGCAGGAGCAACAGGATGGAGAACCAGAAGCTTGGTTATGTCCCGTTGTACCGAAGCATCAAGAAGAAACCATGGGCGAAGGATGTTTATCTCCGAACCCTTTGGGAAAACCTGCTACTGGAAGCGCAACGGCAGCCACGTACAGTGAATTTCAAAGGCAACCAATGGAATCTTCAAGCCGGTCAACTGGTCGTGACAGCGGCTGATTTGGGGCTTTCTCTGTGCGATAGAGATGGCAAGCCAACGAGCCGTGATGCGGTGGGCAGGATGCTCTCATTTTTTGCAAAAGAAGGGATGATTTCTATCGATGGCGAGAAGAGGAAAGGGACGGTGATCACCATCCTGAATTACTCCGAATATGCCGAAAAAATAGACAATTTACCCGCACATAAGTCCGCACAAATCCCCGCACATAGCGAAGCCAGTAATGGCGCGGGTTCAAATGGTGGTGCCGCACATAAGTCCGCACAAATCCCCGCACATCATGAACAAGAAGGTAATAACAAGAATATTAAAAGACTATCGTCCGAGAATTCTGGCGAATCCTCAAACGCCCGCTTGGAAAAATTTCTATCAGCCCATCCGGATGCGTTTGTCTACTCACCCACTGGTGCTAAGTGGGGAACCGAAGACGACGAGAAAGCTTGCCGTTGGATGTACAGCCAAATCCTCACAGTCAATGCCGCAGCCAAGGAGCCAACTTGGGCAGACTGGGCAAACGCAGTTAGGCTGATGAGACAGCAAGACGATCTCACCCACAAAGAAATTTGTGAAGTTTTCCGCTGGGCTAACCGAGATGTTTTCTGGTGCTCAAACATCCTTTCCCCTGCAAAGCTCCGAGAAAAATGGGGAACCCTGTCAGCCCAGAAGGGGCAGCCTAACCGAAAACAACGTCCGGATGCAGAACCTGTGCCGCACTGGAACAGCCGCGAGTCGTGGGAGGAGTTCATATGACCAAGAAGCTGATGACCGCCATCGCCAGCCGAGACGGGGCGACACTGGCAAAACTCTACGGTAGTTCCCCTGCACCCGTGCAGAGTATCGTAAACCCGGAAGCAGAAAAGCTCGTAGACGCGCTATTCAGGCAGCTTAAGCAGGTATTCCCTGCGGCCAGCCAGACCAACCTGAGAAGCGAAGCGGACGAGTCAGCAGCGAAGAAGCAGTGGATCGCCGCATTCGCCGAGAATGGAATCCGCAGCCGTGAACAACTGTCCGCTGGTATGCAACATGCCCGCGCCAGTGAATCACCGTTCTGGCCTTCGCCGGGTCAATTCATCGCGTGGTGCAAGCAGGGAGTTATCAGAGCATCAGGGCTACCAGACGACAGTGAGCTGTACGAAATGGTGATGGTTTACAGCGCTAAACGCGGCCTGTATGACACGCCAGAAGCTTACCCGTGGAAGAGTAACGCCTGCTACTGGATGGTGACGAAGCTCTACAGCGAAATGCGCGGACTCAACCTGGCAGAGGCAGAACTGCGCAAACGTTGCAGCAAAGAGCTGTCCGCAATGTCGAAGCGCATCGAAGCTGACGAGCCAATCCCGGCACCGGTAGTGCAAATCCCCAAACTGCATACGCCGGTAAGCCAAGAGAAAGCCTTGGACAAAATCGCAGAGATTCGCGCCAAGCTAAATCTGCCACGAAGGGGATAACGGTAATGCCAAGAAAAAACTGGAAGCAATGGGAGCTCGACTACCTCAATGACTCCCTGGATTCGAAACCTCGCCCGGAAATCGAGCGAAAGTTAGGACGCAGCTGGAGAGCAATTTGCCAGCAGGCACGCAACCTCAACCTCGATCACAAAATACCACGCCGTCAGCACATGAGCATTTTCGATCACTGCCGGTGCAACAGCCGGGTTTATAAGCTCGATCTGCTGCTGAGAACTGTAGCTGACCTGCTACGCAAAGGAGATAACCAGTGCTAGGCCAGTACATCAAGCATCAAATCCGCCAGAAAGAACAGCAAGAATCCGACCACCGCTTTAACACCCTATGCAAGCTACCAGCCAACACCTTCGCAGCCATTTACGATGACTGTGCACCAGTTTGGGCCGGATGTCGCTATAACGATGAGTATTACAGCGAGTGGGAAATTTACGCAGCATCACTGAAGCGCGATGAAGGATACGAGGATTTTCTATGAGCAAAGAGCACACCGAATTACCGAAGCACATAGCATTCGCACTGCTGGCCGATCAGCGATTTTCACAGTGCTTGGATGAGAGCCTTAAAACTGAGGAACTTGTCGAACAGTTTGAGCGGTTGTATGGCGTTGCTCGCCCACGGAGAGCTACCAACCACATGGTGGCGATGGTCGATAAAGTTACCGGCTATACCGATGACCAGTATCGCAAGTTCTTTTCCGTCTTCATCCCGTTCGTCTACGACTGTGTTTACACCCGCATTTGCGAGAACCCGATTTTACCCGAGGTTAACCATGGATAAGCTACGCCATATTGCAAACACGATTTTCGGCATGTACCAATTTCCATTTTGCCCAATGTGGGATGAAGTGCTGAACAAAATTATGGACGATTGCGAAGTAACAGAGTTTTGTGAACACACAATTACCTTCGGCACTAACCGCGTCCAGGTTTGCGTTTGGTGCTCGAACAAGTGGTATGCGTTCGGACATGTATATCGAGTTAATGATGAATGGGTTGGCAGTGAGAACGATAGACGCCCACGGTTCACAACAATGCAAAGGCTTCATCGCATTCATTCAAGGTTGTGGAGAGAAAAACTAAAATCCGAATATAGCAGCATAATGGAGAAGGTAAGTGACTAAACAGGTCTTCTACCTAAGAAGCCCACAGATACGCCAGAACCTGATAGAGCATATCAAAAACCTACCGCTAGACCAGTCCAAGCCAATCGAAGTCGAAGTATCCACACCTAAACGAACACTTTCACAGAACCGCAAGATGTGGCCGCTGCTGCATGACCTTGCGCTGCAAGTCGTTTGGTATGGCGAACGATACGACGAAGATGACTGGAAGGACATGATCACCGCCCTTGTAGCCAAGACCCAGAAACAGGAACAGAGAACCGCACCAGGTATTGGCGGTGGCGTTGTGATGTTCGGTCAGCGTACTAGCAAGATGCGTGTAGGGCAGATGGTTGATGTCATCGAGGCAATCTACTGGTTCGGCACTGAACAGGGCGTGAAGTTCAGCGATGAGTCCCGCGAGCGCATAGAGTGGGCGCAGCGCTGGGGCGAGGCAAACAAACAGAAACAGGTGGCCTAATGACTCGAAGGCGTAAATCAGTCTGGGACAGACTAGAAGAAAAGCTGATATTCAAACCAACAACCCGCACTCCCCGCAAGAAGCAATTACTACCAACCGAAATAATCACATTTAATTATACCGCGACGCTGATAGACAGCATGTGGCTGCGTCGTCGCGCCCGGAGGAAGCCATGACCGATTACAGCGAAATTAATGACCACGTAATTAACTGCAAAGTCGCAAAAATAACAGGCGATTCAGCGCCAGTGGTAGAAGATTGTGGGATAAGTCGTCGGGTTCCTGATTATTGCAATGACCCTTCCTATGCGTGGCCGATTATCGAACAAAATTATATCAGCCTAACTTTTGACGGGATTTCATGGGATGCATCATCCGCGCTGAGTGAAATCACCTATAACGCTTGGAAAACCCACCCATACCAGCCTCTCAGGCTAGCGATGGTCGTCTTCCTCATGATGAAGGAGTCCGAACAATGCTCATCCTAACCATATTGGCCTGCACCTACTGCTTTGTGGCTGGTCAGTGCTACGAATTTTACAGCAAAGGGTACCCACCGGTACCGGCCACAAAAAACCTGTTACTCAGTTTGGCGTGGCCCGGCAATGTCGTCACGTTTCTGGTGATGAGGTGCGGGCGATGATCTGCGCCGATTGCGGAAAGGAACTGCAGGACACGGAAGTTTATGTGTGTGATTCCTGCGACCAGGAGCAACGGAAATTCATCGACTCAGTGATGGGAGAGGATAACGATGGCTAAAGGCATCAAACTGCCTAAGCCGAAGAAATGCCGAATGTGTCCCATCAAGTTTACCCCTCGTAACTCCCTCCAAATCGTCTGTAGTCCAGCATGTGCAATCCAACACGCCAAGAAGAAATCAGAGCGCAAGCAAAAGCAATCTGAGGCATCTGCACGTCGTGAGTGGAACAAGCGCAAGGCTGACGTGAAGCCATTGAAACACTGGGAAGATTTAACTCAGCGCGTGGTTAACGACTACATCACAAAGGGTCGGGACGTTAACGAACCGTGCATCAGTTGCGGAACGTGGGAGACGGTGCAATGGGAAGCAGGGCATTTCAGGTCAAGAGGCGCGGCATCTCACCTTCGGTACAACGAAGACAATATTCACAAGCAGTGTCATCGGTGTAATGACGAGCTATCAAGCAACGCTGTTCAGTACCGCATCCACCTTGTGCTGAAAATCGGACTTGATCGCGTCTTGGCGCTTGAAAACGACAACAACCCTCACCGATACACCCGCGAAGAGCTAGAGGCGATTAGATCGCGTTACAGAGCGAAATTGCGGGAACTGAAAAAACTCCAGGAGGCAGCCTGATGTTCACAAGCATACCTGCAGCAATCGAAGAGGCGAGATTTCTCCGCGCACTCACCGGCAGATGTCATGGAGTGGTTCAACGCCCGGGCGGGAACATGGTCGTCAGGGTAATCGACCGGCGAGGAATGCATACGTTGTTCACCACAAAACAAGACCGGCACGGAACGGTTAAGACGGAGGGCATATCGTGAACATCAGCAAATTTGAGCTGGATGATGATCAGCACCAGTGGGTAAACGGCTGGCTTGAGTTGTGGGGTGCATGGGTTTACTCCGGCCGACTCGAGCGACGCATGAGCAACATGATCGCCAAGTTCATGGAAAGCGTAGAGCCAAGCAAGAATCCAAGCAGGCCAATGTGCAATGACGATGATGGAATGTTGATTTCTCAGGTCGTAGATTCCGTTATGTACATTGACCAAAAAGCCTATGGCATTTTACTCAGCTACTACGCGCATGGTTCTTCTAAACGAGCCATTGCATCTTACTATCACGCGACTGCAAAGCCCCGCAAGTTCGTCAGCGGCAGGAAAGGAGATGGTTGGCGACGGCCATCTATGGGAACTTGCAGAAACGAGGTAGAACAGATACTCAATGCAAGCCTGTTCATGTTGTATCAACCGCTACAAAATGCATTCATCAGCCGCAAACGCGTCGATAAAATTACGCATGTTGGAGATAAGTGGCTTGACAAAGCTTTAGCCATTTAGCCATAATATCCGTATATGGTGTGACAAGTGTGTCCATAGCTTGCAACCTCCCAAACTTTAAGGCTGCCTCAGGGCGGCCTTTTTTCATTTCAGCCCCAGCCAACAGCGACACACTCCATGGCATCCTATTAGTAGCTGATCGTCTACGGCTGTGGGCTGAACCTATTCGACTACATCACAGCCAACATAAACGTTGGAGGTGAAATCTATGGCCAAGAATATGCAAGACAAAGAAAGCGTTGCTGGCATTAGTTGGCTCTTGCTGCTGGTTCTCGCGTGCTGGGGTGGAATCGTTCGTTACCTCATTGACGTGAAACAAAACAGGGCATCCTGGAGTTGGGTTAATGCCATTGCTCAAATTGCTGTGTCTGGATTTACAGGCGTAATTAGCGGCCTAATCAGTATTGAGAGTGGGCTTAGTATTTACATGACGCTGGCTGCAGCCGGAATTAGCGGGGCGATGGGTTCTGTTGCCTTAACATATTTCTGGGAGCGTCTTACGGGGATAAAGACAGATGCAAATCAGTAATAGAGGCATCGACTTCCTGAAGCGCCAAGAGGGTGAAAAGCTCTCAGCATACAAAGACACGCGCGGCATCCCCACGATCGGCGTCGGTCACACTGGGCTGGTAGATGGCAAGCCGGTTGCAATGGGCATGACCATCTCGAAAGAGAAATCATCCGATCTGCTGCGCCTTGATCTGCAGTGGACAGAGCGAGCTATCAATTCGGCGAATGTCGGGCTGAGCCAGAACCAATACGACGCGTTATGCAGCCTGGTTTTCAACATCGGAGCATCGGCATTCAACGGCTCGACACTGCTACGCAAGCTTAAGGCTGGAGATTATTCTGGTGCTGCAGATCAGTTCCTGGCATGGAAGCGAGCAGGTAACGATCCGGATATTCTTCTTCCTCGCAGGCAGCGGGAACGATCGCTGTTTCTGTCATGAGCAGGCTAACAATAATCGTCACTGGCCTTATCGCTTGCCTGACAGTTTCGCTGGGATGGGTGGTTAATCATTACCGAGATAATGCCACCGAATACAAGCGTCAGCGCGATGAGAAAACTAATGAGCTGAATCAGGCGAACGCCACCATCACTGATATGGAAACCAGGCAGCGCGATGTTGCCACACTGGATGCCAAATACTCGCAGGAGTTAGCGGATGCAAAAGCTAAAAATGATGCTCTGCAGCGCAAGCTTGATAATGGTGGTCGGGTGCTCGTCAAAGGCAAGTGTTCTGTGTCAGCCACAACCGAAGCTGCCAGCTCCTCCGGCATGGGCAATGATGCCTCCATCGAACTCTCTTCAACTGCTGGAAGAAACGTTCTCGGTATCAGAGCCGGTATCGTCAGCGACCAAACAGCACTGAAAGCGCTGCAGGAATATATCAACACGCAGTGTTTGAAATGAATTCCCCCCCCGAAAAGGAATAAGACTGTGTTACCTAGCAGGAGGTGATCACGTCTTGGCAGCCGGAAAGACGGAAGTGGCCTAGCAACTCTGACAAGCGTGGCAACGCTGCGAAACCAATCAAAGAGGTGCCTATGGATGAATACGAAGAAGCATCGATACCTATCGAAAACCATCCGCTGATCGGCACAAAGCTTGGCATCCGCGTAGATAAACTTGACTTGGATTGCACCCTTGAGGTTGAAAGCGTCTGGATAGACGATGAAGGCGACATCTCGGTTTACGGCTTAGTTAGCCCACTGATTGACGGCCTTGACCACCTTGAGGCACCAATAGAATACACAAATACAATTCATTAAGGATAAGGCAATGACCAAACCAGATTGGGAGGCCATCGAATCGGCATACCGAGCTGGCTTGATGTCTCTGCGTGAAATTGCTTCTCAACACAACATTAGTGAAGGGGCAATACGCAAGCGGGCAAAGCGCGATGACTGGTCACGCGACTTGGCTGCAAAGGTAAAAGAGCGTGCTGATGATTTGGTACGCAAAGCAGAGGTACGCAAACAAGTACGCGCAGAGAACAGTTTTAGCGAGCGCGTACTTGTTGAAGCTACTGCTGAGGTCATTGCTACCGTCAGGATGGAGCACAGGGGCGACATTCGCCGGGCACGAGAAATCACCAACTCTTTGTTTGATGAGCTTGGGGCAGAATGTGCAGATGTCGAGTCGCTACGTAAACTGGGTGAGATGATGCTTGACCCTGATGAGAATGGCCGTGATCGCCTTAATGAGGTGTATCAGTCGATCATCAGCATGCCTGAGCGCGTGAAGTCAGTGAAAGCACTTAGCGATGCGCTGAAAAACCTCATCGGCCTTGAGCGGCAGGCCTACGATATTGATGGCCCAGAAGGCGACAACTCTGTTAAGAAGCTTTCTGACCTGATGGACTCACTGTCTCAGGGGGCGTAATGAAACCTGAGCACCTCAAGCTGCTGGCGAATAAAGACTGGCGGCTGAATAACCTCTACTGGATCACCGACAAAGAAGGCAAGCCGATACGATTCAGAATGACACCTGAGCAGCGGGAATATTTCGAAGGCATCCATACTCGCAACATCATCCTCAAGGCGCGCCAGCTCGGTTTCACGACCGAGGTTTGCATCATTCAACTTGATGCAGCGCTATTCGAGTCAGCAAAGTGCGCCCTGATCGCCCACACGCTTAACGACGCCAAGCGATTGTTTCGCGAAAAGGTGAAATACGCCTACGACAACCTGCCTGATGAAATCAAAGCCGCCAACCCAGCGAGCAATGACTCAGCCGGGGAGTTGGTGTTTAAGAAGGGCGGCTCACTGTATGTAAGCACCTCATTCCGTGGCGGTACGCTGCGTTACCTGCACGTTTCAGAGTTCGGAAAGATATGCGCTAAGTATCCAGATAAGGCCCGTGAGATTGTCACAGGCGCGTTTGAGGCCGTATCAACCGGATGCTTTGCCACTATCGAGAGCACTGCTGAAGGTCGCGCCGGTTATTTCTTCGATTACTGCCAGTCGGCAGAGAAAGCACAGTTGCAGGGTAAAAAACTATCAGCACTGGACTGGAAGTTTTTCTTCTTCTCCTGGTGGAAAAATCCGCAGTACGCAATTGACCCTGTAGAGCCAATCCCGCAGCGTCTGGTTGATTACTTCAGCGAGATGGAAGCCAAGCATGGCGTAACTCTCAACGAGCGACAGAAAGCCTGGTACTACGCCAAAGAAAAGACCCTTGGCGATGACATGAAGCGGGAATATCCAACCATCCCCGCCGAAGCATTCCAGCAATCAGTCGAGGGCGCGTATTACGCCAAACAGTTCCGCTGGCTCTACACCAACAAGCGGATCGGTGCGCTACCTGATAACTCACATCTACCGGTTCACACGTTCTGGGATATCGGTGTGGGTGACTCTACGGCCATCTGGTTCGTGCGTGAAGTGGGTGAAGAATTCCACATCATCGACTACTACGAGAACTCTGGCGAGGGCTTGCGGCACTACATGAAAGTGCTTAAAGACCGCGGCTATAAGTACGGCGACCACTGGGGTCCGCACGACATTGAAAACCGGGAGTTTGGTTCTGATGCTAAATCCCGAAAGGAACTGGCGCGCGAAGGCTACGAAATCGACGGTCAGGTTTATTCCATGACATTCAAAGTGGTTCCGAAAACTGGCGTTGATACCGGCATTGAATCCGTGCGTGAAATCCTACCGAAATGTGTCTTTGACGATGAGAAGTGTGCAGAAGGCATCACTCATCTGGAAGGCTACCGTAAGGAATGGGACGACAAGCGCGGCTGCTGGAAAGACAAGCCATTACATGACCACACCTCTCACGGCTCTGATGGTTTCCGCTACTTTGCTGTAGCCAAGAACAACCACAAACAAGTCGGCGCTATACTCTTCTAAGGAGCCACTCAGTGAGTGAACAAAAAGACGAGATTCAGTTCCTCGTAAATACCCTCGCTGAAACAATGGCGGTGGGACGCCAGCGAGCTTTGTATGCTGGTCAATTCAACGGGAACACTAAGCGAACCAAGCTTTGGGATGAATTCGGGTACCCGGACGCCGTAAGCTTTGACATGCTTTATCGTGCATACCGGCGTAACTCTGCTGCATATGCTGGCATCCACAAGACGCTGGATTCCTGCTGGGTAGATAAGCCAGTGATTATTGATGGCCCAGTTGCGGATAAATCCAAGAAAGAAACCGAATGGGAAAAAACAGTTACCAAGTTGTTGAAGAAGCACTGGGCAAAAATCAAAGATGCTGACCGACGCAACATGGTTGGGCATTACTCGGCGATCATCCTGCAGATAAAAGACAATCGGGCATGGTCTGAGCCTGTAGATACAGAACTTGTAGGTAAACTTGGCGAGGCAGCTCTTGTGAAGCTCATTCCCGCATGGGAATCACAAATTAAGCCTGGCAACTACGATATTGACACCCTCTCAGATACGTATGGTCAACCAGTAAATTACACGTTCAATGAGCAGCCTGTTGGCGATGATGGCACTTATGGAAATGTCCGTAGCGTCACTGTACACCCGAGTCGCGTGATAATCATCGCAGAGGGCTCTGAAGACGAAAACATGTTATCTGGCATCCCGCTTAACGAGGCCGGATACAACGACCTTCTCGACATTGAAAAGGCCAAGGGTGGGAGCGCTGAAGGTTTCCTGAAGAACGCAAGTCGTCAACTTGGCATCCAATTCGATGGTCAAACAGATATGCAAACCATCGCTCAGCAGGCGAAGGATGCAGGTTATAAAGACCTCGGCGAAGCGATGAATGACAAAATCAGCAAGCTTAACCGAGGTACTGACTCTGCGCTGGTAACACAATCAGGCACGACATCGGTTCTATCAGTAGCTGCAGCAGACCCCACACCGACCTGGACGGTATCAGCAAATAGCTACGCATCGACCATCCGCTGCCCGTTCAACATCCTATTTGGCAAGCAAACAGGTAATCTGGCATCCACAGAAGACAAAAAGGCATGGGCGGCCACTTGCAACGAGCGTCGTGGGAGCTTTATGTCGTGGATCATCACGACCGTCATTGAACGTTGGTGTGATATCGGCGTCATCCCTCAGCCGAATAACGGGGAAATCACTGTTGATTGGTCTGATTTACTTGCGCCAGGCGACAGCGAAAAACTCGACAACATGGGCAAGATGGCCGACGTGGCTTACAAAACCCAACAGGCGTTTGGAACATCAGCCGTAGAAATTAACGAGGTCAGGGCAGCTGGTGAGCTTGAACCAATCAAGGAGCCAGCCAAGCCTAACCCAGATGAGAAACTCACCGATAAGGACCCGCTGACAGATGATAACGACAGCGAAACCCCGAATCGGGACGCCAATAGTACCCCGTAACAAAGCCGACCCTACTCAGTCATACCGCCAAGTCAACAAGATGTTCAGGGATATCGAATCCAGATACCTTGGCATCAAGACTGCGCTTAGGTCGCTATTAGATCAGCGGCTAGTAGGGCGAGAAATCGCAAGCAATGCACAAGCAGCCCATGCCATGCACGATGGGATACTTTATCAGGTCAATGCCGGGGCGTTCATCTATGACATGACAGCGCAACAGTTGGCTGACTTGCTGGAGCATGTGCAGGTGATTTTAGATGACTACCTGCTTGAAGGTATTGGCCAGGACATATGGGCGCTAACGTACATCGCTGAGGAATATCAACGAGGCACGTTAAACGCCTACACCAACCTTTCTGCTCAATCGCCGATATATGAGTCGCAAACCACGCTTGTGCAGCTTCTATCATCCCCTGCCTATCAGAACCAAATAGGTGCGGCATACGTATCAGCTTATAGCGACTGGAAGGGTATTAGCGATAAAGCCAGGACAGACCTTGCCAATGTTATTGCGGATGCCATCGGTCGGGGAATAAGCCCGAGAGAAACGGCAAGAATCGTCAGCAAACGCCTTGATGTCAGCATGACGCAAGCCAAGGTCATCGCTCAAACAGAGCAAGTGGGCGCACTGAGGCAAGCACAGTGGCAAGAAACAGACTGGGCAAGGGATAGGCTTGGCCTAAACACGAAAGTGCTATGGCTGTCCGCTCTCAAGCCAACAACACGAGCATGGCATGCCGCACGACATGGCAGGACGTATACCACTGAAGAGGTTAAGGCGTTCTATGCCGAGAATGGCAACCGCTATAACTGCTACTGCGCAAACATCCCTGTGCTTGTCGATGATGACGGCAAGGTGGTCAACGAAGGGATGGTGTCGCGGCTAATTGAAGAGAAAAAGCAGTGGCAAGATGAATATCAGAAGGCTGCCTGATGGCGGCCTTTTTTATTGCCTGAAATCCACCAAAGAGGACACAGCATGTCGCGTAAAAGCGTCAACGTGCTGACCGTCATCAACTCAGCCTCAAACATTACAACCGAAACCATCAATGGTAGCGAGCATATCGTCGTGAAAGGCGTCGTGCCGATTGTTGATGACGTGGTGATGAACGGCGGGTTGTACCCGGCAGCAGAGATTAACCAGGGGTTCGGGACAATGGAGCGAAAGCTCATGCCTCTCGGGCATCCTAAAGTCGATGGGAACTATGTCAGCGCTAACGACCCCGTAGCTGTTAATGACTTCCATGGCGGGGCGTTCGCTATGAACGTAACCAAGGCAGATGGCCGGGTAGTCATGGATATGGCCGTTAACCGCCGGTATGCCGAGGCACACCCGAAAGGCGCGAAGCTGCTTGAGCGGCTTGATGCGATGGTAAACAAAGAGCAGGTAGAGCCAATCCATATTTCAACCGGGCTGCTGCTTAACAAGCAGGCGAGCAAGGGTGAGTCCCGCGGGAAAAAGTACACCTGGATTGCTAGCAACATGCAGTTCGACCACATCGCTATTCTTCTTGATGAACCCGGCGCAGCGACCCCGGATGATGGCGTAGGCATCTTCGTAAACGCTGCTGGCGATCAGCTTCAAATCGAAACAGTAAACCTCGCTGACGGCGCGGATTGCACGAAAGAAGGGCTGATCAACAAAACCAAATTCTTCTTCACGAACGCCTCCAACTTCTCCTTCGACGATATCCAGCGAGCGCTGAGCCAGAAGCTTCGCGAAGGCAAGCCTGATGACTGTTATGCATGGCCTGATTCTGTATGGCCAGACAAGTTTATCTATAGCGCTGAAGGCAAAACATACCAACAGAAGTACCTCATCGACGATGACGGCACCGCTGAATTCGTCGGCGAACCTGTAGAAGTCGTGCGCAAACCCACTGAGTACGAAATTAAAACCAACGGAGCTAATAACCCGATGAAAGACATGATTGTTAACGCACTGAAAGCGAAAGGTAAGCCGACTGAAGGCAAGACCGACGCAGAGCTTTTCGATGCATTCAACCAAATGAATGCGGAGGAAGCGGCCGCAAAAACTGAGACGCCGGAAGAGAAAGCGGCTCGATTGCAGAAAGAGGCTGACGACAAAGCAGCAAAAGACAAGGCGAATAACAGTGAACAGGCTCCTGCCTGGTTCGCACCGTTTGCAGAAAAACTGAACGCCATCGAAACCGGCATGACCGCCAACTCCGATAAAGAGAAGGGCGAGAAGCGCTCAGCAGTGAAAGCCAAGTTCGGCATGACCGATACAGCTGTTAACGCGCTGGACGGCGAGGCCCTGAACGAGCTGTTCGCAAAATGCCCAACCTCTACTGGTCTGAACGGCTCTTTCCGTCAGGTCAATTCCAATGAAACTTTCAGCGAAATGCCGGAGTAAATAATGGCTAAAGATGGGAAACATATTATTCATGCGGGTGGTGTCTATCCAAACCCATTACTTAATCGTGAAGGTGCAGCAGCCGCTTCGACGCCTCCTGGCACGATCGGTTTCTTTGCTGCGGACAAATTCACCGCTTCCGTTGCCGGTAATGAAGCCGCAATCCTCTATGTTGCCAACAAGGATTATCTGCGCTGCCTTTCCGTTGATGATGCCATTCCCGCCGGTGAGCTGGTCGTAGGCATTCAACCGCTTCAAGGGATGTTCCTGAACGTGCGAGCAGCAGCCGGCACTTACACCAAAGGCCAGGCTCTTTCTGTCGCAAATGGTCGCGTGAAGGTTGCAGCAGGTGATGAGTCTGTTCGCTGCTACGTGGAAGAAGACAAGCCATATACCACGGCAGCAGGCGATCTGCTGCGCGTCGTAATTAAGTAAGGAGCACTGAATGTTAGTTTATTCAAAGAAAATCGGTCAGGAAACTGGCAACCTGGAGATTAACCAGGAGCAGTTCAATTCTCTGACGGCAGAACGTAACGCGGGTGCTCAGGCCGCAGCAGACTTTATTGCACGAGCACAATTCCGTGGCATGGCAGAGCAAGCTCCGCGACTGGACGCGGTTAACGCAGTAGATGATATTCGTCGCCTGTACCGCGCATTTGACACCACGGTCCTGCAGCAGTTTGAGCCAAACACTGAGTTCACCCTGCTGAACGACCTGATGCCGTTGTCTCGCTCTGTTCGTCTGGAGCAATCACGCTATGACTATGCTCGTACCGGTGGCCGTGGCTGGGCGCATACGTCCATGTCTGGTCAGGTTGGTGCCGCGTTAGATGCTCGTTCCTACACCTTTGACGGCACCATGGTTCCGATCCATGACTCCGGCTTTAAGTTCGAGTGGCGTGATCCGATCTTCAATAGTCCATCAGCACTGCAGTCTCAGTCTGATGCTCAGCGTGGTTCTGTTGAGGATGTTCAGCGTCGCTACGTTGACTACATCTATAACGGATTCCGCGATAAAACCGGCGGGTTTGCCGTTTTTGACGGTTTAACCTGGAAGGGGTTGAAAGATGATGAGCGAGTAGCTCAAATCGATCTGGGTGCATCCGGTCTCAACGTCGACTTCACCTCTGCATCGGCTACGTCTCAAGCTCTGCGTGCAGGGGCTATCGCATTGCGCGATCAGTTGCGCCGCATCAACAACCAATATGCAGACCAGACTTGGTATGTTTCAGGTGAAATTATTTCCAACTTGGAACGCTATTTCTCCGATAACTTCCAGTCAGGTACGGTCATGTCAGAAATCCTGAAATTGACCGGCATCTCTGCGATCAAAGAAGACAGTCAGCTTTCTGGAAACGAAATCGTCATCGTCCCACTGCGTGCTGGTGTTATCGCTCCGATCGTCGGCCAAGCAATCGGGACTGTTGCCTCTCCGCGCCCGGAATACAACAGTGACTATATCTGGCGTACATGGGGTGCGATGGGGTTGATGGTCAAGCAGGACATCAACAACAAATACTCCGTAATCCACGCATCTAGTTAAGGGATAAATCATGGCACTGGTAGAAATAGTGGCAAGTAATCTGCACGCCGGTGCCAACCTTCGCAAGCTGGGGGTTGGTGAGGTTGTAGAGGTTGATGATTCAACTGCAGAGCGGTGGAAGGCATCAGGCAAGGCGAAGGCTACTGAAGAGAAGAAAGGCGAAAAGTTAGTTTTTGAAGTAGCCAGCCCGGGTAAAGCAGAATCAGCAGCTAAGAAGGATAAGTAAAGATGGCAACCCCGCTTACGCCAGAAGATGTGCAAGCCTTTCTCGCTGAGCTGGGCTATACCATCCCATCCGCCTTGCTGACACCAATCCTTTGTCGCGTTAACTCCATCATCGATTGCTTGGATGGGGCAGGCTATGACGACTGCACGCAAACACTAATCATGATGTATGCGGCTGCGCTAATGTCTGCCTCATCCGGTGCCAGGAAGATTAAATCTCAAAGCGCACCGTCTGGAGCAAGCAGATCATTCGAGTACGGTGAGGATTCAGTTACCTGGTTACGCAATTCACTGCTGTCTCTGGATACCGCTGGTTGCACGGGTGCGCTGCCAATATCTGCAGGGCCATCGGTTGGCTTTTTTGACGTTGTTGGAGGGTGCTGATGGCTGATAGAGAAAAGGGAGGTTGGCTTCCAGGAATTATTCCACGGCATGAACCAGATTCAGAAATAGAGCAGATTGATTCCAGAGTAGATATTTTTTTGGTAGAGCCTGAATTATCGAGATTTAATTCAAGGCGGACTGACTGCGAAAAATGCCCTGATTGCCCCGGCTGTCCTGACCAATACGAGGAGTATCTCTCATGAGTGCCGCCGCAAATTGGAGTTACACGGCACTGGCTACCGTGTGGAAAAAGGATGGGCCTCCTGACGAATACGGAAAGCAGAAGTGGTTAGCTCCAATTTCCATCATGTGCGACTACGGCGGTGATGCTACTGCGCGGCTTGGTGACATCGGTTTAGAGTTTGTCGTAAAAAACACGCACTGGACTGAGTATGCTCTCGCCGAGCAGGGAGATTACATCCTGATAGGCGCATCTGCAGCGATTGACCCAACCAAAGTCGAAGGAGCTGACGAGGTTCGCCATATCATCCGTTACGCCGACACGTTTGACCGCATAGCCGACGACTACGCAATAATCACGGGAGTTTGATATGGGCGTTAAGGTGAAAGGCGTCCGTGAAGCTCAGGCCAATCTGGATAGGATGATAGGCGACATCCGGGGGCGCAAGGTAGTAAGGGCTATCCAGTCTGCTCTGCTGATTGGTGGCAGCCAAGCCGCTTTATATACCCCAATCGACACATCCACTCTACTAAATAGCCAGTATCGTGAAATATCAGTCAATGGCTCCAGGGTAACTGGAAGGGTTGGTTACTCGGCAAATTATGCCGTTTATGTTCATGACCCGAACATCCCGCAAACATTCCGCCGCGCTACCGCCAAGAAAGAGTTCCTGACCAAGGGATTCGAAGACACCAAGGCGCAAATCGACCGAGCCATTAAGAAGGAGATGCAGCTATGACACCTGCTATGCATCGCCGGGTGCGCGACTACTTTGTGGATGCTGGGCTGACTACTGGATTTATCACGCAGATGCTTCGCTGGCGGGACACAGGGAAAGATGTCGATAAGTTCCTGGTATTCAGGCCAAACAGCGGTAGCGCAATTCGCAATGACTTGGGCAGCGAGTATTTAGTCATGGTCGATGTTGTGGGCGCTATCAACGAAGACGAAGAGGCTGACAATGCCACTCAGGCAATTATCGGCCATATCCAGGCTAACCCCATGCCAAATGACTGCATAGGCCACATAGAGAACGTCGGTGGCATTCCATCCCCAGTTTCAACAACTGAAGGGCGATTAGTCTATCGCCTGCAATTCGCTTGCCTGTATGGCGAGTAATCAATAATCAAAGAGGTAAGCAAATATGCAAGGTTGCTCAACTGACAACTCCAAGTTGTTCGGTCGTGGAATTGTGCTTGAGGTAGCTCTGGGCTGCCCTGATACGGTTCCTGCAGAGAGCGAATGGCAATCGCTGATCGCCGGTACATCCAAGGGATTCGATTTTAGCCCAAATACTGTGACATCCGATGCGGATGATACCAAGGGCTACGTTGAAAACCTGGTCACAAACTCTGACTTTACACTGAGCTTTGAAGGTGAAGTTCGCAAGCGCGACAAGTTGGATCAGTTCGGCGTGGCTAAATTCGTCAAGTATTACAATGACGAGATTAAAGCTGCTCGACAGCCAACACTCTGGGTGCGTGAAGAGTATGGCCCGATCACTTTCATCGGCTACATGGTCATCACAGCCTTAAGCTCTGACGGCGGCACTAACGACATCGTTACGCTCTCCACGGAGTTCAAGGTCGCTGACTCTGACACTATTCAGGTAATCGACACCCCGGTTGATGTAGCTGTGACTGGTGTAACCGTAACTCCTACCAGTGGTAGCGTAGCTGTTGGTGCCACAACCACTTTCGCAGTGAACATTGCACCAACTGACGCAACAGACAAGACGTACGCTGTCACATCGTCTGCGCCAACTAAGGCGACCGCAACACTATCCGGCAGCACGGTAACTGTCACCGGCGTAGCGACCGGCACAGCAAACATCGTTGTCACTACAACTGACGGCAGCAAAACTGCAACATTCGCGGCCACCGTCACTGCGTAACTATCACAAAGGGCATGCATGTGCCCTTGATGATAATTATTCGAGGCAACCATGACCCCATTAACTGAAATCGGCGAGATGCTCATATCAGATGCCAGTCGAGACTACTTCTTCAGGCCATCATTCGGAAACATGTCGCGTATAGGCTCTCCTGCGGAGATTGTAGAACGCTTTGCAGAACTCCATACCAGTGAGGCGCCGAGATTGCTTTCTGCTGCAGTGGCAGCGTATGGCGAGATTCCAGGGTGGTTGCTTGCCTATATCAACTCACCATCGTTTAGCAGTTCAGCTATCTTTGCCGGGATGATCGTCATGCAGGCCTGCTGTGATGACGATATCAGCGCGCTGGTGGGTGAGCTGCGGCCAAGTAAACGAGGGCGAAGGGCGTTCGTGTTCCGTCGCGGAAGTTTGCCGGCGAGCGACATTATCATCCTCGGGCAGTCGCTGATCACTCACGGTATCATCGGAAAAGCCAAGGTTCGTCGTCTCCAGCGGCATGAGACAAACAGCTTCGTCAGTGAGTTCAGCGCGTTCGAGTACATCAGCGCTGCTCGTAATCACTTCAGCATGCCGCGCGCCGAGGCTGAGCAGCTGACCATGACGGAATTTCAGCTGCTGATTAACGCTAAATACCCAGATCAGAAAGGGTTCACCGCTGAAGAGTACGATGCTGTCGCGGATGAGTACATGAAGAAGAAAGCACGACGCCTGGCTAAGGCCGCGTAGAAGCGCTGGCAGGCGAAAGGAAAGTAGCCAACTATGCCTCGGGTTTTTTCGTTGCCAGCCGCGCGCCATCTGCTACGATTCCCCTATCTTTGATTGATGGGGATAGGGATGTGAACCTTTCAGGATTTTCTCCCGATAAAGTGTCCTGGTTCAGGGGTTGGGTACTTAAAAAGAATTTTATGGAAGTTGCTGATCTTCACTTCCAGTTAACGGAGGCGGTTAGGCAACATTACAGGCTTCGCAATGATGAAAAGCACCTACTTATAGCGATTAGCGCATGTGAATACATGATTTGCATGTCTGACATTGCAATGGATGCTTTGATAGCCAAGGCTTTTTACCAGATTTATGAGTATGAGCGAGTTGTTGGGGATTACCCACACCCGAAAACCTTCTATCGACCTGGACATCAAGGATATTATCAGCTAGGAGTTTTGCTTCGAAAGAGCAAGAAAAAAGAGCGTGAAAAGTTTTTAATGGAGAAGATGACTTCCGAGGGGTGGGGATCTGGCTCCATAGAGTTGTCAAAATTATCATGCCGTTATTCCATAAGTGATAAAGCTGGTTGATTGGCTTGCCATCATTGTCTTCCCTGCTAACATATGACAACTTGTAACTTGTGGGGGTATGGGTGTGAATAAAATATTTGGATTATTGGCCTTGGTTTGTTTTTGTGTGGCCGTTTATTTTGGCATGCGTGAAGTAATGTCATTGTTAATAATTATACCTATCTCGTTGTTATGCATGTCAGGAATGGATAAATTCGGTGTAATACCATGCTGTATTGGTGTTATTGCAGTATCTATAGCCACGGTGCTATGGGTAAACTCAGTCACACCTATTTTTGGCGAAGGCTATGCTTCTAGACAGAACGCAAAATCACTGGAGCAGGATGCAAACAAAGAGGCAGTAGCTATTATTATTTCAGGGCAGAATGCAGTAAAAGAAAAAGTAAAAGACCCAAGTTCTGCAAAGTTCATGAATGACTTTACAAGTTTTCATGATGGGAAGGGATATTACTGCGGTCTAGTAGACGCCAAGAATAGCTTTGGCGCCTACACTGGTATGCAAAGGTTTGTATCCAATGGCAAAGCGTCTGGGACATTTTTGCAAGAAGAAGTTAATGACTTCTCATCGGTGTGGGACAGATTTTGCAAGTAACTTTTAGGTCACATGACCCGCTACGGCGGGTTTTTTTATGCCCGGAGAATGGTTATGGCAAGCAAAGAACAAGTTGGTAATATAGTTTATGAAGTAGAAATGAATGTTGCCAATCTGCTCAAGGCGCAACGCCAAGTAAACGAACGGCTGGACACAATGGATGAGCGTTTTAAACGCTCAGCAAAATCATCCGACACGCTATCTACCTCCGTAACACGTCTGGCTGGTGCTGTTTCGGCCGCAATTTCAGTGCAACAGGTAGCGAAGTATGCTGACGCTTGGACGACAGTAAATAACAAGCTCGCAAACTCGGTTAAGGCAAATGAGGATCTTGCGACAGTAACGCAACGAGTTTTCTCCATTGCTCAAGATACGAGAGCGGCGCTTGATGCCACAGCTTCTTTGTATCAGCGCCTTGAAAGGGCAACACGAAGCTATGGAACCAGTGTTGATGATGTAGCTCGATTAACAACGATCATTAACCAAGGTTTTGTCGTTTCAGGTGCTACAGCTCAGGAAGCAAGTAACGCTGTTATTCAGCTGTCTCAAGGCCTAGCTTCTGGCGCGCTTCGTGGTGAGGAGTTCAATTCTGTAACTGAACAAGGTGGTCGGCTGGCTACGGCCTTGGCTGATTCCTTGGGAGTTAATATTGGCCAGCTTAGAGCAATGGCTGCTGAAGGTAAGCTGACAACCGATGTAGTTGTTAAGGGTCTTCTCTCTCAGGGAGATGCGATAGGGAAAGAGTTTGCGAATACTACGACTACTATTGGACAGGCGCTTGAGATTGCCAATAACAATATAACTCAATTCATTGGCAGCTCAACGACAGTTAAGTCTACTGTTTCACTATTTAACAGCTCAATTATTACGCTGAGCGAAAATCTTGATGTAGTTGCGAAAGTAATCGGTTCAGTTGCTGCAATCGTCGGTACTCGTTACGCAGCAGCTCTTACGCTTGCTGTCGCAGGACAGGTTAAGCTGGCCGCAACCGCGTTTGCCGCCTCAACCTCTCTATCTGCATTCGGCGCTGCTGCTGCTCTGGCTAGGGGGGCGCTTGCGCTAATCGGTGGCCCAGCAGGGGCTGCTGTGCTCGCAGCTTCTGCAATCTTTTACTTTTACCAACGAGCAAAAGAGGCGCGTCAGGCGGCCATTGAGTTAGCCGACGGCGTAAACACTCTGTTAGGCAAGATGAAAGATATGTCCGCTACGGAGATCGCAGCCAGTATCGCAAAACTACGTGGTGCAATCCCTGAATTAACTGGAGCCGTCAAAGATGCAAGCGACGAGTATGATAAGGCGTCAAAGCGCGTTGCAAACCTTCAGCGAGAAGTTGAACAATGGGGAACTGGCACTACACGTGGGCGCCAGGCAGCCGAGGCATTAACCGGGGCAGTTGATAACCAAAGCATAGCTTTTGCAGAGCTTGATAGAGCCCAGAGAAATCTCAGCCAAACACAAAGTGCTGTAGGGATTGCTTCGGCGCAGTTGAATGGCACCTTTGAACAAGGGATTGGGTTGCTTTCCCGCCATGGTGAGCAAGCTGGTTTTGCTGCCGGAATGATGAATCAACTCGGTAGGCAATTAAATTTTGCAGCCGGGGCTCAGGAAAAGTTCAATGCATCCAACCTGAAAATAACCAGACCAAAGAACGTCCAAGACTACCTTGACGGTCTTCAAGATCAGGTTGAGCTTCAGGCGGAATTAAACGATAAGAAGCGAGCTCAGCTTAAAGCGGAGCAACAAATAAGACGGCTGGGAGGAACAGAGGCTGATGTTGTTTTGGCAAGAGAGCGCGCTGCTGCTGAATATGACTCTCTTCAGGCGCAGCAGGAGCAGAAGAAGGCAACCAAGGAAGGAATAGCGGAGGGCAAGAAGTCAGCCAGCCAGGCGGAAAGCGTAGCCCAGAAGCTGGCAAACCTGAAGCAGCAGTCTGAACTTGCGGCGAGCTCAACAACTGAGCTTAGCCGAGAGCAAGCGATCCTGACCGCACAGCAATCACTCGGTAAAGGCGCGACGCAAGCACAGGTAACCCTGGCCGGGGAATATGCCGCAAAAGCATGGGATGCCGCCGCCGCAGCCAAAGGCGTCACTGAGGCGATCAAGGCTATGCCTGAGAAGGCAGAGAATAAATCCTATGCCGAATCAATGCAGAACCTGAAAGCTGCACTGGATGCAGGGAAGATTGATCTTCAGGAGTACAACACAGCCACCGAGAAAATGGCGCTGGAGCATCAGAACAACTTAGCGAAGATTAACTCTCAGGCTGTAGTTAACCCTGTTGCATCTGCACGAGCTGAAGTTGATCCGGTTCAGCAGTTGGCGAATGAGAATGCTCAGAAGCTGGCGCTGATGCAGCAGTATCAACAGCAGGAGCAGGCGATACTGCTGCAGAGTTACCAGCAGGGAAAAATCAGCTATGACCAATTCATCTTGGCTAAACAGGCCACGGATGATCAGTACCTAGCTTTGCGCACTGCCCAGGAGAAGCAGTACCAGGAGCAGCAGACGGCGGCGCAATGGCAGCTGTTGAGCCAGCAGAGCGTTGGTTACGACATGCTGACGAGTGCTGTTGATGCTTTCTCTGGTAATGCCTCAAACGCTATAACAGGGCTGCTTACCGGCACAATGTCGGCACAAGAGGCGATGAGGTCGCTTGGCAACACCATCCTGAACAGCGTGATAAACAGCATCGTTCAGGTGGGTGTTGAGATGCTGAAGAACTTTATCATTGGACAGGCGCTGGGAAGCGCATCTACAGCCAATGGTCTGATGCAGGCTGCATTGCTAACTAACGCATGGACACCTGCAGCATATGCAGCATCTGTTGCTACAGGTGGTGCGGCCGCAAAAGTCGGCGCAGTGGCATACGGATCAGGGTTAGCAACTTCTATGGCGCTGAGTAATGTGGCTGGCGCGCGTTATAACGGCGGCCCTGTGAGCGCTGGCGCGATGTACCAGGTGGGTGAGCGAGGCAAGCCAGAAATTTACCAAGCGAGCACAGGGAAGCAGTACATGATCCCCGGTGACAACGGCAAGGTGATCAGCAATAGGGACATGCAGGGGGGAGGCGGTGTTAATGTCCAGGTAAACGTGAACAACCAGACATCCGGCACTGCTGTTCAGAATGCTGATGCCTACATGCAGGATGGCAATGTCGTAGTTGATCTGCTGCTAACCGATCTGGAACGAGGGGGGCCCGTATCATCCCAGATGCAGCAAACCTTCGGCCTAAATCGCAGGGCATCAGGCAGCTTTTAAACTTCACCCGCTACGGCGGGTTTTTTTATGCCCGGAGGAAACGTGGCAACAGTTTCATACCCGGATTTACTGCCGCTTCCGCAGCGCGCAGACCAGAACATGACGCAGGATACTGGATGGCTGACGACGCAGCCAGCAGTTGGCCCTGCGATATTCACTCCAATCACGACAGACATTAAGGCCACCTGGACGCTCCAATGGATTTTCACGCTGCAGCAGGCGGAGCGGTTTAAGTCATGGCTTCGCTCCCCGACGTACTGCGACCGTGGTCGTAACTGGTTCCAGATGCCTATCGACTTGGGCGACACGCAGGGCGTTCAACTTCAGACGCTGCATTTCGTCAACATGCCGGTACAAACCAGCAAAAACGGCAATGTCGTGACATGGGCTGCGACGGTCATTAGCAACGGGATTGACGACATCACTGAGGATTACGACGACTGGATCGTCGGTGCTCAGACCAACCACGGATACTGGCTGGATCTGCTGGTTACTGAAATTATCCCGGAGAAAACCTAATGCCGACACTGAGAGAGTGGAAAGAACGGCGTCCGGCGAGCGATATCAAACAGACGGTAGAGTTTTATCACCCATCGTTTGGCTATTACCGTGTCGTAAACAATCTGTTCAGGGCTGCGACGTTTGGGGGGAATGAGTTCGAGCCAGCGCGCTTTAGTGTGACTGAGCCAGCTCAGGACGGTACAGCAGTCATATCAATGACCATCACTTTTATTGCTGCCTCGGAGCACGTCAGACAGACATTGAAGACCTGGCGCGGAGCTGGCCGGATGACCCCCATTAACTGTTTGTATCAGCAGTGGAATGCGATAGGCGATGCCGTCTCTATGAAAAATTGGACGCTTTTTGTCACTGATATCTCTGCTGATGGCGGCAATGTGACCGTTAACTCGGGCAAAACAAATCCATTGACGCTGGCAAACCCCATCATCTACACCACGAAAGACTACCCAGGGTTGATTACTGTATGACGCAAAATGAATTTATCCGGCTTGTTAACGGCAAGCCGTGGGCTAATCGCGCCTGCAGCTTTGACGCCATGGACTGCTGGGCTCTTGTGGTTCTTTATTATCGGCATGTATTGGGACTGGAACTGCACCATGTCGCAGGTTATGAGTCCGGCGCTGATTTCATCACATGCTATGAGCAGGAGGCTGAACACTGGTTGGCAGTGCCAGTGGCCGCAGCAGGGTGTATTGCGGTTTTTTACCGCGGTGACTCTCCGTCGCATATCGGCGTCATGACCAGTCCTGTTAAATGCCTGCATTCTCGTGGCGAGTTCGGTTTTGTGCGCAGTGATAGTCCTGTGGCACTTCTCAAAATTTATAGCCGAGTGGAGTACATGGTACATGCCTCGATATGAGTTACAGCGCCTCCCTGGTGCGCCAAAGCAGCGTGGTGACGTCGAAACTGGCTCGATGCTGATTAACCTTCTCGATGGGTTAAATCTGCACAACGACGTTGTTATTAAGCTTAACGGGCGCCAGATTGAAGATGATTTCGATATCAGCTACAAGCTACAACGAGATGATGTTGTGGCCGTGTTCGATCAGCCGGAGGGTGGAGTAGGTAAGCTGGTAACAACAATACTTCGGCCGGTAACAAAAATCCTGTCCGGTGCGTTGAAGGTTTTTGGTCTATCAAACAAACCGAGCGCGTCAGTATCAGTAGCAACTGGGGAATCACCCAACAACGATCTAACAGGACAGACGAACCGTGCGAGACTTTACAAGGGTCGGCCAAATGTCTACGGCCAGCGTCGAGTTTTCCCCGATCTCATTCAAGAAGCACTTTTCGAGTTCGTTGACAACAATAAGTATCTTACAGAGTGGTTTGAAGTTGGGTTCGGTAAGTACACCATCTCGTCTGTAAGATATTCTGAATCGAACCTCGGTAGCCTGGCTGGTGCCAGCTATCAGGTTTTTGACCCTGGCGTTAGCATCGGGAGAATTGATGTCGGATATCAGTTTGATGATGTCGACAATGAAACAGTTCCCGGGCTGAACGAATCACAAGATTTCCCAGCACAGACGGCGACGACAAATTCGCCGACTGAGGTCGCAATCGAGAGCAATCAACTTAAGGCGACTGTGCTCTCTAACGATGATAACTTCTCGTATTTTGCGGCGTTGGCCGTCCCGCACCCTGTGAATTTTGTTATCAATGCGACATGGAGCGAGGGCGGGAACATGGTAACGCGCAGCGTTACCGGCAGCGGAAACATCATCTCGTCTGAGAGCTTTATCGGCGAGGATCTTCAGTCATACACGACGTTTTACATTGCAGAAATGACAGGGGAGATCACATCACTGCCGGGAAGCGCAATAACAAACAACACATTGTTCACCCTCAACGACCAAACACCGCTTGTTATCGGCCCGTCAGTGTCGCCCATTGCCTCATCTCAGGTTTGGGTGCATGTGCTCGTTCAACTGGGCGCCACGGCTGGCACAACGCGCTATCGCGTCAGGTTCTGGAAAGTGGATGACAATAACAACCAGATCCCCGGCACAGCTGAACAGTACGATTATTTCTTCGACAACGATTTCCAGGTGACGACGAGATATTTTCGTACCACGCATAAGTTCACGCCGGCGGCCGGCAGCGGTCGCTATGCGGTAACTATCCAGCGCCTGGATAATAGCAATGACGCTAACGTTGTAACGCTGATGGCGATTCACGCGGTGAATATCCGTGAAAATGTGGTCTACCCAAACGACACAATCGCACGAGTGACGATTAAGGGGAGCAACGACAGCAACAGTAACCGAGAGCAGAAATACAACATGCTCGCTCATCGACACACAATCAGTTATGACCGATCTACGGGGCTGGTAGACTACACGCTTCGCCCGAGTCGTTCATTCGCCGATGCCGTGCTGCACGAGTGGGTAGTCGTAGGACAGCAGCCGGTATCTGGCATCGATGTTGCTGCGCTTTATGCTATCGCTGACTCGCTTCCAGATCCGCAGCTTGGTTACTTCGATTACACCTTTTCGGATGAAAATATGTCGCTCGGCGAACGTATTCAGACCATCTGCAATGTAGCCCGCGTGGACGGGAATGATATCGGCGACGTGCTGACGTTCTGGCGAGACGAAAAGGTTGATAACCCTGATGCCGTTTTTGCGCGCTCTAACATGTTCTGGGACGAGTATAAAATCGCCTGGCAAATGTCACTCCCTGGGGGATATGACGGAGTTACGCTGGACTATGTCGACCCGCTGACGAACAAGAAAGCCTACATCTACCTCAACATCGACGGCAACGGCATTACTGAGGTCGAAGATGCTACGGTAAATGCGTTGCAGGTCAGCCTGGATGGCTGCAGCAACAGCGTTCAGGCATACGACAGGGCATGGCTTGAGGCGCGAAAAATCTTGTTCTCTCGCGTCACAATGACAGTGAAAGCGCTGGAGTCCACCCAGGTGGTTCGCGGAACAGTCGTTCAGTGCCCAGACATGTACGACAACGCCCAACAGAACGGATATATCACTGGCAGAAATGGCGACGTGTTTACGACCTCAGAGCGTATCGATTTCAGCTTGGGTGATATGTGGGTGGTGATGACAGACAGCCTCGGTGATTATCGTGGCCGTTGGCGCGCTTATCCAGTGATTGGCAATCCAAAAGCGTTTCAGGCCGCAGCTGGCTCATTTGACTTAAACATTTATGATCGGGTCAGCGTACAAAATGCCAGTCGTTATTTCATCGCAACAGACTCGGAACTGAACTCTACGATCTGGCGAGTTGACAGCGCCAAGCCAAATGGAGATGAGACGCAAACGCTAAGCCTTACCGAATATTCCGAACAGATATACCAATAACCGTTAAAAACAAATTTATCAGATTAATTTCTGAGGCATATATACGCCTGTAATCATGAGGTAGCATAATGGCTAATACCTATTTAGGCATTCCAGTTCCTACGCCTACGCAAGACCCCGTACCAAGTACAAAAATTCAAGACCATGTATTTGCAGGTGCAAAACTGGATGAGTGGGCAACGTCAGAACAAGAAACGTATGTTGATCGACTGGGAAATTCCCATCTTACTAATGCAGGGTTGATCGCTAATTTATCTCCCCTTGGGAAAACGTACACTCAAGAGCAGGCGGCGGCAGCCATTGCATCGGGAGAAATTCCAGACGGGGCATTTTATTTCATCTGGTCTGATGATGAAATGACCATAGCTGAGCAATATAAAAACGCAGGTGGGGCACAAGAAAAAACAGGCAAGGTTATATTAAATGATGCCGGGATAAAACAACTGATTGAGTTTTATATCCGACAGGGCTTGTACATGCCTGATTATTTTCCTATTGCATTTGACAGGGCGGGTAATGTGCTGATGTGGTCAGATAATGGAGGGTTAGACGCAAATAAATTCGGGCCCGTCCTTTGGTCATTCATCAACGACTTTGTCAAAGGATTTCTAAAACAAGGCGTATTCTCTCCAGATTATTTCCCTGTCGCATATGACCGTGATGGTAACGTTCTGTTATGGTCGGATGATGGGGCCATTGATGCAAATAAATTCGGCCCGTCATTACGTCAGAATGTTATAGATATAGTAAATCACTCGGGAGTTTCGAGTGCCCAGCCGGGTGAAGCCCTGCATAAACAAAAATGGAAGAAGGCAAGGGGAGACACAGGAACACCGAGCAAATTAGTTTATGCGTATACGGGGAATTCATGGACGGATTTAAACGACATTCCTATTGCGCTGCAAAACGTGATGACTGCCGGAGGTATGACAGCCGGAGACCAGGGCTACGCTGATTTCAACCCGGCGTCGGCACAGCGAATGAATAACACTGTTGCATCGCTGACTAATTTCACTCAACAGTATTCAGATAGCGAGAGCCATGGGGCTAATCCCCCTCAATTCGGCGTCGGCCCGAACGGGAAATCATATACGTGCGTGACAACAACGGGTGTGGCGCAGATAACCGGCCTGCGAGGGACAAACATCGATCTGTATTTCTGGAATAAATCAGCAAGTTTTGAGATTTCAATCGATGGCTCTGCGCCCGTCACATTGACGGGAAACGGCAGTGATAGCACAGGGAAATACTCAGTGTCCGGGCTTTCTTCTGGCTCTGCTCACACGATACGAATCACAACGACAACGAACACCGGGACAGTATCTATTTTCGGTGTTAATGCGTGGTCGCCTGCCAATTCAGGCTTTACTGTACATAAGCTGGGGCATAATGGTGCTATAGCTGATGACTATACGCGGTTCACGTCGTGGATTACCCCGGTAGTTAAAGACCTGGATATCGACGTGCTATTTATCATCTGCTGTACAAATGATTTTCGCCGCAGTCGTGGTGTTGCAGAATATAAAAATGGCATCAGGGCCATCGTTAATGCGTATCGTGCAGCAACGCCAACAATCGGGATTTGTCTTGTTACAGAGCCGCAAATGAACGCTACGGGCAATCCTCAGCTCTCGGCATACGATAATGCAAACGCAGACTTGGCTATTGAATTTGGCTGTGAACATTATTCAGGATATGAGAATTTCCCAAAAAGTTATTCCGTCTCAAGCGGGCAGATGGGCATGTTTCGTGACGCGTGGCATCTTAATGGGCTGGGTGCCCGGTATTTAACTAACGACCAATATAAGGCGTATATCAAATGACCATCTCATCACTGTTTTTAGACACAGTATTGCCAGCCGGTACATATAAACAACTCAGCGATTTTGAAATTCCTGATACGTTCAGCGCTCAGCCTGGGCCGATCACGATGCTGGGCGCATATAATTTAAAACGCAGCGGGAACAACATCCGTGCAAATCAGGCGGATTTGGCATTCCCCGCGTACGAAATTGGCAGTGTAATCAGGCAGGAAAATAGCTGTCTTTTAGGGCGTGATGGCTATTTAGACACGAAATTAAACCCTGCCATTCCGTGGTCTGCTGCGTTTCTAATTAAAAAACCAGCGGACACTGCACAGCGCTGGGTGTTTGGGAATTTTCTCGGCGCAAATAATACCGGTATTGCGATTATGTACACTGACACAATCATTCGTCTGTTTATCAGTGTAACAAACAGCTCGGGGACGGCGGTACTAGCAGATACAACGCAGAATATACCGGCTGGCACGGCAGTGGGGGCCGGCGTTGGCTTTAGCATTCAGATTAACCCCACAGGGGCAACACTGAGTGTTTATAACCCCGGCACAGACAACATTTCATTCTCAGCAGCGGGCGGGATATCAACGATAACTGCAGAAAGAACGATGCTGCTCGGCTCTAAATACGATGGCATGACTGCGTCGCTGTCCGAGGTTGTCTATGCGCTAATCTATGCCGGACCTCTCAGCGAGGCGCAACATAAATCAGTTCCGAAATATCTACTGACTCTGTAACGAATCGCTGGGACGGAACCCGGCTATTTAACTTTGGGATTTGATGCTGCCCATTGTGTCACTCCGGGGATGGTCGTGGAGTAATGGTAGCTGGTGGTGAGAAATTGAGGCGGGAGGTGTGACAGATTTGTGCCAAAACGCTGACACAAACCAACAATGAAAGGCAAAAATCAGCAAACGCACTTTGTAGCGACTGGCTTGTGGTGCGGCTTTGGCTGTTAGTTTAGAATACGCACCCTTTGTATATCATCAGACTGTTTATCTGGTGCTGGAGGCTTTGTGAAGTACGAATTAGACACTACCGATGGCCGCGCTCGCCGCGGCCGCCTGATCTTCGATCGCGGCGTTGTGGAGACCCCGGCCTTTATGCCGGTCGGCACCTACGGCACGGTCAAGGGCATGACGCCGGAAGAAGTAAAAGAGACCGGCGCGCAAATCCTGCTGGGCAACACCTTCCACCTGTGGCTGCGCCCGGGCCAGGAGATCATGAAGCTGCACGGCGACCTGCACGACTTCATGCAGTGGCACGGCCCGATCCTCACCGATTCCGGCGGCTTCCAGGTGTTCAGCCTGGGGGCGATGCGCAAGATCAAAGAGGAAGGCGTGTATTTCCGCAACCCGATCAACGGCGACAAGGTGTTCCTGAGCCCGGAAAAATCGATGGAAATCCAGTATGACCTGGGTTCCGACATCGTGATGATCTTCGACGAGTGCACGCCGTACCCGGCCGACTGGGACTACGCCAAGCGTTCGATGGAAATGTCGCTGCGCTGGGCGCAGCGCAGCCGCCAGCGCTTCGACGAACTGAATAATAAAAATGCGTTGTTCGGCATTATTCAGGGCGGTGTTTACGAAGATTTACGTGATGTTTCAGTAAAAGGGCTGGTGGATATCGGCTTTGATGGTTACGCTGTTGGCGGCTTGGCTGTAGGCGAGCCAAAAGAGGATATGCATCGCATTCTCGAGCATGTTTGCCCGCAAATTCCGGAAGATAAGCCACGCTATCTGATGGGCGTCGGCAAGCCGGAAGATCTGGTGGAAGGCGTGCGTCGCGGCATCGATATGTTCGACTGCGTCATGCCGACGCGCAACGCCCGCAACGGCCATCTGTTCGTGACTGACGGTGTGGTAAAAATCCGTAATGCCAAGCACAAGGATGATACTTCTCCGCTGGATAAAGACTGTGATTGCTACACCTGTCGCAATTACAGCCGCGCCTACTTGCATCATCTCGATCGTTGCAACGAAATACTGGGTGCCCGACTGAACACTATTCATAACCTGCGCCACTACCAACGCCTGATGGCGGGTTTACGCCAGGCTATTGAAGAGGGTAAATTAGAGCTGTTTGTTGCGGATTTCTACGGTCGGATCGGCAAGCCGATTCCACCTTTAAATACCCAATAGATTTCAAGGTGCGGCCAGGCGGCGACCGCATGGATCTCCGGGGGCTTGCATTGCCAAGCGCCTAGGGCGAAAGAGGGAAGCCAACACCGCTGCAGTTTGAAAGATGAAGGGTAGAAATGCTTGATCTAATAATTGATAACTTAATGAGGGAATTTCAATGAGCTTTTTCATTTCTGACGCCGTCGCATCCGCAGGGGCTCCGGCTCAGGGAAGCCCGTACTCTCTGATCATTATGCTGGTTGTGTTCGGCCTGATCTTCTATTTCATGATCCTGCGTCCACAGCAAAAACGCGCTAAAGATCATAAAAAACTGATGGACTCCATCGGCAAGGGCGACGAAGTGCTGACCACCGGTGGCCTGATTGGCCGCGTGACCAAAGTGGCCGACACCGGCATCATCGCCATTGCGCTGAACGACACCACGGAAGTGATGATCAAGCGTGACTTCGTGGCGGCCGTTCTGCCGAAAGGTACCATGAAGGCCCTGTAATTTTTTTTCCCTAAGGGAATTGCCGTGCTAAACCGTTATCCTTTGTGGAAGTATCTGATGTTGATCGTGGTGATCCTCATCGGTCTGCTTTATGCGCTTCCCAACATCTACGGTGAGGATCCGGCCGTACAAATCACTGGCGCGCGCGGCGTCGCCGCCAGTGAAACTACGCTGGACCAGGTCCGTACCGTATTAGAAAAAGACCATATTGCGAGCAAGTCGATTGCGTTGGAAAACGGCGCCATCCTGGCTCGCTTTAAAGATCCCGACGTTCAGCTGCGCGCCCGTGAGGCCCTGATGGCGGAGCTGGGTGACAAATTCGTCGTTGCGCTGAACCTGGCCCCGGCCACGCCGGCCTGGCTGGCGATGCTGGGCGCCGAACCGATGAAACTCGGCCTTGACCTGCGTGGCGGCGTGCACTTCCTGATGGAAGTCGACATGGACACCGCGCTGAGCAAGCTGCAGGAACAGACCATGGACACCCTGCGCAGCGAGCTGCGCGAGAAGGGCATTCCTTACGCGTCTATCCGCAAGCTGGACAACAGCGGCGTGGAAGTTCGCTTCCGTGACGATGCCGCCCGCGATCAGGCCATCAGCTACATTGGCCCGCGCCAGCGCGATCTGGTGCTTTCCGCCAATGGCAGCAACACCATGAAGGCCAGCCTGACGGACGCTCGCTTGAGCGAAGCGCGCGAATACGCGGTGCAGCAGAACATCACTATCCTGCGTAACCGCGTGAACCAGCTTGGCGTCGCCGAACCGCTGGTGCAGCGTCAGGGCTCCGACCGCATCGTGGTTGAGCTGCCGGGCATCCAGGATACCGCGCGCGCCAAAGAAATTCTGGGCGCCACCGCGACCCTGGAATTCCGTCTGGTGAACACCAACGCGGACACAACCGCCGCAGCCAATGGCCGCGTACCGGGCGATTCCGAGGTGAAAAACACCCGTGATGGCCAGCCGGTCGTGCTGTACAAACGCGTGATCCTGACCGGTGACCACATCACCGACTCCACCTCGAGCACCGACGAGTACAACCAGCCGCAGGTTAACATCTCGCTGGACAGCGCCGGCGGCACCGCGATGTCCAACTTCACCAAGGACAACATCGGCAAACCGATGGCGACCCTGTTCGTGGAGTACAAGGACAGCGGCAAGAAAGACGCCAACGGCCGTGCGGTTCTGGTGAAGCAGGAAGAAGTGATCAACGTGGCGAACATTCAGTCGCGTCTGGGCAACAGCTTCCGCATCACCGGCATCGGCAACCCGAACGAAGCGCGCCAGCTTTCGCTGCTGCTGCGCGCCGGTGCGCTGATTGCGCCTATTCAGATCGTTGAAGAACGCACCATCGGCCCAACCCTGGGGCAACAGAACATTACCCAAGGTCTGGAAGCCTGCCTGTGGGGCCTGGTGGCATCCATCGTCTTCATGGTGGTTTGGTACCGCAAGTTCGGCATGATCGCCACCACGGCGCTGGTCGCCAACCTGGTGCTGATCGTCGGCGTGATGTCCCTGCTGCCGGGGGCGACGCTGACCATGCCGGGTATTGCCGGTATCGTGCTGACGCTGGCGGTGGCGGTAGACGCCAACGTACTGATAAACGAACGTATCAAGGAAGAGCTGAAGAACGGACGTTCCGTTCAGCAGGCTATCCATGAGGGCTATAAAGGCGCGTTCTCCAGTATCGTCGACGCCAATATTACCACGCTGATCACCGCGATCATTCTGTACGCAGTGGGCACCGGTTCGATCAAAGGCTTTGCGATTACCACCGCAATCGGTGTGGCGACGTCCATGTTCACCGCGATTGTCGGTACCCGTGCCATCGTCAACCTGCTTTACGGCGGCAAACGCATTAACAAGCTGTCTATCTGAGGAGTGCGTTGTGGCACAGGATTATACTGTTGAGCAACTCAACTACGGCCGTAAAGTCTACGACTTTATGCGCTGGGATTACGTGGCCTTCGGCATCTCATTGCTGCTGTTGGTCGCGTCAATCGCCACCATGTCGGTGCGCGGGTTTAACTGGGGTCTGGATTTTACCGGCGGTACGGTAATTGAAATCAACCTGGAAAAACCGGCCAACCTCGACCTGATGCGCGATACGCTGGAAAAAGCCGGGTTCCAGGACCCGGTTATCCAGAACTTCGGCAGCAGCCGCGACGTCATGGTGCGTATGCCACCGGCGACCGGCACCGCAGGCCAGGAACTGGGCAATAAGGTGATCGGCGTGATCAACGACGCGGTGGACAAAAACGCCACCGTGAAGCGCATCGAGTTCGTCGGCCCGAGCGTGGGCAGCGAACTGGCGCAAACCGGCGGCATGGCGCTGCTGGTGGCGTTGATCTGTATTCTGATCTACGTGGGTTTCCGCTTCGAATGGCGCCTGGCGCTGGGGGCGGTTATCGCGCTGGCGCACGACGTGATCATCACCATGGGCGTGTTGTCGCTGTTTCGCATCGAGATTGACCTGACCATCGTCGCTTCACTGATGTCGGTTATCGGTTACTCGCTGAACGACAGCATCGTGGTTTCCGACCGTATTCGTGAGAACTTCCGCAAGATCCGTCGCGGCACGCCTTACGAAATCATGAACGTGTCGCTGACCCAAACGCTGAGCCGTACGCTGATGACCTCCGGCACCACCCTGATGGTGGTACTGATGCTGTACATCTTCGGCGGCGCGATGCTGCAAGGCTTTTCGCTGGCGATGCTGATCGGCGTGTCGATCGGTACCGTGTCCTCCATCTACGTCGCGTCCGCGCTGGCGTTGAAGCTGGGTATGAAACGCGAGCACATGCTGCAGCAGAAAGTGGAAAAAGAGGGCGCAGATCAGCCTTCGATTCTGCCGTAAACCCGGCGATACACCGCCAAATAATAAGGAGCGCCGATTGGCGCTCCTTTTTTTTGCCTGCGTCTCAGTTTTGCTGCACCACCGCCGGCTGGGCGGTTGGCACTACGCTGTGCAGGCGGACGAAACCGAGTTGATCCGGCGTCAGGCCGCTGAAACGCAGCTCGAACGTTTGCCCGGATTTCGGTAGCAGCGAATCGGCGCTGGCGATCGGTTGTGACAGAGCTTCGGCTTCCAGCGGTTTGCCGGTGGCGGCGTCCAGCTGGCCCCAGTCCACCACCGCTTTAAAGGCCGGCAGCGTGGCCTGGGAGAGAATGCGCAGGTGCAGCTGCGCCTGGGTGCCGTTGGCCTCGCTCCTGATGTTGCTCAGCGACACGCTCAGCTCGCCGAGGCTGCTCTGCAAGCGGGCGGCGGTATTGGCCGCCGGCAGCAAATAAACGCCGCTGTCGGAACGCTGATTGAGCTGATTCTGCTGCTCCAGCGCAGCGGCCTGATTGGTCAGCCGGTTCACTTTCTGGCTTAACTCGACCACCTGATGGCGCAGCGTCGGCACCTCAGGATCCTGCGCGCAGCCCGCCAGCAGAACGGCGGCGGCGAGCAGGCAGACTTTTGGATAACTGGTTGTCATGGCGGCGATTTCCTATTCAATGTCTCCTGTTATCAGCTTAGTCCGGCTGGCGGCGAAAGTCATGCCGGCGGCCCGTTCAGCGCAGCCGATCGCAACAAATGGCCCGCGGCCTTTGTTGTGGGTGCACTTCGGGTTAAACTGCTCTTATCTATGAAAACGTTTATCAGGACGTGTTATGCATTGCCCTTTCTGCGCCGCCGTTGATACCAAAGTAATTGATTCCCGCCTGGTGGGCGATGGCTCGCAGGTGCGCCGTCGCCGTCAGTGCCTGGTGTGTAACGAACGCTTCACCACCTTCGAAGTGGCCGAGCTGGTGATGCCGCGGGTGATAAAAAGCGATGAGGTACGCGAACCCTTCAACGAAGACAAAATGCGCCGTGGCATGCTGAAAGCGCTGGAAAAGCGCCCGGTAAGCTCCGACGACGTGGAAAACGCCATCAACCATATCAAATCTCAGCTGCGCGCGACCGGCGAGCGGGAAGTGCCGACCAAGCTGGTGGGTAACCTGGTGATGGACGCGCTGAAAAAGCTGGATAAGGTTGCCTATATTCGCTTCGCGTCGGTTTACCGCAGCTTTGAAGACATCCGCGAATTCGGCGAAGAGATCGCCCGTTTGCAGGACTAAAGGATCTTTCATGCATAACGACGAATTTTACATGGCGCGCGCCTTTGAGCTGGCGCGGCTGGGGCGCTTTACCACCGCGCCTAATCCGAACGTCGGCTGCGTTATCGTGCGCGATGGCGAAATCGTCGGAGAAGGCTATCATCTTCGCGCCGGTGAGCCCCATGCGGAAGTACATGCGCTGCGTATGGCGGGTGAGAAGGCGCGCGGCGCCACCGCTTACGTTACGCTCGAACCCTGCAGCCACCATGGCCGCACGCCGCCGTGCGCCGATGCGCTGGTGGCCGCCGGCGTGAGCCGGGTGGTCGCGGCGATGCAGGATCCCAACCCGCAGGTCGCGGGGCGGGGGCTATACAAGCTGCAGCAGGCCGGTGTGGAGGTGCGTCATGGCCTGATGCTGGCCGAGGCCGAAGCGGTGAACCTGGGCTTCCTGAAGCGCATGCGCACCGGTTTTCCCTATGTGCAGCTGAAGCTGGGCGCGTCGCTGGACGGCCGCACGGCGATGGCTTCGGGAGAGAGCCAGTGGATCACCTCGCCCGAGGCGCGGCAAGACGTGCAGCGCCTGCGGGCGCAAAGCGCCGCCATTCTCAGCACCAGTGCCACGGTGCTGGCGGACAATCCGTCGCTGACGGTGCGCTGGGAGGAGCTGGACGCCGAAACGCAGCGCGTTTATCCGCATGAGAATCTGCGCCAGCCGCTGCGCATTATCCTCGACAGCCAAAATCGGGTAACGCCGCAGCACCGGGTGACGCAGCAGCCTGGCGCCACCTGGCTGGCGCGCCTGCAGCCGGACGAGCAGGTGTGGCCGCCGGAGGTGGAGCAGCTGGCCTTCCCGGCGCACGGCGGCGGCGTCGATCTGGTGGTGATGATGATGCAGCTGGCGAAACGTCAGGTGAATTCGATCTGGGTCGAGGCGGGCGCAACGCTGGCCGGCGCGCTGCTGCAGGCCGGGTTGGTGGATGAGCTCATTTTGTACATCGCGCCAAAACTGTTGGGCGATAATGGCCGTGGCCTGTGCCATCTGCCGGGGCTTGAGCAACTGGCTGACGCCCCTGAGTTTGTCTTCAGCGAAGTGCGGCAGGTCGGCCCCGATCTGCGTCTGCGCCTGCGGGCCAAACACTGAATGTCACCTCTGCGTGTCGGTCCGGTTGCCGTTTTAAAAAAACGCCCGCACAGGTGGAGGTACCCTGAATAATTGAAGTTGCATCCCGGCGGCAGGGGGGCTTATCCCGCAGAGCTTGCTCGAGTTAGTGATTCGGGTAAGCGGCGCAGCCAACACAGATGCAGCTTCAAGTATGATGGGTATAAAGAATATGATAGAATCCGCCCCCCTGCGGGGTACTGAACCCATTTTTAAGGAAAGCCCATGAAAGTTATCGAAGGTGTTGTTGCTACTCCAAATGCCCGTGTGGCGATCGCAATTGCACGTTTTAACAATTTCATCAACGACAGCCTGCTGCAAGGCGCCATCGACGCGCTGAAGCGTATTGGCCAGGTTGCTGACGACAACATCACCGTTGTCTGGGTCCCGGGCGCTTACGAGCTGCCGCTGACTGCGCGCGTACTGGCCAACACCGGCAAATACGACGCGGTTATCGCACTGGGCACCGTTATCCGTGGGGGCACCGCGCACTTCGAATATGTGGCGGGCGAAGCCAGCTCCGGCATCGGTAGCGTTTCACTGAACACCGAAATCCCGGTTGCCTTTGGCGTGCTGACCACCGAAAGCATCGAACAGGCTATCGAACGTGCCGGCACCAAAGCGGGCAACAAGGGCGCTGAAGCTGCTCTGACCGCACTTGAAATGATTAATGTTATCAAAGCTATTAAAGCCTGAATTTAGTTAAGGGGAATTCCGTGAAACCTGCTGCTCGTCGCCGCGCTCGTGAGTGCGCTGTTCAAGCGCTTTACTCTTGGCAGTTGTCTAAAAATGACATTGCCGATGTTGAACACCAGTTCCTGACGGAGCAGGATGTCAAAGATGTTGACGTCGCCTATTTTCGCGAGTTGCTGTCCGGCGCGGCGGTGAATGCAGGTATGTTGGATGAGCTGATGGCTCCCTACCTGTCGCGCCAGCTCGATGAGCTGGGCCAGGTGGAGCGTGCGGTTCTGCGCATTGCGCTGTTTGAGCTGAAAATGCGTGAGGATGTCCCTTACAAAGTGGCTATCAACGAAGCGATCGAGCTGGCGAAAACCTTCGGCGCTGAAGACAGCCACAAGTTTGTGAACGGCGTGCTGGATAAAGTGGCACCCACCATTCGCAAGAAAAAATAAAAATTAAGGCCGGTATCCCCGGCCTTAATTTCTTCTATTGGAATATCGACCATGGCATGCGGCGAATTTGACCTCATTGCCCGCTATTTTGACCGGTTTAAGAGCGTACGCCGGGACGTACAGTTGGGCATTGGAGATGACTGCGCACTGTTGACAGTGGCAGAAAAACAACTTTTGGCCGTCAGTACCGATACCCTGGTTTCTGGCGTTCATTTCCTGCCGGATATCGATCCGGCCGATCTCGGCTACAAGGCGCTGGCGGTAAATCTGAGCGATCTGGCGGCGATGGGCGCCGATCCGGCCTGGCTTTCGCTGGCCCTTACCCTGCCTGAAGTGAACGAAACCTGGCTGAAGGCCTTCAGCGACAGCCTGTTCGAGCAGCTTAATTACTACGGCATGCAGCTGATTGGCGGCGACACCACGCGCGGCCCGCTCAGCATGACGTTGACCATCCAGGGGCTGATCCCGGCCGGGCGGGCTTTGACCCGCAGCGGCGCGCGCATCGGCGACTGGATCTACGTGACCGGCACGCTGGGCGACAGCGCGGCCGGGCTGGCGGTGATTCAGCGTCGTTTGCAGGTTGCCGATGCGCAGGCGCGGGATTACCTGATTGGCCGCCACCTGCGGCCGCAGCCGCGGGTATTGCAGGGCCAGGCGTTGCGAGATTTGGCCAGCTCGGCGATCGACATCTCCGACGGCCTGATCTCCGACCTGAAGCACGTGCTGAAGGCCAGCGAATGCGGCGCGCGCATCGATCTGGATGAGCTGCCGCTGTCGCAGGCGCTGAGCAGCCAGGTAGATGCCGAACAGGCGTTGCGCTGGGCATTGACCGGCGGCGAAGATTACGAGCTGTGCTTCACCGTGCCGGAAATCAACCGCGGCGCGCTGGAAGTGGCGTTGAGCCATCTCGGGGCGGATTACACCTGTATCGGCCAGATTGGTCCGCTGTCGGAAGGCATCAAATTCTACCGCAACGATGAGGCGGTGGAGCTGGCGTGGAAAGGGTTCGATCATTTCAGCGCGGAGCAGAGCAAGCATGGATGAAGCCAAACGCCGCCTGCGGATGAGTAATCCGTGGCATCTGCTGGCTACCGGCTTCGGCAGCGGTTTGTCGCCGGTTATGCCGGGCACCATGGGGTCGCTGGCGGCAATTCCGGTCTGGTTGCTGCTGATCCAACTGCCCTGGCAGCTCTACTCGCTACTGGTGATGTTTAGCATCTGCATCGGTGTGTATCTGTGCCATCAGACCGCCAAAGACATGCGGGTGCACGATCACGGCAGCATCGTCTGGGACGAGTTTGTCGGCATGTGGATCACGCTGATGGCGCTGCCGGTCAACGATTGGCAATGGGTAGCCGCCGGCTTTGTGATTTTCCGCATTCTGGATATCTGGAAGCCCTGGCCGATCCGCTGGTTCGATCGCAACGTGCACGGCGGCATGGGCATCATGGTGGACGACATCGTCGCCGGGGTGTTGTCCGCCGGCATCATCTATCTGATTGGCCATTACTGGCCTATCGGTCTGTTCTGATTGCAGGGCGCGGCATGCCGCGCCCTCGCTTCGTCATTCAAACCCCGTTACATGATGCGGCACATAGGCCGTCTCCAGCTCGGCCACTTCTTGCGGCGTCAGGCTCAGATCGACGGCGGCAATGGCGTCGGCCAGCTGTTCGCTGCGCGATGCGCCAACGATGGGCGCGCTGACAGCCGGTTTGCTCAACAGCCAGGCCAGGGCGATCTGCGCCCGCGACACGCCGCGCTCTTCAGCGAGGCTGGCCACGCGTTCGGCGATGATGCCGTCGATGCCTGCGGTTTCATCGTACAGATTTTTACCGACCTGATCGGACACCGTGCGCGCCGTGGTTTCTCCCCAGGGGCGGGTCAGCCTGCCGCGCGCCAACGGGCTCCAGGGCAGCACCGCAATGCCTTCGGCGGCGCACAGCGGGTGCATTTCGCGTTCTTCTTCGCGCTGGATCAGGTTGTACTGATCCTGCATGCTGACAAAGCGCGTCCAGCCGTGCAGATCGGCGGTATACAGCGCCTTGGCGAACTGCCAGGCATACATAGAAGAAGCGCCGATATGGCGCGCCTTGCCGGCCTTGACCACGTCGTGCAGCGCTTCCAGCGTTTCCTCCAGCGGCGTTTCATAGTCCCACCGGTGGATTTGCAGCAGATCGACATAGTCGGTGCCCAAACGGCGCAGACTGTCGTCGATGGACTGCATGATTTTAGCGCGTGACAGGCCGCGCTCCAGGTTGCTCAGCGGAAAATAGACCTTGGTGGCGATCACCACCTCATCGCGGCGCGCAAAGTCGCGCAGCGCCCGGCCGACGATCTCTTCGCTGCTGCCGTCGGAATAACTGTTGGCGGTGTCGAAAAAGTTGATGCCCGCCTCCAGCGCCTGCTTCAGCAGCGGCCGGCTGCTCTCCTCCGGCAGCGTCCAGGCGTGGTTACCGCGATGGGGTTCGCCATAGGTCATACAACCCAGGCAGATGCGTGAAACGTTAAGATCGGTGTTGCCCAGTTTCAAGTACTTCATGCTTGCCTCCGATTCGCTGCTCAGACATTAACTGTAGCGCGCCGGAAACAAAAACGCCCCCGCAAGCGGAGGCGTTGGTCAGGCAAGGGCGGAAATTACTGCGCCAGCCAGTTTTCGATACTGCGCTGAATGCCGGCGGCGTCCAGCCCCAGCTCGGCGCGGACTTCTTCCTGGCTGCCCTGGGAAACAAAGCTGTCCGGCAGGCCGATATTCAGCACCGGCACCGGGCGACGTTTGGCCATCAGCAGCTCGTTAACGCCGCTGCCGGCGCCGCCCATGATGGCGTTCTCTTCCAGCGTCACCAGCACCTCGTGGCCGACGGCCATCTCCAGCACCAATTGCTCGTCCAGCGGTTTGACGAAGCGCATGTCCACCAGCGTGGCGTTGAGCGCCTCCGCCGCTTTCGCGGCCTCCGGCAGCAGGGTGCCGAAGTTGAGGATAGCGATTTTCTCGCCTTCTCGGCGCACGATGCCTTTACCTATCGGCAACGCCGCGAGCGGCGCCAGCGTAGCGCCGGTGCCGGTGCCGCGCGGGTAGCGAACCGCGCTTGGCCCCTCGCCGTAGTGATAACCGGTGTACAGCATCTGGCGGCACTCGTTCTCGTCGCTTGGCGTCATGATCACCAGGGTCGGGATGCAGCGCAAGAACGACAGATCGAAGGCGCCCTGGTGGGTTTGGCCATCGGCGCCGACGATGCCGCCGCGGTCGATGGCGAACAATACCGGCAGCTTTTGGATTGCCACATCGTGGATCACCTGGTCGTAGGCGCGCTGCAGGAAGGTGGAGTAGATAGCCACCACCGGCTTGTAGCCGCCGATCGCCAGCCCGGCGGCGAAGGTCACCGCATGCTGTTCGGCTATCGCCACGTCAAAATATTGCTGCGGGTATTCGCGCGAGAACTGCACCATGCCGGAGCCTTCGCGCATCGCCGGCGTGATGGCCATCAGCATGCTGTCTTTGGCGGCGGTTTCACACAGCCAGTCGCCGAAGATTTTCGAATAGCTCGGCAGGCCGCCGGCGCTCTTCGGCAGCGTGCCGCTGGCAGGATCGAATTTCGGCACTGCGTGGAAGCTGATCGGATCCTTTTCCGCCGGCGCGTAGCCGCGGCCTTTCTTGGTCATGATGTGCAACAGCTGCGGGCCTTTCAGGTCGCGCATGTTTTTCAGCGTGGCCGCCAGCCCCTGCACGTCGTGGCCGTCGACCGGGCCGATATAGTTGAAGCCCAACTCTTCGAACAGCGTGCCGGGTACCACCATGCCTTTCAGATGTTCTTCGGTGCGTTTCACCAGCTCTTTGATGGGCGGCAGCCCGGACAGCACTTTTTTGCCGCCTTCGCGCAGCGTGGAGTAGAGCTTGCCGGACAGCAGCTGCGCCAGATGGTTGTTCAGCGCGCCGACGTTTTCTGAGATCGACATTTCGTTGTCGTTCAGCACCACCAGCATATCCGGATTGATATCCCCGGCGTGATTCATCGCTTCGAAGGCCATGCCGGCGGTGATGGCGCCGTCGCCAATCACGCACACCGTGCGGCGGCCTTTGCCTTCACGCTCCGCCGCCACCGCCATGCCGAGGCCGGCGCTGATTGAGGTCGACGAATGGCCAACCGACAGCACGTCGAATTCGCTTTCGTCGCGCCACGGGAAAGGGTGCAGGCCGTCTTTCTGGCGGATGGTGGCGATGCGATCGCGGCGGCCGGTCAGAATTTTGTGCGGGTAGGCCTGGTGGCCAACGTCCCATACCAGATGATCGAACGGCGTATTGTAGACGTAGTGCAACGCCACCGTCAGTTCGACGGTACCCAGCCCGGAGGCGAAGTGGCCGCTGGAACGGCTGACGCTGTCCAGCAGGTATTGCCGCAGTTCGTCACACAGCTTCGGCAGGCTCTCTTTCGGCAGCGAGCGGAGTTCTTCAGGATTTTCCACTAGCGCCAAGGTCGGGTATTTGGCTATATCAAGACTCATTCGATACTCGTATCAGAGGATTTTACCCTTACCTTTCATGCCGCATCGGTGTTGGCTGCAGCGTGAAATCTATTGGGTATAACGTCACACGTTAATTGTCGCGTTCAATAATGAAGCTGGCTAACGCTCGCAATGGCGCTGTGTTATAAGATTCCGCTGCCAATATGTCTAATGCAGCTAATGCTTCCTGATAGAGATCCCACGCTTTTGCCTTCGCGCTGTCAAGCCCGAGCAAAGCAGGATAGGTGCTCTTTCCGTGTTGTTGGTCCGCTCCCTGGCGTTTTCCGATTTTTTCTGTTTCGCCGACAACGTCCAGAATGTCATCCTGCACCTGAAACGCCAGGCCGACAGCAGCGGCATAGCGATCCAGCTGCGGCAGCGCCGCCCGGCCTGGTTCACCGGCGGCGAGGGCGCCGAGGCGGATAGCCGCGCGGATCAACGCGCCGGTTTTGTGACGGTGGATCTGCTCCAGCGCTTCCAAATTGATTTGCTTGCCTTCGGCTTCCAAATCCAACGACTGGCCGCCGCACATGCCGGCGACGCCGCTGGCGGTCGCCAATTCGGACACCATGGCCAGCCGATCGCGCAGCGCTACGTCGGGCATCTCGGCGTCGGCCAAAATGGTAAAGGCCAGGGTCTGCAGCGCATCGCCGGCCAGGATCGCGTTGGCTTCGCCGAATTTGATATGGCAGGTTGGCTGGCCGCGGCGCAGATCGTCGTCGTCCATCGCCGGCAGATCGTCATGGATCAGCGAGTAGGCGTGGATGCACTCCACCGCGGCGGCCGGCGCATCCAGATTATTCAGCGCCACGCCAAACATTTGCCCGGTAGTGTAGACCAGGAACGGCCGCAGGCGTTTGCCGCCCAGCAGCGCGCCGTGGCGCATCGCCGCCACCATGTTGCCGTCGTTGAACGGCAGGGGGGCGATAAAATCCAACAGCGTGCGATCGGCGCGCTGGCGGAAAGCCTGCAGCTGATCGGCAAAGGCGGCGGATGAGGCGATCTCAGACATGGCGGTTACTCGGCATCCGGGGTGAAAGGCGCCAGCGGCGCATCTTCGGCGCTGTCGTTCAGTAATATTTGCACGCGCTGTTCCGCCTGCTGCAGCTTTTGCTGGCCCTGGCGCGCCAGCTGTACGCCGCGTTCGAATTCGTTCAGCGCGTCTTCCAGCGGCAATTCACCTGATTCCAGACGCGTGACGATGCTTTCCAGTTCGCTGAGGGAGCTTTCGAAGCTGACATTTTGCTCTGTACTGTCTGATTGTGCTGGTTTTTTCGGCATAATTTTCTTTTTACATCATCATGTGAACAGTGGCGCCAGAGCCTATCCTAGCGGATCTTGATTAGCAAATCATGGCGCGCTTGTATGGTTTTGTGCGCAGAGCCCGGCGATATGGTGATATACTCCGCGCCGTAATTCTTATCTGACAACAAAGACCGCCATGAAGTTTATCATTAAATTGTTCCCGGAAATCACCATCAAGAGCCAATCTGTGCGCTTGCGCTTTATCAAGATCCTCTCGACCAATATTCGCAACGTCCTGAAGCAGTATGATGAAACGCTGGCGGTTGTCCGTCACTGGGATCATATCGAAGTTCGCGCCAAAGATGAAAATCAACGGCCGGTGATTGCCGACGCGCTGACGCGCATTCCCGGCATCCACCATATTCTGGAAGTGGAAGACCGCGCTTATACCGATATCCACCACATCTTCGAACAGACGCTGGAAGCTTACCGCGAACAGCTGGAAGGGAAAACCTTCTGCGTGCGGGTTAAACGCCGCGGCAAGCAGGCGTTCAACTCGCAGGACGTGGAGCGCTACGTCGGCGGTGGGCTGAACCAGCATATCGAAAGCGCGCGGGTGAATCTTTCTCGGCCGCAGGTCACGGTGAACCTGGAGATCGAAGACGACAAGCTGATGCTGGTCAAGGCGCGCCGCGAGGGCATCGGCGGCTACCCGGTCGGCACCCAGGAAGACGTGCTGTCGCTGATTTCCGGCGGCTTTGACTCCGGCGTGTCCAGCTACATGCTGATGCGCCGCGGTTGCCGCGTGCATTTCTGCTTCTTCAACCTGGGCGGTGCGGCGCATGAGATCGGCGTCAAGCAGGTGGCTCACTACCTGTGGAACCGCTTTGCCAGTTCGCACAAGGTGCGTTTCGTCGCCATCGACTTCGAGCCGGTGGTGGGCGAGATCCTGGAGAAAGTCGACGACGGCCAGATGGGCGTGGTGCTCAAACGCATGATGGTGCGCGCCGCTTCCCAGGTGGCCGAACGCTACGGCGTGCAGGCGCTGGTGACCGGCGAGGCGCTGGGGCAGGTATCCAGCCAGACGCTGACCAACCTGCGCCTGATCGACAACGCGTCCGACACCCTGATCCTGCGGCCGCTGATTTCTCACGACAAAGAGCACATCATTAAGGTGGCGCGCGAGATCGGCACCGAAGACTTCGCCAAAACCATGCCTGAATACTGCGGCGTGATTTCGAAAAGCCCGACGGTGAAGGCCATCAAAGCCAAAATCGAAGAAGAAGAAAGTCATTTCGATTTCGCCATTCTTGACCGGGTGGTCAGCGAAGCGAAGAACGTCGACATCCGCACCATCGCCGAACAGGCGCAGGAGCAGGTGGCCGAAGTGGAAACCGTGGCGCAGTTTGGCGCCGACGAAGTGATCCTCGATATCCGCTCGAACGATGAACAGGAAGACAAACCGCTGAAGCTGGAGCAGGTGGAAGTCAAACCGCTGCCGTTCTATAAGCTCAGCACCCAGTTTGGCGACCTGGATCAAAGCAAGACCTACCTGCTGTACTGCGAGCGCGGCGTGATGAGCCGCCTGCAGGCGCTGTATCTGATCGAGCAGGGCTACAGCAACGTGAAGGTCTATCGGCCTTAAGCGCAAACGACCGGGCCCGGCGTTATCTGACGCCGGCCCGCCATTAAGCTTCTCCGTTTAGCCCGTTAACGCCACCCGCCCGCTGCGTTATTTTGCTCCCCGATTGCTGATTAATATAAATAGCTTTATATATTCTAATTTCAAATGAGTTAACCCTGCCCGTTCATGTGACAGCGTATTTTATTATTGTTGTTAATATATCTTTTAATAAGGCGACAACTGCCATAACATTAATATTCGTCGTTCTATTTTATGGCGACGAGTTTTGTTGTTAATTTATTCGTATGGCCAAGAATACGCGGTAATTGTATTTATTTAAATAATGAATGGCCAATATGGATAAATAAAATGGATAGTATCAATAAAGGAAATATCTAATGCAATTAAACAAAACAAGGCTTTTATTCTCGATGCTGGTGCTGTGGGGGCACAGCGCTCTGGTGATGGCCGAAATCGTTCCGCAAAACGGGACGCCCGACAGCGTCAATCAGGTGCCGGTCGTCAATATCAACGCGCCTGGCGCAGACGGCGTATCGCATAACCGCTATTCGCAGTTTGATGTGGGGACTCAGGGCGCCATCCTGAATAATAGCGCCACGGAGAGCCATACCGCCCTGGCCGGGAAGGTGGCCGGCAATAATCAGCTTGGCGGCCGCGGCGCAGCGGTTATTTTGAATGAGGTCAACTCATCTAATAAGAGCGTGCTTAACGGTTTGGTTGAGGTGGCGGGCCAGCGCGCCGACGTGGTGATTGCCAATAAGGCCGGCATTACCTGCAACGGCTGCGGCTTTATCAATGCGCGCAATGGCGTATTAACCACCGGGGAGCTGCAGTTTAAAAATGGCGCTTTTAGCGGCTACAAGGTTGAACAGGGAAATATCCTGGTTGAAGGCCAGGGCATGAAAAAGGGGGACGTCGACTATACCGCTATCCTGGCCCGCACTGAGACTATCAGCGCCTCTGTGCATGCCGAGTCCTTGCTGGTATCCGCCGGGAAAAAAAACATTTCCGCCGATTTAACGCAAATAAACCCAGCCGCATTTTCTAAAGATAAACCAGATGTATTGATTGATGTTGCTGAACTGGGCGGGATGTATGCCGGCAAGATTAAGCTGGTCGCCACGGAGAACGGCGTGGGCATCAATTCCACAGGCGCGCTGGTTCCCGTCGGCTTGGTCAACCGCGGCCATATTCAGGCGCAGCAGGGCGGTGTCGCTATCGCTGCGGATGCGCTGGTCAACCATGGAGACATTGCTTCAACAGGGCAATTGGGCATCAGCACCGGCCTGCTGCAGAACAATGGGCGGGTACAGGCGAACAATGACGTTGCCATCGACGCGATCCTGTTGAACAACACCGGCAGCCTGCGGGCAGAGAACGGCGCGATGGCGCTGCGAAGCAACAGCCTTAACAACGGCGCGGAAATCCGTGCCGAGCGCGATATGCAGCTCAGCACCACGCAGCTGAACAATTCCGGCAGCGTCCAAACCGCAAAGGGGAGCCTGCGGCTCATGGCCGCCAGCGTTAACAACATCGGCCAGATTCAGGCTGGGCAGGGGCTGCAGCTCAGCGCCACCCAGTTGAGCAATCTCGGCGGCATTCGCACTGAAAACGGCGGGCTGAGCATCCTGACCACCAGCCTGAACAACGGCGGGCAGGTTCAGTCGGGGGGCGCGCTGCATATCAACAGCGCGAACGTGTTGAATTTCTCCAACGGCACCCTTGCGGCGCAGGATGACGTCAACATCCAGGGATCTTCTATCGACAATTTTGGCCGCATCGTCTCGCGCTCTTCCTCGGTCGGTTTCAATAGCGTACGTCTCTATAATCGCGGGGAAGTCGAGGCCGCCGGCGACATCAGCAGCCGCGGGCTGCTTTTCAGCAATCCCGGCTCGATGGTTTCCTCCACCGGGGTGGTGACGCATAACGGCAAGGCCATCAAAAAGCCTGTGCACTGATAAAGGTGTGCCGCTCCGCCGGGTTTATGGAATAGCCCGGCGGAGCGGCGGGAATATCCCTCCGCCATGGCGCGGGGGGAAGGATAAGTGGGCATGAAAAGGGATTTTTTTATTCTTTGCTGCGGGCTGTTAATCAGCTGCGGCGGTCACGCTGGCTCAGCGGCCGCGCTGCTACCCAAAGAAAGCGTCGCTCAGGAAAGCCTCATCAGTGAGGCGCAGCGCAAACTGTTGCCGATCCTGCGCCCGGCCTTGGTGCCGCAGGCGGCAACGCCCGCGGATGACGGGCTGTTTATTGCGGAAACCCCATGCGGGGCCATCGGCACCGTTGAATTGGCGCCGTCAACGCCAGCGTTTTTGAATGCTGTCGCGCAGAGCGCCCGTGGCCACTGCATTGGCGCCAACGGGCTGGCGCGTTTGCAAAGAAAACTGCAAAACGAGCTGATTGCGCGCGGCTACATTACCTCCCGGCTGTCGCTGGCCGTGGACGGGCGCAACGCGGAAACCTTAGTCGTTGCGGTCCATTACGGACGGGTGGGGCAACTCAGGCTGTCGGCGGGCAGCAGCCCGCGCTTTCACCCCGCTTTCACCTTTCCGCTCGCCCCCGGCGACGTGCTCAACCTGCGGCAAATAGAGCAGGGCCTGGAAAATATCGGCTTAATTCCCGATGTCGTCAGCGACATTCGCATCACGCCCGGCAGCGCGCCGGGTGAGAGCGACATCGAAATTTATCGCCGGCAGGACAAGTATTGGCGCATGGCGGCGTGGATGGACGACAGCGGAGCGCGCTCAACCGGCCGCTATCAGGCAGGAGGGGCGCTATACCTGGATAACCCGAGCGCGCTGAATGACGTGTTTTATGCGTCGATGGCGCGCAGCGTCTTCACCTCATCGCGTAAGGGCAATGAAAGCCGTGCGCTCTACTACAGCCTGCCCTTTGGCTTCTGGAGCGTTAACCTGTTCGCCGGCGACAGCCGTTATCATCAAACCATCAACGGCAACGCCACGGCGTACCGTTATCAGGGGCGCTCCGCCTACTGGGGAGGGCAGGCCGGCTACACCCTGTCTCGCAGCAGCAGCCAAAGAACCGCACTGAGCGCGCAGCTATTGCAGCGGGTATACCGTTATTACCTGAATGACACCGAAATCGAGTTGCAGCGGGCAAGACTGACGAATATGAAATGGGGGATCAGTCATCTGCGGTATAGAGATAGCGATCAGATTGCCCTTTCTGCCGACATCATCACCGGGAGCGGCGAGCGGGCGGAAAATATGCTGAAGTTCGGCGCCAGTATTTTAAAACCCTTCAGCATGGCGGGAGGCCGCCTGCGCTATCTTGGCGAGCTGTCGGGCCAGGTGGCGCACGCTGCGCCGCCAATCCAGGATAAATCTTTTATTGGCGACCGTTCGACGGTAAGAGGATTTCGCGGCGACTATAAGCTGATTGGCAGCAGCGGAGGCTATTGGCGCAACACCTGGCTGCTGGATGCCGGTGCGCTGCAGCCCTATGTGGGCCTGGATTACGGGCAACTGAGCAGACAGGGGGAGGACGGCGGGCGGCTGGCGGGCGGGGTGATTGGCCTACAGGCGCTCAGGGGCGCTCTTTCCGCTGACCTATTCGTTGGCGCGCCGCTGGAGAAGCCGGCTCAATTGCCGGCGGATCGGGGAATTGTGGGGTTTTCCAGCCAGGTAAGGTTTTGAATTGCAGCCGGGGTTCTCAGCCTCGGCCCGCTGGCGTGACAGGCCGCGGGATGGGGTTATGCCTCGTCGCGATAGTCGTACATCCCCGGGATCAGCACCAGCTGTGCGGCAATTTCCGCCGCTTTGGCCTTGCCGAGCAGCAGGTCGATCAGTTTTAGCGCAAATTCCATGGCGGTTCCCGGCCCCTGGCTGGTGAGCAGGTTGACGCGCGGGTCATACACCACCCGCCGTTCTATCCATTTGTCCGCCGGGATTTTATCCTTCAGCCCCGGGAAGCCGGTCATATTCCCGATCGGGAACAAATCGTGATGCTGCAACACCAGCGCCGGTGCCGCGCAAATGGCGGCGACGATGTTGCCCTGCAGGTGCATTTGGCGCACCTTCTCGACCAGCAGCGGGCTGTCGCGGAAGCATTCCGCCCCCTGCAGGCCGCCAGGCAGCACGATGGCGTCGAACGGATCGTCGACGATAGACACCAGCGGTGCGTCGGCCAGCAGCTTTACGCCGCGCGAGCAGACGATAGTCAGATCGCCGTCGCCTGCCACGCTGGCGGTGGTGACCTTGACGCCCGCCCGCACCAGCAGATCGATGGCGGTGACGGCTTCGGTTTCTTCGCTACCAGGTGCCAGGCAGACCAGCGCCGATACGCTCATATTCATTTTCCTTTCGCTTAATCAGTTCAAACAGCCGCGCATTTTCCGGCAGGGTGACGCCGTGGCTGCGTGCGCGCCGCAGCAGGTAGCCGGTAATATAGTCGATTTCGGTGTGCCGCTGGCTGCGGATATCCTGCAGCATCGACGATACGTTGTCTGCGGTGCTTTGGATCACTTCCATCACGTACTGCATCAGCCCTTCGCAGGAGGTGTGGTAACCCTCCATCTCCATCACGCTGGAGACTTCGCGGCAAATGGCTTCAATTTGCTGCGGATAGCGCTGCAGATCGCCGTTGCGGCAATCGTACAGCGCCGTCAGCGGGTTGATCACGCAGTTGACCGCCAGTTTGCGCCAGTTGGCCGAGGCGATGTTGTTGTGCCAGGCGACGTCCGGCAGCGCCTGATGCAGCACCTCCGCCAGATGGCTGAGATGCTGCGCCGCCGGTGAGGTAGGGCCGATATGGGTGGTGCCGCCGGCCACGTGGACGATGGTGCTGCCGTCGTGGCGCGCCGCATGGGTGGTGGTGCCCTGCAGGATCGGCTGGCCGTTGGGCGGCAGTTCATCCTGGGTGCCCATGCCGTTATGCAGCAGCAGAATGGCGCAGCGGGGGTTCAGCTTCGGCAGCAGCGCGCTGACTGCGCCGGAAACCTGCCAGGCTTTCAGCGTAACCAGCAGCAGTTCGCTTTGCGCCAGGTGTTCGGGATCGTTGGTGGGTAAATTGCGGTTGAACGAGGCGCCTTCCGGCTCAATGACGTTCACCGCGCAGAAGGGCTGGGGCACCCTTAACCATCCCTGTACGTCGTGGCCCTGCTGATACAGCCGGGAGAGCCACAGTTGCCCGAGCGCGCCGCAACCAAGAACAGTTATTTTCATCCAGTCTCCTTGGGTACACGGGAATACCGCTCAATTACCGTCATTTAACTATAGGCTTTCCCGCCGCCCTGGGCGTTATCCCTCCGTGCATTCAGCAGATTTTGCCTGGAAGGGTAAAGCGGTTATCATGCTCGGCATCAAAATCGCCTAAGCTATTAGGCACTCATTCAGGAGGAAGAAGTATGCCATCTTTCGACATCGTTTCCGAAATTGATATGCAGGAAGTACGTAACGCCGTTGAGAACGCTACGCGCGATCTCAGCACCCGCTGGGATTTTCGCAACGTGCCGGCCAGCTTTGAGCTGAACGAGAAAAACGAAAGCATCAAGGTCGCCAGTGAGTCCGATTTTCAGGTGCAGCAACTGCTGGATATCCTGCGTGAAAAGCTGAGCAAGCGCAATATCGAAGGCAGCGCGCTGGAGATCCCGGAAGAAATGACCCACAGCGGCAAAACCTACAGCGTGGAAGCCAAGCTGAAGCAGGGGATCGAAACCACCCAGGCGAAGAAAATCGTCAAGCTGATTAAAGACAGCAAGCTGAAGGTGCAGGTGCAAATCCAGGGGGATGAAGTGCGCGTGACCGGTAAATCGCGCGACGACCTGCAAAGCGTGATGGCGCTGGTGCGCGGCGCGGATCTGGGGCAGCCGTTCCAGTTCAAGAACTTCCGCGATTAAAAACATCAGGGCCAGCAAAGCTGCAGTGTGGAATGCAAATATAAAGGTTAACTGGAACGTCTGCCTTGCTTGCGCGATAGCACTGCTGAGTACCCGCCTCACTACTAGCGCTGAACTTGAGGCGGGGAAAGTGAAGCTGGGTTGGAAAACGGCTCTCTCTTATGAAGGCCGTTTTATTGCCAGCGTTTAAGGAGCGGATAATCACTCCTTACCATCGACATTATGAACATAATGGTGGGCTATTTGTCTGCGCTTTTTTGGGTATTATCTGGCAAAAGACTATAAAGGATGCAGCCCACAACAAATACGCAAAAGGGAACGATAAAAGTTAGAAAGCCCCGATCGTAAAACCAGACAATCGAGAACAGTACCCCATTGAGTGTCAGCATCCAGATGATGAATCTGATTATGCCATATGGCCAGGATGGCAGCAGATTAAAGGCTTTCAATTTCATGGATAACCTTCTCAAAGGTGGCTCGATCTTTGTGGTAGAGACGATCAAGTAGCAGAAATTTATCCAGCGAGCTCTCGGCAAGAAAATAGAGCATATCCCAGTTCCTTTTCTTCAGCTCGTAATACAGTTTCGGGTTTTCATTCAGAAGGTTACGAGATGAACGCGCCGCACGTGCTATTGTGCCCTGGACCATTACAGCAGAAATCAGAGCGATGGTATTGATTCGTGCAAATCTGGAAACAAATGATGATAGAGAGGTTCCTTTGATTACCCGGCTCGCGATAGCATAGCTGACAATAGCTTGCGCCTGCGTCTTTGAAATATAAGTCGATCCCGATAAGGTTACACCCTCAAGGATTTTCTTTACTGCGGGCTCCGGGAGTTTTTCTAGAACATCATTAACAATAAATTTTATCATGTCGAACAGGACATTGGGCTTTTTGGCAACCTGAGTCAGTCCCTTCAAAAATCGGTCATCTTCAGCACGATTCCGGTTTTGATAGAGGATCCCGCCGGCAGTGAGATTCAAATCTTCAAAGCTTCGTTCAAGCCCAAAGTACACATCGGCAGGAATAGTAATCACTCCATCGTAAACCGATTTAGCGAGATCATAAACACGCATTTTGTTCCCTCATATATGCGATGTGACTCGAGTGTATAGCCTTAAAAAGCGCTGAACAATCCTGAACAGTCATCGATATGTTTGCAGCGTGAAGAAAATCACGTTGATACCCGGTAGTGTGAGCTTGTTTGAGATGCGCAATAATTTGCTCCATCTTGCAATGGTCACCGATGTAGTTAGCAACGCGGAGTGTCTACCGTTGATATACCACGCTCGCGCATAATGGGGCGAGGTCGAAGTGGCACGCCGCAGTGCGGGGGCGGTGGTGCATATGCTCGAAGGGCTAGCACCTTTTCCCCAACTTGGCATCAAAGGCATGAGCCAAGAGCGGTAAAAAAAGAAGCCGCAACGTTACCCGTGGCGGCTTCTCAAAAGCTTAGTTGGCAAGCATTACATCATTTTCTGGTTTTTACAGTGAATTCACCAGCGCTTCGAGCTGGCCGCGGTTGGTCTGCTTGGTATCCACCTTGACGTAGGCGCTGCGCTCCTCCGGCACCACAATCGCTTCCGCCACGCCCGGCTGGGCCTTCAGGCGGCCTTCCAGCGCAGAGTCTTTCACCGCCAGTTCCGACAGCGTAATGCGCAGGCTGCTGACGTAGGGCGGCTCTTTCATGGTGCTGCTGACCAGGAACCAGACGGCGGCCAGCACCGCGCCGGCGATAAACACCAGCCCTGCGCCCTGCAGGCCATACAGCCAGCCGCCCAGGCTGCCGCCGATCGCCACGCCGATAAACTGGCTGGTGGAGTAAACCCCCATCGCCGTGCCCTTGTAGCCGGCCGGGGATTCTTTGCTGATCAGCGAAGGCAGAATGGCTTCCATCACGTTGAACGCCATAAAGAACAGCTGCACCCCGGCGATGATGCCCCACAGGTGAGCGCCAGACAGCCACAGCAACGCTTCGGCGCAGAACAGCACCGCCACGCAGCCCATGAATACCTGCTTCATGCGGCGGTATTTTTCGGCGTAGATGATAAAGGGCACCACGGCAGCGAACGACACCAGCATGGTTACCAGGTAAACGATCCAGTGTTCGCTGGCCACCAGCCCGGCTTTTTCCATCGCCAGCGGCAGCGCCACGAAGCTCGACATCAGCAGAATATGCAGGCACATAATGCCGAAATTAAGCTTCAGCAGCCGCGAGTTGCTCAGCACTTTGCTGAAGCTGCCGCGCACGATGCTCGATTCGCGGTTCAGCACGTGGCTGCTGGCGGAAGGCACGACCGCCAGGGTGATGACGATGCCGGCTAACGCCAGCACGGCGATCGTCCAGAACAGCGCATGCAGGCCGTAGGCGTGGGTGACGATCGGCCCCAGCACCATCGCGATGGCGAAGGTGATGCCAAAGCTCACGCCGATAAAGGCCATGGCCTTGGTGCGATTCTGTTCGCGAGTCAGGTCCGACAGCAGGGCCATCACCGCCGCTGCAATGGCGCCGGAACCCTGCAGCGCACGGCCGAGGATAACCCCCCAGATAGAATCAGTAGCGGCGGCGATCGCGCTGCCGAGCGCGAAGATCAGCAGACCGCCGACGATCAACGGCTTGCGGCCGATGCGATCGGAAATCAGGCCGAACGGGATCTGAAAAATCGCCTGCGCCAGGCCGTAGATGCCGATGGCGATGCCGATCAGCGCCTCGCTGGCGCCGTTGAGCGCCATGCCGTAGGTGGTCAGCACCGGCAGCACCATAAACATGCCGAGCATGCGCAGTGAGAATACGGTGCCCAGCCCCCAGGTGGCGCGGAGCTCCAGTGGGGTCATTGAATTATCGTTCACGTCAAACCTCGGTAAAAACTATTCCGTCAGGTACTGGATATAGCGCCTGATGGAATGGTTTCTGTAAAAGCTGCGTCATTTTAGTGTGAAGGGCAGGGGGGGTAAATCTAATGTTGTTTAACAGATATTACAGCTGTTCCTTTATGCCTGAAGCCACATCGGCGTTGGCGGCGGTGCCGGGCGGGCAAATAAAATGGGCCGCAGAAGCGGCCCATTCACAGACGATTTGGCTTACCAGACGTAGGTCACCAGCGCTTCAGGCGCCGCCGTGGCGCTGAAGTCGATCGACATCATCACGCTCAGAGAGGTGATGGCGACGATGGAGAACACAAAGAGTTTGCGCGCCCAGATGCTGTCGTTTTCGGTCTTGTAACCGCGCAGCGCCATGCCGAGCCACCATACGCTCACCGCCGCAGCGACGATCAGGTATTTGTAGCCGGCGTAGCCGCTGAGGGTCAACATCAGCGTGGCCACCATAAACGCCACGATATAGACCGTGATGTGGTTCTTGGCGACGGAGATGCCTTTCACCACCGGCAGCACCGGAATGTTGGCCGCCTGGTAATCTTTAAAGCGGAAGATGGCGATCGCATAGGAATGCGGCATCTGCCACAGGCTAAAGATAGCCAGCAGGATCAACGCGCCGGCGTCGAACTCGTTGGTCACCGCGCAGTAGCCGATAACCGGCGGCGCAGCGCCCGACAGGCTGCCGATCAGCGTGCCGTATACCGAGTGGCGCTTCATGTACAGGCTATAAACGCCGACATAAACCACGAAGCCCATCACCGCCAGCCACATGGCCAGCGGGTTGGCGCCGATATACAGCAGCGCAAAGCCCGCAATACCCAAAACGGTAGCATAAACCAGGGTTACACTCGGCGCGATCAGGCCTTTTACCAGCACCCGGTTCTTCGTTCTCTCCATTTTCTTGTCGATGTCGCGGTCAATGTAGTTGTTAAACACACAGCCCGAGGCGACAACCAACGAGACACCCAGCAGGGTGGCGAGAAACAGGGGATAATCGATGCTTCCTTTGGAAGCAAGCAGGAATCCCCCAACGACAGAAATTAAATTGCCGAAAATAATTCCTGGTTTAGTGACTTGCAGGTATTGCTTAATCATCACGTGCAGCTCGACTCTTAACTGACCATCATATTGATGTTGAGGTTGTACATAATCCAGAGTGAACCCACAACAACGATACCGATGATCATAGCGGTGAACAGCAATGCCACCAGGTTCCAGCGCTCTTCCGATGAGGTGTTCATGTGCAGGAAGTAAATCAGGTGAACAACCACCTGAATGACCGCCATGCCGACAACAACCGCCAGGATGGTTGAATGAGAGGCAGTGCCGTTCATCACCATCGCAAATGGAATTACCGTCAGGATGATCGACAGGATAAAGCCGATCAGATATGACTTAACGCTACCGTGGCTTGCGCCGCCGTGAGAAGTTTCATGGGATGAATGGCTCATGACATAACCCCCAGCAGATAGACAACGGTAAATACGCAGATCCACACCACGTCCAGGAAGTGCCAGAACAGGCTCAGGCACATCAGACGGGTTTTGTTGGTTGAGGTCAGGCCGCGTTTGCTCACCTGGATCATCATGATGATGATCCACACCAGGCCGGTGGTCACGTGCAGACCGTGGGTCGCAACCAGCGCGAAGAAGCTGGACAGGAACGCACTGCGATCCGGACCGAAGCCTTCGGCGATCAGGTGATGGAACTCATAGATTTCCATCGCGACGAAGCCCAGACCAAACAGGAAGGTCAGGAACAGCCAGGTGTTTACGCCGCCAACCTTGCCTTTGTTCATGGCGATCATCGCCATGCCGTAGGTGATGGAGCTGAACAACAGCAGGAAAGTTTCAACCAGGACAAACTTCAGATCGAAGATGTCTTTGCCAGAGGGACCGCCAGCGGTCCCGTTCACCAGTACTGCATAGGTCGCGAACAAGCTCGCGAACAAAATACAGTCGCTCATCAGGTAGATCCAGAATCCGAAGACTTTGGTCTCTCCCGCGTCGTGGTGCCCATGCTCTGCATGGGCTGCGTTATGGTTAGTCAGAGTATCAGTTGACATGTTTCACGCCTGCTTTGCTGATTTGTTCATAGTGTTGGTTTTCAATGCGCTCGATCTCATCAACCTGCACATAGTAATCAACATCTTCATCGAAGCTCTTGGCAATCCAGGTCACGATCATACCCAGGAAGGCAGCGATCGCCATCCACCAGATGTCCCAGATCATCGCGAAACCGAATACCAGGCTGAAACCAGCAATAATCACGCCGGCGCCGGTATTTTTCGGCATATGAATCGGCTCGTATTTCGCCGGTTTCTTATAGGCTTCGCCTTTTTCTTTCATGTCCCAGAATTCATCACGGTCGTGAATCTGCGGCACTACGGCGAAGTTATAGAACGGCGGTGGAGACGAAGTAGACCACTCCAGCGTACGAGCACCCCATGGGTCACCGGTCAGATCGCGGTTCTGATCGCGATCGCGCACGCTGACGAAGATCTGAATCAGCTGGCACAGGATGCCGCAGGCAACCAGCGCCGCACCGCCGGCCGCTACCAGCAGCAGAGGGTGGAACTCAGGGTTGATGTTCTGGCTGATACGACGCGTCATGCCCATAAAGCCCAGAGCGTACAGCGGCATGAAGGCCACGAAGAAACCGATGATCCAGAACCAGAACGCGCGGATGCCCCATTTTTCGTTCAGCGTGAAGCCGAAGGATTTAGGGAACCAGTAGGTCAGACCGGCGAAGCAACCGAACACCACGCCGCCGATGATCACGTTATGGAAGTGAGCAATCAGGAACAGGCTGTTGTGCAGCACGAAGTTCGCGCCCGGCACCGCCAGCAGCACGCCGGTCATACCACCCACGGAGAAGGTGATGATGAAGCCAACGGTCCACAGCATTGCGGAGTTGAGCTGAATGCGGCCCTGATACATGGTGAACAGCCAGTTGAAGATTTTCACCCCGGTCGGGATGGAAATGATCATGGTGGCGATACCGAAGAAGGCGTTAACGTTCGCGCCGGACCCCATGGTGAAGAAGTGGTGCAGCCATACGATGAACGACAGAACGGTAATCGCGATGGTTGCCCATACCAGTGAGGTATAGCCGAACAGGCGTTTTCTGGAGAAGGTCGCGGTAACTTCGGAGAACACGCCGAACACCGGCAGCACCAGAATATACACCTCTGGGTGACCCCAGGCCCAAATCAGGTTGATGTACATCATCATGTTGCCGCCCATATCATTGGTGAAGAAATGGGTGCCCAGATAGCGATCCAGGGTCAGCAACGCGATGGTGACGGTCAGAATTGGGAAAGATACGATGATCAGGACGTTAGTACACAGCGCCGCCCAGGTGAACACCGGCATCTTCATCAGAGGCATGCCGGGAGCACGCATCTTCAGGATGGTGGCGAAGAAGTTCACGCCGGTCAGCAAGGTACCGATACCGGAAATCTGCAAACTCCAGATCCAGTAATCCACCCCGACGCCGGGACTGTACTCCTTGCCCGACAGCGGCGGATACGCCAGCCAGCCGGTCTGCGCGAACTCGCCAACCCCCAGAGAGAGGTTGATCAGCACGACGCCCACCACGAAGAACCAGAAGCTCAGGGAGTTCAGGAACGGGAAGGCGACGTCGCGCGCACCGATTTGCAACGGCACCACGACGTTCATCAGGCCGACCACGAAAGGCATCGCCATGAAGAAGATCATGATGACGCCGTGGGCGGTGAAGATCTGGTCGTAGTGGTGCGGCGGCAGGAATCCGGCCTCGCCGGCGGACGCAAGCGCCTGCTGGCTACGCATCATGATGGCATCGGCGAAACCACGCAGCAGCATAACCATTGCCACGATGATGTACATGATACCAATTTTCTTATGGTCGACCGAAGTCAGCCATTCGCTCCACAGCCACTTCCATTTGCCGAAATATGTTATCAGCGCCAGCAGAGCCAGGCCTCCAACAATAATTGCAGCTACGGTGACCATGATGATCGGTTCGTGGTACGGAACCGCATCAAGTGTTAATTTTCCCAACATCAGATTATTCCTCGGCTCCGGCGTGAGCATGTTCACCCATGTCCATACCCTGGCTCATGTCCATGCCTTCGTGCGCGGTAGCGCCTTTGTGCATGTCCATATCACCCATGAATTTGGCAATAGTTTCTTTGAACAAATTCGGTTTGACACTGGAGAAGTACTCGACCGGGTTATTTTCACTCGGCTCTGCCAGTTTGTTAAAGTCGCTGGTGGCGTTTAGGTTATTAGACGATTCTTTCACCTTGGCAACCCACTGATCGAAGTCGCCTTCGGTCGGAGTCACAATCGCGGTGAATTTCATGCCGGAGAACCCGCGGCCGCTGAAGCTGCTGGAAATACCGTCGTATTTGCCCGCTTCGTTGCCGATCAGGTGCAGTTTGGTCTGCATCCCGGCCATCGCATAAATCTGCCCACCTAACTGAGGAATAAAGAACGAGTTCATTACCGAGTTAGAGGTGATCTTGAATTCGACTGGAACATCTTTCGGGAAGGCCAGCTCATTAACCGTCGCAATACCCTGTTCCGGGTAGATAAACAGCCATTTCCAGTCCAGCGACACCACTTCGATCGTCATTGGCTTCTTGTCGGTGACAATCGGCTTGAACGGATCGAGTTCGTGCGTCGTTTTCCAGGTAATGGTGCCAAGGATGGCGATGATAATGATAGGAATGGTCCAGACGACCGCTTCGATCTTGTTGGAGTGTGCCCAGTTCGGACTGTATTTGGCGTCTTTGTTGGAAGCACGGTACTTCCAGGCAAAGGCGAACGCCATAAAGATAACTGGTATCACCACGATCAACATCAATGCGATTGCGGTGATAATCAGTGTCCGTTGCTCAACACCAATTGCTCCTTTGGGGTTCATCAATACCATATTGCAGCCGCTGAGCATTACAGTTGCCGCAATTAATGACATCATCCCAATACTTTTATTGTATTTCTTAAGTCTCATCTAACGACCTCAATTACAAAGGCTCTATTGTCGTTTCATGTGTGCGGGCATTTTACGGGAAGGTTGCAGTACTGTAAACATGCTTAAGGGAGTGTCAGCGCCTTGTTGACACTTTCTGTTAAGGGGGTCACAGATGTCACCCTGCGTGACAATTTACCAATGGCAACAACGCGTTGGCACGCTGAATCGTGCCGGGTAGACCCTATGTTAAGGAAAACTAAAGGTATGATGAATCGGGAGGCGGAAAGTGCTTTTTTAAAATACGCAGGAAAGGTTTATTTAATGTAAAATAATTGTGTCTTAAAGGTGAATTTAATTTTATTTCTGAGTGCGGCACGCGGATAAAAAAATAATTTTCGCGACAATTATATTTTTTAACCAAATAAATTCGCTGCGGCGACGCCTTTTGCCGACCGGCGCGAACGCCGGCCGGTCAGGATCATGCCGGCTGAGTGCGGCGCAGCGCCAGATAGTCCAGCAAGCTGCCCATCACGATGCCCACCAGGCTCAGCGCCGCGCCGATCTGCAGCGTGCGGTCGGCCAGGTTCGGCAGCTGCGTCCAGCCCAGCGCATGGGTAATCAGCAACAGCAGCCACAGCCCCAGCAGCGTACAACCCAGCGTCAGCAGGCGCAACGCCCAGCGATAGGCGCCGGCGAAGGCGTCGCGCGGCATAAAATCACCGGTCTTTTGGGTGTACTCCAGCGTTTGGCGGCAAATGCCCAGCAGCAGCAGGCCGGGCAGGGCGGCGGCGATCGAGAATAAATAGAACAGCGCCCAGCCATTGGCCTCGACAAACCAGCCGGCGATCGGGCCGACATACACGCGGCCCACCGCGGAAAGCGCGGAAAGCAGCGCGAACTGGGTGGCGGAAAACGAGCGGTTGCACAAGGTCATCAGCAGCGCGACGAAGGCCGCGGTGCCCATGCCGCCGCACAGGTTCTCGAGGAAGATGGCGCTGCCCATGGTGACGATGTTTTTGTCGGTCACCGCCAGGATCCAATAGCCGAGGTTGGACACCGCCTGCAGGATGCCGAACAGCATCAGGGCGCGGAACAGGCTGAGCCGTTGCATCAGCACGCCGCCGAACAGCGCGCCGACGATGGTGGCGAACAGGCCGAGGGTTTTGTTCACCAGCCCCACTTCACCGGCGTCGAAGCCGACGCCGCGGATCAGGAAGGTGGTGCTGAGGCTGCCGGCGAAGGCGTCGCCCATTTTGTACATCACGATCAGCAGCAGGATCAGCCAGGCGTTGTTGCGCGCAAAGAAATCGCGCAGCGGCGCCACCACCGCCTGTTCCATGGTGCGCGGCGCCGGGATGCTTTCGTCCGGTTCGGGCGCCATCAGGGTGGCGGCGATGCCGATCAGCATCAGGCCGGCCATCAGCCAATAGGTGGCCTGCCAGCCGAAATAACGGTCCGCCAGCCACAGCGCCAACCCGCCGGAAACCAGCATCGCCAGCCGGTAGCCGAGCACCGATATCGCCGCGCCGGCGCCGCGTTCTTCGGCGCTCAGCAGGTCGGTTTTGTAGGCGTCAAAAACAATATCTTGCGAGGCGGAACAGAACGCCACCAGCACGGCCAGCGCCGCCAACCACCATAAATGCTGGGCCGGCTGCATAAAGCCCATCGCCACTATCGCCGCCACCAGCAGAATTTGGCTGATCAACAGCCAGCCGCGCCGCCGCCCGAGGAACGGCGGGGTGTAGCGGTCCATAAAGGGGGACCAGAGAAATTTGAAGACATAGGCCTGGCCGACCAGCGAGAAGATGCCGATGGTTTTCAGATCGATGTTTTCGACGGTCATCCAGGCTTGCAGCGTGCCGGAGGTCAATGCCAGCGGCAAACCCGATGCAAAGCCCAGCAGCAGGAGAATGGCGGAGTTACGCTGGGTGAAGATGTTCAGATACTGTTTCGACATGAGTTCCCTGTCTGTGCCACCCGCTTAACCGGGCGGCACAAGGCGTTCGCGGATTAACGCGCGTTCTGCTTGATAAAGTCGTTGACGCTGGTGTCCTGCGCCATATCGGCGATCACGTCGCCCAGCACGCTGTTGACCGCATCGGTGATTTTTTCGTTGGTGGCGGTGAACGCGCCCTGCACGTTATAGGTGGAGCGGTAGTTCTTCACCTGCTTGTTGCCGTTCTTCGCCTGGGCGATGATCGAGATATCGGCCTTGGTGGTGATGTTGTAGCGCAGGTTGCCTTCGGCGACGTCGGCATACAGGTTGTTGACCACGATCTGCAGATCAACCGCGCCGTCGGCGCCGATCATGTAGCCGCGGGCACCCATTTGTTTCTCCAGCACTTCCTGCAGCAGGAAGCGCAGATCGCGTGATGGCGTCAGGGCGACCAGCTGGCCGTCGCGGTTCACTTTGGCCAGCGCCTGATCCTTGCGCTGATCGGCGCCGTTAATGCTGAGGGTCACGCCCTGCAACGTGGGATCCTGCTGCGGCAGCACGATTTTCGGCGTCACGTTCAGGGTGTTGCTGCTGGTCGCGCAGCCGGCCAGCATCAGCGCGGCCAGCAAGGGAAGACAAAGTTTTTTTAACATGTTTACTGTCTCATTCTCGATGGATTTAGTTGTAATCAGAGCGGGATAGCCAACAACGAATTGCCGACATCATAGCATCGCCGCCGCCCGGTGGAAGCGCCGAACGCGCCTGAGTGGCAAATTTTTACCTGTCGTTGATAAAAACACGCTTTTTTGGCCGGCTCAATCAGATTTGCCCCAAGCGCCGTGGGGCGTTGGCCATTATTTGCCCGGCAAGAAACAGAAATTTGTCCCGGCGATGGTCTAACCGGGGCAAAACCGGCTAATATTGAACTAGATGGGGACGGTCCTCTGCCGGTGTTGTAAGGAGATCCTATGATTCGCGAGCAAATAGAAGCAAAGTTAAGGGCGGCGTTTGAGCCCGCGTATCTGGAAGTCGTTGATGAAAGCTATCGTCATAACGTTCCGGCGGGCTCAGAAAGCCATTTCAAGGTGGTATTGGTCAGCGATCGCTTTGTCGGCGAACGTTTCCTGACGCGCCACCGCTCCATCTACGGGGTGTTGTCGGAAGAGCTGGCGGACGGCGTGCATGCGCTGGCATTGCACACCTACACCCTGAAAGAGTGGGAGGGCCTGCAGGATACGGTGCCGGCTTCGCCACCCTGTCGCGGGGCCGGGACGTTGGCCTGACGGCTAAAATTTGCGGTATCAGTGGAACTTTGCCCCTGATTTGGGGTATTACTACTGACGAATTTTGGAACGGCCTGCGGGCCGTTTCTGTTTTTGACGACGACACGGCCGATGCGCAACCGGGGTCATCGCGGGTCGGTTTTGGCGGCCTTTTGGCGATCAAATCGGCAAAAGTGTGAGTTTTAGCGCGCCAGCGCCGCCTCGTTTCCTCGACTCGCCACGCATGCGCCGCTATAATGTCGCGTCTTATTTTTCCGGAATGGTTTCGGGACGCTTCTGTCATCAGGGAACTCGGTTCTGTAATGTAGCCGTCCTGGTTCTTGGAACGGAGTTGACCGAGCACTGTGATTTTTTTGAGGTAACAAGATGCAAGTTTCAGTAGAAACCACTCAAGGCCTTGGGCGCCGTCTCTCTATTACTGTACCGGCTGATACTATCAATCAGGCTGTGAAGAAAGAGCTGATCAACGCGGCGAAAAGCGTGCGTATCGACGGTTTCCGTAAAGGCAAAGTGCCGATGAACATCGTTGAACAGCGTTACGGCGCCTCTGTTCGCCAGGACGTGCTGGGCGAAGCGATGCAGCGCAGCTTCGTTGACGCAATCATCAAAGAAAAGATTAATCCGGCCGGCGCGCCAAACTATGTGCCGGGCGAGTACAAAGAAGGCGAAGACTTCTCTTTCGCCGTTGAGTTCGAAGTGTATCCGGAAGTTGAGCTGAAAGGCCTGGACAGCATCGAAGTCGAGAAGCCAGTGGTTGAAGTTAACGACGCTGACGTCGACACCATGCTGGACACCCTGCGCAAGCAGCAGGCGACCTGGAAAGACAGCGATCGCGCAGCAGAAGCTGAAGACCGCGTGACCGTTGACTTCACCGGTTCTATCGACGGCGAAGAGTTCGAAGGCGGCAAAGCCTCTGATTTCGTTCTGGCCATGGGCCAGGGCCGCATGATCCCAGGCTTCGAAGAAGGTCTGGTCGGTCACAAGGCCGGTGAAGAATTCACCATCGACGTTAACTTCCCGGAAGACTACCACGCAGAAAACCTGAAGGGCAAAGCGGCTAAGTTCGCTATCGTTCTGAAGAAAGTGGAAGAGCGCGAGCTGCCTGAGCTGACCGAAGAGTTCATCAAACGTTTCGGCGTGGCTGATGGTTCTGTTGCCGGTCTGCGCGCCGAAGTGCGTAAAAACATGGAGCGCGAGCTGAAAGGCGCAGTGCGTAACCGCATCAAAACTCAGGCGATCGACGGCCTGGTCAGCGCTAACGACATCGACGTTCCTGCTGCGCTGATCGACAGCGAAGTAGACGTTCTGCGCCGTCAGGCGGCACAGCGTTTCGGCGGCAACGAGAAGCAAGCGCTGGAACTGCCACGCGAACTGTTCGAAGAGCAGGCCAAGCGCCGCGTTGTGGTCGGTCTGCTGCTGGGCGAAGTGATCAGCACCAACGATCTGAAAGCTGACGAAGATCGCGTGAAAACCCTGATCGAAGAAATGGCATCCGCCTACGAAGATCCAAGCGAAGTTGTTGAGTTCTACAGCAAAAATAAAGAGCTGATGAACAACATGCGCAACGTTGCTCTGGAAGAACAAGCGGTTGAAGCCCTGCTGGCAAAAGCGAAAGTGACTGAGAAAGCCACTACCTTCAGCGAGCTGATGAACCAAACTCAGCAGGCGTAATGCCTGTTTGCAGGGGGGCACGCCGTTGCGCCCTCGGGTTCGGCCGCAGAACCCCTGCATGATGCAAAAGCCCGTAACCTCCGGTTGCGGGCTTTTCTTTTGCCACGTTGCTGATTAATCTCAGGTTAAGCGCAGCAATATGCACTATATTTACTCTGTTGCGCCGGGGATTGGCTGGCATGATGGTTGCCGGCCCAAGAGCATGCGCGGGCGGAAGCGATAAAATCACCGTCTGGGCTTGAAAATCCGCCGTCGCTCCCCAATCTGTAAAAAAGAATCTGGGGGCTGTTTGCCAGAATGCGCGGATGCAATAACCGTCGGGTACGGGTGGCGCGGGTCGAGTGCTTGAGCATAGTCATCATGACCGTTCTCAAGTAGAATCGGTGCATTAGGGTGTAACCCTGGCCGCCAAGGCAATTTCTATTAGGAGACGGTAATGTCATACAGTGGCGAACGAGATCAATTTGCACCTAACATGGCCCTGGTGCCGATGGTGGTAGAGCAGACTTCACGCGGGGAGCGTTCTTACGACATTTATTCCCGCCTGCTGAAAGAGCGCATTATTTTCCTGACCGGCCAGGTCGAAGACCATATGGCCAACCTGATTGTGGCGCAAATGCTGTTCCTCGAAGCGGAAAGCCCGGAAAAAGACATTTTCCTCTATATCAACTCGCCGGGTGGCGTGATCACCGCAGGCATGTCAATCTATGACACCATGAAGTTCATCAAGCCGGACGTCAGCACCATCTGTATGGGCCAGGCGTGCTCGATGGGCTCCTTCCTGCTGACCGCCGGCGCCAAGGGCAAGCGTTTCTGCCTGCCGAACTCGCGGGTGATGATTCACCAGCCGCTGGGCGGCTACCAGGGTCAGGCGACGGACATCGAAATCCATGCGCGTGAAATCCTGAAGGTGAAGGCGCGCATGAACGAGCTGATGGCGGAACATACCGGCCAGTCGCTGGAGCAGATCGAACGCGACACCGAGCGCGATCGCTTTATGACCGCGGAAGAAGCCGTAGAATACGGTCTGGTTGACGGCATTCTGACACACCGCAGCTAGAACCACGCGGCGCCGATAGACTATAGTAATCAGAGCGGGCGTGGCTCGCTCTGCTAGGATTATCGGCGTTCCCGGTATGAGTTTGGGCGCACTGCCGCCGTGATTTTCCTGCGGGACAAAGACTAAAGAAGAGGTTTACTGATGACAGATAAGCGCAAAGACGGTTCAGGAAAGCTGCTGTACTGCTCTTTCTGCGGCAAAAGCCAGCATGAAGTGCGTAAGCTGATTGCCGGTCCGTCAGTGTATATCTGCGATGAATGTGTTGACCTGTGTAACGACATTATTCGCGAAGAGATTAAAGAAGTTGCCCCGCATCGTGAGCGCAGTGCGCTGCCGACGCCGCACGAAATCCGCCATCACCTGGATGACTACGTCATTGGCCAGGAACAGGCGAAGAAAGTGCTGGCGGTTGCGGTGTACAACCACTACAAACGCCTGCGCAACGGCGATACCAGCAACGGTATCGAGTTGGGCAAGAGCAACATTCTGCTGATTGGCCCGACCGGCAGCGGCAAAACGCTGCTGGCTGAAACGTTGGCGCGTTTCCTGGATGTGCCGTTCACCATGGCCGACGCCACCACGCTGACCGAAGCCGGTTACGTGGGCGAGGACGTGGAGAATATTATCCAGAAGCTGTTGCAGAAGTGTGACTACGACGTGCAGAAAGCACAGCGCGGCATCGTCTATATCGATGAAATCGATAAGATTTCCCGCAAGTCTGACAACCCGTCAATCACCCGCGACGTGTCGGGCGAGGGCGTGCAGCAGGCGCTGCTGAAGCTGATCGAAGGCACCATCGCCGCGGTTCCGCCGCAGGGTGGGCGCAAGCATCCGCAGCAGGAATTCCTGCAGGTCGACACCTCGAAGATCCTGTTTATCTGCGGCGGCGCCTTTGCCGGCCTGGATAAGGTGATCGGGCAGCGCGTCAATACCGGTTCCGGCATTGGCTTCGGCGCGACCGTCAAGGGCGAATCCGAAAAAGCGACCGAAGGCGAGCTGCTGCTGCAGGCCGAGCCGGAAGATCTGATCAAGTTCGGCCTGATCCCTGAGTTCATCGGCCGTCTGCCGGTGGTGGCGACGCTGAGCGAGCTGAGCGAAGACGCGCTGATCCAGATCCTGAAAGAGCCGAAAAATGCGCTGACCAAGCAGTATCAGGCATTGTTCAATCTGGAAGGCGTGGAGCTGGAGTTCCGCGACGAAGCGTTGAACGCCATCGCCAAGAAGGCTATGGCGCGCAAAACCGGCGCCCGCGGCCTGCGTTCCATCGTGGAAGGCGCGCTGCTCGACACCATGTACGATCTGCCGTCGATGGACAGCGTAGATAAAGTGGTGATCGACGAGTCGGTGATCGCCGGCCAATCGAAGCCGCTGCTGATTTACGGCAAGCCGGAAGCGCAGGCTTCTGGCGAATAATTCGCCAGCCAAACCAGAACGTTAATAGCAAAATGGGGGATTTTATCCCCCATTTCTTTTTCCTGCATTCTTGCCGTTGAATGTAAGAGATTCATCCCCATATACTCATTAACCAGATTTTATGAAACGTTTGATGCTTGCGTCTCATGAGATTCCCCCTCAACCTGGCGGAAATTAAACTAAGAGAGAGCTCTATGAACCCTGAGCGTTCCGAACGCATTGAAATCCCCGTCTTGCCGTTGCGCGACGTGGTGGTTTATCCGCACATGGTGATCCCGTTATTTGTTGGCCGGGAAAAATCGATTCGGTGCCTCGAAGCAGCAATGGATCATGATAAAAAGATCATGCTGGTGGCACAGAAAGAGGCCTCAACGGATGAACCTGGCATTAACGACTTATTCTCCGTCGGCACAGTAGCGTCTATCTTGCAGATGTTGAAGCTGCCGGACGGCACGGTAAAAGTGTTGGTGGAAGGCCTGCAGCGCGCGCGCATCACCACGCTTTCCGATAGCGGCGAGCATTTTGCCGCCCAGGCGGAGTACCTCGAATCGCCGGCTATCGACGAGCGCGAGCAGGAAGTGCTGGTGCGCACGGCGATCAATCAGTTTGAAGGCTATATCAAGCTGAACAAGAAGATCCCACCGGAGGTGCTGACTTCCCTGAACAGCATCGACGACGCCGCACGCCTGGCGGACACCATCGCCGCGCATATGCCGCTGAAGCTCAGCGACAAGCAATCGGTGCTGGAGATGTTCGACATTACCGAACGTCTTGAATACCTGATGGCGATGATGGAATCGGAGATCGACCTGCTGCAGGTTGAAAAGCGCATCCGCAACCGCGTCAAGAAACAGATGGAAAAGAGCCAGCGCGAGTACTATCTGAATGAGCAGATGAAGGCGATTCAGAAAGAACTGGGCGAGATGGACGACGCGCCGGACGAGCATGAAGCGCTGAAGCGCAAGATTGAAGCGGCCAAAATGCCGAAAGAGGCGCGCGAAAAAACCGAAGCGGAACTGCAAAAGCTGAAAATGATGTCGCCGATGTCTGCGGAAGCTACCGTGGTGCGCGGCTATATCGACTGGATGCTGCAGGTGCCGTGGAATGCGCGCAGCAAGGTGAAAAAAGACCTGGTCAAGGCGCAGGAAGTGCTGGATACCGATCACTACGGCCTGGAGCGCGTCAAGGATCGCATCCTTGAGTACCTCGCAGTGCAGAGCCGCGTCAGCAAAATCAAGGGGCCGATCCTCTGTCTGGTGGGGCCGCCGGGCGTGGGTAAAACCTCGCTGGGGCAGTCGATCGCCAAAGCGACCGGCCGCCAGTACGTGCGCATGGCGCTGGGCGGGGTGCGGGACGAAGCGGAAATCCGCGGGCACCGCCGTACCTATATCGGTTCGATGCCGGGCAAGCTGATTCAGAAAATGGCCAAGGTAGGGGTGAAGAACCCGCTGTTCCTGCTGGATGAGATCGACAAAATGTCTTCGGACATGCGCGGCGATCCGGCTTCGGCCCTGCTTGAGGTGCTGGATCCTGAGCAGAACGTGGCGTTTAACGATCACTACCTGGAAGTGGATTACGATCTGTCCGACGTGATGTTCGTGGCCACCTCGAACTCGATGAACATTCCTGCGCCGCTGCTGGACCGTATGGAAGTGATCCGCCTGTCGGGTTACACCGAGGACGAGAAGCTCAACATCGCCAAGCAGCACCTGCTGCCGAAGCAGCTTGAGCGCAACGCACTGAAGAAAGGCGAACTGACGGTAGACGACAGCGCCATCGTCGGCATTATCCGCTTCTACACCCGTGAAGCCGGGGTGCGTAGCCTGGAGCGTGAAATCTCCAAGCTGTGCCGTAAAGCGGTGAAAACGCTGCTGATGGACAAGAAGATCAAGCACATCGAGATCAACGGCGACAACCTGAAGGATTACCTGGGCGTGCAGCGCGTCGACTACGGCCGTGCGGATACCGAAAACCGCGTGGGCGAGGTGACCGGCCTGGCGTGGACGGAAGTGGGCGGCGATCTGCTGACCATCGAAACCGCCTGCGTGCCGGGCAAGGGCAAGCTGACCTACACCGGCTCCCTGGGTGAAGTGATGCAGGAATCGATTCAGGCTGCGCTGACCGTGGTGCGTGCGCGCGCGGAAAAACTGGGTATCAACGCTGATTTCTATGAAAAGCGCGACATCCACGTCCACGTGCCGGAAGGGGCGACGCCGAAAGACGGGCCGAGCGCCGGTATCGCGATGTGCACCGCGCTGGTGTCTTGCCTGACCGGTAACCCGGTGCGCGCCGATGTGGCGATGACCGGCGAGATCACGCTGCGCGGCCAGGTGTTGCCGATCGGCGGCCTGAAAGAGAAGCTGTTGGCGGCGCATCGCGGCGGCATCAAAACCGTGCTGATCCCGTACGAAAACAAGCGCGATCTGGAAGAAATCCCGGACAATGTTATTGCCGATCTGGAGATTCATCCGGTGCAGCGAATCGATGAAGTTTTGAACATTGCGTTGCAAAACCCGGCCTTCGGCGCATTGCCGGTGGCGGTAAAATAGTGACGAATCGCAAAAACCATTGATAAAACTTATGCTGGCAAGTCATTTCGTACTTGCCAGTATTTTTTTGTACGGCTAAGTTAGAAAGCTATCGGCCCGCGTTTTGCCGCCCAGGCGGTGGCTTGCCAAGGCTCGATGGGATTGATATAACAGCTGCGCTGTCGTAACCGTAGGGATTTTTCGGTGCGACGATTGAATTCTAGAGGGGATGATAGAGTGAATAAGTCACAACTGATCGACAAGATTGCCGCAGGTGCTGATATTTCCAAAGCGGCAGCTGGGCGTGCTTTAGACGCAGTAATTGCTTCTGTTACCGACTCCTTGAAAGCAGGGGATGACGTGGCCCTGGTTGGTTTCGGCTCCTTCACCGTGCGTGAGCGTTCGGCCCGTACCGGCCGCAACCCGCAAACCGGTAAAGAGATCAAAATCGCGGCAGCCAAAGTTCCGGCCTTCCGTGCAGGGAAAGCGCTGAAAGACGCAGTAAACTGATAGTTTGCGTCTAACCGTTTAGCGAGACAGGGTTTTGTAATAAACAATCACCTGACGCAACGGTGCTGGTAAGGTAAGATACAAGGCGCATCGGATTGATGCGCTTTTTTTATTTTTGTCGCAGGGAACGCGCCTGCACAAGGGTTTTTAATCCACATCACAGCGGAGTGTTGTCACACTATGATGGACAATTTACGCGCGGCTGCTAATCACGTCGTGCTCAAAATCATCCTGGCCCTGATCATCCTGTCATTCGTATTGACCGGGGTGGGTAACTACCTGATCGGCGGCTCCGGCGATTATGCTGCGAAAGTAAATGGCCAGACGATCGAACGCGCTCAGCTGGAACAGGCTTTCCAAAGCGAACGCAGCCGCATGCAGCAGCAACTGGGTGACCAGTTCTCCGCGCTGGCGGGCAACGAAGGCTATATGCAGCAGATGCGCCGCCAGGTGCTGTCACAGTTGATCGACAACATGCTGCTGGACCAATACGCCAAAAAATTAGGTCTGAGCGTCAGTGACGATCAGATTAAAGACGCCATCCGCAAGGCGCCTTACTTCCAGACCAACGGTCAATTTGATAACGCCAAATACCTCGACCTGATCGGCCGCATGGGGTACACCGCAGATAACTTCGCGCAGTCGATGCGCCAGCAGCTGGTTAACCAGCAGGTGATCCAGGCCTTCGGCGAATCCGGCTTCGTGCTGCCTTCCGAGTCCCAGGCCATGGCCGCTCTGGTGCTGCAGGAGCGCGACGTGCGCCTGGCGACCATCGATCTGAAAGCGTTGCAGGCCAAGCAGAGCGTCAGCGACGACGAACTGAAAGCCTACTATGACCAGAACAAGAACAGCTTTATCGCCCCTGAGCAGCTCAAAGTGAGCTATATCCCGATGGACGCCGCGTCCATGCAGGACAAAGTGAAGGTCACCGACGCAGATATCAGCGCCTACTACGATCAGCACAAGAGCAGCTACGGCCAGCCGGAGCGCAAGAATTACAGCGTGATCCAGCTGAAAACCGAGGCGGAAGCCAACGCGGTGCTGGATGAGCTGAAAAAGGGCGGTGATTTCGCCACCCTGGCGAAGGATAAATCCACCGACATCATCTCACGCCGCACCGGCGGTGAGCTGGGATGGCTGGAGCCGGAAACCACCGCCGACGAGCTGAAACAGGCGAACCTGACCGAGAAAGGCCAGCTGTCCGGCGTGGTGAAATCTTCCGTCGGCTACCTGGTTGTGCGCCTGAACGACATCGAACCCGAGAAAGTGAAGCCGCTGAGCGAGGTGCATGACGCCATCGCCAAGCAGGTTCAGCAAGAGAAAGCGGTAGACGCCTATTACGCGCTGCAGCAGAAGGTGAGCGAGGCGGCGACCAGCGACAACGAATCTCTGGCCTCGGCCGAAGAAGCGGCCGGCGTGAAAGCGGCGCAAACCGACTGGTTTACCCGTGACCAGATCCCGGCGGCGTTGAACTTCAAACCTGTGGTGCAGGCGCTCTTCGACGGCTCGCTGATTGGCGAGAACGGCGCGCCGGGCAGCAACTCGGACGTGATTACCGTCGACGGCGATCGCGCCTTCGTCGTGCGCGTGAGCGGCCACAAGCCGGAAGGCATCGAGCCTTTCGATCAGGTTAAGGATCGCGTGGCGGAGCTGGTGAAACGCAACAAGGCGGTGCAGGAAGCGAAACTGCAGGGCGAGAAGCTGCTGGTTGAGCTGAAGCAGGGCAAGGGCGACGAAGCGATGAAAGCCGCCGGCCTGAGCTTTGGCGGCGTGCAGAAGATGGCGCGCGCGCCGGAAGACAGCCAGCTGGTGGAAAGCGTGTTCGCGCTGCCGCACCCGCAGGAAGGCAAACCGGTTTACGGCATGTCGCAGGATCGTCAGGACAACGTGGTTCTGATTGCGCTCGACGCGGTTAACCCGGGCACCCTGCCGGCCGACGAAATGAAAACCTTCGTGGGCAAGATGCAGGAGGGCGCCACCGGCGTTTCCTTCGATTCTCTGCTGGCTAGCCTGCGTAAAGACGCCAAGATTAAAATGGGCGCCGCTGAGCAACAGCCTCAGTAAACGCCGCATTTTTCTGTAACGCAATGCAATAACCAAAGGCCGCTTTCGCGGCCTTTTCCACATCTGAAATCTGCCGATTGCTGAATATCCGCCGCCGCGGCAAGGTGGCCTTGCTGTCAAACACAAGGAGGATACAGCATGCAACATACAGAGAAAAAAACGTCTAACGGTTATGGGTGCCGCGCCAGGGCGATGCTGGCGGCCTGTCTGCTGAGCCTGACGGGGCCTGCGGCGGCGGTAGCGGCGCAGAGCGCGCCTCAGCCGGTGCTTTCGGTACCGGCGGCCGGGCAAAGCGCGGCAACGCCGGTTGCGGAAGAGGCGACCGTGAGCATCAACCAGGCGGACGCCGAGCAGCTGGCCAGCATACTCAAGGGGGTTGGCCTGAAAAAGGCGGAAGGCATAGTGCGTTACCGTGAACAGAACGGGCCTTTCACCCAGATTGAGCAGCTGCAGGAGGTGCCGGGCATTGGGCCGGCGCTGTTCGAAAAAAATCGGGCGCGGCTGAAAATGTGATCCCGATCGCGGCTGCGCAGCAAAGTGCCCTTGCAGCCGTTTTTCCTCTGCTACATTTTACAGGTCTTACCAGTTTGGCGCGTTGACCAAACGGGCGAGGGGGCTCCAGTGGGCCCCCCTCTTTCTGTAATCACCAGGCAGGAGCTGTCGTTTCTTATGCAAACCTTTATCAAAGTCCGCGGTTATCACATGGATGTCTATCAGCACGTTAACAACGCCCGCTATCTGGAGTTTCTTGAGGAGGCGCGTTGGGAGTGGCTGGAACATGAGGAAGGTTTTCGCTGGATGACGGAAAACAACATCGCCTTCATCGTGGTGAACATCAACATCAACTATCGCAGCCCGGCGGTGTTGGGGGACAAGCTGCGCATCGACAGCCAGATGGTGCAGTTGAACGGCAAAAGCGGCGTGCTGAGCCAGAAAGTGACGCAGGATCCGGCCGGTACGCCGGTGGCGGATGCGATGCTGACCTTCGTGTGCGTCGATCTGAAAACCCAGAGGGCGCTGCCGATCGAAGGGCCGCTGCGCGAACACCTGCAGGCGATGCTGGCGCCGGAAGAGAAGTCGTAACCTATACGGGCGGCAATCCTGCCGCCCATTTCACTCAGGCCAAACCGGTCTTCTGTTTCAGGCTCGCCATCACTTCCGCCTGGTTGATTTGGTACTGCTTCAGCCCGTTGGCGCGCAGATGGCACGCCGCACACTCACCGCAGCCGTCGCCCTTGATGCCGTTGTAGCAGGTCAAGGTGTCCTGGCGCACGCGATCCAGCTGATGATAGTAATCCGCCAGCGCCCAGGTTTCCGCTTTGTCCAGCCACATCAGCGGCGTTTCGAAGCGGATATCGCGGGCGATGCCCAATACCACCGCCTGGTTCAGCGCCTTGACGAACTCGTCGCGGCAGTCCGGGTAACCGGAGAAGTCGGTTTCGCACACGCCGGTGATCACCGCTTCCGCTTCAACCTGGTAGGCATAAATCGCCGCCAGCGTCAGGAACAGGATGTTGCGGCCCGGCACGAAGGTGCTCGGCAGCGCATTTTGTTCGGGGTTATAGGCGGGAACCGGAATGTTGTCACGGGTCAGGCTGCTGACTGCCAGCTCGTTCAGCAGCCTGACGTCCAGCAGCTTGTGCGCCTTGGCGCCGAGGGCGACCGACAGCTCTTGAGCCACCTCGATCTCGGCGCGATGGCGCTGGCCGTAGTCGAATGTGACGCAGTGAACTTCGTCATACTGCTGCAATGCCTGGATCAAGCAGGTCGTGGAGTCTTGTCCACCGCTGAAAACGACAACCGCGCGCTTCATAAAATCACCTTAGTTGGATTTGGCCATTCCCGATACACATTCGGGCGGCGGGATAAAAATGCGTTGCGGCAGCAATGGTAGCAGAAATAGCGGGATACCGCAGGGCCGCACCCGCGTTCAGTCTGGCTGAGAGGGGCCGGGGTTATCCACCGGCGGCGGCAGCCAGGCCTGGCAGAAATCAAACCAGCCGTGGGCGGTCAGCGTCACGCCGTGAATGCGCGGCGGCGCGCTGATCTGATACTGGTAGTGGAACAGCGGCGTAATGATGGCGGCGCGCATCAGCTGCAGATAGTAATTTTTCAGCTGCTCAAAGCGTGGTTGCTGCGGCTGCAGCTGCTGAATGCGCTGCAGCGTCTCCTGTTGCCGCCGCCAGGCGCCGTCGGTCAGGATGCCGCGCCACAGGGTATCCTGCCGCAGCCAGCTTTCCAGCGTCGCCTCCGGCGCCTCGCCAATCAGGTTATCCGCCAGCAGCAGGTCGGCCTGGGCGATTTGCTCCGCGCTTTGCCAGCGCTTGCCCGGGGAGTAGCGCAGTTCCAGCTCGCAGCCGTGCTGCGCCAGCAACTGCTGCAGGGCGACGGTGACGCTTTCCAACTCCACCGGCGGGCGGTACAGCAGCGTCAGTTTGGCGGGCAGCGCGATATCCCCGGCGACCCGCTGTTGGGGAATGCGCCAGCCGGGCAGCATTTCGCTGCTGGGGGCGATCACGCTGTTGGGGATCGGCAGGTTGCCCAGCAGGCCGGATTGCTGGATCAGCATCAGCAGCTTTTGCCCCTGCGCCTGGTTGAGCATGCCGTGTTTCAGGTTCACCGCCAGGTAACACCAGCCCAGGCTCATGCTGCGCTGCACCGGCCTGGCCTGCGCCAGATCTTCCTGCTGGCCGATGGTGATGCGCACCGGGTGCTGGCAGCTGGTATAGGCATCGTTTAGCGGTAAATCGGGGGTGATCCAGTATTCTATATTTTCCAGGTACGGGTGCTGGAGGTGATAAAAAGCGTGCTGTTCCAGTCGCACCAGGTGTGGTTCATTCAGCGCCAGCTTGAACGGCCCGGCGCCGATGGCCGGCAGTTCGGGATGGGTGAGCAGGCAGGGCAGTTCCGCCAGCCGGTGCGCCAGCCAGTAATCCGGCAGCTGCAGATCAAACTGAATGCACAGCGGATGCGGCAGGCTGACGGACGCCACGTTGGCCAGGCTGGGCTGGCTGCGCGGATGCTGCCGTAGCTGTTCCAGCGTTTGCAGCAGCTGTTGGCCGGTAATGGGATCGCCGTTATGCCAGCGCAGCCGGCTGCGCAGGAAAAACTGCCAGCGCCGGCCGTTATTGCCAATCTGCCAGTGATGGGCCAGGTCCGGCTGCGGCTCCGGGTTGCCGGTGGTCAGCCGCGTCAGCCCGGCATGCAGGGTTGAAACCAGGTGCTGTTCGGCGCGCCCGGTGAGCGTGAGCGGATCGAGGTTTTCCAGCGTGCGGTAATAAGGAATGCGCAGCGTTGGGCTGCCGGCCTGCCACTGGCCGCCGAGATGCGGGCTGAGCAGGCCTTGCAAACGCTGAGGATCCAGCTGCGCCATCTCTAGCGCCCCCTGATGGTTGCCCTGCAGCAGCAGCTGTTGCAGCAGCTGTGCGCGCAGTTCGTCCGGGGTTTTCAGGCAGTGCAGGCGCGCGCGTTTGCCGCGGCCCGGCTGCGATTGCCAGCTCAGCCAACCCTGTTCCTGCAGCTGTTGCACCAGGGTGCGCGCATGGCGTTCGCTGCAGTAGAACATCGCCGCCAGCTCACCGATGGTGATCGCCACCGGCGCGCTGCCGAGCCGTTGGTGCAAGCGTTGATATTGGCTGAGACGATGGACCAGGCGCATGGGGATGAAATCCGGAACGGTTTTCACGAATTGTTCACTATTACTTCCGCAAATACCACCTCATACTGCACTGATTGCAATCATCTTCACATTCATAAGAGGTCTCTATGTATCGCCTGGCAGCTTTCGATATGGACGGCACATTGTTGATGCCGGATCACCGCGTTGGCCCAGAAACGCTGGCGGTACTGAACCAGCTGGTGGAAAGAGGGATGGCGGTGACCTTCGCCACCGGCCGCCATTACCTCGATGCGCAACCGATTATGGCGCAGCTTGGCCTGCAGGGGTATCTGATCACCGGCAACGGCACGCGGGTGTACGACAATCAGGGGCGGCAGCTGCACGCCACCGATCTGCCCGGCGAAGTGGCCGAAAGGGTATTGCAGCACCGCTGGCGCACCGAAGCCAGCATGCACGTGTTTCGCGACGAAGGCTGGATGACCGAGTTCGCCGTGCCGGAAGAGATGCTGCTGGCCCACCACCTGAGCGGCTTTCGCTTCCAGCTGGCTGAACCTCGCCGGCTGCCGGCGACAGGCAACAGTAAGGTGTGCTTCGTGGGGGCGCATGAGGAACTGTTGGAACTCCAGGAGCAGCTGCAGGCGCAGCTTGGCGATGCCGCAGACCTGTGCTTTTCCGCCTACGAGTGCCTGGAAGTGTTGCCGGTCGGCTGTAACAAGGGCTCGGCGCTGGAGGCGCTCAGCGGCCATCTCGGTTTGACCATGGCCGACTGCATGGCGTTTGGCGATGCGATGAATGACAAAGAGATGCTGGCGGCGGTGGGGCACGGCGTGGTGATGGGCAACGCCCTGCCGCAGCTGAAATCCTTGCTGCCGCAGCTGCCGGTTATCGGCCACTGCCGGCAGCAGGCGGTGGCTCATTATTTAGCACATTGGCTGCGTTCACCTGGCCTCACCTATTCCCCCGAATTATGAGGTTTATTACAGCCGGCCGGGTATTGCTACCCGGCTTTTTTTATAAGTCGGCCAGCTGCGCCAGATACTGCTGCAGGTCGCCGATATTATTGCTGACCCACTCTTCGTTGTAATAGGTATCCAGATAGCGTTCGCCGCTGTCGCACAGCAGGGTGACGATCGCGCCCTGTTCGCCTTTTTCCCGCATCTGTTTCGCCAGCTGCAGCGCGCCCCATACGTTGGTACCGGTGGAGGCGCCGACCTTGCGGCCCAGCACTTTTTCCAGCCAGTGAATGGTCGCGACGCTGGCGGCGTCCGGCACCCGCAGCATGCTGTCGACCACCGAAGGGATGAACGAGGGTTCGGCGCGCGGGCGGCCGATGCCTTCGATACGGCTGCCGCAGCTGCCGATCAGGGTGCGGTCGCCATGGTGGAAGCAATCGTAGAATACCGAGTTTTCCGGATCGACCACCGTCAGCTGCGTGTCATGGCCCTGATAGCGGATATAGCGGCCCAGGGTGGCGGAAGTGCCGCCGGTGCCGGCGCTCATCACGATATGTTTCGGCACCGGGAAGGGTTCGCGCGCCATCTGGCGGAAAATGCTGTCGGCGATATTATTGTTGCCGCGCCAGTCGGTGGCGCGCTCGGCGTAGGTGAACTGATCCATATAGTGGCCGTTCAGCTCCTTCGCCAACTGCTCGGAGGCGGCGTAGATCTGCGCGGCATGATCGACAAAGTGACAGCGGCCACCATAGAAGGCGATCTGTTCCACCTTGCGGCGTGCGGTGCAGGAGGGCATCACGGCGATAAACGGCAGGCCGAGCAGGCGGGCGAAATAGGCTTCAGATACCGCGGTGCTGCCGGAGGAAGCTTCGATAATGGTGGTGTTCTCGGTGATCCAGCCGTTGCACAGACCGTACAGGAACAGCGAGCGCGCCAGGCGGTGCTTCAGGCTGCCGGTCGGGTGGGTGCTCTCGTCTTTCAGGTACAGGCAGATGCCGGGAAATGCCGGCAGGTTCAGGCGAATCAGGTGGGTGTCGGCGGAGCGTTGAAAATCCGCTTCTATTTCGCCGATAGCATATTTTACCCAAGAGTTTGTCATCGTTTGGCCTCAGAATAGGGGGCTGGTTTATGGCGTAGCATAGCCTGTTGCACGGAAAAAAGGATTGCCATTTTCCCTGTTTAATCGCCTAATGGGAGAAAATTTTTCTCCAGGTTGGCGCTATGTTAGATAAAACAGACCGTAAGCTGCTGTGCATGCTGCAGCACGACTGCACCCAGTCGCTGCAGGCGCTGGCCGAAGCGGTGAATTTGACCTCCACCCCGTGCTGGAAACGGCTGAAGCGGCTGGAGGACGAAGGCTATATACGCGGCCGGGTGGCGCTGCTGGACAGCGAAAAACTGGGCCTGGGGCTGACGGCCTTTGTGCTGATCAAAACCCAGCAGCACAGCAGCGAGTGGTATCAGACCTTCGTGCAGCTGACCGCGCAAATGCCTGAAGTCTTGGCGTTCTACCGCATGGCGGGGGAATACGACTACCTGATGCAGGTGGAGGTGGCGGACATGAAGAGCTACGACAGCTTCTACAAGCGGCTGGTCAACGGCGTGCCGGGCCTGATCGACGTCACCTCCAGCTTCGCCATGGAAAAAATCAAATACACTACCGCGCTGCCGGTGCCAGAGTGAAAAGTTCACCGAATTGGCGATGCAACGGTGGTATCCTGCTTCGTTGAGGCGGAACAACAGATAAACCCCATAAAATCCTGGAAACAAACTGCGTGAGATTATTTGCTCAAATCGGCTGGTATTTCCGCCGAGAGTGGCGCCGCTACCTGGGGGCGGTGGTGCTGCTGATCGTCATCGCCATTTTGCAACTGCTGCCGCCCAAGCTGGTGGGCATCATCGTGGATGGCGTCACTGAAAAACAGATGTCGACCGGCGTGCTGATGGCCTGGCTTGGGCTGATGCTCGGCACCGCGATTATTGTTTACCTGCTGCGCTACGTGTGGCGGGTACTGCTGTTTGGCGCCTCCTACCAGTTGGCGGTTGAGCTGCGCGAGAATTTCTACCGCCAGCTCAGCCGGCAGAACCCGGCGTTCTATCTGCGCCACCGCACCGGCGATCTGATGGCGCGCGCCACCAATGACGTGGATCGCGTGGTGTTCGCCGCCGGTGAGGGCGTGTTGACGCTGGTGGACTCGTTGGTGATGGGGCTGGTGGTGCTGGTGGTGATGAGCACCCAAATCAGCTGGGAGCTGACGCTGCTTTCGCTGATCCCGATGCCGCTGATGGCGATCGCCATCAAATATTACGGCGACCAGCTGCATCAACGCTTTAAATCGGCGCAGGCGGCATTTTCCAGCCTGAACGATCAGGCGCAGGAAAGCATGACCAGCATCCGCATGATCAAAGCCTTTGGTCTGGAAGATCATCAGTCTAACCAGTTCGCCGAGGTGGCGGCGCAAACCGGCGCGAAGAACATGCACGTGGCGCGGGTCGATGCGCGTTTCGATCCGACGATTTATATCGCCATCGGCGCCTCCAACCTGCTGGCGATCGGCGGCGGTAGCTGGATGGTGGTGAACGGCTCCCTGACTCTGGGGCAGCTGACCAGCTTCGTGATGTATCTCGGCCTGATGATTTGGCCGATGTTGGCGCTGGCCTGGATGTTCAACATCGTTGAGCGCGGCAGCGCGGCGTACAGCCGCATCCGCAGCCTGCTGGAGGAAGCGCCGGCGGTGCAGGACGGGCAACGGGCATTGCCGGCCGGCCGCGGCGTGCTGGCGGCGGATATTCGCGCCTTCCATTATCCGGAGAATAAGCAGCCGGCGCTGCACGATGTCCGGCTGAGGCTGGAGCCGGGGCAGATGCTGGGGCTGTGCGGCCCCACCGGCGCGGGAAAATCGACGCTGCTGTCGCTGATCCAGCGCCAGTTCGACGTGGACGAGGGGCAAATCAGTTATCACGGCCTGCCGCTGACCGAGATCAAGCTCGACGACTGGCGTTCACGCCTTTCGGTGGTCAGCCAAACGCCGTTCCTGTTCTCAGACAGCGTGGCGAACAATATCGCGCTGGGCAACCCGGGCGCGACGCAGGAGCAGATCGAGCAAGCGGCGCGCTTAGCCAGCGTGCACGAGGATATTCTGCGCCTGCCGCAGGGCTATGAAACCGAAGTGGGCGAACGCGGCGTGATGCTGTCCGGCGGCCAGAAGCAGCGCATCTCCATCGCCCGCGCGCTGCTGCTGGACGCGGAAATTCTGATCCTGGACGACGCGCTGTCGGCGGTGGACGGCCGCACCGAGCATCAGATCCTGCACAACCTGCGCAGCTGGGGGCAGAACCGCACGGTGATTATCAGCGCGCACCGGCTGTCGGCGTTGACCGAGGCCAGCGAGATCCTGGTGATGCAGCACGGCGGCGTGGCGCAACGCGGCGAACATGCGGCGCTGGCGGCGCAGCCGGGCTGGTATCGCGACATGTACCGCTACCAGCAGCTGGAGGCGGCGCTGGATGAGGCGCCGGAAGCGGGTGAGGAGGCGTTAGCCAATGAATAAAGTACAAAAGCTGTGGCCGACCTTGAAACGGCTGCTGGCTTACGGCTCGCCGTACCGCAAACCGCTGGGGATTGCGGTGCTGATGCTGTGGGTGGCGGCGGCGGCGGAAGTCGCCGGGCCAATCCTGATCAGCTATTTCATCGACAACTACGTCGCCAAAGGGCAGTTGCCGCTGGCGATCGTCGGCGGGCTGGCGGCGGCCTACGTGCTGCTGGAGCTGCTGGCGGCGGCGTTGCACTATTTTCAGGCGCTGCTGTTCAACCAGGCGGCGGTGGGGGTGGTGCAGCGTTTGCGCACCGACGTGATGGACGCCGCACTGCGCCAGCCGCTCAGCGCCTTCGACACCCAGCCGGTCGGGCAGCTGATTTCGCGCGTGACCAACGATACCGAGGTGATCAAGGATCTGTACGTCATGGTGGTCTCCACGGTGCTGAAAAGCGCCGCGCTGATCGGCACCATGCTGGTGGCGATGTTCAGCCTCGACTGGCGCATGGCGCTGGTGGCTATCTGCATTTTCCCGGCGGTGTTTGTGGTGATGGGCATTTACCAGTACTACAGCACGCCGATCGTGCGCCGGGTGCGCAGCTATCTGGCGGACATCAACGACGGCTTCAATGAAGTGATCAACGGCATGGGGGTGATCCAGCAGTTTCGCCAACAGATCCGCTTCGGCGAACGCATGAGCGCCGCCAGCCGTTCGCATTATACCGCACGCATGCAAACCCTGCGGCTGGACGGCTTTCTGCTGCGGCCGCTGTTGAGCCTGTTTTCGGCGCTGGTATTGTGCGGCCTGCTGATGCTGTTCGGCTTCAGCGGTGAGGGCGCGATCGGCGTCGGCGTACTGTACGCTTTTATCAACTACCTGGGCCGCCTGAACGAGCCGCTGATCGAGCTGACCTCGCAGCAATCGATTTTGCAACAGGCGGTGGTGGCCGGCGAACGCATCTTCGAGCTGATGGATCGCAGCCAGCAAAGCTACGGCGCCGACGATCGCCCGCTGGCCAGCGGCCGCATCGACATCGACGATCTGAGCTTCGCCTATCGCGCGGACAAAAAGGTGCTGCAGCATATTTCGCTGTCGGTGCCTTCGCGCGGTTTCGTGGCGCTGGTTGGCCACACCGGCAGTGGCAAGAGCACGCTGGCCAACTTGCTGATGGGCTATTACCCGGTCGGCGAGGGTGAGGTGCGCCTCGACGGTCGCCCGCTATCCAGCCTGTCGCACCGCACGCTGCGCCAGGGCATGGCGATGGTGCAGCAGGATCCGGTGGTGATCGCCGAATCGGTATTGGCCAACGTCACGCTGGGGCGCAACATCTCGGAACAGGCGGTGTGGCAGGCGCTGGAGAGGGTGCAGCTGGCGGAGCTGGTGCGCGGTTTCCCGCAGGGTATTCATACTCGCCTGGGCGAGCAGGGCAATAACCTGTCGGTGGGCCAAAAACAGCTGCTGGCGCTGGCACGGGTGCTGGTGCAAGCGCCGCAGATCCTGATCCTCGACGAGGCGACCGCCAACATCGACTCGGGAACCGAGCAGGCCATCCAGCGCGCGCTGCGGCTGATCCGCGAGCACACCACGCTGGTGGTGATCGCTCACCGTCTGTCGACCATCGTCGACGCCGATTCGATTCTGGTGCTGCACCGCGGGCAGGCGGTGGAGCAGGGCAATCACCAGCAGCTGCTGGCGCAGCAGGGCCGTTACCATCAGATGTATCAGCTGCAGCTGGTGGGCGAAGAGCTGGCGGCGGCAACCCGCGAAGAGAGCCAACCCGCCTGATGCCCGGGGGCCGGTTGCGGCCCCCGCATTACCCCGGCGCACCATAAACAGGCATAGATCCGTTTCAAATCCCCCTCGCTGCACTTTTTCGACGCGCAGCGCACCAAATTAGTGCGCAAAATTTAACCGCCGATGGCCGGTGCGCCCTGCGCCCGGCCGCTTGCCCGCCGTTCCCACGCTGCCCTGCCAGGTAATCCGCTGAATTCGCATACAAAACCATTTATGGCACAGCCTTTGCTTTATTCAGCCCGTATCGGGGTGAGTTTGGGCTTAATTCGTGGAGGGGCAATATGAAGCTGGTGACCGTGGTGATCAAACCATTCAAGCTGGAGGACGTGCGTGAAGCCCTATCCTCTGTGGGCATTCAGGGGCTGACCGTAACCGAAGTCAAAGGCTTTGGCCGCCAGAAGGGGCACGCTGAGCTTTATCGTGGAGCTGAATACAGCGTCAATTTCCTGCCTAAGGTGAAAATCGATATCGCAATTGCCGACGACCAATTAGATGAAGTGGTTGATGTCATTAGCAAAGCCGCCTACACCGGCAAGATCGGTGACGGCAAAATTTTCGTTGCCGAATTGCAACGTGTCATTCGCATTCGCACCGGCGAAACCGACGAAGCAGCACTGTAATCACAGGCTCAGTTAAGTAATGGGGATGGATTGATAATGAAAAAACTTTTATCCATGTTGGGCCTGAGTACGGTAACCATGGTTCCCTCTTTGGCCCTGGCCGCTCCGGCGGTCGCAGACAAGGCAGACAACGCGTTCATGATGATCTGCACCGCTTTGGTGCTGTTCATGACGCTGCCGGGCGTCGCGCTGTTTTACGGCGGTTTGCTGCGTTCCAAGAACGTGCTGTCGATGCTGACTCAGGTCACCGTCACCTTCGCGCTGGTGTGCGTGCTGTGGGTGTTGTACGGCTACAGCCTGGCCTTCAGCGAGGGCAACGCGTTCTTCGGCGGTTTCCAGACGGCGATGCTGAAAGGCATCGGCATCGACAGCGTGACCGGCACCTTTAACCAGATGATCCACGTGGCGTTCCAATGCTCCTTCGCCTGCATCACCGTGGCGCTGGTGGTGGGCGGCTTCGCTGAACGCATCCGCTTCTCGGCGGTGGTGATCTTCGCCGCCATTTGGTTCACCATCTCCTACCTGCCGATTGCCCACATGGTGTGGGGCGGCGGTTTCCTGGCCGCCGATGGCGCGCTGGACTTCGCCGGCGGCACCGTGGTGCACATCAACGCCGCCAGCGCCGGCCTGATTGGCGCCTACCTGTTGGGCAAACGCGCCGGCTTCGGCAAGGAGGCGTTCAAACCGCATAACCTGCCGATGGTGTTTACCGGCGCTTCCATCCTGTATATCGGTTGGTTCGGTTTCAACGCCGGTTCCGCCAGCGCGGCGAACGGCATTGCGGCCCTGGCGTTCCTGAATACCGTGATTGCTACCGCAGGCGCCATCCTCTCCTGGACCTTCGCCGAGTGGATTGCGCGCGGTAAACCGTCGCTGCTGGGCGCCTGTTCCGGCTGCATCGCCGGGCTGGTCGCGGTCACGCCGGCTGCGGGCACCGTGGGCGTCGGCGGGGCGCTGATCATCGGCCTGGTGGGCGGCGTTGCCGGCCTGTGGGGCGTGGTCACGCTGAAGAAATGGCTGAAGGTGGACGACACCTGCGACGTGTTCGGCGTTCACGGGGTGTGCGGTATCGTCGGTTGTCTGTTGACCGGCGTATTCACCGCCTCTTCACTGGGCGGCACCGGCTATGCGGAAGGCGTGACCATGGGCCACCAGGTGTGGGTCCAGCTGCTGAGCGTAGCGATCACTCTGGTGTGGTCTGGCGTCGCTGCCTTTATCGCCTTCAAGATCGCCGGGGCCATCGTTGGCCTGCGGGTGCCGGAAGAGCAGGAGCGCGAAGGCCTGGACGTCAACAGCCACGGCGAGAGCGCCTACAACCAGTAAGGCTGGAAGAAGGGCAGTGCGCTAAATAACAATAAAATAATGATGATGCAAAAAAGGGCGATGGTGACATCGCCCTTTTTATATTTTAGGCGTCGCGCTGGCGAATCACCCCTTCCTGCACCGTAGTGGCGACCAGCACGCCGTCGCGGGTGTAGATCTGCCCGCGCACGAAACCGCGCGCGCCGGAGGCGGAGGAGCTTTCCACCGCGTACAGCAGCCAGTCATCCAGGCGGAACGGGCGGTGGAACCACATCGAGTGGTCGATGGTGGCCACCTGCATGCCCGGCTCGAGGAAACCGACGCCGTGCGGCTGAAGCGCCGTCGGCAGGAAGTTGAAGTCGGAGGCGTAGCCCAGCAGATACTGATGAATGGCCGGATCGTCCGGCATGCTGCCGTTGGCGCGGAACCACACGTAACGGTGTGGCTCTTCCACGCTGCCTTTCAGCGGGTTGTGGAACTTCACCGGCCGCATTTCGAGCGGTTTCTGGCCGATAAACTTATCGCGCACCTTTTCCGGCAGCATATGCGACAGCTTCTGGGCGATTTCCGATTCGGACATCAGCCCTTCCGGCGGCGGCACGTCCGGCATGCGGTTCTGATGTTCAAAACCGGTCTCCGGGCTTTGGAAGGAGGCGGTCATGTAAAAAATCGGCTTGCCGTGCTGAATGGCGCTGACGCGGCGAGCGCTGAAGCTGTTGCCGTCGCGCAGGGTTTCCACGTCATACACGATAGGCTTGCTGCTATCGCCCGGGCGCAGGAAGTAGCTGTGGAACGAATGCACGCTGCGCTCCGCCGGCACCGTTTGCTTGGCGGCATACAGCGCCTGGCCCACGACCTGGCCGCCGAACACCTGACGCAGGCCCAGATCTTCACTTTGGCCGCGGAACAGCCCTTCTTCGATTTTCTCCAGATCCAGCAGATCGAGGAGGTTTTGTAATGCCTGGCTCATAAAGTTATTACCTTTCTAATAATCATTTTGCGCAGTGTGCGGAATATCACGGCGGGACGTCAACATCTTGCGTTATGGGGCCGCTAAAATTACCTTAATAGTGAGCATTATCAGCAGGGGAAGTGATTAATAGGCGGAGCTAAATGGATTTTTCAGTATTTTGTGCTAAGTTTATTGAGTGAGGTGGTGAAAGCCACCAACATGTTGATAATAAAAAAGGAGACCGATCCATGAAACTCTGGCAAATCGTAGGCGGAGCAGCAGCATTGACGATGGCTCTGGCGGGCTGTGCCCAAAAGAGTGCGGATGTGCCTACCCCGACGGCAGGAAACCCGACCGCGCAAACGCAGATTCAGGGCCCGGCGGTGACTGGTTCGGTTAACATTCGCCAGCGCATTGCGCTGCCGCCGGATGCCGTACTGACGGTTACTCTCTCTGACGCCTCGCTGGCGGATGCGCCGTCGAAAGTCATTGCCCAGCGAGCTGTGCGCACCGACGGCAAACAGGCGCCGTTTAATTTCGTCCTGCCGTACAACCCGGCCGACATCCAGCCGAATGCGCGTATCATTCTGAGCGCGGCGGTGACGGTGAATGGTCAAATGATCTTTATCACCGACACTATCCAGGAAGTGGTCAACCGCAACGGCACTCGCGCCGATCTGCTGCTGGTTCCTGTACAGGGCGTGCCGGTTCAGGCTGCGCCAACGGCGATGCCGTAAGCTCGGTTTTCCGAGCGCCTGACAGCAACAGCCTTTGCGCTTCGGCCAAAGGCTGTTTTGTTTTTTTACCCGCGCCAGCCGTACAGCTGAAAGTCCACCGTGCTGTGTGGGCCAAAAATGATGCCCTCCGCCAGCAACGCCTGCCGCTGGCGCTGAAAGTCTTCCCCTTGCTGCGAAATCTGCCCGTGACGGTTAATCACCCGATGCCAGGGGAGTGAGGTGCCTTCCGGTAAACGCCGCAGGACGCCGCCGACCTGGCGCGCCGCGCGCGGCGAACCCGCCAGCTGCGCCACCTCGCCATAGGTGGTGACTTTGCCATAGGGAATGGCGGCCACCACGTGGAATACGCGTTGGCTAAAGGAGGCGTCTTCTGGTTTCATGTTTGTCTTCCCGCATGAGTAAAACCCCAGGCGGAGAGTGTGCCACAGGAGAGGTGGGTAAGAAAACAGCGGTTGACCTCGGTTGGCTTGCTATTTGGTGGGGCATCGCCGATAATGCCCACCGCTTCGAAGTACAGAAGCCGTCAATGGAGGCCCTGTTGGTTCTCCCGCAACACTAACTTGTGAACTCGGTCAGATCCGGAAGGAAGCAGCCGCAGCAGGTGACGTGTGTGCCGGGATGTAGCTGGCAGGGCCTCCACCCATTTCAGCTCCCGGCATTTTTTTCTCTCCGTTTTATCTGCCCCATAAGAGTTATTTCTGGCGCCATATTTTTTCCCCGGCGTTTAAAATTGTTTTTTATAACAGGCACTCAATAAGTCAGCGCCGCTACGCCATTCGCGCGAAAAAATATGAAGGGTATTTTGCGAAAATTCTTAAAGTTGCGCGCCTGTTGGTATGGGGTTAATATTGATTATTACCTGCGCTAAAGGACGCCGTTCCCGTCCGTCGGCGATGGCTGTATTGGCCTAAATAAGTTCAAATAATAACCAGTGTGCTCTACCAGGCAGCAATATGATTTACATCATTGATAAAGATATCAGGTTTAATACTGAAAACGGTTCGCTAAAGAGTATAAAGAAAGGCCATGAAGTTTTCCTATCCAGCGTGAATGCAAGAGTATTCAAGTGTTTGCTTGAGCATGGCAGTGAAGCGGTCAGCCGCGAGACGTTGCTTAAGCAGGTCTGGGCCGACCATGGTTTGAGCGCGTCGTCGGCTACCCTGAATCAATATATCTGCCTGACCCGGCGTGCGCTGGCTTCTGTCGGATTCAATGAACGTCTGATCATCACCCTGGCCAAGAAAGGTTACAGGTTAAATAATTTTATACAAATTAACAAGTTAGCCGTTGACTGCGTCGAAGGCGGCATCCCAAATGCGCCAGTGCCGGCCAGCCATGGCTATCGTTATTCTTTTATTCTGCTGAGAAGCTTATCGATAGTGTTGCCGTTATCTTTCCTGGCGCTGTGCTTTTTTTATTATAAGCACCACCGCGCAGCAGAGAAGAAGCAGCTGTTATCCTATGTGGGCAGCGTCAACGGCTGCGAGGTTTATTATGCCGGTAATTTTTTGGAGAGTAATAAGGGCAATTATTTGCAGTTTTTGGCCAGAAAAGATCTTTACGGGCAGCGCTGTCGCCCAGGAGAGATAGTCCTTACCAGGGTTAACCGTTCTCTCAATGCCAACGAAGACAGCGGGCGGCAGTTTATCGCCAAATGCGCGAAAGATCGTCGTTCTATTCTGCATCATTGTGAGAGTGAGTACATTCGGGCATGGACAAAAAGTTAAACCTGCTATCGGCTATTCTGGTTGCCCTGTGCGTTTTTGCCGCTGCGATAGTTTACTCCCTCACTCGCAGTCAGCATGATTTTGGCGACTTGTCCTGTGAGGCAAACGCCACCTTCAGTTATTTCAACTCCCTGGACAGGCTGGCGGGATCCGACGATATCCAACTGGTATTGAAAATTAATTATGTGTTTTTATCGGGCCAGAAAGGCGTGCTTATTCTTTCCGGCGTAGCGAACGATGGAGAAAAGAGGTTCTTCGTAAACCGCAGAATAAATTTTACCTATACTCTGCAGGGGGATTTTTACAAATTCTACTACGGCGAGGCGCTTCACTCACCGCGTGACACTTTGCCTGAAAATATTTACTCTTACTTCTTCAGCAGCGAATCCAGTTTTTACCATATCAGATATATCGATAGCAACACGCTGATCTTCAACAGCGCCTACTCGCCGATGTTTTTATGTAACGTTAACTCCTGAAGCATTATCCTGCCTTAACGCCAATAAAGAGCGATAAGTTGTTCGCAAAAAAAGTTATTTTATTTGCTCTTTATGCCGATCCTGAAAATTCGTTTTTCCTATCCGGGGCAATAACATCAGTTGTTATGTTTGCATCGATTAATATGATTTTTTTATCTTATTTAATATAAATTAATATTTTTATATTTCAGGTTAAGTTGTTGTTTTTATTGTTTATTTATTTAGCTTGCGCGATTATTAATTTTATATAATTTATTTTTTGAAATAGGTTGCGTGAATGTTTTATGCGTGATTTATTAGCCAGGCTCTTGAGCTTTTACTCCATTGTTTTTATGAAAAACCATTTTTACGGCCATGGGCTGTGGCTATGGGGCTAAGAGCATTGGGATTTTATCAATATAATAGGCGAGAGATGGACGTACATAAGATTGCTCTGAACGACACCCTGCTTGAAAATGATGCCGTTATATTAAACAATAACGATAAGACGCTGTTGTTTAAAAAGGAAAAGGTTATTATTGAGATGACCGAATTGCAACGGCGATTCATGCTTTGTCTGCTCAGCGGGATATATAAGAAGAACGATATTATCCGTGCGGTATGGTTCTGCAACCATGAAACGATCAGCGACAATAACTATTATCAGATGATATTCCAGTGCCGCTCTTTGCTGTCGCGGCATGGCATTCCCGCTGAGGTGATCAAGACCATACCCCGTTTTGGCGTCATGCTGAGCTTCCAGACCGGCGGGCGAAAAAGCGCCGCCGTCGCCGGAGGTGAGCACGCCGGCGGCGCGTGGTTAAAGCGGGTAAAGCGCCGTTTAGAGGCCGTCAATTACAAAATCGCGCTGACAATAACGCTGATTTTTTCAGTGGCGGTGTGCGTGGGGATCTCGGTGTAGCGCCTGGATTGCGATTGCTGTGGCATTAATGTGATTTCCCGAGGCGTAAGTGAGCAAGCGGTTCATTGGCTATGTCTTTTCGTTTTTCTTTTTGCTGAATCTGGCGTTTATATTTTCTCAACTGTGGAAAATAACCCACATCGGCGCGGCAACAGAGCCAGCGCCGGCCGCGCCGCGCCATGTCGGGTTTCCTGCGGCGGATGATGCGGGCGTTATCGGCGCGCTCAACTTATTTGGCCGCTATGCGCAGGCAAAGGGCGGGCAACGGGGGGAGGAGGGCTATAGGGTGAGGCCGCAGGGAATTACCGACCAAATCATTCGTGATGCGCCAGAGTCCCGGCTGGCGGGGAAAATTACCGGTTTACTGCTCAGCGGCAATGAAAATAAAAGCCTGGTTATCATAGAGCGCGCTGGAAAGCAGGCCAGCTATGGCATCGGTGAGCGCATTATCGACAGCAACGCCGTTATATTGCGCATATTGCACGATAAGATATTGCTTAATGAAAATGGATACTATGCCTCGATGATTTTAAAAGAGTAGGCGTGCTTTCTTTTTTTGATGGAAAATTTTTCAGGTCATAAGGCTGTATTGTGATTACGCATATTGTTTATCTTCTGGGCCATCAGTGGCGCCACGTTTACTGGCGGCGGCTGGCGATGATTTCCCTGCTGGCCGTTTTTTCCGGCCCGGCGCATGCCGAATCTTTTTCCGCCAATTTTAAAGGCACGGATATTCAGGAATTTATTAATACCGTCAGTAAAAATCTGGGGAAAACCATCATCATTGACCCGGCGGTGAAAGGTAAGGTCACCGTGCGCAGCTATGAGCAGCTTAACGACAAACAATATTATCAATTCTTCCTGAACGTGCTGGACGTTTACGGCTATGCGGTGATCGGCATGCCCAATAACGTGCTGAAAGTGATAGTGGCGAAAGAGGGGAAACGAGCCGCGCTATCGCAGGCGGGCGGCGCCGAGGCGGCGGAAGGGGATGAGGTGGTGATGCGCATCGTTCCGCTGCGCAACATCGCGGCCAAGGATATTGCGCCGTTATTGCGCCAGCTTAACGACAGCGTGGGCGTCGGCAGCGTGGCGCATTACGAGCAGGGCAACGCCTTGCTGATCACCGGCAGGGCCGGCGTGGTCAATGGGCTGATCGATATTGTCCGCGAGATGGATCAGGATGACGGCAACCAGATAGAAACCATAACGTTGAAACATGCGGCGGCGGCCGAGATTGTGCGCATGGTCAATGAGCTGTTCCGCGAAGAGGGCAAGCAGCGGATGGCGGGTGCCGCGACGCTGCGGCTGGTGGCGGATGAAAGAACCAACAGCCTGATGCTGACCGGCGACGATCGGATCCGCGAATACGTTAAATCGATGGTTTATCAGCTGGATAACAAGAGCGTTAGCCAGGGCAACACCAAAGTCATTCAGCTGAAATACGCCAAGGCGCAGAGCCTGGTCGAGGTGCTGACCGGGGTGAGCTCGGGCTTGCAGAATGAAAAGGAAGCGGCCGCAACCAACGTGGCGCTGCTGAAAAATGTGGTGATCAAGGCCGACGAGCAAACCAACGCGCTGATCATCACCGCCGCGCCGGACGTGATGCGCGATCTGGAAGAGGTGGTCACCAAGCTGGACGTGCGGCGTGCGCAGGTGCTGGTGGAGGCGGTGATTGTCGAGGTGCAGGACGGCCAGGGGCTGAATATCGGCGTTCAGTGGGCGAATAAGTACGGCGGCGGCACGCAGTTTGCGGGCAATGCCCCCGGCGTTGCCTCGGGGTTCGAGGGCGGCATGCTCGAGGCCTTCGGCAAGGCCAACGGACTGATGACCGGTTTCTACAGTGGCAACTGGGGCCTGTTGCTCTCCGCCATCGCCAGCAATAACCAAAACAATATTCTGGCCACGCCGAGCATCGTCACTCTGGATAACGCCGAGGCGGAGTTCAGCGTCGGTCAGGATGTGCCTATTCTAACCGGTTCGCAAACCACCAACAGCGATAACGTGTTCAATACCGTTTCGCGTAAAACCGTGGGGATAAAACTTAAGGTCAAGCCGCAGATTAACAAGGGCCAGTCGGTTCTGATGCAGATTGAACAAGAGGTTTCCAGCGTTGCCGACAACGCGCAGATCGCCGCCGATTCTTTGGGCGCCACCTTTAATATCCGCACGGTCAACAACACCGTATTGGTCGACAGCGGCGAAACGGTGGTGGTAGGCGGCCTGCTGGATAAAACCAACTCGGAAGTGGAGAGCAGCGTTCCGCTTCTGGGGCGCATTCCGCTGCTGGGCGCGCTGTTCCGCTCGACCTCGGTGAAGGAAAGCAAGCGTAACCTGATGCTGTTCATTCGGCCCACCATCATTCGCACCACCGAGGGTTATAGCCGGCAGAGCCGGCGTAAAGTCGGCAAATTCGACCTCGAGCAACAGAAGGACAGCGAGCTGAAGCAGGCGCTGCGCGACGAGCTGGCGCAGGGCAGAGGCGCCGGAGACAACAAGGCGTTTCTGAACGTTATTGCGCAAATCGATGCCTTCTATGGCCGGGAAGGCAAAAAATGACCCAGAGCCCTGCCGGCCATTTGCTGCCTTTTGCCTGGGCGCGCCAACATGGCGTGCTGGCGGTGACGCAGGCGCAGGGGATCGCGCTGTATTGCCACCGGCAAACGACGCTCGACGCGCTGATGGAGGCCCATCGTTTTCTGCCCGGCGAACCCTTGCCGGTGCGGCTGGAGGCGGAACTGTTCGAACAAAAACTGGTGGCGCACTACCAGCAGGAAACCGGCCATGCGCAAAGGATGATCGAGGATCTGGGCAGCGAGCTGGACTTTTATACCCTGGCGGAAGAGCTGCCGGAGCAGCAGGACCTGTTGGATGAGCAGAACGACGCGCCGATTATTCGCCTGATCAACGCCATGCTGAGTGAGGCGATCAAAGAGCGGGCCTCCGACATTCATATCGAGACCTATGAGAGTGAATTGGCGATCCGCTTTCGCATCGACGGCGCGTTGCGGCGTATTTTGGCGCCGCAGCGCAAGCTTTCCGCCCTGCTGGTTTCCCGCATCAAGGTGATGTCAAAGCTGGATATTGCCGAGAAGCGCGTGCCGCAGGATGGCCGCATGACGCTGAAAGTGGGGGGCCGGGCGATCGACGTGCGGGTGTCGGTGATGCCGGCCAGCCACGGTGAACGGGTGGTGATGCGTTTGCTGGACAAGAGCAGCGTCAGGCTGGATCTGCCCAGCCTGGGCATGACGCCGGATCGCCAGCAGGCGCTGCTGCGCCTGATTCAGCAGCCGCACGGCATTATCCTGGTTACCGGCCCGACCGGCTCAGGCAAAAGCACCACGCTGTACACCCTGCTGAACCAGATCAATGACGAAAACCGCAACATCATGACCATTGAAGATCCCGTCGAGTATGAGCTGAGCGGCGTTGCGCAGACCCAGGTGAACCCGAAGGTGGACATGACCTTTGCCCGCGGGCTGCGCGCGCTGCTGCGGCAGGATCCTGACGTGGTGTTGATCGGTGAGATCCGCGACGGCGAAACGGCGCAGATTGCGGTGCAGGCCTCTTTGACCGGGCACCTGGTGTTGTCCACGCTGCATACCAATACCGCGATTGGCGCCATTACCCGGCTGCGGGATATGGGGGTGGAGCCATTTTTGCTGTCCAGTTCGCTCAGCGGCGTGCTGGCGCAGCGTCTGGTGCGGCGGCTCTGCCCGCAGTGCCGTGAGCCCTATGCATTATCCGAGCGACAACGGCAGACGTTTGATTGGCCGGCGGAGCAAAGCCCTACCTGTTGGCGGCCGGTGGGCTGCGACGCCTGCGGCGGCCAGGGATACCGCGGCCGTATCGGCCTGCACGAACTGCTGCTGCTGGATGAGGCCATGCGTCTGGCGATCCATCGCGGAGACAGCGAAATCGACATCATGCGCCTGGCCGCCTCGCGTTATCAGTCGTTGCGTCAGGATGGTATCGCCAAAATGAGCGCCGGCGAAACCAGTCTGGAAGAGGTATTGCGGGTCACCCGTGAAGGGGATGGCGATGAAGTGTGATTACCGCGCCTGCGATCGGCAGGGGCGCGCCCAGCGCGGTTCGCTTGAGGCCGATTCTCTGCGCCATGCCCGCGATATGCTGCGCGAAAAAGGCTGGCGAGTGCTCGAGGTCAGGGGCGCAAAGACGCGCGGCCCCGGCAGGCTGTATGGATTCAAGCTTGGTACCGGCGTCGGCAGCGGCGATCTGGCGCTGGCCACCCGCCAGCTGGCGACGTTGATGTCCGCCGCGCTGCCGTTGGAAGAAGCGTTGATGGCGGTGGCGCGGCAGACGGAAAAAAAGGCGCTGCAGGCGGCGTTGGTGCAGGTTCGTCAGCGGATCCTGGAAGGTTTTTCGCTGGCGCACGCCATGGGTCAGTACCCGCGTATTTTTGAGCGACTGTACTGCGCCATGGTGGCGGCCGGCGAAATCTCCGGCCATTTGGCGCCGGTGCTGGAGCGGTTGGCCGACTACGTCGAACAGCGCCAACAGATGAAAAACAAAATCACCCAGGCGCTGGTGTATCCGCTGGTGCTGACGGTGGTGGCGATCGGAGTGGTGACTATCCTGCTCGCGGCGGTGGTGCCCAAGGTGGTGGAGCAGTTCGTGCATATGAAGCAGGCCTTGCCGCTGTCTACTCGGCTGCTGATCGGCGCCAGCGCCGCCATTCGGCAGTGGGGGCTGGTGGCGCTGGCGCTGGTGCTGACGGGCATGGTGTGTTTTCGCTACGCCCTGCGCGATCCGGCGCGGCGCTGCCGCTGGCACGCTTTTATTCTGCGGCTGCCGGTGGTCGGCAAGCTGGCCCTCGGCGTCAACACCGCGCGCTATGCCAAAACCCTGAGCATTTTGAATGCCAGCGCGGTGCCGCTGCTGGAAGCGATGCGCATCAGCGCCAGCGTGCTGGGCAACGATCACGCCCGCCGGCGTCTGCTGGCGGCGATGGAGCGGGTGCGGGAAGGAGAGGGACTGTCGCCGTCGCTGGAGGGCACGGCGCTTTTTTCACCGATGATGCGCCATATGATCATGTCCGGCGAGCGCAGCGGTGAACTGGACATGATGCTTGAACGGGCGGCGAATATGCAGCAGGACGCCTTTGCCCGGCACATCGCCCTGGCTCTGGGACTGTTTGAACCTTTATTGGTGATCCTGATGGCCAGCTCGGTGCTGTTCATCATTCTGGCTATCCTGCAGCCGATATTACAACTCAACAATATGATTGGATAATCAATATGTTAATAGATAGCAAAATGCGCAAAGTCAGGCAGGCGGACCATGAGCGGCAAAAGGGATTTACGCTTTTGGAAATTATGGTGGTGATTGTCATTTTGGGGTTATTGGCCAGTCTGACCATTCCCAGCCTGATGGGCAACAAAGAGAAAGCGGATAAGCAAAAAGCGGCCAGCGATATTGTCGCCCTGGAAAATGCGCTGGACATGTACCGGCTGGACAATGGCCGCTACCCCAGCTCGGAGCAGGGGCTGGCGGCGCTGGTGGCCAAGCCCGAACGCCCGCCGCTGCCGCGAAATTACCCGGAAGACGGCTATATCCGCAGGCTGCCGCAGGACCCCTGGGGCAATGCGTATCAGCTGCGCAACCCCGGCAAACACGGCAAGCTGGACGTGTTCTCCATCGGCCCGGACGGCCTTGCCGACACCCAGGATGACATCGGCAACTGGCTGGACAAGCCGGCGGGGCAGGCAGAGTAGCGATGAAGCGTGCGGGCGGCTTTACCCTGCTGGAAATCATGCTGGTGCTGCTGCTGTTGGGGATCGCCAGCAGTCTGATTATGCTGCGTTTTCCCGCTCCGGGGGGGCAGCTGGCGCAGCAGGGCGAACTGTTGGCCTGGCGGCTGTCCGAGGCGGCGGAACGGGCCGAGCGTGAAGGGAAAACCTATGGCGTGGCGTTCAGCGACGGCGGCTGGCGCATCGTCGCCGAGGGGGAGCGGCAGGGACGAGACGCCTCGTCTTTACCGGCCGGGATGGCGTTGCAGCTGGCGCTGGAACGGCAGAACATCGCGCTGGACGCGGCGTGGCCGCCGACGGAACCGCAGGTCTGGCTGTATCCGGGCGGTGAAACTTCCGTCTTTACCGTTACCCTGCTGCAGGGTAAATGCCGTTGGCAGCTCTATGCGAGCGGCTTTTTGGCATTCGAGACAACGGCAGCGCGCTGCGATGAAAGCTGACGATCAACGGCAGCGGGGCATGACCCTGCTGGAAGTGGTGGTCGCCCTGATGATTTTCGCCATTGGCTGCATGGCGGTGATCAAAACCACCGGCCAACAGGTGCGAAGCCTGGGTGAACTTGAGGCCAGAAACCTCGCCCTGTGGGTGGCGGATAACCAGCTGGCGTTATTGCAACTTGATGCGGCGCCGCCGGCGCCGGCGTGGCGAGAGGGAACGACGGAGATGGCGGATGAAATCTGGTATTGGCGCTACCGCGGCAGAGAAACCACCGATGCCGGGCTGTGGGCGATAGAAATAGAAGTTCGGCGCGAGCCGCAGGCGCACAACGCCTTGATCGCACTGCTGGCTTACCGGGAATTGCCGTGAACAGTCGCCCGCAGCGCGGGTTTACCCTGGTGGAAATGATGCTGGCGATCGTTATTTTTTCTTTGCTGTCGCTGTTGGCGCTGATGATTTTTCAGGGCGTGTTGAAGAACAGCGAAATCGTTCAGGGCAAAGCGGCGCAAATGGTTCAGCTGCAGCGGGCGTTGAACGCCGTTGAACGGGACTTTTCCCATGCGCTTGCCCGGGTGCCGGTCAACCTGGCCGCCCAACCCGGCATACCGGAGTTTGAGGCGCGCCAGGCGGCGGACGGCGCCGGCAACTACCGGGTGATGCTGATCCGACACGGCTGGCAGAACCCCGGCGGCAGATTGCCGCGCTCGACGCTGGAGCGGGTGGAATACCGGCTGGAACAGGGGCGGCTGACGCGCCTGAGCTACCCCGAGCTGAACGGCCCGGCCTCTGCGGCGCTCCGGGTGACGCTGCTGGCCGGGGTGCGGCGGTTCCAACTGCGTTTTTATTATCAGGGCGAATGGCTGGCGGCGTGGCGCGCCAGCACCTGGCTGCCGCAGGCGGTCGAGATCGCCGTTGACAGCGGGGATTTAGGCCCGGTAAGGCGCATTGTTCTGCTGCCGTCGGAGGATAAATCATGAATAAACAGCGGGGAATGGCGTTGCTGATGGTGTTGTTAATGATGTCAGTGATGGCGATTATTGCGGTGAATATCAACGGCTACTGGCAGCGGGCGATGACGCGCGCGCAGTCGCAGCAGGATCAGTTAAGGGCCAAGTGGCTGCTGCTGGGCGGGGAAATCTATGCCAAAAGATGGCTGCAGCGGTCGTTGGATAAACAGCCCTCGGTGAATTTGGGCCAGGCGTGGGCGCGCGAGGATATCGCCATGCGCACCGAACAGGGCGAGGTCTCGGTGCGCATCATCAACGCCGACGCCTGTTTTAATCTGAATGCGCTGGCCGCGGCGTCGCCGGCGGAAGATCGCGGCGACGCCGCGGCGAAAATAGCGCCGGAAAAGCGAATATTCATGTTGTTGCTCAGTAATCTGGCGGTTGCCGAACCGCAGGCCGAGGCTATCGCCGAGGCCATTATCACCAAAATAACCGGCCGACGCGGCGTGGCTGAAACCGCTTATCTGTTTGCAGACGTCAGCGAGCTGCGGGAGATGAACTTCATGAGCCGCGAGCTGTATGCGCGCCTGGCGCCGCTGGTGTGCGCCCGCCCGGATAACCAACTGCAGATCAACCTCAACACCGTCACCGCGCAGCAGCTGCCGTTGATCAGAGCGATGTTGCAGAACGCATTGAGCGCTGAGCAGGTGCTGGCGTTAATTGGCGGCCGCCCTCGGGAGGGTTGGCGTTCGCTGGACTTTTTTACCGCCGATAACTACCCCGAATTGGGCAAACTGCAGGATGACCGGCTGGCCGACAGGCTGGCCATCAGCGGCAGCCGCTTTACGGCGGAGCTGCGGGTGACGTTGGCCGATGGCCGCTATCGCCTGACCAGCGCATGGCGGCGTGGCGATAGCGGCGTCAGGGTGATTCGGCGCCAGTTCGGCTGGGGGGAGGGTTAAACCATGTCGGACAATATGCTGCTCATCGCCCTGGGGCACGACGCCATGGCCGAGGTGCGCTGGGGTAAGGCGGGAGAGGCGCATAGCGCCTTCAGCGCCCGGGTGGATCTGAGCGACGGCGGCGAAGAGCTGGCGGTGATGGCGTGCAACAGCAGGGTGGTGGTGCTGGTTCCGGCGCGGCATGTGGTGCTGCGCGAGGGGGGATTTCAGGGTAAATCCCGCCAGATGACGCCGATGGCGTTGGCCTACCAGCACGAAAGCGAGCTGCTGGCGGATGTGGAACAGATGCACTGGGTGCTGCTGGGCAAAGAACAACAGCGGTACGGCATCGCCGGGGTTGCGCTGGCGCAGATGGCGGCCTGGTGCGAGCTGCTGAACGCCTGTGGCCTGCGGGCCGATAAAATGCTGCCGGATGTGCTGGCGCTGCCGTTGCCCGGCAGCTGCAGCGCGCTGCAGGCCGGAGATCGCTGGCTGATAAGAAGCGGGCCGTGGCGGGGCATGGCGCTGCCGCATGCCTGGGCGGCAACGGCGCCGCCGGTGACGCCGGATCTGTGCCTGCATGCCGACGCCGATGTCCCGCCGGGGTGGGAGAACGCCTCTCGCGTTGAGGATCCGTTATGGCTGCTGGCCGACGAAGCCTGGCGCAGCAAGAACAACCTGCTGCAGGGAAAGTTCAGGCCGGCCGCCAGCTGGCCGCGCTTTATGCCGGGGAAAACCGCCTGCGCGCTGATGCTGGCGAGCTGTTCGCTGCTGGCGTGCGGCCTGTATCACCAACTGATGGCCGGGCAATTCGAACGGCAGGCGGCTGCCGTAACCCAGCGCCTGTTGCCGGGGCTGCCGCCGGGCGTTTCCGCCGCCGAGACGGCCAGCAGGCAGGTCAGGCAAATGCAAAATATCATCAATGAGCCGCAGCTGTTTACGCTGTTGCCTTACGCCAGCGAGGCGCTGTCGCTATGGGAACAGCCTCAACTGCAGTCGTTAACCTTTGACGGCGCCAAAAACGAACTGACGATCACGCTGTTCAAAGAGCAGGTAACGCTGCCGCCGCCCAGCGAGGACAGCGGCATTCACATTTCGATGACGCAAGGCGCGGCGCCGGATGTGGCGATCCTGAGGGTGGGGGGAGAGCAATGAAACAGCGTATCGCCGATTTTCGCGTCGATAAACGCCTGCAGGCGGCGGTTGCCTGGAGCCTGCTGTTGCTGGCGGCGTTCGGCTACTGCCTGTATCAGTTTTATCTGATGAAACAGCATGCGCAGCGCCTGGAGGCGCTTAATGGGCGGGTGGCAGCCGTCACCCAGCTGCGGGCGCGGCTGCCGCCAACGGCGGCGCCGGCGTCTTTGCTGCAGCAGCGTCTGCGGCAGAGCGCGCAAGAACGCCAGATCCCTATCGCTCGCCTGTCGGACAGCGAGCAGGGCGTGCAGATAATCTTGCCGGCGCTGCCGTTCGGCCGGCTCATCGCCTGGCTGGCGGAGCTGCAGCGCGAGCAGGGGATTCGGGTGGTGCGGCTGGCCGTGGAACGGGAGCAGCAGCCGGGCAGGGTCAAGGTGCTCCAGCTGCTGGTTCGGGCGCAGCCCCCCATTTTATAATCATTTACCTTTTATACCCTCAGAGGCAGATATGTTAACCGCTATTGAAAATATGGCCGATGAGCGCTGGCTGTTATTTAGCGCCGCGCTGAGCCTGTGCGTCGGCAGCTTTATTAATGTGCTGATTTATCGCTTGCCGAAAATGCTCGATGGCGATGCCGAGGCCGGTAATAACCCAGTCCGGCTTGCGTCATTTAATTTATTTTTCCCGGCCTCGCGTTGTCCGCACTGTTCGGAAAATATAAAGCCCTATGACAATATTCCATTGGTCAGCTGGGTGGTACTGCGCGGACGATGCCGCTATTGCCGGCAGAATATTTCGCTGCGCTATCCATTGATTGAAATGGCGGTGCTGTTGGCGGGGGTGGCGACGGCGGCTTTTATCGGCATGGGTATCGACTGGTTATTTATGGTGGCGTTATTTTCGTTATTGCTGGCGTTAACGGCGATCGATATGGAACGGCAGCTGCTGCCCGATTGCCTGACGCTGTCATTGCTCTGGGTCGGGTTGCTGTGGCACGGCATTGCGCATCCGCAGTTTCTGCCGGCGGCGGTGATGGGCGCGATTGCCGGCTACCTGAGCCTGTGGCTGCTTTATTGGGGATTCAGGCTGTTGACCGGGCGCGAAGGGCTGGGATATGGCGACTTCAAGCTGCTGGCCGCCCTGGGGGCATGGACGGGTTATGAAACCCTGCCGCATATTTTGCTGATTGGCTCGTCCTGCAGCCTGACCTGGCTGGCGCTGCAGCGCGTGATGGGTGGCCGCAGCTGGTCACAGCCCTTGCCTTTTGGGCCCGGGCTGGCGTTGGCCGGCGCAGCGATGGCGGCCTACCTGTGGATGATCCCGCCGCTGGTCGGTTAACGCGTTTGGGCGAGGAATTGCGCCAGCGATTGATTGAGGCTGCTGCATTTTTCGCTTAGCGGGGTTGCGTCTGCATTCAGCCGTTCGAATACCCCGTTGGCCGCTTCGGAGAGCCGTGAGCGATCGATTGCCCGGCTCGGCCACCCCTTTTTGTCCGCCGCGCTTAATGCCGCCCCGGCTAATTTATCGTCTGCGGGAATATCGGCGCGGTTGCACTTCACCCTGAGAAACTGCGCGGCGCCGACCAGCGATGACAGCTGCGCCAGCTGATGGTCGATCGCCGGCGGCGCCGTTTTATTTCCTGCGGTCTGCTGACAGCCGGATAACAACGCGGCGGATAGACACCATGCGGAAAGGTTTTTTAACATTATTGGCTTCTTATTGAAGAGGTGTTTATTATTAAGCATTCTAACCCCGGCTAAATAACCTTTCAATATGCGGAGCGCTTTTTAAGCGTTATTTAAAACCTTTAAGATAGCGATGGCCATTAGTCTTCATTAACTTAATGCAACCTAAGTGTCGGGGCTATTTTTCTTCAGGGTATTATTTCAGGGCGGAATTTCCGCATTTCTTAGAACAGTAAATGATTCGGCTGGGAATTATTTGGTTCTCTCGGTTGAAACCAAGAAATTAAACTGGAGTAATAATGAAATTATCAAAAATTGCCCTGATGATGGCAACGCTCGCCGCGTCTTCGGCCGCTTGGTCACACGGTTATATTGAGGTGCCAGAGAGCCGCGCCTATAAATGCAAGTTGGGTTCCAACACCGACTGCGGCCGCGCGCAGTGGGAACCGCAGAGCGTTGAGCAAGAGTCCGGCTTCCCGTTTAAAGACAAACCGCGCGACGGCCAGCTGGCCAGCGGCGGCGTGGGCGGCTTTGAGCCGCTGGACCGTCAGGGCACCAACCTATGGGCGCTGAATACCATCAAGGCCGGCCCGCAGGCCTTCACCTGGTACCATACCGCCAAGCATAAAACCAACAACTGGCGTTACTACATCACCAAGCAGAACTGGGACGTGAACAAGCCGCTGTCGCGCGATGCCTTCGAGAAAGAACCTTTCTGTGAGGTTGACGGCCATGCCCAGCCGCCAAAAGATCGTGAGGTTCACCAGTGCGTGGTGCCGGAAAGAACCGGTTACCAGGTGATTTATGGCGTATGGGAAATTAACGACACGGTAAACAGCTTCTATCAGGTGGTCGACGTTAACTTTGAAGACGGCGGCATCGTTTCCGAGTGGAACAAGCAGCTGCAGGGGCAAATCAACGGTAAAGATCTGCAGGTTGGCGACAAGGCCATCGCGCGTTTCTTCAGCGATGACGGCGAAGTCACCGCCATGCAGACCGAAATCGCCATCGTCAACGAGCAGCTGACCGACAAAAACCGCTGGAGCCTGGCGCTGGCGGAAAAAATCAACGCCGGCCATAAAGACGTGCGCGCCGGGGTTAAAGACAAGGACGGCAACGTCAACCCAATCGCCGGCAATAACTATGTCTTCGCCAAAAAAGGCAGCTCCCTGACGAACGTGCTGATTTCTTATGAGGAAGAGGCGCCGAGCATTACCGAAGAGATCCGCCTCGGCGGCCTGTCCAGCACCAAGATCAAAGACGGCAAATCAAACCTGACCTTCACTGCCGAGGTGAAGGGCAAGCTGACCCTCGAGGCGCGCGTATACGATCATCACCAGGTTGAGAAGGGTTACCTGAAGACCCAGCTCGAAGACGCCAGCCAGCCGTTGATCATGGATTTGAACAACGTCAGCGAAGGCCATCATATGCTGAAGGTGATTGCGACCAACGATAAAGGCAACAGCATTCAGCCAGACGTCGAGAACTTCGATCTGGTGGCGGAGTCCACCGGCGGTGGCGGCGGCGACTATAAATACGTGTTCCCGAATGAGCTGAACAAATACGCCGCCGGCACCACAGTGCTGCAGCCGAAGGACGGCAAGGTCTATGAGTGCAAACCTTTCCCTTACAGCGGCTGGTGCGGGCAGTGGAACAGCGGCGCAACGCATTATGAGCCGGGCGTGGGCTCCAACTGGCAGGATGCCTGGGTTGTGAAGAAGTAAGCGACCCGCCAACGAACTGAATATTCAGCGGCCAGCGATGGCCGCTTTTAAGGGGGTTTTATGCCACATCAAACCGAGACGATCGCTATCCGCACGCGCTACGATCTCTTCAGCCGCCTCTTGCATTGGGTGATTGCCGTCACGATGATTTACGTCATGATCGTCGGGTATTCGCTGCACTTTATGCCGAATGAGCGGATATTTACCTTTTTCTCCGAAACCAATATGTCGTTGGCCCTGGTGCTGACGCCGTTGATGGTGATGCGTTTCCTGTGGCGGTATTTCAGGCCGACGGTTCCCTATGGCGAAATGCTGAAAGGACATGGGAAAGGGCTGGTGCACCTGCTGCACGAGATTTTCTACCTGCTGATTTTCGTGGTGTTGGTCAGCGGTTTTTTAATGCTGGAAAAGGGGTTTCAGGTCTTTGGCGTGATAGATTTCCCCCGGCCGGTCACCAACCTGGAAGTGAACAGGTTCTTTTTTACCCTGCATCGCTATTCATGCATCGCGCTGGCGGGAATGATCTTGCTCCACGTGGCGGCGGTGATAAAGCATCAGTGTTTTGAAAAGAATGCCATTCTGCGCCGCATGTTGTAACCCCTGGGGTTTGGCGCGCCGGTTTGTCGGCACGCCGCAGTGGATCAGTGTTTCACCAACGTGGCGAAGTAATAGGCCAGCGGGATCGCCAGCAGGTAGAGCCCGGCCGGCACCTCGCGCCATTTGCCCGCAATCACCTTGATGATGATATAGAACAGCAGCCCGCCGGCGATGCCGGTGCCGAAGCTGTTGGCGATCAGCGTGATCATGACCATCATCAGCACCGGCAGGCCGTCGGTGAAGTTCGCCAGATCCACCTTGCGCAGCCCGCTGAACATATTCAGGCCGATCAGGATCAACGCCGGCGCGGTGGCCTCTTTCGGGATCATCAGGGCGACAGGGGTAAACAGCAGCATCAGCAAGAACATCACCGCCGCCGCCAGCGAGGTCAGGCCGGTTTTGCCGCCGGCCTCCGCCGCCGCCGAAGACTCGATCAGCGCCGTTGCGGCGGGAATGCCGACCCAGGGGCCAAGCGCCGCAGCGATGGAGTCCACCATAAACGGCCGGTTGATGTGCGGCATGTTGCCATGCTCATCCAGCAACCCGGCTTCACCGCCCACGGCCAACGTGGTGCCCATGGTGGAGAAAAACTCCGAGGCGAAAAACACAAACAGGTAGGGCAAAAAGGCGATATTCAGCGCACCGATCATATCGACCTGGCCGAGCACCGGCGTGAGGGAATGCGGCATCGCCATCAGGCTGTCCGGCAGGCGGGTCACGCCGAACGGAATGCCGACCAGCGTAGCGAACAAAATGGCCCACAGGATGGCGCCCGGCACCCGGCGGGCCTGCAGGGCGATGGCCAGAAACAGGCCGCTCAGGGCGATCAAGGCGCCCGGCGCGGTGAAGTCGCCCAGCATCAGCGCGTTGGACTTGGCGTTGGCCAGCACCAGCCCGGCGTTGCGAAAGCCGAGCACCGCCACGAACAGCCCGATCGAGGCGGTCAGCCCCAGCTTGATCGACTGCGGCACCGAACGGGTCACCACCTCACGCAGCCCGAGGCGGGTCAGCGCAAAGAACAAAATGCCGGACCAGCAGGCGATGCCGAGGCCAATCTGCCAGCTGATGCCTTCGCTGCCCGCCAGCGTCACCCCGACCAACACCGAGCCGCCGATGCCGGGCCCGACGATAAACGGCAGGTTACCGTAAAACGCCATTAGCAGCGTGCCGAGCACGAACACCAGAATGGTGCCGGTGGTCGCCGCGCCCTTGTCCATGCCGCCCACCGCCAGCAGGCCGGGGATCACCACCAACAGATAGGCGGCGGCCAGGAAGCCGGTTACCCCGGCCAGGCATTCGGTTTTGACGCTGCTTTGCCGCGCGTGCAGTTGAAAACGCCGCTGCAGCCAGCTCCCCGGCGTTGGAGCATTTACTGAATTGTCCGCCATATCGGCAGTCTCCCGTGCTGTCTCATTATCGTAATTATTATTGCGCCGGGGTTTCCCAGCAGGCGATCAGCGGATCGACAATCTGGCGCGTCGCGCCGTCGGTCAGGCCGAGATCGGTCAGGTGCGGCCCGGCGTTGCACGCCAGGCAGGTGCCTTCTATCGCTTTGAAAACCCGATAGGGCGGTTCCCAGTCGGCCACCTGCGCGCTGAGTTCGCGCAGGTTTTTAAATTGCCGCGCCAGCTCGGCGGCGGGTAAGTCGGACAGCATGCCGGCGATCGGCATCGCCACCTGCGCCAGCAGCGCGCCGTTTTGGCTGAGGGCCATGCCGCCGCCGCTGGCGATCAGCGCGTTGGCGGCCAGCGCCATATCCACGGCGTTGCGCCCCAGCACCACCAGGTTGTGCGAATCATGCGAATAGCTGGTGGCGATGGCGCCGCGCAGTTCCCCCCAGCCTTCCAGCAGCGCCAGCTGCGGCTTGGCTGGGTGGCGGCCGTGGCGGTGCTGTACCCAGATCAGGCTAAAACCGGGCGGGAGCTGCACTTCACCTGCACGTACCTCGACCGTGGTTTCGCTCCACTGGGTGAAGCGGGCGCCTTTGATATGGCGCAGCGTCGCCTGCCCGTGGCGGATGCCCGGAATTTTCATGATAAAGTCGGCGGCGGCCAGCGGTGGCAAACGCAGCGTATCGCGCGGCGCCGTCACCGCCGGGGTGTCGCTCAGCGGCGCCAGCAATTTCTCCTGCTGCGCCGTCAGTTTTCCCGCTACGTACACCGCCCGAGCCTTAAGCTGCGACAGCGAATCAAACACCACCAGGTCGGCGATACGCCCGGCGGCAATCAGCCCCAGGTCGTTGCGCTGCAGGCGAATGGCGGCATTGAGCGTTGCCATTCGCAGCGCGTCGGTTGCCGGCAAGCCATGCTCAATCAACAGGTTGAGCAGGGCGATGATGCCGCCTTTCTCCAGCAGGATATCCGGCGGCACGTCGTCGGTGCACAGGGTGATTTGCGAAGACAGATGCGGCAGCGTCAGCAGCGCCGCGACAATTTCCGGCAGCAGATAAGGGTGCGAGCCGCGGATCTCCAGCGTCAGGCCGGCGCGCAGTTTTTCCAGCGCATCGGCGGCGGAAGTCAGCTCGTGATCCGAAGTGACGCCGGCCGCCAAATAGGCCTGCAGTTGGGCGCCGCTTAGCCCGCGTGCGTGGCCTTCGATCAGTTTGCCGCTGTTCAGGCCGGCGTTAAGGATTTCCAACATCCGTTCGCTGCCGTTGAGCACGCCGTGCATGTCCATCACTTCGGCGACGCCGGCCACTTCGGGCCAGGCCAGCATGGTCTCCATTTCCTCTCCGGCGAAGTCGGCGCCGGACATCTCCAGGCCGGGAGTGGAGGGCACGCTGGACGGCGCCGCGCAAATGACCCGCAGCGGCAGGCCGCGGCTGGCGTCGATGGCATAGCGCACGCCGGCGACGCCAAGCACGTTGGCCAGCTCATGCGGATCCCAAAAAATGGTGGTGGTGCCCTGCGCAACCACGATCTCGGCATAGCGCGCCGGCGGCAGATGCGAACTTTCTACGTGTACATGGGTGTCAATCAGCCCAGGGCAGAGATAGGCGCCGGCCAGATCCTGAATTTCCGCGGCGTCCGCTGCGGTGCCGCAGGGGTGAACGCTGGCAATCAGCGAGCCGACGATGCCGACGTCGGCCGGGCGAATTTCGCCGGTCGCCATGTCGACCAGCGCCGCGTTGGTCAGCAACAGATCGTAGGGAGCCTGCCCCAGCGCGGCCTTGATTGCGCGCCGGCGTTCGGAATAAGAGGTCATGGTAGTTACCTGCATGATGACAGGGGAGTTACTCTAGGGGGGCTGCCGGGGTTTGCCCAGATGATTTAATTTATTGCGTGATAAGAAACGTTTATGCTGTGGCAAACGTTTCCCTGCCCTGACGGAAGGCTGATATGTCCGAACCCTGGCGCCGTCTGCCCGCGCTCTCTTTAAAGCAGATCCAATACTTCGTGACGCTGGCGCAGTTGCGGCATTTTACCGATACCGCGAACCGTTTGGCGATCAGCCAACCGGCGTTGAGCAGCGCGCTGCGGCAGGTTGAATCCGTGCTGGGGGGCAAACTGATGAACCGTACCGCCTCTGCGGTGACGCTGACAGAATTGGGCACGGCTATTCTGCCGCACGCCGAACGCGTGTTGAACGTGGCGCAGGCGGCATTCGACGACATGCAGCGCATCGTGCTGGCGGGGGGCGACGGCACCTTGCGCGTTGGGCTGGTGCCCTCGGTCGGCAGTCTGCTGTTCCCGGCGGTGCCGCAGCTGTTGGCCGAGCATTTTCCCCGCTTGCGCATCGAGTTTCACGATCAAACCAATGACTCTCTGTTGCTGCAGTTGGAGAACGGCCAGATTGACTTTGGCATAGGCGCGCTCGACAGCTCGGTGCCGGACAGCCTGGAAATACACCCGCTGCAGGAAGATCCTTTCGTGGTGGTCATGCGGCGCGACGATCCTCTGGCGGAATCGCATCATCTGCCGTGGCGGCAGTTATCCCGGCGCAATATTGCGGTTTTTTCGAAGGGTAATATCAGCCGATTGGTATTGGCGTTGGCGGAAAGCCATCGCCTGAATTTAACTGCCGCGTATCAGGTGGACTTTCTCGAGACATTATATGGGTTAGTGCGTTCGAATTTAGCGGTGGCTATTTTGCCGCAGCTTTATACCGTGCATCTGCAGGACGAGGAATTAACCGTGGTTCATCTGCAACAACCATTACTCAGCCGCACCATTGCATTAATGCGCAGCGCTCATCAAAGCCGCCCGCCATTAATAGAAAATTGTTTTCAGCTATTATTGCAGGAATTTCAAAAAAGAATGAAGCCTTAGCAAGTCAATAAGATAAATACTAAAAAAACGGGCATTGAGGCCGACAACCGCATCGGCTCAACGCGTTGCTGCCTGGGTTATCTTACGTACTTCCAAACGGCCGTGGGGATTTTATCATACAGTTTGTTCATGGTGAGTTCCGCCAGGCGATGATCGGCGGCCGAGTAAAACAGCTCCAGCTCATCGTCGGAAAGCTCATACTTATTCTTCTCAATAACGCGTTCGAGGGTGTCAATGGTGGTGCATTTACGCAAACGCATTAGATAGTCGATTTTTGTCATGATGGCCTTTAATTTTATAAACCGCTAAATAGGTTGGGGAATAATTATCCCCTAAGTTTTCATTGTCGTACAGATGCCCTCTCCTGAGAACATTCTGAATAATCTCGCCTTGGTTTTTTGCCAACGACGAAGATCGGAATCATTGATACCGTAGCTGCTGAACAACGTATAGGTATCGTCGAGATATTCTTCGACTAACTCCGACAGGTCTGTTTCATCCATGTATTTAATTTTATAACTCATCACAAACGAAGCAATATGTTCAATCAACTCATTAAGCTGGAGGTTGACGGAAGAGGTTGGATCGTTCACCCACCCGTGGTGGCTGTCTCCCAGGGTGGCGATGCCTTCATCATACAAATTTTCGCACAAGAATTTGAGTTGAGCAATATCATGTCGCTTAGGCGAATACTCATCCATATCATCCCCTCCGTAAGTCTTAATTTCGGTGTTGATAACACTATGTGAGTAAGCTGATTTACATCATGGACGGAGGCAGCTTAACGGTAACTAAATAAACTTCTCGTCTAATGAATATAAATCATTTTTTCGTGTCTGGCCTGCTGTTATTACGTAAACTTACAATTCATCTGCGGTTGATGGGCGTGAGTTATCAATGATGTCGAAGGTTAATCCCCGCTCGCTCAGCTTGAACCCGACGCTGTCGCTGTTGAATGCATCTGCATTGATATCCAGACAGGCGTTGAAAATTTGCCATTTATAGCGATAACTCATTGAATAATCGCCATTGCCTGTCTCTTTTATATCAAGTATTTCTAATGAATCTTCTACATAGCGCGCACTTTCTGAATAAAAGCTCAGTCCGCTGGTCAATGCAGGCACTAACTCGGTTATTTTACCCTCGATCACTTTCTTTAGTTTTTTAACAGAAAGTGCGCTGGTTTTCAGATCGCAAGCAAGGATTACGTGCATTAACGTCGAGCCGGAGAGCAATTTAATCCGTTTATCTTACTCCTTTTTACCGGCCGCCGGTAAAAATTTCGCTTTGCCGATGCTTTTTTTACCTTAAAAGCACATTTCCCTAATGGAGTAATAACCCTGAGTTTTTTCCGTATATCCATACGCTGAGGGGCAGCTGCCGGGCTGTTACGTTCCGTTGCATTATTGCCGGGCGGAGGGCTTGAGCTGACGCATGATTTGTGATGTTATATTATAACAATTTCTTTGCTTTTGGCTAAAACATTGACTCCCACACCACGCGATGACGCAGCGCCGTTCCTGAACTCGTTATTTACCGCCTCCGCCATCGTGCGTTGCGGGGTTGCCGCCATACTGCTGGCCCTGCTGTGGCTGGGCATTTACTGGGCGGTAGCGCTGCCATGATCGCTTTGCAACAGGCCGAGATTGGCTATGGCGCCGCGCCTTTGTTTCCAGCGCTCAGCGGCCATTTTGCCTCAGGTTCCCTGACGGCGGTGGTCGGGGTTAACGGCGCAGGCAAATCGACATTGCTGAAAACGCTGGCAGGGTTGCAGCCGTTGCAGGGCGGCAGCCTGCATTTTAGCGGCGGCAGGCCGCCACGCATGGCCTATTTGCCCCAGCAGGCGGAGCTGGATCGCCAGTTCCCGATCCTGGTCAGCGATCTGGTGGCGATGGGCGCTTGGTCGCAAAGCGGTATCTTCGGCGGGTTGAGCCAACGCGTGGCGCGGCAGATAGCCGAGGCGTTGGCAAGCGTCGGCATGACGGCGTTGGCGCGCAGCCCGGTTGGTGAGCTTTCCGGCGGCCAGCTGCAGCGCGTGTTGTTTGCCCGTTTGCTGGTGCAGCAGGCGCCGCTGATCCTGCTGGATGAACCTTTTACCGGCATCGACAGCGCTACCACCCAACTGCTGCTGCAGGTGATCGATCACCTGCACCGCCAGGGGCGCACGCTGATCGCCGTACTGCACGATATGTCGATGGTGGCCAATCACTTCCCCCAGGCGCTGTTGCTGACCCCGCAGTGCTGCCACTGGGGGGATGCCGATCGGGTGCTGGAGCATATTCCGGCGCTGAACGTCGCCAGCCGGCCCCACTGCCTTAAGGCGGTAGCGCCATGATGTTGCTGCATGCGTTGATCGATCCCTTCGCTTCCTTCGGTTTTATGCGCCGTGCGCTGGTGGCCTGCCTGGCGCTGTCGCTCAGCGCCGCGCCGCTGGGCGTCTTTTTGCTGCTGCGGCGCATGAGCCTGGTGGGTGATGCGCTGTCGCATGCGGTATTGCCCGGCGCGGCGATAGGCTATCTGATTTCCGGCATGTCGCTGGTGGCGATGGGCGTCGGCGGCTTTATCGCCGGGCTGGCGGTGGCGATGCTGTCCGGGCTGGTCAGCCGCCGCACGCCGCTAAAAGAAGACGCCAGCTTCGCCGGTTTCTATCTGGGATCGCTGGCGTTGGGGGTCACGCTGGTATCGCTGCGCGGTTCCAGCGTCGATCTGTTGCACGTGCTGTTTGGCTCGATTCTGGCGGTGGACACTCACGCCATGCTGATGGTCGGCGCAATCACCAGCTTTTCTCTGATATCGCTGGCGGTGCTGTACCGCGCGCTGGTGATCGAATCTTTCGACGCCACTTTCCTGCGGGTCAGCGCGCCGCGCCTGCTGGCGTTGATACAGGGGCTGTTTCTGGCGCTGGTGGTGATCAATCTGGTGGCGGGCTTTCAAATCCTCGGCACCCTGATGTCGGTCGGGCTGATGATGTTGCCCGCCGCCAGCGCGCGCTTTTGGGCGCGCAACCTGCCACACACGTTGGCGGCGGCGATGGGTATCGGCATGCTCTCCAGCCTGATTGGCCTGGAATGGTCATATTACGCCTCATTGCCCGCCGGCCCGGCGATCGTGCTCAGCGCCAGCCTGATCTTTTTTGTTTCGATTCTGTTTGGAACGCGCGGCGGGATCTACTCCCTCGCGCGCCGTTGAGAAGTGCCATATGCAAGGAGAAAGTATGAAATGTTTACCTATATCGCTGGCGGTCGCTGCTCTGCTGTCCAGCCCAATGGCGATGGCGAAGACCGTCGACGCCGTCGCCAGCTTTTCCATCCTCGGCGATATCGTCAAGCAGGTGGGGGGAGAGCATGTCAAGGTCAGCACCCTGGTGGGGCCAGACGGCGATCCGCACGGCTTTGAACCTTCACCGCAAGACAGCAAGCTGCTGTCGCAGGCCGAGGTGGTGTTCGTCAGCGGTTTGGGGTTGGAAGGGTGGATCGATCGCCTGGTGAGCGCCTCGGGTTATCGGGGGCCGGTGATCACCGCGTCACGGGGAATTGATTCGCGGAAAATGGAAGAAGACGGCAAGCAGGTGACCGATCCTCACGCCTGGAACAGCATGAAAAACGGCGTGCACTACGCCACTAACGTGATGAATGCGCTGATCGCCGCCGATCCGCAAGACGCCAACTACTTCCGCCAGCGCGGCGCGGAGTATATCCAGCAGCTGCACAAGTTGGATCTGTGGGCAAAAACGCAGTTTGCCGCAGTACCCCAGCAGAAGCGCAAGGTGCTGACCAGCCATGATGCTTTCGGTTATTTTGGGCAAGAGTATGGCGTCACCTTCCTTGCCCCGGTCGGTTTCTCCACTGAGGCCGAAGCCAGCGCCAGCGACGTGGCCGGCCTGATCAAACAGATCAAGCAGGAGCGGGTTAACGCCTACTTTATCGAGAACCAGACCGATCCGCGCCTGGTGAAGCAGATTGCCGCCGCCACCGGCGCTAAGGCCGGCGGCGAGCTGTACCCGGAAGCCTTGTCCAAAGCCAACGGCCCGGCGGCCACCTATGCAGAGGCGTTCAAGCACAATGTCGATGCGCTGCTCGGCAGCATGAAATAACGCATTCGCCCTGTCGCTGCGGCAGGGCGCTTGCGGCGTTCGCTCTTTCTCCATAAAAAAAGCCCCGTTGAGCAGCAACGGGGCTTTGCGACAGATGACATCTCGGGTTAACGCTTTTTCTTACGCCCCTGTACCGCTTTGAAACGCGGGTTGGTTTTACAGATCACATAGATGCGGCCCTTACGGCGCACGACTTTGCAATCCGGATGGCGATTTTTCGCCGAACGCAATGAACTCAAAACCTGCATGCTGATCCCTCGTTACTTCTTGCCGATAAAGCGGCCAAAACGCTGCTGGAAGCGCGCAGTGCTGCCTTCTTTAGAAAACTCTTTCTGCTTGCCGGTGTAATACGGATGCGAAGCGGAAGAGACGTCGATGGTGACATACGGCCAGCTTGCGCCATCCAGTTCAATGGTGCGATCGGTCTTGATGGTTGATCCCACTTTGAAATAGGCGTCGGCGCTCAGGTCGTGGAACACCACGGTACGGTAGTCAGGATGGATGCCTGCTTTCATGATGCACTCCAATGTAATGTTATACTATAACAAATATTATGCGCCGCCTGAGCCAGAGGATCAAGAATAAAATGCATGGGCGAGGGAAAAAGAAAAAGGCCGCATAAGCGGCCTTTTTGTTAGCGGGTGAGATCCATCGAACTATCAGTGATGGTCAACCGGATGGCTGTGTTCCAGATCTTCAGACTTCTTGCTGAAGCGGCGACGAACCACCACAAAGAACACCGGCACGAAGAAGATAGCCAGCACGGTGGCGGTAATCATCCCGCCCATAACGCCGGTACCTACCGCGTTCTGCGCACCGGAGCCGGCGCCGCTGCTGATAACCAGCGGCAGTACCCCGAGGATGAACGCCAGAGAGGTCATCAGGATCGGACGCAGACGCATACGCACCGCTTCCAGCGTCGCCTCGATGAGCCCTTTGCCCTCTTTCTCCATCAGATCCTTGGCGAATTCCACGATCAGGATGGCGTTCTTCGCCGACAGGCCGATGGTGGTCAACAGGCCCACCTGGAAGTAAACGTCGTTGTTCATGCCGCGCATGGTGGCCGCCAGCAACGCGCCGATAACCCCCAGAGGCAGCACCAGCATGACCGAGAACGGAATCGACCAGCTTTCATACAGCGCCGCCAGACACAAGAACACCACCAGAATCGAGATGGCATACAGGGCAGGGGCCTGGTTGCCGGACAGACGTTCCTGGTAAGACATGCCGGTCCAGTCGTAGCCGATGCCGCTTGGCAGTTTGGACGACAGCTCTTCCATCAGGCTCATCGCTTCACCGGTACTCTTGCCCGGTGCCGCCTGGCCCAGGATTTCCATCGAAGGCAGACCGTTGTAACGTTCCAGACGCGGCGAGCCGTATTCCCACTTCGCCGACGAGAAGGCGGAGAATGGAACCATCTGGCCGCTGGTGCCGCGGACAAACCACTTGTTGATGTCTTCCGGCAACATGCGGAACGGTGCTTCAGCCTGTACGTATACCTTCTTCACGCGGCCGCGGTCGATGAAGTCGTTGACGTACGAGCCCCCGAGCGCGGTGGTCAGCGTGCTGTTGATGGTGGTGATGCTCACGCCCAACGCCTTGGCTTTTTCCTGATCGATGATCAGTTTGAACTGCGGCGTATCTTCCAGGCCGTTAGGACGCATGCCCACCAGCACGTCCGGATGTTGAGCCGCCATGCCCAACAGCTGGTTACGCGCCTCGGTCAGTTTCTCGTGCCCCAGGCCGCCCTGGTCGATCAGCTGGAAGTCGAAACCGGTCGCGGTGCCGAGCTCGATAATCGCCGGCAGGTTGAACGGGAACACCAGGCCGTCTTTGATCTGCGAGAAGGCGCCCATCGCACGTCCGGCAATCGCCGGCACTTTATTTTGTTCACCGCTGCGTTCAGACCAGTCTTTCAGGCTGACAAACGACAGGCCGTTGTTCTGGCCGTTACCGTTGAAGCCGAAGCCCGCGACGGTGAACACCGACACCACGTTGTCCTTTTCCTTGGTCAGGAAGTAGTCGGTGACTTCTTCCAGCACCTTGGAGGTGCGCGCCTCGGTGGCGCCGGCAGGCAGCTGCACCATGGTCAGCAGGATGCCCTGGTCTTCGTCCGGCAGGAACGAGGAAGGCAGGCGCAGGAACAGCAGGCCCATGCCAACCACGATCAGCAGGTAGATCACCAGATAACGGCCGGTGCTGCGCAGAATGCTGCCTACGCTGTCGGTGTAGTGATGGGTACTCTTTTCGAACATGCGGTTGAACCAGCCGAAGAAGCCGGTTTTAACCCCGTGGTCGCCTTTCGGGATAGGTTTCAGCATGGTGGCGCACAGCGCCGGCGTCAGGATCATCGCCACCAGCACCGACAGCGCCATCGCGGAAACGATGGTGATCGAGAACTGGCGGTAGATGGCGCCGGTGGAGCCGCCGAAGAACGCCATAGGCACGAACACCGCCGACAGCACCATGGCGATACCCACCAGAGCGCCCTGGATCTGGCCCATCGATTTGCGGGTGGCTTCTTTCGGCGGCAGTCCCTCTTCGGACATCACGCGCTCGACGTTTTCCACCACCACGATGGCGTCATCCACCAGCAGGCCTATCGCCAGCACCATGCCGAACATCGTCAGGGTGTTTATCGAGAAGCCGAACGCCGCCAGGATCGCAAAGGTCCCCAGCAGCACCACCGGCACCGCGATAGTCGGGATCAGCGTGGCGCGGAAGTTTTGCAGGAACAAATACATCACCAGGAAGACCAGGATGATGGCTTCGATCAGCGTTTTCACCACTTCGTTGATGGAGATTTTAACGAACGGCGTAGTGTCGTACGGATAAACCACTTTCATCCCCTGCGGGAAGAAAGGTTGCATCTTGGTCAGCGCGTCCTTTACGCCTTTGGCGGTGTTCAGGGCGTTGGCGCCGGTGGCCAGTTTGATACCCAGGCCGGCCGCCGGTTTACCGTTGTAGCGTGCGGTCACGGCGTAGCTTTCGCCGCCGCGCTCGATGCGCGCCACGTCACGCAGGCGAACCTGCGAACCGTCGGCGTTAACCTTCAGCAGGATCTTGCCGAACTCTTCCGGCGAGGTCAGACGGGTCTGCGCGATGATCGAGGCGTTAAGCTGTTGCCCCGGCACCGGCGGCATGCCGCCCAGCTGCCCTGCGGCGATCTGGTTGTTCTGCTCGGTGATGGCCGAAGTCACGTCAGTGGTGGTCAGCTGGAAGTTATTCAGTTTGTTCGGATCGAGCCAGATACGCATCGCGTACTGCGCGCCGAACAGCTGCACTTCGCCCACACCGGATGAACGGCTGATAGGATCCTTGATATTGGAAGCTACGTAGTCCGCAATGTCATCCTGCGTCATCTTCGGATCGTCAGAAACGAAGCCGGCGACCATCAGGAAGCTGCTGCTGGATTTTTCTACTTTCAAACCCTGTTGCTGCACTTCCTGCGGCAACAGCGGGGTGGCCAACGACAGTTTGTTCTGGACCTGAACCTGCGCGATGTCAGGATCGGTGCCGGAATCAAACGTCAGGGTAATGGTGACGCTACCAGAGGAATCACTGGTGGAGGACATGTACATCAGATTATCGATACCGTTCATGTTCTGTTCGATAATCTGCGTCACGGTGTCCTGCACCGTCGTGGCATCTGCGCCCGGGTAGTTGGCGGAAATACTCACCGCCGGTGGTGCAATAGTGGGATACTGCGCTATTGGCAGTTTCATTATTGCAAGCACCCCCGCCAACATGACGATGATGGCGATTACCCAGGCGAAAATCGGGCGATCTATAAAGAACTTAGCCATGTCTTACCGGCTCCTTTTTATGACTTCTGCGCTTCAGACTGCGGCTGTTTTTGCGCCTGAGTGTCAACTTCCTGCACTTTTACCTGCGCGCCCGGGCGGACTTTCATCAGGCCGGTCACAATCACGCGATCGCCGGCTTTCAGGCCGTCGGTAACCAGCCATTTATCGCCAATCGCCTGATCCGCTTTCAGCGTGCGCAGCTCAACTTTGTCGTCTGTACCGACAACCATCGCCGTCGCTTCGCCACGCGGATTGCGCGTTACGCCCTGCTGCGGCACCAGCAGCGCCTCGCTGCGCACGCCTTCGTCCAGACGAGCGCGCACGAACATGCCCGGCAGCAGCGTATCGTTCGGGTTAGGGAACAAGGCGCGGATAGTGATGGAGCCGGTGGTTTCATCAACGGTCACGTCGGAGAATTCCAGCGTGCCTTCCTGAGCGTACTCAGCGCCGTTTTCCAGCAGCAGCTTGACCTTGGCCTTGCCGTTTTCCTGCTTCAGCGCACCGCTGGCCAGCTCCTGTTTCAGACGCAGGAAGTCGTTGCTCGATTGAGTCACGTCAACATACATCGGATCCAGCTGCTGTACGGTGGACAGCGCGGTGGCCTGGCCGTTGCTGACCAGTGCCCCTTCGGTCACGGCGGATTTGCCGATGCGGCCGGAGATTGGCGAAGTCACCTTGGTGTAGGCCAGGTTGATGCGTGCGGTTTCCACAGTGGCTTTGGCGGCGACAACGGCGGCATCGGCCTGCTGCAGGTTGGAAACGGCGGTGTCGTAATCTTGTTTGCTGATGTAGCTGGTACCCAGCAATGGCTTGTAGCGGTTCACCGTCGTGCGCGCGATGGAAGCGCTGGCCTGCGCCTTGGCCAGATCGCCCTTGGCGCTGTCGTAGGTAGCCTGATAGGTGGCGGGATCGATTTGATACAGGGAAGTCCCGGCTTTGATATCGCTGCCTTCAACGAAGTTGCGCTTCAGGATGATGCCGCTAACCTGAGGGCGAACTTCGGCGATACGATACGCAGCGGTGCGGCCAGGAAGATCGGTAGTGATATTGAGAGGTTCGGCCTTCAATGTCACCACGCCCACTTCAGGAGCCGGCTGTTGGGCGCCTTGCTGTTGGGTTTCTTTATCGTTACATCCTGTTAGCACTAAGCTGCCTGAAAGCATCAGAACGGCCGCCAGAGGCGTTAACCCTCTGTTTTTGTTCATAGAAAAACCTCAAGTGTCCGATTTCAAAATGATCAATGGATCACAAGCTTTAAAACCCATTGCTGCGTTAATTATATGTGCGTGCTATGGTACATACATTCGCGAATGTATGTAAATCACACTCCCCCTAAATAACAACGTCATGGCACGAAAAACCAAACAGCAGGCGCAAGAAACCCGACAGCATATTCTTGACGCTGCGGTGAGAGAATTCTCTGAACGTGGCGTTTCTGCAACGTCACTAACAGATATTGCCACCGCTGCCGGGGTTACGCGTGGAGCAATTTACTGGCACTTCAAGAATAAGGTAGACCTGTTTAATGAAGTTTGGGAATCTACAGAGCCTAAAATAGACGATCTCGAGACCGAGTATCAGGCAAAGTATCCGGATAATCCACTGCGGGTTATCAGAGAAATTTTGATTTACGTTTTGACGTCTACGGTAGAAGACTGCCGCCGCAGAGCATTGATGGAGATTATATTCCACAAATGTGAATTTGTCGGTGAAATGATTCCACTGCTGGATTCACGCAAGGTGCTCTACCTTGCCGGCTATGAACGCATCGAAGCGGTGCTGTATAACTGCATGCATCATGGCCAACTGCCTCCCGATCTGCACACGCGCCGCGCGGCGATCATTCTGCGGGCCTACATCAGCGGCCTGATGGAAAACTGGCTGTTTATGCCGGAAAGCTTCGATCTGCGGGCAGAAGCCAGCGCGCTGGTGGACGCCTTCCTCGAGATGCTCCAGTTTTGTCCCACCCTGCGGCTCACGCCGGAACAGCTGGCGGCCCAGTCTTCCAGCAGCCAGCGCCGGCCTTTATAAGGAGAACCCTCATGTCATCAGTGGTCATGATCGCCAACGGCGCTGCCTACGGCCAGGAATCGTTATTCAATGCCCTGCGCCTGGCTATTGCGCTGAAAGAGCAGCAGGCCGGCCTCGATCTGCGGCTGTTTTTGATGTCCGACGCGGTGGTCGCCGGCATCGCCGGGCAGCAGCCGCACGAAGGCTATCATCTGCAGCAGATGCTGGAGATCCTCACGGCACAGCAGGTGCCGGTCAAACTGTGTAAAACCTGTGCCGACGCGCGCGGCGTCAGCCGGCTGCCGCTGGCGGACGGGGTGGCTATCGGTACGCTGGTGGAGTTGGCGCAGTGGACGCTGGCGGCGGAAAAAGTGCTGACGTTCTGATTTCGCTACAACTGTACATTATCGGCAACGCTTTTGTTGTTCGTTGCCCGCCGGCGCTCGTGATAATCTGCAGGCTTCTTAATCAAACCGAAGTTAAATCATGCAGCGCTGGTTAATCACCGCTCCTTCTCTGGCTTTATCCCTGTTTTCCGGTGCGCGCATCCGGCGCGCCTGCGCTCAGCTGTTGCTGACGCTGGCCTGCGTTTTATGTCTGCCTGCCGCCCACGCGGCATTGAACGGCGATCTGCCCGCGCGCAGCGACATACAGAACCAACTTGAAGCCTTGAATAAGCAAAAGGCGCTGACGCCGGTCGATAAACTTTCCCAGCAGGATTTAACCCGCACGCTCGAGCTGCTCGACGCCATCGAGCGTAACAAACAGGACGCCGCGCAGCTCAAGCAGCAGCTGCAGCAGGCGCCGGCCAAATTAAATCAGGTCACCGCCGAACTGGATGCGCTGAAACAGCCGCCGAACAGCGCGGCGGCGCGCGCTGAACTGATGCCGCTCTCGTTACGCCAGCTGGAATCCCGGCTGTACCAAACGCTCGACGAGCTGCAAAACGCGCAGGAAAGCCTGTCGACCTACAACAGCCAGCTGGTGTCGCTGCAGACGCAGCCGGAGCGGGTACAAAGCACCATGTACACCGCCTCGCAGCGCCTGCAGGAGATCCGTAACCAAATCAACGGCCAGACGCCGGGGCAGGATTCGCTGCGCAATACGCAGCAGGTGATGCTGGCCACCGAACAGGCGCTGCTCAATGCGCAGATCGATCTGCAGCGCAGAAGCCTGGAAGCCAACACCACCCTGCAGGATCTGCTGCAGAAGCAGCGCGATTACACCACCGCGCACATTGATGCGCTGGACCATTCGGTGCAGTTGCTGCAGGAGGTGGTCAACAGCAAACGCCTGACGCTGTCGGAGAAAACCGCCAAAGAGGCGCAGAACCCGGAAGACGCCACGGACATTCAGCACGATCGCTTGGTCAGCAAAGAGCTGGACGTTAACCGCCAGCTCAGCCAGCGGCTGATCGCCGCTACGGAAGAGAGCAACATCCTGTTCCAGCAGAATATTCGGGTAAAAAACTGGCTCGACCGCGGCCTGCAGTCCGAGCGCAATCTGAAAGAACAGATCCAGGTGCTGAAGGGCAGCCTGGTGCTGTCGCGCATCCTGTATCAGCAGCAGCAAACGCTGCCGCAGGGCACGCTGTTGGCCGACATGAGCACCCGCATCGCCGATCTGCGGCTGGAACAGTTTGAGATCAACCAGCAGCGCGATGACTTGTTCAAGGGCGAGGAATACATCGACAAGCTGGTGGCCGACAGCAAAGAGAAGGCCAGCCCGGACGTGCTCGACGCGCTGAGCGAGATAGTCGACATGCGGCGCGAGCTGCTGGATCAGCTCAACAAGCAGCTCAGCAACCAATTGGCGCAGTCGATCAGCCTGCAGATCAACCAGCAGCAGCTGACCGGCGTTTACGGCTCGCTGCAGGATACCCTGACCCAGCAGATTTTCTGGGTCAACAGCAACAAACCTATCGATCTGGCGTGGCTGAAGGCCCTGCCGGAAGCGGTGCGCGATCAGCTGGCCGGGATGGATTTCAAATTCGACGCCGGCAAAATGCTGCAGGGCGGGCTGAACGCGCTGGTGTTTCTGATCCCGCTGCTTATCCTGGTCGGGCTGCTGCGTTGGCGTTACCGGCTGATCGACAGCCGCCTGCAGAAGCTGGCGAATGACGTCGGCCAGCTAAAACGCGACAGCCAGATGCACACCCCGCAGGCCATTATGCTGACCCTGCTGAAGGTGCTGCCCGGTTCGTTGCTGCTGCTCGGCGCCGGTTTTTGGTGTTATCGCGCGGATGTCGGCATCAGTGATTTCCTTTGGGCGCTGTCGCAGCAGCTGTCGCTTTCGTGGCTGGTGTTTGGCTTCACCTACCGCATGCTGGCGCCGGGCGGCATCGCCGAACGGCACTTCAATTTTGCCACCAATTTGTGCGCACACTACCGCCGCCAGACGGTGCGGCTGGGGCTGGCGCTGCAGCCGCTGATCTTCTGGTCGGTGCTGGGCGAGAAAGCGCCGCTGCGGCTGGTGGAGGATGTGATAGGCCAGGTGGTGGTCATATTGACGCTGGCGCTGTTGGCGGTGCTGGTGTTCCCGATATGCCGCGACAGCTGGCGCGAGAAAGGATCGCACGCGGTGCGGCTGGTGATCGTCACCGCCATCGCCGCCACGCCGCTGATACTGCTGGGGCTGATGTTCGCCGGTTACTTTTACACCACGCTGCGGCTGGCCAGCCGTTGGATCGACAGCCTGTACCTGTTCTTCCTGTGGAATATCGTCTATCTGGCCGCCATTCGCGGCCTGAGCGTCGCGGCGCGGCGTCTGGCCTACCGGCGGGCGCTGGCGCGCCGCCAAAGCCTGGCGAAGGAAGGGGCCGAGGGCGGTGAGCCGGTGGTGGAAGAGCCGCCGCTGGCGCTCGATCAGATCAACGAGCAGTCGCTGCGTTTGACCACCATGGTGCTGTTCGCGATCTTCGCCAGCGCCTTCTACGCCATTTGGTCGGATCTGGTGACGGTCATCTCCTATCTGGACAGCGTCACGCTGTGGCATTACACCTCCACTGTCGCCGGCAGCAGCGTGCCGCAGGCGGTCACGCTGGGCAATATGATGGTGGCGTTCGTCGCGGTGATCGTCGCCTATGTGCTGACCCGCAACCTGCCGGGCCTGCTGGAGGTGGTGGTGCTGTCGCGGCTGCAGCTGCGGCAGGGGGCGTCTTACGCCATCACCACCATTCTGACCTATCTGATCACCGCGGTGGGCGCGGTGACCGCGCTCGGATCGCTCGGCGTCTCCTGGGACAAGCTGCAGTGGCTGGCGGCCGGCCTGACCGTCGGGCTGGGCTTTGGCCTGCAGGAAATCTTCGCCAACTTCGTCTCCGGCCTGATCATCCTGTTCGAACGGCCGATCCGCATCGGCGACACCATCACCATCGGCACGTTCTCAGGTTCGGTCAGTAAAATCCGCATCCGCGCCACCACCATTACCGATTTCGATCGCAAGGAAGTGATTATTCCGAACAAGGCGTTTGTCACCGAGCGGCTGATTAACTGGTCGCTGTCCGACACCATTACCCGGGTGCTGATCAAGGTGGGGGTGGCCTACGGTTCCGATCTCGACAAGGTGAAGGCGGTGCTGCTGCAGGCGGCGCGCGACAACCCGCGGGTGATGACCGATCCGGAACCGCAGGTGTTTTTCCTCAACTTTGGCGCCAGCACCCTGGACCATGAATTGCGGCTCTACGTGCGTGAACTGCGCGATCGCAGCTATACCGTAGACGAGCTGAACCGCGCGATCGATCGCCTGTGCCGGGAAAATGACATCGACATCGCCTTTAACCAACTGGAAGTGTACTTGCATAACCAGCAGGGCAACGAGGTGCAGGAAGTGAAGAGAACGCTGTCGCCGGACGAAGGCGGCCAGCCGGCAGGGTAGAAGGCGGGATTAAGGGTTCAGCGGCGCTGAACCCGGTTTACTGGCCGGTCGGCAGGTAAGGGGAGGTGACGCCGTTGCGCTGCAGCTTTTCCTGGTAATCCCGTTTGACAATATCCAGCGCCGCCAGCGCGGTGGCCGGATCGATCTCGTTGCATTCCAGCAGATAAATCAAATCTACCGCCAGCTGTAATTCCGGTGAGGCGTTTTCCAGAGACATAAAACCTGCGATTAGTGATTAGGTGAATGAATAAAACGTTGCACCGCTGAGTATAGTGAACAAGGGGTTGGCCGGGGGATATTCATTAAAATAATGTGATAAATCTTCAAAAACCGTTTTCTTTACGCTCTATGCTGCGTTCGATGCGCGCCAGCGCCTGGCGGCAACGCATCAGCCGCCCTTCCAACGCCGCCAGCTCATGCTGCAGCTTCTGCTGTGCCGCGAGCGTGGTTTGGCGCCCCAGCAGGCTTTCCCGGTCCTGAATCATGGAGATTAGCCGGCGTTCATAATCTTGATGCTCGGCCAGTTTATGGTAGAGATCGACCGCCGCCACCTCTTTCGGCTGATTCTTGCGGCGCAGCGCCTGAGTTGCCAGCTCGCGCTGCAGCGCGGCGATCTGGGCCACCAGCTTCTCCGCCAGAAAGGCCACCTGGCTGGTGCGGCTGCCGTTGGCGGCGGTTTGCAGCTGGGCGAAGTTTTTCTGCACTTCCGCCAGATAATCGCGCAGCCGGGTGCCGCGGTTGGCGAACAGCGCGGCGTCGAAACGCGCCTGGGGGATCGGGGCGTCGCCGCGCGGCGTCACCTCGTCGGCCAGGGCGGCGATCTGTTGTGCCAACGCTTGTAATAGACGCTGAGTGCTCACATAGGCTCCATCATGGTTTTCGCTGGCCTAAGCTTGCCCGCGATCCCGCTGCGAAACAAGCGCCGCGCGCATATTCCGCCGCCGCGGCTGGCGAGGTGCCGGATGCCGGTGGTAAAGTGGGCGGCAACGGGGTGAGGGATGAAGGTTTGGCATGGCGCGTTGGTTATTGATTATCCTGGGATGGTTGGCGGTGGTGCTGGCAACGCTGGGCGTGGTGCTGCCGCTGTTGCCGACTACGCCGTTTTTGCTGCTGGCCGCCTGGTGTTTCGCCCGTTCTTCGCCGCGTTTTCACCACTGGCTGCTGTACCGCTCCTGGTTCGGCGCTTACCTGCGCCACTGGCAACGGCATCGCGCGCTGCCGCCGGGGGCGAAGTGGAAGGCGGTGCTGGTGATTGTCCTGACCTTCGCGGTCTCGCTGTGGCTGGTGAAAATTTGGTGGGTGCGCGGCGCGCTGTTGCTGATGTTGGCCATTTTGCTGACTTTCATGCTGCGTTTGCCGGTTATTGACCTGCCGCAACAAAAACGGCGCTGATCGTACCTTAAACTCCCCGATGGCTTTCAAGCCGCAGCCAGGCGACAAACGCGGGCATCCCCGGGAGCTTGCTTAGGTCAGTGACCGGGGTGAAAGATGCAGGGGAGAGTTGCATTCTTGAGCCAGTTTGCATAGATTTGGGCGTTTTCGTGCGCGGGTTGCCTCCCTTTTCCCCGGTGATCGACTTCACCTGCGGGTGATGCGGGATTTCGGGCGGCCTGTGCGCCAGTTTTCAGGCAGTTTTATCAGGCAACAATTATGACCGCTACTGCGCAGCAGCTTCAGTTTATTAAAGACAGTATCAAAACCATCCCGGATTACCCAAAGCCGGGCATCCTGTTCCGTGACGTCACCAGCCTGTTGGAAAATCCGCTGGCTTACGCCGCCAGCATCGAGCTGCTGGTCGAGCGCTATCGCGAAGCGGGCGTGACCAAAGTGGTGGGTACCGAAGCGCGTGGTTTCCTGTTTGGTGCCCCCGTGGCGCTGGCGCTGGGCGTCGGTTTTGTACCGGTGCGCAAACCGGGCAAGCTGCCGCGCGCCACCCTCAGCGAAAGCTATGAGCTGGAATACGGCACCGACCGGCTGGAAATCCACACCGACGCCATCTCCGCCGGCGATAAAGTGCTGGTGGTGGACGATCTGCTGGCGACCGGCGGCACCATCGAAGCCACCACCAAGCTGATCCGCCGCCTGGGTGGGGAAGTACAAGACGCCGCGTTCATCATCAACCTGCCGGATCTGGGCGGGGAAGCGCGTCTGAACAAGCTGGGCATTGAATGCTATTGCCTGGTGGACTTCGCCGGCCATTGATGCGGCATTGCCCCTTGGGCACAACGGCCTCGCGGATCGCCGCGGGGCTGTGTTAGCATGACCCTCCAGATTCCTCGACTTCTCCGGTATTAATGAGCTATCAGGTTCTTGCCCGTAAGTGGCGCCCTCAAACGTTTGCAGATGTTGTCGGACAAGAACATGTCCTGACCGCACTGGCTAACGGCCTCTCGCTGGGGCGGATTCATCACGCCTATCTGTTCTCGGGCACGCGCGGCGTGGGTAAAACCACCATTGCGCGCCTGTTGGCCAAAGGCCTGAACTGTGAAACCGGCATCACCGCCACGCCGTGCGGCCAATGCGACAACTGCCGCGAGATTGAGCAGGGGCGCTTTGTCGATCTGATCGAGATCGACGCCGCGTCCAGAACCAAGGTGGAAGACACCCGCGATCTGCTGGACAACGTCCAGTACGCGCCGGCCCGCGGCCGCTTCAAGGTTTACCTGATTGACGAAGTGCACATGCTTTCGCGCCACAGCTTCAACGCGCTGTTGAAAACGCTGGAAGAGCCGCCTGCACACGTCAAGTTCCTGCTGGCCACCACCGATCCGCAGAAATTACCGGTCACCATTTTGTCCCGCTGCCTGCAGTTCCATCTCAAGGCGCTGGATGTCGATCAGATCCGCAACCAGCTGGAAACGGTGTTGCAGGCGGAGCAGATAACCAGCGACGCCCGCGCGCTGCAGCTGCTGGCGCGCGCCGCCGACGGCAGCATGCGCGACGCGCTGAGCCTGACCGACCAGGCGATCGCCATGGGGCAGGGGCAGGTTACCACCGCCACCGTCAGCCAGATGCTCGGCACGCTCGACGACGAGCAGCCGCTGGCGATCCTCGAAGCGCTGGTCAGCGCCGACGGCGAGAAGCTGATGGCGCAGGTGGCGCAGGCCGCTTCGCGCGGGGTGGACTGGGAAAACCTGCTGGTGGAGACGCTGGCGCTGCTGCACCGCATTGCGATGGTGCAACTGCTGCCTTCGATGCTCGATAATCACTACGCCGCCGTCGAACAGCGGCTGCGTGAGCTGGCGCGCACCCTGCCGCCGGCGGACGTACAGCTTTACTATCAGACGCTGCTGGTCGGGCGCAAAGAGCTGGCCTATGCGCCGGATCGCCGCATGGGGGTTGAAATGACCCTGCTGCGGGCGCTGGCGTTTCACCCGAAGGCGGTGATCCCGGAGCCGGTGGCGCTGGTGCAGACCGCGCCGGCGCAGATGGCGCAGCCGGCGCAACAGCCGCAGTTTCAGGATGCGCCGCCGCCGTTAGGCCAGGCCGCCGCGCCGCAGCATAATCAACAGACCCACTTGCCGGATGCCACCGCGCAGCTGTTAAAAGCACGAACCCAGCTGCTGCGGCAGGGAGCATCCACACCAAAAAAGAGTGAGCCGGCGGCGCCAGGAAGAGCGCGGCCGGCAAACTCAGCGCTGGAGCGATTAGCTTCCGTGACTGAGCGCAGCCAGCGGCGCCAGGCGGAAAAAGTCGTGCCGGAAAAACCGGTCAAGCCGGAGGCCTACCGCTGGCGCGCCCTGAGCGAGCCGGAGGCGGCGCCGGAGCCGTTGGCGACGCCGAAGGCGCTGCGCACCGCGCTGGAGCACGAGAAAACCCCGGAACTGTCGGCCAAGCTGGTGGTAGAGTCGCTGGAGCGCGACGCCTGGGCGGCGGAAATCGATAAGCTGAAGATCCCCAAACTGGTGCAGCAGCTGGCGTTGAACGCCTTCAGGCAGCAGCCGGAGCCGGGCAAGATTTGTCTCCACCTGCGGCCTTCGCAGCGTCACCTGAATTCGCCTTCGGCGCAGAAGACGTTGGCCGATGCGCTCAGCGAGCTGCACGGCGGCCCGGTCGAACTGACCGTGGTGGAAGACGATAATCCGGCGGAGCGCACCCCGCTGGAGTGGCGGCAAGCCATTTATGAAGAAAAGCTGGCGCAGGCGCGCCAGTCCATCGTTGCGGATACCAACATCCAGACGCTGCGCCGTTTCTTTGACGCGGATCTGGATGAAGAGAGTATTCGCCCCCTTTAAACGCTGCGCAAAGTGCGCGGCCCTAGCGACGAGAGACGACTATGTTTGGTAAAGGCGGTCTGGGTAACCTGATGAAGCAAGCCCAGCAAATGCAGGAAAAAATGCAGCAGATGCAGGAAGAAGTCGCCAAATTGGAAGTGACTGGCGAATCTGGCGCGGGCCTGGTGAAAGTGACCATCAACGGCGCGCACAACTGCCGCCGCGTGGAGATCGATCCAAGCCTGATGGAAGACGACAAGGATATGCTGGAAGACCTGATCGCCGCCGCGTTTAACGACGCCGCGCGCCGCATCGACGAAACCCAGAAAGAGAAGATGGCGTCCGTGTCCAACGGCATGCAGTTGCCGCCTGGCTTCAAGATGCCGTTCTGATGCAAACCAGCCCGCTCCTTGAGTCATTGATGGAGGCGCTGCGCTGCCTGCCGGGCGTTGGCCCGAAGTCGGCGCAGCGCATGGCGTTCCAACTGCTGCAGCGCGATCGCAGCGGCGGCATGCGCCTGGCGCAGGCGCTGACGCGCGCCATGTCGGAAATCGGCCACTGCGCCGACTGCCGCACCTTTACCGAGCAGGACATCTGCACCATTTGCGCCAATCCGCGCCGTCAGCAAAACGGCCAGATCTGCGTGGTGGAGACCCCGGCCGATATTCACGCCATCGAGCAGACCGGCCAGTTCGCCGGGCGCTACTTTGTGCTGATGGGTCACCTGTCGCCGCTGGACGGCATCGGGCCAGGCGATATCGGCCTGGATCGGCTGGAGCAACGGCTGGAAAAGGAAAGCATTAGCGAAGTGATCCTCGCCACCAACCCGACGGTGGAAGGGGATGCAACGGCCAACTATATCGCCGAGATGTGCGGCCAGTATGGCGTGCTCGCCAGCCGCATCGCCCACGGCGTGCCGGTGGGCGGCGAACTGGAGATGGTCGACGGCACCACGCTGTCGCACTCTCTGGCCGGCCGTCACGCCATCAAGTTCTGATGTTTTCCCCTGGCGGGGCCGTTCGGCCCCGTTAGTTATTCCGCAAAAATTTCCCCTCCAGCCGCTTGAAAAACAATGCCCTGACCCCCACCTGATCCTCATTGTCCGCTTTTGGTAGCAATTGTCTTTGAGGTAATCAATGAGTATGAAAGGTCAAGAAACCCGCGGGTTCCAGTCTGAAGTAAAACAACTGCTTCATTTGATGATTCATTCGCTGTACTCCAACAAAGAAATTTTCCTGCGCGAGCTGATCTCCAACGCCTCGGACGCCGCCGACAAGCTGCGCTTCCGCGCGCTGTCCGCGCCAGAGCTGTATGAGGGCGACGGCGAGCTGCGCGTGCGCCTGTCCTTCGATAAAGAGCAACGCACCCTGACCATTGCCGATAACGGCATCGGCATGCGCCGAGACGAAGTGATCGAGAACCTCGGCACCATCGCCAAATCAGGCACCAAAGCCTTCCTGGAGTCGATCGGCTCCGATCAGGCCAAGGACAGCCAGCTTATCGGCCAGTTCGGCGTCGGCTTCTACTCGGCATTCATCGTGGCGGATAAAGTCACGGTGCGCACGCGTGCAGCGGGCGCCGCCGCCGATGAAGGCGTATTCTGGGAGTCCGCCGGCGAAGGCGATTACACCATCGCCGACATCACCAAAGAAACCCGCGGTACCGAAATCACCCTGCACCTGCGCGAAGGGGAAGATGAATACCTCGACGCCTGGCGCCTGCGCTCGGTGATTGGCAAATACTCCGATCACATCGCGCTGCCGGTGGAAATCGAGAGCAAAAACGAAGAAGACGACACCGTCACCTGGGAAAAAATCAACAAGGCTCAGGCCCTGTGGACCCGCAGCAAGGCTGACGTGACCGACGAAGAATATAAAGAGTTCTATAAGCACATCGCCCACGACTTCACCGACCCATTGAGCTGGAGCCACAACCGGGTGGAAGGCAAGCAGGAGTACACCAGCCTGCTGTATATCCCGGCCCAGGCGCCATGGGATATGTGGAACCGCGATCACAAGCACGGCCTGAAGCTGTACGTACAGCGGGTGTTCATTATGGACGACGCCGAACAGTTCATGCCGAACTACCTGCGCTTCGTGCGCGGCCTGATAGATTCCAACGATCTGCCGCTGAACGTCTCGCGTGAAATCCTGCAGGACAGCCGCGTGACCCAAAACCTGCGCGGCGCGCTGACCAAGCGCGTGCTGCAGATGCTCGACAAGCTGGCGAAAGACGACGCCGAAAGCTATCAGAAATTCTGGCAGCAGTTCGGCCTGGTGCTGAAAGAGGGGCCGGCGGAAGACAACGGCAACCAGGAAGCGATTGCCAAGCTGTTGCGTTTCGCCTCCACCCGTGGCGACAGCGCGGCGCAAACCCTGTCGCTGGAAGAGTACGTGGGCCGCATGGCGGAAGGGCAGGAGAAGATTTACTACATCACCGCCGACAGCTACGCCGCCGCCAAGAGCAGCCCGCACCTGGAGCTGTTCCGCAAGAAAGGCATCGAAGTGTTGCTGTTGTCTGACCGCATCGACGAATGGATGATGAGCTACCTGACCGAGTTCGACGGCAAGCCGTTCCAATCGGTGAGCAAGGCGGATGAGGCGCTGGACAAGCTGGCGGACGAAACCGAAGAGCAGAAGGCCGCAGAGAAGCAGCTGGAGCCGTTTATCGACCGCGTGAAGACGCTGCTGGGCGAGCGGGTGAAGGACGTGCGCCTGACGCACCGCCTGACCGACACGCCGGCGATCGTCACCACCGACGCCGACGAAATGAGCACCCAGATGGCGAAGCTGTTCGCCGCTGCGGGCCAGCAGGCGCCGGAGGTGAAATACATTTTCGAGCTGAATCCGGAGCATGCGTTGGTCAAACGCGCATCCGACGTGGGCGATAACGAACAATTCGCCGAATGGATCGACCTGTTATTGGATCAGGCGCTGTTGGCTGAACGCGGCACGCTGGAGGATCCGAACCTGTTCATCCGTCGCATGAACAAGTTGCTGTCTGCCTGAAATTGAACGTATGCGCCCTTAACGGCACCGTTAGGGGCGCATTTCCGGTTTTTTCCCGCATTTTCCCGTGTTTTGTTCGCTTGATTTTTTGCACATTCCGCAATCGATTTCCTTCGCGCGCCTTGAGACTGCCCCCCCTGAAATGGTATCGTTGAGCGTTTTCGCAATTTTATAAAAACTACATAGCAAGGGGATTTACGCAATGCGTATCATTCTGCTGGGCGCTCCGGGCGCTGGTAAAGGTACTCAGGCTCAATTCATCATGGAGAAATACGGCATTCCGCAAATCTCCACCGGTGATATGTTGCGCGCAGCCGTGAAGGCCGGCAGTGAACTGGGCAAGCAGGCGAAAGAAATCATGGACGCCGGCAAACTGGTGACAGATGAGCTGGTGATTGCTCTGGTTAAAGAGCGTATCACTCAGGAAGATTGCCGCAACGGCTTCCTGCTGGACGGTTTCCCACGCACCATTCCACAGGCCGACGCGATGAAAGAAGCCGGCATCAACGTGGACTACGTGCTGGAATTCGCCGTGCCGGACGAACTGATCGTCGATCGCATCGTTGGCCGCCGCGTGCATGCGCCGTCTGGCCGCGTGTATCACGTTAAATTCAACCCGCCGCAGGTGGAAGGCAAAGACGACGTGACCGGCGAAGAGCTGACCACCCGTAAGGACGATCAGGAAGAAACCGTGCGTAAACGCCTGGTGGAATACCATCAGATGACGGCGCCGCTGATTTCCTACTACAGCAAAGAAGCTGAAGCGGGCAACACCCAATACCGTAAAATCGACGGCACCCGCAAGGTGAGCGAAGTGAGCGCCGAGCTGGCGAGCATTCTCGGCTGATCGATTTTTATCGCCGCACGTAACGCCAGGCTTTGAGCCTGGCGTTTTTTTTTGCCTTTTTGCCGCCGAACTGTGATCGCCCCAGCTTGTCGCCGCGCCGGTCTTTAATAATCCGCGGAAAATGGCGTATAACTGCCCGTATTTCCATCATCAGCAGAGAGCCGGGCATGCTCAGACAGACCAATTTTCTGGCCGAGGCCACCGCGCGCCAAATCGTCCAACGGGCGATGGGCATCATCAGCCACTCCGTCAACGTGATGGACAGCAACGGCGTGATTATCGCCTCCGGCGATCCGCAGCGCCTGTTTCAACGCCACGAGGGCGCGGTGCTGGCGCTGGCCGAGAACCGGGTGGTGGAAATCGACAGCGTCACCGCCGAGCACCTGAAAGGCGTGCGGCCGGGCATCAACCTGCCGTTCAGCTTTCGCAACCAGCGGGTCGGGGTGATAGGCATTTCCGGTGAGCCGGTCGAGGTGCGCGCCTACGCCGAACTGGTGAAAATGGCGGCGGAGCTGATGGTGGAACAGGCGGCGTTGCTGGAAAAGCATCAGTGGGAAAAACGCTACCGCGAAGAATTGGCGAACCAGTTGCTGCAGCCGCGGCCGGAATTGGCCTCTTTGGAGGCGATGGCGGCCTACCTGGGGTTGGATCTGCAGCAGCCGCGCATCGTCTGGATTGTCGAACTGCATGAGCCGCAGCCGCAGCTGTTGCGCGAGCTGCTGGCCGAGCTGGAGAGCGCCCAGCGCGAGGCGCTGATCGCCATCACCGGATTCAACGAAATGATCCTGCTGCGCCCGGCCTGCCTGGCGCAGGGAGAGTGGAACCTGCAGCAGGAGCGCCTGCAGGCGCAGCGGCTGCAAAGCCAGCTTAAACAGCGTTTTCGGGTACGCCTGATCGTCGGCGGTTTTTTTGCCGGCGAGCAGGGGGCTTATCGTTCCAGCCTGACGGCGCGCGCCACCCAGGCGATGGCGCGCCGCCTGAAGCTGCGCCACGCCACGTTGTTCTACCATGATTACCCACTGCCGTCGTTGCTGTGCGATCTGGGGGATGACTGGCGCGCGCAGGAGCTGGGGCATCCCTGGCGGATATTGGCCGCGCAGGACGATAAAGGGGTATTGCGCGCTACCCTGCGGCATTATTTTTCGCAGAATTGTGATCAGACGCAGACCGCCGCGCAGCTGCACATTCACGTCAATACCCTGCGTTATCGCCTGCAGCGTATCGAGGCGATTACCGGGCTTAAAATCAATCAGTTAACCGATGCCCTGCGGTTATATATCGGCATGCTGATGCACGTCTGAGTTGTGCCATCCCACAATTTTAACGCCCTTTTCACGCAGCGTTTTTGTTGCTTTCTCTCAGGTTAATGGCCGGCGGCCGGGATATGTTGCCAACACCACAACCACGGGGAAAACAACAATGACAACCGTATCCACTCTGGGGGCGCTGGTGGCGTTAATCGTCGCCATTGTCCTGATTTTACGCAAGGTTCCACCGGCCTACGGCATGATTGCCGGCGCACTGGCCGGCGGATTGTGCGGCGGCGCCGATCTGGTGCAGACCGTCACCTTGATGATCGGCGGCGCGCAGGGCATTACCAACGCCGTGATGCGCATTCTGGCGGCCGGGGTGCTGGCCGGGGTGCTGATCGAATCCGGCGCGGCGCATACCATCGCTGAAACTATCGTGCGCAAGGTTGGGGAAACCCGCGCGCTGCTGGCGCTGGCGGTGGCTACACTGATCCTGACGGCGGTGGGCGTGTTTATCGACGTGGCGGTGATCACCGTGGCGCCGATCGCATTGTCCATCGCGCAAAAGGCCGGCATCTCGCGGGCGGCTATCCTGCTGGCGATGATCGGCGGCGGTAAAGCGGGCAACGTGATGTCGCCCAACCCGAATACCATCGCCGCCGCCGATAATTTTCACGTGCCGCTGACCTCGGTGATGTTGGCCGGCATCATACCCGGCCTGTTCGGTCTGGCAGTGGCCTACCTGCTGGCCCGGCGTTTGAGCGGCAAGGGCGGCAAGGTGATGGCGGAAGAGCTGACTCAGCATGCCGAAGGCAGCCGCCCCGGTTTTGCTGCGGCGATCAGCGCGCCGCTGGTGGCGATCCTGCTGCTGTCGTTGCGGCCGATCGCCGGCATTGCTATCGATCCGTTGATCGCACTGCCGGCCGGCGGCCTGGCGGGGGCGTTGCTGATGGGGCGCATTCGCCAGTGCAATCAGTTTATGGTGTCCGGCCTCAGCCGCATGGCGCCGGTCGCCATCATGCTGCTCGGCACCGGCACGCTGGCGGGCATCATCGCCAACTCGGCGCTGAAGGACGTGCTTATCGCCGGCCTGACGCACACCGGCCTGCCGGCCTGGCTGCTGGCGCCGTTGTCCGGCGCACTGATGTCGATGGCTACCGCCTCCACCACCGCCGGCACCGCGGTCGCCTCCGGCGTATTCAGCAGCACCTTGCTGGAGCTGGGCGTCAGCGGGCTGGCCGGCGCGGCGATGATCCATGCCGGGGCGACCGTGCTGGATCACCTGCCGCACGGCAGTTTTTTCCATGCGACCGGCGGCAGCGTCAATATGGCGGTGCACCAACGTCTGAAACTGTTGCCGTATGAAACGCTGGTGGGCTTCAGCATTGCGGCGGTCTCGGCGCTGATGTTTGGCGTATTTAACCTGGCAGGATAAGGAATAGTGATGAAAACGCTGAAGAAAGTGGTCATAGCCCCGGATTCCTTCAAGGAAAGCCTGAGTGCGCTGGCGGTGGCCGATGCGATCGAGCGGGGCTTCAGCCAGATATTTCCGCAGGTACAGTATGTAAAGCTGCCGATGGCGGATGGCGGCGAGGGCACGGTGGATTCAATGGTAGCGGCCACCCGGGGTGAGATCGTTCACGTTGAGGTTACCGGGCCGTTGGGCAAACCGGTGCAGGCGTTTTATGGCCTGCTGGGCGATGGGGTAACTGCGGTGATTGAAATGGCCGCCGCTTCCGGCCTGCATTTGGCGCCGCACGGCCGGCGTGACCCGCGCATCACCACCAGCTACGGCACCGGCGAGCTGATGCTGGCGGCGCTGGATCGCGGCGTGAAGGCCATCATTCTCGGCATCGGCGGCAGCGCCACCAACGACGGCGGCGCCGGCATGATGCAGGCGCTGGGGGCGGGGCTGCTGGATGAGCGCGGCCAGCCACTGCCGCCGGGGGGCGCCGCGCTGGCACGGCTGGCGCAGATCGATCTTTCCGGTTTGGATCCGCGCCTGCGGCGGCTGAGCATCACCGCCGCCTGCGATGTCGATAACCCGCTGTGCGGTGACAGGGGCGCATCGGCGGTGTTTGGCCCGCAGAAAGGCGCCACGCCGCAGATGGTGGCGCAGCTTGATGCGGCGCTGCAACATTACGGTGCCTTGCTGGAAGGCATTACCGGCCGCGAGATCGTTAACCAGCCGGGGGCCGGCGCGGCCGGCGGGATGGGGGCCGCGCTGCTCGGCATGCTCGATGCCCGGCTGCGGCCGGGGATCGAAATCGTGATTGAAACCCTGCGGCTGGAAGAGGCGGTGCGCGACGCCGATCTGGTGATCACCGGCGAGGGGCGGCTGGACAGCCAGTCGATCCACGGCAAGACGCCGATCGGCGTGGCGCGGGTGGCCAAACGCTATGGTTTGCCGGTGGTCGCTATCGCCGGCAGCCTGGCGCCGGACTATCAGGTGGTGCACCAACACGGCATCGACGCCGCATTTTCCGTGCTGGACCGCATCGTCACGCTGGACGAAGCGCTGATGGAGGCGGCGCACAATCTGGAGGTGACGGCGCGTAACCTGGCGGCGGTGTGGCGACTGGCGCAAAGCTGAGGAAAAATGGCGCCCTCATGGGCGACGCCTGTTGCTGTTATCGGTTCCGGCCAAGGACTTTTCCGTTACAATAGCCCGCATTAATGGCTGCTGACACCCCGACCCAGAACGGGGTGCCGGCCGGAAAGGAAACGAGGGGGACTGAGATGAAGCAAGAGAAACACGGAGTATTGCTGGTGAACCTGGGCACGCCAGACGCTCCGACCTCATCGGCGGTAAAACGCTATCTGAAAGAATTCCTCAGTGACGAACGCGTGGTCGATACCTCACCGCTGCTGTGGTGGCCGATTCTCAACGGCGCTATCTTGCCGATCCGTTCGCCGCGCGTCGCCAAGCTGTACCAGTCGGTGTGGATGGAGGAAGGCTCGCCGCTGCTGGTTTATAGCCGGCGCCAACAGCGTGCGCTGGCCGCGCGCATGCCGAACACCCCGGTAGAGCTGGGCATGAGCTACGGTTCGCCGAGCCTGGCGGAAGCCATCGACAAGCTGCTGGCGCAGGGCGTGACCAACCTGGTGGTGCTGCCGCTGTATCCGCAATACTCCTGTTCGACCAGCGCGGCGGTATGGGACGGGGTGGCGCGCGTGCTCAAGGGCTACCGCCGTTTGCCGTCGATCGGGTTTATCCGCGATTACGCCGAACACCCGGCCTACATCGCCGCGCTGCAGCAAAGCGTCGAGCGGTCGTTCGCCGAGCATGGTCAGCCGGATAGGCTGGTGCTGTCATTCCACGGTATTCCCAAGCGTTATGCGCGGCTGGGGGACGATTACCCGCAGCGCTGCGAAGATACGCTGCGTGCGTTGACCGCCACGCTGCCGCTGTCGCCGGATCGGGTGATGATGACCTATCAGTCGCGCTTCGGCCGCGAACCCTGGCTGACCCCTTACACCGACGAAACCTTGAAGGGCCTGCCGGCGCAAGGGATTAAGCATATCCAGCTGATTTGCCCCGGCTTCTCGGCGGACTGCCTGGAGACGCTGGAGGAGATCAAAGAGCAGAACCGCGAGATCTTCCTCGAGGCGGGCGGCGAGAAGTTTGAGTATATTTCTGCGTTGAACGACGAGCCTGCGCACATCGATATGATGCAGCAGTTGGTGGCGCAGCGTTTCTAATCATCAACAATCTGTATAATTGCATTAATCATCATCAGGCAGGAATGTGTTAACATTCTCTGCCTGTTAACTGCCACAACCGCCAATCACATGAAATTTCCTGGTAAACGCAAGTCCAAGCACTATTTTCCGGTGAACGCCCGCGATCCGCTCCTGCAGCAGACGCAGCCTGAAAATGAGGCCAGCACCTCTTATATCGTCGGTATCGACCAGACGCTGGTGGATATTGAAGCCAAAGTGGACGATGCCTTTGTCGAACGCTACGGCCTGAGCCTTGGGCATTCGCTGGTGATTGAAGACGACGTCGCCGAGGCGCTGTATCAGGAACTGACTGAAAACAATCTGATCGCCCATCAGTTTGCCGGCGGCACCATCGGCAATACCCTGCACAACTATTCGGTGCTGGCGGATGACCGTTCGATCCTGCTTGGCGTGATGTGCAGCAATGTCAAAATCGGCAGCTACGCCTACCGCTACCTGTGCAATACCTCCAGCCGCACCGATCTCAACTACCTGCAGGCGGTGGACGGGGCGATAGGCCGCTGCTTCACGCTGATTAGCGAAAGCGGCGAACGCACCTTCGCCATCAGCCCGGGGCAGATGAACCAGCTGCGGCCGGAAAGCGTGCCGGAAGAGGTGATTGCCGGCGCCTCGGCGCTGGTGTTGACCTCCTATCTGGTGCGCTGCAAGGAAGGGGAGCCGATGCGGGAAGCCACCATGCAGGCGATAGCCTACGCCAAAAAGCACGACGTGCCGGTGGTGTTGACGCTGGGCACCAAATACGTGATCGCCGACAACCCGCAGTGGTGGCGCGACTTTCTGCAGCAGCACGTGTCGATTCTGGCGATGAACGAAGACGAAGCGCTGGAGCTGACCGGGCTGAGCGATCCGCTGACCGCCTCGGATATGGCGCTGGACTGGGTGGATCTGGTGCTGTGCACCGCCGGGCCGAGCGGCCTGTACATGGCGGGCTACACCGAAGAGGCCAACAGGCGTGAAACCCAGCACCCGTTGCTGCCGGGGCATATCGCCGAATTCAACCGCTACGAGTTCAGCCGCGCGATGCGCCGCGAAAGCTGCGAAAATCCGTTCCGCGTTTATTCGCATATTGCCCCTTACATGGGCGGCCCGGAAAAGATCATGAATACCAACGGCGCCGGTGACGGCGCGCTGTCGGCGCTGCTGCACGATATCGCCGCCAACGGCTTCCACCGTAACAACGTGCCGAACTCCAGCAAGCACGTGCGCAGCTATCTGACCTATTCTTCACTGGCGCAGGTGTGCAAATACGCCAACCGCGTCAGCTACCAGGTGCTGAACCAGCATTCGCCGCGCCTGACGCGCGGGCTGCCGGAACGGGAAGACAGCCTGGAAGAGTCTTACTGGGAACGATAAAAGCAAAAGGTCCGGCAAGCCGGACCTTTTTTACTATTGATTGCCGCTTCAGATCGGGCAGCCGCCCAGCTTCTCTTCTTCGCTCAGCGTATCCAGCTTAAGGATGTTCAGCATGCTGTTGGCGATCTCCCGTTCGCCCATCACCACCTGATCGGCGCCGCGATCGGAAATGTAAGACACTTCGTCATCGTAGTGCGCACGGGCGATAATCTCGATGTTCGGCCGTTTGCTGCGCGCCGAGGCGACGATCTCACCGGCCTCATAGCCGTTCGGGATGGTGAGCAGCAGCCAGCGCGCGCAGTCGAGCCGCGCCAGATCCATCACTTCCGGATTGGCGGCGTTGCCGTATACCGCCTTGATGCCCTGTTCGCGCAGCGCCTCAACGCGCGGGCGGGAGTTTTCAATCACCACCAGCGGAATGCCGGCCTCGGCCAGCTTGCCGCCCAGCAGGCTGCCGACGCGGCCATAGCCGACCACCAGCGCATGGTTGCACATGTCGACCGGAATCTGCTTCTCTTCCTCCACCGCTTCTTCGAGGATCTGATCCTCCATGGTTTCGGTCTTGGCCAGATAGCGTTCCAGCAGGGTGAACAGCAGCGGGTTGAGCATAATCGACAAAATGGCGCCGGCCAGCACCAGATTGCGGCCGTGTTCCGACATCATGCCCAGCGAAATGCCCAATCCGGCCAGAATAAAGGCGAACTCGCCGATTTGCGCCAGGCTGGCGGAGATGGTCAGCGCGGTGCGTTTGGAGTGGCCGAACATCTTCACCAGCAAGAAGGCGGCGGCGGACTTGCCGAACACGATGATCGCCAGCGTCGCCAGCACCGCCAGCGGTTCGTTGATCAGGATCAGCGGATCAAACAGCATGCCGACCGAGACGAAGAACAGCACCGCGAAGGCGTCGCGCAGCGGCAGCGTATCGTGGGCCGCGCGGTGGCTCAGTTCGGATTCATTCAGCACCATGCCGGCGAAGAACGCGCCCAGGGCGAAGGAGACGTCGAACAGCTTCACCGCGCCGTAGGCGATGCCGAGCGCCAGCGCCAGCACCGCCAGGGTGAACAGCTCGCGCGAACCGGTACTGGCGGTTTTCGACAGGATCCAGGGCACCAGGCGGCGGCCGACCACGATCATCAACGCGATGAAGGCGATGACCTTGCCAATGGTGAGCGCCAGCTCCATCAACAGCTGGCCGCTGCTGGCGTTGTCGTTGCCCAGCATGTTGCCGAAGGCCGGCAGCAGCACCAGCGTCAGCACCATCGCCAAATCTTCGACTATCAGCCAGCCGATGGCGATTTGCCCGCGCTGGCTGTCTATCAGCTGCCGTTCCTCCAGTGCGCGCAGCAGCACTACGGTGCTGGCGGTGGACAGGCAGAGGCCGAACACCAGGCCGGAGATCAGATCCCATCCGAGCAGCTTCGACAGCCCCATGCCGAGCAGGGTGGCGACGGCAATCTGCGCCACGGCGCCGGGAATGGCGATGGATTTTACCGCGAGGAGGTCTTTAAGAGAGAAATGCAGGCCAACACCGAACATCAACAGGATCACACCGATTTCCGCCAGTTCCGGCGCCAGTGAGGTGTCGGCGACAAAACCGGGGGTAAACGGGCCGGCGAGCACGCCTGCGGCCAGATACCCCACCAGTGGGGAGATGCGCAGGCGATTCGCCAGCATACCGAGGAGGAAGGCGAGTACTAACCCTCCGACAATGGTGGTGATCAGCGGTGTTGAATTATGCATCCAGACTCCTTCTAGCTATGCATCGCGGCAGGGAGAAAACGCAACCAAGTTACGAAAAGATACATTTAGTTTATTGCATTTGTTCGCGCCTTGCTTGGCTAAATTGGCCTTTTTTGCGAAAAAGCAGAGGATTTCACTTTGATGGGGTCAATAAGGAGATTTACCACCAGATAACGCAAATAACATTGATTTATCTGGTAGATAACCCGGGTGAATAATGAATTTCACCCGGGCAAGCGGCAGGGTTATTGCGCTTTATGATCCATATTAGGCAGTAACGCGGTGATAATGCCGATTAACGGCAGGAAAGCACAGATTTGGTAGACCAGTTCGATACTGGTTAAATCTGCGACATAACCAAGAACCGCCGCACCTAACCCGCCCATACCGAAAGCAAAACCGAAGAATAAACCGGAAACCATGCCGACTTTTCCCGGGATCAGCTCCTGTGCATAGACCAGGATCGCCGAGAACGCTGAGGCAAGGATAACCCCAATGATCACCGTCAGAATGCCGGTCCAATAGAGCGATGCGTAGGGTAAAACAAGCGTAAAGGGTGCCGCACCGAGAATTGAACCCCAAATAACATATTTACGCCCAATCTTGTCGCCGATAGGCCCGCCAATAATGGTGCCGGCCGCAACGGCGAACAGGAAGGCGAACAAATGCAGTTGGGCATTCTGCACCGAAACGCCGAACTTATGCATCAGATAAAAGGTGTAATAGCTGCTGATGCTGGCCAAGTAGAAGTATTTGGAGAAAATCAGCACCAGCAGAATGCCCAGCGAGTAGGCGATCGTGCGTTTTGGCAGCGTTTTCAAGGCGGAAGCGCTTTTAGGCTGGCTTTTCGCCGCCCGGTGCTGTTGCTGATACCACTTACTGACCTGCAGCAGCACGACTATCGCCAGCAGCGCCGCCAGCGAGAACCAGGCGACGTTGCCCTTGCCGTAGGGGGCGATGATCAGCGCCGCCAGCAACGGCCCGAGCGAGCTGCCGAAGTTGCCGCCGACCTGGAACAGCGACTGCGCCAGGCCGTGCCGCCCGCCGGAGGCCATGCGCGCCACGCGGGAAGATTCCGGGTGGAACACCGAAGAGCCGGTGCCGACCAGCGCCGCGGCCAGCAGTACCAGCGGGAAGGTGTTGGCGACCGACAGCAACAGCAGGCCGGACAGGGTAAAGCCCATGCCGATCGGCAATGAATAGGGCTGCGGATGTTTATCCGTGTAATAGCCGATCAGCGGCTGCAATAAGGATGCGGTCAGCTGATAGGTGAGGGTAATCATGCCGATCTGCACAAAGCTGAGGTGGAAATCGGCGCGCAGGATCGGGTAAATCGCCAGGATCAGCGACTGAATCATATCGTTAAGCAGGTGAGATACGCTGATGGCGCCAAGGATGGAGAAAGCGGTGCCTTTCACCGCGCTGCCCTTGGCCGGCGGCACGGCGCTTTGGCTACTGTCGGTCATATTATTATTAGCCTGATAAGTTGTTGAGTACAGAGTTGATATCTTAGGCAGCTTGCTCAATTTTTACCATATCTGAAATAATCTGACTCACATCGCAAAAATTTGAAATCAGATGTCATTGATTCGCGCTACAATTTCGGCCACATCAAAAAAGTCACTTAATTACATGGAGATCCGCCATGCGTTTTGCATTGAAGACCACCGCATGCGCGTTGGCCGTTTCCCTGACTTTCCTGTCGGGAACCGCCAGCGGCTGGGAAAAGGATAAAACCTACGACATCACCATCCTGCACACCAATGACCACCACGGCCATTTCTGGCAGAACGACCACGGTGAATACGGCCTGGGCGCGCAGAAAACGCTGGTCGACGGCATACGCCAGGAAGTGGCGGCCAAAGGCGGCAGCCTGTTGCTGCTCTCCGGCGGCGACATCAATACCGGCGTGCCGGAGTCCGATCTGCAGGACGCCGAGCCGGACTTCCGCGGCATGAATCTGGTGGGCTACGATGCGATGGCGATCGGCAACCACGAATTCGACAACCCGCTGAGCGTGCTGCGCCAGCAGGAGAAATGGGCGACCTTCCCGCTGCTGTCGGCCAATATTTACCGGAAGAGCACCGGGCAGCGGCTGTTCAAGCCTTATGCGCTGTTCAACAAGCAGGGCATCAAGATTGCGGTGATCGGTTTAACCACCGACGACACCGCCAAGATAGGCAACCCGGAGTTCTTTACCGATATCGAGTTCCACGCGCCGGCGCAGGAAGCGAAGCAGGTGGTGGAACAGCTGCGGCAGAATGAAAAGCCGGACGTGATCGTCGCCGCCACCCATATGGGGCATTACGATGACGGCAACCACGGCTCCAACGCGCCGGGCGACGTTGAGATGGCGCGCAGCCTGCCTGCCGGCTATCTGGATATGATTGTCGGTGGCCACTCGCAGGATCCGGTCTGCATGGCCAGCGAGAACCACAAGCAGGTGGATTACGTGCCGGGCACCCCGTGCTCGCCGGATCGCCAGAACGGCACCTGGATCGTGCAGGCGCATGAGTGGGGCAAATACGTCGGCCGCGCCGACTTCCAGTTCCGCAACGGCGAACTGAAGCTGGTGCATTATCAGCTGATCCCGGTAAACCTGAAGAAGAAGGTCGAGAAGGCCGACGGCACCAGCGAGCGAGTGTATTACACCCGGCAGATCGCGGAAGATCCGACCATGATGAAGCTGCTGACGCCGTTCCAGGAGAAGGGCAAGGCGCAGCTGGACGTCAAAATCGGCAGCGTTAACGGCAAGCTGGAAGGGGATCGCAGCAAGGTGCGCTTCGTGCAAACCAATCTGGCGCGGGTGATGCTGGCGGCGCAGATGGAACGCGCCGACGCCGATTTCGCGGTGATGAGCGGCGGTGGGGTGCGCGATTCGATCGAAAGCGGCGACATTACCTACAAGAACGTGCTCAAGGTGCAGCCGTTCGGCAACACCCTGGTGCATGTCGACATGAAAGGCAGCGAGGTCGAACAGTACCTGGCGGTGGTGGCCAATATGAAGGTGGATTCCGGTGCCTACGCCCAGTTCGCCAACGTTAGCTTGGTGGCGGACGGCAAGGGCGTCAGCAACGTGAAGATCAACGGCCGGCCGCTGCAGGCGGACAAAACCTACCGCATGGCGACGCTGAACTTCAACGCGCTGGGCGGCGACGGCTATCCGAAGCTGGATGGCTCGCCGAGCTACGTCAATACCGGCTTTATCGATGCCGAAGTGCTGAAGCAGTATATTGAGAAACACTCACCGCTGGACGCGGCGGCCTATGAGCCGAAGGGCGAGATCGTTTATCGGTAACGCCATACCCGGCGGTTTATCTTGCGCCGATGCGCGATAAACCGCCGGCCTCCCCGGCAAAAAATTTCCCCGCCGGGCGGAACGAAAAGCCGCCGTCATCGTTTTCCTGTGATAGCCTGATAAATAGCGATATTTTGATAAAGGTCACGAGGAAATAACATGTTGAAAACCGCAGGATGGCTGTTGCCTGCCGTCATGGCGCTGGCGGGGTGTTCCACATCCGGAGTCGGGGGGCACCACGGCCAAAGCCTGAATGATGCGCTGGCGGCCATCGGCCAGAATAAGGCGCTGGCGGGGGCTTCAAGCGGCATGATGGTGCGCGATGCCGCCAGCGGCAGCGTGCTGTATCAGGCCGATGCCGATCGGCGTCTGGTGCCGGCCTCCAACATGAAACTGTTCACTTCCCTGGCGGCCTTTGGCATTTTGGGCGCGGACTACCGATTTGAAACCCGGCTGTTAACGGCGGGCAAACAGCATGGCGAGCGGCTGAGGGGCGATATCTACCTGCAGGGCAGCGGCGATCCCACCCTGCATCCGGACGATCTTGAGGCCTTTGCCGCCGCGCTGGCGCAGCGCGGCATCAGGCAGATTGACGGGCGGTTGATACTGGACGGCGGCGCGTTCGATAACACGCCCTTTGGCGCCGGCTGGAGCTGGGACGATGAAACCTTTGCCTTCGCCGCGCCCATTTCTGCGCTGAACTATTCCTTTACCCCCGGCGGCGATATCAACGTGGTGCGCGTTGACGTGCAGCCGGGCAGCCGCCAGGGCGCGCCGGGCAAGGTGACGTTTTACCCCGCCGCCAGCCAGGTGGAAATCGTCAATGACACCGCCACCGGGGAGACGACCGCGCTGGCGTTCGAGCGGCGGCCGGGCGGCAACCGGATTGTGGTCAGCGGTACCATTGGCGCGCAGGCCGCAACGGATTCGAAACTTGTCACCATTGACGCGCCGGCCAAGGCGGTTGGCGCGCTGTTGCAGGCGGCGTTGCGCAGCCACGGCATCAGGCTGCGCGATGGCGTGGCCGAGGGCGCAACCCCAGCGGGCGCCACCGAGCTGGCCGGAAAAGTCTCCGAGCCGCTTTCACGCCTGGCGGTCACCTTCCTGAAAGTGTCGAACAACGGTTATGGCGAGATCCTCACCAAAACCATGGGGCGCAAAACCCTGGGCAAGGGCGATTGGCCCAGCGGGCTGCAGGCGATCGGCCAGTTTGTGCATAGCCAGGGCGTCAACCCGGCGGAGTTTCGCCAGGTGGACGGTTCCGGGCTGTCGCGGATGAACCAGGTAACGCCGCACCAGTTGACGACGCTGCTGCTGGCCGCCAGAAAACAGCCCTGGTTTGCGGCCTGGCGCAACGCCTTGCCCGTGGCGGGGGAGCCGGGCCTGCTGGTGGGCGGCACGCTGCGCAACCGCATGGTGAATACTCCGGCCACCGGCCGCGCTTATGCCAAGAGCGGTTCGCTGACCGGCGTTTCATCGCTCAGCGGCTATGTCGATTCGGCGACCGGGCGGCCGCTGGTCTTTTCGATCATCAATAACAACTACCTGACTTCCGGCGCGGAAATCAAAGCGCTGGAAGACCGCATGGTGGAGACGCTGGCGGCCTGTGACGCCACGGTGGTGTGCCGCTAGGCGCAGGGACTGGGCGTTGTCAGTCGCGTTTGGCGATATCGGCGAAGCTGCCGGACAGCAGCCGGCGCAGATCCTCGGCCGCCAGTTCGATGTCCAGCCCGCGTTTGCCGCCGGAGACGTAAATGGTGGCGAATTCCCGCGCCGGGCCGTCGATCACCGTCGGCAGGCGTTTCTTCTGCCCCAGCGGGCTGATGCCGCCCACCAGATAACCGGTGACGCGCTGCGCCAGCTGCGGATCGGCCATTTCGGCCTTTTTGGCGCCGAGGGCGCGGGCGACCTTTTTCAGATCCAGCTGCGTGGCGACCGGCGTGACCGCCACCGCCAACCGTTTGGCGTCGCCGTTCAGCGCCACCAGCAAGGTTTTGTAGACCCGATCGGCATCCAGCCCCAGCTTGCGCACCGCCTCGTCGCCGAAGTGGGTTTCGTCGCTGTCATGCTGGTAGGGGTGAAGAGTGAATGCGACCTTTTGTTTTTCAAGCAGAACCACTGCGGGCGTCATGATGTTTTTTCCAAAATGTCCCCGGCGGGGAGGTTATGGCGGCAAAGGGTAAAAATACAAAAATATAACCCTGCCAGCAACCTGAGAGGCTGTTACATAAAGCGAGTTGCCAAGGTGTTCACCGGGTTGCTACCCTGTCTATTGTAACCGTTAACACGGTTGCTATGCGTATAACTAAAATACAAGAAATTCCTCTTTGACTGGCCAATAGCGATATTGGCCACTTTTTTTAGCGCGGCGTCTGCAGCATCGCCGGCAAATTGTCCTCGCCGTACAGGTGCAACGCGCCTACCGCCACCACATAGTTGCCGGCCGGCAGCGCTTCCAGCTTTTGCCGCCAGTCGCGGTTGCGTTGGTGCATCAGCACGTCGTACAGCCCGGCGCTGAAGGTGGCGGGCAGCGTTTCCAGCGTGCCGCTGGGCTTGGCGTCCAACCACCAACTGACCATGGTCTGCAGCAGGCGCGCGTTGGTGTGCCAATGCTCCAGCGTGTCGCGCAGCAGCGCAATACCGCCTTCCGGCAGCTGTTCCAGCATTGCCAGCTGTTGTTGCGCGCCTTCCAGCTCGATCACCTTTTTATCCTGCGCCCTGGCCGCCTGCAGCAGCTGGTAATCCACGCCGTACTCGGCGCGCAGCCCCAAGCGCTGAGCCTGGCGCGCCTGCATCATCAGCGCCACCTGCCAACCCGGCAGGGTCGAAAAGGACCCGGCGTCGGCGCCCAGCTCTTGGCACAGCGCCAGCAACTGATGGAACTCGTCGGCGGAAAGGCGCTGTTCAAGCTCAGGGTGCAGTTGCACATGGTCAAACGGCGAAGCGGAACCGGTGATGTCGGCTTCGACAATCAGCGCATCGGCCTGCTTCAGGCGCGCGGCCAGCCTGGCCGGCAGCGGCGCCATATCCACGGTGCCCATATGAATGCTGCCTACCAGATGCAGTTGGCGATCGCCGGGGAGGCTGACGTCCAGCGCCGGATAGGCGTAAGCCATAGGCGAGATCAGGCCGAGAAAGGCGGCGATGCGGCGTAACAGTTGACCCATACAGCGTGACTCCTGAATAACGTGTTCGCCTTTCAGCGTGAAAGGCGAGGGCATGACGCTTGCCCCATGCTAAACGCTATCCGTCGGACAAGAAAGCCTGAAGAGTGAAGGAATTATGTCAAAAAGAACGGGGCGCCGTATCGACGCCCCGCAAAGGATTAGCCTTTGGGCTTAAAGCGCAGCAGCCGGTTGGCGTTGCTGACCACGGTAATCGACGACAGCGCCATCGCCGCGCCGGCCACTACCGGGCTGAGCAGCGTGCCGGTCAGCGGGTAGAGTATGCCGGCGGCGATGGGGATGCCCAGCGTGTTGTAAATAAACGCTCCGAACAGGTTTTGCTTCATATTGCGCAGCGTCGCTTTCGCCAGCTCCACCGCGTCGGCCACGCCGTGCAGGCTGTGACGCATCAGGGTGATCGCGGCGGTCTCTATGGCGACGTCGCTGCCGCCGCCCATCGCGATGCCTACGTCGGCCTGCGCCAGCGCCGGCGCATCGTTGATGCCGTCGCCGATCATCGCCACACGCCGCCCCTGCGCCTGCAGCCGTTTGATCGCTTCCGCCTTGCCGTCCGGCAGCACCCCGGCAATCACCCGGTCGATGCCGGCCTCTTTGGCGATGGCGTTGGCGGTCACCGGGTTGTCGCCGGTCAGCATCACTAACTGATAGCCCTGGCGGTGCAGGCGCTGCAGCGCCTCAACGCTGTCGCTGCGCAGCGGATCGCGGATGGCGAACAGGGCGGCCGGTTGACCGTCGGCGGCCAGCAGCACCGGCGTTACGCCGCGCTCGGCCTGGCTTTGCATCTGCGCTTCCAGCTCGCCGATCGCCACCTGGTGCTGTTGCAGCAGCGCGGCGTTGCCCAGCAGCAGCCTTACGCCATTCACTTCACCGCTGATGCCGGCGCCGCGCAGGGTGCGGAATTGTTCCACCTGCGGCGGCGTTTGCCCGGCGGCGCGCTCGAGAATGGCGCGTGCCAGCGGGTGGTTGGAGCCTTGCTCCAGCGCGGCGGCCCAATCGAGCGCCTGCTGCTCGCCGACCTGATTAAAAGTCAGGATTTCCACCACCTGCGGGCGCCCTTCGGTCAGGGTGCCGGTTTTATCGAACACCAGGGTGTCGAGCCGGCTGGCCTGCTGCAGCGCATCGGCATCGCGCACCAGCACGCCGAATTCGGCCGCCCGGCCGACGCCGGAGATGATCGACATCGGCGTGGCCAACCCCAGCGCGCAAGGGCAGGCGATGATCAACACGGTGGTGGCGATCACCAGCGTATAAACCAGCTGCGGCTGTGGGCCGAAGAAGTACCAGATGGCGCCGCTGAACAGTGCGATCGCCACCACCACCGGCACGAACACCGCCGAGATGCGGTCCGCCAGCTGGCCGATTTCCGGCTTGCTGCTTTGCGCCTGCCGCACCAGCTTGATGATGCGCGCCAGCGTGGTTTTACTGCCGATGGCGCCGGCGCGGAACAGCACGCTGCCGTCGTCCACCACCGTACCGGCATGCACGCTGTCACCCGCGCTTTTCTGCTGCGGCACTGCTTCGCCGGTCAGCATTGCCTCATCGATCCACACCTCGCCCTGCACGATTTCGCCGTCGACCGGCACGCGATCGCCGGTGGTCAGGCGCAGCGTCATGCCGAGCTGCACCTCCGCCAACGGGATAGTGCGCTCGCCGTCGTCGGTCACCAGCCGTGCGGTGGGCGGCGTCAGATCCAGCAGCCGCTCCAGCGCCTGCGAAGAGCGCTGGCGCGCCCGCTGTTCCAGCGCGTGGCCGAGGTTAATCAGGCCGATGATCATCGCGCTGGCCTCGTAGTACAGGTGGCGGGCCTCCATCGGGAAGGCGTCTGGCCAGATATTGACGCCGATCGAATAAAGCCAGGCGGCGCCGGTGCCCAGCGCCACCAGGGTGTCCATTGTGGCGCTGCCGTTCATCAATGCGCGCCAGGCATTGCGGTAAAAATGCCCGCCGGCGAACACCATTACCGCCAGCGTGATCATGCCGACCGCCAGCCACGGGCGCTGGGTTTCCGGCGTCAGCGACATGCTGCCGCCGAACAGGCCCCAGGCCATCAGCGGAATGCCCAGCGCCAGGCCCAGCGCCGCCTGCCAGCTAAAACGCTTCATGTTGGCGCGTGCAGTTTGCTGCTGGCGTTCGCGGCGTTCGGTTTCGTCCTGGATCATCTCAGCGCCGTAACCGGCTTTTTCCACCGCCGCCACCAGCGCCTGCGGATCGGCGCCGCCGGTCACCAGCGCGCTGCGCTCCGCCAGATTGACCCGCGCCTGTGCTACGCCGGGCACGCCCTGCAGCGCGTGCTGCACCTTGCTGACGCAGCTGGCGCAGGTCATGCCGCTGAGCAGCAGCTGCACGCTGTCGTCATCGTTGTCGATTGCCGGAAGGGTAGGTTGCGCCGCTGGCTGAACGTCCGGCAACGCTGGGGTTGCATCAGCCAACGGCTCAGTTTTTGGGGCGATGGCGCCCGCCAGGCTGGCGTGATAGCCGGCATGTTCCACCGCGGCGATCAGCGCCCGAGGATCGGCTGCGCCGTAGACTTTGGCGGCGTCGAGGCTGACGTCGGCGGCGATCACGCCCGGCACCGCCTCCAGCGCCTTGCGGGTGCTGCCGACGCAGTGCATGCAGCTCAGGCCGCTCAGCTGAAGTTCGCTATCGGCCCGTTGGGCGATTTCGGCCTGATAGCCGGCGGCGGCCACGCTGTCGATCAGCGCGCTGCTCGGCGCATCGCCGGTCACCTTGGCATAGTGCACGTTAACCTCGGCCTGTTCGACATCGCTGCGGCTTTCCAGGGCTTGTTTCACCCGTTGCGCGCAGTTCATGCAGGACAGCCCCTGCAATGCCAGCACGGTAGTTTGTGACATGATTCGATTCCTCGCTCAAGGGCGGTGTTTAAAGGTTGACCGCTTGACCCGTTTTCACTAAGAATGAAGCTTAAACCTTCCAGCAAGGGGAAGGTCAAGGAGTGAAAATGAATATCAGCGACGTGGCGAAAAAAACCGGTTTAACCAGCAAAGCGATCCGTTTTTATGAGGAGAAAGGGTTGGTGACCGCGCCTATCCGCACCGACAACGGCTATCGCAGTTATTCCGCCAAGCATATCGATGAACTGACGTTGCTGCGCCAGGCGCGGCAGGTGGGCTTTAATCTGGACGAATGCCGCGAACTGGTGGCGCTGTTCAACGATCCGGCCCGCCACAGCGCCGACGTGAAGGCCCGCACCCTGCAGAAGGTGGCGGAAATTGAAAAGCACATCGGCGAGCTGGGCGAAATGCGCCAACGCCTGCTGGCGCTGGCGGAACAGTGCCCGGGCGACGAAGGGGCCGATTGCCCGATCATCAATAACCTGGCGGGGTGCTGCCGGCACAATTAGCGGCCGACGGCGCGGATCACCAGGGTGACGCCTTCTACCGCAATCACTTCCACCTCGGTGCCGACCGGCAGATCTTCAGCGGCCTGCGCGCGCCAGCTGCTGTCGCCGATGTTGATGCGGCCCATGCCGTTATGCATCGCTTCGGTCAGGGTGGCGCGGGTGCCGATCAGCTGGCGGTTGCGCTGGTTGAGCACCTGAGCGCCGCTGGCGGCGGCGGCCGGGCGCTGACGCAGCCAGTACCACCACAGATAGGCGACGATCACGGTCAGCGCGGCGAAGATGGTTCCCTGCCATTCCCACGGCAGCTGCGGCAGCAGCCAGACCAGCGCGCCGACGATCAGCGCCGCCACGCCGCTCCACAACAGATAACCGCTGGCGCCGAGCATTTCCGCCGCCAGCAGCACCCCGCCGAGGGAAAGCCAAAACCAGTGCGGGTTTGCTGCAATGAGCTCGACCATGGTTACTTGCCTTTATTTTCTTTCAGCAGTTCGGCGATACCGCCGATAGAGCCCAGCAGGCTGCTGGCGTCCAGCGGCATCATCACCACTTTACTGTTGTTGGATGAACCTATCTTCTGCAGCGCATCGGTGTATTTCTGCGCCACGAAGTAGTTCACCGCCTGAATGTTGCCACTGGCGATAGCGTCGGAAACCAGCTGGGTAGCGCGCGCTTCGGCTTCGGCGGCGCGTTCGCGCGCTTCCGCCTGCAGGAACGCCGACTGACGTTCGCCTTCGGCCTTCAGGATCTGCGATTGTTTGTCGCCTTCGGCGCGCAGGATCGCCGCCTGGCGCACCCCTTCGGCCTCAAGGATGTCGGCGCGTTTGGTCCGTTCGGCCTTCATCTGGGCGTTCATCGACGCGATCAGTTCGGCCGGCGGGCGCACGTCGCGGATCTCGATACGGGTGATCTTGACGCCCCAGGGGTTGGTGGCCTCGTCGACGATGTGCAGCAGACGGCTGTTGATGCTGTCACGCTGCGACAGCATTTCGTCCAGCTCCATCGAGCCGAGCACGGTACGGAAGTTGGTCATGGTCAGGTTGACGATCGCCTGCTCCAGGTTGCTGACCTCATAGGCGGCACGCGCCGGATCAACCACCTGAATGAAACACACCGCGTCGATGGCGACGTTGGCGTTGTCGCGCGAGATGATTTCCTGCGAAGGAATATCCAGCACTTGTTCCATCATATTGATTTTTCGGCCGATGCGGTCCATAAACGGCACCACCAGGTTGAGGCCGGGCATCAGCGTTTTGGTGTAGCGGCCGAAGCGTTCTACCGTCCATTGGAAACCCTGCGGCACAATTTTGACGCCGGCGAACACCACAATCAGCGCGACGACAATCACGATAGGAATAAAAGTAAACATGCAAACCTCCTGTCAGACATATGTAAACAGATATTACGCCAGCGGTCAGGTAAAGACTAATCATTCAGGGATCGATGACGAAGATTATGCCTAATTGGCATGTTCCCAATAATTTTAATTCATTTCATGACGTTGTCCGCATTGGCTAGAGTAAATGTCTCGCCGCTTTTAACTTCAAATATTTGTCATTTTTATTTGCGACTATGCTTTTTGAAATGACATCTCGCGCCAAGGATTGTTATGGATTCGATCAGTGTTGACGAACTCGCCTCAAAAAAAGATCGCTGGTATCGCATTGTGGAGGAAATGCTGGCGCAAGCCGGCATCGCCATCAATGGCAATCGCCCCTGCGATATCAAAGTGCATAACCCGGCGTTGTTCAAACGCATCCTGCAGGAAGGCTCGCTCGGCTTCGGTGAAAGCTATATGGACGGCTGGTGGGACTGCGATCGGCTGGATGGGTTATTTGCGCGCATATTGCAGGCCGGCGTCGATGAGCGGCTGCCGAAAAGCCTGAGCGACATTGCGCGCATCGCCTATGCCCGGCTGTTTAACCGCCAATCGCGCAAACGCGCCTGGCTGGTGGGCAAAGAGCATTACGACATCGGCAACGACCTGTTTCGGGCGATGCTCGATCCTTACATGCAATACTCCTGCGGCTACTGGAAACAGGCCGAGACGCTGGAGCAGGCGCAACAAGACAAATTGAAAATGATCTTCGAGAAGCTGCAGCTCAAGCCGGGCATGTCGCTGCTGGACATCGGCTGCGGCTGGGGCGGGCTGGCGCAGTACGCGGCGGAAAACTACGGCGTCTCGGTGCACGGCGTGACCATTTCGGCCGAACAGCAAAAGCTGGCGCAGGAGCGCTGCCGTGGGCTGGACGTCGAGATCCTGCTGCAGGATTATCGCGATCTGAACCGCCAGTTTGACCGCATCGTCTCGGTCGGCATGTTCGAGCACGTCGGGCCGAAAAACTACGACACCTACTTCAGCGTGGCGGCGCGCAACCTGAAGCCCGACGGCCTGTTCCTGCTGCACACCATCGGTTCGAATCAGACCGACCTCAACGTTGACGCCTGGATCGACAAATACATCTTTCCCAACGGCTGTCTGCCGTCGGTGCGGCACATTGCCGAAGCCAGCGAAGGGCGTTTCGTGATGGAGGACTGGCACAATTTCGGCGCGGATTACGACCGCACCCTGATGGCCTGGTTCGACAACTTCAAACGGGCGTGGCCGGCATTGTCCGGGCACTATTCCGAACGCTTCGAACGGATGTTCACTTACTATCTGAATGCCTGCGCCGGCGCGTTTCGCTCGCGCAATATTCAGCTGTGGCAGGTGGTGTTCAGCCCGACGGGCGTGGAGGGCGGGGTGCGGGTTTACCGCTAATCCCCCTCGTCTTTCCCGCCGCATCGTTGTTGGCTGCACGTTCGAACCCTGGTCACTTAGTTATCTAAGCTCCCAGGGCTTCTCACGTTTGCCGCCTGGATGCGACGAAAAATCCATTGGGGATGGCGGGATTAATATAATAAAGAATACAGCTGACGCCGATATTTGGCCGCCAGCGCGTCGCCGGTACCCAGCGCGGCCAGAATATCCATCAGCGTCTTGCGCGCATTGCCGTTGGCGGCGGCCAGATCTTTCTTCAGATGGCCCATCAGCAGCTCCAGCGCCTCTTCGTTGCGCCCGACCTGATGCAGCTGCAGCGCCAGCTGCACCGCCAGATCCACGTTGTCCGGCTGCTGCTGAACCTGTTGTTGCAGCTGCTGGATTTCCGGGGTGTCGGCCGCCTGCTTCAGCAGCTCAATTTGCGCCACCAGGCCCTGATAACGGGTGTCGCGGTCCTGCAATGGGATGGTCGCCAGCACCGCTTCGGCGTCTTCGCTGCGGTTTAGCGCGATTTGGGTCTCCGCCAACGTCAGGCCGATGTCGCTGCGCTGCTGGCTTGACTGCCAGGCGTCCTTCAGCAGCGGCAGCGCCTCGGCGGCCTTGCCTTCCGCCAGCAGTTCCATCGCCTGCGCCAGCTTCAGATCTTCTTCCTTCGGCAGGAAACGCTGCAGGAATTCGCGAATCACCTCTTCCGGCTGCGGGCCCTGGAAACCGTCGACCGGCTGACCGTCTTTAAACAGGTATACCGTCGGGATGGAGCGCAAACCAAACTGAGAGGCGATCATCTGTTCGGCGTCGCAGTCCACCTTGGCCAGTACGAACTGCCCGGCGTATTCCGCCGCCAGCTTGTCCAGCACCGGCGTGAGCTGCAGGCAGTGTTGGCTGCGCTCTGACCAGAAGTAGAACAGCACCGGAATGGACATCGATTGTTCCAGCGTCTGGTGCAGGTTAGTTTCGTTAATATCAACAACAGCTTGAGCTAGCATGTATTTTCTCTCTGATCTTGCGGAGCCATTGAGGTGTAGATGGGGGCGCGCCGCCATTCTTCAACCCCGGCGGCCAAATTAACCGTTGCTGCGCAGCAGCCAGTCCAGGCAGCGGCCCGGCAGGATACGGCGCAGCACGCTCAGCGCATGCGCCAGTAGGGTAACCGGGTAGCGCAGTTTGGCCCTTGGGCTTTCCAGCGCGTGGCGCAGCTTGGGCAGAATGGCCTCCGGCGGCAGCGTCAGGCGCCTGGCGATGCCGGGGTTATGCACCGGTTTGTCGCTCTGCGTTTGGTTGACGTTCTGGGTAAAGTGAGTGGCGATCGGCCCCGGTTCAATCAGGCTTACCTGAATGCCGCTGCCGTGCAGCTCCATGCGCAACGCATCGGACCAGGCTTCCAGCGCAAACTTGCTGGCGGCGTAGGCACCGCGACCGGCGCTGGACACCAGCCCCATCACCGAACTGGTTTGGATAATGCGCCCTTCGCCGTGCGGCAGCATCGCCGGCAGCAGCAGCTGGGTGAGCTGATGGGTGCCGAACAGGTTGGTGGCGAACTGCCGCTCCAGCTGGCTGCGCGAAATACTGCTCAGCGGGCCGTAAACCCCGAAGCCGCCGTTGTTGAACAGGCCATACAGGCGGCCCCCGGTCAGCGCAATCACCTGCGCCGCCGCGTTTTCGACGCTGGCGCTGTCGTCCAGATCCAGCTCGATGCCTTCCAGCCCAAGCTGACGCATGTTTTCCACGTCCTGCGGTTTGCGGCAGGCCGCCAACACCCGGTAGCCGCGGTTGCGCAGATCCTGCGCCGCAATCAGGCCAATTCCGCTGGAACAGCCGGTTATCAATACCGCTTTTTGCATAACTTTACCTAGAGTACGGCCCTATTTAATTAGACTCATGTTTTACTAGAGGTTCCAGACGTTCCGCCATCCAGGTGGCGATAAACGGCTGGGCGTCCCGATTGGGGTGCAATCCGTCGTCCTGCATCCATTCCGCTTTCACCACCACCTGTTCCATATAGAACGGCAGCAGCGGGATATTGAACTGCTTGGCCAGCGCCGGGTAAATTGCGCTGAACGCCTCAGTATAGCGGCGGCCGTAGTTCGGCGGAATGCGGATCTGCATCAGCAACGGCTGGGCGCCGGCCTGTTGCACCAGGGTGATGATTTGGCCGAGATCGCGCTGCAGGTCCTGCGCCGGGAAACCGCGCAGACCATCGTTGGCCCCCAGTTCGATCAGCACCCAGCGCGGTTGGTGTTGTTTCAACAGCGCCGGCAGGCGCGCCAGGCCCTGCGCCGCGGTATCGCCGCTGATGCTGGCGTTGACCAGCTGCGGTTCGCCCGGTTTTTTCTGCCATTGCCCGGCCAACAGCGTCGGCCAGGCTTGCGCTACCGGCAGGCGGTAGCCGGCGCTTAAACTGTCGCCCAAAATCAATAAGGTATCGGCGGCGACAGCGCGTAAACTGAATAATCCCAACAGCAAAAGGAAGGGAAGATGCCAGCGGAAAACGTTCTTGAAGTTCATCATCTTAGTAAACACGTTGGTCAGGGTGAGCATCAGCTCACCATCCTTACCGGAGTCGAGCTGGTTGTCAAACCCGCGCAGACAATTGCCCTGATCGGCGAATCCGGATCGGGCAAATCGACGCTGCTGGGCATCCTCGCCGGGCTGGACGACGGCAGCGAGGGGGCGGTGCATTTGCTGGGCGAGTCGCTGACCGCCTTGGATGAAGAGGGGCGCGCCGCGCTGCGCGCCAAAAACGTCGGCTTCGTATTCCAGTCGTTCATGCTGGTGCCGACGCTGAACGCGCTGGAAAACGTGCAGCTGCCGGCCCTGCTGCGCGGCGAGAGCGATCGCCAAAGCCGTGAGCAGGCGGTGCAGTTGCTGGAACAGCTGGGGCTGGGCAAGCGGCTCGATCACCTGCCGGCGCAGCTGTCCGGCGGCGAGCAGCAGCGGGTGGCGCTGGCGCGCGCCTTCAGCGGTCGGCCGCGGGTGCTGTTCGCCGACGAACCGACCGGCAACCTGGATCGCCAAACCGGCGAACGCATCGCCGACCTGCTGTTTTCCCTCAACCGGGATTTCGCCACCACCCTGATTCTGGTCACCCATGACGAAACCCTGGCGGCGCGCTGCCAGCGGCGGCTGCGGCTGCGTGAAGGCAAGCTGTGGGAGGAAGCATGATCTGGCGCTGGTTCTGGCGGGAATGGCGCTCCCCGTCATTACTGATCGTCTGGCTGGCGCTGACGCTGTCGGTGGCCTGCGTGCTGGCGCTGGGCAGCATCAGCGACCGCATGGACAAAGGGCTGAGCCAGCAGAGCCGCGACTTTATCGCCGGCGATCGGGTATTGCGCAGCGCGCATCCTGTGCCGGAAGGCTGGCTGCTGGATGCGCAGCAGCAGCGGCTGAAGGTGAGCCGCCAGCTGTCGTTCACCACCATGACCTACGCCGGTGACCGGCCGCAACTGGCGGACGTCAAGGCCACCGACCTGGCCTACCCGCTGTACGGCAAGCTGGAAACGCGCCCGGCCAACGCCAAACCTGAGCCGGGATCCGTGCTGGTGGCGCCGCGTCTGCTGGCGCTGCTCAACGTCAAGATCGGGGATATGCTTGAGGTCGGCGACACCCGCCTGCGCATCGCCGGGGAGATCGTTCAGGAGCCGGATTCCGGCTTCAACCCGTTCCAGACCGCGCCGCGCATCATGATCAACCTGGCGGACGTCGATAAAACCGGCGCGGTGCAGCCGGGCAGCCATTTGACCTATCGCTACATGTTCGCCGGTGCGCCGCAGGATATCGAACGCTACGAAGAGCGCCTGACGCCGCAGCTGACGCCGGATCAGCGCTGGTTTGGTCTGCAAGAGTCCGGCAGCGCGCTGGGCAAATCGCTGCAGCGTTCCCAGCAGTTCTTGCTGTTGTCGGCATTATTGACGTTGCTGCTGTCGATCGCCGCCGTGGCGGTGGCGATGAGCCACTACTGCCGCAGCCGCTATGATCTGATCGCGGTGCTGAAAACGCTGGGGGCAGGGCGCGGGGCGCTACGCAGGCTGATCGTCGGCCAGTGGCTGGCGGTGATGCTGTTGGCGGCGGTGTGCGGCGGGGCGATCGGGCTGGCGTTCGAGGCGCTGCTGATCCGCCTGCTGGCGCCGGTGCTGCCGGCGGCGCTGCCTGCGGCCGGCGCCTGGCCATGGCTGTGGGCGCTGGGCGCGCTGGTGATGATTTCGCTGCTGGTCGGTCTGCGGCCGTATCGGCAACTGCTGGCTACTCAGCCGCTGCGGGTATTGCGCCGCGACGTGGTGGCCAACGTCTGGCCGCTGCGTTATTTCCTGCCGGCGACGGCGGTGATTGTGGTGGCGCTGCTGACCGCGCTGATGGGGGCCAGTACGCTACTGTGGGCCATTCTGGCCGGCATCCTGGTGCTGGCGCTGCTGCTGGGCGGCATTGGCTGGGGCAGCCTGCTGCTGCTGCGCCGCATCAGGCTGAAGAGCCTGGCACTGCGGCTGGCGGTCAACCGCCTGCTGCACCAGCCGTGGGTCACCGTCAGCCAGCTGGCGGCGTTCTCTCTGTCGTTCATGCTGCTGGCGCTGTTGCTGGTGCTGCGCGGTGACCTGCTGGAGCGCTGGCAACAGCAGCTGCCGCCGGACAGCCCGAACTATTTCCTGCTGAATATGACCGAGGCCCAGGTGCCGCAGGTGCAGAGCTTCCTGCAGCAGCATCGAATCAAGCCGGAGACCTATTACCCGATCGTGCGGGTGCGCCTGACCGAGATCAACCAGCAGGTGGCCACCGAGCGGGTGCATGAGGACGATCCGGGCGGCGAGGCGGTCAACCGCGAGCTGAACCTGACCTGGCTGGCGCAGCTGCCGGATCATAACCCGCTGGTGGCGGGCAGTTGGCCGCCGAAGGCCGGCGAGGTGTCGATGGACCAAGGCATCGCCGGGCGCCTGAAGATCTCGCTGGGCGACACCCTGACCTTCAGCGGCGATACCCAATCCTTCAGCGCTAAAGTCACCAGCCTGAGGCAGGTGGACTGGGAAAGCCTGAAGCCGAACTTCTACTTTATCTTCCCGCCGGGCGCGCTGGACGGCCAGCCGCAAACCTGGCTGACCAGCTTCCGTTACGACGGCGACGGCCAGATGCTGACCCAGCTGAATCGCCAGTTCCCGACGCTCAGCCTGCTGGATATCGGCTCGATCCTGAAACAGGTCGGCGGCGTGCTGCAGCAGGTCAGCCGCGCGCTGGAGGTGATGGTGGTGCTGGTGGTGCTGTGCGGCGGTCTGTTGCTGATGGCGCAGGTGCAGGTCGGCATGCGGCAGCGGCGGCAGGAGCTGGTGGTGTACCGCACGTTGGGCGCCGGCAAGCGGCTGCTGCGCAGCACGCTGTGGTGCGAGTTCGCTTTGCTGGGGCTGGTGGCGGGCGTTGCGGCGGCGGTCGGCGCGGAAGCGGCGCTGTGGCTGCTGCAAAGCCGGGTGTTCGACTTCCCCTGGGCGCCGACGCCGGTGCTGTGGTGGGCGTTGCCGCTGTTCAGCGCGCTGTTGCTGTCGCTGTGCGGCGGCTGGCTCGGCGTGCGCCTGCTGCGTGGGCAAGCGTTGTTCCGCAGCTACGACGGGTAATTCGCCGCCAGCGGTGATCCGGCCCGTCACCGGGGCCGGATCCGCTTCCGATCTTCTTTCCGCTTTACCGTCGCGAGGCACCCCTGATTAACGCTCTCCCTGTCGCTGCTTTTGATTGCCAGTGAAATCGCTTACAAATTTTATGATGATCAGCTGAGGGAACGTTTAATTGCACGGCGTTAATGTTCTGCGTGTTTTATTTTTAAAGTGACGACAATAGAATAAGCGACATTTTATTAGCGGGTTACGAATTTTTTTAGCCGGTGCGGCGTTTTTCTTGCAATACAAAAATAATGTAACCGTTTCCACTAATGTGATCGCACTCACTTACCGTCAACGGATTGCCTCCTATCATGGCGCTAACTGATGAACGTTACCTATTATTGGAGGCTGTATGAGTGCTACCGCCAAAGCGGCGCCGGCTGCAAAAAGCCAGGATAATGCCGGTATGACTTTTTTCGTCTGTTTTCTGGCTGCGTTAGCCGGGTTGCTGTTTGGCCTGGATATCGGCGTGATTGCGGGCGCTCTGCCGTTTATTACCGAGTCGTTTAATATCACCAGTTCCCAGCAGGAGTGGGTGGTCAGTTCAATGATGTTTGGGGCGGCGGTCGGCGCGGTCGGCAGTGGCTGGATGAACTTCCGCCTGGGGCGCAAATACAGCCTGATGATCGGCGCGATCCTGTTTGTGGCGGGGTCGCTGTGTTCGGCGTTCGCGCCCGACGTGGAAATACTGATCGTTTCCCGCGTGTTGCTGGGGTTGGCGGTGGGCATTGCTTCTTATACGGCGCCGATTTATCTGTCTGAAATTGCGCCGGAGAAAATTCGCGGCAGCATGATTTCCATGTATCAACTGATGATCACCATCGGCATTTTGGCGGCTTATTTGTCAGACACCGCCTTCAGCTACACCGGCGCCTGGCGCTGGATGCTGGGGGTCATCACCATTCCCGCCGGGCTGCTGTTGGTCGGCGTGTTTTTCCTGCCGGACAGCCCGCGCTGGCTGGCCTCGCGCAACCGCCATGAACAGGCGCGGCAGGTGCTGGAAAAGCTGCGCGACAGCAGTGCGCAGGCGCAGCATGAACTGAACGAAATTCGCGAAAGCCTCAAGCTGAAGCAGAGCGGCTGGGCGCTGTTCAAAGACAATAAAAACTTTCGCCGCGCGGTGTTCCTTGGCGTTCTGTTGCAGGTGATGCAGCAGTTCACCGGCATGAACGTCACCATGTATTACGCGCCGAAAATATTCGGTCTGGCGGGTTTTGCCAGCACCGAGCAGCAGATGTGGGGGACGGTGATTGTCGGGTTGGTCAACGTGCTGGCCACCTTTATCGCGATTGGTCTGGTTGACCGCTGGGGCCGTAAGCCGACGCTGATCCTCGGTTTTATCGTGATGGCGGTCGGTATGGGCGCGCTGGGGAGCATGATGAGCCTCGGCATGAGTACGCCGGCGATGCAATACTTCGCTGTCATTATGCTGCTGATGTTTATCGTGGGTTTCGCCATGAGCGCCGGCCCGCTGATCTGGGTGCTGTGCTCGGAGATCCAGCCGCTGAAAGGCCGCGATTTCGGCATTACCTGTTCTACCGCCACCAACTGGATCGCCAACATGATCGTCGGGGCGACCTTCCTGACCATGCTGAATTCGTTGGGCAGCGCCTACACCTTCTGGGTTTACGCGGCGCTCAACGTGCTGTTTATCTTCATCACGCTGGCGCTGATCCCGGAAACCAAAAATATCTCGCTGGAACATATCGAACGCAACCTGATGGCCGGCAAACCGCTGCGTAAAATCGGCTCGCGTTAATCTCTGCGGCAACAAAAAAGGGTGCAGTTCAAAAGTGAACTGCACCCTTTTTGTGTTATCGGCGGTAGGCTTAAACCAGCTTCTGCTGCGCCCAGGCCAGGCCGCTTTGGTATTCACCCGGCAGCAGCGGCGCCAGTTCCCGCAGCGCCTGTTGCAGGGCGGCCGCGCTCGGATCGTTGAGGTTCAGGTGGCCAACCTTGCGGCCCGCACGCACCTCTTTCTCGTACCAGTGCAGGTGCACCAGCGGCAGCGCCAGCCACTGCTGATTCACCGCCGTGCCGATCAGGTTAACCATCACCGACGGGGTGCTCACCACCGGCTTCGGCAGCGGCAGCGCGAGAATGGCGCGCAGATGCAGCTCAAACTGGCTGATGGAGGCGCCATTTTGCGTCCAGTGGCCGCTGTTGTGCACCCGTGGGGCCAGCTCGTTAATCAGCAGACGATCGCCGACAATAAAGCACTCCATCGCCATCACGCCGACGTAGTTCAGCTCGTTCAGGATCGCCGCCAACATCTGTTCGGCCTGCTGCTGCAGCGCCGCATTGGGCTGCGGCAACGCCACACTGGCGCGCAGGATGCCGTCTTCATGCAGGTTGTGGGTCAGCGGATAAAACACCGAGTGGCCGTCATGCCCGCGCGCGCCAACCAGCGACACTTCACCGGAGAAGTTGATGCCCTGCTCGACGATGCACTCACCGTAGGCGTCGGCCGGCAGCTCGGCTTCCTGGCCCGGGCGCAGGCGCCATTGGCCGCGGCCGTCGTAACCGCCGACGCGGCGTTTGACGATCGCCAGTTCGCCGAGGGTGGCGAACACCTGCGGCCATTCGGCGGCGCCGGCCAGCAGCTGCCAGGGGGCGGTAGCCAGGCCGAGCTGATCGAGCAACTGTTTTTGCGTCAGGCGATCGGCCAGGCGCGGGAAGATGTCGCGGTTAACGAAGCTGCTGTGGATCGCCAGTTCGCGGGTTAGCGCGGTTTCTGGCCAGCGTTCGATTTCGGCGGTGATAACGCTGTTTTGGTAGGGCACGGCTTCCGGCTCGGCGTCGAGGCCGACCGGATAGACGGCGATGCCCAATGGTTCGCCGGCCTGGCGCAGCATGCGCCCCAGCTGGCCGTTACCCAGTACGCAAACCGGCTTCATGCTTCCTCCCGCGGATCCGGGTTATTCAGCACTTCTTCGGTCTGCGCGCGGCGCCAGTCCGCCAGCCGCTGCGCCAGCGCGGCGTCGTGCAACGCCAGGATCTGCGCCGCCAGCAGGCCGGCGTTGGCCGCGCCGGCTTTGCCGATCGCCAGGGTGCCGACCGGGATGCCGCGCGGCATCTGCACGATGGAATACAGGCTGTCGACGCCGCTCAACGCGGCGCTTTGCACCGGCACACCCAGCACCGGAACCAGGGTTTTCGCCGCCAGCATGCCCGGCAGGTGCGCAGCGCCGCCCGCACCGGCGATGATCACGTCAAAACCGTTGGCGCCGGCCTGTTCGGCGAAGCTGAACAGCTTGTCTGGCGTGCGATGAGCGGAAACGACTTCGACATGAAACGGGACATCGAGCATGGTCAGGACTTCGGCCGCGAACGCCATGGTGGCCCAGTCACTTTTCGATCCCATTACAATTGCGATTTTAACCTCAGCGTGGGTGGCTGAAGCGGCGTTGGCTCCCATGGGTGTAAGGCTCCTGTGATTATGCAAGCGTCGGCCGCAGGGGCCGAATGAGGGCGTAGAGCATACCATGAGCGCGCGGCGAGGAAAACGGTTGCGTCGCCGGTTTTCGCCGTCGAAATCGCGAATTTTTTACGTGGCGGGTCAGAACGGGAACTGGATCAGCTCGACGGCGTCTGCGCTGACTTTGATCATCGAACCTTCAACGTGCCAGGCGCCCAACACCGCGCGCTGGGCCTCGCCGTCGTTGAGGCTCAGCCGGTGCACCGCCGGGCGATGGGTGTGGCCGTGGATCATCCAGTGCACGCCGTGGCGCTGCATCGCGCGCTCAACCGCCTGCGGGTTGACGTCCATGATGGCTTGCGGCTTGTACTGGTTGGTTTGCTGGCTGCGGGCGCGCATTTTGGCGGCGATCTTCAGCCGCCAGCGCAGCGGTAGGGCCAGAAACAGCTTTTGGATCAGCGGATTGTGCACCTTGCGACGGAACTTCTGATAAGCCTGATCGTCGGTGCAGAGGGTATCGCCGTGCAGGATCAGCACCCGGCGGCCGTACAGCTCAAGCACTTTTTCTTCCGGCAGCAGCTGCATGCCGCTGGCGCGGGCGAAGCGCTTGCCTAACAAAAAATCGCGGTTGCCGTGAATGAAGTAGCAGGGTACGCCTGCCTGTTGCAGCGCCTTCAGCGCCGCGGCGACTTCAGCGTGCAGCGGCTCGGGATCGTCATCGCCGATCCAGGCTTCAAACAGATCGCCGAGAATGTACAGCGCATCGGCGTGGACCGCTTCGCGCCGTAAAAAACGCAGAAAACCGGCAGTGATTGCCGGTTCCTGTGCGCACAAGTGCAAGTCTGCGATGAACAGCGTACTCATGCAGCCGCGATTACTCGCTGACGGTAACGCTGTTGATCACAACGTCTTCTACCGGAACGTCCTGGTGCATGCCGCTGCGGCCAGTTTTCACGCCTTTGATCTTGTTGACTACGTCCATGCCTTCAACCACTTCGGCAAATACGCAGTAGCCCCAACCCTGCGCGTTTTCGCCGCGGAAGTTCAGGAAGTCGTTGTCTGCCACGTTGATGAAGAACTGTGCGGTCGCGGAGTGCGGATCGTTGGTGCGCGCCATTGCCAGGGTGCCGATGGTGTTTTTCAGGCCGTTGTTGGCTTCGTTTTTGATGGTCGCGTTGGTGGCTTTCTGATTCATGCCAGGCTCAAAACCGCCGCCCTGGATCATGAAGCCATTGATAACACGGTGGAAGATGGTGTTGTCGTAGAAGCCTGCGCGGCAGTAGTTCAGGAAGTTTTCAACGGTAACCGGCGCTTTGTCAGCAAAAGTTTTGATAACGATGTCGCCGTGATTAGTGTGGAAAGTAACCATAGTTTTAGTCCTAACAAGATAAAGTGAGACGTCACGTAGAGCGGGTGAACATTCAGACCGACCTTATAACATATCTCCCAGACTGAGTCAGCAGGGGCTAAACCTGGCGCTGTGTGCGGCAAATTTTTTTGTTATAATATAACAGATTCACCGATCGCGAATTTTTCACCGTTTTCAATGGCCCAGCCCGGCAAAGCATGGCCTTAACCTTGCATTAGATCGGCCTTCGGGTTTCAATACGCTACTGGGTGAACAGCCTAATTACATTTTTGTTATCACGCACACCACGGAATGTCCCGATGCTAAAGATTTTTAATACCCTGAGTCGTCAAAAAGAGGAATTCAAACCCATTCATGCCGGTAAAGTTGGCATGTACGTGTGCGGGGTAACCATCTATGACCTGTGTCATATCGGCCACGGGCGTACCTTTGTCGCTTTCGACGTGGTGGCGCGCTACCTGCGCTATCTCGGCTATTCGCTGGACTATGTGCGCAACGTGACCGACGTGGACGACAAAATCATTCGCCGCGCGGCGGAAAACGGCGAAACCTGCGATCAACTGACCGAGCGCATGCTGGCGGAAATGCACGCCGACTTCGATTCGCTGCTGATTGAGCGCCCGGACCAAGAGCCGCGCGCCACCCAGCATATCGCCGAGATCATCGAGATCACCCAGCGCCTGATCGATCGCGATCACGCCTACGTGGCCAGCAACGGCGACGTGATGTTCTCGATCGACAGCGACCCGCAGTACGGCCTGCTGTCGCGCCAGGATCTGGACCAGCTGCAGGCCGGCGCGCGCGTTGAAATCGACGACGTGAAGCGCAACCCGATGGACTTCGTGCTATGGAAGATGTCCAAGCCGGGCGAACCGAGCTGGCAGTCGCCGTGGGGCGCAGGCCGCCCGGGCTGGCATATCGAGTGTTCCGCCATGAACTGCAAGCAGCTTGGCACCCATTTTGACATCCACGGCGGCGGTTCCGATCTGATGTTCCCGCACCACGAGAACGAGATAGCCCAGTCCAGCTGCGCGCACGACGGCCCGTACGTCAACTACTGGATGCACTCCGGCATGGTGATGATCGACAAAGAGAAGATGTCCAAATCGCTGGATAACTTCTTCACCATCCGCGACGTACTCAGCCATTACGACGCCGAGACGGTGCGTTACTTCCTGATGTCCGGCCACTATCGCAGCCAGCTGAACTACAGCGAAGAGAACCTGAAGCAGGCGCGCACCGCGCTGGAGCGTTTGTACACCGCGCTGCGCGGCACCGACGCCAGCGCCCGGCCGGCCGGCGGCGAAGCCTTCGAAGCCCGTTTCCGCGAGGCGATGGACGACGACTTCAACACCCCTGAAGCCTATTCGGCGCTGTTCGATCTGGCGCGCGAAGTCAACCGCCTGAAGGGTGAAGACATGGCGGCGGCCAACGGCATGGCGGCGCAACTGCGCAAGCTGGCGAAGGTGCTCGGCCTGTTGCAGCAGGAGCCTGAACAGTTCCTGCAGAGCGGCGCCAAGGCTGACGACGGCGAAGTGGCGGAAATTGAAGCGCTGATCAAGCAGCGCAACGATGCGCGCAAAGCCAAGGACTGGGCGCTGGCGGATGCCGCGCGCGATCGCCTGAATGAGATGAACATCGTGCTGGAAGATGGCCCGCAGGGCACCACCTGGCGCCGTAAGTAAGGCGGCGGGAAGCAAACAAAAAAGGCGCTGAACTCAGCGCCTTTTTCTATGGGACGGGGTTAGGGTTTGACCGTCACTTTTCCGCCGTTAAACGCCACCACCTGATCGGCGACGATTTTGCAGCGCTTGCGGGTTTCGACTTTGCCGTCCACCAAGACCCGCCCTTCGGCGATCGCTTCTTTCGCGGCGCCGCCGCTTTCACACCAGCCCTGGAACTTCAGCAGATCGCAGAGTTCGACATGGGGGTGATTATCCAGATTGAAAATTTCCATACTGCCTTACTTATTTAGGTTGAACGTCGTGATATTCCTCGCAGGCCTGCAAGGTATTTTGGATCAGTGTAGCAACGGTCATCGGGCCAACGCCACCCGGCACCGGGGTAATGTAGGCGGCGCGTTGGCTGGCGGCGTCGAAATCCACGTCGCCGACCACTTTGCCGCTTTCCAGCCGGTTGATGCCGACGTCCACCACGATGGCGCCCGGTTTGATCCAGTCGCCCGGAATAAAGCCCGGCTTACCGACCGCCACTACCAGCAGATCGGCGTTTTCAACGTGATGACGCAGGTTCTTGGTAAAGCGGTGGGTGACGGTGGTGGTGCAGCCGGCCAGCAGCAGCTCCATGCTCATCGGCCGGCCGACGATGTTGGACGCGCCGACCACTACGGCGTTCAGGCCGTAGGTATCGATGTTATAGCGCTCCAGCAGGGTGACGATGCCGCGCGGGGTGCACGGGCGCAGCTTGGGCGCGCGCTGGCACAGGCGGCCGACGTTGTACGGGTGGAAACCGTCGACGTCTTTGTCGGGATGAATGCGTTCCAGCACCTTGACGTTATCGATGCCGGCCGGCAGCGGCAGCTGCACCAGAATGCCGTCGATTTCCGCGTCGGCGTTCAGCTGGTCGATCAGCGCCAGCAGTTCAGCTTCACTGGTGGTGACGGGCAGATCGTAGGAGCGGGAGAGAAAACCCACTTCATCGCAGGCGCGGCGTTTACTGGCGACATAAATCTGCGAGGCCGGGTTTTCACCGACCAGCACCACCGCCAGGCCCGGGGCGCGTTTACCTGCCGCCAGACGTTGTTTAACTTGCTCAGCCACTTCGTTTCTAACCTGCTGCGCAATCGTTTTACCATCAATAATCTTTGCTGCCATCGGTGAGGAAATCCATCAATTAAGAAAAGCGGGGATGGCGCTATTTTGTCAGAAGCTGAGCGCGCTGTCAGGCGCAGAATCACCCGGTTGCCGTTTGCCCCTGCCGATTTACGCTTTTTTTATACCAACAGAATGATCCTCTACGCCTTTTTTATCTGCGCCTGGGTAAGCTGAGATCATGAACGTCAGGGGAGTGGGGGAGGACAAATCATGATGGCCATCATCCGGCTTTACCCTTTGCATCACCAGGCGAACAGCCTGCCGGAACCGCCGAAGCACGTGGGGGAAACGGTATTCGACTCTTCGCTGCATCCGGCGGAGATGGCGCAGCTGATTGCGCTGCACCAGCTCGGCAGGCGTGAAGCCCGGCCTTCGTGGCGGCTGCGCCTGAGCGCGTGGTACCGGAGGCTGCAGGCAATGGCTGAAAAAACGCCATAAAGCGCGGCTACCGCCGTAACGTCATGAAAAGGCATTGACTCAATGATCTCTGACCGTATAATCCCAACCCGCAACCACAGGTTGCCGCATCCCCATGCGCCCTTAGCTCAGTTGGATAGAGCAACGGCCTTCTAAGCCGTAGGTCACAGGTTCGAGCCCTGTAGGGCGTACCATTAAGTATCAATGAGTTACGCCTTTCGTCCCGTCTTATCAATTTCATCATGGGACAGATTTGGGACTAAACCTCCGAAAATCGCATCAATTTGCCTCGCATGCTCAGTTAGATGGTTAGGTGCAAGGTGAGCATATCTCTGGACCATTTCTATGCTCTCCCAGCCGCCCATTTCCTGAAGCGCAGAAAGCGGAACCCCGGATTGGATCAGCCAGCTAGCCCATGTGTGTCGAAGATCATGGAAACGGAAATCATCAATGCCAGCGCGCCTTAACGCCGCACGCCACGCAGTGTTAGAATCTACTCGCATTTTCCTCACTGGGTCTTTGTGAACGAACACCCAGCGATGATGATTTCCTATTTGTCTCCGCAGAACGGCGCAAGCGGTGTCGTTGAGGGCGACGCCAATTGCCCGTCCTGATTTGCTATCCTCTGGATAAATCCAAGCCACCTTCCTTTGCATGTCGATCTGCGACCATGCAAGCTCGATGATGTTAGACCGTCGAAGGCCAGTAGTAAGAGCGAACTCCACGGTGGATTTAAGTGGCTCAGGACACTCATCAATAAGCCTTTGCGCCTGAGCTGGCTCAAGCCACCTGACACGCTTATTCCTTTCCTGTGGCACCTTGATAACAGGTGACTTCTCTATCCACTTCCAATCTCGCTCTGCAGCACGCATTAATGCCTTCATGAGTGCCAGATGTTTGGCCTTGGTTGAGGTAGATACAGCCTCAGCCTTCCGTGGCTCAATCTCAATTCCCTTCTTGGCAAGAGCTTCAGTTCTTAGCGCCCACCTTTCTTCTGCCTTCCTATTCGTCATCCTGCTAACTGCTGTGTAAATCTTTGCCTCAGTTATGTCCTTCAGCAAAATCCCTTCAAAATGAATGAGCCAGAATCCGATCCGGCCCTTGTCTGCATCGAGTGATTTCTTGTGCGCCTTTTCTTCCAGCCAGCGCAAGCACGCCTCTTCAAATGTGACTTCAGGGAAATCTCCAAGTCGGTCTATTCTCCAAAGTTCAGCTTTTCTGCGGTCGTGCAACTCCTGCGCTTGGCGTCTGTCCTTAGTCCCAAGCGACTCCTTAATTCTTTTGCCGCTTGGCGACGTGTAACTCCCGTACCAGGTTTCCCCTCGGCGGAATAATGACATGCTGCTTTCTCCTCATGTGCATCATCCGCGCTCACCGGCACAGTGTGGATCGGATTGTTAAGCGCGGCAATACAGGCTTGGCGAGTGATTAGGTAGGGGGATTTGTTTTTTGATGGGTCTTTTCTTGTTGCCTGCAATCTTCCAGAACGTATCCAGCTAGTCAGTGTAGGTGCTGAGATGCCAAGGAAGTTACAGGCCTCACTGCGTGAAAGGCTGTATTTGTCCATTGGCACCTACTGCATTGTGATGTTTGCCGGATTGTGTGAGACGAGGGTTGATTGCTCGGCGACGAGCTTTACACCAGGCTTGACTATCTGCTCGAGAATCGCCATCTTTCCCGCGTACTCTTCATCGTCAGCCGCACCGAGATAAATGGTAATTATGCGACCGTCATAGACGAGCAGGGCGCTTTGTTTTGTTCTCATGCAACACCTCGCTGACTGTCTGCTTTTATTCTGCGTTCGTAGTCTTCTGCGCAACTATCTCCGAGACAGAAATTACCTTTGCTGATGGTCTCTCCGCACCAATAACAGCGGCCAGTAAACACCATTGACGGCTTAGATCTGTTAGATAATGCGGCAGTGATGATCAACTGCTCCTGCTCTTGTGCGTTGTCGATGATGTCAGCCATGGTTAATCTCCTGTCCATTAATTAACTCGATTTTCACTAACTCCAACACGCCTAGAGCCTCGGCCAGGCCTATCTCCCCGTTGTACTCGATAATCATCTCTCTAATACGGCTAGCCAGCTCACCAGCCTTTGGGAAGCGTTTTTCTGTTGGCATATGAAGAACTGTCATTGGTTTTCTCCAGGCAATAAAAAACCCCGCAGATGCGAGGTTTGTAGTGGGTAGATTGATCGTTACTTCTTGCCGTTGGTCTCGGCCATTTGCTGATACACCGGCGCGGATCCGGTAGGTAGCCTTTTGCTCACCTCTCTGTAGTGAGCCACGCGCTCGCGGAAATACTCCCGCAGATGCTCAGGCTGCTCTCGCGCCACTTGGTCGGCGATACCCGGCTGGTTCATGCGCTCTTTGTAAGCAACGCCTGACGCAGCAAGGTCAACGTTCACTTTATCCATTTCTTCTTTTGGCAGATTGCCGAGATTGTATGACATGGGATCCTCCTATTGGGGAGGATTATACATCATCACGCAGCAGGCTTGCTCAGTTCGCTCAGCTTTTTGTCCATGTGAAATTACCCCTTTTGAACGCATGCAGTTTTGAAGTAATATTTGACGTCAGCAAGTCGTCCGACTTCATTGGCAGCCATGACGCATGCCCCTTGAGAGTTAAATTCTTGAAATCCAACCGCAGGCGACGTTCCGTTATATCCACCCATCGCCACGACAATCAAAATCCAAGTGCTCATAATGCTTTCTCCTGGGCTTCATTCCATTCAACAAGTCCGACTTCATGGCCGCAGTGGTCGCACTGAAAACCATCACTATTGCCGCTCATGTCTGAATCAGACTCGTGCAGCGTCATTGTTTTGAAGTGACACTTTGGCCAATTCGGATCGATGTGAGGGGATGCTTCGTTGCTCTTGCGCTTAGCCATGCTGGGTCTCCTCAAGAATCGCCATAGCGAATATTTTTCTGGTCGTGGTGGACTTCGGTTACCAACTGCTTGAAAACCTCTTCTGCTTCTTTCTTTTCAAGGCCGAATTGACGCACCATAAACTCAATAATTTCTGGATGGCTTTTCTTGAAAATTATTTGGTGCTTGATGATTTTTAAATCGTCACTGCATAGTTTTTCGTTCATGCCACATCCTCTTTTTCAAATTCGTTTTCATCAGCGTTCTGAAACGGCTCACACGATGAAGTGCAGCCGTCGCCGTCGTCAGGGTTGGTTTTAGTCAGATAGATAAGCCGTTGCCGGTCTTCAAGCTGTGCATCGGCCATAAGCTGATCGGTATCGCGCTTACGCCGCCACCATGTGTGTCCGCTGACGGCCTTCACCATGCCGAACTTCTGCTCCATCTCCCGATTCCATGCGAACCACTCCGGATGTTCATGGGCGATCAGGTACAGCTTTGCATCGCTCTTCTTGAAGCAAGTAAGGCAGTTTCCATGGTGGGGTGGGATGTTCAGCTTGAACGGCATGGCGTCCCAGAAGTCGTTCACGTCCTGCTTGTCGAATCCGCCCCAGTGGCAGAGCGGATAAACAAGGTTGTAGCGTTTCGTTGATGCCTTATCCATATCGGCCCGCTGAGGCTCATCAGCACGCATACCGATCGCCGTCTTTGCAGACCAGCCGCGGCGAGCCAGGCCAACTTCACGCATCCATGACCTGATCGTCTGGGTTTTCAGATAATCGCTGCACTTCTGCCGAGACACATTGGGGATACCTTCGACGCTGATCAACTGCTCGAATGGTTCGCCGTTCCGCGCTGCGGTTTCGAATGTCACGGTATTATGCCTAACGCCTTTGCCGTGCTCACTAGTAACCACAGCTTCCAGCCAACGTAGATTAAGCTTGAAATGCCTATCGCAAGCATCAACAAAAGAAAGAGTCTCGTCATGTTCGCGTCCTGTATTGGCAAAGACAAAATGGAATTCATAGTCATCGGCATAGTTCTGCAGCAGGAAGTCGCACATGAACGCCGACGACTGGCCGCCGGAGAAGCTGACGACCATCGGCTCTTTTGGCTTCAGTTCATTTGCTGGCATCACGCACCTCCACCCTGTCCATGAATACCGCGCGCGATGGCGACCAGTCGCAATATGTGTCAGTTTCAACGTGGCCGAAAATTGCCTTGCACCGGCGAATATGCGCACAGTCTCCGCACGTCTTGCCAGAAGGGAGTTTCATCTTGTTCGGATCGGTTGGGTCAAAGTTGAGCTCTTTCATTTGGCCTCCGTCTCTACATCCGCCAATCGCATTTTAATGACGGGAATCAGAGCACGATAAATTTGACCATCAACGCTATCGCTATGACGCTCATTAACCGCAGATTCAAATTCATCGATCGTGCCGGAGAAACAACCGCGGCAAACCACAATGGAGTTGTCGCGCTGTCTGAATGCGGTAAGCATTCCGTTTTCAGAGCCGATTGGGCCGATAGTAATAAAGTGCGCATCGCCGGACACCCACGCATCGCCGGACACCCACGCATTGCCGTACACCCGCGCATTGCCGGACACCCGCGCATCGCCGTACACCCACGCATCGCCGGACACCCACGCATTGCCGGACACCCGCGCATTGCCGTACACCCACGCATCGCCGGACACCCACGCATTGCCGGACACCCACGCATTGCCGTACACCCGCGCATTGCCGGACACCCGCGCATCGCCGTACACCCACGCATTGCCGGACACCCGCGCATTGCCGTACACCCGCGCATCGCCGTACACCCGCGCATTGCCGGACACCCGCGCATCGCCGTACACCCACGCATTGCCGGACACCCGCGCATTGCCGTACACCCACGCATCGCCGGACACCCACGCATTGCCGGACACCCGCGCATTGCCGTACACCCGCGCATCGCCGTACACCCGCGCATTGCCGGACACCCACGCATTGCCGGACTGATCCAGAGACTCCTCCTTTTCTATCCAGCCGCCCAAATCACCTTTCTCTACATCACCAAAAGAAATGAGAGCGCGAATGCGGAATAATTTTTTACCGAAAAACTCTTTTGTCATTTCGGCTACAAGTTCAAATTTTTTCATTTTATTTTCCATTATTTGGCCTCACGCAGCTCAGTGGTGATATAGCAGCGAGCCATCATCTCTGCTGCGCTCATGCAGCTTTTAGTCCGACTGTCTGATGTGTCGATGGCGCGTTGATGCATCACATCAGCGAAACGCTCAATTGTCCGTAACTCTATAGCGGCAAGTGCTGCGGAGGTGGCTGGGGTTTCGAGTTCACGAACGGCCTCATTGACCAGTGCTGATATCGGGTTAGGGTACGTGTTGCGGTTACCAGTGGATTCCATTAGCCCGCGATGCAGCGCCGGGCTGTGATATCCGGCGGAGAACACGTCATTGCAGGTTTCCAGTGCATTCTTTGCAAGAGTCTCGCGCGACAGCTTCAACGCCGCATTCTCGACAGTCAGCGCATCGCGCTCAGCCTTCAGGGCTTCATAGGTCAATACTTCTGTCATAGGTCATCCTTAGCCCGCACCACAGCATCAACTGGCAGGCATTCGTAAGAAGAGGGGAGTTTTTGCGCGGCGATGTCAGCAGTGCAGTTCTGGTAATCCGGGTAGATGTAGCCAGCAGATTGATAGCTGCAGATATCCGCGCCGGTAGTGCAGATGAGAAGAAATAGTCCGAACATGATGCTTCCTATTCAGTTTCGCTAAAGCGCCATTTCTGATGCCTTTCAAGCGACATGCCGAGCGCCTTGGCCTTCTGGTCAGCTTTCCAAAAATCAGGGATTCTCTGGCCGTCTGGGAACTCCCAGCAGCTTCCGACGATGCGAACTACCGATATGGTTTTGGTGTTTTTATCCATCTTCGTTTTCTCACTGGCAGGTCGAAGTTCAGGCAATAAAAAAGCCGCGTTTTTAGCGGCTGTCCTGGTCATCATCTTGTTGGAGCGTTCGTGAGTTTCTCCGCGCTTTAGGCTGTCAAAAGCCGCAAGGCATCCCGCGACTATTTCCGCGTATTGTTCTTTCATGAGTGGTTACCTGCGGCTTTGAGTTACCTAGAAGGGAATATCGTCGTCGAATTCCATAGAGTGTTCGCTATCCTGCTTATGCTGTTGTGTCTGGCTATTTTGTTGCTTTGGTTGGCTATCTCGTTCGCGCTTTCCTCCTATCATTTGCATCGTGCCTCCAACGCCAACCAGAACCTCTGTAGAGTACCTCTCGACTCCTGACTGATCTGTCCATTTGCGAGTGCGCAACTTTCCTTCCAAATAAACCTCAGAGCCTTTCCGCAGGTACTCGCCGGCAATCTCTGCCAGCTTCCCACTCAGTACGATACGATGCCATTCTGTATGCTCTTTCTGCTCTCCTGTTTGCTTATCTCGCCATTGCTCTGATGTGGCAACTGTAAGGTTGGCAAACGCAGCGCCAGAAGGCGCATAGCGCACTTCCGGATCCTGACCTAATCGACCTACGATGATTGCCTTATTAACGCCTTTGCTGCTCATGCTGTTTGCTCCAGTTCTGCTTTTCTTAATTGGTAAACGTGTTTCGCTTTATCGTGCTCCGGGTGGCCCAGGAGGCGTCGATCTGCGCTTTTCCAGTATCTCTCCAGCGCGCCAAGGTCGGCTTCAGCTATTGCTGAAGTAAAGCCGTTCAAAATCTCTTCGCTAGGGTTAATTCCGGATTCCAGCCAGTCGAGAAGCATTTTTCCGGTCGATTCGCTGATAACCAGCGGGTCTGAATTGGAGAACAGCTTTGTACGGTCTTTACTTGCGATCGCATGATGCGTTTCATGGGCAATATCCAGCACGGTGGTGAACTCATATTCAACGCCGTCACGCTGCTCAGACTTCATGCCAAGTTTCGCGACCTTCTTACGGCCGTTCTCTTCTACCTGTGCCGTTTCAGTCTTACTGCGCATGGTTGCAATGATGTGCATAGGCGAACGTAAAATTGCGTCGAGGAACAAGCGGTGGCGAGGGTTGATTTCACTCCATGCAGACCAGCTGTTGCCGCGGTATTTTGCCTTTGCGATGGTATCGACCAGTTCCAGGCACCCGCCGACACCGCCCCATTCGTGGGTGATACTATCGATGATCAACGTCTCATACCCGGCATCCTCGGCTGCCTGGATAGCCTCAATGAAGCGCTCAGGTGAAAAGGGTGGCTCCAGCTCCAAAACGTCAAACTCTGCGATGTCAGAATAGAGCGAGGCGCTACCCTTTTCGGTATCAATAACAGCTATCTTGCCGCCGATCCCCTTTGCAATTAGGAGAGCGCTGTATGTTTTTCCTGAACCGCTCGGCCCGGTAAGTGCCAGCCGTAGCTTGGCTTTCTTTCTCATGGCTTTTTCAAATTTCATAATTGCCTCTTAGCTAAAGTTTCCTGCAAATTCATCCCAAGTAACGGATGGGCTTTGACGATCCGAACCGTTCCAGCGAGTGTCTGTCTGCGCCTGTGATTCGGTGAGTTGTCTCTCCAGTTCTGACGTCATGTGAGAGATAAATTTCTCATCGCTATCAAGCACTGCGCTGCTCATGCGACCGCCTTATTTTCTGTGACCGTATATCCATTCTCTGCAAGCCACTCGAACACAGGTTTGAGGTCGAGTTGGTTCATGATCTGCTTCTCATCGACATGACCGAACAAAGCGACGCCGTCCGCCTCAATGCGAACCTCACCTTGTCGCTGTCCGGCCTTGGCGTGATACTCGGTGCATACGAATGTCATCTTCATTTCATCCCCCGATAGAAAAGGTGGTTAGAAACCTGGAACAGGTCTTTGTCGCCTAGCCTCACTGACTCGCGGGCTAGCAGGCTGATAACATGCTGCAGCTGTGTCATGCGAATGCCTCCCGATTTGGCTTTGCGCCAGCGATTAAATATTGATGGATGCGGTCGAGCAGTGTTTTTGCGACGCCAATAGCGCCGCCGATAGCTTTTGCCATTGGCGTTTTCCTGTTGATTGATAGGTATTCATTGCTGAACCAACTCGTAAATTGGCTTAGCGATGGGAATAAAAAAGCCGCACTTAGGCGGCTGATATAAACTTGACGTCCGCAGGAAGAAACTCCCTGATGGTTCCATCTTCTAGCTCGACAATGGCTACGGAGTAATTCCCCGGACCATTATCAAATTCCTCATAGCAACAGCCCCACTGATGGAAAATTCCTGAAAAAACCTCCTTTGTTTCTTTTCTGGTTCCATTTTCGTATGAGTACTTAGTGGGCGTGCATTCAACTTTTCGCATAGATACTCCGGTTAAAAAAATGGCCGCACAATGGCGGCCTAAAGGGTGTCGAGGCTTCTCTAAACATCATCAAGCTCACTGTGTAATGAGCTTTGTGATGGTCAGTTACCTAACGCTTTTTTGATTGCTTTCTCTGCCATTACATGAACCCTGTCGTATTCCTTCACGCTTTCAGGCGAGAGGAAACCGCCTTCAGGCTTTGTTGTATCCCACAACCTTCCATAGAGGCGGCTGAACTCATGAAGAGCCTCAAGAAGCTCTGGCGCAGCAGCTATCAGCTTGGCATTGGCAATTCTTACGTCATAGCCAAGTTCAGTGTAATCTCCTGCCCATTTAGTCAATCCAACTGCACAGTCACAGATTTGCCAACCATCGGTTTCGTCTGCGAATGCCCCATCACCGCTATCCCCGCCAAGCTGGCTAAATACATCGGTTGAGTTCATTACCTCCCAAGGCCCCGGAGTTCCTTTAAATCCTTCCATCACATAACCCTCATAAATCCAATAACCCCGCCACACCAGAAGAGGGCGCATGAAACCAACATACAAAACCAAATCTTTCCTCTGAAGCTCATGATCGCCTCCAAAAATAAAGGCCGCGTTATGCAGCCTCTTCGGTTTCGGGCTCGTTAACCCATTCGGGGTGCTCACCAGCGCCAAGATAAAAATCGATAATTTTCAGCAGGCGCGGATAGAATTTCAGCGCCTTCTTGCCGTCCATTTCTGCGATTTCTCGTTTGGTGAATTTGCGCCATTGTTCAACGGTGTGGTTTTGGCAGCCTGCGCGAACATATTCGCCGTTCGAAATCTGCAGATAGTAGGGCTCACCCATGATTACGAATGTGTGATCAGGAAGGTTGGCACCGCACAGGTTGGCATCGCGCAGGTTGGCACCGCGCAGGTCGGCACCGCACAGGTTGGCATCGCGCAGGTTGGCACCGCGCAGGTTGGCATCGCGCAGGTCGGCATCGCACAGGTTGGCACCGCGCAGGTTGGCATCGCACAGGTCGGCATCGCACAGGTTGGCACCGCGCAGGTTGGCATCGCACAGGTTGGCATCGCGCAGGTCGGCATCGCACAGGTTGGCACCGCGCAGGTTGGCATCGCACAGGTTGGCATCGCGCAGGTTGGCACCGCGCAGGTCGGCACCGCACAGGTTGGCATCGCGCAGGTTGGCATCGCACAGGTTGGCACCGCGCAGGTTGGCACCGCGCAGGTTGGCACCGCGCAGGTTGGCACCGCGCAGGTTGGCTCTTGATCCGCTTTCGCGTAACGACGTTACCCAGACCTTGTGAAGTGACAATATTTCTTTCAACTCAGTTGTGTTCATATACACCCCGTATTTTTAAATTCACCATGTAAAATTTCTGAATATTTTGAGTGCGCTTCAATTGCCGCTATCTTTTCCTCAAACAAGCCAATGGTCTTCCTTACACCGTTAGCGCATATATCAACTCGCCACTTCTTAGCCCTCTTGCTCCAGCTAACTCCTTTAAATCCAGATGTGTTATTTTTGGGTTTTTTCCTATTCATCTGATTTTGCGAATGAGTGGCTATTCTTAAGTTACTTATTCTATTGTCATGCTTAACTCCATTAATGTGGTCAATTTCAACCCCATCTACGGAACCATTCACATATATCCATGCGAGACGATGTGCGTAATATCTCTTCCCACTGATAACCATCGAGTGGTAACCAGACCGGCCAACACTTCCTGCGATATCCCCAGAAACTCCGGTAGGACTAACAGTCTTGACCCATCTGAAGTCTCCAGATAGTTCGTCGTACTCAAGAATCTTGCGTAAATCAGTGGCGTTCATATTGACCTCAATAAAAAAGCCGCCGAAGCAGCTTGATGAAAAAGAAAAGCCTCCGAAGGGGCTTTGTGTTTGCGCTTTCCCCAGACATAACATCCGTGTTAATCGACTATGTGCACTTGATTTGATCTTTTGAAATCTGGTTTAGCTTGTTAAAAACATCTCGGAAAATTGGATATTCTTCTTTAGGTACCTTGCTCAAATATCGGTGAGCAATAAGTCCTGTCTTTTCATCCAGAACTATTCGACCACTAGTGACGCCGGTTACGAAGAAGAAGCGCGGAAACTTTCTCCACTGTGTTATCAGTCCGTCGCTTATTGCCGACTGGATGTAGTCAGGCAGACTCACAGATTCAACTAGCGTGATTTTTAATTCTTCGCGCTCTATAGCCTCTTTGGTCCTTTTGATGCTGCTGTCCAGCGCTCGAAGAGAATCGCTTTGCTTATCCCACTTATCGAGAGTGGCGCGGCCGTTGCGCTTATCATTAAGGGGCTGTCCGTTGGCCTGAGCTACGGTATCGAAATGATGCTGTAGCTTTTCATTAAACAGAGCCTCTTTCTTGGATAACGACACCCTAAGTATTTCAAGTCGGCGACTCATCACTCACCCCTTCATAACGTGATATGGATGCTCGTATTTCTCGCTGCGATGCCCGGCTGCGAACATCGCAACTTCTGGCAAGCACATCGCACCTCCTTTGTCTGACTCGTGAACCGGCCGAGGACATGCTTTGTTTTCAATGAGTGAAAGCGCCTTGGCAACTCGTGCATTCCCAACCAGTGCCGAGGCCACATTGCGAGCCAGGCTGATGTCTTTGTTGCGCTCTGCCCGATGTGCGATTGCACGAGCCAGCTTCTTACGTTCTTTGCTGTTCATGTGGATTTCTCCGTTAGTTAGCTTTGGCGTCGCCGTCGCCTTGCGTGGGCGCCATAAGACGCCTGCTGCCTAGCTTCCGTGTCCGAACTAACGCTTGTCGGAAACAGCGACCCAAAGCCAACTTCACTTTGGTGAGACCGAATCAGTCTCAATCTTGATTGTTAAAGAAGCAGCCTGACTTCATGTCTGGCGCGGCTGGTTGTTCCGGTTGCCGCATCGATGTTTCGTTTCGATGGGGTAAGAATACTCAAGGTATTTATTATTGTAAATACCCAGAGTATTTATTTTTAATGGAATTTATGATGCCTATGATTTTTCTAGGTATTTATTTTCACTATCCTCCACCCACAACCCATCGCACCTAGCCAAAAGCAGGTATTCGGGCGTAAAGTTGGATGAAATTCAAACGGAGGTTGATATGGAAAAGACAGATGAGTTTTTCGAACAGGCGCACCCGCACGTAGTTTCGGTACTGGGAACAGCGCTCATGCAGTTGTTGGTCGAGGAAAGGGAGTTATCGAGAGAGGCGTTAGTAGAGATGATTCAGGTGCTGTATCAGGATGATGATTTTGACTTAGCGGCTGAGTTGGCTATCGATGTGCTGAGGTTGCCGAAAGAGGGTGGTTAACGATGTCACCAATGGTTAACGGTTTTCCAGAAGTGATGCCGTTAACCAGGTGCGGTGTCTATCAAGCCTATAGATAGACATAGTGTCGATGGTGTCGGTCATGGTGACCGGTAGACACAAAAAACCCGGCTCGGTGGCCGGGTTTGTGGGTTAATCCTTTGATATTGTCGAGGCATTACCTTTCTCTATGACGCCAGCGCGAATTGTATAACTTCCCAATATCCTCACGGATTTGTTTTCTTTCATGGCATCGAACAACAACGAAATTTCATCTTTGTCATCGATAAACGATGTGTCGACGGAGACAGGGAAGCTTTCATCACTTGATGGCTCTCGACAGCTAAGAGTTAATTTTTCTGATGTCCTCTTGATGCTATCAATAACTACTTCGAGATTCCGTTCTTCCTTCTTTGCTTTTTCGATGGGGTTTTTAATAAGTTCATGGACATCCTTTTGAGAAAGGTTAACCTTGGTCGCGCCTTCAATTTCGATTCTATCAGCATCACTAGCTGATTTTAGCACGCCAGTATAGGCTTTGGTCACATGCTCTTGAATGCCCTCAGCTCTCTCAATGGTATCTACGCCAGCATTTTCGCGCATGGACTGAAGCATGCCGTCTTTAAGGATGGTTAGTCTCTCATTCTCAGATTTAATCTTGGCTTCTTGTTGTTTTGTCTCTTCTTTTTTTACAGCGATTTCAGTCTCTGAGTTTAGATATGACGTGCCAGCCCATGCTCCGCCAAATAGAGCTATGGCAAAGAGAAAGCATGTTGTCTTCTGGGTTGGGCTCATCCCTTGCGTCACCTTGTCAAATGCATTGCCACAAGCCTTGGCTAGATCAGTAAGCGCAGTTATAATTTCTGTGCATCCTGGGTTTATGGAGAAGATTATTTCAGCATCTTCTCTATCGTCACTGCCTAGTCTCTGAAGGTTGTCAGTTTTATACCTGATTAGAGTATAGACTTTATACATCTCTGTTTGAAACTCGCAAAGCCCTTGTGCGAGCGATGCTGGCAGCGTCCCATTATAACGTGCGGGATCACCAAAAATCTTGATTTTTACAGAGTCAAATAACTCGACCTTTAGCTGCTCAATCAATATTTCCTCGCCTGATTGCAGGCGGTTAAATACGTTTTCAAGCGAGTCTATGCTGTTTATTGGTATGATATTATTCACTTATAATCCTTTTCCTAGCCTCACCACCCCACCTACCCGAACACCTTTTCAGGCCACTAGCTATGGCAGGCGCTCCCACTTGATATCAACAACCACGCCGATGATCTTGCAGTCACCGTTGATGATTGTTGGCGGATGGTGTGGGTTCAACGCTCTAAGATATCTGCGCCCAGCGTCAACCATGTACTGCTTGAAGGTTGCTTCGTTGTCATTGCTAAGCTTGGCCACGACAAGGTTTCCACTGACATGCTCTTTCCCTGGGTCTACCAAGATGATCATGCCTTCTGGGACAGTGAACCCTGATGGCGCTGTCATAGAATCGCCTTTTACTCGCAGCCAGAACGAATCAGGGCTGGCATCCACGGTCGTTTCCGGCCATGTATCTATCTCATCCTTCCGGTAGGGCTCTATCGCCTCTAGCCAGCACCCAGCGCTTACCCAGCTAATCAACGGGAACTCTCTGGATGGTTTCGATTTACCTACATAGCTGACATTGTGATCTGTTGTATCGGCAAATTTTGCAGCTTCTTCGGCAAGTGATGGGCTGAATTCGGAGATCGAAACTTGGAGTAATTTTGCAAAGCCAGAGGCTATAGAAACGTTCAATGCGTTCCTACCATTCAAGTAGTGACCGACAGCCCCCTGCGTAATGCCAAGATCGTCTGCAATCGTATACTGGGTAATGCCCAAGGCTTTCTTTTTTGACTCATACAAAGCTTTAAGCCTAGAAGCGTCTTGAAGCTGTTCTGTCGTCAGCGATTTCTTGTTTTCCATAACCCCTATTCTAATACCACCGATATTCAAACTAAAAATACCCACCATATTGAAAGTTATAAATACCCATGGTATTCTTTTGGTGAGAATAGCAATGGAGCGTAACTATGAATCGAATGACGCTAGAGGATTACGCAAAAATTCACGGACAAGCGAAGGCTGCAAGTGATTTCGGCGTGATCCAGTGTGCAATCAGTAAGGCAATCCGCGCGGGCCGTAACATTTTTGTCACTGTAAATCCAGATGGCAGCGTGGAAGGCGAAGAAGTTAGACCATTCCCGAGCACCAAGAAACAAGCAGCATAAGCACCACCGCTCTTTAAACAACTTAACCGCGACTGTTTCGGTCGCACAAACCAAAGTGGCAATCCCCACGGATGCCGCACGTAACTATTTAACCAACATGGACATTCTACGAAATGGACTTAGCAAACTACAGCAAACCAACAGAACAAGAGATTAACCGGGCCGAGACTGACTTACTTCTGACGCTATCACTGGTCAGCAATAGGGAGTTCGCTCGCATGGCTGGATGCCATGAATCGAAGATTAGCCGCACTGACTGGCGCTATATCGCAACCATTCTCTGTGTAGCCAAGAAGTCACTGGAGTTTAGTCCTCTGGGGATGATGGTGCAGGAGGTGGTAAATGCGGTGAACGCCAAAAAGAAGAAAACCCCGGTGGCAGCCGAGGTTTCTGAACAACAAATCACTATCAATTTCTGAGGTAATTATACATGCAAAAATCATCGGCAGCAAAAAACAAAAAGGTCGTGTGCTGGGTCATTCAGGAGGAGGACGAAGGCGGTTGCGAGATCGTTTTCCATCACCACGGACTTGCAGCACGTCGCATTGGCATTAACGCGCATGGTGGTTGTGATAGTGACACCTATGGATACACGATTCGCCGCGCCCCTGAGTTTGATTGCTTTGTTGAGAAGGGTTTTGTTCCTATCAAGGCGCAGCTTGAGGCGGGGTGGTGGGTTCATACCAGTGGCGAAGGAACGCGCATTTGCCACGACGACGTTGATGATGATGAAAGTGAGCTCATCCTCGATGCCTTGGTTTTCACGCAGGACGAGAAGGGGGTTTACCTCAATATCGATGAATGCCATCAGCATGCCCTAGATATCAACGCCAGAGACGATAAATACAGGGTATTCAAAAAGCAGATAACCGAGGCTTGGCCTGAGCTTGAATTTACCAAGTGGCAAGGTGGTTATCCGTGGATAACGTTCAGCGTGAGCTTTATGTTTCCCGGCGCTCAGTATGGCGGCTCAATCCATTGGGATTCTGATAAGCCAGAAGAGCCAACGAATATGTTTATGTCCAATGGCGACAAGGACGCATGGGTGACTTTCTACAAGCAAATTCGCCCGGAGGCTGCCGCCTGATGAGCACAGCAAAATTCTATGACCTAAGCGCGGAACGTGAGCGCAGGAGCAACAGGATGGAGAACCAGAAGCTTGGTTATGTCCCGTTGTACCGAAGCATCAAGAAGAAACCATGGGCGAAGGATGTTTATCTCCGAACCCTTTGGGAAAACCTGCTACTGGAAGCGCAACGGCAGCCACGTACAGTGAATTTCAAAGGCAACCAATGGAATCTTCAAGCCGGTCAACTGGTCGTGACAGCGGCTGATTTGGGGCTTTCTCTGTGCGATAGAGATGGCAAGCCAACGAGCCGTGATGCGGTGGGCAGGATGCTCTCATTTTTTGCAAAAGAAGGGATGATTTCTATCGATGGCGAGAAGAGGAAAGGGACGGTGATCACCATCCTGAATTACTCCGAATATGCCGAAAAAATAGACAATTTACCCGCACATAAGTCCGCACAAATCCCCGCACATAGCGAAGCCAGTAATGGCGCGGGTTCAAATGGTGGTGCCGCACATAAGTCCGCACAAATCCCCGCACATCATGAACAAGAAGGTAATAACAAGAATATTAAAAGACTATCGTCCGAGAATTCTGGCGAATCCTCAAACGCCCGCTTGGAAAAATTTCTATCAGCCCATCCGGATGCGTTTGTCTACTCACCCACTGGTGCTAAGTGGGGAACCGAAGACGACGAGAAAGCTTGCCGTTGGATGTACAGCCAAATCCTCACAGTCAATGCCGCAGCCAAGGAGCCAACTTGGGCAGACTGGGCAAACGCAGTTAGGCTGATGAGACAGCAAGACGATCTCACCCACAAAGAAATTTGTGAAGTTTTCCGCTGGGCTAACCGAGATGTTTTCTGGTGCTCAAACATCCTTTCCCCTGCAAAGCTCCGAGAAAAATGGGGAACCCTGTCAGCCCAGAAGGGGCAGCCTAACCGAAAACAACGTCCGGATGCAGAACCTGTGCCGCACTGGAACAGCCGCGAGTCGTGGGAGGAGTTCATATGACCAAGAAGCTGATGACCGCCATCGCCAGCCGAGACGGGGCGACACTGGCAAAACTCTACGGTAGTTCCCCTGCACCCGTGCAGAGTATCGTAAACCCGGAAGCAGAAAAGCTCGTAGACGCGCTATTCAGGCAGCTTAAGCAGGTATTCCCTGCGGCCAGCCAGACCAACCTGAGAAGCGAAGCGGACGAGTCAGCAGCGAAGAAGCAGTGGATCGCCGCATTCGCCGAGAATGGAATCCGCAGCCGTGAACAACTGTCCGCTGGTATGCAACATGCCCGCGCCAGTGAATCACCGTTCTGGCCTTCGCCGGGTCAATTCATCGCGTGGTGCAAGCAGGGAGTTATCAGAGCATCAGGGCTACCAGACGACAGTGAGCTGTACGAAATGGTGATGGTTTACAGCGCTAAACGCGGCCTGTATGACACGCCAGAAGCTTACCCGTGGAAGAGTAACGCCTGCTACTGGATGGTGACGAAGCTCTACAGCGAAATGCGCGGACTCAACCTGGCAGAGGCAGAACTGCGCAAACGTTGCAGCAAAGAGCTGTCCGCAATGTCGAAGCGCATCGAAGCTGACGAGCCAATCCCGGCACCGGTAGTGCAAATCCCCAAACTGCATACGCCGGTAAGCCAAGAGAAAGCCTTGGACAAAATCGCAGAGATTCGCGCCAAGCTAAATCTGCCACGAAGGGGATAACGGTAATGCCAAGAAAAAACTGGAAGCAATGGGAGCTCGACTACCTCAATGACTCCCTGGATTCGAAACCTCGCCCGGAAATCGAGCGAAAGTTAGGACGCAGCTGGAGAGCAATTTGCCAGCAGGCACGCAACCTCAACCTCGATCACAAAATACCACGCCGTCAGCACATGAGCATTTTCGATCACTGCCGGTGCAACAGCCGGGTTTATAAGCTCGATCTGCTGCTGAGAACTGTAGCTGACCTGCTACGCAAAGGAGATAACCAGTGCTAGGCCAGTACATCAAGCATCAAATCCGCCAGAAAGAACAGCAAGAATCCGACCACCGCTTTAACACCCTATGCAAGCTACCAGCCAACACCTTCGCAGCCATTTACGATGACTGTGCACCAGTTTGGGCCGGATGTCGCTATAACGATGAGTATTACAGCGAGTGGGAAATTTACGCAGCATCACTGAAGCGCGATGAAGGATACGAGGATTTTCTATGAGCAAAGAGCACACCGAATTACCGAAGCACATAGCATTCGCACTGCTGGCCGATCAGCGATTTTCACAGTGCTTGGATGAGAGCCTTAAAACTGAGGAACTTGTCGAACAGTTTGAGCGGTTGTATGGCGTTGCTCGCCCACGGAGAGCTACCAACCACATGGTGGCGATGGTCGATAAAGTTACCGGCTATACCGATGACCAGTATCGCAAGTTCTTTTCCGTCTTCATCCCGTTCGTCTACGACTGTGTTTACACCCGCATTTGCGAGAACCCGATTTTACCCGAGGTTAACCATGGATAAGCTACGCCATATTGCAAACACGATTTTCGGCATGTACCAATTTCCATTTTGCCCAATGTGGGATGAAGTGCTGAACAAAATTATGGACGATTGCGAAGTAACAGAGTTTTGTGAACACACAATTACCTTCGGCACTAACCGCGTCCAGGTTTGCGTTTGGTGCTCGAACAAGTGGTATGCGTTCGGACATGTATATCGAGTTAATGATGAATGGGTTGGCAGTGAGAACGATAGACGCCCACGGTTCACAACAATGCAAAGGCTTCATCGCATTCATTCAAGGTTGTGGAGAGAAAAACTAAAATCCGAATATAGCAGCATAATGGAGAAGGTAAGTGACTAAACAGGTCTTCTACCTAAGAAGCCCACAGATACGCCAGAACCTGATAGAGCATATCAAAAACCTACCGCTAGACCAGTCCAAGCCAATCGAAGTCGAAGTATCCACACCTAAACGAACACTTTCACAGAACCGCAAGATGTGGCCGCTGCTGCATGACCTTGCGCTGCAAGTCGTTTGGTATGGCGAACGATACGACGAAGATGACTGGAAGGACATGATCACCGCCCTTGTAGCCAAGACCCAGAAACAGGAACAGAGAACCGCACCAGGTATTGGCGGTGGCGTTGTGATGTTCGGTCAGCGTACTAGCAAGATGCGTGTAGGGCAGATGGTTGATGTCATCGAGGCAATCTACTGGTTCGGCACTGAACAGGGCGTGAAGTTCAGCGATGAGTCCCGCGAGCGCATAGAGTGGGCGCAGCGCTGGGGCGAGGCAAACAAACAGAAACAGGTGGCCTAATGACTCGAAGGCGTAAATCAGTCTGGGACAGACTAGAAGAAAAGCTGATATTCAAACCAACAACCCGCACTCCCCGCAAGAAGCAATTACTACCAACCGAAATAATCACATTTAATTATACCGCGACGCTGATAGACAGCATGTGGCTGCGTCGTCGCGCCCGGAGGAAGCCATGACCGATTACAGCGAAATTAATGACCACGTAATTAACTGCAAAGTCGCAAAAATAACAGGCGATTCAGCGCCAGTGGTAGAAGATTGTGGGATAAGTCGTCGGGTTCCTGATTATTGCAATGACCCTTCCTATGCGTGGCCGATTATCGAACAAAATTATATCAGCCTAACTTTTGACGGGATTTCATGGGATGCATCATCCGCGCTGAGTGAAATCACCTATAACGCTTGGAAAACCCACCCATACCAGCCTCTCAGGCTAGCGATGGTCGTCTTCCTCATGATGAAGGAGTCCGAACAATGCTCATCCTAACCATATTGGCCTGCACCTACTGCTTTGTGGCTGGTCAGTGCTACGAATTTTACAGCAAAGGGTACCCACCGGTACCGGCCACAAAAAACCTGTTACTCAGTTTGGCGTGGCCCGGCAATGTCGTCACGTTTCTGGTGATGAGGTGCGGGCGATGATCTGCGCCGATTGCGGAAAGGAACTGCAGGACACGGAAGTTTATGTGTGTGATTCCTGCGACCAGGAGCAACGGAAATTCATCGACTCAGTGATGGGAGAGGATAACGATGGCTAAAGGCATCAAACTGCCTAAGCCGAAGAAATGCCGAATGTGTCCCATCAAGTTTACCCCTCGTAACTCCCTCCAAATCGTCTGTAGTCCAGCATGTGCAATCCAACACGCCAAGAAGAAATCAGAGCGCAAGCAAAAGCAATCTGAGGCATCTGCACGTCGTGAGTGGAACAAGCGCAAGGCTGACGTGAAGCCATTGAAACACTGGGAAGATTTAACTCAGCGCGTGGTTAACGACTACATCACAAAGGGTCGGGACGTTAACGAACCGTGCATCAGTTGCGGAACGTGGGAGACGGTGCAATGGGAAGCAGGGCATTTCAGGTCAAGAGGCGCGGCATCTCACCTTCGGTACAACGAAGACAATATTCACAAGCAGTGTCATCGGTGTAATGACGAGCTATCAAGCAACGCTGTTCAGTACCGCATCCACCTTGTGCTGAAAATCGGACTTGATCGCGTCTTGGCGCTTGAAAACGACAACAACCCTCACCGATACACCCGCGAAGAGCTAGAGGCGATTAGATCGCGTTACAGAGCGAAATTGCGGGAACTGAAAAAACTCCAGGAGGCAGCCTGATGTTCACAAGCATACCTGCAGCAATCGAAGAGGCGAGATTTCTCCGCGCACTCACCGGCAGATGTCATGGAGTGGTTCAACGCCCGGGCGGGAACATGGTCGTCAGGGTAATCGACCGGCGAGGAATGCATACGTTGTTCACCACAAAACAAGACCGGCACGGAACGGTTAAGACGGAGGGCATATCGTGAACATCAGCAAATTTGAGCTGGATGATGATCAGCACCAGTGGGTAAACGGCTGGCTTGAGTTGTGGGGTGCATGGGTTTACTCCGGCCGACTCGAGCGACGCATGAGCAACATGATCGCCAAGTTCATGGAAAGCGTAGAGCCAAGCAAGAATCCAAGCAGGCCAATGTGCAATGACGATGATGGAATGTTGATTTCTCAGGTCGTAGATTCCGTTATGTACATTGACCAAAAAGCCTATGGCATTTTACTCAGCTACTACGCGCATGGTTCTTCTAAACGAGCCATTGCATCTTACTATCACGCGACTGCAAAGCCCCGCAAGTTCGTCAGCGGCAGGAAAGGAGATGGTTGGCGACGGCCATCTATGGGAACTTGCAGAAACGAGGTAGAACAGATACTCAATGCAAGCCTGTTCATGTTGTATCAACCGCTACAAAATGCATTCATCAGCCGCAAACGCGTCGATAAAATTACGCATGTTGGAGATAAGTGGCTTGACAAAGCTTTAGCCATTTAGCCATAATATCCGTATATGGTGTGACAAGTGTGTCCATAGCTTGCAACCTCCCAAACTTTAAGGCTGCCTCAGGGCGGCCTTTTTTCATTTCAGCCCCAGCCAACAGCGACACACTCCATGGCATCCTATTAGTAGCTGATCGTCTACGGCTGTGGGCTGAACCTATTCGACTACATCACAGCCAACATAAACGTTGGAGGTGAAATCTATGGCCAAGAATATGCAAGACAAAGAAAGCGTTGCTGGCATTAGTTGGCTCTTGCTGCTGGTTCTCGCGTGCTGGGGTGGAATCGTTCGTTACCTCATTGACGTGAAACAAAACAGGGCATCCTGGAGTTGGGTTAATGCCATTGCTCAAATTGCTGTGTCTGGATTTACAGGCGTAATTAGCGGCCTAATCAGTATTGAGAGTGGGCTTAGTATTTACATGACGCTGGCTGCAGCCGGAATTAGCGGGGCGATGGGTTCTGTTGCCTTAACATATTTCTGGGAGCGTCTTACGGGGATAAAGACAGATGCAAATCAGTAATAGAGGCATCGACTTCCTGAAGCGCCAAGAGGGTGAAAAGCTCTCAGCATACAAAGACACGCGCGGCATCCCCACGATCGGCGTCGGTCACACTGGGCTGGTAGATGGCAAGCCGGTTGCAATGGGCATGACCATCTCGAAAGAGAAATCATCCGATCTGCTGCGCCTTGATCTGCAGTGGACAGAGCGAGCTATCAATTCGGCGAATGTCGGGCTGAGCCAGAACCAATACGACGCGTTATGCAGCCTGGTTTTCAACATCGGAGCATCGGCATTCAACGGCTCGACACTGCTACGCAAGCTTAAGGCTGGAGATTATTCTGGTGCTGCAGATCAGTTCCTGGCATGGAAGCGAGCAGGTAACGATCCGGATATTCTTCTTCCTCGCAGGCAGCGGGAACGATCGCTGTTTCTGTCATGAGCAGGCTAACAATAATCGTCACTGGCCTTATCGCTTGCCTGACAGTTTCGCTGGGATGGGTGGTTAATCATTACCGAGATAATGCCACCGAATACAAGCGTCAGCGCGATGAGAAAACTAATGAGCTGAATCAGGCGAACGCCACCATCACTGATATGGAAACCAGGCAGCGCGATGTTGCCACACTGGATGCCAAATACTCGCAGGAGTTAGCGGATGCAAAAGCTAAAAATGATGCTCTGCAGCGCAAGCTTGATAATGGTGGTCGGGTGCTCGTCAAAGGCAAGTGTTCTGTGTCAGCCACAACCGAAGCTGCCAGCTCCTCCGGCATGGGCAATGATGCCTCCATCGAACTCTCTTCAACTGCTGGAAGAAACGTTCTCGGTATCAGAGCCGGTATCGTCAGCGACCAAACAGCACTGAAAGCGCTGCAGGAATATATCAACACGCAGTGTTTGAAATGAATTCCCCCCCCGAAAAGGAATAAGACTGTGTTACCTAGCAGGAGGTGATCACGTCTTGGCAGCCGGAAAGACGGAAGTGGCGAGGCAACTCCGCGAGGTGTGGCTGATGCTGCGATTTGAAGGAGAGAAGAAATGAATCTGACACTAAAGCAAGAGGCTTTTTGTCAGGCATACATCGAAACTGGTAACGCTTCGGAGGCGTACCGGTCATCGTATGCCGCCGAAAACATGAAGCCAGATGCTATACACGTACAAGCCAGCAAATTACTCAATAACCCTAAGATCGCCCTAAGGGTGGCAGGATTGAGGGGTGAGATTAAAGAGCGCCACAGCGTGACAGTTGATTCGCTTTTGGCTGAACTCGAAGAGGCTCGACAGGCAGCCTTAACCGCTGAAACACCGCAGTCTTCAGCCGCAGTAGCCGCAACCCTCGGTAAAGCAAAATTAACTGGGCTTGATAAGCAAATCATCGAACTTACTGGCCCAGGCGGTGGCGCTATCCAGATTGAAACATCACCAATGAGCACTCTATTCGGCAAATGACAACGATTAACCCTATCTTCCAACCGTTCATCAATGCGCATCGCTATAAGGTCGCTAAGGGCGGTCGAGGTAGCGGAAAGTCGTGGGCTATGGCTCGTTTGCTTGTCGAGGCAGCAAGACGTCAACCGGTGCGGATCCTGTGCGCTCGTGAGTTGCAGAACAGTATCAGTGATTCTGTTATTCGCTTGCTTGAAGACACAATCGAGCGCGAAGGATATGCAGCTGAGTTTGAAATTCAGCGTTCGATGATTCGCCATCTTGGCACTAACGCTGAATTCATGTTCTACGGTATCAAGAACAACCCGACGAAGATTAAATCTCTCGAAGGTATCGACATCTGCTGGGTAGAAGAGGCCGAGGCAGTAACGAAGGAATCATGGGACATCCTTATCCCAACCATCCGAAAGCCTAATTCTGAAATATGGGTCAGCTTCAACCCGAAAAACATTCTCGACGATACCTATCAGCGCTTCGTTGTCGACCATCCTGATGACATCTGCCTGCTTACGGTTAACTACACCGATAACCCGCACTTCCCTGAAGTTCTCCGACTGGAGATGGAAGAATGCAAGCGGCGTAATCCAACTCTGTATCGTCACATCTGGCTCGGTGAGCCGGTAAGCGCAAGCGATATGGCAATCATTAAGCGTGAATGGCTCGAGGCCGCAACAGGCGCGCACAAGAAGCTTGGCTGGAAAGCACGAGGGGCAGTTGTTGCATCTCACGACCCGTCAGATACCGGACCGGATGCCAAAGGCTACGCCATGCGTCATGGTTCAGTGGTGAAGCGCATTGCTGAGCCGCCTGATCAAGTCGATGTAAACGACGGCGCAGATTGGGCGACGGGTCTGGCGATTAACGACGGCGCAGATCACTTCCTCTGGGATGGTGACGGCCTCGGTGCTGGATTGCGTCGTCAGGTCACTGACTCATTTGCCGGGAAGAAGGTCACGGCAACCATGTTTAAGGGTAGCGAATCCCCGTTCGATGAAGATGCGCCGTATCAATCCGGGGCTTGGGCCGACGAAGTGGTGCAGGGCGACAATATCCGCACCATCGGCGATGTGTTCCGTAACAAGCGCGCGCAGTTCTATTACACCCTGGCTGACAGGCTCTATATGACGTACCGCGCCGTTGTTCACGGTGATTATGCAGACCCTGACAACATGCTGAGCTTCGACAAGGAAGCTATCGGCGAGAAAATGCTTGAGAAGCTATTCGCAGAGCTCACACAGATACAGCGCAAATTTAACGGTAACGGCAAGCTTGAGCTAATGACCAAAGTCGAAATGAAGCAAAAGCTAGGCATTCCATCACCCAACCTGGCTGATTCATTGATGATGTGCATGCATTGCCCGGACCCAACGGTGCAACCTGATTACTCAAATATAAAAATTCCTTGCGGAGTAGGCTAATGGCTGATGACAAATCACTAAAAGAATGGCATCGCAAAGCGCTCTGCAACTTCGATAATGCGTATTCGTCAACACAGGACATGCGCGAGCAAATCGTAGAAGCTCAGCGTTTTGTTCGAGTGTCCGGCGCTCAATGGGAAGGCAGTACCAACGCAGGCTACTCATTCGATGAGGGCCGATTTGAGCATTACCCACGGTTTGAGTTGAACAAGATTGCGCGCGAGTGTGATCGCATTATTGGCGAGTATCGACAGAACCGCATCAGCGTGCGATTCCGCCCAAAAGACAGTCAGGCATCTGAGGCGCTTTCTGAAAAGATGAATGGCAAGTTCCGCGCTGACTATGAAGAAACATCTGGCGGCGAGGCTTGTGATAACGCCTTTGATGATGCAGTAACCGGTGGTTTTGGTTGCTGGCGCATGTGTGCTGATTACGAAGATGAGATGGACCCTAGCAACGAGCAGCGGCGCGTTAGCTTGCTGCCAGTCTACGACCCGGCGACATGCGTATTCTTCGATCAGGACAGCAAGCAGTACGACCGTTCTGATGCGATGTGGGCGATGGAGATGTTCTCCATGACACCGAAAGCATTTGAGGTCGAATACCCTGATTCAATCGCCGCCAGCCTGAGCAAGGATGACTCCGGCACTCAATATGACTGGTCAACCCCTGATGCTATTTATGTTGGGCGCTACTACGAAGTGCGAATCGAGAAGGCTAAGCTCAGTGCATGGCGCAATCCGGTTACTGGTTCCACGGCCATCTACGACGATGAGCAGATCAAAGAAATCGAGGACGAACTGACTGCAGGTGAGTTCGAGATGGTCGGCGAACGAGAGGTAAAGCGGCGTCGCGTTTACTGCGGCCTTATGTCTGGTGCTGAATGGCTGGAAGAACCGAAGCGCATTCCAGGAGAGCACATTCCACTCATTCCTGTCTATGGCCGCCGGTCATTCGTTGATAACCAGGAGCGCATTGAAGGCCACGCAGCAAAAGCGATGGATGCTCAGCGGCTGGAAAACCTGATGGTCTCCATGATTGCTGACAACGCCACGCAGGCAGGCGGAGATGGAATCCCGGTAGTAGATGTTGACATGATTCCAGGCCCGCTTGCTGGTCACTGGGCAGAGCGCAATAAGAAGCGACCGGCATACTTGCCAATGGTTAGCCTGAAAAACAAAACAGGTGATATCACTTCTCCCGCACAGGTCAGCAGCTATACGCCGACAACGCAAATGCCACCTGCACTGGCTGGGCTCCTGCAATACACCGGCACAGCTATCCAGCAGATCACCGGCGCATCGCAGCTCGAAAATATGCCGAGCAACGTCGCCACTGACACCGTGGATAGCATATTTAACCGCATGGATACGCAGTCCTATATCTACATGGACAACATGGCGAAATCCATGCGCCGTGCCGGTGTAGTCTGGCTTTCTATGGCGCGCGAGGTATACGGCAGCGACACACCGACGCGCATCGTTAACGAGGATGGCTCTGATGACGTAGCCCTGATGAATGGCGCAGTCATCGATCGCCAAACGGGTGAAGAGGTCGCACTCAACGATTTATCGCAGGGTAACTACGAGGTGACTGTAGATGTCGGCCAGTCGTTCTCTACTCGTCGTGATGCCACTGTTAAATCTCTGCTCTCCATGCTCGCGCTTATTCCTCCTGGCACACCTAAGCACGACCTAATCTCCTCAATGATTCTCGACAATATGGATGGAGAGGGCATTGATGACATGAAAGAGTACAACCGCAATCAGCTGCTGCTCTCTGGTGTTATCAAGCCACGGACTCCTGAAGAGCAGCAAATGATTGCTAAAGCTCAGCAACAGCAAGCCAATCAGCCAGACCCAGCTATGGTTGCAGCGCAAGGACAGCTCTTTGCTGGTCAGGCCGAGCTGCAGAAAGCGCAGAACGAACAAGCGGCAATTCAGGTTAAAGCATTCCAAGCGCAGACCGATGCGCAAGTAGCTGCTGCCAATGTCGTCAAGATTCTTGCAACGGCTGACAGCCAACAGAAATCTGATATCAGGGAAGCCCTGAAGTTACTGAGCCAGTTCCAACAGCAGAGCGGAGATAATGCCCGCGCTGATGCAGAGCTGGTGCTTAAAGGACAGGCTCAGGGCCACTCACAGCGCATGGACACCGCTAACGTCATCCAGAACTCATCGCAACAACAGCCACAACCTCAGTAACTGCAATCAACCTATCAAGCGATGGTCGTCATTAAGAGGCCGGGAAACCTATTGCCTTCCGATGGGCATAACATCGAGTAAATCAGGGGTAAAAATGGAAAATCAGGCAGAACAACAATCACCAGAAGTGGAACTTGAAGAGAAATCATCTGAGCAAATTCCAGATGATGAAGTTCAGCAGGAATCGGAAGAAGGCGCTGATCAACAAGAAAGCGGTCAGCAGCAATCTGAGGGTGATGGCGAAGAAGAGTTTTATTTCGGTGATGAAATGCTGGGGTCGCCTACCAGCGAAGAAGGAGCAGATCACGGCCTTGTTAAGCACCTGCGAGGGACGATTAAAGAGAAAGAACGCGAGCTGAAAGAGCTTCGTCGCCTATCTCAGCAGCAACCTCAGCAGCAAGTTATCAATCAACCACCTCAGATGCCGAAGCTCTCTGATGAGGGAATCGACTATGACGAGGAGGTCTTTCAGAAAAAGTTAGATCAGTGGTCGAAAGATAGCGCGCAATACCAAAGCCAGCAGCAAGCGAAAGCACAACAGGAACAGCAACAGAAAGATCTGTATCAGCAAAAGCTATCAAATTACCAACAGAGGGCTAAAGCGCTAAAGGTAAGTGGATATCAAGAGGCAGAGCAGATTGTTTTAGACGAAGTTCCTGTTGAGATTCAAAACGCCATCCTGCTTGAGGCTGAAAAGCCAGAGATGGTGGTGCTGGCTTTAGGACGCAATGCAGAACTCCGCCGTGAATTGGCATCAGCTACCAACCCCATAGCTGTAGGTCGATTAATCGAACGTATCGAATCAAAGGCCAAAACAATGCCAAAACCAAAATTAACCGCAGCCACCGTACCAGAAGTAAAAGGCGGAAATGGCGCGGTAATCAACAATCTCGACAAATTGAAAGCAAAAGCTTTGGAGACTGGTGATTGGAACCCGTACTTCGCAGCGAAGCGTTCTAAAAAATAACCTATCGGAGCAAATGCAATGGCTAACCAATTAGCAAAAGACCTAGAGATCATGTTTGAAAACTACGTGGAAGGCTTTGAAGCTGCCTGCGTGGTTTCCCGCAACGCCAAGAAATTCCGCCCTGGTGATACATCCATGCAGCGGGCTGGCGATGTGATTTATCGTCCACAACACTACCACATGAACGTAGAGGATGGTCTTGATCTGACTGGCAAGACCCCAACCGATCTCGTTCAGCGCCTGGTGCCTTCGGTGTTCAAAGAACCGAAGAACATTCTTTACACACTGGATGCGCGCGAGATGCGTGACCCAGAGCATAAAACTGAAGCGGGGCGTGCGGCCGGACAGCGCCTGGCGGCACAGATTGATTCTGACCTGATCACTACGGCAACTCAGCGCGCTACAAACGTTGTGGCCATGGCAAACAACACTTCTGGTGGCCAAGGCCGAGACCTGTGGAACGCAGCCGCTGGCATCGATGCAATCATGACCTCAATCGGTGTGCCTCAAGGCATTAACCGCCGCAGCTTCTGGAACCCGTTCAACTACAAAGATCTAGCTGGCGAGCTGGGCATGCGTGCGTATGCGCAAGGCGTTACCCTGACCGCGTACGAGAAAGCACAGATCCCTCCAGTAGCAAGCTTCGACAGCTACAAAACCGATATCTCTGGCCGCGTTCCTGCTGGCACGGATACGGCAATCACTCTTGCTGCAGCTCCCGCGCACAAAGTGGTAGCAAAAGATGCCAATGGTATGCCTGTCGATAACCGACAAGGCACCATCACCGTATCTGGCGCAGGCCTGCAAGTTGGTGACGCTTTCACCATCGCTGGTGTCAATTCGGTACATCAGATCACCAAGGACACCACTGGTCAGTTGCAGACCTTCCGCGTCTTGGCGGTAAGCGGCACCACCATCACCATCTCACCGCAAATCCTGCCGCCAAACAACGCAGACGTGTCATCACGCCCTTATGCGAACGTTGATGCCAACGCAGCTAACGGCGCAGCGCTGACGCTGCTGAACAACAACGCCGCCCCAGCGAACCTGTTCTGGGCAGACGGTTCCGTTGAGCTGATGTATGGGAAACTGGCATTCCCTACTGGCCAGGGCCCGCAGGTAATGACCGCTACGACTGAGCAGGGTGCAACGCTCATCATGTCGTATGCGTTCGACCATATCAAAGGGTCAACCACTGCGCGCTTTACAACCCTGTATGGCTGCTCAGTTTTGGTTCCTGAATATGTTGGCCTGGTTATCGCTGGACAGTAACAGAAAGGGGCTTCGGCCCCTTATTTTTGGAGGCCGCATGTCGAAAACAATGCTCTACAAACCGGGTGCAATGATCGCCTGTGGGAAGCATCAGCTCGATTATGTGATTGTCGATGAAGATGAAATAGCCAATCACTTAGCATCTGGATGGAAAAAACATCCTGATGAAATATTGGCGGGAACCCCAGAACCTGAGCGAAAGAAACCAGGCCGCAAGCCTAAGGCGGTAGATGATGGCGAAAACAAAGGGTGATTTAGTCCTCAAGGCATTGCGCAAGGCCGGACTGTATTCAAATGCCACGTTAACAGACGCCGAGCCTCAGGCAATCGAAGACTCAATTACTGACCTTGAAGACATGATGGCTAAGTGGCAAGTAAAAGGTATCGAGCTAGGATATTTGTTTACTGAACAACCACTGCCTGATGACGACTCGGGCATCCCTGCCTGGGCAAATGATGGCGTGGCGCTAAAGCTAGCTGTGCAAATGTGCCTGGATAATGTAATTCAGCCATCGCCCGAGCTTCTATCCCAAGCTGACGAATCGTATCAATCAATCTGCATCGCATTAACTACCGTGCCATCACTTGAGCGCAGGAATGACATGCCTCGAGGCAGTGGTAATAAAAATACATTCACCTGGAATCGCTTCTATATCCAGAAAGATGATTCTGCAATGTGAGGTCTACATGCCAATCCAACAGCTTCCATTAGCCAAAGGCCTTGGCAAAGACTACCGCAATGCTGATTACGTCGATTTGCTGCCTGTAAACCTGCTAGCCACCCCAAAAGATGTGCTGGGCGCTGCTGGGTATATGCGTTCTTATCCTGGGGTTGTTAAGCAACGAGACGTGGCAGGGATATCCCGAGGCGCGCAGACAAACACTGTGCAAAATATTGCGTATCGGGTGGCGGGAGGAAAGCTATATAAGGGCGCGGAGATACGCGGAGATGTCGCTGGCGGTAGTCGCATTAGCATGGCACACAGCGCGACTAGTCAGGCAGTAGCAGCGGAGGGGGTGCTTACCCTATACCGTTACGATGGCACCAACAAAACGCTGCAAAACTGGCCTGAGCGCATTGTTGAGCAAGAGGGGTATACTCGCACGGTCAAAGAGTGGGCGCATGTGGATGGGAATGAAGATTTTATCCATTTCACTGCAGTCGATATCGACGGCGAGACAACAATCACGATCACCCCGAAAACTGCGAGCGGCGCCACAGGAGCGCCGATCACAATTCCCGAATTTATGTGGAACATTTTCCAGTCTCAGACACCGCCAGCTGTCGGCACGCCGTACCTGACAGATTTTGTCGTAACGGGGAAAAAGTCTGACGGTGCGATGATTAAAATCACTTATTTTTTCCACCATAACCAGGCGCCTGAAACCCCTGTTGAGAATCTGGTTGATGTAACCACGTTCAAAGCTGTGCAGGTAGTTCCCGAGGTTGCCACCGAGTATGCGCAGTATGACATCGGCTATGTCCGGGATGTTTGCCGAAATCGGGGGCGGTATATCTGGGTTAAAGACGGGACGAACACATTCGGCGTAACCGATCTAGAAGACGAATCGCACCCCGACCAATTCAGACCTTTCTACAGCGCAGAGTCTCAGCCTGACGGTGTGCTGGGTATCGCAGCATGGCGCGATTTTGTGGTTGCGTTTGGCTCAACGTCGATCGAGTACTTCAGTCTTACTGGTGCGCCAGATGCCACATCACCTATTTATGTTGCCCAGCCATCGCTCATGGTAAACAAGGGGATCGCAGGAACCTACTGTAAATGCCCGTTCGGCGACTCGTTTGCGATACTGAGCCATCCCGCTGGCGGAGCGCCATCGATTTACATAATCAACTCTGGGCAAGCGTCACCAATTGCCACGTCGACCGTAGAAAGGCTGCTGCGAGAGTACACTGCTGATGAACTGGCAACAGCGGTTCTGGAATCGGTACGGTTTGACGCTCACGAACTGCTTATCGTTCATTTGCCGCGCAATGTGTTGTGTTTCGATGCCAGCAGTACGGACAACGGACCGCAATGGGCGGCCTTGAATACGGGGTCCGCACCGCATGGCGGCGTGGATTACCTCTTTGAGGGTAATGTCCTGACAGCCGGTGATAAAAACGCAGGTCGTGTAGGTGAGCTGCGATTCAACACGGCCGAGCAGTACGGCCAGTCGATGGAACATATCTTATTCACGCCGATGTTTAAAGCGGACAATGCCCGGGTGTTTGATTTTGTGCTCGAGGCCGCAACCGGCGTTGCGCAGCATGCTGAACAACTTTTCCTTTCTGCAACTACTGATGGCGTTATTTACGGCCGTGAGCAATTAATACCCTGGGCAGCGCCGTTTGTTTACGACCACCGCGTCTTGTGGAAACGGATAGGGCGGGTTAGAAAAAACATCGGCTTCCGCATCAGGATTGTAACAAGGTCTCCCATCACGCTCTCCGGGGCCAGCATAAGGGTAGAATAATGGCGGATGACAAACTGAAAACGCCTGTTGAAATTCAGCAGGTGCGTATCGACTCATCCATTCTGCCGCCTGGCTTCCCAATCCCTTACAAGCTCTATGTAATCCAATCTGGCACCGACATGGGGAACACGGCAGCCAAGGCCAATCAGGCTGCTGGCGGAGCATGGAGCGCCCAGCAGAGAAATGATGAGCAGGATGAAGAGCTGGACGAGCACTCTCGGAGAATTGGTGCTGCTGAGTTGACGTTAGCGGACCACGGCCAGCGTCTGTCCGCAGCCGAAAACACAATTTCTGAACAGGGAACCCGGCTGACAGCAGCAGAGGAGACCATCGAAACCCAGGGCACCCAGATACAGCAGATCGCCGAGGACTACGTATCGAAAACCGCAATAGGGGTTCAAACGCTGACGTCGTCGCTAAACGTCGTCGGCGGATACCGCGTGGACGGAGTTCAGGTCGTGGGCCCGCGCCAAATCGGCTGGACGGCGGCGACGGGTACAGCGTTACTCGGTGGGTTTGACGCAGACGCGGCGCTCTCCGCTGGAGCAACGTACTCGCAAGCTGAAATTCAGGCGCTTGCCGATGCGCTGAAAGAGGCCCGTCAGCGTATCAAGGCGCTGGAAGATATGGCGCGCGCTCACGGGATGATTGACTGATGATAACCTTCAAGCCAACACGGAACATCGACCTGATAGAGGCTGTCGGCAACCATCCCGACATTATCGCCGGTAGCAACAACGGAGACGGTTTTGATTATCAGCCCGGACATCGTTATTTCGAAGTTCATGTGCACGGTCAGTTTGGCGGCATTATCTATTTTCACGAAATCCAGCCGATGACATTCGACTGCCACGCGATGTACCTGAAAGAGGTGCGCGGTTTCAGTCAGAGAATCGGCTTATCTTTTTGGCGCTTCATTCTGGCTAACTTCAACGTGCAATGCGTCACCTCATTCGCCGCGCGCAAATTCCGGCATGGTCAGATTTACTGCACGATGCTGGGTCTCAAACGAGTCGGCACCATCAAGAAATATTTCAAGGGCGTCGATGATGTGACCTTCTATTCGGCCACGCGTGACGAGCTGAAAGAGTTCCTCGCTAAGCACTCCAAATAGGAATCACGCTATGCATTTTGCTATGACATTTAACCGCAAATACATGTTGCGGGAAGAACCCGTGCGCGCTGAAAAAGGCGGAAAAGGAGGTGGGGGCGGTGATGGTGGCGCTGGCGCTGCGGCAGATGCGACAAGATACGCAGCCGATCTGCAAAACCAGCAGTTTGAGCGCATCATGGGAAACCTAGCGCCACTCACTCCGCTGGCTCAGCAATACATCGGCCAGTTGCAAGGGCTTTCGACTTTAGAAGGTCAGCAGTCATCCCTTAACAGCTACTACAACTCAGACCAATACAACGATCTGGCAAATCAGGCTCGTTACCAGCAGCTGGCCTCTGCGGAAGCTACTGGCGGTCTCGGTAGCACTGCAACATCTAACGGACTGGCGACTATTGCGCCTACACTCGGCCAAAACTGGTTGTCTGGACAGATGAATAGCTTCAACAACCTGGCAAATATTGGTCTTGGCGCAATGCAGGGGCAGGCCAATGCCGGGCAGAACTTCGCAAACAACGCTGGTCAGCTCTCGATGCAAGGAGCTGGGTTAGCTGCGGCAGCAGGGAATCGACCATCATCTCTGCAGCAGGGCATTAGCGGTGCGTTGGGCGGCGGTGCGCTGGGGTATGGCATCGCTGGCATGCTGGGCACATCAACACCGTGGGGTGCTGGCATTGGTGCTGGGCTTGGCCTGCTTGGGGGGTTGTTCTAATGGCTACATGGCAAGAAGGTAGTGGCGCTCGTCTACTGGGTGGCATTGGTCAGATAAATAACAATGCGCCCCAGGCAAGCGACATCAATCCCACATTAGGGCTCATCCGCGAGAATAACGATCTGGCACGTTCAGGAGCAAACAACGTAGCTCTAACAGGCCTGCGTGGTGTGGCTGATATTGCTGGAATGTATCAGCAGGAGCAGCAACAGAAAGCGCAGAATGCTTTTAACCAGGCCCATGCCAACGCGTGGCAATCTGGCGACGTATCATCGCTTCGTGATTTTGCTGCAGCTAACCCGGCTTTCGTGGCGCAGGCGCAGCAGGCTGTAGTCGGTTTGGACGAGCAGCAGAAACGTGACATGACGAATCAGGCTGCGGGATTACGGCTGGCATTATCACAGGGGCCCGAAGCCTATGGCCATTACCTGCAGAAAAACGCAGGTGATTTGTCGCGAGTTGGTGCTAACCCTAATGTGTTAGCACAGATGGGAATGCAGAACCCACAAGGAGCGGCGCAACTTTTCGACACGCTTGGCTTAGCAGCACAGGGCGATAAGTATTTCGATATCGTCGGGAATAACGCCAAGCTGCAGCAGGCAGGGCAGATTGCTCAGGCTAATCTCAACCTTGGACAGCAACGACTTCAGCAACAGGCGCTATATCAGCAAGGCCAGTTGGATCAAGGGCAGCAACAGTTAAATCTGACTGCTCAAAAGAATCAGGCAGACAATGCGAACAAACGTCTCGAGCTTAGCCTGAAAGCTGGAGAAAACAGCGCAAAATCCTTAGCCACTCAACAGGCATCAGTGCAGAAGATGCAGGACTACGTCGGATCTCATCAAAGTAGCGTTAATAATGTTGCTGGGATGTATGACACCTTGAATCAGGTCAAGTCAATACCTCCAAACGTGTTTGATGGGGTTTTCGGCTTCGGCGGAGCCGTAAATTCTCGTATCCCTGGCACCGATTCAGCCGACGCATGGGCAAAAATAGAACAGATGCAAGGCCAAGCGCGGCTAATGGGAGTTATCGGCATGAAAGGTACTGGTCCCGTTTCTGATTCAGAAGGCCAGGCGGCAGCGCGCGCATTCCTAGCTGTTAACCAAAACATGTCACCTAAAGCAGCGAGATCGGCATTAGATAATTGGCAGCGCGTTTTGGAGCGTCAGACGTCATATCTGCAGAAGCAACAGCCTGTAGTTGAAACTTATCAGCGGAAGATCGACACCTTCAATAACTCTCAGAATGCTACCGGAACAGGTCCACGCGCTGGCATTAGCGAGGGAGGGTATACCTTTCTTGGTGGAGACCCAAGTAATCAGAACAATTGGAGAAAAGACTAATGGCAGGCCCATGGGAAAAGTATCAAAACGCAGTTACGGCCGAATCCCCTTCCGATGGGCCATGGACTAAATACCAGCAGCCTCAACAATCGCCACCACAGCAAGGTGGCGATGTTGTTTCTAATGCTGAGCATCGCTTTGGAATCCCCGCTGGATTGCTAGGAGCGGTAATCAGCAAGGAAAGCAGCGGCAATTCTAATGCCATGAGCGGCAAAGGTGCTATCGGCCTTACGCAGGTGATGCCTAACACGGCTCGCGGTATGGGTTATGACCCAGAAGAGCTGAAACGCAATCCTGCTATGCAAGTAGAGGCCGGGGCGCGTTATTTAAAGCAGATGATCGACGCTCACGAAGGCAATGTGCCTGCTGCTTTAGCTGCTTATAACTGGGGGCCAGGTAACGTCCAAAAATATCTTCGTGGTGAGAAGACTCAGGTTCCAACCGAGACGGTAAATTACATCAATGATCCACGCTTTGCTCAGTGGACTCAGCAGGCATCGCCAGGATCTGATGACGAACTTGCTCAGTTGGCTCAGCAATCATCGCAGCCATGGGCGCAGCAAGCGCCTTCACCAACTGCATCGCAGAATATTGAGCAGGCGGCAAGGGGCTTGGCGAACATCCCGTTCGACATCCTTCAGGGCGGGGCAAACCTCGTAAATGCTGGCAGCCGGGCAGTTGGCGGCGGCGATGTTCTTGATCCGGTTTACAGGCCGGTAAATCGCCCAACAGACCCTTACGCACAGGCTGGTGAGGCCATCGGAAACTATCTTACTCCAGGCGTTGGTCCAGTGGCTGGAGCAATGATTGGCTCTATTGCTAACGCGGGCAATGAGCAGGGGGATTTCGCGGCTAATGCATCCAAGGAGATGCTGCTTAATGCCGCATTACTTGGCGCGCCTGCAGCGCTGCGTGGTATCAGAGCTATGTCTGGGGCTAGAGCTGGTGCTACACAAGCAGCTGCTGCAACTCCAGCGGCAATTGAGACCGCGAATGACGTCTCCAATCTTTCCAGGACAGCAGCAGGGCGTGACGTTCTTTCCGGTCAGGCGGCTAATGTCGCCGACGACATCGCAAGAGCAGCAGAAACCGCTGGAGTGGATATCAATACCCTAACGCCAGGTATGCGCTCAGGAAGCCGTGGAGTTGCGCAGGCGGAGGGAGCGCTAGCATCGACGCCAGGAGTTGCTCAGGATGCGCATCAGGCTGCATTTAACGAGATCGCTTCTAAGTTTAACCAAAACCTTGACGACCTTGGCGCAGCAGCAGGTACTGCATCAGAAAAAAGCTCATCCATAAAGCAGCGAATCATGGGAAACCTTGATGAGATGAAAAATGCGGAACGCGCCGCGTGGGATGACGTAAGGGCAACAATGCCCAATCAGAAAATGCCACTAAGCAACGCCAACGCCGTTATCCAAGGTGAGCGTTCTGCTGGCGTTCCGCTTAGCTCTGAAATGAAGCAACTCTTGGGGGCAAATCGCAGCGGGGTAACGTTTGATGGGATGAAGGCTTGGCGGGCGAAGTTTGCTGACGCAGAGCAGAAATATATCCGCAGCGGAGAGGCTAACGCAGCTCGTCGAGCTGGAGAGGTGCGCAGGGCGATCACTGATGATATGCGCAACATGGCAGAGCAGGGAGGGTTTATTGATGATTGGACGCGTGCCAATGACCTTTCCAAGGCGAGATTGACAGCGCAGGAAAATGCCGAATCAATCTTTGGTCGAGGGCTGGCGAATGACGTTCTGGTAACTAATGGAGTTAAGGCTCTGCAGTCATCATCGGCTAAAGGCCTTAATGGACCATCAGGTTTCCACTCGATCATTTCTGCACTCCCAGATGCCGAGCGAGTTCCTGCAATATCTTCAATCCTGCAAGATGCCATATCTCACGGCGTGAGAGGAGGGAAGTCCGATGCTGCGGGAATTAACCATATAGCGACGCTGCTAACCCCACAGAACATTAATGCCATCAATCGATATTCTAAAGACTTAGGTCGAATCGCTGATGCATATGGAACCCTGGCAAGAGCTGCAGTTAAGCCTCAGCAATACGTTGAAAGAACTGGGCGCACTACTGAGGTTTTGAAGGCGCTAGATTCAGGCCTTCCAAAAATCGCTCAAACCGTTCTTGATGCGACGGGAAACTCTACTGCTGGCGCTGTTGTGGGTGCAACTGGGGGTGGAGTTATAGGCGCTACGGTGGGGGCTACTGCTGGCGCAGTAATCAAGAGCGCAGTAGCCAAGATATCCAAAACAAGGAGTGGGCGATATGCAATTGAGAAAGCAATCCAGGAGGCAACAAGAGCGGTTAAATCTGGCGCTACTCTTCAGGCAGTCACCGAAGCAGAGCGCAGATTCCTGGCTAACAAGGTAGCAGTGAAAGCGATTCGTGATGCGGTAGGAAGTGAAGAGTTCGAGAGGTTATCAAGAGCAGGAATTGTCGCCACTATCAGTGGAATGAATGATAGTGGCGGATAGTAGTTACTTCATTAGTGAGTTAATTATTTTTTTATGGCGCTCCATCTCGCTATAAATAATCTTCTGCTCTAATTTTATGTCGTCAATTGACAAGTCTGTTGCTTCATTAAAAGATGCCAACATTCCTAATTTGATTTCAATATCAGATATCCTATCTGAGATTATTGATTCTAGTACATCAACCTTATTGTTAAGTTGTTTGTGCTTTTTTGATATTTTTGCAATTGCAATTGAAATCGCTATAGCAAATGCCAAAGATATTAAATATATTTCCACAATAACCTCCGCCAAGGATGGCTAGCTTTCTTCAGATATACGTTTCATTTCGTTGTAATTCTGTATTGCCTTGGTGCAAAGCTCTGTGAACTCCTTGAGAGTCATCCCAAGCCTAGCAACTTCAGTTGCCCCAAAGCGATTGATGAACTCATCACCCCCAGGCATTTGAGTAGCGCTTTGGAACTCAGCCATTTGCTTATAAGCTGCACAAGTTCCTGCAAACTTTGCATTGACTATAGCATCAGTAAATAGCTTATTCCCTTCATCTTGGGAAGCTGAGGCTCCGAAAGAGATGGCGATGAAGGCAAGAGCAACAACCTTTTTCATTTTATCCCTCCATGGGAATCGAGATTTCAATGATGCCCAGCTTAGGTGGGCTTTATGTTAGGTGAAAAATGAATAAAACTGGCCGCCTTCCTCGTATGAAAGTTCCGCTTTTTGATAGCGGAGATGTGATTTTTTGCAACAGTATAGAGGCATGGAAAGCGTTGCACAATCAGCTGAGAGCCGATGGAGGTAATGGGCTGACAAATGGTGCCTCACACACCATAAGCAGTGGAGCAGGAACCCTGCATATCATTGGTGTATTCAATGGGAAGGCTTCAACCCTGGCTCATGAGTGCTCACACATTGCATTCGATATCTGCGGGATTGTAGGTGTCCCTGTATCGCCGGGAGAGGCTAACGAAACCTTCTGTTATTTGATTAGCAGGCTTGTCGATTTCGGAAGCAAACATATGCAGAAACCGGCAATTAATGCCGGTTAATTAAGCTATTTTTTGCTGTTTGGAGTTCTCTCGGTAAGAACCCACTCATTACCCGGTTGAGTTGTTGGCGGCAATTTTTCGTTGTCGCGGACGGTGGCGTAGTTATCTTTCTTGCCACCGCGTGGGCCAACTTCTTGGTAGATGCCACCATCTTTTCCGGTGTTTTCACCTGGTTTCTTAGACATGCATACATCCTCTAATACGCCCACCATTGGGCAAGTAGATCATCTCTAAACCATAAATATCTGCAACATCATAGTTTCTTAAGTTTGGCTCAGATCACGATAACCAATTCACCCAAGCAACCCGGCCTTCGCGCTGGGTTTTTTATTGTCCAAAATCCAGGCGGAGTCAAAGCATGGCCGATAACGTCCCAAAAGCCCTTGTTTCGATGCCCACCCAACCGTTTACCCTGGCGCGCTCATTCAAGGCGGCAGCGAACGGCACGGTGTACATCGGCAAAGTTGGCATGGACCCGACGATCCCCGAAAATCAGCAGCAAGTTTTTGTTGGCGTAGTCCCTGTACCTCAACCGATCTCCATCAACTCCGGCGGCTTCCCTGTCTATAACGGTCAGGTATCCGTGTTCACGACCACGGGTAATCACTCGATGTTGGTGCTCGACGCGGAAGGGGCCCAGCAGCACTACTTTCCGGACATCTCCACGGTAGACCCACAGTCGCTATTGGCGCTGCTGGCAGGGCCGAATGGCAGCGACTACATCGGTACGAAAGACGGCACACTGACGGCCACAATTAACCGTATCGACACGACGGTGAACATCCCAACGCAGCAGGCGGTTGCACGGGCAGAAAACGCGGCGGAAAGGGCAGAAAACGCGGCAGACGAGGCGGAAGCGGTAGTCGACAACGACTACACATTTGCAAACACAGCTGCCGGGCTAGCTGGCACAACCGCGGGACAGTATTTCCGTGTGCCCCAAGGGGTAGGGGCCGATATCAGCTTCATCTACTACCTGAATAACTCCGGCATTGCCGTTCCTGTCGCTGAGCTTGTAGGCAAAGCAGCAATTGAGCGGCAGAAACAATTGCTTTGGGAACTCACTAACTCGGTGGGTCAAAACTATTTTGATTTCGTTAGTGAGGGCGAATTGAAAAGCACCTATGCCATCCCGCTGCGTGGCGATAATTCACCGGACCCGAAAGTTGTCGATGCGCTCTACTGGGGTTCACTGGATTTATGTGTGCCTATTTCTGCGCGCACGGCAATTCATAATGAAATCGGTGCAGGTCGCGACCCATATCAAGACTTTGTCCTTGACACAGAAAAAGGAATTGGGTTTTTACCCGACGCATTCGGGCGATTTCTGTTTGTATTAAAGCCAGATGGAAAGGTTTATTTTAAGGGCGGTATTGGCGGGATTGATACAGCAAGCACACTAACTGAAATTAATGGCGACGTTAACTCTAAGCTGCGGGCTAAATGCGCAGCTATTAAAACCGCATCGGTGTCAAACGTTAACCCGACGCTGCTTTTAACCGGCGATTCGTACTCGGACAAAATCACTATTCCTTTGGTGTTCAGGGATAAATTGCAGGCTAAATATGGCGATGGCGGTACTGGTTACGTTTCATTTAACCCCAGCGAATTACTGCCCGGTGTTAATGTCACCAGTTCTGGATTTACACTAAGGAACATTTATAACTGTGTAACAAATGACGGCACAGGCATTAATGGGCAGTCTATTTATGCAGCATCGGCCACAACTGGCAACGCGACAATTACTGGCCTGTCCGGCAGCAAGCTGTCACTGTATTACCAAGACCTGTCAGGCTCATTCACTGTTTCTGTGGACGGCGGTAGCGCAGTGACGATCAACGGAGGCGGCACGAACACCTTCAAGGTCTACACAGTCGATGTCACTGCTGGCACGCATAGCGTTGCAGTTGCGAAAACAGGCGCAGGCGTCGTTAATGTTTTCGGTGTACGAGCACTGCTTTCTTCTGGACGCGGGATTAGTGTGTTGCAGATGGGTCAAGGTGGAGCTAAAGCGTCGGACTATACAAAACTAATTCCCAATCTCGGTAATGTTGCTCCTATTATTGATGCTGATTCCGTAATCATAATCCTGGGAACAAACGATGTACGAACTAATGTAACCCCAGCGTTATACGGCCAGTATCTTTCTGCGCTCGTATCTGCGTGGAAAAACTCTGTTGGTCCATCTGTCGGTATTAATATTATGTTCGCAGAGGAAGTCAACAGAAATCTTCCGGAGTATCCTGAGTATGAGTTTGCTGCGCGTGGCGTTGCAGAAAATCAGGGGGTTGGATACATCGATCTTTTCAACTTATTCCCTGACAGAGCTAATACAGTGGCACTTAATATGTTTGCTGATGTTGACCACTTAAATGCGGCCGGTGCAACTCACCTGATGAATTTCACGCTTAACAATTTGTTGGAGATTTAATATGAATGGCATGCTGAATACGTGGCGTGGTGTAGTGTACCCCGGTGATAACTATGACAAATTGAGCGATTACATTAAGCCTATTTTCGTCCCGCCGGATACAAACGGGCTTGTAGGGGCGTATTATCCGGCGATGCTAAGCAAAAAAGGCGCGTTGTATAACCACTGGACAAAACAGAATAGTATTACGGCAATTAACAAACCTTTTTTGTTTGACACGTTTGCGCGATGCTCTGCCGATAACTGTTTTGATTTGAATATTAAAACAGGGAATAACACAGTTATGTTTGTTATCGCCCGTGCTCCGGCGCTGGGAGCATCAGCTACTGATCGTGGGCTAGCGCTATCGGATTGGACCGACGCGTCGTCGCCGAAAGGCGCCGCTATCGAGCTGCGTCGTGCCGCTGACCGCATTCAGTGCGTTGGCTATTTGTCGCGCGACGTTGGCGGTGGGGTAATCCGAGAGGACAGCTCAACGATAGAACTGCTCGCAAGCAGCGGCGCGGACCTCGATGGTTTCAACATTTATCTCCTGGCATACAATTCTGGATCATGGGCAGGCACTGGGGCGTACAGGCCAAACACAAAAGATTTCCCTATTGCCGCGATGCTCAGCGGGACGCTAGCCCCAACGGGACGCAATTTACGACTCGGCGGACACTACCCTGCGACCACTCCTGACACGTTGGCCGGGTGGACTGACGTGGCCGGTTGCCTGATCTATGAGGGCCGCACCGACGCATTCTATAAAACTGTGGGCGACTATCTGTACTACACGGCAATGCCGCAGCTCGGCATTCGTTAGCCGAACACGCCGGGACGGACCCCGGCTATTTGTAGAGTACGTCGAAATCGAAAGACATCACTGCATCAACGGCTCTGCCCTGGGTTTCAAACGGCGTTTCTGATACGAGTGGCCAGCGCCCTTTATGCCAGACATACAGCCAGTGCTGGTGCTCCTCGTCTTCGCGGATCGCGAACATCGGCGGGCTGTTGATCGTTGGCTCTGGGTATCTGTCGTTTTCATTCAGAATGAAGATCTGCCGCCCGGCTAGGGTGATGCTGCCCATTTTTGTGCTCCGGGGATGGTCATGGAGTAATGGTAGCAGAGGTGGGACAAACCTGGGACAGGGATGTTTTCACATCTGTTGATATGGTTTTCTAACTTTTTGCATCTTGGGACGTGTGAGCGCGGCCTGATGCGGTATCTGACTGTATTAAAAGGTGGTTCTAGGAACTTCTAAGCCGTAGGTCACAGGTTCGAGCCCTGTAGGGCGTACCATTAAGTTTCAACAAATCCCCCCTCAACACCCCTGGCTGCTCAACGTCCATATGGGCAGAATTGGGAGCAAACCCTCAACAATCGCTGCTATCTGCCCTGCATGCGCCATGACGCGGTTCGGTGCCGGGCGGCGCATATCTCTATGCCATTTCTATGCTCTCGAAAGAGAATGTGGGTCTATTGAGATGCCGGGTTTAAAAAAACTGTTCCCAATATTCGATAGAGCGAACATTGGCTTGAGATTAATCTTAAATTAGAACGTTCACTCCGCTATTTCACTTCATAACCACCCTCTCATGCTTAATAAGAATAATAAAACCCATCAGTAAGAACATTGCCAATTAAAATCGATAATATTGATGTTTTATACGTGACGTACGGAGTTTAAGAAAAAGAGCGCACCCAATAGGAATTATAAAAATCATGCAATTCTTGGCTTATTCTTATGATGTTTTCTTATTCGCTTTGTTTTGGAGTAAAATAAATATTTTATTTGTTTTTGTGGTTTTTTAATCTTTTTTATATCTATTTTTTGTTGTTTTTGTCTGTTTTTTGTTAATTGGAAAGCCTCTGGTGCTGTTTTTTGGGTCGGTTTGATAAATGATGCTGTTTCTATATATAGTGCGCCGTGTTCGGGCCGTTAACAGGGTCTGAGCTTGAAGTTCTTCAAAATGCACGCTTGGTTTTTTAGCGACTTTATTAATTAAAGCACCGGGGAGAGTTGGCACTCATCCTAATAAAACACTTATCTCAGTAATATTCCTATTTCCATCCCACTTGTGACGCAGTCTGAGCGCGCAAGGTAAAAACATATATGCAAAATCACCCCATAAAAATGAGGTGATCGATGTTTTGCCATCCATTTAAAAGGATAGATAATCTATGGCATCTTTAAATTTCCAAAAAGAAGCGGCAGCGTTGTTATATTCCGTCCTTGGCGAGAACGCTTCCCCGAGCACCTTTGACGCGATTGGCCATAGCATTGAAACTGGCCAGCTTTCTGCGGAAGACTACGTCGGTTCACTGCTGAACAGCGCCGCCGGCGTGCAGCTTTACGCTGGTAAAAGCGATTTAGATATCCTCAGCAGTATTTACAGCGCGACCTACGGCAAAGCTGCGCCGGAAGGCTATCTGTCCGGTTTACTGGCGAATGCCAATTTGGAAACGTCCGTGGCCACCCTGGTCAATACGCTGCTGAACTACAGCGGTTTTGACGCCGACATGCTGGCGTCACAGGCCAGCTACGATGAGCAGCTGAACCTTGTTTTGTACCCGTCCTATGAACTTGCCAACGGCGCCGCCGGCACTTCAGACGTTATGGCGCTGTATTATCTGGCGGGCGTCGATCCGGTGATGGGAACCGTCTACAGCGTGGGGGCGCAAATCAATGCAGGCACCACCAGTTTTGCGCAGGCGGCAAGCCAGTTCGTCAATGGCCGTCCTGAACTGAAATCACTGACGAACGACGCATTCGTCAAACTGGTATTCAGCGAAGGCTATGGCCGCGCGGCAACCAGCGCCGAACTGAACAGCTACACGTCTTTCCTGGCTAACGGCGGCGACCGTGGCCAGCTCATGGTAAATATTATCAATGAATTGCGCGGCACCGTAGGCGCGGGCGACAAGAACGCGCAGCAGCAGTTCCTGCATGACACCACTCCGCATGCGCCTGGCGTGATTGCCGATCTGGCCGCGCAAGAGCAGGTTGCTTCCATCTTCCTGTCTATCCCTGAACGCAACGTGGACGCTCAGGGCCTGGACGACTGGAGCAGCTATCTGGGGAAAAACGGCAACACGCAACTGTCATTGACGGCAAAGCTCATCACTTCCGCTGAATTCCAGCAAAAAGGCGCGCAGCTGAGCGGCAACGACTATATCCAGCATGTGTACACCGCCGTGCACGGCGTGCCGGCGACGGCGACGCAGTTGGCGCAATACGCGAAACTGGGTGCCGACAAAGCGCTGATCACCACCGCGATCATCAACGATCTGCGCAGCTCCACCGCGACGGATGCCGTGACCGTGACCCAGCAGCATGCGTTCGAATACGATATCGGCACCAGTCTGACTTATAAAACCGCCGCTACGCTGTCGGCGTCGGCGGCGGGCGGCAACGCCACCGGTACGGTAAACACCGGCGCGAGCCACGTGCTGACCAACGCGGAAACTGCGGTGCTGGTCAACGCGGTGCTGAATGCGGATGCGGCTACCACGGTAAACCTGAAGTTCGCCGATCACCTGGCCAACCTGACCATTAACGGCAACAAGGCCGCGACGGTCAACCTGTCGGACAACGGCGTGAATCCGGGCGTGGACATTACCGTCAACAACGGCAACGTTACCCTGAACGCCAGCTCCGGCAACGATGACGTGCAGGTGACCTCCGCCGCCAACATCGCCGCGGGCATTGCAAAGTTCAACCTTGGCGCCGGCAACGACAGCCTGAAGTGGGGCGGCAACGCCACCAATGGCTACAACGTGGTGAGCAGCAACGTGCGCGCTAACGGCGGAGAAGGGGTGGACACCATTTCCGCCAACTTCATCACCAAGCAACTGACGACGACCTCCAGCAGTTTCCTGTGCTGGACGACCACCAAAAGCACTATCAGCACCAACGCCGGTCAGTTCACCAGCTTTGAGAAGATCGATCTGGGCGGTTATATCGGCGGCACCAGCGCGACTCTGAACGGTAAAGCGGTCAGCGTGAACAGCGGCCACCAGTTCGACTACGGCGTGATCAACGGCAAAGCCACCGCCAACGAGATCGGCAATGTTGACTGCCTATACAACGTCAGCCCGTCCTCCACCTTGGGCAAACAGGGCTTTGTGCTGTCCGGCTTCGCCGACAACGTACACGTGATCAACGTCTCCGGCGGCAGCGTGGCACAGCTGGAAGTGACCGGCGATGCCACCGCCAACAGCAGCGTTGATTTCACTTTCTTGCAAGACGCTACCAACAAGTTCGACATCAACTTCACTGCCGTCAGCGATGCCGACGTCAATGCCGGCACCATTAAGTTGGCCAGCAGCAGCAGCAATGGCTGTTGGACGCCGGGTACAGCATTGTCCACGGTGAACGTCAATTCCGGCGGCGTCGGCGACTTCAGCAACATCCTGAAGCTGGCGGGCAGCAATAGCCAGGTCACCAAGGTAAACATTGCCGGCGACCATCAGCTTGAATTGCAATTGGGTGCCGGTTATTCCAACGTGAGAACGATCGATGCTTCCGCCAACACGCATGGCGTCGACATCACCTCCAGCGTTGGCGGCACCGGTGAAGGTTGCGTGCTCAACCTGCTGGATCTGCTGCCATTCAACAGCATTACCAAACCGTTGGCGGGCCTGTTCGGTTTTAAAAACGACGAATTGAAAATTATCGGCACCAATCAGGCCGATACCTTCAGCGTGGTGGGCAACACAAGCGTTACCGGCGGCGCGGGCGCAGATACCTTCAAGTTGGTCAGCAGCACCGCCAATGCGGCCGTCACCATCAAGGACTTCAATACTCATGAAGATACCCTGGTGGACGTGAAGTCTGGCCTGGCGTTGTCAGACAGCGATAGCGGCACCCGAGTGGCTGACTACGGTTACAGCTCCAACGACGTTATCAAAGGCATTTTGGGGAGCGCGCTGACCTGCGTCGTTTCGGCAAAAGTGGACTTCTTTAAAATGGTTCTGGGGATTCAGAAAGAATCTCTGTCGCATGTCGGCGTCGTCGGCACCAGCGCAGGCAGCTATGTGATTGTCGATCAGAATGGCAACGGCTCATTCGATAACCATGACACCATCTCGTTCCTGCAGGGGGTCAGCCATAATGACGCGGCGCAGATGTATTATGCGTCCAGCGTGACGACCAATGGCGTTCAGCAGCAAAGCGGCGAGCTGGCTTTCGCATAATTAATCTTGTTGTCGTATTTTCAGGCGGGGTTTACCCCGCCTTTTTTATTGCCGGCGTTAAACTTCGCAATGGGCCGGGGCAGGTACGTTAGGCTGAAGAAAACTCACATTTTAATATTTCGACCAGTTAGTTAGATGTCGATGTTTTCATTTTTCAAATTTGCCGTGCTTTTTTATTTTTCATCGGTGTCCCCTAAAATCTGATCTGTTCATGTCTAATTCCATGTTGTCTCAACCTATCAGCGGTGGGGCATTTTTTTTGCATTAAGGAGTATGTAAAGACAATAACGAGAACAAGATGAAAATTGGATTTTTATTTCCCGTCGCCATCATCGTGGCGGCTGTAGTTCTTCTCGGTGATATCAGTCATGAGCGGGGAGTAATCAATGAAAGACGTCAAGATAGCTACGAAAGTCGAATCTAACGATGAAGGAATAATAAAAGTAAACGCCAGAATGAGGTTGGCTCATTGCTGTAAGCCTGAGGTTTATTATGCGGTGAATTATACATTCACCGCATAATAACAAGGTCACTTAGTTGCAAGTTTCATTTCACGCTTGCTGTATGCGTTAATTTTCGACTCAATAAGGGAGTAACAAATACATCCGGCAATTAACGATATTAAAACCATTACTGCTGAATATAAGTACTGGCCAGAGTGCGATAAATCAACAAATGAAGTCTTGCTGGCCACTGCGTTTACTGCGCCCATAACAAGCCTGTGGCATAAGTAGATTGAATAGGATGCCAACCCTAAATAAGACACAAAGGACATCGTCAGGCCTTGTCCCGTAGTGTTTACAAATGTCGCTAACGCAAAAAGTAAAGACAGGGAGATGAAAAGAACTACTTCATTCAAGTTTGAAATTACGCAGGCAAGAATACCAATGATGAACACAAGGGCAACGAGAATCCCGTGGTCCGTCTTGGCTTTTATCTTGAACTGCAGAGCGCATATCACTATCCCGGAAACGAAATACAACATAATAGGAGACGTATAAAAACCAATTAGCGTTTTTTCGGAGTGTGGAACAATGGCGCCGTATAGACAAATGGCCGAGATGACTGCAATGACAAATAAGAGCCCTGTCAGCCTTCTCATCAATAATGAAATGGAAAACAGCAGATAAAAGAACATTTCATAGCAAAGAGTCCACCCCACAGACAGTGGAGTTACAAGCCTATTTGAGTTTTTCTCAAAAATATCAGGAATGAAAAATGCAGATAATATAGAACTTTTAGCGTTTATTTCAGTGGAAGGAAACCAGTTTCTATTTATTATGAAGGCCAAAATGGTTATTATTGTGAACAAGTAATACATTGGGGCAACCCTGAAAAAACGCTTCTTCATAAAGTTCAGCGATTTATTATTTTTGAAGTCCCCCCAATGAACATAGGTCATTAAATAACCACTAATCATGAAGAATATAATTACACCCAGCTCTCCAATCCTGCCACCATATCCAAAAAGTATATCAAAACCGTCAACTGATAGTTTTTGGGAGAATGACTGTGAGTGACATACAACAACAAGTAGACATGCTAAGCATCTCATGTATGTAATAGACATTAAGCTATTTTTTTTGACTGGTGGTTCCACTGCTTTCATTGATACTCCCAAATAAGAATAAGATTGTTCTTATTTCTCGATGGTTTAGTCGATGGTTTTATATTTAGCAGCTTTAACGCTGCAGAAATTTGACCGGTATGACCCCAAAAAAATATTGGTGATAAGTATGTTAATGCTCCATGGCGAGGGGTGTTAAAAATTGATGTGAGTGCAACCAATGGCCATGTTGTTAAGGAAGCAAAAGCTAACCTTAATAGATGAAAAATATGTTTATTTTCTTCGTTTGACATGATGATTCCATTGGTACTTTTCGCATGATGTCAATATACATGCGGAAGTGCGAAATTTCTAGCTTTACAATCAATCTCTTCCTCATTTTGTAAAAATTAAGAATTTATTTAGATAGAGAGTCTATCACTAGACTACTTATCTTATAGTTGCGGGTAAGGTCGAGCGACAGCACTGCTACGCACCTCGGTGATAGGCTGCATGCGGCAAGTGCCCTCTGCCCTCTGGTGAGTGCGAGAGCGGTGGGTATCATTTCGTTCGATAGCGTGCAGGCCGGTGTCTGGAGTATGACAGGGCAACATTTTCTAGCTGCGTGAGTGGCGATAGTAAATATTCTATTCCCAGGGGAAGGAAAGGCATTGCTTCTAGAGGGCGTGCAATTTCGTTTGCTGCATCTTTGCAGATGTCTATAGATTTCTTTTGAAATAATATTTTGATAAATATCTTCTCTTGGCTTTTACTCAAGGGGAATTTCAAATTCAAGATAATGACAGGCCTGACCGCAACAGGGTGAGGCTAAACTTGGCTCACCTAATCTTTCGTACCCCAATGTCACAATGGAGATATGGCCTTAAACGATGAAACAGGTTTTGACCAAGTAGGGCAGGTAGAAACTTTCGATCGATTGAGAAGTATCAGGCCGGATCGTTCAGGCCAGCGTATCTTATTGAGATCCTACCTAAAAGATAAAAATTTAGGTGACGGTGAGTTTGTTGGCACTATCGCAGCAGGGGTTGACGATAAAGGTTTTATCGCCGCAGGTGATGGGTTTTATTAGGCACGTGTTGAACAAGAGCTAAAAATGGAGAACTTCGGCGCGTTCCCTGATGACTATTCGTTTGATAATACGGTCGCTTTTCAATCGGCATTTAATGCAGCGGCGAAGAAAGGCGGTGGTGAAGTAATCGCTGCCGGAAATCTTTTGACGCGTTTGATAGCCACAGACTTGTTCATCATGGTTTTTTATTTTAATTTTCTATTTTTTGTTTTTCTGAGTTATGCCCCTGAGGGTAAAACGATAAATAAGAAAGTATCTCGCTCATGCTCCGGGTGAGTTTTTACTGAGGTAAATAGATAGTGGCAGGGGTTCTGAAAAAATCATTTTGTATATGTTGGGTTACCGGGGGGCAGTTGAGCTTTGGTTTATCCCGGCGGGTTAATATGTAGCCAACTATCCATTGGGGAGCTTCTCATGCGCAACGCTAAATTCTTGCTGGTTTCCTTTGTCTGCCTGTGCGCCGCTACTGTGCTCTATGTGTTGGCCTACCGCGCTTTGGGGCATTACCTCAGCGGTTGTGAAAAGGCCTACTCGAGCATCGGCATTACAATGCGGTAATGCAGACGGCGGCCGTTGCGACTTTTTCACGATGATTTAGCTGCTATTTACCCGGCCTCGGCAATGATGGCCTCGCATCTCCACATTGTGTGGATCCTTCGGGCGGAATGCGGCTATGTCTCTGCAACAGATATCAAATGCGCCTCTTGCGGGCAACCGGTTGAAAGGTATCGGCTATAAACATTACGTATTGCTGATCCTGCTGTTATCGGCCGCGATCCGCTTTACTTCCCTGACCGACAGATACTTGTGGTGTGACGAAGCCTCCAGCGTGCTGACCAGCCGCTATGACGTGGCGGCGTTGTTGTACCATGCGTCTTTCGACGTTCATCCTCCGCTTTATTATTTGCTGTTGCATGGCTGGATGGTGCTGTTCGGCGACAGCATCCTGGCGGTGCGCAGCCTCAGCCTGGTATTTGGCGTGGCGACGGTGGCGCTGGCCATCAGGCTGACGCGCTGGCTGGCCAACGAGCGGGCGGCGCTGCTGGCTGGCGCCCTGATGGCGATAATGCCGATGGCGGTGCGTTACAGCCAGGAAGCGCGCATGTATGCGCTGATGGGCATGTTGACGCTCGCCGCCACCATGGCGCTGGTGCTGTGGTTGAAAACGCCGGCCAATCGGCGCTATCTGGCAATATATGCATTGCTGATGGCGCTGAGTTTTTATACCCATTACTTCACCATCTTTGCCTCAATCACCCATTGGGGCGTGCTGCTGGCGCTTGCCTGCCGACGTGACGAGCCATGTCGCTATCTGAAACAACCTGCGTGGTGGCTGGCCAACCTGGCTATAGGGGGGGCTTATATTCCCTGGCTTCTGGTGCTGCTGGATCTGCTGGCGCATATTACGGAGCTGAAAGCCGGTGGGGATGTGGGGTGGATCCCGCAGGTGACTTGGAGCGATCTGCCCGCCATGTATTGGCGTTTATTCAGCGGAAACGACGGCAGAGGCTACCCTGGGATAATTTTTTGGCTGTTGCCGCCGTGTTTCTTCGGGCTGTCATGCCTGTGGCTGCGGAGGCGAGGGGGGGACAGGAAATATCCGCTGCTGTTGTTTTGCAGCGTATTTGTGCCTGTGACGCTGCTGTTTATTGTTTCACTGCGGACGCCGCTGTTCGTCGATCGCTATTTGTTTTTCGCCGCATTAGGTATTCCGGTGATCCTTGCGATGATCATTACGGAAAGCGAAAGCAGATCGCGCAAGATTTCATTGCTGTTGCTGGTGGGGCTGCTGTTTGGCAGCGGGCTGCGTAATGATTATCCGCCGGAGAAAGACGAGTTCAAGGCGATGGTGCATTATATCAACGGCAACTATCAGGCCAACGACGCCGTGGTGGTCAGCAATATGTTCAATTACCTGAGCTATGTCTATTACAACAAAAAGGGCTATCGCGCCCTGCTGTATACGCCGGCCAACCCCAACGGCATTTCCGGCAAACCCAACGCCTACGGTTTTGGCACCTTCTTCCACGATCGCGCGGCGCAAACCTACGTCGACAACCTGCATGCTCTGGCGGGCAATCACCGCCGGATCTGGCTGGTCAGCGGCGGCGATTTTAATCAGGACTTCGGCCGGCTGCCGCCGGAGTGGGTTAATACCGGCACTTTCAAGAGCGGCGGGTTCGAGACACGGCTGTTCGTGGCCCAGCCCGTTCGGTAAGCGAGGGGCTACTTTTCTCTCGGCAGGAAGTAATGGCCGCATTTTGGGCAAATCAGGGTGACATTCTGGCGAACCTTGCTGCGGCTCTGGGTCGAGACATAAGCGCACTGCGGGCAGGTGACCTTTACCCCCGAGGCGCTGAACATCTTGAAGGCATCGAAGATAGACATATCTTTTACCGGGTAGATGCATGAAACCCCAGATTAACACCCAATGCGGCTAATAGTTTATTTTTCAATCATTTTTGTGATGATGCCGCGTGGGGCTGTACGTTTCTGCCCAGGCGGCGCGGCGATAAAATGTCATATTTCCCATTTGGCGTTACATCTGCCGGAGCAAACTTACTCAGGGATGACAGTTCTATACATTGGGATTGGTAGTGTAGCTCTACCCGATGATGTTGTGTGTTATCCATTCCCTGTAGTGTATTACCCCATCCCTGTTAAGTTTATCCCGCCTTGTGCGGGATTTTTTTTATCTGCGCGTCCCCAGGTGCGGTTTTTTTGAATAACTTTGTCAGTTAAATTTGGTATGCGTCCGGGGGGCGGTTAGTTAGATTGGAGCTGTTTATCGGTGAGCGCCGTCGGCGCTCTAATCCAGCTACCTGGGAGTCCCTATGGCGAAGACAGTAGTTATTTTTCATTCCGGCTATGGCCATACCGAGCGTTTGGCGAAAGTTGTGGCGGAAGGCGCCGAAGCGGAACTGATCGCCATCGATCAGGAAGGTAATATCAGCGATGAAGCCTGGCAGAAACTGGATGAGGCGAATGCCATCATCTTCGGATCGCCAACCTATATGGGCGGCCCGTCCTGGCAGTTCAAGAAATTCGCCGACGCCAGCTCCAAGGCGTGGTTTACCCGTAAATGGCAAGACAAAGTGTTTGGCGGCTTTACCAACAGCGCCAGCCTGAACGGCGACAAGCAGGTAACGCTGATCGCGCTGCAGACGCTGGCATCTCAGCACGGCGGCCTGTGGGTCAGCCTGGGCCTGATGCCGGCGAACACCAAGGCGGCGCAGCGCACCGACGTCAACAACCTGGGCGGCTCCGTTGGCCTGCTGGTGCAGACGCCGGCAGACGCCGGGGTAGACGAAATGCTGTCGGGCGATCTGGAAACGGCCAAGCTTTATGGCCAGCGCGTAGCAGGTTTTGCCACCAAACTGGCGTAATTCCCCCCTCCCTCCACCAGCGCGGTGGGGGGAGCTTTTCCCGTTCAGCTCGTCCCGCCGTTCATTTTTTCTGCACAATTGCCACGTAAACTGCCCGATGTTATTAGCCTGCTTGGGCTAACACTGCATTTCGTACGAATATTCCCGGTTCCTAGACCGGGTTTTTTGTTGCTAAGGCTCGCTTAAGGTTTCAGCTATACAATGAACAGCGGCGCAGATATGCAATGGCTCGCCGTAACTGTCAATTAGCTGCTCTTCAAGCGAGCCCGCACTGTGCGGGCTTTTTTTATGGGGCCTTATTTCACGGGTTCTAATTGCTCTTCGCGGCCAGTTACAGGAAAATAATATTAAACGGCGAGCAGGAAGGGTTAATGAATGATAACCTTTCCATTTGCGTGGCCTCTCTCTTTCTGCTGGCATTGTGTGGTTTGCGCTATGCTGTCAGAGTGCGCTGAACATTATTTTCATTTTCCGTTTTCACGCCCGCCATAATCTGCCGACGGGGCTGGACTAGGAATATTCTGTTAAATAAAGTTTAACATAGTTGTATTATTGATTTGTCTGGCTTTTTTGGTTGAAATCCGAATAGTTTATCCCTCATTACGCCGGGCGAGAGAGTATGCATACTGTTATTCTGGTTATTATCAAGGGATGGGCGAGGCGATGAACGCCAGAATAAATGCCAAACATGGTCTACCGGTCACCGTTCAGCTAATCAATCTTTTCATGCTGACCTTTTTGCTTTCCCTGTTGGGCATCCTTTCCAGGCCGATTGGTTCGCTTTCGCTGTTCTGGCCGGTGAACGCCATTTTACTTGGTTTGCTGTTGCGTAAACCGGCTTACGCCACTCCTTTTGGCTGGCTGACTATCTATTTGGGGATGGTGGTTGCCGATCTCAGCGCCGGCGACGGCGAGGGGCTGTTTTTAGCCATGTGGCTGAACGCCTGCAATATGTCGCTTATCGCCACCGGCTATGGCGTGATGCTGCTGCTGCCGCAGTCGCAGCGGCGGATGGGCAAGCCCCAGGCGATCCTCTATATGTTCACCGCCAGCCTGGCGGGCGCGGCGGTGGCGTCGACGCTGTCGGTGTTGCGCAATGAAAGCCTGTATAACAACTCGGTGATCATCGCCTGGCTGGCGTGGTTCAGCGAGCAGTTCTCCACCAACCTGTTGTTGTTGCCGGTGATCCTGGCGGCGCCGCGGCTGAAGCAGCTGCTGCGCATGCCGATCCGCTGGCGGTTGAGCGCCGGTGCCCCCTTGCTGGCGCTGGTGGTTTCGTTGGTCTTCAGCGTGTATATCGGCGGCCCCGGCGCTATCGCTTTCCCTATTCCTGCGCTGCTGTGGTGTGCGGTGCGCTACCAGCTGTTTACCGTCACGCTGTTGACCTTGCTGACCGGCATGACCGAGATCAGCAGCATTTCGGCCAATCTGATGCTGTACGAAACGCCGAATAACCACAATGCATTCCTCGATACCCTGATGTCCGCCCGGCTGGGGATCGCCATGCTGGTGATGGGGCCCCTGATCCTTTCCAGTTCGATCGCCGTCAACCGCAAGCTGATGCGGCGCCTGGAACACAGTGCCAATCACGACTTCCTGACCGGCGTGCTGGCGCGCAGCGCGCTGACGCGCAAGGCCGGTGAACTGTTGGAGCACAAACACAGGTCCGGGGAAGCGGTGTCGCTGCTGCTGATCGACATCGATCACTTCAAACTGGTCAACGACACCTATGGCCATGCCGTCGGCGATCAGGTGTTGGCGTCGTTCGCCCATACCCTGCGGCGTGAACTGCGGCGCGATCAGCTGTTTGGCCGCCTGGGCGGCGAGGAGTTCGCCATTATGCTGCCGCGCGCGTTGGCGGCGCAGGGCGTGGCGCTGGGCGAACATCTGCGCCAACTGGTGGAGAAGGCCGATATGCATCCAGGCGGTAAGGTGCCGCTGAAAATAACCATCAGCGTCGGCGTCGCCAGCCTGGCGATGAATGAGGTGAAGTCGCTGGAGCAACTGATGAATATGGCGGATATCGCGCTTTACCGTGCCAAGACGCAGGGGCGCAACCGGGTGGAGTCGTTCAACCTGGTGAGCGGCAACAGCATCGGGCACATCATGTTCCGTTAGCGTTTCAGCCCTGCCGGGGTTCAAATTCGGCGCCGCAGTTGGGGCAGATCAACATCACTTTTTGCCGTAGCGTCGCGCATTTCTGGCGGGTAACGTAGGCGCATTTGGGACAGGCGATTTGGGTGGAGCGGTTGATAAAGCCATTAACGCTGGGAGTGTCGGACATATCGGCGGCCTGTGTCAGGTGAAAACCCACGCTAACACAGGCGGTAGCAAATAGCCCTGATTGTTTTTTATACCGAAACGCTTACAGGCTCTTCAGCGCCTTGAGGGTGTCGTCCATATCGATTTCGTGCTCGGAGAAGGTATGGGTCGCGTTCTGGAAGGTGGTGATGGTCAGCATGCGCAGCGTCTGCATGGTTTGCGGCGCTTCTTCAGACTGCGGGCGGATGCGGTTCATCAGCAGGCCCACCGACAGCACGGTATTCTCTTTGTCCACTTCTGCCTTGACCGGCACTTCTTTGGTGAAGGTGTTGAAGGACTTGATGCTGGAAATCTTGATTCTTTCGTTGGCGATGATGATGTACTTGCTCGGCGCCAGCACCTTGACCGCAAAGGCGGACGGGCCTTTGGCGTTGTTGGTCGGCTCGAAGGTCACCGCCGCGTTTTTCTTAATCAGCTCCGGGTTTTGCACTTTAATCACGTGAAAATAACGATTTTCCCCGTTCTCATCGGTAATAAAGCCGAAGCCTTTGTCTTCAAAAAAAGTCGTTATCTTGCCGTTCATCGTCATTCTCATAAATTCGTTTGATACAGCGCTTATGATAGCGCGGAATACCCGCCAGTAACAGATTGGGCGCGCCCGCATTTAATAATGCGATAACGGCATTTAGCGCATTTTCGGCCACATGCTATTTTTCATCCTGACTTCATTCAATGCGGAAAGGGAAAATCGATGGGAATCAAACGCCTTAATCACGCGGTGCTGTACGTCAGCGATGTGCAGCGCAGCGCAGAGTTTTATCACCAGGCGCTGGGGTTTAAGCTGAAACCGACCGACAACCCGGACAACGCGGTGTTTACCCAGGCGGCCGACTCGGATAACGACCACGATCTGGCGCTGTTCAGCAAGAACCTGGGGCAGCAGCGCGCCGGAGTCTTCCGTGCCAACGGCGAACCGCCGGCGGAACATGAACCGCCGGCCGGGCTGTACCACCTGGCCTGGGAGGTGGACAGCCTTGCGGAGCTGGAGCGCATTCGCGATCGGCTGGCTGAGCGGGGCATTCTCGGGCTGGAAGAGGATCACGGGGTGCACAAGAGCATCTACGGCCACGATCCGGACGGGCTGCTGTTTGAGATCGCCTGGTTTATCCCCCCGGCGCTGTTGACCGAGCAGGATAAAAATCAGCGGGGCATTCGGCCGCTGGACTTCGCCGCCGAGAAACGCCGCTTCGCCGTTTGATGTGCCGGGGCGCCGCCGCGCCCCGCAGGTTACAACACCTTATTGAGAAAGTTGATGGTGCGCTGGTGCTGCGGTTGGTTCAGCACCTGCCGCGCCTCGCCCTGTTCGACTATCTGCCCGTCGACCATAAACACCACCCGATCCGCCGCCTCGCGCGCGAAACCTATCTCGTGGGTGACCACCACCAGGGTGACGCCCAAATCCGCCAGCCCCTTGATCACGTCCAGCACTTCGCCGACCAGCTCGGGATCGAGCGCCGACGTCGGCTCATCGAACAGGATCACCTTCGGGTTCAGCGCCAGCGCGCGCGCAATGGCGATGCGCTGTTGCTGGCCGCCGGACAAGTGGCGCGGGTAGGCGTCCGCTTTGTGGCGCAGCCCGACGGTGTCCAGCAATTGGCAGGCCACCTCTTTCGCCCGTTCGCGGCTGTGGATTTTATGCACCACCGGCGCTTCAATGATGTTTTCCAGCACCGTCAGGTGGGGGAACAGGTTAAAGTTCTGGAACACGTAGCCGACGTTGATGCGCTGGCGCAGAATGGCCTTCTCCTTCAGCTCATACAGCCGGTCGCCCTTGCGGCGGTAGCCGACGTAATCGCCGTCGATGCGGATAAAGCCTTCGTCAACGCGCTCCAGGTGGTTGATCGCCCGCAGCAGGGTTGATTTGCCGGAGCCGGACGGCCCGAGGATCACCGTGACCGTACCCGGCTGCAGCGTCAGGCTGACGTCGTCCAGCGCCTTGTGGCGGCCGAAATACTTGCTCACGTTGCTGATTTCAATCAGGCCGCGTGCCGGCACCGGCTGGATGTGACGCACCGGCTGTTCGCGTAATGCATAATAATCAATGGCTTCAGACATAGAGAGTCTCCTAACGTTTTAGCCAGCCGGCCAGTCGCTGCCACGGCGTTGGAGGCAGTTCGCGCACCGCGCCCCGGGCAAAGTAGCGTTCGATGTAGTATTGGATCACCGACAGCGCGGTGGTGATGAACAGATACCAGACGGTAGCGACCATCAGCAGCGGTATCACTTGCTGGGTGCGGTTGTAGATGACCTGGATGGTGTAAAACAGTTCCGGCAGCGCCAATACGTAGACGATCGAGGTGCCCTTGGCCAGGCTGATGATTTCGTTGAAGCCGGTCGGAATGATCGAACGCAGCGCCTGCGGCAAAATGATGCGGAAGGTGCGGCGATAGCCGGGCAGGCCGAGCGCCGCCGCCGCTTCGTGCTGGCCGTAATCCACGCCGAGAATGCCGCCGCGGATGATTTCGGCGGTGTAGGCCGATTGCACCAGCGTCAGGCCCAGCACCGCGACGGAAAACTGGCCGAGAATATCAATGGTCGGGTAACTGGCGAACACCCACGAGGTAAAGGGGATACCCAACGAAATAGAATCGTACAGGTACGAAAAGTTGTACAGAATGATCAGCACCAGGATCAGCGGCAGCGAGCGGAACAGCCAGATATAACCCCAGGCCAGCGAGGCCAGCAGGTAAGAGCGCGACAGCCGCGCCAGCGCCAGCAGGGTGCCGAAGATGATGCTGAACAGCGTGCCGAGCAGCGTCAGCAACAAGGTTTGCCCCAGCCCGGCCAGCACTGCGGGAGCGAAGAACCACTCGGCGAACACCGGCCATTCCCAACGTTCATTGGCCGCCACCGATTGTATTATCGCCGCCAGAATAAACAGTGAAAACAGCGCGCCCACCAGCCGCAGCGGATAGCGTGCGGGAACGACTTTCAATACTTCTTGTTTGGACATCTCAATGCTCCTGAAACAGATAACGGGGGCCTTAGGCGATCTTCCTTTCCGACACGCAACAGAGCGCGTCCTCTGTTATCAGGCTTTTGCGAAACGGCAGCCGGCCATCGTAGGGCGGGCGGCTGTAGATCTCGCTGTCGATGCTCGGGTCGAACTGCGGCTGATAGCCGTTGCTCAAATAGAGGCCCACCGCCTCGGGTTGGCGAAAGCCGGTGGTCAGGTAGAGGTGGCGGTAACCCTGTTCGAGCGCCAGCGTCTCCAACTGCTGCAGCACCCGCTGCGCCAGCCCCTGGCGGCGCAGATCGCCGCGTGTCCAGATGCGTTTTAGCTCGGCGGTTTGCGGATCGTAGCGTTTGAAGGCGCCCATGGCGATTGGCGCACCGCCGCGCAGCAGCACGATAAAGGCCCCTTGCGGCGGTGCGTACAGATCCAGCGGCTCCTGCTCCTGGTCACCGAAATAGTCGCCGTAGCGCCGGCGGTACTCGCCGAACAGCCCCTCGATAACCGGCGCGATCAGCGGATCGTCCGGCAGCGTCTGGATAAAAACGTCGTTTGCCATCGGTATGTTCCCCTAATCGTTCAGCGCAGCCGGCAATACCGTAGCGGTAAAGATTCTCTGCATAGCGGATATCCCTGAATATGTTCTTATTATTGGGTGAATTGGTTCAGCGGCTGTTTCAGCCCAAGGTGTTCGCGCAACGTGTCGCCCTGATAATCGCTGCGGAACAGACCGCGTTGCTGCAGGATAGGCACCACCCGATCGACGAAATGGCCGAACGAATTCGGCGTGCCGCCGCTGATGATGAAGCCGTCGGCGGCGTGATTGTCGAACCAGCTTTGCAGGCCGTCCGCCACCGCTTCCGGCGTGCCGCCGAATACCGGCCGCGGCGAAGCCGCTTCAAGGGCCACCTCGCGCAGCGTCAGGCGGCGCTCGCGTGCGTTGCGTTTGATGGCGTCGGTGGTGCTGCGGAAGCTGTTTTGCCCCAGATCGCCGATGTCCGGGAAGGGCTCGTCCAGCGGGTGGCGGGAGAAATCGTAATGTTCAAAGTAGCGTCCGAGATAATTGAGAGCGTTCTCGATGCTCACCAAACGGGCGGTTTCCCAATACTGGCGTTCGACGTCTTCATTGTCGTCGCCGACGATCACGCTCACTCCCTGGAAGATGCGCAGGTCGTCCGGTTCGCGCCCCTGTTCCACCAGCTGGCGCTTCACGTCCTGATAAAATTCTTGCGCTTGCTCCCGGCTTTCATGGTGGGTGAAGATCGCGTCGGCGTGTTTGGCCGCCAGCTGTTTGCCATCCTCGGAAGCGCCGGCCTGAAACAGGATCGGGCGCCCCTGCGGGGTGCGGCCGATGTTCAGCGGCCCTTGCACCGTGAAAAACTCACCCTGATGATTCAGCGTATGCAGTTTGCCGGCGTTGAAGAATTCGCCGCTGGCTTTATTGCGCACAAAGGCATCCTGCTCCCAGGAATCCCACAGCCCTTTGGTGACCTCGAGAAACTCGCCGGCGATGCGATAGCGCAGGCTGTGCTCCGGGTGCGCCGCGCGCGAGAAGTTCTTGGCGGACCCCTCCAGCGGTGAAGTTACCACGTTCCAGCCGGCGCGCCCCTTGCTCAGATGATCGAGGCTGGCGAACTGGCGGGCCACGGTAAAAGGATCGCTGTAGGAGGTGGAAAGGGTGCCCACCAGGCCGATTTTATCGGTGGCGGCGGACAAGGCGGCCAACAGAGTCAGGGGCTCGAAGCGGTTAAGAAAATGCGGGATGGATTTTTCGTTAATATATAAGCCGTCGGCAACGAATACGAAATCAAACTTGCCCTGTTCGGCCTTCTTCGCCGAGGCAATATTAAAATCGAGATTAATGCTGGCGTCGGCGGTGGCGTCCGGATGTCGCCAGGCAGACATATTTCCCGATGCGCCATGCAGAATGGCGCCAAGGCGCAATTGCCTTTGGTTGTTCGCATTGTTGCTCATTGCTTCATCCTGTAATGCGCCGCTGCGGCGCGCTGTGTCTGATGTCTCCACTATTGATGAGCGCTGGCGGGATGTAAAACAACAAAACAGCATATTCAAATGATGAAAACGGCAAATATCCGGGTGGGGGAAATAATAAATCCCGACGCAGTTTTCACTGCGCCGGGGAAATAATGATGGCGGGGATTCAGGCGTTGCTGGTGGCTTTTTCCGGTACGCTGGCTAATTGTTGCAGGGTGCGCTCGGCCAGCAATTCAAAATATTGCGAAGCCGGGAAAATAGCCTGCTCGTCCGGATTGAAGCGCGGGTGATGCAGGCCGAATTCGCTGGCGGATCCGATGCTGACGAACACCCCCGGCACATGATGCAGGTAAAGGGCGAAATCTTCCCCGCCCATCTGCAACTCCGCTTCTTCTACCCGATAGCCGGCTTCGGCGGCGACGGTCTTGCTGAATGCCGCCCAGCGCGCATCGTTGATAACCGCCGGCGGCCCCGGTTGCCAGATCAGCTCGGCCTGAGCGCCCAGCGAAGCGGCGACGCCGCCGATCACCTGGCGAATTTTGTCCGGCACCTGCCGCCGCACCGCATCGCTGTGGGTGCGCACCGTGCCTTCCAGCTCCACGGTTTGCGGCAGCACGTTCCAGGTATTGCCGCCCTCGATGCGCGTCACGCTGACCACCAGAGATTCCAGAGAGCTGAAGCTGCGGCTAGGCAGGGTTTGCAGCGCGCCGACGATCTGGCTGGCGGTCACTATGGTGTCCACCCCTTGCTCCGGCTTGGCGGCGTGCGCGCCTTTGCCGGTGATCAGGATCTGGAAGCGGTCGACGTTGGCGTAAAACGGCCCGGCGCGGGTGGCGAAGGTACCGGTGGGCAGTTCGGGCGCATTGTGCAGGCCGAACACCGCCGCCACGTTATCCAGCGCGCCGGCGTCGATCAGGTGCTGCGCGCCGTTGAAGGTTTCTTCGGCCGGCTGGAAGAAAATGCGCACCGTGCCGGGCAGGGTGGGCTCGCGCCCTTTCAACAACAGGGCGGCGCCGAGCATCACCGAGGTGTGGAAATCGTGCCCGCAGGCATGCATTACGCCGTCGTTTTGCGAACTGAAAGGCACGCCGGAGATCTCGTCGATTGGCAACGCGTCAATATCGCCGCGCAGCGCGATGATTGGGCCTTTGCCGCTGCCGATTTCGGCAACCACGCCGGTTTTCAGCGCCAGCGGCAAAATGCGGATGCCGGCCTCCTGCAGCCAGCGGGTAATGCGCGCCGTGGTGGCGAATTCGCGGTTGGAAAGCTCAGGGTTCTGATGCAGTTCACGGCGGTAGGCGACGATCTTCTCGGCCAGTTGGCTGGTCATAGGCTTGGCTCACAGTGATAAATATTCACTAACCCTAGTGCAGGGCGCGCGGAAGCAAAAAGACCTTCTGGTTATATTTCATAGCGATTGCGTCTGCATCGGGCTGTCAACGCCGTTTTTTCGCGGGGTAACAGGCGTTCGACCGCCGTTCGCCGGCGCCTGCAGTGGATTGGGCTGCCGGGGAACCGCTTAGCAACCGGTGCAATCAATTTACACCGCGCTATACGGATTTTTTCACTTTTTATCGGCTTTATGTGATCCAGGTTGTGGACAAAATCCGGCCTAATTGCTGTACTGTAATGGACACACTTCTTGTGTCTTACATTCACGTTAAAGGTAAGTTTGATGTCTAAGATTAAAGGTAGCGTTAAGTGGTTTAATGAATCCAAAGGTTTCGGCTTCATTACTCCGGAAGATGGTAGCAAGGACGTTTTCGTTCACTTCTCTGCCATCGCTAGCAATGGTTTCAAAACTCTTGCTGAAGGCCAGCGTGTAGAATTTGAAATCACGAACGGTGCCAAAGGGCCATCTGCTGCTAACGTTATCGCCATCTAAGCTACAGTAGCCGAAATTCTTAAAACCCGCTCCCTGAGCGGGTTTTTTATTGCCTGCTCATTATGCCTGCGGCTTGCGCACCAGCAGGCTGAACAGCAGGATGGCGATGGCGTAGCAGCCGACGATGGTCAGCGCCATCGAAACGCTGGAGGTGCCGCCCAACCCGGTCAGCGGCACGCTGCAGGCGCCGAGCGCGAACATGCACACTCCGATAAGCGCCGAAGCGCTGCCCGCTTTATCGCCCTGGCTTTGCATCGCCAACGACGAGGCGGTAGGGCCGACGATGCCGATCACCGCAACGGAGAAGAACAGCGGCAGCAGCACCAGCACCAGCGGCGCCTGCAGGCCGGCGGCCAGCAGCAACAGCAAAGAGGCGACTGCGGCCAGCGTCAGCCCGCCTTTCAACACCCGCGTTTCGCCCCAGCGGGCGCTCAGCCGGCTGGCCAACTGGGCGGAGATAATCAGCCCGACGCCGTTAATGGCGAAACACAGGCTGAACATCTGCGGGCTGAGGCCGTAAATCTGCTGCAGCACGAAGGGGGAAGCGCCGATGTAGGCGAACATGCCGGCCATCACGAAGCCCTGGGTCAGACACAGGCCCATAAACTGGCGCTGGGTCAGCAATCCGCCCAGCGACAGCAGCATCGCCAGAATGCCGCCCTGGCTGCGGCGCTCCGGCGGCAGCGATTCTTTCAGCTTCAGGCTTGCCAGGGAGAACAGCAGTACCGCCACCGCCGCCAGCACGCCGAAAATGCCCCGCCAATCCATAAACTGCAGCATCACGCCGCCCAGCACCGGCGCGACGATCGGCGCCAGGCCGTTGACCAGCATCAGCAAGGCGAAAAAGCGAGTCAGCTCATGACCGGCATAGAGATCGCGCGCAATGGCGCGGGAAATCACCGCACCGCCGGCACCGGCCAACCCCTGCAGCAGGCGTGCGATCAGCAACTGGTCGATGGTCGGCGCCAGCGCACACCAGATAGAGGTGATCAGCAGCAGCGCCAGCGACAGCAGCAGCGGGCGCATGCGGCCCAGCTTGTCGCTGTAGGGGCCGAAAATCAGCTGGCCGACGCCCAGGCCCAACAGACCGGCGGTCAGGCTGAGCTGCGCGCTGGCGGTTGAGGTATTGAGGTCGCCCGCCATTTCGGGCAGGGCGGGCAGGTAGAGGTCGGTGCACAGCGGGCCGAGCGCGGCCAGCAGGCCGAGCACCACCGCGTACACCAGACGCTGCCTGGATGTATGTTTGGTCATGGTGATTAAGGTTTCCTGAAAAGATTGACGATGGCTTGTTGGTAGAGTCCGCTCAGCAGGGGGACATCGGCCTTTTGGGTCGTGAGCATGCGGTAGCCGGTGCCTTCGCTCATTACGGCGATAAATTCCACCCGGGCGGCGATTTCTTCCACGCTGAAATGAGGATAAAGCCGCTGCAGATTGCGGCAGACGTGCTGAAACAGCCGCGTTTCCGCGTCGCTGAGCATTTTCGCCACCGTTGGGTTGCGCGTAGCCTCGGCGGTGACTTCCAGCATCAGCAGGTGATCGGTTTCGCTTTCACCCGGCTGTTGGAACAGAGTGCGCGCCGCCAGGGTTTCGGCGATCAGGTTGATATGATCGCCAAGATCTTCCAGACGCTGCATCTTGGCCGCGATGATGCGGTTGACGATTTCTTCGATGATCGCGTCTTTATTGGCGAAATAGCGGTAGATCTGCCCAACGCTGAGCTGGGAACCCTGCGCGATTTCCGCCATGCTGGCGGCATGGAAGCCGTGCCGGCGAAAGCAAATTTTCGCCGCTGCGACGATTTGGTCGCGCCGCGCCTGCACCTTGGCCTGCTTGCTGTCGAGAGCTGTGGTCATTCCCCGATCCTTTAGCCGGTAGTTGTTTTTGGGTGTGAACGTTCATTCTCAATTGTAATGCAGAAGTAGCGGCAAAGGAAATTTTAATGCGGGCAGGGCGCGTGGGAAGGATCAGGCGAACAGATAGGCCTTGATAAAGGCGGCGATAATCAATACGCACAGCAGGGTAGCGATAATTTCAGCGGCGGTTTTTGGCAGGCTAAACATCAAAGGCTCTCATCCAGTCAGGGGTACTGGATGAGATTATGCGCATGCAAGATTAAGGAAACATTAAGACGGCAGGCGGGAAGACATTATCGGCCGCTTACCCAGGTCACCAGCATAAACGCCAGCAGGGTCATCGCCAGCGAGCCGGCCAGGTTAAGCAGCATATTCGCCAACGCCCAGGCGAAGCGCCCATCCTGCATCAGGTACACCACCTCCAGCGAAAAGGTGGAGAAGGTGGTCAGGCCGCCGCAAAAACCGGTGGTGATCAACAGTTTCCAGCCGGCGTCCAGATGCGTCATGCGGGTAAATATGGCGATAGCCAGCCCAATGACAAAGCCGCCGACCAGGTTGACCGTCAGCGTGCCGAGCGGAATATGCGCGTTAAGCGGGTTCATCTTCATGCTAACCGCCCAGCGCAATACGCTGCCGATGCCGCCGCCAATAAACACGGCCAGTAAAGAGCTCAACATGGTTGCATTACCCTTTCATAAACGGGATAGAGAGTACTCAGAAAGGTTCAGGCGCAATGCTACGCTCCCCTCTCTGAGAGGTTACGTAGACATCATCAGCCTGCAAAGGCGGTTCGGGAGGAATGTCATCTCCATGGCTTTGCGCGTTTTTTTGCCGCGCAGGTGGATGTTACACCCAACCCGGCCTATTTTGTAGTATCTGCAAATATTGGAGAGTGCAAAATGGAAATCAGAAACGCCGTCATGGCGGACCGGGAAGCTATCGCGGCGCTGATGGCGGCGCTGGATTACGCCGGAACCGAAGCGTTTATCGAGGCGCGCCTGGCGCAGCTGCTGGCGCATCCGGACGAAGCCGTGCTGGTGGCCGCCGATGAAGAAGGCGTGCTGGGCGTATTGTCGCTGCATTTTCTGCCGCAGTTGGCGTTGGCCGGCGATATTTGCCGCATCAGCTATTTTTGCGTGGACGATCGGGCGCGCGGGGCGGGGGTTGGCCAACGTTTACTGGCCGAGGGCGAGGCGCTGGCGCGGCTGCGCGGCTGCGATCGTCTGGAGGTGCATTGCCACAGCCGGCGTGAACGGGCGCACGCCTTCTATCAGCGAGAAGGCTTTTTTGAGGCGCCCAAGTATTTTGCCAAGTTATTAAGTGATTAAGTTGCCTGGCTGAGGTCGTCGACGTCTGGCCCGCCGCGCGCCGGGTCTTTAACCGGCGGCTGTGCCGAAAGATCTCACTCTGTTACATGTTGTTGTTGTTTTAGCCCAGGGAAAGTAGCTAAATATTTGCAGGCAAGCTTTGTTTTTCTCGCTGCATACGCAGCGCTATATGAATAAGAAGGTGAGTATGGAAGGTATTAGCATTACCAAACTTCTGGTGATCGCGGTGTTGGTCATTTTACTGTTCGGGACCAGCAAACTGCGCACACTGGGCGCCGATCTGGGCGCAGCGCTGAAGGGCTTCAAAAAAGCGGTCGGCGACGACAGCACGCCGCCGGCAGCCAATAACGCTGCGGAAAGCCAGTCCGCCCAGCAGCAGAGCGTCGAGAAGAAAGACGTTTAAACCCGCCTCAGGCTGAGCAATAAAAAACGGATGCCGCCAGGACATCCGTTTTTTGGCGTTTCCGCCGTTTGAAGCGTAACAAACTGTTACCGCTTTTATTTCACTTCCATCCCTTTCGCCTGCAGATCGGCATGGTAGGAAGAACGAACGAACGGGCCGCAGGCCGCGTGGGTAAAGCCCATCGCCATCGCTTCTTCTTTCATCTCATCGAACTCTGCCGGGCTGACGTAACGTTGTACCGGCAGGTGATGACGGCTTGGCTGCAGATACTGGCCCAGCGTCAGCATGGTGACGCCGTGGCGACGCAGATCGCGCATCACTTCGACGATTTCCGCATTGGTTTCCCCCAGGCCGACCATCAGGCCGGATTTGGTTGGAATATGCGGATGTGCTTCCTTAAAGCGTTCCAGCAGCTTCAGCGACCACTCGTAGTTGGCGCCCGGGCGGACCTGGCGGTAAACGCGCGGTACGTTTTCCAGGTTGTGGTTGAACACGTCCGGCGGCGTCGCGGTCAGGATCTCCAGCGCACGGTCCATACGGCCGCGGAAGTCCGGCACCAGGGTTTCTATCTTGATGGTCGGGTTCTTGGCGCGAATGGCGGCGATGCAGTCGGCAAAGTGCTGAGCACCGCCGTCGCGCAGATCGTCGCGGTCAACCGAGGTGATCACCACGTAACGCAGGCCCATATCGGCAATGGTCTGCGCCAGTTTTTCCGGTTCGTTGGCGTCCGGGGCGACCGGGCGGCCGTGGGCCACGTCGCAGAACGGGCAGCGGCGAGTACAGATGGCGCCGAGGATCATGAAGGTAGCGGTGCCATGGTTGAAGCACTCAGACAGGTTCGGGCAAGAGGCTTCCTCGCACACCGAATGCAGGCCGTTTTTACGCATCGCGGCTTTAATGCCCTGAATGCGCGTTGAGTCGGCAGGCAGTTTGATTTTCATCCACTCGGGTTTACGCAACAGCTCCTGCCGTTCGGTGACCACGGTTTTCACCGGGATCAGCGCCATTTTGTCTGCATCGCGGTATTTGACGCCGCGTTCCATCTGAATTGGTTTACTCATAATCGTGCAGGTTCCAGTTACGAAGCTCGACCGTCTGGTAGCCGAGTAAATGAACAAATTCCTGTACCAGGACTGGGTGTACGTCTTCAATGCCAACGCCGGGCGCCAGCGCGCTGACCTGCGCCATCTGCATGCCGGCGTAACCGCAGGGATTGATGCGTTGGAAGGGGCTGAGATCCATCGCCACATTCAGGGCCAGGCCGTGGAATGAGCTGCCTTTGCGGATCCGCAAACCCAACGAACAAATTTTCTGCTCCCCCACGTACACGCCGGGCGCATCCGGGCGGGCGCGCGATTCGATGCGGAAATGGGCGAGGGTGTTGATAACGGTATCTTCTATCGCCGTGACCAGCTGGCGCACGCCAACCTTGTTGCGTTTCAGATCGACCATCACGTACATCACCTGCTGCCCCGGGCCATGGTAGGTCACCTGGCCGCCGCGATCGCTCAGAATCACCGGGATATCGCCCGGCATCAACAGGTGTTCCGCCTTACCGGCCTGGCCCTGGGTAAACACCGGTTGATGCTGCACCAACCACAGCTCATCGGGCGTGGTTTCGCTGCGGCTGTCGGTGAAGTTATGCATGGCTTGGGATACAGGCGCGTAGGGCTGCAACCCCAGCTGACGCAAAATGATCTTGTCTGGTTGCAAAAGAGTCATCGTCAGGTTACAGAAGTGGTAAAGCCATTATACCGAGCGCTCTGGCCCGCGACCAGCATTTCGCTGACCAAAAATGCGCAACCCGGGCAGACGATGCGCCGGCCCGGGTTGAAAAGTAGAGGTTTGTGCTGGAATTACAGCACCATGCGGACAATTTCAATATTGCCCAGCTCTTCGTACAGCGTCTCCACCTGGTCGATATGGGTGGCGTTGATGGTGATAGAGACGGAGTGGTAGTTGCCTTTGCTGCTCGGTTTAACCTGCGGGTTATAATCCCCGGGAGCATGGCGCTGCACCACCTCAACCACCTGGTCAACCAGCTCCGGCTGCGCCAGGCCCATTACCTTGTAGGTAAACGAGCAAGGGAATTCGAGCAGTTCGTTCAGTTTGGTTTTTTGCATGTGCGCTCCAGAGTGCTGCTATGGGTATAGCTAATCTATAAATTATAACTCCCGCCTGAGCGGGAGTTAATGTTATTCAGTATATGGGGACGATTTCGCCCGATTCAACTGTTAACCGAACCAGTGATGGAACATCAGTTTGATGTAGTCCACGATGCGGCTGAAGAAACCGCCTTCTTTCACTTCGTTCATCACCACCAGCGGGCGCTGATCGATGGTTTTGCCGTCCAGCTGGAAGTTGATGCTGCCGACCACCTGATTCTTCGCCAGCGGGGCGTGAATTTCCGGGGTGTTCAGCACGTAGCTGGCTTTCAGATCTTTCATGCGGCCGCGCGGGATGGTCAGGTAGACGTCTTTGTCTACGCCCAACTCAACGCGATCCGCATCGCCGAACCAGACCGGCTCGGAAGCGAACTCTTTGCCGACTTTCAATGGCGCCACGGTTTCGAAGAAGCGGAAGCCCCAGGTCAGCAGTTTTTTGCTTTCGGCTTCGCGGCCTTTGTAGGTGCGGCCGCCCATCACGGCGGAGATCAGGCGCATCTGGCCTTCGGTCGCCGAAGCCACCAGGTTGTAACCCGCAGCGTCTGTATGGCCGGTCTTGATGCCGTCGACGTTCAGGCTGTTATCCCACAGCAAGCCGTTACGGTTCATCTGGCGGATATTGTTGAAGGTGAATTCTTTTTCTTTATAAATGGCGTACTCGTCCGGTACGTCGCGGATCAGCGCCTGGCCGATCAGTGCCATGTCGCGCGCGGAGCTGTACTGGCCCTGCGCATCCAGGCCGTGCACCGTCTGGAAGTGGGTGTTCTGCAGGCCCAGCTTGCTGACGTAGGTGTTCATCAGGTTAACGAAGGCGTCCTGGCTGCCGGCCACGTAGTCGGCCATCGCCACGCAGGCGTCGTTGCCGGACTGCAGGTTGATGCCGCGGGTCAGCTTGGAGACCGGCACGCGGTCGCCCGGCTTCAGGAACATCAGCGAGGAGCCTTTGAATACCGGGTTGCCGGTCGCCCACGCGTCCTGCCCCACGGTAACCAGGTCTTCCTGGCCGATCTTGCCCGCTTTCAGCGCCTGGCCGATGACGTAGCTGGTCATCATTTTGGTCAGGCTGGCCGGATCGCGGCGCGCATCGGCGTTCATTTCAGCCAGAACCTTGCCGGAGTTGTAATCAATCAGGATGTACGCTTCCGCATCGATCTGCGGAACACCTGGGATCATGGTTTTGATATTAACGTCATCGGCATGCGCAACGGTAGCTGCGCTCATCGCGATAACGGTGCCGAGCGCTATGCTCTTGATTAAGCGAAAAGAAGTTACATGTTTCATGATCGGGACTACAACATCCGTGAGGGTAAAAGTTAAAAAACGAGCCACACTATAACAGATGAGATCCCGGCAGGCATTATCCATTCATCTGACTAATCGCGCTTAATGACGTTTTAGCTGCAAGAAAATGTTTCAGCTAAAGAAGCGTTTATCAGCCATCAATGCCCGCCGGGGCTTCAGGTTTAGGGTGCGGCGGTGACGAAAGACTGTTGCTGCGCTTCGGCGGCCAGGCGCTGTTGCAGTTCGGTGGCCTGCTGGCGGCTGCTGAAGGGCCCAAGCTGCACGCGGTAGACGTTACCGCCGGCTGCCACTTTGCCCGGCACGCCGAACTGTTGGCTCAGGCTCTGTTGCCAGCTTTGCGCGCGCTCGGCGCTGCTCAGCGCGCCGACCTGCACCAGGTAACCGCCCGATGAAGCGGCAGCGCCTGCGGCTACCGCGGTGGCGGCGACAGGGGCGGCGACGGCGGCTGGAATGGCAGGTTCTGAACTTTCCAGCACGCCGGCCGGCACTGCGCTTGGTGCGCCGAGGAACCCGCCGCGGGCGTTGCCGGTAGCGGCGGCCGGCGCAGCGTCGCCGGTATTCAGGCTGCTGTTATCGATAGGGCGTACCGCCGCGCCGCTGGCGACCGGGGCGTCCTGCTGCATTGGCGTGCCCATGCTGCTGGCACCGAGATCCGGGCGCGCCGGCAGGGCATAGCTCTGTTTCGCGACCGTGGTGCCGATGGTGCCGGGGCCGCTCAGGGTGCCGTCCGGCGCCACGCTGATGAAATCGACCTTGACCTTGGTGTTGTTGGACAGGTTGAGACGATCGGCGGCGGCTTTCGACAGGTCGATGATGCGGCCCTTGGTGTATGGCCCGCGATCGTTGACGCGCACCACCAGCTGGCGGCCGTTGGCCAGGTTGGTGACGCGCACGTAACTTGGGATAGGCAGCGTTGGGTGAGCAGCCGTCAGGGCGTTGGGATCGAACTGTTCCCCCAGCGCGGTGGTGTTGCCGTTGGCTTCTTCGCCATACCAGCTGGCCAGCCCGCTCTGCGTAAAGTTCTGCGGATCTTTCACGATGCGGTAAGTATCGCCATTAACCTTATAATCCTGCATGTTATTAGGGTTATAGGGTTCATATTGAGGCTCGACGCCGCCGATTTCCACCACCGGTCCGTTGTACGGCTGCGGCGGCGCTTGCTGTTCCGTGGTCGGGGCGGTACAGGCGGAAAGCAATACCGCCACGACGCCGACCCAAAGCCATTCCTTACGCATTACTCACCCCTTATAAACTTTTAGACAGCATTTTCCGATGCGTGTGGATCGACATGATGATGCCAAAGCCGGCCATCAAGACAATCAGCGCCGAACCCCCGTAACTGACCAGAGGCAAAGGTACGCCAACTACCGGCAAAATGCCACTGACCATACCAATGTTAACAAACACATAAACGAAAAGAATCAGCATCAGGCCGCCGACCATCACCCGGCCGAAGGTGGTTTGCGCCTTGGCGGCGATCATCAGCCCGCGGATGATCACCAGCAGGTACAGCGCCAACAGCACCAGCACCCCGATCAGCCCAAGCTCTTCGGCTAATACCGCGAAGATAAAGTCGGTGTGGCGCTCCGGCAAGAATTCCAACTGCGACTGGGTGCCGTGCAGCCAGCCCTTGCCTGAAAGCCCGCCGGAACCTATGGCTATCTTGGACTGAATAATATGATAACCGGCGCCGAGCGGATCGCTTTCCGGATCCAACAGCATCATCACGCGATCGCGTTGATAGCCGTGCATCAGGAAGAACCACAGCACCGGGATAAAAGCCGCCAGCAGCAGGGCGGCGACGGCGATCAGTTTCCAGCTCATGCCCGACAGGAACAGCACGAACAGGCCGGAGGCGGCGATCAGGATCGAGGTGCCCAGGTCCGGTTGCGCGGCCACCAGCAGCGTCGGCAGGAAGATCAGCACCAGCGCGATGCCGGTATTTTTCAGCGAAGGCGGGCAAACGTCGCGGTTCATAAAGCGCGCCACCATCAGCGGCACGGCGATTTTGGCGATTTCCGACGGCTGGAAGCGCACGAAGCCCAGATCCAGCCAGCGCTGCGCGCCTTTACTGATTTGGCCGAAGGCGTCCACCAGGATCAGTAAGATCACGCAAAAGATATACAGATAGGGCGCCCAGCTTTCATAGACCCGCGGCGGGATCTGCGCCATGACGGCCATCATGATCAGGCCCATGACGATCTGGCCGATCTTGCGTTCCATCATGCCGATATCCTGGCCGCTGGCGCTCCACATCACGACCGCGCTGTAGACCAGCAGGGCCAGAATGAGTAACAAAAACGTGGGGTCGATGTGGATCTTGGTCCAGATCGAGCCTTTTTGTTGGCTTTCAGTCATGTTCTACCTTAATCACCCTCAACGCCTGGCGGCAGCGGGGCTTCAGATGGTAATTGCGTATTGTTGTCGCCCAGCAGGATATGGTCGAGGATCTGACGAGTGATCGTCCCGACCGCCGGACCGGCGCCGCCGTTTTCCAGAATGATGGCGACCGACACCGTTGGATTGTTGTACGGCGCGAAGGCGGTCATCAGCTTATGGTCACGCAGGTGTTCCGCCAGTTTGTGGGCGTTGTAGGTTTCGTAGCCGAATACCTGTGCGGTACCCGATTTCGCCGCGGCTTTGTAAGGCGCATCCGCGAAGTACTTACGCGCCGTCCCGTTCGGACGGTTAGCTACACCATACATGCCGTCTTTGGCAATTTCCCAGAAGCCGGAATGAATATCGCCGATCTGCGTGGTCTCTTCCTGACGGAAAGGCACCAGCGCACCGTTGATGCGGGTGCTCTGCATCAGATGCGGCGTTTTGACGCTGCCGTCGTTAATCAGGGTGTTCAACGCCTTGGCCATTTGGATTGGCGTCGCGGTCCAGTAACCCTGGCCGATACCCACCGGGATGGTGTCGCCCTGATACCACGGTTTTTTATAGCGCTTGAGCTTCCACTCGCGGGTCGGCATCAGGCCGGAACGCTCTTCGGACAGATCGATGCCGGTGTACTCGCCGTAGCCGAACTTGGTCAGCCAGGTCGACAGCCGATCGATACCCATATCATAGGCTACCTGATAGAAGAAGGTATCCGCGGATTCCTCCAGCGCCTTGGTGACGTTCAGGCGGCCGTGGCCCCATTTTTTCCAGTCGCGGAAGCGTTTTTCCGAGCCGGGCAGCTGCCACCAGCCGGGGTCAAACACCACGGTATTTTTGGTTATCACCCCGGCGCTGAGCGCCGAGACGGAGATGTAAGGCTTTACCGTCGACGCCGGCGGGTAGACCCCTTGGGTGGCGCGGTTGATCAGCGGGCGGTTCGGATCGTTCAGCAGCCCCTGGTAATCCTTGCTGGAGATGCCGTCGACGAACAGGTTCGGATCGTAGCTGGGGTTGGAGACCATCGCCAAAATGCCGCCGGTGCGCGGATCGCTCACCACCACCGCCGCGCGGCTGCCGACCAGCAATTGCTCGATGTAGCGCTGCAGGTTGAGATCCAGCGTCAGATAGACGTCCTGGCCGGCGGAGGGCGGCTGTTCGTGCAGCTGGCGGATCACCCGGCCGCGGTTGTTGACCTCAACCTCTTCGTAACCGGTTTTGCCGTGCAGGGTGTCTTCGTAATAGCGCTCGATGCCGAGCTTGCCGATATCGTGGGTGGCGGCGTAGTTGGCCAGCTTGCCGTCTTTGTCCAGCCGCTCGACGTCGCGATCGTTGATCTTCGACACGTAGCCGGTGACGTGGGTGAGGGCGGAGCCGTAAGGATAGTAGCGGCGCTGGTAGCCTTTCACTTCCACGCCGGGGAAGCGGAACTGATTGACCGCAAAGCGGGCCACCTGCACCTCGTTGAGCGCGGTTTTCACCGGGATCGACACGAAGCGGCGCGAGCGCTTGCGCTCTTTTTCGAAGGCGACGATGTCGTCATCGGTCAGGTCGACCACCGAACGCAGCGCCTGCAGCGTGGCTTTCAGATCGTCGATCTTTTCCGGCATCAGCTCCAGCTGATAAATCGTGCGGTTGAGCGCCAGCGGGGTGCCGTTGCGATCGTAGATAATGCCGCGGCTGGGGGCGATGGGCACCAGCTTGATGCGGTTTTCGTTGGAGCGGGTACGGTAATCCTCGACGCGGACAATTTGCAGATTATACAGATTGGCGATCAGGATGCCGGTCAGCATCAGGATGACCAAGAACGCCACCAGGGCGCGGCGTACAAACAGGGCTGATTCGGCCGTATAGTCGCGAAAAGGGTTACGTTCTATTTTCATCCCGCTGCTTTATTTCACTCTGTCACTGTCACCACCGGTTATTCCCGGTGGTAAGGATGATTGGTCGTAATACTCCAGGCGCGATAGAGGCTTTCGGCCACCAGGACGCGCACCAAAGGATGCGGTAACGTCAACGGCGAGAGCGACCAGCTCTGTTCCGCCGCGGCCTTGCACGCCGGCGCCAGCCCCTCAGGGCCGCCAATCAGCAGGCTGACGTTGCGGCCATCCTGCTTCCAGCGTTCAAGCTGCTGCGCCAGCTGCGGCGTTTCCCACGGCGTGCCGGGGATATCCAGCGTGACAATGCGGTTGCCTTTGCCTACCGCCGCCAGCATCTGTTCGCCTTCCTTTTCCAGAATGCGCTTGATGTCGGCATTCTTGCCGCGCTTGCCCGCCGGGATTTCGGTCAGCTCAAACGGCATATCTTTAGGAAAACGATGCAGATAATCCATAAAGCCGGTCTGCACCCAGTCTGGCATTTTTGTGCCGACCGCTACCAGTTGCAGTTTCACCGCTTAGCTCCAGAGTTTTTCCAACTCGTACAGGCGACGGCTCTCTTCCTGCATCACGTGCACAATCACTTCGCCCAGATCGACCACGATCCAGTCGGAGGCTTCCTGGCCTTTCATGCCGTGCAGTTCCATGCCGGCGGCGCGGGATTCCTGCACCACGTGGTCGGCGATCGACATCACGTGACGGGTGGAGGTGCCGGTGCAGATGATCATGCAGTCGGTGATGCTGGATTTGCCCTGTACATCCAGAGCGATAATGTCTTGGCCTTTCAGGTCATCAATTTTATCGATGACGAAATCTTGGAGCGCTTTACCGTGCAAAGGTTCCCCCTCGGGTGTGTTCTGTTCAGTCGTCTGCGGCGGGCCAAGGCCTGCGCTGCAGCGCAACGGAATGGTGGTGTCGGCAGGATGCCGCTGTTGCGCCCTCTGGTGACGGCCCGGCCAGCTAAGGTTTCCGGGGTTTTCAGCGGATACCTGAAAAATAGCGGCGCAGTATATCATGCGCCTGTCGCTAGCGATATAAACCCTGCAACTCGATATAGCGCTGCACCGAACGCGGCAGCAGGTCGTCGCAGTTGAGCCCCTGATGGCGGCGTTGGCGGATCTCGGTGGCGGAAATCTCCAGCTCCGGCGTATCGGCCAGATAGATATGGCCGTGCGGCCGTTGGCTCAGCAGGGGGGCGTCGGTGACGCGGTGGCGCTCCAGCCACTGCTGCAGCTCCGGCGTATCCATCCGGTCATTGTAACCCGGGCGCGCCAATACCAGCAGGTGGCACACGTCCAGCAGCGACTGCCAGCGGTGCCATTTATGCAGCGTCAGCAGCGAGTCCTGGCCAATAATAAACGCCAGTGGCTGCGCGGCGCCACGCTCTTTACGAATCGTTTCCAACGTCTCGATGGTATAGGACGGCGTGGTGCGGTGCAGTTCGCGATCGTCAACCGCAAACAGCGGGTTGTCGGCGATGGCCAGTTCGACCATTTTCAGCCGCTGCTGCGCATTGGCTTCAGGCTGCGGACGGTGCGGCGGCACATGGTTCGGCAGCAGGGTCACCCGATTAAGGCCCACTTCGGCGGCCAGCGCCTCTACCGGCCGCAGATGGCCGTAGTGGATAGGATCGAAGGTGCCGCCGAACAGGGCGTGCAGCACGGTGGCGCTTTCCGGATTAGTGGGCATCGGTAAAACTCGCAGGCAGGGGTTTGCCGCACAGCAGCATAGACAAGGTTTCCAGCTCTGGCCAAACCGATTGGCCGTAGTCTTGCTTGAGCGTCAGTTCAATCTGGGTCAGCAGCTGTACCGCCTGTTGCAGCTGGGCGCCCGACAGGCGCTGCAGCGCCTGAGTGATCAGGTTGCGGCGGTTTTGCCAGACCTTGTGTTGATCGAACAGCGTGCGCAGCGGCACCGAGGCCATGCGGCGCTGCAGGGTCAACAGCTGCAGCAGCTCACGCTGCAAGGTGCGTAGCAGGATCACCGGTTCGACGTCTTCCTGCTGCAATTGCTGCAGGATATGCCAGGCGCGTTTGCTTTTGCCCGCCAGCAAGGCGTCCAGCCAGTGGAACGGCGTGAAGTGGGCGGCGTCGTTCACCGCCTGTTCGACGCGCGGCAGGGTGAGCTTGCCGTCCGGGTGCAGCAGAGAAAGCCGCTCCAGCGCCTGCGACAGCGCCAGCAGGTTGCCTTCGTAGCAATAACACAGCAGCTGATTGGCCGCGTCGTCCAGCTCCAGTTTCATGGCCTTGGCGCGAGAAGCCACCCAGCGCGGCAGCTGAGCCTGCTCCGGCGTCTGGCAGCTGACGCTGGCGCCGTTTGGGCTGAGCGCCTTGAACCAGGCGCTGTTTTCCTGCGCCTTGGTCAAACGCGGGCCGCGCAGTATCAGCAAGATATCCTCATGCAGCAGCGCAGCCAGCTTGACCAACTGCTCGCCAATCGGCGCCGTCGGGCCGTTTTCCGGGAAGATAAGCAGCAGCGTTTGGCGGCTGGCGAACAGGCTCATTGCCTGGCAGATGCTGAAAATGGCATCCCAGTCGGTGTGGGCGTCGAGAGTAATGCTGTAGTGCTCGCTGAACTGCTGTTGCTGCGCGGCCTGACGGATCAGATCCTGGCTTTCCTGCAGCAGCAGCGGTTCGTTGCCGCTTAATAAATAACAAGCGCGCAGCCCCTCTCGGAGCTGCGCGGCAAGTTGTTCAGGGTAAATGCGGATCATTGCGCGGCGGCACTGACCGCTCTTTCACCGGCGGCAGCGGCTTTTTGCTGGTTTTCTTCTTCCGCAGCGTGCACGGTCAGCAGCTTGCGCACCAGTTGCTGTGCGGCCTGCTCACGCATTTCCTGGCGAATGATTTCCTGTTCGGAATCCTTAGCCAGCGCAGTCAGCGGGTTATCGAAGAATGAGCGGAACACTTTCACCGACAACGGATACAAATCGTGGCCAGGCAGCAACACCTGCGCCTGTACGGTCAGCACCATTTGATACTCGGCGGTTTTACCGTCCTGGAAGATCGAGGCGGTGTCCTGGCTCTCGGTCGCGCCGACGATACGCAGCGACGGGACGTCCTTGCGCTTCGGATCTGCGACGATGGTGACATCGTTCAGGCGCAATTGCTCACGCACCGCACGGGTCAGCGGACCGTAAGGATCCGAGCTGTCCAGTATCAGCGTTTTCATTTCCTGAGGGACCTGCGTGGTGCCACGCAGGTGAAAACCGCAGCCGGCGGTGACCAGCACCGCCAACCCCAGCAACAGCGTCAGAATACGTTGTCGCACAACTCCTCCTTGTGTTAACCCACAACCAGGTTAAGCAGTTTGCCCGGAACGTAGATCACTTTACGCACAGTAACCCCGTCCAGATATTTAGCCACCAGATGTTCCTCGGCGGCGCGCGCACGCACCTGCTCTTCGGTTGCATCGGCTGCCACTGTGATTTTCGCGCGAACCTTGCCGTTAACCTGCACCACCACCAGCTTGGAGTCTTCGACCATCGCCTGCTCGTCGGCGACCGGCCAAGGCGCAGTGTCGACGTCACCTTCACCGCCCAGCGCCTGCCACAGAGAGAAGCAGACGTGCGGGGTGAACGGATACAGCATGCGCACCACGGCCAGCAGCGCTTCCTGCAGCAGGGCGCGATCTTGCTCGCTGTCCTGCGGCGCACGCGCCAGCTTGTTCATCAGCTCCATCACCGCGGCGATCGCGGTGTTGAAGGTTTGGCGGCGGCCGATATCGTCGTTCACCTTGGCGATGGTTTTGTGCAGATCGCGGCGCAGCGCTTTTTGATCTTCGTTCAGCGTCGCCACGTCCAGCGGTTGTACCGCGCCTTTCTCGACGTGATCGTAGGCCAGTTTCCACACGCGTTTCAGGAAGCGGTTAGCCCCTTCCACGCCGGATTCCTGCCACTCCAGCGTCATTTCCGCCGGCGATGCGAACATCATGAACAGGCGCACGGTGTCCGCGCCGTATTTTTCCACCATCACCTGCGGGTCGATGCCGTTGTTTTTCGACTTCGACATTTTGCTCATGCCAGCATAGACCAGTTCGCGGCCTTCTGGATCGGTGGCTTTGATAATGCGGCCTTTGTCGTCGCGCTCCACGGTGGCGTCAACCGGGGAAACCCAAACGCGTTCGCCGCTGTTGCCGGTGTAGTAGAAGGCGTCGGCCAGCACCATGCCCTGACACAGCAGGCGTTTGGCCGGCTCGTCGGAGTCCACCAGGCCGGCGTCGCGCATCAGCTTGTGGAAGAAGCGGAAGTACATCAGGTGCATGATGGCGTGTTCGATACCGCCGACATACTGATCGACCGGCAGCCAATAGTTGGCGGCGGCCGGATCCAGCATGCCTTCGTCGTACTGCGGGCAGGTGTAGCGCGCGTAGTACCAGGAAGACTCCATAAAGGTATCGAAGGTGTCGGTTTCACGCAGCGCCGGTTGGCCGTTGACGGTGGTTTTCGCCCACTCAGGATCGGCCTTGATCGGGCTGGTGATGCCGTCCATGACCACGTCTTCCGGCAGGATCACCGGCAGTTGGTCTTCCGGCGTCGGCATCACGGTGCCGTCTTCCAGCGTCACCATTGGGATTGGCGCACCCCAGTAACGTTGGCGGGAAACGCCCCAGTCACGCAGACGGTAGTTGACCTTGCGCTGGCCCACACCCTTGGCGACCAGTTTGTCGGCGATGGCGTTGAAGCCGGCTTCGTGGTCCAGGCCATCGAACTCGCCGGAGTTGAACAGCGCGCCTTTCTCGGTCATCGCCGCGGCGTGCACGTCAGGTTCGCTGCCGTCGAGGTTGAGGATGACCGGGTTGATCGGCAGGTGATACTTGGTGGCGAACTCCCAGTCGCGCTGGTCGTGAGCCGGTACCGCCATCACGGCGCCGGTGCCGTATTCCATCAGCACGAAGTTGGCCACCCAGATCGGCAGCTTTTCGCCGCTCAGCGGATGGATAACGAACAGGCCGGTCGGCATGCCTTTCTTCTCCATCGTCGCCATGTCTGCTTCGGCTACTTTGGTGTTGCGGCATTCTTCGATGAATTCGGCCAGCGCCGGGTTGTTGATCGCGCCCTGTTGCGCCAACGGATGGCCTGCGGCCACCGCCACATAGGTGGCGCCCATGAAGGTGTCCGGGCGGGTGGTGTAAACCGTCAGCGTTTCGTCGCTGTCCGCCACGTTAAAGGTGATGTCCACCCCTTCGGAACGGCCAATCCAGTTGCGCTGCATGGTTTTGACCTGCTCAGGCCAGCTTTCCAGCGTATCCAGATCGTTCAGCAGCTGATCGGCGTAGTCGGTGATCTTGATAAACCACTGCGGGATCTCTTTGCGCTCGACCTTGGTGTCGCAGCGCCAGCAGCAGCCGTCGATAACCTGCTCGTTGGCCAGCACGGTCAGATCGTGAGGGCACCAGTTCACCGCGGAGGTTTTCTTGTAGACCAGGCCTTTTTCATACAGCTTGGTGAAGAACCACTGTTCCCAACGGTAGTATTCAGGTTGGCAGGTGGCGATCTCGCGATCCCAATCGTAGCCGAAGCCCAGCAGTTTCAGCTGGTTCTTCATGTATTCGATGTTGTCGTAGGTCCAGGGGGCCGGTGCGGTGTTGTTTTTCACCGCAGCGCCTTCCGCCGGCAGGCCGAACGCATCCCAGCCGATCGGCTGCAGCACGTTTTTACCCAGCATGCGCTGATAGCGCGAGATCACGTCGCCGATAGTGTAGTTACGAACGTGACCCATATGCAGACGCCCGGACGGGTAGGGCAGCATGGATAGGCAGTAGTACTTTTCCTTGCCGGCGTCTTCGGTAACCTTGAAAGTTTGCTTCTCTTGCCAGTGAAGCTGTACGTTCGATTCTATGTCTTCTGGACGGTATTGCTCTTGCATGGCGGCCGGTGGTCCTGTAGGTGTAAACCGTTATCCCGGTCAGAGATAACGCAATGAAGATTTAGTATTCGTAGATCCGCATAGCATAGCTGATAAGACCTCCCGGCAACAACACCAAGCGCCCGACTCGACGCATTTAAAAAAACCGCGGCATGATATGGCTCACAACCTGCGGATCTCGCACTGGCATCAGGGATTTACGGCTAAAATAAGAACAGGTAGCTTAAAGGCAAGCCCGGTCACGTAAGTTCATCGAGGGGAGATTATGAACAAGGTTGCTCAGTATTACCGCGAATTGGTGGCATCTCTGACCGAACGCCTGAAGAACGGCGAGCGCGATATCGACAAACTGGTCGCCAGCGCAGAGCACCGGCTGAATGAGGCAGGCGAACTGACGCGCGAGGAGGTGCAGCAGGTCACTCAGGCGGCGCGGCGCGATCTGGAAGAGTTCGCGCGCAGCTATCAGGAAAGCCAAAACGAGTTCACCGACAGCGTGTTTATGCGGGTGATTAAGGAAAGTTTGTGGCAGGAGCTGGCGGACATCACCGACAAAACTCAGCTGGAATGGCGCGAAGTGTTCAAGGACGTCAGCCACCACGGGGTTTATCACAGCGGCGAGGTGGTAGGGCTAGGCAATCTGGTGTGCGAGCGGTGCCACCATCATCTGGCGTTCTACACGCCGGAAGTCTTGCCGCTCTGCCCGAAATGCGGCCATGACCAGTTCCAGCGCCGGCCGTTCGAACCCTGATTTTCCACTCCCCGTACCCGAAGGCGTGGGGAGCGGATCGCCATTAACCAAACAGCTTCTTCAGCAGGTTGCTCAGAAAGCCGCCGTTGGCCGGCGCAGCGGCAGCCTGGCTGGCGGGGGCGGCCGTTACCGCCGCCGGCACTTTCTGCTCGACGGCGCTGCGGCCATCCTGCGCGCTTTTCTCCGCCGCTTCCGGCCCGTAGGCAAAGCCTTCCGCCAGCACGAATTCGACGTCGGTGATGCCGATAAAACCCAGGAACAGCTTCAGGTAAGGCGTGATCAGATCCGTCGGCGTATCGGCGTGGACGCCGCCGCGGCTGGAGATGACGATGGCTTTCTTGCCGGTCACCAGGCCTTCGGCGCCGGCGGAGGTGTAGCGGAAGGTCTGGCCGGCGCGCGCCACCAGGTCGAAATAGATCTTCAACTGGGTGGGGATATTGAAGTTGTACATCGGCGCGCTGATGATAATGGTGTCATGCGCTTTCAATTCGGCAATCAGCTCATCGGACAGCGCCAGGGTGCGTTGCTGATGCGGCGTCAAAGGCTTGTCGCCGGCGTTAAAGCCGCCAATCACTTCGCCGTCCAGTTCCGGCAGCGTTGGGTTGGCCAGGTCGCGCACCGTAAAGCTGTCTGCCGGGTGGGCTTTACGCCATTTTTCGACAAAAAAATCGACTAATTTTCCAGACTGGGAGTAATCACCCAGAATACTCGATTTCAGGACCAGTATGCGACTCATTGGGCTATCTCCAGGCTAGGCTGTTCAGTAGTGAGCTAAGGTGTTTAGCCGCATAGTAGAGATAAGTAACAGACAGTGATAGCGCAAAAATTCGCTGAGTTAAATCAAAAAAACTGAATGTCAGGGGCGCAGGACGCGCCCCCGCGATCAATAACGTGCAACGCGCTCGGTCAACAGCGCGATAAAGCCTTCGCGGTCGATGCCGGTCAGCACCTGCACATTGGCCGGCCTGCCGGTTTGCTGGAAGTGGTCCACCACCGTCATGCCGAGGGTGTATTCCCCCTTGGTTTCCACGCCGACCCAGCGATCTATGCTGGTGAACAGCTGTGGCGCCAGCAGCCAGGCGATGGTGCAAGGGTCGTGCATCGCCGCGCCCGGCAGGCCACGCGGATGGCTGAGGTACAGCGGCAGGTAGAAGTCGAGCATCTCCGCCACCGCCTGCGCCACCGGATTGTCGATTTGGCGGATGCGCTCGATATCCTGCGGCAGCACCAGCGCCTGATGGGTGACGTTGAGCCCGGCCATGGTCAGCGGCACGCCGGACTTCAGCACCATCTCGGCGGCTTCCGGGTCGACGAAGATATTGAATTCCGCCACCGGCGTGGTGTTGCCGGCATTCATGCCGCCGCCCATAAATACGATGCGTTCGATGTTGCCTTTCAGCTCGGGGTATTGCGCCAACAGCAGGGCGATGTTGGTCATCGGCCCGGTCACCACCAGGGTGATGGGCTCCCGGCTGGCGCGCAGCAGAGAGGCGATCAGCTCGACGGCGTTCAGCTCCGCTGGTTTTACGGTCGGCGCCGGCAGATGGGTGTTGCCCATGCCGGTTTTGCCGTGGACATAGTCGGCGATCACCAGCTCGCGCATCAGCGGGCCGGAAGCGCCGGCGGCGACCGGGATGTCTTCGCGCTGCATCAGGGTCACCAGACCAAGCGCATTATGCAGCGTTTTCTCCGGCGTCTGGTTGCCGGCGGAGGTGGTGATGGCGCGAACGTCCAGCTCCGGTGAGCGCAGTGCCATGGCCAATGCAATGGCGTCGTCCAGGCCGGGATCGCAATCGATGATAATAGGGCGGGGCATGTTCTATCTCCTCTGTTGTTATTCAGCGAGGATCGGATCAAAACCGGGGAGAAACAAGCGCTTTTAGTGCCGGGTGGGGGAAGAGAATGCGCCCCGGGCGGGGCGCATTAAGCGGGATCAGTGCAGGATCTTGGCCAGGAAGTCTTTGGCGCGGTCGGATTCCGGGTTGTTGAAGAAGTCGTCTTTGTTGCGGTCTTCGACGATTTTGCCTTCGTCCATAAAGATCACCCGGTTCGCCACCTTGCGGGCAAAGCCCATTTCGTGGGTCACCACCATCATGGTCATGCCTTCGTTCGCCAGCTCGACCATGACGTCGAGCACTTCGTTGATCATCTCCGGATCGAGCGCTGAGGTCGGTTCATCGAACAGCATGGCGATCGGATCCATGCACAGCGCACGAGCGATGGCCACGCGCTGCTGCTGGCCGCCGGACAGCTGGCCGGGGAATTTGTTGGCGTGGGCGGAAAGGCCGACGCGCTCAAGCAGCTTCAGGCCTTTGTCGCGCGAGGCGGCCTTGTCGCGTTTGAGCACTTTTACCTGCGCCAGCGTCAGGTTGTCGATGATCGACAGATGCGGGAACAGTTCAAAGTGTTGGAACACCATGCCGACTTTGGAACGCAGCTGCGCCAGGTTGGTTTTCTTGTTGTTGACCGGCGTGCCGTTCACCAGGATATCGCCCTGCTGGATAGGCTCCAGGCCGTTAACGGTTTTGATCAGGGTGGACTTGCCCGAGCCTGAAGGACCGCAGACGACGACCACCTCGCCTTTTTTCACTTCGGTGGTGCAATCGGTCAGAACCTGAAAGTGACCGTACCACTTAGAAACATTTTTCAGGGATATCATCAAACAGTCCTTTTCTTCAAATAGCTTACCAGCGCCGAGGCGGCGAGACTGATAACAAAGTAGACAAAGCCGGCGAACAGGATCATTTCGACCTGGGTGCCGTCACGCTCGCCGATGGTTGAGGCGGTACGGAAGAAGTCGGCCAGGCTCAGCACGTATACCAGCGAGGTATCCTGGAACAGCACTATGCCCTGGGTCAGCAGCAGCGGCACCATGGCGCGAAACGCCTGCGGCAGGATCACCAGCTTCATGGACTGCCAGTGGGTCATGCCCAGCGCCAACGCGGCGGAGGACTGGCCGCGTGAAATGCTGATAATGCCGGCACGGATAATTTCCGAGTAATAGGCCGCTTCAAACAGGGAAAAGGCTACCATAGCCGAAATCAGGCGAATATCGGTTTTCGGCGACAGCCCTAGAACCTGTTGTAATAAGCTTGGAACCACCAGGTAGAACCACAGCAGCACCATCACCAAGGGCACAGAACGGAACAGGTTGACGTACAGGGTAGCGAACCAGCTGATCGGTTTGATCGGCGACAGGCGCATCACCGCTAAAACGGTGCCCCACAGAATGCCAACGACGATCGCGGTGACGGTGATCTTCAGCGTGATCGCCAAGCCCTGCAGCAGATAAGGGAAACTTGGGACAATCGATGCCCAGTCAAATTCGTACATTATTTACTCCCCATGTTGCCGGGCAACTGCACTTTCTTCTCAACCAGACGCATAAACAGCATGATCACGGCGTTGATGCCGATATAGGCCAGCGTAATGGCGGTAAAGGACTCGTAGGCATGTGCGGAGTAGTCCAGCAGCTTGCCGGCCTGGGCGGCCATGTCCACCAACCCGATGGTGGAGGCGATGGCGGAGTTCTTGACCAGGTTGAGCATCTCCGAGGTCATTGGCGGCACTATCACCCGGTAGGCGTTGGGCAGCAGCACGTAGCGATAGGTTTGCGGCAGGGTCAGGCCCATCGCCAGCCCGGCGGCTTTCTGGCCGCGCGGCAGCGACTGGATGGCGGCGCGCACCTGCTCGCACACGCGGGCGGCGGTAAACAGCCCGAGACACAGCATGGAGGAGACAAAGAACTGCACGTTGGGATCGAGCTCGGTTTTGAACCACATGCCGATACCGGCAGGCAGCAGCTCAGGGATCACCAGGTACCAGGTAAAGAACTGCACGATCAACGGCACGTTGCGGAACAGTTCAACGTAACAGGTGCCGAGGGTGGAAAGAAAACGGTTTGGCACGGTACGCAAGATACCGAACAGCGAACCGACAAAAAAAGCGATAATCCATGCACAGACGGAGAGGGCCACCGTGACCTGAAAGCCGGACCAAATCCAGCCGAGATAGGTGGTGTTCCCAAACGGGGCCTGCTGCAGGAAGATACCCCAGTTCCAATCTATTGACATAACAAACTCCGTTAGGCGGGCGCAGAGCGCCGCTAAGATTGATGACTTTTCAGCGCCGATCGCCGCGCGGCCAGTCTGGCTGGCTTTTGTTTGCGGCTGTCGGTGATGCGCTCTCTGGGGAAAATGAGGGAGGGGAACGGCCCCCCTCATTCCTGTCTGTCCCAGCCATCAACAGGGCTGGTTTGGCCTGGCGGCCGCCCCAGCTCTCTTTCTATTTAGTTCAGCGCCTTATCGTTAGGCTCTTTGAACAGCTGCTTCATGTCGTCGGACAGTTCGAAGTTCATGTTAAGGTTTTTCGGTGGGATAGGCTGTTTGAACCACTTATCAAACCATTTGGCCGCTTCGCCGGAGGTTTGGGCCTGAGCGATGGTGTCGTCGACCAGCTTCTTGAACTCAGGATCGTCTTTGCGCAGCATGCAGCCGTAAGCCTCTTTAGACTGCGGCGTGCCGAGGATTTCCCACTGATCCGGCTTCTTCGCCTTCGCGCGTTCGCCCGCCAACAGGGCGTCATCCATCATAAAGGCCACCGCGCGGCCGCTTTCCAGGGTGCGGAAGGAGTCGCCGTGGTCTTTGGCGCTGATGATGCGCATGTTCATCTTGCCGCTGTCATTCAGTTTGTTCAGCAGCACTTCAGAGGTGGTGCCGGAGGTTACGACCACAGGTTTGCCGGCCAGATCTTTGAAATCTTTGATGTCCGAGCCTTTTTTCACCAGCAGGCGGGTACCGACCACGAAGATGGTATCGGAGAAGGCGGCCTGTTTCTGGCGTTCGAGGTTGTTGGTGGTGGAGCCGCACTCGAAGTCATAGGTGCCATTCTGCAGCAGCGGGATACGGTTCTGCGAGGTAATCGGCAGCATTTTCACCTGCAGGCCCGGCAGGTTCAGCTTTTTCTTAACTGCTTCAACGATTTGGTTAGAGTAATCCTGGGAGTAGCCCACCACTTTTTGCTGGTTGTCGTAGTAGGAAAAAGGCACTGACGATTCGCGGTGGCCGACAACGATCACGCCGTTGTCTTTGATTTTTTTCAGCGTACCGGTCAGTTCTTCCGCATGGGCTACGCTACTTGCCATACCGATCAGCAGTAACGATAACGCCAATTTACGCATTTGCATGGTCCAACTCCTTTGCTGTTGTGGTGGCTCTGACTAAAGAGCGTCAGGTTTAAAGCGACTATTTATTGCTCAAGTTATAAACATAGTCTGAGTACATATGACCGTTAGAAAATAGCCGATTGTGAATACATTGAAACTAAAATGTTTCTTTTTTTGAGACGCCGCGCGCACCAAATTAATGCAATAAAACGGCGCTGCACCCGCTTGGTGCGCCTGACGCTCCCGAATTGCGCACAAGTACGGCAAGGCGTCAGTAAAAGTAAATCGGCGGTTTAATAACGGAATAACTAAAGCAAGGAGCATGCCAGAAGCATTGATTTGGCAATGTTTTCAGCGAAGGAGGGGAAATGCAGAGGCGCAGCCGGCGGCTGCGCCTCCGGGGGCTATTTGCGGCGCAGGCCCAGCGTCAATGCCCAACCGCCGAGCAGCAGGGTGATGACCCACAGCGGTACGGCGCCAAAGCGAGCGTAAGGCGTTACGCCGGTGGTCGGCGTGATGTTCACTTCCAGCACGCGGCGGGTGAACTGCGGGATCTCGGCGATCACCTCACCGTTGGCGTCCACCGCGGCGGTGACGCCGTTGTTGGTGCTGCGCAACAGCGGGCGGCCCAGTTCCAGCGCACGCATGCGCGCCATCTGGAAGTGCTGCCATGGGCCGATGGAGTGGCCGAACCAGGCGTCGTTGGAGATGGTCAGCAGGAAATTGGTGTCCGGCCGGAAGTTGTCGCGCACCTGCTGGCCCAGCACTATTTCATAGCAGATGGCGGCCGTCAGGTTGTATCCCCGCACGCTCAGCTGTGGCTGCACGTAATCGCCGCGGCTGAAACCGGACATCGGCAGGTTGAAGAACGGCGCCAGCGGGCGCAGCAGGGTTCCCAGCGGCACGAACTCGCCGAACGGCACCAGATGGTGTTTGTTGTAGCGGTCTTTGGCCGGGTAGCTGTAAGGCGTCGGCTCACCCAGCACGATGGCGCTATTGTATTCCTGCACGCCCTGCGGCGTGGCGCGCGCGTCGACAATGCCGGTGATCAGGCTGCTGTTCTTGGCGCGCATCAGGTCATCCATCATGGTCAGGAAGCCGTTCTGACGAGGTTCAAAGTCCGGAATGGCGGACTCCGGCCAGATGATGATCGGCGCTTTGCCCATATAGGGGCGGGTTTCGTCCAGATAGGTCTGCAGCGTGCTGAGTAGAATGCTCGGATCCCACTTCATCGACTGGGCGATGTTGCCTTGCACCATGGCGACATTCACCGCCTTCTCTGGCTGCGGAGTGAACCAGTGCAGCTGGCGCAGCGGCCACGGCAGCAACAGCAGCGCGGCGGCAATCACCGCCGGCGCAACGCGGCGCTCATTGATGGCGTACACCAGCAGGCCGGCGATCGCCATCAGCATGAAGGTGATGGCGTCGACGCCCAGCAGCGGCGCCACGCCCTTCAGCGGGCCGTTAATCTGGCTGTAGCCGAACTGCAGCCACGGGAAACCGGTCAGCACCCAGCCGCGCAGGAATTCGGTCACCTGCCACAGCGCCGGCGCGGCGATAGCCAGCCGCCACCAGCTGGTGGCCGGCCAGATGCGCGTCAGCAGCCCGGCGAACAGCCCGGTATACAGCGACAGATAGGCGGCGAGCAGCGCCACCAGGAAGATATTGACGGCGAACGGCATGCCGCCGAAATCAGCGATGCTGACGTATACCCAGTTGACGCCGGTGCCGAACAGCCCAAGCCCCCAGCAGAAGCCGAGCAGGGCGGATTGTTTGGCGGTGCGATTGAGCGTTACGGCCAGCAGGCCAAACAGGGAGACAATGGCCGCAGGCCACACATCGTAAGGGGAAAACGCCAGCGTTCCGCTGGCGCCAGACAACAGCGCCAGCAGGGCGCGAACCCGCTGGCGTTCAAGTAGTGGGGCTTTAGCCATGTTGGATTTAGTCTTCCAGTTTCGGTGGCGGAGAATCGTCCGGAATTTTTACATGAACCTGGATAATACGTCGACTGTCGGCCATCGCAACTTTAAATAGGTAACCTTCGATTTCAATGGTTTCCCCGCGCGCAGGCAGGTGGCCGAAGGCCTGCATCACCAGCCCGCCGATGGTGTCGACCTCGTCGTCGCTGAAGTGGGTGCCGAAGGTTTCGTTGAAGTCTTCGATCGGCGCCAGTGCGCGCACGGTGTACATGTGGCGGCTGAGCTGGCGGATATCCAGATCTTCTTCGTCGTCGTACTCGTCTTCTATTTCGCCGACGATCAGCTCCAGAATGTCTTCGATAGTGACCAGGCCGGATACGCCGCCGAATTCGTCAATGACAATCGCCATGTGATAACGCTGGGAGCGGAACTCTTTCAGCATCCGGTCGACCCGCTTGCTTTCCGGCACCACCACCGCGGTGCGCAGCACCTTGTCGATGCTGAACGGCTCGGAGTCTGCGCGCATGAACGGCAGCAGGTCCTTGGCCATCAGGATGCCTTCGATGTGATCTTTGTCTTCGCTGATCACCGGGAAGCGCGAGTGGGCGGATTCGATAATCACGTCCAGGCACTCTTCCAGCGTCTGGTTGCGCTTGAGCGTCACCATCTGGGAGCGCGGGATCATGATGTCGCGCACGCGCTGCTCGGCGATATCCATCACGCCTTCCAGCATGTCGCGGGTATCGGGATCGATCAGGTCGTTTTGCTCGGAATCACGGATCAGCTCTACCAGATCGCCACGGTTTTTGGGTTCGCCGTGGAACAGCTGGTTAAGGATAAGAGTAAAGAACCCCTTCTTGGGACTGGGGCTGTCATTGCTTGATGAATGGTCGTCGCTCATGGCGTTTTAGTTAATGTCACTCATGTCAGAGTTAAGGGGCGTCGGCGACAGCCCCGCAAGGGGGCTGTGAGGTAAACGGCCGACGTCAGACGGGGTCTTTTTCCGCCAGGTACGGATCGGGGTAACCCAGTCCGTGCATGATTTCGGTTTCCAAAGACTCCATTTCTTCGGCTTCATCGTCTTCGATGTGGTCATACCCTAACAGATGAAGACTGCCATGGACAACCATATGCGCCCAGTGGGCCTCCAGCGTCTTGCCCTGTTCGGCGGCTTCCTGTTCAACCACCTGGCGGCAGATGATCAGATCGCCGAGCAGCGGCAGCTCGATGCCCGGCGGGGCTTCGAACGGGAAGGACAATACGTTGGTCGGTTTGTCCTTCCCGCGGTAGGTCAAATTCAGTTCGTTGCTTTCCGCTTCGTCCACCAGGCGCACCGTCACTTCGGCCTCTTCCTGGAATTGCGGCAGCACGCCTTCCAGCCAGCGCTGGAAGGTGGCTTCTGCCGGCAGGCCGTTGCTGTCTTCACAGGCAATCTGCAAATCCAAAATCACCTGGCTCATGGTGTCTCCTGCTCGGAGGCGAGGTTCGCCTCGCGTTTACGTTGTTCGGCAATCGCGTCTTTGCGTTTCTGCTCGGCGGCTTCCCAGGCTTCATAGGCGATAACCACGCGGGCCACCACCGGGTGGCGCACCACGTCTTCGCTGTGGAAGAAGTTGAAGCTCAGCTCTTCCACGTCCGACAGCACTTCCACCGCGTGGCGCAGGCCGGATTTTTGGTTGCGCGGCAGGTCGATTTGGGTCACGTCGCCGGTGATCACCGCTTTCGAATTGAAGCCGATGCGCGTCAGGAACATCTTCATCTGTTCGATGGTGGTGTTCTGGCTTTCGTCCAGAATGATAAAGGCGTCGTTCAGCGTGCGGCCGCGCATATAGGCCAGCGGCGCAACCTCGATCACGTTGCGTTCAATCAGCTTCTCTACGCGCTCGAAGCCCAGCATTTCGAACAGGGCGTCGTACAGCGGGCGCAGATAAGGGTCAACCTTCTGGCTCAGATCGCCGGGCAGGAAACCGAGCTTCTCGCCGGCTTCCACCGCGGGGCGGGTCAGCAGAATACGGCGGATTTCCTGGCGCTCCAGCGCGTCTACCGCAGCGGCGACCGCCAGATAGGTTTTGCCGGTACCGGCCGGGCCGATGCCGAAGGTAATGTCATGGTCGAGAATATTGGCGATGTACTGCGCCTGGTTCGGCGTGCGCGGCTTCACCATGCCGCGCTTGGTTTTGATGGTCACCGCTTTGCCGTAGTCCGGCACGCTTTCGGCGACCTGTTCCAATACCCGGCTTTCTTTGATTGCCAGGTGGATTTGCTCCGGATCGATATCCGGGATCACGCCGCGGATCGGCGCGGTATCCACGTACAGATGGCGCAGGATATCGGCGGCGGCGACCACGCACGGGTTCTTGCCGACCAGCTTGAAACGGTTGTCGCGGCGGTTGATTTCGATACCCAACCGGCGCTCGAGCTGTTTGATGTTGTCATCAAACGGGCCGCACAGGCTGAGCAAGCGCTTATTGTCTGCGGGCTCTAACAAAATTTCTTGTGTTGCGACGTTCAAACTATTCCTCTAGGTCACATCGGGCCTGGTTGGTGTCACATAGATCCCCGTTATATTTCAAGCATGCAAGTAACAACGCTGCAGCCCGAAATCCCCGGGGATGCTGTTATCGGGTCAGGGCAAACCTGAGTTCTCTATCCTGAATTATTCATGGTGCGCCGCACTGGCGCAAGTTTACCCATGATCTATCTGTGCGCCGAGGGCGTAATTCAAGGCCGGAGAAGGAAAAAACGCGGCCGGCCGAGCCGCGTCATCGTAGGGAAAGCGGGGGATCAGTTCTTCTTCACAAACTCGGACTTCAGCTTCATCGGGCCGAAACCGTCGATTTTGCAATCGATGTTGTGATCGCCTTCCACCAGACGGATGTTCTTCACCTTGGTGCCGATTTTCAGCATCGAAGAGCTGCCCTTGACCTTCAGGTCTTTGACTACGGTCACCGCGTCGCCGTCCGCCAGCAGGTTGCCGTTGGCGTCTTTGACAATCAGCGCGTCTGCCTCTTCCGCCGGCGTGCTGTCGCTCCATTCGTGGGCGCATTCAGGGCAGACGAACATCGCGTTGTCTTGATAGGTGTATTCGGAATTGCACTTCGGGCAGTGTGGCATTTGCATGTTATGTCGCCTCTATAATGAAAAAACAAAAAAAGAAAATCACCGAGCGCGGGCGCCCGGTGGAGAAAAAGGTTTTTGTGCTGGATGTCATCCCAAAATAATTGGCGTTGCATCACAACAAAACCAACGGTTTGTTGAACAGCGCTTGCGCTGGCCCCAACGGGGCGAGGCTTTGCCGAGTAACGCGGCAAGAACGCGAGTCCCCAGGAACTTAGTAAACTAGGTGACTGGGGTGAACGTGCGCGGCCAGCACAGATGCAGCTTCAAGTAGGAAGGGAGGGCTGGTAAATGCCGACGCCCAGCGCGTTCTCTTTGCGGGTACGGGCGATCACCGACTGCGGGGATTCATGTACGCGCAGATCCATCTGCTGTTCGGTGCGGACCACTGCGCCGCGCAGCGAGTTGGTCAGCACTTCGGTAATTTCCACATCGACGAACTGGCCGATCATGTCCGGCGTGCCTTCGAAGTTCACCATGCGGTTGCATTCGGTGCGGCCGGCCAATTCCATCACGCTCTTGCGCGAGGTGCCCTCCACCAGAATGCGTTGCACGGTGCCCAGCATGCGGCGGCTGAACTGCTGCACCTGCTGATTGATGCGGTCCTGCAGGATATACAGCCGCTGTTTTTTCTCTTCTTCGCCGACGTCGTCCACCATATCGGCCGCCGGCGTGCCCGGCCGCGACGAATAGATAAAGCTGAAGCTGGCGTCGAAGTTGACTTCGGCGATCAGGTTCATGGTCTGCTCGAAGTCGGCCTGGGTTTCGCCCGGGAAGCCGATGATGAAGTCAGAGCTGAGCTGAATGTTCGGCCGCGCCTTGCGCAGCTTGCGAATGATAGCCTTGTATTCCAGCGCGGTGTGCGCGCGCTTCATCATGGTCAGGATGCGGTCGGAGCCGCTCTGCACCGGCAAATGCAGGAAGCTGACCAGCTCCGGCGTATCTTCATACACCGCGATGATGTCGTCGCTGAATTCGATCGGGTGGCTGGTGGTGAAGCGGATGCGGTCGATGCCGTCGATGGCCGCCACCAGGCGCAGCAGTTCGGCGAACGAGCAAATGTCGCCATCGTAGGTGGCGCCGCGGTAGGCGTTGACGTTCTGGCCGAGCAGGTTCACCTCGCGCACGCCCTGCGCCGCCAATTGGGCGATTTCGAACAGCACGTCGTCGCTCGGGCGGCTCACCTCTTCGCCGCGGGTGTAAGGCACCACGCAGAAGGTGCAGTATTTGTTGCAGCCTTCCATGATGGAAACGAAGGCGGTCGGGCCTTCGGCGCGCGGCTCCGGCAGACGGTCGAATTTCTCGATTTCCGGGAAGCTGATGTCGACCACCGGGCTGCGGGTGCCCTGCACGTGGTTGATCATCTCCGGCAGGCGGTGCAGGGTCTGCGGGCCGAACACCATGTCGACGCAGGGCGCACGGGTGCGGATCAGGTCACCTTCCTGAGAGGCGACGCAGCCGCCCACGCCGATGATCAGCGCCGGGTTTTTCTCTTTCAGCAATCTCCAACGCCCCAGCATGGCGAAAACTTTTTCCTGCGCCTTTTCACGAATCGAGCAGGTGTTCAGCAGCAGCACGTCCGCTTCCTCGGCGTTTTCGGTCCACTCGAAGCCGTGCGTGCTGTTCAACAGGTCGGCCATTTTTGATGAATCGTATTCATTCATCTGGCAGCCCCAGGTTTTGATATGTAGTTTTTTCGTCATTGACTTGCCATTACTCAGTGCGGAGCGAAAGTTGCGTTACGCGACATGCAGGACGCGTATTGTAATCATTTGGCGCCGTTGTGACCAGCGCGGGGAAAACGGCATGCGACCTGAAGCCGAATTAAAAATCCGGTACACTGCTGAAAACGCCATGCCGGGTGGAATGGCGACAATTAACAAAGAAAACATAGCCAATATGAAGACATCTCAAAAACGGTATGACGCAGTGGTGGTGGGCGGCGGCATGGTCGGCGCGGCGGCGGCGCTGGGGCTGGCGCAGGCGGGCTGGTCGGTGGCGCTGCTGGAGCACCAGGCGCCGCAGGCGTTCGAGGCGCAAAGCCCGCCGGATCTGCGCATCTCCGCCATCGGCTGTACCTCGGTCGGGCTATTGAAACAGCTGGGGGCCTGGCAGGCGGTGCTGGCGATGCGCTGCGCGCCGTACCGTCGGCTGGAAACCTGGGAGTGGGAGTCGTCGCGCGTGGCGTTCGACGCGGCGTCGCTCGGCCTGCCGGAATTGGGATTTATGGTGGAGAACCGCATTCTGCAGTTGGCGCTGTGGCAGCGGCTGGAGCAGTGCCCCAATCTGGCGCTCTGCTGCCCCGCCAGGCTGCAATCGCTGCAGCGGGTGGGCGAACATTGGCAGCTGACGCTCGACGGCGCAGAGACGCTTGAAGCGCGCCTGGTTGTTGGTGCCGACGGCGCGCAGTCGCAGGTGCGCAACCTGGCGGGCATCGGCACCAACGGCTGGCATTACCGTCAGTCGTGCATGCTGATTACCGTGGAAACCGGCGAGCCGCAGCAGGACGTTACCTGGCAGCGGTTTTTCCCGTCGGGGCCGCGCGCATTCCTGCCGCTGTACGATCGGTGGGCCTCGCTGGTGTGGTACGACAGCCCGCAGCGCATTCGCCAGCTGCAGGCGATGCCGCCGGCGCAGTTGGAGCGTGAAATCGCTGCGGCGTTTCCGGCGCGTTTGGGTAGGGTCAAGGTGCACGCCGCCGGATCCTTCCCGCTGGCGCGCCGCCATGCGCAGCGCTACGTGTTGCCGGGGTTGGCGTTGGTGGGCGATGCGGCGCATACCATCAACCCGCTGGCCGGGCAGGGCGTCAACCTGGGCTATCGCGACGTGGACGCCTTGCTGAACCTGTTGAGCGAGGCGCGGGAGCAGGGGGAAGACTGGAGCAGCGAAGCGGTACTGATGCGCTATCAGCGCCGCCGCCGCACCGATAATTTGCTGATGCAGAGCGGCATGGATCTGTTCTACACCGCCTTCAGCAATAATCTGGCGCCGTTGAGCGTGGCGCGCAACCTGGCGCTGATGGCGGCGCAGCGGGCCGGTAAGCTCAAGGAGCATGCGTTGAAATACGCGCTGGGCCTATAACGAAAACGGGTTCAGCCTGGCTGAACCCGATAACCTTGCCGAATAGCGCATAGCAAAAAGCCCGCCGAAGCGGGCTTTTCTAAATATGGCTGGGGTGCCAGGATTCGAACCTGGGTATGCTGGTATCAGAAACCAGAGCCTTACCGCTTGGCGACACCCCAATAGTTGGTGGCTACGACGGGATTTGAACCTGTGACCCCATCATTATGAGTGATGTGCTCTAACCAGCTGAGCTACGTAGCCGATGTTACTATCTACTTATTTGATCTGCAAGCAGTTTGTTATGGCTGGGGTACCTGGATTCGAACCAGGGAATGCCGGTATCAAAAACCGGTGCCTTACCGCTTGGCGATACCCCACCTGCTAACACATCTTATGTTGAAACCCCTTCCCGAAGGAATATGGCTGGGGTACCTGGATTCGAACCAGGGAATGCCGGTATCAAAAACCGGTGCCTTACCGCTTGGCGATACCCCATCAACACAGGCGTCGACGATGAAGAGAAATGGTGCGGGAGGCGAGACTTGAACTCGCACACCTTGCGGCGCCAGAACCTAAATCTGGTGCGTCTACCAATTTCGCCACTCCCGCAAAATATGGTGGCTACGACGGGATTCGAACCTGTGACCCCATCATTATGAGTGATGTGCTCTAACCAGCTGAGCTACGTAGCCATCTTTTTTTGCTTTGCCTTCATCGGCGTTGCGGGGCGCATTATGCGTATATGACCGATTTGCGTCAACAAGTTTTTTCCCGAAAAAGTGGGCAGAAGCGCCGTTTGTCTGGGTTGTGAACATTATGGCGATAAAAGCATCAATTCAAGCAATTGCCGGTAGAAAACATCAACAAAAAGGCGGGCCATAAGGCCCGCCCGGGTGACAAATCGCCGTGGAGTTATTTGTAGGCGGCCTGGTGTACGCCGACTGCACGACCAGAGGGATCGTCCATCTTTTTGAACGATTCATCCCACTCGATGGCCTTAGCCGAAGAGCAGGCCACCGACGGGCCGCCGGGCACGCATTCGGCCGCGCTCGGCAGCGGGAACAGCTCTTCGAAAATTTCGCGGTACAGGTAGCCTTCTTTGGAGGTCGGCGTATTGTACGGGAAGCGGAAACGTGCGGTTTCGAGCTGTTGATCGCTGATCTGCTGCGCAGCGACCTCTTTCAGCGTGTCAATCCAGCTGTAACCTACGCCGTCGGAGAACTGCTCTTTCTGGCGCCAGGCCACGCTGGCCGGCAGATAGGACTCAAAACATTCACGAAGGATATGTTTTTCCATTTTGCCATTGCCGCACATCTTGTCTTTCGGGTTGATGCGCATCGCCACGTCGAGGAATTTCTTGTCCAGGAAGGGCACGCGAGCCTCCACGCCCCAGGCGGACATCGCCTTGTTGGCGCGCGCGCAGTCAAACATGTGCAGCGCCAACAGTTTGCGTACCGTCTCATCGTGGAATTCGCGGGCGTCCGGCGCCTTGTGGAAGTACAGGTAACCGCCGAACACTTCGTCTGCGCCTTCGCCGGACAACACCATCTTGATGCCCATCGCTTTGATTTTACGCGACATCAGGTACATCGGCGTGGAGGCGCGGATGGTGGTGACGTCGTAGGTTTCGATGTGATAAATCACGTCGCGGATGGCGTCCAGGCCTTCCTGCACGGTGAAGTGGATCTCATGGTGCACGGTGCCCAGGTGGTTGGCCACTTCCTGCGCGGCGCGCAGATCCGGAGAGCCTTCCAGGCCGACGGCGAAGGAGTGCAGCTGGGGCCACCAGGCTTCGCTGCGCTCCTGATCTTCAACGCGGCGCGCGGCGTATTTCTTGGTGATCGCCGAAATCACCGAAGAGTCCAGCCCGCCGGACAACAACACGCCGTAAGGCACGTCGGACATCAGGTGGCTTTTCACCGAGTCTTCCAGCGCGGTGCGCAGGGCGTTGGCGTCGGTCAGGTTGTCTTTGACGTTGTCGTAGTCGAACCAGTCACGCTGGTAATATGCGCGGATCTCGCCGTCCTGGCTCCACAGGTAGCTGCCGGCCGGGAATTCCTTGATGGTGCGGCACACCGGCACCAGCGCTTTCATTTCAGAGGCGACATACAGGTTGCCGTACTCGTCGTGGCCCATATACAGCGGGATGATGCCCAGGTGATCGCGGCCGATCAGGTAGGCGTCTTTTTCGGTGTCGTACAGGGCGAAGGCGAACATGCCTTGCAGATCGTCGAGGAACGCCGGGCCTTTCTCCTGATACAGCGCCAGGATCACTTCACAGTCGGAGCCGGTCTGGAACTCGTAGCGTTCGCTCAGCTGTTGGCGCAGCGCCTGGTGGTTGTAGATTTCGCCGTTAACCGCCAGAACGTGGGTGTGCGCAGCGTTGTACAGCGGTTGAGCGCCGTTGTTGACGTCGACGATCGACAGACGCTCGTGCGCCAGAATGGCTTTATCGCTGGCGTAAACGCCGGACCAGTCCGGGCCGCGGTGGCGCATCAGGCGTGACAGCTCCAGCGCTTTCTTACGCAGTTCAACGGGATCGGACTTCAGATCGAGCACACCGAAAATAGAACACATACAACTCTCCTAACGACTTTTTTAGACTGTGATGTTGTTTTGCTTTTATGGGCGGCGGCAGCGGGTCGTCAGTAACGACGGGGCTTTGCCGCGCTGTGTTTATGAAAATGCGTCAAAAGCGGCGGGGGATGCAAGCGTTTTAACGCTGCGCTGAAAAATAGTTGTTTGAGGTACTGCGATTTTTAGTGGATATTCAGTTATTGGCTTTAAAAATTATCGAATGTTCAATTTTTCCCTGTATGAATGAGTCGCCGGCCAATTTTACCGGCGACTCGTTGTCGACTATCAGGCGATCAGCTGCCACAGGGTGAAGGCCTGGTCCGGCGTCCATCCTGCGTTCGAGGTGTGCGCCTGCAGGCAGACGTATTTCTTGCCTTTATAGGTCACCTGGTCGCCGGCTTTATAGCCGTGGTTGTTTTGCCACTCGTCCACGCCCGGATTGGGCGGCGTGCCGCCGTCGGCGGTTTTCACCGCCAGCGCGCTGCTCGGCAGCGAGGTATTGCCCTGGCTGTCGGTGGCGGTGACAAAGTAACTGTACTGGGTGGCCGGCGTCAGGCCGCTGTCCTGCAGCGCAAGGGCGCTGGTCTGGCCGATGGCGTTGCCGTTGCGATAAACGCTGTAGTGGCTTATCGGTTTGGCGCTGGCGGCGGCGCTCCAGTTCAGCGTCAGCGACGTTGAAGTGAGTGCGGTGGCGTTCAGCGCCGTCGGCGCCTCAGGCTTTCCCGGTAGCGGCGGGGTGACTCCGCCCTGGATCAGTGCAGCGTAGCGCGTTTTGAACTCCCAGTTGTAGGCCACGCCGGCGCTGCTTTTGCCGTTGTCCCAGTTTACCGACCAGGTCATCAGCCCCTTGATCGACAGATTTTTGGCGTCGAGCCGCGCAAAGGCGTTGTAGACCGCCTGCTTGTTGACCACGTAGCCGCTTGCCGCCGCGTCGTTGTTGCTCGGCAGGCCGATAACGAATTTCGCCGCCGGGATTTTGGCGTAGCCGCGGGTGCCGGTGACCAGGCTTTCCGTCAGGTAATAGAGGAAGTCCTCTTTCATGGCGTCGTTATCCTGGGTGATCCAGGCGTTGAGCTCGTCAACCCAGATGCCGTCGCCGCCCTGGTTGTAATATTGCGGCGCGATAAAGTCATAATAGCCTTCGAGCGCGGTAATATAATCCAGGTAGGTGCCGTTGGCGCGCAAATAAGGGAATTCCGGCGCCATGCTGACAATAAAGTTTTTACCCTGCGCGGCGTAGTGCGCTTTCACCTTTTTCAGTGCCGCCGGCAGCACGGTTTTATTGTTGGCCGCGCCGATGGCCGCCTGTTCCAGATCGATATCCAGGCCGTCGAAACCGTAAGTTTCCACCAGGCGGATAATTTCGTTGGCCAGCGGCTCTTCGTCGCCGGTTTTCAATTCGATATGCGCATCCGCGCCGCCGAGAGAAATCAGTACCGCGCGCCCCTGGCTGTTCAACACGCCCACCTGGCGGCGGAACTCGGCGTCGGTCAGGTTGTAGGGCTTGAAGGTCGGGATGCCCTGGCCTTTCATAAAGGCGACCGCCACCACGTTATATTCAGGCGGGATATCGGTCAGATCCATATTGGTGAATTTGCCTTGCTTGTAACCATCGCTGGCGCCGGCCAGCCAGTTATGCCAGAAACCCATCAGGATTTTTTTGTTGGAGATGTCCGGCATCGCGGCTGCGTCGTCTGCGGCTTGCGTATTGATAATATTATTAGTGCTCATAGCGGCCTCGTTATTTTTGGGTAAGAGTATTTCCACACGCCGGCAATAACGGTTATTGCCGGGCGTAAATACATAGTGCGGATTTTTAACGAGGGGAGAGTGAAACCTTTGGCGGCCAAGAATAAATTAAATTCAAATTGGCTGGGGAGTGAGCAGGGCGGCCGGAGCCGCCGCAGCCATTAAAAGATATTGATATCGGCAACCGACGGGAAAATATAACTCGGGCGGAACGGCATGGTTTCAACATCGTTCAGCGTGGAGACCCCAGACAGCACCAGCACGGTTTCCAGACCGGCCTGGAAGCCCGCCAGGATATCGGTGCGCAGGTTGTCGCCGACGATCACCGTTTCTTCCGAATGCGCCTGCATTTTGTTCAGCGCGGCGCGGATGATCCACGGGCTGGGCTTGCCGACGTAAAACGGCTTGCGGCCGGTGATCTTCTCGATCGGGGCGCACAGCGCGCCGCAGGCCGGCGTAAAGCCGTGGCCATGGCTATCCGGGTTGGTGGCGATAAAGCGCGCGCCGTTATTCACGAAATAGGCGGCCTTGTGCATCATGTCCCAGTTGTAGGAACGGGTTTCGCCGACGATCACGAAGTCCGGGTTGATGTCGGTGATGGTGAAACCGGCTTTGTACAGTTCGTGGATCAGAGCGCCTTCCCCCACCACATAGGCTTTTTTTCCTTCCTGGCGGCGCAGGAAATCGGCGGTGGCCATTGCGGAGGTATAGAACGCGCTTTCCGGCACTTCCAGCCCGGCGGCGGCGAAGCGGTTCGCCAGATCCTGCGCGGTCTGCGACGGATAGTTGGTCAGCACCACCAGCGGCATGCCCTGTTCCTGAATGCGCGCCAGAAACAGATCGGCGCCGGGAACCGGCGTATTGTCATGCAGCAGCACGCCGTCGATATCACATATAACGTTTTTGATTGTCATTGTTGCTGTTTCTCATGATTGCGGCAGGCAAAAAGCGACGATAGCACACCTGCCAGAAGCGGCGGATCAGCTTTCCAGCAAGCGCTGCAATAGCACGCCGTTGAGCATCGCCCGCTTGGCCAGGGCGAAAGCGCCGATCGCCGAGCGATGATTGAGTTCGGAGGTGACCACCGGCAGATTTTTGCGGAAGTCCTTCAGCACCTGGGTGTTGATGCAGCTTTGGATCGCCGGCAGCAGCACTTTTTCCGCCTCGGTGATTTCACCGGCGATCACCACCTTCTGCGGGTTGAACAGGTTAATGGCGATGGCCACCGCCTTGCCCAGGTAGCGGCCGACATGTTCGATCACTTCGCTGGCCAGCAGATCGCCGCGGTTGGCGGCCTTGCAGATGGCGGCGATGCTGCAGTCGTCCAGCGTCAGCTTGCTCGGGTAGCCCTGCGTCAACAGCTGGCGCACCCGGTGTTCGATAGCCGCATTGGCGGCCACGGTTTCCAGGCAGCCGAAGTTGCCGCAGTGGCAGCGTTCGCCCAAGGGATCGATCTGAATGTGGCCGATTTCGCCGACGTTGCCGTTGTTGCCGAGGAAAATCTGGCCGTTGACGATGATGCCGGCGCCGGTGCCGCGGTGCAGGCGAACCAGAATCGAGTCTTCGCAGTCGCGGGTGGCGCCAAAATAGTGCTCCGCCAGCGCCAGGCTGCGGATGTCGTGGCCGACGAAGCTGGTGACGTTAAAGCGCTGCTGCAGGTTATCCACCAGCGCCCAGTTGCTGACGCTGATGTGCGGCATGTAGCGCACCACCCCCAGCGCCGGGTCCACCAGGCCGGGCAGGATCACTGCAATGGCGATCAGCTCGCGCAGCTTGCGCTGGTTGCTCTCGATAAATTGCGCGATGGCGGCGAACAGCGCGTTTTCCAGCGTTTCCTGGGTGCGTTCCGGCAGCGGATAGTGTTCTTCACCGAGCGACTTGCCGCTCATGTCGTACAGGGTAATGGTGGCGTCATGGCGCCCAAGGCGCACGGCCACGGTATGAAAATGGCGGGTTTCGGAGACGATGGAGATGGCGCGGCGGCCGCCGGTGGAGGCTTGCTGATCGACTTCCTTGATCAGCCCGCGCTCCAACAGCTGGCGAGTAATTTTAGTGACGCTGGCGGGGGCTAGCTGGCTGAGTTCGGCAATCTGAATGCGCGAGATCGGGCCCTGCTGGTCGATCAGGCGGTAAACTGCCGCGCCGTTGAGTTGTTTGACTAAGTCAACATTCCCTATCTGTGCCTGTCCGCCGGTGCTCATCAATAATTTTACTCGCTGTTCATTAAGTTAAACCTCGTTACCGTTAACGAGCGTTTTGGTGATGTTAAAATCACGGGTAAAGGCGGTCAGGTTAGCCACTTTGCCGGCTTCGATGGTGCCCAGCAGGTGGTCAACGCCGATCGCGCGCGCCGGATACAGCGTCGCCATGCGCAGCGCTTCGTCCAGAGCGATGCCGATGTGTTCCACGCTGTTCTGCACCGCCTCGATCATGGTCAGCGCAGAGCCGCTCAGGGTGCCGTTCTCATCCACGCACAGCCCGTCACGATAGTATATTGTTTTGCCGGCGAAAATAAATTGGTCAATATCTGCACCCGCCGGGGCGGTCGCGTCGGTGACCAGCACCAATTTATCACCTTTCAGGCGTTTGGCGTTACGGATACTCGCCCAGGCCACGTGATGGCCGTCGGCGATGATGCCGGTATAGACCTCCGGCGTGTCGAAGATCGCGCCCATCAGCCCCGGTTCGCGGCCCGTGATGTACGGCATGGCGTTGTACAGGTGGGTGGCGAAGCTGATGCCGGCGGCGAAGCCGGTGCGGGCCTGATCGTAGGTGGCGTTCGAGTGGCCGGCGGAGACGATGATGCCGGCGTCGGTCAGCTGCTTGATAAAGTGCGGCTCCACCATTTCCGGCGCCAGCGTCACCTTGGTTATCACGTCGGCGTTGGCGCACAGGTAGTCGATCATTTCCTGGGTCGGCTTGCGGATAAACGCCGGATTATGGGTGCCTTTCTTCACCGGGCTGAGGTACGGCCCTTCCAGGTGCAGGCCGAGCGCCTGGTTACGGTGTTTTTTCAGATAAGCGCGCATCACCTCGATGCTGTGCTTCATAAATTCGTCGCTGCTGGTGATCAGCGTCGGCAGATAGCTGGTGCAGCCGGACTTTTCGTTGGCGCGCTGCATGATCTCCAGCGTTTCTTCCGAAATGGCTTCCAGCGAATCGTTGAACTGTACGCCGCCGCAGCCGTTAAGCTGCACGTCGATCAGCCCGGGGGCCAGGATAGCGCCACCCAGATCGCGCGTTTCGATGCCGGCGGGCAGTTCGGCCACCGGGCAGACTCTTTCAATCAGCCCATCAGCGATAATCACCGCGTGGTCATCAAGTACGTCGTGGCCGGTAAAAATCCGGCCTTGGGTTAAAGCGAACATCATAGCCCCCTGCAAAGATTAAAGACTCTTAACGCTTTCCGCTTCTAATTCGCGGAAGTATTTAACGGTTTTGACTTTCAGTTCCATGGTGGACGGCTCGTCGCATACCACCACCGCCTTGGCGTGCAGCTGCAGGCAACTGATGGTCCACATGTGGTTGATATTGCCTTCCACTGCGGCTTCCAGCGCTTGCGCCTTGGCGTGGCCGGTCACCAGAATCATCACTTCTTCCGCGTCCAGCAGCGTGCCCACGCCGACGGTCAATGCATATTTCGGCACCAGGCTGACGTCGCCGCCAAAGAAGCGCGAGTTGGCGATGCGCGTGTCTTCGGTCAGCGTTTTGATGCGGGTACGTGAAGCCAGTGAAGAAGCCGGCTCGTTGAACGCGATGTGGCCGTCGATGCCGACGCCGCCCATAAACAGGTTAATTTTACCGTAAGACCTGATCTTCTCTTCATACTGGCGGCATTCGGCGTCGACGTCGGCGGCGTTGCCATTCAGCAGGTTGATATTTTCACGTGGGATATCAACGTGATCAAAGAAATTGCGGTACATGAAGGTATGATAGCTTTCCGGGTGTTCCTGCGGCAGGCCAACGTATTCATCCATGTTGAAAGTCACAACATGCTTAAAGCTTACTTCACCTGCTTTGTGCATCGCAATCAGATGTTTGTAGGCTTCCAGCGGCGTGCCGCCGGTTGGCAGGCCAAGAACAAACGGGCGTTCTGCAGTTGGCTTGAATGCGTTGATGCGTTGAACGATATGGCGCGCAGCCCATTTGCCGACTTGAGCGGTATCTTTCAGTGGGATAAGTCTCATCTAACACCTCTTTGGGTAAGTAAACTAAAGCTATACTGTACGGGCCTGATGGAGAGCCCCAAGCCTAAACCAGCTTTATGATTCTCGCGTGAATCTTCCGTCCAGTTGATTTTTTGAATGATAAAATAAGTTTTGTGTGATGGCTAGCAATCTGGCAGGTTAAGACTACTTTTTGGTGATATAAATCACAAAAAAGGAGGTTTTAATTTGCGATACAAAATAATTTTTTTACACTCCGCATGAGTGATACGAGCCATGCGTTATTTCTAAAAGGTAGTGAGAGCGTCAAATAAACTACTAATAGGGTCCGTCCGCGGACAACATAGGGGGAAAAGGTGAACATTCTTAGTTATTTGCAAAAAGTGGGACGGGCGCTGATGGTGCCGGTCGCCACGCTGCCCGCCGCCGCCATCTTGATGGGTATCGGGTATTGGATTGACCCTGTTGGTTGGGGCGGCGACAACGCGCTCGCCGCTTTCTTCATTAAATCCGGCTCCGCCATCATCGACAATATGTCGGTGCTGTTCGCCATCGGCGTGGCCTACGGCATGTCCAAAGACAAGGACGGCGCCGCCGCGCTGACCGGCTTCGTCGGTTTCCTGGTGTTGACCACCCTTTGTTCGCCGGCCGCCGTGTCGATGATTCAAAAAATCCCTCTGGACCAGGTCCCGGCCGCGTTCGGCAAAATCCAAAACCAGTTCGTCGGTATTCTGGTGGGCATCATCTCCGCCGAGATCTACAACCGCTTCAGCAGCGTTGAGCTGCCGAAGGCGCTGTCGTTCTTCAGCGGCCGCCGCCTGGTGCCGATCCTGATCTCCTTCCTGATGATCCTGGTGGCCTTTATTCTGATGTACATCTGGCCGCTGATCTTCAACGGTCTGGTGGGCTTCGGTGAATACATTCAGAAAATGGGCTCGGTCGGCGCGGGCATTTACGCCTTCTTCAACCGCCTGCTGATCCCGGTCGGCCTGCACCATGCGCTGAACTCGGTGTTCTGGTTCGACGTGGCCGGCATCAACGATATCCCTAACTTCCTCGGCGGCCAGCAGTCTATCGAAGCCGGCAAGGCGGTGGTGGGCATCACCGGCCGTTATCAGGCGGGCTTCTTCCCGATCATGATGTTCGGTCTGCCGGGTGCGGCGCTGGCCATCTACCACTGCGCGCGTCCAGAAAACAAAGCCAAAGTGGCGGGCATCATGCTGGCTGCCGCCTTTGCCGCCTTCTTCACCGGCATCACCGAACCGCTGGAATTCTCCTTCATGTTCGTAGCGCCGGTGCTGTACGTGATCCACGCCGTGCTGACCGGGGTTTCGGTATTCATCGCCGCCAGCATGCACTGGATCGCCGGCTTCGGCTTCAGCGCCGGCCTGGTGGATATGGTGCTGTCGTCGCGCAACCCGCTGGCGACCCACTGGTACATGCTGATCCCGCAGGGCCTGGTGTTCTTCGTTATCTACTACCTGGTGTTCCGCTTCACCATCAACAAGTTCAACCTGATGACCCCGGGCCGCGAACTGGCGGTGGCCGGTGACGAAACCGACGGCTATGACGTCAACGTTGACGCCGGCGCCGGCAAAGACGAAAGCGAAACCGCCACCCTGGCTCGCCGCTACGTGGGCGCCATCGGCGGTTCCGATAACCTGACCGGCATCGACGCCTGCATCACCCGCCTGCGCCTGAACGTGAAGGACTCCGCGCTGGTGAATGACGCACTGGCGAAACGCCTGGGCGCATCCGGCGTGATCCGCCTGAACAAGCAGAGCGTGCAGGTGATTGTCGGCACCCGAGCCGAACTGATCGCCAGCGCCATGCGCAACGTGGTTGCCGCAGGCCCGGTAGCGGCCGCTGCGGCTCCAGCCGCCGCGCCGGCCGCAGAGGCCAAGCCGCAGGCGGTGCCCAACGCGCCTAAAGTGGCCTTTGAAACGCTGGTGGCTCCGGTGACCGGTGAAGTGGTGGCGCTCGATCAGGTGCCTGACGAAGCCTTCGCCAGCAAAGCGGTAGGCGACGGTCTGGCGATCCGCCCGACCGACAAAACCGTGGTAGCGCCGGCCGACGGCACCCTGGTGAAGATCTTCAACACCAATCACGCCTTCTGTCTGGAAACCGACAAGGGCGCCGAGATCGTGGTGCACATGGGGATCGATACCGTGGCGCTGAACGGGCAGGGCTTTAAACGCCTGGTGGAAGAAGGTGCGGAAGTGAAAGCCGGCCAGCCGATCCTGGAGCTGGACCTGGAGTACCTGAACGCCAATGCACGCTCGATGATAAGCCCGGTGGTGGTCAGCAACTCTGACGACTATGCCGGCCTGGCGGCGCTGGCGAGCGGCTCTGTGGTTGCCGGCCAGACCAAGCTGTTCGAGATCCAGAAGTAACGGGTTTTACCTGAGTAGTACCCGGGGTGTTCACGCGTCATGACGGCGTTCACCCTGATTTCGGCGGGAAGAGAGCTGTCTCTTCCCGCTTTTTTTATCTGCGCTTGCCCTGCAATGGTGCATTGCACGATGCGGGTGCGGCGTCCTGCATTTTTTCGTGAAACAAACGGTTGTTTCCGGGCGTGGCTTGTTGGAACATAGGCGGTTATGTGTAGCGCTTTGCATTGAGGAATAGTGAAATGAGTGAGGCTGAAGCCCGCCCAACCAATTTTATCCGTCAGATCGTCGATGAAGATCTGGCGTCGGGGAAACACACGTCGGTTCATACCCGTTTCCCGCCGGAGCCTAACGGTTACCTGCATATCGGCCATGCCAAATCCATTTGCCTGAACTTTGGCATCGCCAAAGATTATCAGGGCCAGTGCAACCTGCGTTTTGACGATACCAACCCGGTGAAAGAAGACATCGAGTTCGTGGATTCGATCAAGCACGACGTGGAGTGGCTGGGTTTTGAGTGGAGCGGCAACGTCCGTTATTCCTCAGATTATTTCGACCAGTTGCACCAGTATGCGGTTGAGCTGATCGCCAAGGGCCTGGCCTACGTCGACGAGCTGTCGCCTGAGCAGATCCGCGAATACCGCGGCAGCCTGACCTCGCCGGGCAAAGACAGCCCGTACCGCAACCGTAGCGTGGAAGAAAACCTGGCGCTGTTCGAAAAAATGCGCAACGGCGAATTCGCCGAAGGCACCGCCTGCCTGCGCGCCAAGATCGACATGGCTTCGCCGTTTATCGTCATGCGCGATCCGGTGCTGTACCGCATCAAGTTCGCCGAACACCACCAGACCGGCAACAAGTGGTGCATCTACCCGATGTACGATTTCACCCACTGCATTTCCGATGCATTGGAAGGGATCACCCACTCGCTGTGTACGCTGGAATTCCAGGATAACCGCCGCCTGTATGACTGGGTGCTGGATAACATCACCATTCCATGCCACCCGCGCCAGTACGAGTTTTCGCGCCTCAACCTTGAATACGCCATCATGTCGAAGCGCAAGCTGAACCTGCTGGTGACCGAAAAGGTGGTTGAAGGCTGGGATGATCCGCGTATGCCGACCGTATCCGGCCTGCGCCGCCGCGGTTACACCGCTGCCTCTATCCGTGAGTTTTGCCAGCGTATCGGCGTGACCAAACAGGACAACAACGTCGAAATGGTGGCGCTGGAATCTTGCATCCGTGACGATCTGAACGAGAATGCGCCGCGCGCCATGGCGGTGCTGGATCCGGTGAAAATCGTCATCGAAAACATGGGCGAAGGTGTGGAAATGGTCACCATGCCAAACCACCCGAACAAGCCGGAAATGGGCAGCCGCGAAGTGCCGTTCAGCCGCGAGATTTATATCGACCGCGCTGACTTCCGCGAGGAAGCCAACAAGCAGTACAAGCGCCTGGTGCTGGGCAAAGAAGTGCGCCTGCGCAACGCCTACGTGATCAAGGCCGAGCGGGTTGAGAAAGACGCTGAAGGCGAGATCACCACCATCTTCTGCAGTTACGATGCCGAGACGCTGAGCAAAGATCCGGCCGACGGGCGCAAGGTGAAGGGCGTGATCCACTGGGTTTCCGCCGCGCACGCGCTGCCGGCTGAAATCCGCCTGTACGATCGCCTGTTCAGCGTGCCGAATCCGGCGGCGGCGGAGGACTTCCTCGCCACCATCAACCCGGAATCGCTGGTGATCAAGCACGGCTTCGTTGAGCCGAGCCTGGCGGCCGCACAGCCGGAGAAAGCCTATCAGTTCGAGCGCGAAGGCTACTTCTGCGCCGACAGCCGTTACTCCTCGGCCGAACATCTGGTGTTTAACCGCACCGTCGGCCTGCGCGACACCTGGGCTAAAACGGAAGCCTGAGCATCGCCGCGGTAATGCATAAAAAGCGCAGCTTAGGCTGCGCTTTTTTTATGTCATCAGCCGGTAATTTTTTCGCGCTTTATTTCCCTTCGTAATTTCAATCATCAATTTCTTGATAAATTCCGTTATTTTCATAACTATGATTTATATATTCGTGATGCGAATTAATGTCATTTGTAGAGCGCTCTCAGGTTTTTTCTTTTGGCTGACGTATTTTTGCGGGCTGAAACCATTAATCGTCTTTGGTTGACCTGATATCAATATTTATTCTGATTTTATTGAATTTTTTATTCGACACGCTCTTTGCATACTGCCTTAACAAAATCTCATTGATATGTGCTCTTTGTCATACTTTGACAACTCTCTGTCATTTTTCATTTGATAATTCGCGTCGCGAAAAATAGTCTAGCTGTAGCAATAAGTGCTGTGGGGTTTCGGTCTGCGGCAATTTTTTTTACCCGGTTGGGTTTTTTATTGGCAGTCGTGCAGGGCAGTGGTGAACACGGGCGGCTGCAACTTTTAAAGTTAAGTCAAAGAGGAATTTCATATGGGTACGCACGGTGCTCAGCGTAAAACGCTGGCGCTCGCAGTTGCGGGCGCGCTGTTGGGAACAGGGTTTGCCATGGCCCCTGAGGCGCAAGCCGCAGGGTTTATCGATGATTCCACGCTGACCGGCGGCATTTACTACTGGCAACGTGAGCGTGACCGTAAAGATCTCAACCCGACCAGCGACGATTACAATAAATACACCACCAACCTGTCGCACTCCACCGCCAACCTGAGCCTGGACTTCGCCTCGGGCTATGCCTGGGACATGTTCGGATTGGACGTCGGGACCTTCACCGCCATCGAACTGGCGGAGTCCAGCGCCAGCGGCCACCCGAACGAAATCGCGTTCTCCTCGAAAAACCGTACCTACGATGAAGACTATTCCGGCGATAAAGGCGGGATCAGCCTGTATAAGGCCGCCGGTAAATTCAAATACGGCCCGATCTGGGCGCGTGCCGGTTACATTCAGCCAAGCGGGCAAACGCTGTTGGCGCCACACTGGAGCTTTATGCCGGGCACCTATCAGGGCGCGGAGGCCGGGGCCAAGTTTGACTACGGCGACGCCGGCGATCTGAGCTTCTCCTATATGTGGACCAACAAGTACAAAGCGCCGTGGCATATCGAAATGGACGACTTCCGCCAGAACGATAAAAAAACCGGCGTGTCCTATCTGCACTCGCTGGGCGCCAGGTACGACTTCAAAAACGATCTGGTGTTGGAGGCCGCCTTCGGCCAGGCCCAGGGTTATGTGAATCAGTACTTCACCAAGGCATCTTATAAATTCAACCTGCTGGGCAACCCGCTGACCACCAGTTACCAGTTCTACGGCGCTGAAGACCGCATCAGCGACAAGAACGATCCGAACAGCATCTATGACGGTCTGGCCTGGCTGCAGGCGCTGACCTTCGGCTACACCACCGGCCAGTTCAACTGGCGTCTGGAAGGCACCATGGTCAAGGCGGAAGGCAACCAGGGCTTCTTCCTGCAGCGCATGACGCCGACCTACGCGTCGTCCAACGGTCGCCTCGACGTGTGGTGGGATAACCGCTCCGACTTCAACGCCAACGGCGAAAAAGCGCTGTACGCCGGGGTGATGTACGATCTCAGCAACTGGAACCTGCCGGGCATGGCGGTCGGCGGCTCTTACGTCTACGCCTGGGACGCCAAGCCCAGCACCAACCCGGTTTACGATCAGAGCCAGCGTCTGAAAGAGAGCGCCTGGAGCCTGGACGCGATGTACACCATTCAGGAAGGCCGCGCCAAGGGCACGCTGATCAAACTGCACTACACCCAATACGACAACCACACCAACATCCCGAGCTGGAGCGGCGGTTACGGCAACATCTTCCAGGATGAGAAAGACGTCAAATTCATGGTCATCGCGCCATTCACCATCTTCTGATGCGTTCCCCGGCGCTTGCGTCGGGGAAACTTAACGGGAATATAACGATGAAAAAAATCATGCTGACGTTGGCCGCCGTGGCGGCGCTGAGCGCCTGCGCGCAGCCGGCCGCACCGCAGGAAGACAGCAAGTTGAAACAGGCTTACAGCGCCTGCATCAATACCGCGGAAGGTTCCCCGGAGCGGCTGCAGCCGTGCAAGGCGGTATTGAACGTGCTGAAGCAAGAGAAGCAGCACCAGCCGTTCGCCGAGCGCGAAACGGTGCGGGTGATGGATTACCAGAACTGCATTCAGGCGGTTCACAGCGGTAACGGCCAGGCCTACGACGCCCAGTGCGGCAAAATTTGGCAAGAGATTCGCGATAACAATAATTAAGGATGAGAACATGAACGGCTTCAAATTGAGCGCGCTTGCCGCGCTGACGGCGACCCTGGGATTATTTGGCGGCATGGGGAACGCCATGGCTAACCAGCAGCTGGTGGATCAGCTGAGCCAGCTGAAACTGAATGTGAAAATGGTCGACAACCGCGCCGCCGACAGCGGCGTAGACTGCGCCGCATTGGGCGCCGACTGGGCGGCCTGCAACCGGGTGCTGATCACCCTGAGCAACGACGGCCAGGCGATCAACGGCCACGACTGGGCGATTTACTTCCATAGCGCCCGCCAGACCCTCAAGGTGGATAACGCACAATTCAAGATAACCCACCTGACCGGCGACCTGTACAAGCTGGAGCCGACCGACAAATTCAGCGGTTTCCCGGCCGGCAAGGCGGTGGAGATCCCGATCGTCGCCGAATACTGGCAGCTGTTTAAAACCGATTTCGTGCCGCGCTGGTACGCCACCGCCGGCGACGCTAAACCGAAAATTCTGCTGAATACCGATACCGAAGACCTGAACCAGTTCGTGGCGCCCTTCACCGGCGACCAGTGGAAACGCACCAAGGATGACAACAACGTCCTGATGACGCCGGCTTCGCGCTTCGTCAAAAACGCCGAGCTGAAAACCTTGCCTACCGCAGCGCTGCGCGGCCAGATTGTGCCGACCCCGCTGGACGTGAAGGTGCATCCGCAGGATGCCGATCTGAGCAAGGGCGTGGCGTTGGATCTGAGCGCGCTGGTTAAACCGGCGGCCGAGGCCGTCAGCCAGCGCTTCGCGTTGCTGGGCATGGCGGCCAACGCTCAGGGCTACCCGATTAAAACCGCCATTCAGCCGGGCAAGTTCAGCGGGCCTCTGGCGGTGCCGGGCGCCTATGAGCTGAAGATTGGCGGCCGGGAAGCGCAAGTGACCGGCTTCGATCAGGCCGGCGTATTCAACGGGCTGCAGTCGATTTTGTCGCTGGTGCCGGCCGATGGCAGCGGCAAAATTGCCACGTTGGACGCCAAAGACGCGCCGCGCTTCCAGTATCGCGGGCTCTTCCTCGACGTGGCGCGCAACTTCCACCATAAAGACGCGGTGCTGCGCCTGCTTGACCAGATGGCGGCCTACAAGCTGAATAAATTCCATTTCCACCTGAGCGACGACGAAGGCTGGCGCATCGAAATTCCGGGCCTGCCGGAACTGACCGCAGTGGGGGGCCAGCGCTGCCACGATCTGAGCGAAACCACCTGCCTGCTGCCGCAATATGGCCAGGGGCCGGAAGTGTACGGCGGCTTCTTCTCCCGCCAGGACTATATCGACATCATCAAATACGCGCAGGCGCGCCAGATTGAAGTGATCCCGGAAATCGACATGCCGGCGCACGCGCGCGCGGCGGTGGTTTCCATGGAAGCGCGCTACAAAAAGCTGCACGCCGCCGGGAAAGAGCGTGAGGCCAACGAGTTCCGCCTGGTGGATCCGACCGATACCTCCAATACCACCTCGGTGCAGTACTTTAACCGCCAAAGCTACCTGAACCCGTGTCTCGATTCATCCAAACGCTTTGTCGACAAGGTGATCGGTGAGATCGCCCAAATGCACCAGGAGGCCGGGCAGCCGCTTCGCACCTGGCACTTTGGCGGTGACGAAGCGAAAAACATTCGTCTGGGGGCCGGTTACACCGATTTGACCAAGCGCGAAGCCGGCAAAGGCGTTATTGACCAGAGCAAAGAAGACAAGCCTTGGGCGAAATCCCAGGTATGCCAGGCGATGATTAAAGAGGGCAAGGTGGCCGATATGGAACACCTGCCGAGCTATTTCGGGCAGGAGGTTAGCCAACTGGTGAAGGCGCACGGCATCGACAGAATGCAGGCCTGGCAGGACGGCCTGAAAGATGCAAAGAACGCCAAGGCGTTCGCTACCTCGCGCGTGGGCGTGAACTTCTGGGACACCCTGTACTGGGGCGGTTTCGACAGCGCCAACGACTGGGCTAACAAGGGCTATGAGGTGATCATCTCCAACCCGGATTACGTCTATATGGACTTCCCGTACGAAGTGAATCCGGATGAGCGCGGCTACTACTGGGGTACCCGCTTCAGCGACGAACAGAAGATGTTCAGCTTCGCGCCGGATAACCTGCCGCAGAACGCTGAAACCTCGGTAGACCGTGACGGCAATCACTTCGCCGCCAGGAGCGACAAACCCTGGCCGGGCGCCTATGGCATTTCCGCCCAGCTGTGGAGCGAAACCCAGCGCACCGACCCTGAGATGGAGTACATGATCTTCCCGCGCGCTCTGTCGGTGGCGGAACGTGCCTGGCACCGCGCTGCCTGGGAACGGGATTATAAAGCCGGCCGCGAGTACAAGGGTGGGGAAACTCACTTTGTCGATGGCAAAGCCCTGGCTCAGGACTGGCTGCGCTTCGCCAACCTGCTGGGGCAACGAGAGTTGGCCAAGCTGGACAAGGGCGGCGTCAGCTATCGCCTGCCGGTGCCGGGCGCCCGGGTGATGGGCGGCAAGCTGGAGGCGAATATCTCTCTGCCGGGGCTGGGCATCGAGTACTCCACCGACGGCGGCAAGCAATGGCAGCGTTACGACGCCAAAGCCAGGCCGGCGGTGAGCGGCGAAGTGCAGGTTCGAGCGGTAAGCCCGGACGGCAAGCGTCACGGCCGCGCCGAGAAAGTTTAAGTCAGGTAGTGCGGCCCGCTGCGTGTCGGCAGCGGGCCGATGTTGAAGTGAGGGAAGTACGTGGAGCTGTGCCGCTGCAATTGTTCCATTTCATGACGTGATCTTTCCCCGGCTGGCCCGGGGATTTTTTTTGCCCGCCGGCGACAGGCGTAAAAAAACCGCCCTGAGGCGGTTCTTTAATCCCGATAACGGGTTACTTCTTGTCGTGCAGCGTATCGTCTTCGCGGCAGTCGCCGATTTCACAGTGGCCGTACAGGTACAGGCTGTGGTTGGTGAGCTTGATGCCGTGTTGCTTGGCGATATCACGCTGGCGCGCTTCGATGGATTCATCGCTGAATTCGATCACTTTGCCGCAGTCCAGGCAAATCAGGTGATCGTGGTGGTGCTGCTGGGTCAGTTCGAACACGGATTTACCGCCTTCGAAATTGTGACGAGTCACAATGCCCGCATCATCAAACTGGTTCAGCACGCGGTAAACCGTCGCCAGTCCGATTTCTTCGCCCATATCTATCAGTTTTTTGTACAAATCTTCCGCACTGACGTGATGGCATTCCGGATTTTGCAGTACTTCCAGGATTTTGAGTCGCGGAAGCGTGACTTTTAAGCCGGCCTTCTTCAATGCGGTGTTGTTGTCAGTCATGCGGATTCAGTCCTGTTACTATGCTAATCAAGTTGAGGCGTTCTCGCCTGTGGCATCGGTCGGCACAAAGAGTTAATTGCGTCTCATTATAGAACCGGTTGTCCTAAATGGAAACCGCCGGTTGTTAACAAAGATATAATTGCACTATTGCATGTTGTGCATGCAACGCTTTGATGGGTGGGATAAACCGATATCTCAGTCTACCGTGACGATGTGGGAAGTTACCAATCTGTAACTTCTATTGCAGCAATCCATACTGCCGATGACGGCCCTGCTGGCAACACTATGCACTTTGCAGGGCTATTGTTCAACCTTTGGACGGCAATGGCCGTTTAGCCAAGGATTTCGGCCAGGCTCAGCTCTTCGACTATCTGCTTGACCCAGGCTTCGACACGTTCGTTGGTCAGCTCAGGCTGACGGTCTTCGTCGATCGCCAGACCGATGAAGTTGTTGTCGTCCGCCAGGCCCTTGGAGGCTTCGAAGTGGTAGCCTTTGGTCGGCCAGTGGCCGACGATGGCCGCGCCGTGCGGTTCGATGATGTCGCGAATGGTGCCCATCGCGTCACAGAAGTATTCCGCGTAGTCTTCCTGATCGCCGCAGCCGAACAGCGCCACCAGTTTGCCGTTGAAGTCCACTTCTTCCAGCGTCGGGAAAAAGTCATCCCAGTCGCACTGCGCTTCGCCGTAGTACCAGGTTGGGATACCCAGCAGCAGGATATCGAAAGCTTCCAGATCTTCTTTGCTGCTTTTGGCGATGTCGTGAATTTCAGACACATCGTCGCCAAACTGTTTCTGAAGAATTTTCTGGATCATTTTGGCAATGTTTTCGGTATTGCCAGTGTCGCTGCCAAAGAAAATGCCTACAGTAGCCATATCGCGTATAACCTTTAAATTCAATTAATTGCATTACACGATGTTAGTGCTGACCCCGCTAACACCGATTAAAATGATGCCATGGCAAGAGCTGGCGGGCGCCATCAGGGCGCTGTCTCTTACCGGTAAACACGTATCATGCCAGAAATTTACTCCGGGGTTTTATCGCATTTATGCGATGCCGGAGGAGAGTAAAGCGGTGCTGATCCGGCGTCATCCATAACGCCGCGCCGCACGTGCGGCCGAAGAGATCAATGTTCTGGCTGTTCTTCCGCCAGTTGCGCCAGCAGCATTTGCTCGATGAGCTCGCTGCGGCTGATGTTGCGCTGTTCCGCCAGTTTGTTCAGGGCGTCCACCGCATCCGCGTTGATTTTCAGCTCTACGCGCCGCAAACCACGCACTTTATCGCGCCGTAGCTGATTGCGCTTATTGATTCTAAGCTGTTCATCGCGAGATAGCGGGTTGGTTTTCGGGCGCCCCGGCCGGCGTTCATCTGCGAACAGATCCAGCGTCGTGCGATCCGTTTGTTCTTTTGCCATAGGTAGCGGTACTGCAAGGGAGTTTGCATCAAAAAGCGCTTACACGCTTCCGGACGGTTCGGTTAACACACTTCGGGCCAATAAACCCTAACCCAAATTCACCCCCAGACTGGCGTTAGCGAACACGCTGGACGTGGCGGCAAAATTATAGCGCGCCATATTACCCCAGCAGATAGAGCAACGACAATGCTTAACTGAGGCGTAAACGCGCTAAGCCGTTATCTCTAGCGCGTTTTTTCGCCAGCAAGGGCGGTTTTTCAGGCTTCGTCGAGAAAACGGTGGATGGCGCGCAGCACCGCTTCCGGTTTTTCGGCATGTACCCAGTGGCCGGTGCCCGCCACCACGTGAGCGCGTGCCTGCGGGAACTGGCGGGCGATGTCCGCGCGGTAGCTGTCTTGCACATAAGGCGACAAGCCGCCGCGAATGAACAGCGTCGGGTGCGGCCAGGCCGGCACTTCTTGCCAGCCGGTCACGTTCTCGTACTGCGCAATCAACACCGGCAGATTGAAACGCCACTCGCCGTTGTGGAAGGATTTCAGCAGGAACTGGATCACCCCTTCTTCCTGCAGATAGTCGCGCATCAGCTGGGCGGCCTGCTGGCGCTGGGTGATGCCGGCGGCGCTGACGGCCTTCAGGGCGTCGAAGATTTCATCGTGACGACGCGTGCGGTAATCCACCGGCGCCACGTCGATGACGATCAGTTTGTCGACGCGATCGGGCGCAATGGCGGTCAGCGCCATCGCCGCTTTGCCGCCCATCGAGTGGCCGATGACGATGACTTTCGCCAACTGCAGGTCGTCGAGCAGCGTCAGCAGATCCTGCGCCATGGCCGGATAGGTCATCTCTGCGGAACGCGGCGACAGCCCGTGGTTGCGCAGGTCGACCTTGATGACGCTGTGGCGCTGGTTCAAATCGCGCGCCAGCACGCCGAGGTTGTCCAGATTGCCGAACAGGCCGTGGATCAGCAGCACCGGCAGGGCGTCTGACTCGGCGGCCAGCAGTTGATAATGTAATTTCATGGCGAAGTTCATGCTGAGAGAGTTTCAGATTAGGGTATCATGATTGAATCGCACGATGAATAACGCGGATTTTTAACGGGCGGGCGCCGCAGCCAACAAAGATGCAGCTTGAAGTGTGACGGGTATAGGTATTAGTCTGCATTTTCCGTTTGGCGGCACTTAGTGGTGTTCGCCCCTGCGCTTTTAACCTTATAATCCCATGGCTTGAATGCAGAATCTGGCTTCAGGTTCTAAGTAGAAAAAACAGTACTGGATAAAGATGAAAACTATTGAAGTCGACGAAGAGCTTTACCGCTATATTGCCAGCCACACGCAACACATCGGTGAGAGCGCGTCCGATATTTTACGCCGCATGTTGAAATTTACCGCAGGCCAGCCGGTGCGCGCCGTGCCTGCGGCCGGCGCTCAGTCCGCCGAGCCGGAAAAGGCGGCTGTACAGCGCCCGCGCGACCGCGTGCGCGCCGTGCGCGAGCTGCTGCTGTCGGATGAGTACGCTGAGCAGAACAAAGCGGTTAACCGTTTTATGCTGGTGCTTTCCACGCTGTATACCCTCGATGCCGCCGGCTTTGCCGCCGCCACCGATGCGCTGCATGGCCGTACCCGCACCTACTTTGCCGGCGATCAGCAAACCCTGCTGGCCAACGGTACGCATACCAAGCCGAAACACGTTCCAGGCACCCCTTACTGGGTGATCACCAATACCAATACCGGCCGCAAGCGCAGCATGATCGAACACATCATGCAGGCGATGCAGTTCCCCGCGGAACTGACTGAGAAAGTTTGCGGCACCGTTTAATTTAGCGAACAGCCCGTCACGATGGCCGTGCGCGACATATTGCCCGGTCACCGACAGGGATGAGGGAGATATGTCGATGGCGAATAGTCCACGTGCCGGGCAGCCAGCCCAGCAAAGTGATTTGATCAACGTAGCCCAGCTGACGTCGCAGTACTATGTGCTGCAGCCTGATGCAGGCAACGCCGCGCACGCGGTGAAGTTCGGGACTTCCGGCCATCGCGGCAGCGCGCTGCGTCACAGCTTTAACGAAGCGCACATCCTCGCTATCGCTCAGGCGATCGCCGAAGTTCGCCGCCAGCAGGGAACGACCGGTCCATGTTACGTGGGCAAGGATACTCATGCGCTGTCAGAGCCGGCCTTTATTTCGGTGCTGGAAGTGCTGACCGCCAACGGCGTCGACGTGATCGTGCAGGAAAACAACGGTTTTACGCCGACCCCTGCGGTATCGCACGCCATCCTGTGCCACAACCGCCAGGGCGGCGCACAGGCTGACGGCATCGTCATCACGCCTTCCCATAACCCACCGGAAGACGGCGGCATCAAGTACAACCCGCCGAACGGCGGCCCGGCCGACACCAACCTGACTTCCGTGATCGAAAAGCGCGCCAACGAGCTGCTGGCTCAGCAGCTGAAGGGCGTTCAGCGCCAGTCGCTGGACAAAGCCTGGAACAGCGGCCACCTGCATGCCAAAGATCTGGTGCAGCCCTACGTTGAAGGGCTGGTTGACGTGGTCGACATGCCGGCCATTCAGCGCGCCGGCCTGAAGCTGGGCGTGGATCCGCTCGGCGGCTCCGGCATTGCCTATTGGCAGCGCGTGGCCGAGCATTACCAGCTGGATCTGACGCTGGTGAACGACTCCATCGATCAGACCTTCCGCTTTATGCATCTGGACCACGACGGCATTATCCGCATGGACTGCTCGTCCGAGTCGGCGATGGCCGGCCTGCTGGCGCTGCGCGATAAATTCGATCTGGCGTTCGCCAACGATCCGGATTACGACCGCCACGGCATCGTGACGCCGAAAGGCCTGATGAACCCGAACCATTATCTGGCGGTGGCCATCAACTACCTGTTCCAGCACCGCCCGCAGTGGGGCGCAGACGTCGCGGTAGGCAAAACGCTGGTTTCCAGCGCGATGATCGACCGCGTGGTGTCCTCCCTGGGCCGCAAGCTGGTGGAAGTGCCGGTCGGTTTCAAATGGTTCGTTGACGGCCTGTTCGACGGCAGCTTTGGCTTTGGCGGCGAAGAGAGCGCCGGGGCGTCCTTCCTGCGCTTCAACGGTACGCCGTGGTCGACCGACAAAGACGGCATCATCATGTGCCTGCTGGCGGCGGAAATCACTGCGGTGACCGGCGAGAACCCGCAGCATCATTATGACGATCTGGCCAAGCGCTTTGGTGCGCCGAGCTACAACCGCATTCAGGCGCCGGCTACCCATGCGCAGAAAGCCGCGCTGTCCAAGCTTTCGCCGGAAATGGTCAAGGCCAGTACGCTGGGCGGCGATCCCATCACTGCCCGTCTGACCACCGCGCCGGGCAATGGCGCGTCGATCGGCGGTCTGAAAGTGATGACCGACAACGGCTGGTTCGCGGCCCGTCCTTCAGGCACCGAAGAGGCTTACAAAATCTACTGTGAGAGCTTCCTGGGGGCAGAGCACCGCGAGAAGATCGAGCACGAAGCGGTAGAGATCGTTAGCGAAGTCTTGGCTTCCGCGAAATAATTTTTCCCTTCGCAAGATAAAAAGCGCTGTTTTTACAGCGCTTTTTTTATGTCTGCAATTTAGATATATCTATTTTGCAAAAGCCGCTTGTGGATTTAGATATATCGATCTAGATTAGATATATCGAAGTTGTTTAGATATATCTAAATGGCCTCGTCAATTCACTGTCCACTATGAGGTTCCATACCATGTTCCATCGATTAGGTTTACACCGTCATCACCATCATCATGAATGCGAAGCAGGGCGCGATCGCCGCCATCGCGGCGGGCGCCATCACTTTGGCGGCGACGGCGAAGAGCGCGGCCGGGGCGGGCGCGGTGGGCGTCACCGCATGTTCGAGCACGGCGATCTGCGCCTGGTGCTGCTGGCATTGGTGGCGCGCAAGCCCAGCCACGGCTATGAGCTGATCAAGGCGATCGACGAGGCGTCTTCCGGGCTGTACGTGCCAAGCCCCGGGGTGATTTACCCGACGCTGACGCTGCTGGAAGAGCAGGATTTCCTCGAGCCGCTCACCACCGGCAACGGCCGCAAAAGCTACCAAATCACCGCCGCTGGCCAGAGCGAGCTGCAAAAGCACCAGCAGGTGGTTGAGGTGATCCTGGCCCGGCTGGCCGGCGCCGGGCGCGAGCGGCACCCGCAGGGCAACCTGGCCGAAGGGATCTTCGACGCCATGCATCGTTTGCGCAGCCTGTTGCGCGGCAACGTGATGCGTGCCGATCTCACCCCGCAGCAGGTGGAGCGCATCAATGCGGCTTTACTGACCGCCGTCGCGGCGATTGAAAGCGAAATGAACGTTAAACCCGCAGAACAGGAGAACGAGTGATGCCAGGCCACCGTTTTAAAATCACCGTAGAAGCCCTGAGCGATCGCCAGGGCAACCCGGTCGAGAAAGCGCCGCTGAGTTTTGAAGTGGAAAACCACGACGATATTTTCGACATCGTCGAGCGCATTCAGGCGCGGGAGGATCTGAACTTCGGCCGGCAGCAAAGCGCAGCCTTCGCCGTGGGGCTGAAATTGTTCTCTGAAGTGATGATCGAAAACCGCAAACACCCGGTGTTCGCCCCGCTGCGCGAGGCGTTCAAGGCGTTTATGGTCGGCTTGAAAAAAGGGCCGACTGAGTAAACATCTTTAAGGCATAAAGCGGTAGCCGACGCCGGTTTCGGTCAGCAGATGCCTGGGCCGCGCCGGGTCGACCTCCAGCTTTTGCCGCAGATGGCCCATATAAATGCGCAGGTAATGGCTGTGTTCCACATAGTTCGGCCCCCAGACGTGGCTCAGCAGTTGGCGCTGAGTGATCACTTTGCCGGAGTTGGCCAGCAGTTCCGCCAGCAGGCGAAATTCGATCGGCGTCAGGTGCAAATCTTCGTCGTTGCGCAGCACCCGGCGGTTAACCAGATCGACGGTGATTGCCGAAAAGCTGACCAGCGGGCTTTCCTGTTGGCTGGAGGAGTGACGGCGCAGCGCCACCCGCACCCGCGCCAGCAGTTCCCCGATGCCGAACGGCTTGCTGAGGTAGTCGTCCGCCCCGACGTCCAGCGCGGCGATTTTGTCCTCTTCGGCGTTGCGCGCCGACAGCACGATCACCGGAATGGCGCTCCACTGCCGCAAATCGCGGATATAGCTTAGCCCGTCGCCGTCCGGCAACCCCAAATCGAGGATGATGAGATCCGGCTTGCGCGTGCCGGCTTCAATCAGCCCACGCTGCAGCGTTTCGCTCTCAAACACCCGCAGGCCCTCGCTTTCCAGCGCGGTGCGGACGAAGCGGCGGATCTCTTTTTCATCTTCAACAATCAGAATGTTGGTTGGCGTTGTGCTCACGTTTCCCCTGGCATTGATTACAGATCGAAGGCTTCACCCTCGATCTCGGGCGGTTTTTCCAGCGGCAGCACGAAGCGGAAGCTGGCGCCGCCGTTGGCGCCGTTTTCCGCCCAAATGCGGCCGTCGTGTACTTCAATAATGGCACGGCAAATGGCTAACCCCAAACCGACGCCGGGGATCGCCGACTCTTTATTGCCGCGCGAGAATTTATCGAAAATCAGCTGCTTCTGCCCGGCGGGGATGCCCGGGCCGTTGTCCCATACTTCCACTTCCAGCCAGTCCGGCAGCGTGCGGGCGCGAATGCCGATAGTAGCATCCGCGCCGGCGTATTTATTGGCGTTTTCCAACAGGTTGGTGAAAACCCGCTCCAACAGGCTGGCGTCGCAGCTGACCAATATCTGCTCCGGCGGCAGTTCGACCAGAATCTGATGTTGGCTGAGGATCGGTTCCAGCATGTGCAGCGAAGCGCCGACGATCTCCTCCAGCGACTGCCACTCCTTGCGCAGGCTAAAGCCGCCGGACTGGATGCGCGCCATATCCAGCAGGTTGTTCACCAGCCGGGTGGTGCTCAGCACCTGTTGGCGGATCTGGCTGGCCTGGGTGGCGTGGTTGGAGCCTTCCGCCGCCAGATCCAGGGTCAGGATTTCCGCCTGGCCGAACAGCACCGTCAGCGGGGTGCGCAGATCGTGCGACAGCGCCGCCAGCAGCGAGTTGCGCAGCTGCTCGCGTTCGGCGTCCAGTTTGGCCTCCACGGCGCTGCGCGCCAGGTGCAGGCGTTCCAGCGCGCTGGCGATCAGCACGGTGAAGGTTTGCAGCAGCCGCTGCTGTTCCGGCACCATCAGCTGGCGCAGGTTATTGGGCTCGATCGCCAGCAGGCCGAAGGTCTGCGTCGGGGTATTGAGCGGCAGCAGCTGGTAGGGAACACCGGGCAGGGTGTCGGTGCCGGCGCCGGCCGGCAGGCCTTTGTCGAAGCTCCAGCGCGCAATGGCTTCATCCACCGACAGCAGCCCGCCTTCTTCGCCCACCATTTGCTGCAGCCTGCCGTCTTCCTGCGGCAGCAGCAGCACGGTTTTGGCCTGGAAGCTGCTGGAGAGAAAGTGGCGGCTGGTTTTGGCGATGTCGGCCTGGCTCAAAGCCTGGCTCAGCCCGCGCGACATTTCGTACAGGTGGCGAGCGCGCTGTTCGCGGTAGCGCGCCACCCGGGCCTGGTAACGCACTCCGGCGGTGAGATTACCTATGGTGATGCCGACAATCAGCATCACGCCGAAGGTCAGCAGATACTGCATGTCGCTGACGGCGAATGACCATTCGGGCTGCACGAAGAACAGATCGAAGCTGGCGACGTTGATCACCGCCGCCAGCACCGACGGCCAGCGGCCGAAGAACAGGGCGACGATCGCCACCCCCAGCAGGTAAACCATCACCAGGTTGGCCTGGTCAAAACCGGGCAGCAGCCACTGCGACAGCAGGGTGATCAGCGCGCACAGCGCCACCGCCACCGCGCAGCCGCGCAGCTGGATGCGCCATTTCTCATTGAAGGCGCGGCCGTCGTGTTCCTTGCCCGGCGGCGGGAAGGCGTCATTTTCCAGCGCCACGATCACCAGATCGAGATCCGGCCCCAGCCGGCCGAGGCGGTCGGCAAAGCTGCCGCGCAGCCGCCAGCGCTGTTCGCCGCGGCGGCCGATAATGATTTTGCCGAGGTTGTGCTCGCGGGCGTAACGCAGCACCGCGCGCTCTTCTGACGGATCCGACAGGGTGGCGGTCTCGGCGCCCAGCTCCTGCGCCAGCCGCAGCGCGCGCAAAATGGCCCGGCGCTGATTTTCCGGCAGCCGGTGCAGTTTGGGGGTTTCCACGTAGACCGCGTGCCAGTGGCAGCCCAATCGCGCCGCCAGCCGGGCGGCGATGCGCACCAGCTTTTCGTTGCCGCTGTTATGGCCGACGCACAGCAGAATGCTGTCGCGGGTGTGCCAGACCTTTTCGCGCCCCTGGCTGTCGCGGAAGGCGCGCATCTGATCGTCGACCCGATCGGCGGTGCGGCGCAGCGCCAGTTCACGCAGGGCAATCAGGTTGCCCTTGCGGAAAAAGTGCTCGATGGCGCGCTCGGCCTGGCCGGGAATATATACCTTGCCTTCGTTCAGCCGCTGGCGCAGATCGTCCGGTGGCAGATCGACCAGCACCACCTCGGTGGCTTCGTCGAACACGTGATCGGGCACCGTCTCGCGCACCCGCACCCCGGTCACGCCGCCGACCACGTCGTTCAGGCTTTCCAGGTGCTGCACGTTGACGGTGGTCAGCACGTCGATGCCGGCGTCCAGCAGCTCCTCCACGTCCTGCCAGCGTTTGGGGTGGCGCGAACCCTGGGCGTTGCTGTGCGCCAGCTCGTCCATCAGGATCAGCGCCGGGTGGCGCGCCAGCGCGGCATCCAGGTCGAATTCATGCACCAGCCGCCCGCGATACTGAATACGCTTCTGCGGCAGAGTGGCCAGGCCGTCGAGCAGCGCGGCGGTTTCGCTGCGGCCGTGGGTTTCCACCACGCCGATCAGCACGTCCAGCCCCTGGCCGCGCAGCCGCTGGGCCTCCTGCAGCATGGCGTAGGTTTTCCCCACCCCGGCGCAGGCGCCGAAGAACACCTTCAGCCGGCCGCGCGGTTTTTCATTGGCCACCGCCAGCAGGCTGTCGGGATCGGGGCGCTGTTGTTCTTCTTCGACCATTACAATTCCTTGCGTAACAAAGCAAAAGGGGTTCGGCACGCCGAACCCTAGTATAACCCTTGTGAGCGCGACGTATTACTGCAACGCGTCCAGCGCCATGTTCAGCTTCAGCACGTTCACCACCGATTCACCCATAAAGTTGGGCGTGGCGCGATCGGTGTTTTCATCGATCAGCTTGGCTATCTGCGCCTGCGGCAAATGACGCGCCGCGGCTACCCGCGCGAGCTGATAGTTGGCGGCGGCGATCGAGATGTGCGGATCCAGCCCGCTGCCGGAGGCGGTCAGCAGATCGACCGGGATCGGGCCGCTCATCGCCGGGTTAGCCTGGCGCAGCTGCGCCGCGCGTTCGGCGATGGCCTTGTCCAGCGCCGGGTTGGTGGCGGCCAGGTTGCTGCCGGCCGAAGCCTGGGCATTGTAGGCGCTATCCCCGGTGGCGGACGGGCGGCCCCAGAAATATTGCGGTTTGCTGAAATTCTGGCCGATCAGCGCCGAACCGACAGCCTTGTCGCCCTGGTACAATAGCGAGCCGTTGGCCGCGCCGGAGAACAGCAACTGCGACAGGCCGGTGGTCAGCAGCGGATAGGCGATGCCGGTGATCAGCGTCAGCAGGATAAGCATCACCAGCGAAGGTCGTAAATATGACATGTTCATTTCCTTTCAATGATTAACCGGCGATATGCAGCGCGACCAGGATCAGGTCGATCAACTTGATGCCGACAAAGGGCACCAGCAGGCCGCCGACGCCATACATCCACAGGTTGCGGCGCAGCAATGCCGCGGCGCTCATCGGCTTATAGCTCACCCCTTTCAGCGCCAGCGGGATCAGGAACACGATCACCAGGGCGTTGAAGATCACCGCCGACATGATGGCGGAGGCGGGGGAGTGCAGGTGCATCACGTTCAGCGCGTTCAGCTGCGGATAGGTCGCCGCAAACGCCGCCGGAATAATGGCGAAGTATTTGGCCACGTCGTTGGCGATGCTGAAGGTGGTCAGCGAGCCGCGGGTCATCAGCATCTGTTTGCCGATGTGCACCACTTCGATCAGCTTGGTCGGGTTGGAATCCAGATCGACCATGTTGCCGGCCTCTTTGGCGGCCTGGGTGCCCGAGTTCATCGCTACCGCCACGTCGGCCTGCGCCAGCGCCGGGGCATCGTTGGTGCCGTCGCCGGTCATCGCCACCAGCCGACCTTCCGCCTGGTATTGGCGGATCAACGCCAGCTTGGCTTCCGGCGTGGCTTCCGACAGGAAGTCGTCTACCCCGGCCTCGGCGGCGATCGCCGCGGCGGTCAGCGGGTTGTCGCCGGTGATCATCACCGTTTTGATGCCCATTTTGCGCAGCTCGGCGAAACGCTCCTTGATGCCGCCCTTGACGATATCCTTCAGCGCCACCACGCCCAGCACCCGTGGGCCTTCGGCCACCACCAGCGGCGTACCGCCGGTGCGCGCCACGCTCTCCACCAGGTCATCCACCGCCCGCGGGAAGTGGCCTTGGTTGGATTCCACGTGGCGGCGAATGGCGTCCACCGCCCCTTTGCGGATCATGCGTTCCTGCACATTGACGCCGCTCATGCGGGTTTGGGCGGAGAAGGGCACGAAGGTCGCGTTCAGCGCCTGCAGATCGCGTTCGCGCAGGTTGAAACGCTGCTTGGCCAGCACCACGATGCTGCGGCCTTCCGGCGTTTCGTCCGCCAGAGAAGACAGCTGCGCGGCGTCCGCCAGCTCCTGCTCTTTCACCCCCGGCGCCGGCAGAAATTCCGATGCCTGCCGGTTGCCCAGGGTGATGGTGCCGGTCTTGTCCAGCAGCAGCACGTCGACGTCGCCGGCGGCTTCCACCGCGCGGCCGCTGGTGGCGATGACGTTGGCGCCGAGCATCCGGCTCATCCCGGCCACGCCGATGGCCGACAGCAGGCCGCCGATGGTGGTGGGGATCAGGCACACCAGCAGCGCCACCAGTACGGTAACGGTAACCACAGTGCCGCCGTTGGCCGCCTCGACGCTGTACTGCGAGAACGGCAGCAGCGTGGCGGTGGCCAGCACGAACACGATGGTCAGCGCCACCAGCAGAATGGTCAGCGCCACTTCGTTCGGGGTTTTACGGCGCTTGGCGCCTTCCACCATGGCGATCATCCGGTCGAGGAAAGTCTCGCCGGGGTTGACGCTGCACTGCACCACCAGCCAGTCGGACAGCACGCGGGTACCGCCGGTCACCGAGGAGAAATCGCCGCCGGATTCGCGAATGACCGGCGCGGATTCGCCGGTGATGGCGCTTTCGTCCACCGAGGCGCCGCCTTCCAGCACCTCCCCGTCGCAGGGGATGGTATCGCCGGCTTCCACCAGCACGATATCGCCTTTGCGCAGGCTCTCGGCGGACACTTTCTCGGTGGCGCCGTCGCGGCGCGGCGTGGCCAGTTTTTTCGCCCAGCTGGTTTTCTTGGTGCCTTTCAGGCTCTCGGCCTGGGCCTTGCTGCGCCCTTCGGCCAGCGCTTCGGCAAAGTTGGCGAACAGCACGGTGAACCACAGCCACAGGCTGATGCTGCCGGTGAAGGCGGCGCTGCCGTCGCTCTTGCCGGCCAGGATCGCCAGCCAGATGGCGGTGGTCAGGATACTGCCGATGTACACCACGAACATTACCGGGTTACGCCACTGGACGCGGGGATCCAGCTTCTTCACCGCATCGATCAGCGCGGTACGGACCAGTGCCGGTTCAAACAGCGCGCGTTGTTTGCGAGTCATTTCTTTATTCTCTCTCTATGACGTCTGTTAGTTTGCCAGCCAGAGCTGCAGGTGCTCGGCCACCGGTCCCAGCGCCAGCGCCGGTACGAAGGTTAAAGCGCCCACCAACAGCACGGTGCCGATCAGCAGCCCGATAAACAGCGGCCCGTAGGTCGGCAGGGTGCCGTTGCCCGCCGGCTGGCGTTTTTTGGCGCTCAGCGAACCGGCGATCGCCAGCACCGGCAGGATCACCCCGAAGCGGCCGACGAACATGGCGAAGGCCAGCAGCAGGTTGTAGAACGGCGTATTGACGCTCAAACCGGCGAAGGCGCTGCCGTTGTTGTTGGCGGCGGAGGACAGGGCATACAGCACTTCGCTGAAGCCGTGCGCGCCCGGGTTGAGGATGCCGGCGCGGCCCGCGTCGGTGGCGATGGCCAGCGCACTGCCCAGCAGCACCAGCGTCGGCGTGACCAGAATGGCCAGCGCGGTCATCTTCATGTCGTAGACGTCGATCTTTTTACCCAGGTATTCCGGGGTGCGGCCGATCATCAGGCCGGCGATAAACACCGTCAGCAGCACGAACAGCAGCATGCCGTACAGGCCGGAACCCACGCCGCCGAACACCACCTCGCCGATCTGCATCAGCCACATCGGCACCATGCCGCCCAGCGCGGTGAAGGAGTCGTGCATCGCGTTGACCGCCCCGCAGGAGGCGGCGGTAGTGACCACCGAGAACAGGCTGGTAGCGAGGATGCCAAAGCGCGACTCCTTGCCTTCCATATTGATGTTGCTGTCGGCGCCCAGCGCGCTCAGATGCGGGTTGCCCGCCAGTTCGGCGTACATCACCACGATCACCGCCACCACGAAGATCAGCGCCATCGCCCAGATCAGCGCATGGCCCTGGCGGTTTTCACCGGCGAGCTGGCCAAAGGAGAAGCACAGCGCGCATGGGATCAGGAAGATCGCCAGCATCTGCACAAAGTTGGTCAGCACCGTCGGGTTCTCAAACGGGTGCGCCGAGTTGGCGCCAAAGAAGCCGCCGCCGTTGGTGCCGAGCATCTTGATCGCTTCCTGTGAGGCCACCGGCCCCATCGGCAAGGTTTGCTGCGCGCCTTCCAGCGTGGTGACGTGCAGATAAGGCAGGAAGTTTTGCAGCGTGCCCTGGCTGACGAAGAACAGCGCGATCAGCAAGGAGATCGGCAACAGCACGTACAGCGTCACGCGGAAGATATCGATCCAGGCGTTGCCGATGGTGGCGCTGGAGCGGCGGGTGAACGCACGCATCAGCGCAAAGGCCACGGCGATGCCGGTGGCGGCGGACAGGAAGTTTTGCACCGCCAGCCCGGCCATTTGGCTGAGGTAGCTGAGGGCGCTTTCGCCGCTGTAGGCCTGCCAGTTGGTGTTGGTGACGAAGCTGACCGCGGTGTTGAACGCCAGATCCCAGGACAGCCCCGGGAAGCCTTGCGGGTTGAGCGGCAGCGAGCCCTGCGCCATCAGCAGCGCAAACAGCAGCGCCAGCCCGAGCAGGTTGAACCACAGGATCGCCAGCGCATATTGCCACCAGTTCATCTCGGCGGTGTCATTGCCGCAGCAGCGCCACACGCCGGCTTCCAGGCGCCGCAGCGCCGGCAGCGGTTCGCCTTCGATCAGACGCGCCATAAAGCTGCCCAGCGGCCGCGCCAGCAGCAGAAGCACCAGCAGGAAACTGGCAATCAGTAAAAAGGCTGAAGCCGCCATCAGAAGTCCTCCGCATTGAACAGGGCATAAATCAGATAGCCCAACAGCAGCAGAACCAACAGCGCACCACCAATAACGCTGAAACTCACGGGACACCTCCAGAGGTGTTGTTTTTGATAGTGGCAGTGTAGGGAGGGCGGTAGAAAGAAGATGAAAAAATAGCGCGGGCGGGTGTAAAAAAAGTATAAAAATGGCTGAAATTACAGCAGAAAATGGCGTTTTTTCCCCAGGATAACCCTTTGGTGGCGCGTTTCAGCCCGGTGAATTTTTTCACCGATGCGCTATCCGGGCCGGCTAACGGTAAAAAGCGCGTAAATAACCACAATGTAACCAATGTTTAGTTAATAATTAACCTGGTTGTAACAAAATTACGCGTTGGCGAAAAAAAATGCGCTTTTTTGAGCAATTTAGTGGTCGGATGAGTAGTAAACTTTCAGCGATTGCGGTAAAATTTTGTCCAGTTACCAAATTTCTGATTGTTTATCGATACGCCAGCGCCGTTTCCCCTGACACATCAACGGCCGGGCGTTTTTAAGGAGGTTCGCATGTCTACATACCACGCTTATTCATTGCATCGGATTCTCCTGCGCCGCAGCGCAGTGATCCTGGCAGGCATTCTGGCGTTGCCGGTAATGCTGTTCCGCAGCGACCGGGCGCGTTTTTACAGCTATTTGCACCGCGTCTGGTCAAAAACCAGCGACAAGCCGGTCTGGCTGCAGCAGGCGGAACTGGTGCCCTGCGATTTCTACTGATCGCCAACGCCGTCCCCTGAAGAACCCTCGCCCCGCGGCGGGGGTTTTTTTATGCCTGCGCGCCGCGCGCAACGGGTGTTAAGGTCGTATTTCGTAAGTCTTTCTTCTACACTTTTATCCTCTTTCACTACAGCGGGAGAGCCCCATGAACGATAAAATCCCGATCGGCGTCAGCGCCTGCCTGCTCGGCGAGCCGGTGCGTTTTGACGGCGGGCATAAACGATTGGCCTTTGCGGTGGAACAGCTGGCGCCCTATGTGCGCTTTGAGGCCATCTGCCCGGAAATGGCGATTGGCCTGCCGGTGCCGCGCCCGGCGCTGCGGTTGGTGAAACAGCCGCAGCGGACGGCGATGCGCTACAGCAACGATCCCAATGTCGATGTGACCGATAAGATGCAGCAATTTGCCGAACGGCGAGTGGCGCAATTGCAGCAGCTGTGCGGCTACATCGTTTGCGCCAAATCCCCCAGCTGCGGCATGGAGCGGGTGCGGGTCTACGGCGAGAACGGCAAAGACTCGCGCAAAAGCGGCGTCGGGCTGTTTACCGCCGAACTGCGGCGCCAGATGCCCTGGCTGCCGGTGGAGGAGGATGGGCGGCTGAACGATGCGGCGCTGCGGGAAAACTTTGTCGAACGGGTGTATGCGCTGTACGAACTGAACATGCTGTGGCGCAAGGGGTTGACGCGCGGCGGGCTGATTGCCTTCCACAGCCGCTACAAGCTTTCGCTGCTGGCGCATTCACAGCCGGAGTACCGCGAGCTGGGGCGCTTTGTCGCCAACATCGATAAATGGGAATCGCTGGAAGCCTTTGCTGTCGAATACCGCAGCCGCCTGATGCAGCTGCTGACGCATAAGGCCACGCGCCGCAATCACACCAACGTATTGATGCACGTTCAGGGGTATTTCCGCCGCCAGCTCAGCGCCGCCCAGCGCCAGGAGCTGGCGCAGCTGATCGATCGCTATCGGCAGGGCATGCAGCCGCTGCTGGCGCCTATCGCGCTGCTGAAACACTACATGGCCGAATACCCGGACGGCTATCTGGCGGAGCAGCGCTATTTCGAACCCTATCCTGAGGCTTTGCGGCTGCGTTACGGCCATTGATCACGAGGAGTTTTATGACCACGCATCTGGTCTGGTTGCGTAACGATTTGCGTATCACCGACAACCGGGCGCTGCATGCCGCCTGCAGCGATCCCGCCGCCCGGGTGCTGGCGGTATTTATCGCCACCCCCCAGCAGTGGCGGCGGCACGAAATGGCGCCGCGTCAGGTGGCGTTGCTCCACGCCAGCCTGCGGGCGGTGCAGCAGGCGCTGGCGCAAAAGGGCGTTGCGCTGCATTGCCATTCCTGTGCGGACTTCGCCGCGTCGATCGACTGGCTGGCGGAATATTGCCGGCGGGAGCAGGTGGATGCGCTGTTTTACAATCGCCAGTACGAACTGAATGAACGGCGGCGCGATGCGCAGTTGGAGCAGCGGTTGAGCGGCCGGGTGATGTGCCGCAGTTTCGATGACAGCCTGCTGTTGCCGCCGGGCGGCGTGCAAACCGGCGGCGGCGAGATGTATAAGGTTTATACGCCGTTTCGCAACGCCTTTATTCAGCGCCTGGCCGAGTTCGACGTAAGCTGCCTGCCGGCGCCGCAAATCCGTGCCGGAGGCGCGTTGCCTGTGCCTGAGGCGCCGGCGGCGTTCGATTATCCCGCGGCGGACATCGGGGATGACTATCCCGCAGGCGAAGAGGCCGCGCTGCAGCGGCTGCGGGCGTTTAGCCGCGAGCGGGTACAGGATTATCTTCGGCAGCGCGACCTGCCGGCGATTGCCGGCACCAGCGGCCTGTCCCCCTATCTGGCGATTGGCGTGCTGTCGCCGCGCCAGTGTTTCAACCGGCTGCGCGCCGAGCATCCGTCGGTGCTGGAAGCGCCAGAAAGCGGCGCCTTCGGTTGGCTCAACGAGCTTATCTGGCGCGAGTTCTATCGACATTTGCTGGTGGCCTATCCCGCATTATGCAAGCACCGCCCCTTTATTGCCTGGACGGATAAGGTACGCTGGCGTAACGATCCGTCGCTGCTTCAGGCCTGGCAGCGTGGGGAAACGGGTTATCCCATCGTCGACGCCGCTATGCGCCAGTTGAACGAAACCGGCTGGATGCACAACAGGTTGCGTATGATAAGCGCCAGTTTTTTAGTGAAGGATCTGCTGATCGACTGGCGCGCCGGCGAACGTTACTTTATGTCGCAACTGCTCGACGGCGATCTGGCGGCCAATAACGGCGGCTGGCAGTGGGCGGCCTCCACCGGCACCGACGCCGCGCCCTATTTCCGCATCTTCAACCCGACCACTCAGGGCGAACGTTTTGATCCGCAAGGCACTTTTATCCGTAAATGGTTGCCTGAACTGGCGGACGTGCCGGACAATGACATCCATCACCCCCACCGCTGGGCGGAGAAACAGCGGCGGACGTTGAACTATCCGCTGCCGGTGGTCGATCATCGGCAGGCCCGTCTGGAGACGCTGGCGGCTTTCGAAGCGGCGAAAAGAGGGGGATCTTGAGGCAACTGCAAGGAGCGACGCAATGATGAAAAAGGTGTTGGCCCTGTGTCTGAGCGGCTACTCCGCGCTGGCGATGGCCGGCTTTGAGGTGGTGGCGCTGGGCGTGGAAGGCGGCGTGAGCGACGGCAACCTGACGTCCTACCTGATCCGCGGCGACACTCAGCCGCAGTACGTGGCGCTGGACGCCGGTTCGGTGTTGCCGGGCATCGCCAAAGGGCTGCAAAAAGGCAGCTTCCCGCAGGTCACCCCCGAGTTGGCCGCGCCTTACACGCCGCAGGGCTACGTGTTCCGGCAGCTGATCGGCGGCTACTTCATCAGCCATGGGCATTTGGACCACGTGGCGGGGCTGATCCTCGGCTCGCCGCAGGACGCCAAAAAAACCGTTTACGCTCAGGCGGACACCGTGCTGACCCTGCGCAATCATTACTTTAACTGGAAGGCCTGGCCGAACTTTACCGACGCCGGCAACGGCTCGCGGCTGGGCACTTATCGGCTGCAGACGGTGCGGCCGCTGCAGCGCTTTACCCTTGGCCTTACCGGGCTGAGCGGCGTGATGTATCCGCTTAGCCACGATCGCTATCCTTCGTCGATGCTGCTGTTGTCCGACAGCAGCGGCTCCTTCGCCTATTTCGGCGATACCGGGCCGGACGCGGTGGAGCAGTCGCGCGATCTCGACGCCGCCTGGCGTGCGCTGGGCCCGCTGATCGAGCAGAAAAAGCTCAAGGGCATGATCGTTGAGACCTCTTACCCCAACGGGGTAGAGGATAAACACCTGTACGGCCACCTGACCCCGGCCTGGCTGCTGAAAGAGCTGAAAAACCTGACGCAATACAGCGGCGGCGAAGGATCGCTGAAAGATTTCCCGGTGGTGATCAGCCACATCAAGCCCAGCCTGAAGCAGGGCGAAGACGTGCGCGCCGCCATCAAACAGCAGCTGGAGCAAGGCAACGATCTGGGCGTTAAATTTATCCTGATGGAGCAGGGCGACCGACAGACATTTTGAATATGAAGAGAGAAGACTATGCGTAACCTCGATCTGGAAAATTTGATCAACAGCGAGCTGAATACTTCGGCGTTTCAGGACTATGCGCCCAACGGGCTGCAGGTGGAAGGGCGCCCGCACGTGCAGCGCATCGTCACCGGCGTCACCGCCTGCCAGGCGCTGCTGGACGCGGCGGTGGAGCAACAGGCCGATGCCATCATCGTGCATCACGGCTACTTCTGGAAAAACGAAGCGCCGGCGGTGCGCGGCATGAAGCGCAACCGGCTGAAAACGCTGCTGACCAACGACATCAACCTGTACGGCTATCATCTGCCGCTGGATGCGCATCCGGTGCTGGGCAACAATGCGCAGTTGGCGCAGGCGCTCGGCATTCGGGTGATTGGCGAGGTGGAACCGCTGGTGCCGCACGGTGAATTCGAGCAGCCGCTGAGCGGCGAGGAACTGCAGCGGCGCATCGAGCAGCGCCTGGGGCGCAGCGTACTGCACTGCGGCGACAACGCGCCGGCGCATATTCGCCGTGTGGCCTGGTGCACCGGTGGCGGCCAGGGCTTTATCGACAGCGCCGCGCGTTTCGGCGTTGACGCTTTTATCAGCGGCGAAGTGTCGGAGCAGACCATCCACAGCGCGCGCGAGATGGGCGTGCACTTCTTCGCCGCCGGTCACCATGCCACCGAACGCGGCGGCGTGAAGGCGCTGGGCGAATGGCTGGCGCAGCAGCACGGTTTTGACGTGACCTTTATCGATATCCCGAACCCCGCCTGATTTTTCTCTTCAGGATCCGGCTCGGCCTGCGCGCCGGCTGGATCCTTTTAGCGCCTTAATTCCTTATTTTTTCAATGGTTGCGTTCTATTGACAGCCGGAGCTGCGTCACGCATAACTGGTGTGTTTTTCATCGCGATAATAATAAGGAGAATCAGGGTGCAACGACAACGGGCACGATGTTACCTGTTAGGTGAAAGAGCGGTAGTGCTTGAGCTGTCGCCGCCGGTGACGCTGCCGAGCCAGCAGCGCATTTGGGCGTTGGCGGAAAAACTGAATCATCATCCCGACGTGCTGGAGGTGGTGCCGGGCATGAACAACCTGACGCTGCTGCTGCATACGCCGCAGGCCGATGCCGAAGCGATGCTGGGCCTGCTGCAGCAAGGCTGGGACAGCAGGGAAAGCCTGGTGCCGGAATCGCGCCAGGTGGACATTCCGGTTATCTACGGCGGGGAACAGGGCCCCGATCTGGATGAGGTGGCGCGTCATACCGGCCTGACGCCGCGGCAGGTGGTTGAATGCCACGCCTCGGCGGATTACGTGGTCTATTTTCTCGGCTTCCAGCCGGGCTTCTCTTATATGGGCGGCATGCCGGAAAAACTGGCCACGCCGCGCCGCGCCGAACCGCGCCTGGCGGTGGCGGCGGGCTCCGTCGGCATCGGCGGCGGCCAGACCGGCATCTACCCGCTGGTCACGCCCGGCGGCTGGCAACTGATCGGCCGCACGCCGCTGGCGCTGTTCAATCCGCATGAAATGCCGCCGACGCTGCTGCGCCCGGGCGATCGCGTGCGCTTCGTGCCGCAGAAGGAGGGCGTATGCTGAATATTCTGCGCGCAGGCATCTATACCACGGTGCAGGATCTGGGCCGTGACGGCTTTCGGCGTTTGGGCGTCAGCACGGGCGGCGCGCTGGATGCGCCGGCGCTGAAGATAGCCAACCTGCTGGTGGGCAATGCGCCGGGCGCCGCCGGGCTGGAAGTGACCCTCGGCCAGTTCGGTGCCGAATTCACCCGCAGCGGCTGGGTAGCCCTGACCGGCGCCGGCTGCGATGCCAAACTGGACGGCAAGCCGCTGTGGACTGGCTGGCGTTATCCGGTCAGGGCCGGCCAACAGCTGACGTTAAGCATGCCCAGACGCGGCATGCGCAGCTATCTGGCGATCTCCGGCGGCATTGACGTGCCGGAAATGCTGGGATCGCGCAGTACCGATATGAAAGCTGCCTTCGGCGGGTGGGAAGGGCGCAACCTGAAAGACGGCGACCGTCTGCCATTGGGCAAGGAAGGGGCGCTGCCGCGCCACAGCTGCGGGGTGAAACAGCTGTTGTTCAATAACCGCATCCGCGCGTTGCCGGGGCCGGAATATGCCGAGTTCAGCGCGGAGGCGCAGGAAACCTTCTGGCGCGCCGCCTGGCAGCTCAGCCCGCAAAGCAACCGCATGGGATACCGGCTGCATGGCGGCAGCCCGCTGGCGCGCACCACCGAACGTGAAATGCTGTCGCACGGCCTGATGCCGGGGGTGGTGCAGGTACCGCATAACGGCCAGCCGATCGTGCTGATGGCCGACGCGCAAACCACCGGCGGTTATCCGCGCATTGCCTGCGTGATCGAAGCCGATCTTTACCATTTGGCGCAAATTCGCCTGGGTGAGCCGATTCACTTCGTCCGCTGTTCGCTGGCTGAGGCGCGGCGCGCCAAGGCCGAGCAGGATCTCTTTATTCAACAGATTGCCAGGGGGTTAGATGATCGTTGATTTAAACGCCGATCTCGGCGAAGGCTGCGCCAACGACGAAGCGCTGCTGCAACTGGTCAGTTCCGCCAATATCGCCTGCGGATTCCACGCCGGCGACGCGCAAACCATGCGCCAGTCGGTGCGTTGGGCGTTGCAGTACGGCGTGGCGATCGGCGCGCACCCAAGCTTCCCCGATCGGGAAAACTTTGGCCGCACCCGCATGCAGTTGCCGCCGGAAACGGTCTATGCCCAGGTGGTGTATCAGCTGGGCGCGCTGGCGGCGATCGCCCGCGCTGAGGGAGGCGTTATGGTGCACGTGAAACCGCACGGCATGCTGTACAACCAGGCGGCGGTCGAACCGGCGCTGGCGGAGGCGATCGCTAAAGCGGTGAAAGCGGTCGATCCGGCGTTGCGGCTGGTGGGGTTGGCCGGCAGCGAACTGATCCGCGCCGCACAGCGGCAGGGGCTGGCGACGCGGCAGGAGGTGTTCGCCGATCGCGGCTATCAGGCGGACGGCACGCTGGTGCCGCGCGGCCTGCCGGGCGCGCTGATCGAAGACGACGAACAGGCGCTGGCGCAAACGTTGGAAATGGTGCGCCACCATCGGGTGCGCACGCTGGATGGCACCTGGGCGGCGGTGCGGGCGGAAACCGTCTGCCTGCACGGCGATGGGCAACATGCGCTGGAATATGCGCGCAAGCTGCGGGACAGCTTCGTTCAGCAGGGGATCCGCGTCAGCGCCGAGTAACGCAACGCACAACATCACAATAAAACTATTAGAAATTATCGAGGGCATACTATGGAACAGGCCGTTAATCTCTGGCCACTGATCGGCATCGCCGCCATCGTGCTGGGGTTCGTCTTACGCTTCAATCCGGTGTTGGTGGTGATTGCCGCCGGCATCATTACCGGGCTGGCGGCGCTGATGCCGCTGGATGTGATCCTGGAAAAGCTCGGCGAGGGCTTTCTCAATACCCGCAACCTGCCGCTGATCCTGTTGCTGCCGCTGGCGGTGATCGGCCTGCTGGAGCGCCACGGGCTGAAAGAGCGCGCGCAGGCGTGGATCGCCAAGATCAAAAGCGCCACCGCCGGGCGTTTGCTGATCGTCTACCTGTTCGTGCGTGAGATTACCGCCGCCATGGGGCTGACCAGCCTGGGCGGCCACCCGCAGATGGTGCGGCCGTTGCTGGCGCCGATGGCGGAAGGGGCGACCGAAAACCGTTACGGCGAGCTGCCGGAGCGCACCCGGCATCGCCTGCGCGCCATGTCGGCCGCCACCGACAACGTCGGGCTGTTCTTCGGTGAGGATATTTTCGTGGCCTTCGGCGCGATTATCTTCATGCACAACTTTATGCTGGAGTCGGGCGGCATTCAGACCGAGCCGCTGCACATCGCGCTGTGGGGTATCCCAACCGCTATCTTCGCCTTCCTGATCCACGCCTTCCGGCTTTACCGCATGGATAAACAGCTCATCGCCGAACTGGCGCAGCTGAACCAGGCGGCGCTGCAGGCGAAGGGGGATGCGCGATGAATTTCCAACAACAATATCTCTACTGGCTGGCCGGCGTGGTGCTGCTCATTGTGGCGGCGATGTCGTTTCGCGATCGCGCCAACCCGCGCCGTATCACCACCGGCCTGTTCTGGGCGCTGTACGGCCTGGTATTCCTGGTTGGCGACTGGACCTATAGCCTGCTGGGCGACGTCTTGGGCGAGGGCAGCAACGAGAAACGCATGTTGCATATCATCGTCGGCGTGGTGGTGGTGGTCATGGCCCTGATCGCCGGTTTCGGCGGCGTGCGGCTGGGCAGCTATCATCAGCGTACGCCGCAGGAGCGCGAGGCCAGCGCCAAACGCCTGGGCAACCGGCTGTTCGTGCCGGCGCTGGCGATCCCGGTAGTGACGGTGGTCGGCGTGCTGCTGTTCAACAATATCCCGGCGCTGCAGAATGCGGTGTTCGGCAGCGGCAACCACGCCACGCTGATTACCCTGTTCTCGATGGCCCTGGGGGTGGTGCTTGGCGGTATTATTGCGGTGCGAATGACGCGTGAAACCCTTTCGCAGCCCATCCAGGAAACGCGCCGCCTGCTGGATTCGATCGGCTGGGCGTTTATTCTGCCGCAGATCCTCGCCACGCTGGGGCTGCTGTTCACCGCCGCCGGCGTCGGCACGGCGATTTCCCATCTGACTCAGGAATACCTGGCGGTCGACAACCGCTTTATCGCCGTGGCGGTTTACGCCATCGGCATGGCGCTGCTGACCATGGTGATGGGCAACGCCTTTGCCGCTTTTCCTATCGTCACCGCCGGTATCGGCATCCCGATCCTGGTGCTGCAGCACGGCGGCAACCCGGCGGTGATGGCGGCGATCGGCATGTTCTCCGGCTATTGCGGCACGCTGATGACGCCAATGGCTGCTAACTTTAATATTGTGCCGGCGGCGTTGCTGGAGCTGCCGGACAAGAATGCGGTGATCAAGGCGCAGGTGCCGACTGGCGTGCTGCTGCTGTTGGTGAACGTATTCCTGTTGTATTTCCTGATGTTCCTGTAGGAGAGCTGATGCAAAAGGTATTGATTACGGGCTTTGAGCCCTTCGGCGGCGAACGCGTCAATCCCTCCTGGGAAGTGGTGAAGCAGCTGAACGATATGGAGCTGGTCGGCACGCGAGTGGTGGCGCGCCAGCTGCCGTGCGTATTTGGCGCGGCGCTGGAGGCGCTGAATACGGTGCTCGACGAGGTGCAGCCGGTGATGGTGCTGGCGATTGGCCAGGCCGGCGGGCGAACCGACATCACGCTGGAGCGGGTGGCGATCAACGTCGACGATGCGCGAATTCCCGATAACCAGGGCCGGCAACCGATTGACGAGCCGATCGTCGCCGACGGCCCGGCGGCCTATTTCAGCACCCTGCCGATCAAAGCGATGGTCAGCTCGATGCGCGAGGCCGGCATTCCGGCTTCCGTTTCACAAACCGCCGGCACCTACGTGTGTAATCACGTGATGTATGGCCTGTTGCACCGCCTGCGCGACCAGCAGGAAATCAAGGGCGGGTTCATTCATATCCCTTATCTGCCGGAGCAGGCGGCGGCGCACCCCGGCGCGCCGAGCATGGCTGCACCGACGGTGCTGTTCGCCCTTGAGCTGGCGATATCCATTGCGCTGCAGGTGGAGCACGATTTGAAAGTGGTTGGCGGCGCGACGCACTAACCGGTTATTCCCCGGCGCAGGCTGCTGCGCCGGGTCTGATGCAAGGAGTTGTCTATGCCGGAAGGCCCAGAGATCCGCCGGGCGGCGGATAAGCTGGCGGCGGCGGTGATCGGCCGGCCGCTGACCGAGGTCGATTTCGCCTTTCCCCAGTTAAAGCACTATCGTCAGCATCTGATCGGCGAACGCATCCTGGCGATTGAGCCGCGCGGCAAGGCGCTGCTGACCCATTTTTCCAACGGGTTGACGATGTACAGCCATAACCAACTGTATGGCGTCTGGAAGGTGGTGAAGGCCGGAGAGAGGCCGGATACCAAGCGTGACCTGCGGGTACGGCTGGAAACCGCCGACAGCGCAATTTTGCTCTACAGCGCCTCGGACATTACCCTGGGGCCGCGGGAAGAAATTGAACAGCACCCGTTTTTAAAACGCATTGGCCCCGACGTGCTGGATATGTCTTTAACCGCGGAGGCGGTGGCGCAGCGTTTGCTGTCGCCGCGTTTCTGCAAACGGCAGTTGGGCGGCATGCTGCTCGATCAGGCGTTTCTCGCCGGGTTAGGCAACTATCTGCGGGCGGAAATTCTCTGGCAGGCGGCGTTGGCGCCGCAGCATAAGCCGCAGGATCTGGCGCCGGCGGCGTTGCAGCGCCTGGCGGAGGCGCTGCTGGCGGTTCCGCGTTTATCCTATCAAACCCGCGGCCAGGTGAATGAAAACCGCCATCACGGCGCGCTGTTCAGCTTCAAGGTGTTTCACCGCAGCGGCGAACCCTGTGAGCGCTGCGGCGCGATGATTGCGCGCGGTGAGCTCTCTTCGCGGCCGTTTTACTGGTGCCCCGGTTGCCAGAAATAACCCAAAAAAAACGCCGCCCAATCGGGCGGCGCTGTGCTGCTTTATGTAGGGTAAAGCGGCGTTATTTGTTTTTCAGCTGGGACTTGAAGTCACGCTCGGCATAGCCGGTGTACAGCTGACGCGGACGGGCAATCTTGATGCCTTCGTCGTGCATTTCGTTCCAGTGCGCGATCCAGCCGATGGTGCGGGCGATAGCGAAGATCACGGTGAACATGGAAGAAGGAATGCCCATCGCCTTCAGGATGATGCCTGAGTAGAAGTCGACGTTCGGGTACAGTTTCTTCTCGATGAAGTACGGGTCGTTCAGCGCGATGTGTTCCAGCTCCATCGCCACCTGCAGCAGGTTGTCGTCCTTCTTGTTCAGCTCTTTCAGCACTTCGTGGCAGGTTTCGCGCATCACGGTGGCACGCGGATCGTAGTTCTTGTACACGCGGTGGCCGAAGCCCATCAGACGGAACGAATCATTCTTGTCTTTGGCGCGTTTGATGAATTCCGGGATGTGATCGACGGTCTTGATCTCTTCCAGCATTTTCAGCGCCGCTTCGTTGGCGCCGCCGTGCGCCGGTCCCCACAGGGAAGCGATACCGGCCGCGATGCAGGCGAACGGGTTGGCGCCGGAGGAGCCTGCGGTACGCACGGTAGAGGTGGAGGCGTTCTGCTCGTGGTCAGCGTGCAGGATCAGGATGCGATCCATGGCGCGTTCCAGCACCGGGTTCACCACGTACTCTTCGCACGGGGTGGCGAACATCATGTGCAGGAAGTTGCCGGCGTAGGACAGATCGTTGCGTGGGTAAACGAACGGCTGGCCCAGGGAATATTTGTAACACATCGCCGCCACGGTCGGCATTTTGGACAGCAGGCGGAATGCGGTGATCTCGCGGTGACGCTCGTTGTTGACGTCCAGCGCGTCGTGATAGAACGCCGCCAGCGCGCCGGTCACGCCGCACAGCACCGCCATCGGGTGCGAATCGCGGCGGAAGCCACGGAACAGATGGGTGATCTGGTCGTGGATCATGGTGTGGCGCGTAACGGTGGTTTTAAAGGTTTCGAACTCTTCGGCGGTCGGAGTCTCGCCGTACAGCAGGATGTAGCACACTTCCAGATAGGAAGATTCTTTCGCCAACTGCTCGATCGGGAAGCCGCGGTGCAGCAGTACGCCCTTGTCGCCGTCGATGAAGGTGATTTTGGATTCGCAGGAAGCGGTAGAGGTAAAGCCGGGATCAAATGTGAAATAACCTTTGGAGCCCAGGGCGCGGACATCGAGGACATCGGGGCCCAGTGTCGGGGTTAATACGCCCAGTTCGATCGGAGCTTCGCCATCATTAATGGTTAGCGTCGCTTTCTTATCAGTCATTTACTGTCTCCTTAGCGCCTTATTTTAAAAACCTCTAACAACTGAAATACCTTAAATCTCCGCAGGTTGTCCGCAAAAAAATGGAGCGGACGCTAACTCTGTGAGCGACTGCGCAATTGTGCGCGGGTAGGGTACAGAGTGCTGACCAGGCGAACGAGACGGGTGACCAGTTGTTAACGATTCATTGTCATTCGTTATATTCTGTTAATCTTACCTATGAGCTGTTCGAGGGTTATGTGAACCCATCCCAATTAACTGTTTTATAAGCCTTATTTGCTTTTGTTGCGGCAAAGACGGGCGGGCGGCAACGGCTATTGGGATAGGTTCGCCAAATACACTGTTGCACAACTGGAACATGGGGGGAAGTGTATCTGTTGACCTATAGCGCGTCATAGGACCCTTTGTGCCCCTATATGTAATGGAAATGTTGATCTCTTGTCAAATCAGATAATTAATTTTGCACTAATTGTGAAATTCGTGATCTAAATCACTGTTCGGGGGAAATGTTACCAAAGGGATTGTATGGGAATTGTAATCAGAATGTGATCCTCCTATACTGCCGCCAGGTCTCCGGATTACCCTGAAGTAGGAGCACCCAGCGTTATAAATGCGCGCCGTTTGAGCACAGAGGATGTTGATGTTTGAGCGCGTGACGTGTAAGGGTTTTGGCTCTTAACGCTGTCTGATCCCCACCCAGGCCCGGAGGAAGGAAAATAATAAGAGCTGTGTGGGCAAAAACGTGAAAAAACAACGACCTGTCAACTTGGATCTGCAAACGATCCGGTTTCCCGTAACTGCGATAGCGTCTATCTTACACCGAGTCTCTGGCGTAATTACCTTCGTTGCCGTGGGCATCCTCCTCTGGCTGCTGGGCCTGTCACTCTCTTCCCAAGAGGGTTTCCTGCAGGCTGCCGCCATCATGAATAGCTTCATTGTCAAATTCATATTCTGGGGCATCCTCACGGCGCTGGCCTATCACATTTGCGGTGGCGTTCGTCACTTGTTAATGGATTTTGGCTATATCGAAGAGAGTTTGGCCGCCGGTACCCGTTCCGCCCAGGTGGCGATCGGTCTGACCGTCGTGCTGTCAGTTCTGGCTGGAGTCCTCGTATGGTAAACAATGTTTCTGCATTAGGGCGCAACGGCGTGCACGATTGGCTGCTGCTGCGTGCTTCCGCTATCATCATCACCCTGTATGTTCTGTATATTCTGGGCTTTTTCGTCACGGCTCCGGATCTGACCTATGAAATCTGGCGCGGCTTTTTCGCCACTTCCATTACGAAAGTATTCACCCTGCTGACCTTGCTGTCGATTTTGGCTCACGCCTGGATCGGCCTGTGGCAGGTGTTGACGGACTACGTCAAACCGCTGGCGGTTCGCCTGGTGTTGCAACTGGCGATCGTTGTCGTGTTGCTGGTCTATTTACTGTACGGAACAATCGTAGTGTGGGGTGCTTAAATGAAACTGCCGGTCAGAGAGTTTGATGCAGTTGTTATCGGTGCTGGCGGCGCAGGTATGCGCGCGGCGCTGCAAATTTCCCAAGCGGGCTCTAGCTGCGCCCTGCTGTCCAAAGTATTCCCGACCCGTTCCCATACCGTGTCTGCGCAGGGCGGTATCACCGTCGCGCTGGGTAACACCCATGAAGACAACTGGGAATGGCACATGTATGACACGGTGAAAGGCTCCGACTATATCGGTGACCAGGACGCCATCGAATACATGTGTAAAACCGGCCCGGAAGCGATTCTGGAGCTGGAACATATGGGGCTGCCGTTCTCCCGTCTGGACGATGGCCGCATCTATCAGCGCCCGTTCGGCGGCCAGTCGCTGAACTTCGGCGGCGAGCAGGCGGCACGCACCGCTGCGGCGGCCGACCGTACTGGTCACGCGTTGCTGCACACTCTGTATCAACAGAACCTGAAGAACCACACCACCATCTTCTCCGAGTGGTATGCGCTGGATCTGGTGAAGAACCAGGACGGCGCCGTGGTCGGCACCACCGCCATCTGCATCGAAACCGGTGAAGTGGTTTACTTCAAAGCCAAGGCCACCGTGCTGGCGACCGGCGGCGCAGGCCGCATTTACCAGTCCACCACCAACGCCCACATCAACACCGGCGACGGTGTCGGCATGGCGCTGCGCGCCGGCGTGCCGGTGCAGGATATGGAAATGTGGCAGTTCCACCCGACCGGCATCGCCGGCGCCGGGGTATTGGTGACCGAAGGGTGCCGCGGCGAAGGCGGCTACCTGCTGAACAAGCACGGCGAGCGCTTTATGGAGCGTTATGCGCCGAACGCCAAAGATCTGGCGGGCCGCGACGTGGTTGCCCGTTCCATCATGATTGAAATCCGCGAAGGCCGCGGCTGCGACGGTCCTTGGGGCCCGCACGCCAAGCTGAAGCTGGACCACCTGGGCAAAGACGTACTGGAATCCCGCCTGCCGGGCATTCTGGAGCTGTCGCGCACCTTCGCTCACGTCGACCCGGTGAAAGAGCCTATCCCGGTGATCCCGACCTGCCACTACATGATGGGCGGCATTCCGACCAAGGTGACCGGCCAGGCGTTGACCGTGAACGAGAAGGGCGAAGACGTGGTGATCCCGGGGCTGTTCGCCGTGGGCGAAATCGCCTGCGTGTCGGTGCACGGCGCCAACCGCCTGGGCGGCAACTCGCTGCTCGACCTGGTGGTCTTCGGCCGCTCCGCCGGCATGCACCTGCAGGAATCTCTGGAAGAGCAGGGCGAAAGCCGTGACGCCAGCGAATCCGACGTAGAAGCTTCGCTGGAACGCCTGAACCGCTGGAACAACACCCGTTCGGGTGAAGATCCGGTTGAAATCCGCAAAGCGCTCCAGGCCTGCATGCAGAACAACTTCTCGGTATTCCGCGAAGGCGATGCGATGGCGAAAGGGCTGGAAGAGCTGAAAGTGATCCGTGAACGTCTGAAGAACGCACGCCTGGACGATACCTCCAGCGAGTTCAACACCCAGCGCATCGAATGCCTGGAGTTGGATAACCTGATGGAAACCGCGTTTTCCACCGCCGTGTCGGCCAACTTCCGTACCGAGAGCCGTGGCGCGCACAGCCGCTTCGACTTCCCGGAGCGCGATGACGCCAACTGGCTGTGCCATTCGCTGTATCTGCCGCAATCGGAAAGCATGACGCGTCGTGAAGTGAACATGCAACCGAAACTGCGCCCGGCATTCCCGCCGAAAGTGCGTTCTTACTAATTGCGGAGATCGATTGATGAAACTCGAATTTTCAATTTATCGCTACAATCCGGATGTTGACGATGCGCCGCACATGCAGGATTACACCCTGGAAGCGGAAGAAGGTCGCGATATGATGTTGCTGGACGCGTTAATCCAGCTGAAAGAGAAAGATCCGACCCTGTCGTTCCGCCGCTCATGCCGTGAAGGCGTCTGTGGCTCCGACGGCCTCAACATGAACGGCAAAAACGGCCTGGCCTGCATCACGCCGATCTCTGCGCTGCGCAAAGCCGGCAAAAAGATTGTGATCCGTCCTTTGCCGGGCTTGCCGGTGGTGCGTGACCTGGTGGTTGATATGGGCCAGTTCTACACCCAATATGAAAAGATTAAGCCTTACCTGCTGAACGACGGCAAGAATCCTCCGGCGCGCGAACACCTGCAGTCGCCGGATGAGCGCGCCAAGCTGGATGGTCTGTACGAGTGCATTCTGTGCGCCTGTTGCTCGACTTCCTGCCCATCGTTCTGGTGGAACCCTGACAAGTTCGTTGGCCCGGCCGGCCTGTTGGCGGCGTACCGCTTCCTGATCGATAGCCGCGACACGGAAACCGAAGAACGTTTAGATGATCTGGACGACGCTTTCAGTGTTTTCCGCTGCCATAGCATTATGAATTGTGTCAGTGTATGTCCTAAAGGCTTGAACCCGACGCGTGCTATCGGGCATATCAAGTCCATGCTGCTGCAACGCGGCGCATAAACGGAATGAGATGCTGCGCCGGGCGGTATTCCGGCGCACATCCCACGGGAGGGAACCTCTAAAAACTGACCCGCGGCTGCGGCGCCATGCAGCCTGGTTCTTCCGCCGGTTTTTAGAGGTTCCTTGTAAGGGACCGCGAGGTCCATAGCAGAACGTACCGGGCCATAGTGGCATACCCTATGACTTTCGATCGCAGGCAACCACGCTGCGGCTTGAAAGGCGACGGGTATCAAGTACGTCGAGTGAACCGTTTTTACGGCAAACCGTATCCATCACGGTAATTATGTTAACCACGGCGAAAACTAAAGCTTCAAAGCTTAAGGGATCATGATGCAGAACGGCGCAATGAAGGCCTGGCTGGATTCCTCCTATCTGGCGGGCGCGAACCAGTCTTACATAGAGCAGCTCTATGAAGACTTCTTAACCGATCCGGGCTCCGTTGAAGATAGCTGGCGTTCCATTTTTCAACAGCTACCAACCGCGGGTGTAAAACCCGATCAGCTTCACTCTCAAACACGCGAATACTTCCGCCGCCTGGCGAAAGACTCCGCGCGTTACAACACCACCATCAACGACCCAGACACCGACGCGAAACAGGTCAAGGTACTGCAGCTGATCAACGCCTTCCGCTTCCGCGGGCATCAGCATGCCAACCTCGACCCGCTCGGTCTGTGGCAGCGTGAGCAAGTTCCTGACCTTGAGCCCGCTTACCACAATCTGACCGAAGCCGACTTCCAGGAGACCTTCAACGTGGGTTCTTTCGCCATCGGCAAAGAAACCATGAAGCTGGGCGATCTGTACGCCGCGCTGAAGCAAACCTACTGCGGTTCGATCGGTGCGGAATACATGCACATCACCAACACCGAAGAGAAACGCTGGATCCAACAGCGCATCGAGTCGGTGGCGGGGCGCGCCAGCTTCACCAGCGATGAGAAACGCCGTTTCCTGAACGAGCTGACCGCTGCGGAAGGTCTGGAACGCTACCTGGGCGCCAAGTTCCCGGGCGCGAAGCGCTTCTCGCTGGAAGGCGGCGATGCGCTGGTGCCAATGCTGAAAGAGATGGTGCGCCACGCCGGCAAGAACGGCACCCGTGAAGTGGTGCTGGGCATGGCCCACCGCGGCCGTCTGAACGTGTTGATCAACGTGCTGGGTAAAAAACCGGCCGACCTGTTCGACGAGTTCGCCGGCAAGCATAAAGAACACCTCGGCACCGGTGACGTGAAATATCACCAGGGCTTCTCCTCCGACGTGGAAACCGAAGGCGGCATGGTTCACCTGGCGCTGGCGTTCAACCCGTCGCACCTGGAAATCGTCAGCCCGGTGGTGATGGGCTCGGTACGCGCCCGCCGCGATCGTCTGGACGAAGCGCGCAGCAACATGGTGCTGCCAATCACCATCCACGGTGACGCCGCCATTACCGGCCAGGGCGTGGTGCAGGAAACTCTGAACATGTCGCAGGCCCGCGGTTACGAAGTGGGCGGCACGGTGCGCATCGTCATCAACAACCAGGTTGGTTTCACCACCTCCAACCCGCTGGATGCGCGCTCTACCGAATACTGTACCGACATCGCCAAGATGGTGCAGTCGCCGATCTTCCACGTCAATGCGGACGATCCGGAAGCGGTGGCCTTTGTCACCCGTCTGGCGTTGGATTTCCGTAACACCTTCAAACGTGACGTGATGATCGACCTGGTCTGCTACCGTCGCCATGGGCATAACGAGGCCGATGAGCCAAGCGCCACCCAGCCGGTGATGTACCAGAAGATCAAGAAACACCCGACGCCACGCAAAATCTACGCTGACGTGCTGACCGAACAGAAAGTCGCCAGCCTGGAAGATGCCACGGAAATGGTCAACCTGTACCGTGACGCGCTCGACCGCGGCGACTGCGTGGTTGAAGAATGGCGTCCGATGAACCTGCACTCCTTTACCTGGTCGCCGTACCTCAACCACGAGTGGGACGAAGAGTACCCAAGCAAGGTCGAGATGAAGCGTCTGCAGGAACTGGCTCGCCGCATCAGCAGCGTGCCGGAAGCTATCGAGATGCAGTCGCGCGTGGCGAAAATCTACGGTGACCGCGCCGAGATGGCCGCCGGCGCCAAGCCGTTCGACTGGGGCGCCGCCGAAACGCTGGCCTACGCCACCCTGGTTGACGAAGGCATTCCGATCCGTCTCTCCGGTGAAGACGCCGGCCGCGGCACCTTCTTCCACCGCCACGCGGTGGTGCACAACCAGAAAAACGGTTCGGTCTATGTTCCGCTGGCCAATGTTCACAGCGGCCAGGGCGAATTCAAGGTCTGGGACTCGGTGCTGTCTGAAGAAGCGGTGCTGGCGTTCGAATACGGTTACGCCACCGCAGAGCCGCGCACCCTGACCATCTGGGAAGCGCAGTTCGGCGACTTCGCCAACGGCGCGCAGGTGGTGATCGACCAGTTCATCAGCTCCGGCGAGCAGAAATGGGGCCGTATGTGCGGCCTGGTGATGCTGTTGCCGCACGGTTACGAAGGCCAGGGCCCGGAGCACTCCTCCGCGCGTCTGGAGCGTTATCTGCAGCTGTGCGCCGAGCAGAACATGCAGGTGTGCATCCCGTCCACGCCGGCGCAGGTTTACCATATGCTGCGTCGCCAGGCGCTGCGCGGTATGCGCCGTCCGCTGGTGGTAATGTCGCCTAAGTCTCTGCTGCGTCATCCGCTGGCGATCTCTTCTCTGGAAGAGCTGGCAAGCGGCACCTTCCTGCCGGCTATCGGCGAGATCGACGCGCTGGATCCGAAAGCGGTCAAACGCGTGGTGATGTGTTCCGGCAAGGTGTACTACGACCTGCTGGAACAGCGCCGCAAGAATGACCAGAAAGACGTGGCCATCATCCGCATCGAGCAGCTGTATCCGTTCCCGCATCAGGCCGTTCAGGCAGTGCTGGAGCAATACGCGCACGTGCATGATTTCGTCTGGTGTCAGGAAGAGCCGCTGAACCAGGGCGCCTGGTACTGCAGCCAACACAACTTCCGTGAAGTGGTGCCATTTGGGGCTTCTTTACGTTACGCAGGACGTCCGGCCTCCGCCTCTCCGGCGGTGGGTTATATGTCCGTACACCAGAAGCAGCAGCAAGCTCTGGTCAATGACGCGCTGAATATTGATTAATATCCGTTCCCTTGCCGGCTGCGGCCGGCAAGGTGAAGGCTAAAAAACTTAAGGGAAAGCTAAATGAGTAGCGTAGATATTCTGGTTCCTGACCTTCCTGAATCGGTTGCCGATGCGACCGTAGCCACCTGGCACAAGAAACCGGGCGACAGCGTTCAGCGTGACGAAGTCCTGGTTGAGATCGAAACTGACAAAGTGGTGCTGGAAGTGCCGGCCAGTGAAGCGGGCATTCTCGATGCGATCGTGGAAGAAGAGGGGGCGACCGTGCTGTCTCGCCAGCTTCTCGGCCGCATTCGCCCGGGCGACAGCTCCGGCAAGCCGACCGCTGAGAAAAGCCAAGAGAAAGAAGCCACTCCGGCTCAGCGCGCCACCGCCAGCCTGGAAGAAGAAAGCAATGACGCACTCAGCCCGGCGATTCGCCGCCTGATCGCCGAACACGATCTCGACGCCGGCGCCATCAAAGGCACCGGCGTGGGTGGCCGTATCACCCGCGAAGACGTGGATGCGCACCTGGCGAAAGGCGGTAAAGCCGCTGACAAACCGGCCGCTGCCGAAGCCGCGCCGCAGCCGGCTCTGGCCGGCCGCAGCGAAAAACGCGTGCCGATGACCCGCCTGCGCAAACGCGTGGCCGAGCGCCTGTTGGAAGCGAAGAACAGCACCGCGATGCTGACTACCTTCAACGAAATCAACATGCAGCCGATCATGGACCTGCGCAAGCAGTACGGCGAAGCCTTCGAGAAGCGCCACGGCGTGCGCCTGGGCTTCATGTCCTTCTACATCAAGGCGGTGGTTGAAGCGCTGAAACGCTTCCCGGAAGTGAACGCGTCTATCGACGGCACCGACGTGGTGTACCACAACTACTTCGATATCAGCATTGCGGTATCCACCCCACGCGGCCTGGTGACCCCGGTTCTGCGCGATGTGGACGCCATGAGCATGGCGGACATCGAGAAGAAAATCAAAGAGCTGGCCGTTAAAGGCCGCGACGGCAAATTGACCGTGGAAGAGCTGACCGGCGGTAACTTCACCATTACCAACGGCGGCGTATTCGGCTCGCTGATGTCTACCCCGATCATCAACCCGCCGCAGAGCGCTATCCTGGGCATGCACGCCATCAAAGATCGTCCGATGGCGGTGAATGGCCAGGTGGTGATCCAGCCGATGATGTACCTGGCGCTGTCCTATGACCACCGCCTGATCGACGGCAAAGAGTCCGTCGGTTACCTGGTGACGGTCAAAGAGATGCTGGAAGATCCGGCTCGTCTGCTGCTGGACGTCTAGTAACCCTGCTGGGCGCGGCGTTTCACGCTGCGCCCACACTCTGTGCTATGTGGCCGGAAAGTCATGCGGTTTTACCGCACAACAGTGACCCGGCTAAAAACCTTCAGAACTGAATGGATAGAACATCATGAATTTACACGAATATCAGGCCAAACAGCTGTTTGCTCGGTATGGCATGCCGGCACCAACCGGCTACGCCTGTACCACTCCGCGTGAAGCAGAAGAAGCCGCATCCAAAATCGGCTCCGGCCCGTGGGTGGTTAAATGTCAGGTTCATGCTGGCGGCCGCGGTAAAGCGGGTGGCGTTAAGGTAGTGAACAGCAAGGAAGATATCCGTGCTTTCGCTGAAGCCTGGTTGGGCAAACGTCTGGTGACCTACCAGACCGATGCGCTGGGCCAGCCGGTTCACCAGATCCTGGTGGAAGCGGCGACCGATATCGATAAAGAACTGTACCTGGGCGCGGTTGTCGATCGCGCCAGCCGTCGCGTAGTGTTCATGGCGTCCACCGAAGGCGGCGTCGAGATCGAGAAAGTTGCGGAAGAAACCCCGGAACTGATCCACAAAATGACCATCGATCCGCTGGCCGGCCCACAGCCTTACCAGGGCCGTGAGCTGGCGTTCAAACTGGGCCTGACCGGCAAGCAGGTCAGCCAGTTCGCCAAGATCTTCATGGGCCTGGCTACCCTGTTCCTGGAACGCGACCTGGCGATGGTTGAGATCAACCCGCTGGTGATCACCAAGCAGGGTGACCTGGTGTGCCTGGACGGCAAACTGGGCGCCGACGGCAACGCCCTGTTCCGCCAGCCGGAACTGCGTGAAATGCGTGACCCTTCTCAGGAAGATGAGCGTGAATCCCGTGCGGCCCAGTGGGAGCTGAACTACGTTGCGCTCGACGGCAACATCGGCTGCATGGTTAACGGCGCCGGCCTGGCGATGGGCACCATGGACATCGTTAAACTGCACGGCGGCGAACCGGCCAACTTCCTGGACGTCGGCGGCGGCGCGACCAAAGAGCGCGTGACCGAAGCCTTCAAAATCATCCTGTCCGACGACAAGGTGAAAGCGGTTCTGGTTAACATTTTCGGTGGTATCGTGCGCTGCGACCTGATCGCAGACGGCATCATCGGCGCAGTAGCCGAAGTGGGCGTTAACGTCCCGGTGGTAGTGCGTCTGGAAGGGAACAATGCCGAACTGGGCGCCAAGAAACTGGCGGACAGCGGTCTGAATATCATTGCTGCGACCAGCCTGACTGATGCGGCTCAGCAAGTTGTTGCGGCAGTGGAGGGTAAATAATGTCCATTTTAATCGATAAGAACACCAAAGTAATTTGCCAGGGCTTCACCGGCAGCCAGGGTACTTTCCACTCCGAACAGGCTATCGCTTACGGCACCAAAATGGTCGGCGGCGTAACCCCGGGCAAAGGCGGCACTCAGCATCTGGGCCTGCCGGTGTTCAACACCGTGCGTGAAGCGGTTGAAGCCACGGGCGCTACCGCTTCCGTGATCTACGTTCCGGCGCCGTTCTGCAAAGACTCCATCCTGGAAGCTATCGATGCAGGCATCAAACTGATCATCACCATCACCGAAGGCATCCCGACGCTGGACATGCTGACCGTGAAAGTGAAGCTGGATGAAGCCGGCGTGCGCATGATCGGCCCGAACTGCCCAGGCGTTATCACCCCGGGCGAATGCAAAATCGGCATCATGCCTGGCCATATCCACCTGCCAGGCAAAGTGGGCATCGTTTCCCGCTCCGGCACCCTGACCTATGAAGCGGTAAAACAAACTACCGATGCCGGTCTGGGCCAGTCTACCTGTGTGGGTATCGGCGGCGACCCGATCCCAGGCTCCAACTTCATCGATATCCTGAAGATGTTCCAGCAGGATCCGCAGACCGAAGCGATCGTGATGATCGGCGAGATCGGCGGCAGCGCTGAAGAAGAAGCGGCAGCCTACATCAAAGAACACGTCACCAAGCCGGTCGTCGGCTACATCGCCGGCGTTACCGCGCCGAAAGGCAAGCGCATGGGCCACGCAGGCGCCATCATCGCCGGCGGCAAAGGCACTGCAGACGAGAAGTTTGCGGCGTTGGAAGCGGCAGGGGTGAAAACCGTGCGCAGCCTGGCTGACATCGGTGACGCAGTGAAAGCGGTGCTGAACCGCTAAGATCTTAGTACGAAATAACAATATCTCGACATGTTTGGCCACCCATAGGGTGGCCTTTTTTATGGGCTAAGGATCAGAAGTTGTTGAGCGCCTTGATCAGCGCGATCCGATCCTGCAGGCGACGTTGCTGAACCGCATCGCCGGCGGCCCGTTGCTGCCGTTCCAGCGAGGTGAGGGCGGCGCGGTAGCCGTCGGCATCCTTGAACAGCGCATCTTTGACGTTGATCGATGCGACGTTGGTGTAGCGGCCGTCATCGGTGGTCGGCACCTGAATCACGCCGTCATTGAGCAGGCGTTTGACGATGGCCCGCTGCGGCTCATAACCCTCCATGCCGACTAATTTCCAACGTTGCTGCGGCTGCCCCTGATATTGGCCCTTTTTCACTTCGCTCAGGTAGCGCAGGGTCAGGTTGCGGATGGTGCCTTCCTCTTCGCCATACTGCGCCTTGCTGTCGGACAACACCGGGAAGGATTGCCCCTCCAGCGCGCCGCCTTTTTGCGTCAGGTGGCCCATGCGGTAGCTGTTCATGCCCAGGCGAATCGGCATATCGTCGGTGACCGGCGTGCCGTCCGCCAGGCGCAGATCGCGGATGCGCGAACCGGCCGGCTGGCGCAGGTCGATGCGGTAAGTGACGCCGTCGAAGAAGTCATTGGTGGAGTATTTGGACGAACGGCGCGCCGGATTGAAGCTGTAGGTGACGTCGCCCGGTCGCAGCTGGTTAAAATAGCCGGCCGACCATTCCATATACTGTTTCAGCGCCTTGCCGTTGAGCTGATAAACGGTGATCTCGCCGCCGGCGTATTGGTAATTGAAGGCGATGTCCTTGGCCTTGATGTCGCCAACGTCGAGCCTGGCGCGATCGTTGTCGATCTGCAGGGCGATCACCTGCGCCAGCGGCGCGTAGTGGCGGCTGGCCTGCTGGAACAGCGCGCTGATGCCGGTGTCCTGCACGTGTACCTGCGGGATGCCTTTGAACTCGTCGGCGGGCACCAGATCGCCGCCGCTCAGCCTGGCCACCACCCGGTTGGCGTTGGCGCGCAGGATGTCGTGATACGGCTGATAGAGCGCCAGCATGCCGCTGTCCGGCGCCAGGCCCTTGATAGGGTAGGTGTAGCTGTCCTTGTTGACCAAGGTGAATTTGCCGTCGCGCCGCTCAAACTGCAGATCGATGCGCGACAGCGCGCGGCCATATTTATCCGGCTCGGTGATAATGACGCCGTTGACCACCGCCTTGTCGATTTTAACGTGCATGTGCCCGGCGACGATCGCCGCCAGCTGTGGGTTGGCGTTGGCGATGTCGGCCACGCCGGTGCCGGGGCGCTGGTTTTCGTTGTCGATGCCCATGTGCGCCACCAGCACGATGGCGTCGACCTGGCTGTCGAGTTGGCTGATGACCTGTTTCACCGCCTGTACCGGATCGGTGAAATTCAACCCTTTAATGCGGTCGGTGCCCTTGGCGAATTCGGCGGTCATCGGCGTGTCCATACCGATAATGCCAATCTTCACCCCCTGACGTTCGATGATTTTATAGGCCGGTAAATACGGCTTGCCGTCGTCCCGGAAGATATTGCCCGCCAGCGCGGCGCCCTCAAACTGCCTGAGCGGCGTAGCCAGCGCCGGCAAACCGAAATCGAACTCGTGGTTGCCCATCACCCAAACGTCGTATTTGAGCGCGTTGAAGCCCAGCATCATCGGGCTGACGGCCTCGTGCTTGAAGGTTTCGACGAAGTTGCCCTGAATGGTGTCGCCGGCGTCCACCAGGATCAGGTTGGGTTGCTCGGCGCGCAGCTTTTTCACCTGAGTGGCTATTTGGCTCAGGCTGCCCGCCAGGTTTTCGGTGTCGCTGGCGTAATCCCAGGGCACGAAGGTGCCATGCAGATCGGAAGTGCCCAGCAGGGTGATGTTAACCGTTTCAGCGGCCATGAGGTTCCCCGAGAGTCCCAGTACGGAGGCAAGAATGATTTTTTTCATAAGTTATTGTCATAAATGGAATTTTAACATAAACGGCTATTTTGCTACAAAAAAGCAACCTTTACGATCCAATAGCGAGAAATAGGCTAATATTTGAAAGAGATTTTTTGTTTTGTGACTGCAATCACTGTCAGCGGTCATTGGAAATAAAACGTTAATTATGTCTCATAATAAGCGCGTAATAATACAATGGCGGCCCTTTTGAATTACATTTATTTAACAAAAAAATATCATTAAAAAACAATTAAACCATCGCGCAACATGACCTCAAGAAAAATAGGCGAAATGTGCTGATGAATATGGAAATAATATGCGGATAGGCTTAAATTGTTTCAGATCAAATTAGGCCAGAGTACCTCTTCAGGCTAAGATTTGACCTGTAACCAAAAGTCTAACCTGCATCACGTAAAAACCTATTTATTGTGTGGGATTGGGCGAGTATCATCCATGCTGTGATTATGGATGGTTGATCTTGTTGCATTTGTTACCCGTTGTCGGTTTTCATTGGTGCGCTTGAGGCCTGGCCTGTCCGGCCCTGCAGCGAGCGCGCGGTTGAAAGCGGAGAAGCTGGATCAAATTTGTTGTTTTTAAGGGCATTCACTGCGGGGCGTTACCGGCGGCTTTGAAAAAGCGTGCCGTTAGCCGCATGTCGGAGTCTTCCTGCGAGGAGCAAGGAGTCAAGATGTTTGATATTGTCGAACTGTCGCGCTTACAGTTTGCTTTAACGGCGATGTACCATTTCTTATTTGTCCCATTAACGCTGGGCATGGCGTTTTTGCTGGCAATTATGGAAACGGTATATGTACTGTCAGGCAAACAAATCTATAAAGACATGACCAAATTCTGGGGCAAGTTATTTGCAATTAACTTCGCCCTGGGTGTGGCCACCGGTTTGACCATGGAGTTCCAGTTCGGGACCAACTGGTCATATTTCTCCCACTACGTCGGTGATATCTTCGGGGCCCCGCTGGCCATCGAGGGTCTGATGGCGTTCTTCCTTGAATCGACGCTGGTCGGCCTGTTCTTCTTCGGCTGGGATCGTCTGAGCAAGGTGCAGCACATGGCGGTAACCTGGTTTGTGGCCCTCGGCTCCAACCTTTCCGCGCTGTGGATCCTGGTCGCCAACGGCTGGATGCAAAACCCGATCGCTTCCGACTTCAACTTCGAAACCATGCGCATGGAGATGGTCAGCTTCTCCGAACTGGTGCTTAACCCGGTTGCGCAGGTGAAGTTCGTTCACACCGTGGCTTCCGGCTACACCTGTGGCGCGATGTTCGTGTTGGGCATCAGCTCTTACTACCTGCTGAAGGGCCGCGATATCGCCTTCGCCAAGCGCTCCTTCGCCATTGCCGCCAGCTTCGGTATGGCTGCCATTCTGTCCGTTATCGTGCTGGGTGATGAATCCGGTTACGAAATGGGCGACGTGCAGAAAACCAAACTGGCCGCCATCGAAGCAGAGTGGGACACCCAGCCGGCTCCGGCCTCCTTTACCCTGTTCGGCATTCCGAACCAGGATAAAATGGAGAACTCCTACTCGATTCAAATCCCTTATGCGCTCGGCCTGATCGCCACCCGCTCCACGGATACCCAGGTCACCGGCCTGAAAGATCTGATGGCGCAGCATGAAGTGCGCATCCGCAACGGCATGAAAGCCTACCAGCTGTTGGAAGAGCTGCGCAGCGGCAATACCGATCCCGCCGTGCGCGCCGAGTTCAACCGCACCAAGCAGGACCTGGGCTACGGCATGCTGCTGAAGCGCTATACCCCGAACGTCACCGACGCGACGGAAGCGCAGATCCAGCTGGCCACCAAAGACTCCATTCCGCGCGTGGCGCCGCTGTACTTCGCCTTCCGCATCATGGTGGCCTGCGGCGTGATCATGCTGTTGATCATCGGCCTGTCGTTCTGGAACGTGATCCGCGGCCGCATCGGCCAGAAAAAATGGCTGCACCGCGCGGCGCTGTACGGCCTGCCGCTGCCCTGGATCGCCATCGAGTCCGGCTGGTTTGTGGCTGAATACGGCCGTCAACCCTGGGCGATTGGCGAGGTGCTGCCGACCGCGGTCGCCAACTCTTCGCTGACGGCGGGCGACATTCTGTTCTCAATGGGGCTGATCTGCGGCTTGTACACCCTGTTCCTGGTGGCTGAAATGTACCTGATGTTCAAGTTTGCGCGTCTGGGGCCAAGCAGCCTGAAAACTGGCCGCTACCACTTTGAACAACCGACTGCCTCCGTGCAGGAAGCGCGCTAAACAGGAGTCCACGTATGTTTGACTATGAAGTACTGCGATTTATTTGGTGGGTCCTGGTTGGCGTACTGCTGATCGGTTTCGCCGTTACCGACGGTTTCGACATGGGCGTCGGCATCCTGGTGCGCATCATCGGCAAAACCGATACCGAGCGCCGGGTGATGATCAACTCCATCGCCCCGCACTGGGACGGTAACCAGGTGTGGCTGATCACCGCCGGCGGCGCGCTGTTCGCCGCCTGGCCAATGGTCTACGCAGCGGCCTTCTCCGGCTTCTACGTCGCCATGATCCTGGTGCTGTCCGCGCTGTTCTTCCGCCCGGTCGGTTTTGACTACCGTTCCAAGCTGGAGAGCAGCCGCTGGCGCAACATGTGGGACTGGGGCATTTTCATCGGCTCCTTCGTGCCCGCGGTGGTGTTCGGCGTGGCGTTCGGCAACCTGCTGCAGGGCGTGCCGTTCCATATGGACGAGTATATGCGGCTGTTCTACACCGGTAACTTCTTCCAACTGCTGAACCCGTTTGGCCTGTTGGCGGGCGTGGTCAGCCTGACCATGCTGGTGACCCAGGGCGCGACCTACCTGCAAATGCGCACCACCGGCGAGATCCACCTGCGTTCCCGCGCGGCGGCTCAGATTGCCACCCTGGTGATGGCGGTGTGCTTCCTGCTGGCGGGCGTGTGGCTGGTGAAGGGCATCGACGGTTTCGTGGTGACCTCCGCGCTGGATACCATGGCGGAATCCAACCCGCTGCGTAAGGAAGTGGCTCATCAGGCCGGCGCCTGGCTGATTAACTTCAACAAGTATCCGCTGCTGTGGGCGCTGCCTGCGCTGGGCGTGGTGTTGCCGCTGTTCACCATCCTGTTCTCGCGTCTGGAGAAAGGGGCGCTGGCGTTCGTTACCTCGTCGCTGACCATCGCCTGCGTGATCCTCACTGCCGGGGTCACCATGTTCCCGTTCGTGATGCCGTCCAGCACCGTGCCTAACGTCAGCCTGACCATGTGGGATGCGACGTCGAGCCTGTTGACGCTGAAAGTGATGACCGTGGTCGCGGCGATCTTCGTGCCTATCGTTTTGGCGTACACCAGCTGGTCGTACTATAAAATGTTCGGCCGCCTCGACAAGAACTACATCGAAAACAACAAGCATTCGCTGTACTAAGGATAAGGAGCTAAACCATGTGGTATTTTGCCTGGATTCTCGGAACGCTTCTTGCCTGCGCCTTCGGCATCATTACGGCGCTGGCGCTTGAGCAAAGCGAAGCGACCAAAGCGCAGCAAGACGGCAAGTGATGAGCGCGTCACTGACCGACAGGCTGTACGCCATCACTGACAAGGGCCCCATCCGGGCCCTTTCATTGGCGCTGGCGTTGATTTTGGCGGGGTGCATCTTTTGGGATCCGACGCGTTTCGCCGCCAAAACCAGCTCGCTGGAGATTTGGGAAGGGCTGCTGCTTATTTGGGCGGTGTGCGCCGGCGTGATCCACGGCTTCGGCTTTCGGCCGCAGCGCAGCATCTGGCGCGCTTTTTTCGCGCCACTTCCTGCAATTGTGATCCTGGGCGCAGGATTACTTTACGTTTCTTTATAATCTCCGCTATATCCCCGTGTTATGGGCCTTCATGGCCCATAATTATTTTCATTCCCATCTTGTAACCCATTCCCAACCCGATCCGTCTTGCGTATAGTAGCAGCGTTAAATTGCATTGCTGGGAAGTAGAGTGAGTAATACGTTGTTTCGATGGCCGGTTCGCGTTTACTACGAGGATACCGATGCCAGTGGTGTGGTCTATCACGCCCGCTACGTCGCCTTTTTTGAAAGAGCGCGCACCGAGATGCTGCGTCAGCATAACTTTCATCAACAGCAGCTGCTCAGTGAACATGTCGCTTTTGTCGTCCGGCGCATGACGGTGGATTATCTGGCTCCGGCTCGTCTCGACGAACAGCTGGAAGTGCAGAGTGAAATCACCGTGATCCGCGGGGCTTCTCTCACGTTTGCTCAACGCATTGTCAATTGTGACGGGGCTCTACTGAGCCAGGCCGATGTATTGATTGCATGTATTGATCCACACCACATGAAGCCGAGAGCGCTTCCTAAGTCTATTGTCGCGGAGTTTAAGCAGTGACTGACATGAACATCCTAGATTTATTCTTGAAGGCGAGCCTGCTGGTTAAGCTTATCATGTTGATTTTGATATGCTTCTCGGTAGCCTCTTGGGCGATCATCATCCAGCGCACCCGCATCCTCAATGCGGCCACGCGCGACGCCGAAGCCTTTGAAGACAAATTCTGGTCCGGTATCGAGCTGTCCCGCTTGTATCAGGAGAGCCAGGCGCGTCGCGATAGCCTGACCGGTTCCGAGCAAATTTTCCACTCGGGCTTCAAAGAGTTCGCCCGCCTGCACCGCGCCAATAATCATGCGCCGGAGTCGGTGATTGAAGGGGCGTCGCGCGCGATGCGCATTTCGATGAACCGCGAACTGGAAACGCTGGAAAACCATATTCCGTTCCTCGGCACCGTCGGTTCGATCAGCCCGTATATCGGCCTGTTCGGCACCGTGTGGGGGATCATGCACGCCTTTATCGCACTGGGTGCGGTGAAGCAGGCCACGCTGCAGATGGTGGCGCCGGGTATCGCCGAAGCGCTGATCGCCACCGCGATCGGCCTGTTCGCCGCCATTCCGGCCGTTATGGCCTATAACCGCCTCAACCAGCGCGTCAACAAGCTTGAGCAGAATTACGACAACTTTATGGAAGAGTTCACCGCTATTCTGCATCGTCAGGCCTTCTCCAGCGACAGCAAATAAGTAGGAGGTAGCATGGCGAGAGTACGTGGACGCAATCGGCGCGAGCTGAAGTCCGAAATTAACATCGTTCCGCTGCTCGACGTGTTGCTGGTGCTGCTGCTGATTTTTATGGCAACCGCGCCAATCATCACCCAGAGCGTGGAGGTTGACCTGCCGGACGCCACCGATTCCAAAACGGTGTCCAGCGATGACAATCCGCCGGTGATCCTCGAGGTTTCCGGCGTAGGTCAATACACCCTGGTGGTGGATCACAACCGCATGGAACTGCTGCCGCCCGAGCAGGTAGCAGCCGAAGCCAAGTCGCGTTTGGCGGCCAACCCGAAAACGGTCTTTTTGATCGGCGGGGCGAAGGAAGTTCCTTATGATGAGATTATCAAGGCATTGAATATTCTCCATCAGGCGGGCGTGGCTTCCGTGGGGCTGATGACCCAGCCAATTTGACCCTAAGGCGAATGGCAACCCGGTTCCTGGGCTTTGGTCCAGGAACCCCGTATAAGCAACACCAGTTTTTGGGAATCTATTTTGGTAAAGGCAACTGAGCAAAACGATAAGCTGAATCGCGCCGTTATTGTTTCGGTCGTTCTGCACTTCATATTGATTGCCCTGCTGATTTGGGGATCGCTGCAGGAAAACGTCAACATGGACAGCGCCGGCGGCGGCGGTGACGGTTCGGTTGTCGGTGCGGTGATGGTCGATCCGGGCGCGGTGGTGGAACAGTACAACCGCCAGCAGCAGCAGAGCAACGACGCGCAGCGTGCCGAAAAGCAGCGCCAGAAAAAAGCGGAGCAGCAGGCCGAAGAACTTCAGCAGAAGCAGGCGGCGGAGCAACAGCGCCTGAAAGAGCTGGAGAAAGAGCGTTTGGCGGCGCAGGAAAAAGCGGCGCAGGACGCCAAGGCGCAGGCTGCGCAGCAGAAACAGGCGGCGGAACAGCAGCAGCAGGCCGCAGAACAGCAAAAAGCGGCGCAAGCCGCCGCAGCGAAAGCCAAAGAACAGCAAAAGGTAGCGGAAGCGGCGGCGGCGAAAGCCAAGGCCGAGGCGGATAAAGTCGCCAAGGCGCAGGCCGACGCGCAGAAGAAAGCCGAAGCCGAGGCCAAGAAAGAAGCCGCTGCCGCCGCCGCCGCCAAGAAGCAGGCGGAAGAGGCGAAGAAAGCCGCGGCCGCCGCAGCAGAGCAAAAGGCCGCAGAGGCCGCCGAGAAGAAAGCGGCCGCTGAGGCCGAGAAGAAAGCGGCTGCAGAGGCCGAGAAGAAAGCCGCCGCAGAAGCCGAGAAGAAGGCTGCTGCCGAAGCCGAGAAAAAAGCGGCCGCCGCCGAGAAAGCGGCAGCGGCCAAGAAAGCCGCAGCGGACAAGAAGAAGGCCGCTGCTGAAGCCGCGAAACAGTCTGCCGACGTCGAGGATCTGTTTGGCGGCCTGGCGGACGGCAAGAACGCGCCGAAGGGCGGTGGCGCCAAAGCGAAGGGCGACGGTAAACCGGCCGGGCAGGGCAATGCCAAAACCGCCGGGGCCAGCGGTGCAGAAATTAATGGGTATCTCGGCCAGATTAAGGGCGCGATTGAGAGCAAGTTCTATGACGCCAGCTCGTTCGCCGGCAAAACCTGCGATCTGCGCATCAAGCTGGCGCCGGATGGCCTGCTGATCAGCGTGCAGCCGACGGGCGGCGATCCGGCCCTGTGTCAGGCGGCGGTATCTGCAGCTAAATTGGCGCATATTCCGAAACCGCCGAGCGATGCCGTTTATCAGCATGTTAAGAATGCTACCCTTGAATTCAAACCATAATAATGGTTGTTTGGGCTGAGTAATACTGCAGGGATGTACTAAGGTAACCAACAGGGATTATGTAGTTTTGTTTGAGTTGGTTTGTTAAAATTCTGCTAATTTATCGCAGGCATCCCGCCTGGATAAGGGAGATGAGATGAAGCAGGCATTTCGAGTAGCGCTAGGTTTTTTAATACTGTGGGCGTCCGTTCTTCACGCGGAAGTTCGCATTGAAATCACCCAAGGGGTCGACTCCGCTCGCCCGATTGGCGTGGTACCGTTTAAATGGGCGGGTCCAGGCACGCCTCCGGAAGATATCGGCAAGATTGTCGGCGCAGACCTGCGCAACAGCGGCAAATTCAACCCGATTGACGTGGCGCGCATGCCGCAGCAACCGACTACCGCGTCTGAAGTGACGCCGGCGGCCTGGACTGCGCTGGGCATCGACGCCGTGGTTGTCGGCCAGGTGCAACCTGGCGCAGACGGCAGCTACCTGATCTCTTATCAACTGGTGGATACCTCCGGTTCCCCAGGCACCGTATTGGCGCAAAATCAGTATAAGGTGACCAAGCAATGGTTGCGTTATTCTGCCCATACCGCCAGCGACGAAGTGTTTGAGAAGCTGACCGGCATCAAGGGCGCCTTCCGCACCCGCATCGCTTACGTGGTGCAGACCAACGGCGGGAAATTCCCGTACGAGCTGCGCGTAGCGGATTACGACGGCTACAACCAGTTTGTGGTGCACCGTTCGCCTGAACCGCTGATGTCACCGGCCTGGTCGCCGGACGGCAGCAAGCTGGCGTACGTGACCTTCGAAAGCGGCCGTTCCGCGCTGGTGGTGCAGACCCTGGCTAACGGCGCCATCCGTCAGATCGCCTCGTTCCCGCGCCACAACGGTGCGCCGGCGTTCTCTCCGGACGGCAGCCGCCTGGCGTTCGCACTGTCCAAGAGCGGCAGCCTGAACCTGTACGTGATGAACCTTGGCTCCGGCCAGATCACGCAGCTGACCGACGGCCGCAGCAACAACACCGAACCGACCTGGTTCCCGGACGGCCAGAGCCTGGCTTATACCTCCGACCAGGGCGGGCGTCCGCAGATTTACAAAATCAGCGCCAGCGGCGGTGCTTCGCAGCGTCTGACATGGGAAGGTTCTCAGAATCAAGACTCTGAGGTCAGTTCCGACGGTAAATTCCTGGTGATGGTGAGTTCCAACAACGGTGCTCAGCATATCGCCAAACAAGATCTTGGATCGGGAGCCGTTCAAGTATTAACCGGCACCTTCCTCGACGAAACGCCTAGTATTGCGCCAAACGGCACCATGGTGATCTATAGCTCCACGCAAGGTATGGGCTCCGTGCTGCAACTGGTGTCGACCGATGGGCGTTTTAAAGCGCGTCTTCCGGCAACTGATGGACAGGTCAAATTCCCTGCCTGGTCGCCGTATCTGTGATGCATGTGTAAATATGTATGGCAAACTATAAAAGGATCAAAGAAATGCAACTGAACAAAGTGCTGAAAGGGCTTCTGCTGGCACTGCCAGTTCTGGCTGTAGCAGCTTGTAGTTCTAACAAAAGCGCAAACAACGACCAATCTGGTATGGGCGCTGGCGCTGGCACTGGTACAGGTACAGAAAACGGCAGCAGCAACCTGTCTTCTGAAGAACAAGCTCGTCTGCAGATGCAAGAACTGCAGAAGAACAACATTGTTTACTTCGGCCTGGACAAGTATGACGTGAGCTCCGAGTTCGCTCAGATGCTGGACGCACACGCTGCATTCCTGCGTAACAACCCGTCTTACAAAGTGACTGTTGAAGGCCACGCGGACGAACGCGGCACGCCGGAATACAACATCGCTCTGGGCGAGCGTCGTGCTAACGCAGTTAAAATGTACCTGCAGGGCAAAGGCGTTTCCGCTGACCAAATCTCTATCGTTTCTTACGGTAAAGAAAAACCAGCAGTACTGGGCCACGACGAAGCGGCTTATGCTAAAAACCGTCGTGCCGTTCTGGTTTACTAAGAGAATCGCATGAACAGTAACTTCAGACGTCACTTGTTGAGTCTGTCGTTACTGGTTGGCGTAGCGGTCCCATGGGCCGCTACTGCCCAAGCGCCAATCAGTAATGTCGGCTCCGGCTCGGTCGAAGACCGCGTCACCTCACTTGAGCGCATCACCAATGCTCAGGGCCAGCTTTTAAACCAACTCCAGCAGCAACTCTCTGACAACCAGCGCGATATCGACTCTCTCCGCGGGCAGATCCAGGAAAGCCAATATCAGTTGAATCAGGTGGTTGAACGCCAGAAGCAAATCTATCAACAGATGGATAGCCTCAGCCAGGGCGGTTCTCAGGGCTCTGCAGCCGCAGCGGGCGCCGCAGGCGGCGCAGCAGCCGCTGCGTCCTCTGACGGCGGCGACAGCGCGCCTGCGGCCGCTTCTGCACCTGCCGCCAAGGGCGATGAAAACAGCGACTACAACGCCGCTGTTTCCCTGGCGCTGGAAAAAAAACAGTATGACCAGGCGATTAGCGCTTTTCAGTCCTTCGTAAAACAGTACCCAGCGTCCACTTACCAGCCTAACGCCAACTACTGGCTGGGGCAGTTGTTCTACAACAAGGGTAAAAAAGACGATGCGGCCTACTATTTTGCGGTGGTGGTGAAGAATTACGCCAAATCACCCAAGGCGCCGGACGCGATGTACAAGGTGGGCATCATCATGCAGGAGAAAGGGCAGGCCGATAAAGCCAAAGCCGTATTCCAGCAGGTGATTAAACAGTACCCAACCAGTGCGGCGGCCAAACAGGCGAAAAGCCGCGTAGCCGGTTAACAAGCAAAAAAATGAGCCCAGAAGTTAGTCGATCTGACCGGTTTCTGGGCTCATTCGCGTGAAGAACAAGCAGTTGAACCTATCAATCAAAAATTTAGGTTGCGCTGCCAAGATAAATTAGTAATATATGCCGCCGTTGCCAAGACATCTTGCAAGATGTTAAAGCGGCAGGGAAATTGGGTCGTTAGCTCAGTTGGTAGAGCAGTTGACTTTTAATCAATTGGTCGCAGGTTCGAATCCTGCACGACCCACCAATCCTGAAACGAGAAATGAAGTAGTAGCAGTAACCACGACAGTGGGTGATTAGCTCAGTTGGTAGAGCATCTCCTTTACACGGAGGGGGTCGGCGGTTCGAGCCCGTCATCACCCACCACTGCTGTGGGTCGTTAGCTCAGTTGGTAGAGCAGTTGACTTTTAATCAATTGGTCGCAGGTTCGAATCCTGCACGACCCACCACTCCAACAGAGTGAATAGGTGTGAAATCGAAAGGATGAGAACCGAAAAGGTTCGAGTCTCGCGAAGCGAGACAACATCACCCCGGTGATGGCCCGAAGGGCGAGGCCAAAGGCCGAGTCATCCTGCACGACCCACCACTCTAACAGAGTGACAAGTTTCAGATTGGTATGATGTGGCAAAGTAAAGGTCCGAGTCGAGTTCCAGTCGAATTGTCCTGCACCACCCATCCTTTTTTCCGCAATGCGGTCTCTGGTACCGTATTCGCAGTTCAGCAGTAAACCACGTCAGTGGGTCGTTAGCTCAGTTGGTAGAGCAGTTGACTTTTAATCAATTGGTCGCAGGTTCGAATCCTGCACGACCCACCACTCTAACAGAGTGAATAGGTGTGAAATCGTAAAGGATGAGAACCGAAAAGGTTCGAGTCTCGCGAAGCGAGACAACATCACCCCGGTGATGGCCCGAAGGGCGAGGCCAAAGGCCGAGTCATCCTGCACGACCCACCACTCTAACAGAGTGCATTGCAGCGAGTTACTCTCCTGCTTACGCGGTTCAGCCGTACACCACATCAGTGGGTCGTTAGCTCAGTTGGTAGAGCAGTTGACTTTTAATCAATTGGTCGCAGGTTCGAATCCTGCACGACCCACCATTCTTTCAGATACATTTGTACTTCCCTCGAAACTAAAAAATCACATATCGCACGAGTCGTGTGGGTGAGAGCCTGCGTTCAGGTTCGAGCATCGCGAAGCGATACGACAACGCGCAGCGTTGCCCGAAGGGTGAGGCCAAAGGCCGAATCAATCCTGCACGACCCACCATTCTTTCAGATACATTTGTACTTCCCTCGAAACTAAAAAATCACATATCGCACGAGTCGTGTGGGTGAGACAAAAGCGTATACGCTTTTGAACAGCGCTTGCGCTGGCCCAAAGGGCGAGTCTCTGGAAGAGACGAGTAACCTGCGTTCAGGTTCGAGCATCGCGAAGCGATACGACAACGCGCAGCGTTGCCCGAAGGGTGAGGCCAAAGGCCGAATCAATCCTGCACGACCCACCATTCTTTCAGATACATTTGTACTTCCCTCGAAACTAAAAAATCACATATCGCACGAGTCGTGTGGGTGAGACAAAAGCGTATACGCTTTTGAACAGCGCTTGCGCTGGCCCGAAGGGCGAGTCTCTGAAAGAGACGAGTAACCTGCGTTCAGGTTCGAGCATCGCGAATCAATCCTGCAGGTTTGAGCTCACTTCCTTTTATCCCTTCCGATTTCCTTTCAATATCTTCACCATTTTTAATGTATTAAACATTAATCGCGCAAATATAAAAATATCAGCGGACTTTTCGCACGATTTTAGGTATTTTGTTTAGTATATAAAACGATTGGGTGTTGCAGCGGGGAAGTACAACCGGAAAGCGCCCAGCCTAGCACGAGATTGCAGCGATGAGTGAAATGTTTGATGTCAATGCGGCGGTATATCCGTTCCCGCCCAAACCGGTTCCGCTGGACGTCGCGGAAAAGGCGTTTTATCGCGAAAAGATTAAAACCCTGCTCAGGCAGCGCAACGCGGTGATGGTCGCCCACTATTATACCGATCCGGAAATTCAGGCGCTGGCGGAAGAAACCGGCGGCTGCGTGGCGGACTCGCTGGAGATGGCGCGCTTTGGCAGCGCTCACCCGGCCTCGACCCTGTTGGTCGCCGGGGTGCGTTTTATGGGTGAAACCGCCAAGATCCTCAGCCCGGAGAAACAGGTGCTGATGCCGACGCTGCACGCCGAGTGCTCGCTGGATCTCGGCTGCCCGGAAGAGGAATTTCACGCTTTCTGCGACAGCCACCCCGATCGCACCGTGGTGGTCTACGCTAATACCTCGGCGGCGGTCAAAGCGCGTGCCGACTGGGTCGTGACCTCCAGCATTGCGGTTGAGCTGATCGAACATCTCGACAGCCTGGGTGAGAAAATCATTTGGGCGCCGGACCGCCATCTCGGCAGCTATGTGCAGAAGCAGACCGGGGCCGACGTATTGTGCTGGCAGGGAGCCTGTATCGTCCATGACGAGTTTAAAACCCAGGCGCTGATGCGCATGAAGGCCCTGTACCCGAACGCGGCGATACTGGTGCATCCGGAGTCGCCGCAGGCGGTGGTCGATCTGGCCGATGCGGTCGGGTCGACCAGCCAGCTGATCCAGGCGGCGCAACGCTTGCCGAATCGGCAGCTGATTGTCGCCACCGATCGCGGTATCTTCTACAAGATGCAGCAGGCCTGCCCGGACAAAGAGCTGTTTGAGGCGCCGACCGCCGGTGAAGGGGCCACCTGCCGCAGCTGCGCGCACTGCCCGTGGATGGCGATGAACGGCCTGAAAGCGATTGCCGAAGGCCTGGAGCGGGGCGGCGCACAGCATGAGATTCAGGTAGACGCCGCGCTGCGCGCCAAGGCGCTGGTGCCGCTGAACCGCATGCTTAATTTCGCCGCGCAGCTTAAGATGCAGGTCAAAGGAAACGCTTAACCGTTAAAAGGAGGGTCACATGAGCTTCTTCAGTACCGGCAATATCCTGATGCATATCCCGCTCGGCGCGGGCGGTTACGATCTGTCGTGGATCGAGGCCATAGGCACGCTGTTTGGCCTGCTGTGCATCTGGTACGCCAGTAAGGAAAAAATCATCAACTACCTGTTCGGCCTGATTAACGTCACGCTGTTCGCGGTCATTTTCTTCCAGATCCAACTGTACGCCAGCCTGTTGCTGCAGCTGTTCTTCTTCGGCGCCAATATCTACGGCTGGTATGCCTGGAGCCGCCAGACGGCGGACCGGCAGGCCGAGCTGCAGATCCGCTGGTTGCCGTTGCCGAAGGCATTGGGCTGGGCTGCCGCCTGCGCGATCGGCATTGCGCTGATGACATTTAATATCGACCGCGTGTTCGCCTGGCTGACGCAGATTGCGGTGGCGGTGATGCAGCTGCTGGGGGTGAACGCGCAGATGCCTGAGCTGCAGCCGGACGCCTTCCCGTTCTGGGATTCGGCGATGATGGTGTTGTCTATCGTGGCGATGATCCTGATGACGCGCAAATATGTCGAAAACTGGCTGTTATGGGTGGTGATCGACGTGATCAGCGTGGCGATTTTCGCCTATCAGGGCGTCTATGCGATGGCGCTGGAATACGTGATCCTGACATTGATTGCCCTCAACGGTTCCTGGCTATGGATCAAGGGCGCCGGCCGGAATCACTCCCGCCCCTTGTCTTCCGCGCCATAACTTACGCTGAGGGCGCCAATTCGGCGCCCTCATGCTGTCTAGTGGTGGTGTCCCAGGTGTGAATGCGTCCCTGAATGTGAGTGTTCACTCGGCTCGGGCGCTCGGTTGATGCCGCAGTCCGGCGTATCGCAGTGTTGGTACTCCATCTGGATGGTGACGTGGCCGATGCGGTAGTGCTCCAGCAGATAGGCCTGAATGCGCATCAGCAATCCGTCGTGGTCATGCGGCGGTATCACCTGCGCATGCAGCGTCATCAGTTTCTGTTCGCCGACTTGCCAAACGTGAACGTGGTGGATGTTGCGCACTTCCGGGATGTTCAGGCACAGGTCTTTTTGCAGTTTGGCGATATCCACCTCCTGCGGCGTGCCTTCCAGCAGCTCGTGGAAGCTCTCTTTCAGCAGCCGCCAGGCGCTGCGCAACACCAGGCAGGACACCAGCACCGACAGAATCGGGTCAATCGGCGTCCAGCCGGTGCTGAGGATAACGATGGCGGCGACGATGGCGCCTACCGAGCCGAGCAAATCGCCCAGCACGTGCAGAGCGGCGGCGCGCACGTTGATATTCTTCTCTTCACTGCCGCGATGCAGCAGCCAGAAGGCGAACAGGTTCGCCAGCAGGCCCGCCACGGCGATAACCAGCATCGGGGCGCCCATCACCGGCTGCGGTTCGAAGAAACGGCGTATCGCCTCCCACAAAATGAATACCACGATCGCCAGCAGCGCGGCGGCATTGAGAAACGCCGCCAGCGTGGTGAGGCGCAGGTAACCGAAGGTGTGGCGCGCATTGGGTTTGCGCTGCGAGAAGTGCACCGCCATCAGCGCCACCAGCAGCGCGGCGGCGTCGGTCAGCATATGGCCGGCATCAGCCAGCAGCGCCAGCGAGCCGGAAAGCAGGCCGCCAACCACCTCGGCCACCATAAATACCGCGGTGACTAAAAAAGCGGTCAGCAGGCGCTTACTATTACTGTCTTTAGGCAGGTGTACGTGTGGAGAGTCCGACATTATTCATCCTTATGCGTAACGAAAGAGGGGCCGTCGGCGCTGAGCAGAGCCTCCAGCTCCGGCAATATCTGCGCCACTGACGCCGTCAGTTTATTATAGGCGGCCGACGCCAACTCACCCTGGCGTGCGCTTTCCACCGTTTGCTGGCACAGCTGCGCCGCTGCGGGCAACTGCAGCATCAGCAGGCTGCCTTTGATGCGGTGGGCGGCCTGTTCCAGCAGCGGCCAGTCTGCTGTGGCAACGGCATCTTCGAGCCGCTGCCGATCCTGGCGCAGCGTTTCGGCCAGCGTAGCGGCCAGTTTTTGCGTCATTTGGCGGTCACCGCCGGCCATATCGCTCAGGATGCGTTGCAAGTCAGTAAGGACTGACTTTCCTTCTGGTGCCTGAGGTTGCTGTGACAGCAGCTGGCCAATGGCGCCCAGCGAAATGGGCTTGGTCAGGAAGTGATCGACTGCCACCAGGCCCGGCGGGATGCGGGTAAACTCCTGTACGTCCGCCGAACAAAGAATGATTCGGCAAGGCGGCCATCGGCGGCGCTGCTCGTCGCGGCGGATCAGGCGCGCCAAGGTCAGGCCGTCCGGGCGCGGCATGTTGTAGTCGATAAACAGCAAATCAAAGGGCTGCCGACGGTGGGCCTGCAGCAGCGCATAGCCCCGTTCGAACGGCGTCGGCTGCAGACCGAAGTGGCGCAGTTGGCGCTGCATCAGCAGCAGGTTGGTGGGGTGATCGTCGATCAATGCCACCCGCAGCGCCGGAGAGAGCGGGCTGGAAAGCTCGTTTTGCGGCTGGGCTGCGGGGGCGGCGTCGCTCCGCGCTACCGGTATCGCCACCGCCACCCGGGTGCCGGCGCCGGGCTGCGATTGCAGCGCTATGCGGCCGCCCATCTGCTCGACAATGTCTTTGCAAATCGAGAGGCCAAGGCCGGTGCCCTGCACCGAGATGCGCTGCGCGCCGCGCGCGCGGTAAAAGGGTTGGAACAGCTTGCCGATTTCGTCGGCGGCGATGCCGCAGCCGCTATCGCTGACGGTTAACAGCAGCTCGCCGCGCCCTTCGTCCTGCGCGCGCCAGCCGAGATTAACCTGAATACTGCCGCGTGGAGTGAACTTTATCGCGTTGCTTATCAGGTTGTTAGCGACCTGAAGTAAACGCTCACCATCAATAATCACCGTATCCGGCAGCGCCGGATCCGCGATGACGCTCAGCGTCACCGGCCGTTCGCCGATCAGCGGCCGGTACAGGGCGTCGATGTGCGCTATCCAGGGTTGCAGCGCCACGGGTTTTGGCGCCAGCGCCAGTGCGCCGGTTTCAAGCCGGGCATGGTCCTGCAGGTCATTGAGCAGGTTGAGCAACGAGGAGGCGGAGCTGTAAATCACCGGCAGCCCTTCCGGCGCGGGGCGGCGCTTCAGCTCCAGCTCCAGCAGGCCCAGAATGGCGTGCATCGGCGTGCGCAGTTCATGGCTGACGGTGGCCAGAAACTGGCTTTTCATGCGGTTTTCCGCTTCGGCCCGGCGGCGCGCCTGTTCCAGCTCCTGCCGCTCGCGTTTCTCCCGGCGCTGCAAGATAAAGCGCCGCAGCGTCAATATCAGCAGCAGCAGAGCGGCGGCGGCCAGCAGCGCGAGCAGCCAGGTGGTTTGCGGCGGCATACGGTTGTCGTTAACGGCGTCAATCAGGTTGCTGCGGTCGACAATCCATTCATCGCGCAACGATTGCAGCGTTTCCGCCGGGATCTGCATCAGGTTTTTGTCGAGGATCGCCAGCAGCAAGGGTTGGTCCTGGCGTACGCCAAAGGCGACCGGGTAGGCGACATTGTTGGCGGCGAACGCCAGCTTTATCGCGCCGGAATAGCGCGACAACGCCAGGAAATTGGCGGAGATGACGTTATCCACCAGCGCATCCAGCTGGCCGTTGGCCAGGGCGTCATACATCGCTTTGCTGTCGGCAAAGCGCACCGGTTCTTCATTTTCCGGCACCAGTCCCTGTGCCAAATCGCCTTGCAGCACGCCAATGCGTTTACCGGCCAAATCGCCCCAGGTAGAGACGCCGTTGGCGTATTGGCCAACGTAAACTCCCCACAGCGAGCGGTGGATCGGCATGCTGGCGCTGTAGTGGGCCTTGAAGCCGCGCGCCAGCGGCAAAGCGCTGCGGAAGCTGGCCTGGCCGGATTGCACCAGCTCGTCCGCCTGTTCGGCATTGCGCGCCCAACGCGGGGCGAAACGCAGGCCGGTGTTTTGGGCGATGATATTGAGGATATCGATGGCGTAGCCGCGCGGCTGGCCGTCGGAACCGCGGTAGGCGAAGGGGAAATTGTTCTCGATGGCGGCGTAATACACCGTGCGGTGCGCCGCCACCCAGCTTTTTTCCATGCGCGTCAGGTCAGCATTGCCGGTATCGAGGTAGCTGGGGATCTTCTTGCTCCAACGGCTTTGCAGCGCGTTCATCAGTTCCATCGGCGCATCGGTAATGGCGGCGTTCAGCGTTTCGATCAGCCGGGGGTCATCGGCGGCGAACACAAACGACAGGTTGCCGAGGTTTTCGGCGCTTTCAATCTGATAAAGCTGGCCAAGCTGCAGCTGATCGATAATAAAGCTGGCGCTGGCCTCGTCGGCGATAAAGTAATCGCTGCTGCCGTTCAGCAACGAATAGACCGCCTGCAGGTTGTTGTCGTAGCGCCGCACCTGAGCAGCCACCTGCCGCAGCGCGTCGCCGGCCTGCATATCGGTCAGGGTGCTGATCGCCACCCGCGCATCGGCGGAGTTGATCATCACCGGGCGATCGTTGCTGCGGTCACGCAGGACGCGCAGATTGCTGACGTAATAGGGTTGCGAGATTTTCAGATCGTGCAGCGCTTCGGTTTGCGGAATGCCGTATACCAAATCGACAGCGCCGCTGTGCAGCGCCTGTTCAAGCTGCGCCAGATCGGCGAAGCCATAGATTGCGAATTGAATGCCGGTAACCTGCTGAACATAGCCGAGGTAGTCGGCGTTCAGGCCGTACAAATCATCATCCACAATGATGTTATATGGGCTGGTATTTTCACTGATGATGCCGACGCGCAGCGTGCGATCGCGCCAGGGGTTTTTTTCACCGGCGATCAGCATGTCCGCCGGCGCGGCCAGGTTGCTGACCAACCGATAGCGTACCGGCTGCGCCGCCTGCGCCAGGCCGCAAAGCAGGAGGATCAGCAACAGGACGCCGCGCATCACGGCGCCAGTTCCCGGAACACCGCCACCAGTTCCAGCAGATTGTGGGCGCCGGTCTTGCGCAAAATGTTTTTCTTGTGGGTGCTGACGGTTTTGTTGCTGATGTGCAGCATCTCGGCAATTTGCAGGTTGGATAACCCTTTGCTCAGCAGCCCCAACACTTCGAGCTCTTTCGGCGTCAGCGGGGTGCCGTCCGTCGGCCCTCTGTCTTCCGCCATGGCGGCGGCGGGAAAGCTCAGCCCGCCATCCAGCACCTGTTCGATCGCCTGCACCAGCCGTTCCAGCGCGCTGCCTTTATGCACGAAGCCATTGGCGCCGGCGGCGTAGGCCATGCGGGCGTAGATGTCTTCTTCCTGCGCGGTGTAGATCAGAATCGGTTGCTGCGGGTAGCGGCGGCGGATCTTTTTAAGCAGCTGCAGCCCGTCGGTTTGCGGCAGGCCGATATCCAGGATCACCAGGCTGAAGGCGGCGGCCTCCAGCTGTGTCAGCGCCTGGGCGTCGTCCTGCACCGCCTGCAGGCGGTAGGTGCGGGATGATTTCATTAGCGCCGCTTCCAGTGCGACATGAACCACCGGGTGGTCATCAACCAAGAGTAGGGAAGGCATGTTTGGCTCGTGTAACTTTGTCCTGAACGCTAGCATAGCGAAAAAGGAGCCTCTGCGCTCCCCCGATGAAACAGCACAATCTACTGTTAATTTGGCCGTTGGCCCGGCGGGCGGCAAAGGTGATTTACAGCGTCATCCTCACAGGCTAGATTGATTGGATCACTGCACTTACGCACTGCGAATTACCCCTCGATACCGAATGGAAAAGCGATGAATTACCAAAACGACGACTTACGCATCAACGAAATCAAGGAACTCTTGCCACCGGTGGCCCTGTTAGAGAAGTTTCCGGCCACTGAGCGCGCAGCAGAGACGGTGTCCCAGGCCCGCAGCGCTATTCATAACATCCTCCGCGGCAGCGACGATCGCCTGCTGGTGGTGATCGGCCCTTGTTCCATCCACGACACCAACGCGGCCAAGGAATATGCAGAGCGCCTGCTGGCCCTGCGCCAAGAGCTGAACGGCGAGCTGGAAGTGGTGATGCGCGTTTACTTTGAAAAACCGCGCACTACCGTGGGCTGGAAAGGGCTGATCAACGATCCGCAGATGGACAACAGCTTCCACATCAACGACGGTCTGCGCCTGGCGCGCAAGCTGTTGGTGGAAATCAACGACAGCGGCCTGCCGGCCGCCGGCGAATTCCTCGACATGATCACGCCGCAGTATCTGGCGGATCTGATGAGCTGGGGCGCCATCGGCGCGCGCACCACCGAATCCCAGGTGCACCGCGAGCTGGCCTCCGGCCTGTCTTGCCCGGTTGGCTTCAAAAACGGCACCGACGGCACCATCAAGGTGGCGATTGACGCCATCAACGCCGCCAGCGCGCCGCACTGCTTCCTGTCGGTCACCAAGTGGGGCCACTCGGCGATCGTCAATACCAGCGGCAACGGCGACTGCCACATTATCCTGCGCGGCGGCAAAGAGCCGAACTACAGCGCGGCGCACGTGAAAGACGTTAAAGAGGGCCTGGCCAAAGCGGGCCTGCCGGCGCAGGTGATGATCGACTTCAGCCACGCCAACAGCAGCAAGCAGTTCAAGAAACAGCTGGACGTGAACGCCGACGTTTGCGGCCAGATCGCCGGCGGCGAAAAAGCGATTATCGGCGTGATGATTGAAAGCCACCTGGTGGAAGGCAATCAGAATCTGGAAAGCGGCGAACCGCTGGTTTACGGCAAAAGCGTGACCGATGCCTGCATCGGCTGGCAAGACACCGAAACCGTGCTGCGCCAGCTGGCGGCGGCGGTGAAAGCGCGTCGCGGCTGATAACCCGCCTGTGGGGCCTGCAGTATAGAGGCCCCATCTACCTCTCCCGTTGCTGATACTCCCTGGCTTTGCCATTATTCTATTTCCCAATTTGACACCTTATTAACCCATATATATTTACGGGTATCAGGCGCTTTCTCTTTTTACTGCGGCGGGAAAGAGTATTTGTCGCCGTCTGGACATTATGATTATATAGGACGCTTCTTATATTCCACTTAATCCTCCCGCTATTAAACGAAAGGGGAAAGGTGGTATTACCTATACTTTCAGGATGAAGGGTCATGACAGACAATACCTCGCAGCCGCTGGGGCTGCATCGCATTAAATTTCATGGGAAAAGTGGCGAGTACTTCGCTATTTGGTTAGTCAACGCATTATTAACAATTATAACCTTGGGTATTTACTCCGCTTGGGCGACGGTGCGTCGCCGTCGTTATTTCTATGGCAATACGGAATTGGACGGCGACCGCTTTGATTACCATGCGCAGCCGTTGCAGATCCTCAAAGGGCGGCTGTTGGTGATTGGCGGAATAATTGTTTTTTATATTTTATTGGCCATGGCGCCAATGCTGGGATTAGTCGCGTTGTTGGCTCTGCTGGCGTTGCTTCCGTGGGTCATTATCCGCAGCTGGCGCTATAACGCCATTATGTCGAGCTATCGCGGCGTGCGTTTTAACTATGTTTGCCGAACGGGGCGTGCCTATTGGGCCTTGCTGTTTTGCCCACTGTTGCTGATCATCGGGCTGTATGTGGCGATGGTGCTGCTGATCGGCATCGGCAGCGGGCTGGGCAGCATCAGCGCCATCGGCTTCGTGCTGTTGTTGACGGCGATTATGGCGGTGCCGGCGCTGGCGGCGGTTAATGGCATTATCAGCGCCTTGCAGTGCGATCTCTATGTCAACAATATGCGCTTTGGCAGCACGCCTTTTACCGCACCGCTGAAGAAGGCGGCTTTTATCAAGTTCGCGCTGATTAGCCTGCTGATTTTCCTGCCGTTCCTGATTGGCGCCCTGGCGCTGGCCGGTTCGTTCCTGCTCTCCGTTTATCAGGCGGTGTTGATGGGCGCAATGACGGACGAGTTTGCGGATATGCTGTTGCTGGACAATATCGGCAGCCTGCTGTTGATGATGCTGGTGCTGCTGATCGGCTCGCTGGTGGCCGCCAGCTATCATACGGTAGCCCAGCGTAATTATGTGTACGGCCAAACGACGTTGAACGGGGAGAATAAACTGCATTCCTCGATGAAAACTCTGCCATACCTCTGGCTGTTGATCAGCAATAGCCTGATCACCGTCTTCTCTTTGGGCTTCGCCGCGCCGGTGGCGGAAGTGCGCCACGCCCGCTATCTGGCGGATTCTACCGCTGTGGAAGGGGATCTCGCGTTGTTGAGCGTTACTGCGCATCAGGAAACGGCGAACAACGCCGTGGCTGAAGAGGCGGTGCAGGCGCTGGATCTGAGCGGCGGTTTCTAGGCAGCCGATGATTCTGGAAGGGTTTTACCAGCCTGCCGGGCGAGCCGCGCGTGAAACGGCTCGCCTGCTGCTGAATGAGTCCGGCGAAGGCGTCACGCTGCAGCGGCAGAGTGGCCAGCATTATGTTCCTTTGGCGCAAATTAGCGTTTCAGCCTCACTGGGCAGCATTCCGCTGACGCTGACCTTCAGCGACGGCGGCCGCTTTGTGCCGGGTGATGACGCCGCTTTCCGCCAGTGGTTTTACCGGCGTCGTTCGCCGGGTTGGGTGCACCGTCTGGAGCGCCATAAGCGCGGCGTGGCTCTGGCGCTGTTGATGACGCTGTTGGCGATCCCGGCCTATGTGTATGTGCTGTTGCCCTGGGCGAGCAGCGAAATCGCCGTGCGCATTCCCAGCGCGGCGGAGCAGAAACTGGGCGAACATACGCGGCTGCTGCTGCGGCAGAGCGGCTTCAAACCGTCGGCGCTGCCGGCTGAACGGCAACGGGCGGTGCGGCAGCTGTTTGAGCGGGTGATGCCGGCCGACATGCGCCGGGAGCGCACGCCGCTGACGCTGCAGCTGATGGCGGCGCCGGGCGCGCCAAACGCCTTTATGCTGCCGGACGGCACCCTGGTGTTGAGCGACAGCCTGGTGGCGCTGGCGGCTGATGATGACGGCCTGGCGGCGGTGATGCTGCACGAAATGGGGCACCATGCCTACCGCCACCCGATGCGCATGCTGGTGCGTTCGTCGCTGGTGGCGCTGACGATGATGTGGATGACCGGTGACGTCAGCGGCATTGGCGACACGCTGTTGCAGTCGGCGTCATTTGTGCACGAAATGCAGTTTTCACGCAGCATGGAAAGGGACGCAGACGCCTGGGCGATGGCGGAAATGCGTCGGCAAGGGCGCTCTCTGGCGGCGATGGCGCAGCTCTACCGCGCATTGTCGCAGGCGCCTGAGCGGAACGCCGAAGGCTCACTGGCGTTGCCTGCCTGGCTCAGCACGCATCCGGCAATGCAGGAGCGGCTGGACGCGGTGCGGGCGGCGATGGCGGAGCAAGGTTCGCCGTAGCGGCGGAAAATAAAAAGCCCCCGGTTTGCAGCGGGGGCTTTTTTATATCAACGGGCGAAATTACTTCGCTTTACCCTGGTTCGCCACGGCGGCCGCTTTGGCGGCGATCTCGTCGGCGTTACCCAGATAGTAACGTTTGATTGGCTTGAAGTTCTCGTCGAACTCATACACCAACGGCACGCCGGTTGGGATGTTCAGCTCGAGGATCTCATCTTCGCTCAGGTTATCCAGGTATTTCACCAGCGCGCGCAGGGAGTTGCCGTGCGCTGCAACGATAACGCGCTCGCCGCTCTTGATGCGTGGCAGGATCTCTTCGTCCCAGTAAGGGATAACGCGATCGATGGTCAGCGCCAGGCTTTCGGTCAGCGGCAGCTCTTTCTCGGTCAGCGCAGAGTAGCGCGGGTCGTGGCCCGGGTAGCGTTCGTCTTCTTTGGTCAGCTCTGGCGGCGTTACGGCGAAGCCGCGGCGCCATTGCTTAACCTGCTCGTCACCGTATTTCTCAGCGGTTTCCGCCTTGTTCAGGCCCTGCAGCGCGCCGTAATGACGTTCGTTCAGCTTCCAGGATTTTTCGGTAGGCAGCCAGGCTTGATCCAGCTCGTCGAGGATGTTCCACAGGGTGTGGATCGCGCGCTTCAGTACGGAGGTGTAAGCGAAGTCGAAAGAGAAACCTTCGTCTTTCAACAGCTTGCCAGCTGCTTTCGCTTCAGTGCGGCCTTTATCGGACAGATCAACATCATACCAACCGGTAAAGCGGTTTTCGTTGTTCCACTGGCTTTCGCCGTGACGCACCAGAACCAGCTTAGTTACAGCCATAGCTTAACTCCTTAATAATCTGACATTTCAATGATAACGAAAATCATTATATTGCCGCGGCCCGGGGCTCGGCAATCGATAGTGTCTAACCATAGCCAATTTCTTGCCGCAAAGTAAGTGCTGTTCCGAGGAAAAAGCTGAATCGATCAGGCGGGGAGGACAGAGGGAGAAACGGCGCGTCGAAGGCTCACTTCGCCGCGCCGTGGCGTCGGAAAAATCAGGCGGATTTTTTCAGGCAGCTGCTCATAAAGGTTTTGCGCTCGTCGCCCTTCAGGCTTTTTGCCTTGGCGTCGGCGTTACAGGTTTTCATTTTTTGCTGCTGCGGCGTCAGGGTTTTACCCGCGGCGGCAGAGCCTTCGGATTTCAGGCAGGTGCTCATAAAGGTTGAGCGATCCGCGCCCTTCAGCGTTTTGCTTGAAGCCTGTTGGTTGCAATCGGTCATGCGTTTTTGCTGTGCCGCCTGCGCCGGAGAAGGCGTTTTCGCTGCGGTGTCGGCAGCCATCAGGTTAGTGCTCAGCATTAAGCCCGCCAGTAATGGAAGTGCAGTGATCAGACGCATAGGTGTTCCTTCAGCTATTGATTGGCCGGCATTGGCCTAAAATTGTGACGTTGCACAAGGCGCGGTGCTTATCACGGTAGCCTGATTCTAGTGCGCGCTTTGGAATAAGGAAAGGCGGGCGCGGGCGGGGCGGCGGGGTAAAAAGGTAAGCATTTATAACAAATCGCCCCCGGCCGCACGGCAAGGGGCGCAGCGGGTCAGATCGGATAAAACTGATAATGGGTGGCGCTGTGATAAGTCTGCCCCGGTTGCAGCCAACAGCTTGGCTGCGGCCATTCGGGATGATGCGGGCTGTCCGGCAAAAACTCGCTCTCCAGCGCCACGCCGGCATAGTTGGCGTAGCTGCCGCCGTCGCGCGCCGGGGTGCCGGCCAGATGGTTGCCGCTGTACAGCTGCAGCGCCGGCGCGCTGGTGAATACGCTCATCCGCACGCGGTTATCGGCGGACCACAGGTGCGCCGCCGGGCTGTCCAGCGCGCCGCAGGTGCGGTGCAGCAGATAGGCGTGATCGTAACCCTTGACCTGCTGCTGGCAGCGGTCACGCAGAAAATCCTGCAGCAGCGTTTTAGGCTGGCGAAAATCCATGCCGCTGCCCTCCACCGGCGTGAGATCGGCGCTGGGTATGCCTTCGCCGTCGACCGGCAGGTAACGATCGGCAAACAGCTGCAGCCGCTGGCGGCGTGCGTCGCTGCCGGCGCCGTCCAGGTTGAAATAGGCGTGGTTGGTCAGGTTCACGGGGCAGGCGCGATCGGTCTGCGCCTGATAGGCGATCTCCAGCCGATTGTCGGCGGTGAGGCGGTAGCAGACCTGCACGTCCAGATTGCCGGGAAAGCCCTGATCGCCATCTTCTGAATGCAGCGCGTAGCACACCTGCCGCGCATCCTGTTGCACCCGCCGCCAACGCCGCGCGTGAAAGCCTGCGGGGCCGCCGTGCAGCTGGTGTTTTCCCTGATTGGCGACCAGCGGATGCGCTTTGCCGTCAAGCGGCAAGCTGGCGTGGGCGATGCGGTTGGCGTAACGTCCGACGGTAGCGCCCAGGTAGGCGCTCTGGCGCTGATAATCCGCCGGGGTGCGGCAGCCCAGCAGCAGCTCGCGTATTTCACCGGATCTCAACGGCAGCTCGGCGGACAGCCAGGTGGCACCCCAGTCCATCAGCGTCACCGTCATGCCCGCGTCGTTTTGCAGCCGGGCCAGCTGATAGGGTTGCCCGTCCGGCGCCCGTTCGGCGCTGCCCGTCAGCATGAGCCGGCCCCTTCAGACGCTTTGCAGACGTAAAATGTTTCCCGCAGCCCGCCGGTTTGCAGCGGGTATTGCTGCGCCACCGCCGCGCGCACCGGCTCAACCAGCTCTTGCGGCATCAGGGCGACGACGCAGCCGCCAAAGCCGCCGCCGGTCATGCGCGCGCCGCCGCGATCGCCGACGGTAGCTTTGACTATCTCCACCAGCCGGTCGATCGGCGGCACGGTGATTTCAAAGTCATCGCGCATCGAAGCGTGAGATCCCGCCATCAGCCGGCCCATCAGCGCCATGTCGCCGGCCGCCAGCGCATCGGCCGCGGCCAGGGTGCGATCGTTTTCGGTGATCACATGGCGCGCCCGGCGGGCGACGATCGGATCCAACTGGTGCTGGATCGAGGAAAACAGATCCAGGCTGACGTCGCGCAGCGCTTTAACGCCAAAGAAACGCGCCGCTTCTTCACACTGCTTGCGCCGGGTGTTGTATTCGCTGTCTACCAGGCCGCGCTTGACGTTCGAGTTGATGATCACCACCGCCAGATTGTCCGGCACCGGTACCGCCCGCGTGGACAGCGAGCGGCAGTCGATCAGCAGGGCATGATCCCGTTGGCCGAGCGCGGAGATCAGCTGATCCATAATGCCGCAGTTACAGCCGACGAACTGGTTCTCCGCCTCCTGCCCGTTCAGCGCCAGCGCCACGCCGTCCAACGGCAACGCGTACAGCGCCTGCAGCGCCTGGCCCACGGCCACCTCCAGCGAAGCGGAAGAGCTGAGGCCCGCACCCTGGGGCACGTTGCCGGCAATCACCAAATCGGCGCCGCCAAAATCCGGGTTACGGATCTGCAGGTGTTTCACCACGCCGCGCACGTAATCGGACCAGCGTTGGGTCGGGTGGCTGACTATCGGATCGTCTAACGCGAACAGATCCTGCTGATGGTCGTAATCGACGGCGATCGCGCGGATCTGGCGATCGTCGCGTTTGGCGCAGGCGATGACGGTCTGGTAATCGATGGCGCAGGGCAGCACGAAACCGTCGTTATAATCGGTATGTTCGCCGATCAAATTCACCCGGCCCGGCGCCTGAATGGTCAGCGCGGGCGCGTAGCCGAAGTGGGCGGTAAAAACCTCGTGGGTATGTTGTTTCAGGCTCATGCTTGGGCTCCGGCTTCACGGTAATGAATGTCGCTGACGGCGCGCAGGCGCTCCGCGGCCTGTTCGGCGGTCAGATCGCGCTGGGTTTCCGCCAGCAGCTCGTAACCCACCATAAACTTGCGCACGGTGGCGGAACGCAGCAGCGGCGGGTAGAAGTGGGCGTGCAGCTGCCAGTGGCGGTTGTCGGCGCCGTTGAACGGTGCGCCGTGCCAGCCCATCGAGTAGGGGAAAGAGCACTGGAACAGGTTGTCGTAGCGGCTGGTCAGCTGCTTTAGCGCCAACGCCAGATCGCCGCTTTGCGCAGCGCTGAGATCGGTAATGCGCTGCACGGCGGCTTTTGGCAGCAGCAGCGTTTCAAATGGCCAGGCGGCCCAGTAAGGCACCACCGCCAGCCAGTGTTCGGTTTCCACTACCCTGCGTTCACCGGCGGCCAGCTCTCGCCGCGCATAGTCCAACAGCAGCGGGGATTGATGCCGCTGGAAATACTCAAGCTGCAAACGATCTTCGCGTTCCGCTTCGTTCGGCAAGAAGCTGTTGGCCCAGACCTGGCCGTGCGGGTGCGGATTGGAGCAGCCCATCGCCGCCCCTTTGTTCTCGAACAGCTGTATCCAGGGATAGTGCTGCCCCAGTTCGGCGGTCTGGGCCTGCCAGGCGGCGACGACCTGTTCCAGCGCCGCCAGCGGCAGCTCGGGCAGAGTCTTGCTGTGATCGGGAGAGAAACAGATCACCCGGCTGGTGCCGCGCGCGCTTTGGCAACGCATCAGCGGATCGTGGCTTTCCGGCGCCTGCGGGGTATCGCTCATCAATGCGGCGAAGTCGTTAACGAATACGTAGGTATCACGATAATCCGGGTTTTTGTCGCCGGTGACCCGGATATTGCCCGGGCACAGGAAGCAGTGCGGATCATGGGCCGGCAGGCTGTCATTGGGCAGGCTCTCTTGCTGCCCCTGCCAGGGGCGCTTGGCGCGATGCGGCGATACCAGTACCCATTGTCCGGTCAACGGGTTGTAGCGGCGGTGGGGGTGATCTATGGGATTAAATTCCGACATAGCGGTTCCTTCTCTCAGCGTCGGCGTGATTTTTGTAACCGCTTTCACTTGCCGTCTGCTGGGCCTGTAACAGGGCTAATAGTTAATGATGGGCAAAAAGATAGCATGCTTGCAGAACGGAAAAGGTGATCCAACGCGAATAATGGAATCGTTTACACACAAGAGGCAATCAGCGTCACGGCGGGGGCAGAAAGTGAGTTTACGGGGGAGGTCAGGCCGGAGGCGATGGTAATGATAGCGGTTTCATCCATAGGTGGCGCCGGCAGAAAAATGTCCGCCGGCGCCGATGCTTATGGATGCTGATAAAGCGGATAGGTGAAGAACAGCAGGTGCGTCAGGTTAAGCCCGAAATGGAACATAATCGGCACCCACAGGCGGCCGCTCCACATCCAGGCCAGGCCGTAAATCACCCCGGCCAGCGTGGCGAAAATCACCATCAGCATACCGCCCGCCAGGTGCGCCGCGCCAAAGATAACGGCGGCGATAACCAGCGCCGGCCAGTGCCCCAGCCATTGGCTGAGCCGCTGCTGCAGGTAGCCGCGAAACAGCGCCTCCTCGGCCATGCAAACGAAGAACAGGTTGGCCATGATATACGGCAGCAGCCAGGGTGGGTTATGCAGCTCTATTTTCAACCCGCCCAGCGCAACGCCCAGCAGCAATAGCGCCGGCACGCTGATGATCAGCGCTATCCAACCTGATTTGCCAATGTTGCGGCCGGTTTTGGTTGCAAACAACGTTGGCAGGCAGGCGAACAACAGGAAGGGCACCAGCGCCTTGTCAAAGTTGTAGTACATAGTGAAAGGGGCGCTGAGCGGGCCGGCTTTTTCGCCGCTTACCGCCAACTGGTTATGGATACCCGGCACCAGATGCAGGAATAGCGCCACGCAGCCGGCGACCACCAAAACCTCAATGCCTACCGCCAGAGGGCGCGTGGCGTGAAAATGATGCCGCAGCCACGCCAGCGCGACAATAACCAGCAAACATCCAAGAGCAAGCGGCGTCAGCACTCCATGATAGAGCCCCATAGCCGCCGATGCGGCCAATACTAACCAGGCCATTCGCCGGTTAAACGGCAAGAAGAATAACGAAGCAGCAAGTACGCCCCACATAATATGTCCCTTTAATATATACACGGCGCTCAATGCCTTTACGGCGTGCGAACATGGCGAAGTTGAGCGCTAAAAGGGATAGTAGCACAGAGAGATGACGCCAAAGGTCGGGGCAGTGGCCAAATGATGCCGTCAGCTCCGCATCCAGGCCAGCGAGCGGCTGATTTCCGCCAGGTTTTGCAGCGTATCCAGACTTTGCTGGTGGATTTCCTGGGTCGGCGCGGCGCACAGGTCTTGCAGCACCGTCACCTGGAAGCCGGCGTCGTGCGCCTGCCGCGCGGTGCTTTCAATCGCCAACGGCGTGCTGACGCCGCCCAGCAGCAAATGGTGGCAGCGGTGCCGCCGCAGCCAGTCTAACAAATTGTTACCGCTGAAGGCCGAAACCGCCGTTTTTTCGAACTGCAGATCCTCCGCTTCCCGCTGCAGTTCAGGTACCCATCGGCAGCCCGGGCTGCTTAAACGCAGCGCGCCCGTCTGTTTCAGATGGTTGAACAGCGGAGAGTGCGGGGGAATGTCGTGATAATCGTCGGCGAAACCCACCCGCACCCAAATCACCGGAATTTTCCGCACCCGCGCATAGGCCGCAGCGGCGTTGACGTTGCCGATCAGGTTATTCGCCATCACCTGTTCACGGCAGTGATTTGCGCGCCCTTTGGGGCCAATCAGATCTTCAATCAGATCGATAATAATCAGCGCGGCGGACATAGGGTCTCCAAAAAATAGCCAGCTATCTCTTTATGATAAAAGGCCAAATGTGATGTGCTGCGCGGAAGTGTTGCCGGATATGTCCCCGGATGGGCGGCGGTGGGCCGCCAGCCGATCAGGCCAGCGGCTGGTGCTGATAGCGGTAGCCTTCGCCGTCGGGCACGAAGCTCAGCCGATGGGTGATGCACTGCGGCGCGTCTTCGGCATGGTGTGAAACGAACAGCAACTGGGTAGCGCCCTGGCCGATCAGCACGTCGATAAAGCGGCGCACCAGCTGGCGATTGAGCGGATCCAACCCCTGCAGCGGCTCGTCGAGGATCAGCAGCGCCGGGTGTTTGACCAGCGCACGGGCGATCAGCGCCAGCCGCTGCTGGCCCCAGGAAAGGCTGTGGAAAGGGGTATCGCCCTGTGTACCGCCAAGCCCCAGCAGCGCCAGCCATTGGCTGGTCAGCTGCTGCTGGCGATCCGATACCGCCTGGTAGATGCCGATGGAGTCAAAAAAGCCGGAGAGGATCACGTTGCGCACGCTGGCGCTGACGCGGTAATCCAGGTGCAGGCTGCTGCTGACGTAACCGATATGGCGTTTGATCTCCCAGATGGTTTCTCCGCTGCCGCGGCGTCGGCCGAACAGCGTCAGATCGTTGCTGTAGCCCTGCGGATGATCGCCGGTGATCAGGCTGAGCAAGGTAGACTTGCCGGCGCCGTTCGGGCCGACTATCTGCCAGTGCTCACCGGGGTTCACCTGCCAGTCGAGATGGTTGAGGATCGGCCGATCGTTGTAGCTGACCACGCCGTCGCGCAGCACGATCAGCGGGCGATCCGCCGGCAATCGGGTCTGCTGCGCCGGATCTTCGGTTTCCGGCAGCGCCAGGCCGTTCAGATTCTCGCTGTGCGCCAGCTGCGCCACCAGGGCTTGCGCCATCACCTGCCGTCGCGGCCCCTGGCTGGTCAGGGTGCAGTCGGCCAGCACTCCCACCTGCTGGATAAAGTCCGGTATCTCGTCAAAACGGTTCAGCACCAACACCAGCGTGTAGCCGTGGGCGGAAAGCTCGCTCAGCAGCGTGGCCAACTGGCTGCGGGAGTGCACGTCCAGCCCGTCGAAGGGTTCGTCGAGGATCAACAGGTCCGGCTGCGGCATCAGCGCCCGGCAGAGCAGGGTTTTACGCGTTTCGCCGGTGGACAGGTATTTGAAGCGGCGCGACAGCAGGGAGGTAATGCCGAACTGGGCGGCCAACCGCTCGCAGCGCACGGCATCCTTTACGTCTTCCTGGATGATTTCCGCCGCGGTGCGCCCGGTGTCTTCTTCCCCCGGGCTGAGCAAGTCGGTGTTGTTGCGTTGCCATTCGTCGCTGACCAGCTTTTGCAACTGTTCGAAAGAGATGCGCACCGGGTGGCGGAAATCGCTGCGGCGTTCACCGCTGAGCAGGATCAGCTCATCGGCCAGCGCCCGCGCCAGGGCGGACTTGCCGCTGCCGTTGGCGCCGACAAACGCCCAGCTGTCGCCGGACTGAATATCGAGTTTGTCCAGCGTCAGGGTGCGGGTATCGCTTAAGCGGAATGAACCTTGCGAAATGTGCAACGACGACATCACCTGTTCCTTTTTATGCAATTATTTGCCTTAGAAATAGGCGCATTGCGTGGGGATGTCAATCAACAAAAATGCAACATCACGTTGCGCTTAGCACAACGTGGCGATTATCACCCGATCGGCGTTGAACAGGGCCTGTACGGCGCTGCCGGGGCGCAATTTCAGCGGCTGCAGCTCCGCGGTGCTCAGGGTGGCGCACAGCGTTTCGCCGCCCGCCAGCGTCACCAGCACCTCACTGTGCTCGGCGCCCGGCTGGATGCTGGCCACCCGGCCCGCCAGCGCGTTGTGCGCCGTATCGGCCGGCTGCGGATCGACACTCAGCTTCACCCAGGGAGCCTTGATCAGCGCCAGCACTTCTTTACCGGGGGTAAGCTGCAAGCGGTCGGCGCTTTGCTGGGTGATGGCGGCGGTGATGCGGGTTTGGCCGTCGTTCAGCAAGATTTCCAGATGCTGCTGCACCTGCTGGTGATCGCGCTCGACCACGGTGCCGAAAAATTGATTGCGTGCGCTGGTCTGTAGCGAAAAGCGCGAAATGGCCGCCAGCAGGCTGTCGAGCGGCAGGTTGTCCTGTTGCAGCACGTCGAAGGCTTTTTGTTGCACCTGGCCCAGCAGATCGTACAGCTGGATCAGCCGCTGGCCGTAGTGGGTGACCTGCGCGCCGCCGCCGCCCTTGCCGCCGGTGGCGCGATCCACCACGCTTTGCTCCGCCAACTGATTCATCTCGTTGATGGCATCCCAGGCGCTTTTATAGCTGATGCCGGCCAGCTTGGCGCCCTGGCTGATAGAGCCGGTGTGCTGAACCTGTTTCAGCAGCGCGATGCGGCGCGGATCGGCGAACAGCTTTTGCTGGAGTTTCAAGGTAAGAAGAATTTCGGCCTGCATAACGCGTCCTGTCGGCTGCAAAAATCTTATTGTCGCCGATCTGGCGATAAAGCGCCAAATGGCACGTTTGGCCGGTTACAAATTTTGCACGCTGTTTAAAATAACCCCGGTTTTGCAGGTTTTTGGGGTAGAATACCCTTTACGCAGCGGCGCGCATTGTCGCTCAATGAGCAGTTAAGCGAGGCTATCATGCTGGAATTATTGAAAAGTATGCTGTTTGCCGTGGTCATGGTGCCGGTGGTTATGGCGATCATTCTCGGCTTGATCTACGGTTTGGCAGAGGTGTTCAACGTCTTCTCCAAAGTGGGCCGTTCGAAAGAAAACCGCCCTCAACAGCACTAAGCGTTTCCCATCCCAATGCCCGCCGGCGCCGCTCGGCGGGTGTTTCTCAAGTTCTCTCCCGCCTTGCCGATAAACCGCATGACAAGCTTCCGCGTCACGTTATATTATTTTTTATATAACGAAGAGTGATAATGCACGTTAACTTGCGGAGACAATGAAAATTATGAAACAGCAATGGACCAAATGGGTTGGCGGTATTCTGTTGGCATCCGGCATGGTGATGCAGGCATCGGCGGCGGAAAAAGTCACCGTGTTCGCTGCGGCGTCTTTGACCAACGCGCTGCAGGACATCGCCACCCAATACCAAAAGGGCAAAGACGTGCAGATCGTCTCTTCCTTCGCGTCATCCTCGACGCTGGCGCGCCAGATTGAGCAGGGCGCGCCGGCCGATCTGTTTATCTCCGCCGATCAGCAATGGATGGATTACGCCATCGACAAACAGCAAATGGTGAAAGACACCCGTTACACCTTGCTGGGCAATGAGCTGGTGCTGATTGCGGCGAAGGACGCCAAACTGGACAAAGTGGCCCTCGGCAAGCAGACCGACTGGGCCAAACTGCTGAATGACGGTCGCCTGGCGGTGGGCGACCCGGATCACGTGCCGGCCGGCATTTACGCCAAGGAAGCGCTGCAGAACCTCGGCGCCTGGAGCGCGCTGGAGCCCAAGCTGGCCCGCGCCAACAACGTGCGCAGCGCCATGGCGCTGGTGGAGCGCGGTGAAGCGCCGCTGGGCATTGTCTATGGCTCCGACGCCGTCGCCAGCGACAAGGTGAAAGTGGTGGGCATCTTCCCGGAAGACAGCCATAAACCGGTTGAATATCCGATGGCGATTGTGAAAGATCACCAGACCCCGGCGGTCGGCGCTTTCTATACTTATCTGCAGAGCCCGGAAGCGGCCGCTATTTTCGAACATTATGGATTCACCCCGCGTAAATGATTCTGAGTGAGTACGAGTGGCAGGCGGTAGAGCTGAGCCTGAAAGTTTCCGGCCTGGCGGTGATCTGCAGCCTGCCGTTTGGCATTCTGATGGCCTGGATCCTGGTGCGCTGCCGCTTCCCCGGCAAAGCGCTGCTGGACGGCGTTATTCACCTGCCGCTGGTGTTGCCGCCGGTGGTGGTCGGCTATTTGTTGCTGATCGCTCTGGGGCGGCGCGGCGTGATAGGCGAGTGGCTGTATGACTGGTTCGGTTTCAGCTTCAGTTTCAGCTGGCGCGGCGCGGCGCTGGCCTCTGCGGTGGTGGCGTTTCCGCTGATGGTGCGCGCCATCCGGTTGGCGCTGGAGGCGGTGGACACCCGGCTGGAACAGGCGGCGCGCACGCTGGGCGCCAACCCGTGGCGGGTGTTTTTCACCATTACGCTGCCGCTGTCGTTGCCCGGGGTGATCGTCGGCGTGGTGCTGGCCTTCGCCCGCTCGCTGGGCGAGTTTGGCGCCACCATTACCTTCGTTTCCAACATTCCCGGCGAGACTCGCACCATTCCGCTGGCGATGTACACCCTGATTGAAACCCCGGGCGCGGAGGCCGCCGCTGCGCGCCTGTGCGCGATCGCCATCGTGCTGTCGCTGGCCTCATTGATGGTTTCCGAATGGCTGGCCCGCTGGGGCCGCAAACGGATGGGGGGGTAAATGCTGGAGCTGGATTTCTCGCAGCGGTTGGGCGGCCTCAATCTGCAGGTGTGCGCCGATCTGCCGGCGCAGGGCATCACCGCCATCTTCGGGCTGTCGGGGGCGGGCAAAACGTCGCTCATCAACGCGATCGGCGGCTTGACCCGGCTGCAGCAGGGGCGGATTGCGCTCAACGGCCGCACGCTGGCGGATACCGCTACCGGCGTCTGCTTACCGCCGGAAAAACGCCGCATCGGCTACGTGTTTCAGGATGCGCGCCTGTTCCCGCATTATCGGGTGCGCGGCAACCTGCAGTACGGTATGGCGGCCGGCATGCGCGCGCAGTTCAACGACATCGTCGAACTGTTGGGCATCGGGCCGCTGCTGAATCGGCTGCCGCTGACGCTGTCCGGCGGCGAAAAGCAGCGGGTGGCTATCGGCCGCGCGCTGTTGACCGCACCGGAACTGTTGCTGATGGACGAACCCTTGGCCTCGCTGGATCTGCCGCGCAAGCGCGAGCTGTTGCCCTATCTGGAGCGGCTGGCGCAGGACGTCAATATCCCCATTCTTTACGTCAGCCACAGCATGGACGAGATCCTGCGCTTGGCTGAGCAGGTGATGGTGCTGGATAACGGGCAGGTGCGGGCCTTCGGCGGGCTGGAGGAGGTATGGGCCAGCAGCGCATTGCGCCCGTGGCTGCAGCGTGAGGATCAGAGCAGCGTGCTGCGCGTCAGCGTAATCGAACATCACCGGCGCTACGCCATGACCGCACTGGCGCTTGGCGATCAGCGCCTGTGGGTGAGCGGCATCGAGGCCGAGCTGGGCACCCAGCTGCGCATCCGCATCAACGCCGCCGATGTGTCATTGGTGTTGCAGCCGCCGGTGAACAGCAGCATTCGCAACGTATTGCCGGCCAGGGTCAGCGAATGCCTGGAGGTAGACGGCCAGGTGGAAGTGAAGCTGGCGGTAAGCGAGCACGTGCTGTGGGCGCGCATTACCCCCTGGGCGCGCGACGAACTGGCGATCCGCCCCGGCCAGTGGCTGTACGCGCAGGTGAAAAGCGTCTCCATCAGCCGCGAAGCGCGCTGAAAATCGGCCCCCGGTATCGGGGGCCGAATTATTACTGCCCCAACACCCGGGCACGGATCACTTCGGCGATACCCGGCTGCAGGTGATCGGCGATGATCAGATCGGCGCGCGCTTTGATGGCGTCGTCGGCGTTGCCCATCGCCACCCCCAGGCCTGCGGCTTCCAGCATGCTGAGATCGTTGTAGTTATCCCCGAACGCCACCACCTGATCCATGCTCAGGCCCTGGGATTCCACCCACTGCCGCAGGCGCTTGCCTTTGCTGTTGCCGCCTTTGGCGATATCCACCTGATCGTGCCACGACCATTCGCAGGCCAGCCCCAGCTCTTTTTCCACCGTTTCGGCAAAGCTGCGCAGGGCGGGCAGATCGGCGTGCGAGGTGGCGAATTTCCAGATGGATTGCGCCTCATCGGCCGCCTGCGCCAGGCTGTTGACCTGCAGCAGTGTAGGGCGTTGCGCCTCCGGCAGCGTCTCGGCCCAGGCCAGCGAGCGGGTGACGTGGCCGCTCGGCTCCTGATACAGCATGGCGTCGTCAACGTACATCAGGCCGTGGATGCCGCTTTGCTTCAGCATCTGCAGCACCAGTTTGGCCTGTTCTTTCGGCAGCGGATCGGCGGCCAGCACTTTTTGCTGCCGGAAGTCATACAGATAGGTGCCGTTGCAGCAGATGGCCGGGGTATCTATCTGCAACGCCTGGTAGAACGGGTGAATGGCGACATGGTGGCGACCGGTGACCACCACCACCTTGACGCCGGCGGCGCGCGCTTGCGCCAGTGCCTCCAGCGACTGCGGCAAGATGCGTTTTTGGTTGTCCAGCAGGGTGCCGTCCAGATCGAGGGCGATGACGCGGTAGTTCATAGGGATCTCATTATTGTTAGCAAGAAAACTAACCTGATGGTACACCGGATGTGCGGTGGATAAAACTGCGCAGATTTCAGGTGAAACACGGGGTTGTCATGTTATGGATGTGAGGTAAGCTAGGGGAAACCGAAAAACCTGAAACCGGTTTCTCTTTTACCCTATGCAAGGAGAATACATGAAGCAAATCGTTTATGTCGCCAGCCCGGAGAGCCAGCAGATCCACGTATGGCAGTTGGACGACGCCGGCGCGTTGGCGCTGCTGCAGACCGTTGAAGTGCCGGGCCAGGTGCAGCCGATGACTATTCATCCGGATAAAACCCATCTGTACGTCGGCGTGCGCCCGGCGTTCGGCGTGGTCAGCTACCGCATCGAAGCGGACGGCACGCTGCAGCAGGCCGGCATGGCGCCGCTGCCGGGCAGCCCGACCCATATCTCTACCGATTTGCAGGGGCGCTACCTGTTCTCCGCTTCTTACAGCGGCAACTGCGCCAGCGTCAGCCCAATCGGCCATGACGGCGTGGTGGTGGCGCCGACGCAGCAGATCGACGGCCTGACCGCGCCTCACTCGGCCAATATCGACCCGACCAATCAGCTGCTGCTGGTGCCTTGCCTGAAAGAGGATCGCATCCGCCTGTTCGATCTGAGCCTGGACGGCCGACTGACGCCGCACGCGCAGGAAGCGGTGGACACCGCCGCCGGCGCCGGCCCGCGCCACATGGCGTTCCATCACAATGACCAATACGCTTACTGCGTGAACGAGCTGGACGGCACGGTAGACGTGCTGGCCATCTCGGAAAACGGCAAAAAGTACCGTCTGGCGCAAACGCTGGACATCATGCCGGCAGACTTCGACGGCACCCGCTGGGCGGCGGATATCCACATCACGCCTGACGGCCGCTTCCTGTACACCAGCGATCGCACCGCCAGCATTCTGACCATCTTCAGCGTTTCGCAAGACGGCGGCACCCTGACGCTGGTGGGTTACCACCCGACCGAAACCCAGCCGCGCGGCTTCAATATCGACCACAGCGGCCGCTTTGTGATTTCGTCCGGGCAGAAGTCCGATCACATTGCGGTGCACGAAATTGACCAAAGCAGCGGCAAGCTGACCACGCTGGCGCGTTATCCGGTAGGCAAGGGCCCGATGTGGGTGAGCGTGCTGGCGAAGTAATTCGGCGGGCAGAGTGGAAAAGCGCGGTTCGGTTGAGCCGCGCTTTTTTATGGGCGGAGATCAATCAGTTGAACATCACCGTCAGCGTGGCGCTGCCGAGGCTGTGGAAATGCACGTTAAAGCCCACCAGCGCGCCGCTGGCGCCTTCGTCTACCTCGATGCTTTCCACGTCCAGCGCATGCACGGTGAACTGGTAGCGGTGGCTTTCGCCCTGCGGCGGCGCGGCGCCGCCGTAGCCCGCGGAACCGAAATCGGTGCGGGTTTGCAGCGCCCCGGCCGGCAGCGGCGCTTTGCCGGAGCCTGCGCCCTGCGCCAGTTCGCGCACCTGGGCCGGTATGTTGGCCACCACCCAGTGCCACCAGCCGGAGCCGGTCGGGGCATCGGGATCGTACACGGCGATCACGAAGCTTTTGGTGCCTTCCGGTACGCCATCCCAGGCCAGGTGCGGCGACAGGTTGTCGCCATGATATCCCATGCCGTTAAACACCTGGCGTTCCGGCATTTTTGCGCCGTCCTGCAGGTCGTTGCTGTACAAACGAAAAGCCATAGTGACTCCCAGTTGTCGGTAAAAATTGAACCCCTAAGCTAGATCGTTTCGGCGGAACAATACAACCCCCTGCGCCAGCGGCGGGCGGTTGATCTCGACCGTGACGTGCACCAGTTCATGATGAACGGCCAGCAGCTGGCGTACCCGGTCGGCGGTGAGGGTGCGGTCGGCGCTGCTTAGCGCGATCACGCAGTGATATTTGCCTTTTCCAATACGTCCCAGATGCAGATCCGTGAGGTTCAGCGCATGGCCCGACTCTGCCAACGCCCGGCGGATTTCATCGGCCACCGGCGCGTCCATTTCGGCATCCAGTAGGATCTTGCCGCTGTCACGCATCAGGCTGTAGGCCCAGGTGGCGACCATCACCGCACCGACGATACCCATCAGCGGATCCAGCCAGCTGGCCCCCCAGAGTTTGCCGCTGAACAGCGCGACGATCGCCAATACCGAAGTGGCGGCATCGGCGATGACGTGGACGTAGGCGGAGCGCAGGTTCAGATCATGGTGATGAACGTCATGGCCATGATGGTGCCCATGATGGTGGCCGCCGCGCAGCAGCCAGGCGCACAGCAGATTGACGCCCAGCCCGGCGAGCCCGATGACGATAGCCTGGTTATAGTGGATGGGGCTGGGGTTCAGCAGCCGCTCCGCTGACTGGAATAGCATCAGCGCGGCCACCAGCACCAGCAACACCGCGCTGGTGTAACCTGCCAGCACTTCGATTTTCCAGGTGCCGAGGCTAAAACGGCGATCTTTCGCCAGGCGCCGCGCGGCCCCGTAGGCCATCACCGACAGTCCGAGTGCCAACGCATGCGAACTCATGTGCCAGCCATCGGCCAGCAGCGCCATTGAATTGAACAGCCAGCCGCCGGCGATTTCGATTGCCATCATGCCGGCGGTGAGCATGACCGCCCATCTGGTATTCCTTTCGGCCAATGGGTTACCATCGTCGAATACGTGGCTGTGTTCGCGGCGCATGGGGGCAGCGTGCGTCGTCATGGTCAGGATCCTCAGCGAAGTGAATAATGCCAAATTATACTATACCCCAGTATAGTAAATAACAATGAGAAGGCCGTTATGAGTCATACCATTAAAGATCAGAAGAAATTGCTGGCACGCGTACGCCGCATTAAAGGCCAGGCCGAGGCGCTGGAGCGCGCGCTGGAGAACGGCGGCGAATGTTCTGGTATTCTGCAGCAGATCGCGGCGGTACGGGGCGCGGTAAACGGTTTGATGGCGCAGGTGCTGGAAGGGCACGTGCGTGAGCATCTCGCGGCGCAGGACGCTACCCCGCAACAGCGCGAGCAGGACATCGAACAACTGATGACAGTCTTACGTTCTTATATGAAGTAACCATGATTTCATTGAAAAAACGCACGCCGTGGTTCGGCTGGCTGCGCCGCTGGGCCAAGGGCATCAAACGCGATATCTATGCGCTGTGGCTGGCCGCCCGCGACCGGCGCACGCCCTGGTACGCCAAATTGATCGCGCTGCTGGTGGCCGGCTATGCGGTGTCGCCGATCGATCTGATCCCGGATTTCATCCCGGTGTTGGGCTACCTGGACGACGTGGTCATCGTGCCGCTGGGCATTATGCTGGCGGTGCGTCTGATCCCCAAACCGCTCATGGCCGAACTGCGCGAAAAGGCGCAAAAGCGCATCGACAATCCCACCGGCCGCATGGCGGCGGTGATGATCATTGTGCTGTGGATACTCTGCCTGGTGTTGCTGGCCCGCTATCTGGACCAGCACTGGTAAGGATCACTGCACCGCGGCGGCCACCGCGCCGGTCAGGCGGCCGAGCTGCTCCGGGGTAATAATGTAGGGCGGCATCAGATAAATCAGCTTGCCGAACGGCCGGATCCACACGCCGCGTTCAACGAACCCGCGCTGCAGCTGCGCCACGTCCACCGGCTCGCGCATTTCCACCACGCCAATCGCCCCGAGCACCCGCACGTCCGCCACCTTGGGCAGCGCCGCCAATGGCAACAGCTGCTGTTTCAGCTGGCTCTCGATGGCGCTCACCTGCGACTGCCAGCGGTTTTCCGCCAGCAGCGCCAGGCTGGCCTCGGCCACCGCGCAGGCCAACGGGTTGCCCATAAAGGTCGGCCCGTGCATAAAGCAGCCGGCTGCGCCGTTGCTGATGATGTCCGCCACGTGGCGGGTGGTCAGGGTGGCGGACAGCGTCATGTAGCCGCCGGTCAGCGCCTTGCCCAGGCAGAGAATGTCCGGCACCACCCCGGCGTGTTCGCAGGCGAACAGCTTGCCGGTGCGGCCGAAGCCGGTGGCAATCTCATCGGCGATCAACAAGACCTGATAACGGTCGCACAGTTCGCGCACCCGCTTGAGGTAAGTCGGGTGATAAATGCGCATGCCGCCGGCGCCTTGCACTACCGGCTCGAGGATCACCGCCGCCACTTCGCCGGCGTGCTGTTCCAGCAACGCGGCGAACGGCGCGATGTCATTTTCGTCCCATTCGTCGTCGAAGCGGCACTGCGGCGCGGTAGCGAACAGGTGCGGCGCCAGGTAGCCCTGATACAGGCTGTGCATCGAGTTGTCCGGATCGCACACCGACATGGCGCCGAAGGTGTCGCCGTGATAGCCGTGGCGCAGGGTCAGAATGCGTTGCCGCCGTTCACCGCGCGCCTGCCAGTACTGCAGCGCCATCTTCAATGACACTTCCACCGCCACCGAGCCGGAATCCGCCAGGAACACGCACTGCAGCGCCTCCGGCGTCATCGCCACCAGCCTGCGGCACAGCGCGATGGCGGCGGGGTGAGTTATGCCGCCGAACATCACGTGCGACATTTTTTCCAGCTGCCGCGTGGCGGCCTGGTTCAGCTGCGGGTGGTTGTAGCCGTGGATCGCCGCCCACCAGGAGGACATGCCGTCCACCAGCAGCCGGCCGTCGGCCAACTGCAGCTCAACCCCGGCGGCCGATTCGATCGGGTAGCAGGGCAGCGGGCGGCTCATGGAGGTGTAAGGGTGCCAGATATGGCGCTGGTCGAACGCCAGGTCATCGGGGGTGATAGACATGCTTGTAAACCAATTCGATATCAGAATGGTTGACAGTATATCCACAATATTTAAACTGGCGACACTTTTTCGTTTTGGAGACGCCATGATGGCCGATCGCATTCACTGGACAGTGGGTCTTGCCCAGACCCTGTTTGATAAACCCCTGCTTGAGCTGCTGTTCGAAGCGCAAACCGTACACCGCCGGCACTTCGACCCGCGCCAGGTGCAGGTCAGCACGCTGCTGTCGATCAAGACCGGCGCCTGCCCGGAAGACTGCAAATACTGCCCGCAAAGTTCGCGTTATAAAACCGGCCTGGAGTCGGAGCGCCTGATGCAGGTGGAACAGGTGCTGGACTCTGCCCGCAAGGCCAAGGCGGCCGGTTCGACCCGCTTCTGCATGGGGGCGGCGTGGAAGAACCCGCACGAGCGCGACATGCCTTATCTGCAGCAGATGGTGCAGGGGGTGAAGGCGATGGGCATGGAAACCTGCATGACGCTGGGCACGCTTGACGGCACCCAGGCCGAGCTGCTGGCGGAGGCCGGGCTGGATTATTACAACCACAACCTCGACACCTCGCCGGAATTCTACGGCAACATCATCACCACCCGCAGCTACCAGGAGCGCCTGGATACGCTGGACAAGGTGCGCGGCGCCGGCATTAAAGTCTGTTCCGGCGGCATCGTCGGGTTGGGCGAAACGGTGCGCGACCGCGCCGGGCTGCTGGTTCAGTTGGCCAACCTGCCTAAGCCGCCGGAGAGCGTGCCGATCAACATGCTGGTGAAGGTCAAAGGCACTCCGCTGGCGGATAACGAAGACGTCGACCCGTTCGATTTTATCCGCACCATCGCGGTGGCGCGCATCATGATGCCGGCCTCTTACGTGCGCCTCTCCGCCGGCCGCGAACAAATGAACGAGCAGACCCAGGCGATGTGCTTTATGGCCGGCGCCAACTCTATCTTCTACGGCTGCAAATTGCTGACCACGCCGAACCCGGAAGAGGACAAGGATCTGCAGCTGTTCCGCAAGCTGGGGCTGAACCCGCAGCAGAGCGAAACCGAGCACGGCGACAATCAGCAGCAGCAGGTGCTGGCTGAGCAACTGCTGCGCGCCGATACCGCCGAGTTTTACAACGCGGCGCTGTGATGAGCTGGCAACTGCGTATTGAACAGGCGCTGGAAGAGCGGCGGCAGAGCGCGGCTTACCGTCGTCGGCAGGTGAATGAAGGCGGCAACGGCCGCCACATTCAGTTGGGCGACGAGCGCTATCTGAATTTTTCCGGCAACGACTATCTGGGGTTGAGCCAGGATGCGCAGGTGATCGCCGCCTGGCAGCAGGGCGCGCAGCGGTATGGCGTCGGCAGTGGCGGATCCGGCCACGTTACCGGCTTTAGTGCGGCGCATCAGGCGCTGGAGCAACGGCTGGCGGCGTGGCTCGGTTACCCGCGCGCGCTGCTGTTCATTTCCGGCTATGCCGCCAATCAGGCGCTGCTGGCGGCCCTGATGCAGGCGGACGATCGCATTTTGGCCGATCGTCTCAGCCACGCCTCATTTTTGGAGGCGGCCGCTCAGTCGCCGGCCCAGCTGCGGCGTTTTCGCCACAATCAGCCGCAGGCGCTGGCGAGCCTGTTGGCCAAGCCTTGTGCGGGGCAGCGGCTGGCGGTGACCGAAGGGGTGTTCAGCATGGACGGCGACAGCGCGCCGTTGGCGGAGCTGCATCGCCTGACCCGCGCGGCGGGGGCCTGGCTGATGGTTGACGATGCGCACGGCATTGGCGTGCGCGGCGAGCAGGGGCGCGGCAGCTGCTGGCAGCAGGGCGTGCGGCCCGAGCTGCTGGTGGCGACCTTCGGTAAGGCGTTTGGCGTCAGCGGCGCGGCGGTACTGTGCGACGAACCGACCGCCGAATACCTGCTGCAGTTCGCCCGCCATTTGATTTACAGCACCGCGATGCCGCCGGCGCAGGCCTGCGCATTGCAGGCGGCGCTGCTGCGCATTCAGCAGGGCGATGAACTGCGTGCCCGGCTGCAGGACAATATTCGCCGCTTTCGCCAAGGGGCGGCGCAGCTGTCGCTGGCGCTGACGGCGTCCGACACCGCCATTCAGCCGCTGCTGGTGGGGGATAACCTGCGCACGCTCGATCTTGCGCAGCGCTTGCGCGAACGGGGCCTGTGGGTAAGCGCTATTCGCCCGCCAACGGTGCCGCCGGGCGGCGCCCGTCTGCGCATTACCCTGACGGCGGCGCATCAGCCGCAGGATATCGATCGCCTGCTGGAGGCTCTGCATGACGTCAGTCTTTGAACCGGTGAACAAACAGGCGGTGGCCTCGGCCTTCAGCCGGGCGGCGAACGGCTACGACGCGGCGGCGGCGCTGCAGCGTGATGTTGGTGAGCGCTTGCTGGGGCTCGGCCGGGAACACCCGGGCGAGCAACTGCTGGACGCCGGCTGCGGCACCGGCTATTTCAGCCGCCGCTGGCGCGAGTTGGGCAAGCAGGTTACCGCGCTGGATCTGGCGCCGGGCATGTTGGCGTTCGCTCGTCAGCAGCAGGCGGCGGACCATTACCTGCTGGGGGATATCGAGCAGGTGCCGCTGCCTGCGGCGGCGATGGACATCTGTTTCAGCAGCCTGGTGGTGCAGTGGTGCAGTTCCCTGCCCGCTGCGCTGGCGGAGCTGTATCGGGTAACGCGCCCGGGCGGCGTGATTTTGTTCTCCACGCTGGCGCAGGGTTCGCTGCATGAGCTGGGCGATGCCTGGCAACAGGTGGACGGCGAGCGCCACGTGAATGATTTTCTGCCGCCGGCGGCCGTCAGCGCCGCCTGCGCCGGTTACCGGCACCGCCTCGAGGCGGAGTGGCGAACGCTGAGCTACCCGGACGTGATGACGTTAATGCGCTCGCTGAAGGGGATCGGCGCCACCCATCTGCATCAGGGGCGCGAAGGCGGGCTGATGTCGCGCCGGCGGCTGGCTGCGCTGCAGGCGGCCTATCCGCGCCGGCAGGGGCAGTTTCCGCTCAGCTATCATCTGGTTTATGGAGTGATTTATCGTGATTAAACGTTGGTTTGTGACCGGCACCGACACTGAAGTGGGGAAAACCGTGGCCAGCAGCGCGCTGCTGCAGGCGGCCAACCTGGCCGGTTACCGCAGCGCCGGCTACAAACCGGTAGCCTCCGGCAGCGAGATGACCGCCGAGGGATTGCGCAACGGCGACGCGCTGGCGCTGCAGGCCAACAGCGGGGTGGCGCTGCGCTACGACGAAGTGAATCCTTACGTTTTTGCCGAACCGACCTCGCCGCACATCGTCAGCGCCGATCGGGGCATCCCCATCGAACCGGCGCGGCTTTCCGCCGGTTTACGCCGGTTGGAACAGCGGGCGGACTGGCTGTTGGTTGAGGGCGCCGGCGGGTGGTTCACGCCGCTGTCGGAGCAGTACAGCTTCGCCGACTGGGTGCAGCAGGAACAGCTGCCGGTGATCCTGGTGGTGGGCGTCAAGCTGGGCTGCATCAACCATGCGTTGCTGACCGCGCTGGCGATCCAGCAGGCGGGCCTGCCGCTGGCGGGCTGGATCGCCAACGACGTCACCGCGCCGGGCAAGCGGCATGCGGAATATCTGGCTACGCTGCGCCGCCTGCTGCCGGCGCCGCTACTGGGCGAGATCCCGCATTTGCCGGAGGCGGAACGCCAGCCGCTGGGGCGGTATCTGGATCTCAGCCTGCTGTAACCGCATGGGGGAAGCCGGGCCTCCCCCCATGCACCTTCCTTATATCGCCAGATAGGCATCTATCAATTCCTCGTCCAGCTGTTCCAGCGGGCCGTGCGCCACGTCGCGCCCGTTGTCCATCAGGCAAAAGCGATCCGCCACTCGCCGCACGAACGGCAGCTTGTGCTCCACGAGCAGGATAGTCATGCCCAACTCGCGGTTGAGCTTGCGGATCGCGCTGCCGATGTCTGCGGCGATGGAGGGCTGCACCCCCGCCGTCGGCTCGTCGAGGATCAACAGCTCCGGCTCCAGCACCAGCGCGCGGCCGATCGCCAGCCGCTGCTGCTCTCCGTCGCACAAATCGCCGGCGCGGCGGCCGCGCATCTCGCGCAGGCTGGGGAACAGGCTGTAAATCAGCGGCGGGATGCGGCGCGTTTTATCGCGGCCGGCCATTAACGCCACCTGCAGATTTTCTTCCACGCTCAGCTGCGAAAATATCTGCCGCCCCTGCGGCACATAGCTGATGCCCAGCGCCGTGCGGGTTTCCACCGGCTGTTGCAACAGGTTTTGCGGCGGCTCATTGGCCAGTTGCCAGGTCATGCTGCCGCTGACCACCGGCAGGTGGCCCATGATGCAGTTGACCAGCGTGGTCTTGCCTACGCCGTTGCGGCCGATCAGCACGGTGCACTGGCCGCGCGGCAGCTCCAGGTTGATATCCCACAGGGTGTGGTTTTGCCCGTAAAATTGGTTTACTGACCTCAAACTTAACATCCGGCATTCTCCTCAAAGACCCGTATTCACTCGTGGATAGGCGCCCGACAGGCAGACGATCGAGCCTCAGCATCCCTGTGTTAATCCACTTCCCGTTACTGCGCCGCGTTAGCGGTTTATTTCCCGAGTGTCTTAAAGTCCCGAATAAAATGCCGCTCTGATGGCCTGAATGGAACCGGTCAGCAGCAGAATATACAGGTCAAAATGGCAGTTACCGGCGATTTATTCACGCTCTTGCGCCATATGGCAGTATTGCAACTCCCAGGCCAACTTTTTCCAACGGCGAAAAGCGGCGTTTGTTATTGCGGTGTTAACCGATTTTCAGGCGGGCGCGAGCCTGGCGGCGGAGAGCGAAATTCTGGGGAAAGTTAACGCGGACACTTTTTGCACTCTTCCGGTGCCGATGAGCGGGGTTATGGTGCAAACCCTTTCGCCGTTTGCGGCGAGATGACGAGCAGGTTGCCGGGAATGTGTCGAATGCCATTTTGGCAATGGGGATTTTTAGCATTAATCGGCATAAACAAAGCGATATTTTTATGAAAAAATAACTAAAAAAGCCGTTTAGGCGCCAGGAAAAGGCGAAAAGCGTTCTTTCTGCAACTCCCGTCAGGGGCGGGGCGGTGAGAGTTATCCACTATTCCTGTGGATAACCTTGTGCATTAGATTTAGAAAAGCGGCGTAAAGCGAGAGCGGACGCGGGTTCTGTGCGCTTTGTCCGCATTCTCGTCTTTTTATTAAATTCATTAAATATCAATGTTTTATTTAAAATCAAGCCACCAGTGCATTGAGCTGGTTTCTATGTATGATTTTTCGCCGCAGTGCTATCAATAAGTTAATTTGTGGCGTGTTCTGGGGATAAATCTGTTATTGACAATAAAAATGTCATGGCTCTGTCACGCTTAAGGTGCATCTCCGCCCTGCGGCATGCGCTAAAGGCGACGAATCAGCTTGAAGCTGGTTTTATATCCAGTATCATAAGCACTGGCGCAAATCGCCACCGCTTTCCATAATTAGGGGCCATTCGCTGCACATCAGCCGGGTGGCCGCCTGAGCGCGCGCATCTCCACAGGGTAGCCGAGCCAATGAGCAAAATTTTCAAACTGCATTCAGATTTCAAACCGGCCGGCGATCAGCCGGAAGCCATCCGCAAACTGGAAGAGGGGCTGGAAGACGGCCTGGCGCACCAGACGCTGCTGGGGGTGACCGGTTCGGGCAAGACGTTCACCATCGCCAACGTGATAGCCGATCTCAACCGGCCCACGATGGTGCTGGCGCCGAACAAGACCCTGGCGGCGCAGCTGTACGGTGAGATGAAAGAGTTCTTCCCCGAGAATGCGGTGGAGTATTTTGTGTCTTACTACGACTACTACCAGCCGGAAGCCTACGTGCCCAGCTCCGACACCTTCATCGAAAAAGACGCCTCGGTGAACGAACATATCGAGCAGATGCGGCTTTCGGCCACCAAGGCGCTGCTTGAACGCCGCGACGTGGTGGTGGTGGCGTCGGTCTCGGCGATCTACGGCCTGGGCGATCCGGATCTGTACCTGAAGATGATGCTGCACCTGACCAAGGGCATGATCATCGACCAGCGTTCCATTTTGCGCCGCCTGGCGGAGCTGCAGTACAGCCGCAACGATCAGGCGTTCCAGCGCGCCACCTTCCGCGTGCGCGGCGAGGTGATCGACATCTTCCCGGCCGAATCGGACGAGCTGGCGCTGCGCGTCGAGCTGTTCGACGAAGAGGTGGAGCGGCTGTCGCTGTTTGATCCGCTGACCGGGCAGATCGAACAGGTGGTGCCGCGTTTTACCATTTACCCCAAGTCGCACTACGTGACGCCGCGCGAGCGGATCATACAGGCGATGGAAGAGATCAAGGTCGATCTGGCCGACCGCCGCAAAGTGCTGCTGGCCAACAACAAGCTGCTGGAAGAGCAGCGCCTGACCCAGCGCACCCAGTTTGATCTGGAGATGATGAACGAGCTGGGCTACTGCTCGGGCATTGAAAACTATTCACGCTACCTGTCCGGCCGCGGCGAGGGCGAGCCGCCGCCGACGCTGTTTGATTACCTGCCGGCGGACGGCCTGCTGGTGGTCGACGAATCCCACGTCACCATTCCGCAAATCGGCGGCATGTTCAAAGGCGACCGTTCGCGCAAAGAAACCCTGGTGGAGTACGGTTTCCGCCTGCCTTCGGCGCTGGATAACCGCCCGCTGCGCTTTGAAGAGTTCGAAGCGCTGGCGCCGCAGAGCATCTACGTCTCCGCCACGCCGGGCAAATACGAGCTGGAGAAATCCGGCGGCGATCTGATCGATCAGGTGGTGCGCCCCACCGGGCTGCTGGATCCGCTGGTGGAAGTGCGCCCGGTCACCACGCAGGTGGACGATCTGCTGTCCGAGATCCGCAAGCGGGTGGCCGTCAACGAGCGCGTGCTGGTGACCACCCTGACCAAGCGCATGGCGGAAGACCTGACCGAGTATCTGGAGGAGCACGGCGAGCGCGTGCGTTACCTGCACTCGGACATCGATACCGTGGAACGGGTCGAAATCATTCGCGATCTGCGCCTGGGCGAGTTTGACGTGCTGGTGGGCATCAATCTGTTGCGTGAAGGGCTCGACATGCCTGAGGTGTCGCTGGTGGCGATTTTGGACGCGGACAAAGAAGGCTTCCTGCGTTCCGAACGCTCGCTGATCCAGACCATCGGCCGCGCGGCGCGTAACCTCAACGGCAAGGCGATCCTGTACGGCGATCGCATCACCGATTCGATGGCCAAAGCCATCGGTGAAACCGAACGCCGCCGCGCCAAGCAGCAGGCCTACAACGAAGAAAATGGCATAGTGCCGCAGGGGTTGAACAAGAAAATCGGCGATATCCTGCAGCTGGGCCAGCCGGGCAACCGCAGCAAAAACAAAGGCAAGAGCAACAAGGTCGCCGGCAGCGGCGAACAGTATCAAAGCCTTACGCCGAAGGCGCTGGATCAGAAAATCCGCGAGCTGGAAGGGCAGATGTATACCCACGCGCAGAACCTGGAGTTCGAGCAGGCTGCGGCGCTGCGCGACGAGATCCATCAGCTGCGCGAGCAGTTTATCGCCATTTCTTAAGGCGCAGGGGCAGCGGATGTCGTTTCAGGAAGGTTAGCCCTATAAATCTCTTGTCGCACCCGGCAAAGCTGATTATGGTGTGCGGCCTATTTTGACCAGGATGAGCATTGATCATGACCGAACACCAGTCCAAAGACCCGCTGCACGGCGTTACGCTGGAACAACTGTTGAACAAGCTGGTGGAGCAGTACGGCTGGTCCGGGCTGGCCGAACGCATTCGCATCAACTGTTTCAGCAGCGATCCGAGCATCAAGTCCAGCCTGAAGTTTTTGCGCCGCACGCCCTGGGCGCGCAAGCAGGTGGAAGATCTGTATATCGATATGCTCAGCCGCGCCGCCAGCGATAACCCCTGGCTGCGCGGGCGCGATTGAGATAATGCGGATGTGTCAGGCGCGGGCGGCGAGCTCCACCAGCGCCTGATCCAGCGCCTGGCGCAGCAGCTGGCGGTCGTGACGGTACCGGATATCGCTGGCTTCCAGCGGCTGTTGAATCACCACCCGATCCTGCACTTCACTGGCGTCTACGCCCGGGCCGACGATCACCGCATCGATCATCTGGCGGCCGATTTTCTCTTCCATCAGCACCAGCTTGTCTTTCAGCGACAACGCCGCGGCGGCCACGCTCAGCTCGCGGCCCAGGTTACCGATATAAATCATATTGGCGCTGCTGCGGCGCAGGGCCTGGGTGAGGTCATCCAGCAATAACAGCGGCATCAGGCTGGTCAGGAAGCTGCCCGGCCCGATCAGGATCACGTCCGCCTGGGCGATGGCGTCCAGCGCCTCACGCGTGGCGCTGACGGGCGGCGACAGCATCAGCTCCTGCGGCATATCGGTCAGCTGATCGACGTTGACCTCGCCGTAGATATGGTTGCCTTCGTGATCGTGCGCCATCAGGTCTACCGGCTGCTCGGACATTGGGATCAGGGCGGCGTCCACTTTCAGCAGGCTGCGCACCAGATTGATCGCCTCCAGCGGCCGCACGCTGAGATGATCCAGCGCTTTCAGCATCAGGTTGCCGAGGTTGTGGCCAGAGAGCTCGCCGTTGCCGCTGAAGCGGTATTCGAACATCGCCGAGGCGACGCTCGGCTCGGTGATCAGCTGATTGAGGCAGTTGCGGGTATCGCCCCAGGCAATGCCGCCTTCCGAACGGCGTATGCGGCCAGTGGAACCGCCGTTGTCGGTGGTGGTGACGATGCCGGTTAAGCGGGATCCTAAAGACGACAGGGCTGACATTACGCGGCCAAGGCCATGGCCGCCGCCTAATGCCACCACTCTATCGAGATCGGCCAGGGTACGATTACGCATAAATTTCCTTACAAAGGGGCTGAACTGCCCGCATAAAGTAGCGGATCCGGCGTAAAAACGCGATATACCCGTCATACTTGAGGTTGCCTCCGTGTTGGCGGCATTCAGTGACGTGGCCCGTCCATGGGCCACGCCCCTTCAGGGCCGCTGCAAGCAGCGTTCAAACCTGCTCCCGGCAGATTTGTCACCCCAGTCACAGACTTGAGTAAGCGCCTGCACATTCCCGCTCTTGCCGTCGGCAGGCAACGCCAATTATTTAGGGTAAAAAGAGCGTCATTTGCGTGATTCTGGTCAATGCGTCTGCGCAGCCGGCGTTTATTATGGTTTAGCAGCATGCGCGGCACGTAAAAACGCTGTATACACAATTATATAGCGAAATTCCGCGTTGGCTATCGCCGGTGTTTAGCGCTAGAATTCTGCTGAAAACCACGGTTTCGTTCCGGCTACTCCGGCAGCGGGGATTGAAACCAAAACTCCTAGCCCCTGGGCCTACGTCGTTCTCGCAGAACGATATGGCGCTTGGGCCGTGGCGAAGTCAGCCACCAGGGCGCAGAGTGGAAACGCTCGCGCCTCCCGACTTTGGAAAGGTGTTATGGTGCCGCAACTCATTGATGCTTATGAGCGTAAGTTCTATTACTTGCGCTTGTCGATCACCGACGTGTGCAATTTCCGTTGCACATACTGCTTGCCCGACGGTTACAAACCCGCCGGCAGCCCCAAATCCTTCCTGTCGCTGGACGAAATCCGGCGTGTCAGCCGCGCGTTTGCCGAACTCGGCACCGAAAAGGTGCGTTTGACCGGCGGCGAGCCTTCGCTGCGCCGCGACTTTACCGAAATTATCGCCGCGGTGCGTGAAAACCCGGCCATCCGCACGCTGGCGGTGACCACCAATGGCTACCGGATGGCGCGCGACGTCGCCGGCTGGCGCGAAGCCGGCCTGACGGCCATCAACGTCAGCGTCGACAGCCTTGATGCCCGTCAGTTTCACGCCATTACCGGCCAGGACAAGTTCCACCAGGTCATGGCGGGCATCGACGCCGCCTTCAGCGCCGGGTTCAGCAAGGTCAAGGTCAACGCGGTGCTGATGCGCGACGTCAACCATCAGCAGCTCGGCGCCTTTCTGCACTGGATCAAGGACCGCCCGATCCAACTGCGCTTTATCGAACTGATGGAGACCGGCGAAGGCGGCAGCCTGTTCCGCAAGCACCATGTGTCCGGCGAGGTGATCCGCCTGCAGCTGGAGCAGCAGGGCTGGCAACACCAGCAGCGCGGCCGCAGCGACGGCCCGGCGCAGGTGTTCAGCCACCCGGATTACCAGGGTGAAGTCGGGCTAATCATGCCGTATGAAAAAGATTTCTGCGCCAGCTGCAACCGGCTGCGGGTGTCCGCCATCGGCAACCTGCACCTGTGCCTGTTCGGCGAGCAGGGCATCACGCTGCGCGACCTGCTGGCGGATGACGGCCAGCTGGATGAACTGAAGGCGCGCATCCAGAGCGGCCTGCTCAGCAAAAAGCAGACCCACTTTCTGCATCAGGGCAACAGCGGAATTACGCAGAACCTGTCGTTTATCGGCGGCTGATACCGGCCTGTTTCACGCCGCGGTGCCGTGGGCTGCAGCATGAAATCTGTTGGGTATCCCATAACAGGAGCATAGTGAACAATGAGCCAGGCGAGCAGTGAATTTATTTCGGCCAACATCGCCATTTTGACCGTCTCGGACAGCCGCGGCGAAGCGGAAGACACTTCGGGGCAATACCTGCAGGAAGCAGCGCAGGAGGCCGGGCATCTGGTGGTGGATCGCGCCATCGTCAAAGACAACCTCTATCAGATCCGTGCGCGGGTATCAGCCTGGATCGCCGACGATCGCGTGCAGGCGGTGCTGATCACCGGCGGCACCGGTTTTACCGCACGCGACAACACGCCGGAAGCCCTGCTGCCGCTGTTCGATCGTGAAGTCGAAGGCTTCGGCGAGCTGTTCCGCATGGTGTCTTACGAAGAGATAGGCACCGCCACCCTTCAGTCCCGCGCGCTGGCCGGCCTCGCCAACCAGACGGTGATCTTCGCCATGCCGGGCTCCACCCGGGCCTGCCGCACCGCCTGGGAACGCATTATCGAAGAGCAGTTGGACGCGCGTCATCGCCCGTGCAACTTCCAGCCACATTTGAAGAAGCAATAAGCCATGACACAGCTGACCCACATTAATGCCGCGGGCGAAGCCCATATGGTTGACGTTTCCGCCAAGGCCGAAACGGTGCGTGAAGCGCGCGCCGAAGCCTTCGTCGAGATGCTGCCCGCTACGCTGGCGATGATTATCGACGGCAGCCATCACAAGGGCGACGTGTTCGCTACGGCGCGCATCGCCGGCATTCAGGCGGCCAAACGCACCTGGGAGCTGATCCCGCTGTGCCACCCGCTGATGTTGAGCAAGGTTGAAGTGCAGCTGGAGGCCCAGCCGCACCATAATCGGGTGCGTATCGAAACCTGCTGCCGCCTGACCGGCAAAACCGGCGTCGAGATGGAAGCCCTGACCGCGGCTTCGGTGGCGGCGCTGACCATCTACGACATGTGCAAGGCGGTGCAGAAAGATATGGTGATCGGCCCGGTGCGGCTGCTGGCGAAAAGCGGCGGCAAATCTGGCGATTTTAAGGTGAACGCATGATCAATATTCTTTTCTTTGCGCAGGTGCGCGAACTGGTGGGGACCGGCTGCCTGGCGATGCCGGCCGATTACCCGACGGTGGAGGCGCTGCGCCAGGCGCTGTGTGCGCGCGGCGATCGCTGGGCGTTGGCGCTGGAGTCCGGCAAGCTGCTGACGGCGGTCAACCAGTCGTTGGTGGTCAACGAACATCCGCTGCGCGCCGGCGATGAGGTGGCGTTCTTTCCACCGGTAACCGGAGGTTAATAATGGAAAATACCCGTATCCGCGTCGGTGAAGCGCCGTTCAGCGTCGGTGATGAATACCGGTGGCTCGCTCAGTGCGACGAAGATGGCGCGGTAGTGACCTTCACCGGCAAGGTGCGCAACCACAACCTGGGCGATGACGTCAGCGCGCTGACGCTTGAGCACTACCCGGGCATGACCGAGAAAGCGCTGGCGGAGATCGTGGCGCAAGCCCGCGCGCGTTGGCCGCTGCAGCGCGTAACGGTGATCCATCGGGTCGGCGCGCTGTTCCCCGGCGATGAGATCGTGTTCGTGGGGGTGACCAGCGCGCACCGCAGCATGGCGTTCGCCGCCAACGAGTTCATCATGGATTATCTGAAAACCCGCGCGCCGTTCTGGAAACGCGAGGCCACCGGCCAGGGCGACCGCTGGGTCGACGCGCGCGACAGCGATCGTCAGGCGGCGGAGCGCTGGAACAAAACGGCTAAATAACCGCTCAACAGCGGAAACAAATCAATACCTTTGCCGCTTCCGCGCAGCCGTTTCTGTGGTACGCTTATTACAGGCTGAGTCCCGGCAGATGGGGCTTTAACATCTTGTTCCACATGTAAAAGGTAACCGTCATGGACCGATATCCACGCTCTAATGGTTCTATCGTCGAACGTGCCAACAGCGGCATTCAGGCTTATATGGCGCAGGTTTATGGCTGGATGACCTGCGGTTTGCTGCTGACGGCGTTCGTTTCCTGGTACGCGGCCAATACGCCCGCGATCCTCAACTTCATCTTCTCCAGCCAGATCACCTTCTTTGGCCTGATCATCGCGCAGCTGGCGCTGGTGTTCGTGATTTCCGGCATGGTCAACCGCCTGAGCGGCGCGGTGGCCACCTCGCTGTTCATGCTGTATTCGGCGCTGACCGGGCTGACGCTGTCGAGCATCTTCATCGCCTATACCTACAGCTCAATCGCCAGCACCTTCGTGGTCACCGCCGGCATGTTCGGCGCCATGAGCCTGTACGGCTATACCACCAAGCGCGACCTGAGCGGCTTCGGCAGCATGCTGTTTATGGCGCTGATCGGTATCGTGCTGGCTTCGCTGGTGAATATCTGGCTGAAAAGCACCGCGCTGATGTGGGCGATTACCTATATCGGGGTGGTGGTGTTCGTTGGCCTGACCGCTTACGACACCCAGAAGCTGAAAGCGATGGGCGAGCAGCTGAATGCCGACGATAAAGACGGCTTCCGCAAATACGCCATCGTCGGCGCGCTGACGCTGTATCTTGATTTCATCAACCTGTTCCTGATGTTGTTGCGTATCTTCGGCAACCGCCGCTAAATCCGTCGTCTTTCAAGCCGCGGCGTTGTTGACTGCGCTCGCATACCCCAGTCACTTACCTAAGTAAGCTCCTGGGGATACACGAGCTGGTCGCCTAGCCGCAGCTTGAAATCCATAGGATTTACTGCGAATGAAAAGACTCTGCGATTCTTATCGCAGAGTCTTTTTTTATGCGATTTTGCGGCGGAACATGGCGTAGGCGGCGCTGCCGGTGGTGGCGGTAATCACCAACAGCGGCCACAGGCTGTGCCAGATGATGCCGAAGCTGGCGTCCTTCAGGTAAATCTGTTTGGTGATGTCGGTGAAGTGGCGGATCGGATTAACCCAGGTCAGGTTCTGCAGCCACACCGGCATGTTCTCCACCGGTGAGACGTAGCCCGAGAGCAGAATGGCCGGCATCATAAACACGAACACGCCGATAAACGCCTGCTGCTGAGTGGCGCACAGCGAAGATATCAGCAGGCCGAAGCCCACCAACGACAGCCCGTAGATCAGCATGGTGGCGTAGAACAGCAGCAGCGAGCCGGCGAACGGGATCTGATACAAAAAGATGCCGATCAGCAGCACGATAGAGGCCTGGAAGGTGGCGACGATCAGCGCCGGCACCGCTTTGCCGATAAATATCTGCCAGGTGGTCAGCGGCGAGACCAGCAGCTGTTCCAGCGTGCCCTGTTCACGTTCGCGCGCTACCGACAGCGAGGTGACGATCAGTACGCCGATGGTGGTGATCATGGCGATCAGCGAAGGCACCACGAACCACTTGTAGTCCAGATTCGGGTTATACCAGTTGCGCACCACCAGCTCGCTGTTGTTCGGTTTGGCGCGGCCGCCGATCAGCTCGTTTTGATAGTCCTGCACAATCTGCTGCACGTAGTTGGCGGCGATCTGCGCGCTGTTGGAATTGCGCCCGTCGAGCAGCAGCTGCAGCGGCGCGGTGTTGCCGCTGGCGATATCGCGCGAGAACTGCGCCGGGAAACGGATCAGCAACAGAGCCTTTTGGTTGTCGATGGTGGTCTTGATCTCCTGCGGGCTGCGCAGCAGCAGCACATGAGAAAACGCCTTGGCCTTGGCGAAGCGTTGGGTCAACTCCACCGAAGCCTGCCCGCCGTCTTCGCTGTAGACCGCTATGGTGGCGTTGGTCACTTCCAGCGTGGCGGCGAACGGAAACAGCAGCACCTGCAGGATCACCGGCATAATCAGAATGGCGCGGGTTTGCGGATCGCGCAGCAGCGACTGCATTTCCTTGACGATTAACGTCCACAAGCGGTGAAACATTTTTCTTTCCCCTTAATCCAGCCGCCGCTGGGTTTTCCAGGCCGTCAGGCCGATAAACACCACCGCCGAGGCGATCAGGAACAGCAGGTTAATCAGCAGCACCGTGCCGACGTTGCCCGCCAGAAACAGCGTCTGCAGCGTGCTGACGAAGTAGCGCGCCGGAATGATGTAGGTCACGGCGCGCACGATGGCCGGCATGCTGTCGATCTGGAAAATAAAGCCGGACAGCATGATCGACGGCAGAAAGGCGGCGTTCAGCGCCACCATCGCCGCGTTGAACTGGTTGCGGGTGATGGTGGAGATCAGCAGCCCCATGCCGAGGGTGCTGGCGAGGAACAGGCTGCTGATGACGAACAGGATCGGCAGCGAACCGCGGTAGGGCACGCCGAGCACCCAGACCGACACCGCCATGCACAGCGCCATGGCGATCATGCCGAGGAAGTAGTAGGGCACCAGCTTGGACAACAGCAGCTCGCTGCGCGTCACCTGGGTGGAGAGCAGCGCCTCCATGGTGCCGCGCTCCCACTCGCGGGCGATCACCAGCGAGGTGAGGATGGCGCCGATCACCGTCATGATGATGGTGATGGCGCCGGGAATGATGTAGTGCCGGCTGATGGCCGCCGGGTTGAACCAGTAGCGCATTTGCACGTCGATCAACGGCGGGTCTTTGCGCCCGGCGTCGGCGGCGCGCTGCTGCTGCCAGATTTGCCATACCCCCTGGGTATAGCCCTGCACGAAGTTGGCGGTGTTCGGCTCGCTGCCGTCGGTGATGATTTGAATCGGCGCGCCGGCGTGCGGCCGCGCCAGCTGCTGGTCGAAATCGTTGGGGATCACCACCAGCCCACGAATAGCGCCGGCCTGCATCTGCTGGATCAACCGCTGACGGTTGTCGCTGATGGTCGGTTCGATATAGGGCGAACCGGCGAAGGCATTGGCCAGATCGCGCGCGTCTTCGCTCTGCTGCTCCATCAGGATGCCCAGCCGCAGCTTGCTGGAGTCCAGGTTGATGCCGTAGCCGAAGATGAACAGCAGCATCAGCGGGATGACGAAGGCGATCAGCCCGCTGCTGGGATCGCGCAGGATTTGCCGGGTTTCTTTCAGGCACAGCGCACGCAGCCGGCGCCAGGAAAAGCCGCCGTCGTCAATCGGGGTCTTCTGGTTATCGCTCACCGTCGTTCCTCCTCGTCGTAGCCCTGCACCAGTTCGATAAACGCCTGCTCCATGGTGGGGTTGGGGTTATCGTCGCGGGCCACCTGCTGTTTGAGATCGTCCGGCGTGCCGGCGGCGATGATCTTGCCGCGGTACACCAGCCCGATGCGGTCGCAATATTCCGCCTCGTCCATAAAGTGGGTGGTGACCATCACCGTGACGCCTTTGTCGACCATACCGTTGATGTGCAGCCAAAATTCGCGGCGGGTGAGCGGATCGACGCCGGAGGTCGGCTCGTCGAGAAACAGGATATCCGGCTCATGCATCAGCGCGCAGGCCAGCGCCAGCCGCTGCTTGAAGCCCAGCGGCAGCGAATCCGGCGTTTGGTTGAGGATAGGCCCGAAGTTAAAGGCGCGGGACATCTCGCCGATTTTGTCACGCTGCGCCTTGCCGTTCAGGCCGTAGACGCCGGAGAAAAACTTCAGGTTCTGCGCTACCGTCAGGTTGCCGTACAGCGAGAACTTCTGCGCCATATAGCCCAGGTGCTGGCGCGCTTTGCCGGAGCTGGTCTTCAAATCCATGCCCAGCACCAGCGCCTTGCCATCCGAGGGCACCAGCAGCCCGCACATCATCTTGAAGGTGGTGGATTTGCCGGCGCCGTTCGGGCCGAGCAGGCCGAAAATTTCCCCACGCCGCACCTTGAAATCCACGCGATCGGTGGCGGCGAAGTCGCCGAACTTCTTGGTCAGGCCCTGGGCTTCGATCACCGTTTCGCCGCTTTGGCCCTCGGCGGTCGGCATGATCTCCGCCAGCGCCGATTTGCTGTGGGGGCCGCCGCCGAGCAGATCGATAAACGCATCTTCAAAGCGCGGATCCGCCTCGCTCAGTTCGGCGTCCGGCAGATCCAATGCCTGCAGCAGCTGCCGATGATCCTCGCCCTGTTTCAGGATCAACCGCAGGTATTTGCCCTGGATCACCCCGTCGGTCACCGCCGGCAGGCAGATCGCCCGCTGCAGCAGGGATCGGTGGCTGCCGGCCGGGGCGTCGATCAATACCGTGCGGCCGGCCATGCGCTGGGTCAGATCCTGCGGCGCGCCGCTGAACAGCAGCTCGCCTTCGTTGAGCAGCAGCACTTCACGGCACTGTTCGGCTTCGTCAAGATACGAGGTGCTCCATAGGATCAGCATGCCGTCGTTAGCCAGCTCGTGCACCATGCGCCACAGCTCGCGGCGCGAGATAGGATCCACCCCGACCCCCGGCTCATCCAGCAGCAGCACCTGCGGCTCGCCCACCAGGGTACAGGCCAGCCCGAGCTTTTGCTTCATGCCGCCGGACAGCTTGCCCGCCAGCCGCCCGGTAAAGCGGGTGAGGTCGGTGAAGGTCAGCAGCCGGTCGAAGGTCTGGGGGCGCTGAACGCCGACCACGCCGCGCAGATCGGCATATAGCGTCAGGTTCTCCATCACCGTCAGATCTTCATACAGGCCGAACTTTTGCGGCATATAGCCGAGAATGGCGTGCAGCCGGCGATCCTGCGCGATCGGATCCAGCCCGGCGACGCGCAGCGTGCCGCTGCTGGGCTTCAGTAGCCCGGCCAGCATGCGCAGCAGGGTGGTTTTGCCGGCGCCGTCCGGGCCGACCAAGCCGGTGACCGCGCCGCTGCGCAAAGTGGTGGTCAGGCTGGCGACCGCCGGTTTTTCCAACGACGGGAAGCGTTTTTCCAGCGCCTCCAGTTCGATAGTGTGCGCCTGTTCCATGAGCGTCCTCAGGGTTTGGCGAAGTGAATGGTCACCGGCATGCCCTGGCGCAGCGCGTCGTCGGCGTCGGTGACGATCACCCGCAGGCGATACACCAGATCGGTGCGCAGGTCCGGCGTTTCCACGCTTTTCGGCGTGAATTCGGCGGTGGGCGACACAAAGCCAATTTTGCCGTGGTACGGCTTGTTCGGCCGGCCGTCGGTATAGATCTCCAGCTCGGTGCCCGGCGCCGCCTTACCGAGGTTGATCTCGTTGACATAGGCGCGCACCCACACCGGCTGGGTCAGCGACAGGGTAAACACCGTGCCGCCGGCGCTGAGCATGGTGCCGGGTTCTACCGCACGGGTCAGCAGGGTGCCGGCTGAAGGGGAGAGCAGGCGGGTGTCCTGCAGATTCAGCTGCGCCTGGTCCAGCGCCGCTTCGCTCTGCGCCAGACTGGCCTTGGCCTGTTCGATTTCCTGCGGGCGATTGCCGCTGAGGTATTGCGCCAGCTTGTCCTTGGCCGCCTGCAGGTTGGCCTGCGCCTGATTGCGCGCGGTGCGGGCGTCTTCCAGCGCGTCGGCCGAGGTGGCGTTTTTCGCCCATAGCCCCTGCTGGCGCTTCAGGAAACTGTCGGCATAGCTGAAGGCCGACTGGCGCTGCGCCATCTCCGAACGCACCTGGGCGATTTCTTCGGCGCGGTAACCGGCCTGCAGCAGCGCCAGTTTGGCGCGGGCGTTGCCGACGTTGGCCTGCGCCTGCTGCAAGGCATTGCGGTAAGGGGCGTCATCCAGCTTGCCGAGCAGCTGGCCCGGCCGGATGGCGTCGCCTTCATCCACCGTCAGCGACGCCAGCCGCCCGTCAACGCGGAAGCCGAGGTTCACCGTGCGGATATCGACGTTGCCGTACAGCGTCAGCGGCCGCTCCTGCTGCTGCTGGTAATACCAAAAGCCGTAAACGGCGGCGGCGACAAGCACTATTGCCGCAACGATCAAGGCACTGCGTTTTTTGTTCATAACACTCCCTGCCTGCATTATGCGCCGTAACGCCGGCGCAGCCCGTTAACCAAAATCTCGATGTGCTCACTCAGCACTTCGCCAATCTGTTCGGCCTCATGCTCGCCGATTTGCTGCCAGCCGGCCTGGCGGCGGATGGTTTCCCGCGCCACGCGGAACGACAGCACCTCGCCGATCAGCGCATGGGTATGCAGCACGACTTTGGTCGAACCGGGGGCGATGCCGGTATAGGCCGCCAGCAGGCGGCACAGCTTTTCGTGCAGCGGCGCCACCACCTGCTGATGGATCAGCGGGTAGGCTTCGGTGGGGGAGAGCTGTTCGCGCGACATGATTTTGCTGAGGTTCAGCGTGTGCGGCTGAGTCATCAATTCGCTGAACGCCAGCAGCCCGCGTTGCAGAAAATGCAGATACTGCTCCGGCGCGCGCCGTTCGGCGGGCAGCTGCCAGAAGCGGTCAATTTCTTCGGCCAGCGGGCGAAACGCCTGCTGGATAAAGTCGGCGATCCACTGGGCGACGGCCAGGTACAGCCCCTCTTTGGAATTGAAGTAGTAGGTGATGGCGGCGATATTCTGCCCGGCGCGCTGGGCGATATCGCGGGTGGTGGCGCCCTGCAGCCCGTACTCGCCGAACATCTCGACGGCGGCGGCGATCAGCTGCTGGCGGGCCAGTTCGCCGCGTGCCCGGCTGGCGGTTTGGTTGCTCACTGAGGAAGGCATAGACCCCGCTCGTAAAAAGTTAATCAATCGTATGATTAACTTTATGCCAGATTGCGCAAAATGCAACCATTAACTCTTTGGAGTTAAACTGCGTTCTTCAGACTAGGCTGAATTTGCAGCATATTGTGCTCTCGGCGCGTAAAATTGCTTTTTCTTGTTCGACATCTGCTACAATCGCCCGCTTGGTGCACTGCAGTTTGTGCCAATCCCTCGTGGTCATGCTTAATGTCCCGTCTGATAATCCTCCCAGGAAACTGCACCGAACACTGTTAGGTTAGGGGGGATCTGGAGTTATTCTCTTTATGTCATTTGAAACCCTCGGCTTAAGTGCTGAAATTCTGCGCGCTGTTGAAGAACAGGGCTATCGCGAACCTACGCCAATTCAGCGTCAGGCTATTCCTGTCGTGTTGGAAGGTCGTGACCTGATGGCCAGCGCCCAGACCGGTACCGGTAAAACCGCTGGCTTTACCCTGCCGCTGTTGCAGCTGCTGAGCAAGCATGACCATCCGGTCAAAGGCCGCCGCCCGGTGCGCGCGCTGATCCTGACGCCAACCCGCGAGCTGGCGGCGCAGATCGGCGAAAACGTCGACGCCTACAGCAAACACCTGCGCCTGCGTTCGCTGGTGGTATTTGGCGGCGTGAGCATCAACCCGCAGATGATGAAGCTGCGCGGCGGCGTCGACATTCTGGTGGCAACGCCGGGCCGCCTGCTGGATCTGGAACACCAGAACGCGGTTGATCTGTCCAAAATTGAAATTCTGGTGCTGGACGAAGCGGACCGCATGCTGGATATGGGCTTTATCCATGATATCCGTCGCGTGCTGGCCAAGCTGCCCGCCAAGCGTCAGAACCTGCTGTTCTCCGCCACCTTCTCTGATGAGATCAAAGCGCTGGCCAACAAGCTGCTGCACAACCCGGCATCGGTTGAAGTGGCGCGCCGCAACACCGCGTCCGAGCAGATCGAACAAAGCGTGCACTTCGTCGACAAGAAGCGTAAGCGGGAACTGCTGTCGCAGATGATCGGCGAAGGCGACTGGAAGCAGGTGCTGGTGTTCAACCGCACCAAGCACGGCGCCAACCATTTGGCCGAGCAGCTGAACAAAGACGGCATCACCGCGGCGGCGATCCACGGCAATAAAAGCCAGGGCGCCCGCACCCGTGCGCTGGCCGATTTTAAAGACGGCAAAATTCGCGTGCTGGTGGCGACCGACATCGCGGCGCGCGGTCTGGACATCGACCAGCTGCCGCACGTAGTGAACTACGAGTTGCCTAACGTGCCGGAAGACTACGTGCACCGCATCGGCCGTACCGGCCGTGCGGAACGCACCGGCGAGGCTATCTCGCTGGTATGCGTGGATGAACACAAACTGCTGCGCGATATCGAGCGTCTGCTGAAGCGTGAAATCCCGCGCATTGCCCTGCCGGGCTATGAGCCGGATCCAAGCATCAAGGCGGAGCCGATCATCAACGGCCGTCAGGGTGGCGGGCGCGGTGCGCCGCGCGGTAACGGCGGCGGTCAACGCAGCGGTAACGGCGGCGGCAACGGCGGCCAGCGTGAAAACCGCGGCAACGGCAACGCCCGTCCGCAGGGCGAAGGCCAACGCCGTTCGGGCGCGCCTTCGCGCCGCCCGCGCAGTCGCAAACCGACCGAATAAGCCCAATCGTCCAAAGAGTAAGCCGCCAGCACTGGCGGCTTTTTTTTTGCCTGGCGAAAGTGCGTTTTCGTACTAGGCTGGACGGTGGCTAACTCTATATTTCAGGAGACGGGGATGAAACTGAAGTGTGCCATTCTTGATGATTATCAACAGGTCGCGCTAACGATGGCGGACTGGCCGGCCATTGCCGATCGGGTTGAGGCGTTCGCCATCAGCCGGCATTTTAGCGATGAAGCGGAGCTGGCGGTGCATTTGCAGGACTGCGACATTCTGGTTGTCATGCGCGAACGCACGCCGATCACCGCTACGCTGCTGGCGCGTTTACCCAAATTGAAGCTGTTGATTACCTCCGGCATGCGCAATGCCGCCATCGATCTGGCCGCCGCCGCCGAGCGCGGCGTGGTGGTCTGCGGCACCGCCAGCGGCTCTGCGGCGCCGATGGAGCTGACCTGGGCGCTGCTGCTCGGGCTGGCGAAGCATATCGTGCCGGAAAGCGCCGGGCTGCGCAGCAACGGCCCCTGGCAGCTGGGATTGGGCGTTACCCTGCAGGGTAAAACTTTGGGGCTGCTGGGGTTGGGTAAAATCGGCAGCCAGATGGCCGCGGTGGCGCAGGCGTTCGGCATGCGGGTGCTGGCCTGGAGCCAGAACCTGACGGCGGAAAAGGCCCGCCAGGCAGGCGCCGAACTGGCGCCATCGAAACGGGCGCTGTTCGAGCAGAGCGACTTCGTTTCCATCCATCTGGTGCTGAGCGAGCGCAGCCGCGGCCTGGTGGGGCGCGATGAGCTGGCGGCGATGAAAGCTTCCGCCTACCTGATCAACACCTCGCGCGCGGCGATTGTCGATCAGGCGGCGTTAGCGGCGGTGCTGCAGCAGGGTAAAATCGCCGGCGCCGGGCTGGACGTGTTCGCGGCCGAGCCGCTGCCCGCCGACGACATTTTCCGCCGCCTGCCGAACGTGCTGGCGACGCCGCATCTGGGCTACGTGGCAGACGACAACTACCGCACCTACTTCCGCGAGGCGGTGGAGGACATTGCGGCGTTCCTTGCCGGCGAACCGATCCGCCGCCTGGGCTAAGCGGCGTTTTATTCCCCCCGAACGCTTGTCTGATACGGGTATTCGCCCGTATCATTGCGGGTCTTTTTTAGCTGGGGTGGTCATGCGCGTATTGTTGGCTCCGATGGAGGGCGTTCTCGATTCTTTGGTGCGCGAGTTGCTCACCGAAGTGAACGACTACGACCTGTGCATCACTGAATTCCTGCGCGTGGTCGATCAGCTGTTGCCCGCCAAGTCGTTTTATCGTCTGTGCCCGGAGCTGCATCACGCCAGCCGCACGCCGTCCGGCACGCTGGTGCGGGTGCAGCTGCTTGGCCAACATGCGCAGTGGCTGGCGGAGAACGCCGCCCGCGCGGTAGAGCTGGGCTCTTACGGTGTCGATCTCAACTGCGGCTGCCCGTCCAAGCTGGTCAACGGCAGCGGCGGTGGGGCGACGCTGCTGAAAGACCCGGAACTTATCTATCAGGGCGCCAAAGCGATGCGCGCCGCAGTGCCGGAGCACCTGCCGGTGACGGTGAAGGTGCGGCTGGGCTGGGATTCCACCAGCCGCAGTTTTGAAATTGCCGACGCAGTGCAGCAGGCCGGCGCTACCGAGCTGGCGGTGCACGGCCGCACTAAAGAGGACGGTTACAAGGCGGAGCGCATCAACTGGGCGGCGATCGGCGAAATCCGCCGGCGGCTGTCGATTCCGGTGATCGCCAACGGCGAGATTTGGGACTACCAGAGCGCGCAGGATTGCCTGCAAACCACCGGCTGCGACGCAGTGATGCTGGGACGCGGCGCGCTCAACGTGCCGAACCTGAGCCGGGTGGTGAAATACAACGAACCGCGCATGCCCTGGCCGCAGGTGGTGCAGCTGCTGCAAAAATACGTCCATCTGGAAAAGCAGGGCGATACCGGCTTGTATCACGTGGCGCGTATCAAACAGTGGCTGGGTTATTTGCGTAAAGAATATGACGAAGCCAGCGAGCTGTTCAGCGAAATACGTGCACTGACCAGCTCGGGTGATATTGCGCGGGTTATTTTTCGGCAGGCGTAAAATAATAAACCCGCACAAGGCGGGTTGATATAAATGGGTATTGTCAGGCGGCATTGTCGAGACGATTTAATTCCATCTCGATATCCTGAATGGTTTTTTCCAGCCCTTCCAGGCAGGCGCCCTGTTTATTCAGCAGATCGTTAATCGCCTGCGCAAATTGCTTATTCTTGCATTCACCCTGATCGAAGCCCAGCCAATGCGCGGACAGCGTCTCGGTGTTGGACTGCGCGTAGTGGCGCATTTCTTTCAGCTGAGAGGCCACGTTACGTAAATTATCCAGCTGCGCTTGTGCATTTGCATTGTTGCTCATGAATTTCTCCTTGAGTTCGCCGTTAAATAATTTTGACTGCGGAAACCATCTTACCCTATTAAAATAAAAATAGCATCTTTAACGGTCGACCTGGTTAATTAACGGCAGCGTTGCATATGTTTATTTCACCGTTAAACAATGACTTGGGGTTTATTGTAAATTTATATAAATAGATTTATTCAAAGGGGGTTTTACGGTTATTTTAACCCTTAAGCGGTAGCTATAAAATACGGGGAAATATTTCCCCGTAGCGAAAATAACCTTTCAACGATCCAAATCAATGGCGAAGTGCCGCCACAGCGCTTCGCGGCGTTCCTGCTCAGAATGCAGCGTCGTTTCGTGGCGCTGATGATCTTCGGTCAGGATCAGCTTGTTGTCGCTGAGCGTCACACGGCCGTTTTCCGTTGGCCGCGAGCACACCAGCCGCTGGGTAAAATGCGATTCCGGCGAGCTGCTGTGGTAGCGGCACATGCCGTCGAACTCGCTCAGCGCCCGGGGCTGTACGGTAAAGCGGTACAGGGTTTTGGCGTGCGAGCGCCGATCGCCGTTGCGGCGCTCCAGCAGATAATAGTCGCCTTCGCGTTCCAGATGGAAGGTGCCGCTGGCCTGAGATTGCGGCTCGGCGGTGGTGATTTTCAATGGTGTCAGGAAGGAGTCGCCGAAGCCGACGTCCACCAGCCAGGATTGCCTCTCCAGTTCCACCAGCAGCGCCAGATGGTCGTAGGGCGGGTAAAAATGGCCGTCGCGGGCGCGGATCTCGCCGGAGATATACTGGACGTTAAAGCCGATGTCCTGCAGCAGCAGGGCGAAAATTTTATTCAGCTCATAGCAAAAGCCGCCGCGGTTGCGATCGACAATTTTGCTGAACAACGCGCCTTCCTCAAGGTTGATGCCCTGCCGATAAATAATGCTCAGATTCTCAAAAGGCACGCTCAACATATGGCGGTGATGCAGCCGTTGCAGGGTCGCAAGGTCGGGCCTGGCGGTGCCTGTGAAGCCAATATGCTGCAGGTAGCGTTGTCTGTCCACAGAGTCTCTCGCATGAGGAAAAGTAGGCATAAGGTAGCGGGCTTTTTTCGCTTTGTGAGGGCAAAATGTGCTGCTGCCAAAAACTGACACCCGCCCGTTCTAGCCTTGACGCAGGCTTAAACATGAGGAGGCGATATGCAGGATTTCACGCATCGGGTGGCGCTGGTGACCGGCGCATCCACCGGCATCGGCGAGGCGGTTGCCGCGGAACTGTTCAGCCGCGGGGCAACGGTGATCATGACCGGCCGCCACCAGGAACCTCTGGCGGCGGCCGCGGCGAAAATCGATCCCAGCGAACGGCGGGCGATCCCGCTGGTGATGGACGTGCGCGACCCACACTCGGTGCGCCGCGGCATTGAGGATGCGCGGCAGCGCTGTGGCGGGCTCCATTGCCTGGTCAATAACGCCGGCATCACCGGGCCACATGAGGTGCCCATCAGCCAGTACGCCAACGAAGACTGGCATGAGGTGATTGAAACCTGCCTCAGCGGGACTTTTTTCGGCATGAAATACGCCTTGCCGGCGATTGTCGCCAGCGGCGGCGGGGCGGTGGTGAACCTCTCTTCCGCCAACGGCGTGGTGGGCATCGCCGGTATTGCGCCTTATACCGCCGCCAAACACGGCATTCTCGGCCTGACGCGCTCGGCGGCGCTGGAGTTCGCCGCGCAAGGCGTGCGGATCAACGCCGTCGGGCCGGGCTATGTGGACACGCCGGCGATGGGCGAACTGCCGGCGCGAGCGCGCGCGAAAATGGCCGCATCGCACCCGATGGGGCGAATGGCGACGCGGGAAGAAGTGGCGAAAACGGTGGCTTTTTTGCTGTCGGGCGACAGCAGCTTCACTACCGGCGCGTTCTACAGCATCGACGGCGGTTATACCGCGCGTTGACGGGAAATGGCCCCCTGATGGGGGCCGATCCGTTTACCAGGACTTGCGTGGGTTGCGATCAACGATGGCGATCTTTTGGCATAGCAGCCTGGTGATGTCCACCGAGGCTGGATTGGCGGCGCTGCCGGTGAAGTTTTTCAGCGTGATGACGATACGGGCATAGTTGACATAACCCTCCGGCAACGGCAGATACTCCGCAGCGTTCAGCGCGGTAATGCGATCCGACGTCATCGTTGCCGATGAAGCCGGCGTTACCGTACCGGTGCGGCCCCACTGGCAGGTTTTTTCCAACACCGTGGTTGTGCCCGCATTGCCGTTCAGCAGATATTTACCCTGATAAGTGCCGATGGCGACGTCCATGCCGTTCAGGCCCTGCAGGTTTTCCAGCGTGGCCCGCCACAGCACCAAATCGTTTTTCCCGATAGGGAAATAGATCTCGATTTTCTTGTCCGCCGTCGCCGTTTGGGTGGTGGCGGTAATGACGCCATTTTTCAGCGTTATCGCCAGTTCAGAGGTTTCGGTTTGCGAAATGCGGGTGCCGCCGGTGGCGTAAAGGTTATTCAAGATCAACGCGCTGCTTTCTTTCCAGCCCGGCTCCGGCAGATGGTTAACGCCATCGCCCAGGTATAAAAAACGCCACATGTTGACATAGCCCGGCGCGACGATGTTTTTCATTTCAATGTGGTTGTTTGACCAGCCTTTTTTAATGTCCGCATTCACCAGGTCGAAACCGTCGATATAACATTTGCCGCGCAGATCGCTGGACTTGTCGAAATAGAAATATTCAACGTACTGATAAGGCACGGTGCTGCCGGGATCGGTGTTATTGGTCATCACGCTGTGCCACTGGCTGTCTTTGATTTTCACCGTACCGCCGTTGTCGCTGGTAAAGACCGGCCGGTAATTGCGGCAATTGGCATTGCCCCATTCGAAGTGGCAGTTTTTGAAGTCCAGAGTTCCACTTTTGAGATCGAATAAGCCGTAGTCGCTATTGGCCTGTTGTTCAGCTTCGCTGGCAAAGCCGCTGTAGTCGAAAGAGCAGTCGCGGAAGGCCAGGCTGTGCACCCCCTGATAATAGTTTCTGCTGTCACCGAACAGGCATTTGTAGAACACGATTTTCTCGCCGGCGTTGGCGGTGCTCTCGGACCAAATCGGCCACCAGCAGCCGCGCACCATAATGCTGTGCCAGCTCTGGATGTAGGCGTTGTCGCCAAACACGATGCCTTTGTACAGGTTGGTCAGCCAGACGTTTTGCACCAGCAGTTGGCTGGCCGGCATGCCATGCATATTGGCGGCGTCGCTGTAGACGCACAGGCCGCGCAGGTTGGCCGCCGCATCGGGGGCGCCGACGATGCGCAGGTTATAGATGGCCGGGGCGCCCAGGCTATATACCACCCGCACGCATTCGACGTCGGTAGCGCCGCTGAAATCCAGAATGGTGCCTTTAAAATCAACGGCGTTTTTCCACAGTTTCAACCTGGCGCTGGTCAGGCACTTACGCACGCCGCCGGGGCCGACCAGCGTGATGCCTGCCGGCGTGGTCGGGATCTGCGCTTGCCACCACTCTTCCCCTTTAACCTGCAAAAAATCGCTGGCGCGGCTGATGGTCAGTGAATAATCCAGCTCGTCGCCCGGCTGGTGCCACCAGTCAATGCTGTATTCGCCGTTATTGATAATGCGTTTCCAGCGGCGGTTCTGCGCATCGCGCAGCAGGGTGGCGCCGTTATCCAGGCTGGTGGTGTCTGTATCGTCACGAAGGAATACGCCGTGATGATAGCGATTTTCGATCATCACCGCCGCCTCGCTGCCGGTATAGGCACGCAGAGCGGCGTAATCATTTAATGTCATCATGATGTGACCCTTATTTTTGAGAGAGGCGAAACTGCGCCAGGCCGTTATTGCCTTGGCTGCGGAGGTAAATTAACAGGGGAACGAAAGGGGATTAAGCGGTTGGCGTTGTGCCCAGCGCCAGCGGGCTGGCGGCGAGGTAAGGCGTTAGCCGGTGCAGGCCAGCCCCTGCAGCCAGGCCAGAAACGCCGTCGCGCCAGGCTTGTTCAGGGTGCGCGGCGGGTAAACCGCGAAGTAGGGTTTGCTGAGCGGCAGCGCCGGTTCGGCCAGCCTGACCAGCGCGCCGCTGGCCAGTTCTTCTGCGATCAGCCGCTGCTGGCCGAGCAGCACGCCGTGGCCCTGAACGGCGGCGTCGATCGCCAGCGAGGTCAGGTTATAGGTCAGGCCGCGCCGCAATGGCGGCTGCAGCCCGGCGGCGGTGAACCATTCGTGCCAGCCCGGCAGAAACTGGCTTTCTTTACCCCAGTCGACGTGGATCAACGGCAGCTGGGCCCAGTCGGCGCCGTTGCGCAGCGCCGGGCTGCACACCGGCAGCACCCGGTCCTGGAACAGCTGAACCTTTTCCAGCAACGGGTAATCCCGATCGCCAAAACACAGCGCAAAGTCCGCCGCAGAACTGGCGAAATCCACTGCGGCATGGGTGGCGTGCAGGCGGATATCCAGCTCGGGGTAGCGCGCCAGCCAGTCGCCTATCGCCGGATTCAGCCATTTCGACGCCAGCGCCGGCAGCGCAAATACCGTCAGGGTGTGCTTGCCGCGCTGGCGGTCAACGTGCTGCTGCGCCACCCGCAGCGTCTCGAAGGCCTGCTGCACGTAGGCCAGGTAGTCGGCGCCTTGCTCGGTCAGCGTTACGCCGCTTTTGGCGCGGGTGAACAAGGTGATGCCCAGATGCTGCTCCAGCTGGCGGATCTGCTGGCTGACGGCGGCGGCGGTGAGCGCCAGGCTGTCGGCCGCGCTGGCCAGGCTGCCGGTGCGGGCGGCGGTTTCAAACGCCAGAATGGCGCTCAGCTTCGGCAGGCGTGCGCGGGAAGGTGCGTTCATAACGGGCTTATCGCTAAGAATTGGTTAGCTTATCCATAACGTATTTTTGTTATGGCGGCAATGCGACATTCGCTACAGTGAGCCTATCCGGCCAATGCGCACTCAGGGGAATGTCATGCAGCAACTCGCTCATATTGTTGATTTATCCGCTAACCCGATCGGCGAGGCCGCCTTCCAGGCCCGCTGCCGCCAGACGCTGGATGCCGCAGGCGCGCTGGTGCTGCCGGGTTTTCTCAGCCGCGCCGCGCTGGCCACCGTGCGGCTGGAAGGCGCGGAGCACAGCCCGGCGGCGTTTTACGCCGCCAACAGCCACAACGTCTATCTGCGGCCGCACGACGACAGCCTGCCCGCCGAGCATGCGCGCAACCGGCTGGTGGTGTCCTCCAAGGGCTGCATCACCGATGAGGATATTCCGGCGCAATCGCCGCTGCGTACCCTGTACAACGCCCAGGCGTTTCGCGATTTTCTCTGCGCGGTGCTGGGGGAACGGCAGCTTTATCCCTATGCCGATCGGCTGTCTTCGATCAACCTGCATTACGCGCACCAAGGGCAAGAGCTGGGGTGGCATTTCGACAATTCGTCGTTCGCCATCACGCTGCTGATACAGAAACCCGAGGCCGGCGGGCGTTTCGAATACGTGGAGAACCTGCGCGACGCCGACGGCGGGGAGATGAACTACGCTGGGGTGACGCAGGTGCTGGACGGCCAGCGGGCGGTGAAGCGGTTGGCGATAGAAGAGGGGGGTCTGGTGCTGTTCCGCGGGCGCAACGCCATGCACCGGGTGACGCCCACTGAGGGCAAAATCACCCGCATGCTGGTGGTGCTGGCTTACAACGCCCAGCCGGACGTGATGCTGTCGGAAAGCGCCAGAATGACCTTCTACGGCCGGCTATAGCGGATAAAAAAACCGCCCCGGTTGGGGCGGTTCGACGAATTAGCGCGTCGATTGCTCTTCGTGCGCCTGCTGTTCCAGCTTCACCTCCTGCGCGCGCTTGCGCAGGCCGAACCAGCCCAGCGTCAGCAGCACCGCCAGCACCGGGATGGTGGCGATGGTCCAGGTGCCGTTCGGGTAGTCGAACGCCATCATGACCACCACCGCCAGCAGGAACGCCAGCGTCAGCCAGGAAGTGAAGGGCGCGCCGGGCATTTTGAAGGAAACCGGCTGGGCGCGGCCTTCGCGCACCGCTTTGCGCAGGCGCATCTGGCAGACGATGATAAACGCCCATGAGGCGATGATGCCCAGCGAGGCGATGTTCAGCACGATCTCGAACACCCGCGAAGGCACCAGGTAGTTCAGCACCACGCCGATCACGTAGATGCCGCAGGTGACCAGGATACCGGCGTAGGGCACCTGCTGGCTGCTCATTTTGGCCATGAACTTCGGCGCCGAGCCGCCCATCGCCAGCGAACGCAGGATGCGGCCGGTGGAGTACAGGCCGGAGTTGAGGCTGGACAGCGCGGCGGTCAACACCACGATGTTCATGATGGTGCCGATGTAAGGCACGCCCAGCTTGCTGAAGAAGGTAACGAACGGGCTCTGGCCCGCCTGGTAGGCATTCCACGGCAGCAACAGCACCAGCAGCACCACCGAACCGACGTAGAACAGGCCGATGCGCCAGATGACGCTGTTGATGGCCTTCGGCATCATTTTGGCCGGATCCTTGCACTCGCCGGCGGCGGTGCCGATCAGCTCAATGCCGGCGAAGGCGAAAATCACCCCTTGCACCAGCACCAGCGCGGGCAGCAGGCCGTGCGGGAACATGCCGCCGTTTTCGGTAATCAGGTGCAGGCCGGTGGTATGGCCCGCCACCGGAGTGCCGGTGCCGAGGAACACCACGCCCACCACCAGGAACAGCGCGATGGCGACCACCTTGATCAGCGCGAACCAGAACTCCATTTCGGCGAACCACTTCACGCCGATCATGTTCATGGTGGCGACCACCCCGAGGGCGCACAGCGCGAACAGCCACTGCGGCACGTCGGCGAAGGTGCCCCAATAGTGCATGTACAGCGCCACGGCGGTGATGTCGACGATGCCGGTCATCGCCCAGTTGAGGAAGTACATCCAACCGGCGACGTAAGAGGCTTTTTCACCGAGGAACTCACGGGCGTAAGACACGAAGCTGCCGCTGGAGGGGCGGTGCAGCACCAGCTCGCCCAGCGCGCGCAGAATAAAGAACGAGAAAATCCCGCACACCAGATAGACCAGCGCCAACGCCGGCCCAGCCAATTCCAGCCGGCCGCCGGTGCCGAGGAACAGGCCGGTGCCGATCGAACCGCCGATGGCGATCATTTGTATCTGCCGGTTGCCCATGCTCTTGTGATAACCGGAGTCATGGGAGTCTAACCAACGTCTTCTGGCTGCGTGTTTGTCATGCGCAGACTTTTTATGTGAGTGCATCATCCGTCCTGTTTACCTGTCTGTGGTTAACCCTGCTCTTAACGCGAGCAAACGATTGCCAGCGGCAATCGCGATGAGAATGAGGTCGTGGCATCATTCTGCTGTTTATTGTGTATACAGCCGTCATTAAATAACGGCGAAGCATGCTACCTTTTCTCCGTAAATGTGGCAAAAAAACCTGCGCATAAATCGTGAACAATTGTGTTTATTTTTTAATCTTTATATAAAAGAAGATATTATTCAATAAGATGGATTAATTTATCAAGACGGAAATATCGAGGAATAAAAAGTGATTAAAATCACAAAATAATAATTACCGTGCAAATTACAGGGGGTTGTTCTTATATTTCGCGGCGGAAAATAAGGACGGGAATAATGTTTAACCCGCTGCGCATCGCGTATTCGCAGCGGGCCTCTTTACACGGGAGCTTAGGCCGATTCACCGGCCGGCAGGGCGGATGCCGGCAGACCAAACAGCTTGTCGAACGCCCAGTTGAACAGGAAGGTGTAGCAGGGGATGATGATAATCAGCGCCATGTCCAGCAGCAGCGCCTGCCACAGCGTGATGCCCATCCACCAGGCGATCAGCGGGATCAGGAACACCACCAGCGTCAGCTGGAAGCCCACCGCATGCAGAACGCGGCGTTTGAGCGTGCGGGTGCGCGAAGCCTGGCGGCTTTCCCACCCTTCGAACAAATAGTTGTAAATAAAGTTCCAGCTCACCGCGATGCTGGTGATCACCACCGCCAGCGGCCCGGTGCTGCTCGGCGCATGGCCGGAAAGCAACGCCAGCCCGAGCGCCGAGATCGTCATACCGATAATTTCATAGGCGGTGACATACACCAGTTTGCGTTTAACGCCTTGCATTGTGTTCTCCTGACTTATTTTTCGTTGCCTCTTGGGCCTCGGCGGCTAAGATAACGTCAATACTATTGATAGAAAAAGTCAGGAGCTGTCAGTTTGGCTGACAGATGAGGCAATGAACTTTTCCAGCGACAATATCGAGCTGTTCCTGGCGGTGCTGGATCGCGGGTCGTTTTCCGCCGCCGCCCGGGCGCTGCGGCGCGTGCCTTCGGCGGTCAGCATGGGGATCGCCAACATGGAGGCGGAGCTCGGTTTTCAACTGTTTGACCGCACGCACCGCGAGCCGACGCCGACCGCATTGGCGCTGGCGTTGGCGCCGCACGCGCGGCTGATCGCCGAACAGCTCAAACAGCTGCAGGTGCACGCCATCGAGCTCTCGCAGGGGCTGGAGAGCCGGCTGTCGATCGGCGTGGCTTCGGACATCAACAGCGCCGCATTGCTGGCGGCGGTGCAAACGCTGTCGCAACGCTACCCGCTGCTGGATATCGAGGTGCTGGCCGCGCCACAGGATGACGTGCTGCACATGCTGCATCAGCAAAGGGTGAGCGTCGCCCTGGCGTTCGGCGGCCTGAATATCAACAGCGCGGAGCAGTTTCATTTTGTCGGCGCGGAGTCGCTGGTAGCGACGCTGTCGCCGCAGCATCCGGCAATCCGGGGCGCGGCGGATGAGCTGTTTCTTGAGGATTTGGTCAACGTGCGGCAGATCATGGTGGCCAGCCGCGATCTGCCGGTCGTCGATCTGCGCCCCCGGGTGGCGGAGTCTTACTGGCGTACCGACAGCCTGCCGATGGCGCTGAGCATGGTTGAGGCGGGGCTGGGTTGGGGCAATTTCCCGCTGTCTCTGACCGCCCCGCTGTTGGCGCAGAGCCGGCTGGTGCGGCTGAAGTTCAAAAACACCAAGAATGAGCTGCGCCTGCCGATGCACCTGATCTGGCTGAAAAACCGGCCGCAGGACAGGGCCGCCCGCGAGCTGGTGGCCCTGATGCGCGATGCGCCGCAGGGATCTTAAAGAAACGCCATTGCTTTTGTTTTCAACCCTGCGCTAGTTTGAGCAGGGGATAATAACGGGAGAAAAGGCATGTTGAGCGAAACGGCGCTGTCGATATTGAGCATTACCGGCGCGATTGCGCTGGGGGCAATGAGCCCGGGGCAGAGTTTTATTTTGGTGGCGCGTACCGCAGTGGCTTCTTCACGTTTTGACGGCATGGCGGTCGCATTGGGGATGGGCGTCGGTTGCTTCATTTTTGCGCTGCTGGCCTTGTTAGGCTTGCAGTCACTGCTGCTGGCCGTGCCCTGGCTGTACGGCACGCTCAAGCTGCTGGGCGGGGCTTACCTAATCTATCTGGCGTTTAACATGCTGCGCGGCGCCAGCCGCCCGTTGAACATCGGGGCGGCCGGCAGCCGGCAACTGGGGTTTCGCAACGCCTTTACTGCCGGCCTGCTGACCCAGTTAGGCAACCCGAACACCGCCATTGTCTTCGGCAGCGTATTCGCCGCGCTGCTCAGCCATAAAATCTCTCCACCGATGTATCTGTTGCTGCCGCTGATCGCCCTGACGGTCGACGTGCTGTGGTACGCCTTCGTGGCCTATGTGCTGTCTTCACCGCGCCCGCGCCGGGTCTATCTGCGGTTCAAAGCCTGGTTTGATCGGCTGGGCGGCGGCGTGCTGGCGCTGCTTGGCCTGAAGCTGATGCTGAACCGCTGAGCTTAATCGGCATGGCGTCGCCGCCACCAGAAACGCAGCAACAGGATGGCGGCGATAGCCAGCGCGACAAACAGCAGGCTGGAGAGCTTTTTGTCGAAACCGCTGACGAAGCTTTCGATCGCCTGGCCGCCAAAGTAGCCGAGCATGACGAAAATTGTCGCCCACAGCACCGCGCCTAAAATGTTCAGCGGCACGAAGCGCGCAGGCGGCAGCCTGCTGGCGCCGATCAGCACCGGGCCGATAATGCGGAAGCCATACATAAAGCGCACGCCAATCACGAACAGCGTCGGGTGGCGTGCGATCAATCGTCTGGCGCGCGCAATGCGTTTTTCCTGGCCTTTTAGCCGGGACATCACCCGGCCTTCGTAGCGGCGGCCGACGAAATACAGCAGCTGATCGCCCAGCGTGCCGCCAAAGGCCACTACCGCAATCACCCACGGCCAGTGCAGCAGCCCGTCATGTGCGGCGATGCCGCCGAGCAGGGTGATGGTTTCCCCCTCCGCCAGGCAGCCGATAAACAACGCCCAGTAGCCATATTCCGTAATGTAGTGGGCCAAATCGGTCATTCTTTACTCCTTATGTGGCTGACGCATAAGGGTAAGTATACGCCCGTTCGCTACGGCTGGGCGGCTATCTGCGCCACCTGTTCACGCCGCAGCCGCAGGCCGTCCGCCATTTGCGCCTGCACCTTCGCCAGAATGTGCGGCGGCGTCAGCTCCGGCGTGCCGCCGGCAAACGGCGGCGCCGGGGCGTATTCCAGGTACAGCTGGATCATTTGGGCGGTTTCCTCGCCGTGCAGCTCGGCGATTAACGCCAGCGCGAAATCGATGCCGGCGGTGACGCCGCCGCCGCTGATCACATTGCCGTCACGCTCGACCCGCGCGCTGCTTGGGATGGCGCCGAACAGCGCCAGGCTGTCGCGCATCGACCAGTGGCAGGCGGCGCGTTTGCCCTGCAGCAGGCCGGCGGCGGCGAGGATCAGCGAGCCGGTGCAGACCGACGTCAGATAGCGGGCCTGCTGGCCCAGCCGCCGGATCTGGCGCATAAAGCCCGCATCCTCCAGCGCCTGGGCGCAGCCGCTGCCGCCCGGCACGCAGAGTACGTCGCAGCGGTTGACCTCCTCCAACCTTTGCAACTGCGTGAAGTGCAGCCCCTCCGAGGCGATGTCCGCGCCGCCGATCGAGGCTACGATGATTTCCGCGCCCGGCATGCGGCGCAGAAACTGCAGCGGGCCGGTGAAATCGAGCTGGGTGACGCCCTGGTAGATCGGAAAAACAATGACTAACGGTTCAGACATGATATTCGCCTCAGTTTTGTTATTTGACCTGGGCAATAATAACTGCTCTATTTTTGGCTGATATGACGGATAACCCTCAAAAAGCGCCATCATGAAAACGATCGGTTTCGTGGTTTTTCCCGGTTTCAACCTGTTGGACTTTGCCGGGCCGCTGGCGGCGTTCGACAACGTCAATCAGTTCACCGACACGCCGGCTTACCGCTGCCTGGCGATCTCGCCGCAGGGCGGGGCGGTGACCAGTTCCGCCGGGGTGGAGATCGCCACTCAGCCTTGCCATAACGCCCGCTTCGATACGCTGGTGGTGGCCGGCGGGCGCGGCAACGTGGCGGCGGCGCAGTCGCCGGTGCTGGTGGATTTCTTGCTGACCCAGCGCCGGCAGACCCGGCGCATCGCCAGCGTGTGCACCGGCGCGTTTATTCTGGCGGCCTGCGGGCTGCTGGACGGCAAACGCGCCACTACGCATTGGTATCATGCGGCGCAGCTGCAGCAGCGCTATCCGCGCATTCGGGTCGACAGCAACCGGATTTTCATTCGGGACGGGGATATCTGGACCTCGGCCGGCATCAGCGCCGGCATAGACCTGGCCCTGGCGATGATTGAGGACGATCTTGGCGAGAACATTGCCGCCGGCGTGGCGCGCCAACTGGTGGTGTATCACCGGCGCCCCGGCGGCCAGTCGCAGTATTCGTTGCTGCTGGCGCTGAATCCGTCGTCGGATCGCATCCGCACCGCGCTCTCTTTTGCCCGCGAGCATTTGCAGCGGCCGCTGGCGGTGGCCGATCTGGCGGCGGCCGCCTGCCTGAGCGAGCGTCAGTTCGGCCGGATGTTCCGCGCAGAAACCGGCCAGACGCCGGCCAAGGTGATCGAACAGCTGCGGGTGGAGGCGGCCAGGGTGCGGATCGAAGAGAGCAGCGAAACGCTGGAGGCCATCGGCCGGGCGGTGGGATTCAGCGATCCGGAACGCATGCGGCGGGCGTTTGTGCGGGTATTTGGCCTGTCGCCGCAGGCGATCAAACGGCTGAGCCGCGCGGGATGAATTATTTTGCCACGCCCCGGCGGCGTGGCGCACCAGAGGAGCAACGGATGTATCAGGATTTTGCAAGCGAGTTGGATTGGGCGATGCGCCATATGCCGCGCACCCGTGCGGCGGTGGCCGCGCTGCCGGATCTCAAGGGGGTGCGTCTGGCGTGCAATATGCACCTGGATCTGAAGATGGCGCCGCTGGTGGCCGGGCTATTGGACCAGGGGGCGGCGGTCTATCTGACCACCTGCAACCCGACCACGGTGCAGGATGACGTGGTCGCCTGGCTGGAGCGGCGGGGCGCGCAGGCCCATGCCTGGCGCGACATGAGCGCCGCCGACTGGTCGGACTCTTTTGATCGCGCCCTGGCCTGGCAGCCGACTCACCTGTGCGAGATGGGGGCGGATCTGACCACGCGCCTGCATCAGACGGCGGAAGGGCCGCAGATCGTCGCCGGGCTGGAGGCCACCGGGTCCGGCATCAGCCGCCTGAACGGCATGGCGCCGCGCTATCCGATCTTCAACTGGGATGACCTGCCGGTGAAGGAAGGGTTGCACAACCGCCATATGGTTGGCCTGACCGCCTGGCACACCTTCTTCCAGACCACCCATTTAACGCTGCACGAAAAATGCGTGCTGGTGATTGGCTACGGGCTGGTTGGGCAGGGGGTGGCGGCGTCGGCCAAAGCCTACGGCGGCCAGGTGATAGTGGCGGAGATCGATCCGGCGCGGGCCCTGCAGGCGCGTTATGACGGCTGGGCAGTGGTCGACCTGGCGACGGCAGTTGGCCAGGCGGACGTGATCGCCACCGCCACCGGGGCGAAGAACGTGCTGTCGGCCCGGCATTTGCAGCAGGTCAGGGACGGTGCGTTTATCCTCAACGTCGGCCACGTGGCGGAAGAGATTGACGTCGGCTTCCTGCAGGCGCTGCCGCACAGCGAACCAATGCCGTTTGTTAACGCTTACCAACTTGCGGACAAACAGCTCTATTTACTGGCCAACGGCTCGATGTTCAACCTGACCGCCGGCTACGGCGACAGCCTGAATGCCTTCGACGTGACGCTGGCGGTGATGGCGGCCGGCATCGGCCACATCGTCGGCGCCGGGGCGCGGCAGGCGCCCGGTTTGTATCTGTTGCCGCAGTCGGCCTGGCAGCCGGCGCTGTAACTTTTCAATCGCGGGCGCCCATCCCAGAGCGCCTGCGGTTTTCGCCGTTTTTGGTCCGACAGAATTTGTCACAAATCCGCCGCACAATCCCAGTGCCAACCGCCGAACCCTCACATATAATCCGCTAAGTTCAAGCCCCCATTTCAGAGTAATGCATGTGAAAATACGTGTTTTGGTACTAACCCTGCTCGCTTTGCAGACAGGAGCAGGCTTCGCGCCGCGCGCGCTGGCCAGCGACAACGCCGCGGCCACGCACGCCGCCCAGCCTGAGCTGGCGTCCGGCAGCGCCATGGTGGTGGATATGCAAACCCATAAGGTGATGTACGCGCGCAACCCCGACGAAGTGGTGCCGATCGCCTCGATCACCAAGCTGATGACCGCGATGGTAACGCTGGACGCCCATCTGCCGCTGGATGAAATGCTGTCGGTGGATATCCATCAGACGCCGGAAATGAAAGGGGTGTACTCGCGGGTGCGCCTGAACAGCGAAATCAGCCGCAAGGACATGCTGCTGTTGGCGCTGATGTCGTCGGAAAACCGCGCCGCCGCCAGCCTGGCGCACCACTATCCGGGCGGCTACGGCGCTTTCATCAAAGCGATGAACGCCAAGGCCAAAGCGCTCGGTATGACCAACACCCATTATGTGGAGCCGACCGGGCTGTCGATTCATAACGTCTCGACCGCGCGCGATCTGACCAAGCTGTTGATCGCCACCAAACAGTACCCGCTGATTGGCCAGCTCAGCACCACCACCGAGCGTACGGCCAGCTTCAGGGATCCCAACTATCAGCTGCCGTTCCGCAACACCAACCATTTGGTGTACAACCCGAAATGGAACATTCAGCTGACCAAGACCGGCTTTACCAACGAAGCGGGCCACTGCCTGGCGATGCGCACCATGATCGGCAGCCGTTCGGTATCGCTGGTGGTGCTGGATGCGTTCGGCAAGTACACCCATTTTGCCGACGCCAACCGCCTGCGCAGCTGGATTGAAACCGGTAAGGTGACGCCGATCCCGGCCGCCGCCCGCGACTATCGCCGGCAGAAAGACGCCCGCCTGGCGAAGAACGAAACCGAGTAATCCGTTTTTACGGCCTGCCGCGCTTGCCGCAGGCCGCTTGATGACAAACCTCTCTCACGCTGCCGCCACGTCCCGCACGCAGATATCGCCGGTGCGTTGCTGCGCTTATCCGCTATTCTCCATTAATACCCTATCGTTTACGGCAGAGGATCTCATGAGCCAGGTTTCCACTTTTGTGATGTTCCAGGGCGCCGCCGGGCAGGCGATCGATCTCTACAGCGAGCTGTTTGAGCGCTTCCGGGTGCAGCAGGTCCAGCATTATGACGCGGCGCCGGACGGCAAGCGGCTTATCAAGCATGCCGCCATCGATTTTGACCGGCAGAACCTGGTGTTTATCGACAGCCCGATCAGTCACGACTTCGGCTTCACCCCGGCGGTATCCCTGTTCGTCAATCTGGCCAACGAAGCCGAGCTGGAGCGGGTGTTTGCGCGGCTGGCGGAGGGGGGAAAGGTGCTGATGCCGCTGGATGATTACGGCTTCAGCGCGCGTTTCGGCTGGCTTAACGATCGCTTTGGCCTGTCCTGGCAACTGAACGTGCCGGCGGGGGATCTCGGCTGAGCCGCCGTGTAGAAAACGGATTTTATCCGATACACATCGGCGGGCGTTTACCGCTATGCTAAACCAGCAATAACTCACGATTTTAAAAAGGATGAACCGCTTTGGCCGGAAGTAGCTTACTGACGTTAATTGATGATATCGCCTCACTGCTGGACGACGTCTCGCTGATGACCAAAATGGCGGCGAAAAAAACCGCCGGCGTGCTGGGGGACGATCTGGCGCTCAACGCGCAGCAGGTCACCGGGGTCAAGGCCGACCGCGAACTGCCGGTGGTGTGGAGCGTCGCCAAGGGCTCGTTTATCAATAAGGCGATCCTGGTGCCGCTGGCGTTGTTGATCAGCGCCTTCGCGCCCTGGGCGATTACGCCGTTGCTGATGGTGGGCGGCGCCTACCTGTGCTACGAGGGGTTTGAAAAAGTCTTCCATAGCCTGAGCCGGGGTAAAGAGGCGGGGGAGGAGAAAAAAGAGGCGCTGGACGTCAATGAGGACGCAACTGCCTATGAAAAACGCAAGGTCAAGGGGGCGATACGCACCGACTTTGTGCTGTCCGCCGAGATTATCGCCATCACGCTGGGCACCGTCGCCGGCGCCAGCTTCAGCCAACAGGTGATCGTGCTGTGCGGCATCGCCATCGTGATGACGATTGGCGTTTACGGCATCGTGGCGGGTATCGTCAAGCTCGACGATCTGGGGCTGTACCTGAGCCGCAAAAGCAGCGCATTGGCGCGCTCCATCGGCGGCGGCATCGTCAGCGCCGCGCCTTATCTGATGAAAACGCTGTCGATCGTCGGCACCGTCGCCATGTTTATGGTCGGTGGCGGCATCCTCACCCATGGCCTGCCGCCGGTGCACCATCTGTTCGAAGACTGGGCATCTTACGCCACCGTCGTACCTACCTTCGGGCATATTCTGCAGGGCGCGATCCCGGCGTTGCTGAACGTGGTGTTCGGCCTGATTGCCGGCGGCGTGGTGTTGGCGGTGGTATCGGCGCTGGGCGCTATCCGCGCACGCTTCACCGCCTGATAGCCGAGGGGGGGCGTTTTGCGCCCCCTCTCTCTGATGTTACGGCCGGCTGTCGCCGCCGTCCCCCAGCGTGCGCTGCATGATATGGGTATCGCGCCATTCCCCCAGTTTGAATCCCACCGCCTTCAGCGTGCCCACGCTGTGAAACCCCAGCTTTTGATGCAGCGCCAGCGAGCCCCGATTGGCGGCGGCGTCACCGACGATCGCCAGCATCTGCCGCCAGGGCCCCTGTTCGCAACGGGCGATCAGCGCCGCCAGCAGCGCTTGGCCGATGCCGTTGCCCTGTTGGCCGGGGGCGACATACACCGAATCCTCTACCGTATAGCGGTAAGCGGGGCGCGGCCGGTAAGGGGTGGCGTAGCAGTAGCCGAGGATGCGGCTTTCGCTCCTGGCCACCAGCCAGGGCAGCCCGGCTTCCCGCACCTTGCCGAGCCGCTGCTGCATTTCCGCCAGCGTCGGCGGGGTTTCTTCGAATGAGGCCGCGCCGTGCAACACGTGGTGGGCGTAAATTTGCTGCACCGCAGCCATATCGTCGGGCGTGGCGTCAGCGAGGAGCAATACCGGGGCGGAGAACGTCATGGCGGTTCTGTTTACCTTGGCAAATCAGTGGATAACCGCATTATGCTCCCCGCCCGAGGCGAAGGTAAATCGGGCTTTCTTATGTGAAGATAAGAAAAACCTATGGCTGCCGGGACGCCGGGCGTGCAGACAGCCAAGTTTTCAAGGCGCCGGACGCCAGCAGCACGCCGAGGATCACCCAGGCTGCCCCGGCCAACTGCCAAACGTTGGGGGCGTGGCCGGTGAGGGTGGCGACCAGCATGGTGAACACCGGCGCCAGATTTATGAAGACTGCGGTACGCACCGATCCTATTGCTTCCAGCCCTTTGGTCCACAACAGATAGGCCAGCAATGAGCCGCACAGCGCCAAATAAACCACCGCCGCATGCACGCTGGGCGCGGCGCCGGTCAGGCTTTGCCAGGGGCGCTCGAAAATAAATCCCAGCGGCAGCAACGCCAGCGTGCCGAACAGCATGGAATAGCTGGTGGTTTCGATGGCGGTAGCGCCGCTCACCAGGCGGCGGGTGCCGACCATATTCAGCGCCCAGGCCAGGCTGCCGAGCAAAATGATGCCGTCGCCGGGGCTGATATCCAGCCGCAGCAACGCCTGGATATCGCCTTTGGTGATAACCAGCGCCACGCCGATAAAACCGGCCAGCAAACCGGCGATGCGCGGCGGGTTGAACCTTTCATTTTCCCAAATAATGCTGAACACCATCGTCCACAGCGGGGTGGTGGCGAGGATCAGCGCGCCGTTGATCGGCGTGGTGGATTGCAGGCCAAAGAAGGTGCACAGGTTAAACACCGTAAAGCCGAGTATTCCCAGCCCAAGATAGGCCGGCCAATTTTTCTTCAGCACGCTGAGCCGCAGCTGTCCGCGCAGGCCGAAGATCAGCAGCAGCGCCAGGGTCGCCAGGCTGAAGCGTTCTATCGAGGCGCTGATCGGCGGCTGGTGGGCGATGATGTAAGCCCCGGCGTTGAAGTTGGTGCCCCAAAAGAAGGTGGCGACAATCACGCCTGAGTAGGCCAGCGGCAGTGAAGTTTTCATGGCGGTTTCCTGTTGATGAAAAAACGGACAGAAAACAGTTTGCGCCTATCGCCGTTAGGGTAAAATCCCACATGAATTCACCTGAAATGTGAGAAAACACCCATGTTCAATTGGGAGGATCTGCATTACTTCATGATCTTCGCCCGCGAAAAATCGCTGTCCGGCGCGGCGCGCAGCCTGCAGGTCGATCATGCTACCGTCGCCCGGCGCATCGCCAGCCTGGAGGTTGCGCTGCAGCTAAAGCTGGTGGATCGCCGCCCGCGCAGTTACCTGCTGACCGCTGACGGGCAGCGTATCGCCGCTCAGGGGGACGATATGATGCTCAATGCGTTTGCCGTCAGCAGGGCCGCGCTTGCCGGGCGGCACGGCGTTTCGGGTGAGGTTACGCTCAGTGTGCCGCCGGTGATGGGGTTGACATTGATCGCGCCGCGTCTCGGTGAACTGCGGCGGCGTCATCCCGAACTGCGGTTAATTCTGCTGGCGAATACCGCTAACCTGTCTCTGCTGCGCGGCGAGGCCGATATCGCTATTCGGCTCAGCCGCGCCAGCGAAAGCGATCTGGTGGCGAGGAAAATCGGCACCACGGAGTTTGGCTTGTACGCCAGCGCCGACTATTTGCGGGTGACGCCGGACTCGGCGCTCGGTTTTATCGGTTACCACGATGAGCTTGCCGCTCCGGCACAGCAGCGCTGGCTGCTGGAACAGGCCGGCCCCCGGCCAATGGTGTTGCGCAGTAACGATCTGATGATCCAGGCCGCCGCCGCGGTCGCCGGTGCCGGCGTGGCGCTGTTACCGCATTTTTTGGCTCAGGGCGGCGGCCTGCAACGGTTGGCGCCGCAGCTCGCGTTGCGTCGTGAAATCTGGCTGACGGTGCACGACGATATTCGCCATGCACCGGGCATTGTCGCCGTTACGGCGTTTTTGCTGGAGTGCTTTGCCGACGTGGCGGGCATCGTCCGGCTGGTGGATGCCGCCGGGTAAATAGCGTCAGCCGCGCATCAGGTGGCCGACCGCCTGGCGCAAATAGTCCAGCAGCGCCGGGGTCAGCCAGGTTCCTTCGGTCAGCGTCGGCTCCCGGTCCATCGCCTGGCGGATTTTCATTTGGGTTGCCGGACTGGGGCCGGCATAAGACTGGAACAGCTCCAGCCAGTTGGCCGCCAGTTGCCTCGCCTGCGGCGAGTCGGGCGGCACGCCGTCCTGCAGCGCCTGATGGAAGCGGGCGATCAGCGCCGGCCATTCCTGCAGCCGGGTGAAGTAGTGGCGGCGCACGTGGGCGTACTCTTCTTCCGACAGGTACTTTTGATAAATCGCCAGCTTGGTTTCGGCAAAGGCGCGGGTCACGTAGTCGGTCATGGCCGGCGTGATGCCGGTCTGTTCGCGTATCGCGGGTTCTTCGGCATGCATGGCGTTAAGCCGGGTGAGGAAGGCCGGATTGCCGGCGGTATCGCGCTCCAGCATCTGCATCCAACGGCGCGCCAGGGCCTGCGCTGGTTGCGCCTGGGGTTCGACGCCGCTCGCCATCAATTGGCCCACGTCGTTCACCAACGCGGCCCATTCCTGATTGCGGGCCGCGTCGGCCTGATAGAAGGGCAGTTGCGCCAGCTCATCGGCAGTGAAATATTTGTCGTACATGGTCATTAACTCCAACGTAGTCAGCCAGTCGTTCAGTTCCGGCTCATTCCCGGCGGTGAGCTGGGCGTGCATATGCTGCAGCCTGCCGCGCAGCGCGGCGATTTGCGCCAGCTGCCGATCGAACATGGCAATCTGTTGTTCAATCACCGCCGGCAGCGCCAGGCCGGAACGTTCCAAAATCGCCCCAACTTCCGCCAGCTTCATGCCCAGGCGCCGCAGCGCCTGGATATGGTGCAGGCGGGTGATGTCAGCCCGGTCGTACAAACGATAACCGGCGTCGGAACGCGCAGAAGGGACCAGCAGGCCTATGCTGTCGTAGTGATGCAGCGTTCTGACGGTGATGCCGGAACGCCGCGCCAGTTCGCCTATTTTCAATAACATGGGTCACTCCTCCCCGGTGCGTGCAGGAATACTAAAGCCTGACGTTGCGTGAGGGTCAAGAGCGCGTAAGCAAAAATGATGGGAAAGCGGCGGGCCCGGCCAGCGGCGCCCGCCACGGGTGATCCTGCAGGGGTTACCAGCCTTTTACCGCACCGCCGTTGAAGATTTTCTCTGCGGCCTTGTTCACTTCATCCGACTCATAGGCCTTGACGAAGTTCTGCACGTTCTGCGCATCCTTGTTGTCTTCGCGCGTGACGATGATATTGGTGTACGGCGAATCTTTGTCTTCGATAAAGATGCCGTCTTTGGTCGGCGTCAGCCCGGTTTGGTTGATGTAGGTGGTGCTGATGATAGCGACGGTGACTTTCGGGTCGTCCAGCAGGTGCGGCAGCTGCGCGCCTTCGATCTCCATGATTTTGTAGTTATGCGGGTTGGCGCTGATGTCCAGCGCGGTGGGCAGCAGCCCCTTGCCCGGCTTCAGCGTAATCAGGCCGGTTTTTTCCAGCAGCAGCAGCGCGCGGCCGAGGTTGGTCGGATCGAGGGGAATGGCGATCACCGCGCCGTCCTGCAGCTCTTTCAGCGATTTTATCTTCTTCGAGTAGCCGGCCATCGGGAATACGAAGGTGTTGCCGACCGCCACCAGCTTGTAGCCGTGCTCCCTGTTTTGCTGCTCGAGGAATGGCCGATGCTGGAACACGTTGGCGTCCAGATCGCCTTTGTCGGTGGCCTCGTTTGGCAGCAGCGAGCCGCTGAAGCCCACCAGTTCCACGTCCAGGCCGTATTTCTCTTTCGCCACCTGCCTGGCGACCTCCGCCACGTCTTGTTCGGCGCCGTTTATCACCCCGACCTTGATGTGATTCTGACTCGTTTTTTGATCGCAGCCCTGCAGCGCCAGCACGGCGGCAAACGCCGCCAGCAGAGGGGTGTAACGCCAACTCTTGGTCATCGAAGACTCCCTGAAAAGAACAATAAAATCAGTTGGTTTTGTCCTGACAGATAATCCTGAAGCTGTAGTGAAGTCAAACGCTTGCTAAGCACAAACGGCTATAGCTAATAACCGTTATAGCGGGCGCAATACCAGAATGCCCGGCGTCGCCAGCACGTAATCCATAAAGGGCGAATCCACCACCTGCATGTTTTCTTTGCGTGACGATGCGTTACGCAGCATCGGGCCGCGGTCGGTCATCACGAAGATGCCGGTATGGGTAACGTCAAGCCCGGCCAGGTTGGTGTAAATGCCGATGTAATCGCCGGTGCGCAGCTGGGACAGTACCTTGTCGTCGACGTTATCGCTGGGGATGTAGGTGATGCTGCGGCGCAGGGGCTTCAGGCCCGGCAGGTAATTACTGCCGTCCGCTTTCAGATTGAGGTTTTTTTCCAGCGTGACTGCACGCGGGCTGAGCTGCGCGGTGATATCTTTGGCGACCACCCGTGGCCGCTGCGCCCAGTCGGTGAAGAAATGCTTGCGCTGCGGGAAGCTGACCTCGCCGTTGACGTAGCGGATGTTAATCAGATTGCGCACGAATTCGCTCTGGGTATGGGCGGTGCGCAGCGCCTCGACGTAGTCGATAAAGGTAAAGCAATCCAGGCCGCGGAAGTCGATCACCAGCTGCTCCGGCGTTTCCTGCGAGCCGATCAGCCGGTTGGCGACGTAGGGGGTGCCGAGGAATTGCCGGGAGATCAGATCGGCGCTGCGGCCGCCGCCTTGCCCGGCAATGGGCTGGGCGAGGATGGCATTGAGCTGCCGCAAGGTAGCGTCATCCATCCGGGCCTGCGTATCCGGCTCGGGGCGCGTAGCGCCCGCCGGTTGGGATGTTGAGCCCGCTGCGGGGGAACGCCCGGCGCATCCGCTCATGGCTATAACTAGCATCAGTAAAACAACCTTGTACATTCAACCCTCCAATGGTTTCGCTTGGTTATCATCGAAATGATAACAGTTCGCATCCTTTGATGGGCGCTTAAAAAGTAAATATGGTGTAAATGGCGATCGATAAATCAGTAACCGATTTCGCTGTTGAACGGCAAATACCAGAACAACGCAATCTCATGATCGGCGATTTCCGGCTGCGCGCGATACAGCAGATGGTCGATGCCGCCGAGAATGAAGCCGCTGTCCTGGTAGCAACGGCAGGCCGCCAGGTTGTTGTTCTGCGTCTCCAGCATCATACCTGAGGTCTCCTGGCTGCGCGCCCAACCTTTGGCGCACGCCAGCAGGGCGCGGGCGATACCCAGGCGGCGCACGTGAGCGGCCACGACGATCTCTTCAATCAGCGTATAGCCATTCCAGTTTTTGCTCAGCGTGACATGGCCGACGGCCTCACCGCGATGGCGAGCAAGAAACGTCTCGCTTTCTTCGTTGACGAAGGGCGCCGGCGGGTAGCTTTTGCGAAACGGCGCCACCGGCCTGGTTGGCCAGCTGTCGACCGGGGTGTCGAACAACGGCTGGGCGTAGCAGGAGATTTGAAAGCTGAAGTCGCAGCTTTCCAGGTAGCCGGCGGGCAGCTGGCCGACGGCGGCGATCTGAATGGCCGGGATCATCGAGCCAGCTCCCTGATCAGGCGGGCGGGGTTGCCGGCGTAAATTCCCGGGCGGGTGATGTCGCGGGTCACCACCGCGCCGGCGCCGATCACCGCGCCGCTGCAGATGCTCACCGCCAGCACGGTGGCGCCGGAGCCGATAGCCACCCGATCGCCGATGCGCGTCCGGCCCCAGCTCGCCGGATCGGCATTGGGGGCGCCGTCTTTAAACAGATCGTTGGCGAAGGTGACGTTGTGGCCGATAAAACAATCCTCGCCGAGGGTCACGTATTCACAGATAAAGCTGTGCGACTGAATTTTGCTGCGGGCGCCGATGCTGACGTTGCGCTGGATCTCGACGAACGGGCCGACGAACACCTCGTCGCCGAGGCGGCAGCCGTACAGGTTGCAGGGTTCGACCAGGGTAACGTTGCGGCCGGCCTCAATGTCGACAATCCCCGCCTGGCGGAGCGTTATTGCAGATGACATGGCATTCCTCTCAGCCATTACACAATGGAGGGATTATAAAACAAACCGCCGCCGCCTCCGCGCTTTCCGCACGCTTTTTCAGCAAAAGGCTATAATCAATACAGGGGAGAGAGCCCCGTGACCGCAATCCTCGTACGGGCAGCTATCCGTCAGGGGTGTTAAATTCGTTCGCCGATTGCGACTTAAGGCGATGGAGGAGGTGTCTCATGGTCAATCACGTTTGGGGGCTTCTGGCGCATCCAAGCGCCGAGTTCGAACACATTAAAAGCGAGAACGAAAGCGTCTCGCACCTCTATACCCACCACGTGCTGTTGCTGGCGGCGATCCCGGTGGTCTGCGCCTTTATCGGCACCACGCAGCTGGGTTGGCTCTCCGGTGAAGGGCACGCGATCCGGCTCGATATGTTTACCGCATTGTATACCGCCGTGGCGTTCTACCTGCTGATGCTGGCAGGCGTGGCGATCATGGGGCAAGTGATCCACTGGATGGCGCGCCGTTATGAATCGCGCCCCAGCCTGCACCGTTGCATGGTGTTCGCCGGCTACGTTGCCACCCCGATGTTCCTCAGCGGCATCGTGGCGCTCTACCCGGTGGTGTGGCTGTGTCTGTTCGTCGGCATTATCGGCCTGTGCTACTCGGGCTATCTGCTGAATCTGGGCATTCCGCACTTCCTGAATATCGACAGCAAGGAAGGGTTTATCTTCTCCAGCTCAACCTTCGCCATCGGCATCCTGCTGCTTGAATTCCTGCTCGGGGTGACGGTGCTGCTGTGGGGGTATGGTTCCTGGTTATTCTAAGTTGAGTCAGTCTTTGCCCCCCGCGCCGCCGGCGCGGGGGGCTTTTGCGTTTTAAGGTCTGCGGAACACCAGCATCACGCCGAGCACGATACTCGCCATGCCCAACAGGCTCATCGCCGCCAGCGCGTGGCCGAGCAGCAGATAATCCAACAGGGCGGTCACCGCCGGGATCAGGTAAAACAGGCTGGTGACCTGCACCAGATTGCCGCGCTGGATCAGGCGGTACAGCAGAAAGGTCGCCAGCACGGATATCACCACCGCCATCCACACCAGCGGCAACGCGAACTCCAGCCGCCATTCCACCCGCAACGGTTCGAACGGCAGCACCAGCGTACACATCAACAGCCCGACGGCGTACTGTAGCGGCAACACCGCCAGCGGTGGCTGGGTCATGCCTTTTTGCAACAGGGTGCCGGCGGTCATGCAGCCCAGCGCGATAAAGGCGCACAGCATGCCGATGAGCGAGAAGCGGGCCACCATCAGGCTTTGATACACCACCAGCGTCAGACCGGCCAGCGCCATCAGCAGGCCGAGGCCGCGCAGCCCGGCGCAGCGCCGTTCGGTGACGAACTGGGTGAGGATCGGCTGCACGCCGAGCAGCGTGGCCAGCACCCCGGGGGTAATGCCCCGTTCCAGCGCCAGCAGATAGCAAATCTGGTAGCTGCCGATCATCAGCAGGCCAATCAGCGCAACGCGCCGGCGGGTGCCGGGGGCGGGCAGGCATTGCCGCTGCCACAGGCCGATGGCCAGCAGCAGCGCCAGCGCGATGGCGCAGCGGAAGAACAGGAAAGCGAAGGCGGAGGCGTGCTCCAGACCCCAGCGGGAGAAGATCGCGCCGCTGCTCCATAGCAGGACGAACAGCGTAGCCAGGCCGGCATTGGCCCATTGAGAAGGTAATCGCATTTCATTTCACCTGTCGTGAAAATTACAGGCTCCGGCACGCACGGCGGTCTACGCCTGAGCGCAAAAATTTAGAAAAAGCCGGAGGTAAAAAGTCGGTTTGGCTTAGCGCACAACCACTATGCGTGGCGGGTAAGCGGCAACCGCGGTGACGACAGAAGAAACGGCGGGTGGGGCGGAGGATGCGCACGACGCAACCGCGGCTGGCAGGGTCGCGGTTGTCGGGTCTGTAGTGTGCGCAAACTGAATCATGAATTTTCCTGAGTGCGGGAAAGGGTAACGGATTAAATATAATCAGCTTTGCCGGGGCGCGCAACGTAAAATCAACGCGCCCCGGGAAAGGTTACCGTCCGTTATCGGCCCAGCCTTTGCGTTTGCTGGTTTTGCCGATGCCGGGGTTAAAGCTGTTGGTCGGATCGGCGGCGCGGTAGAACGCCTGCAGGTCCGGCTTGGCCGCATACAGGTGGCCGACGTTATGTTCCGCCGGGTATTCGGCGCCGCGCCGGTCGAGGATTTCGAGCATTTTCTCTTTCAGCGCATGGCTGTCGACGCCTTTTTTCACCACGTAGTCCTGATGGAAAACGTGGCACATAAAGTGGCCGTAATACAGCTTGTGCACCAACTGGCTGTCGATCTCCGGCGGCAGGGTTTCAAACCACTCGGTGTCGTTGCGGCGCAGAGCGATGTCCAGCGCCAGAATATCTTCCACCTTGTCGGCGTGCACCGCATGGTAGCGCACGGCGGCGCCGGCGGCGGCAAAGCGGTGCAGGAAGGCTTTCTTGCCCTCTTCGGCGGTGCAGGCGAAGAACGCGCCGTCGGCCTGGGCAAAGTAGCGGCTCAGGTACTGCTGCGCTTCTTCTACCCCCGGCCCGGCCATTTTCAGCAGCAGGTGGTGTTCGAAGCGCTCGCGGTATTCCTTCATGCGTTTCGGCAGATGGCTGGGGGCAAAATGGCTCAGCCCCTGCATCAGCCGGTCGGTCAGGTTGTGCGGCAGCAGCGGCAGCTTGTTCAGGCTGGCGTCCATGCGCCCCTTGAGAGTGAAGAAGCGCGGCATTTGATCGGTGCCGAGCTTGTCGATCATCATAAAGGTGTCTTTGCCGTACACCTCGGCGATGTCGAAAATATCGCGGTGCATGTATTCGCCGGCCACCGGCAGGTTCTCGAATTGGCTCAGCATATGGCGGCGCAGCTCGGTCAACACGGCGGTGTCGTTGGTGCCGATATAGAACACCTGCTCTTTGCCTTCTTTTTCGAAGGTGTCGAGGCGCACGGCAAACACCGCCAGCTTGCCGGCGCAGCCGGAGGCCTCAAACAGGCGGCGCTTATCGGCGTTGAAGCGGGAAGGGGTGTCGGCATCGACGTCGCGCACCCGGGTGGCGTATTCGTTGTCGGAGGCGCGCAGTTCGCCGTGCTCGACGTCCTCCGGCCGATAGTCGCCTTTCTCCAGCCGGGTGAGGATCTCTTCCGGCGTATCGCCGAGTTTAATCCCCAGATGGTTCACCAGCCGCAGTTGGCCGTCTTCGCCCAGCTGCGCGTACAGCGCCATCTCGGTGTAGGCCGGGCCGCGCTTAACCAGCGAACCGCCGGAATTGTTGCACACGCCGCCAATCACCGAGGCGCCGATGCAGGAGGAACCGATCACCGAATGCGGCTCGCGGCCGTAGGGTTTCAACAGCTTTTCCAGCTGGTTCAGCGTGCTGCCGGGGAAGCCGATCACCTGTTTGCCGTTGTCCAGCACCTGAACGTGGTCGAGGCGCAGGGTGCTGACGATAACGATATCGCGGTCGTAGTCGTTGCCGCTGGGCGTTGAGCCTTCGGTCAAACCGGTGTTGGCCGCCTGCATGATGACAATCTTGTCGGCGGCCACGCAGGCCTCCAGAATGCGCCAAAGCTGCAGCAGGCGGGTGGGGAAGACTACCGCCAGCGCCTTGCCTTCGCCGGAGCGGAAGCCCTTGCGGTACCGTTCGGTGCTGCGTTCGCCGGTCAGCAACTGCGGGCCGCCGACGATGTCTTTAAGCTGATTGAGAAACGCCTCGCTGGAGGACTGCGTCATGCCGATCTCCCTTCGTAACCCGTAGGTTTTAGTAAGTTGTTAGCTTATTAGCCTGTTAATTTATTGGCTTAATAATTTAATATCTTTCGGCGTAGCCGGCACGGCGCTCTTCGTCGCGCAGGGTCAGAATTTCCACGCCGTCGGCGGTAACCGCCAGGGTGTGTTCCCACTGGGCAGACAGCTTTTTGTCGCGTGTCACTACCGTCCAGCCGTCTTTCTTCTGCTTGATGCGGTGGTCGCCCTGGTTAATCATCGGCTCGATGGTGAACACCATACCCTCCTGCAACGCCATGCCGGTGCCCGGTTGGCCGAAGTGCAGCACCGCCGGCTCTTCGTGCATATCGCGGCCGATGCCGTGGCCGCAGTACTCACGCACGATGCTGTAGCCGGCCTGCTCGGCGTGCTGCTGAATGGCGTGGCCGATATCCCCCAGGGTAGCGCCCGGTTTCACCGCGCGGATGCCCTGCCACAGCGATTCGTATACGTTGTTCACCAGGCGTTTGGCCAGCGGCGTAACCTGGCCGATACAGTACATTTTGCTGGAGTCGGCGATGTAGCCGCCGTTTTCCAACGTGATGTCGACGTTGACTATCATGCCGGCACGCAGGATCTTGCTGACGGAGGGAATGCCGTGGCACACCACTTCGTCTATCGAGGTATTCAGCACATAGGGGAAATCATACTGCCCCTTGCTGGCCGGCCGCGATTTCAATTCGTTGACGATAAACGCCTCGGCGCGATCGTTAATTTCCATGGTGGAAATGCCTTCGACAATCACCTCATCGAGCATAGCAAACACTCTGGCCAGCAGGGCGCCAGAGTGACGCATTTTGGCAATCTCTTCCGGCGTTTTGATCACAATCTCTTTCACCCGACAATCTCCTTCAGCGTCAGCGCGTTATCTTTCATCATCTTTTTCACCAGCTGCGGGTAGGTCAGCTCCGGGTGGAACTCGGCCAGCATGCCGATCTTGATCCAGTACTCGGCCTGCGCGTTGATCGAGCGCGTCATGGTCAGGCTGGCCAGGCGCAGATCGTCATGCAGCGCGTCTGAAATTTTTACGATGCCCATCGGCGGCTCCTGTAGTGAACAATATACGAAATGTATACGTTTTGGATGGCGACGGTTTGACATTATGTGGCGTAAGGCGCCGATTGCCGCGGCGCGCGGGGGAGGCACTGCCGGCGTACCGGCAGTGATGAAAGGGGCGGTTTTTCAGTTAAACAAATAGAACCTGGCGAGAATTAGAGCGATCAAAATTAACATCGCCATTATGCTGCGTCGTAGCGTTTTCATATTTTCATCCGTTTTTTATTACATGGCCTATACCAGCGGTTGAACCGGTGATGATGTTTTATTTTTACGTTGTAGCTGCCGATTAAGAGGAATTAATTTACGAAAAATCGGGTGTGAATAAAATACCCGGCGACATGTCAGTTTCTGTAATAGTGATTATTCTTTTGTAAATCAGGAGGTCGTTAATAGCGGTGCCGATTTGTGGGTTAATTTAAATTCACCTGTGAAAATAATTAATTAATGATGTTAATTACTTGAGCCTTATATAAACCGCCTGTCAACAACAGACCTGTTGGTCATATAGGGTAAGGAAAAAACGGCATAATTCCCTCGCTTTACGATCTCGTTATGGCGAGGCTCCTATATGAACACAAGTTATCGCCCTGGCGGCATCGAGAGAGGCCGCCAAGGGTAAAACAAGCGCTAGCCGAATCAAGGCATTGCTAAGGTAACTTCCCCCCGGGGATACGTTGTATAGTGCTAAACCCAAGACGTGGGGATCCGCTTATGCTTTCCTGTCTTGTCGCCCCTATGAGGTTTTATCTTTCTATAGGGAGTATTTTCAATGTCATATGCCGCACTGCAAACCCATTATGAAAAAGCGCGCTTTGAAGACGACGCTATCGCCCGTTATATGAACAAGAAGTTCTTTGTTCTGCATCACGACCTTTATGTCAGCGAGGCCCGGACCATATTTATAAATCAGCTTTCCAATGACGACCTGCCGGCGCAGATATTTATCGAGGACGGGCTGAAGTTGGTAGGTGTGCTTTCCGTTAAACGCTTATTACAGGAGGAACACGACGACGAACGCATAAAAGACATGATGGAAACCACCTTCTTTCATGTTAAGCCTACCGACGATCGTGAGCATATCGCCGAGCTATTGGCGGCAAGCCATTTGGATATTGTCGCCGTGGTAGACAATGGCCGCTTGGTGGGGTGTCTCACCGAACGTGAAATAGCGCGCATTATTGAAGCGGAAAATACCGAGGACGCCCAATTGCAGGGGGCCAGTTTGCCGCTGGACAAGCCTTATCTCGAAATATCGTCTTTCCAGCTGTGGAAAAAGCGCAGCGTATGGCTGCTGTTGCTGTTCGTGGCTGAAGCTTACACCAGCACCGTTATCCAGCACTTTGAAGAGGCGCTGGAGGCGGCGATCGCCCTTGCCTTCTTTATCCCTTTATTGACGGGCACCGGAGGCAACAGCGGCACGCAGATTACCTCCACCATCGTTCGGGCCATGGCGCTGGGGGAGGTGCGCCTGAGGGATATCGGCAAGGTGCTGCGTAAAGAAATGACCACCTCCATCATGATTGCGCTCACGCTGGCTTGCGCCGGCGCGTTTCGCGGATGGATGATGGGGATAGGTTACGAAATCACGCTTATCGTCAGTTTGACCCTGGTATGCATTACGCTGTGGGCGGCGACCGTTTCCTCCATCATCCCCATGGTGTTAAAGCGTTTCGGCGTCGATCCCGCCGTGGTGTCCGCCCCGTTTATCACCACGCTGATAGACGGCACCGGTTTGGTCATCTACTTCAAAATAGCCCAGTGGACGCTAGGACTGAACTGACCACGGAAACCGGCGCAGGCCGGTTTTTGCCTGGGGTTGGGCAAGACCTCATCAGCGCTTTTCACCGTAAGAAGATTCCTGGTGACAACGATTGCCGCCGCCGGGCATTGCGTTTATTGTGATTATCCTCGTCATACTTGAAGCGGCATCTGCGTTGGATGCCACTGCAATTATTTTGATGACAATGTTTTTTTGCCATGATTTTTCAGAAGGATTTTAGGCGTGACTAAACTACGTGTTGGGGTGATCTTTGGCGGTAAATCGGCTGAGCATGAGGTGTCGCTGCAGTCGGCCAAGAACATTGTGGATGCAATCGACAAAGAGAAGTTTGAGGTCACGCTGCTGGGCATCGACAAACAGGGGCAATGGCACGTCAACGACGCCTCCAACTATCTGCTGAATGCGGAAAACCCGGCGCTGATCGCGCTGAACCGCTCGAATAAGAACGTGGCGCTGATCCCGGGCCAGGAAAAGCAGCAGCTGATCGAAGCGGGCAACGCCGGGGCGCTGAGCCAGCTCGACGTGATCTTCCCGATCGTGCACGGCACGCTGGGGGAAGACGGTTCGCTGCAGGGGCTGCTGCGCATGGCCAATATGCCGTTCGTCGGCGCCGGGGTGCTTGGCTCGGCGGTGAGCATGGACAAGGACGTGACCAAACGCCTGCTGCGCGACGCCGGGCTGGCGGTGGCGCCGTTCGTTACCCTGACGCGCGCTAACCGCGGCAAGTTCAGCTTCGAGCAGTTGAGCGAGCGTTTGGGCCTGCCGCTGTTTATCAAACCGGCTAACCAGGGCTCTTCGGTGGGCGTCAGCAAGGTGCAGGATCGCGCCGGCTTCGACGCGGCGGTGGCGCTGGCGTTCAGCTTCGATCATAAGGTGCTGGTGGAATCGGCGATTGTCGGCCGCGAGATCGAGTGCGCGGTGCTGGGCAACGACGAACCGCAGGCCAGCCTGTGCGGCGAGATTGTGTTGAGCGACGCTTTTTATTCTTACGACACCAAATACATCAATGAGCAGGGCGCTCAGGTGGTGGTGCCGGCGGCCATCGAGCCGGCGGTGAGCGATAAAATTCGCGATGTGGCGCTGAAAGCCTTCAAGGCGCTGGAGTGTTTCGGCCTGGCGCGGGTGGACGTGTTCCTGACGCCGGACAACAACGTGGTGATCAACGAGATCAATACGCTGCCGGGTTTCACCAACATCAGCATGTATCCCAAGCTGTGGGCCGCCAGCGGCATCGGCTACGGCGAATTGATTACGCGTTTGATCGAGCTGGCGCTGGAGCGCCATCAGCAGGATCGCGCGCTGAACAGCTCGGTGTTCGACCGCTAACGGCATCAGGGGCGGTTAAGCCGCCCCTGCAGGTTATTTCACGCTAACGTCGATATCCCCAAAGTACTTCTTCGCCAGTTCGGCGACCTTGCCCTGCTGTTTCACCTTGGCGATCGCCTCATTCAGCTTGTTCTTCAACGCTTCGTCGCCTTTGCGCAGGCCGAAGGCGATGCCTTCACCGAGGATTTTGTCGTCGCTGACCGCATCGCCGACAAAGGCGAAGCCCTTGCCGTCCGGCTGCGACAGGAAACCGCTTTGGCCCGACGGCGCCATCACCAGGGTGGCGTCGAGGCGGCCGGCGGCCAGATCGAGGTAAACCTGATTTTGGTCCTGGTAGGAGACCACGTCCACGCCCTCGGGCGCCCAATGCGCCTTGGCGTAAATTTCCTGAATCGAGCCCTGCAGCACGCCGACGTGCTTGCCCGCCAGCGATTTGGCGTCCGGCAGCAGCTTGCTGTCGGCTTTGGCGATCAGGCGGTTTGGCACCTGGTAAATTGAATCGGTAAAGGCGATCGCCTGGCGACGCTGGTCGGTCACGTTCATCGCCGAGTTGATGGCGTCGAACTTGCGCGCCTGCAGCGCCGGGATCAGGCTGTCGAACGAGGTTTCCACCCAGCTGCACTTCAGCTGGGCGGCGGCGCATACCGCGTTGCCCAGATCGATATCGAAGCCTTCCAGCTTGCCGCTGGCCGATTTGGATTCGAACGGCGGGTACAGCGCCTCCAGGCCGAAGCGCAGGGTATTCTCCGCCGCCAGCGTGGAGCCGGCGGCCAACAGGCATCCTGCGGCGATCAGCGTTTTCAGTGCTTTCATAATCAGTGCCCCTTTCCCATGGTCGAAAAAAAAATTACACCTGGCTCAGACGGCGCGCGCCTTCCAGCAGGGTCTCGTTATCTTTTGAAAAACTCAGCCGGATGATGCCGGTGTCGGTGCCGTCGCTGTAAAAGGCCGACAGCGGGATGCTCGCGACCTTCGCCTCGCGGATTAAGCGCACGGCGAAATCGTTGTCGCTTTCGCTGCTGAAGCCGCTAAAGCGGGCCAACATAAAGAAACTGCCACGGCTGGGCAGTAATTCAAAGCGCGAATCTTGCAGCGCGCTGGCCAACAGATCGCGTTTTTGCTGGTAAAACGCCGCCAGCCCCAGATAGCTCTGCGGGTTGCCCAGCGCCGCGGCGAAGGCGTATTGCATCGGCGTATCGGCGGAGAACACCATAAACTGGTGCACCTTGCGGATCTCGTCCATCAGCGCCGCCGGCGCCATGCAGTAGCCGACGCGCCAGCCGGTGACGTGGTAGGTTTTGCCGAAGGAAGAGACGATCACGCTGCGTTCCGCCAGCTGCGGGTGGCGCGCCATGCTGTGGTGGATGCCGCCGTCGAACACCACGTGCTCGTAAACTTCATCGGACAGGATCACGATGTCGGTATTGCGGGTCAGCGCGGTCAGGCGCTCGATGTCATGTTCGCCGAACACGCTGCCGGTCGGGTTGTGCGGGCTGTTGACGATGATCATCCGCGTTTTGCCGTTGATGGCGGCGGCGACCTCGTCCCAGTCAATGTGCAGATCCTGCAGCGACAGCTTGATAGCCACCGGCGTCGCGCCCTGCAGACGAACGATCGGCGCGTAGCTGTCGAACGCCGGTTCGAAGTAGATCACCTCGTCGCCCGGGTGCACCAGCGCGCCGATCGCTGAGTACAATCCTTCGCTGGCGCTGGCGATCACCGTGATTTCTTCGTCTGCGTCATAGCGTGCGCCATACAATGTTTCGACTTTAGCCGCCAGCGCAGCGCGTAACGCCGCCACGCCGCTCATCGGCGCATATTGGTTATGACCTGCGCGCATGGCTTGCGCCACCGCTTCGACCAGCTGCGGTTCACAGGCGAAGTTGGGGGCGCCCTGCGATAGGTTCAGGGCCTGATGTTCGGCGCTGAGCTGGCCGATCACGGTGAAAATGGTGGTGCCGACGTCCGGCAGTTTCGAGCGACGTGTGCAGGCGCTGTGCATGAAGGGCTCCAGAAAAGGAAGGGGCGTATCGGACGATTAAGCATCAGGCCGGGTGGGCGGACAAGGGAAAGTTTGTCATACTAGCCATGCATGCAAATCATACCTAATTGAGGCCCGCAATGCCGATATCGCTGCCGTCGCTCGACGTATTGAAAACCTTTGTGGCCGTGGCGCAACGCCTCAACTTTACCCATGCCGCCCAGGCGCTGCACCTGACGCAGGGCGCGGTCAGCCGCCAGATCCTCGGGCTGGAGCAGCGATTGGGCTACCCGCTGTTTATCCGCCGGGCGCGCGGCCTGACGCTGACGCCGCAGGGCGCCATGCTGTTGGCGCCGGTGCAGCAGGCGTTGGGGCAGTTGGACGAGGCGCTGGAGCGCGCCGCCGCGCCGCCGGGCACGTTGCGCATCAAATGCCCGACCTGCGCCATGCGTTGGGTGCTGCCGCGCATCATCCGGCTGCAGAACGAGCGGCCGGAAATGCACATCGAGCTGACCGCCTCGGTATCCCACGGGCTGGACTTCGGCGCGGAGCACTTTGACGCCGCGGTGGTGTTCGGCCGGCCGCAGGGCAAAAAGCTGACGGCGCACCACCTGTTCGATGAAATTCTCACCCCGGTCTGCACCCCGTCCTATCTGCCCAGTCTGGCGCGCCCGGCCGCGCTCGCCGATTTGGCGGATAAAACCCTGCTGCACCCGACGCGCGATCGGCGCGACTGGCTGCTGTGGCTGAAGGCGGCGGGGCGCGACGCGCTGCCCTCCGGCAAGGCGCAGCACTTCGACACGCTCGATCTGGCGATGAGCGCCGCGCTGCAGGGGTTTGGCATCGCCATTGGCGATCTGTGCCTGCTGGAGGAAGATATCCAGGCGCAGCGCATCGTCACGCCGTTCCCGCTCAGCGTGGTCAGCGGCGCGGCCTATTATTTGGTCTATCCTGAACGGGCGGCGTTGCCGCCGACATTAGCCGCGCTGGTGAGTTTCCTCGGCGAGGAGGCCGCCAATAGCCGCGCCCGGCAGCGGAAAACCCTTTCCGCCGGCTGTAACGCTTTGTAAATATTAACGATGCGAATTCCCTTTGCGATGAAACAGAGTGTGGCAAACTGTTTCCTCACATTGATTAACCTCCCGCGGCCTTCTGCGGCGGGAACATGCCTGAGATAAAACAATATGAAATGGCTTTGTGTGGTGAGTATGTTGTCCGGTCTGGCCATCAGCCCGGCTTTTGCGCAGGAAACGCCGATAGCGCAGGGCATCCATGCCCAGCAACGCGACGCCTTTGTCTCCAACCTGATGAAACAGATGACGCTGGAAGAGAAAATCGGCCAGCTCAGGCTGATCAGCGTCGGGCCGGATAATCCGAAAGAGGCGATCCGCGACGGCATCAGCAAGGGGCAGATCGGCGCCATTTTCAATACCGTGACCCGGCCGGACATTCGGGCGATGCAGGATCAGGCGATGCAGCTCAGCCGCCTGAAGATCCCGCTGTTCTTCGCCTACGATGTGGTGCACGGCCAGCGCACCGTATTCCCGATCAGCCTCGGGCTGGCGGCCAGCTTCGATCTCGAAGCCATCGCCCTCAGCGGCCGGGTGTCGGCGCAGGAGGCCAGCGACGACGGCCTCAACATGACCTTCTCGCCCATGGTCGACATTACCCGCGATCCTCGCTGGGGCCGGGTTTCCGAAGGTTTCGGCGAAGACACCTGGCTGGTGTCGAAAATCGCCAAAGTGATGGTCGAGGCCTACCAGAACGGCGATCCGTCCAAACCGGGTTCGGTGATGGCCAGCGTCAAACACTTCGCGCTGTACGGCGCGGTTGAAGGCGGCCGCGACTACAACACCGTCGACATGAGCCCGCTGCGCATGTACCAGGATTATCTGCCGCCGTATAAGGCGGCGGTAGACGCCGGCAGCGGCGGGGTGATGGTGTCGCTCAATGCGATCAACGGCATACCGGCCACCGCCAACCCCTGGCTGCTGAAAGACCTGCTGCGCGACCAGTGGGGCTTCAAGGGCATTACCATCAGCGACCACGGCGCGATTAAGGAGCTTATCAAACACGGCGTGGCGGAAGATGCGCGCGACGCGGTGCGGCTGGCGATCACCTCCGGCGTCGATATGAGCATGAGCGATGAGTATTACGACAAATACCTGCCGGGGTTGGTGAAGGACGGGCTGGTGTCGGAAAGCGATATCGACCGTGCCTGCCGCGACGTGCTGAACACCAAATACGATATGGGGCTGTTCAAGGATCCGTACAATCATCTGGGGCCGGTGGGGTCCGATCCGCAGGACACCAACGCCGAAAGCCGCCTGCACCGCGCCGAAGCGCGAGTGGTGGCGCGCAAGACGCTGGTGCTGCTGAAGAACGACAAACAAACGCTGCCGCTGAGCAAGCAGGCGACTATTGCCCTGGTCGGGCCGATGGCCGACAGCCAGCGCGACGTGATGGGCAGTTGGTCGGCCGCCGGGGTGAGCAATCAATCGGTGACGATCCGCGCGGGGCTGGAGCAGGCGGTGGGCGACAAGGCGAAAATCCTCTACGCCAAGGGCGCCAACCTCACGCAGGACAAGAGCATCATCGATTTCCTGAACGAGTATGAGCCGGCGGTGGTGTTCGACGCCCGGCCGCCGCAGCAGATGATCGACGAAGCGGTGCAGGCGGCCAACCAGGCCGACGTGGTGGTGGCGGTGGTGGGCGAGTCGCAGGGGATGGCGCACGAAGCTTCGAGCCGCGCGGATATCACCATTCCGCAGAGCCAGCGCGATCTGATCGCCGCGCTGAAGGCCACCGGCAAGCCATTGGTGTTGGTGCTGATGAACGGCCGGCCGCTGGCGCTGAGCTGGGAAAGCCAGCAGGCGGATGCGATGCTGGAAACCTGGTACAGCGGCACCGAGGGCGGCAACGCGGTGGCCGACGTGCTGTTCGGCGACTACAACCCGTCGGGCAAGCTGCCGATGACCTTCCCGCGTTCGGTCGGCCAGATCCCGCTGTACTACAACCATCTGAATACCGGACGCCCGTTCGGCAAGGAGAACCCGGGCAAGTACACCTCGCGTTACTTTGACTCGCCAAACGGCCCGCTGTATCCGTTTGGCTACGGCCTGAGCTACACCAGGTTCAGCCTGTCGGGCCTGAAGCTTTCCAGCCCGACCCTGGAGCGCAACGGTAAAATCACCGCCAGCGTGACGCTGAAGAATACCGGCAAATACGACGGCGCCGCCGTGGTGCAGCTGTATCTGCAGGACGTGACCGCCTCGGTCAGCCGCCCGGTGAAAGAGCTGCGCAACTTCAAAAAAGTGATGCTGAAGGCCGGCCAGTCGCAGCAGGTGGAGCTGCCGATCACCGAGGACTCCCTCAAGTTCTATAACGCCAGCCTGAAGTGGGGCGCGGAACCGGGCAAGTTTAACCTGTTTGTCGGCCTGGATTCCGACGATGTGCAGGCGCAAAGCTTTACGCTGAAATAATATTGACGCACCGCCCCCGGCAAGGGGGCGGTTAATAAGCCGATTATATTTTTTGCGCGGTCACAATGCTGTAATACCCGAGTGAAGGAATAACTTCCACCTGGTTGAATCCGGCCTGAATTAAAATATCGCCAATTTCATTGCCTGAATATTGCCGGCCCTGCGTCCAGCCTAACATCATCAGGCTATAGGCCGCCGCGGCGAGCGGGCCGGACTTGGTATTGTCATACAGAACCTCGTGAATAATAATCCTTCCGCCGGCGGGCAGCGCCGCATAGCTTTTTTCCGCCAGGAAATGGTTTTTATCCAACGTCCAGTCATGAAAAATATTGGAATACAGGTGCAGATCGGCAACGGGGTAGGGATCTTGCCACATATTGCCGCAGTGGGTATTTATACGATCGCTAACGCCGTATTGTCGCGCATAATCTGCGGACAACGGGCATACCTCCGGCAGATCGAAGATGGTGCAAGCCAGATTGGGCCAGTGCGACACCATGCTGATGGCATGTGCGCCCGACGCGCCGCCGATATCAAGCGCCTGATGATGCTGCGCCAAAGAGAGCCGGGTTGGCCAGATGCTGGCGGAGCCAATGCTCAGGCTGTGCATGGCGTGGGTGAACTTGCGCGCCCTGTCGGCATCCACCGCGTGGGTGTCGAACAGGCCCTGTTCGTCATAGGCCTGGGCGGTGTTTTTCTTAATCGCCAGTTCCAACTGCTTTAATGAGAAGTTTTCGCTGTTTTCATACATCAGATCCCAGAAATAGCCGAAGTAATTCGGGTTGTCGCGCAGCAGATATTCTTCCGCCTCCGCCGCAAGATTGAACACCCCGTCTTCGTGCGTTACCAGTTTCAGCGCCAGCAAGGTGGCCATCACGGCTTCCGCCGGGCGCTGTTCGATATGGGCAGCGGTGCAAATGCCTTGCAGAGTGGCGCGATGGCCGGAAATAAATTCAAATATGCCCAGCCGGTGAGCGATAATAATTGCCGGGTAGGCGTATAAATTCATTGTGATATCAAGAATTTTTTTGTCATTGCATTGAGGCTGTCTTAATGGTTTAAGCATATTGGCATCCTGATAAGTGAAGCCGCTTCACTGATAAAACTATGCCAATAACGTTATTCTGGCAACGTTAAGCACCACGATTGATTAATTCGGTGTTGAGGAATTAGGTCGTGAAATATTAAGATTAAATAGATTAGCGAATTATATTATTTCTTGCTATTTAGCGGGCGCATTCTGGTCAGTGAAACCATTGCCGTGACCCAACCGCTGCTTAATAACGTCACCAACGCCGAGCTGGCGGCCAGCCAGGGCGCCGATATGCTGCTGTTGAACCTGTTCGACGTCAACTGACCGCGGGTTGCCGGCCTGCCGGAGGGTGTGCCGGCGCCGGGCAATGTCGCAGGAAAAGACGCCGATGACACACAGTCTGGCTATTCTGCTTAGCCTCAGTAGCTTCGGCAAACGAAAACCGGCCCGGGTAAGGTACTGATGAGATAAATATTCTCGGCTGCCTTTTTGATGGTGATGTGATAGGAAATCTTATCGTCTTCCGACTGCAAAAAATTCTTCCAGACTCCCGAGGGGACGGCGTCGCCGGCGTGCTTGAGATCGGCGGTAAACCGCAGGGTAAGGACGTCGTCACTGTGGGTATCGGCATCGGTATTGGCATCGCTATCCGCATCGGCGTAGTTATACCAAAGCTCGCGGTTGAGGATATAGAATTTGCCGTCGCTTCTCACATAGCCGTTCAGGCGGACAAAGCCTTTGCCGGTGTGGTAGAGGAAAAAATTCACTTTGGTCTGTAAAACCGCGGCGTCGGCCTCATCGGCTTTGGCGATGATTTTGGTAGTGATATCGGCATCGCAGCGCAACAGCGTTTTAGGGTGCTGAGTTTTTGGCAGTATCAGCACGGCGAATATCAGCGCCAAAATGACGCCGGCGGTGATGAGAGTGATTAGCCTCATGTCGCCGCACCATAGGTATTTATTGTTTGGCAGTAACCGTAATCACCCTGCGGCGATTGGGCGCAGGCGGCGATAAAGGTCGCCTGGAAGGGCATATTGCGCTTTTCCGTCCTGGCGTAAAAAACATTCGTTCGCGCGCTATCGCAGTCGATGCCCTCGCGGCTGAGATCCTTTCTGGCGTATTCAATCAGCTCAGTCTTCGAATACAGATAGTGCGACCCCAGCGTGAAAACCTCGCACTGGTTCTGCTGATAGAGGTATTGAGCATCAACGTCGCCGAAGCCGTGCCGCTGACTCTGCAGCACTGTCCAGGTAAAAACGATGCCGCCAAGATAAATCATCACTATCAGCCCGGTAAGCATGGTCCTTTTATTACGCTGAACGGGGCGTTTATCCAGTATGTTTATAAGGGCATCGCACTGAGGGACGGCGATATTGTCAGCATCGGGTGAGGGGAGAAAGGTTTCAATATTTGCGTCAAGAATAAATCCTACTTTGGGTAGGGTAGTAATGATATGCGAACCGGGCTCCAGCGCCTCTATCGCTTTTCTAATCTCACTAATGCAGCCGTTCAGGTTATTATTTGAACCATTAAAACCGTAATCCTCCCATACATGCTTAACCAAATGCTGGCGGGTTATCGTTTCTTTATTATTCTTTACCAATTCCAGCAATAAACGCGTGGCCGGATTGGACAATGTTAACGATAAATCCTTTTCATTCAGTATGTAGAGCATTTTTTCGGTGGGAGAAAATACAATAGACTGATTAATGATATACGGCATGATTACATTTCGACCCTTTTAAATACAGTGTTGTCCCCTTTCTGGGCTATGAATCTATACATTCTTTTTTAATCGTCAAGGGTGATTTTTTATTTTCACCTGGTGAAATTAATTTCCGTACCTTATTTTTAGTTTTAATGCATATTCCCTTTATCCTAATAAATTAATTTTAGATTAATTAACCTGTTTTTTTATTATTTGTAGCATAAAAAACTGTGTTTTTGCTTATTTTAAATACAAATTTTTTTAAATGGCGCCTTTATCTATCATGTGGGTTATACGCCGCCTGGCTTTTCGGCCGTGGCGGCCCGGTTCAGGCGCGAATATTGCCGCATCGCTAGCTTATTGGAGGTGAAAATGCATGCTGTTTTCCTTATTGCCGGAGTGTTATTGCTGCTGAGCGTCGTTGTTCCTCCCGCGCTGAAGCTTGCCGAGGGGAATATGCAGTTCAGCGATTTAAAGGCGATGAGCACCTGTAATTCGCACCTTAAGTAATAAACGACCGCGCCGGCGGCAGGGGTAAATACCGGGGGATTGACGTGCTTCTGGAAACCTCATCGGGTGGTAATGAGTTAAATTTCACCAACGCAATGCGGGGATGAGTTATGCGCATAAAAAGCTGGTTTTTTATTCGCTATAAAAGGATTTTCCTGGAAGCTGCTCAATCAGTAGGGCTAATGATGGCGATGATTTTAGTCTTAGTTTTCTTATCTGTGCTTATTTTCGTGTTGCTTAACAAAGGAATTGATTGTTTTTCCGGCGGTCGTTTTTAAGCGATTAACCGGGTGAACATGTCGGTTTGGTATCTACAGGGATTTGTCGCGGTATTATTTTTCACAGGTTAATGAATCGATGAAATACGTTGCTCTATCCGGGGATAGTTACATTATTTTCCAGTTGCCGACGATGTTGGGCGGCCTGTTTGCTTTGGGGCTGATATTGGCGGTGGTGGTGTTATTTGCGCGCCGGTATCCATTGTGCTGCGCATTGATGCTGATAATAGCCGGCATCAGTTGCTGTATTGCCCTGTTGGCGGATGAATTGAACATCGTCATGCGTAATCCGCATTCGGCGCCCGTTAGCAGCCTGCGTTTTAGCCTGCCGGTTGCCATGGCGTTTGCCGGCGGCTCGGCCAGATGTCATCTCGGGGGGGAGGGAAAGTTCGCATGACAAACATGATAGGGATCGCGTTCCTCGACAAGGATCGCTTTTTTGCCGACGGCTGTTGCCAGGTTCTGGATGAATACTTCCGGCAACGCGGCGTTCAGGTGAATTTCACGCAGGGCATGGACGCCGACCTGATCTTTAAGGCCGTGGCTAAAGGGGACATGGCGTGTTTTTGCCATCCGCCGAATTCCCCCTGCGGGCTGTATGTGTCTATCCGCGATGACCGGGATAAGCACACCGCGCCTTCATTTGCTTGCCTGAGAGAGGCGGGGAAAATCTATCGTAATGAAAGCCGGCAGGCGCTGATAGAAACGGTCGATGGCGTTATGCGGGCCAGAAATGGCCTGGTAAGGCGAAACTCTTGTTGCAGCTGGTGCAAACCGTTAAAGCTGACGCAGCAAGAAAAAGCCGTCATGCGTTACCTGAGCTGGGAGATGACGCCGACCGCGATTGCCCGACGTCTGAATGTCAGTTTGAAAACGGTAAGCACGCACAAGCGGGCGGTGATGAAGAAGATGAACTTTCATCGGGATGCAGAGCTTTACCGATGGCTACGGGGGGAAGGGTTGACGCAGCGAAGCATAACGGCGTAGGCAGGCGGCAAGCTCCGGGCCGGCAGGCCCGGAAGGGGATTAGCGCGGGGGAAGGCTTTCGGCCAGGAACGCCAGCAGGGTTTCGGTGACGGCCTGCGGGTTTTCCTTATTGCTGATATGCCCGGCATGGGGGATCAGCACATGGCTGCAACCGAGGATCTGCGCCATGCGCTCGCCTTCCGCCGGCGGGCGCGGCTTGTCTTGCTCGCCGGTGATGACGATGGCGGCGGCGGTAATTTTCTCCAGCAGCGCCAGCTTGTCTGGACGACCGAAGATCATTTTGCCCAGTGGCACTACGCTGTCGCGCAGCGTCTGCGCGGGGATAGTTTCCAAATGCGCGATCAGCGGCTGCATCAGCGAGTCAGGGGCGTTATCGGAGTAAAACTGCGCGGCGACGTACTCGAGGATCGGCGAGGCGATAACCCCGGCCTGTTCGACGGCGGCCAACATGCCGAAATAACGCTGACGCGCTTCTTCTGTTTCGTCGCCCAGGTAGCTGTCCATCAGCGCCAGCAGCTTAACCCGTTCCGGCGCCATCGCCGCCAGCTCCGCTCCCCACATGCCGCCGACGGACAAACCTATAACGCCGAACTCTTTGATGCCGAGCCGATCCATTAAATTGAGATGATCGTTGGCGATGTCGGACAGGCTGGAGTGTGAGGCGGGCAGCGCCGGAGAATCGCCGTGCCCCCAGAGATCGGGGACGATCACGCGATAGTGTTTCGCCAGCGCCACCAACTGGGGCGTCCACATATGTCGATCGAATAAATAGCTGTGGCCAAGTAATAATGGGAAACCTGAACCGACGTCCAGGTAGGTGAGGTGTTTATCCATAGTGTGCATACAAGGTTCCTTTTTTGTGCAGAATCTGCCCCCCGCTTATATCATGCCGGTATTCAATGAACGGTATTAATTTACATTAAATTACCTGACCGATATCTTATTTTTTATTATTAAAATAATGTTAAATGAAGAATAATCTGGCCGTTTCCTATTGATTGATTTATGCTGTCGCGCTATTAACCAACGGTAATTAACCAGGGAGTGGCGATGAAAAGGCTTTTCAGGCTATTAATTATTTTGCTTGTTATCTTGCTTTTGGCGGTAGCGCTGTGGTTCTTCTTCGGGCGCGGTAACCCTAATGCGTTATGGCAGATAGTCAGCCAGCAGTGCGTGCCCAACCAGCAGCAGAATCAGGATCCCAAACCCTGCATAAAGGTTGATTTAACCGAGGGTTATGTGCTGTTTAAGGACGCCAAAGGCCCGTATCACGATTTGGTGATGCCGACCGAGAAAGTCAGCGGCATCGAGAGCCCGGCATTGCAAAGCGAAAGCGCGCCGCCCTATTTTCATCAAGCCTGGACCAACCGCGATCATATATCCAGCGAAACAGGCAAGCCGCTAAAAGATCCTTTCTTATCGTTGGCGATAAATTCGAAATATGGCCGTTCTCAAAATCAATTGCATATTCATATCGCCTGCCTGCGCCAGGATGTTTATAACAGCCTGGCGGAGCAGGAGGATAACATTGGCCAACGCTGGCAACCGCTGGCTGAAAAACTGGTTGGCCACCAATATTTGGCCCGAAAATTAGCCGGTAGCGATTTGATTAAAGAAGATCCTTTCCGCCTGCTGCAGGAATACGTTGCTGAGCAGAATGACAGCATCGCCAATTACGGGCTGGCGTTGGCGATAACCGCAAAGGGGGAGAGGGTGCTGTTGGCCAACCGCGTGAAACTGACCGACCTGAATCTGGGGTCCGCCGGCGAGATCCAGGACTACCAGTGCGCGCTTGCCGGTAACTGAATGACGGGGCCTGCCGCTTGGTAGCCTCGGCAGGCGCCGGGCAAGTTACAGCTTTTTCAGCAGCTGCAACAGCTGTTCTTCGCTTTTGTCCGCCAGCCCGTCGATGGCCAGCTTGATGATGTCGGAACGGGTGATGCGCACGATGCCGTTGCGCGCCGCCTGTACTATCACTTCGTCGATGGCCTCGACGTGGTTGTCGGTCAGGCTCACCGAGATGGCCTTATAGGTGCGTTTGCGGCCGGCCGGCTTGGCTTCGGGCGCCGGGGTTGGGGGCACCAGGGTATGCGAGGTGGCGCTGTTGATGAACTCGTCTTCCGACATGCGGTGGCTTGGCGTGCGTTTTTTCACAAGATCACCTCCTTCACCAGGCTTTCGATTTCCGCCTGCGCTTTTTCGTTATGCGCTTCGTGCACCGTGATGGCCTCACCCCAGGCGTCGCGATAAATTTTGCGGTCGCACAGGCGGTTGCTGACCAGCGTGAACTCCGGGTATTCGCTCAGCACCTGGGCCGCTTCGTTGGCTTCGTTGATGAAGATATTGGTCGGGCACATGTTCAGCACAATATAGCCTTTCACCTTTTCGTTGTATTCCTGCGCGGTGGAGAACATTTCCGACAGGTAGCCGATGGTATCGAGATCCATCTGCGAAGGGCGAAGCGGGGAGAGAAACAGATCGGCGGCCAGCAGGCCCGAGCGCAACTCGGCGCTGTCGCGGCCGGCGGTATCGACAATCACATAGTCGTAGTGGCGGTCCAGCTCCAGCAGGGTTTCCTTGATTTTTCCAGAGGCGGCGACCACCGGGATGTGCGGCAGGCCATCGACGTTCTGGCGATCGTTGTACCAGGTCATGATTGATTTCTGGTCGTCGGCGTCGACGATAATCGCCGTTTTGCCCTGTTTGAGGATCAGATACCCGGCGATATTCACCGCTTTTGTCGACTTCCCGACGCCGCCTTTCTGCGAGCCAATCAAAACAATCATGCTGCCATCTCTCAAGTTGATAAGCAGGTAACTTATTAAGTTAATGTGCTTATTAGGTTGATAATTAAACAGGTTAACAAGAACAACTCGTGCACAATATGCACCAACGGCGGTAGCTTGCCAAGCCAGTTTGTTATTAACTGCGCAGCTTATTTTGCTGGCAACTTAGTAAGCGGGTAAGTAGGAATTCTCTGGGAAGTGGCGGTTTTTGCGGGGGTTTTAAATTAATAGCTTAATAACTTGATCGGTTATTAAGCTATTAAAATGGATGAGACAGGCCGAGATTACTTCTTCATCATCGCTTTTAAATTGGCGAACGGGTTGTGGGTGGCGACGCCGACGTCCTTCTGCGCATCTTCGCCCGCCACCACCGTTGAGCCGTACTGGTCGGCTTCGGTGTACTTGGAATGTTCATGATCGTGGCAGTAAAGGCACAGCATTTCCCAGTTGCTGCCGTCCTCCGGGTTGTTGCTGTGGTCATGGTCGATGTGGTGCACCGTCAGTTCGCGCAGGTTGGAATAGACGAACTCGCGCGAGCAGCGCCCGCAGACCCAGGGGAAAATTTTCAGCGCTTTTTCGCGGTAGCCGGTTTCCAGCTTTGCGTAATTTTTGGGGATATAGGCCATGGTGGTTGTCCGCAGGGTAGTCAGAGTATTGCCACGGATAATATCACAGCCCAGCGGGTTGCGGCGTGCGGCGCATCACCCTCGCCGGCTCATTGTTTGAAGGTCTCTACCGCCCAGTCGATAAACGCCCGCAGCTTGCCGCTCAGGTGGCGGTTGGAGGGATACACCACGTACATCTGCTCCGGCGGCGGCTGCCAGTCGTGCAATACGTTGACCAGTTCGCCGTTGTCGAGATGCGGCTGCGCCATAAAGCGGAAGGTCTGGATAAGGCCCAGCCCGGCGAGGCCCGCCGCCAGCAGCGCATTGCCTTCGTTGACGCTGACCGGGTAGCGATGCTGGATGTCTATCTCCTTGCCGCGGTCGACAAAATGCAGCGGTTGGATGCGATCGTTAAGCGCATGGCGGTAGTGCGCCAGCGGATAACCCTGTTCCAAATCGCACGGATGCTGCGGCGTGCCGTAGCGTTTGAAGTAGGCCGGGGTGGCGCAGGTCACCCAGTCCAGTTCGAACAGCCGGCGGGCGATCAGGCTGGAGTCGGCCAGCGGGCCGCTGCGCATCACGCAGTCGGCGCTGTCATTGATCAGATCGATAATGCGGTCGCCAACGCCCAGATCGATCTGGATCTGCGGGTAGCGCTCGATAAAGCCCGGCAGCGCCGGCAGCAGCAACTGCCGGGCGGTCGAACCGCCGACATCGATGCGCAGCACCCCCTGCGGCGCGTTTTGCGATTCGGTCAGGCAGCCTTCCATCTGCTCCAGCTCCGCCAGCCACTTCACCGTGCGCTGGTAGTAGCATTCGCCCTCGGCGGTGACCGACACGCTGCGGGTGGTGCGCTGGAACAGCTTGGTCTGCAGGTGATCCTCCAGGTTCTGGATCAGCTTGGTGACGGTGGCCTTCGGCATGCGCAGTGAATCGGCGGCGCGGGTGAAGCCGCCGGTTTCCACGACGCGGTTGAACACTCTGATGGCGAGTAAATGATGGTCCATAGGCTCCCGGCGCCAAATCCCGGCCGGGGCCGGGATCTGTTTCTGCTGATAAATAATGATTAAGACTGTTTAGCGCCAATCATGCCGGAGCGCAAGCTCAGGCCGAACACCAGCGCGGCGGAGAGGGTCAGCGCGCCGCCGAACAGCATGGCGCTGCTGACGCCCTGCCAGTCGACCACTTCGCCGCCCAGCAGCGCGCCGGAGGCGAGGGCAATCTGGATCACGCACACCAGCAGGGCCTGACCGGCCTCCGGCGCCTGCGGCACCGCGGCGAACATCCAGTTGGTGGCGCAGACCGGCACCGCGCCGAAGGCCAGGCCCCAGACCACCACCATCAGCGTCGCGCCGGCGATGCCGCTGAGGAACGGCGAGACGATCAAAATGCCCGCCAGCATGACGGCGATCAGGATAAAGGTCGCGCGCAGGCTGCGTTCGGCCAGCCGTTCGCCGAGGAAGGTGCCGAGCAGGCCGATGGCGCCGTAGGCCAGCAGCTGCAGCGTAATGGCCGAAGGGCTGAGCACGAACACCTGCTGCAGCAGCGGCCGCAGGTAGGTATAGGCGGCGAAGTGGCCGATAAACAACAAGACGATGGCGATGAGGCCGATGCGCGCCATCGGCAGGCGCAGCGGCAGCAGCAGATCGCGCGGCGTTACCGGGCGGCTCGGCGGCACCGAGGTCAGCAACCGCAGCTGCGCCAGCAGCACGCCGACGGCCAGGACTGCGCTGCCGAAGAAGGCGGCGCGCCAGCCGAACAGATCGCCAATCAGCGCCCCGGCCGGCACCCCGCATACCGCCCCGACCGAAATGCCGCTGAGGATCAGCGCGGTGGCGCGGCCCTGGCTGGCTTCCGGCACCAGATGGCGGCCGTAGTTGGCGGCGAACGACCAAAAACCGCCGACGCAGATGCCCAGCAATACCCGGCCCAGCAGCATCATCGGGAAGTTGACCGCCAGCGCCGAGACCAGGTTGGAGACCATCAGCAGCAGCGACAGCCCCAGCATCAACAGGCGGCGGTCCAGCCGGCCCGAAGCCAGGCTCAACACCGGCGCCGCCACCGCCGCGACGATGCCGGGCATGGTGACCATCAGCCCGGCGGTGCCGGTGCTGATGCCCAACGAAGGCGCGATGTTGGTCAGCAGGCCGATCGGCAGAAACTCGGTAGTGACCATGACAAAGCAGGCGACGGTCAGCGAGAAGATCGCCAGCCAGGGTGATGATGCAGGTTTATCTTTATTATTCAGCATAGTGCCGCCCGTTTCGGAAAAGTGCGAAACCCGCGCGCTGGGCACGGAGTGACAGAGATCACAATTTACGCAGGCCAGGACGGCGGATAAATCCGTTTGCGGTGGTTACACTGTTTCTGAGCAGGAATAATCACCTGCGGCAAGCGAATACGCGGCGCCGCCGCGTATTCGGGAGAAAAGAATTAATTGGCATAAGCTTATGCGTCATACCGGGAAGCTACAGGCCCGGCGCCTTCCACAGCGAAGTGGTCAGGCCGTGATCCACCAGCGTCAGCTGGTCGGCGTAGACCTGTTGCCAGGTCTCTTTCTGCTGTTGGTATAGCGCATGGTTGGCCATGTCAGGCTGGAATTCGCGCTCCCAGCGCACCAGCCGCTCGCCGGTTTCGGCCAACGACGGGTACAGCCCGGCGCCGACCCCGGCGGCGATCGCGCAACCCAGCGCCGTGGCTTCTTTCACCACCGGCACCCGTACCCGCAGGCCGGTGACGTCGCTAAGGATCTGGCTCCACAGTTTGCCCTTGGCGCCGCCGCCGGCGAACACCAGCGATTGCGCCTGCACGCCGGAGAAGCGGGCAATTTGCTCCAGGTTGCAGGCGGAGACGATGGCGGCGTTTTCTTCCAGCGCGCGGAACAGGGTCTGCTTATTGCAGCGCTCCGGGTCGATCGACATGTTGATAAACGACGGCGCGGCGTGGTACCAGGTTTTGAAATGCATGGCGTCGGAGAATATCGGCATCACCCCATAGGCGCCCGGCGGCACTCTGGCCGCCATGTCTTCCAGCAGGCTGTAGGCGTCCACGCCTAACCGCTCAGCCAGCAGTTTTTCCTCGGCGCAGAAGGCGTCGCGGAACCAGCGCATGGTCAGGCCGGTGAAGAAGCTGATGGATTCCGCCTGCGCCATGCCCGGGATCACGTGGGGGTTGATGCGGATGTTCATTTCCGGATCGGTGGCCGGTTCCGGCAGGTTGACTATCTGCTGCCAGAAGGTGCCGCCCAGCACCGCCGTCTGCCCGGCGCGTACGATGCCCAGCCCCAAACTGCCGAGCTGCACGTCGCCGCCGCCCATTACCACCGGGGTGCCGCGCAGCAGCCCGCTCTCTTGCGCCGCCTGCTCGGTGACATGCCCCAGCACGCTGCCGGTTTCCTTCACCGGCGAGAGAATATCGGCGCGCAGGCCGGCCATGTCGAGCAGCGCCGGTCGCCAGTCGCGGCTGGCCAGGTCCAGCATGCCGGTGGTGCCGGCGTTGGAAGGATCCACCGCCAGCTCGCCGCTCAGCATGTTCGCCAGCCAGTCGCTGATCATGGTCAGCGTCGCCGCCTGGCGATAGATGTCCGGCCGATGGTGCGCCAGCCACAGCAGGCGCGGCATGGCGCTCAGCGCCAGCGTCTGGCCGGAGTATTGGTACACCTCGCGCTCGAAGTTATCGTTGTGCAGCTCTTTCAGTTCGCTGACCTCATGGCTGGCGCGCGCGTCGACGTTGGCGCAGGCCCAGATCGGCACCCCGTTGCGATCGTACAGCACGATGCCTTCGCGCATCGAGCAGCAGGCTACGGCGCGGATCGCCTGCGGCGTCAGTTTGGCGCGCTGCATGGCCTGGCGGATGCACTGGCAGGCCAACTGCCAATTGTGGTTCAGATCAAACTCCATCGAGCCGGGCACGCCCGGCACCGCCAGATGCTGCCATTCAGCCTGGCCGTGAGCTATCTGGTTGCCCGCCAGATCGAAGATTACCGCGCGAATGCTGCCCGTGCCGGCGTCCAGCGCCATCAAATAGTTATCCATCTCTCACACTCTCAGGGGTTCGGATCTTAACTATAGATGTCAGCGCATCGGGATGGGGGGAGCAGGGTGGCGGATGCCGGCGCGATCTGTGAGCTGGCCGGCAAAATTGCCGCTGCGGGGAGTCAAACGGCGGGAATAAACCTATGGTTTAGGGTGCGCAGATTAAACAAGGAGCAGTGTCATGCACGTCACTTTGGTAGAAATTAACGTTAAGCAGGACAAGATCGACGAGTTTATCCAGGTATTCCGCGCCAACCATCTGGGGGCGATCGAAGAGCCGGGCAACCTGCGCTTCGATGTGCTGCAGGATGAGCAGGTGCCGACGCGCTTTTATATCTACGAGGCATACCGCGACGAACAGGCGGTGGCGGCGCATAAAAAGACCGCGCACTACCTGCAGTGTGTGGAAAAGCTGGAGGCGTTGATGACCGGGCCGCGCAAGAAAACCACCTTTATCGGCCTGATGCCGGAATAGGCGACACCCGCAGTTACGCACTGACAGGGCAATTTCGTTCAATACTTTGTCGGCGCCAATCCGCAATCTGGCACCTGTGGATCTTTTCTCAAGGTGCCGTAATGAATATCTATCTCTCCATGGCCGCGTTTGCGCTGGCGGCCTCCATTACTCCCGGGCCGGTGAACATCGTCGCATTGAGCGCCGGCGCGCAGTTCGGTTTCAGCGCCACGCAACGCCATGTCTTTGGCGCCACGCTGGGCTTCACCCTGCTGCTGGTCCTGCTGGGATTGGGGCTGCATCAGCTGCTGTCGCAATGGCCGGCGCTGACCCGCATCATCCAATGGTGCGGGGTGGCTTTTCTGCTGTTTATGGCTTATCGGCTGGCGTTTGACGAGGGCCGCCTGGGCGGCGACGGCAAGGCCCGGGCGCCTTCCGGCTGGCACGGCGCGCTGATGCAGTGGCTCAATCCCAAAGCCTGGCTGGCGTCGGTGGCCAGCCTCGGCGCCTTCGTCGGCGATGGCGATATCCGGCTGCTGTGGCAGTTCGCCGCCCTCTATTTCGTGATTTGCTACGCCTCGGTGGCCTGCTGGGCCTGGGCCGGCGCGGCGCTGCGCGGCATGTTGCAGCACGCGCGCAATCTGCGGCGCTTCAACCGCCTGATGGCGCTGCTGTTGGCGGCCAGCGCCTGTTACCTGCTGGCGGAGGGCTTTTGATACTGACCGGGCGTCGCGGCCAACAGCAGTTTGAAGGTGCGCTGAAAGTGCGCCTGATCGGCAAAACCGCTTTCGCTGGCGGCGACGGCGATGGGATAACCGCGCCTGAGCAGCCGGTGGCCATATTGAATGCGGCGGTTGACCAGGTAGGCGTGCGGCGTCATGCCGTAACGCTGCCTGAAGGCGCGGATCAGATAGGAAGGAGACAGGGCGGCGGCGCGGCAGATGTCCTCCAGCATCAACGGCTGGGTGCAATGCGCGCTGATATAGGCCGCCGCGGCCTCCAGCCGGGGATGGTCACGGGTATCGCCCGGGCCGGCGCCGCCCAATTTCCGCTGCAGCGCGCTGAAATACTCCACCAGAGCAATGTGTTTTTCCAACCGGGCGCGCTGCGGATCGATCAATAACGCATACAGCTGATTCAGCCCAACGAACAGCGCCGCATCGCGGCTGAGCGCCTGAGTGAACGGGATAAATCGATCGCCGCCGCCGCCGGCCAGCTCTTGCTGCAGCGCGCCCAGCCAGGCGAGATCGATATAAAACATGATGTACGACCAACGTTGGTCGGCAATCGGATTGCAGGCGTGCGCCTGCTGCGGGTTGATTATCACCACATCGCCGCTGCTGACCTGCAGGCGCCGCTCACCGTTGAGATAGGTGCTGGTGCCGCCGGTAATGGCGCCAATCGAAAAGAACTCGTGGCTGTGCAGGGCGTAGCATACCCGGCGGCCATCGCCGATGGCGCGCGCTTCGACAAACGGCAGCTGCGGGTCGCGCCAGAACTGCGGGGTAATTTCCGTCACGCGGTTTCCTTCTCAATGCCGTTGGGTCAGAGTGTTATAGCCTAAAACCGGCCGTGGAGGAAAATGCGCATGATGATTTTTAACCGGTTCGGTCGCTGGGGGATGTTCAGGGGGAAATAGCCCGGTCGACCGACCGGGCCGGGTTAATCTTCTTCGTTGCGCGCCATCAGCTGGCGCTGGTGCTCTTCGCTGGCGGCCTGGATCTCTTCCAGCACCGAGCCCACGTCGGCGCGCTTGGTGCTTTCAACGAAGGTGCCGCTGAGCGCGCTTTCCGGCGTCAGGTTGCCTTCCTGGTACAGCGCCCAGATTTCCTTCGCATACTTGCTGGCGAGCAGCTCCGGCGCATATTGGCCGTAATACTGCGACATATTGTTGATATCGCGTTCGAACATGCTTTTGGCGTGGTTGTTGGCGGCGGCGTCCACCACCTGCGGCAGATCGATGATCACCGGCCCGTCTTTATCCATCAGCACGTTGAACTCCGACAGGTCGCCGTGCACCAGCCCGGCGCACAGCATGCGCACCGCGTAGTTCATCATCAGCGCGTGATCGGCCCGCGCCTGTTCCGGCGTCAGGGTGACATCGCTCAGGCGCGGCGCCACCAGCCCTTCTTCGTCGGTGATAAGTTCCATCAGCAGCACGCCGTCCAGGCAGATATCCGGCTGCGGCACCCGCACCCCGGCCCTGGCCAGCAGATAGAGCGCGTCCACCTCGGTGTTTTGCCAGGCTTCTTCCTGCTGCTGGCGGCCGAATTTGGAGCCTTTGCTCATGGCGCGCGCGTCGCGGCTGTTGCGCACCTTGCGGCCTTCCTGGTAATGCACGGCCTGCTTGAAGTTACGTTTGTCTGCTTCTTTATACACTTTGGCGCAGCGGATCTCTTCACCGCAGCGCACGATAAATACGTCGGCTTCTTTGCCACTTTTTAAACGGCGGATGACGTCGTCGATTAAACCATCATCTACCAATGGCTGGAGTCGTTTTGGAATTTTCATGCAGCCTTGTACCCTATTTAGGCTCCGCTGTGAATGGTTTGCGCTGTTGTTAGCGTAATTTAGACCAGAAAGGCAAAAATTAGTTTTGCCGCCGTCACGTCTGTCCGCCGTGACGGCGAAACCGCTACAGATTTTCCGCCAATACCCACAGGCTGACGCTGCCGCCGTTCACCGGGAAGCGGGCGTTGCCTTGCTCATCGGCGGTGACCTCATCCTGACGATTGCCGAGGAAATCGCGCCAGACGCTGTGCGCCAGCTCGGCGCCGAGCGGCACCGCTTTAGCGCTTTCCGCACCGTTGGTCAGCACCGCCACGCAGCCCGGCGCTTCGGCGGTGCCGCTGCGGCGAAAGGCCACGCAGTGCCGGTCGTCGAAGTAGTCGGTCTGTACGCCGTTGGCGAAGCGCTGGCGCGCCTGGATCAGCTTTTCCAGCTCCGGAATAACCGGCATGTCAATCCGGTATTCGCCGCCGTCGCTGCCTTTATCGGTATAGCCGGCGCCGTACAGATCGGGGTAAAACACGCAGGGCACGCCCTGCTCGCGCAGCAGGATCAGCGCGTAGGCCAGCGGTTTGAACCAGGGCTCCACCGGTGCCTCCAGCGACTGCAGCGGCTGAGTGTCGTGGTTGGCCACCAGGGTGACCGCGTGCGCCGGATCGGCGGCGGTCAGGGTATCGGTGAATATCTGCGCCATGTCGAAGCCGTCGCCCTGCTTCGACGCCAGGTGAAACTTCAGGTGCAGCGCCACGTCGAACAGCATCACTTTGCCCTCCACCAGCTCGAGGTATTGTTGCAGCGACGCCACATCGTGCGACCAGTATTCGGCGACGATAAACAAATCGCGCTGCGCGCTGTCGCGCACGTGATCCGCCCATTCCTTGAAGAACCAGGCCGGGATATGCTTGGCGGCGTCCAGGCGGAAGCCGTCGCACGGCAGGGTTTCCATCAGCCAGCGCGCCCAGTACTTCAATTCCTCTACCACGGCGGCGTTGCGGAATTCGACGTCGGCGCCCATCAGATAATCGAAGTTGCCCTTCTCGTCGTCGACCTGATCGTTCCAGCCCTCGTCGCCGTAGTCATTGGCGATTTTGAACACCCCTTTGTCATCCGGCTGTTCAACGTAGTCGACGCCGCTGAAGCATTTATAGTCCCAGATGAATTTGGAGTGGGCGCCCTGGCGGCCGGGGAAGGTGAAACGGGTATAGGCCAGCGCGTCGAAGCCCTGGTCATCGATATCATTGCGGTTGTTGGCGTCCACCTTATACAGGTGAACCCGCTCTTTTTCGTCGGCGCCAATCTTGTGGTTGAACACCACGTCGTAAATCACCCGCATGCCGTTATCGCGCAGCGCAGCGGCGGCGCGGGCCAGCGCCTCTTTATCGCCGTACTTGGTGGCGCGGCTGCCTTTTTGGTCGAACTCGCCCAAATCGAACAGATCGTAGGTGTCGTAGCCGACGGAATAACCGCCGGATGCACCCTTATAGGCGGGGGGCAGCCACAGATCGGTAATGCCCAGCCCGGCAAGGTGCGGCGCGCGTTCCGCGGCCTCTTGCCAAAGCTTCCCGCCATCGGGGTAGTACCAATGGAAAAATTGCAGCAGCGTGGTTTTTTGGGTCATGAGCCAGCATCCCGGTTAGCCAAAAAGAGGTGAGTTTTTTCCGCGTTCGTTTAAAGCATGGGCTACTTTTGGCAAAAGGGGAAAGGGGGCGGGAGCGATGAACGCAGCGGGGAAGAATATGTAACCGTCGTTGACCGAATAACAGCATTGTTGTCGATATCAACTTTGCATTTTTTATATTTTAATTTATAGGGATAGCGTTAACTACCTCATATTCTCTATCTTTTTTGACTAAGGTATGCGAAATTATATTCTATACAGTACATTGTTATTGGAATTTAATTCTGTTAAATATTAATAATGCATTATTTAATTTCTATCAATGAAATATTTAGACATATCTGTTGAGGCGGTGGAACCTTCAGCCGGCGCTGATTATGCGTTATTGTGATGACGAAATTAGGTAACACTATCAACAAATTCCACGGCATAACGGAGAATAACGCAGTGAACATCAGGGATTTCAGAGCATTATCGCGCAGTTTAGTCAGAGAGTTCGGCATGTTGAACAAACAGAGCAACGGCTCGCGTTTTTCGCCGCTGCAGATCCATATGATGATCGAAACCAATCAACAGCCGTTGGGGGTTACCGAACTGGCCGGCCGCCTGTGCATCGACAAGGCCAGCGCCAGCCGGGCGTTGCGCAGCCTGGTGTCGGCCGGCGTGATAGAAACGGTGGACTACCCGAACGACAAGCGGCATAACCTGCATCAGCTGAGCAAGGCGGGGCGCAAGACGCTGGCGAGCATTGACGCCGATGCCGACGATTTCATGCAGGCGGCGCTGGCGCAGCTGGATGACGACGAGTTGGCGAGCACCACTGCGGCGCTGAAGAAAATGAGCGGGGCATTGCGCAGCGCCCGCAGGCAGCGCGATGCCGGCCTGCAGGTGCGCCCAATCGCCGCGCGGGACGACGCAGCGATGGCCGGGATTATCCGCGGCGTGTTTCGCGAATACGGCATGGACAACATGGAGGGGGTCAGCCTGCACGATCCGGATCTCGACCGGCTGACCGGCCTGTATCGCGACAGCGGCGGCAAATATTGGGTGCTGGAACAGGGCGGGCGAGTGGTGGGCGGCGTTGGCATAGCGCCGCTGGCCGGTGGCGATCCCGGCTACTGCGAGCTGCAAAAGCTGTTCTTCACCCCCGGCGTGCGCGGATTGGGCATGGCGCGTTATATGGTGGTTCAGGCGCTGAAGGCGGCGCGGGCGGCGGGTTATCGCTACTGTTATCTGGAAACCACCGAACAGCTGAAAGAAGCCATCGGCCTGTACTCTGCGCTCGGTTTTACGTTGCTGACGGAAAAGCGCGGCAATACCGGGCACCATGGCTGTAATGTTTGCATGCTGAAGAACCTGCAGCACGAGGAGAGCTGAGCGGTGCCGCGCCGCTAAGCGTTTGGTGGCAAAGGCAACGCGTAACGGGGGGATAGCGCTTTCGGCTCTGCTTATACCTGCCGTCAAACAGATTTTAGGCGGGGGAATAAAACAAAAGGCGGCTAACGCCGCCTCTTTGCACATTGCCGCTTTGGCAATTAATTGTAGATGATCGCGGTGCCGTGCAGCTTGTTGTCACCGGTAGTGGCGATAATCTGGAAGGATTTGGCGCCGGCCGCGTCCGCTTTAGCCGCCAGATGGTTTTCCAGGCTGCTCAGATCGGATGCGCCGCTGACGGTAATCACGCCGGTTTTTTGCAGATCGGCCGGTTGGCTGTTAACCAGTTCGGCCGCGAAACTGCCGAAGGAAACGGAAGCCAGTGCGATGGCGGCGATAGTCATTTTCAGGTTTTTCATGGTCTTATTTCCTATCTTATGTTCTGTACGATGTTTGTCTTGTTTGGTCGTTAATTTAATTAACGATCGATAATTTAATGTTAGGCGCCGTCTTGGCGAATTGCAACTATTTTTTTTAACGTTCGTTAATTAATTTTTTCTACGCGCTTTGCCGAGAGGGTGAATGTGCCCTGTTATGATGCGGCAAAGTTCGCTTAACGCATTGTTATTGATAGATTACGGCTGTGCCATGCAGCTGGTTGGAACCCCCGGCACCGATGATGCGGAAAGATTTGGCCCCCGCTTGATCGGCTTTCGCCGCCAGGCTGGCTTCCAAAGAGGTAAGGTCGGTGGCGCCGCTGACGCTGATCACGCCGACTTTTTGCTGACCTGCAGGCTGGCTGTTAACCAGATCGGCGGCGAAACTGCCGAAGGATGCGGTGGCAATGGCGATGGCTGCTAGAGTGATTTTTAAATTTTTCATGATGTTATATCCTATTCTAATCCGGTTTATGGCGATTTGAGTTTCTGTCGTCGATATTTCTTAACGATCGATAACTAAATGCTAATCGCTTCTCGACGGCGGCGCAATATTTTTTTATAATGATCGTTAATTTAATTTGTCAGCCCTGCTGCGGGGCGGGATAAGAGAGGGTCTATGAGCATCAATGAAGAGGTCTGCAGTAAAAAAAGCCGCGGCAGGCCGAAACAGTTTGATCGCGACCGTGCGTTGGAAAGCGCACTCGATCTGTTCTGGCGGCACGGCTATGAGTCAACCTCGTTGGCCGATCTGGTCGAGGTTACCGGCGCCAAGGCGCCCACTCTGTACGCCGAGTTCGGCAACAAGGAGGGGTTGTTCCGCGCGGCGGTAGAGCGTTATCTGCAGAAATACACCACCTGCACCAATCAGCTGTTGGAGCGGGAGCTGCCGGTGGCGGAAATCGTCGAAGCCTACGTGCGTTCTTCCGCAGAGGTATTTACCGATCCGGACACCCCGTCCGGCTGCTTTATGGTGTGCGCCTCCGCGGCGCTGTCGTCTTCCTCGGATGACGTCGCCCAAATGCTGCGCCGCAAACACCATGCGCAGGAGGCCAGCCTGAAGGCGTGTTTTGACCGCAAGGTGCAGCAGGGTGAACTGTTGGCGAAAACCGATACCGCGCTGCTGGCCAAATACATTATCTGCACCATAGAGGGGATGTCGGTGCAGGCGCGCGAAGGGGCCGGGCGAGAGGATTTGCTGCGGTTGCTGGATGCGCTGATGCTGGTGTGGCCGCGCCTCAGCCAGATTGGCAATAAGGTATAAGTAGCGGATGGGCCCGGCTTGCGCCGGGCCGTGAGGCAGGGGTTACTGGTTAACCGGGATCACCGCGCCCTGGTATTTCTCGCGAATGAAGTCCTGGATCGGCTTGGAATGCAGCACCTTCACCAGTGCGACGATCTCGGGCTTGTTCACGTCCGCCTTGTGCACGGTGATGATGTTGGCGTAGGGGTTGTTCTCGCCGCTCTCGACCGCAATCGGGTCTTTGGTGGGGTTCAGCCCGGCGTCGATGGCGTAGTTGGCGTTGATCACCACCGCGTCGCCTTCGTTGTTGTTGTACATCTGCGGCAGCAGAGCGCCTTCGACGTTAGCCTGGAACTTCAGGTGTTTCGGGTTTTCCACCACGTCGGAGATGCGCGCATCCACCTTGCTCACCCCCGGTTTCAATTTGATCACGCCTTCCTTCTCAAAAATCGACAGAATGCGGCCTTCTTCCGCCACCGCGTCGCGCATGATGATCTTGCCGTTGTCCGGCAGCTGTTTCAGGCTTTTGTACTTCTTCGAGTAAATGCCGATGGGCTCAATGTGGATGGCGCCGGCGCTGACAAAGTCATAGCTCTTGTCGTCGGCGTGATCTTTCAGCACCGAGTTCAAATAGGGCACATGCTGGAAGTAGTTGGCGTCGATGTCATGGCTGGCCAGCGCGGTGTTCGGCAGGATGTAATCCTGGAAGCGCTTGATCTCCAGGTCGATGCCTTCCTTGGCCAGGATCGGCTTGGCCTGCTCGAGAATTTCGGCGTGCGGCACGTTGGACGCGCCGACCACCAGTTTGGTTTCCGCTGCGGCGCCGAATGCGGCGAGGGCGGTGAGAGAGGCGAAAGCCAGCGTCAGAATGTGCTTTTTCATCATCATTATTCCTTGGTTGTTTTAACGTTTATCGAGCGTTGTTGTTAGGGTGTCGCCGATGAACTGGATGACGAAAACGATCGCGAGTATCGTCAGCGTCGCCACCAGCGTCACGTCACTGTGGTTGCGTTGGAAACCTTCCAAATAAGCCAGATTGCCCAGGCCGCCGGCGCCGATCACCCCGGCCATCGCGGTGTAGCTCACCAGCGCGATCAGGGTTACGGTGATGCCGGAAACCAGCGCCGGGGAAGACTCCGGCAGCAGTACGCGGAATATGATGGTGAGGGTCTTGGCGCCCATCGAGCGCGCCGCCTCAATCACCCCTTTATCCACCTCACGCAGGCCGATCTCCACCAGCCGCGCATAGAAAGGCGCGGCGCCGACGATCAGCGCCGGCAGGGCGGCGTCGGCCCCCAAAATGGTGCCGATCAGCGTCTTGGTGAATGGGATCAGCAACACGATCAGGATGATGAACGGAATGGAGCGGAATACGTTCACCACCACGGAAACCAGCGAATAGACTGCGCGGTTGTGCAGCAGCTGGCCTTTGGAGGTTAAGAACAGCAACACGCCGAGCAGGATGCCGAGCACCAGCGTGGCCAGGCCGGCGACGCCGGTCATGTACAGCGTCTCAAGGGTGGCGTCCCACAGTTGCTCCAGGCGCAGGTGGGGGAACAGTGACTCAATCATGTTTGATAACCTCGACGGCGATGTCTCTTTCTTGCAGCAGGTTCAGCATGTCGCCGAGCTGCCGTTCGCTGCCTTCGGCATGGATGTACAGCTCGCCGAAGGCGCCGTTGAGGGTATGGCTGATTTTGCCGTGCAGAATATTGATGGTCAGGTGATAACGTTGGATCACCTCGGAAATCACCGCCTGATGGGCCTGCACGCCGACGAACGTCAGCTTGAAGACCGCCCCGTTCAGGTGGGCGGTCAGCCGCGGGTTGAAGCTCTCTTCGGTGTCCTGATACTGGGAAACCTGCCTGACGAATTGCCGGGTGATCGGCTGCTGTGGCCTGGCGAATACCTCGAGCACCGGGCCTTCTTCAACGATGCGCCCGTTCTCCATCACCGCCACCCGGTGGCAAATTTTACGCACCACGTGCATTTCGTGGGTGATCAGCACGATGGTCAGGTTGAGCTGGCGGTTGATGTCCAACAGCAGATCGAGAATGGCGTCGGTGGTTTGCGGATCGAGCGCCGAGGTGGCCTCGTCGCACAGCAGCACGCCCGGATTGTTCGCCAGCGCACGGGCGATGCCGACGCGCTGTTTCTGGCCGCCGCTGAGCTGCGACGGGTAGGCGTCTTCGCGCCCCTGCAGGCCGACCAGCGCAATCAGTTCGGCCACGCGCGGTTTGATCCGTGCCTTGGGCACGCCGGCGATTTGCATGGAAAAGGCGATATTCTGGCTGACGGTGCGCGACCACAGCAGGTTGAAATGCTGAAACACCATGCTGATTTTCAGCCGCGCCTGGCGCAGTTGCTCGTTTTCGGCGTGGGCGATGTCAAAACCGTCGACCTCGATGCTGCCGCTGGTGGGGCTTTCCAGCCCGTTGAGCAGGCGGATCAGGGTGCTTTTGCCTGCGCCGCTGTAGCCGATAATGCCGTAAATCTGCCCGGCCTCGACCGCCAGGCTGACGTCATCCACCGCGACGACGCGGCCCTGTGTACTGTCAAAAGTTTTGCAAACGTTCGAAAGAACGATCATAGCGAAGCGGATCCTTATTGATACATCACAGCATTCCGCCCGGAGCGCGTAACGCCGGACTGGGTTCGGCTTCTTGAAGTGAGAGGCGGGCGGAACCTCTGTTACTGGGAAAGACAGGGCAATCCTACCGGGGGTTCTTAGATACAGGAAGAATGTAAATTCTATTACTTATTCTTATTGGCTATATTGGCGATGCGCGGAAATGCGGCGGGAAACCGGCCATTGCCTGGCCGGTGGGCGGTATGATTTAGCGCTTTTCCAATTTCATATGCAGCAGCGGGAAGGGGTTGCCCTGGCCGTCCAGAGCCGAACGGCCGACGATCTCGAAGCCGTAGTGGCGATAAAAGCCGTTGGCCTGCGGATTTTGCTCGTTCACATCCAGCAGCAGCTCGCTATGCAGCGTCTCGGCGTGCGCCAGCAGCGCTTTGCCCGCGCCTTTGCCGCGTTGATCGGCGTCGATAAACAACATCTCCACCTTGTTGCCGTCCAGGCCGATAAAGCCGCACGGATGGCCTGGCCGGTCTTCCGCCACCCACACGCTGACCGCGAGCAGGTAGTCGTTAAGCACCAGCGGAAACAGCCGGGCGATGTCGTCTTCGTTCAAAAAGTGGTGGGTGGCGCGCACCGAACGCAGCCAGATCTCCGCCAGTTGCGCGTTGTCTTCCGCCGCGCGCGCTCTGATGATAATCATTGAAATACCCGTCAGTTACTTATGCATATTCGATAAACTTATGCCCGTCCCCAGAGTCTGGCAACGGTCAGCGCGATAAAGGCCTCCAGCTTGGCCGATTGGCGCCGTTCCGGCAGATACACCAGATGCATCGGCCGCGGCAGCGGCGAATAGCCCGGCAGCACCCGCACCAGCCGCCCGGCGGCGATGTCTTCTTCCAACAGCATTTCCGCATGCAGCACAATGCCGAAACCGGCCAGCGCCGCCCGGCGCACGCCTTCGCCGGAGTCCATGCGCAGCCGCGGCTTCACCGGCACGCTGATTTCTCCCTGCGGCCCGCGCAGCCGCCAAAAATGGTTACCGTCCCACTGGCTAAAGCCGAAGCAGCTGTGCGCGCCGAGCTGCTCGGGCCGGGAGGGGGCGCCCTGCTGCGCCAGGTAGGCCGGCGCGGCGGCCAGCGTCATGCGGTAGTCCGGCAGCGCGCGCGCCACCAGGCCGTCATCCGCCACCGGCCCGATGCGAAAGGCCGCCTCGTAGCGCTCTTCGATCAAATCCACTTTGCGATCCGACAGCACCACTTCGGCTTCTACCTCCGGGTGCCGGTGCAGGAAATCGGTGAGGATCGGCGTCAGCACCCGGTTGCCGAAGGTGACGGGCGCACTGATGCGCAGCAGGCCGCCGGGCGAATCCCGCAGCGCCCGCGCGCTGGCTTCGGCGGCGTCGGCGTCCGCCAGCAGCCGGCGGCAGCGTTCGTAAAACACCCGCCCGGCTTCGGTCAATCCCTGGCGGCGGGTGGTGCGGTTCAGCAGTGGCGCATTCAGCCGCTGTTCCAGGTAACGAATATGTTTGCCGACCATGGTGGGCGAGATGGCCATCTGTTCGGCGGCGGCGACGAAGCTGCCTTTTTCCACCACCTGTACAAATACCGCCATGCTGGTTAATCGATCCATTATAAACCTGTGGTGTTTTCTGAACGCCCTGTGGGCCACTTTGCCGGATTATAGCGCTCTGGGATACTGGGCGCATCTAACCGTCAGTGCGTTATTGACGAAACTTTTGGAGCGGAAAAATGCATGCATTAGCCTTTGAACATTTTGGCGGCCCCGAGGTGCTCAGCTATCTCGAACTGCCGACGCCCGCCGTGCCGGCCGGCGCGGTACAGGTGCGCATGGGCGCCGCCGGGCTGAACTTCGCCGATATCTACCGCCGTAAAGGCAACTATGTGCTGCACGGCCAGCCGCCGCATATCGGCGGGTACGAAGGGGTGGGCACCATCATCGCCGTGGGCGAAGGCGTCAGCGGCTGGCGGATGGGCGAACGAGTCGGCTTTGCCGACGTGCCGTTCTGCCATGCCACCCGCATCAATGTGCCGGTCGAGCACGCGCTGCGGCTGCCGGAGGCACTGAGCGACGTCGAAGCCGCGTCGATCCTGCTGCAGGGGCTGACGGCGCAGTACCTGATCAACGACAGCGTGCAGGTGCGCGCGGGCGATCGCGCGTTGGTGCACGCGGCGGCCGGCGGCGTTGGGCAGATCCTCACCCGCATGCTGGTGGCGCGCGGCGCGCAGGTCTATGCGGTGGTGTCTTCGGCGCACAAGCAGCAAATTGCTCTGAAGAACGGCGCGGCGGCGGCCTTCACTTACTCGCAGGATTGGGTGGCGGAGGTCGCGGCGCTGACCGATGGCGGGGTGGAATACGGCTTTGACTCGGTGGGCATTACCCTGCAGCAAAGCATCGACGCACTGCGCCCTGGCGGGCGGGTGGTCACCTTCGGCATGGCGGGCGGCGAAGCGCCGGCCATCTCCGCTTACGATTTGATGATGGATTCCAAAGGCGTCGTGGGCGGCGATCTCTGGACCTACCTCAACGGCGGCCCGGCGCGGCGTGAACGCGCGGAGCGGCTGTTCGCCGGCTGGCGCGACGGCGAGTTTTCCCTGCCGCATACCGAAACCTTCCCGCTCAGCGCCGGGGCGGACGCGCACCGGCGGCTGGAAGATCGCAGCTTCGCCGGCAAGATTGTGCTGTTGAACGATCGCGACTAAAGCCCGCGTGTTACACTGGCCGCCGGGCGATAACGGGGGCCAGTCAGGATGGAAGCGGTACGCGCAGCGATTGAAAAACAGGTGCTCAGCCTGACAGGCTTGGCGCTTGGGGGCGTTGATTTTGAAAATCCGCCGGGCGATCCGGGGTTGTTTGGCCCCCAATCGGTCATCTGGCAAGTGCACAGCGATTTTACCTCCATGCTGTGCGGCGGCGTCAGCGCCTTATTGCTGCAGATGCTGCACCCGTTGGCCTTGGCCGGGGTGTGGGATCACTCCAACTTTCGTGAAGACATGCTCGGCCGCCTGCGCCGCACCAGCCAATTCGTTTCCGTCACCACCTTTGGGCCAACCGCAGAGGCCGAGCGGCTGATAGCCAAGGTCCAGGCCATTCATCTGCGGGTCAACGGCACCGGCAGTGACGGCACCCCCTATGCCGCCAGCGATCCCGACCTGCTTACCTGGGTACACGTGGCGGAAAGCAGCAGCTTTCTGGCCAGCCATTTGCGCTACCGCAATCCGCATCTTTCCGCTGAGCAACAAGACCGGTATTACCTTGAGGCGGCGCGCGTAGCCGCCGCGCTGGGCGCTCGCAACATTCCGATCACCCGGGGCGAGGTGGCCGATTACCTGCAGCAGATGCGGCCGCAGCTGGTGTGCGACGAACGCACGCTGGAGGTGGCGCGCATTCTGCGCAATGCGCCGGCGCCGAGCGCCCTGGCGCGGCCCCTGGGCGCCCTGGTGATGCAGGCGGGCGTCGATCTCTTGCCGCTCTGGGCGCAGCGGCAGTTCGGTTTCCATTCCGGCGCGCTGCGGCGGCGATGGGTGCGCATCGGCGCCGCCGGCATGGGAAAAGTGCTGGGCGCCTCGATGCGCAATGGCTCTTATCAGCGCGCGGTACGGCGTATTAACGCGTCATCCTGAGCGATAGCGAGTGGCAATAACCCCGCATTTCTCTCCGCTTACGCCAGCTTTTGAGACTTTTACGGGTGATCCGTTCAGCAATGCGTTTTACACTTGGGGAAAGCCAAATTCCATTTTTGCGTGCAGCATTATTCTGTTCGCGCCCTGACCCTATTGAGGTGATATGAACGAGTCATACGTACTTGCTGAAGTCAGTAATGAGAACCAGACGCTGGTCGCGGTGGTTCAGCAAGATCATCGGGCAGCTTATTTCTATATCTACCCAACTGAAGAAGCCGGCGAACGTTTCCAGGTGCGCGCCTGTTGGCTGCGCAACCTGGCCGCCGCGCCGCTGCAGGAAGATCGCGCCGCGCTGGAGCAGGGCCAGCCGCCGATGCTGGCGGCCGAGTTTTGCCGCAACCTGGAAGGGGAAGCGCCGCTCAATCCCGAAGGATTGACGGTAGTGTGGACCGAAAGCGACGACGGCGCCGCGCTGTGGTACTACGGCCAGCTGTTGGCGGTGATCCCCGGCTGGAGCCTGTATATCGACCATTCGGTGTGCTATTCCGCCAGCTGCATCAAGGAAAGCCCGCTGGCTTATCCGCTCGGCTCCGCTTCCACCAACACCCAGTACGCGTTGGCGGAAAATACCCGCCAGTTCTGGCGCAGCTGGCAGCGGGAGGAGGGCAACCCCTGGCCGAAAATGCAGAGCGACTACCAGGCGCGCTACGAGCCGCATTTTGGCCCTTCGGTGAAATACTACGCCATCGACCAGGGCAAGTGGCCGCCGATGGCCATCACCCAGCACGAGCGCGACGGCATCTACTACTTCCTCACCATGGGCGTCAGCATCCGGCCGATGCCCTGGGTGGAGATCCTGTTCAACGACGACGCCTCGCGCTATCGCCGCATGGAGATGGGCATCGCCATCGACAGCCAATACATGACCGAAGAAAACGCGGTGCAGATGGCCAGCGCCCTGGCCGGCTTTGCGCACGTGCCCTGGGCCAAACTGACCTGGTTCGGCGAAGGGCATACGCTGGAGTCTGAAGTTGCGCCGCTGGGTTATGTCGGTTATATCTTGTCGTCGTCGTTCTACCCGTACAACGATCGCCTGACTCTGCCGAAACAGTATGGCGATCCGGTGAACATCTTCTGGGCCAGCCCGGTGTTTGAGGCCGAACGCCAGCTGGCGCTCGCCGCGCCGAACGGCGGTCAGGATCTGGCCGGCAAGCTGCGCGAGCAGGGGGTCGATCATATCTTCCGCCCGCGCCAGCCGGTATGCTGAACACGTCTTTTTAATCAGGGGATCGAACATGACGTCAGCGCTGTTGATTATCGATGTGCAGCAAGGACTGTTTAGCCCGCCGCCGGCGGACGCCGGGGCGGTGATCGGCCGCATTAATCAACTGAGCGCCGCCGCCCGCAGGGCCGGGGCGCCGGTGATATTCATTCAGCATCAGACCGCGCACCAGGAGCTGCCTCACGGCAGCAAGGCCTGGCGGCTGCACGCCGATTTGCAGGTGGAGGAGGGCGATCATCGGGTGGATAAAACCACGCCGGATTCGTTCCTGCGCACCCGGCTTGGGCCGCTGCTGGTCGCCAATGGCGTCTCTCGGTTGGTTATCTGCGGCTATTCCAGCGAGTTTTGCGTCGATACCACCACCCGCCGCGCCGCCGGTCTCGGGTATCCGGTGACGCTGGCGGCCGATGCTCACACCAGCCACGACAAGCCGCACGCCAGCGGCCAACAGATCCGCGAGCACCATAACGCCACGCTGTCGAATATCGAGAGCTTCGGGGTGCCGATTAATGCGCTGCCGGCGGCGGACATCCGTTTCTGAATCCCACGGGCCCGTCAGCCGGGCCTGCAGGCGGTTACTCCAGCCCGGCCCTGCGCGCCGCCACCCTGGCCAGCGCCGCCCAATCCAAATCCGCATCGCCCTGCGCCATCGCGTCGAGGAAGTTGTCTTTCAGCACGCTGGCGAACGGCATTGGCGTATGGCTGTTGGCGCCGGCTTCCAGCGCCAGCCCGACATCCTTCAAACCCAGCGCCAGTTTAAAACCGGCCGGCGAATATTTTTCTGCGGCGATCAGCGCGCCGTAGCCCTGATAGGCCGGCGAGGCGAAGGCGGTGCTGGTCAGCATCTGCAGATAGTCGGTGCTGGAAACGCCGTAGTTGCGCACCAGCGCGCTGCCTTCCGCCATGGCTTCGATGGCGCTGGCCAGCGTGAAGTTGGTGGCGATCTTGACGATGTTGGCCTGCGCGGGCTGCTCGCCGAAATGCCAGGTTTTCTGGCCGAGCGCGTCGAATAGCGGCTGCACCTGCGCCAGCAGCTGGCTATCGCCCGCCGCCAGAATATTCAGCTTGCCGGCGGCGGCCACCTCGACCCGCCCGAGCACCGGCGCGGCGAGGTAGCCGACGCCGCGTTCCTGGTGTTGGGCCGCCAGCCGTTTGGCCAGCTCGACGGAGACCGTCGCCATATTGATGTGGATAGTCCCCGGCTTGAGCCGCTGCAGCAGGCCGCTGTCTACGACCACCTGTTGGGTGGCGGCGTCGTTGGCCAGCATGGTGATCAGCACCTCCGCCTCGGCCAGCTCTTCGGGCCGCTGCACCTGCCGTGCGCCGGCGGCGACCAGTGGCTGCGCCGCCTGCGGCGAACGGTTCCACACCGTCAAGGCAAAGCCCGCCTGCAGCAGGTTGGCCGCCATGGCGCTGCCCATCCCTCCCAATCCGGCAAATCCGATCTTCATAACGCGTTCCTTTTTCAGGTTGAATCCCTTCACCCTAGCGCGCCGGGCCGAGAACGCCAGCGCCGGAATGTAACGCTTTCTTAACCGACCGGCGCGCCGCCGGTCCCCTTCATTTAGGCCACTACGTCGGCTCGCTGCGCCAGCGCGTCGAGCTGCAGCATCAGCATCGCCAAACGGCGCTGGTGGCGGAGCTGAAGGCGCACTATCGCCGCGGTGGGCTGGGTGACGTGAAGATCAAACGCCTGCTGGAGGACTGCCTGCAAAGCCTGCTTGAGCCGATCCGCACCCGCCGGGCGGACTTCATCGCCGACAAGGGCGAGCTGACGCGCATCCTGCAAGACGGCACCCGCCGCGCGCATCGGGTCAGCCAACGGACGCTGGCGCAGGTCAAGGCTGCGCTGGGGCTGGACTTCTTTATCCTGGAATAAGGCGAACGCCGGGGCGGTACGCGTCACGCCCCGGCCATAAAAGCATCATCCCAATGTCATAAACTTATTCGTTAATAGGTGCCCATAATGATTAGCCACTGAAACCAGAGAAATCATATGGCTCAGGCACTGTTAAAACTTGCACAGAACGACTTTCCAGGGCAGCAACCGGTACCCTCGCGTAAAGTGTTGTCGGTGAAAGGCTTGGGAAAAGCCTATAAAGCTCAGCAGCGGGTGCTGGACGACATTAACTTCGATCTGTACGCCGGCGAGTTCGTGGCGGTGATCGGGCGTTCCGGCGCCGGTAAATCCACCCTGTTGCACACCCTGAACGGCACCATCCCTTCCAGCTGCGGCGAGATGCTGCACTTTGAAGACGATGGCGCGGCGCAGGACATCGCCCAACTCGGCGCCCGGCAAATGCGCCAGTGGCGCGCCCGTTGCGGCATGATCTTCCAGGACTTCTGCCTGGTGCCGCGGCTGGACGTAATGACCAACGTGCTGTTGGGCCGCCTGAGCCACACCTCCACCCTGAAATCCTTCTTCAAACTGTTTGACGACGCTGACCGCGCACGCGCCATCGAGCTGCTGCAGTGGCTCAATATGCTGCCGCATGCGCTGCAGCGCGCCGAGAACCTGTCCGGCGGCCAGATGCAGCGGGTGGCCATCTGCCGCGCGCTGATGCAGAACCCGAAAATCCTGCTGGCCGACGAACCGGTGGCGTCGCTCGATCCCAAAAATACCCGCCGCATCATGGATGCGCTGCAGAAAGTCAGCGAAAACGACATCGCGGTGATGGTCAACCTGCACTCGGTTGAGCTGGTGCGGGAATACTGCACCCGGGTGATCGGCATCGCCCAGGGGAAAATCGTGTTTGACGGGCATCCTTCGCAACTGAACGAACGGATCCTGCACCAGCTGTATGGCGAGGAAGCCAATCAGATCCATTGAGACCTTTTATCTTCACTTTTACCTTTACACACAAGGCACACGTAATGAAAAAAGTATTGAGTCTGACCACCCTGATGGCCGGCGGGATGATGATGTTTAATGCTGCCGCAGCGGATGCGCCGAAAGAGCTGAACCTGGGGATCCTCGGTGGCCAGAACGCCACGCAGCAAATCGGCGATAACCAGTGCGTGAAGCAGTTCCTGGACAAGGAGCTGAGCGTCGACACCAAGCTGCGCAACTCTTCCGACTACTCGGGCGTGATCCAGGGCCTGCTGGGCGGCAAGATTGATCTGGTGCTGAGCATGTCGCCATCCTCCTTTGCTTCGGTTTACATCAAAGATCCGAAAGCGGTGGATATCGTCGGCATCGCGGTCGACGACGTCGATCAGTCGCGCGGCTATCACTCGGTGGTGGTGGTCAAAGCCGGCAGCCCGTACCAGAAGCTGGAAGATCTGAAAGGCAAGGCCATCGGCTTCGCCGATCCGGACTCTACCTCGGGCTTCCTGATCCCGAACCAGGCGTTCAAGAAGCTGTTCGGCGGCACGGTCGACAATAAATACGACAACACTTTCTCCAGCGTGACCTTCTCCGGCGGCCACGAGCAGGACATTCTCGGCGTGCTGAACGGCCAGTTTGAAGGCGCGGTGACCTGGGCGTCGATGATTGGCGACTACAACACCGGCTACACCAGCGGTGCGTTCACCCGCATGATCCGCATGGATCACCCGGACCTGATGAAACAGATCCGCATCATCTGGCAGTCGCCGCTGATCCCGAATGGGCCGATCCTGGTGAGCAATTCGCTGCCGGCCGACTTCAAGGCCAAGGTCGTTACCGCCATCAAAAAGCTGGATAAAGAAGACCACCAGTGCTTTATCAAGGCGATGGGCGGCAAACAGCACATCGGCGACACCACCCTGGCGGAATACCAGACCATCATCGATATGAAGCGTGAACTGACCAAAGGCGACCGTTAAGCCTCGACCTTGGGTCCTCTAAGGGGTTCAGCATGCTGAGCCCCTTGTTCCATAACGGTGGAAGACTATTTTGAATACCGATTTTGCACAGTATTACCAACGGATCCGCGGCAAGCAAAAGCGTGAAGCGCTGCTGTGGTCGCTCGGGCTGGTGGCGCTCTATCTGGGCGCCGGCAACCTCGCCGAGTTCAATCTGCACACCGTCTGGGTGTCCATTCCTCACTTCTTCGACTACCTGGCGGAAACCGTCCCGACGCTGCATTGGAGCCTGCTGTTCGCCGACGGCCATACCGAAGGTTCGCTCGCCTACTGGGGTTATCGCCTGAATATCCAACTGCCGCTGATTTGGGAAACGCTGCAGCTGGCGCTGGCGGCGACCATTCTGTCGGTGATGGTGGCGGGGGGGCTGGCGTTTTTGGCGGCCAACAATACCCACAGCCCGGCGTCGTTGCGCTGGGGCATTCGCACGCTGGTGGCGTTTTTGCGCACCATGCCGGAGCTGGCGTGGGCGGTGATGTTCGTGATGGCGTTCGGCATCGGCGCCATTCCGGGGTTTCTGGCGCTGGCGCTGCACACCATCGGCAGCCTGACCAAACTGTTTTATGAATCGATTGAGACCGCCTCCAACAAACCGGTGCGCGGGTTGGCGGCCTGCGGCGCCACGCCGCTGCAGCGCATGCGTTTCGGCCTGTGGCCGCAGGTGAAGCCGGTGTTTTTGTCCTACAGCTTCATGCGGCTGGAGATCAACTTTCGCCAATCGACCATTTTGGGGCTGGTGGGGGCGGGCGGCATCGGCCAGGAGCTGATGACCAATATCAAACTCGACCGTTACGATCAGGTCAGCATGACGCTGCTGCTGATCATTCTGGTGGTTTCGCTGCTGGATTACGCCTCGGGTGAATTGCGCAAGCGGGTTGTGGAGGGGAAAAAATGATGTCAGGGCCTGCGGTGACGGCGCAAACGCTGCACCAGTTGAAGCAACAGCATCCGGAGATCTTCTCCCAGCAGCGGCGCTACCTGCGCACGCTGGGCATGGTGGTTGCGGCGATCGCGCTGTATTACCTGTTTTTCTTTCAGTTCTTCGGCATTGCCTGGCCGCAGTTCATCAACGGCTGCCAGCAGCTGGGGCGTTACTTCGTGCGGATGTTCGTCTGGCATGATTTCGCCAACTGGCCGTTCATGTATTACTTCCAGCAGATTGGCATCACCATCGCCATCGTCTTCGCCGGTACCCTGACCGCGTCGCTGATCGCGCTGCCGCTGTCGTTCTTCGCCGCGCGCAACGTGATGTCGACGCCGCTGCTGCGGCCGATATCGGTGGTGGTGCGCCGGCTGCTGGACATTTTCCGCGGCATCGACATGGCGATCTGGGGGCTTATCTTCGTACGCGCCGTCGGCATGGGGCCGCTGGCCGGGGTGCTGGCGATCGTAATGCAGGACGTCGGGCTGCTGGGCAAGCTGTATGCTGAGGGGCACGAGGCGGTGGACAAGTCCCCCAGCCGCGGCCTGACGGCGGTGGGCGCCAACGGCCTGCAGAAGCACCGTTACGGCATTTTCACCCAGTCGTTCCCCACCTTCCTGGCGCTCAGCCTGTACCAGATCGAGTCAAACACCCGCTCCGCCGCGGTGCTGGGCTTTGTCGGCGCCGGCGGCATCGGCCTGGTGTACGCGGAAAACATGCGGCTGTGGAACTGGGACGTAGTGATGTTCATCACCCTGATCCTGGTGGTGGTGGTGATGATTATGGACAAGCTGTCGTCGATGTTGCGCAATAAGTACATTATCGGCGAAGACATCCCGCTGTATCAGCAAAAAAGCCAAATCGATTGAGAAACCCCTTGCCGATCCCTATACTGCCGCACATATTCCAAGTACGGCGGGTATAGGGTGCATTTTTCATTTTACACTGCGCGCATCTCCCTCGGTTTACAAGCTAAAGGCAATTTAACTCCATGATTAACAACGATGTGCTGCGCAGCGTGCGCTACATGCTGAGTATTAACGACGCGAAAATGGTCGAGATTATCAAACTGGATAATTTCGACGTCGACGTCTCGGCGATGGGCGCTTACGTCATCAAAGAAGGCGAGCCGGGGTTTGAAAAGTGCCCGGACGACGTGATGGCGCATTTCCTGAACGGCCTGGTGTTTTTCAAGCGCGGCAAGGACGACAAGTTCCCGGCGCCGGAGATTGAGCTGCCCATCACCAACAACCTGGTGTTGAAAAAGCTGCGCGTGGCGTTCGAGTTGAAAGACACCGATATGCATCAGATTTTCACCGCGGTGGATTTCCGCATCTCCAAGCCGGAGCTGAGCGCGCTGTTCCGCAAAGAAGGCACCAAAAATTACCGTCCGTGCGGCGATCAGATGCTGCGCTATTTCCTCAAGGGGCTGGCGCAGCGCATTCGCGGCGCGTAAAACCCACCTCCTGTCATCAGGCGCCGTCGCGAGACGGCGCTTTTTTTTGCACTCTTTTTGCCCGGCCGCTGCGCGGCGCTGGTGCAGGTTTTTTACTCTCGAGTCATAAGTTTTAATTATAATTTATTGAAATCATGAGATTAAAAACTGGCACGTCGGTTGCTCTGTTGAATTCCATCTTGTGTACCAGATGGAATTCAACCCATGACTCAGCCTGTTGATCTCTGCGGTTTTACCCTCGGTGAATGGCAACACCATTATCAAACTCGCCAGGCGGGCGAACGGCTTGCCTGCGTGCGATCCGCGCTGGAGGCGCTGGCCGCCGGCCTGAGCCTGAATGACCGCGCCTGGCTGTATTTGGCTACCCCGGAACAGCGGGAAAGCCAGTATCTGCAGCTGGCGCAGCGGCTGGAAGCGGTCGCCGGCGATCTCAGCCGGTTGCCGCTGTTCGGCGTGCCCTTTGCGGTGAAAGACAATATCGACGTCGGCGGCTGGCCAACCAGCGCCGCCTGCCCGGCATTCACCTATCGGGCGCAGGCCGATGCCGCCGTGGTGGCCAACCTGTGCGCCGCCGGCGCGGTGGTGATGGGCAAAACCAACCTCGACCAGTTCGCTACAGGGTTGGTAGGCACTCGCTCACCGCACGGTGCAGTGGTTAACAGCTTTGACGAACGCTACGTCAGCGGCGGTTCCAGCTCCGGTTCCGCTTCGGTGGTGGCGCGCGGCCTGATGCCGTTTTCTCTGGGTACCGACACCGCCGGCTCCGGGCGCGTGCCGGCCGGTTTCAATAATATCGTTGGCCTGAAGCCGACCAAGGGCTGGTTGTCCAACCGCGGCGTAGTGCCGGCCTGCCGGCTGAACGACGCGGTGTCGGTGTTTGCGCTGACGGTGGCCGATGCGGCGCGAGTGGCCGAACTGGCGGGCGGCTTTGACGCCGCCGATCCTTACTCCCGCGCCAACCCGAACGGCGCACCGGCGGATATTCCCGCCGCGCCGCGCTTCGCCGTGCCCGATCGGCTGGAGTTTTTCGGCGACGAGCAGGCCGAGCGGGCATTTCACCGGGCGCTGACGCAGCTGCAGAGCGACGGCGCCACGTTGGAACCCATCGACTTCACGCCGTTTCGCCAATTGGCGGAGCAGCTCTATCACGGCCCCTGGGTGGCGGAACGCACCGTCGCGGTCGAGGCGATGTTGCAAAATCATCCCCAGGCCATCGATCCGGTGGTGCGCGGCATCGTCAGCAACGGGCTGGCGTACAGCGCCTGCGATGCCTATAAGGCGGAATACCTGCGTGCCGAACTGGCGCGGCAAATCGCACAGCGGCTGGCGCCGTTCGACGCGCTGGTGGTGCCGACGTCGCCGACCATCCGCACCCTGGCGGAGATGGCCCTGGAGCCGGTGTTGTTCAACTCGCAGTTCGGCACCTACACCAACTTCACCAACCTGGCGGATCTGAGCGCGCTGGCGCTGCCGGCGCCGCTGCGCGAAGACGGCCTGCCCGCCGGCATCACCCTGATTGCGCCGGCCTGGCATGACCGGGCGCTGGCGGCGTTCGGCCTGCGCTGGCAGCGCCGGCAAAACCTGCCGCTCGGCGCCACCGGGCGGGCGCTGCCGCCCGAGCAGGCGGTAACGCCGTCGACGCAGCATGTACGGGTGGCGGTAGTGGGCGCTCACCTTAGCGGCATGCCGCTCAATTTTCAGCTGACGCAGCGCGCTGCGGTGCGGGTCGAGCAGACCCTTACCGCGCCGTGCTACCGGCTGTACGCGCTGGCCGATACCCAGCCGGCGAAGCCGGGTCTGGTGCGCGACGCGCAGGGCGCCGCCATTAGCGTCGAACTGTGGGATATCCCGCTGGCGCGCTTCGGCGAGTTCGTGGCCGAAATTCCGGCGCCGCTGGGCATCGGTACGCTGCTGCTGGCGGACGGCCGTCGGGTGAAAGGTTTTATCTGTGAACCCTGGGCGCTGGCAGGCGCCACGGATATCACTGAGTTTGGCGGCTGGCGCGACTATCTCACCGGCGTTAAGGGGGCATGAACATGTTTACTACCGTATTGATCGCCAACCGCGGCGAAATTGCCTGCCGCGCCATCCGTACTCTGAAGCGTCTCGGGGTGACCAGCGTGGCGGTTTACTCCGACGCCGACCGCAATGCGCCGCACGTGGCCGAGGCCGATCGGGCGGTAGCTGTCGGCGGTGAAAAAGCCGCCGACAGCTATCTGCGCATCGACAAAATCCTGGCCGCCGCGGCAGCCACCGGCGCCCAGGCGATCTACCCCGGTTACGGATTTTTGTCCGAGAGCGCCGAATTCGCCGACGCCTGCGCCGCGGCGGGCATCGCCTTTATCGGCCCGACGGCGGCGCAGATCCGCGAGTTTGGCCTGAAGCACCGGGCGCGCGAGCTGGCGGCGGTGGCGCAGGTGCCGATGACGCCGGGCACCGGCCTGCTGGACAGCGTGGAGCAGGCGGTCGGCGCCGCTGCGCGTATCGGCTATCCGGTGATGCTGAAAAGCACCGGCGGCGGCGGCGGCATCGGCCTGACGCGCTGCGACGACGAGGCGGCGCTGCGTGACGCCTACGACAGCGTGAAACGGCTCGGTGAACAGTTCTTCCGCGATGCGGGGGTCTTTATCGAGCGCTTTGTCGATCGGGCGCGTCACGTTGAGGTGCAGATCTTCGGCGACGGCCAGGGCCGGGTGGTGGCGCTGGGCGAGCGCGACTGTTCGCTGCAGCGCCGCAACCAGAAGGTGGTGGAAGAAACCCCGGCGCCGAACCTGCCGGCGGCGACCCGCCAGGCGCTGCATCGGGCGGCGGTCACGCTGGGCGAGTCGGTCAACTATCGCAGCGCCGGCACCGTGGAGTTCATCTATGACGGCGCGCGCGACGAGTTCTACTTCCTCGAGGTCAACACCCGTTTGCAGGTGGAGCACCCGGTAACCGAAATGGTCACCGGTCTGGATCTGATTGAATGCATGCTGCAGGTGGCGGCGGGGGAGGCGCTGGACTGGGCGGCGCTGCAGCGCGCGCCGCAGGGAGCGGCGATCGAAGTGCGCCTCTACGCCGAAGATCCGCTGAAAAACTTCCAGCCCAGCCCCGGCGTGCTGACCGAGGTGCATTTCCCCGCCGGGGTGCGCGTCGACGGTTGGGTGGCGACCGGCAGCGAAGTGTCGGCATTTTACGACCCGATGATCGCCAAGCTGATCGTGCGCGGAGACGACCGTCAGCAGGCGCTGGAGAAGCTGCGCACGGCGCTGGACGCTACCCGTTTGCACGGCATCGCCACCAACCTCGATTACCTGCGGCAGGCGATCGCCATGCCGCAATTTACCGCCGGTGAAGTCTGGACCCGCATGCTGGACGGCTTCAGCTTCCAGCCGCACTGCCTCGAAGTGCTGCAGCCCGGCACCTACAGCAGCGTGCAGGACTACCCCGGCCGCCTCGGCTACTGGGATATCGGCGTGCCGCCGTCGGGGCCGATGGACGACTTCGCCTTCCGGCTGGCCAACCGCATCGTCGGCAATCACCCGGACGCCGCCGGGTTGGAATTTACCCTGCAGGGGCCGACTCTGCGCTTCCACTGCGACGCCGTCATTGCTCTGACCGGCGCCGATTGCCCGGCGGATGTGGATGGCGAACCGGCGGCCTACTGGCAGCCGATCGCCGTTCGGGCCGGCCAGGTGCTGACGCTGGGGCGCGCCACGCGCGGCTGCCGCACCTATCTGGCGGTGCGCAACGGGTTCGACGTGCCGGTTTATCTCGGCAGCCGCTCCACGTTCGCCCTCGGCCAGTTCGGCGGCCACGCCGGCCGCACGCTGCGGGTGGCGGACATGCTGGCGATCGGCCAGCCGGCGCTGGCGGCCAGCACCACCCCGGCGCCGATCGCCGCGCCGCAGGCGATGGACGCCAGCCTGATCCCGCACTACGACAGCCTGTGGAATATCGGCGTGTTGTACGGGCCGCACGGCGCGCCGGATTTCTTCACCCCGGCGTCGATCGAGCGGTTTTTCGCTGAAGAATGGCAGGTGCACTACAACTCCAACCGCCTCGGCGTGCGGCTGGCGGGGCCGAAGCCCGACTGGGCGCGGCAGGACGGCGGCGAAGCCGGGCTGCACCCCTCCAACGTGCACGACTGCGAATACGCCATAGGTTCAGTCAACTTTACCGGCGATTTCCCGGTGATCCTGACCCGCGACGGGCCGAGCCTCGGCGGCTTCGTCTGCCCGGTGACCATCGCCAAGGCCGAGCTGTGGAAGGTCGGCCAGGTTAAACCGGGCGATCGCATTCGTTTCCATCCGATCGGTTTCAAACAGGCGCAGTCGCTGGAGCAGGCGCAGCTCGGCAGCATTGAAGCGCTGGCGGCGGTGAAGGCCATCACCCTGCCCGCGCCGGAACTGGCGCCGACGACGACCGTTTCCGCCGCGGTGCTGGCGGCGTTGCCGGCGGCGGAAGGGCGCCCGGCGGTGGTCTACCGCCAGGCGGGGGACGCTTACATCCTGATGGAGTACGGCGACAACCTGCTCGATCTGGCGCTGCGCCTGCGCATCCATCTGCTGATGCAGTCGCTGCGCCAGGAGGCGATCCCCGGCGTGGCGGAGCTGGCACCGGGCGTGCGTTCGCTGCAGATCCGTTACGACAGCCGGGTGATCGGCCAGGCCGATCTGCTGCAGCGCCTGCTGGAGCGCGAGCAGGCGCTGGGCGACGTCAGCCAACTGAAGGTGCCGACGCGCACCCTCTGGCTGCCGATGGCGTTCGAAGACGGCGCCACGCTGGGCGCGGTAGAACGCTATCAGCAGACGGTGCGCTCATCCGCGCCCTGGCTGCCGAACAACGTCGATTTCATCCGGCGCATCAACGGGCTGAGCCGCCGCGAACAGGTGCGCGACATCATCTTCGACGCCAGCTACCTGATCCTCGGGCTGGGGGATGTTTATCTCGGCGCGCCCTGCGCGGTGCCGATCGATCCGCGCCATCGGCTGCTGAGCTCCAAATACAACCCGGCGCGCACCCATACCGCCGAGGGCACGGTCGGCATCGGCGGCATGTACATGTGCATCTACGGCATGGATTCGCCGGGCGGCTATCAGCTGGTGGGGCGCACGCTGCCGATCTGGAACAAATTCCTCAAGAACCCGCAGTTCAGCGCCGGTGAACCCTGGCTGCTGCGCTTCTTCGACCAGGTGCGTTTCTACCCGGTCAGCGAACAGGAGCTGGAGGTGCAGCGGGAAGCCTTCCGCGAAGGGCGCGCGCAGGTGCACATCGAGGACAGCGAGTTCGACTTCGCCGCATACGGCCGTTTTCTGGCGGATAACGCCGCCGACATCGCCGATTTCCAGCAGCGGCAGCAGCGGGCTTTCAGCCACGAAGTGGCGCGCTGGCGGGCCGATGAGGACGAAGCCGAAGCGCAACTGCCGCCGCCGGAGGACGACCAGGAAGAGATTGACGGCTATCTGGTCAGCGCCGATCTGAACGGCAACGTATGGAAGATCCTGGTGGAACCGGGGCAAAGCGTGGCCGCCGGGCAGCCGCTGATCGTGGTCGAAGCGATGAAGATGGAGCTGGCGGTCACCGCGCCGCGCGCCGGGGTAGTCAAACGCATCAGCTGTCACCAGGGGCGGCCGGTAGGGCCGGGGGATGCGTTGCTGTGGCTGGAGCACGCCGGTTGATAACGTCGGGGAGAGGGTAGCCATGCAAATCACCAACAATCGCGGCAAAGCGCGGCCGGAAGGGCTGGCGGAGCGCATTTATCTGCAGCTCAAGGATGATATTTTCGATTTTCAACTGCTGCCGGGCGATCGCTTCAGCGAGAACGAGATAGCGATGCGCATGCAGGTCAGCCGCACGCCGGTGCGTCAGGCGCTGTTCCGGCTGGAGCGCGAAGGCTATGTCGAGGTGTATTTCCGCAGCGGCTGGCAGGTGCGGCCGTTCGATTTCGCCTACTTCGAAGAGCTGTACGACCTGCGCATCGTCCTGGAGCGCGAAGCGGTGGGCAGACTGTGCGCCCGCACCGAGACGCCGCCGGCGTTGACGGCATTGGGCAAATTTTGGACTGATGATCCGCGCCTGGAGGACGGCAAGGCGGTTTCAGTGCACGACGAACGCTTCCATATGGCGCTGGTGGCGGCGGCGGGCAACGGCGAAATGGCGCGCATCCACCGCGATCTGACCGAGAAGATCCGCATCATTCGCCGGCTGGATTTCACCCAGGGCGCACGGGTCGACGCCACCTATAACGAACACGCCGCCATCCTGCGGGCGATCCTGCAGCGCCAAACCGCAGAGGCGCAAACGCTGCTCACTCAACACATCGCCGTCAGCAAGGCCGAAGTACGAAAAATAACCCTGCATATGCTGCACCAGGCGCGATCGCGGCAATCCGACCGCGCGGAGTGAGTTTTCGGCATCCCTTTTTTCACACACATCAGGAGTTTAAATTATGCAACGTCGCCACTTCATAAAAGCTTTTGCGTTGTCCGCCAGCATGCTCGGCATGGGTATGGCCTGGAGCGTGCAGGCCGCCGACACCATCAAGGTCGGCATTCTGAGTTCGCTGTCGGGCACCATGGCCATCTCTGAAACGCCGTTGAAGGACGTGGCGCTGATGACCATCGACGAGATCAACGCCAAAGGCGGGGTATTGGGGAAAAAATTGGAACCGGTGGTGGTGGATCCTGCCTCCAACTGGCCGCTGTTTGCCGAAAAGGCGCGCCAGCTGCTGAGCCAGGACAAGGTGGCGGCGGTGTTCGGCTGCTGGACTTCGGTGTCGCGCAAATCGGTGCTGCCGGTGTTCGAGGAGTTGAACGGGCTGCTGTTTTATCCGGTGCAGTATGAAGGCGAAGAGATGTCGCCGAACGTGTTCTACACCGGCGCGGCGCCGAACCAGCAGGCGATCCCGGCGGTGGAATACCTGCTGAGCGAAGACGGCGGCTCGGCCAAGCGTTTCTTCCTGCTGGGCACCGACTATGTCTACCCGCGCACCACCAACAAGATCCTGCGCGCCTTCCTGCACAGCAAGGGCATACAGGACAAAGACATCGAAGAAGTTTACACCCCGTTTGGCTACGGCGATTACCAAACCATAGTGGCGAATATCAAGAAATTTTCCGCCGGCGGCAAAACCGCGGTGATCTCCACCATCAACGGCGACTCCAACGTGCCGTTCTACAAAGAGCTGGCCAATCAGGGCATCAAGGCTACCGACGTGCCGGTGATCGCCTTCTCGGTGGGCGAGGAGGAGCTGCGCGGCATCGATACCAAACCGCTGGTGGGCAACCTGGCGGCCTGGAACTACTTCGAATCGGTGGACAACCCGACCAACAAGCAGTTCGTCAGCGCATGGAAAGCCTACGCCAAGGCGCACAACCTGCCGAATTACGCCACGGCGGTGACCAACGATCCGATGGAGGCCACCTACGTCGGCATCCATATGTGGGCGCAGGCGGTTGAGAAGGCCGGCACCACCGACGTCGACAAGGTGCGCGCAGCGATGGCCGGGCAAACCTTCGCCGCGCCGTCGGGTTTTACCCTGACCATGGACCAGACCAACCACCATCTGCATAAGCCGGTGATGATCGGTGAAATTGAAGGCAACGGTCAGTTCAACGTGGTGTGGCAGACCGATGCGCCGGTACGCGCCCAGCCGTGGAGCCCGTACATTGCCGGTAACGACAAAAAGCCGGACCACCCGGTAAAAGGCGGCAAGTAAAAGCCGCCATCCCGTGCTAACGCAATGGGCCGGGCTTGCCCGGCCCACGACAGAAGAGGCTGCCGATGCAATTCCCATTTTTCTTTCATTTCCGCCGGTGGCTTTGGCTGCTGTGCTGCCTGCCGCCGCTAGCGCAGGCCGGGCCGGCCGATGACTTCGCGGCGGCCAACCGTACGCAGCAGGCCAAGCTGTTGCAGGCCTGGGCAGCCGCGCCGGATGCTGCGCGGCTGCCGTTGTTGCAGGCGCTGAAGCAGGAAAACGTGGCGATCGACGAAGCCAAACGCGCCTTTGTCCAACAGGGCGGCGGTTATCTGCCGCTGGAGGGCGGCGCGGCGCCGGTCGGCACGCCGAAGAAGCTGTGGTTGAACAACCGTCTGCGCATCCTGATTGCCAATGCGCTGTCGGCACAGCGGCTGGTCAGCGAGGATCCGCAGGTACGGCTGCAGGCCGCCACCGCGCTGCAGCGCGAGGCGCAAAGCGATCAGCAGCCGCTATTGGCCGAGCGGCTGGCGCAGGAGAAAGACGCCGGGGTGCATGCGGCGTTGAGCATCGCGCTGGCGAATCTGCAGCTGGCAGACGCCAGCCCGCAGGTGCGGCTTAACGCGGTGCGGCTGCTGGGGGATTCGGGCGACCCGGAAACCCAGACGCGGCTGCAGGCGCTGGCCGACGCCGCCCACGAACCGGACGCCGCGGTGCGCGCCGAAGCGCAGAACAGCATGAGCCGCGTGCAGCACCGGCTGATGATTGGCGATCTGCTCGGCCAGGCGTTTACCGGCCTGTCGCTCGGTTCGATCCTGCTGCTGGCGGCGCTCGGGCTGGCTATCACCTACGGCCTGCTGGGGGTTATCAATATGGCGCACGGCGAAATGCTGATGCTTGGCGCCTACTCGGCCTATCTGGTGCAGGGGCTGTTCCAGCAGTTTGCCCCACAGTGGCTGGCGCTGTACCCGCTGGCGGCGCTGCCGGTGGCGTTCGCCATCACCGCCTGCATCGGCATGGCGCTGGAGCGCGCGGTGATCCGCCATTTGTACGGCCGGCCGCTGGAAACCCTGCTGGCCACCTGGGGCATCAGCCTGGTGCTGATCCAGCTGGTGCGGGTACTGTTCGGCGCGCAAAACGTCGAGGTCGCCAACCCGGCATGGCTGTCGGGCGGCGTGCAGTTGCTGCCGAATCTGGTGCTGCCGTGGAACCGCATTGCGGTGATCCTGTTCGTGGCGCTGGTATTGGCGCTGACCTGGCTGCTGCTGAACAAAACCCGGCTCGGTATGAACGTGCGGGCGGTAACGCAGAACCGCGCCATGGCCGCCTGCTGCGGCGTACCCACCGGCCGGGTGGACATGCTGGCGTTCGGGCTGGGTTCCGGCATCGCCGGGCTGGGCGGAGTGGCGCTGTCGCAATTGGGCAACGTCGGGCCGGAGCTGGGGCAGGGGTACATCATCGACTCTTTCCTGGTGGTGGTGCTCGGCGGCGTCGGCCAGCTGGCGGGAACGGTGGCGGCGGCCTTCGGCCTCGGCATCCTCAACAAGATCCTCGAACCGCAGATCGGCGCCGTACTGGGCAAGATCCTGATCCTGGCGCTGATCGTTCTGTTCATTCAAAAACGACCTCAGGGGCTGTTCGCCCTTAAGGGCAGGGTAATCGACTGATGAGCCAACCTTTGACCGTAACCGGCGTACAAAAGGCGCCGCGGCTGGCGCTCGCCATTGGCGGGCTGGTACTGCTGGCGCTGTTGATCATGCCGTTTCTGGCGCTGCTGCCGGCGGATCACCCACTGGCGATCTCCACCTACACCCTGACGCTGGTGGGCAAGATCCTGTGCTACGCCATCGTTGCGGTGGCGCTCGATCTGGTGTGGGGTTACGCCGGGCTGCTGTCGCTCGGCCACGGGCTGTTTTTCGCGCTCGGCGGCTACGCCATGGGCATGTATCTGATGCGCCAGGCGGCGGGGGACGGGCTGCCGGCGTTTATGGCGTTTCTCTCCTGGAATGAACTGCCGTGGTTCTGGAGCGGCACCCAGCACTTCGCCTGGGCGCTGTGCCTGATCGTGCTGGTGCCGGGCCTGCTGGCCCTGGTCTTCGGTTACTTCGCCTTCCGCTCCAAAATTAAAGGGGTGTACTTTTCCATCATGACCCAGGCGCTGACCTACGCCGGCATGCTGCTGTTTTTCCGCAATGAGACCGGCTTCGGCGGCAATAACGGTTTCACCGGTTTTACCACGCTGCTCGGTTTTCCGATCACCGCCACCGGCACCCGGGTAGCGCTGTTCCTGGCGACGGTGCTGCTGCTGGCCGCCAGCCTGGCTCTCGGTTTTGCGCTGGCGCGCAGTAAATTCGGCCGGGTGTTGACTGCGGTGCGCGACGCGGAAAACCGCCTGACGTTTTGCGGCTATGACCCGAAGGGCTTCAAGCTGTTTGTCTGGACGCTGTCGGCGGTGCTGTGCGGCCTGGCCGGGGCGCTGTATGTGCCGCAGGTGGGCATCATCAACCCCGGCGAAATGTCGCCGACCAATTCGATCGAGGCCGCCATTTGGGTGGCGCTCGGCGGGCGCGGCACCCTGGTGGGGCCGCTGCTCGGCGCCGGCATCGTCAACGGCGCCAAGAGCTGGTTCACCATGGCCATTCCCGAATACTGGCAGTTCTTCCTCGGCCTGATGTTTATCCTGGTCACGCTGTTGCTGCCGAAAGGGGTGATCGGCTTGCTGCGCAGGAGGAAAACGCCATGAATGGCCAACAGATTACCGACGAGTTGTTTACCCAGCCGCTGCCGGCGGACAAACACCGTCGGCAAACCGATCCGGTGCTGGCGCTGGATAACATCAACGTCAGCTTCGACGGCTTCCGCGCCCTGACCGACCTGTCGCTGCGGATCGGCGTCGGGGAACTGCGCTGCGTGATTGGCCCCAACGGCGCGGGCAAGACCACGCTGATGGACGTGATCACCGGCAAAACCCGGCCGGACAGCGGCAGCGTGTTTTACGATCAGAGCGTCGATCTGACCCGCCTGGAGCCGATGCAGATCGCCCGCGCCGGCATCGGCCGCAAGTTCCAGAAGCCGACGGTATTTGAGGCGCTGACGGTGTTCGAGAATCTGGAGATTGCCCAGAAAACGCAGAAATCGGTCTGGGCCTGCCTGCGGGCCAGGCTGAGCGGCGAGCAGCGCGATCGCATCGACGAGATGTTGCAAACCCTGCGGCTGGGCCGCGAGCGCCACCGGCCCGCCGGGTTGCTGTCGCACGGGCAAAAGCAGTTTCTGGAAATCGGCATGCTGCTGGTGCAGGAGCCGCATCTGCTGCTGCTCGACGAACCGGCGGCCGGCATGACCGACGCCGAAACCGAATACACCGCCGAACTGTTCCGCGCGTTGGCGGGCAAGCATTCGCTGATGGTGGTGGAACATGACATGGGCTTTGTGGAAACCATTGCCGATCGCGTGACGGTGCTGCATCAGGGGCAGGTGCTGGCGGAGGGTTCATTGGCGCAGGTGCAGGCCGATGAGCGGGTGATAGACGTGTATCTGGGGCGCTGAGGAGCAACCGTTATGCTGCAGGTGAGTGAATTAAATCAATATTACGGCGGCAGCCACATCCTGCGCGGCCTGTCGTTCGAAGCGAGGATCGGTGAGGTGACCTGCCTGCTGGGGCGCAACGGCGTGGGCAAGACCACGCTGCTGAAATGCCTGATGGGCCTGATCCCGGCGCGCAGCGGCGGCATCAGCTGGCAGGGGCAGGCGATCAACGGCAAAAAACCGCACCAGCGGGTGCAGGCCGGCATCGCCTATGTGCCGCAGGGGCGGGAGATTTTCCCGCGCCTGACGGTGGAAGAGAACCTGCTGATGGGCCTGGCGCGCTTTTCCGGCGCCGAGGCGCGCGGCGTGCCGGAGCAGATTTATGAACTGTTCCCGGTGTTGCGGCAGATGAAGGAGCGGCGCGGCGGCGATCTCTCCGGCGGCCAGCAGCAGCAGCTGGCGATCGGCCGGGCGCTGGCCTGCCGGCCGCAGCTGCTGATCCTCGACGAGCCGACCGAAGGGATCCAGCCTTCGGTGATCAAGGAGATCGGCGCGGTGATCAAACAGCTGGCGGCGCGCGGCGATATGGCGATCCTGCTGGTGGAACAATTCTATGATTTCGCCGCCGAACTGGCGGACAGCTACCTGGTGATGTCGCGCGGCAGCATCGTGCAGCGCGGCGCCGGCAGCGCCATGGAGCAAGACGGGGTGCGCGGGCTGGTGGCGATTTGACGTTGGGGCAGCTGAAAAAGGGTTGGCTGAGCGGATCTCGGGAATGATGCAGCACTCTGATGATATTCACCTCCCGCCCCTGCTGTCGAAAATAAATCAGGTGATTGGCGACGGGCAATAGCCATAGACCGGGGCCGATTGCATCGAGATTTCTGCCGAGTGGGTGGTGGCTAAGGTTATCGAAAGCCTGATGGCGGTGCAGCTGGGGGCCATGCTGTATACGCTGCCCAGCGCGCTGGCCCTGCTGGTTTTGATGCTGCAACGCGATTCCCGCCGACCTGCGTTGGCCCGGGAGTGCGAACGCATTACAGCGTTTTGCTCATATACCAGATGCCGATGGAGCCTTGCGCACTGGTATAGCAGGTCTCGCCACAGATGCTCAACCCCTGACGCTGGTAAAAGCGTTGCGCGCCGGTGTTGCGTTGCAGCACCTCCAGCCACAGCGTCTTTTGCCGGCGGTCGATGGCCCGCTGCTGTACCTGTTCGAACAGGCGCTGGCCATAGCCGTTGCCGGCATAGCCCGGCAGAAAATAGATTTTCTGCAGCTCTGCGCCGCGGGTTTGCGTGGGCGCCAGCAGGCTGTCGAGGTTGAGCCGCGCATAGCCGATCAGCTGCTCCGCTTTATGACATAGCAGCCAGCAGACGGCGGGATCCTGCAGCGTTTGGGTCACCACCGGCATGGAAAAGTTTTGCGCCAGAAAGGCGTCCAACTCCTCCGGATAGTGCCAAAGTTCGCCAAAGTGCGCCTGATAGGTGCGGATGCCGATGTCGCTCACCAGAGCGGCGTCGGCGAGGGTGGCCTGGCGGACAGTGAACATCTGGACCCCTTTGAGTAAGAAAAATTACAGCCGTTGTTCCAGATGCCGGTGGGGCACCATCACCTGATGCAAAACGGCCAGAACGGTAATGCCGGCTGGGCGGCTGCGGTAGTAGATCCTATGGCTGGCGTAAGGAAAACTGCGTATCTCTTCGCCCAAATCGTGAAAGTGGGCTTTACCCGCTTCCGGCATATCCGCCAGATGATGCATGACATCTCTCAACTGCTCAAGATAGCGACGAGATTGTGCTTTGCCCCAGTGCTCGACGGTGAAATGACGAATAGCCAGCAGATCTTGTTGGGCCTGCGGGATGAGGTGAAACGTGGGCATATCAGTCGGTTTCATCGGTGAGCAGATGGTTGAAGAAGGCATCGCCGTCTACCGCCTTACCCGCGTCTTCCTCGGCGGTGGCCTGCGCGATTTTTTGCTGCAGTGCGCGTAATTTGAGATCTTCCAGCGCCTGGTAGTCTTCTACCGACATGACGACCGCGACCGGTTTGCCGTTGCGATTGATTTGCACCGGTTCACGCTGTGCCTTGAGCAGTAAATCGCCGAATTGGGTTTTGGCCTCGTTCGCGGTGAGTGCGTACATTTAATCGCTCCAGTTAATTAAATCGTTCGATTTAACCATTATACGGTGCGATGAAAAAATCACCAATGTTATTCCGGTGTGCAGGTCTCGTTGGACAGATGCTGCGGCGTTTCGCGCCGAAAGCCCAGGCCGATAATGCGGCCGAACAGGTGCGGCAGCCAGCGGCTGTTGCCGACGCGGGTCATCAGGCCGGAGCCGCCGCCGGTGCGGCGCTTTTTCGGCCGGCGCTGGCTCATTTTAATTTGCAGAAACTGGGTGGCCCTGGTGGGAAATTCGCGCCGGCGCTGCACGCGCAGCAGGTGTTTCAGCTGCAAACGCTGAGCGCGCAGCGGGGGGATAATGGCGTTGGCGGCGGCCACCGCATCCTGGATCGCCAGATTGACGCCGACGCCGCCGATCGGCGACATGGCGTGCGCGGCGTCGCCGATGCACAGCACCCCCGGCTTGGCCCAGCGATCCAACCGATCGATTCTGATGCTCAACAGCTTTATCCGATCCCAGTCGGCGATCTCCTGCAGGCGGTCGTCCTGAAACGGCGCCACTTCGGCGATATGCAGCAGAAACTTCTCCAGCCCATCCCGGCGTATCGACTCGAAGCTGCCTTTGTCTATGGAATAGCCGCACTGCCAGTAGTTGCCGCGATCGATCATGATGAAGTTCTGCTTCGGCCCGGTGTGGCCCATCGACCAGGCCGGATCGCCGGGCAGTTTGCCGAGTTTCATCCACAGCACGTCGCGCGGCGAGCCGAACGACCGGCTGCTGAGCGCCGCCCGCTCCCGCACCACCGAATTGCGCCCGTCGGTGCCGACCACCAGCTGGCTGCGCACCCGTATCGGCCCTTCCGGCGTGTCCGCCAGCACCCCGCACGCCTGGCCGCGGTCGTACAGCAACTGGTGCGCCTGTGCTGATTTGATCAGCGTGAAATTCGGGAAAGCGGCGGCTTTTTCCGCCAGGAAGTTAAGAAACTCCCACTGCGGCATAAAGGCGATAAATTTGCAGCGCGTCGGTAGGCGGGTGAAATCCGCCAGCTTGATGTCGCGCCCGGCAACTTCGGCGTGCAGAGATCCCGCGCGCTGATGCGGCAAGGCCAGCAGTTCATCCAGCAGGCCCAGCTGGTGCATGATTTCCAGCGTTGAGGGGTGAATGGTGTCGCCGCGAAAATCACGCAGGAAGTCGGCGTGTTTTTCCAGCACCGTCACGTTAATGCCGGCACGCGCCAGCAGATAGCCGAGCATCAGCCCGGCGGGGCCGCCGCCGACGATGCAGCAAGCGGTGGCGTAGGGAGTGATGAGCGATGGTGACATGATGGCGGGCCTCGACGGACGATCCCCATGCGGCGGACCGTCATTTGAAATCTTATATTGATAATGATTATCAATATCAGATTGAGCTGTCAACCCGCGGCGCAGTGTGGTCAAAGGGGGTGGCAAGATGGCCGATACGGAAAACCTGCGCGTTGTTCATCTGTTCCCCCGGCGGCTCCCGCCACATATCCAGGCGCGTCAAGCGCCAATCGGCGGGATTGCACGCCACGATGCTGGCCAGAGCGCCGGGCGCCGCCCGCAACTGTCGGCGCAGCCTGAGCAGGTCGCTGTAAGGCGTGATTGCCTGCGTTTGCTGCGTAGCCCAGGCAGCCGCGGACAGATGCGGCCGATCGAAATAGGTCAGCCAGGGCAGCCCGTGCTCGACGCGCGGCCAGCCAAAGGCCCGGCTTAAGCCCTTGAACCCCTCGCCGGCCAGAAAGTCGCTCATGCCGGCGCCGCTGTTCCAAAGATAGAAAGGGGCGTAGCGGTTCTCGGCGCTGCGTTCGCCACGCTGCGCGTACAAATAGGCTTTGACTATCAGCTGTGGGCAAGCGTCCAGCAGATGGCCGAAATCGGCGATGCGCCGGCGGACTATCGCCATATCGTAATCGGCGGGCAGGGTGAAGCTGTATTGCATGCTGAGCATGATGATTCTCCACAGGGGGATTGACCTGCAGAGAGTGACACGCCATCTTTATCAGTAAAATCGGCATTATTTTGACTCAGCGTTCAGAAAATCAGGATGGTCAGCATGGGGCGAATTACCTTTGATCTCGAGGATTTGCGCAGTTACGTCACCGGCATCGAGCTGGGCAGCTTCGCCAAGGCCGCAGAGCGGCTGGGGCGTTCAACCTCGGCGGTGAGCGCGCACCTGAAAAAGCTGGAACAACAGGCAGGGGCGCCCATCCTGCGCAAAGTCGGGCGCGGTATGGTGATGACCGAGGCCGGCGAAACCCTGCTCGGCTACGCCCGGCGCCTGCTGGAGTTGAACGACGAGGCCGCCGCCGCAGTGCGCGGGCTGGATTTGCAGGGGATGGTGCGGCTGGGCCTGCAGGAGGATTTTGGTGAAACCTTTCTGCCGCAGGTGCTGGGCAGCTTTGCCCGCGCCAACCCGAAGGTGCGCATTGAGGCGCGCATCGCCCGCAATGCCGAACTGATTGAATGGGTATTGAAAGGGCAGTTGGACCTGTCGCTGGCCTGGAACGGCGGCCTCAGCACGCCGTTTCATCAGGCGCTGGGGGAGCGGCAGCTGCACTGGATCGCCTCGGCGAATGCCGATCTGACGGCCTGGCAAAACGGCGGTGATCCCTTGCCGCTGGTGATGTTCGACGCCCCCTGCCTGATGCGCAGCGCGGCGATCCAGGCGTTGGATCGCGCGGGCATTCCCTGGCGCATCGCCTTTACCAGCCGCAGCCTGAATGGCGTCTGGGCGGCGGTCAGCGCCGGATTGGGGGTAACGGTGCGCACCGATGCCGGTTTGCCGCCGGGGCTTGTCGCGCTGGCTCCCGGCGTGATGCCGGCGCTGGGCCGGCTCGGCGTGGTGTTGCATCGGGCGGAAGATAGCCCCTCCGCCGCCATCCAGCGCCTGGCGCAGATCGTGATTGAACGGATTGAGAGTTAATCCTGTTCGATCGGTTGTTTGCCGCTCAGCTGGCCCCACTCGCTCCAGGCGCCGTCATAGAGTTTGACCTGCGGCGCCTCAAGCGACAGCAGCCCGAACGCCAGCACCGCCGCCGTGACGCCGGAGCCGCAGCTGGTGATGATTGGGCGCTTGATGTCTACCCCTTTGTCGCTGAAGGTTTGCCGCAGCGCGGCCAGCGATTTGAAACGCCCGTTTTCCAGCAGCTCGCCGTAGGGAATGTTGATGCTGCCGGGAATATGGCCGCGGTGCAGGCCCGGGCGCGGTTCCGGTGCCTCGGCATAGAAGCGCGGCGCGGCGCGGGCGTCCAGAATCTGCACTTCGCCGTTCAGCGCCTGCTCCACCTGGCGCATATTCACTACCGCATCGGCGTTGAAACGGGCGTTGAAGGTTTGCGGCTCGGGCAGCGCCGGGCCGGTTTCCAGCGCCTGGCCTAACGCTGTCCAACCGTTCAGGCCTTCGTCCAGCACGTAAACCTGCTGCGCGCCGAAGTTGCGGAAGGTCCACCAGCCGCGCGGCGCCGAAAACTGATTGCCCTCGTCATAAAACACGATGCGTTGTTTTTCGCTGAGGCCCATCTGGCCGGCCGCCGCGCCGAAGGCCTCCGCCGTCGGCAGCATATGCGGCAGCGCGGTATTTTTGTCCGCCACGTCATCGATGTCGAAGTACACCGCGCCCGGAATATGGCCGCGTTCGAATTCCGCGAGCATGTCTTTTTTCGGCGTCAGGCCGACCGGGGACATCCTGACGTCGACCACCGCCAGATCTTCATCGTTGATATGTTGTGCAAGCCATTGGGGAGTAACCAGAAAAGGAGAGTTCATCGTCATGATCGCCTGTGGTGAAAACGGATTTTCACTATACACCAGGGGGCGAGGCGATGGGGTATGATGAATGACATGGGTGGCGGACAATCTTGAGGTAGCATGGATAACGCAAGCTTCGGCGGGGCGAAAATCGCGCTGCTGTGCGACGACCTATTGCTGGTTTATCAACGCGACGACAGGCCCGACATTCCCTGGCCTGGGCTTTGGGATCTGCCCGGCGGCGGGCGCGAGAACGGCGAAACGCCGTTGCAGTGCGTGCAGCGCGAAACGCGGGAGGAGTTCGGCCTGTCCATCGGCGCGCAGCAGGTCGGCTGGCAGAGGCGCTATGACGGCCTTTTTCCCGGCTATCCGCCGACCTGGTTTATGGTCGGCGAGATTACGCCGGGCCAGATCGCCGCCATTCGCTTTGGCGATGAAGGGCAGGATTGGCGAATGATGCCAATAACGGCGTTTATTCATCATCCGCAGGGCATTGAGCATCTGCGGCGGCGGCTGGCCGAATACCTGATCCAGCGGGATTAACGGCGCTCCTCATGCGCCAGCCGGTTGATTTGCGCCGGTTCGACGATCCGCAGGTCCGTCGCGCGGCGCGCCACCGCCAGCATCGCCAGCCCGACGCGCTCGGTGGTGGTGACCTGATTGGGGAATAGCCGCAACGCCCCGAGCCACAGCGGTTTGAACAGCCGATACAGCAGATCGTAGGCGCGGGTTTTGGAGCGAATGCCGTGCAGCGGCAAAATCGCCCCGGGGCGGAACATCACCGCGTGGAACGGCAGCGCCAGCAGGGCATTTTCGGTCGCGCCCTTGACTCTGGCCCACATGCTGCGCCCGCGTTCGCTGCTGTCGGTGCCGACGCCGGAAACGTAGATGAAGGTCATCGTCGGGTTCAGCCGCGCCAGCGGCCGGGCGGCGGCCAGCGTCAGATCAAAGGTGACCGCACGATAATCGGCTTCGCTCATGCCGACAGAAGAGATCCCCAGGCAGAAAAAGCAGGCGTCATAGCCGCCAAGCTGCGGCTCCAGCGCCGACAGCGCGCCAAGATCCGGCGGCGTTAGCTGGCGGAGTTTGGGGTGGCTCTGCGTCAGCGTACTGCGGCCAATGCTCAGCACCTCGCTGACCTGCGGATCGCGCAGGCATTCGCGCAGCACGCCCTGGCCGACCATGCCGCTGGCGCCGAATAATATCACTTTCATATTCTGTTCTCCTGTTTGCCCGCCGCGCGCTGAGTGCGCCAGCGGTTCGGCGTCTGCGATTCCCATTGCATAAAGGCGCGGCTGAACGAGTTCATTTCTTCAAACCCCAGCACAAAGGCGATTTCGCCCGGTTCCAGATCGGTATCCGCCAGCAGTTGGCAGGCGGTGCGATGGCGAGTCTTGTCCAGCAACTGCTGATAGCTGTAGCCGTGCTGCTGCAGACGGCGCTGCAGGGTGCGCGGGCTGATGTAGAGCTCGGCCGCCACGCTGTTAACGCTCGGGCGCTGGCCGCGCATGGTGCGGCCGAGGATCGCCATCACCTGGTCCGGCAAATCCTTGCTTTGCAGCGATTTGGCCAGCTCGGCCTCCAGCCCCGGCAGCAGCACCGCCAGCATGTCCTGATTGTAGGTGATGAACGGCTGCTGCATCAGCGCGCGGTCGAATACCAGCACGTCCAGCGGCGCATTGAAATGCACCGGGCAGCCGAAGTGGCGCGGCAGCGGCGAGGCGGGATCCGCTCGCCGGGTCAGTTCGATCGCCTGCGGCCGTATCGCCCGGCCTGCGCCGCGGCTGCACAGGGTAATGATGGAGGCGAACATGGCGTCGATCAGCAACTCCGGCGCATGGCCTTCGGCCATGGTCCAGCGGGTATGCAGCCGCACGCTGTCGCCGTCTTCCACCAGCATCAGCTCTTCCGGGCACAGCAGCCGTTTGTAGCGGGCGACCTTCTGCAGCGCCTCGCCGAGGGTGGCGGAATGCAGTGCGGCGACCGAGGCGATGTCGTAATGCTCCGGCGAGACGTCGCCGCCCAGACGCAGGCCAAAGGCGGCGTCATCGGTTAACCGGGCGAGGGCGCGCCAGATATCGAAAAACTGCCGGGTAGACAGCTTGATCTTCTCGCGCCGCTCGCTGAACAGCCCGGCAGGCAGGCCGGCCAGTTGGCCAACCCGTTCGATATCCACGCCCAGCAACGTCAGGCGCGCCGACAGGGCGCTGGACAGGGAAATCTGGTCGCTGCTCATTGTTGCTCCTTATGATTTGCCGGTAACCAATGCCGCCATAGCGGCATGATCCGGTTGGCTGTCGTCGCGATCGGTGCTCAGGCTGAGCGCCCGAAACGCGGCGTCTTCCGCTGCGCGTTCGGCCAGGACCTGCCCGGCCAGGTGTACCGCATCGCTGCCCAGCAGCAGGCGCAACGGGGGTTTTTCCAGTGCGGCCAGCTGCAGGATCGCCTGTGCGGCCTTGGCCGGGTCGCCGGGCTGGTGGCCGTTATGCTGCTGCAAATAGTCGAGCATCGGGCCCAGCGTCGGCTGATAGGCGGCGCCGATTGGCGCGATGGTCATCGATGAGCCGGCCCAGTCGGTGCGAAAACCGCCGGGCTCCACCATGGTCAGCTTCACGCCGAATGGCGCTATCTCTTTCGCCAGCGATTCGGAGAAGCCTTCGACGGCCCACTTGGCGGTATGATAGGCGCTGAGGCCCGGCACGCCAAGGCGGGCGCCGATGGTGGAGATCTGAATGATGTGGCCGCCGCCCTGCCGGCGCAGCAGCGGCAAGGCGGCGCGGGTGACGTTGAACACGCCGTAAAAATTGGTGTCGATCTGCGCGCGGAAGTCGGCCTCATCGGCTTCCTCCACCGGGGCAATGTTGCCGTAGCCGGCGTTGTTGACCAATACGTCGAGCCGGCCGAAGCGTTCAACCGCGGTTTGCACCGCGCGTTGCGCCGCCGCCGCGTCGGTGACGTCCAGTGCGACCGTGACGACCCGGTCGCCGTAGCGATCCGCCAGCGCTTGCAATTGCTGCGGCTGGCGCGCGGTGGCGACCAGGCGATGCCCGGCGGCCAGCACCGCCTGCGCCAATTGCTGGCCGAGGCCGCGTGAACTGCCGGTAATTAACCATACCTGAGACTGTGACATGACAACCTTCCTTACCTGCTCGTTGGATGAGGCTTTACTCTAGAAGGTTAGGCGGCGCACCGATAATCCGATCGCGCCAACAGTTAATCCGATCGCGCCAATGTATCGGCAGCCATCAGTTGCTGCACTGTGTCGCCGACCCGCTGTACCGCCCGTTCTATCTCTGCGGTCAATTTGGCCGCGTAGTTGATGCGCAGGCAGTTGCGGTATTTGCCGGAGGCGGAAAAGATGCTGCCGACGGCGATCTGCACGCCTTGTTGCTCGAGATAGCGATTCAGCCGCAGGGTATCGAACTCTTCATGCAGTTCAATCCACAGCATAAAGCCGCCGCGCGGCTGGCTGACGCGGGTGCCGGCCGGGAAATATTTCATGATCCAATCGGTCATCCGATCGCGATTTTGCTGGTAACGGGCGCGCATGCGCCGCAGGTGCTGCAGGTAATGGCCGTGGCGGATAAACTCGGCGATCGCCAGCTGCGGCTGGGTTGCGGTTGAGCCGGTGCCGATATATTTCATGTGCAGCACGCGCTCGAGATAGCGGCCGGGAGCTATCCAGCCCACGCGCAGGCCGGGCGCCAGCGTTTTGGAAAACGAACTGCACAGCAGCACGCGGCCGTCGTCGTCAAACGCCTTGATGGTGCGCGGGCGCGGGTAGCGGTAGGCGATATCGCCGTACACGTCGTCTTCGATAATCGCCGCGTCATGGCGCTGCGCCAGCATCAGCAGGCGTTTTTTATGCGCGTCCGGCATGATGTAACCCAGCGGGTTATTGCAGTTGGGCGTCAACAAAATGGCTTTGATTGGCCACTGTTCCAGCGCCATTTCCAGCGCCTCCAGGCTGACGCCGGTCAGCGGATCGGTGGGAATTTCCAGCGCCTTCATGCCCAGCCCTTTCAGCGTCTGCATGGTGCCGTGAAAGCAGGGGGAATCCACCGCGACGATATCCCCCGGCCGGCAAACCGCCCGCAGCCCGGCGGACAAGGCTTCGTGGCAGCCGGTGGTGACCACCAGCTGGCCGGCGCCTATCCGGCAGCCGGAGTCCAGCAGCAGGCGGGCTATCTGTTCACGCAGCTCCGTGACGCCCTGAATGCTGTCATACAGCAGGCTGCGCAGATCGCCGTGGCGGCCGATATTGCCCAGCGCTTTCAGCAGCGGTTTCAGCGTTGGCTCGTGGATATCCGGCATGCCGCGCCCGAGCTGTATCAGGTCCGCGCGCGGCTTATTGCGGATCAGTTCCAGCACCTGTTCCCACTGCGAAATGTCCACCGGGCGCTGCACCGGCGCGGTGACGGCGGGCAGCGCGGCCTGCGGCCGCCGCGAACGCACGAAGTAGCCTGACTTGGGGCGCGCTTCCACCAGGTGGCTTTCTTCCAGCAGCCGATAGGCCTGCTGCACCGTGCTGATGCTGACGCCGTGCTCCTGGCTCAGGGTGCGCACCGAAGGCAGCCGCTCCCCGGCCGGGTAAAGCCCCTGTTCGATGCGTTGGCCGAGAATGGCGGCCAGTCTGGCGTAACGAGTCATACAGATGCCCAAAGTCAGAGTGAATGGGAAAAAATCGGTACAGATGCAGATAAATTAGACCATTCAGATAGGTGGAGACAGCTTTTGTATGGAAAAAATATCGTCTGCGTGAATCTGTATTGTTTTTCCCTCGCGCCGCATCATGGTTTTTACAGCCAAACCTGAGGAGAGCATGATGAGCGTTTTGTCCCTTGTTAAAGCCCCGGCGGCGCGGCGGCGGCTGTTGTCCCGCTGGCGGCTGTACCTGCTGCGCCACCGCACGCGCAAGGCGCTGTTGCAGCTGGACGAGGCCCGGCTGACGGATATTGGCCTGACGCGCGCGCAAGCGGTGCGCGAAGGCTGTAAACCCTTCTGGAAGGAGTAAGGAGAACGCATGCTGAAGCTATTGGGCAAGGCCTCGTCAATAAACGTGCGCAAGGTGTTGTGGACCGGCCATGAGTTGGGGCTGCCGCTGCAGCGGGAAGACTGGGGCAGCGGTTTCCGCTCCACGCAGCAGCCGGAGTTTCTGGCGCTGAATCCCAACGGGCTGGTGCCGGTGCTGATCGACGGCGAACGGGTGCTGTGGGAGTCCAACACCATCTGCCGTTATCTGGCCGGGCGGGAAGGGCGCCATGACCTGTTGCCGCAGGCGCCCGGTGCGCGCGCGGCGGTAGAGATGTGGATGGACTGGCAGGCTACCGATCTGAACAATGCCTGGCGTTACGTGTTTATGTCGCGGGTGCGTCAGGATGCGGCGTATCAGGATGCCGCTCGCCTGGCGGCGGCGGAGCGGGAGTGGAACCGGCTGATGGGGCTGCTGGAACACCAGCTGGCGGGCGGCGGCCCCTATGTCGCCGGCGAGGCTTTTACCCTGGCCGACGTGGTGCTGGGGCTGTCGCTGAACCGCTGGCTGATGACGCCGTTTACCCGCCCGGATTACCCGGCGTTGGGCGGCTATCTGCAGCGTTTGCAGCAGCGGCCCGGTTTTAGGTTGCATGGCGCCAATGGTTTGCCCTGATTCGAAATAAAACGTTCATTTTATCTTGACCGGCCGCATGCGCATGCGGCCGGTTTTTTGTTGCAGCCTGCTCTGCACAGTTTCATGAACGTCATCACGAATATCAGTTTTATTTTTCATTCTTCTTGTTATTGAAATTTATATTCCATATAAAACCATATCAGACGGTGCGTTTCATTTAACGAAGCGCCGCCGCATTCAGGATAATCGGCAACGGGAGAAGGTGATGAAACAGGTACGGGTTGGGTTAATCGGCACCGGCTATATCGGGCGTTGTCACGCCATCGCTTATGCGCAGGCCGCCACGGTGTTTCCGCTGAAGGGGGAACTGGTGTTGGAGATGCTGGCGGAGGTGACGCCGGAGCTGGCGGCGCAGCGTGCGGCCGAATTCGGCTTTGCGCGTTCGACCGGCGACTGGCGGCAGCTGGTGGCCGACCCGGCCATTGATGTGGTGGATATTTGCGCCCCGAACTTCCTGCATAAAGAGATGGCGCTGGAGGCGATCCGCCACGGCAAACACGTCTATTCCGAAAAACCGCTGGCGCTGGACGCCGCCGACGCGGCGGAAATGGTGCAAGCCGCCCGCGCCAAAGGGGTCAAGACGCTGGTGGGCTTCAACTATATGAAAAACCCTACCAGCCAGCTGGCACGCGAAATTATCGCCAACGGCGAGATTGGCGAGGTGGTGCACTTTTACGGCACCCACAACGAAGACTATCTGGCCGATCCGCGCACGCCTATCGACTGGCACTGCCGCAAGGCCAGCGCCGGGTTGGGGGCGTTGGGCGATCTGGCGGCGCACATCGTCAATATGGCGCATTACCTGGTGGGGGATATCGTGGCGGTGTCCGGCGATATGCAGACCGTCATCAAACAGCGCCCGGATGCCAAAGACCCAACGCGGATGCACCCGGTGGAAAACGAAGATCAGGCCAGCGCGCTGGTGCGCTTCGCCGGCGGGGCGATGGGCACTCTCGAAACCTCGCGCATCGCCTGTGGGCGCAAGATGGGGCTGACCTACGTGGTCACCGGCACCAAGGGCACGCTCAGCTATACCCAGGAGCGCATGGCCGAGCTGAAGCTGTACCGGCATGATGAGCCGGCGGAGCGGCAGGGGTTCAAAACGCTGCTGGTGGGGCCGAAGCACCCGGACTACGCCGCGTTTTGCATCAGCGCCGGACACGGTATCGGCTTTAACGATCAGAAGACGGTGGAGATCCGCGATCTGGTCAACGGCATCGCCGCCGGCGACCGCATGTGGCCGGATTTCGAAGAGGGCTGGAAGGTGTCTTGCGTGCTGGACGCGATCGCGGCTTCCGCAGAGCAGCGCCGCTGGCTGGAGATCAACCGCGACTAGCTCTGCGGCATGGCGCTCTCCCGCGGGAAAGGAAAGCGCCATTAATTTACTCATTTATTATGTTGTTAACTTAATAACCTAATAACGTATTAACTTAAAACGCAAAGCACGAGCAGCCGAAGGCGCCCCAGAAGGCGTTCTCGTCCGAGACCGGGATGCTCGAGCGGCGAGCGACGTCGTGCTGATGCGCATGCACGCCGCAGGGGCCGCAGCACTGATGGGCCTGGCTCAGCACCCCCACCCGGGTCGCCGCCGACGGCGGTGCGGTGCGGTAATGCCCCGGCACCTGGGTGACCGGCGACCAGTCCGGCAACACCGGTATTGCCGGCGGCGCCAGCGGCGAGAAGCTGCCGGCGGCGTAAACCACCTTGCCGTCCACCAGCGTCATCACCGATTCAATCCCCTTGATTTGCTCTTCCGGCACGCTGAAGTAGTCCTGCGACAGCACCGCCAGATCGGCCAACTGGCCAACCTTGATCTGGCCCTTTTTGCCCTGCTCGGTGGAAAACCAGGCGCTGCCCTGAGTCCACAGCATCAGCGCGGTCTCGCGGTCCAGCCGGGCGCTTTCGTCGTACATCGCCATGCCGCCGACGGTGCGGCCGGAAACCAGCCAATACAGCGCGGTCCAGGGGTTGTAGCTGGCGACGCGCGTGGCGTCGGTGCCCAGCCCGACCGGCAGATCGGCCGCCAGCATTTTCGCCACCGGCGGCGTCTGTTTGGTGGCTTCCAGGCCGTAGCGCTCGGCAAAATATTCCCCCTGAAACGCCATGCGGTGCTGTACCGCAATGCCGCCGCCGAGGGCTTTGACGCGCTCGATGTTGCGCTCGGAAATGGTCTCCGCATGGTCGAAGATCCAGTGCAGGCCGTTGAACGGGATATCGCGGTTTACCTTCTCGAATACGTCGAGCATGCGGCTGATGGATTCATCGTAGGTGGCGTGCAGGCGGAACGGCCAGCGGTGTTCGACCAGATGACGCACCACCCGTTCCAGCTCGTCTTCGGTGCCCGCCGGCAGGTCCGGGCGCGGCTGCAGGAAGTCTTCGAAGTCGGCGGCGGAGAACACCAGCATCTCGCCGGCGCCGTTGTGGCGATAGAAGTCGGTGCCCTGGCCGGGTTTGAGCATGTCGGTCCACAGCTGGAAATCTTCCAGCTCTTGCTTCGGCCGCTGGGTGAACAGGTTATAGGCGATGCGAATGGTCAGTTGCCGTTTCTCATGCAGTTCGGCGATCACCTGATAATCTTCGGGGTAGTTCTGGAAGCCGCCGCCGGCGTCGATGGCGCTGGTCAGGCCGAGGCGATTCAGCTCGCGCATGAACTGGCGCGTGGAGTTGACCTGCTGTTCCAACGGCAGCTTTGGCCCTTTCGCCAGCGTGGCGTACAGGATCATGGCGTTAGGCTTGGCGATCAGCATCCCGGTCGGGTTGCCGTTGGCGTCGCGCTGGATCTCGCCGCCCGGCGGGTTCGGCGTGTCCTTGGTGTAGCCAACCACCTTCAACGCCGCGCGGTTGAGCAGCGCGCGATCGTACAGATGCAGGATAAACACCGGCGTGTCCGGCGCCGCCTGGTTGATCTCTTCCAGCGTCGGCATACGGCGTTCGGCGAACTGGAATTCGGTCCAGCCGCCCACCACCCGCACCCACTGCGGGCTGGGCGTGCGCAATGCCTGTTCCTTCAGCATGCGCAGCGCGTCGGCCAGCGACGGCACGCCCTCCCAGCGCAGCTCCAGATTGTAATTCAGGCCGCCGCGGATCAGGTGCAGGTGCGAATCGTTGAGGCCCGGAACGGCGGTATGGCCGTGCAGATCGATAATTTGCGTTTCCGGCCCGGCGTGCTGCATGACTTCGCTCTCGCTGCCGACGGCCAGAAACTTGCCGTCTTTGATGGCCACCGCCTGCGCGAGGGGGTTTTGGCGATCGACGGTGTGAAATTTACCTTTGGTGATGATCAATGAAGCGTTGTTGCTCATAACATTCTCCCGGCAGGCCGCCTAGCGGCGGGTAAGCCATTGATGAAAAACGCGAGTCACTATTGGCATCCAGAGGAACACCACCAGCGCGACCACGGTGGCGTCATTGAGAAAATGGCCGCGCAGCGTGCCGTTCAGCTGCGGTAGCAGCAGCCCCCAGAACCAGGGCACCAGGTTGGTGGACGGGAAGATCACCAGCAGGGTGATGACAAACTGCTTCCATTTGGCGGGCTGGCGCACGCTGGGGCTGGGCGGGGTAAACCAAAACTCCGCGCCGGGGCGGATTTCGATGCGGTCATTCTCCAGCAGCAGCGGCGTCACTTCCTCGATGTACTTTTTACGCAGCGGCGAGTTGATCCACAGATACAGGTTATCGAGGCTGTCGAAACGCACCAGCACCGTATAGGCCTGTTCTTCGCCGGAAGGGCGGATCACGTTAACGCCGAGGTGGCCGGCGAAGGCGGCGGCCTCCGGCATGATGCGGTTCAGCCAGGCCTCGTAGGCCGGTTCCTGGCCCGGCGCCAGGCGGTGGGTGATGACCAGGGTAACGTGCTGCGGGTGGGCCATAGAGCCGGCTCCTGAAATAACCCCGGCGCGAGGCCGGGGCAGGGATCACTTGACGGTGCGCGCCTGGGCGTGGTGCACCATGGTGTAAGCGTAGTCGACGCCCATGCCGTAAGCGCCGCTGTGTTCGCGCACCAGCGCCATCACCGCGTCGTAGGTGTCCTTGCGCGCCCAGTCGCGTTGGTATTCCAGCAACACCTGCTGCCAGGTCACCGGAACGGCACCGGCCTGCACCATGCGATCGATCGCGCGTTCGTGCGCGTCGGCCGAGGTACCGCCGGAGGTGTCGGTAACCACGTAAACCTCATAGCCGGCCTCCAGCGCCATCAGCGCCGGAAAGGTCAGGCACACTTCGGTCCACAGCGCGGAAATCACCAGCTTTTTACGGCCGGTGGCCTCAACGGCCTTAACGAAGGCGGCATCTTCCCAGGAGTTCATCGAGGTACGTTCAATCGGGGTGATTTCAGGGTGGACCGCCAGCAATTCCGGCCAGATATAGCCGCTGAAGCTTTCGGTTTCGACCGAGGTGAAAAGGGTGGGGACGTTAAAAATCTTGCCGGCTTTCGCCAAACCGACGACGTTGTTTTTCAGCTGCTGACGATCAATATTAGCCACGCCAAAAGACATTTGCGGCTGATGGTCAATAAAAATCAGTGCGGAATTGTCTTTATCAAGTAATTGAAACTTAGACATAATTTACCTTCCCAGTGGTGTTTCGGTTTAACATCTGATGAGTGTGACGCCGATAAAACGCATGGTAGGCAGAGGGCGATTTCAAAGATACCGCAGAATTTTTGCCGACTTGTTGAGTTTTTTTATACACGGGAGGAAGCATGAGATTAAACCTCGAAGCGCTGCTGATTTTGGACGCGCTGGACCGGCATGGCTCTTTTGCCGCCGCCGCCGCCGCGTTGTTTAAAACGCCGTCGGCGCTGAGCTATATGGTGCAAAAGCTGGAGAACGATCTCGACATTCGGCTGCTCGATCGTTCCGGCCATCGGGCGAAATTCACCGACACCGGCAAGCTGATGCTGGACAAAGGCCGGGTGTTGCTGCGGGCGGCGCAGGATCTGGAGCAGCAGGCGCGCTACGTGGAGAACGGTTGGGAAAGCGAGATCACGCTGGGCATCGACGCCTCTTTTCCCTTTACGCGCCTGCTGCCGTTGATTGAGGAGTTTCATCAGCAGCATCACCACACCCGCCTGCGGTTCAGTCATGAAGTGCTGGCGGGCTCCTGGGAATCGCTGGTGTACGGCTGCGCGGATATTATCATCGGCGCCATTTGTGAACCGCCGTCGCGCGTAGGCTATGCTTTTAGCAGGCTGGGGCAGTTGGATTACGTGTTCGTCGTCGCGCCTCAGCACCCGCTGGCGGCGGCGGCGGAGCCCGTGCCGAAGGAGGAGATCCGCCGGCACCGGGCGGTGGTGGTGCGCGATACCTCCCGGGTGAATGCGCCGCAAAACCTCAATATTCTGGAAGAGCAAGATACGCTGACGGTATTCGGCTTTGAGGCCAAGCTGCAGGCGCAGTTGGCCGGGTTGGGATGCGGGTATCTGCCGCGCTATTTGGCGAAACCCCACCTGGCAAGCGGCAGTCTGGTGGCTAAACGCGTCGAAACGGAACGCAGCGGAGACGTCGCCTACTTTGGCTGGCGGGAAAGCGCCGGCGGATTGGCGGCAAAATGGTGGCGCGAGCGGTTGCAGCGCTATGCAGACGACGGAGATGTTTACCCCGCGGGCTGAGGCCGTGCCTGCGGAGCGGACGGACCGCCTACAAGGACATAAGGACATGGAAATGACTATCCGACTTTTGGCGGCGCTGGCGCCGCTGTTGTTGGCGGGATGCGGCGCGGCAACCAAGCCGCAGCCCGTTGCGCCGCATGCGGCGGTTCAGGCGGCTGCCGGGCAAAATTACCCGGAGAAAGTGCGCCTCGCGGTAACGCGCGAATTGCGTTTGCCGGCGGAGCTGAAGTCCAAAAGCTGTTCAATCAGCATTCATCTGCAGCCGGACGGCGCTTTGAAGGATATCAGGGTGCTGAAGGGGGACCCGCAACTGTGCGCGGCGGCCGGCGAGGCGGTGAAAAAAGCCAAAATGCCGAAGATGGCGAACCCGACCGAGTACCTGCTGTTTAACGCGGTGGTGCTGGATTTTGTTCCCTGAAACGATTGAACGGGCCTCGGTGACGAGGCCCGTTTTATTATGCGGCCGGTTGGAAATCCTCCGCGTCCACATCGTAACCGCAAGGCTCCCAGCGGATGGCCAGCAGCGCCGCCAGGCCGGCCAGCGGCGCCAGGGCGATCACCCAAAACACGCCGGTGCCCAGCGCGGCGGACAGCACCGGAAACAGGAATAGCGACAGAGTAGAGCTTGAACGCATCAGCGTCTGGTTGAAACCGACGCCGACGCCGCGCAGCGACGTCGGGTAGCTCAGCGAAGCGAAAGTCATGCTGTGCGAACCTGGGCCGAATCCCTGCCCCAGCAGGAACAGCGCCAGCATGCCGATGGAAACGGCGGCTTGCGCGCCGTCCGCCGGCCGGCCAATCAGCGCCAGCCCCAGCAACGCCGCCAGTTGAAACGCATAACCCAACACCGTCATTTTCCAGGCGCCGACTCTCGGCACCAGCCGCACCGCAATCAGACCGCCGACAAAGGCGAACAACAGGTTAAGCGCCAGAGAAACCAAAATGGTGCTGAGCATCGACTGCGCCAGGAAACTGGACAAGATCACCGGCAGCCCGAAGGCCACGGCGTTATAGGCGAACGACGAGGCGATGGCGATAAGGGTGGCCAAAATAGTGCGGCGCAGATAGACCCCTTGCAGCAACGCGCCGTAGTTGCGCCAGGAAGCGCGCCGGGCCTGCGCCGGTACGCCGCGCTCGGCATCCGCCGCCACCACGGCGTTAACGTTATAGGAGCGGCGCAAAATGGCCGCGGCGCCCTCGAGATCGCCCTGATTGGCGGCCCACACCGGCGATTCGCTCATATAGCGGCTGCGGATGGCGATGATCGCCAGCGCCGGCACCGCGCCGAAACCGAGGATCAGACGCCACAGCCAGTCGGTATGGCTCTCCGGCAGCACCGCATACAGCAGCAACACCAGCAGATAGGAGACGCTGATCGCCGCATACCAGGTGGGGCACCACATGGCGATACGCGCCGCCTTGTTGCCGCGCCCGGACAGCTTGGAAAACTCCGCCAGAAACGCCATCGCCACCGGCAGATCGATGCCGACCCCGAGGCCCATCACAAAACGCGCGCCGCCCAGCACCCACTCATTGGGCGCAAAGGCGCAGGCCAGCGCGGCGACCACGAAAAAGAACATATCGGCCATAAATACCCGGTAGCGGCCGATTTTGTCGGTCAGATAACCGCCGATAAAGGCGCCGACAATCGCCCCGAAGGTGATGGCCGACGCCACCAGGCCGGTGCCGGTGGGGGTGAGATTGAATTCGCGCGCCACGTCCTTGATGCCGAACGCCAGCGCGCCCAGATCGTAGGCGTCGAGGAACACTCCGCCCAGCGCGATGGCCACCACCACCCGCGCATTATTGCGTTTGGCGGCACCGCCGTTGACCAGCGCCGAAACGTCGGCGGCGCTGCGAATGCTGACCGCCTCGGCGGCCGAAAAATCGCTTTTCCCTGCAGAAAGGGCGCTGGGCGCCGCTATATAACTGGACATGATAGTTTTTCTTAGTAGGCAAAAATCCGAGCATAACGGCGCATCATCAGCGCTAACCAATTCTTTCTGGTTATAAGCATACAACCGGAAGTTGTTGAAAAATAATCATGTTCAGGTAAAAGCCGCCCACAGCGGGGTAAGTATGGCTCGCCCGGGCTGAAGCAGACGAAGTGCGTGCCGAATGTGAAAAAATTTCATTGCAGGCGCAATGCAAATAGCTGATTTTTAACTTTGCTTTGCCGCTTTCGTTATTTTGAGCGCCCATGCCGCTCGCAGATACTGTGGAAAATTCCATAACGCGAGCCGCGAGATGCCTTCAGCCAAAAGCCACAGCCACTATTTACACCCCGAGCAGCGCAGCCGGATCCAGCAGCTTTATCGGCGCTGGTATTGGCGGATGGAGCTGCCTACCTGGGGCATTATGGCGGCGGTGTACGGCGGCTGGTTCGGCGTTACGCAGCATTGGCAAACGCTTGGCCCCTGGCTGGGTGCGCCGCTGCTGATCCTGCTGACCACCTGGTACATGTCGCTGCAGCATGAGCTGATCCACGGCCACCCGACGCGCTGGCCGCGCGTCAATCAGCTGTTTGGCCTGCTGCCGCTGGCGGTGTGGTACCCCTACGGGCTGTACCGCGATTCGCATATTCAGCACCATCGCAACGAACATTTGACCGATCCGCATGAAGACCCCGAAAGCTATTACTTCAGCCAGGCGCAGTGGCGGCGTTTTCCCCGGCTGTTCCCGTTACTGGCCAGGGTGCGCAATACGCTGGCCGGCAGGGTGGCGTTCGGCCCGGCGCTGGATATCGCCGCGACGCTGGCCAACGCGCTGAAAGCGATCCTCGGCGGCGATCTGCGGGCTCTGGCCATGTGGCTGACGCATCTGGCGCTGCTGACGCTGGTGCTTCATTGGCTGCAGGCGCAGGGCATCGGCGCAGGATTTTATCTGTGGGTTATCAGCTACCCGGCGCTGGCGCTGACCAAGATAAGATCGTTTTTTGAGCATCGCGCCGTGGAAGCTCCGCAGGCACGTTCTATTATTAATGAGGCGGCCTGGCCCTGGCGGCTGCTGTTTCTCAATTTGAACTATCATTTAGTACATCACGACTTGCCCGGTTTGCCCTGGTACGGCTTGCGGGAGGTCTACCTGGCGGAGCGCGACGCCTACCGGCAGCGCAGCCAGGGGTTCGTGGCGCAGGGGTATGGCGAGTGGGTGAACGCCTACGCTTTTACCCCGATCGCCGTCGAAGTGCATCCGTTCAGCACCCTCGAGCCGGCCGAACGGCCGCAGGGCGAACGCGAGGCCTGGGCGGCGGAGACATTTATTGCGCGATGGAAGCGCGCTTCTCAGGATTTTCCAACCGATCTGGCCAAATAGCCGGAAACCAACAACAAGAGGAAAAGTATGGCAATCACCCCATTACGCGGACGTTTATTGGCGCTGGCGCTGGCCATGTTCAGCATCGGCGGCGCCGCGCAGGCGGCCGATTCGGTGCGCGTCGGCTCCAAGATCGACACCGAAGGTTCGCTGCTTGGCAACATTATCGTGCAGGTGCTGGAGTCCAACGGCATCAAAACCACCAACAAACTGCAGCTCGGCACCACCAAGGTGCTGCGCGGGGCGATCGCTTCCGGCGAGATTGACCTGTATCCGGAATATACCGGCAACGGCGCGTTCTTCTTCTCCGATGAGAAAGATCCGGCATGGAAAAACGCCCAGGCCGGCTTCGAGAAGGTGAAAAAGCTCGATTACGACAAAAATAAAATCGTCTGGTTGGATGCCGCTCCGGCCAACAACACCTGGACCATCGCTATTCGCCAGGACGTGGCGGACGCCAATCATCTGCAAACGCTGGCCGATCTCGGCAAGTGGATCAACGGCGGCGGCAAATTCAAGCTGGCGGCGTCGGCGGAGTTTATCGAACGCCCGGATGCGCTGCCGGCGTTCCAGAGCGCCTACGGCTTCAAACTGAATCAGGACCAGCTGCTGTCGCTGGCGGGCGGCGATACCGCGGTGACCATTAAAGCGGCGGCGGAGCAAACCTCCGGCGTGAATGCGGCGATGGCCTACGGCACCGACGGCCCGGTGGCGGCGCTGGGCCTGCGGACGCTGGAAGATCCCAAAGGGGTGCAGCCGATTTACGCCCCGGCGCCGATTATTCGCGAAGCGGCGCTCAAGCAGCACGCCAACATCGCCGAACTGCTGAAGCCGGTGTTCGCCTCACTCGACGGCCCGACGCTGCAAAAGCTCAACGCGCAGATTGCGGTGGAGGGCCAGGACGCCAAGCAGGTGGCGGCCGCTTACCTGAAAGAGAAAGGGTTTGTTAAGGGATAGCGCTGAGGCTCCCGCTCTTCCGCCGGAAGAGCGGGAGAACAGGGCCCATTTGTTATGGAGCCGGAGAGTTTCTTTGATTGCTGTAAATAACCGCGTATTGCTGACACTGTTTATCCTGTTGCTGCTGGCCGCGTTTGGCCTGCCGTTTCTGAGCTATGCCCCCAACCGCCTGCTGTCGGGCAAAAGCATCTCCCTGATTTCCCTGCTGCATGGCCCGGCGCTGTGGCTGCTGTTGCCGATGGCGGCGCTGGCGGTCCTCAGCCTGTTGGCGCCGCTGCGCCGCCGTGCGCTGCTGACGGCGCTGGCCGCCTGCGCGCTATTGGCGTTGACCTTCTGGCTGAGCGGCCACGCCGCCGGGCGGCTGGCGCAGGAAGGTTCGCCGCTGGCGCGCACTTCCTGGGGCAGCGGTTGCTGGCTGATGATGGCGCTGAGCCTCTTGATCGCCGCCGACGCCATGGCGCGCATTACCGCTTCGCACCTGTGGCGCATCTTGGGCAACGCGCTGGTGGTGCTGCCGGTGGTGGCGCTGCTGCTTAGCCATCAACTCGATACGCTGTCGCTGCTGAAGGAGTATCACAACCGGCAGGAGGTGTTCGACGCCGCCCTGCTGCAACACCTGAGCATTCTGCTGGCCACGCTGGTGCCGGCGCTGCTGATCGGCGTGCCGCTCGGGGTGCTGTGCTTCCGCTCCGAACGCTGGCAAGCCCCGATTTTCTCCACGCTCAACATCATTCAGACCGTCCCGTCGATTGCGCTGTTCGGCCTGCTGATTGCGCCGCTGGCGGGGTTGGCGACGGCGGTGCCCTGGCTGGCGGAACACGGCGTCAGCGGCATCGGCATGGCGCCGGCGATCGTCGCGCTGGTGCTGTACGCCTTGCTGCCGCTGGTGCGCAGCGTGGTGGCCGGGCTACAAAGCGTGCCGGCCAGCGTGATTGAATCGGCGACCGGCATGGGCCTGACGCGCGGACAGATTTTCCTGCGGGTACAGCTGCCGCTGGCGCTGCCGCTGTTTTTGACCGGCGTGCGCATCCTGGCGGTGCAGACCGTCGGCATGGCGGTGGTGGCGGCGCTGATTGGCGCCGGCGGCTTTGGCGCCATCGTGTTCCAGGGGCTGCTCAGCAGCGCGTTGGATCTGGTGCTGCTGGGGGTGATCCCGGTGATCCTGATGGCGGTAATCGTCGATTCGCTGTTTAAATTCATTGTTTCTATTCTGGAAGTGTCACGCCGATGATTCACTTTGACCACGTCAGCAAGATTTTTCAGGGCAAGCCGGCGGTAGACTCCCTCAGGCTGCACATCGCCGAGGGCGAATTCACCGTGCTGATCGGCACCTCGGGTTCCGGCAAGTCCACCACCTTGAAAATGATCAACCGACTGATCGAACATGACGCCGGCAAGATTTACTTTGCCGGTGAAGAGATCCAGAAATTCAAACCGCAGGATTTGCGGCGCCGCATGGGTTATGCCATCCAGTCGATCGGCCTGTTTCCGCACTGGACGGTGGAAGAGAACATCGCCACCGTGCCGCAGCTGTTGAAATGGCCGCGCGCGCGCATTCGCGATCGGGTGAGCGAACTGCTGGAGCTGCTGCACCTGGAGCCGGAACTGTTCCGCCACCGTTATCCGCATCAGCTGTCCGGCGGGCAGCAGCAGCGGGTGGGCGTGGCGCGCGCGCTGGCCGCCGATCCCGAGGTGCTGTTGATGGACGAACCCTTCGGCGCGCTCGATCCGGTGACGCGGGCGGCGCTGCAGGCGGAAATCGCGCGCATTCACCAGCTCTCGGGCCGCACCATCGTACTGGTCACGCATGATATCGACGAGGCGCTGGGGCTGGCGGACCGCATCGTGCTGCTCGATCAGGGGCGTGTGGTGCAGCAGGGCACGCCGTTGGAACTGTTGACCGCACCGGCCAATGATTTCGTGCGTGATTTCTTTGGCCGCAGCGATCGCGGCATCAAGCTGTTGGCGCTGGGCAGGGTCGCCGAACGGGTGCGGCCCGGCGTGGCCGAGGGCGATCCCATCACCGCCGCCATGAGCCTGCGCGAAGCGCTGTCGGTGTTCGTGGCGCGCGGCAGCGATCGCCTGCCGGTGGTGAGCGAACAGGGCGAAGCGCTGGGGGTGCTGCACTTTGCCGACCTGATCGCCGACAAGGCGCTGTCATGAGCGGGCAAACTGCGCGCCGGCTGCGCTGGCTAAAGGATCCGCTGCCCTGGACGGTGGCGCTGCTGCTGGCGTTGGTGTTCGGCATGAATCATCTGCACGGCCTGTTTGCCGCCTGGTTCCCCGATCTGGAACGCCCGGTGTATCAGCAGGACAGCTTTATTTCGTTGGTCGGCGCTCATCTGCTGCTGGTGGCGATTTCCAGCCTGGTCGCCGTGGCGATCGGCGTGGCGGCGGGCGTCGGCGTCACCCGCGGCGCCGGGCGGGAGTTCCGTTCGCTGGTGGAGACCGTGGTGGCGGTGGGACAGACCTTCCCGCCGGTGGCGGTGCTGGCGGTGGCGGTGCCGGTGATGGGCTTCAGCGAACAGCCGGCGATCATCGCGCTGGTGCTGTACGGCCTGCTGCCGATCCTGCAGGGCACGCTGGCGGGTATTGAATCGGTGCCCGCCGCCACCAAAGAGATCGCTCGCGGGGTGGGCATGAGCGCCTGGCAAACGCTGTGGCGCGTCGAGCTGCCGCTGGCGGCGCCGGTGATCGTCGCCGGCATTCGCACTTCGGTGATCATCAACATCGGCACTGCCGCCATCGCTTCCACTGTCGGTACTAAAACCCTCGGTTCACCGATCATTATCGGCCTGAGCGGGTTTAATACCGCCTATGTGATCCAGGGGGCGGCGGTGGTGGCCCTGCTTGCTATCATTACCGACATGCTGTTCGAGCGTTGGGTGCGTTATCTCACCGCCTGGCGTCAGCAGACGTTGGCAATCTCTTCAGCGGGGTAAGGGCATATGAGGCAGGTATCTTTACCGATGTATGGCGTCGGCCATCAGCAGGCCGAGTCCTTCTGGCGGGTGCTGCGCGGCAAACTGTTGCAGCTGGGGTTGGAAGCGCTGCCCGAGCAGCTCAGTTGGCCGGATAATTTGGCGCAACACTGGCGGCGCGACGATCTGCTGCTCAGCCAGACCTGCGGTTATCCGCTGGTCAGCGCGCTGCCGCAGGTGCAGCTGGTCGGCACTTATCATTACCGCGTCGAAGGCTGCGACGGGCCGAACTACCGCAGCTGGCTGGTGGTGCGCGCCGAAGATCCCGGCGAGCGGCTGGTCGACTTTCGCGGCCGGGTGGCGGCTTACAACAGCACCGACTCGCAGTCCGGTTACAACAGCCTGCGCGCGCTGGTTGCGCCGCTGGCTCAGGACGGAAAGTTTTTTGGCGGCGCCATCGCTTCCGGCGCGCACTACCAGTCGCTGAAGCTGATCCAGAGCGGGCAGGCGGACATCGCCGCCATCGACAGCATCAGCATGGAGCTGCTGCGCCGCGCGCAGCCGCGGGCGCTGGACGGTTTGAAGATTATCGGTCGCACTGCGGCGGTGCCGGGCTTGCCGCTGATCACCTCGGCAGCCACGCCGCCGGAACAGCTGGAAATACTGCGCGCCGGCGCCAGGGCGATGCTGGACGAAAGGGTCAGCGACAGCCTGCTGATCGGCGATTTCAGCCTGGTGCCGCGTTCGGCCTACCAGGTGATCGGCACGCTGGAGCAGCAGGCCGCCGCGCAGGGCGTGACGGCGTTGTAAGTTTTTATAGCAAGCCGCCGCCGTCGATATCGATAACGCTGCCGGTGACGAAGCTGTTTTCCATCGCCAGCAGATAACCCGCCGCGATGTCGGCCGCCTGGCCGACCCGGCCGACCGGCAGGCTCTCGCCCACGCGTTCGAACAACGCTTGCCGCTGTGCGGCGCTCATGGCGTCGTAGGCTTCCGTTGCGGTAATGCCGGGGCTGACCACGTTCACTCGCCGGGGCGCCAGCTCTTTCGCCAACTGCTTGCCCACCGCTTCCAACGCGGCGTTGATGCCGGTTTTAATCAACTGGCCGCTGAGATATTTACGCGACAGCTGGCCAGAGGTCAGGGTGATGGAACCCTGCGGCGCCAGCGTCGGCAGGGCCGCCTGTACCGCGCGCAACGTTCCCCAGAATTTGACGTTAAAGTCCGCTTGCGCCTGAGCAATAGCGGTGTCCGCCAGCAGTTTGCCCGAGACTTGCGGGCCGGCGGTGATCGCCAGATGATCGAAGGCGCCCACGGCGGCGAACAATGCGTGCAGCGAGCGCTCATCCGTTATATCCGCCTGCATGATGCGCAGGCCGCATTCTGCTGCCTGGCGTTGCGAACCGGCGGCGCGGCGCGAGGCCAGCACCACGTCGGCGCCGCGCGCCGTTGCCGCATAGGCCACTGCCGCGCCGATACCGCTGCTGCCACCCAGAATTACCAGTTTTTGTCCCAGCAGGGAGGAGTCGGGAATATTCATCATAAGGCCTCTGTGATTGTGAATTTCAACGCTATCTATCTTTCCTGATTGAAAATGAGGAAAAAACCCCGTTGAATGGCAAACACTTGTAAATTAATTTTAATAATAGGCCGGGTAGCGCAGGAGATTAGCGATGACTTCACTTGTCGATCTGGATGTATTTGTCCGCACGGTGGATGGCGGCAGCTTTTCCGCCGCCGCGCGGGCGCTGGACATGACGCCGGCGGCGGCCAGCATTGCGGTGAAAAGGCTGGAACAGCAGCTGGGCGTGCGTTTGCTGGTGCGTTCTACCCGCAGTCTGCGGTTGACTGAGGAAGGGGCGCGTTATCTCGACAGTGCGCGTCTGGCGCTGGGGGCTTTGGCGGAGGGTGAACAGGCGATCCGCGAAAAGCACCAAGGGTTATCCGGGGTGCTGCAGATATCCGCGCCATCGGACTTCGGCCGCAATTTGCTGCTGGGCTGGCTGGACGAATTCCGGCGGCAACATCCGCATATTCAGCTGCAATTGCTGATCAACGATCGGCAAGCCGATCTGTTCCGCGAGCCGGTGGACGTCGCGCTGCGTTTCGGCCCGCTGGCGGATTCTGCCCTGGTGGCGCTGCCGATCCTGCCGCAGCATCGGCGGCTGATCTGCGCCAGCCCAGACTATCTGCGGCGGCACGGCATGCCGCAAACGCCGGCCGATCTTGCCCGGCACAGCATCTTGGTTTATCAGCCCAGCGGGCGGCGCCATGCCGAATGGCGTTTGTGGCGTGGGGAGGAGCTCATTGAGATGCCGTTGAACGGCAGCTATTTTACCGATGACGGCGAGGTGGCGCGCCGCTGGGCGTTAGCCGGGCACGGCGTGGTTCGCAAATCGGCGATCGATGTAGTGGCGGACATTCACGCCGGGCGGTTGGTGCAGCTATTGGCTGATTGGCGCAGCGATGCGGTGCCCATCAGCCTGGTGTGCCCGCACCGTTCGCAGATATCGGAACGCGTCAGGCTGCTGCAGCGCTTTTTACAACAGCGCTGCCAAAGCTGGATGGACGATCACTTGGTCTGAAGGGGCTCAGCCGGCGCCTGGGAGGCGGAAGCGTCGCTGGCAGCGGCGTTTTCTTCCAGCGGCGTGGTGGAGCGGGTGTAGATATTCAGCCCGGCGAGAAATACGCCGCCCAGGGAACCGAAGGCGCACAGGGCGATAACGATGACGAACGCTTTTTTCAGCATAGGAATGACTTCACAGGTTGCTCGGAACAGTGGGAATTATAGACCCTTCGCCGGGCGAAACAAGAATCGTTTTTAACGGCGGCCCGCGGACCGCCATTTTGGTCACTGTTTCTCGCACTCCACCGATTGCACGCGCGCCGGGCGGGCGAACAGGTATTTCCCCAGCGTCACCAGCACCACCGCCGAAACGATAATCACCAGCGCTATCCATTCGCGCAGCGCCAAGGATTCGCCGGCAAAACCGATGCCGAGCAGCACCGCCACCACCGGATTGACATAGGCATAGCTGGTGGCCACCGCCGGGCGTACGTTTTTCAACAGGAACATGTAGGCGCTGATCGCCAGCATGGAGCCGAATACGATCAGGTAGCCCAGGGCCAGGAAACCGCCGGCGCTTGGCATCTGCGTGAGGTGCTCGCCGCTGAGCTGGCTGGCGACCAGCAGCACCACGCCGGCGACCAGCATTTCCGCCGCCCCGGCCATCGGCCCGGCGGGCAACGAGATGCGCGAACCCAGCATGGAACCGAAGGCCCAGCTGGCCGACGCCAGCAGGATCAATAACGCGCCGGTTGGGTTGCCGACCAGATTGTTGCCGGTATTCAGCAACACGATGCCCACCAGGCCAAGCGCGATGCCCGCCCATTCCAGCCTGGTGTTGCGCATGCCCCACAACAGGCTGAAACACAGGGTGAACAGCGGCACCGTGGCCACCATCACCGCGGCGATGCCGGAGGGCACGTTCTGGTGTTCCGCCACCGTCACCAGGCCGTTGCCCACCGCCAACAGCAGAATGCCGATGGCGCCGGCGGCCAGCCACTGTTTTGGCGTCGGCAACGCATGGCCGCGCAGCGCCAGGAAGCAGAACAGCAGGATACCGGCGATCAGAAAGCGGATGCCGGCCATCATCAGCGGCGGCCAGCTTTCGACGCCCAGACGGATAGCAAAGTAGGTGGAACCCCAGACAATATATAACGTAAACAACGCCCCGATTAACGGCAGGACCTTACGACTGTTTTGGCTCAGCATGGATTATTATTCTGTAGGGAAGGTTATTATTAGAGGACTCAGTAAACCCGATCGGGCCGCGGATAAGCAATGTCTTTGCGCACTTTTTTTCCGGCGTCAGGAGGCTGCGTCTTTCCTCATCTGCAGCCAGCTTACCGCCGGCAGATAGATGGCCCAGCCGACGGAGAGCAGCAGCAGCATGATTTCCGGCGGTATGCCCGGCCGCAGGGCGCCCATCTTCCAGCAGAGGGCATAGGCGAAGGGGCCAACCACGGCGCCGAGCACCGCCAGCGGCCAGGGGGCGGCCCTGACCCTATCCAGCAGCCAATACCACCAGCAGCCGAAACCGAGCCACAGCGCGAACGTCCATAACGGCAGCCCGACATGTTCGCTGTAATGCAGCACGCCGCTGTAGCTCCACAGGCCGTCCATGCCGATGCCGCCAATGGCGGTCAGCATGGCTCCTTTGCGCCGGGGGGCCGAAGTGAAAATCAACGCCAGCACCGCTCCGGCCAGCAGGATGCCATTGAGGCGGTCACCGGCCAGCAGCGCCAGCAGCCAGCAGATGCCGAGCCCCAGCGTCGCCAGCCAAAAGCCGCCATGGTTTTTGTTCATTTTGCCGCACCCCTCTATTCAACCCATTGCAAGGGCAGGCTCCGATTGCTCAATCAGTTGGGCGCTGTTGCCGATAAGGCGGCTGCCCATGCCAACGGCAGGGCAGCGGGGGCGGGTTGTTGACCCGCGCCGGGAAGAAGGCCGCACCTTTGGGCGGCTTTGTCGATGCTTTCGCAGGCCATAGTCTTCCCCTTGCCAAGTGCCGATGACTCAACCATAGCGAGGAAGGCTAAAACAGTACAACCAGAATAATCTGTACAAGGCCAAAACGTGCGGCGGAACCGGTTTACAGCAGAGAGATGCGATAGGCGCAGCGGCGCGCGCCGGCCAAAATATGCTCTGAACGTTCCACCTGCGCCTGCAACACCTCGGTAAAAATGCTCAGTTCCGCGCGGCAAAACCCCTGGCAAACGGCGGCGGCGGCGCAGATTGGGCAGTGGTTTTCCACCAGCAGGTAGGAGCCGTCTTCCTGTTGGCGCCACTCGGCCATATAGCCTTCCCGGCTGCGGATGGCGGCCAGACGCGCGACGCGCTCCTGCAGATCGCCTGCGCCGACCATCGCTTGTTTGTAATTGATGCGGGTCTCTTGCTCGCGGGTGTCGATCAGCACATCGATCGCCTGCTCACCCAGCTTGTCGCGCACGGTGCGCAGCAGCTGCACCGTCAATTCGGCATGGGTGTCCGGAAAGCGGGCGTTGCCGGTAGCGGTGAGGTGCCAGAGCTGCACCGGGCGGCCGACGCCGCGCGTCTCGGCGATGGCCTCCACCAAACCTTCTTTAGCCAGCTTGACGAACTGCTGACGCGCCGCTTCGCCGGTGGTGCCAAGGACTTTACCTGCCTCTGAGGCTTGCTGTGGGCCGCGGGTTTTCAACAGCGTCAGCAAACGGTCACTGACCGATTGTGCGCCGCCTTGGCTATTTTCCAAGTTTATTCTTGACATATTTCTCCGCCTCACCCTAACTTATTCCAAGATAACTCTTGTTAAATTTAACGCAATACCATGACCAACTCAATGCCATTCCTCTGAAAACAGGACGACAACCGTGATAACCAACGATGATAGCCGCTGGGGCGATCTTTTTTCCGGCAAAAACGCCGCCAGTGCGATCGCGCTCTCACTCGGCGTGGCGCTGCATGCAATCAATATCCTGGTCGCCACCACCATTCTGCCCTCGGTGGTGCAGGATATCGGCGGCCTCGATCTCTACGCCTGGAATACCACACTGTTTGTCGTGGCGTCGATTTTGGGTTCGGCGCTGTCGGCCCGCTTGCTCAGCGGCTACGGCGCGCGCAGCGCCTATCTGGTGGCTTCGCTGTTTTTCATCGCCGGGGCGATGCTGTGCGCGCTGGCGCCCTCGATGCCGGTGCTGCTGATTGGCCGCACGGTGCAGGGCTTTGGCGGCGGCCTGATTTTTGCGCTGTCCTACGCGATGATTAACCTGGTGTTCGAGCAGAAGCTGTGGCCGCGCGCGATGGCGCTGATTTCGGCGATGTGGGGCATCGCGACGCTGGTGGGGCCGGCGGTCGGCGGAATTTTTGCCGAGTTGAACGCCTGGCGCTGGGCGTTTGGCATTCTGTTGCCGATCATGGTGCTGTATGGCGGCTTTACCTTCATCATTCTGCCTAAGGGCAAAGCGCAGCAGGATGTCGCGCCGTTGCCGCTGGCCCAGCTGCTGTTGCTGGCGACGGCGGTGCTGGTGGTGTCCGCCGGCAGCCTGGCGGACAGCGCCTGGATCAACCTGGCGGGCATTGCGCTTTCGCTGTTGTTGATGGCCTGGCTGATTCGGCGCGAAGGGCAGTCGCGCGCCCGCTTATTGCCGCAGGGCGCCTTGCGCCGCGGTTCGGCGTTGGCCTCGCTGTATATTACCGTTTCCCTGCTGGTGGTCGGCATGACCAGCGAAATTTTCGTGCCTTATTTCCTGCAGCTGCTGCACGGCCAGTCGCCGCTGATTTCCGGCTATATCGCCGCGACCATGGCGGCCGGCTGGACGTTATCGGAAATTCTCAGCTCCGGCTGGCGGGGGGCGGGCATCCGCCGGGCGATCATGACCGGGCCGCTGTTTGTGCTGGTGGGGCTGTTGGCGCTGGGCATCCTGATGCCGACGCCCTCCGGCGGCCACTGGCAGGCGCTGGCGCCGATTGTCATCGCCCTGACGCTGGTGGGCTTTGGCATCGGCTTTGGCTGGCCGCATCTGCTGACGCGCATTTTGCAGGTGGCGCCGGAGGCGGATAAAGACATCGCCGGGGCCTCGATCACCACGGTGCAGCTGTTCGCCACGGCGTTTGGCGCCGCGTTGGCCGGGATGATCGCCAACCTGGCCGGGCTGAACGCGCCGGGCGGCGCTGTGGGGGCGGCTTCCGCCGCGCGTTGGCTGTTCCTGCTGTTCGCTCTGGCGCCGCTGTTGGCGGTGTTCAGCGCCTGGCGCTGTGCGGCGATTGAACCGCCCCACGCCGAGCGTGGTGATTGGCTGCGGGATCCGCCGGCGCCCTGAATGTCTGAGTGAGCCTTTAAATTCGCTTGACGAGTCCCGTATTTGAGATTATTTCTCTTATATGGGATTTTTTTTGTGGGGAGCGATTAAGGTGGATAACGAATGGGACAGCGCCGACCTCAGGCTGGCGCAGCGGCTGGCCGATTTGCGCCAGCGGCGAGGGGCTTCGTTGGAGGAACTGGCGCAGCAGACCGGCATCAGCCGGGCGACGCTCTCAAGGGTGGAGAGGGGCGAAACCAGCCCAACGGCCTCATTGTTGAACCGGTTGTGCGCAGCCTATGGGTTGACCATGTCGCGCCTGCTGAGCGAGATAGAAGACGAACCGCCGGAGCTGCTTCACCTGGAGCAGCAGCCGGTATGGATCGATCGCGCCAGCGGTTTTCATCGCCGTTCGGTATCGCCGCCCGCCGCGCTGTACAAAGCCGAGTTTATCGAAGGCCGGCTGGAGGCCGGTGCGCAGATAGATTACGACCTTCCGTCCGTTCCGGCGCTGGAACACCACCTGTGGCTGCTTTCGGGGCATTTGACGCTGACGCTGGAAGGGCGCACTTTCCGGCTGTCGCCCGGCGACTGCCTGCGCTACCGCCTGTTCGGCGCCTCAAGCTTTCACGTTCCCGGCGCGGAGCCGGCCCATTACACGCTCGTCATCTGCAGGCCATAACCATGATTGAAATACGACAGTTTGACGCCGGCGCGGCGGAAAGCGCCATTGCCGAGCTGGCCGATATGCTGCACGCCAGCGTGGCGCAGGGTGCGAGCATCGGCTTTGTGATGCCTTTTACGCTGGAGCAGGCGCAGGCTTTTTGGCGTCGGCTGCTGCCGGCCATTGAGCGCGGCGAGCGGGCGATGCTGGTGGCGCGCCAGGCCGGGCGGGTGGTCGGCACCGTGCAACTGCTGCTGGACATGCCGGACAACGGCCGCCACCGCGCCGAAGTGGCCAAGTTGATGGTACATCCGCAGGCCCGCCGCCAGGGCATTGCGTGGCGGCTGATGCTGGAAGTGCAGGCGTTGGCGGTAAGGCATCAGCGCCGTCTGCTGGTGTTGGATACCCTGACCGGCGATACCGCGGAAGGCATGTATCGCCGGCTGGGTTTTGCGCTGGCGGGCAGCATCCCGCAGTACGCCATGGCCAGCAACGGCGGCGCATTGGACGCCACCAGCTATATGTATAAGTTGCTGTGACTGCAACCGCCGCAGCCTCAAGGCTGGTTATCGTGCACCTTGCCCGTTCCAGGCTTTGATCGCCTGCTGGCGGATTTGCAGCTTCTGCTGCGGCGTCAGCTTGTTGTAATCGCGCGCCATGCCGCTTTCCCAGTCACCGTACAGCGGGTTGGGCAGCAGGATATATTCGGTGCCGAACTTGCTCTGGTTCTGGCTGACGAACGCCCGGCGCTGCGCATTATCCTTGTGGTAGGTCGCCGCGCCGAAGTCGTTCAGGTTATCGCCGGCGTACACCACGATGTCGTAACCGGCCCGTTTGATGGCGTCAAACCGCGCCTGCTTGTTGGAGGTGTCGCTGCTGAGCAGCACGGTTTTTTCCGACATGCCGGTAAAGCCCAGCTTCTGCATATTGGCGACCGTGGCGGCGTATTCGGACTGCTTGCGGTTGGAAACGTAGAACATGGTGCCCTGATGGCCGTTGACGTAGCGGGCGAATTGCACCGCACCCGGCACCGCGCCGGCCTGTTCGGCCTGCGACCATTTGGCCCAGGTCTCACCGGCGAAGGGCTTAGCCTGCAGCGCCTGCCAACCGGAGTAGGGGCTGTTGTCCAGCATGGTTTCGTCCAGATCGACCACCACCGCCTTTTTCCTGCCCGGCGCAGCGTTGGCCGCATCGAAGGCGCGCTGCGCGCTGTTAAACGCCTGATGCGCCAACGCCTGATATTCACCAGACTGCTGGAACCAGTTCAGCGCCAGCACCGACTGGTCCGCCAGCCGCTGCTGCGCCAGCGGATCGGTTTTTGGCGGCTGCGCGCAGCCGGCGAGGGCCAATAGCGCGATGCCCGCCGCCACGCCAAAGGGGGCTTTTTGCCTGTTTTGTCCTGCCATCATCATCTCTCCGTGGAATTATTGTGGGGTTTCTAACGTCATGGCCATCTCAAACTGGCGTAACGGATCCTGTTGCCAGCCGAGCCGGTCGAAGAATGGGGCCGCGACTTCAGGGACATAGACGGTGGCCACCAGCGGCAGCGGGGCAAACTGCGCCTGCAAGGCCGCCAGCGTTGCGCGGGCGTGGCCTTTGCCGCGGTGCTGCGGCGGCACGTAGATCATGCGCAGGAAGCATTTCTCTGCGCCAGGCATCACCACGGCATAGGCGTGGCGATCCAGCGTGAAGGCGCGCGGCCTGCCCGGCAGCTTGTACAGCGTTTCAGGGGCGACCAGCCAGGGCAGGTCGGTGGCGCCTTCCGCCGTCATGCGATGGCTGACGGTCAGCGGGTCGATTTCCTGCAAGGCGACGGTGGCGCCGGCGGGCCGTTCCGGCGCCTGGTGGCCGGTCAGCGTGCGGACGATGCGCATGCCGGCATGATGGTACAGCGCCAGCCCCGCCTTGTTGCTTTCAATGACTTCCAGCGACAGCCGGCGATCGCCGCGCGCCCGGGCTTCGCTCGCCAGCCGGCGCATCAGCGCCTTGCCCAGCCCCTGTCCGCGCATTTCCGGCCGGATGGACAACGCCGCCACCCGGCTGTGCAGCCCGCGGCGGGCAATCAGCGCTATCGCTACCGGCTCGCGGCGGTGGGTAACGATCACGCTGTCGCTCAGGCTGAGATCTTCTGAGCCAAAACGGCCGGCGAAGGCGGGGCCGTCGATAACGAAGGGCACGATATAGTTTTCGAAGCAGCGGCTGAGGATATGCGCCAGTTGGTCGCTGCTGTAGCGCAGGGCGTTCTGGTATTCAAACTGTCCGTCGTTCTGCATGGCGGGTTCCAGTAAAAGGGAGGAAGCTATACATCTAGACCCGTTTGTTTTGTAAGGCAAGTTTGCGAATGCGATTACGCGATGCGGGCGGTGCCGAAGAGCACAAAAGAAAAAAGCCGGACGCAGCCGCCCGGCGAAATAAACTCTGGGTGATCAAGTAGCCGAGGCTAAAGTTTGCAGTGGTGGTTATTCATCACATCAGAACTGGTAGGTCAGGGCAACCACAACGACGTCGTCGTTTTTCAGACCCAGCTTGTTGTCGTCATCGAGTTGGTTGATCTTATATTCAACATAAGTGGACATGTTTTTGTTGAAGTAATAAGTCGCCGCCACATCGAAATATTTAACCAGGTCGACGTCGCCGATGCCTTCAATATCTTTGCCCTTCTGCTGAACATAACCCAGCGATGGGCGCAGGCCGAAGTCGAACTGATATTGCGCAACCAATTCGATCCCTTCGGCTTTATTGGCGAAACCGCTGACGGAAGTGGCGTTGTTATTGATGGTGGCGATGCCGGAAATAGGCGCGATGTTGCGGCTCTGCGAATAGGTCGCGGCCAGGTAAACATCGTTGTTGTCATATTTCAGACCGCCGGCCCAGATATCGGCCTTATCGCCTTTACCGAAGGTGCCCGCTTTCTGGCCGGCGGTGCGGTTAGAAGAGGCATAGGCGGCGCCGACGCTCAAGCCGTCGATGATTTCGTAGCTGGAAGACAGACCCCAGCCGTCGCCGTTGGCTTTGCTGCCGGAGCGGCCGTCGTTTTCATTTTTGCCCTGGTACTGTACCGCGAACTTCAGGCCGTCAACCAGGCCGAAGAAGTCGTTGTTGCGGTAGGTGGCGACGCCGTTGGTGCGGCCATTCATAAAGTTGTCGGTCTTGATATAAGCATCGTCGCCGAATTCTGGGATCATATCCGTCCAGGCGCCGACGTCATAGATAATGCCGTAGTTGCGGCCGTAGTCGAATGAGCCGACGTTTTTGTATTTCAGGCCGGCGAAGCCCAAACGGGTTTTGGTGTCTTTGGTGCCGTCGGACTCGGCGTGGTTGGCGGCAATCTGATATTCCCACTGGCCGTAGCCGGTCAGCATATCGTTAATTTGGGTAGCGCCTTTAAAACCGATACGCACGTAGGTCTTGTCGCCGTCATTACCAGCATCGTCAGAGAAATAATGCAGTGCTTTTACACGGCCGTAAAAATCAAGTTTGTTGCCGTCTTTGTTATAGATTTCTGCTGCTGGTGCTGCCTGCGCAATTAAAAGTGCCGGAATAATAACGGCCAGAAGATTACGTTTCATGATTTACCCTGCTTTATTCGATTGAAAGACGCTTATCATCAGTTGCATTGCTGTTTACTGTGCCGCCTAAACGTTTGCAGCGGGTTTTTTTTACCTTAGTTATGTGATCTATTTATGACAGAATATTCAATTTCGTATCGAACGATTAAAAAAGTCGCGTAAAGAGTGAATTTTCTTCTCGGGCAAGTGTCGGCGGCTGGTCTACAGTTAGCGATACCCTTCCTGACTTCTGGAGGAATCATGCGTGAGACTTATATATTGCTGGGTACCCGCGGCTGCGGTTCGACCATCGTCGCCGCTGCGCTGGAGCTGACCGGCTTGCCCTGGGGCTACGAGGAGGTGGACTACGCGCTGGACGGCCCGGAGCGCGACCGCTTGCTGGAGCTTAACCCGCTTGGACAGGTGCCTACCTTAATTCTGCCTAATGACGAAGTGATGACGGAAAGCGCGGCGATGATCCTGCTGCTGCACGACCGTGCGCCGCACGCCGAGCTGGCGCCGCCATCCGGCTCCGCGCTGTTGCCGCGCTTTCTGCGCTGGCTGATGTTTATCAATGCGGAAATTTATCCCACCTTTACCTACGCCGATCATCCGCAACGCTGGGTGCCGGAAATACCGGCGCAGGAGCGGCTGGCGGACGAGGTTTTGCGCTATCGGCAGCGGCTGCTGCTGCAGCTGGCCGCCGCCGCTAGCGGAGCAGGGCCCTGGTTCCTCGGTAAAACCTTCAGCGCGCTGGATCTGTACGCGGCGGCGATGTGTCACTGGCGGCCGGGCCGGCGCTGGTTTTTGCAACACTGCCCGAAATTGCTCACCATCGCTGAGCGGGTCGAACAGCGGCCTGAATTGAACGCCCTGTTTCAGGCGCATTTTGACCAGGTTGCGCCGCTCGAGTAACCTTCGCCCCTTCCGCATCGCGGTAGGGGTGACCATCCTGTTTTCCTGAACCTTCCGTGCTGAAAATCCCGATTTTCACCCACTCTGTCGACGAGTAGCCTAAAGCCACCGATCAACCGACAGGAGTGTGCGATGCCATCAAGCCAATCACCTGGCCAACAGGCCTTCGGCGATATCGCCCCCAAGCTGGCGCAGCTTAGCGACAGCGTATTATTCGACGATGTCTGGCGGCGGCCGCAGCTTGCCCCGCGCGAGCGCAGCCTGATAACCGTCGCCGCCTTGGTGGCGCTGAATCGTCTGGAACAACTGCCGTTTCATCTGCAACTGGCGCAACGCAACGGCGTCAGCCGCGAGCAGTTGGCCGAACTGATAACCCATTTGGCGTTTTACGCCGGTTGGCCCGCTGCGGCCTCCGCGGTGGCGCGCCTGCGCGAATTGGAACAGGAGTGAACCCATGCCTTTTAGCCGCATTGCCCTGCATCAGGGAAAATCCGCCGAGTATCTGCAGACGCTGTCCGATACTCTGCATCGGGCGCTGGTTGAGACCTTCGGCGTTCCACAGGCCGACAAGTTTCAGGCTATCGATCAGTATCGCCCGGGTGAGCTGATCTACGATCGGGATTATCTCGGCGGGCCGCGCTCGATCGATTTCGTGCTGTTTTACATCACCTGCGGCCGCCCGCGCGACACCGCCACCAAGCAGCGTTTTTACCGGCGGCTGGCCTCGCTGTTGCAGGAGGATCTGCAGCTGCGCCCTGAAGATGTGATGGTAGTGATAGTGACTTCTCAACGGGATGAATGGTCATTCAGCGCTGGGCGCGCCTCAATGATCGAAAGCCAGGCATAACTCGGGCTGACGCGGCCGACGGTCTGTGGGACAATAGCGCCATCATTTCGTTTAGATAAAGAGTTGAATGGCGCTCTCCTCCGCAGTTAAAGATCAGATCGGCCAGTGGTACAAAGCCCTGCAGCAGCAAATACCGGATTTTATTTCCCGCGCCCCTCAGCGGCAGATGATCGCCGAAGTGGCGAAAACCCTGGCCGGCGACTATGCGCGCCATTTGGCGATTGAAGCGCCGACCGGCGTCGGCAAAACGCTGTCGTATCTGATCCCGGGCATCGCCGTCGGGCGGGCGGAGAGCAAACCTCTGGTGGTGAGCACCGCCAACGTGGCGCTGCAGGATCAGATCTACAGCAAGGATCTGCCGCTGCTGAAGAAGATCATTCCCGACCTGAAATTTACCGGCGCCTTTGGCCGCGGACGCTACGTTTGCCCGCGCAACCTGGCGGCGATGAGCACCGACGTCAGCGAGCAGGGCGACCTGACGCTGTTTCTCGACGACGAACTGGCCCCCTCCAGCGGTGAGGAGCAGGCGCTGTGCCAGAAGTTGACCAAAGCGCTCAGCCGCCACGAATGGGACGGGCTGCGCGATCACTATCAGCTGTCTATCGGGGATCCGCTGTGGGCCAAGCTGAGCACCGACAAAGCCAACTGCCTGGGGCGCAACTGCCACTACATCCGCGAATGCCCGTTTTATATCGCCCGCAAAGAGATCGAGAGCGCCGATGTGGTGGTGGCCAACCATGCGCTGGTGATGGCGGCGTTGGAAACCGAATCGGTGTTGCCGAATCCGAAAGAGCTGCTGCTGGTGCTGGACGAGGGGCATCACCTGCCGGAGGTGGCCCGCGATGCGCTGGAGATCGACGGGGAAATCACCGCGTTGGCGACCAATCTGCAGCTGGATATGATCGTGCGCCAGGTCGAGCAGTGCATGACCCAATACCGGCCGAAGAACCCGCCGGGGCTGGCCAACAGCGAGCGGCTGAAGAACCACTGCGAAGAGCTGCGCGAGCTGGTGCAAATCTTCGAGCGCCAGGTCAGCCTCTTTCTGCCGACCGACAGCGTGGTGGCCGAGCACCGCTTCGAAATGGGCGAGCTGCCGGCGGAGATGGTGGAGAGCTGCGCGCGGCTGTTCAAACTCACCGACGCGCTGCGCGGGCTGGCGGAGTTCGTGCTGAACGATCTCACCGAGCAGACCGGCAAGCACGACATCATGCGCCTGCACCGGGCGATCATTCAGATGAGCCGCACCCTGGGCTATCTGGAGGCGATGAGCAAGCTGTGGCGCCTGGCGGCGCTGGACAAGTCTTCCAATGCGCCGATCTCCAAATGGGTGACCCGCGATCTGCGCGATAACGTGACCCACCTGTACCTGCACTGCGTCGGCATTCGGGTCAGCGATCAGCTGGAGAAGCTGCTGTGGCGCAAGGTGCCGCACGTGGTGGTCACCTCGGCGACGCTGCGCTCGCTGAACAGCTTCGCCCGCCTGCAGGAAATGAGCGGCCTGAGCGAGAAGGCCGGCGATCGTTTCGAAACGCTGTCGTCGCCGTTCAACCACGTCGAGCAGGGCAAAATCGTCATCCCGCAGATGCGTTTTGAACCGGCGATCGCCAATGAAGCTGAGCATCTGGAAGAGATGGCGCGTTTCTTCCGCGCCGAGCAGGCCAGCGGCAAACACAAGGGGATGCTGATCCTGTTCAGTAGCCATCGGGCGATGCAGACCTTTCTCGGCTACGTCACCGATCTGCGGCTGATGTTGCTGGTGCAGGGCGATCAGCCGCGCTACCGGCTGGTGGAAGAACACCGCAAACGGGTAGAGAAGGGCGTGGCCAGCGTGCTGGTTGGCCTGCAATCGTTCGCCGAGGGGCTGGATCTGAAAGGTGAACTGCTGACCCAGGTGCACATTCACAAGATTGCTTTCCCGCCGATCGACAGCCCAGTGATCGTGACCGAGGGCGAATGGCTGAAGTCGCTGAAACGCTACCCGTTTGAGGTGCAAAGCCTGCCGAGCGCGTCGTTCAACCTGATCCAGCAGGTCGGGCGTCTGATCCGCAGCAACGAATGCCACGGCGAGATCGTGATTTACGATCGCCGCCTGCTGACCAAGAGTTACGGTTCGCGGCTGTTGGCCTCGTTGCCGGTGTTCCCCATCGAACAACGCGCGGTGCCGGAGGCCGACAAGGCTCACCTGGCGGCGCTGAAATCCGCCGCCGAGGCGGTGAAGAAGGAGAAAAAGCGCAGCAATCCTTTCGCCAAACGGCGCAGGCGCTAACTACAGCGGCGGCAGGCGGCGCTTCACCGGCGTGGTTTTCACTATCGAGGTGTTGCTCTGCGCGTATTCGGCCAGCCGATCGAGGATCTGGTCGAGCTGCTCCATCGAACGCGCCACCAACCGCACGATGAAACAATCTTCGCCGGTGACCTTGTCGCACTCAATCACTTCAGGGAGCGCCTGAATCATCTGCTCCACCTTCTTCAGCATGCCCGGCAGCGGCTTGATGCGCACCAGCGACTGAAAGGCGTAGCCCAGCGCCTGCAGGTTGACGTTCAGGGTATAGCCCTGGATCACGCCGCTCTCCTCCAGCCGCCGCAGCCGCTCGGAAGTGCTGGGCGACGACAGGCCGGCTTTGGCGCTCAGGGTTTTCAACGACGCTCGCGCATCCTCAGCCAGAAGGGTCAAAATCTGGCGATCGATATCATCCATAACGCCTCCGTTAGGTTATTAATCCAGTATGCCTTAAATATAAAGGCAGTTAAGCATATTTTCCTTTTTTCAGCTATGGGAAGGCGGCGATGAAAACCGCAGAATAAAGCCATGAAACACAGGGGAAGGAAGGCAAGATGAACGCAGAGATAAAACGCGGCTCGCTGGAGATGATTGCGGCGATGCTGATTTCCGGCAGCATCGGCTGGTTTGTGCTGATGTCGGGCCAGCCGGTAATCAACGTGGTGTTCTGGCGCTGCGCGATAGGCGCGCTGGTGCTGCTGGCGGTCTGCGCGGCGCTGGGGCAATTGCGGCCCGGCATGCTGACGCGGGCTATGCTGCTGCTGGCGATCGCCGGCGGCGTGGCGCTGGTGCTCAATTGGCTGCTGCTGTTTGCCGCCTATTCTTATGCGTCTATCTCCATCGCCACGGCGGTGTACAACACCCAGCCCTTTATGCTGGTTGGGCTGGGGGCGCTGTTCCTTGGCGAGAAGCTGACCGCCCGTAAGCTGCTGTGGCTGGCGCTGGCGTTCGCCGGCGTGCTGATGGTCGTGCTGGCGCAGCCGCGGCAGGCGGGCGGCCAGCATAACTACCTGGTGGGCATCGGGCTGTCGCTCGGCGCGGCGTTTTTCTATGCGCTGATGGCGCTGGCCGCCAAACGCTTGAAGGGCACGCCGCCGCACCTGATCGCCTTGATTCAGGTAACGGTCGGCACGGTGATGCTGCTGCCATTGGTCAATTTCCATGCGCCGACCAGCACCGGGCAATGGGGCATGCTGGTGACGGTGGGCGTGCTGCACACCGGCCTGATGTATGTGCTGATGTATGGCGCGTTACAAAAGCTGCCGACCAATCTGATAGGCTCGCTGTCGTTCATCTACCCGATCGCCGCCATGCTGGTGGATCGGTTGGCGTTCGGCCACCGGCTGGTGGCGCTGCAGCTGGCCGGCGCGGCGATCATTCTGCTGGCGGCGGCGGGCATGAACCTGCTCGGGGAGCGGCGGCTAGCGCCGACGCCAGGCGGCAAGCAGGCACCCGAACAGTGACAGCGCCAGCAACAGCAGCATCACCGCCCGGTAGCCGTAGGCCGGGTAGACCCACGCGGCCAGCGCCAGGCCGACGGCGCCGCCCAGGTTGTGCAGCGTCCAGGAAACGCCGAGCGCGCCGCCGCTGTCGCTCCCGCTGACGGTGCTTAACGTCGCCAGCACCAGCGGACCGAGAATGCAGCCCCAACCGAGGCCCATCAGCGCGAACGCCGTAAGCATCAACGGCAGCGGTGCGGCGGCATTCAGCGCGCTTTGCAACGCGGCGGAGGCGGACAGCGCCGCAAAGCCCAGTATCAGCGCCGGGCGTGGGCCGGCGCGATCGACCCAGCGGCCAACCCAGGGCGAAATCAGCGCCATCACCGCCGTGGTGGGCAGCAGCAGCAGCCCCAGCAGCAGGCCGCCGTAGTGGCGGGTGGTCTCCAGATAAACGGGCATCAGGAAAAAGGCGGCGCAGTAGAAAAACGCCAACAGCGAACTTAACAGACAAACGCGTAAAAACGCCGGCTGCGCCAACAGCGCCAGCGGCAACAGCGGCGAACGGGCGCGCCGTTCCACCGGGATCAACCCGCCCAGCGCCGAGATGGCCAGCGCCGCCGAGGCCAGCGTTTTCAGGTCCAACCAGCCCCAGTGGCCGCCCTGGCCGATCGCCAGCAGCAGGCTGCCAACGCCAAACACCAGCAGCAATAAACCGGGAATATCCAGCTTTGCGTTCTGCTGCGCCCGGGATTCGCCTACCGTACCCAGGCAAAAAGCGAAGCTAAGCGCAATCAGCGGTACGTTAAGCAAGAACACCCAGCGCCAGCCCAGTGCGCTAACCAGTATGCCCCCGGCCACCGGCCCGATCGCCAGCCCCAGTCCGTTGGCCGCCAGCAGAATGCCGATGGCGCGCCCGCGCTGCGCCGGCGGCCAGGCGTCGGCGACGATGGCGGTGGTGGCGGTGTACAATACCGCGCAGGCGGCACCCTGCACGAACCGCCACAGGTTAAGCTGCGCGATGCTGCCCGCCAGACCGGCGCCCAGCGAGGCGGCGGCGAACAACAGCATGGCGCTGTACAGCACCCGCCTGCGGCCGTACAGATCCGCCAGGCGGCCGGCGCTGACCATAAAGGCGCACAGCGCCATCACGAACAGCGACATGACCCACTGCACGCTGCTCAGGCCGGCCGCCAGCTCGCGTTGGATCGCCGGAATGGCGGTATTGACGATGGTGAAATCGATGCAGCCCAAAAAGCTGGCGATGCTGATGCCGATCAGCAATCGCCACAGGCGCGGCCGTTCGGCCGACAATACGGCTTCGTTCATGGGTTTTTCCCCGTCTGGTTTTTGGCCTTCAGTTTACGCGCGGCGGGCTATAGCCAGTGGCGGCGTTTCATCGTTTAATAGGCGAAATAATGTCGTCAATCAGGAGGCGAACATGATCTCCAGCGAACGGTTACACGCCATCCGCGCCTTCGTGCAGGCGGTGCAGTCCGGCGGCTTTAGCCGTGCGGCTCAGCAGCTTGGGCTGTCGCGTTCCACCGTCGGCAAAGCGGTGGCGCGGTTGGAGCAGCGGCTGCAGGTGCGGCTGTTTCAGCGCACCACGCGCAGCCTGTCGCTCACCGACGAAGGGCTGCTGTTTTATGACGACTGCCTGAAGGCGCTGGCGGCGCTGGAGGTGGCGGAAAACCGTCTGGCGGCCCGGGCGCTGGCGCCGGAAGGGCGGCTGAGGCTGTCGCTGCCGGTGCTGTTTGGCCAGAAATGGGTGATGCCCCCGCTGCTGGCGCTGGCGGAACGCCACCCACAGCTGCAGATTGAAGCGCTGTTCTCCAACCGCGCGGCGGATTTGGCGGAAGAGGGTATCGATCTGGCGGTGCGCATCGGTTCGCCGGGCGATGCGGCGGCGATCACCGCGCGCCAACTGGGCGAGCAGCGGCAGCTGCTGTGCGCCGCGCCCGCCTATCTGGCGCGGTGCGGGGAACCCGCCGCGCCGGCCGAGCTGGCGCAGCATCAGGCGATTGCCCTGCTGCGGGATGGCCGCCCTCAGCCGTGGCGGCTGTTGGGCGAAGATGGGCGAGAGCAGCCGTTGCGGCCCACGGCCAGGCTGCGGTTGGGCAATATGGAAGCGGTGCTCGGCGCCGCCATCGGCGGGCACGGCATTGCCATGCTGCCGCGCTGGCTGGCGCATGAGGCGTTGCAGAGCGGTGCGCTGCGCGAGATCCTGCCGGGCAGCTGCGGGCCCGGCCTGGCGATTAATCTGGTGTGGCTGAAAGGCGTGGCGATGCCGCTGCGCATGCGGGTGACGATCGATGCGCTGGTGGCGGCTTTCACGCCGGAGGCGCCGTGGCGTTGAGGCACTTCTACCGCTATGATGAATGCTTCGCTTCCGCTGCCTGCAGGTGATTTATGATTGATGCCGCTACCTTCGTGCTGTTTTCCGGTGCCTGTCTGGCGCTGACGCTAACCCCCGGTCCGGACATGCTGCTGATTGCCTCGCGCAGCATCAGCCAGGGGCGGCGCGCCGGTTTCGCCTCGCTGGCGGGCATTCTGCTCGGCACCTACTGCCACGCGCTGGCGGCGGCGCTGGGATTGTCGCAGCTGTTTGTCGCCGTACCGCTGGCCTACGACGCGGTAAGAATGCTCGGCGCGGCCTATTTGCTGTATCTGGCATGGAAAACGCTGCGATCGGGCAGCAGCCTGCAGGCTTCCGGCGGATTGCAGGCGGTGCCTATGGCGCGCATTTTCCGTCAGGGGCTGTTCACCAATATTCTCAACCCCAAAATGGCGCTGTTCGTGTTGGCGCTGTTCCCGCAGTTTATCGATCCGCACGCCGACTCCGTGGTGGTGCAGATGCTGACGCTGGCGACGGTGCTTAATCTAATCGGGTTGCTGGTCAACGGCGGAGTGATCCTGGTGGTCAGCCGCATGAAAAGCCGCTTTGCCGGCCGCAGGTACAGCGCCCGCTGGCCGAATTACCTGCTGAGCGGCGTGTTCGCCGGGCTGGCCTGCAAGCTGATTTTCGACGGCCGCAGATAGGCTTATTGCCGCAAAAGCGCTTCAAACGCCGCGCTGGTCGGGTTGTCCGCCAGCGCGCTGTACATCACCAGCCGCAGATGATTTTCTTCGTCGACGATAAAAGACCCATGCTCGAAGGTGACCTGGCCGACATCCGCCACCTCGAAGGTGCGCTGCCCCTGGCAGCGGCCGTGGATGTCGTGCTGTCGCCATAGCTGGCGGAACTGCGGCGAGACCTGCTCCAGCGCCTGCACGCGCCGCAGCATCACCTCGTCTTCCGGCGCGCGGGCATAGTCGCGGCGGAAGCTGGCCAACACCTGCGGCGCCTGGACCTGCCATTCCACCAGCCGTTGATTGAGCTGCGGATCGGCGAACAGCATCCACAGCATGTTGCGCTGTTCCGCCGGGCGTTCACCGATGGCGAACAGCCGCTCCGCCGCCGGGTTCCAGGCGATGATATCCCAACTTAAATTCATGACGTAGGCCGGCCGCAGCGGCAGGTCATCCAGCAGGCGGCGCACCAGCGGCGACACCTGGCACCACTGATGGCCGACCGACACCGGCGGGCGCTGATGCGCCAGCAGAAACAGATGATAGCGGCCAGTGGCGTCCAGCTTCAGCACCCGCGCCAGGTTCTCCAAAAACTCCACCGAGGCGTTGATTTCCCGCCCCTGTTCCAGCCAGGTGTACCAGGTCAGGCCGACGCCGGCCAGCGCCGCGACTTCCTCACGCCGCAGCCCCGGCGTGCGCCGCCGGCTGCCGCTCGGCAGGCCTACCGCCTGTGGCGACAGGCGTTCGCGTTTTTGGCGTAAAAAATCCGCCAGCTCCTGACGGGTACGGGTGAGCGCGCGTGGGGGCATTTTGGCCGTCCTGTTGCTGTTAGTAATAGTATAATTGGCTATATAGTAACAGTTTAAAACATGATCCATACTGCCGCCACCGACTTTATGGAGAGCGCTATGGAACAGTCATTATCTTGCGATGAACGCCGTTTGCCCGGTCTGCCGGTATTGCTGCTGGGCGGTTTTGTCACGGTGTTCGATCTGTTTGTGGTTAATGTGGCGGCGCCGGTGATTCAGCGAGAGTTCGCCGCCGGTTTTTCCGGTGTGGGGCTGATTATCGCCGGCTATGAGCTGGCGTTCGGCGTGTTGCTGATCGCCGGTGGGCGCCTGGGGGATCGCTTCGGGCGGCGGCGCATGTTCAGCCTCGGCATGCTGGGGTTTGCCCTGGCGTCGGCGCTGTGCGGGCTGGCCGGTTCCCTCGCGGTGCTGATCGTCGCGCGCTTCTTGCAGGGGGCGGCGGCGGCGCTGCTGTTTCCGCAAATCTACGCGCTGATGCGGGTGATGTATAACCCGCACCAGCGGCAGCGAGCCTTCGCCTGGCTGGGCATGACGCTGGGGTTGGCGGCGATTTTCGGCCAGATCCTCGGCGGTTTTATTATCGAAGCGAATATTTTGGGCAGCGGCTGGCGGATGATTTTCCTGATCAACCTGCCGATAGGCGCGCTGGCGCTGCTGGCGGCGCGGCGTATTCCGGAGTCCAGGCTGCCGCAGGCGCAGCGGCTGGATGGCATCGGCCTATTGTTGGCGGCCGGCGGGCTGCTGCTGTTGCTGGTTCCGCTGCTGGAAGGGCCGTCGCGCGGTTGGCCCCGGTGGGTATGGCCGGCGTTGGCGTTGGCGCTGCTGACGCTGTGGGGGTTCATCCGCTGGGAGCGGCGGCTGGCGCAGCGCGCCGGCGATGCGGTGCTTGATCCGGCGTTGTTTCGCCAGGGGCATTTCGCTCATGGCATGGTAGTGGTGCTGGCGATTTATTCCACCGCGTCTTCCTTCTTTCTCTGTTTCGCCCTGTTGCTGCAGGCCGGTGTCGGGCTGACGCCGTTTCAGGCCGGCAGCCTGTTCGCTCCCGCCAGCGTGGCCTTTATGCTGGCGTCGATGCTGGCGCCCAGGTTGGCGCTGCGCTGGGGCAACGGCGTGCTGGCGGTTGGCGTGGCGGTCTACGCTGCGGGCCTGGCGCTGTTGGTGGCGCAGGTGCTGTGGGGCGCCGCACTGGCTCACCCGCTGCGGCTGCTGCCGGGGTTGGTGGTACTGGGCTTCGGCCAGGCGCTGAGCATGACGCCGTTGCTGAACCTGGTGCTTGGGTTGGCGCAGGAGCGGCAGGCCGGCATGGCGGCGGGGTTGGTGTCCACCGTGCAGCAGGTCGGCGGCGCGCTGGGCATCGTCGCCAGCGGCACCTGTTTCGTGCCCTTGCTGGCGGGCGGCGGCGCGGAGCGCTATGGTCAGGCGTTCGCCGGGGCGATGGTTTACAACCTGCTGGCGATGGCGTTGGCCTTCGGTTTGTTAAAGTGGATCATCAAACGGCAGCCTAAAGTGGATCTTCAGTAAACCGCAGGCGGGTGCTATTGCTATTGGCATCACTCGATAACGATGCAGGAACCCGCTATGTATCAACCCGCCTCATTTCGTGAAGACGATCTCGGCGCGCAGCTGGCACTGGTGCGCGCTCATCCGTTGGGCATGCTGATCAGCCATGGTGAGCAAGGGCTGACGGCCGATCCGCTGCCGTTTTTGATCGAAGCCGATCCGCAGGGGCAACTGTGGCTGCGGGCGCATCTTTCTCGCGCCAACGGCCACTGGAAACTTCTGCAACAGGCGCAGGAGTGCCTGGTGATTTTCCAGGGGCCGGGCGGCTATATTTCGCCGGGCTGGTATGAGAGCAAGCGGCAGACCGGCAAAGTTGTACCGACCTGGAACTACAGCCAGGTGCAGCTGTACGGCGTGCCGAGCGTGACCGAAGACCCGCGCTGGCTGCGGCGCCAGCTGGAAGGGTTGACGGCGTTGCAGGAGGGGCGAATGCCGGAGCCCTGGCGCATTGACGATGCGCCGGCCGGGTACATCGCCGCGCAGATTAAGGGCATTGTCGGCATCGAGATCGCCGTGACCCGGCGTGAAGGCAAATGGAAGATGAGCCAGAATCGCAGCGCCGCAGACGTCGACGGCGTGATCCTGGGGCTGCGCGCCGGGGATGAGGCGCAGCGGCGGCTGGCGGAGGAGGTTGAGCGGCGGCGCGGATAGGGTATGCTACCTGCAGTGACCGCAGGGGAGCATGCGATGGATTACACCAAAATTATCAAAGAAATAGGCCGCGGCAAAAACCATGCGCGCGATCTGGATAGGCCCACCGCCTTCGAGCTGTACCGGGCGATGCTGGCCGGCGAAGTGCCTGAGCTGGAGCTGGGCGGCATTCTGATCGCCCTGCGCATCAAGGGTGAGGCCGAAGAGGAAATGCTGGGGTTCTACCAGGCGATGCAGCAGCAGGTGCTGCAATTGCAGGCGCCCGCGGGGCGGCCGCTGCCGGTGGTGTTGCCGAGCTATAACGGCGCGCGCAAACAGGCCAACCTGACGCCGCTGCTGGCGCTGCTGCTGGCGAAGGTCGGGTTGCCGGTGGTGGTGCATGGCGTGCTGGACGACAGCACCCGCGTCACCAGCGCCGAAACGTTCCGCGCGCTGGGGCTGCCGTGGTCGGAAGATGCCGCCCATGCCCAGCAGCGGCTGGATCGCGGCGAGCCGGTGTTTATGCCGGTATCCGCGCTGTCGGCGCCGCTGGATCGCCAGCTTGGGCTGCGTTGGCGCATGGGGGTGCGCAACAGCGCGCACACGCTGGCCAAACTGGCGACGCCGTTTGGCCAGCAGGATACGCTGCGTCTCGCCAGCGTTTCGCACCCGGAGTACGTTGGCCGCGTGGCGTCATTTTTCCGCCAGATCGGCGCCCGCGGGCTGCTGATGCACGGCACCGAAGGTGAAGCCTACGCCAACCCGCAGCGTTGCCCGCAAATCCACTTGATCGCCGGCGGCGAGCAGCGGGTGCTGCTGGAACGCCCGGCGCAGGATGAAACCCCGTTGCTGCCGGCGGCCAAAGACGCCGACACCACCGCGCGCTGGACCGAGCGCTGCCTGGCGGGCGAGGTGGCTATCCCGCTTGCCCTGCAGCGGCAGATTGCCTGCTGCCTGGTGGCCGCCGGTGAAGTTGACACGCTGGAGCAGGGGGTGCAGCGCCTGCATCAGGCCTAGATCGCTTCTATACTGGAACATCACGCATATCGGCTGAAAGGATGGTTATGCAACAGGCTCTCGATTACTTCAATCAATTGAATCAGGACTACCTTCGCGTTCACCGCACCAAGGAAGATTTGTTCTGGCAGAACTACATGGGGATCGGCGGTGAAGAGGTTTCGGCACGTTTTTCCGCAGCGGAAAGCGCCTATAAACGCTTTATCTCTGAGCCGCGGCGGATGGCGGAGATCCGCCAACTGCTGGCCGGGCTGGAAGCGCTGCCGCAAGACGCGCAGCGCGATGCGTTGCAGCACGGGCTGAACGGCTGGCTGCGCTTTTTCGACTGCAACGTTATTGAAGATCCCGAGGCACAGGCGCTGTTGGATCAGATAATCGAAGCAGAGGCCAGTCTCTATGCGCGCCGCAAAGGCTATTCCGTCACGCACCTGAATGCGGCGGGGCAGCGGGTCGAGGCGTCGCTGGGCGAGCTGTTGACCAACCAGGCCACCAACCAGAACGAAGAGTACCGCCGCAGTTCGCAGCAGGCGCTGCGCGATCTGGAGCAGTGGCTGCTGCATAACGGCCTGCCGGAGCTGATCGGCCTGCGCAACCGCTTTGCGCGCCGGATGGGCTTTCGCAACTATTTCGATTACAAGGTGAACAAAACCGAGCGCATGACGCCGGAGCAGCTGTTCGCCATCCTGGACCGCTTCGAGCGGGAAACCCGCGAAGCCAATTCACGCAGCCTGCAGCAGCTGGCGGCGGAGAAGGGGCAACAGGCGCTGGAGCCCTGGAACCTGCGCTTCGCCAGCGCCGGCGACGTTACCCGCCAACTGGACCCTTATTTCCCGTTCGCCCGCTCGCTGGAACGCTGGGTCAACAGCTTCAAGCGGCTGCATATCGGTTTTCGCGGCGCAGAGATGAACCTCGATCTGCTGGTGCGCAAGGGCAAGTATGAAAACGGCTTTATGCATGGCCCGGTGCCGCCGTTCATTCAGCAGGGCAAGTGGGTGCCGGCGCGCATCAACTTCACCAGCCTGGCGCAGCCGGGGCAGGTAGGCAGCGGCGCTCAGGGTTTGAATACCCTGTTCCACGAGGGTGGCCATGCGGCGCACTTCGCCAACATCTGCCAGAATGCGCCCTGCTTTTCACAGGAGTTCCCGCCGACCTCGATGGCCTATGCCGAAACCCAGTCGATGTTCTGCGACAGCCTGCTGGATGACGCCGACTGGCTGAAGCGCTATGCGAAAAACGCCGCCGACGAACCGGTGCCGGACGCCCTGATCGAAGCCGGCATTGCGGCGCGCCAGCCGATGCGCGCCTTCAACGAACGCCATATTCTGCTGGTGCCATACTTTGAGTGGGCGCTGTATCAGTGGGAAGACGCGCAGCGTACGCCGGAGGCTATCACCGCGCTGGCGCGCGAGATCGAACAGAAGATCCTCGGCGTCAGCGGCAGCCCGCGGCCGACGCTGGCCATTCCGCATTTGCTGTCGCTGGAGTCCGCCTGTTCCTATCAGGGCTACCTGCTGGCGATGATGGCGGTAGAGCAGACGCGCCAGTTCTTCCTGCAGCGCGACGGTTACCTGACCGACAACCCGGCGATTGGGCCGGATCTGGCGCGCCACTACTGGTTGCCGGGCAACGGCGTCAGCCACGACGACACGTTGCGCAGCCTGACCGGCGAGGGCTTCAACCCGGACTATCTGGCGCAGGCCTGCAACCAGACCGTGGCGCAGGCCTGGCAAGAAGCGCAGCACAGCATCGCCGCCGCGGCAGCGCGGCCGCAACCGCCGGCGGATTTCTCTCTGGCGGCGCATATCCGGGTGGTGGATGGCGACACCGTGTTGGCGGATAACGCCGACGGCGACGAGCAGATGTGCCGCGACTTCGCTGCGGCGATTAACGCGCGTCTGGCCTGAGACGGCGCGGGTGAACCGCGTTTTTAGTTTGCAAAAGCCCCGGAAGGGGCTTTTTATTGGGAGAATTATCCCAAAGTGTCAGGGTGTCCCAGCGTATGGAGAATTATGTGCTAGGTTAGTTTTTCGCTTTTCAATGGAATTGATGATATGACCACGTCTAAAGGGATGGCGCGAAAACTTACTATTGGTGAGATAGGGATAGCCCAAATAATTTATAAAGATGCGATCGACTATTCTCGCGTCAGAGTGCATAACGCAGGATATTTTCCCTTTGGCTTACAAAATGACAATACGGCTGTCACGCCAAATGGCGAAATTTATTTCAAGCCAAAGAATTTTCGCGAAGATTACGCAATGGAAAGTGCTGGTTTTCAACACTGGCTCATCCATGAAATGGCACATGTTTGGCAATATCAAATGAACGCTCGCTGACTACGGTATGGAGCAACAAGCCTCCATTCTTGCCGATTACTTCTTACTGGTTCGCTTTAGCCGTGAAGAGTGGCGTCGTAACAAGCTAATGAAAGGGTTGGATGGGCCGGATCTCAAAACACGTTATGAAACGATATTACGTATTTTTATTCAAAATCCAAAAAACCCGAAGGCAATGAAATGAGAATTTTGACTTTTCTACTGGCCGTATCACTGCTCGCCGGTTGTGTTCAGGAACGTCCATGGCACTATCAGGCTGATGCCAGCATCAAAAATAATCACGTGTGCATTAGCGTGCCCGATGACATTTCAGGGCTCCGTAAACTGGTTGGCATAAGCATTTACCGACCAGGCAAAGGAGGGAATGCAGAATGGTCAATTTCCGTTGAGCCGGGACAGCCGGCGATGATTGTCACGCCAGGAACCTGTTTAGCCAATGAATTTAAAGGGTTTGTCGCCGGGGGGAGCTATTCGGTCGAGATTTCAACTATCGGTGATGCATATGACGACACGCCACGTAAATATTGGACGGAGTTCACGCTAGTGAATGACACGAATGATAAGCAAAAAATCGTCATGGAACCTGTTCGGCGATAATTGCCTTTGTACGATCTAAAAGCCCGCCGGCTAAATACCGGCGGGCTTTTTGTTATCGGCAAGCGCGCATTATTTATAGATTACCGCGGTAGCGTGCATCAGGTTGTTGCCGCTGGTGGAAGTAATGGTGAAGGCCTTGGCGCCGGCCGCATCGGCTTTGGCGGACAGCTGGGACTTCAGGCTGCTCAGGTCGGTAGCGCCGCTGGCGACGATCACGCCGGCTTTTTCGAACTGGGCGGCATCCTGTGCGCTGACGTGTTCAGCGGCGAAGGAAGTGAAAGAAACGCCGACCAGAGCGATAACTGCAGCAAAAGTTTTGATGTTTTTCATGATGCTCATTCCTGTCATAGTTGTAAGGGAGAAAGGTGATTGCCTTTCGATAGAGTGATTATTGCGCAATGACAGGCGTGATGAAATCGGAGAGCATTGATAATCTAATTCAGATTTTTTGATTTTAATTACCCCTTTCCTTCCGATGAAGAAAAGGGGGCCGTCTTAGCGCGCCGGCCGGGTCAGATCAAAGCGGTGCTGCTCGGAAATGCCGTAGTAGGCGCTGGGGCCGCCGGCGCGCAGAATGGGTTCGGCGGCGGCGGTTTGGTAAACGCCGTGTTCGTCGAGCATGGCCGGATCGATATGCACCGCCACCACCTCACCCAGCACCAGCCAGGTCTCCACCTGCTCACCGGCGGCGGTTTGCAACTGAATGCACTGCGTCAGCCGACACTCAAAATTCACCGGGCTTTCCGCCACGCGTTCCGCCTTGACCCGGCGGCCGGGCAGCGGCGTGAGCCCGGCGAAGGCGAACTCGTCCTCACCGCGCGCCAGAGCGGCCGAACTGTTGTTCATCGCTTCCGCCAACGGGCGCGTCGCCAGATTCCAGACGAATTCGCCGGTTTCCACCACGTTGGCCACGCTGTCTTTCCAACCGGTGCTGGCGAAGCCGATGATCGGCGGGCGGTAGTTGAAACAGTTAAAGAAGCTGTAAGGGGCCAGGTTGCGCCGGCCGTCGGCGCTGCGGGAGGAAATCCAGCCGATAGGCCGCGGGCCGACGATGGCGTTCAGCGGATCGTGCGGCAGGCCGTGGCCTGCGGCGGGTTCATAGTAGTAACGGGAATCACTGCTCATAAGCGACCTTGCGTCAATCAACGAAGCCTTATTTTGACCGGTTTCCCGCCGGCTGCAAGTTTGCGCCGCCACCGCTGCGCCAATTAACCGGGGGATGTGTTATCTTACGCGCCAGAAATACCTTCAAGAGAGCCCGTCACGGTGGAAAAAAAGAAAACCTTCCCGCAGCAGAAAAGCGGCCTGCACCCGCGCAACCGTCATCGTTCACGCTATGATTTTCCGGCGCTGATCGCCAGTTGCCCGGCGTTGGAGCCGTTTGTGAAGCCAAACGCCTGGGGCGATGTCTCGGTCGATTTCGCCGATCCTGCGGCGGTGAAAATGCTCAACCGTGCGTTGCTGCAACACTTCTATGGCATTGAGCATTGGGATATTCCGGCAGACTACCTGTGCCCGCCGATCCCCGGCCGCGCCGATTATCTGCACCACCTGGCGGATTTGCTGGCCTCCTGCAACGGCGGCGAGATCCCGCGCGGCAAAGGGGTGGCTGTGCTCGACGTTGGCGTTGGCGCCAACTGCATTTACCCGATCGTTGGCCTGCGCGAATACGGCTGGCGTTTCACCGGCACCGAGATCGACCCGGTGTCGCTCAGCTCCGCCAAAATGATCGTCGAGATGAACCCGACGCTGCGCAACAGCGTGCGGCTGCGGTTGCAAAAACAGCCGGAGTTTATTTTCACCGGCACGATCGGCGTGGCCGAGAAGTTCGACGCCACCTTGTGTAACCCGCCGTTCCACGGTTCCGAGCAGGAAGCGCGCGCCAGCACTCGCCGCAAGCTGCACAAGCTGGGTAAAGGCGAGGTGGCCGACAAGCCGGTACAGAACTTCGGCGGCAAGAACAACGAACTGTGGTGTGAAGGCGGCGAAGAGGCCTTCGTGCGCAAGATGGTGGAAGAGAGCGTCGGCAAGGCGCAAAACTGCCTGTGGTTCACCTCGCTGATTTCCAGGAACACCACGCTGCCGGCGATTTACCATGCGCTGAAGCTGGCGGGCGCGGCCGAGGTGCGCACCATTGAGATGGCGCAGGGGCAAAAGATCAGCCGCTTCGTCGCCTGGACCTTCCACGACGCCGAGCAACAGGCCGCCTGGGCCGCTGAACGCTGGCGTTAATTCCCTCCGGCGCCGGTTATTCGGCCGGAAGGGGCGCGGCTTGCCGTGCCCCTTGAGGGGTCATTCAGGCTGGTGTTGCTCTGGCGCATACGACAGCTGCATCGCCTGCTGCGGCATGGCGATGCCGGCCTGATCGAACTGCATCTTCACCAGCCGGTCGAGAGCGTATTGCACCACCCACTGTTTCAGCGCCTGAGTGCGCACCGTAACCCGGGTGGTGAAGGAACGGTCGCCCAATGCCACGACGCCGTTAAACACCGGCTCGCCCACCAGGAAATGCTTCACCTGTTCATCCTGCTTCAGCGCCTCGACGGCCTGATGCAGCACCTCATTCACCCGGTCGATGTCTTCGTCGCGGCTGACGCTGTAGTTGGCGCGGTAAATGCCGAATTCGCGCGCATAGTTGGCCAACGTGGTGATCGAAGAAAAGGGAACGATGTGGTAAACGCCGTAGTCGTCGCGCAGGCCGATCGAGCGGATGGTCATGCGTTCGACGGTGCCGGTGATACCGCTGACGGTGACGTATTCACCGGTGTTCATGCCGTTTTCAAACTGGATGAACACGCCGGTTATCACATCCTTCACCAGCGTTTGCGCGCCAAAGCTGATGGCCAGGCCGAGCGCGCCGGCGCCCGCCAGCAGCGGCGCAATGTTGAGCCCCACCTGTGACAGCACGATCATGATGGTGATGGTGCTGATCACGATGGCCAACACGTTGCGAAACAGGGTCAACAAGGTGCGTTCGCGTGCGCTCGGGCGAATGCCGTTGCTCATCTCCAGCGCCAGCCGGTGTTCGATAATGCTGGCCAGCAGGGTCCAGCTGAATACCGCGATCAGCAGGATCAGCAGAATGTGCACCAGCCCGCCAATGATCTTTTCGCCGCTGTCGCTGCTTGCCCAGTGGTAGAGGTTGATCAGATGCCAGGCGTCGCACAGGAACAGCGTCACCGCCAGCACCACCATCACCCGTAAGATTTTCAAACCGTTGGGGATGTAGGAATTGATGCGCCGCTCCAGCATCGGGTAGCGCAGGTTAACGTCGGCCGGCAGCGAGATGCGGCGGAAAATCCAGCGGGTGAGCATGCCGGAGAGCAGGGCGCCCACGCCGACCACCAGCAGGCTTTTCACCGTGGCGCTCATCATAAAGCGCAGGCTGTTGCCGATGTCGAACTGCGAAAGCACGAACAGCACCAGGAAATAGGCGATCGCCAACAGATGCCAGAGGTGCCCCAGGCCGCGCAGGATCACGCTGAAAAACGCCATCGAACGTTCCGCCAGCAGGTTGATTTGCTGCTGTATCGGCTTGCGGTTATGCAGTATCAGCCAGATGGCGTACAGCGTCAGCGCCAGCATCACCACCAGATTGACCGCGGCGGCGGCCGGATAGCTGATTTGCACCGCCACCACCGGCACCACCACCATCAGGCCATAGCCGATCAGGCCGCTGAGCCAGGCCAGGCGCTTATTCCAGTAATGGGCGCCGGCGTCGCTGAAGGGGAAGGGGCGCAGGTAGTCAAAGTTGGGGGCGAAGATCAGCCGCAGCACCGCCTTGAAGAATTCAATCACCGCAAAGGCGCTGAGAAACAGCGTTTGCAGACGTTGGATGGTGGCGCTGTCGGCATGCACGTGGCGGGCGAACATATTGCCCGCCGCCAGCGCCAGCAGCAGCACCAGCAGATCGACGGCGAAGGCGCCGAGAATGGCGGCGGGGCGTTTATACCAGGGGCCGTGCTGCAACCTGGCGTTGTGCCCCCAACTGCCCATGCGTTTGTACAGCGGCGCTATCAGGCGACGGATCAGGTGGAACAGGGCGAAGGTCACCGCCACCGTCAACAGGAAATAGCCCAGTGCGCGCAAGAAGCTGGCCGGATGGAATTGGCGTTTGGGGCCGGAATCGATCAGCTTTTGCAGCGAACTCAGCTTTTGGTTGAAACTGCCGATACCGTCCTGCGCCAGGTTGCTCAGGCTATCGCTCAGCGTGGTTGGCTGCTCTGCGGGCGGGGCCTGGGGCTGGGCGGGCGGCGTTTCGCCGGCGGCCTGTTTTAAATGGGCGATAAGTTCGGCGCGCGCCTTATCGTCCTGCAGGATATCCGCCAGCGCGGCGTAGGAAGCCTTCTGCTGCTCCGCCCGATCGGCGGGAGCGGGCGGCGCGCCTTGCGCCAGGGCCAACGGCGCCGCGCTGCTTAACATCAGCAACAGCAGCAAGGGAAACAGGCGTTCTCGCAGATGAGAACTGAATCGGGAGCATGCGTTTGGCGGCATTTTTCCTCTCTTGGCGTTCTGTGATCGGCGGATTAAACATAAAGGTGATAAAAAACAATGAGTATAGTAGGGAGTGTAACGCGGCGGGGTGTGGTAACGCGTGCTAAAAGCGACGGCGGGCGCACTGGGCGCCCGCCGTTGAGGGGAGGGTTCAGGAAACGTGCTGCAGGAATTCCTGCAGGCGCGGGCTTGGCGGGTGATTGATCAGGTCGTGCGGATTGCCGTCTTCGGCGATGCGCCCCTTGTCGATAAAGATCAATCGCGACGCCACTTTTTCGGCAAAGCCGACCTCATGGGTGACTATCACCATGGTCATGCCTTCTTCCGCCAGATCCTGCATTACCTTCAGCACTTCGTGACGCAGTTCGGGATCGAGCGCCGAGGTGGGCTCGTCGAACAGCATCATTTTCGGCTTCACCGCCAACGCACGGGCGATAGCCACGCGCTGTTGCTGGCCGCCGGACAGCTCGGAAGGGTAATGATGCGCACGCTCGGCCAGGCCAACCTTGGCCAGCAGCTCGCGCGCCAGCTTTTCCGCGTCCGATTTTTTCGCACCGCGCACGCGGATCGGGCCGAAGGCGACGTTTTCCAGCGCGGTCAGGTGCGGGAACAGGTAGAACTGCTGGAACACCATGCCGGCTTCCTGGCGGATCAGGCGATCGTCCACTTTCGGATCGTTGGCCTTCAGGCCGTCGACGATCAGATCACCGCTGGTTATCTCTTCCAGTTTGTTGATGCAGCGCAGCAGGGTGGATTTGCCGGAGCCGGAGGGCCCGATAATCACCACCACTTCACCTTTGGCGATATTCAGATCGATGTTGTGCAGCACCTGGGTTTGGCCAAAATGCTTGGAGACGTTTTTAAATTCAATCACAGGATTTTCATCCTTCTTTCCAGACGACGCAGAACGAAGCTCAGCACCAGAGTGATAATCAGGTAAATAACCGCTACGGCGCTCCAAATCTCCAGCGCGCGGAAGTTACCGGCAATAATTTCCTGGCCCTGACGGGTCAGTTCCGCCACGCCGATCACGATGAACAGCGAAGTGTCTTTGATGCTGATGATCCACTGGTTGCCCAGCGGCGGCAGCATGCGGCGCAGCGCCAGCGGCATAATGACGTAGCGGATGGTTTCGCGCCGCGACAGGCCGAGCGCCAGGCCGGCTTCGCGGAAGCCGTTGTGGATCGACAGCACCGCACCGCGGGTGATCTCGGCGATATAGGCGCCGGAGTTGATCATAATGGTGACCACCGCCGCGCTGAACGGGTCGATGCGCAGGTCGGTAAAGGCCATCGGCAGGGCGAAGTAGATAAACATCACCTGCACGACGATCGGCGTGCCGCGGATCACTTCGATAAACACCAGGGCGATGTGGTTGGCTAGCCAACCGCCGTAGGTGCGGGCAAAACCGGCGACAAGGCCGATGATCAGGCCGCCAATCAGACCGAGGACCGAAATCCACAGGGTCATTTTGGCGCCTTCCAACAGAATGGGGATGGCGGGCCAGATGGCGCTCCAGTCGAACTGCATGATATTTCTCCCGGCGATCCCAAAGGTGGGAATCAGATACGACAAAGCGCAGGGGGTTAAGCTACCCCCCTGTGCTTAAGTTAATAATTTAGCAACGTCTGAATTACTTAGGCTCGGTACCGAACCATTTCTTGTAGATTTCGTTGTAGGTGCCGTTGTCGCGCAGGGTTTTCAATGCGCCGTTTACCTTCACGCGCAGTTCGTCACTGCCTTTCGGGAAGGCGATGCCGTACTGCTGGGCTTCCAGCGAGTCGCCCACGGTTTTGAACTTGCCGGCGCCTGCGGTTTTGATGAAGTACAGGATGTTTGGCGTGTCGTGCAACACGGCGTCAGCGCGCTTGGTGCCCAGTTCCATATAGGCGTTGTCGATGTTCGGGAACTGACGCAGGTCTTTGGTTTTGATGTGCTGCTTGGCGTAATCCACCGAGCCGGTGCCGCTCTTCACCGCCACCACTTTGCCGTTCAGATCGTCGATGCTTTTCACGCTGTCGTCGTTGGCGTTAACCATCACCAGCAGGCCGCTTTTGTAGTAGCCGTCGGAGAACTCGATGGCTTTTTTGCGTTCGTCGGTAATGGTGATCCCGGCCAGCGCCAGATCGACGTTCTTGGTCTGCAGAGCCGGGATGATGCCGCTGAAGTCCATAGGCTTCAGGGTGTAATCCAGCTTCAGCTCTTTAGCTACGGCGGCCCAAAGGTCGATGTCGAAACCGACGTATTTATCGCCCTGCTTGAATTCGAAAGGAACGAAGGCGGTGTCGGTGGCGACCACCAGTTTGTCTGCTGCGTGAGAACTTACGGCAAAGGCCAGGGAAAGTGCGGCCAGGGAGACTTTAAAAATTGACTTCATGAGAGGAATTCCTGTACAGGTTGCGGATTACCCATTTTTTATATTGCAGTTGGTGCCATGAAAAAATCGTGCCATGTTTTCAACTACTATAAAAACAAAGAGTTGTAGCCGGATGTTGTGCCTTGGCGGCGAATTATTATTTTTATGCACCACCGTGAGGCACCAAAATGGTGCGTCGGATTTGTCTTGGTGCACCGGGCTATCATTAACCAAATAATGGCTGTGAAACAACCGATAGTTAACGTTTTTGCTTCAATATTGATAACTAACTCTAACTTTCCTGACGCAATGATGTTGCATCTGGTGCAAGAGTGTTCGCCAGGCGGGATACCGCTGGGCCAAAAGCCTTAGCGCAGCTGGCTGTCTTTGCTGCCGCGGCGGTTGTACAAACTGCCGGCGGATTGTTTTTTATCCAGCGCGTTCTGGCAGGCCAGGCAAAAACGCACGCCTTTCAGCGCCTGGCGCCGCGCCAACGGGATTTCTTCCCCGCATTCCTGACAAAAATGTTCACTCTCGCCGTGCCCCAGTGCGCTGCGCGCGCGCTGTACCGCGTCGTCGACGGTGGAGTCGATTTGATCCTGTACGGCGCCGTCGGCCGCCCATCCGCTTGCCATGGTGACCTCCTTGCAAGATTGGTTCTCTGCTTAATATGGAACGTTTTTTAGACAATGCAACCGTGAAGCAAAAGAAAACAGGCTGGGGGAAAGCCCGCAGCCTGTCGTATCGCCCTTAAACGCGGGCGGCGGTGATGCGCCAAATGGCGTTATTCGATATTGGATTCAATAAACCACAGGAACTTGTCCAGATCGCGCGATGCGGCGGTAAACATGTCGGCGGTGTCTTCATCTTCCACTTCGGTAATCGCCTTGCGAATGTCGTTCGCCACTGCGCCGTAGCGGTCTGCCAGCGCTTTCAGGTGCTCTTGTACGCTGTGGATGTTGGTTGGGTAGCTTTTCAGCGGGGTTTTGTCGTTAACCACCTGCACCGTGCCCAGCGCCACGCCACCCAGCTGCACCACGCGCTCAGCGAAGGTGTCCTGGTGATCGATAATGGCGGTGCGGAAGCCGTCCAGCATTTCATGGACCGCGATAAAGTTGGCGCCGCGCATGTTCCAGTGCGCCTGTTTGGTGATCAACGAAAGATCGATGAACTGCACCACCTGATGGTTCAGCGCCTTGATGGCGGCCAGTTTGGTTTTTTCGTCCAGATCATTGCGGGTGTAAAGCAGGTCAGAAGATTTCGTTTTCACCAGTTTAGCGGTACTCATATCAGATATCCTCTCGATTAGTCGTTGTCCTATTTTGTTACCGAAGTAATTATAGCAGGCAGAGTTATTTTTGCAGGGCGAAAATGGCTATCGGATAAATAGGTTCTGTCTAACTTGGCAAGCCAGCATAAAAACCAGGTGAAATTGTTTTTATTTGTAATTAAATGAATTTAAATGAAATTTAATTTTTGTTTTTATTCGATATTTTCCCTTTCATAATAAATTTTTCCGGCCAGTCGCCTATTTTCGTCCCGATGTCTATGTGGGTAAATAATAAGATGGCAGTTTGTTTACAGGCTGTTAATTGGTCGGGGATTCATATTGATAGCACCCGCCGCGGCGGCTAAAATCTTCTGGATCTGCATTCACCCGGTCTCTATTCGATGAAAATTAATGTGGTTGGAACCAGCGGCAGCGGTAAAAGCACGCTGGCCCGCAAGCTGGCGGAAAAGTTGGCCGTGCCTTATCTCGAGATGGACAGGCTGTACTGGCGGCCTGGCTGGCAGGGCACGCCCGACGAGGCTTTTTTGCAGCGGGTTGCCGAAGCGTTGGCTGGCGCAGGGGAAGGATGGGTGCTTGACGGCAACTATACCCGCACCCGGGCGATAAAGTGGCGTGAGATCGATTGGGTGGTTTGGGTCGATTACAGTTTTGGCCGTACGCTGTTTCAGGCGGTGCGTCGTGCGTTTTGGCGGGCGGCGACGCGCGCAGAGCTGTGGCCAGGCACCGGCAACCGGGAAAGTTTTCGCCGCTCGTTCTTCAGCCGCGACTCCATCATTCTGTGGACCTTCAGGACCTACCGCCAGAACCGGGTAAAGTATCTGGCGGAGATGGCCCAGGCCGATGGCAACATCCGCTTCATCCGCCTGCGTTCCCCCCGGCAGGCCGCCGCCTTTCTGCAGGATCTTTAAGCCGGCTTTACACCAGCAGCCGGTGGTGGATTTTGATCACCGCTTTCTTGATTTGCTGCGGGCGCCGCCAGTGGCAGCCGCATTTATAGGGTTCCATCTGGGATACAATGACGAACATGCCGTGTGTCAGATGCAACGATTGTGGCAGGCGGCCATTGCCGAGCAACTGAACATCGTTGCGTTCGTCGTAAGCGCATTCGCTGCGCCACTCTCCCGGCAGCCCGTAATCGAAACGTTCTTCGCCGCTGATCAGCAGGTGGAGGGTGGCATACTCCTGATGCAGTACGGCGCGCTTTTCCTCCTCCGCGCCGGTCATCAGGGTCATGACATCCATAAAAATGCGGTCCCCGTCGATGGCATGCCGGCCCGGCGCCAATTCGGCCAGATCCTGTTGACGCAGCGTCGTGAGGGTTTCGGCCAGCGCCGGCGAGAGCCCGCGGCCATAGCGGGGGTTGAAGAGGCTGTTGTGAATCACCGTTATTCTCCATGTGAGCGAAAGTCCAAAGAGCCCGTCAGGCAGGCTACGGGAGAATTATGCCGGTTTATCGCGGTAAAAACAGTTAACCCGCCTGCATTCCGTTGCGGATAACGCCGGCGGGCGAAAAGGTCAGGAGAGGTTCTCGAGCTGCGGTTTGGGCTTGATGGTGAAGGTGGAACCCATAGAGGCGGCGATAATCGCCGCCAGCGCCAGCCACTGGGTCCCGCTCAGGTGTTCGTTGAGGAACAGCATGCCGGAAAGGGCCGCCATCGCCGGCTCCAGGCTCATCAGCGTACCGAAGGTGCGGGCGGGGATTTTCGGCAACGCAATGATTTCAAGCGAGTAGGGCAGTGCGGTAGAGAGAATGGCCACCGCCAGGGCGACGGGCAAAATATCGATATTCAGTAGCGCGCTGCCGGTTTGCCAGGCGCCGATTGGGCAAAACACCAGGGCGGCGATCAGCGAACCGACGGCAACCGTGCCAGGGCCGTGATCGCCGCCGGCTCTTTGGCCAAAGATGATATAGACCGCCCAAAAGGCCCCGGCGCCCAGCGCACAGGCCGCGCCAAAGGGATCTATGCTGCCCATGTCATGCCCCAGCGGCAGCAGGAACCACAGGCCGGTAATCGCCAGCGCCACCCATAAGAAGTCGATCGGCCTGCGCGATGAGAACATGGCCACCGCCAGCGGGCCGGTAAACTCGAGTGCCACCGCGATGCCGAGCGGGACGGTGCGCAGCGAAAGATAAAACAGGTAGTTCATCGAGCCCAGCGCCAGGCCGTAAACCAGCAGCGGCAAACGGCTGCCTGCGGCGAAACGCATGCGCCACGGTCGAAAAATAATAAACAGGATCAGCGTGCCGATGCCCAGGCGCAGGGTGGTGATGCCTTCGGCGCCGACCAGCGGAAACAGGCTTTTAGCCAGCGATGCGCCCCCCTGGATGGACACCATGGCAATGATTAACAAGCAGATGGGCAACAGCGTGGATGACGCTTTGCCGGTTGCAGATGAAGACATCCTGATGAGCCTTTTATGCATCGCCCCCAAACCCTGGGAAAACGATCGAAATACGGATGTGGGCAGTGTAAATGAAATGACGAAAATCTGTCTGGGAAAAGCGTGCGAAGCGGTGAAATCCGCCGTGGTTTGGCGCGCAGCCAGCGAAAATGGTTAAAAAGTGCGCATTTATTTAAGAATTGTCTGGATATTAAATTGGTGATTTTTGTCACAGAAAGACGTAAAATACGGCCGAAAATAGAGCGAAAAGAAGCAGATACGCTGTGCTTGAAATCTTCTGTTACACGATATAAAGCATTAGACACTCAATTCAAGGCAGAGTTTCACGCCAATTTTTGTTATATTTTCAAAGCATGAACAAATGGATGTACTTAATAATAAAACGCGTTTGAGGTGGTTATGAAAAAAATTGCATGTCTTTCCGCAGTAGCAGCTTGCGTATTAGCAGTTAGCGCAGGTACCGCATTCGCTGGTCAGAGCACCGTATCCGCTGGCTATGCGCAGGGTGATCTCCAAGGCGTTGCTAACAAAGCCAACGGTTTCAACCTGAAATATCGTTACGAGTTCGACAACAACCCACTGGGCGTGATCGGTTCCTTCACCCACGTGGAAAAGAACCGTGCTCAAGATGGTTTCTACAAAAAGTCTCAGTATGACTCCATCACCGCAGGTCCAGCTTACCGTTTCAACGACTGGGCTAGCATCTACGGTGTAGTTGGTGTTGGCTACGGCAAAAACATCGACAACGCACAGGCTGGCGGCATCAAAGGCGGCAACAGCGACTACGGCTTCACCTACGGTGCAGGCCTGCAGTTCAACCCAATCCAGGACGTTGCTCTGGATGTTGGTTACGAGCAGAGCCGTATCCGCAGCGTTGACGTTGGCATCTGGAGCGTTGGCGTAGGCTACCGTTTCTAAGTCTTCCCCACGCCCGAGGGCGTGAGCGTGCGGCGCTATTTCCGCACCAGATAAAAATCCGCCTTCGGGCGGATTTTTTTTTGCCCGTTGGTTGGCCGGTGGGTTATTTGCCCAGTTTACTCGCCGGCTGCGTTGAAAACCGCGCGCTGCGGGCGTCGCGTTCGTAGCCCTGTGGCTCGGTAAGGATGGCGTACAGATCCGGGCGGCGCCCAAGGATCCAGCGGCGGCCGGTGCTGAGCGGGATCAATGACAAATCGAGTTCGGCGGTTACCATGCGATCCGCCGCCGCGCAGGTTTCCGCCAGCACGCGGCCATAAGGATCGAGGATCATCGCGTTGCCGGTGCGCACCTCGTCGTCATCGCGGCCTACGCCGTTGCTGAACAGCACGAACAGGCCATTGTCATGCGCGCGAGCAGGCAGCCAGCGCATCAGCCAGCCGCGGCCGTGTTCGCCACGAAACGCCGCTTCTATCGCCTGCGGGTTTTCTGCGCGTTGTTGCCATAGCGCCAGCGGGATGGGCTTCATGCCGTGCGGGCTGCGCGAATGAGTCCCGCCGGTTTGATGTGGCGCCAGCAGCACCTCGGCGCCCAGCAGCGCGGTGGCGCGCACGTTCTCCACCAGGTTGTTGTCCCAGCAAATCAACACCCCGACCCGTACCCCCCATGGCGTATCAAATACCGTAAAGCCGTCGCCGCTGGCGATCTCCGGGTGCTCAAAGGCGTGCAGCTTGCGGTGCACGTGCAGCTTGCCGTCGGGCAGGCAGACGGCGTAGGCGTTGTAACAGCGGCCGTCATCGCCAAGTTCGATCAGACCCACGCCGATCGCCATATTATAGCGTTCCGCCAGCGGGCGGATACGCGCCAGGGAGGGGCTGGTGGCAATGGGTTCCGCCAGCGCCCGCACTTCTGCGGCGGCAAGGTGGCGCACGTGCCAGTAGCCGGTGATGCACATTTCCGGGAAAGCCAGCAGCTGGATCCGCTCGGCGGCGGCCTGAGCGATAAAATCCTCCATCGTCGTCAGGTTGTAGTTCTTGTCGTTGGCGCGGTGCTGAAATTGCACCGTCGCGGCGCGCAGGGAAGCATTCATAACATTACCTTCAGTAGTGAGCCTGCATTGATTACAGCAGGCCATTTGATTACTGTATAATCAATTAAATTCCCCTTTTGATAACCTTCTGGAATGGATATTCGACAACTGCGCGCCCTGGTGGCGCTGGCCGAACAGGGCAATTACCGTCAGGCGGCGAGCCTGCTGTGCATCACTCAGCCGGCGCTCAGCAAACAGATCCAGGCGCTGGAAAGCCAGCTCGGCGCCCGGCTGTTCGAGCGCGGGCGCCAGGGCGCGCAGCTTACCGCCAGCGGCCAGCGGCTGTACCCCGAGGCGCGGGCGCTGGTGGAGCAGCATCTGCGGTTTCAGCAACGTGCGCGGCGGGTGGTGCAGGGGGAGGCGGGCAGGTTGGCGCTGGGGTTTGGCTTGTCCAGTTTTCATCTGGCGCCCAGGCTGGTCGCCGCCTTCCGCCGGCAATTCCCCGAGGTGGCGGTCGGGCTGGAGGATCTGCCTTCGGAACGGCAATATCAGATGCTGCTGCAGGGGGATCTGCAGGCAGGATTCGTGCGTCTGCCGGTCAACACGCCGCTGCGCGCCGCCGCCTTGCTGAACGACCGGCTGGTTTTGGCCGCACCGGCGGCGCTGGAGCTGCGGCCCGAGGCGCTGATGGCGCAGTTCAGCCTGTTGCCGCTGCTGCAGCTGACGCCGAAGCGCGGGCGCGGATTGAGCGATCAGACGTTGCGCTTTATCGCCGCCAATCAGCTGGCGCCGAACATCGTACAGCAGGCCGGGGATATCCAGACGCTGCTGGCGCTGGTCGCCGCCGGCATCGGCGTCGCCCTGTTGCCGCACAGCGTCACGCACATTGCCCCGGCCGGCATCGACATCCTGCCGCTGAGCGGCGAAGAAACGGAGTGGCAGGTGGGTATCGCCTGGGATCCGCAGCGGCCCGACGCGCTGCGCGACAATTTCGTTCAGGTGGCGTTGGCCGCCCGGCAGGGCTAGCCGCTGCCGCGGGCTATAACGGGCAGCGCATCACCACTATCGGGCTGTGATGGTATTCGCTGCGGTGGCTTTCGCTGAAACCGACCTTGCGCGCCAACGCCAGCGAGGGCTGGTTGTCCGGCGAAATAATGCATACCGTGCTGCCGCCCGGTAAGCGCTCTTTCCCCCACGCCAATGCCGCGCGCAGCGCTTCGGTGGCGTACCCTTTGCCCTGCGCCGAGGTCACCAGAGTCCAGCCCATTTCCGGCGCGTCGAGCGCCGGGGCAATGTCGCGCTGGAAATTGGAAAAGCCGATACCGCCAAGGTATTCGCCGCTGATTTTATCGCGCACCGCCCAGTAGCCGTAACCCAGCAATGCCCAGTGGCCGGTGTAACGCATCAGGCGCCCCCAGGAGTCTTCGCGGTCGCGCGGCGTGCCGCCGATATAGCGCACGACCTCAGGGTCGGCCCACATGGCGGCCAAGGCATCGAAGTCGTCAAGCGTATGCGCATCCAGCCGTAAGCGTTCGGTGATAAGCGTCGGGGCGGTGGTGATGGGGATCATTATCCTGCTCCAGCATAAGGGAAAAGGAGGTGACAAACAGCGCCACAGTATGCCAGAGAAGTTGCCCCGTCAGCCACCGCCGCCAGGTGAACGGGAAAGCGCTCGGGTGTTACAGGTAGGGCCTCAGCCAATCAAGCCCGGCGGCGGTATCCCCGCGCGGCCGGTATTCGCAGCCAATCCAGCCCTGATAGCCGACGGCGTCCAGTTGCCCGAACAGCCAGGGGTAGTTCAGTTCGCCATCGTCCGGCTCATGGCGGCCGGGGACCGAGGCTATCTGAATGTGGGCATAGCGGCCAGCCAACTGGTGAATGAGTCCGCTGATGTTGCCGTCCACCAACTGTGCGTGGAAGAAATCAAACTGCATGAAAACGTTGGGGCGCCCGATCGCCGCGACCAGTTCCGCCGCCTGGTATTGGCTGGAAAACAGGTAGTTGGGCTTTACCTGCGGGCTGAGGGCTTCGAGCAGCACCTTGACGCCGCGTTTGGCGAAGGTATCGGCGGCGTAGCGGACGTTGCCGATAAAGGCCTCGCGGTAGCGCTGCCGGTCCTCGCCCGGCGGCACTACGCCGGCCATGACGTGCACGCTGGGGCAATTGAGCGCGATGGCGTAGGCCAGCGCCCGGTCAATCTCTGCGCGCGCATCTTGCTCACGGCCGGGCAGGGCCGCCAGACCCCATTCGCCGGCGTCGGCATCCCCCGGCGCGGTGTTGAACAGCACCTGCTGCAAGCCGTTGGCGCGCAGCTTCTGCGCCAGCAATTCGGCGGGGTGTTCATAGGGAAACAGAAACTCTACCGCCTTGAAGCCCTGTGCGGCGGCGGCGTCGAAGCGCTCAAGAAACGGCAGCTCGTTAAACATCATCGATAAATTGGCGGCAAATTTGGGCATTGTTCAGCTCCGGTCACGCGGCGATGGGCTCTTGGCCACAGCCTATAGCGAGCGGCCTCCCGATCCAAGCGTGAAAATCAGCCGCCGGCCTATCTTTCGCCGAAAATTAAATGCCGCTGAACCAGTTGTAGCCCTGGTCTTCCCAGTAGCCGCCCGGATTGGTGTCGCTGACGAAAATGGCGGCGATATGTTTGGCGTTCTTGAACCCCAGTTTGGTGGGCACCCGCAGCCGCAGCGGGTAGCCGTAGTCCGCCGGCAGCGCCTTGCCGCCGAAATCCAGTGCCAGAATGGTTTGCGGGTGCAGCGCCGTGGCCATATCGATGCTCGAGTAGTAGCGGTCAGCGCATTTAAAGCCGACGTAGCCGGCGTGCAGATCGGCGCCGACGTGCTGCAGAAAAGCGCGCAGCGGCACGCCGCCCCACTGGCCGATGGCGCTCCAGCCCTCGATGCAGATGAGCCTGGTGATCTGGCTTTGCTGCGGCAACCGCTGCAGCTGTTCCAGCGTCCAGGGCGCTTTTTTCTCCACCTTGCCGGAGACCTCGAGCCGGTAACCGGCGAGATCGATCTCCGGCACGTTGTACTCGGGGTAAAAGGCGTTGAACGGGAAGGGGTCGGTAATCTGGTCGGAACGGTAGGTTTGCGCCAGCCGCTGGCCGCTGAACAACCATGCCTGCACGCGATCGTTCCAGCGTGACATCGCCCACAGCACTTTATCCACCTGGTCGCCGTCCTGCATGTTGCAGCCGGTCAGCATGGCGATGCCGCCCAGCGTCAGCCCAGAGCGCAGCATCAGGCGGCGCTGCAGGTTCACCAGCTGCTTTTTCTGATCCGGCTCCAGCGCCGGCGCCGTGGGGCGTTGTTTCTTGTCATTCATGCTTGCCACCTGCGATCATCGCCCACAGCGTGCGCGGCACGACGATCACCATCAAAACGTGGATCACCACAAACAGGCCGATGCCGGCCATGGCGAAAAAGTGCACGTAGCGTGCGGTATCGAAACCGCCGAACAGGCTCACCAGCCCCTGCAGCTGCACCGGTTTCCAGATAGCCAACCCGGAGAGCACCAGCAGCAGCCCCAGCGCCAGCACGCCGAGATACATCAGCTTCTGGATGGCGTTATAGCGGCCATGTCGGTGCCGCAGGCGCAACGTCATCGCCTGCCAAATATCCCGCCGCAACGCGCCGAGGCTGAGCGGCAGCAGGTCATGACGAAAATGGCCGCTGAACAGGCTCCACAGCAGATAGCACAGCCCGTTGAGCGCCAGCAGCCACATCACCGCCAGATGCCAGCCAATCGCGCCGCCCAGCCAGCCGCCGAGCGTCAGCTGCGGCGGAAAGCGGAAGCCGAACAGCGGCGAAGCGTTGTAGATTTCCCAGCCGCTCATAAACATGCAAATCATGGCGAACAGGTTAACCCAGTGGGTCAGGCGGACCGGCCAGCGATGCGCCGGCCGCGGCGCGTTGGCGTTCATCATCTTCTCCTTACATCGGCGGTACGGTGCCGTCTTTGCCGGCGGAGATGCGGGTGGCGACGCGTTCGCCTTTGTCGTCGGTGGAGAACAGCACGATGTGCACGCCCGGTTTCAGCAGGCTGCGCTCGCCCGGATCCAGGGTGACTATCGGCACGTCTTCCGGCACGATGACGGTTTTCTGTTGGTTGCCATAGTTAACGGTCAGCGTGCGGCCATTGGACTTCACCAGCTTGCCGACGGTGCCGTTGGTCATGGTGTCCACCTTGCCGTCGGCCGACTCCCAGGCGGAGTGCCCTTCGCCGGTGCCGCGCAGGCTGGCGGCGAACACGTGCACCTCCAGCGCCTTGAGGGTGCCGTCAGGCTGGGGTACGGCGGCGGTGCCGATAAAGCTGTCGGGCTTGATGTCGTCCAGCGTGCCCTTGGATACGCTCAGCACCTTGGTCTGATCGTTAAGCTTGACGCTGATTTTTTCGCCTTTACGGTCGGTGAGCTGCAAGCTGCTGTCGGATACCTGATCGATAGTGCCGCGCAGCGGCGCGATCGCTTTGCCCGGCGTTTGGGCCGCAGCCGCGGCGCCGCTGCACAGCATCAGGGTGGACAACAGTAAACCGGCAATACGATGACGGGTAATCATAACCTTCTCCTGAAATGGGTTTGCCGGTTAAGCATGGTTTAACAACCGGGACAGCACCATGTCCGTTTGATGACATTAATGTCATCAAATTTGTCCGCCGGAACTGCTAGTATTTTTTCAGGCGTAAAGAGGCAGAGAAGATGCGGATATTGGTGGTTGAAGACGATGCCGGCACCGGGGATTACCTGAAGAAAGGGCTGGGCGAAGCGGGATACGGCGTCGATCTGGCGCGCAACGGCACCGACGGGCTGTTTCGGGCGTTGGAGCATGATTACGACGCCATCGTGCTGGACGTCATGCTGCCGGGGCTGGACGGTTGGCAGATTATCGAGGTGCTGCGCAAGAAAAGCGACGTGCCGATCCTGTTTTTGACCGCGCGCGACGGCGTGCAGGACCGCATTCACGGCCTGGAGCTGGGCGCCGACGATTACCTGATCAAACCCTTTTCCTTTACCGAACTGGTCTTGCGTCTGCGCACCTTGCTGCGGCGCGGGCCGGTGCGCGAGGCCGATCATTACGCCATCGCCGATCTGCAGCTCGACGTGCTGCGCCGCCGGGCGGTGCGCCAGGAGGTGGTGATCCCGCTGACCAACAAGGAGTTTATGCTGCTGCACCTGCTGGTGCGGCGCGAGGGTGAAGTGTTGTCGCGCACCCTGATCGCCTCGCAGGTATGGGACATGAATTTCGACAGCGACACCAACGTGGTGGACGTGGCGATCAAGCGGCTGCGGGCCAAAATCGACCGGCCGTTCGACATCAAGCTGATCCACAGCGTGCGTGGTATCGGCTATGTCTGCGAGCCGCGCTCATGAGGGGGCTGGCCCAACGCTGGCGCAGCCTGTCGTTGACGCTGCGCACCGCCATGCTGTTCGCGCTGGTGGCGGCGCTGGTGGTGAGCGGCACCGGCTGGTACTTGTTCAGCGCCATGCGGCAGGAAATGATCCTGCGCAGCGATCTGCAGGTTACCGGGCGGGTGGCGTATTTTCGCCATTTGCTGAGCCAGCGGTTTCCTCTGGCGCGGCTTACCGCCAATACCGGCCTGTTTGAAAACATGCTGGGCAACGAACAGGACGTGCTGATTTTTCAGCATCCGGGGCAAAAGCCGCTCATCAACGTCAACCCCGCCCGGCTGACGCTACCGCCGATAGCGCCGACGCCAACCGACAAGCCTCAGCGGCTTGATGCGATGCGCGGCGGCGAAACCCCACTGGGCGTGCCGATGCGCGCGGCCTCGGCGCTGGTGCGGCTGGAGGACGGCACGCTATTGCAGATTTCCGCCGCGCACGTGTTGGTGAACGAACAGAAAATGCTGGCGCGCTATTTGACGCGCATCGTCGCGGCGGTGGCGGTGGCGTTCTTGCTGATTGCGCTGCTGGGGTATGGCGTGATGCGTCGCGGCCTGAGACCGCTGTGGCGCATGGCGGCGCAGGCCGCGGCGATAGCGCCGAACACGCTCTCTACCCGCCTGAGCGAGCAGGGGGCGCCGCAGGAGCTGCAGCAGCTGACGCGGTCGTTTAACGCCATGCTCGAACGCCTGAATGAGGGCTACCAGCGGCTGACGCAGTTCTCCGCCGATCTGGCGCATGAAATTCGCACCCCGGTAGGGGCGCTGATGGGGCACTGCCAGGTGGCGCTGTACCAGCCGCGCAGCGTGGAAGAGTATGAGACGCTGCTGCTGAACAATATGGAAGAGCTGGAGCGCATTTCGCGCATGGTGGAGAACATTCTGTTTCTGGCGCGCGCCGACAATGCGCAATCGGCACTGAATTACCGCCGCCTTGACGCGGCGCAAGAGCTGCAACGGGTCGCCGACTATTTTGAAGGGCTGGCGGAAGAGCGCGGCATTACCCTGAGCTGCGAAGGCGAAGGGGCGCTGTGGGCGGATGGCATGCTGTTTCAACGGGCGTTGAGCAACCTGGTGGCCAATGCGGTGCGCTATGCCGATGAAAACAGCCTGATACGGCTGTGGGTGGGCCGCCAGGCCGGCGCAATGGCGGTGCGGGTGATCAACCAGGGGCCGCCGTTGGCCGCCGGGCATCTCGACAAGCTGTTCGACCGGTTCTACCGCGCCGACGCCGCCCGCAGCACCGGCACTCACGCCAGCGGGCTGGGATTGTCGATCGTGCGCGCCATCATGACGCTGCACGGCGGCGAGGCTCGCGCCGACTGCAGCGCCGGTGAACCCTCGGCGCGCATCACCTTTAGCCTGATATTCCCGCTTGCCGATTAATGCGGGGCGCTGATACCGACGGCATCGATTAGCGCGGCGGAATGGCGAAGCGGAAGCAGGCGCCTTTTTGCGCCTGCTCGACCAGCTGAATATCGCCGCCGTGCAGTTGCAAAATGCGCCGTACGATCATCAACCCCAGCCCGCCGGCGTGACGGCGCGCGCCGTTCACGATAGACGGCCGCTCGAACAGGTCGGCGCGCAGTGCCTGTGGAATGCCGGGGCCGCTGTCGTTGACCTGCACCAGTATCTTGTCTTCCTGTTGCCACAGCCGCACGCCGATCTCACCGCCCTGCGGCGTATGACGAATGGCGTTGTCCAGCAGGTTGGTCAGCACCCGCTCGATCATGCTCAGATCGGCAAACACCAGCGGCATGCCCGGGGCGATGTCGGCGCGCAATCGCTGGTGCCGCGCTTCGGCCGCCAGCTCGAACTTCTGGAATACGTCCTGCACCAGCTCGCTGAGCGAGAACGGCTCTTTTTGCGGTTTCACCACGCCGTACTCCAGCCGCGCCAGTTCGAACAGCTCTTGCGCCAGTTTGCCTACCTTGCGGCTTTGCGCCAGTGCCGTCTCCAGATAGCGTCGGCGATCGTTTTCGCTCAGGCTGGCCGATTTTACCGACAGCGTTTCCAGGTAGCCGTGCAGTGAGGTGAGCGGCGTGCGCAGATCGTGAGAAATATTGGCGATAAACTCGCGCCGCTGCTGGTCCTGCTGCGACAGCGATTGCCACTGTTCGGCAACGCGCTGCGCCATGCTGCGAAACGCCAGCTGCAGCTGGCTGACCTCATCGCGCCCGACGGCGGGAACCGGCTGCGCCGCATAGGCCTGCACTGCGGCGATGCCGCCGTTATCCAGCACGCTTACTTGCCGGGTCAACTGGCGGATAGGCCGCGTCACCCAGCGGAAGGCGAAGCCGCCGGCCAGCAGGCCGAACACCACCACCAGTCCCATCGACCACAGCGCCATCTTAACCGCCGAGCTGAACTGAGCGTTGCTGGCCAGCGCGGTATAATCCTCGCCGAGCAGTACCACATACAGATAGCCTTCAATCTGGCCGTTGACCCTCAGCGGCGCGGCGCTGAATACCTTCTTCCCGCCGGTGCTGCGCGGATCGTCGCCGTACACCGGCATCCGCGCTCCGCCGAGCAACGCCTGCAGCGGCGACAGCTCGACCTTTTGCCGTTTCAGGCGGCCGGCCGGCGCGGCGTTGCCGATGATATTGCCCTGCTTGTCGAGCAGATAAACCTCGACGCTGGGGTTCACCGCCATCAGCCGATCGAACAGGGTATGTACCGATTGCGGGTTCAAACCGTCCTGGCCCAGCAGCGGGTTGCTGGCGGCGATGTGCTGCGCCAGATTGCCGGACAGCCGTTGAATGGTCGCCTGGCTGTACTGGGTATTGCTGCGCACCTGCAGCCAGCCCGAGAAGGCGCAGCAGAGCAGCAGCAGCAGGGCGAAGATCAGCGTCAGGCGTTGCGCCAAGGTAAGATTTTTCATGTTTTACTCTTGCGGCGGCGCCGCGAATTTATAGCCCATACCCCACACCGTGAGAATGCGCAGGGGTTCCGCCGGGTTGCTTTCTATCTTGATGCGCAGCCGGTTGATATGGGTATTCACCGTGTGTTCATACCCTTCGTGCTGATAACCCCACACCTGGTTCAGCAGGCTGAGGCGGGAGAACACCTTGCCAGGATGGCGAGCGAAGAAATACAGCAGGTCGAACTCGCGCGGCGTCAGAACGATCGGTTGCCGGTTCAGCTGCACCTCGCGGGCGATGGGATCTATGCTCAAGCCGTCAAAGCTCAGCGTGCCGGCGTCCAGACGCAGGTTGCGGCTCATCGCTTCCTGGCGGCGGAACAGCGCTTTGACCCGCGCCACCAGTTCCAGCATCGAGAAGGGTTTGGCCAGGTAATCGTCGGCGCCCAGCTCCAGCCCCAACACGCGGTGCACCTCGCTGGAGCGCGCGCTGATGATGACGATCGGCGTGTAGCGCGTCATGTTGCGTGCCCGGCGGCAGATCTCCAGCCCGTCGACGCCCGGCAGCATCAGATCGAGGATCAGCGCGTCCCAGCCGCCCTGTTCCAGCATCGCCATGCCCAGATTGCCGTCGGCGGCGTGGCAAATGTCGTAGCCCTCATCGCGCAGGTGCAGCTGCAACAGCTCGGCGATGTCGCCGTCATCCTCAACGATTAAAATTCTCTTTGGTTTTTCCATCTGTTCCCGCCGCTGATTGCCCGATCCTTGCTGAAAGTTTACACAACCGCCGTGCGTGGAGTTATCACATTTTATTTAACTTTGCGTGAGGTCTTGGGGAACAAATTCGGGGAATACTTCGCTCATCGCAACCTTGGCCACCAGGAGACAGGCATGAGCATGACTCTCACACCGGAAAAACCATCGCTTGTGCATCCGCTGTGGTTGCGGTTGACCCACTGGCTGAATGCGCTGGCGATGCTGATTATGGTCACCAGCGGCTGGCGCATCTATAACGCATCGCCACTGTTCAATTTCAGCTTTATCAACGAGCTGACGCTCGGCGGTTGGCTGGGGGGCGCGCTGCAGTGGCACTTTGCCGGCATGTGGCTGTTTGGCGTTAACGGGCTGTGTTACCTGCTGATCAACCTGTGCAGCGGCCGTTTCAAACGCCGCTTCTGGCCGCTGAGCCTCAGCGGGTTTTTCGCCGATCTGACGGCGGCGCTGCGTGGCCGGCTGCGGCACGCCGATCCGCGCCATTACAACATGGTGCAGCGCGCGGCCTATCTGTTGGTGATGGCCGACAGCATACTGCTGGCGCTTTCCGGGCTGGTGCTGTGGAAGTCGGTGCAGTTTCCGCTGCTGCGCGAGCTGCTCGGCGGTTACGAGGCGGCGCGTTATATCCACTTTTTCGCCATGTCGGCGCTGGTGGGCTTTGTAGCGATTCATTTGGTGATGGTAGCGCTGGTGCCCCGCACCTTGCTGGCCATGCTGCGCGGGCGTTAAGGAGATGACAATGAAAACGGATAAGCCCTCTATCACGGTGAGTGAAGGCCAGGCGATCGTCAAAGAGGCGCAGCGGCTGTTGGCATCTTCGTCGCGCCGCCGCTTTCTGCGCAATGGGCTGACGCTGGGCGGCATCGCGATGCTCACCGGCTGTGATCTCGGCGGCAACGCCAACGTCGAGCAGGCGCTAAGCCGCATTTCAGGCTTCAACGATCGGGTGCAGGGTTGGCTGTTCAACGCTGACCATCTGGCGCCGGTGTACCCGGAATCGATGATCACCCGACCCTTTCCGTTCAACGCCTTTTACGGCGAAGAAGATGCGCCGGAGATCAACGGCGACGACTACCGCTTGGAAGTGAGCGGGCTGGTGCTGGATAAACGCCACTGGACCTTGCCGCAGCTGCATCGCATGGCGCAGATAGAACAGGTGACGCGCCATATCTGCGTCGAAGGCTGGAGCGCCATCGGCAAGTGGGGCGGGGTGCCGTTCGCGGCGTTTCTCAAGGCGATAGGTGCGGATCTGAGCGCCCGCTACGTCGGCTTTAAATGCGCCGACGACTACTACACCAGCATCGATATGGCCACCGCGCTGCATCCGCAGACCATTATGGCGCTGACCTACGATGGCCGGATCCTGCCGCGCAAATACGGCTATCCGATGAAGCTGCGCATGCCGACCAAGCTCGGCTACAAGAACCCGAAACACATTCAGGTCATCGAGGTCACCAACCGCTTCCCCGGCGGCTATTGGGAAGACCAAGGCTACAACTGGTTTGGCGGCAGCTGAAGGCGGCCGCGAATCACCCCGGCGCCCCAGGCGTCTTTGATATGAAAGAAGGAAATACCATGAAAAAGTTATTCGCAATGATGATGTGCAGCGCGTTGATGTTGGGCGTAGCCGGCGCCAATGCCGCAGATAGCATGGGCAAGGACGCGATGAAGAAGGACGGCATGAGCCAGATGTCGCACGACGGCATGAAAAAGGACGCCATGAAGAAAGACTGCATGGGCAAGGATTGCATGAAGAAGGATCGCATGGGAAAAGACGCGATGAAAAAGGACGGCATGAAGAAGAATGAAATGACAAAGGATGCGATGGGGCAGTAATAAAAAAGGCGCAGTTGTTTAAACTGCGCCTTTCGGCCGTGCCTGCGCCGGTTACATATCCGGGAAGGTCAGGGTGTTGCCCGGCGCTTCGCGATGGATATGCAGGAAGTTCAGGTGTTTCTCGTACTGGTCGAGAATGTCGCCAATCACCTGCTCTTTGCTGTAGTCCATCAGGTCGTTGCCCTGGGTGCCTTCCATCAGGAAGGTTTCCAGCCGGTAGTAGTGCGATTTGCCGGAACGGGCGCGGTAGGTGAAGCCCGGCACCGAGTAACGCATCGGCCAGATCTGGTAGATAAAGTTCTGCTCCTCGCCCAACCGCACCAGCAGCTCCAGGTGGTTCAGGCGTTCATCCTCAGCCGGCGGCACTTCGCTGAATTCCACTTTAGCGCCGCGCAGCTCCAGCTCGCGCGCCACGTCCTGCATCGCCGGGCGGCACACTTTATCCAGCATCTTCTGCGTATATTGCGTGCCCGGGTAGTTCATCACCCGCGACAGGCGCTGTTTCCAGTTCAGCACGTCGTGGCTGGAAACCGGCATCGGCGCCGAGGTGTTCAGCGCGCTGGCCTTGCGGTAGTCCTCGACCCGCAGCGACTTGTACAGCCCGGCCATCACGAAAAAGATCACGAAGCTGAACGGCAGGCCCATGATCACCGTGGTTTTCTGCAGCGCGGGCACGCCGTCGGTCATCAGCATGCCGATGGTCAGCAGGCCGATCGCCACCGACCAGAAAATCCGCAGCCAGTTCGGTGCATCATTATTGATGTCGGCCAGGCGCGAGGTGAAGTTGCCCAATACCAGCGAGCCGGAGTCTGCCGAGGTGACGTAGAACAGCAGGCCGGTGATGGTGGCCACCGAGGCGCTGAAGGTGAAGCCCGGGTACTGCGCCAGCAGGCTGTAGAAGCCGCGTTCCGGGAACTGCATCACTTCCTGGGCGAATTCGGCGTTGCCGTGAATGATCTGGTACAGCGCGCTGTTGCCGAAGATAGACAGCCACAGCAGGGTGAACACGAACGGAATGATCAGCGTGCCGACCACGAACTGGCGTATGGTGCGCCCGCGCGAGATGCGCGCCAGGAACAGGCCGACAAACGGCGACCACGCCACCCACCAGGCCCAGAAGAACAGGGTCCAGTTGTTCATCCACTCCACCGGACGATCGAAGGCGAAGCTGTTGAGCGTCATGCCCATAAAGCGGTTGACGTAATCGCCGACGTTGAGCACCAGGGCGTTCAGCAGGAACTCGGTGTCGCCGAAGAACAGCACGAACAGGATCAGCCCCAGCGCCAGCAGCACGTTCAGCTCGGACAGGATGCGGATGCCTTTATTGACACCGGAGGTGACCGAGATGGTGGCCATGATCACCGACAGCAGGATCAGCGAGCCTTGCACCGTCAGATTTTCCGGCACCTGGAACAGCACCTTCAGGCCGTAATTCAGCTGCACCACGCCGATGCCCAGGGTGGTGGCGATGCCGAAGATGGTGCCAAGCACCGCGGCGATGTCCACGCTGTGGCCGATCGGCCCGTTGATGCGCTTGCCGAAGATCGGGTACAGCGCCGAGCGGATGGTCAGCGGCAGATTATAGCGGTAGCTGAAATAGCCGAGGGCGATGCCCATCAGCGCGTACATCGACCAGCCGGTCAGGCCGTAGTGGAACAGCGTCCACACCATCGCCTGGCGTGCGGCCTCCAGCGTTTGCGCGTCGCCTTCCGGCGGCATCATGTACTGGGTCACAGGTTCGGCGACCGAGAAGAACATCAGGTCGATGCCGATGCCGGCGGCGAACAGCATCGCCGCCCAGCTCATCAGGCTGAACTCCGGTTTGGATTGCTCGGGCCCGAGCTTGATGGCGCCGAAGCGCGAAGCGGCGATAAACACCACGAACACGATGTACAGGGTGGCGGCCAGCAGGTAGTACCAACCGAAGGTGGTCGACACCCAGTTCAGGGTGCGGGTGATCCAGCGCCCGGAGAAGTCGGTGAAAAAGATGGTCATCAGCGAGAAGGCCAGGATCAGCCCCGCCGAGGTGAAGAAAACCACAGGGTTGAGGCGATCCTGCTGCGGTTTTGAGGAGGTTTCGCGTGTTGTCATCGTCATCCTCTGATCTGAGTAAAATCGTGCCCACAACGCATCCTGAACGACGCACTGGCGTCGCCCGGAAAACGTGCGAATAAAGGCTGCGGCAATCGCTATTCTGCTTGCCAAATATTGCCGCTTTGCCTGTTAACGAAACGAAAATTTGTTTCGTGGTGGGAACCGCTTACAGCCACTGATTTTGGTCAGATTCGTTATTTACCTCACAAAAATCAGCCAGTTCCACAACCGAAAAGTACATATTTGTAACCAAGCGGTAATAAAATATATGCAATTTTTATTGAACGTTCAATCAAAAAAAAGTTTAATAGTGCTTATGAAGACCTGATTCAGCAGGTGGAACGGCGGTGAAATCCACCCGATGAGATAAGGCCGATGTCGGTTTTGTGAGAGTCGAATTATGCCAAAGGTAGGGATGCAGCCAATCAGAAGGCAGCAGTTGATTGATGCCACGCTGGCCGCAGTAAATGAAGTGGGAATGCATGACGCCACCATCGCGCAGATAGCGCGGCGGGCGGGCGTTTCCAACGGCATCATCAGCCATTATTTCAAGGACAAGAACGGCCTGCTGGAAGCCACGATGCGCTATTTGATCAGCCATCTGGGCGAGGCGGTGCGGCTGCGCTTGCGGGCGCTGCAGGACAACAGCCCGGCGTCGCGGCTGCAGGCGATCGTCGCCGGCAACTTTGACGACAGCCAGATCAACAGCGCGGCGATGAAAACCTGGCTGGCCTTTTGGGCCAGCAGCCTGCATCAGCCGCAGCTTAACCGGCTGCAGCAGGTGAACGGCCGCCGGTTGTATTCCAACCTGTGCGCCGAGTTCCGCCGCGTCTTGCCGCATCCGCAGGCGCGGTTGGCGGCCAAAGGGCTGGCGGCATTGATCGACGGCCTGTGGCTGCGCAGCGCGCTGCGCGGTTCGGCGTTTAACCAGGCGCAGGCGATTGCGCTCACTACCGACTACATTCAGTTTCAACTCCGGGGGCAGACGCCACCCTGAGGACAACCCAAGGAGATCCTATGTCCCGTTTTGGCTTGCAGAAGCTCTATATCAATGGCGCTTATGTAGACAGTACCGATGGAAAAACTTTCAACGCGGTGAACCCGGCGAATGGCGAAGTGCTTGCCGAAGTTCAGTCTGCCAGCGCTGAAGACGTCAACCGTGCGGTTGCCAGCGCAGCCAGCGGGCAGAAGGTCTGGGCGGCGATGACGGCGATGGAGCGTTCGCGCATCCTGCGCCGCGCGGTGGACATTCTGCGCGAGCGCAACGACGAGCTGGCGGCGCTGGAAACGCTGGATACCGGTAAGGCGATGTCGGAAACCACCGCGGTGGATATCGTCACCGGCGCCGACGTGCTGGAGTACTACGCCGGCCTGATCCCGGCCATCGAAGGCCAGCAGATCCCGCTGCGCGATACCTCTTTTGTCTATACCCGCCGCGAGCCGTTAGGCGTGGTGGCCGGTATCGGCGCCTGGAACTACCCGATTCAGATCGCACTGTGGAAGTCTGCGCCGGCGCTGGCGGCGGGCAACGCGATGATTTTCAAACCGAGCGAAGTCACGTCGCTGACGGCGCTCAAGCTGGCGGAAATCTACACCGAAGCCGGCCTGCCGGACGGCGTATTCAACGTGGTGACCGGCAGCGGCGCGGAAGTAGGCCAGTACCTGACTGACCATCCGGGCATCGCCAAAGTGTCTTTCACCGGCGGGGTGAAAACCGGCAAGAAGGTGATGGCCAACGCTTCCGGCTCGACGCTGAAAGAAGTCACCATGGAGCTGGGCGGCAAATCGCCGCTGATTATCTTCGACGACGCCGATCTGGATCGCGCCGCCGATATCGCCATGATGGCCAACTTCTACAGTTCTGGCCAGGTGTGCACCAACGGCACCCGCGTCTTCGTGCCGGCGGCGCTGCAGGCGCAGTTTGAGGCGAAAATCCTCGAGCGCGTGAAGCGCATTCGCCTGGGCGATCCGACCGATCTGCAGACCAACTTCGGGCCGCTGGTCAGCTTCGCGCACATGGAATCGGTGCTGCGCTTTATCGAAAGCGGCAAGAACGGCGGCGCGCGCCTGCTGTGCGGCGGTGAACGCGTCACCCACGGTGAATTCGCCAAGGGCGCTTATGTGGCGCCAACGGTGTTCAGCGACTGCCGCGACGACATGGAAATCGTGCGCGAAGAGATCTTCGGGCCGGTGATGAGCATCCTCAGCTACCAGAGCGAAGAGGAAGTGGTGCGCCGCGCCAACGACACCACCTTCGGCCTGGCCGCGGGCGTGGTGACCAAGGATCTGACCCGCGCGCACCGGGTGATCCACCAGCTGGAAGCCGGTATTTGCTGGATCAACACCTGGGGCGAATCGGCGGCGGAAATGCCGGTGGGCGGCTACAAGCAGTCCGGCGTCGGCCGCGAGAACGGCCTGACCACGCTGGAGCACTACACCCAGATCAAATCGGTGCAGGTTGAGCTGGGCGATTACGCCTCGGTATTTTAACTATCCCCGTCGTCTTTCAAGCTACAGCGTTGTTGGCTGCGAGCGCAGACCCCAGTCACTTACTTGAGTAAGCTCCTGGGGCTCTGCGCCCTTGCCGCCTAGCTGTAACTCGAAATCCATAGGGGATATATCCTTTTTTGCATCCAAAACTGCCTTGATATATTCAGCATGCGGAATTCAAGCCATTCGCATCATTCAGGCATATGAATATTTAGGAGATAATGAATGGAATTTGACTACATCATTATCGGTGCCGGTTCCGCCGGCAACGTGTTAGCCACCCGATTGACCGAAGACGCCGACGTCAGCGTGCTGCTGCTGGAAGCCGGCGGCCCGGACTACCGGATGGATTTTCGTACCCAGATGCCGGCCGCGCTGGCGTTTCCGCTGCAGGGCCGCCGCTACAACTGGGCCTATGAAACCGATCCTGAGCCGCATATGAACAACCGCCGCATGGAGTGCGGCCGCGGCAAAGGGCTGGGCGGTTCATCCCTGATCAACGGCATGTGTTACATCCGCGGCAACGCGATGGATTTCGACAACTGGGCCAAGGCGCCGGGTCTGGAAGATTGGACCTATCTGGACTGCCTGCCGTATTTCCGCAAGGCGGAAACCCGCGATATTGGCCCGAACGATTATCACGGCGGCGATGGCCCGGTCAGCGTCACCACGCCGAAAGCCGGCAACAACGAACTGTTCCACGCCATGGTGGAAGCCGGCGTGCAGGCGGGTTACCCGCGCACCGATGACCTGAACGGCTACCAGCAGGAAGGCTTCGGCCCGATGGACCGCACGGTGACGCCGAAGGGCCGCCGCGCCAGCACCGCGCGCGGTTATCTGGATCAGGCGCGTTCGCGCCCGAATCTGAAGATTGTCACCCATGCGCTGACCGATCACATCGTGTTCGACGGCAAGCGTGCGGTGGGCGTCAACTACCTGCAGGGCGACGGCAACCAGCTGACCTATGCCAAAGCGCGGCGCGAAGTGCTGCTGTGCGCCGGCGCCATCGCTTCGCCGCAGATCCTGCAGCGCTCCGGCGTTGGCCCGGCGTCGCTGCTGAAGAGCCTTGATATCGACGTGGTGCACGATCTGCCGGGCGTTGGCGAGAACCTGCAGGACCACCTGGAAATGTATCTGCAGTACGCCTGTAAGAAACCGGTGTCGCTGTACCCGGCGCTGCAATGGTTCAACCAGCCGAAGATCGGCGCGGAATGGCTGTTCAACGGCACCGGCGTCGGCGCCAGCAACCAGTTCGAGGCCGGCGGTTTTATCCGCAGCCGCGAGGAGTTCGCCTGGCCGAACATTCAGTACCACTTCCTGCCGGTAGCGATTAACTACAACGGCAGCAACGCGGTGAAAGAGCACGGTTTCCAGGCGCACGTCGGCTCGATGCGTTCGCCGAGCCGCGGCCGGGTGCAGGTGAAATCGAAAGATCCGCGCCAGCATCCGAGCATTCTGTTTAACTACATGGCGACCGAACAGGATTGGCAGGAGTTCCGCGACGCTATCCGCATCACGCGCGAGATTATGGCGCAGCCGGCGCTGGACGAATACCGCGGCCGCGAGATCAGCCCAGGGCCGGAGGTGCAGACCGACGAGCAGCTGGACGCCTTTGTGCGCGAGCACGCCGAAACCGCCTTCCACCCGTCCTGCTCATGCAAAATGGGTGAAGACGAGATGGCGGTGGTCGACGGCCAGGGCCGGGTGCACGGCATGGAAGGGCTGCGGGTGGTGGATGCGTCCATCATGCCGCTGATCATCACCGGCAACCTGAACGCCACCACCATCATGATTGCCGAGAAGATCGCCGACCGCATTCGCCAGCGCGCGCCGCTGCCGCGCAGCGCCGCTGACTACTACGTCGCCGGCGATGCGCCGGTGCGCAAGCAGTAACCGACATGCCCTCTCGCCGATGAGGGGGAGGGCCGCCGTAGCAAGCAACCCCTCTCCATATGCTCTTCCCCGAGGCGAGGGGGCAATTCTCTTTTATCCCTTATCCCCTCATGCCGCCGGCAGCGAGATCGCCTGATCGAAACTGTTTGGCGTTGCCATGCGCCACATGCGGGCGTAAAAGTCGCTTTTAATCTCCTTTTGCAGCAGCGCGCCGGGTTCCAGGTAATAGTAGATATCGGCATAGACCTTGATTTCGGTCGGCGTGATGCGGCGCAGCATATGGTGCGAGGTCAGCTGTTCCGGGCGGCTGACGCCGGCCGCCGCCAGCATTTCCGCCAGCGCTTTTACCGTATTCTGGTGGAAGTGGTAAACGCGCTCGGCCTTGTTCGGCACCACCAGCGCTTTTTGCCGCAGCGGGTCCTGCGTGGCGACGCCGGTAGGGCAGTGGTTGGTGTGGCAGCTTTGCGACTGAATGCAGCCGACGGCGAACATAAAGCCGCGTGCCGAGTTCACCCAGTCGGCGCCCAGCACCAGCACGCTGGCGATGTCGAAGGCGCTGATGATCTTGCCGCTGGCGCCGATCTTGATCTGGTCGCGCAGCCCACAGCCCACCAGGGTGTTGTGCACGAACAACAGCCCTTCGCGCAGCGGCATGCCCATATAGTTGGATAGCTCGAGCGGCGCGGCACCGGTGCCGCCTTCCTTGCCGTCCACCACGATAAAGTCCGGCAGGATGTGGGTGTGCAGCATCGCCTTGACGATGGCGACAAACTCCCAGGGATGGCCGATACACAGCTTGAAGCCAATGGGTTTGCCGCCGGAAAGCTCACGCAGCTGCTGAATGAAATGCATCATTTCCACCGGCGTGGTGAAAGCGCTGTGCGAGGCCGGAGAAATACAGTCTTCCCCCTGCGGCACGCCGCGGGTCGCAGCGATTTCCGCATCCACCTTCTTCGCCGGCAATATGCCGCCGTGGCCGGGTTTGGCGCCCTGGCTGAGTTTTATCTCGATCATCTTCACCTGCGGGCTGCGCGCCTGATCGGCAAAGCGCCGGGGATCGAAATGGCCGTCGGCGGTGCGGCAGCCGAAATAGCCGCTGCCCAGCTCCCAAACCAGATCGCCGCCGTTTTCACGGTGATAGCGGCTGATGCTGCCTTCGCCGGTGTCGTGGTAGAAGTTGCCCTTCGCCGCCCCGAGGTTGAGGGCGCGGATGGCGTTGGCGGACAGCGCGCCGAAGCTCATGGCAGAAATATTGAATATCGACGCGGAGTAGGGTTGGGTACAGGCTGGGCCGCCAATGGCGATGCGAAAGCTGGTGGGATCGGATACCTCGACCGGGCGCATGGAGTGGCCGATGCATTCATAGCCGGTTTGATATACGTCCAGCAGGGTGCCGAAGGGTTTGTCGCCCATCTCGTTTTTGGCGCGGCGGTAGACCAGCGTGCGTTGGGTGCGTGAAAACGGGATCTGCTCATTGTCCTGCTCCAGGAAATACTGCCGCAGCTCCGGGCGGATAAATTCAAAGAAGAAGCGCAGGCGGCCAATGATGGGGTAGTTGCGGCAAATCGCGTGGCGTTGCTGGGTGAGATCGTAAATGCCCAGCGCCACCAGGCTGCCAAAGGCGAGGGCCGGCAGCCAAAACCAGGGGTGGTCTAACATCAGCGCCAGGAAAAACAGGGTAAGCAGAATGCTCAACGCAAAACAGGTGTAACGGCTGAATAAGGATGACTTCATAACATCTCCTGATGTTTTTTTTGATCCAGACGACATGACTCACGGGAAATTCCTGAGCAGATCTTAATCAATGGACGAGGAGTGTTATGTAGCTGTTGCTGCTATGTCGCTTATTGTTACATTAATTTAACCTGGCGACGGCGGAAGGTTGCCGCGCGGCATGCCGCGCAACAATCTGGAAGGGTTACTTGCCGGCGACGAAGATGGTGCTCATGCTGCGCAGCCGCAGCTTCTTCATCGCGCTGTATTTCTGCGAAAAGATGGTTTTGGGGTGCGTGCCGCGCTTTTCCGCGATGTGCAGCAGGCTGTCGCCGCGCAGCAGGTTAAAAATAACGTCGCTTTCCGCCGGGCTGAGCTCGCGGGTTTTTTGCACTTTGATCCCGCCAGGCTCTTTGCTTTCCAGCAAATTCTGTATTTTTTCCTGCAGCGAATAAAGCGGGATACGGGTAGACACCAACTCAACGGAGATACCCAGTATCGACAGCAGTTTCACTACGCGCTCATCATCATAGAACACCAGAATGCGCGTCTTGGTGTTGTACTGCTGGTGCAGGGACACCAGGCTTTCAATCACGTTGACACTCTGCTCCAGATTTTGCGAAGTGAAGATCAGCGCGATATCGTGCTTGATGATTTTTTCCGCTTTGGCGCCGCCATGCATAAAGTCGGAAAAGAGCCGGATATCGTAAGGGCCGTAGTGTTTTTTCAGCAGCACTGAAAGGCCGACGTAGCTGTACTTACACTCACTAATCACCAGAACATTGTTTTTAGACATAATGGCAAACACCATACTGAGTTAAAAGTATTTGGCTGTGAGAAGTGAGTTCAAATCCATAATGCTGGATTCCTTCCACAGCTTTCCCTGCAGTGCGTAATATGGCATTTCGTCTAGCCATTTTTTATGTTCGGGAGTTTCAACTCCTTCGATGATTACCTTGTAATGATTAAGGTAAAAAAAACGCAGCAAAGCGCGCATCAAACCCGCTCCGCCGGACTTCTTCATAAAGTCCCACAGCAGAAAACGGTCGAGCTTAACGAAGCGGAACTGGCTGTTATACAAGGCGGAAAAACCGGCATAACCAGAACCAAAATCATCGAGCCAAAATGAATAACTATTCAATGAAGGATCGCCATGAACGCGATCCTTCACCAGCCGGGTTGAATTTTCGCTGATTTCAAAATGAATACAGCGCATGGCGTTAATTCTTTCGGCAAAACGGCTATTGGCCAATGATTGCAAAGAATAATCATCCACATTCAGGGTGGCGATCACCTGATTTTCATAAAACCAGTGTTTATATTTATCAATCAGATTTACCTGATCCAACAAAATCCCAATGCGGGTTTCGCTATCGGCATGGCGAAAAAACTGTTCAGGAGAGAAATGCGCGTATTCACTGTTAAACGTGAAGCGGGACAGGCATTCAACCGCCAGCAATTGCCCGTTTTTGGCAAACATCGGCTGAAAAACATAATTAATGCCGTTATTTTTCTCTCTGAAAGAACCGCTCATGTCCCAATCCTTGGGTTTATGTGTAACCCGTTGATTTTAAGTTAAAAAAAGAAACGCACTCCGTTGTTTATTGGTAAATTTCTTATTTTACTGCGTTCAACAGACTCGGCGCTTCCAGACAGGCAAGCGGCGCCGTTGTTGGCGGCATCAACGTGCTTCAAGTTGTTTCAAAATGTAAATATAAAGAACAATATCCTGCTTTTCGCCGCTTATGGCAAACTGATGAACTCTTAGGCTTTCTATAGCACAGATTATGCCCATTGGTTTGAATCGTCAATATCGATAGATGGGTATTGACCGATAGTTTTTTCCTATCAAGACGGCTGGTGTGAATGTTTTAAACTATTTACCACTAGGAATAATCTTGGATTATATTGCGCCCCGCAGTGGATTCATCGAAGCAACATTCCTTTTCAGCAAGGAGTGCTATCGCTGAATGTATGCTCAGTGTCGGCGTATATATAGGCGCTATATATATTAGCCCGTCACTGAATCGATTATTTTATTGTTCTATGGAGCTGGAAATGAAAAAAGTATTATTGCCTTTGGCCGCGCTGGTATTGTCCGTAACTGCTTCCAACGCAATGGCTGCAAATGGCACCGTTAAATTCACCGGTGAAATCAAACAGTCTACCTGCCAGGTGACTAGCGATACTCAAAATAAAGAAGTTTACCTGGGCACTTACCCAACTTCTACTTTCCAAAACGTCGGTGACAAATCAGCTTCTAAAGCTTTCCAGATCTCCCTGGAAAAATGTGATGCCGGCGATTACAGCCTGCGTTTCGACGGTAACACCGTTGCCGGCAACCCAGACCTGCTGTCCGTAAGCAACGTAGGTGGCACTGGCGCTGCGGCTACCGGCGTGGGCATCGAAATCACCGACAACAACGGCAAGCCTTTCGCTATCGGCGATGGCACCAACATCAATGACGACGTCGCGAAAGTGAGCGTTGCCGCAGACGGTAAAGCGACCTTCAACCTGCAGGCTCGTTACCGTTCATTCGCCGGCGTGACCGCGGGTCTGGCTAACGCCACCAGCCCGTTCACCATCGAATACAAGTAATTGATCTTTTAGGACACCAATGGCCAAGGATGGCCCGTAGAGGAATCCGATGAAAAAGTTCTTTGTTGCTCTGTTGATGCTCGGCACTTTTAGCAGCCACGCCGGGATCCAGGTAGATGCCACCCGCGTGATCTATAAAGGTACGGATAAATCCGCCTCGCTGCCGATTCATAACGACGCCGCCGAAGCCTATATGGTGCAAACCTGGCTGGATACCGGCGACAGAAATCAGGTGCCGAAGAATCTGCCTATCGTGGTGGTTCCACCCATTCTGAAGCTGGACGCCACTAAAACCGCCATTTTGCGTTTCATCTATTCCGGCAACGGTTTCCCGCAGGATAAGGAAACGCTGCTGTGGATCAACGTGCAGGAAATTCCGCCGGCGCCGAAGCAGGAAAACGTGCTGCAGGTTGCGGTACGCACCCGAATCAAACTTTTTTACCGACCGGTGGCGTTGAAAACGACGCTGGAAGAGCAAGTGCAAAAATTGCGCTGGCAGCGTGAAGGCTCACGTCTGCAGGTGATTAACGATGGCCCGCTGCACATTACCTTTGGGGCGCTGCATTTGAAAAACAGCGCGGGCAAGAGCGTGGATGTGGACGCCAACATGGTGAATCCGGGCGATCGCCTGTCGATCAACATCCCTGCGGGCGTTAGCGTTAATAACAAGATTTCTTTTAGTTATATCAATGATTTTGGCGGTAGAACGGAAGTCAAGGACGTTCCAGTACAATAAGAGAGACAGGGAATGGCAAATCAACGAAAAGTGGCATGCGCAACGACACGGCTGACGCAGCTGATCCGGATTGCAATCATTGCCGCCGGCGCGCCGATGCTTTGGAGCGAGGCGGCGCTGGCAGAATTTAACATGTCGTTTGTTCACGGCAATGAAAACCTGAGCAATGCCGAAGCCGTTGCCCAGGGTGATGCTTTGCAACCGGGCGTTTACCCTTTTGATATCTACGTCAACCTGAACCAGGTCGACCATAAGGATGTTACTTTTCGTCAGGTAAAAGGGCAGGTGGCGTCTCAACCCTGCCTGAAACTCGAAGACCTGCAGAACTACGGCATTAAGCTGCCGGAAAATTTGCCGGCAGGCAGCTGCGTGGATTTGGCGGCGCTGGTGGAAGGCGCTACCGTCAGCTACGACGCCGCAGTGCAGCAGATAGCTATCTCCGTGCCGCAAAATATGATGGATCTGAGCGCGGTAGGCGCAATTCCGGCCAGCATGTATGACAAGGGCATCAATGCGCTGTTCGCCAACTATACCTTTAACTACAACAAAAACAGCTATCGCAGCAACGACGCGGATGACAGCGAATACGCCTTCCTGGCGCTGAACAGCGGCCTCAACCTGGGCAGATGGCGCCTGCGCAATAACTCTACGCTGGATAAACAGAGCGGCAGCGGCAGCAACTGGACTAACGTTTCCTCTTGGGCTGAAACCGATATTGCGCCATGGCGCAGCCGTATGATCATTGGCCAGGCCAGCACCAACAATAACGTGTTCGGCGCCTTCCAATTCCGTGGGGTGCAACTCTCCAGCGTCGACGACATGCTGCCGGACAGCCTGCGCGGCTATGCGCCGGTGGTCCGCGGCGTGGCGGCGACCAACGCCCGCGTGGAGATCCGCCAGAACGGCTACGTTATTTACAGCACCAACGTCGCGCCGGGCCCTTTCGAGATCCATGACGTTTACCCGCATACCAACAACGGTGACCTGATCGTCACCGTCAATGAAGCTGACGGCTCACATAAGACCTTCAGCGTGGCTTACTCTTCCGTGGCGAACATGCTGCGCGAAGGCATTTGGAACTTCCAGCTGACGGCCGGTAAGTATCACAACGGCAGCGGCGGCTACCAGCCGAACCTGATCCAGGGCACGCTGGCGCGCGGCATGAACTATGGCCTGACGCCGTTCGGCGGGGTGGTGATGGCTGAGCACTATCGCTCGGCCGCCTTGGGGGTCGGTAAAAGTCTCGGCTCCTGGGGCGCGGTGTCGGTGGATGGGTCTGTTTCAGACACCGAACTGGCGAACGGCGATCGCAAGCAGGGCCAGAGTTTCCGTTTTCTGTACTCCAAGTCGCTTAACCAGATGGGCACCAACTTCCAGTTGGCGGGTTACCGCTATGCCACCTCCGGTTATTACGATCTCAGCGACGCCGTCGCAGAACGCAACCGCTGGCGCAACGGCGTTTACGCCAATGATTATTGGGATCCGAACGATCTGCAACCCGGCCAGCCTTCCTGGAGCAACAACCAGAAACGCACCCGTTATACCGAGCGCTACGGCAACAAGCGTGAGCGCGTCGAGCTGTCGCTCAGCCAGCAGCTGTGGGCGGGCGCCAGCCTGTACGCCAACCTCAGCCACCAGAACTACTGGGGAGTGTCCGGCAACGATCGCACCATTCAGCTGGGCTATAACGACGGCTTCAAGCGCATTTCATACGGCGTCTATGTGCAGGATACGCGCGGGCAATACGGTTATTCCGATCGCAGCGTCAACCTTACCGTGTCGATCCCGCTGGATTGGGGGCAGAACAACAACTCCACCACCGCCAACTTTAGCGCGGCGCACAGCAAGCAGAGCGGCGACAGCTACTCGACCGGCATCAGCGGCACCATGCTGGACGATCGCCGCATGAACTACTCGGTGTCTACCGGGCATACGCAGTCTTCGGGCCAGAGCAGCAACCTGAACCTCGGCTACAGCAGCAGCATCGGCAACATCGATGGCAGCTATGCGTACAGCAATAAATATCGTCAGGCCGGGCTTGGCCTGTCCGGCGGCCTGCTGGTTCACTCCGGCGGCGCGACGCTGACGCAGCCGCTGCAGAACACCATCTTGCTGGTGGAAGCCAAAGACGCCAAAGGCGTGCGGCTGGAGAATCAGCCGGGCGTGACGATCGACCGCTTTGGTTACGCGGTAGTGCCATCGGCCAACCCGTATCGCTACAACTACGTTGCGTTGCGCACCGAGGACTTCGGGCCAGGGCTGGACGTGCCAATCGCCAGCAAGCAGGTGGTGCCGACGGAAAAATCGGTGGTGAAGGTCACCTTCGATACCTTTAAAGGGGTCAGCCTGTTGATTCATGCGCGAATGGGCGACAACGATTACCCGGCCATCGGCGCCGGCGTCTTCAACGAAGACGGCCGCAACAGCGGCACCGTGGGGCTGAACGGCGATACCTATGTCTCCGGCGTTAAACCGGGTGAAAAATTGACGATTAAGTGGGGCCCGAACGCCAGCCAGCAGTGCGTACTGCCAATCCCGGCCAGTGTGGGTAACCAACAAACCGGTATGGGATATCAGGAACTGACTCTGCAATGCCAAAAACTCTAAGGTGCACCATGAAATTGAACACATTCGGACGTAATACGCTTCTGTCGGTTTTGGGCCTGGCGGCATTGGCGATGGCGCAGCAGGCGGCGGCGATGCAGTGCCGCTTCGGCAACTCGACGGGCTCCAAAAACCCGACCGGCAGCGTAACCCAGGATATCGACGTTGGGCGGCCAATCGTGCTGGCCGCCAGCGACTTTGTGGCGGGCAACCTGATCTGGCGTTCGCAGAACTTTACCTCTACCTTCACCTGCTGGGATACCGATAACTTCCCGCGGGGGGAACACGCTTATATCTACTGGAACCCGCAGAACTCCTTCGGCGCGTTGGATAAATCGCTGGCGATCGGCGTGTCGATCAATGGCATCGACTATGACGCGATCAACCTGAAGCAAAGCGGCAAGAATCCGACCGGCCCCGATCTCGGGCCGGGCACCAAACCGGGGAGCAACAAAAAGAAGGCCGATCCCCAGGCGGTTACCGCCAGCTATTCGGTGTATATCAAAGCGACCGGCGTGAAGCCGCCGGCCGGCAATTTTACGCCGCTGGGGCGCGCTTCACTGTTCCAGATTGACGGCGTGGGCGGCCTGAACGCCACCAAAGACAGCAACTTCAACGCCTATATCAAAGGCCTGGACAAGATCCGCGTGATCCAGTGCAACCCGCAGATCACCGTGCTGGCCAACAACGGCGCCAGCGTCGACTTCGGCGTGTTGAGCACCACCAGCGCCAAAACCGGCACCGTCGCCAAGCAGGTGCCGTTTGATATCAAAGCCAGCCTGAGCGGCGGCGAGTGCGCGGGGCAATCGCTGCAGGCCAGCTTCAGCAGCACCAACGCCGATCCGTCGGATAACACGCAGATCCTGCCCACCACCAAACCGGGCGTGGCGATCTTCCTGACCCAGCAGCGTGACACCAACAAGAAGCCAATCCCGCTGCAAACCAACGTCGACTTCGGCGGGATGCTGCAGGATAAGCAGAATGAAGTGAAGGAGACCTTCATCGCCAATTTGAAATGGTTGACCAACAGCCCGACGCCGGGGGTATTCAACGCCACGGCCAACGTTGACGTCACCTTCAAATAGCCTGGGTGGCGGCAATAAAAAAGGGTTCAGCTTAGTGAACTGCACCCCAAATGTTGGACAGGTCATCTGACATTTGGAGGTGCAGTTTTTATGAAATATTCACTCCCGTTCAAACTCGACGTAGTCCGGTACTATCTTACCGGACACGGCAGCCAAAGGCAGACCGCGAGAAAATTCTCTGTCGCCCATGTCCAGCTACGTCGCTGGATTGCGGCCTATCAACATCATGGTGAGCCAGGGCTGCAACCCGGACGGCAACGACATTACACACCCGAATTTAAGCTCTCTGTCGTCGAGTTTGCCCTCTCCAATCCTTTTTCTTTAGCGGACGTTGCCGCACAATTTGATATCCCCTCATACACGACGCTGGAACACTGGGTTAAGCTCTATCAGGAGAATGGGGCCGAAGCCCTCAACCGGAACCAGCGTGGTCGCCGAATGTATCAGCATCCCAAAACACCCCATGCGGATAAGTCGCCAGATGAGTTGACCCCCGAAGAGATGCGGGAGGAAATCGAGTTTTTACGCGCTCAGAATGACTACATAAAAAAGCTGAGAGCCTTGATGCAGGAAAACGATGCCCGGGCACGGCGGAAAGGGCAAAAATAGTCACGGCATTAAGGCAAGAGCACCGTTTAGACAGGCTGTTGCATGCCGGTGGGCTGGCGCGCAGCACGTACTATTATTGCTGTAAAGTCGGTCGAGTGCCGGATAAATACCGTGAGGCTAAACAACGAATAGCCGAAGTCTTTAACGTCCATAAAGGCCGTTACGGCTATCGTCGCATAACCTGCGTAATGCGAAAGGAAGGGTACGGTTTAAATCATAAAACCGTGCAAAAACTGATGACAGCGCTGCAGCTGAAGTCACCGGTTCGCCGTAAAAAGTACCGCTCATACAAGGGGAATACAGGCAAGTTGGCACCCAATCTCCTGCAGCGTAATTTTACCGCTCAATGCCCCAATCAAAAGTGGGTAACGGATGTAACGGAGTTCCGGGTTGGTGAGGATAAGCTGTATTTATCACCGGTGCTCGACTTGTACAACGGTGAAATCATCGCTTATGAAGTGGCTCGCCGGGCAGAGTTTAGGCTGGTTAAAAGGATGTTGGACAAGGCGGTAAGCAGGATGAAGCCGGGTGAGCAGTTGCTGTTGCACAGTGACCAGGGTTGGCACTATCAGATGGCGGCTTATCAGCATGCGTTGCGGGTTAACGGGATAAAGCAGAGCATGTCTCGCAAGGGAAATTGCCTGGACAATGCCGTGATGGAGAACTTCTTCGGACATCTGAAAGCGGAGCTGTATTACTTGCAGCGTTTTGAGAGTGTGGAACACCTGGCGCAAGAGATAGACATTTACATTGATTACTACAACTCTCATCGTATCAGGCAGAAACTGAAAGGCCTGAGTCCGGTGGAGTACCGAACTCAGGCCTCGAAGGCTGCGTGAATTTACACCGTCCAACTTCTGGGGTGCAGTTCATAGCGGCTGAACCCTTTTTTTATCCCGCTGGCCCGCCTAACGCAGGCCCATCCAGCTGGTGCAAACGCCCTCTGCGGGGTTGCCCGCATACCACCGCTGCCAGCCGGACGACGGCTGAGGGTGCGGCGCTATCGGCTGCGGGCGGATTTCCGCCACGTCCCAACGGGTGGTGCGGCGATACACCGCCGGCGTTTTACCGAACTGCTTCTTGAAGGCGCGCGAAAACGACGGCTGCGAATCAAAATGGTATTGCAGCGCGATATCGAGGATCGGGCGAGGGGTGGCGCGCAGCGCCTGCGCGGCTTGCGTCAGGCGGCGCTCGCGAATATAGCTGCCCAACGCATGGCCGGTGGTGCTGCGGAACATGCGCTGTAAATGCCACTTGGAGTAGCCTGACTTGGCCGCCACGTTGTCGAGCAACAGCGGTTGGTCCAGATGATTTTCAATCCAGTCCAGTAAATCGTGAATGATATTGACGCGATCCATTATTTAAATTCTCCCGCAGAAACGACATTCAGTCACAGAGACTCAGAGTAATTAACCAAGAATATGCTTTGATAATAGGCGGTGAGATAAGGTTGCGCAAGTGTTAACCAGGGGAAAAAAGGGCACTAAAAATGCTCTGGTTAGGGTAGGGGTATAAAAAAAGGCCGCACGAAGCGGCCTTTTCAGCAGGAAATGAACGGAAAATCAGTTGGTTTCCGGCTTCACTTCGATGTAGTTCAGACCCAGCACGCTGCTGGTGTAGCCGCGGATCTTGTTGGTCATTTCAATGTCGCCGTTCAGCTTGTGGCCGTAGGACGGGATGATCTCTTTCAGCTTGCTCTGCCATTCCGGCGTCGCCACTTTATCTTTGAACACTTTTTCCATCAGGTGCAGCATGATCGGCGCGGCGGTTGATGCGCCCGGCGAGGCGCCCAGCAGGGCGGCGATGCTGCCGTCTTCAGAGCTGACGACTTCGGTGCCGAACTGCAGCACGCCGCCTTTGTCAGCGTCTTTCTTGATGATTTGCACGCGCTGGCCGGCGGTCCACAGCTTCCAGTCTTCTTTTTTGGCCTGCGGGAAATACTCTTGCAGCGCGGCGAAGCGATCGTCGTCGTTCATCATCAGCTGGCCCACCAGGTATTTCACCAGATCGAAGTTATCCAGGCCAACGTGGGTCATCGGCATCAGGTTCGAGGTGCTCAGGGAGTGCAACAGATCGAACAGCGAGCCGTTCTTCAGGAACTTGCTGGAGAAGGTGGCGAAAGGTCCGAACAGCAGCACGCGCTTGCCGTCCAGCATGCGGGTATCCAGGTGCGGCACCGACATTGGCGGCGAGCCTACGCTGGCCAGGCCATAGACTTTGGCCAGGTGCTGGTTGGCCACTTCCGGATTGGTGGTGACCAGGAACTGGCCGCCGACCGGGAAGCCGCCGTAGCCGTCCGCTTCCGGAATGCCGGATTTTTGCAGCAGCGTCAGGGAAGCGCCGCCCGCGCCGATGAACACGAACTTGGCGTTAACGGTGGTTTCTTTGCCGTCGCGGTTCAGATCGGCAACGGTTACGCTCCAGGTGTTGTCGGCGTTACGCTTGATGTCGCGCACTTCGTGGCCCAGGCTCAGCTTGAACTTGTCGCTCTGGCTCAGCGCGCCGACCAGCTGGTGAGTGATCACGCCAAAGTTGACGTCGGTGCCCAGCGGCATGCGGGTGGCGGCGATTTTCTGCGCCGGATCGCGGCCGTTCATCACCAGCGGCGCCCACTGCTTGATCTGGTTGGCGTCTTCGGAGTATTCCATGCCGCGGAACAGGGTGCTGTGCTGCAGCGCCGCATAGCGTTTGCGCAGGAAGTTGACGTTGTCGTCACCCCAAACAAAGCTCATGTGCGGCACGCTGTTGATAAAGGATTTTGGATCTTTCAGGACGTCATTTTTCACCTGATAAGACCAGAACTGACGGGAGATTTCGAAAGACTCGTTAACCACCACCGCCTTGCTGATGTCGATGCTGCCATCGGCTTTTTCCGGGGTGTAGTTCATTTCGCTGAAGGCGGAGTGGCCGGTGCCGGCGTTGTTCCAGCCGTTGGAACTCTCTTCCGCCACGCCATTCATGCGCTCAAACATGTCGATGGTCCAGGTCGGTTCCAGCTCATGCAGGTAGGTACCCAGGGTCGCGCTCATGATGCCGCCGCCGATCAAGACCACGTCAACGGTTTTATTCTCTTCCGCCGCAGCCTGTTGCGAAACGCCAAACAGGTTCAGACAGAAGATCATAACGAGTAATTTTCTCATTTAATCAAATCTCTTGTGTGTAAATTCTAGTCATTTGCAGGTGAAAGAATTTATCGGGAGTTACCCTGGTAAAGTAATAAGTAGAGCCGAGTGCACGGCGGCAGCCGAGATGCGTGATAATGCCTTTTTGTTAATAGGGTTTTTAACGAAAAGTGAACTATTACAGCCTGCCTGGGTACAAATTGTTCGGCTCAGGTTACTGACGGGGTATTATTGTTTGCAATAATGTTAAAAACTACTTTTGTAACTAAAAAAATCAAATAAAGCGGGAGATATTAAAAATTATTGTGGGAGAAATACGCGTACTGATTATCTGGAGGATATAACCGGGATATTACTGAGGTTTAATTGGCCGGGAATTCAGCATTATTTCGCTATCACACAATAATTGCGGATAAATTGCAACGTCGGCCGGTAACAAAAAGAAAATAACCTCCTCCCGGGCGGGGAGGAGGTGAGGTTTACGGGGTTATTTGATGCCCATCGCGTCACGCATGGTGAAGAACAGATCGGTCTGGTCGGTCAGCCCCACCACGTTGGCGGCGTGCGGGCCGTAGGCCGCGACCCGCAGTTGGGTGCCGGTGTGCCCCTGGGAGCCTTCTTCCGAGTTGCCGTAGCTGATGGTCATCGGCGCGCCGTCTTTGGTGGTCAGCGTTTGCGTCAGGCCCGGTGCCTTGGCGTCTGCGGCGATTATCTGGCTGGAGTGGGCGTGATCGGCGGTGACAATCACCAGGGTGTTGCCGTCGGCGCGGGCGAAGGCCAGCGCTTTTTGCACCGCTTCGTCCAGATCGACGGTTTCGCCGAACTGGCCGCAGGGGTTGGCTTCATGGTCCTGTTTATCGATCGACGCGCCTTCCACCTGTAGGAAGAAACCGTTCGGGTTGGTTTTCAGCAGATCGATGGCTTTTTCGGTCATGGCCGCCAGCGTCGGGGTGGCGGCGGTGCGCGCCGGGTTGTTCTCGCAGGTGACCGCCGGCTTATCGATATTGCCGTGGTAAGAGGCTTTCGGCCCCTGCCAGCGCACCGGCATATTGCCGTCGGCAAACAGCCCCAGCAGCGGTTTCTGCTGGTTGGCCAGCGTCACGGCCTGCAGGCCGTCGGCATCGCTGACCCACTGGTAGCCCTGCGCGGTAGCCTGCTCTTTCAGCGTTTTACCCTGCCATTCACCGCTTTTCGCCTGCTGATTGAAGGATTTGGCTCCGCCGCCCAGCGTCACGTCGGCGCGGGTTTTCAGCAGCTGTTCGGTGATCGAACCGCGGCCGCCGTTTTCCAGCGCGTTGGCGGCGCATTTCTCGCTGGTTTCCAGCGGGCCATAGCATTTGCGTGAGGTCACGTGCGACACCTGCGCCGCCGGCGTGGCGTCCTGCAGTTCGGCGGTGGAGACGTTGCCGGTGGCCTTGCCTGCGGCCTTGGCAATTTCCAGCAGCGTAGGGTGATCTTTACCGTTCACATCCACCCCGAGCGCGCCGTTATAGGTTTTTACTCCGGTAGACCAGGCGGTGGCGGAAGCGGCGGAATCGGTGACGTAATCCGGTTTGTGGCTTTTCTTGTCCAGCGAGTAGTGGGTGTATTGGCCGGTCAGCGGCAGCGCGTCGATGCCTTTGAAATAGCCGCCGGCGCCTTCGGCATAGTTGCGCGCCGAGGTGATCTCGGAGTCGCCCATGCCGTCGCCGATCAGTAAAATCACGTTCTTCACCGTTTTATCCGACAGCGAAGCCTTCAGCGCGGCGGTTTGATCGCCGGAGAGGCGGCGCGCGCCGCCCGGTTCGACGATATTGCCGCGCGCCGCGCGATCGGTCAGCCCGGCGCTATCGGTCTGGGCGTCATCGGCGATGGCGGAGGAGCACAGCAGAGCGGATAACACCGCGCCGGCAATCAGGGAAACAGCAGGTTGCATCGGGGAAACTCCTTGTCGTAATACAAATAACATCAAATTGTTACGCAAGGAGACTAGAGCAGGGTGATGACAGTTTTATGACGGTGAGAAAAGGGATAGCCCGGTGGCTATCCCGTTGATTATCAGGCCTCGCGCGCCGGGATATTCACGCCGCGCTGCACGGCGGGGCGCGCCAGGCCGCGTTCCAGCCATTGGCCAACGCGCGGGAAACTGTCGAACTCCACCACTTCGCGCGCTTCATAGAAACCGATCAGATTGCGCACCCAACCAAGCAGCGAGATGTCGGCGATGGTGTATTCCTCGCCCATGATCCAGTCGCGCCCTTCGAGGCGGCTTTCCAGCACGCCCAGCAAACGTTTGGACTCATTCTTGTAGCGCTCCAGCGGCCGTTTGTCTTCATATTCGCGCCCGGCGAACCGGTGGAAGAAGCCGAGCTGGCCAAACATCGGGCCGACCGCCGCCATCTGGAAGAACACCCACTGGATGGTTTCATAGCGCCGGGCGGGATCCTGCGGCAGGAATTTGCCGCTCTTTTCCGCCAGATACAGCAGAATGGCGCCGGATTCGAACAGCGCCAGCGGCTTGCCGCCCGGGCCGTCGGGATCGAGGATCGCCGGGATTTTGCCGTTCGGGTTCAGCGACAGGAACTCGGGCGTCCAGGTTTCGTTTTTGCCGATATCGACCAGGTGCGGCTCATAGGGCAGGCCGATCTCTTCCAGCATGATGGAAACCTTCACGCCGTTCGGCGTCGGCAGAGAGTACAGCTGCAGCCGCTCCGGATGCTGAGCGGGCCACAGTTTGGTGATTGGGTATTGGGTTTGATCGAGCATAAGGAGTCCTCGGGTTGGCGGTTTGCCTATTGAGTATTGCACCAAAGTTAACGCGTTGCGGGGTTAAACAGTGAGGTCAAAATGTGCTTTCAGCGCATTTTTGCCGGCGGCGGTGAGCTGCAGCTCGCGGCTATCGAGCCGGCGTCTTATCCAGCCGCGCTCGATAAAAGCGTTAAGCATCGCTGCGCCCAGTGCGCCGCCGAGGTGAGCCCTGCGTTCGCTCCAGTCCAGGCAGCCGCAGGCAAAGCGCCGGCGAGACGGCGCCGGGGAACAATCGACGCCCAGCTGCGCCAGCGCGGCGGCTCCGGCGGGGCTTAAGCGGTAGTCTTCATCGCCCGCCAGCCAACCAAGCGCATGCAGGCGGTCGTGCAGCTTCACCGCCACCTCGCCGGCCATATGGTCGTAGCAGGTGCGGGCATATTGCAGCGCGGTCGGCGTACTGCTTTTAACCCTTGGGCGCTCGACGCCGGCCAGCGCCATCAGCCCTTCCAGCGCGGTGGCCACCGGCTGCCCGGCCAGGCGGAAATAGCGATAACGCCCCTGTTTGACGCAGGCGATCAACCTCTGTTCCTGCAAGCGCGCCAGGTGCGCGCTGGCGGTGGAGGCGGCAACCTCCACTGCGGCGCTGAGTTCGGTGGCGGTATAGGCGCGGCCGTCCATCAGCAGGCACAGCATGCGCGCCCGGGTGCGGTCGGCGATAGCGGCGCTCAGCGCCGCCAGGCGATCTTCAATATCGATGTCATTCATACTTCGAGATTAGACGAAGTATCACCGCGCAGCCAGCGTTAGCATGGGCCATATTTCATGACCGGAGCACCACATGATTGCCGTAATTTTCGAACTGCAGGCCGCCGACGGGCAGCGTGACACCTACCTTGAACTGGCGGCGGCGCTGAAACCGCTGCTGGCGGAGATCGACGGATTTATTTCGATCGAGCGTTTCCAAAGCCTGGCCGATCCGCAACGCCTGTTGTCGTTGTCATTCTGGCGTGACGAGGCGGCGGTGCAGCAGTGGCGCAACCTGGAGCAACACCGGGCCGCGCAGGCGCAGGGGCGCGGCGAAGTGCTGGCGCAGTACCGGCTGCGGGTGGCCGAGGTGGTGCGGGACTATGGCCTGGATCGACGGGCGGAGGCGCCGCAGGACAGCCGCGGTTATCACGCCGGCGATTGACAGCGCCGCGGTGCCGGGCACGATGAATGCGCCCGAAAACCGGCGCCGCAACGGCGCCGGCATGCTAATCAGAAGGGTTTGGTCGGCAGATATTTGCCGTCCAGGGTGATCACCGCGCGTTCGCCGCCGTCCGGATCCGCCACCTTCTTGATGTCCAGTTTGAAGTTGATGGCGCTGATGATGCCGTCGCCAAACTGTTCGTGCACCAGTGCTTTCAGCGTGGAGCCGTAGATCTGCACCATTTCGTAAAAGCGGTAAATGGTCGGATCGGTCGGCACCCCGCCGGGGATGCTGCCGCGCAGCGGAATGGTTTGCAGCAGGCGCACCGCGTCTTCGTCCAGATCCAGCTTCGCCGCTACGGCGCGGGCGGCCTGCTCCGGCAGCGGATGCTGGCCCAGCAGGGCGGCGGTGACGAACGCCAGGCTCAGCCCGGTGCCCTGATTGATCGCCTCGAAGGTCAGGTTTTTGCGGATCTTGGCGGCCATGATGGCGTCGGTTAGCGCCTCGCGCGGGGAGGCGTTGTGCAGTGACTGGGTCATAGATAGCTCCTTGATAGCATTAAAAACGGGCGGCGGCGGGGGTCGCCGTCACCTCGGGATGAGCGGCCAGCGGCACGAAGCGGCGGGTTGCGCCGTCCAGCGCCTCGATGCCGCCGCTGGCGATGTCGTATATCCAGCCGTGCAGCGTCAGCCGGCCCTGATCAAGCGCCAGCGCCACGCTCGGGTGGGTTTTAAGATTGGTCAGTTGGGCAATGACGTTGTCGCGCACCATCGCATTGACCCGTTCGCCGTCAGAGGCATGTTGATAGGCCTGGTTGACCGCCCTGGCGGAATCGGCGTAGCGCAGCCAGCCGGCGACCGTCGGCATATGGTCCAGGCACTGGCAGGTGGCGATGGCGGTCATGGCGCCGCAGTCGGAGTGGCCGCAAATCACAATGTCCTCGACGCCCAGCGCTGCGACGGCGTATTCCACCGACGCCGATACGCCGCCGGGCTCGGGGCCAAAGGAGGGCACGATGTTGCCGGCGTTGCGGATCACGAACAGGTCGCCCGGTTCGCGCTGGGTGATCAGTTCCGGCACCAGCCGGCTGTCGGAACATGAGATAAACAGGGTGCGCGGGTTTTGGCGGGTAGCCAGCTTTTGGAACAGCGCGCTGCGCTCAACAAAGGCCTCGCGCTGAAACTTCAGAAATCCCTCTATCACCTCTTTCATACTTATCCCCTTTAGGATGGCCGTTAAGCGATGACGGCATGATGAACGCCTATAGCTATAGGATCCAAGACGCATTTATAATGAATCCTATAGGCATTGCTAATAGCTGAGGTTTTATGCTGCTGCGCCACATTCGCTACTTCCTGGCCGTTGCCGAACAGGGCAACTTCACCCGCGCCGCCGAGGCGCTGCATGTTTCACAGCCGACGCTGTCACAGCAGATCAAACAGCTGGAGGAAACGCTGGGTTCAGCGCTGTTCGACCGTTCCGGCAGAACGGTGCAATTGACCGACGCCGGCGCGGCCTGGATGCGCTACGCCCGGCTGGCGCTGCAGGATTTGGATGCCGGCGCGCGGGCGATCCATGACGTGGCGACGCTGGAACGCGGTAGCCTGAGGTTGGCGATGACCCCGACCTTCACCGCGTATCTGACAGGCCCGGTGGCGGATGCGTTTTACCGGCGTTATCCGGGGATCTCGCTGAGCATTTATGAAATGACGCAGGATCGGATTGAGGCGATGCTGGCGCAGGATCGGCTGGATCTGGGCATTGCTTTCGATGCGGCGCAATCGGCGGATATCGAGGCGCAGGCGCTGTTCAGTGAAACGCTGAACCTGATGGTTGGCGTAACGCATCCGCTGGCGCGGCAGCAGACGCCGTTGACGCTGCAAGAGTTCGGGCGCCTGCCGCTGGCGCTGCTGAGTGAGGATTTCGCCACCCGCCAGTTTATCGATCGCTATTGCGCGCGGCAGGGCATTCGGCCGCAGGTGGCGGTGGAAGCCAATGCGTTGGGCGCTATTGTGGAGATCGTGCGCCGTGGCCAACTGGCCACTCTGCTGCCGGCGGCCATTGCGCGGGAAAATCCGCAGCTGCGGGCGGTGGCGCTGGCCTGCAGCATGCCGGAACGCACGGCGGTGCTGCTGCAGCGCAAAGGTGGCTACCGCAGCGCCGCAGCGCAGGCGTTCATGGCCGTGTTGCAGCAGCCGTCGCCTTAGTCCTGGTGGCGCTCTCTGAACAGGCAGGTGGCGATCAGGCTGAGGGTCAGCATGCCGGTGACGTACCAGGCCGGCGCCATCGGGTTGCCGCTCACGTCCAGCAGCCAGGTGACGATAAGCTGTGCGGAACCGCCAAACAGCGTCACGCCGAAGGCGTAAATCATCGAGGTACCGGTAGCGCGCACGTGGCGCGGCAGGGCGGAAACGATCAGCATGGTGCTCGCCAGCATATTGATCCCCAAGGTGCCTATCAGCAGGATGCGGAAAACGATAGCCAACCACAGGGACTGCGTGGCGCTCAGGAACCAAAAGGTAGGGTAAATCAGTATCAGGGCCGCGAAGATAGAGAACAGCAGCGGCCTTTTATAGTTCTGCACCCGATCGACGTAGCGGCCGGCGTAATACGCGGCGGCTATCTGCACCACGGAAGCAATGCAGCTGAACAGATAGGCGGTGGGGCCGGCGATATGATAGGTCTGCATCATATAGGTCGGCATATAGAGCAGCACAATATAAACCATCACCGTGCCGGACATGATAATCAACACGCCCAGCAGCAGGTCTTTAAAGTGATTGCGCAGCACATCCAACACCGGATTTGACGGCGATCGCGCCTGGCCCGGCGCTTCCCCGCCATAGGTTTCTTCCAGATGCCGGCGAATATAAACACCGACGGGAATAATCAGCAGGCCGATGATGAAAGGCACGCGCCAACCCCAGGAATAGAGCGCCTCTTCCGACAGAAAATAGGTTAACAGCAGCCCGAAAGAGGCGCCGAGCAACGCGCTGATCCCCTGGCTGATCGATTGCCAGCTGACGAAGAACCCACGCTGATTGGCGCCTGCGGATTCCAGCAGCAGCGTGGTTGCCGAACCGACTTCGCCGCCGGCGGCAAAGCCTTGAATTAACCGCCCGACCACGATCAGTATTGGCGCGAAGACGCCGATCTGCGCATGGGTGGGGGAGAAGGCGATCAGCGCGGTGCCGACCCCCATCAAAATGATGGTCATCAGCATCGCCGCCTTGCGCCCGACCTTATCGGCGTAGGCACCCAATACCATGCTGCCCAGCGGGCGCATGATAAAACCGACGCCGAATACCGCTACTGACATCAACAAAGAGCCGTAGGCGGTGTCGCTGGGGAAATACAGCTCACCGATGATGGCGGCAAAGAAGCTGTAGACGGTGAAGTCGAAGATCTCCAACCCGTTGCCCAGGCTGGCGCCTAAAATCACCTTGTAATTCACCGCTTTTTTTTCGACCGCCTGGTTTTCGGATAACGCGTTTTCAACAGTGCTCATCATTATCTCTCGGGATAGGTGGAAGGTGGGTTATTCGTTATTTTCCGGTCACGCCTGATGCCGCCGTTAATGCTGCTTTAAAAACATCACAAAATTGCAACCCTTTATTTACATATACTTGTATGTACAAGCATATGCAATACGCATTTATTTGATGTGCAGCGGGGGAGGATTGTTGAGAATTTATAATTCTATCAGTGCGTTGTGTTTTTTTTGTTTGCAGGGACGAAAAGGGAAGAAGGCAAAATTAGTGAGTTAAGGCGCATAAAAGCAAAAATTAATTACGCATTTTAGGAGATGAATCACAACCTGGTGGTTAAAGGCGATGCTGGATGCAGTGAGTACGTTTTACAGAATAAAGTTAATTTATCTGGCCAGACATCCGGTCGAAAATTTTGCCAACAGCGCCCATTGTTGGTTTGAAGTAAACAGACAGCTCCCCCGGTGCGCTTTCCCATGCACTCACTGCCGTTATAGCTATGGCACAACGTTCAACGTTATGAAACACCCCGCTGCTCAGCTTTAATTATCCTGCGAACAACGGATTTTAACCGCCGAAGGAAAGGCAAAAACGGTTCGTCACCTGGATTATGTCAACGACAAGAGGATTATTTATGCAGGAACAAAATGAGATTCAAACCATGGCAGATCCTTCGGATTTGGATATTTTAGCCGCGAGCGATGGCTATACCAAGATCGGCGGTTTTTATCAGCAGGAAGGGAACGGCGATATTGGCAAAACCAGCAGCATCGATGATGTCGCCGGCAAACGCGGCCATTACGACGTATACCCGACCACCGAGGTTCCGTTGTCCGGCGCTGCCTTAATCTTTGGCGGCGATAATTATCGCGGCGTTGCGGTCGTCAACAATAACGGCGCGATGGTGACCCGGTTGGTTTATAAAGGCGTGCCTGCAACCGACACCATTCACCATCCCTATGTTATCCCCTCCGGCCGCGTCGATGAAACCGGCGCAGAATTGCGGGTGATGAAGGTACCGTACAAAAACGGCTTCGGCACCAATAATGAATTCGAGATGGAGTTTGGCCTGAGAAACAACGGGCAGCCGCGCGTGATTGTCCGGCCGCCAAAAGTTTCCTCCGCTTTAGGGGATGATTCACTGGCCATCGAGCTGGCGGATGAAAAGAAATTCATCAGCAATAAGTCCTTTGCGGTGGTCAGGGTTCCGTCGGAAACCGTTGCCAATACGCTGGATCCTAAAGTTTCTTATATTGTCCGCGCCGGCAGAACGGCATCGGGCACGGTGCATTTAAAATTCAACCTTAACAATGCGGAAGAGCTGGTAACGGCGATCACCGCCGGGCAATATTTTGCCTATATCTCATTCAAAAAAATCGGCGCCCCCGGGTATGGCCTGTATCCGTTAGTCGGCAATGCGCAGAAATACGCCGACGGCGTTTGGCTCCATATTGCGCCCGAGTCTTTCACGCTGGAACCCGATGGCACCGCTATTGACAGCGCCAACACGCCGGGGACGGATAACAACTTCCCAGCCTGCGGTTATGAGGATATTAAAATCATCCTGTCGACCGAAAAGATGGCCGCCGGCGTTAACCTTTCTGACCGGTATAACGGCTTCCATTCTGACGTGGTCTTCCCGTACGCCTTGGTTAAAGCGATAAAGGACAACGTTCGTTTCCCGCTGCCCTATATCAATAAAACTATTGTCTCTGCCGTTGACTTCGCGGCCAATAAAACCACCAGCGAAACCCTGGCGGTGGTAAATACCGGATATGTTTGGGATCTGAAGTATAACCAGACGATCGCCGGCCAGAACAACGATGCAAAGAACAAAACCATGACTGACATCCTGGGGCAGTATGCACCATATGACTATGTCTTCATGCTGTTTTATCTGCCAAACAATGCGGGGTATTCACTGTGATTACAGAATATTTTATCGATCTCGACGCCAAGGTAAACGGCACCGGCAGCGAGCAGTCGCCTTTCAATAGCGCAGAGGTATTGAATACGCTCAAATACCCTTATAGCGCTAAAATAAAACGCGGCGGGCGCCAGACGGTTAAAATTAAATTACCCACGATGAGCGGCCAGAATGAACAGACCACCATCACCGCCTATGGCGAGGGGCCTAATCCGGTGTTGATCGCGTCGAACGCCATGGCGCCGGTGCTTGACAGCACTCTGGTAAAAAACCTGCTGATCTCCGGCATCGATTTCGTTTGCCCGTTTATTAACTATGTCTCCGAAAATTTAGTTTACCTGCGCGCCAACAGCGAAGGGGTCAACCATAAAGCGAACGTGATAGTCGAAAAATCCACGATCCGTTATATGCATCCGGTTCAGATTAAAACCAAGGCGGTGTATATCGATGCTATCGGCGGCTCAGGCATCAAGTATCGCAACGATACCCTGAAGGTGCGCGACGTAAACATCTACGGCGGGCACTGGGGCGTGCAGATCCACTGCGGTTCCGCCTACGATCTGACCGGCGGTAAAACGGAGGCGTACAAAGGGCGGGATATTCTGATCGATAACGTCGCCGTGATTGATGCGGTGGGCGATGGCTGCCAGGTAAGCTTTGCCAACGGGCAGGGCAAGCCGGTGATCGCTAACTGCTACTACCGTTCGGAACTCTATACCTACCCCAACCAACTTTGGACGGCGTCGTTTTGGCTGGGTGGTTGCGATGACGCCGGCATTGAATATTGCGAGTCTGCGGGCTCTATGCTGCACCTGCGTGACAAAATGGGGTTCGACATTGACGGCCGGTGCTCCGGCTGTTGGGTACGCTACTGCTACTCGCATAACAACGGCGGCGGTTTCGGCATGTTCACCGACACATGCACTGACGTGTTCAACAATCTGGCCGAAATGGAATCTGTTCTTATCGATCAAAAAGCAGGCAACGCCAATAATACGATGGAATATTGCCTGTCCTACAACGACGGCGTTTCGCGCGGAGGTTATGCGGGCAACTGGCTCAAGTTTACGGTGGTAAGAAATGTCGTCAGCTCCAGGGTGAGTAACTGCACCTTCATCGATACGCTGTCGAAAGATCCGGCTCATATGATTCAATGGGGGCAGACGCAGCCGTATATTTTCACCAAATATCCCGGCGTTCATATGCAGAACAATATCTTCTATTTTAAACATGCGGCGGTGCCGGTGAACGATATCGGCTGGGGAAACGGCGTTGGCTATATGAAATGGAGCAACAATATTTTGTATTCGCCAGAGGATAACGGCGCCAGCATGATCGATGCGCGTTGCAGCTATGAAAATACCCTGCATGCGGATCCGTTGGTCAGCTTTATGGGGAATAACCCGCCCAACGGTTTTGAGGCGGCGAAGCTGATCGGGTTGCTGTCCCGCTCCGTAGCCCATAACGCCGGTGCGCCAAACAGCCTGCCGGATATTCTCGGCATCAGCGGCAATAACATCGGCTGGCTGCAGTCGTAAACCCAGCGTTGGCGTTTGGTTGATTTTACCTTGGCGGAGGGGAAGAAATATCGAGAGTTCTTCCCCTGCATTGATGTCAGCCCGCCGCAGCAACCGGGGTTGCTGCGGCGCTCAATGCCTGGGTTGCGCTCAAAATATCGCCAAAACTTCCCGCGATCTCTTATCCCCGTTGTGGCATGATTTGACGGTTTTTTGTAAATTGAAGTACGTTGTTATAAATTATCTAAATGGTTTCCTGTGATTTATTTTTCACGTGACTAATAACTACAACTGGATACAGAGGTAAGGAGTGCTTTTTGACTCGGTGATTTTTCATTTTTAAATGGTTGCTGTCATTTATGTTGCGGCATGATAATTGTAAAGCCTATATAAAATAACGTTTTTTTTGAATTTTTTAGATTGTAAAAAAACATGCAATTAATGTGGCTATAAGTTTTTATTTGCAATGTTTTTATTTTTATGGTTAGGTTTTTCATAAGGTAAATGACTTCTTTAAAGCAGGTGGGCTTTATGAAAAGGATTTTTATAGTTTCTATTTTGTTTTTTACTGCGTTATATTTTCCCTATGGCCACGCAAATGAAAATCACTATGAAAGTATTGAAAGTGACTTATCCCAGGTTAGTTATTTTTCCTTAGGAATGAATGGTTTTGTTGGCAGAATTAGCGAAGGGGAAGTTGCTGTAATAGATATTCTTAAAAGCAAGAGCGCAACTGATATTTTTTTGAGAATAGCCAATAATCCCAAGGCAACGCCAGAAAGTAAACTTTATGCGGCTTGTGGATTAAAGCAACTAGGTAAGCTAAATAAAAATGACGTAAAATCCATCTTTGCAAAAGAGTGGAATGATGATGTTTCGATATTGAAAGCAGACGTTTTAAGAAAAGAAAAGTTTAAATATTTATATTTTGGTATTTTAAATCATGGGTGCATGTGAGTCAATTTACTGAATTACTCTATTGAAAAACATGAAAGGGATATATTCATGAAAGAGCTCATGCTTGACGAGTTACCTCCAATTTCTGGAGGGATGCATCTTGATGGCCACAGAGAATCAACAAATGTAATTGACCAGCGCGGGAGGGACATGGGGACGTACATTGATGCTAATGGAAAATGTTGGTCTCCTGGCACATCTTCAATTGATATGTACCCTAACGGGGGTGGTACATCTTGGGGAAGTGGTCCATGGCAACCTTCAAGTGGTAATAGCTTCTCTCTGGAAGATATCCTGAGTATTGGCTGGAGCAGATTCCAAAGAGACGTTTGGGGCTAATATTGCAGGAGGGCGACAGAAGCCAACTGCCTCAGCTAAGGCAGTTGGCTTTACTGGTATCCCTCCGTCAACGGGCAGGCTTGCATTGCGCCGGCGGCATGCCGGGTTAATCTCATGATCTTCTGTCGCTGTACATTTGCTCAAAATATCGCCAAAACTTCCCACGATCTCTTATCCCCGTTGTGGCATGATTTGACGGTTTTTTGTAAATTGAAGTCCGTTGTTATAAGTTATCTAAATGGTTTACTGTGATTTATTTTTCACGTGACTAATAACTACAACTGGCTTCTTATCCAAAGCTGAAAACTTGTCTATGCGAAGAAACCTACAGCTCTATTTAAAAATTCTACTTCTTAGCCAGGCCCGTCATCGTATACTTTTTTAATTGCAAACTTGAAAATGAAATACCCCAAGAAAACTCCCAGAAAAGAGACCGCAAGCCATAGATATTTCAATTTATCGTCTGAATAGAATACGAACCAAGCTATGGCTAACAGTGATAATACCACCACACCACAGCCAATTCCCTGAATAAGTCGGGATAAAACCGCCAGCATAAAGTTCTTCATACGTTAACCCTTGCAAAAAAGTACTGACAAATTTGACTGAATTTCTTCCGATCTCTTTCCCAGACTGAAACGGCGTCCTCAAACGGCCTGACCTTGTTTTCTAAAAGGAAATACAGCAGATCAAGATTTCCCATACGTCTGAGTTGGTCATACATTCGGGAGTTCCTTACCTTTAAATCGCGTGATGTATAGACTGACCGTGAAATGCTTGCGCCGGCAGTGAGAATCGAACCAACGGCGACACCCGAAATTAGCCTTGGGATGATTTGTTTTGAGAATACATAACCTACGTTTGCAGTAGCTAACTGATTAAAGGCGAATTTACCGAGAAGTTTACCGGATGTTCTGATTGTTATGTCCTTAACATCTTCAACGTTAACTTTGTTGGCGAAGTTTTCGATAAAGACATGAGCAACTTTTTCGATGCTGCTTTTGTTGGCAAGCCCTGACTTGATGAGCCTGATAAACCGCTCTTTATCTTGCGCGTTTAGCCATCTATTTTCTGTATCAATATAGTCGTAGCCCAAATAGTAGAAGTCTACCGGCACGCTGATGAATCCCTGTGCGAAACCGCGAACTAAATGACTGTCAATGTTCACCGCATCCGCCATGTCGCTTGCTATCTGTTTTGCGCTTTTCATACAAATCCTTTCGATATGAAAGAGTTAACCTATCAGATGTTTAATGCATGATCTATAGCTTCTCAGAGACAAAATCCCAAGAAAGCTCAAAATATCGCCAAAACTTCCCGCGATCTCTTATCCCCGTTGTGGCATAATGCGCGCCAAATCACATTCCCTATGATATGAAGAGCGAGCGCTGTGTTAAGCACTAACAACATCACTATGCAGTTTGGCAGTAAGCCGCTGTTTGAAAATATCTCCGTCAAATTCGGCGGCGGTAACCGCTATGGCCTGATCGGGGCCAACGGCTGTGGCAAGTCCACCTTTATGAAAATCCTCGGCGGCGATCTGGCGCCGAGCGGCGGCAACGTGTTCCTCGATCCGAACGAGCGCCTGGGTAAACTGCGCCAGGATCAGTTCGCCTTCGAACAATACAGCGTGCTCGACACCGTGATCATGGGCCACACCGAACTGTGGGCGGTGAAGGAAGAGCGCGACCGCATTTACGCCATGGCGGAAATGAGCGAAGAAGATGGCTATAAGGTCGCCGATCTGGAAGTGGCCTACGGCGAGATGGACGGTTACACCGCCGAAGCGCGCGCCGGCGAACTGCTGCTTGGCGTGGGCATCCCGGTTGAACAGCACTATGGCCCGATGAGCGAAATCGCGCCGGGCTTCAAGCTGCGCGTGTTGCTGGCGCAGGCGCTGTTCTCCGATCCGGAAATCCTGCTGCTCGACGAACCGACCAACAACCTGGACATCGATACCATTCGCTGGCTGGAGCAGGTGCTGAACGAACGCAACAGCACCATGATCATCATTTCGCACGACCGTCACTTCCTGAACATGGTGTGTACCCACATGGCGGATCTGGACTACGGCGAGCTGCGCGTTTACCCGGGCAACTACGACGAATACATGACCGCCGCCACCCAGGCGCGCGAGCGTCTGATGGCCGACAACGCCAAGAAGAAAGCGCAGATCAACGAACTGCAGTCGTTCGTCAGCCGCTTCAGCGCCAACGCCTCCAAATCCAAGCAGGCCACTTCGCGCGCCCGCCAGATAGACAAAATCCAGCTGGAAGAAGTGAAGGCGTCGAGCCGTCAGAACCCGTTCATTCGCTTCGAGCAGGACAAGAAGCTGTTCCGCAACGCGCTGGAAGTGGAAGCGCTGTCCAAGGGCTTCGACAACGGTCCGCTGTTCAGCAAGTTCAACCTGATGGTTGAAGTGGGCGAGAAAGTGGCGGTGCTGGGCCCGAACGGTATCGGTAAATCCACCCTGCTGAAAACGCTGGTGGGTGATGCGCAGCCGGACAGCGGCAGCGTGAAATGGTCGGAAAACGCCAGAATCGGCTACTACGCGCAGGATCACGAATACGAGTTCGATGAAACCCTGACGGTATTCGACTGGATGAGCCAGTGGAAGCAGGAAAAAGACGACGAGCAGGCGGTGCGCAGCGTGCTGGGCCGTTTGCTGTTCAGCCAGGACGACATCAAGAAGCGCGTGAAGGTGCTGTCCGGTGGTGAGAAGGGGCGCATGCTGTTCGGCAAGCTGATGATGCAGCGTCCTAACATTTTGGTTATGGATGAGCCAACCAACCACCTGGATATGGAATCGATCGAATCGCTGAACATGGCGCTGGAAATGTACGAAGGCACGCTGATCTTCGTTTCCCACGACCGTGAGTTCGTCAGCTCGCTGGCGACGCGGGTGCTGGAAATGACGCCGAACAAAGTGATCGACTTTACCGGCAACTACGAAGACTACCTGCGCAGCCAGGGCATCGTGTAAGCCACGCGATAAATAAGAAGGGCGGGAATTTTCCCGCCCTTTTTTTATCCGTTAATCGCCGCCGCACACCTCGCACTGCGGGTTTTTCGGCAGCTTCATCTCGCGGAACTGCAGGGTCATGGCGTCGAACATCAGCAGCTTGCCGGTGAGCGTTTGGCCATAGTTCGCCAATAGCTTGATGGTTTCCATCGCCTGCAGGGTACCGATGGTGCCTACCAGCGGCGCCATCACTCCGGCCTCGACGCAGGTGAGGGCGTTTTCGCCGAACAGCCGGCTCAGGCAGCGGTAGCAAGGTTCGTCCGGCTGGTAAGTGAACACGCTCAGTTGCCCCTCCATGCGGATCGCCGCGCCGGAGACCAGCGGTTTGCGCTGCGCGTGGCACAGGCGGTTCAGCAGGTCGCGCGTCGCCACGTTGTCGGTACAGTCCAGCACCGCGTCGCAGGCGGCGATCTGCGCCGCCATCTGCTCATCGTCCAGCCGGCCGTCGACGGCGTCGATGCGGATATGCGGATTGATGGCGCTCAGCTCCCGCCGCGCCGATTCAACTTTGCTCATGCCGATGCGCTCGTCGCGGTGCAGGATTTGGCGCTGCAGGTTGGAGAGCGAGACGGTGTCGAAATCAACCAGCGTCAGATGGCCCACGCCCGCCGCAGCCAGATAGGGCGCCGCCGCACAGCCGAGCCCGCCGAGGCCGACGATCAACACCCGCGCCGCCTTCAGCTTCTCCTGGCCGTCGAAGTCGAAGCCGCGCAGGATTATCTGGCGGTTGTAGCGCAGCGCTTCGGCATCGGTTAATTCCGGCAGCATGTTCAGCTCCTCAGCAGGGCGTTGAACGGCTCGATCTCCACCGTTTCACCGGCGGCGACAGAACCGCGCTCGCGCTCCAGCACGATAAAACAGTTGCCCTGGCTGTAGGAGCTGAACACGTGTGAGCCCTGATGGCCGGTGGTGCTGACCTCCAGTTGGCCTGCGGCGTTGCTGCTGAATACCCCGCGCTGGAAATCGAGGCGGCCCGGTGCCTTCTTCAGCGGGGTGAGCGCCCGGGCGCGCAGGCGCGGCGGCAGGCGCCAATCGCTGTGGCCGGCCAGCTTGGCCAGCAGCGGCTGCACCAGCTGATAGAAGGTCAGCGCGGCGGAAACCGGGTTGCCCGGCAGGCCGCAGAACCAGGCATGTTTCAGCTTGCCGAAGGCGAAAGGCTTGCCGGGTTTGATAGCCAGCTTCCAAAAGCTGACCTGGCCCAGTTCGTCCAGCATCTGCTTGGTGTAGTCGGCTTCACCTACCGAGACGCCGCCGCTGCTGATCACCACGTCGGCCTGGCTGTCCGCCTGCTCGAAAGCGGCGCGCAGCGCTGCTTGATTGTCGCGGACAATGCCCAGATCGAAAACCTCGCAGCCCAGCTGTTCCAGCATCAGGCGCACCGCAAAGCGGTTGGTGTCGTAGATTTGGCCGGCCTGAAGCGGCTGGCCGACCGGCTGCAGCTCGTCGCCGGTGGAGAACACCGCCACCTTCAGCTTGCGCATCACCTGCACCTCGGCGACGCCGAGCGAAGCCAGCAGCGGCAGCTGCGCGGCGCCCAGCTTAACGCCGGCCGGCAGCACGCCGGCGCCCCGGCGGATGTCTTCACCGGCCAGGCGGATATTTTGCCCGGCCTGTGCCACGGCGTTAAAGCGCACGCCCTGCTCGCTGGCTTCGGCCTGCTCCTGCATGATCACCGCATCGGCACCGGCCGGGATCGGCGCGCCGGTCATGATGCGCACGCAGCTGCCGGCCGGCCATTCGCCATTGAACGGCGCACCGGCGAAGGCCTTGCCCGCCACCGGCAGCGGCGCGTTGGCGTGCAGGTCGGCGAGGCGTACCGCGTAGCCGTCCATCGCCGAGTTGGCGAACGGCGGCACGTCAATCGGGGAAATCACTGCGGCGGCGGTAATGCGGCCGGCGGCGGCGGTCAGAGGGACGGTTTCGGTCTGCTGCAGGGGGGAAAGCTGGCTGAGCATTTTATCCAGCGCTTGCTCCAGAGAGATAAGATCGGAAGTATGGCAATGATCCATAAAGAGGGCTCCGTAATCGGGTTGCGCGTAAACGCGGCAAAGTGGCGTTATTATGAAGGATGCTATGCTGAAGTAAAACAGGAGACAGCCATGCACGATCGGATACTGGATTTTTGGTTCGAAGAAATAGAACCGGTAATGTGGTTTAAAAAGGATGAGGATTTCGACCGCCTGCTGCATACGCGTTTTGGCCATATCTGGCAGGCGGCGGCGGCGGGGGAGCTGGCGGGCTGGCGAGCCACCGTCGAAGGGCGTTTGGCGGAAGTGATCGTGCTCGATCAGTTCAGCCGCAATCTGTTCCGCGGCACCCCGCGCTCATTTTCCTGCGACGGCATGGCGCTGATCCTGGCGCAGGAAGCCATTCGCAGCGGTGAGTGCGAACGCCTGAGCCGCGAGCAGCGCGGGTTTCTTTATTTGCCCTTTATGCACTCGGAGTCGGCGCTGATCCACCGGCAGGCGCTGCAGCTGTATACCGAACTGGATAATGGCGATCAGCTGGAGTTCGAATTGCGCCATAAGGCGATCATCGATCGTTTTGGCCGCTATCCGCACCGCAACGCGATATTGGGCCGGGTGTCCACGCCCGAAGAAGAAGAATTCTTGCGGCAGCCGGGCTCCGGATTCTAAATATTTATCTTCTGCGCTCAGCCGGCGAAAAAACAGCAGGCTGGGCGCAACGGGCATATTTCCACAGAGCTATCGCTTATATCTTCGAACGATTGCCGCACATCCGCATTGTATTGTTAACCAAGAACGCCGCAATTATTTCCGTTGCGGAAGCCCTTGTATAACTCGCTGTTTTTATTCCATTAAGCTATTTCAATGTGCGAAACGGTCTAAGCGCGCTACGCTAAAACCAGGGCGCTGACGTTATGCTTTACTTCCTCTTGCGGGCTAAATATAGTCAAAAAAAGACTGAATAATAATATACCGCGCGCAGCGTATTCGTTCTGCAACGTTGGGGTTAACACAGGGTGTCAGGCAAATGAGCAAACCAGTGATTGCCATTCACGGCGGTGCGGGCGCAATTACCCGTGCGGCGCTGAGTGCTGAAAAAGAACGCGAGTATATCCAGGCGCTGTCCGGCATTGTCGCCGCCGGCCAGGTTATTCTGGCGCAGGGCGGCAGCGCGTTGGACGCGGTGACCGAAGCGGTGCGGCTGCTGGAGGAGTGCCCGCTGTTCAACGCCGGCAAGGGATCGGTGTTCACTCATCAGGGCACGCACGAACTGGACGCCTGCGTGATGGACGGCCGCACCTGCGACGCCGGCGCCGTTGCCGGGGTCAGCCGGATACGCAACCCGATACTGGCCGCGCGCGCGGTGCTGGAAAACAGCCAGCATCTGCTGTTCGCCGGCGAAGGCGCGGAGAAGTTCGCCGCCGCTCACGGCCTGGAAATGGTCGATGCCGATTTCTTCTTTACCCAGGCGCGTTTTGATCAATTGCACCGCGCGCAGGCGGAGCTGGGGCGGGTATTGCTCGATCACGACGGCGCGGCGCAGACCGGCGATCCGCTCGATCCCGATCGCAAGTTCGGCACCGTCGGCGCCGTGGCGTTGGACGCGCTGGGCAACCTGGCCGCCGCCACCTCTACCGGCGGCATGACCAACAAACAGGCCGGCCGGGTGGGTGATACGCCGATCGTCGGCGCCGGCTGTTACGCCAATAACGCCACGGTGGCGGTCTCCAGCACCGGCACCGGCGAAGTGTTTATGCGCGGCGTGGCGGCTTATGACATATCCGCGCTGATCGAATACGCGGGTCTCAGCCTGCAGCAGGCCAGCGACAGGGTGGTATTGGAAAAACTCCCGGCGTTGGGCGGCAGCGGCGGCGTCATTGCCGTCGACCGTGACGGCAATATCGCGCTGCCGTTCAACAGCGAAGGAATGTACCGCGGTTTTGGTTATGTCGGCGATGCGCCGTCCGTAGGGATATACCGCTAATCGTTCGCCAGGAGGCTGCATGACCGAAACTTCAACCCGGCCTGCGAGCGACAGCGGGCTGCAGTTGCCGCCGCAGCGCGTGCTGACGGTGCGCGATCTGAGCGTCAATTTTCACCAGCAGGGCGACACCGTCGAAGCGGTGCGCAAGCTGTCCTTTGAGGTCGATCGCGGCGAAACCCTGGCGATCGTCGGCGAATCGGGCTCCGGCAAGTCCGTGACCTCGCTGGCGCTGATGCGCCTGGTCGAGCAGGGCGGTGGGCGCATCGTCGGCGGCGCGATGCCGTTTCGCCGGCGCAACGGCGAGGTTATCGATCTGGCGCAGGCGCCGCCAAGCCAGCTGCGGCGGGTGCGCGGCGCCGATATGGCGATGATCTTCCAGGAGCCGATGACCTCGCTCAACCCGGTCTTCCCGGTCGGGGAGCAGATCGCCGAATCGCTGCGGCTGCATCAGGGCATGGACCACCGCAGCGCCAGGCGAGAAGCCCTGCGGATGCTCGATCTGGTGCGCATTCCGGAGGCCAAAGAGGTGCTGGGCCGCTACCCGCACCAGCTGTCCGGCGGCATGCGCCAGCGGGTGATGATCGCCATGGCGCTGTCCTGCAAACCGGCGCTGCTGATTGCCGATGAACCGACCACCGCATTGGACGTCACCATTCAGGCGCAGATCCTGCAGTTGATCCGCGTGCTGCAGCAGGAAATGCAGATGGGGGTAATCTTCATCACCCACGATATGGGGGTGGTGGCGGAAATCGCCGATCGGGTGTTGGTGATGCGGCGCGGTGAGCCGGTGGAACAAAACAACGTGCGGGCGCTGTTCGCCGCACCGCAGCAGCCCTACACCCAGGCGCTGTTGGCGGCGGTGCCGAAGCTGGGATCGATGGCGGATAACCCCTTGCCCGCCAGGTTCCCGCAGCCGGGCGGCGGCGAAGGCGCGCCGCAGGATACCGTGCCGGCCGGTGCCGCGCCGATCCTGCGGGTGGAAAACCTGGTGACGCGCTTCGATCTGCGCAGCGGCATTCTCAATCGCGTTACCCGGCGGGTGCACGCGGTGGAAAACGTCAGCTTCGATCTTTACCCCGGCGAAACCCTGGGGCTGGTGGGAGAATCCGGTTGCGGAAAATCTACCACCGGGCGTTCGCTGCTGAAGCTGGTGGACAGCCAGAGCGGCAGCATCACCTTTGACGGCCGCCAGATCGATCGGCTGAAAGGCCCGGCGCTGCAGCACCTGCGGCGTGATATTCAGTTCATCTTTCAAGACCCCTACGCCTCGCTCGATCCGCGCCTGACAGTCGGTTTTTCCATTATGGAACCGCTGCTGGTGCACAACGTGGCGCGCGGCAAAGAGGCGGAGCGGCGGGTGGCCTGGCTGCTGGAACGCGTCGGGCTGCTGCCGGAGCATGCGCGGCGCTATCCGCATGAGTTTTCCGGCGGCCAGCGCCAGCGCATCTGCATTGCGCGCGCGCTGGCGCTGAACCCGAAGGTGGTGATCGCCGATGAGGCGGTCTCGGCGCTCGACGTATCGATTCAGGCGCAGATCGTCAACCTGCTGCTCGACCTGCAGCGCGAGTTCGGCATCGCCTTCCTGTTTATTTCGCATGACATGGCGGTGGTGGAGCGCGTCAGCCATCGCGTGGCGGTGATGTACCTCGGGCAGATTGTGGAGATCGGTCCGCGCCAGGCGGTGTTCGCTAACCCGCAGCACGCTTATACGCGCAAGCTGATGGCGGCGGTGCCGGTTGCCGATCCCGCCCATGCGCACCAACGCCGGCCGCTGCTGGTGGATGACATCCCCAGCCCGATCCGCGCGCTGGGCGATGAACCCGTTACCGCACCGTTAGTGCAGGTTGGTCCTGGGCACTTTGTCGCCCGCCACCCGATTGCCGGTGCCTTTTAAATACCTCAGGAGAGACAAGCGACATGAAGCACAGATTCCAACGCAATGCGCTAGTGGCCGCCGTGCTGCTGGCGGCGGCAACCAGCCCGGCCTGGGCGGCCAAGGATGCGGTTATCGCCGTGGCCTCCAATTTCACCACGCTCGATCCTTACGACGCCAACGACACCCTGTCGCAGGCGGTCGCCAAGTCGTTCTACCAGGGGCTGTTCGGTTTCGACAAGGACATGAAGCTGGTGAACGTGCTGGCGGACAGCTACGAGGTCAGCAAGGACGGCCTGACCTATACCGTCAAACTGCATCCGGGCGTCAAATTCCATGACGGCACCGCGTTCAACGCCGAGGCGGTGAAGATCAACCTGGATCGCGCCAGCAATCCGGACAGCCACCTCAAGCGCTATAACCTGTTCAAGATGATCGACAAAACCGAAGTGGTGGACGCCAATACGGTGAAGATCGTGCTGAAGGCGCCGTTCTCGGCGTTCGTCAACAACCTGGCGCACCCGGCGGCGGCGATCATTTCACCGGCGGCGCTGAAGCAGTACGGCAAGGATATCGGCTTCCATCCGGTCGGCACCGGGCCGTATCAGTTCGTTACCTGGAATCAAACCGACTTCGTTAAGGTGAAGAAATTCGACGGCTACTGGAAGCAGGGGCTGCCGAAGCTCGACAGCATCACCTGGCGGCCGGTGGTCGACAACAACACCCGTGCGGCGATGCTGCAAACCGGCGAGGCGACCTTCGCCTTCCCGATCCCTTACGAGCAGGCCAAGGTGCTGGAAGGCAACGCCAAGCTCGACGTGGTGGCGGCGCCGTCTATCCTGCAGCGCTACATCAGCCTGAACGTCACCCAGAAGCCGTTCGACAACCTGAAGGTGCGCCAGGCGCTGAACTACGCCATCAACAAGGACGCGCTGATCAAGGTGGCGTTCGCCGGTTACGCGGTGCCGGCGGAGGGGCCGGTGCCGCCGGCGATCGACTTCGCTGCCCGCTATAAGGCCTGGCCGTACGATCCGGCCAAGGCGCGCGAGCTGCTGAAAGAGGCGGGGTATCCGAACGGTTTCACCACCACCCTGTGGTCTTCCCATAACCACAGTACCGCGCAGAAAGTGCTGCAGTTCGCCCAGCAGCAGCTGGCGCAGGTGGGGGTGAAAGTGACGGTGACCGCGATGGACGCCGGGCAGCGTGCGGCGCAGGTGGAAAGCGTCGGGGTGAAAGACACCGGCGTGCGCATGTTCTACACCGGCTGGTCGGCGTCGACCGGCGAGGCGGACTGGGCGCTGTCGCCGCTGTTCTCCACCCAGGCCGCGCCGCCGAAGCAGTTCAACACCGCGTTCTACAGCAATCCGCAGGTGGACAAGGATCTGACCGGCGCGCTGGCGACCACCGATCGCGCCGAGAAACAGAAGCTGTATCAGGATGCGCAGGATCGCATCTGGGCCGATGCGCCGTGGATTTTCCTGGCGACCGAACGCCTGCTGTCGGCCAACAGCAAGCAGCTGAGCGGCTTCTACGTGATGCCGGACACCTCGTTCAGCTTTGACGATGCCGACCTTAAATAAGGCGCCAATCTCCGTTCGCCCCTGCGCAGGGGCGGGCGGAGTGAGGGGATTGACCCGAGATGCTTAACTATTTTCTGAAACGACTGCTGGGTTTGATCCCGACGCTGCTGATTGTGGCGGTGCTGGTGTTTCTGTTCGTGCATATGCTGCCTGGCGATCCGGCGCGGCTGGCGGCGGGGCCGGAGGCCGACGAGGCGGTGGTGCAGCTGGTGCGCAAGGATCTGGGGCTGGACAAGCCGCTGCCGCAGCAGTTCGCGCACTTTTTCGTTAATGCGCTGCAGGGGGACTTCGGCACCTCGATGGTGTCCAAACGCCCGGTGAGCGAAGAGATCGCCTCGCGCTTTATGCCGACCTTCTGGCTTACCCTCACCAGCATGCTGTGGGCGGTGGCGTTCGGCCTGGCGATCGGCGTGGTCTCGGCGGTCTGGCGCAATCGCTGGCCGGATCGTCTCGGCATGACGCTGGCGGTGTCGGGGATTTCGTTTCCGGCCTTCGCGCTCGGCATGCTGCTGATGCAGGTGTTTTCGGTCAACCTCGGCTGGCTGCCGACGGTCGGCGCCGACGGCTGGCGGCACTATATCCTGCCTTCCATCACCCTGGGGGCGGCGGTGGCGGCGGTGATGGCGCGTTTCACCCGCGCGTCGTTCGTCGAGGTGCTGCAGGAGGATTACATGCGCACCGCACGCGCCAAGGGCGTGCGCGAAAGCCAGGTGGTGATGAAGCACGGGCTGCGCAACGCGATGATCCCGGTGGTGACCATGATGGGGCTGCAGTTCGGTTTCCTGCTCGGCGGTTCGATCGTGGTGGAGAAGGTGTTCAACTGGCCGGGCTTGGGCCGGCTGCTGGTCGACTCGGTGGAAATGCGCGATTACCCGGTGATCCAGGCCGAGGTGCTGCTGTTTTCTCTGGAGTTTATTTTGATCAATCTGTTGGTGGATATGCTGTATGCGGCGATTAACCCGGCGATACGCTACCAATGAGGGCGCGGCATGATTAAGCATTGGCGGCGCAACGCCGCACTGAAGGCGATGCCGCTCCTGGACGCCAACGCGGTGAGAACGCCGTGGCATGAATTCTGGCGGCGTTTCCGTCGCCAGCGGGTGGCGCTGGTGGCCGGGCTGTTCGTGCTGCTGCTGGTGGCGGCCGCGCTGCTGGCGCCGCATCTGGCCCCCTATGATGCGGAGAACTACTTCGACTATGACCGGCTGAACGAAGGCCCTTCGCCGCTGCATTGGCTGGGGGTGGACTCGCTCGGGCGCGATATCTTCAGCCGCATTCTGATGGGCACGCGCATTTCGCTGGCGGCCGGGGTGTTTTCGGTGCTGGCGGGCGGGATGATCGGCACGCTGTTAGGGCTGCTGGCCGGGTATTACGAGGGATGGTGGGATCGGATCACCATGCGGGTCTGTGACGTGCTGTTCGCCTTTCCCGGCATTCTGCTGGCGATCGGCGTGGTGGCTATCATGGGCAGCGGCATGGCCAACGTGATCGTCGCGGTGGCGATCTTCAGCATTCCGGCCTTCGCCCGGCTGGTGCGCGGCAATACGCTGGTGCTGAAGCATTTGACCTATATCGAGTCGGCGCGCAGCATCGGCGCTTCGGACTGGATCATCATCATGCGGCATATTCTGCCGGGCACCATTTCGTCGATCGTGGTCTATTTCACCCTGCGCATCGGCACCTCGATCATCACCGCCGCCAGCCTGTCGTTCCTTGGCCTGGGGGCACAGCCGCCGACGCCGGAGTGGGGGGCGATGCTCAATGAAGCGCGCGCCGACATGGTGATTGCGCCACACGTGGCGATTTTCCCCAGCCTGGCGATATTCCTCACCGTGCTGGCGTTCAACCTGCTGGGAGACGGGCTGCGCGACGCGCTGGATCCGAAGCTGAAAGGGTGAGGGCAGTGAAAGGATCCGGGCGGCTGAACCGCCCGGATTGTTATCAGCGGAACAGATGTTCGGCGTGGAAGCGCAGGTGATCTTCGATAAAGGTGGCGATGGTGAAGTAGCTGTGGTCGTAGCCCGGCTGGATGCGCAGCTGCAGCGGCCAGTCGCGCTGGCGCGCCAGTTCGGCCAGCTTGGCCGGCTGCAGCTGATCGGCCAGGAACTGGTCGTCGTCGCCCTGATCCACCAACACCGGCATTTTCTCCGCGCCGTTGGCCAACAGGTGGCAGCTGTCGTACTGCAGCCACTGGCTTTCGTCATCGCCCAGGTAAGCGGCGAAGGCCTTACGGCCCCAGGGCACCTGGCAGGGGTTGACGATCGGCGCGAACGCCGACACCGAACGGAAGCGCTGCGGGTTGCGCAGCGCCATCACCAGCGCGCCGTGGCCGCCCATCGAATGGCCGAAGATCGACTGACGATCGCTGACGCTGAAGTGCTGGCCAATCACCGCCGGCAGTTCGTCGCTGATGTAGTCATACATGCGGAAGTGCCGATCCCACGGCGCCTGGGTGGCGTTTAGGTAGAACCCGGCGCCCTGGCCGAGATCGTAGCCTTCGTCGTTCGGCACCTCGTCGCCGCGCGGGCTGGTGTCCGGCATCACCAGCACCAGCCCCAGCTCGGCGGCGATGCGTTGCGCGCCGGCCTTCAGCGTGAAGTTTTCGTCATTGCAGGTCAGCCCCGACAGCCAGTACAGCACCGGCGGCGGGTTATCATCGCGCGGCGGCGGCAGATAGATGCTGAAAGTCATATTGCAATTCAGGCTCTGCGCCGCGTGGCGATATCGCTGTTGCCAGCCGCCGAACATGCGGTGCTCTTCGAGAAGTTCTAATGACAGGGTCATCTCTGCCTCCTGGCTTATTTGTCGAAGTGAATGACGGAACGGATCGATTTGCCTTCATGCATCAAATCGAAGGCTTCGTTGATCTGCTCCAGCCCCATGGTATGGGTGATAAAGTCATTCAGCGCGAATTCGCCGTCCAGATAACGTTCGACGATGCCCGGCAGCTGCGAGCGGCCCTTGACGCCGCCGAAAGCGGAGCCGCGCCATACGCGGCCGGTCACCAGCTGGAACGGACGGGTGGAAATTTCTTCGCCGGCGCCGGCCACGCCGATGATCACCGACTCGCCCCAGCCCTTGTGGCAGCATTCCAGCGCGGAACGCATTACGTTGACGTTGCCGATGCATTCGAATGAGAAGTCGACGCCGCCATCGGTCAGCTCGACGATCACCTCCTGAATCGGTTTGTCATAGTCTTTCGGGTTGATCAGATCGGTAGCGCCCAGCTTGCGCGCCAGATCGAACTTGCTGGTGTTGATATCGATACCGATGATGCGGCCGGCGCCGGCCATCTGCGCGCCGATGATCGCCGACAGCCCGATGCCGCCCAGGCCGAAGATCGCCACCGTATCGCCCGGCTGCACCTTGGCGGTGTTCATCACTGCGCCCATACCGGTGGTGACGCCGCAGCCCAGCAGGCAGACTTCTTCCAGCGGCGCTTCCTTGTTGATTTTCGCCAGCGAGATTTCCGGCACTACGGTGTACTCGGAGAAGGTGGAGGTGCCCATATAGTGGAAGATCGGCTGGCCGTCCTTGAAGAAGCGGGTGGTGCCGTCCGGCATCAGGCCTTTGCCCTGGGTGGCGCGGATCGCCTGGCACAGGTTGGTTTTGCCGGATTTGCAGAATTTGCACTCGCCGCATTCCGGGGTGTACAGCGGGATCACGTGATCGCCGACCGCGACGCTGGTCACGCCTTCGCCGACCGCTTCCACCACGCCGCCGCCCTCGTGACCGAGGATCGCCGGGAACACCCCTTCAGGATCCTTGCCGGATAGGGTATAGGCGTCGGTGTGGCAGACGCCGGTGGCGACGATGCGCACCAGCACTTCGCCTTTTTGCGGCGGCATCAGCTCGACTTCTTCAATCTTCAGCGGCTGGTTCGGGCCCCAGGCGACGGCGGCGCGGGTTTTGATCATTTCCATCATTAAGTCTCCAGTGGTCTATTTTTAAATCAGGCTATACCCGTGATACTTGAAGCCGCATCTGTGTTAGCTGCGTGCGTTCACCCCAGTCACTGACTCGGGTCAGCTCCAGGGGACTCTCGCCCTGGCTGCAATTATTCAGGGTACATATCGATAACGCCTGGTGAATCTTGTTCGTCGTGTTCAACGGCGGCGGTTTCCGTCTGTTCAATAATCAGCTCTTTCAGCGCGCGCACGTTTGGCCCGAACGCGTCGCGGCGCCACAGCAGCCAGGTGGCGGTTTCGGCTATCTCCGGCGGCAGGGCGTGCACTTTGACCCGTTCGTGGCCCGGCAGCAGGCTGAGCACCGAATGCGGGATCATCGCCAGCCCGGCGCCGCTGGCGACGCAGGCCAGCATGGCGTGATAGGACTGGATCTCCATCACCTGGCCCGGCAGCGCGCCTTCGCGCTTGAACCAGGACTCCAGCCGCAGCCGGTAAGAACAGCTGGCGCGGAAGGCGAACAGCGTCTCTCCCTTGGCGTCTTTGGCGTTGTGGATCGGCGCATGATCCAGGCAGGAGATCACTACCATGTGTTCGGGAAAGGCGATGCAGCCGTTCAGCTCGTCATATTGCACCGGCCCGTCGACCAGCGCTGCGGCCAGCGTGCCGGCGCGCACCCGTTCGGTGATCTCGCCGGAGGTGCCGGTGCTCAGCGACAGCGACACTTTGGAAAAGCGCTGGTGGTAAGCCGCCAGCAGCGAGGGCAGACGGGTGGCGGCGGTGCTTTCCATCGAGCCGATGGCGAAGTTGCCCGCCGGTTCCCCGGCGTGGGTAATGCTCATCGCTTCTTCGCTCAGCGCCAGAATGCGGTTGGCATAGCACAGAAAATTGTGGCCCATCGGCGACAGGCGCAGGCGCTGTTTTTCACGGATAAACAGATCGGCGCCCAGCTCCTGTTCGAGCTGACGCAAACGGGTGGTCAGGTTCGAGGGGACGCGGTGCAGCTGTTCGGCGGCACGGGCGACGGAGCCGGTCTCGGCGACGCTGCAGAACATGCGGAGCTGGGTCAGGTCCATTTACATTCTCTTTTCGTGATGAACTTGATGAGTATTATTCAGTTTTTGTGAGTTTAATACTGCGGCATGATACTCGCAACTTTCTTTTAACCTGTCGGATACCCTTTATGGCCTTACGCATTGCCTTGAGCGGTTTTGTTGCCCTGATCGTTGCGATGGGCATCGGCCGCTTCGCCTTTACCCCTCAGGTGCCGCTGATGATAGCCGAGCACCAATTCAGCCTGACCGGCGCAGGGCTGGTGGCGGCGATCAATTACCTCGGCTACCTGTGCGGCGCCTATGATGCGATGCGCGCCAGCCGCCATGTCGAACGCCGCTTATGGCTGGGCATTTGGGGCGCGGTGGCGCTGACGCTGCTGTCGGCTTTGGTGCAGGGCGAGTGGCTGCACGGTGCGCTGCGCTTTGTCATCGGCTGGGCCAGCGGCTGGGCGATGGTGCTGGTGGCGGCCTGGACCAACGAACGGCTGGCGCACTACGGCCGGCCGGCGCTCAGCGCGGCGGTGTTCGCCGGGCCGGGCGTGGGCATTTTCATCAGCGGCATGCTGGCGGTGGGCATCAACGCCCTGACGCTGACGGCTTCGCAGGCCTGGCTGGCGTATGGCGCCATGGCGCTGGCGCTGGTGGCGGCCATCAGCGCCAACCTGCCGCGGGCCGGCGAGCTGCACCGGCCGAACGTTGCGCCGGAACCGCTGCTGCTGACCCCGGCGCTGAAGCGGTTGGTGTGGAGCTACAGCCTGGCCGGTTTCGGCTATATTCTGCCGGCCACTTTCCTGTCGCAAATGGCGGCGGCGCGCTTCCCCGGCAGCCTGTTCGCCCAATTTGTCTGGCCGGTGTTCGGCGGCGCGGCGGTGTTGGGCATTGCAATCGGCATTCTGACCCGCCATCGGTTGACCACCCAGAGCCGCCTGGCGCTCACCCTGTGGGTACAGGCGATCGGGGTGTTGAGCGCCGAGGTGGTGCCGGGCGTCGCCGGGCTGGCGTTGGGCGCTTTGCTCACCGGCGGCGGTTTCCTCAGCGTGGTGCAGCTTTCCATTCAGCACGGGCGTGAGCTGGCGCCAAATCATGCGCGCTATATGGCGGGGCTATTGACCACCGGTTATGCGGTGGGGCAGCTGGTCGGCCCGATGCTGTCGGCGCTGTCAACCGCCCTGACCCATCGTCTGGAGCCGGCGTTATATGTCGCCGTCGCGGCCTTTATCCTGGCCGGCCTGCTGGTGGTGAATACGCCTGCGCGGCAACGCGTGCAAAAACCGTCGCTGCAGTGATTAAATTCCGTACAAAAAACGAGGAATACCCGCAGCCCGCCTGATTGTGCTAAATGCGGAGATTTCACCTGCGGATGAAACACAATCACTGGATAATCGCCGCGCTCTCATCTACAGTGGGACAAAATCTTGACCGGGATCCCGTTATCAGCGACGGAAACTCTGCCGTCAGGAGAGCAAGAAATCCGTCTGCCGCGTGCCGTAAGGGGCGTATCGGCGGGTTCAGGTCCGTTGGAGAACATAAATGACATCATTAAGTAAAGAAGCTGCGCTGGTTCATGCTGCGCTGGAAGAGCGCGGTCTGGAAACACCACTGCGCGGGGAAGTGTTGGATCGTGAAACGCGCAAACGCCGGATTAAAGAGCACATGACGGAAATCATGCAGCTGCTTAATCTCGATCTGTCCGACGACAGCCTGGCGGAAACGCCGCATCGCATCGCCAAAATGTATGTCGACGAGATTTTTTCCGGCCTGGATTACGCCAATTTCCCAAAAATCACCGTCATCGAAAACAAGATGAAAGTGGACGAGATGGTGACGGTGCGCGACATTACGCTGACCAGCACCTGCGAGCACCACTTTGTGACCATCGACGGCAAGGCGACAGTCGCCTATATCCCGAAAGACTCGGTGATTGGCCTGTCGAAGATCAACCGTATCGTGCAGTTCTTCTCGCAGCGCCCGCAGGTGCAAGAGCGTCTGACCCAGCAGATCCTGGTGGCGTTGCAAACCTTGTTGGGCACCAACAATGTGGCGGTATCTATTGATGCAGTCCATTATTGTGTTAAGGCTCGCGGGATCCGTGATGCGACCAGCGCCACTACCACCACTTCGCTGGGGGGGCTGTTCAAGTCCAGCCAGAACACCCGCCAGGAGTTCCTGCGCGCGGTGCGCCATCACCAGGGGTGATTGGCTCAGAGTACGGTATCAGGCGCCTGCGGGCGCCTTTTTAATGAGCGCAATACAGCGGTAAAAAATGAACAATCATCCTCTGCCGCGTATCGCCACGCTGGACTGCGTGCGCGGTATCGCCATTCTCGGCATTTTATTGCTGAATATCAGCGCCTTTGGCCTGCCAAAGGCCGCCTACCTGAACCCGGCTTACCTGGGGATGCCCGCCGCGCGCGACGCCTGGGCCTGGGCGCTGCTGGATATTTTCGCCCAGGCCAAGTTCCTGGCGATGTTTGCGCTGCTGTTCGGCGCCGGGCTGCAAATGTTGCTGCGGCGCGGCAAGAGCTGGATACGCGCCCGGCTGTCGTGGCTGGTGCTGTTTGGCCTCGGCCACGCGATTTTCCTGTGGGATGGCGACATCCTGTTGGCCTACGGCCTGATCGGGCTGGTGTGCTGGCGGATGATCCGCGAAGCCAGGGAAACCTTCCAGCTGCTGAAAACCGGCGTGGTGCTGTATCTGATCGGTGTGGCGGTGCTGTTGCTGCTGGGCTTCATTTCGCACGGCGAGCCGGGCAGCTTCTGGCAACCCGGCGTGGCTGAGCTGCAGTATGAGAAATTCTGGAAGCTGCAGGGCGGCTTCGAAGCCTGGCGCAGCCGCGCCGATTTGCTGTCTTCCAGCCTGTTGGCCATCGGCGCTCAGTACGGCTGGGAGCTGGCGGGGCTGATGCTGTTCGGCGCCGGGTTGATGCGCAGCGGCTGGCTGCGCGGCAGTTATTCGCCGGGTTACTATCGGCGCCAGGCGGCCTGGCTGATACCGCTTTCATTGGCGATCCAACTGCCGGCGGTGGCGCTGCAGTGGCATCTGCATTGGGACTACCGCTGGAGCGGTTTTTTGCTGCAGGTGCCGCGTGAGCTGGGCGCGCCGCTGCAGGCGATGGGCTATCTGGCGCTGTGTTACGGTTTCTGGCCTCTGTTGTCGCGCCTGCGGATTGCCCATTGGCTGGCGCAGGTGGGGCGCATGGCGCTGAGCAATTACCTGCTGCAGACGCTGATATGCACCACGCTGTTTTACCGTTTCGGCCTGTACTCGCAGTTTGATCGGCTGCAGCTGCTGGCGTTCGTGCCGCTGGTTTGGTTGGCTAACCTGTTGTTTTCCAATCTTTGGCTGCGCTATTTTGCTCAGGGGCCGGCCGAATGGCTGTGGCGCCGGTTGACGCTGATGGCCGCCGGCAAGGCGGAGCCGAAAATACAGAATTGAGATCTGGCGCAGGCAGGTTAAAAAAATGTATGTAAACGTTTTCTTTCCTGTGACGCAATTCACGCAGGGGAGGATGACAAACGGGGTAGGATAGCGCCACTGGCAACCACCCCGACCTCAGGATCCCGCATGCCTCCTGCTCACCCGATCACCATCCGCGACGTGGCGAAACGCGCCGGCGTGTCCGTGGCGACCGTCTCCCGCGTGCTGAACAACAGCGCGCTGACCAGTAAAGACACGCGCGAGCTGGTGCTGCAGGCGGTGGCGGCGCTGGGTTACCGGCCCAACGCCAACGCCCAGGCGTTGGCTACCCAGAGCAGCGATACGCTCGGCGTGGTGGTCATGGACGTGTCCGATCCCTTCTTTGGCGCGCTGGTGAAAGCGGTAGACACAGTGGCGCAAAAACACCACAAATATCTGCTGATCGGCAACAGTTACCATCAGGCGGACAAAGAGCGCCACGCCATCGAAGTGCTGATCCGCCAGCGCTGCAATGCCTTGATAGTCCATGCAAAAGCCCTAAGCGATGCCGAACTGATCGGCTTTCTCGATCAGGTGCCGGGCATGGTGTTGATCAACCGCATCATTGCCGGCTACGCGCACCGCTGCGTTGGCCTGGACAACGTCTGCGGCGCCGAAATGGCGCTGCGCCTGCTGTTGTCGCAGGGGCATCAACGCATTGGCTATCTGGGTTCCAACCATCCGATTGAGGACGGACCGCTGCGCCAGCAGGGCTACACGCAGGCGATGGCCGCTGCGGGGTTGGCGATGCCCGACAGCTGGCGCGCTTACGGCTCTCCGGATCTGCAGGGCGGGGAGGCGGCGATGGTCGAGCTGCTGGGGCGCAATCTGCATCTGAGCGCGGTGTTCGCCTATAACGACGCCATGGCGGCCGGCGCCATGGCGGTGCTGAAAGAAAACGGTATCACGGTACCCCAGCATTTCTCGCTGGTGGGCTTCGACGATATCCCGATCGCCCGTTACACCAGCCCTAAACTCACCACGGTGCGCTACCCGATCGTTTCCATGGCCACGCTGGCCACCGAGCTGGCGTTGCAGGGCGCAGCGGGCCTGGCGGAGCCGCAGACCTCGCATTTATTCATGCCGACGCTGGTGCGGCGCCATTCCGTCGCTCCTTGGCAAAGTGAGGCGACGGTCACTCTCTGAACATTTAACCTTGTGTAACCGTTTTCAATCTGTGAGAAAATTCACAGATTATTAACATCGCGCCGTCTATGCTCTAGGCGTTTTCCGGCGCAAAGGCACTTGCCGCTGCAATTTTTACCTCGCGCTGACACAGCATTTCTCGGGAATAACAGATACCCACGGACGACAGGTTTTTATTGGAACTGCCAGGCCCTGGGGGTGCGCGCACCGCCGGCTTCTTGGCTCAATAACGAGTAAGACCCTACACAGAACCGGAGACAGACAATGAATAAGAAGGTTTTCACCCTGGCCGCAACGGCCGCCGCGATGATGTTCGGCGCCGCAGCCCATGCAGATACCCGTATTGGCGTCACGATTTATAAATACGACGACAACTTTATGTCGGTGGTGCGCAAAGCGATCGAGAAGGACGCCAAGGCTTCTCCGGACATCACCCTGTTGATGAATGACTCCCAAAACGACCAGTCCAAGCAGAACGATCAGATCGACGTGCTGTTGGCCAAGGGCGTAAAAGCGTTGGCGATCAACCTGGTTGACCCGGCCGCCGCCCCGGTGGTTATCGATAAGGCGCGCGCAAACGATATCCCGATCGTGTTCTACAACAAAGAACCTTCCCGCAAGGCGCTGGACAGCTATGACAAGGCCTACTACGTCGGCACCGATTCCAAAGAGTCCGGCGTGATCCAGGGCGAGCTGATCGCCAAACACTGGCAGGCCAACCCGGCCTGGGACCTGAACAAAGACGGCCAGATCCAATACGTGTTGCTGAAAGGCGAGCCGGGCCACCCGGATGCCGAAGCGCGCACCACCTACGTGGTGAAAACGCTGAACGACAAGGGCATCAAGACCCAGCAGCTGCAGATGGATACCGCCATGTGGGACACCGCGCAGGCGAAAGACAAAATGGACGCCTGGCTGTCTGGTCCGAATGCCAACAAGATTGAAGTGGTGATCGCCAACAACGACGCCATGGCGATGGGCGCGGTGGAAGCGCTGAAGGCCCACAACAAGTCGAGCATTCCGGTGTTCGGCGTGGATGCGCTGCCTGAAGCCCTGGCGCTGGTGAAATCCGGTGCGATGGCCGGCACGGTGCTGAACGACGCCGACAACCAGGCTAAAGCCACCTTCGAGCTGGCGAAAAACCTGGCAGCCGGCAAACCGGCCGCCGATGGCACTCAATACAAGATTGAAAACAAGGTCGTGCGCATTCCTTACGTTGGCGTAGATAAAGACAACCTGTCTCAGTTTGTGAAGTAACCGTTGAGATAACGCGTAATGACCCCACCGGCGGCGCCAACACCAGGAAACCGCCGGCGGGGAAATTTAAGATTAAAAGACCGATAAGCCAGGTGTATTTATGGCCGACAGCCCACGCGAATTTCTGCTGGAAATGACGGATATCAACAAGTCTTTTCCCGGCGTCAAGGCATTGGATAATGTGAACCTGCGCGTTCGCCCGCACTCCATTCATGCATTAATGGGGGAAAACGGCGCCGGGAAATCGACGTTATTGAAATGCCTGTTTGGCATTTATAAAAAAGACAGCGGCAGCATCGTTTTCCAGGGGAAAGAAGTGGACTTCAAGAGCTCGAAAGAGGCTTTGGAGCACGGCGTTTCCATGGTGCACCAGGAACTGAACCTGGTGCTGCAGCGCACCGTGATGGACAACATGTGGCTGGGGCGTTACCCGACCAAGGGCATGTTCGTCGATCAGGAAAAAATGCTGAAAGACACTCAGGCCATCTTCGACGAGCTGGATATCGACATCAACCCGCGCGACAAAGTGGGCACCCTGTCGGTATCGCAGATGCAGATGATCGAAATCGCCAAGGCGTTTTCCTACGACGCCAAGATTGTGATTATGGACGAACCGACCTCCTCGCTGACGGAAAAAGAGGTGAACCACCTGTTCACCATTATCCGCAAGCTGAAAGAGCGCGGTTGCGGCATCGTTTACATTTCCCACAAGATGGAAGAGATCTTCCAGCTGTGCGATGAGATAACCGTGCTGCGTGACGGCCAGTGGATCGCCACCCAGCCGCTGGAAGGGCTGGATATGGACAAGATCATCGCCATGATGGTCGGCCGTTCGCTCAGCCAGCGCTTCCCCGACAGGCAGAATACGCCGGGAGAGGTGATTCTGGAGGTGAAAAATCTGACTTCGCTGCGCCAGCCTTCCATCCGCGATGTGTCTTTCGATCTGCATCAGGGGGAGATCCTCGGCATCGCCGGGCTGGTGGGCGCCAAACGCACCGACATCCTGGAAACCCTGTTCGGCATCCGCGAAAAGGTGGCGGGCACCATCAGGCTGCACGGCAAGCCGATCAACAACCACTCGGCCAATGAAGCCATCAACCACGGTTTTGCGCTGGTGACCGAAGAGCGCCGCTCTACCGGCATCTACGCCTACCTGGACGTGGGTTTCAACTCGCTGATCTCCAATATCCGCAATTACAAAAACAGGATTGGCCTGCTGGACAACGCCCGCATGAAGAGCGACACCCAGTGGGTGATCGACGCCATGCGGGTTAAAACGCCGGGACACCACACCCATATCGGTTCGTTGTCCGGCGGCAACCAGCAGAAGGTGATCATCGGCCGTTGGCTGCTCACCCAACCGGAAATCCTGATGCTGGACGAGCCGACGCGCGGCATCGATGTGGGCGCCAAGTTCGAGATTTATCAGCTGATGACCGAGCTGGCGAAAAAGGGCAAGGGGATCATTATTGTCTCGTCCGAAATGCCGGAGCTTTTGGGAATTACCGACAGAATACTGGTGATGAGTAATGGTCAGGTTGCGGGCATCGTTAACACCAAACAGACCTCGCAAAATGAAATCTTACGTCTCGCATCCCTGCACCTTTAAGGATCAGAATTATGAACGCGCTGAATAAAAAAACTTTGTTCACCTACTTCAAGGAAGGTGGCATTTACGTGGTATTGCTGGTGCTGCTGGCGATCATTATTATCCAGGACCCGACCTTCCTCAGCCTGATGAACCTGAGCAACATCCTGACCCAATCCTCGGTGCGCATCATCATCGCGCTGGGCGTGGCCGGGCTGATTGTTACCCAGGGCACCGACCTGTCCGCCGGGCGCCAGGTCGGTTTGGCGGCGGTGGTGGCGGCGACGCTGCTGCAGTCGATGGATAACGTCAACAAGGTGTTTCCGCATATGGAAACCTGGTCGATCCCGCTGGTGATCCTGCTGGTGTGCGCCGTGGGCGCGGTGATCGGCCTGGTGAACGGCCTGATTATCGCCTACCTCAACGTGACGCCGTTCATTACCACGCTGGGCACCATGATCATCGTTTACGGCATCAACTCGCTGTATTACGACTCGGTAGGCGCTTCGCCGGTAGCGGGCTTTGATCCGAAGTTCTCGACCTTCGCCCAGGGTTTCCTGCGCTTCGGCGACTTCAAGCTGTCGTACATTACCTTCTATGCCGTGATAGCCATCCTGTTCGTGTGGATCCTGTGGAACAAGACCCGCTTCGGCAAAAATATCTTCGCCATCGGCGGCAATCCGGAAGCGGCCAAGGTCTCCGGTGTCAACGTGCCGTTGAACCTGATCATGATCTATGCGCTGTCCGGCGTGTTCTACGCCTTCGGCGGCCTGCTGGAGGCGGGGCGCATCGGCAGCGCCACCAACAACCTCGGCTTTATGTATGAGTTGGACGCCATCGCCGCCTGCGTGGTGGGGGGCGTGTCCTTCGCCGGCGGGGTGGGTACGGTGCTGGGGGTGGTGACCGGGGTGATTATCTTCACCGTCATCAACTACGGGCTGACCTATATCGGCATCAACCCTTACTGGCAGTACATTATCAAGGGCAGCATCATCATCTTCGCGGTGGCGCTGGACTCGCTGAAGTACGCCAAGAAGAAGTAAGCCGCCTCGTAAAAAGCACAACGGCCAGCATTGCTGGCCGTTTTTATTGGTATAGCTGCAACGTCAGGGCGGTTTGGCCTTCTGCTTTTCTTCCGCCAGCCTGTGCTCCAGCTCCACCAACTGCTCCGGCGATACCGCCGGATAGCCCTGGGCGTCTTCCGGCACGGTGTGCATGGCGGAGATGGGGATCAGCGGGCCGAGGAAGCGCGGCTCGCGCTTGAGAATATAGAGATCGGTCAGTGCGCCGAGGCGGGCGAAAATTTCGCGCACGCGCACCGTCATCATGTCCTTCGGCGAAGGCACCGCATAACACTGCGCCTGAATGCCCATATGCAGGGCGATAAACAGCGCGCGCTCGCAGTGGAAACGCTGGGTAATGATAATGAAATCGTTGGTGTCGAACACTTTGCGGGTGCGAACGATAGAGTCCAGGGTGCGGAAACCGGCGTAGTCCAGCACGATGTCGCTCGGCGCCACGCCGGCGGCGATCAGATCGCGGCGCATGGTCATCGGCTCGTTATAGCTTTGTTGGGCGTTGTCGCCGCTCAGCAGCAGGTATTTCACCTTGCCGCTGTTGTAGGCGTTGATCGCTCCCTGGATGCGGTAGCGGTAGTACTGGTTAATCACGCCGGTGCGGTAATACTTGGCGGTGCCGAGCACCACGCCAACCTGGCGGTGGGGCAGCCCCTGCAGTTCGTCATAGACGTAAGGGGCGGTTTTCCAGCTGATCCAGCGATCGAGCGCAATAGCCGAGAGCATCAACACCGCAATGATGATGAACAGGCTGATTATCAGGCGTTTCCACATGTTGTTGCCTTACGCGCTCGGGGGCTGAAAAGATGGATCAAGGCTACTTTACCTGACAGGCTGAAGCAAGCCGTCCGCCGCCTGAAGCACGCGCAATGCCGCATTTTTCGGCGGTTTGGCGCATAAAAAAGGCCCGGTGTGCCGGGCCTTGCTTTTTGGTGCGCGCAAATCAGAATGAGGTGCGCTTATAGCTGCGGTACTGCGGCCGCCAGAAGTTGTGCTCGATGGCCTTCGACAGCGTCTCTTCGGAGGTGACCATCGCCACGCCCTGTAGCTGCGCCGCTTTGCCCACTTCCATGGCGATGCATTTGGACACGCCCTGAATATCGTCGATATTCGGCAGCAGCGCGCCGTGGCCGTCGGTGGCCAGCGGCGAACAGTCGGCCAGCGCGCGGCTGGCGGCCATCAGCATGGCGTCGGTCACGCGGGTGGCGCCGGAAGCCAGCACCCCAAGACCGATGCCCGGGAAGATGTAGGAGTTGTTGCACTGGGCGATCGGGAACTGCTGCTCTTTATAGGTCACCGGCGCGAACGGGCTGCCGGTGGCGACCAGGGCGGCGCCTTCGGTCCAGTTGATGATGTCTTCCGGACGCGCTTCCACGCGGGAGGTCGGGTTGGACAGCGGCATCACGATCGGGCGCGCGCAGTGCTTATGCATTTCACGGATCAGCTCTTCGGTGAACAGGCCCGGCTGGCCGGATACGCCGATCAGAATGGTCGGCTTGGCGTTGCGCACCACCTCCAGCAGCGAGATGGCGTCGCTTTCGGTTTGCCAGGCGGCCAGGCTTTCGCTCTTTTGCACCAGCTTGCTCTGGAAGTCGAGCAGGTTAGGCAGCTTGTCGGTCAACAGGCCGAAACGGTCGACCATGAACACGCGGGCGCGCGCCTCGTCTTCGCTCAGCCCTTCGGATTTCATCTGCGCGATGATCTGCTCGGCGATGCCGCAGCCCGCGGAGCCGGCGCCCAGGAAGGTAACGGTCTGGTCGCGCAGCTGGCTGCCGGCGGCGCGGCTGGCGGCGATCAGGCTGCCGAGGGTGACCGCGGCGGTGCCCTGAATGTCATCGTTGAAGCAGCAGATTTCATCACGGTAGCGGTTCAGCAGCGGGGTGGCGTTGTTCTGCGCGAAGTCTTCGAACTGCAGCAGCACGTTCGGCCAGCGGCGCTTGACCGCCTGAATGAACTCTTCGACAAAGGCGTGGTATTCGTCGCCGGAGATGCGCGGATGGCGCCAGCCCATATACAGCGGATCGTTGAGGCGCTGCGGGTTGTTGGTGCCGACGTCCAGCACCACCGGCAGGGTGTAGGCCGGGCTGATGCCGCCGCAGGCGGTGTACAGCGACAGTTTGCCGATGGGGATGCCCATGCCGCCGATGCCCTGGTCGCCCAGGCCGAGGATGCGCTCGCCGTCGGTGACGACGATGACCTTAACGTTTTGCTTGGTGGCGTTCTGCAGCATGTCATCGATGCGGTCGCGGTTCGGGTAGGAAATGAACAGCCCGCGCGCGCGGCGATAGATGTCGGAGAAATGTTCGCAGGCTTCCCCCACCGTCGGGGTGTAGATGATCGGCATCATCTCGCTCAGGTGCGAGTCCAGCAGGCGATAAAACAGGGTTTCGTTGGTGTCCTGAATGTTGCGCAGGTAGATGTGCTTGTCGTTGTCGTTCTTGAAATCCTGGTACTGACGATAGGCGCGCTCCACCTGTTCTTCGATGGTTTCCACCGCTTCCGGCAGCAGGCCGTGCAGGTTGAAGTGGCTGCGTTCTTCCTCGGTGAAAGCGCTGCCTTTGTTCAGCAGCGGAAATTCCAGCAAAATCGGGCCGGCGTAAGGGATGTAGAGAGGGCGTTTGCTTTCGTATTCTAGTTCCATCGGTTTTACTCTTTACGTATCAGATAACTTTATTGCTGCCGATCCTAAAAGATAGGGAGAATATGTACAGCATTTGTTGCGAAATGATGAACCAGGTTGGCGTAATTATCGACAATCAAATGATTTTTTAACTAAAGAAAGTGTTTTGGAAGATGAATGGCATTGTATTTGGCGGGCCGGGCTGTTAATGGCGGAACCGGGCGGCTCCGCCATTGGCCGGTCAGAAGCTGATACGGCTGACGTTCTGGCAGCCCAGGGCTTCCAGGGTGGCGCGGGTGGCATCCCACTGGCTGAAAATGGCGCCCTGCGGTTCGGCCAGCACGGCGCGGCGGATCTTCAGACAGTCGCCGCCCGAAACGTTGAGCAGGATCAGCGCGGCCTGCAGCGGCGGCAGGCTTGGGTTGAAGGCGGCGTTCTCGGCATAGCGGCCGGCATACAGCGTGCCGTCTTCGGCTTCCAGCGCCACGCCGCTGTGGGCGTTGCTGTACGGCGCGTGGCTTTGGTTGGCCGCCGCCAATGCGGCCTGCGCCAACGGCTCGGTCAGCGCCAACTGATAGCCGTGGTCAACCTGGTCCATCAGCAGCGTGGTGATATCCAGATCTTTCGGGCCGAAGGCATCCGGCAGGTAATCCGCCAGCGTTGCCGGCGCACGGCCCGGCAGGCGGATCTGCAGGCCGGCGCCGCTGTTCAGCTCATTCATAAACTGCCGGCAGTGGCCGCACGGCGTGTAGTTGACGGTGATGGAGGCCAGCGCCGCTTCACCGCGCAGCCAGGCGTGCGTCACCGCGCACTGCTCGGCATGCACCGTTTGCTGCATCGGCGCGCCGCTGAATTCCATATTGGCGCCAAAGTACAGGTTGCCGCTCTGCCCACGGGCGATGGCGCCGACGTGAAAATGCGAAATCGGCGTTAACGAGCAGGCCGCCGCCAAAGGCAGCAGGGCAAATGCCAGGGCATCATCATCCAGCCCGCTGTGCTGCCGGATCGCTTCCGCCTGCTCAGCCGTGAACATCGCCGGAAAATCAGGCGCATCGAGATAAGGCAGCAGGGCGGATTGCAATGTCGCGGACAGTTCGCTGAAGGCGGTGTGAAAACGCGGGTGCATAGAAAGTCTCTCTACGGGTTAACGGGATAACATTCTAGGCAGCCCGGAAGGATTAAAGTGTGATTTATCTCTCTTTATTGATGAAAACACTGCAATGAAAACAATAAATGCGGGACGTGTCGCAAGTTTTACCGCCGTCAGGCGAACAGGTGCAGCAGCACCGGGAACAGGAAGGGGGCCAGCAGCGAGGTAATGATGCCGCAGATCACCAGCGCCAGCGAGCCGAACGCGCCTTCCTGATAATCCAGCTCGGCGCAACGCGCCGTGCCCAGCGCGTGGGAAGCGGTGCCCATCGCCAACCCACGCGCCGAGCGGGTAGTAATGCGCAACAGGTTGAACAGCGCATGGCCGAACACCGCGCCGAGAATGCCGACGAAGATCACGCACACCGCGCTGATCGCCGGGATGCCGCCGAGCGATTGCGCCACCGCCATGGCGATGGGCGTGGTGACCGATTTAGGCATGATCGACGCGGCGATCTCCGGCGTGGCGCCCATCCAGAGCGCAATGGTGCCACCGCTGATCATGGCGGTCATGCTGCCGATAAAACACACCGCGATGATCGATTTCCAGCGGGCGCGGATCTGGTGCAATTGCTCGTACAGCGGGAAGGCCAGCGCCACCACCGCCGGCTGCAGCAGGTCGTTGAGAATTTTGCTGCCCTGAAAATAGCGTTCGTAAGGAATGCCGGTCAGCAGCAGCAAAGGAATAATCACCGCCATGGAGACCAGCAGGGGATTGAGCAGCGGCATGTTCAGCCACTGCGCCAGCCGGCGGGCGGCAAAGTAAACCGCCAGCGTCAGCGGCAATGACCACCAGATTTCATGGATCATTTCTTGTCCTCCGGTTTGCCGGCAATGCGCCGTTCGCGGTGGAAATAGTGTGAGGTATAGCCGACCACCACTAGCACCATCAGCGTGCTGATAAGGCAGGAAAACACCAGCGGGCCGAGGTGTTCGACGATCTGATCGTAGTATTTCATCACGCCTACGCCGATCGGCACGAACAGCAGCACCATATAGCGGATCAGCAGATGGCAGCCGGGTTTGACCCATTTTGCCGGCAGAATTTGGCTGGAAAGCAGGGCGAACAGCAGCAGCATGCCGATGATGCTGCCGGGAATGGCGATCGGCAGCAGCAGCGCCGCTGCGTTGCCGATAAACAAGCAGAGATAGATAAGGGCGATTGCCCTCAGATATTTCCAGCAAAGCCTAAACACGTTGGCCATAACCCTTCCCGCTTAATTGATGTATTCATCATACAATTAAACTGTGAGCCATGCCACAGATCGCACCATGAATTCTCGCTATGCCCGCCATGCCGTTTTGGCGGGTTGACAGCTTGCGATAAGTGTAGCGCGCCCGGTTATTCTGCGCCTTCGGCCACCGCCGCCGGGTGCCGCGCCAGCCGGTGCCCGAGGAAAAAGAACAGCAGGCTGAACAAGGTGGCGGCTATCAGCATGACAAACATCAGCTGCGGCGCGGCATAGCTGAGCAGTAGGCCGCAAAGCACCGGATTGACGGCGCCGCCCAACGCGCTGAGATTTTGCACGCCGTAGTAGCTGCCTTTGAGGTGCTGCGGGGCGATAAAATCGATGAACATGTATTCCACCGGGATAACGATAATTTCCCCCAGGGTAAACACCGCCATCGCCGCCATCCACAGCCAGACCGACTGGCCGGCCAGCATAAAGCCGAGCAGGCCGACGATAAAGAACAGGGTGCCCAGCACCAGCCAGCGCAGCATGTTTTCCTGGCGCATGCCGCGGCTGAGCAGGTACTGCAGGGCGATCACGATGCCGGCGTTGACGATCATCACCAGCCCGATGATTTTATAGGCGAATTCTGCGCTGGAGACGGTGATGAGGTATTGCGACAGGTAGCCGGTGAACTGGCCGAACACCACCGCGCCCAGGGTGCTGCCGAGGGTGAAGTAAATCAGCCGCCGATCGTTGCGCAGGATGGCCAGCGTCTGGCGGAAATTGGGCAGTGCGGCTCCGGTTGCGGCAGCGGCGGCCGGCGGTTGCGGCGGTTGGCGGCGCAAACGCAGGCTCAGCGTCGCCACGGTCAGCAGCGCCAGGCCGCCCGAAAGGTAGAACGGCAGCAGCGGGCTGAACCCGGCCACCATCACCCCCAGCGAGGAGCCTATGGCCCAGCCGACGTTCACCAGCGTGTAGTTGACGGAAAAGGCCTTGATGCGCAGTTCCACCGGCAGCCAGTCGGCGAAGCAGGCCTTGATGGTAATGCTCAACACTGAATAGCAGGTGTGCAAGATGGCCAGCACCACGATGGCGCCGCCGGGGCGCGGGATCCAGGGAATAGCGAAGAAGCTCAGCGCGAACAGCAGGATCGACAGCAGAATCAGCCGGTTCTTGCTGAATTTGTCCACCAGATAGCCGCCGTACAGGCTGGCGATAATGCCGATCGCCAGGCTGACGCCCAGTATGATCCCCACGCTTTTCGGCAGCAGCTGGAAATGCCCGGTCAGGTAGATGGTGATAAACGGCAGCGTAACGCCGCGGCCGATGGTCAGCACCAGCGAGCTGGCCAGCAAGGCGTTGATCAGCGGTGGGAATCCCTTCATGTTGAGCCTGTTTATGCATACAGTAATTAAGCGATGTTGATAACATAGCCTATTTTGGCCAACAGGGAAGAGGAATAAGCGCTAATTGTTTGAAAAAAAGAGGCTGCGTCGGCAGCCTCTGGCAAAGCGCGGTTATTTGCCGTTTTTGGCCTGCAGCGTGGCGAACCACGGCTGAATGAAGTCGTTGCTGGTGCCCCAACCGGGGATGATTTTCGCCAGCCCGGCGACGTTGACCGGCCCCGGCTGCGCAACCAGCAGCGCCTGCGGAATGGCGGCCGCCTTAAATTGGTAGGTAGCCGGCGTCGCTTCGCCGGCGATCTTGTTGGCCACCAGCCGCAGGTTGACCGCGCCGATAAGCTTCGGATCCACCGCAACGCTGACCCGCCACGGGCTGTTGGCTTCGCGCATCAGTTGCAGATCCTGGTTGGAAATGTCGATGCTGTACAGCTTGATCTCGGTACGGCCGTTTTCCTTCAACGCTTTGTAGGCGCCCTGAGCAAAGGCGTCCCAGGTGCCCCAGATGGCGTCGATTTTGCCTTTCGGGTATTTCGCCAGCACCGCGCCCACCTTGTTGGCGGTGTCGCCCTGCACGTCGGACGATACCGCACCTATGGATTCCAGTTCATGGATGCCCGGGTTCTGCTTCAGCAATTGCTGATAGGCGGCCTGGCGGCGCTCCATCGGCGGGAAGCCGGCCACCCACAGTTTGATGATGTTGGCTTTGCCGTTAAAGTCTTTGATCAACTGGCCGAAGGATTCGTTGGCCAGCGAGGCGTCGTCCTGCTGCGAAACGGTTACGCCGGGAATGCTGCCGCTGACGTCGGTATCAAATGCCGAAACGGCGATGCCGGCCGCAGCAATGCGTTTTACCAAATCGGTGGAATAGGGCGCTCGCCCCTGCGAGAGGATGATGCCGTCGTATTTCTGGCTGATGGCCTGGTTGACGAAGTCCTGGAAGCGGGCGTCGTCGCCGTTGCTGAGGAAGGTATCCACCTTAAAGCCCAGCTTGCGGCCTTCCTGAATGGCGCCGGCCAGAAACTGGGTGGTGTTGTCGTCGGAACCCAGGTTGCGGATCACTGCGATGCGTATTTGGCCCTGATGTTGGGCAATGGCGGCCGGCAGCGGTGCGGCGCTTTCTGCAGCGAACAGTGGCGCAGCGGTCAGCAGGCCGAGGGCCAGCAGCGAAGTCTTGAGGTTTTTCATTATTATTGGCTCCAAAAACAGGTGAGAACGATCCCGGGTGGCGGCTTCAAGCATACGAGCATATAGCAGTCTTGCTGTCTGGACGTCTATTTGTTGTGTCGGAGCATCATAACCAGATACGGCGGGCTAAGGGAACAGCCGGGTTATGACTTTTTGCAGGCGCTTATAACTTTTGGTGCGGCGGGCAATAAAAAGGGCCGAGCAAGCTCGACCCTTGAAGAGAGGCACGAGGCGGTTATTTCACCTGCATGCCCGGCAGTGCGCCGCTGTCGGGGCTGAGCAGGAAGATTTCTTTTCCGCCCGGGCCGGCCGCCATCACCATGCCTTCGGAGACGCCGAAGCGCATTTTACGCGGCGCCAGGTTGGCCACCATGATGGTCAAGCGGCCTTCCAGCGCTTTCGGGTCCGGATAGGCTGAGCGAATGCCGGAGAAGATCTGGCGCGATTCGCCGCCCAGATCCAGCTGCAGCTTCAGCAGCTTGTCGGAACCTTCGACAAAGTCGGCGCTCTTGATCAGCGCGATGCGCATGTCGACCTTGGCGAAATCGTCAAAGCTGATGGTGTCCTGAATAGGATCCTCGGCCAGCGGGCCGGTCACCGGTTTGGCGGCGGCCATGTCTTCTTTCGAGGCGTTGACCATTTCATTCACCTTGTCGAGATCAATACGATTGAACAAGGCTTTGAACGCGTTGACCTGATGGTCCAGCAGAGGTTGCTGGATGGCGTCCCAGCTCAGCTCGGCGTTGAGGAAGGCCTCGGCGCGTTCGGTCAGCGACGGCAGCACCGGCTTCAGGTAGGTCATCAGCACGCGGAACAGGTTGATGCCCATCGAGCAGATAGCCTGCAGGTCGGCGTCGCGGCCTTCTTCCTTCGCGACCACCCACGGCGCTTGCTCATCCACATAGCGGTTGGCCAGATCGGCCAGCGCCATGATTTCGCGGATGGCGCGGCTGGATTCGCGGCTGGCGTAGGCGTCGGCAATGCTTTCCGCCGCATCGACGAAAGTTTGGTACAGCGCCGGGTCGGCCAGCTTGTCGGCCAGTTGGCCGCCGAAACGCTTGCTGATAAAGCCGGCGTTGCGCGAAGCCAGGTTCACCACTTTGTTGACGATGTCGGCGTTCACGCGCTGTACGAAGTCTTCCAGGTTAAGGTCGATATCGTCGATGCGCGAAGACAGCTTGGCGGCGTAGTAATAACGCAGGCAGTCGGCATCCAGATGCTGCAGATAGGTGCCGGCCTTGATAAAGGTGCCGCGCGATTTGGACATCTTGGCGCCGTTTACCGTCACGTAGCCGTGCACGAACAGGTTGGTAGGCTTGCGGAAGCCGCTGCCTTCCAGCATTGCCGGCCAGAACAGGCTGTGGAAATAGACGATGTCTTTGCCGATAAAGTGATACAGCTCGGTGCTGGAGTCTTTACGCCAGAATTCGTCAAAGTCCAGGTCGCCGCGCTTGTCGCACAGGTTTTTGAACGAACCCATGTAGCCGATAGGCGCATCCAGCCAAACATAGAAGTATTTGCCCGGCGCATCCGGGATTTCAAAGCCGAAATAAGGCGCATCGCGGGAGATATCCCATTGCTGCAGGCCAGATTCGAACCACTCTTGCATCTTGTTCGCCACCTGCTCTTGCAGCGCGCCGGAGCGGGTCCAGGCTTGCAGCATGGCGCTGAATTCAGGCAGATCGAAGAAGAAGTGCTCGGAATCGCGCATCACCGGCGTGGCGCCGGACACGACGGATTTCGGATCGATAAGTTCGGTCGGGCTGTAGGTTGAGCCGCACACTTCGCAGTTGTCGCCATATTGATCCGGCGACTTGCACTTCGGACAGGTGCCCTTCACGAAGCGATCCGGCAGGAACATGCCTTTCTCCGGATCGTACAACTGCGAGATGGTGCGGTTCTTGATGAAGCCGTTTTCTTTCAGGCGACCGTAAATCAGGTTCGACAGCTCACGGTTTTCATCGCTATGGGTTGAATGATAGTTGTCATAGCTGATGCCAAACCCGGCGAAATCCTGTTGGTGCTCCCGGCTCATTTCCGCGATCATTTCTTCCGGCTTGATGCCCATCTGCTGCGCTTTCAGCATGATTGGCGTGCCGTGCGCGTCGTCCGCACAGATGAAATGAACCTCGTTGCCGCGCATTCGTTGGTAACGAACCCAGATATCCGCCTGGATGTGCTCGAGCATGTGGCCGAGATGGATGGAACCATTTGCGTACGGTAGCGCGCACGTCACCAATAATTTTTTCGCGACTTGAGCCATAGTGAGAACTTGGTTTCTGTAGTAAATAAAAGGGCCTTCGATGTTAACCGATCGCGCCCCTCGCTGCTAGGGCGGTTTCTTGCAGGTTATGCGCGCCAGGCGCCGGGCAGTTCTGGTATGCTTAGCCGGAAGCGACTCATTCAAAATCAAGGAGCCGGGATGAACGCAAAATCCCCCGAGCAGACCAACCCCGAAGTTCTGCGTGCCCTGGTGACCGGTGTACTGGCCGCCTTTGAACACCCGACGTTAAAAAACAACCTGACCGCGCTGAAGGCCATTCATCACTGCGCGCTGTTGGACAATGTGCTGCACATTGAATTGACCCTGCCGTTCGCCTGGCAGAGCGGCTTTGAGGCGTTGCAGGAAAGCGTTAGCGCCGAATTGCTGCGTGTGACCGGCGCGGGCGCCATCGACTGGAAGCTGAAGCATGACATCACCACGCTGAAGCGCGCCAACGATCAGCCCGGCATCAAAGGCGTGCGCAACATCATCGCCGTCAGCTCCGGCAAGGGCGGGGTGGGCAAATCCAGCACCGCCGTCAATCTGGCGCTGGCGTTGGCCGCCGAAGGCGCCAGGGTCGGCATTCTGGACGCCGACATCTATGGCCCATCGATCCCTAATATGCTGGGCACCGAACACGAGCGCCCGACCTCGCCGGACGGCCAGCACATGGCGCCGATCATGGCGCACGGCCTGGCCACCAACTCCATCGGCTACCTGGTCACCGACGATAACGCCATGGTCTGGCGCGGCCCGATGGCCAGCAAGGCGCTGATGCAGCTGCTGCAGGATACGCTGTGGCCGGATCTGGATTACCTGGTGCTGGACATGCCGCCGGGCACTGGCGACATCCAGCTGACGCTGTCGCAAAACATTCCGGTGACCGGCGCGCTGGTGGTCACCACGCCGCAGGACATCGCGCTGTTGGACGCCGCCAAGGGCATCGTGATGTTCGAGAAGGTGCACGTGCCGGTATTGGGCATCGTGGAAAACATGAGCGTGCATATTTGCAGCAACTGCGGTCACCACGAGCCGGTCTTCGGCACCGGCGGCGCGGAGAAGCTGGTGAAGAAATACAACAGCCGCCTGTTGGGGCAGATGCCGCTGCATATCTCGCTGCGTGAAGATCTGGATCGCGGGGAGCCGACGGTCATCAGCCGGCCGGACAGCGAATTCGCCGAGATGTATCGCCAGCTCGCCGGCCGGGTAGCGGCCCAGATGTACTGGCAGGGCGATGCCATCCCGACGGAAATCTCGTTCCGCGCGCTGTAGTTTTATTGAGTGAAAAGATAAATCCCGGGCGACCGGGATTTTTTTTAGCGGGCCGCGTTGCCGGCGGGGCGGTAGGCCACCGGTGCGGCTAGGTGCAGGTCTTCGCGGGTGAAGGGTTTTTCTACCGGCGCAATGCTCACCGCGATAAATTCCAGCAGGCCCTGAGTGGGGGCCGCGGTGCCGTTATTGATCAACACCATGGGCAGCAGCAGGGCGGCTGCGATTTTGCGGTAGGAGAGGCGCGGCGGCGGAACATTGCGCTGCAGCCACAAGAAGGTGCTGCTGACGATAAAGCCCAGCGCCAGGCCGGTGACCACTTCAGAGACGGAGTGCACGTGGATGGCCAGCCGCGAATAGCCGATCAGCAACGCCAGCGCATAGCCGCACAGCACGGCGATTTTGCGCACGTTTGCGGAGTAGCGCCCGGTCAGCAGCCAAAGCATTACCGGCCAGATGCTGGCGGAGAGCGCCGAATGCCCGCTGAAACCGGTGAAGTCAAGTTCGCGAATGCCGATGCCCCAACCCATAAACGCCAGTTTGGAAGCGCAGACGATGCCGCCGACGCCGCCGAACAGCAATATCCATTGCCAGGTTTGTTTCCAGGTAGGGTAGGCGAAAATCAAAATGGCGAAAATAATGATGCCGGAAGGCAGCAGCAGCATGCTGTCGCCAAAAAAGGTCAGGGAATACCAATTCATTAGGGAAAAACCTGAGTAAAAACAAATGGAAATATCGTCTGCACAATGAACTCAAAGGGTATAGGCCGCCAACGGGCCGTTAGGGAATACCGAAAATCTTACCCTGCGCGCTGTTAAATAAGTAGTGTAAAAGTTCTGAAAACCCGACGAGCGCCCGCTGGGGGAGGTTACTCGCGCATCGCAGGCCGCCGGCTCCAACGCTAAAAGCTGGCGCAAAGCCCGCTGACTCCCTATAATTGTCGCGTTTTAGTTCCCCCCCTTCACACTACGAAATCAGGTCTTTAATTTTATGACTGACAAGCCGCATCAGTGCGTCATTATTGGTATAGCTGGCGCATCTGCCTCCGGAAAAAGCCTCATTGCCAGTACGTTATATCGTGAACTCCGCGACCAGGTAGGCGATGAACATATCGGCGTGATCCCTGAAGACAGTTATTACAAAGACCAAACGCATCTGACCATGGAAGAACGGGTCAAAACCAACTACGACCACCCGAGCGCCATGGACCACAACCTGCTGTTTCAGCATCTGCAAATGCTGAAGTCAGGCAAGGCGATAGAGCTGCCGTTGTACAGCTATACCGAACATACGCGTAAGAAAGAGACCGTTCATCTGGAACCGAAGAAGGTCATCATTTTGGAAGGGATCCTGCTGTTGACCGATATCCGCCTGCGCCAGGAAATGAACTTCTCCATCTTCGTCGACACGCCGCTGGATATTTGCCTGATGCGCCGCATGAAGCGCGACGTGAATGAACGCGGCCGCTCTATGGACTCGGTGATGGCCCAATACCAGAAAACCGTGCGCCCGATGTTCCTGCAGTTTATTGAGCCTTCCAAGCAATATGCCGACATTATCGTGCCGCGCGGCGGCAAGAACCGCATCGCGATCGATATTCTGAAAGCCAAAATCAGCCAATTCTTTGAATAATGCCGCTTAACGGCCGGAAAACCTGGCTTTCCGGCCCGCGGCCAACTATTTGCACCCTGGCGTAGACCTTTCGCCCGTTGTGTGGCAATTTTTGTTTAGTTACGCGCTTTGATGGAGAAAAAAGATGAGACTGTGCGACCGCGATATAGAAGCCTGGCTGGATAGCGAAAAACTGGTGATTTCACCGCGTCCGCCGATTGAGCGCATCAACGGGGCCACAGTGGATGTCCGTTTGGGCAACCAGTTCCGCGTGTTTCGCGGCCATACCGCCGCCTTTATCGATCTCAGCGGCCCCAAGGACGAAGTCAGCGCGGCGCTGGATCGCGTAATGAGCGACGAAATCGTCTTGCCGGAAGGCGAGGCCTTTTTCCTGCATCCGGGAGAATTGGCGCTGGCGGTGACGCTCGAATCCGTCACGCTGCCCAACGATTTGGTCGGCTGGCTGGATGGCCGCTCTTCCCTGGCGCGTTTGGGCCTGATGGTCCACGTTACCGCCCACCGCATCGATCCCGGCTGGCAGGGGCGCATCGTGCTGGAGTTCTATAATTCAGGTAAGTTGCCGCTGGCGTTACGCCCGGGCATGCTGATCGGCGCGTTGAGTTTCGAACCGCTATCCGGGCCGGCCGCTCGTCCTTACAACAGCCGCCAGGACGCCAAATACCGCGATCAGCAGGGTGCAGTGGCCAGTCGAATCGACAAGGACTAATGGCGCTGGAAGCACTGTCGGTGTGGCGCTGACAAGAGGGTGGCATGAGAAGACTACTGACGACGTTGGTGATTTTGCTGGTTGTGCTGGTTGCGGGAATGTCCGCGCTGGTCCTGTTGGTTAATCCGAATGATTTTCGCGCCTATATGGTCAAGAAAGTCGAGCAAAAGAGCGGTTATCAGCTCACGCTCGACGGCGATCTGCGCTGGCATATCTGGCCGCAGCTGAGCATTCTGGCCGGGCGTATGACGTTGACCGCGCCCGGGGCCCAGGCGCCGGTGGTGATCGCCGACAACATGCGCCTCGACGTCAAGCTGTTGCCGCTGTTGTCGCACCAGCTGTTCGTCAAACAGGTGATGCTCAAAAACGCCGTTATCCGCCTTACGCCGGACAGTGAAGAACAATCTCGGGTTGATGCCCCCATCGCCCCGGCCGGCAACACCGCCGAATCCGTGGACACGCCGTGGAAATTCGATATCGATAATCTGCGGATCGTCGATAGCCTGCTGATTTGGCAGCGGGCCGATAACGAGCAGATCAACGTCAGGGACATCAACCTCAGTCTGCAGCAAAATGACAAACGCCAGGCGCAGATGGAGCTTTCCAGCCGGGTGAATCGCGATCAGCGCGATCTGAGCTTCACCCTGGCGGCCGATATCGACTTGCAACAATACCCGCGCCAGATCGACGCCAGCGTCACTCAATTCAGCTATCAGCTGGAGGGGGCGGATATTTTGCATGGCGGCATCAAAGGGGAGGGCAGCGCGCAGGTAAGCTATCAACAGGCGCCGCAGCAAATTGCGTTCAGCCAGCTGAACTTCAGCGCCAACGACAGCCAGTTTGCCGGCAGCGGCAGCGCCACGCTGGCGCTGGTGCCAAGCTATGTCATGAATCTGACTTCGGCGAATCTTAATCTGGATGCGCTTTCCGGTTGGCAGTCCAGCGCGAGTGCGGCTGAGCCGCAGGTGATGACTTCCGCGCCGGTTATCGCCAGCCAGGTCGACGATCAGCAACAGAACTTTACCGCGCTGCGCGATTTCAATGCGCAACTTAATCTGCAGGTTGCCCAACTGACCTACCGCGGCATGAACATTTCTCAGCTGGCGGTGCGGGGCAATAACCAGCATGGGTTGCTGACGCTGGATACCTTGTCCGGTCAACTGGCCGGCGGGGATTTCTCTCTGCCCGGGACGTTGGATGCGCGCGGTAACAAACCGATCATCGCCGTTCAGCCGGTGCTTAAACAGGTTGAACTCGGCGCCGTGCTCAAGGCGTTCGATATGCCGCAGGTGCTGACCGGCAAATTCAGCATGCAGGGCGATCTGACCGGCGATCGCCTTACTTCACAATCTTTTGAGCATCGTTGGCGGGGGACCGCTGAATTGGCGATGCAGGATGCGCAGCTGCACGGGCTGAACATCCAACAGCTGATCCAGCAGGCGGTGGCGCGGAACGACAGCAGCGTGCGCGGGCAGGACAATTACCAGCGTTATACCGAGGTTAAACAGCTGGCGGCGAAAGCCAGTTTGGCTCAGGGAACGGTAAAAATCAGCGACATGAAAGCGGAGTCGTCGTTGCTGAGCCTGAACGGCGGCGGCACGGTCAACATGCCGGGCAAGCAGTGCGATATGACGCTCAACGTGCAGGTGACCGGCGGCTGGCAGGGGCGCAGCGAATTGATCGAGCAGCTGCAGAAAACGCCTATTCCCCTGCGGGTCTATGGCCCGTGGCAGCAGCTGAACTACCAGCTGCAGATCGATCGGGTGCTGCGTAATACATTGCAGAACCGCGCCAAGGACGCGTTGAACAAGTGGGCTGAGAAGAACAAGGACTCACGTGAAGGTCAGGATCTGAAAAAACTGCTCGACAAGCTTTAACCCCCCAGGATGCGGGCCCGGCGGCCCGCATCGCATTGGTTTCTCCCGCCAATGATTTCCTTGATTTACCTTGATGAATGTCATGACGGTTTGCGCCGAGTTTGTGCAGAGTATGCGTTATTACGCGATTCTGGTGCGCCCCCGTGCGCTAAAAATGACAAGTTGAGGGACTATGATAGAACTTCTGATCGGCGCCGCCGTGGCGGCCGGCGTTGGCCGTTACATCATCAAAGGCTATTCGGCCACCGGGGTCCTGATGGTGGGCGGCCTGTTGCTGCTGGCCATCAGCGCGCTGATGGGCAAGGCGCTGTTGCCTGCCGGTGCCGCATCGACGGGATGGCGCGCTACCGATATTATCGAATACGTCAAAATTCTGCTGATGAGCCGCGGCGGCGATCTGGGCATGATGATCATGGCGTTGTGCGGGTTTGCGGCCTACATGACGCACATTGGCGCCAATGACGTGGTGGTAAAGCTGGCTTCTCGCCCGCTGCAGATGATCAACTCGCCTTACCTGTTGATGGTGGCGGCCTATTTTGTCGCTTGCCTGATGTCGCTGGCGGTGTCTTCCGCCACCGGCCTTGGCGTGCTGTTGATGGCGACGCTGTTTCCGCTGATGGTTAACGTCGGGATCGGCCGCGGCGCGGCGGCGGCCATTTGCGCTTCGCCCGCCGCCATTATTCTGGCGCCGACCTCAGGGGATGTGGTGCTGGCCGCCAAGGCGGCGGAGATGCCGCTGGTGGATTTCGCTTTTAAAACGACCTTGCCGATCTCGATTGCGGCCATCGTTTGCATGGGCGTCGCGCACTATTTCTGGCAGCGTTATCTCGACAGAAAGAACAACGAACGGCATCACGCCATGGACGTCAGCGAAATGACCACCCACGCGCCGGGCTATTACGCCATTCTGCCGTTTACGCCGATCCTCGGGGTGCTGGTGTTCGACGGCAAATGGGGGCCGGAACTGCATATCATCACCCTGTTGGTGGGCTGCATGCTGCTGGCGGCGTTGATAGAGTTCGCGCGCAGCTTCAGCGCCAGGCAGGTATTCGGTGGGCTGGAAGTGGCATATCGCGGCATGGCGGACGCTTTCGCCAGCGTGGTGATGCTGTTGGTGGCCGCCGGGGTGTTCGCCCAAGGGCTGAGCACCGTCGGCTTTATCAGCGGCCTGATTGGCCTGGCCCAGTCGTTTGGCACCGGCGGCCTGATCATGATGCTGGTGTTGGTGGTGATTACCATGCTGGCGGCGATGACCACCGGTTCAGGCAACGCCCCTTTCTACGCTTTTGTTGAGCTGATCCCCAAACTGGCGGCGCAGATGGGGGTGAACCCGGCGTATTTGGTGATCCCCATGCTGCAGGCATCCAATCTGGGGCGGACGCTGTCACCGGTTTCCGGCGTGGTGGTGGCGGTGTCCGGCATGGCGAAAATCTCACCTTTTGAGGTGGTGAAACGCACGTCGGTACCGGTTATTGTGGGCTTGATCGTGGTGGTGGTGGCGACGGAGCTGCTGGTTCCACAGCATCCGTAGCCACCCGCCGCCGGCGCCCGTCAGACTTCGTAATCGGGCTCCGGCGGTGACAGCGGGGTGATTTTTACCTTCAGGATGCGGTGGCTGCTCACTTCCAGCGGTTCAAACAGGTAGTCGCCGATCCGCAGCTGCTCACCTTCCTGAGGGATGCGTTGGCTGTGCTCCATCAGCAGCCCCGCCAGGGTATGGTATTCGCGCTTTTCTTCCAGCGGCAGCGGCAGGTAGTGCACCAGGTCCTCCAGCGGCATATAGCCGTTGGCGAGCCAACTGCCATCTTCGTTTTGCTGGATATCATGCCGCGCGTCGACGTCTTCACCGGCCTCCGGCAGGTTGCCGGCGATGGTTTCCATTACGTCGGTGAGCGTCACTATGCCTTCCACCGAGCCGAATTCATCCACGACAAAAGCGAAGTGCGTCTGCGCCTGACGGAATTGTTCCAGCGCGCCCAGCAACGTCAGCTGCTCGGGGAAGATCAGCGGTTGGCGCACCAGCGCGCGGAGATCCAACGGCGCCTGGGCCAACTGCTGCTTCAGCACATCGATGGTGTGGATCACCCCCAGAGGCTCGTCACTGCCGCTGTTCTCCACCACCACGATGCGCGTATGCTGGTTTTTCTCCAGCAACTGCGTCAGCTTTTCCTGCGGGTCGTTCAGCTCGAGGTATTCGACGTCGTGGCGTGAAGTCATGATGCTGCTGACCGTACGCTGCGCCATACCCAGCACGCGCTCAATCATATGTCGCTCTTGCCGGTTGAAGATTTCGCCGTTCTCGCTATCGCTGTCGGCCAGCAGGCTGGCCGAATGGCTGTCCACTTCCGCCTCTTCATGTTTGCCGCTCAGCATGCGCAAGACGGCTTCGGCGGTGCGTTCGCGCAGCGGGCGCACCTTGGACAGGAAACGCCGGCGGTTAAATTGCGCCAGTTGGTTCAGGGCTTCGATCATGACGGAGAAGCCGATCGCGGCGTAGAGATAGCCTTTGGGTATGTAATAGCCGAAGCCTTCGGCGACCAGGCTGAAGCCGATCATCAACAGGAAGCTCAGGCAGAGAATGACGATGGTCGGGTGAGCGTTCACGAAGCGGGTCAGAGGCTTGCTGGCCAGCAACATCAGGCCAATGGCGATACAGACGGCAATCATCATCACCGCCAGGTGATCGACCATGCCGACGGCGGTGATCACCGAATCGAGTGAAAAGACGGCGTCCAGCACCACGATTTGCGCCACCACCGGCCAGAAACGCGCGCCCTTGCGTGGGCCGTGCTCTTCCTCGTCCTTGCCTTCCAGCCGTTCATTCAGCTCCATGGTGGCTTTGAACAGCAGGAATATCCCCCCGACCAGCATAATGAGATCCCGGCCGCTGAAAGGATGCTCAGCAACCACGAACATGGGCTTGGTGAGCGTGGCCAACCAAGAGATGGAGGCGAGCAGCGCGAGGCGCATCAGCAATGCCAGCAACAGGCCGACAACGCGAGCTTTATCTCTTTGTTGTTTTGGGAGTTTTTCCGCCAGAATGGCGATAAATATAAGGTTGTCTATACCCAGTACGATTTCCAGCACGACCAGCGTGGCCAGGCCGGCCCAAATTGTTGGATCTGCGATCCATTCCATACGCCCAATTTCACCTGTAAGTTCGACGGCTCATGCCGCAGGGGAATGATGAGTGCTGAGGGAGGAAAATTCAACTTTAATCAGGCTGGCGTTGTGTCGTCGAGGGCAATTATCAGAACAATGCTTGGAATGGCAATAATAACCTTTATAAATTAGGTGGTTATATTAGGCATTTGCATGCGTATTTCAGCTTATTGGCAGGATAAAAAAGGGACAGTTAAATAATAATTGTTTAAAATCATTATGTTGCAAGTTGCTCTGTCTGTTACAATTTAAATAACGCGTTCCCTTGAGTAGTCTTATTCCGAAAACACTCTGCCCCTGGTATCTAAGGCTTGTATCAATAGGTCAATAGTATAAGAATCTTAGCCATATATAAACGATAACAACAGCCATCGTTTGGTTATAAAAAAACCGAAACCTTTTTGGTTTTGTCGGCCGACGACCTCGGCTTTGGATGTGAATTCCTATACCGATATAAAATATGAGCAAAAGTCAGCGTGCTGAAATTTGATCGCTGTTGACAGTGCATTGGTAGCTGGAAGCCAAGGGCGGTAGCGTGTCTGGTTAAACGGCATGTCTAGCTAACTATATGAATTATATTAACTTAAATTAATTGTTTGTAATTCGAGTGTGGATAAAAAATATGCAAAAGAGACTTAAGGCGGTAATTCCAGTAGCGGGTTTAGGGACCCGAATGTTGCCTGCGACAAAGGCTATTCCTAAAGAAATGCTGCCGGTCGTCGATAAGCCCTTGATTCAGTACATTGTGAACGAGTGTGTGGCGGCGGGGATCAAGGATATTGTGCTGGTAACCCATTCTTCAAAAAACGCCATCGAAAACCATTTCGACACCTCGTTTGAACTGGAAGCCGTGCTGGAATCGCGCGTGAAACGCCAGCTGCTGGAAGAAGTTAAAGGCATTTGTCCGCCGGATGTCACCGTAATGCAGGTGCGCCAGGGCCAGGCTAAAGGGCTGGGGCACGCGGTGCTGTGCGCGAAACCTATGGTGGGTGACGATGCCTTTGTGGTGCTGCTGCCGGATGTGCTGTTGGATGATTCCACGGCGGATCTGCGTAAGGAGAACCTTGCCAAAATGCTCCAGCGTTTCAACGAGACGGGCTATAGCCAGATCATGGTGGAACCGGTCCCGGAAAAAGACGTGTCTAAGTACGGCGTGGTGGACTGTGGCGGTAAGGCACTGTCGGCAGGGGAAAGCACCCCGATGACCGCGGTGGTGGAAAAGCCCGCGCGTGAAGAGGCGCCATCCAATCTGGCCGTTGTCGGCCGCTATGTGCTTTCCGCCGATATTTGGCCTCTGCTGGAAAAAACGCCACCGGGCGCCGGCGATGAAATTCAGCTGACGGATGCCATCGCCATGCTGATGGAGCAAGAAACCGTTGAGGCGTTCCACATGAGCGGCAAATCGCATGACTGTGGCGACAAACTGGGCTATATGAAAGCTTTCGTTCAATACGGCTTGCGCCATCAGACTGAAGGCGAAGGTTTCGCTCAGTGGCTGAAGCAAACATTGAACGCTAAATAATCAGGCTGCGGCGGATATACGCTCACGATTTTGAAGAGGATTTTTATGACTAAGTTAAAGGCCGTCATCCCTGTTGCTGGATTGGGTATGCATATGTTGCCGGCAACCAAGGCAATCCCGAAAGAGATGTTGCCGATCGTAGATAAACCGTTGATTCAGTACATCGTGAATGAATGCGTAGCCGCCGGCATTAAAGATATCATCCTGGTGACGCATTCATCCAAGAACGCTATCGAAAACCATTTCGACACCTCATTTGAACTGGAAGCCATGCTCGAGGCGCGAGTTAAGCGCCAATTGCTGGACGAAGTGAAGTCCATCACGCCGAAAGGCGTGACGCTGATGCATATTCGCCAGGGGCAGCCGAAAGGCCTGGGGCACGCGGTGCTGTGCGCCAAGCCTTTGATTGGCGATTCGCCTTTTGTGGTTTTGCTGCCGGACATCTTGCTGGATGATGCCAAAGCCGACCTCAAAAAAGATAACCTACCGCATCTGATCTCTCGCTTTGAACAGTCTGGCCTGAGCCAGGTTCTGGTGCAGGCGGCGGATGAAAACGTTCTTTACGATTACTCGGTGGTGGAATGCGAGACCAACTCGCTGAACCCCGGCGAGAGCGCCCGAATGACCTCCATTATTGAGAAACCGAGCCGGGAGCTCCAGCTGAAGTCCAATTATTCCGCCGTCGGCCGCTATGTATTATCCGCCGATATCTGGCCTATTCTGGAAAAGACCGAACCCGGCGCATGGGGACGTATTCAGCTGACCGATGCGATTGCCGAATTGTTGAAGCACAAGCCGGTCGAAGCCACGGAGCTGGTTGGCGAGTCATTCAACTGCGGTGAGAAAATTGGCTATCTGCGCGCTTTCGTGACCTATGGTCTGCGGCATCCGACGCAGGGGGAAGCCTTCAGAGAATGGGCTAAACAGCTGTCGTTGTAACAGCGCGCGATTGGCAAAAACGGCAGTTTGCGCTGTACTCTGTTTTCTCTGGAAGCGTTGTTTCGATGATTAGTCATCATGTTGGACTATAGTGGTCGATTATTCCATAATCGTACAGCTCGGTTCTTCAACGCTGGCTCAATATGAGCATCCTTACTTTGCCAAGTCTTTCGACAGATGCCAGACTTGGCAAAAATTTTGTAGCGCATGCTGCGGTGTAGCCAAGGCTGGTCAGGTAACGTAGCTCGGCAGATATATTTACTTTGAAAGTGATGATAACTCGATGGCAAAAAAACAATGGAAACTGATACCGTTACTGGTATCGATCGGCGTGATCAGCGGATGCACAATTGCTCCTGGAACTCATCTTTCCACGATGGGTAAGGACGTTGTCAAACAGGAAGACAGCGACTTCAACCTGGATGAGTTAGTTAATATTTACCCAATGACGCCTGGGCTAATTGAAAAAATGCGGCCAAAGAGCGTGATAGCGCAAAATAATGCCCCATTAGAGCGCGAGCTTAAAAATTACGAATACCGGATTGGTGTCGGCGATGTGCTGATGGTCACCGTGTGGGATCACCCGGAATTGACCACGCCCGCCGGGCAATATCGTAGCGCCAGCGATACGGGTAACTGGGTAAACTCTGACGGAGCTATTTTCTATCCTTATATCGGCAAGGTCAGGGTTGAAGGCAAGACGTTAGGCCAGGTGCGCACGGATATCGCCGGGCGATTGGCTCAGTTTATCGAGAGCCCTCAGGTCGATGTCAGCGTGGCGGCTTTCCGTTCTCAAAAGGCTTACATCACCGGTGAAGTGAGTAAGTCAGGCCAGCAGCCAATCACTAACGTTCCCCTGACGATTATGGACGCGATTAATGCGGCCGGTGGTCTGACAGAAAACGCGGATTGGCGCAACGTCGTGTTGACGCATAATGGCCGAGAGCAAAAAATCTCCCTGCAGGCGCTGATGCAAAAAGGCGATCTGACGCAAAACCACCTGCTGTACCCAGGCGATATTCTCTACGTACCGCGCAATGACGATCTGAAAGTGTTCGTGATGGGTGAAGTGAAGCAGCAAAATACCCTGAAAATGGATCGTAGCGGAATGACCCTGACCGAAGCCTTGGGCAACGCGCAAGGTTTGGATCAAACCTCCTCTGATGCAACCGGCGTATTCGTTATTCGCCCACTGCGTGGTAGTGAAGGTAAAAAGATCGCCAATATCTATCAATTGAACGCCAAAGACGCTTCAGCGCTGGTGATGGGAACCGAGTTCCAGCTTCAGCCGTATGACATTGTTTATGTAACCACGGCGCCGTTGGTTCGTTGGAACCGCGTGATTGGGCAGCTGATTCCAACGATCACTGGCGTACATGATATGACAGAAACCGTTCGCTATATCCATACGTGGTAAGCAATCATGTTTGATTCGATACTCGTAGTTTGTGTCGGTAATATTTGTCGCTCCCCCACGGGGGAGCGGCTGTTGAAACAAGCGCTACCGCACAAAAAAATAGCGTCGGCGGGCTTAGGGGCTTTGGTGGATAAGCCTGCCGATGTACATGCCAGCGATACTGCGCGTGCGCATGGCCTTTCTTTGGATGGGCATAAGGCGCAGCAACTCACAACGGCTATGTGTCGGGAATATGATTTGATTCTCGTGATGGAAAAAGAACACATAGACGCCGTGGGCCGTTTGGCGCCGGAAGTTAGAGGTAAAACCATGCTATTTGGCCACTGGCTGAATCAGCATGAAATTCCCGATCCATACCGAAAAAGCTATGAAGCATTTGAACATGTCTATAGCTTGCTCGACCATTCGGCCCAAAAATGGGCACAAGTCTTAAGCCGATAGCAAGTCAGGATTCCCAATGCTAGAAAGAAACCGAGTGAATACTCCAGAGAAACAGAGCTCTGATGACATTGACATAGGGCGTTTTATTGGCGAACTGATTGACCATCGTTGGTTGGTTATTGGCGTTACCGCCGCATGTTTAACCATCGCCATTATTTACGCCATTTTTTCCACGCCGATCTACAGTGCAGACGCCTTAGTACAGGTTGAGCAAAAGAGCGCTAACTCCATATTGGGTGATATCAACAAGATCTTGCCTGATAGCCAACCCGAGTCTGCTCCTGAGATTGAGTTGATTCAGTCCAGAATGGTTTTAGGAAAAACCGTCGAGGACATGAATCTGACTACCGCGGTCGAACAGGATTACTTCCCTATTTTTGGTCGCGGTTATAATCGCCTGATTGGCAATAAACCCGGCGTAGTTACTGTTTCTCAATTCACGCTGCCAGAAGAGTGGGAAAAACAAGTCATAACGCTGGTGGTCGGCGATGGGCAAACTTACAGCGTGGTTAAAGACGATAAGACGCTCTTTAAAGGCAAGGTAGGCGAACCGTCAAATAAAGACGGCGTCAGCATCTTTATCACCTCGCTAGAGGCGAAACCGGGCACCACATTTACCGTTTCACATCGGTCGATGCAAAAAGCGATGAATTCTCTTTTGGCCAGCCTGAGCGTTACCGATCGCGGAAAAAATACCGGGGTGCTGGAATTGGACCTGACCGGTGAAGATCCGGTAAAAATCAGCGAAATCCTCAATAGCATCATCGGGAACTATTTGCAGCAGAATATTGCTCGCAAATCGGAAGAAGACGCTAAAAGCTTGGCGTTCTTGCAAACTCAACTGCCAGCTACGCGTTCTGAGCTGGATGCTGCCGAGAATAAACTGAATCAGTTCCGACAGAAAAACGATTCCGTTGACCTGCCTTTAGAAGCTAAATCTGTTTTAGATTCTTTGGTCTCTGCCGATACACAATTGAATGAACTAACGTTCAAAGAGGCAGATATTTCTAAGCTGTACACCAAGGAGCACCCGGCCTATAGGGCGTTGCTGGAAAAGAGAAAGACCTTAGAAGACGAAAAAGAGCGGTTAAATAAAAAAGTAAACCTGATGCCTAAGACGCAACAAGAAATTGTGCGTTTAAGCCGTGACGTTCAGTCTGGGCAAGAAGTTTATATGCAGTTGCTGAACAGGCAGCAAGAACTGCAAATTTCGAAGGCGAGTACCGTAGGCTATGTACGCATCGTAGACCCGGCAGTAACACAGGAAAAACCTGTCAAACCTCGCAAAATGGTCGTATTGGCATTAGGTATCCTGATTGGTCTGTTTCTGTCCGGTGGCTATGTACTGCTGAAGGCATTCTTGCTGCGCCGCATTGAGAGCCCTGAACAATTGGAAGAATACGGCATTAACGTTTATGCCAGCATTCCATTGTCAGAATGGCAACGCAAGAAAGACAGAGAGTTGCTTGCCAGGAATAAACGCCAGAAAATTAAATCCAGTAACACTAACGCAGATAACTTGCTGGTTATTGGTAACCCTGCCGATCTGGCGATTGAAGCTATCCGCAGCCTTCGCACCAGCTTGCACTTCGCAATGATGGAAGCGAAAAACAATATTTTGATGATTACCGGCGCCAGCCCTGGTATCGGTAAAACTTTCGTCAGTGCCAACCTGGCTGGGGTGGTTGCTCAGGCCGGCATCAAAGTGCTGTTTATCGATAGCGATATGCGCAAAGGCTATGCTCACGAACTTATTGGTGTTGCCGGTACCGAAGGTTTGTCTGATATTTTATCGGGGAAATTATCTGCGGCCAGTGCAGTAAAACAGACTCCAATTGCCAATTTCGATTTCATCAGCCGCGGTAAGGTGCCGCCGAACCCTTCTGAATTGTTAATGCACGCGCGTTTCAATGAGGTTTTGAAGTGGGCGAGTGAAAATTACGATCTGGTGTTAGTAGATACTCCGCCAATTCTGGCTGTGACCGATGCTGCTATCATAGGTAAAAATGCCGGTACGACATTGATGGTTGCTCGTTTTGGTGTGAATACACCGAAAGAAGTGGATGTTTCCATCAGAAGACTTGAGCAGAATGGTATTGATGTGAAAGGCGTCATTATCAACGCCATAGTCAAGAAGACCTCTGGTTATTATACCTACGGCTACAATAGCTACGATTATTCATATAAGTAGTAATAAAAATACGGCTGATAGCAACGCTATCAGCCGTATTGACATGCATGCGTTAAGAAATGGGCAGAGTTTCTATGGAAGATATGGTTAATTACATATGAGAGAATATAAAGACGGCCCTGTTGATAGTGGGTATAGATATAACAACTTCATGCTTATTACAGCTATATTCTTATGGCTGGTCTTTACCATATCACCCTTTATTTCTTTTTACCTTTCTCTTATTTTATTGGCACTTGCTCCAGAGGTAAAAAATCTAACCAGAAGAACGTTAGGTGTGCTTATTGTTCTCTCAGGGACCGTATATGTAGCCTCTCGTAACTTCAATGGTACAGCGATTGACGATATAACATTTGTTTATTATCCTGTTTATAAAAGGATATTCTATGGTGCTGATTATTTTAGCTCATATTCTGCTGGGTGGGAGTTTGTCTTAGGTGGATTATTCAAATTACTGGCTATCACTACGGACAAGCCAGTTGAAAAAGACACCTTTACCACAGTATTTGTTTTTTTGCCTTATATAATTTATTATATTTGGCTTGAAAAGTTTGGTCTGGAACATATCAGTCGGCATAAAAAGAACCTCTGCCTTGCGGCTTCGTTAGGCATTGTAGGGTTATTAATTCTCTCTATTCAGATTCGACAGGCACTAGCAACACCGATATTATTGCTTGCAATAGGTTACTTAAATAGAAGCAAGATAAAATCAACTTTCTTTACAGCCTTGGCGATTTTCACGCACCTGACGTCTATTCCGATTTATTTTATATTAAGAATTTTCATTAGCGACAAGACTAAGTATAAAATTATAGGTTTGGGTCTTATTGGCGTATTTGTGCTTTCCTTCCAGTTCCTGGTCAATACGATAGTTTCGCAAAGGTTGCTAGGTGTAGCCAGTTTTAAATTCCAATACTATATGGATAAAGACAGCGTCGTCACGCTGCTGGCATTTTTCTTCTCTCTTATTATAATGATTGTTGCCGGTTCCTTTTATTTCGATAAAAATGAAAAACTAAAAGGCTGGAGAAGCTTTACCGTATGGGGCGGTGCAGCATATATTTTGTTATTGCCTATCCCACTAGCATCGGATCGTTTGTTTATGGCGATGTCAGTATTTTTGATGGGGTATCTGCTGTTCTTATCATTTTCGCGAATATCGACAATATTTAGAATGTTGCTGATTTTGTATTTCATCTTTAAATTCATAACTGTAGGTCCATTCTACGGCATTATGGGAGCTGCAACAGGATTAGAGTTTTGGACAAACTATGATTGGATCGGGGATTATCCGCTCTATTTTTGGATGAAATAATGCTATGTCAACTGCCGCTCAGATTGAAGAAAAGATGAAAGTGAAAAAAGTGATGAATGTTTTTCCTGTACTCGATGCGGGAGGAACCGAAGATGTTATTCTTAAAACGAGCAATTTCCTAATAAATGAAAAAAAAGTAACTGTGTCAATTCTCGCTGATTGCAGTGGGGGGCGCAGAAAGCAAAATTTTATAGATACTGGCATAGAGTTATTTGACAATCCTTCTGCAAAGAACAAAAAGGATATATTAGGTAACATACGATCCTTAAAGAAGGCTGCAACCCAATTTAAGCCCGATATTGTTCATACCCATTCTATTTATTCGCTTATCGTTGCTTTTGGCGCTAAATTATTGGGCGGGGATTTCAAAATCGTCCATACGGGGCATGGCGGTCCGACAGCTAATTATGATGAGATTTCACGAAACTTTTCATTCATGGCCGATCGGTATATTACATTGTCACGTGAGTCATTTGGGGTGATTTCCAGGGATGGGAAAAGAAAGAATGTACGTTTGATCTATAACGGAACATCAGCACCGAATGAGGACGAGCTTTACCATGGAAATGAGCCGCAAAATAACGGTAAGTTAAAGCTAGGTTTTATCGGAAGAGTCACGAAGCAAAAAGGGCTGCCGACGTTGATCGATGCCTTGGGCAAGATAAACCAGCGAGGCATCGATTTTGAGTTAATGTTGGTCGGTGATGGTGAAGATCGGCCGAAATTAGAGAGCCAGGTCAGTTCGCTGGGTTTGTCTGAAAAGGTTATCTTTAATGGATACTCCGAGGCGCCTTGGTTGTTGATGAAAGACGTGCCCATTATCGTTATGCCTTCCTTATGGGAGCAAGCAGGTTTAGTCGCTATTGAAGCGATGATAAGAAATCGTACGGTGATTACGACAAGCATCAATGGACTAAAAGATGTGGTTATTGATGCCGAAACGGGTTATTTATTCGAGAAATTGGACTCGGAAAAATTAGCCGATATTCTTGAAGAACTAAGCTTGGGTAAGCGAAAATTGATTCACATCAGTGAATCTAAGCGCAATGAATTTCTTTTTTCTGAGAGGACAGGTGAAAAAATACATGACCTCTATGAAGAACTACTTCAATGAAATCGTGAGTTAACCGAATGAAAAAAATATTACATGTGGCGGAAACCATTAAAGGTGGAGTCGCAACGATTTTAAGACAATTGACAAAGGATACGGAAAATTTCAACGTTATCTGTCTCGTTCCCGAAGAGCAGTGCGAAGAAATTAAAGATACAAAAGCAAGGGTTCATACTTTTAAACGTTCAGGTCGCAACATTCGGTCGCTCTTCTCTTTGGCAATGGCATTTATTAGCCTCTACAAAAACGAACGTCCTGACATTGTACATATCCATAGCTCGTTTGCCGGTTTTATCTGTCGTGGACTATTATTTTTCCTCCCGGGTAATCCAAAGGTAATATATTGTCCACATGCTTTTTCCTTTTTGATGGATTCAAGTAATAATAAAAAGAAAATATATGCCATCATTGAAAAAGTGCTGTCTTATAAAACAGACTTGATAATTTGTGTAAGTCAGTTTGAGTATGATGAAGCTGTAAAATGGGGATTAAATAAAGATAAACTTATCATTATTTATAATGGCGTGGAACCTCCAGAAACTATAGTCGAGAAATATAGCCAACCTGACGTTCAAGATGACACCTTAAATATTCTTTTTGTAGGGCGGCTAGACTTCCAAAAGGGTATTGATATTGTTGAACAAGTCGCCGACAAACTCGGAAATAAATGCAGAGTTGTGGTTGTTGGAGGCGGCGTCCTTTCAAATCCAGAGCTTGTACAGGCGGATAACATTATATATTCCGGTTGGGTTAGCAAAGAGAATATGGCAGATTATTATCTGCAGGCAGACGTGTTGTTGATGCCCAGCCGCTGGGAATCTTTTGGATTGGTCGCGGTTGAAGCGCAAAGCTATGGGCTACCCGTTGTCGCATCTCGTTGCAGCTCACTGCCTGAGGTAGTAAAAGAGGGCTATACGGGGTTTTTATTTCCAATTGGCGATGTAGATGAAGCGTGCCGGATATTGCTGAGCCTTGATAAACAGCAGCTGCAGGGAATGAAAGAAAATGCTATTGATTTTTACAAGAACAACTTCACCTCTAAAAAAATGATTGAAAAAACATTCAAACTATACAGGAGTTAATTTCTTGTTTCATAGTGCGGCTGTTGTTTCTGATAACTAAATTTGAGTTGAACTAACCTGTGTTCCGCGCTAAGAATCTATAGATTTTAATCGACTGTTTTCGGATAAATTAAGCGTCATCAATTGCTTGCTTATTACTCTATGAATTAAAACCATGGGCTAAGCAGAGTAATAGACGTGTTACATCATTTTTTGAGGGTATTATGGAAGATAAAGTTAGCGTAATTATTCCAACTTATGGTCGGAGTGATTTATTAATACGTGCAATTGATAGCGTACTGTCACAGTCACATCATAATGTCGAAATCGTTATTGTCGATGATAACCATGGTGGCAGTGAAAGCCGTTTGCAAACAGAAAATATGCTAAAAATGTATGCGCATGACTCTCGTGTAATTTATTATCAGCGTGATAAAAATGGGGGAGGGGCTGCGGCTAGAAATTCAGGTATCGAGCAAGCAACCGGTGAATATATAACTTTTTTGGATGATGACGATTATTACCATCCTGAAAAAATAGAGAAGCAACTGGCTTTTCTGAAAAAAGAAAATATCGATGTTTGTCTCTGCGATATGGACATACTTCAGGGTAATGAGATTTTAAAAGATAATTATTATAAAGCTCAATGTTCTAATGTTGAAAGCTTCGTGCTGGCCGGTGTCTCCTTTACGCCAATGATATTCATGAAGCGAGCCGTCGCAGTTTCTATTGGCGGATTTTTTGATACGCCAAGATTCCAGGACCATGTGTTTATATACAAAATATTAAAAAATAACTTTTCCGTTGGCGTATTACATGAAAGATTAGCGGTACATAACGATCATGAAGAATTTAGGATAACCTCCGGCAGCAAAGGCTATAAAGGTTATCAAAACAGAATTCTTTTCGAGAGAGAGTTTATGCCTCAGCTTTCCAAGAAAGGACAAAATAAACTAAAAATGATTCATGCCTGCATTGAATCTAAGATCACCACCGATAAGGATAGTCATGTTCTTGGTATTGTGAAGAGCTTTACAAATGGTCGGTTGATCAGAGGCGTGGAGACTTTTACCATATTTGGTAAAAACCTTGTGAGAAATATTTTTTTTAAAGGCCGTCACTTTTAGATATAGTCGCTAATTTTAGGTGTTTAAAAATCCATCTATATGAGAGTGTATATCATGGCATTATCACGAGGTTGTAAATGATAGAGAATTATAGCGTCAGCATATTGATTGTTTTATACAATAAAAAACTAAATGAGTCTAAAACGTTAAAGTCATTATTGTCCTATAAAATTTCAAATGCAGAATTATTTATAGCGAACAACGGACCTAAAAATTTAGAAGTTGGCGATGATGATTTTTATAATCAGTTGGTGGAACACTTCGAAAAGGTTCAGATAGCAAACTTCATCGAAAATAGACCATTAAGTGTAATTTACAACGATTTTATTAAATCTAATGCTTTTTCTGAAAGGTTCGTTTTACTCGATGACGATTCTGATTTGCCTGAAAAGTTTATCAATTCGATCAACTCAAAGGACGATGATTTTGACTTAGAACTGCCAAGAATCAAATCGGTAGTTGATGGGGTTACTTATTATCCGCTTGAGCATGGGCGTGTAATCACCGAAGATAAAGATAATTTGGATGTTCAGAGCACTATTTCAATTGGCTCTGGATTGATTATTCGCCGGAGTCTTGTCGAAAAGTTTTCTGATGCCGGGAGAGAGTTATTTGATGAAAGGTTTGCGCTGTATGGTGTTGACTATAGCCTTTTCAGAATAATGAGAAAGATTAAGGTAAAGAATAAAATCGACTTTAATATAAGAACTCACTCATATATCAATCATTCTTTATCGCGTACAGAAGGAAAAACAAGCGAGCATACAGTGAATGAAAGACTGTACGATGCTATCTTAAGCGCACGGCATTATCCAAGTAGTAACACAATTTGGATACTATTAAGAAAAATCATCAAGTATACGTTGAATTTGAATTTCAAAAAAATAACATATATATTTTCAGTGTTCATCAAAGGGATTCATCCTCGCTGCGCCGCTAATAAAAAGGTGTCTAGCAATACTCACTAAAGTTTTCCATTTTCATCTGATGAGCTCGAGAGGGGCTATGAAAGTCCTAGTTGTGAATACGCTATATGCACCCTATCGTATCGGCGGTGCTGAGGTCTCGGTTCAGATTCTATGTGAAGGTTTAGTTTCACAGGGACACCAGGTGAAAGTTTTGACTTTACATAGTGAATCTTATCGGAAATGCAGCATCATCAATGGCGTCGAGGTTGTTTACCTGCCATTAAAAAATATCTATTGGCCGTTTGATAATAGAAGAAGGTCGGGTCTAAGCCGCGGGCTATGGCATCTTATTGACAGCTATAATGTGGCTTCGCGTATCCAATTTGGCAAAGAGCTAGACATGTACGAGCCCGATCTTGTTCACACAAATAATCTGGCTGGTTTTTCCGTTTCTATTTGGTCTGCGGCAAAAAAAAGAGGGGTGAAAATAATTCATACGGCGCGGGATTATTATCTATTTCATCCCAACTCTACATTGTATACGGATGGGGAAAATCAGAGCCCCCGCGGTTATGGTGTTTTGATTTGGTCTTTCCTGCGAAGGTTACAAAGCCGCAAAGTTTCGTCTTTTATCGGTATCAGTGAATTTATAAAGAATTTTCATATTGATAGCGGTTTCTTTCCTCAGTCTCAGACGCGCTCCATTTATAATGCGGTGGTTGTTCCTCCGATGAAAACGAGGGAAGACATGCATTTGAGCATTGGTTTTATTGGAAAATTAAGTGCTGCGAAAGGGTTTGATACCTTCTGCCGGCTTATTCAAACGATAAGTGAAAAGAAGGGAGACGTAGTCGCGGTTGCTGCAGGCGATTATGCCGGAGAAGAAATGGCGAACCTGGCAAGGTTGGCGACAGCGTCAGAGATTGAGGTTCTTGGCAGGGTCGATTTGCTGAATTTCTTGAACAGGGTAGATGTCGTCATCCTGCCGACGAAATGGCGTGAGCCTTTTGGCCGAACCGTAATTGAATGTGCTCTGGCCAATAAGGTTGTTTTGACCTGTGCCGTTGGTGGGATTACGGAACTTATGAAGATAGTACCAACGGTTTTTGAATTAAAGAGCGATCTTACATACGGCAGATTAAAAGAAATAATGCGTGAAAAGCAGGCTGTCACACCCCAGATCAGGGAACTTTTTTCTTCCGAGAAGATAACTCAGGAGTATATAGAAGAGTATGATAGAGTCAAAAATGGATTTTGATCCATCCTATATACCCCACTCTTTAGTGATTTCGGACTCGATTTTTTTTATTATATTTCTCTTTGTCGCTTTATTTGTACTTTATCTTTTCTCAAAAAAATATAAATTAAGTTCGGCTGTCTTGTTATTATTATTCATCTATATTGTTTTTTCTTATTCTTCATATAATATCATGGTCATGCCGATTCATGATTTTAACGTCCCCATTGCGAGAACCTTCGTCTATCACTTCAAAATATTTAGCGTATTCTCATTTGCCGATATCTTCTTTTTAATTGTTTTGGTTGTTTTGTTCACACAATGGCTTTTAGGACAAAAAACGGAATCACCTTTTATTTACTCCAGCGTTGCACCTTTACTTAAGTTGGTCGCAATTCAGGGGGGAGTGATATTTTCAATCTCGCTTTTAGGCTATGCATTTTATACTGCCTCCGGTGGAGTTGGCAGTGTTAAAAATCAGCTTTTATATGCCCGTGGAATTGTTTACTTCTCCGCTATGCTGCTTGTTTTTTATAGGGCAAGCAAGGGGATCGGGAAAATAGAATTCACTAGCTTGCTGTTCGTGTTCTGCATATTGGATTTCATTAACTTTATCTCGGGGTTAATCGGAACATACATATACACGGATTATGTGTGGGAACGTTATGGAGTGAAAGTCAGCATCATAGATCAGGATAAGATCTATAATTACTTCACGTTATATTTGTTTGTGTTTATCTCAATGTTTTTCGCGAATAAGAAACGTATAGGCTTATCTCTGGTGTTAATGGTTATCATGGCCGTATGCATGCTACTGAACATTTATAAGTTTCTTTTCGCAATAGCTGCAATTTACTTGGTATATGATGTTTTTGTTAGATTGGTAACCCGTAGATTACCAATAAAACGTTTCATTCTATTATTGATCATTGCTCTTGCTTTGGTTCATCCCGCAATAAAAATATTTACCAGTAAAGCTATCAATACCCGGGCAAGTCAACTTAATGATTATTGGACATATACCGGTAAATATTTCCCCGCAAATATTATTGGGATTGGGCATGGAGGGCTGTATTTATCCCCCACCGGGGTTGCCGACAAAGGCGAGATAAAAAGAATAGATATGGATGCCAATGGGGAGGTTGAGTATAAGCGCAGCATTCAAACGCCACTGCTTACGCAAATCAAGAATACCGGTATTGTTGGAATGCTTGTTATGTTAATCACTGCCTCGCTAGCGTTCTGTTATCTCTTGTCAATTAACATTAAGCTAGCGGATTTTGAATATGCAACGCCTCTGTGTTTTAACTTGATTTGGCTGATAGGTTTTGTATGTGTAGCCGTTCAGCCTTATCCAATGCCTGCACTAACGCTTATAAAACTTATGATGTTGATGGGGGGCTTACTGATGTATAGGAAAAATGCGGCTCCAGAGAGTCCTGTTGTGGTTAATGATTAACATCATTGAAAATGAGTTGGTGAGCTATCTAAATGTCCATAAGAGCCTATATTAAAAAATTATCGAAAAAGCTGCCATGGTATATTCAAGATATTTGTGTGTACTTTTTGAAGTTTGGGCGCATCCCAAATATCAAGCACCCAACAACCTTTAATGAAAAAGTTCTCTATAGAAAAAACTTCAAGATGGAAGCCCCAGTATTTAGCGAACTGGCAGACAAATACCGCGTCAGGCGCTATGTGGAGCAAAAAATAGGTGACAACCACTTAATTCCACTGCTGTTTTTTACCGACAATCCAGAGGATCTCCAAGAATTCAACTGGCAGGGACAGAGCGTCATTGTTAAACCTAATCATGGCGCGGGAATGTATAAAATAGTCCATCCACCAGTCTCGGCCGCTGAAGTTGAAAAAATTATAACAACTGCCCAGCGCTGGATTGAGACCGACTTTTCTCATGTGCAGCGGGAAATACATTATCGACATATATCGCCCATGATACTTGTTGAGAAGCTGCTGGGAGATGGCTCTGTTGCATTAACGGACTATAAATTCCACCTGTTTAAGAATGCCAATGGTGAGTTCGATTTTGTTTTGCAGGTTATCGATGATCGATTTTCAGGAAAGCTAACCCGACGATTTTATGTAAATAATTTTTCCCAGGTATTTGGTTGTTCAACGTTAAAGCAGTCAGATACAGAGCTGGACTCGGAGAACTTGGCGTTGGCACTTTCGTTGAGTAAGTTATTGGCTGATAGTTTCAATTATGTTCGTGTCGACTGGTATATATATCAAGGCGTTCTTTATTTCGGCGAAGTTACCTTCACCCCCGTAGCCGGATTTGGTACCGGTTATGGTAAAGAATTGGATCGGTTGATGGGAGATTTGTGGAAAGAGTGGCGATAATAATGCCTGCCATTTTTATATATTTTGGCGTGCTGAGAAAATGATATGATATATATAAATTCAAGGTTTTTCTCTCAAGAAATCACCGGTGTGCAGCGTTTTGCTATCGAGCTTAGCCAAAAGTTATACGAACAACGGGATGACGTGGTTTTTTTAGCGCCTGTAAATATCAAATATAATGAAGTAACAAAACGGCTAAATATAAAAACAGTAGGTAAAAAAAGCGGACATCTGTGGGAACAATACGATTTACCGCTCTATCTGAAGTCAATAGGCAGTCCTTTGCTGATTAACTTCTGCAATACGGCCCCTCTTTTTTATAAAAATAAAATTATCACGTTGCATGATGTTGCCTATAAACGTTTTCCGCAAAGCTACAGCTTCAAATTCAGGCAGGCGTACAATTTTATTATACCCAGATTGATTGCCAGCAGCAGGGCCGTGCTTACGGTCAGCCAGTTTGCTAAAAGCGAACTTAAGCATTTTTTTGCACTGCCCGAGGAGCGTTGTCATGTTATTTACAATGCGGCCAGCAGCCTTTTTCACCCCGACATCAGCGAGAATGACGCTGATGCAGCGCCAAAATATTTCCTGGCAGTTGCTTCGCAGCAATATCATAAGAATTTTGAAGCGCTGATTTCCGCGTTCGCTCATCTGCCAGTGCAGGCGGGCTTCAGGCTGAAGATTGTTGGGTCGGCGCACAAGAACTATCAAGGCGTACAAAATATCATTGCGTCGTCCTCGTTGGTTAACAATGTAGAGTTTTTGGGGCGCGTAGATGATGAAAGCTTGTCTGAGTTGTATCGCCGTGCTTTTGCATTCGTATTTCCATCTTTTTACGAGGGGTTCGGCATACCTCCTATAGAGGCCCAGGCATCGGGCTGTCCCGTCATTGCCTCATCGGCAGCGGCGATGCCTGAAATTTTGGCAGACAGTGTGATTTATTTTGATCCGCTTGACAGAAACTCTCTGGTGAATGCACTACGCTTATCCATAGAAAACCAATCACAGCGGCAAAGGTATGTGGAAGCCGGTTACAGAAATGCTGCGCGTTTTTCTTGGGAGAACTCAGCATCACGCTTAAACCGTATCATTGATAATCTTTAACGGTACGGAGGATTTTGATGTCGATAAAATTTTCGCGCGGGAAGAACATGCTTGGGGATAAAGATGTCTTGCAGTGATTTAAGCATAGGGTTAGTTTCTGATTGGTTAGTGACCAAGGGCGGGGCCGAGAGTGTTATTAAGGAGCTTTTGGCGCTTTATCCGCATATGGATTTATACGCTGTTATCGATTTTCTAGCCGATGCTGATAGAGCTGATTTTTTGGGCAAAAGAGCTGAAACCACGTTTATTCAGCATTTACCATTGGCAAAAAAATATTATCCAATGTATCTGCCGCTGATGCCGTATGCGATTGAACAGCTTGATTTAAAAAAACATGATATTATTATTTCTAGTAGCCATGCCGTATCGAAAGGCGTCCTTACAGGGCCCGATCAGTTACATATAAGCTATATCCATTCCCCGATGCGTTACGTATGGGATCTGCAGCATCACTATCTTAAAGAGTCCGGGCTGGATACGGGCATTAAAGGGCTAATGGCCAAGTGGTTTCTGCACAAAATGCGCCTTTGGGATTATCGCACCGCAAACGGTGTTGATCATATGGTTGCAAATTCCAGGTTCATTGCCAGACGCATTAAAAAAGTTTATGGGCGAGAGGCGGATATCATCTATCCTCCGGTGAATGTAGAGAGATTCTCAGTTTGTGAAGACAAGGAGGATTTCTATCTAACGGCATCACGTATGGTGCCTTATAAACGCATTGATCTTATCGTTGAAGCATTTTCGGCCATGCCAGACAAAAAGTTGGTTGTGATTGGTGACGGTTCCGAGATGAAGAAAATAAAAAGCAAGGCGAAAAATAACATCGAAATTTTAGGTTACCAGAATAATGATGTGCTTGAAGATTATATGAAACGCGCCAAGGCGTTTGTATTCGCTGCCGAGGAGGACTTCGGCATCACTCCGGTTGAGGCGCAGGCATGCGGAACCCCTGTCATTGCCTACGGACGAGGAGGGGTTTTGGAAACGGTACGCCCCTACGGTGTTGACAGGCCAACAGGGATTTTCTTCCCTTCGCAAACGGTTTCCGCAGTGATGGAGGCTATTTCTCGCTTTGAAGCGGTTTGTCATGAATTTGTTGCCCAGGATTGTCGTAATAATGCATCTCGTTTTTCGGTTGAGCGATTTCAGGGGGAAATGAGCGCTTATGTTCAGGAAAAATGGAGTTTGTTCAATAATGAAAAAAGAATTATGTATTAGCTAGTATTTTAATTCTATATTTGCTTTTTTTGTGTTGATAAAAGACGCACTTCGCGGAGTTCATCTGCCCGTAGTAATACGTCAATAACAACTATCTGGATATGTGTTGAGTGATAGGCTTCAATTTTCCTGTGCTGGTGTGAACTCAACATGTTTCATAAAGAATCTTTAGTTACGGATGGTAATATCCAATGTCTAACAATAGTGGGATTTTTAAGAGCTTTTTTTCTAAGTTTTCACTGCTGGTTTCAGATTTAGTGTTTTTTAACGTTTCAATTTATCTGGCATACTTTTTCGTTTATAAACTGATTGACGATCCTGGTATATTTCTTCTCTCGGATGGTTACCATGTGCGGATCCTTTCGCATTTTATTCTGTCGTTAATCTGCGTAGTTTGGTTCTGGACCCGTTTGCGTCATTATACCTATAGAAAACCGTTCTGGTTTGAGTTGAAAGAAGTATTCAGGACATTATTAATATTTGCCGTACTTGATTTGTCTTTAGTGGCTTTTTCAAAATGGAATTTTTCACGTTTTGTATGGATGCTGACCTGGCTTCTGGTCCTGGTGTTGGTTCCTCTTGGACGCATCATTACTAAACGTATTTTGAACAAACTGGGGCTCTGGAAAAAGCATACCATTATCATTGGTTCCGGCCGCAATGCGATCGAGGCCTATGCCGCACTGCAAAGTGAGGAAGTGCTGGGTTTCCGCGTTTCTGCATTTGTCTGCACTAAAAGTCCTTGTGATGAGGTCGTCGCCGGAATTCCTGTTATCGACTCCGAGGAGCAGCTATGGAAAATTGCCAACGTCGAAAATACTCAGTTTATCGTGGCTCTGGAGTTTGAGGAGCATGCGTTGCGTGACTGGTGGCTGAAAAATCTTGCCAAGCATAACTGCCGTTCCGTCTCAGTGATCCCGACGTTGCGCGGTGTTCCATTGTACGGCACCGATATGTCTTTTATCTTTAGCCATGAAGTGATGATATTACGGGTCAGCAATAATTTGGCTAAGCGCTCTTCACGCATTGTTAAGCGCCTGTTTGATATTGTTGGTTCATCATCCATTATTCTCGTTCTTTCCCCGGTATTGGCATTTTTGGCATATAAAGTATCGCGTGACGGCGGGAAGTCCATTTATGGCCATGAGCGCGTAGGGCATAATGGTAAAAAATTCAAGTGCTTGAAATTCCGTTCTATGGTGACCAATTCACAGGAGGTGCTTGAGAATTTATTGAACACCGATCCTGAAGCCAGAAAAGAGTGGGATAAAGATTTTAAGCTGAAAAACGATCCGCGAATTACAAAGATTGGGCATTTCATTCGTAAAACCAGTTTGGACGAGTTACCGCAGTTGTGGAATGTCTTAAAAGGTGAAATGAGCCTGGTTGGCCCACGCCCTGTTATCGAGGCTGAGCTTGAGCGCTATGCCGGTGACGTTGATTACTATTTCATGGCTAAGCCTGGGATGACCGGCCTATGGCAAGTTAGCGGACGTAACGACATCGATTATGACACACGGGTCTACTTTGATGCATGGTATGTAAAAAACTGGGCGCTTTGGAACGATATTGCTATTTTGTTCAAAACAATCGGCGTAGTTCTAAAAAGAGACGGTGCGTACTAACGCGTATATTTAAAGCGGCCTAATGGCATAAATTCGTGACTTTTGGTTTTTTACTGAGCCGTATAATTTTTTAAAGGTATTCGGGATCATTAAATGAAAAATAAGAGAATATTGGTTGTTACATCTTATATGTCTGGGAACGGCGGGGTGGAGCGTGTTATCCAGCGCATGCATGATCTTGTCTCTAGCGATCAAAATATTGATATTACCGTTGTTTCATTGTCTAGTGGCGATAAAAACATAGGTGAGCATAATAAAAAAATAGGGTTTTATCGCGGCAAGGAAGATTGGCTGCGCGATATGAAATCGTATCGTTTTCCTTTCAGCTTTGGCAGCCGTTTAGTTAACTTTTTCTTCCACGTTGCTTACATGGCATGCTTCTTGATTTTTAATAAATTTGACTATGTGATCTGTACCGGGCCAGCTCAAGCTCTCTATCTGAAAAAACTCAGGTCAATATTCAAATTTAAATTTGAGATATACGCCTGGCCTCATTTTTCTTTGACATCTAATTTTGGTGACTTTAACCTTTGCAAAAATGCAGATTATTGCCTGGGGATCAGTAAAGAGATTTGCAGCCAGCTGGAAGGAGTGGGAATTGAAAAGGAAAGAATTATACTCTTCCCTAATCCGTTCGAGCGGCAGCCTATCGTAAATGAGATGTACAGCAATGGAGAGGAGCGCCACTTTGTCTATATTGGCCGATTAATCTTTGAAGGCCAAAAAAGGATCAAGGATATTATTGATGCCAGCGCTTTGGTGTCAGGAAATTTCAAGGTGCATCTTATTGGCGATGGTGCGGATTGCGAGGTTATTGACGACTACATTGCGCAAAAGGGGCTGACTGATGTCGTGATAGTCCACCGCGGTTGGCATTCCAATCCCTGGGGCATCGTTGAGCGTCCAGACGCCTTGCTGCTGTCCTCGGCTTTCGAGGGGTTACCTACCGTGTTGGGTGAGGCGATGTCGCGGGGTATCATTTGCATCAGCTCGGATTGTAAAACCGGCCCGCGAGATTTTATTACCGATAAGGAAAATGGTTTCTTGTTCCCAGTCGGCGATATCACGGCTTTCGCTGGGCTGATGCAAAAAATTGTTGATAAAGAATATAAATTTGATCCGGCCACCGTTAGCCAGAGTATGGATTTTTATTATACGGACAGTTACTTGAAGCGATTTAACGCGCTTTTCAAGAAATAACACAGGCTTTAGGTAAACAGCGCCGGCATTCTGGCGGCGCTTCTTACTCTTCATCTTACCTTCCTTCCTTTTCTTTTGTGCCTTCAGTATGACGATCCCTCCGCTCTAACCATTTTTCTTATCATTATTATTCATATCTATCTGAGTTTTCTGTATTTGCTGGTTCCCTGACGCGAGCCAGGGATGACTTGCGTCTATTTTCCGCGGTACCGGTTGGTTTTCAAAATGTCCTTATTTTTGGCAGTGGCTTTTCTGCACATGACAAACCTCAATCTTAAGTCTTGTGATTTATCCTAATGATAATAATGAAAATTTTATCCCCCCAGGATTGGCGTACTTGATTTATTCCCGAATGCCCCCTCATTTTAGCGCACCCGGATTTTATGCAACGCCTCAAATTTATCATGTTGTTAGATTAAGAGATTACGATAGATTGGCGCTTTGCACGACATCAATAGGTTAGTTTGTTAATTGTTTTTAATGTGAATATATACTTTCATTATATAGGTTTGGTTTTTTAAGTCTTTTATTTTCAATGGGTTATATCTATCATCTGATTTTAAGTAATAAAAATCCCATTGCCTTGACAGCTTGGCTTTTTTGAACTTTTCTTTATATGCGAAGTAAGGGGATTTTTTCGCACGCTATTCATTATGCGGTAACGTTTTTACTGCTAACGCCAGGTTTTAAATCAGGTTTGATTTTGCCTCGCTAAAACTATTTTGTTTAAGGATACGATTATGGCTTCTCTAGTGTATCAAAAAGAGGCGGCGGCGCTTCTTTTAGCAGTGCTTGGGCAAAATGCCTCATCAAGCGTCTTTGACAGTATTGGTAACCAGATAGAAAAAGGGCAGATCACCGCCCAGTCATACATTTCAAGCCTGTTGAGCTCCAGCGCGGGCCAGGCACTTTACGCCTCTAAAACCGACGTTGAGATACTGCAAAGTATCTATACGTCGGCATACGGAAGCTCTCCTAGCGTGGCGGAACTGCAGGCGCAGCTTGCCGGCAGCACCTTGGCCGATGCTATCTCCAATGCCATTAATTCTCTGCTGAACTACAGCGGCTTTGACTCGGGCACGCTGACATCTCAGAACAACTTTGATGCGCAGCTGAACAACGTGCTGTATCCGGGGACCAGCGCTGCAGGTTCCGGCCCGGGCGTTTCTGATGCTCTGGCGCTTTACTACCTGGCAGGGATTGATGCGGTTACCAGCACGGTAATTACTCTTGGTACGCAAATTAATACGTCGGCACAAACTTTTGCGCAGGTAGCAAATAAGTTTGTCACCGATCGCGCTGCGCTGAACTCGCTTTCGAACACCGACTTTATCAATAAGGTGTTCACTGAAGCGTATGAGCGCGCACCGACTGCCGGCGAGCTTTCCGCACTGAGCGCTATCATCAGCGGCGGCGGCACCAAAGGCGACGTATTAGTCAACATTATTACCGGCCTGCGCGGCACTGTCGGCTCCGGTGATACGGCGGCTCAGCAGTTCTTCTTGAACGAAACAGCGGCTGACAACGCCGGGCAGCTGGCCGGGCTGGCGGCGCGCGAGCAGGTCGCCTCGATTTTCCTGGCCGTACCGCAGCGCGACGTGGATGCACAGGGTCTGGACGACTGGAGCAACTACCTTGGCAAGCACGGTAACACCTTTACTTCGCTTACCACGAAATTGCTGACCTCCGTTGAGTTCCAGAAAAAGGGCGCGCAGCTTACCGGCAATGACTTCATTCAGCATGTGTACACCGGCGTTCACGGCGTTGCCGCTACGCCTGCGCAAATTGCGCTGTACAGCGGATTGACCGATAAAGCAGCGATTACCGCCGCTATCATCAACGATCTGCGTACTTCTACGGCGACCGACAACACCACCGTCGCCCAGCAGCATGCGTTCGAGTATGACATCGGCAGCAGCCTGGTTTACAAAACTGCGGCGAGCCTGACAACGACCGCTGCCGGCGGCAATGCTACCGGTACCGTCAACACCAACAGCAGCCACGTGCTGAGCAATGCTGAAACGGCCGTTCTGACCAACGTTCAGCTGAATGCCAACGCAGCGGCGGCGGTTAATCTGGCGTTCGCCGATCATCTGGCGAATCTGACGATTAACGGCACCGCAGCCTCGGTTGTCACGCTCTCCACCGATGGGGTGAACCCAGGGGTGGCGATTACCGTGAATAACGGCAATATCGTGCTTAACGGCAGTTCGGGCAATGACAAGGCCGCAGTCACCTCGACGGCGAACCTGGCTACCGGCGCGGCGAAATTCAACCTGGGCGAAGGCAATGACAGCCTGACCTGGGTAGGCAACGCGGCAACCGGCGCAGCCAATATCGTCAGCACCGGCGTGCAGGCAAACGGCGGCAACGGCATTGATACCATTTCAGCCAACTTTATCACCAAGAACGTCACTACCGTTGCTTCAGGGGTTGGCGGGTTATTCCGCACCACAACCTTCACCTCTAACTCAAGTCAGTTTACCAACTTTGAGAAAGTCGATCTGGCCGGTTACATCGGTAAGGCCACCGCGACTGACCGCGGCAATGCGGTTGCCACCGCCGATCACACCTTCGACTTCGGTATTCTGACGGGCAACGCAACGACGGAAAGCAGCGTCAACGCGGGCAGTTTGGTTCAGGCCAACACGTCGAACATCGGTTCGCAGGGGTTCGTGCTGTCCGGTTTGGCCAGCGCGGTTAAGGTGATCAACGCCGCCGGCGGTAACTCTGCTCAGCTTGAGGTCACGGGCAATGCGACCTCGGCCAGCAGCGTGGACATCACTTTCCTGCAGAACGCCACCGACCATTTCAACGTGAACTTCACTGCTTCGGGCACCAGCGATATCAACGCCGGTTCGCTGAGCCTGAACAGCAGCAGCAGCGCCTTGTTGGGCACCGCGTTGAGAACCGTCAACATCGACTCCGGCGGTACAGGCGTTCACGGCAACGTCCTGAACCTGGCCGGCAGCAACTCGCAGATCAGCACCATCGCGGTTACGGGCGACCATCACCTGGATCTTACCGTTGGCGCCGGCTACAGCAATCTGTTGACGCTGGATGCCTCTGCCAATACCGGCGGGATCGATGTGGTGCTTAACCAGGGCGGTACCGGGCAGGGTGTGTTGTACAACCTGCTGGCGCTGTTGCCGTTGGGCAGCACGCTGGCCAACCTGCTGGGCCTTGGCGGCACCAACTTCGCGCTGACGGGGTCTACCGCGAACGACAGCTTCACCGTACTGGGGAATACCACCATTACCGGCGGAACTGGCGCCAACGAGTATCACCTGACCAGCAGCACCACCAACGCCGGTGTCACCATCAATGACTTCAGCAGCGCTAAAGACAGCATTGTGGATGTTCTGTCCGGGTTGACCATTTCGGCTACCGCAGGCACCAACAACCTCGGCGACTACGGCGTGCGTACCGAGAGCGTACTGGCGAACGCGGTCAGCGCCTTGTTGGGCGGTATTATCACCGGCGCGGTTGGCGCACTGGGGGCCCTGTTGGGGATCGGCAGTGACAACTCGCTGGCGAGCAAGGTTGGGGTGGTTGGGGTAGATCGTGCCGGCGGCACCGACTCCTACATTATTATTGATAATAATAATGACCATAAGCTGGATGCCAACGACAGCGTAATCTACCTGAAGAACACCGATCACCAGAACCTGCTCGATACCTTGCATTACGCATCGACGGTGACGCTGAACGGTATTGCCCATGCGCCAGTGGCAGATGTTGCCTAATAGTTAACATGGGTATTGTTTGTAAGTGAAATAAAAACGGAGGCAATTAATTGCCTCCGTTTTTCCATATAAATAGCGGGCTTGCCACAGGTTAAATTTCAGGGGCTGGTCACGGAAAATGACCATGTTATCCCCGTGTTTTGCCTCGCTTTTATGGTGCCGGTGTTTTTTTTTTCGCGACCTTGCTGTTATTTACTTTTTGTATCTATAGTTAAAAAAAAGCAGCTGCAGTCTCGAGCATGTTTGGGGTGATTTTCGTATAGGAAAAATCTTATACAGATCAATGCGATTTGGCTGACAGTGCAGGTGATGTAAGGAAAGAAAGTGAACCAATTTATCCCGCGCAATGAAATTGCGGATGTTATACGGACGCGCTCAAAAGTCTTCTGGACCGTTGGCATTTTTACCGCATTTATTAATTTGTTAATGCTCGTTCCTTCCGTTTATATGCTTCAGGTGTATGACCGGGTTCTGCCTTCACGCAATGAAATAACCTTACTGATGTTGACGCTGATCATGCTGGGCATGTTCGGCATGATGGCGTTGTTGGAATACGTGCGCAGCATGGTGGTGATCCGCATCGGCAGCCAGCTGGATATGCGGTTAAACAACCGCATTTATACCGCAGCGTACGAATCCAACCTTAAAAACGGTTCCTCGGACGCCGGGCAAATGCTGGGCGATCTGACCATGGTGCGCCAGTTCCTGACCGGCAGCGCCCTGTTTGCCTTCTTCGACGCGCCCTGGTTCCCGATCTACCTGCTGGTTATTTTCCTGTTCAACCCCTGGCTTGGGCTCTTTGCGCTGGTCGGCTCCTTGCTGTTGATTGGCCTGGCGGTCATCAACGAAATGGTTTCGAAGAAGCCTCTGGCCGAGGCCAGCAAGCTGTCGATCATGTCCGGGGGCCTGGCCAGCACCAATTTGCGCAACGCCGAGGTGATCGAAGCCCTGGGCATGTTGCCGAACCTGAAACGCCGTTGGTTTGGTTTGCATCAGCGGTTTTTGAATAGCCAACGCGTAGCCAGCGAACGTGCGGCGACGGTGACGTCGATCACCAAGTTCGTTCGTCTCTCGCTGCAGTCATTGGTGCTGGGTCTCGGCGGCTGGCTGGCGATTGACGGACATATCACGCCGGGAATGATGATTGCCGGCTCTATTTTGATGGGGCGCACCCTGGCGCCTATCGAGCAGGTGATTAACGTTTGGAAAAGTTATAGCGCCGCCAAGCTTTCCTACGGTCGCCTGGTCAAATTATTGGATACGCACCCGGAGCGTGGAACCGGTATGTCTTTGCCGCGTCCTCAGGGGCTGATCTCGGTGGAGGGCGTTACCGCTACGCCGCCGGGCTCAAAAGCCGATGCGGTGTTGCATAACGTCAGCTTCGCGGTCGAACCCGGCGACGTGTTGGGGATCATCGGGCCAAGCGCTTCCGGCAAATCTACCCTGGCGCGGCTGTTGGTGGGCATTTGGCCGGTGAGCGAGGGGATAGTGCGGCTCGACAACGCCGACATTTACCAGTGGAATAAAGACGAGCTGGGGCCGTACATCGGCTATTTGCCGCAGGACATTGAACTGTTCGCCGGCTCCATCGCCGAGAACATCGCGCGCTTTAACGAGGTGGATTCAGAAAAGGTCATCGAGGCCGCCAAGCTGGCGGGGGTGCACGAACTGATTTTACGCTTCCCGCACGGTTACGATTCGCTCATCGGCAACGGCGGCGCCGGGCTGTCGGGCGGCCAGAAGCAGCGTATCGGCCTGGCTCGCGCCCTGTATGGCGATCCTTCGCTGATCGTGTTGGACGAGCCTAACTCCAACCTGGACGACGCCGGCGAAAAAGCGCTGAATCAGGCCATCATGTTCCTCAAGCAGCGCAACAAAACGGTCATCCTGATCACTCACCGCACCAACCTGTTGTCGATGACCAGCAAGCTGTTGCTGCTGGTGAACGGCACCGTCAACGCGTTTGGCCCTACGCAGCAGGTGCTGCAGGCGCTGGCCAACGCCCAGCGGGCACAGGCCGGCCAACCGGCGGTGCGCGCGGTCAATAACGGGCCGGACGAAGGCAATATCCCAAAAACTCAAATTAATTAAGTTGCGAACTTGCCGGGCGGGGGATCTCCGCCTGCAGTCAAAGGAGTTGGTATGGCTACGCACATTGGCGAATCGCAAGACTCGTATTCGCAGCAGATCCCACAAGATGAACGACGCTTTACTCGCCTGGGGTGGCTGGTGGTCGGGATCGGCCTGTTTGGCTTCTTTATCTGGGCCGCGTTTGCGCCTTTGGATAAAGGGGTGGCGTCACCGGGTTCGGTCACCGTTTCCGGCAACCGTAAAACGGTGCAGGCGCCGGCCAGCGGCATCATCAAAAGCATTACCGTCAAGGAAGGCGACAAAGTCAAAGCCGGTGAGATATTGGTGCAGCTGAGCCAGGTACAGGCGCAGGCGCAGGTTGAATCATTGCGCGACCAATATTACACCACGCTGGCCAGCGAAGGGCGCCTGTTGGCCGAGCGCGATGGCCTGGGCAAGGTGACGTTTTCTCCCGTATTCGAACAAATTAAGGATCAGCCGCGGGTGGCGGAAATTATCGCCCTGCAAACGCAGCTGTTCGCTTCCCGCCGCCTGGGCTTGCAAAGTGAAATCGATGGCTACAGGCAATCGATGGACGGCATGCGTTTCCAACTGAAGGGCCTGCAGGACTCCAGAGGCAACAAGCAGATCCAGCTGGCCAGCCTGCGTGAACAGATGAACAGCATGAAACAGCTGGCGGCGGACGGCTACCTGCCGCGTAACCGTTATCTTGAGGTGCAGCGCCAGTTCGCGGAGGTGAACGGCAGCATCGATGAAACCGTCGGGCGGATCGGCCAATTGCAAAAGCAGCTGCAGGAGTCTCAGCAGCGCATCGATCAGCGCTTCGCCGATTACCAGCGCGAAGTGCGAACCCAGCTGGCGCAAACGCAAATGGATGCCAGCGAATATAAAAACAAGCTGGATATGGCGAATTTTGAACTGGGCAATACCGCCATCACTTCACCGGTCGACGGCACCGTCGTCGGGTTAAGTATCTTTACTCAGGGGGGCGTCGTGGGAGCGGGTGACCACCTGATGGACGTTGTGCCAAGCCAGGCGACGCTGGTGGTGGATGCCCGCCTCAAGGTCGATCTGATCGATAAAGTGTACAACGGGTTGCCGGTGGATTTGATGTTTACCGCCTTCAACCAAAACAAGACCCCGAAAATCCCGGGGACGGTGACGTTGGTTTCTGCCGACCGGCTGGTTGACAAGGCTAATGGCGAACCTTACTACCAAATGCAGGTAACGGTGTCGCCGGAAGGCATGAAGATGCTAAACGGTGACGACATCAAACCGGGTATGCCGGTCGAAGTGTTTGTCAAAACCGGTTCGCGCTCACTGTTGAGTTACCTGTTTAAACCTATTTTGGATCGCGCTCATACTTCATTAACCGAGGAATAATTTTGATTCAATTTAAACGAGAGGTTGCTGGCCTTGCTATCAGTACCCTATTGTTTGCGATATCTGCGCCGGTTTATTCGATAGGGATCTCAGACGCATATTCGCTGGCACTTGAAAAAGATCCTACCTTCCGGGCGGCGATAAAAGAGAAAGAAGCCGGGGAAGAGAACGAAAACATCGGCAGGGCGGGGTTGCTGCCGAAGGTGTCGCTTAACTATCAAAATTCGCCGCGCAACTGGCAAACGCAGAAATATCAGCAGAGCGACTTTTTTGGCAACATGTCGGATGTCACCAAGCGCCAGCAGTACCGCAGCTACTCCGGTTCGGTAACGCTGACGCAGCCGCTGTTCGATTACGAAGCCTATGCACGCTATAAGGCCGGCGTGGCGCAGTCGTTGATGGCGGACGAGCGCTATCGCGGCAAATTCCTGGATCTCGCGGTGCGGGTTATTTCGGCCTATGTTGAAGTGGCTTACGCCAAAGATCAGATTGCGTTGGCGGAAGCGCAGAAGACGGCATACAAAGAACAACTGGCGCTGAACGATCGCCTGATGAGCGCGGGCGAGGGCACCGTTACCGACGTTTCGGAAACGCAGGCCAGATACAGCCTGGCGGAAGCGCAGGTGATCGAAGCGCGCGATGCGTTGGACTCCGCGCAGCGGGATTTGGAAGTGATTATCGGCGTGCCGCTGAACCAGTTGGACGATCTGCAAACCTTGCGGCCCGGCAAATTCCAGGTCGCGCCGCTGATCCCGTCCAAATTCGAAGAGTGGCAAAAGATCGCGTTAGACAATAACCCGATGCTGGCTGCCTCGCGCCACGGCGTCGATGCCGCCAAGTATGAAGTGGAGAGAAACCGCGCCGGCTTTATGCCGCAGGTGCAACTCTACGCTTCACACTCGGAAAACGACTCCAGCAGCGACAACACGGTGAACCAAAAATACCGAACCAATAGCGTCGGCGTGCAGGTCAGCATGCCTATTTATGCCGGCGGCGGGGTCTCGGCTTCCACCCGCCAGGCGGCGGCGCGCTACGGCCAGGCAATGTATGAGATGGATGCGCAGGTCGGTACCACGCTGAACGATTTGCGCAAGCAATTCAACCTATGCATCAGCAGCCGGGCCAAGCTGGCGGCGTATGAACTCGCCGTGAAGTCGGCCACCACGCAGGTTGAGGCTACGCGCCAGAGCGTGTTGGCGGGGCAACGCGTCAACGTCGACGTACTGAACGCCGAACAGCAACTCTACAGCGCGCAGCGTGACCTGGCGTCGGCGAAATATACCTATATCAAGTCGTGGATCACGCTGCTGAGCGACTCGGGCACGCTGGATGAAAAGGACGTGAGCCGGGTCGCGCAGTACTTTGCGCGGCAGCGATAAAACGCGGCCGTAGAGCAGATGTCGGGGCTGTTGGTTGGCAACACCCCCGACGCTGTTATTGCAGGTGCCAGCTGGTGTTATATTCAAGGCACAGAGACAGCACACTCCCCCCAACCAGATCGTGAATGTTCACTTTTTTATCGCTCTGTGCGTTCTGCGTATAACTTAGCGTCACGCGATCTGCGTTGAGCGCCGCCGTCATGATCTTGGCACCTTCATTTTTCAGCGCCGCATTTATCACATGCAGAATCGGCATGGTGGAGCCGAATTCGTAGTTGGAGTCGGTATTTTTAGGCAAGGCTCCAATGGTCAGCACATTTTGCAGACCCTCAATGTTTTGTGGCAGCGTTATTTCTATAAATACTTTGGTGATCCCCGCCAGGAATACGCAGGAGCCTTTGGCGTGACTCAGTGGTAGCTTATCGCCAGAAACACCGTTGTATAATTCAGGCGTGAATTTTTTCACCCTGTGTTTAAACTGATGGTCAGGGTTTTTGTCTTCGGCATCGAAGGCTATGGGCTGAGATTCGAATCTTCCGGGCCAAAGACGTTCGATAACGGCGCCGTTTTTCCCATCCCACAAGCTGAGGTAGCGTAATGCGGTGTTCGACACTTTGGGCGAGGATAAGGCCGTGCCGATATTATGCGTGTAAAGCAGGGTAGCGACCGCGTTGTTGATTGGCAGCGATGTCGTGCTGACCGGCGCTGAGAGCGAATTCATCATCGAGGCTCTGACTGCGGAGAGACTTCCTTCGCAAACCAGTGCCGGGAGCGTTTTCATATCTTGATTTAAACCATCAACGCCTGACTCATAAAAACGGTTATCTGCAGTGTCAGGCTTTCCGTAGTCGATAAAGCCTACTCTTTCGATAAACGAGTTTCTGACTTCCCCGTAGTACATCGAACCTTGTCCATAGCTCGACAAAACAGGCGTTCTTTGCAAGAAGTAAACCTTAAGGTCGTTAATGATTAAATTGCTGTTCCCACGGTTGTAGCGGCTGAAGTTAATAAAGGCACGGCCAGCTATACCTCGGTATTTATTATTGGCAAATGATGATTTTGTCTTGAGATCCATACCAACGTTGGAAAGCCGTCCGCCTTCCGATGTGGTGGCCGAGTTTTTAGATTTATAAAAGTAATCATCGAAAAATTTGTCGATGGCACGGTGCCTGTCTGACCAGGATAACGTATTGCCGACGGCAATTCGGTCTATGGTGAGCATGTCGCACCAACCCAACGCGAAAATATCATTATTATTATATGGAGGGACCCATTCGCCGCCCAGCTGAACGTTATTTCTTTGCAGCCACATTCCGCCGACAACGATACCGGCATAACAATTGGCAATAGTCTGGCTCCCCCAGGCACAGGAGTCCACTCCCTGCGCAATGGCTGGAATGCCGCAGCCGTGGTAAAAAATATTGCCGATTCGAGACTGAGCAAACATCACTCCGTCGGATAACCATCCAATAAAAGCATTCAATATTTTGAAGTTATCGATAGATACGTTGCTAACATAAGTATCCATTCTGGTTCTTTTCGGATAACCTAAAACGCGAAAGACAATGCCTATCATCTGCTTTGTCGAAATGTCCCCTTTATCTCTGCGCCAGCCAAAATCGATAAGGCTATTTTCCGTACTGTCCGCCTGCAGCTTCACATTTGAGGGTATCTCCAGGCATACCGGCATGCTGGATTTTTCTTCGGCACTTATGTTGCTATCGAGCGCCTTGCGAGAGAACTTCGGCGACACGCTGCCATCATCATAGGGCAAGACGTATTCGCTGCCGGCCGATAGGCACTTATACTTTCCTGTAAAGTGCACACTTCCACCGCCAGCGGCCGCAACGTGGGCAATTGCCGCCCTAAAGGCGGGGGCGCTATCAAAATTTTCATAACCGGGTTCTGTTATTGGATGAGCGCCGAACATGCGCACGTCAATGGACAGCAGCTGAGCTAACGTGGTGTCGCCGATGCTGGCAGTGCTTGCCTCAGACGTTAAAAGCGTGAACTTGTCGGCCGTTATTGAGGCATAGTAGCGTTTTTGGTTATTGTCTTTATCGTAAGTCGCCAGCGAAAATTGCTTATTCGCGAATAATTCTATTTGGCGGCCGTTGAAGATGGGCAGCCCATCGTCACCGAGCTTAATAGGTTGAGGGATCGGCGTTAATGATCCATCTTGCCGTTGAACGAAAACGGGAATTCTGTTTTTTGTCGTTTTAGGATCTGCCCCCGCATTCCCAACCAATATATAGTCTTCGCTTTGCGATCTTTGCTTGATGTTTTCAACCAGGACTTGAGTGATGGATACTTTGCTTTTATCATTGACGGCATTATTGCTTGCAACATTTGCCGCACCGCTTTTGCGAGGCACAATAAAAAAAGCAAGGAATCCAAGCATACTATTCTTTAACAGCGAGCGACGTTCCATTAAGCCTACCTCACACTATATAATTTAGACTTATTCATCTGATTTTTTATCGTACAGACTTGTCGAAATCACAGCAAACTTATTTGCCTTCACGTCCATTGTATGAAGAAAATTGGTTTCCAACTGTTTGTTTTTATAATTAATTACTGCGGCACCTCCTGAGTGCGAACGCGGCCAGGCCGTCAGGCGATCGCCGGAAACCTCTCGGGCGTTAAGAATAATTCTGAAATATCGTCTTACCTCTGTATTGTTGCCTCAGATGCGCTATCGTATGGCATCAAACTACCCGCCGTGGGCCGGTCTGCCGGCAAAGAGACGATCTTTTAGGCGACTCGTTTGCTTCCTATGCAGTGTGCAGCAGCAAGAGTAGGGGAGCATGCGATATAACAATGTATAAACGCGAAGCATAGAGGAGTGGTTATGGCGATTTTGGTTACGGGCGGCGCTGGTTATATCGGGTCACACACGGTGCTGACCCTGCTGGAACGCGGAGAGGATGTCGTGGTGTTGGACAACCTGTGCAATGCTTCAGAAGAATCACTGCATCGCGTCGAGCAACTGGCCGGCAAGGCTGCGGTATTTTACCAGGGGGACATTCGGGAACGGGAGTCCCTTGCGCGCATTTTCGACGAACACCAGATCAGCGCCGTTATCCATTTTGCCGGGTTGAAGGCCGTTGGCGAATCGACTCGCAAGCCGCTCGAGTATTACCAGAATAACGTTGCGGGCACGCTGATCCTGTTGGAGGAAATGCGTCGCGCAGGTGTGCACCAATTCATCTTCAGCTCCTCGGCTACGGTTTACGGCGCCAATTCTCCGGTGCCTTACGTTGAAACCACGCCGATCGGCGGAACGACCAGTCCCTATGGCACCTCCAAGCTGATGGTTGAGCAAATTCTGCAGGATTTCGCCAAGGCGGAGCCGCAATTTTCCATTATCGCCCTGCGCTATTTCAATCCGGTTGGTGCCCACGAGTCCGGCATGATCGGTGAAGACCCGAATGGCATTCCCAACAACCTTTTGCCTTACATCTCCCAGGTGGCGATCGGCAAGCTGGAGAAACTCGGCGTGTTCGGCGGTGACTACCCGACCGAAGATGGCACCGGCGTGCGCGACTATATCCACGTGATGGATTTGGCTGAAGGCCACCTGATGGCGATGGACCATTTGCCAAAGATCGACGGATTCAAGGCTTACAATTTGGGCGCCGGCGTTGGGTATTCCGTATTGGAGATGATACAGGCGTTTGAGAAAGCTTCAGGCGTCGCTGTCCCATACCAGATTTTACCGCGTCGTGACGGCGATCTTCCTGCATTCTGGGCCGATGCGCGATTGGCGAAACAAGAGTTGGGCTGGGAGGTGCAGCGCGGCATTGACGCCATGATGCGTGATACCTGGAACTGGCAGCAAAAAAATCCGCAAGGTTACCGCTGACGGTCAGCCTGGCGTGGCCCGCAATAGCGTATGCGATATAAGAAAGCATGACCGCGGGCTGGTTAAGCGCAGCGCCGCTGCATCCTACCCAGGATGGCGGTAAACTCTGGCGCAGGAATTTTTTTCACAAAGTTAAGGTGTTGTTTAGAGGGTTTTATGAAAATTATCGTTACCGGTGGTGCAGGCTTTATTGGGTCGGCTGTCGCCCGACATATCATTAATGATACCAGTGACCACATTCTGGTGCTGGATAGCCTGACCTACGCAGGTAATCTGGAGTCATTAACAACGATCGCCGACAGCGATCGTTATACCTTTGAGCAGGTAGACATTTGCGACCGTGCGGCGCTGGATCGCGTGTTCGCCGAGTTCAAACCGGACGCCGTGATGCACCTGGCGGCGGAGAGCCACGTCGACCGCTCGATCGATGGCCCGGCAGCGTTCATCGAAACCAACATCGTCGGCACCTATACGTTGCTGGAAGCGGCGCGCCAGTATTGGCAAACGCTGGGTGAAGCAGAGAAGAAAGCCTTCCGCTTCCACCATATTTCCACCGACGAAGTGTACGGCGATCTGCACGGCACCGACGATCTGTTCACGGAAACCACCCCTTACGCGCCAAGCAGCCCATACTCCGCCTCCAAGGCGTCCAGCGATCACCTGGTGCGCGCCTGGCTGCGCACCTATGGTTTCCCGACCATCGTAACCAACTGCTCAAACAATTACGGGCCGTATCACTTCCCGGAGAAGCTGATCCCGCTGACCATCCTGAATGCGCTGGACGGCAAGACGCTGCCCGTTTACGGCAACGGCACCCAGGTGCGCGACTGGCTGTATGTCGAGGATCACGCTCGTGCGCTGTACAAGGTGGTGACCGAGGGCGAAGTGGGCGAAACCTACAACATCGGCGGCCATAACGAGCGCAAGAATATCGATGTGGTGCGCACCATTTGCCGCCTGCTGGATGAGCTGGTGCCGAACAAGCCGGGCAATCTGAGCCGCTACGAAGACCTGATCACTTTCGTGACCGACCGCCCGGGCCATGACATGCGCTATGCGATTGACGCTTCAAAAATTGACGCGGAACTGGGCTGGAAGCCGCAAGAGACTTTCGAGAGCGGTATCCGTAAAACCGTCGAATGGTACCTGGCCAACGAGGCCTGGTGGAGCCGCGTGAAAGACGGCTCTTACGCCGGCGAACGCCTGGGTCTGACCCGTTAATTAATTCTAAGGTATTAAAATGAAAGGTATTGTTTTAGCTGGTGGTTCAGGCACGCGCCTTTACCCGATTACCCGTGGCGTGTCCAAGCAACTGTTGCCTATTTACGATAAGCCCATGGTGTATTATCCGCTGTCGGTGCTGATGCTGGCCGGCATTCGTGACATTTTGATCATCACGACCCCGGAAGATATGCCGGCGTTCCAGCGCCTGCTGGGCGATGGCAGCCGCTTTGGCATTTCGCTGAGCTACGAAATCCAGCCAAGCCCGGACGGCCTGGCGCAGGCGTTCATTATTGGTGAAGAGTTCATCAACGGCGACAGCTGCGCACTGGTGCTGGGCGACAATATCTACTTTGGCCAGAGTTTTGGTAAAAAGCTGGAGTCCGTGGTTGAACGCAACCAGGGGGCAACGGTGTTCGGTTACCAGGTGATGGATCCGGAGCGCTTCGGCGTGGTGGAGTTCGACGAGCATTTCCGCGCGCTGTCGCTGGAAGAAAAGCCGGCGGCGCCGAAGTCCAACTGGGCGGTCACCGGGCTGTATTTCTACGACAGTGACGTCGTGGAGATGGCGAAACAGGTGAAGCCGTCGCCGCGCGGCGAGCTGGAAATCACCACGCTGAACCAGATGTACCTGGATAAAGGCGCGCTCAACGTTGAGCTGCTGGGCCGCGGCTTTGCCTGGCTGGACACCGGTACGCACGACAGCCTGATTGAGGCTTCGCAGTTTATTCACACCATCGAAAAGCGTCAGGGCTTCAAGGTGGCCTGCCTGGAAGAGATCGCCTACCGCAAGGGGTGGCTGAGCCGCGAGCAGGTCGCAGCCGAAGCCAAGTTGCTGGGCAAGACGCTGTACGGCCAATATCTGTCGCAACTGATCGTGGAGAAATAACATGCAAGTCACAGAGACCAAGATCGACGGTGTGAAAATCATTCAGCCCAAGGTATTTGGCGATGCCCGCGGCTTCTTCCTGGAAACCTTTGAGAAGAAGCGTTATCAGGAGATGCTGGGTATTGATTTGGATTTCGTCCAGGACAACCATTCCCGTTCGTCGCGCGGCGTGCTGCGCGGTTTGCACTTTCAGAAGGTGAATCCGCAGGGCAAGCTGGTGCGCGTCGTCCGCGGTGAAGTCTTCGACGTCGCCGTAGATATTCGCCCTGGTTCGCCGACGTACGGCGCCTGGGAAGGGGCTATCCTGTCCGAGGAAAACAAGACCCAGTTTTGGGTGCCGCCGGGATTGGCCCACGGTTTTGTGGTGCTTTCTGACATTGCCGATTTCGAATACAAGTGCACGGATTATTATAATCCGGCGCATGAAGGGTGCCTGCTGTGGAATGACCCGCAGGTCGGCATCGAATGGCCGATTGATAACCCGCTGCTGTCGGAGAAAGACAAGGTCGGCAAACTGTTCCGGGAGCTGGCGCAATGAAAGTGCTGTTAACCGGTTCGAAAGGGCAGCTGGGCAGCTGTTTTTGCGATCGCCTGCCGGCAGGGTGGGACGTTTTGGCCACCGACAGCGACAGCCTGGACATTACCGATTTGGCCAGGGTGAAGCAGGTGGTCGCCGACTACCGGCCCGACGCGATTGTGAATGCGGCGGCGTATACCGCCGTTGACAAGGCGGAAACCGAGAACGAACTGGCGGCGCGCATCAACGAACAGGGCCCTAAAAACCTGGCACAGGCCGCGGCAGAGGCGGGGTGTCGTCTGATCCACGTTTCTACCGATTATGTTTTCGACGGGCAGGCGAAGACGCCCTACCGCGAGGCGGATGTGACCAACCCGCTGGGGGTTTACGGTAAAACCAAGCTTGACGGGGAAATTGCGGTCGCCGGCGCCCATCCTGAGGCGATTATCATCCGTACGGCATGGGTATTTAGCGAATACGGCAATAACTTTGTCAAGACGATGCTGCGGCTGGCGAAAGATCGCGATGTGCTGGGGATTGTCGCCGATCAGCGCGGCTGCCCGACCTACGCGGGCGACATTGCGCAGGCGATTATAGACCTGCTGCAGCGTCAGGCGGAAGGCGGGGTTTATCATTTCTGCGGCGACAAGGAAGTGAGCTGGAGCGAATTTGCCGAAGCGATTTTCGCCGCGGCGATGGCGCAGGGGCTGCTGGAGAAATCCCCGCAGGTGAACGGCATCACTACCGAACAGTACCCGACGCCGGCCAAACGGCCAGCCTACTCGAGCCTGGACTGTGAAAAAATTGAAAGGTTGGGTATTTCACGTTCAAACTGGGTGAGCGCTTTGGAAAACACGCTAAAAGTAGCGGCTGTGTAAAATAAATTCAAACAAGGACGCCGTATGAATGGCGTCCTTGTTTATTTGGTTAGGTCTATGGGAGTGATATGGGATTAGTCTCTAACGCCAAGTGGGTTGCTTTCTCGCAGCTGTTCAAAATTGGTGTCCAGGTTCTTAATATTGTCGTTCTGGCTCGGCTGATTCCACCTAGCGAATATGGCTTGATGTCGATGGCGCTGGTGGTGACAAACTTTGCGTTGTTGGTCAGGGATCTTGGAACCGCAGCGGCGATTATCCAGCGGAAAGAGCTGCAGAATGAAACAATAAACGCAATATTCTGGTTGAATATACTGATGGGGCTGGCTATAGCCGGTGTTATTGTTATATTTTCCCCGCTTATTTCTTATCTGTTCCATGAACCAAGGCTGATTTTCGTTCTTTGTCTTTTGGCGGTAAGTTTTCCATTAGCAAGCAGCGCTTCTGCACATATGGCCTTATTGGAACGTGAGTCTAAGTTCAAAAAAGTCGCCTCCATTGAAATCAGCTCGTCGGTGGTCGCTGTCATCATTGCCATCACTATGGCCTATCAGGGATTTGGCGTTTATAGCCTGGTGGCCCAGATTCTGATTCTTTCTTTAATGTCTTCAATACAGCTTTGGCTGGCATCCAAATGGCGCCCTTCATTCGAAAAAATAATAAACTTGAAAGAGATAAAAGGACTGATTGGTTTTAGTGGCAATCTGACCCTGTTCAATTTTATCAATTATTTCTCGAGAAACGCCGACAGCATGATGATTGGCCACTATATGTCGGCCGCAGTACTGGGCTTTTACTCGCTGGCATACAGGATCATGCTGTTCCCGTTGCAGAGCCTGACGTTCGTCGCCTCGCGGGCGTTGTTCCCGATACTGAGCCAGCATCAGGAAAACAATGATAAGGTACGTACAACCTACTTGAATGTTGTTTATGTGATATTGCTGATCGTATTCCCGCTCATGACTGGGTTGGCGCTTCTGCGAGAACCCTTTATTCAGCTGGTGTTCGGCCCTCAGTGGGCGATGACTGCCACGATATTGATGTGGCTTGCTCCGGTAGGCATTATCCAGGCTGTATTAAGTACCACAGGTTCCGTTTTTATGGCCAAAGGACGCACCGATATACTTATGCGCCTCGGGATCCTGGGGGCGGTACTGCAAGTTGGTGCATTTATTATCGGGGTAAGGTTTGATATTAGTACATTTGCCAAACTATACTTCTTCGCCAACGTTATTAACTTCTTCCCGGTCATGGCGATACTGATGTGGCTTATTGGCGGTACTTTGAAGGATGTGTTCTTTAAAATTTACCGTATCGCCATTGCTACCATGATTATGGGGGCAGGCATCATTTCTCTTTGCAAATGGGTTGAACGGTACAACCATATTGATAATTTTACCGATCTTGTTATTACCGCAATATTTGGCGCTGCGCTTTATGCCGCATCCATGCTTGTAATTGACCCCGTATTTAGAAAAGCCTGTATGGCGATGACGACTAAAATATCAAAAAAAGTCGGTATCGTTTAGCTTTGTTGCTTTATAACGCATGAAAAGGTGAGCCTTTATTTATAGAATAGAGGCTCGCTTTTTTTATTTATATCTTGGTGATATTGGTCCGGCGTGTTATTTCCCTGTGCCGAGTTCCTACGGAAGGCTATATGTCACAGTGCGAAAGTTCAACCCATTTTCAGCTGTTCAAGATGGCCTGCCTGGAAGAGATCGACTACCGAAAAGGATGGTTGAGCCGTGAGCGGCTCGCCGCCGTACGGTGCAAGGGGGGTATCTTGTCCGAGAAAAATATCGACGGCCTGAATTCTATATTTCATAGAATTCAGGCGTTCATTATTTCACGTTATTTGGAATGTCTAGCATGGCCAGCAGGCGATTATTCACCTTCTGCGCGTCAAATTTTTCCTGCGCCAACTGGTAACTGGCTTGGCCCATATTGACAATTTTCTGTGGATCTTCGATCAGTTCGCACATTCTCTCAGCCAAAGCCTCATGCGACCAGCGTTCCACTAAATAGCCGTTAACCCCTTGCACCACTGTTTCCCGGCAGCCAGGTACGTCAGTGCTCAAGACGGCACGCCCCATCGCCATCGCCTCTTGGGTACTACGCGGGATCCCTTCGCGATAGTAGGAAGGCAGAACAAACACGCTGGATTTGGCAATCCAATCTGCCACATTTGAAACGTGGCCCGGTGCGATAATGATGTCATCTTGAATCAACTGAGCCAGACTTTGTTCTGTCAGGCTGCCTGGATTCTGTGTATCAACTGCGCCCAACATGTAAAATTGCGTATCTGGGTATCGTTCTTTCACCTTTCTGGCAGCGGCGACGTATTCATGTACGCCTTTCTCGGCCAGTAGGCGGGCGATGAAAATAAAGGAGACCGGCTGAGTTGGGGCAGGGCTAAAGGGATAATCCGCCAAATTCAGACCAATTCCACCCAGCACGTGTGCCTGTTTGACATTTATCTTGCAATCAACCACAAGATCATGTCGATCATCAGGGTTTAGTAGGATAAGTGCGTCCAGTTTGGGGAAGACACAGCGATAGAGCGTAACCTGGATCTTTTTCAGCAGCTTGACTTTCCAGCTCACCCCTTGCGGTTGTTCAGTGAACAGGTAACCTAACCCTTCCAGCATGGCGTAGCGTTTTTTGACCCCAGCCATTACCGCTGCTAGCGTGCCGAAAATACACGGCTTTGAGAAATAGGAAAAGACTAGATCGGGTTCTAGCTTTTTCAGCTGTTTGCTGAGGGCGAAGGTATCGCAAAAGTCTTTTATAGGATTGAGCCCCGTTCTGCTGAATGCATAATCCACAGGCGTAGCGCCAAGGGCCCGCACCTGCTTGCGAGTATCATCATCATAATTGAGCGCAAAAGCGTAAACACTATGCCCCTGCTGGTGCAGCGATTTGATCAGGTCAGCTCTGAAACCGACCACACAGTTTGCTGTTGTGCCTATAAGTACTATTTTCATAAAGACCTTATGTGTATACCGTCAAAGCTGTTAATTATTATTTTTCAGCTCTGCGTAAACATGTTCCCATTGTGTAACTATCTGATTTAGAGAAAATTTATCCTTGACCCTCTGGCGCGCTGCGCGACCTAGATTTTGTCTCTCCAGGGGGGGCATCGATTCAATCCTAGCCATGGCTTGCGCCAGGGCGTCAGGATTTTTTATCGGCACCAGCAGGCCGTTTATGCCTTCAGAACCGATAATTTCCCCTGGGCCGCCGCTGTCGGTCACTACCACCGGCAACTCGGAGGCCATCGCCTCCGCCACGACCAGCCCATATCCTTCCCACTCAGATGACAGCACAAAACCATCTACTTGGCGATATAGCTTATCGATATTGTCCCGGACGCCCAAAAACTCAACGCGCTCTTTCAAGCCGGCTTGTTTCACTTGCAGTTGTAAAGCTTCGAGTAACGGGCCCTTGCCGGCGATGAGCAACCGACTATCGGGCAGCCTGCTAAAGGCCGATATCAGCGTTGGATAATCTTTCTGTTCAACCAGACGGCCAACGGCCAGCCAGCGAAAAGGTCCGATGTGATCTTCCCGTATATCGCCAGGTGCGAATTTATCCGTATCGATGCCGTTAGGTATGGTGCGCGTATTGCTCGTCGGAAACACCTTCTCACCGGTAAATCTGCGCGTCGCGGCTTCGCTGATGGTAGTGTTCATCTGGCTGAGCGGGTTTGTCAGCCGATAAGCCCAATCCCGCAGTTTTCCGCCCTCATGGGTGTTGTGGGCGGTACATACGATTTTTAGCGAAGGCATCAGCAGCCGGACCAATCGCGTTAACAGATTGGCGTGTACCATATGGCTATGCACAACATCTGGCCGCGAGCGCAACAATTCTTTACGCAGGCGCAGCAGAGCCCGTGGCAAATCTTTGCCGGAGCGCATTCCCAGCGAACAGAGTGGAATGCCTGCTGCCGCAAGGCGATCGATAAACACGGCTGACGACGGCGGCGTCAGGGAAATCAGCCGCAACTGATGGCCCCTTTGCGCCAATTGTTCGAGCAAGGCGACAACCTGATATTCAGCACCGCCGATCTCAAGGCCGGTAATCACATAATCTATACGCATCGCAGTCTCATCCTTGACGCCGACGATAGAAAAGGAACAGCTTCTGAATCGCACTATGGGGCAGCCAGCTGATTGCCCACAAAGCGATTTTAAATTTGCCGCCGATCGGAGCATCTCGCAGCGACTGCCGCGCTGCGGCGCGATGGTTGTTGAGCAGGCTGTAGGTAATATGAGCCAGACGTATCCGCCGGTATTCTTCCGGGTGATCGCGGCGCAACCTATCCCCAAAATCAGCCAGGGCCATTTCCGCCAGCTGTTGGTGGTAAGCGGCTTTCGTGACCTGCGATGAGAAGTGGGTCAGGCGAACGGCGGCGTCATCGGAAACGCTGACCAGTGGATGACTGTAAGAGGGGATGCCAAACTCTTCGGCGATTTTCCACCACAGCAAATGTTCGCCGCCCGCACGGTTATGTGGATACCGCAGTCCGGTACTTAAAAATTTTTGACGGTCAAAAACCGGTGTGAAATCTCCGGTGATGGCTTTATTTACATAGTCGTCAAATGTAATAAGGCGAAATTCTTCTTTCTGATTTTCGCGGTTGACGGCGAATTGATACACCGGATACCGTGATTCCGGTTGTTCAGGCAAACGTTGAGCCAAATACTCGGCGGTTCCTGGCTCTAAGGTGTCGTCATCGTCAAGCATCAGCACCCAGGGAGCACGGGCCAATGCCAATCCTTCCATGCGGGCTGGGCCGGGGCCGCCATTGACAGGCATGCGATGGCAAACCAGATCCTCAATAGCCAGCTCCGGCAATGGGGTTGTCGAGGCATCGTCTACCACCACAATTTCAATTCTATGGTGTTCGTTTCTTTCGGCCACAACAGAATTTACCGCACGAACGAGTAAGTCGGGGCGATTATAGGTTGTAATAACCACGCTTAGGGCAAAGTTATTCAAACTGACTTCCTTCACAATCAAGAATAAAGCGATGCATCACGGCATTCCTGTTGATGACGTTACGATTCGATAAAAACACCGGCATACTATCTCTCTGCCTTGAAAGGTTTTCGACAAAATAAAAACAGCAACAGGGAGAACATTGTAACCTCTGCGGCCAGGAATGCGATGGTCATTCCCAATCCGCCTAACGTCGGAACCAACAGGAAGGCGAGCAGGCAAATTATCACTATGTTGAGCATCATAACCCGGCTGGCCACTTGCTCTTTGCCCCCAGGGATAAACCACAGTATAGCCAGCGCCATGCTGCAAATGCGCAGGGGCACGATCCAGACCAGAAGTCTCAATAGCTCAATGGCATCTTGATACCCGGGGCCAAAGACGATATTCACTACCCAACCCGCCACGCACACCGTCAGCACGGCAAAAACGACGGTGGCCAGAAAAAGCACGCCTACTGCGAGGCTGACTACTCTTTTGGCAGCATGTGCCGAATCGGATTGCAGTCTGACCAAGTGAGGGAAGGCTGCGTTTAACACCGGTGCAGCCAGGCCGCTCGCAGCTCGCACCAGTTTCTCTGCCGGCACGAATGCCCCGACCGCGCGAGCCCCACCAAGCAAGCCTAACAGCGTCGAGGCAATAGACCCCATTATGCTTTGGGCGCCTTTATACAAAAATAGTTCCCAGCTTTCCCGCAAGGCGGTTATCGCGCCCCGCAGGCTGACACCCCCGAGGCCGGTGGTGCGGATCATCAGCAACGTTGGGAGCAAGGTATTGATGATTCCCACTGTCGCCTGAATGGTCAAAACGCGTTGCGCATGCTGGGGAGAGGAAACCAGCAGGATGGTGAACATCAAGCCGGTACTACGTAGCCCCAAATCCAGCAAAGCCGGTAAGATTAGCCTTTCAATACCGACATAATACCATAATGGCGTAAAACCAAATGCCAGGATAAAAAGTGAAATCCAGATAAACCAATGATGGGGGATAGCCGTTGCACCGGTGCCGGAAAATACCAGAATGCCGACCACGCCAGCCACCGCCAGGCTAAGCAGCAGCTTGGCGAACAGTACGTTGGTTACCAGTTGCGCTAGTTCTCGCTTATTTTCTCTGACTTTTACCACGCTGCGCGCTGCGCTGAAGTTGAAGCCAAATTCGACGAATACCGATGCGGTGAGAGCGATACCCAGAGCATAGAGCACTTGCCCATAACCTTGTTGGCCAAGGGCGCGAGCCAGTACCGGCAACTCGATTAGCGGTATGAACAATCCGCCAATCTGCGCCAACATCAGCCAGAAGGTATTAGTTGCGACGCGGGACATGGCTCATCACGATAGAAATTGCTGTCAAAACGATCGCCCATTCGGTCAACTCATTGCTCAGCGGATGGAAACACCCCATAAACAAGAACAACGCCAGTACGGATAACGGACTGAGCATCAATTCAAAACGTTCTGTAAACAGCTCGCGTTTTTCAGTCACGAATTTTAGGCCGTAATAGAGAGGGCACAGGATAAACAGCAGATAACCGACGAATGAAAGTACGCCCTCATCGGCCAAGAGTTGAAGATAGGTCATATGGATAACGCTGCTTGCGCCAAAGTCATCGACGCGAGTGCTGCCGAAACCGCCGCCCCACGGGAACTTATCCACGGTCTGCTGCCAGCCGGTATGTAGCATTTGCAAGCGAATGCTGTTGTCGCCCTTGACCAAACGATCCGCCGTCGCTTCTTTCGGCGCATCAAGCGTTTTTTGGAACACGCGATTTAAATCATCACCCCCGGCCTCGTTTTTTTCGGCCTTCTTCTCCATTAACTGAGTGATGAGTTGGTCGTAGTGGCCCGAAACCCATCCCAGCAATACGGGCTGAATTAACGAGAACGATATGAAGGTGACCAGCAGCAGGCTGAGATGAGTGCGGATTGGTTTGGTATACGTTTTGGCGAAAATAGCGATAACCGCCAGGGAGATCCAGACCAGAACCAACCAAAGCATTGACGTACGACTGCCGTCAAGCGCCATAGTCAGTACCGCGCCAAATGCCAACAATATGTTGAGCGCACTCGGTTTTTTTAGACAGCGCCAGACCGCGAAAGGCCAAACAAAGGCTCCTATTTTCCAGATGACCCCTGGCCAGCTGGCCAGCCAGCCCATACGGCCGTCACCCAAAATGACCATCGCATCCAGTTGGCGGAACAATGCCAGTATTATTAAAGGTACCAAGGATACGACGAGCGTTACGCTGAGTGCCCTTTCCAACAAGCTTGGAGATAGAGGGGAAATAAGCAACAGGCACAGTAACACGAACATAAAGGCAAGATATTTGGCGACTGTATATAGACCTGTGCCATGGTTCATAAATGCAGCTATGGCTATGCCGGCCATAAATAACAGCCAGCCGAATAACATGAGCTTGTAGTTGCCCAGACAGCGCAATCGTTCACGAACCGTTTGCATCATGGAAAGCGGAGATGCAGCCAGAGAACTGACTACGGCTACGATGAGCAAAATGAGTTGGATTAACCAATTTAGATTGCCACCAATGTAGATTTTAATCGTACCCAGCATAGAGAATACGATGAATAGGACTACGAAAACGCTGGAAATTACACGCACTTTTGACCCCTACTTTTTTTAACTGCGGGATTGTACAGGATCTGTGAAGGTCATCAATATACGTTAAGTCTTAATCAATCACCTTTTAGCTTTTTTAAATGCGCTTCTGAACAGCAAACACAAAGTGTCGGTCGTGTTTTTGTTGCAAGCTGTCTATCGCACCAATCACTACCCACGCGGCGCAATCCTGAGTTAACATGTGTGCCACATCACAAAACCTGCTGGCCGAAGCTGCCATCAGGGTCATCCTCAGACAGGAGTTCTTCAATGTCCAAGCAACAAATCGGCGTTGTCGGCATGGCGGTCATGGGCCGCAATCTGGCACTGAACATCGAAAGTCGTGGTTACACCGTTTCCATCTTTAACCGTTCCGGCGACAAGACTGACGAAGTTATCGCTGAGAACCCAGGTAAAAACCTGGCGCCGTACTACAGCGTTGAAGAGTTTGTTGAATCGCTGGAAAAACCGCGCCGCATCCTGCTGATGGTCAAAGCGGGCGAAGCGACGGACAAAACCATCGCCTCTCTGACGCCGCACCTGGACAAGGGCGATATCCTGATCGACGGTGGCAACACCTACTATCAGGATACTATCCGCCGTAACCGCGAACTGTCCGACCAGGGCTTCAACTTCATCGGTACCGGCGTTTCCGGCGGTGAAGAGGGGGCTTTGAAGGGGCCTTCAATCATGCCTGGCGGCCAGAAAGAAGCCTACGAGCTGGTGGCGCCAATCCTCGAGAAAATCGCAGCGGTAGCGGAAGGCGAGCCTTGCGTGACCTATATTGGCGCAGACGGTGCCGGCCACTACGTGAAAATGGTGCACAACGGCATTGAATACGGCGACATGCAGCTGATCGCTGAAGCTTACTCGTTGCTGAAGCAGGCGCTGAACCTGAGCAACGAACAGCTGGCCGAGACCTTCGCCGAGTGGAACAAGGGCGAGCTGAACAGCTACCTGATCGACATCACCAAAGACATCTTCACCAAGAAAGACGAAGAGGGTAAATATCTGGTTGATGTGATTCTGGACGAAGCGGCCAACAAAGGCACCGGCAAATGGACCAGTCAGAGCTCGCTGGATCTGGGCGAGCCGCTGTCGTTGATCACCGAATCGGTGTTCGCGCGTTACCTGTCCTCACTCAAAGAGCAGCGCGTAGCCGCTTCAAAAGTGCTGACCGGTCCTAAAGCCACGCCGGTAAGCGGCGACAAAGCCGAGTTCATCGAGAAAGTGCGCCGCGCGCTGTACCTGGGCAAGATCGTTTCTTATGCGCAGGGCTTCTCTCAATTGAAGGCCGCTTCCAAGGAAAACAACTGGGATCTGCACTACGGCGAGATTGCCAAAATCTTCCGCGCCGGCTGCATCATCCGCGCCCAGTTCTTGCAGAAAATCACCGACGCTTACGCGGCCGACGCCGATATCGCCAACCTGCTGCTGGCACCTTACTTCAAGCAGATTGCCGACGATTACCAGCAGGCGTTGCGCGACGTGGTGTCTTACGCGGTGCAGAACGGCATTCCTACGCCAACCTTCTCTGCGGCCATCGCCTATTACGACAGCTACCGCTCAGCGGTGTTGCCGGCTAACCTGATTCAGGCGCAGCGTGACTACTTTGGCGCGCACACTTACAAACGTATCGACAAGGAAGGCGTATTCCACACCGAATGGATGGAGTAAGCCCCCGCAGTTGATGGAAAGCCGCCGCAAGGCGGCTTTTTTGTGTCTTGCACTCATCGTCAGGCATGCATTCTGGCACTATTCTTAATTTTTGATTTATTTCAATAATAAGATCTGCATCTTGGTATTCGGCGTTTACCCAGTATTTTCCTCGCGTTACCTTGCCGTATGACCAATGTTTGCTAATATAATTCCTAAACCGGATTTTTTCTTTTTCTCTGCCTCGGCTGGTTAACAACTTACGTCCGTTCTCGGCACGCGTGGCCGGTGGGGGCCGTTTGCCGTGTTTGGTTTATTTTTATTTTTAATCAATGCATTGTGGTTTATGTTCGGACCTGTAGGCAGTGCCTGTGCTTTTAGGATTATGCCCGGTTATTATTTCTCTTTTTTTATGAGATTTTATTAACCGCGGTTTATGGAAGCCTGTTTTTCCTTTTTATATATATAAAAAAATAATTGATGTCTCTTTAGCAATCAGCTAGCGAAGCATCGGGTGCCTGTGCCCGGTGTCTGCTGCAAAGCAACGGTTTTGGGGTAGTGCGGGTTTATGGTGAAATTAATCCCAGTCATTTTGGCCGGTGGCAATGGCAGCCGCCTATGGCCTTTATCAAGAGCGGCTTCCCCCAAACAATTCCTGGCGATAGACGGCAGCGGGCGCAGTTTGTTGCAACAAACGCTGCTGCGGCTGGAAGGGCTGCAAGGGGTGGAGATTGCCGCGCCGATCGTCATTTGCAACGAGGAACATCGTTTTCTGGTGGCGGAACAGCTACGCGAAATCGATTGGTTGACCCCGAGCATCATCCTGGAGCCGGCGGGGCGCAATACGGCGCCGGCGGTCGCTCTCGCCGCTCATTTCGCCTCGAAACAGGATCCCGACGGCATCTTGCTGGTGCTGGCGGCGGACCACCTGATTACCCAGGTCGACGCATTCCACACGGCCTTGAACAAGGCTATCGAATTTTCGCTGCGTGAACGGCTGGTGACCTTTGGCATCATCCCCCAGCACCCTGAAACGGGTTATGGGTATATCAAACGCGGCGCGCAGCTGTCCGATTATTGTTTTGACGTCGAATGCTTCGTTGAGAAACCCTGTTTGCAAAAGGCGCAGGTTTATCTGTCCAGCGGCGACTACAGTTGGAACAGCGGCATGTTTATGTTCACGGCGAAAAAATTCTTGCATGAACTGATGATATTCCGCCCCGAGATCTACCAGAAATGTCAGTTGGCGATGAATGCCTGCCGGCAAGAATATGATTTTATTCGTATCGATGAAGCGACCTTTCTCAGCTGCCCCAGCGAATCCATCGACTATGCGGTGATGGAAAACACCAGGGAAGCGGTAGTGATGCCGATAGACATCGGCTGGAGCGATGTCGGGTCGTGGGCGGCGATATGGGATGTGGCCAAGAAAGACGCCGCCGGCAATGCGCATCAGGGTAACGTTATCGCCATTAACGCCTTCAACAACTATGTTTCTGCCGCCACTACGCTGGTCGCCACCGTGGGCATCAGGGATTTGGTGATCATCCAGACTGACGATGCGCTATTGGTCGCCGCGCGGGATTGCGTGCAGGACGTCAAGCAATTGGTTGCCGAACTGAAGGCGCGCAAGCTCCCGCTTTAGCGGCGCCGAGCAAAATTTGCGTCATAAGCGACGTTAAACATTTCCAGTTTGCCAAGATAATGATAAATGTAGAGAAGACAGTGCCGCTGATTGCGCAGGTCTCTAAGCCGGGCGCAGTGCTTGATGACAAGAACGCGGTAGCAAATATAACTGAAGAATTCGATCGATATGGCAGAGTTGACGTGTTTTAAGGCTTACGACATTCGTGGCCAGTTGGAAAGCGAACTGAATGATGAAATCGCTTATCGGATCGGCAGAGCTTTTGGCGAGTACCTTCTCCCAGACACCGTGGTTTTGGGCAGCGATGCCCGCTTAACCAGTGAAAGTTTAAAACAATCTTTGGCCAGAGGGCTGTTGGATGCCGGCAGCTCGGTGATAGACATTGGCCTGAGCTGCTCGGAAGAGCTCTATTTCGCGACGGCCTTTTTGGCCGCCGACGGCGGGATTGAAGTGACGGGCAGCCACAATCCCGAACACTATAACGGCATGAAACTGGTCTGTAAGAATGCGCGGCCGATCAGCAGCGACTCGGGGCTATGGGAAATCAAGGCTCTGGCGGAGAAAGAGGCGTTTTCCCCGGCCGCCCGGCCGCAGGGCGATTATCTGCAGGCCGACATTCTTGATAACTATATCGACCATATCCTGTCGTATGTGGATTTATCCCGCTTCAAACCGATGAAACTGCTGGTGAACGCCGGCAATGGCACGGCCGGGCATGTGATCGACGCAATAGAGCGGCGCTTCCGCCAGCATCAGGTGCCGTTGGAGTTTATCAAAATTCAGCACGAGCCGGACGGTTCATTCCCACACGGCGTGCCAAATCCCTTGCTGCCTGAACGCCGTCAGGACACGGCGGAAGCGGTGCGCCGTTACGGCGCCGACATGGGCATTGCCTTCGACGGCGACGCCGATCGCTGCTTCCTGTTTGACGACCAAGGCAATTTTATTGAGGGTTACTACATCGTTGGCCTGTTGGCCGAGGCCTTTCTGCGCAAACAACCGGGGGAAAAAATTGTTCACGATCCCCGTTTGAGCTGGAACACGGTCGATATCGTCAACCAGGCCGGCGGCATTCCCGTGATGTCAAAAACCGGGCATGCGTTTATCAAAGAGCGGATGCGCGCAGAGGATGCGGTGTACGGCGGCGAAATGAGCGCGCACCACTATTTTCGCGATTTCTACTACTGCGACAGCGGCATGATCCCCTGGCTGATGGTCGCGGAAATCATGTCTTTGAAAAACAGAACGTTGGCGCAGCTGGTGGAAGAACGCATCCAGGCTTATCCCTCCTCGGGGGAGATCAATATTGTTCTGGAACCCGGGATGTCCGCGAGCGAAATCGTGGAACGCCATTATCGCGAGCAGGCGCTGGACATTGACATGACCGACGGCATTAGCATGACGTTTGCCGAATGGCGATTTAATTTACGCGAGTCGAATACCGAACCGCTGACCCGTCTTAACGTTGAATCGCGCGGCGATCGTGATTTGATGCAGCGAAAAACGGCTGAAATTCTGGCGCTGCTGCGCGGCTGATGCGAACGGGGCCTCCCGATTGACGAGAGGCCCGGCGAGATTACTTCTGGTGCCGCTCGCGCAGCCGGCCGATCACCTTGCTCAGATCCAGATCCTGATCCTGCAGCAGCACCAGCAGGTGATAAATCAGGTCCGAGGCTTCGTTGGTCAGCTCTTCACGGTCGTTGACCGTGGCGGCCAGCGCGGTTTCCACGCCTTCTTCCCCGACCTTCTGCGCGATGCGCTTGGTGCCGCTGGCATACAGGCTGGCGGTGTACGAGCTGTCCGGGCTGGCGGTCTTGCGCTCCGCCAGCAGCTGTTCCAGCTGATAGAGGAAGGCCCAGTCGCTGGCGGCAGGGTGGAAGCAGCTGCTGTTGCCCAGGTGGCAGGTCGGGCCGATCGGATTGACCAGGATCAGCAGGGTATCGTTGTCGCAGTCCGGCGTGATGCTCACCACGTTGAGGAAGTGGCCGGAGCTTTCGCCCTTGGTCCACAGCCGCTGTTTGGTGCGCGAGAAGAAGGTGACCTTGCCGCTTTGCTCGGTCGCCGCCAGCGCTTCCCGATTCATATAGCCCAGCATCAGCACCTCACCGGAAACGGCGTGCTGCACGATGGCCGGCATCAGGTTGTCGGTTTTTTCCCAGTCCAGCTGGTTTCTCTGTTGTTCTGTTAACACACGCGAATCTCCACGCCTTGTTCGACCAGGAACCTTTTCAGTTCGCCGATATTAATGATTTGCTTGTGGAATACCGAAGCCGCCAGCGCGCCGTCGACGTCCGCATCGCGGAACGCCTCCAGGAAGTGCGCCATGGTGCCCGCACCGCCGGAGGCGATCAGCGGCACCTTGCACGCTTCGCGCACCAAACGCAGCTGTTGCAGATCGTAGCCGTTGCGCACGCCGTCCTGATTCATCATATTCAGCACGATTTCGCCGGCGCCGCGGCGCTGCACTTCCCGCACCCAGTCGAGGGTTTCCCACTGGGTAACGCGGGTGCGGCTCTCGTCGCCGGTGTACTGGTTGACGTGATATTTGCCGGTTTCGGCGTCGAACCAGGTATCGATCCCCACCACGATGCACTGCACGCCGAAGCGCTCGGCCAGGCGGCTAATCAGCTCGGGATCGGCCAGCGCCGGCGAGTTGATGGAAATTTTGTCGGCGCCGAAAGACAGGATCTGGCTGGCGTCCTCGGCGCTTTTGATACCGCCGGCGACGCAGAACGGAATGTCGATCACTTCCGCCACCCGCGATACCCAGCTCTTATCCACCACCCGGCCGTCGCTTGAGGCGGTAATGTCGTAAAACACCAGCTCATCCGCGCCTTCCTGCGCATAGCGCTGCGCCAGCGGCACGATATCGCCGATGATTTCATGGTTGCGGAACTGCACGCCTTTCACCACTTGCCCGTCTTTAACATCCAGGCACGGAATTATCCGTTTTGCCAGCATGCGATCGCCTCCTCAACGCTAAATTTACCTTCCAACAGGGCGCGCCCCACGATCACCCCTGCAACGCCGCTGCCGCGCAGCTGGGCGATGTCATCCAGGTTGCCGATGCCGCCGGAAGCCTGGAAGGCGACCTGCGGGTAACGGCGAGTGATTTCCTGATACAGCGCCACGTTGGAGCCGGCCAGGGTGCCGTCGCGCGAAATATCGGTGCACAGTACGTGCTTCAGGCCGTAGGGCAGGAACTGCTCAACCACCTGTTCCAGCGTGGCGTCGGAATTCTCCTGCCAACCGCTGATGGCGACACGCTTGGTGCCCTGTGCATCGATGCGTACGTCCAACGCCAGCACCAGCGCGTCGGCGCCGTAGCGTTCGAACCAGCCCTGCACCAGCCGGGGCTGTTTTACCGCGGTGGAGCCGATCACCACCCGGGTGGCGCCGGCGTCCAGCAGGGCGGTTACGTCCTGCTCGTTGCGAATGCCGCCACCGACCTGCACCGGCACGTTAACCCCGGCCAGCAGCTTGCGCAGCAGCGGGATCTGGCGCGCCGCCGGATCCTTGGCGCCGGTCAGGTCGACCAGGTGCAGCACCTGTGCCCCCTGTTGTTGATAATCCTGCAGCCGCGAGTGCGGATCGCTGCCGTAGTCGCGCTGCTGGCCGTAATCGCCCTGATGCAGGCGCACCACGGTGCCGTCGATCAAATCCAAAGCCGGAATAATCATGCTGCCTACATCTCCAGAAAGTTTTTCAACAGTTGCGCGCCGGCCGCTCCAGAACGTTCTGGATGAAACTGCACGCCGAAGAAGTTGTCTTTTTGCACGGCGGCGGTGAAGGGCTCGCCGTAGTTCGCCTGGGCGATGGTGCTTGGGCATATCGGCATCGCATAGCTGTGAACGAAATAGAAATAGGCGCCGTCTTCGATACCGCGGAACAGGTGGTGGCCTGCCTGCGCAGACACCTGATTCCAGCCCATATGCGGCAGCGGCAGGCCGAAGTCGGTCATCTGTTTCACCGGAGTATCGATGATGCCCAGAGTGTCTATGCCGCCGTTTTCCTCGCTGCTGGCCGCCAGCAGCTGCATGCCGAGGCAGATGCCCAGCACCGGCTGGGTACAGGCTTTGATAAGCTCGATCAGCTCACGTTCGCGCAGCTGGTCCATCGCCGCCTGCGCGGTGCCGACGCCCGGCAAAAACAGTTTGTCGGCGCGCAGCACGATCTCCGGGTCGCGGCTCACTTCGGGCCGATAGCCCAGCCGCTGCACCGCGTAATTGACGGAGGCGAGGTTGGCGCAGCCGGTATCCAGAATCACCACGTTCATTACAGCACTCCTTTCGAGCTCGGCAGGGTATTGCCCTCAACGCGGATCGCCTGGCGCAGGGTGCGGCCAAACACCTTGAACAGGCTCTCGACCCGGTGGTGATCGTTCTTGCCCTTGGTTTTCAGGTGCAGCGTGCAGCCCATGGTGTAGGACAGCGAGCGGAAGAAGTGCTCGACCATTTCGGTGCTGAGATCGCCGACGCGCTGGTAGTTGAACTCGGCCTTGTATTCCAGGTGCGGCCGGCCGGAGATGTCCAGCGCGCAGCGCGCCAGGCATTCATCCATCGGCAGCACGAAGCCGAAGCGGGCGATGCCGCGCTTGTCGCCCAGCGCCTTGTTCAACGCTTCGCCGAGCGCCAGCCCGGTGTCTTCCACCGTGTGGTGGTCGTCGATATACAGGTCGCCTTTGACGTCGATGTCCATGCGGAAGCCGCCGTGGGTGGCTATCTGGTCCAGCATGTGGTCGAAGAAGCCGACGCCGGTCTTGATCTTGCTGCCGCCTTCGCGATCCAGCCAAACGTTGACGTCGATCTGCGTCTCTTTGGTGACGCGGTTAACCTGGGCGTGGCGGTCGCGTTGGGTCAGCTGACGCGTGATCTCTTTCCAGCCGAGGGCGTCGCGCTGGTAGCGCAGCCCCTGGATGCCCATGTTCTCCGCCAGCTGCACGTCGGTCGGCCGATCGCCGATCACGTAGCTGTGCGCGGTATTCATGACGCCGGCTTCCAGATAGCCCTTCACCAGTGCAGTTTTTGGCTTGCGGCAGTCGCAGTTGTCCGCCGGCAGGTGCGGGCAGATCAGGATGTCGGCAAAGTGGATGCCCTGTGAGCCGAGGATCTGCATCATCAGGTTATGCGGCGGATCGAAAGTCTCCTGCGGGAAACTGGCGGTGCCTAGCCCATCCTGATTGGTGATCATCACCAGCTGATAACCCGCCTGCTGCAACGCCAGCAGCGAAGGGATCACGTCCGGCTCCAGCGCCAGCTTGTCCAGGCGGTCGACCTGGAAGTCTTCCGGCGGTTCGGCAATCAGCGTGCCGTCACGGTCAATAAAGAGGATTTTTTGGCTCACATTGGCTCCTGGCGAGTCTCGTTGGCGCCGGGCAGGGCGGACAGCGCGTCAACCACGCGCCGGCATTCGTCGCGGGTGCCTATGGTGATGCGCAGGCAGCCGGACAACCCGGGCTGTTTATTTTGGTCTCTTAAGATAATGCCCTGATCCCACAAGCTTTTAAATACATTACTTGAGGCGGTGAAACGCACCAGCAGGTAATTGCTGTCGCTGGCGAAAACCTGCTCGACGCAGGCGCAGTTTTGCAGCGCCTGCTGCAGCCAGCTGCGGTTGGCGGCAATCTCGCTAACCCGTTGACGCATCACGCGGATGCCTTCGGTGCTGAGCGCCTGAGCGGCGATGTCGGCCACCGGCGTCGACAGCGGATAAGGCGCGATCACCTTCAGCAGCAGGGCGATCAGATCGTCATTACCCAGAGTGAAGCCGCAGCGCAGGCCGGCCAGCGCGAAGGCCTTCGACAGGGTGCGTAGGATAGCCAGATGCGGGTAATCGCTCAGCCAACCGGCCACGCTCGCCTGCGGGCAAAACTCGATATAGGCCTCGTCGACCGCGACGATCGCCTTGCCCTTGGCCATTTCCAGCAGGCTGCGCAGAGAGTCCGGGTCGATCAGATTGCCGGTCGGGTTGTTCGGGCTGCAGACGTAGATCAGCTTGACGTTGTCCAGGCTGGCGGCGATGGCCGGCAGATCCAGCTGCCAGTCTTCCCTGGCCGCCACGGTGCGGCGCTCCACGCCGAAGGTCTCGGCGCTGACGGCGTACATACCGTAGGTCGGCGGGCAGAACAGAATGGCGTCCTTACCCGGTTCGCAGAAGGCACGGATCAGCAGCTCGATGCCTTCATCGGCGCCGCGGCTGACCAGCACCTGCTCCTTTCTCACCCCGGCGTAAGCGGCGTAACGCTCGATCACCAGCGCCGGCTGGCACTCCGGGTAGCGGTTGAAGGTCTGGGCGGTCAGCTGGAACTCCGGCGCGATCGGGTATTCGTTGGCGTTCAGCCACACGTCGCCGTTGCCGCCGAGGCGGCGCGCCGATTGGTAAGGGGTCAGCTCGCGAACGTTGGCGCGCGCCAGGTTTTCAATGCTCATGCTTGCTCCTTCAGGGCGGCGACGCGCAGGGTCACGGCGTTTTTGTGGGCGATCAGCTGCTCGGCGGCGGCCAGCGTTTCGATAGTGGCGGCCAGATTCATAAAGCCCTGCGGCGTCAGCTCCTGTACCGTCATGCGCTTCTGGAAGTCCGCCAGCCCCAGGCTGGAGCAGGTCGCGGTGTAGCCGTAGGTCGGCAGCACGTGGTTGGTGCCGGAGGCGTAGTCGCCGGCGGACTCCGGCGACCAGTCGCCGAGAAACACCGAACCGGCGCTGGTGATGCCGTCGACCAGGTCGCGGGCGCTGCGGGTCTGAATGATCAGATGTTCCGGGCCATATTGATTACTGATCGCCACGCACTCTTCCAGGCTGCGCGCCACGATCAGGCGGCTGCTGGCCAGCGCCTGGCGGGCGGTTTCCGCACGCGGCAGCTCAGCCAACTGCTGTTCTACCGCTTCGGCCACCGCCTGCGCCATCGCGGCGTCCGGGGTCAGCAAGATCACCTGCGAGTCCGGGCCGTGTTCGGCCTGCGACAGCAGGTCAGAGGCGACAAACGCCGGGGTGGCGCCGGCGTCGGCGATCACCAGCACTTCGGAAGGGCCGGCCGGCATGTCGATGGCCGCGCCGTCCAGCCGCTGGCTGACCTGGCGTTTGGCTTCGGTCACGAAGGCGTTGCCCGGCCCGAAGATCTTCGCCACTCGCGGCACGGAGTCGGTGCCGAAGGCCATGGCGGCGATCGCCTGTGCGCCGCCGACCTGAAACACTTCCTGCACGCCGCACAGCTGCGCGGCGTAGAGGATTTCATCGGCAATCGGCGGCGGCGAGCACAGCACCACCCGGCGGCAGCCGGCAATGCGCGCCGGCGTCGCCAGCATCAGCACGGTGGAGAACAGCGGCGCGGAGCCGCCGGGAATATACAGGCCCACCGAATCGATCGGGCGAGTTATCTGCTGGCAGCGCACGCCGGGCTGGGTTTCCACATCTACCGGCGGCAGTTGCTGCGCATTGTGGAAGGTTTCCACGTTGGCGACGGCCACCGCCATTGCCCGTTTGATCTCTTCGCCGAGCCGTGCGCCGGCGGCGGCGATTTGCTCGGCGCTGACGCGCAGCGCGCCAACCTCGGTTTTGTCAAAGCGCGCGCTGTAGTCGCGCAGCGCCTGGTCGCCGTTGGCCTTTACGTTGTCGAGGATCTCGCGCACCGTGCGGGTGATGCTGTCGGAGGCGGAAATCGCCGGTCGCATCAGCAGCTGGGCGCGTTGTTCGGCGCTGCAGTCCGCCCAGTTGACCAGGGTATTGAAGCTGGACATGGCGTTACTCCATCATCTTCTCAATTGGCAACACCAGGATCGAGCTGGCGCCGAGCGCTTTCAGTTTTTCCATGGTTTCCCAGAACAGGGTCTCGCTGCTGACCATGTGCATCGCCACGCGGTTCTGCGCGCCGGCCAGCGGCAGAATGGTCGGGCGTTCGGCGCCCGGCAGCAGCGCGACGATTTCGTCCAGGCGCTCGCTTGGCGCGTGCAGCATGATGTATTTGGATTCACGCGCCTGGATCACGCCCTGAATGCGGGTCATCAGGCGGTCGATAAGCTGTTGTTTGGCTTCCGGCATCTCGCCGTCGCGCTGGATCAGGCAAGCCTTGGAGCGGTAGATCACTTCCACTTCGCGCAGGCCGTTGGCTTCCAGCGTGGCGCCGGTGGAAACCAGGTCGCAGATGGCGTCGGCCAAACCGGCGCGCGGCGCCACTTCCACCGAGCCGTTCAGCAGGCAGGATTTGAAGCGTACGCCCTGTTTGTCGAGGTATTGTTTCAACAGGTGCGGATAAGAGGTGGCGATGCGGGCGTTCTGCAGGCTTTGCGGGCCGGTGTATTCGGCGTCGAGCGGGGTGGCCAGCGACAGGCGGCAGCCGCCGAAGTCCAGGCGGCGCAGGGTGAAGTAGCGCGGGTCTTCGCCCTGGGCGCGGCGGTTGAGCAGCTCTTCTTCCAGCACGTTCTCGCCGATGATGCCCAGATCGACCACGCCGTCCATCACCAGGCCCGGGATATCGTCATCACGCACGCGCAGGATATCGATCGGCATATTTTCCGCGAAGGCGATCAGGCGTTGCTGCTGCAGGTTGATTTTGATGCCGCAGCGCGCCAGCAGCTCCTGGGATTCTTCGCTCAGGCGGCCCGATTTCTGCATTGCTATCCGTAAACGTGTTTTGTCCAGCATGGTAACCTCTGTTTAATCTGTAATTTTATGAATTTATTGTAAAAACTTTATTTTCTGTCTGTCCGGAGCCAAAAAAAAACCCTCGGAAGAAATCTTCCGAGGGCTCTCTCTTGCGTTCTGCGCGCCACTGGAAGATTAAAAAACCGTCTTCCAGCACACATCGCCTGAAAGACTAGTCAGGGTGATGGTGATGATGGTGGTTGAACTGAACGCTGGTCATGGGTGTTTTCTCTGTAAAGGTCGGCACAAGCCGAATTGCTAATTAAGCTAAACTATCCGCTGCTCGTCGCGCAACCCTTTTTTACCGTCATAAATTTAATTTATTGAAACAGGTTGGGTTATTAGCTAAACACGGTTTTACCTAAGCTTAAGCGGGGCGGATTGTATCGCCGTACGGAGTGGCGTAGCTTGAGTAGGCAGAGCATTGCGATCTTCAGGAGAGGGAGACGATGAAAAAGGTAGCCATTGTGGGTTTGGGTTGGCTGGGCATGCCGCTGGCCCTATCGCTGATGGGCCGCGGCTATGGCGTGGTGGGCAGCAAAACCACGCCGGACGGCGTCGAGGCCGCACGCATGAGCGGCGTTGAATGTTATCAGCTGGAGCTGACGCCGGAGCTTTCCTGCGAGCCGGACGATCTGGAGCAACTGCTGCGGGTGGATGCGCTGGTGGTGACCCTGCCGGCCCGGCGCACCGTCGAAGGCAGCGAAAACTACTTTAATGCGGTGCGCATGCTGGTGGACAGCGCCATGGCCTTCGGCGTGCCGCGGGTGCTGTTCATCAGTTCCACCTCGGTGTACGGCGAAACCGCCGGCACGCTGCGCGAGGATTCGCCGCTGCGGCCGATCACGCCGTCGGGGCGGGTGTTGGCCGAGCTGGAGCGTTGGCTGCATGCGCTGCCGAACACCTCGGTGGACATTCTGCGGCTGGCGGGGCTGGTGGGCGCCGATCGCCATCCTGGCCGGTTCCTGGCGGGCAAGGTCGACGTCAAGGGCGGATCGCAGGGGGTCAACCTGGTGCATCAGGATGACGTGATCGCGGCGATACAGCTGCTGCTGAAGCTGCCGAAAGGCGGCCATCTCTACAATCTGTGTGCGCCAAGCCATCCCACCAAGCGCGAGTTCTATCCGGCGCTGGCCGAGCAGCTGCATCTGGCTCCACCGCAGTTCGCCGAGGAAGCGGAGCAGGGCGGGCGGTTGGTGGACGGCAATCGCATCTGCAATGAGCTGGGGTTCGAGTATCAGTATCCCGATCCGGCGCGCATGCCGGTCAATTGATTGTTGGCGGCGCTGGCGCTAGGGCTGCACCGGCGCCACAGCGCCTGAGAAATCGCGGGCGCGCAGCAGATCTTCCAGCAGCGCGGCCAGCGCCTCGTTGTGCGGGGCGGGGCGGCAGACCAGGCTGAGCGCCGCCTGGTAGGAGAGCGCTTGCCCGCCCAACTGCTTCAATAAACCCTGCTCTACCCAGCGCGCCGCGTAGTGGGTGGGCAGGTATCCCAGATAGCCGCCGCTGAGCACCAGATGCGCCACGCTCTCCATATGATGGGCGACGGCGCCCAGGTTGTGCGGCGCGATCGGGCACAGCTGCTGCGCCAGCAGGTAGCCGCGTTTCACCCAACGGGCGTTCTCGATCTGCTCGCGGCTCGGCCGTTCGGCCGCAAACAGCGGATGCTCGCTGCTGCAGTAGATCGCCTGCGTCTCCAGAACCCATGCCCGGTACCGCAATTCCTCCAACTGCTGGCCAAAATACCCTATACCCAGATCGAGCTGCCGGTTCAGCAATCCCTGTTCTATCTCCGTCGGCGAGCAAATTCGGCACTGCAGCTGCACGTCCTGATGGCGGCGCTGGAAGCCCTTGATGGCCAGGCTGAATGGATTGCCGGGCAGCGACACCAGATTGTCCACCAGGCCGATCTGCAGATCGCCGGTCAACAGCCCGTTCAACGACTGGCTGACCCGGGTAAAGTCGCGCGCGGCGTTGAACAGGGTGCGGCAGGCGATCAACATGCGTTCGCCTTTCGGGGTAAGCATAAAGCCGGAGCGGCCGCGCTGGCATAGACGGAACCCCAGCCGGGTCTCCAGCGACGCCAGATGGGTGCTGATGGTGGACTGATTCATCAGCAGCGGCTCCTGAGCGGCGCTGACGCCCTGGGCTTCCGCCACCGCGACAAACACCCGCAGCAGTTTAAGATCGATATCGCTTAGGTTGGTGAGCATCTTTTCCTCCGTAGGCCTGCCTGCCGTTAACGCATGCGCAACATGGGTGCCGCTGGGCCGAAACTATCCTTCCTTATGGCACGGAGTTGAAATAAAAATCAATAGTTCAACGAGTTAGTAAACATCGGCTTTTTCAATGCTTACATGCAAAAGCGGGAATGGTAGCCATGGTGGGCTGCGGGGTAGCCTGTGATTGTTACTTAAATGTTGAATTATCGCTCCCCAAGACAAGGACACGCCATGCTGAATCAACCCCAAAGCGGCAACGACATGCCGCGTTTTGCCGGCATCCCCACCATGATGCGTTTGCCTGCGGCGGAAAGCGCGCACGGGCTGGACGCGGCCTTTGTCGGCATTCCTCTTGATATCGGTACCTCCAACCGCAGCGGCACCCGCTATGGCCCGCGGCAGATCCGCCAGGAATCGGTGATGATCCGCCCCTACAACATGGGCACCGGCTCCGCGCCCTTTGAACGGTTGCAGGTGGCCGATCTCGGCGATGTGGCCATCAATCCCTACAGCCTGGCGGACAGCGTGCGCCGCATCGAATTGGCCTACCGCGACATTATGGAGCAGGGCTGCATCCCGCTGACGCTGGGCGGCGATCATACGCTGACCCTGCCGATCCTGCGCGCCGTCGCCCGCCGGCATGGCCCGGTGGGGTTGATCCACGTCGATGCCCACTCGGATACCAACGAAGAGATGTTCGGCGAACGGCTGGCGCATGGCACCACCTTCCGCCGCGCCTTTGAAGAAGGGCTGCTGGCGCCGGAGAGAGTGGTGCAAATCGGCCTGCGCGGCAGCGGCTATGCGGCGGACGACTTTGACTGGTCGCGCCGTCAGGGCTTTCGCGTGGTGCCGGCCGAAGCCTGCTGGCACCGCTCGCTGACGCCGCTGATGGAGGAAATCCGCCGGCAGATGGGCGATGCGCCGGTCTACCTGAGCTTTGACATCGACGGGCTGGATCCGGCCTTCGCGCCGGGCACCGGCACGCCGGAGGTCGGCGGGCTGTCGGTGTGGCAGGGGCTGGAGATCGTGCGCGGCTGCCAGGGGCTGAACCTGGCCGGCGCCGACGTGGTCGAGGTGTCGCCGCCGTATGACCGTTCCGGCAATACCGCGCTGCTGGCGGCCAACCTGCTGTTTGAAATGCTGTGCGTTCTGCCGGCCCGCTGAGGCCGGCGCCATAACCTTACCGGCGGAGCCGTTGCGTCCGGGCCCCTGATAACAATAACAAAGGTACGGAGGTGTCCATGAATCTCGATCTGCTGGTCGTGGTGTTCTATTTTCTGGTTATAGGTGCGGTGGGGTGGATGGGCATACGCCGCGCCAATACCAAAGAGGCTTATCTGGTGGCCGGCCGCAATCTGGGGCCGGGCCTGTATCTGGGCACGCTGTCGGCGGTGGTGCTGGGCGGCGCCTCGACCATCGGCACGGTGAAACTCGGCTATACCTACGGCATCTCCGGCGTCTGGCTGTGCGGCGCGCTGGGGCTGGGCATTGTGGTGCTGAGCACGGTGCTGGCCAAGCCGCTGCTGCAGCTGAAGCTCTACACCGTCAGCCAGGTGCTGTCGCGGCGCTACCATCCGGCGGCCAGGGTCACCAGCGGCGCCATCATGCTGGCCTACGACCTGATGGTGGCGGTGACTTCGATCATCGCCATCGGCAGCGTGATGCAGGTGATGTTCGGCCTGTCGTTCTCCGCCTCGATCCTGCTCGGCGGCGGCCTGGTGGTGCTGTACTCGACGCTGGGCGGCATGTGGTCGTTGACGCTGACCGACATCATCCAATTTATCATCATGACCGTCGGCATGATGCTGGTGCTGATGCCGATGAGCATCGTCAGGGCCGGCGGCTGGGCGGCGTTCTCCAGCCTGCTGCCGGACAGCTACTACCAGCTGTCGTCGATTGGGCTGGACACCATCCTGGTGTTCTTCCTGATTTACTTCTTCGGCATTCTGATCGGCCAGGATATCTGGCAGCGGGTGTTCACCGCGCGCAGCGTCGGCGTGGCCCGTTTCGCCGGTCTGGGGGCGGGGGTTTACTGCGTGCTGTACGGCGTGACCGGCGCGCTGATCGGCATGGCCGGCAAACTGGTACTGCCGCAGTTGAGCAATACCGACGGCGCTTTCGCCGCCATCGCCCAGGCGGTGCTGCCGGAGGGCGTCAGCGGGCTGGTGGCCGCGGCGGCGTTGGCGGCGCTGATGTCCACCGCCAGCGCCTGCCTGCTGGCGTCCTCGACCATTGCGCTGGAGGACGTGCTGCCGGCGATCCGTCGGCGGCCGTCGGGCGGGTTGGCGGCCGGGCGCTTCACCACGTTGATCATGGGGGCAGTGATGCTGGGGCTGGCGTTCCTGGTGCGTGACGTGCTGGCGGCGTTGACGCTGGCTTATAACCTGCTGGTGGGGGGCATGCTGATCCCGCTGGTGGGGGCGATATTCTGGCCGCGGGCCACCAGCGCCGGCGCCATCGCCAGCATGCTGACCGGCAGCCTGTGCGTGTTGGGGTTAATGTATTGGCACGGCATCGAAGCCAATAGCCCGATCTACGGCGGGCTGTTGGGCGGTGGGGTGGCCTTTGTGCTGGGCAGCCTGCTGAGCCGGCCGTCCCCGCAGCTGCAAACGGAATAACGGCCCGGCTAAGGGTTGGCCGCGGTTACAGCCAACCCGATTTCTTCAGCTTTTGATACAGCAGGAAACAGCCGACGGCGGTCACCCCGAGCGTGGCGTGGTAGGCCCAGGGGAATTTCAGCTCCGGCATGTCGGTGAAGTTCATGCCGTACAGGCTGAAGATCACCGTCGGGATAGCCAGAATCGCCCCCCAACCGGCCAACCGCTTCACCACTTCGTTTTGCTTCACCGTCACCAGCGCCAGGTTGACGTGCATGGCGTTGGTCAGCATTTCGCGCATGTCGTCGATGCTGCTGACGACCTGCCGGGCGTGATCCTGCACGTCGCGTACGTAGGCGCGCAGCTCTTTGGGGATAACGTCTTCGTGCAGGCGGATCAACTGGGTGCAGATTTCGTCCATCGGCAGCGCGGCGTTGCGCAGCGCCAGCAGGTGGCGGCGCAGGGTGTAGACGTTTTCGATCGCCGCCTGATCGAATTCCGATTTGAACATGTTGGCTTCGATACCTTCGATGGTCGCCTCGAATTTGGCCACCACGGTGCGGTAGTTGTCCACCACGAAGTCCAACACGCAATAGAGCGCAAAGCCGGGGCCGTGGCACATTTGCTTATGGTTTTCTTCGGCTTTGGCGCGGATCGGCGCGTAGCTGGGCGAGGCGCCGTGGCGCACCGTCACCAGAAAATTCTTGCCGACGAAGAAGTGGGTTTCACCGTATTCGATTTCCTCGTTTTCGCTCCATTGCGCGGTCTTCACCACGATAAACAGCGAATCGCCGTAGCTTTCCAGCTTGGGGCGCTGGTGCGCGCACAGCGCGTCCTCGATCGCCAGATCGTGCAGCCCGAACTCCTCCTGCACTTTGCGCATAAACGCCGGTTCCGGCTGCCACAGCCCCAGCCAGACGAAGGTGTCCGGCTGTTTGACCACTTCGCTGATATCGTCGATGGTCACCTCGCCCAGCCGTTTGCCGGCCTTGTAGGCCACGCTGTTCACTACCATGCTTTTGCTGTCCATCAGGCCGTCCGTCATTCAGTCAGAGTTTTGGTCATAAAATAACGTTCATGTTCAACCGGGTAATCTTTCAGCGTCATTTGCAGCTGATAGCCGAGCTTCTCGTAGAACGGCCGCGCCTGAAAGCTGAAGGTATCCAAACGGGAATAGCGGCAGCCGCGCGCCAGCGCTCCCCGCTCGGCGGCCTGCATCACCTGGCGGCCCAGGCCGCTGCCACGCTGGGAATCGTCCACCCACAGCCAGTCAATGCTCAGCCAGTTGCCCCAGGTGAAGGCGGTCAACCCGGCCACCACTCGCCCTTCGGCGTCCCGCGCATAAACGTTGAGGGGGCGGCGCAGGCTGGCGTCAATATAGGGTTGGTTATGGGCGCGCAGGCCTTGGCGGATGGCGTCGAGAGTGGGTTCGTCCAACGTATCCGCTACGGTGATGTTCATATTTCCTCCTGGGTTATCCGTTAACTTAAGCACAGTACGGCCAAAAGGCAACCTGTTGAAAATTAATGCAAACGACCGCATCGGGCGATTGGGCTACACTGAATGGGACATTTTACGCTCAGGAGGACGTTATGCCCCGACTTACCCTGATGGCCGGTCTGTTATTGTTCAGCGGCCTATTGCAGGCTGCGCCGACGGTCACCCAACTGCAGGACGGATTGGAACACCCCTGGTCGCTGGCTTTTTTACCGGCGGAACAGGGCGTGCTGATCACCGAACGGCCCGGCAGGCTGCGGTTGTGGCAGCAGGATCGGGGGCTGTCGGCGCCGATAACCGGCGTGCCCAAGGTGTACGCCGAGGGGCAGGGCGGGCTGCTGGAAGTGCTGCCTGCGCCGGATTTCGCCGCCAGCCGCCGGGTTTATCTCAGCTTCGCCGAGCCGGGGGATGACGGCAAGGCGGGCACCGCGGTGGGCTATGGGCGCCTGAGCGACGACGGCGGGCGGCTGGAGAATTTCAAGGTGATCTTCCGCCAGCAGCCGAAGCTGTCGGTCGGCAACCACTTTGGCGGCAAGCTGGCGTTCGATCGGCATGGCTACCTGTTTATCGCGCTGGGGGAAAACAACCAGCGGCCAACGGCTCAGGACGCCGATAAGCTGCAGGGTAAAGTGGTGCGGCTGACCGAAGAAGGCGCCGTGCCGCCGGACAATCCCTGGGTTGGCCAGGCCGGCAAGCGGCCGGAGGTGTGGTCTTATGGCCATCGCAACCCGCAGGGGCTGGCGCTGAACCCGTGGAGCGGGATTATCTGGGAACACGAACACGGGCCGCGCGGCGGCGACGAGATCAACATCCCGCAGGCGGGCAAAAACTACGGCTGGCCGCTGGCTACCTACGGCATCGACTATTCCGGGCAGCCGATCCCGGAGGCCAAAGGCCAACGGGTAGCGGGCACCGAACGGCCGCTGCATTACTGGAAGGTGTCGCCGGGCGTCAGCGGCATGGCGTTTTATGATGCGCAACGCTTCCCGGCCTGGCGACATTCGCTGTTTATCGGCGCGCTGGCGCAGAAGGAATTGATCCGCCTGACGCTGGACGGCGACAAGGTGGTGGCGGAGGAGCGGCTGTTGGGCGATCGCGGCGAGCGCATCCGAGAGGTGCGCAGCGGGCCGGACGGCTATCTCTATTTGCTGACGGATGAGCGGGACGGCAAGCTGCTGAAGGTGGGGGCGTCGTAAAACGCCCCCGGGCAAATCAGGTCAGTTCGGTCATCACGCCGCGCTGGTAGGCCGGGCGGGCGCGCAACTGCCGGTACCAGCGTTCCATATTTGGGCGCGGGCGGCGTTCGATCGGCATTTCAAACCAGGCGTAGGCAAAGCTGCCGAGCGGTATGTCGCCGAAGCCGAATGACTCGCCGGAGAGGTAAGGCTGGCGCTCCAGCGTGTGTTCCACGATGTCGAAGTGCTTCTCCAGCGTGGCGATCGCCGCCGTTATCTTGGCCATGTCGCGCTGCTCCGGCGGAGTGCGCACCAGGCCCCAGAACACGATGGTGAAGGGGGCGACCAGGGTTGACGTGGTCCAGTCCATCCATTTCTCCGCGCTGGCGCGCGCCTGCAGATCCTGCGGGTAAAACGCTGCGTCGCCAAACTTTGCCGCCAGATAGCGCACGATGGTGTTGGATTCCCACAGCGTGAAGTCATCGTCCTGCAGCAGCGGCACCAGGCCGTTCGGGTTCAGCGAGCGATACCGTTCCTCGTTCACTTTGCCGAATGCGCCGCCGGCGTTGATATGGTTGTAGCTCAACTCCAGCTCTGCGGCGCACCACAGCACTTTCCTGACGTTGTTCGAATTTTCACGGCCCCAGATGGTCAGCATGGCATGCCTCTATTTAGCGGGTTAACGAACCTAAGCCTTTATTCCTACGCCATAAAATGCTTTTTGTCACACCGAAAGGCATTTTTTGCCGGCCGCTCAACGTTCCCAGCGGCACACTTCCCAGCCATGCTCTGCCGCCAGCGCGCTCAGTTCGCTGTCGGGGTTGATTACCGTGGCGCTGTCGACGTATTGCAGCATCGGCTGGTCGTTGAGTGAGTCGCTGTAGCCGTGGCTGTGTTCAAACTGCAGCTCGGGACGCTGTGCCAGCCATTGCTGCAGGCGAATGACCTTGCCTTGCTGATAGGTCATGGTGCCGTAAGTGTTGCCGGTGAAGCGGCCTTCAACCACCTCGACGCCGATCGCCAGCGCGCCGTCGGCGCCCAGCTGTTCGGCGATAGGTGCCACCAGATGCTCGCCGGTGGCGGAAATCACCAGGATGCAGTCGCCGCGTTCACGGTGCCACTGCAGGCGTTCGCGGGCGGCGGGGTAAACGCGCGGCAGAATGTCGCGGCGGATATAGCGTTGCACCCAGCCGGCCACCGTCTGAGTGCTCAGGCCGGCCAGCGGCGCCAGCGTGGCCTGCATATAGGCTTCCATCGACAGCTTGCCCTGGTAGTAGAGCTGCATCAGCTGTTGTTCTTGCAGTTCCAGCTCCGCTGGCGCGAACCCCTGAGCGACCAGCCAGCGGATCCACAGGCTGGCGCTATCATCATCAATCAGGGTTTCATCCAGGTCGAATAAGGCTAAATCCATCAATATTTCTCCGGCAGGCAGGGAACGGGCTCGCATACAGAATAGCGGATACCGTACGCCGCCAACCAGCGGCGTCGGTGAAATTGCGCTGAGCATAAGAAACAATGATGACAGTTCTGCGACATTTCGTTGAACGTTTGCATAACTTAGAACGCAACAATATTGGCTGGTGCAGTCGGCGCGGTGGTAACTATGGAGTGATGACGGCAACCCCACCGGAGCTGAGAATGTTGATAATTCGCCTTTATAGCGGCCCGATCCTGATCGGGGAAGACGAGGAACAAGATGATGACGCCACCACTGACGCTGAAGACGCTGCCGCTGCTGGATCTTTCGCAGCTTGACGGCGATGCGCGGCAGCGGCGGGCGTTTTTGGACGGCCTGCGGGCGGCGGCGCGCGACGTCGGTTTTTTTTATCTGGGCGGGCACGGCGTCGATAAGGCGCTAAACGAAGCGCTGCAGCGGTGCGCGCGGCAATTTTTCGCGCTGCCGGAGGCCGACAAACTGGCGGTGCAGATGGTGCATTCGCCGCACTTTCGCGGCTATAACCGCGCGGCGGCTGAATTGACGCGAGGTCAGCCGGATTGGCGCGAACAATTCGATATCGGCGCCGAGCGGCCGGCGCTGCAGTTGGCCGAAGATACGCCGCGCTGGGCGCGGCTGCAGGGCCCAAACCAGTGGCCGCCCGCGCTGCCGGCGCTGAAGCCGCTGCTGCTGCAGTGGCAACAGGCGATGACCGCCATGTCGCTGCGGCTGCTGCGGGCCTTTGCGTTGGCGCTGGCGTTGCCGGAACGGGCGTTTGATCCGCTGTACGGCGACAAGCCGAACGAACACATCAAGCTGATTCGCTACCCAGGGCGTGAAGCCACGGGAAGCGGGCAGGGCGTCGGGGCGCACAAGGATTCCGGCTTTCTCAGTTTCCTGCTGCAGGACCGGCAGCAGGGCCTGCAGGTGGAGCTGAGCGAAGGCCGTTGGATCGATGCGCTGCCGCGAGAGGGCACTTTTGTGGTGAACATCGGCGAGCTGTTGGAGTTAGCGAGCAACGGCTATCTGCGCGCCACGACGCATCGGGTGGCGACGCCGCCGGCGGGCAGCGATCGGCTGTCGATCGCCTTTTTCCTCGGCGCGCGGCTGGACGCGGTGGTGCCGCTGTATCAACTGCCGGCGCATCTGGCGGCCGAGGCCCACGGCCCGGCCAGCGATCCGCACAATCCGCTGTTTCGCGACGTCGGTTACAATTATCTGAAAGGGCGTATTCGCTCCCATCCGGACGTGGCGCAGCGCTACTACCAGGACGTTATCGGCGCCCAGACATGACAAAGCCCGGCCTCAGGCCGGGCTTTTTCGTTACCTGCTGCGGCGCAGCCTACTCCGCCAGCGCCTGCTGCAAATCGGCAATCAGGTCTTCCGCATCCTCAATCCCCACCGACAGGCGCAGCAGCTGCGGCGTAATGCCGGTTTTCAGCCGCTGTTCCAACGGAATGGAGGCATGGGTCATGCTGAACGGCTGGCTGATCAGGCTCTCCACGCCGCCCAGGCTTTCCGCCAGGGTGAACAGCTTCGAACGTTTAATCACCCGGCGGGCATAGGCGTCGTCACCTTTCAAGCGCACCGAGATCATGCCGCCGAAGCTGCTCATCTGGCGCGCCGCCAGCGCATGCTGCGGATGGCTCGGCAGGCCCGGGTAGTAAACGTTTTCCACCTGCGGCTGGCTTTCCAGCCACTGGGCGATGCGCAGCGCACTGCCGCTGTGGCGCTCCATGCGCAACGCCAGCGTGCGAATGCCGCGCAGCGTCAGGAAGCTGCTGAACGGATCGAGAATGCCGCCCACCGCGTTCTGCAGGAAGCCGAGCTGTTCCGCCAGCGCCGGGTTGTCGCCCACCGCCGCCACCCCGGCCACCACGTCGGAGTGGCCGTTGAGATATTTGGTGGCGGAGTGCACCACCACATCAAAGCCGAGATCCAACGGGCGTTGAATATACGGCGAGGCGAAGGTGTTGTCCGCCACGCTGATCAGCCCATGGCGTTTGGCGATCGCCGCGATGGCGCTCAGATCGGCCAGCTTCAGCAGCGGGTTGGTGGGGGTCTCCACCCAGATCATTTTGGTGTCCGGTTCGATAGCCTGCTCCAGCGCGGCGATGTCCGCCGGTGCAACGTAGGTGACGCGCAGGCCGGCGGTGCGGCTGCGCACCTTTTCCAGCAGACGGTAGGTGCCGCCGTACAGGTCGTCCACCGCCACCAGATGGCTGCCCTGATCGAGCAGCTCCAGCACCGTTGAGCAGGCCGCCAGGCCGGAGGCGAAGGCGTAGCCGCGGCTGCCGCCCTCCAGTTCGGCGATGGCGCTTTCCAGCGCGGTGCGCGTCGGGTTGGCGCTGCGCGAATATTCATAGCCGGTATGCTCGCCCGGCGCCGGTTGGGCGTAGGTGGAGGTGGCGTAAATCGCCGGCATCACGGCGCCGGTGGCGTCGGGGGTGTAACCTGCGTGAACGGTCAACGTATCAAACTTGGCCATAACGGATCCTTATTAACGTAATTTTTGGCGCCAGGCGTTAAGCACGTCTGTGCGGGTGATCAGGCCGAGGAAGCGCTCGCCGTCGAGCACCACCGCGACATGGCCGTGGTTGAAGGTGGCCTGCAGATCCTGATAGCCGGCCTCTTTTTGCAGCGTGTCGACCTGCTGGGTCATGGCGCTGCTGGCCGGCAGGCTGAAGTGGGAGGCGTCCGCCTGCACGGCGTTCAGCAGGTCCCACTCGTCTATCAAGCCGACCACGCGATCGCCTTCCAGCACCGGCAGCTGTGAGATGTCGTACAGCCGCATGCGAGCGTGGACGATCGCCAGCGTGTCTTCCGGCGAGACGGATACCGCGGCGCCTTCGTCGTGGCGGTAGGCGATCAGATCGCGCAGATCGCCATGCTGCGGCTTGCTCAGCAGGCCCTGCTCCAGCATCCAGTGGTCGTTATACATTTTAGACAGATATTTGTTGCCGCTGTCGCAGACGAAGGTCACCACCCGCTTGGGTTCGGTCTGCGCGCGGCAATAGCGCAGCGCGGCGGCCAGCAGGGTGCCGGTGGAAGAGCCCGCCAAGACGCCTTCTTTGCGCAGCAGGTCGCGTGCGGTGGTGAAGGCTTCTGCGTCGCCGATGCGGTAAGCGTTATGCACCTGGTTGAAATCGCTCAGCGGCGGGACGAAGTCCTCACCGATGCCTTCCACCAACCAGCTGCCGGCCTCGCCAATCTGGCCGTTGTCCAGGTAGTCCGCCAGGATGGAACCGGCCGGATCGGCCAGCACGAACTCGGTCTGCGGGGAAACCTCGGCGAAATAGCGGCTCAGGCCGCCGAGCGTGCCGCCGGAGCCGACGCCGACGACGATGGCGTCCACCTGATGGTCCATCTGTCGCCACAGCTCGGGGGCGGTGGTGTGAGTATGGGCCGCCGGGTTGGCCGGGTTATTGAACTGATCGATATAGAAAGCGCCGGGGATCTCGCCCGCCAGGCGTTTGGCGTAGTCCTGATAATAGGCCGGATGGCCTTTGCCGACGTCCGAACGGGTCAGCAACACGTCGACGCCCAGCGCGCGCAGGTGGAAAATCTTCTCCCGGCTCATTTTGTCCGGCACCACCAGCAGCAGCTTATAGCCTTTCAGCGCCGCCACCAGCGCCAGCCCCAGGCCGGTATTGCCGGCGGTGGCTTCAATAATGGTGCCGCCCGGCTGCAGCCGGCCGTCGCGCTCCGCCTGCTCGATCATCGACAGCGCTACGCGATCCTTGATCGACCCGCCGGGGTTTTGGTTTTCCAGCTTGACGAACAGGCGGCAGGGGCCAGTGTCGAACTGCGTCAGCTCCAGCATCGGGGTGTTGCCGATCATATCGATGACGGAATGGGGTATTGCCATGACTCATCTCCAGGATTATTCGGTTTAAAAACCGTTATATAGATGATAGCGCTGTAAATAAGCGCGTTAAAAAGAACAAATAACCGCTTCATATGCATTTTTGGAATATATTAGTCTTATTTGGACGTATAGAAGCGCAGAAGTGTGGCGGTGTAGATGTTCAGCCGTTTAGCCGTGGCTGGTATGAGAAAGCGCCGTTGAGGCGATTTTTTAATCGAGATCGGCGAGCCAGCGTACAGTTATGTAAAAATGCTGAAAATTCACGCTAAACCCTGCAAAAATAAGATAAATCACATAAACTCACAGCAAGGGCATTTTCGGTGCGTTGCTCACCCGTTACGGGCGCCGCAGGGAATTCGCGGTTGGCGGACGCGCACCGGGCCACTCTCGCTGGTTGGCTGAAAACGTGAACATGTTTGAAAGTTAACGCTATTTCAATGATTTGAATGGACACTCTGGCGACGTCATGATGAAAAAAAACTTATCCACCTCCTTTAAAAAACTGACTTTCAGCGTTGGCATCCTGTTGCTGGCCGCACCCGGCGTGCGGGCGGCAGAGCCGCCGGCGCCGCCGCAGGTAGACGCCAAAGCTTATGTGCTGATGGACTACAACAGCGGTAAAATTCTGACCGAAGGCAATGCGGACACCCGTCTCGATCCCGCCAGCCTGACCAAGATCATGTCCAGCTACGTGGTCGGCCAGGCAATCAAGGCCGGCAAGATCAAGCCGGAAGACCTGGTGACCGTCGGCAAAGACGCCTGGGCGCCCGGCAACCCGGCGCTGCGCGGTTCCTCGCTGATGTTTATCAAGCCGGGCGATCAGGTGCCGGTATTGGAGCTGAATAAGGGCATCGTGATCCAGTCGGGCAACGACGCCAGCATCGCGTTGGCGGATTACGTGGCGGGCAGCCAGGATTCGTTCGTCGGGCTGATGAACAACTACGCCAAGTCGCTGGGCCTGCAAAATACGCATTTCCTGACGGTGCACGGCCTGGATGCTGAGGGGCAGTACAGCACCGCGCGCGACATGGCGCTGCTGAGCCAGGCGCTGATCCGCGACGTGCCGGACGAATACGCGCTGCATAAAGAGAAAGAGTTTACCTTCAACAAGATCCGCCAGGTGAACCGCAACCGCCTGCTGTGGAGCTCGAACCTCAACGTCGACGGCATCAAAACCGGCTATACCAGCGGCGCCGGGCACAACCTGGTGGCCTCGGGCACCGAAGGCACGATGCGCCTGATTTCGGTGGTGCTGGGCGCGCCGAGCGACCGCATCCGCTTTAGCGAAAGCGAAAAGCTGCTGACCTGGGGCTTCCGTTTCTATGAAACCGCCACGCCAATCAAGGCCGACAAGCCGTTCGTCACCCAGAAGGTGTGGTTCGGCGACGTCGGCGAAGTGCCGCTGGGCGTAGCCAAAGACGCCTCGGTCACCATTCCGAAAGGGCAGATGAAAAACCTGAAGGCCAGCTACAAGCTGAACCAGCCGACGCTGGAGGCGCCGTTGGCCAAGAATCAGGTGGTTGGCACCATCGACTTCCAGCTGGATGGCAAAACCATCGAACAGCACCCGCTGGTGGTGATGCAGGAGGTGAAAGAGGGCAACTTCTTCAGCCGCATCTGGGATATGGTGATGATGAAGCTGACCCAGTGGTTCGGCGGGATCTTCGGTTAACCTCTTGGTTAATGCAGAATGAAAAGGGCGCCCTGCGGCGCCCTTTTTGTCAGTTGCAGGCCACCACCTTGATGGCCAGCCCGCCCTGCGAGGTCTCGCGGTATTTGGCGTTCATGTCCTTGCCGGTCTCGTACATGGTCTCTATGACCTTATCCAGGCACACCCGCGGCTCGCTGGTGCGGCGCAGGGCCATGCGTGCGGCATTGACCGCCTTGACGGCGGAAATCGCGTTGCGTTCGATGCAGGGCACCTGAACCTGGCCGGCCAGCGGATCGCAGGTCAGCCCCAGGTGGTGCTCCATGGCGATCTCCGCCGCGATGCACACCTGCGCCGGGCTGCCGCCCATCAGCTCCGCCAAGCCGGCGGCCGCCATCGAACAGGCGACGCCCACTTCCCCCTGGCAGCCCACTTCGGCGCCGGAAATGGAGGCGTTCATTTTGTACAGTGCCCCAATCACGCCGGACACCAGGAAATAACGGCGATAGGAGTTGGGGTTAACCGGGCGGATAAACTGATCGTAGTAGGCCAGCACCGCCGGGATGATGCCGCAGGCGCCGTTGGTGGGGGCGGTCACCACGCGGCCGCCGGCGGCGTTCTCTTCGTTGACCGCCAAGGCGAACATGTTGATCCAGTCGACCACGTTCATCGGATCGATATTGTTCTTGTCGCCGGTCACCAGAATGCGGCGCAGGGCCGCGGCGCGGCGCTGTACCTTCATCGGGCCGGGCAGCAGGCCCTCGGTATTCATGCCGCGTTCGATACCGGCGCGCATCACCTGCCAGACGTCGGCGAAGTGGGCGTCTATCTCGGCCTTGCCGCGCAGCGCCAGCTCGTTTTGCATCACCAGCCCGGACAGCGACAGGCCGGTGTCCTTGCAGTGCTGCTGCAGGTCATGGGCGGAGCTGAACGGGTAGGGCACCGGCGTCGCATTGCCGGCGGACTGGCCGAAATGCTCTTCGTCGACGATAAAACCGCCGCCGATCGAGTAATAAGTCTTGCTGTGCAGCAGGCGTTCGCCGGCGAAGGCGCGGATGCGCATGCCGTTTTCATGCAGCGGCAGGTTGCCGTTGTGGAAGTTCATGCCGCCCTGCGGCGGGAAATCCACCTCGTGGCTGCCGTTGGCGAGCCACAGGCGGCCGCGCTGTTCAACGTCGCGGATAAATTCCGGGATGCTGTCGATGTCCACGTCATGCGGCAGGTTGCCCGCCAGGCCCATGATGATGGCGATGTCGGTGTGGTGGCCCTTGCCGGTCAGCGACAGGGAGCCGTAGACGTCTACCACCACGCGGGTGGTGTCCATCAGCTGTTGGTGGGCAATCAAATCGTCGACGAACTCTTTGCCGGCTTTCATCGGGCCGACGGTGTGGGAACTGGATGGGCCGATGCCAATTTTGAAAATATCGAAAACGCTGACCATGGTCTCGCCTCCTTCTTCAGGTGTCAGGCGGTAAATACGGGAAATGGGGGCGTGCAGGAGGGCCGGCGCACGGGGGCGCCGGCCGGGCGCGATTAGCCGATCAGGCTGAACACGATAGCGGAGATGGCGATCAGGCCCATCACTACCACGAATACGTTGCTGATGTGGCCGCTGTACTTGCGCATGGCGGGCACTTTACGGATGGCGTACATCGGCATCAGGAACAGCAGCATGGCGATGATTGGGCCGCCCAGGGTTTCGATCATGCCCAGAATGCTTGGGTTCAGGGTGGCGACGATCCAGGTGGTCACCAGCATGAAGATGGCGGTCATGCGGTTCAGCTTGGCGGTGCTGACGGTTTTGCCGCGGCTCTTCATCGATTTGGCCACCAGGCCATTGAAGCCTTCACGGGCGCCCAGGTAGTGACCCAGGAAGGATTTGGTGATGGCGACGAAGGCGATAACCGGCGCGATGTACTCGATCATCGGGTTGTTAAAGTGGTTAGCCAGGTAAGACAGGATCGAGATGTTCTGCGCCTTGGCTTCCGCCAGGTTTTCCGGCGACAGGCTCAGCACGCAGCTGAACACGAAGAACATCACGGTCAACACCATCATGATGTGCGCGTAACCCAGGATGCGTGAACATTTCTTCTCGGCGTCCGGGCCGTATTCCTCACGCTTGGCGACGGCGAAGGCGGAGATGATCGGCGAGTGGTTGAAGGAGAACACCATTACCGGGATCGCCAGCCACAGGGTCATGATCAGGCCATGGCCCATGCCGGTGCCGGAACCTGACAGGGAGACGTTTTCGAAGATGGCGCCGGTCCAGTTAGGGATCAGGTACAGGGCCAGCAGCATCAGCACGGCGACAAACGGGAATACCAGGATGCTCATGGTTTTCACGATGGCTTGCTCACCGAAGCGCACGATGGTCATCAGGCCGACGATCAGGATCAGCGACAGGATGGCGCGCGGCGGTGAAGCCATGCCCAACTGGTGGGTGATGAAACTGTCGACGGTATTGGTGATCGCCACGCTGTACACCAGCAAAATCGGGTAGATGGCGAAGAAGTACAGCAGGGTAATCAGTTTGCCGGCGCTGATGCCGAAATGCTCTTCTACCACTTCGGTGATGTCTTCACCGGGGTTTTTGCCGGACAGAACGAAACGGCACAGGCCGCGGTGGGCGAAGAAGGTCATCGGGAAGGCGATGATCGCCATGATGATCAGGGGGATCAAACCGCCGATGCCGGCGTTGATTGGCAGGAACAGTACGCCTGCGCCGATGGCGGTGCCGTACAGGCCCAACATCCACATGGTGTCCGTTTTACGCCAGGTGCTGGTGGAGCCAGAAGCCGCAGAGGCAATGGTGCCGGTCTGTGTAGTGTCCATAAAGATCTCCGAAGTGAACACGTTAATTTAAAATTATAAAATTAAAGGCAAAAACTTAAGGTTAAACCGTCTAACGCAATTCAAATGACGTTCGGCGGTAAAAATCAGGTGTTGCTTGCGGGGATGGTTGGCGTCCCCCTGGTTTGTTTGTGTTTATTACCCTTGGCGCCGCGCCGGGTAATTCACTAAAAAGACGTCTGCGCCCGTTGGCGATAAAACCGTCAATGCTGCCGAAGGGTCTTCGCCCGTCGATTTTTGTTGGCGGCAAGATAACGATTTACAGTAGAAACAACCGTGATCCTGCTCTCAAATGCGCGATATGTGCAGTTACCTGCTTTTTAATCGATTTTTCGCGCATATGTTGCGCATTTGTGTGAGATTTTGTGCTGAAACCGCCCTCAGTGAAAGGGTATGGTTTATCCGGTGCGTTCAATAATTAACCAGACAAAACGCTGCACTCGACAACAAGCCGAGCAATATATTTTATGCGTGGTTTTGGATCTAGCTAAAAACCCGGATTAAGCAGGTTTAGTGATGTAGATCACATTGTAATTTTAAGTAAAACTGAATTCATCTTATTGTTTTTAAATGTATTTACTAAAAATCACGCTTAATAACTCAGGTAAACTAATTCGTGATTAACCGGATAAAAATGCTTAATCATTCATCATATAAATAGGGCTATTTGGCGATATTTGCTGCATGCAGGTTAAACGGCTGTTGATATTCAATGGGGGGACGTCATGCCTGTTTGCCATATAAAAAGCCTGCCGTTGTGCTTAATTCACGCAAATAGACGGCGGTTTAGCTGCTGTGCAAATAATAACCCGGGTGAGCTGTTGCATTCTATTAACCTGATGTTGCATAGGGAGAAGCGAAATTGGCCAACTGATTGCGCATTATTTGCACAATATTGCCGGGGCCTGCGGGAGAAAAGATGGGGGCATCGCCGCCGAACGCCGACGGCGGCGGAAGGTTAGAAACGGATGGCGATGGCGTTTTCGCTGAAAAAATCGGCGAATTCGGCATCCGGTTGGCGATCGGTGATCACCCGGTCGAACTGGGCCAGGGGGCCGATGCAGGCCGGCTTGGTTTTGCCGAACTTGCTGTGATCGGCCACCAGGATCTTTTGCTGCGCCATCGCCATCGCGCGGTGCTTCATCTCCAGCTCGTCGAAGTTAAAGCAGGTGGCGCCGTGCTGGAGGCTGAGGCCGGCGGCGGAGATAAAGGCGATGTTCGGGCAGATGTGATCCAGCTCGTTGTGCTGGCCGACGCCGGTAAAGATATAGTTGTTCGGCTTGAATTCCCCGCCGCACAGGATGACCTTGCAGTTGGGTTTGTCCTGCAGCGCCAGAAAGGTGTTCAGCGAGTGGCAGACCGCGGTAAAGGACAGTTCGTCGGCGATGGCGTCGATGATCGCCGGGGTGGTGGTGCCGCAGTCGAAAAACACTGTGTCGTTTTCATTGATTAACGGGGCGGCCAGCAGGCCGATGCGGCGTTTTTCCGTGACCTGCTTGGCTTTTTGGTCGGAGACAAAATAGTTGGTCACGCCGTTGCTGCGCGGGTCGGTCACCACATAGCCGCCGAGCAACACAACGGCCGCCGGTTCTGCGCTGAGATCGCGGCGGATGGTCATCTCCGACACGCCCAGCAGCACGGCGGCTTCCTTGAGGTGGATCTTGTCGGCGCGTTTTAACGCCTGCACTAACCGGTTGATACGTTCTTCGCGCCGCGTTTCCATCTGTCCGCTTCCCACAGGTTTAAGAGATAAAAGAGTGCGTGCTGCCGTTGTTCGGGGCTATATGCAACGATGCGGGGCAATATCGGGCAGCCTGCGCCGCCCGTATTGTCCCGCATCAGATTATCTCGGCGCGCCGGCTACCGGCGCGCTTCAGGCTATCAGTAACTGCCTGCCGCCGCTTGCTCGCCGGAAACGATGGCCACGCCTGAGCTGGTGCCGATACGCGTGGCGCCTGCTTTGATCATCTTCTCGGCGGTTGCGCGATCGCGCACGGCGCCGGAAGCTTTCACGCCCATCTCGCCGCCCACGGTGGCGCGCATCAGTTTGACGTGCTCTTCCCGCGCGCCGCCGGTGCTGAAGCCGGTGGAAGTTTTAACGAAGGCCACATCGAGCTCGCGACACATTTCACAAACCTGAACGATCTGCGCATCGCTGAGCAGGCAGGTTTCCAATATTACCTTCAACGGGATCGCCGCGCAAACCTCACGCACTGCGGCGATGTCGGCTTTTACTTCGTCCAGCAGGCCGCTTTTCAGCCAGCCGACGTTGATCACCATATCGATTTCCTGCGCGCCTGCGGCGATTGCCGCCTTGGCTTCAAAGGCTTTGGCGACGGTCAGGCCTGCGCCCAGCGGGAAACCGATCACCGAACACACTTTCACCGCGCTTTCCTGCAGCAGGTGCGCCGCCAAAGGCACATAGCCGGAGTTGACGCATACGGCATAGAAGTTGTGCTGCTGCGCTTCTTCACACAGCTTGGCGATTTGCGTTTCGGTGGCGTCCATCGCCAGCAGGGTGTGATCGACGTAGCTTGCGTAATCAATGTTTTCAGTAGTCATCTCGATTCCTTAGTGAGGTATAGACAAAGCAGGATGTGAGTAATGTGAGAATAGTAACATTACTCACGCCGCAAACCTAGCTTGTTTTACCGTGCAACAGCTAAATCATTGTTGGGATCGATGTCACAGCTATCACATAAGTCGATTGATAATGTTATTTAACTAACATTGAATGCTCAAAAAGACCACAGGGGACAGCAGGATGGATATCGCAGTGATTGGTTCGAACATGGTGGATCTGATTACCTACACTGACCGGATGCCGAACGCCGGGGAAACGTTGGAGGCGCCGGAGTTTGAAATCGGCTGCGGCGGCAAGGGCGCCAATCAGGCGGTGGCCGCTGCCAAACTTGGCGCCAGTGTAATGATGGTGACATGCGTGGGCGACGATCTGTTCGCCGATAACACCCTGCGCAACCTGCAACAGGCCGGCGTGGATACCCGCTATGTGAAAAAGGTGACGGGCGTCTCCAGCGGCGTAGCGCCGATCTTCGTCGATAGCGCCTCGCAAAACCGCATCCTGATCGTCAAGGGCGCCAACAACCACCTGCTGCCGGCGGATATTGAACGTGCGGCCCCGGCGCTGCAAGCGTGCCGGCTGATGATCCTGCAGCTCGAGATCCCGCTGGAGACGGTGTATGCGGCAATCGACTTCGCCCGCCGGCATCGCATTGCGGTGATCCTTAACCCGGCGCCGGCGTCGCGCGATCTGGATATCGCCTATGCCTGCCAGTGCGACTTCTTTATGCCGAACGAAACCGAGCTGGAGATCCTGACCGGTATGCCGGTGGACAGCGAAGAAAATATCCTGCGCGCCGGCCGCACGCTGTTGGCGAAGGGGTTGCGCAATCTGATCATCACCCTTGGCCAGCGCGGCGCGCTGTGGATGACCGGCGATCGGGTAGAACATGTTGCGCCGCTGCAGGTAAAGGCGCTGGACACCAGCGGCGCCGGGGATGCCTTTATCGGCTGTTTCGCCCACGAATACGTGCGCCACGGCGATGTGCCGCAGGCGATGCGCCAGGCTTCGGCCTATGCCGCCTACAGCGTTACCGGCAAAGGCACCCAACGTTCTTATCCCGATGCATCGCAATTCTTTGATTTTATAACCGCTACGCGGCAAGGAAAATAACATGCGCGCTAATATCGTTCAGCAGCCAGACGGCTATCTCGACAGAACGCCGTTGTTCCAGTTCATTTTGCTTTCCTGTCTGTTCCCGCTGTGGGGCTGCGCCGCCAGCCTCAATGATATCCTGATCACCCAGTTCAAGAGCGTGTTCGAACTGAGCGATTTCGCCAGCGCGCTGGTGCAGAGCGCGTTTTACGGCGGCTATTTCCTGATTGCCATTCCGGCTTCGCTGGTGATCAAAAAAAGCAGCTACAAGGCGGCGATCCTGATCGGCCTGACGCTGTATATCGTCGGCTGCATGCTGTTCTACCCGGCCTCGCACATGGCGACCTACACCATGTTCCTGGCGGCGATCTTCGCCATCGCCATCGGCCTGAGCTTCCTGGAAACCGCCGCCAACACCTACAGTTCGATGATTGGCCACCGTGATTACGCCACGCTGCGGCTTAACGTCAGCCAGACTTTCTATCCGGTCGGCGCGCTGATGGGGATTGTGCTGGGCAAGTATTTGGTGTTCCAGGAAGGCGACAGCCTGCAAACGCAGATGGCGGGCATGACGCCGGAGCAGATCCACCAGTTTCGCTTGACGATGCTGGAGCATACGCTGGAGCCGTATAAATATCTGATCATCGTGCTGCTGGTGGTGATGCTGCTGTTCCTGATGACCCGTTACCCGCGCTGCAAACCGCAGAACGAGCGCGGTGAACAGGCCGCCGGGCCTGCGTTGGGAGAAACGCTGAAGTACCTGGCCGGCAACGCGCGCTTTCGCAAGGGCATTGCCGCGCAGTTCTTGTATGTCGGCATGCAGGTGGCGGTGTGGTCGTTCACCATCCGCCTGGCGTTGAATTTGGGCGCTTCCAACGAACGCGACGCTTCTAACTTTATGATCTACAGCTTTATCTGCTTCTTTATCGGCAAGTTTGTCGCCAACTTCCTGATGACGCGCTTCCGGGCGGAAAAGGTGCTGATCGCCTATGCGGCGCTTGGCGTACTGACGTTGGCCTATGTGATGCTGGTGCCGAGCTTTACCGCCGTCTACGCCGCGGTGTTCGTCAGCGTGTTGTTCGGGCCGTGCTGGGCCACCATCTACGCCGGCACGCTGGATACGGTAGACAACAAATACACCGAGGTGGCCGGGGCGATCATCGTGATGTCGATCGTCGGCGCGGCCTTCGTGCCGGCGTTGCAGGGCTACGTGTCCGATCACCTGGGCTCCATGCAGCGGGCGTTCGGCGTGTCGTTGCTGTGCTTCGCCTACGTGGGGTTCTATTTCTGGGGCGAGCTGCGGCATAAACGGCGCGATGCGCGGCAGACGCCGGCCGAACGCGAAACGGCAGGGGAATGGCGATGACAGCGATAATCAACCTAATCCCTGAGCAGTTCGGCGCACAGCCGCGCGAGCTGTATCGGTGCGCCGAGTTTTGCGTCACCGCATTCCGTTACGACAGCGGCATCGCCGCGCTGAAACTGGCCAATAGCCGGGGTTATCTGACGGTGCTGCCGTATTACGGCCAGATGGTGTGGGACGCCGAGTTCGACGGCCATCAACTGAAGATGGAGAACATGTTCACTCAGCCGCGCCAGGGCGAAAGCATCATCGACAGCTACGGCTGCTTCGCTTTCCATTCCGGGCTGCGGCGCAACGGGTGCCCGGCGCCGGAGGACGATCATCCGCTGCACGGCGAAATGCCCTGTGCGGCGATGGATCGCATCTGGCTGGAGGTGAACGGCGATACGCTGGCAATCGGCGGCAGCGTGGAATATGTGAAAGGCTTTGGCGACCATTATCTGGCGCAGCCGCGGGTGCGGCTGACGGCTGGCAGCGCGCAGTTCAACATCGAGATGCAGGTAACCAACCTGGCCAGCGTGGCCATGCCGCTGCAGTACATGTGCCATATGAACTACGCCTACGTACCGGGCGCCACCTTCCGGCAGAACCTGCCGGGATCGGCGCTGCAACTGCGGGAAAGCGTGCCGGCCCACGTGCAGCCGACGCCGCAGTGGCTGGCCTATACGCAAAAGCTGGCGCAGCGCGGCCACGGCCTGTGCGAACTGAACGAACCGCAGCATTACGATCCGGAGATCGTGTTTTTCGCCGACGAGCTGTCGCAGTATGTCGACCAGGCGGAGTTCTTTATGCTGGCGCCGCAGGGCCACCGTTTTGTGACGCGTTTTTCCACCGCGCAGTTCAACTACGGCACGCGCTGGATATTGCACAACGGCGATCAAAAAGTGGCGGCGTTTATTTTGCCGGCGACCTGCAGACCTGAAGGCTATCTGGCGGCGAAACGGGCGGGCACCTTGCTGATGCTGGAAGCGGGGGAAACGCGGGAGTTTTGCGTCACCACGGGCGTGGTGTGATAAGCAGGGGCGGTAACGCCCCTGTCATATTGTGCGGTTATTCTTTTACCCAACCTTTGCGGATCGCGAAGGCAAAGACGAAGCGGTACAGGCGCGCCAGGCGATCGGCGATGATGTCGCCAAACAGGTTCCACACCAGTTGGGCGAACAGGCAGCCGACCAGGCCGAGCAGGAAGCCGCCGACCATGTCCAGCGGCCAGTGCACGCCGAGATAAACGCGTGACCAGGCGATGCCGGCGGCGACGATCATCAGCAGCACGCCGGACCATACGCGGTGCCAGAATACGAACGCCAGCGCAAAGGTAAAGATGGCGGTGCCGTGATCGCTGGGGAAAGAGCTGTCTGGCGCGTGGGCGAGGAAGGTATAACCGACGCCGGCGACGAACGGCCGTTCGTGCGGCAGCAGCATGCCGATAGTCGAGGCGGTGAGCATGGCGAACAGCAGCGCGATTGTCGTCTTGGCGACCACTTCACGCTGTGAAACCAGCTGGCTTTGCGGCCCCCACAGCCATAGGCCGACGATCAGCAAGGGGACTATGGCGATCAGATCGCGCGCCAGGAAGGTGGCGAAGTCGATAAGCCACTCGGGGGACGCCGGGGTCGCATTGATCCAGGCGAAAAGAACGTGATTCAACTGCTCCATAACTTTTACCTCGTCTGACGGCGGTAATAGCCGCTAACCGTCCAATAAATAGCCAATTGGCTGAGCCAAACCCACCAACCCGCCCACAGGTTATGGGTAAGAAAATGTGCGCCGCGCATGACCTGGCCAAAGCCCATCAGCATGCCGAGCGCGATGCCGCCGAACCAGCACCAGTAGGCCAGGCGCGGGCGCTGCGGATAGAACAGGAAAAACAGCGCCATCACCGCAAAGCCGCTGGAGGCGTGGCCGCCGGGGAAACAACGTCCCGGGCCGGAGAACGCCGGCGCTGCGCCTAACAGCGGATAAGACATCGCTTTGCCGCCGTACTCGATCAGATCCCAGGGGCACGAATGCGCGCTGGTGGCTTTAAGCACGCCGACCACCAGGGGGCCAATGCCGATCAGCAACATGCTGACGATCAGCCGCGGGCTGCGGCGATAAATACCCCACAGCAACGCCAGCACCGCGCCGGCAATCACCAGCAGCTTCAGCAGGCGATGGTTGATCAGATCCAGCCAATAATTGTTCTGCCAGGGAAAATGCCCGCTGGCCGGGTCGAACCAGTAATTACTGATGGCCCAGTCCAACTGCTCGTTGCGCGACAGCCAGAGAAACAGCAACCCGCTGACCAACAGGCCAAAAGCCTGCCAACGGTAAAAGGATGTCGGCAGGGAGTAAATAGCAGTCGTCTGAATGTGGGGGGCCGTTGAGGATTGATTTAATGAAGCTTTTGAATTCACGTGCAGGCTCGGTAGCTGAAGGGTATCCGGCTACTGTAATCATTCCGCCTTAAGAAAACCTTAATCTCCCCTGGGAAAAAGTCATATCCGCAACCGTCGCTTTCAGCTAAGGTAAACGTTTGCTTTTTATTGGGATGATGCGGTGATGAAGAATAAAACGATCGTTTTGCTGCTGGCCGCTGCGGGCGCCGCCTTTTCGCCATTGGGCTATGGGCAACAGCCTGCGGGGCCGATTGTGGTGCAGGGGGCGATGCCGGTGGAGGCGGAGCGTTTCGCCCAGCGGCTGGAAAACCCGCGTGAAGAGCAGATTGGCGGCTGGCGCTTTTGGCATGGCACCGTCGACGGCTATCCGGTGGTGGTTTCCGAAACCCTGAAGGGCATGTCTAACGCGGCGGCGGCTACGGCGATTGCCGCTACGCAGTTCCACCCGGTGGCGATCATCAACCAGGGCACCGCCGGCGGCCACGATCCTGCGCTGAAGGTATATGACATCGTGCTGGGCAAATACTCGGTCAATTTGGGCGCGTTTAAAACGCCGAACAAGGCGCAGGGCGAGGGCAGCGATTCGCGCCAGTGGCGGCCGATGGATCTGCTGGCCTCGAAAGGCAGCGCCGGCGAGGACAAGAACGCCCACAGCATCCGCCAATTCCCGGCGAGCGGGCAACTGCTGGCGATTGCGGAAAGCGTGAAGGACAGCTATAAGCAGGGGCGGGTGGTGGAAGGGGTAATCGGTTCGGCAGACGTGTGGAACAGCGAGCTGGATCGTATTCGCTATTTCCGCGATAGCTACCACACTTCGGTAGAAGAGATGGAGACCGCTTCCGCTGCGCAGATCGCCGCGGCGTTCAATATCCCGTTTGTCGGCATTCGCGTGCTGTCCAACAACATCACCAATCAGGGCAAATACGATCCACAGACCGGGTTGGCGTGCCAGGACTATGTCTACCAGGTGGTGAAGGCCTACATTGCCAAAACTGCAGCTCACTAAGGCATTGCTCTGAATAACAGGAAATGTCAGGCGATTGTCACTGATAATCGCCTATTGTAAAGAAGATTAAACCTGTGGCGGCGCCAGCTGTAGTGTATTAGTTTATAGACGGATTATTTGATAAATCGTAGGGATAAAACATGAACAAGGCATCCGTTGTATTTTCCGGCCTGCTGATGGCCGTTTCCGCCAGCGCCATTGCGGCCACCTCTGCAGAAGACGCCGACATCAGCAAGCAGCCGCTGGAAAAGGTCGCGCCTTACCCGAAAGCTGAAAAAGGCATGAATCGCCAGGTAATCTACCTGCCGAAGCAGGAACATGAAGAGAACTTCCAGGTTGAGCTGCTGATCGGCAAAACGCTGGAAGTGGACTGCAACCGCCATATGATGGGCGGCACGCTGGAAAGCAAAACGTTGTCCGGCTGGGGTTATGACTACCTGGTGCTGGAAAAACTGTCTGCACCGGCGTCCACCATGATGGCCTGCCCGGAAAACACCAAACAGCAGAAATTTGTCGCCGCCAACCTGGGCGACGCCGCGATGCAGCGCTACAACAGCCGCCTGCCGATCGTGGTGTACGTGCCGAAAGACGTGGAAGTGAAGTACCGCGTGTGGAAAGCCGAAGACACCGTCAAACAGGCGGAACAGAAGTAAACCTGCCCCACGAAGCCGGGGATCGCCCGGCTTCACAATAATCTTTTCTGATCCTTTCCTGTGGTTGCAACGGTTGGGTGTTTACGGGCACACTGCGCTTTATTGCATAACATCAGCGTTGCATCAAAGAAAGGATATCTTGATGACTAAATCTATCACGCCCGGTTACTGCATCGTAGAACAACCCGGCCCTTTGGCCTTTCAGGCTCAAACGTTATTCAACGGGCGTAGCAACAATGCCAGTAGATATTTCATGACTCTGAATGCAGACAGTGCATGGTTGAAGCCAGGGCAGATCCTATTGGTTGCAGACCCAGAAAACGCTCTCACTCCGAATACGTTGCGCTTGTTGCGACTGGCAAAGCAGAACGTGAATCGTACCATTGCGCCAATGTCTACAGACGATGCGGGATTCATGCAAAAAAATTATGGCGCTATAGCGGCGTTAACATCTGTAGGGGACAAATTGTTTGGGACAGCAAGTGATGTTGGTGAGAAATACTTCCGTCAGATAGAGTCTACGCTGCAAAAAATAGAAAAAAGTTATCAGAGTCAATACCGTTCCCAAGGCAGTCTGATTAGCCAGCAATTTTATGCCGAACGTGCCGCATTGTTTACAGAGCTCAGGGGGATGGTAAATAAGCCCATTCTGGCACGATTAACTCAAAAGACTTTAAAACTAAAACACTATGAAGACATGCGCCATGCGCTTAACCTATCCAGTAAATCCATAGTGCATGAATGGTCTACCGCAGGAGTAGGGGCGATTAAGGGGTATTCAACTTATTTGGACGGCGCTTCTCGTGCTGCAACCTTTATGAAAAGTGGCGGATATATTGCAATCGCTTTCTCCGGTTTAAACGCAACTAACGAAGTGATGAACGCTTGTACTACCGGTCGAGAAATGGATTGCCCAAAAGTTGCTGTTAAGGAATACAGTAAGTTTGGTTTTAGCACGGGAGGGGCGATTCTCGGAGGTTCGGGGGGCGCAATGCTGGTAGGAGGGATCTGTGTTGTGGCGGGTATAGCCACCGGTGGAGCGGCGGCGTTTGCTTGCGGTTTGGTGGGATCTCTCGGTGGGGGATTATTAGGCGGCGCAGCTGGTGAACAGGTGGGGGCCAAGTTTGGTGATGGCGTTAACACACTGTTTTTAAATTGAGAGCGAAGGAGTAGCCGGTGGATTTGTTTTTAATGAGAATATTTGTTGCCCTTGGTGCCGTTTTCATTTTTCTTTTTCTGACGTGTGTCGTTATGTTTTTTAGGCATAAAAATCACTACAATTATATTGTCTCTAGCTATTTAGAGGCGAAATTGTTTATGCCAAGCTATTATAAATTTTTGTCTCAGGCCGGTTTTTTTGGCAGCTTTCCGGTGGTGTTGTTTTTTAGGAAAGTAATTGAAAAAAAGAAAGTGAAAATTTCCCATGGAGAATACTTACCAGAAGACGCTTATGTTTTTTTTAGTGGGCAATCGTTGGTAAACATTAAATGGATGAAAAGGTATAGTTTTTTGTACCTCAGCTTAATGGTCGTATTTTTTCTGCTAATAATACTGACTTTTTGGATTTGAATTACCGCTGTTTTTACATAGTAAAAAAACCAATTACATGCAAAGGAAATAATTTCAATTTATATTATTTTGGTGCTAATTTTGTCGTGATGATGACTTGTTGCGCTAAGCGTTGTGTCTGCCGCCATTTCATCGCCACTAGGCATATGCTCCAACTGTATGCTTTTGTTATATAGCTATTTATTCAACAAAAAACCCGATAATCTTGAACCTAAAAGGCGGGATTATCGGGCTCCACAAATTGGGGACATCAAAGAAAAGCAGTGGCACTAATTCAGACTGCCCCCCGCAACGAAAGTTCTCTGCGGCGATAAAAAAATCAAAATATTTTTACCGCCGATTCATCTCCGCTGCTTATCAGTTACCCGGCGATCCCCGGCCACAGCACCACGATCAGCGAACCCGCGAGGGTTAACAGTACGTTAGCGATGGCGTAGGTGCCGGCATAGCCCAGCGCCGGGATATTGCTGCGTGCGGTGTCGCTGATGATCTCCATCGCCGGCGCACAGGTGCGGGCGCCCATGATGGCGCCGAACAGCAAGGCGCGGTTCATGCGCAGCACGTAAGCGCCGAACAGGAAGCAGATGATCACCGGCACCAGGCTGACGATCAGCCCGGCGATCAGCATCTGGCCGCCGACCGCGCCCAGGCTGTGGCCGATGCCGGCGCCGGCGCTCAGGCCCACGCCGGCCATAAACACCATCAGGCCGAATTCTTTCACCATGTTCAACGCGCCCTGCGGGATATAGCCGAAGGTCGGGTGGTTGGCGCGCAGGAAGCCGAGCATGATGCCGGACATCAGCAGGCCGGCGGCGTTGCCGATACCGAACGAGAAGTTGCTGAACTGGATGGTTATCTGGCCTATCAGCAGGCCGATGATAAAGAAGGCGCAGAACGCCAGCAGATCGGTGACCTGGCTGTGGATCGAGATAAAGCCGATCTTCTCCGCCACGCTCTTCACCCGGCGCGCATCGCCGCTCACCTGCAGTACATCGCCCTTGTTGAGCACGATGCTGTCATCGATGGGCATTTCAATCTGGCTGCGGATCACCCGGTTGAGGAAGCAGCCGTGGTCGGTCAACTTCAGCTGGCTCAGGCGTTTGTTCACCGCGTTGCTGTTCTTCACCACGATCTCTTCGGTGACGATGCGCATGTCGAGCAGATCGCGGTCGAACACTTCCTTGCCGTTGCGGAAGCTCGGGTCCAGGCGCGCATGGGCGTCCGGGTAGCCGACCAGCGAGATCTCGTCGCCCACCTGCAGCACCGCGTCGCCGTCGGGGTTGGCCAAAATGCCGTTGCGGCGGATGCGTTCAATATAGCAGCCGGTCTGGCGATAGATGCCCAGCTCGCGCAGGTTCTTGCCGTCGGCCCAGGCCACCAGCTCGGGGCCGACGCGGTAGGCGCGGATCACCGGCAGGTACACCTTGCGCTGGCTGTCGGTGTCCAGGCCGCGCTCGCGGGCGATCTGTTGGGCGGAGGTAGACAGATCCTGGTGCTGCAGTTTCGGCAGGTAGCGCGCGCCGAAGATAAGGCTGACCAAACCAATCAGATAGGTGAGGGCGTAACCGAGGCTCAGATGGTCCTGGGCCGCCAACAGCGCCGGGCCGTTGACGATGGTGTTGCGCAGCGTATCGCCGGCGCCCACCAATACCGGAGTCGAGGTCATTGAACCGGCCAGCATGCCGGCGGTCAGGCCGATGTCCCAGTGGAACAGCTTGCCGAGGCCGATGGCGATCACCATCGCCGAACCGACCATCACCAGCGCCAGCATCAAATAGTTTTTGCCGTCGCGGAAGAAAATCGAGAAAAAGTTAGGGCCGGCTTCCACCCCCACGCAGAAAATAAACAGCATAAAGCCGAGATTCAACGCTTCGGTGTTAATGGCGAAGTGTTGCTGGCCGAGCAGCAGCGAAACCACCAAAACGCCAATGGAATTACCGAGTTGAACGGAGCCCAGACGGACTTTACCGAGGCACAGCCCCAGTGCGAGTACCACGAACAGTAACAGAATGTAGTTACCGTTTAACAAACTAGCGACGTTTATGTTCACGGAGGATAACTTATTGTTTACCAGTAAGTGCTTGATTTTTGATGACTATAAGATATAAATTCAGCCATAAAATGACGTCATAAATAACTCACCAGCGGAAGGCGATTCGAACCATCGATCGGCGGCGTTTATTCTAGTCGCTCTGGCGCGTGACAGCCAGCATAAAGCTGATTTCCTGCGCCGCCGGGCGCATTTAACTCTCTTTTGGCCAAGGAAAAGTTCAGTTCAGCGTTGCCGGTTGGCGGCAAGGCGTCACCTATTTTGTGACACGGCTGATTTTAATTGATGCGGTGATGGGCAAGGGGGAGCGTTCGCATGGCGAGTTATCGATATTGGTTGGGGATTTTAAGCTGTTTCCTGCTGTTCAGTTTGCTGTTCCTCGGCCAGCAGAGCGGCCTGTTCGGCAGCACCGACCACGAGCACCACGGCGAGACCGGCCTGCTGCTGTTCGTCATTCCCGGCGCCATCGCCAGCTATCTGTCGAGCCGCAAGCGCCTGCTGTGCCCGCTGTTAGGCGCACTGTATGCGCTGCCGCTATGTTTGGCGATCCGCCATTTCTGGCTGACGCCGTCCTATTCGTTCTGGCAGGAACTGGCCTACGCCACCAGCGCGGTATTTTGGTGCGTGTTCGGCGCCATGCTGATGCTGTGCGCCCATGCGTTGCAACAGCTGTACCGCGGCGAGCGGCAATAAAAAAAGGCGCTCTAAGCGCCTTTTTGTCGTTCAGCCTGCGGCTTACTGGAACAGATTGAGGTTTTCTTTGGCGTAGGCTTCAAAATCAGTGCAGCCGCCAATGTGTTTCTCGTCCAGGAAGATCTGCGGTACGGTTTCAACCGGTTTGCCGACGGTTTTTTCCAGATCGGCCTTGGTGATGCCTTCAGCGTGGATATCAACGTAACGGAAGTTGAAATCGTCGCGTTCTTCAGTCAATTTTTCCGCCAACTCTTTAGCACGGACACAATAAGGACAGCCCGGACGCCCGAAGATTACTGCAAACATGCAACGCTCCTTAATTTGATATTCAATGAATTACTCGCAATCGCAACGACATTCTGTCAGCCCCAAAAGACCCAAGCCTGCCCATCACCCGCGTTAATGCCGCTTACTATGCCCGTTGAGCTGATGAAAAAAAAGCAGGAATTACCTGTTAATCTGATTCATGTAACCAATTGGTCTGCCGGGGCTGTCGTCGCCGACGGGAATTCACTACACTGTGGGCAGAGCCTCTGGAGAAGAAAAATATGCGTTCATTCGGTGACTTACCGCGCCCGGTGTTGGTGCTGGAAGGCCTGGGCATGGTGCTGCTGGTGCTGGCCTATCTCGGCATTCACGGCCATCTGCAGTTGCCGGGGTGGCTGGCATCGCAGCAGGCGGCGGTCGGCATGATCTTCCTCGGCGTGGCGATGATGGTGCCGGCGGCGGCGTTTTTGGTGTGGCGCGTGGTGCAGGGCTTTGGTCCGTTGATGCGCGGCGGCCTGCCGCCGGAAAACGACCGCCATAAGCCGCAGGACGACGACAAGTCGAAAAATAATCAGGACCGCGATCCGCGCGCCTGAGTGCGGCGGCCGCTTATCCGCCTGCCGGGCAGGCGTTTGCCTTTTTGGGGTGACGAGTGAAAATTGCCATTCTTTCGCGCGACGGAACGCTGTACTCATGCAAGCGGCTGCGGGAAGCGGCGGAGGATCGCGGGCACAGCATCGATGTCATCGATCCGCTCTCCTGCTATATGAACATCAACCCGGCGGCGCCGACCATCCACTATCGCGGCCGCCAGCTGGATCGCTACGACGCGGTTATCCCGCGTATCGGCTCCGCCATCACCTTCTACGGCACCGCGGTGCTGCGTCAGTTTGAGCTGCTCGGCAGCTATCCGCTGAACGAATCGGTCTCCATCACCCGGGCGCGCGACAAACTGCGTTCGCTGCAGCTGCTGGCGCGGCAGGGTATCGATCTGCCGATAACCGGTTTCGCCCATTCGCCGGACGATACCGGCGACCTGATTGAGCTGGTGGGCGGCGCGCCGCTGGTGGTGAAACTGGTGGAGGGCACTCAGGGCATCGGGGTGGTGCTGGCGGAAACCCGCCAGGCGGCGGAGAGCGTGATAGACGCCTTTCGCGGCCTGAACGCGCACATTCTGGTACAGGAGTACATCCGCGAAGCGCAGGGCAGCGACGTGCGCTGTCTGGTGGTGGGCGGCCGGGTGGTGGCGGCCATCGAGCGGCAGGCCAAGGCCGGAGAGTTCCGCTCCAACCTGCACCGCGGCGGCACCGCCCGCAAGGTGAGCATCACCGCCAAGGAGCGGGCGATAGCGGTGAAAGCGGCCGCCACGCTGGGGCTGGACGTCGCCGGGGTGGACATCCTGCGTGCGGCGCGCGGCCCGCTGGTGATGGAGGTCAACGCTTCGCCGGGGCTGGAGGGGGTGGAAACCACCACCGGGCTGGATATCGCCGGCATGATGATCGAATACATCGAGCTGCGGGCGCGGCCGGGATTCAGGCTGAAGTCGGGCGGATAAGCCGGTTGGAACGCAACTTTTTCTCGCCGATAATTATCCTTTTAGTGAATTAAGCCGCATTGATCGTGGCGCATCGGGTGAATATTCCGTAAGCTATGCGCCTTTTCGCGTTTTGAATATTGTGAGGCTGGTTATATGGATTCACTCATTGTCCCTGATTTGGCGCTGCTGCGGCGCTGGCTGGATCAATCGGGCATTTCTTTCTTTGAGTGCGATTCCTGTCAGGCGCTGCACCTGCCGCACATGCAAAACTTCGACGGCGTGTTCGACGCCAAGATCGATCTGGTGGACAACGTGATCCTGTTCTCGGCGCTGGCCGAGGTGAAACCGACCGCCTTGATCCCGCTGGTGGCCGATCTGAGCCAGATCAACGCCAGTTCGCTGACCATCAAAGCCTTTGTCGACATTCAGGACGACAACCTGCCGAAACTGATCGTCTGCCAGTCGCTGAGCATCGCCGTCGGCGTGACGCTGGAGCAGTTCACCCACTTTATGCAGCAGGGCGAAGAGCAGATCTCGATGGTGATCCTCGAGGCGCGGGCGAACGATCTGCTGTTTATGGGCGACGAAGAAGAGAACCCCGCTGGCGCCGAGCGCCAGCCGATGCTGCACTGATCCCCGCTGTACATTATGCGTGCCGCTGTTTCGGCGGCATGCTGCCGTTATTCCCCTCCGCAATAATATATTCTGCATTTTGCCCGCTGTTGCCAGATATTTCTCGTCGTTTGTGCCGTTAATGGCGTATCACATAGAGAAAAACTGCATAAAAAATCGATAAAAGGCGTTTTTTACCCTGGAGGCTGGCGGGTTCCGGCCGCAGCGGTTATGCTGCTGATTCTGCTAAGGGCTTGCGATTCCCCTTGTGACCACGCGGGCTGGGCAGCTGAAAAAGGCTTATGCAATCAACTGCATAGCCATTCAATCCGCGGTTGCAACGATTGCGCTCGATCAGGAAAGGTTTTGTATCGTCTCGCGATACAAGTTCAATTCTATGATTCACCCCTGTTTTGGAGGAAGTTACGGATGGTCACCCAACGTAAAAAGTGGTTATCGGGTGTTGTTGCCGGCCTGCTGATGGCCGCGTCCGTCACAGCGTCAGCCGAGGAAAAAACGCTGCACGTGTATAACTGGTCCGACTATATCGCGCCGGATACCTTAGCCAAATTCCAGAAAGAAACCGGCATTAAAGTGGTGTACGACGTCTTTGACTCCAATGAAGTGTTGGAAGGCAAACTGATGGCGGGCAGCACCGGTTATGATCTGGTGGTGCCTTCATCCAACTTCCTCGAGCGCCAGTCCAAAGCCGGCATCTTCGAGCCGCTCGACAAGAGCAAAATGCCCAACTACAAAAACCTTGATCCCGAGATGCTGCAACTGGTGGCGCATAACGACAAGGACAACAAGTTCGGCATCCCTTACCTGATGGTGACCACCGGCATCGGTTATAACGTCGACAAGGTGAAGGCGGTGCTGGGCAAAGACGCGCCGGTCAACAGTTGGGATCTGATCCTCAAGCCGGAAAACCTCGAGAAGCTGAAAAGCTGCGGCGTTTCCTTCCTGGATGCGCCTAGCGAAGTTTATGCCACCGTGCTGCACTACCTGGGCAAAGATCCCAACAGCACCAACGCGGCGGATTACACCGGCGCAGCCAACGATCTGCTGCTGAAGCTGCGGCCGAACATTCGCTACTTCCACTCCTCGCAGTACATCAACGATCTGGCGAACGGCGACATCTGCGTGGCGATCGGCTGGTCCGGCGACGTAATGCAGGCGGCCAACCGCGCCAAGGAGGCGAAGAACGGCGTAAACGTGGCCTATGCGATCCCGAAAGAAGGGGCGTTGACCTACTTTGACATGTTCGCCATGCCGGCGGATGCCAAAAACAAAGATGCCGCTTACCAGTTCCTGAACTTCCTGCTGAAGCCGGACGTGATGGCGGATATCAGCAACCACGTCTACTACGCCAACGCGGTGAAGGACTCAACCCCGCTGGTGAACGCGGAAGTGCGCGACAACCCGAACGTGTATCCGCCGGCGGACTTGCGCGCCAAGCTGTTTACGCTCAACGTGCAATCGCCGAAGCTGGACCGGGTAATTACCCGCGCCTGGACTAAAGTTAAAAGCGGGAAATGATGCGCAGGGCTCAGCATGCTGAGCCCAATGCCATACCGGCAGGCGGGTGATCCCCGCCTGCATTGCCATTTTGGGCCATGGCAATCGCCGTGGTTTTTTGTACTGCTTTACGCCGGAGATCACCCCGATTGAACGACGCCATCCCTCGTCCTCAAGCCAAGTCGCAGAAGGTTTTCACCCCTCTGCTGGAAATCCGTAACCTCACCAAAACCTTCGACGGGCAGAACGCGGTTGAAGACGTCAGCCTGACCATCTACAAGGGCGAGATCTTCGCGCTGCTGGGGCCGTCCGGCTGCGGCAAGTCGACGCTGCTGCGCATGCTGGCCGGCTTTGAACAGCCGACGGAAGGGCAGATTGTGCTCGACGGGCAAGATATGTCGCACGTGCCGCCGTACCAGCGGCCGGTCAATATGATGTTCCAGTCTTACGCGCTGTTCCCCCATATGACGGTGGAGCAAAATATCGCCTTCGGCCTGAAGCAGGACAAAATGCCGCGGGCGGAAATCGCCGCTCGGGTGGCGGAAATGCTGTCGCTGGTGCATATGCAGGAATACGCCAAGCGCAAGCCGCACCAGCTTTCCGGCGGCCAGCGGCAGCGGGTGGCGCTGGCGCGCAGCCTGGCCAAGCGGCCGAAACTGCTGTTGCTGGACGAGCCGATGGGCGCGCTGGACAAAAAGCTGCGCGACCGGATGCAGCTGGAGGTCACCGACATCCTTGAACGCGTCGGCGTGACCTGCGTGATGGTGACCCACGATCAGGAAGAGGCGATGACCATGGCGGGGCGCATCGCCATCATGAACCGCGGCAAGTTTGTGCAGATAGGCGAGCCGGAAGAGATCTATGAGCACCCGAACAGCCGCTTCAGCGCCGAGTTTATCGGCTCGGTCAACGTGTTCGACTGCGTGCTGCAGGCGCGCCACGACGACGCGCTGATCCTGCAAAGCCCGGGCCTGCGCCATGCGATCAAGGTCGATCCGGACGCCTCGGTGGTGGACGGCGTGCCGATCCAGGTGGCGCTGCGGCCGGAAAAAATCATGCTGTGCGAAGAGGTGCCGGAAGACGGCTGCAACTTCGCGGTGGGGGAAGTGGTGCATATCGCCTACCTGGGGGATTTGTCCATCTACCACGTGAAGCTGCACAGCGGCCAGATCATCAGCGCCCAGCTGCAAAACGGCCATCGCTTCCGCAAAGGCATGCCGACCTGGGGCGACGAAGTGCGTCTGTGTTGGGAAACCGACAGCTGCGTTGTGTTGACGGTGTAGATGAGACGCTGAGGAGTAACCCTGATGACAATGCTTTCTGAACGCACGCCGCCGGAGCCGCCGGCCAAGCCGCACGGCGGCCTCAAGGCGCTGTTCCAACGGCTGCAGATGGCGCACGGCCGCAGGCTGGTGATCGCGTTGCCGCTGCTGTGGCTGATGCTGCTGTTTATGCTGCCGTTCCTGATCGTGTTCAAGATCAGCCTGGCGGAGCTGGCGCTGGCGGTGCCGCCTTATACCGATCTGATGAGCTGGGCGGACGGCAAGCTGGACATCGCGCTCAACTTCGCCAACTACCTGCAGTTGGCTGACGATCCGCTGTATATCGACGCTTACCTACAGTCGCTGCGCGTGGCGGCGGTGTCTACGCTGTGCTGCCTGATCATCGGCTATCCGTTGGCCTGGGCGGTGGCGCACAGCAAGGCTTCGACCCGTAATATTCTGCTGTTGCTGGTGATCCTGCCGTCCTGGACCTCGTTCCTGATCCGCGTATACGCCTGGATGGGGATCCTGAAAAACAACGGCATTCTGAACAACTTCCTGCTGTGGCTGGGGGTGATCGACCAGCCGCTGGTGATCCTGCACACCAACCTGGCGGTGTATATCGGCATCGTTTACTCCTACCTGCCGTTTATGGTGCTGCCGATTTACACTGCGCTGACCCGGCTGGACTATTCGCTGGTGGAGGCGTCGCTGGATCTGGGCGCCCGGCCGCTGAAAACCTTCTTCAGCGTGATCGTGCCGCTGACGCGCGGCGGCATTATCGCCGGGTCGATGCTGGTGTTCATTCCGGCGGTGGGCGAGTTCGTGATCCCGGAACTGCTTGGCGGGCCGGATAGCATCATGATCGGCCGCGTGCTGTGGCAGGAATTCTTTAACAACCGCGACTGGCCGGTAGCCTCGGCGGTCGCCACCATCATGCTGCTGTTGCTGATCGTGCCGATCCTGTGGTTCCACAAGCACCAGAACAAGGAAATGGGGGGGCAGGGATGAACAACTTGCCGGTAGTGCGCTCGCCGTGGCGCATCGCTATTTTGGTGCTTGGTTTCACCTTCCTGTACGCGCCGATGCTGATGCTGGTGATTTACTCGTTCAACAGCTCCAAGCTGGTGACGGTATGGGCCGGTTGGTCCACTCGCTGGTATACCGAGCTGTTCCACGATTCGGCGATGATCGGCGCCGTTGGCCTCAGCCTGACCATCGCCGCGGCTTCGGCCACCGCTGCGGTAGTGCTCGGCGCCATTGCCGCGGTGGTGATGGTGCGTTTCGGCCGTTTCCGCGGCTCGACCGGCTTCGCCTTTATGCTGACCGCGCCGCTGGTTATGCCGGACGTCATTACCGGCCTGTCGCTGCTGCTGCTGTTCGTGGCGATGGGCCATGCCTTCGGTTGGCCGGCGGAGCGCGGCATGTTCACCATCTGGTTGGCGCACGTTACCTTCTGTACCGCTTACGTGGCGGTGGTGATCAGTTCGCGCCTGCGCGAGGTGGACAGGTCCATCGAAGAAGCGGCGATGGACTTGGGAGCGACGCCGCTGAAGGTGTTCTTCGTCATCACTTTGCCGATGATTGCGCCAGCGCTGGTTTCCGGCTGGATGCTGGCGTTTACCCTGTCGCTGGACGATCTGGTGATCGCCAGCTTTGTCTCCGGCCCGGGGGCGACCACGCTACCTATGCTGGTATTCTCCAGCGTGCGTTTGGGGGTTAACCCGGAAATCAACGCGTTGGCCAGTTTGATCCTGCTGGTCGTGGGCATTATCGGCCTGATCGCCTGGTGGTTTATGGCGCGCTCGGAAAAACAGCGATCGCGCGAATTACAACGGGCCGCCCGTAGCTGAGCCGCAACAAACCTGCTATTTTTGAAACTATTGTTATTGCAACTAGTTAGCTGGTTTTATATACATTACCTGAATTGGTTGTGTGTTGTTGTGGAACAGGGATATGTCAGAGATGCTGAAAAGCAGGCAGGGGATGGGATCGGCTTCAGACGCGCCTGTGCCGGTGATGGTGGCCGGCACGGCGATGGTGGCCATCAAGTGCATCAGCGTGCTGTTGCTGCTGGGGGAACTGGGCGTCGACGGCGCCCAGGAGTTTGTTAACACCAGCGCGCAGGCCTGGGATTCCACCTTTATTTTTCTGGCCGGCCTGGTATTGCTGTGTCTGCAAATCAGCTGCGGTTTTGCGGTAATGCGCGGCCGCAACTGGGGGCGCTGGGGCTATGTGGCCTGCCAGTGCGTGGTGGTCGCCTACCTGCTGCTGGCTACCATCGGCAGCCTGTTGCCGGAAGTGTTCACCGTGGAAGGGGAAACCAGCGGGCAGATCCTGCGCATCTTGATTTTGCAAAAGATCCCCGATGCGGTGATTTTGGCGCTGTTATTCGTTCCTGCCGCCAGCCGCCGGTTTTTCGCCGCCGGCGGTTGAGACTTTGAGGGCGCGGAGTGCTAGAATCTGCGCCCTTAATTCTTCATCCTGAACGCAGAGTACTCTTCATGCATTGCGCTTTGTATACGGCGGGCACCTGCCGTTCCTGCCAGTGGCTGGAAAAGCCGTACCCACGGCAGCTGGCCGACAAACAGCATCACCTGCAATCGCTGCTGGCCGGGCGCGCCGTTGCGCAATGGCGGGAGCCGGTGGCAGGGGAGCAAAGCGCGTTCCGCAATAAAGCCAAGATGGTGGTCAGCGGCAGCGTTGAACGCCCGCTGCTCGGCATGCTGCACCGCGACGGCACGCCGGCCGATCTCAGCGACTGCCCGCTGTATCCCGCCAGCTTCGCCCCGATGTTCGGCGTACTGAAAAGCTTTATCGCCCGCGCCGGGTTAACGCCCTATAACGTGGCGCGCAAGCGCGGCGAGCTGAAGTATCTGCTGCTGACCGAAAGCACCCTTGGCGGCGGCGTGATGCTGCGCTTCGTGCTGCGGTCGGAAACCAAGCTGGCGCAGCTGCGCGCCGCGCTGCCCTGGCTGCGGCAACAGCTGCCGCAGCTCCGGGTGATCTCCGCCAATATTCAGCCGGTGCACATGGCCATCATGGAAGGGGAACGCGAGATCGCGCTAACCGATCGCCAGGCGCTGGAGGAGCAGTTTAATCAGGTGCCGTTGTATATCCGCCCGCAGAGCTTCTTCCAGACCAACCCGCAGGTAGCCGCCGGCCTGTACGCCACTGCCCGCGACTGGGTGCGGGCGTTGGGCATCGGCAGCATGTGGGATCTGTTCTGCGGCGTCGGCGGCTTTGGCCTGCACTGCGCGCAGCCGCAAACCCGCCTGACCGGCATAGAAATCAGCGCAGAGGCGATTGCCTGCGCGCGCCAGTCGGCGCAGCAGCTGGGCCTGCAGCAGGTCGATTTTCAGGCGCTGGACTCAACGCGTTTCGCCACCGCTGAAGGCCATGTACCGCAGCTGGTGCTGGTCAATCCGCCGCGGCGCGGCATCGGCCAGGCGCTGTGCGAGTATTTGAACCACATGGCGCCGGGCTACATCCTGTATTCCAGCTGCAACGCCGAGAGCATGGCGAAAGATATCGATATGCTGCCGGGCTACCGCATCGAGCGGGTGCAGCTGTTCGACATGTTTCCCCATACCGTGCACTATGAAGTGCTGACGCTGCTGGTGCGCAACTGACTGATATAAGGCCCGGTTGAACGGGCCTTATGATTTGCGGGGTTTACTGCGGGAACCATTTGTCGTTGATGGCTTGGTAAGTGCCGTCGGCCTTGATGGCGTCCAGCGCGGCGTTCAGCTTGGCCAGCAACGCCTGGTTATCCGGGCGCACCGCGATGCCCAGGCCGGTGCCGAAGTATTGCGCATCGGTGACGTGTTCGCCGACCGGCGCCAGGCCGGGGTTGTTCTTCAGCCATTCATTCACCACCGCGGTATCGCCGAACACGCCGTCGATACGGCCGTTTTTCAGCTCCAGAATGGCGTTCTGGTAACTGTCGTAGGAGACGGTGTTGATTTCCGGGTGCTTGTCCTGCATGTATTTCTGGTGGGTGGTGCCGTTTTCCATGCCGACTTTCTTGCCCTTCAGATCTGCCAGCGAACTGAACTTGCCTTTCTGGGCGATAACGACCGCCGAGTTGGCGTAGTAGGGTTGGGTGAAGGAAACCTGCTTGCTGCGCTCCGGCGTGATGTCCATACCCGAGATCACCGCATCGTATTTTTTGAATTTCAGCGCGGCGATCAGGCTGTCGAACGCCTGGTTGGTGAAGGTGCATTCCACCTTCATCTGTTTGCACAACGCATTGGCCAGATCGATATCAAAACCGACGATCTGGTTGCTGGCGTCCAGCGATTCGAACGGCGGATAGGTGGCGGAAGAGGCGAAGCGAAGGGTGTCGGCGGCGCCGGCGTTAAAGGCGATCCCAGCCAACACTGTCGCGGCCAGCAGTAATTTTTTCATGCGTAGTGCTCCTGTCTGTATTCAGAATGTCGTTATCTCGCCATCGCTTGATTTTACTGATAATAACCAGAGGGTTTTCGCGAATGTGCCGGAAGATAACCATGCCATTGAGTGAATTGATATGCAATGTAAATGATTAAAAATTGCTATGGGCATAAAAAAGCCCCGTACTGAGACGGGGCTTCGACAGGGGCGTCTTGCCTTCAGTTGCGGCGTTCGAACGCCAGCGCGCGGCGCTCGACCAGCCGCATCAGCAGCGTCAGCAGGCCGTTCACGCACAGGTAGACCAGGCCCGCGGCGCCAAACACCATCACGTCGTAGGTGCGGCCGTACATCAGCTGGCTGTAGCCCATGACCTCCATCAGCGTAATGGTGTAGGCCAGCGAGGTGCTTTTAAATACCAGCACCACTTCGTTGGAGTAAGACGACAGCGCGCGTTTGAAGGCGAACGGCAACAGGATGCGCAGCGTCTGTTTGCGCGACATGCCCAGCGCCTCGCAGGACTGCCATTGCCCGGCGGGGATCGCCCGCACCGCGCCGTAGAACAGCTGGGTAGTGTAGGCCGCGCTGTTCAGCGCCAGTGCGATCATCGCGCACAGCCATGGCTGCGACAGCAGGTTCCACAGCCACGGATAGTCGCGGATCGACGGGAACTGGCCGGGGCCGTAGTAGATCAGGAAGATCTGCACCAGCAGCGGCGTGCCGGTAAACAGCGTGATGTAGATTTTCACCAGCGGCGTCAGGATCGGCGTTTTCAGCGTCAGGATCACCGTCAGCAGCAGCGACAGCGCCAACGCCACGATCAGCGCGGCGAGGGTCAGCGTCAGGCTGGTGTGCAGCCCTTTGACGATTTCCGGCAAATACTCAAGCATCAGGCTGGCCCCCGCTCAAAGCGCGTGGTGCGCAGCTCGATCCGTTTGATGACGTACTGGCTGAGCAGGGTGACCAGCAGATAGATCGCCGCCGCAATCACGTACCAGGTAAAAGGCTCCTGGGTGCGGGTGGCGATGCTCTTGGTCTGCAGCATCAGGTCGTTCACGCTGATCAACGACACCAGCGCGGTGTCCTTCAGCAGCACCAGCCATTGGTTGCCGAGGCCGGGCAGCGCATGGCGCCACATCTGCGGCATGATCAGGCGGAAGAAGATCGCCGCCTTGCTCATCCCCAGCGCCTGGCCGGATTCCCACTGCCCCTGCGGCACCGCTTTCAGCGCGCCGCGCAGCGTTTGCGAGGCGTAGGCGGAGTAGAGCAGGGCCAGGGCGATCACGCCGCACAGGAACGGGCTGACTTCGAAGTTATCGATAGCCAGCTGGATAGGCAGCTGGAACAGGCCGAGGTTGAGGGTAAAGCCGTCTGACAGCATCAGCAGCAGCTGCGACGAACCGAAATAGATGAACAGCACCACCAGAATTTCCGGCAGGCCGCGCAGCAGGGTCACCCAGGCGGTGCCGAGCCAGCTCACTACTCGCCAGCGGGAAGACTCCCACACCGCGAACAGCATCGCCAGGATCAGCCCGAGGATCAGGGCGCAAACGGCAAGGCCGACGGTCATGCCGGCGGCGCTTGCGAGAGGTTGAAATTCATTCATCGGGGCGTATTACTGCTGGAACCATTTTTTGTAGATGGTTTCATAGGTCCCATCCTGCTTGATCTTGTCCAGGGCGGCGTTGAACTTGCCCTGCAGCTCGGTATTTTTCTGACGCACCGCGATGCCCAGGCCGGTGCCGAAGTAGTCTTTATCGGTAACCTTGTCGCCCACCGCCGCCAGCGCGGCATTTTGTTTCAGCCACTCGTTGACCACCGCAGTGTCGCCGAATACCGCGTCCACGCGGCCGTTTTTCAGATCCAGAATGGCGTTCTGGTAGCTGTCATAAGGCACGGTAGTGATTTCCGGGTGCTTGTCGGTCAGGTATTTCTGGTGAGTGGTGCCGTTCTGCACGCCCACTTTCTTGCCTTTGAGCGCGGCGACGTCGGCCACCTTGCCTTTCTGGGCAACAAACAGCGCCGAGTTGTCATAGTACGGCTTGGTGAACAGCACCTGTTTTTCGCGCTCCGGCGTGATATCCATACCGGCCATCACCGCATCGAAGCGTTTGAACTTCAGGCTGGGGATCAGGCTGTCGAACGCCTGGTTGGTGAAGGTGCAGTCGGCCTGCATTTCTTTGCACAATGCGTTGGCCAGATCGACGTCAAACCCCTGGATCTTGTTGCCGGCGTCAATAAATTCAAACGGAGGATAGGAGGCTTCGGTAGCGAAACGGATAGTTTCGGCTGCGGAGGCGGAAACGCTGATGCCAGCCAGAACGGCGGCGATTATTAGTTTTTTCATCGCAAACTCCCCAAATTACAGCAAGTTAAATTTTTAGTGTGATAAGTAGTTGGCAAACTCGGTGGTCTGCGGCTGCGTGAAGTGGCTGCTGTCGCCCTGTTCCACCACGCGGCCGTTTTCCATATACACCACGCGGCTGGCGGTTTTGCGCGCCACTTCCACTTCGTGGGTCACGATCACCTGGGTGATGCCGGTGCCGGCCAGTTCGCGAATGATGCTGACGATCTGCGCGGTGATTTCCGGATCGAGCGCCGCCGTGGGTTCGTCAAACAGCAGCACCTGCGGTTCCATCATCAGCGCGCGGGCGATCGCCACACGCTGCTGCTGGCCGCCGGAGAGGTGCAGCGGGAAACGATCGGCAAAGTCGGTGAGGCGCAGGCGCTTCAGCAGCTTATCCGCACGCGCCATCGCCTGCGCCTTGGTCAGGCCCAGCACGCGGCAGGGGGCTTCAATCAGATTTTGCACCACGGTGAGGTGGGGCCACAGGTTGTATTGCTGGAACACCATGCCGACGTTCTGGCGCAGTTCGCGGATGGATTTTTCACCCGGAGCCTGCTTGAAGTCGAACTGATTGCCGGCGATCTGCAGCTGGCCTGAACGCGGCATTTCCAGCAGGTTCAGCACCCGCAGCAATGAACTTTTCCCGGCGCCGCTTGGACCAAGCAGCACCAGGGTTTCCCCCGCTGGGCAATCCAGCGTGATGTCAAACAGCGCCTGATGCGCGCCGTAATAGCAGTTGATACCGTTAAGTTGAATACTCATGCGCCAGAATTGAATAGACATTGATGCCGCGAATGTTAACTTCCACAGAATACTTATGCAATCTTTGTGCGTTAAAATTTATGACCGTGCGGCGGGACAGTAAAAGAATAGCACAAGATATCGCGACTCAGGCTGGAGCAGGGGATTTGTGGCGCAGGCTGTGAGATGCGTAGCGAAATTTTTTAAGTTGGCGGAAATTTGCGCGGCTGCGGAGCCTTTGCCGCACTGCCGGCGCCGCGGGGCGCCGGCCTGTGAAGCGGATTACTGGTTTTCCAGCACCTGGCGCAGGCTGCCGCTGGCGGCATGCGGCGGCACGTTCAGGTAACGGACGTCGTCCACCACCCAACAGGTGCCTTCGCGCACCATCAACACTTCATCCTGCCAGTTGACCGCGCTGCCGCCGTCTTTCTGGTAGCTCAGCGCCACGCGCAGCGGGATGTTTTTCGCATCGGTATTGGGAATGGTAGAGGCGCTGGCGACGGACGCGCTGGTCGGGCCCTGGGCATTGCCGGAGAACAGGTCGCCGGTCACCTGATGTTTACCCGGGTTCTGGCCGGCGCTGAGCAGATCCTGATACAGCACCTGGCTCAGGTAAGGTTGCAGCTGCGCCAGGCGGGTGCTGTCCGGCAGGCTGGTGGCGGAACCCTGCTGAATGCGCAGATCATAGAACTTCTGTGCGACCGTATCCGGGCCGCCTTCCACACAGCTGCCGCTGCGGGTGCCAATATCCTTGAATGCCGGCTCTACGGTGGTGCAGGCACTCAGCAACAGCGCTAGAGGAAAAACAGCCGCAATAGTTTTTGTTTTCATCTTATTACCTTATGTGAAAGTCTCTACCATGAAGACCGATAGCTTACAGTATAAATGCGTTTTTTGGCCTTGCATTCGTACTGCGTGCCATTGCATCGCCGAACATAATGCCAAATTTCTGGTCATAGATGTGTTGAATTAATCAAACAAGGAATTCTGATGCAGCTTTCAACCACCCCGACCCTGGAAGGGTTTACCATTACCGAATACTGCGGCGTTGTCACCGGTGAAGCGATCCTGGGTGCCAATATTTTCCGTGATTTCTTCGCCGGCGTGCGCGACATCGTCGGCGGCCGCTCCGGGGCTTACGAGAAAGAGCTGCGCAAGGCGCGGCAGATCGCGTTTCAAGAGCTGGAAGAGCAGGCGAAGGAGCTGGGCGCCAACGCGGTGGTCGGCATTGATATCGACTATGAAACCGTCGGTAAAGACAGCAGCATGCTGATGGTGACCGTCAGCGGCACCGCGGTGAAGGTAAGCCGCTAACCCCGTCCCAAACGCCCCGGCCTGCACCGGGGCGCAGTCGTTTCTTACGGCACCTTGTGCTCTTCAACCTTCACCGGGCGTTGCTCCTGCGGTTTGGCCACCTGTTCCTGCCGATGTTGAATTGGCAGCAGGTGCGGCTGTTGCTGCGGTGTCGGGGGCTGATGCGGGATCGGGCGCACGGGCTGTGGCATCTGCGCTGGGCGTTCCAGCGCCGTCGCAGGGTGATTGAAAACTCTGGCCGGCGCCGCCGGCGGTGCGGCGACATGCTGCACCGCTGCGGGCATGGTCCGATTTTCGGCCGGGTGCGCCGTTGCGGCTTTTACCTCTGGGCGCGTCGGCGTTGGCGCCGGGTGAATGAGGGCCGGCCCGTTCATCTTCTGCTGGAGGTGGGTCGGCGCAGCGGCCGGGTGTTGCGGCGCGGCCGCCGGCATGTGCGCAAAGGCCGGCATGGTCATCGGCTGATGCGGGTTGGTCGCCGGCGGCGGAGCGAAGTGCGGCTGCGGCGTTGGCGCGGCGTTGTATGCCGGATGGGCTACCGGCGGAGCGAAGTGCGGCGCTGGATTGGCGGTGGCGTTATTGTAGTTGTTCACCGTATTGCTGCGGTTCACATTATTGTATTGATTGATATTGGTGACGCGGTTAATCACAGTGGTCGAATGCGAAATATAAGGCGCATTGTTGTAAACCACCGGCTGGCGCCGGTTGTTCCAATGCACATCCCAGCTGTGCCAGCCGTTATTGTGCTGATTGATCAAGGCGCCGACGGCGATGCCGACGCCGAAGCTGATCGCCCCGGCCGCCAGCATATCGCCGCTGCTGTAGCTGGAGTAGGTTTGATAGCGGTAGTCAGGGTAGGCCGGCACCGGTTCACCATAGGCCACCCAGGGATCGTAATGCGGCACGTAGATCACATCCGGCTGGCTGGGCTCAATCACGATGGTTTGCGCGGGGGCGGCCACCAGGGTTTGCGGGTAGGGCTGCTGCGCGGCGGGCGTTATCACCACCCGCTGCTGCGGCGACGTTTTCAGCGTGCCCTTGCCGGCCGCGCGTTGGCGCATTACCTGAATGGCGTTCATCACGTCGGTGGGGTCGTTGAGGTAAGCGCTGCCCAGCGCGGTGGTCCAGGGGCGGTTTTTCGCCATCTGATCGAGCACGTCAGGGAACTGCACCAACCCGCGCACGCTGGGATCCCAGGGCTGCGCGTCGGCCGCATTGGTCAACGCCGCCGGCTGTAGCCCGCGGTTTTGCGCCAGCCAGGCGTCGGCGGCGCCGATTTGGTCGGGATAACCCGCGCCGGCCAGCACCTGGGCCAGCAGTTTGTCGGGAAACAGCGCCACCGGGCTGACCAGCTGGTACAGTTGATCGGCGCTGAGCGGCGTATAGGTCGGGGTATTGGCCGCCGGCGTCGCCGGTGCCGCGGCGCCCATTGCATTGGCCACCGTTTTTTGGTCGCAGCCGCTGAGCTGCAGCATGGCGACGCAAATAAACCAGGCCAGGTACCTTGGTTTGAACATGTTGGACTCCGCATTTCAGCGCAGGGGATACTTTGAGGCTATCATGGGGAACATAGGGCGCCAGCCGGCAGCAATACTCGCTTGCACTTCGGCGGGCTCTGTCATCATTTATGGATTAACTTGATTATTGGATACAGGTTAATCAACCTGAGTTACAAATCACGGACGCAAATCAGGGGGACAAGTGAAGATTTGGCCAGGGATATTCACCGCCGCGCTGCTGGCGGGATGCCAAAACCCTCATCAGGGCACCACCGTCGATCGCGGGGATTACCAGTTGGAAACCCTGCATCAGGCGCAGGGTGCCGATCGGCGGATTCGTTTTCTGGTGATGCACTACACCGCGGAAGATTTCCATTCCTCGCTGAAGACGCTGACCGACGAGCACGTCAGCGCGCACTATCTGCTGCCGGCGCACCCGCAGCTTGAGCATGGCAAGCCGACGGCCTTTCAACTGGTGCCGGAGGAAATGCGCGCCTGGCATGCCGGGGTCAGCGGCTGGCGTGGCCGCAGCAATCTGAACGACACCTCGATCGGCATCGAGATCGTCAATCGCGGGTTCACCCGCAGCATGCTGTTTACCCATTGGCAGCCCTACACGGCGGAGCAAATTGCGCTGTTGATCCCGCTGAGCCGCGACATCATTCGCCGTTACGGCATTCAGCCGCCGGACGTGGTGGGGCACAGCGATATCGCGCCGCAGCGCAAGCAGGATCCCGGCCCGCTATTTCCGTGGCAGGCCCTGGCCGAGGCCGGCATCGGCGCCTGGCCGGATGCCGCTGAGGTGCAGCGCCTGCTGGCCGGGCGCGACAAACATGCGCCGGTGCCGATGGCGCCGCTGCTCGCCAGGCTGGCGCGCTATGGTTATGCGATAGATCCGGCGTGGGATGTTAGCCAGCAGCGCAACGTGCTGGCGGCGTTTCAAATGCATTTCCGGCCCGACGATTTTCGCGGCGAGCCGGATGCGGAGAGTGAAGCGATCGTGGATGCGCTGCTGCTGAAGTACGGCGCGGCGCGTTGATTACAGGCCGTGCAGCTTGCCGTGTTCTTTCAGCCAACGGGCCGTGCGCGCAATGCCTTCATCCAGTGAGACGATCGGGTGATAGCCCAGTTCTTGCCGGGCGCGGGTGGTGTCGAGCGTCAGATCGAAATTGAGTTTGGCGACGCCGTAATGGGTCAGCACCGGTTCCTTTTCGCTTTTGCTGCCCAGCCGCTCCATGCCGCGTGCCATCATGTCGAGCATGGGGTAAGGCACGGAGCGGATGCGGCACTTCATGCCCAGGTCGTCGATCAGCTGTTGCACCACGCTGCGCAGCTGGCGCGGCTGCTCGTTGGTGATGTTGTAAGCGCGGCCCGACGGCGTGTCTTCTTTTTGCGTCGCCAGCCACATGGCGTGCACCGCATTTTCCAGGTAGGTCATGTCCACCAGCGCCGCACCGCCGCGTGGCAGCAGCAGGTTGCCGTAGCGTTTGATCATCTGCAGCAGGCGCGGCAACATCACCTTGTCGTGCGGGCCAAACAGCCCCTGCGGCCGCAGGATGGTAAAGTGGGTTTGCGGGTTGGACAGCGCCAGCTGTTGGATCACCTGTTCACCGGCGGCCTTGCTGCGCGCAAACTCGTTGGCGTAGCGCGCCGGGCGAAAATCCTCACCGACGTTGCGGTGGTGGTGATAGTCGAAGTAAATCGCCGGCGAAGAAATGTGAATGAACTGCGCAACGCCATAGGCTGCGGCCCATTCCCCCAGGCGGCGGGTGGCGCGCACGTTGGCCAGTTCGAAGGCTTCTTCGGTACCCCAGGGGGAGGTAAAACTGGAGCAATGCCACAGCACGTCGACGTCCATCAACATCGCTTTGGCCTGAGAAGAAATCAGGTTGGTGAGATCGGCATGGATGAACTCCGCACCCATTTTTTCCAGTAGGCTGCCCATCGCCTGGTTGCGACCGGTGGCGCGCACTTTTATGCCCTGGCGGCGGAGATATTCAACGGCGTTACGGCCTAACCCACTGGTTGCACCGGTGACCAATACCTTCATAACGGACTCTATTCTCACCAAAAATCAGAATGCCGGGGGCCGTTGTGGGCGCCCCGGCAAATAAGATGCCATTCTTGCGGGATTTTGTGCGCTATGCAATCGGAAAGGGACTAACCACAGCGGTAAACTGTGCGGTTGATCGACAAATGAACGACGGCTAGGGCTGATTCCGATCCTGCTGTTGCGCCAGCGCGGCGATGCGCTTTGCCATGCCGCGGAAAATAAACCGGTGAGCCGGCATCATGGCGAACCAATACAACAGGCCGCTGAAGCCGGCCGGGTGCCACCAGGCGCGGACGTCCAGGGTGCGGCGGTCGCCATGGTCCTTGATGGTGAAGCTCAGGCGCCCAAGCCCCGGCGCCTTCATGCCGAACAGCAGCGCCAACTGGCGTTGGGGAACGAGTGTGATCACCTTCCAGCCGTCGACCACATCGCCCAGCGCCAGCGTATCGCGCGGTGGCCGGCCGTAAACCACGCCGTTGCCGATCATGTCGTCCATACGGGCGCGGATCTGCCACAGGATATTGGCGTAGAAATAGCCTTCCTCGCCCCCCAGCTGTTGCACTACACGCCACAGGGCCGCGCTGGAGGCCTGGGTTTCCAGCGTGCAGCCGGCCTGCTTGGGGTAGTAGCCGTAGCCCGGCCGCCAGCGCGCCTGGGCGGCCGGATCGTAACCCCAGTCGGCGGAGTCGACCACCTCGCGTTCGCGTTGCAGCGTCGTCGCCACCGCCTGCTCGAAGGTGTGCAGCCGCTGCGGGATCAATGCCTGCAGCGGCCGGCCGTCGGCGGGCAGATCGTGCTTCAGCCCCTGGATCAGCGCGCGGGCGATGGACGTGGGCACCGAGGTGATCAGGCTGATGAACCACACCGAGATCAGGCGCGTCGGCAGCGGGACAGGGATCAGCCAGCGCCGTTTGCCGCTGATGGCGATAAAGCGTTCGAACATCGTCTGGTAGCTGAGGTATTCCGGCCCGGCGACGTCGAAAATACGGCTCTCCTGCGCCGGGTGTTCCAGCAGATCGGCCAGATAAACCAGCAGATTATCCAGCGCCACCGGCGAAGATTTCGAACGTACCCAGCGCGGCGGCGTCAGCAATGGCAGGTTATAGACCATATCGCGCATGATCTCGAAGGCCGCCGAGCCGGGGCCGACGATAATGCCGGCGCGCAGTTCGGTCACCGGAATACCGCTCTGGCGCAAAATCTCGCCGGTCAGCCGGCGCGCCGCCAGGTGCGGCGAACTGTCGTCGGTCGGCTGCAGTGCGCCGAGAAAGAAAATCTGTTTGACGCAGGAGCCGCGCAGCGCATCGCGCAGGTTTTCCGCCGCCTGCCGCTCTTTCTCGATGAAGTCATCGCCGTCGCTCATGGCGTGCACCAGGTAGTAGAGGCTGTCTATTTCCCACAGCGCCGCATCCAGGGTTTCCGGGCGATAAAGGTCGGCGTATCGGCAAGTGACCCGTGGCCAGTGCCGTTCTTCCAGCCATTCGATGCGTCGCGCGGCGGCGGTGATTTGGTGGCCCTGTTCGATCAGGTGCGGGATCAGGTTTTGGCCAATGTAGCCGCTGGCCCCGAGAACCAGCACACGTTGAGGTGTCATCAGTCCGCCTTATGCGGTGAGAGTGGCAGCATGGCCACAGGATGCCAAACTCAGGGTTTAAATGCACTTTTTGTGTGGATATATCGCAGTTGCATCCGTCGTCGGGCAAGGCGACACTACGCGCCTTTCATTAGCCGAAAATCGAATGCCATGAGACTCAATGTAATTTGTTATGTCCTGCTGGGCCTGGCGCTGGCCGCCAGTCTGTTTTTCCCGCACCCGATCATGATGTGGCTGCTGTTGGCCAACGTGCTGACTCTGGTGATTTACGGCTGGGACAAGCTGGCGGCGATTAAGGCGTGGCAGCGGGTGCCTGAGGTCACGCTGTTGCTGCTTGGCCTGGCGGGGGGATGGCTGGGAGCGCTGGTTGCGCAGCAGCTGTTCCGTCATAAAACCCAGAAACAGCCGTTCAAAACCTGGTTTGTACTCAGCGTGGCCCTGAACCTGGCGGCGACGCTGGCCCTGTGGTATTGGGTGTACGGCCGTTGGATCCTCTGAAACCGGGGCGCCGTGCGGCGCCCCTGCGCATCAGGCCTGCTGTTGCAGGAACGTCCGCCACAGCTCGACCAGCTTCTGCAGATCCGCTCTGCTGACGTCGAGATGGGTCAGAATGCGCGTCAGCGGGCCGCTGCTGATCAACACGCCGCGCTCGCGCATCCACGGACCCAGCCTGGCCGCCAGCGCCGGCGGCTGGCGCAGATACAGCACGTTGGTCTGCGCGCCGGGCGCGACAATCTCTACGCCGATGCTTTGCAACTGCTGTTCCAGCCATTTGGCGTTATCGTGATCGTCCCGCAGCCGGGCGACGTTATGCTCCAGTGCGTACAGGCCGGCCGCTGCCAGAATGCCCGCCTGGCGCAGGCCGCCGCCGGTCATTTTGCGCCAGCGTAGCGCACGCTGGATAAACGCCTCGCTGCCGCACAGCAGTGAACCGACCGGCGCACCCAGCCCTTTCGACAGGCAGATAGTGAAAGTATCGCAATACTGCACGATCTCTTTCAACGGCACATCCAGCGCCACTGCGGCGTTGAAGATGCGTGCGCCGTCGATATGCAGCGCCAGATTACGCTCGCGGGTAAACTGCCAGGCCTGTTGCAGGTAGGCCTGCGGCAATACTCTGCCGCCGAAGGTGTTTTCCAGGCTCAGCAGCCGGGTGCGGGCGAAATGAATGTCGTCGGGTTTGATGGCGGCGGCCAGCTTGTCCAACGGCAGCGTGCCGTCCGCATCCGCCTCGATCGGCTGCGGTTGGATGCTGCCCAACACCGCGGCGCCGCCGGCTTCGTACTTGTAGTTGTGCGCCTGTTGGCCGACCAGATATTCATCGCCGCGCTGGCAGTGGCTGAGCAACGCCACCAGGTTGGCCTGGGTGCCGCTGGGCAGGAACAGCGCGGCCTCTTTGCCCGACAGGCGAACCGCCTCCGCCTGCAATGCGTTGACCGTCGGGTCATCGCCGTAGACGTCGTCGCCGACTTCGGCGCGGGCCATCGCCTCGCGCATGGCGGCGCTGGGCCGGGTCACGGTGTCGCTGCGTAGATCGATAAACATACAACTCCTTTATCCCCTTCATCTTTCAAGCCGCAGCGTTGTTGGCTACACCTGCTTATCGCTTGGCTGCAACCTGAAATCTATTGGGGATAGCTGTCAGTGATGGGAAAGAGGATACGATTATTAACGCAGCCAGTTGGTTTTCGCCAGCTCGACCACTTCGTCGCCGCGGCCGTTGATGATGGCGCGCAGCATATACAGGCTGAAACCCTTGGCCTGCTCGAACTTGATCTGCGGCGGCATCGCCAGCTCCTGCTTGGCGGTGACCACGTCGAGCAGCGCCGGCCCGGGGTGCGCCAGCATCTCTTGCAGTGCACCGTCCAGATCCGATGCTTTCTCCACCCGGATGCCCTTGATGCCGGCGGCGTTGGCGATCGCCGCAAAGTCCGGGTTATGCAGATCGGTGCCGTCGGTGAGGTAGCCGCCGGCCTTCATCTCCATCGCCACAAAGCCCAGGACGCTGTTGTTGAATATCACGATTTTCACCGGCAGCTTCAGCTGAGCCAGCGACAGAAAGTCCCCCATCAGCATGGTGAAACCGCCGTCGCCGCACATGGCGATCACCTGTTTGTGCGGTTCGGTGGCCTGGGCGCCAATCGCCTGCGGCATGGCGTTGGCCATCGACCCGTGGTTGAACGAACCGAGCAGCCGGCGCTTGCCGTTCATCTTCAGGTAGCGGGCGGCCCACACCGTCGGCGTGCCGACGTCGCAGGTGAACACCGCGTCGTCGCTGGCGTAATGGCTGAGCTGCTGCGCCAGATACTGCGGATGGATTGGCTGATCGTCGTTGGCGGTCGCCAGCCCGTCGAGATCCTTGCGCGCGTTGCGGTAGTGCTCCAGCGCCTTGTCGAGAAACGCCCGGTCGCTTTTCGCTTCGAGCTGCGGCAGCAGGGCGGACAGGGTGGTGTGGATATCGCCCACCAGCGCCATATTCACCGGGCAATGCGCGCCGATGCTGCCGGGGTTGATATCGATTTGAATGATGTTGGCATTGGTCGGGTAGAAGGCGCGGTACGGAAACTGGGTGCCGAGCAGCACCAGCGTGTCGGCGTTCATCATCGCATGGTAACCGGAAGAGAAACCGATCAGGCCGGTCATGCCGACGCTGTAGGGGTTATCCCATTCGATATGCTCCTTGCCGCGCAGCGCATGCACGACCGGCGCCTGCAGCAGCTCGGCCAGCTTGACGACCTGGTCGTGCGCCCCGGCGCAGCCGCTGCCGCACATCAGGGTGATGTTCTTCGCTTTGTTCAGCACTTCCGCCAGCTTGTTGAGCTCGCTCATCGGCGGCTGCACCAGCGGCAGCGCCGGGGTGTGCCACACCATGGCGGCGTCTTCCGGCGCCATGCGCAGCGCCACATCGCCCGGCAGCACGATCACCGAGACGCCGCGATTGAGGATCGCCTTGCGCATGGCTATCTCCAGCACCCGTGGCAGCTGTTCCGGGTTGGAGACCAGCTCGCAATAATGGCTGCATTCGCGGAACAGCTCCTGCGGATGGGTTTCCTGGAAATAGCCGCTGCCGATTTCGCTGGAGGGAATATGCGCGGCGATCGCCAGCACCGGCACATGGTTGCGGTGGCAGTCGAACAGGCCGTTGATCAGGTGCAGGTTGCCGGGGCCGCAGGAGCCGGCGCAAACCGCCAACTGGCCGGTAAGCTGGGCTTCGGCGCCGGCGGCGAAGGCGGCGACTTCTTCATGACGGGTGCCCAGCCATTCGATGGTGCCCATGCGGTGCAGGCTGTCGCTGAGGCCGTTGAGCGAATCGCCGGTGACCCCCCAGATGCGTTTCACGCCCGCCTGTTCCAGAGTTTTGGCGACCAGTGTGGCTACGGTTTGCTTCATAGTTCCCCCAAATATGGTGAAGATCCCCTTCATCTTTCAAGCCGCAGCCGGGCTGCGCCTGTGCACCCCGGCTGCGGCTTGAAAATCTATTGGGTATCATTCTGAGTGCTTGCTGACGAAATCATTGATACGCATGGAACAGAGGAAAGTGTAGAAGGGGAGTGCGGGACGTGCTTGCCGATAAATGCCCCATCGGCGAGATGGGGCGGGTAGAATCAGGCCAGGGTGACGTCGCCCCGCAGCTGGCAGCTGCAGGCCAGCACGTAGCCTTGCGCAATCTCTGCCGGCGTCAGCGTCATGTTGCTGGTGGTGGCGTAGTCGCCCTCGAGAATGCGGGTCTTGCACGCACCGCACACTCCGGCGCGGCAGGCGGCGTTGACCGGCAGCGCGTTGGCTTCCATCGCCGCCAGCAGCGTGCTGCCGACCGGCACGCGAAACTCGCGCAGCGGGCGGGCGGCGCGCAGCGTTAACCCCTCACCGGGTTCAGCCTTGGCCTCCGGCGTATGGAACCGTTCCTGATGGAAGCGCGAGGCCGGCACCCCGAGCTGAAGGCACAGCCGCTCCACCTGATCCATATAGGGCGCCGGGCCGCAGGTCATCACCCGGCGTTCGGCGATATCCGGCGCCACCTGCCGCAGCACCTGCCCGTTGATGCGGCCGCCGAGGTAACCCGGCTGGAGATCTTGTTCGGCCATCAGCGTCAACCTCAGCTGCGGATGCGCGGCGCACAGGGCGTGCCACTGGCCGGCGAAAAGGGTATCGGCCGGGGTGCGCACGTTGAAGATCACCGCGATATCGCAGGACGGGCGGTTCGCCACCAGCCAGCGGCACATCGATACGATTGGCGTTACGCCGCAGCCGGCGGTCAGCATCAGATAGCTATCCGCCGGATGGCGCACGCAGCTGAAATCGCCCTGCGCGTCGGAAAGCCACAGGGTATTGCCGGGCTGTACCTCCTGCGTCAGCCAGCGCGAGCCGACGCCGTTCGGCAGGCAGCGCACGCTGATGCTGAGAAAACGGCTCTGGCCGGGGGATGACGACAGCGTATAAGCGCGCAGCGTTTCTTCATCGTTGCGGATACCGATCAGCGCGAACTGGCCGGGCTGGTAGGGATAAAAAAAGTCGCAGATCAGGTTCAACGTCCAGACGTCGGCGGTTTCCCGCTGAATGGAGTGCACCTGCATGCGGTTGGGACACCGCGGGCTGGGTTGGGTCATGGGCTACCTCAAAAGCAAAGGGGCCGATGCGAGCGGCCCCGGGAAACAAACGCATCAGCCGAGCAGAGCGGAAAGATCCTGCTCAACGGTGGTGATTGGCCGCATGCCGAACTTCTCGTTGAGGACTGCCAGCAGGTTGTCGGTCAGGAACCCCGGCGCGGTCGGGCCGGTGACGATGTTTTTCACCCCCAATGACAGCAGCGTCAGCAGGATGACGATCGCCTTCTGCTCAAACCACGACAGCACCAGGCTGAGCGGCAGCTCATTGATATCGCAGCCCAGCGTCTCGGCCAGCTTGACCGCCAGCATGATGGCGGAATAGGCATCGTTGCACTGGCCGACGTCCAGCAGACGCGGCAGCCCTTCCAGCGTGCCGAAGTCCAGCTTGTTAAAGCGGTATTTGCCGCAGGCCAGGGTCATGATCAGGCAGTCTTGCGGTACGCTGCGGGCGAAGTCGGTGAAGTAGCTGCGTTCGTCGCGGCTGCCGTCGCAGCCGCCTACCAGGAACACGTGGCGCAGCTTTTTCTGCGCCACCAGATCGATCACCGTGTCGGCGGCGTTGAGCAGCGTCTGGCGGCCGAAGCCGACGGTGATCAGGTGCTCAATCTCGGTGTAAGGGAAACCGCTCATACCCTGCGCCTGGCGAACGATAGCGCCGAAGTCGTCGCTTTCCAGGTGGTTGACGCCCGGCCAGCCGACGATGCTGCGGGTCCAGATACGATCACCGTAATTGCCGACGTTAGGATCGATAATGCAGTTGGAGGTCATCAGGATCGGGCCGGGGAACTTGGCGAACTCAATCTGCTGGTTCTGCCAGCCGCTGCCGTAGTTGCCCACCAGATGTGTGAATTTTTTCAGTTCCGGATAACCGTGCGCCGGCAGCATTTCACCGTGGGTGTAAACGTTGACGTTCTGGCCTTCGGTCTGCTCCAGCAGCATGCGCAGATCTTTCAGATCGTGGCCGGAGATCAAAATCGCCTTGCCGGCCACCGGCCGCACGTTTACCGCGCTGGGTTGCGGATCGCCGTAGGTCTGGGTTTCGCCGCGATCGAGGATCGCCATCACGCTGAAGTTCATCTTGCCAATGCCCATCGCGTTGTTCAGCAGGGTATCGACGTCGCGCGGGCGGGTGCCGAGCCAGGCCATAAAAGCGTGGTAATCGGCGTAGATCTGTGCGTCAAACTGCCCCAGCACGTGGGCGTGTTCCATATAGGCCGCCGCGCCTTTGAGGCCGTACAGGCACAGCATGCGCAGGCCATGCACGTCATCGCCCACCTCGGCCTTGTCGCTGTCGAGGGCGAACTGCGCCGCCTGCTGCAACAGCGACGGCATATCGTTGCCCGCCAACTGCAGCGCCGCCAGCGGATGATCGACGTGCACCCCTGCTGCCAGCAGCCGGCAGCGCGCCGCCAGCGAGTCGCGCAGCATCAGGGTTTCCCGCGCGTAGCCGATGATGCGCTCGGAATCGAAGTTGACGTTGGTCAGGGTGGAGAAGAAGGCGCGTGGGGCGAAACTGTCGATGTCGTGGTCGACTATCCCCAGCGAACGCGCCTGCAGCGCCCAGGCGGACAGGCCTTGCAGCGCCGCCACCAGCAAATCCTGCAGGTCGGACGTTTCCGCCGTTTTGCCGCACATGCCCTGGGCATAAGAGCAGCCGTTGCCTGCCGGGGTACGAATGGTTTGTTCACATTGCACACAGAACATAATCGCTTCCTTTTTAAAGTTGCATTTATAATGCCTGTTTAAAAGCATAGATCGGCGACCGGGGATGAAAAAGGCTTTTGTGCGACTACTGCGGGCAACGTTGATTTAGCGCAATTTTGCCGTGCGGATGGGAATTATTACGCTTTCGGGGGCCGGCCGGCCCCCGGGCAGGGATCAGGAAAACAGGGCGATCAGCACCGGCGCCAGCAGGCTCAGCAGGAAGCCGTGCACGATGGCCGGCGGCACCATTTCCAGCCCGCCGCTGCGCTGCAGCACCGGCAGGGTGAAGTCCATCGAGGTGGCGCCGCACAGGCCGAGGGCCGAGGAGCGGCTGCGGCGCACCAGCGTCGGGATCAGCATGATAGCCACCAGCTCGCGGGCCAGATCGTTGAAGAAAGCCGCGCTGCCCAACACCGGGCCGTAGGCGTCGGTGATCAAAATGCCGGACAGCGAATACCAGCCAAAACCGGAGGCCATCGCCAGCCCGGCCTTCAGCGGCAGGCCCATCAGCTGCGCCGCCAGCGCGCCGCCCGCCAGAGAGGCCACGGCCACCGCCAGCGCCACCAGCGTGCCGCGGCGGTTCAGTACGATTTGACGCAGGGTCATGCCGCTGTTGCGCAGCTGAATGCCCACCAGCAGCAACAGGAAAATCAGCGCGTACTCGCTGCCCTTGCCGGCGAACTGCAGCCAGTGCCACTGCGTCAGCCCGAGCAGGAAGCCGCCAAGCACCACGCCGCACAGCTTGAGCGATTCCAGCGCCATATGCAGACGCGAGGGCAACTTCTCTTGCTTGTGCGTATTGCGCCACGGCATGCGGCGTTCCAGCAGCGCCAGCAGCAGCAGGTTGGCGCAGAAGATGCACAGGAAAAACACCGCAGTGTACTGGAAGATCAGCAGCAGGTTGCTGCTGAGGTCTTCCAGAAACGCCAGGCTGATGCCCATGAAAAACAGGATCACGTACACCATCCCGCTCAGCATCCGGTTGATCTGCTGCAGCAGCGAGCGGCTGCGTAAAGGGATGAGGTAACCGGCAATCAGCGGTAACAGAATAATCAGCAGTCCTGAATACATGGTGAAACTAAAGTCCTTTATTTGGAGCGCGGGGAGTTCCGGCGAGGACCACACGCTAACCAAAAGCCGGGCCGGAGTAAAGCGGCAGATTTCGCGTTGGCTGCTTGACCTGCAAGGGGTTTTTTGACCATGCTCTGTTAAGGTCACCTCACTGAGGACGGTGACGGCGCGCACGGGAGGCGGCTGATGTTCTTGGAGCGTATCGAGATTGTGGGGTTTCGCGGCATTAATCGGCTGTCGTTGATGTTGGACGACAATACGCTGTTGCTCGGCGAAAACGCCTGGGGTAAATCCAGCCTGCTGGATGCGCTGACGCTGCTGCTGGCGCCGGAACAGAAGCTGTACCGCTTCGAAGCGCAAGATTTCCATTTCCCGCCGGGAGAAGAGGCCGCCAAGGAACGCTATCTGCAGGTGGTATTCACCTTCTGTGAAAAAGACATCGGTCATGCGCATTTGCCGCGCTATCGCCACCTGTCGCCGCTGTGGGTCAAGGGCGACGACGGCCTGAGCCGCATTCACTTCCGCTGCGAGGGCGAACTGGCCGACGACGGCACGGTATGCACCTGGCGCAGTTTTCTCGATGCTGACGGCAATGCCATGCAGCTGCACCATATCGAGCAGTTGGCGCACGCCATTATCCGCATTCATCCGGTGCTGCGCCTGCGCGATGCGCGCTTTATCCGCCGCCTGCGCCCCAGCAGCCTGAATGATGAAAACGCTACCGACCAGCAGGCGCTGGCGCAGCAGTTGGATCAACTGACGCACGAGCTGGTGCGCAATCCGCAAAAGCTGACCAACGGCGAACTGCGCCAGGGCCTGGCCGCCATGCAGCAACTGCTGGAACATTACTTCGCCGAACAGGGCTCTCAGACGGTACGGCCGCGGCGCCGTGGCCAGGAGCTGGAACAGGACGCCTGGCGCGCACTGGACGGCATCAACCGTATGGTGGCCGAACCGAACAGCCGCAGCATGCGCCTGATCCTGCTCGGGATGTTTTCAACGCTGCTGCAGGCCAAGGGCAGCGTCAAGCTGGATCCGCACGCCCGGCCGCTGCTGCTGGTGGAAGACCCGGAAACCCGGCTGCACCCGATCATGCTGTCGGTCGCCTGGGGGCTGCTCAACCAGCTGCCGTTGCAACGCATCACCACCACCAACTCCAGCGAACTGGTGTCGCTGGTGCCGGTGGAACACGTCTGCCGGCTGGTGCGCGAGTCGGGGCGGGTGGCGACCTACCGCCTTGGGGCGCGCGGGCTGGGCGCCGAAGACGGGCGCCGCATCGCGTTTCATATCCGCTTTAACCGGCCGTCGTCGCTGTTCGCCCGCTGTTGGCTGTTGGTGGAGGGCGAGACCGAAGTCTGGCTGCTGAACGAACTGGCGCGCCAGTGCGGTTACCACTTTGAAGCGGAAGGGGTGCGGGTCATCGAGTTTGCCCAGTGCGGCCTGAAGCCGCTGTTGAGATTCGCCCGGCGCATGGGTATTGAATGGCATGCGCTGGTGGACGGCGACGAAGCGGGCAAGAAATACGCCAATACCGTGCGCAGCATGCTGGACAACCACGAAGACAACGAGCGCGACAGGCTGACCGCATTGCCGGCGCCGGATATGGAGCACTTTATGTTCCGTGAAGGTTTCAGCACCGTTTATCACCGGATGGCGTCGGTACCGGCCAACGCCCAGATGCCGATGCGCAAGGTGATCCTGAAGGCGGTGCACCACTCTTCGAAACCCGATCTGGCGATCGAGGTGGCGATGCAGGCCGGTGAATGGGGCACGGATTCGGTGCCGCCATTGCTGAAAAAGATGTTCTCCCGGGTGATCTGGCTGGCGCGCGGCCGGGCGGACTAGCGTTCGGTCAGGATCTGCCTGGCGGTGAAGTGCGCCGCCATACCTTGTTCCAGCTCATCCAGCAGCTGGTAGCGGCGGCGGTACTCGGCGCGCTTCTTGCTGGCTATCTCGTCAATCGGCTTGCGGGCGATGCGCTCCGGCAGCAGGAAATAGCCGCTGCCGAGCGGCTTGCCGCCCATCGAAACCCAAAACTGGTCATAATCGGCGTGCAGCTGAGCTTGCTTCTTACTTTTATAGCGCCAGTTCTGATAGATATGGGTGGCGTTGCCGACCGCCACTATGTGGTGAATGTCCAGATGGCGCGCCAGTGCGCAAACTCCCTCCAGCGCCAGCCGTTTCGGGAACAGGCCGTGGCATTCTTTGGTGGTTTGCTGGATCTCGGCGTGCGGCACCTCGTGGTTTGCGCCCTGCAGGCCGCCGATAAACAGCGTCGGCTGCTGTTGATAGTGCATCAGCGTAAAGGTAATTTGCGTCAGCATGACGCCGTTGGCGTTGCGCAGCAGCAGGGTGGCTTCCCCTTCTTTATTCAGGTGATCGATCGCCGCCAGCTCCAGCGTCACCGGCTCGCCGTTTTTACCCTGCATGCGGGCCAATATCACCGGCTGCCGGCTCAGGTGGCCGAGGCGCATCTTCAGCGGCATGCGTTGGATAAGCACATCGTAATGATCGCGCAGCGCGAACAGACCTTCTATCTTGTTCATGTTCGCCGCCAGATACGGGCGGTGCAGTTTGCACGGCAGGTTCGGCTGCGCGCTCAAGATTTCGTCCAGCATCGGGTTGGCCGCCAGGGTGCCGAGCAGGGCGCGGGTGGTGCGCCAGCTCAACAACGAACGGCCGAGAAACTTCAGGCGAAATGCGGTTTTGTTCCAGGCCTTGCTCGGCGCTTTTTCGCCAGTGGCCAGCGCCGTCATCAGTTGCCAACCATTTAGCGGCCTGGTGGATACGAATGGATAACTGAGCTGTGACATGATGAAATCCTTGGCTGTGTTGAATGGCCTTATTTCATCAAGACTTCACTAAACGAGAGTTCAATGCCCCATTGTAACCAGGCGTGTCTCCACACTGTGTTGAGCTAAGGTTTAGTTATTTCGCCTGCTGCGTGATAATTTATTTCGCCGTCGCGAAAGGCGGCCCCTATTAACGAGAACAGGCAGGAATCCATTTTGACGTGGTTTAAAGGACATAGACGACGCTGGGCGATAATTTTGGTGATTATCGGGGTCATCGCCGCTGCGGCGGTCTGGCATTTTCGCCACCCGGCGCCCACCGACTTCAAAACGGTGAAGGTGGCCAAGCGTGATTTGCAGCAAAACGTGTTGGCGACCGGCCAGCTGGACGCGGTGCGCAAGGTAGACGTCGGCGCGCAGGTTAGCGGGCAGTTGGAGAGCCTGTCCGTCGAGATCGGCGACAAGGTGAAAAAAGGGCAACTGCTGGGGGTTATCGATCCGCAGCAGGCGCAGAACAGCATCCGCGAAGGGGAGGCGACGCTGCGCGAACTGCACGCCCAACTGTTGCAGGCGCAGGCGGAGCAACGGCTGGCGGCGGTGACGCTGCAGCGCAATCAGGCGTTGGCCAGGCTGCAGGCGGTTTCGCGCCAGGACCTGGATCAGGCGGCCACGCAGCTGGCGGTGAAAAAAGCGCAGGTAGGCACCATCACCGCGCAGATTGCCAGAAACCAGGCCAGCCTGGACACCGCCAAGATCAACCTGGCCTATACCCGCATCGAAGCGCCGATGGATGGCGATGTGGTGCAGATCACCACTCTGCAGGGCCAAACGGTGATCGCCGCGCAGCAGGCGCCGAACATCCTGACGCTTGCGGATCTCAGCACCATGCTGGTCAAGGCGCAGGTGTCGGAAGCCGACGTCATCAACCTCAAGCCGGGCCAGAAAGCCTGGTTTACCGTGTTGGGCGATCCTACCCGGCGCTTTGACGGCGTATTGAAGGACATCCAGCCAACGCCGGAAAAGGTCAACAACGCTATCTTCTATTACGCGCGTTTCGAAGTGCCCAACCCGGAAGGGCTGTTGCGTCTGCAGATGACGGCGCAGGTGCATATCCAACTGGCGGGCGTTGAACAGGCGGTGGTGATCCCGCTGGCGGCGCTGGGCGATCAAATTGCCGATAACCGTTACCACGTTGCGGTACTGAAGCAGGGTAAAGAAGAGCAGCGCGAAGTGACTATCGGCATGCGCAATAATATCGACGTGCAGATCCTCAGCGGCCTGCAGCTGGGGGATGACGTGATAGTCAGCCGCGGCGGCGCGGAGGCCCTCTGATGACGGCACTGTTGCAATTGAGCGGCATTCGCCGCAGCTATCAGTCGGGCGAACAGACGGTGGACGTGTTGAAGGACGTCAGCCTGAGCATAGAAGCCGGCGAAATGGTGGCCATCATGGGCGCCTCCGGCTCCGGCAAGTCGACGCTGATGAATATCCTCGGCTGTCTGGATAAGCCCAGCGCCGGCGTTTATCGGGTGGCCGGGCAGGACGTGGCGACGCTGAACGACGATGCGCTGGCGCAGCTGCGCCGCGAGCATTTCGGTTTTATCTTTCAACGCTACCATCTGCTGCCGCACCTGAGTGCGGCGCATAACGTCGAAGTGCCGGCGGTGTATGCCGGGCTGGGCAAGGCGGCGCGGCGCGAGAGGGCGGTGGCGCTGTTGCAGCGGCTGGGCTTGGGCGAACGCGTCGGCTACCGGCCTAGCCAGCTTTCAGGCGGGCAGCAGCAGCGCGTCAGCATCGCGCGGGCATTGATGAACGGCGGGCAGGTGATCCTGGCGGACGAACCGACCGGCGCGCTCGACAGCCACTCCGGCGAAGAGGTGATGGCCATCCTCAAGCAGCTGCGCGCGCAGGGGCATACGGTGATTATCGTCACTCATGACCCGGCGGTGGCGCAGCAGGCGGAAAGGATCATTGAGATCCGCGACGGCGAGATCATCGCCGACACGCGCCCCGCGCAGCAGGACAACCCGCAGGCCAAGCCGCTGGAGCTGGCATCGGCCGCCCCATCCTGGCAGCAGATGGCGGGCCGTTTCCGCGAAGCGCTGGTGATGGCCTGGCGGGCGATGGCGGCCAACAAGATGCGCACCGCGCTGACCATGCTCGGCATTATCATCGGCATCGCCTCGGTGGTGTCGATCCTGGTGATCGGCGACGCCGCCAAGCAGATGGTGCTGGCGGACATCAAATCCATCGGCACCAACACCGTCGATATCTACCCCGGCAAGGACTTCGGCGACGACGATCCGACTTTCCGCCAGTCGTTGAAGTATGAGGATCTTGACGCGCTGCGCGAACAGCCTTACGTCAACGCGCTGTCGCCGACCATCGGCAGCAGCATGCGGCTGCGCTTGGGCAATGTCGACGTGGCGGCCAACGTCAGCGGCGTCAGTGAACAATTCTTCCGCGTCTACGGCATGACCTTTACCCAAGGGAGCGGCATCGATCCCCTCCAGGTACAGTCGCAGTCGCAGACGGTAGTGATCGACGAAAACACCCAGCGCCGGCTGTTCCCGCATCAGAAGAACGTGGTGGGCGAGGTGATTCTGGTGGGCAACATGCCGGCGACGGTGGTGGGGGTGGCGAAGCAGAAGCAGTCGATGTTCGGCAGCAGCAAGACGCTGAGCGTGTGGGTGCCTTACAGCACCATGGCCAACCGGCTGATGGGCAACGCCTATTTCGACTCGATCACCGTGCGTATTCGCGACGGTTACAACAGCCAGGAGGCGGAACAGCAACTGACCCGCTTGCTGACGTTGCGCCACGGCAAGAAGGATTTCTTCACCTACAACATGGACAGCCTGGTGCAGACCGCGGAGAAAACCACCCGCACGCTGCAGCTGTTTCTGACGCTGGTGGCGGTTATCTCGCTGGTGGTGGGCGGTATCGGGGTGATGAACATCATGCTGGTGTCGGTCACCGAACGCACGCGCGAGATCGGCATTCGCATGGCGGTGGGCGCCCGCTCCGGCGATGTGTTGCAGCAGTTCCTGATCGAGGCGATATTGGTGTGCCTGGTCGGCGGCGCGCTGGGGATTACGCTGTCGTTCGCCATCGGCCTGCTGGTGCAACTGGTATTGCCGGGCTGGCAGATAAGTTTCCCGCCGGCGGCGCTGCTGAGCGCCTTTGTCTGTTCAACCGCCATTGGCGTCGTGTTCGGCTACCTGCCGGCGCGCAACGCGGCGCGCTTGAACCCGATTGACGCCCTGGCGCGCGAATAATTAAGCCCATAAAAAATGCCAGTCACACGGCGGCTGGCATTTTTAGCGGCGTATTATTGGCAGAGCGTCTCTGCGGGAAGCGTTTAGGCCAGCGCCTCGCTTTCCAGTGGCACAATAAGACTTGCATGGTTCCCTTTTGGCCCTTGGTGCACGTCGAAACTGACCTGCTGGCCCGCCTTCAACGTCCTGTAACCATCCATCTTGATCGTAGAGTAATGAGCGAAAATATCTTCGCCGCCGCCTTCAGGGCAGATGAAGCCAAAGCCTTTGGCGTTGTTGAACCATTTAACAGTACCCGTCTCCATGCTTTTACATCCCTCGCAACGCTATTTTAAGTGAGATGAATAACTGAATTCGCACCCGCCAGTAGCGGGTAGCAGGTGGGCAGAGGGTGGTTAAAAGACCACCAGCTCACGAATTTACACTCTAGAGCAAATGATCATCACGTCAAGGGATCGGCTTTTGTCGGCGGGGAGCAGTTCACCAAAGTTTGAAGCAGGTAACGCTATTGACATTGTTTGGTAACAATTCGCCGCTGTTTTTTGCGCACGTTACAGTGCGGCGGGAATGCGGCGAAGATGATAAAATAGTAACTATCCCCCACTTTGAATAACCGAAACCTGCCCCCATATAAGGCAGAGCAGAGAAGATGAGCAGCGATGGGCAATAACAACGATTGGTTGAATTTCGAACATTTAGCCGAAGAAAAACAAATCGATGCGGTAAAACCGCCGTCTATGTATAAAGTTATACTTAACAACGACGATTACACACCGATGGAATTTGTGATTGACGTTCTGCAAAAGTTCTTTTCTTATGATATTGAACGCGCAACGCAACTGATGCTCAGTGTTCACTACCAAGGCAAGGCGATTTGTGGTGTTTTTACCGCCGAAGTGGCGGAGACCAAAGTCGTCCACGTGAACCGCTATGCAAGGGAGAACGAGCATCCGTTGCTTTGTACGCTGGAAAAAGCCTGATTAAGGCAATCTATTGGGGAGGTGCTTATGCTCAATCAAGAACTGGAACTCAGTCTCAACATGGCTTTCGCCAGGGCGCGTGAGCACAGACACGAGTTTATGACCGTGGAGCACCTGTTGTTGGCATTGCTCAGCAACCCTGCCGCGCGGGAAGCGCTTGAGGCATGTACGGTGGATCTGGCCGCACTGCGCCAGGAGCTGGAAGCCTTCATCGAACAAACCACGCCGACGCTGCCCGTCAGCGAAGAAGAGCGCGATACCCAACCGACGCTCAGCTTCCAGCGCGTATTGCAGCGCGCGGTATTCCATGTGCAATCTTCCGGCCGCAGCGAAGTTTCCGGCGCCAACGTGCTGGTGGCGATTTTCAGCGAGCAGGAGTCGCAGGCGGCTTACCTGCTGCGCAAACACGACGTCAGCCGTCTTGACGTGGTGAATTTCATTTCACATGGCACACGTAAAGACGAGCCGGGCCAAGCGCCAAATGCGGAAAACCCGGTGAACGAAGAGCAGTCCGGAGGGGAAGACCGTATGGAAAACTTCACCACCAACCTCAATCAGTTGGCCCGCGTGGGCGGTATCGATCCGCTGATTGGCCGCGATCCTGAGCTGGAGCGCGCCATTCAGGTGCTGTGCCGCCGTCGTAAAAACAACCCGCTGCTGGTGGGCGAGTCCGGCGTGGGCAAAACGGCGATCGCCGAAGGCCTGGCCTGGCGCATCGTGCAGGGCGACGTGCCGGAAGTGATGGCGGATTGCACGCTGTACTCGCTGGATATCGGTTCGCTGCTGGCCGGCACCAAATACCGCGGCGACTTCGAAAAACGCTTCAAGGCGTTGCTGAAACAGTTGGAGCAGGATCAGAACAGCATCCTGTTTATCGACGAAATTCACACCATCATCGGCGCCGGTGCGGCTTCCGGTGGGCAGGTGGATGCCGCCAACCTGATCAAACCGCTGCTTTCCAGCGGCAAGATCCGGGTGATCGGCTCGACCACCTATCAGGAATTCAGCAACATTTTCGAGAAAGACCGCGCGCTGGCGCGTCGCTTCCAGAAAATCGACATTACCGAACCGACGCCGGAAGAGACCGTTCAGATAATCAACGGCCTGAAGACCAAATACGAAGCGCACCACGACGTCCGTTACACCGCCAAGGCCATCCGCGCCGCGGTGGAGCTGTCGGTGAAATACATCAACGACCGTCACCTGCCGGATAAAGCGATTGACGTGATTGACGAGGCGGGCGCCCGCAGCCGGTTGATGCCGATCAGCAAGCGCAAGAAAACCGTCAACGTGGCGGACATCGAATCGGTGGTGGCGCGCATTGCGCGCATTCCGGAAAAAACCGTGTCTGCCAGCGATCGCGACGTGCTGAGAAGCCTGGGCGACCGGCTGAAAATGCTGGTATTCGGCCAGGATCAGGCTATCGAAGCCCTGACCGAGGCGATCAAAATGAGCCGCGCCGGTCTGGGCCACGACCGCAAGCCGGTGGGTTCTTTCCTGTTCGCCGGGCCGACCGGGGTGGGCAAAACCGAGGTCACGGTGCAACTGGCCAAGGCGATGGATATCGAGCTGCTGCGTTTTGACATGTCCGAATATATGGAACGTCATACCGTCAGCCGCCTGATTGGCGCGCCTCCGGGCTATGTCGGTTACGATCAGGGCGGCCTGCTGACCGATGCGGTGATCAAGCATCCGCACTCGGTAGTGCTGCTGGATGAGATCGAGAAGGCGCACCCGGACGTGTTCAACCTGCTGCTGCAGGTGATGGACAACGGCACCCTGACCGACAATAACGGCCGCAAAGCGGATTTCCGCAACGTGATCCTGGTGATGACCACCAACGCCGGGGTGCGCGAAACCGAACGTAAATCGATCGGTCTGGTGCAGCAGGACAACAGCACCGACGCGATGGAAGAGATCAAGAAGGTGTTTACGCCGGAGTTCCGCAACCGTCTGGACAACATCATCTGGTTCAACCATCTGTCTACCGAGGTGATCCAGCAGGTGGTCGACAAGTTCATCGTCGAACTGCAGGCGCAGCTGGATGCGAAGGGCGTCTCGCTGGAAGTCAGCGACGAAGCGCGCGACTGGCTGTCGGTGAAAGGCTACGACCGTGCGATGGGCGCTCGCCCGATGGCGCGCGTGATGCAGGAAAACCTGAAGAAACCGCTGGCCAACGAACTGCTGTTCGGCTCGCTGGTGGACGGCGGCTCGGTGAAAGTCGAGTTGGATAAGGACAAGAAGCAGCTGACCTACCACTTCCTCAGCGCGCAGAAGCGCAAAGCGGACGAGGGTGCGGTGCACTAAGGCCGCGGTCGGATAAAGAAAAAGCGATGCTTCGGCATCGCTTTTTTTATGGGTGACATTCACCGCAAAACAGAAATGAGTGAGCCCTCTCAGTTTACCTGCGCACCTGCAACTCGGTGTTGAACGTTGCTACGGGGGTAAACGGAAAGGGCTCCGAGGGATTACATCCTCGATGCCGCCAGCGTCTGGCGACCGGTGAGCCGATTAACGGCTACGGAAGACAATGCGGCCTTTGCTCAGGTCGTACGGGGTCAGCTCTACAGTGACTTTGTCGCCCGTCAGGATGCGGATATAGTTTTTACGCATTTTACCGGAGATATGTGCGGTAACCACGTGCCCGTTTTCCAATTCAACGCGGAACATGGTGTTCGGCAGCGTATCAAGAACGGTGCCCTGCATTTCAATATTGTCTTCTTTGGCCATCGAATCCTCTAGGTCTAACTACCTTAGTTTTTAACCGGCAAGATAATGCCGAAAAACCCACATTATGTAAAGAAGTGTCGGTGAACATTGCACCGTTTCCGCAAATTAGTTTGTTGGGGAGGGCGGTTCAACCTGCTGTGGGAGTATGACTTGTGGCGCCCAGCATTCCTGCGCTAACGGCCTGCGCTGAAGGTTGCTGAGCTGCTGCAAAAATTGGCGGCGGGGGATTTCTCTCGCTCCAAGCCGGGCAGTGTGAGCGTTAAGCACCTGACAGTCAATCAATTCTCCGCCATAAGCGGCAAAATGGCGGCAAAAAGCCATTAGCGCGCACTTGGAAGCGTTGGTGACGCGGCTGAACATCGATTCGCCGCAGAACAGCGCGCCCTGCGTCACGCCGTACATGCCGCCGACCAACAGCCCGCCCTGCCAGACCTCCACCGAATGGGCGTAACCGAGGCGATGCAGCTCCAGATAGGCGTGCTGCACTTCCGGGCCAATCCAGGTGCCCTCGTGCGGCCGGTCGGCGCAGGCGGCGATGACCGCCGCGAAGTCGTGGTTGAGGGTGATACGGAACGGAAGATCGCGTAGAAAGCGTTTCAGGCTGCGGCTGAGATGATATTCCGCCGGGAACAGCACCGCCCGCGGATCGGGCGACCACCACAGAATGGCTTCCCCGGGCGAATACCAGGGGAAGATGCCGCGCTGGTAGGCTGCCAACAGGCGCGGCGCCGTCAGGTCGCCGCCAATCGCCAACAGGCCGTTAGGATCGCGCAGGGCGCCCTCAGGCGACGGGAAGGCCAGCGACTGCGGTGACAGCTTAACAATGCGCATATAAGGTCTCAGCGTCCTCTACAGGCCATTTTGCGGCGTTATGTTACCAATGCGGTGGTGGAAATGGGCATAACGTCCTTGCTGGCGAATCAGGCCGGCATGGTCGCCCTGCTCGACAATCTGGCCGTCGTCCATCACGCAGATGCGATCGAGATGCTCCAGCCCATACAGGCGATGAGTCACCAGAATCAGGGTTTTATCCTGGCAATGGCGGCGCAGCAGCGCCAGGATTTGCTGTTCGGTTTCGGCGTCCAGACCTTCAGTCGGCTCATCCAGCAGCAGCAGCGGCGCCGGGTGCAGCAGGGCGCGGGCGATGCCCAACCGGCGTTGTTCACCGCCGGAAAGCTGACGGCCGCCGTCGCCCAGCCAGGCGTTCAACCCTTCACTCTCCAGCAGCCTGGCCAATCCAACCTGCTGCAGCACTTCGCTCAGCCGTTCATCGGTGGCGGCAGGCGCGGCGAGGCGCAGGTTTTCCCGCAGCGTGTTGCTGAAGACATGTACCCGCTGGCTCACTACCGTGGTCATCTGGCGCAGCGCAGCTTCATCATAATCCTGCAGCGGCTGGCCGTTGAGCAGAATTTTGCCGTCGTCGGGGTTCCAGGCGCGGGTCAGCAGCTGCAGCAGGGTGGATTTGCCGCAGCCGGTGCGGCCGAGCAGGGCGATATGTTCACCGGCCGCCACCTCCAGCGATACGCCGCGCAGCACCGGCAGCGGTTGGCCCGGGTAGGTGAAGGCCAGCTGTTGCAGGCTCAGCGCCGCGTTGTCGGCGGCGGCCGGACCGGCGGCGGGGAAGGTGACTTCCGGCTGACGATCGATGATTTGCTTGACCCGGGTCGCGGAGGCGATGACCTGGCCGAGATGCTGGAAGGCGCCGGCGACCGGCATCATGGCTTCAAACGACGCCAGCGCTGCGAAAACGAACAGCGCAATCAGCGCGCCGGGCCGGCTGTCGCCGCCGATGCCGGCGGCGGTCAACCACAGCAATAGCGTAACCGTCAGGCCGCTGGCGAGGATCATCAACGCCTGCGCCATGCCGCCCAGCGAAGCCTGCTGCCACTGGCGGCGTTGCCATTGCCGTTCGGTGGCGTTCAGGGCGCCGCGGAATTCATTGACGGCGCCAAACACCACCAGCTCGGCCTGGCCCTGGAGCCAAACGGTCAGATCGGTGCGGTATTGGCCGCGCAGTGCGGTCAGCTGGCCGCCAATCGGCTTGCCGGCGCGATAAAACACCGGCGGCACCAGCACCAGCAGCAGCAGCAAAATGCCGCCCAGCGTCAGGGCCAGCGCAGGATCCAGCCAGCTCAGGCCGTAGGTGACCACCAGGATCACCACCGCCGCGCCGATCAGCGGCGATATCACCCGCAGATACAGATGATCCAACGTATCGACGTCGGCCACCAGGCGGTTGAGCAGTTCGGCCTGGCGGAAGCGGGCGATGCCGCCCGGCGACAGCGGCAGGATCTTGCTGAAGGTGAATACCCGCAGGTGCGACAGCACGCGGAAGGTGGCGTCGTGGCTGACCACGCGTTCGGCGTAGCGCCCGGCGGTGCGGAAAATCGCCGCGCCGCGCACGCCGGCGGCGGGCAGCATGTAGTTGAAGGTAAACAGGCCCGCCAGCCCGGCCAGCGACGAGGCGGCCAGGAACCAGCCGGAGAGCGCCAGCAGGCCGATGCTGGCCAGCAGGGTGACGATCGCCAGCACGATGCCCAGGCAGATCAACAGGCTGTGGCGGCGGTACAGCGCCAGGAAAGGCAGCAAAACGCGCATGATTAAAGCTCCCCGCGGCGGTGGGCGATCAGGTTGGCGAACAGGCCCGGCTGTGCGCTGAGCGTGGCGTAATCGCCTTGCTGCACGATGCGCCCGCGGTCCATGACCCAAATCTGGTCGTAGTCTTCGGTATCTTCCAACTGGTGGGTGACCAGCAGGGTAGTTTGCTGATGCGAGGCGGCATTCAGCGCCTGCATCACCCGCCGTTCGCTGTGGGCGTCCAGGCTGGCGGCGGGCTCGTCGAGCAGCAGCAGCCGGCGTGAGCCAATCAGCGCGCGCGCCACCGCCACGCGCTGCGCCTGGCCGACCGACAGCCGCGCGGCGTTGTCGCCGATCTCGGTCTCCAGCCCCTGCGGCAGGTGCGGCAGCAGTTCGCTGACGTAAGATTGCTCTATTGCCTGTTGCAGCCGCGCCTCACTGGCCTGAGGATCGCCCAGCAGGATATTGGCGCGCAGCGTTTGCGCCGGCAGGTGCGGGTTTTGCCCGACCCAGCTCAGCTGGCGGCGCCAGCCGTCGGCGGCCAGTTCACGCAGCTCGACGCCGTTGACCTGCAGCGAACCGCGGTAAGGCAGGAAGCCGAGCAGCAGGTTAAGCAGCGAGCTTTTACCGGCGCCGCTCAGCCCGACCAGCGCGATGCGTTGGCCGGGTTGCAGGTCAAAGCTCAGCGGGCCGGCCAGCAGGACGCCGTTGGGCGACAAGATTTCCAGATCCTGCGCCTGCAGCGCCAGCGGCGCATCGGCGGGCAGCGTTTGTGCCCCGTTGCCCATTTGCTCGCCTTCGGCGCTGAGGAAGCTTTCCAGCGCCTCCGCCGCGCCCACCGCCTGCGCCTTGGCGTGGTAGAAGGCGCCGAGGTCGCGCAGCGGCTGGAAAAACTCCGGCGCCAGGATCAGCACCAAAAAGCCGGAAAACAGCGTGACGCCGAGGCCGTAGCTGCCGAAGTTAAGCTCGCCCAGATAGGAGAAACCGAAGTAGACCGCCACCACGGCGATCGAGATCGACGCGAAGAACTCCAGCACCGCCGACGACAGGAAGGCCAGGCGCAACACTTCCATGGTGCGGCTGCGGAAGTCTTCGGAGGATTTGGCGATCTGGGCGGTTTCCGCTTCGGCGCGATTGAACAGCCGCAGGGTATCCAACCCGCGCAGGCGGTCGAGGAAGTTGCCGCTCAGCCGCGCCAGCGCGACGAAGTTGCGGCGGTTGGCATCGGCGGCACCCATGCCGACCAGCGCCATAAACAGCGGGATCAGCGGCGCAGTGGCCAGCAGAATAAAGCCGGCGGCCCAGTTGATCGGGAAAACGGTGATGAGGATCAGCAGCGGGATAAACACCGCCAGGTACATTTGCGGCAGGTAGCGGGAGTAATAATCCTGCATGTCTTCAATCTGCTCGACGATGATGCTGGCCCAGCTGCCCGCCGGCTTGCCCTGGATCCAGGCCGGGCCGAGTTGCTGCAGCTTGTCCAGCACCTGTTGACGCATGCGTTGGCGGATCACCTGGCCGCAGATAAAGCCGACGCGCTCCCGCAGCCAGCTCAGCACCGCGCGCAGCGCAAAGGCGGCGGCCAGCCAGGCAAAGGTGGGGATCAGCCGTTCGCGTGGGGTATGTTCGATGATCAGGGCGTGCAGCAGGCTGGCCAGCAGCCATGCCTGCGCGACGATCAGGAGGCCGCTTATCAGCCCCAGCAGCATGGAAAGGCGCAGCCAACGCTGCGCCAACGAACTCTGGGTTTTAAGCCATCGGGTTAACTGTTGCTGTCTGGTTTTTTTCATCAGATATGAGTCTGCGTCGCCGGCGCCCATTTGTTACAGGCAGGGTTAACGTGCTGTTAAATAAAAGTGTTTGTCGCAATCTGCGGCAAACAAGCAAGGTCTCATGTTACCTCGTCACCCGACAGACTTGAAATAATAAAGCGGCCAAATCTTGCTATAACAGCCGCTTTATGGGGTCATTTTACCTCCGGGCTGGCCGCTTCGGCCGCCAGGGCGGCGCGTACCGGCTCGCGTGCGCCGATCCGCAGCCTATAGCGGGCCAGCGACGGCCAGTCATTTAGATCGATAGCAAAGCGCTCCATCCAACGCAGCACGGTGAACAGATAGGCGTCCGCTACGCCGAAGCGGTTTCCCAGCAGAAAATCCTGCTCATCCAACGCCTGCGCGGCAAAGGCCAGGCGCTGGCGCAGCTTGCCGCGCAACAGCGTTTTGGCTTCTACCGGCAGGGCATCGTTAAACAGCGGGCTGGCGCCGGCGTGGATCTCGGCGGTAATAAAATTGAGCCACTCCTGCAGCCGCACCCGTTCAAAGGTGGCGCAGGCCGGCGCCAGGCCGATCTCGGGGCGCAGATCGGCAAGATACTGCACGATCGCGGCGCCCTCGGTAAGGATCCGGCCGTCGTCCAGTTGCAGGGCGGCGACGTAGCCCTTGGGGTTGATGCGGTAAAAGTCGTTGCCGTCCGCGCAGCGTTTGCTGCGGTTGTTGACTCGGATCAGTTCAAACGGCAGGCCCAGTTCCCGCAGCACGATGTGCGGCGAGAGCGAGCAGGTGTCGGGGGCGAAATACAGTTTCATGGTTTTTCCTCAGGCGGTGAGCGATGGCGTTTCGTCACCAGCATGCTGCCGCCGCCGCCCGCGGGAAAATTAGAATCTCAGAAAGCCGTTATCAGCTCAGCTACTGACGGGCTGCGGCAACTGCTCATGCAGATAGCTCAGCAGCGTCTGCACCGGCAAAGCACCGGCGGCGGCGAATGAGCAGACCAGGGCAAAATGGCGGTAAATGGGGACGGTAAGCGGCAGGGAGCAGAGGCCCACCGCGTCGGCGGCGATGGTCGACGCAGGCATTAACGCCACCCCGACGCCTTCGCGCACCAGCGTTTGCGCCGTTTGCCAGTCGCTGACGCTGGCGCGCACGTCGCTCAACGTCAGCCCGGCCTGCTGCGCCAGGCTTTGCGCATTGAGGTCGCAACCGCCGGTCGCCAGCACGAAGGGCTGTTTGACCCATTCGGCGAAATCAACCGCCCGGCGGCCCCGAGCCAAAGGGTGGTGACTGGCGGCTACCGCCAGCCAGGCATCTTGCCCCAGGGGAAGGCATGGCCGCTCCGGCGCGGGATTGAGCACTATACCGACGTCTGCGGTTTCCAGCGCCAGCCAGTTCTCTACCTCACGGTCAGTGCCTTCCAGCGGGATCAGTTCGATGGCGGGGTAGAGGCGGCGGAATTTACGCAGCAGCGGCGGCAGCAAGGCGCTGAACGCCGAAGGAAAGCTGGCGAGGCGAATCTTGCCCGACTGAGCCCCGTTGGCCTGCAGTGCGTAGTGCCGGATCGCCTGCAGTTCGGCCAGCATGGCGCGGGCGTGGCTGACTATCCGCTCGCCGCTTTGCGTTAGGGCAACGCTGTGCGGCAGACGCACCAGCAAGGGGGTATTCAGCGCGGATTCAAGCTGGGCGATGGCCTGGCTGGCGCCTGACTGGGTCATGCCGCATTGCGCCGCCGCCTGGGTTATCTTGCCGCTGTCGGCCACCGCAACCAACAGGCGCCAATGAAGAAGATTCTGCATCGCATGTTTGTCCACGTGAAATGAGGTACAAAAAAAGCGGCCGTAAGAAGCCGCTTTTTATTGATGACAGGATGCCGGATTAGCAGACTTCTGCGCCGGCGATGCCGTCCAGATAGCGCTCTGCGTCCAGCGCCGCCATACAGCCGGTACCGGCCGAGGTGATCGCCTGGCGGTAGATGTGGTCCATCACGTCGCCTGCGGCAAACACGCCGGGGATGGTGGTTTGGGTGGCATTGCCGTGAATGCCGGACTGCACCTTGATGTAGCCGTTTTCCAGTTCCAACTGGCCGCCGAAAATACCGGTGTTCGGGCTATGGCCGATGGCGATGAACACGCCGGCCAGTTCCAGTTCACGGGTTTCGTTTTCCGCCTTGGTGCTGCGGATGCGCACGCCGGTCACGCCCATTTCGTCACCCAGCACCTGGTCCAGCGTATGGTCGGTGTGCAGCACTATGTTGCCGCTTTTCACTTTTTCCATCAGACGGTTGATCAGAATTTTCTCTGAACGGAAGCTGTCGCGACGGTGGATCAGGTGAACTTCAGAGGCGATGTTCGACAGGTACAGCGCTTCTTCAACGGCGGTATTGCCGCCGCCGACCACCGCCACTTTCTGGTTGCGGTAGAAGAAACCGTCGCAGGTGGCGCAGGCGGAAACCCCTTTGCCTTTGAAGGCTTCTTCAGAAGGCAGGCCAAGGTAGCGCGCAGAAGCACCGGTAGCGATGATCAGCGCGTCGCAGCTGTATTCGCCGCTGTCGCCGAACAGGCGGAACGGGCGCTGCTGCAGATCAACGCTGTTGATGTGATCGAAAACGATCTCGGTATCGAACTTTTCCGCGTGCTGACGCATGCGTTCCATCAGCGCCGGCCCGGTTAGGTCTTCGGCATCGCCCGGCCAGTTTTCCACTTCGGTGGTGGTGGTCAGCTGACCGCCTTGTTCCATACCGGTAATCAGCACCGGATTCAGGTTGGCGCGCGCTGCATAAACGGCGGCGGTGTAGCCGGCAGGGCCGGAACCCAGGATCAATAATTTGCTATGTTTAGCCGTGCCCATGAATAACCTCTTTCCCACAATGGCGGATAATGAAGCCGATTGTAGGGAAAATGGCGCAGTAAAAAAAGCGTCAGGCGATGTTGTTAACGATTTGTATGATAGTTACCGCCTATTAATTTGTCGCCTGTCTATAAAATGAACGCCGGATACAGAAATTTAACTTATGAAACCGTTGCGCGGCGGGGAAGGGCAGAGCGGTCAAAAAGCGCAATCTTCCGCCTTTGGCCCATGGTGAAGGGCTTTATCAGCCAGCGATTCATAACTAAAAATGGGGTGCTGACTTTTAGTGACGGTACGTTCTTCTGATTTTGCTTCTTTTACTTTGACAATCCGCTGCGCATTTGCGAAAACATCATAGGAAGAAGAAATTATCCCCCTAACGCCAGCAAATCGTACGTATTTGCAGCGCAGCGGCACCATCGCGCGGCAGTTGAGGGGAGCGGCGCGCAAGCGTTTGCCGATTTTTTCTCGACCTTAACGTCATTGCTCGCGTTGCGCGGGGTTGGACAGACAGGCCGCGCAGCGTTGTTAATGATGGTAGTGAAGAAGCATATGACAGGCATCGGGTCTTCGCTTGGAACGAACCCTTACACATTGACGTTGGCTAGGGTGTGGCAAGTGCAAGGAAGAAAATAAGAGAGACAATAATAATGGCAGACAACAAGAAACGCCCGGGTAAAGATCTCGACCGTATCGACCGCAACATCCTGAACGAGCTGCAGAAGGATGGGCGTATTTCGAACGTTGAGCTTTCGAAGCGCGTGGGGTTATCCCCAACGCCATGTTTAGAACGCGTGCGCCGCCTCGAGCGCCAGGGTTTCATTCATGGTTATACCGCATTGCTTAACCCGCATTATCTGGATGCATCCCTGCTGGTTTTCGTGGAGATCACGCTGAACCGCGGCGCGCCGGATGTGTTTGAGCAATTCAACTCGGCAGTACAGAAGCTCGAAGAGATCCAGGAGTGTCATCTGGTATCCGGCGATTTCGACTACCTGTTGAAAACCCGCGTGCCGGATATGTCGGCTTACCGCAAGTTGCTGGGTGAGACCCTGCTGCGTTTGCCGGGGGTTAACGACACCCGTACCTACGTGGTCATGGAAGAAGTTAAACAGAGTAACCGTTTGGTTATCAAAACACGGTAAGGTGCAGGTGCAAAACCTGATTAAATTGGTTACACTCCTGTTTATTCATACAGTTTCGGCGCCGGGGAAACCTCTCGGCGCTGTTGCTATTTCAGCTAACAGGAACCTGGAGAGCCTTTCTTGAGCCAGGAATATACAGAAGATAAAGAAGTTACCCTGAGAAAACTCAGCAGTGGCCGGCGTTTGCTGGAGGCTTTGCTGATCGTGGTAGCGATTTTTGCCGTTTACCTTATGGCTGCGCTGGTCAGTTTCAATCCGTCTGACCCTAGCTGGTCTCAGACCGCGTGGCATGAGCCTATTCATAACCTGGGCGGTGGCGTCGGCGCCTGGATGGCCGATACGCTGTTCTTCACCTTCGGGGTGCTCGCCTACGCGATACCGCCGATCATGCTGGTTCTGTGCTGGGCGGCCTACCGCCAGCGCGGCAATGGCGACTATATCGACTATTTTGCGCTCTCATTGCGTCTGATCGGCACACTGGCGCTGGTGCTCACCTCTTGTGGCCTGGCGGCGCTGAACGTCGACGACCTCTATTACTTCGCCTCCGGCGGCGTTATCGGCAGCCTGCTGAGCAACGCCATGCTGCCGTGGTTTAACGGCATCGGCGCCACGCTGGCGCTGTTATGCGTATGGGCGGCGGGGTTGACGCTGTTTACCGGCTGGTCCTGGCTGGTGATCGCCGAGAGAATTGGCGGTGCGGTGATGGGCGTGGCGACCTTTATGACCAACCGCTCGCGCCGTGAAGAACGCTATGACGATCGCTACGTTGACGTTGAAGCCGAGACGGCAGAGAAGGGCGCTGTGACGACGGTTGCTGCGGCAGCGGCGGACGACGACGTGCTGTTCTCTGCGCCTTCGGTAACCGAAACCGCCAAAGAGGCGGCTGAAGACGCTGCGGATCCGTTGCTCAGCAACCTGCGCGCCGGCGACGCTGACGATGAAATTGAAGCCGCACCGGCCGCCGCGCCTGCCGCGGCCGCGCCGGTGAGCGAGCCGGTTACCGCGGCGCCGGTGGTGGCTCAGGCGCCGTCGGTCACCGTTGCCCCGGCTGCCCCGGCCTCGGTTAGCCAACATCCGATGAGCGCGCAGGCGGAAAACGCCGTGCCGCCGCTGTATTCATTCGAGATCCCTGAAGAAACGCCGGCGCCGAAGGTTGCGCGCCCGGTTGACCCTTATCAGGACCGCGATGAACCGCGCCTCGGCAACTGGGATGCGCCCGCCGCGCCACAGCCGCCGCGCGAGCATTCACCCTTTGATTTCTCCGCCGCGCAGCGCGACAGCGTCGACGTCGGCGGGGCCTCCGGCTTCAGCGCCGCCGATGCAGCCGCCGCGCCGTTCGGCAGCGCCAAGCCGCAGTTGGACCACGCAGCGGCCGCGGCTGCTGCAGGTGCTGCGGCCAATGTGTTTATGCCGGCCTTTAGCGCCACCAGCGACGGCAACTCTCAGGTCAAGCAGGGTATTGGCCCTGAGCTGCCGCGGCCGAATCCGGTGCGCATTCCTACCCGGCGCGAGCTGGCGTCTTACGGCATCAAGCTGCCTTCGCAGCGCGCCGCTGAGCAGGAACAGCGCCAGAGCGAGCCAGAACCGCAACAGCCATTAACCGCCGCTAATCCGCAGGATGAAGAAGCCCTGCAGGAAGCGGCGTTGCGTCAGGCGTTCGCCGAGCAGCAACAGCAGCGCTACGGCGAGGATCTCCAGCAGGACGACGAAGAGGCGCTGCAGGAAGCCGCGCTGCGCCAGGCGTTTGCCGAACAGCAGCAGGCGCGCTACGGCCAGCGGGAAGCGGAACCGGCGCCTGTGGCGCAGGCACCTGCGGCCAGCCCGGTGGATACACGCAACGCGTTCAGCTTCTCGCCGATGGACGATTTGGTGGATGACGGCCCGAGCGAGCCGCTGTTTACCCTGTCGCCGCAGCTGGAAGAGCGTATCGAGCAGCAGAGCGAGTTGGAAGACGATGTGCCGTTCGGCCAGTTTGAACCTGCGGCGCCTGCCTATGCGCAGCCAACGCCGCCTCAGACGCCGCCGGTGCAGCAACCCTATCAGCAACCGGGCCAGCAGCCTGCCTATCAGCAGCCTGTTCAACCGCAAGGTTATCAACAGCCGCCGCAGCCAGCTCAGCAACAGGGCTATCAGCAACCCGCGCAGCCTGCCGCGCAACCGGCTCCGGCCGCTGCGCAGCAGCCGGCGATGGACAGCCTGATCCACCCGTTCCTGATGCGTAACGACATGCCGTTGCAGAAGCCAAGCACGCCATTGCCGACGCTGGATCTGCTGACCGAAGCCCCGAAAGAGGTGGAGCCGGTGGATTCGTTCGCGCTGGAGCAAAAGGCGCGTCTGGTTGAGGCCAGCCTGGCCGATTACCGGGTGAAGGCCGACGTGGTGGATATTCTGCCGGGGCCGGTGATTACCCGCTTCGAGCTGGATCTGGCGCCGGGCGTCAAGGCGGCGCGCATTTCCAACCTGTCGCGCGACCTGGCGCGTTCACTCTCAACCTCCGCCGTGCGCGTGGTTGAAGTGATCCCCGGCAAGCCATACGTCGGGCTGGAGCTGCCGAATGCCAAGCGCCAAACGGTGTATCTGCGCGAAGTGCTGGATTGCCCGGCCTTCCGCGATAACCCTTCGCCGCTGTCGATCGTATTGGGTAAAGACATCTCCGGTGAGCCGGTGGTGGCCGATCTGGGCAAAATGCCGCACCTGCTGGTCGCCGGTACTACCGGTTCCGGTAAGTCGGTCGGGGTCAACGCCATGATCCTGAGCATCCTGTATAAGGCCACGCCGAAAGAAGTGCGCTTTATCATGATCGACCCGAAAATGCTGGAGCTCTCGGTCTACGAAGGCATTCCGCATCTGTTGACCGATGTGGTTACCGATATGAAAGACGCCGCCAACGCGTTGCGCTGGTGCGTGGGCGAGATGGAGCGCCGCTACAAGCTGATGTCTGCGTTGGGCGTGCGTAACCTGGCCGGTTACAACGAGCGCGTCGATCAGGCGGAGGCGATGGGCCGGCCGATCCCGGATCCGTTCTGGAAACCGGCCGACAGCATGGACATCACGCCGCCGGTGTTGGAGAAAGAGCCTTACATCGTGGTAATGGTCGACGAATTCGCCGATCTGATCATGACGGTGGGCAAAAAGGTCGAAGAGCTGATTGCTCGCCTGGCGCAGAAAGCGCGTGCGGCGGGTATCCACCTGGTGCTGGCGACCCAGCGTCCGTCGGTGGATGTGATCACCGGCCTGATCAAGGCCAACATCCCGACCCGCATCGCCTTTACCGTATCCAGCAAGATTGACTCGCGCACCATCCTCGATCAGGGCGGCGCCGAATCGCTGCTGGGGATGGGGGATATGCTGTATCTGGCGCCTAACTCCTCGATTCCGGTGCGTGTGCATGGCGCATTTGTGCGCGATCAGGAAGTGCATGCGGTGGTCAAGGATTGGAAAGCGCGCGAACGGCCCCAATATAAAGAGGGTATCCTCAGCGGCGGTGAAGACGGTGAGGGTGGCGCAGGCGGCGGCATGGAAGGCGATGAAGAGCTGGATCCGCTGTTTGACCAGGCGGTGGACTTCGTGGTGGATAAACGCCGCGCTTCCATCTCCGGCGTTCAGCGTCAGTTCCGCATCGGCTATAACCGCGCCGCGCGCATCATTGAACAGATGGAAGCGCAGGGCATCGTCAGCGAGCAGGGGCACAACGGCAACCGCGAGGTGCTGGCGCCGCCACGGCATGATTGACGCAGGTTCAACCGCTGTTATTCATTGATAAAGGGCCGCTTAGCGGCCCTTGTGCAAAGAAGCGTAAACCCGTTTCCTTCTCGGAACATTAGCCTATCTGGCGTCCGTGGGCTTCGGGTAGAGTAACGGTTGTTAAGGGTTAATTTGACCCGCACGGCACCGCCTTGCGGTTAACGCATTTCATAAGGTATCTGGAATAATGAAAAAACTGTTAGTTGCCTGCTGTTTGCTTTCGGGATTCACCTCCACCGCTGTGCTGGCCGACGCCGCGCAGGATCTGCAAAGCCGCCTGGCGAAAGTGAACAGTTTCCACGCCAGCTTCTCTCAGACCGTCACCAGCGGCGACGGCGCAGCGGTGCAGCAGGGTGAGGGCGAGCTGTGGGTTAAGCGCCCGAACCTGTTCAACTGGCACATGACTTCGCCGGACGAGAGCGTGCTGGTTTCCGATGGCCAGACCCTGTGGTTCTATAACCCGTTCGTCGAGCAGGTGACGGCGACCTGGCTGAAAAACGCCACCGGCAATACGCCGTTTATGCTGATCACCCGCAACAACGCCAGCGACTGGAAGCAGTATAACGTGAAGCAAAAAGGCGATGATTTCGAGCTGACGCCAAAATCCGCCAACGGCAACCTGAAGCAGTTCGCCATTACCGTGACCAACAGCGGCACCATCCGCAGCTTTGCGGCGGTTGAGCAGGACGGCCAACGCAGTTCGTATGCGCTGAAAAGCCAGCAAAACGTCTCCGCCGATCCGGCCAAATTCAAATTTACCCCACCGAAGGGGGTGACGCTGGACGACCAGCGCCAGTGAGGTGCAAGTGAGTAATCTGTCACTCGATTTTTCCCAAAATGAGTTCCAGCCGTTGGCCGCGCGTATGCGGCCAACCACGCTGGCGGAATATATCGGCCAGCGGCATCTGCTGGCCGCCGGCAAGCCGCTGCCGCGCGCCATCGAGGCCGGGCAGCTGCACTCGATGATTTTGTGGGGGCCGCCGGGCACCGGGAAAACGACGCTGGCAGAGTTGATCGGCCGCTACGGTCAGGCGGATGTCGAACGCATTTCCGCCGTGACCTCCGGCATTAAAGAGATCCGCGAAGCGATCGAGCGGGCGCGGCAAAACCGCGACGCCGGCCGCCGCACCATTCTGTTCGTCGACGAGGTGCACCGCTTCAATAAAAGCCAGCAGGATGCTTTCCTGCCGCACATTGAAGACGGCACCATCACCTTTATCGGCGCCACTACCGAAAACCCCTCGTTCGAACTCAATTCGGCCTTGCTGTCCCGTGCGCGCGTTTATTTGCTGAAGGCGTTGACCGCGGAAGATATCAGCCAGGTGCTGGATCAGGCGATGAACGACAGCGGGCGCGGCTTCGGCGGCCAGAATATCGAGCTGCCGGAAGAGACGCGTCGCATGCTGTCGGAGCTGGTGGGCGGCGACGCACGCCGGGCGCTGAACAGCCTGGAAATGATGGCGGACATGGCGGAAGTCAACGCCAAAGGCGTGCGGGTGCTGACGCCGGAACTGTTGAAAGAAGTCTCGGGCGAGCGCAGCGCGCGCTTCGACAACAAGGGCGATCGTTACTACGACCTGATTTCCGCACTGCATAAATCGGTGCGCGGTTCTGCCCCGGATGCCGCGCTGTACTGGTATGCGCGCATTATTACCGCCGGCGGCGATCCGCTGTACGTGGCGCGCCGCCTGTTGGCGATCGCGTCTGAAGACGTCGGCAACGCCGATCCGCGCGGCATGCAGGTGGCGATTGCCGCCTGGGACTGTTTTACCCGCGTGGGGCCGGCGGAGGGCGAACGCGCCATCGCGCAGGCGATCGTTTACCTGGCCTGCGCGCCGAAAAGCAACGCCGTTTATACCGCTTTCAAGGCGGCGATGCGCGACGCCAGAGAGATGGCCGATTACGACGTGCCGGAGCACCTGCGCAACGCGCCGACCAAGCTGATGAAAGAGATGGGGTTGGGCGCAGAGTACCGCTATGCCCACGACGAAGCCAACGCCTACGCCGCAGGCGAGAATTATTTCCCGCCTGAAATGGCCAATACGCGTTATTACCAACCGACCTCTCGCGGGCTGGAGGGTAAAATCGGCGAAAAGTTGGCATGGCTGGCTGAGCAGGATCAAAATAGCCCGACAAAACGCTACCGCTAGCGTTGCCGTTGCGGTAAGGTTAACGGGTATCACTCTTCCTTTATACGGCTATAAATCAGCCGTATAAGACAACAAATTTTCTTTCAATAACAATAAGCACAGGATTAGCATGCTCGATCCCAATCTGCTGCGTAATGAGCTAGACGCAGTCGCCGTCAAACTGGCTCGCCGAGGCTTTAAACTCGATCTGGATCTGCTGCGTTCGCAAGAAGAACGCCGCAAGGTTCTGCAGGTAGAAACTGAAACGCTGCAGGCCGAACGTAACTCCCGATCGAAATCCATCGGTGCGGCCAAAGCGCGCGGGGAAGACATCGAGCCGCTGCGTCGCGAAGTGAACGAACTGGGTGAAAAGCTGGATGCCGCCAAGGCTGAATTGGATGCGCTGCAGAGCGAGATCCGCGATTACGCTCTGGCGCTGCCGAACCTGCCCGACGATGCTGTGCCGAACGGCAAAGACGACAGCGAAAACCAGGAAATCAGCCGCTGGGGCGAGCCGCGCCAGTACGATTTCGCGGTGCGCGATCACGTCGATCTCGGTGAAATGGCCGGCGGCCTGGATTTCGCCGCGGCGGTCAAGCTGACCGGTTCGCGTTTTGTGGTGATGAAGGGGCAAATCGCCCGCATGCACCGCGCGCTGTCCCAGTTCATGCTGGATCTGCACACCGAGCAGCACGGTTATCTGGAGGCCTACGTGCCTTACCTGGTCAACCATGCGACCCTGTACGGCACCGGGCAACTGCCGAAGTTCGGTGAGGATCTGTTCCACACCAAACCGCTGGAAGAAGAGTCCGACAGCAGCAACTACGCGCTGATCCCAACGGCGGAAGTGCCGCTGACCAACCTGGTGCGCGACGAGATCCTGGAAGAAGAGTCTCTGCCGCTGAAGATGACCGCGCATACGCCATGCTTCCGCGCAGAAGCCGGTTCCTATGGCCGCGACACCCGTGGTTTGATCCGCATGCACCAGTTCGACAAAGTGGAAATGGTGCAGATCGTTCGCCCGGAAGACTCCATGGCGGCGTTGGAAGAGCTGACCGGCCACGCGGAGAAGGTGCTGCAACTGCTGGCGCTGCCGTACCGTAAAGTGCTGCTGTGCACCGGCGACATGGGCTTTGGCGCCTGCAAAACCTACGATCTGGAAGTGTGGCTGCCGGCGCAGAACACCTACCGTGAAATCTCCTCATGCTCCAACATGTGGGATTTCCAGGCGCGCCGCATGCAAGCGCGCTGCCGCAGCAAAACCGAGAAGAAGCCACGCCTGGTTCACACGCTGAACGGCTCCGGCCTGGCGGTTGGCCGCACGCTGGTGGCGGTGCTGGAAAACTATCAACAGGCCGATGGCCGCATTCAGGTGCCTGAGGTGCTGCGTCCTTATATGGGCGGCCTGGAATACATCGGCTGAAAAGCAAATAACTGAAAAAAGCGCCTGCGGGCGCTTTTTTTTTGCCTGTATCGCCCGCAACCGCGGCACGGGAAACAAATCGTGCGGTTCATTGATAAGTGGCGATTGACTTTTTTATCGCCAGTGGCATGATTCGCGCACTCTCTTGCGCGTTCGGTTTCAATTTCACTATGTCCGCTTACTCCCGCCCAGTGCTTCTGTTGCTCTGCGGCCTGTTGCTGCTTACGGTCTCCATCGCCGTATTGAATACGTTGGTCCCACTTTGGTTAACCCATGCTCAGCTGTCAACCTGGCAGGTGGGAATGGTCAGCTCTTCTTACTTTACCGGCAACCTGGTTGGCACGCTGGTGGCGGGCAGACTGATCCAGCGCGTCGGTTTTACCCGCAGTTATCACCTTTCCTGCATCGTTTTTGCCGTGGCGACCGCCGGCATGGTGCTGTCGCTCGATTTCTGGAGCTGGCTGGGGTGGCGCTTCTTCGCCGGCGTCGGCTGCGCCTGGATCTGGGTGATCGTGGAAAGCGCGCTGCTGCGCAGCGGCAACCTGAGCAACCGCGGCCAGCTGCTGGCGGCCTACATGATGGTGTATTACCTCGGTACGGTCACCGGCCAACTGCTGCTGAGCATGGTGTCCACCGAGCTGCTGAAGGTGGTGCCCTGGGTGACCGCCATCGTGATCGGCGCCATGCTGCCGATGCTGTTCGCCCGGGTGAACAGCCAGCATGACGAGCCTCAGCAGGCGGCGGTATGGCCGATGCTGAAACGCCGCAGCGCGCGGCTGGGCATCAACGGCTGCATTATTTCCGGCATCGTGCTGGGCTCGCTGTACGGCCTGATGCCGCTGTATCTGTCCCATCAGGGCATGAGCGACGCCAACGTCGGTTACTGGATGGCGCTGCTGGTGAGCTCCGGCATCGTCGGGCAGTGGCCGGTAGGGCGGCTGGCCGATCGTTATGGCCGCCTGCTGGTGCTGCGCATTCAGGTGTTTGTGGTGATCCTCGCCAGCGTGGCGATGCTCGGCAACTACGCCATGGCGCCGTCGCTGTTTATTCTCGGCTGTGCCGGTTTCACCCTGTATCCGGTAGCGATGTCCTGGGCCTGCGAGAAGGCAATGCCGCACGAGCTGGTGGCGATGAACCAGGCGCTGCTGATGAGTTACACCATCGGCAGCCTGCTGGGCCCATCGATGACGGCGCTGCTGATGCAGAACTATTCCGATCGCGTGCTGTTCGTGATGATTGCCGCAGTAGCGCTGGTGTATCTGATGATGCTGCTGAAAAAGCAAAAGCCGGACCGCCACCACACGCCGTTCGCCGCTGCCTGACAATAAAAAACCCGGCCTTGCGCCGGGTTTTTTGATCAGCCGAAAACGGTCAGTACATCACCTTGTGGCCGTAGCTCTCCAGGATGCCTTTGACGCGATCCATGGTTTCGGCCTTGGGGGGATGCACGCCGTCCAGCTGGTATTCTTCGCCCATCGCCACCCATTTGTGTTTGCCCAGTTCGTGATAGGGCAGCAGCTCGATTTTCTCGATGTTGGTCATGTCCCGGGTGAACTCGCCCAGCATGTGCGCCGACTTGTCGTCGTCAGACCAGCCCGGCACCACCACATAACGGATCCAGGTGCGCTGATTGCGCTGCGCCAGGTAGCGGGCGAATTCCAGCGTACGGTGGTTGGACACGCCCACCAGGTTTTGGTGGATGTCGTCGTTCATCTGTTTCAGATCCAGCATCACCAGGTCGGTGGTGTCCAGCAGCTCGTCGATTACCGGATCGTAGCGGCGCACGAAGCCGTTGGTATCCAGGCAGGTGTTGATGCCTTCTTCATGGCAGGCGCGGAACCAGTCGCGCACGAATTCTGCCTGCAGGATCGCCTCGCCGCCTGAGGCGGTGACGCCGCCGCCGGAGGCGTTCATAAAGTGGCGGTAGGAAACGGTGTCTTTCATCAGCTCTTCCACGGTGACTTCTTTGCCGCCGTGGGTGTCCCAGGTATCGCGGTTATGGCAATACAGGCAGCGCATCAGGCAGCCCTGGAAGAAGACGATAAAACGGATCCCGGGACCATCGACGGTGCCGCAGGATTCGAAAGAGTGGATGCGACCTTTCACTGACATTGCGGGGTTTTCTCCAATATTGACTGTCAAACGCAGTCTAAAAATAGGCGCCTGGCCGCCAGCAGGTATCAGCGATGCGGCGCTGGGGAGAAACCCGGCGCCGGGGTGAAACGATGCCTGTTGGCCGGCTATTAGCCGGATAACTGTTTTGCCGGATATCCATTCAGTATAGATGCCTGGCAAAACAGACTCGCGCGGAGTCAGGGGACAGTGCGGGTGGATAAAAGGGCCGGCAAGACCGGCCCCGACGCTGGTGCCGGGCGGGAAACCCGCCCGGAAGGGGCAATTACATCGACTGGGTGAAAGTACGGGTAATTACGTCCTGCTGTTGCTCTTTGGTCAGCGAGTTGAAGCGCACGGCGTAACCGGATACGCGGATGGTCAGCTGAGGATATTTCTCAGGGTTTTCCATCGCGTCCAGCAGCATTTCGCGGTTCATCACGTTGACGTTCAGGTGCTGGCCGCCCTCGATGGAGGCTTCATGGTGGAAATAACCGTCCATCAGGCCCGCCAGGTTGGCTTTACGCACATCGTCGTCTTTACCCAGCGCGTTAGGCACGATGGAGAAGGTGTAGGAGATCCCGTCTTTGGCGTAGGCAAACGGCAGTTTGGCTACGGAAGTCAGGGAGGCTACTGCGCCTTTCTGGTCACGGCCGTGCATTGGGTTGGCGCCAGGGCCGAATGGAGCACCTGCGCGGCGGCCATCCGGCGTGTTGCCGGTTTTTTTGCCGTACACCACGTTGGAAGTGATGGTCAGCACCGACTGAGTCGGTACCGCATTACGGTAGGTGCGCAGTTTCTGAATTTTCTTCATGAAACGTTCCACCAGGTCACAGGCGATGTCATCAACGCGGGCATCGTTGTTACCGAACTGCGGATATTCACCTTCCACTTTAAAGTCGGTCGCCAGGCCGTCTTCGTCGCGGATGGTGGTGACTTTGGCGTACTTGATGGCGGACAGGGAGTCCGCCGCGACCGACAGACCGGCGATGCCGCAGGCCATGGTGCGGTAAACGTCACGGTCGTGCAGCGCCATCAGCGCAGCTTCGTAGCTGTACTTGTCGTGCATGTAGTGAATGATGTTCAGCGCGGTTACGTACTGCTTGGCCAGCCAGTCCATAAAGTGGTCCATGCGTTCCATGACTTTGTCATAGTCCAGCACTTCGTCCATCATTGGCGCTTCTTTCGGGCCAACCTGCATTTTCAGTTTTTCATCCACGCCGCCGTTGATGGCGTACAGCATGGTTTTCGCCAGGTTGGCGCGGGCGCCGAAGAACTGCATCTGTTTGCCGACGATCATCGGGCTGACGCAGCAGGCGATGGCATAGTCATCGTTGTTGAAGTCCGGGCGCATCAGATCGTCGTTTTCATACTGTACGGAGGAGGTGTCGATAGACACTTTCGCGGCGTATTTTTTGAAGTTCAACGGCAGTTTTTCAGACCACAGGATGGTCATGTTCGGTTCCGGAGACGGCCCCATGGTGTACAGGGTGTTCAGGAAGCGGAAGCTGTTTTTGGTCACCAGGGTACGGCCGTCAACGCCCATGCCCGCCAGGGATTCGGTCGCCCAGATTGGGTCGCCGGAGAACAGCTCATCGTACTCAGGGGTACGCAGGAAGCGCACCATGCGCAGTTTCATCACCAGATGGTCGATCAGCTCCTGCGCCTGTTCTTCCGTCAGTTTGCCTTCTTTGATGTCGCGCTCAATGAACACGTCGAGGAAGGTAGACACGCGGCCGAAGGACATGGCGGCGCCGTTCTGCGATTTCACCGCGGCCAGGTAGCCGAAGTAGGTCCACTGTACCGCTTCTTGCGCGTTGGTGGCCGGGCCGGAGATGTCGTAGCCGTATTTGGCGGCCATTTCTTTGATCTGGGCCAGAGCGCGGTGCTGTTCGGCAATTTCTTCACGCAGCTGGATGGTCATTTCCAGGTCTTCGCCGTTTTCCAGCTTGTCCTGCAGCGACTTGAACTGGTTCAGCTTGTCGGCCATCAGGAAATCGATGCCGTACAGCGCCACGCGGCGGTAGTCGCCGATGATGCGGCCGCGGCCGTAGGCATCAGGCAGGCCGGTCAGCACGCCGGATTTGCGGCAGTTCAGGATGTCTTTGGTGTAAACGTCGAATACGCCCTGGTTGTGGGTTTTGCGGTATTCGGTGAACACTTTCTTCAGCTGCGGATCCAGCTCGCGGCCGTAAACCTTACAGGAACCTTCCACCATCTTGATGCCGCCGAAGGGGATCAGCGCGCGCTTCAGCGGCGCGTCGGTCTGCAGGCCAACGATGGTCTCCAGCTCTTTGGCGATGTAGCCTGCGTCGTGAGAAGTGATGGTCGCGGCAACGTTGGTGTCGAAATCAACTGGCGCATGGGTGCGGTTTTCCAGTTTGATCCCTTCCATAACCTTGTCCCACAAGGTGGTGGTGGCTTCCGTTGCGCCCGCCAGGAAGGATTCATCACCCTCGTAAGGAGTGTAGTTTTTCTGGATAAAGTCACGAACGTTGACTTCGTTCTGCCAGTCACCTTTGCTGAAACCTTCCCAAGCTTTGGCTAACTTTTCGTTAAGTTCGGTCATAGTACACCTACCTTCTAATGTGGATTTCTTTGTAAACCTGGTGCGCGATAACTCACAGCTTAGTGCTGCTGTTCACCACCGCGCAGATAAATTACCCAGTAAGTCAACCCAACCAGCAGGCCGCCGCCAATGATGTTGCCAATGGTCACCGGGATCAGGTTGTCGATGATGAAGTTGCTTACGGTCAGATGAGCAAATTGCTCGGGCGTTGCCCCTACGGCTTGCCAGAATTCCGGCGTGGCGAAGTGTTTAACCACGATACCCATAGGGATCATAAACATGTTGGCGATGCTGTGTTCGAAGCCGCTGGCGACAAACATGCCGACCGGCAGGATCATGGCGAACATTTTGTCCATCAGGCTGCGGCCGGAGTAGCTCATCCAGACCGCCAGGCAGACCATCAGGTTAGCCAGAATGCCGAGGCAGACGGCTTCGATAAAGGTGTGGTGCAGCTTGTGGTCCGCGGTTTGCAGTACGTTCAAGCCCCACAGGCCGTTATCGACCATGTATTCGCCGGAGAACCAAATCAGCGCCACGAAGAACAGCGCACCGACCAGGTTGCCGATATAGACGTTCAGCCAGTTCGCGCCGAGCTGGCACCAGCTGATGCGGCCGCTGGCCTTGGCAATCACGATCAGAACGGTGGAGGTGAACAGGTCTGCGCCCGAGACCACCACCAGCATTAACCCCAGGGAGAAGCAGATGCCGCCGACCAGCTTCGCCAGGCCGAAAGGCACGCCGGCGGTGCCGGTAGTCGCGGTGATGTAAAAAACGAAAGCGATGGAAATAAAGACGCCGGCGGTAATCGCCAAATAAAAAGTTTTCAGCGGATGCTTGGTGGCTTTATAAACACCTGCATCCTCGGCGATTTTCGCCGTTGCCGCAGGTAATATCAGATCGAAGGGGTTGTCAGTTTTCACACTAACTCTCGCTCTTAAGGGTTAAAACAACGCAATGAGATACTAGCAAAGCAGTATAGGGTAAAATTTGATTTGGATCATAAGGCGGGGAAGTAAGGCGGGTAAAAGCCGTATAAAAAACAAGGTTTTATGGATTAATTTACTGATTTTTATTGAAAAACTATTTTTTAATGTTTGCAAAAAATTTTGAAAAAACCTGAGTGGGCACATGAGCAAAGGTTAAATTTTAAGACTCATTGTCGCCATTTGGCGGTTAAAGTTTAATTATCGGTTAATTATTATTTCACCGCTCGGTAACAATTGCCGCTTTATTTATCTTTTTACTGTTTAAGTGCCTTATTCAGGGTAAAAAAATATGACGAAATAAGCGACAAAATAATGGTGACGGCGGGAAAATTCAATCGGCTACTGCTTTGGGAGTAGCGCCGGCGGGCATGCCGCCGGCGTGGGTAACGCGAGGTTACGCCTGCGCCCAGTGGCGGCGTTTGGCGTTTTGCAGTTTTTCGTAAGCCGCCAGCAGCGCCTGGTGGGCCGGCAAGGCTTTCAGGCTGCTGTCAACGGCGAACAGCCCGTTGAAACGTTCTTCACCGCTGATGGCCGCCGAAGCGGCGTCGACCGCTTCCTGGCCGTACATCTTCACGAAGGCGCTGTAGTACTGCGCCGGTTCGCGCTCTGGCTCCTGCGCCAGCAGCAGCAAGGTTTGCAGGCAGCGGTAATAGTTGCTGCGCGCCGGGCTCAGCACCGAGGAGTTAAAGTCCTGCGTCCATTCGGTCCAGATCAGCGCCTGCTCCAGATCGCCGCCCGCCAATGCCAGCATCGACTTCAGCTCGCCAACGCGCAGGGTGTACCAGGCATTGTCTTTGCCGCTGGCAATGCCCAGCAGCTCGCGCACGCGGGTGAAGTCGTCCAGTCCTTCGTCGTCCAGCCGTTGGATCAGCGCCAGATACTCTTCAGGCTCCCACTCGCTGCCCGGCAGCGCCAGCAGGGTGTCGCGCAGGTGAGCGCCCATGCTGTTGTTGGCCATCAGCAGATCTTCCGCCGGGTAGATGTCGGACATGCCCGGCACGATGATGCGGCAGGCGTACACATCCAGATGCTCGTAGTCGGCGATGTAAACCTCGGCGCCTTCCTTATCGAAGATGCTCATCAGGGTGGCGAACTCTTCCTGCGTGCTGCCGCTGAAGCTCCAGTCGACGAACGGGTAATCGGCATCCTGCTTGAACATGTCCCAGGAGATCAAACCGCTGGAATCGATGAAGTGGGTTTCCAGGTTGGTGTGTTCGGCCACTTCTTCGTCGTCGAAGGTCGGGGCGGTGAACACGTCGAGATCTTTCAGGCTGCGGCCCTGCAGCAGTTCGGTCACGGTGCGCTCCAGCGCTACGCCGAAGTCTGGGTGCGCGCCGAACGAGGCGAAACAGGTGCCGTTGGCCGGGTTGAACAGCACTACGCAGATAACCGGATAGTTGCCGCCCAGCGAAGCGTCATACGACAGGATCGGGAAACCTTCTTCTTCCAGCTTGGCGATGGCTTCCACCACGCCCGGATAGCGGTTCAGCACCTCGGCCGGGATCTCCGGCAGGCTGATGGATTCGGCGATGATGCGGTTCTTCACATAGCGCTCGAACACTTCCGACAGGCCCTGAACGCGGGCTTCGTTGGCGGTGTTGCCGGCGGACATGCCGTTGGAAACGTACAGGTTGCCGATGATGTTCATCGGGATATATACGGTTCGCTGGTCAGACTGGCGGGCGAACGGCAGCGCGCAGATGCCGCGATCGCCATTGCCGGACTGCAGATCGATCAGATCGCTGGCGCTCAGTTCCTGCTCCGGATCGTAGAACGCATGCAGACGCGGGTCGAGGATGCCGGCCGGCAGCGAGTCGTCCGCCGGGATCGGGAACCATTTCTCGTTCGGGTAATGCACGAAGTCGCCTTCGGCGATCTGCTTGCCCAGATAGAAATCGGCGAAGAAATAGTTGGTGGACAGGCGTTCGAAGTATTCGCCCAAAGCGGAAGCCAGCGCGGCTTTCTTGCTGGCGCCTTTACCGTTGGTGAAGCACAGCGGGCAATCGCGATCGCGGATGTGAACCGACCAGACGTGCGGCACCGGGTTCAGCCATGAGGCTTCTTCGATATTAAAACCGAGATCGCTCAGCTTCTGTTGGAAACGGGCGATGGAGTCTTCCAGTGCGGCGTCTTTGCCGGGGATAAAAGTTTGCGTCATTGTCTTCACTTTTTGAGCGTACTAAAAACGCGCAATGATACGGGGTTTTGCGCCCAAGCTCCACGTATTCCTAAAGCGGTGGCAAAGTCACAGTTTTTTTGAGGATAAGGGCCATAATTCAGCGAGTTATCTGTCACGGAGAAATCTAATGAAATCAGTGAAACTCAGCGTTTTGGCCCTCTTTCTGGCGGGGGGCAGCGGCTCGGCGCTGGCCTTGCCCAACGTCACCCTGCTGGCTACCGGCGGCACCATCGCCGGCGGCGGATCTTCGGCAACGCAGTCCAATTACACCGCCGGCAAACTGGGCGTCGAGGCGTTGGTCAACGCGGTGCCGGAACTGAAAAACATCGCCAATGTGCAGGGCGAACAGGTGGTGAATATCGGTTCGCAGGATATGAACGACCAGGTGTGGCTGACGCTGGCGAAAAAGATCAACGACGACTGCGGCAAAACCGACGGTTTCGTGATCACCCACGGCACCGACACCCTGGAGGAAACGGCCTATTTCCTCGATCTGACGGTCAAGTGCGACAAGCCGGTGGTGATCGTCGGGGCGATGCGCCCGGCGACGGCAATGAGCGCCGACGGCCCGTTCAATCTGTATAACGCGGTGGTGACGGCGGTCGATCCGCAGTCGGCCAACCGCGGGGTGCTGGTGGCGATGAACGACAGCGTGCTGGACGCGCGCGACGTGACGAAAACCAACACCACCTCGGTGCAGACCTTCCAGGCGCCGAACTTCGGCCCGCTCGGCTATATCCATAACGGCAAGGTCGACTATCAACGCTCGCCGCACCGCAAGCACACCACGGATACGCCGTTTGACGTCGGCAAGCTGAGCGAGCTGCCGAAGGTCGGCATCATCTATAACTACGCCAACGCTTCCGACGCGCCGGCCAAGGCGCTGATTGCCGAAGGGTATCAGGGCATCGTCAGCGCCGGCGTCGGCAACGGCAACCTGTACAAGACGGTGTTCGACACCCTGGCGACGGCGGCGCACAACGGCGTGGCGGTCGTGCGCTCCTCGCGGGTGCCGACCGGCGCCACCACCGAAGATGCGGAAGTGGACGACGCCAAATATGGCTTCGTCGCCGCCGGCACGCTGAACCCGCAAAAGGCGCGGATTTTGCTGCAGCTGGCGCTGACGCAGACCAAAGACGCGAAGCAGATCCAGCAAATGTTCAACCAGTACTGAGCTTCGTTGCCGTTCAGCGGGGCAGGGACGCCCCCCAACAGCCATCCCGACTGAATACAGCATAAAACACCGCGTTAACCCACTGAATTCCCCGATGACACAGCGTTTTATCGCACAAAAAAACGCAGCGGTGGCAGAGCCTGTTATTCCGCGCCGCGCCCGTTTGCCGCCTGCGGGCGAATAAGCATTGCAGCGGCGTTACGTGAGTGATAAAACCGATGGGTTGGTTAACATGAGAGTTAACTTCGGGCGTATTTCGGCAGGCCGCTTTTGGCGCGGCGAATAGTGAATGTGGTGAGGGGAAATGACTCAGGTTTATAATTTTAGCTCTGGCCCGGCAATGCTGCCGGTTGAAGTGTTGCGTCGTGCGGAACAGGAACTGTGCAACTGGCACGGCCTGGGGACTTCAGTGATGGAAATCAGCCACCGCAGTAAAGAATTTATCGCCGTTGCCCAGCAGTCCGAACAGGATCTGCGCGACCTGTTGAAAATCCCCGCCAACTACAAAGTGCTGTTCTGCCACGGCGGCGCCCGCGCGCAGTTCGCCGCGTTGCCGCTGAACCTGCTGGGCGACAAGGCCACCGCCGACTATATCGACGGCGGTTACTGGGCGCACAGCGCCATCAAGGAAGCGGAAAAATACTGCGCGCCGAACGTTATCGACGTGAAAACCCGCATCGACGGCCTGAGCGGCATCAAGCCGATGAAAGAGTGGCAGCTCAGCAAAGACGCCGCCTACGTGCATTATTGCCCGAATGAAACCATCGACGGCGTGGCCATCGATGAAACGCCGGACTTCGGCGACAAAGTGGTGATTGGCGATTACTCCTCGACCATTCTGTCCCGCCCGCTGGACGTGAGCCGTTTCGGCGTGATTTACGCCGGGGCGCAGAAAAATATCGGCCCGGCCGGCCTGACGCTGGTGATCGTGCGTGACGATCTGTTGGGCAAGGCGCGCCGTGAGGTGCCGTCTATTCTCGATTACACCGTGCTGGCCGAGAACGAGTCGATGTTCAACACCCCGCCGACCTTCGCCTGGTATCTGTCCGGCCTGGTGTTCAAATGGCTGAAAGAGCAGGGCGGCCTGTTGGAGATGCAAAAGCGCAATCAGGCCAAGGCCGAGCTGCTGTACGCGACCATCGACAATTCCGATTTCTACTGCAGCCAGGTGGCGATCGGCAACCGTTCCTGGATGAACGTGCCGTTCCAGTTGGCCGATGCTGCGCTGGATAACGTCTTCCTCAGCGAAGCGGAGGCCATCGGCCTGCAGGCGCTGAAAGGCCACCGGGTAGTTGGCGGCATGCGCGCTTCTATTTACAATGCGATGCCGCTGGCCGGCGTGCAGGCGTTGACCGACTTTATGATCGACTTCGAACGTCGTCACGGTTAAGCCAGGCTGTCCGCGTTAGGCGGGCCGCGATAGCTGTTGTCCTTTTGCATTAAGCGGCTCCGGCATTATTCCCGGAGCCGTTTCGTTTATCAGAATTTGGAGAGTTTTGTTCACATGGTGGATTCCCTGACGTTACAACCGGTTGCCCTGGTCAATGGCACCGTCAACTTACCCGGCTCCAAGAGCGTTTCCAACCGTGCTCTGCTGCTGGCTGCGCTGGCGGAGGGAACGACCCGGCTGACCAACCTGCTGGACAGCGACGACGTGCGCCATATGCTGAATGCGCTGCAGGCGCTGGGCGTGAGCTATCAGCTTTCCGCCGACCGCACCGTGTGCGAAGTGACCGGCGTCGCCGGGCCGTTGGTGGCCAGCCAGCCGCTGGAACTGTTCCTCGGCAACGCCGGCACCGCGATGCGCCCATTGGCGGCGGCGCTGTGCCTGGGCAGCGGCGACGTGGTGCTGACCGGCGAACCGCGCATGAAAGAGCGCCCGATCGGCCATCTGGTGGACGCACTGCGCCAGGGCGGCGCGCAGATTGATTACCTGGAACAGACCGATTATCCGCCGATTCGCCTGCGCGGCGGCTTCCAGGGCGGCGAGGTCACCGTCGACGGCAGCGTTTCCAGCCAATTCCTGACTGCGTTGTTGATGGCCGCGCCGCTGGCGCCGCAGGATACGCAGATCCATATCAAAGGCGAGCTGGTGTCCAAGCCGTATATCGACATCACGTTGCATCTGATGCGCACCTTCGGCGTGGACGTCAGCCATGACAATTACCGGGTCTTCCACATTCAGGGGCGCCAGACGTATATCGCACCGGGCGACTACTTGGTTGAGGGCGACGCTTCTTCCGCCTCCTACTTCCTGGCGGCGGCGGCGATTAAAGGCGGCACCGTGCGCGTGACCGGTATCGGCCGCAAGAGCGTGCAGGGCGACACCAAATTCGCCGACGTGCTTGAGAAAATGGGCGCGCGCATCACCTGGGGCGATGATTTTATCGAGTGCAGCCGCGGCGAGCTGCGCGGCATCGACATGGACATGAACCATATCCCGGACGCAGCGATGACTATCGCCACCACCGCGCTGTTTGCCCAAGGGCCAACCACCATCCGCAATATTTACAACTGGCGGGTGAAGGAAACCGACCGCCTGGCGGCGATGGCTACCGAACTGCGCAAAGTGGGCGCCGAGGTTGACGAAGGCGAGGACTACATCCACGTTGTGCCGCCGGCCAGGCTGCAGTTCGCCGAGATCGGTACCTACAACGATCACCGCATGGCGATGTGTTTCTCGCTGGTGGCGCTGTCGGATACGCCGGTCACCATTCTTGATCCGAAATGCACCGCGAAGACCTTCCCGGACTATTTCGAACAGCTGGCGCGCATCAGCCAGCCGGCGTAACGGTCAGATCGTTTCTTTTAAGGCCCGTTTGCGGGCCTTTATCGTTTTTACCGCCCGGCGTCCGCTGTTTCTTCTATACTTTTTTCTCGGTTGTGCGCTTATTTTCAACAACCAGACAGTTCCAGGGTAACAGTTCGCCACACGGCAGCGTATAATACGCCCCCGTGTCTGCCCCCTATTGGGCAGTCGGCAGGGCGCGGGCCGTCAGACCTTCATGGTTTTCTGGGGGCCGGCTGTGCCCCTGTGAGGTTTTTTACCTGAAGGAGAGAGAAATGACGGCTACAGCCCCGGTGATAACCGTTGATGGACCAAGCGGCGCAGGCAAGGGCACCTTGTGTAAAGCCCTGGCCGAATCCCTTGGTTGGCGTTTGCTGGATTCCGGCGCGATTTATCGCGTGCTGGCGCTGGCGGCGTTGCATCATCAGGTGGATATCACTTCTGAGGAAGCGCTGGTTCCGCTGGCCGCACATCTCGATGTTCGCTTTCTTGCCCAGGATGGCAAGCTGCAGGTGATTTTGGAAGGTGAGGACGTCAGCAACGAGATCCGCACCGAAACCGTCGGCAACACCGCTTCGCAGGCGGCTGCGTTCCCGCGGGTGCGCGAGGCGCTGTTGCGCCGCCAGCGCGCGTTTCGCGAAGCGCCGGGTCTGATTGCCGACGGCCGCGATATGGGCACCGTGGTGTTCCCGGACGCGCCGGTTAAGATTTTCCTCGACGCCAGCTCGGAGGAGCGCGCGCACCGCCGCATGCTACAGTTGCAGGAAAAGGGCTTTAATGTTAACTTTGAACGTCTTTTAGCCGAGATAAAGGAACGGGATGACCGTGACCGTAATCGGGCTATCGCGCCTCTGGTGCCCGCTTCCGACGCCCTCGTGCTGGATTCAACCCGCATGTCGATCGAGGAAGTCATCCGGCAAGCGCTGACGTATGCACAGAAAGTTTTGGCGTTGCCGCAGCAATAAGCGCGGCGGCGTTACTGGCTTTTTGTCATATTTGTCATAGAAGTATCGCACTATATCGGGTAAAATTTTACCCCTGTAACCTAAACCCTGTCGGCATGGAGCCAATGGCGGGGTATGTGAAACAACCCCATTCGGCGGGACGCTAAATGGACGTTAAACTAAAGAACCCTGAAGATTAACAACATGACTGAATCTTTCGCTCAACTCTTTGAAGAATCCTTAAAAGAAATCGAAACCCGCCCGGGTTCCATCGTTCGCGGCGTAGTAGTTGCCATCGACAAAGACATCGTACTGGTTGACGCCGGTCTGAAGTCCGAGTCTGCCATCCCGGCTGAGCAATTCAAAAACGCACAGGGCGAGCTGGAAATCCAGGTTGGCGACGAAGTTGACGTTGCTCTGGATGCTGTTGAAGACGGCTTCGGTGAAACTCTGCTGTCCCGTGAGAAAGCTAAGCGTCACGAAGCTTGGATCACGCTGGAAAAAGCCTACGAAGACGCTGAGACTGTAACCGGTGTTATCAACGGCAAAGTGAAGGGTGGCTTCACCGTCGAGCTGAACGGCATCCGCGCGTTCCTGCCAGGTTCCCTGGTTGACGTGCGTCCGGTACGTGACACTCTGCACCTGGAAGGCAAAGAGCTTGAGTTCAAAGTCATCAAGCTGGACCAGAAACGCAACAACGTTGTTGTTTCTCGCCGTGCGGTTATCGAATCCGAAAACAGCGCAGAACGCGATCAACTGCTGGAAAACCTGCAGGAAGGCATGGAAGTTAAAGGTATCGTTAAGAACCTTACTGACTACGGTGCATTCGTTGATCTGGGCGGCGTAGACGGCCTGCTGCACATCACTGACATGGCTTGGAAACGCGTTAAGCACCCAAGCGAAATCGTCAACGTTGGCGATGAAATCACTGTTAAAGTGCTGAAGTTCGACCGCGAGCGTACCCGTGTTTCCCTGGGCCTGAAACAGCTGGGCGAAGATCCATGGGTCGCTATCGCGAAACGTTACCCAGAAGGCACCAAGCTGACTGGCCGCGTGACCAACCTGACTGATTACGGCTGCTTCGTAGAAATCGAAGAAGGCGTTGAAGGTCTGGTACACGTTTCTGAAATGGATTGGACCAACAAAAACATCCATCCGTCCAAAGTTGTTAACGTGGGCGACGTAGTGGAAGTTATGGTTCTGGACATCGATGAAGAACGTCGTCGTATCTCCCTGGGCCTGAAGCAGTGCAAAAACAACCCATGGCAGCAATTCGCAGAAACCCACAACAAGGGCGACCGCGTTGAAGGTAAAATCAAGTCTATCACTGACTTCGGTATCTTCATCGGCCTGGACGGCGGCATCGACGGCCTGGTTCACCTGTCTGACATCTCCTGGAACGTTGCAGGCGAAGAAGCAGTGCGTGAATACAAGAAAGGCGACGAAATCGCAGCGGTTGTTCTGCAGGTTGACGCAGAGCGCGAGCGTATCTCCCTGGGCGTGAAGCAGCTGGCTGAAGACCCGTTCAATAACTACCTGTCTATGAACAAGAAAGGTACTATTGTTACTGGTAAAGTCACTGCAGTTGACGCCAAAGGTGCTACAGTTGAATTAGCAGGCGGCGTAGAAGGTTACCTGCGTGCATCTGAAGCCTCTCGCGACCGCATTGAAGATGCAACCCTGGTTCTGAACGTAGGTGACGAAGTTGAAGCCAAATTCACCGGCGTTGACCGTAAGAACCGCGTTGTAAGCCTGTCCGTACGTGCTAAGGACGAAGCTGACGAGAAAGACGCCATCGCTACTGTTAACAACAAACAGGAAGAAGGCAACTTCTCTAACGCAATGGCTGAAGCTTTCAAAGCGGCTAAAGGCGAGTAATGACGGGGGGCGGTCTCTGGCCGCCCCGATACGGTAGTTTAGCTGCAAAGCTTGGAGGATCTATGACCAAGTCTGAACTTATTGAAAGACTTGCTGGCCAGCAATCTCATGTACCGGCGAAGGCCGTTGAGGATGCAGTGAAAGAGATGCTCGAACATATGGCCGCAACATTGGCCGATGGCGAACGCATCGAGATCCGCGGATTCGGCAGTTTTTCTCTTCACTACCGTGCTCCGCGTGTGGGTCGCAACCCGAAAACCGGCGACAAAGTTGAGCTGGACGGCAAGTACGTTCCTCACTTCAAGCCAGGCAAAGAGTTGCGTGACCGCGCCAATATCTACGGCTAGTCACTGACTGCCCATAGAGTTGTTGCTTGTAAAGAATATAAAACGGTGCCTTGGGGCGCCGTTTTTTTTGCCTGTCGTTTAGCCTGCCTCACGCCCCCTTTTGCGCGCCGCGCCGCAGTTCAGCACGCCTGCGTGAAAACCGAAGAGTTAACCTGCAACATTCGCCGCATTGAGGCACAAAGGTGCTGGCGGCTGCCTTCATACGAATGAACAATCCTCTTTACCGATTGCAATGCATGGAGAGGGCCGATCAAAACCTCGCTGGATCTGGCGGTTATCGCCGTTGTGTGCGGAATTTTACCCCTGCTGGTGTTACCGCAGTTGCCCGATGGGTTAACCGCACTGCTGATGGTATTGCCCGCCAGCCTGCTGTTGCGTTCTCGCCGGGCAGCCTGGCAATTTATCGGATGGGGCGCTCTGGGTTTTCTGTGGGCGGTTTTCAACGCCGGCGGTCTGGTGGGGCAGGTAGAGAGGCTGAGCCGCGGGCCAGAGGTGACGGCGGTGGTGCAGGTTGTCAGCGTGAGGTTGACGCCCGCAGCCAGCAAACAAACGCTGATGCGCATCGAACGGGTTAACGGCCGCTGGCTGACGCCGGCAATCACCTTCAGCACCCTTTGGCAACCGGCGTCGCCAGGCTTGTGCGCAGGGCAGCGCTGGCAGCTTCGGCTGCGGTTGAGGCCGGTGCACGGCAAACTGAACGAAGGTGGATTCGACAGCCAACGCTGGGCGATGGCGCAGCGCCAGCCGTTGACCGCGCAGGTAAAGCGCGCGGCGTTGCTGGACGGCCGCTGCAGCTGGCGCCAACGTATTATCAGCCACGCCGAGGGTAACATTGGCGACATGCATTATAAATCGGTGCTGCTGGCGTTGGCGTTTGGCGAGAGAACGTCGCTGGATCCGGCGTTGCGCACCCTGATGCTGAAAACCGGCATCGCTCACCTGATGGCCATATCCGGCCTGCATGTGGCGATGGCGGCCATTTTGATCTGGGCGGCGCTGCGGGCAGTGCAACTGCTTTTGCCTGCGCACCTGATAGGCTACCGCTTTCCATTGATAGCCGGCTGGTTGGGCACCCTGGTCTATGTGTGGTTGGCCGGTGCTCAGCCGCCGGCGGTACGCACCGCTCTGGCGCTGACGCTGTGGACGTTGCTGCGCCTGCGCGGGATCCACTGCAGTTCCTGGCAGGTATGGCTGTGGTGTGTCGGCGCTATTCTTGTTTGCGATCCGCTGGGGGTATTATCCGACAGTTTCTGGTTATCGGTGTTGGCGGTCGGCTGCCTCATTTTCTGGTTCGAATGGGTACCGCTGAGCCACCGTTTTCGCACGGGCTGGTTCTGGGCGCCGGTGCGCTGGCTGCATCTTCAGTTTGGCATCACGCTGCTGCTGGTGCCGATGCAGGCGGCGTTGTTTCTTGGCCTGACGCTGACCTCGATGCCGGCCAACTTATGGGCGGTGCCGGTGGTTTCGTTGGTGACGGTGCCGTTGATTTTGCTGGCGGTGATTTGCGGCGCCGTGCCAGCCTTGAGCAGCGGGCTATGGTGGCTGGCCGACTTGACGCTGTTGTGGGTCTTTACCCCGCTGCAGTATTTGCAGCGCGGCTGGATCGATTTGGGCGCTGCTTCTTTATTGGTGAGCGCGGCCGGCTGGCTGCTGGTTGTCTGTTGGCGTTTTCACTGGTGGTTACGTTATGCGCCGGGATGGGCCACGGTAGCGGTATGCTGCGTGCTGTGGCGGGAAAAAGATCCCGCCTACCGTTGGCGAGTCGACATGCTGGACGTGGGCCATGGCCTGGCGGTGGTGATTGAAAGAAACGGCAAAGGCATACTGTTCGACACTGGCGATCGCTGGGCGACGGGCAGCGCCGCCCAGCGTCATATCCTGCCGATGTTGAACTGGCGCGGTATCGAACTGGAACAGATCATCATCAGCCATGACCATCTGGACCACACCGGCGGTTTGCCGGAGATACGGCGGGCCTTTCCGCAGGCCAGCGTACGCAGCCCGATCCTTAACCGCGGTCATTTGCCCTGCGTGGCCGGTGAGCGCTGGCAATGGCAGTCGTTGCAATTTCAGGTGCTGTGGCCGCCAAAGGCGCTTAAAAGACCGGTTAATGACGATTCTTGCGTGATCCGCGTTGACGATGGCCGTTACAGCCTGCTGCTGACCGGCGATGTGGAAAAGAAAGCGGAGGCGCAACTGCTCAGGCTGCAGCGCGATCGGCTGGCGGTTACCTTATTGCAGGTGCCGCATCACGGCAGCAAGACCTCATCGACGCCACCTTTTTTGCGCGCGACGTCGCCGGAAGCAGCGTTGGCTTCAACATCCCGTTACAACAAATGGCGATTACCCTCGGCCAAGGTTGTCGCCAGATACCTGGCAAATGACATCGTATGGCGCGATACTTCGCGCTCGGGTCAGTTATCCGTGCTTTTTTTCGACAACAATTGGCAAATTAAAGGCTTTCGTGAACAATTAATGCCCCGTTGGTACCATCAGCGGTTTGGCGTAGAGGGTGATAATGAGTAAAATAGGCCGCTATTTCTTCCGATGCTGGTATTTGCATGATGAATGATAAAGATCTCTCGACCTTGCAGACGTTCCGTCGACTCTGGCCGATGATCGCTCCTTTTAAGACCGGGCTGATTGTGGCCGCCATTGCGTTGATTTTGAACGCAGCTGGGGACACGCTGATGCTGTCTCTGCTTAAACCGCTATTGGACGATGGGTTTGGTAAAACCGACAGCACCGTGCTGATCTGGATGCCGCTGGTGGTTATCGGCCTGATGCTGATGCGCGGCGTCACCAGCTTTGTGTCAAGCTACTGCATTTCCTGGGTTTCCGGCATGGTGGTGATGCAAATGCGCCGCCGTTTGTTCGGCCATATGATGAGAATGCCGGTTTCCTTCTTTGACCAGCAGTCCACCGGCACGCTGTTGTCGCGCATTACCTATGATTCCGAGCAGGTCGCCTCGTCTTCTTCCAGCGCGCTGGTGACCGTGGTGCGTGAAGGGGCGTCGATCATCGGCCTGTTCATCATGATGTTTTATTACAGCTGGCAGCTGTCGGTGATTTTGATCGTGCTGGCGCCGATCGTGTCCCTCGCCATTCGCATGGTTTCCAAGCGCTTCCGTAATATCAGCAAAAACATGCAAAACACCATGGGGCAGGTGACCACCAGCGCCGAGCAGATGCTGAAAGGGCATAAAGAAGTGCTTATCTTCGGCGGCCAACAGGTAGAAACCGAGCGCTTTAATTCGGTCAGCAACCGCATGCGTCAACAGGGCATGAAGCTGGTCTCCGCATCTTCCATTTCCGATCCGATCATTCAGCTGATCGCTTCGTTGGCGCTGGCGTTCGTGCTGTTTGCCGCCAGCTTCCCGAGCGTGATGGAAACCCTAACCGCCGGTACCATTACCGTGGTGTTCTCATCCATGATCGCCTTGATGCGCCCGCTGAAATCGCTGACTAACGTCAACGCCCAATTCCAGCGCGGCATGGCGGCCTGCCAGACGCTGTTCTCCATTCTGGATATGGAGCAGGAGAAAGACACCGGTACCCGTGAAGTGGCCCGCGCCAAGGGCGATATCGAATTCCGCAACGTGACGTTCTACTACCCGGGTAAAGAGACGCCGGCGCTGCGCGATATCAACCTGAGCATTTCGGAAGGCAAAACGGTTGCGCTGGTAGGGCGTTCAGGGTCTGGCAAGTCGACCATCGCCAACCTGCTGACCCGCTTCTATGACATTCAGGAAGGCGAGATCCTGATGGATGGCCACGATCTGCGTGAATACACGCTGGCGTCGCTGCGCGATCAGGTGGCGCTGGTATCGCAGAACGTTCACCTGTTCAACGACAGCATAGCCAACAATATCGCCTACGCCCGCGAGGAGCGTTATAGTCGCGAAGAGATTGAGAAAGCGGCGCGCATGGCCTACGCGATGGACTTTATCGATAAGATGGAGAATGGCCTGGACACGGTGATCGGCGAGAACGGCGTGATGCTGTCCGGCGGCCAGCGCCAGCGTATCGCCATTGCTCGCGCCCTGCTGCGCGACTGCCCGATCCTGATCCTGGATGAGGCCACCTCGGCACTGGATACCGAGTCTGAACGCGCCATCCAGGCGGCGCTGGACGAACTGCAGAAAAACCGCACCTCGCTGGTGATCGCGCACCGCTTGTCGACCATCGAGAAGGCGGATGAAATACTGGTGGTGGAAGACGGCCGCATCGTCGAACGCGGTGAGCATAATGAATTACTCGAGCAGAAAGGTGCCTATGCTCAGCTGCACCGCCTGCAGTTTGGTCAGTAATGATTGAGCGCATCTGGTCCGGCAGCTCGCTGCTTTATTTGGCGCTGCTGCCGCTGTCCTGGCTTTATGGGCTGGTCAGCGCGCTGATCCGCCTCAGCTATCGCTGCGGCCTGCGTAAAAGCTGGCGTGCGCCGGTGCCGGTAGTGGTGGTGGGCAACCTCACCGCCGGCGGCAACGGCAAGACACCGATGGTGATCTGGCTGGTGGAGCAACTGCAGCAGCGTGGCTACCGGGTTGGCGTGGTGTCGCGCGGATACGGCGGTAAATCTACGGTTTACCCGCTGGTGCTTGGCCCAAATACCACCACCCGCGAAGCGGGCGATGAACCGGTGCTGATTTATCAGCGTACCGGGGCGCCGGTGGCTATTTCGCCGAACAGATCCGAAGCGGTGCAGGCGTTGCTGCAACAGCAGCGTCTGGATCTGGTGATCACCGACGATGGGTTGCAGCATTATGCGCTGCAGCGTGACTTCGAGCTGGTGGTGATCGACGGTGTACGCCGCTTCGGCAATGGCTGGTGGCTGCCGGCCGGGCCGATGCGTGAACGTGCTGCGCGTCTCAACAGCGTTGATGCGCGCGTTGCCAACGGCGGCGTGGCGCAGGCGGGGGAAATTGCCATGCGCCTGCAGGCGCGGGAGGCGGTCAATCTGCTCAGCGGTGAGCGTCGCCCGGCGGCCGAATTAACCCAGGTGGTGGCGATGGCGGGAATCGGCCACCCGCCGCGTTTTTTCGCTACGCTGGAAAAACTGGGGGTCGACGTCGAGCAGGAAGTGGCGTTTGCCGATCACCAGGAGTATCAGCTTTCGCAGCTGGCTGCACTGACGCCCGCCGGGCAAACGCTGCTGATGACGGAGAAGGACGCGGTGAAATGCCGCGCTTTTGCTCAGCCCAACTGGTGGTATCTGCCGGTTGATGCGGTATTGCCACCCGGCCAGGCTGAACAACTGCTGCAAGGCATTGAAAAGTTGCTGGCTCAATAACTGAACCTACCCCTCCAGCGCGCTAAGCCCCAGGGCTTGCGCGCAGGCCGCCAGCGAACGTTGCTGTGTTTGCCGATATAACCCCAGCTCATCGATCACTTCCGCCCCCAGGGCCTGTTCAAAAGCGGCCCGGCTTGAGGCTGCATTGTACTGTGCATGGCTGCTGTCCCCCAGATTGGACTGGAAAATGCCCGCCGCGCTGACCGGCAGAAAATCTTCGTATACCAGCGGCTGGAAGCGGATATATTCCTTCTCGATCAGCTGTTCCAGCGAACTGTGCTTGTCCAACGATTCTTTGGCCGCCAGCCCGCACTCGGTGGGGAAATAGCGGAACCAGGCGAGCTGCTGTTCACGCAGGGTGGCGTAGTCATCCGGAAATGCCTGGAAGTTTTCGGCCAACAGCTGATTGTAGCGTTCGGCGTTCTTTTCGCTCGGCGGCGCCTGCAGCGCGTCATTGGTCGCCTGCAGCAGGCGGTCATAGAGCGCGCGCCCTTTGGGCGTCAAGGCCACACCGCGCTGTTCGATTTCGCCGAAGCGGGCGGTATGATGGCCGGCGGTAGCGCTGCCGTCATGTTCAACGAAGTCGACGCTTTCTTCCAGCGCTTTGAAACTGGTCTGGCGCAGCAGAATAGGGCGGCGGCGCGGCGGCGGGCCTTCGATAACCGCTTTCGGCGTGATGCCGTGGCCGGGCATCGCCTGCTGAACACGGTCAATATCCAGCGTGCGCGGCGTCAGGTGGTTTATGTGCGGCCCTTTGAACGCCACCACGTCGGCGATTAACCGATGCTGATCGTGCAGTTGCTGGTATTCGGCGGCGCTGACCGTCGCCTTGCTGTGCCAACGGAAAGTTTCCAGCGCCTGCTCCACGAACTCTTGCGCCTGCGCGTCGTCCAGTCCGCCTTGCGCTTCGTGCAGTACGATCAGTTCCAACGCGCGCTCGGTGAAGATGCGGCGGCGGGCCAGCAGGCGCTGCGCCAGCTCTCGCAGTTCGGCGTTCTCAATCAGCTCCAGGCGTAGCAGAGAGGTAAATACGCGGAACGGGCTGGCCTGCAGCGCGTCTTCGTGCACGGCGCGAAAGGCGGTGGAGTGAACCGGTACGCCCGCCACGGCCAGATCGTAATAACCGACCGGTTGCATGCCCATCACGCTGAACAAGCGCCGAAGGGTGGCCAGTTCGGCCGCGGTGCCGACCCGGATAGCGCCGTGGCGCTCCATGGCCAGCCGCGCAATTTCGCCGGTAATTTGCAGCTGATGAGCCAATGCGGCGTCTTCACGCAGGACCTGTCGGTTGGTTTCCGCGACCAGCTCCAGCAGATCGCCGTACAGAGGCACCTCTTTCTGGTACATATCTGACATGGCGTGGGAGAATCTGGCGCGGATTTCATTCGGTGAGACGAACTGCTGGGCGGTCATGCGCATAGCTCCTTGATTCAGCATAATCTGAAAAATAGTTATTTTGGCGGTAAAAGTGCTGGCCGACAGGCCGTCCGCCTTGTTTTCACCTCAAGTTTAGCCATCTCGCCTTGGATTTGTTATAGGCTGGGCAAGCATATTAGATTTTTATGCGTTAGCTCTCATTTGCTGCCGGTTTATTGCCAATAATTTGCCGCTCCGCAGGGCAAAAATCGCCGTGCCTGCAGGTTTTTTTGAAAATTAATTCATTCGCAATCATAGACATAAAAACAAAACAGACCGAATGGTAAAATTAACGCAATAAACCGCTTGTGCATTCACCAGATTTATGAGTAAATGAATAACGGCCTGTGATACAGACCTATTTATGTTCGAGTTTAGAGTTAAGCAGTTCCTCCAAAAACGTTATCATTTGATTCCGCTTCAAAGACGAACCTTCTAAGTACCTCCCATAAGTAATGTTTCTGAAAACGGCCACGATTGCCTCTTATGGCAGGTTTTGTAATATATTTAAAAGGTAAAAGTAATGTCTAAGAAAACGGGTCAGGTGAAGTGGTTCAACGAAAGCAAAGGTTTTGGTTTCATTGAGCAGAACGACGGCGGCAAAGATGTATTCGTACACTTCTCCGCAATCGCCACCGACGGTTTCAAAACCCTGGCTGAAGGCCAGCGTGTTGAGTACAGCATCCAGGACAGCCCGCGCGGGCCGGCTGCCGCCAACGTAGTTGCTCTGTAAGTAAACAGGGAACGCGTATAGAGATCTTAATACAACCATGAAGAGGCGCCGCGCCGATTCATTGCGGAAGATATTAAGTTCAACAAGCCCGCCATAGTGCGGGTTTTTTTATTTTTTGCTCACGAGAGGTTTGTTACGAAAAACTTTAGGATGGGCTGGTAGCGTCCAAACAATAATAACAATGACGTTGTTACGGATGCTCAAGTAAAAGGATATAAGTTATGTTTAAAAATACTGTGTTAAAAATGGGCCGCGTGAAATGGTTTAATCAGGCCGAAGGCTATGGTTTTATTTCACCGGTAGATGGTAGCGACGAAATCTATGTAAGCCGCCGCGCTATCGCCAATACCAAAAATAAATCGTTAAACGAAGGTCAGGACGTCGAGTTCTCGATCTATCGCAGCTCTCACGGGCTGTCTGCGGCAGACGTCATCGCGTTCTGACCGTCCCCCCCCCATCCTCGTCAGTGCAGGTGTCGCCACCCCCAGGCACTGGCGAAGATAAATCTTTCGATATCCACTATTATCAAGCGATTGTTTAATTACTCTGGATGTCAGGATGAATACCCCGGTTATTTCCCTCGCTTGCGCCCGCGCGCTGCATCTTGCCGCTCAGGGGCTGCTCTCCCCGATGAAACGCCAAGCCAAACCCGACGACGTGGTAACGGCCATTCAGCGTATGGGGCTGTTGCAGATCGATACCATCAGCGTAGTTGCCCGCAGCCCTTATCTGGTGCTGTTCAGTCGCCTGGGCGATTATCAGCCGGAATGGCTGGAACAGGCGCTGGCCGGCCGCCGGCTGTTCGAATATTGGGCGCATGAAGCCTGCTTTTTGCCGATTGAAGATTTTGGCCTGCTGCGCCACCGCATGCTGGATCCGCAGGGAATGGGGTGGAAATATTCCGCAGATTGGGTGCGTGAGCATCAGGCGGCGATGGATGACCTGTTGCAGCATATCGCCACTGAAGGGCCGGTGCGTTCGGCTGATTTCAGCGCGGAGAAAAAAGGCAGTAGCGGTTGGTGGGATTGGAAGCCGGAAAAACGCCATCTCGAAATCCTGTTTACCGCCGGCAAGCTGATGGTGGCCGAACGGCGTAATTTCCATCGCGTCTACGATCTTACCGAGCGGCTGTTGCCGGAATGGGACGATCGGCGCCATACGTTGGCCGCCGACCACGCCCGCCAGGAAATGCTGAGTCGTACCTGTCGCTATCTGGGCATTTTCCGTGCCGAATGGTTGGCGGATTATTACCGGCTGAAGCGCGTGGCGCCGAAGGCGCTGCTGGCGTCAATGCAGCAGCAGGGGGAAGTAACGCCGGTGCGGGTGGCCGGGTTGGATGCGCAATTCTATGTTCATCATTCTCTGAACGAAGCGCTGCAGCAGGCCGAACAAGGCAAGTTGAAATCCACGGTCACCAGCCTGCTGTCGCCTTTTGATCCGGTGGTCTGGGATCGCCGACGGGCGTTGGAATTGTTCAACTTTGACTACCGGTTGGAATGTTACACGCCAAAAGATAAGCGGCGCTATGGTTACTTTACGCTGCCGGTGCTGCAGCGCGGCGAGCTGGTGGGGCGCATCGACGCGAAAATGCATCGTCGGCAAGGGGTGTTTGAAGTGATCAGTTTCCATCCTGAAGCGCGGGTGCGCTTTGGCAAACAGCGGGCGCAGGATATTCGGCAGGCGATTACGCGCAGCGCAAAATGGCATGGCGCGCAGCGGGTTACGCTGGGCGACGTTCCGGCGGCGTTGGCCGGCGAGTGGGGCGAAGGCTGGGAACTCGGGTAACGAACGGCGTTGTCAGTGGGGGGTAAAACGGATTGCAGCGCCGCTCGTTATTGTCTGGGCCTCAGTTGCTGAAATTAGCGAACAGGGCGATGATTTTGTGCAGACGTTTGATCATGTGCAGAAGTCTTTTGTGTGATGTGTATCACAAAATTGTACGCCTGAGCGCACCCCGATTCAAGCCTGCCGGTTGGCGCCGCGGGCAAATATCGGCGGCCAACGCTGCCGGAGATTAACCTGCGGCCCGTCGTTATGTTATTCTCAACCACTTTCCCGATGATGTATCTCCACCCTGGAGGAAGCATGGACCACCGTTTACTCGAAATCGTTGCCTGCCCGGTCTGCAACGGCAAACTCTATTTCAATAAAGAAAACCAGGAACTGGTATGCAAAGCGGACGGCCTGGCCTATCCGCTGCGCGACGGCATTCCCGTGTTGCTGGAAAACGAAGCGCGCGCGCTGTCAGTGGATGAAAAACACGCATGAGTTTCATCGCTATTATCCCTGCGCGTTACGCGTCGACCCGTCTGCCGGGTAAACCGCTGGCCGATATTCACGGCAAGCCGATGGTGGTGCACGTGATGGAGCGCGCGCGCGAATCCGGTGCCAGCCGCGTGATTGTGGCGACCGACCATGCGGACGTCGCCAAAGCGGTGGAGGCTGCCGGCGGCGAGGTATGCATGACCAGCCCGGATCACCATTCCGGCACCGAGCGCCTGGCGGAAGTCATCGAACATTACGGCTTTGCCGACGATCAAATCATCGTCAATGTGCAGGGCGACGAACCGATGATCCCGCCGGTTATCGTGCGGCAGGTGGCAGAGAATCTGGCGGGCAGCCAGGCCGGCATGGCGACTTTGGCGGTGCCGATCGTCAGTGCCGAAGAAGCCTTTAACCCGAATGCGGTTAAAGTGGTGATGGACGCGCAGGGTTACGCGCTCTATTTCTCGCGCGCCACCATCCCGTGGGACCGCGAGCGTTTCGCCAAATCGCAGCAGACCATCGGCGACAGCCTGCTGCGCCATATCGGCATTTACGCCTATCGCGCCGGTTTTGTGCGCCGCTATGTCAGCTGGGAGCCGAGCCGGTTGGAGCAGATTGAGCTGTTGGAACAGCTGCGGGTACTGTGGTACGGCGAGAAGATCCACGTAGCGGTCGCCAAGGCGATCCCGACCGTGGGTGTCGACACGCCGGAAGATCTGCAACGCGTGCGCGAAAGCATCAAACCCTGAGCCTTTGAACGCCGGCGCGTTACGCAGCGTGCCGGCGATAGCATCACCCGCCTGTCTTATCCCCGTTTTGTTGATCTGCGTTGAAGTATTTTTTCGCTCACCGTTCGATGATGTTATGCGTCCCCTTTAACCTGAGGTTAGTGCCTTATGGAGCAGTTACGCGCCGAACTGAGCATCGTGCTGGGCGAGTCGATCAGCCGGTTGGAACGAGTCAGCCAGCAGCCTTATGCGCATATGTACTCGCTGTACGATCGGCGGGGCAACGCCATTCCGCTGATGGCCAAAAGCTTTGTCTGCCAGGGTATCGCCCAGCAGGAGGCCTATAAGCTGTCAATGCTGGCGCGCGAAGGGGATGTGCGACTGCCCACGGTGTACGGCGTGGTCTACACCCACCAGGCGCCGTATAAAGAAATCCTGCTGATTGAGCGCCTGCGCGGCGTGCCGGCCGAGGCGCCGACGCGCACGCCGGATCGCTGGGAAATGCTGATGGAACAGATTGTCGAAGGAATGCTGGCCTGGCACCGCATCGATAGCCATGGCTGCGTCGGCAGCGTCGACAGCACGCAGGAAAACGACTGGTTCTGCTGGTATCAACAGCGGGTCGAGGTGCTGTGGTCAACGGTGGTCAATCTCAACTCCGCGCAGTTGACCATGGCGGATCGCCGCCTGCTGTACCGCACCCGCGAGGCGCTGACTCACTTTTTCATCGGTTTCGACGATCCCTGCGTGCTGGTGCACGGCAACCTGTCGCTGCGCAGCATGCTGAAAGATGCCAAGAGCGATCAGCTGCTGGCGATGTTCAACCCCGGCACCATTCTGTGGGCGCCGCGCGAGTACGACCTGTTCAGACTGTGCGAAGCGGGCATGCCGAGCCAGCTGCTGTTTCATTATTTGCAGCGCGCGCCGGTGGCGGAGTCCTTTGTGGCGCGGCGCTGGCTCTACGTGGTGTGGGAGGCGGTGGGGCGGTTGGTCCACACCGGCAAGCTGGAGCGGCAGCCGTTCGATTACGCCGCGCAACAGCTGCAGCCCTGGCTGGCCGGCTGAGCCGCTAGTCGGCGCCGTCCGCGCCCTTCAGGCGCTGCCACAGGCTGCCGAGAGTTTCATACCAGGCGCGTTCGCTGTGGCCGAGGAACATGGCGGAGGGCATGACGCGATCCCAGATATTCAACGGCGAGACGATCGCCAACTGGTTGGCAGGCGCGGGGATGGGGTGCAGTCCTTTGGCCTCAAAGAAACGCATCGCCCGCGGCAGGTGGTTGGCCGAGGTCACCAGAATAAAGGGCTGTTGCCCGGCCAGGCGCGCCACCTGAGCCGCTTCCTGTTCGGTATCGCGCGGCCGATCCAGCAGCAGGATGTCGCTGCGCGGCACGCCGAGGCTTTCCGCCACCCGCGCCGCCGTTTCCGCACTGCTCAGGGTGCGCGCGCCTTTGCCGCCGGTAAATACCAGTTTGGCGCCCGGGTGCGCGAGATAAAGCCTCACCCCCTCCGTTACCCGCGGCAGGCTGTTGCCTAACAGGTTCGAACTCGGCGCCCAATCCGGGTTAAAGGTATAGCCGCCCCCCAGCACCACGATATAGCTCACCGGATCGTTGCCGCGGTAGGTTGGATATTCGGCTTCAATCGGGCGCAGCAGCCGATCGGCCACCGGCTGCAGGCTGAAAAGCAGTAGAAACAGCCAGCTCAACGTTAAAATCGCTTTGCTGCTTTTTTGCCAGCGGGTAAACCACAGCAGCAACAGCGCCAGCCCCATCAGCAGCAGCAGAGCGGGCAGCGGCATCAGCAGGCCGCCAATGAACTTTTTCAGGTTGAACAGCATCAAAAATCCGATCCTTTTGGGTGAAAAAGCGGCATCCAGGCATAAACAGGACGCAAGAAGATACATTCTAAGCCAGTCTGTGCCAAAATAGCAGGTTTGAATGGGCTGGCGCTTTGCCCCCAGCAGGATAAGATCAGCGGAGCCGTAGTCCATGCAGGATCGCAATTTCGACGATATTGCTGAAAAGTTTGCGCGTAATATTTACGGCACCACCAAAGGGAAGATTCGCCAGGCCGTGGTCTGGCAGGATCTGACCGCGCTGCTGGCGCAGTTGCCGCAGCGGCCGTTGCGCATCCTGGATGCCGGCGGCGGCGAAGGCCACATGGCCTGCCAGTTGGCAGAATTAGGACATCAGGTGTTGTTGTGCGATCTTTCTGGTGAGATGATCCAACGCGCCGCGCAGCTGGCTGAGCAGAAAGGTGTGAGCCAGAACATGCAATTCATACAAAGTTCGGCGCAGGATATCGGTCAACATTTGGAACAGCCGGTCGATCTGATATTGTTCCATGCAGTTCTTGAATGGATCGCCGAGCCCGAAGCGGCGCTGCAGGCGCTGTTCGACTGCCTGCTGCCGGGGGGCGCGCTGTCGCTGATGTTCTTTAACGCCAACGGCCTCTTGATGCGCAACGTGGTGTTGGGTAATTTCCAGTTGGTGGATCCGCAAGTCAGAAGGCGCAGAAAACGTTCGCTTTCGCCGCAGTATCCGCACAGCCCGCCGCAGGTGTATGGCTGGCTGGAACAGATGGGCATGCGCATCGGCGGCAAAACCGGCGTGCGGGTGTTCCACGATTATCTGCAGAGCAGGCAGCTACAGACACAAAAATTTGAAGAGTTATTGGCGCTTGAACAGCACTATTGCCGGCAGGAGCCGTACGTGAGTTTGGGGCGCTATATTCACGTCATGGCGCATAAACCAAACCTGAAGGACGAACTATGAGTGAATTTTCCCAGACAGTACCCGAACTGGTCGCCTGGGCACGGAAAAATGATTTCTCTATTTCGCTCCCTACGGAGCGTCTCGCATTTCTGCTCGCCATCGCCACCCTGAACGGTGAGCGGCTGGACGGCGAGATGAGCGAAGGTGAGTTGGTTGATGCATTTCGCCATGTCAGCAAGGGTTTCGAACAGACGCATGAAACGGTCGCCATTCGCGCCAACAATGCGATCAACGACATGGTGCGCCAGCGCCTGTTAAACCGTTTTACCAGCGAACTGGCGGACGGCAACGCGATCTACCGCCTGACGCCGCTGGGTATCGGCATTACCGACTACTATATTCGCCAGCGCGAGTTCTCCACGCTGCGGTTGTCGATGCAGCTGTCGATCGTGGCGCAGGAGCTGAAGCGCGCCGCCGACGCCGCCGAAGAGGGCGGCGATGATTTCCATTGGCACCGCAACGTGTTTGCGCCGTTGAAATATTCGGTAGCCGAGATCTTCGACAGCATCGACATGACCCAGCGGGTGATGGACGAGCAGCAGCAGGGCGTGAAGGACGACATCGCGGCGCTGCTGAACCAGGATTGGCGCGCGGCGATCTCCAGCTGCGAGATGTTGCTGTCTGAAACCTCCGGCACCCTGCGCGAGCTCCAGGATACGCTGGAAGCGGCGGGCGACAAGCTGCAGGCCAACCTGCTGCGCATCCAGGACGCGACGCTGGGCGGCGCGGAGCTGGGCTTCGTCGACAAGCTGGTGTTCGATCTGCAGAGCAAGCTGGACCGCATCATCAGCTGGGGCCAACAGGCGATCGACCTGTGGATCGGCTACGATCGCCACGTGCACAAGTTTATCCGTACCGCCATCGATATGGATAAAAACCGCGTGTTCGCCCAGCGCCTGCGCCAGTCGGTGCAAAACTATTTCGACAACCCGTGGACGCTGACCCACGCCAACGCCGACCGCTTGCTGGATATGCGTGACGAAGAACTGGCGCTGCGCAGCGAGGAAGTCACCGGGGAACTGCCGGCGGATTTGGAGTTCGAAGAGTTCAGCGAAATCCGCGAACAGCTGGCGGCGATGATCGAACAGGCGCTCAAGGTTTATCAGGAACAACAAATGCCGCTCAATCTTGGGGCGGTGATGCGCGATTATCTGGCGCAATATCCGCGTGCCCGTCATTTCGACGTGGCGCGTTTAGTGGTCGACCAGGCGGTGCGCCTCGGTGTGGCTGAAGCAGATTTCTCCGGGTTGCCGGCCGAATGGCAGGCAATCAATGATTACGGAGCCAAGGTCCAGGCCCATGTCATCGACAAATATTGAACAAGTAATGCCAGTCAAGCTGGCCAAGGCACTGTCCAATGCGCTGTTCCCGGCGCTGGACAGCCAACTGCGCGCGGGTCGTCACATCGGTATCGATGAGCTGGACAACCACGCTTTCTTAATGGATTTTCAGGATGAGCTGGAAGAGTTCTATAACCGCTACAGCGTCGAACTGATCCGGGCGCCGGAAGGGTTCTTCTACCTGCGCCCGCGCTCGACCACCCTGATCCCGCGTTCGGTGTTGTCCGAACTGGACATGATGGTCGGCAAGATCCTGTGTTACCTCTATCTCAGCCCCGAGCGCCTGGCGCACGAGGGGATATTCAGCCATCAGGAGCTGTACGACGAGCTGCTGAGCCTGGCGGATGAGAGCAAATTGCTGAAGTTCGTTAACCAGCGCTCTACCGGCTCGGATCTCGATCGCCAGAAGCTGCACGAAAAAGTGCGCACCTCGCTGAACCGCCTGCGCCGTCTGGGCATGGTTTATTTCATGGGCAACGACAGCAGCAAGTTCCGCATCACCGAGGCGGTGTTCCGCTTTGGCGCCGACGTGCGCAGCGGCGACGATCCGCGCGAAGCGCAGCTGCGCATGATCCGCGACGGCGAGGCGATGCCGGTTGAGAACAGCCTGTTGCTGAACGACGAGAATGACGCTGAGGACCAGCAGGTTGATAACGCTCCGGACGGTGCAGAGGATGAACAGGAATGATTGAACGCGGTAAATTTCGCTCGCTGACGCTGGTTAACTGGAACGGCTTCTTCGCCCGCACCTTTGACCTGGACGAGTTGGTGACCACGCTGTCCGGTGGCAACGGGGCAGGGAAATCCACCACCATGGCGGCCTTCGTCACCGCACTGATCCCCGATCTGACGTTGCTGCATTTCCGTAACACCACCGAGGCGGGCGCCACCAGCGGCTCGCGCGACAAGGGCCTGCACGGCAAGCTGCGCGCCGGCGTCTGCTATTCTACGCTCGACGTGGTCAACTCGCGCCATCAGCGCGTGGTGGTTGGCGTGCGTCTGCAGCAGGTGGCCGGGCGCGATCGCAAGGTCGATATCAAACCTTTCACCATCCAGGGCCTGCCGACCGCGGTACAGCCGACCGAGCTGCTGACCCAGACCGTGGGCGAGCGCCAGGCGCGCGTGCTGACGCTGCCGGAACTGAAAGAGCGCGTGGAAGAGATGGAGGGGGTGCAGTTCAAGCAGTTCAACTCCATCACCGATTACCATTCCCTGATGTTCGATCTGGGCGTGATCCCGAAACGCCTGCGCTCGTCTGCCGATCGCAGCAAGTTTTATCGCCTGATCGAAGCCTCGCTGTACGGCGGTATCTCCAGCGCCATTACCCGCTCGCTGCGCGATTACCTGCTGCCGGAAAACAGCGGCGTGCGCAAGGCGTTCCAGGACATGGAAGCCGCGCTGCGCGAAAACCGCATGACGCTGGAGGCGATCCGCGTCACCCAGTCGGACCGCGACCTGTTTAAACACCTGATTTCCGAAGCCACTTCCTATGTGGCGGCGGACTATATGCGCCATGCCAACGAACGCCGCATCCATCTGGACGGTGCGCTGGCGTTGCGCAGCGATTTGCTGAGCAGCCGCAAGCAGCTGGCCGCCGAGCAGTACCGCCATGTGGAAATGGCGCGCGAGCTGGCCGAGCAAAGCGGCGCCGAATCCGATCTGGAAACCGACTACCAGGCCGCCAGCGACCACCTGAATCTGGTGCAGACGGCGATGCGTCAGCAGGAAAAGATCGAACGCTATGAGGGCGATCTGGAAGAGCTGACTTACCGTCTGGAAGAGCAGAACGAAGTGGTGGCCGAGGCCAGCGAGCAGCAGGCCGAGAACGAAGCGCGCGCCGAAGCGGCCGAGCTGGAAGTGGATGAGCTGAAAAGCCAGCTGGCCGATTACCAGCAGGCGCTCGACGTGCAGCAGACCCGCGCCATTCAGTACCAACAGGCGCTGCAGGCGCTGGAGCGCGCCCGCGCGCTGTGCCAGCTGCCGGATCTGACCGCCGACAATGCCGAGCACTGGCTGGACAGCTTCCAGGCGCGTGAGCAGGAGGCGACCGAAGCCCTGCTGATGCTGGAGCAGAAGCTGAGCGTGGCCGACGCCGCGCACGGCCAGTTCGAACAGGCCTACCAGTTGGTGGGTAAAATCGCCGGCCAGGTCAGCCGCAGTGAGGCCTGGCAGTGCGCGCGCGAATTGCTGCGCGACTGGCCTTCACAACAGCACCTTGCCGAACGCGTGCAGCCGCTGCGCCTGCGGCTGAGCGAGCTTGAACAGCGCCTGCGCTCCCAGCAGGACGCCGAACGGCTGCTGCAGGAGTTCTGCAAGCGCCACGGCCAGGACTATCAGCCGGACGATCTCGATGCGCTGCAGCAGGAGCTGGAAGAGCGTCTGGAATCGCTGTCGCAGAGCGTCAGCGAAGCCGGCGAGCGCCGCATGGAAATGCGCCAGGAGCTGGAACAGCTGCAGCAGCGCATTCGCGAGCTGACGGCGCGTGCGCCGGTGTGGCTGGCGGCGCAGGATTCTCTCAGCCAACTGAGCGAGCAGAGCGGCGAACCGCTGGAAAGCAGCCAGCAGGTCACCGAGTACATGCAGCAGCTGCTGGAGCGCGAGCGTGAAACCACCGTCGAACGCGACGAAGTGGCGGCGCGCAAGCGTGAAGTCGAAGTGCAGATCGAACGCCTCAGCCAGCCCGGCGGTGCCGAAGATCAGCGCCTGGTCACGTTGGCCGAACGCTTTGGCGGCGTATTGCTGTCTGAAATTTACGACGATGTCACCATCGACGACGCGCCTTACTTCTCGGCGCTGTACGGCCCTTCGCGCCACGCCATCGTGGTGCCGGATCTGTCGCTGGTGCGCGAGATGCTGGAGGGGCTGGAAGACTGCCCGGAAGATCTCTACCTGATCGAAGGGGATCCGCAGTCATTCGATGACAGCGTATTCGCCGTTGAAGAACAAGAACGGGCGGTGTTGGTGAAAACCGCCGACCGCCAGTGGCGCTATTCGCGTTATCCTGAAGTGCCGCTGTTCGGCCGCGCCGCGCGCGAAAACCGCCTGGAAGTGCTGCACGCCGAACGCGAAACGCTGGCGGAACGCTACGCGACGCTGTCGTTTGACGTCCAGAAGACCCAGCGCTCGCACCAGGCCTTCAGCCGTTTTATCGGCACCCACCTGGCGGTGGCGTTCGACGCCGATCCGGAAGCGGAAATTCGCGGCCTGAACAGCCGCCGCGGTGAGATTGAGCGTGCACTGAACAACCATGAAGCGCAAAACCAGCAGCAGCGCCAACAGTACGATCAGGCGAAGGAGGGCATTTCCGCGCTGAACCGCCTGATGCCGCTGGTGTCGCTGCTGAATGACGAAACCCTGCAGGACAGAGCGGAAGAAATCCGTGAAGAGCTGGAAGAAGCGCAGGACGCCGCACGCCATATCCAGCAGCACGGCGTTTCCCTGGCCAAGCTGGAGCCGCTGCTGTCGGTGTTGCAGAGCGATCCGCAGCAGCATGAACAGCTGCAGCAGGACTATGCGCAAGCGCAGAGCCAGCAGCGTCAGGCCAAGCAGCAGGCGTTCGCGCTGACCGAAGTCGTGCAACGCCGCGCGCACTTCAGCTATACCGACTCCGCCGGCATGCAGAATGCCAACAACGATCTCAACGATAAGCTGCGTCAGCGCCTGGAGCACGCGGAGGCGGAACGTACCCGCGCCCGCGAACAGCTGCGCCAGTACCAGACGCAGTTTACCCAGTACAGCCAGGTGCTGGCCTCGCTGAAAAGCTCGTATGACGCCAAGCGCGACATGCTGAAGGAGCTGAGCCAGGAGCTGGTGGATATCGGCGTCCAGGCCGACGCCAATGCCGAAGCGCGCGCGCGCCAGCGCCGCGACGAACTGCATGCGGCGCTGAGCAATAACCGTGCGCGCCGTAACCAACTGGAAAAGCAGCTGACCTTCTGCGAAGCGGAAATGGACAGCCTGCAGAAGAAACTGCGCAAGCTGGAACGCGATTACTACCAGCTGCGCGAGCAGGTGGTTACCGCCAAGGCGGGCTGGTGCGCGGTCATGCGCATGGTGAAAGACAATGGCGTCGAACGCCGTCTGCACCGCCGTGAGCTGGCGTATATGGACGGCGACGAACTGCGTTCGATGTCGGATAAGGCGCTCGGCGCGCTGCGCCTGGCGGTGGCGGACAACGAACATCTGCGCGACGTGCTGCGCCTGTCGGAAGATCCGAAACGCCCGGAGCGCAAGATCCAGTTCTACATTGCGGTATACCAACATCTGCGCGAGCGCATTCGTCAGGACATCATCCGCACCGACGATCCGGTCGAAGCCATCGAACAGATGGAAATCGAGCTGGGCCGCCTGACCGAAGAGCTGACCGCCCGCGAACAAAAACTGGCGATCAGTTCCAAGAGCGTGGCCAACATCATCCGCAAGACCATTCAGCGCGAACAGAACCGCATTCGCATGCTCAACCAGGGCCTGCAGGCGGTGTCCTTCGGCCAGGTGAAGAGCGTGCGGCTGAACGTCAACGTGCGTGAAGCGCACGCCACCTTGCTGGACGTGCTTTCCGAGCAGCAAGAGCAGCATCAGGACCTGTTCAACAGCAACCGCCTGACCTTCTCTGAAGCGCTGGCCAAGCTGTATCAGCGCCTGAACCCGCAGATTGATATGGGGCAGCGCACGCCGCAAACCATCGGCGAAGAGCTGCTGGATTACCGTAACTACCTCGAGCTGGAGGTGGAAGTGTTCCGCGGTTCCGACGGCTGGCTGCGCGCCGAGAGCGGCGCCTTGTCGACCGGGGAAGCCATCGGTACCGGGATGTCTATCCTGGTGATGGTGGTGCAGAGCTGGGAGGAAGAGTCGCGTCGCCTGCGCGGCAAGGACATCTCCCCATGCCGCCTGCTGTTCCTCGACGAAGCGGCGCGTCTGGACGCCAAGTCCATCGCCACGCTGTTCGAGCTGTGCGATCGCCTGGAAATGCAGCTGATCATCGCGGCGCCGGAGAACATCAGCCCAGAGAAAGGTACCACTTACAAGCTGGTGCGCAAGGTGTTCCAGAATCATGAACACGTGCACGTGGTGGGGCTGCGCGGTTTCGCCAGCGAGCCGCCGGCGCTGGGCAATACGCCGGTAGAGACGCCTTAGCGTAAAAAAACGCGCTAAAAATCTGAAAATAGCCGCCCTGGGGTGGCTATTTTTTTGTGCGCGTGGATGATAAGACCTGCTTTTTTATCCGGCGAAAACCGGGTAGCTTAATGAAATAAACAGTTATTCGGCGCTCTGCGGGGCGAAACGGCCTTTCTGTTTGTATACTGAAACCATAAGCAGTTTTTGATGTATTTTTTGTGAGCATACAGGGGGCAAGGGATGTTGCTTAAAAATGGAAACTCAATACGGCGTCTGGCGCTGAGTTGCGCAATCGCATGCGGTCTTGCGTCGTCGTTACCCGCATGGGCAACCGTGCCGGCGTTTCCGGTGGCGTCATCCGGCATGTCCGTTGCGCAAAGTCGTTCAGAACTGCTGGCCGCGCTGCCGCGCGGCATGGCACCGCACTATCTTTCAACCTTGGCTCCTCTGTACGCGGCGAATCATATGCAGCCGATGTGGCAGGATCGCGAGGCGGTGCAACAGTTTCAGCAGCAGCTGGCCGAGCTGGCGATGTCCGGCGTGCAGCCGCAGTTCACCCAATGGGTGAAAATGCTGACCGATCCGGCGATCAACGAAGTGGGGCGCGATATCGTGCTGTCCGACGCCATGCTCGGTTATCTGCAGTTCGTTTCCGCCATCGGCGCCAACGGCAACAGCTGGCTGTACGGCAACATTCCCTACAAGCTTGGTTTGCCGCCCAACGCGGTGATTAACCAATGGCAGCTGGCGGTGCGTCAGGGCAAGACCCTGGGCTACGTCAATTCGCTGGCGCCGCAGCATCCGCAGTACGCCAAGATGCATCAAGCGCTGCGCGACATGCTGGCCAATAATCGGCCATGGCCGCAGATGGCCAACGGCCCGAGCCTGCGTCCCGGCCAGCTGAGCAATGATATTCCAGCCCTGCGCGAGATCCTCAAGCGGACCGGAATGCTGACCGATGCCGCACCGGAAGCGCAGCCGGAGCCGGCGGTGGTGCTGGCGACGCGCAATGAGCCCGATGACGGCGGCCTGTCGGTCGATGAAGAGAAAAACCGGGAAAGTCAGGTGGCGGTCAGCCCGTCGGCGGCGCCGGTGCAGGACATTGCCTCCGCGCCGAATTCCGGGTTGCTTACGCAGCCTGCCGCCAGCGCCGTGCCGAGCGATAATGTTTACACGCCGGATCTGGTCGAGGGCGTTAAGCGCTTCCAGCAATGGCAAGGGCTGAGCGCCGACGGTGTGATCGGCGCGCGCACCCGCGAGTGGTTGAACGTCTCGCCGAAGACCCGGGCTTCGCTGCTGGCGTTGAATATCCAACGCCTGCGCATCTTGCCGGGCCACGTCGGCACCGGCATTATGGTGAATATTCCCAACTACTCGCTGACCTACTACCAGAACGGCAACGAAGTGCTCTCTTCGCGGGTGATCGTCGGGCGGCCGAGCCGCAAGACGCCGCTGATGAGCAGCGCGCTGAACAACGTGGTGGTCAACCCGCCGTGGAACGTGCCGACTACGCTGGTACGTGAGGATATCGTGCCGAAGGCGATGCGTGACGGCAGCTACTTCCAGAAACACGGCTATACCGTGCTTGCCGGCTGGAGCAACGACGCTGAGGTGATCAACCCGGCGATGATCGACTGGAACATGGTGTCGGCCCGCAACTTCCCGTACCGCGTGCGCCAGGCGCCGGGCGCCACTAACTCGCTGGGGCGCTTCAAATTTAACATGCCGAGCTCGGACGCTATCTACTTGCACGATACGCCGAACCACAGCCTGTTCCAGAAAGACATCCGCGCGCTCAGCTCCGGCTGTGTGCGGGTGAACAAGGCGTCTGATTTGGCAAATATGCTGCTGCAGGATGCCGGCTGGAATAACAGCCGCGTTTCTTCGACGCTGAAAGAGGGGAATACCACTTACGTGAATATTCGCCAGCGTATTCCGGTAAAATTGTATTATCTGACGGCCTGGGTCTCTGATGACGGCCAGCCACAATTCCGTACAGATATTTACAATTATGATAATACGGTGAGATCGGGCGCACAAATTTTGGCTCAGGCCGAAAAATTAATGCAATAAATGCAGTAATTATAAATAAATAACGGTCAGAATGTTTGGCTATACCACAGGCCCTCGCATGCGGGGGCCTGTAAACCTAGGCGTATCGCGGGTTGACTCAGCATACGCAGGCGGTTATGGTTCGGACAGTGCGCTTTTTTGTGCATATATTTTGACATTCTTGCCGGGTTTAATAGAGTCATGGACAAAATTGATCATCATCGCCGTAAATGGCTGGCGCTAGGCGGCGCAGCTATGGGCATAGCGCTGCTTCCAGGGCAGGCCTTTGCCAGTCTTTCCACTGCTCGTCCGCGTATTTTGGTGGTGAATAACCTGAATACCGGTGAATCACTTAAAGCCGAGTTTTTCGACGGCAAAGGTTACAATAAAGAAGAGCTGGTGCGGCTTAATCATTTATTCCGCGATTATCGCGCCAATAAAGTTAAATCGATCGATCCCCGCCTTTTTGATCATCTTTATCGCCTGCAGGGGCTGTTGGGCACCAACAAGCCGGTGCAGCTGGTTTCCGGTTACCGCTCGCTGGACACCAATAACGAACTGCGCGCACACAGCCGCGGCGTGGCCAAGCACAGCTACCACACCAAAGGCCAGGCGATGGATTTCCATATTGAAGGCATCCAGCTGAGCAATATCCGCAAAGCGGCGTTAAAAATGCGCGCCGGTGGTGTAGGATATTACCCACGTAGCAACTTTGTACACATCGATACCGGTCCTGCACGGACCTGGTGATCGCGGTGCCCATAAGTGAATAGCGCCAGCCCGGCGGGTGTGGCGCTGTTGTCGTTGGAGCCTTATGAAATACCACATTATTCCCGTTACTGCCTTTAGCCAGAACTGCAGCCTGATCTGGTGCGAGCATACCCAGCAGGCGGCGCTGGTCGATCCCGGCGGCGAAGCGGAAAAAATCAAAGCCGCCGTGGCCGAACGGGGCGTGACCGTCTCTCAAGTCTTACTGACGCACGGCCACCTCGACCACGTTGGCGCGGCGGCGGAGCTGGCCGAATATTATCAGGTGCCGATTTACGGGCCGGATAAGGAAGACGCCTTCTGGCTGGATGGCCTGCCGGCGCAAAGCCGGATGTTCGGTCTGGAAGAGTGCGCCCCCTTAACGCCAACCCGCTGGCTGGCGGAAGGCGACGAAGTGCAGGTTGGCGAGATGCGTTTCAAGGTGCTGCATTGCCCTGGCCATACGCCGGGTCATATCGTGTTTATCAACGCGCAGGCGCGCATGGCGCTGGTGGGCGATGTGCTGTTTAACGGCGGCGTTGGGCGCAGCGACTTCCCGCGCGGCGATCACCAGGCGCTGATCGACTCCATTCGCACTAAACTGTTGCCACAGGGGGATGACATGGCCTTTATTCCGGGCCATGGCCCGATGTCGACCTTTGGCCATGAACGCCAGACCAACCCGTTCCTGCGTGAGGAACCGCCGGTCTGGTGAGTCAGCTCTCCCGGCAGAAATAACAAGGGGCGCACTGAGCGCCCCTTTTCTTTAAATGCCGCTATCTTACAGCACGGCCACGATGGCTTCGCACAGCGGCGCCATGTTGTCCGGCGTCATGCCGGCAACGTTAACGCGGCCGGAGTTGACGGCGTAAACGCCAAACTCGTCACGCAGGCGCAGCACCTGTTCTTTGGTCAGGCCGCTGAATGAGAACATGCCGTTCTGGTTGATGATGAAACCGAAGTCCTGCTGCGCGCCTTTCTCCTGCAGGGTATTCACAAACAGCTGACGCATGCGGTGGATGCGTTGGCGCATATCGGTCAGCTCTTGTTCCCACAGCGCGCGCAGCGCGTCGTTGCCGAGGATGGTGGCGACCACCGCCGCACCGTGGGACGGCGGGTTGGAGTAGTTGGCGCGAATTGCCGCTTTCACCTGGCTGAAGGCGCGATCGGCGGTTTCAGCGTCGGCGGCCACGATGGTGCAGGCGCCAACGCGTTCATTGTACAGGCCGAAGTTTTTCGAGTAGGAGCTGGCGACGATCAGTTCCTGATGCTTGGCGGCAAAAATGCGCAGGCCTTCGGCATCTTCTTCCAGGCCTTTGGCGAACCCCTGGTAGGCGAAGTCGAACAGCGGCAGCCAGCCGTTGGCTGCGGACAGCTCGGCCAGTTGGGCCCACTGTTCGGCGGTAGGATCGATGCCGGTCGGGTTATGGCAGCAGCCGTGGAACAGCACCACGTCGCCGGCCTGCGCCTGTTTCAGGCTATTGAGCAAGCCGTCGAAGTCCAACGCGTGGTTGGCGGCGTCATAGTAGGCGTATTCCAGCACTTCCAGGCCTACCGCGCCGAAGACGTTTTTATGATTCGGCCAGCTTGGGTTGCTGATCCAGATGCGCTTGGCGCTGGTTTGGTTGGCGATAAAGTCAGCCGCTACACGCAGGCCGCCGGTGCCACCGGGCGTTTGCGCGGTGCGCGCACGCTTGTCGGCGATGATCGGGCTTTGCTTGCCGAACAGCAGCTCTTGCGTGCAGCTGGCGAACGCCGGAATGCCTTCAATGCCGAGGTAGTTTTTGGTGGTCTCATTTTCCAGCAGATACTGCTCAGCCTTTTTCACGCTGGTCAGTACCGGGGTTTTACCGGTTTCGTCTTTATAAACGCCGATACCCAAATTGATTTTGTCAGGGCGGGCGTCCGCGCGGAAAATGTCGGTCAGGCCCAGGATCGGGTCGGCAGGTGCAGCAGTGATTTTTTCAAACATGTCAGGTGCTTCCAAATCTCGGAGTTAAGCAGACAGAGGCATCAGGGTAGCGCCAGTTATGGGCTTTGCCAACCGTTTGCGACAAAAACACCGCGATGTTGTGAAGGGGGCAGGTTAGGCAGAAAAAATGGCGGGGAAGGGCAAATCGGCAGGATAAAAATTCACGGATGGCGCACAAACAAAAACAGGGCCGAAGCCCTGTTTTTTTAACTTATCCGACGGTGAACCGCCGTTAAGCGCGACAACTTAGAACTGGTAAACCAGGCCTACACCAACGATGTCGTCGGTAGCGGTGCCGGTGGCTTTGGTGAATTCGTTGTCGTCCAGCAGGTTGATTTTGTAATCAACGTAGGTGGACATGTTTTTGTTGAAGTAGTAGGTAGTACCAACAGAAACGTATTTAACCAGGTCCTGGTCAGAACCCACGCCTGGGACGTTCAGGTTCTTGCCTTTAGACTGCAGGTAAGACACTTCTGGACGCAGACCGAAGTCGAACTGGTACTGAGCGGTCACTTCGAAGTTCTGAGTTTTGCTGGCGAAGCCGCCACAGTTTTCGGTCGCATCACAGGTAGCCGTGAAGTTGCCGCCGCCGAATGGAGTCATGTTGCGGGTTTCGGCATACATGGCCGCCAGGTAAACGTTGTTGGCGTCGTATTTCGCGCCTACGGTCCAGGCATCAGCCTTGTCGCCGCGCTCGTTGGAACGCAGTTTTTGATCGTCGGTACGGTTGGATGACGCGTATGCAGCACCGAAGCTTACGCCTTCGCCGATGTCATAAGTAGAGGAGATGCCCCAACCGTCGCCGTTTTGTTTCTTAACGTCACGACCGTCGTTCTGGTTTTTACCCTGGTATTGCAGGGCGAAGTTCAGACCGTCAACCAGACCGAAGAAGTTGTTGTTACGGTAGGTCGCAACGCCGTTGGTACGGCCGGTCATGAAGTTGTCGGTGTAGGTGTAAGTGTCGCCACCGAACTCTGGCAGCATATCGGTCCAGCCTTCCACGTCGTACAGTACGCCGTAGTTACGGCCGTAGTCGAATGAGCCGTAGTCAGCGAATTTCAAACCAGCGAAGCCCAGACGAGTCTTGGTGCCTTCGGTGCCCTGAGATTCAGCGTGGTTAGCCTGAACGTTGTATTCCCACTGGCCGTAACCGGTCAGTTGGTCGGTAATCTGAGTTTCACCTTTGAAGCCGAAACGAACGTAGGTCTGATCGCCATCATTGCCTTTGTCGTCTGAGAAGTAGTGCAGGCCGTCAACTTTACCGTACAGATCCAGCTTGTTGCCGTCTTTGTTATAGATCTCAGCTGCGTTTGCCGCACCAGCAGCCAACAGAGCCGGGATTACCACTGCAAGAATGTTGCGCTTCATCATTATTAATTACCCTCATTGGTGTTATTCGGACACCTTTGCCACTGCCGCCAATAATTCTTTTGAACTATTGTTGATAGATTGGTGTCGTCCTGTGTCTGAACGCAGTGTTCCATTCGCAGGCGGGTTAATCTAGAACGAAAATGCTACGAATGTCCTAATGAGGTTTCAAAAAGAAAATATGTGTTACAAAATGTAATATTAAGGGAACTTTGTGACGCAGGTCAATAATAAAAAATGCGAAAGGCCAGCAGAGCTGGCCTTTGTTTTGTAACAAAATCGTATGGAAACTGTTTAAACCTATTAATTAGAAGCTTGCATTGCGTGGCGTTCGCGGGAACGGGATCACGTCACGCACGTTTTGCACACCGGTGACATAGGCGATTAAACGTTCAAAGCCCAAACCGAAACCGGCGTGAGGCACGGTGCCGTAACGGCGCAGGTCACGATACCACCAGTAGTCTTCTTTATTCAGGCCCATGGCTTCCAAACGCTGATCCAACACGTCCAGGCGTTCTTCACGCTGTGCGCCGCCGATGATTTCACCGATACCCGGCGCCAGCACGTCCATCGCCGCGACGGTTTTGCCGTCGTCGTTCATGCGCATATAGAAGGCTTTGATGTCTTTCGGGTAGTTTTTCACCACTACCGGCGCTTTGAAGTGTTTCTCCGCCAGATAGCGCTCGTGCTCGGAGGACAGATCGATGCCCCAGGAAACCGGGTTTTCGAACTTCTGGCCGGAGGCGATCAGAATTTCCACCGCTTCGGTGTAGTCAACCTGGGCAAAGTCGGAGGAGACAAAACGCTTCAGGCGATCGATGGCGTCTTTATCTACGCGTTCGGCGAAGAACTGCATGTCATCCATGCGCTCGTTCAGCACCGCCTGGAACACATACTTCAGCATTTTCTCCGCCAGCTCAGCAATGTCTGCCAGCGTGGCGAAGGCCACTTCCGGTTCGATCATCCAGAACTCCGCCAGATGGCGGCTGGTGTTGGAGTTTTCGGCGCGGAAGGTCGGGCCAAAGGTGTAGATTTTTGACAGCGCGCAGGCGTAGGTTTCGCCGTTCAGCTGGCCGGATACGGTGAGGAACGCCTCTTTACCGAAGAAGTCTTCGCTGAAGTCGACGGCGCCTTTATCGGTGCGCGGCAGGTTTTCCAGATCCAGCGTGGAAACGCGGAACATTTCGCCGGCGCCTTCGGTATCAGAGGCGGTGATCAGCGGGGTGGATACCCAGAAGAAGCCGTTCTCGTGATAGAAGCGGTGAATGGCCTGCGCCAGCGTATGGCGCACGCGCGCCACGGCGCCGATCAGGTTGGTGCGCGGACGCAGGTGCGCCACTTCACGCAGGTACTCGATGCTGTGGCGCTTGGCCGCCATCGGGTAGGTGTCCGGATCGTCAACCCAGCCGACCACCTTGATGGCGGTTGCCTGCAGTTCGTAACTTTGGCCTTCGCCCGGGGAGGCGACAACCTTGCCGGTCACTTCAACCGAGCAGCCGGTGGTCAGGTGCAGCACTTCATCCTGATAATTCGGCAGAGAATTATTAACGACGGCCTGTAACGGATCAAAGCAGGAACCGTCATAGACGGCCAGGAAGGAGATACCAGCTTTAGAATCTCTCCGGGTACGTACCCAGCCGCGCACGGTGACTTCACTGTCAACCGCAGCACGACCTTGCAGTACGTCGACTACAGGCACTACGCTCATAGATTTCTCTCTTTATATTTGGTTTAGAAATAGCTTACAACCCAAGAATATGGGGATGCTTGCTATGTTACTTGCCGCGGTGCAGAGCACAAGCAGAAATCGCCAGATTGGCGCAACATTTCTCGGGGGCGGGCCGATTGAACAAAGAAAAAGCCGGGCGATGTTCGCACCGGCTTTCTTTATATATAAGGAAGCGTCAGCTGGCTTTTTTCACCAGCGGCAGATCGAAGGCTTTACGCAGGGCTTTCACGAAGGCCTGATCCTGGCAGATGGTTTTGCCCGGGCTGTCGGAAAGCTTGGCGACCGGTTTACCCTTGCACTCCACCAGTTTGATCACGATATTCAGCGGCTTGACGCCCGGAATATCACAGGTCAGGCGGGTGCCGATGCCGAACACCAGGTTGATGCGCTGGTAGAAATGGCGGTACAGCGCCAGCGCCTTGTCCAGATCCAGGTTATCCGAGAACACCAGGGTTTTGCTCATTGGGTCGATGCCCAGTTTTTGATAGTGGGCGATGGCTTTCTCGCCCCACTCGAACGGATCGCCCGAGTCGTGGCGCAGCCCCTGATAGCGTTGGGCGAACTGCGGGCTAAAATCACGCAGGAAGGCATCCATGGTGATGCAGTCGGTCAACGCGATGCCGAGCTGGTTCGGGTATTCGTCCAGCCAGGCCTGCAGCGCCGCGCGCTGGCTGTTGGCCAACACCGGGCTAATTTGCTGGTGGGCCTGAAACCACTCGTGCGCCTGGGTGCCGACCGGCGCCAGATCCAATTGGTAGGCCAGATCGTAATTGCTGGTGCCGACCAGATAAGGGAACTCCGCCTTCAGAGTGCTGACGATCGCCTGCTGCACGCCCTGCGAGAAGCGGCGGCGGGTGCCGAAGTCCATCAGCTTGAAGCGCGAGATATCCAGATCGCCGGCCAGGGCCCTGAACTGTTCCAGTTTGCTGCGCAGGTGGGCGACCGCCTGCGCCGGGGTGACCTCCGGCGAGCGGTGGCGGTGCACCACCTCGCTAATCACCGCCAGCAGCGGAACTTCCCACATGATCACCTCGCGCCACGGCCCGGCGATGCGGATCTGCAGCCTGCCGTCGCGGTTGTCGATGTTCACCTGCTGCGGATCGTAGCGAAATTCCCGCAGCCAGCTCAGGTAGTCCTGGCGGAAGAAGGGCAGCCCGGAGAGATAATTGAACTCAGCATCGGTCAGCGCCAACTGGCTCATCAGCGCGACCTGCGCGCGGATCTCATCGGCATATTCGCCCAGCAGTTCATCGCCGCGGCAACGGAATTCCGCCGCAACGCTGATTGCGGGATAGCGATGGAACACTGCTTGCTGCATATGAAGCTTATAGGCGTCAGTATCAAGCAGTGATGTCAAAATCGGGGAGGCGTATTGAGTCATAGCGCGTTACAGCATCCTCGTCAGGCGCGTGTCCAAATCCGGATAATCATAAAAAGTGGGGGGAGTATACCCGGATTATCCTGTTATTGAAGCTGCATCACACCACAAATTACCGGAGCGGGTCGAGGATTAAACGTGCGTTTATGGCGGCTTGCTGTTTAAAGCGCGGCAGAAATGCCAGATAAGCCTGTAAGGTGAATGACTTAGCCTAATTAGTCATAAAAATTATAATGTTAATTATTTTAAACAGCAATTCAGATAAAACCGCCCAGGGTGTGGATGCTGACCCGGTTCTTGCCGTTTTTCTTGCAAAAATAGAGTGCCTCGTCCGCCCGTTTGATCGCCCCCTGCAGCGCTGGGAAAGCCTGAACCTGGGCGATACCGCAGCTGGTGGTGAATTGCACTTGCTGCCCGTCGGCCAGCGTCAGGCTAAGGCGGTGCGTGCGCCGCCGCAGCTGTTCCATAATATCACGTGCATTGTCCAGCGTGCAGTTGCCCAGGATCACGGCGAACTCCTCGCCGCCGTAACGACAAAAAATGTCGCTGGCGCGAAAGGCCTGTTGCAACAGGCGGCCAAACGCCACCAACACCTGATCGCCGACGCCGTGGCCGTAGCTGTCATTGAGGTTTTTGAAGTTGTCGATGTCGATCAGGCAAAACGCCAACGGATAGGTGCCGGCGTTGAGCAGTTCGCACTCGAGGAAAAACTTGCGGCGATTATAGATGTTGGTGAGCGGATCGAGGAAAGAAGAGGCTTCCAGCTCTTGGATCAACAGCTGCTTTTCACTCTCCAGGGACACCTTGTCCAACTGATACCGCTTGAGTTGTTGAATGGCGTCGCTGATGGCGCTCAGCTCCTGGCCGTAAAACACATCGTTGCGATCGATGTTCATATTGCCGCGCGCCAGCCGCACAATATTATTATGCGTTTTAGTCAGCCAACGGCTGATGTTTGAGCTGAATACCAGCGAAGGCAGCAGGATAAGCAGCGCGATCAACCCGCCCAGTGAGATCATGCCGTCGATCAACGTTTGGCTGCCATAGATTTTTTGTCGGGAGGCAGTGATTTCCATTTCGAAACTGCGCTGATACAGCTGCTGCGAAAGCGTGCTCAGGTCGTTGACATATTGATAGATAAAATCCGCCGGGTAGGACATATGGGTGTCGATCGCGGTATACAGCCCTTCGGTGATGTGTTTCAGCTGGTCGCTGGAAACCTGTTTGAGCAACGCGTTGATGATGGCGGTAGTTTGCGGGTCGTCATAGGTGAACTTCATAAAGATCAGCCGGGTACTCAGCGCATTCAGCACCCCGGTGAGCTGGATTGATTTCAGATAGGCGTTTTTGCGATACAGCGGGTTGAGATTGACGTCAATAATCTGATCGGTCAGTTCGGTCAGGGACATATTCAGCCGATTGTTTAGCCGAATGGCCTCGAGGAACATAAACGAGTCGCTGTCCACCATGCGGGTATCATGGGTATAGCGGTAATAGTTTTTGCTGGCTTGCGAAATATAGTAGGCGCTATTGATGTTGAACAGGTTGGCGTTGGCGTCGTTGGCCCGCGAGAGCTGCAGATTATCGTTGTCCAGCAGCTGTTCCATCAGCCCGATCATCGACAGCACGGCGATTTTTTGCTGCACGCCGAGCTGCAGCGAGGTACTGCCCTCGAGATGAGGCCGAATCAGGGCGATTTTATCGCGCGCCAGCCGATCGGCCGCCTGACACTGCGCCCGGGTAATTTGCGGGTTGATCAGGCTAAGACGCTTTAGCCGGTGCGCCTGCAACGATGCCTGGAAGGCTTCGGAAATTTCTTTGGCGCGGTTGATCTTGTACAGCGTCAGCCGGTTTTCGCGATAGTCTGCGTGGGCATCGAACAGCTCATCGGCAATAAAGATGGCGAACGACGACATCAAGCAAAAGGTAAAGAAATAGATAAAGTATTTAACTTTCATATTGGCGAACGTCCCTGAGCCTGATAGACCAATTATATCATCGTGCTTCCCGCACTGTCTTAAGTATGCCCCTGGCGCCAGGGCACATTGGGAAGGGAAGTTTAGCATTAAATGCTGATTTTCATTCACCCGGTGGTCAGGAGGGCTGGCGGGACGGGCCGGTTTACGATGCACCTCTGATTTCTCGGCTGCGGCGGCTTGCCATCTCTGGGTTTTTTACGCAGCTGTGATACAGTTTATTTACAATCGGGCTCATCGGTTAAACCGCGCAGCGGCGCCGCTATTGGCGCGCGTGGGCGATGACGGCCTGGCACCTATAATTCACTGAGACGTCGAAGGGTTTCTATGACACCACAGCCACAGGCGAAGTATCGCCACGATTATCGCGCGCCGGATTATACCATCACCGACATCGATCTGGATTTCGATCTGGACGCAGAGACCACCCGGGTTACCGCTGTCAGTAAAATTAAACGTCAGGGCGCCGCCGGTTCAGTGCTGGCGCTGAATGGCGAAGACCTGACGCTGGTTAGCATCCTGGTCGATGGCCAGGCGTGGAGCGCTTACCGCTTGCAGGATAACCAACTGTTGATTGAGGAACTGCCAGCACAATTTACTCTCACCATCGTTAACGATATTCACCCGGCGAAAAATACCGCGCTGGAAGGGCTTTACCTGTCCGGTGAGGCGCTGTGTACGCAGTGTGAAGCCGAGGGCTTCCGCCATATCACCTATTATCTGGATCGCCCGGACGTGCTGGCGCGCTTTACCACCCGCATTACGGCCGACAAGGCCCGCTATCCGTTCCTGCTGTCGAACGGCAATCGCATCGATCAGGGCGAACTGGAGGATGGCCGTCACTGGGTGCAGTGGCAGGATCCGTTCCCGAAACCTTGCTATCTGTTTGCGCTGGTGGCCGGGGACTTCGACGTGCTGCGCGACAGCTTCACCACCCGTTCCGGGCGCGAAGTGGCGCTGGAGCTGTTTGTCGATCGCGGTAACCTGGATCGCGCCGACTGGGCGATGACCTCACTGAAAAACTCGATGAAGTGGGACGAAACCCGCTTTGGGCTGGAATACGATCTCGACATTTATATGATCGTAGCGGTCGACTTCTTCAATATGGGCGCGATGGAGAACAAAGGGTTAAATATCTTTAACTCCAAATACGTGCTGGCGAAGGCGGAAACTGCGACCGATAAAGACTACCTGAACATCGAAGCGGTGATTGGCCATGAGTATTTCCACAACTGGACCGGTAACCGCGTCACCTGCCGCGATTGGTTCCAGCTCAGCCTGAAAGAAGGGCTGACGGTATTCCGCGATCAGGAGTTCAGCTCCGATCTGGGATCGCGTTCGGTTAACCGTATCGACAACGTGCGGGTGATGCGCGGCGCGCAGTTCGCCGAAGACGCCAGCCCGATGGCGCACGCCATCCGCCCGGATAAAGTGATCGAAATGAACAACTTCTACACCCTGACGGTGTATGAGAAAGGATCCGAAGTGATCCGCATGATGCATACCCTGCTGGGCGAAGCGAACTTCCAGAAAGGCATGCAGCTGTATTTCGAACGTCACGACGGCAGCGCCGCCACCTGCGATGATTTCGTGCAGGCGATGGAAGACGCTTCCAATGTCGATCTGTCGCTGTTCCGCCGCTGGTACAGCCAGTCCGGCACGCCGCTGCTGACGGTGCGCGACGACTACGACGCCGAAAAACAACAATATCGTCTGTACGTCAGCCAGAAAACGGCGCCGACCGCCGATCAGCCGGAAAAACTGCCGCTGCACATTCCGCTGGATATCGAGCTGTACGACAGCGAAGGCCACGTCATTGCGCTGCAAAAAGACGGCTCGCCGATCGGTAACGTGCTGAACGTGACAGAAGCCGAGCAAACCTTCGTGTTCGACGATGTGGCGCACAAGCCGGTGCCGTCGCTGCTGCGCGAGTTTTCTGCGCCGGTGAAGCTGGACTATCCGTACAGCGATCAGCAGCTGACCTTCCTGATGCAGCACGCGCGCAATGAGTTTGCTCGCTGGGATGCGGCGCAAAGCCTGCTGGCTACTTATATCAAGCTGAACGTGGCCAAACATCAGCAGAAGCAGCCGCTGTCGCTGCCGCTGCACGTGGCCGACGCGTTCCGCGCCGTGTTGCTGGATGAGCAGTTGGATCCGGCGCTGGCGGCGCAGATCCTGACGCTGCCGTCAGAGAGCGAGATAGCCGAGCTGTTCGCCACTATCGATCCGGAAGCGATCGCGGCGGTGCATGAGGCGATCGTTCGCTGTCTGGCGAAGGAAATGGCCGACGAATGGCTGGCGGTGTACCACGCCAACAAGACCGAGGGTTACCGCGTTGAGCATGGCGATATCGCCAAACGCGCGCTGTGCAACGTTTGCCTGGGCTACCTGGCCTTTGGGGAGGACGTGGCGCTGGCCGACAAACTGGTGAGCGAACAGTATCGCCAGGCGGACAACATGACCGATTCTCTGGCGGCGCTGTCCGCAGCGGTGGCGGCGCAGCTGCCGTGCCGCGACGCACTGCTGGCGGCGTTCGACGAACGCTGGCACCAGGATGGGCTGGTGATGGACAAATGGTTCGTGCTGCAGGGCGCCAGCCCGGCGGCGGACGTACTGACCAAGGTGCGCGAGCTGTTGAAGCACCGTTCGTTCAGCCTGGGCAACCCGAACCGCACCCGTTCGCTGATTGGCGGTTTCGCCTCCGGCAACCCGGCGGCCTTCCATGCCGCCGACGGCAGCGGTTACCAGTTCCTGGCGGAAATCCTCAGCGATCTCAACCAGCGCAACCCGCAGATCGCCGCGCGCCTGATCGAGCCGCTGATCCGCCTGAAACGCTACGACGCCGGCCGCCAGGCGCTGATGCGCAAAGCGCTGGAGCAGCTGAAAGGGTTGGAAAACCTGTCGGGCGATCTGTACGAGAAGATCAGCAAAGCGCTCGACGCCTGATTGACAGCACCACCATATAAAAGGGACGGCAAATGCCGTCCCTTTTTTAATTCACTGCCCGGCGCGCCGCCACGGGCTGTGGCGGCGATAACACCCGCTCCAGCACCTCGGCTTCCAACTCCGCCAGTTTGGCCGAACCTTTGCGGCGCGGCCGCGGCAAATCGATTGCCAGATCCAGGCCGATGCGGCCCTCCTCAATCAGGAGTACCCGATCCGCCAAGGCTATCGCTTCGCTGACGTCGTGCGTGACCAGCAACACGGTAAAACCGTGCTGTTGCCACAAATTCTCTATCAGCCCTTGCATCTCGATGCGGGTCAGCGCATCCAGCGCCCCCAGCGGCTCGTCCAGCAGCAGCAGGCGAGGGCGGTGGATCAGCGCGCGGGCCAGCGCCACCCGCTGCTTTTGCCCGCCGGACAGCGCCGCCGGCCACTCGTTGGCCCGGTCCGCCAGGCCGACGGTCTCCAGCGCCTGCAGAGCGTTGTCGCGCCAGTGGCCGCGCAGACCGAGACCGACGTTGTCGATAACCTTTTTCCACGGCAGCAGCCGCGCGTCCTGAAACATCAGGCGAGTATCCTCTTTGGCGCTGCTGAGCGGGGCGTTACCGGTCAGCAGTGCGCCGCTGCTGGCGTTTTCCAGGCCGGCCATCAGGCGCAGCAGGGTGCTTTTGCCGCAGCCGCTGCGGCCGACTACCGCCACAAATTGTCCGGAGCTAATGCGCAACTGAATGTTGTCCAGCACGGTGCGGTTGCCGTAACGCTTGCCGATGGACTCCAGCGTCACCGGCGTGCCTTGTGGAATGCGAGCGGGAAGGGTCATAGCGCTTCTCCCTGTTTCAGTTGATAGGCCGGGTGCCAACGCAGCCAGACGCGTTCGAGCAGCTGCGCGCCCACGTCCGCCAGCTTGCCGAGCAGGGCGTACAGCACGATAGCCACCACCACCACGTCGGTCTGCAGGAATTCACGGGCGTTCATCGCCAGATAGCCGATCCCCGAGTTGGCGGAAATGGTTTCGGCGACGATCAGCGTCAACCACATAAAGCCGAGGGCGAAACGCACCCCGACCATGATGGAGGGCAGCGCGCCGGGCAGCACCACCTGGGTAAACAGCCGGAAACCGCTCAGGCCGTAGCTGCGCGCCATCTCCAGCAGCCCGCGATCGATATTCTTGATGCCGTGATAGGTATTGAGGTAGATCGGGAACAGCGTACCGAGCGCCACCAGAAAGATCTTGGCGGACTCGTCGATGCCGAACCACAGTATCACCAGCGGGATCAGCGCCAGATGCGGCACGTTGCGGATCATCTGCACCGAGCTGTCGAGCAGGCGTTCGCCCCAGCGCGACAGGCCGGTGATAAAGCCGAGGATCAGGCCGATGCTGCCGCCGATGCTGAAGCCGATCAGCGCGCGCCAGCTGCTGATGGTCAGATGCTGCCACAGTTCACCGCTTTTGGTCAGTGACCAGAAGGCGGTGATTACCGCGCTGGGCGCCGGCAAGATGCGGTTGGAAAGCCAGCCGGCCTCAACGGAGATTTGCCAGATAACCACCAACGCCACCGGCAACGCCCAGGGCGCCAGCCGGTTCAGAATGCGTTGCGTATTTTTCGCCATCACGTTGCTCCTCAGCTTTGTGACACTTTTTGCGGGACGTAAATATTGGCCACCACTTCCCCCTGCGGCCGCAACGGACGCACCTGCGCCGGCGCTTCGTTTTTCACCAGATCGAGATGCGGGAACAGCAGCTCGCCGACGCGATAAGCCTCTTCCAAATGCGGGTAGCCGGAGAGAATAAAGGTGTCGATCCCCAGATCGGCGTATTCCTGCATCCGCGCCGCTACCGTTGGGCCATCGCCCACCAGCGCGGTGCCGGCGCCGCCGCGCACCAGGCCGACGCCGGCCCACAGGTTCGGACTGATCTCCAGATTGTCTTTCTTGCCGCCGTGCAGCTCGGCCATGCGCCGTTGCCCTACGGAATCGAAACGCGCAAAGGCCTGTTGGGCATTGGCGATGGTCTGGTCGTCCAGATTAGCGATCAGCCGGTCGGCGGCGCGCCAGGCTTCTTCGGTGGTTTCCCGCACGATCACGTGCAGACGAATGCCGAAGCGCACCTGGCGGCCTTTGGCCGCCGCTCTGGCGCGCACCTGCTCAATTTTCTCTTTAACCTGCGCCGGCGGCTCTCCCCAGGTGAGGTACATCTCTACCTGCTCGGCGGCCAGATCCTGCGCGGCATCGGAAGATCCGCCAAAATAGAGCGACGGGCGCGGCTGTTGCACCGGTGGGAACAGCAGCTTGGCGCCTTTCACCTGAATGTGTTTGCCGTTGAAATCAACGGTTTCCCCTTCCAATACCCGGCGCCATACCTGGGTAAACTCGGCCGAGGCCTCGTAACGCTCTTCGTGGTTGAGGTGCAGGCCTTCCGCCGCCAGCTCTTCCGGATCGCCGCCGGTCACCAGGTTAAACAGCGCGCGGCCGTTGGACAGGCGATCCAGCGTCGCGGCCTGCCGCGCCGCCAACGTGGGGGAAATAATGCCGGGGCGCAGCGCCACCAGGAATTTCAGCCGCTGGGTAACCGGGATCAGCGACGCGGCCACCAGCCAGGAGTCTTCGCAGGAGCGGCCGGTGGGGATCAGCACGCCGCCGAACCCCAGGCGGTCCGCCGCCTGGGCAATTTGTTGCAGGTAGCCGTGATCGACGCTACGCGCGCCTTCAGCGCTGCCCAGGTAGTGACCGTCACCGTGGGTGGGCAAAAACCAGAAAACGTTAAGGCTCATCGTTAGTTCTCCAAAATTATTGCGCGCTTGGGCGCCAGATGCGTTGCGAGATATCCACTTTCACCGGCACCAGGTGGTTGGCGTAAAACAGATCGGCGGTTTGTTGCTGGGCGGCGATGGTGTGCGCATCCAGCGGCGTGATGGCGGTCGGGGGGCGATGGTCCAGATAGCTGGCGATCACCTTTTCCGGCAGCCCCATGGCGTTGGCCAGCAGCGTGACGCTCTGCGCGCGGTCACTGCGGGTGAGCGCGTCGGCCTGGGTCAGCACGCCCAGTACCTGGCTGATAAAGGGGCCGTTGGCTTCGACGTAGGGGCGTACCGCCAGGTAGAAGGAACCGGTTTGGTTGAGATCGGTGCCGTCGCCGAGCACCCGCACGCCGCCCTGCAGCAGCGCGGCGGAATAGTAAGGATCCCAGATCGCCCAGGCATCGACGTTGCCCTGCTGAAATGCGGCGCGTGCGTCGGCCGGGGTCAGATAGACCGGTTGAATATCGGTGAATTTCAGCCCGGCCTTTTGCAGCGAACGCAGCAGCAGATTGTGTGAGCTGGAGCCCTTCTGGAAGGCAACCTTATGGCCTTTCAGTTCGGCGACGTTTTTGATCGGGCTGTTTTCCGGTACCAGGATCACTTCCGCCTTGGGTTTGGGCGGTTCGACGCCGACGTACAGCAGGTCGGCGCCGGCGGCCTGGGCGAAGATCGGCGGGATATCGCCGGTGCTGCCCAAATCGATGCTGCCGACGTTCAGCGCCTCCAGCATTTGCGGGCCGGCCGGGAATTCAATCCAGCTGATTTTTGTGGCGGGAAAACGCTTCTCCAGCAGCTGATGGCTTTTTGCCAGCACCAGGCTGACCGATCCTTTTTGGTAGCCAATACGGAACTGGGCGGGATCTTGTGCGCTGGCGGCGTTAGCCCACGCCAGCGACAGCAGGCCCATCAGGGCGGTGGCGCCAAACCAGTGCCGCAGAACAGATCGCTTCATATTGATGTCCTTTTCCGGGGCGTTTCAGGCGGTCTGTCTGGCCGACAGGGGGAGGGGGACCCTCAGAGAGGGCGGCTTGCGGCGGCCCAGCGCCAGGTAGAAGCTTTCCAGCGCCTCCTCCAGCCGGCCGGCGACGCCGTCCGACAACGTGACCTGTTCGCCGCTGAGCTGCACCTGGCTGTCATCGGCGAATACGCCGTGCAGCACTTCCTGCGCCTTCAGCGCCGCCAGTACCGGCTTCAGGGCGTAGTCCACCGCCAGCATATGGCCGACGGAACCGCCGGTGGCCAGCGGCAGCACCACCTTGTGGTCCAGCGCGCGCTCCGGCAGCAGATCCAGCAGGGTTTTCAACGCGCCGGAGAATGAGGCTTTATAGACCGGGGTGGAAATCAACAGGCCGTCCGCCTGCGCCAGCTGCTCGGTGAAGGCTTTGATAGCCGGGCTGTTAAAGTTGGCGTACAGCAGGTCTTCGGCATCGAAGTCGTGCAGGGTATAAGCGATCACCTCTACGCCTTGTTGCCGCAGCCAGTTCTGGCTTAGGGTAAGCAGGCCCGCCGAGCGCGACGGGATGCGTGGGCTGCCGGCCAGTGATATAACGCGCATTACCACTCCTTATAACTAAATGTTAGGTTTAATTAGAAAATGTTCAGGAAGTGTTTTAAAGCTAACAGCAAAGGGGCGCGTTTTTTAAATCTCATTTTTTGATTTTGATATGCGTAAAAGCGGATTTGCTTCAATTTCAGCGCAGGGCAAGAAAACGATTGCGTAAAAAGGCCTTTTTTTGCCTTTAATCAATTCCAATTGGGCCGGGGATACCGGATAATACGCCCCCGGTTTGCAACCGGGAAATCAGGAGAGTCCATGTACTACCCCATCATCAGGAAAGCGTTGTTCCAGCTCGATCCCGAGCGCGCGCATGAATTGACCTTTCGCCAGCTCAGCCGCGTTACCGGCACCCCATTAGAGTTTCTTGTTCGCCAGTCCGTGCCGACCAAACCGGTCAGCTGCATGGGGCTGTCGTTTAAAAACCCCCTGGGATTGGCCGCCGGTCTGGATAAAAACGGCGAGTGCATCGACGCGTTCGGCGCCATGGGTTTTGGCCATGTCGAAGTGGGCACCGTGACCCCGCGCCCGCAGCCGGGTAACGACAAACCGCGCCTGTTTCGGGTGGTGGAGGCCGAAGGCCTGATTAACCGCATGGGATTTAATAACCAGGGTGTAGACAATCTGGTTGAAAACGTTAAGAAATCTCATTTTGGCGGCATTCTTGGGATCAATATCGGCAAGAATAAAGACACCCCGGTCGAGCAGGGTAAAGACGATTATTTGATCTGCATGGATAAAGTTTATCCTTATGCCGGTTATATCGCGATTAACATTTCGTCACCCAATACCCCGGGTTTGCGATCCTTGCAGTATGGTGAAGCGCTGGACGATCTGTTAGCGGCGATTAAAAATAAGCAGCAGGAATTACATGCGCGCCATCACAAATATGTGCCGGTGGCGGTAAAGATCGCGCCGGATCTTTCTGAGGAAGAATTGATCCAAATAGCCGACAGCTTGGTGCGGCATAATATCGATGGAGTGATCGCCACCAATACCACGCTGGATCGTAAATTGATCCAGGGATTAAATTATTGCGAACAAACGGGCGGCCTCAGCGGGCGTCCGCTGCAGTCGCGCAGCACCGAAGTGATCCGTCGCCTGTCTACCGAGCTGCAGGGGCGCCTGCCGATTATTGGCGTGGGCGGGATTGACTCGCTGACGGCGGCGCGCGAAAAAATAGCGGCCGGGGCGACCCTGGTGCAAATTTATTCCGGGTTTATCTATCACGGCCCGCGTTTGATTAAAGATATCGTTACCCATATCTAATATTTTTCCTTTCATTTTATCTCGGGGGTTTATTTCTGCCCCCAGCTCGTCTATATTTTGTTCGTTAGCATAAATATCGTTCGCGGAATTATCCGATGTTTAAGCAACTTTATCGGTGATAAAATCACCTTTTAGGGTAAATACGGCGTTGGCATAGGCAGCGGGAAGGATAAGAGATGAAGATAAAACCTGACGATAATTGGCGTTGGTATTTCGACGCCGAACACGATCGGCTAATGCTGGATTTAGCCAATGGTATGATCTTTCGCTCGCGCTTCCCGGCCAAAATGTTAACGCCGGACGCCTTCGACGAATGCGCTTTCTGCGTTGACGACGCCGCGCTTTATTTCACCTATGAAGAACAGTGCAAGCAGGTCAAGCTCAGCCATGAACAGCGCGCCGAGCTGGTATTGAATGCGCTGGTCGCCTACCGCTTCCTCAAGCCGCTGATGCCGAAAAGCTGGCACTTCTCGCAGCAGCACTACCCGCTGCAGCCGAAGAACGGCGAGCTGGCGGCGGTGAAGGTGATGGAAAGCGGCGTCGAAGCCCGCCTGCTGGTGGTGGAAGCCGGCGATAACGCCAGCCTGTGCTTGTTGGCGCAAAATCAGCTGTCGGTGGCCGGCCGCACCATGGTGCTGGGCGATGCAATCAAGGTGATGCACGATCGTCTGAAGCCCTGCGCGCAGGACGAATCTTCCGCCCCGGCTTACGACAGGGCGGTATAAACAGATTACGCCAGCGTCAAATCGCTCTTCGGAATACAGCTGCAACAAAGAATGGTGCCGTCGTTGGCCAATGCGCTTTGTTTCAATGGCGCGACTTCGCCGCTGACCAACGTAATGCGGCAACTGCCGCAGATACCCGCCCGGCAAGAATAGGGCACGCGAATCCCCTGCTGTTCCAACTGTTCGAGTAATATTTGCTGGTTATTGCCGGTAAACACCTTGCCTTCATATTCAATGGTCAGGCTGTGCGCGCTGTCCTGCGGCGCGGCGACGCTTTCCACCACCATGCCGACGCCATACGGGCGGGGCGGCTTGGTCGACAATACCTCCACCGGATCGCCAACGCGGATAATGCCGCTGTTGCGCGCAATCATATTTTGGCCAAAGTCGATGTCGCCGTTATCGGCGGTGCGGAACTTCTGCAGCGTGCTCAGCGGTTCGCCGCTCGGGTGCTTGCGGCCGCGTTCGGTGCTGACGGTGGTCAGCACGCAGCGGCTGCAGGGCTTCACCAGCTCGAATATCACGTCGCCGACGCGGATCACCTGCCAACCGTCTTCGGCCCAGGCGCTGGCGCCGGTGACCACCAGATTGGGGCGAAACTGCTCCAGCTTGATGCTGCCGGGGCAACGTTGCTGCAGATCGTTGAACGAGGCCTGATTAATCAGCAGATAAGGATAGCCATCGGCGAACGACAGCGGAATTTCCGGGTGTTTCTTTACCCGGCGGGTGAGTTCCGGCCCCAGCCAGCGCAGCTGCACGTCGCGCTGGAAGTAGCCGCTCAGCCAGCGGTTGATCGCTTCCGGCGCAATCAGCGCGGTGAAATGGTTGCCCCACACCTCGGTAGGCTGCGCCTCGGCGGTGAAATCGCTGAAGCGGATGGCGGCGCTTTCGCCGTCCGGCGCGGTCAGGAACAGGCCGTCGGCCAGCAGCGCCGGGGTGAACAGCACCATCTGCGGGTATTGGCGCGCGGTAATAAAGGTGCCATCCGGCTCGGTGATCATAAAGGTGCGGTCGAAAGCCAGGCCGCTGCTGGAAACCTGTGCATGGGAAAGCTGCAAACCCCGCAGCGATTTAACCGGATGAACGTAGAGTCTGGAAAGCGTGATCACCCTTATCTCCGTGCGATTATTAAATAGAAGGGAGCAACTTTATGACAAGCGGTGCGGATTAGCTATAATGCGCAACAATTTTCTTTTTGGTGATAAGTACGATATGAACTCTCTGTTTGCCAGCACGGCGCGTGGACTGGAAGAACTGTTAAAAAGCGAGCTGGAGCTGCTTGGCGCTCACGACTGCAAAGTGGTGCAGGGCGGGGTACATTTTCAGGGTGACGATCGTCTTCTGTACCAAAGCCTGCTGTGGAGCCGCCTGGCCTCGCGCATTCTGCTGCCGCTGAACGAATTCCGCGTGCACAGCGATCTGGACCTGTACCTTGGCGTGCAGGCGATTGACTGGACCAGCATTTTTGGCGTGGATAAGACCTTCGCCGTACATTTCAGCGGCGTCAATGAAGAGATCCGCAACAGCCAATACGGCGCGCTGAAGGTTAAAGACGCCATCGTCGACAGCTTTACCCGCAAAATTGACCAGCGCCCGACGGTCGCCAAGCAGCAGCCGGATATTCGCGTCAACGTGTTCCTGCAGCGCGACATGGCCAGCGTGGCGCTCGATCTGAGCGGCGAAGGCCTGCATCAGCGCGGCTACCGCGATCTGACCGGCCAGGCGCCGCTGAAGGAAAACCTGGCGGCGGCCATCGTACAGCGTTCCGGCTGGCAGCCGGGCACGCCGATGCTCGATCCGATGTGCGGTTCAGGCACCTTGCTGATCGAAGCGGCGATGATCGCCTCCGATCGCGCGCCGGGCCTGCACCGCCAGCACTGGGGCTTTACCGCCTGGAACGGCCACAACGCCGAGCTGTGGCGCGAAGTGACCACCGAAGCGCAGGTTCGCGCGCGCCGCGGCCTGCAGGAAACCACCTCACGCTTCTTCGGTTCGGACATTGATCGCCGGGTGATCGAGATGGCGCGCGGCAACGCCCGCCGCGCCGGCATTGCCGAACTGATCACCTTCAACGTCAGCGACGTCGCCAAACTGACCAATCCGCTGCCGGAAGGCCCGGCGGGCACCGTGGTCAACAACCCGCCGTACGGCGAGCGTTTGGAAAGCGAACCGGCGCTGATCGCCCTGCACAACATGCTGGGCCGCATCATGAAGAGCGCCTTCGGCGGCTGGCAACTGTCTCTGTTCAGCGCCTCGCCGGAGCTGTTGAGCTGCCTGCAGCTGCGCGCCGAGCGGCAGTTCAAGGCCAAAAACGGCCCGTTGGACTGCGTGCAGAAAAACTATCAGCTGGCGGCCAATCCTCAGGGAGCCGGCGGCGTGCAGGTGGCGGAAGATTTCGCCAACCGCCTGCGCAAGAACCTGAAGAAGCTCGACAAATGGGCCAAGCAGCAGGGCATTGAATGCTACCGACTGTACGATGCCGATCTGCCAGAATACAACGTGGCGGTGGATCGCTACGGCAGCAAGGTGGTGGTGCAGGAATATGCGCCGCCGAAAACCGTCGATGCGCAGAAGGCGCGTCAGCGCCTGTTCGACGTAATCAACGCCACGCTGGCGGTGCTGGAATTGCCGTCCAACCAGTTGATCCTGAAGACCCGCGAACGGCAGAAGGGCAAAAACCAGTACGAAAAGCTGGCGCAGAAGGGCGAATTCCTGCTGGTGGAAGAGTTCAACGCCAAGCTGTGGGTTAACCTGACCGACTATCTCGACACCGGGCTGTTCCTCGATCACCGCATCGCGCGCCGCATGTTGGGCGAGATGAGCAAGGGCAAGGACTTCCTCAACCTGTTCGCCTATACCGGCACCGCCAGCGTGCACGCCGGGCTGGGCGGCGCGCGCAGCACCACTACGGTGGACATGTCGCGCACCTATCTGGAGTGGGCGGAGAAAAACCTGCGCGCCAACGGCCTGACCGGCCGTCAGCACCGGCTGATCCAGGCCGACTGCCTGTCGTGGCTGAGCAACGCCGACGAGCAGTTCGACGTGATCTTTATCGATCCGCCGACCTTCTCCAACTCCAAGCGAATGGAGAACAGCTTTGACGTACAGCGCGACCATCTGGCGCTGATGAAAGATTTGAAACGGTTGCTGCGCCGCAACGGGACCATCATGTTCTCGAACAACAAGCGCGGCTTCCAGATGGATCTGGCCGGTCTGAGCGCGCTGGGTCTGGAGGCGAAAGAGATCACCGCCCAGACGCTGTCGCAGGACTTTGCCCGTAACCGTCAGATTCACAACTGCTGGCTGGTCACCCACGCCGGCGAAGGAAAATAATTACTATGTCGTTAATCAGCATGTCCGGCGCCTGGCTGTCCTTCAGCGACGCGCCGCTTTTAGATAACACCGAAATTCATATTGAAGACAACGAACGCGTTTGCCTGGTGGGGCGCAACGGCGCCGGTAAATCCACCCTGCTGAAGATCCTCGGTAAAGAGATCCCGCTGGATGACGGCCGGGTGATTTATGAGCAGGATCTCATTGTGGCGCGCCTGCAGCAGGATCCGCCGCGCAACATCGGCGGCAGCGTGTTCGACTTCGTGGCCGAAGGCGTCGCCGAGCAGGCCGAGCACCTGAAGGCGTATCACGCGATTTCTCACCTGGTGGAAACCGACCCGAGCGAGAAAAACCTGACGCGCATGGCGCAGATTATGGAGATCCTCGACCATCAGGGCCTGTGGCAGCTCGACAGCCGCATCAGCGAAGTGCTGTTGCAGCTGGGGCTGAACGGCGACGCCGAGCTTTCTTCGCTTTCCGGCGGCTGGCTGCGCAAGGCGGCGTTGGGCCGCGCGCTGGTCAGTTCACCGCGTGTGCTGCTGCTCGACGAACCGACCAACCACCTGGATATCGAAACCATCGACTGGCTGGAAGGCTTCCTGAAAGAATTCCAGGGCAGCATCGTGTTCATCTCCCACGACCGTTCGTTTATCCGCAATATGGCGACGCGCATCGTCGATCTGGATCGCGGCAAGCTGGTGTCCTGGCCGGGCAACTATGACCTGTATTTGCTGAGCAAGGAAGAGGCGCTGCGGGTGGAAGAACTGCAGAACGCCGAATTCGACCGCAAGCTGGCGCAGGAAGAAGTGTGGATCCGCCAGGGCATCAAGGCGCGCCGCACCCGCAACGAAGGCCGAGTACGTGCGCTGAAAGCGTTGCGTACCGAACGCTCGGAGCGCCGGGAGGTGATGGGCACCGCCAAAATGCAGGTGGAAGAGGCGGTGCGTTCCGGCAAGATTGTGTTCGAGCTGGAAGACGTCAACTATCAGGTGGGTGACAAAGTGCTGGTGCGCGGCTTCTCCGCCCAGGTGCAGCGCGGCGACAAAATCGCGCTGGTGGGGCCGAACGGCTGCGGCAAAACCACGCTGCTGAAACTGATGCTCGGTCAGCTGAAGGCCGACAGCGGCCGCGTGCACTGCGGCACCAAGCTGGAGGTGGCCTACTTCGATCAGCACCGCGCCGATCTGGATCCGGAACGCACGGTGATGGATAACCTGGCGGAAGGCAAGCAAGAGGTGATGGTCAACGGCCGCGCCCGCCACGTGCTGGGCTACCTGCAAGACTTCCTGTTCCACCCGAAACGCGCGATGACGCCGGTGAAAGCGCTGTCGGGCGGCGAGCGTAATCGCCTGCTGTTGGCTAAGCTGTTTCTGAAACCCAGCAACCTGTTGATCCTCGATGAACCAACCAACGATCTCGACGTCGAAACGCTGGAATTGCTGGAAGAACTGATCGACGGCTATCAGGGTACCGTGCTGCTGGTCAGCCACGATCGTCAGTTTGTCGACAACTCGGTGACCGAGTGCTGGATCTTCGAAGGCAATGGTGCGATCAGCACCTTCGTCGGCGGTTATTACGACGCGCACCATCAGCGCGCTACCGCCAAACCGATCCGTCAGGCGGCGCCGAGCCAGAGCAAACCGGCCGCCGAGAAAAAAGCCGAGCAGCCGAAGAAACCGGCCGCCAAGCTGAGCTATAACCTGCTGCGCGAACTGGAACAGTTGCCGCAGCGTCTTGAGCAGTTGGAAGCGGAAATTGAGGCGCTGCAGGCGCAAATGAGCGATGCTGACTTCTTCACGCGCCCGCACAGCGAAACGCAGGGCGTGCTGACGGCGCTGGCTAATGCCGAACAGGCGCTGGAACAGGCGTTCGCCCGTTGGGAAGAGCTGGAAGCGATGAAGAACGGCTGACCGTTGTGAATGCCGCCCGCGCGCTGCTGCGGGCGGTATCGCCGTACCGGTGAGCAACGTTATTAAGGAGGAATATGGTGTGTTCCCACGAAAATCACAAGCAGCATAGCCCCAAGGTGCCCGGCGCACCGCGGCAGGATAACCTGATGCTGTGCCCGCAGTGCGACATGCTGGTGGCGTTGCCGCCCCTGGCGTTTGGCACCAAAGCGGTGTGCCCGCGCTGCAAAACGACCCTCAGCACCCGCTGGGAAGAGCCGCGCAAGCGGCCGATAGGCTACGCCCTCAGCGCGCTGTTCATGCTGCTGCTGGCCAATATTTTCCCGTTTATCAATATGCGCGTTGCCGGTCTTGGCAACGAAATCAGACTGATTCAAATTCCTCAGGTGATGGTGGCTGAAGATTATGCCAGCATGGCCACGCTGTTTATGGTGTTCGTGCAGCTGATCCCGGCGTTTTGCATGCTGGCGATCATTCTGCTGTGCGCCAAAGTGCGCATGCCGCTGGCGTTGAAAGAGTGGATGGCCAAGATGCTGTTCCAGTTTAAAACCTGGTGCATGGTGGAAATCTTCCTCGCCGGGGTGCTGGTCAGCTTCGTCAAGCTGATGGCCTACGGCGATATCGGCATCGGCAGCAGCTTTGTGCCTTACTGCCTGTTCTGCCTGCTGCAGGTGCGCGCCTTCCAGTGCGTGGACCGCCGCTGGCTGTGGCAGGACATCGAACCGGCGCCGAAGCTGGATAGCCCGCTGACCGTCGGGCTTACCGGCATGCGCCAGGGCGTGCGCTCCTGCCGCTGCTGCACGGCCATCCTGCCGGCTGACCTGACCCACTGCCCGCGCTGCCACACCAACGGCCACGTGCGCCGCCGCAACAGCCTGCAGTGGACGCTGGCGCTGCTGGTGACCTCGATCATGCTGTATATCCCGGCCAATCTGATGCCGATTATGGTCACCGAGGCGCTGGGCAACAAGATGAATTCGACCATCATGGCCGGGGTGATCCTGCTGTGGGGGGAGGGATCCTATCCGGTGGCGATGGTGATTTTCATCGCCAGCATCATGGTGCCGTCGCTGAAGATGCTGGCGATCGGCTGGCTGTGCTGGGACGCCAACGGCAAGGGGAAAAACCGCGCCGACAGCGAACGCATGCATCTGATTTATGAAGTCGTCGAATTCGTTGGCCGCTGGTCAATGATCGACGTGTTTGTCATCGCCGTACTCTCGGCGTTGGTACGTATGGGACAATTGATGAGCATCTATCCTGCAACCGGTGCGGTGCTGTTCGCCCTGGTGGTGATCCTCACCATGTTCGCCGCCATGACGTTCGATCCCCGGCTGACCTGGGATCGCGTAAATGACACAATAAAAAAGGAGCCGCAAGGTGACGGAAAATAATCATAGCGTCGCGGACGTTGAGAAGATCAAGCGCTGGTCGCCGGTGTGGATTATCCCCATCGTCACCGCCTTGATCGGCGCCTGGATCCTGTTTTACCACTTCAGCCATCAGGGGCCGGTGGTAACGCTGGTCACCACCACCGCCGAAGGGCTGGAAGCGGGCAAAACCAAAATCAAAAGCCGCAGCGTTGACGTTGGCGTCGTCGAGACCGTGACGCTGAGCGACGACCTGAGCAAGGTGATGGTGCAGGCGCGCCTTAATGCCGGCATGGATAAGCTGCTGCGGCAAGATACCGCCTTCTGGGTGGTGAAGCCGCAGATCGGCCGCGAAGGGGTTTCCGGCCTGGGTACGCTGTTGTCCGGCGCCTATATCGAGCTGCAGCCGGGCACCAAGGGCAAGGACGGCAAGGACGATTACCAACTGCTGGATGCGCCGCCGCTGGCCTCACCGGACGCCAAAGGGCTGCGCATCGTGCTCGACAGCGATAAATCGGGCCAGCTCAACGCCGGCGACCCGGTGCTGTTCCGCGGCTACCGCGTCGGCTCGGTGGAAACCAGCTATTTCGATCCTAAAGCGCGCGCCATGCGCTACCAGCTGTTTATCTCTGCGCCTTACGACCAACTGGTGACCAGCAACGTGCGTTTCTGGAAAGACAGCGGCGTGGCGTTCGACATGTCGGCACAGGGCATGCGCGTGGAAATGGGCTCGTTGGCGACCCTGTTCAGCGGCGGCGTGAGCTTTGACGTGCCGGAAGGTTGGGATCGCGGCGAACTGGCGAAAGAGAAGGCGGAGTACCAGCTGTTCGACAACCAGCGCAGCATTCAGGATTCGCTGTATACCGTACATAAAGACTACCTGATGTTCTTCTCCGACTCGATCCGCGGATTGCAGCCGGGCGCGCCGGTGGAGTTCCGCGGCATTCGCCTCGGTACGGTGGCGCAGGTGCCGTTCTATAAAGAAGGTATGGCACAGCGCCTGGACAACGATTACCGCATTCCGGTGCTTATCCGCATCGAGCCGGATCGCTTCCAGAAGCAGCTGGGCGGCAACTTCGATATCGAAGGCCACCTGAAAGACGCAGAATCCCGCGGCATGCGCGCTTCCCTGAAGTCTGCCAACCTGCTGACAGGCTCGTTGTACATCGATCTGGACTTCTATCCACAGGAGAAAGCCTGGAAGGGGCCGCGTGAGCTGTTCGGTTACCCGCTGATGCCAACCACCAGCGGTGGCCTGGCGCAGATCCAGCAGAAACTGATGCAGACGCTGGACAAGATCAACGCGATGCCGATCAATCCGATGATCAACGAAGCGACCAAAACGCTGGCGGAAAGCCAGAAAACCATGAAGTCGACCCAGCAGACCATGAAGTCGCTGAACGACATCATCTCCAGTAAAGAGATGCAGGCGCTGCCGCAGGACATGCAGAAAACGCTGCAGGAACTGAACCGCAGCATGAAAGGGTTCCAACCGGGGTCACCGGCCTACAACAAGATGGTAGGCGACATGCAACGTCTGGATCAGGTTCTGCGTGAACTGCAGCCGGTGCTGCGCACCCTGAATGAAAAGAGCAACGCGCTGGTGTTTGAAGCCGCCGGCAGCAATGACCCTCAGCCGAAGAAGGCCAATAAATGATGAAATGGATCCCGGTAGCCCTGGCGCTGTTGCTCAGCGCCTGTAGCAGTACGCCACAGAAAACCTATTATCAGTTGCCGGCGCTGGGCGTGCCGGCGCAGGTAAGCGGCAGCGGCGCTTCAACCCGCCAGCTGTGGCTGGAGCACGTTGGCGTGGCCGACTATCTGGCGCAAAACGGCGTGGTCTACCAGACCAACGACGTGCAATACGTGATTGGCCAGAACAACCTGTGGGCCAGCCCGCTCGACCAGCAGCTGCAGCAGACGCTGGTCACCAACCTGAGCAGCGCGCTGCCGGGTTGGGTGGTCTCCTCCCAGCCGATGAGCAGCGATCAGGATGTGCTCAACGTCACCATCAGCGGCTTCCACGGCCGCTTTGACGGCACGGCAATCATTCGCGGCGAATGGGTGCTGAATCACCAGGGCCGGCTTACCAAACGGCCGTTCAACCTGGAGCTGAAGCAGAGCGAGGACGGCTACGACGCACTGGTGCGCGCTCTGGCGCAGGGGTGGCAGCAGGAAGCTCAGGCCATTGCCGCGCAGGTCGGCAGCTTTTAGTCATAATTTGCTCTAAAATCGTCTAATCCCCGCCGGCGCGCAATATCGATATAGCGCGCCGGCGGGGATTTTTTATTGATATCAATAAATTAGTTATTTTCCGCCCTATCAGCCACTTAGCCTCTTCCTCGGATGTAGCTCACAAATATGACATTGGCGTGAATTTTGCGCATTGATCTTCACGCCATTTAGCGCTATTGCTTAATCGTGGCTGCGCAAAAAGCAGCCATTGTTTTCTTTCCACCAGACCAAAAATGAGGGAAACGAGGCATGAAGAGACAGAAACGCGATCGTCTGGAAAGGGCGCATTCGAGAGGGTATCAGGCAGGCATTTTAGGGCGTTCCAGGGAACATTGTCCCTACCAATCTTCGGTGGACGCCCGGTCTCAATGGCTGGGAGGTTGGCGAGAAGCCATGGAGGACAGGGCTGTGACCGCTTAAGCGGCTCTCTGTCAAAAAAAGGAACAACCTCCGCCACGCGCGGAGGTTTTTGTTTCAGCGGCCGTCACCCCTGCCAGCGTTTCAGCAAAATACTCGCGTTCACGCCGCCAAAACCGAAGCCATTGGACAGGGCATAGGTGATGCTCATCGGTTCCGCCTGCTTCGCCACCAGATGCAACCCTTCCGCCGCCGGATCGGGGTTATCCAGATTCAGCGTAGCGGGGGCGATTTGATCGCGCAGCGCCAACGCGGTGAAGATGGTTTCCAGCCCGCCGGCCGCACCCAGCAAATGACCGGTCGCCGATTTGGTCGAGCTCACCGCCACGCCGCCGTCCGCACCGAACAGATGCCTGATGGCGTTAATTTCCCCCAGATCGCCCACCGGCGTTGAGGTGGCGTGAGCATTCAGATGCTGAACTTCACCCGGCGTAACGCCCGCCTGCTTCAGCGCAATCTTCATCGCGCGGTAGGCGCCGTCGCCGTCTTCGGCGCCGGAGGTCATGTGATAGGCGTCGGCGCTGGTGCCATAACCGACGATTTCCGCCAGCGGCGTTGCCCCGCGCGCCAGAGCATGCTCCAGGGTTTCGATCACCAGCATGCCCGCGCCTTCACCCATCACGAAACCGTCACGCGCGCTGTCGAAAGGCCGCGAGGCTTTCGCCGCCTCATCCGCCGGGGCAGTGGACATGGCGCGCGCGGCGGCAAACCCCCCGAGGCTGACGGTATCAATCGCGGCCTCGGTGCCGCCGCACAGGGCGATATCGGCCTCGCCATTGCGGATGATGCGTACCGCGTCGCCGATGGCCTGCACGCCCGCCGCACAGGCGGTAACCGGGGCGCCTATCGGCCCTTTGAACTGATGCTTGATGGAAACGTGACCGGCAGCCAGATTAACCAGGAACGACGGAATGGTGAACGGCGACAGGCGCTTGGCGCCGCGGCTGTCGGTGGTACGCACCGCATGGGCGATAGCCGGGAACCCGCCGATGCCGGAGGCGATCACGGTAGCGGTACGTTCTTGCTTGTCTTCGCTATCGGCGGTCCAGCCGGCCTGGCGGATGGCCTCGTCGGCCGCCGCCATGGCGAACAGGATAAAGCGGTCCATTTTCTTTTGATCTTTGGGGGCGACCGATTGGTCAGGATCGAAACCCGCCTCGGGATCCTGCTCCAGCGAAGGCACCTGCCCACCGACTTTTACCGCCAGATCCGCGACAATGGCCTCCGGCAACGGCCGAATGCCTGATTGCCCCTGCAGCAGGCGCTGCCAGATGGCCTCGACACCGCACCCCAGTGGAGAAACGGCGCCCATGCCGGTAATGACGATACGACGACTGTTCATAGTGACTCCTTGGACGATTCAGGGAAAAGGGTAGCGTAATTTTGCTGCATCATGGCCGCGCGCTGGCGCATGCCTTCGCTGGCCGCCGGGCCGGCAGCCAGCGTGACGTGCTGCTGAGCGATCGGTTGTTGAGTAAGGCTGTCGATCAGTTGCACCTGAACCGGTTGCCCATTGCGGCGATCGACCAGTTGGGCGCTGATGCCGTCATCCGCCAGATGGGTATTGCCCCACTGGAACAGAGCGGCCAGCACCGGGAAAAAATCCCGGCCGCGTTCGGTCAGCAGGTACTGATAGCGTACCGGGCGCGTCTGGTAACGCTGCTTATGCAAAATGCCGCTGGCCACCAGGTCTTTCAGGCGGCGCGTCAGCAGGGTGGGCGACAGCCCCAGACTTTGCTGAAATTCATCAAACTTCGACAGCCCGTGGAACGCATCGCGCAGTATCAGAATGCTCCACCATTCGCCGACCCGGCCCAGCGATCGGGCAACCGGGCAGGGCGCAGTATCAAAACGGGTTTTTCGCATGTCGCACCTCACAGTTACTACATTTATTGTAGTAACTGGCTGGCCGTTATAAACCTGAGCGCTGCCGCTCAACAAAAAATAACGGCGGGGAAATAAAAACGGCGGCCGGGAAGGGCCGCCGTCGCTGCGGTTAGAACGCAGCAGTGTCCTTGAACAGGCCCACTTTCAGATCGCTGGCGGTGTAAATAACCTGGCCATCGACCAGCACTTCACCATCGGCCACGCCCATAATCAGCTTGCGGGTAATGACGCGTTTGAAGTTGATGCGGTAGGTGACCTTTTTCGCGGTCGGCAGCACCTGGCCGGTGAACTTGACCTCACCCACGCCGAGCGCGCGGCCTTTGCCTTCGCCGCCCAGCCAGCCGAGGTAGAACCCAACCAGCTGCCACATTGCGTCCAGGCCCAGACAGCCTGGCATCACAGGGTCGCCGATAAAGTGGCAACCGAAGAACCATAGATCCGGATTGATATCCAGTTCCGCTTCCACATAGCCTTTGTTGTGGGTACCACCGTCTTCGGTCATCTTGACCACGCGGTCCATCATCAACATGTTACCTGCCGGCAACGGCGGGCCACCGGCGCCAAACAGCTCGCCACGGCCGGATGCTTCGAGGTCTTCTTTCGTATAGGAGTCGCGTTTATCTACCATGTTCTCAGTAAGCCTTATTTTAATGAAGGACGCAGATTAGCTAACACGTGTACGCTGAACAAGTCCGATCAGCCGTGGTTGAACCAGTTGAGCCAACGAAGTGGCCACGGCCTGCGGCGTTCTTGCGGGTTCACCTGCGCGATTCGTTCCTGAATGGCAGCTAACAAATTCGGCTGCTGCTCATCAGAGTAGGGGTAACCCGTCAGTAATGGCAAGGCCTCTGCGGCGCTGTCGACGGCCCACAGATGGAATTGCCCTTCGCGGACTGCGTCGACCACGTCCTGACGCAGACACAGATGGCGCACGTTGGTGGCCGGCATGATAACGCCCTGTTTGCCGGTCAAACCGCGGCGCAGACAAACTTCAAAGAAGCCTTCAACCTTTTCGTTAACGCCGCCGATCGGCTGCACGTTGCCGAATTGGTCGACAGAGCCGGTAACGGCAACCTGTTGGGTGATAGGCTGCTGCGACAAGGCGCTTATCAACGCGCACAGCTCAGCCAGCGAGGCGCTGTCGCCATCCACTTCGCCATAGGACTGCTCGAATACGATCGAGGCGGAGAAGGGCAGCTGTTGATCCAGCTCCAGTTCGGAGATCAGGAAGGCCTGCATAATCATCATGCCTTTGGCATGCAGATTGCCCCCCAGCTCGGCTTTGCGCTCAACGTCGGTGAATTCGCCGTCGCCGAGGTGGACGACGCAGCTGATGCGCGACGGCTCGCCGAAGCTGCGCGGGTGGCCGGGGTAATCCAGTACGGAAAGCCCGTTAATCTGACCGACCACTTCACCCTCGGTTTCAATCAGGATTTGGCCCAATTCGATCTCGTCTTGCATCCGCTCGGCGAGATAGCTTTCGCGCCATTCGCGCGCATTCAACGCGGCTTCGAAGGCTTTGGCCGTGATCTGCTCCTCTTCGGCATACAACGCCGCTTCGGCCAGTTGTTGGCTAACCCACAGCGGAGACAGCGGCAGAATGCCCTGATCGCCGCTGTAGCGCACCGCCTGAATCATCAGTGGCGGCCAGGCATCGGCAGCCAACGGCGGCAGTTGCTGTTCGGCGATCACGCTGTTGACGTAACCGCACCATTGCGACATGTCTTCAGCCTCGGTGAGCTGCAGATCGTCTTCGTATTCGCCGTAGACCGCCTGTTCGCTGAGCTCGGGTTCGATATCGTGAAAATCGGCCAGGCCATGACGATCGCCCACCACGATCAGACGAAGTTCCAGCGGCATCGGAGGAATAGCCACCGGCAGCGGGCGCGTCTCATCCGGGGAAACCCAGTGGAACTGGCGTTGAGTGATCATCTGCTTCAACCGCAGCCACAGCAGCGGCTGCGCCAACAGAGAACGGGCCGAAAGGATCAGCACGCCGCCATTAGCCTGGTGTACCAGGCCTGGTTGCAGGCTGATTTCGCCGTTATGGATCCTGACGCAGCCAAACAGCTGTTCCGGCTCTACCCATTCCTGGAATACGCAGGCGCCGCCGGCGGCGAAAGGCTCAGCGCCAGTGGCGGCGGCTTCAACGCTGACGTTATTGCCCTGAATCACATAATGACTGCCTTTGAAGGCGGCGTTTTGCGGCTGCAGCTGCTGCACGGCGCGGGCGATGAGCGCCAGATATTCACGCGTCTCCTGCGCTTTGAGCAGCATGAAGCGCGGGGGCGACTGGGGGTGGCAAAATAGCGTCAGCGCGTTCTCCAGCCGAGGCTGGATAGCGGCAAAGGACACGGGTGCCAACTGAGCGGCGGTATCAAATATCGCCTGATAAGGCGTTACGTCCGGCAACAGAGATTGCCATTCAAGTCGGTTATTGGTCAAAGTGTTAGATGCAATCGTCAAAAAGGGAAAGGGCGATTATACAAGAATAACGCCAGCTTGATACATGCAGAGTGGCAGTTGGTGTCAGGGAGTTTGACATCGCGCGGCGACTGTGCAAAAAACAGTCTAAAAGGCGGTTTAATTGCCGGGGAAATTTGGCGTAAAGCTGTTATGCTTAATAAAGTTACGCGGTCACTGAAGAGCTCAAGATGAAATATCAGCAACTGGAAAATCTGGAGAGCGGTTGGAAATGGAAGTACCTGGTGAAGAAGCACCGGGAAGGGGAACTGATTACCCGCTACATTGAAAACAGCGCTGCTCAGGAAGCGGTGAATGAGCTGCTGAAGCTGGAAAATGAACCGGTAAAAGTTCTCGCATGGATCACTGCTCATATGAATCCGGAACTCGACAACCGGATGAAGCAAACAATCCGCGCTCGGCGTAAGCGTCATTTTAACGCAGAACATCAGCACACGCGAAAAAAATCTATCGACCTGGAGTTTTTGGTTTGGCAACGCTTGGCTGCGTTGGCCCGGCGCCGCGGGGCAACGCTATCAGAAACCGTAGTGCAGCTGATTGAAGATGCCGAACGCAAAGAGAAGTACGCCAGCCAAATGTCGTTGCTGAAAGAGGATCTCAAGGCGATCCTCGGTAAGGATCCGGAATAACCTGACCTCTTTTCGGTTTCCGCCCCGCAACGAATGCCTGCCGATGAGTTTTGTACAGGCAAAAAAAAACCCCGCTATGCGGGGTTTTTACTAAGAGTGGTCACTTAGCCCTGTGGCTGAGTCACAACGTCTTTGATACCTTTAACTTCGATCTCTACGCGACGATCTGGTGCCAGGCAAGCGATCTGTGCTTTGGTAGCGCGGCCAGATTTGTAGCCACAGGTGTTGCCAGTGACGGAATCAGCTTCGCCCATACCGCGTGCAGAGATTTTGTCTGACGGGATGCCTTTAGAAACCAGGTAGTCAACAACGCTTTGTGCGCGCTGCTCGGACAGTTTCTGGTTGTACTGGTCAGAACCAACTGCGTCGGTGTAACCCAGAACTACAACAGAACCGTCTTTAGGATCCATGGAGCTCAGCTGAGTGTACAGCTGGTCCAGAGCCTGTTGGCCTTCTGCTTTCAGAGTAGATTTGTTGAAGTTGAACAGCACGTCAGACTTCAGGGTGAAACGCTTGGTTTCAACAACTGGAGCCGGAGCCGGAGCTGGTGCTGGAGCAACAACATCATCCTGACCGAAACGGTAAGAAACACCAACGCTCAGCATGGTGTTGTCTGGGCGTGCGCCGACAGTACCTGCATCACCGATGTTGCTTACGAATTGGTAGTCCAGGCGAGTAGCCCAGTTTTTGGTCAGTGCGTATTCAACACCAACTGCTGCCAGCGGAGAAACGCCGGTGTCGTGGTTGCCGCCGTTAGAACCGACGCCATCACTGTCTGCACGCCATACCATGCCGCCCAGGCGGGTGTAGATGTCCAGATCGTCAACAATTGGGTAGCTCAGTTTAGCTGCCAGTTGAACGCCTTGAGCTTTGAAAGAACCAGTGTTAGCACCGGTGTATTTCATACGACCTAACCAGTCGTAACCCATTTCAAAGCCCAGGTATTGGTTCGCCTGATAACCCAGGAACGCACCAGCACCGATTTGGTCTTTACGTGCATCGTTATCTACGCGGTAACCGTTGCCGTAGAAACCAGTGTCATGGTACTGGGACCAGCCCAGTTTAGCACCGGTGTACCAGGTGTTATCTTTTGGGGCGGCTTGCGCTACGGTAGCGAAACCGGCCAGTGCCACTGCTAATGCGATAGCTGTCTTTTTCATTTTGCGCCTCGTTATCATCCAAATAGGCAATGAGCTTTAAAGCTGTTTTAAGCCCTTGGTTAAATTCCTTCGCCAAGGTTTGAGCCCTCTTTGTTACTCGGCCAGTTTTTCTGACGTTATAGAGCAACCTTGGCGATGTAAAGTCTACAACGTGGCGCGAAAGTTACAAGTGTGATGTGATAAAGCTCTAAAAAAAAACACAGAATTATACATATTCGCTAACGCCAATCGGCAAAAAACGGGGCGATTTATTGAGCGATTTTTTTCGGGAAACCGCAGCCGGACTAGCTTCGTGAAGGATCCCGCAAAGGTTCCCTCTGCGGGGGATAAAAATGATGGGAAAAATCCTAAATTTACTTAATGATACAAAGAAGAGTGAATTTTTAGGGTGGAACACTGTCCGTGGATCGGGTTTATGTCGCGTTGTGGACGCATAATAAAGCCGTACGCATTACCCAATTCTGCCGCACGCCCTAATTTTAGACGATCTTCCTCCGTCAGCTCGGGTAACCAGCCGAGAACCACGCTGTAATTGCCCGTCAGCAGTGCTTTTTCCATGGCTTCAACCGTTGCCATCGGGCTGATTTGGCTCAGCTGCACCATTTTCTCGACCGGCAACCCGGATTGCTGCAGCCATTGCTTGCTTAATTTTTGCTGCGGAGTGAGCCACAAGAGCCAGCGTGACTGCCTGCCGAGCTGCTGCAGCAGAGGCAGCAGTAATTGCGCGACTGCGGGCTGACGCTCATTGTAAACAAGTTCACTGATAAGGCCATTTTCGTTGCCGGCATCCGCGCGCTTGGCAGCATTGTTAACCGCGATCGCACCGCGGTTGAAATGGGGTTTGTAAAGTGATTGAGTACGCATAAAGTATCCCGCCTGCAGTGTTACTGTATGTTTATACAGTATACCCGCCAACCAATAAGATCAACCCAAATTTTCGTAGCACCTCGCATAATTGCGATCATTTTTTATACCGACGTTTTTTATCGTTGGCATGTTTGCAGATAGTGCGTATTTTCCTAATTAGTTGTTCACGTTACCTTTATTTCATTGATGTGAGAAATGATACGTCTATAACCTACAAGGGAGTTTCGTTATGAAAGGGATATCAGCAGGCAGGATCGCGCAGGCGAAAGCGTGTTTTTCCGCATTGGGGCGCATCACGACACGCTCACAGTTCGGCGGCTATGGGCTGCTGGCGGAAGGCGTGATGTTCGCGGTGATAGCGGAAGGCGAACTATACCTGCGCGCGACGGATGGCCTGGAACCCGCATTCCGCGCCCGCGGCATGGTGAATATGGTTTACTCCAAGCGAGGGGTGCCGATTACCATGCGTTACTACTGGGTGAATGAGCGGCTTTGGCGCGAAAAAAACGAACTGATTGGCCTGGCGTGGCAGGCCGTCAGGGAGGCGCGCCGTGAACAACGGGTCAAAACCGGCTGCCACGGGCGATTGAAAATGCTGCCCAATATTGACATCAATATGGAGCGCCAACTGTGGCGAGCGGGCATACGCAATGTCTACGATCTGCGGCTGCACGGTGCCAAACGCAGCTATCTGCGGCTGTTGCAGCAGCAAACCAATCTGGGGTTGCGGGTGCTGTTGTCGTTAGGCGGGGCCATCGCCGGATATCATCAGGCCGCTTTGCCCGCCGAGCTGCGCAGCGAGTTGATCGAATGGTTTGAGCATACGGCGGCGATGCGTCGTCATGGGCACGACCCCCTGATTAAGGGCCGCGGCCCGGCCCTTAATGATTAATCAGCCTTATTGATGCGGGTGTGCAGTGCGGTCAGCTCCGGCAGCAGTTCAAGCACTAAACCGATTTGTTGCAATACCAGTTGCTCTTTGCTTTCCGGTTCAGGTACGGCGTGCCGGATGCGTTCCGCGAGGTTTTCCAACGCCAGCGCAATGCGTGAACCGTTCTGTTCTTCCTGATGCAGCGCCCCGTCAACGTAGCAAACGGCATCATTCAGTAAATCCAGTATTGCGGGGTTGCTCAGGCGCTCACGGTGCGCGCCGAGCGCGGAGATATAGCTCAGCAGTGTGTGGTTGAGGCACAGCAGGCGGAAGGCGGCTTCCTGCAACGCTTTGTCTGCTTTGGGATCGGCGGACATATTAGAAATGACCGAGGCCAGTTCGGCGTCGCTGTTGTGCGCGTCCCGCCGCGCGATCCGGTAAGGCAGCCCGTTATCTTTGCCCTGATGGTATTGCACCAGAATGGCGTCCAGATAACGGCAGTTGGCGTTCAGCGTTTTATCAACCACGGCCGGCAGTTGGCGGAATTTCCAGTCCGGCCAGATAAAGCTGACCGCGGCCCAGGCAATGGCGCAGCCCAACAGGGTGTCGTAAACGCGCGGCGCCGCCACCTCGAAGCCTTCGCCCAGCAGGTTGAAACACAGCAGCACCAGCAGGGTGATAAACATGGTGGCGTGCGCATATTGCACGGTACGGAACGCGAAGAACAGCACGCCGGTGATAACGATCAACACCAATTGGCCTTCCAGAGAGGGCACAAAATAGAGGATCGGCAGGCCAATCAAGATGCCGGCCAGGGTGCCGATAATGCGCAACGCCAGGCGCCGGCGGGTTGCGTTGTAGTTTGGCTGGCAAACAAACAGGCTGGTCAGCAGGATCCAGTAACCATGCTGCATGCCGGTCAGCTGGATAAAAGCGTAGCCGATACACAGCACGGCCGACATGCGAATGGCATGGCGGAACAGGGCCGATTGCGGCGTCAGGTGGCGGCTGATGCGCAGCCGAATGTCGCTCCAGCCGGTCAGGCGATCGTCGGACAGGCTATTTTCTTCCGTTTGCCCATTAGCCAGCGCCTGCTCTGATTCGATATTGGCCAGTTGGGCGTCGATCGCGCGCAAATTTTTCAGCAGGTGCGCCAGCGCCTTGGCCAGCTCCGCGTTTTCCCGCGTGGCGGCGGCGCGTGCCAACGCGTCTTCGATGCGGTTGAACGCCGGTTCAAAGCGTGGGTTATGCTGGTATTTTTGCCTCAGCAGGATCGATTGCGCCAACTGACGACAAGCGCGCGCCTGCATGCTCAGCAAGCGCTGAAAGCGGAACAGGATATCGCTGTGGCGAAATTGCCGGCTCAGTGCCTGATACTGAACGTGAGAAGAACTGGCCCGCTCGTGAATATCTTGCGCGACAAAGTAATAATGCAGCGTGCGGCGGGTACCGCGCTGGCCGCGATCGCCTTTCAATCGCGTCAGCAACGAAGCCTTGGTCTGATTGAGCAGCGTCACCAACGCACTGTTGGCCATCGCGACCTCCATCCAGGGCAGATCGGCGTCGCGCTCGGCGTCGGGGTCGAACAGGTTGGCTTTGGCGTCCAGATAGTTCGCCAACTGATCGTAGCAGCGCGCCAGGTTCTCCTGCAGCGGGCGGATAGGGAAGATCACATGGCCGGTCAGCGTCAGCAGGTTGTACCACAGCGCGCCGATCACCAGCAGCATCGGCTGTTGGTACCAGGCGTCGTACATTGAGGCGCCGAGCATGGTGTATACCGCGATCAGCAATGCGCCGAAGGCGATGGTGGCGTAGCGTTGCCCCAGCGCGCCCAATAAAATAAAGCCGCAGGTGGAGGTGGTTAAACCGAGGGCGAACAGCCAGGGGTAAGGAAACAGCAGCTCAATTGAGGCGGCGGCGATAAAAAAGCACACCAGCGTGATCAGCAGATTGCGTAATCTGCCGGCCAGGCGATCGTCCAAATCGGTCAGGGCTGCGGCGACCACCCCCAGCGTCAGAGGGATGGTCAGCTTGGGTATTCCCAGCCACCATGGAACGGCAGCCGCCCCGGCCAGCGCAATGAAAATGCGTAAATGGTAAAGCAGGTTGCTGTTGTAGGCGTAGCGGCGCACTGCAGGTGCAAAAGAGAGCACGAAAAACTCCTCAAACGGAGAAAAAATTAACGCTGTTGATACTGGCGACGGGCATTTTCGGTACGGGCCTGCTGGGCCATTTCAACCGAGACCACGCGGCGGCCCACCGGCCACAGGGCGATGGCGGCGATTTTGAAGTTGGCGATGCCGACCGGAATGCCGATAATGGAAATACACTGCACGATGCCGGCTGCAATGTGCGACAAGCACAGCCACCAGCCGAACAGCACCAGCCATACGATGTTCAGCAGCGAACCACCGGCTGAGAGCAGCAGGTTGCTTTTTTCCGGGTAAAGCTCGTTGACGTGGATCGCTTCATTGCCGAAAGGCAAAAACGACAGCTTGGTAATCTCCCAGCAGGAGCGGGTCAATGGCAGGGTAAAGATCAACAGGACGCTGAACAGCGTGGCGATCAGCCAGCCCAGGGTGGTGAAAAAACCGCCTAATACAAAATTAAGAATATTCAGTACAGTACGCATAGTCGTCATTCTGCTCTAATGATGGCCAAACCGCGATGCGGTAGCGTTCGCTATCAAAACGCCAAATCTATTCTACCCTTTTTTTAGCGCTAGAGTGCCACTGCTTATCGCAGGTAAACTGGCAGACATCCGTTATTTATTCTCAACATAGTCATGGCGCGACGATATGGAACTTAAAGCGACATCGCTGGGCAAACACCTGGCTCAGCACCCTTACAACCGCGTGCGGTTGCTGCATGCCGGCGTTGAGGTAAGCGGCGAGAAGCATGAATACCTTATTCCGTTCAATCAACTGATACAGGTCCGGTGCAAACGCGGCATCGTTTGGGGCGAGCTGGAGTTCGAGCTGCCGGATGAGAAAGTGGTGCGGCTGCACGGCACCGAATGGCAGGAAACCCAGCGGTTTTATCACTATTTGCAGCAGGCCTGGCAACAGTGGAGCGCCGAGATGAGCGCAGTCAGCGCCGGCGTATTGCAACAGCAGGTAGAGCATATCCAGCGCATAGAGCAGCAGGATAAATGGTTCAAGAAGTCCGAGCTGGGCAAGCTGCAGCAGCAGATCCGCCAGTCTTTCGAGGCGTTGCCGATGCCGGTAGCGCGATTGGATGAATTCGACAGCTGCCGTGAAGATTATCGGCTATGCCTGCAGTGGCTGCAGCAGGGGCTGCGCAGCATTGAACGGCGCAACCGGCAGTGGACCGAGCGCATGCTGGAAACCCACCACGACTTTTTCCAGACGGTCGAAACCTCACCGCTTAATGACTCGCAGAGCCGGGCGGTGGTGAACGGTGAGGACTCGGTACTGGTGTTGGCGGGCGCCGGCAGCGGCAAAACCTCGGTGCTGGTGGCGCGCGCCGGCTGGTTGCTGCGCCGCCAGGAAGCCGAACCCGGGCAAATTTTGCTGCTGGCGTTTGGCCGCCAGGCGGCCGGCGAAATGAATGAGCGCATTAAAGAGCGGTTGGGGGACGTCGGCATTCAGGCCAAAACCTTCCATGCCCTGGCGCTGCAAATCATCCAGCAGGGCAATCGCAAGGTGCCGGCGATCAGTAAGCTGGAAACCGACAGTAAAGCGCGGCGCGCGCTGTTGATTGCCAACTGGCAGCAGCAGTGCGCGGAGAAAAAGGCGCAGGCCAAGGGCTGGCGCCAATGGTTGATCGAAGAGCTGGAGTGGGAAGTGCCGGAAGGTGACTTCTGGCAAGATAAACGCCTGGCCGATCGCCTGGCGAGCCGTCTCGAACGCTGGTTGGGGCTGATGCGCATGCACGGCGGCAGCCAGGCGGAAATGATCGAGCAGGCGGACGAAGAAATCCGCGATCTGTTTTCAAAGCGCATCCGTCTGATGGCCCCGTTGCTGAAAGCCTGGAAAAGCACGCTGAAAGAAGAAGGGGCGGTAGACTTTTCCGGCCTGATCCACCAGGCGGTCAATGTGTTGGAAAAAGGCCGCTTTGTCAGCCCGTGGAAGCATATTCTGGTCGATGAGTTCCAGGATATCTCACCGCAGCGCGCCCAGCTGCTGGCGGCGCTGCGTAAACAGAATAAGCAAAGTTGCCTGTTTGCGGTAGGGGACGACTGGCAGGCGATTTATCGCTTCAGCGGCGCCGAGTTAACGCTGACCACGGCCTTTGCCGCCAACTTCGGCGAAGGGGCGCAGTGCGCTCTGGATACCACCTATCGATTCAACGAGCGGATAGGCGAAGTGGCCAACGGCTTCGTGCTGCAGAACCCGCACCAGTTGAAAAAACCGCTGAACAGCCTGAGCAAAGGCAACAAAAAGTCGGTGGTTATCCTGCCGCAGGAACAGTTGGAAGCGCTGCTGGACAAACTGAGCGGCTACGCCAAACCGGACGAACGCATTCTGGTGTTGGCGCGTTATCACCACCTGAAGCCGGAGGCGCTGGCGAAGGCGGTTACCCGTTGGCCGAAACTGAACCTCGAGTTTATGACCATTCACGCCAGTAAGGGGCAACAGGCGGAATATGTGATTATTGCCGGCCTGCACGAAGGCAGCGATGGGTTCCCGGCGGTGGCGCGTGAGTCGGTGCTGGAGGATGCGCTGTTGCCGCAGCCGGAGGATTTTCCGGATGCCGAAGAGCGGCGTTTGCTGTACGTAGCGCTGACCCGCGCCAAACACCAGGTTTGGTTGCTGCAGGATCGCGAACGCCCCTCGGTATTTGTCGAACAGCTGCACGATCTGGGCGTGCCGCTGCAGAAAAAACCTTAAGGCAGGCCTGGCGCCCCAAGGCCAGGCCGCCGGCGTTACTTCAGGCGTTCCTGCAGATAACGCTGATAGTCGGGTATCGCGATATCCACGGCGTTTTTGAACAGCGGCGAGGCGATCAGGAAATCTGCGGTGGAGCGGTTGGTGGCGACCGGGATATTCCATACCGTCGCCAGTCGCAGCAGCGCTTTCACGTCCGGATCGTGCGGCACCGCATTCAGCGGATCCCAGAAGAAGATCAGCATGTCGATTTTACCTTCGGCGATCAGCGCGCCAACCTGCTGGTCCCCACCCATAGGGCCGCTCAGCATGCTTTGCACGGGAATGCCGCTGGCGCGCTGGATCAAATTGCCGGTGGTGCCGGTGGCGTACAGCTGATGTTCCGCCAGTATGGCCTTATGATCTTCAACCCACGCCAACAGCGCCTGTTTGCGGTGATCGTGCGCCACCAGCGCAATGTGCTTGCGCGCGGCGATAGTGCGGGTGGTGAATTCCATCATGGTGTCCTTCGCTCATCGGATGATGTGCGACAGATTACTGAAACTGCTTTTCACTGCCTAGCCTTTACACCGCAAAATGCGAATAAAGCGCGCCTTTAATCCGGCCAGGCGCGCTGGGGTTAACGGGCGGGTTGTTTATTGGCCCAGCGGAGAAAACGTTTTTGCGTTTCTTTATCCGCCTGCTGAAACCAGTATCGCAACATCTGTTCTGAAACGTTTTCGCCTTTCAGCGTCACTGTGGGGGCATTTAGCGGCGCGCCGGCCAGCGGTGCGCCCAGCGCGGCGGCGCGCGCCTGAGCAAAGGCCGGCACCGAAGCGGGGCGGTTTTGGCGATTGTAGTCCGACATCACCTTCTCCAGGTCGGTATTGAAGGTTACGCTGTCGGGGTGCAGTACGTCATGCCTCATGGGCAGATCGTTGCCTTTGGTATCGATTACCTGGTAGTTCAAGGTTCTGTCGAAGCGTTGGGCATCACGCTCGTTTTCTATCCGCGGCAGTGCGATCGCCACCGCACTGACGTTCTGGGTGTTGAAAGTCGCGATAAGCGGGAGGGAAACGTAGGCGATCTGATCTTGTTGACCGGAACGCACGGATTTGGTGACTTTAAACAGCAGCTGATGCTGCCCACCGTCCAGTTCGAGGCTGTCGGCGCCTTTTAACAACGAACCTGTCATTTTCTTGCCGTCGACCGCGAGCAGGTCGATGTCCGGGGAGAGTTTCAGGGTCGTAGCCGCGGCCGGCATGCTGATACTGAGTAATGCCGCAACCACCAGACCAAATTTCATCATTATCTCCTTATAAAGTGACATAGCCATAAGTGTTGAACAGGACACAGATTGTGTCAAAATTTTTCAATACGGCCCGCTGGTTTACATTTTTACATATTTAAACGCATTTAGACATATCAATGCCGTTCGCATCGTGATTGCCTCAGACCCTGAAATCAGCGCAGAGTTTCAGCCGCGCGGCATTTAGCCGTATCGGTTACACTCAGGTCAGAAAACTTTCGTTGATGACGAGGAGCAAACTATGCAAGACCATGAGATTGCTGAACTATTGCAACAGGTAAAAACCATCGCCCTGGTCGGCGCCAGCGATAATCCGGCGCGGCCAAGTTATGGCGTAATGGCCTATCTGCTGGCTCAGGGCTATCAGGTAACCCCGGTCAGCCCCAAGCTGGCGGGGCAAACGCTGTTGGGCCAGCCGGCGTATGCCAGGCTGGAGGATATTCCGCATCCGGTGGATATGGTGGACGTTTTCCGTAACTCGGAGGCGGCTTATGCCGTTGCGCAGGAGGCGATAGCTATTGGCGCCAAGGCGCTGTGGCTGCAAATCGGCGTGATCAACGAACAGGCCGAGGCGCTGGCCGCAGAGGCGGGGCTGAAGGTGGTGATGGATCGCTGCCCGAAAATCGAAATCCCGCGTCTGGGGTTGGAGCGCTGAATAAAAAAGCCTGGCGCGAGGCCAGGCTTTTCAGGTTTCTCAGGTCTTGGCGCATTTAGTTGCGCAGCCGTGGCGCCTGTAGCTGGTGGCGGATAGACTCCGCCAGTTCATCCAGCGATGGCTGTTCGGGGTGGGCGTCCTGGGGCTCGCCGTCCAGCTGGGCTTCCGCCAGATAGGTGTGCACCGGTTGGCCTTCCTCGTCCTCCATCACCACGTGGTACCAGGGGGCAAAACGCAGATCGGCGTTTGCCGCGATATCGTCAGCTTTAGGTTGTTCCAAAGAGTATTCAGGGTCGATATCAATAACCACCCCCAAATACCCCAGCAGTTTATGCCGAACCTGTTGTCCTATACCGAATTTGCTGGCAATCATGATGACCTCCTGAGAAACAGTGCCTTGCTCTCTATATGAGGGCAAAACAGCGTATTTCAAGTTACATCACCCGACACGCAAACCCTTTCAAGTACAGCCCTTCAGGATAAGTCGCGATAACCGGATGATCGGCAGCCTGTCGGAACTGCTCTATAAATTGTACATCACGCCCGGCATCTACAGCGGCGTCGGCCAAAATTTTCTGGAACAGATCGGTCGGCATCAGCCCGGAGCAAGAGAAGCTGAGCAAAATGCCGCCCGGGTTCAGCAGCTGCAGCGCCAACATGTTGATATCTTTGTAACCGCGGCAGGCGCTGGCCAGCTGGTTTTTGTTTTCGACGAACTTCGGCGGATCCATGATAATCAGATCGAATTTTTCGCCCTGGGTGCGGTAGTTGCGCAGCAGTTGGAACACGTCATCACGGACAAATTCCGCTTTGCTGAGATCCAACCGGTTCAGTTCGACGTTTTGTTTGGCGATATCCAGCGCGGCCTGCGAGGTATCTACGCTGATTACCTGCTCGCAGCCGCCCATCAGGGCCGACACGGCGAAGGCACCGGTGTAAGAGAAGCAGTTCAGCACCCGGCGGCCGGCGGAGTAATTGCGCGCGGCCAGGCGGCTGTCGCGTTGATCGAGGTAAAAACCGGTTTTATGGCCCTGTTGAATGTCCACCAACAGCTTCATGCCGTGCTCGGTGATAGGCAACAGATCGGGCGGCAGATCGCCCAACACCGGGCCTTGCGCCAGCGGCAGGCCTTCTTTTTTGCGCACCGCAACGTCGGAGCGATCGTAAATCGAACATTCCGGGTAGCAATGCTGCAGCGCGGAGAGCAGGGCGGCGCGTTGGTATTCTGCGCCGGCGGAGAGCAGCTGCAGCACCAGGAAATTCTGGAAACGATCGATGGTAACGCCCGGCATGCCGTCGGATTCGCCGGCGATCAGGCGATAACCGTCCAGGCCATCGCGCTGCGCCACCCAGTCGCGCCAGCTTTGCGCCTGCTGTAAACGGCGAATAAAGAAGTCGATGTTAACCTCTTCATCCTGCTGGAAGGTCCAGACGCGTGCGCGGATCTGCGACTCAGGGGAGTAGGCGCCGCGCGCCAGCCATTTGCCCTGGCTGTCATGAATATCGATGGTTTCACCGGAAAGGGCTTTACCCTCAACGCGTTGAACGGCACCGGAGAACACCCACGGGTGGCGACGAAGCAAGGATTTTTCACGTCCTTTGGCGAGATACAGGCGTACGGTCATAATTAAGAATGCTGCCAGCTAGATAAAAAGGGTGACACCGCCGTGCGGGCGCACGGAAAATGCCATAACGAAATTGATTAGGAGCGGATTATGACACAAGTTTGCATTGCTGCGTACGTGTATGGCGTCGTGCAGGGCGTGGGTTTCCGCTACAGCACCCAACATCAGGCCACGGCGCTGGGGCTAACCGGCTATGCGCGCAATCTCGATGACGGCAGCGTCGAAGTGGTGGCCTGCGGCGAGCGGCCGCAGGTGGACAAGCTGGTTGAATGGCTGAAGCAGGGCGGCCCGCGCAGCGCGCGCGTCGATCGCGTGCTGGTGGAGCCGCAGGGTGTTGCAGAGTATCAGGGGTTCAACATTCGCTATTAGCGGGTCAGATGCATTTCACCGGTTTCGGCAGGCCGGCGATCTTGGTGGCCTGTTTGGCTGGGCCTTTCGGGAACAAACGGTAGAGGTAGCGGCTATTGCCTTTTTCTTCGCCGTATTTTTGCGCCATCGCCTTGACCAGCATGCGGATCGCCGGCGAGGTATTAAACTCTTGGTAGAAGCCGCGGACAAAACGCACCACTTCCCAGTGCGCCTCGGTGAGTGCGATCTCTTCTTCGGCGGCCAGCAGCGGCGCCAAACCTTCATGCCAGTCCGCGCTGTTTTTCAGGTAGCCCTGCGCGTCGGTCTCGATAACCTGACCTTCAAACTCCAACATACTGCCTCGGTAACGGATAATTCGGAACGGCGGCCAGTTTAGCAAACTTTTAGCCTAGCCAAAAATAAAGCCCCGCCGGAGCGGGGCTTTGGAAACTGCGGTAGTGCGGGATCAGTTGCTGCGCGCGAAGCCCAGAATGCTCAGCAGGCTGATGAACATGTTGTAGAGCGAAACGTACAGGCTGACGGTAGCGCGGATGTAGTTAGTCTCGCCACCGTGAATGATGTTGCTGGTTTCCCACAGGATAGCGCCGGCGGAGAACAGGATGAACAGCGCGCTGATCGCCAGGTGCAGGGCCGGGATCTGCAGGAACAGGTTGGCGATAACCGCCACCAGCAGCACCACAAAGCCCGCCATCATCATCCCGGACAGGAACGACATGTCCTTACGGGTGGTCAGCACGTAGGCCGAGCAGCAGAAGAACACCGCCGCAGTGCCACCCAGCGCCAGCATGATCAGATCACCGGCGCCGGCATTCAGGAATGAGCTGAGGATCGGGCCCAGCGCGTAACCCATAAAGCCGGTCAGCGCGAAGGCGGCCAGAATGCCCGCCGGGCTGTTGGCCAGTTTGTGGGTCAGGAACATCAAGCCATAAAAGCCGACCAACATCAGCAGCAGGCCCGGCGCCGGCAGGCCCAGCATGGTGCTGGCGGTGGCGGTCAGGGCGGAGAAGGCCAGCGTCAAAGACAGCAGGAAATAGGTATTGCGCAGGACTTTATGCGTGCTGAGCAGCGAGTCGCGCGCGGAGGATGAGACGACAATGCGGTCCATAATGATCTCTCTTATCAGGTCATCACAAAATTAGCCCCGATGATAGGCAGCGCAAGCGTTTGATTAAAGATTGTTTACCAATCTTTACCCTTAGTTATCATTGCCGCAACGGCGAGCGCCGGGCGCCGATTTATTAAACGCTTGCGCGCCATGCGGTGGTTTTTCGCGCGGTTGAACAGCCTTGGGCTTTACAAGCGGATCCGCTCTGTTTATAGTTCGGCTCGTTGCGGAGGGGTGGCCGAGTGGCTGAAGGCAACGGTCTTGAAAACCGTCGACGGGAAACCGTTCCAGAGTTCGAATCTCTGCTCCTCCGCCATATATTCTGACCCCGCGCTCTTATGAGCGCGGGGTTTTTCGTTTGGGCGTTTTTTACCGCCGCCGATTTAAACGGCTGCGGTGTTAAAGAGGGCGTCACCCGCCGTAGCTCACCGCAGCGAAGGCCGCAGGGATCCTGCCGCTTTTTCGCATTTTGCCGGCAAGAAGTGGGATTCCCAACCGAAAATTTAGGGTATCATAGCCTCAGATGGGGCGGACGCCGCTCTTATCGTCTGCGCTTAACCCTTTCATGGAGATAGAGATGAACTGGTATCAAGTAGCATTGTGGACCATGATCTTTCTGAAGTCCGGTGCATTCCTGGTTTTCGTCTGGTGGTGGATGTTCAAACGCGCAACCAAGCCCTATGTTCGCCCGGAAGGGGTCGAGGTTGACGAAACGCCCTATGATGAAAAGCTGACGATGGACGAGGTCATGAAAAAACACGGGATTACTCGTGTTGAAAAACAACTTTGATACGGGCGCCTGCAAGGACGTTAACCCAATGCCCCGCGCTTTCTGAGCCCGGGGTTTTTTGTTGGCGCATGCCGACGGCGGCCAGTGGGACGTCATTCCACATCGATATATATCAATGGTCAGTTAAAAATATATACTTTCATTTAAATAAAAGTCTGTATTGAATCCTATTTGCGGCTGTGGCTATATCGGTGCGGTGAGATGTCATGGCTAGCCCGGTATCAAAAATTCAGAATAATTCAATCATTAGGGCAGTGTTAATATTTGCATGGATAGGTTTTATCTTATGTTGAATAACATCCATGATAACTCGAGATGACAAATAATTATTTATTGATTTTTAAGTGTTTTATGGGTTGTGTGGCGTTGTGAGCGCCGATGATCGTCTCTTGTTTTTTATATAAGACTTGCTGTACTTATATTGCCTGAAATTAAGCGAGGCAAAACGTATTGTCATTAAGTCTCTCAGGCGATGAGGCTAATTTCTCTTAGTCATTAATGAAAATTATTCCACTCCGTTGTTGCATTTTTTTAATCTTTAGAATTAATATGTGCTCATCAGATGACGATTAGGATTTTTCTGTTATCTGTTCTGTCTTTACATACACACTTAATTATATATAAAAGTATATATCATCATATATAAAAATCAGATAGCAGGATGCTGTCAATACTTTGCTATTGCCTACTCCTCTGCATATTCAGCCTGGTTTGTTGATATATACGGAAATATATATGCAATTTTAGCGTAGAAAGTAATGGAGTTAATTATGATTAAGCAAGGTATCTCCCTGGCGGTATTAGCTGCTGCTTTAAGCTCTGCCAGCGCAATGGCTGCGGATAATGCAGCCGGTGGCGTTATTTCATTTTCCGGTGCTGTCACCGATACCACCTGTACCATCAACGGCGGTAAAAGCGCTGATTTCACCGTGGCATTGAGCCCTATTTCAGTGACCGACGCCGGCACCGTCGTCGGTCCGATCACCAAGAATAAAAAATCGTTCTCACTGACATTCTCCGGCTGTACGCCGGCCGCCGGCACGGCAGGAACGCCGCTGAAGATCTATTTCTCCTCGGCGAATAACATCTCCACCGACGGTAAATACCTGCTGAACGGTTCGGTCAACGAAAGCGATGAGGCAGTAGCGAAAAACGTCGGTTTCTCGCTGGCCGAGCCGGGTTCTTCCACGCCAATTCCGTTAAATGTGCCTTATCTCACTAAAATCAAGGGAGATAAAACCGCACCTGAGTCCGAAACCCTGACGTTGGACGCCTACTATTACAAAACCAATGTCGCTGCCGCAAAGGTTGGCGAGCTGAGTTCCAACGTGACATACACCATTTCCTACCTGTAATTGCAATAACGCGCCAGGCCCGTTTAGGGCCTGGTCTTAGGGGTGATTATGAGACAGTACTTAATTTTTGCTGGGCTATTTCTCAGCAGCGCATGCGCTTACGCCAATATCGTCATCAATGGTACTCGTGTTATTTATCCTGAAAAGAACAGGGACGTTATCGTTCAGCTGGTGAACAATGGCAGCGATCCGTCACTGGTGCAGGCCTGGATTGACGACGGCGATATAAACTCCACCCCTGAAACGGCGAACGTGCCTTTTTTGCTCTCCCCACCGGTAGTGAAAGTTTCCGGAAATAATGGCCAGCAGCTGCGGATACAGAAGGTCGGCGCAGCGCTGCCCGGCGATCGCGAATCCGTGTTTTATTTGAATGTATTGGATATTCCGCCGACGCCGGAAAATTTACAGGGGAGCAATACGCTGCAGCTGGCGATAAAATCCCGCATCAAGCTGTTTTATCGCCCGACGGCGCTTAAACACAGCGTGAATGCCATCACCGACTTCATTGAGCTTCATGCTGAAGGGAGAGGATTTAAGGTAGTAAACAATAGCCCTTATTTCTTCACGCTGGCTAACGTAGATCAGGAAAATAAAAAGCATCTGCTGGTTGATTCCGTGATGGTCGCGCCTTTCTCAAGCGCATTTGCGGCCAGTAACGCAGCGGTCAGTAAGAATACCCTCTACACGCTGATGTATATCGACGACCTGGGGGCTTATAAATCCAGAGCCGTGACTTCGCACTAACGTGAATAAACAGAAATGAAGCTTAAAATAAAAGCGCTTTCGTTACTGGCAGCCTCTTCATTCTTGTCGCTTGATAAGGCATCTGCAATGAAATTCGATACCTCGCTATTGGCCGGCGCCTCCCGTGAATCAGATCTGTCACGTTTTTATATCAATAATGACGTGCCGGCGGGAAAACAGACGGTGGACATTTATGTCAATGACGGGTGGAAGGGCCGATTTACGCTGTTGTTTGGTGAGCGTCGGGATGATATCGGCATCGCGCGGCGCGACGCGGCGGCGCTCGGCATCGATATGTCATCACTGCCTGCCGAAACCGCAGGCGAATACATGCCGGTGCGTGCGCTGGTGCAGGGGGGAAGCTTCGATTTCGAGGTCGCTACGCTGAGCCTGCGGCTGACCGTACCGCAGTCGCATGTGAACCGCGTTGAGGCCGGCTATGTCGATCCCCGCTTTTGGGATCGGGGTGTACCGGCGCTTTTATTGGCCTACAACGCGACTTACTACAACGTGAAAACGCGCAATGGCGATAAAGGGTCGACCGACGACTTTTATACCGGTCTGGAGTCGGGCGTCAACCTGGCCGGCTGGCAGTTTCGCGACAGCAGTTCATTCAGAAAAAACTCGCGGCAGGGCAGCGACTGGCAAAACAATACGCGCTATCTGCAGCGCGGGTTCGCCGGCATCAAATCCAATCTGACGGCGGGGGATTTTTATTCACCGGGCGATCTCTTTGATTCGATCAGAGTGCGCGGCGGCGCGCTGGCCTCCGACATCAATATGCTGCCGAACTCTCAGCAAGGCTTTTCGCCGGTGGTGCACGGCGTTGCGCAGAGCAACGCCCTGGTCAAGGTGCTGCAAAACGGCAACGTCATTTATCAGGAGAACGTGCCGCCGGGGGCATTCACCCTCGACGGCATTTTGCCGACCGGTTCCGCCGGCGATCTGTTGGTGGTGGTGAAAGAGGCCGACGGCCATGAGCAGTCTTTCACCGTGCCGTTCTCCTCGGTTCCCAATATGTTGAAACAGGGCGTCAATAAATACAGCCTGTTGGCGGGCAAGGTGCACCAGGCGAACACCGCTTATGCGCCTTCTTTCGCGCAGGGCACGCTGCAATACGGTTTTAACAATCTGCTTACCGGCTATATCGGCACCATTATCAGCGATGACTATCGCGCTTACCTGCTCGGCAGCGGTTGGAACTTGCCGATTGGCGCGGTGTCGGTCGATGTGACCCAGGCGGCGACGCAATTGAGAGATCGCCGTGAAAACGGGCAGAGCTTTCGCGTTTCTTACAGCAAATTTCTCGACGCCACGGCCACCAACTTTACGCTGGCGGCCTACCGTTATTCGACCAAGGGGTATTACAGCTTTAACGACGCTATCTATAGCCACGAGGGCTATCGTCAGCTGGAGCAGCGCCTCCACGATGAGGAATACCCTCAGACCGGCGGCGCACCCGCCGAGCTGGACATGAATACCTGGGACGCCTTGCGTGCGGCGCGCCCGCGCAACACCTTCAACCTGAACCTGAATCAGCGCCTCGGCGAGGGCTGGGGAACGCTCTATTTTTCCGGCACGCAGCGCGATTACTGGTCGGATAATACGAAAAGCCGGGAGTATCAGCTCGGTTATTCAAACGCGTTCGGGCGCACCAGCTACAACCTTTCCGCCAGCCGGGTAAAAAACTCTCAGCGCGAGGAGGAAACGCGCTTTTATCTTTCTCTGAGCGTACCGCTGTCGATATTTGATAACAGCGCCTATCTCAGCGCGGGGTTGTCGGCCACCGGTTCGCATTACCAGCAAAGCACGGTGAGCCTGAGCGGCAATGCGCTCGAATCGAACCGCCTGAGCTATGCGCTCGCCGGCAGCAATCAAACCGGCGGCAACTCCATGGCGAGCGCCAACGCGGCCTACCGCACCCAGGCGTCAACGCTGGGCGCCTCATACAGCGAGTCTTCCGACTATCGCCAGACCGGTTTAAGCGGCCGCGGCAGCCTGGTGGCTATTCCCTGGCATCTGCTGGCGTCGAACGATATCGGCAACACCATGATGGTGGTGGATGCGCCAAAGGCCAAGGGGCTGATGGTGAACGGCGATGAGAGCATCGTCACCAATGCGGATGGGTTGGCGTTGGTGCCTTACGCCACGCCGTATCGGCAGAATTCGGTCACCTTGTCGGACACCGGCAACAGTTCCGGCGCCGAGATCGTCGGCAATATCGCCAACAGCGTGCCCTATGCCGGAGCGGTGAACTACCTGAAGTTCGAAACCGATCGGCGCCAGTCTTACACCCTGCGGGCTGTTAAACGCAACGGCGAACCTTTGCCGTTTGGCGCGGCGGTTGAGGATCAGGCGGGCCAACCGGTCGGTTTTGTCGGCCAGGCCAGCATGTTGTATCTGCGGGCGGAACGGCTGCCTGCATCGCTGGTGGTGCGCTTAAATGCCGGCCGCTGCCGGATAGCCGGCCCGCAAACAGCGCCGAGCGCCACCACGAATGTTTGCCAGTAAAAGGATAACGGAACGCCATGATCAGGATATTTTCTCTGTTGTTGTTATGCGGGTTGTTCAGCGGCTATGGCCATGCAAGTTGTTACGGTTCCGGCATTCAATATGCCTCGCCGATATTTGTCGATCTGTCGGACAAGCTGACCGAGCAAAACCCGGTCTGGCAGGGCAGTTTTTTCACCCAATACGCCGGGTCATTCAGCTGCTCCACCGGCAACAGCACCTTCGGCTACACCCGCATACTTTCCACCGACAGCAGCAAAGCCACCATATTGGGATTCAGCGACGGCAAGTACTGGGTGCGGGCGGAGATCACCAATAATGTGGACAACAAAGATCTCAAGGGGACGGGCAGGCACTCCGCCGCAGAACTGAACGTGCCGATGGATATCCGTTTTACCCTGGTGAATAAAACAGGTACATCGATAGCCGGCGACACCGCCAGGCTGAACGACGTGTTGTTCGTGACCGATCTTAGCGGCATGTCGCTATGGGAGATCATCCTTTGGCCGGCCAAGCAGTTACTGAAAATTTTAACCTGGCTGTTTAACGGTTTTAACTGGCCTTACGATCAGCGCGATATGTACGGGCAGCCGATGAACATCAAGTATGCGCCCAAGATGACCACCTGCTCATTTGACAACGCGGGGCTGGCGGTAAAACTGCCGACCGTGGGGCTGTCGCAGGTGGGGAAAAACAGCCGTACCGGGCTTACCCCCTTTACGTTGAATCTGAGCTGCCAGAACATGCGGGCAAACGGCACGTCGGATCGGGCGATCGACATGTTTTTATCCAGCAATAACCTGCAGGCGTCAGACAATACGGTGTTGATTGATAAAAATGCCGGCGCGGCAACGGGCATTGGCATTCGGCTGGTAAAAATGGATGCCCCCAATTTGCCGGTGATCATGTCGCTATCCAATATCGAACGCGGAAGCGCGACGTCATTATTCAATGTACCGGCGGGAGGCGCGCTGAACAGCCGTTTCACTATCGGCATGGCGGCTTATTACTATCCTTATAACCTTGCTGAAATGACGAGCGGTGCTATTAACTCATCAGCAACGCTAAATATTATCTATAAGTAATGAGCGATTTTACTTTTTATAATACAAAATGAGTTGTTACTTATACGAAAAATCTTAACATGATAAATGATGGCGAATATTATTACCTGCATAATATTATGTGTAATCCGGATGTCTATGTTGAGGATGAATTGTATGACGGAACAAATCCAGATCGGCGTTAAGGTTGAGAAATCGCTAAAAGATGAGGTTGACGTTATTTTGCGCGGTTTGGACATCAAGCCAACGACGGCGATAAATGGGCTTTACCAATATATTTTACAGCATAGGGAGCTTCCTTTTGTTATATCGACCAGCGTAAAAACGCCGAAGGATATTGCGGGTGAACTGTTTAAAAGCATATTTTCATTACGCAGCACGCTGAGCGTTTTTTTAGATAAAATAAACCTTAAGCAAGGAGTGAGAAGGGGAGAAGTGCTGATCGTCAGAGACATTGTTCACGATTTTATTCTTAGTTTTCGCCAGGGCAGTCAATACATTAACTCATCCCAGTTTGAACACCACGTGATATGGGGCGACGCGGTGCAGGCTGCCGAAGGCGCCTACGATATTTTGTTGAGAAATACCACCTTCACTGAAGATGACATGATGCAGCTCGACGATAAACACATTCGTTTGCTCTCCGATCTGCTGCTCTTATTGTACGGCGCGGTGAGATAGTTTCATTAACACTGGTGGATGGATGTCCGATGCAACAATGGACATCCTTATCGATATTTCCTCAAGCCAAAGGAATGGGCTATGCGCGTGGTGATTTTCACTGACGATTATTATTTGCTTTATGGCGCGAAAGCGCTCTTGAGAACGCTTGGCAGTCTTAAGGTCCTTGGCGTTTATACGCCGTCCGGCTATATCAATTCATCGGTGGAGTATAACGCGGATCTGATTGTCGTCTCTTTTTCATCCATGTTTCGGGTGATGAATTTGCTGTCAATCATGTTTGAGGACACGAATAAGGTGATGGTGCTGGCCGATGTGAAAACGGCGCGATTGCTCAATTTTAACTGTGTAAAGAAAAATATTGGCCGGCAGGCATTTATTGCCGAAATGAGAAGGCTGATTGCCTGCAACCGTGGGCGGAATCTGTCCCCCAGAGAGCTGTTAATTTTGGCCTTGCTGCTGAAAGGCGCGCCGAACACCGGTATTGCAAGGATGCTGGGCATTTCGGAAAAAACCGTCAGCCAGCACAAGGTGAACGCCATGAGAAAGCTGGACGTGAAACATGTTTGCCAATTAATTTGAGGCGATAGCCCACAATAAACCCGCCGCTGCGGGTTAAGGGCGATGCAGGATTTGCGCGCCGCAGCCTTGTTCACCCAACACATCGCCGGGGTTATACAAAGGACAATCCGTGAGCGACAGGCAGCCACAGCCAATGCAGCCATCCAAATGGTCGCGCAGCAGTTTCAGCCGCTGGATCCTTTCATCCAAATCTTCACGCCAGGTTAAAGACAGTTCTCTCCACTGGGCGGCGGTCAGCTTGCTGCCGATGGGAAAACGGCCGAGTGCGGCGCGGATCTCCTCCAACGGGATACCGGTGCGCTGCGCTATCTTGATGACGGCGATATAGCGTAAAACCACCGCAGGGTAGCGCCGCTGGTTGCCTTCGTTGCGCACCGCCTCAATCAACCCTTTGCTTTCATAAAAGTGCAATGTGGATACCGCCACGCCGCTGCGTTTCGCCACTTCGCCGACGGTCATCATCCGTTCGGGATCTTTCGGTTCATTTCTTGCCATTTTCATTCACCCGCTATTGACCTCAAGTTAACTTGAGGTTTTATAGTTCAGGCGGCCGGGTTTGGCAACCGGTATAAAAACGACCTCTGTTCCCGCCCTGGTGGGATGAAAGATGAATTTGGCCGCGAAATCAGGAAGAAAGCGTTATGAAGTACATGACCGAAAAAAAGGCGAAAGCGCCACTTGGCGCGCATCTGGCGCCGTTTACCGGCACCGCCGGCGGGGGCGCACAATGAAACGCGCAATCATTGTTGTGCTGCTGCTGGCGGCGATGGCGATAGCCGTTCTGGCGATGCGCTCCACCGGGCAGCAGGATAAAGGCGCAGCCTATCCGCCGGTGAAAGTGGCGTTGGCGCCGGCGCAGCGCGAGCAACGCGCGCGCAGCTTTGCCGGCGTGGGCGCGCTGGAGGCTGCGCGGCAGGTAGACGTCGCGGCGGAAGTTGGCGGGCGGGTGACGCGGATCCTGTTCGAGTCCGGGCAGCAGGTTAAGGAAGGGCAACTGTTGGTGCAGCTGAATGATGCGGTTGAGCAGGCGGAACTGCTGCGCCTGCAGGCGCAGCTGCGCAACGCCGAGCTGCTGCACGCCAGAATGCGCAAGCTGATGAATCTCAACGCCACGGCGCAACAGCAACTGGATGACGCCCAGGCTCAGCGTGATATGGCGCTGGGCGACGTGCGGCAGATGCAGGCGAAAATCGCGCAAAAAGCCATTCGCGCGCCTTTTTCCGGCGCAATAGGCATTCGCCGCGTGCATGAGGGGCAATACCTCAACGCCGCCGAGACGGTGGTGAACCTGGTGGATGCCGGCACGCTGCGCGTCAACTTCTCGCTGGACGAACAAACCAGCGCCGGGCTGGCCCTGGGGCAGGCGGTGGCGGTTCAGGTCGCCGCTTACCCGGATCGCGCCTTTCCCGCCGCGATTACCGCAATCGACCCGCTGATCGACAAATCGCGCACCGTGCAGGTGCAGGCGACGTTGGCCAACCCGGACGGCGCGCTGAAGGCCGGCATGTACGCCGGTATCCGCGTCACCCAGCGCCAGAGCGTGTCGGTGTTGACGGTACCGGAAACGGCGCTGACCTACACCGCCTATGGCGATACCGTTTTCCTGGCGCAGCAGAATGGCAAAGGCATGACGGTAAAACGCGTTTCGGTCACCGTGGGTGAACGCAACGACGGGCGAGTCGAGATCCTCCGCGGGCTGCGCGAGGGCGATCGCGTGGTGACCTCCGGCCAGCTCAAGCTCAGCGACGGCATGGCGGCCGAACCGGTGGCGCAGGATACCCTGAGCGCCGCACCCGCCGGTTCATCGGGAGATAAATGATGAAGTTCACCGATCTTTTTGTGCGCCGGCCGGTGCTGGCGCTGGTGGTCAGCACGTTGATCCTGCTGTTCGGCTGCCTGGCGCTCAGCAAGCTGCCGATCCGCCAATACCCGCTGCTGGAAAGCTCTACCATCAGCGTGACCACAGAATATCCCGGCGCTTCATCGGAGCTGATGCAAGGGTTTGTGACGCAGCCTATCGCTCAGTCGGTCTCGTCCATCGAGGGTATCGACTATCTGTCCTCCTCGTCGGTGCAGGGGCGCAGCGTGGTGACGGTGCGCATGGCGCTGAACCGCGACTCCAACCAGGCGCTGACCGAGGTGATGGCCAAGGTCAACCAGGTGCGCTACAAGCTGCCGGAGCAGGCTTACGACCCGGTGATCGAACGCTCCTCCGGCGAGGCCACGGCGGTGGCCTACGTCGGCTTTTCCAGCGATACGCTGCCGACGCCGGCGTTAAGCGAGTACCTGACGCGGGTGGTGGAACCGATGTTCACCACCATCGACGGCGTGGCCAAGGTCGAGGTGTTCGGCGGGCAGAAGATGGCGATGCGCCTGTGGCTGGACAGCGATCGCCTTGCGGGGCGCGGCCTGACCGCCGCCGACGTGGCCGACGCGGTGCGGCGCAATAACTACCAGGCGGCGCCGGGCAAGGTGAAGGGGCTGTATGTGGTATCCAACGTGCGGGTGAATACCGATCTCACCAGCGTGGAGGAGTTTCGCGATTTGGTGGTGCGCAACGACGGCAACGGCCTGGTGCGCCTGAAGGACGTGGGCACGGTGGAGCTGGGAGCGGCGGCCACCGAAACCAGCGCGCTGATGGACGGGCAGCCGGCGGTATTCCTCGGCATATTCCCTACGCCCACCGGCAATCCGCTGGTGATCGTCGACGGCATTAAAAAGTTGATGCCGGCGATCAACAAGATGCAGCCGCCCGGGGTCAAAATGGCGCTGGCGTTTGAGACCGCGCGTTTTATTCAGGCGTCGATCGACGAGGTGGTGCATACCCTGCTGGAAGCATTGGCGATAGTGGTGGCGGTGATCTACCTGTGCCTGGGATCGCTGCGCACCGTTTTGATCCCAGTGGTGACCATTCCGCTTTCCATCTTGGGGGCGGCGGGATTGATGCTGGCCTTCGGCTTCAGCGTCAATTTGCTGACGCTGCTGGCGATGGTGTTGGCGATCGGACTGGTGGTGGATGATGCCATTGTGGTGGTGGAGAACGTGCATCGCCATATTGAAGAGGGCAAGTCGCCGCTGGTGGCGGCGATGATCGGCGCGCGCGAAGTGGCGGGGCCGGTGATCGCCATGACGCTGACGTTGGCGGCGGTGTATGCGCCGATCGGCCTGATGGGCGGGTTGACCGGCGCGCTGTTCCGCGAGTTCGCTCTGACGCTGGCCGGCGCGGTGGTGGTTTCCGGCGTGGTGGCGCTGACGCTGTCGCCGGTAATGAGCTCCTTCCTGTTGCCGGCCAAACAGACCGAGGGGCGGGTGGCGCGCGCCGCCGAGTGGTTCTTCGGCGGGTTGACGCGGCGCTATGCGCGGGCGCTGGATTTCTCTCTGCATCACCGTTGGCTGACGGGCGGGCTGGCGCTGTTGGTGTTGGTCAGCCTGCCGCTGCTGTATCAACTGCCGCAGCGCGAATTGGCGCCGACCGAAGATCAGGCGATAGTGCTTACCGCCATCAAGGCGCCGCAGCACGCCAACCTGAACTATGTGGAACGCTTCGCCTACAAGCTGGATCAGGTTTATGCACGGTTACCGGAAACCGAGAACCGCTGGATCATCAACGGCAGCGACGGCACCGCATCCAGCATCGGCGGTATCAACCTGACGCTGTGGGAAGCGCGTCACCGTTCGGCGACGGCGGTGCAGGCCGATCTGCAGCAGGCGGTGAATGACGTAGAGGGCACCAGCATTTTCGCCTTCCAGCTGCCGGCCTTGCCGGGCTCGACCGGCGGCCTGCCGGTGCAGATGGTGTTGCGCAGCCCGCAGGAATACCCGCTGCTGTACCGCACCATGGAGGAGCTGAAACAAAGTGCGCGCAACAGCGGCCTGTTTATGGTGGTGGACAGCGATCTGGATTACAACAATCCGGTGGCGGAAGTGCGCATCGATCGGGCCAAGGCCAGCAGCCTGGGGATCCGCATGAGCGATATCGGTGAATCGCTGGCGGTATTGGTGGGAGAGAACTACCTCAACCGCTTCGGCATGGACGGCCGCGCTTACGATGTGATCCCGCAGAGCCTGCGCGAACAGCGGCTGACGCCGGAGGCGCTGGCGCGGCAGTACGTTCGCACCCAGGACAATACATTGGTGCCGCTGTCTACCCTGGTGCAGGTGTCGGTCCGGGTAGAACCGAACAAGCTGACCCAGTTTAATCAGCAGAACGCCGCCACGCTGCAAGCGATCCCGGCGCCGGGTGTCTCCATGGGGGACGCGGTGGCCTTCCTCGAACGCCAGGCCGATGCGCTGCCGGCCGGTTTCAGCTACGACTGGCAGGGTGATTCGCGCCAGTATACCCAGGAGGGCAATGCGCTGGCGTTCGCCTTTATGGCCGCGCTGGTGATCATCTATCTGGTGCTGGCTGCGCAGTACGAGAGCCTGAGGGATCCGCTGATTATCCTGATTACCGTACCGCTGTCGATCTGCGGCGCGCTGCTGCCGCTGGCGCTGGGTTACGCCACCATGAACATCTATACCCAGGTGGGATTGGTGACGCTGATTGGCCTGATCAGCAAGCACGGCATTTTGATGGTCGAATTCGCCAATGAGCTGCAGATGCATCAGGGGCTGCCGCGACGCGCCGCCATTCTGCAGGCGGCGCAGATCCGTCTGCGCCCGGTGCTGATGACTACGGCGGCGATGGTGTTCGGTCTGATACCGCTGCTGTTCGCCAGCGGCGCCGGCGCCAACAGCCGTTTTGGTCTGGGGCTGGTGATTGTATCCGGCATGTTGGTGGGGACGCTGTTCACGCTGTTCGTGCTGCCGACGGTCTACACGCTGCTGGCGCGCGATCATGCGGTGGCGTCGCCGCGCGAGCTGGCGTTGGCGGCAGGGGATCGCACGCCGTAATTTGCTTTGCCGCAGAGATAAAAAAACCCGCCTCGGCGGGTTTTTGTTGGGTTAATTCTTGCAGCCCATCAGCTCAGGCAGCACGCCTGGCTTGCTTTTCAGCGCCGCCTGCACGTCTTCCGGCAGACCGGCCCAGACGATCAGCCCGGTGCGCTTTTCAATCTCGCTCACCGTCACGCGATACTGGCAGAAGTCGGCACCCTTCGGCGTGTCCTGATCGAACAGGAAGGCCGCGTAGTGGTTCACCGCCGGGCTGTTATTGATGAAAATAATCTTCCAGTAGGCGCTGGGGATGGTATGCGGCTTTTGGGTGCCCGGCAGCTTGCCCATATCGCGTTCGAACAGCGGCCCGGTGACGGTATACACCGAGCTGACGTCGGCGCGGTCAATCAGCTTGCGTTCCTGATCTTCCAGCCGCGCCCAGGAGCCCTGGTTCAGATCGGACTTCTGCGGCGTGATGTTGGACAGGTAATTCAGCGACTCCCAGTCGGAAACGCCCGCCAGCGAGGCCAGCGGCGCCTGGTGGCCGCGGTCGACCTTCAGCGCCGCATTGGCGCCGGTGTAGTCGGCAGGCGCCAGGGTATCGGCGGGATTGAGCGCCGGATCGGTTTTCCAGTTGCGGTTTTTGCCGCTGGCCGGCGTCTCCTTGGTGATGTGATAGGCCACCCAGTTGGCGAACTTGGTGGTGCTGTTATTGTTCAACGTATAGGCATGGCGAACGATGGACACATTGCTGCTGCCGCCGGTTGGGCAGCCTACGGCGCAGTTGTCGATAGATTCGAGCGTTTCGGCCGACGCCTGTGCGGCAAACAGCAGGGCGGCCAGGGCCAACATCTTGTTAAAGCGCATATTCATATCCTCAATAAGTTAAAATACTGTATTTATATACAGTGAAATAAACTTATCGCAGTGAAATGAATACAACAATGCAACACATTCATGTTGTTAATGTGTCAGCCCTGGTACAGCCCGTAGCCGCAGGATGAGGCTACGGCGGGGTCACTCCAGCAGGTTATTGACGGTACGGCGCACGTACTGGGTCATTTGCGCCAGATCGTCCGGCGATACCGGGCCGCCGCCGGCGCGCATCACCTGCTGTTCTATCAGGGCGATTTCCTGTTCGACCTTGTTGGCTATCTGCACCTTGACGATTTTATCCACCGAAGACAGCAGCACCTTCAATACCACTTTCAGCGCAATGTTCTCGCAGAACGAGTCGTAGTGATGAACCGGCGGCGGCGGTGCCGGCTCGGGTGCGCGCGGGGCCATAGCCTTGAAACTGTCTACATTTTCAATAATAAGATCCATGTCTCTTATTAGTTCATCAAAATCTTTAGACACTGACTTATTTCCCTTCGCTATGCGCAAAAAACAGAACGCCCGTCCTCAGGGCACATGCCGCTGAGGACGGGCTGAACGAATTCGGACCCAGGCCACCAGAGGGGGCGTGGCGGGGCGAGCGGCATTTTAACCTTGCGGCGGGTCGGCAACAAGATGGGGCCGTGCGAATGCAGGGCCCGGATGGCGGTTAACGTGCGAGAACGGCTTGAATTTTCAGCCCGGTGGCCTGCTTCCCCGTGCCTTATTTGATGCCGGCCAGCGCCAGCAGCGCCCCAAAGGCGATCAGCAGGCCACCGAATGCGCGATCGATGCCTTTGCGCAGGCGCAGAAAACGGGCGTTGACGCCCGGCGCTGAAAACAGCAACGCAACGGCGCCGAACCACAGCACGTGCACCGCGGCGATAAATAGCCCGTAACCCAGCTGCACGCCGAGCGGCGTATGCGGGGCGACCACCTGCATAAACAGGCTGACGATAAAAATGGTGGTTTTCGGGTTCAGCACATTGGTCAGAAAGCCGGTTTTCAGCGCGGCAAGATCGCTGAGCGCAGCTTGCGGCGCACCGGGGCTAACGTCGTGCGTGGCGGCATTGCGCAGCAGCTTTACGCCGAGATAAATCAGGTAGGCGGCGCCAAGCCCTTTAATGAGGTTGAACAACCACAGGGATTGCTGGATCAACACCCCGACGCCGATCAGGGTGTAGCTTACGTGGATTAACACGCCGGCGCCGATGCCGCAGGCGGTCAGCACGCCTGCGCGGCGGGAAAGCAGCAGGCTGTTGCGCGACACCATGGCGAAATCCGGGCCCGGGCTGATGACGGCGAGTAAAGTGATGGTGACGACGGCGATGAGTTCGGTCATAGTTATCCTGTCAGAGAATCAGCAAAGAGTGACTGATTTATAAGGGTAATGACCGACGGTGACAAACGATGAAAACTGACCATATCGGTGAGAAAAACTCACGTAAAAACGACCGGCCCTTGCCGCTTGGCGGGCTGCGCTGTTTTGAAGCCGCGGCGCGGCTGGAAAGCTTCACCCAGGCGGCGCATAGCCTGAGCCTGACCCACGGCGCCGTCAGCCGGGCGGTGCGGGCGCTGGAAGAGGAGCTGGGTTGCGTGTTGTTTGAACGCCGGCACCGGCGCGTGTATCTCACTGCGGCTGGGCGTAAGTTGCTGCAGGCCGCGCAGCAGGCGTTCGGCGTTTTGGAAAGTGCCGCGCAGGAGCTGCGCCGGCAGGCCCAGGATGCGCCGTTGGTGCTCTCTTGTGAGCCGACGCTGCTGATGCGCTGGCTGATCCCGCGTTTGCCGGCGTTTCAACAGGCGCATCCGGAGATCAACCTGCAGCTGGTGGCGGGCGGCGGGCCGTTTTCTTTTCACGACGGCATCACGGCGGCGATTCGACGTAATGATTTTGAGTGGGGCGAGCAGGTACACAGCCTGATGCTGTTCGATGAACTGGTGGGGCCGGTGTGCAAGCCGGAGACGCAGCCGCGATGGCTATCGCAAACCGCAGGTTTGCAACGGTTGCGGGAAGATGCCGTGCTGCTGCATGCCGCTACGCGCCCTGACGCCTGGCGGCAATGGGCCCAGGCGCAGGGCGTCGCGCTCGAGGGACGGCCGGAGCAGCGCTTCGACCATTTTTATTTCAGCCTGCAGGCGGCGGTGGCCGGGATAGGCGTGGCCATCGGCCCGTGGCAGCAGGTGCGCGACGATCTGGCCGCCGGCGTGCTGAGCGCCCCCTTTGGCTTTATCCCGGACGGCAGCGGTTACTGTTTGCTGACGCAGCAGGAAATTCGGCCGGGCAGCAGCCTGGCCCGGCTGGCGGAATGGCTGCGGCTTACTGCGGGCGCCTGAGTTTTGCACTTGCGGCTGAAAACGCCGGGTACAGTGCAACAACGCGGGGTCGATTCAGAAGGTGACGTTGCGGATAAAAAGCAGCGGCTGGTCGCCGCGGTTGGCGTAGGCGTATTGTTGATCGCTGTTGAACACCTGGGTTTCACCGGCCGCCAGCGTCAGGGTGTGCTGTTCCAGCACCAGCGTCAGGGTGCCTGCAATGACGTAAATGATTTCACGCCAGCCTGCGGCGTCGGGCGCTGAATCGTAATGCTCGCCCGGCATCAGCGTCCATTGCCACAGCTCCACCCGCTGATGTGCCGGCACGCTGGCGACAAACAGCGCCTGGCTGGCCGGCTGAGCGCCTTGCCAGGCCAATTCGCCGACCAGGTGGTTGCCGCGCGCGTCCGGCGCCTGCACCAGATCGGTGAAGGAGAGATTCAGGGCGGCGGCGAGCTTGTCCAACACCGCCAGGCTAACGTTGCGATCGCCGGCCTCGATGCCCGCCAGCATGCGGCGGCTGACGCCGGAACGTTCGGCCAGCGCCATCTGGCTGAATCCGGCCTGCAGGCGATAGCCGCGCAGGTTGCTGCTGAGGTATTGCAGCACCTTGGGGGGATCGTTTTTCGCGTTATGCGCCATATTGCTCATTGGTAGGCTTTATCTCATACTGGCAGGATCTGTGCATTATATTGCACCCAGCAGGAAGGGCAAGCCGGTGTCAGCAGTAAAAAAATCCTTAATTTCCGTCATTAAGCCGCAGGAAGCGGTGTTGATCTTCATTACCATGATCTGGGGCGGCACCTTTTTGGCGGTGCAACATGCGATGCAGGTCAGCGGGCCGTTCTTTTTCGTCGGGCTGCGTTTCGCCGCCGCCACCCTGGTGCTGACGCTATTTTCCCTGCGCGTGCTGCGCGGCCTGACCTGGTACGAACTGAAGGCCGGCATGCTGATCGGCGTGTCTATCATGTACGGTTACGGCCTGCAAACCATGGGGTTGCAAACCATCACCAGCAGCCAGTCGGCGTTTATCACCGCCATGTACGTGCCGATCGTACCTTTGCTGCAGTGGCTGGTGCTGGGGCGTTTCCCCGGCATTATGTCCTGGATCGGCATTTTGCTGGCCTTCACCGGCCTGATGCTGCTGGCGGCGCCGAGCAGTGCGGACATGACGCTGAGCCTCGGTGAAATTCTGACGCTGGTCGGCACGCTGGGCATGGCCGCGGAGATTATTTTGATCGGCGCCTACGCCGGCAAGGTCAATATCCGGCGGGTGACCATCGTGCAGTTGGCGACCGCCTCGCTGGCTTCTTTCCTGATGATGGCGCCCACCGGTGAATCGCCGGCGGCCTATTCGGACCAGCTGCTGTACAGCGCCATCGGCCTGGGCCTGGCCAGCGCGATGATCCAACTGACCATGAACTGGGCGCAGCGCAGCGTGTCGCCCACGCGCGCGACGGTGATTTACGCCGGTGAACCGGTGTGGGCCGGCATCGTGGGGCGCATCGCCGGCGAACGTCTGCCGGGCGTGGCGCTGTTGGGGGGCGCGTTGATCGTGGTGGGGGTGGTGGTGAGCGAACTGCGGGTGCGTCGAAAAGGAAAAGCGGCGGCGGTGGAGGCGGAATAGGCCCGGCTGGCCGGGCCGCATTTGATTCAGGAGGTTGGGTTTTCCGCCAACGGCATCAGCCGGCGATTACGCAACAGCGCATTGAGGATAATGGCGCCGAAGGTAGCGGTGCCGATACCGCCCATGGTGAAGTTGCCGATGGTCAATGCAAAATCACCGGCGCCCAGCACCAGCGTCACCGCCACCATGATCAGGTTGCCGTTGTCGCTCAGATCCACCTTGTTTTGCACCCAGATGCGCGCGCCGGCGACGGCAATCAGGCCGAACACCACGACGGATGCGCCGCCCAGCACCGGCCCGGGAATGGTGTGGATCAGCGCGCCGAACTTCGGCGAGAAGCCCAGCAGGATGGCGGCGGCCGCCGCGGCGACAAACACCAGGGTCGAATAAACCTTGGTGACCGCCATCACGCCGATATTTTCCGCATAGGTGGTGACGCCGGTGCCGCCCACCGAGCCGGACAGCAGGGTCGCCAGCCCGTCGCCGACAAAGGCGCGGCCGATGTAGGGATCGAGATCCCGCCCGGTCATGCTCGCCACCGCCTTCACATGGCCAAGGTTTTCCGCCACCAGAATAATCGCCGCCGGTGCGATCAATAGCATGGCGTGCAGGTCGAAGACGGGGGCGGTGAACTGCGGCAGGCCGAACCAGGCCGCCTGGCTCAGCAGGGCATAATCGACCGGTTTGCCCAGCCCCATGCCGTTGGCCGCCGCCAGGTAAATCAGGTAGGCGGCGATCAGCCCAACCAGGATCAGCAACCGCTGCACCAGCCCACGGGTGAACACCGCCGCCGAGCCGATGCACAGGATAGTCACCACCGCCATCCAACTGTCGAACGGCGAGGCCGAGACGCTGCGCACCGCAATCGGCGCCAGGTTCAGACCGATGGCCATCACAACCGCCCCGGTCACCGCCGGCGGCATCAAGCGTTCGATCCAGCGCGTGCCGACGCGCATCACCACCAGCCCGATCAGCAGATAGACCAGGCCGCAGGCGACGATGCCGCCCAACGCCAGTGCGATATTGGGGTTGGCGCCCGACCCGCCGTAGCCGGTCAGGCCGATCACCAATCCGACGAAGGCCGCGCTGGAGCCGAGATAACTCGGCACGCGACCGCCCACCACCAGAAAGAACAGCAGGGTGCCGATGCCGGACATCAATATCGCCACATTGGCGTCGAAGCCCATCAGCAACGGCATCAACACGGTGGAGCCAAACATCGCCACCGCGTGCTGCAGCCCCATGATGAGGGTTTGCCCGAGCGGCAGCCGCTCATCGGGGGCGACCACCGTACCGTCCAGACTGCCTTGCCTGACGCGCCATTGAGGAAACCAGGTATTCGCCATCGTCATCTCCAGTGTGAGGGAATTATTGCGCGTCTGCCCGCCGCAGCGGGTGGTAGCGGCGGTCGAAATAGGCCAGCCCGTGGCCGCTTTCGCTGCATGCCAGCGCCACCACCCGACAGAACAGAATGTCGTGAGTGCCGACGCTGACGATCTGTTCGATCCGGCAGTCGAACGAGGCCAGGGCGCCGTGCAACAGCGGTGAACCGGTGGCCAGCGTCGACCAGCGTGCGGCGGAAAAACGCAGGTCCATCGGGGTTTTGCCGCCGAACAGGTTGGACAGCGATTCGTGTTCGGCCGCCAGCGTATTGACGCACAGCGTTTGATTTTGTTTGAACATGGCGTACACCGAAGCGGAACGGTTCAGACACACCAGCAGCGTCGGCGGCGTATCGGTGACGCTGCACACCGCCGAGGCGGTAAAGCCCGCACGGCCGGCGGGGCCGTCGGTGGTGATGATGTTGACCGCCGCGCCCAGGCGAGCCATGGCATCGCGAAAGTCCTGTTTTTCCACGCCTGGCGGCAATGAGGGGGTGCCGGCAAACAGAGCGGATGACTGCATGATGATCCTCCTGTGGGCTATCGGCTCTGCGGCGGTAACAGCCAGCCGAGCAGCATGCGGTTAAAGTTTTCGGGATCGGTGGCGCTCATCGCATGGCCGCCGTAATTCATCTGCGCCAGCTCGCCAAACGGCAGGGCTTGCGCCAGCTGCTGCGAGCAGGGGTAAGGCACCAGCAGATCGTCGCGCGCACACAGCGCCAGCGTCGGCGTGGCGATGTCCGCCAGATGCGGGCGGAAATCAGCGTTCATCAGCGCCCGCAGGCGGCGCAGCAGATTTTCCGTACCCTGGAAATGCGTCACCTGATGGCGCAGCTCTTCGTCCAGCAACGCCTCATGAGCCGAAAGCCAATCAGCGGGGAACAGAAACAGCGGCTGGGCGCGCACATAGGCCTCGACGCCGCTGTTGAGCAGCAGATCTTGCCGCACCCTGAAGCAGCGCCGGGTTTGGCTGTCCAGCGCAGCCCAGCCGTTGACCACCACCAGCTTTTCCACCCGCTGCGGGTGGGTAAGCGCCAGCTGCAGGCCGATCAGGCCGCCGAGGGCATGGCCGACGAAATGGCAGCGGGCAATCTCCAGTTTGTCCAGCAACTGCAGGACGTCATCGGCCATGTCGGCCATGCCGTAGCCTTCCGGCAGCTCTTCCTGGCTGCGGGCGGTGCCCCTGTGGTCATACATCACTACGCGAAAATGTTCGCCCAGCGCCGCCAGCTGCGGCTGCCAGAAGCTACCGGCGCCGCCCAACCCGGCGGAGAGCAGCAGCGTTGGGGCCTGCGGGCTGTCTTGACCCAAAATTTCTACGTGCATCGGCGGCTCCTGCTCAGCGCCCGATATGGGCTACGGTGGCTATCTCAATCAGCGCGTCCGGTTTCACCAGGCCGCACTGGATGCAGTAACGCGCCGGTTTATCGCCGGGGAAATATTCCGCATACACCTGGTTGATGGCGGCGTAGTGTTGCCAGTCGGTCAGGAATATCGAATTGAAGGTCACGTCGTCCATACTGCCGCCGGCGGTTTCGATCACGCTTTTGATGATTTCCAGCACGTGACGGGTTTGCGCCGCGGCGTCGCCGACGTGCACGACGTTATTGTCCCGATCGAACGCCAGCGTGCCCGAGACGTAAACCACGCCGTCGGCCAGGGTGCCGGGGACGAAGGGCGCCAGCGGTTTGCCGCTGCCCGGCGGCGTGATGATGGTTTTCGGCATAGCGTTGCTCCCGATATGAAAGGGGTTAAGCCGATTGGCTGAGCGCGGCGCAGAAGCTGTCGACGTCCGACACCCAACCGAAGAAGGTCTCGATGTTGTACAGCGCCGCCTGTTGCGCGAACGCCGGCCCAGCCTGGTGGGTGGCGTCGGCCAGCACTACGCCGAAATATTCCAGGAAGAAGCCGTCGCGCAGCGTGGACTCGACGCAGACGTTGGTGGCGATGCCGGTAAACACCAGATGGTGAATGCCGTAGCAGCGCAGCAGGCTGTCGAGCTGAGTATTGAAGAAGCCGCTGTAGCGCGGTTTCGGCAGCACGATATCGCCCGGCTGGGGCTGCAGTTCATCCACCAGCTGGTAGTCCCAGCCGCCTTTGGCCAACAGCTTGCCCATCAGCTCCGGGCGGCGGCGCATGGTTTTCAGCGCGTTGGATTTATGCCAGTTGGGAGAGCCCTGGCCACCGGCTTCGACGTACTGATTGTCCCAGCCGTTTTGAAAAAATATCACCCGGATGCCGGCGGCGCGCGCGGCGCGGATGGCGCGTTTGATATTGGCGATCACCGGCGCGGTGGCCGAGACGTCGAAGCCGGCGAGATCGAGGTAGCCGCCCTGCGAGGCATAGGCATTTTGCATATCGACCACGATCAACGCCGTTTCCTGCGGCGCAAACGCGATGGCTTCCGGGCGTGCGGCCAGGGTGACGGCGGGTGCGGCGTCCGGTGCGCCGCGGCGCACCACCGGCTGACTATCTACTGGTTTCATCAGGCCACCTCGCGTTTGGCTGCGGTTTGCGGGCAGACGTCGGCGCGGCTTTTCATCAGCGGCTGGATGCGCTCGCCAAAATCTTCCATACCCTTGATGAAATCGTCGAAGGTCAGCAGGACGCCCTCGGTGCCGGGCACGGCGGCGATCTCGTCCATCATGCGCGCCACGTTGGCGTAAGAACCGACCAGCGTGCCCATATTGATGTTCACCGCGGAGGTGGGATCGGCCATTTGCCGCACGTTGGTATCCGCCCCGGAGCGGGTGTCTTTGCCGCTTTGCTCGGTCAGCCAGGCCAGGGCTTCGGTATCTGCGCCGGCCTTGTAGCTTTCCCATTTGGCGCGGGCGGCTTCATCGGTTTCGTCGGCGACTATCATGAACAGTACGTAGCAGGCGACGCGACGGCCTTCGGCGTCGGCGGCGGCCTTCAGCCTCGCTGCGGTGGGCGCGAAGGCGGCCGGGGTGTTGACCCCTTTACCGAAGCAGAAGTTGTAGTCGGCGTATTTGGCCGAGAACGCCATGCCGGCATCGCTCTGGCCGGCGCAGATCACCTTGATGTCGGCCTGCGGCTGCGGGCTGACGCGGCAGTCGTTCATCTGGAAGAATTCCCCCTTGAAATCGGACTTGCCGCTGCCCCACAGATCGCGCAGCACCCGAACGTATTCCGCCAGGTAGTCGTAGCGGCGGCTGAAATACTCATCGCCTGGCCACATGCCCATTTGCTCGTACTCCGGCTTTTGCCAGCCGGTCACTACGTTCAGGCCAAACCGGCCGTTGGAAATGGAGTCGATGGTGGACGCCATGCGCGCCACTATCGCCGGCGGCATGGTCAGCGTGGCGGCGGTGGCGTAGATCTTGATGCGTGAGGTCACCGCCGCCAGCCCCGCCATCAGCGTGAAAGACTCCAGGTTGTGGTCCCAGAATTCTGTTTTGCCGCCGAAGCCGCGCAGCTTGATCATCGACAGGGCAAAGTCGAGGTTATAGTGCTCCGCCCGCTGCACGATGGTTTTGTTCAGTTCGAACGTCGGCTGGTACTGCGGCGCGGAGCTGGAAATCAGCCAACCGTTGTTGCCGATCGGGATAAATACGCCAATTTTCATGTGAACACCTCGGGTCTGCTAAGGGATGGTTTTTGGCGCTGCTTGAGTGCTTCCTGCGGGTTCCGAATTGCGCGGCGCTGGTGAAGGTATTGCAAACCCGGTGCCAGTTTTAAAAACGGATTATTTATCAGGTGTTTGCTTCGATTTGGTGATTTTACGCCGGAGCGGATGGTCCAAAACAGACCATTTGGTCAAAAATGGTTGCACAATAAACAGGCGATGCTGCGCGCAAAAGGTGCAGTTTCTCTGCCGGAGGGGCAGGCAAAAGCGTGGGTTTCACGCCGGGCTTTGCTATGCTGGCTGTCGAATTCGGTCATTACAGGGAGATGCAGTGAAGCCATCAGACGCCAAACCGCCAACGCGCCGTTCACGCGCGGTCGCCGCCAAACGCAGCACCATCATGGATGCGGCGCTGGAGTTTTTCTCGCTGTACGGCATTCACGGCACCAGCCTGGATCAGGTGGCGGAACGCGCGGACGTTTCCAAGACCAATCTGCTGTACTACTTCCCGTCAAAAGAAGAGCTGTATGTGGCGGTGTTAAAGGGCATTCTTGAGGTTTGGCTGGCGCCGTTGAAAGCGCTGCGCGCCGATCAGGAGCCGCTGCAGGCGATCCGCGACTACATTCGCCTGAAGCTGGACGTGTCGCGCCATCATCCCCAGGCCTCGCGGCTGTTCTGCCTGGAAATGATCCAGGGGGCGCCGTTGCTGAAGCGCGAGTTGCAGGGGGGGCTGAAGGCGCTGGTGGACGAAAAATCCGCCATTATTGAGCGTTGGGTCGCGGAAGGCCACATTGCCGCAGTGGAGCCGCACCATCTGATCTTCATGCTGTGGGCCACCACCCAGCACTATGCGGATTTTTGGGTGCAGGTGGAGGCGGTGACCGGCAAGACGTTGGCCGACGACGCCTTTTTCCAGCAAACGGTGGAGAACGTGCAGCGGGTGATTATCGATGGGATCCGGCCGCGTTAGGCTGCCTGAATAAAGGGGGGGCGGTTGCCCGCCCCCTGAAGCGTTATGCGGTTTTTTTCTTGCGCAGGAACAGATAGGACAGGCCAAGCACCACGAACCACAGCGGCGTGACGATCAGCGCCTGGCGGGTATCTTCACGCAGCGTCAGCAGCACCAGCACAAAGGCGAAGAACGCCATGCATACCCAGCACATCAGTTTGCCGGCCGGCATCTTGTAAATTGATTTCTGGTGCAGCGCCGGGCGCTGTTTGCGGTAAACCAGATAGGAACACAGGATGATGGTCCAGACGAACATGAACAGGATCGCCGAGACGGTGGTGACCAGCGTAAATACCGTCATCACGTTCGGGATCAGGTAAATCAACACCACGCCGCCCAGCAGGCAGATGCAGGAGAAGGTCAGGCCGTTGGCCGGCACCGCGCGCTTGGAGAGGTTGGCGAAGGATTTTGGCGCATCACCTTCCTGCGCCAGGCCGAACAGCATGCGGCTGGTGGAGAACACCCCGCTGTTGGCGGAAGAGGCGGCCGAGGTCAGCACCACGAAATTGATCACGCTGGCCGCCGCCGGCAGGCCGATCAGCACGAACAGCTCAACGAACGGGCTCTTGTCCGCCACCACCGAGCTCCACGGCGTCACCGACATGATGACGATCAGCGCGAACACGTAGAACATGATGATGCGGATGGGAATCGAGTTAATGGCGCGCGGCAGCACTTTTTCCGGATCTTTGGTTTCCGCCGCGGTGGTGCCCACCAGCTCGATGCCAACGAAGGCGAACACCGCGATCTGGAAGCCGGCGAAGAAGCCGCTGATGCCTTTCGGGAACATGCCGCCGTCATTCCACAGATGCGTGAACGAAGCAACGGTGCCCGACGGCGACTGGAACTGCATGGCGATCATCACCAGCCCGGCGACGATCAGCCCGACAATGGCGACGATCTTGATCATGGCAAACCAAAACTCCATCTCGCCGAACATCTTCACCGTGGCCAGGTTCAGGCCGAGCAGCAGCAATACGCACAGCAGCGAGGCGATCCATTGCGACAGCTCGGGGAACCAGAACTGCGCGTAGGCGGTGATCGCCACCACGTCGGCGATGCCGGTCACCACCCAACAGAACCAATAAGTCCAACCGGTAAAGAACCCGGCCCAGGGGCCAAGCAGATCCGCCGCGAAGTCGCTGAAGGATTTGTATTCCAGATTGGACAGCAGCAGCTCACCCATGGCGCGCATCACGAAGAACAGCATAAAGCCGATGATCATGTACACGAAGATGATGGAAGGGCCAGCCAGGCTGATGGTTTTGCCGGAGCCCATAAACAGACCCGTGCCGATGGCGCCGCCGATGGCGATCAGCTGAATATGCCGGTTGGTTAGGTTTCGCCGTAGATGATCTTCTGACGCGGGCGCGGCGTCGGTCGCTATTTTAGAATGATCTACCATCTGATGATGTCCTGTTTTACCTGTCATTGGTGAAATAGTGAGCTCTGAAGTGGCTCTTTTTTATACGTTTATCCGGCTATTCCGGCTTTAGTAAGGTAGTGCAATAACGCCACCTTTGTGCAACATGTTTACAACATTTATGCGAGGGATAAAAGTCGATTGTTCTTTACACAGCGGAGGTAAATCGGACGTTCAGGGAGCGGAAGATTACTCTTCAAAAAGGCAGATTAACAGACCTAATGCGGCTTATCTTGTTGATTAAACAGAGGGTTGATAATTTCGCATGAAAAAAAGTAATGAGTGTAAGCGTTTGAAGCCGCCGGTGCAGAAGAGAATAATTTAAGCCGCTGGGTCGTGAACTCAGCGGGTAGGGCAGCCGGTGCTTAATCAATGGGGCACAGCTTCGAACCCTGTACCACCCGCCAGCCAAATCAGCATGTTAGACCCCGTTTTTGCGTTGACGCCATTGCCTCTGCGGCATTTTGGGCGCGCGCTCAGTAAAAATTTCGGTGTTTTTTAATGGATGTTCAGAAAGGTGATCTGGCTCAAGCTAAGCGTATTAGCAGTGTCTTTGTGCTGTGGTTTACCCGGCTTGTCCTGCAAAATTCATAATGAAAAGTTTGATGAATCAGCTGGCTCATTCAGGCGTATCTCCCGGTTCGGCTACCAGGGCCGCGAATGCCAGTTCGTTTTCTCGCCGGCTTTCTGGCCGTATTTGGAGCCTTATACGCTTTCTTCACTACATAAGCAGGGTTGTGGGTCCATCTATTTTTTTTGAATCCTGTATCTATAACAACCTGCCCAGATATTTATATTAATAACACGATAAGCTAATAGCTGATTTTTGTGGGAAAAACTTCATCATCGGTTTTTAATTTATTATTTTTCTGCTGGCGCGAATCCGAAAAAATAAAACATCATGGAAAGTTTAATATCTGATGACTAGTATTAATTGCTTTGGCGAATTTTATAATCATTTACCTAAAGGAGTATGAAATGGCTAGTGATCCAGCTTATGAAACAGCAATTACGCGAGCGGGTTATATCCCCGTCAATTCTTTCGAGAATGGTTTTACTATAACTTTATCGGCCCAGGCATTATATCTAAACAAAAGTAATGAGTATTTTATCTGGAAAGGGGCTCTTCCTAAAGTTGTCCCCGTGGGGGCGACACCGGAAACATCCGGTGGCTTTGGTCCTACGGCCTGGACTGAAGTCAGTTATTTAGCCGTGAGTTCTGAGTACGGTGCGAAAGTTGTGGGGAGTGGCCAAACGACGGTGAACAATATTCTCACCGTCGATGTTCGTCAATTTGGCGCCAAAACCATTTCTGAAGACCCTGATTTTGACAGCGCCCCGGCTTTTCGTGCGGCCATTGGTTACGTCCACGCCAACGGCGGTGGGGTTGTCAACCTCGGCGAAGGGGAGTATCGATTGCTGTCGGCGGGCGAAACGAAATTTACCACACCGCACGACGATGCGACCGCCGCCCCAGGAATGACGGGGGATACGAAGATTGATGAGGATCCCGTGAAGGAGAACCTGTCCGTGATTTTGGATATCTCTTCTAATGTGCAGCTAAGGGCTAAGGGTAATTACAACACCACTATCAGCGGTCCTTGGTCACGCCACACTAGCCCTATTGATAAAAACCAGGCTGTAGGCATTGTATTTCGCACTCCTAACAATTCACGAATGACAGAATATATTGATAACGTCGGCTTGCATAATATTCATATTGCCAATTTTTTTATTGGTGTGATTGCGGACGGTATTCTATTCAGAGAATCAAGTTTTAGCAATGTGAGATTTAATGGTTGTGCTATGCCATTCTTAGCACTAGGCGCCGATAACATCACATTCCATGGTACAACATCCGTAGAAAACTGCTACTCGGGTATTGTGATTGGCGGATGGTGGACTCAGCGAAATAACACAACGGCAGGGGGCGTTTGGGTTCCTCCTTATGTGGCTGGAACTGATGTGTATTCCCTTGGTTGGGCCGATTTCGTTACCTTCGATAAAATTATAGCTTCGTATTCCGGCCAACCATTTGGGGATAAGCATCTTGAAGTCGACAACTTTTTCAATACCTACTTCTTCAAAGAGTCTTACAGCAAGAAATATAGTGCCGGAGGGCGGTTAACAAATGGAACTAATGGTTCCTCCGCCAGTTCGGACTTAACTGCTAATAAATTTCGCGGCATTGCACACAGGGCTTTAGTGAATTTCTCTCGCTATGGCCGTGGGAACTGTAACTTTCTCATTAAATCTGCAAAAACGTGGGGGTGCTCACGTGTTCCTTTCATGGGGCCAGTGATGCAGGGAGGGGATTATTACGGAGAAATTCGTGATGTGTATTCAGAAAATACAGGCTTCTTAGATCCATCACAGCCGTGGTCCGATGCTAATAACTTCTATAAGTCTGGTAGGGATCCGTATAATAAAGATCGTGCGGACTTACCGTGGGGAGTATCTGAGGGGGTGTTCGGCGTAGGTAGAGTTACTTACCAAGGAACAAAAAACAGAAATCCGTCTGAAATAGCATTAATCTCCAATGGTCGCACATGGCTTCAATTGGTGCCTAAAAATAACGCTGATATTTCTATATCGAATGGCGGAATCCAAACAGCCAATGCTATTCGTAAAATCAGCTCATACGACTCTACCGGGACTTATGTTGAAATTGAGTCGTTGGCAATTGGTCGATTTGAATCACAGCCAACGACTTGGGACCGCAGCGATCTTGATATTACGCACCTCTTCCGCCGTCGGGTGTTTGAAAATCTTAGTGATGTAGTGCTCCGGCATACACAGAACGGAATAACTACTAAGGTTGCAAATTTTGTTACCTCGATAGTTTATGAGGGCGGCCGAGTTAAAGTTTATATGAGGGTTAAAATACCGTCTAATGCTGCCACGTTATCCGGTGATATGAATGTTGCGTACATTCCAGTGCCTAATGATACCGCCAATTTCGGTACGGACTTTATTGAGCTCACGGTGTTGCAGGCTGATATCGTTGGAATACGAACAAATACAGTATATCAAATAGGTAGCAATAATATTGTTGGCGAAACAAGGCAGCCAAAACAATTTTTGGCTGTTGCGGGGGCTACTTCTCTCATGCGACTATATGAGGATTACCAGCGAAGCAGGCCACTAGCAATCAGTGATTTTAAACCTGAGAGCTATTTGGAGTTCTCTCTCGAATATAATGGCTTTTGGAATATATGGAACTCAGGGGGTTAACATGCGCATTTTAATTGAGAAAGAGAGATAATTTACACTTCCACACCTCGGACACCCACTGGCTGTCTGAGGTGTACACAAAACGCCATCTGCAACTCAAAATATCGAGCCCTATTTTTCAACCAGAAGTATGGCGTTATTTTCATTGCCTGTCGGCGATTGTGATGCTGTTCACTGGGGGGAACTCCAGGGATGATCGTGGAGTAATGGTTGCTGATGGTGGGACAAACTTGACACAGGGATGTTTTTACCTCTGTTGATAGGGTTTTTAAACTTTTTGAATTATGGGGCGTGCCAGCACTGCTTTATTCAGTAATGTAATGATATTATTGATAAATAATGCGGCTCTTAATCAATGTGGCCCAGGTTAGAACCCTGTACGACCATCCTCAGCGCAATTTTCCGCATGCAGGCGCTTGAGCGCCGCTGCCCGCCCAAGAATCTTTCAGGTCAAAACGAAGGAAGCAGATGGGCCACGGCCAGCAGCGCTACTGCCCAGAGGGCGGCCGAAAGCGTTGTAGTGAGATAAACCTGTTTGCGCGGCAGCGCAAGCATGCCGGCCACCAGGGGTACCGTGTAACGCAGTACCGCCAAAAAGCGTGAGGCGAACAGCAGCGGCATGCCTTTTTGCTGCAGGGCCAGCTGCGCCTTGCGCAGCGGCTCATGAAACCGGGCCGGCAGCCATGCCATAGGTTTGTTGCGGCATAACAGCGCGCCGCAGTGGAACGACAACAGGGAACCCAACGCAGCGCCCAGGGTAATGGCGGCCCAGAGGTGGCCGGCGGGCAACGCATGCTTGCTCGCCAGGATCCCCATCAGCAGCGTGACGGAGGCCGGGGGCAGCACGGAGGAAACGACGATCACCGACTTGCCCAATGAGAACAGGAAGATAATCAGCAACAGAAGCTCGGGATGCGGGCCGTATTTGGCAATAATCTGCGTTAATTCACCCATTAAGGCGCCTTCAGACAGGGGGTTTGACACCAGTGTCCCATCCGCAGGTTCAATAACGGCTAAATCATATTCCGTTCAGCCTGGCTTTCACCTCTGCGCACCAGCGGTTATGGTAGGTGCCAGGGCCATAAAAAAGAGGAAGGAACCATGCTGAAAGTGATTGCTGAAGATTTTATCAAGCCGGAACATATTGAAACGGTGATGCCGCTGTACCGGGAGCTGGTGGAAAAGACCCGCGAAGAACCGCGCTGTGTTTCCTATGAGTTGTTTATCGATGAAAAAGATCCCGGGCACTTTATCTTTGTCGAGAGTTGGCCGGATCGCGCCGCGTTGGATGAACATTGCCAAAGCGAGCATTTCAAACGGCTGGTTCCCGCGATCAACCAGCATCAGCGCAAAGCGTGCGATTTTCTGTTTATGCGGCCTTTCCCCACGGCGACGAACGAAAAATAAAAAAAAGCCCCGCAGGGGGGCGGGGTTAATGGCTTGTCTAGAATATCTTATCGTGAATAAAAAATAGGTGCGCAATGAGAATCATTCTCTAGGAATGCTCCGAAAGCCAGGGGCGGGTGGATTACGGCTGTTGTGCCGCAGGGGCGCTTTCGCAGGCGGTTTTGATGGCACGCAGCATGCGGCGGCGTATCAACCCGCTGACGAGGCGGATCGCATACCAGTATGGGGTAAAACGCAGCCGGCTGGCGCGATCCGGGCAGAAGATACGGGTTTCCGTCACCAGCCGGTTGCCGCCGCTGCTGGGGTGCACGGCATACCCCAGCGCCAGCTTGGCGACGCCGGGCTGGCGGTAGCCCAGAAAAGCCGGGCCATCGGCAATGTCCACCAGGCCGTAACTCGCCAGCCAGAAACGCCCGATCAGGCCATAAACCAACTCTTGCTCATTTCGCTCAAGCTGGCTGAAGTTCTGCTGGCCAAACGACGGCGCGGCTGTCTGGCGCTGCAGCAGGCGGGAAGGCAGCTCGCGCAGCGCAATCATGCGGCGAAAGAAAGGGTCCTGTCTGGGATCGTAAGCCGCGGCGGCTGCGATGATTTGAAACGCCGGCGCATTGATTTCAATAGCGTGACGCTCCGAGAATTGGTATTCCCCAAGATATTTATCCAGCAGCATGTCATCCATATTCCTTACGATGTCTTGCCATCAGAATAATCTTGGATATGGGGCCACGGCCAGCTGAAATTTAGCGTCCGGCTGCGGCGCGGCGAACCTGCTCCACCCAGCCTTGCTGATAGTCGAACGACGGCGCTTCGCGGTGCGCCAAACTCTGGCGCACAATAGCCTTCACCGCCTGGCTGGCGAAGGGATCCTTTTGCGCAATCTGCCGGGCCAGCTGCAGCGCGTCTTCCAACGCCGGGCCTTCGCTGAGGCGTGAAATGGCCCCGTGCCGCAGGGCCTCTTCCGCGCCGACTATTCTGCCGGTGAGCAGCCAGTCGAGCGCGATATAGGGCGAGATACGCGCCGGCAGCCGCGCGCAGCCGCCCTGGGCGGCCACCAGGCCGAGGCCGGTTTCCGGAAAGCTGAAACGGGCATGGCGCTGGGCGACAATCAGATCGCAGGCCAGCGCTATTTCAAAACCGCCGCCGAAAGCGATGCCGTCGACGGCGGCGACGATCACTTTGCTGAGCCGTGCGTGGATGATGCCGCCAAATCCGCCCGGCGCCACCACCGGCAGTTCCCCCTGGCGAAAAGCCTGCACGTCCATGCCGGCGGAAAACGCCTCCGGCTGGCCCGTCAGCACGATGACCCGCACCTTTTCATCCCGCTCGGCCCGTTGCAGGTGCATCTGAATCAGCTCGGCCATCCGCAGGTTGATGGCGTTCTTTTTTTCCGGCCGGTTGAGGGTGATAACGGCGATATGGTCGTCGTGGCGTTCATAGAGTACCGGCGGCAATTCACTCATCTATGGGCTCTCCCTGAAAAAACACCAGAGTCAGCAGCAGGGCGATAGCCCCCAGCGGCAGCGAGAACAGCGGCAGATAATGCGCCGGCAGGGCATAGAGCGTCAGGCCGCCCAACATGCCGCCGGCGGCGATGCCGGCGTACAGCACCGAGCTGTTCAGCGAGACGGTAAGCGCGCCAAAACGCTTGGATAGCGACAGCAGATGGTGCTGGATGGGCACCAGATACATCCAGCCGGTAATGCCCCACACCAGGAAGATGGCCAGCACCCACCAGGCGGAGGTGACATAAAAAGCGAGCAGGAACAGCGACGCAGTTTGGACGGACACCGAAAACAGCAGCACGAATTTGCTGCCGAGGGTGTCGGTCAGCAGGCCGGACACCAGGTTGCCGATCACCGCACCCACGCCGAACACCAGCAGCGCGATGGGCAAAATGGCGCTTGGCCCCAGCTGGGTGTTTTTCAACAACACGCTGACATAGCTGTAGACGATGTGCTCCGAACAGACGGCGAAGAAGGTGATCAGCAGCGTGGTCAACACCGTTTTTTGCCGCAGCGGGGCAAGGCGCTCTTTCAACGTGTGTTTACCCGGCGGCGCAATGGCGCGCAGCGCCAGTGAAAGCCCCAGCAACGCAAAGGCGCCGAGCAGGGCGATAAACAGGAAGATTTCCCGCCAGCCGATGAGTTTGGCGAGGAAGGTGCCGAAGGGAATGCCGAGGGCGATCGCCAGCGTCATGCCGCCATACACGATAGAGATAGCCAATCCCCGGCGTTTCTCCGCAACCAACCCGACGGCCGCCGCCGCGGCCTGCGGGGTGTAGCAGGCCGCGCCCAATGCGGCCAGCACGCGGCCGAGCGAAATCTGCAAATAGCTGGTGGCGAAGGCGCACGCCAGGTTGCCGGCGATAAACAGCACCAGGGCCATCTGCAGAATGCGTTTGCGATTGACGTTGCCCAACAGCCAGGCGGTCAGCGGGGCAAACAGCATATAGGCCAAGGCAAAGATTGAAATCAACTGCCCCGCCTGAGCGGGGCTGACGGCAAAGGTCTCTGAGATGTCGCTGAGCACGCCGGCGACAATAAACGCGTCGGTGCCGATGGCGAAGGTGCCGGTCGCCATCAGGCACAGCGTCAGAAAATGGCCGTTATAGTCCGCTAACCTCATCCTGCCCTCCGTAAGTCATTCGCCACCCAGACCTTGCTCAATGCCGCCAGGAATGCATCCACGTCGGCGTGGGAATGCGCCGAGGTGGGCGTCACGCGCAGCCGTTCGCTGCCGGCGGGCACCGTTGGCGCATTGACTGGCTGAACATAGATGGCGTACTCATCGAGCAAGACCTTGCTGATATGCTTGTTGCGATGGGGATCGCCTACCAGCACCGGCAGAATATGGCTGTCTTGCGACACCAGCGGAATACCGGCGGCGCGCAGCCCGGTTTTCAGATGCTCGACAATCGCCAGCAGGTGTTTGCGCTGGGTGTCATGTTCGAGATTATATTTGAAGCTGGCCAGCGCGGCGGCGACCACCGGCGCGGGAGACGAGGTGCTGAAAACGAACGCCGGCGCCCAGCTGCGCACCGCCTCGACCACGACCCGCGGCGCCGCAATATAGCCGCCCGCCGCGCCATAGGATTTGCCGAAGCCGCCCTGAATCACGGTAATTTTATCCAACAGCCCCAGCTGCTCGGCATAGCCCAGCCCACGCTCGCCGTAAACGCCGGCGGAGTGGATTTCGTCCAGATAGGTGAGCGCCTGATGTTTTTCCGCCAGCGCCACAATCTGCGCCAGCGGGGCAAAGTCGCCGTCCATCGAATAAAGCGATTCGAAGGCGATCAGCTTCGGCCGCGCCGGATCTTCCGCCGCCAGCAGTTCGGCGAGGTGTTCTACATCGTTGTGGCGAAAGATTTTTTTCTCCGCTTTGCTGTAGCGGATGCCATAGATCATCGACGCATGGTTCAACTCGTCGGAAAACACGATCAGATTGGGAATGGCGTCGCACAGCGTGGATAACGTGGCGTCGTTAGCGCCGAACCCAGTGGTGAACAGCAGGGCGGACTCCTTGCCGTAGGCGCTGGCCAGCAGGGTTTCCAGCTCGCCGTGATAGACCGAAGTGCCGGAAATGCTGCGCGCGCCACAGGTGCCCAACCCCACCCGGTTGACCGCCTCGGTGGTCGCCAACAGCACTTTGGGGTGATGGCTCATCGCCAGGTAGTCATTCGAGCACCAGACGTTGAGACGGCGTTCTCCCTGCTGCTCATGGCTGGTGGCCCAGGGCTTATCCTGCACGCCGCGTTCGAGGTTAAGGAATTCGCGGAATCGGCCCTGTTTCTTGGTTTCCGCCAGTTTTTCTTCGAGTATGTTCAATACGCTCATGGGATATTCCTTAACGTTAGAGGGCTTTAACAACCAATGACACACCCTGGCCGACACCGACACACAGGGTGACCAATGCATTGTTCAACTGCCGGGCATTCAGCTCCAGCGCGGCGGACAACACCAGACGCGCGCCGGACATGCCCAACGGATGGCCGAGGGCGATCGCGCCGCCGTTCGGATTGACTCGCGTATCGTCAGCGGCGATCCGCCAGTGTTTCAGCACCGCCACTACCTGCGCGGCGAAGGCTTCATTAATCTCGATCACATCGAAATCGTTCAGGGTAAAACCGCTGCGCTGCAGCAGCCGGTCAGTCGCCGCTATCGGACCCAGCCCCATCAGCGCCGGTGCCACGCCGGCGGTCGCGCTGTCGCCTATCTCCGCCAATGGCCGTAGCCCCTGACGTTTCACATAGCGGCCCGAGGCCAGCAGCAGCACGGCGGCGCCGTCGTTAATGCCGGAGGCGTTGCCGGCGGTGACGCTGCCGTCGGCGGCGAACGCCGGTTTCAGCGCCTGCAACTGCGGCAGCGTGCTGTGGCGCGGGAACTCATCCTGAGAAAATATCCCGGTGGTTTTTCTGCCGGTCGGCACTTCCAGCGGGGTGATTTCTTGTGCCAACCGGCCGCTGGCGATGGCGTTTTGGGTTTTCTGCTGCGACGCCAGAGCGAAAAGATCCTGTTCCTCGCGGGAAATACGCTGCTGCCGAGCCACGTTTTCCGCCGTGACGCCGAGTGGATCGCTGCCGTAGCGCTCCGCCAGCCGCGGGTTGACGAAGCGCCAGCCCAGGGTGGTGTCGTAAAGTTTTACCCCCTTGTCGAAGGGCGTTTCGCTTTTCGACAGCACATAGGGGGCGCGGCTCATGCTCTCTACCCCGCCGGCCAGCACCAGATCGCTGAGCCCGCTCTTAATTTTCGCGCCGGCGTAAATCACCGCATCCAATCCAGAGGCGCACAGCCGATTGAGGGTAATGGCCGGCACCGATTGTTCCAGCCCGGAAAGCAGCGCCGCCATGCGCGCGACGTTGCGATTATCTTCGCCTGCCTGATTGGCGCAGCCCAGAACCACTTCATCCACCTCTGCTTCAACCGCCGGATGCCGTTGCAGCAGGGCGCGGATCATGGCCGCCGCCATGTCGTCGGGGCGGGTTAGCGCCAGGCTGCCGCCGTAGGCGCCGATCGCCGTGCGGGTGCCGTCGATCAGGTAGACCCCGTCATCTTTCATCGTCATCATTTTTCCTTAGGGTGCGGTCGCCAGAGCGGGCCGGGGGACATTCAACAAAGAGTAATGCGGGTAGTAGCGCGCCGAATGCAGCAGCTGCGCCATGTTGTCCAGGAGGGTCTTGACGTTTTTTTGCCCCAACAGCGCCAGCCAGTCGAAGATGCCGTTGGCGTAGTTCACGCCGGCGACGGCGGCGATATCGATATCTTCCCGGCGGCACACGCCGCTCTCCACCATAATCACCGATTCATTGATCAGGCTGCCTATCACGCGGGCGACAATCAGGGCTGGCGAGTCTTTGATAAATTCAACCTGAGGGATCAGGCTGTGCAGCAGGTTTAAAAACAGCGACTTATTGGCTTGCCGGGCGTGCTGATTGTGCGCCGCCACCAGGTAGGGGGTATCGGCGTAGTCCAGTGCGGCATCAACCACGAAAACATCGAGCGCGCTGTGGTCGGCGAGCTGATTCGCCGTTCGGCCGTCGGTGACTTTAATGATAAAAGCCTCGTCGACCTGAATAAATGCGCCCAGCCCCGGCTGTTCCGGCTGGTGCTCCCAGCGCAACGCCGGCCTGACGGCCTGCGCGCTGCGTTGCAGTAAAGCGAACAGAGGATGGCTGCCGTGAAAGCGCAGCACGTCGGGAAACGCCTCAACGGCCGCTGGCGGGGTATGCGCCGCCGTGGCGGCGGTAAAGAACGAACGGCCGTTCTTCTTCCCCAACAAACCGGCATCCACCAGGGAACGCTGCAGGTGGCCGGGGGTATAGCGCGGATCATATTGCATATCCTGCCAAATCTGCCGGCTGACCTGATAGTTGATATCCTGGCCGATAAAGTCGGTCAGCTCCAGCGGCCCCATGCGAAAGCGCCCTCCGGCTTTAAGCGCGCTGTCTATCTGCGCCGCCTGCGCCACGTTTTCTTCCAGCAGGCGGAAACCCTCCAGATAAAAAGGGCGCGCCATCCGGTTAACGATAAAACCCGGTGTGGCTTTGCAAACCACAAACTGCTTGCCGATAGCTTCAACCAGGCGTTGGCAGCGCTGAATAGCGCTCTGGGAGGTGAAGTAGGCGGGGATGATCTCAATCAGCTTCATCAAAGGCGCCGGATTGAAAAAGTGCAGACCGATAAAACGTTCGCCGTGTGCCACGGCGGTCGCCAGCTTATTCAGTGACAGTGAGGACGTATTGGTGGCGATGATGGTCTCCGCCTTGACCCCGGCGGAGATAGCCGCCAAAATCTCGAGCTTGGTTTGCTCCTGTTCGGCGATGCTTTCAATCACCAGGTCACTGTCGGCGATGGCATCGAATTCGGCGGAGAAAATCAAATTGGCTAACACTTCGCCCTTTTTCTGTGGGCTTATTTTCCCCTGAGCGACCCTTTTATCCAGATCCTGAAGAATATATTCTCGCGCCTGACTGAGATTATTGCCGTTGCGGTTGTAAAGCACCGTTCGGATACCGCTCTGCGCCAAAAGGTAGGCAATGCCTCTGCCCATGGTGCCGGCGCCGATGACTGCCGCCGAATGAATGACTGAATTATTCTCTGCCATATAAAATCCCCGTGACTGTTTTATGCAATGCATAATTCGCAAATGCTTATAATCTATTCGGATTTAGAGCGACACCGGGTGCCTGTGGCGAAAGTAATTGGCGGGAACTTTCTTGTCCAACGGTAAAACTGACAGGTTTACAATATCGGGTCGTTATGCTATTCGCAGAATTACGCTAAACAGGGAGGGGAATTCGGTTATTTCCCGGATATTACCGTACTGATAGCTTTTTTTGTTATAGCCATTGTATTTTTTATTATATGAAACGGCTACTGACGCTCACCGCCTTACTCTATAGTTAACCTCACTAATAAATTGCCGGCGCAGCTATCTGGAGAGACCGTTTTATGGATTATCGCACTCAGGTTTTAATGGCGGAGATACTCGGCAGCTTGCCCGAGCGCGAGGCGTTTTTACGCCAGCTGGCGCCCAGCGCCCGGGCGCTGGGCTTTGAGTACTTTTCTTATATCGTGTTTTCCTGCTACCCCGCCAGCCGGCCAAAAATGCTTATCGAAGGCAACTTCCCGGCGGAATATATGGATGACTATCGCAAATTGCGCATCTATCTGCAGGATCCGGTGATTGAACAGGCTCACCATTCGACGCTGCAGTTCCGCTGGGATGAACCCTTTTACCGCGACAGGCCAGAGCTGTGGTGGCGTATGGCGCAATTCGGCATACGGGAGGGGTGGTCACAGTCCATTAAGGATTGTTATGGCCGGTTGGGTATTCTCACTTTCGCCGGTGAGAGAGTTCCGCAGCAGGATCCGGCAGCCAGTGCGGCTAACGAGACCTTTTTCCTGTGGCTGGCCCAGACCGCCCATAAGACGCTGAGGGAAGGGCTGATATCGGTTAACGACGAGGCGATAAAAGACGTGCTGACGCTGCGCGAGAAGGACATTCTACGCTGGTGCAGCGAAGGGAAAACCTCGGAGGAAATTGCGCTGTTGATGGGGTTAAGCGAGCGTACGGTGAATTTCCATATTGCCAACGCCATTAAAAAACTCTCGGTCGCCAATAAAACCGCCGCGACCGCCAAGGCAGTTTATTTGCAGCTTATTTAATCACGGGTGAAAAATAATTAATTGCCTATCGGTTAACCTTGCTATGTTTATATTTTGTTAAAATATCAATTGCCTGCTGCAGTATTTATCCCCCGATCACAAAAGCGCGATAAAGCGGTTCACCCCATGCATGCCCGGCAGTACCCTGTAGGCACCCCGGTTTTACATAAAAAGGACGTGATATGTACAAGACTATTTTAGTGCCGATAGATATTGAAGAGGATTTGCTGACTGAACATGCGCTCCAGCACGTGGAATATCTGGCGAAGATGTCCGGCGCCAAAGTGCATTTTTTCCACGCGCTGCCGGATGCATCGGCGTTTGTCACCGCCTATTCGTTTGGCATCAAAGAGTTTGAAAACCAGGCGGAAGTTAAAGCGGTGGATAAACTCAAGAAAATCATGTCGGAAATCGATATCCCGCTCGATCGCCTCAATTACACCATCAGCTTTGGTTCACCGCGCGATCAGGTGCTGCAGCTGGCCGAAGAGATTGACGCCGATCTCATTATCATTGGCTCGCGCCGCCCGAGCGTGAAAACCTATCTGCTGGGTTCTAATGCGGCGGCTATCGTCCGCCACGCCAACATCTCGGTGATGGTGGTTCGCTAATCCAGGCAGAGCAGGCCGCCGCCCGGCGGCCTGCTGCCGTTAACGGCACAGCGCTGCAATCTCGTCATACAGCCCTGTGGGTATCTCGATCCCCGATAGTTCACTCTGTTGCCGTCGCTGATAGCGCCTCTCTCCCGGAATACGCGCCCCTTGCGCCTGCATGTCGGCAAACATCGCCTCCGCCCGGGCGAAATACTTTGCCCTGTCCGCGCCGAGAAAGCGCTCGGGATCCAGGGCGATAACCAGTTCACCGCCGTAGGGCGAGGAGCCGGTCCGTTCGTCGTAGGCCAACGACTCCTTGCTGGTGAGGTCGCCGATCAGCGGCCCGGCCAGCAGTTCCACCATGGCCGCCAACGCCGAACCCTTATGCCCGCCAAAGGTCAGCATTGCGCCTTCCAGCACGCTGACGGGGTCGGTGCTGGGGTTGCCGGCGCTGTCGATACCCCAGCCTTCTGGCAGCGGGGTACCGGCGCGGCGGTGCAGCTCAATTTCGCCGCGCGCCGCCGCGCTGGTTGCCATATCGAATAAAAACGGCGGCCGCCCGGGCCGTGGCCAGCCGAAGGCGATGGGGTTGGTGCCGAACAGCGGGCGGCTGCCCCCGGCCGGCGTCACCCAGGCATGGCTCGGCGTGCAGGCCAGCGCCACCAGGCCCTTTTCGGTCAGGGGCTCGATGTCGGCCCACAGGGCGGAAAAGTGCACGCAGCGGTTAATCGCCAGCGCGGCGATGCCGTTGGCGCGCACCTTATCGATAAAGTCCGGCAGCGCGCGGCGATAGGCCAGCAGCGAGAAGGCGCCACCGGCATCCACCTGCAGGATTGCCGGGGCGCGATCGTTAAGCTTCGGCTGCGCGTCGGCGGAAACTTTGCCGGCGTGCAGTGAGCGGATGCAGCCCAGCAGGCGGTACAGGCCGTGCGAGGCGCAGCCGTCGCGCTCGCCGTGGGTGACGTTCTGCGCCACCGCTTCGGCGTGCGCCTGGCTGAAGCCATTGTTGAGCAGGGCGCTCAGCGCCAGCTGATAGGCTTGATCCAGCGACAGATTGCGGGTTTGCGTCATCTCGGCTTCCTCCTTGGTTATCACTCTTCTTCATCTCCGACGAAATTCGCCTGAGGTAAACAGGTATAGGCGCCCCAGTAGTAAATCACCAGTGCGATTACCGCTACCGTGATGGTGTCCCAGGGGTGGCCGATGGCGCCGATGCCGCCGAAGCTGCTGAGGTAAGAGACGGCGATCAGCAAGGCATAGAAGGCGATCAGCCATAGCGATGACCAAATCTGTTGCTTCAGGCTGACGGCATGCGTCGGCACCTGGTTTTTAAACAGGATATAGACCACGAACATCAGAATTTGCAGCCCAAGCAGCCAGGATACGGTGCTCCAACCCGACCAGAAGACGATCAGCGCCGAGATGATAAACGACAGCGGGCCGAGCACGCAGAACCCGCGCACCCGGAATGGGCGAGGCAGGTCAGGGGCGTTGCGCCGCAGGCCGGCGGCGGTCACCGGCGCAATGGCGTAGCTCAGCACCAGCGCGGCAGACACAACGCCGATCAATTTCTCCCAGGAAGGGAAAGGCAGCGTCCAGAATACCGACAGGGCGAAGGTCAGCCACAGCGCCGGGCGCGGGATGCCGGACTCGCCGTCTACGCGGGTGAAAATTTTAAAGAAGGTGCCGGCGCGCGCCCAGCCGTAGATCACGCGCGGCGTAGCGTTCATATAGATATTGCCGGTGCCGCTTGGCGAAACGATAGCGTCGCTGACGACCAGAAATGCCAGCCAGCCCATGCCCAGCGTGATGGCGATATCGCGGAACGGCAGCGAAAACTGCTGGCCGATGCCGGCCCAACCGCCGCTCAACAGGCTGCTGGGGATGCTGCCGAGGAAGGCGATTTGCAGCAGCACATAGATGATGGTGGACAGCACCACCGATAGGATCAGTGCGATGGGAATAGTGCGCTGTGGTTTTTGCACCTCGCTGGCGACCGAGATGATCGGTGTCAGGCCCAGGTAGGCGAAGATGATGCCGCCGGCGGAAATGGCGGCTTCAACGCCGGCGGAACCAAAGGGCGCGAAGCCCTGGCTGTGCAGATTCTCCGGCTGGAAGAAGCTGAACAGCACTACGATCACCAGCAGCGGCACCAGGAACTTCAGCACGCTGATCAGGTTGTTGGATTTGGCGAAGGTTTTCACGCTGTAGTAATTGAGCGCGAAGAAAAAGCACAATAGCGCCAGCTGCACCAGCCAGCCAAGCAGCGTCGGGTCGCCGGAGCCGGGCTGGCTGAGGAAAGGGAACCAGGCGGCGGCGTATTGACGCGCCGCCACCACCTCGATGGCGATCAGACTGGAGAAGGCGATAAGCGTGATAAAACCCAGCAGGTAGCCCATCAATTCACCGTGTGAAAACACCGGGTAGCGAATGATGCCGCCGGCGCGCGGCAGCGCCGCGCCCAGCTCGCAGTAAACGATGCCGAGCAGCAGCACCGCCAGGCCGCCGATCAGCCAGGAGTAAATGCCGGCGGGGCCGGCGATGGAAGAAACGTGGCTGGCGGCGAACAGCCAGCCGGAACCGAAAATTGCGCCCAGGCCGATAAACGTTAGATCGGTGAGCGTGAGCTGCTTCTTGAATTTGCCTTGGGTTGTCATGGTATTGCCCTTTTGTTATTGGATGGCATACAGATGCGGCCGGGCTAGTTTTTGGCAGATGGTTCCATGGGCTCTCTGGTGTAGACGCCGTTAACCAACCGCAGCAGGTTGAGCGGGTTGGCGTCTTGCAACGGAGGGGGCAGCAGCGCCGCGGGGTAATTTTGCAGGCAGACCGGGCGCAGGAAACGCTCGATGGCCAACGTGCCCACCGAGGTGCCGCGCGCATCGCTGGTGGCCGGGTAGGGCCCGCCGTGCACCATGGCGTCGCACACTTCCACGCCGGTCGGGTAGCCATTGCACAGCACCCGGCCAGCCTTGCGGGCGAGTAACTGGGCCAGGCCGGCGGCGTCGGCAAGCTCGTCGTCATCCGCCAGCAACGTGGCGGTCAGTTGCCCCTGTAAAGCCTCCAGCGCCGCCTGCAGCTGCTCGGTGGTATCGGCCTCCACCAAAATCGCGACGGGGCCAAATACCTCTTGCTGCAACAGCGGGTCGCCCTGCAGCAGCAGCGCGACATCGGCCTGGTACAGCTGCGCGGCGGCAAGATAGGGCGCTCTTTGGCGCTGGCCGGCCAGGTGACGGATGCCCTGATGTGCGTCCAGCGCCTGCAACCCCAGGTGATAGTGTTCCAGCGTGCCGGGATTCAGCATCGGCTGCGGGGCAGTGGCGTTGACCCTGGCGGCGAGTTCGTCGATCAACCGGCTTAACGCCGGGCCGCGTCGGCCGATAATCAGCCCCGGTTTGGTGCAAAACTGGCCGCAGCCCAGGGTGAAGGACGCCACCAGCTCCTGGGCGATTTGCTGCCCACGCCGCGCCAGCGCCTGCGGCAGGATCACCACCGGGTTGATGCTCGACATCTCGGCGAACACCGGGATCGGTTGAGGGCGACGCATCGCCAGATCGAACAGGGTTCTGCCGCCCTTCAAGGATCCGGTAAAGCCCACGGCCTGAATAGCCGGATGCTGCACCAATTCGGCCCCCACGCGGTCGCCGAAAATCATGTTGAACACCCCAGGCGGAATGTTTTGCCGCTCTCTGGCCCGTTCTATGGCCTGCGCCGTCAGCTCTGCGGTGATCATGTGGCCGGTGTGCGCCTTGAACACCACCGGGCAGCCGGCGGCCAGCGCGGCGGCGGTGTCACCGCCCGCGGTGGAGAACGCCAACGGGAAATTGCTGGCGCCAAACACCGCCACCGGGCCAAGCGCGGTGCGGTATTGCCGCAGGTCCGGGCGCGGCAAGGGCGTGCGTTCCGGCAGCGCGGAGTCGATGCGTGCGGCGTGCACGTCGCCGCGGCGCAGCAGTTTGGCGAACAGCCGCATCTGGCCGCTGGTTCTGGCGCGTTCGCTGCTCAGGCGAGCCAGCGGTAATGCGGTTTCCTGCGTAGCTAAGGCGAAAAAGTCTTCCCCCAGCGCATCGAGCTGTTCGGCGATGGCGTCAAGAAAATCGGCGCGGCGGTCGGTGCTGAGTTGTGAATAGGCGGCAAAGGCGCGCGCGGCGCACTCTGCGGCGGCGGCGGTTTCGGCCGGTGTGGCCGAATGAAAGCGGTAGCCGGTGGGCTGGCCGTTGTCGGCGCGCAGGCTGACCAGCTCGGCTTCGCCGCTGGCGCAGCGACGGCCGCCGATAAACTGTTGGCCGCGAATGGCGGCGCAGTGGTCGTTGGGCATAGGAACCCCCGATAGTCAAAAGACGGCGCCCGGCCAGGCCGGGCGAGGAATGGGATTACAGGCCGACGTTCGGCAGCGTTGGGCGGTTGGCCAGCGCTTTTTCGACCACGGCGGTCACCTCCGCCAGCGTCTCGCCCTGCAGCGCCAGGCGTGGCGGGCGGGTGACGGCGCTGCCGCGGCCTACCAGCTGTTCGCACAGCTTGATGCACTGGACCAGATCCGGACGCGCATCCAGGTGCAGCAGCGGCATAAACCAGCGGTACAACGCCAGCGCCTCTTCGAAGCGCTTTTCTTGCGCCAGGCGGAACAGGGTTTCTCCCTCGCGCGGGAAGGCGTTGGACATGCCGGAAATCCAGCCCTGCGCGCCGACGGCGACGCTTTCCAGCACCACGTCGTCCAGCCCGGCGAACAGCACGAAGCGATCGCCGACTTCGTTGCGCAGATCGATAAAGCGACGGGTGTCGCCCGAGGAGTCCTTAAAACAGACGATGTTGTCGCAGTCGACCAGCGAGGTCAGGATGTCGGGCGTGACGTCATTTTTGTAGATCGGCGGATTGTTGTAGACCATGATCGGCAGGTCGGTGGCGCCGGCGACGCTGCGAAAGTGCGCGGCGGTTTCATGGGGTTTGGCGGAATACACCAGCGCCGGCATCACCATAATGCCGTCGACGCCGACCTTCTGCGCTTCGCGCGCCATATTCTGCGCAAAGGCGGTGGTGAATTCGGCTATGCCGGCGATGACCGGCACTTTACCTTCTGCGGCGTCTTTGGCCACTTCGATCACCGCCAGCTTTTCCTGCACCGTCATTGACGTGTTTTCACCGACGGTGCCGCAAACCACCAGGCCCGACACGCCGTCGTGGACCAGGTTTCTGATCACCCTGTGGGTGGCGTCGAGATCCAGCGAAAAATCGCTGCGGAACTGGGTGCTGACCGCCGGAAATACGCCGCTCCAGCTGATGGCTTGTTGGCTCATAAATGTTTTCCTGTCGTCCAATATTGTTAATGAATGGTGAACTATTGGTGAATTTCACTAACAGATTGACCGGTATTGCTCGCTGGGGCTTGACGGTTTTCGCCGATTGCCATGACGAAATTGGCACAGTGGCGGCAGAATGCAAACGTGAAAAAAATCGGCGCGGCGCGCGCCGGTGATGAAGGTTTTTTCCAAAATAAATCAGTTGATTAAACTGAAAGCGTCAGGCGGAAGTCGCGCGGCGTGGAGCCGGTCATCGCCTTGAATTGGCGGCTGAAGGCGCTGTGATCGGTATAGCCGCACAGCAGGGCGATGTCGGTGATCGGCAGATCGCCTGCCAGCAGTTCGGTGGCCTTTTCCAGCCGCACCTTATGGATCATTTGGCGCGGCGTGAGGTGGAATATGCGCTTACAGTAACGCTCGATCTGCGCCACCGACAGCCCGGTGAGCGCGGTCAGCTCCTCAAGGGCGATGGGCCGGGCGTAATGGCGGCGGATATGAATGTCGATCGCCGCCAACCGCTGATAGGCGGGATGGTTGGCTTTGGCCTCCTGCAGATCGTGCGAAATGCCCGCCATGCCGATGATCTTGCCCTGTGCGTCGCACAGCGCCAGCTTTTGCGTCAGGCACCAGCCGGTCTCCCGGCCGTTGTACAGGTGCATTTCCAGCTGGTCCTGGATCACCACGCCGTGGCGCAGTACGCGCAAATCTTGCTCGGTATAGCCGGAGCCGAGCTGCGCCGGGAACACGTCGGCGGAGGTTTTGCCCAGCAGCGGCGCGACAGTTTTAAACCCGCAGCGTCTGGCCAGCGTCAGGTTGGCCAGCAGGTAACGAGCCTGCACATCCTTGATGAAAAACACCACGTTGGGGATGGCGTTGAGCAACGGTGCGATCAGCGCCAGCGCGTTCAGCAGATCGTTCAGGCTGCCTGGGCGCTGCTGCGCCAGCCCGTCGCACAGCCGCGAGAGGTGCTCAACGGCGAAAATGTCATCTTCCGGCAGCCCGATAACCGGCGGAGGGGAAGAAGAAACCTGATGGTCTGGGGTTAATCGCATAGCAATACCTTTTCGGCCGTTTGCCGCAGAGTCTGAAGTTCAGGTTGGCGCTTCCGCATCAATATTAACTTTTATGTAACTTATCAAGCGCTATTTCCCGGCGGCTGCCAAATATGCGGATTGCCGCATACTTTTGCCGAACAACGCAGGCGGCTTTTCCGCGAACTGCGGCGCTTTACGCAAGATTTCGGTCTGTCACATAAATAACTAAATGATAAATAAGGTTATTTTTATGACGTCTTTTGAAAAGAGGGAGGCGTTCGATTTTGCTGGGTTAATGACACTATGCTGATTTCTCCATCCGCTTCGCCGAAAAACATCAAGCCGCGGCGGGCGTATTCGGTCAGGCTAGCGCCATTGGTAACATTCCGTTAACCCAGGAGACGCCGATGGCACTTTCTTCGCACATTACCGCTTTGCGGGCGATCGATTCCCATACTGGCGGGGAGCCGACCCGCCTGATCATTGACGGATTTCCCGATCTGGGCGACGGCAGCATGGCGGAGCGAAAGGCGCGGTTTGCGCTGCATTATGACGACTGGCGCGGCGCGCTAATCCTTGAACCGCGCGGCAACGATGTGCTGGTCGGCGCGCTGCTGTGCCAGCCGAGCTCGCCGTTGGCTACCGCCGGGGTGATCTTTTTCAATAACGCCGGCTATTTGGGCATGTGCGGCCACGGCACTATCGGATTGGTGGCCTCGCTGGCCTACCTGGGCCGTATCGAGGCCGGGCGCCATGTGATCGAAACGCCGGTCGGTACGGTCAACGCCACGCTGCACGATGACGGCAGCGTCACGGTGGAGAACGTCGCGGCCTATCGTTACCGCCGGCAGGTGCAGGTTGAGGTCAGCGGCTATGGCCCGGTGGTGGGCGATATCGCCTGGGGCGGCAACTGGTTCTTCCTGATCGGTGAAACGCCTCTGGCGATCGACACCGACAACCTGGACGCCCTGACCGCCTTTAGCTGGGCGGTGCGGCAGGCGCTTGAACTGGCGGGCATTTGCGGAGCAGACGGCGGGGTGATCGATCATATCGAGCTTTTCGCCGACGACGAGCGTGCCGACAGCCGCAATTTCGTGCTGTGCCCCGGCAAAGCCTACGACAGATCGCCGTGCGGCACCGGCACCAGCGCCAAGCTGGCCTGCCTGGCGGCGGACGGCAAGCTGCAGCCGGATGAAATTTGGCGGCAGGCCAGCGTGATTGGCAGCGAATTCAGCGCTTACTATCGCCGCAGCGGCGATCGGGTAACGCCTTTTATTCGTGGCCAGGCTTATGTATGCGCCGACAGCCGGCTGTTGCTGGATGAACGCGATCCTTTCGTTTGGGGGATTCGCTGATGTCCGGCGGCCAGGTGGCGGACGTGATTGTGGTGGGGGCCGGTATTATCGGCGCCGCCTGCGCCTGGCGACTGGCGCACGAAGGCTACCGCGTGCGGGTGGTGGATAACCGGCGCCCGGGGGCGACCGCCGCAGGCATGGGGCACCTGGTGTGCATGGATGACAACCCCGCCGAACTGGCGCTGAGCGCCTACTCGCTGCAGCTGTGGCGCGGCGTGACTGAACGCATGCCGGCGCACTGCGCCTGGCGCGGCTGCGGCACGCTGTGGTTGGCGGAAAAGCCGGAAGAAATGGCCGTTGCCGCGCTGAAACGAGCGCGGCTGGCGGAGTATGGCGTGGTGGCGGAGGCATTAAGCTCCGCCCAGATCGCCGAGCGTGAACCCATGTTGCGAACCGGTCTGGCGGGCGGTCTGCAGGTGCCCGGCGACGGCATTCTGTACGCGCCCAACGTGGCGCGGTGGCTGCTGGCGGATGCCGGTGATGCGGTCAGCGTCAGCATTGGCGAAGCCTCGGCGCTGGAAGAGGGGGCGGTGCTGTTGCGCGAAGGGGAGCGGCTGGCGGCGCCGCGGGTGGTGCTGGCCTGTGGCCTGCAGGCGGACCGCCTGCTGGCGCGGCCGCTGCTGAAGGCCAAAAAAGGGCATTTGGCGATCACTGACCGTTATCCGCAGCGGGTCCGGCATCAGCTGGTGGAACTGGGCTACGGCGCCAGCGCACACGCCAGCGATGGCACCTCGGTCGCGTTCAATGTGCAGGCGCGGCCAACCGGGCAGCTGTTGATCGGTTCTTCCCGCCAGTTTGATTCTCCTGGCGGCGCGCTGGATATGTCGGTGCTGGCGGCCATGCTCGCACGCGCGCAGCGCTTTCTTCCCGCCCTGGCGCAGATGAACATCATCCGCTGTTGGACCGGCCAGCGCGCCGCTTCTTCAGACGGGCTGCCGCTGTTGGGGCCGCATCCGCAGCATCCGTGGCTTTGGCTGGCGCTGGGCCATGAAGGGCTGGGAGTGACGACCGCGTTGGGCAGCGCCGCGTTAATTGCGGCGCAGATCGGCCGGCGGCGGCCGGAGATCGATGATACCCCCTATCTGGCGGCGCGGATGTTCGCCACAGAAGGCGGTCGTCATGAATGAGAAACGGGTGATGTTGTCGCTGACTATCGATGGTGACGTTTGCAAGGTGCCGGCGGGCATCAGCGTGGCGGCGGCGCTTAGCCTCAGCGGAAATGACTGCAGCCGGCTGTCGGTCAGCCACATGCCGCGCGCGCCTTATTGCGGCATGGGCATTTGCCAGGAGTGCCGGGTGAGCGTTGACGGTTTGCGGCGCCTGGCGTGCCAGACCCTGTGCCAGCCGGAGATGCGTATCGAGAGGATTGGCGATGAGTGATTTTCACTGCGAGGTGCTGATTGTCGGCGCGGGGCCTGCCGGGCTGGCGGCGGCGCGCGCGGCGGCGGAAAGCGGGCTGCGGATACGGGTGCTGGACGATAACCCGCGCCCCGGCGGGCAAATCTGGCGTGATGGGCCGCAGGTCAGGTTGCCTGCTCTGGCGCGCGAATATCGACAGCGCGTTGAAGCCCTGCCTAATGTGGCGCTGCAGAGCAGTTGCAAGGTGGTGGCGCTGCGAAAACCTGGGCAACTGATTTATGAGGACGCGGCGGGCTGTGGCACCATCAGCTACCGCCAGTTGATTTTATGCTGCGGCGCGCGGGAGCTGCTGCTGCCTTTTCCGGGATGGACGCTGCCGGGCGTTACCGGCGCCGGCGGGCTGCAGGCGCAAATCAAGCACGGGCTGCAGGTGGCGGGGGAACGGGTGGCGATTGCCGGCAGCGGCCCTTTGCTGCTGGCGGTAGCGGATTGCGTGATCCGCGCCGGCGGGGAGGTGGTAATGGTGGCGGAACAGGCGCCATTGGGCCGTCTTGCGGGCTTTGCCGGCGGGCTGTGGCGGTGGCCGGCGAAGCTGCGGCAATCTTTCTCGCTGTTTAATCGCCGCTACCGTGCGAGCAGCCATGTACTGGAAGCGGTGGGCGCACAGCGGCTTGAAGCTGTGCGGGTCATTCAAAACGGCCGTATAAAGAACATCGCCTGCGAGCGGCTGGCCTGCGGTTTTGGGCTGGTGGCGAACATTGAATTGGCGATGCTGCTGGGATGCCGTATTGCCGGCGACGCTATCGCCGTGGATCGCCAGCAGAAAACCAGCCTGCCGCAGGTTTATGCCGCCGGAGAATGCACCGGCGTCGGCGGCAGCGAGCTGTCATTGGCCGAGGGCGCGATTGCCGGCTATGCCGCGACGGGAAACCGTGAACGGGTAGCGGCGCTGCTGGCGCAGCGCGATAAATGGCGGCTGTTCGCCGGTTCTGTGGCGCGCACCTTTGCGCTTGGCCCGCAGCTGGCGGCGCTCGCCACGCCGGAGACCCTGCTGTGCCGTTGCGAAGACGTGGCGATGGCGCAACTTACCGGGCAGCCAAATTGGAGCGCGGCAAAGTTGGCCAGCCGCTGCGGTATGGGAGCCTGCCAGGGAAAGATCTGCGCGACTGCGGCGCGGCAGCTGTTTGGCTGGCCGCTGCCTTCGCCGAGGGTGCCGCTAACGCCGGTGCGCACTGAAACGCTGGCCAGCCTGGGGAGGGCAGAGGCCGAGGGCGAATAGCGTTTTCCGGCGGGCGGAGGGAACCCCGGTATGGCGCAGGGCGCCGGTTGCATTACCACTGCGGCCAGTAATAGGTTTTTTCGTGCCAGCCTTTGCCGTACATGCAGGCTTCGATAGTCGCATCTCTGGCGGCGGCGTTGCGGTCGTTTTGCACCGTTTTAAACGATGGTCGTTTCTCATAACGATAGCCTGAGGGGCAGTCGTGCTTATTCTTTTCGCAGCCGACGTATTCATTCTCGTAGGCGAACTCAACGTCTCTCACCATATCGGGTGGAAAACGATCGTAGCCGCGGCTGCGGCACTCGGCATATTCCATGTCACGGGTGCTCTTCACTGCACCGGGCTTCTCCCATTGGGTGCACGCAGCCAGCATCAATAAGGGTAATACGATCAAATAGCGGTAAATCTTCATGGTGTCCCTAACTCTTCCTAATCCATCACAAGCGATCTTTACTAGGGATATTCCTAGTTAGCGATCGAGGGGGAGTGTAATAAACTGGGCTCTTAATTGGAAATGATAATGGTTATTGTTTAGCTGCGATTGAGGTCGCGGCGGTGCGCGTCATCCCCATTCGCCGCCCAGTGGCCGGTGATGCAGGGCACCGCGGGATGCTTCGAGCCGCTGCCTGTACAGGCTGTTCGGGAGAGATGTGCCATTGTGTCTTCCAATCTGTAATAGAGAGATGTTAATCGGAACTTAGATTTATCTTATTTGGCGGGGCCGTAACTTATATTTCAGATATTCGCCTGGCCATAATATTTAACCGCAAGGTTTCGCCTGCATTTTTATGTCGTTATATTTTCAGTAAACCAGGCCCTTAATAATCGGCTAATGCATTAGATACGAAGATTTGCCGCTTAGCGGGTTTTTTAGGCCAGGCCCAGGGGGCAAGAGGCGGGAAGTTATCCTATTTTCCCGCCTTTGGCGTATGAGCGCTACAGTTGCAGGCTATTCTCTTGCTACTATAAAAACTGATTTTTTTCAGGAGCTCAGAATGAAGCATTACGCCGCGTTATTTCTTGCCTCTGCATTGCTGACGGGCTGCGCCACTCAGGCTACGCCGCCTCAGCAAGCGGAACTGCCGCCACCCAGCCGCTTATTGCTTTATCAGAATGTCCCGCAAACGCCTTATGCCACGGTGGTCGTGGTGCGCGATAGCGGCATGCTGGCCGGCAGCTGCCGCACCGGCGTCTACATCAATGGGGAGTTCGCCGCCTCTTTGGCCGCTAAAGAAAAAGCGGAGTTCCGCGTGCCGGTGGGCAATAACGAAGTGAGCATCGGGCAGGATATGATTGAAAACAGCCTGTGCATCTGGCGCGACACTAACGGCAAATTGCCGATGACGTTGCGTGCGGGAGAAAACCGTTATTTCCGCATAGCGGGGGATATGCAGCGCGGTTTCGTTTTGCAGGCGGGCAGGCCCTAACCCTCTCTCGGCATGGGGCGTTTAGCGCCCCTGCCACCATCCCCATAGCGTGATTAACAGCCATGCCGCGGCAACCCAGCAGAGTACCGCCGCACCAAGCGCCAGCGAAAGCCGCAGGCTATTGACCAAAAAATACAGTGAAATCAAATACACCAGGTAGGGCAAGACGGCCCACATGCCAAAAATAAGCGTGGTTTTCAGGGCGGCGACAGAGCGCTCGTTGCCGACGATGTAATGGGCGATGAGAGCAAAAGTGGGGAACAGAGGCACTAAACCGGCGATGTAGTAGTTGCGGGTTTTGGCGAGTATGCCGATCAATACGACCACCAGAGCGCCGATCAACGCTTTGACAAGGATGCCCATAAGCTCCTCAGAGCAAAAGAAAATACACTGCCTGAAAGCACGTGCAAGATCAATCGCCCGCGCTGCGCGAGAGGGGAAAGCAGACCTGCGGAAACGGCAGATCTGCTGTGCGGCGGATTATTGGCGGTAGGCGTGCTTAATCTGCTGGATGCTGTTTTTGAAGACTTCAGCCTGGGCCGGATCCTCGATCTGGGCGATAAAGCGTTCCATGTTGATAATGACCTTCCCGGCATCAGCCTGGCCGATCGATTTCAGAATCAGCGTCAGCGTCGCTTTAAGGCAGGCAACCTCGGTGGCCAGCGTTTCCGGGTTTGCAGACGTAGTGAAATCAACGTTGCTCATTTTCTCTCCTGATATGTGAGGCCGAAGCCTGAAGCAAAGTGCATTTTGGTGCGCATCCGCGGCGCTCTTGAACCGCCGGGCGCGCGGAGGCGTATTTAACTGGGCGCGGAGTATAGCATAGCATGGGGCGGCCATCTGCACCGCGCGGCGTTAGCGGTGGGGCGCAGCGGGGCATAATGGCGCGCTGCGTTTGAATAATAGGCGAGTTATTTCGGCCTGGTTAATAAGTATTTGCCCGCCAGGAAATTGTTAAACATCCGGCATTATTTTAATTGCCAACCTTGCATTTTTCCCTTTTCGCGGGGGTTACTCTGAATAATTGTTTTTTTTCGCAGCGTTCGAGCGGTCAGGGGGATGGGGCTTCTGACTGGGCTTTAAATTTCAATAGATTACAAAAACAGCAGGCTCGTGCTAATATTATTCATGTCGTGATTGCTTACACTGATTTTCCCGCAGTTGTGTGATTGCCGCAGTATCATATGGTGTTAGTCGTACCCTAAGGTTATTTTTATCGACTCGTTTTCGGCGGCATAGACGGCTAGAATTGAAAAATCAGCTCTGCTCCGCAAAGTTAATCGGGAGTATGTATTAATCTGTATTCATTCTTGGCTGAAAAACCAGTAATATCTCTGGCGAAAACAGAGGCTGATTGCATTACTCCCTTTTTTTGGAGATTTTTCCTTGATTAGCGTTCTTCTTGTTGATGACCACGAACTGGTGCGCGCAGGGATACGACGCATTCTCGAAGATATCAAAGGCATAAAAGTTGTTGGTGAGGCCCAATGCGGTGAAGACGCCGTAAAATGGTGCCGTGGCAACGCCGTCGATATCGTGTTGATGGATATGAATATGCCGGGCATTGGCGGGCTGGAAGCCACGCGCAAAATTGTGCGTTATGCGCCGGATGTCAAGGTCATCATGTTGACTATACATACAGAAAATCCGTTGCCCGCAAAAGTGATGCAAGCGGGAGCCGCCGGTTACCTGAGCAAGGGCGCCGCGCCGCAGGAAGTGATCAACGCTTTGCGCTCGGTGCATGCCGGGCAGCGCTATATCGCGTCTGACATCGCCCAGCAAATGGCGCTAAGCCAGCTGGAGCCGCAGACCGAAACGCCGTTCAGCTGTTTGTCCGAACGCGAGCTGCAGATCATGTTGATGATTACCAAAGGCAAAAAGGTCAATGAGATCTCAGAACAGCTGAGCCTCAGCCCGAAAACGGTGAACAGTTATCGCTATCGCATGTTCAGCAAGTTGAACATCAGCGGCGATGTCGAACTGACCCACCTGGCTATCAGACACGGATTGTTCAATGCGGAGACGTTGTTAAGCAGTGAGTGATCGTTTTGATTCCAAAGCCTTTCTGAGCACCGTAACCAGCCAGCCCGGCGTCTATCGCATGTATGACGCCACGGGCACGGTTATCTACGTCGGCAAAGCCAAAGACCTGAAAAAACGTCTCGCCAGCTACTTCCGCCAGCAGGTTGGCAGCCGCAAAACAGAGACCCTGGTTAAAAATATTGCGCAAATAGACGTAACTGTTACCCATACCGAAACAGAAGCGCTGTTGCTGGAACATAACTACATTAAGTTGTACCAGCCGCGATATAATGTTCTTTTACGTGACGATAAATCTTATCCGCTGATTTTCCTCAGCGCGGACAGCCATCCGCGGCTGGCGGTGCATCGGGGGGCCAAGCACGCCAAAGGCGAGTACTTCGGGCCTTTCCCCAATTCCTACGCCGTGCGCGAGACGCTGGCACTGCTGCAAAAGCTGTTCCCGATCCGCCAGTGTGAAAACAGCGTATACCGCAATCGTTCGCGCCCGTGTCTGCAGTATCAGATTGGCCGCTGTCTGGGGCCCTGTGTCGCCGGCCTGGTGAGCGAAGAGGAATATCGGCAACAGGTAGACTATGTGCGCCTGTTCTTGTCCGGCAAGGATCAGCAGGTGTTGCACCAGCTGATTGAGCGAATGGAAAACGCCAGCAAGCTGCTGAATTTCGAAGAGGCGGCGCGCATACGCGATCAGATCCAGGCGGTGCGGCGCGTCACGGAACGGCAGTTCGTCTCTGGCGACAGCGACGATCTGGACGTGATTGGCGTAGCCTTTGACGCCGGTATGGCCTGCCTGCACGTGTTGTTCATTCGCCAGGGCAAGGTGCTGGGCAGCCGCAGCTATTTCCCGAAAGTGCCGGGCGGCACGGAAATGGCGGAAGTGGTGCAGACTTTCGTCGGCCAATTCTACCTGCAGGGCAGCCAGGCGCGCACCCTGCCAGGGGAGATCCTGCTGGATTTCACCCTGCCGGAAAAAGATCTGTTGGCCGAATCGCTTTCTGAGCTGGCGGGCCGCAAGATTCAGATTCAGAGCAAACCGCGCGGCGATCGCGCCCGCTATTTGAAGCTGGCGCGCACCAACGCGGCAACGGCTCTGACCACCAAACTCTCGCAGCAGTCGACGATTCACCAACGGCTGGCGGCGCTGGAGAAAGTGCTTAACCTGTCCGAAATCAATCGGATGGAGTGTTTCGACATCAGCCATACGATGGGGGAGCAGACGGTCGCTTCCTGCGTGGTGTTCGACGGCAACGGACCGCTGCGTTCGGAATATCGGCGCTACAATATCACCGGCATTACGCCGGGCGATGACTACGCCGCCATGGCGCAGGTGCTGAAACGCCGCTATGGCAAGGCGTTGGAAGAGAAAAAAATTCCAGACGTTATTTTTATCGACGGCGGCAAAGGCCAGCTCGGCATGGCGATCGAGGTGTTCAACTCGTTGAACGTCAGTTGGGATAAAAACAAGCCGTTGCTGATTGGCATCGCGAAGGGCGCCGATCGCAAGGCCGGGTTGGAAACGCTGTTCTTTGTGCCGGAAGGTGAGGGGATATCGCTGCCGCCGGATTCGCCGGCGCTGCATGTGATCCAGCATATCCGCGACGACTCGCACAATCATGCGATCACCGGGCACCGCCAGAGAAGGGCAAAAGTCAGAAATACCAGCGCGTTGGAACTGATCGAAGGCGTTGGGCCAAAACGGCGACAGGTGCTGTTGAAGTATATGGGTGGACTTCAACCATTATTGAACGCCAGCGTTGAGGAAATTGCAAAAGTGCCGGGTATTTCACAAGCATTGGCAGAAAAGATCTACAATGCATTGAAACACTGAGGGCAATGTAGCAACATACTCTTAATTCCCACTCCAGCCAGATAGTTAGCGTAGCATTATGCAATTGAATATACCGACGTGGCTTACCCTGTTTCGCGTAGTATTGATCCCGTTTTTTGTGTTGGCATTTTATCTGCCGTTCACCTGGGCTCCGATGGTTTGCGCCATCATCTTTGTGTTTGCTGCTGTAACCGACTGGTTTGACGGCTTTTTAGCCCGTCGTTGGAAGCAAACCACTCGCTTTGGGGCGTTTCTCGATCCGGTGGCGGACAAAGTGATGGTTGCCGTGGCGCTGGTGTTGGTGGCGGAACACTATCACAGCTGGTGGATCACGCTGCCGGCGGCCACCATGATCGCCCGTGAAATTATCATTTCGTCGCTGCGCGAGTGGATGGCGGAAATCGGTAAGCGCAGCAGCGTGGCGGTATCGTGGATTGGTAAAGTGAAGACCATGGCGCAGATGATGTCGCTGGTCGGGCTGCTGTGGCGCCCCGATCGTTCCGTTGAATATGTGGCGTTTGGCCTGCTGTACATCGCTGCGGTGCTGACTTTCTGGTCGATGTTCCAATATTTGAACGCTGCGCGAAACGATCTGCTTGAACCCTGATCAAAGCGCTGCAAAAATCGGCAAACGAACGTAATGAGCCAACAATTTTATTGACTCATTACGTCAGGCAAGTAGAATGCATCGCATCAGACGGCAGCGACGAATCGCCGAAAGATAGTAAAAAAATCAGCAAGTTCTGATTAATGCGGGAATAGCTCAGTTGGTAGAGCACGACCTTGCCAAGGTCGGGGTCGCGAGTTCGAGTCTCGTTTCCCGCTCCAAATTTGATGAAGTTGGCGTTTTTCCGACTTCAGCCTGAAAAGGCAAACAGAATTAAGGCGCGTTAACAAAGCGGTTATGTAGCGGATTGCAAATCCGTCTAGTCCGGTTCGACTCCGGAACGCGCCTCCAATTTTCCCGAGCCCGGGTGGTGAAATCGGTAGACACAAGGGATTTAAAATCCCTCGGCTTATGGCTGTGCGGGTTCAAGTCCCGCCCCGGGTACCAGGGAATAAAAATACCGAATAATCAAAGCAATAAGCAGTAATGTCGTAGCCGCCGAGAGGCGGTTTTTTTGTGCCTGAAGATCCTTTCCCCAATATCACTTTTATTCTGTGCGTCGGCACCAGAGCTCCGCTCGGGGAATACCGCGCTTATCAGTTCTATCGCCGCCTGCCATTGCTATGTCTTGCTCTCTGGCTAGGCTATAATCTTGCTTGATACGAAAATTCTTATAGCAACCGTAACTATAAAGGCGCTGCCGCGATTTAATGCGCCATGTTCACCTGTCAGACATCTAGCTGGGGATGATATGCGGGATTTCGAAGCGGAAGATTGGCTCATCAGGTTAAAAAAGCTCTACCCGGATATAGCGATAAAAGAGGTTGTTGCCTATAGAAAGGGGTTTCGTGTCATGTTTGGGGACGATGAGACTTTGTCGTTGCAAGATTTCCAACGCAAATTCTACAAGGTGAAAAAGAAAGAAATCTAATGCCGCTGTAGATATGGATAACAGGGCAAAAATCCCCGTATGCGCGCGATGGCGCAGCGCGGTAGGAAAGCCCGCGTCTGTGGCAATTATCTGCCGGCTGCATGCGAAATACGGCATTCTGGTCTAGTATTCGTGGGTGAAAATTTACTGAGGTGGTTATGTATTCGAATAAACCCATTGAGTTTGATGAAGAAATTTGTCTGGCAATCGGCAAGGCCGTATTAGAAGTGGTTAAACTTGGTGGGGAAACCAGCGCGCCGGCACTCATGGATGCGATAGAGAAGGCCGTGGAACAGCAGGATATGACCGATAACGCAGTTGCGGCTGCAGATGACGCTCTGGATTTAATCGCCCGCCTCTTGCAATGAGGCGGGCCCGTTAAATATCAGATCCTCAAATCCCTGGCGGCTATTTAAAACCGCCTGCGCGTATAAAATCGAGCCCGGCGGCGGTTATTTTCGTTTGATGCGGGTCGATATCATAATTATTTTCGTCGATATCGCTCATCACGTAGGCCTGTATCAGCCCTTTGGCCTGCAAATAGGCGAAGGGATCGGCGAAGGCGTGCGGGCTGGTCGCATCCTGTTTCCAATATTCGTAGGTTTTTGCGTCCAGCGCGTCGGGGTGGTTGGCGGCCAGCCTGGCCAATATCTGGTTGCAGAATACGTAGTCGGTCATTTCATCATCCTTTTCGCGGCGTCTGTTGCACTTTGCTAATTGTAGATGACTCTTTGTCTTCCGGCGGCGCGCGCCGACTAATCCGCCGCCTGAGCGTTCAGGCTTTCGGGCAGCAGCTGGGCCAGCAGCAGATCGATCGCCAGCATCAGCCCATAGCGCGCCGCGCTGCCGTTGCCGATGGGCAACAGGCTGTCCGCCAGCCCGGCCAAGGTGCTGCCGGCGGGCGCCAGGGCGATGCTGTAGGCGCCACTGGCGGCGGTCAACCTGGCGGCGTTGAGCAAATCGCTGTTTTCGCCGCTGCCAGACAGCAAGATGACGCTTTGCGGCGTGCTCAGGGTTGAGGCGGTCATGCGCATCAGCGCCGGATCCAGACAGGTGAAGGCCGGGCATCCCATACCCACCAGGCGCTGCTGCAGGTCGTTGACGTACAGCGTCATGCCGCCAACGCCGAAAATATGCACGCTTTTCGACTGGCTCAACCGCTGGCAGATGCCGATCACCGCGGCGTGATCCAACTGTTGGAGCTGCTGCCGCAGCGTGCTTTCCACATCGTTTACCCGCTGCAGCCACAGGCGCGGCCCGTTGCCGTCTTGCGGCTGCGCGCCGCCCAGATAGCGCGAACCCGCCACGCTGGCCTGCGCCAGCTTCATGCGCAGGTCGCGGATGTCGTCGCAGCCCAGGGTTTTGGCGAAGCGGGTAATGGTGGCCGGGCTAACCCCCGCCTGGGCCGCCAACTGTTCGATGGTTGCGGAAGAGGCGAAGGCGATGTCTTCCAATATGGTCTGCGCTACCTTGGCTTCCTGTTGGCTAAGGTGATTTTGCTGTGCGCGAATTTGGTAGACGATGTCGGCAATATCTTCACAACCGATAGATTTGCCGAAGCGGCTGAGCGTCGCCTGGTTGACGCCGGGCAGCTTGCCTATCTCGGCGGCCGATGCGAAGGCGATGTCCATCCCTCCCAACACCGGTTGCGCCACTGCGGCTTGTTGCTGCAATGCCGCCGGTTGGCCGCGCATCAGGCCGATAAAGTCGTTGAGATCCTGGCAGCCCAGCGATTTGGCAAAGTGGCCGACGATTTCGGTGCTGACGCCGGCACGCGCCGCCAGTTGCTCAATGGTGGCGGTGGCGGCAAACGCCGGGTTGTCCAGCAGCGCGCGGGCGACCTTCGCCTCCTGGCGGCTGAACGGATTTTGCCTGAACTGAATGTGGTAAACGAGATCCATGACTGCAGCGTCCCTTTGTTGCGCCAAGCGGCGGCTTCACTCTTTGCCAAACTAGCCTGTTTTTCATTCGGCATAAAGACTTAACCAACAGAATAAATTAATGAAAAAAATTTTCAATTTAATCGGGATAAAAATCTCGACGTCGTCGCAATCTTTTTTAACCATTTAATATTGTTATTCTTTTAAGTGGGTAAAAATATCCGCTTTCATTGCTCTTAGAAAGAATCCGATCGCCGATCACAGTGTTGAAAAAAATTTTCATGAAGTGATTTTGTTAACCGGTTGTTTTATATGATTTAAGTGCGAATCATAATTAAATCGTATGCAATTAAGGTATTTACAAGCGTGTTGCAGGGCTGTTTTATGTTTGTACAGCCGACGTGGCTTCACCACAGGGTCAATCAAACATGCAACGAATCGTCTTATGCTGCGCCGCAGGCATGTCTACCAGCATGCTGGTGCAAAAAATGAAAACCGAAGCGCAAAAGCGCGCGCTGGATATCGAGATTGACGCAGTGCCGGTGGCAGAGTTTGCACGGGCGATCGCGCAGGCGGACATCGTGCTGCTGGGGCCGCAGGTAAAGTATGAACATGCCCGCCTGTCCGAACTGGCGGCGCCATTGGGCAAAACCGTCGCGGTGATCGACATGATGGATTACGGCACCCTGCGCGGCGATAAAGTGCTGGATAAGGCGCTGGGCCTGCTGGCTTAAAGCAACACGCGGGGCGAGTTCCCCGGCATATTTTATTTATCGATTTCCGCGGGTTATTTCCTTAACCCGCTGCGGCATGGCTATGCCTGAAACCAGGCGGCGGGGGGATATGTGGATCTGGAAACCAGCGTAATGGAGTTATTGGTGCAGGCCGGCAGCGCGCGCAGCGCACTGCTTTCTGCGCTGCAACAGGCGCGCCGCGGCGAGTTTGATGCCGCCGCTGCGCTGCTGGCGGAGGCCAACGCGGCGATAGGACGCGCGCATGGCATGCAGACGGAGCTGATAGGCATGGATGAGGGCGTGGGGAAAATACCGGTCAGCCTCATTTTGGTGCATGCGCAGGATCATTTAATGAACGCCATGCTGATTCAGGATCTGGCCACCGACATGATCGAACTTTATCGCCGTTTAGCGCGGGGAGCAGACAATGACTAAGATAGCCGTAATTGGCGGGGGCAGCAGCTATACGCCGGAGCTGGTCGAAGGGCTGATTGCCCATTATCAGGATGTTCCTTTAAGCGAACTGGCGCTGGTGGATGTAGAGAGCGGCCGGGATAAAGTGACGACGATCGCCGAGCTGACCAAAAGAATGCTTAAACGCAGCGGCCTGGAGCAGGTAAAAGTCTCGGTGCACTTTACGCTGGAACCGGCGATTCGCGGCGCCGACTTTGTTCTGACTCAGCTGCGGGTGGGGCAACTGGCGGCCAGGGCCGCCGATGAACGGTTAGGGCTGAAATACCGCCGGCTGGGCCAGGAAACCACCGGCGTTGGCGGTTTCGCCAAGGCGTTGCGCACCATCCCGGTGATGCTGGAGGTGGCGCGCGTGGTGGAGGCGGTGGCGCCAGACGCCTGGATTATCAATTTTACCAACCCGGCGGGCATCGTGACCGAAGCGGTGTCCCGTTACAGCAAGGCGAAGATTATCGGCCTGTGCAACGTGCCGATCACCATGCACCACAGGATCGCCAATATGCTGAAAGCGCCCTACGAGCAGGTCGAGCTGCGTTTCGCCGGGCTCAATCATATGGTGTGGGTGCATCAGGTGACGCAAAGCGGCGAGGACGTGACCGGCCAGGTGCTGGAGATGCTGAGCAACGGCGAAACGCTGTCGATGAACAACATCAAAGAGTTGCCGTGGCCGCCGGCTTTTTTGCGGGCGTTGGGCGCCATTCCTTGCCCGTACCACCGCTATTTCTACCAGACGGCCGGCATGCTGGAAGAGGAGATCGAGGCTGCGGCCGCGCAGGGCACCCGCGCCGAGCAGGTGATGAAGGTGGAAGCGGAGCTGTTCGCACTCTATGCCGATCCGGCGCTGGATAAAAAACCCGAGCAGCTGAGTTTCCGCGGCGGCGCTTTCTACTCCGAAGTGGCGGTCGATCTGATCCGCGCAATTCATAACAACAGCGGCAAGGCGATGGTGGTCAATACCCGCAACAACGGGGCGATCCGCGGGCTGCCGGATGACGCGGTGATTGAAACCAACTGCGTGATCGACGCGCAGGGCGCGCACCCGCTGGCCTTTGGGGCCCTGCCGCCGGCGATGAACGGGCTGACCCAGCAGGTGAAAGACTTCGAGCGGCTGACCATTGAGGCGGCGGTGCATGGCGATCGCCGCAGCGCGCTGCTGGCGCTGGTGGTGAACCCGCTGATCGGCGGCGTCGGCATCGCCGAACCCCTGCTCGACGAGGTGCTGAGGCTGAACCAGGCGTATTTGCCGCAGTTCAACTGAGTTGCAATTCCATAAAAACAATCGCAAATGATGATGGCCGGCGCTGCCGGACAGGGGGGAATGATGGCGGGACTCAATAGTGTTTTGGAGCGGTACGTATTGCCGGCGGCGCTGAAAATCGCCGGGCAAAGGCATATTTTGTCGGTGCGTGACGGCATTATCCTGAATATGCCGTTCATGTTGATCGGGTCGTTCTTTTTGATCTTCGCCTACCTGCCTATCCCCAGCTACGCCGGGTTGATGAGCGAGGCGTTCGGCGCCGCCTGGCGCGACAAGCTGCTGTATCCGGTCAAGGCGACCTACGACATTATGGCGATCATCTCCAGCTTCGGCATCGCCTACCGGCTGGCGGAGAAGTACCGCGGCATGGATCCGCTCAGTACCGGCGCGGTGTCGCTGGTGGCGTTTATCATGACCATCCCTCAGCATACGCTGTTCGCACCGGTGCAGGGGGCGGCGGAACAGATCGTCAAAGGGGTGCTGCCGATGAACTTTATCGGCAGTCAGGGGCTGTTTGTGGCCATTGTGGTGGCGCTGCTGTCGACGGAAATTTACCGTTTCGTGCACAACCGCAATCTGGTGATCAATATGCCGGAAGGGGTGCCGCCGGCGGTGGCCAAGTCATTCCTGGCGTTGATCCCCGGTTTCTGCGTGCTGGCGGTGATCCTGGTGCTGCGTCTGATCGTCGAGGCGACGCCCTTTGGCGACATCAACACCATGATTTCCACAGTGATCGGCATTCCGATGCATCACGTCGGCGGCACGTTGCCGGGGATGATTTTCTCGGTGATCCTGATCGGGCTGTTGTGGACGCTGGGGCTGCATGGCGACGCCATCGTATTGGTGTTTATCCAGCCGGTCTGGCTGGCCAACATGTCGGAAAACCTGGTGGCGTTTCAGAACAACCAGCCGATCCCGCATATCATCACCCAGCAGTTTTATGACCTCTGGATCGCCCCCGGCGGCACCGGCGCGTTGCTGGGGTTGGTGATCTTTATGCTGATCCGCAGCCGCAGCGCGCAGATGAAGCAACTGGGTAAAATCGCCGCGCCGGGTTGCCTGTTTAACATCAGCGAGCCGATGGTGTTCGGCATTCCGTTGGTGATGAACCCCTATTTCTTCCTGCCGTTTATTCTGACGCCGGTGGTGCTGGTGATTGTCACCTACAGCGCCATGGCCACCGGGCTGGTGACGCCGCCGGTAGGGATTGCGCTGCCGTTTACCACGCCGATTTTCATCAGCGGTTATCTGGCGACCGGCGGCCATATTTCCGGCACGGTGATCCAGGTGGTGAACTTGTTGATCTCCATGGCGATCTACTACCCGTTCTTCCGCGCCTGGGACAAGCAGAAATACCGTGAAGAGCAGCAGGCGGCGCAGCCGGCCGAGCATGCGGTCGGTACGGGAACGCCGCTGTCGTCCTAGCCATGCCGCACCCGGAGCGGCAGGGCAACGCCGTCGCTCCGGGTTTGCACATGAATTGTTACACTATCACAACATTAAACCGCATTATTTCAGCAACGCACGGCCAAATTGCCTGTCTGACATCCATTCATTAAACAGCAGGGTGGGAGCACGCCTCTCAACAACCTGTGTCAGTAATCGGCTATTAGCTACTTTGGCGGGAATGGTATCAAATAATGCAGAAACTCCGATGTTGGACCCAGTTACAGGTCTCCTTCTTCATTGCGTTCTATCTGGGTGTACTCCTCAATATCCCTATCTTTTATCGTCGTTATCAGCAGCTTCGCTATGACAATTTACTGTCCGTTGGCGTCGAGGTGCTGGCGGCCTTTTGCCTGGTCTGTTTTGTCACGCTGTTGATCTCTTTCCTTGGAAGGCGGGTGTTTCGCATTTTGGCGACGCTGCTGGTACTGATCTCGGTGGCCGCCAGCTATTACATGGTGCTGTTCCACGTTGATATCGGCTACGGCATTTTGGCGGCGGTGATGACGACGGACATCGATCTGTCGAAAGAGTCGGTGGGTTGGCATTTTGGCGTATGGATGCTGTTGGTCAGCCTGTTGCCGCTGCTGCTCATCTGGCTGGCACCGATGCCGGAGGCGGCGCTGCGGCTCAGCAACCGTTGGGCGATGCTGAAGAAAGGCGGGGTGATGCTGGCCGCCGGGCTGTGCTGTTGGCTGCCGCTCAAACTGATGGGGCAGGTGCAGGACCAGCATGACAGACAAAACAACCAGCTGATGGCCAGCTACGGAGGCGTAGTGGCCGGCAGCTATTCGCCGTCCAACTGGCTGTCCGCCCTGGGGCTGTTCACCTACAGCGCTTACGCCCAGGCGGAAGACAGCCGTAACCTGTTCGATCCGGCGGCGCATTTTACCTATCAACCGCCGAAGGACGTCGACGATCTCTACGTGGTGTTCGTTATCGGTGAAAGCGCACGCCGCGATCATATGGGTATTTACGGCTACCAGCGCGACAACACGCCTTATCTGGATAAGGAAAAGAACCTGGCGGTGCTGCAGGGCTACTCTTGCGACACCTCGACCAAGCTTTCGCTGCGTTGCATGTTTGTGCGTGAAGGCGGCGCCTCGGAAGCGCCGCAGCGCACGCTGAAGGAAATGAACGTGTTCTCGGTGCTGAAAAAGCAGGGGTTCTCTTCGGAGCTGTTTTCGATGCAAAGCGAGGCCTGGTTCTATAATAAGGCGCAGGCGGATGACTATGCGCTGCGGGAAACCATTCAGGCGGAAAAACGCAACGCCGGCAAACCCGTCGACGACATGGCGCTGATAGACGAACTGCAGGATTCTCTGGGCCGCCATCCGCAGGGCAAACATTTGGTGATCCTGCATAGCAAAGGCTCGCACTATATGTATACCGAGCGCTACCCGCGCGCCTTCGCCCGCTATCAGCCGGAATGCCAGGGTATAGACGACACCTGCTCTACCGAAGAGATGGTCAATTCGTATGACAACAGCCTGCTGTACACCGACTATTTCCTGGAGCAGGTGTTCAACCAGCTGCGCAACCGCAACGCCATCGTGTTCTACGCTTCGGATCACGGCGAGTCGATCTCCGAGAACCTGCATTTCCACGGCACGCCGCGCGATCGCGCGCCCAAAGAGCAGCGCACCATTCCGATCATGGTATGGGCGTCGGATAAGTTTCTCAGCCAACCCGATCATCAGGCGGCTTTCGAGCGGCTGAAGGCGCTGCAGCAGGCGAAAACGCCGGTGTTCCATGAGAAGCTGTTCGACAGCGTATTGGGCTGCATCGGCTACAGTTCGCCGGACGGCGGCATCGTGAAGCAGCACAACTGGTGTCAGGTGAACTGACCGGCGCAGGTGAAAAAGCAAACCGCCGTCAGGCGGTTTTTTACTGCCCGCGCTGGCTTTCGAGCCAGTGGAAAAAGCGTGAAATGCTGAGGGTGATGTCGCCGATGTTGAAGGCAACGCCGACCCACAGCGCAATCATAATGACGACTCCAATGATGACGGGCAGATCCATTTTGCTCATTGGTGATATTCTTCAGTCGGTTAGGGTTGGTCTGCAGAGTAACATCAATTTATCGCGGCATAAAATGCGCGCCTAATCATTTCAGCCTGACCGTTCTGAGCCAATAAAAAAGCCACCCGCAGGTGGCTTTGTCCGTCAGATGACCTTAGTCCAGCTTCGGATGCTGATCGATCAGCGTCTGTTTTTTCTTTTCCAGCTCGGCGATCTGCGCATTGATGTCCTCGACCTTCTGTTCGATGTTGTCGTAGGTTTCCTGCAGCAGTTCTTTGGCTTCCGCGCGGTCCGAGGCGGCCGGAGTGGCGCCGCGCAGCGGTTTGTTGGCGGTTTCTTTCATATACAGGCCGGTGATCAGGCCGATCACCGCCACCACCATCAGGTAGTAGGCCGGCATGTACAGGTTGCCGGTCGACTCAACCAGCCAGGCGGCGACCGTTGGCGTGGCGCCGGCGACCAGCACCGAGATATTGAACGAAATCGCCAGGGCGCTGTAGCGGATGTGCGTCGGGAACATCGCCGGCAGGATGGAGGCCATCACGCCGGTAAAGGAGTTCAGCAGCACCGCCAGCACCAGCAGGCCGACAAAGATCAGGCCAATCACGTTGCTGTTGATCAAGATGAAACACGGAATGGCCAGCGCCAACAGACCGATGCTGCCGCCGATGATAAACGGCTTACGGCCGATGCGGTCGCTGGTCAGGCCGATCACCGGCTGCACGAACAGCATGCCTATCATGATGGCGATGATGATCAGTACGCCGTGATCTTCCGAGTAGTGCAGGTTATGCGACAGATAGCTCGGCATATAGGTCAGCAACATGTAATAGGTCACGTTGGTGGAGATAACGATACCGACGCACACCAACAGGCTTTTCCAGTGTTTGGACGCGATCTCTTTGAACGAGGTCTTCGGCGGATTCTCGATGGCGCTGCGATCGTCCTTTTCCATCTTTTCCACGTGCTGCTGGAACGCCGGGGTTTCTTCCAACGCATGGCGCAGGTAGAGACCAATCAGGCCCAGCGGTGCGGCGATGAAGAACGGAATGCGCCAGCCCCAGTCGAGGAAGTTGGCTTCGCCGACGATGCTGGAGATCAACACCACTACGCCCGCACCCAACACGAACCCGGCGATGGAGCCGAAATCAAGCCAGCTGCCCATAAAGCCGCGTTTGCGGTCCGGGGAGTATTCGGCCACGAAGATTGCCGCGCCGGAATATTCGCCGCCGACGGAGAAGCCCTGCGCCAGTTTGGCCAGCAGCAGCAGGATCGGCGCCCAGATGCCGATCGAGGCGTAGGACGGGATCAGGCCGATACAGAAGGTGCTCACCGCCATGATGATGATGGTGATGGAAAGGACTTTTTGGCGGCCAAACTTGTCGCCCATGGCGCCAAAGAACAGGCCGCCGAGCGGGCGCACCAGGAAAGGCACCGAGAAGGTGGCCAGTGCGGCGATCATCTGTACGCCGGGAGAGGCGCCGGGAAAGAAGACTTGCCCAAGGGCGTAGGCTACGAAGCCGTATACGCCGAAGTCGAACCACTCCATCGCGTTGCCTAATGCGGCCGCGGTGATCGCTTTCTTCAGCTTGCTGTCGTCGATGATGGTGATGTCATTAATGTGCATCGGTTTATGACGTTTTCTTCTTAACTTCATATAATCATCCCTTAATGAATTTTTAGTTGTTGGTGAATTCGTAATCCCCGTTCACTTTTCTTGTTGAGCCATCAGTTTGGCTAATCATATTGCTGTTTCAGGTTGCTAGCCTCCACTCTTTTCATGAGATGTGGATCACAAAACAAAGTCGTTTTAGCCCGAGTTATGTCATATAGGTGACTAATTATTTTGCATCTATAGCTTAACGTTATATCCTGCGGCGATCAAATTTAGCAGTTTATCTTATGTGTATGCACCGAAATAGTGCGTTTTTAGGTGGGTTATTGTTCAGATTGGCGGTTTTTTGTCTGATTTGCGGTGGTTGAAGCATAGGCGTTGCCGGTACGAATACGGGCAAAATTAATGCATTTTCGCACGCAGAATGACCGGCCTGGCGTAAGGGCCAGGCCGGTAGATTAGGGGTAGGTTAGGGCGCCGAGCCGCCAAATTCCTGATAAATTTTTGCCAAATTCTGGTACTGATTGAAGCGGTTGTCGTCCAGCGCCAGTTCCGTCTGGCGGCGTTGCTCTTGCGCATCCAGCCAGAAGGTGATGGGCACGGCGCCCTGCCGATAACGCACCTCGTTCAGCCGCTCCGATTTGCGCGCCAGCGCCAGCGCCGCGCGCAGATGCGTTTCCTGTGCCATCAGCTGTGCACGCAGCGAAAGGGCGTCATCTACGCCGGCCATGGCTTTGTACAACGCCTGTTTGAATTCCAGCACCCGCTGTTCATAGTCGTTGCGGGCAATGTTGATGTCTACGTTCATCTGCCGCCATTCGAGGAACGGCAGCGACAGGCTAGCGCCCACCGAACCGATCGGGTTGCGCAGGAACTCCAACAGCGCGGTGCTGCTGGTGCCCAGGGAACCCGTCAGATTAAAGGCCGGGTAATACTCGGCGCGCTTGATATCGACGTTGGCCAGCGCGGCGCGCAGCCGCAGCTCCCTGGCGATGATGTCTGGCCGCTGGCTCAGCACGCTGGCCGGAATGCCGCCGTTGATTTGCGGCAGCGGCGCGCTTGGCAGGCGAGTGGGTTCGACCACGGCCCGGCCCGGCGCCGTTCCCAGCAATACCGCCTGTTCGTTCAACGCCTGCAGGCGTTCACGCTGCAACGCCAGCAGGCGGTTTTCCTGAGTCAACAGGCTTTGTTCAGCGTTCACCACGTCCAGCGCCGAGGAGCCGCCGGCGTCAAAACGGGCTTTGGCCAGCCGCAGCGTGTCTTTGGCGTAGGCAATGCTTTGTTGAATGACGCCGATTTGTTGATTGATAAAGCCGATCCGCCAGTAGTTGTTGCTGGCTTCGCTCAGCAACGTCAGGCGAAACGCCTGCAGATCCTGTTCGCTTGCCTGGCTGGCCCACTCGGCGGCATCGCGCTGGCGGGCAATTTTGCCCCACAGGTCGAGTTCATAGCCGGTGCTGAGGCTGGCGCTGCTGCTTTTGTTCCAGGGCGAAGATGCGGACAATGACCTGCTGCTGCCGGCGTTCAGCGCGGCGCCAAGGCTGGGGCTGCTGCTGATGCCGACCCTTTCGGCATCCAGCCGGGCGCGGTAGACCCGCAGCGCCGCAGCGGCCAGATCGTTGTTGCCGGCCATCACCTGCTGCAGCCAACGGTCAAGTTGCGGATCCTGAAAATCGCGCCAGTCAAACGGCGGCGGAACGGCGCCGTCATTCTGACGCCAGTGGGCCGGGTAGTTCACCTGCGGCGCCCGGTAATCGCTTTTCAATGCATTGCCGCAGCCTGCGCCGAGCAGAGCGGCGAGGCATACAGCCAGGGGGGATAAAATTTTCATGGGTTACTCGCTGGCCAATGAGATGACCGGATCCATCCGTGCCGCCTTGCGGGCGGGGAGATAACCGAAGATCATGCCGATTAAGGTGGAGCAGAAAAACGCCGTGGCGGCGGCCTGCCAGGAATAGATGGCGGTGAGCATGCCGCCCGCCAGCGCGGTGAACAGCGATCCGGCGGCGAACGACAGCGCAATGCCCAATGCGCCGCCAATCAGGCACACCAGCACCGCTTCAATCATAAACTGCTGCATGATGTCGCTGCGCCGCGCGCCCACCGCCATGCGCACGCCAATTTCATGCGTACGCTCGGTGACGGAAACCAGCATGATGTTCATTACGCCCAAGCTGCCGATCACCAGCGAGATCGACGCAACCATCAGGATCAACAGGCTAAGCGTCATCGAGGTATGTTCGATGGATTTGCGATACTGATCGCGGTTGAACAGCATGAAGTCCTTCACGCCGTGGCGCTGGGTCAGCAGTTGGGTAATGGCGCTGACGGCCGCCGCGTTGTCGACGTCGTCTTTCAGCCGCAGGCTGATGCTGCTCAGCACCGGCTTGCCGACCATGCGATACATCACAGTGCTGTAGGGCATCCATACGCTTATGCGGTTGGGGGCGTAGTCGCGGTTGCTTTTGACGACGCCTATCACCCGCGCGGGGACGGAGCCGAGAAACACGATCTGGCCGAGCGGCTCTACGCCGAAGTCGCCGAACAGCGCCTGCCGCGCATTGTCGTCGATGATCGCTTCCTGCAACGCATTGCGATCGTCGCGGAAGGTGGAACCTTGCACCAGAGCAATGCCGTTGACGCGGAAGTAGTCGCGCCCGACGCCAGTGATCGACGCGGTGGCCGATTTGCTGCGAAAGCGAATGCTGTCCGAAGCGCTGACCTCGGGGCTGACGCTGTCGACAAAGCTTTGTTTGGCGAGCGCCTCGGCGTCGGCCGGCACCAGGGTGCGGATGCTATCGATGGCGTCGTCGAAGAAATCGCGGCCAGGGTAAATGCTGACCACGTTGGTGCCCAGCCCTTTGATATTTTCCAGCGTGCGCTGTTTGGCGCCTTCACCCAGCGCGACTACCGTCACCACCGCGGCGATGCCGAAAATAATGCCGGTCATGGTCAGCGCGGTGCGCAGCCGGTGGGCATTCATCGCTTTCAGCGCCATTTGCAGCGATTCGCGGGTGCGATCGAGCAGGCTCTGCCAGCCGCGTTGCCTGCTGCGGTTGGGCGGTGGCAGCGCGCCGCCGCCGCCGGGGGGGCTGCCGCTGTCGGCGACGATCTCGCCGTCTCGCAGCTCGATAATGCGCCGGGCGTGCTGCGCCACCTTCATGTCGTGAGTGACGATCACCACCGTGTGCCCGCGCTGGTTAAGTTCGCTGAGGATCGCCAGCACTTCCTGGCCGGACTGCGAGTCCAGCGCGCCAGTGGGTTCGTCCGCCAGAATGATCTCTCCGCCGTTGATCAGCGAGCGGGCGATGCTGACGCGCTGCTGTTGGCCGCCGGAAAGTTCACCGGGCTTGTGATGCTCGCGGCCTGCCAGCCCCAACCGGGCAAGCAGCCGGGCCGCGTGTTGGCGGCGCCGGTCGCGCTGGGTATTGGCGTAAATCGCCGGGATCTCGACGTTGCCCAGCGCGCTAAGATCGGGCATCAGATGGTAGCGCTGGAAAATAAACCCGATGTGCTCGCGGCGTAGCCTGGCCAGTTCGTCCGGCGACAGGTGGGCGGCGTTTTGGCCGCCGATGTAATAGTCGCCGCGATCCGGCACGTCGAGACAGCCCATGATGTTCATCAGCGTCGACTTGCCGGAGCCGGAGGTGCCGATGATCGCCACCAGTTCGCCGGCGGCGATGGTCAGGTTGATCTCCTTCAGCACCCTCAGGGCCTGCCCGCCGTTGGTATAGGTGCGGCTGATATTTTTTAGCTCGATGAGATTGTTCACAGGAAGATGCCGTCCTCGGCCGATTTGGCGCCTGGCTGCGACAACACCACGGTTTCTCCAGCTTCCAGCCCACCGAGGATCTGAATATCGACGTTGTTGGTGATGCCGGTTTTCACCTCGCGGGTTTCCAGCCGGTTATCTTTGGTCAACACCTGCACCTGCTGTTTTTTGCCATCGATTTTATGCACCGCCTGGATCGGTACCAGCAGCGCGTTTTTGGCTTCGCCAAGCAGCAGCGAAACCTGCGCGGTCATGGCGATGCGCAGCCGGTTTTCCGGGTTCGGCACGTCCAGCAGCGCGTTGTAATATACCGAAGCGTTCGAGGTGCCGGAGCCGGAGGCGGAGCTGCCGGCGCCCAGCGAGTCGTCTTTCATTACCGATTCCGGCGCCAGCTCGACGGTGCGTAAGGTGGCGTCATAGCGCTTGTCCGGCTCCGAGAAAATGGTGAAGTAGGCTTTTTGCCCGGCGGATATATGGGTGATGTCGGCTTCGGAGATCTGGGCCTTGATGGTCATGACGTCCAGCCGCGCCAGTTTGATGATGGTTGGCGCGCTCTGGCTGGAGTTGACCGTCTGGCCCTGCTGGGTGACCACGGCGATGACGATGCCGTCCATCGGCGCCAGCACGCGGGTGTAGCTCAGATCGACCTTTTTCTTCTCCACTTCTATCTGCGTCTGCACCAGACGGGCGTTCAGGGACAACAGCTCGGCGCGGGTGGTGGCGAGCGTGGCTTCGGCGGATTCAAAGTCCTCGCGCGAGCCGGCCTCGTCGTTCAGCATGCGCCGCTGGCGTTTGAAGCGGGATTCTGCCTGTTTCAGCAGCGCCTGTTTGGCCTGCAGATCGGCCTTGACCTGGTTGAGCGCCGATTCGGCGAGGCGCAGATCGTTGCGCTGCGGCAGGTCGTCGATGTCGGCGATCGGCTGCCCTTTGGTGACGCGGTCGCCCAGTTTCACCTTCAGCGATTTCACCTGCCCGGAAACTTGCGCACCGACGTTGACGCGTTCTATGGCGTCGAGCCGCCCGGTGGCCAGAACGGCATTTTCGATGTCGCCCAGGCGGGCCGGTGCGGTGACATAGGCCGGCAGCGGCGGGCGTTGCAGAAAGAACGCCAGCGCGGCGACGAGAATAATGAGTGAAACGGCGGCGATAATCGCCAGGCGGCGAGGTGTGAATTTCATTAGCGGTATGCCCAGGTTTTCCATAACGATAAAAACGGCGGTGCCAGCTAGCCATAATGACAGCGTTAGCCTTAACTGGCGGTAAACGCCCGGCGTTTCCCGCCAGTTAGGGCGATAGTAATGATTTTTTTGCTAAATATCACGGTAAGTCATGGCCAGGTCGCAGCATGCATTTTGCGCAAAATGGCGTTATACTGGATAAAAAACCATGTATCCTTGTTCAGCAAGCGCGTAATGTTCTTATGATGCCAAATCGTCTCGAGCCGGAGCTCGATATTTATCAGTATCCGCAACACCTGCGTGGCTGCCTGGAGCAACTGCCCAGGGCGCCGGGTGTTTATCTGTTTCATGGCCAGAGTGAAACTCTGCCGCTGTACATCGGTAAAAGCGTCAATATTCGCAGCCGCGTCATGGCGCATTTTCGCGCTCAGAATGAAGCCAAACTGCTGCGACAGACTCAGCGCATCAGTTGGATCGCCACTGCGGGGGAGCTGGGCGCGCTGCTGCTGGAAGCGCAACTGATCAAGCAGCGGCAACCGTTGTTCAATAAGCGGCTGCGGCGTTCGAAGCAGCTGTGTTCGCTGCGTTTGAGCGATGAACGCGTCGAGATTGCGCATGCCGAAGACATCGATTTTTCCACTACGCCCAATCTGTATGGCCTGTTCGCCAACCGCAGCGCCGCGTTGGAAAAACTGCGAACCATCGCCGACGAGCAGCGGCTGTGTTACGGCAAATTGGGCATCGACAAGCTGCCTGCCGGCAGGGCCTGTTTTCGCTTCAGCCTGCGCAAATGCGCCGGCGCCTGTTGCGGCGCCGAATCCGGGTTGCAACACCATCAGCGCCTGGCGGCCGCGCTGGAACAAACCCGCCTTACCTGTTGGCCCTATGCGGGCCGGGTTGCGTTGGAAGAGCAGGGGGAAGGCCGGCGCCAGTATCATGTGATCCATAATTGGTTTTATCTGGGCTCGGTTGGCAGCCTGGAGCAGGTCGATACCCTGCAGCGTGCCGCGAGCCATTTCGACAGCGACGGTTACAAGATCTTGTGCCGGCCGCTGCTGGGCGGCAACTACCGGATTATTGAACTGCCCGGTTAGGATAAGTCGGAGATTAAGGTGAGATTTATCTGCAAAACCAGGGGATCGTGCTTTCGTTGCTTGAAGCCATAGCCTTAATATGGATAATGACGCCCCGAAGCGAAGGAGCGCGCTATTAACTCAGTTGGCAGAGTGATTGGTTTTATAATGGCTTGTTTTGGCTAGAAATTGATAGACGCGGGTTCGAGTCCTGCATAGCGCGCCAGCTTTCTCCTTGCACTGCGGTTAAGCTAAAGCGCACCCGGGTTGATTTGCACTATCGGCTCCTCGTTGGGATTTTCGGGTGCGCTTTACCCTAACCGCGGCACCTTCCTCGCTTTTCCATCATCGATCCTTTGCTAAACTGTAAACAGGCAGGTTTGCTGCCCGGCAACAGGAGGTCGATATGTCTCATCCCGATCAACTGCAAGAGCTCTTGCAACGCGTCGCCGCCCTTGAGGCGAGAGAGAAGTCTTTGACCGCCGCTTCCAATGCCTATCAGGCGATTATCACCACCATGCTTGGCAATCTGGAGAAAAGCGATCGCGATCGGATCATCGCGATGATTGACCAGGCGCATGAGATTGCCTATGCCCGTGCCATCCAGCGCAGCGATGAACCGAAGAAGCAGAGAATCAAACAGGCGGACGATATCGCCCAGCGCATGTTTATGTTCGCGCAGGGCAAAGCCTCGCAGCCACGCTGAACGGCCGACTATAACAGTTGCCCATTTTTAAGTGGTTAACTGATCTACCTGGCCAAACTGTACCTGTGGTAGTTTGAGGAATGATTTTTGATGGCAATAATGCTTTCGGCATAAGGTTGTAAAGATGGACGCGATTAAAAGCATCTTGGTTAAAGAAATAGAAGGGATCAATCGGCGGGAAGGGCGTGACGGCAAGCCGCGTTTCAACAGCGAATTCGCCCGTACTCACCGCTATTTGTGCCTCGCCATGTTCGCCGGTTATTTCGCCGTGATTGGCGTGATGTATCCGGTGCCCTATATGGGGTTCTATGCTTTCCTCGGCTTTACCGCCTTTGTGCTGTTTATGTTCGCCATGCTGTTGATTGAGATCCGGCCGGTGTATCGCTTCGAAGACATTGGCGTGCTGGATTTGCGGGTGTGTTACAACGGCGAGTGGTATTTCACCCGTGAACTCTCCCCCCAGGCGGTGCAGCAACTGCTGGAAGAGCCGTCTATCGGCGCGGCGTTGAAGGCGCGCATGCGGGAAATCATCGCCAACAAAGGCGAAATCGACTTTTACGACGTTTACGATATGGCGTATGGCAAAAAGCCGCAGGAGAGCCAACCGCAGGTCGCGGCGCTTAACTGAGGGTTTCCGCCTGCGCGCTTGTCGATTATACTCACAGCTTGTACTGCGTTAAGCCTGAGGACCGAGCAATGAGTGATGATATTTTCGATTTTGATATCGATGCCGAGTTAGCCAAAGCAGAAGAAAAAGCGGCGGAGAAAGTAAAAGAAGTCCCTGAGATCCTCGAGGATGAAGCGGACTGCGAAGGATGTAAAATCTGAGCGCACAACGCCATTAAAAACCGCTGCGGCGGTTTTTTTATGTCTGGCAAAAGGCAAAAAAAAGCCCGTTTCAGGCGGGCCAACACTTTAAGTAGTATGAGGGTTTGTTATTTACTTATTCCATGTTTGTTTAGCATACGCTCAACCCGCGGCTTGAGAAGCAGCAACATTGTAACAAAATGAGCCTGAGCACGGTTAGTCCAGGACGAACCCCCAGATTAACAGCCCGGCCACGGTGAGCAGGCACAGCGCCGATACCGTTACCAGAATTTTTCCCAGAATGTCTTTCTCTTGTTCCTGCTGTGTCACGTTAAGATTATCCAATCAAAAGCCTATGGACCAAATCGGCGATGCCCAGATCCAGCACCGCAACCGCCAGCGCCATTATCACCGTCACCGAAAGAAATCGAGTTTTGTTGTTCACATCCCGACCTTATTGCCACCGCCGTTCAACAATCGGCATAAATAAATATATCAATAAGATATAAGGAATCAGGGGGGGCCCTATCAATAGTTACAGAAATTAAGAACCTTCCGCTGGCAATAAGTTCCGTATGCGGGGATAACCCGCCGCGGAAGGCCGCGCGGCGGGGAAGAGGGCGCTCAGTCGGTGACGATCCTTACGCCGATTTTGCTGACCTGCTTGCCGTCCATTTCGGCGATGGTCCAGGTCAGACCGTCCCATTCCACCTGATCGCCGATCACCGGTTCGCCGCCAATCAGTTGAATGACGAACTGGCCGAGCGTCTGCTGATCGTCCACGTCATCCTGCAGGTTCAGGCCGTACACCTGCGAGATATCGCTCAGGCGGGCGTCCGACTGCAGGATAAAGTCACCGAAGAAGCGCTCGTCGAGGGTCACGGCCGGCGCCTGGCTGAACAGCTTGCCGAGGATCGGCAAGTCATGCTCATGGCCGATTACGCACAGAATATCGTTCTCGCGCAGCCGGGTGCTGCCGCTGGGGTGCAGCAGTTCTTTGCCACGGAACAAGGCGGCGATACGGGTATTGGGCGGCATTTTCAGCTCGCGCAACGCCGCACCGACGCACCAGTTTTCCGCCGATAGCTGATAAACGAACTGTTCCCACTGGTTTTCCGGGTGAACGTCCAGCCCAACCCGCGATATCGGCTTCAGCGCCGGCGGCACTATCACCTTGGCTTTACGGGCGGCGAAGGACAGCGTGGTGCCCTGCAGCAGCAGGGAAACCAGTACGACAAAGAAGGCCACGTTGAAGAACAGTTGCGCATTCGGCAAACCGGCCATCATCGGGAACACCGCCAGGATCACCGGCACGGCGCCGCGCAGACCGACCCAGGAAATAAAACCGCGTTCGCGCAGGGTGAAGCTGCGAAACGGCAGCAGGCCGATAAACACCGAAAGCGGGCGGGCGAACAGGATCATCCACAGCGACAGCAGCAGGGCGGGGATGGCGATCGGCAGCAGCTCATGCGGGTTGAGCAACAGCCCCAGCACCAGGAACATGCCGATCTGGCTCAGCCAGGCCAGGCCGTCGAAGGTTTGCACGATGCCGTGCCGGTTGCGGATTGGCCGGTTGCCCAGCAGCAGGCCGCACAGGTACACCGCCAGAATGCCGCTGCCGTCCAGCGCCGTGGTCAGGGCGAAAATCAATATGCCGCCGCTTACCGCCAGCAGTGGATACAGGCCTTCGGCCAGTTTGATGTGGTTGATCAGCGCCAACAGCAACCAACCGCCGCCGAGGCCGAAGAAGATGCCCATGCCGAACTGCTGCATCAGGTGCAGCGGGAACATCCAGCTCAGGGTAGTTTCACCGGCGGCGATCATCGCTATCAGGGTGATGGTGAGAAATACCGCCATAGGATCGTTGCTGCCGGATTCGATTTCCAGCGTGGCGCTGACGCGCTCATTGAGGCCCTTGCCGCCCAACAGCGAGAACACCGCGGCGGCGTCGGTGGAGCCGATGATGGCGCCAATCAACAGGCCCTGCAGCAGATCGAGATTGAACAGCCAGGCGGCGGCCATGCCGGTCAGCCCAGCGGTAATCACCACGCCGAGGGTGGCGAGCGACAGCGCCGGCCACAGGGCGACGCGGAACGAGCTGACGCGGGTGCGCATGCCGCCGTCGAGCAGGATCACCGCCAGCGCCAGGTTACTCACCAGATAGGCCACCGGGTAATTGCTGAAAACGATGCCGCCCGGCCCGTCGACGCCGGCCAGCATGCCGATCGCCAGAAATATCACCAGGATCGGGATGCCGAGGCGCGAAGAAAACGAGCTTAGCAGAATACTTGCTCCCACCAGCACGGCACCGATGACGAACAGACTGTTAATGGCGCTGGCATCCAAAATAACGTTCTCCTGAGGTTGGGCTGGGGGCGGCGCGTAAGCGCAATGAACCCGATGATGATAGCGTGTTTAGTGGGTAAAACGCCAAGGCTGATTGATAAAACAATCTGGCCTTTATTCTCGTTTGGTCAGGAAGCGATGAGCAATGGCGGGGAATCGATGGAATTCTTACTTTTATCTATAGTTATCAGGCTACTGTATTTTATCTTTGGCAATAATCCCCGCTTCCGGCACGCGGGAAAAACCATTAAGCCCCCGCCGGGAGGCTTAATGGTTTGCTGACGGGGGATTAATGGTCGAGTGATTGCAAGGCGCGCTTGATCAGCTCGGCGGCCAGCTTCCTTTCCGCCTCTGAGATGCCGTCCAGATTGAAGTTGGAAAGTTCGGTTACCAGAATGCTGCGCTCTTTGCCGCTGATCGACGTGTCCAGCGCAGACAGCAGCCTGCCGAGGATCTTCAGCAGCGTGGCGTTTTCTGGCACGGCTTCCGGCGCCGCGGTGTCTTTGTCGGTCATTAAAAATCCTCTCTGTCGTGACGGAAGGGAGATACGGCTAACGTGCTTACCTAAGTAAACGCGCATTCCCTCAGGGTTCATTGAGCCCAATCGCTACCGTAAGGCAGGGATGTGGATTTCCACTTATTCATTACAGTTATAACAACTCACTGCAATATGCTCCAGCATAACTTTGCCCTAACTTGGAAGCCGGGGCTGAGCAATGCGTGCTCTGTATGCAAAGTGAATTATATGCGCTCTGGCGATCGGGCGTAGGACGGGAAAAACCCTGCAAATACTGATGATTTGCAGGGCGAGGGGTTTATTGCGGTTTGCCGGAGAACAGGAAACGCAGTACGGGAACCCGCTTGTGCAGTTCATATAATCCGAAGGCCAACGTGAAGACAAACAGCAGGCCCAGCAGGAATCCCAGCAGATTGTTACCGATATAAGGTGTCACAAAAGCGCCATATATCAGGGTGAGCGGATGGTGCACCAGATATATAAACAGCGAGGCATTGACCAGATAAGTGATTCGTGGCGAGTGGTAGTTCAGCAGGCTGTGGCCGAATGAGAACACCAGATTAGCCATCAGGATCCCCAATAGGGATTTGATCACCACTTCCAGTTCAAACATATAGCTGCTGTGGGCCAACAGCTTCTGGTTCAGCATGTAAGCGATGAACAGCAACAGCGCGCCCAGCAGCGCCAGCGGCGAACGGCGCAGAAAAATTTCCTTCAACCACACATACTTAAACGCGTAAGCGCCCAGGATGAAGAACGGCAGATAGAACATCGTCTCCATCACCACGAAGTTGAACAGACCGTTGGATAATAACTGAGGGGCAAAAATTAAAATAATACGGTGCGCGGCCGAATAGAATAACGCATAAATAAGAAAGAGCAGTGAGATGTTTCCTAATCCTGTCATCTTATTTATTAGCGCCGGCACCTGGGCGCTTTTTTGCGCCTTAATTTTTCTGAACAGGTAAAAGCATACGCTGGTCAATAACGTGAGCGTTAATAAAAACCACAGATGAGAAACCAGCTCCCAAACTGTTACATTTATTTTCTGATAGAGAGAAAAATTATCCCAGCCGTTCAGCTTATCGGTGAAGTATTTCAGCATGAAAAACTGCGGCACGGTTATTAATGGGATGGAACTCAGCAACGGGATCGCCACGCGTTCCAGCCGCACCTTCAGCCACTGGCGGCGCTCGTAGCGCTGGTAGAGCATGTAGGAGAAGTAGCCGGATATCACGAAGAACACCTGCATGCGGAAAGCGTGGATGAAGTCGTTCAGCACCGTAAGCGAAAAGGAGGGGGTGGCGCTGTTCACCGCCCAGGCGTGGCTGGAATAGATCAGGGAGAGGTGAAAAGGGACACCGAGCAACATCAAATAGGCCCGGATTGAATCGAGAAAAAACTCGCGTTGGTTGCTGCCGTTAGTCATAGGTTACCGCTGGTGATTTAATCGGATGATCATTAACACGCTTAATAAGTCGTCAAGGGTTAAATCGTTATCTGAAACCCTACTATACCGATTCACATTTTTCCATAGCGTCTTGTTGCGCGGCTTGCTACGCTGGTGTTTCGCCAGCTGCTTAAACAATGAGCCGCAAATATGAACCATCCATTTATCATGTTGTCGGAAAGCTGAATAATCCATTAATATGGATTTAAATGTTTTGAGCACACGAATAGGGGGGGATGTGCTAGTTAATATATTGTCCGGACAACCACGCGCGGCGAGCGTTCGTTGGTTAGGCGCTACCGTATTGTTCACGCTGTTTACTTCGCAGGCTTGGGCTTTTTCCATCGATGATGTGGCCAAGCAGGCGCAGGATCTGGCAGGGAAAGGCTTCGAAGCGCCGAAGAGCAACCTTCCTTCTCAGTTCCGCGAGATGAAGTTCGCGGACTATCAGCAGATTCAGTTCAATCACGATAAAGCCTATTGGAGTAAGCTGAAAACCCCTTTCAAGCTTGAGTTTTATCATCAGGGGATGTACTTCGACACGCCGGTGAAGATCAATGAAGTCACCACCACCAGCGTAAAAGAGATCAAGTACAGCCCGGACTACTTTAACTTCGGTTCGGTCAAGCACGATCCGGATTCGGTGAAGAACCTCGGCTTTGCCGGCTTCAAGGTGCTGTATCCGATCAACAGTGCGGACAAGAACGACGAGATTATGAGCCTGCTGGGCGCGAGCTACTTCCGCGTGGTGGGTAAAGGGCAGGTATACGGGCTTTCGGCCCGCGGCCTGGCGATTGACACCGCTTTGCCGTCTGGCGAAGAGTTCCCGCGTTTCCGCGAGTTCTGGGTCGAGCGTCCGAAGCAGGGCGACAAACACCTGGTTATCTACGCGCTGCTGGATTCGCCGCGCGCGACCGGCGCTTACCGCTTTGTGGTTTATCCGGGCCGCGACAGCACGGTGGACGTCGAGTCCAAAGTGTTCCTGCGCGACAAGGTCGGCAAACTGGGCATGGCGCCGTTGACCAGCATGTATCTGTTTGGGCCGAGCCAGCCTTCGCCGACGCTGAACTACCGCCCGGCGCTGCATGACTCCAACGGCCTGTCGATCCACGCCGGCAACGGTGAATGGATCTGGCGCCCGCTGAACAACCCGAAACATCTTTCCGTCAGCACCTACACCGTCGAGAATCCGAAAGGCTTCGGCCTGCTGCAGCGCGGCCGCAACTTCCGCGATTACGAAGATCTGGACGATCGTTACGATCTGCGCCCAAGCGCCTGGATCGAACCGCGCGGCGACTGGGGCAAGGGCAAGGTTGAGCTGGTGGAAATCCCGACGGCGGACGAAACCAACGACAACATCGTCGCCTTCTGGACGCCGGACGTGCTGCCGGATGCCAAAAAGCCGCTGGCGCTGAGCTACCGTCTGCACTTCACCCGCGATGAAGACAAGCTGCATTCGCAGGATATCGCCTATGTCAGCAAGACCATGCGTTCAACCGGCGACGTGAAACAGTCGAACCTGATCCGCGAGCCTGACGGCAGCGTGGCGTTCCTGGTTGACTTCGTCGGCCCGGTGCTGAAAGGCCTGGACGCCAACGCGCCGATCGCCTCTCAGGTGAGCGTCGGTGATAACGGTGAGATGGTGGAAAACAATGTCCGCTATAATCCGGTGACCAAAGGCTGGCGCCTGACGCTGCGTCTGAAAGTGAAAGACGACAAGAAGCCGGTGGAAATGCGCGCGGCGCTGGTCAATGGTGATAAGACCCTGTCGGAAACCTGGAGCTATCAGCTACCTGCCAATGAATAAGCCTACTCAACCCGCCCAGGATTATCTTGCGGCGATGCCTCTGACCGCTGAGCGGTCGGAGGCGCTTAAATCACAGCCGGCGGCGGATGACGCCCTGGCGCTGGAGGCGCTGCATCGTCAGATGGGCGCCGCCGACGCCAACGTCAACAGCCTGCCGGCGGACGACGTGGCGCTGGCCTCGGTCAAGGCGCGTATTGAAAACGCCTGGCCGGACGCGGTCAGCGATGAAGACTTCGATACCGACCCGGAAGGGCGCACCATTCTCAAGGCGACGCCGCCGGTGAAACGCACCAGCATGTTCCCCGAAGCCTGGCGCACCAACCCGGTGGCGCGCTTCTGGGATTCGTTGCTGGGCCGTACCCCGCATAGCCGCCATGCCTCCAAAGAGGAAGCCGAAGCGGAAAATCGCTGGCGCGCGGTCGGCTCGATGCGCCGCTACGTGCTGCTGGTATTGATGCTGGTGCAGACCGGCATCGCCACCTGGTACATGAAAACCATTCTGCCTTATCAGGGATGGGCGCTGATCGATCCGCTCGCCATGTGGGACCAGGATGTGATGCAGTCGGTGCTGCAGTTGCTGCCTTATGTGCTGCAAACCGGCATCCTGATCCTGTTCGCCATCCTGTTCTGCTGGGTGTCCGCCGGTTTCTGGACCGCGCTGATGGGCTTCCTGCAGCTGCTGATCGGCAAAGACAAATACAGCATCTCCTCCACCATCAAGGGCGATGAGCCGATCGATCCGGCGCACCGCACCGCCTTGATCATGCCTATCTGCAACGAAGACGTCGAACGGGTGTTCGCCGGCCTGCGTGCGACCTACGAATCCGTCGCCGCCACCGGCCAGCTGGAACACTTCGATATCTACGTGCTGAGCGACAGCTACGACCCGGATATCTGCGTGGCGGAGCAAAAGGCCTGGATGGAGCTGTGCCGCGACGTCGACGGCCACGGCCGCATTTTCTATCGCCGCCGCCGCCGCCGCGTGAAGCGTAAAAGCGGCAACATCGACGACTTCTGCCGTCGCTGGGGTGGGGAATACAGCTACATGGTGATCCTGGACGCCGACAGCGTGATGAGCGGTGAATGCCTCACCGGTCTGGTGCGCCTGATGGAAGCCAACCCGAACGCCGGGATTATCCAGTCGGCGCCGAAGGCCTCCGGCATGGACACCCTGTACGCGCGCGTGCAGCAGTTCGCCACCCGGGTGTACGGGCCGCTGTTTACCGCCGGCCTGCATTTCTGGCAGTTGGGCGAATCGCACTACTGGGGCCACAACGCGATCATCCGCGTGAAGCCGTTTATCGAACACTGTGCGCTGGCGCCGCTGCCGGGCGAGGGCTCCTTCGCCGGCTCGATTTTGTCGCATGACTTCGTCGAGGCTGCGCTGATGCGCCGCGCCGGTTGGGGCGTGTGGATCGCCTATGATCTGCCTGGCAGCTACGAAGAATTGCCGCCTAACTTGCTGGACGAGCTGAAGCGCGACCGCCGCTGGTGCCACGGCAACCTGATGAACTTCCGCCTGTTCCTGGTGAAGGGCATGCACCCGGTGCACCGTGCGGTGTTCCTGACCGGCGTGATGTCCTATCTGTCGGCGCCGCTGTGGTTCATGTTCCTGGCGCTGTCCACTGCGCTGCAGGTGGTGCATACCCTGATGGAACCGCAGTACTTCCTGCAGCCGCGCCAGCTGTTCCCGGTGTGGCCGCAGTGGCGCCCGGAACTGGCGATAGCCTTGTTCTCCACCACCCTGGTGCTGCTGTTCCTGCCTAAGCTGCTCAGCATCGTGCTGATCTGGGCCAAGGGCGCGAAAGAATACGGCGGCGCTTTCCGGTTGCTGATTTCGATGCTGATGGAAATGCTGTTCTCGGTGCTGCTGGCGCCGGTGCGCATGCTGTTCCATACCGTGTTCGTGGTCAGCGCGTTCCTTGGCTGGGAAGTGGTGTGGAATTCACCGCAGCGCGATGACGACGATACCCCCTGGGGCGAAGCGTTCAAACGCCACGGCTCGCAAATGTTGCTGGGCCTGGTGTGGGCCGGCGGCATGGCCTGGCTGGATCTGCGTTTCCTGTGGTGGTTATCGCCGATCGTGTTCTCGCTGATCCTGTCGCCGTTCGTTTCGGTGCTGTCGAGCCGGGCGACCCTGGGCATGAAGAGCAAGCGCGCCAAGCTGTTCTTGATCCCGGAAGAATACTCGCCGCCGCGTGAGCTGCTGGCGACGGAAGAGTATCTGCAGCTTAACCGCGAACGCGCCTTGGCCAACGGTTTTATGCATGCGGTGGTCAACCCGTCCTTCAATGCGCTGTCCGCCGCATTGGCGACGGCGCGCCACCACCTGCGCGCGACGATTGAACGCAACCGCGAAGAGCGGGTGAAGGAAGCGTTGGCGCTGGGGCCGGAGAAACTGGTGAAAGGCAAACGCCTGGAGCTGTTGAGCGACCCGGTGGCGCTGTCGCGCCTGCACCAGCGCGTCTGGCTGCAGCCGGAAGGCGCCGCCTGGCGTGAATATTATCAACGGTTGCCGCATAACCCGCTGGCGCATCCGGTGGGGCAGCGTTAACCGCTGGATCCGCAGTTGCGAAAGGGGATGCGCATGGCGCGTCCCCTTTTTTTCGCCCATTGCTTACGTATCGCCGACCAAGCGCCGGCCTAAAAGCATGCTAAAATCCGCCTGAGGCGTTGTTTATTCCGAACAACCCAGGCAAAGAGTCAATGTGGTGAAGCTCCCTTTTCTCATGCGTTTCCCGTTGCTGGTGGCCGGCGTGATGGCCTTATCCGGCTGCGGCAGCATCGTCAGCCGCACCGTGCCCGGCGCCGGGCACGGCCATCAATATTATCCCGGCGTGCAGTGGGATCTGCGCGATAGCCCGTGGCGTTATATCACGGTGATAGACGTGCCGCTGTCGATGGTGGTGGATACCTTTATGCTGCCGTTTGACGCGCAGCATGGCCCTTATGAATAAGGCACATCAGCGCGTGGCGAACACCACCAATTGGTAATCTTTTTGGCCGCTGCGAAAGGGCGCCAGCGCCGTCATGCCGAGGCCTTGCACATGCGCCGCCAGCGAGTGGGGGTTATCGTCGTCGATAAACAGCGCGCCGGCGTCAAATTCGCCGCAGGTATGCGCCCTGACGGCGGCATACAGCTGCTTCAGCACGCCCTTGCCGCGCCAGGCGCGATCGAGGCACACCGGGCCATACATAAACACCCGCTGCTCGCTGAGCGGCGCGCCGTTGAAAGACAGGCCGGCCAGCGTCGCCAGCATGGCGTCCACCACCGGCGGGCGCGGCCGCGCGTCGGTGGACATCAGGCAGACAAAGCCCGCCAGCCGCTCAGCCGCCGTCGCCACCAGAATGCCCAGCCGCTGATTGATGTGCGCCAGCTGCGCCTCGTCCATGCGCGAGACGATGAATCCCTGCCGCTTTTGGGCGTCGCTGAGGTTCTCCGGCACGTTTTGCGCCTGCAGCTGCAGAATAGCGGGGTAGTCTGCAGGGCGCGCCAGGCGAACGGCTATCGAGGCTTGGCCGCAGGGGCTCACCTTTCGTCCCATTCGTCGGCGGCGGCCTGGCCTTCCTCGGTGTCCAGCGGCGGTTCGAGCTGGAAGTCGCCTTCCTCCCACTCGTACAGGGTGTTTTCATCGATCCATTCGGCGGTGATCTCCACTTCGTCGTAGTCACCGTCAAAAATTGCCTGGGCCGCCGCACCGCTGCGCAGCGTCAGGCACTCAACCGACTCGCCTTCCTCTTCGAAGAATTCCGCCTGCCACATGATGTCGCCTTCCTGCATCACGTATTTTTGCAGGTTGAACTGCTGTGGCACCGGCGGTTCGTCGTCATTGCCGCCTTCGGCGAACTCAATAAACTCTTCGCGTGCCGCTTCGATGGCTTCTTCCAGGGTTGCATACAGGCTCATGTTCGCCTCCGTTAACAATGAGGGGATAGGGCAGTGTCATGTCAAACATCAGCATTAATTGTTGCCTCACTCGCTCAGGATGCAAATTTTTTTGTTGTCCGTTTTGCGACGACGATTGTCCGCTAAACGGGAGAAGGGGGCGGCGGTGCGGGAAATAATGGCTTTATCGTTCAGCTACAGCCAGGAGACTCTCATGTTAATCGACCCTTCCGTCAAATATCGCCCGTTCCCGCCGGTGGCGCTGCCAGATCGGCAATGGCCGGGGCATACTCTGCAGCGGGCGCCGCGCTGGTGTTCCAGCGATTTGCGCGATGGCAATCAGGCGCTGGCGGAGCCGATGGACAATGTCCGCAAGCGCCAGTTTTATCAATTGCTGCTGCAATGCGGCTTTAAAGAGATTGAAGTGGCTTTCCCGTCGGCGTCGCAAACGGATTTCGATTTCGTGCGCGCGCTGATCGACGAACGGCTGATCCCGGACGACGTCAGCATTCAGGTGCTGACCCAGTCGCGTGACGATCTGATCGATCGCACCTTCGAGGCGCTGCAGGGCGCCCCTCGCGCCATCGTGCATCTGTATAACGCCACCGCCCCGATGTTCCGCGACATCGTGTTTCGCCAGGACAAGGCCGCCACCGTGGCGCTGGCGGTGAACGGCGCGCGGCGCATTCGCCAGCTGTGCGAACTGCAGCCGGAAACGGCCTGGACCTTTGAATATTCGCCGGAAACCTTCTGTTTTACCGAGCTGGAGTTCGCGCTGGAAATTTGCGAGGCGGTGGCCGACGTCTGGCAACCCGGGCCGCAGCGGCCGATGATCGTCAACTTGCCGGCGACGGTGGAGGTCAGCACCCCTAATGTGTATGCCGATCAGATCGAATGGTTCTGTCGCCGCTTCAGCCGGCGCAGCCAGGTGACGATCAGCGTGCACCCGCACAACGACCGCGGCACCGGGGTCGCCTGCGCCGAGCTGGCGCTGCTGGCGGGCGCCGATCGGGTGGAAGGCTGCCTGTTCGGCAACGGCGAGCGTACCGGCAATGTCGATCTGGTCACGCTGGCGCTGAATTTGTATACCCAGGGGGTGGCGCCGGGATTGGATTTCAGCCGTTTGAAACAGGTGGTCGAGGTGGTGGAACAGTGCAATCAGCTGCCGGTGCACCCGCGCCATCCTTATGCCGGCGAGCTGGTGTTCACCGCATTTTCCGGATCGCATCAGGATGCTATCAAGAAGGGCTTTCAGGCGCAGCAACAGCGGCGGGACGGGCTGTGGCAGGTGCCGTATTTGCCGCTCGATCCGGCAGACGTCGGCTGCAGCTATGAAGCGGTGATCCGGGTCAACAGCCAGTCAGGCAAAAGCGGCGCCGCCTGGCTGCTGGAGCAAAATCACGGTCTGTCGCTGCCGCGCGGGCTGCAAATCGATTTCAGCAAGGTGGTGCAACAGGCCACCGACGGCAGCGGCAAGGAGATGACCACGGCGGAGGTATGGCGGCTGTTTCGCGACACCTACGGCCTGGTGGACCTGCCGCGGCTGCAGCTGCTGAGCTATCAAACGGAAAGCCATGGCGTAGAGGCTTACAGCTTCAGCGCCCGGGTGCTGCGGCAGGGGGAGCAGTTGCGGCTGCTGGGCGTTGGCAACGGGCTGCTTTCCAGCGCGGTTGACGCGCTGCGCCAGCAGTTTGGCCTGAGTCTGGCGATAGAAGATTATCACGAGCATACGCTGGGGCATCAGAGCAGCAGCCGTGCGGTCACCTATATTCGCTGCACCCTGGCGCACGGCGAAGCGGCCTATGGCGTCGGCATTGACGTCGACTCCGCCAGCGCTTCGCTACAGGCGCTGTTCAACGTTGCCGGTCGCTATCTTGAGGCATCTTGCTGAAGTATTCGCTGGGCGCGACGCCCAGCATACGACGAAACATGGCGCTGAAGGCGCTGGGGCTGTCGTAGCCGAGATCCAGCGCCACCTCCAGCACCGAATGCCCGGCCGCCAGGGCATTCAGCGCCGCCAGCAGCCGGGCGCGGCGCACCCAGTCGCTAAAGCGCAGGCCGGTTTCCCGCTGGAAACGCCGTGACAGGGTACGGCCGCTGACGTTGAGATGAGCAGCGGCCTGCTCCAACGCCCAGGGCTGCGCCAGCGATTGCTGCATATGCCGGCACAGCGCCAGCAGGGGCGCGTCGCGCGGTTCCGGCAAATGCAGCGGCAGGATGGGCAACACCCGTAACTCGTCGAGGATCAGCTCCATCACCCGTTCCTCCCTGCCACCCGGCGGATAGCCCGGTGCAATCTCCATCGAGCAGATAATCAGCTCGCGCAGCAGCGGGGATATCTGCACCACCTGGCACTGCGCCGGCAGATCGGCCCGCGCCAGCGGATCGATAAACAACGTCCTGGCCGCCACCTTGCCGGTAATGCGCAGGCTATGCACCACCTGAGCCGGCAGCCAGACGCCGCGCCCGGGAGGCACCACCCAACTGCCCAGACGGGTATTGACCTGCACCACGCCGCTGAGGCTGTGTATCAACTGCGCGCAGTTATGGTAGTGATCGGGTTCGAAATCACCGTGCAGGTAATCCCTGGCAAGCGGCCGGACCGGCTGATTGGCAGGCAGAAAGTCGTGGTACAACAGCATCTTCAGGCTGCTCCTGCTGGAGAGAACGATAAGGCAGCATGCCATGGCGCATCATTTCGCACCAGCCTGTGGCGCCAGGCGCGCCGCATTTCTTGTCAGGTGATCAGTTTGCGCGGAGTTATAAGCTGTCGCAGCTCTTTTGCCTGGGATTGCCCCGTATGGCAACGCCCCATGGCCTATCCTCAAACGGAGATAATCATGTCGACCGAGAAAGCGGTATTGCGCGTTGCGCGTCCCAGCGATCGCCTGGCGGAGATCGCCGCCATGTATTGCCGGGGGCTGGGGTTCGAGATCCTGGGCGAGTTTGTCGATCATCAGGGTTTTGACGGGGTAATGATAGGCCACCCACAGCATGCCTATCATCTGGAGTTTACCCATCACCGCGGTGTGCAAGTGAGGCAGGCGCCGACGCAGGATCACCTGCTGGTGTTCTATCTGCCGGAAGACGACGCCTGGCAGGCGGGGTGCCGGCGGATGCTGGCGGCGGGTTTTCGCCAGGTTGAGGCCTATAACCCCTATTGGGATCGGCTCGGGCGGACATTCGAAGATCTGGACGGTTACCGGGTGGTGCTGCAGCGTCAGGTATGGCGGCAATAAAAAAGCCGGCGCATCAGGCGCCGGCTGAAAGGTAAAAGCTTCGCGTCGGTCAGGCGCTGGTGGCCGGTTTCTGCTCGCTCTTGGTCTGGGTATTTGCCAGCATGCGGCGCACCGGCACGATCAGGACGATCAGCACGGCGGCGCAGATTAACAGCGCAATTGAGCAGCGGGCGAACAGATCCGGCAGCATGTCCAGCTGGTCAGCCTTGACGTGCCCGCCGATCAGGCCGGCCGCCAGGTTGCCCAACGCGCTGGCGCAGAACCACAGGCCCATCATCTGGCCGCGCATTCTTTCCGGCGCCAGCAGGGTCATGGTCGCCAGGCCGATAGGGCTCAGGCACAGCTCGCCCAGCGTCAGCATCAGAATACTGCCGACCAACCACAGCGGCGATACGCCGGCGCCGCCGTTGCTCAGCACGTTCTGCGCGGCCAGCATCATCAGGCCGAAGCCGGCGGCGGCGAACAGAATGCCGATAACGAATTTGGTGATGCTGCTCAGGCGTACCTTGTTGCGCGCCAGCGCCGGCCATGCCCAGCTGAATACCGGCGCCAGCAGGATGATGAACAGGGCGTTGATCGACTGGAACCACACCGCCGGGATCTCGAAGTCACCGATCATGCGGTTGGTATAGTCGTTGGCGAACAGGTTGAACGAGGTCGGTTTCTGTTCAAACGCCGACCAGAAGAAGGCGGCGGAAATCAGCAGGATAAAGCACACCAGCAGGCGCGCGCGTTCCTTGCGGCTCAGGCCGGCAAACACGAACAGGTAGATGAAGTACAGGGTAACCGACGCGGCGATCACGTACACCAGCACGCTGGCGACTTCGACCGGATTAATGACGATCACGCCCTGTGCGATCAGGGTGATAATCACCGCCACGCCGACCGCCAGCGCCAGTAGCCAGGCGCCAACGCCGTTTTTCTTGGCGACCGGGCTGTTCCAGGTGGAGTCCAGACCCACTTCGCGGTCGTAGCGCTTCATTGCCGGCACCGCAAATACGCGGAAGATCACCAGCGCCACCAGCATCCCGATACCGCCGATGCCGAAGCCCCAGTGCCAGCCGTGCGATTTAATCAGCCAGCCGGAAATCAGCGGCGCAATGAACGAGCCCATGTTGATGCCCATGTAGAACAGCGAGAAGCCGCCGTCACGGCGCGCATCGCCCTTCTTGTACAGGGTACCGACCATCACCGAGATGCAGGTCTTGAACAGGCCGGAGCCGAGCACGATGAACATCAGCCCGATAAAGAACAGGTTGTTGCCCATCACGGCGGACAGGGCGATCGACAGGTGGCCGAGGGCGATCAGGATCGAACCGTACCACACCGCTTTGCGCTGGCCGAGCCAGTTATCCGCCAGCCAGCCGCCCGGCAGCGCGGCCAGGTACATGCTGCCGGCGAAGATGCCGACGATCGCCGAAGCGTTTTCGCGCGCCAGCCCCATGCCGCCGTCATAGACGGTGGCCGCCATAAACAGGATCAGTAACGGTCGAATGCCGTAAAACGAGAATCGCTCCCACATTTCGGTGAAAAACAGCGAGCCAAGCGGATAAGGGTGGCCGAAGAAGGTCCGGCTTTCTTGTTTATTAACAGAGGATTGCATAACGTCTTCCCAATAAAGTGCGCCGCATGGCTGCGGCAGATACTGTGGTATGTATGTGTATTTAAGCAAGGTGATCCACCCAATGCGGATTACCCGACAAAACCTCAGCCGCAGCGCCCGTAAACCGTGGAAAGCGCGCCGGCCATTTTTTCACTTAGCCGATGTTTTACATCTGGCGTGATATTATTTAACCATTTGATAACTGGATGATGGTTTTGTCTAGTCCCTGTATCCCATTTTTTAGATGAAAAGTCGACAAACATCTACTTTCTTGGTTTTTACGTTGGTTATGACAGGAATATGATTGACAGCGGCTTTTATGCGCTAAAGGTTAATTAACCTTTTATAAACAAAGCGTTGTGCTAAGATTTTTCTTAATGGAAGGGGAAGGCGCCGTCCGGCGGGAAGCATTACTAAAAGTAGGGTAAACGGCGCGTTGCCCCGCTCAAGGCAAAAAACTGGCGATAAATTGGGCTATCGCTCTTCCTGCAGGGTGTCTTCACGCGTTCGCGCCGGCCGGCGCTGCAGGCACCACCACGAATACGCGGCATTGAACAACACCACCAGCGCGGTGACGCAGAATACCGCCCGGAAACCGTAGCTGGCGGAGACCGCGGCGCCGAGCAACGGGCCGCTGACGTTGCCGACGTCGCGGAACGATTGGTTATAGCTGAAGATACGCCCGGCGACCTGATTGGTGCAGTTGTATATCAGCAACGTCTGAACCGCCGGCAGCAACGCGCCGTCGGCGGCGCCCAGCAGGAAACGCAATACGCCCAATTGCCAGGGCGTTTGCACGAAGGCCATCGGGATCAGCAGCAGCACCGATACGATCAGCATAAACACCAGGATGCGCTCAGGCCCGATGTGATCGCCCAATTTACCCAGCCGCGGTGCGCTCATCAGCGCCGCCACGCCGGGCACCGACGCGATCAGGCCGCTGATAAACGCCAGGTTGTGAGTGTCGCCGGCCAGGTCACGCACATACAGCGTCAGGATTGGCGCGATAGAACCGGTAGCAACCTGGATAATCAGGGTAGTGACGAACAGGCTGAGGATCAGCTTTGGGCTTTTCAGCGAAGCGAAAACCTGCCGCGCGTGCAGCATGTCTTTTTTCTGTACCGGGGTGAACTGCTCTTTAACGCACAGCAGCGTCAGTACAAAGCAGGCGAACAGCACGGCGGCGGTGATATAGAACACCGGGCGCAGGCCGTACTGGTCGGCCAACAGCCCGCCGATCAGCGGGCCAATCAGCGCGCCGCTGACGCCGCCGGTGGACAGGGTGCCCAGCGCCCAACCGCTGCGATTGCGCGGCACCTGGGTAGCGATCAGCGCGTTGGCGTTGGGGATAAAGCCGCCGAGCAGCCCCAGGACGGCGCGCAAAGCGAGGAACTGCCAGATATTCTGCGCCATGCCCATCAGCGCCATCACGATGGCCATGCCCAGCGCCGAGCGCAGCAGCATCAGTTTGCGGCCGCGCCGGTCCGCCAGCCCGCCCCAGAAGGGCGAGGCAATCGCCGAAAACAGAAAGGTGATGCTGAACACCAGGCCGGACCACATGTTCAGCGCCTGGTGGCCGGTAACGCCCAGCGCCTCCACGTACAGCGGCAGGAACGGCATGATCAGGCTGAAGGCGGCGCCGGTGAGGAAACACCCCAGCCAGGTGACGAAAAGATTGCGTTTCCAGTTAACAGGTTCCGATACCGGGGCCATAAATTACCGTTGCCGAGTGGGTGGCGCGCTTTGCCCGTGGGCGCAAAAGGGGGCAAAAGGGGGCAAAGCGTGAAGGTTAGCCTGATAAGTATGCGCCTTAACGGCGGGGACGGCAATTGCAGAGCGGCGTTTTACGGGGAAATGAAATAAAGTTTTAAAAATAAGTAATTAGCGAAATTCCGCGCTTAACGCGCGGAATTTATGGAATTTTATAATCCAGCCAGGGCGTCGAACCCCTCGGCGGTAGTGGTGGCGCTGAAGTCTGTCACCTCGTAATGCGCCACGGCGTTAAACGGATCTTCGGCCAGAATGGCGTCCAGCCGCGTGCGCTCAATGCCTTTGGCCAGTATCACGCCGCCGGTGCGCGGATTCTTGCGGCCGGAGGCGACGAAGGTGCCCTCCTGAAAATATTTCTTCAGCCAGGCAATGTGCCCCTCGAGGTGGCTGTCGACTTCGGCGATAGGGCGGTGATAGGTCAGGCTTACAATATACATAACGGCTCCCGGGTTAGCGGCAAAGGTTTTAACATCCCACCCTTACCGCCGATACTCAAGCCCCGCTTAGCAAAAAACCCGCCGGCCGGCGGGTTTGGGGTCAGTACAGCGAAGGCTCGCCTTCCGGGCGGGTCTTGAAGCGGCGGTGCAGCCACATGTACTGATCTGGCGCCATCAGGATCTCTTTCTCCACCACCTTGTTCATAAAGGCGGCGGCCTCAAGCTCGTTATCCAGCGGGAAGTTCTCTACCGCCGGCTGCATAATCAGCTCATAGCCCTGGCCTTCCGGCAGGCGGCGCGGGGTGAAAGGAATGATCGCCGGTTTGCCCATCCGCACCAGCACGTAGCTGCCGGTGGTGGTGGCGGCTTTCTCCACGGCGAACAGCGGGGCGAATACGCTGCTGCGCGGGCCATAGTCATGGTCCGGCGCATACCAGATGATGTCACCCTGCTTCAGGGCGCGGATCATGCCTTTCACGTCTTTGCGGTCCAGCATCGATTTGTTGGAACGCATGCGGCCCCAGGTTTGCAGCCAGTCCATCAGCTTGTTGTCGTGCGGGCGATAAACGCCGATACCCGGGTTATGGATGCCAAAGATGCGGGCGCCCAGCTCAAGCGTCAGAAAATGCAGGCCAATCAGCAGCACACCCTGGTGGTTGTCCCGCGCTTTTTGGATGTGCTCCAATCCGCTGACCTTGAACCAGCGCTCAATGCGCCAGTTTGGCCAGAACCAGGCCATGCCGGTTTCAAACAGCCCCATGCCGACGGATTCAAAATTTTTCACCACCAGCGCATCGCGCTCGGCCTGCGGCATGTCGGGGAAACACAGCGTCAGGTTGCGCTGGGCAATGGCCACCCGGCGCTTCAAAAAGCGCATCGAGAACCGCCCGAGCGAGGTGCCTAGCCGGTAGATAATCGGGTAGGGCAGCAATACCAACAGGTAAAGCAAACCGATACCGAACCAGGTGAGCCAGTAGCGCGGATGTAATAAAGAGCGATTGAAAGAGGGAACGTGAGTCATGTTTTCTCAGTTTAAAAGCAATCATTTAACGATAATAACAGAGTCATACGGCGGCCTGGAAATCGGAGGAGTCCAGCTGCGCGCTTCTTTTTCTGCCGTTTATTGTCAGCTATTGTGGCATTTTTCTCGGTAAACGGGAAAATACAGCGCATTAAAATATAATTTTTCGTGATGAATACCGGCCAGGGATTGGCAGCGCTGCCTGGATAGACGGCATTCAACGACAGGATTATGATAGCAGGATAATGATTAGGAGGGGGTCATGTTGGCGTCATGGTCAAGCGCGGGCCTGTTGGTCCTGGGGGCGTTGTTGGGCTGCCTGGGCGCGCATCTGCAATGGAATCCGCTGTTGGCGTTCGCCGGCGGCATGCTGCTGCTCGGCATGGTGATTTCCGGCTTTACCGAATGCGAAGGCGGGCGCTGAACGCCCACCTTGGCCAACCTTAGCGGCTGTTGAACAGGCCTTTCACCACGTGGGGCTCAGAGCGCCAGTACTGCGGCGGAGCATTGACCTTGTCGCCCAGCCTGGCCGCCGCGTGCCACGGCCAGCGCGGGTCATAGAGAATGCCGCGCGCCAGCGCCACCATGTCCGCCTGGCCGGTGGCGATTATCGCCTCCGCCTGCTCCGGCTCGGTAATCAGGCCGACGGCGATGGTTGGCAAGCCGGTCTCTCTTTTGATCGCTTCGGCGAACGGCACCTGGTAATTGGGGCCAACCGGAATTTTTTGCTGAGGCGACATACCGCCGCTGGAGACGTGAATATAGTCGCAGCCCAGTTCTTTCAGCGCTTTGCTCAACTCAATTGACTGCGCCAGATCCCAGCCGCCCGCGACCCAATCGCTGGCGGAAATGCGCACGCCAACCGCCTTGCCGGCCGGAAACGCCGCGCGAACGTCGCTAAAAATTTCCAGCAGCAATCGCATGCGGTTTTGCAACGAACCGCCGTATTGATCGCTGCGCTGATTGGCCAACGGCGAGAGGAATTGATGCAACAGATAGCCGTGCGCGCCATGCAGCTCAATCAGCGCAAAGCCCAGACGGTCGGCGCGCTTCGCCGCCGCGACGAACTGCGCTTTCAACTGGGCTATCTGATCCAGGCTCATCGCCTGCGGCGTTTCGTCATGTTCACCGAACGGCAGCGAAGAGGCGGACAGCGTCTGCCAGCCGCCGTGGGCCGCGCCTAACTGCGCGCCGCCCTCCCAGGGCACCGCGCAGGCGGCTTTGCGCCCTGCATGGGCGAGTTGAATGCCTAGCGGCAGGGTAGCGTGCTTTGTCACGGCCTGAACCACGTTCGCCAGCGCCTGTTCGGTTGCGTCGTCCCACAGGCCGAGATCGTTGGGCGTGATGCGCCCTTCGGGCGAGACGGCGGTCGCTTCGACGATCAGCAGCCCGGCGCCGGACAACGCCAGATGACCGAGGTGGATGCTGTGCCAATCGGTGGCCTTGCCGCCGTCGGCGGAATATTGGCACATCGGCGCGATGACAATGCGGTTGGGCAAGGTGAGCGGCCCCAGGGCTATAGGGGTAAACAGTTGACTCATGGCGTTCTCCTGAACCGTGATAAATCGATAGCGAGCTATCATTAGGCTTATCGGGATTTGTGAGCCCCGTCAAGTTTCCGCCGGCAATGCCGCACGTCCGGCTAATGCTGCACAGCGGATTATTTTCCGGTATGATGTGCGCCGCGCGCGGGCCAAGCGCCTGTGCGCGGTAAAATCAGTCACCTCCGAAAGACAGGAAAGTACACCATGCCAGTGTTACATAACCGAATTTCCAATGAGGAACTGAAGGCGCGCATGCTGGCCGAAACCGAGCCGCGCACCACAGTTTCTTTTTATAAATACTTCAGCATCGACGATCCGCAAGCCTTCCGCGACAGCCTCTATATTCAGTTCGACAAGCTGAAGGTGTTCGGCCGCATTTACGTGGCGAAAGAAGGCATCAACGCGCAGATCAGCGTGCCGCAGAACAATTTCGACGCCTTCAGGACCGCGCTGTTTGCTGCGCATCCGGCGTTGGATCAGGTGCGTTTGAATATTGCGCTGGAAGACGACGGCAAATCCTTCTGGGTGCTGCGCCTGAAGGTGCGCGATCGCATCGTGGCCGACGGCATCGATGATGAAAGCTTTAACCCGGCGAACGTGGGTGAATATCTGCAGGCCGATCGCGTCAATGCGATGATCGACGACCCGGATACGCTGTTTGTCGACATGCGCAACCACTACGAATATGAAGTCGGCCACTTCGAAAATGCCATTGAGGTGCCTTCAGACACCTTCCGCGATCAGCTGCCGATGGCGGTGGAGATGTTGCAGGACAGCAAAGACAAAAACATCGTCATGTACTGCACCGGCGGCATTCGTTGTGAAAAAGCCAGCGCCTACATGCTGCATAACGGCTTTAAAAACGTCTACCACGTGGAAGGCGGGATTATCGAATATGCGCGCAAGGCGAAAGAGCAGGGGCTGCCGCTGAAGTTTGTCGGCAAAAACTTTGTGTTCGATGAGCGTATGGGTGAGCGGATCTCGGATGACGTGATCGCCAACTGCCACCAGTGCGGCGCGCCGTGCGATACCCACACCAACTGCAAGAACGACGGGTGTCACCTGCTGTTTATTCAGTGCCCGAGCTGCGCCGCCAAGTTTGAAGGCTGCTGCAGCGAGATCTGCCGCGAAGAGCTGAAACTGCCGCGCGAAGAGCAGCGTGCGCGCCGCGCCGGCCGCGAGAACGGCATCAAAATCTTCAATAAGTCGAAAGGGCTGCTGCAGACCACGATGCACATTCCGGCACCGGAAGAAGAAGGCCCAGCGGGCTGAGCCTGATGAGAGCGCGGCGAACGCCGCGCTTTTTTATTACTTCTCGCGTACGCCTTCCACGGAGATGATCAGCTCCACGTCCTGAGACGCCGGGCCCAGATCGGTAGTGATACCGAAGTCTTTCAGCTTGATCTTGCCGTTGGCTTCAAAGCCGGCGCGGTAACCGCCCCACGGATCGTTGCCCTGACCAATCAGCTTGGCGTCCAGCGTGACCGGTTTGGTAACGCCGTTCAGCGTCAGGTTGCCGACTACCGCATAGCCTTCACCGTTCTTCTTCACCTCGGTGGATTCAAACTTGGCCTGTTTGTTCTTCTCAACGTTGAGGAATTCTGCGCTGCGCAGGTGTTTATCACGCTCGGCGTGGTTGGTATCGACGCTGGCGGTGTTGATGGTCACTTCCACCTTGTCCTTGGACGGGTCTTTTTCATCGAAGGAGAAGCCGCCGTCAAAGTCTTTGAAGCTGCCGTACAGCCAGCTGTAACCCAGGTGCTGGATGCGGAATTCGATAAAGGCGTGCTGCCCCTGTTTATCAATCTTGTAGTTCGCCGCCAGTGCGGAACCGGCGCTCAGCAGCAGGGCGCCTGCGGTCAGGCCCAATACGGTCTTTTTCAACATAGCAATCTCCATAAATCCAAAGGTTAATCGGCGCTGCTACCCAGCATCCGTTTCAAAGTCACATCACGGTCGACAAAGTGATGTTTAAGCGCGGCCAATCCGTGCAGTATAGAAAGCACTACGACGGCCCAGGCCAGATAAAGATGAATAGCGCCGGCGGTGTCGGCCTGTTCCGCCATGCCGCTGACGGTGGCTGGCACGTCAAACCAGCCGAATACGCTGATCGGCTGGCCGTCGGCGGTGGAGATCAGGTAACCGCTGATCAGAATGCTGAACAGCACCACATACAGCGCCAGGTGAGCCAGAATGGCGCTGACGCGCGTAAAACGGCTATAGCTGGCCAACGGCTTGGGCGGCGGCGAAACGAAGCGCCAAATCACCCGCACCAGCATGACGATGAACAGCAGGGTGCCGATGCTTTTATGGATCTCGGGCGCCTGGTGATACCAGACGTCGTAATAACCCAGCGTCACCATCCACAGACCGAGGGCGAACATGCCGTACACCGTCAACGCCACCAGCCAGTGGATCAACACTGACAGATGGCCGAAGCGGTCGGCGGTATTTTTCCAACGCATCATGTTTCCTTACTTTCTTCATTTTCTGGCAGCAATAGTTAAACATTAGGAAACACAAAATCAATAATAAATTTTACTATGTTACTACTTTAAAATATTGGTCAGCGGTTTTGCTGGAGGCGGGCGGAGTTAGTCAGTTAAATCGTTGGAGTTAGTATTATTCATAAAAAAACGGAATGTTCATTACCTGTTGAAATAACAGCTAATTATTTATTATTGTCAGCTTTTGTCATTTTAGGTAAATACGCTTTCGGCGTTAAGCATAATGCCGGTAGCAGGAGTTATCGGTTATTTCAAGCAGAACGAAAATATATCAGGGCATTTGCCGCAGATGGCTGCGCGCTAATTTGCTGCGGAGCGCCGCCGGAGTGAAGAAGTCTTGCCGCTCCAGGGTTACAGCATAAAGAAGAAATAGACGTCCAGCGCCAACAGTATCAGCCACAGGCAGAGGTACAGCACCAGATGTTCACGCACGTTGTTGACGATCGCCGCCAGTATTCTGTTTAACATGTCCAACCGCCTGAGGATAAGGGCCCCAGATTATAGTCTTTTTGCCGCCGGCTTTAATAGCTCGGCAGCTCGCGGGGAAAACAACGGGCGAAAAAAAGCCCGCTTTGCAGCAGGCTTGCGCTTTATGCCGTCAGCATGGGCTGCGACGTTGTGCCGACCTGCGTGCCTGGCGGGTAGAAGTAGCGCAGCACGTTATAGAGTGAATAGAACTCCAGCCGGTTGCGGGCGTTAATTTTTTCCGTGATATGGCGTTTGTGCACGTAAACCGTGTGCGAGCTGATCTGCAGCTTTTTGGCAATGCGGTAGTTAGGCATTTCCGCCATCCAGTATTTCATCACCGTCAGCTCTTGCGGGCTGAACAGCGAATGTTCAACGCCGGTTTCCACCTGCGGCAGCGGATTTTCCCGCAGAGTGCGGAGCGTGGTGGGCAGAATACTCTTATTGAACAGGAAGGCGTTATCCGAGATGCGCATTGGCGTCTCGCTGTACGGGTACGGGGTATCCAGGTAGATAAAGGATAGCGCCGATTGGCTGGCCGTCATAAACGTCTGCAGCTGCTCGTCATCTTCGCTATAGCGGCACTGGTTGGTCAGATTCACCAGTATGTGGCTTGGCTGGAAGCTGTCGAGTAGCGGCATGGCGTACTCTATGTTCTGGCAGCACTTCACCGTCGTGAAACCATTATCAGCAAAATAGCTGGCGATACCGACCCGGGTGAAGCAGCATTCGTCCACGACAAGCAGTTTCATGGTGACATCCTTGTTGATGGTGCTAAAGCCGATACGGCATATCACCTGTAAAATAGGGCTTACACCGGAGGGGATCAATTCGGAAATTCGACAGGCGAATATAAGAAATTTCCGTCATCACATTTTTTACTTGATATATAAAAGGGTTAGCAGGTTAATTAATTGTAAATCGACATCACAACTGCCCGCCAGGCTGCAAGGTTCGAGGCGGGACCCGCTGAAAGGTTAGCTAAATCGCTTCAGACCGAAGGGGGCGACGTCTACCGGCGGTGCTTTACCTTGGGCGAACAGTGCAGCCACTTCGCCCAGCGCGCTGGCGAATTTGAAACCGTGACCGCTCAGGCCGGTGATGACCATCAGATTATCGCATTCCGGTAGGGTATCGATAATGAAATCTTCGTCTGGACTCATATCATAACTGCATGCTTCACCGTGTAAACATACACCTACACCCGGCAGGAACTGACGCAGGAAATTGAAGACCTCGGTGCCGTCGCTGGCATAGCTGCCAAAAGGCTTCCTCTGCTCCGGCGCATCCATCGGCTGGCCGCCGTCGTGTTTGCCCAACTTGAGGCCGTCGTTATCCGCCGGAAAGCCATAATAGTGCGTGCCGTCCTGCGCTTCGACGGTAAACGCCGGGAAGCGGTTGTTGGTGCTGTAGCGGCCATCCGCCTGATGCCAGGAAAATACCTTGCGCAGCGGCGTGACCGGCATGTGCGGCAGCAGGGCTTTCACCCAGGTTCCCGCCGTCACCACCGCTTTGCGGCCGCAGAAGCGGCCTTCGCCGGTAACCACTTCGACGCCGCCTTCCACGGGTTCCACCGCGCTGACCGGGCAATTGAACAGTTGGCTGCACCCGGCTTCGTTGGTGAGTCTGATCAGGCTGGCCACCGCCTGTTCCGAACGCAGGAAACCGGCGTCCGGCTCAAACACGCCGAGGTAGTCCGCCGGCACATTGAATTCAGGCCAGCGCTGGTTAATTTGCTCGGCGCTGAGGTTCTGCGTGTTCAGGCGAAATTTCTGTGCGCTTTGTTGCGCATTGCCGATGAATTCGGACCGTTGCGGCCCCAGGTTCAGCACGCCGCAGGGTTGAAACAGCTCTTCACCGGTCTTCTGCATCAGCGCGTTCCACAGCGCCTGAGCGCGCAGCGCCAGAGGGACATATTTTTCACCTTCACCATAGGCGTGCCGAATGATGCGAGTGTCGCCGTGGTGACTGCCGTTACGGTGCGGCGGCATGGCGCTATCGATCATCAGTACCTTCAGGCCGGCCTGCGAGGCATAGTAGCCTGCCGCCGCGCCCACTGAACCGCTGCCCACGACAATCAAGTCATATTCCACGTGCCATACCCTCTCTGATAGATGTTGTTTATCGCGTTATGATAAAAGGTTGGGGGCGACAATGCATCCGTTGTGCGGCCTGTAGGCAAAGAAAAAGGCGCCGGAGATGATCGCGGCGCCTCGGGGGTTTTGGCGTGGTGAATTAGTGCTTTCTTCTATCAAGGTCCTGGTAATCCGTAGCTTCAATCTTGGCGATGCCGGCTTCTAATATGTTGATTAATTGCCGTGCGACATCTGTGGTGAGCCAAAGCGTTCTGTCTACTTGGGCTTCTTCGGGCGTTTGGTCTAGTGAAGACAGGTAATGAAGGCGTATCATCATGGCGTCATAAACGTCGACAGTACTGATATCCCAGCCAACAAGCGGATGTGTCTGAATTACTTCATCATTTCTGTCCATAAAGACCCCTTATTGAGTAGTGACTACCTTGAGTAACTAACGAGGATCAATGCGGCTCATCATCATGCGAGCAATTACAGTATACGCATCTGCTTTCATCGTTGGGGGTTTTCCCACCTTTTTTGCAAAATAAATATTTAGTTGAGCAATTATTCAACAGTCTTACCTGCGAATACGGGAATGATTCAGAATCGCTGGCTTATTCAGCCGAGGGGGGACGGCGGGGCGCTATGCAGGCGCTTTTCCAATTCTTCCGCCAAATGGGCAAAATGTTTTTGCGTTTCAGCGTCGCGATTCTGGTTTTGCGACTCCAGCTTCAGGCTGTGGATCAACAGCTGATTGGCTTTGTCATCCAGGCCAAACGCCAGATAAGAGAACGCCACTTCCAGTACGCTCAGACGCCGCTTTTGATCGGCAATCAGCGCCAGCAATTCGCCAAAGGTCATTGCTTCTTCGGTTTTCACCTTGTCCGGGGCCATGCTTACTACCTCCTGTCAAAACATTCAGTACAGACCAGATGCGGATTTATTCCAGACTAAGGGTAATAGATGAACGGGTGGGGCGCCAGAAACAAAAAAGCCGGAGAGCGACCCCCGGCAAAAACAGCATTGCAGTATTATTCCGCGCTGAACCACTCGTCGGCGCTTTCCCAGGTTTCCTGGAGTATTTCTTCGATCAGATCCCGGTCGGTTTTCGCGCCGCCCAGTACCGAAAGCCCGTTGGCGCCGGCATAACGCACCTGAACGCTGGTGCCCGGAAACTGGCGGTTCACCCTTTTGCTCAGTTCACCGGTCAGCGCCTCAATGGCGCCAGACGGCAACGGCTTGGTTTTATCTACAGTGACTTCAACACGCATAATTGCCCCCGAAGCGATTTACTGGTTATTTATACAGTTAACCATCAGCGGGAGCAATAGGCAGCATTAAAAAAAGATTGTCAGTCCTTCAGCGACCAACTCAGGGTTTCGCCGGCCAGGAACGGAATGACAGATTCACCGCCCAGGGCTATCTCTTCCGGCTGGGTAGTTGGCACGCGCTGCAGCTCGATAATCTCTTCATTGACCGGCAGGCCGTAGAAGCGCGGGCCGTTCAGCGAACAGAAGGCTTCCAGATGTTCCAGCGCGCCCAGTTGGTCAAACACGGTGGCGTAGGCCGGTATGGCATTCGGTGCGTTGAAAACGCCGGCGCAGCCGCAGCTGGACTCTTTACGGTGTTTGGCGTGCGGCGCCGAGTCGGTGCCGAGGAAGAAGCGATCCGAACCGCTGGCGACCGCTTTGCGCAGGGCTTCCTGATGAGTATTGCGCTTAAGGATTGGCAAGCAGAACAGGTGTGGGCGAATACCGCCAACCAGCATATGGTTGCGGTTGAACATCAGGTGCTGCGGCGTGATGGTAGCGCCGAGGAAACGATTGCCTTCCTGCACGTACTGAGCCGCCTCTTGGGTGGTGATGTGTTCGAAGACGATTTTCAGCTCCGGAAACTGCCGGCGGATCGGCTCCATGACCTGGTCGATAAAGCGCGCCTCGCGATCGAAGATATCGACGTGAGCGTCAGTCACTTCGCCGTGGATCAGCAGCGGCATGCCGATTTTCTGCATCTGTTCGAACAGCGGGTAAATGCCTTTCACGTCGCTCACGCCATGGCTGGAGTTGGTGGTGGCGTTGGCCGGATACAGTTTGGCGGCGGTAAACACACCTTGTTCAAAGCCGCTGACCAGCTCATTGGCGGAGAGGGAGTTGGTCAGGTAGCAGGTCATCAGCGGGGTGAAGTTATGGCCCTGCGGAACCGCAGCCAAAATGCGCTCGCGGTAGGCGCGCGCGGCGGCCACGGTGGTGATTGGCGGAGCCAGGTTCGGCATCACGATCGCCCGGCCAAACACCTGACTGGTATAGGGCACTACCGTTTTCAGCATCTCGTCGTCACGCAGATGGATATGCCAGTCGTCAGGGCGGCGAATTTTCAGGGCTTGAAGTTGTGCGGTCATGTTGCATGGGCTCCGGCGGTCAGAAAACGTCTAAGTAAAAGCGAATAATGGGGGTTATTCACGCCGGGGTGTAAGGATAAGCGGAAAGCGCGCGCGATGCATCTGTTTGTTGCCGGCAAGTTGAAATCAATCGGCTATCGGGCGCATAGTGGCAGGGACTTTAATCATCCGGGGGAGAAACCACCGGAGAAGGGTCTTTATCATCATCTGGAAAGGGAGAAAGCAATGGAAGTACGCGTTATCGCCACCCTGCAGGCGAAGCCCGAATTTTTGTCCGCCGTCAGCGAGGCGGTGCACGAGATCATCGAACCAAGCCGCCAAGAGTTGGGCAACCTGCAGTACGATCTGCATCGCGATCTGGAAAAACCGGGCACCTTCGTCTTCTTCGAACGTTGGGCCAGCAGTGAGGCGCTTGATAAGCATAGTGCGACCGCGCATTTCCAACGCTTTGTCGGCCAGGTCGATGGCAAGCTGGACGTGCTGGATATCAAGAAGCTGAAGAAAATCGCCTGATCGCCGCGTTTTCAGGCCAGAAAAAACCCGCCGATTGGCGGGTTTTTTTATCGCGAGGTTAACTTACTCGTTGACCGGCTGCGGTTTGGTGGCCGGGGCCGTAGCCTGGTTCACCGCCGCATGGCCGCCGGCTGAGCCTTTACCTTCGAAGTTGAAGGAAGGGCGCTGCCAGTCGCTGTGCTTGCGTTCTTCCGGCACATAGGCCGGTGCAGGAGCTTTGGTCATCGGTGCCGTAGCGATGTGCTTATACAGCACGTTCTGAACGGTTTTCACCGGAACAGGCTGTTGGATCGCCGGAGCGGGTTCGGCAACGACCGGGGCCGCCACCTCTTCTTGCTCTGGGGCCGCTTCAGCTTCCGCTGTAGGCTCAACGGCCACCGGGGTTTCTTCCGCCACTATTTCAGCTTCAACGGCAGGCGCCGCCTCAACCGTCGCAGGCTCTTCCGCCGCTGCGGCCACCGGGGCTTCTTCCACTGGCGCCGGCGCTTCTGCTGCTGCAGGTGCCGCTTCAGCTGCGATGACGGTAGTGTCTTCCTCTACGGCTGCGGTTTCAGCCTCCACTTCCACAACGGTTTCTTCAACCGGCTGGCTGGCAATGACCGGCGCCGCTGGGGCTTCAACCTTGGCCTCAGCCTCTTCCGCTTCAACCGGCAGCTGTTCAGCCGCGGCGGTGATGACCGGCGCTGCGACAGCGACGGCTTCCGGCGCCATCAGGTTATCGGCGGCGATCTCGGCGGCTTCGGCCTGAACGTCTGCCGCTTCTTCCACCTGTGCGCTCTGTGCAACCGGGTAGCTTACCCAGACTTTGCCCGATGCCATTTCCGGTGAAGCGAAAGCCCCGGCCAACGGCATTGGCGACTGCAGCGGGTAACGCTCATCGCGGTAGCGGCGACGGCGCTGGCCGCTGACGCGCAGGTGGCGCGGCGAGCGGCGCGAGCGGCGTGGCATGCCGTTTTCGCCATTAGCGCGGTTTTCACCCTGGGCATCATCTTCCGCCTGGGCGGCAACGCTTTCCGGCAGCAGTTTAACGCTGTCTTCGGCCGCAGCCGGCTTAACGTCTTCGAGCTTGGCGATCGGTGCTTTCGGTGCCAGCAGCTCTTCCGCTGCGCGGTGCAGTTCTTCTTCTGCAGACAGCACGCGAACTTTCTGCGTCAGAGGGCGGCGTTGGCGACGCTGCATGTTCTGCTGCTGACGTTCTTCCTGTTCCTCATCGCTCTCGACGGCAACGTCGGCGCTTTCCAGCGCTTTCACTTCCTGTTGAGCCTGACGTTTCTCTTCCTGGCGGCGACGCTGGCGTTCTGCGCGCTGCTCACGGCGTTGCTGCTGCTCTTCGCGCTGTGCTTTAGCGGCTTCTTCCGACACCGCCTCTTCGACAACCGGCGCATTTTGCTGCTGGTTGCGGCGGTTGCGGCGCTGTTCCTCACGAGACTCGCGGCTTTCGCGGCCTTCGCGGTTGTCGCGCGGCTCGCGATTATCGCGGTTGTCGCGTTCGCCACGGTTGTCACGGCCTTCACCGCGCTCTTTGCGCTCACCGCGTTCCGGGCGATCGTTGCGTTCGCTACGCTCACCGCGCTCGCCGCGTTCTTTACGGCCGGTGCCCTGACGGCGCTGGCCGCGGCGATCCTGACGGCGGTTTTCACCGGTGTTTTCCGCCTTCGGCGCTTCGGCCGGTTTGGCTTCTACGGCGGCAGGCTGCTCTTCAGCGGCGAACAACGACTTCAGGCCACCGAACAGACGGCCCAACAGGCCCGGCTTGGCGGCGACCGGCGCAGCGGCCTTGGCGGCAGAGGCGGCCGGTTTGGCGGCGGCGGGTTCTTCAGACGGCGGCGGCACGTCGGCAGCCAGAGAGAAGGAAGCCAGAGCCGGTTGTTCTGGGCGTTTGCGCTCCATCGGCGCATCTTCCAGCGGTTGAGCCATTTCTTCTTCATGCAGCTTCGGCAGCAGGTAGCTGAGGGTAGGGGTTTCTTCACCTTTGCGCACGCGCAGTACCGAGTAATGCGGGGTCTGCATTTGATCGTTCGGCACGATGACGGCTTTCACGCCACCCTGACGTTTTTCGATCGCGCTGACCGATTCACGTTTTTCGTTCAGCAGGTAAGAGGCAACCTGAACCGGCACGATGGCGTGAACTTCTTTGGTGTTTTCCTTCAGCGCTTCTTCTTCGATCAGACGCAGGATGGACAACGCCAGCGATTCGTTATCACGAATGGTGCCGGTGCCGTTACAGCGCGGGCAGACGTGATGGCTGGATTCGCCCAGCGACGGGCTGAGGCGCTGACGCGACATCTCAAGCAGGCCGAAGCGGGAAATGCGGCCGATCTGAATGCGCGCACGGTCTTGACGCACGGCGTCGCGCAGGCGGTTTTCGACTTCGCGCTGGTGGCGTACCGGGGTCATATCGATAAAGTCGATGACGATCAGGCCGCCGAGGTCGCGCAGGCGCAGCTGACGGGCGATCTCGTCCGCCGCTTCCAGGTTGGTGTTAAACGCCGTTTCTTCGATATCGCCGCCGCGGGTCGCGCGGGCGGAGTTGATGTCGATGGCGGTCAGCGCTTCGGTGCTGTCGATGACAATCGAACCGCCGGAAGGCAGACGCACTTCACGCTGGAAGGCCGATTCGATTTGCGATTCGATCTGGTAATGGCTGAACAGCGGGATTTCACCGCTGTACAATTTGATTTTGCTGCTGAAATCCGGGCGGCCCAGCGCAGCGATGTGCTCTTTGGCCAGATCGAGAACCTTCGGGTTGTCGATCAGGATTTCGCCGATGTCCGGGCGCAGGTAATCGCGGAATGCGCGCACGATAACGTTGCTTTCCTGGTGGATCAGGAACGGAGCAGGGCGGCCTTCGGCGGCTTTCTTGATCGCTTCCCAGTGCTTGAGGCGGAAGGACAGATCCCACTGCAGCGCATCGGCGGATTTACCGACGCCCGCGGTGCGAACGATCAGGCCCATGCCGTCCGGCAGTTGCAGCGAGGAAAGCGCTTCTTTCAGTTCGGTGCGGTCGTCACCCTCGATGCGGCGGGAAATGCCACCGGCGCGCGGGTTGTTCGGCATCAACACCAGGTAACTGCCGGCCAGGCTGATGAAGGTGGTCAAGGCGGCGCCTTTGTTGCCACGTTCTTCTTTGTCTACCTGGACGATGACTTCCTGGCCTTCGCGCAGCACATCTTTGATGTTCGGGCGGCCATGGGAGGAATAGTTACTTGGGAAGTATTCGCGGGCGATTTCTTTAAGAGGGAGGAAACCATGTCGTTCTGCGCCGTAGTCCACGAACGCTGCTTCAAGACTTGGTTCAATGCGGGTGATTTTGCCTTTGTAAATATTCGCTTTTTTCTGTTCATGACCCGGGCTTTCAATGTCCAAATCATACAGCCGCTGTCCATCTACGAGGGCAACACGCAACTCTTCCTGCTGAGTCGCGTTAATCAACATTCTTTTCATCTTAACTTACTCGTTATTTTTACATTATCGACAAAGCTGCGGGCAAAATAACCTCATGGCCGGATTAAAACCGAAAACCCCGTGTCTTCTCGCAAAGCCGTCAACCTCACGGTTGTCGCCTGCATAGGGGCGCATTATCTCGGTAAGCCTGCATTTCTTTGTGAAAGGCAGCGCTTTTGACTTAGGGAATAGCTTCTGATTTACGTCGACAGATCTGATTCCATTTGCCGGCCAAGCTGCAACCCGCAGCCCGCTAATTGTTTGATTTCGCATTACGTCTTACGCCATTGCTGCGTTTTTGCGCGATCAGACAAACTTTATAATTCCACCGTTTTCCCTGTTTAACGAGAATCAACGCGGAAAGTGACTGCATTATTCCACTGCTGATACCGTTATAGCAAGGTGACTTTTCCTTAACTGCGGTAGAAATCGCAAACGTTCAAACCGGCTTGCTGCCTTATTGTCCGCTGGGGTTTCGCCCGCCGTCAGAGAGACAGTTAAGCACAGAAAAAGATGTGGCGCTATTAACGCGCTCTATTTAGAATCCCGCTCCATGAAAACGAACAATCCGGCAGTACAATTAATCACGATTTCTGACGACGAAGCCGGTCAGAGAATCGACAACTTTCTGCTCGCTCGCCTGAAAGGCGTGCCAAAGAGCATGATTTACCGCATCGTGCGCAAAGGCGAGGTGCGGGTCAATAAAGGGCGCATCAAGGCCGAATACAAGCTGGCTGCGGGCGACGTGGTGCGCGTGCCGCCGGTGCGCGTGGCCGAGCGCGAAGAGGCGCCGGTGTCCGCCAAGCTGGACAAGGTGGCCGCGCTGGCCGATTGCATTCTGTATGAAGACGATCACCTGCTGATCCTCAACAAGCCCTCGGGCACCGCAGTGCACGGCGGCAGCGGCCTGAGCTTCGGCGTGATCGAAGGGCTGCGCGCGCTGCGGCCCGAAGCCCGTTTCCTGGAGCTGGTGCACCGCCTGGACCGCGATACCTCCGGCGTATTGTTGGTGGCGAAGAAGCGCTCGGCGCTGCGTTCGCTGCACGAACAGCTGCGGATGAAGGGCATGCAGAAGGATTACCTGGCGCTGGTGCGCGGCCAGTGGCAATCCCACTGCAAGGCGGTGCAGGCGCCGCTGCTGAAAAACATTTTGCAGAGCGGCGAACGCATCGTGCGCGTCAACAGCGAAGGCAAGCCGTCGGAAACGCGCTTCAAGGTGGAAGAGCGCTATGAATTCGCCACGCTGGTCAAGGCCAGCCCGATCACCGGGCGTACCCACCAGATCCGCGTGCATACGCTGCACGCCGGGCACCCGATCGCTTTCGACGATCGCTATGGCGATCGCGAATTCGACCGGCAGCTGGCGGGCACCGGCCTGAAACGCCTGTTCCTGCACGCCGCGGCGCTGCGCTTTGAACATCCGGCCACCGGCGAAACCCTGCGCATCGAAGCGCCGATGGACGAAGAGCTGCGCCATTGCCTGCAGGTGTTGCGCCAGCAGGCAACTCAATAAGCCGGATCACGCCAGCGGGTTGAGGCCTTCCGCCCGCAGCATGTCCAGCAGCGCTATCAGCGGCAGGCCAACCAGCGCGTTCGGGTCGCGGCCTTCCAGCTTTTCAAACAACGCAATGCCCAATCCTTCGCTCTTAAAGCTGCCCGCGCAGTTCAGCGGCTGCTCCAGCCGCACGTAGGCGCCGATCTCCGCCTCGCTCAGCGTGCGGAAATGCACGTGGAACGGTTCGCACAGCGCCTGCAGGTGCCGGCTGCGGCCGTTGTACAGCGCCAGGCCGGTATAAAAGGTGACGGTCTGGCCGCTGGCCCGGCGCAGCTGCGCGCAGGCGCCTTCTGCGCTGTGCGGTTTGCCGGTGATTTTTCCGTCGAGCACGCAGACCTGATCGGAGCCGATAATCAGATGATCGGGGTAGGCGATGGCCAGCGCCTGGGCCTTCGCCGCCGCCAGCCGCAGCACCAGGGCTTCGGCGGTTTCATCGGCCAGCGGGGTTTCATCCACCTCCGGCGCTGCGCAGATAAAGGGCAGGTGCAGCTTTTCCAGCAGCATTTTCCGGTAGGGTGACGTCGAGGCTAACAGCAATCTCTGCATAATTTTTTTCGCAAACCATAGCGTAAATAGGTTGGGCATTTTAAACTGTCGGCCGCTGTGGAAGCGAATATTGGTGAAAGGTGCCGTTTTGCGGCCTTTTTCTTTGACTCTATGTCGTTACAAAGTTAATATGCGCGCCCTATGCAAAAGGTAAAATTACCCTTGACCATTGATGCGGTACGTACCGCTCAGCGTCGCCTGGATTATGCAGGCGTCTATACCCCTGAGCAGGTTACACGTGTCGCCGCCTCCGTGGTCAGTGTGGACAGTGATGTCGATGCGTCGTTGTCGTTTAATATCGATAACCAACGCCTCGCGGTGATAACAGGGCATGCGGACGTCGCGGTAACGCTGATGTGCCAACGCTGTGGCATCCCGTTTGAGCACCATGTTCACACAACATATTGTTTTAGCCCGGTCGTCACTGATGAGCAGGCTGAGGCATTACCGGAAGCGTACGAACCGATCGAAGTCGACGAGTTTGGCGAAGTCGATCTGTTGGCAATGATTGAAGACGAAATTATTCTTTCACTGCCTGTCGTTCCGGTACATGAATCTGAACACTGTGAAGTGTCCGAAGCGGACATGGTATTTGGCAAACTGCCTGCAGAGGCCGAGAAACCGAATCCATTTGCCGTATTAGCCAGTTTAAAGCGTAAGTAATTGAGGAGTAAGGTCCATGGCCGTACAACAGAATAAACCAACCCGTTCCAAACGTGGCATGCGTCGTTCACACGATGCGTTGACCACCACCACTTTGTCTGTAGATGCGACTTCTGGTGAAACTCATCGTCGTCACCACATCACTGCCGACGGTTTCTACCGCGGTCGCAAGGTTATCGGCTAAGTAGCGGTACCTTGACTCGTCTAACCCTGGCGTTAGATGCAATGGGCGGGGACTTCGGTCCCTGCGTCACAGTGCCTGCTTCATTGCAGGCACTGGCCTCTAATTTACAGCTTCATCTCCTGCTGGTCGGCGATCCCGACGCAATCTCCCCCTTACTTGCCAAAGCCGATCCGGTTCTTCTGGAGCGTCTGCAAGTCGTGCCCGCCGAGTCAGTGATTGCCGGCGACGCCAAACCTTCACAAGCGATACGCGCCAGCCGCGGAACCTCCATGCGCATTGCGCTGGAGCTTATCAACGGCGGAAAAGCGCAGGGCTGCGTCAGCGCAGGCAATACCGGCGCTTTGATGGGCCTGGCCAAGCTGTTGATCAAGCCGTTGGAAGGCATTGAGCGCCCGGCGTTGATGACGGTGATACCGAATCAGCAGCGCGGCAAAACCGTGGTGCTGGATTTAGGCGCCAACGTCGAGTGCGACAGCACTATGCTGGTGCAGTTTGCGGTGATGGGCGCGGTGATGGCGGAGGAAGTGGTCGGCATCGCGCAACCCCGTGTGGCGCTGCTGAATATTGGCGAAGAAGAAACCAAAGGCCTGGATAATATCCGCGAAGCGGCCGCCGTGCTGAAAAATACGCCGGCAATCAACTATATCGGCTACCTGGAAGGCAACGATCTGCTTACCGGCAAAACCGATGTGATGGTTTGCGACGGCTTTGTGGGTAACGTCACCCTGAAGACCATGGAAGGTGTGGTAAGAGTGTTCTTATCGCTGCTGAAATCCTCCGGAGACGGCGGCAAGCAGGCGTGGTGGTTGAAATTGTTGGGCCGTTGGCTGCAAAAACGGGTGGTAAAGCGCTTCGGCCACCTGAACCCCGACCAGTATAATGGCGCATGTCTGTTAGGATTGCGCAGCACCGTAATCAAGAGCCACGGCGCTGCAAACCCTCACGCGTTTGCAGTCGCAATCGAACAGGCTGTGCAGGCGGTGCAGCGGCAAGTCCCCGAAAGGATTGCTGCGCGCCTTGAGGCTGTATTACCTAAGAGTGACTGATCGTACATGTATACAAAGATTCTCGGTACGGGGAGTTATTTACCCGTACAAGTGCGCACCAATGCTGATCTGGAAAAAATGGTGGATACCTCTGACGAGTGGATCGTCACGCGTACCGGTATCCGTGAACGCCGTATCGCTGCCGCAGATGAAAACGTAGCGACGATGGGCTTCCATGCGGCTGAAAAAGCGCTGGAAATGGCGGGTGTGGCTAAAGAAGACATCGGGCTGATCGTGGTGGCGACCACCACCTCGACTCACGCGTTCCCAAGCGCCGCTTGCCTGGTGCAGCAGATGCTGGGCATCAAGGACTGTGCGGCGTTCGATCTGGCCGCGGCCTGCGCCGGTTTTACCTACGCGCTCAGCGTAGCCGATCAGTATGTGAAAAACGGCGCGGTGAAGCATGCGCTGGTGATCGGCGCGGACGTGCTCTCGCGCACCCTGGATCCTGAAGATCGCGGCACTATCATCCTGTTTGGCGATGGTGCGGGCGCGGTGCTGTTGGGCGCTTCCGAAGAGCCGGGCATCATGTCGACCCATTTGCACGCCGATGGCAGCTACGGCGGCCTGCTGACCCTGCCGTTCAAAGATCGCCAGGATCAGGACAAGCCGGCCTATGTCACCATGGCGGGCAACGAAGTATTCAAAGTTGCGGTTACCGAACTGGCGCACATCGTTGATGAAACGCTGCAGGCCAACGATATGGACCGCAGCGCGCTGGACTGGCTGGTGCCGCATCAGGCCAACCTGCGCATCATCAGCGCAACGGCGAAAAAATTGGGCATGGGCATGGATAAAGTGGTGGTGACGCTCGACCGTCACGGCAACACCTCAGCGGCCTCTGTCCCGGCAGCGCTCGATGAAGCGGTGCGCGATGGGCGAATTCAGCGCGGCCACCTGGTGCTGCTGGAAGCCTTTGGCGGCGGCTTTACCTGGGGCTCGGCGCTGGTTCGTTTCTGATTTGACAGGAAGAGAAAATGACGCAATTTGCTTTTGTATTCCCAGGCCAGGGGTCTCAGGCCCTTGGCATGCTGGCCGAGCTGGCCGCGCAGTTCCCGATCGTCGAAGAAACCTTCGGCGAAGCTTCCGCCGCCCTGGGTTACGACCTGTGGCAGCTGGTGCAGCAAGGCCCGGCGGAAGAGCTGAACAAAACCTGGCAGACGCAGCCGGCATTGCTGGCCGCCTCCGTGGCTATCTTCCGCGTATGGCAGCAGCAGGGCGGTAAAACCCCGGCGCTGATGGCCGGCCACAGCCTGGGCGAATATTCGGCGCTGGTGTGCGCCGGCGTGCTGGACTTCAAGGCGGCGATCCGCCTGGTTGAGCTGCGCGGCAAGCTGATGCAGGAAGCGGTGCCGGAAGGTACCGGCGCCATGTACGCCATTATCGGCCTGGACAACGCCGCCATCGCCAAAGCCTGCGAAGAGTCGGCCCAGGGCCAGGTGGTTTCTCCGGTCAACTTCAACTCGCCGGGCCAGGTGGTGATCGCCGGCAACAAAGAAGCGGTTGAACGCGCGGGCGCAGCCTGTAAAGCCGCCGGCGCCAAGCGCGCGCTGCCGCTGCCGGTGAGCGTGCCTTCGCACTGTGCGCTGATGAAGCCGGCCGCCGACAAACTGGCCGTGGCGCTGCAAGACGTGACCTTCAGCGCGCCGCAGGTGCCGGTAGTGAATAACGTCGACGTGCGTACCGAAACCGATCCTGAAGCGATCCGCAGCGCGCTGGTGCGTCAGCTGTACAGCCCGGTGCGTTGGACCGAGAGCGTAGAATTTATCGCAGCGCAGGGCGTGACGTCGCTGCTGGAGGTTGGTCCGGGCAAGGTTCTGACCGGCCTGACTAAACGTATTGTTGACACCCTGACGGCGGCGGCGGTAAATGATCCTGCCAGTCTGTCGGCGGCGCTTGAACAATAAGAGGAAAATGATGAGCTTCGAAGGAAAAGTTGTTCTGGTCACCGGCGCAAGCCGCGGTATTGGCCGGGCTATTGCTGAAACGTTTGTGGCACGCGGCGCCAAAGTGATCGGTACCGCCACCAGTGAAAGCGGTGCTGAGGCTATCAGCGGCTATCTGGGCGCAAACGGCAAAGGGTTTATGTTGAACGTTGTTGATGCTCAATCTATCGACAGCGTGCTGGCATCTATTCGTGCTGAATTTGGCGAAATCGACATTTTAGTGAATAATGCCGGTATTACGCGTGATAACCTGCTGATGCGTATGAAGGACGACGAGTGGGCCGATATCCTGGACACCAATCTGACTTCCGTATTCCGTCTGTCAAAAGCGGTAATGCGCGCTATGATGAAAAAGCGGTTTGGCCGTATCATCACCATCGGTTCCGTTGTCGGCACCATGGGGAACGCAGGGCAGGCTAACTACGCGGCGGCTAAAGCCGGTCTGATTGGTTTTAGCAAGTCTTTGGCACGTGAAGTCGCTTCACGTGGCATTACGGTCAACGTCGTGGCACCTGGCTTTATTGAGACGGACATGACACGGGCGTTGACAGATGATCAACGTGCAGGCATTTTGTCATCAGTTCCAGCCAACCGGCTGGGCGATGCTAAAGAAATCGCCAGCGCTGTTGCATTTTTAGCCTCTGATGAGGCTGGCTACATCACCGGTGAAACGTTACATGTCAATGGCGGCATGTACATGATTTAAAAAATGCGAAAACTATTTGCGTTATTTGGGGTAAAAACCGCAAAATAGCGTAAAATCGTGGTTTGACCAGCCGGGATTTAGTTGCATCTTTTTCAACATTTTATACACTACGAAAACCATCGCGAAAGCGAGTTTTGATAGGAAATTTAAGAGTATGAGCACTATCGAAGAACGCGTTAAGAAAATCATTGTTGAGCAACTGGGTGTTAAACAGGAAGAAGTTTTAAATAACGCTTCTTTCGTTGAAGATCTGGGCGCTGATTCTCTTGACACCGTTGAGCTGGTAATGGCACTGGAAGAAGAATTCGACACCGAGATTCCAGACGAAGAAGCTGAGAAAATCACTACTGTTCAGGCAGCTATTGATTTCATCAACGCTAGCCAGCAGTAAGAGAACATATCTAGGCGGTCATTCGACCGCCTAAGTTTTTTCTATCCCTAGTGTCATATTTTTCCCTCCTTGGAGGACAAACGTGTCTAAGCGTCGAGTAGTTGTGACCGGACTGGGCATGTTGTCTCCTGTCGGCAATACGGTAGAGTCCACATGGAACGCTCTTCTTGCCGGTCAGAGTGGCATCAGCCTGATCGACCATTTCGATACCACTGCCTATGCGACCAAGTTTGCAGGCCTGGTAAAGAACTTTAATTCAGAGGATTTCATCTCCCGCAAAGATGCGCGCAAGATGGACGCCTTTATCCAGTACGGTATCGCTGCCGGCATGCAAGCCATGCAGGATGCCGGGCTGGACATCACCGAGGCTAACGCCAGCCGCATTGGCGCCGCTATCGGCTCCGGCATTGGCGGCCTGGGTTTGATTGAAGAAAACCACAGTTCACTGGTTAACGGTGGCCCACGGAAAATCAGTCCGTTCTTCGTGCCATCCACCATAGTGAACATGATTGCAGGCCACCTGACAATCATGTACGGCATGCGTGGCCCAAGCATCTCCATCGCCACCGCCTGTACCTCAGGTGTGCATAACATCGGCCACGCGGCGCGTATCATTGCTTACAATGACGCAGACGTGATGCTGGCCGGCGGGGCAGAGAAAGCCAGCACCCCATTGGGCGTCGGCGGCTTCGGCGCAGCGCGCGCGCTGTCCACCCGCAACGAAAACCCGCAGGCGGCCAGCCGACCTTGGGACAAAGACCGTGACGGTTTCGTGCTGGGCGACGGCGCCGGCATGATGGTGCTGGAAGAGTACGAGCACGCCAAGAAACGCGGCGCGAAGATCTACGCCGAAGTGGTCGGTTTTGGTATGAGCAGCGATGCCTACCACATGACCTCGCCACCGGAAAACGGCGCAGGCGCTGCGCTGGCGATGGAGAACGCCTTGCTTGACGCTGGCGTGACCACGTCACAAATCGGTTACATCAACGCGCACGGCACTTCTACGCCGGCCGGGGATCAGGCCGAAGCGCAGGCGGTGAAATCTGTCTTCGGCAGCGATGCGCAACGCGTGATGGTCAGCTCGACCAAATCGATGACCGGCCACCTGTTGGGCGCGGCGGGCGCGATTGAATCGATCTTCACCGTACTGGCGCTGCGCGATCAGGCGGTACCGCCAACCATCAACCTGGATAACCCGGATGAAGGTTGCGATCTGGACTTCGTGCCACATGAAGCGCGTCAGGTGAGCGACATGCAGTACACGCTGTGTAACTCCTTTGGCTTCGGCGGCACCAACGGTTCCCTGATTTTCCGCAGAGTGTAACTCGCGCTGTGGATAGCTGACGAAAAGCCCGGTTTTTTAACCGGGCTTTTTTACGCCCGCCGTTTGGCCGCCGGTGGGGCTGCGTATCGTCTCGCCGCCTGCTATCCTGCGAGCGTAATGAAATAAGCCGGCAACAGGAGGAAGCATGTACTGGATTAACGGACAACGCCACGATGCGCTGGCGCCGAGCGATCGCGGCCTGCAGTTCGGCGACGGCTGTTTCACCACTGCCCGGGTTATCGACGGTAAAATCGATCTGCTGCCCTGGCACATCGAGCGTTTGCAGCAGGCGGCGCAGCGCCTCATGCTGCCTGCCATCGACTGGGCGGCCTGCGAACAAGAGATGACGCATGCGGCAGAATCTATCCCGCTCGGCGTGGTCAAAGCGATACTGACGCGGGGCAGCGGCGGGCGCGGCTATGGCCCGGCCGGGTGTGAAAACCCCACGCGCATCGTTTCGCGCAGCGGCTATCCGGCGCATTATCTGCAATGGCGCGAGCAGGGCATCAGCCTGGCGCTCAGCCCGGTGCCGTTGGCGCGCAACCCGCTGCTGGCGGGCCTGAAGCACCTTAACCGGCTTGAGCAGGTGCTGATCCGCGCGCATCTTGACCAGACGGCCGCCGACGAGGCGCTGGTGCTTGACACTGCCGGTATGCTGGTGGAATGCTGTGCGGCTAATTTGTTCTGGCGCAAGGGAAAAGCGGTATTTACGCCGGACCTTAGCCAGGCGGGCGTCGCCGGGCTGATGCGGCGGCGGGTGATCGCGTTGTTGGCGGGGACTGAATACCGTCTGCATTACGTCAGCGAACCGCCGGATACGCTGGCCGGCGCCGACGAGGTGCTGGTCAGCAACGCGCTGATGCCGCTGCTGCCGGTCAACGCCGCGCATTTATGGCGCTACCGTTCGCGGCAACTGTATGATTTTTTACGTCCACACTGTTAACCATGGCTGATTGATGAAGAAAAGAAAGCTGAAGATCCTGTCCATTATTGTTGTCCTGGCATTGGCCCTGCTGTTCTGGGGTTACCAGAAGGTCGAACGCTTCGCCGATACGCCGTTGGCCATTCAGCAGGAAACGATATTCAAACTGCCGGCCGGCACCGGGCGCGTGGCGCTGGAAGGGTTGTTGGTGCGCGACAAGCTTATTCGCAACGGCATGTGGTTCCCGCTGTTGCTGCGGATAGAGCCGGAGCTGGCGGAATTCAAGGCCGGCACCTACCGTTTTACCCCGGGCATGACGGTACGCCAGATGCTGAAGCTGCTGGCCAGCGGCAAAGAAGCCCAGTTTAACGCGCGCTTTATCGAAGGCTCGCGCCTGCGCGACTGGCTGCAGGTGCTGCAGCAGTCCAAATATCTGAAACATACCCTGGCGGGCAAGAGCGAGGCGGAGATTGCCGCGGCGCTGGGCATGCCCGAAGGCGCCCACCCGGAAGGGCAGCTGTATCCGGATACCTATCTGTATACCGCCGGCATGAGCGATATCGCCTTGCTGAAGCGCGCGCACCTGCGGATGGAAAAAACGCTGCAGGCCGCCTGGGATGAGCGCGACACCAGCCTGCCGTATAAAACGCCGGAAGAGCTGCTGACCATGGCCTCGATCGTCGAGAAAGAAACCGCGGTGCCGGAAGAGCGCAGCAAGGTGGCCTCGGTGTTTGTCAACCGGCTGCGCATCGGCATGCGCCTGCAGACCGATCCGACGGTGATTTACGGCATGGGTGACAGCTATAATGGCAACATCACCCGCAAGGATCTGGAAACCGCCACGGCCTACAATACCTATGTGATCGCCGGCCTGCCGCCAACGCCGATCGCCATGCCGGGAGAGGCCTCGTTGAAAGCCGCCGCCAATCCGGCCAAGACGCCTTATCTGTATTTTGTCGCCGACGGCAAGGGCGGGCACGCCTTCACCACCAATCTGGCGAGCCATAACCAGGCGGTGCGCGCCTACCGCCAGGTGCTAAAGGAAAAGAATGAAAAGTAAATTCGTGGTTATCGAAGGACTGGAAGGCGCGGGCAAAACCACCGCGCGCGACACCGTGGTCAACGTGCTGCGCGAATATGGCGTCGAGGATATCGTCTTCACCCGCGAGCCGGGCGGCACGCCATTGGCGGAGAAGCTGCGCGATTTGTTCAAGCGGGGCATCGACGGCGAGCTGCCGACCATCAAGGCGGAAGTGCTGATGCTATACGCCGCCCGGGTGCAGCTGGTGGAAACCGTCATCAAGCCGGCGTTGGCGCGCGGCGCCTGGGTGGTCGGCGATCGTCACGATCTGTCGTCACAGGCTTATCAGGGCGGCGGGCGCGGCGTGGATCCGCAGCTGATGACTTCGCTGCGCGATACCGTGCTGGGAAGTTTCCGCCCGGACTTGACGCTTTATCTGGATCTGCCGCCGAGAGTCGGTCTGCAGCGCGCGCGCGCGCGCGGCGAGCTGGACCGCATCGAGCAAGAGGCGCTGCCGTTCTTCGAGCGCACGCGCGAGCGCTATTTGGCGCTGGCGGCGCAGGACGACGCTATCGTTACCCTTGACGCTTCGCAACCGCTGGAGCAGGTAACGGCCGCCATTCGCGCCAGCGTGCGCCAGTGGCTGCAACAGCAGGAAGGCGCGTAATGAACTGGTACCCGTGGTTGAACGGCCCTTATCGCCAATTGGTTGGGCAGTACGCCACCGGCCGCGGCCACCATGCGCTGCTGTTGCATGCCGCCGCCGGCAATGGCGACGATGCGCTGGCCTACGGCCTGAGCCGTTGGCTAATCTGCCAGCGGCGCAACGGTGAAAAGAGCTGCGGCGAATGCCACAGCTGCCGGCTGATGCTGGCGGGCAATCATCCTGATTACCACGTACTGGCGCCGGAAAAGGGTAAAAGCAGCCTGGGGATCGAGCCGATTCGTCAGGTGATTGAAACGCTTTATTCCCACGCCCAACAGGGCGGCGCCAAGGTGATTTGGTTGGCGCAGGCGGAGCTGCTGACCGAAGCGGCGGCCAATGCGCTGCTAAAAACGCTGGAAGAACCGCCGGAGAAAACCTATTTCCTGCTCGGTTGCCGCGAACCGTCACGCCTGTTGGCGACGTTGCGCAGCCGTTGCCTGTACTGGCATCTGGCCAGCCCGGACGAGCAGCTTGGTCTGCAGTGGTTGAACCGCCAAACGCCGGGCGATCCGGTCGACCATCTTACCGCGTTGCGCCTGCATGACGGTGCGCCGATCGCCGCCGAGCGCTTGTTGCAGCCGGAGCGCTGGCAGCAGCGCAGTGCCCTGTGCGCGGCGCTGAGCGCCGCACTGCCGCAGCATGACATGCTGTCGTTGTTGCCGGTGCTGAACCATGAAGACGTCGCTGAACGCCTGCACTGGCTGTGCGCATTGCTGGTGGACGCCATGAAATGGCAGCAGGGCGCACAGGGCTACGCGCTCAATCAGGACCAACAGCCGTTGGTGCATCAGCTGGCCAGCCGGCTGAGCAGCAGCTCGCTGCAGCAAATCGTGCAGCAATGGCTGACCTGCCGCCATCAGCTGCTCAGCGTGGTTGGCGTCAACCGCGAGCTGCTGCTGACCGAACAATTACTGGGCTGGGAGCAGATGTTGGGCGCTGCCGGCTATTCACATCCTCATTCGCTGTAACGTCAAAGAGTTAAAAAATTATGTTGTTAGTCGATTCTCATTGCCACCTTGACGGTCTGGATTATCAAGACCTGCACCAAAACGTCGACGATGCGCTGGCCAAGGCCAAAGCGCGCGATGTCGGTTACGTGCTGGCGGTCGCCACTACGCTGCCGGGCTACCAGGCCATGACCCAGCTGATTGGCGCGCGCGAAGACGTCGCCTTCTCCTGCGGCGTGCATCCGCTGAACATCGAGGAGGGCTACGACTACGCCGAACTGCGCCGCCTGGCGGCGGATGAGCGGGTGGTGGCGCTGGGGGAAACCGGTCTGGATTACTTTTATCAGAAGGACAACCTCGAGCTGCAGCAGGCGTCGTTCCGCGAACATATCCGCATTGGCCGCGATCTGAATAAACCGGTGATCGTGCACACTCGCGATGCGCGTGAAGATACGCTGGCGATCCTCCGCGAGGAGAACGCGCAGGACTGCGGCGGCGTGTTGCACTGTTTTACCGAAGACCGCGCTACCGCCGAGGCGCTGCTGGATCTGGGTTTCTACATTTCTTTCTCCGGTATCCTGACCTTCCGCAATGCCGAACAGCTGCGCGAGGTGGCGCGCTATGTGCCGCTGGATCGCATCCTGGTGGAAACCGACTCGCCTTATCTGGCGCCGGTGCCGCACCGCGGCAAAGAAAACCAACCCGCCTACGTGCGCGATGTGGCTGAATACATGGCGGTATTGAAGGGCGTCAGCCTGGAAAGCCTGGCCGAAGCCACCACCGCCAATTTTTCACGCTTATTTCACATCGAACTCTGATCTTTGGCCTAGGCTTAGCGGGAGTCACCGCGGGCTGAATTTTTTTTAAGCTCGTAATTAATCGATGAAACGCGTAATGTTCCCCGCCGTTTCAGGGAATGTGGCGAGCGTTTTTTCGCCTGTTTTGACAAAAAACAGGCGATTTAAGAAAATTTGCCGCCTTCGTTCATTGAAACGTGATTGCCATCAAACATTGTGCGGGGTATTTATTTTACTCTGCGTAATAAATTCAAGGGGTGCTCAGACACCCTGAATTGCAGGGGTTTTTCTCCCCCCCTTGCAACGCGAACAATCGCGAGAAGTAGCAAAGCATTATTACTCAGGAGCACACTCAACTATGTTCAAGAACGCATTTGCAAACCTGCAAAAAGTAGGTAAATCGCTAATGCTGCCGGTGTCCGTATTGCCTATCGCAGGTATCCTGCTGGGCGTCGGTTCCGCCAACTTTAGCTGGCTACCTGCGGTAGTCTCCCACGTGATGGCGGAAGCGGGCGGGTCTGTTTTCGCCAACATGCCGTTAATCTTCGCGATCGGCGTTGCCCTCGGCTTCACGAATAACGACGGCGTTTCCGCGCTGGCGGCGGTGGTGGCTTACGGCATCATGGTGAAAACCATGGCGGTGGTAGCACCGCTGGTGCTGCATCTGCCTGCCGAAGAGATCGCGGCCAAACACCTGGCGGATACCGGCGTGCTCGGGGGGATTATCTCCGGCGCCATCGCCGCCTACATGTTTAACCGCTTCTTCCGCATTCAGTTGCCGGAATACCTGGGCTTCTTTGCCGGTAAGCGTTTCGTGCCGATCATCTCCGGTCTGGCGGCAATCGTTCTGGGCGTAGTGTTGTCCTTCATCTGGCCGCCGATTGGGACGGCTATCCAGACCTTCTCACAGTGGGCGGCTTATCAGAACCCGGTAGTGGCCTTCGGCATCTACGGCGTGGTTGAGCGTGCGCTGGTGCCGTTCGGTCTGCACCACATCTGGAACGTCCCTTTCCAGATGCAGATTGGCGAGTTCACCAACGCGGCGGGCCAGGTGTTCCACGGCGACATCCCACGCTACATGGCGGGTGACCCGACCGCGGGCAAACTGTCCGGCGGCTTCCTGTTCAAAATGTACGGTCTGCCTGCTGCCGCTATCGCCATCTGGCATTCGGCCAAGCCGGAAAACCGCGCTAAAGTCGGCGGTATCATGATCTCCGCGGCGTTGACCTCGTTCCTGACCGGGATCACCGAACCGATTGAATTCTCCTTCATGTTCGTTGCGCCGATCCTGTATGCGATCCACGCCATCCTGGCCGGCCTGGCATTCCCAATCTGTATCCTGTTGGGCATGCGTGACGGCACCAGCTTCTCGCATGGTTTGATCGACTTTATCGTCCTGAGCGGCAACAGCAGCAAAATCTGGCTGTTCCCTATCGTCGGCATCATCTACGGTCTGGTGTACTACACCATCTTCCGCGTGCTGATCGCCAAGCTGGATCTGAAAACGCCAGGCCGTGAAGACACCGCTTCCGAGCAGGTGGCGCAGGGCGGTTCCGAAATGTCCGCAGCTTTGGTTCAGGCCTTCGGCGGTAAAGAAAACATCACCAACCTGGATGCTTGCATCACCCGTCTGCGCGTCAGCGTGGCCGACGTATCCAAGGTTGACCAGGCTGGCCTGAAGAAACTGGGCGCAGCCGGCGTTGTGGTTGCAGGCTCTGGCGTGCAGGCCATCTTCGGCACCAAATCTGACAACCTGAAAACCGATATGGACGAATACATCCGTAATCATTGATTCAGGCAGGGGAGTTTCAAGGGAGGCGAAAGCCTCCCTTTTTTATGGCCGTGAGGCTACTTCGCGGTAGGCTTTTGCAAGAACTGCTCGAACACCGCCAGGGTGTCGTCAGAGATATGGTGCTCAATCCCCTCGCTGTCCAGTTCTGCCGTTTCCGTCGGCACGCCCAGACAAATCAGCAGATCGACCACAATCCGGTGACGGCGGCGCACCTTCTGCGCCAGCATTTCGCCTTCTTCGGTCAGAAACACCCCGCGGTAGGGGCGTGACTCCACCAGGCCGGCGCTTTTCAGCCGCGCGATGTTTTTAATTGCCGTCGGGTGGGAAACGCCAAAGCGACGAGCGATATCGGTGGTTCTGGCTTCGCGGGTGGTTTGCAGCAGGTCGGCAATCAGCTCGACGTAATCTTCGATCAACGCATTGGACTGCGCTTCACGGGCGCGGGTAAAACGCAGCGCGTGCTCTGCTTCGTCCGGCATGTCGGCGAAGGTGGGGCGTTCGGCGTTATCTGGCGCGCTTGTTACCATGGTGAGGCGTCCTTTAAGCATAAAATCTGTCGGCTCTCGCTTGCGAGAGGTTTGCCCTAAGTTAGTCCAAAGAGCACACATTATCAATTCGATACCCCGCAATCTGGTATTCAGAAATATCTATACACAAAGCCACTTTATTTTGCCTGTTGCATAAAGTGTAGCCGATGCTACATTGCCTGTAGAGCAGGTGGAAAAATAACCAGTAAAAGATTGAGGGTAAATCATGCGAGATGCGGCGACCACCACATCGTTAACCGAACGAACCAACCTGGCTATCGGCGCAGCCCTTGCCGGGCGCAAGCGCGGCGCCTTTACGCCGCTGCTGTTCGCCGGGCCGGCGGTGATTGCTTCTATCGCCTACATGGATCCCGGCAACTTCGCCACCAATATTCAGGCCGGCGCCAAGTACGGCTACAGCCTGCTGTGGGTGGTGGTGATGGCTAACCTGATCGCCATGCTGTTTCAGGCACTGTCGGCCAAGCTCGGCATCGTCACCAATCGCAATCTGGCCGAGATGTGCCGTGACCAGTTTTCGCGTCCGGTGGTGATCGGCATGTGGCTGCTCAGTGAAGTGGCGGCGATGGCTACCGATCTGGCGGAGTTCCTCGGCGGGGCCATCGCGTTGGCGTTGCTGTTCCATATGCCGCTGCTGGCGGGCATGGGCGTGACGGCGGTGATCACCTATGCGCTGCTGATGGTGGAGAAAAAGGGTTTCCGCCCGGTAGAGCTGATGATCGGCGGGCTGGTGGGCGTTATCGCGCTGTGCTACCTGGTTGAAATGTTCATCGTGCCGGTGGATTGGAAAGCGGCGGGTATCGGCATGGTAACGCCGCAGCTGCCGGATGCGCAGGCGCTGACCATTGCGGTCGGCATTATCGGCGCCACCGTGATGCCGCACGCGATTTTTCTGCACTCGGGCCTGACCCAGCATCGCAGCCCGGCAAGCGACAGCGGTGAGCGGCGCAAGCTGCTGCGTTTTTCCAATATCGAAGTGATTATCGCGTTGGCTGTCGCCGGGCTGGTCAACATCGCCATGGTGATCATGGCCTCAAGCGCCTTCCACGCCGGCAACAGCGACGTTGCCGAGATAGGCACCGCCTACCATACCCTGACGCCGCTGTTCGGCGTAGCCGCCGCCGGGATCTTCCTGGCTTCCCTGATCGCCTCCGGCATTTCCAGCTCGGTGGTGGGCACCATGGCGGGGCAGATGATCATGCAGGGCTTTGTCGGTTTCCGCATTCCGGTCTGGGTGCGCCGGCTGGTGACCATGGTGCCGGCGTTTATCGTGGTGGCGATGGGGGTCAACGCCACCGACGCCCTGGTCTACAGCCAGGTGGTGCTGAGCCTGGCGCTGCCGGCGCCGATGATTGCGCTGGTGATGTTCACCCGCCGCCGCGACATCATGGGCGAGTTCGCCAACGGCCGATGGACCAGCCTGGCGGCCATCGTCGGCACCGTGGTCATAGTGCTGCTCAACATGGTGCTGCTGCTGCAAACCTTCGGCGTGGCGATCCCGGGTTTGGGGTGAGCAGGCGGGTGGCTATTGCCCGACCGGTTTACCGGCAAACAGCCGGCTGATGAAATCGACAAACACCCGAATTTTATGGCTTTGATCCCGCAGGCGTGGATAAAGAATGTTGACCGGCGCTCCCGCAGGCGCCCAATCCTGTAATACCAGCTCCAGTTCGCCCGCCTGAAGGTAGTTTTCCAGCGTGCAATCCAACAGGTAAACCAACCCGAGATGATTTTTGGCAACCTCACACAGCGAATGGGAATGATTGAAGCTCAGCAACGGGCTGGGCGGTAGGCGATAACGCTGTTCATCGCGAATGAACTGCCAGTCATCCGCCGCCGTCTCGCCTGAACGAATAAAACCTAACCGCTGATGTTCCAGCAGCTGTTCCGGATGTTCTGGGCGGCCAAAGCGGGCAAAATATTCGGGTGAAGCACAGCACAGGTAGCGTGGCAGAAACAGCTGGCGGCTGACCATGTCCGGTATATTGCCGGCGCCGATGCGGATAAACACGTCGGCGCGATCTTCCGTCGGATTGACCAGCCGATCGCTGACCGAAACGCTGAGCTGGAGCTGCGGATATTGCGCCAGAAATGCCGGCAGCGCGGGGGCGATGTGCATACTGCTGAGCATCGAGGCTATCTCTACCCGCAGTGGGCCGCGCGGTTGTTCAAACTCTCCCGACATATCGTTTTTCAGCCGATCGAACTGTTGCAGTATCTCCTGCGCCGAGCGGTAGCAACGTTCACCTGCGCTGGTCAGGGAGAAGCGTCGGGTAGAGCGTTTGAACAGGGGTTGCTGAAACTGCTTTTCAAGCTGATTGATGCTGTAGGTTACGCTGGCCGGAGAAAGCCCCATCTTGATCGCCGCCTGGCTGAATCCCTTCATTTCCACCACCTGGCAGAAAACCCGCAGGGCATGCAGTTCGTTCATGGTTGGCGACGTCCATTATTTAAATTATTAAAAGAGTATTTTTAAACTTGCCCGCTGTCAATAAAGTCAGCCGTTGGATAAATTAATTTCAGCGTTTTTATTAATTTGGAATCGCCCGCTATTACGATTAATTAAGTAACTTCAATGAAGGGTATTTATATGAAAAAGCTAATCACTATATTGTTATTGTTGGGGCCAGGCTTGCTTGGCCAGGTTTTGGCAGCGGAAAACCATGCGGCACAACAAAGTTACCGGGTTTCTGCAGATGCGGGCGTCGCCGCCGAACAAAAGGCGGTCTATGACCTGATAAACAGCTACCAGACTGCGCTGAATGCCGGCGACACCAAAACTATCCTGTCGCTGTTCGCGAAAGAAAGTTACTCACAATGGAACGATAAGCCGACGGCGGACAGCAACGAGAAACGCCGGCAGCAATATGACGATTTATTTAAGAATGAGAAGTTTGAAACCGAATTCGCCTATGACAGCGTTAGCGTAAACGGCAATATGGCCTACGTTCGCACGCATCATCATCGCGGGGCAACGGTTACCAGAATAAGCGACGGTGCTACCCTGATAGATTTAAATCGTGAGGTGTTTGTATTGGAAAAACATCAGGGAGGATGGAAAATCGTAGTTTATACCTTCAATGCTAATCCGATTCAGGGTGTGAGCTGAGTGATTAAAATAAAGACCGCCGCGGCGGTCCTTATTTTAATAGTCACCACGCAGCGACTAGAGGTTGCCCACGCCGCCGTCCATCTGCAGTTCGGCGCCGACCATAAAGGCGGATTCGTCCGAAGCTAAAAACACCGCCGCCTTGGCCAGCTCCAGTGCGGTGCCCATGCGGCCGATCGGCACCAGCGCGTGGATCTGATCGCGCAGCGCCTGTTCATCGCTGTCCGCCAGGCCCAGCTTGCCGAGCGCCGGGGTTTCGGTCGGGCCTGGGCTCAGGCCGTTGACCCGAATGCCGCGCGGATGCAGCTCGCCGGAAAGCGTTCTGGCCAGCGACAGCAGCCCGGCTTTGCTGGCGGCATAGGCGCTGCTTTGCGGCAGGCCGATATGGGCGCTGACGGACCCGCACAAAATGATCGAAGCCGGGTTGGCCAACAGCGGCAGCAGCGCCTGGATCAGGAAAAACGGTCCTTTAAGGTTGATGTCCATCAGCCGCTGATAGCTCTGCTCGTCCCACTCCTGCAGCGAGCGGTGCGTTACGTCGCCGGCGTTGACGTAGAGCGCATCCAGCCGCGGCCACAGGGCGCCGAGCTGCTGCGCCAGGCTGTGCTGTTGCGCAATCTCGCCGGCGTCGCTGTGCAGCAACAACGCCGCTGGCCCCAGCGCCTTGCCGGCGGCGGCCAGCCCGTTCCGGCTACGGCCGGTGATCGCTACCGTCGCGCCTTCGGCGATAAACTGGCGTGCGGTTTCCAGGCCGATGCCGCTGGTGCCGCCGGTGATCAATGCGTATTTGCCTTTCAGTCGTGACATAACCCGTTCCTCAATGCTGTTGGTAACGCCATTATTTGCGCTATAGTTTCCTTTGCATAGTAGGCACCTTTTGGATACTAAAGACCGAGGCGGGATGAAATGACGATGCAAGCGCCGTTGCCGGCGAAAAATATTTTAGCGCGGCTGCCCAGCGCTGGCGGGCCTTGCCCGATGGTGGATTTTGTCAACCTGATATCGGGTAAGTGGGCGATACCTATCCTCTATAGGATGATACTGATCGACAACCCGGTGCGTTTCAGCGAGCTGCAGCGCGCGGTGGCGCCGATCGCGCAAAAAGAACTGACGCGGCAGCTGCGCCAATTTGAGCAGCGCGGGTTGGTCACGCGCCAGGTGTTCCCCGAAGTGCCGCCGCGGGTGGAGTATCAGATTACGCCGTTGGGTAAAACGCTGCGGCCGACGCTGGATTCCCTGGCCGAATGGATGCGCCTGAACGCGCCGCAGCTGATTGGCGATTAGTCGCCGATGCCCGGCGGATTGATGGTCGAGCTTTCGACCTTTTCATCCTGTTCGCCCCAGCGATCCAGCACCCTGGCGTATTCGCCGCTGACGATCACGCCGTTAATGGCGGCGTTGATGGCCTTCACCAAGCCATTGTCCTTTTTGGTGGTCACCGCTACGTAGGCGACGCTTGGGCCGATGCCGACCATTTTGGTCTTGCCGGTCAACGCCGCTTTGTATGCGCCGGTGGAGTGGGGGCCAAAGAAGGCGTCGGTGCGGCCGGACTGGATGCTCAGGTTGGCGGCGGCGTCGTCGGTGACGTAGATAGGTTGAACAGGGGGCAGGCCGTTCGCGCGGTTCTGCCGATCCCAGCCGAGCAGGATGTTCTCCTGATTGGTGCCGGAGCCGACGATGATGCGCAGCCCGGCGACGTCTTGCGGCCGGTTGATCGCGGTGATTTTGCTGGTGGATTTTACGTAGAAGCCCAGCGTGTCTACCCGATAGGTGGCGAAATCGAATTTGGTTTTACGCAGCTTGGTGACGGCAATATTAAAAATAGCCGCATCATATTTGCCGGAGGTGATGCCCAGGGGCCAATCCTCCCAGGAGGTCGGCACCAGGTTCAGCTCCAGCCCCAGGCTGTCGGCCACCAGCCGCGCGATATCCGGATCGCTGCCGATCAGCGTCTTGTTGTCCTCGGCGAACAGCGCCAGCGGCGGGGAGTTCTCGGAAGCTACCGCCACGGTGAATTTGCCGGGCACGGCAAAATGATATCCCGCCGGGATCAGCGCGGCGGCGGCGGGGTTTTTCGCCGCACGTACCGGCTGCTGGTTGGCCTGCAGGTCGATGGTGGCCTGCGGGGCCGCCAGAGCGCCGCCGCCGTAAAGCAGCGCGCCCAGCGCCAGGGTTCTGAGTTGCATGATGCCCTCTATCCTTTGTTAATCATGGGGTTACTATTGGCGGCGGCCGGGCGCAAGTAAAGCAACAATAGTGGATAACCAAAGTGAAAAAAATCAGATGATTGGCATTGGCGGCGGGCGAGGCTGAGCGATTCTGCATCATTCGACGCGGAAAGTGCGCAATCAGGTTGAAAGCAGTAGAATTTGTCACTCATACTGCGTACAGCAAATTGTGTCGAACAAGGAACGCCAGATGGCCGAAGAAACGATTTTCAGTAAAATTATCCGCCGCGAAATCCCTGCTGATGTGGTTTACCAGGACGAACTGGTCACCGCTTTCCGCGATATCTCACCTCAGGCTCCAACCCACATTTTGATCGTGCCGAACGTGCTGATCCCTACCGTCAATGACGTGAGCGTCGAGCATGAGGCTGCGCTGGGCCGCATGATCACCGCCGCCGCGAAGATTGCCGAACAGGAAGGCGTGGCCGAAGACGGCTACCGCTTGATCATTAACTGCAATCGCCATGCCGGCCAGGAGGTCTATCATATTCATATGCATCTGGTCGGCGGCCGTTCACTGGGCCCGCTGCTGTCACGTTAATCGAGGAAAACCATGCGCTATAGCAAAACCCTGCGTTGTCTGATGGCGCTGGCCTTGCCCGCCGTGTTACTGATGGGCTGCAGTTCGCCGCCCGGCATTGCGGTGAACGAAGGGCAAACGGTAGTGATGGATTCGTCGGTGCTCACCGCGGGCATTTTGGCTGATACCCCCTCGCTTTCCACCGCTTCGGGGCAGATGATGGCCGCCTCGGTGCTCAGCAACAGCCAAACGACGCCGGTGACCGTGCATTACCGCTTCTATTGGTACAACGCGCAGGGGCTGGATATCCGCCCCTTCGAAGAACCGCGAGAGGTTGTCGTCGCCCCGGGGGCGGAGGTCAAGATTTACTCGCTCAACGGCAACCTGGATGCTAAACGCGCGCGTCTGTATCTGTTCTTGTAAGCTCTTGCCTGGTTTGGAGAGGAAAAATGAAAAAGTATATGTGGGTGGCGCTGGCCGCTTTAACCTTAAGCGGATGCTTGTCGCGCCCGTCTGAGCCGGAACAGCCGCAGCCGCCGGTTACCGTCGAGCCTGTTACGCCGCCGCCGACGGTGGAGCAACCGCAACCGCCGACCAGCGAGCCGGTGCCGCAGCCGCCAAAAATCCAGCAGCTTGACTGGCTGGGCAGCGTACAACCGCTGGTGAGTCAGATGTTGAAGGCCGACGGCGTGACCGCCGGCAGCGTGCTGCTGCTGGACAGCGTAAAGAACAACACCAACGGTTCGCTGCAGACGGCGAAGGCGACTTCCGCGCTGCATAAGGCGCTGGCGTCCAATACCACCTTCAGCGTGGTGCCGGAAGCGCAGCTGGCGAGCGCCAGGCAGACGCTGGGCCTGTCTTCGGATGACAGCTTCGGCTCGCGCAGCAAGGCCATTGGCCTGGCGCGTATCGTGAGCGCGCAGTACGTGCTGTACAGCGACGTCAGCGGCGACGTGAAATCGCCAACGCTGGATATGCAACTGATGCTGGTGCAAACCGGTGAAATCGTCTGGTCAGGCAATGGCGCCGTTAAACGCTGAGGCCGGGCTGCGACAATTGATGGAACACAGGCTGCCGGCGGTGAATACCGCCGGTTGTCGTTTCAGCCCGGTGCAGGGGCTGACCGGCGAAAGCTGGCGCATCGACGGTGAGGGCGTTCGGCTGCTGGCGCGCCAGCAAAGCGCCGAAAAATACGCCCTGGGCGTCAGCCGCAAGCGCGAGGCGCGGCTGTTGCGCCGCTGTGGAAAAGGGTTGGGGCCACAGGTTTTAGCGCAAAATAATCAATGGATTATCCTCGAATGGCTTGTAGGTGACGTCGTCACAATTGACGCATTCGAGGCCCTGAATCAGCGCGGTGAACTGGCGGCGATGGTAGCGGCGTTGCACCAACGGCCGCTCAGCGGCTACCGGTTGAACCTGCAGCGCCAGTTCGCCGATTACTGGCAGCGGTTGGACAGACGCCGCCTGACCCCGGCCTGGCTGCGTTGGCAGCGGCATTTTATGCGGGCGGAGCCGCCCGCGCCGCTGCAGCTGGCGCCGCTGCATATGGATATTCACCCGGGCAATCTGATCGCCGGCCCCGCCGGGCTGCGGCTGATCGACTGGGAATATGCCGCAGATGGCGACGTGGCGTTGGATATCGCCGCGCTGTTTCGCAGCAATGGCTGGGCAGGGGCGCAGCAGCGGCGTTTTCTGCAGGACTATGCGCAGCGCGGTTACCCTGACGTGGGCCGCCTGCACGCTCAGGTGCAACGCTGGCTGCCGTGGGTGGACTACCTGATGTTGATGTGGTTCGAGGTACGTTGGCGGCAAAGCGGCAACGCCGAATTTTTACGCTGGGGCGCGGCGCTGCGCCGGCGTTTTTGTTTATCATCCCCATGTTCTGAATGAATATAATGAAGTGAGGTGGCCGTGGGCCCAGTAATGCTAGATGTCGCCAGCTATGAGCTGGATGCCGAAGAACGTGAGATTTTACAGCACCCGCTGGTCGGCGGGCTGATCCTGTTTACCCGTAACTTCCACGACGCGGAACAGCTGCGCGAACTGGTGCGCCAGATCCGCGCGGCATCGCACGATCGGCTGGTCGTGGCGGTGGATCAAGAGGGCGGGCGCGTGCAGCGTTTCCGCGAAGGCTTTACCCGCCTGCCGGCGGCGCAGTCGTTCGCCGCGCTGAACGACGCGCAGGAAGGCGGCCGCCTGGCGCAGGAGGCCGGCTGGCTGATGGCGGCGGAAATGATCGCGCAGGACATCGATATCAGCTTTGCACCGGTGCTGGATATCGGCCACGGCAGCGCCGCGATTGGCGAACGCGCGTTCCACAGCGATCCGCAGCAGGCGCTGGCGATGGCCGAGCGGTTTATCCAGGGCATGCACAGCGCCGGGATGAAAACCACCGGTAAACATTTCCCGGGGCATGGCGCGGTCAGCGCCGACTCGCACAAGGAAACCCCGCGCGATCCGCGGCCGCTGGCGCAGATCCGCGAGCACGACATGGCGATTTTCCGTGAGTTGATCAACCGCCAGTTGCTGGACGCGGTGATGCCGGCGCACGTCATCTATACTGAAGCGGACCCGCGCCCGGCCAGCGGCTCACCCTACTGGCTGAAGCAGATTCTGCGGCAAGAACTGGGCTTTGACGGCGTGATTTTCTCCGACGATCTGTCGATGGAAGGGGCGGCGATCATGGGCAGCTATGCCGAACGCGGCCAGGCGGCGCTGGACGCCGGCTGCGATATGATCCTGGTGTGCAACAATCGCGCCGGTGCGGTGAGCGTGTTGGATAACCTGTCCCCGGTCAAAGCGGAGAAGGTTAAGCGGTTATATCATCGCGGTCAGTTCACCCGTCAGGAGCTGCGCGATTCCGAGCGGTGGCAGCAGGCGCACCGGGCGCTGAGCGCACTGAGCGAACGCTGGGAGGAGCACAAGCAGCGTTTCCAGGGGTGAATCCACAGCGCCGCGACGCGGCGCAGAGCAGAAATGATGAGGGTTTGCGTGCGCAACCCTCAGCTTATTGCGAGGATCCACATGATTATCTATTTGCACGGCTTCGATTCCACCAGCCCCGGCAATCATGAAAAGGTGTTACAGCTGCAGTTCATCGATCCGGACGTGCGTTTTATCAGCTACAGCACCCGGCATCCGCGCCACGACATGCAGCATCTGTTGAAAGAGGTGGACAAGGCGGTGCAGCAGGAGGGGGATAGCCATCCGCTGATCTGCGGGGTGGGGCTCGGTGGCTTCTGGGCCGAGCGTATCGGCTTTTTGTGCGGCATTCGCCAGGCTATCTTCAACCCTAACCTGTACCCCGAAGAGCATATGCACGGCAAGATAGACCGGCCGGAGGAGTATCGCGATATCGCCACCAAGTGCGTCGAGGACTTCCGCGAGAAAAACCGCGATCGTTGCCTGGTGGTGCTGTCGCGCCATGATGAAGTGTTGGACAGCCGGCGCAGCGCTGCGTTGCTGCATCATTATTATGAAATCGTCTGGGATGAGCAGCAGACCCACAAGTTCAAAAACATCTCGCCGCATCTGCAGCGCATCAAGGCGTTCAAGAGCCTGGGTTAACAGTTTTATAACGCCGGCGTGGGCCGCAATTATTGCTTTTATCGGCAATAAACTGCGGCTTTTGTTCGCCATGCGGCAGAATTATGGTGGGCAATCGGCAGAATGCGAAACTGTGACTCAGCGCTAACTATTTGAATCGCAATCCCCAAAAATACCCCCAGTCCACCCTTTAACCAAAAAAATTTGATGTACGTCAATTTTGGTATGACCAAATAACCTCACATGCTATTCTGGCTGCAGACAGCAGGTTTATTTTACGCGAACCCTATGTATTCTAAGGATATTGTTTCTTTACCCTTGGATAACAATTGGTTCACATTTAGGGGGTTATTTTGACAACGCCAAAGAAAAAAATCGTCATTGTCGGCGGCGGCGCCGGCGGCCTGGAGCTGGCGACCAGCCTGGGGCGCAAGCTCGGCCGCAAGAACAAAGCGGAAATCACCTTGGTGGACCGCAACCACAGCCACCTGTGGAAACCGCTGCTGCACGAAGTCGCCACCGGTTCCCTCGACGACGGTGTGGACGCGCTAAGCTATCTGGCGCATGCGCGCAACCATCACTTCAGCTTCCAGCTGGGTTCGCTGACCAACATCAATCGCGAGACGCAAACGCTGCAGCTGGCGCAAATCTGCGACGAGCAGGGCGGCGAACTGGTGCCGGCGCGCGAACTGCCTTACGACATCCTGGTGATGGCGCTGGGCAGCACGTCGAACGACTTTGGTACGCCGGGCGTGAAGGAAAACTGCATCTTCCTGGACAACCCGCATCAGGCGCGCCGTTTCCACAACGAAATGCTTAACCTGTTCCTCAAGTTCTCGGCGCAGCCGGGGCAGAAAGAACGGGTGAACATCGCCATCGTCGGCGGCGGCGCTACCGGCGTTGAGCTGTCGGCAGAGCTGCATAACGCGGTGAAACAGCTGCACAGCTACGGTTTTGAAGGCCTGGACAACAGCGCGCTGAACGTGACGCTGGTCGAAGCCGGTGAACGCATTCTGCCGGCGCTGCCGCCGCGCATTTCCGCCGCGGCGCACCAGGAGCTGAACAAGCTCGGCGTGCGGGTGCTGACCAACACCATGGTCACCAGCGCCGACGCCAAGGGCCTGAACACCAAGGGCGGCGAGTTTATCGACGCCGATCTGATGGTATGGGCGGCCGGCATCAAAGCGCCGGACTTTATGAAGGACATCGGCGGGTTGGAAACCAACCGCATCAACCAACTGGTGGTTGAACCGACCTTGCAGAGCACGCGGGATCCGAACATTTTCGCTATCGGCGACTGCGCCTCCTGCCCGAAAGAGGGCGGCGGTTTTGTGCCGCCGCGCGCTCAGTCGGCGCACCAGATGGCCTCACGCTGCTTCACCAACATTCTGGCGCTGATGAACGGCCAGACGCTGAAGCCTTACGTGTACAAAGACCACGGTTCGCTGGTGTCGCTTTCCCGCTTCAGCACCGTCGGCAGCCTGATGGGCAACCTGATGCGCGGTTCGATGATGGTCGAAGGGCGCATTGCGCGCTTCGTCTACATCTCGCTGTACCGCATGCACCAGGTGGCGCTGCACGGCTATATCAAAACCGGCCTGATGATGCTGGTGGGCGGCATTAACCGGGTGATCCGCCCGCGCCTGAAAATGCACTAAAACGCACTGCGCCACACCAACCCACGCCGGTTCGCCCGCGTGGGTTTTTTATTTCCCGCCTCTGCGAGAATGGCGGCGGTAGCGGCTTTGGCCGGCAGCAAAGGTGGGGCGTATGGGTAAAATTCTTAAGATTCCTCCTAAACAACGGCAGACTGCCCGGTTTCCAGCATTTTTGGTCCCCTTGTCTTATTGCGGGGTTTCGGAACATTGTGCAGACTTTACCTCGTTTACAGACGGCGCGTCGCGCACGCCGTAAACCGGGATGCCACATGCCGCCGATACGCAAAATAATAAGCGTGGTGCAATGTTGGTAGCGTCCCCCGGGATAAAATGCGTGGTAACACTTTCAGGAGGTTTCCTGTGAACAAGTCAATGTTAGCCGGTGTTGGGATTGGTATCGCTGCCGCTCTGGGGATCGCCGCGGTAGCTAGCCTGGACGTCTTTTCTTCCGGCCCGCAGTTCGCGCAGGTTCTGGCCGCAACGCCGATTAAAGAAACCATCAAGACGCCGCGTCAGGAGTGTCGCAACGTCACAGTGACGCACCGTGCGCCGGTGCAGGATGAAAACCGTATCGCCGGTTCGGTGCTGGGCGCGGTAGCCGGCGGTGTGATTGGCCACCAGTTCGGTGGCGGCCGCGGCCGCGATGTCGCCACCGTGGTTGGCGCGTTGGGCGGCGGCTATGCCGGCAACCAGGTGCAGGGCGCGATGCAAAACAACGACGTGCGCACCAGCACGCAGCAGCGTTGCAGAACGGTCTACGACAAGTCGCAGAAAATGCTGGGTTATGACGTGACTTACAAAATCGGCAATCAGCAGGGCAAAATCCGTATGGATCACGATCCCGGCACTCAGATCCCGCTGGATAAAAGCGGCCAACTGGTGCTGAATAAAGCCTGATTGCAGAGCTGAGAATTAAACCCGCGGATAGTGTTAGTTCTGATCGTTTAACCCGGTTAAGCGAGCGGCGTTAACATTAACGCGGGTTTCTGCTTTTTTGTTCCCGGCAAAGCGCGCGCAGCCTAATGTATGCGTGCGATTTCACCGGCCGTAACTTCAAAAATGCCGCCATGTTTGTTATATTATTGTGCAATATGAGCGCGATGTTATGGCGCTGAGCCACATCGGCAAACCCGAGATTTTCGTCTCTTAGAGATAACGACATGTTAGATTTTCGCTTTCCGACAGCGTTGCAAATGGTCCTTAGCGTCGCCGTAGCTGAGAAGCAGGGCGTGCGCTCAACCAGCGCCATCCTCGCAGCCGGTCTGGAAGCCAACCCCAGCTTTATCCGCAAACTGATGGTGCCGTTGACCAAAGACGGCATTATCGTCTCCACCCTGGGCCGTAACGGTTCGATTCACCTCGGCCGCCCGGCGGATCAGATCACCCTGCGCGACATCTATCTGGCGGTGATCGACGACAAACGCATCTGGGCTGCGCGCCCTGAAGTGCCGGCCCGTTGCCTGGTGAGCGCTAACGCCTGCTGGTATTTCAAGTCAGTGGTGAACGAAGCGGAGCAGGCATCGCTCGAGGTGCTGGCGCGCCATACCGTGGCCGATTCGCTGGCCGAACTGGAGCGGGGCGACAAGCGCGCCTGTGCGGAATACGCCGCGGCTCAAGAGGCGGAAGCCGCCGCCAAATAATCTGTGGGCATCGCGCAAAGAAAAAGGTCGGGTATTAACCCGACCTTTTTGCATTTCAGCGGGCGATTACGCCGGCCGTTGCTGTGCTTTGCGCGCAACCATGCGCCGCAACGTGACGTAGAACACCGGCGTCAGGAACAGCCCGAACAGCGTCACGCCCAACATGCCGGAGAACACCGTAATGCCGGTAACGCCGCGCACTTCCGCGCCGGCGCCATGCCCCAGGATCAGCGGTATGGTACCGGCGATAAAGGCGATGGAGGTCATCACTATCGGGCGTAAACGCAGGCGGCAGGCTTCCAGCGCCGCTTCGACGATACCTTTGCCCTGCATTTCCAGCTCGCGGGCGAACTCGACGATCAGGATGGCGTTCTTACAGGCCAACCCCATCAGCACCACCAGCCCAACCTGCACAAACACGTTGTTGTCGCCGCCGGTCAGCCACACGCCGAACAGCGCCGAAAGCATGGTCATCGGCACGATCAGGATCACCGCCAACGGCAGCGTCCAGCTTTCATACAGCGCCGCCAGCGCCAGAAACGCCAGCAGCACCGCCACCGGGAACACCACCAACGCCGCGTTGCCCTGGGTCGACTGCTGGTAGCTCAGATCGGTCCACTGAATGTTCATGCCGTTTGGCAGCAGTTTGCCGGCCATCTGCGTCAGTGCGCTCATCGCCTGTGAAGAGGACAGCACGCGCGGATCGGCATCGCCAATCAGGTCCGCCGCCGGGAAGCCGTTATAGCGGATCACCGGATCGGGGCCGTAGGTGGTGCCGATGCTGACCATGCTGCCGATCGGCACCATTTCGCCTTTATCATTACGGGTGCGCAGGTTGGCGATGTCCTCGACGCTGTCGCGGAACTGGCCGTCGGCCTGCGCCATCACCTTCCAGGTGCGGCCGTAGCGGTTGAAGTCGTTGATGTAGGACGAACCCAGGTAAGTCTGCAGGGTGCTGAACAGCGCGTTGAGCGGCACCCCCTGCGCCTTGGCCTTGTCGCGATCGATCTTTGCATCCAGCTGCGGCACGTTGGCCTGATAAGACGAGATCGGGAACCCCATGCCCGGCGTCTGCATGATGGCGCCAGACAGAGTATTGACTGCCGTTTGCAGCGCACCGTAGCCCAGGCCGGCGCGGTCCTGCACGTACAGCGAGTAACCGGATCCCTGGCCGATGCCGAGGATCGGCGGCGGCATGATCGAGAAGGCGAAGCCTTCCTGGATCTGCGAAATGCGCGCGTTGATCTCGGCGTTGATTTGCGCCGCGCTGCGGGTACGGGTGCTCAGCGATTCCAACGCGAAAAATACCGTGCCGGTATTCGGCGTGTTGGTGAACTGCAGCGCGTTCAGGCCCGGGAAGGCCACCGCATCCGTAACGCCCTCGACGCTCAGGCCGATGGCGCTCATTTTGCGGATCACCGCATCGGTGCGCTCCAGCGACGCGCCTTCCGGCATCTTGACGCCGCCGATCAGGTACAGCTTATCCTGGGTGGGGATAAAGCCGCCCGGCACGGTTTTGAACATCACGCCGGCGGCGCACAGCAGCAGCAGATACACCGCGAATACCGCGCCGCGGCGGCCCAGCACGCGGGAAACTCCGCGCTGGTAGCGCTGGGAGCTGCTGGCGAAGAAGCGGTTGAACGGGCGGAACAACCAGCCGAACAGCCGATCGATCAGGCGCGTCGGCACATCTTTCGGCGCGCCGTGCGGCTTCAGCAGCAGGGCGGCCAGCGCCGGCGACAGGGTCAGCGAGTTGATGGCGGAGATCACCGTCGAAATGGCGATGGTGACGGCGAACTGCTTGTAGAATTGGCCGGTGACGCCGGACAGGAACGCCATCGGCACGAACACCGCGCACAGCACCACGGCGATGGCGATAATCGGCCCGGAGACCTCGCGCATCGCCTGATGCGCCGCCGCCAGCGGCGATAGCCCTTCTTCGATATTGCGTTCGACGTTTTCCACCACCACGATGGCGTCGTCCACCACGATACCGATCGCCAACACCAGTCCGAACAGGCTCAGCGTATTGAGCGAGAACCCGAGCAGGTACAGCGCGGCGAAGGTGCCGACGATGGAAATAGGCACCGCCAGCAGTGGGATGATCGAGGCGCGCCAGGTTTGCAGGAACAGAATCACCACCAGCACCACCAGGATCACCGCTTCGAGCAGGGTATCCACCACTGCGCGGATCGAATCGCGCACGAATACCGTGGGATCATAAGGGGATTTCCAGCTCATGCCGTCCGGGAAACGGGTGGCCAGTTCTGCCATCTTGCCGCGCACTGCATCCGACAGCGCGATGGCGTTGGCGCCCGGCGCCTGGAAAATACCGATGCCTACCGCATCCTTGTTGTTGAGCTGGGCGCGCAGCGCGTAACTGCCGGAGCCCATTTCGATGCGCGCCACGTCGCGCAGCCGCACTATCTCGCCGTTGTCGCCGCTCTTGAGGATGATATCGCCGAACTCCTCCTCGGTCTGCAGGCGGCCCCGCGCGTTGATCGACAGCAGATAATCACTGCGGGTCGGCATAGGTTCGGCGCCCAGCTGGCCGGCGGAAACCTGTACGTTCTGTTCCTGCATGGCGCTGACCACGTCGGAAGCGGTCAGCCCGCGTGCTGCGACTTTGTTCGGATCCAGCCAAATGCGCATCGCATACTCGCCGGCGCCGAAGATCTGCACCTGGCCGACGCCCGGCAGGCGAGCCAGCTCATCCTTGACCTTCAGGGTGGCGTAGTTGCGCAGATACAGCGAATCATACTTGCCGGAAGGCGACACCAGGTGCACCACCAGCGTCAGCGCCGGCGATTGCTTTTGGGTGGTGATGCCCTGGCGGCGCACGTCTTCCGGCAGGCGCGCCTCGGCCTGCGCCACGCGGTTTTGCACCTGCACCTGTGCCTGATCGGGATCGGTGCCCGGGCGGAAGGTCACGGTGGTCACCAGTACGCCGTCGGAACCGGCCACCGATTTCATGTACATCATGTTTTCGACGCCGTTGATCGCTTCTTCCAGCGGCGTGGCCACCGTTTCAGCGATCTCCTTCGGGTTGGCGCCCGGGTATTCGGCGCGCACCTGCACGCTGGGCGGTACCACGTCCGGGTACTCGCTGATGGGCAGCAGCGGGATGGCGATCACCCCACCGACAAAAATCAGGATCGACAGGACCGCGGCGAAAATCGGCCGGTCGATGAAAAAACGGGAAAAGTCCATGGGTCAGGGTTCTCTGCTGGAGGCTTAGTTGAGTGCGGCGGTATTGGCGGCCATGGCGACGGTTTTCGCATCGACCGGCATGCCCGGCATAAATACCTTCTGCATGCCGTCGACGATCACCCGATCGCCCGCAGACAGCCCTTTTTGTACGATGCGCAGCCCTTCGGCCACGCGGCCCACCTGGATATCGCGGCGCTGCGCTTTGCCGTCTTTATCGACGATGTACACGAACTTGCGGTCCTGGTCGGTCATCACCGATTTGTCGTCAATCAACATGGCGTTGAACGCGGCGCTGCCGGGCATCTGTACCCGAGCGAACAACCCCGGCGTGAAGCGGCGCTCGGGATTGTCGAGCAGGGCGCGCATGCGGATGGTGCCGGTACCGGCGTTCAGCTGGTTGTCGGTAAAGTCCACCAGGCCCTGATGCGGATAACCGTCTTCACCCACCAGCCCAACCTTTACCGGCAGCCGGGCAGTGCGTTGGCCTTGTTGCTGGTAGCGCAGGAAGGTGGCTTCGTCCACGTCGAAGTAAACGTAGACCTTGTCGAGCGACACCAGCGTGGTGAGCACGCTGGCGCTGTCGCCGGCGGTCACCAGGTTGCCGGCGGTGATCATCGCGCGGCTGGCGCGGCCATCGATGGGGGCGATTACCCGGGTAAAGTCCAGATTCAACTGCGCCATATCGAGCTGCGCCTGGGCGGCCATGACATTGCTCTGCGCCTGCGCGGCGGAGGAGCGGCGCTGTTCCCATACCTCTCTGGAGATGGCCTGAGAACCTATCAGCTTCTCGGTGCGCGAGGATTCGCTGCGCGCCAATGCGGCCTGATTGCGCGCCAGCACCAGCTGCGCCTGCGCTTGTTCACGGGCGGCGCGGTAGGTGCGATCGTCGATGGTGAACAGCACCTGGCCTTTTTTCACCTCGTCGCCTTCGGTGTAATTGACCCGGTCGATATAGCCGGAAACCCGCGGCCGCAGCTGCACGCTCTGCACCGCTTCGATCCGGCCGTTGAAAGCGTCCCATTGGCTGATCGGTTTGATCACCACATTTGCTGCGCTGACCGCCGGCGGCGGCGGGGCGGCGTTATGGGCCACGCTGTTGTCGCACCCGGCGAGCAGCGCGACCAGCAGCGCCACCCCTGAAAGGCGCTGGCCCAGAACGGCGGCGCGCACGCGGCCGCTGGCGTTGAACAATGAGTTTGGCTGGCTTGGCATTATTTTTATTTCCGATAAGTAAGCGAAGGCAGGCCATACACCCGGCCCTGTTATCCGGGTAACGTCCCTGGCCTGCGTTCGGCGGCAGAGCGGCTGCATCGGTCTTCGTCGCAGCGTTTAGGTTTTGAAACATATTGCTGTCACATTAATGTATCAATATCGGTTACATTAATTGGATGAATTATAGAAGCGGCCATTCATTAAATGCAATAATAAAAATTGCATTTAATGTGAAACTGCTGCAACGTATGTGCATTGGGCAGCGGGCATACCTGCCGGCAAGATGGGAGCGTCACCATGAACACTACGGGTTTTATTACTGATTTGATCGAGTGGATTGACAACAATCTGGAAGAGAAGCTGGATATCAACAGGGTGGCGGACCGCGCAGGCTACTCCAAATGGCACCTGCAGCGCATGTTCAAACGCCAGACCGGCTATGCGTTAGGGGAGTACATCCGCATGCAGAAGCTGAAGGTATCTGCTGAGCGGTTGGCCAACAGCGGCGAGCCGATTGTCAGCGTGGCGATCTCGCTGGGTTTCGATTCGCAACAGTCGTTTAACCGCAGCTTCAAACGCCAGTTCGGCCAAACGCCGGGCGACTGGCGCCGCGCATTGGCGCGGCCGCAGGCGGTAATGGGGCGAACCCATCACTGAGCGGTGGATTGCGGACAACAAAAAAGCCTGAACTTTCGCTCAGGCTTTCTCTTTAAAATATGGCGGTGAGGGAGGGCTTGATTCGCTGCGCTCACCCTGCGGGCCGCCTTTGGCGGTCCAAAACGCAATGCGTTTTGTCGAACCCTGTCGAGGCTTCTCACCCCTCCCGGTCGGTGCGCTATGCAAACGAAAAAGCCTGAACTTTCGCTCAGGCTTTCTCTTTAGAATATGGCGGTGAGGGAGGGCTTGATTCGCTGCGCTCACCCTGCGGGCCGCCTTTGGCGGTCCAAAACGCAATGCGTTTTGTCGAACCCTGTCGAGGCTTCTCACCCCTCCCGGTCGGTGCGCTATGCAAACGAAAAAGCCTGAACTTTCGCTCAGGCTTTCTCTTTAAAATATGGCGGTGAGGGAGGGCTTGATTCGCTGCGCTCACCCTGCGGGCCGCCTTTGGCGGTCCAAAACGCAATGCGTTTTGTCGAACCCTGTCGAGGCTTCTCACCCCTCCCGGTCAGTGCATTATGCAAATGAAAAAGCCTGAACTTTCGCTCAGGCTTTCTCTTTAGAATATGGCGGTGAGGGAGGGGTTCGAACCCTCGATACACTTTCGCGTATACACACTTTCCAGGCGTGCTCCTTCAGCCACTCAGACACCTCACCGTATTTTTCCGTTGCGAACTCATCGCTGCAACGGGGCGCTACTATAGGGAGTGAGGGCGATCCGGTCAAGCATAATTTCTGCGTTTCGCTGCGTCCGCTCAAGCCGTGTTCAGATTGTAGAAAACTGCGGCGTACCGCGCGGTGGCGGCAGAAGAAAGCGATAAAAAACCGGGGGTTCCGCGTGCCGCAAACGACAAAAAAAAGCCTGGACGTGAATCCAGGCTTTCTCTTTAGAATATGGCGGTGAGAGAGGGCTTGATTCGCTGCGCTCACCCTGCGGGCCGCCGTTGGCGGTCCAAAACGCAGTGCGTTTTGTCGAACCCTGTCGAGGCTTCTCACCCCTCTCTTTCGGAGCGTCATGCAAAAAAAAAGCCTGGACGCGGATCCAGGCTTTCTCTTTAGAATATGGCGGTGAGAGAGGGCTTGATTCGCTGCGCTCACCCTGCGGGCCGCCGTTGGCGGTCCAAAACGCAGTGCGTTTTGTCGAACCCTGTCGAGGCTTCTCACCCCTCTCTTTCGGAGCGTCATGCAAAAAAAAAGCCTGGACGCGAATCCAGGCTTTCTCTTTAGAATATGGCGGTGAGAGAGGGGTTCGAACCCTCGATACACTTTCGCGTATACACACTTTCCAGGCGTGCTCCTTCAGCCACTCAGACACCTCACCGTTTTGTCGTCGATAACGCTTTGCGCTGTCGACGGGCGCTAATGTAGGAGAATCTGATCCCAGCGTCAACCCCCTTATGACATTCACATGACCGTTTAGCCAAACTTGCAGCAATTTGCTGATTTACCGAACGATAACCCGCCGTTTATCGCCGGCGGATGAGGGCGTCACGCCGCGCAATCTCATTTCAGGTTAATATTTGAGCGTGAATGCATTGAGTAGCTCAATATATCGCCGGTAAGGTTTTCCTCGCTGGGGTTATATGCATTAATACTGGATTATTAGTCAGATGTGTCGCTAAATGAAAAGGTGTCGGCGCGGCGACTTTGGCAAGGAATATCACATCGCCGCGCAGATTGCCGGGCCATGCGCCGGCGATAACTCAGACAGGGACTGACCTATTAAATAATAATGCCGTAGAGGTTTATTTTGACTCCTTCAGACTCCATGCCGGCGCCCAAGCCGCGCCATGCCATCCCCCCGGGCGCCGGGGCGTTGTTCTTCATCCAGATTTTCGCCACCCTCGGTTTCGCCGTGCTGTATTCCACCTTGGTGCTCTACGCCACCAAGCGGCTGGGGTTCAGCGAAAGCAACGCCAACGCCATGATGGGCGTGTTCGGTGCCTTCAACTATGGTCTGCATATGTTTGGCGGTTACCTCGGCGGCCGCTTCCTGAGCAACCGTAACCTGTTTGTGCTGGGCATGGTGCTGCAGGTGATCGGCTGCGCGCTGATCGCCGTAGCGGGCGTCTGGGGTCTGTACTGGGGGCTGGCGATGTTTCTCACCGGCAGCGGCCTGAACGTTACCTGCATTAATATGATGCTCACCCAGCGTTTCAAACCGGATGACGATCGGCGCGAGTCCGCTTTCCTGTGGAACTACGCCGGCATGAACCTCGGCTTCTTCGTCGGCTTCACCGTGGCCGGCTATTTCCAGTTGAGCGAAAACTACCGCGCGCTGTTCCTGTTTGCCACTTTGGGCAACGCAGCGGCGATTATCGTCGCCGTCAGCCGTTGGCGCATTCTGGTGGACCTCAATACGCCGTTGCACGACGCCAGCCGCGCGCAATACCGTTGGCGCATGTTGGTCGGCCTGGCGGTGCTGGTGGCGCTGGTGCCGATTATTCGTGTGATGCTTACCCACGCCGAATTCAGCGGTCATTTCGTGATTGGCCTCGGTGCGCTGATCTTCCTGATGCTGTGCGCGGTGACGCTGCGCCATCATCCGCGCGGCGAACGCCGCAGAATGACCGCCTACCTGATCCTGGCGCTGGGCGCGTTGGTGTTCTGGACGCTGTATCAGTTAGCGCCGATGGGCCTGATGCTGTTCTCAGAACACAATATCGACCTTAACGTTTACGGCATGCGGGTGGCGCCGCAGTGGCTGCAGAATATCAACACGCTGGTGATCGTGGTGGGCGGCCCGCTGCTGGCCTGGTGGTTCAACCGCCTGCGCGCCCGCGGCTGCAATATCGACATTCCAATGCAGTTTTCCGGTTCGCTGTTCTGCATCGGGCTGGGCATGCTGGTGCTGCCGTTGGGCATCAGCCTGGCCGGCGGCGACGGGCTGGTGGCGTTTAAATGGATCGTTATCAGTTACGTGCTGCAAAGCATCGGCGAGCTGATGCTCTCCCCAATCGGTTACGCGATGATCGGCAAGCTGGCGCCGCCGCGTTATCAGGGCGTGATGATGGGCTGCTGGATGATGGTAACCGGCGTGGCGTCGGTATTGGCAGGCTACGTCTCCGGCCTGATGCCGGAAAACAGCGGCAGCACTCCGCTGCAAACCAACCCGGGCTACAGCGAGGTATTCAGTGCGCTGGGTTGGGGAGCGGCGGGCGTCGGCGTAGTGATGCTGATTTTGATCCCGCTGCTGCGGCGGCTGATCCGGCGCGACGAGCCGGTCGGCGCCTGAATATAGCGCCCTGAACAACAGCCCCACTGGTCGGGGCTGTTTTCATTTTGGGCTTTATCACTTGCATCTGCCGCCGAATCGCGGAAGTCTTGAGGAAAACAGATAAAAAAACAGACGGGAGCAAGCGGTATGAACATCATTTACTACCATCCATTATTCAACGCCCAGGAATGGCTGTCCGGCATCAGGCAGCGCCTGCCGCAGGCCAATATCCGCGAGTGGCAGCCCGGCGACGACGGGGAAGCGGACTACGCGCTGGTGTGGCGCCCGCCACACCAGATGTTGGCCAACCGCCGCCAGCTGAAAGGGGTATTCGCTCTCGGCGCCGGCGTCGACGCCATTCTCGAGCAGGAGCGCCGGCACCCCGGCACGCTGCCGGCCGGCGTGCCGCTGCTGCGCTTGGAAGATACCGGCATGTCGCAGCAAATGCAGGAATATGCCATGAGCTATGTTTTGCGCTATTTCCGCCGCTTCGATGAATACCAACTGTTGCAGCAGCAGCAGGAGTGGCGGCCGCTCGATCCTCACTCACTGGACGAGTTCACCATCGGCATTCTCGGCGCCGGCGTGCTGGGCCAGAGCGTGGCGCGCAAGCTGACGGCATTCGGCTTTCGGGTGCGCTGTTGGAGCCGCAGCGCCAAGCAGATCGACGGCGTGCAGAGCTTTGCCGGCGAGGCGCAGCGCGGGGCCTTCCTAAACGGCGTTAAATTGCTGATCAACCTGTTGCCGAATACGCCGGAAACCGCCGGTATCCTCAATGGCCGCTTGTTCGCGCAGCTGGCGCCGGGCGCTTATCTGATCAACATCGCCCGCGGCGCGCACCTGGTGGAAGACGATCTGCTGCAGGCGCTGGAGCAGGGGCAGCTCAGCGCCGCCACGCTGGACGTGTTCGCCCATGAGCCGCTGCCGCAGAGCCATGCGTTCTGGCGTCATCCGCGTGTCACCATTACCCCGCATATTGCTGCCATCACCTTGCCGCAGCAGGCAATGGATCAGATTGCCGCCAACATTCGCGCGCTGGAGGCAGGGCAGCCGCCGGCGGGCGTCGTCGACCGGCAACTTGGTTACTGATCCTTCAGCCTGCGCGAGGTTACTGCTAAGCTGAAACTATCACCGCGCCCGTTCCGCACTTGCCCGGGCGGGCCGTCAGGAAGGAGAAAGAATGTACCCCGTTGATTTGCACATGCACACCGTCGCCAGCACCCATGCCTACAGCACGCTGCACGATTACATCACCGAAGCCCATCAGAAGGGTATCAAGCTGTTCGCCATCACCGATCATGGGCCGGACATGGCCGATGCGCCGCACTACTGGCACTTTATGAACATGCACGTATGGCCGCGCCTGGTGGACGGCGTGGGGATCCTGCGCGGCATCGAGGCCAACATCAAAAACCTGCAGGGCGACATCGACTGCACCGGCCCGATGCTGAACGCCATCGACGTGATCATCGCCGGTTTCCACGAGCCGGTGTTTGCACCGCAGGATAAGGCCGCCCATACCGAAGCGATGATCGCCGCGATGGCGCAGGGCGATGTGCACATCATCAGCCACCCGGGCAACCCGCGCTATCCGATCGATATCGCCGCCGTGGCCGCCGCAGCCGCTAAATACGAGGTGGCGCTGGAGCTGAACAACTCGTCGTTCACTCACTCGCGCAAGGGCAGCGAAGCCAACTGCCGGGCGATTGCCGCCGCGGTGCGCGATGCCGGCGGCTGGTTGGCACTGGGGTCGGATTCACACATCGCCTTTTCGCTGGGCGGTTTTGAACACTGCGAGCGCATCATCAAAGAGGTTGAATTCCCGCAGGAACGCATTCTCAACGTCAGCCCGCGGCGTCTGTTGGACTTTCTCGAGCGCCGCGGCAAGCCGGCGATTGCGGAATTGGCCGATTTGTGACATCGTCCCGGCAAATTTTCCGGATTGTATAAGGCGTTATCATGAATGAATTTTCCGTCGTTTGCCGCGTGCTGGGTACGCTGTTCTACCGCCAGCCGCAGGATCCGCTGCTGGTGCCGCTGTTCACCCTGATCCAGGAGGGCAAGCTGAAGCAGCACTGGCCGCTGGAGCAGGATGACCTGCTGACCCGTTTGCAGCAGGGCTGCGACGTCAACCAGCTGTCCGGCGACTTCAACGCGATGTTTGTCGGCAGCGAGTGCAGCGTGTCGCCGTTCCGCTCCGACTATGTCGAAGGGGCGAGCGAAGCGGAAGTGCGCACCTTCCTGCAGCAGCGCGGCATGCCGTTGGGCGAGGCGCCGGCCGATCACTTCGGTTCGCTGCTGCTGGCCGCTTCCTGGCTGGAAGACCAGTCGCAGGAAGACGAAGCGCAGGCGCAGACTGCCCTGTTTGACGAGTATCTGCTGCCGTGGTGCGGCCGCTTCCTCGGCAAGGTGGAAGCGCATTCAACCACCGGTTTTTACCGCACGTTGGCGCTGTTGGCTCGCGAAGCCATTCAGGCGATGCGCGACGAACTGGCTGAATACGAACAGGATGAGGGCGAAGAGCCGGGCGAAGAAGCCTGATCCCTTCCTCAATAACGGGCCGTGGCGGCCCGTCATTGCATTCTCCCCGCGCTAAACACAGGTTTGCATCCCCCATACGTAAACTGACAAAAAATCCCCTAATCTGACGCATTATCGGCGATCTGGCTGTGCCTGCGCGCCTCGTTTTCTCACGCAAGGGGTAGATGATGAAAAATAACTGGATGCAGCAGATTCAATCGATGATTGGGCAAAAGGCCGGTTCCGAAGGCATCGGCAAGCTGCTGGCCCCGACCGCGCTCGGTGGCTTGGTTGGCGTGCTGCTGGCGAACAAGTCTTCGCGCAAGCTGGTGGGCAAGTTCGGCAAGAATGCGCTGATCGTCGGCGGCAGCGCGGCGGTTGGGGCGGTGTTGTGGAACAAATACAAGCAGCGCGTCAAGGAAGCCCATCAGGACGAGCCGCAGTTCGGCCTGCAAACCACCCCGGTGGATCTGCGCGCCCGGCGGCTGGTGCAGGCGCTGGTGTTCGCCGCCAAGAGCGACGGCCATATCGATGCGGACGAAAAGCGCGCCATCGATCACAGCCTGGAGCAGTTGCAGGTGGGCGCAGAGGCGCAGGCCTGGGTGCAAGAGGCTATCGACCAGCCGCTGAACCCGGATTTGATCGCCCAGAGCGTAAAAAATGAAGACGAAGCGCTCGAGGTTTATTACCTCAGCTGTATGGTGATCGACGTCGATCACTTTATGGAACGCGGCTATCTCGACGGGCTGGCGCAGTCGCTGAAGATCCCGGCAGACGTCAAGCAGGGTATCGAAAACGACGTCAACGAGAAAAAACGCGAGCTGGCATAGCGCCGCTTGGCAAGCCGGGGGGAATCGTGTCACTCTTGCCTTATCAATGTAAGCGGATGATTTGGCAATGATGACACCCCCTAAGGCGGAAAAACGCCCTTACCCCATCACCATTCACGGCGACACGCGCGTGGACGATTATTACTGGCTGCGCGACGACGAACGCGCAGACCGGCAGGTGCTGGACTACCTGCAGGCGGAAAACGCCTTTACCGATGCAACGCTGAAGCCGCAGCAGGCGCTGCGTGAAACCCTGTATGAAGAAATGGTGGCGCGCATTCCCCAGCAGGAGCATTCGGTTCCTTACGTCAGGCATGGCTTCCGCTACCAGACCCGCTATGAGCCGGGCAACGAATACGCGCTTTATGTGCGCCAGCCGGAGACCGAGAGCGAGCGGTGGGAGACACTGCTCGACGGCAACCAGCGCGCCGAAAAAAGCGAGTTCTATACCCTCGGCGGTTTGGACGTCAGCCCCGATAACCAAAAGCTGGCGGTGGCGGAAGATTTTTTGTCGCGCCGCCAGTACGACATCCGCTTCAAGGATCTGAGCGACGACAGCTGGGCCGATGAAGTGCTGGAAAACACCTCCGGCAGTTTCGAATGGGCCAACGATTCCGCCACGGTGTATTACGTGCGCAAGCACGCCAAAACGCTGTTGCCTTATCAGGTCTATCGCCACCGGGTGGGCACCGATCCGCAACAGGACGAACTGATCTACGAAGAGCAGGACGACACCTTCTACGTCGGGTTGGAAAAGACCACCTCGGAACGTTTTATCCTGATCCACCTCAGCAGCACCACCACCTCGGAAATCCTGCTGCTGGACGCCGACTGCGCCGACAGCCGCCCGCAGATGTTCGTGCCGCGCCGCAAGGATCATGAATACGCTATCGATCATTACCACCGGCATTTCTATATCCGCTCCAACAAAGACGGCAAAAACTTTGGTCTGTACCAGAGCGAACAGGCGGACGAGGCGCAGTGGCAAAGGCTGATCGCTCCGCGCGCAGAGGTGATGCTCGAGGGCTTCAGCCTGTTCCGCGACTGGCTGGTGGTGGAGGAGCGCAGCGAAGGCCTGACCCTGCTGCGCCAGATCCACTGGCAGAGCGGTGAAGAGAAACGCATCGCCTTCGACGACCCGACGTATACCACCTGGCTGGCGTACAACCCGGAGCCGGAAACCGCGCTGCTGCGCTATGGCTATTCGTCGATGACCACCCCGAGCACGCTGTATGAACTCAATTTGGACAGCGGCGAACGGGTGATGCTCAAACAGCAGGAAGTGAAGAATTTCACCCCGGAAAACTACCGCAGCGAGCGGGTGTGGGTGAAAGCGCGCGACGGCGTCGAGGTGCCGGTTTCGCTGGTTTATCGCCAGGACAGTTTCCGGCATGGCGGCAACTCGCTGATGGTCTATGGCTACGGCTCTTACGGCAGCAGCATGGATCCGGCATTCAGCGCCAGCCGCCTGAGCCTGCTGGATCGCGGCTTCGTGTTTGCCCTGGCGCACATTCGCGGCGGCGGTGAGCTGGGCCAGCTGTGGTACGAAGACGGCAAGCTGTTCAACAAGCAAAACACCTTCAACGATTTTATCGACGTGACCGAAACGCTGATTGCGCAGGGCTACGGCGACGCTAAACGGGTATTCGCCATGGGCGGCAGCGCCGGCGGCCTGCTGATGGGGGCGGTGATCAACCAAGCGCCGCAGCTGTACCACGGCGTGGTGGCGCAGGTGCCGTTCGTCGACGTGGTGACCACCATGCTGGACGAGTCGATCCCGCTGACCACCGGCGAGTACGACGAGTGGGGCAACCCGAACGAGCAGGCGTATTACGATTACATCAAGCAGTACAGCCCTTACGATCAAGTGAAGGCGCAAGACTACCCGCATATGCTGGTGACTACCGGGCTGCACGACTCGCAGGTGCAGTATTGGGAACCGGCCAAATGGGTGGCGAAGCTGCGCGAGCTGAAAACCGACGATCGTCAGCTGCTGCTGTATACCGATATGGATTCCGGCCACGGCGGCAAGTCCGGGCGCTTCAAGGCCTATGAGGATATTGCGCTGGAGTACGCCTTCATCCTGGCGCTGGCGGAGTAATGCGGAGCGGGCGGCCGCTCCGCCCGCTGTTTTAACCGATCAGGTAGTATTTCAGCGTGTGTTTCATGTCTGGGCTGAGATCCTCGATGGATTTCAGCATCCAGCGCAGATAGCCGGGATCTTCCTGCGCAATGCGATCGATTTCCTGCCCGCGGTATTTGCCGAATTTGAACTTCTTCAGCAGCACCGGTTGTTCGGTGATCTGCACCATTTGCGCCGGCGTCCAGCCCGAATCTTTCATGATGCGCTGCAGCAGCGCGGCGGTGACGTAACAGTCATACAGCGCGCGGTGTGGGTACAGGGTGGCGTCATCCGGTAACTGCACGTCCAGATCCAGCGCATAGCGCAGATACTGGTTGCCGTATTTGATGTCCGGGTACAGGGTGCGCGCCAGCTTGAGGGTGCAAATCCAGGCGCCGTTCATTTCCGGCAGCACGCCGCGATCGAAGGCCGCGTTGTGCGCAACATAGTAGGGGCTGCCATGGTAGCGGCCGATCGCCACCGCGATGCGCGGCTTGCCTTCCACCATTTTCTCGGTGATGTGATGGATAGCCATCGCCTCGATGCCAATGGGCCGGTCCGGGCTGACCAGATCGCTCATCGGGTTGGCGATGTGCCCGTCGATCAGATCGACGGACGCCACTTCCACCACGCCGCCGTCCAGCCCGCAGGTTTCGGTATCTATTACGCGTAAAGTCATGGTTTCCTCAGAGTTGCCGCAGGCATTCAGCTTAACCGGCGGCAGCGGCCGTGCCAACCCTTGGCGCGCAGAAGGCGATTTCAGGCAATAAAAAACCCGCCTCGGCGGGTTTAACTACGGATGGAAGGACGTTTACTCACCAGAGGGATGCGCTTTTTTGGCGCGTTTATCTGCACGTTTCTCAGCTGGGGTTTTCAACGGCTTCTTCTTCGCATTTTTTTTGCTATCCATTCCCTTACTCATGATGGCCTCTCAGTTACCTATGGTTGGGTGGGTTGCTCACCCATTAACCACCTTAGGCGGGCGGGATGCAAGCAACAAAGCATGAGTTTTGGTTAACGGATTGTTTGCTTGGATAATTTTGTTTTGTTGTGAACGGGTGTCAAAAACCAATATTATGTTATAATATAACAATTAATCAGCCGGAGAGCGCAATGACAGTCATGACGTTACTAAACCCGCAACAGCTGCTGGCGATGCCGGAGTCGGACTATATGAACCCGGAACAGCGGGCATTTTTCCGCCAAATATTGCTGGGCGAACGGCAAAATCTGCTGCTGCATATCGATGCGCTGCGGCAGGATATCGACGGCGGCGAGGCCTCCGGCGACGAAGCGGACAAGGCGGCGCGCGAAGAGGAACTGCGCCTGCTGTTTCGCCAGTTGGATCGGGAAAGCCGCCTGCTGCCGAAGATCGATAGGGCGCTGGCGCGTTTGCAAAATGGCGAATACGGCTACTGCCGGGAAACCGGCGAACCTATTGGCCTGGCGCGGCTGCTGCTGCGGCCGACCGCCGAGCTGAGCATCGAGGCGAAAACCGCGCAGGAAATGCGTGAACCGCATATGCGTAAAGGCGGGTAAGGCATTACGAGCCTGAGGCCGTCAAGAGGCGCGTTCGCGTACCTTAACCGGGGATTTTACGGGCAAGTCGTATTCATTTTGAGCAAACGCGCGCAGAGTTATTGGCGAGCGCTTGAGTTTTCGGGTTTTACCGTTGACCTGGTGGGCCGCTTCGGCTTTGATGAAAGCACGACCCACAGAGAGACGGAAGCGCCATGGAACAATTACGAGGTTTGTACCCGCCGTTAGCAGCATATGACAGCGGTTGGCTGGACACTGGGGATGGCCACCGGATCTACTGGGAGCTGAGCGGCAATCCGAATGGGAAACCGGCGGTATTCATTCATGGAGGGCCGGGCGGTGGCATTTCCCCTTACCATCGTCAACTGTTCGATCCGGAGCGCTACAAAGTGCTGCTGTTCGACCAGCGCGGCTGCGGCCGTTCCAAACCGCACGCTAGCCTGGACAACAACACGACCTGGCATCTGGTGCAGGATATCGAACGCCTGCGCGAAATGGCCGGTGTGGATCAATGGCTGGTGTTCGGCGGCTCTTGGGGGTCCACGCTGGCGCTGGCCTATGCGCAAACCCATCCGCAGCGCGTGAGCGAAATGGTATTGCGCGGCATCTTCACCCTGCGCAAGCAGGAACTGCACTGGTACTATCAGGATGGCGCTTCGCGCTTCTTCCCGGAGAAATGGGAGCGGGTGCTGTCGATTCTGTCCGAAGACGAACGAAAGGACGTGATCGCCGCCTATCGCCGGCGGCTGACCGCGGAAGATCTGCAGGTGCAGCTGGAAGCGGCGAAGCTATGGAGCGTGTGGGAAGGGGAAACCGTGACCCTGTTGCCGAGCGCTGAATCCGCCTCGTTTGGCGAGGATGACTTCGCGCTGGCGTTCGCCCGCATCGAGAATCACTACTTCACCCACCTCGGTTTCCTGGACAGCGACGACCAGCTGCTGCGCGACGTGCCGCTGATCCGCCATATACCGGCGGTGATCATCCACGGCCGTTACGACATGGCCTGCCAGGTGCAAAACGCCTGGGATTTGGCCAAGGCCTGGCCGGAAGCGGAACTGCGTATCGTGGAAGGGGCGGGCCACTCGTTCGACGAGCCCGGCATTCTGCACCAACTGATGCTCGCCACCGACCGGTTCGCCGGCAAGTGATGCCAAAGCCCGCCGCACCGGCGGGCTTTTTATTTGCTGGGTAATTCAAACATCGCCTTCCCGTTTTAGCCGCGCGCGAGTAATAAAATTTCGCACGATAATGTTGGTCTCGGCGCGCCGGGTGGCGAGGGCGATGCGCGTGGTTGGCGCATCTCCCGCGATCTTGCGGTAGACAACCCCAGCGATGGCTACCTGCGACATCGATCCCGGAACCAACGTCACCCCTAAAGCCGCTGCGACAAGATTCAAGGTTGAGGCTATTTGAGGGGCCGTTTGCCCCATGATCGGCTCAATATTCACGGCGCGGAAAGCATTCATGATCGTGTCGAACAGCGTCGGCCCAAGCTGGCGGGGGAACAGCAGTAAAGGATCGTTTGCCAGCTCCGTCAGTGCCACGGCGTCTGAACCGGCATGGGGATGCGATATAGGCAGGGCCACCATCATTGACTCTTCGGAAAGCGGGCTGAGCTGCAGATCATCGAATCCCACCGCTCCGGGCCTGATGAACACGACGTCAAGCGTCCCCGCATGCAGGCTTTCTATAAGGCGAGTCGTATTGGCTTCTTCAAGGCGGAGCACCACCTCGGGATATTTCTGACGAAAAGAGCGTATGGCGTTCGGTACCACCGGGTTAAATGCCGATGATGCGGTAAAACCAATATTCAGCCCGCCGGTTTCGCCGCGCGCAGCCCGCCGTGCGGCCAGGATCCCGCCTTCTGCAAGTGATGGAATAATTTTCACTGCTTCAAGAAACGCCAGGCCGGCGGCGGTCAGCTCTGCGCCATGAGGCACGCGATAAAACAGCATGGCGCCGACTTCTCGCTCAAGCCCTTTAATTTGCTGGCTCAGTGGGGATTGGCCAATGCCGACCTTCACGGCAGCGCGCGTAAAATTTTTTTCCTCTGCAACCGCGAGGAAATAGCGGATATGTCGGAGTTCCATCTCCAGATCTTAAACCACTGAAGAACGCTCGTCCAATGTGTTGGATGTCTGATAAGGCGCGAGCCATAGTGAGGTATCGGAACAACGAGGAGAGGCGACATGGCGATTCAGATGCAGCCCACAGCTTCATGGCTGTTCACGCCGGCAACGCGGCCTGACCGCTTTGCAAAAGCGGCGGAGGCGGGGGCGGATGTGCTGGTTATCGATCTGGAGGATGCTGTCGCTGCTGCGGATAAGGGAAGAGCGCGGCTGGCCGCCTTCGATTATCTGGCCGAAAACAGCGATCCCGGCATAATTCGCGCTTTGCGGATCAATGCTCTCGATACTCAACACGGCGTTTCGGATATGGCGCTTTTGTTATCCGGTACGAACGCCCCTGATTTTTTGGTTCTGCCTAAAGCCGAAAGCGCAGCGCACATTCAGATAGTGGAAAAACTGTTGGCCGAAGCGAAGGTGTCATCCCGGCTGGTCGCGCTGATTGAAAGCGCACGCGGGCTCGCCGCCGTCGAGCAGATTGCTGCGGCCTCCCCACGCCTGTATGGATTGCTGTTTGGCGCAGCCGATATGGCCGCCGATCTCGGCACTGCCATGCAGTGGGAGCCATTGGCCCATGCTCGCGGGAAGTTGATAGCGGCCTGTGCCATGGCGGGTATTGCCGCGATTGATAGCCCCTGGTTTGATATTCAGGATGTTGCAGGTTTGCAGGCTGAGACCGCACGCGCTGTAGCCTTTGGTTTTGTTGCCAAGGCGGCGATCCATCCTTCGCAGATTAAGGTAATCAATACGGCGTTGACGCCTTCCGAAGAAGAGCTTGGCAGGGCGTTGGCCATTCTTGCCGAAAGTAAAAAAGGCGTCGGCGTCCTCGATGGGCTGATGGTTGACGAAGCCATGGCCAGAAAGGCCAAGCGAGTTATTGCGGCCAGGCGCTTTTAACCGATAGCGCAGTGCAGTTCCTCTTAATGACGGGAGATATTCATATGGAAACAAGACTTTTGGCTTATAAGAACCTCGGCGAGCGCCGATTTCGTGAAACATCGGGCCTTTACTGGGAAGACTTCACGCCAGGTGACGTTTACGAGCATCGGCCAGGTCGCACCATCCTGGATACCGACAACGTTTGGTTCACCTTGCTGTCCATGAACGTGCAACAGGTGCATTTCGATCGGGAGTATGCCGAGAAAACCGAATGGAAACAGCTGCTGGTGGACTCAACCTTTACGCTTGCCTTGTTAACCGGGATGAGTGTGCGGACAGTATCAGCCAAAGTGGTCGCTAATCTCGGCTGGGATAAGGTGAAGGCGATGCACCCGGTGTTTGCCGGCGATACGCTTTATGCCGAAAGCACCATCCTGAGTAAGCGGGAAAGCAAAAGCCGGCCTACTCAAGGCATTGTCACCGTATTGACGCGCGGCATAAACCAAAAGGGGGAGGAAGTGATGAGCTTTGAGCGCACGATGTTGGTCTATCGGCGGGGGCACTCGCCCGAAGCGGCGGCGAACTATTAAATCTTGGGCCCGTGCCTTGCAGTTTACAGGGCCTTGCCATCCAGTATCAAACCCGCTTCCCGGAGAGTCATTGCAGATGAACCTTATTCAATCTCACCTATCTCGCGCCAAACCTTTGGAAGGGATGTTAATCGTTTCAATCGAGCAAGCTTTGGCGGCACCGCTGTGCACCAGCCGTTTGGTTGAGATGGGCGCTCGCGTCATTAAAATTGAGCGGTACGAAGGGGATTTCGCGCGCGGCTACGATCAGGCCGTTCACGGCGAGTCATCCTATTTTCTTTGGACTAACCATGGCAAAGAATCCATGGTGCTCGATTTCAAGCAGGCAGATGACGCTGCTTTGCTTGAGGCGATGCTGGCCAAGGCCGATGTTTTCGTTCAGAACCTGGCGCCAGGAGCGCTCGCTCGTGCGGGTTTTGACAGTGAATCATTGCGCCGGCGATACGCGCATTTAATCACTTGCGACATCACGGGATACGGCGAGAATGGCGCAGTCAGCGCCTTGAAGGCATATGACCTGTTGGTGCAATGCGAAAGCGGCCTCGCCGGCATCAGCGGCGCTCCCGAAGGGGCTGGAAGAATTGGCGTGTCTATCTGCGACATTGGCGCAGGAATGAACGCGGCCATCGGCGTGCTGTCCGCCATTGTGCTGCGTGAACGAACGGGGCAGGGATCCGGTATTTCCGTGTCGTTGTTCGACGGCGCCGCCGACTGGATGACGGTTCCTTATTTGCATGAGGTTTACGGGCAGGGAGCGCCAACGCGGCAGGGGTTAAAACATCCATCCATTGCGCCTTACGGTGCATATACCACCAGCGATGGCAAAGACATCGTGATCAGCATCCAGAATCAACGCGAATGGCAGCAATTTTGCGAAACGTTTTTGGAGCAAACGCGCATTGCGGCGGATACGCGGTTCATCTCCAACAGCGAACGCGTTCGTCATCGAGCGGCGCTCGACGAGATCATCAGCCAGACCTTTGCTTCTTTGCCTATGGACCGCGCCATTCAAAGGCTTGCCCAGGCGAATATCGCTTTCGGACAGGTTCGCTCGGTCGCGGAGATGGCGCATCATCCCGCGCTGCGGAAATGGCCGATGGCGGTAGGTGCGGAGGATATTGAAATGGTTGCTCCGCCTGTAAGGGCTCCCTGGGATGAGGAGCGTTTTAAACGGGCACCAACGTTGGGTGAGCATACCCTCAGGTTGCGTCAGGAGTTTCTAGCGGCATCGGTGAAGATTCAAAAGGAGAAATAAGCGCAAGTAAAAATCGTTATTTATTCGGTTATCGCTAAAACAGTATCTCCTTTGGCTGAGTGAATTTCATACCTGAAGAAAATACGGGCTAATATATGCCTTTTTAAGCTATTTGCTGTGGAGCTGATGTTAATCATCTTTATGATATTAACGCTATCCCTGTGGTTGCAGATACGTCGTGCTTGATAAGGATGTAATGAATAAGTGAAGAGGATGAGTTATGTTAAGCATAAACGTCATTGTTTTGATATTCATACTCGCATCAATCGCGTTAGGATACATTTTTAAGATAAACATAGGCGTTATTTCCATTGTATTTTCGTATCTGGCTTGCAACGCAGCAGGGATTTCAGGCAAGGGAGTGGTGTCCCTTTGGCCGCTGGATTTGTTTTTCATTTTACTGTCAGTGACTTTCTTTTATGGCTTTCCTCTTGCTAACGGGACTCTGTCATTGATTGCGGAAAAAATAGTTTATAAAACCCAGAGCAGGCCCTGGGCAATTCCTATTGTATTATACTTTTGCGTGGTCATATTTTCTGGAGTTGGGCCGGGGCACTACGCAGCATTTGCATTTATATCACCATTGGTCATGATAATTTCATCGCAGATAAAAATGCATAAAATGCTAGCGGCTATTATTGTATACAGTGGCGCCTGTGCGGGCGGTTTCAATCCCTTTACGCTGGGTGGCCGCGTAACTCACGCTTTGATTGCGAATGCCGGCTATACGCCAGAAATGGCCATGCGGTACACTATGGCGGTATCGCGCAATACTTTTATTGCCCACACCGTCGTGTTTTTTTTGGCTTACTTCATATTTAAAGGGTACAAAATCAGGCCGTCAGAAAACATGCTCCCGCCAGAGCGTCTGGCGAAAAAACAAAAGATGACACTGCTATTGGTTTGCATCGTATTCATCCTGGTCATAGTTCCGGCGGTTCTGTTGGCCATCGATCCTGCCAATAGCTATATTAAAATGTCAGTTAAATTTCTCGATCCCGCGTTTCTGTCTTTTGTCGGCATCGTTCTTTGTTTGTTATTCAAAGCTGGGAATGAAAGGGATGCGATGAAGAATATCCCATGGGACATCATAATGATGATTTGCGGGCTGGGAATGTTGATAGAGTTGGCGATAAAGCTGGGAACGATGGATATTTTATCTGGTTGGATTAACACGCTAAATGCAGATAAAGATAGCCATTTTATTGTGTACGTTGTGGGTATTATTTCATCCATCATGGCGCTTTTTTCCTCTACGATGGGCGCCGTTATGCCTACGATATATCCTATCATTCCAAAAGTTAACAGCACACATACTGAGTTGTTATTTTCAGTCGTTACCGTATTTGCCACCTTTACGGGATATTCGCCTTTCTCAACCGGGGGAGCGTTGGTGTTGGCCGGGGTAAGCGAAGATAAAGAGAGGAAAAAATTATTCGTTCAATTGATGCTTCTTCCGATAACCACCATTATCCTGGCGATTATATTGGTTACGTGTGGAGTGATTTATTGAAATCAGGGAGTGCTTTCCGCCAAGGGGGCCGTTTTTAGCGTACCCTATCGGCACTGGATCCCTAGGCGGTCAAATTATCAACCGCCATGCCTGATGGGGCTGCCCCTTGCGGAAGTTACTTGGATTTTGGCTCGTACGGCAGGCGTGAATACTTGTGCGATTCGACGCGATAGTGCGCCAGGCGTTCACGGAAATAGTCGCGCAGGTGGGCCGGCTGCTCGCGTTCCACCACTTCCGGGATCACCGGCATGTTATAGCGCTCTTTGAACGCCACGCCAGAGGCGGCGAGATCCACGTTCACCTTGTCCATCTCTTCTTTGGAAAGTTCTGCCAGATTGTAACCCACCTTATGCTCCTTACCGTTGCCGCATTGAATCTGCGCAGAAGGTAATGCACCGGGCGGCGCTTGGCAAGCCCGATGCGCCGATGCAATAGTGACTCTGCTGCTTTAACGGTTATTTAACGCCGCCATGGCAATGTGATTTATTTATTTTCTTAAATAAGAATGATTCGCTTTTTGATTAAATATAAAGATGAAAATAGTTATCATAATAATTTGAATGAATAATTAATTTATATTTAACTTGTTGATATTTATGTTGTTTTTTGCTTGTTTGAATTTAATGTAAATAAGGTGTTTTTATTTTTAATTCATCAGGGCATAATGCGGAAAAATTAAATTCACGACCTGCAAAATAAAAGGAATCATTATGCTGACGCAAGAAATGACCAAGAAGCTGAATGAGCAACTGAACCTGGAGTTCTATTCGGCCAACATGTACCTGCAAATGAGCGCATGGTGCAGCGACAAAGGCTTTGAAGGCGCCGCGGCATTCCTTAAAGAACATTCTCAGGAAGAGATGCAACACATGCAGCGTCTGTTCGACTACCTGAGCGACACTGGTGCTCTGCCCCTGCTGGGCTCCATCGCCGCGCCGCCGGTTGAGTTTGAATCCCTGGCGGACGTGTTCCAGCAGACTTACGAGCACGAGCAGCTGATCACGCGCCAGATCAACGAACTGGCGCACGCCGCCATGACCGCGCATGACTACTCCACTTTCAACTTCCTGCAGTGGTATGTTGCCGAACAGCATGAAGAAGAGAAGCTGTTTAAATCTGTGCTGGACAAGCTGGCGCTGGTGGGCACCAGCGGCAAAGGCCTGTTCTTCATCGACAAAGATCTGAAGAAAATGGGCGCCGCCGGCGAAAACGGCAACGGCCAGGGCTAATCGATTTTTTGAAACCGCGCGTTGGGCTTATTGCCTGGCGCGCGGTTTTTTTATGCCTTGCGTTTATCGCGGTTATACAGCGATACGTGCTGCCCGATCGCAAAATGCCAGTGATGTGCTCGACTTGCCAGGGGACGGTCGTTATCATTTGACCCGATACGCTACAGGGAAGGTAGAAAGTCAAAGCAGCGAGTTAGCTAATTAACTCCGTTCTTCTGTTTACCCGTGGCGCAATCATTTGCGATGGGTTGGGGCCGCTGATACATCGCTTTGGCTGTTGGCCTTAATCCTTATTACCCTCGATCTTTGCTTTTAAGGGATACCACTGTGATCGGTAAAATTCGTTCCTCATATCGCCTGCTTTCCACCGTTTTCGTGCTGTTTGTCGGCCTTTCTTCACAACAGGCGCTGGCGCACGCGCACCTGAAGGTGGAGACACCCGCGGCCAATGCCACCGTCAGCCCGGCGCCAAAAGCGCTGACGCTCAGCTTCTCTGAGGGCATCGAGCCTAACTTCAGCGGCATCAAGATCACCGGCCCGGATAACGCCCCGGTGAAAACCGGCAAACTGAAGCTCGATCCAAACAACAACACCCAGGTTAATCTGCCGATCGAAGCCGAGCTGCGCGCGGGCAAATATAGCGTCAGCTGGCACGTCGTGTCGGTCGACGGCCATAAAACCAAAGGCCAGTACAGCTTCACCGTCAACTAATCGATGAGTCTGGCGACCCTGTTCGTTCTGTGTCGCTTGGTGCACTTTGCGGCGGTGATGCTGATGTTTGGCGTCAGCCTGTTCACCGCCTTATTGTCGCCGCAGCGCCTTTCCCCGTATCTCACCCGTGACATGCGTCCTTTGCTGGTCTCCTGCACCTGGCTCGCCGGGCTTTCCGCCGTGGCGCTGTTGGCCGTTCAGGCCGGGCAAATGGGCGAGGGCTGGGAGGATACCTGGCGGCTGGATGTCTGGTGGGCGGTGCTCGGCACCACCTTCGGCGAAGTGTGGCGCTGGCATCTGGCCTTATCACTGTTGGCGCTGCTGAGCTTGCTGTTGCCGGAACCGCGGCGCGTGCAATCGCTGGTGCTGTGCTCCATGCTGTTGCTGGTGAGCATGGCGTTTATCGGCCATGCGGCGATGCATGGGGGGGCGCTTGGCATACTGCATCGGGCCAACCATGCGCTACATCTGCTGGCCGCCGGTTATTGGTTCGGCAGCCTGCCGCCGCTGCTGGTTTGCCTGCGTTATCTGCAACAACCCCAGTGGCGCCATGACGCCATCACCACCCTGATTCGTTTTTCGCGCTGGGGCCACCTGGCGGTGGCGGTGGTGATTGTTACCGGTGTGGTCAATAGCCTGATCATTCTCGGCAGTTGGCCGTTCGACATGGCTTCGCCTTACCAGCGCTTGCTGCTGATCAAAACCGCGCTGGTGGCGCTGATGGTGATGGTGGCGCTGGCCAACCGTTATGCCATCGTTCCGGCGATGAGCGCTGTACCCAAACTGGCGCAGCGGGGATTGGTGCTGGCCTGCTGTATTGAAGTGGGGCTGGGCGGGGCGGTGCTGTTGTTGGTCAGTTTATTCGCAACCTATGCGCCGGTGTGAGATTACGGCTTGCCGGATGGCGGTAAACTGCGGGAAAATCGAGTCAAATAGCAACCTTAAGGCCATCCTATGAAATCGGCATTACTTGGCATTACGCTGCTGGCAACCGCGACCGGCGCGCTGGCGGCAGACAAACTGGTTAACATCACCAAGCTGGAATACGGCAAACAGTGGGCGTTTACCAAAGAAGAAGTGACGCTGCAGTGCCGCAGCGGCGGCGCGCTGTTTGTGCTCAACAACAGCACCCTGATGCAGTACCCGCTCAACCAGGCCGCTGAGGCGCAGGTGAAAGCCGGGCAGCAGCGCGCTCAGCCGCTGGAGGTGATCCTGCTGGATGACGCCGCCAACCCCGGCCATAAAATGAGCCTGACGCCGTTCCGCGAACGCGCCGAGAAGCTGTGCGCCGAGTAACCGCTTATCTGCCAAGAGCTTGCCGGAAAATATGTTTTATCGGGTAGCGATTCCGTCATGACATCATCGCCTAACCGGCCGGCGGCTGGCAAAAATAGCGCGGTAGGCTACTCTTAAAGTGCACGGCTGAACAAGCCCTGCATTAAATGCCAACTTTTAGCGCACGGCTCTCTCCCAAGAGCCATTTCCCTAGACCGAATATAGGAATCGTATTCGGTCTTTTTTTAACTAGTTGATTTATAAATATAAAATTCTTTCATCTCGAAATTTCTCGAATTTCTCTCGAATTTTGATATTCGGTCTTTTACAGCATTACGTACTCTTTCCCCCTCGTATTAAGGTATTTCAGCGTCATCATCTCTGAAGTATGCCCCAGTAATTTCTGCGCAAATTCCCTTCCTCGGTCTTTCTCATATAACCGCCCGGCCAGGCTACGGATTTCGTGAAATGTCGGCGGGTTTTCCTCAAACTCCAATCCTGAAGCTTTTCGCGCAGCCACAAATTTTTTAGTCAGTCCGTCTGGGTGTAAGGATCCGTCAGGGCTGTTTTTCCTGATACCGGCACTGAGCATGAATTCTGTTGTGCTGACCAGCCGGCAGCGATCGATCACTACGCCCAACTGCAGACCCACGCATTGCAGTTCAAGATCGAGGGGCAGCGAGACCATGGCACCTGTCTTGCCTTGCTCCACCTGAAGGCGGCCGTCTACGACATGGTCAAATCGCATCTGTGTCAAATCTTCGCGCCGTTGCCCGGTGACCAGCGCCAGATCCATTGCCAAAGAAAACCACGGTGGCATCGCATTTGCAGTTTCTCGTATGGAGGTGTATTGCACTAACTCCAACCGCTCACGCTTAACCACCACTTTTGCGGCACGCGTGGGTGTAACGGGGTTATTCTCGATATGTCCTTCCACAATTGCCTCTCTAAAAATGTCAGATAGAACGGAACGCATGGTAGCTGCCATCGTTTGTTTATTTTGGGCAACCCAGAACTCTAGAAATTCAGCAACGTGACGCGTCGTAATTTTTGACAACACCATACTTCCCATTTCTTCGTTTATGGTTGCTATCTGTCCCTTACGGACTTTATAAGTATTCTCGGCCAGCTTTCGACGCTTAAAAATGACATCGTAACGTTCGAGCCATAATTTTAGGGTGTATTCGTGGCTACCCTTTATCTTGTCCAAAAGTAAAACAGGGGAGTAATTTTCTTCAATGTAATGATTGGCCTCGATCGCCTGTGCAATGGCATCTCGGCGTGCTATTTGCCCTAATGATATTTCTTTTTTTGTAACTGGATTACGCCAGTAGAATGAGCGGCAATTTCGGCGATATGTGAGATTTTTTGGTAATTTCATGTCATATCCTCCTTTTCGCCGTGTCATTAATTATTTTCTCCATAAACGCAGCACGTGCTGGTGCGGCGCTTCGCGCTTCTTTTATTTTTTTGCCCAGACGTAGATCATGCGGATCTATGTAAATAGTTCCTGGCGTCAATCGGTATTCCCGCCCGTGTTTTTCGGCCGCTGGATAAAAGTTGCCATTTCTGGCCCAACGCTGCAACGTTTGCAATGTTGGCTTCTTTCCGGGATAGGTCTCATTGCACCATTCCCATAACGTCAGTTTTGTGCTCATTGGTCATACCTCAAACGATACAACCGACCAGCATATTAACGTGCTGGTCGGTATGGTTTTGATTTTTTAAAATCAGTTAGCGAACTTGCAGAGAGCGAGGGCCGGTTTCAAGATGCGCACCTGTGATTTCAGTGCCAGCCAAGATCGCTTTTTTCAGTTCATCTTTTTTCACTTTGCTAACCACTTCTGTATAAGACTCAACGTACTCGTCTGGCAGTAGTTCTTCGTCATCGACAACCAGTGATTGAGAACCTTTGCGGGCGGTGAATGTGTTCATATCAGTTTTAATAGTGTCTGAACCTGACGTGAGCAGGCATTCCAAGATGTATTTTTTAAGTAGGCCAGCCTGGTTCTCCCAACTCTTTTTACGGGTCGCGAGGCGCTTGGACTCTGCATCACAAACATTTGCCTGCCCCTCAAAGCCGCGCACAACGGCTATTGTCGCGTCCAACTTGTCACCGATCATTCCCTCAAGCCCTTCGAGGGTGTCTTTGATCATTTCTGGGGTAAGTTCGCCGTCTTCGGCTAGTGCCTGCAGCTTTTTCATCTCAAATGCTAAATCTATGGTTCTGGTGCTCATGCTTCTTTCTCCTCTTCAAATTTAGCCAGGCATTCCGCTTTAATTTCTTCCAATCGTGTCAGGCGGCTCTCAAGATATTTAACATGCCCGGTATCACCGACGGCTTTGGCACTTTTAATATGAGTGCCAATAACACGCGTCAGTGAAGAACTTATTTTGGTTACCTCATTACTGGTGACAGCACTGCGCATTGTTTCAGTATTAGCTTTGAACCTTTCATCCAATTCCTTGCGGAGTCGAACAGAGTCTTCTGCTTTATCACTGGCATTTTTAATACTGTGCTCATATGCGTTTTCTTGTGAATATTCGGTGTCATCGAACATCCCCAAATAAACGTCAGCGCTAAAGCCGAGTGATGAAAGTGCTTTGGTTGTGGCATCGGTGAGGCTTTTTTTACTTGGCTCATCGTCAACACTCAGACCGAACTTACTGGCATAGAGGTATTTGGTATGGCCATAGGCAATGATCTCCCCACGAACCCCGTTATGGACGTACCAAAGCATGATTTTCATTGTGTGGTTGAGTGACGTCATGATCTTACCGTCGCCATCACGCATGACTTTCTTACCTGTTTCACGGCCAGCACTATCAACCACGGCCTCCATGAGTGGAATGCCGGGGTCAAATCTTTCATCAAGCACATCAACGCCCCAGCCAATACCGAATGGGCCAAAGATCTCTGTAGCTCGCATGTATTGGTAAGTTGGTCGGATGCTGGTGATAGTACGAGTGATATTACCTTTGCCATCAAGCGTGTCTTTTCGCTTGGTTCTGGCTGGATCTGTCCGTTGGACTCGTTTCCAAATGTCGAGATTTTTAGCTGCATCACCTTCTTTAGAAGCAAGTTCTTTTTCCAAGGCTGCGGCGCGGGTTTCGAAATCGTCCGCTGGTACGGTAACGCAAAGTGTAACGCTGCGAGCGTTACTAAAAATGCAGTTGATCGGATCACTTTCATTCGTGGGTTTGCTGATGCGCTTATTCGGGTGGGGTGGTTGGTGGTGGAGGGGGAGACTCTCATATTTCCTAATTTCGAACGCCATAACGGAAATTCTTCAAAGAAACGTGCACTTACAAATGACCGCGTTACAAAAATGCGCGAAATGAAACGCGGTAGTAACTCAGGTGGTAATCACTCATGCCTTGAACCAAGTGCAGGCTTAGGTGGAATAGCTGACCACTTACCGAAAGGAAAAACCACCTGCGTGGAGATTTCCTCGTTGAACAGCAAAGTACTGGAAGAAAAGGGGCACCGTGTTGTTAATGCCGATTTCATCCAGTGGGCTGAGCATGGTGGATGCTTCGATCGGATAGTTATGAACCCTCCATTCAGTGATGGCCGTGCTCTGGCACATGTGAACGCTGCCGCGACTCTCACGAAAGCGGGTAGCCGATTGGTGGCAATTCTTCCTGTAGGGATGAAAGGGAAGGATATATTGCCCGGTTGGGATATTGAATGGTCGGAAGAGATCAGCAATGAGTTTGCTGGAACAAGTATTTCAGTGGTTATTTTGATGGCGGAGAAACTATTATTTTAAATGGCGACTTGAATATCTGATAAAGTAAATAGCTCTTGAAATGCATATTCAAAAATCTGCCGGCTTATAAAGTGCTGACTTGTAATGCTACCTTTTTTAATGTAATTGTTTTTGGTGGAATTTATTCGGTTATCATCCCGACTATTCCACTATCGTGAAAATTTATCATATATAACATTTTATTAAAGGAGTATGGGAATGAAAAACTCAATAACAGACCTAATGAACCATCAGTTCATGATGCTTGAAACGCTAACTGATCCATCCTTGAAGGGTGAAGAACTACAGGAAGCAGTTATGCGTGCTAAAGCAGTATCAGATGTTGCGGGAACTATGATCGCAACTTACCGAGTAGCCCTTGATGCCCAGAGGGCCGTGTATGACGGATATGCCGGCCGGGTACCGAAAGTATTGGGGATTGAAGAATGAGTCAGCAATATACGGATGCTCAGTACTTATTCCTAGATATGCATTGTAAAGGGAAAACATTTAAAGAGATTACAGAGCTATTCAATCATCGATTTGAAACGAATAAAAGCGTTGGCACATTAAGTGGAGTTATTCGTCATCGTGGGTTAAATCGCTATGTTGTCAAAGAGTCTCGATACAGTGACGTGCAATTAACTTTTCTCTTTGTAAACCGTAGCATTGGATGGCCTGCGTTAACTGAACTCTTTAATAAAGAGTTCGGCACAAAGAAATCTGTTCATGCAATCAAGGAGCAGATGGCAGGACGAGGATGGAACCAAAAATGTAGGTCAGGCACCGGAAAAGGGCTGAAATATATTTATGCTAATGGTAAACGGATGCGCCTCGACGTTTACGTGTGGGAGTGTGTCAATGGTCCCCTTCCAATAGGGTATGGAGTTATTCACCTTGATAATGATGTGCAGAATAATCAACTAGATAACCTTCGTGCGGCACCTCTTAGTATCAAGTCTCTTTACGTGCAAGCAGGCTATGCCGATGCACCTAAAGCGCTAGCCCCAGCACTGTATGCGACAGTTATGCTACGTTCGCAAATAGGCAAGATGAAGGGGGGTAAGAAGTAACCAGATACAGGCCCGGGGGATTCCCGGGCATACCCTAGCATTACGAACCGACGATGCATAGGAATGTGATGTTTTCTCACATAGTCACTGTTGCAAATTCATCCATTTGAGGTGACGAAACCTGTTTTTTGTTTGACAAAACCGTTGTTATGGGTGACATTTCAACCGTAGTGCATGACATATTGAGTTTTTGATTTGTCAGTTAACCCTAGGGGCAAGAATGAACATTGACAACGAGGACATCGTAGCCCTCATTGAGGCATCGTTAGATGCTAACTACAGCGAAGTCAGAAGCGTCAGCAATCGAATTGCAAAATCGATTAGTGAGTACGACCTGGACATGGCTAAAAAAATCAAGTCCATACTTCGTAGAAAAGGCGTGCCCTTACGTAGCTCTGGCTATGTTGAAAGTATACCTGTAGACCCAAAATCAAGGATGCCTTTGGTTGAAGAGGTTCAATGGCCAGTTTCACCATTGTTTCTTGATAAAAATGAACAAGATGTTTTTAGTGCATTTATTGAAAGTGTAAAGCATCAGGACAAGCTAATTGAAAATGGCTTATCTAGCCGTTTGAGTCTACTTTTGTCTGGTCCACCTGGAACAGGCAAAACTTTAGTTGCTGGACATATTGCTGCACAATTGAATAAACCTTTATATATGGTTAGGTTGGACTCTGTCATTTCATCATTACTAGGTGATACGGCTAAGAATTTAAGGCAAATCTTTGACTTTGTACCGTCTAAAAACGGGGTGTTGTTCTTAGATGAAGTTGATGCGGTGGCAAAGTTACGTGATGATACGCATGAAGTCGGCGAGCTGAAGCGAGTTGTCAATACATTAATCCAAGGGCTGGATTCATTAGATGATAATGCGGTGGTTATTGCCGCTACTAATCATTCCAGCTTGCTAGATCCTGCTATTTGGCGGCGCTTTCCATTCAAGATAAAGTTTGGTCTGCCTGATATAGATGTTCGCAGTGTATTATGGGACCACTTTTTGTTTCAGGATAACGGTGATGCCAGTACGAATAAAGCACTAGCATCCATATCAAATGGCCTTAGTGGTGCCGATATAGAAAATATAAGTCTGGCTGCTAGAAGGAAAAGTGTTCTTGATAATATTGAGATCAATATACCTTCAGTCATTCAGGCTATAATGAAGAGTGACAATGATAATACAGCACTTCCGAATGTTGGTGGTTTAAATCTCATCGAGAAGAAACGTATGGTGGAGCTTCTTCACCATGAACATAATTTTAGCCAGGCTGATATAGCAAGGTTTTTAAATGTAAGCAGGCAAACCGTATCCGGTTATCTTAAGGAGTGATTTTCTATGGCTAACAATTCAATATCACCATTATTAAACCCTATTGTTTCTTTGCTTAAAGAACCAGTTCCCTCAACAGTTACTGGGGGAGGGAAGAATAGAGCAAGTATTGTTCATTCTCGGTTGGCACTACAAAGGGTTAAGTTAGTTAGTGATCTTGGTAGTATAAAACAGAAAGCCAGTCGAATTGTTAGCCATGCAGGAAAAACACATTTGGTTGTCCGAATGTTTGACGACTCTAATGCACCATCGTGGACTCCCGGTGATATATTTAACATGGGTACACAGAGTCGTATTGTTGCACCATCCTACGATGGCTACTTAGTAGAAATGCCCCTGGCATCAATAGATAACTTGATCACTAAAATCACTAAGGCGAAAAGTATTAGTGAAGAAGTAGATATTTCTAGAGTTGAGTCTGTTAGCGTCTTTGATGGTGTTGATGCTCTAAGAAACAAAGAGATTGGCAGCCTTTTTGATGAATCGCAAAGTAATGGCGTTTTTCAGTTTAACTTATGGCTCCTTCCTTTTTACGATATAAAAGCAAGGGAGTCAGTAATTAATTCGTTGTTGTCGCTATATGATGAGGGTGTCATAGCATTGGGTTTCCCTGAGTTTGACCTTAATAAAGGTAACGATGACTCTGTTAAAATTGTAAAAAGTGGTAAGTTACTCGGCCCATCATTAATTAGTGCTATTAAAAAATATAAACGTGAAGGACATTCCTCATTTTCCATTATTGTGGACAGTGAGGCGGACATGATGAGAATCATAGCTTCTGGGGCGGTCTACAGAGTAGAGCCTGTATCGCATGTAAAAGCGAATGAAGCCCCTCCAGGGGTTGGCGCAGAACCAACACCGCAAAACCTCAAAAATAAAAATTTACCTACAGTTGTTATAGTCGATGGGGGATGCTCTGCACCATCGTATTTACCTTTAAATGTACAATCGGTAAGGCCACTAGTTTCTGATTTTGATGCAGATAAAGCACATGGAAATCAAGTCACGTCATTAGTTTGCCATGGATATGCGTGGAATAATAACTTATCCCTACCTGAAGTTGATTGTAATTTTATCAGCGTCCAAGCAATTAATAAGGTCGGTGTGAAAAGGCAACCTACTGCTGACCAATTTATTACATATTTAAGAAGTGTTGCGGAGGAAACTAAAGGGATTGCAAGTGTATGGAATTTATCTTTTAATGAGTCTAGTCCTACAGCTGCTACCGGTGAAATTAGTTATCTTGGCCATGAAATAGGTAAGATTGCAAGGGAGTATAATATTCTTCCAGTTATTTCAATTGGTAATGTTTCTGCTAATAATAATAGTCGATTATGCCCGCCAGCAGACTGTGAAGCTGCATTGACTGTGAGTGGCCGAGTTGCTAACGGCGAAGGGAAACCTCATGGACCATGTCCTTTGAGTCTGAAAGGCCCAGCCCCCGCTGGAATGAAAAAACCAGAGCTTTCGTGGTTTTCTGACCTTAGAATGATTGGCGGGGTAAGAAGAACCGGTACTAGTTATAGCGCTCCATTAATATCATCAGTTGCAGCGCACACTTTTAAAAACTTAAAAAATCCTACGCCTGATTTGGTTCGAGCTCTACTCATAAATAAAAGTGGAAAAATCGATCATGATTCACATTTAGGGTGGGGGACTCCTTGGGATGACGATTCATTACCCTGGTTGTGTCAGCCTGGCACGGTAACTCTAACGTGGACATCAAAACTTAGAGCTGGATTTGCTTATTATTGGAATGATATACCACTACCCCCTGAAATGATTGTTAATGGTTTGTTGGCTGGTAGTATTTCACTGACTGCAATATTGAATCCTGTTGTTTCTGAAATGGCAGGAGAGAATTACTTTTCTACAAGGCTGGAGTGTGCATTACAAGCTATCGATAAAAATGATGAAAACTCCAAAGTAAAAAACCTTCTAGGAACGATGAGAGAATCGAAAGAAAAGGAAACTTCGTCTCGGAAAGATTTAGCAAAATGGAGTCCCGTGAGACATCATGCGAAAGAATTTAGTAGAACGAACATTGATAATCACTCATTGAGACTCTATGCAAGGATTTATGCACGAGACTTGTATCAATTTGACATGGAGACACATCGTGATTTGGATGAGCAAGAAGTTTCCTTTGTTTTAACATTCAGAAGCGATGATGAAAACTCGGGTATATATAATTCCATGACTCAAAAACTTGGCGCATTTGTTGAGAGTGCTGTGATTAATCAAAACATTGAAGTTAATCTTTAAGGTGGAATTTAAGTCATGTGAGAAAGTTTCTTGTAAAGAGATAAGTTTCTCACATGACTGTTTTTTACAAAATATCAAAAATATTCATTTCTTAATTTTTAAATAATATTTATCCTCAACTGTTGTTTAATATATATCATGGAGGTCAGGCTTAGACTGGACCCTATTATGGGTATTTTTTCTTATAAGAGGTTGTTATGAAGGAAGAATTCACTTATGTGTTACCAGTCGAATTACCTGTAGATGGATGTACCCTCGTTTATACGAAAAATCGAGTAGTCATAGCGGTAGAGGTGCTTAGACCTGACCAGTTTGTTTGTACAATACCCGGATTTATTGAGTTGGCGGAATCAGTAGGATATCGGGTTACACCGCCTAAAATCAGTAATGACTACCTTAGAAATATGTTATAATCAGTAAGTCGGATTGAACACCCGACGCCCTGAATCAGCACTGCTGTGTCATCAATCTGAGGTTAGATATGACACAGTTATCGTTTATTAAAACCCGTCATGACACACTGACTCCGGCCACTGCCGAAGTTAGGGATTTTCTACATAACAAGGTTAAGATCGGCGCAGTGCTATCAGCCGATTTTAAACGCGTACGCAATCCCAGATTCCACCGCAAATACTTTTCACTTTTGAATCTTGGTTTCGAATATTGGACGCCTACCGGCGGCACAATATCCCCTGAAGAGAAAAGCCTTATCCGTGGTTATGTCCGCCATCTTGCTGAGTTTGCCGGTCATGGCGAGACGTTGAATAGTTTGGCAAAAGGCTACCTGCGAAAAGTAGCAGCCCAGCGGGCTGATCGTGTGACGTTGCTCAAATCGTTCGATGCATTTCGTCGGTGGGCAACGATAGAGGCGGGGTACTACACCGAGCAGGTCATGCCGAACGGGGTGATCGTCAGAGAACCCACTTCAATATCTTTTGCCAGTATGGACGATACCGAGTTCGCCGAGCTGTATAAGCAGACACTCAATGTCCTGTGGCAATTCATCCTTAATAAAACTTTCACATCACCGACTGCTGCTGAAAATGCTGCTTCTCAGTTAATGGAGTATGCGGCATGAGCAAATTAACTCAAGAGGCTAAGGGCCGAGATTGCCAAGTTCGTCTCCCCGGTATTTGTAATTTCAACCCAGAAACCACAGTACTTGCACATTTCAAAATACCTGGCACATGTGGCACTGCTATTAAACCACCAGATTCGCAAGGCGCATGGGCTTGCAATGCATGCCACGATGAAATCGATCGCCGTACACGCCATATTGATAAGGAAACCGTTCGCTTGTGCCATGCAGAAGGCGTAATGCGCACACAATATATTTTGATCTCCGAGGGAAAATTATGAGGCTCAAATACGCTCTGACCATCGCAGATCCGAAATCAGCGCAGATTGTTGCATATCAGGCCCGGTCAACAGGAGACAGTCATCTAACTAAAATCGACGTGTTGACTGCATTGGGAATGACTCAAGCACGACATCGGGGTGGGTTATGTTTACTTTATGCCAAATATACTAAAGATGCCGGTGCGGGGAAAACAGCGTTAATGGAGCTAACAAAATATGCACAATCGCAGGCCCGAAAATATGTGGGTAAAATTTCCGGTAGGCGCGGTGGTGTTGTCGTTAGGACATTAGCCATGTTGGCATTGGAGGAGTATTGCCGGACTGCTGATACCCCCGGCGCGAAATGCCGATGCGGTGGTAGTGGGGAAGTTTGCGATCGGAAAGAAACCGAGCGTACAGGCAGGCTGGTGATCATACCCTGCAAAAAATGCCATGGCACTGGGCTGAAACCTATATCCCAAACTCGCGCACATCATTCCATCGTTGCTTTGGTTCCTGGTGTGTCGAGGGCCACGTGGTATCGAGTCTGGTCACGCTATTACGAAGCACTATTGGCGTGGTGTTATTCCCAAGAGTCGATCGCAGAGGCTGAATATCAGCGGATCACCGGCCTGTCTGAATTAAATAAAGAAACCATTGCAAAATGAGAAAATTTGCCCTAAATTGACACCCATAGTGGGAGATTAATACTCTCGACACTGAAATGTTCATTAAACCCGCAGATTAGCGGGTTTTTTTATGGGCATTTGTAAAGATAGGCATTATTCATTGTGTGGTTTTATGTTGCTGTTTTAGAATCCGGCACCTTGGCCCTTTAGCTCAGTTGGTTAGAGCAATCGACTCATAATCGACAGGTCACTGGTTCAAGTCCAGTAAGGGCCACCAACCGCCATTAGCTCAGCAGGAAGAGCAACGACCATTAAGTTGTAGGTACGGGGTTCGAGACCTCGATGGCGGACCAATGCGGGCATCGTATAATGGCTATTACCTCAGCCTTCCAAGCTGATGATGTGGGTTCGATTCCCACTGCCCGCTCCAGAAAAAGCTTTTCAGCCTGCGAAGATGGGATTACCCGGAGTGGCTGGAAAGCGCATCAGAAGGGCGCATTTAGTTTTGATACGCACTATCGAACCCTTTGGTGGGGAGCTTCTAAGTGCGTCCCTCGATGTGAAGTGACTGCTGGGAAAGACCGGCACCCAATCCAAGCCCTGGCATCCGCCGGGGCTTTTTACTTTCTGATACCCGGAGTCGGGCAATGAATAACCAACACCTACCGCCGGGATTCCTGGAGGCTACTTTGCTGTGGATGAAAACTAATGCACCCGCACTTTATGGTTCATTCGCGGCATTCGGCATGGCGACTTTGCTGACATTACGTGATGGCAAATCGTGGCTAGATGCATTTTATGCCGGTGCTATTTGTCTGCTGATTTCCCTTGGCGTAATCAATTCCTTGGAGCTTTTCGGGATGAGTCAAGACAACGCGCTGCTAATTGGAATCGCGATCGGCGGGATCGGCGTGGAACGCTGCCTGGCAATTCTCCGCGCTTTCTCAAGCATGAAAACCAATATTCCGATGGACGAAAAGGATAAATCGAAAAATGACCATTAATTTTCGTTTTAGTAAGCGCAGTGAGGGAAATCTTGAAGGGGTTAATCCTGCGCTAGTGGCCGTTGTGCGTCGATCGCTCGAGCTATCTCCCATTGACTTCGGTATTACGGAAGGACTCCGGAGTCGTGAGCGACAAAAACAAATGGTTGCTGCAGGTGCTAGCCAAACGATGAACAGTCGCCACCTGACCGGCCATGCGGTAGACGTGGTGGTATATCTCGGCAGCAATATCAGTTGGGAATGGAAATATTACGAGCAGATCGCTGCTGCATTTAAACAAGCTGGCAAAGAACTGGGGACGGCGATCGAGTGGGGTGGCGATTGGAAAACCCTGAAAGATGGTCCGCACTTCCAGCTTACCTTCAGAGATTACCCAGCATGAGTGGTTGGCTGAACAGGCTGGCGCAGGGAGGATTGCTGCTGCTGTTAGTGGTAGCAATTTGCCTCGGCGGTTAACCATATTGGTCAGCCCTACAGCCTGCAGCAGGATCAGGTTTGCGAATTAACCCGGGTGGCACTGCGCGATCATGTGTCGCCGGTCAGCCAGATATTGGCGAAGGCGATAAAATTCTTATCCGCTGTTTGCCCTGGGCTGCGTCTGATTGTTTCATACGCTGACAAAGACCAGAATCACCATGGTGGGATATACCAGGCGACAAACTGGATCTACGAAGGATTGTTCGGTGAGGTACGTTGGGCGCCTTCATCATTAAAGGGAAAAAGGTTCATCCCCGAAGTGTTGCTGCTAAGGGTGTGAAGCAAAGCATTGAAGCTGTTCGGCAGTATATGGATCCCAATGCACAAGAATTCAAAACGTCAGGAAAACACAAATACCTGATGCCCCTCGACAAGAAAATGCAAAAAATCCTTATCCCTCGCCATAAGCCCTATCCAAAAAGGACGTAACCATGGATAAGCCGACGCTCGACAAAATCGAAGCATTGGCAGGGCGTGGATTGACGGAGCAGCAGATCGCCGATGCATTGGGGATCGACATTGAAAAAATACGCAGGGATAAAACAGAAATTTCGGCCTACCGTTCGGCAATTCGCCGTGGTAAGGCAAAAGGGATTGCTGACTTATCGAATGCGCTTTTTATCAAAGCCAAGAAAGGCGACACGCGAGCCATGATTTTCTTGCTGGAGCATCTAAAACCGAAAGCGTGAAAAAATTATGAGTAAACCGGATTGGGCGGCAATTGCGCGAGAATACCGTGCCGGCCAGTTGTCGATCCGGGCGCTGGCTGAAAAGTATGGAATAAGTGATACAGCCATTCGCAAAAAGGCTAAAGCAGATAATTGGCCTAAGCCTGACAAAGTTCGCAAAGACGGTTCGCAAAAAGGGAGTGCGAACCTGCGAACCAACACGCTAAAAAAAACACAGCATAAAATTGAATCCCAATTGCCTGAGCAATCTGAACCAGAGAGTGAATTTCAGTTCAATCCATCAGACTACGGGCTTTCAGAGCAGCAGGCGTTATTCGTTCACTGGTTTCTGATTAAAAAAAACCGTGTCGATGCATACCGACAAGCTGGGTACAAATGCCAGGGCAGTAGCGTCTATCCAGCTGCCAGTCAGGTATATCGAAATATTAATGTCCAACGGGCAATTCGGGACGGTTTGGAACGCCAACAAAAACGATATGGGGCTGAGCTGGATGAAATAGTTCACCAACTGGTTTCTATATCTCGGGCGGATCCGAATGACCTCGTTCAATTTCGGCGGGTTAATTGCCGTTATTGCTGGGGTGAAAACCACCTTTATCAGTGGCGAGACATAGGTGAGTTCGATAAGGCTGCGGAGAAAGCATCCAGTGACGGGAAACCTGAACCGGAATATGGAGGCTTGGGATTTGTTGAAAATCTCGATCCTAACCCTGACTGTCCGATTTGTTGTGGAGAGGGTGAGGGCCACACATTCATTTCTGATACGCGAAATCATGTCGGCAGTGATGCTCGCTGGCTCTACGCCGGTATAAAACAGACCCAACACGGAATTCAGGTAATGACAGCAGATCAGGATGCTGCCCGGCGAAACCTGATCCAATTGCTTACTGCTCAACGTGCTGGCGGATCACCGGGTGACCGGCCACCTGCCAATAGCTATACATCCGATGATTACCGTGCTGCCGCTTCGTCACTCGACGATGAATTTGGGGATCTGGACTAATGAGAATACTCGAATGGGAGGATCTCGATTTTCCTGCGCGGGTAGCCTTGAAAGCAAAATCCGAAAAAAGCTTCCTCAATTTTACCCGGTTGCAGTTCGAGCTGCAGAGCGGCCAGCGCATGATGGTCAACTGGCACCATCGCCTGATGGCCTCGAAAATCGACGAACTGATAAAAGGTGAACTACGGCCGCGCAATCTGATCGTCAACATTCCACCTGGTGGCACAAAAACGGAGTTCTTCTCGATACACCTGCCTGCCTACGTGAATATGTTGGTGCAGACCGAGAAGTTACGCCGATTCCGTAATCTGAATATTTCTTTTGCCGATACGCTGGTAAAGCGAAATTCTCGTCGTACTCGCGATCTGATCCTGAGTCGGGAATATCAAGAATTCTGGCCGTGCAGCTTTGGCGTCAACCAAGCGGAAGAATGGGAAATTGTTGATCCGCGTGGCCGTTCGATCGGGCAAACCGTCTCACGCTCCAGTGGCGGACAGATCACCGGTGGTCGTGGTGGTTACGCTGGGCCTGATTTCTCTGGTTTCGTCTGTCTGGATGATTACAACAAACCCGACGACATGTTTTCGGCCTCTCGCCGGGATGCCGCTAATCGCCTGCTGGTGAACACCATTCGTTCACGTCGTGGTGATAAGTCAAAAGACCACCCGACACCGTTCGTCAGCATCCAGCAGCGTCTGCACATGAAAGACGCCACCGGTTTTATGCTGGCCGGCGGCATGGGCATAGATTTTCACCACGTCGCTATCCCGGCATTGGTCAGTGAAGAATTTATCGAGTCACTGGCTGAACCTTGGCGTTCGATGTGCTGGAAACAGGTAAAAAACACCGAAAGCGTGGTAGTGAACGGTGTCCGGTATTGGTCTTACTGGCCGGAAAACGAGTATATCGGCGACCTGCTGAAATTGTGGGAAAGCGATGAATACACGTTTTGGAGCCAGTATATGCAGCGTCCGCGTGCGCTGACCGGTGGCCTGATTGATACAGCCTGGTTCCCGCGTTACGAAACATTGCCGTTACTGACTCACCGCGCCGTTTACGTGGATATGATGCGATGCAGGGGTTTTACGATATGCAGAATACACCGCCGGCCATTGCCGGTCGTAGTGGTGGTTCTGGGCCGGTACCCAACAAGGTGACGCTAAACACCTTTACCCCGAAAGGCCAGCCGTTCACGGCGACCTTCTTCCGGCCAGACTACGTTTCTATTTTTGTACGAGTTGAAATATCCACCAGCACGTTGACTGATGACGATAAACCGAAAATTAAAGAAGCGATCGTGGACTACACCCTGTTGGGTTTTGATGAAACAGCAGGGTTCGCCAAGCTGGGGTTTCGTATTGGTGAGCGCTTGGCTGCTGGTCGGCTATATACCCCGGTGAACTATTTCGTGGCGGGGCATGATTATGTGTCGAATATTCTGATTGGCACAGAGGCTGGCAGCGTGGATAAAGGTGTTATTGCTGTGGCATTCAATCAGCTCGGGGTCTTTGACGTCGGAAACATCGAGGTGATTTATGTTTGACCATAAAGCCAAGGTGCTGTCTCGGGTATATTGGCAATATAAGAACGCCCCAAAGCTGTTGCAGTGGCTGCTGATCCTGCCCGATATCTGCTGGAGAGGGAACGGCGACTATCAGTGTTACCGGGGATGTTTCAGGGAAAAGTGCCAGTAGGGTTGTGAAGGTAGCTGCTGCCCCGGTAGAGTCGGACTTTTTGGCAATCAAAAATAACCTATCCGAGATCGCCGACGCAGGTGAAGCAGCACAAGCCGAATCACAGAAAAATCTTGGCTTGGGGAAACTGGCAACCAAGGATGCGCTAACGGCGGAGGATACAGGTGCGGTGCCTGTGGCCGATAAAACATTACCCTCAGGCACCGACCTGAACGTTGTCACTGAGCCGGGAGAGTACTTCCAGAACGTGACCAGCAATGCCACGTTGGCGCTGAATTATCCTGAGGCGGTGGCTGGTGCATTAAAAGTGTATCGAACCGGGGTGGATGCTGGCGCTTGTCGCCAGGTGTATATGCCGTATAACTCGACTACTGAACACCGGCGTTATGCTTTCGGTGAGCCTCTGGTTTTCTCTGCATGGAAGGCATATTGATGTAATCGTCAGCACTTAATATTGAACGGTCATCATTAAGTGCTATGATTTCATATTGTTATTATTTCACCAGTAACCATTAGGCGTGTGCTTCTTTATTTAATTGACTTTCTCACCTAATGCTCTAATTATAAGCGTAATTGTGCGCCTGACAGGATGTCTTCTGGCGAATTACGCAGCAATATGGAGAATGGTGAGAATGTCATTTAAATTAAAACATTGTGTAATACATGAATTAAAGAAAGAAGCAGGAAAGCAAAAGGTTGAAGTGGATTTGAAAGAGGTAGCGTTACCAAATAACGATGAGTCAGTAGTTAAACTAGTGCAATCATTATGTGAGCTAATAGGGAAGCGAGATAATCAGGCTGCGCGGGGAACTTTTGATGAAGACGATAAAATATATAAGGTTCCATCAGAGTTTCATCGGTATTATGAAAGTAAGTTAGAGGTGGAAAACTTTATAGCATTTACTAAGGTTTGCATGCACGAGTTATCAAAGCAAGCCAAAGATTCTTCCAGGGTTGCTGCGAGCGGAGGGGCAATAGTTTTCTCTCATTATCTTAGTAATAATTCGCATTATTTTCTTGTTACAATGATTAAACAGAAAGATGCATTGCGGTTAAATGCGGATTTAAAACCGGTTGGAACTGTTCAAATCGATTTATTAAAGATTCACCAAGCCGCAAGACTTAATTTTGATAGATATTATAACTATCAAATTGCAGACGAACTCGATAAAACAAATTACCTTGCATTCGTGAGCCCAAAAATTAATCAGGATGCGTCTGGCTACTTTGTTGCAGCATTGGGCTGCACGGATAGCGTACCAACAGCTAGGGCTACTGATGCAGCATTATCAGGAGTTCGGGCGTTTTTTGAGGCTAGTAAAGAATTAGTAGCTTATAAATCACCAGCATATGATGCAGTTTTGCATTATATGAAAGAAAAACCGAAGGGGGAACCAGCTAGGCTTACAGAAATTGAACACATAGTTAGAGGCGTTGTACCAGCGAAATTCAATGCTTACTTGGACAATGTTGTTGATTTTTTAAATAGTGAAGAAATTGGTCTTCCTCATGAATTCGGTATAAATGAATCAGTACTTAATCGTCGCTCTAGAGTTAGAACAAAAACTGATGGGTGGGAGCTGGTCTTTGAGCGAAGAGTTCTTGGTACAACAATCGGTTCTGGTATACAATATTTAAAAGGTGAAGGTAAGTTGATCATTTCTAATTTAGATGATGCTACTATAAAGAAAATAGAAAAGGCACTGGAGGAAAAATAAGTGAGTCAAGAACGAGTGTTCAAAGATTTAATTTCCTTTTATCGAGGGCTTTCACGCCCTCGTTTAGATAATGGGAAATTTATATTTGAAGGCTCTCTTGGTGATAATATTACTCTTCTTAGACTATTGTGGGTTGATGCAGCATCAATGGCAAATTTTTGCATCAAATACCATGGAGGAGAGCGTAGCACTGAATACGATGAGGATTTTCCTGATATAGATGCGCTTGATGCCATCACATTGGAAGTAAAGGTTCCTATTGGTCAGTTTCAATTTAAATCTGGTTTGTCAGAATATCTAGATGGGGCCAATTTTTTTAACTTAGCGGCCATGGAGCCTAATGTTTATCTTGCTAAGGAGGATTATCTTTTTGGTGAGCGGCCGAATTGTATAGATATATCAAAAGTTGTTATCATATCTGAAATGATTGACTGCTTTAAAAAGCTATCTGACTTTCATGATAAAACAGAAGTTAGTGGGCTATTGAAGCTAGTCTTTGTAGATACAACTGCTGAGAATGGGAAGGTAACTCCACCTATTGTTATAGAGCCAAAAATAAAACTGTCACACCTGGAGTTTCCAATATTAGATTTAGTTGTGTTAAATAAAGTATTATCAGAAGATGAAGATAATATTCATGTCGACGAAAAGAAAGCGTTATTTAGGGTCTCAATATTTGAGATTTTAAAAGGGATTGATAATAGCCAGGATAAATTCGATTTTTTGGTAGAGAACTGGAATGAGTTATTGGAGCTTTATAGAGGTAATTTTGAGGCATACATAACAAAGTTCTCCTTCGTCAAACAAAAAAAAGAAGCATCTGAAGTATATATATCCTTATCCTCTAAACTATCGACCACATTATCATCCATATCAGGGAAGTTGTTCGGGTTGCCTATATCGCTAGGTGTATCCTTAGCTGTGTATAAAGCAGAAAGCAAGCTTGAGGCAGGGGTGCTTGTTGCTGGTGTTTTGGTTTCATCATGGTTGATATTTGTTACGGTTTTAGAACAAAGGAATGTTATTTCTGCTATAAAAAGCTCTATTGATGGCATATTTAGCCACACAAAAAGTGATAAAAAAAGTGAGTTGTCGGTTCTTATAAGTAATCAAAAAAGACAATTAACAAAACAGTCGCGTAAGCTCAATAGAGCTATGTGGGTATTCATCTTTATTTCTTGGGTGCCGACGATATCAGCAGCCTACATTTATATTGATAAGTTTTACCCAAACGCCTTTCACAAAATGCATGCTATTGTATCTGCTTTATTCTCATCTTATTTTCAATAAAGATAGTTTCGAATTCCTCTCGAATAAAAACGAATATTATAATAACTGATTGAATCTAAAAGACTCTTTTCGAAGGTGTATCATGCATCAATTTTAATTAAATTCAATTTAAGTCATTGATTATATTGATTTTTTATTTATCCATTCGATTAAAGGAATCGTATTCGGTCTTTTTTTGTTTTGCGGCTGGTTAACAATTACAGAGTATTTCACTGGGCTGGGTGAGGGCTGTTGCGTATAGTTCGAGCAGATTACCCAAAAGGAATTTCCAATGAAAGGACGTATTATTACCGTCGTTTGCCTTTGCATGGCTCTGGCGTCAGCCCGCAGTACCGCACCTTCGCACAAATCTGTCGACGATCTGTTTGCAGGCCTTAACCCGGGTAGTAAGGCCGCCAGTTAGCACAGCAACGCCGTAGAGTACCTGTCCGTCATTATGCAAGCTATTCAATCGCATATGTCGGAGCCTGAGAGATTTTCGGGTAAAACATGCGATCTTAAAATTAATCTGGATAGAGAGGGTAAAGTTACAAGCGTAATCGCTGTTGACGGTGACCCGCTCCTGTGCGAAGCAGGAATAAAGGGCATGAAGGCGGCGGACATCCCCGCACCACCGGATGAACAAACCTACCAAGCATTCAAGGCGTCGATTATCGAGTTTAAACCTTTGTAAGCATTTCAGGGGCGCCTTATTGCTGGCCCCAGGATTATCCTATAAGCGAGTAAAAGCCAAAAGCCCACCCAGGTGGGCTTTTGGCTTTTACTCGCGTTCAGGCGGGGTGTGAGTGGCTGCCATAAATTCAGACATGACGTTGTGTTATGGCCTGCCAACATTTGAGCGTTTGATTCCTGATAGGGAAAGTCGCAATATTATTGTGGCAGACGATTTTAATTTTAGATTAGTGGTGTTTTTGATTTGTCAGTTGGCGGTTTTTACTTTTTTTATTTTTTTTATGAATCTGAAATAAATAACGGCTGTGGGGTGATGGTTTATTGATGCCTGCATCAGTAGCTACGGTTTTTTCCAAAAAAGAGGTGTGTATGGCTAATATTCTTAATTATGAAAATGAAATTGCACGGGCAGGTTTTATCCCCGTTAATTCTTTTGAAAGTGGTTTTACGCTGACATCGTCGAACCAGGCGCTTTATTCAGGTGCGACCAAGGAATACTTTATCTGGAAGGGTTCACTTCCCAAAGTGGTTACGGCGGGGGCAACGCCGGATACGTCCGGCGGCTTTGGCCCGGCGGCCTGGGCGAACGTAAGCTATGCGGCCATAGGTTCAACATCAGGCGCCGCGCTTGTGGGGCGCGGCCAGACAACGTTGGATAATATTCTTTCCGTTGACGTTCGCCAATTTGGTGCCAAAACCCTTTCCGAAGACCCTAACTTTGACTCGCAGCCCGCGTTTCAGGCCGCGATTGAGTATGTTCGCAGCAAAGGGGGCGGGAATATCAGATTTTCGGGCCATTATAAAATTCTCCAGGCGCCGTTTAGCTATATTCTTCCTTTCGATGATGGCACCTATAGCCCCAACTTCACCTCGGGTGAAGAAATTTTGGATCCTGAACCACAGCATACCATTCCCGCCTGCCTGCAGCTGTACTCCCGCTGTATCCTGACTGCCGACGGGGTAGCCACTTCGTCGCTGGATTTTGGCTGGGATGCCGCCAACGATCCCATCACATGGGATCCGAAGGATGGCCCGATCCACAGCTCTCAGCGTATTGGCATCGTAGCCAGGGTTCAAGGCTACGAAAACGGCACCAATACCCGGATGAACACCTTTATCAACCTGGTAGGTGTCGATGGTTTCGACGTTAAAAACGCCTTTATCGGTTTTCTGGCGGATGGCGTAATGTTTAACCAATCGCGTCTGGGGCATATGCAGTGGGTTAACTGCGGTTTTCCGGTGATTATTCAAGGTTCTGACTCGGCAGCCTGGGAAACTCAGTCATTAATAAATAACTATGCGGGGATTATCGTCGGGGGCATGTGGCTCCAGAGGAATAACGTTCAGCTCGGCGGAAAATGGGTTCCCCCCTATAACGGTTTTAATGATATTTACTCTCTGGGGTGGTGTGACTATCTTTCAATCGAAAACCTGACCATGAGCGGCAGAGATTGGAGCGATCGTTCCGAACTGATCGATGAGTTCTTCGATACGTTCTTTTATAAAAGCGCCAACTCTGCACGCAGTGCTGATAACGGCCGTTTGACCAATGCTGATATGAATGGGGATAAATCCGACTATTCATCCGACCCGTGGCGTGGCGTAGCCGGCCGGGCATTCTGTCTGATATCGCGCTACAAGCGGGGTAACTCGGTCGGCAAATTGATTAAACGACTCAAGGTTAACTATAGTCCTCGCGTACCTGTCTGGTCGCCGTATATGGGAACATCCTGGTATGGCTATATCGATTATGCCTTTGCCGAGCAGGTGGGGATTATTAAGCGCGGCGGCGGCACCGGCGACAGCAATAATTTCTATATGTCCGGCAAGGACAAGATCAACACCGATCAGAAAAACCTGCCGGCGACCGCTGTTGAAGGGGCGATTCAGTGCCAGCGGGTGTGTTTGGCCAATACCCCGTACACGGAAGGCGCAACGAGCGCAACGGTGACCAACGATCGCAAGGTTCAAACGATTTGGGTGAGAAACGCCCCGGAATATTTCACACAGCCGAAAACCAGCCAAAATTCGATTGAATATAAGCTCATTATCGACCCTGAGGGCAGAGGGATGATCATGGAGCGAAAATGGCCAGGGCGTTACGAGCTGCAACCTATCGCATTTGATCATGGTGATGGAGATGCAAGCCACCTTTTCAAATATCGGGTAAGGGATAAAACAAAGATTGCGCTCGAATTTAAAAATGGGCTTGGTGGTGTAACTGTGCCATTTACCGATACGGCGGCTTCAATTATCCATATTGGCGGAAGAAGCCGAATATTTATGGAGGGAACCGTCCCAAATGACGTTAGCGGATATACCGGGGAGCTTTCGTTCGAATTTGTCAGGTTGCCGGATCCTCAGCCTCTAACGTATCAGTTTATTCCGTTGCCGGATCCTTTGCCGATGAATTATGGTTCGCCACTTGCGTTTATCAACGTTAATCGGGCCAGCATAGTCAATAAGGTTTATACGGTTGGCACAGCCTCTTTATCTCTGCCTCAGTCAATTCAAGGGGTGCATGTAGCTGGCGGTAAGGGGCGTTTTTTCAAGGATCAAAGCGTTCCGGGTGGCCAAACTTTAAAAGTGAATGAGTTGATCCCAGGTAAAGCATTTTCCGTCGTTATCGAATATAACACGGCATGGTAGACCGGTAATCTGCGCCAGCCGTGGCGTGGCCATTACATCGCCGGGATGGACCCCGGCTATTCATAAGGATATGGCAGGGGCAGAAAAGCGCTGGCGCAGCAGTCAGGACCGATCTCAACACTGCAAAACAAGACCGGAAGAACAGAGCCTTAGCAGCAGAACAACCACGAAGAGAGCAGCTGCTGCGCCAGCAGAGGGAAAGTAGCAGAGGAAATGCCATGAAGCACTTAAAAATGGAAAATGTGGTAATAATCTTATAGTTAACCCTTATCCTCACCGCTGCTTTGTTAGCATCAGCAAGCCTATTCACCACGTTTAATCGTGGGTCGGTACGACAACCACCGCGATGAAATCCTAATTAAGCCCATCCCATTGGAAGAAAACAAGATTGAAAGTTGTTATGTTATATTATAACATTTGATTTTCTGGGATGCTAAAAAGGGTGACATTTTGACGGGTAATATCGGTAAACTTTCATTGGCGCTGGGTGCGCTGTTGGCCAGCGGTTACGCGCTGTCTCATGATCATCATTCGCATGGCAAGCCGATGACGGAAATGGAGCAGCAGGCGGCTGCCGGCGTTTTCGATGATAAGAACGTGAAGGACAGAAACCTGGCGGATTGGGATGGCGTATGGCAGTCGGTCTATCCTTACCTGCAAAATGGCGATCTCGATCCGGTGTTCAAAATGAAAGCGGAAAAAGAGCCGGGCAAAACTTTCGAACAGGTAAAAGAGTATTACCGCAAGGGTTACGCGAGCGACGTAGATACCATTGGCATTGAAAACGGCGTCATGGCGTTTCATCGCGGAGATATGGAGAGCGCCTGTCGTTACGAGTATGCCGGGCACAAGATCCTGACTTACGCCTCCGGCAAAAAAGGCGTTCGCTACCTGTTCGAATGCAAGGATGCCGGCAGCCAGGCGCCTAAATACGTCCAGTTCAGCGATCACCTCATCGCCCCGCGTAAGTCCGCGCATTTCCATATCTTTATAGGGAACACCTCGCAGGAGGCGTTGCTGGCGGAAATGGATAACTGGCCAACCTACTACCCGTTCCAGCTGACGACGGAACAGGTTGTCGACGATATGTTGCATCACTGAAAGTGACATAACTCGCAGAATTGTAGGCGGAAAACGACAAGAGCATTAACTGTTAACCATCTTTCGGAAAAATCCAATATGTTATTTACGTTGTGGTGAATTGCAGCCCTGAGAGGTAAGCCGAAGATAAGCACCGGCCGCCACACCCCCCATCTATCAGCCCTGGCCATTATCTGCCGGGGCTTTTTTATGTGATACGGATCCGCAAGGCTGGAGGCGAGGGGGCAACAGGCTATACGGCGATCGCCCGGCATCGCGCACCCTAAGCGCGGCGGACTCATGAAGATAGAGGGCTTATTCAGCGGCTGGGGAGCCGTGCTGGATCAGCTAGCGGAATATGCCAACCCTCAGCGCAGCAGAACTCCGCCGAATAGCCGATTGGCCCAAAGATAGGTTCCATCGGGAGCCTTAATTATTTTTAAATCTTTCTTCGAAATAAAACTTAAGGAATAAGTGAATCATCCGAACAATGGAGCCAATAACGATCGTTGAGATTAAAAGAACCGAAAGGTTTTTGGGGGCGGCGTAGGCCTGGGTAAACGCCACGCTGGCGCCGCTAAGCAATGACGTTGCCGCCAGCAGGCCGGCTAAATAACAAAAAGCGCGAAAGAGTTGGAACATGCTTTTCACCGTTAAATGAAAGTATAAATTGATGGGGAGCAACTTATGCTTATGAGTTAATCTATTAAAAATAAGCTTATGCAAGCAGTTTGTTTTATCAGGAAAGTGCGGGCGAGTAATTAGTTGTTGTCATAATAAAGTGAAAATAAATTTTGTTATTTGTTTGGTTTATAATGTTGTTCGGAATATTGTTTTACCGTGGAAGGTTAGGTGGGGTTATATTTTCGCTCGCCAGAACTGAGCGGCGCCGCATCGTTATGGTTTTGTTGTCGCTAATTTTGTTACTATGGCGCTATCTTGCAGAACATAGGTGCAGTAGATTGAAAATTAACGCGTTGTTATTGCTCGTATCGGTCGCTCTGGCCGGTTGCAGCCAGGAAGGAGCCTCGATGAAACAGACCGCAAACCAAGATGGCGGCCATACGGAAGTGTTGTTGATCAACAGCGCGCTGGTGGATTGCGTGGGCGTCGCGCCGATGAAATGCATGCAGGTGCGCCATTCCGCGCAGCAGCCGTGGGAACTGTTCTATACCGGTATCGAGGGCTTCACCTTTGAGCCGGGATATCGCTATCGCCTGAAGGTGCAGGTGACCGAGCTGAAAAACGTGCCGGCTGATGCCTCCTCACTGCGCTATACGCTGGTCGAACAGTTGGAAAAACGCAAAGCCTGATCCCGGCCTGGCCCCTTTGGCGGTTAATGCCGGGTTCTCACGTGCCGGCATTCGCCAGGGAAACTGGTCTGCTCACTATGCTTGTTTCGATTCTGCCGCGCGGCTAACTTAAGTATATTGAGAAAATCAGGTATATTAACCTTCGGTTTTTAGCTACCAAGAAAAAATTACTATGATTATCAAACCTAAAATTCGTGGTTTTATCTGCACCACCGCTCATCCGGCAGGCTGTGAAGCCAACGTGCGTGAGCAAATCGCCTACGTGAAATCACGCGGCGAACTGAAAAACGGCCCTAAGAAAGTGCTGGTTATTGGTGCATCCACCGGTTACGGGCTGGCCTCGCGCATCAACGCGGCGTTTGGCAGCGGCGCGGCCACCATCGGCGTATTTTTTGAAAAGCCTGGCAGCGAAGGCAAAACCGGCTCCGCCGGCTGGTACAACTCTGCCGGTTTCGACAAGGCAGCTAAAGAAGAAGGCCTGTACGCGAAAAGCATCAACGGCGACGCGTTCTCCAACGAATGCCGTCAGACCGTTATCGATCTGATCAAACAGGACCTGGGCCAGATCGATCTGGTGGTTTACTCGCTGGCTTCCCCGGTGCGTAAGATGCCGGAAACCGGCGAAGTGGTGCGTTCTGCGCTGAAGCCGATCGGCGAACCCTACAAATCCGTCGCGCTGGACACCAACAAAGACGTGTTGGTTGAAGCGGTTGTTGAGCCGGCCAACGAGCAAGAAATCGCCGATACCGTCAAGGTGATGGGCGGCCAGGATTGGCAGCTGTGGATGGACGCGCTGGATGAAGCCGGCGTGCTGGCCGACAACGTTCAGTCTGTCGCTTACTCCTACATCGGTACCGATCTGACCTGGCCAATCTACTGGCACGGCACCCTGGGCAAGGCGAAAGAAGATCTGGATCGCGCGGCGCAGGCCATCGACCAGAAGCTGAAGGCCAAGGGCGGCGCAGCCTATGTGGCGGTGCTGAAGTCGGTTGTTACCCAGGCTTCTTCGGCAATCCCTGTGATGCCTCTGTACATCTCCATCGTGTTCAAAATCATGAAGGAGCAGGGCATTCACGAAGGCTGCATCGAGCAAATCCAGCGTCTGTTCGCCACCAAGCTGTACAGCGGCAGCGCGCCGGGCACCGATGACAAACACCGTCTGCGTCTGGACGACTGGGAACTGCGCGACGACGTGCAGAACACCTGCCGCGAGATCTGGGCGCAGCTCAACGACGGCAACATCAACGAACTGACCGACTATCAGGGCTATAAGGCGGAATTCCTGCGCCTGTTCGGCTTTGGTCTGCAAGGCGTTGATTACGATGCCGATCTGAGCGGCGAGGCCAAGTTCGAAGTGATCGAGCTGGTCTAAGCGCGTCGAGCGAACAAACAGGGCCGGGTTATCCCGGCCTTTTTTATTGCCTGCTATTTATCTGCCTGCGAAGCGCAAATGTTTATTCCAGGTTAATTGGCGCTCATAGTTATTAACATCGTTGTCTTTTCCCTGCTGCCTGGATAAATAACGGTAATTATTAAACTAAAGAAAGTCATTTTTTATTTACCTATGCCACCGGCTACGGTTATTTTATTTCTTTTAAGGAGAACACTATGACATGGCGTTATTTGGCCCCGATATCGTTAATCTTGTTGAGCGGCTGCAGCGCGATCCAGCCGACGTCGTCTTCGCCCGGCTGGTCGCAGCCTCAGCCTGCAACGCGGGAGCAGCGGCAGCGCATCATGGCGGGCGAATCCGCTTCATCGGTACTCAACGAGGGCAACGCCGGTATTGGCGGCACCTTCGATTGGTCGAAAATATCAGATCGTTAAGCCGCTAAATATATTCTGCCAAATTAATATTCTCGCTGTGCCTATATTGTCGGAAGGTTTACCTTTGCTTCGCTATTCTGCTGTGGCCCGGCTATTTATGGCGTTAACAGACAATCCATTTTTCTTATAGGGAATTGCCGGTTTATCTCGGCGTAATCAAAGGAGTTGCCCATGGCGAAAGACGTGGCCGCGATTTTTCTCTTGCTATTGTTGCCGATGAGCCAAAGCGCCGGTGCGGCGCGCTACGATCGGCGGTGTGAGGGAGTGTCTCCGGTGCTGTTTCAAAAACGACTGAAGGCGCTGGTGCAGGATCTGCGGCAGGAAATGGGCGAAGAAGCGTCCCCGGAGCAGGGCGAAGCGGAAGAGCTGGCGCGGCTGGCGGAGTGTGGTGCTGAGCCTGGAAAAGCGCCCGTCACCGGCGGGCAACGTGCGCCGCGTCCGGAGGAAAAGCCGGCGGCATCGCCGAACGGCTGCTGAGCGAGCCTTTGCACGGATTGAAGTGTTGTATTAAGGAATCATGATGAAAAGGATATTGTTGGCCGGTATGACCCTGTGTTGCTCCTGTTTCGCGCAGGCGCGGGTTGATTTGGAGTATCACGCGCCGCCGCCGCAGGACAGTAACGTCCCCGAGGAGTACCGGAAAAAGCGCGACGAGCTGCGCCACAAAGTGTGGAACGTCGATAATCTGACGCGGGTCAACGAGCAGGTGCTCGCACGGGAGCGGCAGCATGAAGCCGCCGAGGCGAACAAGCGACACCAGCGTCATCTGGAGCAGCAACAAAAGCAGCAGCGTTGCCTGCGGGTGCATTCGAAGGATCCTCACCGCCAGGCGGCCTGTTTTACAGCAATCCCGCCGCCTTGAACGCGCGGGCGTAAATGTCGAGTATCACCTGCTGTTTGCGTTGGTTGTATTGCGCCACATTGTCGGCACCCAGCAACGCGCTTTGTTTCGCTTGCTGATACCGCGCCCGATCGGCGGGATGTTGCCGCAGCCAGTCGCGGAACAGCAGGTGGCGGATGTTTTCCGGGCAATCAGGGCCGAACACGTGCAGGTTAACGCGCGGCTGCATCAGCCGCAGGCAGCGGTGTTGGTGAAAGCTGGGTTCGCGAATGATCAGGTCATATCCCAGCGCCATTAACGCCGGCACGTAGTCCTGTTCCTGAACGGGATCGGCAACGGTGAGATCGATGTCGATGACCGGTTTGGCCGCCAATTCCGGCACCGCCGTCGAACCGACGTGATCGAGCCGCAGCGCGCGATCGCCGAGCGCGCGCTGGATGTCCTGCGCCAACTGCTGATAGCGAACCGGCCAGCCGGCGTCGTATGCGACGATCGTCAGGGCTTCCGGCGGCGGTTTGCCGTGCACCCAGGGATTTTCGTTTGGATCTATGTCGTGGTGGCGGGTTATCGCTTCGGGAGTTGCCACGGCGCCCTCTCTATTTTACGGTGTGCGGCAAAACAGTATGCCGCAAACTGCGATCGTTTACCCGTTTCGCCCGTTTGCAACAGGGCCGGCAGCCGTTCCGGCAGGGCGTCGAGCACCCCCCGCGTTTTGGCCGCCGTGCCGGGCGCAGGCGGGGCATCTGCCCAACGTTGAAATGCCGGATGCGTTTGCGGCGATGCTGCCGGATTTCTTTGATGCCTGAGCGGTCACGCCGGCCGGCAGTGCTCTTTCAGCATGGCGATGGCGTCCGGCTTCAGCTGATACAGATACACCGGCCGGCCGGTGGTGCCGTACAGAATGCGGGTGCTGAGGATGCCGCTCTCCGCCAGGTAGATCAGATATTTACGGCAGGAAACGCGTGAAATGCCGATGGCGTTGGCCAGGTTGTCGGTAGAGAACTCGTTGCTGTGCTGTTGTTCAATCCACTCGCACACCGTGCTCAGAGTGATGCTGGTCAGGCCCTTCGGCAGCTTCTTGCCTTCCTGGCTGTTGGGTTGGCGGCGCAGCAGGCTGTCGACGTCGGCCTGCGAGAACTCGCGCTGCGCCAAAATTTGCGACTGTTGCTGGTAGTTGCTCAGCGCTTCTTTAAAGCGGGTGAACTGGAAAGGTTTGATCAGGTAATCCACCACGCCGTAATGCAGCGCTTTTTGCACCGTGTTCACGTCGCTGGCGGAAGAGATGACTATCACGTCGGTCTTCTCACCCAGTTCGCGCAGGCCGGGCAGCAGATCCAGGCCGTTTTCCTGCTGCATATAGATATCCAGCAGCACCAAATCTATGCTGACGGCGGCGTCGGCCAGCAGGGCGCGCGCCTGGCTCAGCGTGGCTACCGTCGCCTGGCAGTGAAAGCCGCTGACCTGGCTCAGGTAGTATTTGTTCAACTCCGCCACCATCGGGTCGTCATCGACAATCAGTACGTTAATCATGCGTTCAGCTCTTGGCCAGATAGGGAATGTGCACAAAGAACTGGGTCAATTCACCCGGTTCGGATTCGAAATCAATGCTGCCGCCCAGTTTCTCCAGGCGGCTGCGGATCAGCGCCAGGCCGATGCCGCGGCCCGGCCCCTTGGTGGAAAACCCCTGCTCGAAGATGCGTGGGCCGATCGCCGGATCGATGCCCGGGCCATCGTCACTGACGATACAGTGTAAATGATTATCATTGTGATGGAAGCTTAGGTTGATTTCATGGCCTTCGACGCCGTCGATGGCGTCAATGGCGTTTTCGATCAGATTGCCCAGCACGCTGATCAGCACGTGGGTGGTTTCCGCGTCGTCGGTTTCCGGCAGCAGGCTGGTTTCATCGACGGTCAGCTCAATGCCGGCTTCGTGGGCGCGGCTGATTTTGCCGATAAAGAAGCCGGCCACCTCCGGCGAGTGGATCTTGCGCAGCAGCGCGCCGATCTCTTCCTGGTAGTTGCTGGCGGTGTTGATGATGTAGTTTTCCAACTGCTGGTAGGCTTTCATATGCAGCATGCCTAAAATGACGTGCAGCTTGTTCATAAATTCGTGCGACTGCACGCGCAGGGCGTCGGCGTAGTGCGCCATGCCGCTCAGGCGCTGCAGCAGCCGGCTGACCTCGGTTTTATCGCGGAAGGTGGCGATGGCGCCGATCACCTGGCCGTTGACGATCACCGGCACGGTGTTGGTCAGCAACTCGCTGCCGTTGAAGCTGATCTGCCGGTCGCGCAGCGGCTTGCCGCTGGCCAGCACCTCCGCCAGATGCAGCTGGGCAGGCCAGTGTTTGCTGGCGGATTCCAGCATCAGGTTCTCCAGCGGGCCGCTCTGGCGCAGCAGGCGCTTGGCTTCGTCGTTGACGATGGTGATGCGGGATTGATTATCGACCGCGATCACGCCTTCTTTAATTGACTGCAGCATGGCGTTGCGCTGCTCGAACAGGTTGGAGATTTCGTAGGGTTCAAAGCCGAGCATGATGCGCTTGAGCGCCTTGACCAGGAAAAAGGTGCCCAGGCTGCCGACCAGTGCGGCGAAGGCGATGGTCCAGTAGATGATCCAGCGGCTTTCACCCACCACCCGGTGCACTGTGTCCAGGGCGATGCCGAGCGCCACCACGCCGATCTGCCGCTGCTGCGCGTCGTAGACCGGCACGAACACCCGCAGCGCGGGCGCCAACGCGCCGCGATTGGTGGCGCTGTTAACCTGGCCCAGCAGCGCCGGCGCCAGATCGTCGCCGATAAAATGTTGGCCGATTAGCCAGGGCTTGGGGTGTGAATAGCGGATGCCCTGCATATCCACCACCACCACGAACAACAATTCGTTCTTATGGCGCACCCGTTCGGCGAAGCGCTGGACGGCGCCGCCGCGATCCTGGCGTTCCAGCCCGTCGACCACGGTGGAGGAGAGCGCCAGGGTCTCGGCTATCGCTATGGCTTTGTTCCGCAGCTGATCTTGCCCTTCTCGGTTCATTTGCACGAAAAACAGCGCGTAAACCACCAGCAGCACCGAAGCGATGATGGCGGACACCATCAACGTAATGGACGTGCTGAGCTTCAACGGCGCGCGTTGCTTGGGCATGAAGGTTCTCCGAATAACGATTTCACGGCGTAGTGTAGCGGGGATTGGTCGGGGGCGCCGTAACCGGCAGCAGGTTATAACATGCCGCCGGTAAGCGAGGGGGTTATTTTAATTACAAAAGCCGCATTCAGGGTTGGTGATAGATGTCCAGCGCCTGTTGGCCGCTGGCGCCCTGGTGAATGATCGCCATCAGCGCGTTGACCACCTTCGACGGGTTGCCGTGCTGATAAACGTTGCGGCCGTAGACCATGCCCGAAGCGCCCTGGGCCATCAGGGCGGCGGACTTCGCCAGCACCGGGCCCAGCTCGCCTTTGCCGCCGCCGCGCACCAGCGTCGGGCAGCGCGCCGCTTCAACCACGCGGTGAAAATCTTCGACCCGATCGGTCGGGTCGGCCTTGATGATGTCGGCGCCCAGCTCGCGCGCCAACCGCACCAGCGGCACGATCCGTTCCACGTCGCCCAGCGAACCGTAGGCGGCGCCCTGGCCGGCCGGCGCCATCACCAGCGGTTCGATCATCAGCGGCATGGCGTATTTGTCGCAGGCGTGGCGCAGGCGGCCGATGTTTTCCACGCACTGGCGGAAAATGCCCGGCTCGTCGGGAATTTGGTACAAATTGACCACCACCGCGGCGGCGTCCATCTGCAGCGCCGCCAGGATAGGCGCGTCCGGGTTGTGCAGCACCGCCCACATTTCACGGTGGCGCGCGGCGTTGTAGGCGTTGCCGACGTCGGTGCGCATCACCAGCGCCGGTTTCTCGCGCTGCGGCGCGCGCTGCAGCAAATCCGCCTGGCCGTAGTTGACCTGAATGACGTCGGGGCGTGCGGCGATCAGGTTGCCCATCACCCGTTCGATATCTTCCAGCCCGATTAAAAAATCCGGCTCGTTGGCGATGCCGTGATCGATCGCTACGTCCAGACATTTGCCGTTATTAAACAGCCGGTTCATTCGCACCTTACTGCTGAGCTGCATGCCAGTTCCTCCTGAAAAAAGGGATATCTCCAGTATTGCCGAGTAAGCATGGGCATGAAACGCGGAAACCGCAAACTGCGGGCCTGCTCGCAGTTTTATTTCATCGATTGCCGCCGGCTTGCACCGCGCAACGCACCAAAGGACAGGGGGCGCCGGCCCCTTTTGCGCCATTTGTTAGATCCGTGTCATGTTTTTGTTACTTGCCCATTCCAAAACGCATGTTTCGCTTGTTTGAGTTAAAAAGTTTCAATAGTCTAAATTATGAAATAAACATTTAATAATGACGGAATGACCTAAGTTCTCCATAAAAATGCTTGTTTCAAGATGTTGTTTTTAATCTATTTTGAGATATCGATCAAAATTTCACACACTGTCTGATTACGGCGAAAAAACGATAATTCCGCCGTATCAAAGGGATAACATCGAGCGAATTGTTGTTTGAATGTAAAAAATATTTTTCATTAGCTGTCAAATCAACAGACCTCTTCATTCTAACGATTAAAGGGTACAGAACATGAAGCTGAAGAAACTGATCGTCACCTCGGTATTGATGTGCATGCTGCCAGCCAGCGTCCTGGCGAAAGATATCAAGATCGGCGTTTCCATGGCCTATTTCGATGACAACTTCCTCACCATCCTGCGCCAGTCGATGCAAAACAAAATGAAGGCCGACGGCAACGTCAGCGGGCAGTTCGAGGATGCTAAGGGTGATATTGCCCAGCAGATCCAACAGATTGAAAACTTCGTCAGCCAGGGCGTTGACGCCATCATTCTGAACCCGGTGGATACCCAGGGCGTCAAACCGATGATCAAGCTGGCCGAACAGGCCAAGATCCCGTTGGTGTTCGTCAATCGCAAACCTGAAGTGACGCTGCCGGCGGGCATGGCCTATGTGGGGTCCGACTCCAAGCTGGCCGGCAAGCTGCAGATGGAAGAGTTGGCGAAGCTGATGAACGGCAAGGGCAACGTGATGATCCTGATGGGCGAGCTGTCCAGCGAAGCCACCCGCGACCGCACGCGCGGTGTGGAAGAGGTGGCGGCCAAATATCCGGGCATCAAGATTATCGACAAACAGACCGCCAAGTTCTTCCGCAAAGAGGCGGTGGATGTCACCACCGACTGGATCCTGTCCGGGCAGCAGATCGACGCCATCGCCTCCAATAACGACGAAATGGCCATTGGCGCCATTCTGGCGCTCAAGCAGGCCAAAAAATCCGGCGTGCTGGTGGCCGGGGTCGACGGCACCCCCGACGCGCTGGAGTTCATCAAGAAGGGCGATCTGGCGCTGAGCGTGTTCCAGGACGCCAAAGGCCAGGGCGAAGGCGCGGTGCAGGCCGCCATTCAGCTGGTGCAAGGCCAGAAGGTGGAAAGCAACGTGCTGATCCCGTATCAGCTGATCACCAAGGCCAACTATCAGGAATTCGCCGACAAGAACAGAAAGTAAGCGTTAAGGCATGCCGCGTTTGCCGGCAGACAACGGCAGATGCGGCATGGAGCGTTGATGAGTGCGGAGGTTATCTGTATGTACCCTTATGTTCTTGAGGCCGAAGGCATCAGTAAGCAGTTTCCCGGCGTCAAAGCGCTGGATAAGGTCTCGATAAAAATCAAGCCAGGCAGCGTGCATGCGTTGATGGGGGAAAACGGCGCGGGCAAATCGACGCTGATGAAATGCCTCATCGGTATCTATCACCCGGATGAAGGCTCGATCAAAATAAAAGGCCAGCCGGTGACCTTCAGCGACACGCTGCAGGCGCTGCATTCGGGCATTTCGATGATCCATCAGGAGCTTAACCTGGTGCCCTACATGACGGTGGCGGAAAACATCTGGCTGGGGCGCGAGCCGGCCAGGCTCGGCTTCGTCAACCACGATGCGTTGAATCAGCAAACCCGCGAGCTGCTGACGCGGTTGAACATCAAGCTGAAACCGGAAACCCTGGTCGGCGATTTGAGCATCGCCAATCAGCAAATGGTGGAGATCGCCAAGGCGGTGTCCTACAACGCCGACGTGCTGATCATGGATGAGCCGACCTCGGCGCTGACCGAGGGCGAGGTGGTGCATCTGTTCGCCATCATTCGTGAACTGCGTGAGCAGGGCAAAGGCATCATCTACATCAGTCACAAGATGGACGAGATCTTCGCCATCACCGATGAGGTGAGCATTTTCCGCGACGGCACCTTTATCGCCTGCGACAAAACCGAAAATCTGACCAAGCAGTCGCTGATCACCATGATGGTGGGGCGCGAACTGACGCAGATGTTCCCCAAATTCAACAATAACATCGGCGAAGAAGTGCTGCGGGTGGAAGGGTTGCGCCGCAGCGATTGGTTCCACGACGTTTCTTTCAGCGTCAAGCGCGGTGAAATTTTGGGCGTCGCCGGGCTGGTGGGCGCTGGGCGCAGCGAAGTGATGGAAAGCCTGTTCGGCATGCACCCGGCGGACGGTGGCGAGATCTTTATCGAAGGCAAAGCGGTGAAGGTAGATTCGCCAGCCAAGGCAATCGAAAACGGGCTGGCGTTCCTGACCGAAGACCGCAAGAAATCCGGGCTGTTCCTGGTGCTGTCGGTGGTCGAGAACATGAGCATCGTCAACCTGTCGGAATATATCGGCAAGAACGGCTTCGTCAGCCACGTGCAGATGGCCAAGGACTGCATGGAGCAAATCAAGAAGCTCAATATCAAAACCCCTACCATGGACCAGATCATCAACAACCTCAGCGGCGGCAACCAACAGAAGGTGCTGATTGCCCGCTGGCTGCTGGCGCAGCCGAAAATCCTGATCCTCGACGAACCGACGCGCGGCATCGACGTAGGGGCCAAGGCGGAGATTTATCGCCTGATCAGCGAACTGGCCAACCGCGGTGTGGCCATCATTTTGGTTTCGTCCGAACTGCCGGAAATTCTCGGCATGAGCGACCGGGTTATGGTGATGCACGGCGGCCGCATCACCGGCATTTTGGACAAAGATGACGCGGACCAGGAAAAGATCCTGGCGCTGGCCTCTGAATAACGAAAGGTGAACACCATGAGTAACGTAAAGATTGAAAAACCGCTCACCTCCGATTCGGCGGGCAAGGGAGCGCCGTTTTCCTGCCTGAGCGGCAAGATGCCGAAGGACACCGGCATTTTCATCGTGATGATCGGCATTGCGCTGATCTTCGAAATTCTCGGCTGGTACATTCGCGATCAGTCCTTCCTGATGAACCCGAACCGCCTGCTGCTGATCGTGCTGCAGGTGGCGATTATCGGCATCATCGCGGTGGGGGTGACCCAGGTCATCATCACCACCGGCATAGATCTGTCTTCCGGCTCGCTGATAGCCTTAACCGCGGTGGTGGCGGCCAGCCTGGCGCAGACCTCCGACAGCATTTCGCCGATGTACCCGGCGCTGCTGGATCTGCCGGCGGCAATCCCGATCGGTGCCGGCATCGGGGTGGGCATCGTCTGCGGCTTCGTGAACGGCTTCCTGATCACCCGCACCGGCATTCCGCCGTTTATCGCCACGCTGGGCATGATGGTGTCGGCGCGCGGCCTGGCGCAGTACTACACCAAAGGCAACCCGGTCAGCTTCCTGTCGGACGGTTTCACCTCGATCGGCCAGGGCGCGATGCCGGTGATCATTTTCCTGGTGATTGCGGTGATCTTCCATATCGCGCTGAAGCACACCCGCTATGGCAAATACATCTACGCCATCGGCGGCAACATGACCTCGGCCCGGGTGTCCGGCATCAACGTCAACAAGTACCTGGTGACGGTCTATACCATCGCCGGCGGTTTGGCGGGGCTGGCGGGGGTGGTGCTGGCGGCGCGCGTCAGCAGCGGCCAGTCGAGCATGGGGATGTCCTATGAGCTGGACGCCATCGCCGCGGCGGTGATCGGCGGCAGCAGCCTGATGGGCGGCGTCGGGCGCATTACCGGCACGCTGATCGGCGCTGTGATCCTCGGGCTTATCAAGAGCGGCTTTACCTTTATCGGCGTCGACTCTTACATTCAGGACATTATCAAAGGCGTGATTATCGTGGCCGCGGTGGCTATCGATATGCGGCGCAACCGCAAGAAACACTGATTGCCGTGAATTGCCGCCGGGGCTGCTTGCCCGGCGGTTTTTTTTTTACCTCGGGGAAATCATCATGAAACACGTTAAAAAAATACTCCTGATCGCCGCGCTGAGCTGCTCCACTTCGGTATTGGCGGAAACCATCGGCGTGTCTATGGCCTATTTTGATCAGAATTTCCTGACCATCATCCGCCACTCGATCGACAAAGAGGCCCAGGCGCGCGGCATCAAGGTGCAGTTTGAAGATGCCCGCGGCGACGTTGGCCGGCAGACCGATCAGGTACAAAACTTTATCAGCGCCGGCGTGGATGCGATCATCGTCGATCCGGTTAACTCGGCCGGCACGCCCGCCATTACCAAGATGGTCAAAGACGCGGGCATTCCTTTGGTATACGTGAACCGCACGCCGGGGGACACCACGCTGCCGCCGGGCGTGGTGTTTGTCGGCTCCGATGAGAAGGAATCCGGCACTTTACAAATGGAGGAACTGGCGCGGCTGGCCAACTATCAGGGCAATGTGGCGGTGATGATCGGCAACCTGACAGACGCCGGCGCGCTGCAGCGCACCAAAGACGTTGAACAGGTGGTGGCCAAGTACCCGAAAATGAAGGTGGTGCAAAAGCAGAGCGCCAACTATTCGCGCAGCGAAGGCATGGATCTGATGATGAACTGGATCACCAACGGCGAAGCTATCGACATTGTCGCCGCCAATAACGACGAAATGGCGATAGGCGCGATTATGGCGCTGCAGCAGGCCGGCAAAAAAGACGGCAAGGTGCTGATCGGCGGCATCGACGCCACGCCGGACGGTCTGAAGGCGTTGGCCTCCGGCAGGATGCAGGTAACGGTATTCCAGGATGCCGTCGGCCAGGGCAAGGCTTCGGTCGACGTGGCGCAGCGGATGATCAAGGGCGAAAAACCGGAGCCTTATTACTGGATCCCATTCGAACTGGTAACGCCGGCCAATATGCAAAAGTATGCGGCGAAGCAGTGAGGGGGAAAGGGCGCTGCGTGGCAGCGCCCTGGCTGAAATGAATCACCAGCCTTTTACCGCGTCGCCCTTGTAGATTTCGGCGGCGCTGGCGGCCACCTCATCGGTTTGATAGGCCTTGACCAGGTTCTTCACCTTGTCGCTGTCCTGATTGTCGATGCGGCTGGCGAAGATGTTGACGTACGGCGAATTTTTATCCTCGACGAACAGCCCGTCCTTGGCCGGTGACAGGCCGATCTGGCTGGAATAGTTGGTGTTGATGATCGCCAGCGTTACCTGTTTGTCATCCAGCGCGCGCGGCAGCTGCGGCGCTTCAATCTCGACGATCTTCAGCTTCTTCGGGTTACTGACGATATCCAATGCGGTCGGCAGCAGCCCAACGCCGTCCTTCAGCGTAATCAGCCCCTGTTTTTGCAACAGCAGCAGTGAGCGGCCGAGGTTGGTCGGATCGTTGGGCACCGCCACCTGCGCGCCGTCCGGCAGCTGGCTGAGCGAGCCGATTTTTTTCGAATAGCCGGCAATCGGGTAAACGAAGGTGTTGCCGACCGCCGCCAGCTTATAGCCGCGTTCTTGCATCTGTTTGTCCAGATAGGGCTTGTGCTGGAAAGCGTTGATATCGAGATCGCCGTTGTTCAGCGCTTCGTTGGGCAATACGTAATCGTTGAAGGTCACCACCTCCACGTCCAGATCGTATTTCTGTTTGGCGACCTTTTGCACCACCGCCCACAGCGACTGATCGATGCCGGCGCTGATGCCGACCTTGATGTGATGTTCATCCTGCGCCGCAGGCCCGCAGGCGGCAAGCAGCAGGGCGCTGGCGGCGGTAAGGGCCACGGCGATTTTTTTTAGCGTAAACGTCATCTTCCCAGAGTCCTTGTCAACATTGCCTGCTGGATATGGCAGGCAGAATAGTGGCAGTGACTCTAGGTAATCGGCTGGATAAAATAAAATACTGATTCACTATGATTAATAGCGATTCGCTATGAGCGGGCGCACCGAAAGCTGCCGTTTGGGGCGCTTTGTGCCCTGGGCTGCAGTTTATTTTGACGGCGGATCGGCAGGCTTATTATGATAGCCGCAGGCCCACGAGGGCAGACCGGGTTATGAACGAGGGACAGATAATGCAATTGAACACTTGGAGCAAGGCACTGCTGCCGCTGGTGGTGTTAGCCTGCGTGACGGCGACTCAGGCCAATGCGGCGGAAGGCGACGTCGGCCCGATCCCTAAAGATCTGCTGGGCAACTGGCGCGTCAGCAAAATAGTGCCGACGCAGACCGCAGGTTGTTGGGATCAGCAGCAGGCGCAAAGCCTGATCGGCGGCAAAATCAACTATAAGGCAGACGGCTTCAGCTGGAACGGCACCGCGCTGAAAAGCGAAGGCGCCACCGTCAGCACCGTAGAGGCGCAGGAGTTTGTCGAAGACAACTCCGGCAGCAGCTCATATATCGACTTCCCGACGCTGGGCATCAGCACGCCGTCGGTGCAGCGAGTGGCGATTCAACACCCTGACGCCACCATTCAAGGCATTACCGATCAGGGCACCGACGGCGTGCCCGGCGACAACGTGTTGGTGAAGGATCACAACACCCTGATCCTGTCGCTGTGCAACGTCTGGTTTGAAGTGCAGCGCGAGCGCTGATGCTGCAAGCGGCCCCGGCGACGGGGCCTCTCCTCGCCATAATCTCCCGCCTGGCCCCCCGTTTGTGAACTAAAATTAAGCATAAGGATATCGCCCTGAAAGGGTATCTGAGCCTCGGCTCATTACCGAGTCCACGACAGGAGGCGCTATGTGCTACAAACATATTGTGGTCGCCACGGATCTGAGCGATGACGGCAAACGGCTGGTGGAGAAAGGCGCGCTGCTGGCCGAAGCGCTGCAGGCCAAACTCTCGCTGATCTATGTCGATGTGCATTACGATACCTACCATGCGGCGATCGGCTTCTCGGAGCGAAGCTACGACGGCGTGCCGCTGGAAGAGAAAATCAAAAAAGAGCTGGAACCCACCACGCAAAACGTCAATTACCCGATCGCGGAAGTGATTATCGGGCGCGGCGGCTTTGTGGTTGAGCTGGAGGCTGCGGTGGCCGAAAAGGGCATCGATCTGCTGGTGTTCGGCCACCATCATGACCTGTGGAGCAATCTGTTTTCCTCCACCCGCAACGCCATCAACCAGTTGAATATCGACGTGCTGGTGATCCCAATCCGGCAGTGATCCCCAAGCCGCGCAGCGCCGCGGCTTTTTATTTGCACATTGCATAAGCATGTACTAATCCAGCCGCTGGGCGGCTTCCAGGGCCAGGCATCGGATATTTTAATTCACGCCGAAGAGATGAAACGCACCAGGCATACCGCGATCGGCCCGTATGCCGAACACTGCGGCCGCAGCCACGAAGAGCATGACAACCGGCTATCGGGGACGCGAGCCGTTAACGTCGATTTTTCATGGTTAACCGAGAAATGCCGCAAAAGGTTACTGGTCAAAGCTGGATAAACCACTGGCTTCCAGCTGGCGGATGGCCGCCGCCCAGTGTTTTTGCGTGATCTCATCCGTGCCGCTGCTAAAACGTACAGACTGCGCCTTGACCTTTTCGATAGCGGCCGACGGCGCGTAGTGCAAATTGTCCCGCCCGCCGGCGAGCGCCGCCACCTGAATGTTGCAGGCGCGCTCCAAGCCGTGCAGCTCTCGGAACGCGTGCTCGATGCTTACGCCACCGGCCAGCAAACCGTGGTTGCGCAAAATCATCACGTTGCTGTGGCCCAGATCGTTAACCAACCGTTCCTGCTCATCCAGATCAAGCGCAACGCCTTCGTATTCGTGATAGGTAATACGCGAATAATAAGCCAGCGCATGTTGCGACAGCGGCAACAGACCGTCTTTTTGCGCCGATACCGCCGCGCCGTCTTTGGTGTGGGTATGCAGCACGGCTTTCAGATCGGGCCGGGCGCGGTGTATGGCGCTGTGGATCACAAAGCCGGCCTGGTTGATGCCAAGCCCGGTCGGGTCGGCGAGAATATTGCCGTCCAAATCGATTTTCACCAGGTTGGAGGCGGTGATTTCACTGAACAACAGCCCGTAGGCGTTAATCAGGAAGTGTTCTTCCGCGCCCGGCACGCGCACCGAGAAATGGGTATAAATATGATCGGTCCAGTTATACAGGGCCGCCAACTGATAGGCGGCGGCCAGCTTGACGCGCTCCTGCCACTCTTCCTGGCTGACGCCGTTTTTTACCTCGCCGGTATTGGCGGTAGGAATAGACATCAAAGACATAACAACTCCCGTTAATGGTGGTTCGATAAGTGTTGGCAGCGATGGGCAGTAAAGCTACCAATCGATCTCCTGGCCCAGGATTTTCAAAATGTCCTGCCGGTGTTTAATCAGAAGCGGGGCGTCCCGGTGGCGCGGGTAGGCGAGCGGCACGGCAAACTGCGCCAGAATTCGGCTCGGCCGCGGCGACAGCACAATCACCCGGTCGCACAACAGCAGCGCTTCTTCAATGTCGTGGGTGACCAGCAGGCTGCTATAGCCCTGGCTTTGCCAGAGGTTAATCAATTCGCGCTGCATACTGATACGGGTCAGCGAATCCAGTTTTCCCAGCGGCTCATCGAGCAACAGCAGGCGCGGTTCGTTGAGCAGCGCGCGCGCCAGCGCGGCGCGCTGGGCCATCCCGCCGGATAGCTGCTTCGGGTAGGCGTTGGCGAACTCGTTGAGGCCGATACGGTTAATCAGGTCGTCGGCCTGCCGTTCCTGGCCGCTCAGCCCCTGCGCCTGCGGCCCGATCAGCACGTTCTGCCGCACCGTCCGCCATGGGTAGAGCGTGGGATCCTGGAAAACCAGAATGCGCTCGGGGCTGGGGGCGCCGAGTGGGCGGCCGTCGGCAAGCAGCTGGCCGGTCTGCAACGGTTCCAGCCCGGCCAACAGGCGTAGCAGCGTGGATTTCCCGCAGCCGGAAGGGCCGAGCAGGGCGACGCTTTCACCGGGGGCAATGCTCAGGCTGATGTTATCCAGCACGGCGATTTCCCGTTTCCCCAGGATGAAGCTGTGGCTGACGTTTCGCACGTCAATCGCCATGCCTGTGGCTTTTATCTGAGCCTGCGCGGCTTGCGCTACCATTTCATCACTCCTTTTTGCCAACCGAGCAGCCGATCGCGTATGAAAAACAGCAGGCTGATCAGCCCCGAACACAGAAAGGCCATCACAATCAGCGCCGCGTACATATTGGGATAGGCAGCCCAGCCCTGCGCCCACTGCAGATAAAAACCGATGCCGGCTTTAACCCCAACCATCTCCGCGACGATCAGCACGGAGAAAGACGCCCCCAACCCCATGAACAGGCCGACAAACACGCTGGGCAGGGCGGCGGGGATCGCCACGTGGAAAATCAAAAAGCGCTGACTGGCGCCCAGGGTGCGCGCCACGTCGTAATAGGCCTTATCGATGTTGGCCACGCCCGACCAGGTGAGAACGGTAACCGGGAACCAGGTCGCCAGAGCGATCAGAAACACGCTGGCGCCAAAGCTGCTGGGAAAGATAAACAGGCACAGCGGCAGCAAGGCGGTCGAAGGCACCGGCCCGAGGATGCGGAGTATCGGGTGCACCCAATAGCCAATGCGCTGCGACCAGCCGATCGCCACGCCGCTGACAAAGCCGGTCAGGGTGCCGATCGCTACCCCCAGCAACAATAACGATAGCGAGTGATACAGGCTGTTCAGCAGGCGCGGCCAGTCGCTGAGGTAAACCTCAATCAGCGCCTGCGGCGGGGCGAAGAACGGCACCGGCAGCACCCCGGTTTTCGCCGTGAGCAGTTGCCACAGGCTGAAAAACAGCGGCAGCGCGATCAGCCATTGCCCGGCGCGCTGCAGGCGCTGCGCGCGGCCGTTCCAGCGCCGATAGCTTAGCGCCAGGGCCAGCAACGCCACCCCCAGCGCCAGTTGCAGATAAGCCCAGGCCTGGCTGTATGGCCACTGGCGGTTGGCGTCAGGCCAATAGGTGGTGAAAAGCCCGGCCGCCAGCCACGCCGCGGCGGCAAGCAGGCCGGTGAGCCAGATCCGTTCGCCGGCGGTTTTTTCACCTTTTATGGTGCGATCAAGCAAATACGTTGGCATAGATGCTCTCCGCAAACTGGTGGGCATCGGTACTGGGTTTAATCACCTGTACCAGCTGTAAATCGCTGACGTATTGGGTAAGTTCTTTGACGAAGGCTTCCCCAACGGCATGATGCCCGTGGGCCTGGCCATGGATAATGCCGGCCACTTCTTTGACGTTGGTGTTTAACGCGTGGGCCATAAAGGCTTCGGCAACGCTTTCCGGGTGTTCTGCCGCATAGCTGTGGGCATCCAGCAGCGCCTGGGTTAACGCCGCCGCTGCGGCTTTGTGTTTGCGGGCCAGCGACCCGCTGACGCCAACCACGCAGCAACTGAGGTTGGCGTATTCCCCGGTCATATTGCTTGCCAGCAGTTGGTATTTTCCGGTCTCCAATAAGCGGTAGCTAAAGGGTTCGCTGCCGCTGATGGCGGCAATTTCCTGCTTATCCAACGCGACGCTCAATAAATCGGCGGGATAAACCTTCCATTGCACATCGGCTATCGGGTCTACGCCATGGCGTTTGAGCAGAATGGCAAAAAAGTTCTTGTCCGGGCCGGCCATATCGGTCACGCCGATGGTTTGTCCTTTCAGCTTGTCCAGGCTGGTAAAGGGCGCATTTTTGGCGGTCAGCAGATTCAGGCAGCCGCCGTGGGTGCCGGCGGTGAGCTTGACGTCAAAGCCTTGCTCCAGCGCCTTCAGCCAGCGCAGGGCCATGCCTATGCCTGCATCGGCTTTGCCGGTGGCGATCGCTTCCAGCAGCAGATCGGTCGAGTTGCCGAAGTTGACAAATTCTACGTCCAAATTGTACTTGCTGAAAAAGCGCTGCTGCTCCGCCACGGTGACGGGGGCAATACATACCGCGCTCTGGTTGATGGCGAGTTTCAACTTGTAAGGTTCGGGCAGGCGCAGTGCGTTGCCGCTATCCTGATGCATGCTTGCCATATCATGGGCGAACAGCTTCGACGATATGCCGGCCAAGGCGGGGGCCGCCAGCAGGCTGCCACTCAGTCGGAGAAATCTGCGGCGTGAATAATGAGTAATGGGTTTCATGGCTGACCTTCCTGTTGTGTCTGCGCCAACGGTGGCACGCTAAAGCCATTATCAAAGGTATGGGTAACGTCGAGTGGTTGCCGGATCAAACCGTTGGCCTGATAAAAATCAGCCGTGGCCTGCTGTTGGCGCACGGTTGTCTCATCAATTTGCTGCCAACGCAGTTGGCGGCTGGCGAACTGTTCGCGCGCAATATCGGGCGGGAATCTAATGATTTTCCCCAGCGTGTTCCCGTAGCTGTCGAGATTGGCATAGGCCCAGCGCTCCGCTTTTGCCAGGCGGTTCAGGTAATCCTGCAGCGCCTGGCGTTTCGCGCTATCGGCGAGCGTTGCATCCGTGGCCGCCAGGAAGGTATTTCCCGGCAGCAGGCCGGTGCCGCTGACCAGCACATGGCCTTGCCCGGTTTTAACCAGTTGGGTGGTATAAGGTTCCCAGGCGGCCCAGGCGTCGACCGAGCCGCTAAGCAGCGCGACCTTGGCATCCACCGGCCCCAAAAAGACCCACTGTACGTCCGCCGCGCTCAGGCCGGCTTGCTTCAGCGCCTTCAACGCCACAAAGTGGCCGATAGAACCTTTGCCGGTGGCGATGCGTTTACCTTTCAGATCCTGGCCGCTTTTCAGCGGCGAGTGTTCGCCCACCAGCACCGCGGTGCCTGCCGGGTTGCTTTTATCCACCGCTACCGCTTTAACCGGCGCGCCCTGCGCGAGAGCAAACAATAATGGAGCATCGCCAATAATGCCGACATCAACTGCGCCGGCGTTCAATGCTTCGGCAAGCGGTGCGGCGGCGGGGAACTCGGCCCATTTGATGTCGTAAGGCAGGTTGGCGAGTTCGTTGGCCGCTTCCATTTGTGAACGCATACCGCCTTTTTGATCGGCAATATGCAGGGTGATACGTGCGTCGGCGAACGACGCCTGGCTTGCCAGGCCGAGCAGCAACAGGGCGCCCAGGGTGTGTTTAATACGCAACATGCTGATTATCGTCCTATGGTTTTAACGCAGCTTTTCCGGCGTTGATCCATGCGCTGTCGTTTTGTGGGGTATGTATCCGGCCGCAGAGTACGTTACGGTAGTGGCGCTCCAGCGGGTTATGGCGCGTCAGGCCGTGGTTGCCGCTCTGCGTTAGCGCCTTTTCCACTGCCGCTATCGCATTTTCGGTGATGGTCACTTTTGCCAGGTTGGCTTGTTCAGTGCTGAATGCCCGCGCCGCCGCCTGGCGCAGCAGGCTTTGATTGACCAGCAGCAAGCCGTCGATTTGCCCAAGGTTTTCCTGCACGCGGGCCAGGCTGGCTAACGGGGCGCCAAGACTGGCCGGCACCCGTTGCCGCAGCCAGGCGATCAGCCAGCGGCGCGCCGCCTGCGCGACGCCGTCATAGACGGCCGGCAGCAGGGCGGCATGCGCATTAGCGGCGGCCTGGATCTGCGCCGTATCCGGCGCCGGGGGCCGATCGGCCGGATAAATCTCCACCGCATGGGACAGCGGTACCGGCACGTCTTGTAGTATCACCTCATGGCTGCCGGTGGCGCGCATGCCCAGATGATCCCAGCTGCGTTTGATGGTGATGCCCGGGCTATCGCGCGGAACCAGCCAGGTGCCCACCTGCGGGTTGTCATCATCGCTGCGAGCCCAGATTGCCAGCCAGCTCAGCCCTTCAATTCCGGTGGTATAGAGCTTATGGCCGTTGAGCCGCCAGCCGGCGGAAGTGCGGGCCGCTACGGTGTGGGGCAAACCGCCGCGCGCAGGGGAACCCAGTTCCGGCTCTACCCGCAGGCTGTTGATTAAGGCCCCGCTCTGCACTGCGCTGCGGCTGACTGCGCCGCGCAGCGATTCTGGCCAACTGGCGTTGGAGGCCAGGCGCAGGTGGTGCAGGTACTGCATGCAGACGATCAGTGCCGTTGACGGCTCGCCCTGTGCGATGGCGCTGACCACCTGCTGCAAAGTGGACAGGTTGGCTTCGGCGCCGCCATAACGCTGCTCGCAGGCCAGGCTCAGCAGCCCATATTCATGCAGCAAGGCCAGATTGGCGTGCGGGAATTCGCCGCTGCGATCCAGCGCCGCCGCCTGCTGCGCCAGTTGCTCGGTGATCTGCTCAAGCGGCGGCTGCATGTGCCGTCGCCGCGCAAGCAGGCGGGTAGACTGGACAGAATTCATACGTAGTGCCTCTCCCGTTACCCATCAGGCGCTGTGTTTGGCATCGCGCTGGGCGATTTTGGCACGGGCGATCGGCAACAGTTCTTTACCGTATTCCTGAGCGTCGTTGAGGGGATCAAAGCCGCGGATCAGGAAGTTGCGCACGCCCAGATCGTAGTAATCAAGCAGGGCATCGGCCACCTGCTCCGGCGTACCCACCAGCGCAGTGGAATTGTGCCCGCCGCCGACCAATCTGGCGATGCCGGTCCACAGACGTTTATCCACCACATCGCCTTGCGCCACGGTTTGCAGCAGGCGTTGAGCGCCCACGCTGTTGGGCTTGTTCCTATGGCCAACGTCGGTTTGCGCGGCATGTTCAGTGGCGACATGCAGGATCTCTTTGGCTTTTTCCCAAGCCTGCGTTTCGGTGGCGGCAATAATCGGTCGGAATGATACGCTAAAGTCGATTTGGCGCAGGTGTTTGGCCGCTTCGGCCCGCACGCGCTGGATGGTTTCCCGGGTTTGCGCCAGCGATTCGCCCCACAGGGCAAACACATTGGCATGCTTGCCGGCTACGGCAATCGCCGCGTCGGATGAACCGCCGAAGAAAATCGGGATATGAGGCTGTTGCAGCGGTTTTATTGCCGAAAAGGCCTGTTCGACCTGATAGAAGTCATTATGGGCGTCGAACGGCCGTTCCTGGGTCCAGACCTGGCGCACGATCTCCAAAAATGCCTCGGTGCGGGCATAGCGCCGATCGTGGTCGAGATAGTCGCCGTCGCGGCGCTGTTCTGCGTCGTTCCCGCCGCTAATGATATGCACCGCCAGGCGCCCGCCCAACAGGTGTTCCAGGGTGGCTAATTTACGCGCCGCCAAGGTCGGCGAGACGAAGCCTGGCCGGTGCGCCAGTAAGAAGTTGATTTTTTGAGTGGATAGCCCAGCCAGCGCCGTGACTAAAAATCCGTCGGGTTGATCGGACCAATGCCCGACCAGCAGGCGGTCGAAACCGGCGGCTTCGTGGGTTTGCGCAAAGCGCACAATGTAATCGCGATCAAATATTGGGCCAGCCGGTGGGATGATTTCCGAAGACAGACGGTGCCCGATCATGCCTAAAAATTGGACGCTCATTAGAACTCCTTGTCAGGAATCGTGATAGGGTCTGACTGCCGGCCAAATGTCTGGCGATAAGCAGCAAGGTGTTTATACCCTATACGCGATGTTCTAATGATTTAAATGCATTTTTATCATATCTTAATATGCATAAAGTTAATTATTTGGCTAACTCCTTATCATTCATTGGCTTAAATGCTAAGCCCCCGAACGATCTTTTCGGCAAAAAAGGTGGTGGGCCTTTGCAGGTTGCCCAGCCCCGGGCTGCTGACCTGCCACAGTTGAACTTTTGGCCGGAAATCGCTCAGCTCAACAATCGCGATGTCGTCTTGATGCGGGCTGTGCGTTAGCGCTGCCTTCGGCACCAACCCGAGCCCGAGTCCCTGGGCCACCAGGCTGATTTGCAACTGGGTGCCGGTGGTTTCCACATTGATTTTCAGCCCCAATCCCTGCGCCTGCAGATCGCGGTTTAACCCGGCGCGCAGGCCGCAGCCATCAGGGTTTAATACCCAGCCATAATGAGCGCAACCGCTGAGCCGGGCGGTGTGGATGCGAAGACGTTGGCCGGCGATCACGACAACCTCTAATGGGCACAGTGCCTTCGTCACCAGGCTGTCATCGAAGGTTTGCTGCGCCGGCCCCATGGCGAGCAGGCTGTCCAGCTCAACGTTTTCCAGGCGTTTGATCAACTGCCCGCCCCAACCGCAGGTTACCTGCGGGCGCAACTGCGGGTAATGCTCACCCAAGGCAATGAGCGCCGGAAGCAGGGCTATCTCGCTCAGGCTTTGCGGAACCCCCAGACGCAGCGGGCCGCTGGGTTCCGCATCCTGATTAAGCAAACTTTCCAACCGCTTGGTTTCGCGCTTGATAGTCAGGCACTGTTCATAGACGCGGTGACCGATGGCCGTCAGTTTAAGTGGCTTGGTTTGGCGATCCAGCAACGTGGCGCCCAGGCTCTGTTCAAAGCTTTGCAGGCGGCGGGTTATGGCGGATTGGCTAATGCCAAGGTATTCCGCGGCCTGGTTAAGCGAAGCGAATTGCACCACCGCTAGCAGGGCGTCAATATCATCTGTACGCATGGAAATTCTCTTTATGTGTATTCTGCATTTTAGTTTATTACAAAAATGCATTTAAATAATAAAAAGTTCTTTGTTAGCGTGATAAGCAGTCTTTCAGACAGGAATGCTTATGACAACGCCCTTACGCTTAGACCGTTTACGTCAGTTCATCGAGCGACTGGCCCAATTGCATCAGCAGCCGCTGGGTGAGGCGGCGCGGCTCGATAACGCGGCGCAATTGCTTGCCGAATTGGTCGGCAGGGATGACTGGCTGGCTGAGGAGTACTCTCGCCCACACCCTGAACATTATCAGCAGTACCTGCTGCACGTTGATTCCGCCCAGCGTTTTTCCATCGTCAGCTTCGTTTGGGGGCCGGGGCAGGTCACGCCGATCCATGATCACCGCGTGTGGGGGCTGATTGGCATGCTGCGCGGTGCTGAAATCAACCAGCGTTACCAGCTTGACGGCCAGGGCGTGCCCCGGCCTGAAGGTGACGCCGAGCGGTTAACCGCCGGGCAGGTAGCGAAACTGTCCGAACAGGACGGCGATATTCACCAGGTCAGCAATGCGTTTAACGATCGCGTGTCAATCAGCATTCATGTGTATGGCGGCAATATCGGCGCCGTTAAGCGTGCTGTGTATGGCGAAAGTGGTGCGGTGAAGCCCTTTATCTCCGGTTATTCCAATACTCAATTGCCTAATATTTGGGACCTTTCTAAGGAAGTGTAACTATGCCTGCCTTTGTTTACCGTGATTTTTCCACCCTGCGAGCCGCGCTGTTGGCCCGCCAGGAGTTGGCGCTGATCGATGTGCGTGAAGAAGCCGAATTTGCTGAAAGCCACCCGCTGTTCGCCGTGAACATTCCGCTGAGCAAGCTGGAGCTGGAAGCCTACCGGCGCATTCCGCGCCGCAGTACCCCTATTACCGTCTATGACAACGGCGATGGGCGGGCTGAACAGGCGGCACGGCGGCTACGGCAGTTCGGCTATGGGGATGTCGCTCTGCTGACTGGCGGCCTGGCGGGTTGGCAAGCCGGCGGCGGCGAGCTTTTCCAGGACGTAAATACGCCGAGCAAGGCCTTTGGCGAATTGGTGGAAAGCCGTAGGCATACGCCATCGCTGACTGCGCAGCAGGTTAAGGCGCTGATCGATCGGCATGCCGATGTGGTGATCGTCGATGCACGCCGTTTTGATGAATACCAAACCATGAGTATCCCCACCAGCACCAGCGTGCCGGGGGCGGAGCTGGTGCTGCGGATCAACGCGCTGGCGCCGGATCCCAATACGCAGGTGATAGTTAACTGCGCCGGGCGTACGCGCAGCATTATCGGTACCCAGTCGTTAATCAACGCCGGCATCAGCAACCCGGTGGCGGCGCTGCGCAACGGTACAATCGGCTGGGGGCTGGCGGGGTTTGCGCTGGAAAATCAACGGCAGCGGCGCTACACCGAGAATGTGGACAACCTGGCGCAGGCGCAGCAACGGGCGCGGCGAGTGGCGGACGCGGCCGGCGTACGGCGCATTGACCGCGAGACGCTTGGGTTGTGGCAGCAGGATGCGGCGCGCACCACCTATCTGTTTGACGTGCGCAGCCCCGAGGAGTACCGCGCCGGGCATGTGTCGGGCAGTTGCAGTGCGCCCGGCGGGCAACTGGTGCAGGAAACGGATCACTATGCCAGCGTGCGCGGCGCCCGCGTGGTGCTGGTGGATGACGACGGCGTGCGTGCCAATATGAGCGCTTCCTGGCTGGCGCAGATGGGCTGGGATGCGGCGGTACTCGATGGGCTGGAGGACGCCGACTTTACCGAGCGGGGCGATCCGGCGGCGCAGCTACCGCCGCCGCCGCCGGCCGATGAAGTCACCCCGGCGCAGTTGGCCGCACTGTTGGGCCAGGAAGGCACGGTGCTGCTGGATTTCACCACCAGCGCCAACTATGTGGCGCGCCATATTCCCGGCGCGCATTGGGTCCTCCGTTCACAGTTGCCGTTGGCGCTGGAAAACCTGCCGCCGGCAAAATGCTATGTGCTGACCTGCGGCAGTAGCCAGCTGGCGCGCTATGCGGTGCCGGAAGTGGCCGCGCTGACCGGCAAGCCGGTGCAACTGCTTGCCGGCGGTACCCTGGCGTGGATGGCTGAAAATCGGCCGTTGGAAAAGGGCGAAGGGCGGTTGGCCGCGCCGCGCATTGACCGTTATCGCCGCCCGTACGAAGGCACGGACAATCCGCGTGAAGCGATGCAAGCCTACCTGGACTGGGAGTTCGGGTTGGTAGAACAGCTTGAGCGTGATGCAACCCATGGCTTTACCGTGCTTTGAATCATCAGACAATACGCATAACCATCACCGGCAAAGAGGGAAAGTATGGCGCATTTTTCTGTACTACTTAGGGGCGTGGGGCTGAGCGCCATGTTATTAACGGCGTCGCTGGCACAGGGGGCGATCGGCGATGCCAAACTGGTACTGGGCGATCAAGCCCGTGGGCTGCGTAGCCTGGTAGAGGCTGCCGGCGTGATGAAGGATGCGCCCTATCAGTATCAATGGGCCAATTTCCAGGGGGCGGCGCCGTTGTTTGAAGCGCAGCGCGCAGCCGCTGTAGATACTGCCTATGCCGGGGATTTGCCGGTATTAATGGCGGCGGCGGGCGGGGTGGATTTTAAGCTGATTCAGACCAACGTCGGCTATGGCCAGTCTAACGGGATTATTGTGCCGAAGGATTCGCCGTTGCACAGCGTTCAGCAGCTGAAAGGGCAAACGGTGGTGGTTTCCTCAGCGCGCGGCAGCATCTCGCAAAACTTACTGTACGCGGCGTTGCAGGAGGCTGGGCTGAAGCGGGAAGATGTGAAGATTCAGTTCGTCATGCCCACCGATGCCAGCGCAGCGTTCAGCACTGGCAAGGTGGCGGCTTGGGCGGTTTTTGATCCCTATTTGGGCGTTGCGGAACAAAGCGGCGCGCGCCTGCTGCGCGATGGTCGGGGATTAACCCCATCGCTCGGCTTCTTGACCGCCACTACGTCCTCGTTGGCCGATCCGGACAAGCGAGCGGCCATCAAAGACTTTGCCGAACGCATCGCCAGGGCGCGGCAGTGGGCGATCGATCATCCGCAGGAATACGCCAGGGTATACGCGCAGCTGACGCGTTTGCCGCTGGAAACCGCCCGACAGATTGCGGATCGAACGTCAAAGGGCGCGCATAGCGTCAATCAGCAGGACATTAATGTGTTGCAGCCAGTGGCGGATCTGTTTTATCAGTTAAAGATACTGCCGAATCAGGTGAATGTTAATAACTTGATCGATAAGGATTTTATTCTGGCGAAATGAATACTGCACCGGTTTAGATGGTGGCGGTGGCCCTGTCGAGCGATCCCGAAGATATCTATAAAACCGACGCAAAGGGCAAGGCGCTACATGCTGATGCCGGCTACGAGCAAACCATTGCCATGGCGAAGAAGTTCGGCTTGAAGCCGCCTATGCTTTAAGAGACGGCAGGGAAGCGTTCCGAGCCTATTACCATTCATAAAAAATCCACGCCGAGGCGTGGATTTTTAACCGCAAGAACAACCGTCGCGATTAGACGTTGAACAAGAAGTTCATCACGTCGCCGTCTTTGACGATGTAGTCCTTACCTTCTGAACGCATCTTGCCGGCTTCTTTGGCGCCTTGCTCACCCTTGTAGGTGATGAAGTCTTCATAGGCGATGGTTTGCGCGCGGATAAAGCCTTTCTCGAAGTCGGTGTGGATCTTGCCTGCCGCCTGCGGCGCGGTAGCGCCAACCGGGATGGTCCAGGCGCGCACTTCCTTGACGCCGGCGGTGAAGTAGGTTTGCAGGTTAAGCAGTTCGTAACCGGCGCGGATCACCCGGTTCAGGCCCGGCTCTTCCAGGCCCAGCTCGGCCATAAATTCGGCGCGGTCTTCATCTTCCAGTTCGGCGATGTCGGACTCCACCGCGGCGCATACCGCAACCACTACTGAGCCTTCACCGGCGGCGATTTCACGCACTTTATCCAGGTACGGATTGTTCTCGAAGCCGTCTTCGTTAACGTTGGCGATGTACATGGTCGGTTTCAGCGTCAGGAAGCTCAGGTATTTGATCGCCGCCTTGTCTTCTTCGCTCAGATCCAGCGCGCGCAGCATGCCGGCATTTTCCAGCTGCGGCAGGCATTTTTCCAGCGCGGCCAGCTCGGCTTTCGCGTCTTTGTCGCCGCCTTTGGCTTTCTTCTGCACGCGGTGGATAGCGCGTTCACAGGTGTCCAGATCAGACAGCGCCAGCTCGGTGTTGATCACCTCGATGTCGTCAGCCGGATCGACCTTGTTGTTGACGTGGATGATGTTGTCGTTTTCGAAGCAGCGCACCACGTGGCCGATAGCTTCGGTTTCACGGATGTTGGTCAGGAACTGGTTGCCCAGGCCTTCGCCTTTGGAAGCGCCTTTCACCAGGCCGGCGATGTCGACGAATTCCATGGTGGTTGGCAGAATGCGCTGTGGCTTGACGATTTCGGCCAGCTTATCCAGACGCGGATCGGGCATCGGCACCACACCGGTGTTCGGTTCAATGGTGCAGAACGGGAAGTTGGCTGCTTCGATGCCCGCTTTGGTCAACGCGTTGAACAGGGTGGATTTGCCTACGTTAGGCAGGCCGACGATACCGCATTTGAATCCCATGTTGTAATCACCTTAAATATCTTAACTATCAGCCGGTTAGGTTTAACAGGCTGCATAAAGGGCAAAATAATGCCGCCATTATACACGTAATGCGCGTTTATCTCGATCTGACTTGCTGGGGCGGCAGAAGCAAACTGCCGGCGGCCGGTTTTTGATTGAGATTTGGATCACATTTACACATACTGACACTTCCGATTACCCGACAGGAAACGCGCCGGATGTATTTCTTGCCCAGTCCACCCTGAGTGCTCCCCGCCCGATCGTTCGCCGCGCCTTGCGGCCCTCGCTCCCGTTCTGCTCTGCGGGGAGACGTTTTCATCTGTCGGAAGTGAATAATCCATGTTTAACCTGAGCAATATCAGGATCGCGGACGTTAAGAATGAAGTCCTGGCGGGCTTTGTGGTGGCGGTCTCGATGATCCCCGAGGCGGTCGGTTTTTCGCTGGTCGCCGGGCTTTCGCCGATCGTCGGTTTGCATACCGCGTTTATCATCGGCCTGGTGACCGCGCTGTTCGGCGGCAAGCCGGGCATGGTGTCCGGCGCGGCCGGCTCGATTGTGGTGGTGTTGATGAGCCTGGCGGCGCAGTACGGCATGGGCTACGTGCTGTGGGCGACCATTTTTGCCGGCGCCATTCAAATTTTGATTGGCGTATTCCGCCTGGGCAAGTTTATCCGGCTGGTGCCGCTGCCGGCAATCCACGGCTTCGTCAACGGCTTGGCTATCGTCATCATGCTGGCGCAGCTGCATATGATCGCCGGGCAGGGGCCGTTGATGTACGGCCTGGTGGCGCTGGCTATTCTGGTGGTGCTGCTGTTCCCGCGCCTGACCAAGGTCATTCCCTCTTCGCTGGCGGCGTTGCTGGTGGTGTCGGCGTTGGCGATCGGTTTTAATCTGCACACGCTGCGGGTCGGTGACCTGGCGGACATCTCCGGCTCGCTGCCGCACTTTAGCCTGCCGGTGGCGCCGTTCAATCTGGAGATGCTGAAGGTGGTGCTGCCCTATGCGGTGGTGATCGCCCTGGTCGGCCTGATTGAATCGCTATTGACCATGACGGTGCTCGATGAAATGGGCGGCAAAAAGGGCAACGGCAACCGCGAAAGCATCGCACAGGGCGCCGGCAATGCGATTTGCGGCCTGTTCGGCTGCTTTGCCGGCTGCGCGATGATCGGCCAGTCGATCATTAACTTTACCTCGGGCGGACGCGGGCGTATTTCCGGCGCTGTCGGCGCCGTGCTGCTGATCCTGTTCGTGGTCAGCCTGTCTCGTTACATCGGCCTGCTGCCGGTGGCGGCGCTGGCGGGGGTGATGCTGGTGGTATGCTACAACACCTTTGAGTGGAGCTCGCTGCGCCGTCTGCGCCGCATGCCGAAGGCCGATGCGCTGGTGATGGTGATCGTCACCCTGATCACCATTTTCACCGATCTGGCGGTGGCGGTGATCGGCGGGGTGATTATCTCGGCGCTGGTGTTTGCCTGGCAGCAGGCGCGCATCCGGGTGCGCCAGCGGCAGGTGACGGACGATGTGGCGGTGTATCAGCTCGAAGGCCCGCTGTTCTTCGGCTCCACCGCAGCGTTCGCCGAGCTGTTCGAACCGAACGACGATCCGCAGAATGTGGTGCTGGATTTCGCCGGCACCCGGGTGATGGATTCCAGCGGCGTGGAGGCGATCGACAAGCTGACGGCGCGTTATCTGGCGGCGGGGAAAAGCATTCGTCTGCGCCACCTGAGCGGCGACTGCGTGCGTTTGTTAAAGCGGGCCGGGCCGTTCTGCAGCCATGAACTGGACGATCCCGCTTACTACGTTGCGGAAGAGGGCTACGATACCGACGACCGGCGAGTGGCGGAAGAGACTTTCAATACCCGCACCTAGCGGCAAGCAGCGGGCGCCACGCCCGCTGCGGCAAGACTCAGGCCTGCGCCTTGAAGCTGTGCAGGCGCTGAACGGTTTTTTCCAGCCCGTCTTTCATCAGCATTTCGGTGCAGCGCAGCGATTCGTCTATCGCTTCATCAATCATCTTCTGTTCGCCGGCCGGCGGTTTGCCGAGCACGAAGCCCACCACCTTGTTCTTATCGCCCGGATGGCCGATGCCGATGCGCAGGCGGTAGAAGTTCGGGTTGTTGCCAAATTTGTTCTGAATGTCCTTCAGGCCGTTGTGGCCGCCGTTGCCGCCACCGAGTTTGATCTTGGCCACGCCCGGCGGCAGATCTAGCTCGTCATGCGCCACCAGAATTTCGTTCGGCTCGATGCGATAGAAGTTGGCCATCGCCAGCACCGCTTTGCCGCTCAGGTTCATAAAGGTGGTCGGCACCAGCAGGCGCACGTCGTTGCCCGCCAGGTTCAGCCGCGCGGTATAGCCGAAGAATTTGCTCTCTTCCTTCAATTGCTGGTTGTGGCGCTGGGCCAGTAAATCGACGTACCAGGCGCCGGCGTTGTGCCGCGTCTGGGCATATTCCGCACCCGGATTCGCCAGGCCGACTATCAATTTAATACTGCTCACTGGGAGATTCGCTATGGTCGAGATAAGGGAAAGGGCAATAGTCTACCTGCCGGGGCCAGGAATGACAAAACTCTGATGCCGTATCGGCGTCCTGCGGGAAAAGATAATTAATTCATTAGATGAATAATTCAATTTGTTCGCTAACTGTCAGTGCGACGTTAAGAAGTGTCAATCTTTCTTTACCATTTGTGATCGCCTCCGCAATCCCCTCGACCGGGCAAGGGCTATACTTAACTTATCAAAGTGGGCTAACAGGTTGCAGCGTTATCCCGGTTGGCACATGGCACTATGGAGGTGGCATATGAAACGTAGAAACGCGGACAGAATGGGCAACTTTTTTATGGGGCTGGGGCTGGTCGTGATGATCGGTGGGGTTGGATACTCCATTATTGCTGAAGTATCCCAGTTCAATCTACCCCAGCTTTTCGCGCACGGCGCAATCATGAGCATCTTCGTCGGCGCGCTGTTGTGGCTGGTAGGCGCACGTATCGGCGGGCGCGAGCAGGTGGCGGATCGCTACTGGTGGGTAAAACACTTTGATAAACGCGGCCGAAACGACCAACATCGTTCGTCGCATTGATTAAAAAATCAGAAGGGACACGGCGTTACGGCAAGGGAGAACTGCCGCGTAACCAGGTCTGAGGTTATGTTTGACTACGAGTAGAAAACCCGTTGTTGCTCACGCACCAACGGGTTTTTCTTTATCTGCTGCCTGGCACAGGCTCCTTTCCGGTGCGGCAGGGCGCCGTACCGGAAAGAACGCGGATCAATGCTCGAACATTGCAGAGATCGACTCTTCGTTGCTGATGCGGCGGATGGCTTCAGCCAGCATGCCGGACAGCGTCAGAGTACGTACGTTTTTCAGTGCCTTGATTTCAGGCGACAACGGAATGGTGTCGCAGACGATCACTTCATCAATCACCGAGTTCTTGATGTTGTCCACGGCGTTACCGGAGAAGATCGGGTGCGTCGCGTAGGCAAATACGCGCTTGGCACCGCGTTCTTTCAACGCTTCAGCCGCTTTACACAAGGTACCGCCGGTGTCGATCATATCGTCGACCAGCACGCAGTCACGGCCCGCCACGTCACCGATGATGTGCATCACCTGAGAAACGTTCGCGCGCGGGCGGCGTTTATCGATGATGGCCATATCGGTATCGTTCAGCAGTTTGGCGATAGCGCGGGCGCGCACTACGCCGCCGATGTCCGGAGAAACCACGATTGGGTTCACCAGATTCTGTTGCAGCATGTCTTCCAGCAGGATCGGGCTACCGAACACGTTATCTACCGGAACATCGAAGAAGCCTTGGATCTGCTCAGCATGCAGATCCACCGTCAATACGCGGTCAACCCCTACGCTGGAGAGGAAATCGGCAACCACCTTGGCCGTGATGGGCACACGTGCAGAGCGCACGCGGCGATCCTGGCGGGCATAGCCGAAGTAAGGGATAACTGCGGTAATACGTCCTGCGGAGGCGCGACGCAGGGCATCAACCATAACAACCAGTTCCATCAGGTTGTCGTTGGTCGGTGCACAGGTGGACTGGATGATGAAAATATCACCGCCGCGTACATTTTCGTTGATTTGCACGCTCACTTCGCCGTCGCTAAAACGACCTACAGCGGCGTCACCAAGGCTGGTGTACAAACGGTTGGCAATACGTTGTGCTAGTTCCGGGGTGGCGTTACCAGCAAAAAGCTTCATATCAGGCACGAGAAGAACCTCAGGCTTGCGTCCAGAGAAGATATTGTCATACGGCCTTCGCCAAAGGGCAGTTGGCGACGCCGACGCAATATACATACGGGTATGTAAAACTAAATTGAGACGCAGGCAGCGCAGGGATAACAGGGCCAGGTGTGCATGACCCTGCGCAGCGAAACGTTGAGCTACGACTCAAACTGCCCGGAACGGATACGATGTAGTGGGGAGACGTTAACGCCACGCGCGACAAAACCGCACAACCACTCCGGGGCTTGATTTAACACCTGACGGGCGGCGATTTCTGTGTCGAATTCAGCAAACACACAAGCACCTGTGCCAGTCAGGCGTGACGGGGCGTATTCTAACAGCCATGAAAGAAGCTGTTCAACCTCGCGAAAACGTTTTCTTGCGATCGGTTCGCAATCATTTGCGTAAGGAGCCTGTAACAGCTCACTTAAGGAGCGAACCGGGGTATCTCTTTTTAATTCCGCGTCGCCAAATATCACCGGCGTAGGGATGCCGACGCCGGGATGCGCCACCAGATACCACTTTTCCTGCGGATTGGCCGGCTGCAAACGTTCGCCGATGCCTTCGGCGAAGGCCGCATGGCCGCGCACGAACACCGGCACGTCGGCGCCGAGGCTCAGCCCCAGCTCCGCCAGCTGGTCATCGCTCAGCCCGCAGCGCCAGAGCGCGTTCAGCGCCACCAGCACGGTGGCGGCGTTGGAGGAACCGCCGCCCAGCCCGCCGCCCATCGGCAGGCGTTTATCGATGCTGATGTCGGCGCCGCGCGGCGCGGTGGCCAAAGCGTGGCGGTCGCAATGCCGCTGCAGCAGGCGTGCGGCGCGCACGATCAGGTTCTGCTCGTCCGGCACGCCGTCCACCGGGGTGAGCAGGCGAATGCTGTCGTCCTGCCGCGGATCGATGGTCAGGGTGTCGCCGTAGTCCAGGAACTGGAATAGCGTCTGCAACAGGTGATAACCGTCCGCCCGGCGGCCGGTGATGTACAAAAACAGGTTGAGCTTGGCGGGAGAGGGCCACTGGCGAATCATTTGAGCGTCCAGTTATCCATTTTCAGCTTGATGCGCTGGTCGCCCTGTTTCAGCTCCAGGCGGTTCGGCAGTTCAGGTTTGGTATCGCTATCGTAGCTTTGGTAATCCACCGCCCAGGTCTGGCCGCCCTGCTGATAGGTCAGCTTGTTCAGGCGATATTGATCATCCAGCGCGAAGTCATTGGCTTCGCCCGGCAGGCCGAGCATCCACTGGCGCAGGTTGTCCAGCGGGATCGCCATGCCGGTCAGCTTGCGGATCATCTCTTCGGCGTTGTCGCTGACGTAGCGCTTGCCCTGATTGTCGGTCAGCTGCACCACGTTTTGCTGCACGTTCAGGTCAAGCTCGGTGCTGCCCAGCGGATTGGTCAGCAGCAGGCGATAGCGTTCCGGCGAATACTGCTGCCAGAAGAAGCGTGCGTAGACCTTTTTTTGGTCAGACAAATAGGCGAAGGAGCCGCGGGTCTGGTATTGGCTGAGCTGCTGCACCGCCTGCTCGTGGGCGCGCCACTGCGGCGAGGTCGGGCTGGTGGCCGGGCCGGTCGGCCTGGTAGTGGTACAGGCGGCCAGCACCAGGCTGGCCAGCGGGATCAGACGAAGCAAACTAACTTTGCGGATTGGCATAACTTTCTCTTGTCCTTTTGTCCTTGCGGGCATGCGCGGCGAAACCCGTTTTCAGCGTTCACGCTAGCGGGGTAACGCGTCAACGTCAACACACCCCCTTGCTGAGCATCAGCGTTTTTTGAAGTGATAACAGGCACTTTTGCCGCTGGCGGCTGAGCTTTCGGTTGCCATTAAGATTAACACAATCGTCCGTTCGTGCTGCGCCGGCCGTGAGAATATCTTCGGCCGCGGGGTATGCCGGCATTGCGCCAAAATAGCATTAATTAGCAATTTATTTAATGTTTAATTAACTCGATCATGAATGATTACGCAGTTTTATGCGGATTTCGATGGTTATTGATTAGATTTATTTATGTAAATCTTTAAAAGATGTCTATGCTGATAAAGCCAGAAAGATGGCAGGGATAACCTGCTGCCATTCTCGATGCCACGCAGGCGATGCGGGCATTTCACCCTACGCATAATGAAAATAAGGTATTTCGTATGAAAAAGCGTTTTTCACTGCTGACAGGCGTGCTGTTGGCATTAACAATGCCGGCGCATGCCGCCGAGAATGCCGAGCCGAAGGCGATCGGGCCAAAGCACGGCGCTACCTTGATTCCCAAGGCGCGTCAGGTAATTTGTGAACATGACGGCGGGTACAACCATCCGGATGATGGCTCGAAAATTCCGAATGCGGCCTGCAGAAATGCCTTCTTGTACAAAGCGGAGACTATTCCTATTTGGGAACGCCGCCAGATGTTTACCGAATGGCCCGCTTATTCGCAAAACCTGCAAGGCACCCAGCATCCGTCAGACAAGGTCCCTGATGGCCAGCTGTGTTCGGCGGGCATTGCCAAATTTGAAGGCATCGACCAGCCGCACGCCGACTGGCAGGTGAGCAGCGTCGCGGTAAAAGACGGCCAGGCAACGCTGTACTTCGATGCCACCCAGGTGCATGAGCCGAGCAAGTGGACGGTATCGCTCGCCAGGCCGAGCTTCAATGCCGCCACGGATAAGTTGAAGTGGAGCGATCTGACCCCGCTTGAGGTGACTAAAGTGATAGTGCCGCCGCCGGCCAAAGGCAACCATGTCAAATATGCCGGCGTCTATCAGATTGAAGTCAAGATCCCGGCCGATCGTGCCGACGGGAAGCAAACGCTGCTGTATGTGCAGTGGGAACGGGAAGACCCGGCGAGAGAAACCTTTTTCAGCTGCAGCGACGTAAAGTTCAACGGGTTATCCGCAGCTAAATAAGCCGCGGCGGCCCACAGGCGCCGGCGCAGCATGCCGGCGCCATAGCCGGCGGCGCAGAGGCCCCCGCATACTATTTAGCCGGCCATAATCCTTTAATCGGGATAACTTATCGACGAATACCGTGCGTATCGTCGCGTTTCAAACTAAAATTTAGTGTGCTTATTGATCTGGATATAATTTAACTTTTTGAATTTATTATTATTCATTGATTGGCCTCGCCTATATCAGCGATTGAACGGAAGATGCGGTTGTTACTTTTATTGATCCCGCGCATCAAGTAGAATGCCGTTCAACGAGAACCCGTACCAACAGAAGTATTACTCGAAGCAATGACCCTGCTGGCGTTAGGTATTAATCACAAAACCGCTCCGGTTTCTCTGCGTGAAAGGGTGACCTTCTCCCCAGAGTCTATCGATCAGGCGCTTTCCAGCTTGCTCCAACAGCCGTTGGTGCAGGGCGGCGTGGTGTTGTCTACCTGCAACCGCACCGAGCTGTATCTCAGCGTCGAGCAACAGGAACATATTCACGAACAGCTGGTCGCCTGGCTGTGTGAATACCACCAACTGCGCCCGGAAGAAGTGAGAAAAAGCCTGTACTGGCACCACGGCAACGACGCGGTCAGCCATCTGATGCGGGTGGCCAGCGGGCTGGATTCGCTGGTGCTGGGCGAACCCCAAATTCTCGGCCAGGTGAAAAAAGCCTTCGCCGAATCCCAACGCGGCCAGTCGCTTTCCGGCGAACTTGAGCGCCTGTTCCAGAAATCCTTCTCCGTCGCCAAGCGGGTGCGCACCGAAACCGACATCGGCGCCAGCGCGGTATCAGTGGCTTTCGCCGCCTGTACGCTGGCGCGGCAAATTTTTGAATCGCTGGCGGATCTGAACGTGCTGTTGGTCGGCGCCGGTGAAACCATCGAGCTGGTCGCGCGCCATCTGCGCGAGCACAAAGTGCGGCATATGATCATCGCCAACCGCACCCGCGAACGCGCACAGCTGCTGGCGGAAGAAGTGGGCGCGGAAGTGATTACCCTGCCGGAGATCGACGAACGCCTGGCGGACGCCGACATTATCATCAGTTCTACCGCCAGCCCGCTGCCGATTATCGGTAAAGGGATGGTGGAGCGGGCGCTGAAAGCGCGCCGCAATCAGCCGATGCTGCTGGTGGATATCGCCGTCCCGCGCGATATCGAACCTGAGGTCGGCAAGCTGGCCAACGCCTACCTGTACAGCGTGGACGATCTGCACGCCATTATTCAGAATAACCTGGCGCAGCGCAAAGCTGCTGCGGTGCAGGCGGAATCGATCGTGCAGCAGGAAAGCACCAACTTTATGGCCTGGCTGCGTTCGCAGGGTGCGGTGGAAACCATTCGCGATTACCGTTCGCAGGCCGACCAGATCCGTGCGGAAATGGAAGCCAAAGCGATGGCCGCCATTGCGCAGGGCGCCAACGTGGAGCAGGTTATCCACGAGCTGGCCCACAAACTGACCAACCGCCTTATTCATGCCCCTACCAAATCCCTCCAGCAGGCCGCCGGCGATGGCGACGTGGAGCGGTTGCAATTATTACGCGACAGCCTCGGGCTGGATCAGCATTAGTTTTCTCTTATTAACAGGGTTTAATACCACGCATGAAGCCTTCTATTGTTGCCAAACTGGAAGCGTTACAAGAGCGCCATGAAGAAGTGCAGGCGCTGCTCGGCGATGCCGGCGTTATCGCCGAACAGGATCGGTTCCGCGCGCTGTCGCGAGAGTATGCGCAGTTGACCGACGTCAGCCGTTGCTTCCTGGAGTGGCGCCAGGTGCAGGAAGACCTGGCGACGGCGGAAATGATGCTGGACGATCCGGAAATGCGCGAAATGGCGCAGGAAGAGCTGAAGCAGGCCAGGGCGGCGGCGGAAGAGCTGGAGCAGCAGCTGCAGGTGCTGTTGCTGCCGAAAGATCCCGACGACGAGCGCGGCTGTTTCCTGGAAGTGCGCGCCGGCACCGGCGGCGATGAGGCGGCGATCTTCGCCGGCGATCTGTTCCGCATGTACAGCCGCTATGCCGAGACCCGCCGCTGGCGCATCGAGGTGATGAGCGCCAACGAAGGCGAGCACGGCGGTTACAAAGAGGTGATCGCCAAAGTTTCCGGCGACGGCGTTTACGGCCAGCTGAAGTTCGAGTCCGGCGGCCACCGCGTGCAGCGGGTGCCGGAAACCGAATCGCAGGGGCGTATCCACACTTCCGCCTGCACCGTCGCGGTGATGCCGGAAGTGCCTGAGGCCGAAATGCCGGAAATTAACGCCGGCGATCTGAAAATAGACACCTTCCGCTCCTCCGGTGCGGGCGGCCAGCACGTCAACACCACCGACTCGGCGATCCGCATCACCCACCTGCCGACCGGCATCGTGGTGGAGTGCCAGGACGAGCGTTCGCAACACAAGAACAAAGCCAAGGCGATGTCGGTGCTGGGCGCGCGCATTCGCGCCGCCGAGATGGCCAAGCGGCAACAGGCGGAGGCCTCTACCCGCCGCAACCTGCTCGGCAGCGGCGATCGCTCCGATCGCAACCGCACCTACAACTTCCCGCAGGGCCGCGTGACCGATCACCGCATCAACCTGACGTTATACCGCCTGGACGAAGTGATGGAAGGCAAACTGGACATGCTGATCCAGCCGATCGTGCAGGAATATCAGGCCGACCAGCTCGCCGCGCTGTCCGCAGAGCTTGAGTAATGGACTATCAAGGCTGGCTGAAGGCCGCGGCCGCCAGGCTGACGCACAGCGACAGCGCCCGGCGCGATGCGGAAATCTTGCTGGGTTTCGTCACCGGCCGCGCCAGAACTTTTCTGATGGCGTTTGGCGAAACCTTGCTGACGCCGCCGCAGCAACAACAGCTGGAGACGCTGCTGGCGCGCCGCGAGCGCGGTGAACCGGTGGCCTATCTGGTCGGCGAACGCGAGTTCTGGTCGCTGCCGCTGTCGGTGTCACCCGCGACGCTTATCCCGCGTCCCGACACCGAATGCCTGGTGGAACTGGCGTTGGAGCGTTTACCGGCGCAGCCTTGCCGCATGCTCGATCTCGGCACCGGCACCGGCGCCATCGCGCTGGCGTTGGCCAGCGAGCGGCCGGCCTGCGCGGTTACCGGCGTCGATCTTCACCCCGAGGCCGTGGCGCTGGCGCAGCACAACGCGCAGAAGCTGAACATCGGCAACGCCCAATTTTTGCAGGGCAGCTGGTTCGCGCCGCTGGCCGGCCAGACCTTCGCCTTAATCGTCAGCAATCCTCCCTATATCGACGCCGCCGATCCGCATCTGGCGCAGGGCGACGTGCGCTTCGAACCGGGCAGCGCATTGGTGGCGGCAGATCGGGGGCTGGCGGATTTGGCCGCCATCGTGCGCCAGGCGCCGCAATATTTGCAGCCGCAGGGCTGGCTGCTGCTGGAGCATGGCTGGCAGCAGGGCAACAGCGTGCGCGAGCTGCTGCAGGCCGCCGGGTTCAGCGCCGTGGCCACTCACCGCGACTACGGCGGCAACGATCGCGTCACTCTGGGCCAATGGCCGCAATAACAGAAAACCAATAATAACGAAGCGCAGGCAATTTTAAGGAAGCACTATGACTGCATACACCGCGTTGAAACAATTCCATTTGCTGACGGTCGCCATCAGTATTACCTTGTTTGTGCTGCGTTTCTTTTGGCAGTGGCGCAAGTCGGCCATCATGAACCAGCGCTGGGTCAAGATAGCGCCGCACCTCAACGACACGCTGCTGTTCGTCAGCGGTATTGCGCTGGTGGCGACATTCGGGCTTTATCCGTTGCTGGGTATGGACTCGTGGCTGACCGAGAAGCTGTTTGGCGTTATTATCTATATCCTGCTTGGCTACGTCGCACTGGGCAAGAAGACCAAAAGCCGGAAACTGCGCGTAACGGCGTTCGTTCTGGCGTTGGGCTGTCTGTACCTGATCATTAAACTTGCCACGACGAAAATACCGTTTCTGATGGGATACCTATGAGTAGCATTGCTGATTTTGCATTTAACACTTCGCCACTGAGCGAAGGCGTGATCCTGGTGTCGCAGTCGGTGCGGCGCGATTTCCCGGCGGCCGAGGTTGAGCGCAAGCTGCAGCAGCTGGTCGACGACGCGCGTGCGGCGATGCCTGACAGCCTCACTCAGGAACAGCAACTGGACGCACTCATCGAGCTGTTCTTCAAAACCTGGGGTTTTGGCGGCGCCAGCGGCGTTTACCGCCTGTCCGACGCTATCTGGCTGGACAAAGTGCTGGAAGGGCGCCAGGGCACCCCGGTGTCGCTGGGCACCATTTTTCTGCATATCGCCCATCAGTTGGATCTGCCGCTGATGCCGGTGATTTTCCCCACCCAGCTGATCCTGCGCGCCGACTGGCTGGACGACGAGATGTGGTTGATTAACCCACTGAACGGCGAGACGCTGAACGAGCACCAGCTGGAAGTGTGGATCAAAGGCAACCTGGGGCTGGGCGCCGAGCTGGAAGACGACGATCTCGACGAATCAGAGAACGTGATGGTGGTGCGCAAGATGCTGGACACCCTGAAGGCCGCCCTGATGGAAGAAAAACAGATGGAGATGGCGCTGCGCGCCAGCGAAACCGTGCTGTGCTTCGATCCGGACGACCCGTACGAGATCCGCGATCGCGGGCTGATTTACGCCCAGCTGGAGTGCAACCATATCGCCATTTCCGATCTCAACTATTTTGTCGAGCAGTGTCCTGAAGATCCGGTCAGCGAAGTGATCAAAGTACAGATCCACTCGATTGAACCGAAACAGGTCACGCTGCATTAATTTATTCGATTTACTCAACAAAGGCGAAAGCATGAAACAGAAAGTAGTCAGCATTGGCGACATCAACGTAGCGAACGATCTGCCGTTTGTGCTGTTCGGCGGTATGAACGTGCTGGAATCTCGCGATCTGGCGATGAGCATCTGCGAACACTACGTCACCGTGACGCAAAAACTGGGCATTCCTTACGTTTTCAAAGCCTCTTTTGACAAAGCCAACCGTTCGTCCATCCATTCGTACCGCGGCCCGGGCCTGGAAGAAGGGATGAAGATTTTCGAAGAAATCAAAAAAACCTTCGGCGTGAAAATCATCACCGACGTGCACGAAGCGGCGCAGGCGCAGCCGGTGTCTGAAGTGGTCGACGTGATCCAGCTGCCGGCGTTCCTGGCGCGCCAGACCGATTTGGTGGAAGCGATGGCGAAAACCGGCGCGGTGATCAACGTGAAGAAGCCGCAGTTCGTCAGCCCTGGCCAAATGGGCAACATCGTCGACAAGTTCAAGGAAGGCGGCAACGACCAGGTGATCCTGTGCGATCGCGGCAGCAACTTTGGCTATGACAACCTGGTGGTCGACATGCTGGGCATCAACGTGATGAAGAACGTGACCGGCGGCCATCCGGTGATTTTCGACGTGACTCACGCGCTGCAGACCCGCGATCCGTTCGGCGCCGCATCCGGCGGCCGTCGCGCCCAGGTGGCGGAGCTGGCGCGCGCCGGCATGGCGGTCGGTCTGGCCGGCCTGTTCATCGAAGCTCACCCTGAGCCAAACAGCGCCAAGTGCGACGGCCCGTCCGCGCTGCCGCTGGACAAGCTGGAGCCGTTCCTGGTGCAGATGAAAGCCATCGACGACCTGGTGAAAAGCTTCCCGGAGCTGGACACCAGCAACTAAGCGTTATCGCTGCCATCAAAAAGCCCGACGCGTCGGGCTTTTTGTTTTTTAGCTTTCCAGCGCCGCCAACGCCTCCGGCAGCGTCGGATAGAAGTGCAGCTTCCCCTCGATCGGCTGCACCCGCGCCCGCGCCAGGGTTTTCAGCGGTTGGAACGGAATATCCGTGATCGCCAGCCGCTTACCGGCCGGCAGCTCATCGATAAAACGCTGCAGGGCGCTCAGCCCACCGGCGTCCAATACCGGCACCGCATCCCACTGCAGCACGATCACCTGATACCCTTCGCTGCGCGCCAGCAACTCGGTAAAGATGCGTTCGGCGGCGGCGAAGAACAGCGGTCCGTTGACCCGCAGCACCAGGCGGCCGTGCCCGGCGCTCAGTTCGCTCAACCGGGTCATGCGGGCGATGCGCCGCATAAACAGCAGCGAGGCCAGCACTATGCCGACGGTAATGGCGATCACCATATCGAACAGCACCGTCAGCGACATGCACAGCAGCATCACCAGAATGTCGTCTTTTGGCGCCCGGCGCAGCAGATACGCCACCTTATGCGCCTCGCTCATGTTCCAGGCCACCATCAGCAGCAGCGAAGCCATCGCCGCCAGCGGCAGATAAGACAGCCAGGGCGCCAGCACCAGCAGCGCCAACAGCACCAGCAACGCATGGATGACGGCGGACACCGGCGAAGTGGCGCCGGCGCGCACGTTGGCGGCGGAACGAGCGATGGCGGCGGTGGCGGTGATGCCGCCAAAGAACGGCGCGATGATATTGCCGGCCCCCTGGCCGATCAGTTCGGTGTTGGAGTGGTGTTTCTTGCCGGTCATGCCGTCGAGCACTACCGCGCACAGCAAGGATTCAATCGCCCCCAGCATCGCCATCGAGAATGCCGCCGGCAGCAGGGCGGAGAGGGTATGCCAACTGAGGGAGAACGGCTTGCCGTCGCCGCCCGGCAGCTCCCAGGGCAGCACCAGCTGCGGCAGGATCGGCGGAATGCCCTGGCCGCGGCTGCCGTCGGCCAGCAGATAGCTGAAGCGGGAGCCGATGGTCGCCACCTGGTGGTCGAACAGCGCCAGCACGCCCATCAGCGCGGTGCCTGCCAGCAGCGCCGGCAGGTGGCCCGGCACCCGCAGGCCGAGCTTCGGCCAGAAAATCAGGATCGATAGCGTGACCGCGCCGATCAGCGTGTCGCCGATATCCAGCGTCGGCAACGCCTGCAGCAGTGCGAGCAGTTTGCCGACGTAGTTCTCCGGCTCCTGCGCCAGCTGCAGGCCGAAGAAGTCTTTGATCTGCATGGTGGCGATGGTGATGGCGATGCCGGAGGTAAAACCGAGCGTCACCGACAGCGGGATGTATTCAATCAGCCGGCCAAAGCGCGCCAGCCCCATAATCACCAGGAACAGCCCCGAAAGCAGCGTGGCGGTCAACAGCCCGGCCAGGCCGAACTGCTGCGATACCGGGTAGAGGATCACCACAAAGGCGGCGGTAGGGCCGGAAACGCTGTAACGCGAGCCGCCGCTGACGGCGATGACGATGCCGGCGACGGCCGCGGTGTACAGCCCATACTGCGGCGGTACGCCGCTGGCGATCGCTAATGCCATCGCCAGCGGAATGGCGATGATGCCGACCGTGACGCCGGCGATGGCGTCTTTCAGCAGGCGTTGCAGGCTGTAAGGCTCCCGCCAGCAGGCGTCTATCAGCGCGCTGAATGGGCGAATTCTGTTGATTTCGTGCGTTTTCATCTAAGTTGCTAACCAAATCTTTAAAAGAGAAAGGAATGGCGGGCCAGATGAGGTCCGTCTCGTAACGTTAACGGATACCATACGCCCTTTGTATGGCGGATTACCAGACCTGCATCAATTTGGCGTGGAAAAGGCGAGTGTTGCGGTTTTGCGATCGGGTGAGATTGATTTTATCCAGCATGGCCGCGCATCCGGCGGCCATGAGGAAAGGGTAATTCTGTTTTTTGGCGCTTAGTGCACCGCAGGTAAGGATAGTCCGAGAAATGCCGCCAGGGTGCTGACCAGCAGATGATGATCTTCCAGCTGCGGCGCGCCGGAAATACTGACGCTGCCCACGCAGCCGGCGCCGCTCAGGTTGAGCGGGAAGGCACCGCCGTGCACCGAATAGTCGCGTACGTTCAGGCCGTATCGTTCTTCCAGCGTGGTTTGCCGCTGCTGCAGCCGCAGGCCGACGGCATAAGAGCTCTTGTGAAAATGGTTCACCACATTGCGTTTGCGTCGCACCCAGTCGGCGATATCCGGCGTGGCGCCGGGCATGGCGTAATAAAACAGCGTTTGCCCAGCCAGCTGGATTTCGATGGCGATCGACAAATGACGCTGTTCCGCGGCGGCCTTCAACGCCGCGCCCAGCTCCCAGGCGGTGGTGTGGTCAAAGTGGCTAAAGGTCAACGCCGCTTCCTGTTCGCTCAGCGCACGCAAATCATCATCTATGGTCATGATATTCCCCTTGGTTTTGCCTGCGGACAGAGTAGCCCGAACGGAAAATTCGGCATAGACGGCTTGGCGATAAGATAGAACGCTCGGGGGGGCGGAGAGATGCAGATACCCCGGCGCGGAGGCCGGGGAAAGAGGGTCAAACCGCCAATGTGTGTTCGCGGAAGGCGCTCAGCAGGTCTTCGATGAACTTCAGCCGCTTCTGGCGATCGGTCAGATCGAGCATAAACTTCAGCTTGCTGGGCCCGTCGAGGCGATAAACCTGCGGGTTGCCCTGCAGCAGACCGATCAGGTAGCTCGGATCGACGCGATTTTTCTCGCCGAACTCGATAAATCCGCCCCGTTCGTTACCTTCAATGCGTTTGATGCCCAGCTTCTGCGCGTGCTGGCGCAGCGCCGCGCCGTGCAGCAGGTTGCGCGCCGCGTCCGGCAGCAGGCCGAAGCGATCGATCAGCTCCACCTTCAGCTCCTCCAGCTCGCCGTCGTTTTTTGCGCTGGCGATGCGCTTATAGAACGACAGACGGGTATTGACGTCTGGAATGAAGTCGTCCGGCAGCAGGGCCGGCATGCGCAGCTCTACCTCGGTCTGGCTGTTGGTGAGGTCTTCCAGCGACGGCTCGCGGCCGTTTTTCAGCGCGTCGACCGCGCTTTCCAGCAGCTCCATATACAATGAGAAACCGACGGTGGTCATCTGGCCGCTCTGGTCTTCCCCCAGCAGCTCGCCGGCGCCGCGGATCTCCAGATCGTGGGTGGCCAGCGCGAAGCCGGCGCCCAGGTCTTCCAGCGAAGCGATGGCCTCCAGCCGCTTGTGGGCGTCGGTGCTCATGGCCTTGGGATTCGGCGTCAGCAAATAGGCGTAGGCCTGATGGTGCGAACGGCCAACGCGGCCGCGCAGCTGGTGCAGCTGCGCCAGCCCGAAGCGGTCGGCGCGCTCGATGATAATGGTGTTGGCGCTGGGAATATCGATGCCGGTTTCGATAATGGTAGTGCAGACCAGCACGTTGAAGCGCTGGTGATGGAAGTCGTTCATCACCCGTTCCAGATCGCGCTCGCGCATCTGCCCGTGGCCGATGGCGATGCGGGCTTCCGGCACCAGCTCCGCCAGCCTCTGTGCCGCCTTCTCGATGTTTTCCACGTCGTTGTACAGATAGTAAACCTGCCCGCCGCGCAACACCTCGCGCAGGATCGCTTCGCGCACCACCAGGCTGTCGTATTCGCGCACGAAGGTCTTCACCGCCAGACGGCGCGCCGGCGGGGTGGCGATGATCGACAGGTCGCGCATGCCGCTCATCGCCATGTTCAGCGTGCGCGGGATGGGGGTGGCGGTCAGCGTCAGGATGTCCACGTCGGCGCGCATCGCCTTGATGCGTTCTTTGTGGCGCACGCCGAAGCGGTGTTCTTCATCGACGATCAACAGCCCCAGATCCTTCCAGCGCAGATCGCTCTGCAGCAGCTTGTGGGTGCCGATGATGATGTCCACTTTGCCGTCGACGGCCTCGTCCAGCACCTGTTGCTGTTCTTTGGCGCTGCGGAAGCGCGACATCATTTCGATGCGCACCGGCCAGGTGGCGAAACGATCGCGGAAGTTGTCGAAGTGCTGCTGCGCCAGCAGGGTGGTCGGCACCAGCACCGCCACCTGCTTGCCGTTTTCCACCGCCAGGAAGGCGGCGCGCATCGCCACTTCGGTTTTGCCGAAGCCGACGTCGCCGCACACCAGGCGATCCATAGCCAGCGGTTGGCACATGTCGCTCAGCACGGCGTTGATCGCCTGCTCCTGATCGGGGGTGGTCTCGAACGGGAAGGTCTGACAGAACAGCTGATACTGCTCGCGGTCGTGCTTAAAGGCGAAGCCGGTTTTGGCGGCGCGCTGGGCATAGATGTCCAGCAGTTCGGCCGCCACGTCGCGTACCCGTTCGGCGGCTTTTTGCCGCGCGCGGCTCCAGGCGTCGCCGCCCAGCTTGTGCAGCGGGGCGTTTTCGTCCGCGCCGCCGGCGTAGCGGCTGATCAGGTGCAGCGAAGACACCGGCACGTACAGTTTGTCTTCACCGGCGTAGGACAGGATCAGGTATTCGGCCTTGATGCCGCCGGCTTCCAGCGTGGTCAGGCCGACATAGCGCCCGACGCCGTGCTCCAGATGCACCACCGGCTGGCCGGGATGCAGTTCCGCCAGGTTGCGGATCAGGGTATCGGTGTTGATGGTGCGGCGGTTGTCCTGGCGGCGACGGCTGACGCGTTCGCCCAGCAGATCGCTTTCGCAGATCAGCGCGCGGTTGCGCATGCCGTCGAGGAAGCCGCGCTCGGAGGCGCCGACCATCATGTAACGGCCGGCCGGCTGCGCCTGATCCAGATGGTGGATCAGCGAGGTGCCGAGCTTGATGCGGCCGAGCAGATCCTGCAGCGTTTCGCGCCGCCCCTCGCTCTCGACCGAGAAAATCACGCTGCCGTCGAAGCCTTCGATAAAGCGGCGCAGGTTGTCCAGCGGCGCCTTGTTCTGCGCCTGCACCGCCAGATCCGGCAGGGTGCGGTAGTCCAGATTGGTGTTGCCGGCCTTGGCCGGCAGATCTTCGGTTTTCAACGCCATGCGCGGCCAGGCTTTCAGCTCGCCGAACAGCGCATCGACGCGCAGCCACAGGGTGTCCGGCGCCAGCAGCGGGCGCATCGGATCGACGCGGCGGTTTTCGTAGCGCTGGTTGACGTCCAGCCAGAAACGCTCGGCGGCGCTCTCCAGGTTGCCGGTGTTGACGATCAGGGTGTTGGCCGGCAGGTAGCTGAACAGCGACGGCAGCGGCTGGCTGAAGAACAGCGGCTGCCAGTATTCGATGCCGGCCGGCCAGGCGCCTTTGCTGACCTGCTGATAAATGTGTTCGGCGTCGCGGCGCACCTCAAACTGCTCGCGCCACTGGCTGCGGAACAGCTCGATGGCGTTTTTGTCGGTCGGGAATTCATGGGCCGGCAACAGGTTGATGGCTTCCACTTCGTTCAGCGTGCGCTGGGTGTCGACGTCGAAGGTGCGCAGGCTGTCGATCTCGTCATCGAAGAAGTCGATGCGGTAGGGCTCTTCGCTGCCCATCGGGTACAGATCGAGCAGCGCGCCACGGGTGGCGAACTCGCCGTGCGCCATCACCTGATCGACGCTGCGGTAGCCGGCCTGTTCCAGCTGGGCGCGCAGTTTGTCGCGCGACAGGCGCTGGCCCTTTTTCATCACCAGCGCGTGGCCGTGCAGGAATTCGTGCGGGCAAACGCGCTGCATCAGGGTGTTGACCGGCAAAATTATTACGCCGCGCACCATGGTCGGCAGGTGATACAGGCTCGACAAACGGGCGGAGATGATTTCCTGATGCGGCGAGAAGCTGTCGTACGGCAGGGTTTCCCAGTCGGACAGCGTGGTCACCATCTGATCGGTGAACTGCTGGATTTCGTCGCGCAGCCGCAGGGCATTCTGCATGTCCGGGGCAATCAGCATTACCGGCCCGTTATGGCGTTCGACGATCTCGGCGCACTCCACGGCGCAGGCCGAGCCGGTCAACTGGCCTAGCTGGCGCAGGTCGCCCGCGCGTTCAGGCAGGGAATAACGGGGGGATGAGGAACGGTTACGGCTATCGGAAGTGCTCATTCAGGTATCTTTAATCAATGTGTTAGAGTTCGCCCCGGCACAAATAACAAGCGCCTTTATCCCGGTTATAGTAGCCCAGCGGCCGCCAAACTGACACAGATAAAAGCGCTACACCTTGATTTTTAGCCTGATATTAACGACGTTAATTTTCGCCGGCCAGAGCCAGGTACTGCCCGATCTTGTCTACGTCGACATTGCCGCCGCTGACGATGACGCCGACCTTTTTACCGCGTAAATCGAGCAGGGCGTTCATCGCCGCCGCGGCCGCCAGGCAACCGGTCGGTTCGACTACCATTTTCATCCGTTCCATAAAGAAGCGCATTTGCCGACACAGCTGCGCGTCGCTCACCGTCAGGATGCCTTCGACGTAATCTTGAATAATCGGGAAGGTCAGCCGCCCGACCTGCTGGGTTTGCGCGCCGTCGGCGAGGGTTTTCGGCACTGGGATGCGCACCGGTTCGCCGCGCAAAAAGGCTTGCTGCACGTCGTTGCCCGCCTCAGGTTCTACGCCATACACGCGGCACCCCGGCGACCAGTGCCGCGCCGCCACCGCGCTGCCGGCCAGCAGCCCACCGCCGCCGGTACACACCAGCAGCACGTCCAACGGCCCTGCGTCTTCGAACAGCTCTTTGGCCGCGGTGCCCTGGCCGGCGATCACCTGCGGGTAATCATAGGGCGGCACCAGCGTCAGGCCCTGTTCGGCGGCCAGGCGTTGGGTGATTTCCTCGCGATCTTCACGGTGGCGCTGGTAGATAACCACGTTAGCCCCATAGCCCCGCGTTGCCGCCAGCTTGGCCGCCGGGGCGTCGTGGGGCATCACGATGGTGGCGTTAACCCCCAGCTCGCGCGCCGCCAGCGCCATCGCCTGCGCATGGTTGCCGGAAGAGAAGGCGATCACCCCGGCACGCCGCTGCGCCTCGCTCAGTTGGGCGATGGCGTTATAGGCGCCGCGGAATTTGAAGGCGCCGACGCGCTGGAAATTCTCGCATTTGAAGAACAGCTCGGCGCCGACAATATGATCCGCCTGACGCGAGGTCATCACCGGGGTACGAACGGCATGCCCGGCAATAACCTCGGCGGCGGTGGAAATATCTGCGGCGGTGATGCAATGGAGCGTTGAACTCATAACAACCTCACGAGGGTGAAGGAGGCATTGATTGCCACGAATTTTTAATTTACTCTTTGTAAAGTTATTGTCAAATGGTTAACTTAATGAGCGATCTCAGGCAGGAAAATGCGCTGTTGCTGCGCGAAGCGGAAAAAATTGTCCAGGCGCTGGGCGCGATGTTCGCCCCAGGGTGCGAGGTGGTGCTGCACGACCTGACCCAGCCGGATCACGCCATTGTCGCCATCGCCAATAACCTGTCCAATCGCCGCATCGGCGACGCCGCGACGGAAATGGGGCTGGAGCGCATCGCTTCGCCGGAGTTCCCCGACGTGGTGCAGAACTACGCCAGCGCCTTCCCGGACGGCCGCCCGGCCAAAAGCACCTCCATCGGCCTGCGCAACAGCCAAGGCGCCTTTGTGGCGGCGATTTGCCTCAATCTGGATGTCTCTATCTTCAACAGCGTCACCGCTATCCTGCAACAGCTGACGGCGGTGGTACAAAGCGCGCCGCAGGCGGTTGAGGGCGTTCGTTCGCTGTCGGACATCGCGGCGGTGATCAACGCTTTTGCCGCTTCGCATGCCACCCAACCGCGCGCGCTGTCTTCAGAACAGCGTTTTCTGGTGATCCAACAGCTGAAGCAGCAGGGGTATCTGCAGCTGCGCGGCGCGGCCACCATGGCGGCCGAAGCGCTGGGCATTTCACGGGTGTCGGTCTACAACCTGCTCAAACGCGATGCCGGGTGAGGCGGCGCCCGGCGCAATAAAAGGCCGCCGGGTGTTCCCTAAACGGGGGAGAGCCTTTATTATCCAAGACTACTTCGCTTAAGCTACGGCAACAAAACGGATTTCATGTATCAACCTGTCGCGTTATTCATTGGCCTGCGCTACATGCGCGGGCGGGCTTCAGACCGCTTCGGGCGGTTTGTTTCCTGGCTTTCCACCATCGGCATCACGCTGGGGGTGATGGCGTTGGTCACCGTGCTTTCGGTGATGAACGGTTTTGAAAAGGATCTGGAGAACAACATTCTCGGCCTGATGCCGCAGGCGCTGATCACCGCCAGGCAGGGGTCGGTCAATCCTCAGCAACTGCCGGCCTCGGCCGTTCAGGGGCTGAAGGGCGTCAGCCGCGTCGCGCCGCTGACCACCGGCGACGTGGTGCTGCAAAGCGCCCGCAGCGTGGCGGTTGGCGTGATGCTCGGCGTTAACCCGGACGAAGCCGATCCGCTGTCCCCTTATCTGGTCAACGTCAAACAGCAGCAGCTGCAGCCGGGCCAGTACAACCTCATCATCGGCGAGCAGCTGGCGGGGCAGCTCGGCGTCAAGCGCGGCGATTCGCTGCGCCTGATGGTGCCCAGCGCCAGCCAGTTCACGCCGATGGGCCGCATTCCCAGCCAGCGCCTGTTCACCATCGCCGGCACCTTCCACGCCAACAGCGAGGTCGACGGCTATCAACTGTTGGTCAATCAGCAGGATGCTTCGCGCCTGATGCGCTATCCGGCCGGCAACGTCACCGGCTGGCGGCTGTTCCTGCAGCAGCCGCTGGCGGTCGACACGCTCAGCCAGCAAACCCTGCCGCAGGGCACCGAGTGGAAAGACTGGCGCGAGCGCAAGGGGGAGCTGTTCCAGGCGGTGCGCATGGAGAAAAACATGATGGGGCTGCTGCTGAGCCTGATCGTGGCGGTGGCCGCGTTCAACATCATCACCTCGCTCGGCCTGTTGGTGATGGAGAAGCAGGGCGAGGTCGCCATTCTGCAAACCCAGGGCCTGACCCGCCGGCAGATCATGTCGGTGTTCATGGTGCAGGGCGCCAGCGCCGGCATCATAGGTTCGCTGCTCGGCACGCTGCTCGGCGTGCTGCTGGCCACCAATCTGAATAACCTGATGCCGATCCTCGGCGCATTGATCGACGGCGCTTCGCTGCCGGTGGCGGTCGACCCGCTGCAGGTGACGGTCATCGCCGTGGTGGCGATGGCGGTGTCCCTGTTGTCCACGCTTTACCCTTCATGGCGCGCTGCCGCCGTACAACCCGCTGAGGCCTTACGTTATGAGTAACCATCTTTTGCTGCAGTGCGACAACCTGTGCAAAACCTATCAGGAAGGCAATCTGCATACCGACGTGCTGCGCAATGTCAGCTTTGCCATGCAGCCGGGCGAGATGATGGCGATCGTCGGCAGCTCGGGTTCCGGTAAAAGCACCCTGTTGCACCTGCTGGGCGGGCTGGATTCGCCAACCTCCGGCGAGGTTGTCTTCAAGGGGCAGTCGCTGAACGGGATGTCGTCGGCGGCCAAGGCCGAGCTGCGCAACCGCCAGCTGGGCTTTATCTACCAGTTCCACCACCTGCTGCCGGACTTTACCGCGCTGGAGAACGCCGCCATGCCGCTGCTGATCGGCGGCGCAAAGCCGGCGCTGGCGCAGGAAAAAGCCATGGAAATGTTGGCGGCGGTCGGGCTGGAGAAGCGCAGCAAGCACCGCCCCTCCGAGCTGTCGGGCGGCGAGCGTCAGCGGGTGGCGATCGCCCGTGCGCTGGTCAACAGCCCGTCGCTGGTGCTGGCGGATGAACCGACCGGCAACCTGGACAAACGCACCGCAGACAGCATCTTCGATCTGCTGGGCGAACTGAATGTGCGCCAGGGCACCGCCTTCCTGGTGGTGACTCACGATCTGCAGCTGGCCAAGCGTTTGAGCCGCCAGTTGGAAATGGCCGACGGCCATCTGCAGGCGCAGCTGACCCTGATGGGGGCCGAGTAATGGCGGGAGCCTCACTTTCCTTTCTGACGGCCCTGCGTTTTAGCCGCGGCCGCAAACGCGGCGGCATGGTGTCGTTGATTTCGGTGATCTCCACCATCGGCATTGCGCTGGGGGTGGCGGTCCTGATCGTCGGCCTGAGCGCGATGAACGGTTTTGAACGCGAGTTGAAAAACCGCATTCTGGCGGTGGTGCCGCACGGCGAGATCGAACCGGTGAAGCAGCCGTTTAACGGCTGGCCTTCGATTCTGCAGAGGGTGGAAAAGGTGCCGGGCATTATGGCCGCGGCGCCTTACATCAACTTTACCGGGCTGATGGAAAACGGCGCGCAGCTGCGCGCGGTGCAGGTCAAAGGGGTTAACCCGCAGCAGGAAAGCCAGCTCAGTGCGCTGCCGCAGTACGTTCAGGGCGACGCCTGGGCCAACTTCAGGGCCGGCGAACAGCAGGTGATCCTCGGCAAGGGGGTGGCCGACGCGCTGGGCGTTAAGCAAGGCGCCTATGTCACGGTCATGATCCCCAACAGCGACCCGGAAATGAAGCTGCTGCAGCCGAAGCGCATTCGTCTGCACGTGACCGGCATTCTGCAGCTCAGCGGCCAGTTGGATCACAGCCTGGCGCTGGTGCCGCTGGCCGATGCGCAGCAGTATCTCGATATGGGTGACAGCGTCACAGGCATCGCCATCAAGGTGAGCGACGTGTTCGCCGCCAACAAGCTGGTGCGCGACGCCGGCGAAGTAACCAATTCCTACGTTTACATCAAAAGCTGGATCGGCACCTACGGCTACATGTACCGCGACATTCAGATGATCCGCGCCATCATGTACCTGGCGATGGTGCTGGTGATCGGCGTGGCCTGTTTCAACATCGTTTCCACCCTGGTGATGGCGGTGAAGGACAAGAGCGGCGATATCGCGGTGCTGCGCACTCTGGGGGCCAAAGACGGCTTTATCCGCGCCATCTTCATTTGGTACGGTCTGTTGGCCGGGCTGGTGGGCAGCCTCAGCGGCGTGGTAGTCGGGGTGATCGCCTCGCTGCAGTTGACCAACATCATCAAGGGCATCGAAAAACTGCTCGGGCATTCATTCCTGTCGGGCGACATTTACTTTATCGACTTCCTGCCTTCCGAGCTGCACTGGCTGGACGTGGCGATTGTGCTGGCGACCGCCATCGTGCTTAGCCTGTTGGCCAGCTGGTATCCGGCCAGGCGCGCCAGCCGCATCGATCCGGCGCGGGTGTTGAGCGGACAATAATCAAATCGGGGAGGCAGAGATGCCGCCCCATTTTTTTAGCCTGAGGGTGGGTTATGTACTACGGTTTCGATATGGGCGGCACCAAGATTGAGCTGGGCGTGTTTGACGAAAACCTGCAGCGCATCTGGCAGAAACGGGTGCCGACGCCGCGCGAGGATTATTCGCAGCTGCTGGCGACGCTGCGCGATCTGACTCTTGAAGCGGATGCCCGTTGCGGCCGGCGCGGCAGCGTGGGCATCGGCATTCCCGGCTTGCCCAACGACGACGACGGCACGCTGTTTACCGCCAACGTGCCGGCGGCGATGGGGCAGCCGTTGCCGCGCGACCTGGCCGCACTGATCGGCAGAGAAGTGCGGGTAGACAACGACGCCAACTGTTTTGCGCTGTCGGAAGCCTGGGACGACGAGTTTCGCCGCTATCCGACGGTGCTGGGCATTATCCTCGGCACCGGCGTGGGCGGCGGGCTGATCGTCAACGGCAAGACGCTGACCGGGCGTAACTATATCGCCGGCGAGTTCGGCCATTTTCGCCTGCCGGTGGACGCTCTCGAAGTGCTGGGACGTGACATACCTCGCGTTGCCTGCGGTTGCGGCCACCAGGGTTGCATAGAAAACTACATTTCGGGCCGCGGTTTTGAGTGGATGTACGCGCACTTTTACGGGCAACGCTTGCCCGCCACGCAGATTATTGCGCATTATCAGGCAGGTGAGCCGCAGGCGGTGGCTCACGTCGAACGCTTTATGGACGTACTGGCGATTTGCCTGGGCAATTTGCTGACCATTCTGGATCCGCACCTGGTGGTGATCGGCGGCGGGCTGTCGAATTTTGACGCTATCTATCGCGAACTGCCGCAGCGCCTGCCGGCGCACCTGCTGCGGGTGGCCAAGCCGCCGCGGATTGAAAAGGCGCGCTATGGCGATGCCGGCGGCGTACGCGGGGCGGCGTTCCTCAATTTGGTACGCCCGAGCTAATTGGCGTTGCGGGCATGCGGTTTGCCTCGCTAAGGCAGCCAACAATGCGGCAAGGTCAAGCAAGAAGGGCAGTTGGTTAAGGACAAGTAAGGAGAGAGTTAATGCACACTCGCCATCGGCTGTGTCAGTTTCGCAAGAGTAAGCATGTGCTGCATCAGCGCTTTCGTTCACGCATTTTTCACCGTGACACCATGGCGGCGGCCGAGCTGAAAAAGCCGTTTGTCGTGGTGTTGACCGGGGCCGGCATCTCGGCTGAGTCGGGCATCCGCACCTTCCGCGCCGCGGACGGGCTGTGGGAAGAGCACCAGGTCGAAGACGTCGCCACGCCGGAAGGTTATCAGCGCGATCCGGCGTTGGTGCAGGAATTTTACAATGCGCGCCGCCGCCAACTGCAAACGGCGGAGATAGCGCCCAACGCCGCACACCGTGCGCTGGCGGATCTGGAAGAGTGGCTGGGGGACAACTTCCTGCTGGTCACGCAGAATATCGATAACCTGCATGAACGCGCCGGCAGCAAGCGGGTGCTGCACATGCACGGTGAGCTGTTGAAGGTGCGCTGCACCAGCTCCGGCCAGGTGTTCGACTGGCCGGAAGACCTCAGCGTCGACGACCGCTGCCATTGCTGCCAGTTCCCGGCGCCGCTGCGCCCGCACGTGGTGTGGTTCGGCGAAATGCCACTGGGCATGGACGACATTTATCAGGCATTGGCCAAGGCCGACTTTTTCGTCGCCATCGGCACTTCCGGCCACGTTTATCCGGCGGCCGGCTTTGTGCATGAGGCGCGGTTGGGCGGGGCGTACGCCATGGAGCTGAACCTGGAGCCGAGCCAGGTGGAGAGCCAGTTCGACGAGAAACACTACGGCCCGGCCAGCGAGGTGGTGCCGCGCTTCGTGCACAAATTCCTGGTGGGCAAGGTGGCGCGGGCGGACCAACCCTAACTGAATAGCGGGGCGCAACCTTCTGCGCCCCGCTATTCAGCCGGTTAGCGGCCGGCTTTCAGCTTCTGGAAGTAGCTTTCATACAGCGTGCTGGCGTCGCCGACGTCGTTTTGCCATTCACCGTTGTTGATCACCGACTCGTCTGGATACAGCGATTTGTCGTTGGCGATCTCTGGCGACAGCAGCTTTTTCGCCGCCAGGTTAGGCGTTGGATAACCGATAGTTTCCGCCACCTGCACCGCAATTTCCGGCCGCAGCAGGAAGTCGATCAGCTTCAGCGCGCCTTCGACGTTCTGCGCGTTGGCCGGAATGGCCAGGCTGTCCATCCAGAAAATTCCGCCTTCTTTGGGCCAAACGATCTCCAATGGCGTACCGGCCTGGCGCGCCACGAAGGCCGAGCCGTTCCACACCATCCCCACGTTGACCTCCCCCTCCATAAACGGGTTGCCCGGGTTATCGGAGTTGAAGGCCAGCACGTTCGGCATCAGCTTCTGCAGCTCGTGATAGGCGGCTTCGATCTGTTTGGGGTCGGTAGTGTTGCCCGAGTAGCCCAGCTTGCGCAGCGCCATTTGGAACACTTCGCGTGCGTCGTCGGTCAGCAGCAGCCGCCCCTTGTACTGCGGCTGCCACAGATCGGCCCAGGCGGTGACCGTGGCCGGCTCCAGCGCGTCGCTGTTGACGCCGATGGCCGTTGCGCCCCAGATATAGGGAATGGAATAGTCGTTGTTGGGATCGAAAGGCTTGTTCAGCAGGTTAGGATCCAGATCCTTGAAGTGGCTGAGCTTGCTTTTGTCGATCTTTTGCAGCATGCCTTCCTTGCTCATCTTGGCGATGAAATAGGTGGAGGGCACCACCAGATCGTACGCGCCGTCCTTATAGGTCTTCAGCTTGGCGTACATGCTTTCGTTGGATTCGTAGGTGGAGTAAATCACCTTGATGCCGGTTTCTTTGGTGAACTGCTCCAGCAGCCCCGGCGGAACGTATTCAGTCCAGTTATAGAAGTACAGTGTCTTGCCGTCAGAGGCGTTTGCAGAGCACATGCCCAGCGCCATCATCCCGGCTGCGAGCAGATGTGACCACTTTTTCATGCAGCGTTTCCTTCAGCAGTATTGAGCCGATCCCGTATGCGCCGCCGCCTGCAGCGGTGCGCCATACCCCAGAGAGAAGCCATTATAGGTGCCGTGGCCGGGTGGGTAAAGGCGGTTATCCCGTTGGCAAATCAGCGTTTTACTGACTGACAGCGCGTCACAGTTTTATCGCTGCCTGCTGGACAGCCGCGCACGCGCGTGAGAAACATAATCTTAGTGAATAAGCAGGGGGTAGCGGTGAATTTCAAACAGGTGTTCAGCCAGGCGGATCTCAGCAAGACGGACCTGGCTATTCTCAACTGTATTCTCGATAACCCGGACGCCTGCATCGACGACGGCATCCGCGCGGTGTCCGCTCGCTGCTACAGTTCGCCGTCCACCCTGGTGCGTTTGGCCAAGAAGCTGGGCTTCCGCGGTTATCTGGAGCTGGTGTATTTCATCAAATTCAACCTGGCGATGGCGCCGGCCTATCTGGCGGAGCGGCAGGGGCCTGCGGCGGTCAGCGCGCAGCAGCAGGCGCAGTTTCTCGACCTGCTCGACCAGGGTAAGGTTCTGATCCACGGCAGCGGCTTCTCGCAGCTGGTGGCGCAATACATGTACAATAAGTTTATGACGCTGGGCATCGACAGCTACCTGTCGCTGTGGCCGGATTTCGACATTCTCGATCGAGAAACGCGCTTTCCTTTCAATATGGTGATCGTGATTTCAAAGTCGGGCAACAGCGGCTCGGCGCTGAGCTGGGGGGAAGCGGTGAAGCGCAACAATATTCGCCTGGCGGCGTTCTGCGGCGACGGCGACAGCCCGCTGGCGCAGCAGGCCGACATGCGCTTTGTTTATGAAGATCGGCAAAAATATGACCATGATATTTATTATCCCAATCCGTTCTTCGGCCATTGCCTGCTCGGATTTGAAAACCTGATCAAGGCCTGGTTTGAACGGCGCAGCCGCTGAAAGCCGCGCCGTTGCCGCTAGCGCCAGTGTTCGGCATATTGCCGGTGGGCCTGCAAATACTCCTCCACCAGCGTTTTCGCCAGCGAATAGGAGTTCACCAGCGGGTGCACCATCAGCGCCTTGATGGCCTTTTGGCGATCGCCGGTTAAAATCGCCGCCACCGCCAGCCGTTCATACTCCTTCACCCGGGCGATCAGGTTCTTTTGGGTATCGGGGATGTCGCGCATTTTCACCGGATGGATCCCGGCGCTGCTCAGTTCACAGCTGATTTCAATCACGTCCTCCGGATGCAGAAAATCCAGCGTGTCGTTGTTCTGCATCGAGACGACGACGCGTTTTTGCTGGCCGCTGTTCACCGCTTCCAGGATGTCGATCGCCACGCCGGCGTAGCCGCCGCTGTCCGGCTGTTCGATAAACTGCTGCAGCGTCAGCATTTCACGCTCTTTCACCTTGCCCTGGCTGGATTCACGCTGCATATACGAGTTCTCGCGCGCCAGATAATGGCCGAAATAGACGCTGAAGGCCTGTTCCAACTGGCGGGGAATATCCAGCTGCGCCAGGCTTGCCAGCATCTGTCGGTTGATGGCGGCAATCTGCTCGCCACGGGTTTCTCCGGCGCTGACGATGGCGGCGATCGCCTGCTCGCGGTAGTAGTAGTAATACAGATACTCGTTGAGCATCAGGTTATCCGACAGCGCCACCAGCTCCGGCGAGAAATATTTCATGCAGGTGTCGCGGTACAGGCGCGGATCCGCCAGCAGCCTGTCGGTCACCGGTTCGCCATTCACCCGCGCATTGCGGAACCAGGACAGATGATTCAGGCCGAAGCAATCGATGCTCAACTCCGTTTCGCGGCAGCCCAGCAGCTCGGCCAGTTCGCGGATAAACTCGCTGGGCGCATCGCAGATGCCGTATACCCGGCGCTTGAAGCCGGATTTGATGATAGCCTCGGTGACCATGCCGGAGGGGTTGGTGAAGTTGAACAGCACCGCGTCCGGCGACGACAGCTGCTCAATCAGGCGGCAGTATTCGACGATTGCCGGGATCGAGCGCATCGCCATGGCGAAGCCGCCGGCGCCGGTGGTTTCCTGCCCCAGCACCTGGTGGTTGAGCGCAATGCGTTCGTCATGGATGCGTCCTTCCTCACCGCCGATGCGCAGGGTGGTGATGATATAATCGGCGCCGCTCAGTGCCTGGCGCGCGTCGCTGGTCAGGCTGAAGGCGATATCGCTGCGGATGCGCTGGAACACGCCCTGGGCGATGGCGCCGTAAATCGCCAGCTTGTGCTGGTCGGTGTCCATAAACACCACTTCGGTGACGCCGATGCGGTGAGCGTTATAGGCGATGGATTTTGCCAGGAACGGCGAGCGCACGCCGCCGCCGCCCAATACGGTAAGTTTCATTCGATATCTCCCATTAATCATTTCACAGTGCGGCCAAATACTTCTCAACCTGATTTTTAACCTTGCCGACGGTGACGCCATAAATAACCTGCACCTCACGCCGATTTTTCACCACCCCTTTGGCGCCGGTGCTTTTTAATGCCGCTTCGTCTACCTGTTGCAGATCTTTTAATTCCACCCGCAGCCGGGTAAAGCAGTTATCGACGGAAATAATATTGTCCTTGCCGCCGAGGGCGCGAATAATAATGCCGCTCAGTTCATTCGGTTGATTCTTGCTGTTCTGATAATCCTGTTTGGAATACAGTTTGACGTCGTCCTGGTCTTCACGGCCCGGCGTTTTCAAATCGAGTTTCAGCACCAGAGTTTTGAACACCAGGTAATAGACCGCGAATTGCACCAGGCCAATCACCACGTACAGCGGCCAGCGGGTAAGGGCGACCGGCAGCGGCAGGTTATACACCAAAAACTCGATCAGGCCGCTGGCGCCCCAGGGGCGAACCTCGAGCAGGTTGCAGGCCACCTGCGACAGCGCGGTCAGCACCGCGTGGATCACCCACAGCAGCGGTGAGATAAACAGGAAGGTGAATTCGATAGGTTCGGTGATGCCCACCAGAATTGAAGTGGTGATGGCGGGGATCAGGATCGCCTTGGCCAGCGTTTTTTTCTCCGGTTTGGCGGTGCGGTAGAACGCCAGCGCCGCGCCCGACAGGCCGAAGATAGTCACCATACCCTGTTGCGAGAAGCGCAGCGCCTCGTTCATCAGCGGTGAGATGCCCGGATCACGCATATAGGCCAGGAAGATCGCCTGCGAGCCGGAGACGGTGTGGCCATCCTGCACAATGGAACCGCCGATGCTGGTGAGCTGGAACGGCGACCAGATAAAGTGGTGCAGCCCGGTGGGAATAAGGAATTTCTCGAAGAAGCCGTAAACGAACACCCCGAGCGAACCGGAGCTTTTCATAAAGCCGGTCAGCGAGATCAGGCCGTGCGAAATGGCCGGCCACAGGTAGCTGAAGGCGATGGCGTATAACAGGATCACCGGCGTCATGGCGATCAGCACCAGCTTGGCGCCGCCGTATACCGAGAACACGCCGCCCAGCTCGACGTTGCACAGGCGGTTATGCACCCAGGCGATGGTGACGCCGAGGATCAGGCCGAGGAAGATGCCCATGTCCACCACGGTGAAGCCCAGCAGCTCGGTCTGCCCGGTGCCGTAATATTCACCGTTGATTTTTTGCGCCACGTGGCCGCTGAGCTGCAGATAGGAGGCGTTAGCGCCGAGAAACATGATAAAGCACATTACCGCCACCAGCGCCGCTTCGCTTTTTTTATCTTTGGCTAATCCGTAGGTAATGCCGATGCAGAAAATCAGGCCGAGATTGCCGAATAATGGCCAGAAGGTATCGCCGATCATTTTTCCGACATGAAAAATTCCGGAATTTTCATTAATCAACGTGGGGTTGGTGAGAATAGAACTTAATGCCAGTATCAGGCCGATAACCGGCAGGAAAAATATCGGCCCCATCATGGCTTTGGAAAAAAGCTGCAGCTTGTTTAAGATATTATCAATAATACCTTTCATGGCAGTTCCTTTTTTATATTTTAGTGGATACGACGTTGCTGATCATGCTCCCTGAAAGATGAAAGAGATAATGGCGAACCCTGCCCTGGTTCAGTTATAGGGGGAAAGATCCGGCGAAGCAATTGGCGAGAGGAAATAGGCACCGGTGCTCAATGAATGACAACCGGTGCCGGCCGTGAGGGGGATCACGAAAGGGCGCCGCAGCGCCCAGCGGCGTTAGCCGGCTTTGGGGCTGCGATCGCGCATGATCCACTGGCTGGCGATCACCAGCACCAGCGACAGCAACAGCAGTATGGTGGCCAGGGCATTGACCTCCGGCGATACGCCGACCTTCACCATCGAATAGATCTTCAGCGGCAGGATCTCGTAGCTGGGGCCGGTGACGAACGAAGACACCACCACGTCGTCCATCGACAGCGTGAAGCTCAGCAGCCAGCCGGCCGCCACCGCCGGCATCGCCAGCGGCAGGACTATCTTGCGCAGGATGGTGACCTCGCCGGCGCCGAGATCGCGCGCCGCCTCCAGCATCTTCACGTCGAAGCCTTTCAGCCGCGAATAGACGGTGACCACCACGAACGGCAGGCAGAAGGTGATGTGCGAGAACAGCAGCGACCAAAAGCCGAGCGAGATCCCCAGCAGCATAAACAGCACCAGCAGGGAAATGGCCATCACGATATCCGGCGACATCATCACCACAAACAGCATACCGCTGACGAACGGCTTGCCGCGGAAGCGGTAGCGATACAGCGCCACCGCGGTCAGCGAGCCAATCAGCGTGGCGAAGGTGGCGGACAGCACCGCCATGGTCAGCGAATGGCCCGCGGCCTGCAGCAGGCTGTCGTTGTTGAACAGCATGCCGTACCAGTGAGCGGTGAACCCCTGCCAGCTGATGCCAAAGCGCGAGGCATTGAAGGAGTTGACGATCAGAATGACGATCGGGATATACAGGTAAGCGTATACCAGCGTCATAAAGCCGCCGCGCAGCAAGCGTCCGATCATGCCAGATCCTCCTTCTTGTTCAGCAGCCGGGCGGCACGGTAGTAGACCAGCAGCAGCAGCCCCATCACCAACGTCAGGCAGATGCTGGTGGCGGCGCCGAACGGCCAGTCGCGAATATTGAGGAACTGGCTTTTGATCACGTTGCCGATCAGCAGGTTCTTGGCGCCGCCCATCAGATCGGCGACGAAGAACAGCCCCATGGCCGGCAGCATCACCAGCAGGCAGCCGGCGATTATGCCCGGCATGGTCAGCGGCACAATGATGCGGATGAAGGTCTGCAGCTTGCCGGCGCCCAGATCGCGCGCCGCTTCCAGGCAGGACTTGTCGAGTTTTTCGATGCTGGAATAAAGCGGCATCACCATAAACGGCAGCAGGATGTAGACCAGCCCCAGGATCACCGCCTCTGAGGTGTACATGATGCGCAGCGGCTTGTCGATCAGCCCAATCCACAGCAGCGCGTCGTTGAGGTAGCCGCGGGTGCTGAGGAACAGCTTCAGGCCGTAGATGCGGATCAGCGAGTTGGTCCAGAAGGGCACAATCAGCAGAAACAGCAGCAGCGGGCGCAGCTTCTGCGGCAGGCGCGCCAGGATGAAGGCGAAAGGATAACCGATCGCCAGGCAGCACAGGGTGGCTGTCAGCGCCATGTTCAACGAGTGCAGCAGCACCTGGGCGTACAGCGGGTCGAACAGCCGGCTGTAGTTGTCCAGCGTGAACACCATTTGCACCAGGTTGGCGTCGTCGCGTGTCAGGAAGCTGGTGCCGATGATCATCAGGTTCGGCATAAACACGAACAGCAGCAGCCAGACCACCACGCCGACGATCACCGTATTCTGGAATACCTTACGCGATTTCTTCATCGGCCAGCACCACCTCCCAACTTTCGACCCAGGTCACCGCCATTTTCTGGTTCAGCGAGTGATCGACGTCCGGATCGTCTTCGTTGAAAAACTCGCTGACCATTACCGTCTTGCCGTTTTCCAACTCGACCACCGACTCCAGCGTCATGCCTTTGTAGTTGCGTTCGCGCACATAGCCGATCAGGCCGTCCGGCTGCTCGCCGTCGTTCACTTCCTCAACCCGCAGGTCTTCCGGCCGCAGCAGCACTTTCAGCCGCTGGCCCGCGTCGACCGGCAGCTCGGCATAGATATCGCACTCGCGGCCTTCAACGTCGGCGCGCACCCGCTGCGGATCGAGGCGCTGCAGCACCACGGCGTCGAAGATGTTGATCTCGCCGATAAAACTGGCGACGAACAGGTTCTTCGGCTCTTCGTAGATTTCACGCGGCGTGCCGTCCTGCTCGATGCGGCCTTCGCGCATCACCACAATGCGGTCCGACATGCTCAGCGCCTCTTCCTGATCGTGGGTGACGAACACGAAGGTGATGCCCAGCTTGCGTTGCAACGCCTTCAGCTCGTTCTGCATCTGCTTGCGCAGCTTGTAGTCCAGCGCCGACAGCGATTCGTCCAGCAGCAGCACCTTCGGTTTGTTGACTACCGCGCGGGCGATGGCCACCCGCTGCTGCTGGCCGCCGGAAAGCTGGCCGGGGCGGCGTTGGGCGAACTGATCCAACTGCACCATGCGCAACGCCTCTTCGACGCGCGGCGTCAGTTCGGCGGTCGGGATTTTCTGCATGCGCAGGCCGAAGGCGACGTTTTCAAACACCGTCATGTGGGGGAACAGAGCATAGCTCTGGAAAACGGTGTTGACGTGGCGCTGCTCGGCGGGGATAGCGGTGATGTCCTGGCCGTCGAGCAGGATGCGCCCCCGATCGGCGTCCTCCAGACCGGCTATCAGGCGCAGCGCGGTGGTTTTGCCACAGCCGGAAGGGCCGAGAATGGTGAGGAATTCGCCGTGGTTAATCGTCAGATTAAGATCGGCAATGATGGTTTTGCCGTCGAACCCCTTGCTCAGGGCATGCAGTTCAACGAGGGGTGTCAGAGAAGGTTTCTCAGTCATTTATAGTGTCACTCTATCCCGTGGGCTAATGCAGATAGAACCGCAACTGGAAAAGACTGCCGGAGCTCGCGGGGCTAACCCGTTGATCGAATGAAGCTCAAAACCAGCTGCGCCAATGGAAATTTTTAGAGCGCGCATGATAGACGCTGAATGCGTGAATTGAAAGCCAATCAGGCCCAGATGCTGCGTTTTTCATCATGATAGCGACAAATGACCCTCGTATGACAGCCTAATCAACCGCAGAAACCATCACGGACTTTAATGACTTTCGTTAAATCTGGTTAAAAATGACCTGACTCAATATTTGATCCGGATCGGTTCCGCATAATGAAACGCGATATTCTGAGGGCCGCAACCATGGATAAACTACTTGATCGCTTTTTTAACTACGTCTCTTTCGACACCCAATCTAAAGCGAACGTCAAGCATGTGCCGAGTACCGACGGGCAGCTGAAGCTGGCGCGTGCGCTGCAACAGGAAATGATCGAACTGGGATTTGAGCGGGTATCGCTCAGCGAGCATGGCTGCGTGATGGGCACCTGGCCGGGCAACGTTGCCTGGCCGGTGCCGGCGATCGGTTTTATCGCCCATCTGGATACTTCGCCTGATTTCAGCGGCAAGCACGTTAACCCGCAAATCGTCGAAAATTATCGCGGCGGCGACATTGCGCTGGGCATTGGCGACGAAGTGCTGTCGCCGGTGATGTTCCCGATCTTGCATCAGATGCTGGGCCAGACGCTGATCACCGCCGACGGCAAAACGCTGCTCGGCGCCGACGACAAGGCCGGCATCGCCGAGATCCTCACCGCCATGGTGCGCCTGCGCCAGCGCAAGATCCCGCACGGCGACATTCGCGTGGCCTTTACGCCGGACGAAGAGGTGGGCAAAGGCGCGCAGCTGTTCGACGTGGCGGCGTTCGACGCCGAGTGGGCTTATACCGTGGACGGCGGCGGCGTGGGCGAGCTGGAATGCGAAAATTTCAACGCCGCCTCGGTAACGGTGAAAATCGTCGGCAACGGCGTTCACCCCGGCAGCGCCAAGGGGGTAATGGTCAACGCGCTGTCGCTGGCCACCCGCATTCACCAGGCGCTGCCCGCCGACCAGGCACCGGAAACCACCGAAGGATATCAGGGTTTTTATCACCTGAGCAGCATCAAGGGGCAGGTGGAGCGTGCCGAAATGCACTACATTCTGCGCGATTTTGAACGAGAAGGGTTTGAGGCGCGCAAACGCAAGATGCTGGAGGTGGCCCGCCAGGCAGGCCAGGGCCTGCCGCGTGATTGCTATATCGAAGTGACCATCGAAGACAGCTATTACAATATGCGCGAGCAGGTGGCGGAACACCCGCACGTGATTGCGCTGGCGCAGCAGGCGATGCGCGATTGCGACATCGAGCCGGTGATGAAACCGATCCGCGGCGGCACCGACGGCGCGCAGCTGTCGTTCCGCGGGCTGCCGTGCCCGAACCTGTTTACCGGCGGCTATAACTACCACGGCAAGCACGAGTTTATCACGCTGGAGGGCATGGAACAGGCGGTGGCGGTGATCATGCGTATCGCCGCGCTGACCGCGGAGCGGGCCAGGTAACGGGTGGTTGCAATCGGCATAATTGCTTGCCGCAACAATGCGTTGCTCATAATGTGGATAAGCGATTTTTACCCATAAAGGAAGCGCCCCATGAGTAGCGAATACCGTATCGACAGCCAAAGCCTCGGGCAGTTCGTTCAGGCTATCTGGCGCCAGGCCGGCAGCACGGCGCGCGAAGCCGAGCTGGTGGCGGAGCATTTGGTTGCGGCCAACCTGGCCGGGCACGACTCTCACGGCGTGGGTATGATCCCCAGCTATATGGCCTCGCTGGCGGAAGGGCAGCTGCAGCTCAATCAGCATGCTGAAGTGGTGCGCGACGCCGGGGCGGTATTGACCCTTAACGGCGGCGGCGGTTTCGGCCAGGTGGTGGCCAGCGAAGCGATGGCGCAGGGCATTGAACGCGCCGGGCAGCTGGGGCTGGCGGCGGTGGCGTTGCACAACGCGCATCATATCGGCCGCATCGGCCATTGGGCCGAACAGTGCGCGCGCGCCGGGTTTGTTTCCATTCACTTCGTCAACGTGGTGGGCGATCCCATGGTGGCGCCGTTCGGCGGCAGCGATCGCCGTTTCGGCACCAATCCGTTTTGCGCCATTTTCCCGCGGCCGGGCCAGGCGCCGCTGCTGCTGGATTTCGCCACCAGCGGCATCGCCTTCGGCAAAACCCGCGTGGCTTACAATAAAGGGCTGAACGTCGCGCCGGGCTATCTGATTGACCAGCGTGGCCAGCCAACCACCGAACCCAGGGTGATGCACGAACCGCCGTTCGGTTCGCTGCTACCGTTTGGCGCGCATAAGGGCTATGCGCTGGCGGCGATGTGCGAAATCCTCGGCGGCGCGCTGTCCGGCGGCCGCACTACCCATAACGCGACCTTAAAGGCCGGCAGCGAGGCGATCTTCAACTGCATGACCACCCTGATCCTCAATCCGCAGGCTTTCGACGCGCCGGCGATGCAGGCTGAGGCCGAGGCGTTTATCGACTGGGTCAAGGCTTCGCCGCCAAGCGACGGCCAGCCGATTGCGGTGCCGGGCGAATGGGAGCAGGCCAACCGTGCGGCGCGGCTCGCGCAGGGTATCCCGGTGGACGCCAATACCTGGCGGCAGATTTGCGCCGCCGCGCAGCAGGCCGGCATGGCGGATGCCGAGCTGGAGGGGTATCGGGCGCAGGCACGGCAGGCGTAAAAATCTGCTGACTGTTATCGACTAGTCCAGATCCTCTCACCTAAGGATCGCCGTTATGCAAGAGCCTCAGGGATGCCGCTAACGCGGGTTTCTCCTGAGGCTGCTGTTCTGGCATATCTCAAATCCACCTGCATTTTGTATCAGCCGCCACACAACCGGCAATTTCGAGCATCGGTTGCTTCCTGGGTGCCTCAGAAGTAATTTACTGTGCATGCATACAGTGTTATTTCGTATGTTATCACGGGTTTTACAGCATCGCAGATGAGCGTTCCTGCTCTTGCTCGTCAGGCTTGCCGGGAGGATCTGGCGCTGTAAACCGCCACAAAACAGGACGTAGAGAGGGTAACAATCATGGCAGAGGAAAAGAAAAGCGCGCAGGTACTTAACGGCGTCAATGACGACATCACCGAGCTCAAATCGCTCACCAGGCTGCGCAAGCGTGTCGTCAGCGACGGTGAAATCGTCTCCACATCGGCTAACGGCTTCCGCCTGGCCACCGGCAAAACCGGCGTGATGCTGCGTAACGACGGTCAGAACTTTTATATGATGACCACGCCTGAAGGCCAGGCTCAGGACGGTTCGTGGAACGCCTTGCGTCCTTTCGTCTTCAACCTCGCTTCTGGCAGGGTCGGGTTGCTCAATGGCGTTGATATCTCTGGCGGTGCGATGGTCTCGCATAATGCCGGCATTTCTACGGCCACGACCGGCCCGGCGCAGCTTATCAACGGACAAATTTATAACTCCGCACCGGTGCATAGCGATTTCACCAGCGGTAACGTCACCACGACCATGCTGATGGGCACCCGTGTTATTCCCGGAAAAGATAATTTTGGGTTGATTTCTTACCGAGACTGGCAGGGAAATTGGAACGAACTCCAGGTCAGAGCCAATGCCGAGCTTTCGGTGGGGCAATTAACCAAGCGCAATCCCGATGGATGGATTTCAGCACAGGGCAACAAAAGTGTTGATAGCAATACCGGGCGTGTCACCAATGGGTTGCATCTGCAAGGCCACCAGGACCGGTATGTCAGCGTATACCACCATGAAATCGTCGGCTCTCATCACAAGCTCGTCTTCCGCGTCGCTAACACCGGGGCAGACGGCTGGTTCGCTTTCCATAACGACGGTAACGCTTTTGCCAACGGCGCCTGGCATAGCAGTTCCGATGCCCGCATGAAAACCGACATCGAAAAAATTGATGGCGCATTGGAAAAATTAACCAAAATAAGCGGTTACACCTACCTCAAACAGGGCATTCCCGAAGCCGGGGTGATTGCCCAGGAAGTGGAAGGCGTCTTGCCACAGTCGGTGATGCAAACCGAATTGAAGCTGAAAGACGGCAGCGAACTGAAAGATGCCCGCAGCATCAATATCAATGGGGTGGTGGCGCTGCTGGTCGAGGCGCTTAAGGAAGAGCGAGAGGCCCGGCTTGAAGTCGAGTCCCGGTTGGCCGTGTTGGAAAAAATATTCCCAGCAAATGACGATAATAAACCGACGATTTATTAAACCTCTCTGAATCGGAAATTAAAGCGCGAATTTAAAATCGCGGGGATTTCCCTGCGTATCGACGCCTATTCGATAGGTAATAATAATTTCTGGTAAAATTATCATATGAAGGAATCAATAATATGCCACAGGAACTGAATGGCCATGGCCCGACGGCCGGCGATCCGATGGGCGGAACCGGCGCTAACCTTAATGAACGACCCGATAGCGCTACGCCAGGTGGCTCGAACGGTAATGGCGGGCGCGACAGCGGTAATGACAATTCTCAATCGGCCGCATTTCAACGCCAGATGACCGCCGTGCTGAATGATCCGGCGATTAAAAACATGCTGGCGGATTTGCAAAAGCGAGCTCTGCGCATTAGTCCATCGGCGAAAGTCGAATTAGTCAGTGTAGATGCCCGCGGTAAGTTGAGTATAAGCCTTTCGGGTATGCGTCGTGAGCAGTCTCTCGCCGTAGAGATGGCTTTTCAGTCAGTGCGACCGCAAATAGAAAGAGATTTAATATTTTCATTTACCGCCAGCGAGGGCACAGTAAATGAAAATACGTTTTATTTAGGAAAGATTGAAACCGGCTACCGACTCGGTGATTACGAGCGAGGACCCAGCGGTAACAATGGTGATGCCAATACGGTGGCTGAAAACAACGTCACGTTTAGTGCTTATTCCTCTGTTCTGCAAGGGAAGATACCACCGGGCTATTGGCTGGATAACAATAAAGTCATGACTGAGGTTGTGATTGAATATGAGATTAACGGTGGGGGGAAAGGAGACAGTCGGACGGGGTACCGAAAAACCACAGTAGAAGTTCCTTCGCTCACCCGTGCTTACCAACAGTGGCAACAGATGCTCAGAGACGTCGCTGAGGAGCAACGTAAAGCCGAAGAGGCCCGCAAAGCTGAGGAAGCCCGCAAGGCAGAAGAGGCCCGTAAAGCCGAGGAGGCCCGCAAAGCTGAGGAAGCCCGCAAGGCAGAAGAGGCCCGTAAAGCCGAAGAGGCTCGTAAGGCCGAAGAAGCCCGCAAGGCCGAGCAAGCCCGCAAGGCAGAAGAGGCCAGAAAAGCCCTGTTTGCCAAGGCGGGTATTTTGGACGCCCCGGCTTACACGCCTGAAAAGGCGAAAGCGGCCACTGCGGCGCTGGCTGCTACAGGTGCCATGGTACTCAACCGCGCCCCAGCGATGCTACAGATGTCGACGGCTGCACAAGGTGTTATGACGACATCGAGCGAACTGGCCGGCTGGGTATCGAGTGCGTTGTGGCGGGGGGCAACTGAAGTTGGCAGTATACGTTCCGGCACCGTGGTCGCTGCAGGGTCGGTTCTGGGGGCCTTTGCTCTCGGTTTCTACCCAACTGAAGCCGGAGCGGGCAGTGGCCAGGTTCCAGGGCGTGACGTCAATCTGTTTGCCCTTCAGGCGAGCCTGGCGGCGGCAGGCACAACGACAATCCAGCCCGGAATGGCCACGGTCGATTTGCCGGTGCGCGGATTTATCACTACTGACGATGACGGCAAGCAGAGCGTCAACTTTGTCCGGACGGGCGTTGGCGGCGTATCGCCGAGCGTGCCGGTATTCAGACCGGTTCGTGACGAGCAAACGGGGCTGGATAAAATCACGCTGCCCGCGATGGCGGGCGTGCCGGCCAGGACGATCCTGATCAATCCGGTGCCGAGCGGGCCGGCCGCGCCGACGCATACCGGCAACGGTTCACCGGTGCCCAGCACCCCGGTACATACCGGCACCGGCGTCAGGCAGGCGGACAGCATCGTGGTCACCACCTTCCCGGCGGATGTGGTGCAGGAGCTGCAAGATTTTATCTTGTGGCAACCGGATGCGCTGGAAACCGGGGTTGAAGCTATCTATGTGATGGCCAGTGATCCGTTGGACTCGGGGCGTTTTACTCGTCAGCAACTGGATAAAAAGTACAAGCACGCTAGTGATTTTGGTGTTGCGGACACCAGGAAAAACAGAGAGACTCTGACTAAATATCGCGATGCGCTCGAGGCTCATTTGAAAGATAAGGATACGGTAGAAAAAGGGACTTATAGACGAGAGAAAGGATCTAAGGTGTTTTTCAACTCAAAGACAAATAATGTCGTTGCGCTTGATAAGAATGGGGTATTTATATCTGGGTGGCATTTAACCCCAGGAACACCACAGTATAATAGCTATATAAGTACAGGGGTTTTATAATGAGTATGAAATTAATAGAAATAGCAAGGGATCTTGTAAGCTCAAAGTTAACTGCCGATGATTTTGAGTTGCAGTTCTTTACAATATGGAGGGAGGAAAGCGACTCAGGACAGCTAGCGAAGGATAGCCAGCATGTTGGCGAATGCGCGTCAGAGCTTTTTATTCTTGCTGACTGTTATACATCACAGTCGAATCGTAGAGAAAGTGAACTAGACGCTGATGGATTAAAAAAGGAAGTGAAAGACACTCTAGAGCGTTTCCATCTTCTTTGATTTTTAATTCTAAGATTAGCGACATACGCTAAGCAGTTTTTTATTGATAGTGTTTTCATCTCCGAATGGAGGATGGATCCAAAAGAATAAAATGGAAATATATATTTTGTTTCGGGGGAGTGGAATGATATTTATTGAGCTTGAGAAGAAATTCGTGGAAAAATAATAAGCGCGGAGGGTTTTTCTGAGGGCGTTACGATAGGGTGACGTAAATTATATGGTTATGAAGAAAAGATAAGCAGGTTGATAAATGCAGCGTGTGGGGTATTCTTGCAGACTGTTATAATCCTGTTTCTGATCGATCAGAGTCTGAACTGGACAGAGTGGAGTTAAAGAAAGAAGTAGTGGCTGTTCTTAATAAATTTAATTTTATCTGAGTATGGGTTTAACGAGTAGTAAAAATAGTTATCCATTTTTTTATTGAAAATAACACTTGTGTCCAATAGACGTGAGTCTATTGGGCATTTTCTTTTTCGTAACGATGATAAGGAAGTGAAGAGCTAATTTAATAACGGTTACTCGGCTGCCCTTCAAGGTCCGGCGCCAGGCAGGCGGACAGCATCGTGGTCACCACCTTCCCGGCGGATGCACTGGAAACCGGGGTTGAAGCTATCTATGTGATGGTGCGCAGTCCGAGATATACTCCGGGTAAAGTGAGCGGCGAAGGACAGCAAGTGGGGGACAGCTGGTTGAATAATAAAAAATCATAGGCGCATTCTTTTTGTGGATAAATTGCTGTCTTGGTAGAAACGTATTGCTGCGCTGTAGAGGCGTTGCCAGCTTTTTGCCCACCCTAAAAAAACGGCCCGCATTAGCGGGCCGTTATGCATGTTCAACAAAGGCTATAGCCCCGGCAACTTAGTCGTTAAAGTACCAGTAGCCGCTGTTGACCAGCGCGGTGAGCAGCGCCAGGAACGAGGGATCGTCCACCGCGTCGCCCAGCAGGGCGGCGTCGACGCTGAAGTGCTGGCACAGCGCGTCTGCGGCCTGCAGATGTTCGGTGTCGATCAGTTCGCCGTTGACGAAGCACTGGTCGCCGACGCGCAGCACGCGCAGGCCGCCAAGGCGCTGTAGCGCTTCGCCTTGCTGCAGCAGCTCGTAAATTTCACCGGCCTGGTATGGCGGTTCCGGCGGCGCGACGTCCAGCTCGTGGCGCGACTGGGAGATAAACTCGCCGAACCAGTGCTGGAAGTGCTGCGGCTGCTGCACCAGATCCAACATCATCTGGCGCAGGGCGTCGACCTCTTGCGGCAGCACTTCGGCCGGATGCTCGCGCAGCTTGATGTCCGGGTCGCTGTAGCGCTTGCTGCCCAGCTCGCGCGCCAGCACGTAGTCGGCGAAGCCACTCACCAGCTCGCGGCCGTTCGGCGCGCGGAAGCCCACCGAGTAGTTCAGCGCGTTTTCCAGCGCGTAGCCTTCGTGCGGGAAGCCCGGCGGGATATACAGGATATCGCCCGGTTCCATTTCTTCGTCGATGATGGCGTCGAAGGGTTCCACCTGCAGCAGGTCCGGATGCGGGCTGTGCTGCTTCATCGGCAGCTTTTCGCCCACGCGCCAGCGACGGCGGCCGGTGCCCTGAATAATAAAGACGTCGTACTGGTCCAGGTGCGGGCCAACGCCGCCGCCCGGCACCGAGAAGGAGATCATCAGGTCGTCCATCCGCCAGTCCGGCAGTTGCCGGAACGGGCGCATCAGCGCGCTGGAAGGCTCATGCCAGTGATCCACCGCCTGCACCAGCAGCGACCAGTTATTTTCGCCAAGGTGGTCAAAGCTCTCGAAGGGGCCGTGCGCAACCTGCCAGCGGCCGTCCTGGTGGCTGACCAGGCGGCTGTCCACTTCGTTTTCCATCGCCAGCCCGGCCAGCTCATCCGGGGAGATCGGATCGATAAAGTTTTTGAAGCCGCGCTTCAGAATCACCGGACGCTTTTGCCAATAGCGTTGCAAAAAATCGTTCCAGTCCAGATCTAATTGATAATCCATGTTCTATTCCAGGAGAGAGGAGTGAGCCTGAGTGCGATTATACTCGTCATGCTTCAAACTGCATCTTTGTTGGCTACGTTTGCTCAGCCGAATCACTGACTTCAGCAGGCTCATCGGGCTTGCTCGCTTGCCGCCGCAATGCAATTCGAATCATGTAGAGTATATAGCTGAGGTTTGGCCCCGTGGATCGGGGCCTGAACGACAGAATTCACTCGTTGTGATGGGGGTCGTGTTGGCGGGCGAAGGTCACCTGCATGCGCGCGCCGCCGAGCGGGCTGTCGCTGATGGTGATCTGGCCGTCGTACTGCTCGATGATTTCCGCCGCCACCGATAGCCCAAGGCCCTGGCCGGGGCGCAGCGTATCGACGCGTTGGCCGCGCTGGAAGATCAGCGCACGCTTGCTTTCCGGGATGCCAGGGCCGTCGTCGTCGATGACGATGGTCAGGTATTTATCGGAGTGCAGCGAAGTGATTTCCACGAACTCCAGGCAGTATTTGCAGGCGTTTTCCAACACGTTGCCCATCACTTCCATAAAGTCGTTCTTCTCGCCCATAAAGGTCACTTCCGGCGAGATGTCCAACGTCATCACCACGCCTTTGCGCTGATAAACCTTGTTCAGCGCCACCGTCAGGCCGTCGAGCAGCGCGGGCACCGAGTGGATCTCGCGCGTCAGCACCGTTTGCCCCGAGTTGATGCTGGCCCGGTGCAGGTAATAACCGATCTGTTGCGAGATGCGGCCGATCTGATCCAGCATGATTGGCTCGGCCTCTTCGATGGTGGTCTGCTTGCCGGAACGCAGCGAACGCAGGGTGGTCTGCAATACCGCCAGCGGCGTTTTCAGGCTGTGGGTGAGGTCCGAAAGCGTGGTGCGGTACTTGGTGTAGCGCTGGCGTTCATTGCGCACCAAAATATTCAGGTTACGCACCAGCCCGCGCAGCTCGCTGGGGGGATTTTCGTCCAGCTGTTCTCGCTCGCCGTTTTCCAATTCGCCGACCTGATTGACCAGCGCCTTGATCGGCCGCAGGCTCCAATAGGCCGCCAGCCACAGCAGCGGCACCACCAGCAGCAGGTTGGCCAACAACACATAGCTGAACCATTCCCATACGACGTCCGAGCGCTGCAGCTCCTGCGGAATGGTGTCGACCACCACGATGGTCAGCGCCGGCAGGCGCGCCGTAGCGGCATAGGTGTTGACCGCCACCGAGTGGGTCAGCGCATTTTGATCGGTGTCGTCATAGTCTTTCAACTGGTCCTGGGCCTTGGGGTTGTTGCCCAGCACTTCGCTACTGATGCGGGTGTCGGTGTCGATCTCGTAGAAGCCGGACTCTTCGAGCCACTCCTTGTTGATCAGCTTCTCCAGCTCCGGCACCTTGCGCTGGCTCCACAACAGATTGCCTTTATCGTCGTAGATGAACACCAGGGTAGGGAAATTGAGATCGATATCGGGGGGAATGGCGATGGTGAGGCGGTTGTCTTTCCACTGCGCCAGGCTAAAGAAGAGATTGCTTTCACCGCGCAGCAGGCGGAACGCGGTTTTATCGAAGCTGACGATATAGCCCACCACCGCCACCAGGCCATAAGACAGCGACAACGCCAGGATCACCCCGGCGGTCGCCATCAGGAAGCGGGCGCGCAGCGAAAACGGCTTTTTATCCTTGTTGAACATGGCGTTCATTTCGCGTCAAAACGATAACCCTGCCCGCGCACCGTGGTGATCACTTCCTGCGGATATTCCGCCTGCAGTTTTTTACGCAGGCGCCCCATCAACACGTCGATAGTGTGGCTTTCGCGCAGCTCGGCGTCCGGATACAGCTGCAGCATCAGAGAATCTTTGCTGACCACTTTGCCGGCGTTGCGGATCAGCGTCTCGATAATGGTGTATTCAAAGGCGGTCAATTTAATCTGTTGCTCGTTCACGCTCAGTTCGCGGCGCGACAGGTCTATCTGGAACGGCGGCAGCACGATAACCTGCGAGGCCAGGCCGCTGTTGCGGCGCATCAGCGCCTGCATGCGGGCGATCACTTCTTCCAGATGGAACGGTTTGGTGACATAGTCGTCGGCGCCGGCTTCCAGCACCGCCACTTTGTCCTGCCAGCTTTCGCGTGCGGTCAGCACCAGGATCGGCAGCTTCATCTGGTGCGCGCGCCAGCGGCGGATCAGGCTCAGGCCGTCTTCGCCCGGCAGGCCGAGATCGACAATCGCGATATCCGGCGCGTGCTCTTGCAGGAAGTAATCGGCTTCCTTGGCGTCTTCTGCGGCATCAACCTGATGGCCCATTTCGCGCATTTGAACGGAAAGGTGGTGGCGCAGCAACCCATTATCTTCAACAACCAGTACTCGCATGGCGGACTCCTGTGGCTATGCGGGTGAACATCCTGTCACCCACGCTATAAAGGTAACACGCTTTCCGGCGTGCCGAGGGATAACGCGCGGCCACCTTATCATTCAAAATCAATGCTGACGTTATGGTAGGTATAACCCGCTCGGGCCGCAAGGGAACCGGAAAATAAGCGCTATCAATTTGTGTTCGCACTTATTATCGGCAATGGCTGGTAAACGCTGAATAAACAACGGCGGGGCAAAGCTAAACGAAACATAAACGCTATTGGCCTCGGCCGGTGGCATATGACAGGCGACGTGACGGCTTGCCGGTGGGCGCCGGCGTGAAATAAGGTACCATAGCGGCACCGCACTCCACCGCAGGATCCCATGAACAACAGCAAATCCGCCGACGCCGAGCAGGCGATACAGCGTGAATTTACCGCACATGTGCAGCGTGGCATGACGCTGAAGGGCGCGTTGCATCAGGCGCTCAGGCAGCTGGTGGCGGCGGGTGCGCTGCCCTGCTTGGCCAGGCTGCCGCCCAGCCGCGGGCTGGCGCTGCGGCTTGGGGTGTCGCGCGATACCGTTGAACAAACCTATGCGCGCCTGGAGGCCGAGGGCTATATCGCGCGTGCGGTTGGCCGCGGCAGCTTTATCTGCTATCAGCCCAATCCGTTGATCGGCCGCGAGCTGCTGGCGGCGGGCGGCGCAACCGAGGCATTGCTGACGGAGCGGGAGCTGAGCGAGCACGGGCGGGCTCTGCTGACCGTGAGCCACGCGCCGCATATCGATCGCAGCCTTTCACTCACTCCCTCGCTGCCCGATCTGCGGGTATTCCCCATCGACAGCTGGCTGCAGCTGGAAAAGCAGGCGGTCAGGCAGCATGGCGAACGGATGCTCGGCTATGTTGCGGCGCAGGGGCTGCCGGAGCTGAGAAGCGAAATCGCCGGCTATTTGCAGCGGGAGCGCGGGGTAACAGCGACGGCGGAACAGGTGATCGTGGTAACCAGCTCACAGCAGGCGCTGTCGCTGTGCACCCAGGTGCTGTTCAATCCCGGCGAGACGGTTTTCGTCGAGGAGCCGGGCTACCAGGGCGCCAAAAAGCTGGTGCAGTCGGCGGGCGTGATCGCCCGGCCGATCGCCGTCGATAGCGCCGGCCTGGAGGTGGAGCGGCTGATCAACGCGCCCGGCGGCGGGCGGGGCGTTTACATCACGCCTTCGCACCACTATCCGCTGGGGCATTCGCTCAGCCTCGAACGCCGGCTGCGGCTGCTGGACTGGGCGCAGCGCGAAAGGGCCTGGATCATCGAAGACGACTACGACGCCGAATTCAACTACGACCGCCAGACCAAGGCCGCGTTGCAGGGGCTGGATAACGGCCGGCGCACGCTGTATATCGGCACCTTCAGTAAAACGCTGTTCCCGGGCCTGCGCCTGGGTTTTATGATTGCCCCGCCGCCGCTAATCAAACCGCTGGTCGCCGCCAAACAGTTTCAGGACGGCTACACCTCCGCACTGGCGCAAATGACGCTGTTCAGCTTCCTGCACGGCGGTTTTTACGCCGAGCATCTCAGGAACATGCGTGCGCTTTATCAGGCCCGGCTGGCCATTTTGCATGCCGCAGTGCATCAACATCTCGGTGAATGGACGCAGCCGGTATTGCCGCAGGGCGGGTTGCAGCTGGTGTGCCCGCTGGCGGACGCGGCAACGGAGCGGCGGCTGGTGCAGGCGGCTGCAGCGCAGCAGATAAAGGTCTACGGGCTGGCGGACTTTTACACCGACCTGCCGCAACAGGGGGCGCTGGTGCTGGGGTTTTCCGCCTATACGCCGGATGAAATCGTGCAATTCGTCAGCAAGCTGGCGCGCATTTTCAGCGCCTTGCCGGCCGGTTAAAATTGGTCTGCTCACCCTGGCTGATTGGTCTGTACACCAGCGCCCGGCGCCGGTGTATGCTGCAGGTATCGGTTATTTCCCTAATGGAAATAATATCTTACTACCCGCGAGGCGCCATGTTCCCATCAAATACCGAAGTAACCATTCGCAGAATTACCGCCGACGATAAGCCCCAATGGTTGGCGCTGTGGCAGGGATATCTGCATTTTTACCGTGCGGACATCGCGCCGCAGGTGAGCGAGCTGACCTTTGAACGGCTGGGCAACGACCAGCAGGTGTATGGCCTGGTGGCGGAAGGGCCGGATGGCCAACTGCTGGGGCTGATGAACCTGGTTTTCCATCCGTCCACCTGGAGTGCGTCTGGCTACTGCTACATCGAAGATCTCTACGTATCGCCGCTGGCGCGGGGCAAAAAAGTGTCTGAAAAATTATTCGAGCAGGCCTACCGGTTGGCTGAAACGCGCGGCAGCGACCGGGTGTACTGGATGACGCAGGAATACAACGCGCCGGCGCGGTCGCTGTACGACAAGATAGGCAGAAGAAGTTCGTTTATCGTTTATACCCGTTAACCCTACTCACCGGAGCAGGCTATGACGTTTAATCAATTCGGCCAGCCGGTGGGTGAACCCCTGCCGGATTGGCAGCCGGCGCGCCGCCCGGGCAGCGTTACGCTTAACGGCCGCTTCTGCCGCCTGGAGCCGCTCGATCCGCAGCGGCATCATGCGGCGCTATTCGCCGCTTTCCGGCAGGCGCCGGATGGACGCGACTGGACCTATCTGTCGATCGAACGGCCGGATAACCCGGCCCAGATGCTGCAACACCTGAACAATCTGCAGGCCAATGGCGCGCTGGTAAACCTGACGGTCTTCGACGGCGCCAGCGGTGAACCCGTGGGTACGGTGGCCTTTATGCGCATCGACGAGGCCAATGGGGTGCTGGAGATTGGGCACGTCAGCTGGTCGCCGGCGATGAAGCGGCGTTCGAGCGCCACCGAAGCCATTGCGTTGATGTTGCGCCATGCCTTCGATGAGCTGGGCTATCGCCGCTGCGAATGGAAATGCGATAGCCACAATGCACCCTCCAGGCAGGCCGCGCTGCGCTTTGGCTTCAACTACGAGGGCCGTTTCCGCTATGCGGCGATAGCCAAGGGGCGCAGCCGCGACACCGACTGGTTCGCCATAACCCAGGATCGCTGGCCGGCAATCGGCGCGGCCTTCGAACGTTGGCTAAGGGCGGATAACTTCGACGCGCAAGGGCGGCAGAAACGGCGGCTGCAGGCGTTGAGAAACTAACAAAAAGGCGGCCCGCAGGCTAACACCGTTCACTTAAGATGTTTTGAGTGAACGGGATACTGGGTTTTTGAGATTCGAACGGTCCTCTTTTTGGGCCGTTTTCTCTTTTCTGGCAGGATAAATTGCTTCACATTCTCCCGCATTTTCTTCAGCTTCGTCGGGATCGTCCCTGGTTTACTCAGTGAACACCAGATGAGTTCATCCTGGATCAGTCTCATCGCCATCACGAAGCTTATCCGCAGTGGCGGCACTTTTGCTTCCCGTGCTATCTGACTCATCTCCATTCTGACCAGATTATAGGCCGTCAACAGACCCCAGATTTCCTGGTAAATCCCGCTCACTTTCTGGCTGCGCAGCAACGTCGCTGTGCTCAGCTGGAACTGTTTCAGCTCTCCGTAGCCATTTTCTATGCTCCACCGCTCCTGATACACATAACGCAGCGAGTCTGCCGGATACAGCTCCGGCTCGCTCAAAGAGCTGATAAAACCTTTGTAATGGCCTGATTCATCTTCACATTCTATTAGCCGGGCCTGCCAGTATTCAGGCAGCGAGCTGTCCTGTTTTCGGGCCTGCGGTGAGACCTGCATCTCCACCAGATGGTCTCCTTCTCCGAACGTTTCCACTACACGGTATTTCGTGTTTCCCTTCAGGGGAACCAGCCAGTGCGCATCGTTCTGTCTGCGTTGCCAGTTAATCAGTAACTCTGCGGATAAATAGCAGCGGTCAAACAGCGTCAGGCTTTTCGCCTGCGGCGATAATTGCTTCGCGTAACTGACTTCGCCGGTATTTGCCGGCCCGAATTTCACGTCATGGATCAACCGGCTGCGCAGCGACATCATGGCGCACAGCCTGACCATCGGGTACTCAGTGTGTCTGTCCGGACGATGCTTTATGTACTCAAAATGGTCTGCAAGTTCGGGCGTATCGGGTGTGCGAAAAAGGGTGCCATCAACGGCGAACAGCCGCAGTCCGTGCCAGAGGTCATCCTTATCTTCCTGTTGAGTCCAGTGGCTGGCCGTCAGGGTGAAGAGCTCCCGAAGCGGTTCATCGCTCAACCGCTGGCGTGCCTGGGCAATGGAGCTGGCAGCGAGAGTCTCACCTTCCTGCGAACTCAGGACGAGGTCGAGTTTTGTCACAACGTCCGTGATGGAGCGGTCGCGGTACAGGCCCATGCCCACAATCAGCCAGACCACGAGTTCTGCGGGGAGTTTACGTTTACGGATACTGGCTTTATTCGTGGAATCAAGGACCTGAGAAATCCACTCAAGGGGAATGGCACGCTGAAAACAGGAAAGTGAAACGGGTTCAGCCCAGGTCTGGGTATCGTCAAGCCAGGTTGAAAGCATAAAAAAGCCCCATCAGAGAATTGATGAGGCTATTGTCGTCTACCCACCGGATCGTTCAACCGATCATTTTGCTTAACCGATCGGTGTTAGCCCGCAGGCCGCCTTTTTATCGGGCAGAGAAGGCTTATTTCAACTCGTCTACCATGGTGGCGGCGCGGCCGATGTAATTCGCCGGCGTCATCGCCTTCAGACGGGTTTTCTCTTCTTCCGGCAGTTCAAGGCCATCGATAAACGCCTGCATGCCGGCGGCATCCACGCGCTTGCCGCGGGTCAGCTCTTTCAGCTTCTCGTACGGCTTCTCGATGCCGTAGCGGCGCATCACGGTCTGGATCGGCTCGGCCAGCACTTCCCAGTTGTGATCCAGCTCGTCCAGCAGGTGCGCCTGGTTCACTTCCAGCTTGCCGATGCCTTTCATGGTCGCCTGATAGGCGATCAGCGCGTAGCCCAGGCCGACGCCCAGGTTGCGCAGCACGGTGGAGTCGGTCAGGTCGCGCTGCCAGCGGGAAACCGGCAGTTTGCCGGCCAGGTGGCCCAGCACCGCGTTGGCCAGGCCCAGGTTGCCTTCGGAGTTTTCGAAGTCGATCGGGTTGACCTTGTGCGGCATGGTGGACGAACCGATCTCACCGGCGATGGTCTTCTGCTTGAAGTGGTTCAGGGCGATGTAGCCCCAAATATCGCGGTCGAAGTCGATCAGGATGGTATTGAAACGCGCCACGCAGTCGAACAATTCGGCGATGTAGTCGTGCGGTTCAATTTGAGTGGTGTACGGGTTCCAGGTGATGCCCAGCGAAGTGACGAAGGTTTCGCTGAACTGATGCCAGTCCACTTCCGGGTAAGCGACGATGTGGGCGTTGTAGTTGCCGACCGCGCCGTTGATTTTACCCATGATCTCCACGCGTTCCAGTTGGCGGAACTGGCGCTCCATACGGTAGGCCACGTTGGCGAACTCTTTGCCGACGGTAGACGGGGTGGCCGGCTGGCCGTGGGTGCGCGACAGCAGCGGGATGTCGCGATATTCCAGCGCCAGGCCCTTGATGGCGTCGATGATTTTGCGCCAGTAAGGCAGCACCACGTCCTGACGTGCGGTTTGCAGCATCAGCGCGTGCGACAGGTTGTTGATGTCTTCCGAGGTGCAGGCGAAGTGAATGAATTCGGACACCGCGTGCAGGGCAGGGATCGCCGCCACTTTTTCCTTCAGGAAATACTCAACCGCTTTTACGTCGTGGTTGGTGGTGCGCTCGATGGTCTTGATGCGTTGCGCGTCTTCTTCGCTGAATTCCGCGACGATTTTGTCGAGGAAAGCGTTTGCGTCGGCGTCAAAAGCGGGAACTTCCTTGATTTCTGCGCAGGCGGCCAGTTTTTGCAGCCAACGTACTTCAACCTGCACGCGGAATTTCAGCAGACCGTATTCGCTGAAAATGGTGCGCAGTGCGCTGACTTTATCACCGTAGCGTCCATCAACGGGTGAGACGGCGGTCAGTGAGGATAATTCCATCGGTAGCAACTCCTGGGATCTATTAACAATGAGCAACGATATTTTGCGCCTGCTTGAGCAGACGATTACGGGAAAACATTAACTGCAGGCGGCTGCCGCCGACCTGTTGCCACAGCACCGCGGCGCGGATGCCCGCCAGCAGGGTGGCGCGCACCTTGGCCTGCACCTGCGGATTCTGCAGGATAGCCGGCGAGCCGGTCACCTGAATGCGCGGCCCGAGCGGGCTGACCACGTCGACATAAATGCCGGCCAGCGCGCTGATGATGGTGTCTGACTCGAGATCGAAATGCGCCAGCTGGCGCTCAAGCTGGCCGAGGCGTTCGGCAAGCGTATTCATCGCCTGCTTGTTGGCGTTGAGCTTGCGCTCCAGCACCATCAGGCTGATGGTGTAACGGGTCAGTTCGGCGCCCGGCCCTTTATTGTTGGCGTTGAGCACGCCCAGCAGCGTCTCGAGGCCGACCTTCAGCTTGTTCTCTTCACCGCCGAACACCGCCAGCGTGGAGGGCGGGTCCATTTGCAGCAGGCTGTTCAACGAGGTATGAAGGGCCTCGCGGTCGCATTGCCCTTCGTGCGCCAACTGCTGGACCAGTCGCGCCGCCTGGCTGATCCCAGCCATCGCCAGCGTGATGTCATAATAATTCTTCGCCAAGATTGCTCCTGTAAACGCTGTTAACGGTACATGGCTTACTGCGTAAAGTTGTGTGTATCGAAAGGGTAACGGCGGCGGCCGCGGATCGGCGACGATCGGGCGTGGCAGTGACAACGACGACAACGAATGTTACAGATCATGCCACAAAATCGGGGCTAAACCCAGCGTCTAATACACCCGCGGCGGGGCGGATTCGCCGTGTGGCGCAGAACTGCGCAAACATGCAGCGAAAATCGCCGGAGTGGGAGGGTGAACTTATTGTTGCGGCAATGAATAAAGTTTCCCGGCGGCATCTATACTGCCAACGTGAGCCCTCAAATAAAGACTTCTCTATGCATGTAAAAAACAAGCAGCCGCTGCCGGCGGTGACGCTGGCGGCTATCGGCGTGGTGTATGGCGACATCGGCACCAGCCCGCTGTATACCCTGCGCGAGTGTTTGACCGCGGAAGAAGGCATCACCATGACGCCCGCGTCGATTTACGGCTTTTTGTCGCTGATTTTCTGGCTGCTGACGTTGGTGGTTTCAGTCAAATACATTTGTTTCGTGATGCGCGCCGACAGCGGCGGTGAAGGCGGCATTCTCACGCTGATGTCGCTGGCGGTGCGGCGGCTGGACTCGCGCTGGCTGCCGGCGGCGATATTTATCGGCCTGGTGGGCGCCAGCTTTTTCTATGGCGACGGGGTGATCACCCCGGCCATTTCGGTGATCTCGGCCATTGAAGGGCTGCAGATTATCGCGCCTGAGCTGGACCGCTTTATCATCCCGCTGTCGCTGTTGGTGCTGGCCGCGCTGTTCGCGATCCAAAAACGCGGTACCGGCAGCGTCGGCAAACTGTTCGCGCCGGCGATGGTTGTTTGGTTTGTGACGCTGGCGCTGTTGGGCATCGGCGGCATTCTGCGGCACCCGCAAGTGTTGCAGGCGCTCAACCCCTATTGGGCGCTGAATTTCTTTATGGAATACAAGGGGGTGTCGTTTTTTGCGCTCGGCATGGTGGTGCTGTCGGTGACCGGCGCCGAGGCGCTGTACGCCGATATGGGGCACTTCGGCAAAAAACCGATACGCCTCGCCTGGTTTACCCTGGTGGCGCCGTCGCTGGTGCTGAACTATTTTGGCCAGGGGGCGCTGCTGCTGGTCAATCCGGCGGCGATCAATAACCCGTTCTTCCTGTTGGCGCCGGGCTGGGCGTTGATCCCGCTGTTGGTGATCGCCACGCTGGCGACGGTGATCGCGTCGCAGGCGGTGATCTCCGGCGTATTTTCCATCACGCGGCAGGCGGTGCGCCTGGGATACCTGCCGCCGATGCGCATTATCTATACCTCCGATCAGGAGTCCGGGCAGATTTATATTCCGGTGGTCAACTGGCTGCTGTTCGCCGCCGTGCTGATCGTGATTATCAGCTTTAAACACTCCAGCAACCTGGCCTCGGCCTACGGGATTGTCGTGACCGGCACCATGCTGCTGTCTTCTGTCCTGCTGAGTATCGTCGCGGTGAAAAACTGGGGCTGGCCGCGCTACTGGGGCCTGGCGATGCTGCTGGTGATGATGGCGATCGACATTCCGCTGTTCAGCGCCAATTTGATTAAGCTGCTGTCCGGCGGCTGGCTGCCGGTGGCGCTGGGGTTGGCGATTTTGCTGGTCATGCTCACCTGGAAGACCGAGCGTTCGCGCCTGATCCGCCGGCTGCGCGACGACCAGGAAGGCCTGACCGCGCTGATTGAATCGCTGGAGAAAGCGCCGCCGAAGCGGGTGCCCGGCACGGCGGTATTTATGGAGCGCACGCCTCATGCGGTGCCGTTGGTGTTGCTGCATAACCTGAAGCACAACAAGGTATTGCATGAACGGATAGTGCTGTTGACCATCACCACCCTCGACATGCCCTATGTGCACAACGTGCAGCGGGTGACCATCGAGCGGCTGTCGTCGAGCTTCTGGCGGGTGGTGGCCAACTACGGCTGGCGCGAGACGCCCAACGTCACGGATATCCTTTACCGCTGCGGGCTGGAGGGGATGAGCTTCACCATGAATGAAACCTCGTTCTTCATGTCGCGCGATACGCTGGTATTGGGCAAACGGCCCTGGTATCTGCGCATTCGCGGCAAGGTGTTTCAGCTGCTGCAGCGCAATGCGCTGCGCGCGCCGGATCTGTTTGAGATCCCGCCCAATCGGGTGATTGAGCTGGGCGCGCAGGTCGAGTTCTGAATAAAAAAGGCGCTGCAGTGATGAACTGCCGCGCCTTCAGCCTGAGATGGGGCGATTACTGCAGACGCTGCTCGATAATGCCGCCGCCGAGGCAGATTTCACCCTGATAGAATACCGCGGACTGGCCCGGCGTCACCGCGGCGACCGGTTCGTCGAAACGCACTTCGATGCGTTGGTCGTCGATCGGCGTAACGGTGCAGGGGATGTCCTGCTGGCGATAACGGGTCTTCACCGTGCAGCGGAACGGCCCGCCGAGCGGCAGACGGTCAACCCAGTGCAGCTGCTGCGCAATCAGGCCGACCGACATCAGGCGCGGATGGTCGTGCCCCTGCGCCACCACCAGCACGTTGTTGGCCACGTCTTTATCCACCACGTACCACGGATCTTCGCTGCTGTCTTTCATGCCGCCGATGCCCAGCCCCTTGCGCTGGCCCAGGGTGTGATACATCAGCCCCTGATGCTCGCCGAGGGTCTGGCCGTCGACGCTGACGATCGGGCCAGGCTGTGCCGGCAGGTAGCGGCCGAGGAAGTCGCGGAACTTGCGTTCGCCGATAAAGCAGATGCCGGTGGAGTCTTTCTTCTTGGCGGTGACCAGCTCCAGCTGTTCGGCGATGCGGCGCACCTCCGGTTTTTCCAGCTCGCCGACCGGGAACAGGCTTTGCGCTACCTGCTCGTGCCCCAGGGTGTACAGGAAGTAGCTCTGGTCTTTATTGCCGTCGACGCCGCGCAGCAGGCGGCTTTTGCCGTCTACGTCCTGGCGGCGCACGTAGTGGCCGGTGGCGATAAAGTCCGCCCCCAGGTCTTCTGCGGCGAATTCCAGGAAGGCTTTGAATTTGATTTCTTTATTGCACAGGATGTCCGGGTTCGGCGTGCGGCCGGCCTTATACTCTTCAAGGAACAGCTCAAACACGTTGTCCCAGTATTCCGCCGCGAAGTTCACCGTATGCAGTTCGATACCCAGCTTGTCGCATACCGCCTGCGCGTCGGCCAGATCGGTCGCGGCGGAGCAGTATTCTTCGTCGTCGTCTTCTTCCCAGTTCTTCATAAACAGCCCAGCGACCTGATAGCCCTGTTGCTGTAACAGATAGGCAGTAACGGAGGAGTCGACGCCGCCGGACATTCCGACGATTACTTTTTTCTGGCTGTTGTCTGACATGGGATTCTCACGAGCTTGAACACGAACCGTGCTGATAAAAACAAGCGCAGGATTTTATCACGTTGGGCCAGCCCGCGCACTGCTCTTATTGTGCTGAGGTTCAGAACGGCCAGGCATAGCTGCCGACCAGCGACAGCGGGTAGCGCTCCGGCTGCTGATAGCTGCGGATACTTTCCGCCACCAGCCCGGAACGCAGGTTGGGCGCCTGCAAAATCTCTTCGGCGCTCAGCCACAGGCAACGGTCGATGTCGCTGTCGTGCGGCTCGGTCGGCAACGGTTGTGCCAGTTCGATCGCGAAGCAAAAGCGCAGGAAGGGCGTGCGGTCCGGCGCGATCCACTGGTGCAGCCGCAGGAACGACTGCGGCGCGGCGCGGATGCCGGTCTCTTCCCACAGCTCGCGCTCGGCGGCCTGCACCAGCGTTTCGTCGGCCTCAAGGTGGCCGGCCGGCTGGTTCCACAGGGCTTTGTTATTGATGGTCTCTTCGACGATCAGGAATTTGCCGGCGGCGTGCACCACGCAGGCGACGGTGACGTGCGGTTTGAACATAGCGGCCCCTTACAGCGGTTTGTCGATGCGTTGGTAGATGTCATCCAGCTCGGCAATGCGGGTTTTGTAGCTCTGCGACAGGCAATTGGCGTCGCTGCCGCACAGCTTGCGCTGCTCCAGCCAGCTTTGCTGGCGATCCTGCATCGCGCCGCGGGCGCCCATGGCGAACAGGCCGCGCAGGAATTGGTATTTGGTGACCATTTCCACGTCCTTGTCGCTCAGCGAACGGCTGGCGCAAACCGCTTTTTCATCGGCGTTGACCGCTTTGGCGCAGTCGAAGCTGGCGGCCTGCGCCGCAGAGGCCGACAGCAGGCCGGTAAATACTAGCGCGGTTAATGCTTTTTTCATGACGGCTCCTTGCAGACTACAGGGAATCAAGGGTTTTCCATTCACCGGGTTGCAGTTCACCCAATGAAAGATTACCCATACTGTAGCGAATCAGGCGCAGGGTAGGGAACCCGATATGCGCAGTCATGCGACGCACCTGGCGATTTCGCCCTTCGAACAGGGTGATCTTCAGCCAGGCGGTGGGGATGGATTTGCGCTCGCGAATTGGCGGGTTGCGCGGCCACAGCCACTGCGGCTCGGCCACCAGCTCCACCCCGGCGGGCAAGGTGGGGCCGTCTTTCAGCGTGACGCCGCTGCGCAGTGGCGCCAGATCGCTTTCCTGCGGCGCGCCTTCCACCTGCACGAAGTACACCTTGCCGGTGCGTTTGCCCGGCTGGGTGAGCTGCGCCTGCAGCTTGCCGTCGTTGGTCAGCACCAGCAGCCCTTCGCTGTCGCGGTCCAGACGCCCTGCGGCGTAAACGTCGGTAAAGGGAATGAACGCTTTCAGCGTGGCGCGGCCGGCTTCATCGGTAAACTGCGGCAGCACGTCGAAAGGTTTGTTGAATAACACCACCCGGCGCGGCCCCTTGGCTGCAGGCGCTTTGGCGGCGGCGGGCTTGCTGAATCGTTTAACTTTGTGATTTGTAACAGGGAATTTTTTCATAACGGTTGAGATTACGGATGATAGGCGCATTATAACCGAATCCGTTTCGGATTGGCGCGGAGCGAATATTCAAGTAGTATCTACACGCATCTTACAAAGCATTAACAAAAATTGCGCTTGAAGGAGAGGTTGATGGAAAGCAAAGTAGTTGTTCCGGCAGAAGGTAAAAAGATTACGGTTGATGCCCAGGGTAAACTGGTTGTTCCGAATAACCCGATCATTCCGTTTATCGAAGGCGACGGCATTGGCGTCGACGTTACCCCTGCTATGATTCACGTGGTTGATGCGGCTGTGAAAAAGGCCTACCACGGCGAACGTAAAATCTCCTGGATGGAAATCTATACCGGCGAAAAATCCACGCACGTATACGGTAAAGACGTATGGCTGCCGGACGAAACTTTGGATCTGATCCGTGACTACCGCGTCGCCATCAAAGGCCCGCTGACTACCCCGGTCGGCGGCGGTATCCGCTCCCTGAACGTGGCCCTGCGCCAGCAGCTGGACCTGTATGTGTGTCTGCGCCCGGTGCGTTATTACCAGGGCACCCCAAGCCCGGTTAAACAGCCAGAGCTGACCGACATGGTGATCTTCCGCGAAAACGCCGAAGACATCTACGCCGGCATCGAGTGGAAAGCCGGTTCTGCGGAAGCAGACAAGGTAATCAAATTCCTGCGCGACGAAATGGGCGTGAAGAAAATCCGCTTCCCAGAGCAGTGCGGTATCGGCGTTAAGCCATGCTCCGAAGAAGGGACCAAGCGTCTGGTGCGTGCGGCGATCGAATACGCCATCACTAACGACCGCGACTCCGTAACCCTGGTTCACAAAGGCAACATCATGAAGTTCACCGAAGGTGCCTTCAAGGATTGGGGCTATGAGCTGGCGCGCGAAGAGTTCGGCGGCGAGCCGATCGACGGCGGCCCATGGCTGAAGATCAAGAACCCGAACACCGGTAAAGAGATCGTGGTTAAAGACGTGATCGCCGACGCCTTCCTGCAGCAAATCCTGCTGCGCCCGGCGGAATACGACGTGATCGCCTGTATGAACCTGAACGGCGACTACATCTCCGACGCCCTGGCGGCCCAGGTTGGCGGCATCGGCATCGCGCCGGGCGCCAACATCGGTTCCGACTGCGCGCTGTTCGAAGCAACCCACGGCACCGCGCCGAAGTACGCCGGCCAGGACAAAGTGAACCCAGGCTCGATCATCCTGTCCGCAGAGATGATGCTGCGCCACATGGGCTGGTTCGAAGCGGCTGACCTGATCGTTAAGGGCATGGAAGGCGCCATCGCCGCCAAGACCGTGACCTATGACTTCGAACGCCTGATGGATGGCGCCAAGCTGCTGAAATGTTCAGAGTTTGGCGACGCTATTGTTAAACACATGTAATGGTGTGAGCGTTTGAATGAGAACGGGAGCCTTAGGGCTCCCTTTTTTTATTCAATATCATATATCGGCGTGAGCGTTCTTTGGCTCGCCATTTTAGTTGATTTGCTTACTGGGAATAATCCATAAGGAAAGGGATATGAAAGTAACCTATTTAGGATGTAAAACCGGCGTCTCCCCATGGTGGTTGATCGTTGCTGCGCTGACGTTAACGGGAGGGGCCAAAGCCGCTTCCACCAGTAAAGCCGATCCGATGAACCAAGAGGCCGACGATCTTTTTGCTTCTCTCGAAGGCAAAACGGTTCCCGCTCCCGGCACTGAAGAGAATGATTACGCAGCTCAGCTGCGATCCGCTATTGAAAACCATTTAAAAGATGCCGATGCTTATGCCGGTAAACGTTGCGCCCTGAAAATTACGCTGGCTCCTGACGGGCTATTGTTAGGTGTACAGGCTCGAGAGGGGGATCCGGCTCTTTGCCGCGCCGCTGTGCAGGCGATTACCCATGCCCGGCTTCCCAAGCCCCCGACGCCCGCTGTTTATAATGCCTTTAAAAGTAGCCTGTTGGAGATTCGCCCAGTAGGGGCTAAATAACAGAATGGTTGCGGCTATATAAAAAATACCGGAGTCTGAAATGAGGGTTCGCGCCGCCACAGAGGCAGATATCGCGGCTTTGACCGCCATTGACAGCGTCGCATCCGACGATGCGCTTCGCCGTGCTCAAATCCAGGCATGGTGCGCTTCGGGCGCTTGCTACCTGGTCGAAAGTGAAGGGCAGGTAATGGCCTATGGCGTGCTGAACGACCATTTCTTCGGTTGCGGGTTTATTGAAATGCTGATGGTGGCCGAGGGCTGCAGGCGCCAGGGGATAGGCGCCGGGCTGGTCGCCGAGTTGGCGCTCCTTTGCCCGCAGGCCAAGCTGTTTACCTCAACCAATCGCTCTAATTTGGCGATGCGAAAACTATTGCTGGACGCCGGTTTCATTGAGAGCGGTTATATCGAAAATCTTGATGAAAACGATCCGGAGTTGGTGTTTTTCATCCGGCCACGTTAATAAAGCCGAACTTTCACTTCCTGCTGCTGCAAAACGGTGCTGACATAGCCATAGGCGCAGTAAAACGCCAGCAGCGCGCTCACCAGCACCATGAGGGAGGCTTTGAATTTAACGTCGCCGTCTCTCGACAGCCGATAGGCGCAATAGATAAAGGTCAGCAAACAGAGCAGGGTGAAGGCGATTGCCAGGGTGGCTATAAGATAATAATGACGAAAAAAGGTCTTCCATGTGCGTGTAGCAATATCGGCCCAGCATAGCACCGTTGGGCGAGGCCGCAAAAGCCAGGGGGCCAGATTTGGCCCCCTGCAATCAAAGGTTCAACCCGGGTTAGCTGGCGTCGGGATGATTTTTTCCTTCCTCGATAAACTCTTCGTCGATCTCGTCGGTGGTTTCCTTGCTGTCGCGGCCGGACAGGATATTCCAGCAGGCGATGAACAGCGCGGCGATCAGCGGGCCAATGACAAAGCCGTTGATGCCGTAGATTTCCATGCCGCCCAGGGTGGAGATCAGGATCAGGTAGTCCGGCATTTTGGTGTCTTTGCCGACCAACAGCGGGCGCAGGATGTTATCCACCAGCCCGATAATCACCACGAAGAAGCCCACCAGGAACAGGCCTTTCCACAGCATGCCGGTGGCGAAGAAATAGATGGCGGCCGGCACCCAGATAATCGCCGAACCCACGGCGGGAATGATCGACAGGAAGGCCATCAATGCGCCCCACAGCAGGCTGCCGTCGATGCCGGTAATGTAAAACGCCAGGCCGCCGAGCGCGCCCTGCACCAGCGCCACCACCACGGTGCCTTTGACCGTGGCGCGGGAAACGGCGGCGAATTTCACGAACAGGTGGTGTTTCACGTGTTCGGACAGCGGCAGGGCCTCTAGCGCCAGGTTGACCAGGTATGGCCCATCTTTCAGCAGGAAGAACAGCAGGTAGAGCATTACGCCAAAGCCGACGGCGAAGTTGAAGGTGCCCTTGCCGATCAGGAATACGCTGCCGGCCAGGTATTGCCCGCCTTTCAACGCCACCTCGGAAAGCTGTTTCTGGATATCAGCCGCGTTGTCGAGCTTATGTTCGGCCAGGAAATGCTGCGCCCAGCCGGGCAGATGGCGCATAAAGTCGGCCAGCATCGTCGGCAGCTGCGTATCGTTATTCTGCAGCTTGGTGTAGATGACGTTGAACTCCATCGCCAGTGAAGAGGCGATGATCGCCAACGGCGTAAATACTATCAGGCAGATAACGCCAACCGTCAGCAGCGACACCAGCCCATTTTTTTCACCGAAGTATTGTTTAAGCTTTTTCTTCAACGGGTGGAAAATCACCGCCAGAATGATGGCCCACAGCACCGAGGAGTAGTAGGGCCCCAACACGTCCAGAAAAGCGGCGGTCACGATAAAAAGGATCAGAATAAAAAATCCCTTCGAAATACCTTTAGACATCATACTCATCCCTCAAATGATAAATTCGCCAGCCATGGGCGCTGACTGAAAACAACCCTATCATTACCGCCGTTTAACCGGTAGCGGATTTTTAGCGTGCCGAACCCTGGCTTTCGCCCGGGCCGGGAGGGCAGGCAAAGAGGGGAAAGGCAGTCAATGATTAATAAAATTTATTGATTTTGTTTCATTTTGTGAAGCGCGCTTGATGATGGGCGATGCGTTGCCTAAGTTTGAAGTGGATCACATTTCACTACAAACTGAAGGGAAAGGCAGATGGCTGAACACAAGCGGATTAGGGTAATTGAGAAGATGGCGTTGATCGCTTTTGCCGGATTGGTGCTTTATCTGGCGGCAACCGGCGCATTGTCGTTATCGGGCCTGGATCACCACTGGCCGTATCCGTCCAGATAAGCGTAATTTCCATACCTGCATGCGGTACGGATCCGGCGCCAGCTCGCGGCTGAGGCTGGATCCGTAAAGCCTGAGTCAGGGGCGCAGCCTATCGCCGGCCGGTTTTTAAAAGGAGCGCCAACGTCGTGGCCAATGCGGCGGCGGCCAACAGCAGCCCGGCGGGGGCGGTCCAACCGGCATAGGCGACGATGGCGCTCAGCACCAGTGGGCCGATGACCTGCCCAAGATAGTTGCCCTGCATTACCAGCCCCAGGCTCAGCGGGACCAGGCTGGGTTCCGGCGTGGCGGCCGGCGTGGCCGCCAGCAGGGTCGCGGGCAGCATGCCGCTGATGGCGCAAAACAGGAAGCACAGCGGGATCAGCAGCGCGACCGGCGTGGCGCTAAGGAAAATGCCCACCCCGGACAGCCCCATCATCAGGCTGGTGGCGGCCAGCAACGAACGGGCGGGGATGCCGCGCGACAGCAGCAGGCCGGCGCTAAGGTTGCCGATGATATTCGCCGCCACTATCACCGCACTGACGCTGCCCGCCGCCGCGAGCGAAAGCCCGACGCGCTGCATCAGGAATATCGGCAGGAAAGACATCACCGCAAAGAACTGCAGATTATAGGCAGTAAAGATCAGCGCCAGCAGCAGCGGCTGTCGTGCGCGCAGCAGATCGGTCAGCGCGCGGCGCAGCTGCAGAGGAACGGCAGACGAAAAGGCCGCTGGGTTGCGGGTAGTGAGTGGCAGCAGCAGCGCGCTCAACAGCGTCAACGCGCCGCCGGCGAACCAACTCTGCTGCCAACTGCCGAGGTGCGGGCCGAAAAATAACGACAGTGCGATGCCTGCCGGCATGAAGGTGCTCCAGATACCGAACACCAGATTGCGCTGTTGCGGTTCAACCAGCCGGTTGAGCACCGCGGGTGAAGCGACAACCACGATCACAAAGCCAATTCCCTCGATAAAGCGCGTGGCGATCAGCCCGGCGAAATCGTGCAGCGCGGCGCCGGCGAAGCTGGCAACGCTGATGACCAGCAGGCCGAGCAGCAGCAGGCGCCGGTCGCCCCAGCGGCGTACCAGCAGGCCGGCGGCAATGCCGCCGAACACGCCGATAAACGGGAAGGCCGAAATAACCCAACTCAGTGACTCCAAAGAGCGGCCGAATTCGCGCTGCAGCTCCGGCAGGGCGATGGTCGCTTTGCCGACGTGCAGCGCGGCTGAAATGCCGGCAAGCAAGACGTTGGCGACCGCAATCCATTGGGTGGCGGGGGCGCTGGGGGCAGCCTCCAGGGCTGCGGGTTTGATGGCTGACATAAAAATCTCCAGGGGCGGTAAAGGCCCGACTATGCGCTGGCGCGTTGGTTTCGGCAGTTCAATTATTGCTCTGCATCGTTGCGAAAGCGCACATTTCGGGCTTTTTCGCTAGCGGAGGCGTTAGAGACGGTGCGCGGCCGATCCCGATCATTGAAGATGCGCGTCTGGTCAGATAAAACTGTTGGCCTAAAAGGAGAAATGCATGTACAGCGATAACGAGAAAAAGTTTTATATCATCCTGAACCGCAACCACGAAACCGCGACCCTGTTCAACGCCGCCTGCCACCTGACGGCGGGTATCACCGATCTGATTGAACAGCGAGAATTCCATCATTATCCCAGCAGTATCGACGGCATCAGCGCCAATATGAGCCACTATCCTGTTGTGATCCTGCAGGCTAAAAATAGCAGCCAGCTCAGCAGTCTGATCCTGAAATGCCGCGAAGAGCGGGTGCTGTTCAACTTTTTCACCACCACCATGCTGTCGCATTCGGCCGAGCAGCAGATTGCCGACACCGCCAATAGCGAGTATGACCAGCTGGACTTTGTGGCGGTCGCTCTGTACGGCGAAACCGAACAGCTAAAGCCGTTGACCAAAAAGTTCTCGGTCTATCGCTGAGCAGTAGCGTACTGCGATCTGTCACCTTAAAAAATTTGGGGTTTTATGTTAAGTTGGCTGCTGACGTCATCACAAGGAGAAAACGATGTTAGAACAATATTATCCGGCAAATATGGGGTCCAAACCGGTCACGGACGAACAGCATAAACGATTAGTGGCGGTACAGGCGGCGCTGGAGTTGATCAAGGCCACCTTGTCCGACACCAACGACGGCAACGGCGTAGATTTCCAACTGAAGGCGGCCGAAAAGCACATTGGCCCGATGGCCGACGCCATTCAGGAAGCGTTGAAATAACCGCCTGTCTTGAATAACGACCGTCCGAATTCGGGCGGTTAGTGAGATGGTCCCCCCCACCCTGTGAGCGGTACGCTGACAGGGTGGGGGGGCCATAGATTTTATGGCGGTTTTACTGGCCGGGCAGGATTACTGTGATTTTTTCATTAGTGCATTGCCTTTTTCCCGGCTAGTGCCGTTTTCAGCGCCAACCTATTATGCAGGTCCGGTTAATCACCAGGTTTCCTGCCATGTTCCAGAACACCGCATCATCAGTAGCATCACTGTGTCTTGGCGCCGCTATGTGTCTGGCAGCCGCTGCGCCGGCGCAAGGCGCGCAGACGATCACCTTCGTTCCCGATGTCGCCGGGGGATACCCTGAGAGCATCGCCTGGAATGAACGCGCCGGGGCGTTTCTGGTTTCGTCGCTGCGCGGCGGGCAGCTTGGCCTGGTTTTTGAAGACGGGCGCTATCGGCGTTTCGCCGCCGGCCGCCCGCAAATCACCACCTCCGGCATTGTCGTTGATGCGGCGCGCAACCGCGTGCTGGTCTGCAATGAAGACGTCGGCATTGCGCTGAAAACGTCCCCCGGCACGCGCAACCGCATCGCACAGGTGCTGGAATTCGCTCTCGATACCGGCGTGCTGCAACGGGTGTATGATCTCTCGCCGTTGAGCAAAGGGCCGACGCTCGCCAACGATCTGGCCATAGATCCGCAGGGCAATGTTTACGTCACCGACAGCTTCCAGCCGCAAATTTATAAAATCGACCGGGCAACCGGCGCGGCTTCGATACTGGTGCGCTCCGAGCGGCTGATGCCCGCCAAGGCCGGTGCGGCATCGGGTGCTCAGCCCTATCTCAACGGCATCGTTTACCATCCGGGCGGCTATTTGATCGTCGGTGACTATTCTCGCGGCCTGCTGTGGAAGGTGGCGCTGGATGGAACGCGCAAGCTAAGCGAGATCGCGCTGCCGCTGCCGCTGAAAGGGCCGGACGGTTTGCGCCTCAAAAGCCCCGACACTCTGGTGGTGGTGCAGTCGTTCCCGGGGGCGGATGGCAAGATGTCGGGGGATGTGACGCTGCTCTCTTCATCCGACGGCTGGGCCAGCGCCCGCATCGCCGCAGTCGCTACGCCGCCGGGGCTGGACGGGCCGACCGCCGCGGCTATCAAGGACGGTGAGGTTTGGGTGGTTAATTCCCGCTACCCGCAGCTGTTTGCCGACAGCGCCAAGGCGGATGGCACGCGGGAGTTTAGCCTCGTCAAAGTGGCGTTTGCCGAGAGCGGCAATGCCGCCGGGGCTCGCTGAAGCCAAGGAGCTCGCCGAACGCTCGCGGGGTTTCCTGCGCAGCCGTGATGTGCCTATAATACGCCGGTGACTGTATAAATAAACAGGGTGTATAATGGGCCTGGCGCTAAAGAGTGAGAAAATCGATCGCAACCGCTTTACCGGCGAAAAAATCGAGAACGGCAGCTTTATTAACTGTGATTTTTCGGGCGCCGATTTGACCGGCACCGAGTTTATCGGCTGCCAGTTTTACGATCGCGACAGCCGGCTGGGCGGTAATTTCAGCCGTGCGCTGTTGAAAGACGCCAGTTTTAAAAGCTGCGATCTGTCGATGGCCGATTTCAGAAACGCCAGCGCGCTGGGGATCGAAATTCGTGAATGCCGGGCGCAGGGCGCGGACTTTCGCGGCGCCAGCTTCATGAATATGATCACCAGCCGTACCTGGTTCTGCAGCGCTTACATCACCAAAAGCAACCTGAGCTACGCCAACTTTTCCAAGGTGGTGCTTGAGAAGTGCTAGCTGTGGGAAAACCGCTGGAATGGGGCGCAGATCCTCGGCGCCAGCTTCAGCGGTTCCGACATGTCTGGCGGTGAATTCTCCGGCTTCGACTGGCGTGCGGCTAACGTGACCCAGTGCGACCTGAGCAATTCCGAACTGGGTGAGCTGGATCTGCGCCATACCGATCTGCAGGGCGTGAAGCTGGACAGCTACCAGGCTGCCCAACTGATGGAACGGCTGGGGATTGCGATTATCGGCTGAGGAGCTGTCTGATGCCCAGGCCGATAATCAGCGCGCCGCAGGCGCGATCGATCCAGGCTTTACTGCGCCGGTAGGCGCTGGCGATGGGCGCGTGCGACAGCACCAGCGCCACCAGGCCATACCACAGGCTGGCGATCACCGCGACCTCCAGCAGCATGGCGGCGAAGGTGGGCATGGAGATATGCGCCGGCGCTGCCGACGAAAACACCGCGGCGTAAAAGGCGACCGATTTGGGGTTGGCTATGTTGGTGGCGACCCCCTGCAAGAACGCCGATCTGAAGCCGGCGTTCACCCCGCACGCCGCGCCGGCAACGCCTGAGCCGGGGGCTGCATGGGCGATCAGCCGATAACCGAACCAAATCAGATAACCGGCGCCGGCCACTTTTACCGCCAGCGCCAGCCAGGGGAACAAGGCGAAAACCATACCGACGCCGAGCAGGGCGCTGCTCGCCCAGAACAGGTTGACCAATACGATGCCCGCCACCAGGGCGAAAGCCTCGCTGCGGCGCGCGGAAACGGCTTTGTGCGCAACGGCGACAAAGTTGGGGCCGGGGATCACCACGCCGACGATATAGACGGTGAAAACGGCGAGCACGGCTGACATATCGATCATCGGTTAACTGCCTGTCAGAAGGGGGGAACTCTAGTTCTATAATGAATCGCCGGTGTGATCCAGCAGTGCGGAAACTTTTTTACCGGCCCGTAGCGGCAGGCGCCAGCGGCCTAAGGCGGTAATAAATTTATGAGCCTTATGAATATAATTTAAAATATGCCTTGCTTAAATAATTCAGCTGTGTGTAAATAGCGTCATCGGTTTGTAGTACAGACCTTATGAAAGCAGTTTTAGTAAAGCAGTTCTCAGTATTAGCGATATCCCTCAGATACCTCTTCTCCCGCGAATTTTCTTCTCTAGTGCCCCATAAGTTTCCAATAAAAACAGACCTCTATCGCCATATGGCGTCGCAAAAATATAAAGGGAATATCTCTATGTCTAATAAAATGACTGGTTTGGTAAAATGGTTTGATGCAGGTAAAGGCTTTGGCTTTATTACCCCGGCAGACGGCAGCAAAGACGTGTTCGTACACTTCTCCGCTATTCAGAGCAACGATTTCAAAACGCTGGACGAAGGCCAACAGGTTGAGTTCACTATCGAAAATGGCATGAAGGGGCCTTCTGCCGGCAACGTGGTCGCGTTATAATTTTCGGCCGAGGTACGATTTCTTACGACAGCGATGATGGTTTAAGCCGGAGCAGTTAAGAAATGAAATCCTCAGCCTGAATAAACTCCGGGTTCGCCCGGAGTATTTGTCAATACGTCATTAGCTCAGCAGGAAGAGCGGCAGCGAAATTATCCGTTGGCGGACTGGGGTTCGATTCCTCGATGACGTTCCAATAATTAATTATTATTGGCAACAGAAAAACAGATTGTCGCATAAATAATAATGCCGATTTTCAGTCTATTTTTCTGTTGTGAAAAAGTTGTGCTTAGGCTGCGTAACGTTGGAGTGTTGGATGGACGCTTACGCCATAACATGACAGCCGGGAAAGTAACCGGCAAACATTGATAACCCCGGCATGGCGCCGGGGTTTTTTTATGTCTGCTCTCTCAGCGTTGAGAATCCAGCAGCTCGTTGTTTTTCACTACGTCCTGCGCTTTCATATAGCTTTCAATCAGCAACTGATAGGCCGGGAAGATTTTGGTGTATACCTCAGCCCATTGCTGCGCATCATCGCGGTTCCAGCTGCCTTGCAGCTCTGAGGCGACGCCGGCGGTATCGATAGGCACCACGCCGGCCTGCACCACGCGCGCCAGGGTGATTTCTTGCGCCATTTTGGAATAGGTGCCGGAGGCATCGATCACCGCGAAGACCTTATAGCCTTCGGCGACCGCGCTGATGGACGGGAAGGCCATGCATACGCTGGTGATGGTGCCGGCGATAATCAGGGTCTTGCGGCCGGTGGCTTTTACCGCCGCCACGAACTCCGGGTTGTCCCAGGCGTTGATCTCGCCTTTGCGGGCGACGTACTGTGCATGCGGCGCATTCTGGTGGATTTCCGGGATCAGCGGGCCATTGGGGCCCTGCGGCACCGAGGCGGTGGTGATCACCGGCAGTTTGCTCAGCGTGGCGATGCTGGCCAATGCGCCGGCGCGGGCGCGCAGCTCGGTCATTGGCATGTCGGCGACGGTCTGGAACAGACCGCTCTGGTGATCAATCAACAGCAATACGGCGTCATTGACATCAATAACAGGACGTTGACCGTTAAAGTTTTCTGGAGCGCTCATGGTTTTTTCCTTCTGTAGTCGGATGGTGATATGAAAATTAATGTTGAATAACCAGATGGTTAATCTCATTTCGTGCTCTTAGTTTAGGCACTTGGCGGAATTGCACTAGAGGGTGAAGGTGGGATTAATCGTTCCATAAATAGAACGATATTGAGCGACAGGCGAGCATCCCAACGCTGAACTAAAATTAAACTGCATAAGAAGCATGCGGAAAGCCCGGCAGGGAGCGCCATTCTGTTCACTAGCTCGATGCGGAGGGCAGTCGTCATGGCTTATCAACATATCGTTGTCGCAACCGATCTCAGCGAAGACGCCGAGTTCCTGCTGGGCAAGGGCGCCAGGCTGGCCGCCGCGCTCAATGCCAAACTTTCCCTGATCTATATCGATATCCACCGCACCGGTTATTACGCCGAACTGGGGGTGGGTGAATATAACTACACCGATCGCACCTTTTCGGAGCGGGTCAAGAACATACTCAATGCGATCCGCGGTCAGTCGTCCTACCCGGTGGAAGAGGCGATCGTCAGCCGCGGTGAACTGACGGCAGAGCTGAACCGGGCGGCTAAGGAGAAAGGGTTTGATCTGATTGTCTTCGGCCATCACCACGATGTCTGGAGCCGGCTGATGTCTTCGGCGCGCCAGGCGATCAACGATCTGAATGTCGATCTGCTGGTGATCCCCATCGACAAAAAATAGCGCAGCCCCTCGCCCGGCGAGGGGTTTCTATCGTGTCTCATGCCCAATAGCCCCCATCGAAATAGTCACTCTGGTAAATTTTATTATATCCATCAATAATTTGGCTTAATTCCGAGAATGCTTGCCCCAGCGCATTGAAATGGCTCCTGATACCTCTTTTTGGTTAACAAACCGCACGTTTTGACTGGCCTGGCGCCGCCGGGAGTTTTATCCTCGGGCAATGAGGATTTGTATGATTTATATAAATACGTTCACATGGAGGAGGTCTCATGCGTTTTGACAATAAAGTGGTGGTCATCACCGGTGCGGGTAATGGCATGGGGGAAGCGGCGGCGCGGCGGTTTTCCGCCGAGGGCGCCATCGTGGTATTGGCCGACTGGGCCAGGGAAGCGGTGGACAAGGTGGCCGCTTCGCTGCCGCAGGGCCGGGCGCTGGCGGTGCATATCGACGTTTCCGACCCGGTTGCGGTCGAGAAGATGATGAATGAAGTGGTGGAGAAACTGGGCCGTATCGACGTGTTGCTGAACAACGCCGGCGTACACGTGGCGGGCAGCGTGCTGGAAACCAGCGTCGCCGACTGGCGGCGCATCGCCGGGGTCGATATCGACGGCGTGGTGTTCTGCTCCAAGTTCGCCTTGCCGTACCTGTTGAAAACCAAAGGCTGCATCGTCAATACGGCGTCGGTTTCCGGCCTGGGCGGCGACTGGGGCGCGGCTTATTACTGTGCGGCGAAGGGGGCGGTGGTCAACCTGACGCGCGCCATGGCGCTGGATCACGGCGGCGACGGCGTGCGCGTCAACTCGGTGTGTCCGAGCCTGGTGAAAACCAACATGACCAACGGCTGGCCGCAGGAGATCCGCGACAAGTTCAACGAACGCATTGCGCTGGGCCGCGCGGCGGAGCCGGAAGAAGTGGCGGCGGTGATGGCGTTCCTGGCCAGCGATGACGCCAGCTTTATCAACGGCGCCAACATCCCGGTCGACGGCGGGGCGACCGCCTCGGACGGTCAGCCGAAAATCGTTTAGGCGTTAGCCATTGGGCCCGGCATCGCCGGGCCTTTTTGATCACACCCCAATGCGATCGCGCAGCGTATAATACGCGGCGCCGATGGCGGTGAACGGGATCTGCAGGTTGCGCCCGCCGAAGAACGGCAAATGCGGCAGCCTGGCGAAGGCGTCGAAGCGCTCCGCGTCGCCGCGCATCAGTTCCGCAATCAGCTTGCCCGCCAGATGGGTGCAGGTCACGCCGTGGCCGCTGTAACCCTGCATGTAATAGACGTTATTCTCCAGGCGGCCGAACTGCGGCATGCGCGACAGCGTCAGCAGGAAGTTGCCGGTCCAGCGATAGTCGATGCGCACCCCCTTCAACTGCGGGAAGGTTTTCAGCAGCTTTGGCCGGATCAGGTTGTCGATGTCGTCCGGGTCGCGTGCGCCATAGACCACGCCGCCGCCGTAAAGCAGCCGGTTATCGCCGGTAATGCGGTAATAATCCAGCAGATAGTTGCAGTCTTCGACGCAGTAGTTTTGCGGGATCAGCGCCTGCGTCACCTCTGGCGCCAGCGGCTCGGTGGCGACCACCTGAGTGCCGCACGGCATGCTGCGCTTCGCCAGGCGCGGCTCCAGCTTGTCCCCCAGATAGGCGTTGCCGGCGACAATCACGTAGCGTGCCTTCACCTGGCCGCCGGCGGTGCTGACGATAGCCGGTTCGCCGTGGCGGATGTCGGTCACCGCCGATTGTTCGAAGATGCGGCCGCCCTGCAGGCGAATCGCCTCAGCCTCGCCGAGCGCCAGATTGAGCGGGTGGATGTGGCCGCCGCTGTGGTCCAGCAGCGCGCCGACGTAGCGATCGCTGGCGATCTCCTGGCGCACCCGGTCGGCATCCAGCAGTTCGAGCTGGGTGTTGCCGTAACGTTCCCAGTTCTGCTTCTGCTCGATCAGCGCGTGGTACTGCTTGTTATTCAGCGCGGCGAAGATGCCGCCGGGGCGGTAGTCGCATTCGATGGCGTATCGCTTGATACGGCTGCGAATGATCTCTGCGCCCTCAAACATCATGCTGCCGAGCACCCGGGCGCTTTCCGGCCCGTAGCGTTGCTCAATTACGTCGATGTCGCGGCTGTAGGAGTTAACCAGCTGGCCGCCGTTGCGGCCGCTGGCGCCAAAGCCGATGCGTGCGGATTCCAGCACCACCACGTCATAACCGGCCTCTACCAGAAACAGCGCCGAAGACAGGCCGGTGTAACCGCCGCCGACCACGCAGACGTCGCATTCGATAGACTCATTCAGCTGTGGGTAAGGCTGATGGTCGTTGGCCGAGGCCGCATAATAGCTTTTTACGTGTTCAGTCATGATGAGGCCCTTATTCCAGCGAGATCCAGGTGGTTTTCAGTTCTGTGAACTTATCCAGCGCGTGCAGCGACTTATCGCGGCCGTTGCCGCTCTGCTTGTACCCGCCGAACGGCACGGTCATGTCGCCGTCGTTGTAGTTGTTGACGAATACCGTGCCGGCTTTCAAGCCCCGCGCCATGCGGTGGGCGCGGCTCAGATCGCGGGTCCAGACCGCGGCGCCCAGGCCGTAATCGCTGTCGTTGGCCAGCTGCAGCGCCTGCTGTTCGCCGCTGAAGGTGGTCACCGCCAGCACCGGGCCGAAGATTTCGTCGCGCGCTACGCTCATGGCGTTATCCACCCCGGTGAGAATGGTCGGGCCGAGGTAGCCGGCGTGATCGCCCTGCGGGTGCCGACGGCCGTCGAGGAACAGCGAGGCGCCCTGGCTCAGCCCCTGGTCGATATAGCCCGCCACTTTCTCGCAGTGGCCGCTGTCGATCAGCGTGCCCATTACCGTGGCCGGATCGAGCGGGTCGCCCGGGGTAAATGCCGCCGCATGCTTGCGCAGCGCCTGCAGAAAATCTTGCTGAATACTTTCTTCCACCAGCAGGCGGGTACCGGCGATGCACACCTGGCCCTGGTTGTAGAAAATGCCTGCCGCAGCGCTTTGCGCGGCTTTGTCCAGGTCCGGGCAATCGGCGAAGACGATATTGGCGCTTTTTCCGCCGGCCTCCAGCCAGACGCGTTTCATATTGGATTCGCCGGCGTACTTCATCAGTTGCTTGGCAACCAGCGTGGAACCGGTGAAGGTGAGCGCGTCGACGTCGTTGTGCAGCGCCAGCGCCTTGCCGGCGTCGTGGCCGTAGCCGGGGACCACGTTCAGTACGCCGTCCGGCAGCCCGGCCTGCTGCGCCAGCTTGCCGAGCAGCAGGGCGCTCAGCGGCGATTTTTCAGACGGTTTGAGGACCAGGCTGTTGCCGGCGGCCAGCGCCGGGCCGAGCTTCCAGCAGGCCAGCAGCAGCGGGAAGTTCCAGGGAACGATGGCGCCGACCACGCCGATTGGCTCACGTTCGATCAACGCCAGCGCGTCGCGGCCGGTAGGGGCGATTTCGCCGTACACCTTATCGATCGCTTCGGCGTACCAGCGGATGCAGCGGATAGCGCCCGGCACGTCGTCGCGCAGGCTGTGGCGGATAGGCTTGCCGGTATCCAGCGTTTCCAGCAGCGCCAGCTCTTCATGGTGCTGTTCCATCAGTGCGGCGAAGCGCAGCAGGGTGGCTTTACGCTGCGCCGGGGCCGCCTGTGACCAGTCGCCGCGCTCGAACGCGCCGCGCGCCGCGCTGACCGCCAAATCGATATCGACGCCGCTGCCGCGCGCCACCAGCGCCAGCTGGCGCCGGCCGGCGGGATCGTCCACGGCAAAGCTTTCCCCTTCGGCGGCCGGCTGATAGCGGCCATTAATAAACAGTCGGTTCTCAATGTGCAGGGCTTGCGCCCGATGTTGCCAATACTGCAGGTGGTGGAAATCCATACCTAGCTCCGTTGATCAGAATGTCGTCGGCGTATGGGCGCTGATAATCCGGCAAATCCGCGCCGACGTGTTGCTGAAACTGTGGGGAATGCCGGTGTTGATGGCGTAGCTCTGCCCGGCCAGCAGGTGATAAACCTGCCCGTTGACCTGCAGCACCACTTCGCCTTCCAGCAGCGTGCCTATTTCTTCCCCCTGGTGTTTGATGCGCTCGCCGGTGGTGGTGCCCGGCTCATAGGTTTCTATCATCATCGCCAGGGTGCGGTTGGGATCGCCGTTGTGGATAAGCTTCATTGACACCCCCTGGCTGCCAATTTCGATCAGGTCTTCGTGATCGATGACGATTTGCGGCTCCGCCGGCTTATCCGGCTCGGCAAAAAACGCCGACAGCGACAGGCCGTAGACCGTCAGCAGCTTTTGCAGCGTACTGATGGCCGGGCTGACCTTATCCTGCTCGATGGTGCTGATGGCGCTGTGGGTCAATCCAGACAGTTCGGCTACCCGGCGCTGCGACAGCCCTAACTGCTGGCGGATCTGCGACAGACGTTTTCCCGGCGCCAAGCTGACATCGCTCATGGGCGTTTTTCCTTTTGATAGTTCCGGCAAGCGGTGATGAAACCATCAAACAACAGGCGCGACAGGGCGTACTCTTCGCTGTTCCACTCCGGGTGCCACTGCACGCCGAGCGCGAAAGGCCGATCGCGCACGCTGATGGCCTCCACCAGCCCGTCGGCGGCATGGGCCTCGATGCGGATCTCCGGGCCGAGGCTTTTGGCGCCCTGGCCGTGCAATGAGTTCACCCAGAATCTGTTGCAATCCGGTATCAGGTCCGAAAGGAGCCCCCCTTCCTGCACGATGACTTCGTGGGCGGGGGCGTATTGCTGTTCCAGCGGCAGGTCGTGGTCTTCACGGTGTTCAAGCAGCTCGGGCAGTTCGTACAGCCGGCGGTGCAGGGTGCCTTGGGTGGCGACCACCATTTCCTGCATGCCGCGGCAAATGGCGAAAAGGGGAATGCGCCTGTCGAGCGCGTGGCGGATTAGCGCCAGGCTCAATTCATCTCGCCCAGGATCGGCGTCAGGCTCATCGCCGTTTTCACCATAAAGGTGCGGCTGCACATTGCTGGGGCTGCCCGGCAGCAGAATGCCGTCGAGCTGCTCCAGCAGTTCCGCCAGCAGTTCCGGCTCGGCCAGCGCGTGCGGCAAGGCGATTGGCAGCCCGCCGGCGGCGATCGCGGCATTCAGGTACTTTTCTTGCAAGGTCTGTGTGAGGTGTCCGTTTAACCTGTACCTGCACATCACCACGCCGATGACTGGTCTGTTAAATATATTGCCCATGCTATCCCCTTGGTATGTTCGAAATTATGAACGATAAGCTTCTACACTGCCGTTTTCGTTCAATATTCTATAAATCTAGCAGTGGAATGGGCAATATTCAAACCAAAAGTAACACTTGCAAAACAAAATTGTTTCATCTACGTTTCATTTGTGGACATTATATTGAGCAAGATGGTCAATAAACATCGACGACAGACAAAACACAAACGGCGGGTGAATCATGCAGACCAACATCGTAGAAGTGGAAAACTTTGTTCAACACAATGAAGAAAGACGAAGTAGCGCGTTCCAGCGCGAAGTGAACAAGTATCTGGAACGTTATCCGTTAACCCAGCACGTCGACGTTCTGCTGACCGATCTCAACGGCAGCTTCCGCGGCAAACGCATTCCGGTCGGCGGCCTGAACAAGCTGGAAAAGGGCTGCTACTTCCCGGCGTCGGTGTTTGCGATGGATATTCTCGGCAACGTGGTGGAAGAGGCGGGGCTGGGGCAAGAATTGGGCGAACCGGACCATATTTGCGTCCCGGTGCTGGGCACCCTGACGCCGTCGGCGGCCGACCCGCAATATATCGCGCAGGTGCTGCTCACCATGCTGGATGAAGATGGCACTCCCTTTGACGTTGAACCGCGCAATGTGCTGAACCGAGTGTGGCAGCGTTTGCGTCAGCGCGGGTTATCCCCCGTGGTAGCGGTAGAGCTGGAGTTTTATCTCATCGACCGCCAGCGCGACACGGAGGGCTATCTGCAACCGCCGTGCGCGCCGGGCACCCAGGAACGCAACACCCAGAGCCAGGTGTATTCCGTCGATAACCTGAACCACTTCGCCGACGTGCTGAGCGAAATCGACGAGTTGGCGCGCCTGCAGGGCATTCCGGCGGACGGCGCGGTGGCGGAGGCCTCGCCCGGCCAGTTCGAAGTCAACCTGCATCATACCGACAACGTGCTGGAAGCCTGCGATCATGCGCTGGCGCTGAAGCGCTTGGTGCGCATGGTGGCCGAAAACCACAACATGCAGGCTACCTTTATGGCCAAACCCTACGAGGAGCACGCCGGCAGCGGCATGCACGTGCACATCAGCATGCTGGACGGGCAGGGCAGCAACGTGTTCGCCGACGACGACGGCGAAGACTCCACGCTGCTGAAACAGGCGCTGGCGGGCATGATCGCCTTGATGCCGTCTTCCATGGCGCTGTTGGCGCCGAACGTCAACGCCTACCGCCGTTTCCAGCCGGGCATGTATGTGCCGACCCAGGCCTCGTGGGGGCACAATAACCGCACCGTGGCGCTGCGGATCCCCTGCGGCGACCGCGACAGCCATCGCGTGGAGTATCGCGTGGCCGGCGCCGACGCCAACCCGTATCTGGTGATGGCCACTATTCTGGCCGGCATTGTCTACGGGCTGGAAACGCCGCTGCCGCTACAGGAACCGGTCACCGGCAACGGGCTGGAGCAGGATGGGCTGCCGTTCCCTATCCGCCAGAGCGACGCGCTGTATGAGTTCGAACACCAGCCGGTGCTGAAGGCGCTGCTGGGGGAAAGGTTCAGCCACGTCTATCTGGCCTGCAAGACCGATGAGCTGGTGCAGTTTGAGCGCCTGATCACCGAAACCGAAATTGAGTGGATGCTGAAAAACGCCTGATCCGCTCAACCCCGCTACTTCCGCGCGCGTCCAGCGTATTTCGCCGGCTATCCTGTGGCCAGCGAGGCTGCGCGCAGCGGTACAGAATTTCTTCCATCTGGGCGTACAGGACGCCAGCGAGGAAATAACCATGATTGTTCAACCCGAATGCACAGGCGTACGCCTGTGCCGCAGCGCCCTGATTTCACATCGCTCATCCCGCCGCCTGAGCAGCAGTATCCCCGCGGCCTCTCTGAATGACGTTAAACGGTTAACAGCAGAGGACCAAGAGGGGAACTGCCATGACGATTAAAGCCATCGAATGCGATCAGGCGGGCAAACCGCAGCTGCGTAAATCCTTGAAGCTGTGGCAGGTGGTGATGATGGGCCTGGCCTATCTGACGCCGATGACGGTGTTTGATACCTTCGGCATCGTCTCCGGCCTGACCGACGGCCACGTGCCGGCGTCTTATTTGCTGGCGCTGGCCGGCGTGCTGTTCACCGCCATCAGCTACGGCAAACTGGTGCGCCAGTTCCCAACCGCCGGCTCCGCCTATACCTATGCGCAAAAGGCCATCAACCCGCACGTCGGCTTTTTGGTGGGCTGGTCCTCGCTGCTGGATTATCTGTTCCTGCCGATGATCAATACCCTGCTGGCGAAGATTTATCTGACCGCACTGTTCCCCGAAGTGCCCCCCTGGGTCTGGGTAGTGGGCTTCGTGATCATCATCACCGCCATCAACCTGAAGAGCGTCAACCTGGTGGCCAATTTCAACACGCTGTTCGTGCTGGCCCAGGTGGCGATCATCGTGGTGTTCATCTTTCTGGTGGTGCGCGGCCTGCACAGCGGGGAGGGGCTGGGTACGGTGTGGAGCCTGCAACCGTTCATCAGCGAAAACGCGCATCTGTTGCCGATCATTACCGGCGCCACCATCCTGTGCTTCTCGTTCCTCGGCTTTGATGCGGTGACCACGCTGTGCGAAGAGACGCCCGACGCCGCCAGAGTGATCCCGCGCGCCATCTTTCTCACCGCGCTGTACGGCGGGGTGATCTTCATCAGCGTTTCGTTCTTTATTCAGCTGTTTTTCCCCACCATTCAGCGCTTCCATCAGCCCGATGCGGCGCTGCCGGAGATTGCGCTGTACGTGGGCGGCAAGCTGTTCCAATCGATCTTCCTGTGCGTTACGTTTATCAACACGCTGGCGTCGGGCCTGGCGTCGCACGCCAGCGTATCGCGCCTGCTGTACGTGATGGGGCGCGACAACGTGTTTCCGGAAAAATTCTTCGGCTATATCCATCCCAAATGGCGCACCCCAGCGCTGAACGTGTTGCTGGTGGGGTTGGTGGCGCTGTCGGCGCTGTCTTTCGATCTGGTTACCGCCACCGCATTGATCAACTTCGGCGCGCTGGTGGCCTTTACCTTTGTTAACCTGTCGGTGATCAGCCACTTCTTTATCCGCGAAGGGCGCAACAAGAGCTGGAAGGACCGTTTCAACTTCCTGTTCCTGCCGCTGGTCGGCGCGCTGACGGTGGGGGTGCTGTGGCTCAACCTGGAGAAAAGCTCGCTCACCATGGGGCTGATTTGGGCGATGCTGGGTTTCGGTTACCTGGCCTATCTTACTCGCCGCTTCCGCCAACCGCCGCCGCAGCTGGAGCGCCAGCCGCAGCAATAAATCATCCGGGCGGGATCTTCCCGCCTTTCTTTTTCCCCTTCCCGGCAGTAGAGTGAAAATCCTGATAAAAAATAACCTTTTGGATGTGGTTTATGGCTTCTTTGCCCAGCCGCAACAGGGCGACGCTGTTCGGCCTGCTGGCTATCCTGCTGTGGAGCAGCGTCGTGGGGCTGATCCGCAGCGTCAGCGAAGGCCTGGGGCCGATCGGCGGCGCGGCGATGATCTACAGCGTCAGCGCGGCGTTTTTGTTGCTGGCGCTCGGTTTGCCGAAGCTGCGCCGTTTCCCTCGGCCTTATCTGATCGTCGGCAGCCTGCTGTTCGTCAGCTACGAGATTTGTCTGTCGCTGTCGCTGGGCTATGCCAGCAGCCGCCTGCAGGCGATCGAAGTGGGGATGATCAACTACCTGTGGCCCTGTTTCACCGTGCTGATGGCGTTGGCGTTCAACGGGCAGAAGGCCAAATGGTGGCTGCTCCCCGGCCTGCTGCTGTCGCTGTTCGGCATTGGTTGGATCATGAGCGGCGAGGGCGGCTGGTCGCCGGCGCAGATGCTGGCCAATGTGCACAGCAATCCGCTCAGCTATGGCCTGGCCTTCAGCGGCGCGGTGATTTGGGCGCTGTATTGCAACCTGACCAAGAAAATCGCTCAGGGCAGCAACGGCGTGGTGCTGTTTATCACGCTGACCGCGCTGGCGCTGTGGTTGAAATACGCCTTCAGCACGGAAAGCGGTATGCAGTTCACGCCGGGCGTTACCCTGACGCTGCTGTGCGCCGGCGTGGCGATGGGCGCCGGCTATGCCGCCTGGAACGTCGGCATCCTGCACGGCAATATGACGCTGTTGGCCACCGTTTCCTACTTTACCCCGGTGCTGTCGGCGGTGTTCGCCGCCGCGGTGCTGCATACGGCGTTGACCCTCAACTTTTGGCAAGGGGTGGTGATGGTTACGCTGGGCTCGCTGATCTGCTGGCGGGCAACCCGTGGAAATTAACGGAAATTCTCCGTTGCCGCCGCAATGTTGAACTAGAATTTAACTAGCAATGATGCCTGAAGGAACGACGACGATGAGAAGCGATATTCAATTTATCCAGCAACCTGAGATTGACGTGCATCACTATGAGCGCGGTGATACCGTGCGCCTGACCACAGCGAATTTGCAGCATGAATATCAGCTGGACGTTTACATTTTACGCCGCGACGACAAGCTGATTTACGGTTCGGTGGTCGCGGCGGCGCCCAAAACCGACATTCCGGTCGCCGGCTGGGAAGTCAAAAACGGCGAAGAAGTGGTATTCCGCCAGGAGAATATCGCCAAAGCGATACCGGCGGTGAACTAAGCGCTTTCCCCGAGCCTTGCGCTGTTTCCTCATGCAGGGCTTTTGCTGAAAATTTTTTTGTTATTCACTATAATCAACCGTTAAATTCGCTTTACGGCTATTTTTTATATCGGCAAATGATAAAAAATATCATTTGCTATTAGAAAAATCCGAAAGTTGTTGGTAGCATCATGGGAATGATGTGGCTCCAAATAGGGATATTATTGTTATGACTCACCCTGCGGATATCGCACGCGTTTTTATCGGCTGCGACCCTAATGACTGCGATCTGGAACAGATGATGGTTCTGGAGTACAGCTTGCGTAAACATGCTTCGATACCCGTTCAGATCGTATGGATGCAGCTATCGCGCGATCCCGCCAGCTTCTGGTTCTCGGACGGCGAAGGTGAAGGCTGGACGACCGAATGTTGGGCAACGCCATTTTCCGCGTTTCGTTGGGGCATCCCCGCTTTTTGCAATTTCCAGGGGCGCGCTTTTTATTCTGATGCGGACGTGCTGTATCTCAGTGATATCGCTGAAATTTGGCATCATCCGATGGAAGAGGGCACCGCTATACTGGCCGCGGGTACCGGTAAGGATTTGCGCCTGGGTGAAATGCTGTGGGATTGCGAAGCGGGTGCGCGTTTCTTGCCGCCGCTCGAACAGCTGCGCGGCGATCGCCTGGGCCATAAAAAAATGCAGCAATTCTTTGAACAGCACCCCGAATTTGTCGCACCACTGAAGCCGGAGTACAGCAACCTGGATGGCGATGATCTGCCGCTGGAATCGTTGAAAGCGCTGCACTATTCAGATATGGGGAGCCAGTTCTCTCACCGTTACTCGTTGCCGCGGCTAAAAGCGGAAAATCGTCAGCACTGGTTTGACGGTAAGATTTATGGCCACTACCGTGACGATCTGCGGGAGCTGTTCGAACAGTATTATCATGAAGCGTTACAGGCCGGTTATACCCTGGAGCAGTATCGCAACGTGCTGCCGTACGGCTGCTTTAACAAGCAGTCTCAGGAAAAGTATGACGGCAACCCGATCACTCGCAAGAAAAAGCCATTCCTGCAGCGCATGTTGGGCGGGCTTCTAGGTTAACATCACCGTCTTCCTGCTGACCTGAATTTTTCGATAGCCGGCGGCGCAATAGCACGCCAGCGAATAACGCACGCCGCTACAATCCATCGCTTGTCGTTGCCCTTTGCTGTGCCGAGCCGACATTTTGCGTTTTGTCGTTGCCATTAATCACTTGATTACAATTGGCACAGAAACTGCTTTAAAAATCATCGTGCATGACAAAAATCACAACGATCGTGAATTTGCATGAAACATAATTTGACAAATGTGAACGCAATCGATTACCTATTCGCGAAATGCATAACTGGATCACAGATTCTTACAGTCAGTGATTTCTATAATGCGCGCGTCGCCCGAGTTTGTTCGTGAAGGCAACGCCAGGTGTCGTCAGACTCATTGTCATCTTTTCTAACGGGCAGGAAATGGCCCTTTAAAGCATGTGGTAATAAAATGAAAAAAATAGCTCTCGCAGCAGGTGTCCTGCTCGCCGCGTCTTACAGCGCATCATCAATGGCTGATAGCAAAGACAGTCAATACGTCTCCGACTGGTGGCATCAGAGCGTCAACGTGGTGGGCAGCTATCACACCCGCTTCGGACCGCAGCTGAACAACGATCTGTATCTGGAATACGAAGCCTTCGCCAAGAAAGACTGGTTCGATTTCTATGGTTACGTCGACGTGCCGAAGTTCTTCGGCGTGGGTAACACCCCGGATCGCGGCATCTGGGACAAAGGGTCGCCGATGTTTATGGAGATCGAACCGCGCTTCTCCATCGACAAGCTGACCGGCACCGATCTGAGCTTCGGTCCGTTCAAAGAGTGGTACTTCGCCAACAACTACATCTATGATCTGGGCCACAACGCCGACGGCCGCCAAAACACCTGGTTCATGGGGCTGGGCACCGATATCGACACCGGCCTGCCGATGAGCCTGTCGTTGAACATCTATGCCAAATACCAGTGGGAAAACTATCAGGCTGCCAACGAAAACAGCTGGGACGGTTACCGCTTCAAGGTGAAATATTTCGTGCCGTTGACCCAGCTGTGGGGCGGCAACCTGAGCTATATCGGCTTCACCAACTTTGACTTCGGTTCCGATCTGGGCAAAGACAGCAACTGGACCGACGGCACCGGCAAGCAGGTGCGCACCAGCAACTCGATCGCCTCCAGCCACATTCTGGCGCTGAACTACGATCACTGGCATTACTCGTTCGTGGCGCGTTATTTCCATAACGGCGGCCAGTGGCAAGACGGCGCGGATATCGGCACGCCGCAGGGCCCAATCAAATCTACCGGCTGGGGCTATTACATCGTTGCCGGTTATAACTTCTGATTTTCCGTGGTATCAGAAACAGAAAACCCCGCTTTGGCGGGGTTTATTTTTGTCATCATTGCACTTGTTCAACGGGTAAATGCTTCACCGGCATAAATAGCCGGCCTTTGATCACGTGGCATTCATTATCTATCCAACTGATGATCTGTTCCCGGCTTACGCCTTCTGATTGCGCGTAGCGAAGAAGATCGCCGTTAAAGTGTTGCGTGATGTATTCCATGAGGGTCATTTGCATATCTTTTGCTCCTGAACGCCCACCCGTTGCCAGCCTGGCCACCGTGGGAGGTTGAGGTTTCTCAGACAGCGAATTTAAAGTATTGGCAACCAAATCTCAACATAAAGCACCAGTTTGGTGCAAAAGAACGCAAGAAAAAAGAATCCCGCACGTAAAGGCGGGAAGCATTCAGTATTATCACTGTGAATGATAAGAATAAGATTTGAGGCGCAACGAAAAAGAGCACGCTAACTCTTTTTTATTACCACTCCACGCTACCGGATCGCTTATTTTGCTGCAAGAAAAATCCGAGTGGAAATTCGGGATTTTCGAATAGTTTTGCACTGAGGCCATCTTGTGCCGGTGAGCCGCCGGCGGCCGAGATCCAAAGAACTCGGAGTTTTCCTCAAGCTTTATGTGGAGAACAGTGCCTATAGTGAATGCAATCACCCACGCAGGAAATACAACATGAGCAAGCGTCGTACAACTCTAACGGTTTTGGCGTTGATTGCATCTCTGGGATTGTCATCCGCTCCGGCATTGGCCGATAAGGGCGGCAACGGCCACGGCAACAATGGTAATCATGGCAACAATGGTAATCATGGCAACCATGGTGACCATGACAAAGGCAATAAAGCCAAAGGCGGCGAGCAGGATCTGGTTTCCGTCAGCATTTCACGCGATCGCGCCCGCTCGCTGGCGCACAACTACGGCCTGACCGGTTACCGTTCGCTGCCGCCGGGCATCGCCAAAAATCTGGCGCGCGGCAAGCCGCTGCCACCGGGCATCGCCAAGAAAATGGTGCCGTCGTCAATGTTGCGCGATTTGCCGCATTACCCGGGTTACGAATGGCGCATCGCCGGCGACGATCTGGTGCTGGTGGCGCTCAGTACCGCCATTGTGGCCTCGGTCATCAACGGCGTGTTTAACTGACGCCCAGGGTGAAAAGTAAGCCTCGCTTCGGCGGGGCTTTTTTATTTGCCTGAGAAGGGGCGAACGTGATGAACTCGGTGCTTTATCCATTAAGGGCGAAGGGGAGCGTTATGTTCAGGGCGTTACTGATAGCCTGTTGTCTGACCAGCTTACCGGCGTTGGCCGACAGCGCCGTCGCGATAGGCGACCTGGTGAACCAGCGGCTGTCGTTGATGAAAGACGTCGCCGGCTATAAGGCACAGCAGCATTTGCCGATTGAGGATGCAGCGCAGGAGGCCCGGGTACTGGCCGACAGCCAGGCGGAGGCGGGGCGCCTGGGGCTGGAGCCGGCGTCGGTGCGGCCGTTTATTGCGGCGCAGATGGATGCCGCCAAGGCGATTCAGTATCGCTATCGCGCGGATTGGCTGGCGTCACCGGAGAAAGGGTGGCGGCCGCGTGCCCTGGAGAGCGTGCGGCCGCAGATCGCCAGGCTGAGCAGCCGTATCCTGCAGCTGCTGGCTAAACGCCTGCAGGCCGGGCCGCTGACCGAAGCGGAGCGGGGCGCCTTTCAGCAAGCGCTGAACCAGACCAATCTTGGCGAGGCGGACAAACGACGCCTGTTTGACGCTTTGCTGGCGGTCAAAACTGACAAGGCCGGCTGAAGGCTAGTCGCGGTCGACGCTGCTGCGCCTGAAGGTCAGCACCCGGCTGCGATTGGCGATTAAATCCACGCTGTAGCCTCTGAAATAGAGGCAAAAGCGTTTCAACCAGGGGCCGTCGTTGCTTTCCACCAGCATGCGGCCGTTCCCCAGGGGGAGCAGCCTGCCGGTTTGCGCCGCCGGGCCGACGCCGATATGCACCCGATCGCCGCAAATTTCAAAGGCGGTGCGATACTGCGGGTGATACCACAGCCCCTGCGCGTGCTTCAGGCAGTCGCCGTTAGGCGTCACCGGCCGGAAGCTGCGCGCGACGTGGCCCACTTCACCTTCCACCGCTTCGCCGGTCCATTTCAAGCGGATCGGCATATGGGCGGACAACGACTCCGCATAGCCGTCGGCGGCCTGATACAAGGGTTCGCCGATCCCCAGGTAGGCCAGGTTGCCGTCTTTCACTTCCAACCAGTAGGGTTCCGCTACGGTGGCGTAAACGCCATCGGGGATGGCGTTGCTGCGCTGCGGCAGTGGCTCATCCAGCAGTGCCGCCATCACCCGTAACGCCATGTCGAAGCTGTCGCAGTCTTCGCGGTTGGCCACCAGCGCCACGCCGGCCTGCCGATCCTGGCTCAGCAAAAAATAGGTTTTGTAGCCGGCATGCGAACCGCCGTGCCCCAGCAGGGAGTGCCGCCCGAGCTGCGTGTGCGCCAGCCCTAAGCCGTAAGCGCTGAGCTGGCCCTGGTTGAGACGGCGCGGCGCGCTGAGCAGCGCCAGTACGCCGCGGCCCGGCCCCCGATCGGCCAGCAATGCCTGCAACCAGCGGGTGAGCGCGTTGGCGCTGCCGGTCAGGCTGCCGGAAGCCGACAGGTGCAGACCTGCGCTGGCCAGTTGCCAGCCTTGCGGAGCGCGCCAATAACCCGGCGCCAGATTGGGCACCACGTCGAACCAGCTCTCCGGCGCCCGCAGCTGCAGCTGCAGCGGTTGAGCGATGTGTTGTTGCACCAGCCGATCGAAATCATGGCCCTGGGCCTTCAGCGCCGCTTCGACCAGCCGGTAACCGGTGTTGGTGTAAGTGATCTCGCTGCCGGCCGGGTAGTTCAGCTTTTCCAGCCCTTCGATAAATTGCATCACCGGCTGAGCGTCGCTGACGGTATGCAGCGAAATCCCCAACAGGCCCAGCGTTTCGCGCACGTCGGGCAGCCCGCTGGTCATGTCCAGCGCCTGGCCGACGGTGACCTCGGCCAGCTCGGGCTGCAGGCCGGGCAGCAATTCGCCGAGGCGTTGATCCAGCCTGATGGCGCTGCCGGTGGCGCTCAGCGCCAGGGCGGCGAAGATATGCTTGGTGACAGAGGCGTAGCGCACCACGCTGTCGGCGGTGAAGGAGCTATTTTGCGCCAGATCGGCCAGGCCGGCGCAGGCTGTCGCCTGGGTTTGCCCGGCGTCGAACAGGGTTATCGCCCCGCCGGGTTCACCCTGGCCTTGCCATCCGGCCAGCAATTGTTCGGCAACGGCGCTTGCGGCGCGCCAGTTTAGCGGGGTTTCAGACATAGTGGCCTCCAGAGTGCGTGAACGAAATGGCCTTGCCGGCCTTATCTCCTGGCCGCCGTCGACAGGCGAAGGCGTTCGGGGTTTTCGGCAGATTGTGGCGCAGTGCGCAATTCGTGGGCCGCTGTTTTGTGCGCAGTTCGGACCAGATACGGGGTTTCACTCAAAATTTTGATGCAGAGCGCAAATTGTCGTTTCGATCGTGGATTGCGGGGGGAGCGAAGCAGGCGCCGGGAACGACGCCTGCACAGGCGTTAACGCAGCTGGGCTGCGCCCGCCAACAGGTTTTCGATCATTTGCTTCAGCAGGCGCTGCAGCGAGGCGGCACGCTCCGGCGCGAAGGCGAAGGGGTACCGTTCGGACATGTAGTTCACCTGCGCCAGCTCCAGCTGGATCGCATGCTGGCGTTCCTGTGGCTGGCCGTAGGCGCGGGTGATGTAACCGCCCTTGAAGCGGCCGTTCAGCACGTGGGTGTACTCTTGTTGCTGTTCACAGCAGCTGACCAGGCGGTCGCTCAGCGCCGGGGCGCAGCTTTCACCGCCGTTGGTGCCAAGGTTAAGGTCCGGCAGCTTGCCGTCGAACAGCCGCGGGATCACCGAAGCGATGGAGTGCGCGTCAAACAGCAACGCGTAGCCGTGCCTGGCCTTGATGCGCGCCAGCTCATCCTGCAGCTGCCGGTGATAGGGCTGCCAGATCTGTTGCAGATAGCCGGCGCGCTCTTCAGCGGAAGGCGCTTTGCCCGGCAGGAAGCTCGGACGGCCGTCGAACAGCACGTCGGGATACAGGCCGGTGGTGGCGGTGGTGTAGAGCGGTTTGTCGTCCGCCGGGCGGTTCAGATCGATGACAAAGCGCGAATAGTTGCCGACCAGCACGCTGGCCCCCATCGCCCGGGCAAAGTCATACAGCTGCGGAATGTGCCAGTCGGTATCCGGCAGCGGGCGCGCGTCGTCGGTCAGGCCGGCTTCTACCGCCGGCGTCAGCCGGGTGCCGGCATGCGGGATGCTGATCAGCAGCGGCAGGCTGCCGGCCTGGAAACTAAAGGGATCGCGAATGGTCATTTACGTACTTCTCCTCGGAAAATCACCGTACAGGGCAGTTGACCGCCCAGCCAATAAGCCAGCTCAGCCGGCCGCGACAGCGGCCAATGAACAAAATCCGCAACCTTGCCGGCCTCCAGCGTGCCGTGGCTGTGCTGTAGCCCCAACGCTTTGGCGGCATGGGTGGTAACGCCCGCCAGCGCTTCTTCCGGCGTCAGGCGGAACAGCGTGCAGGCCATGTTGATCATCAGGCGCAGCGACAGCGCCTGCGAGGTGCCCGGGTTGGCGTCGCTGGCGATGGCCATCGCCACGCCGTGCTTGCGGAAGAGGTCAACCGGCGGGCATTGGGTTTCGCGCAGCAGGTAGTAAGCGCCGGGCAGCAATACCGCCACGGTGCCGGCGTCGCCCATGGCGCGCGCGTCCTGTTCGGTGGCGTATTCAAGGTGATCGGCGGAAAGCGCGTGATGCCTGGCCGCCAGCGCGCTGCCGCCGAGGGCGGAGAGCTGTTCGGCGTGCAGCTTGACCGGCAACCCGGCGGCTTCGGCGGCGGCGAACACCCGCTCAACCTGCGCCGGAGAAAACGCCAGATGTTCGCAGAAGGCGTCAACCGCGTCCGCCAGCCCGGCGGCGGCGGCCTGCGGAATGATGGTGTCGCACACCAGATCGATATAGTCGTCGGCGCGGTTGGCGTATTCCGGCGGCAGCGCGTGGGCCGCCAGGCAGGTGGTTTTCACCTCGACCGGCAACAGCTCGCCGAGCTTGCGCGCCACCCGCAGCATTTTCAGTTCGCTTTCCGGGCTCAGGCCGTAGCCGGACTTGATCTCCACGCAGGTTACGCCTTCCGCCAGCAGCGGCCGCAGGCGGAACAGCGCCTGCTCCAGCAGCAGCGCTTCGTCGGCGTCGCGGGTGGCCTTGACGGTGGAGATGATGCCGCCGCCCTGAGCGGCGATGTCGGCGTAGCTTACGCCGTTCAGGCGCTGTTCGAACTCGCCGCTGCGGTTGCCGCCGAACACCAGATGGGTATGGCAGTCCACGAAGCCCGGGGTGATGATGCCGCCGTCGAATTTCACCGTTTCATCGGCGATCAGCGTGGGCGGCAACGCCGCATATTCGCCAACCCAGACAATCTTGCCGTCGCGCACGGCGATCGCGCCGTCGCTGAGGGTGTGATACTTGCCGTCGCGCATGGTGACGATATCGGCCCCGTGCCACAGGCTGTCGCAGTGAATCTCAGACGTCATTGCTTTCCTCCGCCGGAGCCGCAGCTCCCACATGGTTGTATATACAATTAAAAACAACCTAGCGCATTCATCGGGATGTCACAAGAGGGGGGAGGCAATTTGTTATCGGGATGTGATCGAAAGCGGTGCCAGCGGGCGCCGGGAGGCGCCCGTACAGGGCTTAGACGTCGGTGGTGAAGCGGCCGAACAGCTGATAGCGGCTGCCGGGGTAGAGTAAGCGCGCCGAGGTGACCACGGTTTTACCGGACCAGGTGCGGCGATGGATCAGCAGGCCGGGTTCGTGATCTTCCAGCTGCAGCAGTTCGCGTTCGCGCCGCGTCGGCACCACCGCCTCGACGATGTGTTCGCCGGCGGTCAGCGGGGCGGCCTGCGTCAGATAGGTATAGGGCGTGACGCGGTCGAAATCCTGTTGCATGTAGTCCGGTGCGATCAGCGGGTTGACGCAGCGGTCTTCCACCTGCACCGGCACATCGTTTTCGTAGTGCACGATCTGCGAATAAAACAGCTGTTGGCCGGGCTGGATGCCCAGCGCCGTGGCTTCTTCTTCGCTGGCGGCGCGCGCCTTCAGCTCGAGGATCTTGCTGCTGTGGCGATGCCCGCGCGCGGCGATTTCATCGGCGATGTTATGCACCTCCAGCAGCGCGGTGTGCGCCTTGGCTTCGGCGACGAAGGTGCCGACGCCCTGCATGCGGATCAGGAAGCCTTCGCTGGTCAGCTCGCGCAGTGCGCGGTTGATGGTCATGCGGCTGACGCCCAGCTCCGCCACCAGTTCGCTTTCCGAAGGTACGCGTTGGTGCGGCTGCCAGTGGCCCGCGCGGATTTGGTTTACGATCGCTTGCTTGACCCGTTGGTAGATCGGGGCGGGGGTATCGCTCATTGCAGCAGCCAGCTGTAACAGGGTCTGTTGATCAACCACGACGTTAACCTCGTCAAATAAAAAAATAATAACACCAGTTTACTGTTGATGTCGGCGTATGTATATGTATATACAACTAGGGGCCGCCGCGCCAGATTTATGCCGGCGGCCGCAAAAATTCCTGGATGCGCATCATCGTTGCGCGTTATTCGCCGTTACACCAACAGTGGAATACTGCCATGCCTGCTTATTTTGCCTCACGCGCTTTGCTCCCTGAGGGCTGGGCGCACAACGTCCGCCTTGATGTTGATGCGCGCGGTTACCTGACCGACGTCACCGCCGGCGCCGAACCCGAAGGGTGCGTCCGACTGCACGGCGATGCGGTGCCGGGCATGCCGAACCTGCACTCCCACGCTTTCCAGCGTGCGATGGCCGGGCTGGCGGAAGTGGCCGGCAACCCGCAGGACAGTTTCTGGACCTGGCGCGATCTGATGTATCGGCTGGTGCAGCGGCTGACGCCGGAGCAGGTAGAGGTGGTCGCCCGCCAACTGTATATCGAAATGCTCAAGGGAGGATATACCCAGGTCGCCGAGTTCCATTATCTGCACCACGGCGCCGACGGCAACCCTTACGCCGACCGCGGCGAAATGACCGGCCGCCTCAGCCAGGCGGCGCAGCAGGCCGGCATCGGCATGACCCTGCTGCCGGTGCTGTACAGCTACGCGGGCTTTGGCGCGCAGCCGGCTCAGGCGGGGCAGCGGCGCTTTATTCAGGACGCGGACAGCTATCTGCAGCAACAGCAGGTGATTGCGCGCCAGTTGGCGGATCAACCGCTGCAGAACCAGGGGCTGTGTTTCCACTCGCTGCGCGCGGTGGAGCTGAGCCAGATGCAACAAATTTTGCAGGCGTCGGACACCCGCCTGCCGGTGCACATTCACATCGCCGAACAGCAGAAAGAGGTGAACGACTGCCTGGCCTGGAGCGGCCAGCGGCCGGTGGCCTGGCTGTATGAGCACCTGCCGGTGGATCAGCGCTGGTGCCTGGTGCACGCCACCCATCTGGATCGCGAAGAGCTGGAAGCGCTGGCGCACAGCAAAGCGGTGGCCGGCCTGTGCCCGACCACCGAAGCCAACCTCGGCGACGGCATCTTCCCCGGCGACGCTTTCCTGCACCATCAAGGGCGTTGGGGAATAGGTTCAGACAGCCACGTTTCGCTCAACGTAGTGGAAGAGCTGCGCTGGTTCGAATACGGCCAGCGGCTGCGCGATCAGCGCCGCAACCGCCTGACCACGCCGGAACAGCCGGCGGTGGCGGACGTGCTGTACCACCAGGCGCTGCAGGGCGGCGCCCAGGCGTGCGGCGCGCCAATCGGCCGGCTGCAAAGCGGTTATCGCGCCGACTGGCTGGTGCTGGACGGCGACGACCCTTATCTGGCCGCCGCGCCGGACGCCTCGATCCTCAACCGTTGGCTGTTCGCCGGCGGTAAAGAACAGATCCGTGACGTGTTCGTCGGTGGGCGCCAGGTGATAGAGCAGGGGCGGCACGCGCTGCAGCAGCAGAGCAGCGCCGAGTTCCTGCAGGTGTTGAAAACCTTCCAGCAGGAGGCGTGATGAGCCTGACCCGTTTTGACTTCGCCGCGTTGCCGGTCAGCCCGTGGCGCAACGGCGGCGGCGAAACCCGCGAGATCGCCTGCTGGCCGCCGGGCGCGCAGGAGTTCGAGTGGCGCGCCAGCATCGCCACCATCGCCCAGGATGGGCCATTTTCCGCCTTTGCCGGCATCGATCGGTCGATTACCCTGCTGGAGGGCGACGGCGTGCGCCTGTTCAGCGCCGGGCATATCGATCACGCGTTGGCGCGGGTTGGCGAACCCTTCGCCTTTTCCGGCGATGTGGCGCTTAACGCCACCTTGCTGGGGGGCGAAAGCCAGGATTTCAATATTATGACCCGGCGCGGCCGCCGGGCCGCCGAGGTGCGGCGCGTGGCGCAGCAGGTTGTGCTGCCGGCCGGGCATGCCGGCGTGCTGTACGTGCTGAGCGGCGAGTGGTCTTTGCCGGGCGGCGTGACGCTGGGCGCGCGGCAGGGCGGCTGGTGGCCGGAAGATACCTTCAGCGGTGCCCTGAAGCCGTTGCGGCAAGATAGCGCTATTTTGTGGGCTGACATCACGGCCGCTAAAGCGGAGTAGAGTCAGAGGCCCGGTTATGGGATTATTCGTCTTTCCCATTGCTAAACGAGAGAAAGACGGATGGCCTCGCTGAAAGACGTCGCAAAACTTGCCGGGGTATCATTGATGACGGTTTCCCGCGCCATCAATGAGCCCGGCAAGCTGCGGTCGGAGACCTACCAACGCGTCAAACGGGCGATCGATCAGCTCGGCTACGTGCCCGATCTGTCGGCGCAGCGTATCCGCGGCGACAGCAATCGGGTGCAGACGCTGGGTGTACTGGCGCTGGATACCGCCACCACGCCGTTCTCGGTTGAAATGCTTCTGTCGATTGAAAAAACCGCGCGCGAACACGGCTGGAACAGCCTGGTGGTCAACCTGTTCGCCGACGACAGCGCCGAACAGACCGTCGATCTGCTGCTGGCGCATCGTCCAGACGGGGTGATCTTCACCACCATGGGGCTACGGCAGGTCAACCTGCCGGCCAGGTTGCTGGATAAAAAGCTGGTGCTGGCCAACTGCATCAGCCCGGAACATCAGATTGCCAGCTATATTCCCGACGATGAACAGGGGCAGTACCACGCAGCGCGCGCGCTGATCGCCAAAGGCTATCGCGCGCCGCTGTGCATTCACCTGCCCGAAAGCACGCTGGCCGCAGGGCTGCGCCGCCGCGGGCTGGAACGGGCCTGGCGCGAGTCGGGCGGCGAATTGCCCCAGCTGCGGCAGTATCATCTCGATCTGAGCGGCGGCGACGAAGGCTACCGCGACTGCGTGGCCCTGGTGGAACGGCATTTCTCCGCCGGCCGGCGCGATTGCGACGTGGTGGTGTGCGGCAATGACCGGGTGGCGTTTCTGGTGTATCAGCTGTTGTTGGCGCAGGGGTGGAAAATACCGCAGCAGGTGGCGGTATTGGGGTATGACAATATGGTCGGCATCGGCGAGTTGTTCCTGCCGCCGCTGACCACGGTGCAGTTGCCGCATTACGAACTGGGCCGCCAGGCGGCGCTGCACCTGATTGAACAACGGGAACACCGCGACCAGGTAAAGTTGCCTTGTCCGCTGCTGGAGCGTGGTTCACTGTAGCTGGCAGGGCGCATGGCGTCGCGCCCCGCCTAGCTTAGGCCCAGATGCTCTCCAGCCGCCATCCTTCCATATCGCCAAACTGCGCCTGGCCGCCTTCGGCAAACAGGCTGAGGTCACATCGGCCGTCGGCCGGGTAGATGCGGCTGGTCAGGCAGGCTTCGCCCTGATTGACGAACACTTCCAGCGATGAACGGTCGATGAATAACCGCAGCGGCAGCCGCTCCCCCGCCGGCAGCGCGACGCTGCGGCAGCCGCACAGCCCCGGCTCCTCGCTGAATCGCTCCAATACCAAGCGGTGCGCCTGATTGTCGACGTACAGCCGCGCTGCGCCGCCGATCGCCACGCCATAGCGTTCGGCGTCGCTGCCGGCCAGATCCAGGGTTATCTGCAGCTCCTGCAGCGCTTCGGCCAGCGGCCGCCGTTGATTGCGCAGCTTGAGCGGGATAAGCGTTCGGTGTTCGCGCCGCAGCGCCGTCAGTTCGCGCGCCGGATTCATCCGCACGCCGCCGTCTGCGCCCAGCGTCAGCTCGCGCGGCAGGGTGAGGGCGCCTGCCCAGCGATGCGCCTTGCTCGGCATCGGCGATTCCCACATGTCCATCCAGGCGAACAGCAGGCGACGGCCGTCGGCGGCGGTGAAGGTTTGCGGCGCATAGAAGTCGTGGCCGGCATCCAGTTCGCAGAAGGGCCGGGTCGGCGTGAAATCATGGCCCGGCCGCCAGTGGCCGACCAGGTAGCCGCTTTGAAAACGGTTGCGGTTGCGGTAACCCTGCGCCGCCAGGCCCTGCGGCGAGAACAGCAGCAGGTGTTTCTCGCCCAGTGGGAAGAAGTCCGGGCACTCCCACATATAGCCCTGATGCAGCGCCTGAGCGCCGCCCAACAGGCGATCGAAGCGCCAGTCGCGCAGATCGGCCGAGCGATACAGCCGCGCCTGCCCCAGGCCATTTTCCTTGGCGCCGACCACCATCCACCATTCGCCGTCTTCGCGCCAGACTTTCGGATCGCGGAAATGCTGAATGCCGTTCGGCGGCGTCAGCACCGGCCCGTGTTTGACGAAGTGCACGCCGTCTTCGCTGGTGGCCAGGCACTGCACTTCGCGCACCCGATCATCATCGCCGGCCTTGCCCAGCCAGACGTGGCCGGTGTAGATCAGCGTCAGCACGCCGTCGTCGTCCACCGCGCAGCCGGAGAAGCAGCCGTCTTTGTCGTAGTCTTCGCCGGGCGCGAGGGCGATCGGCTGGTGCTGCCAGTGCGCCAAATCGCGGCTGGTGGCGTGGCCCCAATGCATCGGCCCCCAGTTCTCGTCGTAAGGATGATGCTGGTAGAACGCGTGATAAACGCCGTCAATGCAGATCAGGCCGTTGGGATCGTTGATCCAGCCGGCGGACGGCGCCAGATGAAACTGCGGGTAGTAATCGTCCCGGCGCTCGGCGCGCAGGGCTTCGACCGCATGGTCGGCTTGAGCTAAGGCATTTTTCATTGAACAGACTCACTTGATTTTATTGCGGATTGAAAGTGCGGCGTCCTGGTGGCGTTCTCGCCGCGCAGCAGGAAGCAAGAGATCAGCGTGGTGGCGGCCACCGCGCAGCCCATCAGCAGATAGGTGTCGGCGAAGCCGATGCGGTCATAGCCGTAACCCGCCAGCGGCGACAGGAAGCTGGCCATCACCTGGGTGATGAACTGGAAACCCACCAGATACAGCGTGGAAGACAGGCGGCTGTCGAAGCGGGTAGCGATGTACTTGAAGATGGCGATCAGCAGGATCGGCAACTCTATCGCGTGCAGCAGCTTCATGGCCGAGATAGTCAGCGCGCCGCTGACCAGCCCGGAGCCGAACATGCGCAGCGCCATCACGCCGCCCGCCAGCAGCAGGCCTCGCTTGGCGCCGATGCGGTTGACCAGCAGCGGCGCCAGGAACATGCCGCCGGCCTCGAGGAACACCTGCAGCGAATTGAGGAAGCCGTACATTTCGTTGCCCTGAGCGCGGGAACTGAACTGTGAGGCGAAGTAGACCGAGAACTGCTGGTCGAACACGTTATAGACGCTGATACCGAGCACGAACACCACCAGCGCCCAGAATCCCGGCATGCGCAGCAGCGCCAGCGCGTCCTGCAGCTTCAGATTTTCCGGCTTGCCGAACGCCAGGCCGGCCATGGCGTTGGGTTTCAGTTCGCGCACCTGGCTGAGCAGCAACAGAAACACCGCCGCCGAAGCGGAAGCCAGCCAGAAGTTGATGTTGGGATTGATATTGAAGATAAAACCGGCCAGGAAGGTGGCGCAGGCCCAACCCAGCGAGCCCCACATGCGGGCGCGGCCGAATTCGAAGCCGCTGATGCGGCTGACGCGCTCGGTATAGGACTCCAGCGCGCCGATGCCGGCAAAGAAGGTGGCGCCGATAAACAGCCCGCCCGCCAGCGCGCCAAGCGGCAGGCTGTGCGCCAGCAGCGGGGCGTAGAGGTAAATGAAGAACGGGCCGGTCAGCAGCAGCATCACCCCGAGAAACTGCAGCAGGTGTTTGCGCAGCCCGAGTTTATCCTGAATAAACCCGTAAAGCGGCTGCGCGCACAGCGCCACCAGCGAGATGGCGGAGAAAATCAGCCCGGTCTCCGCGCCTTTCAGGCCGATCTTTTGGTTGAGCCACAGCGAGATCAGAGAAAAACTGGACGACCAGGTGAAAAAGAAGAAGAACAGCAGGCCGCTGAGCAGCACATAATATTTTTTGGTTTCGCGGTTCATAGTAAGGCCCTGATGGAGGAGAGTGGCTCATTGTTAACGTTAACCTTCAGCCTGATAAAGCACCCCGGTATGGCGATTGAGATGTTAATCACAAAAGTTAACGTTAACATTTTTGCTTTGTGATCGGCGTCACAGGATGCCGTGGGGCGGCGGGGCGCCCCGGGCGATTAACGCTCGTTCAGCGAACGCAAATGATCGTCGCGGCGCAGGGTCATCAGCGCGAACAGGCTGACCACCGAGGTGGCGACTACGTAGTAGGCCGGGATGTCGATGTTGCCGGTCTGCTTGATCAAACCGGTGATAATCAGGCCCGCCGAACCGGAAAATACCGCGTTGGACAACGAATAAGCCAGGCCCAGGCCGGTATAACGCACCCGGGTCGGGAACATTTCCGCCAGCATCGCCGGGCCGGGGCCGGCCAGCAGCCCGACGACGGCGCCGGCGGTCAGTACCGCGATGCCCTTGGTTACCAGTGAGCCCTGAGTGTCCTGCAGCAGGTGCAGCAGCGGGAAGGTGAACAGGATCACCGCAATCACCGCCGTCAGCATCACCGTCTTGCGCCCCAGCTTATCGCTGACGATGCCGGCCGGCAGAATGGTCAGGGCGAAGCCGACGTTGGCCAGCACCGTGGCCACCAGCGCCTGCTGGAAGGTGGCGTGCAGCGACGTTTGCAGATAAGAAGGCATCACCACCAGGAAGGTGTAACCGGCGGCGGACCAGCCCATCATGCGGCCGATGCCGAGCACGATGGTCTTCAGCACGCTGCCCAGCGTGACTTCCGCCGCAGGGGCGCCCGGCGCATCCTTTTGCTGAGCCTGCCGGAAGGTTGGCGTCTCCTGCAGCTTCAGCCGCAGCCACAGCGCCACGGCGCCCATCGGCAGCGCCAGCAGGAAGGGAATGCGCCAGCCCCAGTCATGCAGCTGTTCCTGGGTCAGCAACGCGGCCAGCAGCGCCACCAGGCCGGCGCCGGCCAACAGCCCCAACGCCACGGTCAGCGATTGCCAGGCGCCGAACAACCCGCGTTTGCCCCTGGGCGCAAATTCGGTCATCAGCGAGACCGCGCCGCCGAACTCTCCGCCGGCGAACAACCCCTGGAACATGCGCAGCAGGGTCAGCAACAGCGGGGCGGCGGCGCCGATCGAGGCATAGGTCGGCATCACGCCGATCAGCGCGGTGGCCAGGGTCATCAGCAGCAGCACGGCGATCAGCGTGGGGCGCCGGCCGATACGATCGCCGATGCGGCCAAAGATCACCGCGCCGATAGGGCGGCAGAAAAACGCCAGCGCGAAGGCGGCGTAGGTCAGGATCAGACTGGTGATTTCGCTTTCACCCTGCAGGGTGAAGAAGTTGGCGGCGATAACGGTGGCGAGAAAGCCGTAAACGCCGAACTCATACCACTCGATAAAGTTGCCGACTGAACCGGCCAGCAACGCCTGCCGCGACTGGCGTGCGTCTATAGTGTGTTGGTCCATCCCCGTTCCCATGCATTCGAATTATTGTCAGTCAGTTCTAAATTCATATGACAAAACAATCAATTATTTTCAACGGGAAGTGTGAAGGGCGATAGCGGCATCAGACGATGCCGTCGATTTTCCACCCGTGGGGGCAACCGTTGGCGAAGGCGGTGGGGCGCGGCACCGGCAGGTCGCTTTGATCGAAACTGCCGGTGGCCAGCGCGATGGTCGGCTCATCATCTTATTACCAGAGTAAAGGCGCCGCCTCACGACCATTTTCGGCGTAGTACAACGACGGCAGGAACTGCGCCAGATAGCTGAATTCGTTATAGCAGTGGCGCATCAGATTAAAGCCAATCTCGTCCGACAGCTCGTCATGCGCGTTTGCGCAGGATTTACCCAGCAGAAAGCGGCTGCGCAGCACGCAGCCGTAAGGCGTGTCGCGTGCCAAATGCAGCATTTCACCGTCGCGGGGATCGCCGTTGTCGTCCAGCGCCACCTGCTCGCCGAAGCCTATACGGGCGCAAATGGCGGCAGATAGCGCCTGACTGTCGCGCGCCTGTTGCAGCGGTTGGGTGGCAAAAAAATCTTCGGCGGCGTGAAATTTGAGCCGGGCCGGTACCGGCGGCAGCTCCGCCAGCCATTCAACCGCGTCGATGCTGGCGCCAATGTAACTTTCGCCTTTTTTCCAGCGCCGGTCCCAGCCGCGGTGCTCAACGTGATCGTGCGGATGCCACCAGCGAATGTGCTGGGTGGTCTCAAAAAAGGTAAACCACCAGTCCAGCATGCGGCCCTTGCAGCCGTGCAGATCGGTGCGGATCGCCACGGTCAGCAAACCGTCGGTGCTGCGCGTTAGACCCATCTCCAGCCGCAGCGGTTCCGGTTTAAGCAACGCGTTGATATCATTAACGCCCCAGGGAAGCATCAGCGATTGATGTGTCATGGCGGTCATCCTTATAAATTTGGAAACGGTATTTGTTTCTTAATTAAGACTATGCCGGTATGCTGTCTCTGTCAACGATTTCGAGGAACCATCATGGCAAATGAAAGTGATGCAGAACCGCGCTCGCGTGGAAGACCTTCGGCCCCGGAGGCGGAGCTGCGCGCGGCGGCGGTTGAGGCTACTCTGGCGCTGTTGCTGACGCAGGGTTATGCCGCCACCACTGTGGACGCGGTGGCGAAGCGGGCCGGCATGGCCAAGAAGACCCTGTACCGATTTGCCGAAAATCGCGATGCGTTGGTGATGCAGGCGATAGCCAGTTGGACCGACGCTTTTCAGCCTGCATTTGAACAGGATGCGCAGCGGGCAGCAGAGGTGCAGCCACTGCTTGAGCAGGGCCTGCGCGCGATTGCGCGTCACGTGCTGAGCGTACAGGCGGTGGGGGTATTTCGCCTGTTGCAGAGCGAGTTTCCTGGGCGGGAGGCGTTGCTGGCGGCCTATCAGCGTAACGGCATTGAACGCGGTCGGGGCATTGTGACGGACTGGTTGCAACGTCAGCGACAACGAGGGTGGCTGCGCGAGTTGGACTGCGCGCAGACCAGCGATCTGCTGTTGGCGATGGTGATGGCCGAACCCTTGCGCCAGATGGCGCTTGGACTGTTGCCGCCGGGCAGCGACATCGACACTCGCATCGCGGCGGCATTGGCGCTGGTGCTGCCGGGGTTGGTGCGGGGTTAAGGGGGCGGGCCCCATTGTTGTGGCTTTAGTTGAAGTATGACATGTTCATTATTAATGTCGTCTCACTATTTTTGGCCTGGAAAATGAATAACTCTCACCAATTTAAACAAGGCGACCTGTTTGCCCTGACCGTTTTTCTTGCCGTCGCCACGCATCGCAGTTTTCATGCGGCGGCGGTTGAACTGGAGGTGACGCCCTCGGCGGTTAGCCACTGCGTGAAAAACCTGGAGCGGCGCCTCGACGTCCGGCTGTTTAATCGCACGACGCGCAGCGTATCGTTGACAGATGCCGGGGAGCAACTGGCCGCCAAATTGCGCCCCGCGCTATTCTCCATCACCCAGGCGTTGCAAGAGGTCGATGATTTTCGCGAAACGCCCAGCGGCACGGTGCGAATCAACGCCAGCGAAGGCGCCGTTCGCCTGGTGCTGCGCCCGTTGCTGGCGCGCTTCCTGGCCGCCTATCCGCAGGTTCACCTGGATATCGTCTGCGACGGCAAACTCAGCGATATCGTCGCCGAGGGGTTCGACGCCGGGATCCGCCTGGCCGACGCCGTGCCGCAGGATATGGTGGCCATACGGGTCAGCGAGCCGGTGCGCTTTGCCGCCATCGCCGCGCCCGAGTATTTCGCCGCGTACGGCCGCCCGACGGCGCCGCAGGATCTGCTGCGCCACAACTGCATCCGCTTTCGTTTTGACAGCGGAGCCATTTATCGCTGGGAGTTCGAGCGGCATGGCGTCGCCGAATCGGTCAACGTCACCGGCTCGCTAACCTTGACCGACCAGCCATTGATGGTCGACGCCGCCATCGACGGTATCGGCATCGCCTTTGTGCCCGATCACCTGGCCGATGAAGCGCTGCGGGACGGGCGCCTCGAGCGCGTGCTGGACGAATGGTGCCCGGCCTACCCAGGGCTATGCCTGTATTACTCCGGCCACCGCCACGTATCAAGCGCTTTGAAAGCGCTGATAGGCTGTATTCGCGAAGTGCAAACCCGCTAGTCGCGCCTTCCATTGATGAACGCCGTTCACTTTAACAGTGAAGCCGGGCCGCATTGTTGTGGCCATGGCGCTGCTTTAGGCTTGGCAGACAAGGTGCTGAGCTTGTCTCTGCCGCCGCAACCCAGCCAGGAGATCGCAATGGAAAAGAAGATGAAAGCCGTGGTAATGACGGGCGCCAATCGCCCCTGGGAAGTGTGGCAGGTGCCGATGCCCAAAGCCGAACCGGGCCAGGTATTGGTGAAAGTGCGCGCTTCGGGCATGTGCTACACCGATGTGTGGTCAACGCAAGGTTACGGCGGGGACATCTACCCGCAGACGCCTGGCCATGAAGTCGTCGGCGACGTGATCGAAGTAGGCGCCGGCGTGCATACGCGCAAGGTGGGCGATCGCGTCGGCACTACCTGGGTTCAGTCCGCCTGCGGCCGCTGCGCCTACTGCCGCGAGAATCGGCCTCTGACGGGGCAAACGGCGATGAACTGCGTTTCACCGCGCACCACGGGGTTTGTCGCGCAGGGCGGGCATGCCGAATATATCGCCATCGCGGCGGAAGGCACCGTCCTGCTGCCGGATGAGCTGTCCTACGTAGACGCCGCGCCGATGATGTGCGCCGGTTACACCACCTGGAGCGGGCTGCGCGACGCGGCGCCGCAGCCCCACGAGAAGGTCGCCGTTCTGGGCATTGGCGGCCTGGGGCACGTTGCGCTGCAGCTTTCGCAAGCCTGCGGCTTCGAAACTATCGCCATCACGCATTCACCGGATAAACACGCGCTGGCAATGCAGCTGGGCGCCGATCGGGTGGTCGACTCGGGAAAGGCGCTGCTGGAGAGCGGCGGCGCGGACATTCTGTTGGTGACAACCAATGATTTTGACTCCGCGCAGGAGGCGATGACGGGGCTGAGGCCGGATGGCCGGGTGGTGCTTTGCGGGCTGGACTTCAGCAAGCCTTTTGCCATTTCGTCCGAGGGGGTGCCGTTCCATATGATGCGCCAGCGGGTGATAGGATCGACGCACGGCGGGCAGCAGTATCTGGGGGAGGTTCTCAACCTTGCGGCCAAGGGAAAAGTGAAACCGATCGTCGAGACGTTCTCGCTGGATCAGGCGGGGGAAGCCTATGAGCGCCTCGCCGCCGGCAAGATGCGTTTTCGCGGCGTGTTCGTGCCTTAAGCGGCGCGCAGGCAAAGGAAAACCAGGGCGCCGCCGGCGCCCTGGTCGAGAGCGGGTTAAGGTTTGTCGCCCTGCAGCAGCGCGGGCGGCGAGGGCAGGTTGGCGTCGGCGCGCAGTTTCCGCACCCGTTCGGCGCTGACGGTGGCGGCGGCCGGGTTGCCGAACTGGCGGCTGACGTAGTTGCTCAGTTCGGCGATCTGCGCGTCGTTCAGCTCTTCGGCGAACGACGGCATCAGGATCTCGCCCTGCCGCATGTCGCGATGCACGCCGTTGAGGATCACCGACACCAGATTCTTGCCGTCGGCGGCGCCGGTGCTGCCGTGGTTGAACAGCGCCGGGTAAGCGTGGAAGCCGCTGCCCTTGCCGGCGCCGTCCATGCCGTGGCAGGTCGCGCAGTTGCCGCTGAACAGCGTGGCGCCGGTTTGCGGATGTTCGCCGCTGCCGCGCAGCGCAAACACCGCCTGCGAAGGACTGCCCCAGCGGTCGCGCGGCCGGGTTTGCCGCTCATCGGCGATGGCCGGCACGCTGCGCAGATACACCGCCATCGCCTGCAGATCGGCTTCCGGCAGATACTGCAGGCTGTGCTCTATGGCTTCCGCCATCGGGCCAGAGGCCGAAGCGCGGCCCGGCACATGGCCGGTCTTCAGGTAGTTGACCAGATCCTGCTGCGACCAGCTGCCGATGCCGGCGTTGCGGTCCGGCGTGATGTTATAGGCGATCCAGCCGCCGAGATCGCCGCCGGCGAACGCTTTGTCCTGGTCCATGCCCATGGTCAGCGTGCGCGGGGTATGGCAGGTGCCGCAGTGCGCCAGCGCCTCCACCAGGTAGCGGCCCTGGTTCCACTGGGCGCTTTGCGTCGCGTCCGGGCGCAGTTCGCCAGGCTCGAAGTTGAACCACTTCCAGAAGCGCATGCCCCAGCGCTGGTTGAACGGGAAGGCGAGATCGGTTTGCGGCGTGGCCTGGGCCACCGCCGGCTGCGCCAGCAGGTAGGCCTTGATCGCCAGCACGTCTTCGCGGCTCATTTTGGTGAAGGCGTCGTACGGCATCGCCGGATACAGCTGCTGGCCGTCTTTGCCTACGCCGTCGCGCACCGAGGCGACAAATTCGTCGTCGCTCCAGCCGCCGATGCCGAACCGTTTATCGGCGGAGATGTTGGTGCCGTAAATCACGCCGAACGGCGTGCTGACCGGGTAGCCGCCGCCGAACGCCGGGCCGCCGGGCGCGGTGTGGCAGGCGGTGCAGTCGGCGGCGCGCGCCAGATATTCGCCGCGCTTGATAAGCTCGGCGTCGCTTTGCGCCCACAGTTGGCCGCTGACCAGCAGCGGCAACAGCGCCAGTAAGGTCTTTTTCACGCCATGCCTCCTTTCAGGCTGTCCAGCACCCGGTCGGCCATGTGCAACGCCAGCGCCACGCCGGTCAGGGTGGAGTTGACGGTGGAAGCGGAAGGCATGACGCCGGTGCCGGCGATGAACAGGTTCGGGTGATCGTGGCTGCGGCAGTCGCCGTCCACCACCGAGTCGCCGCCATCGGCGCCCATGATCATGGTGCCGGTGATATGCTGGTTGTTGTCGTAGACGCCGCGTTTGCTGTAGGCCGCTTCGGTGCCGCCCATCTGTTTGACGATGCGTTGGAAATCGAGCATCGACTGGTCGTAGCCGCGGTGCACGTATTCGGGGAATTGGTAATACACCTCCAGCTTGGGAATGCCCCAGGCGTCTTTTTCGGTCTTGCTCAGCTGCACGCGGTTTTCCGGCTCCGGCAGCATCTCCAGCAGGCACTTCAGCAGCACGTAACGTTCGGCCTGAAACGCCAGCTTGTCGTTCAGCGCCTTGCCGTAATAGCCCTGGCGGATCAGCCGTTCGGTGAGATAGCGCACCGGCGAGGTATTGGCCACGTCGACCCGCAGCGCCGAGCGTTCGGCACGGAAGGCACCGTCGCGCAGGTTGTTGATGCTGCCGGGGCGCATCGGCCCGCGGCCGAACCAGACAGGTTCGTCGGCGTAGAACTCCACCGAGCTGCCGGGATGGTCCATCAGGTTGCGGCCCACCATGCCGGAGCCGTTGGCGATGCCGTTCGGGTAGCGCTCGCTGCTGGACAGCAGCAGGATTTTCGGGCTTTCGATGCCGTTGGCGGTCAGCACGAAGCGCTTGCCGGTGACCCGGTGACTGGCCTTGTTGCGGTCGAGATAGTGCACCGCCACGATATTGCCCTGGCCGTCGGCCTCGATGCGGTGCACCACCGCATTGGCCAGGATGCGCACTCCGGCCGCCAGCGCCTTGCGGGCCGAGATGCCGCCGTGATACTGGGCGTCTATCGGGCACACCGGCATGCAGTTGTTATTGCCGCAGCAGGCCGGGCGGCCGTCGTAGGGCACGCTGTTGCGCGCCTGCGGGCCAATGCCCACTTCGTAGCCCAGGCCGGCGATGCGCTGTTTCAGGCGTTCGAAGCCGTAAGGCAACGGAATGCCCGGCAGCGGATACGGGCGCGAACGCGGCGAATCCAGGCTGCTGTCGCCGGAAACGCCCATCTGGTATTCCGCCTCGCAGTAATAGGGCTCCAGCTGTTCATAGCCGATCGGCCAGTCGCGCCCGACGCCATACAGGGTTTTCATCCGCATGTCGTTCGGCAGCAGACGGAACGCCTGCCCGGCCCAGTGCCAGGTGGTGCCGCCAACGCCGCGCAGATACTGGGCGCGGTAAGGATCCGGTCCCTTTTGAATCAGATAGTTGTTATCGCTCGGCACAAACTTCGGCTGCGGCGCCCAGGGTTCGGGCGGGAAGGGCTCGGTGAAATCCCCTTTGAACGGCGAATTGCGGAACAGCTCGACCGCCTCATCGCGCTTGATCTCCGGCCCGGATTCCAGCATCAACACCGAGGCGCCGGCCTGCGCCATTTTCAACGCCGCCAGGGAACCGGCGATGCCGGCGCCGATCACCACGATATCGGCACTTAATGAATCAGACATGGGCGTTCTCCTTGCGGGGCGGTTGCGTCCAGAAATCGGGCTCGCCGGGGCAGTAGCTCGGCGGCGTCAGAGAGCCGCGCACCAGCTGATAACTGACGATGTTCTCAAAGGCGATGCAGATCCGTTTGGTCGGGGCGCCGACCACGCCGAGATACCAGCCGCTCATCAGCGCCTCATACAGGTCGGCGAGGCGTTGCGGCTGCCGTTCAATCAGCGCATGCAAGGCTTCGCCGCGCAGATCGGCATGCTGAGCCAGCAGCTCGCCAAGCAGGGTTATTTGATGTTCAAGCTGTGGAAACAGCGGCCGTAACGCGGCGTGCAGCCGCTGCGCCAGCCGCGGGTCCGGCAGCGGTATGCCGGTCAGCAGGCGGGAAATGGCCAGGAAATTTTCCGGCATGGCGGCCGGTTGCGGCAGGGCGAAAGCGACGCGGCCCAGCAGGCTCTGGCCGACGGCGCCAGCCATCAACAGGCCAGCCGAACCGAGCACCAGCCGGCGGCGAGAAAGTGCGATCATCAGGGGCGGCTCCTTGAACTGAGTAGTAGGTCCGTGGTTATTTCAGCGCGCCGGCCGCGGTGGCGGACGCCTGGTTGTCAGTCTCCTGCTTCGGCGTGCTGACGCCGACTGCGCCGACCACTTCACCGTTCAGCGTCAGCGGGTAACCGCCGCCCAGCGCGACCGCGTGCGGAATGCTCAACACGGTGGTTTCGCCGCCCTGCAGGCGCTGCATAAATTTCAGCGAAGGGGTGCGGTACAGCGCCGACGTGCGCGCTTTGCCGATCGACGCGTCGACGCAGCCGGGGGGCGCGCCATCGAAGCGCTGGAAGGCCAGCAGGCTGCCGGCGCTATCGACTACCGCCGCACAGCCGGTGCTGTTTTGCGCTTTCAGGCTGGATTGCACGCTGGCGATCGCCAGGTTGGCCTGGGCGTTGTCCAACTGCGGGTGCAGGGCGGCTGCGGCATGGCCGCTGGCCAGCGCCAGCAAGGCTGCGGCGCTCAGAGGGATGAGATGTTTCATGCGTTGTTTTTCCAGTGCAAAGGGAAGGCAGCTTCCCTGGGGGTAATGTTATAGTTAGCTTGCTATGAATCTTTTGGTACAAAATACGCAGTTGCTGAGTTGTTAACAATGATTGGCGTATGAAAAATTATGGTTTTTTTGATGTTAATCACCGGGTGGGTAAATTTTGTTCAGCGCCGTCTGCCAAACGAAAGGCGTCAGTTGCGAATAGGCGAGATCTTGCGCCCGCATGGCGTCAACCAGCCCCTGCTGCGTTTCGACGGTAGCCAGGCTCTGGTGGGGTTCTATCCCGACGTCGCGCAGCGTCTGCACCACCTCACGCATCTCTTCGGCCCGCCGCTTGCCGTGTTCCGCCACCCGGCCGATCAGGTAGTGGGGAAGCTGCTCGTCCCAGCCGAGCGACGGGAAACTGGCGTGCAGCGACGCCAGCACCGGCTGATCCACGCCGTAGCGCTGGGCGGCGCGCAGACACTCGGTAGTCAGCGCCTCCAGCCCTTTGATCATCACGCTGCGGCACATTTTGATCGCCGAAGCTTCACCGACGCTGGCGCTGTAGACCCGGCTGTTGAACCCCAACGCATTAAGCCGCGCGCCGATTTCCGCCGCATCGGCACCGCCCAGCAGCAGCGGAGTTTTGAGGCGTTGCGGCGGCACCGGCGCCATCACCGCCACGTCGATATAGCCTGCGCCGCCGGCGGTCACCGCCTCCGCGGCGGCGCGTTTGGTATTGGGTGCGACGGAGTTGAGATCCAGCCAGGTTTGCCCCGCCCGCAGCAGCGGCGCGCACTGCTGCGCCACCGCCAGCGCGTTGGCGGCGGTGACGGCGGAAAACACCAGGTCGGCGCCTGCCAGCGCCTGCGGGAGCGAAGAGGCCAGCACGGCGCCGCAGGCCGCCGCTTTCTGCGCCATGGCAAGCGAAAGTTGGCTGTCATAGGCGCAAACGGCGAGGTGCTGCGCCCGCAGCTCCTGCGCCAGAATGCCGCCCACTTCGCCGAAGCCGATCAGCGCCACTGAAGGTAGAGTCGGGTTCATAGATTCTCCTGGATTATTCTGGCCATACCGCGCCGGGTATGCAGACCTGGCCGGCAAATATCAGCCGCGCGCTGCGCAGCAGCCCGGCACCCCGCAGCGAATCGGCGCCTTCGCGCGCCGGATCGCGCTGCAGCAGCACGCCGAACTCGCCGCTGGGATGCTCGACGCTCAGGCGCAGCTCGGCGGCGTCGCCAACGCGGGCCAGCCCCTGCGCCACGCTGCCGGGGATCAGGCAGGCGGTGGCGACGCTGACCGCACCGAGCACGCCAATCGAGGCATGGCAGCGGTGCGGGATGAAGGTACGGCTGCTGATCGCGCCGCCGTGGCGCGCCTCGGCGATCAGGGTCATTTTCGGTACCGTGCGTTGGCTGACGTCGCCCAGGTTCATTAGCGGCCCGGCCTGCAGGCGAATGCTTTCCAGCCGCGCCTTCAGTTCCGCATCCGCATCCAACTGCTCGCGGCTTTCATAGCCGCTGCGGCCCAGATCCGCCGCGCGCACCAGCACCACCGGCATGCCGTTGTCGATACAGGTCACGGCGACGCCGTCAAAACTGTTTTGCGGGCGGCCGGTCGGCAGCAGGGCGCCGCAGCTGGAGCCGGCGATGTCGTTGAAGGTCAGCGCGATTTCCGCCGCGCGGCCGGGAACGCCGTCTATCGCCAGCTCGCCGTCGTACCGCACTTCACCGGCGGGCGTGGCGATGCGCGCCAGCGCAGTCTGGCCGGTGTTCTGCATGAAGATGCGCACTTCGGTCACTTCGTCGCCGGCGCTGACCAGCCCGCGCTCAATGGCGAAGGGGCCGACCGCCGCCAGAATGTTGCCGCAGTTCTGCCCGTAGTCGACCTGCGGACGATCGACGCCGACCTGAGCGAACAGGTAGTCGACGTCGGCGTCCGGGCGGGCGGAACGCTTGACTATCGCTACCTTACTGGTCAGCGGATCGGCGCCGCCGAGGCCGTCGATTTGCCGCAGATCCGGCGAACCCATCACCGCCAGCAGCACGGCGTCACGTTGCGCGGGCTCGGCGGGCAGATCGTCTGCGAGGAAGAAGGCGCCTTTTGACGTGCCGCCGCGCATCAGCAGGCAAGGGATTCGGCGTTGGCGCATATCAATCCTCCAGCAGGTCGGCTGAGTCGTAATATTTCAGGCCTTTTTCCGCCAGCCGCGGCCGCATCCGGTAGATATCCAGCCCCAGTTCACCGTTGGCCATGCGCAGCCGCTTGCTCTCTTCCAATTCCGCGCGTTGGCGGCTGGCCGCCAGCACGCCCTCGGCTTCCGGCTGGCGCACCACCACCACGCCGTCGTCATCGGCGACGATCGCATCGCCGGGGTAGATAAGCTGCCCGGCGCACACCAGCGGCACGTTGACCGAGCCGAGCGTCTCCTTCACCGTGCCCTGGGCGTAAACCGCCCGTGACCACACCGGGAAGCCCATTTCGCGCAGCGTGCGGGTATCGCGCACGCCGAGGTCGGCCACCAGGCCGCGCACGCCGCGCGCTTTGAGCGAGGTGGCCAGCAGGTCGCCGAAGTAGCCGTCGCCACAGGGGGAGGTCGGCGCGACCACCAGAATATCGCCCGGCCGGCACTGTTCCACCGCCACGTGGAACATCCAGTTATCGCCCGGCGCCACCAGCACCGTCACCGCGCTGCCGGCGATGGCCAGATCTTGCTGAATCGGGCGAATGGCCGGATCCAGCAGCCCTTTGCGGCCCTGCGCTTCATGTACCGTCGCCACGCCGAAAGCCGCCAGCCCATCAAGGGTGCTGCCGCCGGCGCGCGGAATATTGCGGATAACCACGCCTTTTTTGCCGATGATGCTCATGCCAGCTCCCCCGTAACCCGAGGGAAGATGCTCTGATAGCCTTCGCCGTAGATGATGTTTTTGCTGCTGGTGATGCCGACGTTGCGCTTGGCCTGCACGCCACGCTGTTGGGCGACGCGGGTGTAGTATTCCCACAGGTGCTCCTGGCCGGCCATGCATTGGATGGCCTGGTACTTTTTGTCCCACACCTCGGTGATGTCCAGCAGCACGTCCGGTTTCCACTCGCACTGTTCCGGCTGGTGCGGTTCGAACAGGTAGACCGGCGGCGCGCCGACGATCGGCTCACCCGGCCGGTAGCCTTCGGCCTGGGCGATGATGCGCGCCTCCTGCGTCAGGTGGGTGGCCAGCGGATGGTCGTAGTTATAGGGATCTTTCAGTGAATGCGTCAGCACGAAGTGCGGCTGCACCCGGCGGAACACGTCCGCCAGGCGGAACAGCGCCTCTTTGTCGGCGCGCAGCGGGTAGTCGCCCATGTCGAAAAATTCGATGCTGGCGCCGAGGATCTCGGCGGCGGCCTGCGCCTCCTCGCGGCGTGCAGCCTTCACCCGTTGTTCGGTCATTTCGCCCTTGCGCCACAGTTTGGCGGATTCGCCGCGTTCGCCAAACGACAGGCAGACCACGTGCACCTGATAGCCGAGCCGGCCGTGCAGCGCGATAGCGCCGCCGGCGCGCCAGACAAAGTCGGCGGAATGGGCGCTGACCACCAGGGCGGTTTTGTTCGGGGTTGCATCACTCATTTTCGGGTTCCTTCGGTCTCGGGGATTCACTCCATGCTGGCAGCTCCGGCCGGCGGCGGATAATTCATTTGATTGCAGCAGGTATGCGTTTTATTTATATTGCCAGCAGGCCGAAGCGGGGAGGATAGAATGGAATATGACGAAAGTGCGCTGACAAACCTGATGCAAATCAGGGCATTCAGCCAGGTGGTGGCGCAGGGCAGCGTATCGCGCGCCGCCGCCGAGCTATTCAGAACTCAGTCGGCCATCACCCGTTCGATCCGCGATCTGGAGCTGCGGCTGGCGGTGCCGCTGTTCGAGCGCCATGCCAGCGGCATGCTGTTGACCGACTTCGGCAAGTGCGTGCTGCCGCGCGCCCGGCGGGCGATAGCCGAGCTGCATCAGATCCCGGCGCTGCTGCACCGCCTGCAGGGCAAAGGGACGGCGCGCGGCGACGCCGAGCCGCTGTACCTGTTCAACGTGCGGCGGCTGCAGATTTTTGTCTGCCTGTGCGAAACCCGCCATATGCAAACCGTCGCCACGCTGCTCGGCCTGAGCCAGCCGGCGATCAGCGCCGCGCTGAAGGTGCTGGAAAACGGCGCCGGCGTGGCGCTGCTGGAACGCACGCCGCACGGCATGGTGCCGTCGCTGGCCGGGCGCGAGATCGAACCCAACGTGCGCCGCGCGCTGAATGAGCTGCAGCACATTCCCGCCGACATCGCCGCGCGTCGCGGGGTGCTGGAAGGGCGGGTGCGGGTCGGCGCGCTGCCGCTGGGCCGCACGCGGCTTCTGCCGCAGGCCATTGTGCAGCTGACGTCGCGCTACCCCGGCGTCAGCGTGGTCACCAACGAAAGCGCGTTTGACGCGCTGGCCAGCGAGCTGCGTTCCGGCGATATCGACTTCATCTTCGGTGCGCTGCGGGCCAGCGACTACGCCGCCGATGTCTACAACGAGACGCTGTTCACCGAGGCGATGGTGCTGCTGGCGCGGCGCGGTCATCCGCTGGCGCAGCCGGGCCTGCAGCCAGGGCAGCTGAAGGAGGCGCGCTGGGTATTGCCGCGTTCGGCCACGCCGGCGCGGCGTTTGCTGGATGATTGTTTTCTGGCGATGGAGATACCGGTGGCCAACCCGGTGGTGGAAACCGGCGATCTGGCGCTGGTGCGCGGGCTGCTGCTGAATTCCGACATGCTGGCTGCGGTCTCCGCGCATCAGCTGGAGCATGAGTTGGCCTCCGGCGAACTGGTGCGGCTGCCGCTGGCGCTGCCCGATACCGAGCGCGCCATCGGGCTGACCTGCCGCACCGGCAGCCTGCACTCACCGGCGGCGCAGGCGCTGATCGACTGTCTGCGCCAGGTGTGCGCCGCTTAGAGCTGCGCAGCCTGCATCAGCGCGTAGCGGTAGCCCTGAATGCCGAAACCGCAGATCACGCCGTGGGCCACGTCGGACAGATAGGAATGGTGGCGAAACGGCTCCCGCTTGTGCACGTTGGTGATATGCACTTCGAACAGCGGCAGCGCCACGGCTGTGACGGCGTCACGTATCGCCACCGAGGTGTGGGTCCAGGCCGCCGGGTTGATCACCAACGCCTGCGCCTGGCCGCGGGTTTGCTGGATCCAGTCAATCATTTCCCCCTCGTGGTTGGTCTGGCGAAACTCGAGGTTAACCTCCAGCTCGGCGGCGGTGTCGCGGCACAGCCGTTCGATGGTCGCCAGCGTATTATGGCCATAGGTTTCCGGTTCGCGGGTGCCCAGCAGATTGAGGTTGGGGCCGTTGAGCACGTAAATGGTCTTCATGGTTTTTCTCCGGGTTAATCGGCAAAGCCAAACAGCCTCTGCGGCGTTTGCCATAAAATCTGTCGGCGGGTGGGGGCGTCAGGGAACAGCTGCTCCGCCAGCATCAGCAGCGTGCCCATGTCCATCCGTTCGGTGGCGCGCAGGAATGGCCAGTCCGACCCCCACATGCATTTTTCACCGCCGTAGGCGCTCAGCAGCGCCTGCAGGTAAGGCTGGCCGTCGCTGAACGGATAGCGCTGACGGGAAAACTTCGCCAGCCCCGACAGCTTGACGTAGGTGTGTTCACGCTGCGCGAGCGACAGCAACGCCTGAAACGCCGGCTGTTGCAGGCCGGCGCGCACGTCCGGCCGCCCCGAGTGGTCGAACAGCAGCCGGGTGCGGCTGCGCGCCAGCAGCGGCATCAGCGCCGGCAGTTGGTCGTCCTGCACCTGAATTTGCGCGTACATGCCCAGCTCCGCCAAACGGCCCATCAGCCCGTCCAGCCGCAGAAAAGGTTCGACGCCGAGCATCGCCACGTTGAGCGCGATGCCAACCACCCCCTGCGCCTGCAGGCTCGCCAGCGTCTGGCTGTCGGCGTCGCGCGGCACCACCGCGATGCCCTTGTGGCGGCCTTCGCCTTCTGCCAGCGCCGCCAGCAGATAGCGGTTGTCGGTGTTGTAGGCCGAGGTGGGGCCGACGATCAGCGAATGGCGGATGCCGTAGGCCTGCATCACCGCGCGGTAATGTTCGAGCGTAGCCAGCTCGTGGCCCGCCGGGTGATAGCCGCTGTCCGCCGCGTAGGGAAAGCGCTGCGGATCGAAGATGTGATGGTGACAGTCGATTTTAGGCTGATCGAAAATGCTCATTTCGCCGCTTTCCCCGCTACCGAATACAGCACCTGTTGATTGCGCGTTTGCTGGAACTCCTCCAGCGTCTGGCCGCGCATCGCCGAGTAGATATGCAGATTGGAGACGCCGACTACCGCACCGAGTTTTTCCAGCAGGAAGAAGCTGACGCCGTAGTGGATCAGCCCGCGCCAGTCGAGGTCGCGCAGCAGCCGCTGTTCCTCGGCGCTGAGTTGCGCTTCGTCGAACAGCGCCTGTTGCGCCGTATTGAAGCGCTCGCGCCAGGCTGGCTGAATCAGCCGGTGCAGGAAGCGATTGATGCGGATCGCCTTCAGGCTGCGGGCGTGGGTGAACGGATAGGTGCCCGGCAGTTGCTCCACGCCCGCCAGCTGCAGGTTGATTTTGTCGCGCTGGCGCTGGTGCACGTCAACCGGCGCTTCGCGCGCCTGGTTCTCGAGGATCAGCGTGGCGATGCCGGTCATCGACGGCAGGTAATAGGCCTGATGGAGTTTTTCGACGTTGGCCGACAGCGCGCCGCGCATAATCAGCCACATGATCACCTCGGCGCCCTCCAGCCCGCCCAGGGTGGCGTATTCCGCCAGGGTAATTTCGGTCAGACGTTCCGGATCGTTGACCAGCATGTCGATAAACTGCGCGTCCCATTCCGGGTTGTTGAAACCGCAGCGTTCACCGTGCACCTGGTGCGAGACGCCGCCGGTGGCCACCACCGCCACGCGCAGCTCCTCGGGGAAGCTTTCGATCGCCCGGCGCAGCGCCTGGCCGAGTTTAAAACAGCGGCGGGCGGAGGGAATGGGGAACTGCAGTACGCCGACCTGCAGCGGCACCACCTGCATCGGCCAGCCGTCCTGCCAGGGCAGCAGGGCGGAAAGCGGCGAAAACAGCCCGTGGTCGAGCGGCTTGTCCTGGAAAAACGACATGTCGAATTCGTCTGCCATCAGGCTGGCGCCGATATGCTGGGACAGCGCCGCATGGCCCTGAATGGGCGGCAGGTCGCGCGGGCCGCCGCCTTCATCGGCCACCGCATAACTGTCGTCGATGCCCAGCACGAAGGCCGAATAGTGATCGAAGAAAAACGAGGTGACGTGGTCGTTGAACACGTACAGCAGCACGTCGGGCCGTTTCTCTTCCAGCCACTGCCGCATCGGCGCGAAGCCGTCGAAAATCGGCGCCCAGGCGCTCTCGTGCTGCTTGTTGTGGTCCACCGCAAAACCGATGGTCGGGGTGTGAGACACCGCCAGTCCGCCAATGATCTTAGCCATCCTGTACCTCTGTTTGCAAAGAATTACCGGTTGTTCATGGTGCGCGACAGCGCGGGCAAATCGTTGAGCCCGATGCCTTTGACCATTTCCGCCGGATGCGCTTTCTGATGATTAATGATAGTGATCGCCGCCAGCAACGCCGGGATCGCCAGAATAATGAAAATGCTGGTGGCGCCGGGGAAGATTCCCAGCAGCACGCCGCCCATCGACGAGCTGATGATCGCGCCGCTGCGGCCGATGCCGTGCATCCAGCTGACGCCGGTGGCGCGCATTTCGGTGGGGTAAAACGCCGGGGAGAACGCCTGCAGGCCGGTTTGCGCGCCGTTGATGCACACGCCGCTGGCGAACACCAGCGCCGCCAGCACCGTCGGGCCAAAGCCCCAGATGCCCTGCGACAGCAGGCAGCACATGCCCATCAGGTAGAACAGACCGATCACCCGTTTGGCGACGAAGCGGTCCATCAGCCCGCCGACCATCAGCCCGCCCAGGGTGCCGCCCAGCTGGAACAGACCGGCGATGATGGCGGCGCGCTCCAGCGAGAAGCCGGCGCCGCGCACGATGGTCGGCAGCCAGCCGTTCAGCAGGTAGATAACGAACAACCCCATAAAGTAGGTCAGCCACAGCACCAGCGTGCCTTTGGCGTAGCCGTTGCTGAACAGCTGCAGCACCCGGGCCTTTTTCGGCATCACCGGCGTTTTCAGCACGAAGGTGGTGCCGGCGCTGAACACCCCGCCGGCACGGCGCAGGATCTGGGCGATTTTGTCCTTGTGGTGGTTGCGTACCACCATGTACAGCGTCGATTCCGGCAGGATCCAGATCAGCAGCGGCAGCATCAGCAGCGGCATGATGCCGCCGAGGAACAGTACCGCCTTCCAGCCGTAGTGCGGCAGCATGCCGGCGGCGATAAACCCGCCGGCGCCGGAGCCGATGTTGAAGCCGCTGTACATCAGGGTGATCATCAACCCGCGGCGGCGTTCCGGCATGTATTCCGACACCAGCGTCACGCAGTTGGGCATCACTGCGCCCAGCCCCAGGCCGGTAAGAAAGCGCAGCAGCGCCATTTCCAGCGGGGTGCGGGCGAAGGTGCTGAGCAGGCTGAACAGCGCGAAGCACAGGACCGACAGCAGCAGCACTTTTTTGCGGCCGAAACGGTCGGAGTAGGGGCCGGCGATCAGCGCGCCCAACGCCACGCCGAACATGGCGGCGCCGAGGATCGGGCCCATTTCGGCGCGCGAAATGCCCCAGTCTTCGATCAGCGCAGGCGCAATAAAACCCATCACCGCGGCGTCATATCCATCGAACATGATGATGATGAAGCACAGCAGCAGCACCAGCCACTGATAACCGGAGATGGGGCGGGAATCGATCCACGCTTTGACGTCGACAATGTTGTGGTTGCTCATCGGGTACGCTCTCTGTTTTTTTTATTAATCTGTGATCGGATTAAAACTTTGGCCGCAGGCCGGAAACGTAAGAAATGAGCGCCAGTGCGTGTCGTTAGAATATTTATATCATTTTATTTATTTAAAACATGTAATTATAAAAATAATTGTCGGCAGCTCAGCTACCAACTTAGGGACTGTGGCGGTGAGTGTCTGCCGGAAAATGATTAACGAGGTATGAGTTTTGTTTATTTATGGGGAGTGAAAATAAAAAAGGGCGCCATCAGGCGCCCGGATAAAACGGTGGGGAATTTACAGCTTGGGCCCGGCGCTTACCAGCTTTTCGCCCGCCGGGGTGACGGTGTATTTGGCGAAGTTGTCGATAAAGCGCTGCGCCAGATCCTGTGCCTTTTCCTGCCACAGCGACTCGTCAGCGTAGGTTTTGCGGGGATCGAGAATCGACGGATCGACACCCGGCAGCGCAGTCGGCACTGCCAGGCCGAAGATAGGCAGGGTGAAGGTCTCGGCGTTTTCGATTTCCCCGTTCAGGATGGCGTCGATGATGCCGCGGGTATCCTTGATCGAGATGCGTTTGCCGCTGCCGTTCCAACCGGTGTTCACCAGGTAAGCCTGCGCGCCGGCGGCTTCCATGCGTTTCACCAGCACTTCGGCGTATTGGGTCGGGTGCAGCGTCAGGAACGCCGCGCCGAAGCAGGCGGAGAAGGTGGGCGTCGGCGTCGTGATGCCGCGTTCGGTGCCCGCCAGCTTGGCGGTGAAGCCCGACAGGAAGTGATACTGAGTCTGTTCCGGCGTCAGGCGCGATACCGGCGGCAGCACGCCGAAGGCGTCGGCGGTCAGGAAGATTATCTTGCGCGCGTGGCCGGCTTTCGACACCGGTTTGACGATGTTGTCGATATGGTAGATCGGATAAGAGACGCGGGTGTTTTCGGTTTTGCTTGCGTCGTCGAAGTCGATGCTGCCGTCGGCCAGCACCTGCACGTTTTCCAGCAAGGCGTCGCGACGGATCGCCTGATAGATTTCCGGCTCGGCCTGTGCAGACAGCTTGATGGTCTTGGCGTAGCAGCCGCCCTCGAAGTTGAATACCCCGTCGTCGTCCCAGCCGTGCTCGTCGTCGCCGATCAGTTGGCGGTTGGGATCGGTGGAGAGGGTGGTTTTGCCGGTGCCGGACAGGCCGAAGAATACCGCTACGTCGCCTTCCTCGCCCACGTTGGCCGAACAGTGCATCGATGCGATGCCCTGCAGCGGCAGCAGATAGTTCATGATCGAGAACAGGCCCTTTTTCATTTCGCCGCCGTACCAGGTACCGCCGATCAGCTGGATGCGCTCGGTCAGGTTGAAGGCGACGAAGTTCTCGGAATGCAGGCCCTGCTGCTGCCAGTCCGGGTTGGTGCACTTGGCGCCGTTCATCACCACGAAGTCCGGTTCGAAATCGGCCAGTTCTGCATCGGTCGGCCGGATAAACATGTTTTTGACGAAGTGCGCCTGCCAGGCCACCTCGGTAATAAAGCGCACCTTCAGGCGGGTATCGGCGTTGGCGCCGCAGAAGGCGTCCACCACGAACAGGCGCTTGCCGGACAGCTGATTGCCCACCAGGGTTTTCAGCCGTTGCCACACCTCCGGCGACAGCGGCTGGTTGTCGTTTTTACCGGTGCCGTTATCGGACCACCACACGGTGTCGCGCGTGGTGTCGTCGCGCACGATGTATTTATCTTTGGGCGAGCGGCCGGTGAATTCGCTGGTGTCGACATTGACCGCGCCCAGCTGGGTCAGGGTGCCGCGCTCCAGCGGCGGCAGGTCGGCGCGGGTTTCCTCGGCGAACAGCTGCTCGTAGCTGGGGTTATGGACGATCTCGGTGGCCTGGGAAATGCCGTAACGGGTGAGAGTCTGTGGGGTAACAGCGCGTGAAGACATATTCTACTTCCTTATTAGTCATATTATGCCTTAATGCTGAGCGGTGCCGCGCGCAGGATTAAGGTTCGGATAAAGCTGACCGGATTCAGCTAATTGCGTTTCCGGTTCTCATTAATAAACAGGGGGCTTTGACGTCCCCCCTATAGCATAGCAGCGAATTTAAGCCTGCTTACTTTAATTACAAAATGCTGACGATAATTAATTAAAACTAACATTAGCTGAAGGTCACAATATTGAATTCCTGCGGCGTAATTTAGTTCTGCTATTTTATTTTTTATCATATCTTCGGTGCTGTCTAGCGTTTTATTCCTTATTAGAAAAACCAAAATTCGCAATGGGATTTTTCATAATTAGCTGTTTTGACTTGATAAAATTTTTTCATCACGGTGAGGCAATGCCTACCGTACCCAACAGGTGTCAGCAGGGTGAATAATGAAACAGATAAATGCAGAAATGGCCTGTGAGAAGAATGTGCCGTCGCCTGACTCATCAGGAATAATTAACCAAATCCGCCAGATAGATATCGGTGCGGTGCCGATTGCGCTGTTTGTCACTATTTGCGCGATTGTTGCCGTTTCGGCCTACGCTAACTTCCTGCCGAAGAATATGATCGGCGGCCTGGCGGTGATTATGACGCTGGGGTTTGCGCTGGCGCAGCTGGGCAAAAGTATGCCGTTGCTGCGCGATATCGGCGGGCCGGCCATTTTGTGCCTGATGGTGCCGTCGGTGCTGGTGTATTTCAATGTGTTCCAGCCAAACGTGATGGCGACGGTGCATCTGCTGATGAAAGACGCCAATTTGCTGTATTTCGTCATCGCCAGCCTGGTGGTCGGCAGCATACTCGGCATGAACCGGGTGATCCTGATCCAGGGCATGGTGCGCATGTTTGTGCCGTTGGTGGTGGGGACGGTGACGGCGGTGGTGACCGGGCTGCTGGTGGGCAAGCTGTTCGGCTTCACCTTCTATCACACCTTCTTCTTTATCATTGTGCCGATCGTCGGCGGCGGCATCGGCGAGGGTATTTTGCCGCTGTCGCTGGCCTATTCCGCCATTTTGGGCGGCGGGCCGGACCTGTACGTCGCGCAGTTGGCGCCTGCGGCGGTGCTGGGCAATATCTTCGCCATCGTCACCGCCGGAGTGCTGGCGCGCATCGGTATGCAGCGCAAGGCGCTGAGCGGCGACGGCATGCTGATTCGCTCCGCCCAGGAAAATGCGGTGTTCGCCATCAAGGAAACCGGCGGCAACGTCGATTTTCAGCTGATGGGCGGCGGGTTGTTGGTGATTTGCGCTTTCTTTATCGTCGGCGGCCTGTTTGAGCATATCCTGCATATTCCCGGACCGGTGCTGATGATCCTGTTTGCCGTATTGTGCAAATACTGCCGCGTGATACCGGCTTCGATGGAAACCGGGGCGCACAGCTTTTACAAGTTCGTCTCCACGGCGCTGGTATGGCCGCTGATGATTGGCCTGGGCATGCTGTACGTGCCTTTGGAGAGCGTGGTGGCGGTGTTCTCGCTCGGCTACGTGGTGGTGTGCGGTTCCGTGGTGCTGTCGATGGGGTTGGTGAGCTTCCTGATCGCGCCCTATCTGAAGATGTTCCCGGTAGAAGCGGCGATCGTTACCTGTTGCCACAGCGGCCTGGGCGGCACCGGCGACGTGGCTATCCTGTCGGCGTCCAACCGCATGGAGCTGATGCCCTTTGCCCAAATCGCCACGCGCATCGGCGGCGCTTCCACCGTAATCGGCGCGACGTTATTGCTTGGTTGGTTAGTTTGAGCCCAGAGAAACTTATGGTTCACCGGGGTTGGATTGCCCCGGTTTTGCGGTTCCGGTTCTCATTAATAAAACGGGAGGCCTTAGCTTCCCGCTATAATATAGCAGCGAATTGAAGCTTGCTTACTTTAATTACAAAATGCTGACGATGGTTAATTAAAACCAACATTGGTTTAGGGCGTAACATGGAATTTCCGCGGCATAATTCACTGCTCCATTTTTATCATCTCTTCGGTGCCGTCTAGCGTTTTATTCCTTATTGGGAAAACCAAAATCCGCCATGGGATTTTTCATAATTCGATGTTTTTACTTGATAACATTCTTTCTTCGCGCTGAGCTGCAGCCTGCCGTACCCCACGCTGGTCAGCAGGGTGAATGATGAAACAGATAAATGCAGGGATGGCCGCCGTGCGTCATGCTGTTTACCGGATGACGATAATGTTCATTTTCGGACGATCTCGATAGAGATTAGGATTTCTTTGCATTCAAAGTGCACAGTATATCCATCACGATGCCAATCGGATGCTGCAGCTGCGCGCTGTCAGCAAAAATTCGAACACGTGGAAGGCTTCGAACATTTGGAGAGGTTGATCTATGGGTGAACATGTGGATGTACTAATCATCGGCGCAGGGATCTCGGGTATAGATGCGGCCTACCATTTGCGGCAAACATGCCCTGATCGAAGCATTCTCATGCTGGATGCCATGGATGGCTTTGGCGGTACCTGGTGGACGCATCGTTACCCAGGAGCGCGTTCCGATAGCGACTTGTTCACCTACGGTTACTCATTCAAACCCTGGCGCGGCGCTTCTATTGCGACTGCCGAGGAGATCCGCAATTACCTCGGTGAAGTCATTGCGGAAAATGATCTGGGCCGACATATCCGTTACGGGCATCGGGTGATGGCAGCGAACTGGTCGACCCAAGACAGGTGTTGGAGCGTGGAAGCGATCCGAACCGATACCGGCGAAATATTGCAATTCACGGCCGGGTTTCTGTGGCTGTGTCCTGGTTACTACCGCCATCAGCAGGGACATGTTCCAGACTGGCCGGAGCTGGAGCGCTTCGCGGGGGCGGTCATTCACCCGCAGAACTGGCCGCAAGATCTGAGTTGGAAGGGGAAAAGAATCGTCGTGATAGGTTCGGGCGCCACGGCGGCGACCCTTATTCCTGCGTTAACCGGGGAGGCGGAGCACGTCACGTTATTGCAGCGGTCGCCCACATTTTTTGTCGTCGAGCCAGCGGAACACGCGCTGGCGGCACCGCTGCGTGCGCTGGGGATCCCTGAGGAGTGGACGTACGAGATCCTGCGCCGGGCCTATATCGCACAGAATCTCGAGCTCAACAGGATGTCGCTGGAGCAACCAGAAGATCTGCGCAAGCAGCTGCTGGATGCGGTCCGCGCCCAGCTCCCCGACGATTTCGACGTAGAAAAGCATTTTAGCCCTCGCTACCGGCCACAGCAACAGAGGCTGGCATTTGTTCCCGGAGGCGATTTTTTTGTGCCTTTGCGTGACGGCAAGGCCTCCGTTATTACGGACAGGATCGTGCGTTTCAACGAAAAGGGGATCGTCCTGTCTTCGGGGGAATTTCTGGAGGCCGATATCGTGGTGACGGCGACGGGCTTCAACCTTTGTCTTTTCGGCGATGTGCTCTTCAGTATCGATGAGAAACCGGTGGACTTTACCGAGCACGTTACCTATCGGGGATTGATGATCAACGATGTTCCAAACATGGCGTACACCCTGGGCTATTTGCGTACCAGTTGGACCATGCGCGCGGAACTGGTGAGCGAGTTCGTTTGTCGACTGCTCGGATACATGGACGAGCGAGAGGCAAAGACGGTCGTTCCCGTACTGCGCCCTCAGGAAGAGAACATGCCGCATCTGCCATTCTGCGACCCGAATAATTTCAATCCGGGGTACATCATGCGCTCCCAGCACATTATGTATCGGCAAGGCGACCACGCCCCCTGGCAGAGTCTGCGCGAATACGCGGAAGAACGCCACGAGTTTCCTGCAGCGACGCTGGACGATGGCATTCTGACTTACGGTTGAACCGAGTATAAGGAGGCCAAATGTCCGTAGATCCACATATTGCCGCTTTCCTCGATGCGTTGGCGAAGTCCGGCGAAAAGAAGTTATATGAAGGCACGCCTGAAGAGGCGCGAGCCGGCTATCGTGCCTTGGCGGCCAGCTTGCATCCGCCTGGCGCGACGGTTCCCGTTGGCAGCGTTGAAAATATTGTTGTTGATGGTGCATCTGGGGAGTTGCATGCAAGAGTCTACCGTCCCGATGGAAGCGGGCCATTTCCTACCACTGCATTTTTCCACGGCGGTGGCTGGGTTATCGGCGATCTCGACACGCACGACAACGTCTGCCGAGAGATCTGTCGATGGAGCCGGGTCGTTGTCGTGTCGGTAGCGTACCGACTGGCGCCAGAGCATCCGTTTCCGGCGGCGGTCGACGACGCCATCGCCGCGATGCGGTGGGTGGTTGACCATGCGCCCGCTCTCGGGGGCAATCGCCTTGTGGCCGTCGCCGGAGATAGCGCGGGAGGCAATCTGTCGGCGGTGGTGGCTCAAGCTTTCCATGCGGACGGCGTCGAATTGGCCGGCCAATTCTTGATCTATCCCGCGACCGATCTACCGGGTATCCATCATCAATCCTGGCGGCAGAATGCGACGGGCTATCTGCTCGATAAACCGTTGATCGAATGGTTCCTGCGCCATTATTCCGCTGAAGCGCGAAACTTTGAAGATCCCCGGATAACGCCTATTCATGCCGGTGATTTTTCCGGACTCTGTGCGGCAGTCATCGTAACCGCGCAATTTGATCCATTGAGGGACGTCGGCCTGGACTATGGAGAAGCGTTGCGTGCTGCGCGAGTGCCCGTTCATATCGAGCGGTGTCAGGGGCTAATACATGGCTTTTTCGAAATGGGGCAGCTATCGCCAGAGGCCCGGCGCGCGATCGAACGTAGTTGCAAGCGATTTGGCGAAGTGATTCGTGCAGCGCGGTGAACCGGCATGTGCAATCGAATTATGTTGGCGACGCCCGTACCCGCGGAGCGATCGGCCTGGTCAGCCGCTTTAAGCGGGTGATTTCGTGCTGGCATAACGGCTACAGGCAACAAAAATAGTGCAATTAGGGTAAAAACCCGACAATTCCTATTAATATCGTCATATTAGCCTGACATAGTAGCGCGCAGAAGGCCGGGCTTGCATACCTCGGGCTTCTGCCGAATCGCCAACCATTCCGGTTGGCGATTCACTTTCCGTCTTTCAACATGTTAATCGCCGCGCCGATCAGAATACGGTGTTCGATGTCGTGGCTCTCCGCCAACTGCTGCGCCAGATATTTTGCCAGCGTTTCTACCGATAAAACCTCGCCGCGATGACGCAGCTGCATCACACCGTCGCCGATCAACCGGGCGACTTCATCCCAGACCGGCTTTATCTCCTGTTCCGAGAACATCATCATTTACCTCGGCTGGTTGATTTTTGGTCAATGTAGCAGTTGAGCCGGGGCTTCGCCACCGCAGCGGTCGCAGTATCTAAAACAGGAAGTATAAAAAACAAGGCATCAGTATTTCTTCTGCTTTTTACGTTCAATACTTGATGTGAGGAATATCAGGAGGGCGAATGATGAAACTGGTCGATCAACTGGCGGAGTACTACCGCCTGAGCCGCAAGGCCGAAGTGCAAAACCGGCTATGCCGGCTGTGGCTGCCGCAGGGGGAGGCGCGCGTTGCGTATCTGCGTGAACTGTTGGAACCTGAGGCGCGGCGGCATTAACCGAAGGCTATCGCCGCCCAACGCAACAGCAGCAGCGCCAGGCAGATCAGCAGCAGGATCAGGAACATTTTCCAATGTTTGGTGCGCATTCGTTTGGTTGCCAAGCGGACCCCCTTAGCTGAAATACCAACCGGCAATCGCCACGATGGCCACCACTACCACCAGCGCAATGACTTTTAACAGATCGCTGAAGGTGTCATCGGGATCTTTGTCGTCTTGCTTCATTTTACCGCCTGGCCGTCCGCCATGAGTGGATATGCTTCACAGTATGCCTGCTGCGCCGGCCCAGGCCCAGCGCTTTAGGGTAAAAACCCGTAAAGCCGCTGAACACAAAACCTGCGGCCGGTGATGCGGCAGGTGCAGGCGGCGGTGAATACGTTGTACTATCCTGTCTGCATTAATGATTCACTCAATAAGGTAAAGCAATGGCGACGGCAATTCCGCAAAAATACGAACACACAGAGCGTTGGGCATTCGGCGACACCGAGCAACAGGCCGACGAGGTGGTGCAACTGATCCTCAACGGCACCAAGACCGCGACCTGCTCCAATCTGGACGGGGAAGGCGTTCCGCTGGCCGGCGACGTGTTCCTGGTGGTCAATGGCAAGGGCGATCCGGTGTGTGCGGTAGAGCTGACCGCCGTAGAGATGCAAACCTACGATCAGGTCGGTGAGGCGCATGCCTATGCCGAAGGCGAGGGTGACCGTTCGCTGGCGCACTGGCGTAAAGAGCTGCAGCGTTTCTTTGAAGAATACGATCTGTTCTCGCCGGATATGACGCTGGTGCTGATGAACTTTAAAGTCGTCGACAGGTTTTAAATCATGCGGGCCGTGCCCTATGTTTGCCAGTGGGCAACGCCGGAATTGGCGGCCGATCTGATTGCCGGGCGCGCAACCCTGGCGCAAGACGCCAACTGGGCGCGCAGCGGCGCCCGCGATCGGGCGGAATACGTCGAGTGGGCTAACCACGTGTGCGGCATGGCCTGTTTGAAAATGGTGTTGAGCCACCGCGACGGCGAAGCGCCGCCCCTGCTGGAGCTGGCGCGCCGCAGCCTGCCTTACGGCGCCTATGTGCGTGAGGGTGAGCGGATCAAGGGGCTGATCTATGCGCCTTTCGTCGACTACGTGCGCGAGCAGTTTGCGCTGCAGGCGGAGGTTAAGGTGGGGGTGCCGGCGGAGGAATTGCCGCAGTTGCTGAACCACTACGGCTATTTTATCGCTTCGGTGCATCCGTCCATTCGCCGGCCCGAAAGCGCGCCGCCACAGCGGGGCGGTCACCTGGTGTTAGTCACCGCCGCTGAACGGGGCTGCGTTACCTTCCACAATCCTTCGGGCGACAGCCCGGCGACTCGCCAACAGGTAACGCTCTCGTTGGGGCAGTTTGGCCGCTTTTTCGCCGGCCGCGGCATCGCCATCACATAAAAAAACGCGCTGTTTTCATCGAGGACAGCGCGTCGTCAGTTTTGCCGGTAAGCCCTCATTCCAGCCGCATCACCCAGGCGTCCGCCTGGCGATCATAATGCTGCTTGTACAGCAGCGACTGCTTGCCGTCGAGCGTGGCCGGAATGCTGGTATGTTCATCCCATCCGTCCAACTGCATGCACAGATCGGGATCCGACTTGCACGGGATGGCCAGGGTGCTGGTCCGTTCGGTTGAGGCGCTCAGATGGGCGTCATCGACCTCAAAGCTGCCTATTTTTACGACGGTTTTGCTCATGGAAACTCCTTGCTCAATCAAGTGGTAGGAGGTAAGACCAGTTAAGGGTCGTCCGTATGAGCATAGCTAAATGAGCAAAAAATGCCACATAAAAAATACAGTCTGGCAACAATTGGCTTTCGCGACTAGCAGTGGCGCTTAATATTCAACCACAAAGCTGAGGTTGTCCTGATAGGTGCCAACGGCCCTTTCGGTTTGCGCCGCGTTCACCGCGGCCTTATACGGGATACTCTGCGCCAGCCCGCTCCCCGCGCCGCTTTGTTTGTTGGTGCTGTCCCAGACGGTGGTGCTGTTGGGCAGGTAGATTTGATACTGCATAAAGTTGGCGGTGCCGCTTTTCATCTGCCGCCAGCCGGTGACCGGATTATTGCCGTTGGTAAAATAGGTGACGTAGCCTTCGGTTTTGGTGCAGGTCAGGGTGATGCTCTGGTTCACCGGGTTGAACTGGCCCACCAGGGCCATGCTGCCGAAGTTGACGTTCGGCGCGGTGCCGATCAGGCAATCTTTGGTGATCGCCACGCTAACGGTCACCGTGCTGGTTTTGTTGACGCCGTCCCACCAGATGCAAAGCCCCAATACGCCCAGCCCACAGATATGGTAATTCCAGGTCAGGTTGACGGTATCGGTATAGGTGCCGGCGCGCACGTTGGCGCCGGCGGTGGTTCTGGCGTACATCGGGAAGTTGACGTTGGAGGAGATGAGGATCAGCGACAGCAAATTCAGCGAGCTGTAGTCGATAGTCTGCCCGACGGTGTAGGGGTATTGGTAATTGGCGTCCGGATAAATCAGATAAGCGATTTGATCGCCGGAGCCGTCGGTATTGGCCATCGCCATATTGTGGGTGGTGGAGGCGATTTTCACCGTCACGGTATTTTGCGACAGCAGCGACAGCCCCAAACCGGTGCAGTTAAGCCCCGCGGTGCCCTGGGCGCTGATTTGGCCGTTATACACCACGAAGGAGCTGCTGCCGGGCAGGGTAATGGTGCCGTTGGTGGTGGCGCAGTCGGCCAGCGCGCGCTGGCAGGTGAACAGCAACAAACTCAGCAGTATGGCTTTCAATCCCCGAAACATGATGATTCTCCGTAGTGGGTTTACCGGCAGACGATCGGGCCGACGCGCTGAATACCCTGGCTTTTCGCCAGGCTGAATTCCGCCTGGCAGGCCGGGCCGCCGTCGGCGGGGATCACGCTTAACCGGTTATGCTGTTGCACCGGATCGATATAGGCCATGCCGTCCCAGCCGACATAGCTTTGCTGATTGCCGCCGATCACCGCCACCTGGCTGCCGTTGGCCAGCGGTTGGCCCTGCGCGTCCACCAATTCGACGTCTGCGGCGGAGATAGGCTGGATCGGGAATTCAACCAGGAAGCCGCTGTGGTCGCGGATCGCTACGGTTTTTTCCACCGTTGGCAGGGCGACGTCGGCGGGCAGGGTCAGCGGATCGATCTGGAACCTGGCGTGGTAATAAGAGGTGACCGTCGGCACCAGCAGGTAGCCCTGGGCATTGGTCACGCCGATAAGCTGGTTTTCGTAGCGCACCGGGATATCGGGGTAGCCCTGGGTGGAAACCAGCGCAAAGGCATCGTTAATGGTGTTGGTGGCGTACAGACCACCGTTCATCGCCACCAGCGAACCGCTGATTTCTCCCCAGCGGTTGTAGTCGTCGCGCGTGCCGTACATGCCGGCCCGGGCTTCCAGCGTGCGGGCGCGCCAGGTCAGGTCGGCCTGCCGATAAGCGCCGCTGTCCTGGCCGTCGGCATAGGCCAGGTTCCAACCCAGGCCGCCGTCGGTCGGTGCGGCGCGGCTGTAGCTGACGCGCTCGCTCCAACGGTTGCGATTGTCGCGGGCGGCGCCGAGGCTGGCGGTGCCCCAGCTGTCGAACGGAATGGAGAGTTGCAGCTGCGCGCTGTAGCCGCTGCTGCCTATTTCGCGGTTGACCGAGGCGTACAGGCTGGTATTGCCCCACAGCGACAGGCTATAGGAAAAATTCACCAGCCGGGTGCGCTGGCCGATGGCGTCGCGCACGTCGAAATAGCCGGCACCAATGCTGCCCAGGCGGCTGAGGCTGACGCTGCCGGTTAGCTGGTCGGTACGGCGGCTCAGCCGATAGTCGCTCTTATACACCGAGATATCGCCGAAGCCGGCGCTGCGCAGCACACGCTGTGCGTTGAGGCTGAAGCGCTGATTGCTGTAGGTGTAGCCAAAGCTGCTTTGATCGCCGTGCGTGCTGGCATAGCGGTAAACCGGCTGCGGATCCGGCGAGGGCAGAGGCCTGCCGGTCAGCGGATCATATTCATTCTGCCGCACGATCGGCGGGCCGCCGTCGAAGGCGTTATCGCCCGCCTGGCTGTAGCTGTAAGAAGCGTTGAATACCCCCAACTGACCGACGCGAAAATCCGCGCCCAGGCCGCCGACCGCCAGCGCCGCCGCGCCTTCCGCTCGGCCTTCCATCGTTAACCAATCAGTGACGCCGTAACGGCCACTGGCGCTGGCCACCCATTGCCCGTAGTCTGCTGATTCAATGCCGTAATTGCGCCGCAGCGCGCCGGCGGAAACGCTGAAGTCGCTCATACCGGTTTGCAGCAGGTTGCTGGCGACGTAGAACGGCACTGTGGTGCTGACCTGGCGGCCCAGCGCATCGGTGGTGACCACCGTCGCCTGGCCGGCGCCGTTGATGTAGGGCACGCTGTCGAGGGTGAACGGCCCGGGATTGATGCTGGTGGTGCTGTTTTTGTAGCTGTTGATATACAGATCGACGCTGCTCGGTAACGCGGCCTGGCCGGAAAACTGCGGCAGCGGGTAGGTGATGAGGTCCGGGCGCACCGCGAAGTTGCGCGACAGCTGCAGGCCGCCGATGCGCACCGCGCTGCTCCACGGCAACGACCCGGTGGTGAGATCGCCGGCGGTGAGGCTCAGCAGCCGCCGATCGTCATTGTAATGCCACTGGCTGTCGTAGCGGATGTAGCGGCCGCCGCCGCTGTCGCCGGCGGCACCGTTGAAGGCGCTGCGGAAAATGCCGGTATTGGCAATCACGCCGAAGCCGTCGAACAACCGCTGCTCGCTCCAGGCGGACAGGTAACCGGGGCGCCCGTTGGCGTTGCTCTGGTTGGCGTAGACGTCGTAGTTGAACAGCATGCCGAGGCTGCTTTGCGCCGGCAGCGGCTGCATCGGGTGTTGAGCGCCGATTCTTTGCTGCGGCAGCCAGTCGTTGGGCACGTTGATCAGCAGCTGCTGGCTTTCGCCGCTGTAGCTGACATCGACCTTGTTCAGCAGATCGACCGCGACGTCCTTCGCCTGTTGGTCGGCGACCGGCAGCCCGGCGTCAATCAGCTGTTGCGGCGTCATGTAATAATGGCCGCCGCGGTAATTGACCGGCACCACCTTCCCGGTCTGGCGGCCGTTCACCACCGGCTCCAGATACAGCGTGGCGTCCGGCATGGTGATGGCGCTGGGCGGCGGCGGCAGGTCGTCGGCATGGCCAAACGGCAGCCAGACGCCGGCCGCTATGCCCAGCACGACGAGCGCCAGCGGCTTCAGCCTGAATTGCCGCATCGACAGCATCCCTGTTAACCGCACTTGAGCCTCAGTGGGACGAAAGGGTTACGGGCTGTTTGTTGTCATTGACCGTCGCCTGCAGCGCGCCGCCGCTAAAGTTGCCGGCGGGCGGCAGGGCGAAACGCATCTGCGATCCGGGCAGCACGTAGCCCATTAGCCCGGGATTCAGGGTCTTGCCCTGCAGCGTGACTTTGGAAATGCGCGCATGCACCGCACCCTGGTTGCGCACCTCCAGCCAACGCTGGCTGCTTTGCTGCAGCAAGCGGTAGCTAAGCTGCGGTTGGCTGGCGCTGGCGTAGTCGCGCGGTTTTTCGCTGTCCTGTTTGGTCCAAATGCCTTTGCCGCTGACAAACAGCGGCACCGAGTAGCGCATCTGGAACTTCAGCCCCATCTGCGCGCCGTCGGGCGTAGCGCCGCTTGACTGATCCTTGATCGGCACTTCATCGATCAGCACGCGATAGGCGCGTTCCTGGCCGGCAGCGGGCGCAGACTGTTTGATCAAACGGATAAGCTGGCGCTTGCCCGGAGCGATCGAGGCTACCGGCGGGCTGGCGATCACCTCGCTCTGGTTGCGATAATCGTCTTTGCCGGCGGTTTGTTGCCAGCCAAGCACGCGGATTTGCATATAGACCGGCTTGCTGTCGCGATTTTCCAGCCACAGCGCGGTAGCCTGTTGTTGATCCTCAATGACCGGATCAATGGGCCAGATCAGAATGGACGCGGCGGCCAGCGCCTGCGACGAACCTGCCAGCAGCAGCGCCGCGGTCAGCGGCAGACGGAAGGAATTGCGCATAACTAAATCCTTATTCCAAAAAACTTAATAAGTTACCGTCAGTAAGACCGTATCGCTGTATACGCCACTGGTGGGCAGGATACTGGTCGAAAACAGACGGGCGTAAACCTTGATTTCCTGGGTGCTGCCGGTGGCGGAAAGGGTCTGCGCCGTTCCGCCGTTGCCGCCATCGCCCCACAGGGTGGAGTAGTTGCTGTCCTGATAGAGCTGGTAAAGCAGGGTTTCGGCCGTGGTGGCGTTCTGCAATTTGCGCCCGGCGGCAATGGAGCCGGTGATATGGTTGCCGATGCCCAGCGCCAGCGTGACGCTCAACCCGGGGTTGCAGCGCAGCTGCACCGAACCGGCGCCGACGCTGGAAACGATGCTGACGTTGCTGCTCAGAGAGGATATTTGGCCGAAGTTCAGGCTGCCGAAGGTGGTGACGTCGCTGACGCCGCTGCCCAGCACGCAGCCTTTCACCACGGATGCGTTGACGGTAAACGGCTGGCTCTTGCTCAGATCGTTGACGCCGGTGTCAGCCAGGGCCGCGGACAGCGGCAGACAGAATGCCAACCCGTAAATTGAAACGCGCATCGCCATTACCAATTGATCGTAACCTGTACCGTATCGGTGTAGCTGCCGACGGCGGGAGTGGTTTGAACCGGGATCATGCCATACACCGGCAGCCAGTTATCCGCGCCGTTGGCGGTTTGCGCTACCCCGGTCAAATTGTCCCAGACGGTGCTGTGGGCGGCGCTGGTGTACAGGTTGTAATACACCCGCTGCCCGGCGCCGCTCTGCAGGTAGCGGGCAGCGGTATTGCCGCTTTGTCCGCCGTCAAGCAAAACGCTATAGCTGGTGCCGTTGTTGCACTTAACCCGAATGGCGCCGGCGTTTTGCTGCCCGGCGACGCTGACGGCGGTGCTGAGAAAGTACAGCGTGCCGAAGTTCAGCGAGCCGAAACTGATGCTGCCGCCCGACGAACTTCCGGCCTCGCAGGCGCTCACCAGGGTAGCGCTGACGCCAATAGTGGCGGTTTTGCTGTCAGCCATCGCCGCCAGGCTGAACGCCAGCGCGCCGCAGCAGAAAAGCGCCCGCCGCACCTTTACCAGGTGACCGTCATGGTGACGGTATCGTCATAGGTGTCCGCGGCAGGCGTGGCTCCGGCGGCCGGTACGCGGCCATAGACGATCAGCGGCACCGCCGCCCCGGTGCCGGTGCCGCTCAGCGCCGCGGCGCCGGAGCCCCAGGCGGTTGAACGCGCGGAGTCCTGATACAGGTTGTAATTGATGAAGGCGCCGGCGCTGCTGGCCATGCGGCGTTGGTTGCCGGTGGTGACGTGCAGGCCATTGTTCAGCGCCACCGTATAGTTGGTGCCGGTAGTGCAGGTGAGCGACAGCGTGCCGGCGCCGCCCGAACCGGTGGCGCTGGCGTCGATAATGTTGGCCAGCGAAGAATAGGTGCCGAAGCTAATGGAGCCGAAGTCGTTGACGGAGCCGCTGCTGTTTCCGCCGCCCACCACGCAACCGGCGCCGATGGTTAAGGTCACCCCCAGATTGCCCTGAATGGTGCCCGCTGCATTGGCCGCGCCGTTGGCGCACAGCAGGGTGGCCACCGAGGTCAATGCCATCAGAGTTTTTTTCATATTATTTTCCTTGCCGTATTAAGAGAAGCCCGCAAAGACGCCACCCAGAGCTGAGTTAAACGCATTAATTTACCTACAGCTTAATTAATAGGATAAGAATTAGGAATTGTCTTGATAAAAGGCTAAAAACTTTCTTTATTTTGCACGAATGCCGCATTTAGGGGACTGCGACGGGGAAATACTGACGGGGCTAAATGATTAGAATAATAATAGATGAGAGTAGGAATATTATTAGCGTTATTTTTTTTCCGGGAGCAGTGCCCCCGGCATTTAAAATGGTTACAGATGAAAATCCAATGCGCCGTCGCGTACCAACTCACGCGGCAAATTGTTTTTTATCCGGCTGCCGATGCGTTTGGCGATACCCAGCGGCTGTTGCTGATAGGTGACGATGCACTCGTCTCCTTCCGGCGGGTGTTCCGGGTACAGATCGCGGCCGTGGTACCACTCCTGCGCCAGCGCGGCGTCCAGTTCAAAGCACCGTTGGCTTTCGGCGCTCGCCAGCGCAATCACCGCCTCATGCTGCCAGCGGAAGCCTTTGGGGAAACGCTCAGCCAGCTTCAGGCCGATGCGTGAAAAACGCACTTTGGCCGTCAGCGGTTCCAGCTCCGCCGGGAACAGCCAGATTTCTTTGTCGCGCGCCCACAGCCGGCCGGCGTCGTCCCAGGCCAAGCCCGATGCCGCCGCGGCCGAGGCGACCTCGGCGGAGTCTTTGCCGGACAGCGGGCTGAACGGGAATTTACCCAGCTTGTAGTTCGGTTTCGCCAACGGCGCGACGCTGTGGTTCTTGCGCAACCGCGCCACGAAAAAGCCTTCGCTGTCGTAGATCTGCGGGAAGACGTGCAGGAAGCCTTCTGCGGTCAGCGCCTGGCGCGCGCCGGGGAACAGTTCGCCCAGCGGTTCTACGCTCACCGCATCGCCATAGGTCGCCAGCAGCCATGCCACCACCTGCTGGTTTTCCTGCGCATTAAGCGTGCAGGTGGAATAGACCATCACGCCGCCCGGCGCCAGAGCGTGGAAAGCGCTGTCGATCAGCTCGCGCTGGGTATCGGCAATGGCGGCGACGCTTTCCGGCGACCAGTTGCTCATGGCGTCCGGATCCTTGCGCACCACACCTTCGCCGGAGCAGGGGGCATCCAGCAAAATGGCGTCAAAGCTTTCCGGCAGCGCCGCGCCGAACACCCGGCCGTCAAAATGGGTCAGCGCGGCGTTTTTCACGCCGCAGCGGCTGATGTTGGCGTGCAGCACCTTCACCCGGCTGGCGGAGTATTCGTTGGCGACGATGCCGCCCTGGTTGTTCATCAGCGCGGCGATCTGGGTGGTTTTGGAACCCGGCGCCGCCGCAACGTCCAGTACCCGCTTCGGTGTCTCGCGGCCGGCGAACAGCGCGCTGACCGGCAGCATGGAGCTGGCTTCCTGAATATAAAACAGGCCGCTCAGGTGTTCGGCAGCGCTGCCCAACCGCAGTTCTTCATCTTCGCGTTCGATCCAGAAGCCCTCGGCACACCAGGGGATCGGCTCCAGCCGCCAGTCGTAGCCCTGCACCAGCGTCAAAAAATCGGCGACGGCGATCTTCAGAGTATTAACCCGCAGGCTGCGGCGCAGCGGGCGCTGGCAGGCGGCGATAAAATCGTCCATCGACAATGCGGCGGGCATGATGGCGCGGGTCGCGTCGAGGAAAGCGGGGGGCAGAAAAACGGAGGCGGATTTGGCCACGGGGCGAACTCTCAGGCAGCAATATAGATAAGGGCGGGAGTGTACCACAAAGCGGAAAAAAACAGGGGCCCGGCATGCCGGGCCCCTGCGGAAATACGGGGTTAATTGCGCGGAATGGCGGTGCCCCAGGTTCTCCAGTCTTTCGGCTCTTCCGGATTCAGCAGGAAGTGCTTGTTCGGTACCGCCTGCGGCGCCACCGGAATGGTCGGCGGCGTAGCGAAGGCGATGCCGCCGCGAATAAACTGTTGGAAGGTGCCGCTCTTGATCACGCCGCCGGTCAGGCCGAACTGCAGGTTATAACCCGAGGCCAGCCAGAACACGCTGTTGTTGCGCACCAGATATTGGTATTTCTTGCTGATGCGCAGCGCGACGTGCACCCGGTCGGACATGGCGCCCAGGTAGAATCCGGTAATGGTGCCAACCTCCACGCCGCGGAACAGCACCGGCGTGCCTATCTGCAGCGAGCCGGTCTCAGCGGCGTCGAGGATCACGCTCAGGCCGTCGAGATAGCGCGAGTCGGTGATGCTGGCCTGCTGCAGCTCGAAGGTGCGCAGTTCGCGGCCGCGGCCCGGTTCCACGTTGATATAAGGCTGCAGCAGGGTATCGAGGTTGCTGACGCCGGCGGCGGAGATTTCCGGCGAAACGATCGAGAAGCGGCTGCCGAAACGCGCGAAGTTCTGCACGTATTCCGGATAGAGCACCGCTTTGGCCAGCACTTCGTTGCGTTCCGGCGCCAGCTGCAGCGATTCCACCTGGCCGACGTCGATGCCGAGATAGCGCAACGGCATGCCCGCCGACAGCTTGCTGGCGTCGTAGGTTTTCAGGATAATCTGGCTGCCCACCGCGCGTGCGGCGGTTTCGCTGGCGTACAGCACCCGGTTTGCGCCCTTGTTCAGGGTTACGCCCTGCAGGTTATCGAAGCTGATGGCGCCTTTCAGCGCGCGGTTAAGCGGCGAAGCCTGCACCGTCAGTCCGTTGCCGTTCAGCTGCACTTTGGCGCCGCCCTCGGCCCAGAAGATGCTTTCGCGGGTCAGCAGTTTGCGATATTCCGGGCTGATGTAGACGTCCACTTCGAATTCATTGGCCTTCGGGCGCACGTTGACGATTTCGCCCACCTGGAACTTGCGGTACAGCACCACGGAGCCGGCCTGCACATCCGGCAGGCTGACGGCGCTCAGCGTCAGGGTTGGAGCAGGGTTGTTGCCGACGATGCCGGCCTCGGCTTTCTCGGCGTTGGCGTACAGCGGGTACTGGCCGCCCGGTTCACCTTTGCTGCCGGGAATAATGCGCACGCCGCCGTCGATCCACTCCTGTGCGCTGGCGCCGAGCACTTCCATACCGTCCAGCCCCAGCTTGACGTCGACGCGGCTGTTGACCACGAACTTGCTGTCCTTGTGCAGCAGGCTGCGATACTGGGCGTCTACCGCGGCGGTGAACACCACGCCGCTGCCGGTCAGGGTGCGGCTCATGATTTGGCCGACCTTGACGCCGTGCACGATCAGCGGCTGGCCGACGTCGATGCCGTAGCTCTGCGGCGCATTCAGCGTCACGGTCAGCACGCCCGGCTGCTGCAGCAAGGTCTCGTTGCTGTCCAGCACGTTGAAATGCTGCTGCGGCTCGCCGTCGCCCGGCACCAGTTCCAGAGTGGTGCCGGTCAGCAGTTGGCTGAGCTTGGCGTCGCTGAGGCTGATGCGTGGGCTGCGCATCACGATGCGGGTGCCGCTGCGCATCAGATCCACCACCGACGGATCTATGGTCAGTTCACCGGTGACCTTGCTGTCCTGCTGCAGCGTCAGCTTGGTCAGCGTGCCCACCTGCAGCCCCTGATACATCAGCGGCGTGCGGTTTTCGCTCAGGTTGTTGCCGCTCGGCAGATCCAGCTGAATGTTGACGCCGCGCTGGCTGTGGGCCAGATCGGGATACAGGGTGTAGCTTTGATCGGCCTTGGCCTGTTGGCCGTCGGGCGGGGAGTCGAAGGCGATGGCGCCGTTGACCAGCGCCGCCAGGCTTTCCATCTGCACCGACGCGCCGGACAGGCTGAAGTCGCCCTTAAAGCCGGACACGTTCCAGAAACGGCTGCTGCCCTTCACCAGGTTGGCGAAGCGGCGATCGATCAGTACGTCGATGGTCACGCCCTTGTTGTCTTCGGCGATGGTGTAATCATACACCTTGCCGACCGGGATTTTGCGGTAGTACACCAGCGAACCGGTATTGAGCGAGCCCAGATCGCTGGCGTGCAGGTGGATCATCAGCTCGCCGGTGTTCAGCCGATATTTCGGTTGGGTATCGAGCGCGGTAAAGTGGGTCTGCGCTTTGCCGCTGCCGGGCATCATGCCGATGTAGTTGCCGCCGACCAGCGCATCCAGCCCGGACACCCCGGCCAGTGAAGCCTTGGGGGTCACCAGCCAAAACTGGGTGCCGTCGCGCAGCGAATCTTCCAGATCGCTCTTGATGCTGGCTTCCACCACGATGCTGCGCAAATCCTTGCTCAGGCTGATCTTCTGCACCGTGCCGACGTCCACCCCCTGGTAACGCACCGGGGTGCGGCCGGCGACGATGCCCGCCGCCGACTGGAAGTCGATGGTGACGGTGGCGCCGCGCTCCTGGACATTGTTATAGACCAGCCACCCGGCGATCAGCAGGGCGATAAACGGCAGTAACCAAAATGGTGAAATGCGGCGCTTGTTTTTGACCCGCGCTTCAGTCGGTGTAGTCGGCGTTTCCTGTTGCATGTGCATCCCAAATCAATCGGCTATCCAGCCACTCAGCGGCAAGAATAGTTAAAATGACCGCCGAACCAAAGTAAAAGGCGGCCGGCCCCATAGTAAAAGATAACAGCTGGTCGCGATTGACCAGTGACATCATCAAAGCGATAACAAACAGATCGAGCATCGACCAGCGGCCGATCCAGGTCACCAGCCGCAGCAGGCGAATGCGCGTCTTCAGGCTGTGCGACGTCTTGAAATGGATGCTGAACAGCAGAGTGAGCAGCACGAGCACCTTGGTAAACGGCACCAGCACGCTGGCGATAAACACGATGGCGGCGATCGGCACGTTGCCGGAAGTCGCCAGCGAGACCACGCCGGAGAAGATGGTGTCTTCCAGGCGCGCGCCGTTGGCGTAGATGATTGAGATCGGCAGCAGGTTGGCGGGGATCAGCAGAATCATGGCCGAAATCAGCGCCGCCCAGGTTTTTTGCAGGCTGTAAGGCTGGCGATGGCACATCGGCACATGGCAGCGCGGGCAGCGGCCGCGTTCATCAGGGTAGCCGGTGTAGTGGCACGACAGGCAAACGTGCAGCGCCGCCGGCGGGCCTTCCGGTTGTTCCTGCGGGTAGTAGCGCTCCCACAGCTGCTCGAGGTTGATGTGGATCAGCGTCAGGATGCTCAGCAGCGTCAACGACAGGTAGGCGATCAGTGCGCTGCCCGCTTGAATATCGGCGTAGTCCTGCACTTTAATCGCCGCCACCGCCATGCCGATCAGGTAAATGTCGAGCATCACCCATTCTTTCAACCGTTCCAGCATCAGCATCACCGGGCGCAGGTTCATGCCGAGCGCGTGGCCGAAGCGCAGATAAAGCAGCGACAACGCCAGCGTCAGCGGCGCGCCGATGGTGCAGAACGCCACCATGCTGGCGGTGATGGGATCGCCCTGGCGGCTCATCTGCCAGATGCCTTCCAGCAGGCTGGCGTCGATGCGGGTACCGAGCAGGCGGATGCTGATCAGCGGTTCGGCAAAGGCGAACGGCATCAGCAACAGCATGGCGATCGCCATGGCGGTCAGGCGGGTCATCGACCAGTCGCGGCCGTGCACCACCTTGGCGTTGCAGCGCGGGCAGTAGGCCGCCTGATTGCCGCTCAGCGGTGGCAACACAAACAGCAGGTCGCATTCGCAACAACGCTGGTGGCGAGCCTTGGAAAGGGGGCCGGTGATCGCGTGTATCTTCATCATGACAAAAGCTGCTCTGAAGCTCGCCGGAGTTCTTAGCGTAGCTGAAAAATAAGCCTGCCAGTGCCTCATAAGGTAAAGCGCCGGGCGGCAAAACAGGGTAAACAGGGTTTCTGAGCGGCAAACATACCCTGACCGACGGGGTTTTGTGAAGCGGCAGATGAATAACCTTGTGGCTATACGCATTTAATGCTTATTTTATAGAGCCTAAGCGTTAGGCTTCTGGCCATCTCTATTGTTTTAATGGTTAACACATGACAAAAGAACAATTCTACGCGGAATTAAAACGTGATTTGAGCGCGCTGTTAGACGGGGAAACCAACTTTATCGCCGCGCTTTCCAACGCCAGCGCGTTGATCAACGAACGGCTGGACGACGTGAACTGGGCCGGTTTTTACCTGATGGAGGGCAACCAGCTGGTGTTGGGGCCGTTCCAGGGCAAAATCGCCTGCGTGCGCATTCCGGTCGGCAAAGGGGTGTGCGGCACCGCAGTGGCGGAAAACCGCGTGCAGCGCGTCGGCGATGTCCATGAATTTCCGGGCCATATCGCCTGCGACGCGGCCAGCAATGCAGAAATCGTACTGCCGCTGCACGTCGGCGGCCGGGTTATCGGCGTTCTTGATATCGACAGCACAGTTTATCAACGCTTCGACGAAGCGGACGAACTGGGGCTGAAAGCAGTGGTGGCGGGGCTTTGCGCGCAGCTGGAACAGTGTGATAGTGCGAAATATGTCACTGTAACGGCAAGTTGATCTACGGTTAACGTGGCATTTACCGATGGCGTCATTATAATGACGCCTGTTCATGCCTGCGCTGGTTGGCAAACCCGTTGTAATCAGGAAATTTCATGGAAAATCAACCTAAGTTGAACTCTAGTAAAGAAGTCATTGCTTTTCTTGCCGAGCGTTTTCCGCTCTGCTTTAGCGCCGAAGGCGAAGCTCGCCCGCTGAAAATCGGTATTTTTCAGGATTTGGTAGAGCGCGTGCAGGGGGAAGAGAACCTCAGCAAAACGCAATTGCGTTCTGCCCTGCGCCTGTACACCTCAAGCTGGCGGTACCTGTACGGCGTCAAGGTTGGCGCGCAGCGCGTCGATCTGGACGGCAACCCGTGCGGTGAACTGGAGCAGCAGCATGTCGATCATGCTCGCCAGCAGCTTGAAGAAGCCAAAGCGCGCGTTCAGGCACAGCGTGCCGAACAAAACGCCAAAAAGCGTGAGGCCGCCGGTGAATCCGCCGAGGCAGAGCCACGCCGCGCGCGCCCAGCCGGTAAAAAGCCCGCTGCACGCCGCGAAGGCGGAGCCGCGCCGGAGAACCGCAAGCCACGCCCACAAACTCGCCCACAGCAAGCTCGTCAACCTCGTGCAGCAAAAGAGGAAAACCAGCCGCGTTATGCGCCAGTCACGGATATCTCTAAACTGCAAATTGGCCAGGAAATCAAAGTCAGAGCAGGTAAGAGCGCGATGGATGCTACCGTACTCGAAATCGCTAAAGATGGCGTACGTGTGCAGCTCTCTTCCGGTCTGGCGATGATTGTGCGCGCAGAACACTTGCAGTTCTGATACGGAGGCCAACCAAGGCATGAACAAATTTGTCAGATTAACAGCGGTCGCGGGTCTGTTGTGGGCGGGTGTCAGTTACGGAGCGGAACCAGCCAACATCCGCCTCGATCAGCTGCCTCAACTGCATCAGGAACCTCAGCACGCTACGGTGAGTGAGCGCGTAACCTCGCGCTTCACTCGCTCCCATTACCGCCAGTTTGCCCTCGACGCGGACTTTTCGGGCAAGATCTTCGATCGCTACCTGAATATGCTGGACTACAGCCATAACGTGCTGCTGGCATCCGACGTGGCGCAATTCGCCGCCAAACGAACCCAGGTCGGCGAAGAGCTGAAAAGCGGTAAGCTGGATACGTTTTACGCCCTGTACAATCTGGCACAGAAACGCCGTTTTGAGCGTTATACCTATGCGCTGTCGTTGCTGGAAAAGCCAATGAACTTTACCGGCAACGGCACTATCGATCTCGACCGCAGCAAAGCGCCGTGGCCGAAAGACGCGGCCGAGCTGGACAGCCTGTGGGACGCCAAAGTCACCTATGACGAGCTGAACCTGAAGCTGACCGGCAAGACCGAAAAAGAAATCCACGACACGCTGGCCAAGCGCTATCAGTTCGCCATCAAGCGCCTGACGCAAAGCAACAGCGAAGACGTGTTCCAGCTGGCGATGAATGCCTTCGCGCACGAAATCGACCCGCACACCAACTATCTGTCTCCGCGCAACACCGAACAGTTCAACACCGAGATGAGCCTGTCGCTGGAAGGCATCGGCGCGGTGCTGCAGATGGACGATGACTACACGCTGATCAACTCTATGGTGCCGGGCGGCCCGGCGGCGAAGAGCAAGGCGATCACCGTGGGTGACCGCATCGTCGGCGTCGGCCAGGCGGGCAAGGCCATGGTGGACGTGATCGGCTGGCGTCTGGACGACGTGGTGTCCCTGATCAAAGGGCCGAAGGGCAGCAAGGTGCGCCTGGAAATCCTGCCGGCCGGTAAAGGCACCAAGACCCGCGTCGTCACCCTGACTCGCGAGCGCATCCGCCTGGAAGACCGCGCGGTGAAAATGACCATCAAGACCGTCGGCAAAGAGAAGGTGGCGGTGCTCGACATCCCCGGCTTCTACGTCGGCCTGACCGATGATGTGAAAGTGCAGCTGCAGAAGATGGCCAAGCAGAACGTCAAGAGCGTGATCATCGACCTGCGCACCAACGGCGGCGGCGCGCTGACCGAAGCGGTGTCGCTGTCCGGCCTGTTCATTCCGAGCGGCCCGGTGGTGCAGGTGCGCGACAACAACGGTAAAGTGCGCGAAGACGCCGACACCGACGGCGTGACCTACTACAAAGGCCCGCTGGTGGTGCTGGTTGACCGCTTCAGCGCGTCCGCTTCCGAGATCTTCGCGGCGGCGATGCAGGATTACGGCCGTGCGCTGATCGTCGGCGAACCGACCTTCGGTAAAGGCACCGTGCAGCAGTACCGTTCGCTGAACCGCATTTACGATCAGATGCTGCGCCCAGAGTGGCCGGCGCTGGGTTCGGTGCAATACACCATCCAGAAATTCTATCGCGTGAACGGCGGCAGCACCCAGCGTAAAGGGGTGACTCCGGACATTCTGATGCCGACCGGCGTCGATCCGGCGGAAACCGGCGAAGCGTTTGAAGACAACGCCATGCCGTGGGACAGCATCAATGCGGCGACCTACAGCAAAACCGGCGACATGACGACGTTCGAACCCGAACTGCTGAAAGATCACGAGCAACGCATCGCCAAGGATCCTGAGTTCCAGTACATTGCGCAGGATATCGCGCATTACAAGGCGCTGAAGGACAAACGCAACATGGTGTCGCTCAATCTGGCCGTGCGCGAGAAAGAGAACCATGACGACGACGCGACCCGCCTGCAACGCATTAACGATCGCCTGCAGCGCGCCGGCAAGAAACCGCTGAAGTCGTTGGACGATCTGCCGAAGGATTACCAGGAACCGGATCCGTACCTGGATGAAACCGTGCATATCGCGCTGGACCTGGCGCATCTTGAAAAAGATCAGCCGGTTCAGCAACCCGCGGCAGCCAAGTAAGGCCGAGGCACTATCACTAAAAACGCACCCGAGGGTGCGTTTTTTTATGGCGGCGGCCAGGCCGCAGGAGAGAGGCAATGAGAGGCGAAATGACGAGTGCCATGCGCAATACGCTGCGGCTGGAGGCCCTGCTGGTGCTGGCCGTCTGCGTAGCGGCTTATCAGCACCTGCATTTGGGCTGGGGCCGGTTTGCGCTGTGTTTCCTGTTGCCGGATCTGTCTTTTGCCGGTTACCTGCTTGGCAAGAAGGCGGGGGCGCTGTGTTACAACCTGGCGCACAGCTATGTCGGGCCGGCGCTGTGCGGCCTGCTGTTTATACTCGGCGGCAACGTCGCCTGGCTGATGGCGGCGCTGATTTGGAGCGCGCACATAGGTTTTGATCGCGCGTTGGGTTATGGGCTGAAATACGCCACCGATTTTACCGATACCCATCTTGGGCGGTTGAAGGGCAAACGGCGCTGATTTATGGTAAAAAATCCGTCGCCATGCGCAACAATCGTTTACAATTCGCCAGGCCTGATGGGCGCGCCGTTTTTGTAAAGTTTCGTATTTTTAGTAGGTTAATGGCGCGCAACTCTTGAAACTGTGGCGAATGCCCATACGATCTAGGGTATCGCAGACAGCGTTTTGTTAACATTTATGAGGAAGTAAACATTTTATGATGCGTATAGCTCTGTTCCTGCTCACCAACCTGGCGGTGATGTTGGTTTTCGGGCTGGTGCTCAGCCTGACAGGAATCCAATCCAGTAGCGTTCAGGGCCTGATGATTATGGCCGGTCTGTTCGGCTTCGGCGGCGCCTTCGTGTCGCTGTTGATGTCCAAATGGATGGCGCTGCGCTCCGTTGGCGGGGAAGTGATTGAACAGCCGCGTAACGAAACCGAAAACTGGCTGCTGGAAACGGTGCGCCGCCAGTCGCAGCAGGCGGGCATCGCCATGCCGCAGGTCGCCATCTATCACGCACCGGACATCAACGCTTTCGCTACCGGCGCGCGCCGCGACGCCTCGTTGGTCGCCGTCAGCACCGGCCTGCTGCAAAGCATGAGCCGCGACGAGGCGGAAGCGGTCATCGCGCACGAAATCAGCCACGTCGCTAACGGCGATATGGTGACCATGACGCTGATCCAGGGCATCGTGAACACCTTCGTCATCTTCATTTCGCGTCTGATCGCACAGGTGGCCGCCGGTTTCCTGGGCAACCGCGACGGCGAAGGGGAAAGTAACGGCAACCCGATGATCTACTTCGGGGTGTCGATGGTGCTGGAACTGGTGTTCGGCATCCTGGCCAGCATTATCACCATGTGGTTCTCGCGCCACCGTGAGTTCTACGCCGACGCCGGCTCCGCCAAGCTGGTGGGCCGCGAGAAGATGATCGCCGCCCTGCAGCGCCTGAAAACCAGCTACGAACCGCAGGAAGCGGGCAGCATGATGGCGTTCTGCATCAACGGCAAATCCAAGTCGTTCAGCGAGCTGTTCATGTCGCACCCGCCGCTCGATAAGCGTATCGAAGCGCTGCGCACCGGCCAGTACCTGAAGTAATCGCCCGAATGTGAAAAACCCCGGCAAGCCGGGGTTTTTTTATGTCTGTTATTTGCCTGGCTGGCCGGCTTCGGCCTGCTGCGCGCGCGGTTGGGTGATGCGCAGACCGCTTACCGCCGCCGCCAGGGTGGCGAACACCCCGGCCAGGATCAGCGAAGCGTGGGTGCCTGAAGTGGGAAACAGGTTGAACATCAGCGCCACCAGCGCTGCGCCGGAGGTTTGCCCCAGCAGGCGAGCGGTGCCGAGCATGCCGCTGGCGCCGCCGCTGCGGTTGCGCGGCGCGGCGGAGATAATGGTGTGGTTGTTGGGCGACTGGAACAGCCCGAAACCGGCGCCGCACAGCACCATGCGCCAAATGATGTCCAGATCCGATGGGTGGTTCGGCAACAGCGCCAACAGGAACAGGCCCAACGCAAACACCGCCAGGCCGATGCAGCCCAGCAGCCCGGCGTGCACCCGTTCCACCAGCCGGCCGGCGATGGGGGCCATCACCACGATGGCCAGCGGCCAGGGTGTCAGCAGCAGCCCGGTGGCCACTTCGTCGCGCCCCAACGCGCCCTGCAGAAAGAACGGCAGCGAAACCATCGCCAGCATTTGAGCGGCGAAGGAACAGATTGAGGTGCCCATCGACAGCGCGAAAATTGGAATGCGCAGCAGATCGACCGGCAGTAAAGGGAATTCCTGCCGCAGCTGGCGGCGCACGAAAAACCAGCCTACCGCCAGCAGCGCCGCGATTTCGCAGAAAATCAGCGTCAGGCTTTGGCCCTGGGCGAAGCCGCTGATGGCGGTGATCAGCAGGCCAAAGGTCAGGGCGTTCAGCAGCGCACTGGTGGGATCGAAACGCTGGTTGCCGCTCTTCTGGCCGTTGGCAGGCAGGAACTTCATACCCAACAGGAGCGCCACTATGCCGATAGGCAAATTGATGGCGAACAACCACTGCCAGGAAGCCACCGACAAAATTGCCGCCGCCACCGTTGGCCCGGCGGCGGATGAGCAGGCGACGATCAGCGAGTTAATGCCCATGCCGCGGCCGAGGAAGCGCTGCGGATAGACGATGCGGATCAGCGCGGTGTTGACGCTCATGATGGCCGCCGCGCCAAAGCCCTGCAGCACCCGGGCGATGGTCAGCGTGACCAGCGAGTCGGACAGGGCGCAGAACAGGGAGGTGATGCTGAACACCAGCAGGCCGCCCTGGTAGATGCGGCGGTAGCCGACCAGATCGCCGAGCGAAGCCAGCGACAGCAGGGAGATGGTGATCGCCAGCTGGTAGGCGTTAACCACCCAGATCGAGCTGGCCGGGCTGGCGTTGAGATCGCGCGCAATGGTCGGCAACGCCACGTTGGCGATGGCGCCGTCGAGCACGGAAACGGTAATGCCGAGCGCGATGGCGACAATCGCGCCGTAGCGTTGCGGGACGGGAAGGCCGTCGGTACAAGAACGCATGTTGGTCTCGAAAGCGTTAATCCGGGGGAGTATTACCATGCTAATCATATTCGTCTGCGATTGCATGCGCATTATCCGCATAATTGTAAGCGACAATGAGGCGCCAGGTTTTAAGCCTTTTGGCCTCAGCCATTTATCTCGGCCGCGCATTGCGTGGCGCCAAACGTTCCGTTTATACTGAAACCCTTGTTCAAATTTCCTAAAACAGAAACAGCTGAGTAGGGTATTCATCATGGCTAACGCAGATCTAGATAAACAACCGGATTCTGTTTCATCGGTAATGAAAGTGTTCGGTATCTTGCAGGCGCTGGGCGACGAGCGCGAGATCGGCATTACCGAGCTTTCCCAGCGGGTGATGATGTCCAAAAGCACCGTCTACCGTTTCCTGCAGACCATGAAGTCGTTGGGCTACGTGTCGCAGGAGGGGGAGTCGGAAAAATACGCGCTGACGCTGAAGCTGTTCGAACTGGGCGCCAAGTCGCTGCAGAACGTCGATCTGATCCGCAGCGCCGATATTCAGATGCGCGAGCTGTCGAACCATACCCGCGAGACTATTCACCTCGGCGCGCTGGATGAAGACAGCATCGTCTACATTCATAAAATCGACTCGATGTATAACCTGCGCATGTATTCGCGCATTGGCCGCCGCAACCCGCTGCACAGCACGGCGATCGGCAAGGTGCTGCTGGCCTGGCGCGATCGCGCCGAAGTGGAAGAAATCCTGTCACAGATTGAGTTTACCCGCAGCACCGCGCATACCCTGACCAGCGCCGCCGAACTGCTGCCGGTCCTGGATCAGGTGCGCGCGCAGGGCTTCGGCGAAGACGTGGAAGAACAGGAAGAAGGGCTGCGCTGCATCGCGGTGCCGGTGTTCGACCGTTTTGGCGTGGTGATCGCCGGGCTGAGCATCTCATTCCCAACCCTGCGCTTCTCTGAAGACGCCAAGGCGGACTATGTGAAGCGGCTGCATACCGCCGCGCGCAATATCTCCGAGCAGCAGGGCTATCACCACTATCCGTTCTGACGGCCGGCATGGCAAACCCAGGGGCGCTGCATTTGCAGCGCCCCTGGTCGTTTAAGACCGGCGCAAAGCGGAAGGGTTACAGCGTGTCGACTTCGATGCGCAAGCTATCGTGGCGCCAGTATTCAATGTCGAAATCGAGAATGCGGCCGTGCTGGTCATAATTAAGCCGCCGCAGCAGCAGCGCCGGCAGGCCGACCATGGCTCCCAGCGCGGTGGCTGCGCCGTATGGCAGGGCGGTTGGGTAAAACGACAGGTGCATGCTGCTATAGCGCAGATCGTAGTGCTGCTGGTACACCTCGGTCAGGCTGCCGTTGAGATCCCGGCTGAGCAGCTCCGGCACCCGCTGCGGCAGGCAGTGGTTTTCGCAGTAACAGATCGCGCGTTCATCGGCGTAGCGCACCCGGCGCAACAGGTAGATCTGATCCCCCGGCTCCAGCGCCAGCGGCGGCATTACCTCGGACGGCACCCTGGTTTTCTCGGCGGACAGCAGCAGGGTGCGCGGCGTGCGCCCCTGTTCCAGGCACAGCCTGTGGAAGTTGGTGTTCTGCGTCGGATCCAGCCACAGCCGTTCCGGCGTGACAAACCAGCCGCGGCGATCGGCGCGGTAGATGGCGCCAGTGGCCTCCAGCTGCGCCAGGCTCTCGCGAATGGTGACGCGGGTGGTGGAGAAGATAGCGCACAGTTCGCGCTCCGAAGGCAGCTTGTCGCCGGCCCGCAGCCCGCCGCCGCTGATGCGCGCCTGAAGCTGCTCCTTGATCTGCAGGTAGTGGGCCATCTCGCCCTGAAGTTGTTTCATTTCATCTCGCTATGGCATGCCGGCACGCGCCCATTATACATGCACAGATGAATTTTTTGTTTCACCGCGCTTTGCCGTTTGACCCGCAGGCGAATTTACCGCCACAATCACCGCAATCTGGTATAGACCAAATGGTGATTGACATGTCCGATCATAACTATCTGCTGTTAACCCCCGGCCCGCTGACCACCTCGAAAACGGTGAAGCAGGCGATGCTGTTCGACAGCTGCACCTGGGATGAAGACTACAACCTTGGCGTGGTGCAGAGTATCCGGCAAAAACTGGTGGCGCTGGCTACGCCGTCGTCCGGCTACACCTCGGTGCTGCTGCAGGGCAGCGGCAGCTTTGCGGTAGAGGGCGTGCTGGGCACGGTCATTGGCCCACAGGATAAGCTGTTGATTATCGACAATGGCGCCTATGGCGCGCGGATGGTTGAAATGGCGCGGTTGATGGATATCGACCATCACGCCTTCCACTGCGGCGAGGTGAATGAACCGGACACCCTGGCGCTGGAAGCGGTGCTGAAAAACGATGCACGCATCAGCCATATCGCCATGGTGCACTGCGAAACCACCACCGGCATGCTCAATCCGTTACATAAAGTCGCCGGGCTGGCGGCGCGCAACGGCAAAACCTTCATCGTCGACGCCATGAGCAGCTTTGGCGGTATTCCGCTGGATGTGGATGCGCTCGGCATCGACTTCCTGATCAGCTCCGCCAACAAATGCATTCAAGGCGTGCCGGGGTTCGCCTTTGTCATCGCACGCCGCTGTGAGCTGGAGAAGTGCGCCGGCCGCTCGCGTTCGCTGTCGCTGGATCTGTATGCGCAATGGCGCTGCATGGAGGAGCATGCCGGCAAATGGCGTTTCACCTCGCCGACCCACACGGTGCTGGCTTTCGCGCAGGCGCTGCATGAGCTGGAGCAGGAGGGTGGTATTGCGGCGCGGCACCGGCGCTACCAGGCCAATCAGCGGCGGCTGGTGGCCGGCATGCGCGCGTTGGGCTTTACCCCGTTGCTGGATGAGGCTTTGCATTCGCCGATCATCACCGCATTTTATTCGCCTGAGGCGCAAACTTACCGCTTTGCCGAGTTTTATCAGCGGCTGAAGCAGCAGGGGTTCGTGATTTACCCCGGCAAGGTGTCGCAAAACGACTGCTTCCGCATTGGCAATATCGGCGAAATTTACCCGCAGGATATAGAACGTTTGCTGGACGCGGTCGGGCAGTCGATGTACTGGAATCGATAAGGATAAACATGAACAAGATTAATGCGGTAGTGCTCGACTGGGCCGGCACCACGGTGGACTTCGGCTCTTTCGCGCCGACGCAGATTTTCGTCGAGGCGTTCAAGCAGACCTTCGATATCGACATCACGCTGGCCGAGGCGCGTATTCCGATGGGGTTAGGAAAGTGGCAGCATATTGAGGCGCTGGGCAAGCTGCCGGCGGTAGACGCACGCTGGCGGCGGCAGCTGGGGCGTTCGATGAGCCGGCAAGACATCGATGCGCTGTATCAGGCTTTTATGCCGCTGCAAATCGCCAAGGTGGTCGATTTCGCCGAGCCTATCGCCGGTGTGCCGCAGGTGATTGCCGGGCTGCGTGAGCAGGGGATCAAGATCGGTTCCTGCTCCGGTTACCCGCGCGCGGTGATGGAGGTGCTGGCGCCGGCGGCGGCCGAGCGCGGCTATGCGCCGGATTATTGGGTGGCGACCGACTCTCTGGCGGCCGGTGGCCGGCCGGGGCCCTGGATGGCGCTACAGAACCTGATAGCGTTGGGCGTCGATGCGGTGGCGCACTGCGTGAAGGTGGACGACGCCGTGCCCGGTATCGCCGAGGGGCTGAACGCCGGCATGTGGAGCGTTGGCCTGGCGGTGTCCGGCAACGAGTTTGGCGCCACCTGGCAAGAGTATCAACGGATGGCGGCGGTTGAGGTTGCGCGGCGGCGTGCGGCGGCGGCGGATAAGCTGTATGCCGCCGGGGCTCACTATGTGATAGACACGCTGGCGGAACTGCCTGCGGCGATTGCCGATATCAACCGGCGGTTGGCGGCGGGTGAACGGCCATAGCGTTATTTGGCAGGCAATAAAAAGCCGGGGCGATGGCCCCGGCTTTTTTTAGTGCTGAACTCAGACCGCTTAGCGGTGAGCCAGCTCCACTTCGTCTTCGCTGTCCATAATCGCTTTGTCGGTCTGCTTCATCAGCTGGCTGGTGATGGTGCCGGCAGCCATGGAGCCATTAACGTTCAAAGCGGTGCGCCCCATGTCGATCAGCGGCTCGACCGAGATCAGCAGGGCGACCAGCGTGACCGGCAGGCCCATCGCCGGCAGCACGATCAGCGCGGCGAAGGTGGCGCCGCCGCCAACGCCTGCCACACCGGCGGAGCTGATGGTGACGATGCCGACCAGGGTGGCGATCCACAGCGGATCCAGCGGGTTGATGCCAACGGTTGGCGCAACCATCACCGCCAGCATGGCCGGGTACAGGCCGGCGCAGCCGTTTTGCCCGATGGTGGCACCGAACGAAGCCGAGAAGCTGGCGATGGATTCCGGCACGCCCAGGCGGCGGGTCTGCGCTTCAACGTTCAACGGAATGCTGGCGGCGCTGGAGCGGCTGGTAAAGGCGAAAGTGATGACCGGCCACACCTTGCGGAAGAACTTCATCGGATTAACGCCGGTGAAGGCCAGCAGCACGGCGTGCACCGCAAACATGATCGCCAGCCCCAGGTAAGAAGCGACCACGAAGCTGCCGAGCTTGATGATGTCGTGAACGTTAGAGCCGGCCACCACTTTAGTCATCAGCGCCAGTACGCCATATGGGGTCAGCTTCATCACCAGACGTACCAGCTTCATCACCCAGGCCTGCAGGGTGTCGATAGCCACCAGCACGCGCTCGCCTTTCGGTTTGTCGTCTTTCAGCAGCTGCAGCGAAGCCACGCCGAGGAAGGTGGCGAAAATCACCACGCTGATGATCGAGGTCGGGCTGGCGCCGGTCAGATCGGCAAATGGGTTTTTCGGAATGAACGACAACACCATTTGCGGCACGGTCAGGTCGGCCAGTTTGCCAACGTAGTTGGTTTGGATAGCGGTCAGCCGTGCGCTTTCTTGCGCCCCTTGCACCAGGCCTTCGGCGGTCAGGCCGAACAGGTTGGTCACCAGCACGCCCACCAGCGCCGAGATAAGCGTAGTGAACAGCAGGGTACCGATGGTCAGAAAGCTGATTTTACCCAGCGACGACGCGTTATGCAGCTTGGCGACCGCGCTCAGGATAGAGGCGAATACCAACGGCATGACGATCATTTGCAGCAGTTGCACATAGCCGTTGCCGACGATGTTGAACCAGCTGATGGACTCTTTCAGCACCGGGTTGTCCGAGCCGTAGACCAGCTGCAGCGCCAGGCCGAACACCACGCCCATCGCCAGACCGACCAGCACTTTTTTCGCCAGGCTCCATTGCTTGTGGCGGGTTTGCGCCAACAGCAAAAGGAGGGCGACAAAGACCACCACGTTAATTACGAGCGGAAGATTCATCCCCAATGTCTCCAATAATCTTTTCTTATATAAAAATGGCTACGGACCTGCATGTAGCGATGTAAATATCCTAACAGTTTGGTGAATGGCCTACTTATATCCAAATGGAATTTGATATAGCTTTTTGTTTATATTTGTTTAATTAATATTCTTTCTGGTGATTAATTGGCCAGTGATCGCGATCACAGTTTGATATTTTTTATCTGCTCGAAATACGACTGCACCGGGATGGTGCACCCGCCCTGCCAATAGATGGCAAAAGCCACCAGGCAGAGACACAGGACGCGCTCCAGCTGGTTGCCTTTCTGAGAATTTAGCAGCGGCAGGCGGAAACGCCAGCGGCAGGGCCACAGCAGCGGCACGCCGGCGGGGGTGAGCATGTCGGCCAGCAGGTGGCTGAAGTAGCCGATGATCATGGCGTGCAGCACGTCGGGAGGAATGGGCCAGCTGCGAGGCACGTCCAACTGAAACAGCGCCATGCCGCCGGCGATCGCCAGCAGGCTGTGGGTGAAGCCGCGGTGGCCGAAGGCGCGGGCGATAGGGATGGCGATCCAGCGCAGCCGTTGGCCCAGCACCGATTTGGGGTGGTCGATGTCGGGCAGCAGCGAGGTCAGCAGCGCGGCCGGAATGATGTGCCACCAGTCGCCGGTGGCCAGTTCTGGCGTCACCTCGGCCTTCTTGGCGAAGATCGCGCAAGCGACAGAGAATATGAGATGTCCTTCCGCGGTCATGCAGTTGCTATTCCGGCTGGTAAACTGTTAATTTATCCAGTATATGGGAAAATTAACAGTAGCGGAAGCAGTTACCCTGTAACCAATTGTTTATTTTCCCCGGTTTTACAACAGCTTGTTACGCGATCCGCTGAGGTGAGGTGCGTTTTTTGCGCTGCGGCCATAAAAAAGGCCCTGCATGCAGGGCCTGAAGCGATAGCGGGAAGAGACATGGCTCAGCGCGCCAGCCAGCCGCCGTCCACCGCCAGCGTATAACCGTTGACGTAATCTGAGGCGGGCGACGCCAAAAATACCACTGGCCCCATCATGTCCTGCGGCAACCCCCAGCGCGCGGCGGGAATGCGTTCGAGTATTTCCTGATTGCGTTCTTCGTCGGCACGCAGCTGTTGCGTGTTGTTGGTAGCCATATAGCCGGGCGCAATGGCATTGACGTTGATGCCGTGCCGCGCCCACTCATTGGCCAGCAGGCGCGTCACGCCCGTCACCGCGCTTTTGGAGGCGGTGTAAGACGGCACCCGGATGCCGCCCTGGAAGGACAACATCGAAGCGATATTGATTATCTTGCCACCGCCACCCTGGCGAATAAACTGGCGCGCCACCGCCTGAGCCATAAAAAACAGCGTTTTGATGTTCAGGTTCATCACATCGTCCCAGTCTTTTTCGCTGAAATCGATGGCGTTTTCACGACGGATAATCCCGGCGTTGTTAACCAGTATATCGATGCGGCCGAATTCGCCGACCGCCTGCTCCAGCAGCGGCGCGATGACCTCAATGCTGCTCAGATCGGCCTGTAAATTGAGGAAGCGGCGACCGAGCGCATTGACCTTTTCTAGGGTCTGCTGCGGATGGCTGCGGTTGACGCCGATGATGTCGCAGCCGGCCTGCGCCAGCCCGATCGCCATACCCTGGCCCAGGCCGGTATCGCACCCGGTCACCAGCGCCACTTTGCCGCTTAAATCGAAGGAATCAAGGATCATGCTCAGGCTCTCTTACCGCGCGGCCAGGCGCCGCGCAGTCGGTTATCGGGGGATCAGCGCAGTTCGCTGACGGCAAGGTGGTCCATGTCGCCGAAGACCTGGTTTTCGCCCACCATGCCCCAGATAAAGGCGTAGCGTTTGGTGCCGACGCCGGAATGAATCGACCAGCTGGGCGAGATCACCGCCTGTTCGTTGTGCACCAGCAGATGTCGGGTTTCCTGCGGTTGCCCCATCATATGGAACACGGCGGTTTCGTCGTCCATATCGAAATAGAAATAGACCTCCATGCGCCGTTCGTGGGTGTGGCACGGCATGGTGTTCCACAGGTTACCTTCCGCCAGCTTGGTCAGGCCCATGGTGAGCTGACAAGTGGGCAACACCTCCGGCACGATAAGCTTGTTGATGGTGCGGCGATTGCTGGTGGCGTCATCGCCCAGCGTCTGCGGCGAGGCTTCGGCCAGGGTGATTTTTCGGTTGGGGTAATGGGTGTGGGCCGGCGCGCTGTTGTAGTAGAACTTGGCCGGCCGGGCCGAATCTAAGCTGCTGAATTCGACGTTTCTGGCGCCCTGGCCAACGTACAGCGCCTCTTGCGGCCCAAGTTCGTAGGCTTCACCGTCGACGACAATCAGCCCGGCGCCGCCGATGTTGATGACACCCAGTTCACGCCGCTCCAGAAAGTAGCTGACGCCCAGCTGCTTGCCCACTTCACTGCCGATACTCACCGTTTTAACCACCGGTTTGATGCCGCCGACGATAATGCGGTCGATATGGCTGTAGGTCATGGTGCAGGCGTCGGCCTCGAAGATTTTCTCGATAAGGAATTCACGCCGCAGGCCGGCGGTGTCGAGCTGACGCGCATGATCGCTATGAATGCTTTGACGGACGTCCATCTCATTGCCTCTCTGAGTGAAGGAGTGCGGGAGAAAGCGCCGGGCAAACGGCGGCGCTGCGTGGCAGTGACAGCGCGTGTCGCTCGCCCGGCGCTTTCTTTGTGCCTTCAGCATAGAGATGTTGATATGTTAATTCAATAAAAATGAAATAATGTTTTATTTATTTTTAAAGCGTGTTTTTTGCTGGAAAGCGCGGGTGAGATTGAGGAGGGCGCCGGCGGCGTGCCGGCGCAGGCGAGTCAGGCGAAGTGCACGGCGCTTAACTGTTCCAGGCTGTCCAGTTTATGGTCGGCCAGCGCCCAGCGCGGGTCCTGACGCAATTCGGCGGCGGGAATGACAATGGAGCGCATGCGCGCCGCCTTGGTGGCGATCATGCCGTTGAACGAGTCTTCCAACGTGATGCAGCGCAACGGGTCGCTGCCCAGCCGCTCTGCGGCGATCAGATACACTTCCGGATGCGGTTTGCTGTACGGCAGGTACTCGGCGGACACCAGCTGATCGAAGTAGCCTTCGAGGTCGAACATTTTCAATACCTGCCGCTGCATATGCAGCGGCGAGGCGGAGGCCAGGCCGATGTTCAGGCCTTGGGCGCGGCACAGCTCCAGCGCCTGCCGCACGCCGGGCAGCAGCGGGCGCGTTTCATGCACCAGCTCAATGGCGCGCTCGATGATGCGTGCGGAAACCTCGTCCTGCGATGCGCCTTGCCACGGCATCGCCTGGTACCACATCTTCACCACCAAATCGATGCGCAGCCCCAGGGTGTCCGGCAGCCGGTGGCGATCGGACAGGTCCAGCCCCAGCGCGCCGAAGATATCCAGTTCGGCCTGCAGCCACAGCGGCTCTGAGTCGATCAACAAGCCGTCCATATCAAAAATTGCGGTTTCAATGCGTTGCGAATAGGCCATTAACGGTTAACTCCTGCCGGTGCCGGTGAATGTGCCCGTTACTTTAGCATCGACACCGGTGGGTTCAAATGGCATAACGCTTTTGGCGGCGCGGTTGCAGGCGTTAAGCGGTTGATTTCGAATTCTCCGGCTACGCGTGCAGCACAGCCGAAATAAAGAAAACGGTGGGCGAGTCTTGCCAACTGCAGGTAGACTTAGCCGATTAGGTTACGTCGCTAACAAGGGGAACACATGACGTATCAACAGGCCGGGCGCATCGCCATTGTGAAACGCATTCTCGGATGGGTCGTTTTTATCCCGGCGTTGCTGTCGACGCTGATTTCACTGTTGGGTTTTGTTTATCAGCACAGTGAAAAAACCAAAGGCATTAATGCGGTGATGCTGGACTTTGTGCACGTGATGGTGGACATGGTGCGGTTCAATACGCCGTTCCTGAATGTTTTCTGGTACAACTCGCCGGTGCCGGACGTCGATAAGAGCTTGTTCAGCGGCGCTAATCTGATGTTCATCATTATCTATATTCTGATCTTCGTCGGTCTGGCGTTGCAGGCTTCCGGCGCGCGCATGTCACGCCAGGTCAAATTTATCCGCGAGGGGCTGGAGGACCAGATGATTCTGGAACAGGCCAAGGGGGCGGAAGGGCACACGCGCCAGCAGCTGGAAGAACGCATCACGCTGCCGCATCACACCATCTTCCTGCAGTACTTTCCGCTGTATATTCTGCCGGTGGCGATCGCCGTGGTCGCCTGGTTTGTGATTAAGCTGCTGGGGCAGCTGGCAGGCGCCTCCGTGTAACCTGGGCGGGGCGCCGGCGGCGCCCCCGTCGCTTTAGGGCGTTTCCGGGTGCAGCAGCGCATCAACCGCGCGCTGGGCGATGACCAGATGCTGGCCGCCGAACAGGTTGCTGCGGTTGAGCAGGTAATACAGCTGGTAAAGCGGTTGCCGCTCGATAAACCCGGCGCCTAACGGCCAGACGCTCTGATAGCCGTCATAAATTTGCGTCGGCAGCTCCGGATACAGCGGCAGCATCGCCAGATCGCACTCACGATCGCCCCAGTAGCTGGCCGGATCGAACAGGATTGGGCCGTTGGCCGTCATGCCGCAGTTGGCCGGCCACAGGTTGCCGTGTAGCAGCGAAGGCTGCGGCTGGTGGTGGTGCAGACGCAGATATACCCGATCGACAATCTCTTCGATATCGCCGAAGGTCATGCCTTTTTCCGCCGCCAGCTGCAGCTGCCAGCCGATGCGCTGTTCGGCGAAGAATTCCGACCAGCGGCGCTGCCAGGCGTTGGGTTGCGGGGTGGTGGTCAGATCGTTGTCGAAGTCGAGGCCGAACTGCGGCTGTTCGCTCCACTGGTGCAGATGGGCCAGCTGTTGGCCCAGGCAATAGGCGCCATGGGCGTCGAGGGGTTTTAGCTGCTGATACTCCAGCAGCAGGAAGCTGTAGTCGCGATCGCTGCCGACGCCGTACACCTCCGGCACCCGCACGGTCTTGCTGCGCGCCAGCAGCGCCAGCTGATCGGCTTCGGCGGTAAATATCGGCAGCTGTTCGCGGGCGTCGCATTTCACAAACACCTCGTTGTCACCGTAACTCACGCGCCACGCCGGGTGGATGTCTCCCCCGGGCAGTTCAGTCCTTTCGCGGATCTCTGCGCTGCCAAGATGTTCACTTAACAGACGGCTAACGGCTTGCCACATGGTATCCCCCTCTGTGCTGCCTGTGAATTCATTAGGTTAGCGTCTTTCCCATGGTGAAAACTCGACGTGGCGCACAGCTGGCGCCAACGGGCGGTGATTTTTTCATCAGCGCGCCTGCACAAAGTATATACCCTATTGATTAATTTAGACGCAACTCCGGTTGCAACTTATGGGCGGGGAGGTTGAAAGGCGCGGCGGCGGGCCGCCGCACCTTAATCAGGGCTGGTTGCCGATCAAGGCTTCCTGGTGACGCCGTAACGGGCGTAATTTGCTGTAAACCAATGCGATAACGAACAGCACCGCCTGAACGATCACGATGCAGGGGCCGGTCGCGCCGTCGATGTGAAAGCTGATCAGCGTGCCCAGCACGCAGGAGAATACCGACACCGCCGTTGCGACGAAAAGCATGCGGTCGAAGCTGCGGCACAGCATAAAGGCGATGATGCCCGGCGCGATCAGCATGGCGATCACCAGGATCACCCCCACCGCCTGCAGCGAGGCGACGATGGTCAGCGCCAGCAGGCACAGCAGCCCGTAGTGCAGCAGCTTCACCGGCAGGCCAATCACCCGCGCATGATTCGGATCGAAGCAGTACAGCATGAAGTCTTTGCGCTTGAGCAGCACCACCGCCAGAGTGACGCCGGCGATCAGCAGCGTCTGCTTCAGCTCGCCGTCGGTAATGCCCAGCATGTTGCCGAACAGGATATGGCTTAGGTGCTGGTCGGTGTCGATGCGTGAAAACAGCACCAGCCCGAAGGCGAACATGCCCGAGAACACGATGCCCATCACCGTATCCTCTTTCACCCGGCTGTTTTCTTTCAGGTAGCCGGTGGCCACCGCGCAGAAAATGCCGGACAGAAAGGCGCCAATCGCCAGCGGAATGCCGAGCACAAACGCCACGACGATGCCGGGCAACACCGCGTGTGAAATGGCGTCGCCCATCAGCGACCAGCCCTTGAGCACCAGGTAGCACGACAGCACCGCACAGACCACGCCGGTGACGATGGCGGCGAGGATAGCCCGCTGCATAAACGGGTAGGCGAAGGGTTCACTGAGCAGTTGATACAGGTTTTCCATCAGTGGCCTCCGGGTTGTTCGCGCGCCACGCGGCGTTTAGACGCCAGCAGACCGTGTTTCGGGGCAAAGAAGAACGCCGCCAGGAACACCAGCGTTTGCAGGGTGACGATCACCCCGCCGGTCGCGCCGTCGAGGAAGAAGCTCAGGTAAGCGCCGAGGCCGCTGGTCAATGCGCCGATGGCGATGGCGATGAGCAGCAGGCGGCTGAAACGGTCGGTCAGCAGGTAAGCGGTGGCCCCCGGGGTGATCACCATAGCGATCACCAGAATGGCGCCCACGGTCTGCAGTGCGGCCACGGTGCAGGCGCTGAGCAGGGTGAAGAACAGGATCTTCAGCCGCAGCGGCGACAGGCCGATAGACACCGCGTGGTTCTCATCAAAGAACACCGCCAGCAGGTCTTTCCACAGCAGGCACAGGATAATCAACGATACGCCGATGATGATTTCCACCTGCAGTACGTCTTCGTCGGCGATGCCGAGAATGTTGCCGAAGATGATCGACTGCACGTTGACCGAGGTCGGATTAAGGGAGACGATCAGCAGGCCGACGGCGAAGAAGGTGGAGAAGATAAAGCCGATAATCGCGTCTTCGCGCAGGCGGGTGACGTGGCGCACCAGCGTCATCGCCAGCGCCGCCAGCATGCCGGTAAAGAAAGCGCCGGCGGCGTAGGGCAGGCCGAGCGCGTAGGCGCCGGCTACCCCGGGCACCACCGAATGCGACAGCGCGTCGCCCATCAATGACCAGCCCTTCAGCATCAGATAGGCCGACAGGAACGCACAGGCGGCGCCGACGATGGCGCTGACCCAAATGGCTTTCACCATGTAGTTGTAGTCGAAAGGTTGCAGCAGAAGTTCCAGCATCAGGGTTGTTTCTCCTTTGGCTGGCTTTGCGCCGGCGGATCGCTCTTGGTGTGACCGTAGAACACCGCAGGGCGTTCGTCGTCGGTCAGTACCGTAACGGTGCGCGGATCGTTGTCGTCGTGCAGATCCGGCCCGGACAGGTTGATATGGCGCAGCACGCCGCCGAAGGCCTGCTCCAGATTGCTCTGGGTAAAGGTGGTTTCCGTCGGCCCGGCGGCCAGCACCGTGCGGTTGATCAGGATCACCCGGTCGCAGAACTCCGGCACGCTGCCGAGGTTATGGGTGGATACCAGGATCAGGTGGCCTTCGTCGCGCAGCGCACGCAGCAGGTCGATAATCGCATTTTCGGTCTTGACGTCAACGCCGGTGAAGGGCTCGTCGAGCAGCAGCACCGTGCCCTGTTGCGCCAGCGCGCGCGCCAGGAACACGCGCTTCTTTTGCCCGCCGGAAAGCTCGCCGATCTGCCGGGCGCGCAGCTCGCTCAGCCCGACGCGCTCCAGCGCCTTGTCGACCCGCAGCCGGTCTTCTTTCGAAGGGATGCGCAGGAAGTTCATCTTGCCGTAACGGCCCATCATCACTACGTCTTCCACCAGCACCGGGAAGTTCCAGTCGACGTCCTCGGTCTGCGGCACATAGGCGATCAGGTTCTTTTTCAGCGCGTCCGCCACCGGTTTTTCGCTTAGCTGCACCCGGCCGGTGGTGGGTTTGACCAGCCCCATAATGCTTTTAAACAGGGTGGATTTACCGCTGCCGTTAACGCCGACCAGCGCGCAGATCGAGCCGCCGCTGAGGGTAAAGCTGGCGTTGTGAATGGCGGTATGGCCATTGTTGTAGGTGACTGTCACATCGTCCACGCTCAGCTCAGGGCGGACAAACAGCTCGGTGGTCATTGATCAAATCCTTTGGCGATGGTTTCTACGGTGACCTTAAGCAGATCGATATAGGTCGGCACAGGGCCGCCCTGGGCCGACAGCGAGTCGACGTATAGCACGCCGCCATATTTGGCGCCGGTCTCTTTCGCCACCTGTTTGGCGGGCTTGTCCGAAATGGTGCTTTCGCTGAACACCACCGGGATTTTGTGTGCGCGCACCGCGTCGATCACCCGGCGCACCTGCTGTGGCGAACCCTGTTCGTCGGCGTTGATCGGCCACAGGTAAACCTCCTGCAGCTGATAATCTTGCGCCAGATAGCTGAAGGCGCCCTCGCTGGTGACCAGCCAGCGCTGCGCTGCCGGAATGCGCGACAGGCGTTCGCGCAGCGGGGCGTCCAACGCGCCAATTTTGGCGGCATAGGCTTTGGCGTTGCGGTTATAGGTCTCTGCGTTGGCCGGATCGTATTGCACCAGCGCCTTGCGGATGTTTTCGATATACACCAGCGCGTTGCCTGGCGACATCCAGGCGTGTGGATTCGGGTTGCCGTTATACGGGCCTTCGCGGATCGGCAGCGGGGTGATGCCTTCGGTCACGACCGCCGCAGGCACCTGCTTGATGTTTTCGAAGAAGCGCTGGAACCAGCGCTCAAGATTCATGCCGTTCCACAGGATAAGATCGGCGTGCTGGGCCTTGACGATATCACGCGGCGTGGGTTGATAGTCGTGGATCTCCGCCCCCGGTTTGGTGATGGATTCCACCACAGCGGCGTCACCCGCCACATTTTGGGCGATGTCCTGAATAATGGTGAAAGTGGTCACCACGCGCAGCTTTTTCTCGGCCAGCGCGGCTTGGCTTGCCAGGCCGGCGCTCAGCAGCAGGCACAGCAGGGCGAAAGGGCGGAAAAAAGCGGCGGCCCGAGTGAAGGGGGTGTGGGGAAAGACACTAACTTTCAATAGCATGGTGACGTCTCCTGGCTCAAATGAAAATGATTATCAATATCAATTAGAGCAAAGTCAAGCGTCACCTGAAGGTTGACGGCAGGTTATTCTCTCAACTGAAAAAAAATAATACCGTCTGGTGAGTTATAGCATTTTATGTATCAGTATGTAACTGCTTAACGTAGTCATCATAGGTGCAGATCTCCACCTCGGGCGTTTTTCCCAAGGCTACCTGCCCGAGGCCTTGCGCCAGCTGTTGTACATCCTCTTGATTCATAGGGGTTATAAAAGCAAAGCTGTTGCTGCCCAGCTCATGGTGAACGCCGTTTTCGTCTGTCACCGACGTGACAAATCCATCTCGGGTTAATTGCCCCGTCAGCTTGGCCAAATCAGTTAATCCTGCTTCCTGGTAGTGAAAAGTCACCACAAAGCATGTCGTTGCAGATTGACTCATAAATCACCTCTTGGTATATGGATAGCTTGAGATTAGACCAAAAAATTAATGCAGGCGTCCTTACAAGTTGTATATGCTACGCAACCCATTGAAAGGAGTGAGGGATTCTGTGAAAACCAAAATAGGTTGTCTGACGGCAATTTTGCTTTTGTCCGGGTGCGCCAAAGAGCCGCAAACGGCGAGCAATATTTCAGGCAGTGGCACCACGCGCGGCGGTTGGCTGAAGCAGCCCCCTCCGCAGGCTCCGGTAAACCGCACGGGCACGCCGGTAGCCTATAACGATTACATTCGTCAGGCCGCCAGCAACTATGGCGTTGACGAGACTTTAATCAAGGCGATTATTCAGGTGGAGTCCGGCTTTAACCCGAATGTGGTCAGCACCTCGAACGCCGTGGGATTAATGCAGCTGAAGGCTTCTACCGCCGGGCGCGACGCCTATCGGATGAAGGGAAGAAACGGGCAGCCAAGCTCACGTGAGTTGAAGGATCCGGCGGTCAATATTGATCTGGGAACGGCCTATATCAATATTCTTCAAAGCCAGCAGCTAGCCGGGATCAACAACCCACAGACGTTGCGTTATGCCACCATCGTTTCTTACGTTAACGGAGCGGGCGCCATGCTGCGCACCTTCTCGTCGGATAAGCGCGTGGCGGTGAACCGCATCAACCAGATGAGCCCGGATGAGTTTTATCAACACATCCAGAAAAAGCACCCGGCCCCGCAGGCGCCGCGCTATTTGTGGAAGGTCACCACCGCCTATCAGGCGATGTCGCAGTAACCCCCAGCCTTGGCAAAAACGGCCGCTTTATGCGGCCGTTTTTATCCTGAACCACCGCCAAAATGGCGACCCACCTCTCATTTCTCGTTATTTCCCATCCTGTTACCTGAAAAACCGCACAAAAAGTTAAATTTACACTAGCGGCAAAATCTTTACGCTTATTCAGTAAGTTACCGGTAACATTTTTGCCAGTGCTCACATTGTGGTCTTCAATAAATATACAAATAAGTAACAAATTATTTTAAAAACCCGTATCGACCGCAAGGTTGAGGTTAAATAGTTGTGATTATCTTTGGATGGAATGTGACATGTCGAACGATAAAACTAACAATTCACGGCGCGATTTTTTGCTGAAATCGATGACCTTAATTCCTGCGGCGGTGATCGGCGGCAGCGGCGTTAGCGCCCTGACGGCGCCAGCCCCTGCGGTTGCTGCAGCAGACACCCCAAAAACTACCGACTACCAACCGACCTTTTTCACCCCGGAAGAGTGGGCGTTCGTCAAGGCGGCGGTTGCGCGGCTGATCCCGGCCGATGAGCGCGGCCCCGGTGCGCTGGAAGCCGGCGTGCCGGAGTTTATCGACCGCCAGATGAACACCCCGTACGCCACCGGCTCCATCTGGTACATGCAGGGGCCATTCAACCCGGACGCGCCGAAGGAAATGGGCTACCAGCTGCCGCTGGTGCCGAAGCAAATCTACAACCTCGGCATCGCCGATGCCGACGCCTACAGCAAGAAAACCGCCGGCAAAGCGTTTGCCGAGCTGGACGCCGCGCAGCAGGACGCTATGCTGCAGAAGTTTGAGTCCGGCGATGCGCAATTCGAGCAGTTACCGGCCAAGCTGTTCTTCTCTTACCTGCTGCAAAACGCCCGCGAAGGTTTCTTCAGCGATCCGATCCATGGCGGCAATAAAGACATGGTCGGCTGGAAGCTGATTAATTTTCCTGGCGCGCGCGCCGACTTTATGGACTGGGTTGAGCGAGGGGAGCGATATCCCTTCCCACCGGTATCAATTCGTGGGGAGAGAGGCTAACCATGGCAACGGTAATGAAAAAAGTAGACGCAGTGATCGTCGGCTTCGGCTGGGTCGGTGCGATCATGGCCAAAGAGCTGACCGAAGCGGGCCTCAACGTGGTGGCGCTGGAGCGCGGCCCGATGCGCGACACCTACCCGGATGGTTCCTATCCGCAGGTGATCGACGAACTGACCTATAACATCCGCCGCAAGCTGTTCCAGGATCTGTCGAAAAGCACGGTGACCATCCGCCACAACGGCAGCCAGACCGCGGTGCCTTACCGTCAGTTGGCGGCGTTCCTGCCGGGAACCGGCGTGGGCGGTGCGGGCCTGCACTGGTCCGGCGTGCATTTCCGCGTCGATCCTATCGAGTTGCGCATGCGCAGCCACTACGAAGAACGCTACGGCAAAAGCTTTATTCCGAAGGACATGACCATTCAGGACTTCGGCGTGACCTACGATGAGCTGGAGCCGTTTTTCGACAAGGCGGAAAAAGTGTTCGGCACCTCCGGCACCGCCTGGACCATCAAGGGCCAGAAGGTAGCGCAGAAGGGCGGCAACCGCTTTGCGGCCGATCGTTCCAGCGATTTCCCGCTGCCGGCACAGAAGAATACCTTCTCCGCCCAGCTGTTCGAGAAGGCGGCGCTGGAGGTGGGCTATCATCCATATAACCTGCCTTCCGCCAACACCTCAGACTCGTACACCAACCCGTACGGCGCGCAGATGGGGCCGTGCAACTTCTGCGGTTTCTGCAGCGGCTACGCCTGCTACATGTATTCCAAGGCTTCGCCGAACGTCAACATTCTGCCGGCGCTGCGCATGGAGAAACGCTTCGAGCTGCGCACCAACGCCAACGTGCTGAAGGTGAATCTGACCGACGATAAGTCCCGCGCCACCGGGGTGAACTATATCGATGCGCAGGGCCGTGAAATCGAACAGCCGGCCGAGCTGGTGATCCTGGGCGCGTTCCAGTTCCACAACGTGCACCTGATGCTGCTGTCGGGCATCGGCAAGCCTTACGATCCGGTGACCGGCGAAGGGGTGGTCGGGCGCAACTTCGCCTACCAGAACATGACCACCATCAAGGCGTTCTTCGACAAGGACGTGTTCACCAACCCGTTCATCGGCGCCGGCGGTAACGGCGTGGGCGTGGACGATTTCAACGCCGACAACTTTGACCACGCCAAAGAAGGCTTCGTCGGCGGTTCGCCGTTCTGGGTCAACCAGGCGGGCACCAAGCCGATCTCCGGCCTGCCGACCCCGCCGGGCACCCCGGCCTGGGGCAGCAAGTGGAAAGCGGCGGTGGCGGATGCCTATACCCATCACATCTCGATGGACGCCCATGGCGCGCACCAGTCGTACCGCAACAACTATCTGGATCTCGATCCCAACTACAAGAACGTGTTCGGCCAGCCGCTGCTGCGCATGACCTTCGACTGGCAGGAAAACGACGTCAAGATGGCGCAGTTCATGTACGACAAGATGGCGCCGATCGCCAAGGCGATGAACCCGAAACTGATCGCCGGCAGCCCGAAAAACGCCAACAGCCACTTCGACACCACCAGCTACCAGACCACCCATATGAACGGCGGCGCGGTGATGGGGGAAGATCCCAAGACCAGCGCAGTGAACCGCTATCTGCAGAGCTGGGACGTGCACAACGTGTTCTCGATCGGCGCATCGGCCTTCCCGCAGGGGCTGGGCTACAACCCGACCGGCACCGTGGCCGCGTTGGCTTACTGGTCTGCCCGCGCCATTCGCGAGCAGTATTTGAAGAACCCAGGCCCCTTGGTGCAGGCATAAGGACGGCGAGCGATGAAAGCATTTGTACCGGCACTGGTTCTCAGTGCACTGAGTTTTTCCGCGTGGGCGCAGGATGCGACGGTCAGCAGTGAGCTGATCAAACGCGGCGAGTATCTGGCGCGCGCCGGCGACTGCGTAGCCTGCCATACCAACGGCAAGAGCGGCAAAACCTTCGCCGGCGGTCTGGCGATGGAAACGCCGATCGGCACCATTTACTCCACCAATATCACGCCGGACAAGAAAACCGGCATCGGCGATTACAGCTTCGAAGACTTCGATAACGCGGTGCGCAAGGGCGTAGCCAAAAATGGCAGCACCCTGTACCCGGCGATGCCGTATCCGTCGTTTGCGCTGGTGAAAGAGGACGATATGCGCGCCATGTACGCCTATTTCATGCACGGCGTGCAGCCGATAGAGCAGGCCAACAAGGATTCCGATATCCCCTGGCCGCTGTCTATGCGCTGGCCGTTGAGCATCTGGCGCGGCATTTTTGCCCCGGCGCCGGCGGACTTTGTTGCCGATGCGAAAGCGGATCCTGTTCTCGAACGCGGCCGCTATCTGGTTGAGGGCCTGGGCCACTGCGGCGCCTGCCACACTCCGCGCAGCATCACCATGCAGGAGAAGGCGCTGAGCAATAACGACGGCGATGACTATCTGTCCGGCAGCAATGCGCCGATCGACGGTTGGGTGGCGTCCAGCCTGCGCGGCGACCATAAGGACGGGTTGGGGAGCTGGAGCGAAGCCGAGCTGACCGAATTCCTGAAAACCGGCCGCAATGACAAGTCCATCGTGTTCGGCGGCATGAGCGACGTGGTGGAGCACAGTCTGCAGTATCTGAGCGACGAAGACCTGACGGCGATTGCGCGCTACCTGAAATCGCTGCCGGCGAAAGACGGCCAGCAGCAGGCGGCACCGGTGGAAGACAGCGTCGCCAAGGACCTGTGGCGCGGCGACGACAGCAAGCCCGGAGCGGCGTTGTATGTCGATAACTGCGCCGCCTGCCACCGCACCGATGGCGTGGGCTATAAACGCGCCTTCCCGGCGCTGAAGGGCAACCCGGTGGTGCAGACCGAGGACGCGACCTCGCTGATCCACATCGTGCTGACCGGCAACACTACGCCGGCGGTGAAGGGGGCGGTGTCCAACATCACCATGCCGCCGTTCGGCTGGCGGCTGAACGATCGGCAGGTCGCGGACGTGGTGAACTTCATCCGTTCCAGCTGGGGCAACAGCGCCAAGCCGGTGAGCGCCGCCGACGTGGCCGATGTGCGTAAGGATCGCACGATGATCCGCGACGAGAAAGAGATGGGCAGCGCGGCGGTACCGGACCATCCGGACGCCAATAAGTAACTCCTTTAGGGCCTCGCGAGAGGCCCTAGTTTTTGCGGGGGTGCGACGATTTTTCCAGCATTTTATGCTCGCAAATCACTCAATCAGCCGATAAAACATAGACCCGGACGCCGTTTTTCATTATCCTTTGCCGTCCTTCCATCAGTCGCAAGTATGAAATATCGCTTTAATTCACTGATTAATATTAAAAAACTCGCGGAGAAGGATATCCCGTTAAGCGCAATCGTTGTCGCTGCAGATTAAGGTAGACTGTCTCATGAGTACGATTTCCCCCGATTCGGGCAGGCTGGCGACCGCTCAGCCGAACAAATGGAACAAAACCGACACCGTTTGGATGTTCGGCCTCTATGCCACCGCCGTAGGTGCAGGCACGTTGTTCCTGCCGATTAACGCCGGTCTGAATGGCCCGCTGGTGCTGTTGCTGATGGCTCTGTTCGCTTTCCCGCTCACCTATTTACCGCACCGCGCCCTGAGCCGCTTTGTGCTCTCCGGCTCCAGCCGCGACGGCAACATTCATGACGTGGTGGTGGAGCACTTCGGCGTGCTGGCCGGCAAGATCATCATGGTGCTGTACCTGATGGCGTTTTTCCCGATCGTGCTGGTGTACAGCATCTCGATCACCAATGCGCTCGACAGCTTTCTGATCCACCAGTTCCAGATGCAGCCGCTGCCGCGCATCTGGCTGAGCCTGGCGGTGGTGGTGGCGCTTAACCTGGTGCTGCTGCGCGGCAAGGACAGCATCGTTGCCGCGATGGGCATGCTGGTGTTCCCGCTGTTGGTGTTCCTGATGGGCATCTCGCTGTACCTGGTGCCGACCTGGCAAACCGCCAACTTCGTCAACGGTCTGGTCAGCACCCCGCTCGACAGCCCGGCGCTGTGGCACTCGCTGTGGCTGGCGGTACCGGTGATGGTGTTTTCCTTTAGCCATGCGCCTATCATCTCTTCCTTCGCCTCGACCCAGAAAAGCCTGTATGGCGACCAGGCCGAGCGCCGCTGCGCGCGCATCATGCGCTATAGCTACGTGCTGATTTGCGTTACCGTGCTGTTCTTCGTGTTCAGCTGCGTGCTGAGCCTGTCGCATGAAGACATGCAGCAGGCGAAAGAGCAAAACATCACCGTGCTGACCACGCTGGCCAATAAGTTCTCCAACCCGCTGATCGCCTATCTTGGGCCGGTGATGGCGATGTTGGCGATGGCCAAATCCTATCTCGGCACGTCGTTGGGCGTGACCGAAGGCGCGACCAGCCTGATCGACGGGCTGACGCGTGCGGTCGGCAAGCCGCTGAGCTCACGCCTGACTCACCGCATCTCTGCGGTGGCGCTGTTCCTGCTCACCTGGGCGGCGACGGTGTGGAACCCCAGCGCCTTGCACATCATCGAGACCATCAGCGGGCCGTTGATTGCGGCGATCCTGTTTATCCTGCCGATGTATGCGGTGCGCGCGGTGCCGGCGATGCGTCGTTATCGGGCGCTGAGCAACCTGTTCGTGCTGGTGATGGGATTAATTGCGCTGTCGGCGTTGATCTACAACCTGGTTTGAATGCGGGTAAAACCGAAGGGGCGCGATTATGAACTGCACCCCAGAAGTTGGACGGTGTAAATTCACGCAGCCTTCGAGGCCTGAGTTCGGTACTCCACCGGACTCAGGCCTTTCAGTTTCTGCCTGATACGATGAGAGTTGTAGTAATCAATGTAAATGTCTATCTCTTGCGCCAGGTGTTCCACACTCTCAAAACGCTGCAAGTAATACAGCTCCGCTTTCAGATGTCCGAAGAAGTTCTCCATCACGGCATTGTCCAGGCAATTTCCCTTGCGAGACATGCTCTGCTTTATCCCGTTAACCCGCAACGCATGCTGATAAGCCGCCATCTGATAGTGCCAACCCTGGTCACTGTGCAACAGCAACTGCTCACCCGGCTTCATCCTGCTTACCGCCTTGTCCAACATCCTTTTAACCAGCCTAAACTCTGCCCGGCGAGCCACTTCATAAGCGATGATTTCACCGTTGTACAAGTCGAGCACCGGTGATAAATACAGCTTATCCTCACCAACCCGGAACTCCGTTACATCCGTTACCCACTTTTGATTGGGGCATTGAGCGGTAAAATTACGCTGCAGGAGATTGGGTGCCAACTTGCCTGTATTCCCCTTGTATGAGCGGTACTTTTTACGGCGAACCGGTGACTTCAGCTGCAGCGCTGTCATCAGTTTTTGCACGGTTTTATGATTTAAACCGTACCCTTCCTTTCGCATTACGCAGGTTATGCGACGATAGCCGTAACGGCCTTTATGGACGTTAAAGACTTCGGCTATTCGTTGTTTAGCCTCACGGTATTTATCCGGCACTCGACCGACTTTACAGCAATAATAGTACGTGCTGCGCGCCAGCCCACCGGCATGCAACAGCCTGTCTAAACGGTGCTCTTGCCTTAATGCCGTGACTATTTTTGCCCTTTCCGCCGTGCCCGGGCATCGTTTTCCTGCATCAAGGCTCTCAGCTTTTTTATGTAGTCATTCTGAGCGCGTAAAAACTCGATTTCCTCCCGCATCTCTTCGGGGGTCAACTCATCTGGCGACTTATCCGCATGGGGTGTTTTGGGATGCTGATACATTCGGCGACCACGCTGGTTCCGGTTGAGGGCTTCGGCCCCATTCTCCTGATAGAGCTTAACCCAGTGTTCCAGCGTCGTGTATGAGGGGATATCAAATTGTGCGGCAACGTCCGCTAAAGAAAAAGGATTGGAGAGGGCAAACTCGACGACAGAGAGCTTAAATTCGGGTGTGTAATGTCGTTGCCGTCCGGGTTGCAGCCCTGGCTCACCATGATGTTGATAGGCCGCAATCCAGCGACGTAGCTGGACATGGGCGACAGAGAATTTTCTCGCGGTCTGCCTTTGGCTGCCGTGTCCGGTAAGATAGTACCGGACTACGTCGAGTTTGAACGGGAGTGAATATTTCATAAAAACTGCACCTCCAAATGTCAGATGACCTGTCCAACATTTGGGGTGCAGTTCATTATCGCGCCCTTTTTTTATGCTCAGGCGGCGCCCGGCGTGTAGGTGGCGATAATCTCCAGCACGCCGTTGATAATGAACTGCACCCCCATACACACCAGCAGGAAGCCCATCAGGCGCGAAATAGCCTCAATGCCGCTTTTGCCCACCAGGCGCATGATGGCGCCGGAGCTGCGCAGGCAGACCCATAAGATCACCGCCACCGACAAAAAGATCGCCACCGGCGCCACCAACAGTACCCAGTGGGCGAATCCCAGCGTGTTTTCTTTGACGCTCGATGCGGAGCTGATGATCATCGCGATGGTCCCCGGCCCGGCGGTGCTGGGCATCGCCAAAGGCACGAAGGCGATATTGGTTGAGGTTTTTTGGCGCAGCTCATGGGTTTTGCTTTCCACCTCCGGCGTTTCGTCGGCGTTCTGCTGCGGGAACAGCATGCGGAAGCCGATAAAGGCGACGATCAGCCCGCCGGCAATGCGCAGGCCGGGAATGGAAATGCCGAAGGTATTCATGACCACTTGCCCGGCGTAGAAGGCCACCGTCATGATGAAAAACACGTAGACCGACGCCATCAGCGACTGCTGATTGCGTTCTTCGCGCGTCATGTTGCCCGACAAACCCAGCAGCAACGCCACCGTAGTGAGCGGGTTGGCCAGCGGCAGCAGCAGCACCAAACCCAGTCCGATGGCCTGGAATAACTGCAGAATACTCGTCATGTCATCAAATTCCCTGTGCAAAGTGTGAACCGCCATGCGGCGGCACAGCAAAGAGTAGCCTGCCGCGTCATTGGCGGCAATGGGGCGCCCTATGCCTACTATCCTGGTGTTTTCACGTTTGTTCGGCATGCATGTGCTGTGGCAGGAACTGATGCTGGACGGCTACAACCGGGTGGTGAAAAACATGGTGGAAGAGGGCTGCGAGTTGGTGGGGTATGGGTTCTGCCTGATGGCGACCTTGGGCTATATGAAGGAGGCGAACGCCACCGACCCGGACAAAATTGAAGCGCAGGCAAGGCGGCAGTTTATTTATCCGGAACAATTTTAGTGATACTATCCACTTAGCTGAATACGGCTGCGAAGGTATACTTTCCATTCTGTGTACCAAGTTAGGTATCAATCTGGCAATTGTGGGCGAGATCCGAAACCTAACTGACTAAATCCAAACTCAATTTTCGTACTGCATGTGATCTGTCGTGTGGGTCACCACTGTAGATAAGGAATTATTAATGCCTGTTATTACTCTTCCTGACGGAAGTCAGCGTCATTTCGATCACCCCGTTTCCCCCCTGGACGTTGCCCGCGATATCGGCCCTGGCCTGGCGAAAGCCTGCATTGCCGGCCGCGTGAACGGCGAGCTGGTCGACGCCGGCGACCTGATTGAATCCGATGCGCAGTTGGCGATCGTGACCATCAAGGACGCCGAAGGGCTGGAAATCATGCGCCACTCCTGTGCGCACCTGTTGGGCCACGCCATCAAGCAGCTGTGGCCGGACACCAAAATGGCCATCGGCCCGGTGATCGACAACGGTTTCTACTACGACGTCGACATCGACCGTACCCTGACGCAGGAAGACCTGGATCTGCTGGAAAAGCGGATGCATGAGTTGGCCGACAAAGATTACGACGTCATCAAGAAGAAGGTCAGCTGGCAAGAAGCCCGCGACACCTTCGCCGCGCGCGGCGAAAGCTACAAAGTGGCGATTCTGGATGAGAACATCAGCCATGACGACCGTCCTGGCCTGTATCACCATGAAGAATACATCGACATGTGCCGCGGCCCGCACGTGCCGAACATGCGTTTCTGCCATCATTTCAAACTGCAGAAAACCTCCGGCGCTTACTGGCGCGGCGACAGCAAAAATAAAATGCTGCAGCGTATCTACGGTACCGCCTGGGCAGACAAGAAGCAGCTGAACGCCTACCTGCAACGCCTGGAAGAAGCGGCCAAGCGCGATCACCGCAAGATTGGCAAACAGCTCGACCTGTACCATATGCAGGAAGAAGCGCCGGGCATGGTGTTCTGGCACAACGACGGCTGGACCATTTTCCGTGAATTGGAAGCCTTTGTGCGCATGAAGCTCAAAGAGTACCAGTATCAGGAAGTGAAAGGGCCGTTCATGATGGACCGTGTGCTGTGGGAAAAAACCGGCCACTGGGAAAACTACAAAGATGCCATGTTCACCACCTCGTCGGAAAACCGCGAGTACTGCATCAAGCCGATGAACTGCCCGGGCCACGTGCAGATCTTCAACCAGGGCCTGAAGTCGTACCGTGATTTGCCGCTGCGTATGGGCGAATTCGGCAGCTGCCACCGCAACGAGCCTTCGGGTTCTCTGCACGGTTTGATGCGCGTGCGCGGATTCACCCAGGACGACGCCCACATCTTCTGTACCGAAGAGCAGGTGCGCGCCGAAGTGAACGAATGCATCCGCATGGTCTATGATGTGTACGGTACCTTTGGCTTCGACAAGATCGCGGTCAAGCTGTCCACCCGCCCTGAGAAGCGCATCGGCACTGACGATATGTGGACCCGTGCGGAAGAAGACCTGGCCGCCGCGCTGACTGAAAACGGTATTCCGTTTGAATATCAGCCGGGTGAGGGCGCCTTCTACGGACCAAAAATTGAATTTACCCTGCATGATTGTTTGGATCGCGCATGGCAATGTGGTACCGTGCAGCTCGATTTCTTCTTACCGGGCCGTTTAGGCGCGTCGTATGTCGGCGAAAACAACGATCGCGTAGTGCCGGTAATGATTCACCGCGCCATTTTGGGCTCCATGGAACGTTTCATCGGTATTCTTACCGAAGAATACGCCGGGTTCTACCCGACCTGGATTGCTCCGGTGCAGGTGGTGGTGATGAATATCACCGACAGCCAGTCTGATTACGTCCAGCAATTGACCAAAAAACTGCAGGATGCGGGTATTCGCGTTAAAGCGGACTTGAGAAATGAGAAGATTGGCTTTAAAATTCGCGAACATACTTTACGTCGAGTCCCTTACATGTTGGTGTGCGGTGATAAAGAGGTCGAAGCAGGCAAAGTTGCCGTTCGTACCCGCCGTGGCAAAGACCTGGGAAGCCTGGACGTAAACGAAGTCGTAGACAAGCTGCTGAAAGAGATCCGCAGCCGTAGTCTTCATCAACTGGAGGAATAAAGTATTAAAGGCGGAAAACGAGTTCAACCGGCGCGTCCTAATCGCATTAACAGAGAAATTCGCGCGCAAGAAGTTCGCCTAACCGGCGTCGATGGCGAGCAGATTGGTATTGTCAGTCTGAATGAAGCTCTTGAAAAAGCTGAGGAAGCGGGCGTTGATTTAGTAGAAATCAGCCCAAATGCCGAACCGCCAGTTTGCCGAATCATGGATTACGGCAAATTCCTCTACGAGAAGAGCAAGTCGACCAAAGAACAGAAGAAGAAGCAAAAAGTTATTCAGGTCAAGGAAATCAAATTCCGTCCTGGCACCGATGATGGCGACTATCAGGTCAAACTACGCAACCTGATTCGCTTTCTGGAAGATGGCGATAAAGCCAAAATCACCCTGCGTTTCCGCGGGCGTGAAATGGCGCACCAACAGATCGGTATGGAAGTGCTTAACCGCGTCCGTAAAGACCTGTGTGAAGATTCTGATCTGGCCGTTGTCGAATCCTTCCCTACGAAGATCGAAGGCCGTCAGATGATCATGGTGCTCGCACCGAAGAAGAAACAGTAAGGCTTCCAAGTAATCGAACCCGCGCAGCGCTTGCGTTGTGTGGGTTTTATTCGCCCAACTGATTCGTTGTTTAACAATGCGAAGTGGATTTAATTAAAATGCCAAAGATTAAAACTGTACGTGGTGCAGCCAAACGCTTCAAAAAAACCGGCAGCGGTGGTTTTAAGCGTAAACATGCTAACCTGCGTCATATTCTGACCAAAAAAGCAACCAAGCGTAAACGTCACCTGCGTCCGAAAGGCATGGTGTCTAAAAACGATCTGGTCCTGGTTACCGCGTGCCTGCCGTACGCATAAGCCATTTTTTTTGAATCTAGAATAAGACTTTAGGAGAGAGCATATGGCTCGCGTAAAACGTGGTGTAATTGCACGCGCACGTCACAAGAAAATTATGAAGCAGGCGAAAGGCTACTACGGTGCCCGTTCGCGCGTATATCGTGTTGCCTTCCAGGCAGTAATCAAAGCAGGCCAGTATGCTTACCGTGACCGTCGTCAACGTAAGCGTCAGTTCCGCCAGCTGTGGATTGCACGTATCAACGCAGCTGCTCGTCAGAACGGTCTGTCTTACAGCAAGTTCATTAATGGCCTGAAAAAAGCCTCTATTGAAATTGACCGTAAGATCCTGGCTGACATCGCAGTCTTCGACAAAGTGGCCTTCGGCGCACTGGTTGAAAAAGCGAAAGCAGCTCTGGCGTAAGTCAGTAGAAGAGGGAGCTTGCTCCCTCTTTTAATCTTTGTTTTCAACCACAAATATTGACTTTTATTGGCCGCCGCTATATCACTGGTGGACAATCATCGACAAGGTAACGCAATCATGCACGCTGCTATTTTTCGTTTCTTTTTTTACTTTAGCGCCTGATTTCAGGAGGCTTCGCGCGTAAGAAAAGAAACGAAAAGTAGCGCCTAAGCCTCCCCTGTGGAGGCTTTTTTGTTTTTAGCCATACCCTTTGTCTTTCAAACTACAGCGGCGTTGGCCGCGTGTGTTCACCCCAGTCACTTAGTTATCTAAGCTCCCGGGGATTCACCCACTTGCCGCCTGGCTGTAGCTTGAAATCCTGTGGGTATGTCTTAGGCCAGATAACATAAATTATCAGTCATTACTTAGGGCCATATCGGCCAGAGGAAGAGGAAAGCAATGCCACATCTCGCAGAGCTGGTTGCCAATGCCAAGGCAGCCGTAGAAGATGCCCAGGATGTTGCCGCGTTGGATTTGGTACGCGTCGAATATTTAGGCAAGAAAGGCCATTTCACCCTGCAGATGCAGTCTCTGCGCGACGTGCCGGCGGAAGACCGCCCGGCGGCGGGGGCCGTGATCAACCAGGCGAAGCAGGCGGTGCAGGACGCGCTGAACGCGCGTAAAAACACTCTGGAAACTGCGGCGCTCAACGAGCGTCTGGCTGCCGAGACCATCGACGTTTCCCTGCCGGGCCGCCGTATGGAAAACGGCGGACTGCATCCGGTAACCCGTACCATCGATCGCATCGAAACCTTCTTCGGCGAGCTGGGCTTCTCCGTGGCGACCGGCCCGGAAATCGAAGACGACTACCATAACTTCGACGCGCTGAATATCCCCGGGCACCACCCGGCGCGCGCCGACCACGATACCTTCTGGTTCGACGCCACGCGCCTGCTGCGCACCCAGACCTCTGGCGTGCAGATCCGCACCATGAAGAACCAGCAGCCGCCAATCCGCATCATTGCGCCGGGCCGCGTCTATCGCAACGACTACGATCAGACGCACACCCCGATGTTCCATCAGATGGAAGGCCTGATCGTTGATAAAGACATCAGCTTCACCAACCTGAAGGGCACGCTGCACGATTTCCTGAACAACTTCTTTGAAGAGGATTTGCAGGTTCGTTTCCGTCCGTCTTACTTCCCGTTCACCGAACCTTCGGCAGAAGTCGACGTGATGGGCAAAAACGGCAAATGGCTTGAAGTTCTGGGCTGCGGCATGGTTCACCCGAACGTTCTGCGCAACGTCGGCATTGACCCGGAAATCTACTCCGGCTTCGCTTTCGGCATGGGCATGGAGCGCTTGACGATGCTGCGTTACGGCGTCACTGACCTGCGTGCGTTCTTCGAAAACGATCTGCGTTTCCTCAAACAGTTTAAGTAAGGCGGGAATATCACATGAAATTCAGTGAACTCTGGTTGCGCGAGTGGGTAAACCCGGCCATCAGCAGCGAAGCATTATCCGATCAAATCACCATGGCCGGCCTGGAAGTGGACGGCGTGGAGCCGGTCGCCGGCGCCTTTAACGGCGTGGTGGTGGGCGAAGTGGTCGAGTGCGGCCAGCACCCGAACGCCGACAAGCTGCGCGTGACCAAGGTCAACGTCGGCGGCGATCGCCTGCTGGACATCGTCTGCGGCGCGCCTAACTGCCGCACCGGCCTGAAGGTGGCGGTGGCGACCGTGGGCGCCGTACTGCCTGGCGACTTCAAGATCAAAGCGGCCAAGCTGCGTGGCGAACCTTCTGAAGGCATGCTGTGTTCGTTCTCCGAGCTGGGTATTTCCGACGATCACGACGGTATCATCGAGCTGCCGCTGGATGCGCCGATCGGTACCGATATCCGCGACTATCTGCAGTTGAACGACAACACCATCGAAATCAGCGTGACGCCAAACCGCGCCGATTGCCTGGGCATTCTCGGCGTAGCGCGCGACGTGGGCGTACTGAACCAGGTAGCGCTGACCGAGCCGGACATGAGCCCGGTAGCCGCCACCATCGACGCCACTTTGCCAATCCGCGTCGATGCGCCGCAGGCGTGCCCGCGTTACCTTGGCCGCGTAGTGAAAGGCATCAACGTCAAAGCCGCCAGCCCGCTGTGGATGCGCGAGAAGCTGCGCCGCTGCGGCATCCGCTCCATTGATGCGGTGGTTGACGTCACCAACTACGTGCTGCTGGAACTTGGCCAGCCAATGCACGCCTTTGACCTGAGCCGCATCGAAGGCGGTATCGTGGTGCGCATGGCTGAAGAAGGGGAAACCCTGACGCTGCTGGACGGCAACGAAGCCAAGCTGAATGCCGACACCTTAGTGATCGCCGATCATCAAAAAGCGCTGGCGATGGGTGGCATCTTCGGTGGCGAACATTCTGGCGTGAACGACGAGACGCAGGACGTGCTGCTGGAGTGCGCCTTCTTCAGCCCGCTGTCGATTACCGGCCGCGCGCGCCGTCAGGGTCTGCACACCGATGCTTCCCACCGCTATGAGCGCGGCGTTGATCCGGCGCTGCAGTATAAAGCGATGGAGCGCGCGACGCGTCTGCTGATCGACATCTGCGGCGGCCAGGCCGGCCCGGTGATCGATGTTACCGATGAAAACCAGCTGCCTAAGCGCGCCACCATTCTGCTGCGCCGCGAGAAGCTGGACCGCCTGATTGGCCACGTGGTGCCGAGCGAGCAGGTGAGCGACATTCTGCGCCGTTTGGGGTGCCAGGTGACCGAGCAGGGCGATAGCTGGTTGGCTGTCGCGCCGAGCTGGCGTTTCGATATGGAAATCGAAGAAGACCTGGTGGAAGAAGTAGCGCGCGTTTACGGCTACAACAATATTCCGGACGTGCCGGTACGCGCCGATCTGGTGATGACCAAGCACCGCGAGGCCGATCTGACGTTGAAACGCGTGAAAACCATGCTGGTTGATCACGGTTTCCAGGAAGCTATCACCTACAGTTTCGTCGATCCGAAGGTGCAAGCGCTGTTGCACCCGGGCGAAGAAGCGCTGATCCTGCCAAGCCCAATCTCGGTTGAAATGTCCGCTATGCGTCTGTCGCTGTGGACCGGCCTGCTGTCTGCGGTGGTGTATAACCAAAACCGCCAGCAAACTCGTCTGCGCCTGTTCGAAAGCGGCCTGCGCTTTGTGCCTGATACTGCGGCAAATCTGGGTATCCGTCAGGATGTCATGCTGGCGGGCGTCATCGCCGGCCACACTCACGATGAACACTGGGATCTGGCGCGCAAGCCGGTCGACTTCTATGATTTAAAAGGGGATCTGGAATCTGTTCTGGAGCTGACCGGTAAATTATCCGAAATTCAGTTCCGGGCCGAGGCCAATCCGGCTCTGCACCCGGGGCAAAGTGCGGCGATTTATTTACAGGGTGAACGCGTCGGTTTCATCGGTGTAGTTCATCCGGAACTTGAGCGTAAACTGGATCTTAACGGCCGCACAGTGGTGTTCGAACTGGAGTGGAACAAGGTCGCAAGCCGCGCCGTGCCTCAGGCGCGGGAGATTTCTCGCTTCCCGGCAAACCGCCGCGATATCGCTGTTGTAGTGGCTGAAAATGTCGCCGCAGAAGATATTTTGGCGGAGTGTAAGAAAGTTGGCGCAAATCAGGTAGTTGGCGTAAACTTGTTTGATGTGTACCGTGGCAAGGGCGTGGCAGAGGGTTATAAGAGCCTGGCTATCAGTCTGGTATTGCAGGATACCGCTCGTACACTGGAAGAAGAGGAGATAGCCGCTACCGTTGCAAAATGCGTAGAGGCTCTAAAACAGCGATTCCAAGCATCCTTGAGGGATTGAACCTATGGCGCTTACTAAAGCTGAAATGTCAGAACACCTGTTTGAAAAGCTTGGGCTTAGCAAACGGGATGCCAAAGACCTGGTGGAACTGTTTTTCGAAGAGGTCCGTCGGGCTCTGGAAAACGGTGAACAGGTAAAACTGTCAGGTTTTGGCAACTTTGATCTGCGTGACAAGAACCAACGTCCGGGGCGTAACCCGAAGACCGGCGAAGACATTCCGATTACGGCGCGCCGCGTGGTGACCTTCCGTCCAGGTCAAAAGCTGAAAAGTCGGGTGGAGAACGCCAGCCCGAAAGAGTAAGTGACGTAAAACCAAAAAAGGCCGCTTCTGCGGCCTTTTTCTTTGGTGGGCTAAAATTCGGTTTATTCCTAATCAGGATCCACCGCAATATAATTTGGCGTTAATCTTATTCCCAAAAATAAAACCCATCGTGATACGGATTATTCTTATATCAGGTTTATTAAAACTTAATATCTCCACTTGTTAATCAATAATGGTTGTAATGATGGCCCGGGCCACCGCCACGGTGGCCGCCGCCCCAGTGCGGGCCATAGCAGCAGGCGCTCAGCGCGGAGCTCAGTACGACAAGGGCCAACAACAGTCCAATGCGTTTAATCATGATAATAATGCCTCTCTGGTGGGTGTCGGCTTAATGATAAATAGCTTCGCCGCGCGCGGGCGTCAGTTATTCGTTAAGCCTTGTTAGCGGTCATAATAATTAAACGCCCTTCAAAAGAGTGTATGAATTATGTAAGGGAGCCGAAAACAATCTGAAAATAGGCATTGGCGAGATAGGCGGCAAATAACCGCACTGTTATAACCACGTCAGCAAGAAAATAAAACGAGAGTGCAAAAATGAAAAAAATCCTGTTGCTGGTGTGTTTACCGCTGTTGCTGCCGGTGGCGGCGCAGGCCGATGTCTCCATCGATATCAACGTGCCGGGCGTTTCGCTGCACCTGGGGGACCAGGATCGGCGGGGCTACTACTGGGACGGCTACGACTGGCGTCCGCCGCAGTGGTGGCATGCTCACCAGGGCCGCGGCTTCGGCGAGCGCAACGAGCACGGCATGTATTGGGATGGCGGCCGCTGGCAATCTTCCCCGCCGCGCGGTTATGAGCACCGGGGGGCTGAACGTGGCGGCAATCCGTTCCATGGCGATCGCGACAGCCACGATAACGGTAATCGTCACGACGATCGCGATGGTGATAACGGGCGTGGTCACGATAATCGTGGTAATGGCCGGCCTTACCCGCAAAATGGCCATGACTCGCATCGTTAATTGAGTGTCCGGCGGCGGGTTTTGCCATCACCTGAGGGTGGCGGGCAGAGCCAGCCGCCGTTTTCCTGCACGGTTGCATACGCAATGCTTCCCCTAACGGCGTTAACCCCCTAATATTCGACCCAGACGTCATTATTCGGCCGCGTTCGCGGCCAGCAGGGAACCGCCGCATCTATGCCGACCAGCCAGACCTTTACCCTATTGCTGCACGATCAGCGCCATCGCGACAAGCGCCATCTGGCGCTGTTGACCCTGGGCATGGCCGTGGCCTTTGTGGTTAGCCTCAGCGCCGGCGACCAGTGGATCTGGCCGTCTGAGTGGTTCAGCGAGCAGGCGCAGCTGTTTGTTTGGCAACTGCGTTTGCCGCGCGCGCTGGCGGTGATGCTGGTGGGCGCCAGCCTGGCGGTGGCGGGGGCGGTGATGCAGGCGCTGTTCGAGAACCCGCTGGCGGAACCCGGCCTGCTGGGGGTGGCGAACGGCGCCGGGGTGGCGCTGGTGCTGACGGTGTTGCTGGGCAACGGCCTGCTGCCGGTGGCCCTGATGAGCCTGAGCGCCATCCTCGGCGCATTGATCATGACCTTTCTCTTGCTCGGTTTTGCCCGCCGCCGGCGGTTGACCAATGCACGCCTGCTGCTGGTCGGGGTGGCGCTGGGCATTGTTTGCAGCGCGGTGATGACCTGGGCGGTATATTTCAGCTCCAGCCTCGATCTGCGCCAGCTGATGTACTGGATGATGGGCGGCTTCGGCGGGGTCGACTGGCGGCAACAATGGCTGGTACTGGCGCTGCTGCCGGTACTGCTGTGGCTGTGTTGCCAGGGCAGAGCGCTGAATTTCATGGCGCTGGGCGAAGTGCAGGCGCGTCAGCTCGGGCTTTCGCTGCATCTGTGGCGCAACCTGCTGGTGCTGGCGATCGGTTGGCTGGTGGGCGCCAGCGTCGCGCTGGCGGGGGTGATAGGCTTTGTCGGTTTGGTGATACCGCATATGCTGCGCCTCGGCGGCTTGACCAATCAACGCTATCTGCTGCCGGGCTGCGCCCTGGCCGGCGCCGGGGTGCTGCTGGCGGCGGACGTGATCGCGCGCATCACGCTGCTGTCGGCCGAGCTGCCAATCGGCGTGGTCACCGCCACGCTGGGCGCACCGCTGTTTATCTGGTTGCTGATCCGGGTAAAAAGCGTAAGGTAGATTTTCTGTTTCTCCCGCCAATAAAACCAGAGGATGAGATCTGATGAGTCAGTCAATTTATAGCCTGCCGTTGCAAACCATCGAAAATCAAAACACGACGCTGGATGCCTATCAGGGGTCGGTGCTGTTGGTGGTCAACGTGGCCTCGGAATGCGGTTTGACCAAGCAGTATGAAGGCCTGGAAGCGCTGTACGAAACTTACCGCTCGCAGGGCTTTGAGGTGTTGGGCTTTCCGTCCAATGAATTTTTGGGGCAGGAGCCCGGCAGCAATGAAGAGATCCTGGCGTTTTGCCGCGGCACCTTCGGCGTGCAGTTCCCGATGTTCGCCAAGATAGAGGTGAACGGCGAAAACCGTCACCCGCTGTACCGGGCGTTGATTGCCGCTCAGCCACATGCGCAGGCGCCGGAGGGCAGCGAGTTTTTGGCGCGCATGACCAGCAAGGGGCGAGCGCCGAAGCAACCCGGCGACATTCTGTGGAACTTCGAAAAATTCCTGATCGCCCGCGACGGCACGGTGATCCAGCGTTTCTCGCCGGATACGACGCCGGAAGATCCGACGCTGGTGGCGGCGGTCAAACAGGCTCTGGCAGGGTAAGCAGGCATGTTGCAACTCGCTCAGGTTGGGGTTCAAGGGCGCCTGGCTCCGTTTTCAGCGCAGATTGGCGCCGGGGCGCAGGTGCACCTGATTGGCCCGAACGGCGCCGGCAAAAGCACGCTGTTGGCGCGGCTGGCCGGCATATTGCCGGGCATGGGCGAGGTGCGGTTGGCCGGGCGAGAGCTGGCCGCCTATCAGGGCGGCGAACTGGCGCTGCATCGTGGCTACCTTAGCCAACAGCAGCCGCCGGTCGCCCTGATGCCGGTCTTTCAATATTTGGCGCTGCACCGGCCGGCCGGCGCGGCCGAGACTGCCGTGGAAAGCGCCATTCTCTATCTGTGCCAGCGGTTAAAGCTGATGGACAAACTGCCGCGCATGCTGACCCAATTGTCCGGTGGCGAATGGCAGCGGGTGCGGTTGGCGGCGGTGCTGCTGCAGGTATGGCCGAGCGTTAATCCGCACAGCAAACTGCTGCTGCTGGACGAGCCGACCAACAGTCTGGATGTGGCGCAAAAAGTGGCGCTGGACCGTTTGTTGAGAGAATTTTGCCAGAGTGGTCGCAGTGCGTTGGTTTGCGCCCATGACCTGAACCATACTCTGCAACAGGCCGATTGGGTATGGCTGCTTCACGCCGGCCGGCTGGCGGCGCAGGGCGCCACGACTGACGTTATGGAACCGGCGCTGCTGTCCTCTGTTTATGATGTGGATTTCCATTTGCAGGCGGTAGGGGATCAGCGTTGGATTATGACCAGAACGGCATAGGGTAATCGTCGCTTAAACGAAAATTAAACATAGTTGATATAAATAGCCGAGTAATGGCCGGCTATTATTTCGATTTCATCTCGTTTCTCCCCTGTTTCTCTTGAAAACCGTCAATGACGTGCTACGCTGTTGTTGTTGCAAATAAAATAAGTAAGTAATTATTTATAACTATAATCTATTGATTTAGCGATCAATTATAAAATGATGATGATGGCGCCTACCTATCAGATAACCCAACTGATAATAAGTCTCGTCTTAAGGTTTAGTTAAGCTTGCCGCCGTACATTGTGAGTTAATCCACCAGGAACGATTTTCTCTGGCGTTTAATATTCGTTAAATAAAAGAGTTTTACAGTGTCATTAAACGATGTCCGATACGTTTGGGGTTAACTATGGATCAATTTTTACCTTTCTCTCGCCCGGCGATCGGCGATGAAGAAATCGCGGCGGTTGAAAAGGTATTGCGTTCCGGCTGGATCACCACCGGGCCGCAAAATCAGCAGTTGGAAAGCGAGTTTTGCTCTACCTTCGGCTGCAAACACGCCATTGCCGTTTGTTCCGCCACCGCCGGCATGCACATCACCCTGATGGCGCTGGGGATTGGGCCGGGCGATGAAGTTATCACTCCCTCGCAAACCTGGGTTTCCACCCTCAACATGATCGAACTGCTCGGCGCGACGCCGGTGATGATTGACGTTGATCGTGAGACGCTGATGGTCAACGCCGCCGCTGTCGAAGCCGCCATTACGCCGAAAACCAAAGCCATAGTGCCGGTGCACTATGCCGGCGCGCCGCTGCAGATGGACGCGCTGCGCGAGGTGGCCGAACGCCACCAGCTCCCGCTGATCGAAGACGCCGCCCATGCGGTGGGCGCTCGGTTCAACGGCGAGTGGGTAGGGGCGCGCGGCACGGCGATTTTCTCTTTCCACGCGATAAAAAACCTGACCTGCGCCGAAGGGGGGCTGATTGCCACCGACGACGACGCGCTGGCGGATCGCGTGCGCTGCCTGAAGTTCCACGGTTTGGCGGTGGACGCCTTCGACCGCCAGCAACTGGGGCGCAAGCCTCAGGCTGAAGTGGTGGAGCCGGGCTACAAATACAATCTTTCCGATATTCACGCGGCGATCGCGGTGGTGCAGCTGGCGCGTTTGCCGCAGCTTAACGCCCGCCGTCAGGCCCTGGCGCAGCGCTACCTGCGCGCACTGGAAGGCTCACCGTTCCAGCCGTTGGGGCTGCCGGACTACTCGCACGATCACGCCTGGCATCTGTTTATGGTGCGCGTCGACGCCGAACGCTGCGGTATCGACCGCGACCAGCTGATGGAGCGTCTGAAAGAGGTGGGCATCGGCACCGGGCTGCATTTCCGCGCCGCGCACACGCAAAAATTTTATCGCGAACGTTACCCGCAGCTGTCGCTGCCCAATACCGAATGGAATTCGGCGCGGCTATGCACCTTGCCTTTATTCCCCGATATGACCGACGCCGATGTTGATCGCGTGGTCGATGCCTTGTCTTCTGTTGTGGAGTCTTTACGTGTCTCGCGTTGAACCGATAAAAAAAGTGTCGGTGGTTATTCCGGTATACAACGAACAGGAAAGCCTGCCTGCTTTGCTTGAACGTACCACCGCCGCCTGTAAACAATTGTCGCAACCCTATGAAATCATTCTGGTCGATGACGGCAGCAGCGACAATTCCGCCGAGATGCTGACCGCCGCCGCAGAACAGCCGGGCAGCCACGTGGTCGCCGTGTTGCTGAACCGCAACTACGGGCAACATTCGGCGATCATGGCCGGTTTCAACCAGGTGACCGGTGATCTGGTCATTACGCTGGACGCCGATCTGCAAAACCCGCCGGAAGAGATCCCACGCCTGGTCAGCGTGGCGGAAGAGGGCTACGACGTGGTGGGCACCGTGCGCGCCAACCGTCAGGACTCCTGGTTCCGCAAAAGCGCCTCCCGCATCATCAACATGATGATCCAGCGCGCCACCGGCAAATCGATGGGGGACTACGGCTGCATGCTGCGCGCCTACCGTCGACATATCGTAGAAGCGATGCTGCACTGCCACGAACGCAGCACTTTTATTCCGATTCTGGCGAACACCTTCGCCAGACGTACCACAGAAATTGACGTGCGCCATGCCGAGCGCGAGTTTGGCGATTCCAAATACAGCCTGATGAAGCTTATCAACCTGATGTACGACCTGCTCACCTGCCTGACCACCACGCCGCTGCGTTTGCTTAGCGTGGTGGGCAGCGTGGTGGCGCTTTCCGGTTTCGTACTGGCGCTGGTGCTGATTGCGCTGCGCCTGCTCCTCGGGCGGGAATGGGCTGCCGACGGGGTGTTCACCCTGTTCGCGGTGCTGTTTACCTTTATTGGCGCCCAGTTCGTCGGTTTGGGTCTGTTGGGAGAGTACATCGGCCGCATTTATACCGACGTGCGCGCTCGTCCCCGTTATTTTGTTCAGAAAGTGGTCGGCGATCAGCAGGCCCACAATACTCAGGAAGAAGAATGATGAAAGCTATTGTATTTGCTTACCATGATATTGGCTGCGCCGGCCTGAAAGCGCTGACTGAGGCAGGTTATGACGTGCAAGCGGTATTCACGCATACTGACGATCCTGGTGAGAACAACTTCTTCTCCTCTGTGGCGCGCGTTGGCGCCGAACTGGATCTGCCGGTCTACGCACCGGAGGACGTTAACCACCCGCTGTGGGTTGATCGCATTCGCCAACTGCAGCCGGACGTGATTTTCTCCTTCTATTATCGCAACCTGCTGAGCGACGAAATCCTTTCGCTGGCGCCGCTGGGCGGCTTCAACCTGCACGGTTCACTGTTGCCGCGCTACCGCGGCCGCGCGCCGGTTAACTGGGTGTTGGTGAACGGCGAAAGCGAAACCGGCGCTACGCTGCATAAAATGGTCAAACGTCCTGACGCCGGCGACATTGTCGGCCAGCGCAAAGTGGCGATCGCCGCGGAAGATACCGCGCTGACGCTGCACAAAAAAGTGCTGGAGGCGGCGCAAGGCCTGCTGAAGGAAGAATTGCCGAAGCTGAAAAACGGCACCGCCGCGTTCACCCGGCAGAACGAAGCCGAAGCCAGCTACTTTGGCCGCCGCACCGCGGCCGACGGTGAGATCCAGTGGCATAAATCCGCACGGGAAATCAATAATCTGATCCGTGCGGTCACCGAACCTTACCCGGGCGCGTTCAGCTATCTCGGCCAGCGCAAGCTGATCGTCTGGCGCTCCCGCGTGCTGGAAACCCAGCACGACAAGCAACCGGGCACCGTGCTGAGCACCGTGCCGCTGGTTATCGCCTGTGGCGAAGGCGCGCTGGAGATCGTCGCCGGGCAGAATGAAAGCGGTCTGTATGTGCAGGGCAGCCGCCTGGCGCAGGAAATGGGCATCGTTACCGACGTGCGCCTGGCCGCCAAGCCGAATGCCGTGATGCAGCGCCGCACCCGCGTGCTGATCCTGGGGGTTAACGGTTTTATCGGCAACCACCTGACGGAACGCCTGTTGCGTGATGACCGTTACGATATCTACGGCCTGGACATCGGCTCCGACGCGATCAGCCGTTTCCTCGATAACCCGCGCTTCCACTTTGTGGAAGGGGATATCAGCATCCACTCAGAGTGGATCGAATACCACATTAAAAAATGCGACGTGGTGCTGCCGCTGGTGGCGATCGCCACGCCGATCGAGTACACCCGCAACCCGCTGCGCGTATTCGAGCTGGATTTCGAAGAAAACCTGAAGATTGTCCGCGACTGCGTGAAGTACAACAAGCGCATCATCTTCCCGTCCACCTCTGAAGTGTACGGCATGTGCGACGACAAAGAGTTCGACGAGGACCACTCGCGCCTGATCGTGGGGCCGATCAACAAGCAGCGTTGGATCTACTCGGTTTCCAAACAGCTGCTGGACCGGGTGATCTGGGCCTACGGCGCCAAAGAAGGGCTGAAGTTCACGTTGTTCCGTCCGTTTAACTGGATGGGGCCGCGCCTGGATAACCTGGATGCCGCGCGCATCGGTTCATCACGCGCCATCACCCAGCTGATCCTCAACCTGGTGGAAGGTTCGCCGATCAAACTGATGGACGGCGGGGCGCAAAAACGCTGCTTCACCGACATCAACGACGGCATTGAAGCGCTGTTCCGCATTATCGAGAACCGTGACGGCCTGTGCGACGGCCAGATAGTCAACATCGGCAACCCGACCAACGAAGCGAGCATCCGCGAGCTGGCGGAAATGCTGCTGGAAAGCTTCAACCGCCATCCGTTGCGCGACCGCTTCCCGCCGTTTGCCGGCTTCAAGGACGTCGAAAGCAGCAGCTACTATGGTAAAGGCTATCAGGACGTCGAACACCGTACGCCGAGCATCAAAAATGCCCGCCGTCTGCTGGGCTGGCAGCCGACGATCGAGATGCAGCAAACCGTTGCCGACACGCTGGACTACTTCTTGCGGACTACCGTTCAGGAAGGTAAGGGTGCATGAAGAAAGTCGGTCTGCGAGTTGACGTAGATACCTTCAGCGGCACCCGGGAAGGGGTGCCGCAGTTGCTGGATCTATTCGAGAAGTACGGCATACAGGCCAGCTTCTTCTTCAGCGTCGGGCCGGACAACATGGGGCGCCATCTTTGGCGCCTTTTGCGTCCGAAATTCCTGTGGAAAATGTTGCGTTCGAACGCCGCCTCACTGTATGGCTGGGACATTCTGTTGGCCGGTACCGCCTGGCCGGGGCGCAATATTTCACGCGCGCTGGGGCCGTTGATGAAGCGTACCGCCGAGGCAGGCCATGAAGTGGGGCTGCACGCCTGGGATCATCAGGGCTGGCAGGCCAACGTCGGCCGCTGGTCGGAGGCGCAGCTGACGCAGCAGGTCCAACGGGGGGTTGACGCCCTGAACGCCAGCACCGGCCAGCCGGTCAGGTGTTCCGCGGTGGCGGGATGGCGGGCGGACACGCGGGTGCTGGAGGTGAAACAGCGCTTCGGTTTCCATTACAACAGCGACTGCCGCGGCACCCATCCGTTCAGACCGGTGCTGAGCGACGATCGGCTGGGCACGGTGCAAATCCCGGTGACGCTACCGACCTTTGACGAAGTGATCGGCAGCGAAGTCAGCATGGCCGATTTCAACGACTACATCCTGCGCGCGATTGAAAACGATCGCGGCGTACCGGTTTACACCATTCATACCGAAGTAGAGGGCATGTCGCAGGCGGCGATGTTCGAACAGTTATTGCAACGGGCGCAGCGGCAGGGCATCGAATTCTGCCCGCTGAGCGCGTTGCTGCCGCAGGATTTGGCGTCATTGCCGTTGGGCCGCATCAAGCGCGCTCCTTTCCCCGGCCGCGAAGGTTGGCTGGGTTGTCAAACTGATGTGAAGGACGATTCATGAAGGCGCTAAAAGGATCCTGGGCCATTTTGCTGGCCGTTTTTTTTGCTCTGGTGTATTTGATCCCTCTGAATGGCCGGCTGCTGTGGCAGCCGGATGAAACCCGCTATGCCGAGATCAGCCGCGAAATGCTGCAGCGCGGCGACTGGGTGGTGCCGCACCTGCTGGGGCTGCGTTATTTTGAAAAGCCGGTGGCGGGTTATTGGTTCAATAACGTTAGCCAATGGCTGTTTGGCGACACCAATTTTGCGGTGCGTTTCGGTTCGGTATTCAGTACCGGCATGACCGCGCTGTTGGTGTTTGCGCTGGCGATGCTGATGTGGCGCAATGCGCGCCGCGCCTGCCTGGCGGCGCTGATTTTCCTGTCGATGGTGCTGGTGTTCAGCATCGGCACCTACAGCGTGCTTGATCCGATGATCGCCCTGTGGCTGACGGCGGCGATGGTCAGCTACTACCTGACGCTGAAGGCCACCTCGGCCACCGGCAAGCTGGGCGGTTATGCGCTGCTGGGCCTGGCCTGCGGCATGGGCTTTATGACCAAAGGCTTCCTGGCGCTGGCGGTGCCGGTGATCGCGGTGATCCCAATCGTTATCCAGCAAAAGCGCATTAAGGATCTGTTGCTGTTCGGCCCGGTGGCGATCCTGGTCGCGCTGCTGCTCAGCCTGCCCTGGGCGCTGGCCATTGCCCAGCGCGAGCCGGACTTCTGGAACTATTTCTTCTGGGTGGAGCATATCCAGCGTTTCGCGGAAGATAACGCGCAGCATAAGGCGCCGTTCTGGTACTACATCCCGGTGCTGATGGCGGCGGTGCTGCCCTGGCTGGCATTGCTGCCGGGCGCGCTGCTGAAAGGCTGGCGTGAACGCGTTCAGCGCCCGGAGCTGTTCTTCCTGCTTAGCTGGGTCGTGATGCCGCTGATCTTCTTCAGCATCGCCAAGGGCAAGCTGCCGACCTACATTCTGCCGTGCATGGCGCCGCTGGCGCTGCTGATGGCGGCCTATGCCGAGGACTACGCCGCGTCGCTGCGCAGCAAAATGTTCAGGGTCAATGCGCTGTTGAACGGGCTGTTCGGCCTGATCTGCGTGCTGGCGCTGGTGGTGCTGGGCTCCGGCCTGCTGCCTAAGGTGCATTTGTTCACCGCACAGGAATGGCCGAAGATTGTGATTGGCATCGTCGCCTTCGGCGGCTGGCTGCTGTTCGCCGTCGTCTCCGCCGGTGACAACGCGCGGCGGTGGCGCTGGGCGGCGGCTTGTCCGCTGTTGCTGTGCCTGCTGATCGGTTATGCCATCCCGCAACAGGTCACTGACTCCAAGCTGCCGCAGAACTTCATTCGCGTTAATATGGCGGAGCTGGGGAACAGCCGTTATGTGCTGACCGACAGCGTAGGGGTAGCCGCAGGGTTGGCCTGGGAGCTGAAACGCAGCGACGTGCTGATGTACAGTCAAAAAGGTGAGGTTGCCTACGGCCTGGAATATCCGGATGCCAAAGACCACCTGATCGGCGATGCCGACTTCCCGCAGTGGCTGGCGCAGGCGCGCAAGCAGGGTGATGTCTCTCTGGTGCTGCAGCTGTCGCGCGGCGAAAGCATCGAGCAACAGCATCTGCCGACGCCTGACAAGGTTGAGGTGATGAATCGCCTGGCGCTGGTCTGGTATAAACAACAGCCATGATCGCTTTTCTGTTGGTGGTCGTGGTCAGCCTGCTCACCTGCGGTGGGCAGCTGTGCCAGAAACAGGCGGCGCAACGCTGGCAGCAGCCGGACGCGCAGCGGCTGAAGAGCACGCTGCGCTGGCTGACGCTGGCGGTACTGTTGTTGGCGCTCGGCATGGCGGTGTGGCTCAATGTGTTGCAGCGTTTGCCGCTCAGCCTGGCCTACCCGATGCTCAGCTTCAACTTCGTGCTGGTGACGCTGGCGGCGCGCTGGCTGTTTCATGAACCTACCACCGCGCGCCACTGGTGTGGCGTGGCCTCGATTATGCTGGGGATCCTGTTGATGAGCGTGCACGCATGAAGGGCTACGCCTGGGGCTGCGCCAGCGTACTGCTGGTGACGCTGGCGCAGCTGTTGATGAAGTGGGGCATGGCGCAAATCCCGCTGATGTCGTTCGCCGACGTTACGCCGGCGCTGCTGGGCGATTACGGGTTGCCGCTCCTGGCGGTCAGCGGCGGTATCTTCGGCTATGCGCTGTCGATGCTGTGCTGGTTCTTCGCCCTGCGTTACCTGCCGCTTAACCGCGCTTATCCGTTGCTTAGCCTCAGCTATGCGCTGGTCTATCTGGCGGCGGTGATCCTGCCGTGGTTCAACGAATCCGCCACCCTGCTGAAATCCCTGGGTACGTTATTCATCCTGTTTGGCGTGCTGTTGATTAACAGCAAGCCCGCATCAAAAACCCCCGAATAGGGCGAATACCGGCGTTAATGCTATTATCTCCTTCTCAGCGCTTGCCTTTTTCCCTGCGCGGGAGATAAATTAACGCCAAATAGCGCTCTCCTTACGTGGTATCGGCTTTGCCTCGCTGGCGGTGTGGTGTGTTGTACCGGACGGCATGATGCGCAACGGGTTCAATGAAGGGATATTATGCGGATGCGTGTGTGGTTTTTATTAGCCAGTTTGATTCTTGCCGGGTGCAGCAGCCATGCGCCGCCGCCCAGCGGGCGGCTGGCCGATTCTATCGTGGTGGTCGCCCAACTGAATGAACAGCTGCGCCAGTGGTACGGCACGCCATATCGCTATGGCGGGATGGATCGCGGCGGCGTAGATTGTTCCGGGTTTGTTTATCGCACTTTCCGCGACCGTTTCGACATGCAGCTGCCGCGCTCGACCGAGGAGCAGACTTCGCTGGGCACCAAGGTTTCTCGCGATGAGCTGATGCCGGGCGATTTGGTATTCTTCAAAACCGGTGGCGGTGAAAACGGCCTGCACGTCGGCATCTACGACACCAACGATCAGTTTATTCACGCCTCGACCAGCCGCGGCGTTATTCGCTCCTCGCTGGACAACGTCTACTGGAAGCGCGTTTACTGGCAGGCGCGGCGCATTTAGCCTTAACCCGTTGATTTGTGTATCATGGCGGCATCACGACTTAAAGGGTGGCCGCCATGAATAACTTACGCCTGCTGATTTCCGATTCCTACGATCCCTGGTTCAACCTGGCGGTTGAAGAGTGCATCTTCCGCGAAATGACCAGCCAAAAAATTCTGTTCCTCTGGCGCAATGCCGAAACCGTTGTGATTGGCCAGTCGCAAAACCCGTGGAAAGAGTGCAATACCCGGCGCATGGAGCAAGACGGTATACGGCTGGCGCGCCGGAGCAGCGGGGGCGGGGCGGTATTTCACGATCTGGGCAATAGCTGCTTTACCTTTATGGCCGGCAAACCGGGCTACGATAAAACCGTTTCTACCGGCATTATTTTGCAGGCCTTGGCGCAATTGGGCGTGACCGCCAGCGCGTCGGGGCGCAACGATCTGGTGATGGAAACTGCCTCTGGGCCGCGCAAGATCTCGGGATCGGCCTATCGCGAAACGCAGGATCGCGGTTTTCATCACGGCACGCTGTTGCTGAACGCTAACCTCGATCGCCTGGCGGATTACCTTAATCCAGATCCGAAAAAGCTGCAGGCCAAAGGCATCACCTCGGTGCGCTCGCGGGTCGCCAATCTGGCAGAATTTCTGCCGGACGTCAGCCACCAGCAGGTATGCGACGCGATCATCGAGGCCTTTTTCAACCATTATGGCGAGCGCGTCGCGCCAGAAGTCATTTCCCCGGACGTGTTCCCCGACCTGCCCGATTTCGCCGCTCAGTTCGCCAAACAAAGCAGCTGGGAATGGAACTTCGGCAAAGCCCCGGCCTTCAGCCACTTGCTTAACGAGCGTTTTGTCTGGGGAGGCGTGGACCTTTTCTTCGATGTGGAACAGGGGAGCATCGTGCGGGCGCAGGTCTTCACCGACAGCCTGAACCCGGCGCCGCTGCAAAGGCTGGCGGAAATGCTGGTAGGCCGCGCTTATCGCAGCGACGCTTTGGCCGCCTGTTGCGACGGCCTGATTGCGCAGTTCACGCAGCGGTCGGACGAATTGCTGGAACTGCGGCAATGGTTGATCGAAACCGTAAAATAACGCCGCAAAGCGCCGCCGGGGGACGAGGAAGCTCGTCCCCTTTTTTATGTTCCCAATTAAAAGGATCTGCAGCGAACCCATGCATAAATTCGTCAAAAATCAAGACGGGCACTTTTGGGCTTTTTCAATAGCGAGAATAACAGCGGGAATTGAAGCGTTATTAAATTTAATCAGTTCTCTTCGTGCCTGGTCTCATAGTGGGGGTGAACGAGGATGTTATTTTTTTTCATTTAGGATTTTTCTTAACAAAAACAAAGGAGATAAGTCAAATTTTTAACATGCCGCTATCACTTAAGTGAAATATTCTTTAAATCCGGCCAGCCTGGCCTTGGCGCGCCATAAGCCAAACTGGTTTTTACTTGGCAAATTCCGAAGTGAATATAGCTTTAAACTATCAATTAAATGATAACTTATTGGTAATTACATTGATATTTCCGATTAATCCCAGAGGGATTGATCGATAAAATATATTGATATACGATGAGACGCTAGCCATTCAGCCTGTGGCATTAAAATGAAAATCCAATTCGAAGCTGACTTTATTAGTAGCTATGTTTTTCAACCCGTTTACTCAATGGAGGGTAGGCTGCTGGCGGTGGAAATATTGAGCCGTTTCAATAGCCTGGATGGCGATTTGGCCATGCCTGCCGAAATTGGGATTAATTTATTGAGCCCCGCTCAAAGGATTGAGTTATTTAATGAGCAATTGATGCTCGCGCAGCAACACGCCGCCTGGTTTAACCGGCATGATGTGTTGCTGACCATCAATATCGAAGAAGTGGTTGTTGAATTGATTCTTTCCGATCGGCAACTGTGTCAACGCATCAGGCAATGCCCATTTATTGCATTTGAAATTAGTGAGGGTTTTCCGAATTTATCCGCCGGAAAAAACAATGAAAACGTAAGCCGATTAAGCGAGATGTTTACGCTGTGGCTGGACGATTTCGGTTCGGGGAAGGCGACGTTAACCGCACTCTATGATGGCCTGTTTGACTATGTAAAGATCGACAAGCGTTTTTACTGGCAGCTGTTTACCCATCAGGGATATGACGTTGTCATCGACTCGTTGCTAAAGAATATCAATCTGCTCTGCAAGGGGGTGATCGTCGGAGGAATAGAGAAAAAAGAGTACTTTAATAAGCTCAGACACGCCGGCGTTTTTGGTCTGCAAGGTTTTTTATGGCCCAGCGTTGGTGTGGATAACCTGCAGGCTTTGCGGGCGATGCCCGACGAGTTCAATAAAAATAACTGATAAAATACTACACACAATGGGGTAAATAATGGACTGGATGATGTTTGCTGTGATTCCGGCGCTGTTATTCATTATCGTATTCTCGCTGATAAAGTATTTCCTTAATCAGCGCTCAAGGGCATTTAAGCCGCATCGGCGTAAACGCTGATCTCCACGCATCTGTTCTGGCTGCAGACAGATGCGTTTTCCCTGCTTTTCCTCTGTGTTAATCCCCGCCTTCAGGCCCTACACTAAGGGTAAACGGAGGGCCTATGCCGCAGTTCGACAACGCTTATCACCAACAGTTAGCCGGTTTTTATACCGAACTCACCCCAACGCCGCTAAAGGGCGCGCGTCTGCTGTATCACAGCGCGCCGCTGGCGCGAGAACTGGGGCTGGACGAAAGCGAATTTACCCAAGACAAAACCCCGATTTGGGCGGGAGAGACGCTGTTGCCGGGCATGCAGCCTTTGGCGCAGGTCTATAGCGGCCACCAGTTCGGCGTTTGGGCCGGGCAGTTGGGCGATGGCCGCGGTATCCTGCTCGGCGAGCAGGTGCTGGCGGACGGCAGCCACAGAGATTGGCACCTGAAGGGCGCCGGGCTGACGCCGTATTCCCGCATGGGCGATGGCCGCGCGGTGCTGCGCTCGGTGATCCGCGAGTTCCTGGCTTCCGAGGCGCTGCACCATCTGGGCATTCCCACTACCCGAGCGCTGACCGTCGTCACCAGCGATCAACCGGTATTCCGCGAACGGCCCGAACGCGGCGCGATGCTGCTGCGGGTCGCGGAAAGCCACGTGCGGTTTGGCCACTTCGAGCATTTTTATTACCGCAAACAGCCTGAACAGGTGCGGCAACTGGCGGATTTCGTTATCGCTCGTCACTGGGCGCAGTTGCAGGATCAAGAGGATCGTTATCTGCTTTGGTTCACCGACGTGGTGGAACGTACGGCGCGGCTGATGGCCCATTGGCAAACGGTGGGCTTTGCGCATGGCGTCATGAACACCGATAACATGTCGATATTGGGCGTCACTATCGACTACGGCCCCTACGGTTTCCTGGACGATTACCAGCCGGGTTATATCTGCAACCATTCCGATCATCAGGGGCGCTACGCCTTTGACAACCAGCCTGCGGTGGCGCTGTGGAACCTGCATCGCTTGGCGCAGACGTTGTCCGGCCTGATGAGCGCCGAGCAGCTGCAGCAGGCGCTGGCGGCCTACGAGCCGGCGCTGATGCGCGCTTACGGCGAACAGATGCGCGCCAAACTGGGGTTCTTTACCCAATCGACGCAGGATAACGATCTGCTGACCGGATTGCTGAGCCTGATGGCGCAAGAAGGGCGGGATTATACCCGCACCTTCCGCTTGCTGAGCGCAACCGAACAGCAGCAGGCGCAGTCGCCGCTGCGGGATGAGTTTATCGATCGCACGGCCTTCGACCTCTGGTATCGGCAATATCGCGAGCGTTTGCAGCAAGAGCAGGTGAGCGACAGCGAGCGGCAGCAGGCGATGAAAGCAGTGAACCCGCGCCTTATTCTGCGTAACTATCTGGCGCAGCAGGCGATAGAGGATTCGGAGAAGGATGATGTCGGCCGGCTGGCGCGGCTGCACCAGGCATTGCTGACGCCGTTCGCCGATGGGCCTGAGTATGAGGATCTCGCCGCTTTGCCGCCGGATTGGGGCAAGCATCTTGAGATTTCCTGTTCAAGCTGAAAAGACAAAAAAGGGCGCGAAATGCGCCCTGATGCTTATTGCCGTAAATATACCTGCGGCAGCGCCACTTCCGGATGCTGCACCACCCCCAGATCCGCCTGATACCAGCGGGTGAGAATGTCGGCCTGCAGCACCTCCCGCGGCGTGCCCGTGGCCACCAGCCGCCCCTGATGCAGCAGCAACACTCTGTCGGCATAGAGCGCGGCCAGATTGAGATCGTGCAACACACAGCAAACGCCAAGCGGTTGTTGGCGCGTCAGCGAGCGCAGCAGCCGCAGCGTATGCTGCTGGTGATACAGATCCAGGGCCGAGGTGGGCTCGTCGAGGAACAGCCAGGCGGGTGAGGGGTGCGGCTGCCACAGCTGCGCCAGCACGCGGGCCAACTGCACCCTTTGCTGCTCGCCGCCGGAGAGCCGGCGATAGTCCCGCTGCGCCAGCTCGAGGCAGTCCGTTTGCGCCATCACCTGTTGTATCGCCGGCTGCCGATCGCGCTTGCCATGCGGTGAGCGGCCCATGCCGACCACTTCCTCCACGCTGAAAGGAAACGCCAAATCGCTGTGCTGGCGCATCACCGCCCGCACCTTGGCCAACTGCTGCGGCTGCCATTGCTCCAGCGGCCGATCGAGCAACCGGCATTCGCCGCAGCCGGGCGTCAGATAACCGGTCAGCAGGCGCATCAGCGTTGATTTTCCGGCGCCGTTCGGCCCGATAATCGCCACCATTTCGCCGCTGGCGATGCTGAGTGACACATCGTTGATCAACCGGCGCGAACCCATGCTGTAACGCAGCTGCTGGGCCGTCAGGTATGCGGTGTTATCCACCCGCAGGCTCCCGCTGGCGCATCACCAGCCACAAGAAGTAAGGACCGCCGATCAGGCTGGTCATCAACCCCACCGGCATTTCGGCCGGCGCCACCAGGGTGCGCGCCAGCGTATCGCTGACCAGCAGCAGGCAGGCGCCGCCCAGTGCGGAACAGGGCAGCAGCCAACGGTGATCGCCACCCAGCCGCATGCGCACCAGATGCGGCACCACCAGCCCGACAAAGCCGATCACGCCGCTCATCGCCACCGCAGCGCCGATCAGCAGCGCGCTCAACAGCAGCAGTTGCAGCTTGGCGCGCTGGACGTTGACCCCCAGATAATGGGCCTCTTCGTCGCCCAGCTGCAGCAGGTTCAGCCGGCGCGCCTGCAGCAGCGTCATCAGCGCGGCGGGCAGGATCAGCGAAGCGGAAACGATCAGCGTCGGCCACTGCGACTGGCTGAGGCTGCCCATCATCCACAGCGAGAACTGACGCAGCTGTTGATCGCTGCTGACGTAAGACAGCACGCCGATGGCCGCCATGCACAGGGCGTTGATGGCGATGCCTGCCAACAGCAGGCGCGACAGGCTGCCGTGGCCGCTGCGGCTGATGCCGTAGATCAGCAATGAAACCAGCAGGCTGCCGAGAAAGGCCGCCAGCATGTGGCCGTACAAGGCGAGCACCGGCGGCAGCGCCAGCGGCATGACGATAATCAGCGCGACAAACAGCGCGCCGCCGCTGCTGATGCCCAACAGGCTGGGATCGGCCAGGGGATTGCGGAACAGCCCCTGCATCACCGCGCCGGAAACCGCCAGCGCGCAGCCGATCACCACCGCCAGCAGTACGCGCGGCAGGCGGATGTTCAACCAAATATGCCAGGACGCGTCGCTGAAGGGTTCACGCCACAGGGTGCGGAACGACAGCGTTAGCGCGCCCATGTTGGCGGCCACCAGCGCCAGCAGGGTCAGCAGCACCAGCAGGCCGGCAATGGCCAACTGGGGTGAGGTGCGGCAGCGCATCACTTTTGCTCCGCCGCTTGGCGCAGCCTGGCCAGCGTCGCCGGCGTTTCCAGACCGAAGCCCAACAGCGCCATGTCATCGACGATCAACAGGCGGCGATTTTTGCCGGCCGGCGTCAGCGCCAGACCCGGCAGCGACCACAGCTGCTCCTGGCCGCCTATCGAGCGTACGCCGTCGGTGGTGACCAACAGCAAATCCGGCGCGCTGGCGATCACTCCCTCCTGGGAAAGCGGGCGATAGCGCTCGAAGCCCTGCATGGCGTTTTTCAATCCGGCGGCGGCGATCACCGCGTCGGCGGCGGTGTGCTGCCCGGCGGCCATCGGCGTAATGCCGCCGTGGCTCATCACGAACAGCACCTTGACCGGCAGCGGGCTGGTGTTGACCGCCGCCAGCTGCTGCTGATAGCGGGCGCTGAGCTGTTTGCCCTGTTCGCTGCGCTGCAGCGCATCGGCGATTGCGGTGATTTTTTTCGGCACGGCCTGCAGGGTGGTGTCACCGGGCACAGTGACGACCCTAACGCCGCTATCCGCCAGCTGTTTGAGCACCAGCGCCGGCTGCGCCAGTTCGGTGGCCAGCACCAGCGTCGGTTTCAGCGCCAGAATGCCTTCGGCGTTCAGCTGGCGCATATAGCCGACGTCCGGCAGCTTTTTCACCGCCGCGGGGTGCAGGCTGGTGCTGTCTCGCGCTATCACTTCATCGCCCGCGCCAAGTGCGAAGGCAATTTCGGTGACGTCACCGCCTATCGAGACGATGCGCTGCGCCGCCGTAGCGGTTAACGGCAGCGCCAGCGCAATGACCAGCGCCAGGCGACGGGTCAATGAAGTTCTCATGCGGCGATGTCCTTGGCGGCAAGCGCGGCGACCTGCTCGCGCCATTGGGTTTGTTCCGGCTGGCCTTCGGTGCGTTGACCATACAGCTGGGCTATCTGCGTGCCGTCGGCGGCAAACAGCTCCAGGCTGGTGACGATGCCGTCTTTGGTCGGTTTGCGGGTGATCCAGCTTTCGGCGATCGCATTTTCAATCAGGTGCAGGGTGAAACGGCGGTTGAATACGTTGATCCAGCCTTCCTGCGGCATCAGCCGTTCGATCTGGCCGGTGAAGATCTGCACGCAGCCGCGGTTGCCGACGAAAATCATGATTTCGTTCTGCAGCTGTTGCGCGGCGTTCAACAACTGCGACAGCGCGCCGTTATCCACCTGATAGGCCAGATCGTCACCGACGGCGCGAAATGCTTGCTGGCGCGTCAGCTTATTGCGGCTCAACAGCTGGAAGAACTGATGGACGTCGGTCATTTCGCGCCATTCACGGTCGATCTTACCGGTATCCTGCGGCGCCGGGAGTTCCGCCGCCGCGGCCGCAGGCTGCAATTCCAGCGCCGGGTTTTCTGCGTTCAGGTGGCGCTCGACCAGCGCCATCCAGGCCGGCAGATCGGTCTCGTCGGTAGTGTAGACCTTATGCAGCGCATCGCCCTGATGGTCGAAGAACTGGATGCTGTGGCGCACGCCGCGCTTGTTGGTTTCGCTCATGGCGAAGGCGCTGGCCCATTGGTTGAGGAACAAACGCAGGTCCAGCTCGCGCGGGTTGAGGATCAGGCCGGCATGGCCGTTCAGGTGCTGATTGCGGTAGCGGCCCACCTGCTCATGCACCGCATAGCCGTTGCGGGTGATGGACTTGGTGACGCCAACCTGCTCGAGCTCGGTCAACAGCGTGCGGGCATCGGCCTGCAGGCGACGGGTATCCTGGCCGACGCGGGCGTGGGTCAGCTCCGCTTCACTGATGCCAAGGATTTCCGCCAGGTCGCGGGCGTATTTTCCTGGATTATCGATTTTGGCCTGTTGGTAGCGCTCATACAGGGTGTTGCTCATAAGGTTGATCTCCTGTGCCGTGAGTCAAGCGGCGGGCAAGCGGCTTGCCCGCCAGATAATCAAAAAATCACCACTGGTAGCTGACCAGCAGCCTGGCGTTGCGGCCATCCTGCGGAATGCCCTGCGGCGAGTAATATTCTTTGTCGAAGGCGTTGCCCAACACCAGGGTGGTGGTTACGCCCTGCAGGCGCTCGCGCCCTTGGTAGCTCAGATAGAAATCGTTGACGGCGTAACCCGCCTGTTCAGCGGTGCCGGCGGCCACGTGGGTAGAGCGCTGCGCGAAGGTGGCGACCCAGCCGGTAGACAGGCCGGTTTCACCCAGCGGCACGTCCAGCGAGCTGGTGACGGTGTCCGGGTTGATGGTGCTCAGCCAGTCGCCGGTGGTTTCATCTTTCCCTCTGGTGCGGTTATAGGCCAGATCCCAACCGAACAGCGGTGTCTTGTAGCTGAGCGTAGCATCCCAGCCCCAGATTTTGGCGCGGTCGATGTTGGTCGAGAAGGTGGTGCAACTGATGCAATAAGGACCTCGCGGCCCGCGGCCCAACTCCATGGTGACGTCGGTGGCGATGTAGTCTTTGGCCTTGGTATCGAAATAACTGGCTTTGAACTGCAGGCTGTCGTCGGCCAGCAGCAGATCGTCAAAGCGCAGCCCGAAACCATACTCCTGCGTGGCGTTGGTTTCCGGCTTCAGGTTCGGGTTCGGCACCCAGTAGTTGGTAATGGTGGTGGGCCCCATCGGGATCGAGAAATGCTTGGAGTCGTTGTACATTTCTCCCATGGTCGGCGCGCGGAAGGCCTGGGAATAGGAGCCGAACAGCATCAGCCAGTCGGTTGGGGTGACGCTGACGGCGCCGCGAGACGACCACTTGTCGGCATCCACATCGGCGTAACCGTCGCTGGAGCCCTTGTAATTATCGTAGCGGGTACCGGCGAGTAAGGTGACCGGCAGGTCGCGCAGCGTAATCTCGTCCTGCAGCCAGCCCGACGCGAAATTGATTTTTGCCTGCGGGAAGCTTTCGGTGGCGCCGCCAGGGGTCTGTTCCTGTTTATAAGCCTCGGAGCCGTAGGTGAACAGGTGCGAGGCGAAACTGTCGGCAAACAGGCGGGTGCGGTTTTCCAGCTTGGCCCCGCGGGTGGTTTGCTTGCGGTTTTCGTCATCGCTACCCGCCTGGTGCGCATTTATTTCCACGTCGGAATAGTAGATTTTGGCTTCGGCATCCAGCCACTCTTGGCCAACCGGCTTCAGCTTGTAGCTCAGCGCCGCATCGCGCTGAATGGTCGAGCGGTCGGTCAGCGGGTTACCGCTGGAGGCGTCCGGCGTCTGCGGGTTTTTCGGCTCCTGCGCGCGGTTGTTGTAATAGCGCAGATTACCGCTGAGCGACTGGTTATCGTCGAGTTTCCAGGTGCCCTTGGCCAGTACGTTGCTGATGGTTTCATCGTTTGGCGCATCGAAACCGTTGCCCTGGCGCAAATCGCCGACGTCGCGGGTGCCGAACGACAGCAGGCCGTCGAGGTTGTCGGTTTTGCCATAGGCGCTGGCGCCCATGCCCAGGCTGTGGTCGCCGCTGCCGGCGGTGCCGTAGACCCGGTAGCCGCTATCGTGGCCCGGCAACAGCAGATCGGCGGCGTCGATGGTTTCATAAGACACCACGCCACCCAGCGCACCGCTGCCGTACAGCAGGGCGGCGGGGCCGCGCACCACTTCAATGCGCTTCACCAACCCCGGATCCAGGAAGGTGCCGTTGATATGGCCGGTATCGGTGCCCTGGCGAATGCCGTCCACCAGCGTAAGCACGCCACGGCGATCGTAGCCGCGCATCATCAGGTCCTGGCCGTTGCTGCGGCCGGTGCCGGTAACGGTGAGGCCGGGCACGCGGCGCAGCATATCGGCGGCGGTGGCGGCGGTCTGGCTTTCAGGCGTGTCGCCGTCGATCACCGTTACCATCATCGGCGCTTCAAAGCTGCTGCGCGGGTTGCCGGTGGCGGTCACCGTCATGGTCTCGTCGGCGGCTTTGGCTTTTCGGGTGGGCTCCGCCTTGGCGGAGGAAGGTGCTGTGCTGGTGGTTTGTGCAAAGGCCACCGTAGGCAGAGCGCAGGCAATCGCCAGGCTCAATGCGGAAAAACGCAGCCGGGTGGAAATTGTCAGAGGCATGGGGCAACTCTCCGTATGTTTTAAACATATCAATAGATTTGCTGGCTGCCTGGATCAAAAGATCGGGGTGGCTGGCGTTAGAGGGATCTTTCGTTATTTGGTCAGGATCAATTTTCCGGCTTTGGTTTGCCGCAGTTGATAGCGCTGGCCCTGATGGGTAATAACCGCCACGCCATCGGCGCCAAGCAGCTGGGCGCTGTCGTAACAAGGGGGCGCGTCCGCAGCCTGCCCGCTGGAAGGCCTGGCGGTGGAAGGGCGGTGGTTGTTGGGATTATCCATCGTCATTTTGTTTATAAAGCACGCTATTAAATGGTAATTAATATCAAAGTGATAATCATTATCATGTGAACGAAAGGTTACATCAAGGAAAATTTTCTTACGGATGGAACCTTTTTACGGAAAATGCGTCCAGCAGCGGGCCGAAGGCGTTCGGCCCGTAAAAAATCGAGGGGTTACAGCAGGGTTTCGATGCGGTCGAACAGGCGCTCGGGCTTGGTGATGGGGGCAAAGCGGGTCACGCGCTGGCCGTCGGCGGTCAGCAGGAATTTGGTGAAGTTCCATTTGATGCGTTGGCTGCCCATCACGCCGGGCGCCAGGCGTTTCAGCTCGCTGAACAGGGGGTGAGCGCCGGGGCCGTTAACCTCGATCTTGCTGAACAGCGGAAAGCTGACGCCGTAGTTCAGGGTGCAGAAGTTGGCTATCTCGAGCGGGTCGCCGGGTTCCTGCGAACCGAACTGATTGCAGGGGAAGCCCAGCACCATCAGCCCGCGTTCGCGGTAGTATTGCCACAGATTCTCCAGCCCGCGGTACTGGGGCGTGAAACCGCATTTGCTGGCGGTGTTGACCACCAGATAAGCGCGAGCGCGAAAGTCGCCCAGGGTTTTGGCTTCTCCCTGCAGCGTGACGCAGGGGATGGATAACAGTGAGTGAATCATGCCGGGGCTCCGATCCTTTCCATAGGGTTGCTGCGGGAATGGTTACCAGTATAGATGAGCGGCGAAGAGGCGAAAAGCCGGGGCCAGACGCCCCGGCAGCGCGTCAGAAGCGGGTATCCACCGCATCCGCCAGCATCGCCAACAGCTGCTCGCTGTCGGACCAGCTCAGGCAAGGATCGGTGATCGACTGGCCATAGGTCAGCGGCTGGCCGGCGACGATTTTCTGCGTGCCTTCCACCAGGAAGCTTTCCGCCATCACGCCGGTAATGGCGGCGGAACCGGCGCGGATTTGCTGGCAGACGTTCTCGGCAACGTCCAACTGGCGGCGATGCAGCTTCTGGCAGTTGCCGTGGCTGAAATCGATAACCAGGTGTTCCGGCAGATCGAACTCGCGCAGGCTATCGCAGGCGGCCACGATGTCGGTAGCGTGGTAGTTCGGCGTTTTGCCGCCGCGCATGATGATGTGGCCGTACGGGTTGCCGCTGGTCTGGTAGATGGTCATCTGGCCGTTTTTATCCGGCGAGAGGAACATGTGGCCGGCGCGCGCCGCGCGGATGGCGTCGATCGCGATGCGGGTGTTGCCGTCGGTGCCGTTTTTGAACCCGACCGGGCAAGAAAGAGCGGAAGCCATTTCACGGTGGATCTGGCTTTCGGTGGTGCGCGCGCCGATGGCGCCCCAGCTGATTAAATCGGCGATGTATTGGCCAACCACCATATCCAGGAACTCGGTTGCGGTCGGCAGGCCGAGCTGATTGACCTCCAACAGCAGGCGGCGCGCCATTTCGATGCCGCGGTTAACCTGGAAGGTGCCGTCCAGGGCCGGATCGGAAATCAGGCCTTTCCAGCCCACCACGGTGCGCGGCTTCTCAAAATAGGTGCGCATCACGATTTCCAGGCGATCCTGGTAACGCGCGCGCAGGGCGTTCAGGCGGCCGGCGTAGTCGATGGCGGCGTCGAGATCGTGGATAGAGCAGGGGCCAATCACCACCAGCAGGCGCTTGTCCTCGCCGGACAGGATTTTTTCAATGCGTTTTCGTGACGCGGTCACGTTATCTGCGATATCCGCCGAGATCGGCAGCTTGTCCGCCAGCGCTTGCGGCGTGACGAGGCTGTCGATGCGCGCGGTCCGCAGTTCATCTGTTTTGTGCATGGTTTTCTCTGGAAACTGTTCTTCTCTGCGGCAGGAGTGCCGGGAAGTGATGGCGATCACAATAACGCAAAAATCGCTGAATTCAACCGTAGAGATTGTGTTCTGTTGATCAAGACCGCTAAAAAAAGCACAAAAATTACCGCCGGCGCTGAAATAAGCGGCAGGGCAGCCCCTGCCGGTGCGAATCAGAACATGCGGCGGCTCATGCCGAGGATGTCGAGGATCTTGGTCGAGATTTCCTCCACCGAGTAGTTGGTGGTATTGAGATAGCGGATCTGGTTTTTGCGGAACAGCGCCTCCACCTCGGCGATTTCCATTCTGCATTGGCGCAGCGAGGCATAGCGGCTGTTTTCGCGCCGTTCCTCGCGAATGGCGGCCAGGCGCTCCGGATCGATGGTCAGGCCGAACAGCTTGTGCTGAAACGGCTTCAGCGAGGCGGGGAGGTGCAGATTGTCCATATCGTCGGCGATAAACGGGTAGTTGGCGGCACGGATGCCGAACTGCATCGCCAGATACAGGCTGGTGGGGGTTTTGCCGCAGCGCGAAACGCCCAGCAGGATAACCTGCGCCTGGTCGAGGTTGCGCAGCGAGATGCCGTCGTCGTGCGCCAGCGTGTAATCGATGGCGGCGATGCGCGCGTCGTATTTGCCGAGGTTGTTGGCGGTCAGCCCATGGGTGCGGTTCGGCACCGGTGTCGGTTCTACCTCCAGTTCGTCCTGTAACGGGCCGACCAGCGCTTGCACGATATCCTGGCAGAATCCCTGGCTTTGCACGATCACGTCGCGCACCTCCGGCGAAATGATGGAGTAGAACACCAACGGCCTGACGCCGGTTTCACGGTAAATATCATCAATTTGCTGGCAAACCGCCCGCGCGCGCGCCTCGGTTTCGACGAACGGCAGCGTAAAGGTGGTGGCCGTCACCGGAAACTGCGACAGCACCGCGTGGCCCAACACCTCAGCGGTAATCGCCGTGCCATCCGAAATATAAAAAACGCTTCTTTCCACCCGAGGCTCCTTACCTGAAAACGGTGTTCCTGCATTAACCACTAAGAGACATCATGTGCCGCGGAGGATCCGCCGGTAAAGAGGTTAGCGAAAAAATTGTGACTATGCGCCTCGTTCAGCGCAAACCGGCCGGGAGGGTATCGATTGCCTGGCGCGTTAACCGAAAGTTTAAAAACTACTTAATTTGTTGAGAATTAAGCTTTTAGTGCCGTTGGGAACGGTTCCCATGAAAATCAGACGGTTAGGTAATTCTCTTAAAATCCATTTTCTTCAGCCGGTTGATCGATTCACCTTTCCATTTCCTGGGGATCATTGTGCTAGTCTGGTCCAGCTCCGTTTTTAGCGGCGCTGAGATAGCAAGCGAATTAAATCCGTCTATACCCTACTGATAGCAATAAGGATTGTCTCGATGTCCAACAATGGCCCAGACTTGCGGAATGTGCTTTGGTACAACCAGCTTGGCATGCACGACGTTGACCGCGTCGGCGGCAAAAACGCCTCCCTCGGTGAAATGATCACCAACCTTTCCGACTTGGGCGTGGCCGTGCCAAACGGTTTTGCCACCACCGCGCAGGCGTTTAACGATTTTCTCGAACAAAGCGGTGTTAACCAGCGCATCTATCAGTTACTGGATCAAACTGACGTTGACGACGTTGCCCAGCTGGCCAAGGCCGGTGCGCAAATCCGCCAATGGGTGATCGACACGCCGTTCCATGCGGAATTCGAGCGTGAAATCCTCCAGGCGTACCAACAACTCTCCGACGGCCAGCCGGAAGCTTCGTTCGCCGTGCGCTCTTCGGCCACTGCCGAAGACATGCCGGACGCTTCTTTTGCCGGCCAGCAAGAAACCTTCCTCAACGTGCAGGGCATCGACGCCGTGATGGTGGCGATCAAGCACGTATTCGCCTCGCTGTTCAATGACCGCGCGATTTCCTACCGCGTGCATCAGGGCTACGACCACCGCGGCGTGGCGCTGTCCGCCGGCGTGCAGCGCATGGTGCGTTCAGACCTGGCGTCGTCGGGCGTGATGTTCACTATCGATACCGAGTCCGGTTTCGATCAGGTGGTGTTTATTACCTCGGCCTACGGCCTGGGTGAAATGGTGGTGCAGGGCGCGGTGAACCCCGACGAGTTCTACGTGCACAAACCCACCCTGCAGAAGGGTAATCCGGCGATCGTGCGCCGCAACCTGGGCTCGAAGAAAATCCGCATGGTGTACGCGCCGTCGCAGGATCACGGCAAGCAGGTACGCATTGAAGACGTGCCGGAGCAGCAGCGCAGCCGTTTCTCTCTGACCGACGACGAAGTGCAGGCGCTGGCGCACCAGGCGATGCTGATCGAAAAACACTACGGCCGCCCGATGGATATCGAGTGGGCGAAAGACGGCCACACCGGCAAGCTGCTGATCGTGCAGGCGCGTCCGGAAACCGTGCGCTCCAACGAGCAGACCATGGAGCGCTACCAGCTCAACGGCTCCGGCAAAGTGCTGGTGGAAGGGCGCGCTATCGGCCACCGCATCGGCGCCGGCCCGGTGAAGGTGATCCACGACATCAGCGAGATGGACCGCATCCTGCCGGGCGACGTGCTGGTGACCGACATGACCGACCCGGATTGGGAACCGATCATGAAGAAGGCCGCGGCTATCGTCACCAACCGCGGCGGCCGCACCTGCCACGCGGCGATTATCGCTCGTGAGCTGGGCATTCCCGCGGTAGTGGGCTGCGGCCACGCCACCGACGTGTTGAAAGACGGGCAGAAGGTCACCGTCTCCTGTGCCGAAGGAGACACCGGCTTCGTGTACAGCGACATGCTCGATTTCACCGTACAAAGCTCCGAAGTGACCGAGCTGCCGGATCTGCCGCTGAAGATCATGATGAACGTCGGCAACCCGGATCGCGCCTTCGACTTCGCGCGTTTGCCGAACGAAGGCGTGGGCCTGGCGCGGCTGGAGTTCATCATCAACCGCATGATTGGCGTGCACCCGAGGGCGCTGCTGGAGTTCGATCAGCAGACCCCGGCGCTGCAGAACGAAATCCGCGCGCTGATGCAGGGCTATGACCACCCGGTCGAGTTCTATGTCGGCCGCCTGACCGAAGGCATCGCCACCCTGGGCGCGGCCTTCTGGCCGAAGCGGGTGATTGTGCGCCTCTCCGACTTCAAGTCGAACGAATACGCCAACCTGGTGGGCGGCGAGAAGTACGAACCGCACGAAGAGAACCCGATGCTGGGCTTCCGCGGCGCCGGCCGTTACGTGGCCGACAGCTTCCGCGACTGCTTCGCGCTCGAGTGCGAAGCGGTGAAACGCGTGCGCAATGAAATGGGCCTGACCAACGTCGAAATCATGGTGCCGTTCGTGCGTACCGTGGCGCAGGCGGAAGCGGTGGTGGCCGAGCTGGCGCGCCAGGGGCTGAAGCGCGGCGAGAACGGGCTGAAGGTGATCATGATGTGCGAGATCCCGTCCAACGCCCTGTTGGCGGACCAGTTCCTCGAGCACTTCGACGGCTTCTCCATCGGCTCCAACGACATGACCCAGCTGGCGCTGGGGCTGGACCGCGATTCCGGCGTGGTGTCCGAGCTGTTCGACGAGCGCAACGAGGCGGTGAAAGCGCTGCTGTCGATGGCGATCCAGGCCGCCAAACGCCACGGCAAGTACGTCGGCATTTGCGGCCAGGGGCCGTCCGACCATGAGGACTTCGCCGAATGGCTGATGGAGCAGGGCATCGACAGCCTGTCGCTCAACCCGGATACCGTGGTGCAAACCTGGATTAATCTGTCGAAGAAAAAATAATGCCTTAGGGATTATTTGATGTAAAAGCCGCAGCCTGAGGTTGCGGCTTTTTTATTTCCTAATGTAACAAGCAGGTTGGAAAATAAACATATTGTCGAAAAAACAATAAAAAAAAGCCCATCATAGGAGATGGGCAAAGACTACACACAGCAATTCACATGTATGGCATTACATTGTTTAGAAAGGTTGCTTTAAAATCAGTGATTTGAAGCAATAGATGGCCATAATACTAGATTTTTCAGCGCGATTAGTCATTAAGAATCATCCTAATCAATAGCATCGTTACGTTTTATTTTTTCCGGTGTGGTTTTTTTGCCCGACCGGAAAAGAAGTATTTATCCGGCATGTTTAATTAACGCCTGGCGGGTAGCGTATTCTGCCGCATTATATTTTTGCGCATATTACCCAAAGGAGTTAGGAATAATTAAAGGACGGGAAATATATTCTGCCCGGCGTACCGGGCAGAGGAGGGAATTACATCTCTTCCAGATTTTTTTCTACTTCTTTCAGATCGGCGCTTGGCTCCGGCGCTTCGTCCATCCAGGCGGTGAGCAGGCGATAAGACACCGCCAGCACCACCGGGCCGATAAACAGGCCGATCAGGCCGAAGGCCAACAGCCCGCCAATCACGCCGGACAGGATCAGCAGCATCGGCAAATCGGCGCCCATGCGGATCAGTACCGGCCGCAGCACGTTATCCAGCGTGGCCACCACACAGCTCCACACCAACAGCACCGTGCCCCAGGTGGTGTCGCCGGTCCAGTACAGCCAAATGATAGCCGGCACCAGCACCAGCAATGGCCCCAGCTGCGCCACGCAGCAGATGAAGATCAGCACCGTCAGCAGGGTGGCGGCCGGAATGCCGCTTACCGCCAGGCCGATGCCGCCAAGCACCGACTGCACCAGCGCCGTTACCACCACGCCCAGCGCCACCGCGCGGATCGCCTGGCCGCCCAGCAGCACCGCCGCGTCGCCGCGGTCGGCGCCCAGGCGCACCGCAAAGTGGCGAATGCCCAGCGCCACCTGTTCGCCGCGCGCGTACAGCAGCACGCTAAACAGCAGCATTAGCGTGCAGTGCAGCAACAGGCGGCCGATATGCGCCGCCTGCGCCACAAACCAGGTGGCGGTCTGGCCGAAGTACGGCTGCACCTTGGCCAGCAGCGCGGCGCCGCCGGCGTTGACCATGGTGTGGTAGCTGTTATAGGCCCTGTCGCCGATCATCGGCAGGGACTGCAGCCAGGCCAGATCGGGAATATGCAGCTTGCCGGGCGTGCTGGCCCAGGCGATCACCGGGCCGCTGTTGTCCACCAGGCTGCTGATCATCAGCGAGATTGGCAGGATGAACAGCAGGATCAGCAGCAGCGTCATCACCACCACCGCCAGCGAGCGGCGGCCCCACAGCAGCTTTTGCAGCTTGATCAACAGCGGCCAGGTGGCGATCACCACCATGCCCGCCCAGGCAAAGCCGAGAATGAACGGTTGAATGACCCAAAAACAGGCGACGATCATGATGGCGATAAACAGCACGCCGAAAATAATTCGCGGTAAGTCGTAACGCGAGTGCGGAAGTGGCATCAATGGGTTCTCATCCTGGTCAGTTAAATCCTTGGCACCGTTTAATCATGGTGCATCTTGGCCGATTTTCACAGCCAACGGCGCGTTTTTCCGCGCCGCCGACGGTGCGGCAATAAGGGCAATAATGTGAATGCCTTCACTAAACGAGTATGTTAGTTTTTACCATCAATAAAAAATAGGGTGGGTCTGAATAAAGACCCGATTCAGCGTTCATTGGCGCATAAAAAATAGACAGACAGGGTCAAAAAAGCGAATGATCCCACAAATTTCTCAGGCGCCCGGCCTCGTTCAACGGGTGCTCGACTTTTTGGAAGCACTGAAGCAAAACGGATTTAACGGCGATACCGCCACCAGCTACGCCGATCGGCTGACGATGGCGACCGACAACAGCGTGTACCAGCTGCTGCCGGACGCGGTGGTGTTCCCCCGATCCACCAGCGACGTGGCCCTGATAGCCCGCCTGGCGGCGGAAGAGCGCTTCAAGGCGCTGACCTTCAGCCCGCGCGGCGGCGGCACCGGCACCAACGGCCAGGCGCTCAATACCGGCATTGTGGTCGATATGTCGCGCCACATGAACCGCATTCTGGAAATCAACGTCGAACAGGGTTGGGTGCGGGTTGAAGCCGGGGTGATCAAAGATCGGCTCAATCAGTACCTGCGGCCGTTCGGCTATTTCTTCTCGCCGGAGCTTTCCACCAGCAACCGCGCCACCCTGGGCGGCATGATCAATACCGACGCTTCCGGGCAGGGCTCGCTGGTGTATGGCAAAACCTCCGATCACGTGCTTGGTCTACGGGCGGTGCTGCTGGGCGGCGAAATGATCGACACCCGCGCGATGCCGACGCCGCTGGCGGAAACGATTGCCCAGGAAGACACCGCCGAAGGGCGCATCTACCATCGGGTGCTGAACAGCTGCCGCGACCGGCGTGCGCTGATCCTGGAGAAATTCCCCAAGCTCAACCGCTTCCTGACCGGTTACGACCTGCGCCACGTGCTGAGCGACGATCTGCAGACTTTCGATCTGACGCGCATTCTGACCGGCGCAGAGGGCACGCTGGCGTTTATCACCGAAGCGCGGCTGGACATCACGCCGTTGCCGAAGGTGCGCCGGCTGGTGAACGTGAAATACGATTCCTTTGACTCCGCGCTGCGTAACGCGCCCTTTATGGTGGAAGCCAAGGCGCTGTCGGTGGAGACTATCGACTCCAAGGTGCTGAATCTGGCGCGGGAAGACATCGTCTGGCATTCGGTGAGCGAATTGATCACCAATGTGCCGGACAAAGAGATGCTCGGTCTGAACATCGTGGAGTTCGCCGGCGACGACAAAGAACTGATCGACGGCCAGATGGAAAGCCTGTGTCGGCGGCTGGATGAGCTGATTGCACAACGGCAGGGCGGCGTGATTGGTTATCAGATCTGCGGCGATCTGGCGGGCATCGAGCGCATCTATAACATGCGTAAAAAAGCCGTTGGCCTGTTGGGCAACGCCAAGGGGCAGGCCAAACCTATCCCGTTCGCCGAAGATACCTGCGTGCCGCCGCAACATCTGGCGGATTACATCGTCGAGTTCCGCCAACTGCTGGACGGCCACAACCTGAGCTACGGCATGTTCGGCCACGTCGACGCCGGCGTGCTGCACGTGCGGCCGGCGCTCGACATGTGCGATCCGCAGCAGGAGGTGCTGATGAAGCAGATTTCCGACCAGGTGGTGGCGCTGACCGCCAAATACGGCGGTCTGTTGTGGGGTGAACACGGTAAAGGGTTCCGCGCCGAATACAGCCCGGAATTCTTCGGCGAAACGCTGTACGAAGAACTGCGCCGCATCAAGGCGGCGTTCGATCCGGATAATCGACTCAACCCGGGCAAGATCTGCGCGCCGCTGAACCTGGATGCGCCGATGATGAAGGTGGATGCGGTAAAACGCGGCACTTTCGATCGCCAGATCCCGATTGCCACCCGCACTTCGTTCCGTGGCGCGATGGAATGCAACGGCAACGGCCTGTGCTTCAACTTTGACGTGCGCAGCCCGATGTGCCCGTCGATGAAGATTACCGGCAACCGCATTCATTCGCCGAAGGGGCGGGCAGCGCTGGTGCGCGAGTGGCTGCGCCTGCTGTCAGAGCAGGGGGTCGATCCGCTGGCGCTGGAAAAACAGCTGCCGCAGCAGCGCCTCAGCTTCCGCGGCCTGATCGAAAAAACCCGCAACAGCTGGTACGCCGGCAAGGGCGAGTATGACTTTTCGCATGAGGTGAAAGAGGCGATGTCCGGCTGCCTGGCCTGCAAAGCCTGCTCCACCCAGTGCCCGATCAAAATAGACGTGCCGGGCTTCCGCTCGCGCTTCCTGCAGCTGTATCACACCCGCTACCTGCGCCCGGCGCGCGACTATATGGTGGCCGGAGTGGAGAGCTACACGCCGCTGATGGCCAGGGCGCCGAAGGTGTTCAACTTCTTCTTCCGCCAACCCTGGGTGCGCGAAATGAGCCGCAGCGCCATCGGCATGGTCGATCTGCCGATGCTGTCCAGCCCGACGCTGCGCCAGCAGCTTTCCGGCCACAGCGCCGTCACCCTGACGCTGGAACAATTGGAAGGGCTGAGCGCCGAACAGCGCGAACGGCACGTGCTGGTGGTGCAAGATCCGTTCACCAGCTATTACGACGCCAAAGTGGTGGCGGACTTTGTCCGGCTGGTGGAAAAGCTCGGTTATAAACCGGTGCTGTTGCCGTTCTCGCCGAACGGCAAGGCGCAGCATATTAAAGGTTTTCTCACCCGCTTTGCCCGCACCGCGCGCAAAACCGCCGACTTCCTCAACCGCGTGGCGCAGCTCGGCATGCCGTTGGTGGGGGTCGATCCGGCGCTGGTGCTGTGCTATCGCGATGAATACAACGAGATCCTCGGCGAACGACGCGGTGATTTCCAGGTGCAGCTGGTGCACGAATGGCTGCAGCAGTTGGTGGCGGAACGCGCCGAACAGCCGGCGACCGGCGAACCCTGGTACCTGTTCGGTCACTGCACCGAGACCACCGCGCTGCCGGCCAGCGGCCAGCAGTGGGCGGCGATCTTCGCCCGCTTCGGCGCCAAACTGGAGAACGTCAGCGTCGGCTGCTGCGGCATGGCCGGCACCTACGGGCATGAAGTGAAGAACCTGCAGAACTCGCTCGGCATTTATGAACTATCATGGCATCCGGCGTTGCAGCGCCTGCCGCGGCAACGCTGCCTGGCGACCGGCTATTCCTGCCGCAGCCAGGTGAAGCGTATCGAAGGCAACGGCGTGCGCCACCCATTACAGGCACTTCTGGAGATGATTGTGTGAAACTGTGGAAACGTGAAACGTCGCTGGAGCAACTGAACCGCGCCGGCGAAGGCTGTATGGTCAGCCACGTGGGGATTGAGTTTACCCAACTGGGCGATGACTTCCTTGAGGCCACCATGCCGGTGGACGGCCGCACCCGCCAGCCATTCGGGCTGTTGCACGGCGGGGCGTCGGTGGTGCTGGCGGAGTCGATGGGTTCTATGGCCGGTTACCTGTGCAGCGAAGGCGAGCAAAAGGTGGTGGGGCTGGAGATCAACGCCAACCACCTGCGGGCGGTGTTTGATGGCCAGGTGCGCGGCGTGTGCCGTGCGCTGCACGTTGGCCGCCGGCACCAGGTGTGGCAGATTGAGATTTTCGACCCGCGCGATCGCCTGTGCTGCACATCGCGCCTGACCACCGCGGTGATTGACTGACGGTCCCTTCCCGCAGGCGGTTCGCCTGCGGGTTCGCCTTTGGCGCCGCGAGCATGACCACCTCTGAGATTCTATGTTTATAAATTCGTTTTTTCGAATATGATGTTGACATCGAGAGAAAAAATAATACTGTGGGTAGAAGTAACCCGAGGTGATGAAAATGGCTTTAACGGCCCTGCAGCTTTTCAAAAATCTGTCTGATGAAACACGTTTGAAAATAGTCCTGCTTCTACGGGAGTTGGGCGAGCTCTGCGTCTGTGAACTTTCAGGTTCACTCGAGGAGTTGCAACCCAAAATATCACGACATCTTTCGATGCTCCGTGAAAGTGGATTGTTGATGGATAGACGCGATGGGAAGTGGATCCACTATCGGCTTTCACCGCATATGCCTGCCTGGGCTGCGGCCGTCATTGAACAAGCCTATCTGAGCCAGAAAGACGACGTCATTCAATTGGCTCGACGTGTTGCCCGCAATAATGCAGCTACCGGCGGCAAGGCTGTCTGCCTCTAGTTAACGAAATTTTTTGCTTTTTCATATTCGATTTTTCGAATGTATTTGACGCTGTGTCGTTTTGACGGGGAATGCTTCTCAAACGGGGGAGAACCCAGGCTATCGGAGGTTGTATGGGGTTGGCAGCGGCGATTTTTGTCCTGACTATTGTTCTGGTGATTTGGCAACCGAAAGGGTTGGGGATCGGTTGGAGCGCCATGCTGGGCGCGGCACTCGCTTTGCTATGTGGCGTCGTGCACTTCGGCGATATTCCCGCCGTGTGGCATATCGTCTGGAACGCCACCGCGGCCTTTATCGCCGTCATTATCATCAGCTTGTTGCTGGACGAGTCCGGCTTCTTTGAATGGGCGGCGCTGCATGTGGCGCGGTGGGGCAACGGGCGGGGGCGCTGGTTGTTTACTTATATTGTGTTGTTGGGGGCGGCGGTTGCCGCGTTGTTCGCCAATGATGGCGCCGCATTGATACTGACGCCCATAGTGATCGCCATGCTGGTGGCGTTGGGCTTCAGTCAAGGCGCTACGCTGGCGTTTGTGATGGCCGCAGGGTTTATCGCGGACTCGGCCAGTTTGCCGCTCATCGTGTCGAATCTGGTCAACATCGTCTCGGCCGATTTCTTTAAGCTGGGATTCAATGAATACGCTTCGGTGATGGTGCCGGTCGATATTGCCGCGATCGTCGCTACGCTGGCGATGCTGCACCTGTTTTTCCGCAAAGATATCCCGGCTACCTATGAATTATCCAAATTAAAAGCCCCAAAAGAGGCGATCCGCGATCCGCAGACATTCAAAACGGGCTGGGGTGTGCTGCTGCTGTTGCTGATTGGGTTCTTCGGGCTGGAGCCGTTGGGCGTTCCGGTCAGTTTGGTGGCGGCCGCCGGCGCCTTGATTCTGTTTATCGTGGCTAAGCAAGGGCACACCATCAATACCGGCAAAGTGCTGCGCGGCGCGCCCTGGCAGATCGTCATTTTTTCTCTGGGCATGTACCTGGTGGTTTACGGATTGCGCAATGCCGGGCTCACCGATTACCTGTCATCGATACTCAATGGCTTTGCCGGGCAGGGCCTCTGGGCCGCCACTTTGGGAACCGGTTTCCTCACGGCGTTCCTGTCTTCCATCATGAACAATATGCCAACGGTGCTGGTGGGCGCATTGTCCATCGACGGCAGCGTTGCCACCGGCGTGACTAAAGATGCGATGATCTACGCCAATGTCATCGGCAGTGATTTGGGCCCTAAAATCACCCCTATCGGCAGCCTGGCGACCTTACTGTGGCTACACGTGTTGGCGCAAAAGGACATCAAAATCACCTGGGGATATTACTTCCGGGTGGGCATTGTCATGACGCTGCCGGTGCTGTTTGTCACGCTGGCGGCCCTGGCATTGCGTTTATCCGTGTAGAAAAAATGCCTTTACTCAGCCAACCGCCAGCCGCGAATAGCGCTGGCCAACCTTAGAGAGTGATGTATGAGCGCTATTACGATTTATCACAACCCGGCCTGCGGCACGTCGCGCAATACCCTGGAACTGATCCGCAATAGCGGCGTGGAGCCAAGGGTAATTTTGTACCTGGAGACGCCGCCAAGCCGTGATGAACTGGTCAAACTCATCGCCGATATGACGATCAGCGTGCGCGCCCTGTTGCGTAAAAATGTGGAGCCTTATGAGCAGTTAGGGTTGGCTCAAGCGAAATGGAGCGATGACCAATTGATCGATTTCATGCTCCAGCAGCCGATTTTGATTAACCGGCCTATTGTCGTGACGCCCTTAGGCACCAAACTGTGCCGGCCTTCCGAAGCGGTGCTGGATATTTTACCGGATGCGCAAAAGGGCGAATTCACCAAAGAAGACGGCGAAAGGGTGATCGACGCGCAAGGGCGGCGCGTAGCCAAATGATTTTCCCTCATCCGGACTATTTACCCGATAATTTCATCTCATCAGCCGCCATTACAGCTGGAAAGGCACCCGCTTGACGAAGTCCTTTTGGAAAGCGTTGGCCTTTTCCCAGGTGCCTTCCATCGCATATTTCTGGCAGATCAGCGTCAGCGTATGGCGGGCAAAGTGGTAGCTCTGTACCCGAAACAGCTGGCAGCGCTGCGGGTTGTTGATCTCCACGATCAGCCGGTTGTGCAGCTTGCTGAGCGCATGCAGATAGCTTTCGTCGTCGCCGTTCTCCAGGCACAGATTGGCCATGGTGAGGCTGACGCTGTTGTAGCGCTTCAGGTGGTTAACGTTGCATTCCGGTCGCCTGAGCGCCGCCTCCGCCATGTAGAAATCTACCGTGGCGTCCCGCACGCTGAATTTGTAGTCATCAATCTTGCCCAGCAGCCATGCATTGATCGAAATAGTCATTTGCCCGCGCTCAAATTACAATTGAATGATAATCATTATCATATTTACTGCTGCGTTTGCGATCAATCCTTCTGTTGAATTTTTTATTGGCCGCTGGGGTGCAATAGGCCGGCGGCGACCCAATATACTCAGTAACGACTAAACTTTATCCCATGGGGCGGGCTGAAAATACCGGTTATTGCCGTTAAACGCATTTTTACGACAGACAAAATACAGAAATAGGTATTTTCTATGAATGTTTAAATCGGCAATGTTCCGCGCTGCTGTAAAGCCGGCGGGCCACCGGGGAAAGCGGTACGGTGATGCAGGATGTGCAATAAATTCATAGGGATAAAATGAACTCCTTTCCGCAATATCGCGCCAGGCGCCGCAGCTGTCCCGCGCGCTTGCCGCACGCCGCAGCGGAAAAGCGCGCCGGCGACGGATACCCCCGCAAAACAAACGGTTGAAGTGATAATCGTTATCACTAACATATAAGCAACCCAGATTGGCTGTGGTCAAACACGAGTGTGAGGTAGACCCTATGCAAACGGAAAATGTCGGCACTTTTTCTCTGGATGAAAATGTCTGGCAAGGCATTGCGCTCAGCGATAGCGCCGTACAACAAATTACTAAACTGATGCAACAGGATCCGCAGGTGAAGGGGCTGCAGCTAGGGGTGAAGCAATCCGGCTGCGCCGGGTTCGCCTATGTGCTGGATCTGACCCGCGATCCGGCCGATGACGACCTGCTGTTTGAGCGTGAAGGCGCCAAACTCTATGTGCCGTTGAAAGCCATGCCGTTTATCGATGGCACCACGGTGGATTTCGTCCGTGAAGGGCTGAATCAGATATTCAAATTCAATAACCCTAAAGCTCAGCATGCCTGCGGGTGCGGCGAGAGTTTTGGCGTTTGAGCGATGCAATCAACATGACACGAAGCAATGTAGAAATGCCTAATGAAGTACAGGCTTGGGTCAGCGAAGGTCGCTATAAAGAAGGTTTCTTCACTCAGCTGGCCACCGATGAGTTGGCCAAGGGCATCAACGAAGACGTGGTGCGCGCCATTTCGGCCAAGCGCAACGAGCCAGAATGGATGTTGGAATTCCGTCTCGAGGCCTATCGCGCCTGGCTGCAGATGGAAGAGCCCCACTGGCTGAAGGCCAACTACGATCGCCTGAACTACCAGGATTACAGCTATTATTCGGCGCCCTCCTGCGGCAGCTGCGACGACGCCTGCGGCTCACAGCCCGGCGCGGAGCAACAGCCTGGCGCCGCGACGGAAAAAGACTACCTGACCAGCGAAGTGGAACTGGCGTTCAATCAGCTCGGCGTGCCGGTGCGCGAAGGCAGCGAGGTGGCGGTGGACGCCATCTTCGACTCGGTGTCGGTGGCCACCACCTACCGTGAAAAGCTGGCGGAAAGCGGGGTGATCTTCTGCTCGTTCGGCGAAGCCATTCAGGAATACCCGGATCTGGTGCGCCAATACCTGGGCCGCGTCGTGCCGTCCAACGATAACTTCTTCGCCGCGCTGAACGCCGCCGTGGCCTCGGACGGTACCTTCGTCTACGTGCCGAAGGGCGTACGCTGCCCGATGGAGCTGTCGACCTATTTCCGCATCAACGCCGCTAAAACCGGTCAGTTCGAGCGCACCATTCTGATCGCCGACGAAGGCAGCTACGTCAGCTATATCGAAGGCTGCTCTGCGCCGGTGCGCGACAGCTACCAGCTGCACGCGGCGGTGGTGGAGGTTATCCTGCACAAAGACGCCGAGGTGAAATATTCGACGGTGCAAAACTGGTTCTCCGGCGGGGAGAGCAAGGGTGGCATCCTGAACTTCGTCACCAAGCGTGCGCTGTGTGAAGGCGCCGGCTCAAAAATGTCCTGGACCCAGTCGGAAACCGGCTCGGCGATCACCTGGAAATACCCGAGCGTGATCCTGCAGGGCGACAACTCGATCGGCGAATTCTTCTCGGTGGCGCTGACCAGCGGCCATCAGCAGGCGGATACCGGCACCAAGATGATCCACATCGGCAAAAACACCAGGTCGACCATCATCGCCAAAGGCATCTCCGCCGGGCACAGCGAGAACACCTATCGCGGCCTGGTGAAAATCCTGCCGGGGGCGGAAAACGCCCGTAACTTTACCCAGTGCGACTCGATGCTGATCGGGCCGGACAGCGGCGCCCACACCTTCCCGTACGTTGAAGCGCGCAACAACAGCGCCCAGCTGGAACACGAGGCGACCACCTCGAAGATCGGCGACGATCAGCTGTTCTACTGCCTGCAGCGCGGCATCAGCGAAGACGACGCCATCTCGATGATCGTCAACGGCTTCTGTAAGGACGTGTTCTCCGAGCTGCCGCTGGAGTTCGCCGTCGAGGCGCAGAAACTCCTGGCCATCAGCCTGGAACACAGCGTGGGCTAACCGCCGAATTTTTAGCGCACAGCGCTACCTGAGGACACTGCATGTTAAGCATCAAGAATTTGAAAGTCAGCGTGGAAGGCAACGAGATCCTCAAAGGTCTGGATCTCGAGATCAAACCGGGCGAGGTGCACGCCATCATGGGGCCGAACGGCTCGGGAAAAAGCACGCTCTCCGCCACCCTGGCCGGCCGTGAAGAGTATGAAGTGACCGAAGGCGAAGTCAGCTTCAAAGGTAAGGATCTGCTGGAGCTGGATCCGGAAGACCGCGCGGGCGAGGGGGTATTTCTGGCGTTCCAGTACCCGGTGGAAATTCCCGGCGTCAGCAACCACTTCTTCCTGCAGACCTCGGTCAATGCGGTGCGCAAGTACCGTGAACAGGAGCCGCTCGACCGTTTCGACTTCGCGGACTTTATCGAAGAGAAAATCGCGCTGCTGGATATGCCGCCCGACCTGCTGACCCGCTCGGTTAACGTCGGCTTCTCCGGCGGCGAGAAAAAGCGCAACGACATCCTGCAGATGGCGGCGCTGGAGCCGGATCTGTGCATCCTCGACGAAACCGACTCCGGTCTGGACATCGACGCGCTGAAGATCGTCGCCAACGGCGTTAACTCGCTGCGCGACGGTAAGCGCGCGTTCATCATCGTCACCCACTACCAGCGCATTCTGGACTACATCAAGCCGGACTACGTGCACGTGCTGTCCCAGGGCCGCATCGTTAAATCCGGCGATTTCTCGTTGGTGAAACAGTTGGAGGAGCAGGGTTATGGCTGGCTTGCCGACGAACAATAATTCACGCGCGCTGCAGCAGCTGTACAGCCTGTTCGAAGCCCGCGGCGGCGAACACTCCGCCCATGCGCTGGCGCACTGGCAGCAGGCGCTGCGCCTCGGTTGGCCGACGCGTAAGCACGAAAACTGGAAATACACCCCGTTGGAAGGGCTGCTGGAGCAGCGGTTCCTCGATCCGCAGGCCGAGCCGGTCACCGCAGCGCAGCGCGACGCGCTGGCGCTGAACATCGAGGCTTATCGCCTGGTGTTCGTCGACGGCCGTTTCAGCGCGGCGCTCAGCGACAGCGATCTGGGTGATTACCAGTTCGATTCGGCCGCCTACGGCATCCCGCAGGCGCTGCCGGAGCCGATTCAGCCGGAAGTGTTCCTGCATCTGACCGAAAGCCTGGCGCAGGAAACCAGCATCATACGGCTGGCGGCCGGCAAGACCGCGGCACGGCCGCTCTATCTGCTGCACATCAGCAGCGGGCGCGGAACCGAGGGTGAGGTGAATACCGTCCATCATCGCCATCATCTGGAGATTGCGCGCGGCGCGCAGGCCGAGGTGATCGAGCATTACGTCAGCCTGGACGGCGCCGCGCACTTCACCGGCGCGCGCCTGACCGCCAACGTGGCAGACAACGCCGCGCTGCGGCACTGCAAGCTGGCGTTCGAGAGCCAGCCGAGCTACCACTTCGCCCATAACGATCTGGTGATTGGCCGCGATGCGCGGGTGAAAAGCGACAGCTTCCTGCTGGGCGCCGGTTTGACCCGCCACAACACCAGCGCGCAGCTGAACGGTGAGGGGGCCAGTCTGGCCATCAATAGCCTGGTGCTGCCGGTCGGCAAAGAGGTATGCGATACCCGCACCTATCTGGAGCACAACAAAGGCTACTGCGAAAGCCGTCAACTGCACAAAACCGTGGTCAGCGATCGCGCCAAAGCGGTGTTTAACGGCATGATCAAAGTGGCCAAGCACGCGATCAAGACCGACGGCCAGATGAACAACCACAATCTGCTGCTGGGCAAGGTGGCGGAAGTGGACACCAAGCCGCAGCTGGAGATCTACGCCGACGACGTCAAGTGCAGCCATGGCGCCACCGTCGGGCGCATCGATGAGGAGCAAATGTTCTACCTGCAGTCGCGCGGCATCGACCAGCACGCGGCGCAGCAAATGATCATCTTCGCCTTCGCCGCCGAACTGACCGAAGGCATCGCCAATGAAACCATCCGTGAATGGGTGCTGGCGCGCATCGCGCAGCGCCTGCCGGGGGAGGCCGCATGAGTTATCCGATTGAGCGCGTGCGCAGCGATTTCCCGCTGCTGGCGCGCGAGGTCAACGGCAGGCCGTTGGCCTACCTCGACAGCGCCGCCAGCGCGCAGAAACCGCAGGCGGTGATCGACCGCGAGCTGGATTTTTATCGCCATGGCTATGCCGCGGTGCACCGCGGCATCCACACCCTGAGCGCCGAGGCGACGCAGGAGATGGAAGCGGTGCGAGAAAAGGTGGCGCGGTTTATCAACGCCGCCTCGCCGGAAGAGACGGTGTTCGTCAAGGGCACCACCGAGGGCATTAATCTGGTGGCCAACAGCTTCGGCCGCCACTTGCTGCAGCCGGGCGACAGCCTCATCATCACCGAAATGGAACACCACGCCAACATCGTGCCCTGGCAGATGGTGGCGCAGGAGCGCGGGCTGAACCTGCGGGTCTGGCCGCTGCAGGCGGACGGCACCCTGGATCTGGCGCAGCTGCCGGGCCTGATCGACCCGTCGACCAAGCTGCTGGCGCTCACTCAGGTGTCCAACGTATTGGGCTGCGTCAATCCGATCGGTGAAATCATCGCCCGGGCCAAGGCGCTGGCGCCGGCGTTGAAGGTGCTGGTGGACGGCGCGCAGGCGGTGATGCATCAGCGGGTTGACGTGCAGGCGCTGGGCTGCGATTTCTACGTGTTCTCCGGTCATAAGCTGTACGGGCCTTCCGGCATTGGCATTCTGTACGGCCGCCGGGCGCTGTTGCAACAGATGCCGCCGTGGGAAGGCGGCGGGGCGATGATCCAGCAGGTCAGCCTGACCAACGGCACTACCTTCGCCGAACCGCCGTGGCGCTTTGAGGCCGGTTCGCCCAATACCGCCGGCATTATGGGGCTGGGGGCGGCGATCGACTACGTCAATGCGCTGGGGCTGGAGGCGATCCACGACTACGAGCAATCGCTGATGCACTATGCGCTTGAGGCGCTGCAGCAGGTGCCGACGCTGAAAATCTACGGCCCGGCGGATCGCGCCGGGGTGATAGCCTTTAATCTGGGCGAACATCATGCCTATGACGTCGGCAGCTTCCTCGATCAGTACGGTATCGCCATTCGCACCGGCCATCACTGCGCTATGCCGCTGATGGCGTTTTATCAGGTGCCGAGCATGTGCCGCGCCTCGCTGGCGTTATATAATACGCGGGAAGAGGTAGACCGGCTGGTGGCCGGTTTGCAGCGTATTCATCAGCTATTGGGCTAGGCCGGGGCGAACCCGGCGTAACTGAAAGGATCCTCATGGCGAATTTGCCGGACAAAGATAAATTGGTGCGTAATTTCTCCCGCTGCCTGAATTGGGAGGAGAAGTACCTGTACGTGATCGAGCTGGGCGCTAAGCTGCCGGCGCTGGACGACGCCGAGCGCCGGCCCGGCAACCTGATTTCCGGCTGCCAGAGCCAGGTGTGGATAGTGTTGAACCGCAGTGAGCAGGGGCTGGTGGAGTTTCACGGCGACAGCGATGCGGCGATTGTCAAAGGGCTGTTGGCGGTGGTGTTTATCCTTTACCAGCAGCTGACGCCGCAGCAAATTGTCGATCTCGACGTGCGGCCGTTCTTCGCCGAGCTGGCGCTCAGCCAGCATCTGACGCCGTCGCGCTCTCAGGGGCTGGAGGCGATGATCCGCGCCATCCGCGGCAAGGCCGCCCTGCTGGCCTGAGCCGATTTCCCTCTGAATTTATAAAGACTCATTGGTTTATTGCTATTGTCAATGAGTCTTTACAATCCCTTCACGCCATCCCCTTGTTTGTGCTAATTCAGTGACATATCAGCAGCTTATCTCTTGACGAACGCTTGACAATCGCATGCGGCAATTACGTTATAACATGTTGATTTTTAGAGGACTTATTGCCTTTGGTGCCAGCGTTGCTAGTATTAATCAGGTATTGTCTGATTTACCCACCGCCAAGTGCTCGTTAGCCTTGAGGCCGAACCGTAATAAAAAATATAGGGATGATAATGAAACGTGCGTTGAGTTTAATGGGCATGCTATTTGCCACCGTACTGACCGGCACCCAGGCTGCCAGCGCGACCGAGTATCCGCTGCCGCCGCCGGACAGCCGCCTGATCGGCGAGAATACCACCTATACCGTGCCGAACGACGGTCGCCCGCTGGAAGCGATCGCCGCCGATTACAAAATTGGCCTGCTGGGCATGCTGGAGGCCAACCCTGGCACCGATCCCTTCCTGCCAAAGCCGGGCAGCGTGCTGACCATTCCAACCCAGATGCTGCTGCCGGATACCAAGCGTGAAGGGATTGTCGTCAACCTGGCGGAGCTGCGCCTGTATTACTATCCGAAAGGCGAGAACAAGGTGATCGTCTATCCGATCGGTATCGGCCAGACCGGCATGCATACGCCGCTGCAGGTAACGTCGGTCAGCCAGAAGATCCCTAACCCGACCTGGACGCCGACCGCCAATATCCGCAAGCGCTATCAGGCTAAGGGCGTAACGCTGCCTGCGGTGGTGCCGGCCGGCCCGGAAAACCCGATGGGGCTGTTCGCCATGCGCCTGGCGATGGGCCACGGTGAGTACCTGATTCACGGCACCAACGCCAACTTCGGCATCGGCATGCGCGTCAGTTCCGGCTGTATCCGCCTGCGCCCGGCGGATATCGAGGCGCTGTTCAATATGGTGCCGCGCGGTACCCGCGTGCAGGTGATCAACGATCCGGTGAAGATTTCGGTTGAGCCGGACGGCAAACGCTATGTGGAAGTGCATCAGCCGCTGTCGCGCGTAGAGAGCGACGACCCGCAGACCATGCCGATCGCCTTGTCCAAAGACGAGAAAAGCTTTGCTGCCGATGGCCAGACCGATAAGGCAGTGTTCGACAGCGCGGTTGTACGCCGCTCAGGGATGCCGGTACTGGTTAACCTGGGGCAGAACCCGTCCGAGGTGAGTTTGACGCCTGCAGCGGCTCCTGCGGCGAATAAAAGCCCATTCGGCGGGGCACCTATCAGTTCGGTGAATTAAATACGAGATAAGGCTGAGAATTTGCCAAGGGGTTCAGCGCGCTGAGCCTCTTTTTTTTGCGTTGCAATGGGTGAAACGGTGGGGTTGGGGGAGTTGCGGCCAAAAAAAACGGCGCACAATGTGCGCCGTTTCAATAACCGAAGCTATCTTACTTTTTGTAAGCGTGAGCTTGGTTGTCCAGACGCTGGTTAGCGCGTGCTGCGTCGTCTTTAGCTGCTTGAACGTCAGAACGGATTGCGTTCACGTCGTTGCTCAGCTGGTCAACTTTAGCGTTCAGAGTCTGAACGTCAGAAGACAGTTGATCGATTTTAGCGTTGCTAGAGCAGCCTGCCAGCATAGTGGAAGCCAGGATTACCGCGCCCAGTACCAGTTTAGTACGATTCATTATAACACCCTCTAGATTGAGTTAATCTCCATGTAGCGTTACAAGTATTACACAAACTTTTTTCGAAAGAGAATAATTTTTTTGTATTGAGGCGCTTTATTTTGATCGTTCGCTCAAACTTGCATCTGCTTTTACAAAATAGTTAAAAAAACGAGGGAAAACAGCCGGATTCCATGGGACTACTCTGATTTGTAATTAGCCAAATAATGAGCAGTGCACGGTTGCGTTTTTGAAAAAACTGTTTACTGCTGCTAAAAAAAACGCCGCAAAGCGGCGTTTTCGTCAAGACAATTATGTCACGTTTATATTAAAGCACGTGTACCGAGGCGGTATTGGTGGTGCCGCTTGGCACCAGCGCGCCGGAAACCATCACCACCACGTCGCCTTTTTGCGCCAGGCCGCTGGCCAGCGCGGCTTCTTTGCCGATGCGGTAGAAGTCGTCGGTAGAGGCGATTTCCTTGACCATCTGCGGGATCACGCCTTTGCTCAGGATCAGCTGGTGGGCGGTGACTTCGTTGGTGGTCAGCGCCAGGATCACCGCGTTCGGGAAGTATTTGCGCACGGATTTGGCAGACTTGCCGCCGCTGGTGGCAACGACGATCAGCGGCGCGTCCAGCTTCTCTGCGGTTTCGACCGCGCCGCGGCAGACGGCTTCGGTGATGCGCAGTTTACGGTTGTCGTTCAGGCTGTCGATGCGGCTCGGCATCACGCGATCGGTGCGCTCACAGATGGTCGCCATGATGGTGACCGCTTCCAGCGGGTATTTGCCCTTGGCGCTCTCGCCGGACAGCATAACGGCGTCGGTGCCGTCCAGAATGGCGTTGGCTACGTCACCGGCTTCCGCACGGGTAGGGCGCGGGTTCTTGATCATCGAATCCAGCATCTGGGTTGCGGTGATCACCACTTTGCGCGCGCGGTTGCATTTTTCGATCATCATCTTCTGCGCGAAGATAACTTCTTCTACCGGGATCTCAACGCCCAGATCGCCGCGGGCAACCATGATGCCGTCGGAGGCTTCCAGAATTTCGTCGAAGTTGTTCAGGCCTTCCTGGTTTTCGATCTTGGAGATGATCTGGATCTGCTCGCCGCCGTGGGCTTTCAGGTGTTCACGGATCTCCAGCACGTCGGAACGCTTGCGGATGAAGGACGCAGCAACGAAATCCACGCCTTGTTCGCAACCGAAGATCAGGTCGCGTTTGTCTTTTTCCGCCAGCGCAGGCAGTTGAATGGAAACGCCCGGCAGGTTAACGCCTTTGTTTTCGCCCAGGTCGCCGTTGTTCAGCACCTTACAAACCACTTCGTTTTCGGTCACGTTGATGACTTCCATGCCGATCAGGCCGTCGTCAACCAGCACGGTGTTGCCGATTTTCAGGTCTGCGGAGAAGCCGGCGTAGGTTACCGCAACGCGTTCGCCGTTGCCGATCACGCTCTGGTCGGTGGTGAAGGTGAAGGTTTGGCCGGCGATCAGAGCTGCGTCTTTGCCGCCTTCCAGTTTCATGGTGCGGATTTCCGGGCCTTTGGTATCCAGCAGAATACCGGCATTCAGGCCGGTTTTAGCCATTACGGCGCGCATGTTCTTGATGCGGTTGCCGTGCTCTGCATAATCGCCGTGGGAGAAGTTGAGACGCATAACGTTCATGCCCGCGTTCAACAGGTTGGTCAGCATTTCTTCCGATTCGGTTTTTGGACCGATGGTACAAACAATTTTGGTCTTTTTCATGACGGAGTTTTCTACAAGTTGTGATGGATAAAAAAACGAAGTAAACCGGTGGCAAAGCCACGGGTAAGGAATTTGAATCGTGCCTGGTGGTGCAAAACATCGTTAAGGATAGGTGACGACAGTTGAAGTGGTGCGGAAAAATTCGGCCCGCGCCGGGGTGCGGGGATGCTGCGCAACGGGGTGAGGTGACAATATGTTGTTATTGCGTTTTCGCAGATCAAGGGCTGAAACCATTCAACTGAAAGACGTTGCGCATTATAAAGGCTAAGCGGCGGGAAACAAAATAAAAAACCGCTGGCCTCTATCCGATCCGTTAAATCGCCAGCAAATGTGGCGCAAATGTTCATCTTCTGAGGGCGGTTGTTGCGCAAATAACCTTGCTGTGCGTGGCGCAATCACGTGGTCTGGGTAATCTCCAGCAGAGTACCGGCCGCCAGGCAGAAGCAGCCGCTGGCGACGTTGGCCGGAACCTCCAGGGTTTCCCCGGTGAGCAAGATTTGCGTGTCGCCGCCGACGGTGAACTCGAACTCGCCCGATAACACCCGGGTTTGCAGCGCGCGATCGCGCTTTTGCAGTTGGCCGAAAGCGCCGGCCGCGAAACGCACTTCCACCGCCGCCAGGCCGTCGCTCATCGTGCCTTCGCGCCGGGCCAGGCCATTATCCAGCGGCTGAAAAGCGGTCTTGGCGATAAATGTGGTCATAATGCACTCCTGATGGGCGAGGGAGACTAAGGGTAACGCAACCTTGGGCGGAGATAAATCAACGGAAGTTTTGCACGGAAGGGAAGAACCGGTGATGGCAAATTTTGGTGCGTCCGAGTGGACTCGAACCACCGACCCCCACCATGTCAAGGTGGTGCTCTAACCAACTGAGCTACGGACGCACTGTATTGCTTCAGATTTTGGTGCGTCCGAGTGGACTCGAACCACCGACCCCCACCATGTCAAGGTGGTGCTCTAACCAACTGAGCTACGGACGCACTGTACTGCTTCAGGAATTTGGTGCGTCCGAGTGGACTCGAACCACCGACCCCCACCATGTCAAGGTGGTGCTCTAACCAACTGAGCTACGGACGCATCTTTTCCTGTCTGTCATGGCTGACAGCGGGGACGAATATTAACGAGCTACCTGCCTGCTGGCAAGGGGAAAAGCGCAATTTTATCCGGTATTTCACGCGATTGCTGCGCTTGTGTGCAGTCAGGCGGTTTTTTCCGCAAAGGCTGACGAGGAAGCCGGCGGCCGGAGAGAAATCGGCCGCCGGCAAGGGGTTAGCGGGTCGAGCGTTGCAGGATTAACGCCGCCGGCTGCTTCTGCAGCCAGCGCATGCGCAGCGCCATCATAATGGCCGCGAAGGTCAGGCCGATGATAAAGCCGAACCAGAAACCGCTCGGGCCCATCGCCGGCACGACGATGTCGGTCAACGCCAGCAGATAGCCGCTCGGCAGGCCCAACACCCAATAGGCGATAAAGGTGATGAAAAAGATCGAGCGCGTGTCCTTGTAGCCGCGCAGGATGCCGCTGCCGATCACCTGAATCGAATCGGAGATCTGATAAATCGCCGCCAGCAGCATCAGGTGCGAAGCCATCGCCACCACCGCCGGGCTGTCGTTGTACAGCAGGGCTATCTGTTCGCGGAAAGTGGCGGTGAACAGCGCGGTGCAGGTCGCCATGGCGATCCCGACGCCGATGGCCGAGTAGGCGGCCACGCGAGCGCCCTCCACCGAGCCTTGGCCCAGGCTGTAGCCGACGCGGATAGTGGCGCCGACCCCGAGGGACAGCGGCAATACAAACATCAGTGCGCTGAAGTTGAGCGCAATCTGGTGCCCGGCGACGGAAACAATGCCCAACGGCGAGACCAGCAGCGCCACCACGGCGAACAGCGTCACTTCGAAGAACAGCGCCAAAGCCACCGGCAGGCCGATGCCGACCAGGCGTTTGAGCGCCGCCCAGTCCGGTGCGCCGTTATCGCTTTCCTGCCGTTTGATATCGCGTTGCGACGGCGCATGCGTGACGTACCAGCGCATCAGCAGGAACATAATCCAGTACACGCTGCCGGTGGCCACGCCACAGCCAACGCCGCCCAGTTCCGGCATGCCGAACAGGCCGTGAATGAAGACGTAGTTGATCGGAATGTTAACCAACAGGCCGATAAAGCCGATCACCATGCCCGGTTTGGTTTTGGACAAGCCTTCGCACTGGTTGCGCATCACCTGGAAGAACAGATAGCCCGGCGCGCCCCACATGATGGCGTGCAAATAGCCGACCGCTTTGTCCGCCAGCTGCGGATCGATATTGTGCATCATGTCGATGACGAACTTGCAGTTGTACAGCACCGCGATCAGCAGCACCGAGACGCCGGAAGCCAGCCAGAAACCCTGGCGCACCTGGTGAGCGATGCGGTCGCGGCGGCCTGCGCCGTTGAGCTGGGCGATAACCGGGGTCAACGCCAGCAACAGCCCGTGGCCGAACAGGATCGCCGGCAGCCAGATCGAGGTGCCGACCGCGACCGCCGCCATATCCGTGGCGCTGTAGGCGCCGGCCATAATGGTATCCACCACGCCCATTGCGGTTTGTGATATTTGCGCGATGATCACCGGGATAGCGAGAGCCAATAAACTACGCGCTTCAATTAAGTACTTCTGCACGCATACACCTTTCTATTTATTTATGATGGAGGGAGGGTCGTCGCGAGAGGACAACAATTAAAAATAGCGGAATTTTGTCAAAAAGATTGTACCTGCTCGGCGTCGTTAAGCAAACGTTGTGATCAAATAGTTATTAAATGCGCACACGCAGATTTTTTGCCTCGGCGGATTTGGTTTTCCGCGCCATCTGGGGCAAACTGCCGGAAGCGCTTTAACACTTTCAGAAAGAAGAGGCATACATGTTCACCGGTATCGTACAGGGCACCGCGCCGCTGGTCGCCATTGATGAGAAACCCAACTTCCGCACCCACGTGATTGAGATGCCTGCCGAGCTGCTGCCTGGGCTGGAGCTTGGCGCGTCGGTCGCACACAATGGCTGCTGCCTGACCGTGACCGCGGTCGAAGGCAACCGCGTCAGTTTCGATCTGATCAAAGAAACGCTGCGTCTGACCAACCTCGGCGAACTGGCGTTGGGCGACGTGGTCAATATCGAACGCGCGGCCAAATTCAACGACGAAATTGGCGGCCACCTGATGTCCGGCCATATTATCTGCACGGCGGAAGTCGCCAAGATTTACACCTCGGAAAATAACCGCCAGGTGTGGCTGCGTATGCCGAATGCCGAATTAATGAAATATGTCCTGCATAAAGGCTTTATCGGCATCGACGGTATTAGCCTGACCATCGGCGAAGTGGTGAATAACCGTTTTTGCGTGCATTTGATCCCAGAAACGCTGGAGCGCACCACCCTGGGTAAAAAACGCCTGGGCGACAAGGTGAATATCGAGATCGATCCGCAAACCCAGGCGGTGGTGGACACCGTGGAACGGGTGCTCGCCAGCCGCGAGGCGGCCCTGGCGCCTGCGCACAAAGACTGACCCAGGTTCGGGCGCCGTCGCCGGGACCGCATCATAACCAGAGAGGAGCATACGCGTGAAGTTTTATGGGAAAACGTTAATGTTAACCGCGCTGCTGGCGCTCAGCGCCTGCAGCAGTTCACCGGAGAAGGGCGCTGATCCGCAGACGGCCGACGCGGACGATACCTGCGGCGCGTCGCAGTATCAGAGCTATGTCGGCAAACCGATGGCCTCGCTGGAGGGCCTGCAAATTGATGCCAAGGTTCGCGCCATTCCGTACAACTCGGCGGTGACCATGGACTTTAACCTGCGTCGCCTGAACTTCCTTGGCGACAGCGACGATAAAATCATTCGCGTTTATTGCGGTTGATGCGCAGTTTGCTGCCCGCAAAATAAAAATAGCCCCGGTTTAACGCCGGGGCTATTTTTTTACGCGGGGTCAATCAGCGGCTGACGCGGATACCGCCTTCGACGCCTTTCGGGCTGAATACCACCTGCCACAGCTGAATATCGCGCGCACGGAACGCGCCGGCGCAGGCGTTCAAATAATAGCTGAACATGCGTTCGAAACGTTCCGAATACCGCTGGGCCAGCTGCGGCCAGGCCTGTTTAAATCGTTCATACCAGGCCATCAGCGTGCGATCGTAATCGGCGCCGATATTGTGCCAGTCTTCCATCACGAAATGGCCTTCACTGGCTTCGGCAATATGGCTGACCGACGGCAGGCAACCATTCGGGAAGATATATTTGTTGATCCAGGGATCCACATTCATATCCGTCCGGTTGGAACCTATGGTGTGCAGCAGGAACAAACCGTCCGGTTTTAAATTGCGTTCGACCACCTTGAAATAGGTGCGGTAGTTTTTCGGACCAACGTGCTCGAACATGCCGACGGAAACGATGCGTTCAAACTGCTGATGCAAATCGCGGTAGTCCTGCAACAGAATTTCCACATCCAGCCCGGCGCAGCGTTGCTGCGCCAGCTTCTGCTGCTCGGCGGAAATGGTCACGCCCACCACCGAAACGCCGTAGTTTTTCGCCGCGTAGGCGGAAAGGCCGCCCCAGCCGCAGCCGATATCCAGCAGCCGCATGCCGGGTTTCAGCTGCAGTTTTTCGCAGATCATTTTCAGCTTGGCTTCCTGCGCCTGTTCCAGCGTAGTGGCGTCTTTCCAATAGCCGCAGGAATATTGCATATAAGGATCGAGCATCAGGGTAAAGAGATCGTTCCCCAGATCGTAATGTTCTTTGCCGACGATCCAGGCGCGCTTCTTCGACTGCAGATTGGTTAATCGCGCGGCGGCTATGCGCAGCGTATCTTTAAGATGGTGGGGGAGTTTCTTTTCCAGCCCGGCGCTGACCACGCGTTGAAAGAATATATCCAGCCGCTCGCACTCCCACCAGCCGTCCATATAACTTTCGCCCAGCCCCAAAGAACCTTCCTGCAGCACGCGTTTAAAAAAATCGGGGTTTTTAACCTGAATGTCGAAGGGGCGCGATCCGTTGATTTCAATACCGGCCATGCCGAGCATTTCATGAGCGATACGGTACCATTGGTTATCCTGAATGCTCAGATCTTCTATACACGATGAACTCATAGCTTCTCCATCACCTTCTTCTGACTGATGACCCGCAAGGAAAAAGCTTAGACAATTTCTGCGGGCGCATACGTTTACCGCGGAAAAATTACCCGCAGCGTCTGATATCCGACTATGAACAGAGGAAAATTTTAAGAAGGCTCCCAACGCAAAGGGCGCAGGATAAACACATCCTTAAAAAAGTGTGACGCCATACGCGTACACAATAGCTACTTGAGATATAGAGATTATAAGGTGTTACTTTAAAAGGTTGTTTTTGAGTATAGGCGTGCCGAGGCGCTTACTCAACCGTAAATCGCGCTCGGCAAAAATATTCTTTAAGTGACTATTAACCCAGGTAATTATGACGCCTGGTTAGCATGTTCCCGCGGCGCTTTCTGCTCCGCGTCGGCCGTTTTTCCCCGCTGCAGCCAATAGCCCAACGCGGCCAAAATCACCGTGGAAACCATCACCGTTACCGTCGCCAACAGCGGCTGGGCGATAAACGCCGAAACCAGCATGCTGGCGACAAAGCACAGGCCCAGCTGCAGGGTATTTTGCAGCGCCGCCGCCTTGCCGCTGCTTTCCGGGAACGGCGTCAGCGCATTGGCCACCATGATCGGGTAGCCGGCGCCGTTAACCAGTGCCATAACGCAAAACGGGATCAGCAAAGTGGTCAGGGTCGGTTCGGTTAGCGTCGCCACCAGATACAGCGCCACCATACTTATGCCGTAGGTTACCAACAGCCAGGGCAGCAGGGCTTTACCATTAATGCGTTTTAACGCGGCGCGGCAGCCATAGCCGCCGAGCAGGAAGGCCAGGGTTTGCGGCACATAACTCAGGCCGATATCATTCGGGCTGTAGCCCATGTCGCCAAGGATGAACGGCGAACCGGTCAGCCAGGCGAAAAAGCCGGCCGAGCAGGCGGCGAACATGGCGACGTTGCCGCTGAATACCGGCGACTTCAACAGCTGCCAGAAGCTGACGCCGCGGTTCTTTTCGGCGCTGGCCGCCGGTTGCGGTTTGGCATTTTCTTTCAGCAGCAGGGTCGGCAGCAGCAGCAGTACGGTGATGCCCAGCAGCACGGCGAAGATCGTCCGCCAGCTGCTATGGTTCAACAACCAGGCGCCCAGCAGCGGCGCCAGCGCCGGCGACAGCGCCACCAGCGGCATGATGGTGGCGAATACGCGGTTCGCCTTGCCGTCGCGGTAGCGATCGACCACCAACGCCTGCCAGGTCACCGCGGCGGAGCACACGCCGATCGCCTGAATAAAACGTAGCGACCACAGCTGCACGGCATTTTGCACCCATAGCATGCCGAGACAGCCGAGGGCGAACAGCGCCAGGCCGATCAGCAGCACCGGTTTACGGCCCAGGTGGTCGGAGAGCGGCCCCCACAGCAGTTGCGCAAAGGCGAAGCCGGCCAGGAAGATACTGAGGCTGGCGCTGATGGCGCCGGCGGAAATTTGCAGCTCTTCCCGCATGGCGCCGAAGGCGGGCAGGTACATGTCGGTCGCCAGATAACCCAGCATACTCAGGCCGGCGAGATAGAACATAAAGCCAAAGGAATTTCGCATGGTATTTCTCGTTAATATTTTGTTGTCGCAGGTTTTTAGCGCCGGCAAGTGTATCCGGCTGGATCTCTGCTTGTGAAACGGTAATATTTGCAAAGTGCTGTTAAAAAAATTGAAGGCAAGACAATGTGGTCTGAATACTCTCTGGAAGTGGTGGACGCAGTGGCGCGCACCGGCAGTTTCAGCGCGGCGGCGCAGGAGCTGCACCGGGTGCCGTCGGCGGTCAGCTATACGGTGCGCCAGCTGGAGCAGTGGCTGGCGGTGCCGCTGTTCGAGCGGCGCCATCGCGACGTGGAGCTGACGCCGGCCGGCGCGCTGTTTATCAAGGATGCGCGGGTTGTCATCAAAAAAATGCTCGACACCCGCCGGCAGTGCCAGCAGGTGGCCAACGGCTGGCGCGGCCAGCTGAACATCGCGGTGGACATCATCGTCAAACCGCAGCGCTGCCGCCAGCTGGTGCTGGACTTTTATCGGCACTTTCCCGACGTGGAACTGCAGGTTCAGCCGGAGGTATTCAACGGCGTGTGGGATGCGCTGGTCGATGGGCGGGCGGAGATGGCGATCGGTGCGACGCGCGCGGTGCCGGTCGGCGGCGGTTTTGCCTTCCGCGATATGGGGTATATGAACTGGCTGTGCGTGGCCAGCCCAGGGCACCCGCTGGCGCAGTTGGCCGGCCCGCTGCATGACGACCAGCTGCGGCCCTATCCCTCGCTGTGCCTGGAAGATACCTCGCGCAACCTGCCGAAGCGCGTAACCTGGACGCTGGATAACCAGCGGCGGCTGGTGGTGCCGGATTGGGTTTCGGCGCTGGATTGCCTGTGCGCCGGGCTGTGCGTCGGCATGATGCCGGCCCACCGGGTTTTGCCGTTGGTGCAGCGGGGCGAACTGGTGGCGCTGCAGCTGCAGCAGCCGTTTCCCGCCAGCCCCTGCTGCCTGACCTGGCAGCAGGATAAACCCTCACCGGCGATGGCCTGGCTGCTGGAATATCTGGGGGACAGTGAAACCCTGAACCAAGAGTGGCTGGGTGAAACGCTGCCGGAAGCCGCGCGGGCTCCCGGCAGCGGCGATTAGCGGCGGTAGTCGATGAACGGACCGTCGGCGACCGAACGGCGCTCGATCAGCTTCGGATGCACCTCTATCACCTGCGACTCTTCGCGCTTGCTGATGATGCGATCCAGCAGCATGGTGAAGGCCATTTCGCCCAAACGCTCCTTGGGCTGGTGGATAGTGGTCAGCGCCGGGGTGAAGTAGCGGGCGTTGCGCACGTTGTCGTAGCCGATCACCGAAATATCCTGCGGCACCCGCAGGCCCAATTCGTCGGCGGCGCAGATGGCGCCCATCGCCATGATGTCGCCGCCGCAGAACACCGCGGTCGGGCGCTGTTTTTGCGACAGGATCTGATGCATCGCCTTGTAACCGGATTCCGGTTCGAAGTCGCCCTGGACTATCCATTCGTCGCGCACCTCGATATTGGCTTCCTGCATCGCCTTCAGGAAGCCCTGATGGCGGCCGCCGCCGGTGTTGCGCGCCAGCTGGCCGGGAATGGCGCCGATATCGCGATGGCCGCGTTCGATCAGATAACGGCCGGCCAGGTAGCCGCCTTCGAAGGCGTTATCGATGATGGTGTCGGTAAAGTCACCGCGCGCCGCGCCCCAGTCCATCACCACCATTGGGATATTGCGGTAGTCTTCCAGCATGCCCAGCAGTTGGTCCGGGTATTCCGAGCACATCACCAGCAGCCCGTCGACGCGTTTTTGCGCCAGCATCGCCAGGTAGGCGCGCTGCTTGTCCAGGTTGTTGTGCGAGTTGCACAGGATCAGCGTATAGCCCTTGCTGTAGCAGCTGTTTTCCACCGCCTCAATCACTTCGGCAAAGTAGGGCGCCTCGCTCGAGGTGGCCAGCAGGCCGATCGACTTGGTGTGATTGACCTTCAGGCTGCGCGCTACGGCGCTCGGTGAGTAATGCAGTTCTTTGATTGCGGCCCACACGGCCGCTTTGGTCTCTTCGGCGACGAAACGAGTCTTATTGATGACGTGCGAAACGGTGGTGGTGGAAACGCCAGCGCGTTTGGCCACATCTTTAATCGTTGCCATGTAAGAAATGACTCCTGAACTTACATGTTGCAGCATGTAAGTGTGATGTTAATCGTTTGCCTGCGTAGATCCTCCTCCAGAGAAGCGAAAACTGAGTTTTTAGTGTATTGAAGTCGTCAGCGCTTGGTCAGGAGGGGCATTGTTGCCGGTACGCAGTTGTGAACTGCGAATTTTGTCGCATATTGAGCAAAAGGGGAAGAGGTAATCGGTATTATAAACAGGGAAATGATAACAAGATTTTATTGGCGAACTGTGGGAAAATGATTTGACGTACTAATTGTGCGCCTTTTATCCTTGGGAAAGCCTATCTGAGAAGGAGTAGTAATGGATACCGATCTGAAGATGTCGCTGTTCACCACCCTGTGTGCGCTGGCCGTGATCATTGCCTTCAGCTTCACCGCCGCGTTGAACTGAATCCCCGGCATTAAAAAGGCGCAGCTTGCTGCGCCTCGTCGCTCTCCCCGGCGGTTATCCGCGTTTTTCTGCAGCACAGGTCCGGTACGCCAACGCCCGGAGGTTCTCCAGGCATTTCGGTCGCGTATCGCGCCAGCCTGGTATTAGCGGATGGTTTTCGGCGTCACTACCCGGCGGGCGCCGATGTAGTGGTTCTGCCAGTAGTCGTTGTCGAGCTGGCTGATGCGGATCTCTTCGCCGGTACGCGGAGACTGGATAAACTTGCCGTTGCCGAGGTAAACGCCGACATGATCGGCCACGCCGCGGTTGTTGATGCGGAAGAACACCAGGTCGCCGCTTTCCAGTTCGTTTTTCTTGATCGGCGCGGCGTCGCGCAGGTGATACATCTCATTGGCGGTGCGCGGCATCTTGATTTTTACCACGTCCTTATAGGCGTAATAAATCAGGCCGCTGCAGTCAAAGCCGGTGCGCGGCGAGCTGCCGCCCCAACGATAAGGCTTGCCCATCTGATCCATCAGCTTGGCCATGGCAGTTTGTTTGGCGTGCTGATAGCGTTTTTTATGCGCCGGGCTAAGCTTCAGCGGCTTATCATCGAGCACCAGTTTGGCGGTTGCCATACCGGCTTCGCGGTGGCGACCGTAGCCTTTTTTGTAGCCCTTTTTCGGTGGGGTGACTTTGATCTTGGCGATTTTCTGGGGTTTGGCTTTCGACTTGGCGCTGACAATCTTTTTAGCGGTTTTCTCGGGTTTGGCCTTGGCGATCTTGGTTTTTTTCTCGCTTGCCGTGACTTTGGCTTTTTTGCCGGCCTTTACCGCTTTCTTTTTTTTGCGGTCATCCGGCCGTGCTTCATTAACATGGCTCTTGCGCTGCTCGGCGGCAACACGCGCCTGTGGCGCAGCGTGCGCCAAATTGAAGAATAGCTGCGTAAATAACAGCACAAAAAGCGTAAGAATTAAACGCATGTCGATGTCACCAACCTTGGCCCCGAAACGGATATCGAAAGAGTCACAGTATTCCCGAATTTCGCCATATAAAACAGCGAAGAACTCATAAATGATAATCCATATTGTGAGAAAAAGTTAATAGCATTTTTTTTGGTTTAAAATCAACCTGTTGATGTATAAAAAAACATCACCTCGTTTCCGTGGATATTATAAAGCGGGCGGTTGGGCCGCCAAAATATATTAGTGAAATGGTCGGATTAAAAATGTTATTCTGAGCGTATGTTTTAACCGGAATGGCGTTGCCGGTGAAGCGCGATCGGCGGCGGGTGAATGCCCTTGCAAAAGATGGCGTTTTCTTGCGGCTGTTCCAGCCGCTACAATAGCCCGTGTGATGCATGTTGTAGCCATGAGATGTGGCCTGAGGAAGCAATAAATGACGACGACGATTGAAAAAATTCAGCACCAGATTGCTGAGAACCCGATTCTGCTGTACATGAAAGGCTCGCCAAAGCTGCCAAACTGCGGTTTTTCCGCACAGGCGGTTCAGGCGCTGTCCGCCTGTGGCGAGCGCTTTGCCTACGTTGATATTTTGCAAAACCCGGACATCCGCGCCGAGCTGCCTAAGTACGCCAACTGGCCGACGTTTCCACAGCTGTGGGTTGACGGCGAATTGGTCGGCGGCTGCGATATTATCATCGAGATGTATCAGCGCGGGGAACTGCAGCAGCTGATCAAAGAAACCGCAGAGAAATACAAAGAGCAGGAAGACCAACAGCCTTAATCGGCCGGCGGCTTGTTGCCATCGCATATCGGGCGGCGCCAGTGCAGACTGGGCCGCCCGATTTTTTTGTCAGTCGTCGAGGTCGCCGGCGGCCAGCGGCCAGCCGCCGAGGCGTTTCCAGCGGTTGACCAGCTCGCAAAACAGCAGGGCGGTTTGCTCGGTGTCGTACAGCGCCGAATGCGCCTGGCTGCTGTCAAATGGCATGCCGGCGGCGATACAGGCTTTCGCCAGCACCGTTTGGCCCAGCACCAGCCCGCTCAGCGCCGCGGTATCGAAGGTGGCGAACGGGTGGAACGGGTTGCGCTTCAGGCTGGCGCGCTCGGCGGCGGCCATCAGGAAGCTGTGATCGAAGTTGGCGTTGTGCGCCACGATAATGGCCCGGTTGCAGCCGCGATCCTTGATGCCTTTGCGCACCGCTTTGAAAATGGCGTGCAGCGCGTCATATTCGCTGACCGCGCCGCGCAGCGGGTTGTGCGGATCGATGCCGTTGAACGCCAGCGCCTCCGGTTGCAGGTTGGCGCCTTCAAAAGGCTCAACGTGAAAGTGCAGGGTTTCATCCCGCTGCAGCCAGCCGTCCTCGTCCATTTTCAGCGTGACGGCGGCAATTTCCAGCAACGCGTCGGTTTTGGCATTAAAACCGGCGGTTTCAATATCTATTACTACGGGATAAAACCCACGAAAACGACCACTCAGGGCGTTAAGATCACTTTTTTCGGCCATCAGTTTCTTATCTTCATCGAATGCAGCGCGCATTATGGCAAATTTTGCGCCCGGTTGCAGGCGCTTATCACGGGATAAAAAGAAGGGCGCCGCTGCGCCCTGGGGTAGCCTTACTTGCCGAGGCCGTGGCCGGCGTGCTTGTTCTCGATCAGTTCGATCTTATAGCCGTCCGGATCTTCGACAAAGGCGATCACCGTCGTGCCGCCCTTGACCGGGCCGGCTTCTCGGGTCACTTTGCCGCCGGCGCGGCGAATGCCGTCGCAGGTGGCCGCCACATCGTCGACGCCCAGCGCCAGATGGCCGAATGCGGTGCCCATTTCGTAGCTTTCGGTGCCCCAATTGTAGGTCAGTTCAATCACTGCGCCTTCGCTTTCATCGCTGTAGCCGACAAACGCCAGCGAATATTTGTATTCCGGGTTCTCGCTGGTGCGCAGCAGGCGCATGCCTAATACCTTGGTATAGAAGTCGATGGAGCGTTGCAGATCACCGACGCGGATCATGGTATGGAGTAAGCGCATAATTCCTCTGATTGGCTGTGCCGTTGCCAACGGCGGGTGGGTCGAGGCGAAACTCAGTATAGCGTTGTCGCACAAGGGAATTCAACGCAGTATGAGTGACAGCGTCACACCTGTTGACCGAAAAAAAACGGCCATGATGCTGTCATGGCCGCTGGGGGGGATAAAGGTTCGTTAGTTGGTCAGGAACGGATAATCGGTATAGCCTTCGGCGCCGCCGCCGTAGAAGGTTTCCGGCTTGGGGTCGTTAAGCGCGGCATGCTGCTGCAGGCGCTCCACCAGATCCGGGTTGGCGATATAGCTGCGGCCAAAGGCCACCGCATCGATAAAGCCTTTATTGATCAGATCTTCGGCCTTCTCGGCGGTGTAGGCGCCGGCGCCGACGATCACCCCTTTATAGTGGGCGCGCACCGAATCGCGGAAGGCGTCGGAGTAAGGCTTGCCGCCGGCCCAGTCCGGTTCGGAGATGTGCAGGTAGGCCAGATTGCGCTTGTTCAGCTCTTCCACCAGGTACAGCGCGGCTTCTTCCTGATCTTCGCCGTTGTCCAGGCCGTTGAACGGGCCCAGCGGCGAAATGCGGATGCCGATGTGCTCGGAGCCCCATTCGGCGACGGCGGCGTCGACCACTTCCAGCGTCAGGCGGGTGCGGTTTTCGATGCTGCCGCCGTATTGATCGGTGCGCTGGTTGGAGGCCGGCGACATGAACTGGTGCAGCAGATAACCGTGCGCGGCGTGCAGCTCGATGTAATCGAAGCCGGCCTCGCGCGCGTTGGCGGTGGCCTGGCGGAAATCGTTGACGATGCCCGGGATCTCGTTGAGCTCCAGCGCGCGCGGGGTAGAGGTTGGCACCCGCACCCAGGCGCCGGTTTCGTCACGCACCGTAGTGCGGCTGTCGGCATTGATCGCGGATGGCGCTACCGGCGCCTGATGGCCCGGCTGCAGGCTATCGTGGGAGATACGGCCCACGTGCCACAGCTGCACGGCGATGTGGCCGTTTTTGTCATGCACCGCCTGGGTGATTTTTTTCCACGCGGCGATCTGCTCTGGCGTGTGCAGCCCCGGAGCGCCGGCGTAGCCCTTCGCCTGGAAAGAAATCTGGGTGGCTTCGGTCACGATTAACCCGGCGCTGGCGCGTTGAGCATAATACTCACCCATCAGCGGCGTCGGGATATCGCCAGGTTCGATGCTGCGCAGGCGCGTCAATGGCGCCATAAACACGCGGTTGGGCAGGGTGGTGGCGCCAACCTTCAGCGGGGAGAACAATTTTTCAATCTTCATGATGCATCCTATGTTTAATAGACCGGTCGACTAGTAACTGACTGACAAAAACTCAAAACCGTCATGTCGCGTAAGTTCAGGGTGTTACGCTCACTGCTGCGGCGGGCGCAACAGCAACTCAATGCTTTCCAGCGCGCTGGTCAACGGCGCCAGCGAACGGCGGATTTTGGCGCGCAGCGAAGCGCCGAGCCACAGCGAATACAGCGTTTCCGCCGTGGCCGCAGAGCTCATGGCAATCGACAGCGACCCTTCACGGATGCCGCGTTCGATGGCCGCCTGCAGGTGGCCGACCACCCGTGAAGTGCCGGTTTCCAACGCATGGCGCATCGGTTCCGACAGGTCGCTCACTTCGGCGGACAGCTTCACCGCCAGACAGGCGTTATGGCATTCGCTGCGGCAGTGGTAGCTGATCGCCTGGGCGTAATAGCTCAGCAATTGGTGGCGCGCATCGCTGTGGCCATCGTTAAACAGCTTTTGCATTTCGGCGTCGTAGTGCGCGAAATAGCGCTGCAGCATCGCTTCGCCGAAGGCTTCCTTCGAGCGAAAATAGTGGTAGAACGAGCCTTTAGGCACGCCCGCGGTGGCCAGCAGTTCGCTCAGCCCCATGCCGGTAAAGCCCAGGCGCAGGCTGAGGGTTTCGCCGGTAGCGAGCAGGTGTTCACGTGTGTCCACGGGGCAATGCGTTGATTTAGTCATAATGGCGATGAGCATAATAGACCGATTGGTCTAGGTCAAGAAGAATAAAAAACCGGCGTCGGAACGCCGGTGGTCTGTAGGGTATTTTGCCCCAGCGGGGCGTGGAAGTTAAGCCCTTATGCGCCGCTGCGGCAGCGCTGCAGGATATCCAGCTGCGGCTGATACTCGCGGGTTTGCACGTTCAGCATGCCCAGCAGGGTGTGGAACAGGTCGTCCTGCGAAACTTCGTCCTTTTCCGCCAGCGCAGTCAGGCATTGGCGATCGATGCCGAAATTGCGCTGGTAGTCGGCCGACATCCACATCAGGAAAGGCACGTGGGTCTGCTGGCTCGGGGCGAACACGTAAGGGGTGCCGTGCAGATACATGCCGTTTTCGCCCAGCGATTCGCCGTGATCGGAGAGGTAAACCAGCGCGGTGTTGAATTTGTCGCTGTACTGCTGCAGCAGCTTGATGGTGTCGTCCAGCATCGCATCGGTATACAGCAGCGAGTTGTCATAGGTATTCACCAGCTGCTCGTGGGTGCAATCCTGGATCTGATTGCTGTCGCAGGTGGGCGAAAACTTCTGGAATTCCGGCGTGCTGCGGCGGTAATAGGCCGGCCCGTGGCTGCCCATCTGGTGCAGTACGATCACGCCGTCGTCCTTCAGGCCGCCGATGTAGTCGTTCAGTTTGTACAGCAATACCTTGTCCATGCAGACATCGCCGTCGCAGTCCTGCGGCAGTTTCATCTTGGTCATGTCCACATGCGGCACGCGGTCGCAGGCGCCTTTGCAGCCGCCGTCGTTTTCGCGCCACAGCACGTTGACGCCCGCATGCGCCAGCACGTCGAGCATCCCTTCCTGGTGGGTCGCCAACGTGGCGTCGTAATCTTTGCGCGGCATATTGGAGAACATGCAGGGCACTGAAATCGCCGTTTCGGTACCGCAGGAGCTGGCGTTTTTGAAATACACCACGTTGTCTTGTTTCAGACGCGGATTGGTTTCTCGCGCATAGCCGCCCAGCGAGAAGTTCTCGGCGCGGGCGGTTTCGCCCACCACCAGGATCACCAGCGTTTTCTTTTGCTGCCCGGCGATCAGCGGGCCTTTATGCGCATCTTCACCGATTTTCACCAGCGGCAGGTTGTGGGTGAAATAGCGTTGCTGAGTAAATTTGATGGTGCCGGACACAAAGTTGGACGGCGTCAGCATTTTCACCACGCTTTTATTGTTGCGGATCAGCGAAGCGTAATCTTTGTAGAACAGCGCGGCGATAATCAGGATCACCACCAGCGACAGCATCACGTTGGCGGCGCGCAGCCCGAGCATGTACCACCAGGGGCGAGTTTTGCGGATGTGGGTGAAGCAGACCGCCACCGCCGGCAGGATGCCGAGCAGCGCCAGCCACAGCCCCATGCGCGGCGTCAGCAGCGCGGTCGCTTCCTGCGGGTTGGTTTCGAAGGCGTTTTGCATCATGTTGCCGTCGATCACCACGCCGTAGCTGTACATGAAGTAGTTGGCCGCCGCGCTGCCGAGCAGGAAGAAAATCATCAGCGGTTTGCGCAGGAAGGGCACGGTCAGCACGCTGAAGATGATGTTTAGCGCGCAGAAAATCACCACCGGCATGGTGGCGGCGAAAATCATGCTGTGAAGGTCATCGAAGCGGATATATGACCAGGCCTGGTGCAGGAATAACGCGTTCTGGAACAGGGTGAAAAACAGGGCGCTGGCGAGGATAAAACCGAGGCTGTTGCACTCTAAGCGTTGACGTAACCACATTGCCAAATCTAGATCCTGATAGTAGGTAATGCGTCGAAATATACAGGATGAAACTTAAGAAAACCTTAGAGAATCAGATTACTGGCGGGGCGCTTTATGGGGAGGCCAGGCCGGAGCCTGGCCGTATCCTTAATAGGCGGCGGTGAACTGCGCGCGGATAAACTGCGGTTTTTCGATTTCGTCGACAATCGCCACCGCCAGATCCTCCACCGAAATGCTGGCCGGCGCCTGGCCGTTCATCAGCAATTGGGTGGTGCCAAGGCGGAACTGGCCGGTGCGTTTGCCCGGTTCCAGCAGCGCAGCGGGGGACAGATAGGTCCAGTCCAGCGTAGATTCATCGCGCAGCTGGTTGCGTAAATCTCGCACCGCCTGTGCGCCCGGGCGAATATTTTCCGGGAACTGCGGGGTATCTACCAGCTCAACGCCGGGGGCCACTTCCAGGCTGCCTGCGCCGCCGACCACCAACAGGCGCTTCACGCCGGCCTGCGCTATCGCGCTGAGGATCTGCTGCGCGCCGCGGCGGGTTTTTTCATACAGATCGTCTTCGCTCCAGCCCGGATTATAGGCGCTGATTACTGCGTCCTGGCCGCTCAGCTGTTTCGCCAGCCAGGCGGTGTCGGCGATGTCGCCCAGCGCGACGGTCAGATTGGCGTTCTCCGGCAGGTCTTTCTTCTGACGGGCGATCGCCGTCACTTGCAAACCGCGGGACAGCGCTTCATCCACCACGCGGCGGCCTACAAAACCCGTTGCTCCAATAATGGCTACTTTCATCTGTTTGCTCCTGTCGGAAATGCGTTCACTGTCATTGTGCAGGCCGCTTGGCCTGCTGCTGAGTTCTACTCTAGTCCTTAACAATAGACTTGATTAGTGCCATATTCATGCTTTCTTGATTAAGTAAAACTTCATAATCGTGGATAAACTCAATCGAATGGCCGTGTTCGCCACCGTGGTGGCGGAGGGATCGCTGGCCGGCGCGGCCCGGCGGCTGGGCATGACGCCGTCGGCGGTCAGCCAGCATATGCGTTCGCTGGAGAAAGCGCTCGGCGTGCCGTTGCTGCACCGTTCCACCCGCCGGCTGGCGCTGACCGAGGCGGGCGAGGCGTTCTATCCCGGCTGCGAGGCGATGCTGCTGCAGGCGCAGCAGGCCGAGCAGCGGTTGGCGGAGCTGCGGGATACGCTGGTGGGGGAGCTGCGCATCGCCAGCACCGTCGGTATCGGCGGCCGGCCGCTGGCCGAGGCACTGGCGCCGCTGCTGCAGGCGCACCCCAAGCTGAGGCTGCGCGTGCTGGCGGATGATCGCATCGTCGACATGATTGAACAGCGGATAGACATTGCGCTACGGGTCAACCGCCAATTGGCGGACGCCAACATGATAGCCCACCCGCTGGCGGAATGGCCGATAGTGCTGTGCGCCGCGCCGCGTTACCTCAGCCAGCACGGGGTGCCGGAAAAGCCGCAGGACCTGGTGCGGCACAGCTGGATTTCCAGCGGTTACGTCGGCGTGCACCTGAATTTGCATCATCAGTCCGGCGAGCAGGTGAAGTTGCGCCTTGAGGAAGGGCAGATTATCAGCGGCAGCATGAACGTCATACGCGCTTTCACCCAGGCTGGGCTGGGGATCTCTTTCCAGCCGCTGTATGAAATCGGCGACGAACTCAAACGCGGCGAGTTGATCCACCTGATGCCGGAATGGCGCCCTGCGCCGCTGCGGTTGCATGCCCTGACGCTGGAACGGGCGATGCCGGAGAGGAACCGCCAGGCGCTGCGCTATTTGCGCGACTATTTTCGCCGCAAGTGTGAAAAGACACTTGCCAGCGGCGTCGATGACGTCTTCAATTAGCAAGAGAATGCAGGAGGCCCCGTGGCGCAGCAGCTTGAGTTTTTCGACATTCCCAGCCCGTGCCGCGGCATCTGCCAGGCCGACGAGCGCGGTTTTTGCCGTGGCTGCCTGCGCAGCCGCGAGGAGCGCTTCGGCTGGATGCAAATGAGCGACGCGCAAAAACGCGACGTGCTGCGCCTGTGCCGCCAACGCCTGCTGCGCCTGCAGCGGGCCAATAAACAGCCCGATGAGCCTCAGCCGGAGCAACCGTCGCTGTTTTAATCCTTTCCTGATCTGCCGCACGTTAGGGCGGCTTTCCGCTTTCCAGTTGCGCATCCGCTTGTGTATGCTGGCGTCAACTAATGTCATGAGGTTTTCGCAATGGTAGATCGTATTCGACTCGCGCCGCAGGGGCCTGAATTTTCCCGCATGATTTGCGGTTACTGGCGTTTGATGGAGTGGGGCATGACCCCTCAGCAGTTGCTGGGGTTTATTGAGCAGCATCTTGAGCTGGGCGTGACCACCGCCGATCATGCGGACATTTACGGCGGTTATGCCTGCGAACGGGCGTTTGGCGAGGCGCTGCGGCTGAAGCCGGCGCTGCGCCAGTCGCTAGAGCTGGTGTCCAAATGCGGCATCGCCACTACCGCCAAACCGGGCAACCCGATTGGCCATTACATTACCGACCGCGACCATATCGTGCACAGCGCCGAGCAGTCGCTGCAGCATCTGCATACCGACTACCTCGACCTGCTGCTGATCCACCGCCCGGATCCGCTGATGGACGCCGATGAAGTGGCGGAAGCCTTTGCGGCGTTGCACAAGAGCGGCAAGGTGCGCCATTTCGGCGTTTCCAACTTCACCCCGGCGCAGTTCCAGCTGTTGCAGTCGCGTCTGCCGTTTTCGCTGGTGACCAACCAGGTGGAGATTTCGCCGATCCACCAACCGGCGATCCTCGATGGCACTCTCGATCAGTGCCAGCAGTTGCGTATCAAACCGATGGCCTGGTCCTGCCTGGGCGGCGGGCGTCTGTTCAACGACGCCGAATTCCGGCCTTTGCGCGACGAGCTGCAGGCGGTGGCGCAGGAAATCGGCGCCGAGACCATCGAACAGGTGGTGTATGCCTGGGTGATGCGCCTGCCGTCTGCGCCGCTGCCGATTATCGGTTCCGGCAAGATTGAGCGCGTACGTTCGGCGCTGAAAGCGCAGCGTCTGGCGCTGAGCCGCCAGCAGTGGTTCCGTATCCGCAAGGCGGCGCTGGGCTACGACGTGCCTTAATCGGCAAAAATAAAAGCCGGGCAGCGCGGGCCGCCCGGCTTTTTTACGCCCGTCATTTATGCCAGCACGGCCTGGCCTTCGTTAAAGTGATCCAACGCAACGCCAACCAGCGTGACTTTACTGGCGCCGAAGGACAACACCAGATCGTTGTCCTGTTGAGAAATATAGTCGCCGATGTTGCTGCTGGCGCCTTGCGTGCCGATAAACACCAGTTTGTCGGTGGCGCTGAAGTTGTACAGCCGGTCGCTGCCGAACTCGCCGCTGAACAGGAAGGTGTTGTGGCCGCCGGCGCTTTTCAGCGTGTCGTCGCCGCTGCCGCCGACGAAGGTCAGCTTGCCGCCGGCGTGGCCGAGAAGCGTATCGTTGCCGTCCTTGCCGAACAGCCAGGCGTCGCCGGCCCGGGCCTGCAGAGTATCGTTACCCTCAGTGCCGTTGGTGGAGGCGGCATAGGCCTGCAGGCCGGCGTCCGATTTCAACCCGGCGGCGGTGACCTGGTGATCCACCTCTTTACTGAAGATAAGCCAAGAGGTTTCCTTGCTGCGCAACGTGCCGATATCGTCCGCCAGGGTGATGCCCCCCTTGGCGTCGCGCAGATAGAGCGTCTCGCCGTCGTAGGCTACCTGGGTATTTTTCAGCGCCTGCTGGGTATCGAAGACGTTATTGCCCTTGCCGCCGGAAACGATGTTGTAACCGCCGTCGTCGCGGAAAACATCATTGCCGTCGCGGCCTTCGAGATAATCGTTGCCGCTTCCGCCCTTGATCAGATCGTTGCCGTCGCTGCCGATGATAAAGGTCGGTCCGGTGTGGGTTTCGGCATTGCGATTCAGATCTTGCACCCAGGTATTGCCGCGGGTGACGTCGGACAGGTTGGAAACGATGATGGTCGAGTCTTTATCGGTGAGCGAATAAAACTCCGAGTTCAGCACCCGCATCAAACCGTCCTGATAAAAGAACGGCAGGTGAGACAGCCAGGTGGGGATATTCAGGATGGAGAACGGCAGCAGGTTCCAGGCGGCGGAGGCGTAATGGTCGTTGAAGTTGACGATATTGTTGGTGGCTGAATCCTGCGGCGCATCGTGCACCCCCAATGAGGCCGGGGTCAGCGTGGTGCCGTCCAGCGCGCGGAACACCGGGTCATTCTCATAGCCGATGTTGAGCACCTTGCCGCCGGTTTCATACTGGGTCGGCGAAGCGAAGGCCAGGTAGTTGGACTGAGAATAAAAACCGCCCCAGTTATCGTCGCTGAGCGCCGCCATGCTGTTTACCGCCAGGCCGCCCAGGCTATGGCCGCTAACGACAATATCATCCCCGGTCAGGCCGTTTGCCTGGGCGAATTTGGCTACGTCGCCCAGCAGCGTGCCAAAGGCTTTCAGCGTGTAATTGTCGGCGTAACCGGCCGGGCCAAATCCCGCCAGCAGGTCATTAATCACGTCGCCAATGGTATCTGTTATCAGGGATTCGCGCGGGCCGCTGGTGCCGCGGAAGGAGATGCCAATGGAGATGAGATTGCCGCCGCTGTCGTATTTGCCCAGCACTTCGGCCTGGGCGGTGGTGTAGCCCGCCGTTTCGCCATAATAGGTGCCGCGCGCGTCGGTCTTGCCCGCGTAGCCCAACTGGTCGGCGCCGATCACCGACCAGCCGGCGTTATTTACCGCTTCGGTCGCCGCCTGTTCAGAGTCGGGATTCCAGGGGATACCGGGCAGGCCGCCCTGTGACTGGGTGCTGCCGATCAGCGCGGTCAGCAGCGTCAGCGGCAACCCCAGGCCGAACCCGGTCTGGTGGTAGCCCTGATCGAAGCCGTTATCGATATTGTGATAGGCGTAGGTAGAGATCGCCAGCGCGTCGGAAAACAATGTCTTTGATTCGGACTCATCAAGATCTTTGTAGTTAAAGATGCCCATAACAGTTCCTTATGAGTATGCTGCCTGGCCCCGTTTCTTCATCAAAGGCTTCGGCCGCGGGGTAGAGTACAGGTATGCCGAACCACAGCTGGTCAGAGGACCAACATCGGTCAAATTATTATTAGCGTGAAATATTAATAATGCGAATTAAACGGCAAGATTGGCGCTGCCGGCCGGCAGTGGCGCGCATTCTCCTATACTGAAAGTTCACAACCTTGTTAAGGAGATGGATTGATGAAACGTTATTGGTATGCGGCGCTTGGCCTGATGGCCTGCGGCGCCGCTCAGGCGGCGACGGTCGAGGTGAAAATGAATTTGGTGACCGGGCAGGGCATTGGCCAGGATATCGGCAAGGTCAGCATCAGCGAAACCCCATACGGGCTGCTGTTTACGCCGCAGCTCAAAGCGCTGCCGGCCGGGGTGCACGGTTTTCACGTGCACGAGAAAGGCAGCTGCGAGCCGGGCATGAAGGACGGTAAGGCAGTGGCGGCGCTGGCGGCCGGCGGCCATCTGGATCCGCAAAAAACCGGCAAACACCTCGGGCCTTATGGCGACGGCCATTTGGGCGACTTGCCGGCCATTTACGTCACCGACGACGGCACGGCCACTTATCCGGTATTGGCGCCGCGGCTGAAAAAAATCAGCGAAATCGAAGGCAAGGCGTTGATGGTGCACGCCGGCGGCGATAACAGCGCCGATCATCCGATGCCGCTGGGCGGCGGGGGCGAGCGTTTCGCCTGCGGCGTGATTAAATGATCAACGCGCCGCGGCGGCCTGAGCCGGCTCGGGCGGGGTAATTGCCTGCTGCAGCTGCTGCAGCGAACAATAGAGCCGCCAGATCAAACCGGCCAGGTCGCGCGCCGCCTGCTCCGGGTGGTGCGCCAGCGCGTTGCTCATGCGCTGCAGCTCCTGCAAGGTGGCGTCCAGCGAACTGTGCTGTACGCCTTTCTCGGTCATGATGCCGCGCAGGCAGTGAATGCAGACGTCGCGCACCGCCGACAGCGGGTCTGAGCGGGTTTGCCAGTCGCGCAGTTGCCAGACGATATGGCTGCAGTTCAGCAATACCACGCCCCAACGCAGCAGCCAGCTGCGCGCTTCCTGATCCTGGCTCTGATTGAGCTGGCTGATGCGGTGATAGATCAGCGATTCAAATTGGCTTTCGCTCTGCTGCGGTTTCTTGCTCAGCTGATCGATAAAGTCGCGCCGCAGTGCGCGGATGATGCGGCGGCTTTTGCGCTTGTCCGAGCTGGGGCGCAGGATCTGGAACGCCAGGCCGGCCAGCAGCACCCCGACAATCTTGCCGATATTGTCATTGATAAACGACTGGTAGTCGTAGCTGGGCGGATTGGTAACGGTGAGAAACGACCCCATAAACACGATCAGTTGGCCCCACAGCGCCGCGTAACGCGGGTTCTGCAGTTTCAGCATTTGCATGGTGACCAGGATCGGCAGCAGGAAGGCGCAGAACACCCAAAAGTCGTCGATCTGAATCATCAGGCCAAATTTCACCACAAAGCAGCCGACGGAAAGCAGCAGCACCGCCTTGAGCAGCGTGGTGACGCTATTGATCGGCGAAGGCGTTGAGGAGTAGAGCACGCAGCTGATGGCGGTCAGGGTCAGGGCCGAGCTGCCGGCGTCCCACTGGGTGTTGATCCAGTAGGCGCAGCCGATGATGATGCACAGGAAGGTGCGCAGGCCGTTATAGGCCGCTTCATAGCTGTCGGTATGGCGCGCCAGCGAGGTGACGTGCGGCGGCTGGATGTCGCTCACCGGCGTCGCGCTTTCCAGCCGCAACAGCCAGCGGCTGCTGCGCAGATAGAGCCAGCAGAAATGGCGCAGCCGCAGCCAGAAGGCGCGGTGGCGGTAATCGGCGGCATCCTGCGGGGCAATTTGCTGCAGGATGCGCGCCAGCCGGTATTTGTCGGTGTCGGGATCGCGCAGCTCGGTCAGCAGCTGTTCCAGCACCGGCATCAGGTTGGCGGGGCGATCGGGCCAGTTCAGCAGCATGCGGCGCAGGCTGGATATCACGCTGGTAATGCGCAGCTGCTGGTGCAGCAGGTAGTTGAGCAGGTTGTTCTGCCGGCGTAGCCGGTAATGGCTCCAGAACGCCTGGATGCGCAACAGGTTCATGGTCAGGATCTGGCCGATGACGCCTTCATGCGAGGTGCGCATCTGCGCCGTCACCTCCGGCTGCCACAGCATGGCGGCGTGTTCCAGCAGCCGCAGCTGCATGCGGCGCAGCGAGGTCAGCAGGGCTTCGCCGTCCGAGGTGCTGGGCAGGATCATCATCATCAGCCCGCCGCACAGAATGCCGGTGATCACCTCGCACACCCGCGCCTGGGCGATATCGAAAATCTGTTGGGTATCGGTGACGTTGACCGTGGCGAAGGCGATGATGGCGGCGGTATAGCCGGCCAGCGCGAAGGCGTAGGAGGCGTTGTTCTGATAATGGTTGGAGATATAGGTGCACAACCCAATCCAGCTGGCGATAAACAGCGTGAACAGCCAGGGATCATTCAGGCAGTGCCCGGCGATCGCCACCGAGGCGGCGGCGCCGAACAGGCTGCCGATAATGCGGCCGATGCTCTTGCTGATCACGCCGCCCATGGTGGGGAAGCTGACCACTGCGGCGGAGGTCAACGCCCAGTAGGGCTCGTCGAGGTTGAGCGCGAAGGCCACCCACAGCGCCAGGCACATCGCCAGGGAGTTGCGCAGCGCATAACGCCATTGGCCGCCGGTCGCTTTGCCCCACGGGGTCCGGCTCCACTCAAGAAACGGCAGGTTCACACTTTAGCCTTGCTGATGAATTGAGATGGTGCAGGTGGTGCCCGCCACCAGCGGCAAATCGGCGGGAACCTTGAGCAATTTTATCCGCACCGGCACGCGCTGCGCCAGGCGAACCCAGGGCACGTTGGGTTTGACGTCCATTAATAAATCGCCGCTGCTGTCGACGCTTTGATCGTAAATGGCGCGGCCAATACTCTCCACCTGCCCCTGCAGCGGAATGTTGCCGTTATATAAAACGATATCCGCTTTATTGCCCTCTTTTATATGCTTCAGCTTGGTTTCTTCAAAATAACCGAGCACATAAAACGAGTGAACGTCCACCAGCGCCACCAGCGGCGTTCCTGCGCTGGCATAGTTTCCTACCCGCGCCTGTAAATTGGTGATGTATCCGTCCGTCGGGGCGTAAATTTTGGTTTTGCTTAAATTCCATTTCGCCTGTTCCAGATTGGCCTGGGCGGCTTTATAGGCGGCTTTCATTGCCTGTGCGGCTAAATTTGACTCGTCCATGTCTTCGGCGGAAATAACGCTTCTCGGCAGGCCGCGCCGGCGTGCGGCTTCATGCTCCGCCTTGGCCAGATCGGACTGCGCTTTCGCCAGCGCGGCCTCGGCGCTGGCGAGCGCGATCTGATACGGCACCGGGTCGAGAGTGAAAATCAGACTTCCCGCAGGTACGAACTGATTGTCATTAGCGTTTATTTTCTCTAATCTTCCAGAAACTTCTGGTGTGATATTGACGAGTTCGGCGCGCACTTTTCCATCACGCGTCCATGGGGATTGCATATAATAATTCCACAGCCACCAACCGGCGCAAAGGGCAAAGGCGCAGACGATCACCGTCGAAAAATACTTTAATGTTTTATGCTTCATGCGTTACCAACTCGCTAAAATCCATAGGGAACCGCTGACGGTCAGCACAAAAATAGACAAATCCATCAGCATGGGATGCCAGATTTCGCCGGAATAAATCCAGTCTCGTAACAGGTGATGTATCAGTAACCATAAAACCAGGCCCAGTAAAAAAGCTTTAAATATTGGTGGAAAATAAAGCGATGCGCCTAACACCAAATCGGGCAGGGGAGACGCAGTGTGTAACCATGATGTATTCACATTAACAATCCCTAAGGGTGAATATGTTGAATATTTGCATAACGTTTAAACAACAGCTGTTAAAAAGGGTGGCTATTTCCACAATATACATTATATACATTTGTGTTTTTAATGTGAGTTACCCAAAATAGACTAAACTCTGGGAAGGTAATGTTAGCATGCTAATTATAAGGAGGGGGAAGTGGAATCTACGTTAGGTTCGGATTTAGCACGATTAGTTCGTGTTTGGCGCGCGCTCATCGATCATCGGCTCAAGCCGCTGGAGCTGACCCAAACGCATTGGGTCACCTTGCACAATATCAATCGTTTGCCGCCGGAGCAGTCGCAGATCCAACTGGCTAAGGCGATCGGCATTGAGCAACCGTCGCTGGTTCGTACGTTGGACCAACTGGAGGAGAAGGGGCTGATTACACGTCATACCTGCGCCAATGACCGCCGAGCGAAGCGCATCAAGCTGACCGAAGCGGCCGATCCCATCATCAGGGAAGTGGACAGCGTCATCACTTCGACGCGCAGTGAGATTTTGAGCGGCATTAGCGCCGATGAAGTGCAGCTGTTGGTAGGTCTGATTGGCAAGCTGGAACAAAACATCACCGAACTGCAAAACAAACAATAATATTCTTTTTCTTTAGTACGATTACATTTCACAGCATCGGAAAGAAAAACCGGAGGCCATAGCCTCCGGTTTTACCCTCTCTATTACGCCAGCTTACAGCGGCGAGACGGTGATGGTATCGCCCATCTGCGCCAGACGTACGCGCTGCCCTGGGCTGAACTTGGTTGCGCCGGCCTTCTGAACCACCACAATGTTGTCTTTCTGATCGGTTTTGATTTCCAGCTCCAGGCCGTCGGTACGGCCCGCCGCCGCGCCAATCTGGTCGCCCGCTACGCCGCCGGCTACTGCGCCCGCCGCGGTTGCCAGGCTGCGGCCGGTACCGCCGCCGATGGTGTTACCCAGGAAGCCGCCCAGCACGGCACCGCCGATAGTGCCAATCATGTTGGAGCCGCCTTCGCCCTGGATCTTGACCGGACGCACCGAAACCAGCGTGCCGTAACGCACGTTCTGCACCTGTTTGGCCTGTGAGGCGCTGTAAACGTCGCCGGACATGGAATCATTGGAGCACCCCGCCAGAGTGACGGCGGCGATGGCAACGACGAGAAGACGCTTGATCATATAAAACTCCTGATAGTAGTAGTCCATAACCTGGGGAACCTTTCCAGGCCAGATTCAGTGAAAATGATAGACAAAGTATGGCGTAAAGCTACGTATATCACCATTCCCCATCGCTGCACGCAGCTTAACTTTCCTCTGTTCAACCAATAATAAACCGTGGTTTAGCTTTATGACAGCGCCGGGGAAGATTCCGTTGCAGGTTGAGCCGCGGTTTAACACGGATAATCAAAGCCTGTGCGGCCCGGCAAACGGACGCTGCGCTCACGGCAATGAAAAAAGGCATCATAATTCATGGCGTTAATCCTTTAATTCTGGTTTATTTGTCAGGTTAAAAGTTTGCTTCCCCGTGCGGGGTTAAAGGATGTCGCTATGAAGTCAGGCCGCTATATAGGTGTTATGTCCGGCACCAGTCTGGATGGCGTAGACGTGGTGTTGGCCGCGATCGACGAACGTATGGTGGCGCAGCAGGCCAGCTATAGCCACCCGATGCCGATCCAGCTGAAGAAAGACATTTTGGCTATGTGCCAGGGGCAACAGACCACGCTGGCCGCCGTTGGCCGGCTGGACGCGCAGCTGGGTACGCTGTTTGGCGAAGCGGTGCTCGGCTTGCTGAAGCAAACCGGCATTCCGCCGCAGCACATCACCGCTATCGGCTGCCACGGCCAGACGGTGTGGCACGAACCCGAGGGCGACGCGCGCTTTTCGATGCAGTTGGGCGACAACAACCGCATCGCGGCGCTGACCGACATCACCACCATTGGCGATTTCCGTCGGCGCGACATGGCCTACGGCGGCCAGGGCGCGCCGTTGGTGCCGGCCTTCCACCAGGCGTTGTTGGCGCATTCCACCGAACGCCGGATGGTGCTGAACATCGGCGGTATCGCCAACCTGTCGCTGCTGCTGCCCGGCACGCCGGTGCGCGGTTTCGATACCGGGCCGGGCAATATGCTGATGGACGCCTGGGTCTGGCGCCATTTATCGCAGCCTTACGACAAGGACGGCGGCTGGGCGATGCAGGGGCGCGTTTGCCTGCCGCTGCTGCAACAGATGCTGGCGGATCCCTATTTTGCCTTGCCTGCGCCGAAGAGCACCGGCCGTGAATACTTCAATATCGCCTGGCTGGAGCGGCAGCTGGCTGGCTTGCCGGCGGTCAGCCCGCGGGATGTGCAAACCACGTTGGCGGAGCTGACGGCCATCAGCATTTGCGAACAGGTGCAGTTGGCCGGCGGCTGCGAACGGCTGCTGGTGTGCGGCGGCGGGGCGCGCAACCCGTTGTTGATGGCGCGCATGTCGGCGATGCTGCCGGGCACCGAGGTGGGGCTGACCGACGATTTCGGCGTCAGCGGCGACGACATGGAGGCGCTGGCCTTCGCCTGGCTGGCGTTTCGCACGCTGTCCGGCCAGGCCGGCAACCTGCCGTCGGTGACCGGCGCCAGCCGCGAAACCCTGCTCGGTGGGATTTATCCGGTTTTGCCTTTAGGGCGTCGTTAGCTCTGTTAGGATAGAAATGGATTGATATCCCTAAGGAGCAACAGCATGAAAAAGGTCATTTTCGCCGCAGGCGCGCTGGCGCTGTCCGGTTGCAGCTACTTGCTGCCGCAAAGCAGCCAGACGCTGCATTATCAGTGCGGCACCACGCCGCTGACGGTATCGCTGGACGGCAAGGCCAGCGAAGTCAGCTTGCTGATGGACGGCGAACAGCTGCATCTGAAGCAGGTGTTGGCGCTGACCGGCGCCAAGTACAGCGACGGCAAGTACACTTTCTGGTCCAAGGGCCAAAACGCCTACCTCGAACGCAACGGCAAGGTAGTGATGAGCGACTGCGTACAGGCTAACTGATTGGCCGGCGGCGTCAGAACGATTGAGATCCTGACGCCGCAGGCGCAGAATGTAACGACACATTTTTCGGTTGGTTGATAAACCAGATGATTGAAAAGAATGAGTTTGATGTTGCGGACCTGCGCCGTGAATATACTCGCGGCGGGCTGCGCCGTAACGATCTGACCGCCAATCCGCTCGAGCTGTTCGAACGCTGGCTAAAACAGGCCTGCGATGCGCGCCTGGCGGACCCCACCGCCATGTGCGTCGCCACCGTAGACGAAAACGGCCAGCCTTATCAGCGCATCGTGCTGCTCAAGCATGTCGACGATAAAGGCCTGGTGTTCTATACCAACCTCGGCAGCCGCAAGGCGCAGCAGCTGGCGCACAACCCGCGCATCAGCCTGCTGTTTCCCTGGCACATGCTCGACCGCCAGGTGATCTTCCTCGGCCAGGCGGAGCGCCTGTCGACGCTGGAGGTGCTGAAGTACTTCCACAGCCGGCCGAAAGACAGCCAGATCGGCGCCTGGGTCTCCCAACAGTCGTCCCGCATCTCCGCGCGCGGCGTGCTGGAAAGCAAATTCCTCGAACTGAAGCAAAAATTCCAGCAGGGTGAAGTGCCGCTGCCCAGTTTTTGGGGCGGGTTCCGGGTGAATTTCGACTCCGTCGAGTTCTGGCAGGGCGGCGCCAACCGCCTGCATGACCGTTTCCTGTACCAGCGAGACGGGAATGACTGGAAAATTGACCGACTGGCACCCTGAAGACGGAAAATCCCTTCTAAGCGCTGGCACTGACGTCGCCGGCGCTTTATTCTATGCGCTACCCTGAATTTCGTATTTCGCCACTGGGCGGAAAGCCGTGTACCGGCAAAGGTGCATTCGTTTATACATGGAGTCATTGATGGCAAGCAGCAACTTGATTAAACAACTGCAAGAGCGGGGCCTCGTTGCCCAGGTTACGGATGAGGAAGCGTTAGCGGAGCGACTGGCGCAAGGGCCAATTGCACTGTATTGCGGTTTCGATCCGACCGCCGACAGCTTGCATTTGGGCCATCTGGTTCCTCTGTTGTGCCTGAAGCGCTTCCAGCTGGCCGGCCACCAGCCGGTAGCGCTGGTGGGCGGCGCCACCGGTCTGATCGGCGATCCGAGCTTCAAAGCGGCCGAGCGCAAGCTGAACACCACCGACACGGTGAACGAGTGGGTGGAGAAGATCCGCAAACAGGTTTCGCCGTTCCTCGACTTCGACTGCGGCGGCAACAGCGCTATCGCCGCCAACAACTACGACTGGTTCGGCGGCATGAACGTGCTGACCTTCCTGCGCGATATCGGCAAACATTTCTCCGTGAATCAGATGATCAACAAGGAAGCGGTCAAGCAGCGTCTGAACCGTGACGATTCCGGCATCTCCTTCACCGAATTCTCCTACAACCTGCTGCAGGGCTTTGACTTCTCCGAGCTGTACAACCGCCATCAGGTTGAGCTGCAGATTGGCGGTTCCGACCAGTGGGGCAACATCACCTCCGGTATCGATCTGACCCGCCGCATGCATCAGAAGCAGGTGTTCGGCCTGACCGTGCCGTTGATCACCAAAGCGGACGGCACCAAATTCGGTAAAACCGAAGGCGGCGCAGTCTGGCTGGCGCCGGAAAAAACCAGCCCGTACAAGTTCTACCAGTTCTGGATCAACACCGCCGACGCCGACGTTTACCGTTTCCTGAAGTTCTTCACCTTCATGAGCCTGGAAGACATCAACGCGCTGGAAGAAGAAGACAAGAACAGCGGCAAGGCGCCGCGCGCCCAGTACGTGCTGGCGGAAGAAGTGACCGGGATGGTGCATGGGGCGGAAGGCCTGGCTGCGGCCAAGCGCATCACCCAGAGCCTGTTCTCCGGTGCGCTGCACGACATGACCGAAGCGGACTTCGCCCAGTTGGCGCAGGACGGCATGCCGACCATCAAACTGGATGGCGAGGCGGACCTGCAGCAGGCGCTGGTGAATGCCGAGCTGGTGCCTTCACGCGGCCAGGCGCGCACCATGATCGGCTCCAACGCGGTGACCATCAACGGCGAAAAACAGTCTGACGCAGAATACCGCTTCAGCGATGCGGACCGCCTGTTCGGCCGCTACACGCTGCTGCGCCGCGGCAAAAAGCATTACTGCCTGGTGGACTGGAAGTAACGGAACAACAACGTCAAGGGGCCCCGGAGGCCCCTTTATTTTTGGCTATGCAGGGTAAAATGAAAAACATTCTTTCTATTCAGTCCCATGTGGTATTTGGCCATGCCGGCAACAGCGCAGCGGAGTTTCCCATGCGCCGTATGGGCGTCAACGTCTGGCCGTTGAACACCGTGCAGTTTTCCAACCATACCCAGTACGGCAAGTGGACCGGCTGCGTGATGCCGGCCAGCCACCTGACCGAAATCGTTCAGGGGATAGCGAATATCGACCAGTTGAAAAACTGCGATGCGGTGTTGAGCGGTTATATCGGCTCGCCGGAGCAGGGCGGCCATATCCTGGAGATCGTGCGCCAGGTCAAGCAGGCCAACCCGAACGCCTGGTATTTCTGCGATCCGGTTATGGGGCACCCGGAAAAAGGCTGTATCGTGGCGCCGGGCGTGGCGGAGTTCCACTGCCGAGAGGCGCTGCCGTGCAGCGACATGATCGCGCCGAACCTGCTGGAGCTGGAAATGCTGAGCGGGCGGGAGGTCGCCGACGTAGGCCAGGCGGTGAGCGCCGCCCGCGAGCTGATCGCCAAGGGGCCGAAACTGGTGCTGGTCAAGCACCTGAGCCGTGCCGGTTATCATGCGGACTGTTTCGAAATGCTGCTGGTAACGGCGGATGAAGCCTGGCACATCAGCCGCCCGCTGGTGGATTTCGGCGCGCGCCAGCCGGTTGGCGTGGGTGACCTGACCAGCGGCCTGCTGCTGGTGAGTTTGCTGAAAGGCCTGGCGCTGGACAAGGCGTTGGAACACGTTACCGCAGCGGTGTATGAAGTGATGCTGACGACGCAGCAAATGGGCGAGTACGAATTGCAGGTCGTGGCGGCGCAGGATCGGATAGCGCAGCCGCGCAGCGCATTCAAAGCGGTAAAACTGTAATCGGCATCGGGCCCCGGCTTTTGCGGCCGGGGCGGCGATATTACTTCAATCCTTCGGCGTTCAGCGCCGCATCAACCGCCGGCCGCGCCGCGACGCGATCGAACCAGGCCGCCAGATGGGCGTGCTGGCGGATATCAAACTGCAGGGCGATCGCCCAACGCGTCACGGTAAACAGATAGGCGTCGGCGACGCTGAAACGGCTCCCCAACAGGAAATGCTGCTTAGCCAGCACCGAATCCAGATAGCTGAACTGATGCTCCAGCTTGGCGCGCGCGAGGGCCTTGTACTCGTCCGGCGTTTTCGGGTTGAACAACGGGCTGAAGCCCTTATGCAGCTCGGTGGCGATATAGTTCAGCCATTCAATCGCATGGTAGCGCGACAGCGTGCCCGCCGCCGGGATCAGATTGCGATCCGGCACGCGGTCAGCCAGGTATTGCACGATAGCCACGCCTTCGGTCAGCAGGCTGCCGTCGTCGAGCACCAGCGCCGGCACCTGTCCTTTCGGGTTAATGCTCAGGTAATCGGCGCCGCTCTCGGTTTTTTTCTGCGCCAGGTCGACCTTTTCCGCCGTAAAATCCAGGCCGGCCTCGCGCAGCACGATATGCGGGGAGAGAGAACAGGCGCCGGCTTTATAGAACAGTTTCATCGATAGCTCCTTGATAGTGATGAATGACAGGCATGCTTAACCTCTCATCCTAGTTCCATAGCGCTAAAATTACAGCGGTTTAGCTAACAAATTTAGTCGATCAGCGCATCAGTCGGCTGCAGCCGTGCCAGCGTAGCGGCGATCTGCTGTTGCAGCGCCTGCGGGGCCGCCTGCATCGGTGAACGCAGCTCGTTGCGAATCAGCCCCTGCTGCGCCAATGCCGCCTTGACCGGCGCCGGGTTCGGGAAGCTGAACATCTGGTGGATCATCGGCAGCAGCGCGTAAAAGTTGCTGCGCGCCGCCGCCAGATCGCCATTGGCCACCTGCTGCACCAGCTGAACAAAGCGTTCCGGGTGCAGGTGTGCGGAAGCGGAGATGGCGCCGGTGCCGCCGAGGCACAGGGTGGTGAGGATCAGGTTGTCTTCGCCGGTCAGTACGTCAATCTCACCGTCGGCGATCAGCGCCATGGTGGCGTCCGGGTTGCCGCCGCAGTCTTTCACCGCCGCGATGCGCGGATGGCGGGCCAGTTGGCGCAGGGTCGCCAGCTCCAGCGGGATGCCGGTGCGCTGCGGGATATTGTAGAGGATCACCGGCACGCTGGCGGCGTCGGCCAGTTGGGTAAAGTAATCCACCAGGCCGCACTGCGACGGGCGAATGTAATAGGGCGCCGGGATCAGCAGGCCGGCGATGTCGCGCAGCTGAATGGCTTGCTGCATCTGCAGGGTGGCGGCCATGTTGTTGCCGGACAGCCCCATCACCACCTGGCGCGGCGGCGCCACTTCCAGCACGGCGTCAAGCACCGCCAGCTGTTCTTCTTTGCTCAGTGCGGCGGCCTCGCCGGTAGAACCGCAGACCACCAGCCCGGACACGCCGGAGGCGAGCAGGTGTTGCGCCAGCCGTTTGGTTGCCGGCAGGTCAACGGCGTCGTTATTGAAAGGGGTAACCAGCGCAACCCAAATACCGGAAAATGAGGCCATATAATGTTCCTTCTTGTGACCGAGCGAGAAGCCAGATGAGAAAGTCAGGGGAGGCGGCGTGCGCAGCGTCCCGAAAGCGGATGTGGGCTGATAATGAATATTCTTCATCAGGCTGTCAATTTACAACAGATTGATAACATTGTTATTCATGATTGCCTGGGGCGGATGAGTTTATCTAATAAATGAAAATCCCCGCCGCGGCGGGGATTATGATGGCGATTAGCGCGGGGGACGCGTGCTGATCGAGGCGGACCAGCTGAAGGTTTCGCCGCTCGGTTTGACCCGGTTGGCCTTGCGTTCGGCGCGCACTGCCTTGGCGATTTTTTCCCTGGCGGCCATGATGCGTGTTATCACTTCATCTTTGACCTTGTTCTGCTCGGCGTTGGTCAGCGGGCGCCCGTGCAGCTTGCGCGCCTTGTCCAGTTCGGTTTTTACTTCACGTTGCTCGCTTTCCGTCATTTCTTTCAGCGTCAGTTTTTTCATCTTTGCAGCCCGTTCGGTAACGTTGGCCGCCAGTGTAGCGGATTTATGTGACTGAAGATGCAACGGCGGTAACAGCGCGTCACATTTCTTCCAGCAGCGCGTCGCGAAAATGCCGCATACGCTCGGTGCGTTGCTGCGCCAGCCGGCGGCCGGCGGCGGTCTGGAATCCCTCCTGCAGTTTGAATAGCTTGGTTTCGAAATGATCGAGGGTGAAGCGTTTGTCGTCATACTGACGCTGCTGCGCCAGCGGATCGGCGGCATCGTACAGCGCGCTGCGCATGCGGCCGCCAATGTAAAAGCAGCGCGCTACGCCAATCATGCCGATGGCGTCGAGGCGATCGGCGTCCTGCAGGATCTTCGCTTCCAGCGTTTTCGGCGGGATGGCGGCGGAGAAACTGTGCGCTTCGATGGCGTGCGCCACTTGGGCGATGTCGTGCGCCGCCCAGCCCATCTGCTCCAGGGTCAGCGACGCCTTTTGCGCCGCCATGCGCGAGGCCAGGTGGCGCTGCGGCGAATTCTTCTCGACGGCCACGCAGTCATGCAGCAGCACGGCGGCGCAGAGAATGCGGCGATCGCCGCCTTCCTGTTCGCCGATTTGGCGGCAGTTCTTCCACACCCGGTGCAGATGCGCCACGTCGTGCGAGCCGTCATCGGAGCTTAAGGTCAGCGGCAACAGCGCCTGCGCCAGCTCCCGGTAGGGGGCGAACGGCAGCAGCAGCGCCGGAGAAAGGGGAGATAAATGCACGTTTTGCTCCTGATAGCGGGAAATCGTCAATAATCATAGCAGCCGCAAATACCGGTAACATGCCGCCGAAGCAGGGGATTGTTTACCCTATTGCAATTGACTATTGCCATAATTACGGTTTTTGTCGCGAATTAAGCAACCTACAATGGTCTGATTCCGGTCGTCCCCGCTGGGTGTTAGCCCTGTGTCTGTGGGGGCTTGGCCGGAATACCCCCTTTCAGCCACAGGAGAAAAGACATGCCAACCCATCTTGAGATCGTACGTGCGACCTATGAAGGCAGCTCCGAGGAAAATGGCCGCAACCTGCTGGCGGCGCTGGCGCCCGATGCGGAATGGACCGAAGCCGCCGGGTTCCCCTATGCCGGCACTTACATTGGCCCGGAAGCGATCATCAAAAATGTGCATCAGCGTTTGGGAACCGAGTGGCAGGGCTATCGCGCCGATGTCGACCATTTCTACGACGCCGGCGAACACGTTATCGCCCAGGGTTTTTACCATGGCACTTACAAGGCGACCGGCAAATCATTCAGCGCGTCCTTTGCGCATATTTATACGCTGCGTGATGGCAAGATAGTCAAGTTCGTACAGATTGTCGACAGCGCCAAGGTGTTGGAGGCGATGCAGGCTTAACCGCCGCTGTGCTTGCCGAATTTGCGGTCGTACTCGCGCCGATAGCCGCGGGCCTTGTTGCGATCGCGGATCCATAAATAGCCGCATACCAGCGCGACCGAGCCTGAGAAGGTGACGTTGCGCATATCCCGGTCATACCAAAACACCAGCACCGCATCCAGCGCAGCGATCAACGCAATCCATTTGTACATATGGGATTGGCGTCGCGTGGCGGCGTTAAGTCGCTTTAACTGTCTGGCTTCGTGCAGCACCGGCTTTTGTTGCATAGCAGTCCATCGGCAAGAGTTTTCTTACCGCTAAATTAGCAGAATCCTGGCAAGCGCCGCAAAGGGTAACGCACGCCGTCGCATTGTTTTTGTCCCCGCAGGCCCGACGCCCAAATTTCGCGCACGTCATCTTGAATTAACCTTGAAGCGTGATAGGTTATTTATTCGTTATTTGTGGTTTTTTATTCAAATTTACGACTGTATGCCGGCACCCTTGTCATCAAGATGCAGCAAAGCCTGGTTACCATCACCGATCCTGATGCGTGCGGCGGTATTTCTTCCCTTTAACCTCGCCTGGAGGATGTTATGAACGGTAAAACGATTCGTCCGGAAGATGTGGTTCAGCGGCAGCTGGACGCCTATAACGCCCGTGATATCGAGGCGTTTATCGCCTGCTGGGCGGAAGATGCGCAGTACTATGAGCACCCGGATACGCTGCTGGCCGGCGGCAAGGCGGCGATCCGCGAACGCCACGTCGCTCGCTTCAAAGAGCCGAGCCTGTACGGTGAGAAGGTGAAACGCATGGTGGTGGGCAATATGGTGGTCGATCAGGAAGTGGTGACGCGCAATTTCCCGCAGGGGCGCGGCAAAATGGACGTGATCGCCATTTACGAGGTGGATCAGGGGCGGATTGCCAAGGCCTGGTTCAAAATCGGCCCCTGCCGGCTGGACCAAGGTTCACTGTAGCCCCGCGCATTACACCGCCATCACCGCCTCTATCTCCACGTTGACCTGGGGAGAAAACAACGCGCTGACCGCCATCAAAGAACAGGCCGGCAGCGCGCCGTCAAAGTAATCAAACAGCACCGGCCGGATCGCCGGCAGGTCGGCGATATCGGTTAAAAACACGCTAATCTTGATCAGCGACTTGAGGTTGGTGCCTTCGGCCGCGGCGATGGTCGCCAGCTGTTCCAGGATTGCCTGGGCCTGCTGCTGCGCCGTCTGGCCCTGAGCCTCGGTGGCGAACGCCGTCAGGCCCGAAACGTACAGCAGACTGCCGTGGCGCACCGCGTGCACATAGGGCCCGCCCGGGGTGGGCAACTGCGGATAATTAATGCGTTTTAATGACGTCATGATAAAACCCCTCGCGAGATTTATTAAAAAAATCGGCAAACTTGGTTAGGATACCGGCGTAAACATCGGGAAAACGCTGTGATCTATTGATATCTAATAGTATCACTAACATTTATTTCCATATGCCGCATCTTTCACGCAACGGATAAAGAGGCGGCGTATCACCGCAATAAGGACGCCTGGGCGATGAACCCGCTATTTGTTCCCTATATGCAACGCTGGCGGCTGGAGCCGGACGGTAAAGCCTTTGAGACCCACAGCAGCCTGTTAATGCCGGTGCGCTATCGGGGCGGCGCCGCGATGCTGAAAATCGCCCGCGAACAGGAAGAAAAGTTCGGCGGCCTGCTGATGTGCTGGTGGCAGGGCGAGGGTGCCGCGCAGGTGTTGGCGTGGCATGAAGACGGCATTTTGCTCGAGCGCGCTCAGGGTGAAGGTTCGCTGGCGCAGTTGGTGCGTGACGGCGCGGATGAACAGGCCACGGAGATCCTGTGCCGGGTGATCGCCGGCCTGCATGCGCCGCGCGCGCAGCGGCCGCCGGAGCTGATCCCCTTGCATCAGTGGTTCAGCTCGCTGTGGCCGGCGGCGCAGGCGCATGGCGGCATGCTGCGCCTCAGCGCCACTGCGGCGGCCGAGTTGCTCACCAGCCCGCGAGAGGAAGGCGTGCTGCACGGCGATATTCACCATGATAACGTGCTGGATTTCGGCGAACGCGGCTGGCTGGCGATAGACCCCAAACGGCTGAGCGGTGAGCGCGGCTTCGATTACGCCAATATTTTCTGTAACCCCAATTACGGCGTGGCCACCGATCCGGACATTTTCCACCGCCGGGTGCAACAGGTCTGCCGGCTGGCCGGTTTGGATCGCCGCCGCCTGTTGCAGTGGATCCTGGCCTGGGCGGGGCTTTCCGCCGCCTGGTTTATGGAGGACGGCGAAGCGGCCGACATCGATTTTCGCGTGGCAGAGCTGGCGGCGCGCGCGCTGGGCCTGGCGCTGCCGGGCGGCGACTCAGGGTTCATCCTGCCAGTAATCGAGCGAGGCTGAAGGGCGCTGCAGGTAGCGTACCTGCTGCCCGTCGCCGCCTGCCGCGATCGCCTGAAACTTGCCCGAGTCGGGGTATTCCACCAGCTCCGGCTGTTCGCGCGTGCTGACCGACAGGTACTTCAGCGGCGCATCAGAGGTGTTGATAATCTGATGCGGATAGTCCGGCCCCGGCGGAATAAAAATGATATCGCCGGCGACAATCGGCAGCATCTCGCCCGCCACCCGCAGCGTGCCGCTGCCCTCCAGAATGATAAACATCTCCTCCTGCGCATAGTGAAAATGATAGGGGCAGGCGCGCATGCCCGGCGCCAGCAGGTCGATGGAGGCGCCCAGCTTGCTGGCGGCGGTGCCGGTGCCCAGCCGGGCGCCGAGGCTGTCATACAGCGGTGGCCGCTGGTCGCGATGTTTTTCTACCCGATCAACGTTGCGGATCAGGCGTTGGGCGAGCAGTGTGGCTTGTTCGTTCATAAGCTCCCTCGTGACAATGTCACCTAATAGTTGACGATGGCGAGGGAAAATCCGTCCCATCCCTTGCTGCCCACCGTTTGCAGGGCGGTGGCGCTGAGGCGCGGTTCTTGCGCCATCATGTCGAAGAAGCGCCGCACCCCCTGCACGCTGGCGTCCTTGCTGGCGGCATCGGTCACCGCACCGTTGCGTACCACGTTATCGCCGACGATCGCCGTGCCGGGGCGCGATAGCCTCAGCGCCCACTGCAGGTAGTCCGGGTTACCGGGCTTGTCGGCGTCGATAAATATCAGGTCGAACGGGGCCTCGGCCTGCAGCTGAGGCAAACTGAGGAGTGCGGGCCCTACCCGCAGCGCCACCTGGGCGCTCAGGCCGGCGTTGGCCACATTGCGCCGGGCCACCGCCGCGTGCCGCTCATTGGCCTCCAGCGTCACCAGCGTTCCGTCTGGCGGCAAGGCGCGGGCCAACCAGATGGTGCTGTACCCGCCAAGGGTGCCGATTTCCAGTATGCGTCTGGCGTTAACCATGCGGGCAAACAGCTGCAGCAGCTTACCCTGATTCGGCGCCACGTCGTGGTCCGGTAGCCCTGCGGCGCTGTTGGCGTCCAGTGCCTGCAGCAGGGGATCGTCCTGTTCAACCAGGCAGTCGACGATATAACGATCGACCTGCGCCCATTGTTCAATAGGGGTCATTTTGCCTCTCTAAAATGTGCTGTGGGCCGGCTGGCATAGGAAAGTCAAGGCGGCGACGGCGTCCTTGTCAAACCGGGGCGCACATTTGTTCCAGACATGGCATTATTTGTCTGCTTAGATAATCTGCCAAGAAGCTGTCACGGGGTGAATATGGGCAGTTGGATCGCATTGAAAAAAGACCCGCCTACCGGTATTGAACTGATCCGCGCCCATTTTGGCGGGCATCAGCACGCTTACGATCCGCACTGGCACGATGATTATCTGGTGGGCGTAACGGAACAGGGCGTCCAGCAGTTTCACTGTCGTCGACGGCGGCATCGCAGCACCCCCGGGCAGGTATTTTTGCTCGAGCCGGGTGAGGTGCATGACGGTGATGCGCCGGCCGAAGAGGGCTTTACCTACCAGATGTTGTATATCAGCCCAGGGTGGCTGGATGAGCAGCTGCGCCAGCTGTTTTCCCAGGTGCCGGACAGCTATCAGCTGAGCTTCGCCGCCACGCTGTCCGACGATCGGCTGTTGGCGCAGGCGACGATGCGCGCCTTTAGCCAACTGCAACAGCCGCAGCTGGGAGCATTGCAGCGCCAGCATGCGCTGGACGGTCTGCTGTGCGGTCTGACGTGTCATCTGCACTGGCGGCGGAGGCCGGTGCATGAAACCTCGCCTTACCAGGCGCAGCGCATTCGGGATTATCTGCATGCCAATAGTCAGCAGGACATTCGCATGGAGTCGCTGGTGGCGCTGACCGGCCTCGATCGTTTTCGTATCACTCGACTGTTTCGCCAAACCTACGGGCTGCCGCCCCATGCCTACCTGGTGCAGTTGCGGCTGGCGCAGGCGCGCCGCTTATTGGCCGCCGGCGGCAGGCCGGTAGAGGTGGCGGCCCGGGTGGGGTTCGCCGATCAAAGCCATCTGGGGCGCTGGTTTCAGCGCGCCTACAGGCTAACGCCGGCTCACTACCGCAATCTTTGCACAAAGCTTCCAGAATAAGCCGCGGTGCTTGGTTATGCTCAACGGCCCATTCAAAGACAGGAAGAACATCATGCACTCTGATTTGCCTGCCGCGTTCAAAGCGGAACGCTGCGTCATCGTCATCAATCGGGATTTGCCTCTGGGCAATATGGCCAACGCAGCGGCGGTGCTGGCGCTGACGCTGGGGCAGCGCCACCCGGCGCTGGTCGGCGACATGCTGGAAGACAGCGATGGTTTGCGTTGGCCGGGGCTGATCCCGATCGGCATCAGCGTGCTGGCCGCCGGCGAACAGGAGCTGAGCGAGTTGCTGCACCAGCCGCAGGCGGCGCAGCTGGATCGCATCCTGTTTCCACTGGATGGCCAGCAAACTACCGACTATGCGGCCTTTCGCGCCAGCGTGGCGGCCAGGCCCAGCCACCAGTGGCGTTTGCTGGGGGTGGCGCTGGCGGGGGAAAAGAAAGCCGTGCGCAAACTCACCGGCAAGCTGAAGCTGCTGGCCTGACGCCTTCAGCCCGCATTGCGCCGCGGCAGCGAAAGCAGCAGATGGGCGATGGCGCCGCCGACAATGCCCCAGAAGGCCGAGCCCACGCCCAATAGCGTCACCCCGGAGGCGGTGATCAGAAAGGCAATCAGGGCGGCGTCGCGCTGCTTTTCATCGTGCAGCGCGCGCTGCAGGCTGCCGCCGATGGTGCCGAGCAGCGCCAGGCCGGCGATGCAGTGGATAAGCGCCGGCGGCAGCGCGCCGAACAGCATGCCGATCATCCCGCCGAACAACCCGGCCAGCAGATAGAACCCCCCGGCGGCGACAGCGCCCATATAGCGGCGCTGCGGATCGGGGTTGACGTCCGGCCCCATGCAGATGGCGGCGGTGATGGCGGCGATGCACACTGAAAAACCACCGAACGGCGCCAGCAGCAGGGCGGCCAACGCCGTCCAGGCGATCAACGGAGAAGTGGGCACGCTGTAGCCGGCCGCCTTCAGCGTGGCGATGCCGGGGGCGTTTTGCGAAGCCATGGTGACCACGAAAAACGGCACGCCAATGCCCAGCAGCGTCGGCCAGCTGAAGTGCGGGGCGATAAACGCCGGCGAGGCGAACGCCAGCGGCTGTTGGGCGAGATGAATATTGCCCTGCAGCGCGGCGATCGCCAAGCCGGCCAATAAGGTCAGCACGATGGTATAACGCGCCAGATAGCGGCGGCCAAGCAGATACACCAGCCCCATAGCGGCGCTGAGGGTGAAGTTCACCTGCAGCGAAGCGAAGGCGTCGAGGCCGAACCGCAACAGTATGCCCGCCAGCATCGCCGCCGATATCGCCTGCGGTATGTGGTCCATCAGCCGGGCGAACAGGCCGGTGACGCCGCACAGCAGGATCAAGCCGGCAGCAAAGACAAACACCCCGACGGCCTCGTTGATCGGCGTGCCGGGCAGGCTGGTGACCAGCAGCGCCGCGCCGGGCGTCGACCAGGCGGTGAGGATCGGCGTGCGGTAATACAGCGAAAGCCCGATGGAGGTAACGCCCATGCCCAGCCCCAGCATGCTGAGCCAGCCGCCGATTTGCAGCGGGGTGGCGCCAGCGGCGGCGGCGGCCTGAAAGATGATGGCCGCCGAGCTGGTGTAACCCACCAATACGGCCACGAAGCCGGCCATGACGGCGGGCAGGGTCAGATGACGCAAAGCAAGGGCAGGACGCATGGCGGGCTCCGGTAACAATGTGCGTTATAACGCACAGTGAAAATCAGCATAGCATCGTGCGTTATAGCGCACAAGTGGTTATAATCGGCGCCAAACCGCTGCGGAGAAAACGATGCAAGAACTTGCCGGCCATCTGGCGCACACCCTACGCGCGCTGCGCGCCCAACGCGGCTGGAGCCTGACGCAGGCGGCGGAGAACACCGGCGTCAGCAAGGCGATGCTCGGGCAGATAGAACGCGGCGAGTCCAGCCCGACGGTGGCGACGCTGTGGAAGATCGCCACCGGCTTTAACGTGGCGTTTTCTGCCTTTCTCGAGGCTTCGCCGCTGCAACAGCAGGCCACGCTGCACCGCTATGGCGATCTGCCGGTGTTTAATCAGCATAATGCCGCGATGCGCGTGGTGCCGCTGTTCCCGTTCGACAGGCAGCTGGGCTTCGACATGTTCGTCATCGATCTGGCGCCGGGGGCGCTCAGCGAATCGTCGGCCCACGAGCCGGGGGTGATCGAACATGTGATCGTCATCAGCGGCCGGTTAGAGCTGGCGGTTGACGGCCAGTGGCACAGCCTGGGCGCCGGTGAGGCGCTGCGCTTTCAGGCCGATTGCCCGCACGCTTACCGCAATGCCGGCCAGGAAACGGTGCGCATTCACGATCTTATCCACTATCCTCAATCCTGACTCAACGCGCAGGGCGCAGCCTTTGACTCTGCGCCGCCAAACGCCTACCTTGTTGAAAATGCCTCTTATTCATGTTCAAAAGGAGCTTGATTTGCCGGTCAGCAATCGACGCCAGTTTATTAAACTCAGTGCGCAAACCGCAGGAGCCGTATTCGCGATGACTTCATTACCTAACAGTATCCGCCTGGCGATGGCGGCAGAGGGCGGCAGCGCCGCCAGCGATGAATTCCTGTGGCTGGAAGAGCTGCAGGGCAAGGCCGCCCAGCAGTGGGTGCAGCAGGAAAACCAGCGCACCGTCACGCGTTTTGCGCAGGGCGACGGTTTCCACCGCTTGGAACGGCAGGTGCTGGATATCCTCAATAAAGACACTCAGATCCCCTGGGTCAGCAAACGCGGCGATTATTACTACAATTTCTGGCAGGATCAGGCCAATCCGCGCGGCCTGCTGCGCCGCACCACGCTGCAAGAGTACCGCAAGGCCAAGCCGGCCTGGGAAACGGTGCTGGACATCGACGCGTTGGGCAAAGCGGAGGGCAAGGACTGGGTATTCCAGGGATCGCAGCCGCTGGCGCCGGAATACCGCTATTGCCTGATCCAGCTGTCGCCGGACGGCGGGGACGCCACCGAAATCCGTGAATTCGATCTGACCGCCAAAACCTTCGTCAAGGGCGGTTTTACGCTGCCTGCGGCCAAAAGCCAGGCGGCGTGGGTCGATCGGGATACGCTGTACGTCGCCACTGATTTCGGGCCCGGCTCGATGACCCAGTCCGGTTATGCGCGCATCGCCAAGCGCTGGCGGCGCGGCACGCCGCTGAGCGCCGCCGAGACGCTGTATGAGGCGCAGCCGGAAGATATGGCGGTATTCGCCTATCACGATCGCACGCCGGGCTTTGAACGCGACTACGTGGGCCGCAACCTGGATTTCTACCGCCGCGAATACTTCCTGCTGACGCCGCAGGATCAAAAAATCAAGATTGATATCCCGGCAGACGCCGAGTTCAACACCCATCGCGAATGGCTGTTGATCAAACTGAGCAGCGACTGGCAGGTGGGCGGCAAAAGCTATCCTTCCGGCGCGCTGCTGGCGGCGCATTTCGACGACTATTTGGCGGGCAAGCGCGAGCTGCAGGTGCTGTTCACGCCAACGGCCCAGATGGCGTTGAGCGGCTACAGCGGCACGCGCGGGAGCCTGATCCTCAGCATCATGGACAACGTGGTGAACCGTCTGGAGGTTCTGACGCCGCAAGGCGACGGCTGGCAGCGGCGGCCACTGGGCAACCCGGGCGGCATCAGCACCATTTCCGCCGGCGGCATAGATGAGGAAACCAACGATTATTTCCTGACCATCAGCGGCTTCCTGCAGCCGACCTCGCTGTACATGGGCAATCTCGACGGCGGCGAAGCGGAGCTGCTCAAGCAGGGGCCGCAGGACTTCGACGCCAGCGGCTACCAGGTCAGCCAGCATTTTGCCCGTTCCAAAGACGGCACCCGGGTGCCGTATTTCCAGATTGCGGCGAAAGATCTCAAACTGGATGGCGGCAACCCGACGCTGCTGTACGGCTACGGCGGCTTTGAAGTGTCGTTGCTGCCGGGCTATATGGGCAGCAAGGCGCCGGCCTGGCTGGAGCGCGGCGGGGTATACGTGGTGGCCAATATCCGCGGCGGGGGGGAATATGGCCCGGCCTGGCACCAGGCGGCGCTCAAGCAGGATCGTCAACGCGCCTACGAGGATTTCGCGGCGGTGGGGGAAGATCTGATTGCGCGAAAAGTGACGTCGTCACAGCACCTGGGCGCCCGCGGCGGCAGCAACGGCGGCCTGCTGGTCGGCAATATGTTGACGCAGTATCCGCAGCTGTTCGGCTGCATCGTCTGTGAGGTGCCGCTGCTGGACATGCAGCGCTATACTCAGCTTTCCGCCGGCGCCTCCTGGATCGCCGAATATGGCGATCCGTCCAAACCGGAGCAGTGGGCCTACATCAAGGCCTTTTCGCCGTATCACAATATCAAGCCGCAGGTGGCTTATCCGCCGGTGCTGTTCTATACCGCCACCAGCGACGATCGGGTCAACCCGGCGCATGCGCGCAAGATGGCGGCGCGCATGCAGCAGATGGGTTATCAGCAGGTGTATTTCTACGAGAATACCGAGGGCGGGCACAGCGCGGCGGCCGACAAGCAACAGGCGGCCTTCCATAGTGCGCTGGTCAGCGAATTCATGTGGGCTCAGCTGAGCCGCAAGCCGGCCTAAGGCGTCAGCTATTTTTCCTGCCATAAAAAAACCGGGGCTTTGCCCCGGTTTTTTTATAATGCGTAGCTAGCCTGCCGGCAATCAGTGGGCCGTGGCGGCGGCCTGCGCTTTCTTCTGGGTATCTTCAGCGTTATCCAGGGTCATGCGGTACAGCTTCGGCGCAGTCAGCATCATCAGGATGGCGATCACCGCGGTAGCGATACCGATTTGCATAAACACGTGGCTGTAGATGGCCAGCGAAGCGTGCGCGTCGCTGATGTCGCTCGGCACTGCGGTCAGGCCGGCGACTTTACCGGCGATCAGCGCGGCGGCGGCGGTGGTCAGGAACCATGAACCCATGATGAAGCCCATCAGGCGCTGCGGCACCAGCTGCGCCACCATCGCCAGGCCCAGGCCCGAGATCATCAGCTCACCGATGCTCTGCAGCGCATAGCTCAGGATCAGCCAGTTAACGGAGACGATGCCCTGTTCGTTGGCGAAGCTGGCGCCCCACGGCAGCACCAGGAAGGCGCAAGAGCACAGGATCATGCCGAACGCGAACTTGTGCGGCATTGGCAGGCGGTCGCCCATCTTGTTGTACAGCGCGGCCAGAATCGGGCTGGCCAGCATGATCCAGAACGGGTTCAGCGCCTGGTACTGCTCAGGCTCGAACGCCACGCCGAGGATGCTGTGTTCCACGTTGTGGATGGCGAAGAAGTTCAGGGAGGTAGGCATCTGGCTGTACAGCACGAAGAATACCACCGCTTCCAGCATCAGCAGGAAAGCGACAATCATCTTGCGGCGTGCGGCGCCGTGCAACGCAAAGGTCTCTTTGGCGAACACGATAACGATGCCGGCCGAGATGATCGCCAGCGCCCAGCGGGCAATCACCTGGTTGTGCAGCAACCAGCTGGAAACCGCGATCAGCGCCACCACGCCAACCAGCACCATCAGCAGCTTCGGCAGGTGCAGCGGTTTGAAGTCCGGTTTGGAGCCGTGCTTTTTCACCCATTTGTGGCAGAACATAAAGTTGACCAGGGTGATCAGCATGCCCACCACGCTCAGAGAGAAGGCGACGCTCCAGCCGTATTTCGCCGCCAGCCACGGGGTGGCCAGCATAGAGAAGAAGGAACCGATGTTCACCGACATATAGTACATGGTGAAGGCGCCATCGAGGCGCGGGTCGTCTTTCTCGTAGCAGGTCGACAGCAGCGAGGATGGGTTGGCCTTGAACAGGCCGCTGCCCACGGCGATGGTCGCCATGCCCAGATAAACCCAGAAGATCTCGTGGCCGGAGTAGGCCACCATCGCGTAACCGGCGGCCAGCACCAGCGCGCCCAGCACGATCACGCGCTTGGACCCCAGCACTTTGTCGCCCAGCCAGCCGCCGATGGCGACAAAGCCGTACACCAGCGCACTGAAGGAGGAGAACAGGGTAATGGAGTCGGCTTCGCTCAGGCCAAGCATCTTGACCAGGTAAACCGCCATGATGCCTTGCAGGCCGTAGTAACCGAAGCGCTCCCAGAGTTCGATCGAGAAGATCAGGTAGAACGCCTTAGGCTGTTTGAAGGCGTTGAGACTCACGCTTTCCGGTTGTTTGCTGTTGTTGTTTGCTGTTGACACTGGTACCTCTGTTTTTTCGCAGCCCGACTCAAGCAGACGGGAAAGTGCAAAAGGTGATGCGGAACTGCATCCTTCTGCGTTGTTATAGGATGGAATGACGGCGGTTAATGTTCACTATCTTTGTCAACGAGGCAAGCCGTTTGTCATATTCGGTTACATATATCGCTGGCGGGATTATGCAGCGATGTTGCAAATGTTATGCAGTATTAACTTTTGAGTTTGTATGCTTTGCCGATTTTTTATCTTGATTAAAAGCTATACGGAATTTAAACAGGTGTATATTCTGCTGATTTGCTGTTTTTTGGTTCATCTCGGTAGTGGTGGTGAATAATCCATTGGATTGTTGTGCATATGGGGTGTTTTGTAAAATTATAGAAATTTAAGAAAATGAGGCTGGCATTTGTAAACGCAATGTGATCCCGAAAGCGTGATGTTTACCGCAATTTTTAACTAATTTTCCGCTTGAAATTAACGTTGGGATGGGTTTTTCGCTGAAATCCTCGATAACACCGGGGTTACTGCTGCGCAATATCACATTTCTGATAAAAAATAAGCCGCAGAGCGAGGAGGTTAACGGCGGGCGCGGGGAGGCGCCCTGCAGGCATCAGGCGTCGGGATACACCTTCTCTTTAAACTCGCACAGGTCTTCGATAATGCAGGAGCCGCAGCGCGGCTTACGCGCGATGCAGGTATAGCGCCCGTGCAGGATCAGCCAGTGGTGGCAGTCGACCTTGAACTCGGGGGGAACCACTTTCAGCAGCTGCTCCTCGACCAGATCGACGTTCTTTCCCGGTGCGAAGCGAGTGCGGTTGCACACCCGGAAGATATGGGTGTCTACGGCGATGGTCGGCCAGCCAAAGGCGGTGTTGAGCACCACGTTGGCGGTTTTGCGTCCTACGCCCGGCAGCGCCTCCAGCGCAGCGCGGTCTTCGGGCACCTCGCCGCCGTGCAGCTCCAGCAGCATGCGGCAGGTTTTAATCACGTTTTCGGCCTTGCTGTTGAACAAGCCGATGGTCTTGATGTATTCCTTTACGCCGTCAACGCCCAACGCCAGCATGGCGGCGGGGGTGTTGGCGACCGGATAGAGCCTGGCGGTCGCTTTGTTGACGCTGACGTCGGTGGCCTGCGCGGAGAGCAGCACCGCAATCAGCAGTTCGAATGGGGTGCTGTACACCAGCTCGGTTGTCGGATGCGGGTTGTTGTCCCGCAGCCGGGTCAGAATTTCCAGTCGCTTCTGCTTATTCATCAGGCTTTCTCTGCGCGTCCTTGTGTCAACGTCGGTTCGACGGCCAGAGCCTGACTCTTGCGCGCCTTCATTTTCTCGTCAATCAGGTATTTCACCGCCAGCAGCAGGCCCAGGCCGATAAAGGCGCCCGGTGGCAGCATCGCCAGCAGGAAGGGGCTGTCGAAGTGCACCACTTCGATGCGCAGCACCTTGGCCCAGCTGCCCAGCAGCATGTCGGCGCCGTCGAACAGCGTGCCGTTGCCCAGCAGTTCACGCATCGAGCCCAGCGTCACCATCACGCCGGTAGCGCCGAGACCGATGGCCAGGCCATCCAGCGCCGACAGGCCGACAGGCTTCCTGGCGGCTACCGCTTCGGCGCGCCCAACCACGATGCAGTTGGTGACGATCAGGGGAATAAAGATCCCCAGCGACTGATACAGGCCGAAGGCATAGGCGTTGATCAGCATCTGTACGATGCTCACTACCGCCGCGATAATCATCACGTAAATCGGGATGCGCACTTCGCTTGGCACCCAGCGGCGCACCGCCGAGATGGAGGCGTTGGTCAGCGTCAGCACCAGGGTGGTGGCCAGCCCCAGGCCGAGCGCATTGGTCACGGTGGAGGTCACGGCCAGCAGGGGGCACATCCCCAGCAGCTGCACCAGGGCGGAGTTGTTCTTCCACAACCCCTGGACGATCAATTCTTTGGCTTCACTACTCATTCGCTGGCTCCACAGGCAGGCAGGTTATCAAGTTTAGGCGGCAGCGTTTCCATATACAACGCCGTGCGGCGCACTGCATTCACTACCGCGCGCGGGGTGATGGTGGCGCCGGTGAATTGATCGAACATACCGCCGTCTTTCTTCACCGCCCAGCGTTTATCGTCCGGGCCTTCAATTTTCTTGCCGCTGAAGAAGGAAATCCAGTCGGAAATACGCAGTTCGATTTTGTCGCCCAGGCCCGGGGTTTCGTGGTGCGAGATAACCCGGGTGCCCAGCACCGTGCCGCTGAAATCGGCGCCGACCAGCAGCTGAATCGCGCCGGAGTAACCATCCGGCGCGGTGGTTTCCAGCGCGGCGGCGCTCGGCTGGCCGTTCTTGCGCGCCAGGTACAGGCGATGCGGCGCGTCGTTGCCCAATGCCGGGTTGCTGACCAGGAAGCACTCGGTTTGCATGTCGTTGTCGTAGTTTTCCGGCGGCACTACCTGATCGAGCAGCGCTTTCTGCTGCAGCGCCGCCTGATGCGCGATGGTTTTCTGCGTCAGGCCGTTCACCACCGCGGTCAAACCTGTGGTCACCGCCGCGAAAACCGCCAGCGTAGTGCCATGCTTTCTCATTGACTTAAGCATCGCGGCTCCTTAACGATGGCCGTACACGCGTGGCTGCGTGTAGTGGTCGATTAACGGTACGGTGATGTTGGCCAGCAACACGGCGAAGGCGACGCCGTCCGGATAGCCGCCATACACGCGGATCAGCCACACCAGCAGGCCAATCAGCGCGCCGTAGATCAGTCGGCCTTTGGGGGTGGTGGAGGCGCTGACCGGGTCGGTAGCGATGAAAAACGCGCCCAGCATGCTGGCGCCGGAGAACAGATGGATCAGCGGTGACGCCTGATGGGCAGGATCCAGCATCCAGGCCAAGCCGGAACAAACGGCGATCGCCGCCAGCATGCTGAACGGGATCTGCCAGTGAATCAGCCGGCGGGCCAGCATAAACAGGCCGCCGGCCAGGAAACCGAGGTTGACCCACTGCCAGCCAATGCCCGCCAGCACGCCGCCGAACAGCGGCTGCTGCAGCATCTGCTCGACGCTGTGGCCGCTGCGCAGACCGGTTTTGAAGCCGTCGAGCGGGGTAGCCTGGCTGATGCCGTCCACGCCCATCTGCAGTTCATGAATAGTGGCGCCCTGCAGGGTGTGGCCGCTGAAAATGGTCAGCAGGGTATCCTGGAACGACAGCGCGGTGGCGCGCAGCGCGTCCGGCGGCAGCCAACTGGTCATCTGCACCGGGAAGGCGATAAGCAGCACTACATAGCCGACCATCGCCGGGTTAAACGGGTTCTGCCCCAGACCGCCGTACAGCTGTTTGGCGATCACGATGGCGAAGAAGGTGCCGATGACGATCATCCACCAGGGGGCCAGCGGCGGCAGGCTGACGCCGAGCAGCAGGGCGGTCAGCAGCGCTGAGTTGTCCGCCAGCCGGCTGCGCACCGGCAGCTTGCGCAGCGCCAGAATGGCGCCTTCAGCCAACAGCGCGACGATCATCGCCAGCGCGGTCTGCACCAGCGTGCCGTAACCGAAAAACCACAGCTGCGCGGCAATGCCGGGGATACAGGCCAACATCACCCACAGCATGATGCGGCTGGTGCTTTGCTGGTTATGGGTAAAAGGTGAACTGGCGATGTGTAAGCCTTTGGCGGCTGTGGGTGATATCGGCCTGAACTTCATAGAGTAACGACACCTTGCTTTGCCGGACTTGCGGCAGTTTCATCGCGCCGCACGACAGGGCGCTGTAAAAATTATAGCCGAGCATTCTACCTGATTCGCCGCAAGGGTAATACGCCTTAATAATAAGGGTATTCGGCTTTTAGCACACATTGAGGGGGCTATGAATCGGCGTGGCGCGATCGGATTTTTTTTCATCAGGAAAATGCGGTAATTTGTCTGCATGATGCGAAAATGCCTCGAAAAAATCCGCCGGGTAAGACTGGATAACCCCATGAATAAAATGTGGTTTTTGGTTCATTTTTTCGCACAAAATAACAACTTTTGCATAATCCATGTGGGTTACTATCCCGACCATAACTGAGTTAGTGAAAGCATAATAATGACAAATGAAGACATTTTTTTTATTGAAGAGCTAATAGAGTGGGTTGAGATACATCTGGAGAAAAGGCCTAACCTGGACGAAGTCGCGCGCATTTCCGGTTATTCCAAATGGCATCTGCAGCGTAAGTTCAAACGCATTACCGGCATTCAGCTCGCCACCTATATCCGTTCGCGTATCCTGACGCGCGCCGCGGTGGCGCTGCGCATCACCCGTCGCTCCATCATCGAGATTTCCGATGAGCTGGGGTTCGACTCGCAGCAGACTTTCACCCGCATGTTCAAGCAGCGCTTTGGCACCACCCCCAACCGTTACCGCTCAATGGATCACTGGGAGGTGAAGAATCTGATGCCGCGCTTCAACTTCGAAGCGAGCTACGGCGCCGGTTATTACCCGGAGGTGAAGCGCCTGATGATGCCGGACCTGCAGCTGGTGGGCTTTACGCGCCAGCTGGACTTCAGCACAGAGCAGGAAATCGAGTATTCCTCCTGCATGGCGATGAAAGACGAAATCTTCAACGACTTTTTCAAAGGCTTGAACGTTGATTGCCACCGCATCTACAGCATTCATTCGGTCCGCAATCAGCACGTGGATGATTTTTCATTTACCCACGTGATGGCGGTGGAGCCCGAAAACCGCAAGGATATTCTTTCCGGTCACCAGATCGAAAATATCCATATCCCCGCGCGTGAGTATATCTCGATCAATCATCAGGGATCGGCCAAAGAGTGCCTGCAATTCTTCGGTTATCTGGTGTCCCATGTGATGCCGGGGCTGCGGCATGAGGTGAAGGGCAGCGTGGAGCTGGAAATCATTCAGACCAAGGACTGGACGCCGGAATCCAAAATGCGCCAGATTGAAGTGGATTATACCTACCTGATTTCTATCGACTGAATAACGCCTTGCGCAGTGCAAGGCGTTATCGTCTTACTTTTTGTCTGCCTCAGTGGTCGCCGTTTCCCGCGCGGCCTTTTTGGCTTTGGCGCGGGCGATGGCTGCCGCTACCGCCGCCTTGCGCGGATCTTCCGGCGCGGCGTCCTGCACCTCTGGCGCCGCGCTGTCGGCCTGCGCCGCTTCTTTCTTGGCCTTCACCCGCGCCAGCGCCGCGGCAACCGCCGCCTTGCGCGGATCTTCCGGCGCGGCGTCCTGCACCTCTGGCGCCGCGCTGTCGGCCTGCGCCGCTTCTTTCTTGGCCTTCACCCGCGCCAGCGCCGCGGCAACCGCCGCCTTGCGCGGATCTTCCGGCGCGGCGTCCTGCACCTCTGGCGCTGCGCTGTCGGCCTGCGCCGCTTCTTTTTTGGCCTTCACCCGCGCCAGCGCCGCGGCGACCGCCGCCTTGCGCGGATCTTCCGGCGTGGCGTCCTGCACCTCTGGCGCTGCGCTGTCGGTCTGCGCCGCTTCTTTCCTGGCCTTCACCCGCGCCAGCGCCGCGGCAACCGCCGCCTTGCGCGGATCTTCGCCGTCAACGGTGGCGGCGGGGGCAGCCATCGCCTGAGTTTCCTGCTGGGCGCGGCGTTCGCGCGCCTGCGCCTTGCGCGCTTCACGGGCGGCGATCATTTCGCCGTTGTCCGGCAGCTGGCCGGTAACCGGTGCCGCCGTGGCTTCGGCGTTTTTGCTGCGCACCCGTGCCAGTGCGGCCTGCACGGCGTTTTGATCGTTGTCGGTCAGTTTGACCGCGGCTTTCTTATGGCGCTCTTCGCGCGCCAGTTTTTCACGTTCCAGCCGCGCCAGCTTGGCCTCATAGCGCGCCTTGGCTTCGGCGGTGCGCGCCGCTTCCTGATCGATAGCCTTGATTTCAGCCTTTTCCTGGCGGTAATACTGCACCAGCGGAATGTTGCTCGGGCAAACGAACGCACAGGCGCCGCACTCGATGCAGTCGAACAGGTTATGGTTGCGCGCCTTATCGTGTTCCTGGCCGCGGCTGAACCAGTAAAGCTGCTGCGGCAGCAGGCCTGCAGGGCAGGCGTCCACGCACAGACCGCAGCGGATACAGGATTGCTCATCCTCCTGCGGCGCCATTTCGTTTACCGTCGGCGCCAGTATGCAGTTGCTGATCTTCACGATTGGCACATTGAGGGCGGGCAGGGTAAAGCCCATCAGCGGGCCGCCCATCACCACCATCTGCTGCGCCTGCGGCTGGAAACCGGCAAACTCCAGCAGGTGCTGCACCGGCGTGCCGATGCGCGCCCACAGGTTGCCCGGCCGGCTGAGCGCTTCGCCGGTCAGGGTCACTACGCGCTCGATCAGCGGCTCGCCGTCGACGATGGCGCGCTTGATGGCAAAGGCGGTGCCGACGTTTTGCATCAGCACGCCGATGGCGGAAGAGTGTTTGCCGTGCGGCACTTCCTTGCCGGTCAGGATCTTGGTCAGCTGCTTGGCGCCGCCGGAAGGATATTTGGTCGGGATCACCCGCAGGTCTATGCCCTGCCGGCCGCGCAGCGCCTGCTTCAGCGCCGCGATGGCTTCCGGTTTGTTGTCTTCGATGCCAATCAGGGTGATTTTAGGCTGCAGCAGATGGCGCAGGATCTGCGTGCCTTCGATAACCTGGTCGGCATGTTCCTGCATCAGGCGATCATCGGCAGTGATGTAGGGTTCGCACTCGGCGGCGTTGAGGATCAGCGTTTCCACGCCGCTCATGCCGCCCTGCAGCTTGCTGGCGGTCGGGAAACCCGCGCCGCCCAGGCCGGCGATGCCGGCCTGATGGATGCGTTGGATCAGCGCCGCCGCCGGCAGTTGGCGATAATCCGCCACCGGTTCGCGCTCGCACCAACGGTCTTCGCCGTCCGCCTCAAGGATCACGCACAGTTCGGCCAGCCCGGACGGGTGGGCGGTGATGTGCGGCCTGATGGCGCTGACGGTGCCGGAGGTGGGCGCATGGACCGGAACGGTGCGGCCGCGGCCGACGGTCAGCGGTTGGCCTTTCAGCACCCGATCGCCGGGGTTGACGCACAATTCGCCTTCCGGCCCCAGATGCTGTTGCAGCGGAATAATAAAGGTCGTGGGCAGTGGAGCGGCACGCAGCGGCACGCCGCTGGACTGAGTCTTCATTTCCGGCGGATGGATCCCGCCATCGAAATCCCAAATCCGGTCTTTTTTAAAGGCGGCGAACAGATTAAGCATGTTGCTCCACGTGGATCACTTGCACCGGGATCGTCTTCATGTCCCACTTCCAGTTGGCGGTAGTGGTAGCGACCGGTCGCATTTCAATACAGTCGGTAGGGCACGGTGCGACGCACAGGTCGCAGCCGGTACAGAGGTCGGTAATCACGGTGTGCATGGCGCGGGTGGCGCCGACGATGGCGTCCACCGGGCAGGCCTGAATGCACTTGGTGCAGCCGATGCAGTTGGCTTCGTCGATATAGGCGACCTGGCGCACCGGCTCGGCGGCGGCTTCGCTGCCCAGCGGCTGCGGCTCGACGTTGAGCAGTTCGGCCAGCTTCAGCATGACCTGCTCGCCGCCGGGGGCGCATTTGTTGATCATCTCGCCGTTGGCCACCGCCTCGGCGTAAGGGCGGCAACCCGGGTAGCCGCACTGGCCGCACTGGCTTTGCGGCAGGATCTCGTCGACCTGCTCGGCGACCGGATCCTCTTCCACCTCAAAGCGGCGCGCGGCGAAGCCGAGCACCAGGCCGAACAGCAAACCCAGCGCGCTTAGAGCCGCGATAGCAATCCACAACGCGCTCATTAGAATTTCACCAGCCCGGTAAAGCCCATAAAGGCCAGCGACATCAGCCCGGCGGTAATCAAGGCAATAGAAGAGCCGCGGAACGGCGCCGGCACATCGGCCACGGCCAGGCGTTCGCGGATGGCAGCGAACAGCACCATCACCAATGAGAAGCCGGCGGCGGCGCTGAAACCATAGACCGCAGACTGCAGGAAGTTATAGCCGAGGTTGACGTTAAGCAAGGCCACGCCGAGCACCGCGCAGTTGGTGGTGATCAGCGGCAGGAAGATGCCCAGCAGGCGATACAGCGCCGGGCTGGTTTTACGCACCACCATCTCGGTGAATTGCACCACCACGGCGATCACCAGAATGAATGACAGCGTGCGCAGGTACACCAGATCCAGCGGAACCAGAATAAAGGTGTTGATCACCCAGGCGCTGACGGAGGCCAGCGTCATCACGAAGGTGGTGGCCATCCCCATGCCGATGGCGCTTTCCAGCTTTTTGGAAACGCCGAGGAACGGGCACAGGCCAAGGAACTTCACCAGGACGAAGTTGTTCACCAGTACGGTGCCGACAAACAGGAGCAGGTATTCGGTCATTGCGATGCCTAAAAAAATAAAAGCCGCCTATTATCGGGAATTGGCGGCGTAACGACAACACATGTATAGCAGGGTTATTGCTCTTTTTGGCCTGTTTTGGCGAAAATTTACACAACAAACCAGATAAAACGTGCTACAAGGGCGCTCACCTTTCGGTAAAGGTCCCTTTGACCCGCTGCGATCGTTTCATATACGGCACCAGCAGCGCCGCCATCAGCAGCGGCCAGCCCAGGCTGCGCACCGCGATTTCATCCGGCACCGGCGCAAACATGAAGGCTTTGATCGCCAGCAGCACCGTTACCAGCAGCCATGCCAGGAACAGCTTGGGGAAACGCTGCGAGCGGTGGCAGAACAGCCACAGCAGCCACAGGGTGAAACACCACATCGCCAGGGTCGTCAGCACCGAGAAATACCACTGCAGGGTAAAAGCCTGAGCGTTGGTCAGCAGGTATTCGCGCGATTCCGGCATGAAAATCGCCATGGCGTACAGGAGCAGCATCAGGCTGGCGCTGAGCAAGGTAACGATCAGATAGGCCATCGGGGCCAGCAACCAACCGCCGATACGGGAGTATTCAGCTTGGGACATAAACGGCTTCCTGAATGAAACAGAGGTAACAGGCGGCATAGCTTAGCGGGTAATGCGGGGTTCGTCATCAATATCAAACGGATGGCGCGCGGGAAAGGGCGCAGGCAGCACGTTTGGCTACCGGTTGCCGGCAAAAGCCCGCGAGAAGGGCCGCGCATCGCCCGGTATTAACATTACATTTACTTCTTGTTCCCGCCTGCATCATGGTGTCAAATCGCAAGAGTCCGTCTGGAGTCAGTAACCTGTAGAGGAAACACCATGGCTGAGAAAATTCGGGTTGGGCTGGTCGGCTACGGCTACGCCGGCAAAACCTTTCATGCACCCTTGATCGCAGGTACGCCAGGCCTTGAGTTGGCGGCCGTTTCCAGCAGCGATGCCGCAAAGGTGCGCGCCGACTGGCCGTCGATGGCGGTGGTTGACGATGCGCAGGCGCTGTTCAGCGATCCCACCCTTGATCTGGTCGTCATCCCCACGCCCAACGATACTCACTTCCCGCTGGCGCAGCAGGCGTTGGCGGCCGGCAAACATGTGGTGGTAGACAAACCTTTTACCGTGACGCTGTCACAGGCAAAAACGCTGCAGCAGCAGGCGCAGCAGAGCGGTTTGCTGCTCTCGGTGTTCCACAACCGCCGCTGGGACAGTGACTTCCTCACGCTCAAGGCGCTGCTTAAAGACGGCGTTTTAGGCGAGGTGGTTTACTTCGAATCGCATTTCGACCGCTTCCGCCCCGAGGTGCGCCAGCGCTGGCGCGAACAGGGCGGCGTCGGCAGCGGGGTCTGGTATGATTTAGCGCCGCATTTAATCGATCAGGCGTTGCAGCTGTTCGGCAAGCCGGACCGGTTATTCGTCGATTTGGGCGAGCTGCGCCCGGGCGCACAGGCGGTGGATTATTTCCACGCGTTGCTGAGCTATGGCGATCGCCGGGTGGTGCTGCACGCCACCCTGCTGGCCGCGGCGGAAAGCGCGCGCTACATCGTGCAGGGTACGCGCGGCAGCTATATCAAGTTCGGTCTGGATCCGCAGGAGGATCGGCTGAAGGCCGGCGAGCGCCTGCCGCAGGCCGACTGGGGTTATGATATGCGCGAAGGAGTGGTGACGCTGTCACGTGATGGGCTGTTGGCCGAACGGCCGCTGCTCAATATACCCGGTAATTACCCGGCCTATTACGCCGCCATTCGCGATGCCATCAGCGGCGTGGGCGAAAATCCGGTTCCGGCCGCCGATGCGATAGCCGTGATGGAACTGATCGAGCTGGGTATCGAGTCCGCCCAGCGGCAGCAGGCGTTGCCGGTGGTTTAAAAACAAAAAATCATGTCGGCCCTGCGCAACGCCGGGCCTTTTTACGGTTTTAATGCAAGGAATTTCACCTAATGTCCTGGTTGCAGCGTCTGCGTATCGATAAATTTTTGCTGGTTTTGATTCTGGTGGTGATTGTCGCCTCGGTTTTCCCTTGCGAAGGCATCTGGAAAACCTTCTTTGAGCGGCTGACCACCGCCGCTATCGCATTGCTGTTCTTTATGCACGGCGCCAAGCTGTCGCGCGAGGCGATCATCGCCGGCATGAGCCACTGGAAGCTGCATCTGGTGGTGTTTCTCAGCACCTTTGCGCTGTTCCCGCTGCTGGGGCTGGCGATGAACCTGATGGTGCCGGGCCTGATGACGCCGACGGTCTACCTCGGTTTCCTCTACCTGTGCGCGCTGCCGGCAACGGTGCAGTCGGCTATCGCCTTTACCTCGGCGGCGGGCGGCAACGTGGCGGCGGCGATCTGCAGCGCCTCGGCTTCCAGCATTCTCGGCGTGTTCCTGTCGCCGCTGCTGGTGGGCGCGCTGATGCATACCCAGGGCGGCAATACCGACGTGCTGCACGCCATCGGCTCGATAGTTCTGCAGCTGATGGTGCCGTTCATCATCGGCCATCTGGCGCGGCCGCTGATCGGCAAATGGGTCGATCGCCACCGCAAGCTGATCAATCTCACTGACCGGTCATCGATACTGCTGGTGGTGTATACCGCCTTCAGCGCAGCGGTGGTGGAAGGCATTTGGCAGCGGATCGACGGCTGGTCGCTGCTGACCATTCTGGTGATGTCGCTGGTGCTGCTGACGGTGGTCTTGATCATCAACACCTACGCGGCGCGCTGGCTGGGATTCGATACCGCCGACGAGATCACCATCGTGTTCTGCGGTTCCAAAAAGAGCCTGGCAAACGGTATCCCGATGGCCAACGTGCTGTTCCCGGCCGCGGCGGTGGGGGCCATGGTGCTGCCGCTGATGATTTTCCACCAGGTGCAGCTGATGGTCTGCGCGGTGTTGGCGCAGCGCTATGCGCGCAAAACCGCCAAACAGCGGGCGGAAGCGGAAGCGCTGACGGCGAAATGAAACATGGGCGCGGTTTTCGCGCCCATTGCTATCAGGCTTGCACTTTGTCGCGCAGGGCCTGTTTTTCCTGTTCGCTGAGGAACGCCATTTTCAGGCCGTTTTCCTGCGCGGTGCGGATCTCCGCCGGCGTCAACCCGGCCTGCGGCGCAGCGACGCGGTATTCGTGTTCGATCTCGATGCCCTGAACCGCCGGATCGTCGGTGTTGATCGACGCCAGCACGCCGTGGCGCAGGAACTTGGCCAGCGGATGCTGCGCCAACGACGACACCGTGCTGGTCTGAATGTTGGAGGTGAGGCAGGATTCGATGCCGATGCCGTGCTCCGCCAGAAAGTCCATCAGCGCCGGATCCTCGACGGCCTTAACCCCGTGGCCGATGCGCTCGGCACCCAGCTCGCGGATCGCCTGCCAGATGCTTTCCGGGCCGGCGGCTTCGCCCGCATGCACGGTGATGCGCAGGCCGGCGTCGCGTGCGCGGTTGAAATGGCTGAGGAACAGGCTGCCGGGGAAGCCCAGCTCGTCGCCCGCCAGATCCAGCGCGGTAATGCCGTCGCGGTGCGCCAGCAGGCCCTCCAGCTCTTGCAGGCAGGCGGCCTCGCCGAAGGTGCGGCTCATGATGCCAATCAGGCGGATATCGATGCCGCGGTCACGGCAGCCGGAACGAATGCCGTCAATCACCGCTTCCACCACGCCAGCCACCGGCAGCCGGTGTTTCATCGCCATGTAATAGGGCGAGAAACGCAGCTCCGCGTAGTGCAGACCGGCGTTGGCCGCATCTTCGACGTTTTCGTACGCCACCCGGCGGCAGGCGTCCAGGTTGCCCAGCACCGCCACGCCCCAGTCCAGCTTTTGCAGAAAGCTGACCAGATCGGGTTCGGCATGGGTGATTTGCACGTGCGGGCGCAGCGCTTCCAGATCGTTTGCGGGCAGCGCGAGGTTGAACTGGCGGCCAAGATCGAGAATGGTTTGCGCGCGGATGTTGCCGTCGAGGTGGCGGTGGATATCGGTAAGCGGTAGGCGGGAGTCGATCATGATTGGCACTCGTTATTTTGTTGTAGGTAAAGTGCAGATCAGTATAAAAACAAACTGATGAAAATTGCCATCACGTTACATAAAAAAGTGATGGCAGTCACAAATAATGCCCAATCAGGCTTTCAGAACGCTAACGCCGGCCTGCTGCAACGGCGCAATCAGCGCGTCGTCGGTGGCGTGTTCGACGATAACGGTCTGCGCCAGGCTGATATCGCCAATGGCATACTGCGAGGCGGCGTTGAGCTTGGCGGCGGAGGCCAATACTACGGTTTCCGCCGCTCGCGCCGCCAGCGCGCGCTTGATATAGGCCTCTTCCAGATCGCCGGTGCTCAGCCCGGCGGTGGGGTGCACGCCGGTGACGCCCATAAAGTAGATATCGGCGCGGATATGCGACATCGCCTCCACCGCGGCGGCGCCGACGCTGACGATCGAATGCTTGTACAAGCGGCCGCCGATCAGGATCACCTCCACCGACGGGTGCTCAACCAACCCGACCGCCACGCTGGGGCTGTGGGTGACGATGGTGGCGTTCAGAGTGGGCGGCAGCTGTTTCACCAGCTCGGCGGAGGTGGTGCCGCCGTCGATAATCACCACCTGGCCGGGAAGGATCATCGCCGCGGCGGCCTTGGCTATTGCGCGCTTGGCGCCGGATTCCAACTTATTGCGTTCGGCAAAGCTGGCGATGGCGGAAGACACCGGCAGCGCGCCGCCGTGCACCCGCTGCAGCAGGCCTTCGGCGTCCAGCTCACGCAGATCGCGGCGCAGGGTGTCTTCCGATAGCCCGAACATTTCGCTGAGCTGCTTGGCCAGCACCTGCCCGTCCTGGGCCAGTTTTTCCAGAATGATTTTTTTGCGTTGGCTGGTGAGCATGGCGCGATCCTCGTTAAATTTTCTCTGCACGAAATATCTTGATCATACACGAAATTGCACGATAGTATCAATTTCCTTTCCTGCATGACGGAGTTGCATCAATGATAGCCACCAAAGATCGGGTTCGCATTGTCGAAACCCGGGTGTTGTCCGACGACTGGTACCTGCTGAAAAAAACCACTTTCGACTTTCTGCGCCGCGACGGCGTCTGGCAGCGGCAGAGCCGCGAAACCTACGATCGCGGCGATGGCGCCGTCATTTTGCTGTTTAATCGGGCAGCACAATCGGTGGTGTTGACCCGCCAATTCCGCTTCCCGGTGTTCGTCAACGGCCACGACGGCATGCTGATTGAGGCCGCCGCCGGGCTGTTGGACAACGCCTCGCCGGAAGAACGCATCCGCGCCGAGGTGGAAGAAGAAACCGGCTATAGCGTGCAAAACGTGCAAAAGGTGTTCGAAGCCTACATGAGCCCCGGCTCGGTGACCGAAAAGCTGCACTTTTTTGTCGGCGAATACCGGGCGGCCGATCGGATTAACGGCGGCGGCGGGGTGGAAGCCGAAGGGGAAGATCTTGAGGTGCTGGAATTGCCGTTGGAGCAAGCGCTGCAGGCGATTCGCCAGGGCACTATCGTCGACGCCAAAACCATCATGCTGCTGCAGTATGTCGCGCTTAACCGCACTCTGGAGAACCGCCCATGACCCCACAGCTGATTTTGATTGCCGGCCCTTACCGCAGCGGCACCGACGGCGACTCGCAACGCATCGCCGCTAACCTGCGGCGGCTGGAGCAGGCGGCGCTGCAGGTGTATCAGCGCGGCCACGTGCCGGTGATCGGCGAATGGCTGGCGCTGCCGCTGGCGGCCGCGGCCGGTTCAACCGAGCATGGCGACGCTATCTGCCAAGAATACCTTTATCCGGTGGCCCACCGGCTGATCGCCCAGTGCCAGGCGGTGTACCGCATCGAGGGGGCGTCCGCCGGCGCGGACAAGGACGTGCAGGTGGCCAACGAGTGGGGGTTGGCGGTATATCACCGCCTGGAGGAGATCCCGCAGGCGGTGCGGTGACGCGCTATGCCCGATCCCGCAGCCACTGCAGGCCGGCAATCAGCTTATCCAACCCGGCCTCCAGCTTGCTGCGCGGGCAGCCGACGTTGAGCCGCAGGAAGCCGCGGCCTTCCTCGCCGTAGGTGAAGCCCGGCATCACCGCCACCTTCTCGCGCTCGATCAACACCTGCTGCAGTTGGCTGTCGTCCACCGCCAGCGGCCGCAGGTCGATCCAGGCCAGGTAGGTGGCCTGTGGCGGCTGCCAGTTCAGCGCCGGGAAGGCCTGGTTCAGGCGTTCGGCGACGTAGGTGAGGTTATCCTGCAGATAGTCGCGCAGTGCGTCCAGCCAGGGTTCGCCGTGGCGATAGGCGGCGATATGCGCCACCACCGCCAACACCGCCGGCGAAGACAGCCCGTCGCGGGCCTTCAGCTGCTGGAAGTAGGCCTCGCGACTGGCATCGTCGCTGATAAAACCATAGGCACCGGTCAGCGCCGGAATATTGAAGCTCTTGGAGCCGGAGGTCAGCAACGCCCAGGGCGTGATCGCCACCTGGCTCCACGGCGTATGGCGCTGCTCGCCCCACACCATGTCCATATGGATCTCGTCGCTGATGACCCGCACCTGGTGGCGTTCGCACAGCTCGGCCATCTGCAGCAGCTCGTCCCGGCTCCACACCTTGCCGGTCGGGTTATGCGGGCTGCACAGCAGCAGCACTTTGGTCTGCGGCCGCGCCAGCAGGGCTTCCAGATGCGCCATGTCGCAGCGCCAGTGGTTGCCGTCTTTCTGCAACGGGCAAGGCAGCAGCTGGCGCTGGTTGCCGAGGATCACCTTATAGAAGGCGTCATAGGCGGGGGTGTGGGTAACCACGTATTCCCCCGGCGCCGACCACTGGCGCAGCAGCTGCGCCACCATGTAAATCACCGACGGGCCGTACGCCGCCATGGCAGTGTCGATCGGCGCCGCGAAGCGCTGTTGATACCAGTGGCGCAGCGCACCGAGAAAATCCTCATGCTGCCAGCGGCTGTAGCCCAGCACGCCGTGCTGCAGGCGCTGTTGCAGCGCCTCGAGGATGCAAGGCGCGGTGGCGAAGTCCATATCCGAGATGGTGAAGGGCAGCAGGTCGGCGCTGCCGAAACGGTCGGCGATAAAATCCCACTGGGTGCACCAGGTGCCGTGCCGGTCGATAGGGGTGGAAAAATCAAACATGCGCTGCTCCCGGCAGGTCTGCGGCGGATTGCGCCGCGCTTATCAGTGAGTCTACTTCATCCTTCACCGATTGCACCTGCGGGCCGATCACCACCTGCAGATTGTGCTCGTTGAGGTGCACCACGCCGATGGCGCGGTTGGCCTTCAGCGCCGCGTCGTCCACCTTGCTCATGTCGTTGACCGACAGGCGCAGGCGGGTGATGCAGTTGTCCAGCGTCACGATGTTTGCGCTGCCGCCGAGCGCCGCCAGGATAGCCGGCGCGTTGTAACCGGACTTGCCGACTGCGCCGACCGGCGCGCTTTGGCTGGCCGCGCTCTCGCTCTCGCGGCCTGGCGTTTTGATGTTAAAACGCTGGATAGAGAAGCGGAAGATGACGTAATAGGCGGCAAACCAGATGGCGGCGACGATCGGCACCAGATACCACTTGGTGGCGGTGCCGTGCAGGATGCCGAACACCACGAAGTCGATGATATTGCCGTCGGTGTTGCCGATGGTAACGCCCAGCAGCGCCATCAGGGTGAAGCCCAGGCCGGTGAGGATGGCGTGGATCAGATACAGGAAAGGCGCGACGAACAGGAACAGGAATTCGATCGGCTCGGTGGTGCCGCCGACCACGCAGGCGACCACGCCTGAAATCAGCAGCCCTTTAATTTTATGGCGGTTTTCCGGCTTGGCGCAGTGGTACATCGCCAGCGCCGCGCCCGGCAGGCCACCGAGGAAGGCCGGCATCTTGCCCTGCGACAGGAAGCGGGTGGCGCTTTCGGCGAAGCCGGTGGTGGTCGGGCAAGAAAGCTGCGCCTGAAAGATGGTCAGCGCGCCGCTGACACTGTGGCCGCATACGTCCAGCGTGCCGCCCGCTTCGGTAAAGCGGATCAGGGCCACCAGAATATGGTGCAGGCCGAACGGCAGCAGCAGGCGTTCGCCGGTGCCGAAGATCATCGGGCCAAAGGCGCCGGCGCCGTTGATAACCCAACCCAGGCCGTTGATGCCGGCGGCGAACCACGGCCAGATCAGCGGGATCACCAGGCCGCACAGGCCCAGCACCACCGTGGTGACGATCGGCACGAAGCGGGTGCCGCCGAAGAACGCCAGCGCATCCGGCAGACGGATGGTGTTGAAGCGCTCATGCAGCAGGTAAACGATAATGCCGACGATCACCGCGCCGAGGATGCCGGTGTCGATCGACTGGATGCCAAGGATATTTTGAATGTTGTTGGCCTTCAGCACCAGCGGATCGTCGGTCGGTAAAATGCCGGCGGTGGTCAGATAGAAATTGGTCGCCAGGTTCAGCACCGCAAAGCCGACAAAGCCGGAGAAGGCGGCTACCCCTTTATTTTCCCGCGCCATGCCCAGCGGAATGGCGATGGCGAACATCACCGGCAGGAAGCTGAAGGCGAATGAGCCAATCTTGCTCATCCAGGTGAAGATCAGCTGGAAGATCGGATGGCCGATAAACGGCAGCAGGGTGATGACGTCGCGGCTGCTCAGCGAGCTGCCAATCCCCAGCATGATGCCGCAGAAAGAGAGTAATGCGACGGGCAGCATGAATGTTTTGCCCAGGCTCTGGAAAAACTCCCACAGCGTAATTTTTTGTTTTTTAGGTGCTGGCATAACCGACGGCTCCTGGCGAAAAGGCGTGCAAAAAGGGGTGTTGCTCTGTTAGGTAAAAATAAGATAAAACGTTTTACCTAGTAAAAATGCGCCGCTAATCACAATTTCTGCGCGCACTTTGCGGCCACAATGCCAGCGGCAGTAAAACGTTTTACTGGCCAAACACATTCGGTATACCATTTGTCATCAAGGTGCAGGTTGCCCAGGATCGGGTACGCAGAGGCTATGACCATCAAAAAGATCACTATCACCGATGTCGCGCAGCAGGCCGGCGTCTCTGTCACCACGGTTTCCCTGGTGCTGAGCGGCAAGGGGCGCATTTCTCCGGCCACGGTAGCGCGGGTGAATCAGGCGATTGAGCGGCTGGGCTACGTGCGCAACCGCCAGGCGGCCACGCTGCGCGGCGGCGAATCGGGGGTGATTGGCCTGATCCTGCGCGATATCTGCGAACCTTTCTACGCCGAGATGACCGCCGGGCTGAGCGAAGCGCTGGAGGCGCACGGCAAGGTGCTGTTCCTTACCCAAAGCGGCCGCGAAGGCAAAGGGCTGATGCGCTGCTTCGATACGCTGCTGGAGCACGGCGTCGACGGTATGGTGCTGGCGGGCGGCATTCGCGCCGCCGCCGGCCTGAGGGAAAAAGCCGCCGAGCAGGGGGTGCCGCTGGTGTGCGTGGCGCGATCCAGCGGGCTGGATGACGTGGACCTGGTGCGCCCGGACAATATGCAGGCCGCCAAAATGGCCACCGAATTCCTGATCAAGCGCGGCCACAGCCAGATTGCCTACCTCGGCGGCCAGAGCGATTCGCTGACCCGCGCCGAACGGCTGGGCGGTTTTTGCGCCACGCTGCTGCAGTATGGCCTGCCGTTTCGCAGCGAATGGATCGTCGAGTGCGATTGCCGGCAGCGCGCGGCGGCCGAAGCGGCGGAAAATTTGCTGCGCCAGCATCCGAACATCAGCGCCATCGTGTGCCACAAGGCTTCGGTGGCGCTCGGCGCCTATTTCGGCATTGTGCGCAGCGGCCGCAGCATCGGCTCGGACGGGGTAGACACCTATTACGGCCAGCAGGTGGCGTTGATCGGCTTTGGCGACGTGCCGGAGGCCGAACTGACCGAACCGCCGCTGACCTTCGTTTCCAGCTCGGCGCGCGAAGTGGGGCGCAGCGCCGCCGCGCGCCTGCTGCAACGCATCGGCGACGCCGATTTGCCGCCGCAGAATGTCATCCTGCCGCCGACGCTGATCAGGCGCGGGTCGGCTTAATCACCGCGGCGTTCATCCTCGGCCTGCCGGCTCATCCAACCGACGAACACCTTCATCGCCGGCGTCATGGCGCGCGATTTCAGCGACGTCAGCCAGTAACTGCCAAGATGCGCCTCGGCGGCGAACGGCCGCTGAAGCACCCCCTCGCGCAGCTCGCGGCCGAACATGCAGGGCGGCGCCAGCGCCACGCCGCCGCACTGGATGGCGCCTTCCACCATCAGGCGAGAAGAGTCGAAAACCGGCCCGTTAATGCGCCAGGGCGCAACCTGCGCGGCGGCAAACCAGCGTTCCCATTCGTCCTTGCGGTAGGTGCGCATCAGCAGCTCATGCTGCAGATCCTGCGGCGTGCGCAGGCGCGCGGCGACCGCCGGCGGGCACAGCACCGTGAGCGGCGCGTCAAACAGCTTGCGGTTGTGGGTGGCGGGCCAGCGCCCTTCACCGAAGCGGATGGCGAAGTCCATGCCGTCGGCAGACAAATTGACCAGATTGTTGTTGGTCATCACCCGCAGATCGATAAAAGGATGCGCCTCTTTGAACGCCGCCAGCCGCGGCATCAGCCAGCCGACGGCAAAGGTGCCGACCACCGCCACCGTCAGCACTTCGTGAAAATGCCCGCCTTCAAACTGTTGCAGCACCGATTCGATACGGTCGAAGGCGTCGTTCAGTATCGGCAGCAGCGCCTGGCCTTCTTCGGTCAGATCCAGGCCGCGCGGCAGGCGGCGGAACAGCTGAATGCCCAGTTGCTGCTCGAGCGCGCGCACCTGCTGGCTGACGGCGGCCTGGGTGACGCTCAGTTCCAGCCCGGCGCGGGTAAAGTTCAGGTGGCGAGCGGAAGATTCGAATGCCCGCAGGGCGTTGAGGGGGAGTCGGTTGCGCATTAAGGCCTGCCATAAGTTTTTCTTTATGCTGGCTGAAATTATTATCGCTTGTCAACCCGGCGTCAAACCCCGATATTTTGCCCAGCGGTTGCGCCAGTGGCGCAATTAACCCAGGAACAACACCATCATCCAAGGACGTTCTCGTGTCGAATGACAATAAAATCTTTTGCCATCGGCCGGTACCCTGCAACCAAAGAGTCTCTACCATGACGAAAATGAATCGCCTGGCGGCCGCGTTGCTCGCCGCTCTGATCTTGCCGGCCGGCCACGCCGCCGAAAAACAGGATATCGACGCCGTTATTCAGCCGCTGATGAAAAAATTCGGCGTACCGGGCATGGCGATTGCCGTGACGGTCGACGGCCAACAGCGCTTCTATCACTACGGCGTGGCGTCGAAGCAGACCGGCCAGCCAATCACCAACCAAACGCTGTTTGAAATCGGCTCGCTGAGCAAAACCTTTACCGCCACGCTGGCGTCCTATGCGCAGCAGCAGGGCAAGCTGTCGTTCAGCGATCCGGCCAGCCGCTATCTGCCGCAGCTGCGCGGCAGCGCGTTCGACGGCGTCACGCTGTTGAATCTGGCGACCCATACCTCAGGCCTGCCGCTGTTTGTGCCGGATGACGTCACCAACAATGCGCAGCTGATGGCCTATTACAAAAACTGGCGGCCGCAGCAGCCGGCGGGCAGCGTCCGGGTGTATTCCAACCTCGGCATCGGCATGCTGGGAATGATCACCGCCAAAAGCCTCAACCAGCCATTTGCGCAGGCAATGGAACGGCAGCTGCTGCCGGCGCTGGGCATGAGCCATACCTATATCCACGTGCCGGCCGATCAGATGGCCAATTACGCCCAAGGCTACGACAAGGGAGACAAACCGGTGCGGGTCAATCCCGGCCCGCTGGACGCCGAGTCTTACGGCATCAAATCCAACGCGCAGGATCTGATCCGCTATCTGGACGCCAATATGCAGCAGGTCAAAGTGGCGGATAAATGGCGCAGCGCGCTGGCCGCCACCCACGTCGGCTATTACAAGGCAGGGGTGTTCACGCAGGATCTGATGTGGGAGAACTACCCGTATCCGGTGGATCTGGCGCGGCTGACCGAGGGCAACAACGCCGGCATGATCATGAACGGCACCCCGGCGACCGCCATCACGCCGCCGCAGCCGGAACAAACCGCCGGCTGGTATAACAAGACCGGCTCGACCGGCGGCTTCTCGACCTACGCCGTGTTTATCCCGGCCAAGAAGATCGGCGTGGTGATGCTGGCCAATAAATGGTTCCCCAACGACGACCGCGTTGCGGCGACTTACCGCATCGTTCAGGCGCTGGAGCAGCGCTGATTGTCGCAGCTCAGGGGCGCTCGCCCCTGAGCTTCTCACTGTCGCCCCGCATCTCGCGCATAAAGTCGATAAACACCCGCAGCTTGAGCGGCAGATGGCGGCTGGCGGGGAAATAAATGAAAAAACCCGGCGCTTCGCTGGCGCACTCCGCCAGCAGTTCCACCAGTTGCCCCTGCGCCAGCTCGCGCCGCACCGTGCCGTGAAAGCGCTGGGTGATGCCCATGCCGGCCAGCGCCGCGTCCTTGAGCAGGCGATCCTCGTTGAAAATCAAACGGCCGTTGACCTCCAGCGCCCGCTGCTCGCCATTCAGATTAAACAGCCAGGGTTCGAGCTTGCCGCTGCCCGGGAAGCGATAGCGCAGACACTGGTGTTCAGCCAGCGCTTCCAGCGTGGCCGGCGCGCCGCACTGCGCCAGATAAGCCGGTGAGGCGACCAGCACGCGCCGTTGGCCGCGATCGATAGGCACCGCCACCATGTCTTTTTGCAGCATGGCGTGCATGCGAATACCGGCGTCGAAGCTGCCCAACACCAGATCGGAAAAGCGATCGTCGGTAAACAGCTCCAGCTGCACCTCAGGGTAGCGGCGCTGAAACTCCGCCAGATGCGGCATCACCAACAGCGAAGCGGCCAGCTGCGGCAGGGTAATGCGCAGCAGGCCGGCCGGCTGAGCGCGCAAGTCGTCCGCCGCCACGTCTATCTGGCTCATGGCCGGAGAAACCCGTTGGTAAAAGATGCGCCCTTCGTCGCTGAGCCGCACCGAACGGCTGGTGCGATGAAACAGCCGCACGCCCAGCCGGCTTTCCAGCGCCTGAATATTTTGCGACACCGCCGGCGGGGTTACCCCCAACTGACTGGCCGCCTGGGTGAAGCTGCCCAGGCGCGCGACGGCTTCAAAGAACGGCAGCAGCTGCAGCAATGAACTCATATATTGATAACCTGTACTTAATGATGCATTAAATTATGGCCTATTTTATTTTATGACAGGTACTTTAGACTGATTTTACTTTCCCTTCAGCGAGTAAAAATCATGTCGGCAGAACATCAGTCATTAGCGCAACGGATTACGGCGGCCAGCCAGCAGGCAATCGCCGACGGCCGCATCGTGGGCAGCGTGGTGTTGGTCGCCCGGCGCGGAGAAACGGTTTTCGCTTCCGCCAGCGGTTACGCCGATCGCGAGCAACGGCGGCCGATGCGCCGCCAGACGCAGTTCCGGCTGTCGTCGGTGTCCAAACCTTACACCACGCTGGCGGCGATGCGCATGATCGAACAGGGCAAACTCGGCCTGGACGATGCGGTCAGCCGCTGGCTACCGTGGTTCACCCCGGCGCTGGCCGACGGCACGCGGCCGGAAATTAACATCCGCCACCTGCTGAGCCACACCGCCGGGCTGGATTATCGCCTTAATCAGCCCGCCGGCGGCAGCTATCACGCTCTGGGGATCAAAGACGGCATGGAGCTTTCCTCGCTGACGCTGGAGCAGAATCTGCGGCTGCTGGCTCAGGCGCCGCTGCTGGCGCCGCCTGGCCGGGAATTCAACTATTCGCTGGCGATCGACGTGCTCGGTGCGGTGCTGGAGCAGGCGGCGGGCGAAACGCTGCCGCAGCTGTTCGAACGCTGGGTGGCGCAGCCGCTGGGATTGGGCAATACCGGTTTTTATGCCCGGGAGGCGGATAACCTGGCGACGGCGTATTACAACACCGCCGGGGGGCCGCAGCGCTTGCACGACGGCCAGCGGGTGGCGTTGCCGGAAGGGTTCGGCGCCGAGGTGGAATTCCAGCCGTCTCGGGCCCTCAACCCAAACGCCTATCCGTCCGGCGGCGCCGGCATGGTGGGCGACGCCGATGACGTGCTGCGGCTGGTGGAGACGCTGCGCAGCGGCGGGAAGGGCATTCTGCAGCCGCACAGTCTGGAGCTGATGCGCAGCCCGCATGTCGGGCCAGAGGCGCAAACCCAGGGGCCGGGCTGGGGCTTCGGCTTCGGCGGCGCGCTGCTGGTGGATGAGCGGCTGGCGACCACGCCACAGCGTACCGGGACCATGACCTGGGGCGGCGTATACGGGCACAGCTGGTTCTGCGATCCGCAGGAGGAATTGAGCGTGGTGGTCTTGACCAACACCGCCTTTGAAGGCATGTGCGGTTGGTACCCGCAGCAGATCCGCGACGCGGTGTATCAGGCGGGATAAGAAAAGGGCCCCGAAAGGGGCCCTTGCAGAGAACTTATTGCGCGGGAGCCGGAGCGGGCGCTTCTTCTTGCGCCGGTGCGCCGTCTTCAGCCGCCGGTGCGGCCAGCAGGCCGAACATGCCGATGAACTCCTGCAGCGACATTTTGTTGCCGTTCAGATCAACCTGGTTGTCGGCGTAGTGGAAGCTGCTGCCGATCACGCCGTCTTTCTGGGTAGTCAGTTTGAACATCTGGCCCATCGCCGCCATGCCCTGCACCTGCTGTTGCGCCAGCTTCTGCGCCTCTTCGGCGCTGTAACCCTGCAGCAGTGCGGTCTGTGCCGTGGTCTCGGTCGCCATGGCCACCGGAATGGTCAGGTTGGCGTCCAGCTTTTTCACCGAACGGGCGAGCAGTTGGTCTGGCGATTCGGCCGGGGAACCGGCCTGCGCCGGATCGGTCAACGCCAGATCCAGCGTGAAGCTGCTCTCGCCCTTGCTGTTTTTCCAGCTCAGCGGTGCGATGCTGATGGTGGGGTTGCCCTTCAGCAGCAGCGGCAGGTTCTGCACCAGAATGTCGGTGGTTTGCTGCTCATAGGCGGCAGGATCCAGGCTCTGGCCCTGTTGCAGCATGGCCATGGTCTGCTGGTTGTAGCGGTCGGCGAACTCTTTCAGCGATTTGCCGTCCAGCTTGTCGATTTTCAGCGTCAGCTTGCCGGCGCCGAAGTCGTTGCCCTGAACCTTCAGCGCATCCATGGTGTAATCAACCTGGCCGCCGATATTCGCGCCTTGCTCGCCGAATTTGCTCACCAGGTTGAAGCCGTCCAGCGCCACGGTGTCTTTACCGTCGACCGCCAGTTTGAACTGCTTCATGGTCAGGGTTTGATCGCCGAGGTTCACATCGAACTGGCTGGCGTGGCTGGTGCCTTTCAGGCTCACGCCCTGGAAGCTGACCTGCTCGGTCTGGCCGAATTCGTTCGGGCCGCTGAACACGGCGCTGTCGCTGTTCGCATCGAGCGCAATGGCTTTCATGTCGCGTGAAACGTCGGCATTCACCTTGGCGCCGCTGAATTTCAGCGAGGATTTATCCTTCTGGTATTCCAGCGGGATGATGTCGATGGCGGAAGAGGTATCGCCGCTGTAGGAAATGCGCGAATCAGCGGTGAACAGCGATTTGCCCTTGGTGATATCAAACAGGGCTTTGACCGCCGGGGTGTTTTCCAGCTCGGTGTGCACCGAGGCCATGCTTGGCACCAGGTTGAATTTCTTGAGTTGGGCGAACGGGAACGGGCCGTGATCGATGGTTTCCAGGAACGCCACTTCGTCGCCGGGCTTCAGCGCGGCGTCGTCGGTGGTCACGCTGCCGTCTGCGCGCAGCACATAGCGGATCTTGCTGCTGAAAATGCCGCGCTGGTAGTTCTCATACCCCAGTTTGACCCCGGCCTTCGGCAGATAGGCTTTCAGTTGGCTGTTGGCGTTGTCCACCACTTCGCCCATCCGTTGTTCGATCAGTTTGCCGGTGTACCAGGAAGCCCCGGTCCATGCTGCGCCAAGAACCACAATGACGCTGACAGCGACTAACGATTTTTTCATAGTTCTGTTCATCCTTTATCAAACCATCTGTCTCTTGCAGATGGATGGGCAAAATAGGGCCAATAAAAAAACGCCCGCAGGCGTTTAATTGTGAAGGTAAGCCTATCTTTCAGCAACCAATTTGCAGAAATTTACCCTGATATCAGGATAGCTGGTTGTAAACCCGGGCGATACGCCCATTTCCGCTGACGCTGACCGGCGACTCAAAAGCGCCGATAAAGCAGGATTCGCCCGGTTTCAGCACCAGCCGTTGCCCCTGTTTTTCCAGCACCGCCTCGCCGTTGACGCAAAATACGATGGCCGCGCTGTGCTGCGCCAGCGCCTGGGGCGCCGCGCTCAGATCGTGCAGCGAGAAGGCGAAGTCTTCTACCGGGATCGGGAAGAACAGCGCATTGTCGCGCTGCTCCGGCTGGGTCAGCAGGCCGGAAGCCGGCTGCGGGCGGAACTGCAGGTTGGCCAACAGCTCCGGAATATCGATGAACTTCGGCGTCAGGCCGGCGCGCAGCACGTTATCGGAGTTGGCCATCACCTCCAGCGCCACGCCTTTCAGGTAAGCGTGCGGCGTTTCGGCGTACAGGAACATCGCCTGGCCCGGCTCAAGCTGCACCACGTTCAGCAGCAACGGCGAAAACAGGCCGCTGTCGTCCGGGTAGAAACCGGCGATAAAGCGCACGGTGTCCCAGGGTTCGCCCTGTTGGTTATTCAAGGCGGCTTTCAGCACCGCCAGCGCCAGCGACTTCTGCTCGCCGCTCATCGCCAACAGGGCGGCGAACAGGCTGGCCAGGTGCGCGGTATCCGGCTGCTGCAGGAAGGCGGCGATATCGTGGTGCGCACCGGCGATCGGCTGCAGCAGCGAGACGATGTCGGCCAGCTCGCGAAAGCCGTTCATCGCCAGGAACGGCGTCAGGGCGAACACCAGCTCCGGCTTGTGGTTGGCGTCCTTGTAGTTGCGTTCGGGCGCGCTCAGCGGAATGCCGGCGGCGTTTTCTTTGGCATAGCCGGCAACGGCTGAACTTTTGCTGGGATGAACCTGGATAGACAGCGGCTGATCGGCGCACAGCACTTTAAACAGGAATGGCAACTCGCCAAAGCGGCTGGCGACCTCGGCACCCAGCTGCTTTGGCTGGTCTTCATCGATCAGTTCGCGCAGCGAACGCAGGCCGCCGTTGCCGTCCGCCACGCGGGAAGGGCTTTTCGGATGTGCGCCCATCCACAGCTCGGCCATCGGTTGCCCATCGGGATTGGCGATGCCGTAGAGTTGGGTCAGCGCATCTTGGCTGCCCCAGGCGTAGTTCTGCACCGAGTTGGTCATTTTTTGCATCTTGGTCAACATCCTTTGCGTTCGCCGAGTAACTGGCTGATTTTATACGGTTAAAAATACAACCTGCAAGCAGCCATCATACCCCGTTTCCGCGGCGATGAAGCGGGGCGCGATCAAATAATGGGTTCAGCGCAGTATAGCCTGATAGCGGGCCTCTCAAAAGACGGGCGGCGGATGATCATTATGTGCCTGGTGCGAGATAAAACTCTCTTAATGCGAATAATTATTATGTCACTATACTGGATGAGCGTGCCAGCGGGCATAAGCGCGTTGGCGTTACCCTACATTATAGGCATTGTGCAAAGGAGACAGAGATGGCAGCCGTTCGTATTGAAAAAGACTCTATGGGGCCCATCGAAGTACCGGCCGACCGGCTATGGGGGGCGCAGACCCAGCGTTCTCTGGAGCATTTTCGCATCTCTTCCGAGAAGATGCCGACCGCGCTGATCCATGCGCTGGCGCTGACCAAGCGCGCCGCCGCCGCCGTGAATATGGATCTGGGCCTGCTGCCCGCCGAGCGCGGCAACGCCATCATCAAAGCCGCCGATGAAGTGCTGGCGGATCGGCATAGCGACGAATTCCCGCTGTCTATCTGGCAAACCGGCTCCGGCACCCAGACCAACATGAACATGAACGAAGTGTTGGCCAACCGCGCCAGCGAGCTGCTGGGCGGCGTGCGCGGAGAAGAGCGGCGGGTGCATCCGAACGACGACGTCAACAAAAGCCAAAGTTCCAACGACGTATTCCCTACCGCGATGCACGTGGCGGCGGTGATCGCGGTGCGCGAGCACCTCATCCCCGAGCTGAAGGTGCTGCACAAGACCCTGAGCGACAAGGCCGAAGCCTTCCGTGACATCGTTAAAATCGGCCGCACCCACCTGCAGGACGCCACGCCGCTGACGCTGGGCCAGGAGATTTCCGGCTGGGCGGCGATGCTGGCGCATAACCTGCAGCATATCGAAGCCGGCATTCCGCATATCTGCGAGCTGGCGCTGGGCGGCACCGCGGTCGGCACCGGCCTGAATACCCACCCGGAATACGCGGTGCGCGTCGCCAAAGCCCTGGCGGAGCTGACCCAACAGCCGTTCGTCACCGCCCCCAACAAATTTGAAGCGCTGGCGACCTGCGATGCGCTGGTGCACGGCCACGGCGCGCTGAAGGGGCTGGCGGCTTCGCTGATGAAGATCGCCAACGACGTGCGCTGGCTGTCGTCCGGCCCGCGCTGCGGCATCGGTGAAATTTCTATCCCTGAGAACGAACCGGGCAGCTCTATCATGCCGGGCAAGGTCAACCCGACCCAGTGCGAAGCCATGACCATGCTGTGCGCCCAGGTGTTGGGCAACGACGTGGCGGTCAATATCGGCGGCGCCTCCGGCAACTTCGAGCTGAACGTATTCCGCCCGATGGTGATCCACAACTATCTGCAATCCATTCGCCTGCTGGCCGACGGCATGCAGGGCTTCAACGAGCACTGTGCGGTGGGGATAGAACCTAACCGCGATCGCATCACGCAACTGCTGAACGAGTCGCTGATGCTGGTGACCGCGCTGAATACCCATATTGGCTATGACAAGGCGGCGGAAATCGCCAAGAAGGCGCATAAGGAAGGGCTGACGCTGAAAGCCGCGGCGCTGAAGCTGGGTTATCTCACCGAAGAACAGTTCGACCAGTGGGTGCGCCCGGAAGATATGGTCGGCAGCATGAAGAAATAATTGCCTGCGGGCGTGACTAAGGGCTTACTGAGGTAAGCCCTTTTTTTATGGAGAAGCATTATGTCGCGCACTCAGCGCCTGCTTGACCTGATGCAACTGCTGCGTTGCCATCGCTATCCGGTGGCCGGCCACGCGCTGGCGCAGGCGCTGGGGATCAGCATGCGCACGCTGTATCGCGATATCGCGACGCTGCAGCAGCAGGGGGCGGACATTGCCGGTGAGGCGGGCGTGGGCTACGTGCTGCGACCGGGCTTTACGCTGCCGCCGTTGATGTTTTCGCAGCAAGAAATCGAAGCGTTGGTGCTCGGCATGCGTTGGGTCAGCCGGCGCGGCGACAGCCAGCTGGCCGGGGCGGCCGACAACGCGCTGGCCAAGATCGCCGGCGTGCTGCCGGCGGCGCTGCGCGAGGAGTTGGACGCCAACACGCTGCTGATTGGCCCGGTCCAGGCGCCGGAAGCGCGGGACGAAATGCGGGTGATGATCCGCGACGTTATCCGCCAGGAGCGCAAGCTGGCGGTGCGCTATCTCACTTTGGCGGGAGAAGACAGCGAGCGCACGCTGTGGCCGTTTGCGCTGGGGTATTTCGAACAGGTGCAGGTGCTGATCGCCTGGTGCGAACTGCGCCAGGCATTCCGCCATTTTCGCCTCGATCGCATCAGCCAGGCCACGCCGCTGGCGCAGCGCTATCCGCGCGGCCGCCGCCGGCTGCTTAAAGAATGGCGCGAGAGCGAGGGCATTCATTGACGCGCAGCCCTGCCATCCTGCTGCCATAAACTGTCAGCAGGGCGTTTTAGTCTGTGGCTAGCGGGAGCCGGCCGGTTCCCCTCAACCATAAGGACTTTATGATGACGACGCCCGGCATGATCATTCTGTACGCAGACCACCCGCAACGCAGCGCGGCCTTTTATCAGCGGCTGCTGGGGCAGGCGCCGGTGGAGCTGTCCGCCACCTTTGCGCTGTTTGTGTTGCACAACGGCTTTAAACTGGGGATATGGTCAAAACATACGGTAGTGCCCGCGGCGACGGCGGGCGGTGGCGGCGGCGAACTGTGCTTTATGTGCGAGCAGCCGCAGCAGGTGGATGCGCTCTACAATCAGTGGCGTGAAATGGGGCTGACCATCGCCCAGCCGCCGATGGCGCTGGACTTCGGCTACAGTTTCGTGGCGCAGGATCCGGACGGCCACCGCCTGCGGGTCTATACCCTCAGCGAGTAGGCGCGTCGGTATACAGGTGCAGGCGCGGCACCAGCAGCCGCAGCGGCCGGGCCTCCGGCTTGTAGCGGTGCTTTACCGCGGCGGCGTCGTAGTCGAGCAGCTCGCCAATCTTCGGCACCGCCGCGCCGTTTTCCACCTGGCACAGGGCGATCAGCGGCAGCGGGCAAGGGTGTTGCACCTGCTTTTGCTGCTGCTGGTACCACACCCGGGCGATCGGCTGCACCTTCACCGGCCGTTTGATCTTCAGCGCTGCGTGCTGCGGCAGGCGGCCGACGTCGTCGATCTCGCGGCTGACCAGCGCGGCCCACTGCTCGCGAGTATGCGGCGGCACGGCGCGGCCGGCCTTCAGGCTTTTCTCCAGCTGCGCCAGCACATCGTCGCGTTTGACGTTCTTGATGACGTGTTTGTTGGCCCAGCCGAAGCGCACCGAATCCGGATTGGTCAGCAGGGTGAGGGTGCGGTAGGCGCTGAGGGTGATCAGGCCGTGCAGGTGGGTGTGCACAAACTCGAAACGCTGCTCGGGCGCCAACCCGGACTCCTGGGTAATAATCTGCTCCAGCTCGGCCTTCAGCCGGTTAATCAGCGCAATTTGCGCCTGCAGCGCCAAATACTCCGGCCGTTCCGCCGCCAGGCAGATCACCCCGGGCAGGCGCACGGCGGCCTTGCTGCTGACGTTTTGCCGGTTGTGGTGGATAAACAGCCGCTGGTAGTGTTCCAGCGCCAGATCGCGCGCCGCCTGGCCGAGGTGTTGTTCCACGGCGATGCGTTCAATGGCCTGGTGCTCATGGCCTTTCTCGATTTCCGGCAGGCTGAACACCCGCGCCGCCAGCAGGCGCAACGGCGTGATGTGCTGCTGCAGCGCGCCGAGCGCCTGTTCCAACGCATTGAAGCAGGCGTTCATTCGGCCAATTAAGTCGTGCTTGCCCATTTTTACCTCCACTTTAGTTACAACATACTATATGAACCTAACAAACGGAAGGGCAACATCGGCAAACGAGACGACGGCAGCTCTCGCGTGGTCCAAGCCTGGCAGGGAAACATGGGCGAAGGCCCCCTCATGCGGGAGGGGGCGGGGATGGCGTTAAACGCGCGCCGCTTCCGGCAGGCGTTTCAGGTAGTGCACGACCAGCAGGGCAAGCAGCAGCATGCCGCTGATGAACGCCACCACGCCGTTCCAGCCGAAGCTGTGCCAGAACACGCCGCCGAGCGTGCCGGCGACGCTGGAGCCGACGTAATAGCAGAACAAATACAGCGATGAAGCCTGGCCTTTGGCGCGGCGCGCGCGGCGACCGATCCAGCTGCTGGCTACCGAATGGGCGGCGAAGAAGCCGGCGGTAAACAACATCATGCCGATAAATATCACCGTCACCGGCGCCAACGCGGTAATCAGGATCCCGATCAGCATAATGATAATGGAGACCAGCAGCACCGGGCCGCGGCCAAAGCGCGAGGTCAGCGCGCCGGCTTTGGGGGAGCTGTAGGAGCCGGTGAGGTACACCACCGACAGCAGGCCGACGATAGCCTGGCTAAGGTGGTAAGGGTCCGTCAGCAACCGATAACCGATGTAGTTGAATAGGGTGACAAAGCTGCCCATCAGCAGAAAACCTTCGGCAAACAGCAACGGCAACCCTTTATCGTGCCAGTGCAGCCTGAAATTGATCAGCAGGGTGCGCGGGCGCAGCGAACTGGCGCGAAAATGCGTCGAGGCGGGCAGAATGCGCCAGAACATAAAGGCGGCGGCCAGGGCGAACAGGCCGATCACCGCCAGCGACATGCGCCAGGAGAAGAAGTCGGTCAGTACCCCGGTGACCAGACGGCCGCTCATGCCGCCGATCGAGTTGCCGCTGATATACAGCCCCATCGAGAAAGCGACAAAGCTCGGGTGGATCTCTTCGCTAAGATAGGTCATGCCGACCGCGGCCACGCCGCTCAGCGACAGGCCAATCAGGGCGCGCATCAGCAAAATGTCGTGCCAGCTGGTCATAAAGGCGCAGATTAGCGTGCAGATCGCCGCCAGCAACAGCGCCACCACCATCACTGACTTGCGGCCGATGGCGTCGGACAACGGGCCGGTGAACATCAGGCCAATCGCCAGCAGGCCGGTGGAGACCGAGAGCGACAGGCTGCTTTCCGCCGGCGAAACGCCGAAGTCCTGCGACAGCACCGGCAGGATCGGCTGCACGCAATACAGCAGGGCGAAAGTCGCCAGCCCGGCGGAGAACAGCGCCAGGGTCACGCGCATAAATTGCGGCGTGCCGCGTTCAATATAGGGGAGCTTGTTGTTGAGGGTGGATCGCTTCACTTTTGGCGCAGCGGCCGCGTCATCATTGGCGGCCAGCGTCGACGGCATTGCAGCCGCAGAACGCACAGGGGTTGTCACAGCGTTTCCTTACCGAACATCGGGAGAGATCAACAGACACTTATTGGTTAACAAAATGATAGGGAGCAGGCATTTTTTTGTCTAATATATTAATAATTCAAATTAAGACGTTTTAAGTATGAATATCGAGCTGAGACACCTGCGCTATTTCATCGCCGTGGCGGAAGAGTTGCACTTTGGCCGTGCGGCGGAACGGCTGCGCATCTCCCAGCCGCCGCTCAGCCAGCAGATCCAGGCATTGGAGGAGATGGTCGGCGCGCGGCTGCTGGCGCGCAATAACCGCAACGTCAGCCTGACTCAGGCCGGAGAAATGTTCCTTAAAGAGGCCTATCAGGTGGTCGATCAGGTGGCGCGCGCGGCGGAAAAGGCGGCACGGCTGGAGCGCGGCGAGCTGGGCGAGCTGACCATCGGCTTTACCTCGTCCGCGCCCTTTATCAGCGTGGTGTCTCGCAGCCTGCGGGCCTTCCGGCAGCAGCATCTGCAGGTGCACATTAAAATGCGCGAAATCAACACCAAGCAACAGATCGAACCTTTGCTGAACGGTGAGCTGGATCTGGGCGTGATGCGCAATACCCGCCTGCCGGACGCGCTCAGGCATCATCTGCTGCTGTGCGAGCCGCTGGTGGCGGTGGTGCCGGAAGGGCATCCGCTGAGCCGGTTGGCGCCCGGCGCGCTGCGCTTTCAGCATCTGGCCGAAGAGCCATTCGTGTTTTTTTCACGCGAAGTCGGCACCGCGCTGTACGATGAAATCCTGCTGCTGTTGAGCAGGGCGGGCATTACGCCTTATATCACTCAGGAAGTGGGTGAGGCGATGACCATTATCGGCCTGGTGGCCGCCGGGTTGGGCGTTTCTATTCTGCCGGCGTCTTTCAGCCGGGTGCGGATCGATGGGGTAAAATATCTGCCGCTGGCCGAGCCGGATGCGGTGACCGAGGTGTGGTTAGTGCATCATCGCCAACGGCCGCTGACCGCCGCGGCCAAATCGCTGATGGCGCTAATGCTTCCCTGAGCAAATAAACCGCGATCCGGCGGTAAAATGCAGTGAATTTGTGCAGCAAATCACATAACGAATCAAATAGTTGACGCTGTATTACAAAAGCCCCACCATAGCCGATAGTCTTTATTTAGAAGCGCGAAAAATAGCAGGAGCAGGTGTGTGATTGCGGTTGGGCAGCCTGGACATATCGATCAAATCAAGCAGACCAATGCGGGAGCGGTTTACCGGCTAATCGATCAGCTGGGCCCGATTTCGCGCATCGAACTGTCAAAGCGCGCGCAGCTGGCACCCGCCAGCATCACCAAGATCGTGCGCGAGCTGCTGGAAGCGCATCTGGTCAAAGAAACCGAGTACCAGGAAATCGGCAGCCGCGGCCGGCCGGCGGTGGGGCTGGTGCTGGACACCGAAGCCTGGCATTACCTTTCCGCCCGCATCAGCCGCGGCAGCATCACCCTGGCGCTGCGCGATCTCAGCAGCAAGCTGGTGGTGGAGGAACAGCTGCCGCTGGCGGCCGAACATCCCGATCCGCTGCTGAAACGCATCCTCTCCGAAGTCGACCAGTTCTTTATCCGCCACCAGAGCAAACTCGAACGCTTGACGGCCATCGCCATTACGCTGCCGGGCATTATCGACGTGGCGTCCGGCGTGGTGCATCGCATGCCGTTCTATGACGTGCTGGAGATGCCGCTCGGCCCGGCGTTGGAAACCCGTACCGGCCTGCCGGTCTACCTGCAGCACGACATCAGCGCCTGGACGATGGCGGAGGCGTTGTACGGCGCATCGCGCGGCAGCCAAAACGTCATTCAGGTGGTTATCGATCATAACGTCGGCGCCGGGGTGATTACCGGCGGCCGCGTGCTGCACGGCGGCAGTCACCGGGTGGTGGAAATTGGCCACACCCAGGTCGATCCCTACGGCAAACGCTGTTACTGCGGCAACCACGGCTGCCTGGAAACCGTCGCCAGCATTGAAAACATGCTGGAAATCGCCCAGCAGCGCCTCGGTTCTTCGATGAGCTCCAGCCTGCACGGCGCGCCGCTGACGGTTGAATCGCTGTGCGACGCCGCGCTGGCGGGCGATCAGCTGGCCCGGGACATCATCCTCGGCGTTGGCCACAGCGTGGGGCGCATTCTGGCGATCATGGTCAACCTGTTCAACCCGGAGAAAATCCTGGTGGGTTCACCGCTGAACCGCGCGGCGGAAATTCTGCACCCAGCCATCGCCTCCTGCATTCGTCAGCAGTCGCTGCCGGCCTACAGCGAGCAGCTGCAGGTCGAGCCTACCCAGTTCTTCAATCAGGGCACCATGCCCGGCGCGGCGCTGGTCAAAGAAGCGCTGTACAACGGTTCGCTGTTGGTGCAGCTGTTACAGGGCTAACATCAGAACTTCTTATTAATTAACGACAAAAGATTGAGCTATCTCAAGCCCCGCACCGGCCGCATCCCCTAGAATTTTCCCGTTCGACTTCCTCGCCGCAGCATTGGCGACACTTTGGTTAACGGAGCATTCCGGGGCATTACAGTCATGTTAAAGCGTTTATTTGTTACAGGAACGGATACCGACGTCGGTAAAACCGTCGTTTCCCGCGCGTTGTTGCAGGCCTTGGCGGCGAATGGCCGCTCGGTGGCCGGCTATAAGCCGATCGCCGCACGCTGCCAGGAAACCAGCGAAGGCATTCGCAATAAAGACGCTTTGGTTTTGCAGGCATCCTCGACCTTGCCGCTGTCATACGGCGAAATCAATCCCATTACCTGCCTGGACGAGGTGTTTCACGCTCACGCCACCGACGACATTAACTACGGGTTGATGAGCAGCGGGCTGCGCGATTTGTCCGCCAAGGCGGATACGGTGGTGGTGGAGGGCAGCGGCGGTTGGCGGGTGCTGATGAACGATTTGCGCCCTTACGCCGAATGGGTGGTGCAGGAGCAACTGCCGGTGGTGCTGGTGGTGGGCATCAAGCTGGGCTGCGTCAGCCATGCATTGTTGACCGCTCAGTCGATCATCAACGACGGCCTGCCGCTGATCGGTTGGGTAGCCAACCGCATCAATCCGGGGTTGGCGCACTACGCCGAAACTATCGCCGCGTTGCAGCAGCGCATTCCCGCGCCGCTGCTGGGGGAGATCCCCTATTTGCCGCGCGCCGAGCAGCGCGAGCTGGCGCACTACCTCGACATCTCCACGCTGCTCGCCCCTCAGGCGTTGTGATAAACCGAGACCGGCCGCAGCCCGCGCGAAACCGTCGTGGCTATCACGCAGGCCAGCAGGATGCCGGGTAACAGGCTGTACTCGCCGGTCATCTCGAAGACCATCAGCGCCGCCATGATCGGCGCATGGGTGGTAGCGGCCAACAGGGTCGCCATGCCGGTCAGCGCCAACAGCAGCGGCACCGCCGCCCCCAGTTCCGGCCAGAAACCGAACAGTTGGCCTAGCACCGAGCCGAGCGCGGCGCCGACAAACAGCGTTGGGGTAAACACGCCGCCGGGCGCGCCGGAACCGCTGCTGGCGAGGATCGCCAACAGTTTGCACAGCAGAATGGCGCCCAGCAGCAACACGCCGGGCGGTGCGGTGAGCAGCGACTGCACCACGCTGTAGCCATTGCCCCACACCTCGGGGAACAGCAAGGAAAGCAAACCGACGATCAATCCGCCCAGCGCCAGCTGCAACGGCGGCTTCAGCCGCAGCGAGCGGAATGCGCGGCCGGTGGCGGACATCGCCCACAGGAACAGCGGGCCGCAGGCGCCGGCCACTACGCCCATCAGCGCCATCAGCGCATATTGCACCGGCAAGGGGGCGGGCAAAGGCGCCGCCAGATACAGCGGCGCCTGGCCGCCGTTGAGCAGGTTAGTCATCAGCAACGCGCTGACGGCGGCGATCACCACCGGGCCGAGCGAGGCCAGCATCAGGGTGCCGAACAGGATCTCGGCGATAAACAGGCTGCCCGCCAGCGGGGCGTGATAGGCGCTGGCCATACCGGCGGCGGCGGCGCAGGCGACCCACAGCTTCCACTCTTTTTCCTGGGTAAAACGCTGGGCGAATACCGAGCCCACCAGCGCCGCCAGCAGGATCATCGCGCCTTCGCGGCCGATGGCGCTGCCGCTCGACACCACCAGCAGCGACGCCAGGCACTTCACCAGGCTGGCGTTGATGTCCAGCTTGCCGTTGCCGGTTTCGATCGCTTCCATATAGTCGGTGGGTGCCGACGGCCGCTGCTGCCGGTAGCGTTGGTAGATAAACAGCAGCAGACCGGCCGCCAGGCCGCCCAACGCCGGGGTCAGCGCACGCCGCCAGCCGGGCAGCGCGGCGGCGGCGGCCACCAGGCTGCCGTCTGCGTTGCCGAGCAGCAGCCACTCCAGGCCAATCATCGAGCGGTGGAACAACCAAACGGCAAATGCGGCGGCAATGCCGAGAAACACGGCGATAAACAGGCTGCGCAGCAGGGCGCGATAGTGGTGCAGGTGGACCAATCTTTTCATGCGTCGGCAAAATTTGGTGAAAAATGAAAGGGTCGGCGAACATTGTGCTTGGCGGCCCGGCCGAAGGCCAGCGAATCTTTGCGCGATGGCGGGATTGCGGGGGCGGCGGGCGCCCCCGGCGGCGTTATTGCGGGTTCAACGCCCGGCGCGTGCGGCCGGAGCTGAGGTAGTCGGCGATGTAATCCTGCGAGATTTCGCCGCTGTAGCGGCCTTCTTCATCGACGATAGGCATCCACGAGGTGTTGTGCTCATACAGCTTCGACAGCACCACGCGCAGGTTTTCTTCCGCCCGGGCGGAGACGCGGAAGCGGTGCAGGCTGTCGGCGCAGATCCCCTGAGCGCCGCGCGCTTCACGGCGTTTGACGTACCCCAGCGGCCTGCCGTCCTCGTCGACCACCGTCACCGAGCGGGCGTCGAGGTCGTCCATCAGCCCGAAGGCCTGCGCCAGCGGGGTCTCTTTGCGCACCGTCACGGTTTCCTGTTGGTCGGCCACGTCGCCGGCCTGCACCAGCAGCAGGCGTTTTAGCGTACGATCCTGGCCGACGAAGGACGCGACGAATTCGTCTGCCGGCCGCGCCAACAGCTCGTCGGCGCTGGCGTTTTGCACGATTTTCCCCTGACGGAACACCGCGATGCGGTCGCCCAGTTTCAGCGCTTCGTCAATATCGTGGCTGACCAGCATCACGGTTTTCTTCAGCTGGCGTTGCATATCAAGAAACTCATTCTGGATGGTCTCGCGGTTGATCGGGTCTACCGCGCCGAAGGGTTCGTCCATCAGCAGCACCGGCGGATCGGCCGCCAGAGCGCGGATCACCCCGATGCGCTGCTGCTGCCCGCCGGACATTTCCTTCGGGTAGCGGTGCAGGAAACGTTGCGGATCCAGCGCCACCATGCTCATCAGCTCTTCGGCCCGCGTGCGGCAGCGTTTTTTGTCCCAGCCGAGCATGCGCGGCACCACGGTGATGTTCTCCTCGATGGTCATGTTGGGAAACAGGCCGATCTGTTGGATGACATAGCCGATTTTGCGCCGCAGGCTGACGGTATCCAGCCCGCTGGTGTCTTCGCCGTTGATCAGAATGGTGCCGCTGCTGGGAGCGATCAGCCGGTTGATCATTTTCAGCGTGGTGGTTTTGCCGCAGCCGGAAGGGCCGAGCAGCACGCAGATTTCGCCTTCCGGCACCTCCAGGCTGACGTTGTCGACGGCGTTAAAGGTTTTACCGTTCTTTTGGGCAAACTGTTTGGTCAGATTTTCCAACTTAATCATTATCGAATCCCCTTTGGCGTAAGCGCAATTTGCAAGCGGTGCAGCAACCAGTCGAGCGCGATCGCCAGCAGGCTGATCATCACCGCGCCGGTAATCAGCTGGCGGATATCGCTGCTGCTGATGCCGTTGAGCAACAGCAGGCCAAGGCCGCCGGCGCCGATCACCGCGGCGATCGCCATCACGCCGATGTTCATCACCACGGCGGTGCGGATGCCGCCGAAAATCACCGGCAGCGCCACCGGAATTTCCACCCAGCGCAGGCGCTGCCAGAAGGTCATGCCGATGCCGCGGCCGGCTTCGCGCAGGCCGCCCGGCAGGTTGTCCAGCGCGGTATGGGTGTTGCGCACGATCGGCAACAGTGAATACAGAAATACCGCGGTGATCGCCGGCACAGAGCCGATGCCGTGGCCGACCAGCGAAAACAGCGGGATCATCAACCCGAACAGGGCGATGGAGGGAATGGTCAGCACTATGGTGGCCAGGCTCAGCACCGGCGCGGCCAGCCACTTGTGGCGAACGATCAGGATGCCGAGCGGCACGCCGATCAGGATAGCCAGGCCGACGGCGACGCCGACCAGCATCAGGTGTTCCAGCGTCAGCCCCGCGACGTAAGCCCAGTTTTGCCAGGCGTAGATTAAGGTGTCCATCATGCCTCCTAGATCAGGCCGCGCTGCTTCAGGAACGCATCGGCGACCTGTTGCGGCGTCTGATATTCGATATCGACTTTGGCGTTGAGCTCGGTAATTACCTGATTATTGAACTGTTTGGACAGCGTGTTCAGCGCCTGCTCAAGCCCCGGGGTATTTTTCAGCACCTCCGCGCGCACCACCGGGGTGACCGCATAGCTGGGGAAGTAGCCCTTGTCGTCTTCCAGCACCTGCAGATCGAACCCTTTTACCCGGCCGTCGGTGGTGTACACCAGCCCGGCGTCGACGAAGCCGTCGCGAATGGCGTTGTACACCAGCCCCGGGTCCATTTGGCGGATCTGCGGGCGATCCAGCGGCATGTTATACAGCTGCTGCATCGGTTTCAGGCCGTCGGAGCGGCCGGCGAACTCCAGATCCAACCCGAGCATCCAGTTATGTTTGGGGTCGGTTTTGCGCACCTGCTCGATTTTCGCCACCAGTTGCGAAACGGTGCTGATGTGCTCTTGTTCGGCGCGTTTGCGCTGCATGGCGAAGGCATAGGTGTTGTTCATGTCCGCCGGCTGCAGCCACACCAGGCCGAGTTTGGCGTCGAGCTCTTTCACCTTGTCGTAGGTTTCCTGCGGCGTCATGCGCTGATTGATGTGGTTGAAGATGATCAATGAGGTGCCGGTGTATTCCCAGGTCATGTCGATCTGCTTGTTAATCATCGCATTGCGGGTGATTACCGTCGCCAGGTTGGTTTTCGGCTGTACCTGAAAGCCCTTGGCCTGCAGATATTGCACGGTGATGGCCGACAAAATGCGCTGCTCGGTAAAGTTCTTGCTGGCCAGGGTTAACGGCGCGGCCCAACTGCCGGCGCTGATGCACAGCAGGGAGAGCAGCAGTGCGTTGCGGGTTCGTTGCAACCATGTCGCCATAGCGTTTTCTCCTGTCAGGATGCGGTGTGCGGGCTGAGCCAGCGGCCCAGGCCGGCGATGGCCAGATCGAGCAGCAGCGCGATCAGCGCGGTGGCGGCGGCCCCGAGGATCAGGGTGGGGAAGTCATTCAGGTAGATGCCCGGGAAGATCAGTTCGCCGTAGCTGCTGGCGCCAATCAGGAACGCCAGCGGAGCGGTGCCGACGTTGATCGCCATGGCGATGCGCACCCCGGACAACATCACCGGCAGCGCATTGGGCAACTCAACCTGGCGCAGCCGCTGGCCGGCGGTCATGCCGATGCCGTTGGCCGCCTCGATCAGCGCCGGCGGCACCGAACACAGCCCGGAATAGGTGTTGCGCACGATGGGCAGCAGCGAGGCGAGGAACAGCGCCACTACCGCCGGTTTGTCGCCGATGCCGATGATCACCATCGCCAACGCCAGCACCGCCAGCGGCGGCAGGGTGTTGCCGACGTTAAAAATTTGCATCACGTATTCGGCCCAGCTGCGGGCGAATGGGCGGCTCAGCAGAATGCCGCTGGGGATGCCGACCAGCAGTGACAGCAGCATCGAACAGCCCACCAAAAACATATGCTGTTTGCCGAGATACACCAGATCCTCCTGGCGCTCCTTAAGGGTATCCCAGCCAATGCCGTACACCAGCAGGGCGATGACGGCGAAAAACAGCAGGCCGCCGAGGGCCAGGCGCTGGTATTGCGCTGACGTTTGCATGATGTTGCGTCCTCCGTTGCGCGGAATGGCCGACGGCGCGGCACGGTTCCACTCTGATCGTTACCCACTGCCGCAGGCGGCGTGGCGGTACAAAACGGGCGTTTCGCATGGGGTTGCGATATCGAGCGCAGGGTGCCTTCGGCATAGCATGCTGAAAGGCGGCTCAATATGTGAGTTTATCAGCATAAGATGCTGATAATTTAACTAAGGAAAGCACGAAGCCCAAAGGCCGCGGCTAGGAAAAGGTATAGCATCCCCTTGTTTTGCATGACAAGTTTTATGGCCAATATTGGGCGATTGCCCAGGCGCCGATTTTGGCCTCAGGCCGCATCAGCGCTGGGATAAGCGCAATTGAAAAAATTTCGCAGCTCATGCGTTACGCCGTAACTATCAGTTCAAATGGTGCGTTTTTCATCAATAAAAACAGAGAAGTGGACGCCGGTAACGGCGCGCTTGCGCTTGCTGGTATAATCTGCTGAAAACAAAATGCCGGATCGAACCCTAACGCCATGACGACTAACGCCGTATCTGCCCCCATCGCCCACCGTCCGCTGATCCTCATCGCCTGCATGCTGGCGATGTTTATGTCGGCGATCGAAGCCACCATCGTCGCCACCGCCATGCCGACCATTATCGGCGATCTGGGCGGCTTCTCGCTGCTGGGGTGGGTGTTTGCGGTCTATTTGCTGTCGCAGGCGATCACCATTCCCATTTATGGGCGGCTGGCCGATCTCTATGGCCGCAAACGGGTGTTCTTCTTCGGCGCCACGCTGTTTTTGCTGGGATCGGTGCTGTGCGGTTTCGCGCCGAACATGTACTGGCTGATCGGTTTCCGCCTGCTGCAGGGGCTGGGGGCGGGGGCTATCATGCCTATCGCCTCCACCATCATCGGCGACATCTACAGCGCTACCGAACGGCCAAAGGTCATGGGCTACCTGTCCAGCGTGTGGGGCGTGTCGGCGATCATCGGCCCGCTGTTGGGCGCCTTTATCGTGCAGCATCTGCCCTGGGCGTTGGTGTTCTGGGTTAACCTGCCTATCGGCCTGCTGGCGATGCTTTTCCTCTGGCGCTATCTGCCCGCCCATCAGCAACTGCGCAAGCATGCGCTGGATCTGGCGGGCACCGCCTGGCTGACGCTGTTCGTGTCGGCACTGCTGCTGGCGCTGCTGCAGATGGAAAGTCTCGGTTGGTGGGTGGCGCCGCTGTTGGCGCTGTCGGCCGCGGCGCTGGCGCTGCTGATCCGCCAGGAGCGCCGCACCGCCGAACCGCTGTTTCCGCTGGCGCTGTGGCAAAGCCGGGTGATCGTCGCCGGCAATATCGGCGGGTTGGTGATCGGCGCGGCGATGATGGGCATCAGCGCCTTTCTGCCGACCTTTATTCAGGGCGTCATGGGCGGCACGCCGTTGGCAGCGGGCACCACGCTGGCGCTGATGTCGATCGGCTGGCCGCTGGCCAGTACGCTGAGCGGCCGCCTGATGCTGATGACCTCTTACCGCACCACCGCCTTGTTGGGGGCGCTGCTGCTGGCGGCCGGCGGGCTGATCCTGCTGATGCTGCAGCCGAGCGGCGGCCTGTTGTGGGGCCGGGTAGCGGCCTTTATGGTCGGCGCCGGCATGGGCCTGTGCAACACCACCTTCCTGGTGTCGGTGCAAAACGCGGCGCACTACAGCATTCGCGGCATCGCCACCGCCTGTACGGTATTTACCCGCATGGTGGGTTCGGCAGTCGGCACCGCCATTCTGGGGGCCACGCTCAACCTCAATCTGCAGCTGCGGTTGCCGCAGACCGCCGATCCGGTGCAGCAGTTGATGGAGCCGGCGGCGCGCCAGGCCATGGGGGCGGACAGCCTGGCGCTGATGACGCAGCAGGTGGCGGCTTCGCTGCACTGGGTGTTCCTGGCGTCGGCGATGATTTCACTGTTGGCGCTGGCGGCGGCGATGCTGATACCGGCGCGCTGCAGGCCGCAAGGCGAGGGGGAAGAGGCGGAGCAGGCGTAGATCGAGGGGGCGCAGCCATGGCGCGCCCCGAAGTGCGGGTTACTGTGCGTTCTTGCTGTCCTGGCTGGTGCCGGCCTGCGCCGCGTCACCACCTTCGTCGCCATTGCTCAGGCGAGTGTAGACAATCTTCTGAGTGTCGTTTTCGCAGTGGCCAACCACCAGGCCGCCGGCCTGATCGGCCTGATCGTTAGGCACGATGTCCAGTTTGAAACCGGATTCGGGAACGCCGTTCTTGACGATCTTTTGCGAAATGTCCGCCTTCACGCTTTCGCAGGAGGCCAGGGCCGCCAGCGGTGCGCCGGCCAGTAACAGAGCCGCTAATACAAGCGCTTTTTTCATCGGTTCGTCCTTATTTAACAATGAACTTCCTTTATCAGGATAGCAGCCGCGGCGCGGGAATTTAACGCCTGCGGCCCGTATCGCGCCGATTAAGGATTAATCCGACGCCCGGTCTGGCGATCCAGACATTTGCGGGTGCCCGGCTCCCAGTAGGCGTTGACGTTGGCGCTGTCGTTGCAGCGATCTTCGTCATCCGCCGCGCGATCGACCTTGTCGAACTCCTTCTCTACGCGGGTATTGACCTTATGGCGCAGGGTTTTGGTATCATTCCACTGTTCTTTGCTCTGGCGCGCTTCTTCGGTGCTCATCGCGCCGCTGCCTTTGCCGTCGACGGTGACACAGGTGCTGCCCTGGGTGCAGCTGGCGGCCAGCGCCGGGGCCTGCCAGGCGCCGAGCAGCGCCAGCAAGGCGACCGGCAGCAGGCGTTGGGTCAAAAGTGTTTTCATCGTTTCATCCTTATGAGTTAGTGCGGCCTGATGACGGCGGCACCGGCATAACCTCGCCCGCAGGCGTGCCGATAAATATACCATCCTGGTCTTAGACTGCACCAGTTAAGCGCCGTTTCGTTTAATTAACCGAGAGAAAACCGATTCCGATGTTGAAAACCACGCTGCTGTTTTTCGCTACCGCTCTGGCCGAGATTATCGGCTGTTTCTTGCCTTATTTATGGCTGAAGAAGGGCGCCGGCGCCTGGCTGTTGCTGCCGGCGGCGGCCAGCCTGATGCTGTTCGTTTGGCTGCTGACGCTGCATCCTGCGGCCAGCGGGCGCGTTTATGCGGCCTATGGCGGGGTTTATGTGGCGACGGCGTTGCTGTGGCTGCGGGTGGTGGACGGGGTGAAACTGTCGGCGCTGGACTGGCTCGGCGCCGGCGTGGCGCTGGCGGGGATGCTGATCATCGTTTCCGGCTGGCGCGCGGCCTGAGGGTAAGGCGGCGGGGAGTGCCCGCCGCATGGGATCAGGACTCGCGGTGGATGCTCAGCCCGGCGAAGGACTGGCTGACCGGCATCATTTCCAGCGTGTTGATATTGACGCGGGCCGGCAGGGTCGCCACCCAGAATACCGACTCGGCGATGTCTTCCGGCGTCAGCGCGTCCGCGCCTTCGTAGGTTTTGCTCACCTTGCCGTCGTCGCCCTTGAAACGCACGTTGGAGAACTCGGTGCCGCCCACCAGGCCAGGTTCGATGTCGGTCACGCGAATGCGCGTGCCGTGCAGGTCGGCGCGCAGGCCGAGGCTGAACTGCTTGACGAACGCCTTGGTGGCGCCATAAACGTTGCCGCCGGCGTACGGCCAGTTGGCGGCGGTGGAGCCGATGTTGATCACGTGGCCGATATTGCGTTCCACCATGGTGGGCAGCAGGGCGCGGGTCATGTTCACCAGGCCTTTGGCGTTGGTGTCGATCATGGTTTCCCAGTCGTCGGCGTTGGCCTTGTGCGCCGGTTCCAATCCCAACGCCAGCCCGGCGTTGTTGACCAGCACGTCGACCTGGCGCAGCGCGGCCGGTAGTGCTTCAATCGCCTGCTGAATGGCGGCGCGGTTGCGCACGTCGAGGCGCACGATATGCAGCGCTGCGCCCAGTTCATCCTGCAGCTCTTCCAGGCGCTCGATACGGCGGCCGGCGGCGATAACCTGATGGCCTTCGCGAATGAAACGGCGGGCGATAGCTTCGCCGAAACCGGACGTAGCGCCGGTGACAAAAATGATCATGTTGCTGTTCCTCAACTGTTTTTACCTACATGCGCATATCATTAGCATAAACCCGTACGCAGTGGCAGCGGTTATCGCGGCGGAAAGCGAAAAAGGGGCAAGCGGGGCCGGCTGGACAGCAGCCCCGCGGAGGGGTTACAGCTGTGGCGGTACCTGGTAGACGACGCAGTCGTACTTGATGTTTTCACGCTTTCCGGCCACTACGCCGCCGAGCGATTCCGCAATGCGGCGGCTGGCGGTATTCTGCTCGGCCACCGGGTAGAGGAAGTGCTGCGGCCGGTAGCGTTCGCTGGCCCACAGCGCCATCGCCTGTACGATCTCGCGGCCATAGCCCTGGCCATGCAGGTTCTCTTTCACCCAGATGCCCAGCTCCGGCGTGTGGCTGTGCAGATTGTGCACCCCGCCCACGCCGACGAACTGCTTGCCTTCGCGCAGCCGGGCGATAAAAATCACTTCCTCGCCTTCGCGGATCAGCGGCAGCCAGCCCTGCCAGACATTGGCGAACGCCTCCGGCGACTCTTCCGGCTCAAAATTCATAAAGCGCGTCAAGGTAGGGGTAATCGCCTGGTAAACATCGTCGGCGTCTGCTGCGGTAAAAGGGGCAATCAACAAACGGTCGGTGTCAACGCGGCACTGAGAAAGGTCACTGTGATTCATTATTATTACCTCGCTTTTCAGGCCAAAACGGCAAAAATCCGCCCCCGAAAAAATGAGGCGGATCGTTGATACTACGTGGATTGGCGACAGATGCGACTTATTTTTGCGGCAGGCTCGGCGCCCGCGGCGCGGAAACCGATTTTTTCTGGCGGATTTCGTTGCCGGCGTCCGGGTTGAGGGTAACGCTGTCCACCACCGCCAACAGGGCGATAACGCCGATGGCGGCAAACGCCAGTTGGAAATCGGCCAGCGGCACGGCGGCGGCGTGGCCGGGGAACAGCATCTCCGCCAGCCGCAGCGCCAGCGCGCCGAAGGCGATGCTCAACCCGCAGCCCAACTGCTGCATCATGTTGAACAGGGTGTTGGCGCCGCTCATTTTCGGCTGCGGCACCTCGGAGAACGCCAGGGTGTTAAGGGCGGTGAACTGCATCGAGCGCGTCAGGCCGCTGACAAACAGCAGCGCCAGAATCAGCCAGGTCGGGGTCTGCGGCGTGAGCAAGGCGCAGGCGAAAATGGTGGCGGCATTCAGCAGCCCGTTGCCCACCAGGATGGTGCGGAACGGGAAACGAAACAGCACCGCGCTGGTAAAGGGTTTCATCACCAGGTTGCCGGCGAACACCGCCAGCACCAGCAGCCCGGCGTCGAATGCGCTGAGGCCGAACGCCAGCTGGAACATCAGAGGCAGCAGGAAAGGCACCGCGCCGATGGCGATGCGGAACAGCGTGCCGCCCCATATGGTGACGGCGTAACTTTTTATGCGCATCGCCCACAGCTCCACCAGCGGGTGCGGGCTGCGTTTGGCGTGGCGCACCGCCAGCAGCCCGAGCGCCAGGCTGCCGCCGACGCACAGCACCGGCACCAGCCAGGAAAGCTGCGGGTGGCTGATCAGGTCCAGCCCGAACATCAGGCCGAAGCAGGCGACGCCGGTCAACAGAAAGCCGGGCATATCGAAGGGCGTGCCGGGCTGCGGGGCCTCCCTCGGGATCAGCCGCGCAGCCAGCAGCAGGGCCAGCAGCCCGAGCGGGACGTTAAGAATGAAGATCCAATGCCAGGAAGCGTAAGTGGTGATAAAACCGCCCACCGGCGGCCCGAGGATCGGCGCCACCAGCGCCGGCCAGGTAATGGTGGCGATGGCTTTGATCAGGTCCGGCTTGGCGGTGTTGCGTAACACAATCAGCCGCCCGACCGGCACCATCAGCGCGCCGGCGAAGCCCTGCAGAATGCGCGCGGCGGTAAACAGCGGCAGGCTGGGGCTGAGCGCGCAGAGGATCGACGCCAGGGTGAAGATGGCCACCGCCGCAGAAAACACCGCGCGGGCGCCGAAACGGGTGGCGATCCAGCCGCTGGCGGGAATGAACACCGTCAGCGCCAGAATATAGGCGGAAACCCCAATGTTCATGTCCACCGGCTGCACGCCGAACGAGGCCGCCATCTGCGGCATGGCGGTGACGATCACCGTGCCGTCGAGGTTTTCCATAAACATGGCGCCGGCCACCAGCAGCGGCAACGCGCTGGCGCGGGAAAAAAGGCTCATAGAGGCAGGCTCCGGGCGGAGCTCAGGCAAACTGCAGGCATAAAAGAAATCCCGTTTCAAAAATTTTGGCGCCGGAAGAATTTTCGAGCATAGCGCATCGGCCACGGGTTAAAAAGAGGTTAAGCGGGTGATAATTAGCGGGCGCAGCAGGCGCGCCCGCCGGAGGCTTAGAACTTCACCGAGCCTTGCAGATAGACGGTGCGCGGTTGGCCGACGTACAGACCCTTGTTGTTGTCGTCATAGGCGCGGGTGAAATATTGATGATTAAACAGATTCTTCACCCCAACGCCCAGGTTCAGGCCGGCCATTTCCGGGCCGAAATCATAGGCGGCGCGCAGGCCCCACAGCAGATAGCCCGGGATGCGGCCAGTGCTGCCGTCGGCGCTTTCCGCCACGGTGTTGGCGTTGTCGGCGAACTGGCTGGACTGGAACTCGCCGTTGAGGTTAAACGCCCAGTTGCCCGGAGTATAGTCCAGTCCCAGCGTGCCCTTGTGCTTCGGCGAGAACGGCACCTGGTTGCCGCGGTAAGCGCCGTCCTCACGGATGGTGGCGTTGACGTAGGCGTAGCTGGCGTAAATCGTCATGTCCTCCAGCTGCGGCGTCAACGGCGCCAGATCGTAACGCAGGCTGCCCTCCAGCCCGGCGTGGCGGGTCTTGCCGCGCGCGGTGACGCTGTCGGTCACCTGGTTGGAATCGTACTGGTTGTTGAAGTTGATCAGGAACAGCCCGATCTCGCCGGTCAGCGCATCGCCGGCGTAGCGGGTGCCCAGTTCCCAGGTGCGCGCTTTTTCCGGTTCGATATTGCCGCTGTCCACCGCTTTGCCCATCTGGCTGTATTGCACGGTGCCGAACGAGCCTTCGGTGTTGGCGTACAGATTCCAATATTCGTTCAGGTGATACATCAGGTTAAGCGCCGGCAGCGGGGCATTGTAGCTGACGTCCAGGCGGTTGTTTTTGATGTGGTTGTTCTGATACGACGTGATGTGCTCGTAGCGCATGCCCGGCGTGATGGTCCAGTCGCCGATATCAATGCGGTCATCGATATAAAAGGCGTGCGCCTCGGTGCCGGACTGGGTGTCGCGGTCGTACGGGCCGTTGCCGGAAGGCAGCTTGCCGCCGCTGGCCTTGCTGTAGTAACGCAGCTCGTGGGTGGACTCGCTGACATAGCGGTAGCCGACGCCGACCTCATGGGCCGATGAACCCCAGCGGAAACTTTGGCTGTAGCGCGGTTCCACGCCGCGCACCCAGTATTCACGCGGCGAGAGCGTCAGGTTTTTGCCCTGATCCAAATAGCCGCTGCGCAGGGTGTAAGTATAGAAGCTCTGCACGTTGAACTTGTGCTGTTGGTCCGGCTGGTACTGATAGCCGAAGTTCGCCAACTGGCGGCGGCCCCAGAATTTGTCGTACGGGCGGGTCGACTGAAACGGGTTGGCGTTGTAGTCCGCCCGGCTAAGGCCGCCCGGCATCTCCGCCTCGCCCTGGTAGTATTGCAACAGGCTGTTGAAGGTATGCGCCTCGTTGGGGGCGTAGCGGCTCTTCAGCATCACGTCGTCAATTTTGGTGGCGCTGTGCTCGCGCCAGTCGCTGCCGCGGGTGCCGGAGTAGAGCAGCGCCGCGCCGAGGCCGTTGTCGGCGGTGCCGCCGATCATCAGGTTGCCGGTGCCTTTCGGATGATCCTGGCGGGAGGTCGGGCTGAGCTGGCCCTGCATGCCGGCCGCCATGCCGAAGGTTTTCGGAATGGCGCGGGTCACGAAGTTGACCACGCCGCCGACGCTTTGCGGCCCATAACGCACCGCGCCGCCGCCGCGCACCACGTCAATCGCGTCCATATTGCCGAGCGAGACCGGCGCCAGCGACAGCTGCGGCTGGCCGTAGGGCGCGAAGGGCACCGGGATGCCGTCCATCAGCACCGTCGAGCGGCTGGCCAGGCGCGGGTTGAGGCCGCGAATGCCGAAGTTCAGCGCCATATCGTGGCTGCCGGTGCCGTTATTTTCCGGCGCCACCACGCCGGGCACGCGGTTCAGGGCTTCGCGCAGCGTGGTGGTGCCGGTTTTGGCGAATTCTTCGCGGCGCACCACATCGCGGGCGCCGGGATGTTCGAACACGTCAATCTGGCGGCCTTCCGCCAGCCAGTCGCCGACCACGCTGATGTCTTCTTCTTTCTGCGGCGCGGGCAGCTTGACCAGCGTATAGCCCCGATTGCCGAGCGCTTTGGCCTGCAGGCCGCTGCCGGCCAGCAGCGCATTCAGGCCGTCGTCGGCGCCGTAGTTGCCGCTCAGCCCCGGCGAGCGTTTGCCGGCGGTCAGCGTACCCTCGACCGACAGCGCCAGGCCGGCCTGGGCGGCGAAGGCGTTCAATGCGCCGTCCAGTTCACCGGCCGGGATGTTGTAGCTGGCGGCCATCAGCGGTGAGGCGAAGGCCAGCCCGAGGGCGATCGCCAAAGGTTTCACCCGTTTTCCCCAAGAATTGTGCATAGCTTCTCCCGAATCGTTTTCATTATTGCTGCAGTGTTTTATCTGGAGTCGAATGAAAAACGGAAAGGGACAATCAAGAATGCGATTTTTTATCATTTTCATTTAAAAAGTTCAGGCGGGGACGATTTGCAGCCAGTAGCGGGTGAAGCTTTGCAGGCGCACCGGCAGCGTCTGGCTGAGCAGGGCCAGGGCGCGATCGGTGTCGTTGAGCGGGAAACTGCCGCTGACGCGCAGGCCGGCGACCGCCGGATCGCAGCTCAGGCGGCCGTGGCGATAGCGAGCCAGTTCGGCAACCAGCCGATCCAGCCGCCACTGGCTGACGCTGATCGCCCCTCGAGTCCAGCCGTCGCTTACCGCCGCGGGCTGTTTCGCCTCGAAGGCTCCGGCGCTGAAGCTAACCTGTTCACCGGCGTTAATCAGGCGCTTCTCCTGCGGCCGCTGCGCCAGCTGGGCTTCGACCGCATGTTCCAGCACCGTCAGCCGCGTTTCGCCGCCGTTCTCGCGCACCAGGAAGCGGGTGCCGAGTGCGCGCATGGCGCCCTGCGGGCTTTCTACCCACAGCGGCCGGGCGTCGCGGCCGGTAATCAGGCTGATTTCGCCGGCGTGCAGGCGAATGAGCCGTTGCCGTGCGTCGTAATGCACGTCGACCGCGCTGGCGGTGTTCAGCACCATCTGCGTGCCGTCGCTCAGCACCACCGGTTTGATCTCGCCGGTGGCGGTGCGGTAGTCGGCGCGCAGCTCGCGGCCCAGCGGCGATTGGTAACCCAGCCAGCCGCCGCCCACGCCGAGCAACAGCAGCAGGCTTTTCAGCAGGGCGCGGCGATCCAACGCCGCCTGTTTGCCGGCCTGCTCGAGCGTGCGGTAGCTGAACTTGCCCGGCATGTCCTGCAGCTGGCTTTGCAACGCCTCGACGCGTTGCCAGGCCCAGCGGTGGTCTTCATGCTGTTGATGCCAGGCCCGCCACTGTTGCCGCTGGCGCGCGCCGGCGTTTTCGTCGCACAGCAGGGCGAACCACTGGGCGGCCATTTTCAGCGCCTGGCGCTGTTCGGGGGTGATTGGGGTGTTCATCGGAAGGCGTCGTTTTCCAGGGCGAACAGCAGGCAGTGTTCAGTGGCCCTGGCCATGTATTTTTTAACCGAGCTGACGGAAACCCCAAGCTGCAGGGCGATGTCGGCATAGCTCAGGCCTTCCAGCTGCGACAGCAAAAAGGCCTGCTTCACCTTTGGCCCCAGCCCGTCGAGCATGCCGTCGATCTGCTGCAGGCTTTCCAGCAGGCACTGCCGCTGCTCCGGCGACGGGGCGCAAGCTTCCGGGATCAGCGCCAGCATTTCCAGATAGGCGCGCTCCAGCGTTTTGCGGCGGAAGAAATCGACCATCACCCGCTTGGCGAGGGTAACCAAAAAATCCCTGGGTTCGCGGACCGCAGCGGCCGCATCGCTTTTCAGAATGCGCAGGAAGGTGTCCTGCGCCAGATCGTCCGCGTCGAAGGCGCACCCCAGCCTGCGTCTCAGCCAGCCCTGTAGCCAGGAATGGTGGGTCGCATACAGACGCGACAGGGCGTCGTGAGGTGAGGTGGCGGTGGCGGACATGGTTTTCGCATTGCTGGTCAGGAAAGATGCGCGGATGATAATTGAGAATGGTTATCGTTTCAAGTTGGAAGCCGTCCCTGGCGTGCAGATAGTCAGCTTTCGCTTAGCCGTTTGCCGCTGGCGGCGTCGAACAGATGGATGGCGTCGAGGTTGGGCGCCAGCCACAGCGGCTGGCCGGCGGCCGCGGCAACCCGCCCGGCCAGCTGCACGTGCAGCCGGAAACCGCCCCAGTTGAGGTGCAACAGGCTGACGTCGCCGGTCACTTCCATAACCCGCAGCTCGGCCGCCGGGTGTTCGCTCTGTTCCGCCAGGCGGAAGTCATGGGGCCGCAGCCCGAGGATCACCCGGCTGTCCGGCGCCGCCAGCCGCCATTTGGCGGGCAGCTGCAGCCACAGAGTGCCGCAGGCGACGCCGCGCCGGCCCTGGCGGTCGGTAATCACCCCCTCCAACAGGTTCATCGGCGGTGAGCCGATAAAACGCGCCACGAAGGTATCGGCCGGGGCATCGTAAATCGCCAGCGGCTCGCCTTGCTGCACGATGTCGCCGTCTTTCATCACCACTATCTGGTCAGCCAGCGTCATCGCTTCGATTTGATCGTGAGTGACGTACACCGTGGTGGTTTTGAACTGCTGGTGCAGCGCCTTGATTTCGGCGCGCAGCTCCATGCGCAGCTGGGCGTCGAGGTTGGACAGCGGTTCGTCGAACAGAAACACCTTCGGGTTGCGCACCATGGCGCGGCCCATCGCCACCCGCTGGCGCTGGCCGCCGGACAGCTCGCGCGGGTAACGCTGCAACAGCGGTTCGATCGCCAGAGTGCGCGCCGCCTGCTGCACCTTGCTGTGCTGTTCGGCTTTGGCGACCTTCATCACCTGCATGTGAAACGCCATGTTTTCCGCCACCGTCAGGTGCGGATAGAGCGCATAGCTCTGGAACACCATGGCGATATCGCGATCGGCCGGATCCAGATCGTTAATCTTCTGTTTATCCAACAGGATGGCGCCGCCAGACAGGCTGTCCAGCCCGGCCAGCAGGCGCAGCAGGGTGGATTTCCCGCAGCCGGAAGGGCCGACCAGCACGGTAAAGCTGCCGTCTGGAATGATCAGGTCGAGCGGGTTCAGCACCCGCTGCTTGCCATAGCGTTTGGCCACTTGCACCAGTTCTACGCGTGCCATCAAATCATCTCCCCGGCGCAGGTTTTCAGGGTCTGCCAGTCCAGATACTGGCGCGGCGAGCTGCTGATGGCGTGGCTGGCGGCGCGGATACCCCAGCGCAGCGCCACGGCGGCGGAGTGGCCGTGCAGGCAGGCGGTCAGGAAACCGGCGTTGAAGCTGTCGCCGGCGCCGATGGTGTCCACTACGGCGATCGGGTGCGCCGCCGCCTGCAGCTGCCGTTCACCGCACCACAGGCGGGCGCCGTCCGCGCCGCATTTCACCACGCAGGCGGCGTCGGCCGGCTGCTGGCGGTTCAGGGTGCGGGCGGCGGTATAGAGATCGTCGCTGTCGGCCATGCCGCAGGTTTCCACCTCATTGAGCAGCAAAATATCGCAAAACGGCAGCCAGTCGGCGATCTGCGCGCGCAGCGTTCCGCTCCAGCCCTGCGGCGGCCAGCCGGTGTCGACCGCAATGCGATAGCCGCGCCGGCGCAGGGTTTGCAGCAGCGCCGGGTAGTCCGCCAGCAAGGTGGTGCACAGGAAAGTGCCGCACAAAAGCACGGTATCGCCGTTGCCGGCGAACAGCGGGATTTGGTGCAGCACGTCGTCCTGGCTCAGGCGGGTAATATGCCCCTGATTGCTGAAGAAGGTGCGCTCGTTGTCCGGGTGGGTCACGCCGAAGGTCAGCGAGGTTTCACAGCTGTAGGTCGGCCAGTACGGCGAGCTGTCCGGAAACAGCTGCGCCAGCCAGGGGCTGAAGTAATCGTTGCCCTGATTGGCCACCAGCCGAAAGGGCGTTTCCAGCGCCGCCAGCGCCAGGGCACAGTTGCCGGCCGAACCGCCCGGGCGCAGTTCGCTGTGCTCGAGCATCGCTTCGGTGCCCTTCTGCGGCCACTGTTGCAGGGTGCTCATGATCAGGTCGACGTTGATATTGCCGACCACGTACAGCGTGGGTTTGGTAGCGGTATTCATCATGTGAAAATTCTCCCTTTAAAATCAGCCTTTGCTGCCGCCGCTGGTCAACCCGCTGACCAGCGTCTTTTGCAGCCAAAGGGCGATAAACAGTGGCGGAACGGCGGCCAAAATGCCGACTGCGGCGATAAGCCCGTCGTCGGTGGCGCGCCCGGCGGTGAAACCGGCGATGGTCACCGGCAGCGTTTGCGCCTGAATATTGCTGGTGAACAGCAGCGCATAGAAAAATTCATCCCAGGCCAACAGCCAGCCGAACAGCGCCGAAGCCCCCAGCGCCGGCTTGGCCAGCGGCAGGGTAATGCGCAGCAGCACCCGCCACTGGCGCAGCCCGTCCAGGCGCGCCGCCTGTTCGATATCGATCGGCAGGGCATCGAACTGGTTTTTCAGCATCCAGGTGAGGAACGGCAGGATCAGCGAGCAGTAGACCAGCACCAGCCCGAGATGGGTATTGAGCAGCGTCAGCTGCTGCAGAATAAAGTACAGCGGCAGCACGAAGGCCACCTGCGGCACCATGTATATCGCCAGGCTGGCGAACAGCCAGGCGTCGCGCCCCGGGTAGCGGGAAAAGCTGAAGGCTGCCGGGATCGCCAATAGCAGCGAAATCAGCGTGGCGCCGCAGGCCACCAGCAGGCTGTTGAACAGCGCATGCAGGAACAGCGCGCCGGGTTGGCCGGGCTGCAGCGACAGCAGGCCGGCGTAGCGTGAGAAATCCCAGCGGCGCGGCAGCCATTCCAGCGGCACCCGGGCCAGATCGGCGGATGAGCTGACGCTCATCAGAAACAGCCACAGCATCGGCGCCAGAATCGAGGTCGCCAGCAGCAGCGCGGCGCCGTAGCGCAACAGCAAACGCATTTTACGCTTCATCATTCAGGCTCCTTCTGCGCTGGCGAAACAGCATCAGCAGGTACAGGGCAATCAACAGGCCGCACAGCAGAGTCATCAGCACCGCATAGGCGGCGCCGCTGCCGGCGCGCAGGTAGCTGAACGATTCCTGGTAAACGAAGAAACTGAGGGTTTTGGTGCTGTCCATCGGGCCACCGCGCGTCATCACATAAATGATGTCGAATACCTTGAAGGCGTCGATGGTGCGCAACACCAGCGCCACCGCCAGCGGCGCCAGAATGGCGGGCAGGGTGATGGCGCGGAACCGCCGCCAGGCCGAGGCGCCGTCCAGCCGCGCCGCCTCGTACAGATCGTCCGGGATCGACTGCAGCGCCGCCAGCGTCAGCAGAGCGATCAGCGGATAGTTCTTCCAGATGTCCGCCAGCATTACCGCGTTCAGCGCCGAGGACGGATCGCCGAGCCAGCTGCGATACTGGCCGATCAGCCCCAGTTGGGTCAGCAGGGCGTTGATGCTGCCGTAGTCCGGGTTGAAGTTCAGCCGCCACATCGTCGCGTTGACGATGGTTGGCAGCGCCCAGGGCAAAATCACCAGCACCCGCAGCAGGTTGCGGCCGTGAAACTGTTGGTTGAGCAGCAGTGCCACCAGCACGCCGATGACGCCCTCGAACGCCACCGACACCAGGGTGAAATACAGCGTGCGCCACAGTGCGGCGCGAAAGTCCGGGTCGGTCAGGGCATACAGGTAGTTGTCCGCGCCGATCCAGCCGGGGGTTGCGCCGTCGCCGACCAGCGCGGCGTCGGTAAAGCTCAGCCACAGGGTGCGGCACAGCGGCCAGGCGGTCAGCAGCAGCATCATCAGCAGCATGGGCGCCAACAGCACCCATGCCTGACGCCGCTCACGTTGAGGCAGTGTGAGCATGATTACCCCTTAACGCAGCCGCGCGGCGCTTTTGCTGGCCGCGTCCAGCCCTTCCTGCGGCGTGACCTTGCCCTGCAGGATCTGCTGCAGGTCCTGCTGCAACCCGTTGGACAACCTTGAATAATCGGCGGTTTCAGGGCGTGACAGCATCACGTTTAGCGCCTGTTTGGCGGCGGCGATCAGCGGCTCCTGGCCTTTTTGCACCGCGGGATCGTCATAGGAAGATTTCCAGATAGGCAGGCTCAGCCTGGCATATTTGTCCTGCACCGGCTGCGAGGTCATGTAGCTGATGTATTGCCAGGCCTGATCGGGATGCGCGCTGGCTTTGGCGATGCCGAGGCCCATCGAGCCGTTCACCGCCGCGACCTGGCCATCGACCGATCCCGGCGCCGGAACGATGCCGACGTCGCCGGCCACTTTGCTCTGTTTCGGATCGTTGGCCATGTTGTACATGTAGGTCCAGTTGAGCGCGAAGGCGGCATCGCCGTTGGAGAAGACCTTGCGCACGTCTTCTTCCAAATATTCACGCGAGTTCGGGTTGCTCAACCCCTTGTCCAGCGAGTCTTTCATGTAGTTGACCGCCTGCAGCGAGCCGGGGGAGGAGAAGCTGATTTTCCCCTGCTGAACGAACTGGCCCTTGAAGGCCGACACCAGCGTGGTGTAGTCGCAAATCAGCGCTTCGGCCTGCGACCAGCTCCATACCAGCGGGTACTTGACCTGATTTTTCTGCTTGATGATTTCCGCCTGCTGCGCCAGCTCCTGCCAGGTTTTCGGCGGGGCGCTGATGCCGGCCTTGGCCAACATCGCTTTGTTGTAATACAGGTACTTGGTATCGAGGATCCATGGCATGCCCCAGCGTTTGTCCTTATAGGTGACGGTGGTCATGGCGCCGTCGAAGATCTTGCCGCTGTCGGCGGCGCTGATGCGCGAGGTGACGTCCTGCAGCAGGCCGAACCTGGTGAACTCGGCCGGCCAGATGGCGTCGAACAGCACCACGTCGTAGCCGTTGCTGCCGGCGCCGCGCGCCGCGACGATTTTATCGTGCAGCGCTTCGTAGGGGACGAACTCCAGATTGACGGTGATATCCGGGTGCTGTTTGGTGAAGTCCGCGGTCATGGCGCGGATGTCGTTTTCGCTGTAGGCCGCCTGAGTCATGAACAGCGCGTTGATCTGCGTTGGGGCGGCGATGGCGCAGGACGCGCCGAACGCCAGGGCGGACAGGGTACAGACGGCCGTAGCGGCGAGGGTATGGCTTTTCATTTGTGCGTTCTCCGGTGTTAAAAAGCGTTGAACCGCAGCCATTGGGCAAGCGAGGCGTCGGTTACTTAAATCAATTTGATTGCTTTAAAGGAGGGCACCATACTGCTAAGACGATTTCCCTTTCTGCATAGGCAGTTATGACGACATCCGGCACTAACCTTGAACATGCTCGCGCACATAACCGGCGCGTAGTGATAGAGGCTATTCGTCTGCACGGCGAGCTGACCCGTGCCGAAATCGCCCGGCTGACGTCGCTGACGCCGCAAACCGTGTCAAACATCGCGACGGAGCTGGAGCAGGCCGGCATTCTCTCCTCGCACCTGCCGCGCCGCGCCGGCGGAAGGGGCCAACCGGCGACGCCGTTGACCCTGAACCCGGACAGCGCATACTCCATCGGCATCCATCTGGATCACCAATCGCTGCTGATTATCCTGGTCGATGTTTCAGGCAGCGTGCGCTTCCACCGGCTGATTATGGTGCAAAAGCCGCAGCCTGCCGCCACCTTGAAACTGATTTGTGATGTACTGCAAGAAATGCGCCAGCAGCCGGATCTGGCCTGGGGGAAAATGCTCGGCATCGGCGTGGTGATGCCGGGGCCGTTTGGCGTGGAAGGCATTTCCTCGGTGGGGCCGACCACGCTCAACGGCTGGGAAAATATCGACGTAGTAGCCGAGCTGGCGGCGCAGAGCGGGCTGCCGGTAACGCTGGAGAACGACGCCACCGTCGCCGCCATCGGCGAGCGTTTGCACGGGGTGGCCAAGCGGCTCAATTCATTTATTTATCTGTACCTCGGCACCGGGCTGGGGGCGGGGATCTTCACCGATGGGCGGATTTACACCGGCCATGCGCACAATGCTGGTGAAGTCGGCCACATGATTGTGCAACCGGGCGGCAAAGACTGCTACTGCGGCAACCGGGGCTGCCTGGAACGTTACGTCTCGCTGCAGGCGGCCTACGAGAGCTGCGGGCTGGATCCGATGCGCGCCATGCCGCAAGATCTGCTGGCGTTGCCGCAGGAAAAGCTCGACGCCTGGCTGGATTCGGCGGTGCCGGCGCTGCGGCAGGCGATCAACATCATCGAATGCATGTTCGACGCCGAGGCGGTGATTATCGGCGGCCTGATGCCGGAAAGCGTCGTCGGGCAGCTGATCAAGCGGCTGGCGCCGCTGCACCGTTCGGTGCGCAGCAAATACCTCGACGGCCTGCGGGTGCGGCTGGGCACCACCGGCGCGGACACCGCGGCGCTAGGGGCGGCGGCGTTGCCGCTGTTCGACGAATTTAACCCGCGCTACGAAGTGTTATTGAAATAACCGCTTTCTTTTCCGCTCGGGCTATTCCTGCCCACTATTGGTGCAACCCGTCATTAACCGAATATAAGCAAACGGTTGCCCTGAAATAGCAACCGTTTGCTTGCTTTGGTATTATTTCTTTCGCCGGCTAATATTTAATGACTAATTAATATGCCTTTGTTTTAAATAAAAATTTTCCAATTTAAAACCAACTGGCACGCCGCTTGCTATTCTTAAATCAACACCTGCGATCGTTAAAAGGCCGTCATAATTTCGTCGGGCTGAGCTCACTCAGCCGGATGCCCTGTGGTGGTCGGTAAAAAAGGAATGGCAAATGAGCATGCAATTCACCACGGCTATCCGTGGCAACTTTTTCGATATCGCCGCCTGCGTGGAGGAACCGCAGCAGCTGGACGCGCAGCTGCGGCATATTCCCGACGGCCTGCTGCTGTTGAACGGCGGCGCCATCGTCTGGTTCGGCAGTTGGCGGCAGGGCGCGGCGCTGCTGCCGCCGGGCTTTGCGGTGACCGACTATCGCGACAAGCTGATCGTGCCGGGGTTTATCGACAGCCATATTCATTACCCGCAAACCGAAATGATTGGCGCTTATGGCGACCAACTGCTGGGATGGCTGGAAAACTACACCTTCCCGGCGGAAAGCCGCTTTGCCTGTGAAAAACACGCCGGTGAAATGTCGGCCTTCTTTCTGCAGCAGCTGTTGAGCAACGGCACCACCACCGCGCTGGTGTTCGGCACCGTGCATCCGCAGTCGGTGGATGCGCTGTTCAGCCAGGCGGCGGCGCTGAACATGCGCCTGATCGCCGGCAAGGTGATGATGGATCGCCATGCGCCGCCGGCACTGCTGGAAACGCCCGAACAAAGCTACCGCCAGACGCGTGAGCTGATTGAGCGCTGGCACGGCAGGCAGCGCCTGAGCTACGCCATCACCCCGCGCTTCGCGCCGACCAGCACGCCGGCATTGCTGGCGCAGGTGCGGCGGCTGCGGGAAGAATTCCCGGACGCCTATCTGCATACCCACCTGAGCGAGAATCCGGATGAAATCGCCTGGGTGAAAGCATTGTTTCCGGAAAGCCGCAGCTATCTGGACGTTTACCACCGCTACGGCCTGACCGGCGGCAAAAGCGTGTTCGCCCACTGCCTGCATCTGGATGAACAGGAGTGGGACTGCCTGTGCCAAACTCAGTCGTCCATCGCTTTCTGCCCCACCTCCAACCTGTTCCTCGGCAGCGGACTGTTCAACCTGCAAAAGGCCTGGCGGAAGCGGGTGAAGCTGGGCATCGGCACCGACGTGGGCGCAGGCACCACCTTCAACATGCTGCAGACGCTGGGCGAGGCCTACAAAGTGGGGCAGCTGCAACGTTACAAGCTCTCCGCCGGCGAGGCGTTTTACCACGCCACCCTGGGCGGCGCGCGGGCGCTGGCGCTGGACGACAAGATCGGCAATTTCAACCCCGGCAAAGAGGCGGATTTCGTGGTGCTGGATCCGGCGGTAACGGCGCTGCAAAAGCTGCGGCATGAAAACAGCCCCAAGCTGGCGGACCAGCTGTTCGTGCTGATGACGCTGGGGGACGACCGCAATATTTACCGCACCTACGTCGACGGCAAGGTGGTGTATCAGGCGCCTGCGCGCCAGGAGGCGGCATGATCCGGTTTCTGCTCAATAACAGATTGCAAAGCGAGGCGGCGCTCGACCCGAACACCACGGTGCTCAACTACCTGCGCCGTGATCTGGGGCGTTGCGGCACCAAAGAAGGCTGCGCCTCCGGCGACTGCGGCGCCTGCACCGTGGTGCTGGCGGAGCCGCATGACGGCCGGTTGCGCTACCGCAGCGTCAACGCCTGCCTGACGCTGGTCAGCGCGCTGCATGGCAAGCAGCTGATCACCGTGGAGGATTTGAAGCAAAACGGCCGGCTGCACAGCGTGCAGCAGGCGATGGTGGACTGCCATGGTTCGCAGTGCGGATTCTGTACGCCGGGCTTCGTGATGTCGATGTTCTGCCTGCAAAAAAACAGCGTCGATTACCGGCGCGAATCGGCGCAGCAGGCGCTGGCCGGCAACCTGTGCCGCTGTACCGGCTATCGCCCGATTATGGCGGCGGCGCAACAGGCCTGTGAACGGCAAGCCCCGGATGGCTTCGATCTTGAACAACACCAGACGCTGCAGCAACTGCAGGCTATCGAACCCGCCAGATCGCAGGAGGCGGCGGGCAAGCGCTGCCTGATGCCGCAGACCCTCGACGAACTGGCGGCGCTGTATTGGCAACATCCTCAGGCCAAACTGCTGGCGGGCGGCACCGATTTGGCGCTGGAAATCACCCAGCGTCATCAGGATCTGCCGCTGTTGATCGCGCTCGGCCAGGTGGCCGAGCTGAAGCGGACGCAGCGCGAGGGCGGCAGGCTGGTGATCGGCGCCGGGGCGACGCTGAGCGATCTGCACCCGCTGCTGGCAGGGTACCACCCGGCCTTTGGCGAGCTGCTGGCGCGCTTCGCCTCGCAGCAGATCCGCAATCAGGGCACGCTGGGCGGCAATATCGCCAACGCTTCGCCGATCGGCGACGGCGCGCCGTTGCTGCTGGCGCTGGATGCGCAGCTGACGCTGCGCTGCGGCGAGCAACGGCGCATGCTGCCGCTGCACCAGTTTTTCCTCGGCTATCGGCAAACCGCGCTGCAGCCCGGCGAATTGATCGAAAGCCTCTCGCTGCCGGCCGACGCGCCGGCGGATTTGCGCGCCTGGAAGGTGTCCAAACGGCTGGAGGATGACATCTCTGCGGTGTGCGGCGCATTCAATCTGACCATCGAACAAGGCGTGGTGCGCGAGGCGCGGGTGGCGTTCGGCGGCATGGCCGCCATACCGCAGCGCGCGCTGCGCTGTGAACGGCGCCTGGTGGGGCAGCCGTGGCGCAGGGCCACGGTGGAACTGGCGGCGCAGGCGTTGGCGCAGGACTTCACCCCGTTGAGCGACTTCCGCGCCAGCAGCGCTTACCGGCTATTGGTGGCGCAAAACCTGCTGCGCCGCTATTTCATCGCGCTGACCGAGCCGCAGACGGCAATCGAGGTGACCGCCCATGAGCCACGCTAAACGCATCGCGTACAGCCAGCAGCAGCTGGCCGAGTTTTTTCGCCAGGGCTTGAGCAGCGGCGTTGGCCGCAGCCGCAAGCATGAAAGCGCCGACAAACACGTCAGCGGCGAGGCGCACTACATTGACGATCGGCTGGAGTTCCCCAATCAACTGCATCTGGCGGCGAAGCTGAGCGAGCGGGCGCATGCGCGCATCACGCGTCTGGATGTTTCCGCCTGTGGGGATTTCCCCGGCGTGGCGCGGGTCATTACCTGGCGAGACGTACCGGGCGAGCTGGACATCGCGCCGCTGACCCAGGGCGACCCGCTGCTGGCGAAAGACGAGGTGGAGTACCTCGGCCAGGTGATTGCGGTAGTGGCGGCCGAGGATCCGGAAATCGCCTGGCGCGCCGCACAGGCGATCCGGGTGGAGTATCAGGATCTGCCGGCGCAGCTGGACGTCACCCGGTCATTGCGCGAAGGCTATCTGGTGCAGGAGGCGCACCGCCATCAGCGCGGCGACGCCGATGCCGCGCTGGCGCAGGCGAAACACCGCCTGCAGGGCGAGCTGCACGTCGGGGGCCAGGAGCACTTCTATCTGGAGACCCAAATCGCCTCGGTGCTGCCGACCGAGGACGGCGGCATGCTGGTCTATTCCTCCACCCAGAACCCAACCGAAATCCAGAAGCTGGTGGCCTCGGTGCTCAACCTGCCGATGCACCGGGTGACCGTCGACATGCGCCGCATGGGCGGCGGCTTTGGCGGCAAGGAGACCCAGGCCGCCGGCCCGGCCTGCCTCTGCGCCGTCGTCGCGCATCTCACCGGGCGGCCGGTCAAGATGCGCCTCAACCGGCGCGACGATATGCTGATCACCGGCAAACGCCACCCGTTTTATATTCGCTACGACGTCGGCTTTGACGACGAGGGCCTGCTGAACGGGGTGAAAATCGACCTGGCGGGCAACTGCGGTTATTCGCTCGATCTCTCGGGATCGATCGTCGATCGCGCGATGTTTCATGCCGATAACGCCTATTTTCTGCAGGACGTGCTGATTGTCGGCCACCGCTGCAAAACCCACATCGCCTCCAATACCGCCTACCGCGGCTTCGGCGGGCCGCAGGGCATGATGGCCATCGAAGAAATCATGGACGGCATCGCCCGCTATCTGGCGCGCGATCCGCTGGCGGTGCGTAAAATCAATTACTACGGCAAAGATCGGCGCAACGTCACCCATTACCATCAGCCGGTGGAGCAAAATCTGTTGCAGGAGATCACCGCCGAGCTGGAGTTGAGCGCCGACTATCAGGCGCGCCGCACCGCGATCCGCGATTTCAACGCGCAGAACCCGATCCTGAAGAAAGGGCTGGCGCTGACGCCGGTCAAATTCGGCATTTCCTTTACCGCCAGCTTCCTGAACCAGGCCGGCGCGCTGGTGCTGGTATACACCGACGGCAGCATCCAGCTCAACCACGGCGGCACCGAGATGGGCCAGGGGCTGAACACCAAGGTGGCGCAGATTGTCGCCGAGGTGTTTCAGGTGGATATCGAGCGCATTCAGATCACCGCCACCGACACCGGCAAAGTGCCCAACACTTCGCCGACCGCCGCCTCGTCCGGCACCGATCTGAACGGCAAGGCGGCGGAGAACGCCGCGCAGAAAATAAAACGGCGGCTGGTCGACATGCTGGCCAAACAGCATGCCGTCAGCGCCGACCAGGTGGCGTTCAGCAATGGTCAGGTGCGGGTCGGCGAGCGCTACTTCAGCTTTGAACAGGTGGTCGAGCAGGCTTATTTCAATCAGGTTTCGCTGGCCAGCACCGGTTACTACCGAACGCCGAAAATTTTCTACGATCGCGACAAAGCCTGCGGCCATCCGTTTTACTACTTCGCCTATGGTGCGGCCTGCGCGGAGGTGGTGATCGACACCCTGACCGGGGAATACCGGCTGCTGCGCGCCGACATCCTGCACGACGTAGGCGACTCGCTGAACCCGGCGCTCGATATCGGCCAGGTGGAGGGCGGGTTTGTGCAGGGCATGGGGTGGCTGACCAGCGAAGAGCTGGTGTGGGACGAGACCGGCAAACTGCTGACCAACGGCCCGGCCAGCTACAAAATCCCGGCGATTGGCGACGTGCCGGCCGATTTGCGCGTCCGGCTGCTGGAAAACCGCCAAAACCCGGAGGACACGGTGTTTCATTCCAAAGCGGTGGGCGAACCGCCGTTTATGCTGGGCATCTCGGTGTGGTGCGCCATCAAGGACGCGGTGGCCAGCCTGGCGGACTATCGCCTGCAGCCCGTCATCGACGCGCCGGCCACGCCGGAGCGGGTGCTGTGGGGCGTGCAGCAGATGCTGACCTCGGTGCGGGAGAACGGCGATGGATGAGTGGATTGAGGCATTGGCCGCGCTGCGGCGGCGCGGCGAACCCTGCGTGCTGGTCACGCTGGTGGATGAGCTGGGCTCTACGCCGCGCAACCGGGGCAGCAAAATGCTGGTGACCGCTGAACAGGCGTTCGACACCATCGGCGGCGGCCAGCTGGAGTTTCAGGCGCTGGCGATCGCGCGTGAGATGCTGCAGCAGGGCGCCAGCGGCCTGCGGCTGGAGCGCTTTCCGCTGGCGGCGCGGCTCGGCCAGTGCTGCGGCGGCGCCACCAGCGTGCTGTTCGAACCGCTGATCGCGCCGCGCCCGCAGATTGCGCTGTTCGGCGCCGGGCACGTCGGGCGCGCGCTGGTGAACATTCTCGCCACGTTGCCGTGCCGGGTGCGCTGGATAGACGGCCGGGCGGAGCAATTCCCTGCGCAAATCCCGGCAGGGGTGAGCCGTATCCTCAGCGAAGATCCGCTGGACGAGGTCGACGCCATGCCGGCGGGCGGTTACTTCATCGTGATGACCCACGATCACGCGCTGGATCTGGCGCTGGCCGAACGCATCCTGCGGCGCGGCGACGCCGGTTATTTCGGCCTGATCGGCTCGTTGGCCAAGCGTAAACGCTTCGAATATAAGCTTGGCCAGCGGGGCCTGGGCGAAGCGGCTATCGCCGCCATGCGCTGCCCGCTGGGGTTGGCGGACGTCAAAGGCAAGCTGCCGGCGGAAATCGCGGTGGCGGTGGCCGGAGAGATTGTGGCCTGCTATGGGCATAAATCGAGGCCTGGCTCGGATGTTTAACTTCTAATCACTTGTTTTTGCTCAAACTGATAACTGCGCCTAAGCTAGGATGTGACTCAAAGGGCGCCATGGCTCCCGTGAGACCTTATTCTGTGAACATGGAGGAGTTTCGATTTGATGCGTTTATCCACATTGATGCTGGCGATCGGCATGGCGCTGGGCGCGCAGGCCCAGGCGGCGGAAAGCCACCCGCATGCCGACCACAGCGCTCTGCCCAGCGGCCAGGCGAAGGAGGCAACCGTGACCGGTGAAGCCAATCAGCATGAGAATAAAAAGAACGCCAATCCGTTCTTCTATCAAAGCCGTCTGCCGTTCCAGGCGCCGCCGTTCAACCTGATCAAAGAAAGCGACTATGCGCCGGCCATCGAGGCGGGCATCAGGCAGAAGCGGGAAGAAGTAGAGAAAATCGCCAATAACCCGGCCAAGCCCAACTTCAAGAATACCTTCGTGGCGCTGGAGCAGGCCGGTTCGCTGCTGACGCGGGTGATGAACGTGTTTGGTGCCATGACCTCGGCCAACACCAGCGACGCGCTGCAAAAGCTGGATGAAGAAACCTCGCCGAAGCTGGCGGCGCTGAACGACGATATCATGCTGAACGGCAAGCTGTTCGCGCGCATCAAGGCCATCTATCAGGATCGCGATGCGCTGAAGCTGGATGCGGAATCGCGCCGGCTGGTGGAAGTGACCTACAAGAACTTCGAACTGGCCGGCGCCAACCTGTCGGACGCCGACAAGGCCAAGCTGAAGGCGCTGAACCAGGAAGCGGCGACGCTGAGCACCCAGTTCACCAACAAACTGCTGGCGGCGAGCAAGAACGGCGCGCTGGCGGTCACCGACAAAGCGAAGCTCGACGGGCTGTCCGAGGGCGAACTGGCCGCGGCGGCGCAGGCCGCCGGCGAACGCAAGCTGGACAAGCAGTGGCTGCTGGTATTGCAGAACACCACCCAGCAGCCGAACCTGCAGAGCCTGAAAGATCGCGATACCCGCAAGGCGCTGTTTGACGCTTCCTGGTCGCGGGCGGAAAAGGGCGACGGCAACGACACCCGCCAGACTATCTCTCGCCTGGCCAAGGTACGCGCCGAGCAGGCCAGGCTGCTGGGCTTCCCGAACTACGCGGCCTGGAAGCTGCAAAACCAAATGGCCAAAACCCCGGATGCGGCGCTGAGCTTTATGCGCAACATCGTGCCGGCGGCCACCGCGCGCGCCGGGCGTGAAGCCAAAGACATTCAGGCGGTGATCGACCAGCAAAAAGGCGGCTTCAAGGTAGAGGCCTGGGACTGGCAGTTCTACGCCGAGCAGGTGCGCAAGGCCAAGTACGATCTGGATGAGTCGCAGATCAAGCCTTATTTCGAGCTGGATAACGTGCTGAACAACGGCGTGTTCTACGCCGCCAACCTGCTGTACGGCGTCAGCTTCAAGGAGCGCAAGGACATTCCGGTCTATCAGCCGGACGTCAAGGTGTATGAAGTGTTCGATAAAGACGGCAAATCGTTGGCGCTGTTCTATACCGACTACTTTAAGCGCGACAACAAGGGCGGCGGCGCCTGGATGAGCAACTTCGTCGATCAGTCGAAGCTCAACGGCACCAAACCGGTGATTTACAACGTCGCCAACTTCACCAAGCCGGCGCCGGGCCAGCCGGCGTTGCTGTCTTATGATGACGTGATCACCATGTTCCACGAGTTCGGCCATGCGCTGCACGGCATGTTCGCCGCTCAGGAATATCCGAGCCTGTCCGGCACCAACACCGCGCGCGACTTCGTCGAGTTCCCGTCGCAGTTCAACGAGCACTGGGCCAGCGATCCGAAAGTGTTCGCGCACTTTGCCAGGCATTACAAAACCGGCGAAGCGATGCCGCAGGAACTGGTCGACAAAATCAAGAAGGCCGACAAGTTCAACAAGGGCTATGACATGACCGAACTGCTGTCCGCCGCGTTGCTGGACATGCACTGGCACATGCTGACCGCCGACCAGCCGCAGCAGGACGTCGACAAGTTCGAAACCGAATCGCTGCAGAAAGACCAGGTCGACCTCAGCTATGTACCGCCGCGTTACCGTTCCAGCTACTTCCAGCACATTTGGGGCAACGGCTACGCCGCCGGTTACTACGCCTACCTGTGGACCGAAATGCTGGCGGATGACGCCTTCCAGTGGTTCAGCGAGCACGGCGGCCTGACGGCGGAAAACGGCCAGCGCTTCCGCGACATGGTGCTGTCGCGCGGCAACAGTCAGGATCTGGAGAAGCTGTACGTCGACTGGCGCGGCAAAGAGCCGAGCATCGAACCCATGCTGATCAACCGCGGGTTGAAGGACCAATAATCGCCTGCAATAGCCCAAACCGGAGCCGCTGCCGCTCCGGTTTTTTTTATGCCTCGCAGATAATGCTGAGCGGGATGCCGACGCCGCCGGCGTAAAACACCAGTAACTCCACCGGCTCTGCGCCGGCAATGCCGCGATGCACGCTATTCACCACTTCCGCGATCGCTTCGCCGCGGACGAACGTTTTTTGCTGGTTGCCGTCTTTTTTTTCGATGGTCAGCTCGCCGCTGAGCAGATAACCGACCGCAGGTACCGGGTGGTGATGCCAGGCCAGTACGGTGTGCGGCGGCACGCTGATGCGCAAGACGCCGATCATCGGCGCACAGGCCGGGTATTGCGGGTAGGCGGCGCCATCCCAGCTGGCGCAGGCCATCAATAGGGTTTCGGATATTACTTCAACGGATCTTGAGCTTTCTGCCTGGGAAAGCGGAAGGGCGGCAGAGCGGTTAGCACGTGATTTGAATGGCATATTCCCACCATGATAATAATTTTAAATAAAATTAAATCGAGGGGCTGCTTCGCGAGACGTCCTGTACCTGGGCTTAAACCGATCCTGTTGGCGGAGTGGCTTTATCGAATAAGCAGCGGTGCTTATTGATTCTAGTTGGCGGCAGGTTTTTAACCAGCAAATCTGACGGGTGGCGGCTCCGCCCGTCAACGTCCAGGGCTGGCGTTGGCCGGCATGTGGCTGGGGAGCATCGCACGTCGACATTGTCGCCCGCAGCTGTTTCGCCGCCTTTTCTTTATTGGGTTATTAATCTTGGGCGTTGAGATTATTTGGCGTTCAATTAATTGAATCGATAGCATCTACGTGTAATTAGGTTCGGTATATTATTCTGGATTTTATTACCATATGATGGGTTGCCATATTGAAATACACTTTGCTTATTGGTTTGTTTATGAAATACAGAGTGGTTATGGATTGTTATTAGTGTATTTTACTTTTTCAACCACATCCCTTTTTAAAGGGGGTAAACCCAGTAAATCCATAGGAGAACATTGATGAAGGAAATTCTAAGTAGCCAATTCGATGCGGTGTCGGGCGGATGGCAGGATCGAGATGGGAGTGGCAAAAGGTCGTCTGATAACGGAGGCTCTGGCTCTTCAGGTCGCGGCGGAAATAACGGCGGTGACCGCGGGCCTCAGTCATTCCTGTCAAAAAATAGCCCTTATGGCAGTGGTTCCGGTGCCAGTGGTTTCTGGGGGAATGGCGGTTCTACAGGAAATGGTTATGGCGGAAATGGCACAGGGCCGAGAGAAGCCAGAGAGTTCGGAAGCAAACGCTAATTAACAGATGCAATCCCAGCACAGAAGTAAAATTCTGTGCTTTTATGGGGTATATGATGAATAGATATGTTGTTTTTATAAAGAGTGATGAATCAAAAGTGCTGAGAAAGGACGTGGTTACACGAGAAATTATTAAGGATATGAAGCAGAAGGGATTCAGAAAGCATCATGTCGAAGTAGAGGCTGATAACGAAAGCGATGCCATTAAAAAATTAAATAAAAACAGCAATGACTATTTGGATTCATTGAAAAATTTTTCCGGTGATTTATTGTTCTGTTCTATTTGTGTTATTGTTATGGCGATAGTCTATTTTTTTAGCTAAGCCATAATCCAGCACTGAATCATTCAAGTTTTCCATACTATATTTTGTGGTGATTTAAATGAGCCATCAGGCATTGGGTGTCGATTTATCAAAGATGGAAAAATCATCAGTTCCAAATATCCTGCATTTTATATGGATTGGTGACCTAAATGAAGTGAATACTCATTATATCGACATATGGAAAAAAACAAATAAAGATAAGCAGATATTCTTTTGGTATGACAAAGACTCTTCACTGTGTCATTTGCTAAACAATGCCATACGCGATTTCGTCAACGCCAAAAAAATCAAAAATAAACTTAAGGCTGAATTAAAAATAAAAAATCACGCATTTAAGTATATATACCCAAAAGTAAAGACAGGTTTTTCTTTTGATGAGCTGGTTATTGAATTCTTAATCAAGAACGAGATCCCTTATCAGAGACCACCAAAAGCGATTGAAGACTCATGGTTTGATAGCAGAGGTTTTATAAAAAAGCGTATAACGGAACTTTTTTGCAATGATTTCGATGATTTCGATGATTTCATGAAGTATTATTATTATGAGATTATACTAAGGCATAACATTGCCAGTGCAAGTGATATTATCAGACTTTTAATTATCTATCAGTATGGCGGCACCTATATAGATGTTGATACACTCCCATACATTGATAATATATATCATAAATTAAATAAATATATAGAGAAAGAAGGCATTGTCGAGAGCGACTCGTTTCTATTATTTAAAACCATATGTCTTTTAAAAAAGATAAATTCAGAAGGGGTAAGGTCTGAAGCCGTGATTAGCTGCGACGAAAATGAGTTAGGGTTAGATGCTGTTGGATTTGAAGAAATAAAAAGGCTTATCGAACTGGATCTCGCTGATTTTTCTCTGGATATGATATTGCCATTGGGTGAAACATACGTTCATAGAAATTTATTGGCGCTCGGATCGCTCAGAAGATTTAAAGGTGTTTATTTTAATAATTTCATATCCTCTCACCAAAAATCAAAGGCGGTAAGGATCATCCTTAGAACCATGAAAAAGAGATACCGCTTTTTAGAAAGAAATAATTGCATATTTGACTGTTATATTGATGATAAATCAAGGTGTTATCTGACCAGGATCTTACCGTGGAGAACCGAGTTAATAACAAGGGACTATTGTGTCACCTCGGTCTTAACCGGGCCGGGTTTAATTGTTGAGGTTTTATTGGGGTTGGCTTATGAGGTGTTTGATATCGGATGTCTGGTTGAGCCATCCAGCATGGCGGAATATATGCAAAATCCTGATTTTGGGATTGCATTGTTTCAACACAACATAGATACACCCGATGGCGCCTGTTCCACGTGGCGCAAATAAAAAAGAGTGGCTTGAAATGCAGATTAACTGACGTTCTGCTTGTTTTATTATCAATACAATAGCCTGTGAATTTGAATATTAGCTTTCAATAAGGGACGCTGATCATGTTTCGCCAGGAAGCGATCGATAATCAGAAAATGAAATGGCGTGGTCGGGCCATTCTGCTACCCGGTATTCCCGTTTGGGGCACGACAGGGCTCTGCCTGTTTTTCTTCATTGCCTTTCTCACCTTCGCGATCGCCGGTACCTATACCCGGCGGGTCAACGTGACCGGCGAGATCAGCACCTATCCGCGCGCCGCCAACGTCTATTCCGCCGTCCAGGGGGTGGTGGTCAAACAATTCGTCACCGAAGGGCAGGCGATCGCCGCCGGAGCGCCCATTTACCAGATCGACGTCAGCAAGAGTACCCGTAGCGGTGTGGTCAGCGACAACCAGCGCCGTGATATCAATGGCCAGCTGGCACGCATTGCGCAAATCATCAGCCGACTGGAAAGCAGCAAGCAGGCCACGCTTATCATGCTGGAAAAACAGAAGGCGCAATATACCGCCGCGTTCTCGCGCTCAACCGACATCCTTCGGCGTGCTCAGGAAGGGGTGCGTATCATAAAGGAGAACATGGAGAACTACCGCCACTATCAAACCAAGGGATTGATCAATAAGGATCAGCTCACCAACCAGGTGGCGCTGTATTACCAGCAGCAGAACAACCTGCTGGGCCTGTCCGGCCAGAACGAACAGAATGCACTGCAGATCACCGCGCTGGAAAGCCAGATCCATATCCAGAGCGCCGAATTCGACAACCAGATTTACCAGATGGAACTGCAGCGCTACGAGCTGCAAAAGGAATTGCTGAGCATCGATGCCGGCGGGGCGATCGTCGTGCGCGCGCTGGCCGGCGGCCGCATCGATTCGCTGAGCGTCACGGTCGGCCAGATGGTCAACGTTGGCGACAGTCTGCTGCAGATTATCCCGCACAACATCGATCGCTATGCCCTGGTGCTTTGGGTACCCAACGACGCCATCCCCTACATTGCCGCCGAAGATAAGGTCAATGTGCGCTATGACGCCTTCCCGGCGGAGAAATTTGGCCAGTTCGCCGGCACAGTGTCCGTCATCTCCAAAGTCCCGGCCTCGCCGCAGGAAATGCTGACCTACCGGGGGGCGCCCAAAGCGGCGCTGACCGCCGCCGTGCCGTACTACAAGGTGATCGTCATGCCGGAGAAACAGGCCATTGCCTACGAGGGCAAACGTCTGAGCCTGGAAAACGGCATGAAAGCGCAAAGCACGCTGTTTCTCGAAAAAAGAAAGATTTATCAATGGATGCTGTCACCGTTCTACGACATGAAGCACAGCGCAGCGGGGCCGGTCAATGAATAAGCGCACGTTCAAACAGCTGCTCAGCCAGCTGGATCTGCGGCTGCGTCAGCGGGTTCCGATGGCGCATCAGACCGAATCGTCGGAATGCGGGCTGGCCTGTCTGGCGATGATCTGCGGTTACTACGGCAAAAACATCGACCTGATCGCGCTGCGCCGGCAGTTCAGCCTGTCGACCCGCGGCGCCACGCTGACCGGGTTAACCGGTATAGCCGAACAGCTGGGGCTGGCCACTCGCCCTATATCACTTGATATTGACGAGCTCAGCGCGCTGAAACTCCCCTGCATTTTGCACTGGGAGTTCAACCATTTCGTGGTGCTGGTCAGCGTCAAGGCTAACCGCGCGGTGCTGCACGATCCGGCGCGCGGGCGCCGGAACGTCAGCCTGACGGAGCTGTCGCACAGTTTTACCGGCGTGGCGCTTGAGGCCTGGCCCGGCAGCGCCTTCACCGCCGACGGCGTCCGCCATCGCATTCACCTGCGCACGCTGATCGGCAGCGTGCACGGCCTCAAGGGGGCGCTCGGCAAAATCTTTTGCCTGTCTCTGGTGTTCGAAACCATCAACCTGGTGATGCCCATCGGCACGCAGCTGGTGATGGACCACGCCATTCCCGCCGGGGATCGCGGATTACTGACGCTCATCTGCGCCGGGCTGATGATGTTCATCCTGTTGCGGGCCGCCATCGGCATGGTGCGGGCCTGGTCCGGGTTGGTCATGGCGACGCTCATCAACGTGCAGTGGCAATCCGGGCTGTTTACCCACCTGTTGCACCTGCCGCTGGGCTACTTTGAACGGCGCAAGCTGGGTGACATTCAGTCGCGTTTCGGCTCCCTGGATACGCTGCGCAGCACCTTCACCACCAGTATCGTCGGCGCCATCATGGACGGCATCATGGTGATTGGCGTACTGGTGATGATGGTGCTGTATGGTGGCTGGCTGACCTGGGTAGTGATTGCCTTCACCGCGCTCTACGTGCTGATGCGGCTGCTGACCTACGGGTATTATCGCCAACTGTCCGAAGAAGCGCTGGTCAGGGAGGCCCGTGCCGGCTCGTATTTTATGGAGACGCTGTACGGTATCGCCACCGTCAAGATGCAGGGCATGGCGGAACGTCGCATTGCCCATTGGCTTAACCTTGAAATCGACACCATCAATACCGGTATCCGGGTCACCCGCATGGACATGCTGTTTGGCGGGATCAACACCTTCATTGCCGCCTGCGATCAGGTCGTTATTCTGTGGCTGGGAGCCAGCCTGGTGATCGATAACCAGATGACCCTCGGCATGTTCGTGGCGTTCGGCGCCTTTCGGGGGCAGTTCTCCGACCGCATCGGGTCGCTGACAGAATTTCTGCTGCAGCTGCGCATGATGAGCCTGCATAACGAGCGCATTGCCGATATCGCCCTGCATCCGCGGGAGGAGCGTAAACCCGATCACCCTTACACGGCGGGCCTGCACCCTTTGGGATTGACGACCCATGCCCTGAGCTATCGTTACGACAGCCAGTCACCGGCCATCTTTGATGGCCTGGACATCAGCGTTGCGCCGGGCGAGAGCGTGGCCATCGTAGGCCCGTCCGGCGCCGGCAAGACCACGTTGATGAAGGTGCTGTGCGGGTTGTTTCCCCCCGATGCGGGGCGGGTTGAGGTGAACGGTGTCGATATCAGGCAGCTTGGTATCAACAACTACCACAAGATGATCGCCTGCGTGATGCAGGACGACAAACTGTTCTCCGGCTCGATCCGGGAAAATATCTGCGGGTTCGCGGACGAGGTGGACGACGCCTGGATGGAAACCTGTGCCCGAGCCAGCTATCTGCACGACGTGCTCATACGTATGCCGATGGGGTATGAAACCCCGATCGGCGAGTTGGGGGAAGGACTGTCCGGCGGGCAAAAACAACGGCTATTCATAGCCCGGGCAATCTACAAAAAGCCGGCTATTTTGTTCCTGGACGAGGCCACCAGCGCGCTGGATAAGGAGAGCGAAGCTGTGGTGAATCAGGCAATCAAGAGACTCAATATCACGAAGGTGATCATTGCCCACCGCGAAACGACCATTGCGTCGGCAGATCGGGTAATACATTTTGGATAAGGGGGATATCACCAGCGGCACCGGCCGTTTACACTGTTTTGCCCCCTAAAAACCCAATAAGGCTCAGGCCAGCGGGCCGCCCAAAATGGTCTCCCGCATGCCGGCGAGAATGCGTTCGCCGGTTTCGCTCTTCAGTTCTTCATACCAGTCTTGGGTGATGGCCATGTCTTTGCCGTGCGTCACGTCGCAGCGTTTGCGCGCCTTCAGCACCAGATCCTTCACCCGCAGGCCGCGTTTTTCCTGATAACGCAGCAGGGCGTCTTCGATACCCAGCGAGTTGGTCTGCAGCGCCAGCGCCAGCACCACCGCGTCTTCCATCGCCGCGCAGCCGCCCTGGCCGATATCCGGGGTGGTGCTGTGGCCGGCGTCGCCCAGCAGCGCCACGCGGCCGCGCACCAGCCGCTCGAACGGCTCGATGTCATGGATCTCGATGCGGTTGGTGGCGGCGGGGTCGATGGCGGCAATCAGCTTTTGCACCGGTTCGGCCCAGCCGGCAAAGTAACGCTGCAGATCGGCGCGTGCGCTGCTGCGGTCTTCCGCCAGCCCGGTCGGCAGCGGCACGTCGAAGAAAAAATAAAAGCGGCCGCCGGCGACCGGCATCAGCGACACCCGTTTGCCTTCGCCGACGAAGGTGGTCCACTGGTCCGCCGGCGCTATCGATTCATCAAGGGTCACCAGCCCGTTCCAGTTGACGTAACCGGCGTAGCGGCGTTCCACCGCGTGGCCGAGCACGTAGGGGCGGATTGCCGAATGGGCGCCGTCGGCGGCGATCAGCATATCCCCGCTGGCCTGGCTGCCGTCTTCAAACCAGGCCATCACGCCGTCTGCGGTTTCCTCCATGCCGCACACGCGTTTGCCAAAGCGCACCCGATCGCGGCCATAGGTTTCCAGCAGCATCGCCTGCAGCTCGGCGCGGGCCACCGGGTAGGGGCGCTCGCCGACGCTGGCGATCAACGGATCCAGACTGAATCGCGTCAGGGTACGGCCGTGTAAATACTCCCGATAGGCCATGTAATGCAGCGGGCCGCCAAGCCGGCGCAACGGCTCTTTCATGCCGAGATAATTCAGGCACTTCACGCCGTTCGGCCAAATGGAGATCGCCGCGCCCGCCGGGCGGATCTCCGTTACCGCTTCATAGACTTCGCTGTCGATGCCGATGCGCTTCAGGGCGATGGCGGCGCACAGGCCGCCGATGCCGCCGCCAATGACGATTGCTTTCATCTGGTTGTTCTCCTTTAATGGCCATAACCGGAAGCTGCAATTTTCGTACCAGCTCGCCGGGGCGGTGGCGCGCGGGCTGGCGCAGAGGGGCGGCCGCAAAGTGGTGCAGGCAATGAACGGCGATGGGGCAAGGTTATTTTTGCTGCCCGCTTCGGCTTTCAATTTACGGGGCGATGCCTGGCGCGATATGCTGGTTTTCTAACGGACTGCGCCAGACGAGGTCACCATGACAGACAACCAAGCCTTTGAACGCCAGAGCCTGGAGAATCTGCTGAGCTATTGGCGGCGCCACCGTCGCCTGCCGGGGGCGCGTTATTTGCCCGGGCCGACGGACAGCCTGTGCGACGTGAGCGGCGTCAGCGTGGGGCATCACACGCTGGACAGCGGCGAATGCCAGACCGGCGTGACCGCCATTATGCCGCCGGGCGATCTGTTCAATCAGCCATTGCCCTGCGGCAGCGCGGTGCTGAACGGCTTCGCCAAACCGCTCGGCCTGGTGCAGCTCAACGAACTGGGCGTGCTGCAAACGCCGATCCTGCTGAGCAACACTTTTGCGGTCGGCACCCTGTTTAACGCCATGGTGCGGCGCAGCTGCCGGCGCTACCCGCAGATCGGCCGCGGCAGCGCCACCATCAACCCGGTGGTGCTGGAATGCAACGACGGCTATCTCAACGATATTCAGGCCATGACGGTGCGTGAGGAGCACGTGTTCAGCGCGCTGGATAATCACTCGGTCGGCTTCGCTCGCGGCAGCGTCGGCGCCGGGCGCGGTATGAGCAGCTTCGGCCTGAAAGGGGGCATCGGCACCGCTTCGCGCTATTGCCCGGGCCTGGGGGCTACCCTGGGGGTGTTGGTGCTGGCCAACTTCGGCACGCTGGAATCGCTCACCCTGAGCGGCGTGCGCGTCGGGCCGGCATTGGCTGCGCAATTGGCGGATCCGCCGCCGCAGGTGGACGCCGGTTCGGTCATTATCATCATCGCCTGCGATCGGGTGCTGGACAGCCGGCAACTTAGCCGCATCGCCAAACGCGCCGGGGCCGGGCTGGGCCGCGTGGGCAGCCACTGGGGGCACGGCTCCGGCGATATCGCGCTGGCGTTTTCCACCCGCCTGCAGGGAGCGGCGCTGCCGGATGAACGGCTGGAACCGCTGTTCGCCGCCGCGGCGGACGCCACTGAATACGCGGTGCTGGACGCCTTGCTGAGCGCCGAGGGCGTCAACGGCTTCCAGCAGCATTCGCGCGTTGCGCTGGGGCCGCTGCTCGATCGCCTGGCCGGCGACTATCTGCATTGACCGATAGCCGGCGTTCAGGCAATCACAGGCGTTCGCGCCGGGTTAGCTGGATGAAAGGGTAAGGGTCAAATTTGGCGAAGCCCGCCAGGTTGAGGTAGATCCAGACGCCAACTACCAGCGTTTGCCCCAGCAAAAAGGTCGGGGTACCGAAGAAACGGGCGAAAGCCTCGGCCTTCAAAGCAAGCCACCGATCGCCAAAAGTATGGTTTAACTGTTTTAATGGACGATATAAACGAAATCTCTTATTTTGCGACACCGCCTTAATGCCTATAACGTTGCCGGTAAGACCTTTCTTATAACACAGGCAAGCCTGCGTGCATTGGCGGGGGTTGCAGCGCACAGCGCACGATTCTCCAACGAAAAAAACCTGTCCAACATTAAGCTGCCTGAATAATAGGCTACGCTAACTATTAATCTGTTGCTCCATCTACCCTGGGCGCAGCCGACAATATTCCATAAGAAAATGATTCTGGCCGAACGCATTGACGCGGTTCGGCATTTTGGAGCTATGAGCAATGACCATATCGCAAGTCCCGCTTTCGCGGCGGCGGTTTATCGTCGGCGCCGGGGCGTTGGTGATCGGCGCGTATCTGCCGTCCACCGGCGCGCTGGCCCGGACGAACGCCGCAGCTGCGCCCGGCGCCGCGGCGTTTGATGCCAATGCCTTCGTGCAGATTGGCGCCGACGGCATCGTTACCGTTATCAGCAAACACACCGAAGTAGGCCAGGGCGTCTACACCGGAATGGCGACGCTGGTCGCCGAAGAGCTCGACGCCGATTGGGCCCAGGTGCGAGTGGTGGCCGCGCCGGTGGACACCAGCGTCTATAAAAATCTGGCGTTCGGATTCCAGGGCACCGGCGGTTCCAGTTCGGTGGCCAACGCCTACGAGCAGATGCGCCGTATGGGCGCAATGGCGCGCGCCATGCTGGTGCAGGCCGCGGCCCAGCAGTGGAAAACATCACCGCAGGAAATCAGCGTGCAGGCGGGCAAAATTAGCCATGCCGCCAGCGGGCGCGAAGCGGGCTTTGGCGAGTTCGCCGCGCTGGCCGCCACGCTGCCGCCGCCGGACCCGGCCAGCCTGCCGCTGAAGGATCCGGCCAACTTTACCCTGATAGGCAAGGCCAGCGGCCTGCATCGCGTCGACTCGTTGGCGAAAACCAACGGCAGCGCGCAGTTCTCGCAGGACATCCACGAACCGGACATGCTGACCGTCACCATCAAAAAGCCGCCGCGCTTTGGCGGCAAGGTGGCCTCTTTTGACGCCGGCCGGGCGCTGGCGGTGCCGGGCGTAGTGGCGGTAAAACAGATCGACACCGGCGTGGCGGTCTACGCCAAAAACACCTGGGCGGCGATCCAGGGCCGCGACCGGCTGCGGGTGGAGTGGGACGACGCTCAGGCCGAGCGGCGCAACACGGCGGAAATTTTCGCCGAGTTCCGCCAGGTGGCGCAAAAAACCGGCGTGGTGGCGAAGAGCAAGGGTAAGCCGGACGAGATCTTCGATAAGGCCGACAAGGTTATCGAAGCCGAATACACCTTCCCCTATGTCGCCCATGCGCCGATGGAGCCGCTGGATGGCTACCTGTTCTGGGACGGCGAAAGCGTCAAGGCGCGCTATGGCTGCCAGATCCAAACCCTCGATCATAAGCAGCTGTGCGATCTGTTCCAGCTGCCGCCGGAAAAGGTGCAAATCGAAACCATTTTGGCCGGCGGCAGCTTCGGCCGCCGCATCGATCTGGGCAACCCGAAACTGGGGCCGGATCTGGCGGCGGACATGGCGGCGGCGGCCAAGGGCATTGGGCCGGGGCACGGCGTGAAGGTGGTGTGGACGCGTGAGGACGACATCCGCAACGGCTGGTATCGCCCGATGATCCTGCACCGCCTGCGCGGCGCCATTCGCGGCGGCAAGGTGGTGGGCTGGACCGACACCGTGGTTGGCCACTCCTGGACGCGCAACAGCGCGATGGACGGGCTGGTGGTCAACGGCCTCGATCAGATGATGGTCGAAGGCGCCAGCGAGGTGCCGTATACCTTCGAAGCCTTCCGCTGCGACGCGCATATCGTGCCGGGCAAGGTGCCGACGACCTCGTTGCGTTCCGTCGCCAGCACCCATACCGGCCATGCGGTGGAGAGTTTCATCGATCAGCTGCTGCAGGAAACCGGGCAGGATCCGGTTGAGGGGCGTTTGGCGCTGATGGGCGACGCGCCGCGCGAGGCCGGCGTGCTGCGAGCGGTGGCCAAGGCCGCCAACTGGCAGGGCGCTGCGGTGGTGGATGGCCGCGCACGCGGCGTGGGCGTCGCCAAGGCGTTCGACACCCGGGTGGCGCAGATCGCCGAAGTGTCGATCGGAGAAGGCGGCATTCCGCGAGTGCACAAGGTATGGTGCGCGGTGGACTGCGGCGTGGCGGTCAATCCGGACGTGATCCGCGCGCAGATTGAGGGCGGCATCGGCTACGGCCTGAGCATGGCGCTGTACGGCAACATCACGCTGAAAGACGGGGTGGTTGAGCAGTCCAACTTCAACAACTTCCGCCCGCTGCGCATTGATGAAATGCCGGAAATCGAGGTGATTATCGTGCCTTCGACCGAGAAGCCGACCGGCGTCGGCGAACTGGGCGTGCCGACCATCGCTCCGGCGGTGGGCAATGCGCTGGCGCTGCTTGGGCGGCCGCGCACCTCGCTCAGCCTGCCGTTACACCAACCCAACCGCGACGCCAGCGTCTGACAAGGAGAGAACAGCATGATTAGCTTAACCGTAAATGACCAGCCGCTGACGTTCGAGGGCGATCCCCATATGCCGCTGCTGTGGTTCTTGCGCGACGAAGCCGGGCTGACCGGCACCAAATTCGGCTGCGGCGTCGCCATGTGCGGCGCCTGTACCGTGCATCTGGACGGGGTGCCGGTGCGCTCCTGCATGACGCCGGTTTCCGCCGCGGTCGGCAAGAAAATCACCACCATCGAAGCCATTGGCGCCACGCCGGCGGGCAAGGCGGTGCAGGAGGCCTGGGTCAATCTGGACGTGGTGCAGTGCGGCTACTGCCAGTCTGGCCAGATCATGAGCGCCAGCGCGCTGCTGGCCCAGAGCAAAAACCCGAGCGATGCGGACATCGACGCGGCGATGAGCGGCAACGTCTGCCGCTGCGCTACCTATGTGCGCATTCGCGCCGCCATCCACCAGGCCGCCAAGGCGCTGGATTAGGGAGAGATGCGATGAGCAACGCCTTGAAAGGGCTGTTATGGCTGATTGTCGCCGTGGTGGTGGTGGCGGGCGGTTACGCGCTTTACACCCTGCTGCGGCCGACCGGCGCGGAACCTGCGGCGCCGATCGCCGGCGCGCCGGCCGGCATTACCGACAAACTGGCGCGCGGCGAATACCTGGCGCGCGCCGCCGACTGCGTGGCCTGCCACACCGCACCCGGCGGCACGCCGTTTGCCGGCGGCTTCGCCTTCAAGCTGCCGTTTGGCACCATTTACGGCACCAACATCACCGCCGATAAGGAGACCGGCATCGGCAACTGGAGCGACGAGCAGTTCGTGCGCGCGGTGCGCGAAGGCGTCGGCCCGCAGGGCAACCTGTACCCGGCGATGCCTTATACCTCGTACACCGGGCTGAGCCGCGACGACGTGCTGGCAATCAAAGCCTATCTGTTCAGCCTGCCGCCGGTGAAACAGGCCAACCTGCAAAATGACCTGTCGTTCCCGTTCAACCAGCGTTGGGGCATGAAGTTCTGGAATCTGGCGTTTTTCAACGAACAGCGTTTCGAACCCAACCTCAATAAGGACGAACAGTGGAACCGCGGCGCCTATCTGGCGACGGCGCTGGGCCACTGCAGCGAGTGCCACACGCCGCGCAATCTGGGGTTTGGCATCAATCAGAGCAAAAACCTCAGCGGTGAGGTGGTCCAGGGCTGGTTTGCCGCCAACATCACGCCGGACAAGCAAACCGGCATCGGCAGTTGGAGCGAACAACAGCTGTCGCAATATCTGGCGACCGGTCATGCGGAAGGCCGCAGCAGCGCCGCCGGGCCAATGGCGGAAGCGGTGGAAAACAGCCTGCAGTTCCTGACGCCGGAAGATAACCTGGCGCTGGTGAAATACCTGCGGGATATCGAACCTATCGCCGGCGACAGCGCCGCCGCGGTGAACCTGCAGCCGAAGGGCGCCGTGTCTTCCAGCCCGGTGTTGCCGGGCGGGCAGGATCAGTCACTCGGCCGCCGGCTGTTCGCCGGTGACTGCAGCGGTTGCCACCAGTGGAACGGCCCGGGGCGGCAGAGCAAATACGCTTCGCTGGTCGGCAGCACGGCGGTGAACGATCCGCAGGGCCGCAGCGTGGTGCAGGCCATTCTCAAGGGCACGCGCATCAGCATTGGCGAACAGCATGAAGTGATGCCGGACTTCGGCAGCGCCTATTCCGATGAGGAAGTGGCAGCGGTCGCCAACTTTGTGGTCGGCCATTTTGGCGACAAACAGGGGACGGTCACGGCGAAGCAGGTGGCTGAACAGCGCAAACAGTAGTAAAGAACCGGCGGCGAGGGGGCTGAATGCGCCCTCGCCGCTGCATCAGCTTCTGCGGCGCGACATCACCAGCTTGTCTTTTGGCCGCTCCCGCCAGTCGTCAGGTTGATTGTTGAAGTTATCCGCCAGCAGATAGGCCGGCGTTTTGGCCAGCCAGTCGGACAATGAGATATCCTGATACACGCCGTTGTCCAGCACGATCAGCACTTTCAGATCCTCCTCGCCGATATTCTCGATGTAATGGCCGAAGCCCTGCGGCACGTAGCCGACGTCGGTAGGGGCATATTCCTCGGTCTGCGCGTGGCCGTGCGAGCTGAATACCGTCATCCTGCCCTTGCCGGAAATATAGTATTGCCATTCGTTGGCGTTTGGGTGCCAGTGTAATTCACGCACCGCGCCGGGCTTGACGATTTCGATAATGCCGGTGATGGTGGTGGAAATAGGAAACTCTTTTGAAGAAACCAGATGCACGCTGCCGGCGTCATTTTCAAAAAAAGGTTTTTTCTTCATTAATTCATAACGGTGAGCCAACGGGGAGTTATTCAGGCCGCCGTCGTTGACGGGCAGCGGCAATGCAGGCGGAACCGCGCCGCCGACAATATAGGCTTCACCCTTTTTGGCTTTGGAAAATACCGATGCCGGCATATTCACGCTTTTTTCCAATACTTCTTTCGGCATATGCGCCACCCAGTCGGTAATGCTGAAGGTGCCGAATTCAGAGAAGTGCCCGTTGTCGAAGGTCAAGACAAAATGCGCGCCATCCGCCAACGCCTGAATGGAGTGCCCGTAGCCCTTGGGGAAGTACCAAACGTCGCCGGGACCGAAGTCCGCCACCTCGCATTTGCCCTCGGGATCGATGATGGTGATGCGCGCGTGCCCCTCCAGCATAAATGCCCATTCGGCGGCTATCGCATGCCAGTGCAGTTCGCGCACGCCGCCCGGCTCCAGTGTCATGTCCACGCCGGCCACGCCTTCGGAGATCGGGAACTGCTCGACGGTGGCCTCGCGCGCCCAACCGCTGGGCAGGCTGCGTTTTTTGCTGTCGGTAAACTTGTACTTGTAGACGCCTTGCGCACCGGCGGGCGGCTGATAGCTGCTGGGGGGAACGATATTGCGGTGGTCGTCGGCGGCGGCGGATTTCATCATGCCGCCCATAACGCCGGCGGCGGCTGCGCTGACGGCAGAAACTTTCAATATGTCACGACGCGATAGCATAGGTTTTTCTCCATATAAATGGCGGGAGGTTTTTGCAGGTTTAAATAGGCTGCCGCCGATGGGTAATACGGCGGCAATTAAAGCGTAGCGGCTTGTTTTTATTATTTCCGTTTATTGTTGCAAGGTTTGTGTTACCAAATACGTTTTCGCTTTATTATTTATTCCGATCTTGATTAATCAATCGGGTAAATTAATTTTAATCTCCAGTTAAACTCAATAAATCTTAAACGGAATGCTTTTTTACCCGCCGTAATGGTTATTTTTGTTGCGAGAGTTGTCCGCTCTCGGGATATACCGCCTCGGCCACCAGTTGGCGAAAACGCTCGACTATCGGCGAGCTTTGGCTGCGGCGCAGCGCCAGATACAGCGGAGCGCTGAGCAGCGCGTCTTCGGCGATGGCGCGGTAAACGATGCCATCTCCGCCCAGCCGCCGCATGGAGGCCGGCACGATCGACAGCCCCAACCCGGCGCCGACCAGGCTGAGGGTGGCCGGCAGGCGCGGCGCTTCCTGCACGATGCGCGGGCTGAAATCTGCGCGGTGGCAGGCGGCCAGGATGGCGTCGTACAATCCCTGGCCCGCCGGGCGGCGGTAGAGAATAAACGCCTCGTGCGCCAGCGCGGTCAGCGGTAGCGGCTCCTGCGTGTCTGTCGCCAGCCGGTGGCCGAGCGGCAGGGCGGCGATCATCGGTTCGCTGAGCACCGGCTCGATGGTTAAGCCGGGGATGCCGCTGGCCGGCGAGCGCACGAAAGCGACGTCGAGCCGGTCGTCCATCAGGGCGTCCATCAGTTCACTGCTGCCGGCTTCCTCCAGCTGGGTGGTGATGCCCGGCAGAATGTCGCGATAGCGGCGCAGCAGGTTAGGCACGAAAGGATGCAGCGCGGCGGAGCTGGTAAAACCGATGGCGATATGCCCCTGTTCACCGCGCGCAGCACGGCGCACCGCCTCGGTCAGATGTTCGGCACGGGCCAGCAGGGCGCGCGCCTCATCGAACAGCACGCCGCCCGCTTCGGTGGCGCGCACGCCGCGCGGCAGGCGTTGCAGCAGCTTCACGCCCAGTTCGTCTTCCAGCCCCTGCAGCAGGCGCGTTAACGGCGGCTGCTGAATAAACAGCCGTTCGGCGGCGCGGGTGATATTGCCTTCTTCCACCACGGTGACAAACGCCCGCAGGCGGCGCAGTTCGATCATAGCCATACCTCAAAGGTATCTTTGGTTGCTCTGGAATGCATTAGACATCATGGCACGAGCGCACGCATGATACCAGCCATCAAAATAAGCGATGTGGAACGGCAATGTCTGAGTTTAATGCGGTAAAAACCCGGCCGGTGAGCGCACCGGGCAACGGCGAACTGTTTCTGGGCTTTCTGTGGCTGGGGCTGATTGGTTTCGGCGGCGTGTTGCCGCTGGCGCGCAGCATGCTGGTGGAACAGCGGCGTTGGCTGAGCGGGGAACAGTTCACCGAGCTGTTGGGGCTGTGTCAGTTTTTGCCCGGCGGCAACGTGATTAACCTGTCGGTGGCGGTGGGCATGGAGTTTCGCGGGCTGCGCGGCGCGCTGTGCGCACTGCTCGGGCTGATCAGCGCGCCGACGGCGATCGTGGTGGGGCTGGGCATGGTTTACGCCCGCTTTCAGAACGACCCGCACGTTCAGCATCTGTTCGCCGGGCTGGCGGCCGCGGCGGCCGGGCTGTTGCTGTCTACCGGCTTGAAAATGCTGCGGCCGCTGTGGGGGAAATGGCTGGCGTTGGCGATAGTCGCGCTGGCCCTGGTCGCCATCGCCTGGCTGCGCCTGCCGCTGCTGCCGACCATGCTGGTGCTGGCGCCGCTGAGCATTCTGCTGACGTGGAGGATGCCGTCATGACCGGCGTGCTGATCGCGCTGGCGATGATCTTTACCGAGCTTTCCCTGCTGGCGTTCGGCGGCGGCATGACCATACTGCCGGAGATGCAGCGCCAGGTGGTGGAGGTGCATCAGTGGATGAGCGCGCAGGAGTTCAGCGCGCTGTTCGCCATGGCGCAGGCCGCGCCGGGGCCGAATATGATGATCGTGCCGCTGATTGGCTGGCACGTCGCTGGCTGGGCCGGGCTGCTGGTGTCTTCCGTCGCCAAGTTTGGCCCGTCGTCGATCGTTACCCTGTTGGTGATGGGCGCCTGGCGGCGCTTTAAAGACCGCCCGTGGCGGCGCATCGTGCAGGCCGGGCTGGTGCCGGTGACGGTTGGCCTGGTGGCCGCCAGCGGGGTGTTGATCGCCGAAGCCTCGGCGCCAAGCTGGCCGCTGGCGGCGATCGTGGCGCTGGCTACTGCGCTCAGCATGAGCAAACGCATCCACCCGCTGTGGGTGCTGGCAGGCGGCGCCTTGCTTGGGTTGCTGATGGCCTGAGCGCCGTCAGCGCGGGGTCAGCACAAAGCGGGAAGGGCCGTTGCGGTCGATCAGTTCGTATCGTTTTGGCGCGGTCAACGCCAGGAAGGCCACCATGCCGCCTTCGGCGTTGGTCAGCGTCATGCCGTCCGGCGTCGGTCGCCAGGCGACGGGCGTCTCTTTCAGCGCCAGCGGCTGCAGGCACTCGGCGGAGGCGCTGAAGCGGAAGGCGTTGGTGTTGGCTACCGCTTCGTCGCTCAGTTGCACGTCGCAGACGGCTTTACCGTCGCCGATGGCGGCGAGCTGCCAGTCGCCCTTTAGCGCGGCGGGTTCCAACAACGGCAGCGAACTGCCCAAAGCACTGCTGCACAATAAGCTCATAACGACTCCTGTCAGGGCGGCGCGGCGCAAGGCGCGCGTTGGGGAAAAGATCGGCATCGGTCACTCCTTTCGGCTGTCCGTTCACACCTTAGCACGTGCCCGGCGGGATGATGAGAGAAGGAAAAGAGAAAAGGGCCGAACGGCCCTTTTATCACTGAGCTGCCGCCGCGCTTTCCGCCACGAAGGAGCCGGTCGTCACCGCGCCGGCGCGGCGGTAGTGGGCCACGATCACGCCGCCGGGCGAGACCACCGACTGGGCCAGCGTGAAGGCCGCCGGCGCCGCGTTGTCATCGAACAGCCGCTTGCCGCCGCCGAGCAGCACCGGGTAGGTGAGCAAACGCAGTTCGTCCACCAGATCGTTGGCCAGCAGCTGTTGCATCAGCGTGCTGCTGCCCTGCACCAGCAGCACCGGCCCCTGGGTGCGTTTCAATTCGCGCAGCCGGGCGATGATGTCTAGCCCCAGCCACTGGCTGTTTTCCCACGCCAGCGTCTCGCGGTGGTGGGTGGCGACGTACTTGGTGGCTTGATTGAACGTGCGGGCGATGTCGGCGGAAACCGGGTCGGCCTCGCCGGTGATCTGCGGCCAGTAGCCGGCGAAGATATCGTAGGTGCGCCGCCCGAGCAGCAGATCGAAAGGCGCAGAGAAAAGATCGCCCATCGTTGCCGCGACGGAGTCATCCCAGTAGGGGGCAGTCCAGCCGCCGAATCGAAAGCCGCCGCTGCGGTCTTCGTCCTGCCCGCCGGGCGCCTGCATCACGCCGTCGAGGCTGACGAACGCGCTGGCAATAATCTGTCGCATGGCTGTCTCCTGCAGTTGAGTGTCAGCTGAAAGTTTAGCCGCCGCGCGGCGGCGGCGCCAACCGGCCGCTTAAGGCTGCAGCGCTTTGATCAGCGCCTGGTTAAAGCGATCGGGCTGTTCCATTTGCGGCGCATGGCCCAGCCCCGGGAACTCGATCAGCGTGGCGTGCGGGATCAGCTTCGCCGCCTGTTTGCCCAGTACCTCGTAGTGGCCAAGCGTCTCCTTGACCGCCGGCGCGGCGATGTCGCTGCCGATGGCGGTGGTGTCGGCGGTGCCGATCATCAGGGTGGTCGGAGTTTGCAGGTTTTTGAATTCGTAGTACACCGGCTGGGTGAAGATCATGTCGTAGATCAGCGCCGAGTTCCAGGCTACCAGCCGGTGCCCCGGCCCGTTGTTTAACCCGGCCAGCATATCCACCCAGCGATCGTACTCCGGTTTCCAGCGGCCGACGTAGTAGGTCTTCAGCTCATAGTTGCGAATGCCTTCGGCGGAGGTTTTCAGCTCACGCTCGAACCACCGATCGACGCTGCGCCACGGCACCCCTTTGGCCTTCCAGTCTTCCAGCCCAATCGGGTTGACCAGCACCAGCCGCTCCGTCGCCTGCGGATACATCAGGGCGTAGCGCGTCGCCAGCATGCCGCCGGTAGAATGGCCGATGATTACCGCCCGGCCGATTTTCAGGTTCTGCAACAGCGCCTGGGTGTTTTGCGCCAGCTGCTGGAAGCTGTACTGATAGTGCTGTGGCTTGGTGGAAGAGCAAAAGCCGATCTGATCCGGCGCTATTACCCGGTAACCGGCTTTGCTCAGCGCTTTGATGCTGTCCTGCCAGGTGGCGGAGCAGAAGTTTTTACCGTGCATCAGCACCGCGGTGCGGCCGTTGGCTTCAGCCTCCGGCGGCACGTCCATGTAACCCATCTTCAACTGCTGCCCCTGTGAGGTGAAGCTGAATTGCTGCAGCGGGTAAGGGTAGTGGAAGCCCTGCAGCTCGGGGCCGTACTTCGGCGTTTGGTCGGCGGCCGCGGCGGTGAAGGCGGCCAGCGCGCCGAACAGCAGCGCGCAGCGGGTCAATCTCAGCATCCTGAACTCCTTGATGAAAACGGACAATAGCCGAGTATAGCCGCAATAGTTCCGCCGCCGGCAAAAAGCGGCGGAGCCGGTTTCAGGCGCTGCGCAACTGCTGCTGCCGCGCAAGCCGCTGAGTGAACTGCGGCGCGTCCCAGTCTTCCTGCAGCGCCTGCCGCAACAGCTGTTGTTGAGTCTGTGGCGCCAGCCCGCCGATCGGCGGATCGCTGTCGAGGTTGGTGGGGAAGGCGTAACCGTCGGCGGCGGCGGCCACCAGCGCCGCCAGACCGGGTTCGTCCAGGGTTCCCTGCTGATGGCGCCGCCGCAGCGCCGGGTAGATGGCCTGCAACAGGCGCAGCCGGTTAACGGTCTCCATCGGTTTGCCGAATGCCGACGAAATCTGCAGCAGGTTGGCGATGCGCACATGATTGGCGGTGAGGTTGTTGCCGGCGGCATGGAACAGCGCCGGGTTGAAAAACAGTGCGTCGCCTTGTTCCAGCGGCAGCTGGATCGCATGCCGCTGGAAGTAGTCGATAAACGCCGGCTGTCGCCAGGCCAGGTAACCGCCCGCATAGCGCTGCGAGAACGGCAGCAGCTGAGTTGGGCCGGACTCCAGCGGCATCGGCGAATGCGCCACCGCGCCCTGCAGCGTCAGATACTGCGACAGCTGCTGCAGCGGCAGCGGGAAGCGCTGCACGTCGCGGTTTTCCTGAAAGCCCAGGTGATAATCGCGGTGCGGCTGCTGCGCTTTGCCGCCGGGGCGCACCACGTTGACCTGCGCCGTCATCTGGTACCAGGGGCCAAGCCAGGCCTCGCTCACCAGCGCCAGCGTCGGGTTGGCGTAATAGTCGATGAAGGCGTCCGCATCCTGTTCCGCCGCTTTCTGCAGCGAGTTCCAGATGCGGCCGTTGCTGCCGGCGGCGGCAAAGTGATCGCCACCGCCGCCGTTGGCGGCTTCCGCCTGAAAAATCGCCTCGAACACCCGGTTATGGCGCACGATCACTGCCGGGTCCGGGTAAGCGTTTTTAATCACCAACACGCCGGGGCCGCTGGATAACGCGCGGTGCAGCTCGCCGAATACCGCGGCTTTATCGGTCTGGGCGCCGTCGAGCAGCGTCTGGCCGCGATAAATCAGCACTTTTTTTTGCGCCTCGGCGGCCAGCGGATAGTCGCTTAATGTTAGCGGTTGCTCACATTGCGCGGCAAACTCACTGATCGACAGGCGATCCGGGTGTAAAAACAAATTATCCTGCATGATGTTCTCCCATTACAAGCTCAGCGGCCGTTGTGGTTTCGGTGAGCCGCCGTCGCCGCAGCCGATCACCCCCTGGTCAAAGTCGACGATGGCGCCGGTCATCATGCCGGACTCTTCAGACAGCATAAAAGCCACCGCCCGCGCCACTTCCCGCGGCTTCAGCAACCGGCCGAACGGCTGTTCCCGCTCGGCCTGCGCCAGCCAGCCGTCGCTGGCGTCATGGTATTGACGCTGGATTTCATTTTCGTGTGGCGTATCCATCCAGCCGATATTGAGGCCGTTAACCCGGATGCGATTGCGCATCGCGCTGAAGGCGACGTTTTTGGTCAGGGTGATCAACGCCCCCTTCGATGCGGCGTACGGCGCAAGGAACGACTGGCCGCCGTGCGCGGTAATGGTGATGATGTTCACGATCGCGCCGGCTACCCGGTGTTTGATCATCACTTTGATCGCTTCCTGCATCAGGAAGAAGGGCGCACGGATATTCACGGCGAAGATGGCGTCGAACAGCTCGGGAGTGGTGTCGAGGATGGTGCCGCGGTCGGACATCCCGGCGCAGTTCACCAGGCCGTGCAGGGTACCGAAGCAGCGTTCCGCCTCGGCGATCACGCTGCGGCAGGCCGCCGGATCGGCGATGTCCGCCGCAATAAAGCGGGCGTTGCAGCCGAGTGCGCGCAGCTTGTCCACCTGAGCCGCGCCGGCCTGTTGGTTGCGCCCGCACAGCATCAGCCCGGCGGCGCCGCGTTCCGCCAGCAGCTGCGCCACCGCCGCGCCCAATCCCTGCGTGCCGCCGGTCACCACGTAACAGCCGCCGGAAAACATTTTATTTACATCATCACTCATCGCAATAGCCTCCTGTGATTTTTAATTTTAAAAATCAATTGGTTGTTTTGGTGTGCAGTCTTGCTATCGATAACCCTAGCATCTACATTTGGTTAACAAAACCTCACTAAAACCTCAAAAAGACCTCATTCGGGGGCGCAATGAAATTCTCGATCAAACAGATCGCCGCGCAGGCCGGCGTCAGCAAGGCGACGGTGGATCGCGCGCTGCACCAGCGCGGCAAGGTGCATCCGCAAACGTTACGGCGCATCGAGCAGGCGCTGCAGGATCTGGAAAGCCAGCAGCGCAGCCTGTTGGCCAGCGGGCGCACCTTGACGATCGACGTGGTGCTGCATACGCCGCAGCGCTTCAGCCAGTTGGTGAGCGACGCGCTCTGCAGCCAGCTCGGCGGCTTTGCGCCGTTTCGCATCACGCTGCGTTTCCATATATTCGAGCAGGCAAACACCGAGGAGTTGGTGGATACGCTGGAGCGTTGCCGCACGCTGGGATCTTATGGGGTGATCCTTAAGGTGAGCGACGAACAGCGGCTGAACGACGCCGTCGACCGGCTATGGCAGCAGGGTATTCCGGTGGTGACGCTGGTGACCGACCTGCCGCAAAGCCGGCGCATCAGCTACATTGGCATGGACAACCGCGCCGCCGGGCGCACCGCGGCCTATCTGCTGGCGCGCTGGCTGCCGCCGCAGCCGCAGCGGGTGGCGGTGGTGCTCAGCAGCCAGGGCTTTCGCGGCGAAGAGGAGCGCGAGAGCGGCTTTCGGCAATGGCTGCGCGAACGCGCGCCGCAGCTGCAGGTGCTGGAGATCAGCGGCGGGCTGGGGGTGCACGGGCCGACGCTGGAACGGGTGGCGGATACCCTGCGGCGTTATCCGGATATTCACGCCGTCTACAGCGTCGGCGGCGGCAATTCCGCCATCGTAACGGCGTTTGAACGGCTGCAGCGGCCGTTGAAGGTGTTTATCGGCCACGATCTGGATCGCGAGAACCGCCAACTGCTGGCGCAGGAGAAAATCGACGCGGTGATCGACCATGATTTACAAAGAGATGCGCGCGCGGCATTTCAGATAATTCTGCAATACCACGGGTTTATTTCGGGAGAATTCGCCGGTGCGGCATTCTCAAGGGTGAACGTGGTCACGCCGTTCAATATTGGCATGCCATGACGGTTTTATTTCAGGGCTAAGTTATGCGATGCTTAAGCATTGTTTATGCAAAAGGATCCCCGCATGTCCGATCTTTCCCGTTGCGCCTTCAGCGAAGGCAGCGTTGCCTTGCCGGAAGGCTATGCCGACCGCACCGTCAACGTGCTGTTGGCCGGCGATGAGGTTTCCCCTTCGATCAATATTTCCCGCGATGCGCTGCAACCGGCGGAAGCCCTCGACGGCTACGTCAGCCGCCAACTGGAGGCGTTGGGCCAGGGCCTGAAGGGCTGGGCGTTCAAAAGCCGCGAACCGGCGGCCTTGGGCGGCGGCCTGCTGGCCGGCGAATGGGTGCGCGCCAGCTACCTGCGCGACGGCAAACGCATCTGGCAGAACCAGGCGGTGTTTGCGCTGGCGGATGGCCGGGTGCTGGTGTTTACCCTGGCGATGGCGCGCAAGCTGACGCCGCATGACGACGCGCTGCTGCAGCAGGTGCTGAACAGCTACCGGATGGCTTAAGCGATGGCACTAATACGTAAAAGGAACTTACGATGACCGAAGCGGCGCGCGTCGGCGATACCATTGGGCATTCCCACGCCCTGGCGGGGATGATCGCCGGGACCCTCGTCGGCGGCCTGATCGCCGCCGCCGGTGCGGTGGCAGCGGGCGCGCTGTTTGTCGCCGGCCTGGCGGCTTCTTGCGTGGGTGTGGGGGTGTTGTTGATCGGCGCCAGCCTGGCGGTGGGGTATCTCACCGGGGAGGCGGCCACGGCGGCGCGTGACGGCATTGCCGGCGCCGGGGCGGGCAGCCTGACGCCGAAGGGCAAGATTGCCACCGGCTCGCACAACGTATTTATCAACGGCAAACCGGCGGCCATCGCCACCCTCAGCCAGGTGGCGTGCAGCGACGACGGCCCGAGCATGCAGATGGCGCAGGGGTCCGACAACGTCAGCATCAACGGCCAGCCCGCCTCGCGCGTGGGGGATAAAACCAACTGCGACGCGCAGGTGATGGAGGGTTCGCCCAACGTATCGATCGGCGGCGGCACTACCACCACCTTGCCGATTAAACCCGAAGTGCCGGAGTGGCTGTACAAGGTTTCCGATTTAACGCTGCTGTTCGCCGGGCTGGTCGGCGGCGTGGGCGGCGCGGTAGGCAAGTTGGGCGCGCTGGGTAAAATGCTCAGCAAGCTGCCTGGCATCAATAAGCTGGGGCGCATCGCCTGCCGGGCGGGCGCGCTGATGACCGCCACCGCCGCGGTCGGCATTATCGCCCGGCCGGTGGATATCGTCAGCGGCCAGAAGTTTCTCGACGGCGACGACGAACTCGATTTTGTGCTGCCCTCCCGTCTGCCGGTGGCCTGGCAGCGCTACTGGCGCAGCGGCAACCCCGGCGACAGCGTGCTGGGCCGCGGCTGGAGCCTGTTCTGGGAGAGCAGCCTGCAAACCTATCAGGAAGGCCTGGTGTGGCGCGCGCCTTCAGGCGATTACGTTTCCTTCCCGCTGGTGCCGCGCGGGCACAAAACCTACTGCGAAGCCGAAAAGTGTTGGCTGATGCACAACGACGACGGCAGCTGGCAGCTGTTTGACGTCGGCGAACAGATTTACCACTACCCGCCGCTGGCGGGCGACCAGCCCAGCCGCCTCAGCATGATTACCGACGCCATCGGCAATGCCAGCTCATTGTTTTACCACGAAGACGGCCGGCTGCTCGAACTGGTGGACAGCGCCGGGCAACGCCTGGCGTGCCGCTACCTGAACGGCCGCCTGAGCGAGGTGGTGCTGCAAACCGCCGAAGGCGAACTGCCGCTGGCGCATTACGGCTACGATGAACAAGGCCAACTGGTGACGGTGAGCAACCGCGCCGGCGAGGTGACGCGGCGTTTCAGCTGGCGCGACGGGCTGATGGCCAGCCACCAGGACGCCGCCGGCCTGCTGAACGAATACCTGTGGCAGGAGATCGCGGGTTTGCCGCGGGTGGTGGCGTATCGCAACAGCGCCGGCGAGCGGCTGGACTTCGGCTATGATTTCGCCGGCGGCCGCCGCAGCGCTACCCGCGAAGACGGCAAGCGGGCGGACTGGCAGCTGGATGACGACGACAACGTGGCGCAGTTCATCGACTTCGATCGGCGCCGCTACGGTTTTATCTACCAAAGCGGCGAACTGTGCAGCGTGCTGCTGCCCGGCGGCGCCCAGCGCCAGAGCACATGGGACGCCTACGGCCGCATGTTGTCGGAAACCGATCCGCTCGGCCGCACCACGCAGTATCAATACTCGCGCAACAGTGGGCGGTTGTTCTCCGTCACCTATCCCGACGGCAGCCGCGAATGCCAGCACTGGGATGCGCTGGGCCGGCCGACCCGCTATGTGGACGCGCTGGACAACGCCACGCACTATCACTACCCGGATGACGAAGAGAGCCTGCCGAGCCGCGTGATCGACGCGCTGGGCGGCGAGGTGAAGCTGGAATGGAACGGGCGCGGGCTGCTGACGCGCTATACCGACTGTTCCGGCAGCGTGACCGGCTACGCCTACGACTCTCGGGGCCAGCTGACCGCACAGACCGATGCCGAAGGCCATGTGACCCGCTACCGGTGGGATGACGGCGGGCGGCTGCATACCCTGATCCAGCCGGACGGCAGCGAAGAGCGCTTCAACTGGAATGAGCGCGGCCAGCTGGCCGAGCATCAGGATGCGCTGGGCAGCCTGACCCGCTGGCAGTACAACGCGCTGGGCCTGCCGAGCAGCGTGACCGACCGCATCAACCGCACCCGCCGTTACCACTACAGCCCGCAAGGCTGGCTGACGCGGCTGGAAAACGGCAACGGCGGCGAATATCAATTCAGCTACGACGCCGTGGGGCGCGTGCTGGCCGAGCAGCGGCCGGACCAGGTCAGCAATTATTACCGCTACGGCGCGGCGGGGTTGCTGGAGGAGCATCGCGAAGTTGGCCTGCCAGGCGGCGCCGGCGAGCTGGCGCAGCGCGTGCAGCGCTTCCGCTTCGACGAAGCCGGGCAGCTGGCGTGGCGCGGCAACGCCAGCGCGGAATGGCATTATCGCTTTGACGCCATGGGGCGGCTGAGCCGGTTGACCCGCACCCCGACGGCGCTTGGGGTGACGCAGGGCATCGAGGAAGACAGCGTCAGCATGCGCTACGACGCGGCCGGGCGGCTGCTCAGCGAACAGGGCGTAAACGGCGAGCTGCAGTACCAGTGGGATGCGCTGGCCAACCTGCAGGCGCTGACCCTGCCGCAGGGGGACCGCCTGCAGTGGCTGTATTACGGTTCCGGCCATGCCAGCGCCATCAAATTCAACCAGCAGGTGGTGAGCGAGTTCACCCGCGATCGCCTGCACCGGGAAACCGGCCGCAGCCAGGGCGCGCTGCAGCAACAGCGGCGCTATGACCAGATGGGGCGCCGCAGCTGGCAAAGCAGCGCCTTCGGCCACGACAAGCTGACCCGGCCGGAAGACGGCGCGCTGTGGCGGGCATTCCGCTATACCGGGCGCGGCGAGCTGGCCGGCGTTAGCGATGCGCTGCGCGGCGAGGTGCACTACGGCTACGACGCCGAAGGCCGCCTGCTGCAGCATCGCGAGCCCGCGCAGGGCAAGCCGGGCAGCCGGCTGGTGTACGACATGGCGGATAACCTGCTGGGGGAAAAAGGCCCCAACAGCGACGTGGAAACGCACCTGCCGCTGGCGCCTGTCGCCGACAACCGCCTGACGCATTGGCAGAAGTTGTTCTACCGTTACGACGCCTGGGGCAACCTGATCAGCCGGCGCAACGGCATTTATGAGCAGCACTATCGCTACGACGCCGATAACCGGCTGATACAGGCGCGCGGCCGCGGGCCGCAGGGCGAGTTCGACGCGCAGTATCACTACGACGCGCTGGGCCGCCGCAGCCGCAAAGTGGTGCAGCATAAAGGCAAAGCGGCGCAGACTACGCGCTTTGTGTGGCAGGGTTACCGGCTGCTGCAGGAGCAGCGGGCAGACGGCAGCCGCCGCAGCTGGAGCTACGATCCGGCCAGCCCGTGGAGCCCGTTGGCGGCGCTGGAGCAGGCGGGCGACAGCCGTTCGGCGGAGATATATTGGTACCACACGGATCTGAACAGCGCGCCGCTGGAGGTGACCGACGCGGCGGGCAATCTGTGCTGGTCCGGGCAATACGACACCTTCGGCAAGCTGCAGGGGCAAACGGTAGCGGGCGCGGCCAGGCGCAATGGCGCGCAGTACGATCAGCCGCTGCGCTACGCCGGGCAGTACCAGGACGACGAAAGCGGCCTGCACTATAATTTATTCCGCTACTACGAACCGGAGGTGGGGCGCTTTACCACGCAGGATCCGATAGGGCTGCGCGGCGGGCTAAATCTTTATCAGTATGCGCCGAACCCGCTGATGTGGGTGGATCCGTATGGGTTGAATATTGAGTGGGTTAATCCTTCGTCATTGAATTATTCGCAAGCATATATATCTGACAACGTAACTGGATATATACATGATATGTCAAACAATAATTGGGATTGGAATCGAAGCGGACCATTAAATGTTGCTGAGGTGAATGGGCAATTAGTATCTCTAGATAATCGCAGATTATATGCAGCGCAGATGGCTAATGTAGAATCCGTGCCAATTAAGAGGGTTAATTTGTCTGATTCGTTACCACCGCCAGCCACTGGGGGGACTTATGGGAGCAACCTTAATAAAAAATTAAACTCTAAACCTAAGAATTCTGATGTTCCTAGAATCCAGTTACCAGCAACTGGAACACCTAATAAGCCAACAATTGTTAGCAAGAACAAAAAATCGGGAAGTTGCAAATGAGAGCTAAAGAAATACAGGGTAAGTGGGAAGACAATCAACTGATAGGATTAGATGTAATTGTTAATGAAATGGGTGCTGTAAGAGAGATTGATATTGAATTTGATGTGAATTATAATTTCAAAAACACTTTTAATAAAGAGTATAGTATTTCATTCGGTAATGAGACAACCTTAAGTGAATTGATTGAGCAATATGACGAAGTATGGTCAGAGATTCAAGTAAATAACAAGGTTCAGCTTCCTAGTGGTGACTTTTTACTATGTGGTGAGGGCGAAATGGGCAATGAAGGGTTTATTGCACGTACAGATGGGATCAACAACTTAAAATGGTTCATGTATTCAACAACCTCTAATCCTTTTGTCGATATTATAGAGGCTGATGAAATTTTCTATATTCAATCCACACTGGGTTTCTATCTTTGCCTTGACATTATCAATAATAACATATCCATAACTAATGAAAAGAATTGGTGAGGGTTTTAAATTGATTGGCGTATTTCTGAAAGGATCGTTTTTTTGTTTTTTTTGGCTAAATATTAGATGGAATATTAAAGCTTGAAAATTAAATATCCGGCTCTTTAAAAATAAAATATAGCAAGAGTAAACGCAATAAATAGATGTTAGTTGCATCAAAGGCCGCCTGCTGCAGCATCGCGAGCCCGCGCAGGGCAAGCCGGGCAGCCGGCTGGTGTACGACATGGCGGATAACCTGCTGGGGGAAAAAGGCCCCAACAGCGACGTGGAAACGCACCTGCCGCTGGCGCCTGTCGCCGACAACCGCCTGACGCATTGGCAGAGGTTGTTCTACCGTTACGACGCCTGGGGCAACCTGATCAGCCGGCGCAACGGCATTTATGAGCAGCACTATCGCTACGACGCCGATAATCGGCTGATACAGGCGCGCGGCCGTGGGCCGCAGGGCGAGTTCGACGCGCAGTATCACTACGACGCGCTGGGCCGCCGCAGCCGCAAAGTGGTGCAGCATAAAGGCAAAGCGGCGCAGACTACGCGCTTTCTGTGGCAGGGATACCGGCTGCTGCAGGAACAGCGGGCAGACGGCAGCCGCCGCAGCTGGAGCTACGATCCGGCCAGCCCGTGGAGCCCATTGGCGGCGCTGGAGCAGGCGGGCGACAGCCGTTCGGCGGAGATTTACTGGTACCACACCGATCTGAACAGCGCGCCGCTGGAGGTAACCGACGCGGCGGGTAACCTGTGCTGGTCCGGGCAATACGACACCTTCGGCAAGCTGCAGGGGCAAACGGTAGCGGGCGCGGCCAGGCGCAATGGCGCGCAGTACGATCAGCCGCTGCGCTACGCCGGGCAGTACCAGGACGACGAAAGCGGCCTGCACTATAATTTATTCCGCTACTACGAACCGGAGGTGGGGCGCTTTACCACGCAGGATCCGATAGGGTTGCGCGGCGGGCTGAACCTTTATCAGTATGCGCCGAACCCGCTGATGTGGGTGGATCCGCTGGGGTTGAGTTGTGGCATTGCTGGTTCAGTAAAATGGAAAGGATTTAATCCTAAAATTAATCCCAAAACTAAATTGTCTGGGTTACAAGGTCATTATCAGAAACATGGGCATGAGTTTGGGGATATTACACAAAACCAATATCTATCAAAGGCGAAAGATTTTGCCACAAAAGAATTAACTCCATCAATGCAAGAGGCTAAAGTAGGGAGCTTTGTAGTAAGGCATGATAAGAGTACTGGAGAAATATTTGTTGGTCATATGGGGAAACGAGAAATGAGAACATACTATAAAGATGATGGGCGTTCTCCAGATGCATTTAAAGATGCTGTCGATTTAGCTGGATTAACAGGAGGGTGACAATGAAAATAGAATTTACTTATAGTGAAGTCGTGGATTTTTTATCTTCTTATAACATGTTTTCTTTAAAACCGAATGAACGCACAAGAGTATTATTTGAAAATGGTGTTATAGATAGTGACGATGTGGCACTGGCCAAAAAACAAGAATTTAATCTGGAGATAAAAGATGCTTATATAATATCACCTTTAATTATAAATAAGTACTTGGAGCACGAGGTTGAAGTTATTACTGGAAACTCCATAGAGATAATCGATCACAAAGATGAAGATATTCATGGATTGGCATGTAACGCATGCAATTATGTTGTTTTTGAAAGTAAAGAAGACGCTTTTTTTGAAGTTTGCCCTGTTTGTGGATGGCAAAACGATGGCTCAGACCCAAATGATCACAGTAGTGCAAATAAGACTATTATGCATGAATATATAAAATCCATGGAATTTAAAAAATTAATTTCTGAAGGAGAGGGTATGTATAAGAGAGTAAATGTTCCACTTATTCCCTAGCTTAACGATGAAATTTCATCTAATCAATTTGTCTAAAGATAAATGGGGGCACGATATGGCCCCTAAAGAAATGAAGGAGTTACATAAAACAGTAGACAATATCAAGTTGCACAGGCCGGCTTATGCAAGAGATGGCATTGAATTTGAAAATAATTATCGTATATCACCGAATAGTCAGCGACTAGATACAGGTAGTGGGCCATATAGAGAATGGACGGTTAAGACCCCAGGTGTTGGTAATCGAGGTGCAAGACGTATTGTTGTTGATAAAGCGACCAGGAAAGCTTACTACAGTCATGACCATTACGATTCCTTTATAGAAATAGATCTTGCAGGGTGGAAATGATGAAATTTAAACAGATAGTTACTGATTTTTCAGAAATAAATATAGATAATGATTTTCATGATGAAATGAATAGGGTTTTTGGTTTTCCTGATTTTTATGGGAATAACTTCAATGCTTTTGTTGACTGTTTAAATAGCCTTAGATTTCCTGATGATGGGATGACCAGTCTGCACTTAGATAAGGATGAGTATTTATTGATAAAAATCAATAGAATACACTCGCTACCTGATGGTATCAGATATAACTTTTTATTGGCGATAGAGGCTGTCAATAAGGGAGCTGTCTCGTTTGGTGATGGAGCATTGATTCTATTGCTTTTGGTTAATTAGGCGTATTTTTAGCGATTGATATTGATATTGATATTGATGTGAGGGAAATCTCTTAATAGATTTTTCATGTGTAATCTAATTTGTCGGTAATTATTACTTTCATTGAAAGAATGCTGTTTTTTGTGGAAGTGTTTTTTCAAATATAACTTTTGGAAACACATTTAGTAATTGTCTTTTTTTCCTTAAATACTACCTTTGCTCTGAACATATTAGATAGGGTATACGTTCTTTAAAAATAAGAAAGAGTTAAACGGTATAGGTTTATAGAACGAAATTGAATTGCACCTACCGTTGGTATTGTCCGCCAATAACCGGCTGATACAGGCGCGCGGCCGTGGACCGCAGGGCGAGTTCGACGCGCAGTATCACTACGACGCGCTGGGCCGCCGCAGCTGGTGCTACGATCCGGCCAGCCCGTGGAGCCCATTGGCGGCACTGGAGCAGGCGGGCGACAGTCGTTCGGCGGAGATTTACTGGTACCACACCGATCTGAACAGCGCGCCGCTGGAGGTAACCGACGCGGCGGGTAACCTGTGCTGGTCCGGGCAATACGACACCTTCGGCAAGCTGCAGGGGCAAACGGTAGCGGGCGCGGCCAGGCGCAATGGCGCGCAGTACGATCAGCCGCTGCGCTACGCCGGGCAGTACCAGGACGACGAGAGCGGCCTGCACTATAATCTGTTCCGTTACTACGAGCCGGAGGTGGGGCGCTTCACCACCCAGGATCCGATTGGGCTGCGCGGCGGGTTGAACCTGTATCAGTATGCGCCGAACCCGCTGATGTGGGTGGATCCGCTGGGTTTAGATCGCTTCCCTTCGTGGATGGATACAACTCAAGGCTACCAACGTCAACATTTGATTCCTTACTCACTTAGGAATCATCCTGTTTTTGTGCAATCAGGGATGAGTATTAATGGTGCATCAAACATGATGCGACTTCCTGTTGCAAAAGGAATAGATCCTAATCCGGACTTGGGACTTCATCGTGGCTGGACAAAAGAGCATGCAATATATAATGAAATGATGAAGTCAAAACTAGATGCTTTGGAGAGAGTTGCAAATAAAGAAAAATGGGATTATCGCCGAATACAAAATGAAGTATTGAACTTACAGCATGAGGCTCGTAAAGGATTCAAAACAGGAAAGCTTACATGTGCTTGATTACGAGGATAAGGGCATGAACATCTATACTATTAGTAGTTTCTCATTGGGCAATGGTGTTATTGACTTCTCAGACCCAAAGTCAAGATTATCAAGTTTTTTTATTTGGAATGAAGGGGATGGTAAGTTTCTATCATATTCATTACCAAAAGGTAAAATACAAAGTACTATGCGGAGTGATAAACTGATAGTTTCAGATTATTTCCCTGCCAATATCGGAGTTCCTGTTTTTTCGCAGAAAGCGAAATCTATATTTGAACATAGAATTGCATCTGAATCATCCTTCTATAAGTGTACTGTGGAAAATACTGGTGAAACGATGTTCTTATGTAAGGTGAATAATTATATTCCAATTATTGACGAGGAAAAAACAACGTTCAGAGAACTTGTTGATGGCACTAAATTGATCGACATTCCCGCCTATAAATGTGATAAAGATTTCTTTATAGCGAGAGATAGTGTCTTTTGTGAGCGAATGATTGTCTCTCAACTATTTGTCGATTTATGCAATGAAGAGGGATTGAATATTGAGTTTTTACAATGCTAATGAAGTATCTGTTTTCTAATGAAAATAGTTTTTAAAATTGAGAGAAATAAGGGAGGGGTAAAGAAAAAATTAGGTTACGCGATGCGTTCTTTAAAAATAAGAATGAACTGGCCTATATAAACCCGTAGAACGACATCGACGCGCACCTGCCGCTGGCGCCTGTCGCCGACAACCGCCTGACGCACTGGCAGAAATTGTTCTACCGTTACGACGTCTGGGGCAACCTGGTCAGCCGGCGCAACGGCATTTATGAGCAGCACTATCGCTACGACGCCGATAACCGGCTGATACAGGCGCGCGGCCGTGGGCCGCAGGGCGAGTTCGACGCGCAGTATCACTACGACGCGCTGGGCCGCCGCAGCCGCAAAGTGGTGCAGTACAAAGGCAAAGCGGCGCAGACTACGCGCTTTCTGTGGCAGGGATACCGGCTGCTGCAGGAACAGCGGGCAGACGGCAGCCGCAGCTGCTGGAGCTACGATCCGGCCAGCCCGTGGAGCCCATTGGCGGCGCTGGAGCAGGCGGGCGACAGCCGTTCGGCGGAGATTTACTGGTACCACACCGATCTGAACAGTGCGCCGCTGGAGGTGACCGACGCGGCGGGCAATCTGTGCTGGTCCGGGCAATATGACACCTTCGGCAAGCTGCAGGGGCAAACGGTAGCGGGCGCGGCGAGGCGCAATGGCGCGCAGTACGATCAGCCGCTGCGCTACGCCGGGCAGTACCAGGACGACGAAAGCGGCCTGCACTATAATTTATTCCGCTACTACGAACCGGAGGTGGGGCGCTTTACCACGCAGGATCCGATAGGGTTGCGCGGCGGGCTGAACCTTTATCAGTATGCGCCGAACCCATATGGATGGATTGACCCGTTTGGGTTATCTGGAGAAGGAGTTCCGCATGGCTTTAATAGTTTCGGTCAATTTAAACAATTCGGTGAAGCATTACAGGCAGGAATGAGTAAATTAGGATATCCCGGCACAGTTTCATATATGCAAGGAAGCTCCGTATCGGGGGTAAGTTTCTCTACAGGCCAACCATTTGATGTTGGCCGCGTTAGTGATTTTGACGTTGCTATTTCACATCCTGAGTTATATCAGAAAGCAGAACAGCTGGGAATAGGAAAAGGAGGACGCACTGGGCCAATTGATATGGGAAGTGAAATAGCGAAGAAATTAGGCATTGATGATACATTGCAAAAATTATCCAAAATGTCAGGAGGTAGACCTGTGAACGCAATGGTCTTTGAATCTGCTGCTGAAGTTAAGGCTAAAGGGAAGGGAACTAGAATACCAGGTAAATGTGGAGGATAAGTTATGAAAAAATTATATTTCTTAAAATATGGCAGTACTATATCAAAAAAAGAAGCAAGTAAATTACTGGACGATAAATGGGATATAACTTGCTCTGAGCATGATAGCTCCTATTTTGGTGTTTACTTTTCATATACTGGTCTTTATGCGGACAAGTTAACCATTACTGATAATTATATTTCTCACTCGAATGAGTGGTTAGAAGAAGATAACAAGGAGTTTAGTGCGATAATTAAAGTATCTTTCACTAATGGGAAGAATCCAGAAAAACTAAGTAGGTACAAGTTCTTGAAAAATGCGTTTAATAAGCTTGATGGAATATTTATCATATGCGATGAATGCATTGAAGAAGAGTAATCTATAATCTGTCGCAAGGATCCTTTTTTTTGGATCTTTTTAGTGAGAAGCATTAAATATGAGATGTAAGATAAAAGCTTGAAAAGGAGATGTTCGGTTCTTTAAAAAGAAAAACATAGGAAGAGTAAAAGCATTAGATTTTTAGTTGCACCAAAGGCCGCCTGCTGCAGCATCGCGAACCCGCGCAGGGCAAGCCGGGCAGCCGGCTGGTGTACGACATGGCGGATAACCTGCTGGGTGAAAAAGGCCCCAACAGCGACGTGGAAACGCACCTGCCGCTGGCGCCGATCGCCGACAACCGCCTGACGCACTGGCAGAAATTGTTCTACCGTTACGACGCCTGGGGCAACCTGGTCAGCCGGCGCAACGGCATTTATGAGCAGCACTATCGCTACGACGCCGATAACCGGCTGATACAGGCGCGCGGCCGTGGGCCGCAGGGCGAGTTCGACGCGCAGTATCACTACGACGCGCTGGGCCGCCGCAGCCGCAAAGTGGTGCAGCATAAAGGCAAAGCGGCGCAGACTACGCGCTTTCTGTGGCAGGGATACCGGCTGCTGCAGGAACAGCGGGCAGACGGCAGCCGCCGCAGCTGGAGCTACGATCCGGCCAGCCCGTGGAGCCCATTGGCGGCGCTGGAGCAGGCGGGCGACAGCCGTTCGGCGGAGATTTACTGGTACCACACCGATCTGAACAGCGCGCCGCTGGAGGTAACCGACGCGGCGGGTAACCTGTGCTGGTCCGGGCAATACGACACCTTCGGCAAGCTGCAGGGGCAAACGGTAGCGGGCGCGGCCAGGCGCAATGGCGCGCAGTACGATCAGCCGCTGCGCTACGCCGGGCAGTACCAGGACGACGAAAGCGGCCTGCACTATAATTTATTCCGCTACTACGAACCGGAGGTGGGGCGCTTTACCACTCAGGATCCGATAGGGTTGCGCGGCGGGCTAAATCTTTATCAGTATGCGCCGAACCCGCTGATGTGGGTGGATCCGTATGGGTTGAGTGCGTGTTCATCAGGTACTTCTTTAACCGTAAATAAACCGAAAATCCTGAGCAATTCTAATTTAACTAATGCGGAAAGAAGCTATCTTGAAAGACAGTTTACGAAAAAGCAAAATGCACTCAATAGAGCGGCACAGCGTGGTGAGTTGGTTTGGTCTCCTGGGACTCATGATGTTAGAATTTCTTCGGTGCAAAGCTCATATCGACAGGCAGTTGCGGCTCGTTATGAACGAATGTTTGGTCAAGCGCCAGACTTGACAAAACTGAATGCAGATCATCCAGTTGATTTGATTGTTGGTGGTTCACCAACACAAAGATTACAAATGCTCAACGAATCAATAAATAAAAGTGTTGGTAGTTCTTTAAAAAATGCGGGTAGAAAAGCAGGTCTCCAACCGGGCGACCGAATTAGTGAAATAATATTTCAATAGGGGGGTGTATGAATAAGACTTTCTCTTTCACAACAGATACTGCGACCTTGTCAATTTTTGATTTGGTGTCTTTAAAACATAGAGTTAGCGACGATGCCGATTGGTGGAGCATTCCAGAGGATGAACTGGAAGAAGTAAATAAAGGTAACGTGTTGTTTTTGAATCTTGGTGAGGATGGTCAGTATACGGTTCGAGTTGTTGATGACATAAGTGAGAACTACAAATCGTTATTTTTGAATGTGCCTTCAGGAAAGGTTTTTGTTGGGGCAGGGGAAGATACTAGCGGTGGTGACCTTGAACCTGACGGTTCTGACTATATGTCAGGTGTATTTTTGATTTTGGATATAGGTAATTACGAAGTAAGATTTAGAAGAGACTCTCTCGATATAGTCATTTCATTTATTAAAAGTAGTGAAAATAAAAATGAAGAGAGTGCATTAATTAGGATCTGATTTGTATTTTTTTACAATATGTCAACAATGACCCTCTTTATTTTAGGGGGTTGTTGAAAGGAACACCGAACCCGCGCAGGGCAAGCCGGGCAGCCGGCTGGTGTATGACATGGCGGATAACCTGCTGGGTGAAAAAGGCCCCAACAGCGACGTGGAAACGCACCTGCCGCTGGCGCCGATCGCCGACAACCGGCTGACGCACTGGCAGAAATTGTTCTACCGTTACGACGCCTGGGGCAACCTGGTCAGCCGGCGCAACGGCATTTATGAGCAGCACTATCGCTACGACGCCGATAACCGGCTGATACAGGCGCGCGGCCGTGGGCCGCAGGGCGAGTTAGCCGCGCAGTATCACTACGACGCGCTGGGCCGCCGCAGCCGCAAAGCGGCGCAGACTACGCGCTTTCTGTGGCAGGGATCTGCAGGAACAGCGGGCAGACGGCAGCCGCCGCAGCTGGAGCTACGATCCGGCCAGCCCGTGGAGCCCATTGGCGGCGCTGGAGCAGGCGGGCGACAGCCGTTCGGCGGAGATTTACTGGTACCACACCGATCTGAACAGCGCGCCGCTGGAGGTGACCGACGCGGCGGGCAATCTGTGCTGGTCCGGGCAATACGACACCTTCGGCAAGCTGCAGGGGCAAACGGTAGCGGGCGCGGCCAGGCGCAATGGCGCGCAGTACGATCAGCCGCCCCGGTTACGCCAAAAAATATCGGGTAACTTTGTTGGCACCGACACTTGCCCGGCATGCGCTATTTACACCGCCCGCCGTCGCCACAGCATGCCCGGTTTGGCGAACATCACCAGGTTGCCCAGCAGGATCAGGCACAGGCCAATCACCGCATTGAGGTGCCACTGGTAACCTTCGTAAATCGTCGAAATGGTCAGCGCTACCAGCGGGAACAGCAGGGTGCTGTAGGCCGCCGCGCCGGCGCCGATGCGCCCCAGCAGGCTGAAATAGGCGGCGAAGGCGATCACCGAACCGAAAATCGCCAAATACAGCAGCGAACCGATATAGCGGCTGTTGTATTCAATCTGGAACGAGGCGCCCTGCGCCAGCGCAATCAGCGCCATCAGGATCGCGCCGTAGCTCATGGCGTAGGTATTGGTGGAGAGAATATCCAGCCCGCGCCGCTGATGGCGCGCGCTGATCATGTTGCCCAGTGAAAAACCGTAGGTGCCGAGCGCGCTCAGGCCGATGCCTTTCAATAGCTCCGGCGCCATTCGGCTAGCGGCCAGATCCTGCCAGAACAGCGCGACGATGCCCGTCAAGCCCAAGACTGCCGCCGGCAGCAGGTTGGCGCTGGGGCGCTGGCGGAAGAACAGCATGCCGTTAACGGCGTTGAACAGCACCGCCATCGAGAAAATAACCGATTCCAGCCCGCTGCTGATATAGGCCGCTGCGTGGTAGAAACAGTAGAAGTTGAAGCCGAATACGCAACAGCCCTGCAGCATGCAGAACAGGTGGTCGCGCGCGGCGATGCGCCGCAGGCGGCGCGCCAGCAGCAGCACGGCGAACATGACCGCGGCGGAGACCACAAAGCGGTAACCGATCGAGACAGGAATGGCCACCGGGCCTTCCTGTTGCAGGGTAATCGCAATCCAGGTGGTGCCCCAAATCAACACTACGGCAAGGTACAACAGCGCGTTCATAATCAACTCCGTTAAAACAGATGAACGCAGTATCCGCCGTTGCCTGCGCCGCCGCTTTCAGCACTTTGCGCACAATTGCATATTCTTGCGCTTTTTTTGGCAAAAGCGTGGGGTGGCGACTGGTGCGCGGCGGCGCCACTCTTTACACTGCAGAGATTGAGATGAACGGGGCCGGCTATGTCCAGATATCAGGCGTTTGAAACGCTGAGCAAGCACAAGGCGCAGCTGCACGACAGCATCCAGCTGGGCTCCGGCGTGGAGCTGGCCGCCTGGTCCAACTGCAACGACCGCATCACGCAGGAAAGCGCCGATCACCACACCCTGAGCCTGTACGTCGCCGACGGCTACGAATGTTATCAAAAGGTGCCGGGTGGCTGGAAAAACGGCGGCGGGCCGGATCGCTTCTGCATCATGCCACGGCAGTATGAATCCACCTGGGACGTGCGCAGCGATCTGTCGTTCGTGCATCTCTATTGCACCGACGCCCACCTGCGCCAACTGGCGGAGCAGACCTGGGATCGCAGCCCGGCGTCAATCAACGTCGAACAGCGCGCGTTTGCCGAAGATCCCCAGATTACGCTGCTGTACCGCCAATTTTTGCTCAACCGCGACTGGCGGGATCGCGCCAATCAGCTGGCGCTGAGCAGCGCCTCAACCCTATTGATGTCGCATATGATCCAGCGCTATACCCAGCTGCAGTGGGCCTTGCCAAAGGTGCGCGGCGGCCTGGCGCCGGCGGTGGCGAAAAGGGTGAAGGAGTATATCGACGGCCATCTGGGCCAGCCGTTGCTGCTGGCGGATCTGGCGGCGCAGGCCGGCTTGAGCGAGTTCCACTTTGCGCGGATGTTTAAGCACGATACCGGCCTGGCGCCACATCAGTTTGTGATGCGCGCCCGGCTGCGGCAGGCGGAAAAACTGCTGCGCCACAGCCAACTGCCGCTGACGCAGATTGCGCTGGACTGCGGCTTCAGCTCCGCCAGCCACTTCAGCAACCGCTTCAGAGCGGCCTACGGATTTGCTCCGCTGCGCATGCGGCAGGGGCGCGGAGAATAAGGAAAGCCAATGGAACAGCAGTTTGCAGGGTTAGGCGTGTTGTTTATCGCCGGGTTTGGGCCGGTGACCCAGAATACCGAGCACAGCAAGGCCTTTTATCTCGATACGCTGGGGTTGCCGCTGAAACCGATGCCGGGCAACCGGGACTATCTGCTGGCCGAGCCGGGCGAGTTGGATGGCGTGAAGCACTTCGCGCTGTGGCCGCTGGCGCAGGCGGCGCAATCTTGTTTCGGCAACGAGCAATGGCCGCAAACGCTGCCGGTGCCGCAGGCCTGGATCGAGTTCGACGTCGCCGATATGGCGCTGGCGGCTCAGGGGTTAATCGATCGCGGTTATCGCCTGCTGGTCGCCAACCGCGAAGAACCCTGGGGGCAGAGCGTAACGCGTTTAATGAGCCCGGAGGGATTGTTGGTCGGCGTTACCCATACCCCCTGGTTGCGTGCGTAAATACCCCGCAGGCCGTTTTTGCCTACGAAACGGCCTAATAATAAATGTTCATTAGCTTAAAACCCTGGGTAATATAACCTGTTAATCTTTCCGAGCTATTCTCCTCTTTAACTGAGTAATTCCTGTCATTACGTCAAAATCAACGTGGTTGCTCTATTATTTCCTGTCTATTTAGTGCTGTTTTTAAGAGGTTAATTCCCGCTATCAAGCAGCGGCAATAAATAGAGATTATTCTTATATTTGCATCAGGCATTGAAAACAACAATGACTCTCGTTTTCAACCATGAAAAGGAAAGCAACCATGAGAAAACTCAGGCGAGCGGGAATAGCGCTGGCGATATCCCTGGCATCTATCCTGATATTTCCTGCCGCAATGGCGGCGGAAAATAACCAGGCAACCAATAAGGCGGCGACCATGAAGGAAAATAGCGCGCAGTTTATTGCGGTAGGTAAAATCGTGCAGGTCACTTTTGGCGGTTTTGCATTCAAACTCGACTTTACCGACGACAAAACCATGACCTTTACCGGCATTGGCGAGGCCTCGCAGGGCGTGACGGACACCGTGCAGTATACCGCGGTAGAAATACGTCCTCAGCTGTACATGGTGTACTGGCATGAGCCTAAGTCGGGCGATAACGTCACCCACGTCGAGGATTACCAGCGCGGTGAGGTGTACACCAATATCGCCGGCAAGGACGGCAGCTTTACCCATCTGAAAGGGCAGTTGAAGATCGTTGGGCATTCAGGAAAATAAGGAGCAGTTATGAAAAAGGCATTTATCCCGTTACTTATCGCCGGCGGCCTGTTGGCCAGCTATCCCGCACTGGCGGTGGAAGGCGGCGCCGCGCAGAAACACGCGGTTAAAGGCTATCACCACGGCCAGCAGAAATTAAAAGTGGTGGAAGATTTGTACGCCGGTTTTTTTAATCGCCATGATATCGGCGTGGCGAAAAAGTTGATTGTGGAGAATTATAAACAACACAATCCTTTTGTTGGCGATGGCATCAAGCCCTTCCTCGATTTTTTCAGCCAAAATTTTAAAGATAACCCGCAGTACAGCGCCAAAATATACCGCAGTGCGGTGAGCGGCGATTTGGTCTACGTTCACGTGCTGTACAAAAATAACCCGCAGGATCGCGGCACCGCCAGCGTAGATATCTACCGGGTGAACGATCGGGGCCAAATTACCGAGCACTGGGACGTGAATCAGGAAGTGCCGGAAAAATCGGCGAATGACAATACCATGTTCTGATAATTGGCCGCTTTGGCGGCCTAATTATAAATAATTCGCTTTATTTAATTACTAAAATACACAAAGGGGCCGCCGTCGAGTAGGCTACGGCCCGCCTTAGGCAGTACTGGTACGGTTGATGGGCGTCATTGTCCCAGTACTGTCTATGGTAACCCCATTATTTCCTCTCCACCGCCGCCATTTGCCGCCGCAGCTGCAGGCAGTTAATCAGCACCAGCAGAGCCGTTACCGCGAATACCCAACGGAACCCCAGCAGAGCCGACACCCCGGAACCGATCAATGGGCCGACTACGTTGCCCAGGTACATAAACGACTGGTTATAACCGAAAATGCGACCGGTGACCTGATCGGAAGAGTACCTCAGCAGCAGCGCTTGCACCGCCGGCATCAGCGCGCCGTCGGCAAAGCCCAGCAGAAAACGCAGAATGCCCAACTGCAGCGGGGTCTCCACCCAGGCCATGATGGCGAACAGCAGGGTAGTCAGCATCAGCGCCGCAATCAGAATGCGCGCGGTGCCGATGCGATCGCCGAGCCGTCCGAGGCGCGGGGCGGAAATCAACGCCGCAACGCCGGGAACGGCGGCGATCATCCCGCTGATAAAGGCAATATTGCTGACATTGCCCGACAACTCTCGAATAAACAGCGTCAGGATCGGGCTGATGGAGGAGTTGGCCAGTTGGATCATCAGGGTGCAGAAGAACAGGGTAACGATTAGCGCCGGGTAAGGCAGCGATCGGAATACCGCTTTGCCGCTCAGCTGGTCGGCCTTTTTCACCTCGACGCGCCGCTCTTTAATCAGGAACAGCGTCACCAGGAAGCTGACGAACATCAACCCGGCGGTGACGAAAAACACCACCCGCAGGCCAAGGTGGTCGGCCATTAAGCCGCCCAGCAGCGGCCCGGCGATCACCCCGGTGATCTGGCCGGTGGACAGCATGCCCAACGCCCAGCCGCTCTTGTCGCGCGGCGCCTGGGTGGCGACCAGCGCCATGGCGTTGGGAATGTAGCCGGAGGTTAACCCCATCAGCGCCCGCAGCGCAAACAGCTGCCAGACGCTGGTCGCCAGGCCCTGCAGCGCGATCACCACCGCCATGCCCAGCGAAGCGCGCAGCAGCATCAGCTTGCGCCCCTTGCGGTCGGCCAGGCTGCCCCACAGCGGCGAAACCACCGCCGAAACCAAAAAGGTGCCGCTGAACACCAGCCCGGACCACAGGCTGAGCGACTGATGGCCGGTGACGCCAAGCTGCTCGACATACAGCGGCAGAAAAGGGAGGATTTGGCTCATCGCCAGCCCGGTGAAGAAACAACCGAGCCAGACCGAGATCAGATTGACTTTCCACGCTTCCATCAACTTGTCGTACCACTTTGAATTTTGGAGGGATTTATTGAGCAAAATAATAATAACACCGCTAATCAAGTGGTGCCGGGGAAATGCGTGAGTAAACGTATCGTACGGCGCCACAAAAATCAGCGCTCGCGCGCCGTATTAGGGAAAGTCAGGGTCAGGAATCCGCGTAGGGCGTTGATGTCATTGGTATACAGTGCCAGCGTTTCTTCTTCCGTTCGTCCCTGTATCAGCAGATCGCAATAGTAGGGATCAAGGCAGAAATCGAAACGCCACTCGGGTGCTGCGAGCACGTTCGCCTTGCCCGTTTCCAGCTCAACCGCCAGGCGGGTGCCAGGGTGAGCCGTGAGCGTTTCAGCCGCACGTTGTAGTACATCACCGTCGGCCAGGAGGGGGGCTATGCCATTGGCGATGCAGTTGCGAAGAAATGTCTCATTGAAGCTTTTTGCGATGATAACGCGAAAGCCATAGTCCCTCAGCGCCCAGACGGCGCTTTCGCGCGAGCTGCCGCAGCCGAAATTGGCGCCGGATAGCAGGATTTGCGCGCTCTGGTAGGCGGGATTGTTCAACACGAATGTCGGGTCGGGCGTGCGGGACGTCAAATTCCGGTATCGCCAAAAGGCGAATAACGATTCGCCGTAGCCCGCAACGGCGACGCGCGTGTTCTCGGAGGTTGGGATCAGCGCATCGGTGTCTATGTTGTCTCGCATCACCGCGCAGGCGATGGCCTGAAATCTATTCAATGCCTGTGGCATAAGCCGTTCCTTGTGGGTGGTGTCTCAGAGTTCACGAGGGTCCGTCAGGTAGCCGGTCACGGCGGAAGCTGCCACTGTGGCCGGGCTGGCGAGGTGAGTGCGGGTGCCAGACCCCTGGCGGTTCTCGAAGTTGCGGTTAGTGGAACTGATCACGCGTTTGCCTTGCCAGATTGGGCCTTCGCGCCCCGCGCAGTTTGAGCAACCCGATTTACGCCAGCTGAAACCTGCATCTTCAAATATCAAGTGTAAACCCTCAGCTTCTGCGGCGGCTCTGACGGCCATCGAGCCCGGCGTACACATCGCCTGAACGCCGGGGGCGATTTTTCTGCCTCGCAGTATCTCGGCTGCCGCGCGCAGGTCGCTTAAACGGGCGTTGGTACAGGAGCCGATGAATGCCGCATCGATGGGGATGGACTGCATCGCCGTACCGGGCTTCAGCGCCATGTATTCCAGTGCCCGTCTGGCCATCTGCGCCGCCACAGGATCGTCGCCGACGTCCGGCTCCGGCACCTTATCACACAGGCTAACCGCATGCATGGGGCTGGTTCCCCAGGTCACCTGGGGCGTTAGTGTATCGGCGTGAAATGTGATTTCCTTGTCGAAGCGCGCATCATCGTCGCTGTGCAGCCGGGGCCAATGCACGGCCGATGCTCGCAGCGCGTCGTCGTCGAGCCGGCTATGGGCCGCCAGGTAGTCATAGGTAGTGTTGTCAGGCGCGATGAGCGCATAGCGGGTGCCCATTTCGGCCGCCATGTTGCAGAGCGTCATTCGTCCCTCGATAGACAGCGCGTCAACGGCTTCGCCGAAGAACTCAATGGCATATCCGAGAGCCAGCCTGACGCCATATTTGGCCAACAGCCCCAGTGCAATATCTTTGCTGTAAACCCGTTCACCCAGCCTGCCATTGAGCGTGACGCGCAACGTTTTGGCTTTTTGCACGATCAGTGCGCCATAACGCAGCACGCTGGCGATTTCCCCCGAGCCGGCGGCAAACGCCAGAGCACCGAATGCGCCATTCGTGCAGGTGTGGCTATCGCCGCAAACCAGCGTCATGCCCGGCATGACAAACCCCTGTTCCGGCGCCGCAACGTGGACGATCCCATGGGCTAGACTGTTCGGGCTCGCGTAATCGAAACCGAAGGTTTGTGCGCCTGCCGCCAGAGATGCGATCATTTCGCTGCCGCCCTTTGAGGGCGAGTCGAACGGTCCGCGATCGGGAGCGGTGCTGATGGCATGATCCGCCACGGCGAAGACCTGAGACGGATGCAGAAGGGGGCGTTCGCCGCGTCGCATCATTTCTCGCAGTGCGTAGCCGCCGGTAATCTCGTGAAGCATCAGGCGATCGATAACCATTACGGCCCGATCTCCCGCCACGGAGGCAACCTGGTGGTCTTCCCAAAGCTTGGCGAAAAGCGTTTGGCCGCTCATAGTGCGAAGGCCTGTTCGCGAGCCCGTTCTGCGGGCAAGCCCACAGCAGAAGTCACCTCATCGAATGAAAGCAATTGCTGCTCCAACCCATCCAGTCGCCCGGACTCAGCCAGCGTCGTCAGCGCCTGCTGCATTGCACTGCCGGCAGCGCAGAGTGTCAGAATCGGGTAAGAAACGCGCGCCACCCCTAAACGTTCAAGTTCCTGCAGGCTGAGCAGCGGGCTTTTCCCACCGCGAGTCCCAACCATATTGATGCTGATAGGGGCCTGGACCTGCGCAACGGCGGCCGCAATCTCTTCCTGTGAGCGAATGGCTTCAATGAAAATGACAGTGGCGCCAGCCGCGGCATAGGCATTAGCGCGTGCAATGGTGGCAGACAAGCCTTCGGTTGCTATCGCATCGGTGCGCGCATTGATAACAAAGTCGGGATCGACGCGCGCTGCGGCGGCTGCGCGAATTTTCTGCACCATTTCCTCGACGGGGATCACCGACTTGCCGTCCATGTGCCCGCAACGCTTTGGAAACGATTGATCTTCAAGGTTAACGCCGGCCGCGCCGGCAAGCTCTAGCAAACGCACCGTATGGTAAGCGTTCAGGGCGTTGCCGAAACCGGTATCGCCGTCGGCCATCACCGGTATATCAACCGCCTGCGCTATTACCTGAACTGCATTGATCTGATCCCTCAGGGACAGAATGCCTATATCGGGTAACCCCAGGGTCGCCGCTGCGACGGCAAAGCCGCTGACTTGTAAAGCTTTGAATCCCGCACGCTCGGCCAGGCGGGCGCTGAACGCGTCGTATACGCCAGGCATAGGGAGGGCGCGACGCGCTTCAATAAGGGTTCTCAATTGCTGGGCTTTCGACATCTTAAAGACTCCTTTCATACGGAGATTTCTTAGGGCCGGGGTTGAAGGGAACAACGCGCCGGCACGTCGTTTGTTTTTGTTCAGCCATGTCTGATCATTTAACTATATTTACATAGCTATTTAAATATAGTTAAATGGGTAAAAAAAAGCCACCCACTTCATCAAAGAAAGAGGAAACACCGTGAATACTGCCCTGATCGCTCTCGACTACATTTTTGATATCGCACATCCCGACGGAAAAATTGCGCGCCCGGCGCAGCAGGTGGTGGAACGCAGCGTCATCGCGCAGGCCAATCGTGTATTGGCTCTGGCGCAGCGGAAAAACTGGTTGCGCATTTTGGTCAAGGTGGGTTTCGCCGCTGGCTATGTCGACCAGCCCAAACATTCGCGCATGTTTGGTCAGGCGCATAAATTCGGTGCCATTGCGTTGGGCCAGCCTGGCACGGCGTTTCATCCCGAGCTGGAGGTCGAATTGGGGGAGCTGGTGATCGTTAAGCCGCGCGTCAGCGCCTTTTACGGCACCAATCTGGACGCGGCACTGCGCGCCCGGCGCATCGAGCGGCTGATTATCTGCGGCGTCAGCACCACCTGGGCAGTGCAAAGTACGGCGCGCGACGCGCACGACCGCGATTACCAGGTGCTGTTGCTGGAAGAAGCCTGTGCCGCCGCTACGCCGGAAGAGCATCGGACATCAATCGAAACGCTCGCCCATATCACCGAGATTGTCACGCTGGAAGATCTGAGGGATCTTTGATGCCGCATCTGCCGCCAGAGTTAACATCGGAAATTAACCTGCGGTCGCTAAAGCGCGCGGCATGGACGCTGGCGCCTTTGCTGGCGTTGACATTGCTGACGGGGGACATCAACTGGCTGAAGGCTTCGGTTGTCACTATTTCGCTGTTTATCGTCTATGAAAGAGTGGGGCTGGCGCCGCTCGGCGTGGCATGTCATGCCCTGGTCTTGTTGCTGGCTTTTCTCGCGCTGCTGCTCGCCATGCGCCAGCCGGCCATTTTCGTGCTGGTCTGCACGCTGGCGGCGGCTGCGGCTGTGGGGGTATCGGCTTATGGCGGCAAGCTGAGATCGTTAGGCAACTTTACCTTCATTCCCGCGCTCTATCTGGCGTGTGAAACGGCGGAGGGCGTCGCCCCGGCACAGGTTGCCCAGCGCGTCTTGCCGCTGTTGCCCTATCTGGCGGCCGCTGTACTGCCGGTGTTGACTATCTCACTGGTGGAACATGTGCTGGCCGGCCGCCGTTGGCACCACGTGTTTAAGCTGCACCGCAACGGCGATCTCGGCGCGCGGGTGGCCTGCGGCGAAGCCCTGTTCGCCGTGGGCCTGGCCGTCGCGCTGGCGGCGGCGATCGTCGAATGGGGCCAGCTGGGCTATGGGCAATGGGTGATCTGGTCGGCCGTCAGCGTAGTGACCGGCGACACGACGACGGCGCGCAAAAAGCTGTATCAGCGCGGGGCGGGCGCCATGGTTGGCGTGCCTGTCGGCGTGTCTCTGGGCTATATCATGCCGCACAGCGTGCTGATGTATGAATTTTTAACCGTAGCCGCCATGCTCACGCTGGTGTCTTTTTCACATTATGCGTTGGGTTTTGGCGCCCGCTGCGCCTGTATCGCCAGTGCGTTGATGGTTATTGGCCAGACGCCGGAGATAGCTGCGGAACGGGCGCTCAATGTGTTGCTGGGCGGCGGTATCGGCCTGCTGTTCGTTTTTCTGCTGCATTTTGCCGTTGCCGCCAAGGGCGGAGTGCCCAAATAGCGAAGGGGACTTCCGTTGGCGTAATTTAGGTTGACCGCGCTTTCCCGTGATGTGAAAGTGCTGATAAATATATAGCTATTTATTGATACCTATGAAAAAAGATCCTGCTGAAGAAATAACGCTGCTGCGCACGCAGTTGATGTCTCTGGTGCGCCGTATGCGCCGTGAATCGCGCAGCGACGAAAAATCCTGGGCGCAACTGCTGCTGCTCGGCGCCATCGATCGCCACGGCGGCGAGGCGACGCCTTCGCTGCTGGCGGAATCAGAACGTATGCGTTCCTCCAATCTGGCCGCTGCACTGCGCGATCTGGAAGCCGATGGCCTGCTGATGCGCACGCCGGACGCCGAAGACCGGCGCAGGGTGCGGGTCAAATTGACGCCCGCCGGGCTGGGTCTGCTGCATGAAAGCCGCGCCCGGCGTGAAGCCTGGCTCTGCGATGCCATGGCGTCTTGCCTCAGCGGCGAAGAGCAGGCGCTTTTGATTGCGGCGGGCCATTTGATGGCGCGCATCGCCAATGCGCCGCCGCAGGATTAAGGTAACGCCATAGACCGGATCTCGCTGGCGTGCAGACTTTTGCATCGCTTCGCTAGCGCCGTCATAAAATTGAAAATCTGTGGTTTATCGCGGTGCATCTCAGGATGCGCCGCACAAATGTTGTGCAATAGTTATCAACTGATGACTATGCTGTAACCGCAGGTTCTGCCGTACCTGCGCCGCCGTACGCCGCCGCGCGTGAATTATCTCTCCAAAGTCCGCAATTGGCACAGGCCATGCATTGTCATCATCCGTTCCTGTTACCTGAGTAACAGAGGGCGCTTTGGTGACAACTCAACAACAGCGGGCGAACCATGGCAGACCATCCTGATGTGATAGCACAGATAGAAGCGTCATTCGCGGTACAGACCCCGACCGGCAAACGCATTGCCGGTTACCTGCTGGCCAACCTGGCGCAGGTGCCGTTTGAAACCGCCGACAGCATCGCGCGCAGCGCCGCCACCAGCGGCATTTCTGTCGGCCGCTATCTGCGCAGCCTGGGCTATCAAAACCTCGAGCATCTGAAGCGCACGCTGCGTGAACAGGGCGCGGCGCTGTACCAACCCTGGGGCGTGACCGACCGGCTGGGCGCCTATCGCCGGCGGCGCGAACAGCCGCAGCCGCAGAAGCTGCGCCAGGCGTTGACGCTGGAGCTGGAGGCTATCGAGCACGTCTATCAGCTGGCCGGCGGCGAGGCCTTCGCACAGGTCAGCCGCCAGCTGGCGCAGGCGGAGGCGGTGTTTGTGGTCGGCATTCAGTCGACGCGCGGCATCGCCAACGCGTTCTACAGCCACCTGGAATACCTGCGCCCGCGGGTGTACTACGCCGACGGCCAGTCCGGCACCTACGTGGAGTCGCTCAACTCCGAATTTAGCGCCCCCTATGTGGTGCTGACCGACACCCGCGCCTATTCGACCATCGCCCAAAAATATTGCCAGGCGGCCTGCGCGCGCGGGCTGCGGCTGGCGCTGATCACCGATATTTACTGCCCCTGGGCGCGGGATTATCCGCTGGATCTGCTGCAGGTGAAAACCGACACCGGCCAGTTTTGGGATTCGCTGGCGCCGCTCAGCTGCCTGTTCAACCTGTTGCTGTCTTCGGTGCTGGAACAGGGCGGCGCGGCGGTGGAGCAGCGGCTGGCCAACAACCGCATCTTGCAGAAAGAGCTGGGGCAATTTGAATCTTAACCGCCATGGGATAACGCAATGAGTGACAACATTACGCTGACGGATCTGGCCGAACGGTTTCCCGGCCTGAGCATCGATTTGAAGTACGCCACCGCCGATAACCTGACCGGCCGGCCTATCTACCGCGAGAGCCGCTGTCTGCTGCATCCCGATGCGGCGCAGGGGCTGGCCCGCTGCCTGCGGGCGGCGCAGCTGGCCGGCCTGGCGTTGAAGGTGTTCGACGCTTACCGGCCGCAGCAGGCGCAGGCGCTGCTGTGGCTGGCCTGCCCGGATCCGCAGTACGTCACCAGCACCCAAACCGGCTCGCACCATAGCCGTGGGGTCGCGATCGACGTCACCCTGCTGGATGCCGCAGGCGCGGCGCTGGATATGGGCACCGGCTTTGACGAGATGAGCGAGGGCTCTCACCCGTTTTACCCCGATTTCCCTCCGGAGGTGCAGCGCAATCGGCTTTTGCTGAATGCGGTGATGGCCGCCGGTGGATTCCGCGGCATCGCCAGCGAATGGTGGCACTTCGAGCTGCCCAACGCCGGTGATTACCCGCTGCTGGCCGATCGTTTCGGCTGTTTTCCCCACGACTAAAACAACAGGCATTTCACACATCAGGAGCTTGGTTATGAATCAGATCAAATATGCCGCCCTGGCGGCGGCCGTGACGTTGGGCATGGCGGCGATGGGCCCGGCGCAGGCGGCGGTGCCGAAAGACATGCTGGTGATCGGCAAGGCGGCCGATCCGCAGACGCTGGATCCGGCGGTCACCATCGACAACAACGACTGGACGGTGACCTATCCGGCCTATCAGCGGTTGGTGCAGTACAAAACCGAGGGCGGCAAAGGGTCCACTCAGGTGGAAGGGCAACTGGCGGAGAGCTGGAGCGCCTCGGAAGACCAGCGGGTATGGACCTTCAAGCTCAAACCGGGCAACAGGTTCGACGACGGCGGTGAGGTCAACGCCGCTGCGGTGAAATGGTCTTTTGAACGGCTGATGAAGATCGGCCAGGGGCCGTCCGAGGCGTTCCCTAAAGACCTGCAGATTGAGGCGGTGGATCCGCTGACGGTGAAGTTCACGCTGAAAACGCCGTTCGCGCCGTTCCTTTACACCCTGGCCAACGACGGCGCCGGCATCGTCAACCCGGCGATCGCCAAAGCCAATCCGGCCGATGAGGGCAAAGCCTGGCTGGCTAACCATACCGCCGGCTCCGGCCCTTACAAGCTGGACCGCTGGCAGAAGGGGCAGCAGCTGGTGCTGGTGCCGAATCCGCACTACGGCGGCGACAAACCGGCGTTCAAACGGGTCACGGTAAAAATCATCGGCGAAAGCGCCACCCGCCGCCTGCAGTTGACGCGCGGCGATCTGGACATTGCCGAATCGCTGCCCATCGACCAGCTAACGGCGCTCAAGAGCGAAAACAAGGTGGCGGTCAACGAGTTTCCTTCGCTGCGCGTGACCTACCTGTATCTCAACAACGGCAAGGCGCCGCTGAATCAGGCCGATCTGCGCCGCGCCATTTCCTACGGGGTGGATTACCAGGGCATGGTGAAGGGCATTCTCGGCGGCAACGGCAAGCAGATGCGCGGCCCGATCCCGGAAGGCCTGTGGGGCTTCGATCCCAACGCCAAACAATACGCGCTGGATCTGGACAAAGCCAAGGCCGAGCTGGCGCAGGTTAAAGACAAACCGGCGTCGCTGAGCTTCCTGTATTCGGTCAACGATCCCAACTGGGAAGCGATAGCCCTCTCGGTGCAAGCCAGCCTGGCGACGGTGGGCATTAACGTCAAGCTGGAGAAGCTGGCCAACGCCACCATGCGCGATCGCATCGGCCAGGGCAATTACGACATCGCCATCGGCAACTGGAGCCCGGACTTCGCCGACCCCTATATGTTCATGAACTATTGGTTCGAGTCCGACAAGCAAGGGCTGCCGGGCAACCGCGCTTTCTACAGCGATCCGCAGGTGGACGCGTTGCTGAAAAAGGCGGTGTCGGTTGCCGATCAGCAGGCGCGCACCGCCGATTACCAGGCGGCGCAGAAAATCGTTATCGATCAGGCGGCCTACGTCTATCTGTTCCAAAAAAACTATCAGGTGGCGATGAACAAGGACGTGAAGGGCTTTGTATATAACCCGATGCTGGAACAGGTGTTCAACGTTGGGCAGATGAGCAAGTAGCTTGCTTTCGGGCGGCCGATTGGCCGCCCATGCGCCAGGGGAGTCAGTTATGAATGTTTGGAGCCTTATCCGCCAGCGCTGCTGGGGATTGGTGCTGGTGATGTTCGGGGTCTGCGTGATTACCTTCATCATCTCGCACCTGATCCCCGGCGATCCGGCGCGGCTGCTGGCGGGCGACCGCGCCAGCGAAGAGATAGTCCAGCATATCCGTCAACAGTTGGGGCTGGACCAACCGCTGTACGTGCAGTTCGGCCGTTATTTGCTGGATATGCTGCATGGCGATCTGGGCACGTCAATCCGCACCGGCCGGCCCGTGTTGGACGATCTGCGGGCGTTTTTTCCGGCGACGCTGGAACTGGCGTTCTGCGCCTTGCTGCTGGCGATCGTCTTGGGCGTGCCGCTGGGGGTGCTGTCGGCGGTATACCGCAATAAATGGCCCGATCATCTGGTGCGTTTGATGTCGGTCACCGGCATCTCCACCCCGGCTTTCTGGCTGGGGCTCGGGGTGATCATCCTGTTCTACGGCAGGCTCGATCTGCTGCCCGGCGGCGGCCGGCTGGACGACTGGCTCGATCCGCCCGCCCATATCACCGGATTTTACCTGCTGGATTCGCTGCTGACCGGCAACGCCGACGCGTTTTGGAACAGCCTGCGGCATGTGATCCTGCCGGCGTTCACGTTGGCCTTCGTGCATCTGGGCGTAGTGGCGCGGCAGATTCGCTCGGCGATGCTGGAACAGCTCGGGGAAGACTATATCCGCACCGCACGAGCCAACGGCCTGTCTTGCTGGCGGGTGATCCTCGGCCATGCGCTGCCGAATGCGCTGATCCCGTCGGTGACGGTGCTGGGGCTGGCGTTGGGCGATCTGCTGTACGGCGCGGTGCTGACCGAAACGGTATTCGCCTGGCCGGGCATGGGGGCATACGTGGTGGATTCGATCCAGGCGCTGGATTTCCCTGCGGTGATGGGCTTCGCGGTAGTGGTGTCTTTCGCCTACGTGGCGGTGAATTTGATTGTCGATCTGCTCTATCTGTGGATTGACCCAAGAATGGGGCGCGAGAGGTAATGGCCATGTCTCAAATCGAAAGGCCGCTGGCGGCGGCCGAAGCGCCGCGCTTTGTCGGGCTGCGGCGCGGCTGGTACCGGGTAAGCCGCAGCCCGCTGACGCTGTTGGGCGCGGCGATCATGATAGCGGTGCTGTTCCTGATGCTGTTTTCTCCGTGGCTGGCGCCGCATAACCCGGACGCCATCGATCTGACCGCGCGGTTGCTGCCGCCTTCCGCCGAACACTGGTTCGGCACCGACGAAGTGGGGCGCGATCTGTTTAGCCGGGTGCTGGTCGGCAGCCGCCAATCGGTGGCCGCCGGGCTGGCGGTGGTGGTGCTGGCGGGCGGCATAGGTTCGCTGCTCGGCTGTTTTTCCGGGGTGATGGGCGGCGCGGCGGATGCGTTTATCATGCGCTGCATGGACGTCATGCTGTCGGTGCCGTCGCTGGTGCTGACCATGGCGCTGGCGGCGGCGCTCGGGCCCAACCTGTTCAACGCCATGCTGGCAATCGCGGTGGTGCGCATTCCGTTTTACGTGCGCCTGGCGCGCGGGCAAACGCTGACGCTGCGCCATCAGGCCTATATGCAGGCGGCGCGCACCTTCGGCGCTTCGCGCTGGCATCTGATCGCCTGGCACGTGCTGCGCAACGTCATGCCGCCGCTGGTGGTGCAGGCCTCGTTGGATATCGGCACCGCGATCCTGATGGCGGCCACGCTGGGCTTTATCGGCCTGGGCGCCCAACAGCCGACCGCCGAATGGGGCGCCATGGTGGCCAACGGCCGCAATTACGTGCTGGATCAGTGGTGGTATTCGGCCTTTCCCGGTACGGCGATCCTGATCACCGCCACCGGTTTTAACCTGTTCGGCGACGGTCTGCGCGACCTGCTGGATCCTAAAACCCGGGGGCGTTGATGAGCGAAGCAAGGGTACTGTCGATTAACGAGCTGCAGCTGGAGTTTCCGGTCTACGGCGGCAGCGTCAGGGCGCTCAATCGCGTTTCGCTGCAGGTTAACGCCGGGGAGATCGTCGGCGTCGTGGGTGAATCCGGCTCCGGCAAATCGGTGACGGCGATGATGGCCATGCGCCTGCTGGCGGAGGACGGTTACCGGGTGACCGGCGGCGAGCTGGAAATGCTGGGCATCGACGTGCTCGCCGCCAGCGAACGCCAGATGCGCCAACTGCGCGGCGCACGCGTCTCGATGATTTTTCAGGAGCCGATGAGCGCGCTGAATCCGACGCGCAAAATCGGCCGCCAAATGTGCGAAGTGATCCGCCTGCATCAGCGGCTGTCGGCGCAGGCGGCGCGGGGCAAGGCGGTGCGGTTGCTGCAGGAGATGCAGATCGCCGACGCCGATCGGGTGATGGAACGCTACCCGTTCGAGCTTTCCGGCGGCATGCGCCAACGGGTGCTGATTGCCATGGCGTTTTCCTGCGAGCCGGAGCTGATCATCGCCGACGAACCGACCACCGCGCTGGACGTCACGGTACAGCGCCAGGTGCTGCGGCTGTTGCAGCAAAAGGCGCGCGCCAGCGGCACGGCGGTGCTGTTCATTACCCACGATATGGCGGTGGTGTCGCAATTGTGCGACCGGGTGTATGTGATGTACGCCGGGCACGTGATCGAGAGCGGCGCCACCGCGGCGGTGATCAACCGGCCGGCGCATCCTTATTCCATCGGTTTGCTGCAGGCGGCGGCGGAACGCGCCGCGCCGCGCGAGCCGTTGCAGGCCATTCCCGGCACGGTGCCCAACCTGAGCGCGCTGCCGCCGGGCTGCGCCTTCAGCAATCGCTGCCGCCACGCGGACGGCCAATGCCGGCAAACCCCGGCGCTGACGCCGCTGGCGGAGGACGCGCAGCGGCGGGCAGCCTGCTGGCACCCGCAACAGGTCAATCTGGAGGTGTGTGATGAACACTGAACCGCTGCTGGCGCTGCGCGACGTACGGCTGCGCTTTCCCGCCGGTTATAACTGGCGCGGCAAGCCGACCGAATACGTCCATGCGCTCAACGGGCTGGATCTGAACATCATGCGCGGCGAAACGCTGGGCATCGTCGGCGAATCCGGCTGCGGCAAGAGCACGCTGGCGCAGCTGTTGATGGGGTTGCTGAAGCCGAGCAGCGGCGAGCTGCTGCCCGCCGGCGCCTTTGGCAGAGGCATGCAGATGGTGTTCCAGGATCCGCAGTCCTCGCTCGATCCGCGCCTGCCGGTGTGGCGCATCATTACCGAGCCCGTCTACGTGCAGCAGCGCAGCGGCGTGGCGCAGCGCAAGGCGCTGGCGGCGGAGTTGGCGCTGCAGGTGGGCCTGCGGCCGGAAACGCTCGATCGGCTGCCGCACGAGTTTTCCGGCGGGCAACGGCAGCGCATCTCCATCGCCCGCACGCTGTCTTCGGCGCCGGACATTATTGTATTGGATGAGCCGACCTCGGCGCTGGATATCTCGGTGCAGGCGCAGATCCTCAACCTGCTGGTCGAATTGCAGCGGCGGCGCAACCTGACCTACGTTTTGATTTCCCACAACGTGGCGGTGGTGCAACACATGAGCGATCGGGTGGCGGTGATGTACCTGGGGCAGATTGTTGAGCTGGGGCCGAGCGAGCGGGTGCTGCGCCAACCGCAACATCCCTATACCCGCCTGCTGCTGGACTCGGTGCCGCGCGCCGGGCGGGCGTTGAGCGACAGCGCCATCGAAGATCGCAAGGGGGAATTGCCGGGCAATCGTCAACTGCCGACCGGCTGCTATTTCCGCGAACGCTGCCCCTATGCCGGTGAAGGGTGCGATCGGCCGCAGGCGCTGCGCGGCAATCCGGCGGGTGCGGCGGTGCGCTGCCATAAGGCGTGATGCGCCGTTTTCAGCGGATCACGCCGCGAGTCGATTGGGGAAAAAAGACGCCGGCCGCCGGTCTGGCTGTCACGGCATCGGCCAGTCGGTCGGGGTGTTGCTGACCACTTCTACGTACATGTCCCAGGCGTTGGACCAGAACTGGGTAAAGGCTTCCATGCTGAAGCTGATGCCCATCAACCCCATCACGAACCAGAAGGTAGTGAACAGCCCGAGGCTGCTGAACATAAACGCCATGCCGTTGCGGCTGGTTTTGCGGCAAACGACGTTTAACTGGCTGGCAATGAACATCATCAAGGCGCTCAGCAACTCCCAGCGCATCATGATAAAACCGGTGGCAATGGTACTCATCGAACTCGATCCTTTGTAACAAAAGCCGCATCCGGCAGGGCGCCGGCAGGTGAATGCGGAGCAATAAGTGGGTTTAGTGTGATCTGCGTCACATTGTAGCATCGGAATAAAGACCCGCTCAATGCCTGCGCAGGTTAAAAAGCGGCCGTTGGTAACATTCCAATATGCTGAAACATATATGCCATTTCATTAGCAACCTTTTAATGGGGAGGGCAAAACAATAACGCTATGCTTGCCGGCTTTTCACTTCCCTGATTTAGCAGGGAAAATGTGACGCAGAAGGTAATCGGCACCGCATGGCTCTGTTAAAAGAAAAAATTCGCGACCATTCCGCAGAGGAAATGCTATTTATTCGCCGGGCCGGCGTTGCGCTGGCGTTGGTTATTGTGTGTTTTGGCGTGCTGATCTTTAACCTGTACCGGGTGCAGATCGAACAGCACGGCTTTTACCAAACGCGCTCCAACCAGAACGACATCAAAATGTTGCCGATCGCCCCCAGCCGCGGGCTGATTTTCGATCGCAACGGCATCCCGCTGGTGCGCAACATCACCCTGTACCAAATAGAAGTCACCCCCAGCAAAATCGATAACATGGCGGCGTTATTACAGACGTTGACGCCGATTGTCGATCTGACGCCCGATGACATCAGCGCCTTCCGCGACGAGATGCACCGCAATAGCCGCTACAAGCCGGTGACGCTGAAAACCGGGCTGAGCGACACCGAAGTGGCGCGTTTCGCCGTCAATCAGTACCGGTTTGCCGGGGTGACCATCGACACTTACCAACAGCGCGAATACCCCTACGGCGCGCAGCTGGCGCACGTGGTGGGCTATGTCTCCAAAATCAACGACGGCGACCTGAAGCGGCTGGACAAGGCCGGGTTGAGTGAAAACTACGCGGCGGATCGCAATATCGGCAAGCAGGGTATTGAAGGCTACTATGAGTCTGAGCTGCACGGCACCACCGGCTATCAGGAGGTGGAGGTGGATAACCACGGCCGGGTGATCCGCCTGTTGAAAGAGCAGCCGCCGCAGGCCGGCAAAAACATCTATCTGACGCTGGATTTGCGGCTGCAGCAGTACATTGAATCGGTGCTGAAGGGCCAGCGCGCCGCGGTGGTGGTGGAAGATCCGCGCGACGGCGGCATTCTGGCGATGGTTTCCAGCCCCAGCTACGATCCCAACCCGTTCGTCAAGGGCATCAGCTACCAGGCCTACAAGTCGCTGCTGGGCAACCCGGACCTGCCGCTGATCAACCGCGTCACCCAGGGGTTGTATCCGCCGGCCTCGACGGTGAAACCCTATATGGCCACCTCGGCGCTGTTCGCCGGGGTGATCACGCCCAACACGACCTTCTTCGGCGCGCCGACCTGGACGTTGCCCGGCACCCAGCGCCGCTACCGCGATTGGCTGAAGACCGGCCACGGCATGCTCAACGTCACCAAGGCTATCGAAGAGTCTGCCGATACTTTCTTCTATCAGGTGGCGTTCGAAATGGGCATCGACCGCATTCACAGCTGGCTGAGCCGGTTCGGTTATGGCCAACTGACCGGCATCGATCTGAATGAAGAGTACCGGGGGGTATTGCCCAGCCGCGCATGGAAGCAAAAGGTGCATAAAAAACCCTGGTATCAAGGGGATACCGTCTCGGTGGGTATCGGCCAGGGCTATTGGGTAGCCACGCCGATCCAGATGGTCAAAGCGCTGACTACCCTGATCAACAACGGCCAGGTCAAAACGCCGCACCTGCTGTATTCGATGAAACGGGGCAACGTCGTCAGCCGCTACCGGCCGCCGGCGCAGGCCGCGCAGGTCGGCGACGCCAAATCGCCTTACTGGGGCATCGTACGCAATGGCATGTACGGCATGGCCAACCTGCCGAACGGCACAGGTTACAAATTGTTCCATACCGCGCCGTATCAAATCGCCGCCAAGTCCGGCACCTCGCAGGTGTTCAGCCTGAAAGAGAACCAGACCTATAACGCCAAAATGATCCCGGTGCGCTTGCGCGACCATATCTTCTATACGCTGTTCGCACCCTATAAAAACCCGCGGGTGGCGATGGCGCTGATCCTGGAAAACGGCGGCGGCGACGGCGTGGTGGCGGGGCCGACCGCCCGGGCGATCCTCGACCATATTTTCGACCCGGCGCATGCGCCGCAGCCCGGCGATCATCCGGAAGTTAAACCGCAGTTAAACGACAGTGCGGATGTACAACAGTAAGCAGATTTGTTTTTACTTTCTTACAAACTGCAATCTTCTGACTATTTCCGTCAGGGTAGACTGAAACACCAACATAAACCGAATAAAAACGCAGGGTTAACACAACAGTGGCGCCATCGACAAAGAAAAGCGGTAAAAACTATTCTCTCTTACGTTTCGGCTGGATCTGCGCCGGTATGCTGGTGTGCTTTTTTCTGCTGGCGTTCAGGGTGGGCTATCTGCAGTTGATGGAGCATCAGCAGTTGGCGAACCAGGCGGACCAGCGGTCGATCCGCACCCAGGTGGTGCCGACCAACCGCGGCATGATCACCGATCGCAACGACGAAGCGCTGGCGGTTAGCGTCTCGTCGCGGGATATCGTGCTGGATCCGAAACATATTATCGACACCAACACCGATACCGGCAACGAACGCTGGCAAAGCATGGCTAACGTGCTGAAGATGCCGCTGGCGGAGGTGCAGAAGGTTATTCAGAGCAATGCCCACAAGCGCTTTGTCTATCTGGCGCGCAAGGTGGAGGATGACAACGCTGCTTACATCAGCAAGCTGCATTTGACCGGCGTCAGCAGCGAGCAGGATTTCAGCCGTTTTTACCCGATGGGCCAGGACGCCGCCGGGCTGATTGGCATCGTCGGGCAGGATAACCAGGGGCTGGAAGGCATCGAGCTGGGCTTCAACCATTTGCTGCAGGGGAAAAACGGCCTGAGGGTCTACCAGAAAGACGGCAGTGGTGCGGTGATCGGGGTGCTGAAAACCGTGGATCCGGTGCCGCCGCCAAACGTGACGTTGAGCATCGACAAGTTTATTCAGTACGTGTTGTTTGCCCAGATCCGCGATGGCGTTATCGCCAACCAGGCGGACTCCGGCTGCGCGGTGCTGGTGAAGGTCAACACCGGCGAAATTCTTGGCATGGCCAGCTACCCCACGTTCAACCCGAACAATTATGCCGGCACGCCGGCGAAGGACATCCGCAACGTGTGCAGCAGCGACAGCTTCGAACCGGGTTCGACGGTGAAGCCGGTGGTGGTGATGGTGGGGCTGGAACACAAACTGATCAAACCGGATACCGTGCTGGACACCACGCCTTACCGAGTGAACGGCCACCTCATCAAGGACGTTGGCCACTGGTCCAAGCTGACCATTACCGGCGTGCTGCAAAAATCCAGCGACATTGCGGTATCGCATATCGCGCTGGCGCTGCCGGCGACGGTGCTGCCGACGGTGTATAAAAGCTTTGGGCTGGGGCGGCCGACCGATCTGGGGATCGGCAACGAGAGCAGCGGCTATTTGCCGCAGCACCGTGAACGCTGGGCCGACATCGAGCGGGCCACTTTCTCCTTCGGCTACGGGCTGCGCGTGACGCCGCTGCAGATGGCGCGTGAATACGCCGCTATCGGTTCGTACGGCGTTTATCGCCCGCTGTCGATCACCAAAGTGACGCCGCCGGTGATGGGGCAACGGATCCTGCCGGAAGACACGGTGAAAACCGTGGTGCACATGATGGAAAGCGACGCCTTGCCGGGCGGCAGTGGGGTGAGCGCTGCGGTGCCGGGTTACCGCCTGGCGATTAAAACCGGCACCGCTGAAAAAATGGGCGCCAACGGCAAATATGACGGCGGTTACATCAACTACACCGCCGGCGTGGCGCCGGCCAGCGATCCGCAGGTGGCGCTGGTGGTGATGGTCAACAACCCGAAAGCGGGCAAGCACTTCGGTGGTTCGGTAGCCGGTCCGGTGTTCGGCAAGATCATGGCGCAGGTGTTGGAGCACATGAACATCCTGCCGGATGCCCAACCGTTGAACGTGGTGTCGCAGGTCAAAGGGTAAGATGTTGTTCTGGTTATTTATTGAAAAACGGATGCAAAAACCTGCCGACGGCGCTCCGGTTGGTTGGCTGTGGGCTGACCAAAGGGGAAAAGCGTCGTTTTTAAAGCGCGATTAAACAGAGTGAAAAATAAGCGTCAAGGAATGTTAAACCGGTAAAATAAATAAATGATGGCGGGGCGTATTCAACTGACAGGCGGGTTTTCTTTATAGGAAAACCCGCCTGAGATTTTTATTAAGCTTAAATTATCAGCGGCCGGTTTGATGGCCGATAATGCCGCCCAAGGCTGCGCCGCCCAGGGTACCCAGAGTGCTGCCGTCGGTCAGCACGGCGCCGCCCAGTGCGCCTACGCCGGCGCCGATAGCGGTATTGCGATCGCGGTGAGACATGTTTCCGCATGCGGTTACAGACAGCGTCGCCATTACGACAACCAACACGCCAGCGGCACGTTTAAGGTTCATAGTGTTTCCCTGATAAATTGACCGGTTAATTGTTTAAAAGTTGGCCCAATTAATAGGTCGGTAGAAGTTGCGATGAATGTATTCCTCCGGCAGGCGGTAAAACAGGTAAAAATTCTTAATTTTCTTCAGTAAAATTCTTATTGTTTTCCGGCGGTGGGCAAAGAGAGGTCCGTGACGCCGCCGCTATTGCCGTAGCGGTAAATTCATAAGGCTAGTTGATAGATTGTTGGCAGTGATTTTGATGGTTAATCTCTCGCCATTCCCGTTATCGTTCGGCCCTCTGGCTATACTGATGAGATGCCCCGCAAGCGCGGGGCGCCATTTATGGAGGCGACGATGTCAGAACTCATTTCGGCGTCCGGCAAACCGGTGAAAATCCCCGGCCCGGATCATCCCATTACTATTGCCCCTCATGCCGCACGCGTCGTCGTTCGCGTGGCCGGACAGACTATTGCCGATAGCCGCAATGCGCTGGCGCTGCAAGAGGCCAGCTACCCGGCGGTACTGTATATTCCGCGCAGCGACGTGAACATGGCGTTGTTACAGAAAACCGATTACGCCACCTATTGTCCTTACAAGGGCGAATGCTGCTACTTTTCCATCCCGCTGGGCGGGCAGCGCGCGGTGAATGCCGTCTGGAGCTATGAAATACCTTATAACGCGGTGGTGGCAATCAAAGACCATCTGGCGTTTTACCCGGATCGGGTGGACGAGATCCGCAGTGAAACTTAGCCCCAGGCAGGCGCCAGGTTGACAATTTCGTTATCCCTACTCATTATGGGTATTATTCGTCATTGATGTGTTTTGCTTATGTTTCCCACATAAGCCGGACTCTGAGCAGGTGCCAAAGTGTCTTCTTCTACCCGGTTTGCCGTTGCCATTCATATTCTGACCAATATCACGCTGTTCCGTGGCCAGACGGTGCGTTCTGAAGATATCGCGCGCAGCGTGAATACCAACCCGACGGTGGTGCGGCGGATCCTCGGGGTGCTGGCCGATGCGGGGTTGACCTATTCACAGATGGGGCAAGGGGGCGGGGCGCTGTTGGCCAGGCCGGCCAGCGATATCACGCTGCTGGATGTGTACCATGCGGTAGAGGAACAGCCTTACTTTATGCTGCATCGCGCCAGGCCCAACGACGCCTGCTACATCGGCCACGCCATCACCCCGGTGCTGGAAGAGGAGTTTGCCCGGGTTGGCCGGGCGCTGGAAAATAGCCTGGCGCTGACCAGCATCGCCGATATGGCGGCCAGGGTCGAGCTGTGCGCCGGCTATCCTTTCACCCCCTGTACGCCGGAATATCAACCGGATACGCACTGAATTCACGCTCAAATCATCCCGTTGACCAGAGCATTTTTTGCATTGCTTTAATGTAATTGTGTAAGTTACATTAGCCCATCAAGTGTGATGTAGCTCACGTTTCGCAGTGATCCCCCACAACCATTGATGTGTTTGCCGGCGCTTTTTCGGCAACGGATTACTGTGCCTAAAAACCAGGAGACAAGATGTTAGAGATGATTGAGAGTTTGGCGACCGTGGTGATCCTGGTGCCGGTGATGGTGGCCGTTTTGCTCGGCACCATTTACGGTCTGGGTGAAGTGTTTAACCTGTTTTCCGCCATCGGCAGAAAAAATAACGGCTGAATTTGAACGCCAGGGGGCGCAATGCCCCCTGACGCCTGTTTACAATACCGTCGCCAAGAAGTTGCGCGTCCTCTCATGCCCCGGCGCATCCAGCACCTGCTGTACGCTTCCCATTTCAACCACCTTTCCCTGATCCATAAAGATAATCTGGTCGGCCACTTCACGGGCGAAGCCGATTTCGTGCGTGACCACCACCATGGTAATGCCCGAATGCGCCAGGTCTTTCATCACCTGCAGCACTTCGCCAACCAGTTCAGGATCCAGGGCGGAGGTCGGCTCATCAAACAGCAACACCTGCGGATTCATCGCCAGCGCGCGGGCGATGGCGACGCGTTGCTGCTGGCCGCCGGACAGTTCACGCGGCCAGGCGTTGATGCGATGCTCCAACCCGACGCGGGCCAGCAGCTGCTTCGCCCGTTCCTGCACCTCGGCTTTTTTTTCCTTTTTCACTCGCTGTGGCGCATCGCTGACGTTTTGCAGCACGGTGCGGTGCGGAAACAGGTTGAACTGCTGAAACACCATGCCGATGCTTTTACGCTGCTCGGCCACCTCGGCTTCTTTCAGCTCGTACAAATGCCGGCCTTTTTGGCGATAGCCGATCAGCTGCTCGCCAACGCGGATGGTGCCGCCGTCCAGCTTTTCCAGGTGGTTGATGCAGCGCAGCAGGGTGGATTTGCCGGAGCCGGAAGGGCCGAGGATCACCGTCACCGATCCGGCCGGAATGGTCAGGCTGATGTTTTTCAACACTTCGGTGCCGGAAAAGGATTTCCGCACCCGATGGATGTGGATCGATGCGCTCATTGTTCACCTCCCTGGGGCGCTTTGCGGCTGCGGAAGAACCCGCTGCTGCGCGTTGCCTGCGTGCCGCGGCCAAAATAGCGCTCCACGTAGTATTGGCCAATCGACAGAATCGAGGTCATGGCCAGATACCACAGGGTGGCGACCAGCAGCAGCGGGATGACCTCGTAGGTGCGTTGGTAAATGATCTGCGCCGAATACAGCACGTCCTGCAGGGCGATCACCGACACCACCGCGGTGGTTTTCAGCTGCCCGATCACCTCATTGCCCGCCGGCGGCAGAATGGTGCGCATCGCCTGCGGCAATACCACGCGCCACAGAATTTGCCCGCGGCGATAGCCCAGCGCTTTGGCGGCCTCCAGCTGGCCGCTGCCGACGCTTTGGATGCCGGCGCGCACGATCTCCGCCGCATAGGCCGACTGATGCATCACCAGGGCGATCACCGCCGCGCTGAAGGTGCTGATAATGGTATTGGTCGGCGCGCTGGCGACCTCGCCCAGAAACGGGAGCCACAGGCTGATGCGCGGATAAAGCGCGGCGATGTTGTACCACAGGAACAGCTGCACCAGCATCGGCACCGCGCGGAAGAACCAGGTGTAGAACCAGCTTACCGCCACCAATACCGGATTGGCCGACAGGCGCATCAGCGCCAGCAGCACGCCGCCGGCGAAGCCGAACACCACCGAGATCGCCGTCAGCTTCAGCGTCATGAGCACGCCGCTGAGGATGGAGGCCTCGGTGAGGTTTTCCGCCACTACCGACCATTCAAAGCGCGGGTTGTGCAGCATGGAATTGACGATAACGCCGACGATCAGCAGCACAACCAGGGCGCTGAACCAGCGCCCGTAGTGCCGGTGGCCGACGATGCTCAGGTCCGCGTCGTCGACGGGGTGTTGCCCACTCATTTTGCGATCTCTTCATTGACGCCGGCGGTTTTCACCGCACCAAAACCGATATCCCAGCCGTCGAGGATTTTCTGGTAGCTGCCGTCGGCGATCAGCGAGTTCAGCGCCGCCTGCACCGGTTTCACCAGTTCGGAGCCTTTCGGCAGGGCGATGGCCACCGTGGTGCCGTCGATGTTGATATCACCGGCCAGCGCCAGCGGCTTGACGTGGGTGGCCTGATAACGCAGCCCTTCATAGGGGCCGAAGAACATCGGCACGCGGCCGCTGATCACCGCCTGCACCCCGGCCGGGCGATCCGGGAAGATCGGTATGGTGATGGCCGGCTTGCCGGCGGCGACGCATTGATCGCTGGCCTGCTGCAGACGGGTGATCTGCGAGGTGCCTGCGCCGGCGCCGACGGTCTGGCCGCACAGCTGGGCCAGTTCGGTGTAAGGGCCCAGCGCCGCGTCTTTGCGGGCGATCAGCGCCAGCTTGGAGGCGTTGTAATAGCCGACGAAGTCCACCTGCTGGAAGCGTTTTTTGTTGGCGTCAATGTTGGCCAACGCGACGTCGTAACGGCCGGACTTCAGGCCGGGGATGATGTTGTCGAAACCGCCGGTGTCCTTCCAGTGGATAGCCACGCCCAGGCGATCGGCGATCGCGCTCATCACGTCGATTTCACGCCCGGCGAGCGTTTTGTTGTCCGCCTGGTAAAAGGTGGTCGGCGGGGTGTTCGGGTTGGTGCCGGCGACGATGTAGCCGGCCTTTTTGATCGCTTCAGGCAGGCTGTCGTGCAACGCCGGATCGGCGCTGGCTTTCACCGCCGCCTTGAAGGGGACATCGCCTTCAGCGGCATGGCCGGCGGCCAACGGCGCCAGAGTGGACGAAGCCAACAGCAGGGACAATACGGTGCGTTTGAATGTGCTTTTCATCATGATCTCCCCTGCGGATTAAGCCGATTGTACGTTAGCGAAGTTGATTGCCGGTTCCGGCAGGCCCAGGTTTTCACGCAGGGTTGAATGCTGATACTCCTCACGGAACAGGCCACGGCGGCGCAGCTCCGGGATCACCAGCTCGACGAACAGCGCCAGCTGGTTAGGCAACACCGCCGGCATGATGTTGAAGCCGTCTGCGCCTCGCTGTTCCAGCCACAGCTGGAAGTCGTCGGCGATCTCTTCGGCGGTGCCCACCACCACGCGGTGGCCGCGCGAACCCGCCGCGACGGCCGCCAGTTCGCGCAGCGTCAGGTTTTCCCGCGCCGCCAGATCGGTCAGCAGCTTCACGCGGCTTTGGCCGCCTTCAGTGGCGCCCACGTCCGGTACCGGGCCGTCCAGCGGGTAATCGCTCAAATCGAAGCCAAAGCGCGCCGACAGCTGCTCGATGCCGTTATCGATATCCACCAGCTGATTCAGCTGATACCAGGTTTCCTGCGCTTCTTCTTTGGTACGGCCGACAATCGGCATCACGCCCGGCAGGATCAGCAGGTGGTCCGGGTTGCGGCCGGCGTCGGCCACGTATTTTTTCTGGCTGCGGTAGAAGGCCTGGCCTTCTTCCAGGCTGGCGGCGGCGGTGAACACCACTTCGGCGGTTTCCGCCGCCAGCTGTTGGCCGGCAGGGGAAGAGCCGGCCTCAATGATCACCGGCCGCCCCTGCGGCGAGCGGGAAATGTTCAGCGGGCCCTGCACCGAGAAATGCTTGCCCTTATGGTTGGCGGCGTGGATTTTCTCGTCGATGGCGTATACGCCGTTTTGCTTGTCGCGCACGATGGCGTCTTTTTCCCAGCCGTCCCACAGTTTGTAGCTGGCCTCGAGGAATTCCCGCGCCACTTCATAGCGTTCGGCGTGCGAAGGCAGATCGTCACGGCTGAAGTTGCGCGCCGCATCGCTGGAGAAAGAGGTCACCACGTTCCAGGCGGCACGGCCGTGGCTGATATGGTCGATGGAGGCCATGGCGCGCGCCAGGTGGAAGGGTTGATCGAAAGTGGTGGAGGCGGTCGCCGCCAGCCCGATATGGCGGGTGTTGACCGCCAGCGCTGCCAGCAGCGTCAGCGGCTCCAGGCGTGACATCGTCGAGGGCAGGCGGTGCACGCTGGTCGCCAGCGCGTCGCCGACGAAGAACATATCGAAGGTGCCTTCTTCGGCTTTTTTTGCTATCCAGGTGAACCAGTCGATATCGGTCGGTGAACCGCTGGCGCCCTCTGCGCGCCACCCCCCGACGTGGTGCCCCAGCGCCTGAACGAACAGGCCGAGACGAAGTTGGCGCGATGGTGTTGAAGGTGAAGTACTCATAATTATTCCTATTTTATTATTAATTTAACAATGCAATCAGTCGCGGCAGCGCGCCAGGGGACCTCAGGGCGCAGTCGCGGATAACGCTTTCGCCGTCGAGGCCCGGCAGCAGCTGCAGAATGGCGCGCAGCTTGGCGTCGAGGTCGGTCGGCCGGGCGGCGGTTTGCTTTCTTGTGACCATGTCACTTAGTTGCCGCCCATCCTGCAGCGTCAGGGTCAGGCGGTGAAAGCGCAACTCCGGATCGAGCGCGTCCGGCGGAGCGGTGGGATCGGCATGGCGCTCAACTTTCGCCGCCAGGGCGGCGATAGCCGCATCAACCGGCTGTTCGCCGTAGTGCGTCAGAGGGACCTCACCGTTGTACAGCGCGTCGGCGATGACGTATTCGAGGCTAAAGCGCGCTTCCACGCCGGTGGTCGGCCGGCGAATGTAGGGTGCGGTATCGGCGCCGGGCGGGAAACCGACCTCAACCCGTGCGATCTCCTCCAGGGCGTCTCCTTGCTCCAGCAGCCGCGCGCGCAGGGCGAACGCCGCCTCGGCCGCGCTGTGGGTGCCGCCGCAGGTCGGGTAGCGCTTGAACTCCAGCCCCGGCTGCAGGATGCGCCAGGGCGCGCCCCAGCCGGCGGTCAGGCGTTGCGGTTGTTGCAGGCCGTCGCCGTGGGAACTCAGCAGGTTGTCCAGCACGCCCTCCGGCTGGCCGATGAAACCGGCCTGAGCCAGCAGGGCGGCGTTGACCGCGCTGCGTGCCGCCAGCCCGGCGTGCAGCGGTTTGGCCGCCGAACCGAACTGGCTGCGCAGGCCCGCCGCCTGGGTGGCGGCCAGGCCCAACGCAATCTGCGTTTGCCGCTGGCCAAGCTGCAGATAACGCGCCACGGCGGCGCAGGCGGCGACCGCGCCCAGGGTGGCGGTGCTGTGAAAACCCAGCGCGTAATGCTGCGTGCCGGCGGCTAATCCCAGACGGCCCACGGCCTCTACGCCGATGACATAGGCGGCCAACAGCTCAGTGACATTGTCACCATCACCGTACAGCGCCAACAGCGCGGAGAGCACCACGGTGCTCGGATGGCCGCGCAGCGCGGGATGATAATCATCGAAGTCCAACGAGTGGCTGACATAGCCATAGCGCAGTGCGCGGTTCTCGCTGCCGTTTGGCGGAAACACCTTGCCGATCGCCGCCAGGCCGGCATCGCTCAATGCCCCGCGGGCAATCGGCAGTGCGCAGGCGAAGTAGTCTTTCACGCCGCGCCGGGCGGCTGACAGGGCGGTTTCATCCGGCCGGCTGTTCAATATCTGATGAGCGAATTGGGCGGTTATCGACAATGACAAGGGGTTAAAACCTGAATTTATATGAGGTTATGCACGGGGTGCGGGTAGAAAGGCATTGTGTGGCGATTTTCTTTGCCCCGAAAGAACGAACGGGACTTTGATATTACTTAATGGAATATAGGGGCATGAACCCCTGGATGAATGTGAAGCGCAGGCGCTGCGGCCTGCGCTTTAGCTGATTTTGCGCAAAGCAAAGCTGAAATTGCTCTATGGCAAGGTTATCGCTTCGCTGTTATTTCCTGGTTGAATCGATCATCGCCATAACCTGTTTGAACATCGCGCTGTCGGGATTGGCCAGCTCATTCACCAGGGTGAAATGGTTGCTGTGGCTGTCGTTCAACAGCTGCACGTTCAAGCCCCGTTCGACGCAGGCGGCGTAATAGGCCTGGGTTTGATTTTTGAAGCCCTGGGTCTCTTTCGCGCCGACGTCGAGCAGGATCTGCGGCGCATGTCGCTTTTGCGGCAGCATAAACAGCGGGCTGAGGCTCTGCGCCTGTTCGGGCGTCAGGTGCAGCCAGCCGTTGATATAGGTATCGCACAGCGGGCGCAGGTCATACAGGCCGCTGAGCGCCAGCGCGCCTTTAATCACGTTGGCCGGCAGCTGGTAACGCTGCTGCCAGTCGTCGGCGATCAGCATGCCGCTCAGGTGGCCGCCGGCCGAACTGCCGCTGACGTAAATGCGTTCAGGGTCGATGCCATACTGAGCGCCGTGGTGATACAGCCAGGCGATGGCGCTGCGCACCTCTCGCACGATCTCTGCCAGCGTGGCCTCTGGCGCCAGGGTGTATTCCAGGGTGGCGACCGCGACGCCGCGGCGGGCGAAGGCGGCGGCCATCGAGCAGGCTTCCTCCTTGCGCTGTGAGTGCCAGTATCCGCCGTGGATAAACACCAGCAGCGGCGCCGGTTGGCCGATGGCCGGGAACAGATCGAGGCGCTCGGCGGCCCCCATGCCGTAATGCAGATCGTAAATCCCCGGCGTTTGCTCCTTGGCCTGTTGTGCCAGCGTTGCGTATTCCGTCATGCAGGCGTCAAAGTCTTCCACCGAGGCGCGGGCGTTGTACTGCACAGCTCTGGTGGCTGCGTTATCGAACATCAGATCGATTTTCATAACATCTCCTTGTTGGTGTCGAAGGCATTATCTTCCCGGGGTGAATTCTCTACTTGATGTTAAATGCGATGCGTCGGTGCGTTCTTTTTTGCTGTTTTTTGCTGTATATTGCATTTTTTAGCGTCTTACTGCGGATTGAAAGCATGCACAAAGCGGCTCGACAGCGTTATTTATTGGATCTGCTCAGTGAACGCGGGCAGGCGGCGGTGGCCGATCTGGCCAGCACGATTGGGGTTTCCGTCGATACCGTGCGCCGCGATCTGGCTGATTTGCAGCGCCAGGGGCTGGCGCAAAAGAATCACGGCGGGGCGATAGCGCTGGATCCGCCGGAGATGAATCGCCAGGCGCGCGGCGCGCTGCTGCCGCACACCAAGCAGCGCCTTGGCCGCGCGGTAGCGGCGCAGATCCCGCCCGGCAGCACGCTGATGCTGGACGCCGGCAGCACGTTGCTGGCGGTGGCTCGTGAGCTGCGCGGCCCGGCGACGGTGATCACCGCCTCGCTGGATATCGCCCAATGCCTGAGCGACAGGCCGGATATTCAGCTGATCCTGCTCGGCGGGCAGTGGGATGCACGGCAGCGGCTGTTTGCCGGCAGCGCTACGCTGGCGCTGCTGGAACGCTACCGTGCGGATATTGCCTTGCTGGGGGTCTGTGCGGTGCATGCGCAGCTGGGGCTTAGCGCCAGCGAAGAGGCCGACGCGGCGGTTAAGCGCGCCATGCTGGCCGCCAGCGGCGAGCACTGGCTGGTGACCGACCATATGAAACTGGATCGCTGCGAACCGCACCGGGTGGCGGAGTTGGCGCAGATCCAGCGCATCTTTACCGATCGTCCCTGGGATAGCCTGGATGACGCATCCACCATTGAACTTTGTGTCGTCGCCGACGACCGCTGAAGGAGAAAGATGATGAGTGATAACGCTACGCCGCTGAAGGTGGCGCTGATTGGCTACGGTTTTGTCGGCAAGGCTTTCCATGCGCCGCTGATCAACTCGGTGCCGGGGCTGGAGCTGAGCCTGGTGTCGTCACGCGACGCCGGCAAGGTGCACGCCGACCTGCCGCAGGTGCAGGTGCAGGTGGTCGCCGATCCGTTGGAGGCGATCCGCCATCCGCAGGTGGATCTGGTGGTTATCGCTTCGCCGAACGCCACCCACGCGCCGCTGGCCAGGGCGGCGCTGGAAGCCGGCAAGCACGTGGTGGTGGATAAGCCGTTTACCCTGGATCTGGCCGAGGCGCGCGAGCTTATCCTGCTGGCGGAAAAACACGGCCGGCTGCTGTCGGTGTTCCAGAACCGCCGCTGGGACAGCGACTATCTCGGCGTTAAGCAGGTCATCGATCGGGGGTTGATTGGCAAGGTGTCGCACTTTGAATCCCATATCGACCGCTACCGCCCGGAAGTGCGGGTGCGCTGGCGCGAGCAGAATCTGCCGGGCAGCGGGCTGTGGTTCGATCTGGGGCCGCACATGGTCGACCAGGCGCTGCAGCTGTTTGGGCTGCCGCTCAGCGTTCAGGCCAATATCGCGACGCTGCGCGCCAACGCCGAAGTCAACGACTGGGCGCACGTGATCCTGAACTACCCGTCGCATAAGGTGATCCTGCACGGCAGCATGCTGGTCGCCGGCGGCGTGTCGCGCTTTACGGTGCATGGCGATAAGGGCAGCGTGGTCAAAGCGAAGGCCGACGGCCAGGAAAGCCAGCTGTTGGCCGGCGTGATCCCGGGTTCGGCCACCTGGGGCAAAGACGATGACGCGCTGAGCCTGTTTGTCGGCACCGAACCGGTGCGCGCGCTGCCGACGCCGAACGGCGATCAACGCCAGTATTATATTCAGGTGCGCGACGCGCTGCGTGGCGATGGGGCGAACCCGGTCACCGCTTTGCAGGCGCTGGCGGTCATGGCGGTGTTGGAAGCGGCCGAGACGGCGGCGAAAACCGGCGCGACTCAGCCGCTGCCGCTGACCGCAGAGGAAATCGCCGCCTGGTAAGTTCGCTGCTTCGGTTCTGACAAGGCGTTGGATGCATTGATTAACTGCATCCCGTGCGTCTTCCGCCATACCTCCTCCTGACATAGGCTGCAGACAGCGTATTTCAGGAGGCATCATCATGTCGTTAAATTCTTCTCCGCGGGCGATCCGCGGCATTCTGGCCAGCCTTTCCCTGAGCATGCTGCTGTCATCGCTCGGCATCAGCATCGCCAACGTCGGGTTACCCGCGCTGGCGCAGGCGTTCAACGCCTCCTTTCAGGCGGTGCAGTGGGTGATCCTCAGCTACCTGTTGGCCGTCACTACCGCGGTGATCGGCGCCGGCTACCTGGGTGACAGGATAAACCGTCGGCGGCTGTTGCTGGGCGGCATCGCTTTATTCACCTTCGCCTCGCTGCTGTGCGCCGTGGCGCCGGCGCTTTGGCTGCTGCTGGCGGCGCGGGTGATGCAGGGGATGGGCGCGGCGGTGATGATGTCCATCACCATGGCGTTGGCGGGCGAAACGCTGGGCGCCGGAAAAATCGGCCGGGCGATGGGGCTGCTCGGCACCATGTCGGCGGTGGGCACCGCGCTGGGGCCGTCCCTCGGCGGGGCGCTGATATTCGCCGCCGGGTGGCGGGCGATGTTCCTGATCAACCTGCCGTTGGGGGTGACGGCATTGCTGCTGGCCTGGCGCTTTTTGCCGGATCAACGGCGGGAGGCCGTGGCGGGCAGCTTCGATCGCGCAGGCACCTTGCTGCTGGGCTTCTGCTTGCTGTGCTATGCACTGGCGATGACGCTGGGGCGCGGCCATTTCAGCGCGCTGAATCTGGCGCTGCTGTTGGCCGCCGCTCTGGCGGGCGCGCTGTTCTTCGGCGTGGAGCGGCGTGCGCCTTATCCGCTGATCCGCCCGGCGATGTTACGCCACCCGGCGCTGGCGGCCGGGCTGGCGTCCAGCGCCCTGGTGATGACGGTGATGACCACCACGCTGGTTGTCGGTCCTTTTTACCTGTCACGCGGCCTGGGGTTGAGCGCGGTGCAGGTTGGGCTGGTGATGGCGTCTGGCCCGGCGGTGGCTATCCTGACCGGCGTGCCCGCCGGCTATCTGGTGGATCGCTGGGGGGCGCCGCGCATCACGGCTCTCGGTCTGACGGCGCTCACCTGCGGTATCGGCATGCTGTCGATGACCCTGGCCAGGCAGGGGATGTGGGGCTACATCGCGCCGCTGTGTCTGCTCACCACCGGCTACGCGCTGTTTCAGGTGGCCAACAATACCGCGCTGATGAAAGATCTGTTTCCGCAGCAGCGCGGGGCGATCGCCGGCATGCTCAACCTGGCGCGCAATCTGGGCGGCATTACCGGCGCTTCGGCGATGGGCGCGCTGTTTGCGCTGGCGTGCGGGAACGGCGATCTCGCCGCCGCCGATACCGCCGCTGTGTCCGCCGGCATGCGCGTCACCTACGCAACTGCGGCGCTGCTGGCGCTGGCCGCGCTGGGCATCGCGCTCGGCGGCCGGGCGCTGATGGCGCGTTATTCGGCGGCTAAGTCACCGCGATAAACCAGGTGAACCTTATTGCCGTCGGGATCGCGCAGATAGGCGCCAAAATAGCCTTTGCCGTAGTGCGCGCGTTCACCGGGCTCGCCTTCGCTGCGGCCGCCCGCCTGCATGCCGGCGGCATAGGCTTGCCGCACCTGCTGCTCGTCGGCCGCGAGAAAAGCCACCATGCTGCCGTTGCCCGCGCTGGCCGGCCGGCGGTCAAACGGCTGATAGGCATAGAAGCGGGGCAAGTTCTGGCCGGGAATAATCCAGCAGCGGGCGGCGGGGCCGTTATCCGGCGTCACTTCGCGCTGCCGTAGCCCCAGCGGCAGCAAGATGGCGTCGTAGAATGCGGCTGCGGCGTCCAAATCGCTGACGCCGACGGTAATGTGACTGAACATAGCGATCCCTCTTTCAATCGTGGAGTGGTGACGACATTAGCAGCATTCCTGATGTGCCGCCACCGGCTAGCCGTTCGGGCGATGGGTATCCCATATCGACAGCAGGCGGGTTACCGCATCGTCCAACACCTGGTGGCTGACGCCGTCGCGGGCCAGGGTGGAAACGCCGAGCAGGAAACTGTCGAAAACGGTCGCCAGCGCGGCGGGCTGAACGCTAGCCGCCAGTTCGCCGGTGGCAATGCCGCGCTCAACGCAAAATATAAATCCATTCAGCGTGCGCTGGCGCGAGTCCGCCAGCGGTTGCAGCACCGCGGCATCGTGCTCTGCGCCGCCGGTCATCACGCCCAGCGCCACCATGCAGCCCTTCGGATGATCCGCTTCGCACTGCATTTTGACCGAGCGCCGCAGCGAGATTTCAATCGCCTGGCGCGGCGGCAGCGATTCATCCCACAGCGCGTCGTTTACCCGGCCGTGGCTGTTGAGATAACAGGCCACCGCCTCGCGGAACAGCGCTTCTTTGGAGCCAAAGGCCGCGTAGAAACTGGGCGCGGTGATGCCGCCGCCGATATGCGCTTTAAGCTGAGCCAGCGAGGTGGACTCGTAGCCATGCTGCCAGAACAGATGCAGCGCCTGTTGTACCGCTTCGTCACGGTCAAAACGACGCGGGCGTCCCATTTGTGCCATATAGCGGCCTCCTGATATTTATACCGATCGCTATAAATGTGATTGACAGCTTGATGCCAGCTGCTTAGCATTATTATACCAATCGATATATAAATCAATTGGCCCGTAAAGGCCGCGTCAGGGTGAAGGGTTTATCCGACGCGGCTTAAATTTACCCATATTTATACCGATTGGTATATAAAGAGGCACCGTGAGTCAATCTCCCCCTTGTCGCAGCGAGTTATCGCCGCCGCGCGAAGGCGCGCATTTCCCGCTGGCGGCGCTGTTGGCGTTGGCCATGACGGGTTTCATCTGCATCGCTACCGAGACACTGCCCGCCGGCCTGCTGCCGCAAATCGCACCGGGTCTGCAGGTATCGCCGTCGCTGGCCGGCCAGATGGTGACGGCCTATGCGCTGGGCTCCTTGCTGGCGGCGATCCCGCTGACGCTCGCCACGCAAGGCTGGCGGCGACGCAACGTGCTGCTGCTGACCATCGCCGGATTTCTGGTTTTCAACTCTATTACCGCCTGGTCTTCCAGCTTTACCCTGACGTTGCTGGCGCGTTTTCTGGCCGGCGCATCGGCGGGGCTGGCCTGGAGCCTGTTGGCCGGTTACGCACGCCGCATGGTCACGCCGCAGCAACAGGGCAAAGCGATGGCGGTGGCGATGGTGGGCGCGCCGATCGCACTTTCTCTGGGCGTACCGCTCGGTACCTGGTTGGGGGCGGCCATTGGCTGGCGCGCGGCGTTTGGCGCCATGTCGCTGATGTCGGTGATATTGATGGCGTGGGTGGTGCTCAAGGTGCCGGACTATCCGGGGCAATCCGGCGCCAAACGTCTGCCGCTGCGCCGCGTGTGGCTCACACCCGGCGTTCGGCCGGTGCTGGCGGTGGTGATGTGCTGGATGCTGGCGCATAACCTGCTGTATACCTATGTCGCGCCCCTGGTGGCGCCGGCCGGGCTGAGCGCCCACGTTGACGCGGTGCTGCTGGTGTTTGGCCTGGCGGCGCTGGGCGGCATCTGGCTGACCGGGCGCACCGTCGATCGCCATCTGCGCAGATCGGTGTTGCTGAGCCTCGTCGTTTTCGCCGCCGCCACGCTGCTGCTGGGATTATCCATGCGCTCGCCGCAGCTGGTATGGGGAGCGGTGGCCGTTTGGGGGCTGAGCTTTGGCGGCGCGGCCACGCTGTTGCAGACCGCGCTGGCGGACAGCGCCGGCGAAGGGGCTGACGCGGCGTTGTCGATGAACGTGGTTATCTGGAACGGTGCGATAGCCGTGGGCGGTATGCTGGGCGGCCTGTTGCTGGGCCATTTCGGCGTGTTTTCCTTCCCTTGGGTGGCGCTGGCGATGGCGCTGATTGGGTTGGGGATCGCTTATTCGGCCAGCAGGCACGGTTTCCCGCAGGGGGAGCGCACGCTGGCCGGGTAAGCCGTCAGGCGTTGTCGACGCGTGGATTGGCGTGCGTCGGCTGGCTGGGGTAATCCACCTGATGTTTTTGCAGATAATCGCGGATCAGCTGGCGGACCACCTGCGAGGGGGTGACATCCTGCTGCAGGCACAGTTCTTCCAGGGCTTTTTTCTTGTCCGGGTCGATCAGTACGGTCAGCCGCGCCGTTTTCTTTTCCATCAGGATCCTCCAGAGAATGATAATTAAATGATAATACCACGTGGCCGAATCGGCCAACCACGCCGCATGGCCCGCGCTCAGTTGAAATGCAGGCGTTCTATTTTGCGCGACAGGTAGCCGAGATCGCAGCCGAAGATTTCGCCGCTGGTATGCGCCAGTTCGCGCAGCCGGCTCAACGGCAAGGTGACGCGCGCCGACGACGCGTAAATGATGACGTTGCCGCTCGGTGCGACGCAGAACAAGACGCTGTTAAATACCCGGTGCAAGCTGTGATACAGCAGGGTATCGGCGTTGGGTACTTCGTGATAGTTCAGCACCAGCCAGCCGCCTTCGGTCAGGTGGGCGGCGCAGTTTTCCAGGAAGCTTTGGCTACCCTGCTGCGGATCCATGGCGAAGGCCGAGTAGAGATCGGAAAAAATCAGATCGTAACGGCGGTTGCCGGCGTTGCGCACGAAATCCGCCGCGTCGGCAGTGTGCAATGTGACGGTGTCGGCGGGCGGCAGGGTGAAATAGCGCTGGGCCACCGCAATCACGGCGGCGCGCAGCTCGACCACCTCCAGCAAGACTCGCGGATCGCAGGCGTGCAGCGCGCGCACCAGGCTGCCGCCGCCCAGGCCGAGGATCAGCGCCGCCTGCGGCGGCTGCCACGCCACCGCCATCAACATGGCCTTGATATAGTTATGGATCGGCAACGCCGGGTTGCTGATGCTCATTTTGCTTTGTTCGCAAATGCCGTCAAAACGCAGCGTGCGGTAGTTTTTGTGATCGGAGACGATGATCTCGCCGCAATGGTCTTCCACCCGCGCAATCACCTGGCCGCGGGGAGAGAAATCAAGGGTGCTGAGTAAGCTGTCAACCAGAGACATAGTTTTGCCGTGGCTCCTTCAGAAAACGGTCTTTACTTGCGTGCGCACATAAAGTCGGCGGTGCAAATGCGCCGGCCATCGACGGTGGCAGTCCCGGTGAAGCGGGCGATGGCACCGCGCTTGCGCACAAAGTTCACCGTCATATGTACCCGATCGCCCGGGAGGGCGGCCTGATAGAAACGCGCTCGGTGAATGGCGGCGAAGTAATAATGCTCGCCCTCCTGCAAAGCCCCGAGGAAGTAATGCGCCAGCAACCCGGTGCTTTGCGCCAGGGCCTCGACCATCAGCACGCCCGGAAAAGCGGCGCCGGCGCTCCAAAATGCCATCTCGTTGGCGGTCACGTTCTTGATGGCGCTCAGCCGCCCTTCGGCGACGCAGGTTCCCTCGGGCAGTACGCGATCGATCAACAGGCAGGGATACCGGTGAGGCAGAATAGATTGGATATCCTGGAATTGCAGTGGTTTACCATTCAACGGCATGAGTGATTCTGATCCTGTCAGCGGGGCGAAACTGGCCTGGCGTGCGGCATTCCGTCCATGGTGAGTGTCATAGCATTATAATAAAATTATCATTGAATGTGCCAGGTGAAAAAACGCGCGTCGCCGGCATAGCCGTAGTCATGGGGGAGAGCGCCCGGCCGGCCGGCGGCCGGGCTAGCGGGCGGTCTTACTGCTTGTAACGAGTGACTTTGTCGAGATAACCCATCACGAACGCGGAAAGCACAAAGGTGAGATGAATGATCACATACCACATCAGCTTGTTGTCCGGCACGTTTTTGGCGTCCATAAACACCCGCAGCAGGTGAATGGAAGAGATGGCGACGATAGACGCGGCAACCTTATTTTTCAGCGAGGTGGCGTCCATTTTCCCCAGCCAGCTCAGCTTCTCTTTGTGTTCAGCGATATCCAACTGGGAAACGAAGTTCTCATAGCCGGAGAACATCACCATCACCAGCAGCCCGCCAACCAGCGCCATATCGACCAGCGAAAGCAGGGTCAGGATCATATCCGCTTCGGCGACGGAGAAAATGTTGGGCAGGACGTGGAGAATTTCCTGAAAGAATTTGATCGACAGGGCGATCAACGCCAGCGACAGGCCAAAATAGACCGGTGCGAGCAGCCAGCGTGAGGCGTACATCGCGTTTTCTAGCAAACGTTCCATCATAGTTATCTGAGTTTGTTACAAAAAGGGCCGACAGTATAGCTCAGGAGGGCCGGGAGAAATCAACCGGGATCAGGGGAAAAGGGCCGCCGGGGGAGCGGCGCTCCGCGAAGGGATGCGGCAATGAAGGCTTAATAAAGCGAGCGGAATAATAAAGCTATTTATTTAATTCATTAATAGTCCGACTTAACGAATATACTGGTGCGTTAATGAGGTATTTCGGCACTATGAAGGTGCATTATGGCCGGGGATATTTAACGGATTTATTAACGGTCATTTTCTTATAATTCGGTTTTAATTTAATTTATTGATATTTATCTTGTTTATTCATCCCGTTGCCGGGGTGGCATGATTGCTGCTTCCTGAGATTCCGCGGCTACCGCCGCACGACGTCAAAATTACGATAAAACGTAAATCGCATCGGTTCCGCCGCTGCGGCGCGGTAATGACATTCGCACTCGGGGAGAAATAAATAATGACGGTACTGACCGAATCGCTGCAGGCGAGCAAATACGGTAAATGGACCCAGCTGTTGCTCGGGTTGATTTGCATGGCCTCCATATCGAGCCCGCAATATGTCTGGACGCTGCTGACCGGGCCGCTGACGGCGAAACTGGGCGTGGGGTTGCCTGAACTGCAGGTGACGTTCTCGCTGCTGATTATTCTGCAAACCTTCTTTTCGCCGTTCCAGGGCAAACTGATCGACCGCTTCGGCCCGCGCCGGCTGATCTCGCTCGGCACGCTGCTGGCCGGGCTCAGTTGGGTGCTGTCGTCGCAGGTCAACGGCTTACTGGCGCTGTATGTGGTCTACGGCTGTTTGGGCGGCCTGGGCACCGGCATCGTGTACGTCGGCATCGTCGGGCTGATGGTGAAATGGTTCCCCGACAATCGCGGTTTCGCCGCCGGGGCGGTCGCGGCGGGTTACGGCATGGGGGCGATCCTGACCACATTCCCCATTTCCCTCTCATTGGGCAGCTACGGCGTGGAACAGACGATGATGGTCTTCGGCGGCGCGTTTGCGCTGGTGGGGTTGCTGGCGAGCCAGGGGCTGAGGGTGCCGGCCAATGCCGCCTCGTTGCCCGGCAGCGCCAGGCTCGAGCAGGGCAAACGTCAGTTCGCCCCGCGGGAAATGCTGCGGCAGCCGCTGTTCTGGCTGATGTTCCTGATGATGGCGATGATGTCCACGTCCGGGCTGATGGTGACCTCGCAAATGGCGGTTTTCGCCCATGACTTCGGCATCAGCGGCGCGGTGGTGTTCGGTATGGCGGCGCTGCCGCTGGCGCTGACCATCGACAGATTTACCAACGGGCTGACGCGGCCGCTGTTTGGCTTTATCTCCGACCGCTACGGACGGGAAAAGACCATGTTTATCGCCTTCGCGCTGGAAGGCTGCGCGATGACGCTGTGGCTGATGTGCCGTGAGGATCCGCTGCTGTTTGTGCTGCTGTCCGGTGTGGTGTTCTTCGGTTGGGGAGAAATCTTCTCGTTGTTCCCCTCTACGCTGACCGACACCTTCGGCAGCCAAAATGCGACCGCCAACTACGGCTGGCTGTATATGTCGCAGGGTATAGGTTCCATTTTCGGCGGCCCTCTGGCGGCGCTGTTGTATCAGCACACCCAGGGTTGGCACGTGGTTTTCGGCTGCGCGATTGCGCTGGACTTTATTACCGCCGGATTGGCGCTGTGGGTGCTGAAGCCCTGGCGTTCCCGCTTCATGCGCGCACAGCAACCCAACTGAAAAGTCTCCCCGGCGCCGCGCCGGGGAGGCGGTCAGGCCGTAATGCGTGTGGGTTTACGCGCGGTGCGAATCAGCAGCGCCACCGCCGCAGCCAGGGTGGCTAACGCCACCACGCCCGGCCAGCCGGCGCTTTCCAGCATCCAACTGCCCAGCGCCGCGCCGGTCGCCATGCCGATAAACACCAGGGTAAACAGGATGGCGTTCAAGCGGCTGCGGGCGGCCGGATCTATGCCGTAGATAATGGTCTGATGGGCCACCAGCGTTGCCTGAATACCCAGGTCGAAGCCGACGGCGCTCAGGGCGATCAGGGCCAGCTGCGCCGGCAGCGGCAGCCACGGCAGCAAAAACATCAGCGCAAAGGAAGCCAGCACCAGCGCCGCGCCAATTTTGGTGACGTAGTCAGGCCCGTGGCGGTCGGCCAACATGCCCGCCAACGGCGCCGCCAATGCGCCAGCGGCGCCTGCCAGGCCAAAGGAACCGGCCACCGCGCTGCTCAACTGATAACGCGTCGCCAGCATCACCGCCAACGTCGACCAAAAGGCGCTGAAGGCGATCGACAGGAACCCTTGCGCCAGCGCCGCCCGCCGCAGTTCGGGATAGGCCGCCCACAGGTGACCCAATGAACGCAGCAGCGCCGGGTAGCTCAGGGAGGTATTGGGTTTTAAGCGCGGCAATGCCCGCCAGATAGCCAGCGTGATCGGCAACACGCCCAACGCCGCCAGCGCATAAACGCTGCGCCAGCCGAAATACTCCGCAACCACGCCGCTGAACACCCGCGAAAGCAGAATGCCGGCCAACAGCCCGGTCATCACGGTGCCGACCGTTTTGCCGCGGCTGGCCTCCGGGGCCAGCGTGGCGGCGGCGGGAATGATGTCCTGCGCCACCGTGGCGGCCAGGCCGATCGCCAGGCTGCTGAGCAACAGCAGGGGGAAGGTGGAGGCCAGGGCGCACAGCAGCAGGGTCAGCGCCAACAGCAGGCCTTTAATCAGAATGATCTGCCGGCGATCGTGACGATCGCCCAGCGGCGCCAACAGCAGAATGCCCAGCGCATAGCCCATTTGGGTCAGCGTCGGCACCAGGCCGGTGTCGCTGACGCTGGAATGGAAAGCGCCGCCCATCATGCTCAGCATCGGTTGGCTGTAGTAGATAGAGGCGACGCTGAGGCCGGCGCCGGCGGCCAACAGAAACACGATCCCGGCGGAAAGGCCGCCGTGGGTGGAGGGGTGCAGACTCATGACTGTAATTCCTGACAAGGTTAACGTGCGGCTATTCTTGCCGCAGGCCCCGATAAACTGTAGCCCCGGTACAGGTAAAACTGTTATACCTATTACGTATGAATAAAATTAAATTACCCAATGGCGATCGTATAACCCTGCTGCAAACCCTGGTGCGCATCGTCGACAGCGGCAGCCTCTCGGCGGCGGCGTTGCAGCTGAACACCACGCAGCCTACCGTTAGCCGGCGTTTGCAGACGCTGGAACAGCTGCTGGGCGTTAAGCTGATCCAGCGTACCACCCACGCCATTAAGCTGACCGACGACGGCGAGCGTTGCCATCAGCATGCGCGTCGGCTGCTTGAGCACTGGCAAATCATGGAAGATGAAGTGCGCGGGGCGCGCGATGAACCGGTTGGCGTGCTGCGGGTGCGGGCGCCGCACGCCTTCGGCCAGGACCAGCTGATCGGGCCGCTGGGGGAATATCTGCAGCGCTATCGGCAAACCAGCGTGGAGTGGACGCTCAACGATCATTCACCGGATTTTATTCCCGAGGGCATCGACTGCGCGATCCACGTCGGTTCCGTCACCGACCCTTCGGTGGTGGCGGTGTTGCTGGCGGAGGTGCCGCGCAGCCTGGTGGCGTCGCCTGCGCTGTTGGCGCAGCGGCCGACGATCGCGACCCTCGGCGATTTGGCGCAGCTGCCGTGGCTGGCGTTGAACAGTTTCTATCGCAACGAAGTTACGCTGACGCACCGCGAGAGCGGCGAAGTACAGCGCATCGACATCGCGCCCAGGCTGAGCACCGACAGCCTGTATGCGGTGCGTAAGGCTGCGCTGGACGGCCTGGGCGTGGCGATAGTGTCATCCTGGGTGGTGAGAGAGGAACTGGCGCAGGGCAGGCTGCATACCCTGTTGCCGCAGTGGCAGGCTGCACCGCTGCCGATTTATCTGCTGTATCCCTACGCCAGCTATTATCCTGCGCGATTGCGCAAATTCATGGAACTGATGAAAGAAGTGATGCCGCGCATTCTCGGCACCCGGGCGCCCGCAGGCCGCTAAACGGGATCAGTGTTTGGCGGTTTTGCCGTCGTTATGGCCGAGAGCGCGGTCGGGGAAGCTGTGATCGCGCAGGCGCTGTTTCAGCTGCGCCGCATCGGGAAAGCCGCCGTCAATTTTGCGATCCCAAATCATCACGCCGTTAACGCTGATTTGATACACCCCGCCGGTGCCGGGCACCAGGGTCACGGAGGCGAGATCGTCGCCGAAGGTGCTGAGCAGCTCTTGCGCCATCCAGCCGGCGCGCAACAGCCAGTTGCATTGAGAACAGTAGAGAATGGTAACGGCAGGAGCAGTTTTCATCGTTGGGCAACCGGAAAATTAACGTTGCGCCTATCATCGGCTGCCGCTGCGGCCTTTGTCAATCCAGCCGACGATGGAGGGATATTGTTAATTATTTTTAATGTAATCATTCGAAGTGTTACTATTTAATTATTTGTTTTTACATAAGTATTGTTCGGCTTGCCCTCTGGCGCCCCAGTCACTACATTAACAATTGTACTTTTCAATTCAGCCAGAGGTAAACGCAATGAAAGCTGCCGTAGTGACGAAAAACCATACCATCGATATCCAGGACAAACAGCTTCGCCCGCTCAAGCACGGCGAAGCGGCGCTTAAAATGGAGTGTTGCGGGGTGTGTCATACCGATCTTCATGTGAAAAATGGCGATTTTGGCGAAGTGCCCGGCATTACCCTCGGCCACGAGGGGATTGGGGTGGTGACCGCTGTCGGTGACGGCGTCACCTCATTGAAACTGGGTGATCGTGCCAGCGTCGCCTGGTTCTATCAGGGCTGCGGCCACTGCGAATACTGCGTTAGCGGTAACGAAACGCTGTGCCGTTCGGTTAAAAACGCCGGCTACAGCGTGGACGGCGGCATGGCGGAAGAATGCATTGTGGTGGCGGACTACGCGGTGAAAGTGCCGGATGGGCTGGATCCGTTCGCCGCCAGCAGCATCACCTGCGCCGGGGTGACCACCTACAAGGCGGTGAAGATTTCCGGCATTCAGCCGGGCCAGTGGGTAGCCATCTATGGCCTGGGCGGGCTGGGCAATCTGGCGCTGCAGTACGCCAAGAACGTGTTCAACGCCAAGGTGATCGCCATCGACGTGAACGACGGCCAGCTGGATTTCGCCAAAGAGATTGGTGCGGATCTGACCATCAATCCGAAGAACGAAAACGCCGAAGAAATCATCCAGAAGCAGGTGGGCGGCGCGCATGCCGCGGTGGTGACCGCAGTGGCGAAATCGGCCTTTAACTCGGCGGTGAATGCGGTGCGCGCCGGTGGCAAAGTGGTGGCCGTTGGGCTGCCGCCGGAGAGTATGGATCTGAGCATCCCGCGCCTGGTGCTGGACGGCATTCAGGTGGTGGGCTCTTTAGTCGGCACCCGCGAAGATCTGAAGGAGGCGTTCCAGTTCGCCGCCGAAGGCAAGGTGACGCCGAAAGTGACTAAACGTCCGTTGGGCGACATCAATGACATCTTCGAAGAAATGAAATCGGGCAAAATCCGCGGCCGCATGGTGATCGATCTCACTGCGTAAAAAACAGGCCGCAAATGAGAAGGCCACCGCCAGCGGTGGCCTTTTGTTTATCAGAACAGCCCCAGCGGTTTGGCGTCGTAACTCACCAGCAGGTTTTTCACCTGTTGGTAGTGCGACAGCGCCACCTTGTGGGTTTCACGCCCGACGCCGGAATTCTTGTAACCGCCGAACGCGGCGTGAGCCGGATACAGGTGGTAGCAGTTGGTCCAGACGCGGCCTGCCTTGATGGCGCGGCCCATGCGGTAAGCCCGGTTGATGTCGCGGGTCCACAGCCCTGCGCCCAGGCCGAACTCGGTGTCGTTGGCCAGCGCCAGTGCTTCGGCCTCGTCCTTGAAGGTGGTGACGCCGATCACCGGCCCGAAAATCTCTTCGCGGAAGAAGCGCATGCTGTTGTTGCCGGTAATCAACGTTGGCTGCAGATAGAAACCGTTTTGCACTTCGTCGCCCCGGCTGGCGCGCTCGCCGCCCACAATAATCTTGCCGCCCTCGTTTTTGGCGATCTCGATATAAGACAGGATCTTGTCGTACTGCTGTTTTGACGCCTGGGCGCCAATCATGGTCTCGGTGTCAAAGGGGTCGCCCTGGCGAATGGCGGCGATGCGCGCCAGCACCTTCTCCATAAACTGCGGGTAGATGGACTCCTGGATCAGCGCGCGTGAAGGGCAAGTGCAGACCTCGCCCTGGTTGAAGAAGCCCAGCACCAGCCCCTCGACCGCCTTATCGATAAAGTCCGGTTCGGCCTGCATGATGTCTTCGAAATAGATGTTCGGCGATTTGCCGCCCAGTTCCACAGTGCTGGGGATGATGTTCTCCGCCGCGCAGGCGAGGATATGGCGGCCAACCGGCGTAGAGCCGGTAAAGGCGATTTTTTCGATGCGTTTGCTGCGCGCCAGCGCTTCGCCGGCCTCTGCGCCGAACCCTTGCACCACGTTGAGTACGCCCGGGGGCAGCAGATCGCCGATTTCTTCCATCAGTACGCTAATGCCGAGCGGGGTTTGTTCCGCCGGTTTCAGCACCACGCAGTTGCCGCCCGCCAGCGCCGGCGCCAGCTTCCAGGCAGCCATCAGCAGCGGGAAGTTCCACGGAATGATCTGGCCAACCACGCCAAGCGGTTCATAAATATGGTAAGCCACGGTGTTCTGGTCAATTTCCGCCGCGGTGCCTTCCTGCGCACGCAGGCAGCCGGCGAAGTAACGGAAGTGATCGACCGCCAGCGGCAGATCGGCGTTCAACGTTTCGCGGATCGGTTTACCGTTGTCCCAGGTTTCCGTCAGGGCCAGCATTTCCAAACGCGATTCGATGCGATCGGCGATCGCCAGCAGCAGGTTGGAGCGCTCCTGCACGCTGGTTTTGCCCCAGGCGTCGGCGGCGGCGTGCGCGGCATCCAGCGCCAGTTCGATATCCTTGGCATCCGAACGCGGGAACTCGGCGATCGGTTGGCCGGTCACCGGGGAGGTGTTGGTGAAGTAGTTGCCTGAAACCGGTTCGACAAATTTGCCGCCAATGTAATTGCCATAGCGCTTTTTGAATGAAACCAGCGAGCCAGGTAAACCGGGATGGACATATTTCATGTTGAGCACCTCTCTGCAGAAGAAAACTGGCGCTGTTGCATCGCGCCTGTGCATACGGCATTCCGCCGCAGGGAAACCAAGCATTGCCTGTGCCAAATTGCCCATCCGTTGAAAAAATAAAATTAATTCATTATTAATCAATTGATTAAATAAAACTCCACGAGCGGCACCGTGCTGAGAAAGCGCTTGGGGTATCCCCCGTGACCCTATTTTGTGTCCTGTGTCGCAACACCTAATACACAGGTGTGATACATATTTGCAACACTTTCCGTGGTGGAGAAGCGCATGCTGCATAAGAATCCGGCGGCCCATTCGGGACCCGCCACAGACGGCGACAACCGCTTGCTTCCCGGCCCATTGAACGAATCCTGGCAACGTAGCCGCCATTTTGGTTTGGCGCGCGGCGATAACCGCATTCCTTTGATCACACCGACGTTGCTCAACGAATCCCGCGGACAAAACGGCTGGGTGCCGCAACTGGCAAAGCCGCTTCTTGACCAGCTGGGGGCGCAGATTAACCGCCAGCCATCGATCCTGGTGATCTCGGACGCCGCCGGCCTGGTGTTGGAAACCTGCGGCAACGCCGACTTCCTGCACAAGGCGTCGCGCTTTGCCCTGGCGCCGGGCAACCAGTGGGGCGAACAGGCAAGGGGCACCAACGCTATCGGTACCGCGCTGGCGCTGGGCGCTTTCTGCGAAGTGAACGGTGATCAGCACTTTCTTAATCAAAACGCCGGGCTTTACTGCACCGCCGCGCCGATTTACCGCCCGGACGGGCAGATCGCCGGGGTGCTGGATATTTCCGCCCCGGCGCAACGGCCATACCGCGACGCGCAGCCGCTGATTTTGCAGGCCGTCAGGCATATCGAACACCGCTGGGTGAAAAACCGGGTAACCGCGCGCGACTGGGCGCTTAGCCTGCACGCCGACGCGCGGGTGCTCGGCAGCGCGCATGAGCTGCTGCTGGTGTTCCGCGATGAGCTGTTGATTGCCGCCAATCGCCTCGCCATGCAGGAGTTCAACCTTTCACCGGCGTCGTTCGGCGCCGTCGAATTTGCCAGCCTGTTCCCGGCAATGCCTCAGCAACCGTTCGGCGATCCGCGCCAGACGCAGGCGTTCAACCAGCGCCACTATTATTCGCTGCTGGAAGCGCCGCAGCGGCTTTCGGTCGCCGTCAGCGCCCGGGCGCCGCTGGCCGAACGGGACGACGCGGAGCACCACAAAGCCTTGCGCATCCTCAATGCCGGGCTGGCGCTGTGCATTACCGGAGAAACCGGCTGCGGCAAAGAGCACTTTAGCCGCCGGCTGTTCGAGCAAAGCCGCCGGCGCCGCGGCAACTTTGTGGCGATCAACTGCGCGGCGTTGCCGGAACAGCTGATTGAGTCCGAACTGTTCGGCTACGCGCCCGGCGCCTTCACCGGCGCCAACCCCAAAGGTTATATCGGCAAAATCAGGGAGGCCGACGGCGGCGTCCTGTTCCTCGACGAGATCGGCGACATGCCGCTGAGTTTGCAAACCCGGCTGTTGCGGGTGCTGCAGGAAAAAACGGTGACGCCTTTGGGTAGCCGCGTCGCTTATGCCGTCGATTTCTCGCTGATCTGCGCCACTCACCACGATCTGGCCCAGCGGGTGCAGGCGGGGGAGTTTCGTGAAGACCTGCTGTACCGCATTCAGGAATATAACCTGCACATCGCGCCGCTCAGGGAGCGGAGAAAGCCGCAGGACTTTATTGTGCTGCTGTGGCGCGAGCTGGGCGGCGAGAAACGCGGCATACGGCTGGCGCCGGAGGCGCTGACGATACTGGCGAGTTACCCTTGGCCGGGAAACGTACGCCAATTGCTGAGCACCCTCAAGGTGCTGCTGGCGCTGGCGGACGATCATGCGGTGATCCTGCCCGATGATTTGCCGCCGCAGATTGTTGCGTTGCCGAAAACGGCGCAGGCCAGCGGCGAGCAGGACGTGCTTGAGGCGATCAAACAGGCTAACGGCAACGTCAGTCTGGCGGCCAGGGCGTTGGGGGTCTCCCGCAGCACGCTGTACCGCAAGCTGGAGAAACGACGCCCGGCGGCAGTGCATCGTTAAAGCTTTAATGCGTTGATTTCGTCATCGCCAGGTTCAGCGGGCGGGTGAAAAAAGAAAAGGTTGAGCCTTAAGTAGCCCCGCAGCGCGGGGCTTTTTTGTTGAGTCAGTCCCCCAGGCCCGGCGGGTTGATTTCCGAGCGGTCAATCTTCTCGTCGCTTTCCGCCCAACGATCCAGCACTTTCAGGTAGCTGCCGTTGGCGATGGCGCTGTTGAGCGAGGCCTGCACCGCGTCTACCAGGCCGTTGCCTTTTTTCAGCGTGACGGCGATATTGGCGGTTTTCGGCCAACCGCCCGGCACGATGCCCACCAACCGGGTTTTGCCGGTCAATTTGGCCTGGTAAGCACCGGAAACGTTCGGCCCGAAGGTGGCGTCGGCGCGGCCGGACTGAATGGCCAGCGTGGAGGCCGCCTTATCGGTGACGTACACCGGCTGCAGCGCCGGCAACCCCTTGGCCTGGTTCTCCTTGTCCCACGCCAGCAGCACCGCTTCCTGATTGGTGCCGGAGTCTACGATGATCTTTTTGCCGGCGATGTCGGGCGCGGATTTTATCTCAGTGATTTTGCTGGTGGTTTTCACGTAGAAGCCCAGCGTATCCTGGCGATAGGTGGCGAAATCAAATTTGGTTTTACGTTCGTTGGTGACGGTGATGTTGTAGATGGCCGCGTCGTATTTCCCAGAGGTGACGCCCAGCGGCCAGTCTTCCCATGAGGTGGCCACCAGCTTGAGCTTCAGCCCCAGGCCGTCGGCCACCAGCCGCGCAATGTCCGACTCGCTGCCGATCACCGTTTTGTTGTCGCGGGCGTAAAGGCCGAAGGGCGGGCCGCTGCCCAACAAGGAAACCGCCACCGTTAAGGTGCCCGGTTCGACGAACTTGAACCCTGCGGGGATTTTGGCGATGGCCTGTGGGTTTGGCACGGTATGCACCGGCGTTTCATTTGCCACGATATCGACGCCCGGCGCGGCCTGAACGGCGGCGGAAAGGCTCAACAGCGCCGCAACAGCGGTTATTTTTCTGCTATATATCATTATGTTTTTTACCTTCATTATTATGCTGTGAGGCGGTTTGGGCACTATCTCCGATGGCCCTAAGTCTGTGAACTAACAAAATTAAATAACTAATCTTGGAAAAATCATGATGCGCGGTTTCCCGCTTTCAACGAGAGAATCTTCATGAGAAATATCGCCATTGTCGGCGCAGGGCAGTCGGGGTTGCAGCTGGCGTTGGGCCTGTTGGCCGCCGGCTATCGGGTTACGCTGATGACCAACCGCGACGCGGAAAGCCTGCGCCGCGGCCGCGTCATGTCCAGCCAGTGCATGTTCCATAGCGCGCTGGAAAGCGAACGCTGCAGCCAGCTCAACTTTTGGGAGGAGCAGGCGCCGCCGATTGAGGGCATCGGCCTGAGCATCGCCGATCCGCAAGGCGCCGGCGCGGCGGCCCTGAGCTGGCGCGCCGGGCTGGATAGCTACGCGCAATCCGTCGACCAGCGGTTGAAAATGCCGGGATGGATGGCGGCGTTCGAAGACGGCGGCGGGCGATTGGTGATTGCCGACGCCGGCGTTGCCGAATTGGAGCGCCTGAGCGCGGAACATGACCTGGTGCTGCTCGCCGCCGGCAAGGGGGAGGTGGTTAAGCGCTTTGCCGTCGATCGCGCGCGCAGCCGGTTCGATCGTCCGCAGCGCGCCCTGGCGTTGACCTACGTACATGGCATGCGGCCGATGGACGCCGGCGGGCAGATCAATTTCAACCTGATCCCCGGGGTGGGTGAATACTTCACTTTTCCGGCCCTGACGCTCAGCGGGCCCTGCGATATTATGGTATTCGAAGGGCTACCCGGCGGTGAAATGGATTGCTGGCAGGGCCTCGACACCCCTGAGCGGCATCTGCGGCAAAGCCTGGCCATTCTCAGGCGCTGGCTGCCCTGGGAAGCGGAGCGCTGCGGCGAGGTGGAACTGACCGACGCCATGGGAACGCTGGCCGGGGGCTTTACCCCCTGCGTGCGTCAACCGGTACTGACGCTGCCTTCCGGCCACCGGGTGCTGGGGATGGCGGATGCGCTGGTGCTAAACGATCCTATTACCGGCCAGGGGAGCAACAGCGCCGCCAAATGCGCCGCAATCTATCTGCAGCGGATCCTGGCGCACCGCGATGCCGCCTTTGACAGCCGCTGGATGGAAGAGACTTTTGACGATTATTGGCATTACGCGCGCCACGTGGTGAGCTGGACCAACAGCTTGCTGCAGCCGCCGCAGCCGCACGTGATGGCGCTGCTGGGGAGTGCCGCGCAGGCCGAGCCGCTGGCCGGGAAGATCGTTAACGGGTTTGACGATCCGGGCAGATTTGCGCCCTGGTGGTATCAACCAGAAGCGGCGCATCGCCTGATACGGGAGCATGACCCTGCGGGATAAAACCGGGGCAGGCGGCGTCAGCCGCCGATTTTTTCGCTGAAATAGGCCGTTTGCCGCAGCAGCGCCGGCACCTGATGCGCCTCGACCGCCTTGCTGAACAAATATCCCTGGCCAATGCGGTAGCCGGCCTCGTACAGCGTTTGGCGCTGCCGTTCGGTTTCTATGCCTTCGGCGATAAGGTCGATCGACAGTTTCTGCCCCAGAATGCCGATGCTCTCTACGATCGCCAATATCGACGGTTCGTCGTGCATGCGGTGAACAAAGCCACAGTCCAGCTTCAGGCAGTCCATGGGGTAGTCCATGATATGGCTGAAGGATGAATGGCCGGTGCCAAAATCATCCAGCGCGATCCGAATCCCCATTTCCTTCAGCATCCGCAAGGCGCGCAGAACATATTTGGACCCCTGCTTGTGAAATACGTGCTCGGTGACTTCCAGCTCAATCAGGTGGTGCGGAATGCGGAACATCAACAGCCGGCGCAAAAAAGCCTCGGCGTAGTTGTCGCGCAGGAACTCGATGGGCGAAACGTTAAGCGAAACGGGCACCACTTGCTCTCCGGACTCGATCCAGCGCGCCATGTCGGCAAAGACTTTCATCTGCATAGCGGCGCTGATCTTGGTCGCCAGTTCGTAGTCGTTGAAGGCTTCGAAAACCGTATTCGGCGTTTGAATGCCTCTCAGCGGGCAGTGCCAGCGCAGCAGGGCTTCAAAACCGATAATGCTGCCGTCGCACAGGCTAACCTTAGGTTGATAACTAGGCTGAATACGATTGTCACGTACTATTTGGCGCGCATAGTTAAGCTGCAAGGCGCGCTCTTTGGCTTTGTCCATCATCTTTTGGTCGAACAGGTAAACTCCGCCGCGGCCGCCATCTTTCAGCTCGTACAGTGCGGTGTCCGCGCATTTCATCAGTTCCGACGCGTCGCGGGCGTCTTTGGGGTAAATGGCGCAGCCAATGCTCATGCCGCACTGCAGCGCCTTGCCGCCCTGGGTAATGGGGGACTCAAGCTGCAGCAACACCTTGTTGGCGATCCGCACAATCTCTTGTTCGTCTTCCACGTCACTGATAACCACCGCGAACTCATCGCCGCCCAGGCGCGCGACAAAAGAGCTTTCATTCAGGCAGCCGCCGAGCCTTTTGGCCAGCACGCGCAGCAGATGATCGCCGGCGGCATGGCCAAGGGTATCGTTGACCAGTTTGAAATGATCGAGATCCAGCAGCACCAGGCCGAGGGACTTATTGGCGTGCAGGGCGCGTTTCATCTCCTGCTTTAGCTTCTTTTTGAATAACCGCCGGTTGGGCAAACCGGTCAGATCGTCATATTCACTGGCGATCAGCAACCGCTGCTCCACCACACGCTGCGAGGTCACATCGCGTGAGACGCACAAAATGTTGGTTATCGCGCCATGTTCATCGGTTACCGGGGTGAGAATATTGTCCCAATGCTGAGCTTTGCCGTGCGGGGTAATGCTCAAACCGGCAAAGCGGGCGTTTTTGCCGTTCAGCACGTTGCGCACCGCTTTTCGGCCGCGGCGGCGAACTTCTGGCGGCAGCAGCTCCAGCCAGGGCATGCCGAAGGTCTTTTGGTTTTCGTCGATGCCCAGCGCCAGGCTGCCGGAGCGATTCATGTGCAGCAGGGTGCCGTCATTGTTGATGACCTTGATGCAGTCGACGCTGGCATCCAGCATATTTTTCTGCGCGGTGAGTTCCAGCGCGTTCTGTTGGCGCTGCAGCGCCTGCTGATGAATATCTGTGGCGCTCAGATGCCAGCGCAAGGCGGAGAAGCCCCCATCCTCTCGGACATTAAAAGACAGCATGAACCAGCGATAGTCACCGCTGCGTTCGCGCAGGCGGGCTTCGGCGACGAAGGGAGAAAGGGCGCTTATCGCCTGCAGCCACTGCGCCTGCAACCGGGGATAGTCTTCAGGATGCAGGGCGTTCAGCCAGGCATCGGGGGCGCGAGCGCCGGCCGCCGCGCCGGTATAGTCGCGCCATAACGTATTGAAATGCCCGCTCTGATGATTACCGAAGCAAATGAGGCCAGGCAGATCATCAAAAATTTCATTATACATATCAATTGGATAGTTTTTTATGATTTGCTCAGATACCAGCGTCATGTGACATTCCTTCCGAAAATCGCATCGATTTTCACCCTAAAATAGCGCTCATCAATAGAGTTTTGCCAATGAGAACCAGAATTGCCAGCTGCACTGATAAAAATTAGCCAGAGAGAATGGAATATAATACGCAGCAAAACATTAGGATTATTCTTGTAATCTCAACGAAAGAGTCAGGATAAGCGGTGATTTTGTCGCACATTGCCCGGGCGAAGGCGGGGGATGCCTTGCCTGGCATTCTCCAGATCGGCGGGTTCAGCTTAGCGTTCCGCTATCGATAATGCGGAAACAATTAAATCGGGATCATTCTAATTTTTTAATACGCTGATTCAGGTGATAATAAGCGGCATCAACCTAAAAGGATGCAGGTGAACCCATGATTTTAACTCTAATCCCGCTAACTATTTTATTTTATATATCTGTGGCTTATGAATTTCACAGACTCAAGGCGCGGCGCATATATTCTTTCTATTTTAAGAAGAAAAAGAATAAAGAGCTGTTGAGAAACTTTTTAAAAATCATGCTATTCAGAGGATGAGGGCTTTCCGTCAAGGCGCCGCCCACGCAGCGTTTCAGCACCCGCTAATAATAATCCTACGCTCGTGAAATACACTGAGAACGCCAGCCGTACCCCCCCTTAATACATTATCATTGCTCTTGATTCTTTCCCTGTGGTTTGAAGGAGGCCGGCTGCAATCAGGCAGGTTCGGCGCAATGTTTCCATCCTAAAAAACCATGCAGCCATCCGGCTTACGGCAGGTTAAGCGCGGCGTCGCCAGAGCCGAAAAACGGGTAAGGAAAATCTTATTTGCAGGTTGACACATAAGCATTTCTTAAGATAACCTTGAAAATGAGAATCATTAACGACACTGAATGTTGGCGATATGAAATCAACACCTTACCCCTGCGTATTGACCCCATGGGCACGTAACCGCAGCTTGACCCTCCTGGGATCTCCCTGAGCCAATAGGGCGACAGCCTGTCGCTCCCCGGCATTAAATCGGCGTATAACGCCCCCCCATTACTTCGTATTAACGCGAAGGGTCTTTTTATTCTCAAAAATCAATTATCTTCTGGGCATATAACATGGAGTGTAAAATGTTAGTTAAAAAAAGACTGAGATTAGCGCATTACGTTTTCCTTGGATGTTACGGGCTTTCCGCCGGTAACAGCGTTGCCGCTTATCATGAGCAGGGGCTTATCGGTTCGCCACAGAGTTGGCGCTCCCCCGAGTTCAATCGGCAATGGGGGCTGAGCGCCATTTCGGCCGAATATGCTTACGCCAGAGGCTATACGGGAAAAGGCATTGCCATCGGCGTAATCGATAATGCCATTCTCGGCCACCCCGAGTTCAATGGAAAACTCACCAGGTTGGATAACGGGGAGTACCATTTTTCATACGACAAGAAGAGTGGGCGCATGTCGTTCGGCGATCATGGCACGCATGTGGCGGGGATTGCCGCGGCGGGCAGGGACGGCGCGGGCATGCACGGCGTCGCCTTCGATGCGACGCTGATAAATGCCAAGCTGAATGAGTACGGCAATCGCAACGGCAGAGAGGAGCTTATTCAAACTAACGCCAGGGTGATAAATAACAGCTGGGGTATTCCGCCCGCCATCAACAAGGACGCCAAGGGCAATATTATTTGGTTGTCTAATGGTTCTCCCGATTATGTGGCCTATAAAGAAGCCGATGTTCTCAATGAGGTGCTGAGAAATAAAAACGATGTCAGAAGACAAAGTGAAAGGCCGGTGCCGGAGGGCGGGCAAAACGCGATGGCGACCCTGCTCAGAGCGGCAAAGCAGGGCAAGCTTATTGTGTTTTCCGCCGGAAATTACAACAATTACAACATCCCGGAAGCCCAAAAATCCATTCCCTACGCCTTCCCTGAATTTTTGAATCACTATCTGATCGTCGCCAACCTCAGCAATAACGACATGCTGCACCAGTCCTCGACCCGCTGCGCACATGCGGCCAGCTATTGCGTTTCCGCGCCAGGCGCCGATATCTACAGCACCACCGGCAAGCTGGTATCCAACACCGGGGGCAAGGTCACCAGAGCTGCCTACGATAATGGCGAGCTGTCGCTGAATGCCGGCTATGGAAATAAAACCGGCACCTCGATGGCGGCGCCTCACGTCTCCGGCGCCGCTGCGGTATTGATGCAGCGCTTTCCCTATATGAGCGCCGATCAAATAGCCAACGTGATAAAAACCACCGCCACCGATCTGGGCACTCCCGGCATAGATAAAACCTTCGGCTGGGGAAAACTGAACCTGAGGGACGCCATCAACGGGCCAAAAATGTTTATTACTCAGGATGATATCCCACAGGCGTTGTACGTTCCCGGCTCCTACGCTGAAACGCAGTTTGTGGCGAATATTCCCGGCATCGGCAGCATGGTGGAAGCCGGCACCAGGGCAGCGCGGCTGTGCGACCAGCGCGAATGCGGGTTCGATGTATGGAGCAATGATATCGGCGGCCACGGCGGGCTGACCAAAATAGGGGACGGCACGCTGGCGCTGTCGGGCAACAATAGCTACCGGGGCGATACGCGGATCGCACAGGGGACGCTGGCGATTAACGGCTCGGTGGTTTCAAACGTCTACGTCGAGAACGGCGGCACCTTGCAGGGCGGCGGCACGGTAAACAGCTTCAGGGCGCAACCGGGCGGCAGCGTGGCGCCGGGCAATGGCATCGGTACCCTGCGCGTGTTAAACGACGCCATCTTCGATAAAGGCTCGCAGTATCAGGTCGAGGTGGGGCAAAGCGGCCATAGCGACAAAATAGAGGTGGATGGGCGCGCCATCATCAATGGCGGCAAGGTTAACGTCCGCCTGGAAAACAGCCCAAACCTGCTGTCCCAAAATGAAGCGCAAAGTCTGCTCGGCAATAAATATACCCTGTTGACGGCCGCTGCCGGCGTGGTCGGTCGTTTCGACCATGCTTATCCCGACTATAAATTTATTGATATCGCTCTTAGCTATCAGGGGAATGACCTTGGGTTGGGGATATATCGCTCGGCGGAGAAATTTGAAAGCCTGGCGGAGACCGATAATGAAAAAGCGGTAGCCCGTGCGGTAGAAGAGCTGCGTGCCCCTGCGCCGGTGGCGCAAGCTGTCGATATTTCGGCGGTGGAGCCGGCGGCCACGGAAAGCGAGGATGAAAGCGGCTATGCGGCGATATCTACGGAGGAAAAGCTAAGTACCGTCAATAATTCGGTGTATGAAAGCTTCCTGGGCTTTACCTCGGCCAGCGAGCTGCAACAGGCGGCGCGGCAGCTGTCCGGCCAGATCCACGCGGACATGGCGGCGGCGCAGCTTAACGAAAGCCGCTATGTGCGTGATACGGTCAACGAACGTCTGCGTCAGGCGGAAGGGTTGTACACCTCTTCGGAGATCAAATCCGATGACAACGGCGGCGCCTGGGCGAAGCTGCTGGGCAGTTGGGGGCATGCCTCAGGCAATGACAACGCCATCGGCTACCAGACCTCCACCTATGGCGTGCTGCTGGGCGCCGATACGGATCTGAATAACGACGTCAGGCTCGGGGTGATGACGGGCTATTCACGCATCTCTCTGGACGGTGGCTATCAATCGAACGCCCACAGCGATAACTATCATCTGGGGCTGTACGGCAGCAAAGCGTTCGGCGCGCTGGCCGTAAGGGCCGGTGGGGCCTATACCTGGCACCGCATCGATACCTCACGTTCGGTGAATTACAATCTGCAGTCGGATACGCAGCGGGCCAGGTATCATGCGCGCACCGAACAGCTGTTCGTTGAAGGGGGCTACGGCGTCTCCGGCGAGGGGGTGAATCTCGAACCTTTCGCCAACTTGGCCTATGCCAATTACCGCAACGGCGGCATGTCAGAACAGGGCGGCGCAGCGGCGCTGCGCGGCAACAGGCAAAGCCTGTCCGCCACTACCTCGACGCTGGGGCTGCGCGCCGATAAACAATGGGGCGATGAAAGCCTGGCGGTTGCCCTGCGGGGCGAGTTGGGCTGGCAGCATCAATATGGCAAGCTGGAGCGCAACGCTCAGCTGATGTTCAAAAGCGCCGATGCCGCTTTTAACGTCAACAGCGTGCCGGTTTCTCGCGATGGCGCGGCGCTGAAGGCGGGAGTTGACGTTAGGGTCAACAACGCGGTGCTGACCCTGGGCTATGGCGGGCAATTGTCCAAAAATCATCAGGACAACGGCGTCAACGCAGGCTTGACCTGGCATTTCTAAAGGCGGCCGCCGACGTAGTCACGCATAAAAAAAGCCCCCGTCACGATGACGGGGGCTTGTCGTTTATGCATTTCGCCCGGGCTTATTTATCCAGCGCATAGGCGATGACGTAGTCACCGCGGTCCGGCGACTGGCGTGCGCCGCCGGCGGAGATAACCACATACTGTTTGCCGGTGGTCGGCGAGACGTAGCTCATCGGCGTGCCGCCGCTGCCGACCGGCAGACGCGCTTTCCACACTTCCTTGCCGGTAGAAGAGTCGAACGCACGCAGGTAGTAATCCTGGGTGCCGGCGATAAACACCAGGCCGCCCTGGGTCGCCAGCGTGCCGCCCAGCGTCGGCATGCCGACCGGCATCGGCGCGCGCATTTTGATGCCGAACGGCCCGGTGTCTTGCACCGTGCCGGCCGGAACCTGCCACACGACCTTCTGGGTTTTCATGTCGATAGCCGAAAGCGTGCCGAACGGCGGCTTCTGGCAGGGAATGCCCAGCGGCGACATAAAGCGGTTCTTATTGACCGCATACGGCGTGCCTTTCAACGGCACCGCGCCCATGCCGGTATTCACCGACTCGCCGCCGTTGCTGGCCGGCGCGTTGGCGTCGGTTTTCTGCGGGATCATCTGCACCCACAGGCCGAGGCGCATATCGTTGGCGAAGATGTAATGGTTATTCGGATCGGTCGACAGGCCACCCCAGTTCATGCCGCCCAGCGAGCCGGGGAAGCTGAGAGAGACGTCGGTGTCCGGTGCGGTGAACAGGCCGTCATAGCGCATCGATTTGAAGCTGATGCGGCACATCAGCTGATCGAACGGCGTGGCGCCCCACATATCGGACTCGGTGAGCTTATCGGCGCCAATCGACGGCATGCCCACGGAGAACGGCTGGGTCGCAGAGTACTGCTCGTTGGGGATGTTGCGGGTTTTCACCGGCAACTCTTTCACTTCGGTCAGCGGCTTGCCGGTGTGGCGATCCAGCACAAAGAGCTGCCCGGTCTTGGCGCCGATCACCAGCGCCGGCCTGGTGGTGCCGTCCTTCATCGGGAAGTCGATCAGGCTTGGCTGCATCGGCAGGTCGAAGTCCCACAGATCGTTATGCACGGTCTGATAAACCCACTTCTCTTTACCGGTGGTCGCGTCAAGCGCCAGGATGGAGGCGCCGTATTTGTGGTCCAGCGCGTTGCGGTTAGCGCCCCACAGGTCGACCGACGAACTGCCCATCGGCAGGAACACGGTGTTCATCGCCGGATCGTAGGACATCGGCGCCCAGGAGTTCGGGGTGCTGCGCACAAAGGTCTGGCCCGGTTGCAACGCCGCATTCGGCTCCGGGTTGCCCGGATCGAACGCCCAGCGCATTTCACCGGTAATGACGTTGAAACCGCGCAGTACGCCGCCCGGCATGTCGGTCTGCACGTTATCGGCCACGCGGCCGCCGACCACCACGGTGGTGCCGGCCAGGGTCGGTGCAGAGGTCAGCTGGTATTTCGGATCCGCCGCGTCGCCCAGACCGGCTTTTAAATCAACCACGCCGTTATGGCCGAAGTTCTGGCAAAACTCGCCGTTATCGGCGTTGATCGCCACCAGACGCGCGTCGATGGTGTTCATCAGAATGCGGCGCTGGCAGCTGTCGCCGGCGGCCAGGGCGACCGGCGCGGCAGGGGTGGATCCCGGCACGGTCGGCTGCGGCAGCGGCTTGTTCACGTCAAAATAGGCCAGGCCGCGGCAGCGGTTCCATACCTGGGATTTGGCGTTGATTTCGCGCTTCCAAATTTCTTTGCCGCTGTCGGCGTCGACGGCGATTACGTTGTTGTGTGGGGTGCACAGGAAGATGCGGTTGCCTATCTGCAGCGGCGTTTGCTGGTCTTCCGCGCCGTTGCCGTCCGGGCTGAGCGGGGTATCGCCGGTGTGGAAGGTCCAGGCGACCTTCAGATCCCTGACGTTATCGCGGGTGATCTGGTCCAGCGCCACGAAACGGCTGCCGCCCGGCGTATTGCCGTAGTTGTCCCAGTCTTTTTGCTGTTTGGCTTTCTCTACCGGGATCAGCGGCAGCTGAGTGCCGCTGAAGGCGACGGTCGGGTGCGGCTGGAACGTCTGAACCAAGGCGCCGACCATGCCGACGGCCAGCAGCGCCGAGAACAGGTAAGACGGCTTGGCCAGCGGCGCTTTGCCTTCGCGCTTGCGCAGGGCGGGCCAGGTGAGGAATGCCAGCAGCATCAGGCCGGTTGGCACCATCAGGCGGGAAATCAACGGCCAGAAATCAAAGCCGGCGTCGAATACCGACCAAATCAGCGTGCCGATAAACACCAGCAGGAACAGCGATACCGCCGAGGATTTGCCGCGGAAGAATTGAATGGCGGACAGCAGGGTGACGATGCCGGCAATCAGGAAGTAGCTGCTGCCGCCGAGCGAAACCAACTTGCCGCCGGCGATGGCGAAGAACAGGCCGGTCGCCGCCAGGATGATCCCTAACAGGCAACACCATAGCTTAAGTTTTATACCCGGTCGGGTAATTGAATCAGACATATTCTGGCATTCTCCGAAAATAATGTTTCTGGCTTTTGCTTTCAAAGCGTCATCGCCGCCCGGCTTATCGCTAAGCCAGGCAGGCAACACAACCCTGAATAACGAGGATTGTACCATTTGATTCATTGAGTGGTTAAGGATATGTTGCTGCCGAAAATGTTTGTTGCGATTATTTTAGATGAAAGTAAAAATTCGGCGCTGCCAGCGCTGCAATTCTTGCTGCGACAGCTGAGGCAAATGCTCCGCCAGAAGACTGTTTTCACAGCTGTTTTCCCGCGCCAGCCGCAAGGCGTCGCCATTGCGCTGCCGCAGGCTTTGCGCCAACGTGGCTTTCGCCCGTTCCCACTCTGCTGCGCCTAATTGGGCGAGCACAGACTGCTGCTGACGTAAAAACTCGGCGGTAAATTGATTCAGTTGTTCAATGGTGAACCTGGGTGACTGTAACGCAAAGAAAACGCCCTCGACGTCCGCACAGCGGTGATAAGCGCATTGCACCACGTAACCGATGTTCTTTTCGACGCGCAGCTGCTGGAAATACTGCGGGGCATAAAGCTGCGCCAATAGCCGTAATGCCACCCGCCCCGCGGCGGTTATTTCCGGCAGCGGGAAGAATAGCAGCAGCGCGTTTTCCGCACCGCGTTCCGCCAGGCTGACCGGCGCGCCGGCCAGGCTCTGCGCCAATGGCGCAGCGGCAATCAGCGGGTAGGGGAAATCACTCAGCGAATGGGCCAGTTGCTGCCGCAAAGCCTCACCGCCGCCGAACAGGCTGGCCTGCCAGCGCACCTCGTCTGCGGGCTTGCCGCTCAGCGCCGCCGGCAGTTGGCCCAGCAGACGGCGAATGGCGATGTCGTTTTGTTCCCGCTGCCGGGCGCGCTGTTCCATCCGTTCCGCTGCGCGCATTACGGCGGGGGAAAATGCCGACAGCGCCTGATTGATGGCGTTAATACCGTAATGCATCAGGGCGTCGTCCCCGGAAAGCTGCAGCAGCCAGACGCCCTGAAAACGTTCAAAGCTCAAATGACCGTCGTGATGCGCCAGCGCCGCCGCCGTTATACGCAGCGCCGTCTGCAGGCGATAACCCTGCGCCTCGCTGAGCGGCGTTGAAGGCGAAGGGCGCAGCTGCAGCACCGGCTGCGGCTGGCCTGGCGCCAGATGCTGCAGAGGCGCGCGGCTGGCGGGCAGCGGTGCGGGCTGCGGCAACGCCATCGGACGGAAGAAATGAAAATGCGCGGCGCGCGGTTTTTGGCCGATCGGAACGAACGGCACAAGCGTTAACGGCAATCCCTGAACTTCTGCGCTTTCGCCGCCGACCTCTTGGCGGGTGAGCAAACGGCTCAGCGGCGCTTGTTGCAATGCGGCAAGCTGCTGCGGCCATTCCCCGGCCTCCTGTACCGGCGGCAGGCCAAACGCCCGTTCCCGCAGCTGTTCGAGCGGCGCCAGGCGCGCAAAGGCCAGATTCGCCAGCCGCCGATAATGCGCCAATTGCGCTTGTGTCAGGGTGCTCAACTGCCGCAGCCAGCTAAACAATGCCGCCTCTACGGCCGCCGCTTCCTCCGCCGTGCCCTGATTGAGGCTAAACGCAAAGGTCAGCAGTGCGCATTGTTCGCCATAGCGGGCATGAATCAATCTCACCTCATCGCCATATTCCTGCGCCCGCAGCCAGGCCAGCAGGCTGCCGGGCGCCTCGTCCTGCAGCAGGCACTGCAATAAGCGCAGCCAACTGCGTCGGGCGGCCGGAGCCTGATTTAACGCCAGCGTCAGGCGCAGCTGCGGCGCTCCGGGCAGGGCCAGGGCATAATCTCCCCGAGCGGCGAGCGCGACGGCCGCGCCCGGAGGGCCAGCCGGTTCAGCGGGGAGGCGTGAGGCCAGTTGCCGCGCCAGACGGCGCAGCTGCGCCAGCGGCTGTGGCCCCTGCAGCCACAGCGTCATGTTGGCCGCGCCGTAATGTTGCCGATGATATTGCCGCAGGGCGTGCTGCAGCGCGGCGGCATCTTCGCCAAAGGCGGCGCGGTTGCCGATATGAAAACGATGCAAGCCGAACGCCTGGCGCTGCGCCGCTTCGCACAGGGTCTCGGCGTCCGTGCGCAGCAGGCGGTACTCGGCATCGATGATCCCGGCTTCCTGCATTGCCGCCTCCGGCGCCAGCAGCGGGGCGCTCAGCATATCGATTAGCCGGTCCGTGCCCGCCCCGAGCTGCGCTGCGTCCACTTCAAAAAAGAAAGCGGTCTGCATCGCCCGGGTAGTCGCGTTCAACCGGCCGCCGTGGGCAGGTACCCAGCGCATCAGGCCGTCTTCGGCGGCAAACGCCTCGCCGCCGCGAAACAGCATATGCTCCAGCAGGTGCGCCAGACCGGGCCAGGCCTGCGGTTCTTGCAGGCTGCCCGCCTCGATGCGCATCAAGGCGGCGGCGCGCCCGGCGGCGGGATCGCTGATCAACCTGACGCGCAGCCCGTTATCGAGACGCAGCGAGGCGGTGCTTTGCTGCATGGCTTATCCCTTGAAGATCAGCTGCGAGTTGGCGCGGTTGCGAAAGCGCAGCTGATCGATGCCGATCTGCGTGCGGTTGGCCGCTTCGCGCGCCGCCAATATGGTGCCGTGGTGCGATGATTTGGAGCACACGGGATCGGCGTTGTCGGCGTCGCCGGTCAGCATAAAGGCCTGGCAGCGGCAGCCGCCGTAATCCTTTTCTTTCTCCGGGCAGGAGCGGCAGGGCTCCGGCATCCACTCGTAACCCCGATAGCGGTTAAAGCCGAACGAGTGGTACCAAATATGCTGCAGATCCTGCTCCAGCACCGACGGAAACTTCACCGGCAGCTGGCGGGCGCTGTGACAAGGTAACGCCATGCCTTCCGGCGTCACGCTCAGGAATATCGCGCCCCAGCCGCCCATGCAGCCTTTCGGGCGTTCTTCATAGTAGTCCGGGGTAACGAACAGCAGGTTGGCCAGGTTGCCGCCCGCGGCCATTTTTTCACGGTAGTGTTTCACCACCTGTTCCGCGCGGGCTATCTGCTCGCGGGTCGGCAGCAGGCCTTCACGGTTCAGATGCGCCCAGCCGTAGAACTGGCAGGTCGCCAGTTCTACGTCGTCGGCGTCCAGCTGGATCGCCAGCTCAATGATGCGGTCGATCTGATCGATGTTGTGCCGGTGCAACACAAAGTTGAGCACCATCGGATAACCGAGCGCCTTCACCGCTTTGGCCATCGCCAGCTTTTGCTGGAACGCCTTGGCGGAACCCGCCAGGGCGGCGTTCAGCGTTTCGTCGCTGGCCTGGAAGCTGATCTGGATATGGTCCAGCCCGGCGTCGGCGAAGGTTTGCAGCTTTTTCTCGGTCAGCCCGATGCCGGAGGTGATCAGGTTGGTATAAAAACCCAGATCGCGCGCGGCGGCGATCAGCTCAGGCAGGTCTTTACGCACCAGCGGCTCACCGCCGGAGAACCCCAGCTGGACGCTGCCCATCGCCCGCGCCTGGCGGAACACCTCGATCCACTGCTCGGTGGTCAGCTCTTTTTCCTGCGCGGCGAAGTCGAGCGGGTTGGAGCAGTAAGGGCACTGCAGCGGGCAGCGATAGGTCAGCTCCGCCAGCAGCCACAGCGGCGGGTTAACCGCAGGCGCGGCGCTTGGCTCAGTCACGGAAAATCACCCATTTTTGTTCATAGGCGCGCTGGAAGAACTCCAGCACGTCTTCCGCTAACCCGTCGGCGCCGGGAAAGCGCGCGTTCAACTGCGCGATAATGCCGTTCAGGGTCGCTTTGCCGTCGACCAACTGCAGGATGGCGGCGGCGCTGTCATTCAGCTTGGCCATGCCTTCCGGGTAGAGGATCACATGGCTGTTTTGCACCTCTTCCCACTGCAGGCGGTAGCCGCGGCGGAATAGCGGGGTTTGTTCAGGGTTCAGCGTCATTACACCAGCCTCTGGTTATGCCATACCCGCGCATCGGTCACGCTGTGGTAAGGCGGGCGATTTAGGGTATAGGCCATGCTCATGGCGTCCAGCATGCTCCAGAGAATATCCAGTTTGAATTGCAGGATCTCCAGCATGCGCTGCTGTTTCTCTGCGCTGTCGCAGTACTCCAGCGCCAGCGCCAGCCCGTGCTCCACGTCGCGGTTAGCCTGGCCCAGGCGGCTGCGGAAATAGTCGTAGCCCGCCGCATCTATCCACGGGTAATGCTGCGGCCAGCTGTCGAGACGCGACTGGTGGATCTGCGGGGCGAACAGCTCGGTCAGCGAACTGCAGGCCGCTTCCTGCCAGCAGGCGCGGCGGGCAAAGTTAACGTAGGCGTCCACCGCAAAGCGCACGCCCGGCAGCACCAGCTCCTCAGAGAGCAAGGTTTCGCGTTTCAGGCCCACCGCCTCACCGAGGCGCAGCCAGGCTTCGATGCCGCCTTCGCTGCCGCCGTAGCCGTCGTGATCCAAAATGCGTTGCACCCATTTGCGCCGGGTTTCCGGCTGCGGGCAGTTGGCCATGATCGCCGCGTCTTTGATCGGGATGCTGGTCTGATAATAAAAACGGTTCGCCACCCAGCCCTGGATCTGCTCAGGGGTAGACTCGCCGTTGTGCATGGCGATGTGATACGGGTGATGAATATGATAATAGGCGCCCTTGGCGCGCAGCGCAGCTTCGAACGCCTGCGGTGAGAGTGGCTGTGGTGTCATGCTGGTTACCTAGAGTTCGATGTTCATCCCGTCCCAGCTTACTTCGATGCCGGCGTCGGCCAGGCTTTGGCGCTCGGCGGAGTCTTCATCGAGGATCGGGTTGGTGTTGTTAATGTGGATCAGAATTTTTCGTTTGGCCGGCAGGCCGGCGAGCAGCGCCGCCAGGCCATGTTCTTCCGCCAGCGCCAGGTGGCCCATGTCTTTACCGGTATTGCGGCCAACGCCGGTATCCGCCAGCTCGTTGTCGCGCCACAGGGTGCCGTCGATCAGCAGGCAGTCGGCGCGCTGCAGCCAGGGGAGCAGGGTCTCATCCGGTTCACCCAGCCCCGGGGCATACAGCAGGCCAATGCCGCGCGTCGCGTCTTCGATAAACAGCGCTACGTTGTGGCCCGGCAGCGGACGATGGCGGTATTGGGAATAGGGCGGCGCATTGCTCAGCAGCGGAATGGCGGTAAAACGGATGCTCGGGCAAACCGCCACCTGGAACGGCTCCAGCGGCGTGACCGGGTGATGAACCAGGCCGCCATTCCAGTGCGAAAGCATGGTAAACAGCGGGAAGCCGGTACTCAGATCTTCATGCACCTCATGAGTGCACCACACCTGGTGCGGGCAGCCCTCACGCAAATTGAGTAAGCCCGCGCTGTGGTCGATCTGGCTGTCGGTCAGAATGATCGACCCTATGCCGGTTCCGCGCAGCACCTCGGGGTTATTCAATTCAGGCGAAGCGAGCAGCTGGTGGCAAATGTCCGGGGACACGTTGCACAGCACCCAGTTTTTACCGTCGTCGCTGACGGCGATGGAGGATTGGGTACGACGCGAGGCTTTTATGCTGTTGTTGCGCACCCCCTGACAATTTTTGCAGTTGCAATTCCATTGAGGAAAACCACCGCCTGCAGCGGAGCCGAGAACTTTTATCTGCATGTGTAGACCAGAAAAGAGGGAAAGAAATGCCCGCGCGAGAGGCGGGCAGACAGGCGATTAACGGTTGGAAATGTACAGCGTAACTTCCAGCCCCAGACGCAGGTCAACAAACTCTGGTTTAGTCCAAGCAGTCATAGCGGTGCTCCTGTTGTGTGAATCAAGGTGTGTCCAGCCAAATGAGACCTAATCGCATTCAGCCGTGATGATGTTGGCGAAATGTGACGGAGTTCGCAACCTTTAAAGGGTAAAAGTTTTATTCACCCCAGCTTGCCGCCAGCGTTCTGCGCCAGTTGCGCCAGGCCAGCTTCTCCAGCAACGGCTCCTCGAACCCCGCCTGCGACAGCGCCTGCATCAGCAGCGGCAGGCCGCCGACGTCGCCCAATGGCGCCGGAACGTTCACCCCGTCGAAGTCGGAACCGAAACCAACGCGATCTTCACCAAGTCTAGCGATCAAATACTCGATGTGTTTAACAATTTCTGTTAAAGGCGTCGTGGCGCTGTCGCGTTTACCGTCGGCGCGCAAAAAGGCGGTGCCGAAGTTAACGCCGACAAACCCATCGCTTTGCGCGATGGCGGCCAACTGCGCGTCGGTCAAATTGCGCGGCTGTGGGCATAGCGCGTGCGCGTTGGAGTGGGTGGCGACCAGCGGCGCGCGGCTGAGTTCGGCGGTCTGCCAGAAGGCTTTTTCGTTCATGTGCGAGACGTCGATCATGATGCGCCGGCGGTTGCAGGCGGCAATCAGCGCCAGGCCGGCCGGCGTCATGCCCGCGCCGGTATCCGGCGTGCCGGGGAATGGCCCGTTGACCCCTTCGCCAAAGGCGTTTGGCAGGTTCCAGAACGGCCCGATGCTGCGCACGCCCAGCGCATAAAAATGATCCAGACGCGCCAGCCCGGCGTCCAGCGCGCCGGCGCCCTCGATGTGCAGCACCGCGGCAATCTGCCGGTTGCGCCGGCACTGTTCAATCTCGTTTACCGTGCGGCAAATTCGCAGCTGCCCCTGAGAGGCCTGTTCCAGCCTGTATAGGATGGCGATCTGCGCTTCGGTGATGGCCACAGGATCGAACGCCGCCTGTGCTTGCGCTTCGCTCTGGTTTCTGACCTGGGCGATATAGCTCACCGGCGGTATAAAAACCGCAAACAGGCCGCCGCAGAAGCCGCCGCGCCGCATGCGCGGGAAATCCAGGTGGCCGTTCTCTACCCGGGTGTAAAATGCGCTGACCGGCTCGTCGGCGTGCTCCAGCCACAGCTTGAGCAACAGATCGTTATGCCCGTCGAATACGGGCGCTGGGGAAGATGGCGTCATAGGCATGCACGCAGAGTCAGGTTGAATGCCATTATGTTCGCCGATTGAATGGCGGCGGGCAAGCCTTTGGGGCCATGCCTGCCCTGAAAACTTCTGGCTGGCGTTCACCAGAAGAGGCGGAAGGCGCAGCATTTGCGCTTATAACCTGCACCGGACGCCTTTCCTCGTTTAAGTGGACAGGCTAGTATGTGAACATGACTGAACCCGATCTCAACTTACTCATCGCACTCGATGCGCTCCTGGCTGAAGGGAGCGTGGTCGGCGCGGCGCGCCGTCTGGGGTTAAGCGCCTCGGCCATGAGCCGCACCCTGGGCCGGCTGCGAGCGGCAACCGGCGATCCGCTGCTGGTGCGGGCAGGGCGCAATATGGTGTTGACGCCTCATGCCGAACAGATACGCGAGCGCACCCGCCATGCGCTCTTTGAAGCCTGCGCCGTGCTTCGCCCCTCGGCATCTGAGCTGGATCTCGCCACGCTGGAACGCACTTTTACGATCCGCGCCAACGAAGGCTTTGTCGAGACGTTCGGCGCTGCGCTGATCGCCGCAGTCGCCGGGGTTGCGCCTTCGGTGCGTCTGCGCTTTGCCCCCAAGCCGGAGAAAACGCCGATACCGCTGCGTGAGGGGCTGATCGATCTCGAAATCGGCGTTCTGGGGGAGATGGGGCCGGAAATTCGTTTGCAGGCGCTATTCCGCGATCGCTTCGTCGGCGTGGTGCGCAGGGGGCATCCGCTCGACGGCGAGGCTCCGGTATCGGTTGAGCAGTATGTGTCTTTCGGGCACGTCGTCGCTTCGCGCCGGGGGAGGACCACCGGCCCGGTTGACGAAGCGCTGGCCGAGCTTGGGCTGCAGCGCAAGGTGGCCGCCGTGGTGCCAAGCTTCCCGGCGGCGTTGGCGGTTGCCGAGGCATCGGAGCTGGTGGCGCTGGTGCCGGCCTCATTCCTGGCGGGGCAGCCTGCCGCCGCGCTCTGCAGTTTCGAGCTGCCGGTGAAGGTCAGGGGAATTACCGTATCGCAAATGTGGCACCCGCGTTTGGAGGCCGATTCGGCGCACCGCTGGCTGCGGCAGCTGATGCTGAGCGTCTGCCGCCAACGGGGGCTGGATTAAGAGCGGCGAGTCACGAGAGAAATAAAAAAAGCCGATAACCATAGCAAAGTTATCGGCTTTTTTGTGCGGAACGTTACCGGCAGATTACGCCGCCGGCAGCTCCACTGCGGTGCGTTCGACCAGCGCCAGCAGCACTTTGATGTCTTCCAGCGTTACCGTCGGGTTCAGCAACGTCATCTTCAGGCAGGTGACGCCGTTAGACTCGGTTACGCCGACGTTGGCGCGGCCAGAGGCCAGCAACGCATCGCCGATGCGCTGGTTGACAAAGGCCACCGCCGAATTGCCGCATTCCGCCAGGCGTGGCGGGTTAAAGCGGAACAGCACGCTGGCCAGCTGCGGCTCCATCACCAGCTCCAGCGAGGGCCGATCGGCGATGTAACGCGCGACCTGCTGCGCCAGGGTTACGCCGTGATCGATGATCTCGGCATACTGTTTTTGCCCCAGCGCTTCCAGGCCCATCCACAGCTTCAGCGCGTCGAAACGGCGGGTGGTCTGCAGCGATTTGGACACCAGGTTAGGCACGCCCTGAGCTTCGTCGAACTCGGAGTTCAGGTAAGCCGCCTGATAGCGCATCAGTTCGTAGTGGCGAGCTTCTTTCAGCAAGAAGGCGCCGCAGCTGATGGTCTGGAAGAACTGTTTGTGGAAGTCCAGGGTAATGGAATCCACCAGTTCGAGACCGTCCAGGTAGTCGCGGTATTGCTCGGACAGCAACAGCGCGCCGCCCCAGGCCGCATCCACATGCACCCAGATCTGATGTTTCGCCGCCAGGGTGGCGATGGCGCGCAGCGGATCGATGGCGCCGGCGTCGGTGGTGCCCGCCGTCGCGACAATCGCCAGGATCTGTTCGCCATTGGCCTCGGCCTGCGCTACTTTTTCGGCCAGATCGTCGAGATCCATCCGCGCGCACTGATCGGTTTTCACCAGGGTGACGGATTGATAACCCAGCCCCATCAACGCCATGTTCTTCTGCACCGAGAAATGGGCATTTTCGGAACACAGTACCTTGATTTTTCGCAGGTTTCCGGTCAGCCCGTCCTGCTGGACGGAGTGGCCCCGGCGGGCGAAGAAGGCGTCGCGCGCCAGCATCAGGCCCATCAGGTTGCTTTGGGTGCCGCCGCTGGTGAACACCCCGGCGTCGCCGGGCTGATAACCGACCTGGGCGCGCAGCCATTCGATCAGCTTCATCTCGATGATGGTGGCCGACGGGCTCTGATCCCAGGAATCCATGCTCTGGTTGGTGGCGTTAATCAGCACTTCGGCGGCCTGGCTGATCACCAGGCTCGGGCAATGCAAATGCGCGACGCACTGCGGATGGTGCACCGACAGGCTGTCTTTTAAAAAGTACTCGATGGCGCGTTCAATAGCGGCCTGGTTGCCCAGGCCCTGCGGGTTGAAGTCCAGCGTAATGCGCTCACGCAGTTCAGCAACGGTTTTGCCCTGATACATCTCGGGCTGTTGCAGCCACTGCACCACTGCCGCACTGCTTTGCGCGATCGCCTGGCGGTATGCCTCGGTGCTTTGCGCCGAGGCCGCCAGAATAGGGTTTAACTTGGTCATTACGACTCCATTCAGACCGGCTTGACGCCAGCGGCCAACAGGGCGTGTTCAAATTTATCCAGGAAAATGCCCAGTTCGTCATTGGTGATCAGCAGGGAAGGCAGCAGGCGCAGCACGCAGCCGTTACGGCCGCCTCGCTCCAGAATCAGCCCGGCTTCGAAGCATTTTTTCTGCAGCAGCGCGGACAGCTGGCCATCGGCTGGGTGGCAGCCCATGTGATCCTGCGCTTCGTCCGGCTTCACGATCTCGATGCCGATCATCAGGCCCAGACCGCGCACGTTGCCAATCACCGGATAGCGTTTTTGCAGCTCCGCCAGGCGGGCCTTCAGCCATTCGCCCTGAGCGGCCACTTTCTCGGCGACCTGATGTTCTTTGAGGTGCTTCAGGGTGGTCAGGCCGGTGGCCATCGCCAGCTGGTTGCCGCGGAAGGTGCCGGTGTGGTGGCCAGGCTCCCAGGCGTCGAACTGTTTCTTGATGCCCAAGACCGCCAGCGGCAGGCCGCCGCCGACCGCTTTGGACATCACGATGATGTCCGGCTCGATGCCGGCGTGTTCGAAGGCGAACAGTTTGCCGGTGCGGCAGAAACCAGCCTGAACTTCATCGACGATCAGCAAAATGCCGTGTTCCTGGGTCACTTTGCGAATGCGCTGCAGCCACTCGGCCGGCGCCGGGTTCACGCCGCCTTCGCCCTGGACCGCTTCCAGAATGACCGCTGCAGGTTTGCGCACGCCGCTTTCGACGTCGTTGATCAGGTTTTCAAAATAGTAGGTCAGGGCCTTGACGCCGGCCTCGCCGCCGATGCCCAGCGGGCAACGATACAGGTGCGGGTAAGGCATGAACTGCACCTCCGGCATCATGCCGTTGACCGCTTCTTTCGGCGACAGGTTGCCGGTCACCGCCAGGGCGCCGTGGGTCATGCCGTGATAGCCGCCGGAGAAGCTGATCACGCCGGTGCGGCCGGTGTGTTTTTTCGCCAGCTTCAGCGCGGCCTCAACCGCGTCCGCGCCGGAAGGGCCGCAGAACTGCAGGCAGTACTCTTTGCCCTGGCCAGGCAGCAGGGAAAGCAGGTAAGCGGAGAACTGATCTTTTAACGGGGTGGTAAGATCCAGAGTATGTAACGGCAAGCCGCTGGTAATGACATTTTGGATGCTTTGCAGTACGTCAGGGTGGTTATGTCCAAGAGCCAGCGTTCCTGCGCCGGCAAGGCAATCAAGATATTGATTATTCTCAACATCCGTGATCCAAACGCCCTGGGCTTTCGCAATCGCCAACGGCAATTTGCGTGGATAACTCCTAACATTCGACTCAAATTCGGCCTGTCTTGCCAAATAGGTTTCATTGTTTCCATTTAATGAATTCGCAACTAAAGTATCAATACGGACTTTATCCGTCATCATATCTCTCCTACAACCGGGGGTTATCAGAACGCCCTGGTTGAATTAATTGAATTAAAAAGTAACTGGCCTGTGAAAAACGCGTCCAATATATGGCTTTTTGAGGGGGTACTCAATAGCTTATTTTGTTTATATTTGTTTGATTTTTTTCTATGCCAATCAATATGTTGTTGATTTGTTAACCGTTAGGCCCATCGGCGCTGAGTAACAGGGCGTTAACAAGGCACAAAATCACCCTGGGCCGCCAGGCTGGCGGTGGCTTAATCCATTTATTATTAAGATGAATTTTCTATTAATAGCGGTAATAGAAAATAAAGATTCATTCTTGCTCATCTGCCAGCTAAAGCCATAATGGCGATATACACAATATTTGTGCTGGATAAGAGCGCGGCCATCGTTTGGTTTTTCCTTTCCACCGGGCTGGGAGACGGATTTGCGGGCGATGCCGCCGATGCCTATAGCCATGATTTATTCTCGGGTATTCAGCATAATCGCGGGGGGATCCCGCGACACATGTTAACGACGTAGCGGGTTAAAACGGGCCGGCCGGTAGCTTTCTGGGATATCCGGGTTGTTGCCGGCGGCCAGTTCTTCGCTAGCCATCCTGCCGATGGTGGCCGCGCAGGTGACGCCGGGATGCATGGCCGCCACGTAAATGCCAGGCATATCATCAATAAACCCCATGACGGGGCGCCCGTCCTGCGGCACCGGCCGCTGCGCTACCGACTGGCTGAGCAGAGAGGCCGACGCCGTTCCGCGCAGCCGGCTTTTTATCGCCGCAAGGGTTTCAGACGCCAGCGCGCCGATATCGCCGCTTACCGGGTAATCCTCCGCCGCCAAAAGGTTCCCACAGCGATCGTGGCGAACCTCCAGATCATCGCCCGAAATAAGGGTGTTCACGACGGGGGCCGCAACGCGGTACCGCAGCAAGATAGCCGGTGAGGCCTCGATCGGCAGTGAAACGCCGAGGGTGCTCAGCAGCGGGGGGATACCCGTTCCGCAGGCAAGAACGATGCAATCTGCGCCCAATGCGCCTTGCGGCGTAGTGATGCCAACAATCCTGGCGCCTTCTTTGATGAACCCGGTGACAGGCGTCTGCGTTTTCAACAGGGCGCCGAGGCTGCAGGCCTTGTCCAGCAACGCTCGGGTAGCGTCCGCCGGCTCAACGGCGCCATCCCGATTGGCATAGTGCGCGCGGGGCGGCGGGGCGTTCATCGCCGGTTCAAGCTGCGATATCTCCGACCGCGCCAGCATCTGCCCTCCCTGCTGAATCTCCGGCGCATTGGCGCCATAACTCAGGGCGCCTGTCCAACGCACCTTGAGCTCAGGGATTTCTTTTTCCAGCCGATGCCAGTCGTCTACTGACGCGTGGCGGAGCAGCGCATCCGGCGCATCGTCACACACCGTGGTGTGGAGCCAGCCAAAAGCGCTGCCGGTGGCGCCAGAAGCCGGGTGATCTTGTTCGATAACGGTCACTTTTATGCCATGGCGGGCCAAGTGATAAGCAATTGATGCGCCGATAACGCCCGCGCCCACAACAATCATATGTTTTACTGTGGCAGACATACCAACTCCTGCGTAAATGAGTGGCCTGACTATCCCACAAAAAGCGAATTAATGCAGGTGGCTGCGCCATTTTGCCGGTTGACCGACGGAAAACTTAGGGGAAGGGGAAGGAGACGCCGCTTACAGGTTCAGCCGGTGCGGTAATATGAAACAATATGTATTCTCACTCGCAGAGGCTGGCAAAAATACAGATGCACATACCCGCGATGAAAGCCTTCATTTTTCAATCAGGCAAAAAAAACCCCGGGTCAACGGGGTAAATGGCTTCTCATATTGCTTTTTTATTGTTCGTTGATGTTATATTGGCACGCATTGGTTGTAAATTTTACGAATCCTAATTTATAGAACAAAACCTCGATGGTTACTTTTGATAAATCATTTATTTTAATGATAAATAACGATTTTTTCTTTTTTCATTTTTTGTGTGAATATTTAAATTCGCGGCACAATACTCTCGTTGCGCATTAAATAACCATAAATGGTGAGCAATTTAATGTAAGCAATTCTCCATAAAGAGACTTGAAAATATATTTCCGATGCGGGTTAATGTTTTTTATTCAGGAAAGCAATCAGAAAAAAAAGGGGGGATATCTCCCCCCTGGTAAGCAGATTGTTATTACGCGTAGTGCAGGTTATTCACCAGCTCGGTATGAGTGCCCCCAACCAACATCACTACGGTGTCATTGTTGTCCAACTGGTGGTCGTTGTTTTCATCCACAATCAGGAAGTGGTTGTTATCAACGCTCGAGACCCCAACTTTGGCGCTCAATGCATTGTTGTTCAAGCCCAGTATCGCTCCAACGAAGCCGCTGAACAGGGTGCCGGTGAACAAACCAATGGCGTCAACCAAAGCCTGGCCGGTTTTGCTGCCGTAATCCGCCACCTGGGTGCCGCTGGTGGTGTTGGAAATCAGCAGGTTGGATTTTACATCCAGAACGCTGTCATTCAGATAGTTGAAGTCTTTGATGGTCACCGCCGATTGCGAACTGCTGGAGACGATCTTATACAGATCGTTGCCGCCGTTGCCGGTAATGGAGGTGTTGTCGCGAACGCTGAAGGTATCATTGGCCGCGGTGCCGGTGATGTTGATGTTGTCCCCGGTTAAGCCGAACAGGGAAGTGAAAATCGGGCCGAACGGGAACAGATCGATAAACTGCGCGATGGCGCCTTCACCGGTGCCGCTGATGTTGGCCGTGATATCCACCCCGCCGGTATTGCCGCTGGCGTCGATGGTGCGCACGTTGCTGTAGCCGCTGCCAACGGTCAGATCCAGCAGGTGATCGCCGGTGACGTTAACGGCGGTGACCTGCGTGTTGGTGCCGGTGAGCGCCAGGTGATTCTCAAAATTGCCGGAACCGCCCGACGCGATGTTCACCGTGCTCAGCGCCGTGCCGAACAACGCGCTGCTGCTGCTGTTCAGGCTGACGGAGCCGGCGTTGACGTCGCTGCTGCTGGTCGCGGTGAAGGCGATATCGAACTTGTTAGTGGCGTTCTGCACGAAAGTGAAGTCAAGGCTGCTGGCTGCGGTGGCGTTGCCGGTCACTTCCAGCTGCGCCACGGTGCCGCCGGCAACGTTGATCACTTTTACCGCATCCGCCAGGCCGGACAACACGAAGCCCTGAGTGCCAACCACCGAAGGCGTTGCCGCCTGGGTGATGGAGCCGCCGTTGGTGCCTTCAACCGTTGCCGTGCCGTTAAGCACGCCGAAGTCGAAGGTATGGTTGGCGGTAGTCACTGCAGCGGTTGTTGGGTTGCCGAACAGCGGGGTGGTGACCAGGGTGCCCACCGACTTGCCGATATACCCAGCCAAATCGACTTTTTCAAAGCTGGTGAACTGGCTGGCGTCGCTGGTGATGGTGCTGCTGCGTACGCCCAACGCATTTTGGTTGGTGACCACGGATTTGGTGATGAAGTTGGCGGAGAGCACATCGGTGCCCGCACCGCCGTTGCCGCTGATGCCTGCGCCGACGGTGTTGGCGCCGTTAGCGGCCGCGTTGCCGGCCCACTTCAACGTATCGTTGCCCGCGCCGAGGTTGAAGTCGCCGGTGCCGGTATTGACGGCGGCGGCGGTCGTCACGATGACGTCATCCGAACCCGAGCTGGCGTTGAGGATCACGTTGGCGTTGTTTACGCTGATGTCCACGCCTGGGTTTACGCCGTTATCGGATAAGTTGACCGTCGACGCGCTGCTGCCGTTGATGGTCAGATTGGCCAGATGATCGGCGAACTTCAGATTCACCGTGGTGGCGGCGTTCGCATTCAGAACCGCATTGACCAGCACGGCGGTTTCCGCATTGCTCAGCACGTGGCTGGCGCCGGTATTGACGGCGCCGGTGGCGTTGCCGTTCGCCGCGGAAGCGGACAGGGTAGCCGCCGTTTTGTAGGTCAGGCTGGTACCGATGTCATACTCAAAAGCGTGCTGTTGCGTTACGGTGACCGCGTCCGTTGCGGTGGAAGTGCGCAGATCGTTGATGATGGCGGTAGCGATCAGCGCCTTGTCCGAGCCCAGAGCGGCATATTTCGCCAGCTGCGTGCTGTTGGCCGCCACGCCGTGCACATCGGTGTAAACGTGCTGGATATAGTCATTACCGGTCAACTGCGCGCCTTTTTTCTGGAACTCGGCGGAGGTGATCAGCTTGGCCGTCAGCGAGTTCAGCGTATGGCCGTCTTTGGTCAGATAGCTGCTCCAGTCATCCAATCCCTGGGCATCGACATTGCGATCGGGGATCGCCAGGAATACCGAAGCGACCTGTTCCTGTGCCGCCAGACCGGCAATCACACCTACCGCATGCGGCGTGGTGTCATGCAGGAACTGTTGCTGCGCCGCTGTATCGCCTGCGGCCACGGTACCGCGCAACGCGGTGATAATATTGACCAGCAGCTGACCTTTATCCCCACCGCCTGCCAGGAAGCTGGTGTAGGTGCTGAGTTCCGCGCTGGTCGGTGCGCGGCCATAGCCCTCGTTGAACACCAGGTTAACCAGGGCGTCGTTGCTCAAGGCTTTCAGGGCAGGGCGATCGCTGATGAATTTGCTCGCGACCTGCGCAAAGGTCTGCGAGCCGGCATTGATTTGGCTGCCGAGGGTGTTAACGGTGCTGGTGACAGGATCGATGCCCACCAGATAGTAGAGCGCCGTTGCGTCGGCAACCCCGGCGGCACCGCCAGCGACGGAATATGAAGGGTAAAGAATGGCGTTAATCTGCTGGTCGTAATGGCTCTGCGAGCTCAATGTGCCGGCGTCAAAGCCGCTGTAGGTCAGCAGATTGTTGACGATGGTGGTGATGGAGGTTTCCAGGCTGTTGCTTGCCAGCAGGCCGGCAAGATAGCCGGCGGGCGCCGAGGAGCCGTAAGTGGCGGTATAAATGCTGCTCAGCACGTCTAAATCGCTTTTGCCGCCATACAGGCTGACGCCTGCGGCTGAACTCAGCAGTGAGTCCACATAGCTTTCTGCCGAAAGCGTGCCTTTTTCAATGCTGTTGCCGATGCTGTCATAGGTTGTTGCAGACGCGCTCTGACCGAGAACAGACAGCAGTAAGGCCGCAGCCTCTTTTTGGTAATTAAGAGATGCCATAAGTAAGATGTCCCATACAGGTTATGAGTATGTCATTCGCCGTCATGCAAGACGGCAATTAATTTTTAATAAATTAAACAAGACTGTAGTTTATGACGTGAATATCTACCCCCTCAGCAAGCGGCCCAAAAAGAAGCTGTAGTGACACAAATAAGGCTATAAAAAGGTATGTTAAACTCTTATCCTTTTTGCACTTGGGAAAGTGACCTGTAATTAAAATCTACTCCAAAGTAAAAAAACCGCAAGACGGGGCTTTATATCAAAGCATGTATATTAATGCTTCATGGAATCTAAGGTTTTTTATTGTCTTAATCTCATTTTTCTTTTGATTATTCAATAATAAAATCGTTTAATATCATAATATTAATGGTTGTTAAATATAAAATTGAATTATTCCTAACCAACCTTTTTGGCTGGGAAAACCAAATGATTAGATTTGTTGAAAAATAGGAATCATGCAAGCTTAACCGCGATTTTCTTTTTTTGCGTTGTTTTTGTCATAAAAGTGTCATTAAAATGAAATTGGTCCTTGCTTATATAAGCAATGCGAATTTTTCATGGCGAAATTAACATATAGTAAAGCTTAACATTGATAGGCTGCTTTGGCCGCTGCGGAGTTAATAAACACCGTTAAGACGATTTTTATTCCATATATTTACCGGGGATGCGAGCTATCCCGGCAGAGGTGGCGTGGAGTGGGAGCGTAAGATTTAGTTATGATTAACCAAGCATGTTTTTTGCGTATGGAGCATACAGCCTATATATTTACTAACAGGCTCTGAGGTCAGCGCTGACATGATGGGCATGTGTTTGTCACTTCATGTACGTCAGAGGCCGGTATGATCAGATTGTTTTCGATGGCTGCAAGCGTACTGGCCCTTGTTCCTGCAGCCGAAAGAACAACCACGCACGGATTACGAGGAGAGTATCATGCATAAAAGAACGCTGGCGTCGCTCCACTACGAGAACATGCCTTACGATGGGGTTCATTACCATATCCTGAAACGCGAGGCGCAAGGACACACCGCGCTATTGAAGCTTGATGCCGGTAGCCGACAATCAGCCCGTTTGCATCCAGGCTGGGTCAAGCTGATTGTGTTTTCCGGTGAGTTGGTGGTTGGCGAACAGACGCTGCAGGCGAATGAAATGCTGATTATCCCAGCGAAGACCGCCTATACCGTCCAGGCGATTACGGAGGTTATCTGCCTGGCCATTTCTGAACTGGATGGCGTAGAACTGGCCCGCTGAGGCTGAACCTGAAACGTCGCGTCGAGGTCATCTCCGGCGCGGCGCGGATTATCTGATGATTATTGGCTGGGCAAGAATGGAGGACGTTCTCCAGCATTAAGATCCCGGCCACCGCCGACGGCCACATAGTTCCAACATCTTTGTCTTCAGCAGCCCGTTCACACCAACCAAGCCAGGTTCACATATCTGTTGATTTCTGGCCGGCATAACGGTGATTTTTGGTGAAATCTGCAGTATCAATTGCCGCCAATTTATCTCAGATTTCACGTAGCGCGATCAAAAAAGGAGGGCGTTTTGACCGATTCCACACGGCTTTTATCGGAGATCCAATCACTGGAGGTTCAGCTGCATCAGCCGGCAACGCGCAACGATGTGAATATTGTCGCTGCACTGTTGCATGAGGATTTTGAAGAAATCGGTCGCTCGGGGCAGCGTTACGATAAGCAGCAAACCGTTGCAGCGCTTGAAATGGAAAATGGCCATCGGCAGATTTTCGCCGAAGAGTTCAAACTGGCGAACGTTGCCGAAGGCGTGGTGTTACTGACGTATAAAAGTTTTCAACGGGACGCTAACGGTAAAATTGTACGCCGCACAGAGCGGTCATCGATCTGGCTGCTGTCATCGTCAAAAACTGGTGGTCGTTGGCAGCTGCGTTTTCATCAGGGCACGGCGAACGGTGATTGAAACCGCATTATTTGTTCTTCCACCAATCCCACTCGGCGTGCAGCCAAACGGCCAGCATCACGACACTGCCTATGAACCAATCGTCAGGCCATTTTGTCGCGCCGATAAAAATTGAAATGGCAGATGACAGAGCCGCAAAGCGCACCAGCGTTCTTATGAACATTATTATATTCCCGAAAAATAGGTATGCATATGGTGGGTGTGCAAAGGCGCAGGTTCAAATTGGTTTGATAGATCAATGATTGCTTATTGATCGTTGAAATCGATCATAACCGGGAGTTTTCTTAACCGGTGATAGATGGTGAAAACGGAAAAAGAGAAGGGTATTGATGATTGATTGGCAATGATAATAAAGATGATGAGCAAATGAAGGTATGCAAAGATGTAATTTAACATAATATACATTATGCGCACCTAGATTGAGTTAGGCCATTTCTGGTATTGTGGCTTTACATCGCATCGAGGTTCATTAAGATAACCCCGGCTTCGGGACTTTTACCTGGCGACTTCGCATGCTCTAGCTCTGGCGCTTGCCCCATTTTCATTCCATGCCTGGCGCTCAGCGAACCACCGTACTTTTTAGCCTGATGCTGATAACCGCTTCACCACCTGCGGCTGCATCCCTTTACACGGCGCTGTGCTTTCGATGTGACTGAACAGATAGATTACGATGGTCGGACATACATTCCATCTGACCTGAACCGAACGCAAATCTCCACCGCTATGATCGCGCTACGTGAATTCTGGAAAAACTTGGCAGGAAAACCCCTGCAAATTTTGTCAAAACACACCGCTTTCAACCGGCTGAAGTACGGCACATTATCGTTGCGAGTGCCGTCGTTGTGGTTTCCAGTGACATTGTCACTCGCACTTCATTCCCTGACCTGTTCGGATAATCTCTTCACCTGCTGATAATGGCGCTAGAATGGCAAAAAATTAACATCCGATGCTAAAAAACCGCCGTAAATTGTTCAAATGCCTAAAACTGAACGATGCTTTAAGAGCACCTAACTCTTTAAAAATCATTTTCATGGAGATATCTGAATGACGACGCAAGCAACAGCACGGCACTCAGCCTTCGCGGTGGCGGTTTACGAATGGTTGAATCCGCTACCTTATGGATTTTTTACCGCGGCACTGATTTTCGACATCATCTATGCCTGTAACGCAGAGATCCTCTGGGTGCAAGGCGCCAGCTGGCTGATCGCTATTGGCCTGATCCTCGCCATTATTCCCCGCCTGATAAATCTGGTTCAGGTATGGATTGGCGTCTCCTGGCCGCAAACATCGGCGGTAAAGCTGCATTTCTGGCTGAATCTGTTCGCCATCGTCTTAGCCATTGTCAATGCTTTCGTGCATAGCCGGGATGCCTACGCCGTAGTGCCACAAGGCGTTGTTCTTTCAGCCATTGTTGTTATATTGCTGAGCATCGCCAATATTCTGCTGGCCGTCGGCACGCGCGCAAAATAAGGAGATTCCACATGAAAACATCCCCTATGGCGATCGCCATTGCTGTCACCTTAATGTTGGCCGGCTGCGACAATAAAGCCGCCATCGATCCTGAACGGCAGATAGGGCCAGATCCCGAACTGCCGGCCGCGCAGAATTTCCTGATGCCGCCGATGCAAGTGCCGAAAGGCGTGGGCTGGCAGGCGGATCGGATGCCAAAAGTCGCCGCAGATCTGAAAATAGAGAAAGTGGCGGACGGTTTCCTGCACCCACGCCAGCTGCTTACCCTGCCCAACGGCGATGTTCTGGTGGTCGAAGCCAATGGCCCCGGTACCGAGGCCGTCACCACGCCCAAACAGCTGGTCGGTGGGCTGGTCAAAGGCCAATCCGGCAAGGGCGGCAAAGGCGGCAACCGCATCACCCTGCTGCGCCCAACCGCAGACGGTAAATGGGAGAAGCATGTTTTCCTGCAGCACCTCAATTCGCCATTCGGCGTGCAGCTGATTGGCAATACGCTGTACGTCGCCAACACCGGCAACATCATGCAATACCCCTATCAGCCAGGCGAAACGCAGATTACCGATGCGGGTAAAGAGCTGGCCGATCTGCCCGATACCATTAACCACCACTGGACCAAGGCGTTGCTCGCCAGCCCCGATGGCAAGAAGCTGTATGCCGGCATCGGCTCCAACAGCAACATTACCGAGAACGGTTTGGCTGTTGAGTATCGCCGCGCCGCCGTGCTGGAAGTAGACGTCGCCTCGGGCGCCAGCCGCATCTTCGCCGCCGGCTTGCGTAACCCGACCGGCCTGCAGTGGGAACCGCAGACCGGCAAGCTTTGGGCCATCGTTAACGAGCGCGACGAGATTGGCGCCGATCTGGTGCCGGATTATCTGACCTCGGTGCAGGATGGCGGTTTCTATGGCTGGCCTTACAGCTATTTCGGCCAGCATGTCGATCATCGGGTTCAACCACCGCGCCCGGATCTGGTGGCCAAAGCCATCAAGCCGGACTACGCCATCAGTTCGCACGTGGCGCCGCTTGGCCTCCTGTTCTATACCGGCGACAACCTGCCGGTCGGTTATCATGGCGGTGCATTTATCAGCGAGCATGGCAGTTGGGATCGCTCGCCGCTGAGCGGCTATCGGGTAAGCTACGTCGCCTTTGAGCAAGGCAAACCGGTCGGCAAACCCAAACCGGTGGTGACGGGCTTTGTCTCTGACGACGAAAAAGAGCTGTATGGCGCCCCCGTTGGGCTGGCGATCGACAAGTCAGGGGCGCTATTGGTGGCGGACGACGTCGGCAATACCGTCTGGCGCATCAGCGCCAAATAGTCCCTCATAGGCGTGGCCATGTTGGCCGCGCCTATGCCTTTTGGTGACATTGTCACTCACCCTGCTACCAGGGCCGTTCATACAGGCTGGTTGATCTCAATTGTGCCCAGGCGCCTGCATGTTTTTCATAGAGCGCGATGATATTCTCGGCCAAAGGGTCCGGCATTATTTTCTCCCGTTTATTTAGATAGGTGAATTATATATGGCAGAAACCGCCTCTGGCGCAGAAATTAAACGCCATATCGCAATAGAATCGCCAACAGGCCGTTGACCCGGCATAAAATGTTTTAACATTTGCAGCATAAACCAGTACAATTCCCTACCCTATGTTAACCCTGTATTTAGGTTAAATGTGTCGTTAATTCAGGCCCATGTATCACGAAGCCGGGCGCCCGCCTGGTTAGGGATATTTGCCATTCTGATGCTGTTTATCGCTCCGGTGATCTCGCGATCCCTGGAGCATGCGCGCGTCGGCAATGCTGAAACGACAACCATGGCGGATTGCGGCATGGAGATGCCGATGCATCACCAGCCGGCACCGGAGCCGAACGCCCATGCGGCGATGACGCACACCGGCAGCCATAACATGGCGATGATGATGGACGACAGCGCCTGCGGTTACTGCGTACTGTTGATCCACGCCCCGCTGCTGGATTTAACCCGGGCGCCGCTGTTCTGGTCTGCCTCAATCAGTTCCCGCGCGCCGCCGCTACGCTATATTCCCCCGCTGTTTGCTCACGTCATTGAGACCGAATTACAGCCTCGCGCCCCGCCCGCTTCTTTCCCGTTGCTTTAAAAATAGTCGTACTGTCGCCGTATTATTCCCGTTGAGGGTTATTCAACCGGGTGGCTTTATTTCGCCCGTAGGAAATAGCGCCGTACGCAATATTATTTTGGATTGATTCCGTTTTTATCGTGGTGTGATATCGCCAGGCCGCCCCGCGCCTGAATAATAATCCACCGCGACGGAAACTATTTTTTGCATTAAGGAAAGATAATGTTCGCAGCAGCTACAAATTATAAAAAGAACGCCGTAAGCCGTTCCATCACCGCCGCCATGCCGCTTTTTCTGTTGGCGACCTTCCACGCCCAGGCGGCGCAGCAGCAACATGGCGCCGCCGACGGTGAGGTGATCACCGTCACCGCACCGCTCTACTCGCCATTGACCATAGTGACGTCGCCGAAAACGCCAAGGCAGCCGGTGCCCGCCAGCGACGGTTCCGACTACCTGAAAACCATCCCCGGCTTCGCGCAAATCCGCAACGGCGGCACCAATGGCGATCCGGTGTTCCGCGGCATGTTCGGCTCACGGCTGAAAATCCTCACCGACGGCTCGGAGATGCTGGGCGCCTGTCCCGCGCGCATGGATGCGCCCACGTCGTATATCTCACCGGAAAGCTACGATTTGCTGACCATCACCAAAGGGCCGCAAACGGTGCTGTGGGGGCCGGGAGCATCGGCCGGCACGGTGCGCTTCGAGCGCGAGCGGCCGCGCTTCGATAAACCGGGCGTCAAAGGCAACGCCAGCGTGCTGACCGGCTCCAACGGCCGGTGGGACGAAAACATCGACGCCAGCCTGGGCGCTGAACAAGGCTATCTGCGCGTGATGGGCAATAAATCCCGCTCAAACGACTACCAGGATGGCGCCAATAACCGGGTGCCGTCACGCTGGGATAAATGGAACGGCGACCTGGCTCTGGGCTGGACGCCGGACAACGACACCCTGCTGGAAGTGACCATGGGCAGAGGCAACGGCGAAGCGCGCTACGCCGGGCGCAGCATGGACGGTTCGCAGTTCAAGCGCGAAAGCCTGGGCATGCGTGTCGAAAAATCGAATATCGGCGAGGTGCTGGATAAGCTGGAGGCGCAGGTCTATTACCACTACGCCAACCACATCATGGATAACACGACCTTGCGCTCCCCCGGCCAGGGCGGCATGTCGATGGGCGGCATGAGCGGGCATCACGGCATGAATATGGCTTCCGGCATGACCATGCAGCTGGATCGCCGCACCCTCGGCGGGCGGGTGATGGCAACCTGGCAGTGGCAGGACGTCAAGTTGGAAAGCGGCGTCGACACCCAGACCAATACCCACCGCAATATGAGCCACGGCGCCTGGCAAAAAGACGCGCAGTTCAATAACTACGGCGCTTTCGGCGAATTGACCTGGGCCGTCAATGAGCAAAACAAAGCGATCGGCGGCGCACGCCTCGATCGCAGCCTGGTGGAAAACTTCTCCAACGGTCAGGACGTGGAGCGCTCAGATACCCTGCCCGCCGGCTTTATGCGCCTTGAGCATACGCTGGCGGAAATGCCGCTGATGCTGTACGCCGGCATCGGCTATACCGAACGCTTCCCCGACTACTGGGAGCTGTTCTCGCCAACCTTCGGGCCAGGCGGCAAACAGGCGTTCTCCAGCGTCAAAAGCGAGAAGACTGCCCAGCTCGATATCGGCGCCCAATACAGCGGCAAGCGCCTCAGCAGCTGGGTCTCGGCCTATGTCGGCCGGGTCGATGACTTTATCCTGTTTAAATACGATCCTCACCACCCGCGCATCAGCCAGGCGGACAACGTTAACGCCAACATCATGGGCGCAGAAATGGGCTTTGGCTACCAGCTGGCGGAACACTGGAAAACCGACGCCAGTCTGGCCTACGCCTGGGGCAAAAACACCAGCGATGGCCGGCCGTTGCCGCAGATCCCCCCGCTGGAGGCGCGCCTCGGGCTGACGTATGAACGCGGCGACTGGAGCAGCACCGGCCTGTGGCGGTTGGTCAGCAGCCAGCACCGAGTGGCTATCAACGAAGGTAACGTGGTGGGCAAGGATTTTGCCGAGAGCCCAGGGTTCGGCGTGCTGTCCGCCAACGTGGCGTATAAGGTGAACAAGAGCGTCAAGCTGAGCACCGGCCTGGACAACATCCTGAACAAAACCTACAGCGAGCACCTGAATCTGGCGGGCAACAGCACCTTTGGCTATTCGGCCAATACCTCGGTTAACGAGCCTGGCCGCACCCTGTGGGCCAAAATCAACGTCAGCTTCTGAGTAAAACCGGGCGAGGGTTCGCCCTTGCCCGGTCAGCGATATGCGATTAGGATCTTAAGATATGTTTTTTAAGTTTTTCCCATCGTTATCCATGGGGATTACTATGCCAGTCAGGGTAAATCAATGGCTGGAGGAAACATGAAAACCATCAATCGCTTTTGGGCTTTGCTCAGCGAGCTGCTGATTGAAAAAGCCGAGGATGCTGTACCAGAGTCCAGCGCACAGGCTGAATCTCATGGCGCCCTGCCGCCGCGCATCGAGCGCTCCGTTCCGCTGGCCGACCGCTTCCTGTTTATGTAATCTCCGGCTGAGTGCGCCTCAGCCAAGCTCCCCCCGCTTAAACCGGCATAGTCATTTCTATTCCACCGTCAGAAGCCTTGCACCGCCTGCATAATATGTTCGCGCAGCCACTGATGAGCCGGATCCCGGTGAGACCGCTCAGGCCATAACATGGTCATTTCAAATCCCGGCACCGCAACCGGCGGTTCAACCACCTGCAGCGCGCTCTGATTACGCAGCAACCGTTCCGGCAGCATGGCCACCAGATCGGAGCTGGCCAGCACCGACAGCACGAACAGAAAATGCGGCACGGAAAGCACCACTCGCCGGGTTAACCCGATTTCCGCCAGTGCCTGGTCGGTAATGCCGAAAAATCCGCCGCCATCCGGTGAAACGATCACCTGTTCGAGCTCGCAGAATTGCCCCAGCGTCAGCTTTTTTTGCAGTTTGGGGTGGCCCATCCGGCCTGCCAATACGTAGCGTTCGTTGAACAAGATACGCTGACGCAGATTCGGCGGCGCGCCTTCCCGGGTATGAAAGGCCAGGTCGATCTCGCCCTGTTCCGCCTGCCGGGCGATGCGCGCCGGCGCGGTTTCCACCACCGCTAACCGGGTATTCGGCGCCGCCGTTCTCAGGCCCGCCAGCGCCGGCAACACGATGGTTGACTCACCGTAATCGAAGGCAGCCACGCGCCAGGTGTTGGCAGCCACGGCGGGATCGAACGCCGCGCTCGGTGCTACCGCCAATTCCAGCGCCGCCAAAGCCTGGCGCAAAGGTTCGCGCAGCTGCTCTGCACGCGCAGTCGGCCGCATGCCGCGCGGGCCAGGCAGCAGTAAGGGGTCGCCAAAAATATCCCGCAGTTTGGCCAGGTGCACGCTGACCGACGGCTGCGAAAAATTAAGCCGCTGCGCCGCCCGGGTGACGTTATGTTCCGCCAGCAGCGCATCCAGCGTTACCAGCAAATTGAGATCCAACTGCCTTAAATTAGTCATGGTAATACCTGGAATATCAGAAATTCATTTCTAATATACCTGACGGATGCCTACCCTGCAGTTATCTTGCAACGGAGGTTTACCATGAATATTTTGATCGTTTACGCCCACCCCGAACCGCAGTCGCTGAACGGCTCGCTGAAGAATTTCGCGGTTAAGCGCCTGCATGATGCGGGCCACCAGGTGCAGGTCTCCGATCTGTACGCCATGAGCTGGAAAGCGGTGCTGGACGCCGATGACAGCCAGGAAGAACAACAGGCGGCGCGTTTTGATCCCTCAGAGGCGTCGCAGCGCGCGTTCGCCGCGGGGCTGCAAAGCGAAGACATCGCACGCGAACAGCAAAAGCTGCTGTGGGCCGACGCCGTGATCCTGCAATTTCCGCTGTGGTGGTTCTCGATGCCGGCGATCCTCAAGGGCTGGGTCGAACGCGTCTATGCCTATGGGTTCGCCTATGGCGTGGGGGAGCATTCCGACGCCCGCTGGGGCGATCGCTATGGCGAAGGCACTCTGGCGGGCAAGCGGGCGATGCTGATCGTCAGCACCGGCGGGTGGCAGTCGCACTATGCGGCGCGCGGTATCAATGGCCCGATCGATGACATCTTGTTCCCGATCCAGCACGGCATTCTGCACTACCCCGGTTTCGAGGTGCTGCCGCCTTTTGTCACCTACCGCACCGGCCGGGTCGACGAGGCGCGCTTCACCACCCTGTGCGACGCCCTGGGGCAGCGGCTTGATGCCCTGTGGCAGACTGCGCCGATCCCTTTCCGGCGGCAAAACGCGGGCGACTATCTGATCCCCCAGCTGACGTTGAAGGATGAGATTGCGCCGCAACGCAGCGGTTTCGGCGCACATCTCCGCTAAGGTCATGCGCCCCGGCCGGGGCGCGGTTAATTCAACGCGGCGATAAAGGCCCGGTAATCTGCGGCGCTGCGTTCGATGTCCTGTCCGCTCAGTTGCGCAGCGGCGCTGTCCGAAGCCGACTCCGCGCCGTAAAACGCAAAAAACGGCGCGTAGTCGGCGCGAACGTAGTTAGCGGTGACCTCAAATGGCCGGAATATCTCTTCCAACGGGTATTTGTAGCGGCCGTCCTGCGCATAATCTTCCGCCCTGATGCCCGCCGTCACCGCCAGCGCCACTTTGCGCCCCTGCATTCTGTACCCGCTGCCTGAACCGTAAGCCCAGCCATAGGTGAGCACGTCATCCAGCCACTTCTTCAACAACGGCGGGCTGCTGAACCAAAAGATCGGGAACTGCAGCACAATGTTGTCGTGCGCCTCCAGCAGCTGCTGCTCTTTGGCCACGTCAATCCGCCAGTCAGGGTAAGCGCGATACAACTCGTGCACGGTATAAAGCTCGGGGTATTTCCGCAGCTCGGTCAGCCATTTCCGGTTAATCACCGAGTTCTCGATATCCGGGTGAGCAACAACCACCAGCGTTTTCATGCGGGCATCTCCTTTTAATGGGTTCACCGACGCATCATAGGGTATGCTTTAAAGATGTAAAATACGCACACTGACTACACATACTTACCTTGAGGAAAGCGTAAAATGAACGCTGAAGACATTTGCAGCCCGACGGGCATCAGGCTGGAAGAGACTGGCTACGGCTATACGCTGGCGGTGATCAGCGGGAAGTACAAGATGATCATTCTGTATTGGTTGGCGCAATATAAGCCGGTGCTGCGCTTTAATGAGCTGCAACGCCGCATCGGCACCATATCTTACAAGACGTTGAGCTCAACCCTGAAAGAGCTGGAAAGAGACGGTCTGGTGATCCGAAAGGAATACCCGCAGATCCCGCCCAAGGTGGAATACAGCTTGTCCGAACGAGGACGCTCGCTGATCCCGGTTATCGACATGATGTGCGACTGGGGCGAGCGGCATCGCGATGGCGGCGCTACGCCGCAGGGCTAACGCCGCGGCGCACGAACAGCTGTTCCGTCATCGGCTTGCCCCACTGCGTGCCGGGTTGTTCCTGGTTAAGCACAAAGCCGGCGCTTTCATAAAGATGCCTGGCTGAATCCAGCCCTTTGAAGGTCCAAAGATGGGTTTCGCGGAAGGGTTTTTCATCACAAAAATTCACCGCCTTAGCCAGCAATTGGCGGCCAATGCCGCTGCCGCGCAGCACATCGTCGACGATAAAGGCGCGCAGATGAGCGCGATTATCGCCTAACCCTTCACCGTCGATGGAAATTGAACCGAGTATGCGGCCGCCGCCCAGCGCCAGCCAGGTTTCATTTTGCGGATGCGACAGCCGCGCGGCCAAATCGGCCAGCATCGCCCCCACCTTGGCCTCGAAGAAGGCGCCGAACCCCACCGTACGGGCATAGTATTGCATATGCATTTCAAGCGTCCTGGCGACAAAGCCGGGCCGATAGCCGCTGACAATCTCAATGGTTGCCTTAGCGGGCGCATCTGTCGCCCGCGCTGAGCGCAGCGCGGCGGCATAGGTCTGTAAACCGGTGGCGATAGCGGCGTCGGCGCCTGGGGGCAGCCCCGTCAATGCGGCCATAACCTGCCGCTCCGCAAAGCGGTTAATGCTTGCCAGCGTTTCTCGGCCCCGATCCGTCAACATCAGGAGCTTCTCACGCGCATCGGTATCGCTGGGGGTATTCGCCAATTGTCCCGCTTTGATCAGTTTGCTCAACATGCGGCTGACGCTGGATTTTTCCAGGTTCAGGATCCCGCATAGCGCTGCGGCGGTATTGGCGCGCTGTTCGCCTATCTCTATCAGTGCGTGGACCGCCGAGGGCGGCATATCGGTGCCGGCAAGCGTGCTGCCCATAAAGCCGAGTTCTCGCACTAATTGGCGGCTGGCGTCGCGAATGGGCTGCAGATAGGTATGGCAAGCGGTTGACATGATGGCCCCTGTCGATATGGTTGTATATTACAACTATATCGCCGCCGGACGGAAAATCAACATTTCCTTGCATGCATCATCGGGCGCAACCGAAATTAATCTTGCTTCAGCTCGCGCAGATACTTGTAAACCGTGGCGCGCCCCATCGACAGCACGTTGGCGATATAGTCCGCGGCGCTTTTGGCCTTGAACGCCCCTTCATGATACAGGTCGTTGACCAGCGATCTCTTTTGCTCGCGAGTCAGCGAACCCAGGGCCGCATTCTCGCGGCGCAGCCACTCATGCAGGAAGGTATTGATCTTCTCCTGCCAGTCGTCCTTGAACAGCTGTTGAGGCTGCGGCTGCAGGCGCGTTACCGACAGGAACATGTCCAGCGCGTTTCTGGCGTCTTCAAAAGTGCCGGTGCTCAGGTTAATGCACAGCAAATAGCTGGGCTTGCCCTGCTCATCGCGCGCGGCGATGCTCACCGAGCGCATTTTCTTGCCGTCCCAGTTGAGTTTCTCATAGGGGCCGGTCACTTTCGCTTCGGCGCTCAGTTCGAAATCCTCCAGCCCGGCGTCATCGCCCGGCTTGCGCTTCGACAGATTGTTGGCCAAATAGGCGACCTTGTTGGTGGCCAGATCGTGTATCACCACCTCGACGTTAGGGAAAAACAGGGCTGCGATACCGTCGGCGACCGACCGCAAGAGTTCGAGTTGGGAGGGGGTGTTAGGCACGCTGCTGTGTCTCCGTGTGGTGCTGTTTCAAGCGCTTAGCATACCTCAGTTGCGTGCGCTTGCCGAGCGGAGCGCGACCTGAGCCGCGCTCGCGGAAGCTTATTCCGCCCCGGCGCTGAACACGTAGCCTTCACGCGCCAGGCTGTCGCGCACCCGGAAGCGCCAGATCAGCCCCAGGGCGATAAACCACAGCGGCATGCTGCACAGGGCAATCAGCGTATCGCGGTCAAACACCATCAGCACCAGCGTAAAGGCGAAGAACGCCAGCGTCAGCCAGGCCATCGCCACCCCGCCCGGCATCTTGAAATTAGAGCCTGCATGCAGATCCGGCCGCTTGTTGCGGTAAACCAGATAGGCCGCCAGAATAGTGCCCCAGCTGTATACCACCAGGATCGCCGCCACCGTCGAGACGATGGTAAACAGCGTCATCACGTTCGGCACCAGGATCAACAACAGGGTGCCGACGACCATACAGAAGCACGAGAACAGCAGGCTACGGATAGGAATGGCGGTATTGCGCGACAAAATGCGGAACTGCACGTGAGCGTGCTTTTCCATCGACAGGCTGTACAACATGCGGGTGCTGGAGTAGACGCCGCTGTTGGCCGAAGACATCGCTGAGGTCAGCACCACAAAGTTGATCACTGCCGCCGCCGCCGGTAGCCCCGCCTGGTCGAACAGCATTACGAACGGGCTGCTGTCGGGGGAAATATGGCTCCACGAACTGACGGCGATGATGGTCAACATCGAGAACACGTAGAAGATGATGATCCGCGCCGGGATCACGTTGATCGCCTTCGGCAGCACCTTTTCCGGATTTTTGGTTTCCGCCGACAGCGTGCCGAGCAGCTCGATACCCGTGCAGGAGAAGATGGCTATCTGGAAGCCGGCGAAGAAGCCGAAGATGCCGTGCGGCATAAAGATGGCGGGATCGGTAACGTTGCGTACCGAGGCGGTAACGCCGTCCGGCGAGGTCCAGCCGTGGAACACCATCCAGGCGCCGGTGACGATCAGCGCGACAATCGCCACCACCTTGATCATTGCAAACCAGAACTCCGCCTCGCCAAACATTTTCACCGACAGCATATTGAACAGGCACAGCAGCCCGAGCGTCAGCAGCGCGGGGAGCCAGGGCGATACCTCTGGCAGCCAGTACTGTACATAGCCGCCGCACACCACCACGTCGGCGATACAGGTCACTACCCAGCTCAACCAGTAGGACCAGCCAAGAAAGAAGCTGGCCTTCGGCCCCAGATATTCGGAAACGAAATCGGCGAACGAGCGATAGTCGAGCCGGGTCAGCAGCAGCTCCCCCATCGCCCGCATCACCATAAACATGAAGAAGCCGACGATCAGGTAGGTGATCACAATCGAGGTGCCGGACAGCGCGATAGTTTTGCCGGAGCCCATAAACAGCCCGGTGCCGATGGCGCCGCCGATCGAAATCAGCTGAATATGCCGCGAACTCAGGCCGCGTTGCAATGTTTGGGCGCAGTCTGGCCCCTCGGCTGAACCTGGGTTCAACCGATCGTGGTGGTTTTTTGTCATGGTGTTACCTGTCCGTCGTTAAGGCGATTAAGCAACCGCGATCGCTTCCGCGCAGCGCGAGTTGCAGCAGGAGTGAAACGCGCCAGGGCGTTCTACCGGCAAACAAGAAATTCAGACCAAACGATGCCCGCCCTGTTGTTACAGAGAGGTGATAATTTTTGTTGTTCATAAAACGGTGGTGCAAACTGCGATATCGCCCACGTTTGGCATGCGAAGCCTGGGCGTGGTAGGTAACCTACTGAATAGCAATAAATTAAAATTTACCTTGTGCAACAAAAAAACGACGCCGGTGCCGTTTTAACATGAATTTAACTCTGGCGGCGGGAAACGGCATTGTCAACATGGCACTTAAATAAAATGAAACTTTTTGATCACATTCAAGCTTCTGAAAAATAGGTTAAAACGGGTTTTATGCGTTTTTTATGCATAAAATATGCATGCTGTCGAGAGCTGCCGGCGAAAAGTAATTAACTATTCACTTTTCACCCCGCAGCCCGTCCCCGGCCGCCCTCTGGCCCGATGAGATGGGGGCTAACAAGCGGCATAATTAGTGGTAAATTGAGCGTCGCAAAGTGTTATGCACTCGGTAATCCACGGTTAAACAAAATAAATACCTCTATATAAAAAAGGTTGGTTATGGAAAAGCTATCCTACGCTTCAGAAAGCAGCACCACGGCTTGGGCCACATATCTGCAACAAATCGACCGCGTCGCCCCGTACCTCGGCGACCTGTCGCGCTGGATCGATACGTTGCGTCATCCTAAGCGCGCTTTGATTGTTGATATCCCGCTGCAGATGGATGACGGCACCATCCGCCATTTTGAAGGCTTCCGCGTTCAGCACAACCTGTCCCGCGGCCCGGGTAAAGGCGGCATCCGCTTCCACCCGGACGTCGATCTGGATGAAGTCATGGCGCTGTCCGCCTGGATGACCATCAAGTGTGCGGCGGTCAACCTGCCGTACGGCGGCGCCAAAGGCGGCATCCGCGTCGATCCTTTCAAACTGTCTGAAGGCGAACTGGAGCGACTGACCCGCCGCTACACCAGCGAAATCGGTTTCATCATCGGGCCACAGAAAGACATCCCGGCACCGGACGTCGGCACCAACGCCAAAGTGATGGCATGGATGATGGACACCTACTCCATGAACCACGGCACCACCATCACCGGCGTCGTTACCGGCAAGCCTATCCACCTGGGCGGTTCTCTCGGCCGTGAAAAAGCTACCGGCCGCGGCGTATTCGTCACCGGCAGCGAAGTGGCCAAGCGTTTGGGCGTGCAGATCGAAGGCGCCAAGGTTGCGGTTCAGGGCTTTGGTAACGTGGGCAGCGAAGCGGCTCGCCTGTTCGTTGGCGTCGGCGCGCGCGTAGTGGTGATTCAGGACCACTCCGCCACCCTGTTCAACGCCGACGGCATCGACCTCAACGCGCTGACCGAATGGCAGACCAAGAACAAGCAAATCGCCGGTTTCCCTGGCGCCAGCGAGATCGAAAGCGAAGCCTTCTGGTCCGTTGACATGGATATCCTGATCCCAGCGGCGCTGGAAGGCCAGATTACCCGTCAGCGCGCCGAAATCCTCAGCGCCAAGCTGGTGCTGGAAGGCGCTAACGGCCCAACCTACCCGGATGCGGATGACGTGCTGCGCTCACGCAACATTACCGTAGTGCCAGACGTTATCTGCAACGCCGGCGGCGTAACCGTGAGTTACTTCGAGTGGGTGCAGGATATGGCCAGCTACTTCTGGAGCGAGTCCGAGATCAACGAGCGTATGGACAAGATCATGACCGACGCTATGGTCCACGTCTGGAACAAGGCCAAAGAGAAAGAGTGCAGCCTGCGCACCGCCGCTTATATCGTGGCCTGTGAGCGCATCCTGACCGCACGTAAAGAACGCGGTATCTACCCGGGCTGATGCCTGGTTTCCCGGCCTGCCCCTGCAGGCCGGGATTTCTTCGCCCTTTCCCCTAACGCAGACAGCGTTTCAACACCTTCCCGGTGCTGGTCATCGGCAAACGTTCGACAAACTCCAGAATGCGCGGGTATTTGTAGGCCGCCAGCCGCTCCTTGCTCCAGGCGATCAGTTCATCTTCGGCAATGCCGTCGTCCGCCTCCTTCAGCACCACCACCGCCTTGATTTCCTCGCCCAGCGCCGGGTGTTCGACGCCGATTACCGCCACCAGCGACACCGCCGGATGCCGCATCAGCACCTCTTCAATCTCACGCGGGTAGACGTTAAAACCGCCGCGGATGATCATGTCCTTGGCGCGGTCGACGATAAAATAGAAACCGTCGGCATCGCGGCGGCCCAGATCGCCGGTTCTGAACCACCCCTCGTTATCCAGCGCTTCGGCCGTCGCCTCCGGCCGGTTCAGGTAGCCCTTCATGATGTTGTAACCGCGCACCGCCAACTCGCCAACCTGATCGACGCCGTCAATCGGCTGGCCGGTCACGTCCAGCAGCCGCACTTCCACGCCCCAAATCGGCTGGCCGATCGAGCCGGCTTTGTTCTGCCTGCGCGGATGATTAAAGGTGGCGACCGGGCTGGTTTCCGACAGCCCGTAGCCTTCGAGAATATTGATGCCGAAGCGGCGGGAGAAATCCTCCAGGATCTTCACCGGCAGGCTGGCGCCGCCGGATACCGCCATGCGCAGCGTGCTGCGCAAGCGCGCCAGGTCCACCCTATCGTCCAGCGCGTTCAACAGTGCCCAGTACATGGTCGGCACGCCGGCGAAGAAGGTAATGCCATGTTTTTGCATCAGCGCGATGGCCTGGGCGGCGTCAAAGCGCTCCATCAACACCAGCGTGGCGGCGCTGGCGAAACCGGCGTTCATTTGCACGGTGGAGCCGAAAGTATGGAACAACGGCAGCGTCACCAGATGGCGATCGGGATCCGTTTCCGATCCCTCGAACAGCCGTACCGACCCCAACGCATTGAGCGTCAGATTGGCATGGCTCAGCTCCGCCCCCTTGGCGCGCCCGGTGGTGCCGCTGGTGTAGAGCACCACCGCGGTGTCGGTCTCCGCCGTGGCCGCCGAACAAAACGCGGCGGGCTGCTCGGCGATCGCCTGATTGAAACGCTCCCCGCTCAGCGGCAACCGGTCGCCGATAATCAGAAAGTCGCGGCAATGCTCGGCGTTGTCAAAAGCGCGCCGCGCTTCGGCCGCCAGCGGCAACCCCTCGCTGCCCTCATGGCAGAAGAAGGCCACCGCCGCCGAATCCGCCAGGTAATATTCAAATTCGGCGCTTTTCAACAGGGTATTCAGCGGCACAACGGTGGCGCCGATTTTGAGGATGCCATAGTAGATGGCCGGAAACTCCGGCCGATTAGGGCAAGCCAGCGCCACCCTTTCGCCGGCCCTTACCCCGCGTGCGATCAACAGATTTGCCACCCGGTTGGCCATCTCATTCAGCGCGCGGTAGCTGAGCGGAGTATCGTCCTGTACCACCGCCGGGCGGTCTGGCCAGGAACGCGCGCTCTCTTCAAGCAAGGTAGCCAAATTAAGCATCGAGGATTCTCCGTGAAAATTGAGCGGCCGGCGAAGCGCCGCAGTATCACGAGTATAGAATCAGGTAATAGAAACAATGCCTTAACCATCACAATTTGGTTAGATAAATAGAGGCAAAAGGAGATTATATTCAAACAGATTTCATTGGGTTATCTGTCCCTGCTTAATTTACCCCCCAGGAGACGCAATTGATCCTCCAGGAGATTGGTGATTTTTTCGGCCATACTTAGGCTTTATCCCTATTCCCGGAGCACAGCCATCATGAGCAAGAAGAAGATTTTGATGTTGGTCGGCGATTACGCCGAAGATTACGAAACCATGGTGCCGTTTCAGGCGTTGCAGATGATTGGCCACCAGGTGGACGCGGTGTGCCCCGACAAGTCCAAGGGTGACTACATCATGACGGCGATCCATGACTTTGACGGCGCCCAAACCTACAGCGAAAAGCCCGGCCACCGTTTCACCCTCAACGCCGATTTTTCTGCGGCGAAAGAAGAAGACTATGACGCGCTGCTGATCCCCGGCGGCCGGGCGCCCGAATATCTGCGGCTCAATCCGCAGGTGATCAAGCTGGTGCAGGCGTTCGACGCCGCGCGCAAACCCATTGCCGCCGTTTGCCACGGCCCGCAGCTGCTGGCCGCCGCCGGAGTGCTGAAAGGCCGCACCTGCAGCGCCTACCCGGCCTGCGCGCCGGAAGTGCGGCTCAGCGGTGGACATTATGCCGACATCGGCATCGATCAGGCGCACGTCGACGGCAACCTGGTCACCGCCCCGGCCTGGCCCGCGCATCCCCAATGGCTGGCGAAGTTCGCCGAGGTGCTGCAGCAATAAGCGGCGGTTTTATCTGAGCTGTTCGATCAGGAAATGAATGTCGTACAGCCAGCGTTTGGCGCGCGCCGATCGCACCAGCATGGAAACGCACAGCGCGCGGATATGTTCATGGCTGGCGCCGGACGAGAACCAGCGCCCGCTGTGGGCGGAGGGGAAATACAGCTCGTGGTTGTAGTTGCTGCTGTCGATGCCGAATTGATCGAAATAACGCCGCATCAGCGCATTGGAATCGCTGAACGACAGGCTGAGCGCCCTGTTGATCTCGGTTTCTGCGGTAATTACGAGGTCTTTTTTGAGAAAACCGCGAGCGCTAAAGCCGGCGATAAGCGAAATAACCTGCTGCTGGATGTCTGCTGCCATAGCGGTAACCCTGAATCGGAATGGTGAGTTATCCATCAGACTCTTCCCTCCGGCGCGAGTTCTTGCCGTCAGGCGGGTTTTCCCTTTCTTTACGTTTTCATTACCCCTTCTGCCGCTTGTGGCCCCAGCGGCGCCTTTCTCAAACGGATAGGGAGCTATTCCTTGCCCAATATATTGTTCTCATTGAAAACCCTTGCTGCGTTGGTTATGTTGTAACCACCTCATATAAATTTGAAACAGCCCCGCTTGCCACACGGCGAGTGCGTAGCGAATTTTTTTCGGCATGATGGGTCGTGATTAACTACATCCCCTCCTCTTAAGGAAGAAAAAAGGTGTTTCGCCAGGAAGCGATCGATAACCAGAAATTGAAGTGGCGTGGCCGGGCATTGTTGTTGCCTGGCATTCCTGTTTGGCTCACAGCAGGATTGTGCCTGTTTTTTTTCATTGCGTTTCTCACCTTCGTTATTGCCGGCACCTATACCCGAAGGGTCAACGTGACAGGCGAGATCAGCACCTATCCGCGCGCCGCCAACGTCTATTCCGCCGTTCAGGGGGTGGTGGTTAAACAATTTGTCACCGAAGGACAAGTAGTCGCCGCCGGTACTCCCATTTACCAGATCGACGTCAGCAAGAGTACCCGCAGCGGAGTGCTTAGCGATAATCAGCGCCGGGATATCAACGCTCAGTTGGCGCGTATTGCGCACATCATCAGCCGACTGGAAAGCAGCAAGCAGGCCACGCTCGCGATGCTGGAAAAATAGAAAGCACGGTATACCGCCGCGTTTGCGCACTCCACCGATATTCTCCGACGAGCCCAGGAAGGGATACGCATTATGAAGGAGAATATGGAGAATTACCGGCACTATCAGGCCAAAGGGCTGATCAACAAGGACCAGCTTACCAACCAAGTGGCGCTGTATTATCAGCAACAGAACAACCTGCTCGGCCTGTCCGGTCAAAACGAGCAAAACGCCCTGCAGATCACCGTGCTGGAAAGTCAGCTCCACACCCAGGCCGCCGAATTCGATAACCAGATTTACCAAATGGAGCTGCAGCGCTATGAGCTGCAAAAGGAGTTGTTGAACATAGATGCTGGCGGGATGATCGTCGTGCGCGCGCTGGCCGACGGGCGCATCGACTCTCTGAGCGTCACTGTCGGACAAATGGTTAACCTCGGCGACAGTCTGCTGCAGGTGATCCCGCACGAAATAGATCACTATGCGCTGGTGCTCTGGGTACCCAACGACGCCATCCCTTATATTACCGTCGGTGATAAGGTCAATGTGCGCTATGACGCCTTTCCGGCGGAGAAATTCGGTCAGTTCGCCGGCATCGTCTCCGTCATATCCAAATCCCCCGCCTCACCGCAGGAAATGCTGACCTACCAGGGGGCTCCAAAAGTCGCTTTGACCGCTGCCGTACCGTACTACAAGGTGATTGTCAGACCGAAAAAACAGGACATTGGCTACAATGGCAAACGGCTGAGCCTGGAAAACGGTATGAAAGCGCAAAGTACTCTGTTTCTCGAAGAAAGGAAGATTTATCAATGGATGCTATCACCGTTCTACGACATGAAACACAGTTCTGCGGGGCCAGTCGATGAGTAAGCTTACCTTCAAACAGCTGATCAGCCAGTTGGACATGCGCCTGCGTCATAGAGTCCCGATGGTTCACCAAACCGAATCTTCGGAGTGCGGTCTTGCCTGCCTGGCGATGATATGTGGCTACTACGGCAAAAATATCGATCTGATAGCATTACGCCGGCAATTCAACCTGTCTAACCGCGGCGCCACTCTGACCGGGTTGACCGGTATAGCTGAACAGCTGGGACTGGTCACCCGCCCACTGTCGTTGGATATGAACGAACTCGGTGCGCTGAAAACACCCTGCATTTTGCATTGGGAATTCAACCACTTCGTGGTGCTGGTCAGCGTGAAACATAATCGTGTGGTGTTGCATGACCCAGTGCGTGGCCACCGGACCGTAAGCCTGACGGAGCTGTCACACAGTTTTACCGGAGTAGCGCTCGAGGCCTGGCCCGGCAGTGAATTTACCGCCGACAGCGTCCTCCACAAAATTCGCCTTCGCACGCTGATCGGCAGCGTGCACGGTTTGAAAGGGGCGCTCGGCAAAATATTTTGTCTGTCTCTGGTATTTGAAACCATCAACCTGGTGATGCCGATTGGCACGCAGCTGGTGATGGATCACGCTATACCCGCCGGGGATCGCGGGTTGCTGACGCTCATCTGCGCCGGACTGATGATGTTCATTCTATTGCGGGCGGCCATCGGTATGGTGCGAGCCTGGTCCGGACTGGTCATGGCGACGCTCATCAATGTACAGTGGCAGTCCGGTCTGTTTACCCATTTGCTGCGCCTGCCACTGGGCTACTTTGAACGACGAAAACTGGGTGACATTCAGTCGCGTTTCGGCTCATTGGACACGCTGCGCAGCACCTTCACCACGAGTATCGTCGGCGCCATCATGGACGGTATCATGGTCATTGGTGTGTTGGTGATGATGGTGCTGTATGGCGGCTGGCTGACCTGGGTGGTAATCGCGTTCACCGCACTATACGTTTTGCTTCGCCTCCTGACCTACGGCTATTACCGAAAACTGTCCGAGGAGGCCCTGGTCAGAGAGGCGCGGGCCGGTTCGTATTTTATGGAAACGCTGTACGGCATCGCTACCGTCAAAATGCAGGGCATGGCGGAACGCCGCATTGCTCACTGGCTCAACCTAGAAATAGACACCATCAATACCGGTATTCGGATCACCAAAATGGACATGTTGTTTGGCGGCATCAGTACGCTGTTCGCCGCCTGTGATCAGGTCGCAATTCTGTGGCTGGGAACCAGCCTGGTGATCGATAATCAAATGACCATCGGGATGTTTGTCGCGTTCGGCGCCTTCCGGGGGCAATTCTCTGAGCGCATCGGATCGCTGACGGAATTTTTACTGCAGCTACGCATGATGAGTCTGCATAACGAGCGTATTGCCGATATCGCTTTGCACCCGCGGGAGAATCGTAAGCCTGATCTTCATTGCGATACGAATCTGAAGCCGGTGGGATTGACGACCCATGGGTTGAGCTATCGCTATGACAGCCAGTCGCCAGCCATCTTTAAGGCTCTGGAACTCACGGTTAAGGCGGGAGAAAGCGTGGCTATCGTTGGTCCATCCGGCGCCGGCAAAACCACGTTGATGAAAGTACTATGTGGGCTATTTCCCCCAGATTCAGGCCGAGTTGAGGTGAATGGCATTGATATCCAGCAGCTCGGTATCAATAACTACCACAAGATGGTCGCCTGTGTAATGCAGGACGACAAACTGTTCTCCGGTTCTATCCGAGAGAATATCTGTGGGTTTGCGGACAAGGTAGATGACTCGTGGATGCAGGAATGTGCTCGCGCCAGCTTTCTACACGAAGTGATCATACGAATGCCGATGGGGTATGAAACGCTGATCGGGGAACTGGGTGAAGGATTATCCGGAGGGCAAAAGCAGCGGCTATTCATTGCACGGGCAATCTACAAGAAACCGGCAATTTTGTTCTTGGATGAGGCTACCAGTGCGTTGGATAAAGAGAGTGAAGCTGTGGTTAATCAAGCGATCAAGGGACTTCGTATTACTAGGGTTATCATTGCACACAGAGAAAGTACTATTGAGTCAGCTGATAGAGTAATATCTTTAACATGACATACACCATAGGTATTTTATACTTATGGTGTATACACGAATTTTATAGTTTAACTCTGAGGCTTGAATAAGTAACAAATTAACTTGTAAATTGCCAGAATAATAGAAATAGAAAACCAAATTGACACAACAATTTTTGACAGATTTTCTGGAGCTGAATACAAATAGTCTTTACTCACCCCTGCACCAGACAAGAAAAATGATGACAAGAACAACCCTATAATAATCGCACCGATTTTTTGCATTTTTTTCATTACCCTAACCACCCGTTTTCAAAAGGATGGAACACCGTTCCATCCTATATAAATCATGGAGGAGTCTTACCAACTGCAACCGCCAGATCCATTTTTACCACTGCAACTACCACCACTTTTGTTCCCGCCAGGTCCTGTTCCGACATTGCCACCACCATGGGCGGAGTCTTTAAAACATCCGCCTGTAATAGCCCCTTTAGCCAACCCAGCAGCCATACCCGCAGGACCTCCAACTGCACCTTCTGCCATACCTGCTAGCATGCCGTTGACACAATCTGGTGAGGTATGTTTACCATAAAAACCGCCAGATTTATTTCCATCTTTTTTGGAGCTACCTTTCGTTTTCCCACCATTATCAACACGATCGCCGCCATTATTCCCTCGGCCACCAGAGACAAAATCAAGCATTGAAGGATCAAGAACTTTCATAAACAACTCCTTTTGATGAGGATACTGAACCATGTAAAAGTATGTAAGGCAATTTATTAATAATTTATCGGCGGTATTTTTTCAATGCTTTTTCCATAAACCACCACCTGATTTAATCAGTGTTTATCCTTTTTATTGCGTAGAGGCTCGACTGACTGCACCTAAAAATCAAGCCATTGGGCCTTCCTTTAAAATAAACCGGTTACATGCAATGTGTTTTTTTATTCACGTGAAGAATAATTAATTTGCAAGCTTTAAATATATTTATGGAATGTAACCTCCAGCACCGATTTGCTATTAATCACCGAGGCCTTGAACTTGGGTTGTGGCCCTGCTCAGGGTCACTCATCATCGGTATTAACACGCGGGCCAATTCATCGGCCCGCGTGTTTTCGGTCAACGGCTAAGGGTAGCCTGAGTGGCCGCCACGCCATCGCCCTGCCGTTCGGCGGCAATGCCGCCCCCCAGCACCTTGTACAGGGTGATCTGGTTGTCATAAGCGGTTTGCTGCGCGGCGACCAGCGACTGTTGCGCGCTATACAGCGTGCGCTGGGCGTCCAGCATGGTCAGGTAGCTGTCCACCCCGTGCCGATAACGCAGATCGGCCAGCCGATAATACTCCCGCGATGCCGCGACATAGCCGCTTTGCGCCGCCAGCTGTTCCTGAATGGTGCCCTGGCGCGCCAGCGCATCGGCGGTTTCCTGAAACGCCGTCTGCACCGCCTTTTCATAGCCAGCGAGGTACAGATCCTTCTGCGCTTTGGTGTAATTCAGCTGTGAGGTGTTGTACCCGCCGCTGAAGATTGGCAGGCTGATGCTCGGCGCAAACGACCAGACGCCGGCGCCGTGGCTGAACAATGAAGACAGCTCGCTGCTGCCCACGCCGCCGTTGGCGGTCAGGCTGATGGTCGGGAAAAAGGCCGCGCGGGCCGAGCCGATATTGGCGTTGGCCGATTTCAGATTATGTTCGGCCTCCAGCACGTCTGGCCGGTTCAGCAGCACGGCGGACGACAGGTGCGTCGGCAGCTCCTTCATCATGCCCGACAGCGCTTCGATCCCCGCGGGCAGCAACTTCTCCGGCACGCTTTGCCCCACCACCAGATCCAGCGCGTTTTTCGCCTGCGCGGCGCTGGTGGTGTAGCTGGCGACGTCCGAACGCGCCTGCTGGTATAGGGTATCCGCAGAGGCCACGTCGACCATGGATGAAATGCCGTTTTGCTGATTCTTGCGCGTTACCTCCAACGACCGTTTGGCGCTGTCCAGCGTCTGTTGAGCGGCCGCCAGATTGCTGCGTTCCGCCGCCACCGCCACCCAATCGGTGACGATATCGGCGATCAGCGTCAGGCGGGTGCTTTTCGCCGCCTCGGAATTCGCCAAATAGGTTTCAAACGCCGCCCGCGACAGGCTGCCGTTCTTGCCGAACAGATCCAGCTCGAAGGCGCTGGTACCGGCCGTGGCCTCGTAGCTTTGGCTGATGGCGGTGGCGTTGCCGCTGCCGGTCAGCGCCCGCCCGCGGCTGCCGTCTGCGCCGGCGTTAATGCTGGGGAACAACGCCGCGCGCTGCTCGCCGTACAGCGCCCGCGCCGACGCGATGTTGGCGATAGCTTCCCGCAGGTCGCGGCTGCTGTTCAGCCCCATCGTCACCACCTGCCGCAGCTGCGGGTGCTGGACGTAATCGCGCCAGGCGACGTCCGGGTAGCTTAGCGCCAGCTTGCCGCTCGACGCGGCGTAGGCGGCGCCCTGCGGCAGATTGGCCGGCACCGGCGCCGCCGGGCGCTGGTAATCGGGATCCAGTGAAATGCAGCCCGCCAACAGCAGCGGAAGCACCAGGGTAATTAAACGTTGCGGCACATTACTCTCCTGCCTGTTTGGCGGCTGGCCTGCGGGTAAACAGGCGGCGCACCAGCACATAAAACAAAGGAACGAAGAAGATCGCCAGCGCGGTGGCGGTCAGGGTGCCGCCGATGATGCCGGTGCCGATGGCGATGCGGCTGTTGGCGCCGGCGCCGCTGGATACCGCCAGCGGCAGCACCCCGGCGGTAAACGCCAGCGAGGTCATCAGGATCGGCCGCAGACGCATGCGCGAGGCGTGGATCGCCGCCTGGATCAGCGTTTCGCCGCGCTGGTGCATTTCTTCGGCAAATTCGACGATCAGAATGGCGTTCTTCGCCGACAGACCGATAATGGTCAACAGCGCCACCTGGAAGTAAATGTCGTTTTCCAGCCCACGCAGGGTGATCGCCAACAGCGAACCCACCACGCCCATCGGCACCACCAGCATTACCGCGAACGGGATCGACCAGCTTTCATACAGCGCCGCCAGGCACAGGAACACCACGACCAGTGAGATGGCGTACAAGGAAGATGCCTGCCCGCTAGTCAAGCGTTCCTGATAGGAAAGCCCGCTCCAGGCATAGCTGCTGTTCGCCGAATATTTCGCCGCCAGCTTCTCCATTTCCTGCATGGCGGTGCCGGAGCTGGCGCCCGCCGCGCCTTGGCCGGTTATCTCGAAGGACGACAGCCCGTTGTAGCGCGACAGGTTCTCCGGCCCGTAGATCCAATGGGAGGAGGCAAAGGCCGGGAACGGCGTCATGCTGCTGGCGCCGGACGCGTTGGTGCCGCGCACGAACCATTTATCGAGATCTTCCGGTTTGGAGCGAAACGCCACATCGCCCTGCATATAAACTTTCTTCACCCGGTTGCGGTCGATAAAGTCATTGACGTAGGTGCTGCCGAAGGCGCTGCTGAGGGTGCTGCTGACGTCACCGGCGCTCAGGCCCAGCGCCTGCAGCTTGCCGTTGTCTATCTCCACCTGCAGCTGCGGCGTGTCCGGCAACGTGTTGGCGCGCACCGCGGCCAGCGATGGATTTTTGCCGGCGGCGGCGACTATCTGGTCACGTATCGCCTGCAGTTCCGCCCGGGTGGTGGCCCCTTTGGCCTGCAGTTCGAAGGTAAATCCGTCGGATTGGCCGAAGCCGTCGATCGCCGGCGGGCTCATAGAGAACACCTGCGCGTCGCGGATGCCGGCGAAATGCGCCATGGCGCGCCTGGCGATGGCGTCCGCGGTGTTTTCGCTGCCGCTGCGCCGGCTCCAGTCCTTGAGGCTGACGAAGGCCATGCCGGCGTTTTGCCCGCTGCCGCTGAAGCCAAAGCCGTTAATGGTGAAAATGGTGCTGACGTTGGCCTTTTCGTCGTTGAGGAAATAATCCTTCACCGCGTCGCTCACCGCCGCAGTGCGCGCGTTGGTCGCCCCGGCCGGCAGAGTATATTGCACCATCACCACGCCCTGATCCTCGTTGGGCAAAAAGCCGGTCGGCAGGCGCAAGTACATCACGGCGGCGGCGATCAGCAACAGCCCGTACATCAGCAGGTAGCGGGTCGGCCGATGGATCACGTTGCCGACCTTATCGGCGTATTTTTCCTGCAGGCGGTTATAGCCGCGGTTGAATTTGCCGAGCAGCCCTTTATCGGTCAGCTCATCGTGGGCGGGTTTGAGCAAGGTGGCGCAGAGCGCCGGCGCCAGCGTCAACGCCAGGATCACCGACAACACCATGGAAGAAACGATGGTGACGGAAAACTGGCGGTAGATAACCCCGGTTGAGCCGCCGAAGAACGCCATCGGCAGAAATACCGCCGACAGCACCAGCGCAATGCCGACCAGCGCGCCGGTGATTTCCTTCATCGACTTTTCCGTCGCCTCGCGCGGCGGCAGGCGATCTTCGCGCATTACGCGTTCGACGTTTTCCACCACCACGATGGCGTCATCCACCAACAGGCCGATCGCCAGCACCATGCCGAACAGCGTCAGGGTGTTGATCGAATAGCCGAAGGCCGCCAGCACGCCAAAGGTGCCGAGCAGCACCACCGGCACGGTGATGGTCGGGATCAGCGTGGTACGCAGGTTCTGCAGGAACAGGAACATCACCAAAACCACCAACACCACCGCTTCGAACAGGGTTTTCACCACCTCTTCAATCGAGATATTGATAAAGTCGGTGCTGTCTTTCGGGTATGCCACCTTATAGCCGTTCGGCATCGACGACTGATATTCCGCCACCTTGGCCTTCACCAGCCTGGCGGTATTGAGCGCATTGGCCCCGGCCGCCAGCTTGACGGCGATACCCGCCGCCGGGTGGCCGTTCAGGCGGGCGCTGGCGGAATAATCCTCGCTGCCCAACTCGACCCGCGCCACGTCCTCCAGGCGCACCAGCGCCCCGCTGCTGTCGCTTTTCAGCACGATGTTGCGGAACTGCTCCGGGGTCTGCAGGCGCGACTGCGCTTTCACCGTGGCGGTCAGCTGCTGATTGGCGCCGGCCGGCAAATCGCCGATCTTGCCGGCGGAAACCTGGGTGTTTTGCGCTTCGATCGCCGTCGCCACATCGGACGGCATCAGTGAGAAGGACGCCAGCTTGGTCGGATTCAGCCAGATGCGCATGGCGTATTCCGAGCCGAATACCTGCACGTCGCCGACGCCGTCGATGCGCGACAGCGGATCCTGCAGGTTGCTCACCAGATAGTCCGAGATGTCCGACATCGTCGCCTGGTCGGTTTCGTCGTACATGCCGACGATCAACAGGAAGCTGCTCTGGGATTTCTTGACCGTCACCCCTTGCGCGGTCACTTCGCTCGGCAGGCGGCTTTCGGCCTGTTGCACCTTGTTTTGCACCTGCACCTGAGCGATGTCCGGATCGGTGCCCTGCGCGAAGGTGACGTTGATGCTCACCGAACCGTCGGAGCTGCTGGTCGAGGAGAAATACAGCAGGCCGTCCAGGCCGGTCAACTGCTGTTCAATCACCTGAGTGACGCTGTTCTCCAGCGTTTGCGCATCCGCGCCCGGATAAGTGGCGGCGATCGAGATCTGCGGCGGCGAAACGTCCGGGTATTGCGATATCGGCAGGGAGTTGATCGACATCAGGCCGCACAGCATGACGATGATGGCGATAACCCAGGCGAACACCGGCCGCCGGATAAAGAACTGCGCCATATTACTGCCCCCCGCTCTGGGCTTTTTCGGCCGCCACGTCCACCGGTTTGACGGCGACGCCGGCGGCCACCTTGCTGGTGCCCTCCACGATCAACCGATCGCCGTCGTTAAGGCCTTTGTCTATCAGCCAGTTGCTGCCAATGACCCGTTCTGCGGTGACGTCGCGCAGTTCCACCCTGTTTTGCGCATCGACCACCAGGGCGGTAGCTTCGCCCTTGGCGTTGCGCGTAATGCCCTGTTGCGGCGCCAGAATGGCCTTGGGATCCACGCCGTTGTCGACCTTGGCATGCACATACATGCCCGGCAGCAGCTGGTGTTCCGGGTTGGGGAACAGGGCGCGCAGCGTGACCGAGCCGGTGGACTCATCCACCGCCACCTCGGTCAGCTCCAGTTTGCCGCTATGGCCGTAAGGGGTACCGTCCTCCAGCGAGATGGCGACCGGCGTGACATCTCCGCGCTGCAACGAGGCCTGCTGGCGGCGCAGTTTGAGCAACTGGGTGCTGGACTGGGTCAGATCGACGTAGACCGGATCCAGCGCGCGGATGGTGGCCAGCGCATCGGTCTGCCCGGCGGTCACCAGCGCCCCCGGCGTGACCGAAGAGATGCCGATGCGCCCGGCGATCGGCGCGCGCACCTTGGTGTATTCGAGATTGATGCGCGCCGACGCCAGCGCAGCCTGGTACTGCGCCACCGAAGCCACCGCCGCCAGGTAACTGGCCTGGGCATCGTCGGCGTCCTGTTTGGAGACGCCATTTTCTTTCACCAGCACCGCATAGCGCTGGGCCTTCAGCCGGGCGGACTGCACCGTTGCCTGGGCGTTCTTCAGCTGGGCGGCAGCCTGGTCATAGCTGGCCTGATAGGTCGCGGGATCGATCTGATACAGCACCTGCCCGGCTTTCACCTCATCGCCTTCGACAAACAGCCGCTGCTTGATAATGCCGTCAACCTGCGGCCGCACGTCGGAGGTCATGGTGGCGTTAACCCGGCCGGTCAGTTCGCTGCTCAGGGTGACCGGCCGGCCGCGCAACGTAACCACGCCAACCTCCTGCGCGGCCCCCGCTCCCGCCGGCGCGGCGCCGCTCTGGCCGTCACAGGCGCTCAGCAGCAGCGACAGGCTGACAAGAAAAATCGTTTTCCTCTGCATTGACTAACTATCCTATTGAGAATGACTATTCTCAATATATCGAATGCGGTGTTTTTCGTCTGACAGGGTTGCGTAAGGATTGCGTAAAAATCCATCGCAGGGCATGAGGAACGCCGGCGCGGAGTATGGATTGCGCCGGCGTTAGCGGTTATTTGTGCCGCAGCGGCACGTCTTTCAGCAGCCAGGTCAACGCGAAAGCCAGCGCCATCACCCCGGCGGCGATTTGATACACCGAGTGGATCGCCCCACCAAACGCCTGCAGGTAGTCCTGCTGCAACGCCGCCGGCAAGTGATGCACCGCCTCCGCGCCGAGGGAACGCGGCAGCGGCGCGCCATCCGGCAACAGCGCGGCCAGCCGGGTATGCAGCGCATGGGTGAAAATCGCGCCGAACACCGCTACGCCGATCGAACCGCCAATCGAGCGGAACAGCGTGGCGCTGGAGGTGGCGACCCCCATATGCTGCGGCTCAACGCTGTTTTGCGCCGCCAGGATCATCACCTGCATCACCATGCCCAGGCCCAAGCCCAGCAGGCAAATGTAGAGATACAGCAGCTGCACCGGAGTGTCGTTGGTCAGGGTGCCCAGCAGCGTCATCGCCCCCAGCGCGCACAGGGTGCCGAGGATCGGGAACAGCCGGTATTTGCCGCGCTTGCTGATGATCCGGCCGCTGATTATCGAACTGACCATAATGCCGCCCATCAGCGGCAGCAGTTGCATCCCGGCCTGCGACGGCGTCGAGTCTTTCACCACCTGCAGATACAGCGGCAGAAAGGTGACTGAACCGAACAGCGACATGCCGACGATAAAGCCAATCAGGCCGCACAGCACGAAGGTGCGGTTGCGGAACAGGCCAAGCGGAATGATCGGTTCGCTGGCCAGCCTCTCCTCATAGATAAACCCGCCCAGCGACACCAGGCCGAAGGCCAGAATGCACCACAGCTGGCCGTCCGACCATGCCATCACCGTGCCGCCCTGGCTGGTGAACAGGATGATGCAGGTCAGCGCCGCCGCCAGATAGCCGGCGCCGAGAAAATCGATTTCATGCCGCACCCGACTGACCCGCGACTGGAATACCGCGCCGATCACCAACAGGGCGAAAATCCCCAGCGGCAGATTGATATAGAAAATCCAACGCCAGGAGAAATGCTGCACCAGCAGGCCGCCGATCAACGGCCCCACCACCGTGGCCAGGCCGAATACCCCACCGAACAGGCCCTGATAGCGGCCGCGTTCCGCCGGGGGGATCACGTCGCCGACCACCGCCATGGTGACCACCAACAATCCGCCGCCGCCCAACCCTTGCAGCGCGCGCATCATGATCAGTTGCGTCATGTTTTGCGCCAGCCCGCACAGCACCGACCCCAGCAGAAATACCAGGATGGCAATCTGCAGCACGATCTTGCGGCCAAACAGATCGCCGAATTTGCCGTACAGCGGCACCACAATGGTGGAGGCCAGCAGGTAGGCGGTCACCACCCACGACAGTTTCTCCAGCCCGCCGAATTCACCGACGATGGTCGGCAGCGCGGTGGAGACAATGGTTTGATCAAGTGCCGCCAGCAGCATCACCAGCAGCAGCGCGGAGAACAGCAAACGGATCGAGGGCGCTTTTTCAGCCGCCCCGCCGTTATCCTGGCGATTTGCCGCGTTTTCAATACTCATCTGGGTCGACTCACTTGTAATTAATTAATTGCATAATTAATATATGGGCTGTTCTTTTCCTCGGTCAATGGATCCCACCGCGATGACAGCACGAAACGTTCAAAACCCCGCCAAGCCCCGCCGCCCCGGCCGGCCGAGCGGCGGCGCCAAAGGGACGGATAAGCGCGAGCATCTGCTTGATACCGCGCTAAACCTGTTTGCCCGCCAGGGCATAGTAGACACTTCGCTGAACGCCATCGCCCGCGCCGCCGGCGTGACCCCGGCGATGCTGCACTACTACTTCCACAACCGGGAACAGCTGCTGGACGTGTTGATCGAAGAGCGTTTTCTGCCGGTGCGCAAGATTGCCGGCGAGGTGTTCGACGCCAACGCGGACGATCCGGTCGCCGCCTTCACCCAACTGGCGCAGCGTTTTATCGACATCGCGTTGGAGCACCCGTGGTTTGCCCCGCTGTGGCTGCGGGAGGTAATGAGTGAAAGCGGCGTGCTGAAACAGCGGATGGATGAACGTTTCGGCGATGAGCGCCGCAAGATCGCGCTGCAATCCATCGCCCGCTGGCAGGCGCAGGGCAAGCTCAATCCCGATCTCGAGCCCTCCCTGCTGTTCTTCACGCTATTCGGTATCACGCTGCTGCCGCTGGCCACCGCGCCCAAATGGCGCCAAGATAAGGATAAAAACCAGCTGAACGCCGAAGACATCGCCCGCCATGCCATCGCCCTGTTGCGCTACGGCGTGGGCCCGGCGCGTTGATCGCACCGCGATGTCAGCGGCCGCCTATGCGTTCCATTTTCATTTCCTAAAACTGCCAACTGACGTTCCAGCCCCACCTTGATTGGGGCTGCATCGGTGCCCAGTGCCGACATCACGCCCCCCTTCCCCATAACGCATTCGGTTTTCCCGAACCTGCTCTTTTGACACTTTCATGCTTTACTGCCCCCTCAAAATATAGGGCCATCATACATTGATGATAACCATAATCTAATCAATTGACTTTTTAGATTATGACCATCATCATTACCGCCTGCCGAGACCAGCAAGTAAAGCAGCAGGCGTCCCCGGTTGCACATTGCGAATCTGTTTACCCATTAATAAAGAAGATCAATTTATGACTAAAGCTTCAGCTCTCATTACAGGCGCATCCACGGGTATTGGTGCCGTTTATGCTGAACGGTTCGCTCGCCGGAGCCATAACCTTGTTCTGGTTGCGCGCGACAAAGCAAGGTTAGAGATACTTGCCGATCGTCTGCGGCAAGAAAATGGTATCTCTGTCGATGTTCTGCCTGCCGACCTCACGCAACCGATTGATTTAGCAGCTGTCGAAGCTCGCCTGCGTGAAGACGCGCGGATTGGCATTCTTATCAACAACGCGGGCATCGCGCAGTCCGGCAGTTTTACAGAGCAGACGCCTGATTCGATAGAAAGCCTTATCGCGCTCAACGTCACCGCCCTGACGAGGCTTGCCAGTGCGGTGACGCCACGGTTTGTGCAAGCGGGTGAAGGATCGATCGTCAACATCAGTTCCATCGTAGGCCTGGCTCCTGAATTTTCCATGTCGGTTTACGGCGCAACCAAAGCCTTTGTTCTTTTCTTGTCTCAGGGCATGAATGTAGAGCTGTCATCTAAGGGCATTTATATCCAGGCAGTGCTCCCTGCCGGCACTTACACTGAAATTTGGGAACGTGCGGGTATCGACATCAGTAATTCGTCAAAATTTATGGAAGTGGGCGAGTTAGTGGATGCCGCTCTGGCGGGTTTTGATCGCCGTGAACTCGTCACCATCCCACCTTTACACAATGCTGCGCGCTGGGACACCCTCGATGCTTCGCGTCAGGCTTTGCTTTCAGACATCAAACAGGATGAAGCCGCCGAGCGATATAAAGCGCTCTAGCTAATGAGGTGCACTCTGCAGAACGGTCTTTTGCACGTTCTGCAGAGAGGTAAAACGGGCAGATCCTTTTTGCAGTATTTATCGAGCTATCCCTGGGGATTGCCTTTTTACTCAGCAACAGATCCGCTAAGAAAAATGCCACTGACAAACGCGACAGGGTAAACGACAAATGAATGCCAAGACGATGAAAGCCTTTACGTTTAAACGCTACGGTAAATCCCCTGAATCAGGATTCGATAACGTCGGTTATCCTGTAATCAATGCGGATGAAATCCTGGTTAAAGTGCATGCGGCTGGTCTGAATCCGATTGATAACATTATCCCAACCGGAATATTTAAGCCGGTTTTGCATTTTAAGCTCCCCGCTACATTGGGCAGTGACTTGTCCGGAGTTGTCATCTCCGTGGGGAGCCGCGTGACGCGTTTCACGCCAGGTGACGAAATCTTTGCCAGCATTTTCGACAGAGGAACGGGATCTCTTGCCGAATTTGCAGCAGTGCCTGAAAGCGCCGCAGCAATGAAGCCCGCAAACCTGGATTTTGTGCAGGCAGCTTCGCTCCCGATGGTGAGCCTCACGTCCTGGCAAGCGCTGACAGAGCGAGCCAGGCTGCAGGCTGGTCAGAAGGTTTTCATCCCGGCAGGTTCCGGGGGAATTGGCAGTTTTGCGATCCAATTGGCGAAGCACCTTGGCGCAAAGGTGGGAACGACAACAAGTTCAGGCAACGTCGAGTGGGTAAGTCGTCTTGGCGCAGACGAAGTGGTTGATTATAAAAAGCAACAATTCGAAAAGGTGATGAGCGGCTACGATATCGTTCTCGGTACTGTCAGAGGCGATTCAATTGAAAAATCTACCCAGATCCTAAATTTTGGTGGAAAGATTGTTTCCCTCACCGGGCCCTTAGATACCGCGTTCGCACGGGCTCGGGGACTAAACGCCTTACTGCGTTTTGTGTTCGGGCTGATGAGCCGCAAGATCATACGTCTTACGAAAAAACGGGGTCTGACCTATTCATTTCTCTTTGTCCGTCCTGATGGCAATCAACTTAACCAAATCGGCAAGCTCATAGAAGCCGAACAAATCAAGCCCGTGATCGACAAGGTGTTCCCCTTTGCAGAGGCCAGGGAGGCTCTTGCCTACCTTGCCCAGGGGCATGCGAAAGGAAAAGTGGTCGTCAAGATTCAGGACTGATAACAACGGAAGTTTAAATCTGTGAAATAGAGTCATCACCGAGAGCAATCTCCGCAAGTTTGACGACATCTACTCCTGCATGGCGGTTGCTTTGTTAAGACATTCTTTTCAGGGGGGCCGGCCTGTTTTCAATAATCTTAATGCCAGGCTTCACATCGTCCCGCAACAAACGATATATTTAGCGTACATCTGATTAGAAAGGCTTATCAGCAATGCTAAAACATTGGCCACCGCTCAACGCCATGCGCGGGTTTGAAGCCGCCGCCCGGCTGGGCAGCTTTCACCAGGCAGCCGACGAGCTGCACCTCACGCAGTCGGCGATCAGCCAACAGATCCGCAGCCTGGAATCCTATCTGGAGCAACCGCTGTTTTTCCGCACCGGACGCAGCGTCAACCTTACCGACGCAGGGCGCGATCTCTACAGCACCGCGCAGGTGATGCTGCAGCAATTGGCCGTCGGCATTCGCCGGCTGGATCAGTACCGCAAGCCCAACCAGCTGATCGTCAACACCACCCCGGCCTTTGCCAGACACTGGCTGCTGCCGCGGCTGGCTGATTTTCATCGCCGCCATCCGCAGCTCGACCTGTGGCTGTTCACCAGCTTCGAGCCGCCGGAGATGGCAACGGAAACCGTCGACATCGCCATTCGCGACGACCTCAGCGCGCAGGCCGGCTGCGCGTTCAACATCCTGCATGCCGACCGGCTGTATCCCGCCTGCCACCCCAGCCTGCTGGCGACCCCGCCGGAACAGCGGCTGACGCTGCACGGCGAACGCGAAATGGACTGGAGCCACTGGACGGTGGCGGGCGGGCATGACGTTGGACAACAGAGCCACGGGCTTAACTTTTCCGATCCCGGCCTGCTGATGGATGCCGCCTGCAGCGGCCTCGGCATCGCGCTGGTCAGCCAGCTGTTGTCACAACGGGCCTGCGCCGCGGGCCAGCTGCAGCCGATGGCCGAGAAAAGCGTGCGCGGCGCCAGCTGGGCGTGGCTTATCCACCGCGACAGCGAAAACAACCCGCTTACCCGCCAGTTTTGCCAGTGGCTGACCGAAGCGCTGCCAGGCGCGGTTTAACGTTTTACGTCACGATTCTTCACGCCGGTCAGGCAGCCCCGCCTGACCGCTGCTACCTTCAATATGGCGCCCAAAAATGCGCTAAGCCCCTGTTTAAAAATAATTAGTTTAATTCACCTGATAATTGCACAACGCTAAAAGGATCTGCTATGTCTGCCGGTTTATTGAAAAAGATAACGCTGAGCGTGGCGCTGGTCTGCGCCGTCCCGGCGGTTTTTGCCGCCGATCTGACCGCCGGGGCGGTGGCTGCCCCCGATCAATATGGCGCAAAAGTTGCCGCACAAATTCTGCAGGCCGGCGGCAACGCCGTTGATGCGGCGGTCGCCACCGCTTTTACCCTTGCGGTTACCTACCCTGAAGCCGGCAATATCGGCGGCGGCGGTTTTATGACGCTGTACGTCGACGGCAAGCCCTATTTTCTCGACTACCGCGAAGTCGCCCCCAAGGCTGCCAGCAAGAGCATGTATCTGAATGAAAAAGGCGAAGTGATTGAAAATCTCAGCCTGGTCGGCAGCCGCGCCGCCGGGGTACCCGGCACCGTGCTGGGGCTGTGGGAAGCGCACAAACGCTTCGGCAAACTCCCCTGGGCCGAACTGCTGACGCCGGCCATCGGCTACGCGCGGCAAGGTTTTAAGGTGGCCGGTCAGCAATATCAATACCGCGAAGACGCCAACAAACTTTTCGCCGGCAAAACCAATTTTGGCGATTACTTTGGCGGCATGAAGCCCGGCTCGGTGTTTAAACAGCCGGAACTGGCGAAAACGCTGGAACGCATCGCCGACAAGGGAGCCGAAGATTTCTATCAGGGGGAAACCGCCCGCCTGCTGATCGCCCAGATGCAACGCGACGGCGGCCTGATCGCCCAGGCGGATCTGACCGACTACCGGGTGAAATGGCGTGAACCCATGCGCATCAGCTGGCGCGGCAACACCATTTATACCGCGCCGCTGCCCAGCTCCGGCGGCATTGCGCTGGCCCAGCTGCTGGGCATCAAGGAAGATCGCGCCGCCGATTTCAACGGCGTGACGCTGAATTCGGCACGCTATATTCACCTGCTGGCGGAAATTGAAAAGCGGGTGTTCGCCGACCGCGCCGACTACCTGGGGGATCCGGACTTCACCAAGGTGCCGGAGGCGCAGCTGATCGCCCCCGACTATCTGCAAAAACGCGCCGACGAGATCAACCCAACGGCAATTTCCCCAACCGAGAAAGTACGCCCAGGCCTGGAAACCCATCAGACCACCCACTTCTCGATCGTGGACGCCGCCGGCAACGCGGTCAGCAATACCTACACGCTCAATTGGGACTTCGGCAGCGGCGTGGTGGTCAAAGGCGCCGGCTTCCTGCTGAATGACGAAATGGACGACTTCAGCGCCAAACCGGGCGTGGCCAACGCCTTTGGCGTGGTCGGCAGCGACGCCAACGCCATCGAACCGGGCAAACGCATGCTCTCTTCGATGAGCCCGACCATAGTGACCCGCGACGGCCAGGTTAGCCTGGTGATCGGCACGCCCGGCGGCTCGCGTATTTTCACCTCGATTTTCCAGGTGATGAATAGTATCTACGATTATCACCTGCCGCTGAGCCAGGCGGTGGCCGCGCAGCGCGTGCATCACCAGCTGTTGCCGAAGGATACCCTTTATTATGACGGCTTCGCCCCGCTGACCGGCAAGGTGGCCGACGAGCTGAAGGCCATGGGCTATGTGCTGGAGGATCAAGGCTGGAATATGGGGGATATTCAGGTGATTCGCATCGATGGCCGCACGCCGGAAACCGCCTCGGATCCACGCGGCCGCGGCGTGGGGCTGGTGGTGCCGCAGTAACGCTCTGGCGGCACGCCGAGGTCGGTGCGTGCCGCTATCACCGACACTTACCCGACTTTTACCGGGAAAGTGATGTGTTTATTGCTTACGCGTCCAGCCGTTGCTCTGGTCATTCTTGACCACGTCAACAAAGGAAGCAGGCAGCAGGTTGCGGAACAATCCGTCATCCTCTTCGATAACGCTGACCATTTTGTCCACCATTTCCTGCGGATCGAACTGATCGAACGGAAACTTGAGATTGCTGTGGTCGATAAAATTCACCTTGGGGTCATACCACTTCCTGTAGCTTTCCATCATGCGATCGTTAAAGCCGGTCAGATAGGGGCCGGGGTTGATCGTGGCCACTTTTACGCCAAAATCGGCCAGCTCCATGTGCAGGGCTTCGGCAATGGCTTCCAGCGCGTGCTTGGAGGCACAGTATGCGCCGGTAAAGGCGCCGGTCAGCAGCCCCGCCACCGAAGAGACAAACACTATCTTGCCGCTTTTGCGGCCGACCATTTGCTTAATGAATCCCTGGGTCAGCGCCATACTGGAAAACACGTTGGTCTCAAACTGGGAGCGCAACACGTCGATGGGAATTTCGGCTATTGCCCCGGCTTCGGCAATGCCTGCGTTGTTGAACAGTACGTCGATATTCCATTTCCAGGCGTATTCGCGATCGCGTTGATCCAAAATATCCAACTTTTCCACCTGCAGAGTGACGCCGCGCTGTTTGGCGGCCTCCAGCAGCTGAGTGACCTGCGGCGTGAGCTGCACCCCGGCGATCACCTGATGTCCGCGGGCCGCCAGCGCCAGTGAGACGTCACGACCGAAACCGGAGCCTGCGCCCGTCACCAATACCGTTTTTTTAGCCATGTCGTTATTTCCTCTGTTTACATTGAGATGAGATGCTGTCGCGGCGATTGCAGGCAATGCCGACGATGCCGCCAGAACGCCGCTGCCGATAATAAATTTCCTGCGGGTTATTTCATGCATACGCCCTCCTTCTGCCTGTGCAGAATGCATTATTTTCAAACGAGTGGTTTATTTCGCTCACGCCGCGTAATACGCGGTGTGATATTTATTTCAGGCAGGCATCTGCTATATCGGCATCCTCATGGGATTTAGCGCCTGAGATACCAATTGCGCCAATAAAATCACCGTCGGGTAAATATACCGGTAACCCGCCGGCGAAAGAGGCCAACCCATTGTTGCTGTGTTCGATCGACCACAACTCTTGCCCCGTTCCGGAGAGCCGTCCTAAATCCCCGCTGGGGATACGAAAGAGCGCCGAGGTTTTGGCTTTCCTTTGGGCTAAATCAATCGCCCCCAGCGGCGTATTATTCATGCGTGCAAAGGCGATCATATTGGCGCCGTCATCAAACACGGAAATACAAACGCATACCTTCAACCGCTGCGCTGCGGCGATACCTTTAGCGATAATCTGCTGGGCGTACTCCAGTGAGAAGGATCCTGACATGACGCTAACCCTATTAATGCGAAACTTGGGAAAACTATAAGGTTGCGCTAGGATGTGAACAATACCCACTATCCTGACAACAGTTGTTAGTTTACCTAATGAATAGACAAGATCCGCTTAACGGCATCCACCTGTTCCTGACGGTGGTTGAGGCCGGCAATTTTTCCAAAGCCGCAGCGATGCTCAGCGTCACGCCCGCCGCGGTTAGCCTGAGGATCGGCCAGTTGGAAACCGAACTGACGGTGAAGCTGTTCCATCGCTCGACACGCAGCGTCAGCCTCACCGAAGCCGGCGAGTGGTTCTACCACAGCGTGGCGCCTTTTTATCAACATATACTTAATGCTCGCGAGGGCCTTCATCAAAGCCAGAACCTGCCTTCCGGGCACCTGCGCATCACCGCGGTGCAAATGGCCAAGGAGCTGCTCAAAGCACCATTTTGGGCTGAGTTCAATCGCCTTTACCCGCAGATTACGCTGGAAATAAATTACGAAGATCACCTGATAGATATTATTCAGGAGAGAATTGATGTGGGGATACGGCTGGCGGATAAATTGCAACCCGGTATGGTAGGCGTACAGATTACGCCAGAACTGCCCTGCGCTCTTATCGCTACACAGGAGTATATTGAACAATACGGCGCACCGAATAATGTTGACGAATTACAGCATCACCGCTGCATTCGCTTTCGTTTTCCCGATCGAGGAATACTGCATAAATGGTCGCTAACCGATGGCGAAAAAGAATATGACATCGACATTCCCGGCATATTTATTACCGATAACACCGAAGCCATTATTGAAGCCGCCCGGGCAGGCATTGGCATTGCGCACGTATTTTTGCGTCATCGGATAAAACGGGAACTGGAGACAGGTACGCTGGTTGAGGTGATGCCGGGATATTGTCGATCGCTGCCGCCGATGTGGGTTTATTACGCCAATCGAAAATATGTTCCCAAGAAAGTCAGGGTGTTTATTGACGCGCTAAAGCACCACAGCAAGACGCTAGCCTGGTAAACAGGCCCCGGAAGCCGGGGCCTGAGCGCCATCAACCGCCGGCCTGGCTCACCGCGCCGTTAGCCAACTCACCGTACACCACCTGCCCGCGGAAACCGCGCCGCACCTGCTGGAACAGCTCGCGGAACGCCGGGTAATCCTGCGCCTGGCAAAGCGCCTCTTTACCGCGAATGGCGTTCATCTGCAGGCGATGGTTCACTGTCACCTGTTGGCCGTCGCGCCGCCATTCAACCCGATAATCCCCCGCCGCATTGCGGAACTGCAGATCCTTGGGAATGGCGATAATCGGCACGTTGGCCGGCAGTTGCAGACGATAGGTTTCCTCATAGCGCTGCGCGTTGCAATAGAACGGGGTTTCGTTGTTCGGCGCTGCGGTCGAGGTATACAGCGAGCGGAATGACTTGCCGCCCGGCGGGCTAGGCACCCGCATGCCGCCCACTACGCCAAAATCAACATAGTCGTCCGCCTTGAAGCGGAAGCTGAAACCAAACTGCTTTTTAAGATCGAGCGGATCGCCATGCATCACCACCTGGCCACGGCCGTCGATGCCGGAGGAGGTCATGATGGACTCCTCGGCCCGCGCCCGATTTTGCCGGTTGATTTGCGAGAAATAGCCGCGCAGGTCGATCTCTTCCACTTCGCTCAGCGGCCGCTCGGTTTGCCCGCGCATATTGCCTGCTTTATCGAACTGGAAATCAACGCTGAGGGCATGTTGATTGCGCTGCTCATCGTTACTCGGGGTGCGCGCCAGCCGGGCTTCGCGCGTCAGCAGCACCGGCGCGCTCAAATCGCCCTCCGGCAGTTGCCCAAAGCGCGCCCAAGGGTTGGTGGAGTCCAGATACAAATTAAACTCCGGCACGTAGGTGATGGCATGGTTAAAGCGCCCCAATAGCGGCACCTTCGGCAAGATTGGCCCTTCGTCCATGCCGATCAGCACCGGCGAACTCTCAATGCCTTTGGCGGCCAGCAGCGCTTCCAACAGCACCACGTGGTCTTTGCAGTCGCCGTAATGGTTGTCGAGAATGCTTTGCGCCGAGTTCGGCTCCAGCCCGCCGTTACCCAGATACACCGCCACATAGCGGATATTCTGCGCCACCCAGCGATAAATCGCCGCCGCCTGTTCGCGGCGATCGGTAACGCCGGCGGTGATCTGGTCCGCCAGCGCCTGCACGCCCGGCGTCACCTTCGCCGCCTGGCTGGCCTTCAGCTGATAAGCCTTGGCCAACTGCGGCCATTCGCGGTAGGTGCTGGCCATGATGGTTGGGCTGAAGGTCCAACTGCTCGCCGCCCAGTTTTGCGCTTTCAGCGGCGTGCTGCGCTGATAATGCCAGCGCCAGTGCGCCTGCCCGTCGCGGATCTGCGGTTGGTCGCCGCCCTCCACGCCGCGGGTGAAAATATTCATCGGCAGCCTGGCCGGCGCCTGCAGATTGATCTCGGCGTCGTCGAACTGATCGAAGACGCTGAAGGTTTCCCACAGGCCGAAGTAGCCCGGGAAATACGGCACGTTTTGCGTTTGGCGCAGCTGATAGACGATGCGCGAGCCCGGCGCCAGGTTGGAGAATACGATGACCCGCACCTTGCGATCGGCATACAGCGGCGCCGAGGCGCTGGAATAGCTTTCCTGGGTATAGATGCGATCCGGCGCCACGTCGTGGCGCTGGCCGTCGGCGGTGAGCGTATAGGCCGAGACCACCTCCAACGTTTCCATTTTTTCGCTGTAGCCCAGGCGGATTTGGCTGAATTTCTCCACCGCCGCTTTGGTTTTCAGCAGGATCTCGTAGCTTTCGGTCTTGACGCTGTGCGCATTGGCCAACACCTGATAATCCGCGCGGTAGCGCACGTAGCTGAAGTCGTTGCTGGCCGCGTCTTCCTGCGCGGCGGTTTCAGCCGGGGCCGCGGCTTCGGCGGCCAGCAGCGTTGCAGGGTGCGCCGCCGTCAAACCGGCGAGCAACAGAATAGAAGGAATGGCTGTTTTCATCTTCAATCCTTGAAGGACATTGAGAAAGCGCGGGTCAGGCGGCCACCGCCGCCCCGCCGCAAAAATGAGGTTGCACACTAGTACAAGTGAGAACCATTTTCAATAAACCCAGCTTCAACGCCGTGATTTTCCACCAAAAACTAATTCTGTTCGATCAGCATCACCGCCGTGGTGCCCGGCTCCAGCGCCTCGAAAATGTGTTCGCGATCGGCGGAATAGCTGATGTAGTCCCCCGCGCCGAGTTCTTCCGGCCGATCGGCCGGCCCCAGCCGCGCTCTGCCGCTGCTGATGATCACATGTTCTACCGTGCCGGGCATATGCGGCCGTGAAATGCGCGGCTCGCCCGGCTGCACCCGCAGCCGATAAATGTCGCGCTGGGCGCCCGGCGGGCAGGTGGCCAGCAAGGTGGCGGCGTAATTGGCCTGCTCGGACAGCGTGGTGACGCCCTCGTCGGCGCGGATCACCTGCACATGCCGGCGCGGCTGTGAAATCAGTCGGCTCACCGGCACGTCCAGCGCCATGGCCAGCGCCCACAGCGTTTCCAGGCTGGGGTTGCCGCTGCCGGTCTCCAGCTGCGACAGCGTCGACTTGGCGATGCCGGCGCGTTTGGCCAGCTCGGTCACCGACAAATTTAATCGCTCCCGCTCGCGGCGGATCGCCGTCGACAACAGGCCAATGGGCGTCATATCGTGCAAAATATCGCTGTTCATTGTTCACCATATCGTCCGATTGTTCGATTTGACAAACATATCGGACTCTGTTCATCATAATGCTCAGTTGTTCATTTTAATGAATGCGCAGGATTGCACAAGCGCGAAAGAGGATGAAAGATGCAGGCAAAAACAGGCGGTGCGATGCAAATGACGCTCGCAATGGTGATATCCGGCACCGTCGGCTGGCCGGTGGTGGCGCTGGGGTTGCCGGCGGTAACGGTGGTGTTTTGGCGTTGTGCTTTTGGGGCGCTGGCGATGCTGCTGGTCTGCGCCCTGCTTGGCCAGCTGAAACGCGGCGCGCTGAGCCGGCGGCAATGGGGCATCGCCGCGCTGGGCGGCGCGGCGCTGGTGCTGAACTGGATGCTGTTGTTCGCCGCCTATTCCCAGGCGTCCATCGCCGTTGCGACGGTGACCTATCACGTTCAGCCCTTTATGTTGGTGGGCCTGGGCGCGCTGTTTTTTGGCGAGCGCCTGACGGCGAACCGGCTTGGCTGGCTGCTGTTGGCCTTCGGCGGCGTGATCCTGATAGTCACCGGTCATTCCGGCGGAGATCCCGGCGCCAATTACCTGCTCGGCGTGCTGATGGCGCTGGGCGCCGCCCTGATGTATGCCATCGCCGCCGCAATCGTCAAACAGCTGAAAACGTTGCCGCCGCAGCTGCTGGTGCTGATTCAACTCAGCGTGGGCGCGGTGCTGCTGGCCCCGTTCGCCGGTTTTCACACCCCCGCCGCTCCCCGTGACTGGCTCTTGCTGGCGACCCTGGGCCTGGTGCATACCGGCCTGATGTCCACCCTGCTGTACAGCGCTATCCAGAAAATCCCCACCAGCCTGGTGGGCGCTCTGTCTTTCATCTACCCGGCGGTGGCGATCGTCGTCGACTGGGCGGCGTTTGGGCATCGCCTCAGCCTGCTGCAGATGCTGGGAACGGCGGCGGTGCTGTGCGCGGCGGCAGGCATGAATTTCGGCTGGCGCCTCTGGCGCACGGCGCCGCAGGCCGATAATCTCGGCTAATCCCGCGCTGCGGGCAAGCAATGCAAAATAAGGTATTCGCCCTCGCGCCTGAGCGGTGCTATTTATTTACCCGAGGCTTAGGAGGAGATTATGTGGAATGATCGCCTGAAGCGGCGGATACGTTTCAGTTACTGGAACGAACTGTGCGTCACTAATACCGCGGGGGATGGCGATTCACCATCCCCCGCCGCATTAACCGGAACAAATACCCTTTTCTACTTTTCCGCCGTTGCGGCGCGCAACTGGCCGATCCGCTGCTGCAAGTCAGGCCAGGGCGCCTGGCCGGCGTAGTTCTGCCGCAGATAGTCAAGCAGCGCGGCGATCTGTTCATCACTCAGGTTGTGGCGAAACGCCGGCATATAACCCAGTTCGGCCTTCGCCGGATGCTGAATGCCGTCCAATATCACGCGAATGGCGTTATCCGGCGTAGCGCTATACAGGTTGGTGTTCAGCGCCAGCGCAGGCCGCACGCCGGCCATCTGCGCCCCCTTTTCCTGAGCGTGGCAGGCCATGCAGGCGCCGGAGAACAGCCGTGCGCCTTGCGACGCCAGCGGCTCCAACTGGCGTTCCGCCTGCGCATTCAGCCGTTGCGCCTCCCCGGGCTTGTGCGGCGCCGAATGGTAAGATCGCAGGTAAGTGGCGATAGCCTGCAAATCTGGCTCCGGCAGCCGTGAAAGCCCCTCCTCAACCACCGGCGCCATTGGCCCGGCGGCCACGCCGTGGTTAGCCGAGTAGCCGGTGCGCATAAAGCTGACCAGATCCTGTTGCGTCCAGCCCAGCGGTGCGGCTGAGCTGCCGGTCAACGACGGCGCGGTCCATTCTTCCGCCACCCCTCCGGCCAGATGGTCGGCGCCGGTTTTTTCACCGAACAGCAGATTGCGCGGCGAGTGGCACGCGCTGCAGTGGCCCAGGCCTTCAGCCAAATAAGCGCCGCGGTTCCACTCGGCGCTTTGGCCGGCATCGTTCTGCATGGCGCCCGGGGTCAAATATAACCAGTTCCAGGCGACGATGCCCTGGCGAATGTTGAACGGGAAGCTCAATGCCGTGGCCGGCGGCTGATATTTCACCGCCGGTTGGGACATCAGATAGGCGTACAGCGCCTGCAGATCTTCATCGCGGGTGCGGGTAAACGCGGTGTAAGGGAACGCCGGGTACAGGTAGTTTCCTTCGCGATCGACGCCGTGGCGCATCGCCCGCTCAAAGGCGGCATAGCTCCATTTGCCGATGCCGGTTTCCATATCGGGGGTAATATTGGTGGTGTAGATAGTCCCGAACGGGATCTCCATCGCCAGGCCGCCGGTATTGCGTTCACCGCCAGGCCGGGTATGGCACACCGAGCAGTCGCCGAGATCGGCCAGCATTTTACCGCGCTCAATTTGTTGCTGGCTGAAAACCTGATGCTCGCCGACATCGCGCGGCGCGATTTCCGGCCGCCAGCTGGCGATGCCGCCGGCCACCGCCGCGGCGATCGCCGTTAGCGCCGCCCAGCCGGCAATTTTTTTTATTTTGCTCATCGCTTCTTCTCTTGCTCGCTACGGGCGGCTAATGCATTAAGCACGCGCTCCGGGGTGAAGGGAACTTCCCGCAGCCGCACGCCCAACGCATCAAACAACGCGTTGGCGATAGCCGCCGCGCTGGGCACCGAGGCGGACTCCCCCGCGCCCATTGGCGCCTCATCCGGATAGTCCAGCAGTTGAATATCCACCTGCGGCAGCTCGTCGAAGCGCAGGATCGGGTAGCCGCCCCAGTCCAGCGACGTGACCGCCGTCTTGTCGAAAGTCACGAATTCTTTCAACACCCGGCTGGCGGACTGGATAACGTTGCCATGCACCTGGTGGCGCACCCCGGCCGGATTGATCATGCGCCCGCAGTCGTGAGCGACGAAAATTTTATCGAGTTTGATCTGCCCGCTGCGGCGATTCACGCTGAGATCGCACACCCAGGCGGCCCAGGCGGCGCCAAAACCGGGGAACTTGCTGTGGAAATAGCGCGCATAGGCGAAGCCGCGCCCGCTGACCACCTCCTCGCCGGAACGGGGTTGGCGGTGCGCCGGCCCATCCTGCCAGTCGGCCTGCCGTTTCAGCGCGTCAATCAACGCCAGCGCACGCGGATCTTTCAAATACCGCAGGCGGAACGCGATCGGATCCTGCCCGGCGCGCCACGCCAGCTCGTCAATCCAGGACTCATGGGCAAACACGTTAGGCAGCGCCGACACGCCGCGCATCCACGAGGCGCGCACGATCGGCGCGGCATCCTGACAGACCACCCGCATGTTGGGGTATTCATACTGCGGGATAGCGGTGCGGTCCCCCATCTGCTGCACATCGGCCCGGTTGGCAACTTTGCCCGCCAGCACCAGCGGCAATGTCACCGCGTTGTTGGAGGGGTAGCTGGTCTTTAGCTCGTAGGCCGCCACCTGCCCCTGCGCATCCAATCCGCCGCGCACCCGGATCAGTTGCCCGGTGCCTTTAGGCTCCCAGCCGGATTCCTGCTCGCGCATCAGCTGCACGCGCACCGGCCGGCCGATAGCCTGCGACAGCAGCGCCGCATCCGCCGAGACGTCATCGGCGCAGTTGCGGCCATAGCAGCCGGATGCCTCCATGCGGTTGATATCAACCTGCGCCGGCGGCAAACCTAACAGCCTGGCGATATCTTTGCGCAGGTCGTGCGGGTTTTGCGTGCCGGACCAGACTTCGGCGCGGCCCGGTTTCACGTCCGCCACGGCGCAGGAAGGCCCGATGGAAGCGTGCTGATGATAGGGCCAAACGTAATCGGCGTTCACGGTGGTCTGCAATGCCGCCAGCGCCGCGTCCACCCCCGGATCGTCGCGCAGTACGCGGTCGGTTTTCGGGTTGGCGTCCAGGGCGGCATGCAGCCCGTCCAGCGACAGATCCGGCAAACCGGCCCAGGGTTTCCACTCGGTTTTCAACTGCCGCATGGCGGCTATCGCCTGCTCTTCACGCTCCGCCACGATGCCGATGAAATCGTTGATCACTACCAGTTTCACGATGCCCGGCAGATGGGCGATAGACCCTTTGTCCACCGACAACAGCCCGTTGCCCAGCGGCGCGCTGCTGTCGGCGCCGATATAAGGCGGCCGCACCACCCGGCCATGCAGCATGCCCGGCAGACGCAGATCGTGAACGTAGGTCAGTTCACCGCGCACCTTGGCCGGAATATCCACCCGCGCGATGGCCTTGCCGACATAGCGGCTCTCCGCCACGCTTTTCAGCCGGACCTTTTTGTCCAGCGCGACGTGCAGATCTTGCCCGTGCGCCAGTTCGGCGTAGCTCAACGCGATGGACGGGTTCGCCGCCGCGTATACCCGGGCGTTTTCCGCCCGCAGCCGTTCCACAGGCAGTTTGAACGCCCCGGATGCCAGCTGCAGCAACAGCTGACGCAGCTGGGCCGCCGCCTGGCGTAAAGGCACCGAGGTCACCTGAAGGGTCGCGCTGGCGATGGTCGGCCCCTGATCCGGGGTGCGGCGCGTATCGCCAAGGATCATCGTCACCCGATCGAAAGGCACGCCGATTTCGTCGGCAACGATCTGCGCCAGCGCGGTGCGAATACCGGTACCCAAATCGACGTGGCCGTTAAAGGCGGTCACCCGGCCGTCCGCGGTCAGGCTGATGAAGCTGTCCAGGCGATCCAGCGGCAAATCGGCGGCTTTCGCCGCAGGCTCCGCGGCGAAAACGCTCAAAGAAGTGGGCAGCAGGCTGCTGACCATCACCAGGCCACCGGCCTGCAAGAGCTGACGGCGGGTGACGTCGAGACGGCTCATGCGCCCCTCCGTTCTGCCAGCAATCTGCGGGCCTGGGCCGCCGCGCGCAATATTTCGATATGGGTGCCGCAGCGGCACAGGTTATAGGCCAATTCGTTCTTGATGGTCAGATCGTCCGCATGCGGGTCGCGTTCAAACAGCGCCACCAGAGTCATGATCATGCCGTTGGCGCAGTAACCGCATTGCGCTGCCTGCTCATCGATAAAGCCCTGCTGCACCGGGTGCAATTCGCCCTGTTCACTCAGCCCTTCCAGGGTGGTGATGGATTTGCCGCGCGCGCCAGAAAGCGGCACGGAACAGGAACGGGCGGCGACGCCGTCGATCAACAGGGTGCAAGCGCCGCATTCCCCCAGGCCGCAGCCATATTTGGGGCCATTCAGCTGGAGGTCGTTGCGCAGCACGTACAAAAGCGGGGTGTCGGGTGGCAGATGGCCGAGTGCAACCACCCGGCCATTAACGTTAATTTCCATGGTGAAGATATCCCTTAAACCAAAGAATCAGATACGTTGCATCACTGCGGTGAATAATTCCGCAGCATGCTAATTATAATCATCGGAAGACTTAGTTATGTTAAGGGATTGTGGCGTTGATGGCTTTACCGAAAAGTGGGTATTTCCTATATATTTCTTATAGATAAAGTAAATTTCATTGTTACCTTTCGGTATCATTTCGCCCACCGGCCTGATAAGCGCCGGCGACCTGGCTATATGTTCTGGCGCCGCCGTTATTATTCCCCGCGCGCAACCTTATTTCGCCAGCAGCCCGGTTAATTGATCCAGCGGTTATTTCCCACTGGGCCATGTAGCTAAACTCCCGCGCCTTATGCAGCAATGTCATTGTAATTCTTAAGCTAATTAATCGCTAAGCAAGGCACTATTTATAATAAGCCGCCGCTTTACACCCCGGCGCGCAACTTATTATTATCGATGCGTACCCCACCGCAGAAACGATTTAAATTTCAGTTATTTTTCATAGCGCTACGCTCAATGCGGCGCGCTCTTTATTGCTGTCTGTCATATTGAGGAAATCGTTATGGCTATATCCGTTGCGCCCGAGCCTATCGCTGCGCCCACCGACGAATTGGCCGGCTCGATCGCCGATGCCCAACAGGCGTTGGAAGCGGCGCGTCAGGTGGCTATCGCCGCCGCGCCCAACGCCGCGCTGCGCGACAGGCAACGGCAATATCCGTTGCAGGAGCTGGCGCTGTTCAGCCGGCTGGGCCTGGGAGGCATTTCCATTCCACGCGAGTATGGCGGCCCCGGGCTGTCTTTCGTTACGTTGGCCGAAGTGTTCCGGCTGATTTCCGCCGTGGACCCGGCGCTGGGGCAGATCCCGCAAAATCATTTCGGCCTGATCCAACTGATCCGCGACGCCGGCAGTGAAGAACAGAAGCGGCGCATTTTTGCCGCGGTGCTGGCCGGCCAGCGCATCGGCAACGGCGGCCCGGAAAAAAACAGCAAGCATACGCTGGACATGCACAGCCGCCTGCGCCAGACCGACGACGGCCTGCGCTTTACCGGCGACAAGTTTTACTCCACCGGCGCGCTGTTTGCCCATATCGTCGCCGCAAAAGCGCTGGACGACCAGCAACGGCCGGTGTTGGCGTTGATCCCCCGCCCGGCGGCGGGCCTGGAAATTGTCGATGACTGGTCGGGCATCGGGCAGCGCACCACCGCCAGCGGTACGGTGCGCCTGCGCGAAGTCAGGGTTGATCCCGCCAACGTCATTCCGCTGCAGCCATTGAGCGACAAACCGACCATTCAGGGCGCAGTCTCGCAGCTGATTCAGGCCGCCATCGACGCCGGCATCGCCCAGGGCGCGCTGGATGAAGCCGCGCAGTTTATCCGCGAACGTTCACGACCCTGGGTAGACGCCGGGGTCGAGCGCAACGCCGAAGATCCCTACATCCTGGCCGACGTCGGCCGCTTGAGCATCGAGCTGAGCGCGGCCAACGCGCTGCTGCGGCGGGCGGCCCGGGTGTTGGACGAAACCGACCGGCGGCCGATCGGCGCCGAAGACGCGGCGGCGGCGTCGATCGCGGTGGCGGAAGCCAAAGTGCTGACCACCGAGGTGGCGCTGCAGGCCAGCGAAAAGCTGTTCGAATGGTCCGGCAGCCGCGCCACCCTGGCGGAGCACGGCCTCGACCGTCACTGGCGCAACGCCCGCACTCACACCCTGCACGATCCGGTGCGCTGGAAATACCACGCCATTGGCGATTACTACCTCAACGGGCGCTTTCCCGCGCGCCACTCGTGGATTTAAAGGAGCCGAGCTGGCCACGCTGTTCGCCTCCGGCCTCGGCGCCATCACCGTACCGCGTGAATTTGGCGGCCCGGCGCTGTCGAACCGGGTGCTGGCGCAGGCGATCGTTATTCTCAGCCAGGCCGACGCCTCGATCGGCCAGGTGCCGCAAAACCACTATTACGCACTGGAAGTGTTGCGGGTGAACGGTTCGCCGTCACAGCAGCGGCGTCTATACCGGGAAGCGCTGGCGGGCGTGCACTTCGGCAATGCGCTGGCGGAGTTCACCAGCAAAGCCGCCCACCACCGCAGCACCGCGCTGTATCGCCAGAACGGGCAATGGCGGCTGAGCGGCCAGAAGTTTTACGCCACCGGTGCGCTGTACGCCGGCCGCATTCCCACCGCCGCCGTCGGCGAAGACGGTAAGGAACAGCTGGTATTTCTGCCGCGCGCCACCCCCGGCCTGAGCCTCACCGACGACTGGTCGGGCTTTGGCCAACGCACTACCGGCAGCGGCAGCGTAACGCTCGACGATTGCCCGGTGGACGAACAGGATATCGTCCCTTTCCAGAGCGCCTTTGAACGCCCGACTCCGGTCGGCCCGCTGGCGCAGTTGTTGCACGCCGCCATCGACCAGGGCATCGCCAAAGCCGCATGGCACGACATGCTGGATTTTGTGCGCACCCGCTCGCGGCCCTGGATCGACTCCAGCGTCGAATTCGCCGGCCAGGACCCGCTGACGCTGGACCGCATCGGTAAACTTTCCGCCCGCCTCCAGGCCGGCGACGCGCTGCTGGAGGCCGCCGGCGAGGCGGTCGACGCCGCACAGCGCCACAGCGACGAGCAGAGCGTCGCGCAGGCGTCGATTGAGGTGGCCAAGGTCCGCGCCTGGACCACTGAAATCTCGCTGGCCGCCGGCAACCTGCTGTTTGAACTGGCCGGCAGCCGCGCCACGCTGCAGGAGCACAACCTTGACCGCCACTGGCGCAACGCCCGCACCCACACGCTGCACGACCCGGTACGTTGGAAATACCCGGCGATCGGCAACTATCTGCTGAACGGCGTGCTGCCGCCGCGCCGGGGGACCCTGTAATGAGCCGCGCCGCGAAAGAAATCCTGCTGAACGCCTTCAATATGAACTGCGTCGGCCATATCCATCACGGCATGTGGACGCATCCGCAGGACCGCTCCACCGAGTTCAACCAGCTCAGCTATTGGACCGAACTGGCGCAGTTGCTGGAGCGCGGGCTGTTCGACGGGCTGTTTATCGCCGACATTCTCGGCGTTTACGACGTCTACCAACAGAACATCGCCCTGACCGCCAGCGAGTCTATCCAGCTGCCGGTCAACGATCCGCTGATGCTGGTGTCGGCGATGGCCGCCGTCACTCGTCATCTCGGCTTCGGCGTCACCGCCAACCTCAGCTACGAAGCGCCTTATCCGTTCGCCCGCCGCCTGTCGACGCTGGATCACCTCACCCAGGGCCGCATCGGCTGGAATATCGTTACCGGCTATCTGGACAGCGCCGCCCGCGCCATGGGGCTGACCCAGCAGGTCAGTCACGACCGGCGTTACGACCAGGCCGACGAGTTTCTCGACGTGGCCTATCAGCTGTGGGAAGGCAGCTGGCAAGATGATGCGGTGCTGGCGGACCGGCAACGGCGCGTCTACGCCGACGCGCAAAAGATCCACCAGGTGAAGCACCAGGGCGAATTTTATCAGGTCGAAGGCTATCATCTGTCGTCACCTTCGCCGCAGCGCACCCCGCTGCTGTTCCAGGCCGGCAGTTCGGCGCGCGGCATTCAGTTCGCCGCCCGCCACGCGGAGTGCACCTTCGTCAATGGCGCCACCCCGGCGGCCATGAAGGCGCAGGTGGATAAGCTGCGCGCCGCCGCGCAGGCCGCCGGCCGCCGGCGCCAGGATCTGAAGGTGTTTATGGGGCTTGGGGTGATTGTGGCGCCCACCGCCGCCGAAGCCCAGGACAAATACCGCGAGTACCTGCGCTACGCCAGCCCGGAAGCCGGCATCGCCCACTTCTCCAGCTCTACCGGCATCGATCTGTCGCGTTTCGGGCTGGACGATCCTATCCAGGCCGGGCCGACGCAGGCCATCGAATCGGTCACCAAAACCTACAGCGGCTGGACCCGCCGCCAGCTGCTGGAGCAGCACGCCATGGGCGGCCGCTACCCGTTGGTGGTCGGCGATCCTTCGCAGGTGGCCGACGCGCTGCTGCAGTGGATAGACCAGGCCGATATCGACGGCTTCAACCTGACGCGCATCCTTAACCCGGGCAGCTACCGCGACTTCATCGAGTTGGTGGTGCCGGAGCTGCAATCGCGCGGCCGTTATAAAACCGCCTACCGCAGCGGCACCTTGCGGCAAAAACTGTTTCAGCAGCACGACCGGCTGCCCGCCAGCCACCCGGCGGCGAGCTGGCGCCCGCATTCTCCCTTGTCCGCCTGAGCGGCTTATTTTCTTTTTTAAGGAACAACAGCATGACAATACCGAACCTGGCGCGAAACCTGATGTTCTCGGCCCTGCTGGCATTTTCCGCCGGCGCCGCCGCAGCCGACGACTACAGCGGTGCGCTGAAGTTGGGCACCACCGCCGCCTTTGCTCCGCCGCTGGAGGTGGCGGCGGAAGAAGCGCGCAAGCAAGGGCTGAAGGTCGAAATCATCGAATTCAGCGACTGGACAGCGCCGAACGTCAGCCTGGAAAACGGCGATATCGACGTCAACCTGTTCCAGCACCTGCCGTTCCTCAACAACGCCAACAAAGAAGGCAATTTCCATTTGGTGGCCTACGCCCCGGCGATCATCAACAACGTCGGGCTGTACTCCAAAAAGCATAACAGCCTCGCAGAATTGCCGGACGGCGCCCGGGTGGCGATCGCCAATGACGTCATCAACGGCGGCCGCGGCCTGCTGCTGCTGCAAAAGGCCGGGCTTATCAAGCTGAAGCCCGGCGTCGGCATTCAGGCGACCCAGGCGGATATCGTCAGCAATCCCAAACACCTCAAAATCACCGAGGTGGAAGCGGTACAGCTGGCGCGCACCCTGGACGAAGTGGATCTGGCGCAGGGCTATCCGCACTATCTGAAGCTGTCCGGCACCGTCGATCCGGCCAGCGCCCTGCTGTTCGACGGGCTGGAAAACCCGGAGTACGTGATCCAGTTCGTGATCCGCGACGGCCATCAGGGCGATCCGCGCCTGCGCAAGTTTGTCGACGTCTATCAGCACTCGCCGGTGGTGCGCGCAAAACTGGACAGCTTCTACGGCAAGCTGTATCAGCCCGGCTGGAGCCAGTAGCCTATGTCCAGCCTGACATTATCTGACCCGGGGGCCATTGCGGCGGATGACGTCGTCCGCTACCGGGATAAGGTGCACCTGCGCTTCAGCGGCCTCAGCAAACGCTATGCCGGCCAGCAAACCGAGGCGCTGAGGGATATCAACCTGAGCATTTTACGGGGTGAAATCTTCGGCATTATCGGCCGCAGCGGCGCAGGCAAGTCTTCGCTGATCCGCACCATCAATCGATTGGAACGCCCCAGCGACGGCAGCGTACGGGTCGACGGCGTGGATATCGGCCAATTGAACGAAGACCAGCTGGTGAGCTACCGGCGGCGCACCGGCATGATTTTCCAGCACTTCAACCTGCTGTCGGCCAAAACGGTACGGCAGAATATCGAGCTGCCGCTGCGGGTGGCCGGCGTGCCCGCCGCCGAGCGGCGGCAACGGGTGGATGCGCTGCTGGCGCTGGTTGGGCTGGAGGCGTACCCGGACGCCTACCCGGCGCAGCTGTCCGGCGGGCAGAAACAGCGGGTCGGCATCGCCCGGGCGCTGGTGCATAACCCGGAACTGCTGCTGTGCGATGAGGCCACCTCGGCGCTGGATCCGGAAACCACCCGCGCTATTCTGGCGCTGCTGCAGCGCATCAACCGCGAATTCAATATCACCATTGTGCTGATCACCCATGAGATGGAGGTGATCCACGATATCTGCCACCGGGTGGCAGTGCTGGAGCGCGGCGAGATTATCGAATACGGCCCGGTGTGGCAGGTGTACGGCAATCCGCAGCAGGAAACCACGCGCATTCTGCTGACCCCGGCGCACGATCGCCTGCCGGAGCCGCTGGCCGGCCGCATCAGCGCCACCCCGCCAACGCCGGAGGCGCCGCAGCTGATCCGTTTGCGTTATCGCGGCCAGGGCGCGTCGCTGGAGCTGAATCAGGTGCTGGCGGCGTTCAGCGGCCGCGTCACCCTGGTGGAAAGCGCCATCGAACACATTCAGGGCCACGCCATCGGTTATCTGTTGATTACCGTGACGCCGTCACCTTCCGTTCAGGCAATTTCACCGGCGCTGGCCGACGATGTGGAGGTATTGGGTTATGTCGCTGCTGCTTGACCGGCTGTGGGTCGGTTTTCTCGATACGCTGCTGATGGTGGGCGTGTCTTCCCTGCTGGCGTTGGCGCTCGGCCTGCCGCTGGCGATCCTGCTGGTGGTCAGCGAACGCGGCGGGCTGTACCAACGGCCCGGCCTCCAGCGGGTGCTGGGCTGGCTGGTGAACCTGTTCCGCTCGATCCCCTTCCTGATCCTGATGGTGGCGCTGATCCCGTTCACCCGCCTGATCGTCGGCACCTCCTACGGCGTTTGGGCCGCCGTGGTGCCGCTGACCCTCGCCGCCACGCCGTTCTTTGCGCGCATCGCCGAGGTCAGCCTGCGCGAGGTCGACAGCGGGCTGGTTGAGGCCGCGCAGGCGATGGGCTGCCGCCGTGGGCATATCATCCGCCACGTGCTGCTGCCCGAGGCGCTGCCCGGCATCGTCAGCGGCTTCACCATCACCCTGGTCACCATGATCAACGCCTCCGCCATGGCCGGCGCCATCGGGGCCGGCGGGCTGGGCGATCTGGCCTACCGCTACGGCTATCAGCGTTTCGACACCCAGGTGATGCTGACGGTGATCGTGGTGCTGGTAGCGCTGGTCACCCTGCTGCAATTTTTTGGCGATCGGCTCTCGCGCCGATTGAACCACCGTAAATAAGGAGCGTCACCATGAAAATGTTCAAAGCCCGGCTGCTCGCCGCCCTGCTGTTGGGCGCGTTCAGCCTGTCGGCAGCGGCGCAGGAAACGCCGCAGCAAATCACCATCGGCTACCAGAAGGCCAACATCTTCGCGCTGCTGAAGTATCGCGGCACGCTGGAGAAAACCCTCGGACCGCAGGGCATCAAGGTGCGCTGGATTGAGTTCCCCGCCGGCCCGCAGATGTTGGAAGGCCTGAACGTCGGCAGCATCGATCTGGCCGCCACCGGCGACGCACCGCCGGCCTTTGCTCAGGCGGCCAAGGCCGATTTGATCTACCTGGCGCATTCGCCGGCCAGCCCGAAAACCGAGGCTATCCTGGTGCCGGCAGACTCGCCGATCAAAACCGTCGCCGATCTGAAAGGCAAGCGCGTGGCGCTCAACAAGGGTTCTGACGTCAACTATCTGTTGGTCAGCGCGCTGGAGCAGGCCGGGCTGAGCTATAAGGACGTAACGCCGGTATACCTGCCGCCGAGCGACGCCCGCGCCGCCTTCCAGCGCGGCAGCGTCGACGCCTGGGTGATTTGGGACCCCTACTACGCCGAAGTGGAAACCCACGCCAACGCCAGGCTGCTGAAAGACGCCGAAGGGCTGGTGCCGCACTACACCTTCTTCCTCGCCAGCCGCCATTTCGCCGAGACCTACCCGGACAGCGCCAAGCAGGTGATCCGGCAGCTCAGCGAACTGAGCGACTGGGCCAACGCGCACCAGGATCAGGCGGCGAAGATCCTGGCCGAAAGCACCGGGCTGGATCAGGCTATTTGGGCCAAAGCCCTGGCGCGCATGCCGTTCGGCAGCCAACGGATGACGCCGGAAGTGTTCAACCAGCAGCAACGCCTGGCCGATAAGTTCACCGCCATCGGGCTGCTGCCGGTGAAGGTGGATATCAACGCTGCACGCTGGTCCGAGGATAAGTAACACTATGAATAGTTTTGCATTAATTTAACTATAGAAAGCAGAATCCGGCATTTTGCCGCCACCGCGGTTTTGCTTATCATGGCGTCGTGGAATGCGTTTTTTATGACAGGTCTACCGGAGTTTTGTCCTTGTTTCGTTCGTCGTGAACCCTTTGCCGCGTGGCTCCGCCCACGCGGTTTTTCTTTTTTAGCCCCCCAAGTGTTACGTCCCGCTGTTACCCGCCGGCAACCTCGCCTTTTCCGGGGCGGTTAACGCCCAATAATGCCTCGCACCGCGGTTTTTCACCGCATTTGCCCTGCAATAGCCGCTTTTTTGCCTCCGGCGATCACATTACCGGTAACACCCTTTTTTAACATCCTTCAGCGTGATATCCGTCGCAAAAATGCCCGGTGAAAACCGCTTTGATAACAATAACGAAACATTCACCTTGGCTGAACAGGTAAAAATGATGACCGATACCCCAAATGAAGTGCTGTTGATTGCCCCGTTGATGGCTAACCTGATGGAACGCCTTGAGGCCAACTTCAGGGTGCATCGCCTCTATGAGCAGGCGGACCCGGCCGCTTTCCTGGCCGCGCACGGCAATGCCGTCACCGCGCTGGTAACCCGCGGCGACGTCGGCGTCACCACGCCGGTGCTGGAGCAGCTGCCGCAGCTGGGGCTGATTGCCGTATTCGGCGTCGGCACCGACGGCATCGACCTGGGCTACACCCGCCGCCGCGGTATCGCGGTAACCATCACCTCCGGCGCTCTGACCGAGGATGTGGCCGATATGGCGCTGGGGCTGTTATTGGCCACCGCGCGCCAGCTGTGCCATTACGACCGCTTTGTGCGCGCCGGCCGCTGGCTGCAGGAAGCGCCGGGGCTGACCACCCGGGTGAGCGGCAAACGCCTCGGCATTTTCGGCATGGGCAATATTGGCCGCGCCATCGCCCAGCGCGCCGCCGGTTTCGATATGCGCATTCAATACGCCAGCCGCCGCCAAGACAGCAGCCTGCCCTACGCCTACTTCCCCGATCTGGCGTCGCTGGCGCGTGAGAGCGACTTTTTGATACTCGCCGTCGCCGGCGGCAAGGAGACTGCCGGCCTGGTGGATAAGGTGGTATTCGACGCGCTGCCCAACCATGCGCTGGTGATCAACATCGCCCGCGGCAGCGTGGTCAATCAGCCGGATCTGATCGCGGCGTTGCAAAGCGGCGCCATCGCCGGCGCCGGGCTGGACGTCTACGCCGACGAGCCGCAGGTGCCCGCCGAACTGCTCGCCATGGAACAGGTGGTGCTGCAGCCGCACGTCGGCAGCGGCACGCACGAAACCCGGCAGAAAATGAGCGATATCGTATTCGCCAACGTCGACGCCTTCTTCCACCGCGAGCCGTTGCCGCACGCCATCGAGTGACGCCTGTTTAAATTCGCGCCGATTAACAGCACCGCGTTACCCCCGGATAACGCGCTCTTCCCCGTGCCAGCAAAGAGAGAAAACCATGGATAATAAAATCCCCCATACCCGCTGGCTGCGGGTTGTCGCCCCGATCCTGATCGCCTGCATCATTTCGTTTATGGACCGCGTCAACATCAGCTTCGCGCTGCCCGGCGGCATGGAAAGCGATCTGGGCATCACCAGCCAGATGGCCGGGCTGGCCAGCGGCATTTTCTTTATCGGTTATCTGTTTTTGCAGGTGCCCGGCGGCCGCATTGCGGTCAACGGCAGCGGCAAACGCTTTATCGCCTGGTCGCTGTGCGCCTGGGCGGTGGTGTCGGTGGCCACCGGCTTCGTCACCAACCATTATCAACTGCTGCTGTTACGCTTCGTGTTAGGGATCTCCGAGGGCGGCATGCTGCCGGTAGTGCTGACCATGATCAGCAACTGGTTCCCGGAGCGGGAAATCGGCCGCGCCAACGCCTTCGTAATGATGTTTGCTCCGCTGGGCGGCATGCTGACCGCGCCGATTTCCGGCGCCATCATCAACCAGCTCGACTGGCGCTGGCTGTTCATCCTTGAAGGGGTATTGTCACTGGTGGTGCTGGCCGTCTGGTGGCTGCTGATCGGCGACCGCCCGCAGGAAGCGCGCTGGCTGCCGGCCCGCGAGCGAGATTACCTGATCGCCGAACTGACCCGCGAGCGGCAGGAACGCAGCAAGAATCAGCCGGTCAGCAATGCGCCGCTCAAAGACGTGTTCCGCAACCGCGGGCTGATGAAGCTGGTGCTGCTGAACTTCTTCTATCAAACCGGCGATTACGGCTACACCCTGTGGCTGCCGACCATTCTGAAAAACCTCACCGGCGGCAGCATGGCCTCGGTCGGTTTCCTGGTGATCCTGCCCTTCGTCGCCACGTTGCTGGGGATCTACCTGATTTCGGTGCTCACCGACAAAACCGGCAAGCGCCGGCTGTGGGTGATGGTGTCGCTGTTCTGCTTCGCCGGCGCCCTGCTGGCCTCGGTGATGCTGCGCCACAACCTGGTCGCCGCCTATATCGCGTTGGTGGTATGCGGGTTCTTCCTGAAGGCCGCCACCAGCCCGTTCTGGTCGATGCCGGGGCGCATCGCCTCGGCGGAAGTGGCCGGCGGCGCGCGCGGCGTGATCAACGGCCTGGGCAATCTGGGCGGCTTCTGCGGGCCTTATCTGGTCGGCGTGATGATCTACCTGTATGGCCAGAATGTGGCGGTGTGTGCGCTGGCGGCCTCGCTGATTATCGCCGGCCTGATCGCCTGGCGGCTGCCGAAAGCCTGCGACCTGACCGGCCACGAAGCGGCCGAGGACGCGCTGCTGCACCGCGCCAAACGCGCCTGAGCCGACAGCGGAAAGCACGAGCGGGCGGCGGCAAAATTTGCTATGTTAGCCCGCTGATTAGCTTCACGTTGTTAGCCGCCGGACAGGTCTATGTTTACCCATAAAGCAATTGCCGAACTCAACGCCCTCGAGCTGATGGTGTATAACTACGCCAGCAAAAACAAGAATCAGGTGATGTACATGACCATCCGCGAGCTGGCCGAGGCCGCCGGGGTGTCCACCACCACCGTGCTGCGGTTTTGCAAGAAGATGGGCTGCGACGGCTATTCCGAATTCCGCATTCGCTTCAAGCTGTACCTCGAACAAAGCGAAGTGCTGCCGACCGATTCCGGCGCCGGTGAGATCATCAGTTTTTTTAAAAGCGTCAACAACGACGAATTCAATCAGCTTATCGATCAGGCGGTGCGGCATATCTCCGCCGCCGAGCGCATTATTTTTGTCGGCATCAGCACCTCGGGTGCGCTGGGGAAATATGGCGCGCGTTTCTTTTCCAACGTGGGAAAATTCAGCACCCACATCGACGACCCTTATTACCCGGTAAACAGCGACATGTATAAAAACGCCGTGGCGATCGTGCTGTCGGTGTCTGGCGAAACCGAAGAGATCCTGCGGCTGGCCAGCCAGTTCAGCCTGCACCACTGCAAAATCATCAGCATCACCAATAACGAAACCTCTTCACTGGCGCGGCTGGCGGACTTCAACCTCTCCTATCACGTGCCCCAGTACCTGATCGGCGGCCAGCACAATATCACCACCCAAATACCCGTTATTTACATTATTGAAACCATCGGAAAACGCCTGGGATCAATTAACTCGGCAAAATAAAACAGCCTGTTTTTTTAATGTGACAAATTACCCGGCGCGCTGATTTGTTATATCGTGACAATCTTTTCGGTGTTGTTAGTATATTATCCGTCGCTAGCAAACTAGCCCTTCATTAATAAACTAATGAGAACCAGACGATGAAACAGCAACGGTTGCCGAAAGATTTTCTGTGGGGGGGCGCGGTGGCCGCGCACCAGGTTGAAGGGGGTTGGGATCAGGGCGGCAAAGGCCCAAGCATCGCCGACGTGCTGTCCGGCGGCGCGCACGGCGTAGACCGCGTGATGACCGACGGCGTGCTCGACGGCTACCGTTACCCCAACCACCAGGCGGTGGATTTCTACGGCCGCTATAAGCAGGATATCGCGCTGTTCGCCGAAATGGGCTTCAAATGCTTCCGCACCTCGATCGCCTGGACGCGCATATTCCCGTTGGGCGACGAACCGGAGCCGAATGAAGCCGGCCTGCAGTTTTACGACGATCTGTTCGACGAACTGCTGAAGCACGGCATCCAGCCGGTGATCACCCTGTCCCACTTCGAAATGCCTTACCATCTGGTGAAAGCCTATGGCGGCTGGAAGAACCGCCAGGTGGTGGAGTTCTTTGTGCGCTTCAGCGAGGTGGTGATGCGCCGCTATCGGCACAAAGTGAAATACTGGATGACCTTCAACGAGATCAACAACCAGAGCAACTACCAGTATCCGCTGTTCGGCTACTGCTGCTCCGGCGTGGATTACACCAGGGAAGAGAATCCGGAGCAGGCGCTGTACCAGGTCTTGCACCACCAGTTCGTCGCCAGCGCGCAGGTGGTCAAGCTCGGCCATCAGATCAACCCTGAGTTCAAAATCGGCTGCATGTTGGCCTGCGTGCCCTTCTACCCATACTCCTGCAAACCGGACGACGTGATGTACGCCGTCGAGGCGATGCATCAGCGCTACCTGTATACCGACGTGCAGGTGCGCGGCTACTATCCGTCCTACCTGCTGCGCGACTGGGAGCGCAAAGGGCTGCAGATTGAGATGCAGCCGCAGGATGCGCAAATTCTGCGCGAAGGCTGCACCGACTACATCGGCTTCAGCTATTACATGAGCAACGCGCTGCAGGCCGACGCGGCCAGCAACAGCGACGGCATGTTCGGCTTCCCCGGCAACGTGGCCAACCCGCACGTCAAGGCTTCCGACTGGGGCTGGCAAATTGACCCGGTCGGGCTGCGCTACTCGCTGAATGTGCTGTATGAGCGCTATCAGAAGCCGCTGTTTATCGTCGAAAACGGCTTCGGCGCGTTCGACAAGGTGGAGGCCGACGGCCAGATCAACGACGACTATCGCATCGACTACCTGCGCGCCCATATCGAAGAGATGAAGAAGGCGGTGATCGAAGACGGCGTGGATCTGATCGGCTACACCCCCTGGGGCTGCATCGACTGCGTGTCTTTCACCACCGGCGAATACGGCAAGCGCTATGGGTTTATCTACGTCGATAAACACGACGACGGCACCGGCTCCCTCGCGCGTTCGCGCAAGAAGAGCTTTGACTGGTACCGCAGCGTGATCGCCAGCAACGGCGAGCAGCTGTAAGCGCAGATCCCTGCCTGGGGGCGAAGTTCGCCCCCTTTTCCTTTTTCACGCCCCATTCCCCCTCGGAAAACACCTGCGGAGTCAGACGCTTTTCACCGCATCAATGCTTGCCGGCGCTGCCTGGCGGTTGTAGCCTCTGGCGCCCTTGGCAAAGATAGCGCAGGCGGTGATGACTGCGGGAATGGCGAGGATGGCGAAGATCTGATCGAACCCCCAGCCCAGCGCCAGCATCTCCGCCCCGGCAAAGGCGCTGAGAATGGCGCCGATGCGCCCTACGCCGTGCATCCAGCTGGAACCGGTGGCGCGCGCTTCAGTGGGGTAATAACGCGCCGACAACGCATTCATGCCGGTATTGGCGCCGTTGAGGCAGAAGCCGCAGGCCAGCGCCACGCCCCCCAGCAAGAGGCCGTTGTGGGCAGACAGGCCAATCGTCAGCGTCAGGCCGGCGCCCAGCAAATAGATGGCGCCCAATGCCCGGTGCGGGTTGATGCGATCCATCAGCCAGCCGGCAAACAGCGAGCCCAAAGTGCCGCCAGCCTGGTACAAGGCGGTGATCACCGCCGCCTGCGCCACGCTCAGGCCAATCCCCTTCACCAGCGTCGGCAGCCAGCTGCCCAGCAGGTAAACCAGAAACAGCGCCATAAAGTAGCTCAGCCACAGCATCAGGCTGCCGAACAGATACTGCCGCGACAGGACGATTTGCACCGCGCCTTTGCCGGGCGTCGTCAACGGCGGCAGCGTATAACGCGTCCCGGCGTGGGTGCTGCCCGGCGCCAACTTTTCAACGATCTTGCCGATGCGCGCCGCGCTGGCGCGCCTGGCGACCAAAAAACGCACCGACTCGGGCAACTTGGCCAACAGCAGCGGCACGCAGAGCAGCGGCAGCACCCCGCCGAGTAGCAATAATGCATGCCATCCCCAACGCGGAATGAGCCAGGAGGCGGCAAAGCCGCCCAGCGCCGCGCCGAAGGTGAAGCCGCAGAACACTACGGTGATAATAAACGAGCGTTTCTTTTCCGGCGCGTACTCCGAGATCAGCGTGCCGACGTTCGGCATCGCCGCGCCCAGCCCCAGGCCGGTCATAAAGCGGAAGAAAACCATCTGTTCGATATTTTGCGAAAGCGCGGTGGCCAGCGTCCACAGCCCGAAGAAAAATACGCTGTTGATGATGATCGCCCGGCGCCCCAGCCAGTCCGCCAATGGGCCGGACAGCAAGGCGCCGAGGGTCAGGCCTATCAAGGCGGCGCTGATCGCCAGACCCAGCTGTGAATTGCCCACGCCCCATTCGTTTTTCAACTCCGGCGCGATAAAGCCCATCAGCGTGATGTCGAAACCATCCAGCGCGATAACGATAAACCCCAGCAGCACGATCAGCTTTTGATAACCGCCCAGCGGGCGATCGTTGATCAACGCTCGAACATCAATTTCTTCATTGGCAGCCACAATATGCGTTCTCCTCCGTGGATTTGTGGGCGACGCCTGGCCTGGCGGGCCGGCAGCGGAGGACTACTATAATCCAGATGGCTATCGAACCTGAGGGTACGTTTCATTTAATATGAAAATAGTAAATAGGCGAAATTGGGTGACACAAACAGCTGCCGCGGCGGCAAATCTAGCGATATAGCGCAGGAGTCGCGGCATGAATATGGCGATAAATAGCGCGTTAGGGCTGCGTCATTAGCCGGATGTCGCCGAATTTTCATTGCCGATTCACCGAGCGGCCTGCGCCGCGGCCAGATATTTCGCCATCTCCACCGCAGGCACCATACCGCCGCCGGTAGCCCACACCAGGTGGGTGGCGCGCGCCATGTCCCCGGCGTTCAGCCCCCGCTCGCTTAGCCAGGCCGGGTGGCCCGCCACCCGCCACGGGCCCGCCATACCGGCCAGCGCGGAAGGCTCCAGCTGAATATGCTCCTGCTCATCCAGTATCCCCAGCAGTGCGAACATCTCATCGTCGTCAAGGGTGTAGAACCCACTCAGCAAACGCTCCATCGCCCGGCCGACAAAGCCGGAGGCGCGGCCCACCGCCAGCCCGTCGGCCGCGGTGTGGTTGTCGATGCCGAGATCCTGCACCGCAATGCCGTCGTGCAGCCCGCTGTATACCCCAAGCAGCATGCAGGGGGAATGGGTCGGTTCGGCGAAAATACAGTGAACGTGATCGCCAAACGCCAGCTTCAGCCCAAAGGCCACCCCGCCCGGACCACCGCCGACGCCGCACGGCAGGTAAACAAACAGCGGGTGTTGTGCGTCCACCTGAATCCCCTGCTGCTCGAACTGGCGCTTCAAACGGCCGCCGGCCACCGCATAGCCGAGAAACAGGGTTTTCGAGTTTTCATCGTCGATAAAGAAACAGTTCGGATCGCCCGCCGCCTGCCGCCGCCCTTGTTCGACGGCGACGCCGTAGTCTTCGGCGTACTCCACCACGGTTACGCCGTTGTCGCGCAGCGTCTGTTTTTTCCATTCGCGCGCGTCGGCCGACATGTGCACGCTGACGTTAAAGCCCAACCGGGCGCTGATGATACCGATCGACATCCCCAGATTGCCGGTCGAGCCGACGGCGATGCGATACTGGCCGAAAAATTCAGGAAACGGCGCCGAAAACAGCCTGGCGTAATCGTCGGTCACCTGCAGCAATCCGGCCGCCAGCGCCAGCTTCTCGGCGTGCGCCAGCACCTCGTAAATACCGCCGCGCGCCTTGATGGATCCGGAAATCGGCAAATGGCTGTCTTTTTTCAGCAGCAAACGCCCCGGCAGCGGCAGGCCGTAACGCGCGTTCAGCGCCTGCTGCATGGCGGGAATGGCGACCAGCTCAGACTCAATCACCCCATGGGCGGCCCGCGTTTCGGGAAAGGCGGCGCTCAGATAAGGGGCAAAGCGCGCCAGGCGCCGCTCCGCGTCGGCCACATCCTCCGCGCTCAACCCAACGTGGGGCAAGCCGGCCTGGAGCGTGGTCGCACGCGGGTTAAACCAGGTCAGGGGTTGCAATGCCGCCATCTGTTGCAGCAGCGGATGTTGCGCCACCCATTGTCGAATCTGTGTTTTTTGCATGAGTTATCTCTGTTATTCATCGCGTTACCATCATCGCTCAAGATGCCGTGAACGCCATTGGCTGACAAATGATAATAACTCACCTTAGCATGCAGCAGATTAATGCAAGGACGGGAACCCCGCCGATCGCCGGCGGGGGCATTTTGTTATTCGCGCGCCGCCGCTTCCAGCCCGGCGATATCAATTTTGACCATCTGCAGCATCGCTTCGGTCACGCGCCTGGCGCTGGCGCTGTCGCGCGTGTCCATCAGCTCGAACAGGCGTCGGGGCACAATTTGCCAGTACAGCCCCCAGCGATCGCGCAGCCAACCGCACTGCTCAATCTTGCCGCCCTCGCCCAGGCCATCCCACAGGCGATCCACCTCAGCCTGGTTCGCGCATTCGATCATCACCGAAAAACTGTGATTGAAAGGCTCCATCTGGCGCGCTTCGAACGCCGAATAGCGCTGATCGCCGAGGGTGAATGTGGCCATTTTGACGCTGCCGGCCGGGCCGCTCGGCGTGTCTGCCTGCAGCGCAGAACGCCAGGTCACCGATGAGCCGGGGATCAGGGAGACATAGCGGGCCAATGCCCCCTCCATGTCTTTCTCAAACCACAGATGCTGGATAATTTTAGCCATCCCGCCTCCCCATCACGCATCGAGCAGCGGCGCAAAGCCGCCGAAGATCATGCGCTTTCCGTCGAAGGGCATCCGATCGCCCAAGGCCTTCATGCGCGGATCCTGCATCATCTTTTGGTTGGCGGCGTCGCGCACCGCCTTCGAGGGGTACTCTATCCAACTGAATACCACCACTTCCCCTTCCTCCGCTTTTACCGCGCCGCGAAAATCCGTGAGCTTGCCGTCGGGCACGTCGTCGCCCCAACACTCCACCACTCGCGTGGCGCCGAACTCTTTGAACAACGGCGCAGCCGACGCGGCCAGCTCGCGATACGCCTCCTTATTGGCGGCCGGCACCGCCACCACAAAGCCATCTACGTATTTCATCTTCAGGTTCCTCTTGTGCGTTAAACACAGTCGGTCTGGCGCCGGCACAATGCCGACGCCATTTACCATTTTAGACGCCAGGGTGAGCGGCAACCATGCGCCGCATGCAAGGAGGTTAGATGTCGCTGTAAATCAGGGGAAAAATTTCCGGGGTGGCGACCTGGTTACGGCCGGCGTTTTTCGCCTGATACACCGCTATATCCGCCATTTTCAGCAGTTCATCCAGGCTCTCCCCAGAGCCGCCAAAGCAGGTGACCATGCCGATGCTGACGGTGATCTGCAGCTGATTGCCGCCCGGCAGTACGATCGACTCCCGCTCTATTTGCTGGCGCAAACGCTCCGCCAGGGCCATCGCCTGCCGCTGCTGGCCCAGCGTCGCGACGATGGCGAACTCCTCGCCGCCCATGCGGCCAAACAGATCTTTCTCGCGCAGGTTAGCGGCGATGGCGCGGGTAAACGCCAGCAGCGCAGCATCGCCGCCGGCATGGCCGAAGCGATCGTTGATCGATTTGAAGTAATCGATATCCAGCATCATCACGCAAAGCACTTCGCCCTTGTGGGCGATCAGCCGCTCCCCGCGCTGCATGAAGGCGCTGCGCGTCAGTACCTGGGTCAGCGCGTCATGGTTCGCCACGTACTCCAGCGTGCTCAGCAGCGTATTGCGCGCGAAGTTCATGCTGGCGACGGCGATCGGCCCCAGCGCCAGCAGCGCTACGCCCAGGCGCATCGACACCGTATTCTGCGGCATGCGCATATCCAGATTGGTGACGATAAGCCCCATATCGATCGCCAGATGGCACCACAACACGTAACCCAGCACCGCAATCATGGTGCTAAACAGCGAGAACGACATCGCCAGCCACAGCAGTACCGGCATAGGGAAAATCACCGAACCCGGGCCGCCGATCAGCACGCTGCAGACGCAGGCCAACAGCAGCAGCGCCAATACGGCGCTCTTTCTGCCGACGTCCGGCCACTGGCTCCAGCGCGGCAGCTGGCGTAACCGAACCTGCCAGTCGGCGGGAAAAGCCAGGATAAACGGCATCAGCGTGATGTAATTGGTGAATTCCGATGAAAACCACAGCGACAGCGCGGTGAAATACGGCCGGCCAAACAGCAGGTTTGAGACGCCGGCGCCCACCAGGCCGGTGCCCGCCGCGCTGGCCAGGCAGATGCCGAACAAATACATGCTCGAAGAGCCGCGTTGCAGCATGCGGGTTTGCGGTTGCAGCCGCATAAACAGCAGATAACCCAGCCCGACGCCGACGATATTGGCGCTATTGAGCAACAGCGCCTTGTTGAACGGGCTGCCGGTCAGCAAATCCGCCAAAAGGTAGCCGACAGCCGCCATGCTCCAGCCATAACGCGTGGCTAGTTCCGGATTGCGCACCAGCACCGCCAGCAGCACCGCGTTGGCCGGCCAGAACGCCGCCAGAAAACCGCTGGGCCGGCTCAAAATACCCAACAGGCAAACGGCGAACACCAGCAGGAAGACGGTGAGCGCATGCCAAAATTTTGCATTATCGGGCAACGGAGTGGTTTGCATCTTGGATCCAGAAACATTCGTTAAGGTGACGTCACGCCTACGCCATGTCGGCACACCGTCGCGCCATGGCTGCCGGTTTTTATCTCATCGCGGCACGGCTATTATTGCCAGTTTTACTGGTCTGATCATCTGTTTATTGAACATGAGGAAACATATTTGTGTATCAATATGCTGAACTTGCCGGGCTCCCGACAAAATGAGGCACGCGGGTTAAGATTATTATGGTCAATCGGCGCGCCTCTCGCCGGTAAAATAACGCTTTCCCCCGTTTGGAATAAGCGGCCGTGCCAAAAGTGAATGATTTTTCTATTAATAATTAATTACATATCGCCGAACAACGTAACCCTCTTTCCTTCGCGCCGGCCGACAAAAAACAGATAATGATTATCACTTCTCCTATTGACGAGACAAGCCATGAAATCCCCTGTTAGCCGCCTGCTGTGCGCATTGGCGCTGGCGCTGCCGTTGAGCGGCTTCGCCACCCCCTATCCTCTGACCCTGACCGATATGGATGGCCGGAAAGTCACCCTTACCCACGAACCCGAGCACGTGATCCTGCAGGACGGCCGCGATATTCTGACGCTGGCGTTGCTGGACCGTGAAGATCCATTCCGCCGGGTGGTCGCCTGGAACAACATGCCGAAAAAGCAGGATACCGCTACCTGGACCCTGCTGAAAAACACCTGGCCGCAGGCGACAAAAATTCTGGATATGGGATTTAACGATCAGGGCCAGGTTGACCTTGAGAGCGTGATCGCCAGAAAGCCGGACCTGATGATCGCCCAGCTGCGCGCCAAGCCGGCGCTGGAGCAGTCCGGCGTTTTGACTGCGTTGAAAGGGTTGAACGTTCCGGTGGTGTTTGTCGATTACGAGCTGGATCCGGCCAAAAATACCGCCGCCAGCGTCGCCTTGCTGGGCCGCGTATTGAACCAGGAGGCCCGGGCCAAAGAATATACCGACTTCTACCGGCAGAAATATCAGGCCATTCAGCAACGGGTGGCGAGCATCAAGATTAAACCGACGGTATTTATCGAACCTATCGCCGGCAACAGCGACAACTGCTGTTTCACCCATTCGCACAACGGCTGGGGCGGGCTGGTTGAAGCGGTGGGCGCCACCAATATCGGCTCCAGCCTGCTGCCGGGCGGTGCGGGATTCGTTGCGCTGGAGAAAATCATCGCCATGAAGCCGGACGTCTACCTGATGACCGGTTCGGTGCGCCCGAACGCCAACGTGATCCCGTTCGGTTATAACGTCTCTGAGCAGGCGGTTGCCGGCGCCTTCGACAAACTGACCCAGCGCACCGGCGTCGCCAACCTGGCGCCGGTGGAAAATCATCGGGCGTATGGCGTCTACCACCACTTCTATAACCACCCCTACAACATCATCGGCATGGAGATTTTGGCCAAGGACATTTACCCGCAGCAGTTCAGCCGGCTAGACCCCATCGCCGATTACCATCAGTTGATCAAAACCTTTACCCGCATTCCGGATCAGCCGGTGATTCTGTCTCATTGACAGCCAGCGCATCATTGAGCGGTGGTAACGCCTTGCAGTGTTTATACTTAAGGAGATGGTGACCAACGGAGGGAAGTGAAATGAAAGCGATGATCCCGGTGCTGTTGATGTTGATGCTTTCCGGCTGTATCGGCGGTAAAGGCGGCCCACAGGACGTGCCGCCACCGCCGGCGCAAAACGATCCTCACACCTGCAATAACAGCGACGCCAGCGCCAACAGCGACTGCTCTCAGTCGGTGGTGCCGCCCATGCACTGACCTGCCGCCGCCGGGTTACGGCCCGGCGGCGGGTTCAGCTTTACGACGATTGCTCTTCCTCGTTGGCCAGGTTCTTCGCCTGCTGTTTCATAAACACCACTTCCTGCGGGCTGGACATATTGACGCGCTGCGCGCGCAGCAGTTTGAGGATGTTGAACAGCAGTTCGCTTTTGGTTGCGCCTACCATGCGCGGGCTGGGCACGTAGCCGGTGACGCTGAGGATAATGCCGTCCGGCCCCAGTTGGCTGAAACGAACGTAAGGCGCCGGCGTCTCCAAAATATTCTCGTAGTCGTTGTAGGCGCTCAGCAGGATATTGCGCACCAGCTCGGGATCGATATCCGTCGGGAAGGTCAGCGCGATGGTGACCACCCCTTGCGCGTTGCCCATGGTGGCGTTGCGCACGTTCTGCGAGATCAGCTGCGAGTTCGGCACGATCATGGTTGAACGGTCGCTGAGCTGGATCTCGGTGGCGCGCACGTTGATGCGGCGCACGTCGCCTTCCACCCCGCCGATGCCGATCATGTCCCCCACCTTCACCGGCCGCTCGGTCAGCAGGATCAGGCCGGAAATAAAGTTCTTCACGATCTCCTGCAGGCCAAAACCGATGCCGACCGACAGCGCACTGACGATCCACGCGAGGTTACTCCACTGGATGCCCAGCGCCGCCAGCGTGATCAGGATCAGCAATACATAGCCGACGTTGCTGAACAGCGTAACCAGCGAGGCGCGAATGCCGACGTCTGAAATGGTTTTCGGCAGCAGCTCGTTGCTCAGCCAACGCTGGGTTACCCGCAGGATATAGATGCCGACCGCCAGGCAAATCACCGCGTTGATCAGATTGCCGGGAACGATGTTGAAACGCTGCAGGCCTTCGCCGGTCAGGATCGAGGCGATTTTTTCCAGCAACGAGTTAGGCGTGGTGGTGCCGAACGAGCCGTTGAACAGCGAGAGGATCATCAACAGCAGCAGTGAACATTTCGCCACTGCGGTAGTGATAATCGCCATCTGTTCCAGGTGGCGGTCCTTGACGTTGAGCGTTTTCTTCAGCGTTTTGCCGCTGGTGGTTTGCGACGAGAAGATAGCGGCGCACAGGTCGGTAGCAAACAGCACGGTAAAATAGAAGGTCATCAGCACCAGCACGATCCAGATCACCTGATAGGTCAGGAACCGGGCGAAGGCGATGTAACCGATCAGCAGCGAAAACAGAATGATCACCGAACACACCAGCGTGACCAGATGCACCAGGCCACCGACGGTTGAACGTTTTTCGATGTGCACGCCCTGCTGTTCCAGCCGGCGGCGAATGCGCTGGGAGCGTAGCGGTATCGCCAGCAACACCATGCCGATCAGCCCGGCGACCAGGCCGTTGCCGAAAATGGTGGCGCTCAGGCTGGCGCTCACCACGTTATTGATAAGCTCCACCGTGCCAAAGGCCAACGCCAGCGCGGCCAGCAGCGGCGAGAAGTAGCGCAGCCCGGTGGCGACCGCGTCGTCCAGCGACGCCAGGCGCCATGATGGCCGATTCAGCGACAGCGCCGCGCGGCCCAGCCCGGCGATCAACGCGCAGAAAATCGCCAGCTTGCTGAAGCCTTCCGAAAAATCCTGCAGCAGCACCGGCAGCGCCTGCACCCGGGTAAAGGTCTGATTCAGCAGGTTCAGCGCGATGCCGGTGGTGATTACGGTGACGGCGACGGTCGCGATGGCCATAAAGCTGCGGCGCAGCCGCCCGTCCGGCAAGAAGCGAATGCTGACCCAGGCCAGGAAGCGCTCGGAATAATAGCGGCCCCAGGACCAGATAATGACCGCCAACGCCAGCAAAGCAAGGGTGCCGTAGCGCCATTCCTCTTGCCAACTGGCGTCCCAGGCTTCTTTCATCGCGGCATTGAACTGATCCAACCGCTGCGCATCCTCATCGGACGGTTGCACAATCGGCGCCCAAAATTTGGCGCCCACTATGCTGCCGGTGTTCAGCGCCAGCTGGGTTTTAAACGCCACCCGGCGCAGATCGCCAATTTGCTGCCCCAGATCGATCGCGCCGGCTCTGATGGCCTGCGCGCGTTTTGCCGCGTCGTCCAGCTGCTTCTTGCTGTTGTTGAGCGCGTTGCGCTGCTGCACCACCGCCGGGGTTTCGGCCAGGGAGCCGGCGGCCGGCTGCGGCCCCAGCACGTCGAGCTGCGCCTGCAGCTTTTCCTGTGCCGGCTGCAGGTCTGCCGCCAGCTTCTCCATCCCGGCGGCCAGATCGTCGGTGGACTGCCGCAGTTTGACGAGCTGATTGTCGGTGCTGGCCTTGGAGACCTGCTGTTTCATGTCGTCCAACTGCTTTTGGGCCTTTTTTAGCGCCGTGGCGGGATCCGGCGCGCTTTCGGCAACGGGGTCATCCTGCGCGGCAACGCTGGCCAGCGGCGCCAACTGCAACCCAAACAGCAGGAACAGAAAAAAGAAGATCTGACGGGGTCTTAACATAAATTCAGTGCTCAGCTCAGCATGATAGACAGGTGTGCGGCAGACAGGGAAATCCACCGCTTAATCATAAACGCCGATTATAATAGCTGCTTAATCTGAGCCGAAATACCTGAATTATTCCCATTCATTCGTCACTGCGGGGATGCTGCGTTTAGCCTGCTGATATCTTGAACATTTTACGGTGGCGCGATGCCAAAAGACGCCCTATAATTCGCTCACCTATTAACCTAATTTATAAAAGGAGGATTACTATGCCGATGTGTGAATTGTTTGTTTACTCACACTTCTATAGTAATTGCCGCCGCTCAAGCATTACCGGTATCGTGCTGCGATAACCCAGCTTGAGCGAAGCTTACTAAAATCTGAGCCCTTCCCTCCGGCTTACCGGGTTGTCGTCAGCGATGTTTGACGATTGGCATCCTTATGCCTGTAAATCTTGAGTAAGCAATGAGCACATTACTATCTGCACAATCTGTCGGTTACGACAACGCGTTCGGCACCCTGCTGAGCGAGGTTTCCTTCAGCCTGAAAAAAGGCGATCGCATCGGTCTAATCGGCCATAACGGCTGCGGCAAAAGCACCCTGCTGAAAATCCTCAGCGGCGACCTGCCCGCCGGCGCCGGCAACGTAACGATGTCGCACCAGTGCCTGATGGCGCGGGTGGAACAACACCTGCCGGAAGCGCTGCACGCCTGCACCCTGTTGGATGCGGTGCTGGCGCGATTGCCGCCAAACCAACATCTGAGCGAACGCTGGCGCTGCGAGGCGTTGCTGGCCAGCCTGGGGTTCACCGCCGAAACCTGGACGCTGACCGCCGGCACCCTCAGCGGCGGCCAACATACGCGCCTGTTGCTGGCGCGCGCGTTGATCCGCCAACCGGACCTGCTGCTGCTGGACGAACCCAGCAACCACCTGGACCTGCCCACCTTGCTGTGGCTGGAAGGGTTCCTGCAAAACTGGTGCGGCAGCTTTGTGCTGGTGTCCCACGATCGCTATTTGCTGGATCAGGTGACCAACTGCACCTGGATTTTGCGCGACCAGACGCTGCAATTCTTCCGCTTGCCCTGCTCCGCAGCCCGCCTGGCGCTTGAGGAGCAGGATGCCGCGGACGCGCACCGCCGCCAGGCCGAGCAAAAAGAGATCGATCGGGTGGAGAAGAGCGCCCACCGTCTGGCGGTTTGGGGCCGGGTGTACGACAACGAAGATCTGGCGCGCAAGGCCAAGCAAATGGAAAAACGCGTCGACCGCCTCAGGGAAGAACAAACTACGCTGACCGCCGGCAGCCAGTGGCGGTTGCGGCTGCAGGGGGAAGCGCTCGACGCCGATCGCCTGCTGGCGCTGCCGCAGCTGGACGTGCGGCCGGCGGCGGATGCGCCGGTACTGTTCAGCCTCGAGCAACTGCGGGTTAAAAGCGGCGATCGCATCGCCATCGTCGGGCGTAACGGCTGCGGCAAGTCCTCGTTGCTGCAGCAGCTGTGGCGTGAGTATCGCCAGCCAGACGATCGGCAGGCGGTATTCCATCCGCGGGTGCGGATAGGCTATTACGATCAAAGCCTGCAGCAGCTGCGCGATGAGGACAGGCTGAACGAAGCCCTGACGCATTTCGCACCGCTGACCGAAGAACAGCGGAAAATGGCGCTGATTGGCGCCGGCTTCCCCTACCTGCGCCATCAGCAGCAGGTCCGCTCGCTGAGCGGCGGCGAGCGCTCGCGCTTGCTGTTTGTCGGCCTGACGCTGGCCAACCATGGTCTGCTGTTGCTGGATGAGCCCACCAACCATCTGGATATGGCGGGTAAAGAAGAGCTGGCGGAAACGCTGCGGCAGTTTTCCGGCGCGGTAATGCTGGTGACCCACGATCGGATGCTGATCGAACAAAGCTGTAACCGCTTTTGGCTGATTGACCAACGGCAGTTGACCGAGTGGCACGATCTGGCGCCGGTCTACCAGCGGTTGGCCGGGGAGCATGCCGGGGAAGCCTCGTTGCCACCTCGGCAGGCCGTGGCCGCCGACAGCGCGTCGCCGGATGACGAGGACGCGTTTCTGAACGCCCTGCTGCTGCTGGAAAGCAAACTGCAGGAAGATCTGGCGCGTAAACCTAAGCACCAAAAACCGGAACTGCAGGCGCGTTGGCGCCGGGAGATAGCAGAAATAACCGCCCGTCTGAACCTGGGCTAAGCCTCACAGGCCGCCTTTATGGCGGCCTTTTTTATCACATCTGTCGATGAATGGCCTTTTCGGATTCACGTCGTCGGTTTGATCGGCTCTACGTGCCCTATGGCGCGTGAAATGGCCGGGTAATCCGCCCGCAACCGGCGTTCTATTCGGTCGACCGCGTCATGCGCCGCGACAATGCTTGCCGCCGGCGAAACCCGGCAGTGGAAATTGACGATAATGCCGGCGCGGGTCTTGCGGGCGCGGATGTTATGCACGTCCTGCACCCTTTCCCCCTGTTCCACCGCCGCTTTCAGGAGCAGGCTGATATCGGCCAGCTCGCCCGGCGTCACGTCTTCGCTGGCCAGCCAGTGCGGCGTTTGCGGCTCCAGGTGCGTTTCAATCTCGGTGTCTTCGCCGATGGCCTGGCGCAACAGAGTTTCTATTTCGCTGGCGATATCATGCGCCTGCGCCACGCTGGCGCTGGCCGGCACTGCCAGATCCATGCTGATCGACATGCGCGAAGGCAGCTGCTGCAGCGCCAGGTTCTGCACCTGGGCGCCGTGGTTGGCGGCAATCGCCCGGATGCGCGTCGCCATATCCTCGTCGCTGCGGGTTTGCGGGATGGCGATCGTCGTCACCTGGGCATTGGGATATTGCTCTCGCAGCCGCGCGGCGATGTCCAGCTTCAGGGCATCGATGCGTTCGAGCGGCAACGTGCGGCACACCGCCACCGTCACCTCGACAAACAGCGCCGCCCCGGCGTTGCGAATACGGATACTCTCACAGGATAAAATGGCCGGGAATGGCGCAAGCGCGGCGGAAATCGCCTCTTTTGCGCCGGCCGGCGCCGCGTCCATCAAGGAATCGAACGAGCGCTTTCCCAGCTTGAGAGCCGCCGCAAAGATAAAGCAGGCGACGATCAGCGCCGCAATGGCGTCGGCGCGGCCAAACCCCAGCAGCACGAAGAAAATCCCCAACAGCACCACGCCGGATGACAGCATGTCGGAGAAGAAATGCAGCGCATCGGCCTCCAGCGCTGCGCTGTCGGTGGCTTTCGCCACGCGGTTCAGCGCCCGCACGCGGAAAAAGTCGACGGCAATCGAAATCAACAACACCGCAATCACCAGCGGCGCCGCGACAATCTCATGCGGCTGGCCCAGCAGGCTGCTGCCGGCTTCATAGACAATCCAGCCCGCGGCGGCCAGCAACAGCAACACTTCAAACAGCGCCGCCAGGTTCTCCACTTTGCCGTGGCCGAAGTGGTGATCGTCATCGGCGGGCTTATCGCTGATGCGCACCGCCAGCCAGGTAATGCTGGTGGCGATAAAATCGGTAAAAGAGTGGATCCCTTCGGATATCAGGCCAATACTGCCGGTAAAGATACCGGCGACAAACTTCCCTACAGCCAACAACCCGCTGGCGATCATCGAGTTTCTGGCCACGATCAGTTTTTCATTTTGCATCATGCGGCTCACATTCGGTGGTGATTTATTTTTTTACTTTAGCGGATAATTGCCAGACAAAGGCGACCAGCAGCATGCTGCCTGAGAAGGTTAACATCAAACTGGTAAGAAATTCCGATTTTCCCGTGGTGGTGTAATAGATTTCATTTACGCCAACGGAAATCATTAAAATTGCGTAGAGTAATCCAAGGATAAGCATCATCATGATCGTTACACTCCATTCTTCGGCAACGCTTTCAGCGTTCCATTAAATCCTCCCCATAAAAAAATAAAACCGTTACGGGGAGGATGCCTCTAGGCGGATCTTTAGCGTTCATTAATCATCCCATTTGGTGCTCATATAGGCGGCCAGCAGGCCCAGTGAGCTGATCATTCCCAGGAATCCTATAAAAATCGTCATGTTTCCCATTATTTTGTCCTCGGTTAACTGTTATCGATAAAAACCTCTTTAATTAAAAAGCGGATTCGGTCTTTGCCCATTGCGTTTAACGCCCTCCTCATCATTTGATAACATCCCCGCCCGATTAAGGCGGGGTTCGGTTAAATGCCCAATACGTACTGGGCGATTTTGAAGTAAATAATCAGGCCGGTGCCGTCGATAAAGGTGGCGATAAAGGGCGCCGACACCACCGCCGGATCGATACCCAGCCGTTTGAGCAGCATCGGGATGATAGACGATACTATGGCGCTCCACAGGGTGATCGCCACCAGCGACAGGCTGACCACCAGCGTGACGTCGACGCCCACCCCCATGATCCAGGCGCGCACCCAGGCCGCGATGCCGATGGTCACGGCAATCAGCAGCGAGGTAGAGACCTCCTTGCGGATCACCGCCCCCAGATTGCGCAGGCTCACCTCGCCCAGCGCCATGGCGCGCACCAGCGTCGAGGTGATCTGAGTGCCGCTGTTGCCGCCGGTGCCGATCAGCAACGGGATGAAAAACGCCAGCGCAATCGCCGCTTCCAACTGATCTTCAAATGCCTTCAGCACGTTGCCGGTATAGGCTTCGGCAACGAACAGCATCAGCAGCCACACCGATCTTTTACGCCACAGCGCCCAGGGGCTGGTCTCCAGATAGGGTTTGTCCAACGGCAGGCTGGCGCCCTGGCGCTGCGCGTCTTCGGTATTTTCGTCTTCGAGCAGACGGGCGATTTCCCGCTCGCCGAGCACGCCGACCAGCGTGTTGTTGGCCACCACCGGCACCACGTCCAGCCCGCCCTTGCCCAGCAAATGCGCGACGTCGTTGCGGTCGTCTTCGGGCGAAACATGGAAGTAGCTGTGATTCATCATCACGCCAACGGCTTTATCGTCATCTTCGCACTGCAGCAGCTTTTTTACCGACAGCGTGCCGCGCAAATGATAATCGTCCGCGGTGATAAACAGCTGGGTGGGAATTTCATCCGTTTTTAACTGTGAAAGAAAATACGCCCTGGCTTTATTAACCGTCATATTGCCGGGAACGGTAATAAAATCGGCGGTCATATAGCCGGCGACAGAAGACTCATCGAGAGCGTCGCCGTCGGCCAGCGCCGGGGAAAGGTATTGTTGATGTGACTTGTTCATTGTTAGTCCCTATTTCTGTTTAAACTTCAACAGCGAATCGCATAGGGGCGCAACCAAAGAGGGAGTGCAGACAGCCTATCTCCGCGTCCAGGTTTTAGCACTATACAACGTATCCGATCGATAAATCAGAAGTTACCTTGGGCTGAACCTTAATCCGATAAAGCCTGTCTTAACCTTGGGCATCTCTCGATGTCGTCAGATCAGTAACCTGTGTTTGTATAGGAGCCTCGCCAAACGAGATACTGCATATAAACTACCGGCGCAGTATAGGCGGTGTTTCTCTCACCGGGAAGGAAATGTTCTCTGCCGTTTATGGAGTATTTAGGAAACTGTTATTTAGAATGAAATCCATAAAAAAGGCCGATGTTAATCGGCCGGTTTTATTTATTATTCAGTGCGCAACAATATAGGCGTTCTTATCATACAATGCTCCCTGCCGCGTAAAGTCGATGCCCTTCACATAGGGTTTGACCAACGTGGCGTTCGCTTCATAATAGACCGGCGCCACCGGCGTATCCGCCGCCAGCAAGTCTTCCGCCTGCTGGAAATAGTGCTGCACCTGCTGCGGCGTTTGCGCCGCGGTGGCCTGATGCAGAATGCGGTCATAGTTCCCGTTGCGGTACTTGGGGCTGTTTTCACTGCTGGCGGAACGGAAAACGTTCAGGAAGGTGGAAGGATCGTTGTAGTCCGCCAGCCAGCGGGTAAAGGCCACGCTGTACTGCCCGCGGTTAATGCTGTCCAGGGTGACCTTGCGCTCCTGGCTTTGCAACCTGGCCTCGACGCCAAGGTTCTTTTTCCACATCGCGCTGCTGGCGATGACGATTTTCTTGATGGTAGCGTCGTTGCTGTACAACAGGGTAAAGCGCAGCGGATTAGCGGCGTTAAAGCCGGCCTCCGCCAGCAGCTTTTGCGCCTGCGCGAGGCGCTGTTCACGCGTCCAACCCGCCGCTTCGCCCGCTTTCAGGCTATAGCCGCCCGCCCCGGTGGGGGTGAAGGTCCAGGCCGGCTGTTGGCCGTAGCCCAGCACCTTGCCGGCGATAATGTCCTTGTCCAGCGCCAGATTAAGCGCCTGCCGCACGCGCACGTCATTAAACGGCGCCTGCTGGTTGTTAAACGCAAAGTAGCTGGTGGACAACAGCGGATAGGTCACCAACTGCTCATCTCCCAGGGTTTTCTTCAGCCGTTGATACAGCTCCGGCGGCGTGGTGTAACCCAGTTCGATTTCACCGGCGCGGAAACGTGCGACTTCGGGGAACCCTTGCAGCGGCAGGAAAGTAACCTTGTTCAGCCGGGTATTGGCGTTGTCCCAGTATTGTGGATTGCGCTCCACCACCAGCTTCTCATTCACCACCCACTGGCTGAGGCGAAACGCGCCGTTGCCGACAAAATGCGCCGGCTGGGTCCAGTCTTTGCCGTACTTTTCCACCACCTTTTGATTCACCGGCAGTACCGGGAAATGCACCAACTGCTTCAGCAAATAAGAATTGGGTTCGGCAAGCGTCACCTGCAGCGTATGCGCATCCAGCGCCCTCACCCCCAGCTCGCTCGGCGGCTTGCTGCCGGCGTTGATCTCCGCCGCGTTGAGCACATAGGCCGAGGCCAGATAGCTGCCGTACGGCGAAGCGGTTTTCGGGTCGGTCAGGCGCCGCCAGCTGTAGACGAAATCGCCGGCGGTAACGGGATCGCCGTTGGACCACTTGGCCTGCGGCCGCAGATGGAAGGTCCAGACGTTGCCCTGTTGCTCCCATTTCTCTGCCAGCGCCGGGATCACCTCGCCTTTTTTGCCCACCCGCAACAGCCCTTCGAACAGATCGTTGAAGATGTAAAACTCCACGTTGCTTTCGGCCAGGTTAGGGTCCAGCGTCGCCGGCTCATAGCCGTTGGCGCGCACCAGCTCCTGGGTTTCCGCCAGCTTGACGCCGGCCGGCACCTCTGCGGCGCTAACGCCGGCCACCGGCGACAAAGAGCAGACGATTAAACCAGCCAGAATCTTGGTATTGAATGAATGTTTCACGACGATATCCCTGATAAGTATTTTGTCGTCGCTAATATTCACTGAAGCAGTGAAATAAATTAAATCATTAATCGCTATGACTCATAACCAAAAGCCGTGATGAATTTCTTTCATTATCAAGGTAATACCGGCGCAGTCTTTGAAGCAACCTTAACTGAAGCCCCGCCGGCGCCTTTGCATCAACGTCAAATAAGTGACCAGGCTGATAATCACCACCAAAAACAGGCCGCTGGTGCTGGCTGCGCCCAACCCAAGGCCGCCATTATCGACCGGCTGCGAGAGCAGATCGCCGCAGGAGGCGCCAAAGGGCCGCGTCAGCACATAGGCTATCCAGAAACAGAGTATGCTGTTGGCCTTGAACAGATAATGCGCGGCGGCGGTAACGGCAATCAGCGCGCCGAACAACCAGGCCGAATTGACGTAGCCCAGCCGCCATCCTTCCGCCACCCAGTCACCGGCGGCGGTGCCGAGCGCGAAGGTGAACAAGATAGCCAACCAATAAAACAACTCCCGTTTGGGTGTATCGATGGCGTGAATGGAAAGCGTGCGTTCGCTCCGATGCCAAATGACGAAGGTTGCGGCCAGCAACAGGCTGAACAGGCCGGTGGAAAATGCCAGCGAGACGCCAAAATGGTCAGTCAGATTATCAGTGATTAACGTGCCGAAGACGCTGATCAGCACCACGGCGATCCAGTACAGCGGGGGAAGATAACGTCGAGCGCGAATTTGGAAAAACAGCGCCGCCAGCAACAAGCCGCCGGTAATCAACGAAGTCTTGGTCAAGCCGAAATTAAGATCCATATTGAGATAATCGGCGGCCGTTTCCCCCACCGTGGTGGACATCATTTTGATCAGCCAGAAAAATAAGGTGACTTCCGGCACTTTATTCAACCGGTGAAGCGCATTCTTTGCCTTAGGTGACAGCATAACCCACTCCGTAAATGGAAAAACACCCAGCCAGTATCACCTCCGATACTTAGCTTTCCCTTAAGAAGCGATATCTGATTAGGTTGTCTTTACCCCCTCGCGAACCCGGGTGACATTCGGCAATCAGCACAGAGTATTGCGGTTGAAACTTAATTTTTCCTTAGGAGGGGTCGATTAGTGAGCGAACTCAAAAAATAAATTAATACGAATCATTTTCACTATCATTATTAATATTCCTGATTAAAATCGGGCTGATTGCGCTTGCCAGGCGATATCGCCTTTCTTCTCCCGTCGTTAAAAAGGATAACCATATGAAGCTGCGTATTTCCTCTCTCGGCCCCCTTGCCCTGCTGGTTTCGTCGATGCTGCCGGCCTTCACCGCCCAGGCGGAGTCTGCCGATAAAGGCATCGTTATTTACAACGCTCAACACGAAAATCTGGTGAAGTCCTGGGTAGAGGGTTTCACCAAGGATACCGGCATCAAGGTCACGCTGCGCAACGGCGGTGACAGCGAGCTGGGCAACCAGCTGGTGCAGGAAGGCAGCGCCTCGCCCGCCGACGTCTTCCTCACGGAAAACTCCCCGGCGATGGTGCTGGTAGACCGCGCCAGGCTGTTCGCACCGCTGGAGGCCGCGACGCTGAATCAGGTGGAACCGCAGTACCGCCCGGACCACGGCCGCTGGATCGGCATCGCCGCGCGCTCTACCGTCTTCGTCTACAACCCGGCAAAACTGAGCGAGGCGCAGCTGCCCAAGTCGCTGTTGGATCTGGCCAGGCCTGAATGGAAAGGCCGCTGGGCCGCATCGCCTTCCGGCGCCGATTTCCAGGCAATCGTCAGCGCGCTGCTGGAGCTGAAAGGCGAAAAAGCGACGCTGGAATGGTTGAAAGCGATGAAAACCAACTTCACCGCCTATAAGGGCAACAGCACGGTAATGAAAGCGGTTAACGCCGGCCAAATCGACAGCGGCGTAATTTACCACTACTACCCGTTTGTAGACGGCGCGAAAACCGGTGAAAACAGCAAAAACATCAAGTTGTATTACTTCAAACATCAGGATCCGGGCGCATTCGTCAGCCTCTCCGGCGGCGGCGTACTGGCCTCCAGCAAGCATCAGCAACAGGCGCAGGCCTTTATCAAATGGATCACCGGTAAAAACGGCCAGGATATTCTGCGCACCAATAATGCCTTCGAATACGCCGTTGGCGTCGGCGCCGCTTCCAACCCTAAACTGGTGCCGCTAAAAGATCTGGATGCGCCGAAGGTTAACGCCGCACAGTTGAACGGTAAAAAAGTCGTTGAGCTGATGACCGAGGCCGGCCTGCTGTAAGGCGGCTTTCAAGCGTACCGAGAGTTTTTGAACCTTATGGCTAACCTGAGCATCAACGCCGCAGAGCTAAAGCGGCGTTATTCTGTTTTGCAGCGTCACCAGCGGCCCGGGCCATTCGTGGTGATCTCCGCGCTGCTGCTGTCCCTGCTGGCGCTGCTGCCGCTGGGATTTGTCATCGGCGTGGCGTTTGAAACCGGCTGGCAAACGGTTAAAACGCTGGTGTTCCGCCCCCGGGTGGCCGAACTGCTGCTGAACACCCTTCTGTTGGTGGTGTGCACGCTGCCGGTGTGCGCCATTCTCGGGGTGGCGCTGGCCTGGCTGACCGAGCGCACCACCTTGCCGGGCCGCCGGCTTTGGTCGGTGCTGGCCACCGCGCCGCTGGCGGTGCCGGCCTTTGTGCAAAGCTATGCCTGGATCAGCCTGGTTCCCTCGCTGCACGGCCTGAGCGCCGGGGTATTTATCTCGGTGCTCGCCTATTTCCCCTTTATTTATCTGCCGGCCGCCGCCGTGCTGCGGCGGCTGGATCCCGGCATCGAAGACGTCGCCACCTCGCTGGGCGCCAGGCCGCTGGCGGTATTCTGCCGCGTAGTGCTGCCGCAGCTCAAGCTGGCGGTTTGGGGCGGCTCGTTGCTGATCGCCCTGCACCTGCTGGCGGAATACGGCCTGTATGCGATGATTCGTTTCGACACCTTCACCACCGCGATCTTCGATCAGTTCCAGTCGACCTTTAACGGCCCGGCGGCCAATATGCTGGCCGGGGTGCTGGTATTGTGTTGCCTGGGGTTATTGTTGCTGGAAGCCTCCAGCCGCGGCCGTGCGCGCTATGCGCGCGTCGGATCCGGCAGCGCACGCAGCCAGGCGCCTCGGCGCCTTTCCGCCCCGCTGGCCGCCGGTTGCCTGCTGTTGCCCATCGGGCTGAGCGCGCTGACGCTGGGCGTGCCCTTTATCACCCTGGCGCGCTGGCTGACCTTAGGCGGCATCGACGCCTGGCGCAACGCCGAACTTTGGCCTGCGCTGCTGCAGACGCTGTCGCTGTCCGCCGGCGGTGCCCTGCTGATCACGCTGTGCGCCATTCCGATGGCCTGGTTGTCGGTGCGATACCCGGCGCGGCTGTACCGGCTGCTGGAAGGCTGCAACTATGTCACCAGCTCGCTGCCCGGCATCGTGGTGGCGCTGGCGCTGGTCACCATCAGCATCCACAGCTTCCGGCCTATCTACCAGACCGAAATTACCCTGCTGCTGGCCTACCTGCTGATGTTTATGCCGCGGGCGCTGATCAACCTGCGGGCCGGTATCGCTCAGGCGCCGGTCGAGCTGGAGAACGTCGCCCGCAGCCTCGGCCGTTCGCCGGCGCAGGCGTTGTGGAGCACCACCCTGCGCCTGGCGGCGCCTGGTGCGGCGGCCGGCGCGGCGCTGGTATTTTTGGCGATATCCAACGAGCTGACGGCTACGCTGCTGCTGGCGCCCAACGGCACCCGCACGCTGGCTAGCGGTTTTTGGGCGCTGACCAGCGAGATCGATTACGTGGCCGCCGCCCCTTACGCGCTGATGATGGTGGCGCTGTCCTTGCCACTCACCTGGCTTCTTTATTCTCAATCTAAACGCACGGCGGGATTATGAGCACGCTTGAACTGCATGGCATAGGTAAGTCGTACAACTCCGTCAGGGTGCTTGAGCACGTTGATCTGCGGGTTTCACCGGGCAGCCGCACGGCGATAGTCGGCCCTTCCGGATCGGGGAAAACCACCCTGCTGCGCATTATCGCCGGCTTTGAAATACCGGACGGCGGCCAGGTGTTGCTGCAGGGCCAGCCGATGGGCAACGGCGGCGCCTGGGTGCCGGCGCATCTGCGCGGCATTGGTTTTGTGCCGCAGGACGGCGCGCTTTTCCCGCATTTTACCGTCGCAGGCAATATCGGCTTTGGCCTGAAGGGCAGCAAACGCGATAAACAGCAGCGTATCGACGCGCTGATGGAGATGGTGGCGCTCGACCGGCGTTTGGGCGCCCTGTGGCCGCACGAGCTTTCCGGCGGCCAACAGCAACGCGTGGCGCTGGCCCGCGCGCTGTCGCAGCGGCCGCGGCTGATGCTGCTGGACGAGCCGTTCTCGGCGCTGGATACCGGCCTGCGGGCGGCGACCCGCAAGGCGGTGGCCGAGCTGCTGGCGGAAGCCGGGGTGGCCTCGATCCTGGTCACTCACGACCAAAGCGAAGCCTTGTCGTTTGCCGATCAGGTGGCGGTAATGCGCAGCGGCCGGTTGGCGCAGGTGGGCGCGCCGCAGGATCTTTATCTGCGGCCGGTAGATGAACCCACCGCCGCTTTCCTGGGCGAAACGCTGGTGCTTTCCGCCGAACTGGCGCACGGCTGGGCCGATTGCGTGCTGGGCCGCATCGCCGTGGACGACCACCGCCGCAGCGGGCCGGCGCGCATCATGCTGCGCCCGGAACAGATTCAAATCGGGCTGTCAGACCCGTCGCAGCCCGATCAGGCGGTGGTCTCCAGCGTCGACTTCGCCGGTTTTGTTTCCACCCTCAACCTGCGTATGCCAGGCAGCGACGACGACATCGAAATTAAAACCGTCAGCCGCGAAGGGATCCGCGCCGGCTCTCGCGTCAGCCTGAACATACTGGGGCGGGCACATATTTTTGCCGGGTAACCTCATGGTCTGCCGCCTTAGCGGCAAACCTTATCTCGCCGCGGTTTTTTCGGCGCCAGCAGGTAATCCACCACGCTTTCATCCACGCAGCGATCGATACCGTTCAGCACCAGCGTATGCCCGTCCCGTTCGCGGGTGATCAACGGGCTTTTGAACCTGCTGGCCATCACCTGCGCATTGCGGTACGGCGTGGCCGGATCGTAACGCTGAGCGACGAACAACAGCGGCGGCAGCGCCGGCGAAACCACCGGCGCATGCGGCCTGTCCTTGCCGCGGTACGGCCACAGATCGCACATTTCCAGCGGATATTCATGCAGCGGCAGGTAGTGAGCGAACATCGCGGCGGTGTTGATTTCCTGGCGCTGGCGGCGCAGCCGCTGCGGATCGGCGCCCGGGTCGGCGACGTCGGCGCAGGTGATAACGTTCAGCGCATCATCGGCATCCGGTGAATAGCTCTCGTCAATCAGATCGGAAACCTGTTGGCCGGCGATGCCGGCGTCGAGCTGATGCAGCAAGGTGGCCAGCTCATGCCAACGCTCCGGCCACGGCAACAGCGAACGGGTGACCGTGAGCACGTCGTCGGCGGAGATCTCGTAACCGGCCTGGGTGACAAAAGGATGATCGTGCAGTTTGCGCAGCATCTCATGGTACACCTGCATCGCCCGATTGGCGTCGGCAGGCAGCGGGCAACTGTCGGTTTTGTCGCAATAGGCGGCAAAACGCAGGAAGCTTTGCTGGTAGCCCCGCTCCTGATTCATCCGTTGGGTAAAGTCGTCTTCGGCAAGGTCCACCACGCCGTCCAGCACCAGCGCGCGGGTTTTCTTCGGATAGCGCTCGGCATACAGCGCCGCCACTTTGGTGCCGTAAGAGTAGGCCACGGCGGTCAACGCCGGTTCGCCAAGCGCGTGGCGGATCGCGTCCAGATCGTCGACCGCTTCGTCGGTGCCGATATGCTGCAACACGTCGGCGCCGGTGCGCTTAATGCAGGCGTCGATGATGTTGCGCACCTGCTGCTCCGCGCCGGCTATGTCGTTGTCGTTCGGCGACGGCGTTTCGTCGTTTTCCGCCAGTTGGCAAGAGATCTTCGGCGTAGACTGCCCCACGCCGCGCGGATCGTAGCCGATGATGTCGTAAGATTTTCTCAACCGGGCCACCCGTGCGTCGTCGGCCAACTGCGGATTGATGCCCGGCAACCCCGGGCCGCCGCCGATCACCACCAGGCTGCCTTTCTTCGGCCCGGTCGCCGGTAACAGGGTCAACGCCAGCCGCACGCTTTCATTGCCGTTGCCCGGCGGCGCATGCCCGGCATGCGTCTGGTAAACCAGCGGCGCCTCGACGTAGCCGCAGCGCAGCCCTGGGGGCGGTGCATCGTCAAACCAGCGCTGAAAGCCGCTGTTCAGGCAGGATTGCCAGCGGATGCCGCTTTCCGGCGCGGCGACGTGAAGCAAGGGTTTGGCTAAGGCGGGCAGATTGGCGGCGGCGGCAAGCAACACCAGAATACGCAGTACTGACATGAAGAGTCCTTCCAACTCGGCGAATCTGTTCAGGGTAAATAGCCCCGGTTAAACAGCTAACCAATAGACCATAAAAAACCTGCCGGGTGAAGCCGAACGCCGTCTTCCGCCGTGGATTTTTCGCGTTCGGATTGCTCCCATAAACCGCGATTTCCCGCAGGTTGCCCATTCCTCTGCTAGGCTTAAGGTTCGTTTATGCAACAAGGAACAGGAGAGTCACCATGTTTGGAAAAGCTGAAGACAAAGCCAATGAAGCGGCCGGTGCAGTAGAAGAAGCGTTCGGTAAAGCCACTGACTCGCCGGAGCATCAGGTTCGCGGCGCTGCGCGCAAATATGCCTCGCAGGCCAGCTATGCCGCCCGTGATGCGGCCGACAGCGTAAGAACCCAGGTGGAATCAAATCCGCTGGCCGGCGTGGCCATTGCCGCGGCGGTGGGCATCGTGTTCGGCTTCCTGCTGGGCCGTAAATAAGCCGTTTACGCCAGCCGTCAAGGGGCCCTTCACGGGCCCTTTTTATTTCCCGCCTATCGCAGCCATCGGTTAATAAAACCCGCGCCATCAACTACGATTACTTTGTGACCGCCGCCGAAGCGGCGCGTTCCGGCAGATAACCCATTGAGGATTATCATCATTACTCATGCTGTTTAAGCCGCTCTGCCTGCTCGCGGCTAAGAAAGGTTGATTATGGCACGCACTACCCCTATTGAACGCTACCGCAATATCGGCATCTCCGCGCATATCGATGCCGGCAAGACCACCACCACCGAGCGGATTCTGTTTTACACCGGGGTCAGTCACAAGCTGGGCGAAGTTCACGACGGCGCGGCGACCATGGACTGGATGGCGCAGGAACAGGAGCGCGGCATCACCATTACTTCGGCGGCCACCACCTGCTTCTGGAGCGGCATGCAGCATAATTATCCGCAGCATCGCATCAACATCATCGACACCCCCGGGCACGTCGACTTCACCATTGAGGTGGAGCGTTCAATGCGCGTGCTGGACGGCGCGGTGATGGTGTATGACTCGGTCGGCGGCGTGCAGCCGCAGTCAGAAACCGTGTGGCGCCAGGCCAACAAATACAAAGTGCCCCGCCTGGCGTTCGTCAACAAGATGGACCGCGTCGGCGCCGATTTCTTTCGCGTGCGTAAAATGATGATCGAGCGGCTGAAAGCCAACCCGGTGCCGATCGTCATCCCGATTGGCGCCGAAGACCGCTTCACCGGCGTGGTGGACCTGGTGCGCATGAAGGCCATCCTGTGGGACGAAGCCTCGCAGGGCATGAGCTTCAGCTTTGAAGAAATCCCGGCCGAGCTGCGCGCCTCGGCGCAGGAGTGGCGCGAGAACATGATCGAGGCCGCCGCCGAAGCCTCTGAAGAGCTGATGGAAAAATACCTCAACCAGGTGCCGCTGAGCGATGAAGAGATCGTCCACGGCCTGCGGGTGCGCACCGTGGCCGGCGAAATTCAGCCGATGCTGTGCGGCTCGGCGTTCCGCAACAAGGGCGTGCAGCGCATGCTCGATGCGGTGATCGAGCTGATGCCCTCGCCGCTCGACGTGCCGCCGATGGAAGGCCACGGCGAACATGATGAGATTGTCACCCGCAGAGCCGACGACGATGAAAAATTCTCGGCGCTGGCGTTCAAACTGATGACCGACCCCTTCGTCGGCCAGTTGACCTTCGTGCGCGTTTACTCCGGGGTGCTGGCCAAGGGCAGCAGCGTCTATAACCCGGTCAAAGGCAAAAAAGAGCGCATCGGGCGCATCGTGCAGATGCACGCCAACGACCGCAAGGACGTCGAAGAGCTACACGCCGGCGATATCGCCGCCTGCGTCGGGCTGAAGGACGTTACCACCGGCGACACGCTCTGCGATCCCAACGCCATCATCACCCTGGAACGCATGGTGTTTCCGGAGCCGGTGATCGCCCAGGCGATCGAGCCGAAAACCAAGGCCGATCAGGAGAAAATGGGCATTGCGCTGCAGCGTCTCTCTTCGGAGGATCCGTCGTTCCGGGTGCGCACCGACGAAGAATCCGGCCAGACCATCATTTACGGTATGGGTGAGCTGCACCTGGAAATTATCGTCGACCGCATGCGCCGCGAATTTGGCGTGGAAACCACCACCGGCAAACCGCAGGTCTCCTACCGGGAAACCATCCGCAAGCGGGTGGCCGACGTGGAGGGCAAATTTGTGCGTCAGTCCGGCGGCAAAGGCCAGTACGGCCACGTGGTGCTCAGCGTCGAACCGAACGAGCCGGGTAAAGGCTTTGAGTTTTTCGATGAGATCAAGGGCGGCGTGATCCCGGGCGAGTTTATTCCGGCGGTGAAAAAAGGCGTGCTGGAAGCGCTGAACAACGGCGTGCTGGCCGGTTATCAGGTGGTGGACGTGAAGGTGCATCTGACCTTCGGTTCCTACCACGACGTCGACTCCTCAGAGCAGGCATTCCGCATGGCGGCGATCTTCGGCTTCAAAGAGGCTTGCCGGCTGGCGGATCCGGTGATCCTCGAGCCGATAATGTCGGTGGAGGTCGAAACGCCGGAAGACTACGCCGGCAACGTGATGGGCGATTTGTCCTCGCGCCGCGGGCTGGTGCAAGGAATGGAAGACATCCCGGGCGGCGGCGGTAAGGAAATCCACGCCAAGGTGCCGCTGTCCGAGATGTTCGGTTACTCGACCACCCTGCGCTCGATGTCGCAGGGCCGCGCCACCTACACCATGGAATTCAGCCACTATGCCGAAGCGCCGCGCAACGTGGCCGAAGAGATCATTCACCACAGCAAGCGTTAATCCCATCGCCCGCCGCCATGGCGGCGGGCGTTATTCGCCTTCCGCCGCCGGCTGCGGCTTAATGCGCATGGCGTAAACCACCCCGACAATCAAACAGGCGATGCCGCACAGCGTCAACAACGGCGGCCAAGCCTGGCGCAATATGAAGGTATAGGCCAACCCCGCCAGAATTTCGAACACGATCAGCGGCCCTACCAGCACCGTCGGCAAACGCTGGCTGGCCTCGTTCCAGCACAGCGCGCCCAGCCAGGAGCAGAACACGCCAATGATCAGCATCAGCGAGATAAACACCGCCGGCCGCGGCCCGAACGGCAATGTGAACGCAGGCTGGGTGATGGCCAGTTGGCCGCATACCAGCAGATAGCCTAGCAGCGCCAGCGGCAGGGTCACTACCCCCTGCGCCGTGGCCCAGGTGGCGGGCCGCTGCGTCGGGTTTTCACGCAGCCAGCGGGAGTTGCGCAGCGGGAACCAGGTCCAGCAGGCCACCGCCAGCAGCGCCAGCCCCAGGCCGCTGAGATAGCGCCAGCCGTCGAGGGGCGCCTCGTTGCCCCGCAGCTCGGCGACGTTAACGCACGCCAGGCCGCAGCCGATCAGTACCAGCGCCGGCGCCAGCTTGCGCCACGCCAGGCGCCCGTCGTGCCGGCCATAAAACAGATTGGCGGTAATGGAAATCACCACCGGCAAGGTGCCGATGATCATGGTTGATACCGGCGCGCCGGTGCGTTGAATGGCGCTGGCCAGGCACAGGTAGTACAGCAGGTTGCCGATGGCGGTCAGCTTGAGCGCCTCCAGCCAGTCTTTGCGCAGCAGTCGCCGCAAACGGCGGCGATCAAACCAGGCCAACGGCAAGGCAATCAGCCCAAAGGCCAGATAACGCCCGGTGGACTGCAACGCGGCGGGATAATCCGGCACCAACAGCGGGCCGACGAAGATCAGCCCCCACATCAGCCCGGCCGCCAGGGCAAACAACACGCCAATAAACATAACCACTCCCACTCTACGCCGGGCATCCCCGGGCAATCGACATGGGAGCAGCCTAAAGGAACCCCGGGGCGGATTATTGTAGCAGGTTGCTGTTTTAGCCCAATTTAACCTGCTTTTGAAAGCGGACCGGCGTGACGCCGTAACGGTTGGCGAAGGCGCGCGTCAGGTGCGCCTGGTCGGTCAACCCCGCCGCCGCCGCCACCTGCGCCGCAGGCAGACCGCGCTCCAGCATGCGTTTGGCCTGCGACAGGCGCACGGCCATCAACATCTGATGCGGCGATACGTGGTATTCGGCTTTGAACTTGCGCAGAAAATGATAGGGGCTGAGCGACACCAGCGCAGCCAGCTGATTGAGCGTGATGGCTTCGGAGAAGTTATCGTGCAGATACTGTTTAACCCTCTCAAAGCGGTGCGCCGCCTCAGCCTTCTCCGCGTGCGCCACGCGGATATGCGGGCGCAACAGCCCGACCGCCTCCAGCAACAGGCCGTCGATGGCCAGCGGATCGTTTTCCCGCCACAGCCCGGCGAGAATGGCGGACAAGCGCTGCGCCGCCAGAGGATCCTCGCGCACCGCGTCGGTGAACCACTGCCCCCGCTCGCCGGAAAGCTGTTCCAGCGCCTCGGGCGCCAGATACAGCATGCGATAGCGCCAGCCGCCGGGGGTCTCCGCCTCGCCGGTGTGCAGCTCGTCGGGGTTCATCAATACCAAAGACCCCGGCGCCGCCAGGTGTTGCGCGCCGCGATAACGAAAACGCTCCGCCCCGCTGTTCACGGTGCCGATGGCGAAGGCGTCATGGGTGTGCGGCTCAAAGGCATAGCGTTCGATATGCGCCTGGTAAAGTTCTACCCCCGGCAAGTGGGGCAAATGCCGAAACTGCGCGCAGTCCTTTTCAAACGGAAACTGTTCTGGAACTCCCTTCACCGCGCCACCTTCGTTCGCTGATTCAATCTGCCATCAGCATAGCCAAAGCCGGCGCTTTTGAGTAGCCGCAAACCGCGCTTTCGTGCGGCGCTTTCTGGACGATCGGCCTCATTGCGCGTAGGGTATTCTTTCCCTGTCCGGTTCAGGCGGGCCGCATCGCGTACGACAACCGCCCCCCTGATCCCCCGAAAGCAAGAGGCAATAATGTACCCGGATACTCAACTGTATATCGATGGACAATGGCGCAACGCGCTGGCCGGCAAAACCATCCCGGTCACCAACCCCGCTACCGATGAAGTGATTGGCCAGGTGGCCCACGCCGCCCACGCCGATCTCGATCTGGCGCTGGCCGCCACCGAGCGCGGTTTCCACCTCTGGCGCGACACTTCCGCCTATCAGCGCGCCATCCTGATGCGCAAAGCCGCCGCGCTGTTGCGCGAGCGCGCCGGATCCATCGCGGCGATCATGTCGCAGGAACAGGGCAAACCTGTGGCGCAGGCCAAGGTCGAAATTCTCAACTCCGCCGACGTGATCGACTGGTTCGCCGGCGAAGCCAGCCGCACCTACGGCCAGATAATCCCCTCCCGCGCCCGCGACGTGCAGCAGCAAACCCTGAAGCTGCCGGTAGGCCCGGTAGCCGCGTTCACGCCGTGGAATTTCCCGATCAACCAGATCGTGCGCAAGCTGTCCGCCGCGCTGGCAGCCGGCTGCTCCATCATCGTCAAAGGCCCGGAAGAGACGCCCGCTTCCCCGGCGGAGCTGATCCGCGCCTTCGCCGACGCAGGCGTTCCGGCCGGCGTGATTGCGCTGGTGTACGGCACTCCGGCGGAAATTTCAGAATATTTGATCCCGCATCCGACCATCCGCAAGATCTCCTTCACCGGCTCCACCCGGGTGGGCAAGCACTTGGCGGCGCTGGCCGGCCAGCATATGAAAAAGGCCACCATGGAGCTGGGCGGGCACGCGCCGGTGTTAATTTTTGACGACGCCGATCTGGACGCCGCCGCCAAAGAACTGGCGCAGGCCAAGTTCCGCAACGCCGGCCAGGTGTGCATCGCTCCGACCCGCTTTCTGATCCAGCAAGGCGTCTATGAAGCCTTTGTGGAGAAGTTCACCGCGGCGGTGCGCGAAATCAAGCTCGGTAACGGGCAGGAAGAAGGCGTCACCATGGGCCCTATGGTATTGGGCCGCAGCGTTGACGCCATCGAAGGCTTCGTGAAGGACGCGATTGCCCAAGGGGCGAAAGCCTGCACCGGCGGCAAACGCGTGGCCGGTAAAGGCAACTTCTTTGAACCGACGGTGCTGCGCGACGTCCCGCTGAGCGCGCGCGCCATGTCGGAAGAGCCCTTTGGCCCGGTCGCTCTGCTGCGGCCTTTCGCCGGCTATGAGGAGGCCATCGCCGAAGCCAACCGTCTGCCGTACGGCCTGGCGGCCTATGCCTACAGCCGCAGCGTCGCTACCGTCAACGCCCTGGGCCGCGACGTGGAAAGCGGTATGCTGAGCATCAACCATATCGGTTTCGGCCTGCCGGAAACGCCGTTTGGCGGGGTGAAAGACTCCGGCCACGGCACCGAAGGCGGCAGCGAAGCGATCGAGTCCTATCTGGAAACCCGCTTTGTGACCGTCGCCGGCCGCTAATGCCCCCCGATGAAACTGCAAAGCCCCGCACTGCGGGGCTTTTGTCTTTTAATCAGCCAGCGCGAACAACTGCCGCGCCGCCGGGGTCACCCCCAGCATGTGCATGCAGGCGTGCACCATCCCCGCCAACCGTTCGCAACGTACCGCCACCCCCGCCTCACGCAGCCGTTGCGCATAGCGTTCGGCCTCGTCGCGCAGCGGATCGTATTCGCAGCTGGCAATAATGGCCGGCGGCAGCCCGGCCAAACAGGCGGCGTGCAGAGGCTCGGCCAGCGGATCGCGCCGCGCGCCAAGGTAGTTTTGCCAGCAAAAAACCATCGCCTCGCGCGTCAAAAAGTAGCCTTCGGCGAATTCCCGATAGCTGGCCGTCGCCATCTCACGGCTGAGCGCCGGGTACAGCAGCAGCTGATGTTCAATGCGCGGGCCGCCGCGATCCCTGGCCAGCAGCGCTGCCGCCGCGGCCAGATTACCGCCTGCGCTGTCGCCGCCGATCGCCAGACGCGCGGCGTCTATCCCCAACGACGCCGCCTGTTCGGCTACCCAGCACAGGGCCTGATACACGTCCTCCAGCGGCCGCGGAAACGGATGCTCCGGCGCCAACCGGTAGTCCACCGACAACACCACCCGCCCGGCGGCGTTGGCCAGCGCCTGGCAAGGCTGGTCGTATAGCGCCAACGATCCCAAACACCAGCCGCCGCCGTGAGCGAACAGCATGGCGGGCTGCGCCCCGCCCGCAGCGCCGACAGGCGAATAGGCGCGAATGCGGATGCGATAACCGTCGTCGGCGATGGCCGCCCAGTCCCGCACGCCGCCGCTGGCCGGCATTTCGCCCTGCAAGGCGCGCAGGCCAATGTCGGTATTGGCGCGCAACGCCGCCAGCGACGCCGGGGCGGCGGCCCCCGCCGTTTGCGCCAGCAGGCGGGCTATCTGTGCATCAAGCGGCATCGCGTTCTCCCGACAGAAACGGCAGAAGCAGCGCGATAAACGCCTCATGACACTCTTCGGTAATAAAATGGCCGCAGCCGGCAATCGTCTCGCCACGCAGGTTGTGCGCATTGTCCCGCAGCGTGACGAAAGGCGCGTCGCCGGTGGCGTGCTCCGCGCCGATGGTCATCACCGGCATAGCGAGGCGAGCCGCGGCGCGAAGCTGATTTTGCCGGATGGTTTCCGGAATGGCGCGATAGTAGTCGAACCCTGCGCGCAGGCTGCCGGGCGCCGAATAGGCGGCGATGTAGGTCTCCGCCGCCACGCGATCGCGCCGATGCGACCAACGGTTGAAGATATAGCTGAGGTACTGGCGTTCCCGTCCGAGGGTCAGGGCTTCCGGCAAATCCGCCAGCTGGTTGAACATGAAGTGCCACAGGAAGATGTTTTCCTCCGGCGCGACGAAGATCGGCGGCGCCGGCGCCAACCCGGGGATCACCGCTTCGGTCAGCACCAGCCGCTCAACCGCCGCCGGGAAGTCGCTCGCCATGGCGTAGCCGATCCACATGCCGATATCGTGCCCTACCAGTTGGTAACCTGAGTGCCCCAGCTGCGCCATCGCCGCGTGCAGGGTCGCCGCCACGCTGCCGGTGTCATAACCGCCCAGCGGCTTGTCCGAGTCACCGATGCCCGGCGGATCGACCGCTATCGCCTGAAACCCGGCCGAGGCCAGCGCGCGCATGACATGGCGCCAGGTGTACCAGGTCTGCGGCCAACCGGGGATCAGCAGCACCGGCGCGCCTTCGCCGAGGATCGCGCAGTGTATGCGCTGGCCATTAACTTTCACATAGGCGTGTTCCGGCTCAGGTCCATACGGCATGGACCCGTTTTCGTGCTGTTTCATGGATATTCTCCGTGTTGAGGGGCGGCTTAGCGGATGCCAAGCAGCGCGTTGATTTGCTGTTGGTTAACCGGCGCGCCGGCGAAGTCGTCGAATACTTTGTCGGTGACGTTGATGATGCGCTCGCGGATAAAGGCCGCGCCTTCGCGTGCGCCATCCTGCGGGTTCTTCAGGCAGCATTCCCACTCCAGCGTCGCCCAGCCTTCATAGCCGTACTGCGTCAACCTGGAGAAGATCCCCCTGAAATCCACCTGGCCGTCGCCTAGCGAACGGAAACGGCCAGCGCGATCGGCCCATGACTGATAACCGCCATAGATGCCCTGGCGGCCGGTCGGATTGAATTCGGCATCCTTGACGTGGAACATGCGGATGAAATCCCGATAGATATCGATAAAATCCAGGTAGTTAAGCTGCTGCAGCACAAAGTGGCTCGGGTCGAACAGCATTTGGCAGCGCGGATGCGCGCCCACCCGCTGGTGGAACATCTCAAAGGTCACGCCGTCGTGCAGATCTTCGCTGGGGTGGATTTCATAGCACAGGTTCACCCCCTGCTCCTCGCAGGCGTCGAGCACCGGCAGCCAGCGTTTGGCCAGTTCATCGAACGCGGTGTCGATCAGCCCCGCAGGGCGTTGCGGGAACGGGAACAAATACGGCCAGGCCAGCGAACCGGAGAAGGTGCCCATTTCGCTCAAACCGAGCCGGGCTGAAGCCCGCGCCGCCAGCAGCAGCTGTTCGCGCGCCCATTCGCCGCGCGCCTGCGGGTTGCTATGCAGCTGCGCCGGCGCGAAGTTGTCGCACAGTGCGTCATAGGCCGGGTGCACCGCCATCAGCTGGCCGAAAATATGCGTGGTCAACTCGCTGACCTCCAGCCCCTGTTCCGCCAGCATGCCGGTAACATCGTCGCAGTAGGTTTGGCTTTCCGCCGCGGTGGCCAGGTCAAACAGCCGCCGATCCCAGGCCGGGATTTGCAGGGCTTTAAAACCGGTGGCGGCGGCCCATTGGGCAATGGCCGGCAGGCTGTTGAACGGCGCGGCGTCATCGCTAAATTGAGCAAGATGCAGGCTCGGGCCTTTTATGGTTTTCATCCTAAACTCCTATTGGTTGTCGATTGACAAACAATAGGGGCAAATCCGCGCGGCAGCAAGCGGAATTTACAAACTGATTGGTTTAGGCAATGCTATGCCGCTGAATGAAAGGCAAACTGGAGCAGGCGGATGGCAGGCAGACCACGCGAGTTCGATCGCGAACAGGCGTTAGTGAAAGCGCGGGATTTATTCTGGCGCCAGGGCTATGAAGGCACTTCGATGTCGGATCTGGTGGCCGAACTGGGCATCGCTTCCGCCCGCATCTACAAGGCATTCGGTTCCAAGGAGCAGCTGTTCCGCGAGGCCGTCGCCCGCTACGAAAGCCACGAAGGCGGCTTCGCCGATCGGGCGTTCAGCGAAGAAACCGGCGTGCGGGCGGCGTTCGAACGCATGCTGAATGACGCCGTGCAGCTGTACAGCCGCCAGGATATGCCGCAGGGGTGCATGGTAGTGTCTTCCGCCGCCAGCGTCAGCGCGGAAAACGACGGGATCAAGACCTGGCTGGCGGCGCATCGTTTGCAACGCACCCAGGACATTATCGGGCGGCTGCAGCGAGCGGTGCAAAACGGCGAGCTGCCGGCCGATACCGATGCCGAGGGCCTGGGGGACTACTTCGCCGCGTTCCTGCACGGTCTGTCGACACAAGCGCGTGACGGCGTCACAAAAGAACGCCTGACGGCGGCGGTGCAGATCGCGCTGAAGGCGCTGGGTTAACCCTCCGGCAGGTCAACGATCACCAGCGTGCCCTCGCTGCCCGCCAGCACGCGGTGCGGCACGCCGGCGGCGGCCTGGTACAGCTGCCCCGCCCGCACGTCAATCACTTCGCCCGCCACCTCCAGCCGCAGCAGGCCGCTGATCACCAGCAGGCCTTCGCTGTAGTCATGCGTTTCTTCTTCGACGCTGCGCGGATCCATGCGCAGCACTTTGATATTGGCCACGCCTACGCGGCCAAGCACTCTGGAGCGCCAGGCCTCGGGCAGTTCGGCGCCCAGCGCGTTTAAATCAAACAGCATCGTCATACCCTATTTTCATCCCATGGGCCTGCACTCTATCCTGAGCGCGCGCCGGGCTGAAATATCCCTTGGTTGTAGGTTATGACTCGGCGTTCTGAGCCGCCGCTTCACGCCGCAGCCACTGCTGCAGATCCCGCCCTTCCTGCGACAGCTCGCTGTCCTGGCGCTCGCACAGGTAATAGTCGCGGCCATCGTCGACGGCCAGGTCGAACAGTTTGATCAGTTCACCGCTATTGAGATAAGGCTCGATCAGCGGTTCACGCATCAGCGCACAGCCCAACCCCGCCTGCACCGCCGCCAGCGTCAGCAAACCGTCTTCAAACATCGGGCCGGTGCTGCGCAGCGGCCGCTTCACGCCGGCCTGCTGAAACCACTGCATCCAGGTATTGCGCTCTTCGTCGTGCAGCAGCGGCAGCGTCGCCAGCTGATCCGGGGTATCCAGCAGGCCGTGCAGTTTGCTGAAGGCATGGCTGCACACCGGCACCATTTTGCCGGACATCAGCTTTTCGCTGCGGTAGCCGGTCCACTGCCCGACGCCAAAACGGATCGACAGATCCGCGGCGTCGCTGAGGTAATTGCGGTGGTTGGCGTAGGTCACATTGATATCAATCTGTGGGTTTTCACGCAGAAAACCGCGCAAACGCGGGATAAACCAGCCCATACCGAACAGCGGTATCAGGCTGATGGTGACCTGCCGCGAAGCGGACTGTTCACGCACGTGTTCGGTGGCCTGGCGCAGCACGCTAAACGCCGAGCGGATCGAGCGGTAATACTCCCGCCCTTCGTTGCGCAGGATCAGGTTGCGCCCCTGCCGCTCGGTCAGCGGCATCTGCAGAAACGCCTCCAGCGTTTTCAGCTGATGGCTGACCGCCGAGGGCGAAATATTCAGCTCTACGGCGGCGGCGTTGATGCTGCCCAGCCGGGCGATGGCCTCGAACGCCCGCACGGCGCGCAGCGGCGGATCGTTGGGCTGCAGGGGCAACGGCGCGTCGTATCGTTCTGTTTTTTTCATATATTGACAATTTTATGGAAAATCAGCTGCGAGGGTGAAATTAATATACAAATAAATCAATAAATTAAAAACACTCATTTTTTGTATAAGAAATGATGTTTCCGTATTTTACAAATTATTTTAATTCTCTAGTGTGACCTGCCTGAATCAATTTTTCGGGACTTCCCTCTATGGATACGCTGGTACAGCAGACCGTCAACGGACTGATGCTCGGCAGTATTTATGCGCTGATCGCCCTGGGCTACACCATGGTTTACGGCATCTTGCGCATTATCAACTTTGCCCACGGCGACGTGTTGATGGTCGGCGCGCTGAGCGCCCTGTCCGCCATCGGCGTGTTGCAACACCACTTCCCGAGCCTGCCCGCCCATGCGGTGCTGCTGCTGGCCGCGCTGTGCGCCATGGCTATCTGCGCGCTGACCTCAATCGCGATCGAACGCCTGGCCTACCGCCGTCTGCGCCACGCGCCGCGCCTGGCGCCGCTGATCAGCGGCATTGGCGTCTCGCTGCTGTTGCAGACGCTGGCGATGCTTATCTGGTCGCGCAACCCGCTGATGTTCCCGCAGCTGTTGCCGATGGAACCGATAGCGCTTACGCGCGGCAGCGCGGAGCATGCGCCGGCGGTGATCACCGGCACGGCGATCGCCACCCTGGCCGTCGCCGTGCTGGTGATGGCCGGTTTGCTGCTGCTGGTGGAGCACAGCCGCTTTGGCCGCGCCATGCGCGCCACGGCGGAGAACCCGCAGGTCGCCAGCCTGATGGGCATCAACCCCAACCGCATCATCGTGCTGACCTTCGCGCTCGGCGGCGCGCTGGCGGCGGTGGCCGGCATCATGATGGCCAGCAATTACGGCAACGCCGGTTTTTCGATGGGCTTTCTGCCGGGCATCAAGGCCTTTACCGCCGCGGTGCTGGGCGGCATCGGCAACCTGCGCGGCGCCATGCTCGGCGGCCTGCTGCTGGGGCTGTTTGAATCGCTGGGCACCGGCTATCTCGGCGAACTGACCGGCGGCACCTTCGGCAGCAACTACCAGGACGTGTTCGCCTTCCTGGTGCTGATCGCGGTGCTGGTGTTCCGCCCATCCGGCCTGCTGGGCGAACGCGTCGCCACCCGCGCCTGAGGAGTAACGATGACTATCCTGACTTCCACACTACAGACCACCGCTCCCCGCCGCCTTCGGCTGGGCGTGGCGCTGTTCATGCTGGGCCTGCTGCTGGCCCCCTGGCTGGCGGGCGCCGCCGGCGGCAACTATTGGGTGCGAGTGATCGACTTCGCCCTGCTGTACCTGATGCTGGCGCTGGGGCTGAATATCGTGGTCGGCTTCACCGGCCTGCTGGATATGGGCTTTATCGCGTTTTATGCGGTGGGCGCCTACCTGACGGCGCTGCTGTCTTCCCCGCACCTGACGCAACAGTTTCCGCTGCTGTTGCAGTGGTTCCCGAACGGGCTGCACCTGTCGATTTTGCTGCTGATCCCGCTGTCTGCGGTGCTGGCGGCGCTATGCGGCATTCTGCTCGGCGCGCCGACGCTGCGGCTGCGCGGCGACTATCTGGCGATCGTCACGCTCGGCTTCGGCGAGATCGTACGCATCCTGATGCGTAACCTCGATCGGCCGGTCAATATCACCAACGGCCCGAAAGGCATTTCCGGCATCGATCCGGTCAACCTGTTCGGCCTGCGGTTTTCCGGCATGTATGAGTGGTTCGGCGTGCGCTTTTCGTCGCTGTACCTCTATTACTATCTGTTCGCCGCGCTGTTGCTGGCGATCCTGTTTATCTGCCTGCGGCTGCAGCATTCGCGCGTTGGCCGCGCCTGGGCGGCGATCCGCGAAGACGAAGACGCTGCGCGGGCGATGGGCATCAATACCCGCAACTTCAAGCTGCTGGCCTTTGCCATGGGCGCCACCTTCGGCGGCGTCGCCGGTGCTTTGTTCGCCGCCTTCCAGGGGTTCGTCTCGCCCGAGTCTTTCACCCTGCAGGAGTCGATTGCGGTGCTGGCGATGGTGGTGCTGGGCGGCATGGGGCACATACCGGGGGTGATCCTCGGCGCGTTGCTGCTGGCCGCCCTGCCGGAGCTGCTGCGCAGCAGCATGGGGCCGTTGCAGCAGGCGCTGTTCGGCCAGGTATGGGTTGATCCGGAGATCGTCCGCCAGCTGTTCTACGGCCTGGCGCTGATCCTGGTGATGCTGTATCGCCCGGCCGGTTTATGGCCGGCCCGCCACTCGCGGGGGGCCGCTTCATGACGCCGCTGCTTGCTTTGAACCACGTCAGCAAACGCTTCGGCGGGCTGACGGCGGTGGATGACGTCAGCATGCGCATCCATCGGGGGGAAATTTACGGCCTGATCGGGCCCAACGGCGCCGGCAAGACCACCTGCTTCAACCTGATCACCGGCCTGTACCGCGCCGACAGCGGCGAGTTCAGCCTGCAGGGCCGCCGCTACCGGCCGCAGGCGATCGACAAGGTGGCGCAGGCCGGCATCGCCCGCACCTTCCAGAACCTGAGGTTGTTCAATGACATGAGCGTACTGGAAAACGTGATGGTCGGCTGCCACGTGCGCACCCGCAACGGCCTGTGGGCGGCGATCTCTCGCCATCGCCGCGCCCGCGAGGAGGAACGGGCGGTGCGCGAAAAATCCCACGCTCTGCTGGACTACGTCGGCATCGGCCAGTTCGCCCACTATCGCGCCGGCGATCTTTCCTATGGCCACCAACGGCGGCTGGAAATCGCCCGTGCGCTGGCCACCGAACCGCAGCTGCTGGCGCTGGATGAACCGGCGGCCGGCATGAACGCCGGGGAAAAGGTGGCGCTGCGCGAACTGTTGCTGCGCATCCGCGACGGCGGCACCAGCCTGCTGCTGATCGAGCACGACGTCAAGCTGGTGATGGGGCTATGCGACCGGCTGACGGTGCTGGATTACGGCAAAGCGATCGCCGAAGGCAAACCGGCGGAAGTGCGGCGTGAACCGGCGGTGATACAGGCTTATTTGGGAGGCGCGGCGCATGTCTGAACCCTTGCTGAGCGTAAAACAGCTAAAAGTGTCCTATGGCGGCATTCATGCGGTTAAAGGCATCGATTTCACGGTAAGCAGCGGTGAACAGGTGACGTTAATCGGCGCCAACGGCGCCGGCAAAACCTCCAGCCTGCGCGCATTGACCGGCCTGCTGCCGTTCGACGGCGAGATCCTGTTCGCTGGCCGTTCGATTCGCGGGGTGCCGCCGCACCGCCTGCTGCAGCAAGGGCTGGTGATGGTGCCCGAGGGGCGCGGTATTTTCGCCCGCATGACGGTGCGAGAGAACCTGCAGCTCGGCGCCTATGCCCGGCGCGATCGCGCCGCGGTGCGGCAGGATCTGGAGCAGATCTACGCCACCTTCCCACGCCTGCGCGAGCGGCTTAACCAGCAGGCCGGGCTGCTTTCCGGCGGCGAGCAGCAGATGGTGGCGATGGGCCGCGCCCTGCTGAGCCGCCCGCGCCTGCTGGTGTTGGATGAACCCTCTATGGGGCTGGCGCCGATCGTGGTGGAAGCGATCTTTGAGGTGATCAAACAACTGGCCAGTGACGGCGTCACGCTGTTGTTGGTGGAACAAAATGCCCGGCTGGCGCTGGAGTCTACCGACCGCGCCTATGTGCTGGACAGCGGCAGCCTGAGCCACAGCGGCCCGTCTGCCGACATGCTGGACGATGAAAAAATCAAACAGGCCTATTTAGGCGAATAACCCTTTTACCTTTACCGCACCGGGAGCTTTGCATGAACCAGATAACTCGCTTTACCCCCTTGGCGTTGGCCGCCGCCGTGATGATCGGCCTGAGCGCCCCCGCGCAGGCCGACGACACCGTGCTGATCGGCCTGGCCGGCCCGCTGACCGGGCCTTCCGCGCGCATCGGCAAGGATTTGGAAAACGGCGCGCAGCTGGCTATCGCCGACGCCAACGCCCAGAAGCCGACGCTGAACGGCAAGCCGGTCACCTTCAAATTGCTGTCTGAAGACGATCAGTCCGATCCGCGCACCGCGGTGGCGGTAGCCCAGCGCCTGGTGGACGAAGGCGTAGCCGGCGTGGTCGGCCACTGGAACACCGGCACCAGCATTCCGGCCGCGCGCATCTACCACGACGCCGGCATAGCTCAGGTGGCGCCGGTGGCAACCGGCCACGGCTATACTCAACAAGGATTCGACACCAGCTTCCGCGTGATGGGCCATGACGACGACGGCGGCAACTATGCCGGGCAGTACGCGGTGAAAGAGCTGAAAGCCAAGCGCATCGCGGTCATCGACGATCGCACCGCCTTTGGCCAGGGGCTGGCGGATGAGTTCATCAAGTCGCTGCAGGCCCAGGGCGTGCAGCCGGTCAGCCGTGAATACGTCGACGACAAAACCGTCGACTTCAGCGCGGTGCTGACCACCATACGCAGTAAAAACGCCGACCTGATTTTCTTTGGCGGCGTGGATTCGCAGGCGGCGCCGCTGGCCCGCCGCCTGAAACAGCTGGGCATGAACGCTCAATTAATGGGCGCCGGCGGCTTTGTCAGCCAAACTTTCCTGACGCTGGCGCAAAAAGAAGGCGACGGCGTGGTGGCGCTGGAGCCTGGCCTGCCGCTGGAGCAAATGCCGGGCGGCAAGGCCTTTGAACAGGCTTACCGCGACCGGTACAAAACCCATATCGAGCTGCATGCGCCCTTCGCCTATGACGCCACCCGGGTGTTGATCGCCGCTATCGAACAGGCCGGTTCGGCCGATCCGGCCGACTACCTGCCTAAGCTGCGCGCCATCCGCTATCAGGGCGTGACCGGCACCATCGCCTTTGACGCCCAGGGCAACCTGCAGCAGCCAAGCTTCACCCTGTACCAGGTAGTCGGCGGCAAATGGCAGCCGCAGACCGTGCTGGGCGGCGCCAAACCACAATAAGAGAGCAATGAGGAGCAAGCCGATGAGCTGTGCAAAAAACGAATTGGGCATTCTGGCCCGCCGCCGTATTGAGGCGGAGATCATCAAGCCAATCTATCACATCCTGGTGCGCGAGATAGGCAAGGCGCGGGCGCAGGCGGTGATCGGCGAAGCCATCGAAAACGCCGCCATCGACGCCGGCAAGCGGTTTGCCGCCCAGGAGCCGGCAGGCGCGGATTTGCAAAGCTTCGCCGCCCTGCAATACCTGTGGGAAAAAGACGACGCGCTGCGGGTCGAGGTGATCAATCAGGACGAGCGGCATTTTGATTATAACGTCACCCGCTGCCGCTACGCCGAGATGTACCACGAAATGGGGCTGGGCGAGATTGGCCACCTGCTGTCGTGCGCCCGCGACAGCCAGTTTATCGTCGGCTATGCGCCGGACGTCGAACTGCAGCGCAGCCAGACCATCATGTCCGGCGCGCCCTGCTGCGACTTCCGCTACACCGCTAAAACCCAGGAAGAAAAAAAATGACTCTGCAGATCGACGGCGACCGCCTGTGGCGCAGCCTGCATGAGATGGCGCAGTTCGGCGCCATCGCCAACAACGGCGTCACCCGGCTGGCGCTGAGCGAAGAAGACCGGCTGGCGCGCAACCAACTGCGCGACTGGGCGCTGCAGGCCGGCTGCAGCGTACGGGTCGATCGCATGGGCAATATGTTCCTGCGCCGCGAAGGCGCGCGCCCCGAACTGGCGCCGGTGGTGACCGGCTCGCACGGCGATTCGCAGCCCAACGGCGGCCGTTTCGACGGCATTTACGGCGTGCTGGCCGGGCTGGAGGTGATCCGTACCCTCAACGATCGCCAGATCCTGACCGAACGGGCGATTGAGGTGATCAACTGGACCAACGAAGAAGGCGCGCGCTTTGCGCCGGCGATGATTTCCTCCGGCGTCTTTTCCGGCGTGTTCAGCCTGGAATACGGCCTGTCGCGCCGCGACGCGCAGGGGGTCAGCATCGGCGAAGCGCTGCGGGAAATCGGCTACGACGGCGAACAGCCGGTGGGCGGCGCGCCGATCCACGCCGCCTTCGAACTGCATATCGAGCAAGGGCCGATCCTCGAAGCGGAAAACATCGCGATCGGCGTGGTGACCGCTGCGCAAGGGCAGCGCTGGTATGAACTGGAGGTCACGGGTTTCAGCGCCCATGCCGGCACCACGCCGATGGATCGCCGCCGCGACGCCCTGCTCGGCTTCGCCGACCTGGTGACGGCGGTCAACCGCATTGGCCTGAACTTTATGCCGGACGCGCGCGCCACCGTCGGCATGGCGCAAATCACGCCCAACTCACGCAACGTGGTGCCGGGCAAGGTGTTCTTCAGCGTCGAGTTCCGCCACCCACAGGACGCGGTGCTCGAACAGATGGAACAGCGCCTGCTGGCGGCGGTGGCCGAGGTGAATAGCGGCGCCTTGAACGCCCGCGCCGAACGCATTTTTCAGTATCAGCCGATCCGTTTCGACGCCGGCTGCGTCACCAGCGTGCGCCAGGCGGCGCAGGCGCTGGGCTACAGCCACCACGACATGGTCTCCGGCGCCGGCCACGACGCCTGCTACCTGAGCAACGTCGCCCCGACCGCGATGATTTTCATCCCCTGCGTGGACGGCATCAGCCACAACGAACAGGAGGATATCTCCCCGGCCTGGGCCACCGCCGGCGCCAACGTGCTGCTGCATGCGCTGCTGGCGCATACTCACGCCTGATCCCTTTCCGCCCGCGGTTGCCGATCGGGGGCGCGAAAATATATTCAACGAAACGGTTGAATATTAGCCTGCCTGTTCTATATTCAACCATATGGTTAAATTATCTTCCTCTCAGCTGGACGCCATTTTTCACGCGTTGTCCGATCCGACCCGGCGCTCCATGCTGCACGCGCTGGCCGACGGCGAACGCAGCATCGGCGAACTGGCCGCGCCGTTGCAGATGTCGTTCGCCGGCGCCTCCAAGCACGTTAAAGCACTGGAACATGCGGGCCTGGTGCAGCGAACCGTGCAGGGAAGAAACCATATTTGCCGGCTCGAAGCCGAGCCGATGGCGCAGGCCATGCAATGGCTGCAAACCTATGAACATTTCTGGACTGAACGGCTGGACGCGCTGGAACTGGCGCTGCGGCAGGCCGAACGGCATCCTCCCAAGGAGTGAACCATGAATGATTACGGCATGATTATCGAACCCGGCACGCTGCGCATCCAGCGGCTGCTGCCCGGCCCGATCGAACGGGTCTGGGCTTACCTGACCGAATCCGACAAACGCGCTACCTGGCTGGCGGCCGGTGAGATGACGCTGGAGAGCGGCGCGCCGCTGGAGCTGAGTTTCCACAATTCCGAGCTGGCGGGCGAACACGAACAGCCGCCGGCCAAATACAAACAGCACGGCGGCTGCGTCAGCAACCGCGGCCACATTACCTGCCTTTTCCCGCCGCGCGTGCTGAGCTTTACCTGGGCGGAACAGGATCAGGGCCGCCCTTCCGAAGTCACTTTCGAACTGACCGAGCAAGGCTCGGCGGTGCTGCTGACGGTGACCCACCGCCGGTTGGCCAACCGCGACGAAATGCTCAGCGTGGCCGGCGGCTGGCACACGCATCTGGATATTCTGGTGGACCGGCTGCATGACCGCCAGCCACGGCCGTTCTGGAACACCCTCACCAGGCTGGAAGAGGAGTATCGCGTCAGGCTGTGATCAGCCTTCGTCCCTGCGCCTGAATGCCAGATAACCGGCGATCAGCGTAAAACTGCCGACCAGCAACACCAGCAGAATAAAGCCGTGGTGATTGCTGGCCAGCGGGATCCCCCCGACGTTCATACCAAAAAAACCGGCGACGATGTTGATCGGCAGCGCCAGCACGGTGATCACCGTCAGGGTGTACAGCGTGCGGTTGTTCTGCTCCATCTGCTTGGCGCCGATTTCCTCCTGCAGCAGCCGGATGCGTTCGGTCAGGCTGGCGAGATCGTTCAACACGACGGTGAACTCCTCGGTGAACTGGCGCAGATCCTGCACCACCTCGCGGCTCAGCCAGTTCGGCGGGCGGTTCAACAAGCGGAACAGCGCCGCCGGCTCCGGCGCCAACAGCCGTTGGAAACGCAGCAGCATGCGGCGCATGCGCCCCAGTTCGGTGCGATTGCGCTTGACGTGGTTGCTCAACAGGCGATCTTCAATGGTATCGACATAGTGGTTGGCCTGGCGCACCACCTGCTCCAGCACCTCCTCCTGTTCCTCCAGCAAATGCGCCAGCAGTTCGGTCGAGGACGCCAGCTGCAGCGGCCCCAGCCGGCCGAGCAGCCGTTCGATCAGGCGCAGCGGCTTATGCCGCACCGTCACCACCAGCCCGCTGCAGCAGTACAGCCACAGCGTTGCGGTTTCGGGGTTGTTCTCTTTGGGATGGAAAATCACGTCGTTGAGCACCGCGAACAGATCGTCACCCTGCCGCTCAATGCGCGTGGTGTGCGAACCGTGACGAATTTCGTCAAAGAAGAAATCGGAAATGGCGAAATGGTTTCTCAGCCACTTTTCCGCCGCGGCGTGGTTGAGATTGAGGTGCAGCCAGATAAATCCCTCGCCGGGCGGCAGCGTCTGATAGGCCTGGCAGGCCTGCTGCGACGTCAGCCGCTGCGGCGGCTCGCCCTGGCGGAAGACATGGCCGTAGATCAGGCCGGTCACTTCGTCGTCGAAATCAAGCTTGTGCATTTTTTCCGCAAGCGTCTGCGCCATAAATATTACTACCCTGAGAAACCGGACCTCGCCTTTATAGCAATCTTTATCCGCCAACGTTAATTATTTTCACCGTTCCCGATGATTAATATTAGCGTCATAAAAAAGTCACATTAATTCAGAATACTTTGCAGGCAATAGCCAGCACACGTTCAATAATCAGGTCGATTACCGCTGCACCAACTTGAGCATTCCTCATCGATTTCCATATCCAGAACACCAAAGTGTGATTTTTGTTCAGACTACCACAGGGGTCGAGCATTGAAACATTCCCTGACGTCCGTTATGTTAGAACGCTGCCAATTGACAAGGAAAGTTATGGATACGGTTGAAGAGTTAGGCGGAACGTATTTCTACAAAGGTTACAGTAACTTAAATCCCCAGCAGCTATTCTGGCTTGTCTGGGTTGATGCATTCAGCCAGCATGCAGGTTTAGAAATTTCCGCATCAGCTATGATTTTGGCGGGCTACCCATTCTTGGGAACAAGAGGAAAGCCATCCCCCGCGACCAAAGGGACGTCTATAGCCTCCGTTGTATCAAGAAGGTTAATCCCTGATATACACTTACCGCCCGGCGTTGTTATACCTACGCTTGTCGGACGCTCCTTAAAAGACTTGCACGTTAGCTATACAAACAAGGTAAGAACAGCTATCGGGAGAAACATTCCGTGGATTGGTTATGCAATGGCGGCATACACAGTTCATGCCATAAGCCGCGATGTTAAAGAAACATATAACCGCGTCGCAAGATCTGAACATCGAATCGCGTGGACACACTTTTGAATACCGAACATGAAATTTTGGCGTACATCCAAAGAAAATACAGCCACAAAAAATTTCTTTTTTTTGGCCCCTTGTTACCAGTTACCTTAGAAACGGATCTCCGCCGTGACCTTAAAATAATTTATGAGGATGCTGAGGAACTTTTTACTTATTATTTCGATACGTGGAAAATTGCCCCTGAGCAGTTCAGTATTGACCGATATTTCAACCCGGAGTACCTAGGGTCACCTAAGCCTGACAAACCTTTAGAATCAATTACAGTCCGTATGCTTATCGAATCCGCCAAGGTTGGCCGCTGGCTGTATTAGGCCGGCAGTTGCCGACCATCCCGCCGCGCAAGCGCAGCCCCGAATACAGCCGCAGCCCGGTGCCGGAAGTCTATTGAGTGCCGCACGGGGGCGGGCAACCGCCCCCTCGCTCAGCCGAACCCTGCGGCAACAGGGTTGCTGTAACGCCTGTTAACAGATTGCAGGATCATCCCCCTATTTTCTCCACATTTGCTGCTCAGACTCTTGTTTATATTTATTAATCACTTAGAGTCATTATTGCGGTCGCCATGTTTTTATCTAAACCTTTCTCTCGTGTTCTCGTGCTGTTCCTCGGCCTGTTGGCCGCCCTGTCTCAGGCCCACGCCGCCGCGCCGCTGGTGCTGAATTCCAAGGCCGCGCTGGTGGTCAATCAGCGCACCGGCAAAATCCTGTATCAGAAACAAGCCAACCGCGCGCTGCCCATCGCTTCGCTGACCAAGCTGATGACCGCGATGGTCGCTCTCGACGCCAAACGCCCGTTGGGCGGCAAGCTGAGGGTAACCCCCGCCGACCGCGACCTGCTGAAGAAAACCCATTCGCGCCTGACCATAGGTTCCACGCTGAGCCGCCGCGATATGCTGCACATCGCGCTGATGTCCTCGGAAAACCGCGCCGCTTCGGCGCTAAGCCGCAACTATCCCGGCGGCCGCAAAGCCTTTGTGGCGAAGATGAACCAGAAGGCGCGCGCCATCGGCATGAAACGCACGCGTTTCTACGATCCGACCGGGCTGACGCCGCGCAACGTCGCCAGCGCCCGAGATCTGCTGCAGATGGTGAACCATGCCTACCGCTATCAGACTATTCGCCGCTTCAGCATCGACAAACAGCAGATTGTCCGCCCCGGCCGCGGCCAACTGGTGTATCGCAGCTCTAACGGGTTGATCAATAACCCTGCCTGGAAAATTCAGCTGCAGAAAACCGGCTTTACCGACGAAGCCGGCCATTGCCTGGCGGTGCGCACGCTGATTAAAGGCCAGCCGGTGGTGATCGTCCTGCTCGGCGCGCAGCAGCGCTACGGTCACTACAGCGACGCCATTCGCCTGAAGGCCTGGCTGGAGTCTTGAATACGACATGTCGGAGACGGGCGCGCCGTCTCCGGTCGGTCAGAACGAAGTGATGATGCTGCGGGCTATCTTACCGGTCTTCAGCTCCTCATAGGCCTCGTTGATCTGGGCAATGTTGATCTCTTTGGAGATCAAATCGTCAAGATTAAAGCGCCCCTGCAGGTATAAATCGGCGTACATGGGAATATCGTGCTTGATGTTGGTCGATCCCATATAAACCCCTTTAACGGTCACCTGATTGAGCAGTAAATCGCCCAGCACGTCCACGCTGATGCTCGAACCCGGCTTGTGGACCCCAATCAAAAATGCCCCACCGCCCTTGCGGGCCATTTTTATCGCCTGTTCCGAGGTGGCCTTGAGGCCAATCACTTCAAAGGCGTGATCGACGCCGCCCTCCGTCAACTGTTGCACCCGTTCCACCGCGTTCCCCGCGCCGGCATCGATAAAGTCGGTGGCGCCGAATTTGCGCGCCAGGGCCTCTTTGGCAGGCTGCATATCAATGGCGATAATGCGGCTGGCGCCGGCCAGACGCGCACCGGAGATAACATTCAGCCCCACGCCGCCGACGCCGATAACCGCAACCGTATCGCCGGGCTTGACGTTGGCGGTATTGATCGCCGCTCCTGCGCCGGTAACGCAGCCGCAACCCAGAATCGCCGCCTGCGGGAAGGGCAAGGCATCGGGCACTTTGACCAGCTGGTTTTCGTGCACCAGCGAATATTCGGCAAAAGCCGAGGTGCCGAATACCGGCGTCACCGCCTGCCCGTCCCGGCTCAGCCGCTGCCCCTGCGCCGCATCGCGCAGCGTTTCTTCAGGGTGTTCGCACTGGTAGGTGCGCCCGGAGATGCAGGCCTCGCAGTGGCCGCAATATTGGATCAACGAACCGACCACATGGTCGCCAATGTTAAACTCACGCACGTCGGGCCCGATGCCTTTGACCACGCCGGCCAGCTCATGGCCGAACACCGCCGGCAGCGGCACGCCAAAATCGCTTTCGGCCATGTGCAGATCCGAATGGCACAGGCCGGAGGCTTTGACCTCCACCAAGACTTCACGCCCTTTGGGTTGATCTATTTGGATATCTTCAACGTCAAATATTCCGTTACTCGCATTCAGTACGGCAGCTTTCATTGCGTAACTCCTTAAGCCATGATTTGCCACCCAACGCACGATCGCGGGTTGGGTACAGTCTGGAGAAGACCAGCCACCTCACTGGCAAGAACGACAATATCCATGCTGATACTCAAGCCAAGGTGAAGGCCTTCCGCACCAGTAAAACGATTAAATTTAACAAATTGGCAACAAAAAATGCTTATATTGCTATTCATTTGATAGTTATCATTTTATTTTGTAGGGTTTTACTTCACGCATGACCCCGCCGCCTCGCTCCCATCCTGTGCGGCCTTAACCGCCGTGTGCATATCTAAATCCGTTTTTTATCAATGGAATATCCTATCGCCAATCAATATTAAACCGGCGAGGCCACGCATGGTATTTGTCATGGATAACTGATGATAAAGGAGCAGGAAAATGGCGTATGCGCTGAGCGTGTTGGAAAAGAGCCCTATTGCCGAAGGAGAAAGCGCCGCTCAGGCGCTGGCGCGCACGCTGCGGCTGGCGCAGCAGGCAGAGAGCTGGGGCTATCGGCGTTTTTGGCTGGCGGAGCATCACAATACCCCCCAGCTCGCCTGCCCGTCGCCGGAGATACTGATAGCCTACCTGCTGGGGCAGACTTCGCGCATCCGCATCGGCTCCGGCGGCGTGATGCTGCAGCACTATAGCGCCTATAAGGTGGCGGAGAACTTCAACCTGCTGGCGGCGCTGGCGCCTGGACGCGTCGATCTTGGCGTGGGCAAAGCGCCGGGCGGCCTGCCGCTGTCTACCCAGGCGCTGCAGGCCGCCCACGATCGGCAGCGCAAACCGGACTTTGCCCAACAGTTGGCACAGCTCACCGCGCATCTGCATGACGATGCGCAGCCGGGCCTGAGCGCTACGCCGCTGCCGCCGCAGCCTGCCCAGCGTTTCTTGCTGGGCGCCAGCCAGGAAAGCGCCCAGTTGGCCGCAGAACACGGCTGGGCCTTTGTGTTCGCCGCGCATCTCAACGGCAACCCGCAGGATATTCAACGCGCGCTGACGCATTATTCGGCGCAAAGCGGCGGCCGCAAGGCGCTGCTGGCGGTGGCGGTGATTGTTGCCGACAGCGCGGAACAGGCCAACGCGCTGGCGGCGGGGATCCGCCAATACCGGGTGCACGTCGCCGGTGGACAAAGCGTCACCGTCGGCAGCCTGGAACAGGCGGAAAGCTATGTTCAACAGGCCGGCGCCGGCGACTACCGCATCGAACCACGTGAAAGCCATATTCTGCTGGGCACTGCGCCGCAGGTGCGTCAGCAGTTGGAACAGCTGCAACGGCGATACGGCGTGGAAGAGTTCGTCATCGACACCCCGGTGAGCGAACCGGTCGCCCGCCAGGCCTCTCTGCAACTGCTGGCGCAGGAAAGCCTGGCTCCGGCCTGATTCACCGCTGCGCCGGCGCTGAGAGCGTCGGCCAGTCGCTGCACAACCCGCCTCCCTGCTCGCTCCACCGCGCAAATCAGCCATCAGCTGACGCCTTGCCCCAAAGCCAAAGAGAGGCAACAATGGGGGATGTTCTCTGGCTGGATAAAACGAGCAAAGGATGTAACCCATGCAACAGGCTTCTCAGCGGCGTCCGCCGCCATTCGACGTCATCAGCATTCAATCTCAGGTGGTGTACGGCAGCGTCGGCAACGGCATCGCTTACCGCACCCTGCTGAAAAAGGGGATGGAAGCGCTGCAGGTGCCCAGCGTGCTGTTCGGTTGCCCGCCCTATTACGGCCCGCCGCACGGCGGGGCGATTAGCGGCGAATGGTTTGGCGGCTTTCTGGACGACCTGATCGCCCGCGGAGTGATGAACCACACCCGGGCGGTGATCGTCGGCTATCTGGGCGGTGTGGTGCAGTGCCATATTCTGGCCGATTGGCTGCAGCGCGTTCGCGCTCTCAATCCGCAGATAAAGATCTATATCGATCCGGTGATGGGCGATTACGGCGAAGGGATTTATGTCGATAAGCGCATCGTCGACTGCTATCGCTCCCCCTTCCTGCAGTTGGCTAACGGCCTGACGCCAAACGGCTTCGAACTGGAGCAGCTGTGTGGGCGCAGCCTGACCACCCAGGAGCACGCCGAGCAGGCCGCGCGGGCACTATTGAACGACACCACCGAATGGGTGCTGGTCACCAGCGCGCCGGGGGTGGCGGAAAACGACGATGAGGTGGGATTGCTGCTGGTGAGCCGCGGCAGGGTGCAAAGCTATCGCCATCCGAAAATCGCCTCTGCGGTCAAAGGCACCGGCGACATGTTCACCGCACTGTTGGTCAGCCATCTGCTGCTGGGCGAAAGCCTGAATGACGCCATAGTTACCGCAAGCGAAGAGGTGTGCGGGGTGTTGGCTGAGGCGGCGCATTTTGGCTGGGAAGAGATTGGCAGCCTGCGCGCGTTGAAATGAGAGGGTAAATCCTGGGGCAGTAAGCTGCCCCAGGGGCATTCAGCGCTTTTTCTTCTTGTTGAAATCCAGTTCGAAGGCGAACACCGCGCTCTGGATTTTTCTTTCCATCGCCAACCCAAGATTGAGGAAACGGCACGACAGGCGCGAAAAATGCACCACCTGCTCGTTATCGTCCACTTCCTGATCGTCGTTAACCACCACCAGTTCCATGTTGACCTTGAAACTGCCGTAGCTGCCGAGATCCAGCTGCGCCTTTTTCAGCAACAGACCGGGTTGGAAAAATTCCGGCACCGGGCCGTCGATGCGCAAGCCGACGCCGCCGGCGGAGAGATCGTGGATCCTCAGCTCGTAGGGCGTCCCATCCGGGTATTCGCCGGTGCACAAAAACTGGCGCCAGTGCGGCGTCGTAATGCGGAACTGGCGGCGACGTTGGATGTAAATCAACTCCAGCGGCAGCCGGGTTGAATAAGTCACTACGCCCTGCTCATCGCCCTGCTGCGGCTGCCAGACCGAAAACTCAATCTTGGCGTCATGGCTCTCAATGATAATGGTCAATTCACCGTCGAGCGGCGCTTCGCTTTCTTCACCGCTAAAAACTATAGTGTCCGGCCCGACGCTCAATAACAGACTCTGAAACCGTTGCTGCTGGCTTTCTACCCGCAGCGGCGTGCGCTGTTTGCACACCTCGCGTAAAATCGCCAGAACTTCAAAACGTTCACGTTTAATAAACAGCCCGTTATCGCTGTGCTCCACACGTCTCTCCTGACTATTCCAATGAGGGCCCAAAAAATCCTAGGGTTATCATCTCTGGGAATATTCCTAAAGTCAAATTTGCCAGCGCCGCCAGGCCTGCGGAAGCAGGCGCGCCAGGCGTTTCGCCCATGCCTGCTGGCCCTGCTCGTCGGCGATCAGATCCTGGCGGATCTCGATGCCGACATAAGGCAATTCGCGGCGCTCGGCATGCACCGGCAAAGTGTAATCGGTCGCGTCGGTCATGGCATAGGGCTGGTTGATGCCGACCTGCAGATCCCCTTCTTCCTGCAGCAGTTCGGCCAGCAGATGGGCGAACGCCGGATGGCGGTTGAACAGCAACCCCACCGGCCAGGGCCGCGCATCGCCTTTGAATACCGGCGTGAAGCTGTGCATGGCAACGATCGCCGTCGGCCGCGCGCGCATTTGGCGCTCGCCAAGGTGAGAGTCGATGGCGCGATGGTACGGCAGAAAAATTTCGCGCTCGCGGGCCAACGCCTGTTCAGCCTCAATGTCGATATTGCCGGGGATCGACGTCAGTTCGGAAAGACGGGGAATCGAACTGGCGATGCCCGGCGTGCGGTTGCAGTCGATTACCAGGCGCGAGTAGCGCTGATGTATCAGAGTAGCGTCCAAATGGCGGCTCAGAAGACGAGAAACGCTCAACGCGCCGATGTCCCAGCCGATGTGACGGTCTATTTCACCTGAAGGCAGGCCCAGATCGCCCAAGCGCCGCGGTATCGCCTGGCCGGCATGATCGCACAACAGCACGAAAGGCGCGGCACCCTGCGGGGTTTCAATCACTGCCGCAGGCGGCTCATCGGCGAATAACAACGGCGGGATAAATGACTGAGGCATGAAAAGCTCCGGCGGCTGAATGACAAAGCGCTTATCGTAACGCTATCTCACCGCCGGGCCCAAGATCAAAAAGTTTTAAATTACGCTATGTCCGCTTCCTGTTGCCGTTGGTGCACCGCAATATATCGTTGATAGCGCGCCGGTTTGAGGCGTGTGGTATCCACCAGCACCAGACCGTCAATACAGTTGTTGAACGCCGGATCGGTGCCGAAATCGATAAACTGCACGCCGCCCGGCTCGCACAGCTCGGTGTACTGCTTGTACAGCGTCGGGATCGAACAGCCGATGTTGCTCAGCAGGCTTTTCAGCCGCACCAGATCCTCTTGGTAGTTGTCTCCGGCAAACTGCGCCAGCACCTGCGGCAACGACGCCGGATACGGCTGGCGCGACTGCGCAAACGCCTGGTCCGGCGAGAAATAGAGCCGGTAAAAGGCGATCAGCAGGTCGCGCGCCGCCAGCGGCATACCGCCGGAAATCGACACCGGCCCGAACAGATAGCGATACTGCGGGTATTTCGCCAGATAGGCGCCAATGCCCAGCCACAGGTAGTCCAGACCGCGTTTACCCCAGTAGGCTGGCTGGATAAAGCTGCGCCCCAGCTCGATGCCCTGCGCCAGAATCGGCTCCATGTCGCGGTCATAGTGGAACAGGCTGTTGCTGTAAATGCTTTCCAGCCCCTTGCGCTCAAGCTGCTCTGCGGTGGGAATAAAGCGGTAAGCGCCGACGATTTCCAGCTCTTCTTCATCCCACAGCACCAGGTGATAATAATCGTCGTCATAACTGTCCAGATCGCGGCGGCGGCCGGAGCCTTCCCCCACCGCCCGGAAGGCTATCTCACGCAAGCGGCCCAGTTCGCGCAGGATAGGCGTGCGCGCCTCGTCTTGCCGACGATAGAGGAAAATGGTTTTGCCGTCCGGCGTCATCCCCAGCCGTTCGCAGTTCCCCAGCGCCTTCTTCAGCTCCAGGCGATCTTCCGGCAGCGCAATTGGCGATTCACTGGCGAACAACCCTGCCTTGCCCTGGCCAAGACGATAGACGTGGCGGCGAAAACGCTCGGCCAGATCCTTGGCACTGGTGTGGCCGTCGTGCCAGTTGGCAAACGGAACACGGCCGCCGATGCGGATCTTGATATGGCCGCCCTGCTGCTGAAACATTTCACGCACCAACAGCAGCGTCGACAACGGCCGGTAAACCAGCGAGGTGAAATAGAACAGGTTACTGTTACGCGCGCTGATGTGGATTGGCACGATAGGCGCACGCGCCTTGGCCGCCAGGCGCAGGAAACCGGTATGCCAGTGGCCGTCGCGGATGCCTTTCGGGCTCATGCGCGATACTTCACCGGCCGGGAACAGGATCAACGCCCCCTGGTTATCCAGCTGGCGCTGCATGCCTTCAATCTGCTTGCGGCTGGTTTTGTTCGCCATATTGTCCACCGGCACAAACAGGCTGCGCAGCGGTTCGATATAGCTCAGCAGTTGGCTGGCAACCACTTTGACATCCGGCCGCACCGCGGCGACGGCGCGCAGCAGCACCAGCCCGTCCAGCGAGCCGATCGGGTGGTTGGCCACCAGCACCACCGGCCCCTGGCTGGGAATGTTTTCCAGGTCACCGTCCACCAGCTCGCAGCTGAGGTTGAAATGCTCCACCACCTGTTCGATCAGGTCCAGCCCTTTCAAATGGGGATAATCGGCGGCGAACTGTTTGAATTCTTTTTCGAAGAGAATGCTTCTTAGCAGGCTACGCTGCCAGGCAGGGGTATTGCGGTGTGGAAATGCATCTTGCAACAGAGAATCCAGGCTGAACATCGCGTTATCTCCTGACGTAGTCGCTGCAAACTTAAGCCAGAGCCATGACTCTAACATGTCATTTACATGACAAAAAAATGAAATCCATCGACTATCAGGTATAGCAAATTTATCGAGAATGGGGGCGTCGCTCACAACAGCGGAGAATAAAAACAGTGAAACGCCTGCGCCGTGATAGGTGCGTCCGCCGCTTTCGACCCGCCGAAGAAAAATGAATTTTCACAACACCCCGAGGCCAAGGAGCCACGCCAATATATTGTTCCCGGCAAATTGGCGATGAAAGAAGTCGTGGCGGAAAAATCCGCCCCTGTGACAGAGATCACACCGCACCGCCCTCGCCGCCAAAACACCCATTAACCGGACTTCACTATGATCTAGGTCATAGTATTGGCCTCAGGCCGTCCCTACTATCAAATTCACAGGCAAATTTCAGTAAGAACATTGCTCAATTTTTTCATCATGGATCGCGGAACATTATATTTTTGCCGGTTTATTTTTTATTTTTTTGTTACTTGGCTGCACGTTTATTTTAAGAGGAACCGCGCATGAAATTTTACCTCATAGCGTTAGGCATATTGGCATCCACTTCTTTCACCTTGCAGGCGGCGAAAACCACCGGCAGCCCCTTAGCCTCAGGCACTCTTCACTTTACCGGGAGCATTACCGCCCCGGCCTGCGCCATCAGCCGCCAGGCCGATCGGTTGCTCTCCAATTGCTTCGACAAGCTCACGGATAATAACAGCGGCTACGTCTCCAGACCATTAGAGGCGATGCCCTTTGAATTGGTTTCCAGCGTAACCAGTGAAGAGGTTAATAATAACCCAAACATGAAGCGCGTCATTATCAGCTATAAATAACCAGAAAGAGTTAATTTACGGCGTAATAATAGGCAAGGGTAAATGCCTCGGGTTATGCATAAGTTTAACTGATGATTTTGCCGCATCAGGGTTTAGGGTCGGGCAACCCCAGGTTGCCCATCTGCATGTCCGAAATCCGCCATCCCTGCAGCGAATTTCATGCAATAATCGCCCTATCAAACCCGAGGAGTGATCCAGATGCAGACCTTTTTACTTGATCGTATGGCTACGCCGGTGGGCGAACTGGTGCTGATTGCCGATGAGCAGGATCGCCTGCGCGCTATCGACTGGACCGATCACCAAGCGCGGCTGATGAAGCTACTGAATAGCCATTACCGAGCGAACCATTTTCAACTGCGCGAACAGCGTAACCCCGGCGGCCTGACCGAAGCCATGCAGCGCTATTTTTCCGGTGAACTGGCGGTGATTGACACCCTGCCGGTGATGACCGCCGGCACCGAATTTCAACGCATCGTGTGGCAACAGCTGCGCCAAATTCCCTGCGGCGAAATCCTGACCTACGGCGAACTGGCCAAACGCATTGGCCGCCCGACCGCCTCACGCGCGGTCGGCATGGCCAACGGTTCGAACCCCATCAGCATCGTGGTCCCCTGCCACCGGGTGATCGGCTCGCAGGGCGCGCTGACCGGCTACGCCGGGGGCGTGCAGCGCAAGCAGTGGTTGCTGCAGCATGAAGGCTATCTGCAGAAAGACCTGCTTTAATCCGCCAGCAGCGCCAGCGCGCTGCCTTCGTCGGTCACCAGCCCGTTGATCCAACGGCCGGCGAGCGCGGCGCGAATGGCGCGATGTTTCTCCGGCCCGCCGGCCAGCGCAATCACCGGCTTCTCCGGCTGCTGCCGCAGCTCGACGCTGGTCAGGCGGCGGTCCAGATCGTTGATGACTCGCCGCCCTTCGCCGTCGATAAAGTGCCCCAGCATTTCCGCCACGGCGTTGGCAGCCGTGAGCCGCGCCACGTCCGCCAACGAAATGAAACCGTCCTGATGCAGTGGGCACTGTTCACCAATGGTACCGACGCCGATAAAAGTCACGTCCGCCTGGCTGGCTTTTTCGCTCACCGTGCGGTAAATGCGGTGATTGCACCACAGGGCGCGATCCTGTTCGCTGTCGGCGAACAGCGGCGCCGGCAAAATGAAATAGCGGCCCTGGGTTTTTTCCGCCATCCACAACGGCACATCGTAGCGGGTACAGGAGCCGTCCGCGGCGATAGCGCCAATCAATGACACGCAGCTGTGCTGCGGCCGCTGGATTTCCGCCAGCTCATCAATCGCCGCCTTCAGGCTGCGCCCTGAACCTACGCCAACGATCAACGGTTCTTCGCTGCGAATAAACTGCGCCATGACTTCGGCGCCGGCCACCGCCACCGCACGGTTGATGCCCTGGGTGTCCATACCCTGGCTGGGCACTACCTGGCACAGTTCCAGCCCATAACGCGCACTGAGCTGGGCGGCAAGTTCCATGCAACGCCCCACCGGATGCGCGATGCTGACGCTAATCAGCCCATTGTCGATGGCGCAGGCCACCAGCCGCTGCGCCACCTGCCGCGAAACGCCGAGCGCCTCGGCAATCTGGTGCTGGGTTTGCCCTGCCACGTAATACATCCAGGCAGCGCGCGCCGCCTGATCCAATTTCTTGTCGTGTTTGCTCATCGGTTTTCCGCCCGCCATGACTCTATATGGCGTCATTTTACCGCTCGCCGCCCACTGCAGGGGCGGCAATTTATGCTTTTGTGAGCTAAAGCCCATTTAATGGGCAAAAGTTTGTTTAGGCTGTCCGCATCAAAAGGGCATTTACCCACTTAATGGGCTTTTGCTCAAAACACGGAGAGCCTTTCTATGCCACATGCCACACCCTCTATCGCCCCGTCCGTTTGGCTGCACATCGGCGCGGGTTCATTCCACCGGGCGCACCAGGCCTGGTACCTGCACCGCCTGATGGCTAGCGGCGATCGTCGTTGGTCTATCGCCCTGGCCAATATTCGCGATGACGCCACCCCGCTGTTGGACGCTCTGGCGGCGCAACGCGGTGAATATGTGCTGGAAACGGTGACGCCGCAGGGGGAGCGGCGGTATGAAACCATTACCTCCATTCAGAAAATCATCCCCTGGGATGCGGAGCTGGCGGCGTTAACCGCCGAAGGCGCGCGGCCGGAAACCCGGGTGATCTCCTTCACCGTCACCGAGGCCGGATATTATCTGGATAATCAGTTCAATCTTGATCGGCAGAATGCCGATATCCAGGCCGACCTGCGCGGCGGTTGCCGCACTATTTATGGCGCAGTGGCGCAGATACTGCAGCGCAGAATGCAGCTTAATGGTGACCCTGTCACTCTACTGAACTGCGATAACCTGCGGCACAATGGCGATCGTTTTCGCCATGGGCTGATGCAATTTCTTCAACTGCGCCATGAGGATGCGCTGATTGACTGGCTCGAACGCCGTACCCGCTGCCCCAACACCATGGTGGATCGCATCACGCCGCGTCCTTCTCCAGAGGTGGCGATACGCGTCGCCGAGGCCACCGGCATTGAGGATCGGGCGCCGGTGATGGCCGAGTCCTTCATTCAATGGGTGATCGAGGATGATTTCGCCGCCGGTCGTCCGGCGCTGGAACAGGTTGGCGTCGAACTGGTTGCATCGGTGTTGCCCTATGAAGAAGCGAAAATTCGCATCCTCAACGCCAGCCACAGCTGCATCGCCTGGGCCGGCACGCTGATCGGCCAACGCTTCATTCATGAAAGCACCCTTACCGACGCCATTCGCCAAATGGCCTACGACTACGTCACCCAGGACGTTATCCCCTGTTTGACGCCCAGCCCGATCGATCTGGCCGATTACCGCGATCGCGTATTGGAACGCTTTGGCAACCCCGATATCCGCGACACCAACCAGCGCGTGGCCGCCGACGGTTTCTCTAAAATCCCCGGGTTTATCGTTCCTACGCTGCTCGAATGCGCCCAGCGCGGCGAAAGGCCACGGGCCACCCTTATGCTGCCGGCGCTGTTCTTTGTGTTCCTGCTGCGCTGGCACCAGGGCCGCCTGCCTTATGACTATCAGGACGGCATGCTGGATGCGCCGGCGGCGCACCGGCTGTTCGCAACGGACGATCCGCTCGCCGCCTATGCCGCCGATGCCACGCTGTTCGGCGCGCTGGGGCACGACGCCGAGTTTGCCCAACTGCTGCGACAGGCCGTCACGCAGGTCAACCGCTGGCTGGGCGAATAACGGAGAGCGCGCATATGTATCTGGGAATAGATCTGGGCACGTCGGAAATCAAGGCGCTGGTGATGGACGAACGGGGAACGCCGCTGGCCAGCGCCGGTGAAGCATTGGCCGTGCAGCGCCCGCATCCCCACTGGGCGGAACAGGAGCCCGCCGACTGGTGGCGGGCCACGCAGAGCGCGATCGCTCAGCTGCGCGCCAAAATCCCGCACTATTGGCCGCAGATCCGCGCCATCGGGCTGTCCGGCCAGATGCACGGCGCGGTGCTGCTGGGCGGCGATAACCGGGTGCTGCGCCCGGCGATCTTGTGGAACGACGGCCGCAGCGCGGAGCAGTGCCTGCAGCTGACACGCAGCGCCCCCAGCCTGCACGCCGTCGCCGGCAACCTGGCGATGCCCGGTTTTACCGCCCCCAAACTGCTGTGGGTGGCGCGCCATGAGCCGGAGATTTTCGCTCAAACCGCCTGCGTGCTGCTGCCGAAGGATTACCTGCGCTGGATGATGAGCGGCGAGAAAATTTCCGATATGTCCGACGCCGCCGGCACCCTGTGGCTGGACGTGGCGCAGCGCGACTGGTCTGACGGCCTGCTGGCCGCCTGCGGCCTGACGCGCGATCAGATGCCGCGGCTGGAAGAAGGCAGCCGGGTGGCCGGACTATTAAAAGGCGACATCGCCCGCGCCTGGGGGCTGAGCCGCAACGTGATCATCGCCGCCGGCGGCGGCGACAACGCCGCCAGCGCGGTCGGCATCGGCGCGGTCAATCCCGGCGACGCCTTTATCTCGCTCGGTACCTCGGGCGTGCTGTTCGCCGTCAACGATCGCTTCCGGCCCAACCCGCATTCGGCGCTGCATGCGTTCTGCCATACGCTGCCCAACCGTTGGCACCAAATGAGCGTGATGCTGACCGCCGCCAGCGCGCTGCGTTGGTTCTGCCAACTGGCCGGCTGCAGCGAGATCCAACTGTTGGCGGAGATCGCCCAGCTGAATCAGGCCGAACAACGCCAGGCGCCGCTGTTTCTGCCCTACCTTTCCGGCGAACGCACGCCGCACAACGATCCGCAGGCCAGCGGCGCGTTTCACTGTCTGAATCACGCCCACGGCCGGGCGGCGCTCGGTTATGCCGTGCTGGAGGGCGTGGCGTTCGGCATGGCGGATGGGCTGGCGGTCATGCAACAGGCAGGCACCCGGCTGGATCAATGTTCGCTGATTGGCGGCGGCGCCCGCAGCGAACGTTGGGCGCAGCTGATGGCGGACGCGCTCAATGTGCCGATCGTGACTCACCCGGGCGGCGAAGCCGGCGGCGCCCTGGGCGCGGCGCGGCTGGGCCAGCTGGCGGACGGCGGCGCCGAGGCCGAGGTGTGCCGTCGGCCGCCGGTTGAACGGCGTTACCTGCCGGACGGCGCCGTGCAGCCGATGCTCAATCAACGGTTGGACACCTATCGGCGGCTCTATCAACAGCAGCTCGCGCTGCGCCAGGCGCTGCATCAATAAACACCCTACACCCGCCGGCCGAGGCCGGCCCAGGAGCTCGCTATGCAACAAACGCACAAGCACTGGTTCGGACTGCCGATGAACCTGCTGTGGGGTTATATCGCCATCGCCGTATTTATGAGCGGCGACGGCTTTGAAATGGCCTTTTTGTCCAAGCACATCACCGATATGGGCTTCTCGCCCACGCAGTCGGCGCTGGTGTTTACCCTTTACGGGCTGGCCGCCGCGCTCGCCGCCTGGAGTTCCGGCGTGGTGGCAGAGATCATTACGCCGCAGAAAGCGATGCGTATCGGCTTTATTTTGTGGGTGGTGATGCATGCGCTGTTTATGCTGTTCGGGCTCGGCATGAAAAACTATCCGTTGATGCTGCTGTTCTACGGCGTGCGCGGCCTGGCCTACCCGCTCTTTATCTACTCCTTCGTGATGCTGGTGGTGCAGAACGTGCCGAAACATCAGCTTTCTTCGGCAATGGGCTGGTTCTGGGCGATGTACTCGATCGGCATCGGCTGCGTCGGCAGCTATCTGCCAAGCTTCACCATTCCGCTGATTGGCGAAACCGGCACGCTGTGGTTCGCCATCGTCTGGGTGCTGACCGGCGGCCTGATGGCGCTGGCGCTGCTGCGCAACGTCGGCGTCGCCGGCGGCAAAGCCGATCTGACGACCAAAGAGAAGCTGAAGGAGCTGTCGCGCGCGGTCACCATTCTGTTCACCAATCGCAATATTTTCCTGTCTTGCCTGATCCGTATCATCAACACGCTGTCGCTGTTCGGATTCGCCGTGATCATGCCGATGCTGTTCGTCGGCCGCCTCGGGTTCAGCATGTCGGAGTGGCTGCAAATCTGGGCGGTATTTTTCTTCGTCACCATTTTCACCAACGTAATGTGGGGCATTTTGGGCGAAAAGATAGGCTGGATGCGGCAGGTCCGCTGGTTTGGCTGCATCGGCTGTGCGCTGTCCAGCCTGGCGTTTTACTATCTGCCGCTCTACTTCGGCCATAACTTCTGGGCGGCATTGATTCCTGCGGTGATGTTGGGCATCACGGTGGCGGCCTTCGTGCCGATGACGGCGGTATTCCCGGTATTGGAGCCCAATCACAAGGGCGCGGCGGTCTCTATCTATAACCTGTCCGCCGGGTTGAGCAACTTCGTCGCCCCGGCGATCGCTTCGCTGGTGCTGCCATTTTTCGACATCGTCGGCGTGGTGTGGGTATATACCGCGCTCTATCTGGTGGCGGCGGTGCTGACGCTGCTGGTCAAGGTGGAACAACCGGGGCACGGCCGATTATCTCAGCCGGGCCCGGCGGCAAACGCGCTGCTCAGGGATGCCGGTCACTGACCGGGGTAATAATCGGGCGGCACGCCGCTGCCTGCCGCCTGCGGGTAATAATCCGGCGGCACCGGGGAGCCCTGCGGCGCGTCATCGCCGTAGGCCACCGGCACCTTGTTGCCTTTGGCGTACATGCACTGGGTGTAAACCCTGTCGTAGCTGTCCTGCAGGTCCTCACTGCTGCGCGACGAGGAATTATTGGCCAGCGCGCTGCCCACCAGCAGGCCGCCGCCCGCCCCGACCAGCGCACCCGGCCCGGCATGGCCGGATGCGGCCCCCATTAACGCCCCGGCGGCCGCGCCCACCAGGGTGCCTGCCGCCGCCGTGCCCGCCGCATTATTGGCGGCGGTTTGGGCGCCGCCGCCGATGCTGCCTTGCGCATAGCTGCGGCACTGCGCCTCGTCGCGGTTAAATTGTTCGTAACTCTTGCCGGTGCCGGGCAAGGCGGTCACGTCCGGCCCGGAAGGCGGGGAGACGCAGCCGGACAACAGCGCTGCCAGCGCCAACGGCGGAAAAGCCAAAAAGGGTTTCATCGCACGCCACCTTGCCATTACCGGGAAACCGGGCTGTCTGGAACAACTTTCATCCACCCGTCGGGGCAGCGCGCCACCTGCGGGTAATAACCCGCCGGGCGGCGACAGTAATAGGCGTAATTCGGCGCCTTCTCTATATAGGTTTGCGGAGGTGGCGGCGTGACATAAACCACCGGCGGCGGCGCGTAATAAACCGGCGGCGGCCCCCACGGAATGCCAATCACCACCCGAGGGCCGTAGTAACCATGCCCATAATAGCCGTGGCCATAATAGCCGTGGCCGTAGTAACCGTGGGCAAAAGACGCCGCGCTGGCCGACATCAGCACCCCTGCCGCCGCCATCAACAGTATGAGCTTTTTCATCATCTGCTCCTGAATATGATCCTCTTTGTCATGCAGCATAGCGCCGGCCCCGGGCGACTTTACGGCGGCGATTGGGATGAATGCGACAAGCTTTCGCCAACAAATGTGTCAAATCTTGATTGATTCATGCGGCTTAAAAATCTCGGGCCGCCATAAGCGCGTACAGGCCGCCGATAATGCGCGTCAGCCACTTTCGGCGCATTTTAGCGGCCAGCGTAAGTGGCAAATAAATTTAATGACTTCAGTCCCATACAGAACAACACCCGGCTTGTGTGCGCAAAATTCGCACAGAATATCCCTGATCTTGTTAATGCTACCCTTATCACCTGCGGCAAAAGATGTTAAAATTGACACATATCAATTATTGAATGAGCGTAATCTATGATCCCGGAAAAACGCGTGATTCGTCGTATTCAGTCTGGTGGTTGTGCGATCCATTGTCAGGACTGCAGCATCAGCCAACTGTGCATTCCTTTTACCCTTAATGCCCACGAGCTGGACCAGCTCGACAACATTATCGAAAGGAAAAAGCCGATTCAGAAAGGCCAGACCCTGTTCAAGGCCGGCGACGAACTGAAGTCGCTGTACGCAATCCGCTCCGGGACCATCAAGAGCTATACCATCACCGAACAAGGCGATGAGCAGATCACCGGCTTCCATCTGGCGGGCGACCTGGTGGGCTTCGACGCCATCGGCGGCCTGAAGCACCCCAGCTTTGCACAGGCGCTGGAGACCGCGATGGTGTGCGAGATCCCGTTCGAAACCCTGGACGATCTGTCGGGAAAAATGCCTAACCTGCGCCAACAAATCATGCGCCTGATGAGCGGCGAGATTAAGGGCGATCAGGACATGATCTTGCTGCTGTCGAAGAAAAATGCCGAAGAACGTCTGGCGGCCTTCGTATACAACCTGTCGCGCCGCTTCGCGGAACGCGGATTCTCACCGCGCGAGTTCCGCCTGACCATGACTCGCGGCGATATCGGCAACTACCTCGGCCTGACGGTAGAAACCATCAGCCGCCTGCTGGGCCGCTTCCAGAAAAGCGAGATCCTCAGCGTAAAAGGCAAATACATCACCATCGAAAACGCCGACGCGCTGTCGGTGCTGGCCGGCACGCCGCGCATCAACGTGACGGTTAACGCCTGATCCCCCATCGGATCAGCAATTCGCCGAAATTGTTGATCCGACACGCTTCTGTTGCTGTTCTGTTTTTCAATGTTGGGTTACTCTGTAAATTGACAGACTGTTGATTTCAGCTGTAAGGAGGCCCTATGGCGAAGTATCAGAATCTTCTGGTGGCTATTGACCCCAATCAGGACGATCAGCCGGCGCTGCGCCGGGCGGTGTACCTGGTAAAGCGGAACGGCGGGCGCATCAAGGCCTTCCTTCCTATCTATGACTTCTCTTACGAGATGACGACCCTGCTCTCACCGGACGAACGTACGGCGATGCGGCAAGGCGTGATCAGCCAACGCGCCGCATGGATCAACGAGCAATGTCGTTTTTATCTCGACGAAGGCGTACCTATTGAAATCAAAGTGGTCTGGCATAACCGCCCCTTCGAGGCCATTATTCAAGAAGTGCTGAGCAGCCAACACGATCTGCTACTGAAAATGGCGCACCAGCACGACCGGCTGGAATCCGTCATTTTCACCCCCACCGACTGGCATCTGCTGCGCAAGTGCCCTTGCCCGGTGTGGATGGTCAAGGATCAACCCTGGCCGGAAGGCGGCAAAGCGCTGGTGGCGGTCAACCTGGCCAGCGAAGAGCCTTATCACGACCCGCTCAATATCAAACTGGTGCAGGAAACCGTCGAACTGGCGGAAAACGTCAACCAAACCGAAGTGCACCTGGTGGGCGCCTATCCCGTTACCCCAATCAATATCGCCATCGAACTGCCCGACTTTGACCCCAGCGTTTATAACGACGCCATTCGCGGCCAGCATCTGATCGCCATGAAGGCGCTCAGGCAAAAATTCTGCATCAAAGAAGAGTTTACCCACGTCGAAAAAGGCCTGCCCGAAGAGGTGATCCCGGACCTGGCCGAACACCTGCAGGCGGGCGTGGTGGTGTTGGGAACGCTCGGCCGCACCGGCATCTCCGCCGCCTTTATCGGCAACACCGCGGAACATGTGATCGACCATCTGAAATGCGACCTGCTGGTGATTAAACCGGAGAACTTCAACTGCCCGATCGAGGCGGATGAAGACGACGAACACGACGACGAAGATTAAGCTGCGCGCATAAAAAAACACGGGCCAAACGGCCCGTGTTTTCATTTTGCTGCCGCGTTACTGTTGCAGCGCGCGCAGGATCGCTTCCACACTCTCTTTGGCATCGCCAAACAGCATCTGGGTGTTCTCTTTAAAGAACAGCGGGTTCTGCACCCCGGCATAGCCGGTATTCATTGAACGCTTGAAAGCGATCACGTTCTGCGCTTTCCACACTTCCAGCACCGGCATGCCGGCGATCGGGCTGCGCGGATCTTCCAGCGCAGCCGGGTTCACCGTGTCGTTGGCGCCAATCACCAGCACGGTGTCGGTATCCGCGAAGTCATCGTTGATTTCGTCCATCTCCAGCACCACGTCATACGGCACTTTGGCCTCCGCCAGCAGCACGTTCATATGGCCCGGCAACCGCCCGGCGACCGGGTGAATGCCGAAACGCACCTTGATGCCGCGCGCGCGCAGTTTCTCGGTGATCTCCGCCACCGGGTACTGCGCCTGCGCCACCGCCATGCCGTAACCTGGGGTGATGATCACCGAAGTGGAGTTCTTCAACTGCTCAGCCACCTCTTCTGCGGTGGTTTCACGGTATTCGCCCATCTCTTCGGCGTTACCGGTGGAAGAACCGTCGGTGCCGAAGCCGCCCGCAATCACGCTGATAAACGAACGGTTCATCGCCTTGCACATGATATAGGACAGAATCGCGCCCGAAGAGCCGACCAGCGCACCGGTGACAATCAGCAGATCGTTGCTCAGCATAAAGCCCGCCGCCGCCGCCGCCCAACCCGAGTAGGAGTTGAGCATCGACACCACTACCGGCATATCGGCGCCGCCGATCGACGCCACCAGGTGCCAGCCGAACGCCAGCGCAATCGCCGTCATCAGCAGCAGCGCCACCACCTGCCAACCTAGGCTGTCGGCGCGTACGAACGCCACCAACAGCAGGAAGGACACCACCAGCGCCGCCAGATTCAGCTTGTGGCGGTTCGGCAGCGTCAGCGGTTTGGACGAAATAATGCCGCGCAGCTTGCCGAAGGCGACGATCGATCCGGTGAAGGTCACCGCACCGATAAAGATGCCGAGGAATACTTCGGTCAGATGGATATTTTCCATCACCGGCTCCATCGGCGCGCCGTGGTCCAGGTAACTGTTGAACCCCACCAGCACCGCAGCCAGGCCCACAAAGCTGTGCAGCACCGCCACCAGCTCCGGCATCTCGGTCATTTCGACCTTTTTGGCCAGATAAACGCCGATCGAACCGCCGATGATCATGGCGATAATGATCCAGCCGACGTTGCCGGAATCCGGCCCCAGGATGGTGGCGATCAGCGCGATCGCCATGCCGGCGACGCCGAACAGGTTGCCCTGCTTTGAGGTCTCGTGGCGCGACAGACCCGCCAGGCTGAAAATAAACAGAATAGCGGCAACAATGTATGCAGCTGTAACTAATCCTCCAGACATTTGCTACCCCTTAGTTCTTGCGGAACATCTTCAGCATGCGCTGAGTGACGGTGAACCCACCAAAAATGTTGATGCTGGCGATCAGTACGGCGATAAAGGAGAGGAAACTCACCCAACCGCCGTGGCCAATCTGCAGTAAGGCACCGACCACGATAATTCCTGAGATCGCATTGGTCACCGACATCAACGGGGTATGCAATGCATGGCTGACGTTCCACACCACGTAGTAACCCACCACGCAGGCCAACGCGAACACGGTAAAGTGAGACAGGAACTCTTTCGGCGCCGCATCCGCCAGCCAGCCGAACAGGATAATCGCCAACGCGATCGGCCCGTATTTCAACCACGGGGATACCGGTTTGGCCGCAGGTTTGGCGACCGGCGCGGCGGCTGCCGCCTGCTTCGGCTGCGCAGAGACCTGGATCGGCGGCGCCGGCCAGGTGACTTCGCCGCTGCGCACCACGGTCACGCCGCGGATCACCGTGTCGTCGAAGTCGATATCGATGTCGCCATTCTTCTCTTTCGACAGCAGCTTCAGCAGGTTGACCAGGTTGGTGCCGTAAAGCTGGGAAGACTGGGTCGGCAGGCGGCTTGGCAGATCGGTATAACCGATGATCTTCACGCCGTTGTCGGTAACGGTGACGCGATCGGCCACGGTCAGTTCACAGTTGCCGCCGGTTTGCGCCGCCAGATCGACGATCACGCTGCCCGGCTTCATCGCCGCCACCATCTCTTTGGTGATCAACTTCGGCGCCGGTTTGCCCGGTATCAGCGCGGTAGTGACAATAATGTCCACCTCGGCCGCCTGGGCGGCAAACAGCGCCATTTCCGCCTTGATAAAGGCTTCGGACATCACTTTGGCGTAGCCGTCGCCGCTGCCCGCCTCTTCCTCGAAGTCCAGCTCAAGGAACTCGGCGCCCATGCTTTGCACCTGTTCTTTCACTTCCGGACGCGTGTCGAAGGCGCGCACGATGGCGCCCAGGCTGCCGGCGGCGCCGATTGCCGCCAGGCCGGCCACGCCGGCGCCAATGATCATCACTTTGGCGGGCGGCACCTTGCCGGCGGCGGTGATCTGGCCGGTAAAGAAGCGGCCGAATTCATGCGCGGCCTCAACGATTGCCCGGTAACCGGCGATGTTGGCCATCGAACTCAGCGCGTCCATCGACTGGGCGCGGGAGATGCGCGGCACCGAGTCCATCGCCAGTGCGGTGACGTTGCGCGCCGCCAGCTTTTGCATCAGCTCGGGGTTTTGCGCCGGCCAAATAAAGCTGACCAGCGTGCTGCCCTCGCGCATTAACCCGATCTCGTCGTCCTGCGGCGCGTTGACTTTTAAAATCAGATCCGACTGCCAGACCTCGGCGGCGTCGGCGATCGTTGCCCCAGCGGCTTCATAAGCGGCATCGTCAAAACTAGCCAGTTTACCCGCCCCGCTTTCAATCGCGACGGTAAAGCCCAGTTTGAGCAGCTGCTCCACCGTTTTCGGCGTTGCTGCAACCCGGGCTTCATTGGCCAACCGTTCTCTTGGTACACCAATACGCATAATGTTCCCTTCTCACCTGTCATGGATGATGTTTATTATCTTCCTGCCCATAGCACCAGCGCCGGCGGACAAGGTTTTTCTTATGCCTGTCCGCCCTAATTCCAGGCGCCATCTATAACCTACTGAAAATATAACCGATGATCCATAATTGCTTACGCATTCAACCCTGTTTTTACATAAAAACTCAGGCGGCGATATGACAAAACGCAATTTTCAGTGAAAAAATCCATATGTAACATCAATTTCGCCGCCGCATTGTCTTGCCAGGCACTTTGTCGCTTTCCGGCCTGGTGCGGCCGATGAGCATAAAAGTTAGAAAATTGTGAATAATTAACACTAATGACATCAAAGCCTTTATTATTGAAACTTATGCTGGTTACGCCGTCGCTGCGTTGAGCATTTCTTCAGGCGATTTGTCGTGGGGGATAACATAAAATGCTGAGACAGTTTCTGGGATTACATGTAATAATCGGCGGCTGAATTACACTTAAACAGTTCAGCACGTTATAAACGTTAATGCGCTAGGCGAAAGGATTTTTTATGAAGCTGAAGACCACGATCATCGCATCAGCCTTGTTATCACTCACCGCGCTGTCTGCTCATGCGGCGACTGAGTTAACTCCTGAAAAAGCAGCGGCGCTGAAGCCGTTTGATCGCATCACGATTACCGGCCGCTTTAATGCCATCAATGAAGCCGCCGACGCCATCTCCCGCCGTGCAGACAAACTGGGTGCAGATTCCTTCTACATTCAGGACAGCAATAGCAGCAACAACGGCGGCAACTGGCGCGTTACCGCAGACCTTTACCACAAAGATGCGCCGGAAGTGAGCAAAGATCCAAAATACCGCGTATTTAACGGCGTGAACGAACTGCCGAAAGAACAGGCCTATCAGCTGGAGCCGTACGATACCGTTAGCGTCAGCGGCTTCTACCGCAGCCAGCCTGACATCAACGACGCCATCTCCAAAGAAGCGAAGAAAAAAGGCGCTGCCTCGTTCTTTATCGTGCGCCAGGTTGATGCCAACTCAGGCGGCAACCAGTTCGTCACCGCGTACATCTATAAAGCCGATGCGCCAAAACGCCGCGTACAAAGCCCGGATGCGATCCCTGCCGACTCTGATGCCGGCCGCGCAGCCCTGGCCGCCGGCGGCGCCGCGGCAGCGAACGTGGAAATTCCCGGCGTAGCCTCTTCCGGTTCGCCAAGCCGTGAGGTGGGTCGCTTCTTCGAAACCCAGTCCTCTACCGGCCAGCGCTATACCGTTACGCTGCCGAACGGCACCAAGATCCAGGAAGTGAACAACGTGACCGCCGCCCAGATGGTGCCGTTTGACTCGGTGACCTTCACCGGCCACTTCAACAGCATGACCGACATTTCCACCGAAGTGGCGAAGCGTGCGGCCGAGAAAGGCGCCAAGTACTATCACGTGACCCGCCAGTGGCAGAACAAGAGCGGCGGCAACCTGACCGTCAGCGCCGATCTGTTCAAATAATCGTCTTTACCCCCTAAGCAATGGGTTTACCATCGGGCAGCGTTTGAGCTGCCCGTTTTTATTTGCCCCACCTCAACGCCGGCTGAATAGTTTTTTGTAAATTCCGCATATTCAATCATTGCATCTGCAATCATCCCTCCGTAGAATTTGCGCCAATTTTTAGGGCTATTGTCTAGCGGCGCGCTGATTGTCCCCGCGTTGTTACTGCCAAGTAGTTCCCTTCCAGTTGTTTATTCTGTGTTCAGGACCCGTCATTGGAAAAAAAACTAGGTCTTACCGCGTTAACCGCATTGGTGCTTAGCTCGATGCTGGGCGCCGGGGTTTTCAGCCTGCCGCAAAACATGGCGCAGGTAGCCAGCCCCGCCGCATTGCTGCTGGGCTGGGCGATCACCGGCGTCGGCATCCTGTTCCTGGCCTTCGCCATGCTGCTGCTTACCCGCCTGCGCCCCGATCTGGACGGTGGTATCTTTACCTATGCCAAGGAAGGCTTCGGCGAGCTGGTGGGCTTTTGCTCCGCCTGGGGGTATTGGCTGTGCGCGGTGATTGCCAACGTGTCTTATCTGGTGATCGTCTTCGCCGCCCTGAGCATTTTTACCGATCGCGGCGGCCAGGTGATTTTAGGCGATGGCAATACCTGGCAGGCGCTGATCGCCGAGTCGCTGTTGCTGTGGGTGGTACACGCGCTGGTGCTGCGCGGGGTGCAAACCGCCGCCAGCATCAATCTGGCGGCCACCCTGGCCAAGCTGCTGCCGCTCGGGCTGTTTGCCGTGCTGGCGGCCATCGCCTTCAAAATGGACGTTTTCACCCTTGATTTCCACGGCATTGCGCTCGGCAAGCCGGTGTGGGAACAGGTGAAAGACACCATGCTGATCACCCTGTGGGTGTTTATCGGCGTAGAAGGCGCCGTGGTGGTCTCCGCCCGCGCGCGCAACAAGAAAGACGTGGGCCGCGCCACCATGCTGGCGGTGCTGTCGGCGCTGGCGGTGTATTTGCTGGTGACCCTGCTGTCGCTGGGCGTGGTGCCGCGCACCGAGCTGGCCGAGATGCGCAATCCTTCGATGGCGGTGCTGATGGTGGACCTGATTGGCCCCTGGGGCGACGTGATTATCGCCGCCGGTCTGATTATTTCGGTCTGCGGCGCCTACCTGAGCTGGACCATTATGGCCGCCGAAGTGCCGCTGCTGGCCGCTCAGCATGGCGCTTTCCCGCGGATATTCCGTAAACAGAATCGCCATCACGCCCCTTCGGCCTCGCTGTGGTTGACCAATATCGCGGTGCAGCTGGCGCTGGTGCTGATCTGGCTCACCGGCAGCAACTACAATTCGCTGCTGACCATCGCCTCGGAAATGATCCTGGTGCCTTACTTCCTGGTCGGCGCTTTCCTGTTCAAGGTCGCCTGCCGTCGTCGGGACAAACGCTTGATCTTTGCCGCCACCGGCGCCTGCCTGTATGGGATTTGGCTGCTGTATGCGTCAGGGCTGATGCATTTGCTGATGTCGGTGCTGCTGTATGCGCCGGGGCTGTTGGTATTTATCTATGCCCGCCGCGGGCACCATGATATCAAACTGCTGAACCGGTTGGAAAAAAGCAGCATTTTCCTGCTGCTGGCGGCAACGGTGCCGGCCGGCTGGTTTATGCTGCAGTAACGGAATCAGGGCCGGGTGGCGACACCCGGTTAGCTTTCGCGGGGGATGCTGATGGTCATGCGTTCACCCACCAGGGCAATCGACACGCCTTCTTCACACTCTTTTTGGATTGCCGCCAGCTGCTCCGCGTCCAGCGCATAAGGCAGCTGGATATCGAATACCGCCAACCCTTGCTGCGCCGCCAGATCGATCAGGCGCACAATATTGGTTTCGTCGCTGACCTGGGTGGACACCACCTGCAGCGCCAATTCCTTCAACTGCTCTTTACGTGTTTGTGACGTGGTCACACGTGATTTCAACACCATGCCGAAGATCGGCATCACACCATAAATAGCATCAACAAAGCGCCAGTGCTTCTTGCACGATGCGGACAGAAAATCCATGTAGTCGAAACAGATTTTCTCACTGCGCGCGATGGATGCAAGGTGATTGCTGTTCATCCCCTCATTCCTCTCCTGGCCAGTGTTAACCCGTGGTATTTCAAGCTGCCGACGCCGGCAACTGAAATTCATTGGGGATCTTACATCCAGAAATGGATAATCGATGCGAAGCCTTAACGACTTTCCGCCGTATAATGGCATAATTCCCCTATTGTTTGCCAGTCTGTCCAGGAGCTTTAATCAATGGAACATCACAACCCGGCCCCGGTGCTGATCACCGGCGGCGCACGGCGGATTGGGCTGGCGCTGGCCAGGTCCTTTTTGCAGCGCGGCGTGCCGGTCATCATCGCCTATCGCAGCGACTACCCGGCGCTGGCCGAGCTGAAGAGGCTGGGGGCCTGTTGCATCCAGGGCGACTTTTCCACCCATGAGGGCATCTACCACTTTGCCGAGCAGGTGCGCCAGGCGGCGCCCAAGCTGCGCGCGGTGATCCACAACGCCAGCGCCTGGCAGGCCGAGTCGCCGGAAGTGCCGCCGGAACAGGTGATGGCGGCGATGCTGCAAATCCACGTCTATACCCCGTACCTGTTGAATCAGCTGCTCGAGCCCTGCCTGACGGGCCAGGGCCAGGCCGGCGCCGATATAATCCACCTGACCGATTACGTGGTGGAGAAAGGCAGCGACAAGCATATCGCCTACGCCGCCAGCAAGGCGGCGCTGGACAACATGACCCGTTCCTTTGCGCGCAAGCTGGCGCCGGAGGTCAAAGTGAACGCCATCGCCCCGGCGCTGATCATCTTCAATCCGGGCGACGACGAAGCCTATCGCCGGCAGGCGCTGGCGAAATCGCTGATGAAAGTGGCGCCTGGCGAAAGCGAGGTGGTTAATTTGGTGGACTACCTGCTGGAAAGCCGCTACGTCACCGGCCGCACCCATGGCGTAGACGGCGGGCGGCCGTTGCGTTAACTGACAGATGTGCGTGGCGCATCGTTGAACGCCGCGCTATGCTGAACTTCGCTTTTCCAATAAGACCGCTGGCATATGCATAAAATTGTTTTTGTTGAAGACGATCCTGAGGTCGGCAAGCTGATTGCCGCCTATCTTGGCAAGCACGACATTGACGTGCTGATCGAACCGCGCGGCGACAGCGCGCAAGCGCGTATCGAGCAGGAACAACCCGACCTGGTGCTGCTGGACATCATGCTGCCCGGCAAGGACGGCATGACGCTGTGCCGCGACCTGCGGCCGACCTTCCCCGGCCCGATCGTGCTGCTCACCTCGCTGGACAGCGACATGAACCATATTCTCTCGCTGGAAATGGGCGCCAACGATTACATCCTGAAAACCACGCCGCCGGCGGTGCTGCTGGCGCGGCTGCGGCTGCACCTGCGCCAGCACAGCCAGCAGCCGAAGGAAGAGTCTGCTCAACCGCTCACCCAACACAACGCGCTGCATTTCGGCCTGCTGTGCATTGACCCGGTCAACCGCCAGGTGACGCTGGGAGATGAAACCATCACGCTGTCCACCTCAGATTTCGATTTACTGTGGGAACTGGCCACCCACGCCGGGCAGATCATGGACCGCGAAGCCCTGCTGCAGAACCTGCGCGGCGTGAGCTACGACGGGTTGGATCGCAGCATCGACGTGGCCATTTCCCGCCTGCGCCGCAAGCTGTACGACAACGCGCTGGAGCCGTTCCGCATCAAGACCGTGCGCAATAAAGGCTACCTGTTCGCCCCGAACGCCTGGGCATCGGTGCAACAATGAGAAAGCTTTTCGTGCAGTTTTTTTTGCTGCTGTTCGTTTGCTTCCTGGTGATGGCGATGCTGGTCGGGCTGGTGTACAAAGTTACCGCCGAACGCGCCGGCCGCCAGTCGATGGACGACCTGATGAAAAGCTCGCTGTACCTGATGCGCAGCGAACTGCGCGAAATACCGCTGAAAGACTGGAACAAAACCATAGCTACGCTGGATTTGAACCTGTCGTTCAAGCTGCACATCGAGCCGCTCGGCAAACAGGATCTGAGCGAAGACCTCAAGCGCCGGCTGCGGCTGGGCGAAATCATCGCGCTCGACGATCAATACACCTTTATGCAGCGCATTCCGCGCAGCCACTATGTGTTGGTGGTCGGCCCCATCCCTTACCTGTTTTATCTCCACCAGATGCGCCTGCTGGATCTGGCGCTGCTGGTGTTTATCGGCATGTCGCTGGCGCTGCCGGTGTTTCTGTGGATGCGCCCGCACTGGCAAGACCTGCTCAAGCTGGAGAACGCCGCCCAGCGCTTGGGGGCCGGGCATTTGGATGAGCGAACCCATTTCGATCCTACCTCCAGCCTCAGCCGGCTCGGGGTGGCGTTCAACCAGATGGCCGACAACGTCAACACGCTGATCGCCAGCAAAAAGCAGCTGATCGACGGCATCGCCCACGAGCTGCGCACCCCGCTGGTGCGCCTGCGCTACCGGCTGGCAATGAGCGATAACCTGTCTGACAGCGAGCAGCAGGCGCTGAATCGCGATATCGGCCAACTGGAGTCATTGATCGACGAGCTGTTGACCTATGCGCGGCTGGATCGCCCCCAGGTGGCGCTGAACATCGAACCGCTCGACCTGCCCAAATGGCTGGAGGATAAGGTCGAGGATATGCGCCTGATCCACCCGGAGCGTGAAATTCAGCTCGATATCCCGCACGTCGGCGACTTTGGCGGCGTCGATCTGCGCCTGATGGAGCGGGTGCTGGACAACCTGGTCAACAACGCCCTGCGCTATTCCGTACAGCGGCTGCGCGTTGGCCTGTGGTTCGACGGCGATCTGGCCTGCCTGCAGGTAGAAGATGACGGCCCGGGCATTCCGCCGGAAGAGCGCGAGCGGGTGTTCGAACCCTTTGTGCGCCTTGATCCCAGCCGCGACCGCGCCACCGGCGGCTGTGGGCTGGGGCTGGCTATCGTACATTCCATCGCCGTGGCCTATCAGGGCCAGGTGTTTGTCGAGGGCAGCGCCCTCGGCGGCGCCAGCTTCCGCTTCTGCTGGCCGCTGAAACCGACTTTCAATTTAAAAGCAGAACCGGCGTAACTGAGACCGGATCACTATCCTATGGAGCCGAACAATGACATCTGCACATTCCCCATCCTCCGCTTATAGCGAACTGCGCGCTTTGTTTACCCGACTGTCGCGTTTCGGCCACCTCTCCGCCATTGCCGGCTGGGACATGCAAACCATGATGCCGCCGGGCGGCAGCAAAGCGCGTTCGGAAGCGCTGGCCGAGCTCAGCGTGCTGCAGCACCAGATCCTGACGGCGGAAAAAACCGGTGCGTTGCTTGACCGCGCCCAGCAGGAAGCGCTGGACGACATCGACCAGGCCAACCTGCTGGAAATGCGCCGCCAATATGACAACGCAGTGCTGGTGCCTGAATCGCTGGTCGAGGCCAAATCGCTGGCCGGCGCGCGCTGCGAGCATGCCTGGCGGGCGCAACGCCCGGCCAACGACTGGGAAGGATTTTCCGAGAACCTGCGTGAAGTGGTTAAACTCAGCCGGCAGGAAGCGCAGATCCGCGCCCAGGCCGCCGGCACCAGCCGCTATGACGCCCTGCTTAACTTGTACGAACCGGGCATGCGCAGCAGCGATCTCGATCGCATCTTCGGTGACCTGAAAACCTGGTTGCCGGACCTGCTGCAACGGGTGGTGGCCAAACAGGCCAACGAACCCTGCCTGACGCCGCAGGGCCCGTTCAACCTGGAAACCCAGCGCCAGCTGAGCCTGAGCGTGATGAAGCTGCTGGGCTTCAACTTTGACGGCGGCCGGGTTGACGTCAGCGCGCATCCGTTCTGCGGCGGTGTGCCGGAAGACGTGCGCATCACCACGCGCTACAACGACAAAGAGTTCCTGACCGCGCTGCTTGGCATCGTGCACGAAACCGGCCACGCGCGTTACGAGCAGAATCTGCCGCGCGATCTGCTAGGCCAGCCGGTTGCGCTGGCGCGTTCGACCGCCATTCACGAATCGCAAAGCCTGCTGTTCGAAATGCAGCTGGCGCGCGGCAGCGACTTCCTGAAAATTCTGCGCCCATTGGTGACGGCCCAGTTCGGCGAGCAGCCGGCGCTGGAAGAAAGCAACTTTATCCGCCTCAACCAGCGCGTTAAACCGGGATTGATCCGCGTCGATGCCGATGAAGTGAGCTACCCTGCTCACGTCATTCTGCGCTATGAAATTGAAAAGGCGCTGGTTGAAGGAGATATCGAAGTCGAGGATATCCCGGCGCTGTGGAACGAGAAGATGCGCGGTTATCTGGGCCTGGACACCATCGGCGACTATCGCAACGGCTGCATGCAGGACATCCACTGGACCGACGGCGCTTTCGGCTACTTCCCAACCTATACTCTGGGCGCCATGTACGCCGCGCAGCTGTTCCACAGCGTGCGCCAGGCGCTGCCTTCGCTGAGCGAAGATATCGCCGCCGGCAACCTGCAGCCGCTGTTCCACTGGCTGCGCCACAATATCTGGCGCCACGGCAGCCGTTTCCCTACCGATACGCTGATCGCCAACGCCACCGGCGAAGCGCTTAACCCGCGCTATTTCCGTCAGCATCTGGAAAGCCGTTACCTGTAAAGCCCCCCAAGGCGCGGCATACCGCTGCGCCTTTTCCCCTGCCTGACGCCGAGGCGTTTCATAGCGCACAGTCCCTGCCGCTTACACCTGAGCTGCAGAGTGGCGGTCTGTCGCTCTCAGTAAGTATGTTGTAACTAAAACAGGATCGCAGTTTCGCTAATCTTGCTTGCCGGCAGGCGTTTAGCCGCTCTCGCCAGGCGTTTGCGCCGCGTGCCCGGCGATCAATTCAACCAGCCGCGGCCGCAGCTGTGGCGGCAGGTCATGCCCCATGCCAGGGATAGTCTGCAGCCGGGCATTAGCCACCGCTTTGGCGACGGCGACGCCGCCGGCCTTGCGCACCAGACGATCCGCCTCCCCGTGGATAACCAACGTCGGCGCCGCGATCTTGCGGGTATAGCGCCGCAGATCGCCGCTGCCCAGCAGCGCAGACAGCTGCCGCTGCATACCCTCGGGATCGGCCCCCCGCTTCAGCAAGCGCCTCACCAGTTGATCGACCTCTGCGTCATTCGCCGGGTAATCTTCGGTACCCAGCGCACGCAGAAAATCTTTCATCGCCTGGTGCCGTTGCTGGGGCGTAGCCTGGGCCGCCGGGCGGCGCAGCAGCTGCAGCAGCAATGAAGGCGCCGGCGGCGGCAACAGCGGCTGGTTGGTGCTGGAGAACAGGATGGTCAACGATTTCACCCGCTGCGGATATTCGCCGGCCAACACCTGGGCGATCATGCCACCCATCGACGCCCCTACGACGTGGGCCTGGGGGATCTGCAGGTGGTCCAACAGGTGCACCGCGTCAGCCGCCATATCCGCCAAGGTGTAGGGCACCGGGGTTTGCCATCCCATCTGGGCGCGTAACATCAGCAGCCACAGCGGCAGGCGCCGCCTTGCCTGCGTTTTGCCCGATAAACCGACGTCGCGATTGTCGAAACGGATCACCCGAAACCCCTTGGCCGCCAGTGCCTGGCAAAAATCATCCGGCCACAGCAGCATTTGGGCGCCAATCCCCATGATCAACAGCAACGGCGGATGCGAGATATCGCCCCAGTCTTCATAGGCAATCGGCACCACTCCTTGTTCGGTCACCCCATGACGAATCGCTATATCATTCATTTAAAATCCTTTTTAACCTGTCGTAGCGGCCATTATAACAGCTATACCGCCCGGCGCAGCCCGGCTGTACATTAGGTTACATGCCGAAACCAATCACTCACGGAAAGCCCGCCGCCGTTTGCCTAGTATCTTACTCAACGGCCCCGCAGTGGGGTTGATACCCGAAAAGTAATCTGAGGAATCGACAATGAAAAAAGTATTAGCTCTGGTTGTTGCCGCTGCAATGGGTCTGTCTTCTGTTGCTTTCGCTGCTGATGCCGCCACCACCACTTCCGCGCCGGCCGCGACTGCAACCACCGCTACCGCTGCTCCGGCTAAAACCGCTCACGTGAAAAAACATCACGCGAAGAAAGCGCCAGTGCAAAAAGCGCAGGCCGCTAAAAAACACCACAAAAAAGCCCCGGTTCAAAAAGCCCAGGCAGCTAAAAAGCACCACAAAAAAGCCAGCCACAAGAAAGCGACCAGCACTCCGGCTGCATAATAGCAACCTGATGTGAGGCTCCCCTCACCAGTCCAGGCAAAGATTTGTCCAACACCCGGTTCGCCGGGTGTTTTTTCATCGGGAGTTCTCATCTATGCTGCGTCGCTACCTGTTTGAAATCATTCTGGCCGCCCTGATCCTCTGTGGACTGATCGCCGCCTTCTTTTATCTGTAGCCCGCCGCCGTTTTCCGGTGGGAAATTATTGAAAAATCAGCCGATGCCCATCCACAGGATGACTAATTCAGTCTATAGTTAGCATTCAGTGTGTTTATGGATGATCCGTATTTGCCAGGCAAGAGATCTATGCGCATATCCGTTTTACTGTTGCTGTGCACTTTCCCACTCGCGCTTTCCCTTTCGGCCCGCGCCGACAGCCCATCCGACGCTGCGGCGGCCGAGCAAACTCGCCTGTTCTTCGGCAAGGATGAACGAGCCAAGGTCGCAGAAACCGCCGCCTGGCCGTGGCAGGCGATCGGCCAGGTGGAGACCGCCAGCGGCAACCTGTGCACCGCCACGCTTATCTCACCGCACCTGGCGTTAACCGCCGGCCACTGCGTGCTGGCGCCGCCGGGCCAGCTGGACAAGGCCATTGCGCTGCGCTTTGTCGCCGGCAATAAGAGCTGGAAATACCAAACCGACAATATCGAAACGCTGGTCGACAGCAAGCTGGGCAAAAAACTGAAGCCGGACGGCGACGGCTGGATTGTCCCCCCCGCCGCAGCGGCCTATGACTTTGCGCTGATCCGCCTGAAGGAGAGAACTCCGCTGCCGATCAAACCGCTACCGCTGTGGCAAGGCGACAGCAAAGCGCTGACCCAAACGCTGAAACAGGCGAAAAGACTGATTACCCAGGCGGGCTACCCGGAAGACCATCTGGATGATCTCTACAGCCATCAGAACTGCAAGATCACCGGCTGGGCGCAACAGGGCGTTCTCTCGCACCAGTGCGATACCCTACCCGGCGACAGCGGTTCACCCCTGCTGTTGAAAACCGCCGACGGCTGGCAGCTGATCGCCATCCAAAGCTCGGCGCCGGCGGCGAAAGACCGTTACCGCGCCGACAACCGCGCGCTGGCGGTGCCCGGCATCCGCGACGCGCTGGATGCGCTGGCTGCGGGCAAGTAATTCGTCTGCGGCGCGCTATGCGCCGCATTGCTCCACCGCGATCCCGCCTATTAGGCCGAAAGTTGTTCGATAGTCTGCAGGATGCGCTTATCCGAAATCGGATACGGCGTGCCCAGCTGCTGGGCGAACAGGCTGACGCGCAGCTCTTCGATCATCCAGCGCACCTCTTGCACCTCTTCGTCCCGTTGGCGCTTCGGCGGCAGCTTGTTCAGCCACTGCTGCCAGGCCTGCTGCACCTGATCCACCCGCAGCATCTGCGCGCGGTCGCGGTGCGGATCGATAGCCAGCTTCTCCAACCGGCGTTCGATCGCCTGCAGATAGCGCAGCGTGTCCGGCAGGCGCTTCCAGCCGTTGTTGGTGACGAACCCACGGTAGACCAGCCCACCGAGCTGGGTTTTGATGTCCGACAGCGCCAGCGCCAGCGACATGTCCACCCGGCCTTTCAGCCGTTTGTTGATGTTGAACACCGCCGTCAGGATTTGCTCAACCTGCTTGGCGACCTCCACCACGGTGTCGTTCAGCTCGCCGCGGATCCGTTCCTGCAGCCGGGCAAACCGTTCTTCCTGCCATACCGGCCCACCGTGCTCGGCGATCAGCTTGTCGATACCGCAAGAGATGCAGTCGTCGATCAGATCCAATACCTTGCCGTAAGGGTTGAAATACAGCCCCAGCTTGGCCTTGTTCGGCAATTTTTCGTGCAGATACTTGATCGGCGAGGGGATGTTCAACAGCAGCAGCCGGCGGGTGCCTTGCCACATCGCCTGCTGCTGCTCCTGCTCGCTGTCGAACAGGCGGATCGCCACGCTGTCTTTTTCGTCCACCAGCGCCGGATAGGCCTTCATCGAGTAGCCGCCGCGCTTCTGCTCATAAAAGGCGGGCAGTTGGCCGAAGCTCCAGATATGCAGGTTGCTTTGCTCCAGCCCGTCGTCCGCCACCGCCGACAGCGTTTCCTGCACCTTGTCCTTCAGCTGCAGGCGCAGCGCCGCCAGATCTTTGCCTTCACGCAGCGTCTGGTGCTTTTCCCCCACCACCCGGAAGGTCATCTTCAGATGATCGGGCACCTGATCCCACTGCCAGTCATCACGTGACACGGTCACACCCGTCATGCGGCGCAGCTCGCGCTCCAGCGCGTCCAGCAGCGGCAGCTCCAGTGCGGTCACCCGGCCAAGAAACGCTTCGGCGTAGTTCGGCGCCGGCACAAAGTTGCGGCGCACCGGTTTCGGCAACGATTTGATCAGCGCTATCACCAGCTCGCGGCGAATCCCGGGGATCTGCCACTCGAAGCCCTGCTCCTCCACCTGATTAAGGATCGGCAGCGGGATATGCACCGTGACGCCGTCGGCGTCGGCGCCCGGCTCAAACTGGTAGCTCAGGCGCAGCTTGAGGTTGCCCTGATGCCAGAAGTTCGGGTAATCCAGTGCGCTGACCTTGTTGGCGCCGTCCTTGATCAGCATCTCTTTTTCAAAGTTGAGCAGATCCGGCTGCCGCTTGCCGGCGGTTTTCCACCAGTTGTCGAAATGCCGGCCGGAGACGACGTCATTCGGGATACGCTGGTCGTAGAAGCTGAACAGCTGGTCGTCATCCACCAGAATGTCGCGGCGGCGCGATTTGTGTTCCAGTTCTTCCACTTCGGTGCGCAGCTTGAGGTTTTCACGGAAGAACGCATGGCGCGTCTGCCAGTCGCCCTCCACCAGCGCATGGCGGATAAACAGTTCACGGCACAGCAGCGGATCGATGCTGCCATAGTTGACCTGGCGGGCGGCGACGATCGGCAGACCGAACAGCGTGACTTTCTCGCTGGCCATCACCGCGCCCTGCGATTTCGACCAGTGCGGCTCGCTGTAGCTGTGCTTAACCAGGTGCTGGGCCAAGGGTTCGATCCATTCGGGTTCGATGCGCGCGGCGATGCGCCCCCACAACCGGCTGGTTTCCACCAGTTCGGCCACCATGGTCCACTTCGGCGGCTTCTTGAACAGCCCGGAGCCGGGGAAGATCGAGAAACGGGCATTGCGCGCGCCGGTAAACTCCTGCTTGTCGGCGTCTTTCTGGCCGATGTGCGACAGCAGGCCGGTCAGCAGCGCGGTGTGCACACTTCGGTAGTCGGAAGGCACGCTGTTGACCGGCAGCCCAAGCTCCTTCACTACCTGGCGCAGCTGGGTATAAATGTCCTGCCACTCGCGTACCCGCAGATAGTTAAGAAAATCGTTGCGGCACAGCCGGCGGAACTGGCTGGAAGAGTGCTCTTTTTGCTGTTCCTTCAGGTAGTCCCACAGGTTGACGAAGGCCAGGAAATCCGAATCCTTGTCGGCGAAGCGGCGGTGTTTTTCGTCCGACGCCTGCTGTTTGTCCATCGGCCGTTCGCGCGGATCCTGGATCGACAGCGCGGCGGTGATGATCATCACTTCACGCACGCTGCCGCTCTTTTGCGCCTCCAGCACCATGCGCGCCAGACGCGGGTCGATCGGCAACTGCGCCAGTTGGCGGCCCTGCGGCGTCAGCTGATAGTGGCCGTTGTCGGCGGTTTTGATGGCGCCCAGCTCTTCCAGCAGCCGCACGCCGTCCTGAATGTTGCGCTTGTCCGGAGCCTCCACAAACGGGAAGGCGGCGATATCGCCCAGCCCAAGCGAGGTCATCTGCAAGATAACCGAAGCGAGGTTGGTGCGCAGGATCTCCGGATCGGTAAATTCAGGCCGCGACAGGAAATCCTGCTCCGAATACAGGCGGATGCACACCCCTTCAGATACGCGGCCACAGCGGCCCTTACGCTGGTTGGCCGAGGCCTGAGACACCGGCTCGATCGGCAGGCGCTGCACCTTGGTGCGGAAACTGTAACGGCTGATGCGCGCGGTGCCTGGGTCTATCACGTATTTGATGCCCGGCACCGTCAGCGAGGTTTCCGCCACGTTGGTCGCCAGCACGATGCGGCGGCCGTGGTGCGACTGGAACACCCGGTTTTGTTCGCTGTTCGACAAGCGTGCGTACAGCGGCAGCACCTCGGTGTGCGGCAGGTTTAAGCGGTTCAGCGCGTCGGCGGTATCGCGAATTTCGCGCTCGCCGCTCATAAAGATCAGGATATCGCCCGGCCCTTCGCGCCCCAGCTCGTCCACCGCGTCGAAAATCGCCTGCAGCTGATCGCGTTCGGTATCGTCCGCGTCGTCGACCACCGGCCGATAACGCACGTCTACCGGGTAGGTGCGGCCGGACACTTCGATGATCGGCGCATTATTGAAGTGGCGCGAGAACCGCTGCGGGTCAATGGTCGCCGAGGTGATGATCACCTTGAGATCCGGGCGTTTCGGCAGCAGCTCGCGCAGATAGCCGAGGATAAAGTCGATGTTCAGACTGCGCTCGTGCGCTTCATCGATAATCAGCGTGTCGTACTGCATCAGCAGGCGGTCCTGCTGGATTTCCGCCAGCAGGATGCCGTCGGTCATCAACTTGACCAGGGTATTTTCGCTGACCTGGTCGTTGAACCGCACCTTGTAGCCAACGCTGCCGCCGAGCGGGGTTTCCAGTTCGTCGGCGATGCGGTTGGCGACGGTGCGCGCCGCCAGCCGCCGCGGCTGGGTATGGCCAATCAGCCCTTTGACTCCGCGCCCCAGCTCCAGACAAATCTTCGGCAGCTGGGTGGTTTTCCCCGAGCCGGTCTCGCCGGCGACGATCACCACCTGGTGATCGCGGATGGCATTGAGAATGTCCTGCTTTTTCTGGCTGACCGGCAGGTTTTCCGGGTAGGTGATTTTCGGGCAGGCGGCGGCGCGCGCCTGCGCTTTCTGCCGCGCCGCCGCGATGTCCGTTTCCAACTCTGCGGCTACCGCCGCCTGAGCATCGGGATTTTTGATTTTTCGTGCGCCCTGCAGGCGACGCTGCAGACGTTGCTGATCGCGGAGCATCAGCTCGCCCAGTTGGGCCGGCAATGCCTCGAGCGGAGATTTCACGTTCGGTGTTCCTTGTTTCATCGCTGCTACAGCAAGGGATAGCAACGGTTTAATGATGTTTTAGCGATTTTTCAGCTTTAGCCGCACAGCCTATCACACGCGGCTTTTTCTCCATAATCCATCGAGTTAAGACGCGTCATGTTATTCAATAAAATCGAACGAAGATCTCGAAATATTGCGCTATCACTGGTGGATGAATGTGAATAGCATGTATCCCATGCAAAGGACGCTTTGTCCTGATGTCACTGTCATAACGTAAGGAATTACCGATGAGCAAAGTATTGGTTCTTAAATCCAGCATTCTGGCGACCTACTCTCAGTCTAACCAACTGGCTGATTTCTTCGTTGAGCAATGGGGCAACACCCACGGCGACGATACCATTACCGTGCGCGATTTGGCCGCACAGCCCATTCCGGTGCTGGACGGTGAGCTGGTTGGCGCGCTGCGCCCTTCCGATGCGCCGCTGACGCCGCGCCAGAAAGAAGCGCTGGCGCTGTCCGACGAGCTGATCGCCGAACTGCAGGCCAATGACATCATCGTTATGGCGGCGCCGATGTACAACTTCAACATCCCGACCCAGCTGAAAAACTATTTCGACCTGATCGCCCGCGCCGGCGTGACCTTCCGCTATACCGAAAATGGCCCGGAAGGCCTGGTGAAAGGCAAACGCGCCATCATCCTGACCAGCCGCGGCGGCATCCATAAAGGCACCGCAACCGACCTGGTTGAACCTTACCTGCGTCTGTTCCTGGGCTTTATCGGCATCACCGACGTGGAGTTCGTGTTTGCTGAAGGTATCGCCTACGGCCCGGACGTGGCGACCAAAGCGCAGGAAGACGCCAAAGCGTTGCTGGCCCAGGTCGTTACCGCCTGATGCCGTGCAGGGGCGCGCAGCCCCTGCCACAGCATGGCCCCAGTCCTGTTAAACCTGTACTACCCTCATAATAATCCAATGTCTGTATATGCTTGCGCGCCTTATGGCGCGCTTTTTTATTTCTTCAGCCACTGGCCGTTGATGCCGCGCACGTACTCGCCGCTTGGCGCCCGCGTCACCAGCTTTTGCCCCGCCATGCGCGCCACTTCGTCGATGGCGATGTGGTTGCCGTCGGCCACTTCCTGATATTTCTCTGCGCGGCCGGCATTGATGCGTTTCACCAGCGCCAGCGTTTCCGCATCCTGCTTCACCGGTACGATATAGCCGCTCAGGGTTTCCCCTACCCGCCCTTGCTGCTTGGCTTCGTCCAGCGTCAGCGCCATCGCCAGGCCGCTGAAAAACCAGCTGGCGCCTATCAGCCACAAATAACGTTTTTTCATGTTGGCTCCTAGAACAGACCGCTTTGATTTTTCAGCAGATTTTCCACGTCCTTATCTACCTTGATATGGATTTCATGCTCGATTTTGACGTTCATATTGATGGTGATCGGATCTTTGGGCGTCGCCACCTCGATGCGCGGCACGCAGCCGCTCAGCAAAGAGGCGCTCAGCACTGCCGCCAGCACCGGCACGCTCAGGATTTTCATGGTTGTTCCCCAGGTTGTGAGAGGGCCTGCTCCAGCCACTCCTGTAAATTGTCGCCGAAGCGCAGACTGCGCCACAGCTGAAACACGTTTTCCTGATGGCTGTAGTTCAGGATCACTTCACGTTTGGCGTTTTTCTGCGGGTTGACCCCATCGATGCGCGCCCGCAGCGTCAGCTCGCCCAGGTTGTCGAGATCGACCCTGGCCTGCGAACGCTTGATTTCCATGTAGCGCAACCAATCGATCGCCGCGCCGGTTGCCAGGTTATTGCTGCCGATGGCGTCGGCCATGTCTTTGTCCAACCGCAGCGTCAGGGTGCCGGCGTTGGCTATCCAGCCATTGCGCACCAGCCATTGCGGGTGGTTCAGGTACAGCGGCAATTCGCCGTTTACCCGCCCCGACATGGCGAACTGCTTGGGCTTGAGCGCGGTAAACAGCGCGCTGAGATCCACCCTGTCCAGCTTGAGCACCGCGGCGTCGTGCTGCGGCAGCCGCAGCGCCGACAGGCTGATGTGGCCGTTCAGAGCGTCTACGCCAACGTTGCTCAGCGTCAGGGGTTGTCGCTCGCTGTAAGGATAGGTGCCCTGCAGATCGGCGGTGATATTCTGCATTTCAAACAGGTTGCTGAAGGATTTGATGCGCAGCGTCGTCGGGCGCTTGGCGCCCAGTTGCCACAGATGATCCTTCAGCCGATAGGGCAGAACGAAATCCAGGCCGCTCATTTCGCCGTCTTGCAGCCACATGCCGCCGTTCTTTACCACCCAGTGCCCGCCGGCCTCAAACCCCTGCGTGCGTGCGGCGGAAAACGCCGACTGCGCATAGAACTCGCCATCGCGCAGCGTGATCTTCAGATCCGGCGAGATCAGCGGTTGGAAAACCTTCAGCGACTGCTTCGGCCACCAGGCCTCACCGCGCAGGCGATCGCCGTCCCAACGGCCGCGCAAGGCGATAGGCCCAATCTGTTCGGCCTGCAGTTTGCCCTGCAGTTGGACGCTGTCCGGCGCGCTGCCCTTGAGCTGCAGCGCCAATACCGGGGCAGGCAAATGCCCGCCGCCGCTGAAGCTGACCTTGCCCGAGGCCAGCTGCAGTTCGCCGTTGAACGCCGGGTTTTGCGCATCGCGCTGCCAGCGCAGCGGCTGGCTGAGGCTGAGACGCGGCGCATCGACGGTCACCATGCCGTACTTCAATTTATCGAAACCGGTGGAAAGCCTGTCGAGCACCAGCGTGCTGTCCTGCCAGCGGCCGCTGCCGGCGACGTCCCAAACGGCTTGCAGCGGCGGCAGCCGGCCATTGCCCCAGTAGCGCCACTGCCAGTCGCCGTGATCCGGCCAAAAATCCTGCGCTTTGCCGTCCAGATGCAGCCTGAAGCGGCCCCAGTAGCTGTCGCTGGCGTTGACGATCGCCTGCAAACGGCCGGTGATGCCGTTGGCGGTCACCTTGACCCCGGCCAGCGGCAGGCGCGCCTCCTCCAGTTTTATTTCAGGCGCCGGGCTGCCCCACAGGCGCAGCAGCGATCCCGGCTGCAGCACCAACGTCGGGTTCAGCACGCTGCCGCCAAGGATACCGGGGATAGAAGCGGTCAGGGAGAAATCGGCCAGGTTGGCCTGCCCGGTCAGTTGAAAACGCAGATCGCTGTCGGTCAAGCCAATCTTGCCCGGCCCCAACGTGAGCACGGCGTTGCCTTTACCGTTGTGGCCGGCGGTAATTACGTTGAGGCGAGCGCTGACCTGCGTTTCATCAAACCCTTTGCTCCAGTCGTGCAACGCGATGCTCAGGCCGCCGGCCAGCGGCTGTTGGCTATAAGGCCAGCGCCACTCGCCCTGATTGATGCTGAGCTGCTGCGCGGTGGCAGCCCAGGGCAAGGTGGCCAGCGGTTTGTCGTCGCCCTTCTCGGTTAACGTCAGCACGCCCTGCCGCTGCTGCCAGCGCATATCCAACAGCAACGGTTTCTCCAGATAGCCGGTCTGCATTTCGCCCTGCAGCGCGCCCTGCGTCGGCACGCTGTCCATATCCAGCGGGATGGCGATTTTACCGGCCAGATGCAGGGGTTGCGCGCTGTTCGGCGGAATGATGGTCAGACGGGTTAACGTCAGCTGCTGCCGGGGATCCAACTGCGCCTCGGCGCTGAGATTTGGCCCCTGGTAATGCAGATGCTGCCCCTCTGCGCGGGAGGTCAGCTGCAATTTGCCGGCATAGCGCTGCCAGGGGATCAGGGTGAGATCGTTGACGGTCAGATCCAGCTGCGGCAGCTGCTTTTGCAGTTGATCGAGCGCCAGCGGGGGGCTGCCGGCATCGCCGGGCGGCAATTTGGCCAAGCAGGCGGTATCGATGCCGATTTTGTCGCTGACCGCCTGCCACCGCCCCTGTCGATAAGACAGACGCGTCGGCCCCAGGCTGGCCAGCAGGCAATCTTGCGCCTTGAAGCGGGCGCCGTCCAATCGTAATGCGCCCTCGCGCCAATAGGGCCTGCCCTGCAATTCCAGCCGGCTGCCCTGCGGCAGCCAGTGCGACAACACATGCGGCAGCCAGCGCGGCAAGGTTTGCCACAGCGCCGCCAGCAAGATTACGCCACCCGCCACTATCCCTATGGATACGCCCAATCGCTTAGTCATTAAATGATTGCTTATTCCTGAGTTAGGCAACAAGGTAAGTCTATGCCTGAATGGCTAAATGATGGCATGAATTTAACATAGGGTGAAGCCGGACAAAGCCAGGAAGCACGGGTTGTAGAGTTTAGTTACATATTCAACACACAAATAAGACATATTTAGGACTTTTGTTATTGTTGTTGCATTTGATGATTAATAGTCTGGCAACCATTCTTATAAAAGTCAGCTGCTAGCTAACTATGTACTAGAGAAGCCATTCCCCACACCCCCGTGGGGATTTTTTTGGTTCACAGGCTCAGCCCCATCGCCCCCTCCCTGACAGGCTTCCTGTTCCCCCTGCTTGTCGATCAAATACGCCGCCCAGGATCCGCGGCCGGCGCACCGTGGAACCGTGCTAACCAATTGTAGAATTTACCAAAATCTGTTAAATTGATCGCAAAATCACGGTGGAGAAACCACGATGAAATTGGCGATATACAGTACCAAACAGTATGACCGTAAATATCTCGAGCTGGTGAATCAGCAGTTTGGTTATGAGCTGGAGTTTTTCGATTTCATGCTCAGCAAAAAGACCGCCAAAACTGCGGCCGGCTGCAAGGCGGTATGCATTTTCGTCAATGACGACGGTAGCCGTGAAGTGCTTGAAGAGCTGGCGGCAGTGGGCGTGGAGATCCTGGCCCTGCGCTGCGCCGGCTTCAACAATGTGGATCTCGATGCCGCCAAGCGGCTGGGCATCAAGGTGGTGCGCGTGCCGGCCTATTCTCCGGAAGCCGTCGCCGAACATGCGGTGGGCATGATGATGTGCCTGAACCGCCGCATCCACCGTGCCTACCAGCGCACCCGCGACGCCAACTTCTCGCTGGAAGGGCTGATCGGTTTCAATATGCACAACCGCACCGCCGGGGTGATCGGCACCGGTAAAATCGGCGTGGCGACCCTGCGTATCCTGAAAGGCTTCGGCATGAAGCTGCTGGCCTACGATCCCTACCCAAGCGACCAGGCTTTGGCGCTGGGCGCCGAATATGTCGATCTTAAAACGCTGTATGCGCAGTCTGACGTGATTACCCTGCACTGCCCGCTGACGCCGGAGAATCACCACCTGCTGAATGCCGACGCCTTTGCGATGATGAAAGACGGCGTGATGGTGATCAACACCAGCCGCGGCGCGCTGATCGACTCCACCGCCGCCATCGACGCGCTGAAGCAGCAGAAAATCGGTTCGCTGGGCATGGACGTGTATGAAAATGAACGCGATCTGTTCTTCGAGGACAAATCCAACGACGTGATCCAGGATGACGTGTTCCGCCGGCTGTCGGCCTGCCACAACGTGCTGTTTACCGGCCACCAGGCCTTCCTGACCGAGGAAGCCTTGACCAGCATTTCACAGACCACGCTGCACAATATCAATCAACTGGACCGCGGCGAGCACTGCCCTAACCAGCTGGACGCCTGATAGCCTGGGGGCAGTTCAAGCCTGCGCCCTTTTCACGGAGAGATACAGATGAAGAACTATGCGCCGCTGGCGTTGGCGGCAATGTTATTGGCGGGGTGCGGCATGAATCAGCCAGACAATGCGGTGAGTGAAAGCGATCTGTTGCATCATAATTATGTGCTGCACAGCGTGGACGGCGTTCCGATCGCGCCTGGGCCGGGCAACGCGCCCAATCTGGAGTTCGGCGAGAAAATGCACGTCTCGGGCGCCATGTGCAACCGCTTCTTCGGCCAGGGCCAGCTGACGAACGGGGTATTGAGGGTACAAAACCTGGCCTCTACCCGCATGCTGTGCGCCGATGCGCAGCGCAACCATTGGGATCAGGTCATTGGCCAGGTCTTGGAAAACGGCGCAAAGCTCAGCCTCAGCGCACAGCGGTTAACGCTGAGCGGCGGCGACCATACTCTGGTATATACTTTGCGCGACTGGGTGCAGTGATCCCGATTCACCGGGCCGGACAAGCGCCTGCCGGCGCCTTATCCGGCGTTGGCGCAGGCCCCCTGGCCTAACGTCCGCTCTTCGCACTGCTTGCCGTTCGACATCTGGCACATTCTGATCGCCTCGCCGTTCAGATTATGCGTAATGGTCGTGACGCCGCCAACGCCGGCGCAGCTGGCGCTGGTCTGCAACGTATTGATTCTGGCGCTGTTGCCCTGCTGGACCGGTTCGTCGTTTTTGCTGCTGCAGGCGGCCAAAAGCAACACGGCGCCGGCCAGCCACCATTTTGATGTTGTCATTACTCCACTCCTGAACCTACGCTGTGTAAAATCGCCATTGCCGATAACGCGCGTCACTCAGATGGACACGTTCAGTTATCCTTGATGTAAACCTGTTTAATCTAGCTTGATATATAAATAATGAAAATATACTCCAACAAATATTTGTCGTTTTTTTGCGCGCAACGAACATTTATTTTTGTTAGCGGATATTTGCCGCGAACGTTGCCCCGCTGGCGGAAGGCAACGGGCGTTGAAGATTGGCGGCGGAGCGGGGTTGAGGATTCGGTTGCGCGCAGAGGTGACGTGGTCACCTAAATGCCGATATTTGTGGCAACAGAGGCCGCACCGGGCGCTAATTCACCCAATGTGCGCTAAGCCCGCCCGGCGCATTTTTTGCTACCGGAAGCGCTTATATTAACGGCTATGCTGTAACCGCTAAGTAATTAGCATTCCACTATTTTCAGTGAATGATGGCTGAATTCTTCAACCGGCGCGGCATAATGTCGCGCCGGTATTTTTCACATTAAAATAACAATCAGTGCACCGACGCTTTCGACAGTAAATTAATCACCAGCACCCCGGCGATAATTAATCCCATACCGACGACCGCCGGCCAGTCCAGTTTTTGTTGATAGACAAATACCGCGGCGATCGACACCAAAACAATGCCCATACCGGACCAGATAGCATAAACAATGCCCAGCGGCAGGGTTTTGACCACCATCGACAGGCCCCAGAAAGCCACGCCGTAACCGGCGACCACCAGCAACGACGGCCACAGGCGGGTAAAGCCTTCGGAGGCTTTCAACATGGTGGTGGCGATCACTTCCGCCACTATCGCCATCGTCAAATACATAAATGCGCTCATGGTTTTTCTTCTCCAGGTTCAGCTGCCGGCATTATGCCGCGCAAGAAATAAATTGTCGTTAAACAACGATGACAATGCGCCGTTTTCTTTGCGCAAATAATAACGGGGAATATCACACGCCGTCATTTTGTCGATTTATCAGCCGCCACACAAACGCGATAAAGAGCCGATATGGCCCTCTGCTAGACTTTTGTTAATTACTGCGAAAGGTAACTTTCGCAGATTTTTGAGCAATGAAAGGTACAGTCGATGATTACTACAGATGGTAATAACGCAGTCGCTTCCGTGGCCTACCGCACCAGCGAAGTGATTGCCATCTACCCTATAACGCCCAGTTCCACCATGGCGGAACAGGCGGACGCCTGGTCTGGCGACGGCAGCAAAAATATTTGGGGCGACGTGCCGCGGGTGGTGGAAATGCAGTCGGAAGGCGGCGCCATCGCCACCGTGCACGGCGCGTTGCAGACCGGCGCGCTGTCCACCTCGTTTACCTCATCGCAGGGCCTGCTGCTGATGATCCCGACGCTGTATAAACTGGCCGGGGAACTGACGCCGTTTGTATTGCACGTGGCCGCCCGCACCCTGGCCACCCACGCGCTGTCGATCTTCGGCGACCATTCGGACGTGATGGCGGTGCGCCAGACCGGCTGCGCCATGCTGTGCGCCAGCAACGTGCAGGAAGCGCAGGATTTTGCGCTGATCGCCCACACCGCCAGCCTCAACAGCCGCCTGCCGTTTATCCACTTCTTCGACGGCTTCCGCACCTCGCATGAAATCAATAAGATAGAGCCGTTAAGCGACGACGCGTTGCGCCAGATGCTGCCGCAATCGGCGATCGACGCGCACCGCAGCCGCGCGCTGTCGCCGGACCACCCGGTGGTGCGCGGCACCTCCGCCAACCCGGACACTTATTTCCAGTCGCGCGAGGCCACGAATCCCTGGTACGACGACGGCAGCCGGCACGTCATCGAGGCGATGGACAAGTTCGCCGAGATCGCCGGGCGCGCTTATCAACCCTTTGAATATTACGGCCACCCGCAGGCCGAACGCGTGGTGATCCTGATGGGGTCCGCCATCGGCACCTGCGAAGAAGTGATAGATACCCTGCTGACGCGCGGCGAGCAAGTCGGCGTGCTGAAGGTGCGGCTGTTTCGGCCGTTCTCCGCGCGCCACTTGCTTAGCGTACTGCCGGAAAGCGTGCGCAACGTCGCGGTGCTGGACCGCACCAAAGAGCCGGGCGCGCTGGCCGAACCGCTGTACCTGGACGTGATGACCGCGCTGGCGGAAGCCTACAGCCGCGGCGAACGCGCCACGCTGCCGAGAGTGATCGGCGGCCGCTACGGGCTGTCGTCGAAAGAGTTCGGCCCGGACTGCGCCCTGGCGGTCTTCCGCGAGCTGGCGCAGCCGCAGCCGCGCCCGCGTTTCACCGTCGGCATTTTTGACGATGTCACCGGCCTTTCGCTGCCGCTGAGCGAGGAAACCCTGCCGTCGCGCGCCTCGCTGGAGGCGCTGTTTTACGGTCTGGGCAGCGACGGTTCGGTCTCCGCCACCAAGAACAACATCAAGATTATCGGCAACAGCACCCCGCTGTATGCCCAGGGTTACTTCGTCTACGACTCGAAAAAGGCCGGCGGCCTGACGGTGTCGCATCTGCGCGTTAGCGAGCAGCCGATCAATTCAGCCTATCTGGTCAGCCACGCCGACTTCGTGGGCTGTCACCAGCTGCAATTTATCGATAAATACCAAATGGCAGAACGCCTGAAACCCGGCGGCATTTTCCTGCTCAACACCCCATACGGCGCCGAAGAAGCGTGGTCACGGCTGCCGCAGGAAGTGCAGGCGACGCTGCGCCAGCGCCAGGCGCGTTTCTATATTATCAACGCCGCCAAGCTGGCGCGCGAATGCCAGCTCGGCGCGCGCATCAACACCGTTATGCAGATGGCGTTTTTCCACCTGACGCAGATCCTGCCGGGCGATGTGGCGCTGCAGCAGTTGCGCGACGCCATCTCCCGCAGCTACAGCAGCAAAGGCCCGGAGATCGTCGAGCGCAATTGGCGGGCACTGGCCGCCACCTGCGATGCGCTGATCGCTATCCCGCTGCAGCCGGTTGACGCCGCCAGCCCAATGCGCCCGCCGGTGGTTGCCGACGCCGCGCCGGACTTCGTGAAAACAGTCACCGCCGCGATGCTGGCCGGGTTGGGCGACGCTCTGCCGGTTTCCGCTTTCCCGCCGGACGGCACCTGGCCGGTGGGCACTACCCAATGGGAAAAACGCAATATCGCCGAACAAATCCCGATCTGGCAGCCCGACCTGTGCACCCAATGCAACCACTGCGTCGCCGCCTGCCCGCACTCCGCCATTCGCGCCAAAGTGGTGCAGCCCGAGGCGATGGAGCATGCCCCGGCCTCGCTGCAGTCGCTGGAGGTGAAGGCGCGCGACATGCGCGGCCAAAAATACGTGCTGCAGGTGGCGCCGGAAGACTGCACCGGCTGCAACCTGTGCGTGGAAGTTTGCCCGGCCAAAGACCGCCAAAACCCGGAAATCAAGGCAATCAACATGGCGTCGCGCCTCGATAACCTGGAGGCGGAAAAAGCGCATTACGACTTCTTCCTGCAGCTGCCGGAGATCGATCCGGCGCAGATGGAACGCATCGATATCCGTACCTCACAGCTGATCACCCCGCTGTTCGAATATTCCGGCGCCTGCTCCGGCTGCGGGGAAACGCCGTACATCAAGCTGCTGACCCAGCTGTACGGCGACCGCTTGCTGATCGCCAACGCCACCGGCTGTTCGTCGATTTACGGCGGCAACCTGCCGACCACGCCTTACACCACCAATGCCGAAGGGCGCGGGCCGGCCTGGGCCAACTCGCTGTTCGAGGATAACGCCGAGTTCGGTTTGGGCTTCCGCCTGACGGTCGATCAGCACCGCGCCCGCGTGCTGCGTCTGCTGAACGCCCTGGCGCCGCAGCTACCGGAACAGCTGGTCACTGCGCTGCAGATGAGCGATATCGCGCCGGAGCCGCGCCGCAAACAGATTGCCGAACTGCGCGCCCTGCTGGCGCAGATAGAGGGCGACGACGCGCGCCAGCTGGCAACCGACGCCGATTACCTGGTGGATAAATCCATTTGGCTGATCGGCGGCGACGGCTGGGCCTATGACATTGGCTTTGGCGGGTTGGACCACGTGCTCAGCCTGACGGAAAACGTCAATGTGCTGGTGCTCGACACCCAGTGTTACTCCAACACCGGCGGCCAGCAGTCGAAGGCCACCCCGCTCGGCGCGGTCACCAAGTTCGGCGAGCACGGCAAGCGCAAGGCGCGCAAGGATTTGGGCGTCAGCATGATGATGTACGGCCACGTCTACGTCGCGCAGATCTCGCTGGGCGCGCAGCTCAACCAAACGGTGAAAGCGATTCAAGAGGCCGAAGCCTATCCGGGGCCGTCGCTGATTATCGCCTATAGCCCTTGTGAGGAACACGGCTACGATCTGGCGCTCAGCCACGACCAAATGAAACAGTTGACCGCCACCGGCTTCTGGCCGCTTTACCGCTTCGATCCGCGCCGCACCGCCGAGGGCAAGATTGCGCTGGCGCTGGATTCACGGCCGCCAAATAGCAGTCTGACCGAGACGCTGCTGAAAGAGCAGCGCTTCCGCCGGCTGAATTCACAGCAGCCGGAGGTGGCCGGCGAGTTGTATAAAGCCGCCGAACGGGAGCTGAAGGAGAAGTACGATTTCCTCAGCCTGCTGGCAGGCAAGGCGGAGAAGTCTTCCGCCGAGTAACCCCTCGGGGCGCGAGAAATTCGCGCCCCGCTTTTATATTTGCCGACGCAACCTTCGGCTATTGATCTTTTCAACCGCAGATGTCGGCGATACAGCGATAAAACGACTGGCATTCGGCCGCACAATCCGTACCATACAGGCCTCGCTTATGGTGCGTGGAGGCATGATGATGAATAATGATCAAATCAGCCTGTTGAATGTTAAACTTGCTATCTAAAACGCCATGCCCCCATAGTGCCCCCAATTGAGAATGAGCACGATTTAAATGTCAGAAAAGCAAACCGTTAGCCAAAAAGAGCAGTACAACCTGAATAAATTGCAAAAGCGCCTGCGCCGCAACGTGGGCGAGGCAATCGCCGATTTCAATATGATTGAAGAAGGCGACCGCATCATGGTTTGCCTGTCCGGCGGCAAAGACAGCTACACCATGCTGGAGATCCTGCGCAACCTGCAGCAGAGCGCGCCGGTGAACTTCTCGCTGGTGGCGGTGAACCTCGATCAGAAACAGCCGGGCTTCCCGGAGCATATCCTGCCCGCCTATCTGGAAAACCTGGGGGTGGAATACAAGATCGTCGAGGAAAACACCTACAGCATCGTCAAGGACAAAATCCCGGAAGGCAAAACCACCTGCTCCCTGTGTTCGCGCCTGCGCCGCGGCATTCTCTACCGCACCGCCACCGAACTGGGCGCCACCAAGATAGCCCTCGGCCACCACCGCGACGATATCCTGCAGACGCTGTTCCTGAACATGTTCTACGGCGGCAAACTGAAGGGCATGCCGCCAAAGCTGATGAGCGACGACGGCAAACACGTGGTGATCCGCCCGCTGGCCTACTGCCGCGAGAAAGACATCGAGCGTTTCTCGACGGCCAAAGCCTTCCCGATCATTCCATGCAACCTGTGCGGTTCGCAGCCTAACCTGCAGCGCCAGGTGATTGGCGACATGCTGCGCGACTGGGACAAACGCTATCCGGGGCGGCTGGAGACCATGTTCAGCGCGATGCAAAACGTGGTGCCTTCACACCTTAGCGACATCAACCTGTTCGATTTCAAAGGCATTCACCACGGCAGCGAAGTGGTGGACGGCGGCGATTTGGCGTTCGACCGCGAAGATATCCCAATGCAGCCGGTCGGCTGGCGGCCGGAAGATGCGGACGACGCCACGCCGGCGCCGGTGCGTTTGAACGTGCTCGAAATCAAGTAATTCCCCCCCACCGCCCGCAGCCCCGCGGGCGGTTCGCTTTCTCGCCCGCCAATATCGATCCTGCTCACAATTTGCGCATAATGTCCTGGGCGTTGCCGCTTCTGCGATATACTGTTTATTTGTACAGTTACGCGGAGATGACCTATGAACATTACCCCCTGCCTGTCGCACGTTTCGTTGGGAACCAACCATTTTGACGCCGCCGCTGCGTTTTACGATCGCACCCTGGCCGCTTTAGGCTGCCGCCGGGTGCTCGAACATCCCGGCGCCATCGGCTATGGCCGCGATTACCCGGAGTTTTGGCTGCAGCGGCCGATTGACGGCCAACCCGCATCGGTCGGCAACGGCGTGCACGTCGGTTTTTTCGCCACCAGCAAGCGGCAGGTCGATGAATTCCACCGCCAGGCGTTGCTGGCCGGCGCAACCGACGAAGGCGCGCCCGGCTCACGGCCGCACTATGGCGAAGCCTACTACGGCTGCTTTGTGCGTGATATAGACGGGCATAAGATTGAAGCCAGCTTCTGGGATGAAAGCGCGGCATGAGGAACGGCGGGCAAAAAAATGCCGGTGATTAAACCGGCATTGTACGAATCAAATGTGCTATGCAGTAATTCAAAAATAAGAAAGTAAGACAATTATGGAGCGCAACGCCCATCGCTTGACGTTGCATTCACCTGCGAGAGAGATCATGCCCCAATTCACCCGGCTAAATGTTGATATCGCTCAATGTTAACCGGGTTTTCCTTTTTTTTGGCTACAACCAGCGGCTGCGCCTCAGCCACCAGGCCACGCCGAGCACCAGCCCGGTCAGCATCAGGCAAAATGCGGCGAAGCCAAAGGGGTTGCCGCCGCCGGGGATGCCGCCGAGGTTGACCCCAAACAGCCCGGTCAAAAAGGTGGTGGGCAGGAACACCATCGCCAGCAGCGACATAGTATAGGTGCGGCGGTTCATGGCGTCGGCCATCACCGTGGTGATTTCGTCAGACAGAATGGCGGTGCGCGCGATGCTGCCGTCCAAATCGTCCAGGCCGCGGCCTAACCGATCGGCGATATCCTGCATGCGTCGGCGGTCGTCATCGTTCATCCACGGCAGGCGATCGCTGGCCAGGCGGGAGAACACGTCGCGCTGGGGCGCCATGTAGCGGCGCAGCACGATCAGCTGCTTGCGGATCAGCGCAAGCTGGCCGCGCTCGGGAATTTGCTGTTCCAGCAACGCGTCTTCCAGATCGATAATCTTGTCGTGCAGATCCTCGATAAATTCGCTGGTGTGATCGGTCAGCGCATCAGAGATCTCCACCAGCCAATTGCCGCTGTTGGTCGGGCCGCTGCCGTTTTGCAAATCGTTCACCACCTGATCGATGGAGTACACCTTGCGGTGGCGAGTAGAGACGATCAGTTTGTCGGTCATATAGACGCGGATCGTCACCAGCTGGTCCGGCCGGGAGTCAGCGTTGAAGTTGATGCTGCGCAAGGTGATCATGGTGCCGTCGCCCAGACGGCTGACGCGCGGACGCGAACTCTCGCCAGACAGCGCCTCGCGTACCGCATCCGGCAGCAGCGGCGTGCTGTTCAGCCAGGCGGCGCTGGCCGGGTGCGCATAATCCAGATGCAGCCAACAGGGTTCGTCGCAGGTAACCTTATCATCGTAATCAATGGGGGTTACGCCGCCCTTGCCGTCCAACTGATAAGCATATACCGCGTCGGGCACCTGTAACTCGTGCCCCTCTATGACTTCCATTCGCCATCCTCTTTATGTTTCTATCCCCTGAGTCTAGCGTTAATGCTTTGCGAATCAAAGATGACAGCTGTTTCAACATTCAAGCGCCGGTTATGCGCTAAGATGGAAGCATCTTCCTTTCGCTGGCCGTTCACGATGAGATTTCTGCCGTTTTGTTGCGCGCTGGCGCTTTGCCTGTTGCCGCCGCGCGCTGCGCAGGCCGCCGATAGCGCCCTGGCCGCTATCGCCGACGCTCACCAGGTTGCGCTGGGCCACGCGGCGGGAAACTTGTCTTATTTCGTTGCAAAATCCCCACCGCCACAGCCCGTTACGGCGCTGATTGTGCTGCACGGCCACCCCAGAGACGCCGGTAAAACGCTGGCCGCCGCCATTCAGGCGGCTCGGTTAGCGGGCGATGCCCCGAACACGCTGCTGGTCGCCCCGCTGTTTCAGGTGCCCGAAGCGCAATCCGCCCATTGCCGGTCGGCCGGCGTTCCCCCGCCGCAAAGCGGCGATGCGCTGTGGAGCTGCAGTTCCTGGATAGGCGGCGGCCTGGATAATCAAGGAAAAATCAGCGCCTTCGCCGCGCTGGATAGGCTGCTGGTTGCGCTTAAAAGACAGTGGCCGACACTGCAGACGGTAACCGTTGCCGGTTTCTCCGCCGGTGCGCAGTTCGTTCAGCACTATGTTGGCTTTGCTGCCCCGCCTGTCGGCTTGCGAGTGCGTTATCTGGTGGCCGATCCCGGCAGCTGGCTGTACTTCGATCGCCTGCGGCCCCAGCCGTTGCAACAAGGACGCCCCGCGAGCTGGCGCGCCTGCAACCGCGAAAGTGACTGCAGCTTCGCTTGGCAGGCGGCCGACACCGGCCAATGCCCGCAGGCCAACCGCTGGAAATACGGTCTGGACGCTATTCCCGCGTGGCTGAGGCGCAGCGGCGAACAGGCCCGCGCACGCTACGCCGCCGCCGATATCACCTATGCCGCAGGCGAGCGGGATACCGGCGAAGCGAGCGGCAGCTTCTACCCCATTCTCGACAAATCCTGCGCGGCGCAGCTGCAAGGCCCTTACCGGCTGCAACGTGCTCTGGCCTTCGTCGCTTACGACAGGCGTTTCGTTGCGCCACAGAAAAAACGCGCGGTGTTATTGGCGCCCGGTTGCGCGCACGACGTGTCCTGCGTTTTTCCGTCAGCCGGCGTGCGGCGCGCGCTATTTGCTATTGATGCAGACTAATAATAACGGCGATGAAATAAACGCCTGCCGGTAAATCAAACAATCTGCGAAATAAAGCGCTGGTAAATAATTTGTTATTATGCATTAACATAATCACGTGTTTTTAATTCAAAATTATAATAATAAATTAACCTAAAGCTGTTTCAGCGCAAATTTCAGGGGCATATACTTTCCTCACTACGAGGAGGTAGTTATGTTACGCGACCATTTAAAATTAAACGACAGCGATACGCTGGAGAAAATCCGCAGTATTCATTTGCAAAACCAGGGGCAGGAAGAAATCAGCGAGTTCGTGGTGAAAGACGCCGCCGGCAACCCGGTGGGCACAGTGTCGGTGCACGATCGTCTCAGCACCCGTCGCTCCTACCCAACCAGCTACCGCATCACCCAGACCGATATGACCGGCCGCGTGGTGGTAGACGCCATGCGAGATTGCCTATAACGCTAATTAAATAATAAATAATATAGCGGCCCTGGTTTTATTTGGCGGGGTTTATTGCGCAGTGAAAAATATAAGCCCCATTTCAACGGGGCTTATATGCATGCTGGATTAATGTTTGATGATATACATCGTCTGGCTGTAGGCCACGTCTTCCGGATTGGTGATCGGGTAGCCTTTGACCCACGGCTTAATCAGGCGGCCGTTGGTATACTGATAGATCGGCGCGATCGGCGCCTGCTCCGCAATAATCTGTTCCATTTTATTGTAATCGGCGGTCAGCGCCGCCGGGCTGGTTTCATGACCCGCCTGCTCCAGCAGCTTGTCATAACCCGCATCTTTGAACTTGGCGATGTTGCCGCTGTGGCTGGAGGTCAGCAGCGACAGGAAGGTTGAGGCTTCGTTATAGTCGCCAACCCAAGAGGCGCGCACCACGTCGAAATTGCCGGTGTTGCGGCTGTCGATGTAGGTTTTCCATTCCTGGTTCTGCAGCTTGACGTCAATCCCCAGTTTTTTCTTCCACATCGAAGCCACGGCGATGGCAATCTTCTGGTGACTTTCCGAGGTATTGTACAGCAGCGTCAGCTTCAGCGGGTTGTTCGGGCCATAGCCGGCCGCCTGCAGCAGCGCTTTGGCCTGCGCGTCCAGCTCTGCCTGCGACTGTTGCTGCAGCAAGCTTTGCTCCGGTTTAAAACCGGCTGTCACGTCCGGCGTGAAGTGGTACGCCGGTTTTTCGCCGGTGCCCAGCACTTTTTCAGCGATGATTTTGCGATCGATGGCGTAAGACAGCGCCTGGCGCACACGCACGTCATTGGTCGGCGCGCGCTGGGTGTTGAAGGCGTAGTAGTAGGTGCCGAGCTGATCCGGGGTATAAACCTGCCCTGGGATGTCCTTCAGCAGTTTTTGGTACATGTTTTTCGGGAACGACTCGGTGATATCGATATCCCCCGCCAGATAACGTTTGGTGGCGTTGGACTCTTGGTTGATCGGCACGAAAGTGACTTTGGTCAGCAAGGTATGGGCATGATCCCAATAGTGTTCGTTGGGCGTCAGCACCAGCTTTTCATTCACCACCCGATCCTGCAGCTTGAACGCGCCGTTACCCACGATATTGCCGACCTTGGTCCAGTCGTTGCCGAATTTCTCCACCACCGCTTTATTCACCGGGAACAGGCTGAAGTTAGCGGTCAGGCTGACGAAATAAGGTACCGGCTTATCCAATTGCACCTTCAGCGTATAATCATCCGGCGCCGACACGCCCAGTTTGTCGGCGGGCAGCTTGCCGCCGATGATCTGCTCGGCATTCTGAATGCCTGCCAGCTGCGCGAACCAGGCGAAAGGTGACAGATTTTTCGGCTCGACCAGCCGCTGCCAGCTGTAGACGAAGTCTTTTGCCGTCACCGGATCGCCATTCGACCAGCGCGCGTCTTTGCGCAGGTGGAAAATATAGGTTTGATTATCGGTGGTCTGCCATCGCGTGGCGACGCCGGGGATCGCTTTGCCGTTGGCGTCCTGGTTGACCAGCCCTTCGAACAGATCGCGCGCCAGCTGCGCTTCCGGCAGGCCGACCGCTTTGATCGGATCCAGCGACGCCGGTTCATCTTTAATATGTCGCACGATTTCCTGCTGCTCCGCCAGCGCGGTGCCCGGGGGAACCTGCGCCGCCATCGCGCTGCTTAAACACGCGCCAATCGCCGCCGCGCACAGAGCCAAACGAAAACCCCGTTTAATTTTTATTCCTGTCATCTTGCGTTATCCCCCGTTAACCATCTGAATTTTTTATCATATAGCACAAGATCTCTCTCACCTATAGCCGCTGGCCGACAAGATGCAAAAACTGAGGGCCAGGCGATAAAAAACCCGTGCGGGCGAGCCGGCACGGGTTTAATCGGCTTCAACGGCGATCAGTCGTACAGGTGAATGCTGTTGATGCGGTAGCTGAATTCTTCGCCTTCTTCCTCGTCGAAGATAGTGAAGAAGCCTTTTTCTTCCAGCGGTTTGGCATGGATGTCGGTCTTCTGCACCTGGCGCGAATCGGCGTCGTCATAACCGTAATCGAGGTAAAAGGCGCTTTTCTGATAATCGATGTGCAGGCTGAACGGATAGTTGGACTCATCGCCACGCCCGTCGTCATTTTTCACCACGCCGAACCATTCGCCCTGACGGATCTGGTTTTCGGCGTCTACGCCGCACAGCAGCGTGATGGTGTCTTTCTCATTTTCGCTATAGCTGGCAACTATTCTGGCTACTGGCATGTTAAATCCCCTTGCTGGTTATTGGGTTAGCTTCTGCCGATAGTATAACAACAGCGGCCCGCCCCGGGGGTTTTATTAGCCTGCTCGCGGCGAACGCTGCAGGTATCGCTCAAAGAGCGATCGATTGCGGTGGGAAAGATCGGGCAAAGCGTAATACACTGAATAAAATAACAATGACTCTCGACTTTTGAACCAGGGACAACAGCATGACTCTACATCGACAGCGCAGTGAACGCGGCCAATTGGCAGTTGCAGGAGAGAATTACGGCAGTTCGCTGCTGGGAGCGCCGCTGCTGTACTTCCCGGCGGCGGTCAGCGGGCCGGACGCCGGGCTGATCATCGCCGGCACCCATGGCGACGAAGGCGCCGCCATCGTCACCCTGTCGTGCGCGCTGCGCAGCATTGCGCCAAACCAGTTGCGCCACCACGTGGTGCTGGCGGTCAACCCCGACGGCTGCCAACTGGGGCTGCGCGCCAATGCCAACGGCGTCGATCTGAACCGCAATTTCCCGGCCGCCAACTGGCGCTCCGGCGATACGGTGTACCGCTGGAACAGCGCCGCGCCGGTGCGCGACGTGAAGCTGTCGACCGGCGGCCGCCCCGGCTCCGAGCCGGAAACCCAGGCGCTGTGCCATCTGATCCATCGGTTGAAACCGCGCTGGGTGGTGTCGTTTCACGAACCGCTGGCCTGTATCGAAGATCCCGCCAGTTCCCAACTTGGCGTCTGGTTGTCGCATAAATTCGCCCTGCCGCTGGTGACCAGCGTAGGCTATGAAACCCCCGGCTCCTTCGGCAGTTGGTGCGCCGATATTTCATTGCCGTGCATCACCGCCGAATTCCCGCCGATTTCCGCCGACGCCGCCAGCGAAAGCTACCTCGACGCCATGGTGGAACTGCTGACCTACCCGCAGTGATGCTAAGGGGCGAGATTGACTATCGCCCCACACTCAAACTCCAGCCCCGGTTCGACGTCGTTCGCCAGCCAGGTAGGCCCGTCCAGATCGACAAAACGTGCGCCCGGGGCCAGCGGCAGCGCCGCGGCGATCGCCCTTGACGTGCACAGCATGCAGCCCAGCATGATGGCGAACCCCTGCTCGCGCGCCAGCGCAGCCAGCGCCAGCCCTTCGGTCAGGCCGCCGGTTTTGTCCAGCTTGATATTGACCATCTGATAACGCCCGGCCAAGCGCGGCAGATCCGCACGGGTATGGCAGCTTTCATCGGCGCAGATCGGCAACGGATGAATGAAGTTCTCCAGCGCGGCGTCTTCACCGGCCGGCAGCGGCTGTTCCAGCATCGCCACCCCCAGATCCGCCAGCAGTTGGCAGCGCGAGGCCAACCCTTCCACCTGCCAGGACTCGTTGGCGTCGACGATTAACGTCGCCTGCGGCACCGCCGCGCGGATCGCCACCAGCCGCTCGCTAATCAGATGATCGTCGAGTTTGATCTTCAGCAGCGTCGCCCCCTGCCGTTCCAGCTCGCGCGCGGCGAAGGCCATCGCCTCCGGCGCGCCGATGCTGAGAGTTTGCGCCATGCGGATCTGCGGCGGCGCTGCCACCCCGCTGCGCTGCCACAGGCTTTGGCCGTTCAGGCGGCATTCCAGATCCCACAGCGCGGAGTCCAGCGCGTTGCGCGCCGCGCCGGCCGGCATCAGGCCCAGCAGCTGTTCGCGGCCGGCGCCCCGTTCGATGGCCGGCGCCGCTTCCGCCAGCTGCGCCATCACCGAAGCCTCGCTCTCACCGTAGCGCGGGTACGGCGTGCATTCCCCAACGCCGCGCACGCCCTGTTGCTCGATTTCGACCACCACGACCCGGGCTTCGGTACGGCTGCCGCGGGAAATGACGAAAGCGGTGTGCAGCGGCCAGGCTTCCGGGTAAAAACGCATGCTTCTCATAACGGCTCCTGAGGGTAAATGGCGCATAAAGTCAGGCTGATGCGCGGGCGAGTTTTTGGACAGTCTCCAATATATACAACTATTTAGCAAAGTTTGTATATCCAACCCGCAATTGTTGACATAAACTGGCGAAGATTTTGGCCTAGGGTGCGAACCTAATGCCAAACGCGGCCGAAGCGGCCGTTTTATTAGGCTCATATCCTTTGTATAAACACCTGTAAAAGGAATCTAGCAATGACTCAGACCGTACATTTTCAAGGCAACCCGGTCGGCGTAGCCGGCAAACTGCCACAGCAGGGCGAGCAAGCCAAAGCCTTCTCTCTGGTTGCCAAAGACCTGTCAGACGTAGCGCTGAGCAGCTTCGCGGGTAAACGCAAAGTCCTGAACATTTTCCCAAGCATCGATACCGGCGTTTGCGCGACGTCGGTGCGCAAATTCAACCAGTTGGCCAGCGGCCTGGATAACACCGTGGTGCTGTGCATCTCCGCCGACCTGCCGTTCGCCCAGTCCCGCTTCTGCGGCGCGGAAGGCCTGAGCAACGTGGTTACCCTGTCCACCCTGCGTGGCGCAGAGTTCAAACAGGCCTACGGCGTTGAAATCGCCGAAGGCCCGCTGGCGGGTCTGACCGCGCGCGCCGTCGTGGTGCTGGATGGCCAGGACAACGTGCTGTACAGCGAGCTGGTGAATGAGATCACCACCGAGCCGGACTACGATGCGGCGCTGGCGGCGTTGAAATAAAAAAGGCCCGGCGCAAGCCAGGCCCCTGTGAGTCAAGAGGCGCCGCAAGGCGCCTTTTTTATTCCTCGCCTTCGCCGGTAGCCTTGCGGCTGCTGAGCCCATACTCACGCAGCTTGTTGGCGATGGCGGTGTGCGACACGCCCAGCCGCTTCGCCAGTTTGCGCGTGCTTGGATAGGTGCGGTACAAGCGGGTGAGCACCGAGCGTTCGAAACGCTTGCTGATGTCGTCCAGAGAGCCGTCCAGCACTTCGTCGCCCATCGCCATTTCCACTTCGAACTCCGGCAGCACGATGTCCTGCGGGCGCAGCTCGTAACCTTCGGTTTGGGTCAGCGCGCGGTAGATAGCGTTCTTCAGCTGGCGCACGTTGCCCGGCCAGCCGTATTTGCTGAGGAAGCCGCCCAGATCGTTCGACAGCTTGGGCCGCGCCACGCCCTGCTCGTCGGCGAAGCGCGCCACGAACAGTTCGGTCAGCGGCATGATGTCCTGCGGACGATCGCGCAGCGGCGGAATGCTGATGGTCAACACATTGAGGCGGTAGTAAAGATCCTCACGGAACTCGCCGCGCTGCACCAGCTCGGTCAGATTTTTCTGCGTGGCGCAGATCACCCGCACATCGACGTGCACCTCATGCTCCTCACCCACGCGGCGGAATGTGCCATCGTTGAGGAAACGCAGCAGTTTGGTCTGCATGCGCGGCGACATTTCGCCGATTTCATCCAGCAGCACCGAGCCGCCGTTGGCCTGCTCGAAGAAGCCCTTTTTGCCTTCGAGCGCGTTGGGGTAAGCCCCCGGCGCATGGCCGAACAGCTCGCTTTCTACCACGTCATCCGGCAGCGCGGCGCAGTTCAGCGCCAAAAACGGCTGTTTGCCGCGCGGGCTGCGCAGGTGGCAGGCGCGCGCCAGAATATCCTTGCCGGTGCCGGTGTCGCCCACGATCAGCAGCGGCGCGTCGAGCATCGCCAGCTTGCGCGCCTGTTCCAGTACGTGGCGCATCTTGGCGCTGGCGGCGACGATATGATCGAATTCGGTGTCATCGTTAACCGACAGATTCTGCAGCTGGCGGCCCATGCGCGCGGTCGATTTCAGCATTACCACCGCACCTACCGCGGCGTTTTGCTGATTCTCGTTCTCCAGATAAATCGGCGTGATGTCCATCAGGAAATCCTGGCTGCGGATCACCACCCGTTCGGAATGCGGTGCGGTGTGTTCGCTCTCCAGCCAGCGGCTGAAGTTGTAGCCGCCGATCAGCGCGCCGGCGGTCTGGTTGCGGATCTTGTCCTCGCTCAGGCTGAACAGCGCCTGGGCCGCCGGGTTAGCCAGTTCCACCTTGCCTTTCATGTCGATCGAAAATACCGGTTCCGGCATCGACTCCAGCAGTGCGCGCAGCGCGCGATGTTCGCGTTCGGAGGGCATGAAGTTGACGGTGCGCACGTCGGTCACCCCGGCGATGCGGCGGATTTCCGCCATCAGCGCGCGGAAGGTGTCGAAATCGAGCTGGGAGAAATTGAGGTAAATGCGACCGATGGGATCGATTTCGATGCCACGTAAATCAATGCTGCGCGATACCAAAAGATCGAGTAATTCTCGAGTGAGACCGAGCCGGTCTTCGCAAAATACTTCCAAACGCATCAGTATTGGCCTTATCTCTGCAGGTGCGGGGATGACTGGCGATGATGATACTCCCTCCCTTCCACGGGTAGAAGCAATCTGTCAGCAAAAGTTGACAGAACTCTGATTTATTGGCGTTGTTGTCGATTTTAAACGCAAGTGAATAACACCATCGGCGTCATTTTAGGTTATTCACAGAGAGTTATCATAACCAGAATTAATTTTGCAGATAATTATAATGCTTTTACAGGAAGATCGACTGTCGTCAAGCAGCGGTTACGAATGCGGTTGATTGGCGGCGCCCGGCCAGGCGCCGCCTGCGGATTACCTGGCCTTGTCGTCGCTCTTTTTCAGCGTCTCTTTCAGTTGGCCAACCAGTTGGCTGCGGAAATCGCCGAGCTTCGGCTTTTCCCCCTCCAGCCACGGCAGCGGGCGGCACAGCTCCATCGCCTTGATGCCCAGCCGGGCGGTCAGCAAGCCGGCGCCGATGCCCTGCGCCGCGCGCGCAGAGAGCCGCGCCGCCAGATCCTGCGACATCCAGTCCATACCCACCTCGCGCACCAGTTCTGAGGCGCCGGCGAAGGCGATGTTCAGCAGCACCAGCCGGAACAGCCGAATACGGCTGAAGTAACCCAGCTCAATGCCGTACAGCGCCGCAATGCGGTTGATCAGCCGAATGTTGCGCCAGGCGATAAACGCCATGTCCACCAGCGCCAGCGGGCTGACGGCGATCATTAGCGTCGACTCGGCGGCGGAACGGCTGATTTCGCGGCGCGCCTGATTGTCCAGCACCGGTTGCACCAGCTTGGCGTACAGCTCCACCACCTCACGATCGTTCTGGGTTTCATGCAGCGAAGCCTGCCAGCGCTGCAGCGCCGGGTGCCCCTGATCCAAACCGGCCTGGCGCGCCAGCTTCTCGCAAAACTCACGCCCCTTGCCCAAACCGTGGCTGTGCAGCAGTTCGCGCGCCACGTCACGCTCCTCGGCCCGTTGCCGCAGGCGGTACAAGCGGCGCCATTCGGCCACCACCGATCCGACGCCGGCGAACACAATCAGCCCGCCGGCCACGCCGCCGCCCATGGCGATCCAGTCCTGCTGCACCCAGGCGCCATGCACCCACTGAACGCCCTGCGCCACCACGCTGACGCCGAACAGCGCCAGCCCGGCGGTGACCATCTTGCGCCACAGGCTGCGCTTGGGCTTCAGCGCCGCGTTGATGATGCCCTCTGCGCGGCCCTCTTCTTCTTCCTGCTGCAGCTCAGGCGCCGCCGGGTAAAAGCTCTCGGCCTGTTGCGGATCAAAGGCCACCCCGGCGCGCAGCACCGGCTCTTGCGGCGGCTGCAGCGGCTCTTCAAAATCGATACGCGGTTTTATCGGCTCGCTCATCGCAACTTGTCTCCCAGTAAAAACTCCATCACCGCGTCCAGACGGATATGCGGCAACGGGCTGTCCACGCTCATGGCGCGCGGACGAAATTCGTCAAAATGGAACCCCTGATTTTGCCAGAACGCCGGCCCAGGCAAACGCGCCGGCACTTCACCGGGGAACACCGTCAGCGGCGCGCCGTCACTCAGCCGGTTGCCCTTCAGCGCCGGCATGCGCTGGCCCTGGTGATCGACAATGCCGCTTTCGGTGGCCTGCACCGAAGCCAACCCGACGCAGTCCATGCTGATGCCTTCAAACGCCGCGTTCTGCCAGGCCTCCTGCACCAGCTGCTGCAACAGCGACACCAGATTGGCGTGCTGATCGGCGGTAATGTGGTCGGCCTTGGTGGCGGCGAACATCAGCTTATCTATGGTGGGTGAAAATAGCCGGCGGAACAGCGTGCGCTTGCCGTAATGGAAGCTCTGCATCAGTTGGGTGAGCGCCAGGCGCATGTCGTTGAACGCCTGCGGCCCGCTGTTGAGCGGCTGCAGGCAATCGACCAGCACGATCTGCCGGTCGAAGCGAACGAAGTGTTCTTTATAAAAGTTTTTAACGATCGACTGGCAATAATAGTTAAAACGCGCGCGCAGCATGCCGATGTTGCTGTGCTTATCGGCCTGCGCCAGCTTAGATTCACCCTGGGCGTCGACGTTCGGCCACGGGAAGAACTGCAGCGCCGGCGCGCCGGCCAGATCGCCCGGCAGCACGAAGCGGCCAGGCTGAATGAAATGCAGCCCTTCGCTTTTACAGCGCAGCAGGTAATCGGTGTAGGCCTGGGCTATCGCCGCCAGCTTATTCTCGTCGGCCGGGGCCAGCGGATCGCAGCTTTTACACAGTTCCAGCCAGGGTTTGGCCCACTCGGCGCGGTCGCCCTGCAGCAGGCCGGCCATCTGGCGCGACCAGGCCAGGTAATCCTGCTCGAGCATCGGCAGATCCAACAGCCATTCGCCTGGGTAATCGACTATTTCGAGATACAGCGTGGATGTGTCTTTGAAATGCCGCAGCAAGGAGTCGTTGGAGCGATAGCGCAACGCCAGGCGGATCTCGCTGACGCCGCGCGTCGGGGTCGGCCAGCTCGGCGGGATGCCGTACAGCTGCGCCAACCCTTCATCGTAGGTGAAACGCTGAATGCCGAGGTCACGCTGCGGAATGCGTTTGACGCCCAGCAGGCGGTCTTCGCGCACCGGGGAAAACAGCGGCATGCGCGCCCCGCTGTGCACGTGCAGCAGTTGATTGACGAAGGCGGTGATAAAGGCGGTTTTGCCGCTGCGGCTCAGGCCGGTCACCGCCAGGCGCAGGTGGCGGTCCATTCCGCGGTTGACCAGCGAGGTTAACTCATTTTGCAGTCGTTTCATTATTCTCCTTGGCATAACGCCCAAATACCTTGTTCAGGCCTTTGCGGAACAGCGGTTCCAGCACCAGCGCCAGCACAAAGCGAATCGGTTTGCGGCCGACGGCCTTCAGCAACCAGCCGGCGGCACCCGCCGGGCCGTAATTCAGTAACGCTATGATGATGACTTTAGACAATGTCTTCAACATTGCACCCGCTCCTTGTTTAAATCCACCCGATTTGGCGGCGTTCACGGCATGAGTTTTGTTCATTAGCGATGCCCTCCGGCACAATAAGGTTTAATTCGACAGGATGATATAGCGAGCGCAATGCCCGGCCTGCGCCTGGCGCAGGCCATTGCATCGCAAGAAAGGTTACAGCTTGCGGAAACGGCTCTGCACGCCGAAGGTGTCGGAGGTCACATAGCGTTCGACCTGTCGCAGCTGCTGCTCGCCGCTGCCCAGTTCATACTCCAGCTGATCGAGCAGCTGGCGCGGCGTCTTTTGGTGTTCGCCGTCAAAACGGCTGGCCGGCGCTTCGTCCAGCACGAACACCAATGCGATATAGGCCACCAGCGTGAAGAAAAACAGGCCGAAGAACAGCGACAGCACCGCAATCACGCGGATCAACCGCACCGGCACGTCGAAATAATGGGCCAGGCCGGCGCAAACGCCTTTCACCATGCCTTCTTCAGGCACGCGATACAGCTTTTTACTGCCCAGAGTATTGCTCATCAAGACTGTCTCCAGTTCGGGTGTTCTGCGTCGAGGATCTCTTCCAGCGCCTGAATGCGTTCACGCATGCGGCGGGCATCTTCCGCCAGCTGGGCCAAACGCTGCATCTCCTGCTGGCTCAGCTGGATGCCGCTTTGTTGCCGATTGCTGTAATGCAGCCAAAGCCAAATCGGTGCGACAAACAACACAAAGATTGTCAACGGAATGGCAAGTAATAAAGCACTCATTTCTGTTCCTTCTTAGCGGGTCTTTGGTTGGCGGCCACCTTGGCCGTGGCCGCCGTCAGCTTACTCGGAGCGGTTCATTTTAGCCTTCAGCGCCGCCAGCTGCTCGCTGATGGCGTCGTCGGCTTTCAGCTCGGCAAACTCTTGATCCAGAGACTTCTTTTTACCGATGCTGATGCTTTCCGCCTCGGCTTCCATATGGTCAATCCGGCGTTCGAACTGCTCGAAACGCGCCATGGCTTCATCCAGCTTGCCGCTGTCGAGCTGGCGGCGCACCTCGCGGGAAGAAGAAGCCGCCTGATGACGCAGCGTCAACGCCTGCTGGCGCGCGCGGGTTTCGGTCAGCTTGTTTTCCAGCTCGCCGATTTCGCTTTTCATGCGGGCCAGCGTTTCTTCTACCGTAGACACTTCCTGCGTTAAGGTAGCGATCAGATCGGCCACCTTTTGCTTTTCGATCAGCGCCGCACGGGCCAGGTCTTCTTTATCCTTGCGCAACGCCAGCTCGGCTTTGTCCTGCCAGTCGTTCAGCTGGTTTTCACCCTGCTCGATGCGACGCAGCAGCTGTTTTTTCTCAGCCAGCGCGCGCGCCGAGGTGGAGCGCACTTCAACCAGCGTGTCTTCCATTTCCTGAATCATCAAGCGCACCAGCTTCTGCGGATCTTCTGCCTTATCCAGCAGGGTGTTGATGTTGGCGTTCACGATGTCGGCAAAACGAGAAAAAATACCCATAATTCACTTCCTCTTGGTTCTGATGGCGTCTGAAGCGCCGCGTTAAGGTGTACAGCTTGCCCAAAGATATAATCAAAACCCGTGCCAACTTTTATGTTGTTGAATATTAATGATTATTTATTTTTGACTCTATGTGAGCATGCTGTAGAGTGATTATTTTCACCAAACATTGGCGAATTTCATCATGACCGAACAGTTAGAAAACCTGCTGGGCGAAGCAAATGCCTTCGTTGAAGTATTGGAGCAAGTCTCGCAGTTGGCCAAGCTCAACAAGCCGGTGTTGGTGATCGGCGAGCGCGGTACCGGCAAAGAGCTGATCGCCCACCGCCTGCACTATCTCTCCAACCGCTGGCAGGGGCCGTTTATCTCGCTCAACTGTGCGGCGCTGAACGAGAACCTGCTGGATTCCGAGCTGTTCGGCCATGAAGCCGGCGCCTTTACCGGCGCGCAGAAACGCCATTTGGGGCGCTTTGAGCGCGCCGACGGCGGCACGCTGTTTCTCGACGAACTGGCCACCGCGCCGATGCTGGTGCAGGAGAAGCTGCTGCGGGTGATTGAATACGGCCATCTGGAACGCGTCGGCGGCAGCCAGCCGCTGCAGGTGGACGTGCGGCTGGTGTGCGCCACCAACGACGATTTGCCGGCGCTGGCCGCGGCGGGCAAATTTCGCGCCGATCTGCTGGACCGGCTGGCGTTTGACGTGGTGCAGCTGCCGCCGCTGCGCCAGCGCCAACAAGACATCATGCTGCTGGCCGAACACTTCGCCATTCAGATGTGCCGCGAGCTGTCGCTGCCGCTGTTCCCCGGTTTTACCGAGCGCGCCAGGGATGCCCTGCTCGGCTATCGCTGGCCGGGCAACGTGCGAGAATTGAAAAACGTGGTGGAGCGTTCGGTTTATCGCCACGGCACCAGCGGCCGGCCGCTGGATGAGATCGTCATCAATCCGTTCGCCCCGCGCGAAAGCCGCCCGGAACCGTCCGTGAACGAAGCGCGCGACGGCCTGCCGGCCCTGCCGCTGGATTTGAAAACCTGGCAACAGGAGCAGGAGAAATCGATGATCGAGGCGGCGTTGCAGCAGGGAAGATTTAACCAGCGTAAAGCGGCGGAGCTGCTGGGGCTGACTTACCATCAGCTGCGCGGCATGTTGAAAAAGCATGCGCTGTTGCAAAACGGTGAGACGGGCGAGGAATAAGGGCAAAAAAAAAGCCAGCACCCGAGCTGGCTTAAAAAACACTGGAAGCAATGTGAGCAATGTCGTGCCTTCCACATCAGAGCCGCAAACCCTGGCCTTCCGTGAACTGCCAGATGATGATAATAGTTATCAGTATCACCTGTAAAGCACTTTGTTGAGAATTTTTCTCATTACCACGCGAAGGTTGTGTGATTACCACTCGGGAAACGGATCCGCCATCTCCAGCCAATAGTCTACGCCGGCGGCCATTTCGTCGTCGTCGAGCAGACAGGCGTCCAGCATCCGGGTGATCTCCGCCTGCCGCAGATGCTGGCCGATAAACACCAGTTCCTGGCGCATATCGCCGAACGGCTCTACCCACTTCTCCTGAATATGCGCGCGGGTCTCTTCATCCTGCGGCCAGCTGTCCTGCGGGATAGCGCGCCAGAAGGTTCCCGCCAACCCGTAGTGAGCGATGCCGCCGGCCTGGCTCCACTGTCCGGCCTGCCGCGGCCGCGTCGCCAGCCAGAAGAACCCCTTCGAGCGCAGCAGTTTGCCGCAGCCCCAATCGCCGTTGATCGCCCGGTAGAACTTGTCCGGCGCAAACGGCCGCCGCGCCTGATAGACAAAACTGCTGATGCCGTAGTTTTCCGTCTCCGGCACATGTTCGCCGCGCAGCTCTTTCAGCCAGCCGGGCGCCTGCTGCGCCTTTTCAAAGCTGAAACTGCCGGTATTCAGCACCGCCTCCAGCGGCAGCTTGCCGGGTGAGATCGGCAAAATGCGGGCGTCCGGGTTCAGGCTGGAGAGCAGCGCCATCACTTCACCCTGCTGGCGCGCGCTCAAGAGATCGGTTTTGCTGACCAGTATCACGTCGCAAAACTCAATCTGCTCGATCAGCAGATCCGCTACGCTGCGCAGATCGTCCTCCCCCAGGCTTTGCCCGGCTTCCTGCAACGTCTGCGCCTGCTGGTACTGCTGTACAAAGTTCACCCCGTCGACCACCGTGACCAGGGTGTCCAGCCGGGCGAACTGCGACAGGCTTTCGCCACCTTCATCTTCAAAGGTAAAGGTTTCCGCCACCGGCAGCGGCTCGGAGATGCCGCTGGATTCGATCAGCAGATAGTCAAAGCGCCCGGCCTGCGCCAGTTCGCGCACCGACACCAGCAGATCTTCACGCAGCGTGCAGCAGATGCAGCCGTTGCTCATCTCCACCAGTTTTTCTTCCTGACGATCGAGCCGCACTTCGTTCTCCACCAGTGCGGCGTCGATGTTCACTTCGCTCATGTCATTCACAATCACCGCCACGCGCATGCCCTGGCGATTATTGAGGATATGGTTAAGCACCGTGGTTTTGCCGGCGCCAAGAAAACCGGAAAGCACGGTTACGGGTAATGGACTCATCGGGTTCTCCAGTTAAAATTCATTGCGTAATGCCTGGTAACCGCGCACCAGTTCGACGTTGGTGGCGGCCACCTCTTCGGAGAATTGCAGCGCGCCGCGGTCTACCTGCGCATAGCGCGACAGATCGCTGTCGGCGCCCACGCGTTCGGTCGAGGGGATATATCGATTTTCCGGCAGCGTCACGCCGTCCACCACCGCGTTGTAGCGCACCACGCAGCCGGACTTGATATGGCAGTTGAACAACACGCTGTTGAAACCGATAAATACCCGATCGTCGATGCGGCACGGGCCGTGCACGATGGCGCGGTGGGCTATCGAACTGAAGCAGCCGATGGTGACCGCCGCCCCGCTCTTGGAATGGATCACCACCCCGTCCTGAATATTGGAGTGCGAGCCGATAACGATCGGTTCCATATCGCCGACAGCGTTCAGCTCGTCGGCGCGGATCACCGCATAAGGCCCGACGTAAACAAAGTCTTCGACGATCACCCGGCCGCAGATAATGGCGGTGGGGTCGATATAGGCCAACGGCGAAACCTGCGGCAGATGGCCGCTGGGGTTTTTACGCAGCATCACCGCCCTCCCGCCAGCTCAGTTTCGCCACCGCATCGTGGGCATGCAGGCTTTCCTGGTGCTCGACGCGCAAGGAGAAGGCGCGGTATCCGCACTGGCTGCGCAACATGCGGTAAAGGCGGCGCGCGGCGTCTTCACAAAACATCAGGTTCTGGCCGTTGGCCAGCGCGAAAGCCTGTTCATCACGCCGCTTCACCAGCGTTTGCAGCGGCGTACCCAGCGCATGTTCGATACGGTTGATCAGGCCGACGACGTCGAACTGCGGCTCACCATCGCCCAGCGTCAGCGTCACCCAGGCCCAGCTCCGTTGGCTGTGGGGCGTCGCCGGCATGCCCCGTTCCCCCAGCCAGTCGATCACCGCCTGCTGGCTGATGCTCGCCGGCGCCTGTTCGAAGTCGAACTGAAACTGCTGCTGCGCCAGCTGGCGGCTAAGCGCCGCCGAACTTGGGCAGGTGGAGGAATAGGGTACGCCGACCTGTAACGACAGCGTCAGTTCATCGGCCAGCGCGGCCTCAATACGCAGCGGATACGCTTTCCAGCCGCGCTGCGGCGACAGCATCGCCGGGCGCGACAGCGGCAGTTCGCCGCTCAGGCTCAGGCTGGCGCGATCGCTGCTTTCCGGCTGCGAGGCCAGGAAGGCGCGCAGCGTGCGTTCAATGCGCAGCGGCGTCAATTCGCCCTGCGTCAGTTCATCCAGCGCCAGATACAGGCGCGACATATGAATGCCGCGCTCGCCTTCTGCACTGGGGCGCAAATTGATGCCGGCGTCCACTTTGGCCAGCAGCGGTTTGCCGGCCAATTCCAGCGGCAACGCTATCCCTTGCATCCCGACCCAGTCGAGCCCGACATCACTCATCTCGCCCCGCCATGCCTGAGCATCCGGCAACGGCTGGCGCGGTGGAAGTGCAACTTCGTTCATACATCCCCTTGCGTTTACTGTGACCTTGCGACGGGAACGGTAACATGATTTGGTTATGTTATAACATATCAATTTGTGTTTTTTTGCTTCCACGTTGACGCCCGCTCAATCAAGTAGCAGAAAAATCAGCCATTTTGCTCAATGGATTGGGCAGACCGTCAGAGTGCGATACACTACCGCTATTGCTTATTAACCCATGAAGCCTCTATGCGTGGTTTACCCCTTTGGATATTGTCGCTGTGCCTTACGGGCTCTGCCCTGGCCTCGACACCGCCCGCGCCCGCCGCGGCGCCGCCCTTACCGGACATTCGCCAGAGCGGCTTTGTCTATTGCGTCAGCGGCATACTGAACACCTTTAACCCGCAGATGGCCAGCAGCGGCCTGACGGTCGATACCCTGGCGGCGCAGCTGTATGATCGCCTGCTGGATGTCGACCCCTATACCTATCGGCTGATCCCCGAGCTGGCGCAAAGCTGGGAAGTGCTGGACAACGGCGCGACCTACCGCTTCCACCTGCGCAAGGACGTGGCTTTCCAGACCACCGCCTGGTTCACCCCAAGCCGCAAGATGAACGCCGACGACGTGGTGTTCAGCTTTGCCCGGGTGTTCGATCAGAAGCATCCGTATCACGACGTCAACGGCGGCGAATACCCGTACTTCGACAGCCTGCAGTTCGGCGATTCGGTGCAGAGCGTGAGAAAGCTGGATGCCGACACCGTCGAAATTCGCCTGCAGGCGCCGGACGCCTCTTTCCTGTGGCATCTGGCGACCCACTATGCGCCGGTGCTCTCGGCGGAGTATGCCGATCGGTTGACGCGTGAAGGCCATCAGGAACTCATCGACCGCGAGCCGGTCGGCAGCGGGCCTTTCCTGCTTAACGAATACCGTTCCGGGCAATATATTCGCCTGGCGCGCAACGACGCCTATTGGAAAGGCCGCCCGCGCATGCCGCAGGTGGTGATCGATATGGGCGCCGGCGGCACCGGCCGCTTATCCAAGCTGCTGACCGGCGAATGCGACGTGCTGGCCTACCCGGCCGCCAGCCAGCTTTCCATCCTGCGTGACGACCCGCGCCTGCGCCTGACGCTGCGCCCGGGGATGAACATCGCCTATCTGGCGTTCAATACCCGCAAACCGCCGCTCAACGATCTGAAAGTACGCCAGGCGATTTCGCTGGCGATCAACAACCAGCGCCTGATGCAGTCGATTTACTACGGCACGGCGGAGACCGCCGCCTCTATCCTGCCGCGTGCCTCCTGGGCCTACGATAACGAAGCGCACGTCACCGAGTACGATCCGGCCAAGGCGCGCGAAATGCTGAAACAGGCCGGCGTCGGCCAGTTGAACCTGAGGCTGTGGGTGCCCACCGCCTCGCAGTCGTACAACCCCAGCCCGCTGAAAACCGCCGAGCTGATCCAGGCCGATCTGGGCCAGGTGGGGGTCAACGTCACCATAGTGCCGGTGGAAGGCCGTTTCCAGGAGGCGCGGTTGATGGAAATGAACCACGACCTGACGCTCACCGGCTGGGCCACCGACAGCAACGATCCGGACAGTTTCTTCCGGCCGCTGCTGAGCTGCGCGGCAATTCGTTCGCAAACCAACTATGCTCACTGGTGCGATCCGAACTTTGACGAAGTGCTGCAGGATGCCCTGCTGTCGCAGCAGCTTTCGCAACGCATCGACCACTACCGCAAGGCGCAAAAAATTCTGGCGCAACAGCTGCCGGTATTGCCGCTGGCGTCTTCCTTACGCCTGCAGGCTTATCGCTATGATATCAAAGGGCTGGTGCTGAGCCCGTTCGGCAATGCGTCATTCGCCGGGGTGTACCGTGAATCCGCGGAGGGAGAGAAAAAGTGATTATCTTCACCTTGCGGCGCATGTTGCTGCTGTTGATCACGCTGTTTTTCCTGACGCTGGTCAGCTTCAGCCTCAGCTATTTCACCCCGCGAGCGCCGCTGAACGGCGCCGCGCTGCTGGACGCCTACCAATTTTACTTCGTCAGCCTGCTGCACTGGGACTTCGGCGTTTCCAGCATCAACGGCCAGGCGATCAGCGAGCAGCTGCGCGAAGTGTTCCCCGCCACCATGGAGCTGTGCCTGCTGGCCTTCACCCTGGCGCTGTTTATCGGCATTCCGTTGGGCATCATCGCCGGCGTAATGCGCGGCAAATGGCAGGACACCGCCATCAGCACTTTCGCGCTGCTGGGCTTTTCGATGCCGGTGTTCTGGCTGGCGCTGCTGCTGATGCTGTTCTTCTCGCTGCACCTCGGCTGGCTGCCGGTGTCCGGCCGCTTCGACTTGCTGTACCAAGTGAAACCTATTACCGGCTTCGCCCTGATCGACGCCTGGCTGTCAGACTCGCCGTACCGCGGCGAGATGATAGGCAGCGCGCTGCGCCACATGATACTGCCCATCGCCGCGCTGGCGGTTGCCCCCACCACTGAGGTGGTGCGGCTGATGCGCATCAGCACCGACGACGTGCTGAACCAGAACTACATCAAGGCCGCCGCCACCCGTGGGCTGTCGCGCTTTACCATTATCCGCCGCCACGTGCTGCACAATGCGCTGCCGCCGATCGTGCCCAAGCTGGGGCTGCAGTTTTCCACCATGCTGACGCTGGCGATGATCACCGAAATGGTATTCAGCTGGCCGGGCCTTGGCCGTTGGCTGATCAACGCCATTCGCCAGCAGGACTACGCGGCGATCTCCGCCGGCGTGATGGTGATCGGCACGCTGGTGATCACCATCAACGTGCTGGCCGATATTCTGGGCGCTGCCACCACCCCGCTGAAACATAAGGAATGGTATGCCCTTAGATAACGTATACCGCGAAAAGAAAATGCCGAGCCCGCTGCGCTATACCTGGCGGATTTTTTACGGCGACGCGCTGGCGATGATCGGTTTTTACGGCGTGATAGCCCTGCTGCTGCTGTCGCTGTTCGGCAGCCTGCTGGCGCCTTATGCGCTCGATCAGCAGTTCCTCGGCTATCAGCTGCTGCCGCCGTCCTGGTCACGCTACGGTAACGTCTCTTTCTTTCTGGGCACCGATGACCTCGGCCGCGATATTCTCAGCCGCCTGCTGACCGGCACCGCCGCCACCTTCGGCTCAGCGCTGCTGGTCACGCTGGCCGCCGCCTTCTTCGGGGTGATCCTCGGCGTGTTCGCCGGCGTCACCCACGGGCTGCGCTCGGCGGTGCTCAACCATATTCTCGATACCCTGCTGTCGATCCCGTCGCTGCTGCTGGCGATCATCGTGGTGGCGTTTATCGGCCCGAAGCTGGAACACGCGATGCTGGCGGTGTGGCTGGCGCTGTTGCCGCGCATGGTGCGCACCATCTACAGCGCCGTGCACGACGAACTGGAGAAAGAGTATGTGGTCGCGGTGCGGCTGGACGGCGCCTCTACGCGGCAGATCTTGTGGTATGCGGTGATGCCGAACATCGCCGCGGTGCTGGTGACGGAATTTACCCGCGCGCTGTCGATGGCGATCCTGGACATCGCCGCGCTCGGCTTCCTCGATCTCGGCGCGCAGCTGCCCTCACCGGAGTGGGGTGCGATGCTCGGCGACTCGCTGGAACTGGTGTACGTCGCCCCCTGGACGGTGATGCTGCCCGGCGCGGCGATCCTTGTCAGCGTGCTGCTGGTTAACCTGTTGGGCGACGGTATGCGCCGCGCAATCAATGCCGGGGTGGAATAATGCCGTTACTTGATATCCGTAATCTGACGATTGAATTTATGACCGCCGATGGGCCGGTCAAGGCGGTCGATCGCGTCAGCATGACGCTGAGCGAAGGCGAAGTGCGCGGCCTGGTGGGCGAATCCGGCTCCGGCAAAAGCCTGATCGCCAAGGCCATCTGCGGCGTAACCAAAGACAACTGGCGCGTTACCGCCGACCGTTTCCGCTTCGACGACATCGATCTGCTGCAGCTGACGCCGCGCGAACGGCGCAAGCTGGTCGGCCACAACGTGTCGATGATTTTCCAGGAGCCGCAGTCGTGCCTCGATCCTTCCGAAAGCATTGGCCGCCAGCTGGCGCAGGCGATCCCGGGCTGGACCTATAAAGGCCGCTGGTGGCAGCGTTTCAACTGGCGCAAGCGCCGCGCCATCGAGCTGCTGCACCGCGTCGGCATCAAGGATCACGACGACATCATGGGCAGCTTCCCCTACGAGCTGACCGAGGGGGAATGCCAGAAGGTGATGATCGCCATCGCGCTGGCCAATCAGCCGCGCCTGCTGATCGCCGACGAACCGACCAACGCCATGGAACCCACCACGCAAGCGCAGATTTTCCGCCTGCTGGCGCGGCTCAACCAGAACAACAGCACCACCATTTTGCTGATCAGCCACGATTTGCAAATGATGAGCAAATGGGCCGACCGGGTGAACGTGCTGTACTGCGGCCAGACGGTGGAAAGCGCCCAGTGCGAAGATCTGCTGGCGGCGCCGCACCACCCTTATACTCAGGCGCTGATCCGCGCCATGCCGGATTTTGGCCGCTCCCTGCCGCACAAAAGCCGGCTGAATACCCTGCCGGGCGCCATCCCTTCGCTGGAGCACCTGCCGATCGGCTGCCGCCTGGGGCCGCGCTGCCCTTATGCGCAGAAGAAATGCATCGAAACGCCGCGCCTGCGTCCGGTGAAAAACCATTTCTTCGCCTGCCACTTCCCGCTGAACATGGAGGAGCAATAACATGGAAACGCTGTTGGAAGTGCGCAACCTGAGCAAAACCTACCGTTACCGCACCGGGCTGTTCCGCCGCCAGCACGTCGAGGCGGTGAAGTCGGTCAGCTTTACCCTGCGCGAAGGGCAGACGCTGGCGATTATCGGTGAAAACGGCTCCGGCAAATCCACGCTGGCCAAGATGCTGTCCGGCATGGTTGAACCTTCGGCCGGCGAACTGCTCATCGACGACCATCCGTTGGAGTACGGCGATTATCGCTACCGCAGCCAGCGCATTCGGATGATTTTCCAGGATCCGAGCACCTCGCTCAATCCGCGGCAGCGCATCGGCCAACTGCTGGACGCCCCGCTGCGCCTGAATACCGATCTGGAGCCGGCGGAGCGCGAGCAGCGCATTAACCAAACGCTGCGCCAGGTCGGCATGCTGCCGGACCACGCCAATTATTACCCGCATATGCTGGCCTCCGGCCAGAAACAGCGCGTGGCGCTGGCGCGGGCGTTGATCCTGCAACCCAAGGTGATTGTCGCCGACGAAGCGCTGGCCTCGCTGGACATGTCGATGCGCTCGCAGATCATCAACCTGATGTTGGAACTGCAGGAAAAACATGGAATTGCCTATATCTACGTCACTCAGCACCTCGGCATGATGAAGCATATCAGCGATCAGGTGATGGTGATGCACGAAGGGGAAATCGTTGAACGCGGCAGCACGGCGGAGGTGCTGTCGGCGCCGCTGCATGAGCTGACCAAGCGACTGATCGCCAGCCACTTTGGCGAAGCGTTGACCGCCGACGCCTGGCGACGCGACGGCGGAAGGTTCTGAGTTCCGCGCTTCCTCGCTCTACGCATGAAACCCGCCACGGCGGGTTTTTTATCGCGGCGCGTTAGCTAAAAAACGCAGATACAAATTACATTTTTGCTATATATCATTATATTTTATTCCTTTTGGTTATTGATTAGCACGTAACATTATTTTATCTCGCCAATACGATCGGTGAGGATATCCACTACGTTGAGCTTGTTAAACGACAGGATATCGCACTGATGAACAGCCCCCGCAATCGCCAATTCGCGCAATTTTTGCTCGCCTTAGCCGCCGGTTTCTCTGTTTATGGCCATGCCCTGTGCTGCGATACGCACCCTTGACCCTGTCATCTTGCCGGCCCGTCCGCGCCTTTCTTCCGGTCGCCGCTGCTACTGCCGCGGCGGCTGTTGCCCATGATTAAGGATTGACCCTATGGAACTACTTCGTCGACAACATAACGCCCAGTGGTATCACGAAACGCAAAGCAGCGTGCGCGGCGACGCGCCGCTGGAGCCACAGGCGGCCACCATCCGCGACCGTTTTCTGTTGGGGCTGGGCGCCTTTGCCGACGAAGCGCTGAACACTGCGCTGACCGCCCGCGCCGGGGTTTTCAGCGCCTCGCTCGCCGGTTATCACGCGCTGTTCCCGGATCAGGTCGCTTTGTCGCGGTTCGTTACGCTGTCACCTTATGATCGCCTCAGCACCGCACTGACCGTCGCGCAGGTGACCGGCGTGCAGTCTCTTTGTAGCCACTATGCCGCCCGCCTCGCCCCGCTGCATAGCCCTGACGCCTCCAGAGAAAGCAATATCCGCCTCGCCCAAATCACCCAATACGCTCGCCAGCTTGCCAGCCAGCCCACGCTGATCTGCACGCGGGCGCTGCAACAGCTCAGCGACGTCGGCCTGAGCCCGGCGGACATCGTCACCTTCTCGCAGATTATCGGTTTTGTCAGCTATCAGGCGCGGGTGGTGGCCGGCGTAGCCGCTCTGGCTGGGCGGCCGACCGGCGTCGTGCCCGGCTTCCCGAATATCGAAGACGCTGAAGGCGTCGCTTTTACCGATCAAGAGCTGGCGTGGCTGTCACGGCTGCCGGAGATTAACCAGGATGACGCCAGCGCCGAACAGCTTGACGTGCTGGATCAGAGCCACCCGCAGGCCCGGGTGGAACCCTACTACCTGCTGCTGGCGCATGATGCGGCTGCGCTGCGCGAGCGCAATGGCGTATTCAACAGCATTAACGCCGACGGCTATGGGCTTTCCGCCCGGTTGAAAGCGCTGGCGACGCTGGCGGTTTCACGCATCAACGGCAGCCGTTACTGCGCCGCCACGGTAGCGCAGGACATTCAGAATGCGGGGTTGACGAACGCGCTGTTCACCAGCGTTGCGCAAGGGGTGGAAAAAGCGGATAACCCGGTCAGCCAGGCGGTGATCCGCGTGGCCGCCGACCTGACGCGCGCACCGGAGAAATTCACCCCGCAGAGCGTGCGGCCGCTGTTTAACAGCGGGCTGAATCAGGCGCAGGCGCTGGATGTGATCTTGACCGGCGCGCTTTATGCCTGGGAAAACCGGCTGCGGCAAACGCTGGGCGACGCCCCTTTGGCGGCCGAAGCCGGCTGAGCGTCATTCAAATCTGTCAATGAGTTAGCTTTCTGCCCGGCGGCTAACTCATTGCCCGCGCCGGCGATGGAATTACTCGCTACAAAGACGACTATCGCCAGTGGAAAGATTCTTTTTATCGGTAGTGGGCAGCGTTAACTTTCATTTTGACGCCCTTTCCTACCACTCCCCGGCAAAAAAAATTGTGCTCAACAAACAAGGCAATAGGTGCGGGGCCTTGCCGCGCATTTCTGTAACCGCTCTCATCGCACAAGCGCTAAAACAACGTTTTAACCAGGCTAATTAATCGCAGCATTCATTAGCGCGGCTTAATTTCCCCCTATTGGCTGTCAGACCTTTTAGTTCCTATGATTAAGCCGATGGGGATACTGCCAATTGATTATTCCAACCATCACAGTCGGCAATAATTTATCCCCACCACCTTGGTTACTCGGTTTTAATTTTAATCACAGCAAAATATATGTGAGGTAGACTTATGTCCGAACAAGAACTCAGGTCCAGCAACAGTATTGTTAACGTGATCGTGGTTATCGATACCGATGCTCTGGTGGAGGCCTATAACGGCAAAAACCCCAGTCAGGATCCCAATAGCCCTACCGGCATCAATCACAGTTACGCCTATATGGTGGTAACCTCGCAGCAGGTCATCGGCGGCTCCGGCACCGCCGATCTGAACTTTAAGGCCAACGTCGGCGACGTTATCCGCTGGACCGGTACCTCCGAATCCAACAACTTCGACGCCAGCGTATTGATTTACGGCCTGCCCCAGTTCGGCGGCGGCACCCAGGTATTTTCCAATCCGACGTTCAAGATGTATACGCGCAGCTCAATGTTGCCGGCGCAAAATACCATTTTCCCGGTAACCTACAGCAACCAGACCTATTGGTTTATTCAGGCCGACATCTCCAACACCGGCACGGAGAATTATTGCATTCAGTTTGGCCTTTATTATCGGCCGACCGGAGGCGATCAACAGCTGCTGGGTTATTTTTATTGGGACCCGGCCATTACTATCAGCAATTGATTATTATTCCCGGCAGGGATTACACGACAGCAATAATGCCAATGGCCCCTCAGGGGGCCATTTTCAATAAACGCCTTAATCATTAGCGTTATTTTGCTGGCGCAGCCATTCGCTGGCGGCGTCAAAAAACTTTTGCGCCAGGGGCGTGGCGCGTTCCGGCACGTCGACCACCACCGCCGCGTGACGCGACATGGCGGCGATAGCGATGGGCCGACGCTGCAGCGCCGGCGTCATTTCCGGCAACAGGTTGCCGCGCGGGAACAACCCGCAGCCGAGGCCGACGAAAATCCCCTCAAGCAGTTGGAAAATCGAGGTGGTCTCCAGCCGCGGGTGCAGCGTCAGCCCGGCTTCGCGGAAGTATTGATCGAGGTAGCGGCGGAAATAACGCGTAGGCTCCGCCAGGCATAGCGGCAGCGCGGCGACCGCCTCCAGCGGCAGCGGCGCGTCGCCGACCAGCTTGGGGAAGTGCTGCGGGTGGAACACCAGCTCCACGCCGGTTTCCGTCAGCGGTTGCGACTGGAAATGCAGCTCTTTCAGCGTTGTCAGCTCGAAGAAACCGATGCCGATATCCACGGTGTGCGCCGTCAGCGCTTCCAGCAGCTGATCGGCGCTCAGCACCGCCACCCGATAGTCCAGATGCGGATAACGCTCGCTGACCGCCTTGAGCATTTCCGCCAGCGAAATACTGCACTGCGGCACCACGCCGAGGCGCAGCGTGCCGTTAAGACCGTGCTTCAGCGACTCCACTTCCAGTTTCAGCCCCTGATAGACCGACACGATTTCGCGCGCCCAGGCCAGCACCCGTTCGCCCTCGGCGGTAAAACCGCCGAAATTGTTGCCGCGGTTAATCAGCGACACGCCCAATTCTTTCTCGAGGTTTTTCAATCGCATCGATAACGTCGGCTGGCTGACGAAGCTGGCCTCGGCCGCGCGGCCAAAATGGCGTTCACGCTCAAGATTACACAGGTAGATCAGTTGTTTAATATCCATAACGCGGCTCATCAATGGGCATACGCGCTAATTATACCACCGCGTAACGGCCTGTGCCCGGCCCCCTCAGACTTTCAGCTTCAGGTAGTCCAGCAGGCGCGAAAACATGCCGCCCTGATCCACCGGCTGCAGCACCACCAGCGGTAAAGTCTTCAGCAGCTGCCCGTTGTCGCTGACGCGGATCTCGCCCACCGTCTGGCCCTGCTTCAGCGGCGCTTCCAGCCGTTCGACGTTCAGCAGGTACTGCGCCTTCAGCTTGCCCGCCTCGGTTTTCGGCAGGCTCAGGAACTGATCCTGCGCGCTGCCCACCTGCACCTGATGACGTTCGCCATACCACACCGGCTCTTGTCCCAGGCTCTGCCCGGCGTTAAACAGGTGCACGGTGGCGAAATCGCGCAGCCCCCAGCTCAGCAGCTTGCGCGCCTGTTCCTCGCGGCCTTTGGGGCTTTTTCCGCCCATCACCACCGCAATCAGGCGCCGCTCGCCCTCGGTGGCGGAGGCGATGATGTTAAACCCGGCCGAAGCGGTGTGCCCGGTCTTCAGGCCGTCGACGTGCAGGGTTTTATCCCACAGCAGGCCGTTGCGGTTCTGTTGGGTGATGCCGTTCCAGGTCAGCGATTTTTCGCTGTACATATGGTATTCCGCCGGCTCGCTCATGATGATGGCGCGGGATATCAGCGCCAGATCGCCGGCGGTGGTGAACTGCCCCGGCGCATCAAGGCCGTGTACGGTTTCAAAATGGGTATTTTTCAGGCCCAGCTGCGCGCTTTTTTCATTCATCAGTTTGACGAAGTTAGCCTGATTGCCCGCCACGTAATCCGCCATCGCCACGCAGGCGTCGTTGCCGGAGTCGATGATGATGCCGCGGCTGAGGTCGCGTACCGTGACCCTGTCACCAGGTTTCAGGAACATCAACGAAGACCCCTTGAACACCGGATTGCCCTGCGCCCAGGCGTCGTTCCCTACCGTCACTACGTCGTCCAGGCCAATTTTATGTTGATCGAGCGCATGGTCGATCACCAACCCGGTCATCAGCTTGGTCAGGCTGGCGGGGTTGCGCCTCTCATCCGGGTTGCCGGCGGCCAGCAGCTGCCCGGTGGCGTAATCCATCAATACATAGGAGGCGGCGTCTATCGCCGGGGGCGTACTCGAGGGAAAGTTGAACGGCGCATCCGCCGCCTGCGCCGCCAGCGGCAGCAACGCTGCGCCGATCGCGGCCAATACCGAACGTTTCAAAGGGGTGTTCCTCAGGCCCTGCGGGCGAAATAAAATGCCAATATAATCCGTGGCATAGCCTGCATGAATTCGGCAGTCAGCGGAATCATTACTCTTTTGCAGCGGATGTCATTATGCAACCATTTGTTTGCGGAACCCCGCCGCGCGATAGATACGCTCTATCCCGCCATAATCCCATTCTATTAGACGCCGCCCCCCGCAGGCTCCTAGACTTGCGACATAAACACCCATAACGCTTAAAAAATCGTTTACTTTTTAGCTACAACCACCGGCAACCAAAATCAACATGAAATTCAAACCCGCAATCAAGCCTTATACCGGCCCGGCGGGCGGCTGGGGCTCCCTCGAAGCTACCACCCGCTTTGTGCTCGACAGCAGGCAAACGCTGAAAAACCTGCGCAATTTGATGCGCGTCAACAAGGCGCGAGGCTTCGACTGCCCAGGGTGCGCCTGGGGTGACGATAACCACAGCACTTTCAGCTTCTGTGAAAACGGCGCCAAAGCGGTCAGCTGGGAGGCCACGCGCAATGCGGTCGAACCCGAATTCTTCGCCGCACACAGCGTCAGCACCCTGCAGCAGCAGAGCGATTATTTCCTGGAATATCAGGGCCGCCTCACTCATCCCATGCGTTACAATGCCGAAACCGACCATTACGAGCCGATCAACTGGCCGGACGCGCTGGCGCTGATCGCCAAACATATCAAGGCGATGGATACCCCGAACCAGATTGAGCTGTACACCTCCGGCCGCGCCAGCAACGAAGCTTCCTATCTTTATCAGCTGTTCGGCCGCATGCTCGGCACCAGCAACTTCCCCGACTGTTCCAATATGTGCCACGAGGCCAGCGGCGTCGGGCTGAAGCAAAGCATCGGCGTCGGCAAAGGCACCATTCGTATGGATGACTTCGAGAAAGCTGACGCCATCTTCGTCTTCGGCCAAAACCCCGGCACCAACCACCCGCGGATGCTGCACAGCCTGAAAAACGCCGCCAAGCGCGGTGCGCGCATCGTCAGCTTCAACACCCTGCGCGAACGCGGGCTGGAACGCTTCGCCGATCCGCAGGATCCGCTGCAGATGCTGACGCCGAAATCCTCACCGATCAGCTCGTCGTACTTCCAGCCAAATCTCGGCGGCGATATGGCGGCGGTGCGCGGCATCGTTAAGGCGCTGCAGGAAACCCACCGCCAGCGCCTGGCGGCCGGTGAAGCGGGCCTGTTTGACCTGGCGTTTATCGAGCAACACAGCGTCGGGGTGGATGCCTATCTGGCGCGCGTCGACGCCACTTCGTGGGCGCAGATCGCCGAACAGTCGGGCTTAACCGAGGAGCAGCTGCGACAGGCGGCGGCCATTTACCAGGGGGCGGAACGCGTGATCTGCACCTGGGCGATGGGCGTAACCCAGCATAAGCACTCGGTGGCGACGGTGCGTGAAATCACCAACCTGCAGCTGTTGTTCGGCCAATTGGGCAAACCGGGCGCCGGTCTGTGCCCGGTGCGCGGCCATAGCAACGTACAGGGCAACCGCACCATGGGCATCGACGAGAAATCCCCCGGGGCGCTGCTCGACAGCCTGGAGCGCCATTTTGGCTTCACCGCCAACCGTGCACACGGGCATAACACGGTGGAAGCGCTGGAGGCGATGCTGCGCGGCGAGGTCAGGGTGCTGATCGCGCTGGGCGGCAATTTAGCCGCCGCCGCGCCGGATACCGAACGCACCGCCCGCGCCCTGCGCTGCTGCGAGCTGACGGTGCACATCAGCACCAAGCTCAACCGCAGCCATCTGGTGACCGGCAAGGACGCGCTGATCCTGCCGACGCTGGGGCGCACCGAACAGGATCTGCAGGCCAGCGGCCCGCAGTACATCACGGTGGAAGATTCTTTCAGCATGGTGCACGCCTCGGAGGGCGTCGGCAAACCCTTGGCCGACACTCAGCGCTCTGAAACGGCGATCGTCTGCGGCATCGCCGATGCGGTGCTGGGCAATCAACCGCTCGACTGGCTGGCGCTGGCGGATGACTATTCGCTGATCCGCGACCATATCGCCGCCACCGTCGCCGGCTTTGCCGACTTTAACCGCCGCTGTGACCAGCCGGGCGGGTTCTACCTGGGCAACGCCGCCGCCGAACTGCGTTTCGCCACCCCAAGCGGCAAGGCGGAATTCAGCGCGGCGGAACTGCCGGCCACCCTGTTCCCGCAGTTGAACGGCCAAAAGGCGCCCTTCACGCTGCAAACCCTGCGCTCGCACGATCAGTACAACACCACCATTTACGGACTGGACGACCGCTATCGCGGCGTATACGGCCAACGCGAGGTGCTGTTCATTCACCCGGAAGATCTGGCGGCATTGGGCATGCAGGACGGGGAACGGGTGGAAATTGAAACCCTGTGGAATGACGGCGTGGTGCGCAAGGTGAGCGGCTTTAAGCTGGTGAGCTACGATATCCCGCGCGGCAATCTGGCGGCCTACTATCCGGAAACCAATCCGCTGGTGCCGCTGGCCAGCTTTGGCGACGGCACCGGTACCCCGACCTCCAAATCGATCCCGGTGGTGGTTCGCCGCTGTGCGGAGCGCCCTTCGCTGCGCATCGCCTGACGGGGTGCGCCCGGTTCAGGCCGGGCGCGCCAATATTTCCAGCGCGGTTTGCAATTCGGCCGACAGCTGATGGCGCCGCCAGACGAAATACAAATCGCTTACCCCTTCCTCCCCCATTTCCACCACCTTGAGCGCAGGCGCCGGCAGGATCAGCGGCAGCAGCGAGCCGGGAATGCAGGCCACCCCGCAACCGGCCTGCACGCAGGCCGCCATCGCTGCATAAGACTCCATTTCGAGCGTCATGCGTGGCTTCAGGCGGCGCGCAGCCAGCCAGTGGTCAATCTTCAAGCGGAACGAGCATTCGCGGCTGAAGGTATAAAATTCCAGCCCTGCCAGCGCGGCGGCATCGAGCTGCGCGATATGCGCCGGCAGCAGCAACACCAGCCGTTCATCAAACGCCTTGCTGCTGGCCAGCAGCGGGTGTTCGATCGGCCCATCGCTGATCGCCAAATCCAGTTCGCTGTCGATCAGCATGCGTTCCAGCACCAGCGAGTCGCGGCTCAGCACGTTGATTTGCAACTGCGGCTGCAGACGGCGCAGCTGAGCGATGCGCGCCGGCAGGTGGCTGACCAGCGAAAAATCGAGCGCGCCCAGATTGAGCAGCCCCTGGTGTTGCTCGCCGGCGAACAGCTGGCGGCTGCGATCGGCCTGCTCGACGATGTCGCGCGCCTGCTGATAGAACAGCCGCCCTTTGGGGTTTACGTACAATCGGTTTTTGTCGCGGAAAAACAGCTCGCCGCCCAGCGACGCCTCAAGCTCGCGAATGCGCAAAGTAACATTGGAAGGCACGCAGTGCAGCTCCCGCGCGGCGGCGGCAATGGTCTTATACTCGACTAAAGCGCAAAAAAACCTAAGCTGGCTTAGCTTCATTAAATATTCACTTTTTGTTAGCGTTTTACTTAAAAACAATCACTTTAGATTAGCATTAATTTGGCCTACAGTCTTACCGGCAACCTGAGGAGGAACCCCGATGCCATTGAATGACCTATTGACGCTGCCGGGCGTCACCGCCCAACCGGAGGCGGTAACCGACGGCTACGTATTCAACCACACCATGATCCGTGTGAAAGATCTGAGCAAAGCGCTGGATTTCTATACCCGCGTGCTGGGCTTCACCCCGGTCTACCTGGAAGAGTTCAAAGAAGCCGCCTTCACCATCTGCTACCTGACCCGCAGCCCGCGCGAGCAAATCCCGCAGGATGACGATGAGCGCAAACGCTGGGCGTTGAGCCAGCCAGGCATTCTGGAATTGACCTATAACCACGGCACCGAGCAACAGGCCGATTTCAGCTATCACAACGGCAACGGCGAGCCGCGCGGGTTCGGCCACCTGTGTGTAACGGTACCGGACGTGCGCGCCGCCTGCGAGCGCTTTGAACGTCTTGGCGTGAGCTTCCAAAAACACCTGCATGAAGGCCGCATGAACTACGTGGCGTTTATCCGCGACCCGGACGATTACTGGATTGAGATCCTACAGCCGACCCCGCTGCAGGACTGATTTACCCGCCTCTCACCCCGGTCATCCGCACCGGGGTTTTATTTATCGTCTTTCGATTGGCCAAACATGCGCAAAATCGCGCGCCAGCGCAGGAAAACCGTGACGTTAGGCTTGCCCGCAGCGGGTGATTCGCGTAAAACTGTCTGCCGCAAATCTTGCCACTCACAACCCATTCACTGGACGATATGTTTCAAGATAACCCGCTGCTGGCGCAGCTTAAACAGCAACTTCACTCTCAGACCCCTCGCGTTGAAGGCGTAGTAAAAGGGACTGAGAAAGGCTTTGGCTTTCTTGAGGTCGACGGTCAAAAGAGTTATTTCATCCCACCGCCGTACATGAAAAAAGTCATGCACGGGGACCGCGTGGTCGCCACTCTGCATACCGAGAAAGAACGCGAAATCGCCGAACCGGAAACCCTGGTCGAGCCATTCCTGTCGCGCTTTGTCGGCCGCGTGCAAAAGCGTGATGACCGCCTGTCCATCGTGCCCGATCATCCGTTGCTGAAAGATGCGATTCAGTGCCGCCCGGTGCGTGAGCTGACCCACAACTTCCAGGCCGGCGACTGGGCAGTGGCCGAAATGCGCCGCCACCCGCTGAAAGGCGATCGCGGTTTCAATGCCGATCTGACCCACTTCATCACCGACGCCGAAGACAACTTCGCGCCATGGTGGGTGACGCTGGCCCGCCATAATCTGGAAAAAGAAGCGCCAGAGATGGCCGCCCTGAGCGAAAACGAAGCTACGCTGGCGCGTGAAGACCTGACCGCGCTGGACTTTGTCACCATCGACAGCGCCAGCACCGAAGACATGGACGATGCGCTGTTCGTGGTGGACAACGGCGACGGCTCCCTGCAGTTGACCATCGCCATCGCCGATCCGACCGCCTACGTCGAGCAAGGCGGCCAACTGGACGACATCGCCCGCGTGCGCGCCTTCACCAACTATTTGCCGGGCTTCAACATCCCGATGCTGCCGCGCGATCTGTCCGACAACCTGTGCTCGCTGCGCCCGAATGAGCGCCGCCAGGTGCTGGCCTGCCGCGTAACCATCGGCGCCGACGGCGCGCTGGGCGACGACATTCAGTTCTTCGCCGCCGAGATCGAATCAAAAGCCAAGCTGGTTTATGACGAAGTCTCCAACTGGCTGGAAGGCATCACCGGCTGGCAGCCGCCGAGCGAATCGATCGCTCGGCAGATTACCCTGCTGAAGCGCGTATGCGATGCGCGCAACGCCTGGCGTCATCAGCATGCGCTGGTGTTCAAGGATCGCCCTGACTACCGCTTCGTGTTGGGTGAAAAAGGCGACGTGCTGGACATCATTACCGAGCAGCGCCGCAGCGCCAACCGCATCGTTGAAGAGTGCATGATCGCCGCCAACGTCTGCGCCGCCATCGTGCTGCGCGATCGTCTGGGCTTCGGCGTGTACAACGTGCACACCGGTTTCGATCCGGCGCTGGTCGAGCAGGCGGTCACCGTGCTGCAGGCCAACGGCGTGGAAGCCGATGCCGAGAAGCTGTTGACCCTCGACGGCTTCTGCGAGCTGCGCCGCCATCTGGATTCGCAGCCGACCCAGTTCCTCGACAGCCGCATCCGCCGCTTCCAGACCTTTGCGGAAATCAGCACCACGCCGGGGCCGCATTTCGGTCTGGGCCTGGAGGCGTACGCCACCTGGACTTCGCCGATCCGCAAATACGGCGATATGGTCAACCACCGCCTGTTGAAGGCCATCATCGGCCAACAGCCGGCAGAAAAACCACAGGACGAAGTTACGGTGCAGCTGGCGGAACGCCGCCGCCTGAACCGCATGGCGGAACGCGACGTCGGCGATTGGCTGTATGCCCGTTATCTGCAGGACAAAGCCGGCACCGACCAGCGCTTTAACGCGGAAATCATCGACGTGACCCGCGGCGGCCTGCGCGTGCGCCTGCTGGACAACGGCGCCGTCGCCTTTATCCCGGCGCCGTTCATCCACGCGGTGCGCGACGAAATGCAGTGCAGCCAGGAAACCGGCACGGTAATGATCAAAGGTGAAGTGGCCTATCGTCAAAGCGATTCTCTGCAGGTCACCATCGCCGAAGTGCGCATGGAAACCCGCAGCGTGATTGCCCGCCCGGCGGTCTGACGCCAGCGAGCTTCCCCGCAGTCACCTCCAACACCGGCGATGAAAATCGCCGGTGTTTTTTTGCTCCCTCCCGTTAGCGCAGCTTACCGCCGCCGGTTTCCCGCAGCAGCGGCAACGCCAGCAATGAGACAACCGTAGCCAGCATCAAATAACCGGCGGGCGCCAGCAGCGAGCCGCTCAGCGCGATCGACTGCGAGGCGATGTACTGGGCGAACCCGCCGAAGATCGCCACGCCCAGGCTATACACCAGCGCAAATCCCAACGCGCGGATGCGCTGAGGGAACAGCTCGGAAATCATCAGCAGGGTCGGTACCGAACCCAGCGTGGTCAGGCCGACCATCAGCACGACCGCGCTCAGCAACACCGCCGGGTGCGGCACGGTGCTCAACAGCCAGAAAACCGGCAGCGCCAGCAGCAGAATGGCGATGCGTGCCCATAAGATCAGCGGCAACCGGCCGTAGCGATCGCACCAGTGGCCCACCAGCAGACTGCCGCCAAAGGTGACCACGCCCGCCAGCAGCATCGCGGCATAGCCGTACGACTGCGCCATGCCGAGATATTTCACCGCATAGGTACCGAGATAATACATCGAGATGTAGGTTGCGACGGTGGCGCCTATGGTCAACATCACGCCGAGCACGATGGCCCGTGCATGCCGGCGCAAATGCGGCGCTGGCTCTGGCCGTTGGTTCACCGCCGGCGGCCGATCGTTCTCCAGGCTGAGGCGCAGCCAGCAGCCTATCGGCGCCAGGGCCACGCCGATAAAGAACGGAATGCGCCAGCCCCAGTCGGCCATGGCTTCGGGATCGCCCGAGATGACGGGCAGCGCGGCGCTCAGCCCCAGCGCCGTCAGGCCGCCCACCACGCTGGCAATGCCCTGCGTCGCCAACGTCCAGCTGGAATAAAATCCGCGCCGGTTTGGCGGGGCCGACTCTACCAGCAATGACATCGAGGCGCCCACTTCACCGCCCGCCGCCACGCCCTGAATCAGCCGCGCAGCGACCAGCGTTATCGTCCCCCAATAGCCGGCGCTGGCGTAGGTCGGCGCGAAACCGATCATCGCCGTGCCCAGACTCATTAGCGAAATGGTCAGCACCATCGCCGATTTTCGCCCGCAGCGATCGGCATAGGCGCCGATCAGGATGCCGCCCAGCGGCCGCATAATAAAACTGACGCCAAAGGTGGCGAACGCCAGCAGCAGCGCCAGGTTCGGATCGCTAGAAGGCGGGAAAAACAGCACGCTGATATAAATAACGAAGAAGTTGTAAATGCCGAAATCAAAAAACTCCAGCGCATTGCCGAAGGACGCGGCGAAAATAACTCGCTTACCGCTAACCTTCCGCCCATTTATTATTTCCCGCTCGTTGGAAAGCGTAGTTTCGCTCATTATGTTTCCCTGAAATGATAATCTGGAGTTATTTTAAATAGGCTTCAGCTAAGGCTCCCCAATAATGACTGCCGGCCGCCAGGCACTGGTCGTTAAAATCGTACCCTGGGTTATGCACCATGCAGCTGCCCTCACCGTCTCCGTTGCCGATCAGCAGATAGCAGCCCTGTGGGTTCTCCTCGAGCATAAAGGTGAAATCTTCGCTGCCCATCAGCGGCTTGGCGCCGTAGTGCGCGCGGGCGGCGCCAAACTGCTGTTCCGCCACCCGATGAGCGAAGCGCGTCATCGCTTCATCGTTTATCAGCGCCGGCGCGCCGTTAACGTGCTCCACCCGGGCGCTGGCGCCAAAGCTTGCCGCCAGCGTCTCGATCAGCGCCGGAATGCGCGCCAGCAGCGCGGTGCGCCCCTCAGGCTCCAGCGAACGCACGCTGAGCTTCATTTCCGCGCTGTCCGGTATCACATTGGCCGCTTCGCCGGCCTTGATGCTGCCGACGGTGATCACCGCGGCCGCCAGCGGATCCGTATTGCGCGACACGATGCTCTGCAACGCCACGGTAATGTGCGAGGCCACCAGCACCGGATCGACCGCCAGGTGCGGCATGGCGCCGTGGCCGCCGCGCCCCTGCACGGTGACGACGAGTTGATCCGACGACGCCATGAAGGGGCCGTGCTGGAAGAAGAATTCGCCGGCCGGCAGCCCCGGCATGTTGTGCATGGCGAAGATGGCGTCACAGGGGAAATGCTCGAACAGCCCTTCCTGCACCATGCGCGCCCCGCCTTCCAGCGTCTCTTCCGCCGGTTGGAAAATCAGGTGCAACGTGCCGTTGAAATTACGCGTTTGCGCCAGGTAACGCGCGGCGCCGAGCAGCATGGTGGTATGGCCGTCATGGCCGCAGCCGTGCATGCGGTTAGCCACGCAGCTGCTCCAGGGTTTGCCGTTGTTCTCCGCCATGGGCAGTGCGTCCATGTCGGCGCGCAGACCAAGGCGCTTCGCGCCGTCGCCCACCCGCAGCGTGCCGACCACGCCGGTGCCCGCCAAACCGCGGTGCACCTCATAACCCCAAGAGTTCAAATAATCCGCCACCAGATCGCTGGTGCGAAACTCTTCAAAGCCCAGCTCCGGGTGTTGATGAATATCGTGGCGGATCGCCGTCAGCTGCGATAAATATCCATCGATCACTTTATCTATCATAATTAAATCCCTTTCATGGCGTTATTATTTATTTAATGAATGAATCGTTGAGTTCAAACATTAAAATAGAGATATAGCACGCCAGACGCCGTTTTTTTCATGGCCGCCGGCCGGATGAGTTAATAATCCTCTGGCCGCAGCATCGAACGAAAAAACGAATATTATTCGCTGCGTATAAATTAAAATGGCAGGACGAAAATCTGCCTACGCCAACCACCGCGGCATCCTGCTCCGCCTTGGGTTCATCACATTGTTTTTACAATAAAACCCCACCGGCTTCACATTTCTCATCCGACCTGCTTCTGTTCAGCCGCAAAACTCCTATTTTTAAGACGTTGTCCTTTTTATAAGAACGTCGATTTTTTACTTCTGCACACCTAGGAGTTGTTGATTATGAAAAACGTCAGGTCCGGAATTATCTGGCTGGTGGTGGCGTTAGTCGGCGCATTCGCTTTCGCGATGCTGGCGCTCAGCCGCGGGGAACACGTCAACGCGGTTTGGCTGGTGGTGGCCGCCGTCGCCTGCTACAGCATTGCCTACCGTTTCTACAGCCTGTTTATCGCCAAGAAAGTGTTTGAGCTGGACGACCGTCGCCTGACGCCGGCCGAACGCCATAATGACGGGCTGGACTACGTGCCCACCAACAAATGGGTGCTGTTTGGCCACCACTTCGCCGCCATCGCCGGCGCCGGGCCGCTGGTCGGGCCGATCCTGGCCGCGCAGATGGGCTTTCTGCCCGGCACCATCTGGATCCTGGTCGGCGTCATGTTGGCCGGCGCGGTGCAAGATTTCCTGATCCTGTTCATTTCCACCCGCCGCGACGGCCGTTCGCTGGGCGAAATGGCCAAGCAAGAGCTGGGCGCCTTTGCCGGGGTCATCACCATGCTCGGCGCGCTGGGCGTGATGATCATCATCCTGTCGGCTCTGGCGCTGGTGGTGGTGAAAGCGCTGGCCGACAGCCCCTGGGGCCTGTTCACCATTGCCGCCACCATCCCCATCGCGCTGTTTATGGGCGTGTATATGCGCTTTATTCGGCCGGGCAAGATCGCCGAGATTTCGATCATCGGCTTCGTGCTGATGCTGCTGGCGATCGTTTATGGCGGCAACGTGGCGCAGGACCCGTACTGGGGGCCAATCTTTACGCTGCACGGCACTACCCTGACCTGGGTGCTGGTGATCTATGGCTTCGTGGCTTCGGTGCTGCCGGTGTGGTTGCTGCTGGCGCCGCGTGACTACCTGTCCACCTTTATGAAAATCGGCGTTATCATCGGGCTGGCGATAGGTATCGTCTTCGCCATGCCGGAGATGAAAATGCCGGCGGTGTCGCGGTTTATCGACGGCAGCGGCCCGGTCTTCGCCGGTGCGCTGTTCCCGTTCCTGTTCATCACCATCGCCTGCGGCTCCATCTCGGGCTTCCACGCGCTGGTCTCCAGCGGCACCACGCCAAAGCTGGTGGAACGTGAAAGCCACATCCGTTTTATCGGCTATGGCGCCATGCTGATGGAGTCGTTCGTCGCCATCATGGCGTTGATCTGCGCCTCGGTGCTGGATCCAGGCGTTTACTTCGCCATGAACTCGCCGGCGGCGCTGATCGGCACCACGGTGGAAAACGCTTCGCAGGTGATTAACAGCTGGGGCTTTATCGTCACGCCGGAAACGCTGGCGCTGATCGCCAAAGAGGTGGGAGAGAACTCGATTCTGTCTCGCGCCGGCGGCGCGCCGACCTTCGCCGTCGGTATGGCGCATATCATCAGCGAGGTGTTCAACAGCCGGGCGATGATGGCGTTCTGGTACCACTTCGCCATTCTGTTCGAAGCGCTGTTCATCCTGACCGCGGTCGACGCAGGCACCCGCGCCTGCCGCTTTATGGTGCAGGATCTGGTTGGCGTGGCGGTACCGCGGCTGGCCAACAACCGTTCCTGGTTCGGTAACCTGGCGGGCACCACGGTAGCGGTGGCCGGCTGGGGCTTCTTCGTCTATCAGGGGGTAGTCGATCCTTTGGGCGGTATCAACACCCTGTGGCCGCTGTTCGGCATCGGCAACCAGATGCTGGCTTCGATGGCGCTGATCCTCGGCACCGTGGTGCTGTTCAAGATGAAAAAGCAGCGCTACGCCTGGGTAACGATAGTGCCGACCGTTTGGCTGTTCATCACCTCGATGACCGCTGGCTGGCAAAAAATCTTCCATGAAAAACCGAGTATCGGCTTCCTGGCGCAGGCGAAGAAATTCTCCGCCGGCATTGAGCAAGGCACGCTGATCGCCCCGGCCAAAACGCTGAAAGATATGGAAACCATCGTGTTCAGCAATCAGATCAACGCCGCGCTTTGCGGGTTCTTTATGCTGGTGGCGGTCACTATGTTGATTTCCGCCTTCTTCGTCATACGCCGTGCGCTGAATTCGAACCAGCCGACGGCGCATGAAACGGCTATCGTGCTGCGAGAGGAAGCGAGCCGCGGCTGAGGAGAAAGCCAGAAACATCAAGGGCGCCGCGGCGCCCTTTTTATTGGCCCTATTTCACCACCGCCATCTGCTCACGCAGCGCCGCCTTGGCCTTGGCCCGTTTCGACCACATTGCGGTGACGATCGGCACCAGAATCGAGGTGACGATCACCGAGGTGGCCACCAGCGCCGTCGCAGCCGGCGCCACCGGTTTGAACTGCGGCACCATCTCGGCGATCAAGACTGGGGTAGCGACCGCGGCGCCGGCGGAACTGGAGGCCGCTACTCCGGCCGTGCCATCCCCGCCGCCGAGCAGTTTATCGGCGATAATCAGCGGAATGCCGGTGATGACGATCACCGCCACGCCTAGCAGAACGCCCAGCAGCCCGGTCTGCGCGATCACCGTCAGATCGATGGTATTGCCCAGCGCAAAGGCGAAAAACGGGATCAGCGTCTGCACCGCTTTGCCGAAGAACTCCCGCAGTTCAGGATCGAGGTTGCCCAGCGCGAACCCCACCAGGAACGGCAGCACCGCGCCAACGAATACGTGCGGTTCGAATGAGGCGATGCCGGCGGTGCCAAGAATGACCATGGTCATCAGCGGGCCGGACTCCAGCGACATCAGCACGAAAGCGCCCGCCTCCTCCTTGCTGCCGTATTGCTGCATGATTGAGGCATACAACCCGCCGTTGGTCATATCCATCGCCGCCACCAGCGCCAGCGTCGACAGCCCGGCAAAGAAGCCGAACTCCACGCCGTTCTCCGGCATCAGGCGCGACGCCACCGCGGCCACCAGCCAGGCGACGGCGATTTTGGTCACCACCAGCGTACCGGATTTGCGCAGCACCGTGCCAGTAGCGCTAAGCTTGATAGACGCCCCCATGCAGAAAAACCACACAGCCAAGATCGGCACCGTGCCGCCAATCAAGCCGTTGGTAAAGGAGCCGAAATATTTTCCCGCCCCCGGCGCAAAGGTATGGCATACCGCGCCGATGAACAGCGGCACCAACATCATACCCCCCGGGATCTTGTCTATCGCACGTTTAATCTGCATCACGCATTCCACCCTGACCATGATTGAGTTAAGCAACGCATCGCCGACAGCCGCCATCCCGGGCGGGCGCGCATCGTGAAGATTTGGTCACTTAAACTAACTGTTCACCATGTGAATAAAAGTGATCGAACACGTAAAATTAAAACAATGTTTCATTTTTAAAGATCCATTGTTTCTTAACTGAATTTGGCGCGCAAAAAAAGGCGGCACAAGGCCACCCGATGACCACCAGGAGATCAGCTCAGCACGTTGGTGCCAAAGGCGCTCTGCCAGTCCTGTTCAAATTTTTCCACCGCGGCCTGTACCGCCGGCGCCGCCAGGAACTGTTCCGCCACGTCCACCGGCAGCGTGATGGCCTGGCAGCCCGCCAGCAGGCATTCCAGCGCCTGGCGCGGCGTTTTGAAACTGGCGGCCAACACCCGGGCATTGGGCGCATGCAGGTTCAGCAGCCGCTGCAGTTCGCGCACCATTTCGATGCCATCGCCCCCCTGCGCGTCCAAACGATTGACGTAGGGCGCAACATACTCCGCCCCGGCCAACGCCGCCAACAGCCCCTGGCCGGCGCCGTATACCGCGGTGCCCAACGTGGGGATCGACATCGTCTTGAGTTTCTTGATCGCCGCCAGCCCTTCGGCGGTCGCCGGGATCTTGACCACCAGCCCGGGCACTCGCTGGCTGAGCAGCGCAGCCTCCGCTACCATGCGTTCAGCATCGTTGGCCATCACCTGAGCAAACAGCTTGCCGGTGCCGCCCAACGCGTCACGCAGCGCGGGCAATACTTCCCAGATCGGCTTGCCTTCTTTCGCAACGATGCTCGGATTGGTGGTAACGCCGTGCAGCGGCAGAATGCGCGCCAGGCGTTTTACCGCCGTCACATCAGCGGTATCGAGATAAAGTTCCATCACGGGCTCCTGTGTCTTGTTCTGTGGGCGAATACAAACTCTGAATATCATAAGGCAAAAAACCGCCAGAATTTTGACCACAATCAGTTCAACCTTCGCCCGAAACATCTTTAATAGCCAAAAGACCCGGCGATCCCGGGGTTGGGAATTTCAGTCTGCAACGCGAGCACGCCAGACATTATCATGGCTGGAGTGCTGCGAGATAAATCTTTCTGCCTGCGCAACGGCCAGGCAACATCCTGACCTGTATCGTGATTTAGTGGTTCGGGTCGCTGGATATTCCGCGTTCTTTACCGCATTATCCCCTGACGCACAGGATGATATTATTGCGCGGACAGAACATACTCTTTAAACCATCACTTTTAGCAGCTGCCCCTTGGCGGCCGCACATCAGGCCGATATGAATTCAAGACAACAGACCATTTTGCAGTTGGTTAACGATCGCCGGCGGATCAGCGTCAACGAATTGGCGCGCGCGTCCGGCGTGTCAGAGGTGACCATTCGCCAGGATCTCAATCTGCTCGAAAAACGCAGCTATTTGAAACGGGTGCACGGCTCCGCCGTCGCACTGGAAAGCGACGACGTCGACGCGCGCATGATGTCCAACTTCACCCTCAAACAGCATCTGGCGCAATACGCCGCCGCGCAGGTCAACGACGGCGAAACCATTTTCATTGAAAGCGGCAGCGCCAACGCCCTGCTTGCGCGCTATATCGCCGAGCGCAAGCGCATTACGCTGATCACCGTCAGCCATTACATCGCCAACCTGCTGAAAGAAACCGACTGTGAGGTGATAGTGCTGGGCGGCATGTACCAGAAAAAAAGCGAGACCGTGGTCGGGCCGCTGACGCGCTTGTGCATCCAGCAGGTGCACTTCAACAAGGCGTTTATCGGCATCGACGGGTTTCACGCCGAGACCGGCTTCACCGGCCGCGACATGATGCGCGCCGACGTGGTCAGCGCAGTGTTGGCGAAAGGCGTGGAGAATATCGTGCTGACCGATTCCAGCAAGTTTGGCCAGATCCAGCCCAACCCGCTGGCGCAGCCGGGGCAGATCAGCCGGGTGATCACCGACTCGCGCCTGGCGCTGGAATATCAGCACCAGCTCAAACGCCAGGGCGTTCAGTTGGATATGGTCAGCGAATAGCGTTCAGCGCGGCAACCGGGAGCGCCGGGTTTTTAGGACTATTTACCTGTTTATCCTTACAGAGCGACTTATACTGAATTTCGACCGATTTCGCGGTCGTAGCTTTTGATTATTTGGCCTTTAACAAAAAATGCCATTTTTTATATCGGCACTGTATGGGAACCAACAGCAGGTCTTTTTATGGTTAACGCCTATACTTATAGGGCACTTCCATATAGCCAATGCTAAGGAGAAGTCATCATGATGATTATCAATAAACGTTTCGCCACCGCCGCTCTGGCCCTGACTCTGGCGTTTTCACTCAGCGCATGTTCCAACATGTCCAAACGCGACCGCAACACCGCCATCGGCGCCGGTGCGGGGGCTGTGGGCGGGGCTGTGCTGACTGATGGCAGCGCTCTGGGTACGCTGGGCGGCGCCGCCGTCGGGGGCATCATTGGTCATCAGGTAGGTAAATAACCTAGCCGACTAATTGTCAGATACCTCTGCCGGCAGGCTAGCAAAAGCGCTCGCGCTTTGACGCATTAAGCAAAATAAAGATTATTTCAGGTCTGTTTTTTTATTGAGTCTAATGGCTTTCGCCATTACGGGTTTCAGCCCGGCAGCACTTCCCTTAAGCCATGCCGTTGCATTGCGCCGCGGCATGGCGATCCGCCTTAACCGCCCGCCAGTTTGACCTTCATGCCCTTGGCTTCCAGCAGCTGCTTGAGCAGGTCGCGCTTGTCGCCCTGGATCTCAATCACGCCATCCTTGACCGAACCGCCGCAACCGCATTTCTTTTTCAGCTCGGCGGCCAGTTTGTCGAGCCCCGCATCGTCCAACTCAACGCCGGCGATCAGGCAAACCCCCTTCCCCTTGCGCCCGCTGGTCTGGCGCTGGATACGCACAATGCCGTCGCCCTTGGGGCGCTGCGGTTTAGCCTCTTCCTGTTTGATACGCCCGCTGTCGGTGGAATACACCAGGCGGCTGTTGTCATCGTTCATCAACTTGTCCTCAGGCCAGAGACGCGCGGATAGCGCGCAGGGCCGCGGCCGGATCGGCGGATTGGGTGATCGGACGCCCAATCACCATATAGTCTACGCCGGCGGACTGCGCCTGCACCGGCGTCATGATACGGCGCTGATCGCCGGCGGCGCTGCCTTCCGGACGGATGCCCGGCGTGACCAGCTGGAAAGCCTGGCCGCAGGCCGCCTTCAGCCTCTGCGCCTCATGCGCGGAACACACCACGCCGTCTAGCCCGCAGCCGTGCGCCAGCCGCGCCAGGCGCTCGGCATGCTCCGCCGGGCTGACGTCGATGCCGATACCGCGCAGGTCTTCCGCTTCCATGCTGGTGAGCACGGTGACGGCGATCAGCAACGGTGCATCGGCGCCATAGGGTAACAGCGCTTCTTTGGCGGCGGTCATCATGCGCGCGCCGCCGCTGGCGTGCACGTTGACCATCCATACGCCAAGCTCGGCGGCCGCCGCTACCGCATGCGCGGTGGTATTGGGAATATCGTGGAATTTCAGATCGAGGAATACGTCAAAACCGCGCGAGTGCAGATCGCGCACCAGCTGCGGCCCAAACAGGGTGAACATTTCTTTGCCCACTTTTAACCGGCAGTCCTGCGGATCAATACGGTCGGCGAACGCCAGCGCGGCGTCCCGATCGGCGTAATCCAGCGCAACGACGATTGGAGATGATCTTAAGTCATTGTTATTAGCGTTATTTTCAGACTTCATTTCTTCTACCTTCTGTAAAATGGACATAATCAGGAATTAACCCGCCAAACTGACCGCCGCATTCTACATGCCGGCCGGCAGAAATCCCAGCCGCAGCGCGCCCTGCGGTTAAGTAATGTTATGCCCGCCGTTCGTCATCGAACGTCAGGAAAGGCGCCATCGTAATAACCCAGCCAGCGTAAAGCACCGTAAAGAAGCGTAAATAGTCAATCAGATATTTTGAATGATATTATCAGCATTATCAGATTTTAAAGCCTCACAGATGGTTTATTATTCATCACATCGGAAGCGAACGGCTTCCTTCCTAAATAAACTGACTGGAGTCACCCATGAAAAGCATCAAATATTTTGCAGCAGCTGCCGCTATCACCCTGACGTCTTTCGCGACCTTTGCCGCTGAGCCTGTCAGCCCACAACAAGCCGGCGGCCTGACCGAGATCGGCGTCGTTTCTGCCGGCCACGCCACCACGCTGAGCGGCCTGGAAGCCAAGCTGGCCGCGAAGGCCGACGCTCAAGGCGCCAGCGGTTACCGCATTATTTCCGCCGGCGGCAAAAACCTGCTGAGCGGCAACGCGGTTATCTACAAATAACCCCCCGGTATATAGGGCTCGGCAAGCCGGGCCCTACCGCAATTCCCGCCTCGCATCGCTCAATTTTTCGCTCACTTTATTGTTACAAAAATATTAAATTTTTATTACACCCTAGACACCTTAACGCCGGTGGCTTAGCTTGAAGGCATCTTCCCGCAGAAAGGCTTTCAAAATGAGCGAGATATCTACACTAACTATCAAAATCCCTCTGGAACTCAAAGAAAAAATCCGTGCCGTTGCCGCCGATAACCAACTCTCTCTGAGTGCGGAAGTTTGCCAACGTCTGGAAGAGAGCTTTGCAGCGCCGGCCAAGGCAGAGAAAGCCGCTAAAAAACCGGCAGAACTGCACCACGAAGAGATCGATAATCAGGGTATCGAAGAAGAGATTGAGCAGCCGCTGAGCCAGAAAGAACTGAAGAAGCTGCGCCAGCTGCTGAAAACCGGCGCCAAAACCGGCAAGAAAAAGTAATAGGGAAACATAAAAAAACGGGGCGAAATCGCCCCGTTTTTATTGACGGCTATTGCCCGTCCAGACCCCGTATCGGTTTAACCGACGCCCAGGCCCGGCACGACGGGCAGTGCCAATACAACGAGTGGGCGGTAAAACCGCACTTGTGGCAGCGATAACGCGGCTTGGTGCGGATTTGCTCGCCCACCATGTCGCGCAATAGCAGCAAACTCTCCTTAGCCCGCCCGTCTTCGGCGTCCGCCAGGTGATAGTCCATCAACCGGTAAAATACGCGCATGGTCGGATGGCGCTGCAGCTGGCGATTGATATATACCTGCACCACATCGCGCCCTTCATGCTGCTCGATAATCTCCGCCAGCATCAGCTCGGCGGTCGCACCGGTATTTTCTTCCACGCAGCGCTTGAGGAAGTCGGCCCAATCCTGTTGCTGATCCGGTAAATGCTGGTAGCACTCGTGCAGCATCGGCAAGGTCTCGCTGACCAGTTCCTTGTCCTGGTTCAGCACCCGCTGCAGCGATTCAATCGCTTTGGCGTAGTCGCCCTGCGCCATATGTATGCGGCCAAACATGATGGAAACGCGGGCGCACTGCTTATCCGCGGAGGCGGCGCGCTTCAGCAGGCCCATCGCCTTGTCGAGATCGTCGCTGCCCATCGCCTGCAGCGCCAGCTCGCAGTAAAAGTGGGCAATTTCGATGCGCTGTTTGTCTTTGCCCAGCTTGACCAGTTTTTCCGCCACGTCGATGGCTTGCAGCCAATCGCTGGTGGCCTGGTGAATAACCAACAGTTGCTGCAAGGCCGAGATGCGGAAATCTTCTTCGTCGACCAACTGGCTGAACATATCCTCCGCGCGATCGTACATACCGGCGGCCATATAGTCGCGCCCCAGCTGTTGCACCGCCAGCAGGCGTTGTTCGAAGGTAAGAGAGGAGCTTTCCATCAGCGCCTGATGGATGCGAATGGCGCGGTCGACTTCGCCGCGCGAACGGAACAGGTTACCCAACGTCAGGTGAGCCTCGACGGTATTGCTGTCCTCTTTCAACATGTCGAGGAACAGATCGACCGCTTTGTCCTGTTGGTTGGAAAGCAGGAAGTTCACCCCGGCCACGTACTCGCGCGACAGACGGTTGGCTTCCTGCTGTTTATCCTGCTGAGCACTTCTGCGCCCCATGTACCAACCGTACGCGGCAGCCACGGGCAGCAACAGAAACAGCAGTTCTAACATAGAGGATTATTCCTTGCTGACAACGGGCTGAGCCGCCGGCTCAGCAGGCTGTTCAAGCTGCAGCTCCAGCCTTTTGATCTTGCGCTCGGCGCGCCCCAGCGCAATGCGGGTACGCAGGTAAAACAGCCCGCAAATGACCCAGCCCAGCACAAAACCGACGCCAAACAGCGCGGCCAGCAGGGTCGAAACGCGATAGTCGCCCTGCGCAAGTAAGTAGTTAAAACTCACTACCTGATCGTTATGGGCGCCTAACGTGACAGAAATCACGAAGATCACCAGAACCAACAAAAAAATCAGCAAATATTTCACATTCTTTCCCGCGATGCCGAGTTAATCGGATGAATTATGCCCATGCGTGGCGTCCCTAACCATTAAGTTAGCATTTCCCATTGCGGCAGGGAAACCCTGCCGCACGATAAAACCACATATCTGCTGGCATATTCGGCAGTAAACGGCGCTGCCGGGCAAATTAATGAGAAAGCTTCTCAAAATAACGGATTTATAAAGATATGGGGGCGACGGCGGGAATTGCAATGCGGCTAAATGTAAGCGTTTAATGCGGCCCGTAGCCGGGCCGACGCATTAAGTGACACAGTCACTAAGTAACGGTTTTTTACGGTTTGCGCTGCGCAATTTCCTGCTGTTCCTGCGGCGGTGGCGTCAGCGGCCCGAACCAACGCTGGGCCAGCCAGCAGGCCAGCGTCACCAGCAGCCAGCTGATAAGCGTTGCCATCACCAAATCGCGCGGCCAATGCATGCCCAGCGCCAGACGGCTGCCCATCACGCCGGTTGCCCACAGCATCAGCACAGCCACGGTTTTGTAATGGCGGCGCGGCCACAACAGCCCCACGCCAAGCAGTGCCCAGGTGGCGGCAAACAGGGTATGCCCCGACGGGAAAGCGAAGCCGGTTTCAAATTGCCAATGCTGGCGCAGCCAGCCCGGCACCAGGCTTTGCCCCTGCAGCTGCTCGCCCACCAGGGCGCTGCGCGCTTTGCGCGGCAGCGAGTAGAAGTACTTTTCTTCAACGCCATGATTCTGCTCGAGCCAGACCACAAATGGCCGCGGCTCCTGCACCCGATCTTTGATCAAGGATTTGACGCCCTGGCCAATCAATACCGCGGCGGCCAGCAAAATCGCCAGGCCAATGGCCGCTTTGAGACGAAAGCGCAGGCACCACAGAAACCAGGCGCAAAGGATGACGCTGGTGAGAAGCCCCCACGGCGAGGTGACGGTTTCGGTGATCCAAAACAGGCCCTTCAGCAACGCTTCATCGCCGCCCGGCTGCCATTGCCAGCCGCAGATCCAAATCGCCAACGGCATCAACAGCAGCAACAGCGCGCCGCCCGCCGTGCGTTTTGCTATTTCGTACATTCCCTACTCCTTCTGAACGATCCAACGGGCAGTGTAACAATGTTGCAATATCGATAACACGCCAAAAATTAAACAGATAAGCAACCTATCGCAATAATAGGCGGCGTTGAAACGCCATCTGCTGATTTGCTGAGCACCGCCAGGCAAGAAGTTGTGGCAAAATAGCCGATAATTAACGAAATAGAGATCGGCGTAGCACGTTTTAGTACTGGTCAGTTGGTTGAACCGGACGTAGGATGCGCAACAATGATTGAATCGGATGTGTTTGTGGAGAGTGACATGCAGCTTAAACGGGTGGCAGAAGCCAAACTGCCGACACCATGGGGCGACTTCCTGATGGTGGGATTCGAAGAACTGGCAACCGGGCATGATCACCTGGCGCTGGTTTTTGGTGATATTTCTGGCGAAACGCCGGTGCTCTCGCGCGTGCACTCTGAGTGTCTGACCGGCGATGCGTTATTCAGCCTGCGCTGCGACTGCGGTTTCCAGCTGGAAGCCGCGCTGGAGCACATTGCCGAAGAAGGCCGCGGCATCCTGCTTTATCATCGTCAGGAAGGCCGCAACATCGGCCTGTTGAACAAGATCCGCGCCTATGCCCTGCAGGACAAAGGCGCCGATACCGTGGAAGCCAACCACCAGCTCGGCTTCGCCGCCGACGAACGCGACTTCACCCTGTGCGCCGACATGTTCAAACTGCTGGGGGTGGATGCGGTGCGCTTGCTGACCAACAACCCGAAAAAGGTTGAGATCCTGACCGAGGCCGGTATCAACATCACCGAGCGCGTGCCGTTGATTGTGGGGCGCAACCCGAAGAACGAACGCTATCTGGCCACCAAGGCCGCCAAGATGGGCCACCTGCTGGACCAGAAATAACGCCGCAGCGGCGGAAACAATCAGGGCGCCTTACGGCGCCCTTTTTATTGGTTACAGCATTTTCCTGATCACATAGTGCAGGATGCCGTCGTTCTCGTAGTAGGTCAACTCATTGCCGGTATCGATGCGGCAACGGGTGTTGACCACTTCCTGGCGGCCGTCGGCGTAGCTGATGTGCACCGGCACCGTTTGCCCAGGCCGCAGGCTTTGCAGCCCGCTGACGCTGATCTGCTCGTCGCCGGTCAGCCCCAGGGTTTTGCGCGTGACGCCCTGCGGGAACTCCAGCGGCAAGATGCCCATGCCGATCAGGTTGGAACGGTGGATGCGCTCGAAGGATTCGGCGATCACCACCCGCACGCCCAGCAGGCGCGGCCCTTTCGCCGCCCAGTCGCGGCTGGAGCCTGAACCGTACTCTTTGCCGGCGATCACCGCCAGCGGCACTTTCTCTTGCTGATACTGCATGGCGGCGTCGTAAATCGACAGCTGAGTTTGCGACGGGATATGGCGGGTATAACCGCCCTCTACCCCCGGCACCATTTCGTTGCGGATGCGGATGTTGGCAAAGGTGCCGCGCATCATCACCTCATGGTTGCCGCGGCGCGAACCGTAGGAGTTGAAGTCCTGCGGCGCCACGCCATGCTCGCCAAGGTAACGGCCCGCCGGGCTGTCGCGCTTGATGTTCCCCGCCGGCGAGATGTGGTCGGTGGTCACAGAATCCGCCAGAATGGCCAGGATGCGCGCGTTTTTGATGTCCTGCACCGGATCAGGTTGCGCCTTCATGGTGCTGAAGAACGGCGGATGGCGGATATAGGTGGAATCCTCCTGCCAGTGATAAGTTGCCGAGCCGGTCACCTGAATAGACTGCCAGTTGGCGTCGCCGTCGAACACCTCGCCATATTCCTTATGGAACATCTCGGTGCGCACCTCTTCCACCGCCAACGCAATGTCCTTGCTGCTCGGCCAGATATCTTTCAGGTACACCGGCTGGCCGTCGTTGCCCTCGCCCAGCGGCTCTTTGGTCAGATCGATCTTCATGCTGCCCGCCAGCGCGTAGGCCACCACCAGCGGCGGTGAGGCCAGCCAGTTGGTTTTCACCAGCGGGTGAATACGCCCTTCGAAGTTGCGGTTGCCGGACAACACCGCCCCCACGGTCAGATCGCCCTCTTTAATCGCCTGTTCAATCGGATCCGGCAACGGCCCGGAGTTACCGATACAGGTGGTGCAGCCGTAGCCGACCAGGTTAAAACCGAGCTCTTCCAGGTACGCCGTCAGTTTGGCGCTGTCAAAATAATCGGTCACTACCTTGGAGCCAGGCGCCAGAGAGGTTTTCACCCAAGGCTTGCTGCGCAGGCCTTTTTTGACGGCGTTTTTCGCCAGCAGGCCGGCCGCCATCATCACGCTCGGGTTGGAGGTGTTAGTGCAAGAGGTGATCGCGGCGATCACTACCGCGCCATTGTGCAGCTCATGCCGTTGGCCATCCAACGTAAAGGGTTTGCTTTCCGCCCTGGCCTGCGGCCCGCCGACGTCCAGCTCGGTGGCCGCGTTGAACGCCTGCGGCACGTTTGGCAGCGCTACGCGGTCCTGCGGGCGTTTCGGGCCGGCCAGGCTGGCTTCTACCCTGGACATATCCAGTGCCAGCGAGCTGGTGAACACCGGCTCATCCCCTGGATTGCGCCACATGCCCTGCGCTTTGGCGTAGGCTTCCACCAGCGCAATTTGCTCGGCGCTGCGGCCGCTGAGTTTCATGTAGCCCAGCGTAATTTCATCCACCGGGAAGAAGCCGCAGGTGGCGCCAAATTCCGGCGACATGTTGGCGATGGTGGCGCGGTCCGCCAGTGGCAGATCGGCCAGGCCGTCGCCGTAAAACTCGACAAACTTGCCGACCACGCCGTGTTTACGCAGCATCTGGGTCACGGTCAACACCAGATCGGTGGCGGTAATGCCTTCGCCGAGCTTGCCGGTGAGCTTAAAGCCGACCACGTCGGGGATTAGCATCGACACCGGCTGGCCGAGCATCGCCGCTTCCGCTTCGATGCCGCCCACGCCCCAGCCGAGAATGCCCAGACCGTTGATCATGGTGGTATGGGAGTCGGTGCCCACCAGGGTGTCCGGATAGGCGATGCGCCGGCCGCTTTCATCGCTGTGCCAGACGGTCTGGCCGAGGTATTCCAGGTTAACCTGATGGCAGATGCCGGTACCAGGCGGCACTACGCGGAAGCGGTTGAAGGCTTTTTGCCCCCAACGCAGGAAGGTGTAACGTTCGTGGTTGCGTTGCATTTCGATGCGCACGTTTTCTTCGAAGGCATCGTCGTCGCCAAACTCATCGACGGTGACCGAGTGGTCGATCACCAGGTCCACCGGCGACAGCGGGTTCACCTGATCGACGTTGCCGCCGAGACGCTGTACCGCTTCGCGCATCGCCGCCAGATCCACCACCGCCGGCACGCCGGTGAAGTCCTGCATCAGCACCCGCGCCGGGCGATAGGCAATCTCGCGGTCGGCGTGGCCGGTTTGCAGCCAGCCAACGATGGCCTTCAGATCGTCAACCTGCACGGTGTCGCCATCCACATGGCGCAGCAGGTTTTCCAACAGCACTTTCATTGACTTGGGCAGCCGGTCAATATCCCCCAACTGCTTCGCCGCCAGCGGCAGGCTGTAATAGTGATACTCTCTATTCAGCGCAACCAGCTTATCCATACTTTTTTCACTAAGATCGGACGACATAGCTCCTCCATTTCTTATTATGACTAAAACAGGGTAATCACTGAGGTCTTGTTTAAAGATACCACAAAGAGACATTAACGTTTTGATAACAACACGTTTTGATCAGAACGATAGGTGGAAACAATCAGGGACGGGAAGTTGCTGTCTGGCCAAGGGGTTAGGTTCAATGCGGGCCAGGCACAAAAAAAGCGGAAAGGATTGCCCCGTCCGCCGTTATCAAGCCGCTCGCTTTAGCTGCGCACCAGAGAACGCAGTATCCGCCTGATTAGGATCGTCAAAATAATGGCGATAGCTGCAGACACTCCCAGTTTAATGAGGATGACGGCGGTATCGTAGCTGTTCATTGCCATTTCACCGTCGCCGCTGATTTCTATGTTATTGGTTACGAAACTGTTGAAAACGCCATCAGGGAGGAAAAACAACAGGATAAGAGTTAACAATAAAAACAAGACAATCCAGAGGCTCTTTTTCATCGTGGTACCACACATTTACTATAGTCAGGCACACCTCGAACATCGATACGCCCATACGCCATAAGGCCACGCCCGCCAGGCACTCGCACTTTTTTGCGGTTTAGCAGAGAACGGCGGATGATTTGGAAGTCAGATGCTTTGTAAAGCGTGATGCAGCCCCAGGATACGCCGGAACCATCTGTATTGAGCGGATGAAGGCGAAAACTTCCGCGGTAAGCGGTATTAACGAACAGATGATCGCTCATGGTTTTATTGCTAAATAGATCACCAGAACAGCAGTATGCCCAAACATAAAGGGGTTGAAAACGCAACAGCCACTTTTCAGGATGATCCTGAGTAACGTCAGAATTAAGCGCTTTGGGAGCAAAACGAAAAAAGGAGAGGTTTATCCTCTCCTGTTTCGCTCACGGATAACGATTTTTCGGCTTACTTAATCGGCAGCTTGATGTCCTTGAACATCGCTTCGATCTCTTCGTTGGAGCGCAACGCCACGGCGTTGTCGACCACGTCGCGCGTCAGGTGCGGCGCAAAACGCTGGATAAAGTCGTACATGTAGCTGCGCAGGAAGGTGCTGCGGCGGAAACCGATTTTAGTGGTGCTGTAGGTAAAGATATCACGCGCGTCCACCGTCACCAGATCGGGATCCTGCACCGGATCCACCGCCATGCTGGCGATCACGCCCACCCCCAATCCCAGACGCACGTAGGTTTTAATCACGTCGGCGTCGGTGGCGGTAAAGACGATGCGCGGCGTCAGGCCGGCGCGGTTGAACGCGGTGTCCAGCTCCGAGCGTCCGGTAAAGCCGAAGGTGTAGGTGACGATCGGGTAAGCCGCCAGCTCTTCAATGCTGATGCTGCTCTTGCCGGCCAACGGATGATCGGGCTTCACCACCACCGCGCGGTTCCAGTGGTAGCACGGCAGCATGATGAGATCGTCGTACAGGTGCAACGCTTCGGTGGCGATAGCGAAATCGGCGGTGCCCTTGGAAACCGCTTCGGCTATCTGCGTCGGCGAGCCCTGATGCATGTGCAGCGACACGCGCGGGTAGCGTTCGATAAAACCTTTGATTACGTTGGGCAAGGCGTAACGCGCCTGAGTATGCGTGGTGGCGACGTACAGCGAGCCTTTATCCGGGTAAGTGTGCTCGCCGGCGACGGCTTTGATCGCATCCACTTTGGACAACACTTCGCGCGCGATACGGATAATTTCCTGGCCAGCCGGGGTGACCTGAGTCAGGTGCTTGCCGCTACGGGCGAAAATCTGGATGCCCAGCTCATCTTCCAGCATGCGAACCTGCTTGCTGATGCCGGGTTGCGAGGTGTAAAGCCCTTCTGCCGTCGAGGAGACATTCAGGTTGTGGTTAACCACTTCCACGATGTAACGAAGCTGCTGCAATTTCATATCTTATACCATCCTAGGTTAAACACTGCGGCTTGCCCGCAGCCAGGTATATCGGTGTCGCCCCGGTATGCTGAAAGTCATAAGCCTTAAACACAGTGTTCGCCCAGATGCTGAAGAAAACGCCGTCGTTAATAAGCTTTAATCATAAAAAAACTTTTTATATAACCACTATATCACGCCGCAGCTTCAAGTATAGATCCGCGTCACACTATGATAACGATTATTTTGCATTGCTATCAATGTGAAACCCGGGCCCGGATGGAGAAAAGCAGCAAAGGATAGATCCATTTCCCGGATAGCAGCAACAAAAAACCAGCCGCATGGGCTGGTTTTTAATTGTTGCATTCAGGCTGCAAATTTACTTTTTGCCTTCGACCCACTTGCCGTCCACGTAGAAAGCGGACCAGCCGGTAGCCTTGCCGTCCTTCTCCGAAGAGACATATTGCTGCTTGGTCTTGCGGCTAAAGCGCACCAGCGTTTTATTGCCTTCGGCATCCGCCACCGGCGCATCCGCCAGATAACGCAGCTTCTCCGGCAAGCGATCCTTGAAGCGAGCCAGCTCTTCCACCAACGGCGCGCGGGTTTCGCGTGATTTAGGGAAGGTATTGGCCGCCAGGAATACCCCGGCCGCGCCGTCACGCAGCACGAAGTAAGCGTCGGACTTCTCGCACGGCAGCTCAGGCAACGGCACCGGATCTTCCTTCGGCGGTGCAACGTCACCGTTACGCAGGATCTTGCGGGTATTTTTACAACTTTCGTTGGTGCAGCCCATGTACTTGCCGAAACGCCCCATCTTCAGGTGCATTTCAGAACCGCACTTGTCGCACTCCACCACCGGGCCGTCATAACCCTTCAGGCGGAATTCACCCTCTTCGATCTCATAACCGTCACACGCCGGGTTGTTACCGCAGACGTGCAGCTTGCGCTGATTGTCGATCAGATAGCTGTCCATCGCCGTGCCGCATTTCTGGCAACGGCGGCGGGCGCGCAGCGCATTGGTTTCCGCATCATCCCCTTCGAGGATGTTCAGCACTTCCGCCTCCGGCACCAGGTTAATGGTGGTTTTGCAGCGTTCCTTCGGCGGCAGCGCATAGCCCGAGCAACCGAGGAATACGCCGGTGCTGGCGGTGCGGATGCCCATCTTGCGGCCGCAGGTCGGGCAATCGATGCTGGTCATCACCATTTGGTTCGGGCGCATGCCGCCCTCTTCCGGATCTTTCTCGGCGGTTCCCAGCTGCTCGCTGAAATCGACGAAGAATTCGTCCAGCACCGCTTTCCACTCAGCATGGTTATTGGCGACCTGATCCAGGCCGTCTTCCATGCGTGCGGTAAAGTCGTAGTTCATCAGCTCGCGGAAGTTCTCTTCCAGACGATCCGTGACGATCTCACCCATTTTCTCGGCATAGAAACGGCGGCTTTCCACCCGCACATAACCACGGTCCTGAATGGTTGAGATGATTGACGCATAGGTGGACGGGCGGCCGATGCCGCGTTTTTCCAGCTCTTTAACCAGCGAGGCTTCGCTGTAACGCGCCGGCGGCTTGGTGAAGTGCTGGCTTGGGATCAGCTTTTGCAGATCCAGCTCGCTGCCCACTTCCACAAACGGCAGCGTGCGGTCTTCGTCGCCCTTGCGCAGCGCTGGCATCACCTTGGTCCAGCCGTCGAAACGCAGCGTGCGGCCTTTGGCTCGCAGCTGATAGTCGCCGGCCTTCACCGACAGCGTGGTGGAGTCATACTGCGCCGGCGTCATCTGGCAGGCAACAAACTGGCGCCAGATCAGCTGATACAGCCTCTGCGCGTCCGCTTCCATGTCTTTCAGCTGCTCGGCGAGCACGTTCACGTCCGAAGGACGGATGGCTTCGTGCGCTTCCTGCGAGTTTTCTTTGCTGCTGTACTGGTTCGGCGCTTTCGGCAGATATTTCTCGCCAAAGTTGTCGCCGATATAGCCACGCACCATGTTGAGCGCGTCCTGGCTCAGGTTGGTGGAGTCGGTACGCATGTAGGTAATGTGGCCGGCTTCATAGAGCCGCTGGGCCATCATCATGGTTTTCTTCACGCCGAAGCTCAGGCGGGTGCTCGCGGCCTGTTGCAGCGTGGAGGTAATGAACGGCGCGCCCGGCTTGCTGCTGGTCGGTTTGTCTTCGCGATCCAGTACGGTATAACGCGCCTTCTCCAGCAGCTTGACGGCGGCGTGGGTCTGCTCGCGGTTAACCGGCTTGAAGGGTTTGTCGTGGGCGTGGGTCACTTCCATCTGCAGCGCGGTGTCGCCCTTCGCCAGCAGATCGGCGTGCAGCTCCCAGTATTCTTCCGGCACGAACGCCTTGATGTCGCGCTCGCGCTCCACCACCAAGCGCACCGCTACCGACTGCACGCGCCCGGCGGACAGGCCGCGGGCGATTTTCTTCCACAGCAGCGGGGAAACCATGTAGCCCACCACGCGGTCCATAAAGCGGCGCGCCTGCTGTGCGTTGACGCGGTCGATGTTCAGCTCGCCCGGCGTTTTGAAGGCCTGTTGAATAGCGTTTTTGGTGATTTCGTTAAACACCACGCGGCTAAAGCGTTTGTCGTCACCGCCGATCACTTCCCGCAGGTGCCAGGCAATGGCTTCCCCTTCGCGGTCAAGGTCCGTTGCGAGATAAATATGGTCGGCGTTTTCCGCTAACGATTTTAACTCGGCGACAACTTTTTCTTTACCTGGCAGGATTTCGTAATGCGCTTTCCAGCCGTGGTAAGGATCGACGCCCATACGATTAACCAGCGCCGCCTTCTCGTCTTTCTTAACTTTCTTCTTGGCTTTGTCTTCGGTTGAGTCAGCGCTCTTTTTGCTGGCTGAGCCACTGGTCGGCAAATCACGGATATGACCGACGCTGGACTTCACCACGTAGTCATTACCCAAGTATTTATTAATAGTTTTGGCTTTTGCCGGGGACTCAACTATTACGAGAGCTTTACCCATATTTACCTTTACCTAATTTATTTCTTCTAAAAAGAAGTCTTTTATCTCGCCGTGCCGCGGCAATTCGTGTCTCTTTTTTATATTGCGGCAGTCTGGCAAGAGATCAACAGATTTTTTTCTTTTGGCCGCCCAACTGCTCAAGCTAAGCGCAACATGTTGATCCTGCTTGCTATTCACCCATGCCCAGAAGTATGCCTGCGTGAAAATCATTCATGGCGTAAACAAAACCTTCCACCCGACGCCGCAAAATCCCACACTGTACCTGATAAAAAGCGTCACGCAACCTAATTAGCACGGAAAGACAGATTTCGCCAATCGGCCGTTCCCGCTGGCCATCCAGACGGCAAATAAACCTTAGTCGGTTTGCGGATAAATGCGAACCGGCGTTAGAATATGCACAGAATTTATGTTTGGAGTGTAATAAATGCGCACTAATACCTTACCTATCGCCCGTGAAGCTTTACTCGCTGAAGCAAATAACATCATTCGCCAGCATGAAGATTATCTGCACGGCATGGTCGCCACCGACGTTGAACAAAAAGGCAGCGTTTTAGTTTTTCGCGGTGAATTCTTTTTAGATCCTGATGGATTGCCGACCACAAAAACAACCGCCGTATTTAATATGTTTAAGCATTTGGCCCATGTGCTTTCGGAAAAATATCACCTGGCCGATTAGAAAATAAAAAACGGGGGCGCCAGGCCCCCGTTGTCGCTTTACGCGCCGCGCTTAAAGCAGCGGTTTTTCCCCACGCTGCCACCAGCGCAGCAGCAGACGATCCACGCTCTCCGCCGCGCTGCCGGTGAAGCGATCCATCAGGCGTTTGCGGCGCGTATAGCGCACCGCGATCACTTCGTGGTTGTCGATCTCGGCGATCAGCAGATCGTCGCTGGTGCCAATCGCATCGATCAGTCCCTTGTCTTTCGCCTGGGTGCCGAACCAATGCTCGCCGGTGGCGACGCTGTCGATATCCAGCGACGGCCGCTGCTGATGCACGAACTGCTTGAACAGCTCATGCGTTTCGTTCAAATCTTCGCGGAATTTCTCGCGGCCCTGCTCGGTATTCTCACCAAACAGCGTCAGCGTGCGCTTAAATTGCCCGGCGGTATGCAATTCAACGTCGATATCGTTCTTTTTCAACAGGCGGTGGAAATTCGGGATCTGCGCCACCACCCCGATCGAGCCGATGATGGCGAACGGCGCCGCCACGATGCGATCGGCCACGCAGGCCATCATGTAGCCGCCGCTGGCCGCGACTTTGTCGACCGCAACCGTCAGGCGGATGCCGCCCTTGCGCAAACGCTCCAGCTGCGAAGCCGCCAGACCGTAACCATGCACCACGCCGCCCGGGCTTTCCAGCCGCAGCAGCACCTCATCCTGCGCGCTGGCCACCGCCAGCACCGCCGAGATCTCCTCACGCAGCGAAGTTACCTCGTGGGCGTCCATGCTGCCTTTAAAATCCAGCACATACAGGCACGGCTTGGTCACCTCGACCGCACCGGATTTGGCGCGCTGTTTTTTCAGCTTGTCATCGGCTTTGGTCTGCTTCTTGAACTGCTTGCTCCAAATCTTTTGCTCCGCCTCGCCCATGCGCGCCAGGCGCATATCACGCTGCATGTCGCGGTATTGCTCCCCCAGGTCGGTCAGCTGCAGCTCCCCCTTCTGGCGGTTCTTGCGCTGCCCCAAACTGACTGCCAGCACCGCCAGCGCGGCGATGGCGATCGCCACAGTGGCGACCTTGGCCAGAAACAGGCCGTAAACAGATATAAACTCCACAGATTCCGCCTTTATTTACAGGTTGTTAGTATCATCGCATTCATTTTAGCCAAGCTCAGCGGCTGCTGTCGCGGCTAAATAAAAATTCCCTCTGCCTCAGAATGCACTATGGGGGTAATTTGGGGCTTAACCAAGCCGCCGGCGTTCCGCTTTTGTTACAAAAGAATGCCGATTCCGCCGGCTAATCATTGAAAATACGATCCATTTAAGGCATATAACACGCATTATTCATCAACATGATGAGACAGATTCGCTGCGGGGCCCAGCGATGCGGTCGAGCCTTGGCTCCCGTCATGGCCGCGCAATTCACCCTTTCTCCCCGATGCAAGCGGGAGAAAAGCCACCCAGGCGCGAGGAATTTACTGTGCACTACCAACCCAAACAAGACCTGCTCGAACAACGCATTATTCTGGTGACCGGCGCCGGCGACGGCATCGGCCGTGAAGCGGCGCTGACCTATGCGCGCTTCGGCGCCCAACTGGTGCTGCTGGGCCGTACCGAGAGCAAGCTGCAGGCGGTGCAGGCAGAGATTGCCGCACAGGGCGGCGCCCCGGCGCTGACCGTGACTCTGGACCTGCTGCACGCCACGCAGGAACAGTGCCAACAGATTGCCGGCCAGCTGGCTGCGCAGATCCCGCGTCTCGACGGCGTGCTGCATAACGCCGGGCTATTGGGGGATATCGCCCCGATGGCGGAGCTGTCGATGACCATGTGGCAGGAGGTGATGCAGGTCAACGTCAACGCCACCTTTATGCTGACCCAGGCGTTGTTGCCGCTGCTGCTGAAGGCCAACGCCGGCTCGCTGGTGTTCACCAGCTCCAGCGTAGGCCGAAACGGGCGCGCCAACTGGGGCGCCTATGCGGTGTCCAAGTTCGCCACCGAGGGCATGATGCAGGTGCTGGCCGATGAGTATAAGAGCCGTAATCTTCGGGTAAATTGCATCAATCCAGGAGGAACTCGCACCAAAATGCGCGCTTCCGCTTTCCCGCACGAAGACAAGAACAAGCTGAAAACACCGGCCGATATCATGCCGCTATACCTTTATTTGATGGGTGACGACAGCCGCCGCAAAACCGGCATGACCTTCGACGCCCAACCGAACCGCAAACCCGGCCCCGCCGAATAAGGAGCCTTTTCATGGCTGAAGATCGCCACCAGCAACGCCAGCAGCGCCTGAAAGAACAGGTGGATGCGCGCATCGCCGCCGCGCAGGAAACGCGCGGCCTGTTGCTGGTGTTTACCGGCAATGGCAAAGGCAAAACTACTGCCGCATTCGGCACCGTCACCCGCGCCGTTGGCCACGGCATGCGGGCCGGGGTGATTCAATTCATCAAGGGCGAATGGCCCAATGGCGAGAAGAACCTGCTGCAACAGCACGGCGTCGAATTCCAGGTGATGGCCACCGGCTTCACCTGGGAGACGCAGAACAAGGCCGCCGACACCGCCGCCTGCCAGGCTGTGTGGCAGCACGGCAAACGCATGCTGGCCGACGGCAGCCTGGACGTGGTGCTGTTGGACGAACTGACCTATATGCTGACCTACGGCTATCTTGAACTGGAAGAGCTGCTGGAGGCGCTGCGCGGCCGCCCTGAGCACCAGACGGTGATCGTGACCGGGCGCGGTTGCCATCGCGATGTATTGGAACTGGCGGATACGGTGACGGAAATGCGCCCGGTGAAGCACGCGTTTGACGCAGGCATCAAGGCGCAGCAGGGTATCGACTGGTAACGGGATAAGACTCTGGCCCCGGATGGGGCCAGAGGATAACGCTTAGCTGCGTTTGCTCGGCTTGCCGGGTTTGCTGCCCGCGGCGCTGCGGCGGCCGCTGCCGGCTACCTGCGTGTGGCGCTTGACCGCACGACGGATCTGGTTGGCCTTCACGCGGCGGCGCTCACGCTCCACCGGCATCTTGCTGACCGTTTCCGGCTTCAGCTCAACCAGCTCGCGCAGGTAGTTGATCGCCGGCAGATCCAGCTCGGTCCAGCCGCCGCGCGGCAGGCCCTTCGGCAGATCGATGTCGCCGTAGCGTACGCGGATCAGACGGCTGACCTGCACGCCCACCGCTTCCCACAGGCGGCGCACTTCACGGTTGCGGCCTTCGGTCAGGGTGACGTTATACCACTGGTTCAGGCCTTCACCGCCCTGGAAGCTGATGGTGCGGAAAGCGGCCGGGCCGTCTTCCAGCTGCACGCCTTTGCTCAGCTGCTTCACCTTGGCGTCGTCGATCTGGCCAAATACGCGCACCGCGTATTCGCGCTCCACTTCACGGCTTGGGTGCATCAGGCGGTTGGCCAGTTCACCGTCGGTGGTGAACAGCAGCAGGCCGGAGGTGTTGACGTCCAGGCGCCCTACCGCTACCCAGCGAGAACCGCGCAGCTTGGGCAGGCGATCGAACACCGTTGGGCGGCCTTCGGGATCGCTGCGGGTGCAGAGCTCGCCTTCCGGCTTGTAATAGGCCAGTACGCGGCAAACCGCCTCTTCGGATTCCTTGATCGACACCACGTGGCCATCCATACGAATTTTCATCGCAGGATTCACCTCAACGCGATCGCCCAGCTTGGCGATCTTGCCGTCGACGCTGACGCGGCCGGCTTCAATCATGGTTTCGATTTCACGACGCGAGCCATGGCCGGCGCGCGCTAAAACTTTCTGTAACTTCTCGCTCATTGAGCAGCCTCTAGTGTCGCCTTCACAGGCGTCGGGGATAACCCTTGCGGCGCAATACCGCAACGGTAAAAATACGTTTACTTGGATCGAACCGCGCATTATACAGGCTTTCAATGGGGTTGAAACCCACTTTTATCGTGCTCAATAAGTGAAGAAATCATCCAGCGCCCACAGCACCGATCCGGGGCGTTCGAGGATGCCGAGATGCGTGCGGGCATTGCCCAGGCGCACCACCGAAAAAAACGGGTGTTCGGCGGCGAACCCCTGCTGCCGCCGCAGGTAGTCTTCGCTGCGATCCAGCGAGTAAATATGCCGGCAAGGCGGCGGCGAACCCAGGCCCGCCAGGCGCTGCAGCGGTGAATGATACTGTCGGTAGGCTTGTTCTATCGCCACGCCGGCGGCCTGCCACAGGCGGTAATCTTCCTGAGCCATTTCTACCGTCAGATGATGCTTGACCTGCGGATGTTCGATGCCGCCCTGCCAGAGCCTAAACAGCGCATCGCGCGCCGCCCGCCACTCCTGCGGCTGCTGCATCCGGCTTATCGCCTGAAAGAAAGCCGGTTCCGGCGGAGTCATGATCCAATCGAGGAACAGCATGCCCTGCACCTGCTGCGGCATGGATTCCGCCAGCGCCACCGCAATCCAACTGGCGTGCGCGACCGACAGCGTAACAAAACGCTCCACCTGCAGCGCAGCCAACAGTTGCCTGACGTCCTGCAGCAGATCGTCCGCCGCCAGCGACATGCCGGCATATTTCGAAGACAGCCCGTGCCCGCGCCAGTCCAGGCTGATCACCCGGTAACGCGCCGCCGCCTGTTCGATAAAAGGTTCAAAAACGGTTTTCGGTTCACACCAACCGGGAAGCAGCACCAAAGTTAAAGGTCCCGCACCGATCTCCTGATAGTCGAGCAAGACGTTGGCACAGTGGAACGCTGGCATATTGACCTCCAATAGGCGCGCGGCTCCGACCCGTTCGGAGACTCTGCGCCGGGGTAAATTGCCAGCGTTGTTTATTTTTATCTATTGAAGTTCGTGCTAATCAATAAAGAGCGCACCTTAAGAAAAAATGCGCACTAAATGGACAGAACTTAATGGCGCACGCAGGGATAGGTGGCGCTTAACGCCAGCATAATGACCGAGGGAGCGGAATAATGAAGCTGTTCGGGATGTTCGTTCAGGTATTGCATCACCGCGTCGGCGGCCATGCCGACGCTCATGCCGGCGTCCGGGCAGATATTGCGGTTGCCCTGCATCGAATACGTATCGAACACCCCGGCCACGTAGCCCATGAACATGCCGCCATCGAGCGCTTCGGCAACGGTCGCTTCACCCTTCTTATTTTTTACATAGCCGCCGGTCTCAGACAGCAAGGCGCTGCCGGAATAAAAACCCGCGCTGGCCGCAGAGGAAAATAATAAGGCCGCTAAAATAGAAACCCGTTTAATCATTGCCACGCATCCTGCTCATTATCAATTCTGGAAACTGTAGGATAGCGGCTTTCGCGGCAAATAACTTCGCGTCAGCCACTTTTCAGATAATGGGCAAGGCGGCAATAATTTACATCAACGGAAAGGCGCGGCGTCGCCGGCCCCTTCGCGCACCACTTCGGGGGCCGATTCGGTCAGGTCGATCACCGTGGTCGGCTGCTGGCCAAGGAAGCCGCCGTGGATCACCAGATCCACCTGCTTGCCCAGGTGTTCGGCGATCTCTTCCGGATCGGATTCTGCAAAGTCATTGCCCGGCAGCATCAGCGTGGTGGACATCATGGGTTCGTTCAACACGTCCAACAGCGCCAGCGCGATCGGGTTCGACGGCACGCGCAGACCGATGGTTTTACGCTTGTCGTTCATCAGGCGGCGCGGCACTTCCTTGGTGGCTTTCAGAATAAAGGTGTAGTTGCCCGGAGTATTGTTTTTAATCAACCGAAACGCGGTGTTGTCGACATAGGCATAGGTCGACAGCTCGGAAAGATCGCGGCACATCAGCGTGAAGTTATGGTTGCCGTCCAACTGGCGAATGCGGCAGATGCGCTCCATCGCCGTCTTCTCTTCCAGCTTGCAACCCAGCGCATAGCCGGAATCGGTCGGATAAACGATCACGCCGCCCTTGCGCAACACGTCTACCGCCTGGTTGATCAATCGCGGTTGCGGGTTGTCCGGGTGAATATAAAAAAGCTGACTCATGACTTGCTCCTAAAATGATGCGCGCGGGCGGCATCGCCCACGTTAAATCAAACTGTTTCGGGCTGCGGCCAGTCGCGCCATACCGGTTCGACGCCGCCTGGCAGCCACAGTTTGCGGCCCAGTTCGATCCACGAACAGGGCTGGTGAAAATCGGAACCCTGCGACGCCAATAATTGATAGTCTTGCGCATATTTCGCCAGCTGTGAACGCTCATGCGGCGCCTGCTGGCATTGCGCGACCTCCATGGCGTCACCGCCCTGTTCGGCGAAGTGGGCCAACAGACGCTTCAACCATTTAGCCGTCAGATCATAACGGCCTGGGTGCGCCATCACCGCCTGCCCGCCGGATTGATGAATCACATCAATGGCTTGTTCTATTGTACACCACTGCGGCGGAACATAGCCGGTTTTGCCCTTGGCGAGGTATTTCTTGAACACCTGCGCCACGTTGCCGGCCACACCGAGCTGCACCAGATAACGGGCAAAGTGCCCGCGGGTAACCGCCCCGCCGTCGGCCAGTCGCTGCGCGCCGGCATAGGCGTCCGGAATGCGCGCTTTCGCCAGCCGCAGGCCGATCTCTTGCGCCCGCCGGGTACGGCGCTCGCTCTGTTCAGCCAGCAACTGCACCATCGCCGGTTGCGCGATATCGATGCCCAATCCGACAATGTGGATCTCGTGGTTTTCCCACAGCGTCGAGATTTCCACCCCGTTCACCAAGCGCAGCGGCAACGCCAGTTCGGCGATGGCAGCGGCAGCGGCGGCCAGACCCTCGGTGGTGTCGTGGTCGGTGATCGCCAATACGCCGACGCGCATCTCTACCGCGCGCTGCACCAGCTGCGCCGGCGTAAGATAGCCGTCGGATGCAGTGGTGTGGCTGTGGAGATCGTACAGGGTAAAGGCGGAAGGCTGTGGGCTGCTGTCTGTCAAAAGAAATATCCGGTAATGGCTTGGCTTTCTATCATACCCGCTATCGACGGCCGGACGGAAATCTATTCTGCCGCCGTGCGCGGGCATGATGAACAGAATTCACCTCTGCCGCTAAAACATTGTGCAAAAAGAGGGTTGACATTATTTCCGCGAACCAGTTAACTAGTACACAAGTTCACGGCAGTTACCCTGTCGGATGATAATCACGAGAGAGCGCAAAAATGAACCAGCAAACAACTTCTCTTCTTCATTGGTGGCGTACCTCCCTTTCGCGGGCGGTGTAATCGCGCATACCTGTCATCCGACAATGCAGATTTCCTGAGCCCGCCCTGATGCGGGCTTTTTTATGGACAAAATTTAACTGGAACCACCGATGATGAACCAGAAACCACAACTCAAACTGCTGAAGGCGCAAGCCAGCTACCGGGGCGATCCCACCACCATTTTCCACCAGCTGTGCGGCGCACGCCCGGCCACGCTGTTGTTGGAGTCGGCCGAAATCAACAGCAAGCAAAACCTGCAGAGCCTGCTGGTGATCGACAGCGCGCTGCGCATCACCGCGCTGGGCCGCAGCGTAACCGTGCAGGCGCTGACCGCCAACGGCGCAGCGCTGTTGCCGCTGCTGGACGAAGCGCTGCCGGCCGAAGTGCTGATTCAGGTTCGCCCCAATGGCCGCGAGCTGACCTTCCCGCCGATCGATGCAGTGCAGGACGAAGATGCCCGCCTGCGTTCGCTGTCGGTATTCGATGCCTTGCGCACCCTGCTGACGCTGGTCGACTCACCGGCGGACGAACGTGAAGCCGTGATGCTCGGCGGGCTGTTCGCCTACGATCTGGTGGCCGGGTTCGAAGACTTGCCGCCGCTGCGTCAGGATCAACGCTGCCCGGATTTCTGCTTTTATCTGGCGGAAACGCTGCTGGTGCTGGACCACCAACGCGGCTCGGCCCGCCTGCAGGCCAGCGTTTTCACCGCCGCCCCAGCCGAAGCCCAGCGTTTGCAGCAGCGCCTCGAGCAGTTGCAGGCTCAACTGAAGCAAACTCCGCAGCCGATCCCGCACCAGAAACTGGAAGACATGCAGCTGAGCTGCAACCAGAGCGATGAAGAATACGGCGCGGTAGTCAGCGAGCTGCAAGAGGCGATCCGCCACGGCGAAATCTTCCAGGTGGTGCCGTCGCGCCGCTTCTCGCTGCCGTGCCCGGCGCCGCTGGCGGCTTATCAAACGCTGAAGGACAACAACCCGAGCCCGTACATGTTCTTCATGCAGGATGACGAATTCACCCTGTTCGGCGCTTCACCGGAAAGCGCGCTGAAGTACGACGCCGGCAACCGCCAGATTGAAATCTACCCGATCGCCGGTACCCGCCCGCGCGGGCGCAACAAGGATGGCTCGCTGGATCTGGATCTGGACAGCCGCATCGAGTTGGAAATGCGCACCGATCATAAAGAGCTGGCCGAACATCTGATGCTGGTCGATCTGGCGCGCAACGATCTGGCGCGCATCTGCCAGGCCGGCAGCCGCTACGTGGCCGATCTGACCAAAGTGGATCGCTACTCGTTCGTTATGCATCTGGTGTCGCGCGTGGTCGGCACCCTGCGCGCAGACCTCGATGTGCTGCACGCCTACCAGGCCTGCATGAACATGGGCACCCTGAGCGGCGCGCCGAAAGTGCGCGCGATGCAACTGATCGCCGCCTCCGAAGGCTCACGCCGCGGCAGCTACGGCGGCGCGGTGGGATATTTCACCGCCACCGGCGATCTCGATACCTGTATTGTCATCCGCTCCGCGTATGTTGAAGACGGCATCGCCACCGTGCAGGCCGGCGCCGGCGTGGTGCTGGACTCTGTTCCTCAGGCGGAAGCCGATGAAACCCGTAATAAAGCACGTGCCGTGCTGCGCGCTATCGCCACCGCGCATCAGGCCAGGGAGGTGTTCTGATGGCCGATATCTTACTGCTCGACAACGTCGATTCCTTTACCTACAACCTGGTCGATCAGCTGCGCGCCAGCGGCCATCAGGTGGTGATTTACCGCAACCAGATCGCCGCCGATCTGATTATTGAACGCCTGCAACAGATGGAACAGCCGGTGCTGATGCTGTCGCCGGGCCCGGGAACCCCTGCCGAGGCCGGCTGCATGCCGGAACTGCTGCAGCGCCTGCGGGGCCAGCTGCCGATTATCGGCATTTGCCTCGGCCACCAGGCGATTGTCGAAGCCTACGGCGGCCACGTCGGCCAGGCCGGCGAGATCCTGCACGGCAAGGCCTCGGCGATTACCCACGACGGCGAAGGCATGTTTGCCGGCATGGCCAACCCGCTGCCGGTGGCGCGTTACCATTCGCTGGTCGGCAGCAATATTCCGGCCGAACTCACCGTCAACGCCCGCTTTGGCGAGATGGTGATGGCGGTGCGCGACGATCGGCATCGCGTATGCGGCTTCCAGTTCCACCCGGAATCCATCCTGACCACCCAGGGCGCTCGCCTGCTTGAGCAGACGCTGGCCTGGGCGCTGGCGCAGTAATAAGGAAAACGACGATGCAACCTATTCTTGAAAAGCTGTACCGCGCCGAGTCGATGAGCCAGCAGGAAAGCCAGCAGTTATTCAGCGCCATCGTGCGCGGTGAGCTGGAGCCGAGCCAACTGGCGGCGGCGTTGATCAGCATGAAAGTCCGCGGCGAGCGCCCGGAAGAGATCGCCGGCGCCGCCATGGCGTTGCTGGACGACGCTCAGCCATTCCCGCGCCCTGACTACCCGTTCGCCGATATCGTCGGCACCGGCGGCGACGGCACCAACAGCATCAATATTTCTACCGCCAGCGCTTTTGTCGCGGCGGCCTGCGGCGCGAAAATCGCCAAGCACGGCAACCGCAGCGTCTCCAGCCGTTCGGGATCTTCCGATCTGCTGGCGGCGTTCGGCATCCGGCTGGATCTGCCGGCGGAAGAGGCGCGTAAAGCGCTGGACGATCTCGGTGTTTGCTTCCTGTTTGCCCCGCAGTATCACACCGGTTTTCGCCACGCGATGCCGGTGCGCCAACAGCTGAAGACCCGCACGCTGTTCAACGTGCTGGGGCCGTTGATCAACCCGGCGCGCCCGCCGCTGGCGCTGATCGGCGTTTACAGCCCGGAGCTGGTGCTGCCGATCGCCGAAACCCTGCGGGTGTTGGGCTACCGGCGCGCCGCGGTGGTGCACGGCGGCGGTATGGATGAGGTGGCGATCCACGCCCCGACTCACGTGGCCGAACTGAACAACGGCGAAATCACCAGCTACCAGCTGACGCCACAATCCTTCGGGTTGGAAACCTACCCGCTGGAGGCGCTGCTGGGCGGCACGCCGGAAGAAAACCGTGACATTCTGGCACGGTTGTTACAAGGTAAAGGCGAACCGGCGCACGCCGCAGCGGTAGCCGCTAACGTGGCGTTGCTGCTGAAGTTATTCGGACATGAAGACCTGCGCCAAAATGCGCGGCAGGCACTGGATGTGATTCACAGCGGGCAGGCTTACGAGCGAGTCACCGCACTGGCGGCAAGAGGATAAATGATGCAGGAAACCGTGCTCAACAAGATTGTTCGTGACAAAGCGCAATGGGTCGCAGCACGACAACAACAACAGCCACTGGCCGGCTTTCAGAACGAAATCGTCCCGAGCGAACGCGGCTTTTACCACGCGCTGCAGGGCACCAGAACGGCGTTTATTCTTGAATGCAAAAAGGCCTCGCCCTCCAAAGGGTTGATCCGCGAAAACTTTGACCCGGTGGAAATCGCCGCGGTGTATAAAGACTTCGCTTCGGCCATCTCGGTATTGACCGATGAAAAATACTTCCAGGGCAGCTTCGATTTCCTGCCGCTGGTCAGCAAAACTGTGACTCAGCCGGTGCTGTGCAAAGACTTTATTATCGATCCGTATCAGATTTACCTGGCGCGCTTCTACCAGGCCGACGCCATTCTGTTGATGCTGTCGGTGCTGAACGACGATCAATATCGCCAGCTGGCGGCGGTGGCGCACAGCCTCAATATGGGCGTGCTGACCGAAGTGATAAGCGAAGAAGAGCTGCAGCGGGCGATCGCCCTGGAAGCGCGCGTGGTCGGCATCAATAACCGTGACCTGCGCGACCTGAGCATCGATCTGGACCGTACCCGCCAGTTGGCGCCGCGCGTGCCGCACGGCGTCACGGTGATTAGCGAATCGGGCATCAACAACTACGGCCAGATCCGCGAACTGAGCCACTACGCCAACGGCTTCCTGATCGGCAGCGCGCTGATGTCGGAAACCGACCTGCGCGCCGCGGTGCGCCGGGTGATCCTGGGCGACAACAAGGTCTGCGGGCTGACCCGGCCGCAGGACGCCGCGGCCGCTTATCAGGCCGGCGCCCTCTACGGCGGGCTGATCTTCGTTGGCCGCTCACCGCGCTATGTAGACATCAACCGCGCTCGCGAGGTGATCTCCGGTGCGCCATTGAAATACGTCGGGGTGTTCTGCGACGCGCAGGTCGACACGGTGGTGAAAACCGTCGAGCGCCTCGGTCTGCAGGCGGTGCAGCTGCACGGCGCCGAAGATCAGGCCTATATCACCGCCCTGCGCGCCCGTCTGCCGGCGGGCTGCCAAATCTGGAAAGCGCTGAGCGTGAAAGATAAGCTGCCGGAGCGCGATCTGCAGCACGTCGATCGTTTCCTGCTGGACAACGGCGCCGGCGGCACTGGCCAACGTTTCGACTGGTCATTATTGCAGGGCGAAGATCTGGGCAACGTGATGCTGGCCGGCGGCCTGGGCGCTGACAACTGCGTCGAAGCGGCCAAGCTCGGCTGTGCCGGCCTGGACTTTAACTCCGGCGTGGAAAGCCAGCCCGGCATCAAAGATGCCGCCCGTCTGGCCGCGGTGTTCCAAACCCTGCGCGCTTACTGAATGCGACTCTATACCCTAAATAATCGGTATACATTAATGGATAATAACGGGAACTATAATGACGCTGCTTAACCCCTACTTCGGCGAATTTGGTGGTCAATACGTACCGCAAATTCTGATGCCGGCCCTGAAACAGCTGGAAGAAGCCTTCGTCAGCGCCCAGCGCGACCCTGAATTTCAGGCTGAATTTATCGACCTGCTGAAAAACTACGCGGGCCGCCCGACGGCGCTGACGCTGTGCAAAAACCTCACCGCCGGCACCAAGACCAAGCTTTATCTGAAGCGCGAAGATTTGCTGCACGGCGGCGCGCACAAAACCAACCAGGTGCTGGGCCAGGCGCTGCTCGCCAAGCGCATGGGCAAAACCGAGATCATCGCGGAAACCGGCGCCGGCCAACACGGCGTGGCCTCCGCTTTGGCCTGTGCGCTGCTGGGCTTGAAATGCCGCATCTATATGGGCGCCAAGGACATCGAACGCCAGTCGCCGAACGTGTTCCGCATGCGCCTGATGGGTGCGGAAGTGATCCCGGTGCACAGCGGCTCCTCCACCCTGAAAGACGCCTGCAACGAGGCGCTGCGCGACTGGTCCGGCAGCTATGAAAAAGCCCACTACATGCTCGGCACCGCGGCTGGCCCACACCCGTACCCGACCATAGTGCGCGAATTCCAACGCATGATCGGCGAAGAAACCAAGGCGCAGATGCTGGAGCGCGAAGGCCGTTTACCTGACGCGGTGCTGGCTTGCGTCGGCGGCGGCTCCAATGCCATCGGCATGTTCGCCGACTTTATCGATGACGCCGGCGTCGGCCTGATCGGCGTAGAGCCTGCCGGGCTGGGCATTGAGACCGGCCAGCACGGCGCGCCGCTCAAACACGGGCACGTCGGCATTTACTTCGGCATGAAGGCGCCGATGATGCAGACCGCCGAAGGCCAGATCGAAGAATCCTATTCGATCTCCGCCGGTCTGGACTTCCCGTCCGTCGGGCCGCAGCATGCCTATCTGAACAGCATCGGCCGCGCGGAATACGTGTCTATTACCGATGACGAAGCGCTGGACGCCTTCAAGGCGCTGTCGCGCAGCGAAGGCATCATCCCGGCGCTGGAATCTTCCCACGCCCTGGCCCACGCGTTGAAAATGATCCGTGAAACGCCGCAGAAAGAGCAGATCCTGGTAGTTAACCTGTCTGGCCGCGGCGACAAAGACATATTTACCGTTCACGACATTCTGAAAGCACGGGGAGAAATCTGATGGAACGTTATCAGCAACTGTTCAAACGCCTGGAAAGCAACAAGGAAGGCGCGTTCGTCCCGTTCGTGACGTTGGGCGATCCTAACCCGGCGCTGTCGCTGCAGATTATCGATACCCTGGTGGAAGCCGGCGCCGATGCGCTGGAATTGGGCATCCCCTTTTCCGATCCGCTGGCCGACGGCCCGACCATTCAGAGCGCGGCGCTGCGTGCGTTCGCCTCCGGCGTGACGCCGACCCAGTGCTTCGAGATGCTGGCGGCAATCCGCCAGAAGCACCCGACCATTCCAATCGGGCTGCTGATGTACGCCAACCTGGTGTTCCATAAAGGCATAGACGCGTTTTACCAGCGCTGCGCCGACGTGGGCGTGGACTCGGTGCTGATCGCCGACGTGCCGTTTGAGGAGTCCGCGCCGTTCCGCGCCGCGGCAACGCGGCACGGCATCGCGCCAATCTTCATCTGCCCGCCCAACGCCGATGACGAGCTGCTGCGCGAGATCTCCTCGCACGGCCGTGGCTATACCTATCTGCTGTCGCGCGCCGGCGTGACCGGCACCGAAAGCCGCGCCCAGCTGCCGCTGCACCACCTGGTGAACAAACTGCGCGAATATCACGCCGCGCCACCGCTGCAGGGCTTCGGCATTTCCGATCCCGGCCAGGTGAAGGACGCGCTGCAGGCCGGCGCCGCCGGGGCGATTTCCGGTTCGGCGATCGTCAAGATTATCGAGCAGAATCAAGCGAATCCGAGCGAGATGCTGGCCAAGCTGGCCAGCTTTGTCAGCAGCATGAAGGCCGCTACCCGCGGCTGATGCTACAGCGGGCGCCGCCGATGGCGCCCGCCGATAACATCTTGTTTCCTCTCAGGGTTGTGCCATTTTTTTACATCTAAAATTTGAACAAACCCGCTTCTTGTCTCACAATTAGCTTTGTTCGCTATGCATTTCTTTCTTTTGGGGAATGCGCTACGTTTTCAGATGAAAACCCGAATGTAGTTTCGACAATAACATTGCATGGAGAGTAATTTATGAAGCTATTTAAAACCCTTTCGGCCTTGTGCATGGCAGCCGTGGTGGCATTTGCGGTGAGCGCCTGCGCGCCGACGGCGAAATCCGAGGGGACTGGCGGTTATATTGACGATACGGTGATTACCACCAAGGTGAAATCAGCGCTGCTGGCGGATAAAAACATCAAATCGAGAGAGATCAGCGTAGAAACCTTTAAAGGGCGCGTGCAGCTGAGCGGCTTCGTCACTTCCAGCGAAGATGCTAATCGCGCGGTGCAAACCACCCGTGGCGTCGCGGGCGTGAAATCTGTTGAGAACGTCATGCAGTTGAAATAACGATCACAGGGAGGCGCAATGCCTCCCTGCTCCAGGCAGCATCAGAAACGATAACCCGCCCCGAACATAAATACCCAAGGATCCAAACGCGTATCGAAGCTGTGATGGCCGCCGTTGGCGTCGTCGAAACGGGTTTTGGTTTCGATGTTCATCCACCACACCGACATGTTCAGCATCCAGTGTTCATCCAGGTTGTAATCCAAACCGGCCTGCGCCGCTACGCCCCAGGAATCTTTCAAATCCAGATTGCTCAAACCGGCGCTCTTGCCGTAGTCGTTGAATTTTTCGTCGAAGAACGTGGTGTAGTTAACGCCCACGCCCAGATAAGGGCGCAGCTTGTCCTGTTTGTCGCCAAAGTAATACTGCGCCATCAGCGTCGGCGGCAGCTGGTGCACGGTCGCCAGATCGGTGCCGCCCAGCGTCACCTTGTGGCGGAATGGCGTAGCCGCCAGCAGCTCAACGCCAATGTTGTCGGTCACCATATAGCCGAAGGTCAGACCGAGCTGGGTGTTGTTTTTGGCATCCAGCGATCCCAGGCCCAGCACGTTATCTGAACCCGCATTCGGGCGCACCGTCGCAGTCCCGGCGCGGAACAGGAAATCACCTGCCTGATGTGCACTTGCCAACATAGGGGCCATCATCGCCGCCAATACCACCAGAGTTGTCTTTTTCATTATCCATTCCATTTGTGTGGTTTAAACTCTTGGGGAATATACCTACTTACGGGTATTTATGATCCCATCGCGATCACATCTTATGTGTAAAAATTTAAAATCCCACCAAAAACAAGGTTACTTAACCGCTTAATAAATCAAGGATTGATCTGAATCAAAAAATCACTTTTGTTGCAAATTATCTATATGTTCAAATTTCAGTTGCTAAAAAAATGGCCGCTGAGTAATTTCATCTTCCGTGTTGGTTTTGGTTGGTGCCGTAAGGAGTCGGCGGGCAATCAAGATGAGCGAAATTCTTAATCCCTGTGTCAGCTGCGGCGCATGCTGCGGTTATTTTCGAGTGTCATTCTATTGGGCCGAAGCGGAAGATGGCGGCGGCGTGGTGCCTTTATCCCTTACCGAACCCCTGACCCCGTTCCTGCGCTGCATGCAGGGGACCAACAGCAAGTCCCCGCGCTGTACCGCACTGGAAGGCGAAATCGGCAAGGCCGTTTCCTGTTCCATCTACCTCAACCGCCCCAGCCCCTGCCGCGAGTTCGATCAGTCAGGTGAAAACGGGCTGCGCAACGAAGCCTGCGATCGCGCCCGCGAGCGCTACGGGCTGCCGCCATTACCGGTGCCGCTGCCGTTATCGCTGCCGGACAGCGCAATCGTCGTCGAAGAAATAGACGTAGTGCAACGCGCGGGGTGCCACAGCGGCGCAGAACAGGGTACAATCGCCCACTGATTTAACTCTGTTTTCTCGACGCCAAGGAGTCTGCATGCCTATCACGGCCAACACGTTGTACCGTGACAGTTTTAATTTTTTCCGTAACCAACTGGCCAGCATCCTGATGTTGGCGCTGTTGACCGCGTTCATTTCGGTGCTGCTCAACCAGGCTTTCAGCCCTGACGCCGAGCAATTGAAGATCCTGACCGCAACGGAAGGTGACTTTGCTGCATCCGCCGGTATGGGGATTCAGGAAATCATTCAGCAAATGACGCCGGAACAACAGATGGTGTTGCTAAAGGTATCGGCTGCCGCGACGCTCTCTGCGTTGGTGGGCAATGTGCTGTTGGTTGGCGGGATGTTGACGCTGATTAGCCTGGTGTCTCAGGGGCAGCGCACCAGCGCGCTGCGCGCTATCGGCCTCTCTGCGCCGGAGCTGCCGCGCCTGCTGCTGCTGCTGTTTATCTGCACCTTGCTGATCCAACTGGGCCTGACGCTGTTCGTGGTGCCCGGCGTGATTATGGCCATTGCCTTCTCTCTGGCGCCGGTGATCACCAGCGCCGACAAAAAAGGCGTGTTTGCTTCGATCAAACTGAGCTGCAAACTGGCCTTCGCCAACGCGCGCGTGATCGTGCCAGCGATGATGCTGTGGCTGGCCGCCAAGCTGCTGGTGCTGTTTATGGTAAGCCACCTGTCGGTGCTGACGCCAAACGTCGCCAGCGTGGTGCTGACCGCGTTGAGCAACCTGGTTTCCGCTCTGCTGCTGATTTACCTGTTCCGCCTGTACATGCTGCTGCGCAGCTGATCCCTCGCGGATAACCACAAAGGGCACGCTCAGGCGTGCCCTTTTGCTTATGGCGCTGCGGGCGCTTCCGCGTGCTCCTTGCTTTGGATCAGCTTCAGCGCCAGATACAGATCCGGTACCAGAATCAAATCCTTGTCGCGCCCCAACCGATTGATGCGAAACCAGCGCGTCAGCTCGGTACGCCGCCCCGCCAACACCAGCTTGACGTTACGCTGTAACAGGTCGCGTTTCAATTCATCGATTGCCGCCAGCACGCTGATATCCGCATGGGTAAAGCTGGCGACAGCATCCACCACCACCCAGCGCGGCTGGAACGGCGTGCTGTCCACCAGATTGAGGATACGCCGTTTGAAATAGGCCACGTTGAAGTAGGTCAACGGCGAGTTAAAGCGGTACATCATCACCCCGGGCACCGGCGTGATGCCGTTATTGTTGCCCATTGAATGGATCATTCCCTCTTCGTTCACCCCCAGCAGCTGTTCCGTCGGGCGGAACACCGTGCGCAGAAACTGCATCAACCCCAGCAATACCGCCAGCCCGATGCCGCTGATAACCCCCACCAGCAGCACGCTCAGGAAGGTGAACATCGCCAGGCGAAAAGCCTGGACGTTGCGGCGGCGCAGGATCCAAATGCCGCGAAAGTCCAGCAGTGACCAGGCCGCATACATCAACACCACGCCCAACCCCGCCACCGGAATAAACTGCAGTGGCGCCATCAGGAACAACAATACAAAAGCGATCGCCGCCGCCGCAATAATCGACACCAACTGGCTCTTGCCGCCGTTGGCGTCATTGACCGCGGTGCGCGAATCCGCCCCGCTGATCGCGAACCCCTGCGACAGCGCCGAGACGATATTCACCAACCCCAACGCGCGGAACTCGGCGTCGGCGTTCACCTCATAGCCGTTCCTGGCGGCGAAGCTGCGGGCGGTCAGCATCATGCTGACAAAGCTCACCACCGCCAGGTTAAGCGCCGGGATCACCATGTCGCGCAGCAGGCCCGGCTGGAAGTCCGGCCATTGAACGATGGGCAACATGCCGCCGAAGCCGCCTACCGTCACTACCCCATGCTGTTGCAACCCGCCCGCCCAGGTGGCGAAGGCCGCCAGCACGATGGCGAACAGCGGCGCCGGCCAGTTGGGGCGCCATTTTTTAAACCCGATCAGCGTGATTAAGGTCAGCAAAGACACCGCCATAGTCAGCCAGTCGCTGTGCAGCAGGTTGCCGGGCAGCGCGTAGATGCGTTCGATCAGCTGCGCCGGCCGCGCCGTAAACCCCAGAACCTTGCCAATCTGATCGACGATAATAGTGATCGCGACACCGTTCAGCAGCCCGCTGAGGATCGGCCGTGAAAGCAGATCCGCCAGGGCGCCCAGCTTGAAGCGGCTGGCCAACAGGCACCAGCCGCCCATCATCGCCGTCATCATGATGGTCAATTGCCAATGCCGTTCCATATTGCCCGCCGCCAGCGGCGTCACCACCGCGGCGATCACCGCGCAGGTCGCGGCATCCGGCCCGACAATCAGCTGGCGCGAAGATCCGAAAAACGCATAGGCCACCATCGGTAAAATACAAGAATAAAGTCCCACCACCGGGCTAACCCCGGCCAGCTCCGCGTAGGCGATAGCCACCGGCAAAGCGACCGCCGCCACCGACAGCCCGGCGCGAATATCCGGCTTAAGCCAGCTGCGCTGATACCCTAACAAATGCGTCAAACCAGGCGTCAGGGCCTGGAGAGATTTCCACTGCATGCTATTTTCCGTGGTAAATTATGCGGCTATTATTACGCTTACTATGCGGTGTCGCGATCGCACTGGCAATCCGCCCGCAGCGAACTCGCGATCTCAATCGTAAGTTTATGCAAATTCCTGCTTTCGCGGCAGAAATCCGCCGGCCAAACGCCGATAATCAGCGGCTCCCGGCGGTACACAGAGCTCGCCGAATCCGGTATAGTCGGCCGATGAACAGATGATGGATTGATTTATGAAGCAGTTTCTTGATTTCCTCCCGCTAATTGTCTTTTTTGCTTTTTATAAGCTGTACGATATCTACGTGGCTTCCGGCGCGCTGATCGTCGCCACCGCGTTGGCGCTGGTGTTTACCTGGGTGAAATACCGCAAGGTAGAGAAGATGACGCTGATCACCTTCCTGATGGTGCTGGTGTTCGGCACCCTGACGCTGGTGTTCCATAACGATTTATTTATCAAATGGAAAGTGACGGTAATCTACGCGCTGTTCGCGCTGGCATTGCTGATCAGCCAACTGGTGCTCAAAAAACCGCTGGTGCAGCGCATGCTGGGCAAAGAGCTGACGCTGCCGGACAAAGTGTGGAGCAACCTCAACCTCGCCTGGGCGATGTTCTTCCTGGCCTGCGGCCTGGCGAACATCTACGTCGCCTTCTGGCTGCCGCAAAGCGTGTGGGTTAACTTCAAAGTATTCGGCCTGACGGTGCTGACGCTGGTGTTCACCCTGATTAGCGGCATCTATATTTATCGGCACATGCCGGAAGAACAGAAAAAATAGTTACATAATTGTTAATGCCTGCGGCGCTTGCCGCAGGCAGTATGATGTTATCCCTTCTCAATAAGCAGACAGCTATGACACAACAACGACCTTTACCCAGCGGCGAACTGGTGCTGCGCACGCTGGCGATGCCGGCAGATACCAACGCCAACGGTGATATTTTTGGCGGCTGGCTCATGTCGCAAATGGATATCGGCGGCGCTATTCAGGCCAAGGAGATCGCCGAAGGGCGCGTGGTGACAGTACGCGTCGACGGCATGACCTTTCTGAAACCGGTGGCGGTGGGTGACGTTGTCTGCTGCTATGCGAACTGCATTCGCACCGGACGCAGCTCGATCACCATCAACATCGAGGTGTGGGTCAAGAAAGTCTCTTCCGCGCCGATTGGCCAGCGCTACCGCGCCACCGAAGCGGTGTTTACCTATGTGGCGGTGGATGACGAAGGCAACTCGCGCGCCCTGCCCGACGGCAAGATGAATTTCCGCGTCGGCTTCGAAGAATAAGCCGGGTTGCAAACAGCAAAAAGGGTCGCCGCGGCGACCCTTTTTTATTGGCGCAGCCACCGGTCAGTTGACTTCGGAGGTGCCATCCAGCTTGAAGCGGATAGTGACGGTGCGATCTTTCGCCTCTTTGGCTTCATACCGCCATTTGCGCATCGCCTGCTTCACTTCGCGTTCGAACATATTGCGCGGTTCGGCGGACAGAATGCGCACGTTGCTCACGCGGCCGTCGCTGTCGATGTCAAACTGCACCCGCACATTGCCTTCAATCTGCAATGCCAGCGCGCGCGGCGGATACATCGGCTTGGATTGCACCAACGCCTTAGGCGCCGCATCGCGTGAATTGCCCTGCACTGGCGCAGACGGCGCCTGTTTCACCGGCGCGTTGTCGACAGGCTTGGCCGGTGCGTTGTTTTCAAACGGCGAAGGCTCGCGCGGCTCCACTTTCTTCGGCTGCGGTTTAACCTGTTTTTCCACCTTCGGCTTGGGTTTCGGCTTAGGCTTGGGTTTTACCGGCTCCGGCTTTAAGATCGCCTTCGGCGGCGGCTCCGGTATAGGTTCCGGCTCCGGCTCGGGTTCAGGCTCTACCTGCGGCGGCTCGGGTTCGGCCGGTGCGGGCGGTGGCGGCTCCGCCATAGTGGCGGTATTGACCATCATGACGCTGATCGGCGCGTCCTCCGGCTTGGGCAACTCCATCACTTCCTTGACGGAAGCATAAAGCAAGCCCACCACCAGGGCGCTATGTAAGCCAACGGACAGGACAATCGGCACTGACAAACGGCGATTAAGGAACATCTTTTTTAGCGGCATAATGATTCTGTTTCCTCTGGTTCGCCAAGTTTAAATGCAAATAGCAATCATATTCAATAACGAATGGCAAACTATCGCTTTAATCGTCGGTATTCGCGGTTAAAACCAGCAAACTCATAAGGATATTAACCTTTGCGTTGCCTTTTCACTGCGCGATTTATACGCTTTGTTAACCTGTTTTACCGACGTTAAAAACAAAAAAACCCGCCGTAGCGGGTAGTTATCGTCATTGCGGGTTATTCTTCGTCGCCATAGTACAGCACGCCCAGCTTGATCAGCTGGCGCCCCTGCGCCTTGCGGTGCAAGTTGGTATCGCGCAGCGAATAAACGCAGCCGCAATACTCTTGCTGATAAAAGCGTTCCCGCTTGCTGATCTCTATCATGCGCGACGCGCCGCCCTTCTTGCGCCAGTTGTAATCCCAATACACCAGCTCGGGGTACTTTTCCGCCGCGCGGACACCGCAGTCGGTGATCTGCTGCATGTTCTTCCAGCGTGAAATGCCCAGTGAGCTGGAAATGGCGTCGTAGCCGTGCTCGTGCGCATACAGCGCGGTGCGTTCAAAGCGCATGTCAAAACACATGGTGCAGCGAATGCCGCGCTCCGGCTCGTTTTCCATGCCCTTGGCGCGGGCGAACCAGTTGTCGGTATCGTAATCGGCGTCAATGATCGGCACCCCATGCTGCTCGGCAAAGCGGATATTCTCCTCCTTACGCAGCAAGTATTCCTTTTGCGGGTGGATATTCGGGTTATAGAAGAAAATGGCGTACTCGATGCCGGACGCCTGAATGGCTTCCATCACCTCACCGGAACAGGGGGCGCAGCAAGAATGCAGCAGCAGCTTGCTTTTCCCTTCGGGCAGTTCGAGTTTTTCCCTAATCAGTTCCGCCATTCTCTCACCTCTCGCACATGACTTAGTTAACCGCGCGGCGCACTATACGAATAAAAACTAGCGGCTTCAAGGCATAAGCGCCAGCACCAACGGAATTTCACCCTTGGGCGTTCCCTTGCCGCGCCTTTTGCGCTACTTTGATTTCACCGTTTTATGGCAATGATTTTAAAGGTGAAACATGCTTTATCTGATCTACGCGCAAGACGTTCCCAACTCGTTGGACAATCGCCTGTCGGTACGCCCGGCCCATTTGGCGCGCCTGCAGGCGCTGCGTGACGCCGGCCGTTTACTGGTGGCGGGCCCTAACCCGGCTATCGACAGCAACGATCCGGGCGCCGCCGGTTTCACCGGCTCGACGGTGATTGCGGAGTTCGCGTCGCTGGAGGAAGCCAAGGCCTGGGCCGAACAGGATCCTTACGTCGCCGCCGGCGTTTATGCCGACGTGACGGTGAAGCCGTTCAAGCAAGTGTTCTGAGCCGCCTGGCCGCATTAACCAAGCGCGTTCCCTGACCGGCCGGTTCGGAACGTGCTGTCCCCCGCCAATTCGGTTCAAAAAATGCCCAGCCGCAGGGCATAAAATCCGCCGCGCCTCTATTGTCAAAGAGTCATTTTTCGACAACCGGGAGAATACCCATGCGGCTGGACATACATGCTCATCTGTGGAGCACCGAGTATCTGGATCTTTTGCAATCGTTCGGCGTACGGGAAGTCGCCGAGTACCGGCAACTGGGCGCCGGCCGCACCGAGAGCGAGCTTAGCGCGCGTTTCGCGCTGCTGGACGCCGCACATATCGACATGCAGGTTTTATCGGCAACGCCGCTGTCGCCGCATTTCGAGGATGAAAAAACGGCGGTTGACGCGGCTCGCAGGGTCAATGACGAATACGCGGAACTGGTGCAGCTATACCCCGATCGCTTCCGCGCGATCGCCTCACTGCCGCTGCCGCATATCGACGCCTCTTTGCGCGAGCTGGACAGAACCCTCTCGCAGCTCGGCATGCTGGGCGCCTGCATCACCACTTCGGTGCTCGGGCTGTCCATCGCCAACCCGCTTTTCGAACCGCTGTACCAGGAACTCGATCGCCGCCACAGCGTGTTGGCCATTCATCCCGCCGGGCGCGGCGCGCTTTCCCCGCTGATTACAGATTATCAGTTGACCTGGTCGATCGGCGCCCCTGTCGAGGATAGCGTCGCGGCAATGCATTTTATTCTTAACGGCATTCCTCAGCGTTTCCCCGGCATGAAGGTCATCGTGCCGCACCTCGGGGGGCTGCTGCCGATGGCGCTGGAAAGAATCGATCAAACCGTGGCGTGGGAGGCGCCGGGCACGCCGGAGAAACCGAGCCGCGCCGCACGGCGCATGTGGTACGACACCGTGGGGCATGACCATGTTCCCGCCTTGCAGGCGGCGGTGGCGACCTTTGGCGCTGAGCGTTTGCTGTTCGGCACCGACTTCCCTTTCCAGCCGGGAGCGCTATTCCACACCACGGTGGACTATATCCGCCGCTCCGGCCTGCCGGAGCAACAGATTGCCGCGATCCTGGACCGCAACGCGGCCGAACTGTTTGGCCTGGCGGACAGATAAAAAAAAGGCCAGCGCGGAGTCGCTGGCCAAAGGGTTCTTCGAGGGAATATCTTGTCGCATAAACATATTCCTTCTGCTTTCGGCCCGCCATCTATAAATACGATAGGCAATGTCTCACCGCCGCGCTTTTTACTGCTCGCGGTCCTCGCCGCCCAGTATCAACGCCTGCATATCGGCAAACATCGACTCCCACTCTTGTTGGTCAATCTCCATCAGGCCGAAGAAGCGCAGCATAAACGCCCCTTCGGTCGCCAGGAAGGCCAGACGCGCCCGCTTACCCCGATCGCTAGCCAAATCCAGGCCGGCAATGCGGCTGCGATACCATTCGCGGGTACTGTCCAGGTGTTCCGGGGTCTGAATCAGCGTGGCCATCAGCCCCGCGGCTTTGGCGCTCGAGGTTTGGTCCGAGCTGCAGGTCGCCTGCATATGCGCCTTTACGCCGGTCACGGGCGACGGATTTTCCCCGGCGATAGCGTCGAAGACCCGGTCGTAAGCCTTGCCCCAGCGGTCGAACATCGCGTCGATCAGCGCGTCTTTGCTGCCGAAGCAATATTGCACTCCCCCTTTGGAGATGCCCATCGCCTTGGCGACCGAGTCAATGGTCAAGCCGGCCGCCCCCTGGGTGGCGACTATCTCTTCAGCCACGTCCAGAACCTTGTCGCGATCGATGCTGCGTTGACGCCCCATTGAGAAACCCCTCTTTTCAATACGTACGTATGGATATATATTATGTTCAGTATAACACCCGTTGATATACGGGGGTTACCGATGGCGACGCCACCGCGTCGTCCACTTTTGTGGAATATAATTATGCACGCCCATAACCGCTGGCTGATCCTGGCAATGATTTCCAGCGCGCTGTTTCTGATTGTCATTGATATGACGGTGTTATACACCGCTCTGCCTCGTTTGACGCAGGCGCTGGACGCCGGCGCCTCGCAAAAACTTTGGATCGTCAACGCCTATCCGCTGGTGGTCGCCGGCCTGTTGCCCGGCGCCGGCATGCTGAGTGACCGCATCGGCCACAAGCGGCTGTTTATCGCCGGGCTGCCGGTGTTTGCCGCCGCTTCGCTGTGTGCGGCCTTCTCGCCCAGCGCCGAATGGCTGATCGCCGCACGGGTGTTCCTTGCCGTAGGTGCGGCGATGATGATGCCGGCCACCCTGTCGATCGTCCGCCACGTATTTGCCGACGAACGCGAACGTGCGCTGGCGATCGGCATCTGGGCGGCGGTCGCCTCCGGCGGCGCGGCCATCGGCCCGGTGGTCGGCGGCGTGCTGCTGGAGTATTTCTGGTGGGGATCGGTATTCCTGATCAACGTCCCGGTGGTAATGCTGGTGTTGCCGCTGGCCTGGCGACTCATTCCGCACTGCGGCGGCAATAACCCGCGTCCCGCAGACATCATCGGCTCCGTGCAAATCATGATCGGCCTGGTGGGCAGCATCTATGCCCTGAAAGAGCTGAGCAAGCCGGCCCCCTCGTTGGCCGCATTGGCGATCGCGGCCACGGCCGGCGTGCTGTTTCTCAGCCTGTTTGTGCGCCGCCAGCAGCGCTGCGACAGCCCGATGATTGATTTCTCACTGTTTCGCAACCCGCTGTTTGCCGGCGGCGTCGGGGTCGCCCTGTTGTCGATGGTGGCGCTGATTGGCGTCGAGCTGGTGTTGAGCCAGCGCCTGCAGCTGGTATTGAACCTTAGCCCTCTGCAAGCGGCGCTGTTTATTTTGCCGATCCCGTTGGCCTCCGCGCTGGCCTCGCCTCTGGCCGGGTTGCTGCTGCCGCGTTACGGCGAGCGCTGCCTCATTCTCGGCGGCTTTACGCTAACCGCGCTCGGCATCGCCGGGCTGGCCGCCCTGTATCAAAGCGATATGGCGCTGCAGCTGGCCTGCCTGTTTATCATCGGCTTTGGCCTGGGCGGCGCGATCACTGCCGCCTCCACCGCCATCATGCTGAGCGCGCCGGAAGAAAAATCCGGTATGGCGGCGTCGATTGAGGATGTGTCCTATGAGCTCGGCGGCGTATTGGGCATCACGCTGCTCGGCGGTCTGATGACGGCGGTTTATAGCCATAGCCTGACGCTGCCCGCCGATCTGGCCGCGGGCGAGCTGGCCTACGACAGTATCGACGAAGCGCTGCGGCTGGCCGTCGGTCTGGCGGCCGAACAGGCGCAGCAATTAACGCAGCTGGCGCGCCAGGCTTTCGATCGGGCGTTTATTTCGGTGCTGACTGCCGCGGCGTTATTAATGGCGCTGGGCGCCGGCGCGGTAAAACTGGCCTTGCGAAAATAAGCGTAAGCGCGGCTTTTTCCGCTAACCGATTCTGCGTAAACTGATTCGGCAATTTGCTTTACGGATTTATCGCCATTGGTTTCAGCGATGGCAACGATGCTTTGAATCGCATTTAACCCTGCGATAAATCTGGTTACTGTGTTTGTTATGGAAACGAGTCTGTCTACAATCGGAACAAATAATCAGGAGAAGATTATTATGGCAACGGCGAAGAAAGCGACAAAAACCCATATCGGCCTCGACAGTAAGCAATCGGCAAAGCTGGCCGAAGCGCTGAACGCGCTATTGGCGAATTATCAGGTGCTGTATATGAACGTGCGCGGCTACCACTGGAATATTACCGGCCCGCAATTCTTTGAGCTGCACGCTAAATTCGAAGAAACCTATAACGACCTGCTGACCAAGGTGGACGAACTGGCGGAGCGTATTCTGACGCTCGGTTCGCAGCCGCGGCATGCCTACAGCGACTATTTGAAGACCGCCGATATCAAAGAGGACACCAACGTGACCGACGATAAAGGCACGTTGCGCGGTTTATTGAGCGGTTATTCCGTGCTGCTGCAGCAACAGCGCGAACTGCTGGCGCTGGCAGCCGAGGCCGGCGACGAAGGCACCTCTTCACTGATGAGCGACTACATCAAGGAACAGGAAAAACAGGTCTGGATGCTGAACGCCTATCTGGGTAAATAAGCCCCGCCATTATGAAAAAACAGTCCCGCAAGGGACTGTTTTTCTCTCACCATTCGCAGGAAACCACGAACAGCAACGAACGCCGATGCTGATCGTCCAGGCGGCGGCGCACCCGGATGATATGCCGGTTGCTGCACGACTGGCGCTCCAGCCAACGGTGCCTGCGGCGCTGGCTCTGCCGCAACATCCGCCAACGGCCCACTTCGTTTCTACTGCGTCTCATAATTGCGTCACTCGTCCGTCAAATGCCAACCGCGGGCATTATAGCCCTTTCGGCCAAGGATCCAAGCCGCAGTTCACCGCGGCGGCAGCGGGGAAACGGCGGTAAAAAGTGGCCTTTTACTTTCAGCAAGTGCCTTAAGTTCATCATATTTCTGCAACATAAGCGCCGAGAAAAGGTTTCCCCTTTAACGAACTGTGCGTACACTCATCATTGGTGGTTTGCGAACGGGATTTTTCGCCTTTATGACAACATTTTATACTGTAATCAGTTGGCTCATGGTGTTCGGTTACTGGCTGCTTATCGCCGGTGTGACGCTGCGTATTCTGATGAAACGCCGCACGGTGCCTTCGGCCATGGCCTGGTTGCTGGTTATCTATATTCTGCCGCTGTTCGGCATCGTCGCCTATTTATCTTTCGGCGAATTGCACCTGGGTAAACGCCGCGCCGAACGCGCCAAGGCGATGTGGCCTTCTACCGCCCGCTGGCTGAACGAGCTGAAAGAGAGCCGCCGGATCTTCGCCACCGAATACAGCGAGGTCGCCAGGCCGCTGTTCCAGCTGTGCGATCGCCGCCAGGGCATCGACGGCGTCAAAGGCAATCAGCTGCAGCTGCTCACCACCACCGACGAGACGCTGAAGGCGCTGATCCGCGATATCGAACTGGCGCGCCATAACATCGAAATGGTGTTCTACATCTGGCAACCCGGCGGTTTGGTCGATCAGGTGGCCGAATCACTGATGGCCGCCGCCCGCCGCGGCGTGCATTGCCGCCTGATGCTGGACTCCGCCGGCAGCCTGCAGTTTTTCCGCAGCCCCTATCCGGGCATGATGCGCAACGCCGGCATCGAAGTGGTCGAGGCGCTGAAGGTCAACCTGTTCCGCGTGTTCCTGCGCCGCATGGATCTGCGCCAGCACCGTAAAGTGGTGCTGATCGATAACTATATCGCCTACACCGGCAGCATGAATATGGTCGACCCGCGTTACTTCAAACAAGACGCCGGCGTCGGCCAGTGGATTGATCTGATGGCGCGCATGGAGGGGCCGGTCGCCACCACCATGGGCATCGTTTACGCCTGCGACTGGGAGATTGAAACCGGCAAACGCATTCTGCCGCCGCCACCGGACGTCAATATCATGCCGTTCGAGCAGGAAAGCGGTCACACCATTCAGGTGATCGCGTCCGGCCCCGGCTTCCCGGAAGAGATGATCCACCAGGCGCTGCTGACCGCCGTCTATTCGGCGCGTGAGCAGTTGATCATGACCACGCCGTATTTCGTGCCGAGCGACGATTTGCTGCACGCCATCTGCACCGCCGCCCTGCGCGGCGTCGAGGTCAGCATCATCGTACCGCGCGACAACGATTCGACGATGGTTCGCTGGGCCAGCCGGGCGTTCTTCTCCGAGTTGCTGGAGGCCGGGGTTAACATTTATCAGTTTGAAGGCGGCCTGCTGCATACCAAGAGCGTGCTGGTCGACGGCCAGCTCAGCCTGGTCGGCACCGTTAACCTCGACATGCGCAGCCTGTGGCTGAACTTCGAAATTACGCTGGTGATCGACGACGACGGTTTCGGCAGCGATCTGGCCTGCGTGCAGGAAGACTACATCGCCCGTTCAACGCTGCTGAACGCCAAAGAGTGGCTGAAGCGGCCATTCTGGCACCGCCTGCTCGAGCGCCTGTTCTACTTTTTCAGCCCGCTGCTGTAAAAGCCGTGACGAGCGTGCTTTAATAGCGCCAAATCATTTGTTATCAGGATTTTTTTATGGATTTGAATAACCGCCTTACCGAAGACGAAACGCTGGAACAGGCCTACGACATCTTTCTGGAGTTAGCCGGCGACAATCTGGATCCGGCGGATATTCTGCTGTTCAACCTGCAGTTTGAGGAACGCGGCGGCGCTGAGCTGTACGACCCGGCCGAAGACTGGCAGGAGCACGTGGACTTCGACCTGAACCCGGACTTCTTCGCCGAAGTGGTGATTGGGCTGGCGGACAGCGACGGCGAGCCGATCAACGACGTGTTCGCCCGCGTGTTGCTGTGCCGCGAGAAAGACCACAAGCTGTGCCATATCTTGTGGAAAGAGTGAGTTTCTGCGCCGCCGGATAAAAAAAGCCCCGCTGGATCAGCGGGGCTTTTTGTTGGCATCAACCCTAAACTATAAAGGATCGACCTTCAGGCACGACACCGCATGGCGGAAACTGCCTTCCAGCAGCGGACGCGTTTTGGCGCACTCCGGCCCGGCGATCGGGCAGCGGGTACGGAACACGCAGCCAGACGGCGGGTTGATCGGCGAAGGCAGCTCCCCTTCCAGCAGCTGGATCTGCTTGTCCTTCTCCTTGTCCGGATCCGGGATCGGCACCGCCGACATCAGCGCTTTGGTGTAGGGGTGCTGCGGGTTGTGGTACACCTCGTCATAGGTGCCCAGCTCCACCGCATGGCCCAGATACATCACCAGCACGCGATCGGAAATGTGCTTCACCACCGCCAGATCGTGGGCGATAAAGATCAGCGACAGCCCCATTTCGCGCTGCAGCTGCTGCAGCAGGTTGACCACCTGCGCCTGAATCGAGACGTCCAGCGCCGAGACCGGCTCGTCGCAGATCACCAGCTTTGGTTCGAGGATCAGCGCGCGGGCAATACCGATGCGCTGGCACTGCCCGCCGGAAAACTCGTGCGGGTAGCGGTTGATCAGGTTCGGCAGCAGGCCGACCTTCAGCATCATCGCCTTCACCTTGTCTTTCACTTCCTGACGCGGCATTTTCGGGTAGTAGGTGCGCAGCGGCTCGGCGATGATTTCGCCGATGGTCATGCGCGGGTTCAGCGAGGCCAGCGGATCCTGGAAGATCATCTGAATGTCGCTGCGGGTTTTGCGCCAGTCGGCGTCGTTCATGCCGAGCAGATCCTTGCCCAGCCAGGCCACGCGGCCGCTGGTGGCCTTCACCAGGCCGATAATGGCGCGGGCGAAGGTCGACTTGCCGCAGCCGGATTCGCCAACCACTCCCAGCGTTTCGCCCTCAAACAGCCGCAGCGTGACGCCGTCGACCGCCTTCAGGGTTTTCGGCGGCTGCCAGAACCACTGTTTGTCATCATGAATGTCGAAGTGCACTTTCAGATCGGCCACTTCGAGCAGCACTTTCTTGTCGGTTACCGCTGTCATACCAACGCCTCCACCGGTTTAAAACAGGCGCGCAGGCGCCCTTCACCAAACTGCTCCAACGGCGGAGCGCTCGCGCATTGTTCCATCGCGTACGGACAACGCGGCTGGAACGGGCAGCCTTTCGGCAGGCGCAACAGGTTCGGCGGGTTGCCGGGGATGGTCATCAGCGCCTCGCCCTCGGCGTCCAGGCGCGGCACCGCGTTCAGCAGGCCGATCGAGTACGGGTGGCTCGGGTGATAGAACACGTCACGCGCGCTGCCGTACTCCATGGTGCGGCCGGCATACATCACCAGCACCTTGTTGCAGATGCCGGCGACCACGCCCAGATCGTGGGTGATCATGATAATGGCGGTGTTGAACTCGCGCTTCAGCTCATTCAGCAGCGTCATGATCTGCGCCTGCACGGTCACGTCCAGCGCGGTGGTCGGTTCGTCGGCGATCAGCAGCTTGGGCCGGCACAGCAGCGCCATGGCGATCATCACGCGCTGGCGCATGCCGCCGGAAAATTCGTGCGGGTACATGCGCATGCGCTTGCGCGCCTCCGGCATTTTCACCGCGTCGAGCATGCGCACAGACTCTTCAAAGGCTTCGCTTTTGCTCATCTTTTTATGCAGCATCAGCACTTCCATCAGCTGTTCGCCGACGCGCATATAGGGGTTAAGCGAAGTCATCGGGTCCTGGAAGATCATCGAGATCTCCTCCGCCCGCAGCTTGTTGAGCTGGTTTTCCGGCAGGTTGAGGATCTCGCGGCCGTTAAACCTGGCCGAACCGCCGATGCGCCCGTTGCTGGCCAGCAGCCCCATCAGCGCAAAAGCGGTCTGGGATTTGCCGGAGCCGGACTCGCCGACGATGCCCAGCGTTTCGCCGGCGCGCAGGTCGAAATTCAGATCGTTCACCGCCGTCACGTCGCCGTCCGGGGTGCCGAAAGTCACGCGCAGATCTTTCACGTCCAGCAGCAGCGGGGATTTAGCGCCGACGCCGCTTTGCAACTGCGGATTTTCAATGGTGCTCATGATGGCACTCCTTAACGATCTTTCGGGTCGAGGGCGTCACGCAGGCCATCGCCGATAAAGTTGAAACAGAACAGAGTGACCACCAGGAAACCCGCCGGGAACAGCAGCAACCACGGTGAAACTTCCATCGAGTTGGCGCCGTCGCTGAGCAATGCGCCCCAGCTGCTTAACGGCTCCTGCGTGCCCAGCCCCAGGAAGCTGAGGAAGGATTCGAACAGGATCATGCTCGGCACCAGCAACGAGGCGTAAACCACCACCACGCCCAGCACGTTCGGCACGATATGCCGCAGCACGATGTTGCGCGTGGAGACGCCGCACACCAGCGCCGCTTCGATAAACTCTTTGCGCTTGAGGCTCAGGGTTTGCCCGCGCACGATACGCGCCATATCCAGCCACGACACCATGCCTATCGCCACAAAGATCAGCAGGATGTTTTGGCCAAAGAAGGTCACCAGCAGGATCACGAAGAACATGAACGGGAAGGAGTTGAGGATCTCCAACAGGCGCATCATCACCGAGTCCGTTTTGCCGCCCAGGTAGCCGGACATTGCGCCGTACAGAGTGCCGACCACCACCGCCACCAGCGCCGCCGCCACGCCGACCATCAGCGAGATGCGCCCGCCGATGGCCACGCGCACCAGCAGGTCGCGGCCGGAGGAGTCGGTGCCGAAGTAGTGCGCGGATTCGAGGCTCGGCGCCGCCGACATCATCGCCCAATCGGTATCGTCATAAGCGAACTGCGACAGCCAGGGCGCCGCAATCACAAACAGGGTGATCAACGCCAGCACAAACAGGCTGCTGACCGCCGCGCGGTTATGCACAAAGCGCCGGCGCGCGTCCTGCCACAGGCTGCGCCCTTCCACTTCCAGCTTTTCGCTGAAGTGTTCCAGAGCTTCGCTGTTCTTTTTGGTCAACATCATTCGCGTGCTCCAGATTAATAACGGATTTTAGGATCGATAACGGCGTACAGCACGTCGACGATCGCGTTAAACAGAATGGTCAAACCGCCGACCAGAATGGTCAGGCTCAGCACCAGGGAATAGTCGCGGTTCAGCGCGCCGTTAACGAACAGCTGGCCGATGCCCGGCAGGCCGTAAATGGTTTCGATCACCATCGAGCCGGTGATGATGCCGACAAACGCCGGGCCCATATAGGACAGCACCGGCAACAGCGCCGGCTTCAGCGCGTGGCGGAAGATAATGCGACGCATCGGCAGGCCTTTGGCGCGCGCAGTGCGGATAAAGTTGGAGTGCAGCACTTCGATCATCGATCCGCGGGTGATACGGGCGATGCTGGCGATATAGGCCAGCGACAGCGCCACCATCGGCAGGATGATAAACTTCGGCGCCCCGCCGTTCCAGCCGCCGCCCGGCAGCCATTTCAGCGTGATGGCGAAGATCAGCACCAGCAGCGGCGCCACCACGAAGCTGGGTATCACTACCCCGGTCATGGCGAACCCCATCACCGTATAGTCCCATTTGGTATTTTGATTCAGCGCGGCAATCACGCCGGCGCTAACGCCCAGCACCACCGCCAGCAGGAACGCGGCCAGGCCGAGCTTGGCGGATACCGGGAAAGACGCGGCCACCAGATCGTTGACCGAATAGTCCTTGTATTTGAATGACGGGCCAAAATCGCCTTGGGCGAGCTGGGCCAAATAGTGACCGTACTGTTTCCAGATAGGATCGTTGAGGTGATATTTGGCTTCGATATTCGCCATCACTTCCGGCGGCAATGCGCGCTCGCCGGTAAATGGGCTGCCCGGCGCCAAACGCATCATAAAGAAGGAGATGGTAATAAGGATAAATAGTGTCGGGATCGCTTCCAATAAGCGACGAAGTATAAATTTAAGCATTGCCCTAACCCTGTGCTACAGCCTGATGACGGCTTATTATTATCAACATGGAGCGGCGACGCGTGCCGCCGCTCCTAACCGTATCAATGCTTGATGATGTACAGGTTTTTGTCGTACACGTTATCAAGCGGGTCTTTACCGGTATAACCGCCCACGTAAGGTTTCACCAGACGGGCATTCACGTAGTAATAAACCGGCACGATGGCAGAATCTTTATCCAACTGAACTTCCGCTTTCTGATACAGCGCCGCGCGTTCCTCTTTGGTTTTCGCCGTCAACACGTTAGCCATCAGCTTGTCGAACTCGGCGCTCTTATAGTGCGGGGTGTTACTGCTGCTGTCGGACAGCATCATGTTCAGGAATGAACTTGGTTCGTTGTAATCTGCGCACCAGCCGGCGCGCGCCACGTCATAGGTGCCCTGATGACGGGTATCCAGGAAGGTTTTCCACTCCTGGTTCACCAGCTTCACGTCTACGCCCAGGTTTTTCTTCCAGATGGACGCAGCGGCGATCGCCAGCTTTTTGTGCAGGTCCGAGGTGTTGTACAACAGCGAGAAGGTCAGCGGCTTGCCCGGGCCATAGCCGGCATCGGCCAACAGTTTCTTCGCCACTTCGTTGCGTTTTTCCTGGGTCCAGCCAAACCACTCTGGCGGGGTCAGCTTGGCGCCGTCGGTATACGGCGGCGTGAAGCTATAGGCCGGCAGGTCGCCCTGGTTTTTCACTTTATTGGTGATGATATCGCGATCCAACCCCAGCTTCAGCGCTTCACGCACGCGTTCATCGGTAAACGGCGCTTTCTGGTTGTTGATCTCGTAATAATAAGTGCAGAGGTAAGGATCGACATGAACCTCTTTCGGGATCTCTTTCTTCAGCTTCTGGAACAGTTCGATCGGCATGTTGTTGTAGGTCATGTCGATTTCGCCGGTGCGGTAGCGGTTAACGTCGGTCACTTCCGATGAAATTGGCAGGAACGTCACTTTATTGATGATGGTTTTGGCGTTATCCCAGTATTCCGGGTTACGTTCCAGTACGATGCGTTCGTTAACGATCCAGTCTTTCAGCTTGTAAGCGCCGTTGCTGACGTAGTTCGCCGGCAGGGTCCACTTCTCGCCGAACTTCTCTACGGCGTCTTTGTACACCGGCTTCATCGCGTAGTGCGGGGTCATTTCCACCAGGTACGGCACCGGCTCGGTCAGCGTGACCTGGAAGGTATGATCGTCGATGGCCTTCACGCCCAGGGTCGACTTGTCTTTCTTGCCGGCGATGATGTCGTCGACGTTTTCCACGTGGGCATATTGCAGATAGCTGGCGTAAGGCGAAGCGGTTTTCGGATCCACTACGCGCTGCCAGCTATAGACGAAATCTTGCGCCGTTACCGGCTTGCCGTTCGACCATTTCGCGTCTTTACGCAAATGGAAGGTCCAGACTTTAAAATCTTTGTTGTCCCAGCTTTCCGCCACGCCCGGGACGATGGAGCCATCCAGGCCGTTATTCGCCAGGCCTTCCATCAAATCGCGGGTAACGTTGTTTTCCGGCACGCCTTCAATCTTGTGCGGATCCAGCGATTGCACTTCGGAACCGTTGTTTTTAACGATCTCTTGCTTGTCTGCCAGCTGTACGCCCGCCGGCACCTCGGCCGCAAATGCACTTCCGGTTGCTGTGATGCCCAGCGCGGCGATGATGCCGGCGGCAAGGAGGCTTTTCTTTGTGATGTTGGTCATGTTTTATACTCCAGTTTTTATTATCACAGGCTCATCGTGAAGCCTGCGTTGCCCGTGAGCGGACCTTGTTATACCGGCCGTAGCGGAACGAAATGCCGCGGCCGGCTTCCCTGTATTACTCACCGTCGTGCGTGAGGTAATACCCCTTTTACTGCTTGATGATGTACAGATTTTTTACGTCGGTGTAGTCCAATGGATCTTTGCCGGTAAAACCGCCCACCGTCGGTTTTATCAGGCGCGCGCTGACGCGGTAATAAACCGGCACCAGCGCGGAATCTTTATCCAGCTGCGCTTCGGCCTGCTGGTAGAGCGCGGCGCGCGCGGCTTCATCCGGCGCCTTCAGCGTGGCGGCCATGATGGCGTCGAACGCCGGGCTCTTGTAGAAGATGGTGTTGATGCTGCTGGTGGAGAGCACCAGGTTCAGGAACGCACTGGGCTCGTTGTAATCACCGCACCAGGTGGCGCGCGCTACGTCGTACTGCCCCTGATGGCGGCTTTCCAGCGAGGTTTTCCACTCCTGATTGCGCAGCGTGACCTCGGCGCCGAGGTTTTTCTTCCACATCGACGCAGCGGCGATCGCCTGCTGTTTATTTTGATCTGAGGTGTTATACAGCAGTGAGAACGTCAGCGGCTTGGCGTCGCTGTAACCGGCTTCAGCCAGCAGTTTTTTGGCCGCGGCATTACGCTGCTCCTGGCTCCAGCTCGCCCACTGAGGTGGCGTGAACTTCGCGCCTTCGGTGAAGGTCGGCGTAAAGCTGTAGGCCGGGATTTGTCCCTGGCCCATAATCTTGTTGGCGATGATGTCGCGATCCAGCGTCATTTTGACCGCCTCACGCACCCGCGCATCGGTAAAGGGGGCTTTCTGATTGTTGAGCTCGTAATAGAAGGTGCACAAAAAAGGATTTACGTGCAGCTGCTCAGGAATTTCGCGCTTCATTTTGACGTACAGGTACGGCGGAATGGCGCTGTTGGTGATATCGATTTCACCGCTGCGGAAGCGGTTGACGTCACTGACTTCGGAAGTGATCGGCAGGAAGGTCGCCTGGTTGATAACGGTTTTGCCGTTGTTCCAATAGCTCGGGCTACGCTCCAGCACGATGCGCTCATTCACCACCCACCCTTTCAGGCGATAGGCGCCATTGCCGACGAAGTTGGCCGGCAGCGTCCACTTGTCGCCAAACTTCTCCACCACCGAACGCTTGACCGGTTTCAACGAGGTGTGGCTCAACATGCTGATAAAGTAAGGCACCGGCTCGGTCAGGGTCACCTGCAGCGTTTTATCATCCACGGCCTTCACGCCGAGCGTCTGCGGGCTTTTCTTGCCGGTCAGGATATCGTCGATATTTTCAATTTTGGCGTACTGCAGATAGCTGGCGTAAGGCGACGCGATTTTAGGATCGACCAGGCGCTGCCAACTGTAGACGAAGTCCTGCGCGGTGACCGGAGAGCCGTCGCTCCATACCGCGTCGGGCCGCAGATGGAATGTCCAGCTGCGGTAATCCTGATTTTCCCAGCTGACGGCCCCCGCAGGCACCACGTGCCCATTGGCGTCGGTGCTGACCAACCCCTCCAGCAGGTTAAGAATGATATTGCTTTCCGGTACGCCCTCGACCTTATGCGGATCCAATGAAGCCACTTCGCTGCCGTTGTTGATCACGATATTTTGCTGCTGGGCCAATTGCACCCCGGCCGGAACATCGGCCGCCAAAACGGAATTAACGCCGCCGGCACCCAGCGCGGCGGCAATCAACAAGGTCAAGCACCTGCGCTTCATGGTTTGCTGCATAGTCGAGGCTCCTTTTCACCAACAAGCATTGCTTATCGATTTTTGTGAAGTGTTTATAAGAATTCTAAATAAACGGATACCAGCAAAAATCATTCCTGTTTTTAGGGCGCATTGCCGTTAATTGACCGCAGGAAAGTTGCTCGGAAATTAGCAGAAGCCAAATTCCATAGCCAATAAATTTTACGAAAATGTTAAGCAATTCTCTTTTATTGACTGAAGCGCGATCCGAAGGTCGGCACTGAGGGTGGTTGAGAGTAAATTTAATTGCATGATTTTATTGCAATTTTTTACAAAACCCATTTCATTCAAGAGACTTGATGAACCACACCGCCAAACAAAGAAACATTCAGTTAACAAAATCACTGTTCAAAGAACAAACACCTGCTTATAGGCGGTTAATCACTAATAACACCTGGATGAAAGCGAGACAAGCCCTACAGAATGATGTGATTAATTTAACAGCAAGTTAAACGATTGGCTGGATGAAAAACGGGGAAAAGAGCCGAGAAAATAGATAGAAATAACACTTAGCGCTTTTATTGAGCAGCAAGTTGAGATTTATGCAACATAAAGGTGCAACGGCAGAAAATTCATTCATATTGCGCACTATAATAATGCGAACTAATAAATAATTTAAAGTTTAAAATTAATTTGAGCTGCGGATCGGATCAATTCGCAGCTCAATGAGCGGTTCATAGCAGGCCGGGGAATAATGCCTTAATGCCGGTAACGATAAATTCGATGCCTAACGCCATCAGCAGCAGCCCCATGATACGGGTAATAACGTTGATGCCGGTTTGCCCAAGCAGGCGCACCAGCAACGGCGCCGCACGGAATAGCAGCCAGCAACAGAAGGCAAACAGGGCGATCGCCACCGTGAACCCCAGCAGATTCTGCCAGGTGTGATAGCGCGAACTCCAGACGATGGTTGAGCTGATGGCACCCGGCCCGGCCATCAACGGCAGCGCCAGCGGCACCACGCCGATGCTTTCGCGGATGGCGCTTTCTGATTTTTCCTGCTTGTTCTGTTTATCCTCGCCCAGCTTGCCGCTGATCATCGACATGGCGATGGTCACCACCAGAATGCCGCCGGCAATGCGGAACGAGTCGATGGAAATGCCGAACATGCGCAGGATCCCCTCACCAAGGAACAGCGAGGTCCAGAGAATGATCGCCACCGACAGATTGGCGGTCATGTTGGTTTTGTTGCGCCCCGCTTCCGCCTGGTAGCTGGTCATGCTGATAAACACCGGCAAAATGCCGACCGGGTTTACCAGCGCAAACAGGCCGACGAAGAATTTGATATAGCCGGAAAAATCCAACAGAGATTGGCCCACAGATGACTCCGCGTTAATAGCTGTAAAAAGTGATGCTGCCCACGCGCGCTAATGTAATGGAATTGCCGCGGGTAATCCATCGGGCTCAATCAGCATTTTTATCTACACGCACGATATGCCGCAAAACAAATACCCATTGTTAAAGTAATGTATGGGCTTTTGATTTTTTATGTTTAAAAAAGAGTCCCCGATCACGGTTATTGAGAATGGCTCTCAAAAACTCAAGCTGAAAGGTGTCAGCCAGCACTTTTCATGATCTAGATCACAAATAGCCTACCCAAGAGTGAGTAAGCTCTTAGTCGTAGTCAGGGAGTAGAACAGATTAAGCCACCAAGCCCTGCGGCCCGTTCCCTCCCCAGCCTGCCGCCCTGCCTGCATCGGGTGAAGCTCTTTAAGTAAATCAGCAGCATGCGCCAAAAACAGTGGGGAAAAACCGTGTTTTTAAACCGACGTTTATGCCCATTCCAACTATACTAGTGGCTCGCACGGCTTATTTACTGAAAGAGTTTAACATTATCAGGAGAGCATTATGGCTGTAACGAATGTCGCTGAACTGAACGAGCTAGTCGCACGTGTCAAAAAAGCCCAGCGCGAATATGCCAACTTCACTCAAGAACAAGTTGATAAAATCTTCCGCGCCGCTGCCCTCGCCGCTGCTGATGCCCGCATCCCCCTCGCAAAAATGGCCGTAGAAGAGTCCGGGATGGGTATCGTTGAAGATAAGGTCATCAAAAACCACTTCGCTTCAGAATATATCTACAACGCCTACAAAGATGAAAAAACCTGCGGCATCCTGTCCGAAGACGACACTTTCGGTACCATCACCATCGCTGAGCCCATCGGCCTGATTTGCGGTATCGTGCCCACCACCAACCCAACTTCCACGGCGATTTTCAAAGCGCTGATCAGCCTGAAAACCCGTAACGGCATCATTTTCTCCCCGCACCCGCGCGCCAAAAACGCCACCAACAAAGCGGCGGATATCGTGCTGCAGGCCGCCATCGCCGCCGGCGCGCCGAAAGACATCATTGGCTGGATTGACCAACCGACGGTAGAACTCTCCAACCAGCTGATGCACCACCCCGACATCAACCTGATCCTGGCGACCGGCGGGCCTGGCATGGTGAAAGCCGCCTACAGCTCCGGCAAACCGGCGATCGGCGTAGGCGCGGGCAATACCCCGGTAGTGGTAGACGAAACCGCGGATATCAAACGCGTCGTCGCCTCCATCCTGATGTCCAAAACTTTCGACAGCGGCGTGATCTGTGCCTCCGAGCAATCCGTTATCGTGGTCGACTCGGTTTATGATGCGGTGCGCGAACGCTTCGCTTCCCACGGCGGCTACCTGCTGCAGGGCAAAGAGCTGAAGGCGGTGCAGGACATCATTCTGAAAAACGGCGGCCTGAATGCGGCCATCGTCGGCCAGTCCGCGCCGAAGATTGCCGAAATGGCAGGCATCAAAGTGCCGGCGAACACCAAGGTGCTGATCGGTGAAGTGAAGCTGGTGGACGAGACCGAGCCTTTCGCGCACGAAAAACTGTCGCCTACCCTGGCGATGTACCGCGCCAAAGACTTTGAAGACGCGGTGAGCAAAGCCGAGAAACTGGTCGCCATGGGCGGCATCGGCCACACCTCCTGCCTGTATACCGACCAGGATAACCAAAGCGCGCGCATCGCCTACTTCGGCGACAAAATGAAAACCGCGCGCATCCTGATCAACACCCCTGCTTCTCAGGGTGGCATCGGCGACCTGTATAACTTTAAACTCGCCCCGTCGCTGACGCTGGGCTGCGGTTCATGGGGTGGCAACTCCATTTCTGAAAACGTCGGGCCAAAACACCTGATCAACAAGAAAACTGTAGCGAAGCGAGCAGAAAACATGCTGTGGCATAAACTTCCGAAATCCATCTACTTCCGCCGGGGCTCCCTGCCTATCGCGCTGGAAGAAGTGGCGACCGACGGTGCGAAACGCGCCTTCATCGTTACCGACCGCTACCTGTTCAATAACGGTTATGCAGATCAAATCACCAAGGTTCTGAAATCGCACGGCATTGAAACCGAAGTGTTCTTCGAAGTTGAAGCCGACCCAACGCTGAGCATCGTGCGCAAAGGCGCCGAGCAGATGAACTCCTTCAAACCGGACGTAATCATTGCGCTGGGCGGCGGTTCACCGATGGACGCAGCGAAAATCATGTGGGTGCTGTACGAACATCCTGAAACCCACTTTGAGGATCTGGCGCTGCGCTTTATGGATATCCGTAAACGCATCTACAAGTTCCCGAAAATGGGCGTAAAAGCGAAAATGATCGCCGTCACCACCACCTCGGGCACCGGTTCGGAAGTGACGCCGTTCGCCGTAGTGACCGACGACGCCACCGGCCAGAAATACCCGCTGGCTGACTATGCGCTGACCCCGGACATGGCGATTGTCGACGCCAACCTGGTGATGAACATGCCGAAATCCCTGTGCGCCTTCGGCGGCCTGGATGCGGTGACTCACGCGCTGGAAGCTTACGTGTCGGTGCTGGCGAACGAATACTCCGACGGCCAGGCGCTGCAGGCGCTCAAGTTGCTGAAAGAGTACCTGCCGGCCAGCTATAAAGAAGGCGCCAAAAACCCGGTGGCCCGCGAGCGCGTTCACAACGCCGCCACCATCGCCGGCATCGCGTTTGCCAACGCCTTCCTCGGGGTTTGCCACTCAATGGCCCACAAATTGGGTTCCGAGTTCCACATCCCGCACGGCCTGGCCAACGCCATGTTGATCTCCAACGTCATTCGCTACAACGCCAATGACAACCCGACCAAGCAGACGGCCTTCAGCCAGTACGACCGCCCTCAGGCGCGCCGCCGCTACGCTGAAATCGCCGACCATCTCGGCCTGAGCGCTCCGGGCGACCGCACCGCGCAGAAAATCGAGAAGCTGCTGGCCTGGCTGGACGAGCTGAAAACCGAGTTGGGCATCCCAGCCTCCATCCGCGAAGCGGGTGTGCAGGAAGCCGACTTCCTGGCCCGGGTCGACAAGCTGTCTGAAGACGCCTTCGACGACCAGTGCACCGGCGCCAACCCACGTTATCCGCTGATTGCCGAACTGAAGCAAATCATGCTGGATACCTTCTATGGCCGTGAATTTAGCGAAGCGGTTGCAGAGGAAGACGTGGCGGCCCCGGCTGCGGCCAAAGCGGTAAAGAAGGCCAGAAAATAACGGTTCGCTGAGCCGATAAAAAAACCCGCCGAAAGGCTAACACCGATCGGTTAAGCAAAATGATCGGTTGAACGATCCGGTGGGTAGACGACAATAGCCTCATCAATTCTCTGATGGGGCTTTTTTATGCTTTCAACCTGGCTTGACGATACCCAGACCTGGGCTGAACCCGCTTCACTTTCCTGTTTTCAGCGTGCCATTCCCCTTGAGTGGATTTCTCAGGTCCTTGATTCCACGAATAAAGCCAGTATCCGTAAACGTAAACTCCCCGCAGAACTCGTGGTCTGGCTGATTGTGGGCATGGGCCTGTACCGCGACCGCTCCATCACGGACGTTGTGACAAAACTCGACCTCGTCCTGAGTTCGCAGGAAGGTGAGACTCTCGCTGCCAGCTCCATTGCCCAGGCACGCCAGCGGTTGAGCGATGAACCGCTTCGGGAGCTCTTCACCCTGACGGCCAGCCACTGGACTCAACAGGAAGATAAGGATGACCTCTGGCACGGACTGCGGCTGTTCGCCGTTGATGGCACCCTTTTTCGCACACCCGATACGCCCGAACTTGCAGACCATTTTGAGTACATAAAGCATCGTCCGGACAGACACACTGAGTACCCGATGGTCAGGCTGTGCGCCATGATGTCGCTGCGCAGCCGGTTGATCCATGACGTGAAATTCGGGCCGGCAAATACCGGCGAAGTCAGTTACGCGAAGCAATTATCGCCGCAGGCGAAAAGCCTGACGCTGTTTGACCACTGCTATTTATCCGCAGAGTTACTGATTAACTGGCAACGCAGACAGAACGATGCGCACTGGCTGGTTCCCCTGAAGGGAAACACGAAATACCGTGTAGTGGAAACGTTCGGAGAAGGAGACCATCTGGTGGAGATGCAGGTCTCACCGCAGGCCCGAAAACAGGACAGCTCGCTGCCTGAATACTGGCAGGCCCGGCTAATAGAATGTGAAGATGAATCAGGCCATTACAAAGGTTTTATCAGCTCTTTGAGCGAGCCGGAGCTGTATCCGGCAGACTCGCTGCGTTATGTGTATCAGGAGCGGTGGAGCATAGAAAATGGCTACGGAGAGCTGAAACAGTTCCAGCTGAGCACAGCGACGTTGCTGCGCAGCCAGAAAGTGAGCGGGATTTACCAGGAAATCTGGGGTCTGTTGACGGCCTATAATCTGGTCAGAATGGAGATGAGTCAGATAGCACGGGAAGCAAAAGTGCCGCCACTGCGGATAAGCTTCGTGATGGCGATGAGACTGATCCAGGATGAACTCATCTGGTGTTCACTGAGTAAACCAGGGACGATCCCGACGAAGCTGAAGAAAATGCGGGAGAATGTGAAGCAATTTATCCTGCCAGAAAAGAGAAAACGGCCCAAAAAGAGGACCGTTCGAATCTCAAAAACCCAGTATCCCGTTCACTCAAAACATCTTAAGTGAACGGTGTTAGCCGAAAGGCGGGTTTTTTATTGCCGGCAAGGCGGTGGTTATCCGTATCGCGTTAATACGCGCTGAAAGCCCTGCTGCGGCGTTTATACGTTAGTCCAGGGAATGAATAGCCTCTTTATAGTGCTTGCGGCATACGGAGACATAGCTCTCATTACCACCTATCACCACCTGTTCACCGGCATGCATCGCCTGGCCGTTTTCATCCAACCGCAGCACCATGTTCGCTTTGCGCCCGCAGTGGCAGATAGTTTTCAACTCGACCAGCTTATCGGCCCAGGCCAACAGGTATTGGCTGCCGACAAACAGCTCCCCCAGAAAATCGGTGCGCAGGCCATAACACAACACCGGAATATCCAGCTGGTCCACGACGTCGCATAATTGTTCAACCTGCGCCTTGGTCAAAAATTGACTTTCATCCAGCAGCACGCAATGCACCGGCTGCTGGTGATGTTCTTGCGCGATCATTGCGTACAACATCGAGTCGTTATTATAGAGCTGAGCCTGGGAAGACAGGCCGATACGCGAACTCACCTTCCCTACGCCGAACCTGTGGTCTATCTCGGCGGTAAACACCAGCGTGCGCATACCACGTTCTTGATAATTATATGAAGATTGTAACAGCGCGGTAGATTTTCCTGCATTCATAGCAGAGTAATAAAAATAAAGTTGAGCCATGGGCCCGCGACTCCAATGGTATAAGAAATATTCAGACGTTGATTCAGGCTGCAAGTGTACCATAACCAATCCGCATGCTCAGCAGCGGCTTGCGCAATATCGCCTCTGGGGTAATATGCACTTTCAACTGAAACATTTCCTTCTGCAGCGCCCCCCCTTTACATCTATTTACAGGATATTCTCTGTCCAGCCTCACAATTAATTGCTGCTAATGATTATGCATCCGCATTAATGCTTGAGTAGCCTTTATGCCGCCAGCCTGCGCCGTGACAGTGCCTGCGCATTGAACTATTAAAAACAGCGCAGACTTGATAACGAGGGTATTTAATGGCTGCAGGCCCGTGAAACGGCGCACCTTGACGTAATCTTTACCTCTATACCCCTAATGTTTACAATGTCTGCAACACCACAGCGTGATTAGCCCCACAGAACTCATTGTAATATTGATATAAATTACGACTATAACTTATCCATGAAAGCCTGGAAGCACGACAATCATTGCTGCGGCTGTTGAAAATTTGGCTTAAAAGGACGATGGTAATAGTTAACAGCTCCTCCTATATTAGCCAGACAGTTCTGATTAACCGTTTTCTTAAAGGTAAATTTGAGTATTCAGGCCAATTTGGCTATTGCAGAAAAGAAAAGAGCACTCTATTATTATCCAGACGCCCCCCACCAATATAATTTGAGACTAGGACAATGAGCGAAGCATTAAAGATTTTGAACAACATCCGTACTCTGCGCGCCCAGGCAAGAGAATGCACCCTGGAAACGTTGGAAGAAATGCTCGAGAAACTGGAAGTTGTTGTGAACGAACGTCGCGAAGAAGACAGTCAGGCTCAAGCAGAAATCGAAGAACGCACTCGCAAGCTGCAGAAATATCGTGAAATGCTGATTTCTGACGGCATCGACCCAAATGAACTGCTGCAAACTATGGCTGCCACTAAAGCGGCTGGTAAAGCAAAACGCGCAGCACGTCCAGCTAAATACCAATATAAAGACGAAAACGGCGAGCTGAAAACCTGGACCGGCCAAGGCCGTACTCCAGCGGTGATTAAGAAAGCTATGGAAGAGCAAGGTAAATCTCTGGACGATTTCCTGCTGTAATAGTCCCCGTTGCGTATCTGGAAGGCTCTCAATTTTGAGAGCCTTTTTGTTTTCGGCATAATATCCGCGCTGCTAACTTAATAGCCTCGCCCTCTTTACCCTGTACGTTTATCGCCCGAACAGGCTCCCCAGGCGTAAAAAAGGGGCCGTAGCCCCTGTTGCGTATCTTTGCGCCTGCATAGCTCAATTACTGAACTTTATAAAACTCTCGATACCAATCGACAAAACGTTTTACCCCTTCATCGACGCTGGTTGCCGGTTTAAAACCGATAACGCGATATAGCTCGGCGGTATCTGCGCTGGTGTCCATAACGTCACCAGGCTGCATTGGCAGCATATTTTTACGCGCGGCGATACCCAACGCCCGTTCGAGCGCGCTGATATATTCCATCAGCTTTACCGGAGTGCTGTTACCGATATTATAAACACGGTAAGGGGCTGAACTGCTCGCCGGCGATCCCTGCTCAACGGTCCACTCAGGATTAGCCTGAGGGATAACCGCCTGCAACCGCACTATTGCTTCGGTGATATCATCAATGTAGGTAAAATCACGATGCATCTCACCGCGGTTATATACATCGATGCTCTCGCCCGCCAATATGGCTTTTGTGAACTTGAACAGCGCCATATCGGGCCTTCCCCATGGACCATATACGGTGAAGAAACGTAGCCCGGTGGTGGGAATACCGTATAAATGAGAATAGCTGTGTGACATCAGCTCATTGGCTTTTTTGGTCGCCGCATACAGCGAAATCGGATGGTCAACCGAATCTTCGGTAGCAAAAGGCAGCTTACGATTCAGGCCATATACCGAGCTGGACGAGGCATAGAGCAAATGCTCCACCTTATTATGGCGGCAACCTTCCAGTACGTTCAAATGACCGATAAGATTCGCATCGGCGTATGCCAATGGGTTTTGCAACGAATAGCGCACCCCGGCCTGAGCGCCGAGGTGAATGACGCGCTGGAATTGATGCTCGGCGAATAATGCCGCCATTCCCTCGCGATCGGCCAGATCCAGCTTGATAAAGCGGAATGCCGGTTTTTTCGCCAACAAATCCAGGCGGGCCATTTTCAGGCCCACATCATAATAATCATTCAGGTTGTCGATACCGACAACCTGATGCCCGGCGGCCAACAAACGCTCTGCTACGTGATAACCGATAAAGCCCGCAGCGCCTGTAACCAGGAATTTCATGCTCACCCCTTAAATAACCGGCTTAACGGAGGCGCCGCGGCCAATGGCGTAATAGGTAAAGCCGCGGCTCTCCAGGCGCTCCGGATCGAACAGGTTACGGCCGTCGAAGATCACCGGCTGCTTCAATGCGCCCTTGATCACGTCGAAATCAGGCGCGCGGAAATTCTGCCATTCGGTGCAGATCACCAGCGCGTCGGCGCCGTGCAGCGCTGCCTCTTTGGTGCCCACCAGCTTCAGATCGTCGCGCTGGCCATAGATGCGCTGAACTTCGTTCATCGCTTCAGGATCGTAAGCCTGAACGGTCGCGCCGGCTTCCCAGAGTTGTTCCATCAGCACGCGGCTGGAGGCTTCGCGCATATCATCGGTATTAGGCTTGAAGGCCAGCCCCCACAGCGCAAAGGTTTTGCCCTTCAGATCTTCGCCAAAATAATCTTTGATGAACGAGGTCAGCTTATATTTCTGCTGATAGTTGACCTGCTCTACCGCCTGCAGCAGTTTCGGCTGGTAGCCGATATGCTCCGCGGTGCGGATCAGCGCCTGAACGTCTTTCGGGAAACAGGAGCCGCCGTAGCCGCAGCCTGGGTAGATAAAGTGATAGCCGATGCGCGAGTCGGAACCGATGCCCTGACGCACTTTCTCGATATCCGCGCCCAACATTTCCGCCAGGTTGGACATTTCGTTCATAAAGCTGATTTTGGTCGCCAGCATGCAGTTAGCGGCATACTTGGTCAGCTCGGCGCTGCGGATATCCATCAGGATCATGCGATCGTGGTTGCGGTTGAACGGCTCGTACAGCTCGCGGATAGGTTCGATCACATCCATATTGTCGGTACCGATAACGATGCGTTCCGGACGCATGCAGTCGGCCACCGCCGCCCCTTCCTTGAGGAACTCGGGGTTGGAAACCACATCGAAAGGCACGTTGCTGCCGCGTTTTTCCAAGGTTTCGGCCATAACCTGGCGGACCTTGTCCGCAGTACCCACCGGCACGGTTGACTTGTCGATCACCACTTTGCGATCCGTCATGTGTTCAGCGATGGTGCGCGCCACGGCGGTCACATATTTCAAATCGGCGGAACCGTCTTCGTCTGGCGGCGTACCGACGGCGATAAACTGAATGGTGCCGTGAGCGACGCCCGCTTTGGCATCGGTGGTGAAATGCAGCCGGCCGGCCTCGTAGTTTTGTTGCACCAGCGGCGTTAAGCCCGGCTCAAAAATAGGGATATTCCCTTTTTTCAGGTTTTCGACTTTACGCTCATCCACGTCAATACACATAACGTCATGGCCTACTTCAGCCAGCACCGCAGCCTGCACCAGGCCAACATAGCCAATACCAAAAACAGTTACTTTCATGGGAAAATCCTAGTTTTTCAAATTAAGACGAAAAATAAAAAGTCATTTATTTTCAGCGGCGATCAGCTGTTGCAGCCACTGAGAAAAATCTTTGCCCAGGCTGGGATGCCGCAAGCCGTATTCAACGAACGCCTGCATATAGCCCAGCTTGTTACCGCAGTCGTGGCTGACGCCTTTCAGATGGTAGGCTTCCACCGTCTCCTGATGCATCAGCATTTCAATGCTGTCGGTAAGCTGGATTTCATCGCCGGCCCCCGGAGGCGTCTTCGCCAGCAGCGGCCAGATATCGGCCGACAGTACATAGCGGCCCACGATGGCCAGATTGGAAGGCGCGTCATCCGGCGCCGGTTTTTCGACCACGCTTACCATCGGGGCGCTTTCGCCCGGCTGCAACGCATAGCCCTTGCAATCGGCCACGCCGTAATTGCCGACGTCTTTATGCGGCACCGGTTCAACCATAATTTGGCTGACGCCGGTGGTTTCGAAACGCCGCAGCATTTCGTGTAAATTGTCTTTTTTCAGATCGGCGCTGTATTCATCGAGGATCACGTCCGGCAGCACCACCGCGAACGGCTCATCGCCCACCATCGGGTAAGCGCACATGATGGCGTGCCCCAACCCTTTGGCCACCCCTTGCCGCACCTGCATTACGGTGACGCCTTTAGGGCAAATCGATTGAACCTCATCCAACAGCTGGCGCTTGACGCGTTTTTCCAGCATCGCTTCCAGTTCAAAACTGGTGTCAAAATGGTTTTCGATCGAGTTCTTGGAAGAGTGCGTTACCAACACGATTTCATTAATGCCCGCCGCAATGCATTCATTAACGACGTACTGGATCAGGGGTTTATCCACCAGCGGCAACATTTCTTTTGGAATCGCTTTCGTCGCCGGTAACATCCGTGTTCCCAAGCCTGCAACCGGGATCACTGCTTTTCTGACTTTTCGATTTACAGCAGGCATTATTTCCTCTCTTAAAACGCTCATTTTATGAGCCTCTCGCGCCATACAAAAAACCCTCGGAGTATACCAGCTAATGACTGCCGAGCATTAGTCCGAACACAAATAGAAAGAATTTAGGACAATTACCCAAGTGACAAACCCGGGGTTAAAATAAGCATGTCGTCGCGTGGAGTTTCCAATACTTTATCGTCGCCTGCGGGTTTATTCAGCGCTCAGCATCAGCCGCAGCCTGCCGCCGTTTCCCCATACCTGGCATTGCCAGGCCGAGCAGCGCTGGCTAATTTGATTCATGTAAGTCGCCCCGAGCGTTCCGAGCGGAACCCCGTTGCTCAACTGGATCTGGTTGTCGCCGGTATTGACGTTGGCGTGCAGCCCGGCAGAAACCAGGATAAGATTTTTATATTCGGCGTGATAATAACCCAACAGCAGCGGAAATTGCCCTTCGAGCTTCCCTTGGCGCAATAAATGATTAACTTGCTTTAACAATGCGGACATTTGCGGGAGCCGGTGGCGCTGATTCGCCAAATGGTCCTGCAGCAAGCCGTTAAATAATGCGCGCAATAACAAAGCGGCTAAAACGCCATTATCGCCCGCCCGGGTAACATCCAGACAATAGAATGCCAGATCCTTGTCCGACAGCGCGGCGATATCCAGCACCAACCCCGGGTTTTCGCCGGTGGTCAGTTGGCGATAGTTAATCCGGCAATGCGCAATGCTCTGCTGCACCGGCGGCTGCAATTGCTTCAGCAGTTTGACGGCTTCCGAAGGGTTTTTACTCAACGCATCCCAATCCTGGAACAGCTCAACTTCCTCAATCGCCTGTGAGGTAAACATATTAGGATATAAACAGGCCAGCAAGGCTTCGCGCAGGCGATTCAGATCGGTCAACGGCTTCAGCAGCACGTCCTGCACGCCAAGCCGCAACACCTTGGCGATATCGGCCATTTTGTCGGTTGCCGAAATGACCAATATAGGGATCTGCACGCCCTGCAGACGCAAATGTTCGACAAATTCGATGCCGCCCATTTCCGGCATGGCGAGATCGCACAGGATCAGATCGGGCCGCACCTCGTCCACCGCACTCAGCGCCTGCAAACCATTGTTCGCCTCACTGGTCTCCGCGCCCAACGATTTCAAATAGCCGACAAGCACAGAACGAAAAACCTGTTCGTCCTCAACGATCAATATGCGCTTGTGAGTCAGTGGTAATGCCATCAGCCGAGCCTCGTCCCTTTTCATAGTCTAATAGTGGCTCAAAAAGGTCACTTATGCCTGCCTGAAACACCCCGACCGCACATTTTCCGCCAGTGAACCGATAACTATCTATTTTTTATCAACGGCAGCAGCCGATCCAGCTGTTTTTCCACCGCCAGTTGCCCCGCTGCTATCGCCTCATCGGCGCGGTGAAAATCCAGCGTCGAGATTTGCGGGCAGTAAGGCTGTATCAGCACGTCCGGCGGATCGCTCGCCATGCGATTGCGTTTCAGCCGATTCTCCAATACCTGGATCGACGTCCCCATGATTTCCATCGCCGTCGGCGTCGCATTGGCCTTTCTCAACGACATTTTGCCAATGCGCTCCCGCAGCCGCCCGCGCCAGCTGTTTGCCGGAGGCTCCTGCGTCCCGGCGGCATCGCTGCGCACCGAGAACAAATCCTGCTGCATCAAATGCGCATCGTGCTGCAAATCAACGGCGATCACGATATCCGCCCCCAGCGCGCGGGTGAGTGAAATCGGCACCGGATTGACTACTGCGCCATCCACCAGCCAATAGCCGTCGAACCACACCGGCGCGAGCAGGCCCGGCATGCTGCATGACGCGCGCACCGCCTGATGTATGTCCCCTTTGGTCAGCCACAGCTCGCGGCCGGTGCTGAGGTTGGTCGTCACGGCGCCGAATTTCAGCGAACACTCGTCTATGTCATTAATCTTCAGCAATTGGCCTACCGCATTGAACACTCGCTCACCGCGCAACAGGCCGCCCCGCTGCCAGGAGAGATCCATCAGGCGGATCACGTCCCAGTAGCTGAACGATCGCACCCATTGCTCCATCGCCGGCAAGCGATGGCTGGCGAAGACGGCCCCCACCAATGCGCCTACCGAACAGCCGGCAACAATATCGACCTCAATGCCCAACTTCTTTAGCGCATTGATCACGCCGATGTGGGCCCAGCCTTTGGCCGAGCCAGCCCCTAACGCCAGTCCAATTTTAATCTGCCGCATAGCGCCCGTCCTTATCCGGTGAATTGTTTATCCCCTGGTCTCAGGGTAGATTGTCACCAGCGAATGATGTTAGGTAACATATGCGCTAAATTCACTTTCTGCACCGCCTTCCCAGGAGTTATTTTGCTCGAATCATGCCCATGCGGCAGCGAACTGGACTATCACGCATGCTGCGGCCCCTATATCGCCGGCAGCCAAATAGCGCCGACGCCCGGTAAACTGATGCGTTCCCGTTTCAGCGCCTACGTGAAACGGGACGTCGACTACCTGATCGCCACCTGGCACCCTGACTGCCACGCCAGCGAATGGCGCAGCGCGATCGACGACAGCTTTAAAGACACCGAATGGCTGGGCCTGACCGTGGTGGATGAACAGGCCGGCGCCAGCGCCGACGAAGGGTTTGTTGAATTTATCGCTCGCTTCGTCGACGGCAGTGGCCAACCCCAGGCCATGCATGAGCGTTCCCGCTTTCTTCGCCTTGAACAACGCTGGTATTATATCGACGGCACTAAGCCGCAGCCCGGCAGAAACGCCATTTGCCCCTGCGGCTCAGGGAAAAAATATAAGAAGTGCTGCGGGCGCTAGCCGGCCGGCCCTTAACATCCACGCCTGCGCAGACAGGACGTTCAGTATCAGACAGGATCCTCACGCCAATGCCACACCAAAATGTACAAAGAAAAGTTTTACGCACCATTTGCCCGGACGCCAAAGGGCTGATCGCCAAGATCACCAATATTTGCTATAAGCACGAGCTCAATATTGTGCAGAATAACGAATTCGTCGATCACCGCACCGGCCGCTTCTTTATGCGTACCGAGCTGGAAGGCATTTTCAACGATACGACGTTGCTGGCCGATCTTGACGGCGCGCTGCCGGAAGGCTCGGTGCGCGAACTGCACAGCACCGGCCGCCGCCGCATCGTGGTGCTGGTCACCAAAGAGGCCCACTGCCTGGGCGATCTGCTGATGAAGAGCGCCTACGGCGGCCTTGACGTGGAAATCGCCGCGGTGATCGGCAACCACGATACGCTGCAGACGCTGGTGGAACGCTTCGATATTCCATTCCATCTGATCAGCCACGAGGGCCTGACCCGCGAACAGCACGACCGCGAGATGACGGCCAAAATCGACCAATACCAACCCGATTACGTGGTGCTGGCCAAATATATGCGCGTGCTGACGCCTTCCTTTGTGCAGCATTACCCGAATCAGGTAATCAACATCCACCACTCGTTCCTGCCGGCCTTTATCGGCGCGCGCCCTTATCATCAGGCTTACGAACGTGGCGTTAAAATTATCGGCGCCACCGCGCACTACGTTAACGACAACCTCGATGAAGGCCCAATCATCATGCAGGACGTGATCAATGTCGATCACACCTATTCCGCCGAGGATATGATGCGCGCAGGCCGCGACGTGGAGAAAAATGTGCTTAGCCGCGCCCTGTATCAGGTATTGGCTCAGCGGGTATTCGTCTACGGAAATCGGACGGTGATCCTGTAATTGTTCAATAAAACGGTGCATTTCGTTCAGGGATGCACCGCCACGAATAAAAAAACGGCAAACGATTCATTTTCTTCATTTCAATACTTTACACGCGCGCTTCATTTGATATGATGCGCCCCGCTTACCGAGACAGCGGTTTCGCAAGCAAGGCCAGTGGTGGGGTTCCCGAGCGGCCAAAGGGAGCAGACTGTAAATCTGCCGTCACAGACTTCGAAGGTTCGAATCCTTCCCCCACCACCATCTTTCTTCGCTGATGCGCGCTTGGTTAAAGCAAAGCAGAAAGGGAAGGATAACGCGCTTTGGCGCGGCCCAAAGGGTGAGGAACGAAGTGACGAATAATCCTTCCCCCACCACCATCTTCTCTCCGCCAGGAGTGGAGGCGCAGTAAAGAAACCGGCCAGGTTTCTCCCGGATCAAACCGGACTAAAATTTGTAAATCCATGAATACCATGGTGGGGTTCCCGAGCGGCCAAAGGGAGCAGACTGTAAATCTGCCGTCACAGACTTCGAAGGTTCGAATCCTTCCCCCACCACCATCTTCGAATAAACTCCCATAAATTAAATCAAACCTTAAGCATCCATATTGCTCCGTACAGGGGAAGGATGAGAAGCTTCGACAAGGTTCGAGTCTCACGCAGTGAGACAACGCGCTTCAGCGCGGCCCGCAGGGCGAGTCGCGCAGCGACGAGTCATCCTTCCCCCACCACCATCTTCGAATAAACTTCCCTGAATTAATCAATCCGCTCCTCATAAATACTCAATTTTCTTTATCATTGCACAAAGCCGTAACTTGAACTCCGGCCGACAATTCGCTATACCACTGGCTTCTTTAATGCAGTAAGGAAAAAAGTGCATGCGTAACAACATCTGCGTTTTTTGTGGCGCCAGCGAAGGCGTTAACCCTGCTTATGCCGATCACGCCCGTCTGCTGGGCCAGACCCTCGCCGCTCAGGGCCGGCGCCTGATCTATGGCGGCGGTAAAAAAGGCCTGATGGGGATCGTCGCCGATGCGGTGCTGGCGGCCGGCGGCGAGGCCGTAGGCATCATCCCTGAAAGGCTGGTTGAAGCGGAAACGGCACACCGGGGGTTGACCGAGCTGGAGGTCGTTCCCGACATGCACACCCGCAAGGCCCGCATGGCGGCGCTGGCGGACGGGTTTATTGCCCTGCCGGGCGGTATCGGCACGCTGGAGGAGCTGTTCGAAATCTGGACCTGGGGGCAAATTGGCTATCACAGCAAGCCGGTCGGGCTATTGAACGTCAACGACTTCTACCGGCCGCTGAACAATTTCCTTGAGCACGTCGCCGATCAGGGGTTCATGCGTCACGATTATCTGGGCACCATGCATATTAGTGAGTCCGCACAAACGCTGCTGCAACAGTTTGACGATTACCAACCCAAAAATTACGATCGCTGGGCAAAATAATCCGGCCTGCAGCCAGCGGCACAGCCGCTGCCTGCGTTACATTTCCTGCCAAACTCTGCTACTATCTCAACACATTTTTCTTGTGAAAACGGCACCGCTCATGAAGTTTGTCTCTTTTAATATCAATGGACTGCGTGCGCGTCCGCATCAGCTGGCGGCAATTATCGAACAGCACCAGCCCGACGTTATCGGCCTGCAGGAAACCAAGGTCCACGACGACATGTTCCCGCTCGAAGACGTCAGCCAATATGGTTATCACGTGTTCTATCACGGGCAAAAAGGCCACTACGGCGTCGCCTTGCTGACCAAAGAGCAACCTCTGGCGGTGCGCCGCGGCTTCCCGACTGACGATGAAGACGCACAGCGCCGCATCATCATGGCCGATCTGGCGACCCCACAGGGCACGCTGACGGTGATCAACGGCTATTTCCCGCAGGGCGAAAGCCGCGACCACCCGATCAAATTCCCGGCCAAGACGCGCTTCTACCAGGATTTGCAGGCTTATCTGGAACAACAGATGTCGGTAGAGTCGCCGGTATTGATCATGGGCGACATGAACATCAGCCACAGCGATTTTGATATCGGCATTGGTGAAGAAAGCCGCAAGCGCTGGCTGCGCACCGGTAAATGTTCCTTCCTGCCGGAAGAGCGCGAATGGATGGATCGCCTGCTGAACTGGGGCCTGGTGGATACCTACCGCCACGCCAACCCGGCGCGCAACGACCAGTTCTCGTGGTTCGACTATCGCTCCAAAGGGTTCGACGACAACCGCGGGCTGCGTATCGATCTGCTGTTGGCCAGCGCGCCGCTGGCGGCGCGTTGCACCGCGACCGGCATCGATTACCAGATCCGCGGCATGGAAAAACCGTCCGACCACGCACCGGTTTGGGCCGAGTTTTCGCTGTAATGCATTCAGGCCCCGGCAAACGCCGGGGTTTTATTTTGTGGTGCCAATGAAAATCATCGATGTTGTAGCCGCCATTATTGAAAAAGACGGCAAAATTTTGCTGGCGCAGCGCGGCGCCGGCGGCGATCAGGCCGGCCGATGGGAGTTTCCGGGCGGCAAGGTTGAAGCGGGTGAAAGCCAGACACAGGCGCTGGCGCGTGAACTGGATGAAGAGTTAGGCATTCAGGCCAGCGTGGGCAGTTACGTCGCCAGCAACCCATGGCAGCAAGCCGAGCGCACCATCCGGCTGCACGCCTGGCGCGTAGGCGCATTCAGCGGCGAACTGCAGCTGCGCTGCCATGCGGAATTCGTCTGGGTGACGCCGCAGCAGGCGCAGCACTACGATCTGGCGCCGGCGGATATTCCCCTGCTGGACGCCTATATTGCCGCTCAGCGCTCAGCGCGCTGAGTTCCGGCGCAGGTTACGCCGTCACTTTTTCAGGCGTACCCAAATCAACGGATTGGTGCCGACCAGGTTATGGTCCCGCACGCACTGCAGCACCTCCCCCTCGATTTTAAGCACCGCCCCTTCGGAATAATTCTGATTCTGATAAATGCAGCAGCGGCTGCAGGGTTGAGCTGCCGGCTGTGCAGCGGCGTTTTTCGCCGTCCCCCAGATCTCGGGGGAAACCGGCAACACCACATCCACGCTCCCGCTGGCGCCCACGGTGCCTGAAAACAACCCAACTCCCGCCGCCAATATCAGTAATCGCAGTTTCATTCACTCTTCTCCTGCGCCTTGCCGGCGCTCTTCCTGCGCTTTTTGCCGCCAGCTGAAGGCGGCGGCGGCAAACCACGAAACGCCATACTCGCCCGGCTCTGCTTGGCCTGATAAATCAGTTCCTGCAAAGTGCCAACCAGCGGCTGCATAAAGTCCTGATAACGGCAGGATTTCTCACTGATTTGCGTCAGCGTGGCCTCCCAGTTCGCCGTCATGTCAGGACGCGCGGCAAGGTCCGGCAACGAGTGGATCAACGCGCGGCCGGTCTCGCTGGAGTGAATATAGCGCCCCTTCTTGTAAAGAAACGCACGCTTGAACAGCAGCTCGATGATCCCCGCTCGCGTGGCTTCCGTTCCTAAACCATCGGTCGCCCGCAGGATTTTCTTTAACGCTTTATCTTGAACGAAACGCGCAATACCGGTCATTGCCGACAGCAAACTGGCGTCGGTGAACGGCCGCGGCGGCTGCGTCTGGCGCTCAACCACCTCGCCCCGCTCGCACAGCAGTTCGTCATCCTTCGCCACCACCGGCAACGGCGCGCCTTCGTTCTCTTCGTCGCGCTCCTTGCTGCCCAACAAGGTGCGCCAGCCGGCCTCGGCCAGAAAACGCGCTTTGGCGATGAATTTGCCGCCGGCGATGTCCAGCTCAATGACGCATTTGCGGAACATCGCATCCGGGCAAAACTGCATCAGGTATTGGCGCGCCACCAGCCCGTAAACGTTCGACTCATCCTGCGTCAGGTTAACTTTGCTGGCGCGGGCGGTGGGGATAATGGCGTGGTGGGCATCGACCTTTTTATCGTCCCAGCAGCGGTTGCGACGATCGCTGTCGATCACCGGCTGTGGGTACATCTCCGGCTGGTGCACGCTGATGGCGTTCAGCACCGCATGTCGCCCGGCGAAATGTTCCTCCGGCAGATAGCGGCAATCGGAACGCGGATAGGTAATCAGCTTGTGGGTTTCATACAGCCGTTGGCAAACGTCCAGCACCTGCTGCGCGCTGAGGTTAAAACGCCTGGCGGCTTCTATCTGCAGCGTCGACAGCGAGAACGGCAGCGGCGCGGTATCTGATTCCCGTTTATCATTATAAGAGGTCACCAGCGCCGGCTGGCCCTCGATGCGTTTGAGCACGTGCTCCGCCAGCGGCCGGTGCAGCAAGCGGCCTTCTTCGTCCTGATACGGCTCGCAAGAGTCGCTGGGCTGCCAAAGCGCGACAAAACGCTCGTCTTTGGGCGTAACGATGTGCGCTTTGACTTCGAAAAAATCCTTCGAGACGAAGTTTTCTATTTCTTCGTCGCGCCGCACCACCAGCCCCAACACCGGCGTCTGCACCCGCCCCACCGACAGCACGCCATCGTAGCCGGCGTTGCGCCCCAACAGGGTATAAGCGCGGGTCATATTGATGCCGTACAACCAGTCAGCGCGCGAACGCGCCAGCGCCGATACGCACAGCGGGATAAAATCACGGTTGTCGCGCAGCCGCTCGACGGCGCGCTCCACCGCCTGCGGGTTGAGGTCGTTAATCAGGCAGCGGCGGACGTTCTGACGCTTTTCCGCGGTTAAATCCAGATAGTCCAGCACCTCGTCCACCAACAGCTGCCCTTCGCGATCCGGGTCACCGGCGTGTACCACCTCATCGGCTTCGAGCAGTAGTTTTTTGATGGCGTTCAACTGCTTGCTGACCGAAGGACGCGGTTGTAGCCGCCATTTTTCCGGAATGATCGGCAGATCCGCCAACGACCAGCGTGCATAGCGGCTGTCGTAGGCATCGGGCTGCGCCTGCTCCAGCAGGTGGCCGACGCACCAGGTCACGACATCGTTGCCCCCGCAGGCGATAAAGCCGTCACCGCGGCGGTGAGGCTTGGGAAGAACGTCGGCAATGGCGCGCGCCAAACTCGGTTTCTCGGCTATAAACAGTCGCATTATTCACCGTTTTTATGGCTGTACGTCATCAGGAATTCTCTTACTTCAGCATAATTCCCGCGGAACGCAATCCGGCGGGATTTCTTTTCCAATTGGAACTGATACATCGGATCGTAGTAATGCTGCAGCAACGGCTCCAGCCATGCCCGATGCGCATCACCGCTGCCGCTGAGGCGCTGCTGCTGCAGCGCGGCCTCCAGGCGCTGCGTCAGCTGCTGGAAGCGCTCCATGCCCAGCCGGCGGCGGATGGCGAACAGCCCCTGGTGCAAATATTCATCGTAGCGCAGCCAGCCCGCCGCCTCGCCATACGCCTGCTCGAACTGCGCGCGCATGCCGTCGATATACTCAGCCTGCAGGCGCGCCAAGCGCGTCTCGAACGGGTCGTCAATCACCGCCACCGGCGCCAGCTGCATGCCGTTGAACAGCGGCAGCGGCAGGTTGTTGCTGCCGATAATGCGCCCCTCATCCTCCAGGACCCAGCGGCGGCAGCCACCATGCTGTTTTTTCAGCAACAACACAGCCAGACGATTCTCAAAATCAATCTGTGAGCTCTGCCCGGCCAGCGTTCGGCCAAAAGATGACCCGCGATGGCGCGCCGCCCCTTCCAGATCGACGCCGTCGGCCAACGCGTTGACCAGCAGCGTTTTGCCGCTGCCGGTATTGCCGCCGACCAGCACCATCGGCAACTCGGCGCTTTGCGCCAGCGTGGTCAACAGGAAATGGCGCAGCGCCTTATAGCCGCCGGCGATGCGCGGATAGTGCACGCCGGCCTCGCGCAGCCACTGCTGCACCAGTTGCGAACGCAAACCGCCGCGGAAGCAGTAGAGATAGCCTTGCGGCCACCGCGCGCACTGTTCCAGCCAGGCCGCGGTGCGTTGCTCGCGCAGCCTGCCGTTCACCAGGCTGTGGCCCAGCGTAATCGCCGCCTGCTGCCCCTGCTGTTTATAACAGGTGCCCACCGCCTGCCTTTCGCCGTCGTTCATCAGCGGCAGATTCAGCGCATTGGCGAATGCCCCTTGCTGAAATTCGACCGGCGCACGCAGGTCGATCAACGGGACGTCCTGCAAAAAAATACGTCGGTAATCGTCAGTGTCCGGCCTTCCCTGCACAGTGAGCACTATTCGACCTCAATTAACGGCTTATCGGCTACCGCGGCATGCAATTCGCCGATGGCGTCGAGCTGAATGCCATGGCGCGCGGCAATCGCCTGCACCTGCGCCACAGCCTCCGGCATCACCGCCAGCAGCAGGCCGCCGGAGGTTTGCGGATCGCACAGCAGCTGGCGTTGCAGGCTGGTCATTTCGCCCACCAGATGGCCGTAGCTGTCGAAGTTGCGCCCGGTACCGCCCGGCACGCAGCCTTCGGCGATGTAGGCTTCGACGCCAGGCAGCTTCGGCACCTGCTCGAACCACAGCGTCGCCTGCAGCCCGGAGCCCTGGCACACTTCGCTCAGGTGGCCCAACAGCCCGAAGCCGGTGATATCGGTCATCGCCGTCACCCCGGCCACTTCGGCGAAATCTGCGCCTGGCGCATTCAGCCGGCACATCACTTCGGTCGCCAGCCCCTGATGCTCAGGACGCAGCTTGCTTTTCTTCTCGGCGGTGGTCAACACGCCGATCCCCAGCGGTTTGGTGAGGAACAAGGTGGCTCCGGCCTGCGCCGCGCTGTTTTTCTTGACCCGCTCGGTATTGACCACGCCGGTGACCGCCAGGCCGAAGATCGGCTCGGGCGCGTCGATAGAGTGCCCGCCAGCCAGCGCGATGCCCGCCTGCTGGCAGGCGAAACGCCCGCCGTCGATCACCTGTTGCGCCACCTCCGGCGGCAGCGTGGCAATTGGCCAGCCGAGAATGGCGATGGCCATAATAGGTTTGCCGCCCATGGCGTAAACGTCGCTGATGGCATTGGTGGCGGCGATGCGGCCGAAATCGAAAGGATCGTCGACGATCGGCATAAAGAAGTCGGTGGTGCTGATGATGCCGACGCCGTTGCCAATATCGTACACCGCCGCGTCGTCGCGGGTTTCATTGCCCACCAGCAAGCGCGGATCGACAAACTTTTCACGCTCGCTGTGCAGAATGGTTTCGAGAACTTTCGGTGAGATTTTGCAGCCGCAGCCAGCGCCATGGCTGTACTGGGTTAAACGGATTGCCGGCGATGTCATAGTCCACTCCCTTCGATTAACGGCACTCAAGATAGCATAGGGTAGCGCTTGCCGAGGGGATTGGTAAGAGCAGGCTGCCGTTTAGCGTGCAGCTTGCTCAGAAACAAGGCAATTCTGCGGGCAGAGGCGCATTTTTACCGCCTGCCCGCCGGAGGGATCAGAAGTAGCTGACGAAAGGCGTGCTGTCCGGCGCGATCACTTTGGTCGCGGCTTTCAGCTGCGGCGTGCCCAGATACAGGAAACCGACAATCTCATCCTGCTCACGGCAGCCGAAGGCTTCACGCACCAACGGGTGTTCAGTCCAGGCGCCGGTGCGCCATATGCCGTTAAACCCCTGCGCCAGCGCCGCCATTTGCATCGCCTGCACCGCACAGCCGGCGGACACCACCTGTTCCCAACGCGGTACCTTGGTTTCTTCGGTGCAGTGCGCCACGACGGTAATGATCAACGGAGCGCGGAACGGCGCCTTGGTGGCCTTTTCAATCGCCGCCTCGTCCATCTGATCCTGTTTCGCAGCAGCTTGTAACAATTGACTGAAACGCGCCAGACCCTGATTTTCGATCATCACGAAACGCCACGGCTGCAGCGCGCCGTGATCGGGCGCACGCAGGCCCGCGTTGATGATGTTCTGGCGCGCTTCGCCCGCCGGCGCCGGTTCCGCCAGCCGTGAGGCCGAGCGGCGATTCAGTAACAGATCCAGTGCATCCATCGTAAACTCCTGATAACAATTTGCATTACGATCACGTTAACATAGCTCTACAGCGAGTTACAGCCTCGGCCATACTGTCTGTGAGCCACGATTTAAAGCTGACATTTCTTCGGCCGCTCATTAGGATAGCGGAACATTCTCGACTCTTGTTGGAGAGCACATGCGCACATTGTGGCAAATTATTGCCGGCATATTCAGGTGGACATGGCGTCTGCTGAACTTTATCAGGGAACTGATCCTTAACCTGTTCCTGGTGTTGCTGATCCTGATTGGGGTCGGCATTTATCTGTCCTTCCAAAGCTCCACCACCCCAACGGTGCCGGCGCGCGGCGCGCTGCTGGTAGATCTGAGCGGCGTGGTGGTCGATCAACCTTCGATGAACAACAAGGTGCGCCAATGGGGCCGCGAGCTGCTCGGCGCGTCCAGCAACCGCCTGCAGGAAAACTCCCTGTTCGACGTGGTTGACAGCATTCGCAAGGCCAAAGACGACAAAAACATTACCGGCATGGTATTGCAGTTGAATGACTTCGCCGGCGCCGATCAGCCTTCCCTGCAGTACATCGGCAAGGCATTGCGCGAATTCCGCGACAGCGGCAAGCCTATCTTCGCCATCGGCGACAGCTACAACCAGACGCAATACTACCTGGCCAGCTACGCCAACAAGGTCTATCTGTCGCCGCAGGGCGCGGTCGATCTGCACGGTTTCGCCACCAACAACCTGTACTACAAGTCGTTGTTGGAGATGCTCAAGGTCACCACCAACATTTTCCGCGTCGGTACCTATAAATCGGCGGTCGAACCGCTGATCCGCGACGATATGTCACCGGCGGCGCGTGAAGCGGACAGCCGCTGGATCGGCGGCCTGTGGCAGAACTATCTGGCTACCGTGGCGGCCAACCGCCAGCTGACGCCGCAACAGCTGTTCCCAGGCGCCGCCGGCGTGCTGAGCGGCTTGCAGGCGGCAGGCGGCGATACCGCCCGCTTCGCGCTGGACAACAAGCTGGTGGATGAGCTGGCGTCACGTACCGTGATTGAAAATCAGCTGGTGAAAACCTTCGGCTGGGATAAGCAGGCCAATGATTTCAACGCCATCAGCATCTACGATTATCAGCCGAAGGCGGCGGCGGATCAGGGCGGCAAAATCGCCGTGATCTTCGCCAACGGCGCTATCATGGATGGCCAGCAGACGCCGGGCAGCGTAGGTGGCGACACCACCGCCTCAGAGCTGCGCCAGGCGCGCCTGGACCCGGCCGTCAAGGCGGTGATATTGCGTGTCAACAGCCCTGGCGGCAGCGTCAGCGCCTCTGAAGTGATCCGTTCCGAGCTGGCCGCGGTGCGCGCCGCCGGCAAACCCGTGGTGGTCTCTATGGGCGGCATGGCGGCTTCCGGCGGTTATTGGATCTCGACCCCGGCAGACTACATCATCGCCAGCCCGAGCACCCTGACCGGTTCCATCGGCATCTTCGGCATCATCAACACCTATGAGCAGACGCTCGACAGCATTGGCGTGCATACCGACGGCGTGGCGACTTCGCCATTGGCCGATATCGCGGTCACCAAGGCGCTGCCGGCGGAGTTCTCGCAGATGATGCAGTTGAACATCGAAAACGGTTACAAGAACTTTATCGATCTGGTGGCTAAGGCGCGCAAAATGACGCCGCAGCAGGTAGACCAAATCGCTCAGGGCCACGTCTGGCTAGGCAGCGATGCCAAAGCCAACGGCCTGGTCGACCAGTTGGGCGACTTCGACGACGCAGTGAAGAAAGCGGCCGAGCTGGCCAAGCTGAAACAGTGGCAGCTGAACTGGTTCGTCGATACCCCAAGCCTTAGCGATATGGTGCTCAGCCAGTTCGGCGTGTCGATTCACGCCATGCTGCCAACGGCCATTCAGGCCATGCTGCCTGCGCCGCTGGCGTCTGTCGCCATGGCGGTGAAAGAGCAACCGGGCCTGTTCAACAATCTGAACGACCCGCAAAACCGTTACGCCATCTGTTTGACCTGCGGAGAAGTCCGCTAACAAATAAATCCTCAGCCCGGCACCCGCCGGGCTTTTTTTCTGCGCTTATCTCCCTATAATTCAGCGCATCTTATCTCCGTTAAAATAATGACCATGCAAAAGAAATCCATTTACGTCGCCTATACCGGCGGCACCATCGGCATGCAGCGCTCCGATCACGGCTATATCCCGGTTTCTGGCCATCTGCAGCGCCAGCTGGCGCTGATGCCGGAATTCCATCGGCCTGAAATGCCGGATTTCACCATCCACGAATATGCCCCGCTGATCGACTCTTCCGACATGACGCCGGAAGACTGGCAGCATATCGCCGACGACATTAAGCAGAATTACCACCGTTACGACGGCTTTGTAATTTTGCACGGCACCGATACCATGGCCTTCACCGCCTCGGCGCTGTCGTTTATGCTGGAAAACCTGGCCAAGCCGGTGATCGTGACCGGCTCGCAGATCCCGCTGGCGGAGCTGCGCTCAGACGGCCAGACCAACCTGCTGAATGCGCTGTATCTGGCGGCCAACCATCCGGTGAACGAGGTCAGCCTGTTCTTCAACAACAAGCTGTTCCGCGGTAACCGCACCACCAAAGCGCATGCCGACGGCTTCGACGCCTTCGCCTCGCCCAACCTGCCGCCGCTGCTGGAGGCCGGCATCCACATCCGCCGTCAGAACGGCATCGACAGCCCGGTCTGCAACGGCGAGCTGCAGGTGCACGACATTACGCCGCAGCCGATCGGCGTGGTGACCATTTACCCGGGGATTTCCGGCGCGGTGGTGCGCAACTTCCTGCTGCAGCCGGTTAAGGCGCTGATCCTGCGCTCCTACGGCGTGGGCAACGCGCCGCAGAAACCCGAACTGATCGATGAGCTGCGCGACGCCTCCGAACGCGGCATCGTGGTGGTGAATCTGACGCAGTGCATTTCCGGCCGGGTGAATATGGAAGGCTACGCTACCGGCAATGCGCTGGCGCATGCCGGGGTGATCAGCGGTTTCGACATGACGGTGGAAGCCGCGTTGACTAAACTGCACTATCTGCTCAGCCAACCGCTGACGCCAAAGCAAATCCGCAGCCTGATGCAGCAAGACCTGCGCGGCGAACTGAGCATTAGCGGTTAACCTCACTAGGGAGCGGCGATGAAAAAGGCCCTGTTACTGATAGACCTGCAAAACGACTTCTGCCCCGGCGGCGCGCTGGCCGTCGCGGACGGCGACGCCACCCTGGCCGTGGCCAACCGGGCGATCGCCGCCTGCGTGGCGCGCGGCGAAACGGTGATCGCCAGCCAGGATTGGCACCCCGCCAACCATCGCAGCTTTGCGGTCAACTCCAATGCGCAGCCGGGCACCCTGGGCCAACTGGAAGGTCTGCCGCAGATCTGGTGGCCGGTGCATTGCGTGCAGGGGAGTCCCGGGGCCGAGTTTCATGCCGATTTGCATCAGGCGGCCATCGTCGAGGTGTTTCGCAAAGGGCAAAACCCGGACATCGACAGCTACAGCGCCTTCTTCGACAACGGCCATAGGGCGCAAACCATGCTGGACGGCTGGCTGAAAGCGCAGGGCATCGAGCGGCTGGCGATTATGGGGCTGGCGACCGACTACTGCGTGAAGTTCAGCGTGCTGGATGCCTGCCGGTTGGGATACGCAACCCAGGTGATCGTCGACGGCTGCCGCGGCGTCGATTTGCAGCCGGGCGACAGCCAGCGAGCACTGCAGGCGATGCAGCAGGCCGGCGCCCAGCTGGTTACCCTGTCACAATTTATCGCTGATTGATCTCCAGGGGCGCCGCAGGCGCCCTGTTCTCCCGCCGGCGAAAATCTCGACACCGCTCACATTCCGACCATTCTCCCGCACCGACATCTTGTTACCGCCCGGCGCTTTTGCTGTTATGACCCCGATGCTTCGGCATCGCAGGGTTATACGCATCCGGGGCCCGTTGAGCCCGGCTTTATTGTGACCGCCTGAGGCGGTTCAGGTCGACCTTGTCGGCCAAAGGAGATGACATGAAATTAGCCCGTAAGCTGCTGCCTTTGCTGGTAGCGGCGCAGTTTGGTATGGCCGGAGCCGGCATGGCTCAGGCGGCCTCTTATCTGTCCGTCGGTTACTTCAACGGCGGCGGCGACGTCACCGCCGGCCCCGGTGGCGACATCAACAAACTGGACGTCAGCCAGATAACCCACCTCAACTACTCGTTCGGCCTGATCTACAACAATGAGAAAGACGAATCCAACCCGGCGCTGAAAGATGCGGCGCGCCTGCACCAGATCTACCTGTCGCCGAAGGTGCAGGCCGATCTGCAGCTGCTGCCGGTGCTGCGCAAGCAAAACCCGGAACTGAAAGTGCTGCTCTCGGTCGGCGGCTGGGGCGCCCGCGGTTTCTCCGGCGCGGCCGCGACGGCGGAAAGCCGGGCGGTGTTTATCCGTTCGGTGCAACAGGTGCTCAAACAGTACAGCCTCGACGGCATCGATCTGGACTGGGAATACCCGGTTAACGGCGCCTGGGGGCTGGTGGAAAGCCAACCGGCGGACCGCGCCAACTTCACCCTGCTGCTGAAGGAGCTGCACCAGGCATTAAACAAGGGCCAGTTGTTGACCATCGCCGTCGGCGCCAACGCCAAAAGCCCGCAGGAGTGGGTGGATGTCCCCGCCATCGCGCCTTATCTCGATTACATCAACCTGATGACCTACGATATGGCGTACGGCACGCAGTACTTCAACTCCAACCTGTACGATTCCAAACGGTGGCCCACCGTCGCCGCCGCCGATCGCTACAGCGCCAATTTTGTGGTGGATAACTACCTGGCAGCCGGCCTGAAGCCCGCGCAGATGAATCTGGGCATAGGTTTTTATGGCCGGGTGCCCAAACGGGCGACCGAAGCGGGGATCGACTGGGACAAGCCGGACGCCGCCAGGCATCCGGTAACCCAGCCCTACTTCGGCGAACGGGAAATCGCGCTGTTCAAATCGCTGGGCCTCGATCTGGCCAAGGACAGCTACTTCAAATACAACGATATCGTCAGCAAACTGCTGAATGACCCGCAGCGGCGCTTCAGCGCGCACTGGGACAACGACGCCAAAGTGCCTTACCTGACGCTGCAATCCGCCGAAGGCAAGCCGCTGTTCGCCATTTCCTACGAGAACCCGCGTTCGGTGGCGATCAAGGCCGACTATATCAAGAGCAAGGGATTGGGCGGCGCGATGTTCTGGGAATACGGTGCAGACGACAACAACCGCCTGGCGCGCCAGCTGGCGGAATCGTTGGGGATAAACGGCGGGAAACGCTAAAGCGGCGGGCGATGGCGACATCGCCCTGCTGCACGCATTACTGCGGTTTCAGTTTAACCAGCGGTTCGGCGACGAACTGCTGTTTAAGCTCCTGCTTGCTCTTCATCACTATCTGGCCGTCGGTGCCGATGCTCATATGCTGAGGATCGGCATTGTTCATCGACTGCCACAGCATCACCGCCTGCAGGCTGTTTTCTTTCTGCTCCGGCGTCAGCGCCACGCCGTCCGGCCATTTGCCCAACTCGACCGCCTGCACCAGGCGCTGGTAGATTTCGGGCGTCATCGCCGCAATCAGATCTTTCACTTCCATCAGGGCATTTCTCGCTTACGAAAGAATAATTAGCTGAATCGATTTTTCAGATTGAATTACCGCTTAACCGGCGGTTTTCTCACCATTCTCGCCGTCGGTAAAACTTAACGACGCCGAGTTTACGCAAAAGCGCTCGCCGGTCGGCTGCGGGCCATCGGGGAACACATGGCCCAGATGGGCGTCGCAATGGCCGCAGCGGATCTCGACGCGATGCATATTGTGTGAGTTATCATCAAGATAACGGATTGCATCGTCGGATACCGGCTCATAGAAGCTTGGCCAGCCGCAGCCGGAGTCGTACTTGCTGTCGGAGTAGAACAACGGCTGGTTGCAGCACAGGCAATGGTACACGCCCTCCCGCTTATTGTGCAGCAGTTTGCCGGAAAACGGCGCTTCGGTGCCCCGCTCTTGGGTCACATAACGTTGGATTTCATTCAGTTCCGTGGCCGATTGGCCAGGGGTTGTCTCTTTAGCCATTTGTGCGTTTCTCTGAATGTGGATAATGTCAACGAAAACAATGATTAATAATAACAAAAAATTAACACCCTTGCAGGGATTTTTGGCCTAAACTGTAGCCCATAAAGGTCACGTCGCGACGATATGTGATACCGATCACATATCCTGTTTGTGCTGACTTTATACTTAGCGGTTTGACCCCATATTACGGATGAGGCCGAACGCAAACGGACTGTGCAATAAGCGCGCAAAAACGACCGCCAGGTTTGACTTGCCGCAAGAATTGACACGATTCCGCTTGACGCTTGGTAAGGTTTTTGTAATTTTACAACCAACCTTTTATTCACTAACAAATAGCTGGTGGAATATATGACTATCAAAGTAGGTATCAACGGTTTTGGCCGTATCGGTCGCATTGTTTTCCGTGCTGCTCAGGAACGTTCTGACATCGAAATCGTTGCAATCAACGATCTGTTGGACGCAGAGTACATGGCTTACATGCTGAAATATGACTCTACTCACGGCCGTTTCAACGGTACGGTAGAAGTTAAAGACGGCCATCTGGTTGTTAACGGCAAAACCATCCGTGTTACCGCAGAGAAAGACCCGGCTAACCTGAAGTGGAACGAAGTGGGCGTTGACGTGGTTGCTGAAGCCACCGGTATCTTCCTGACCGACGAAACCGCACGTAAACACATCACCGCTGGCGCGAAGAAAGTTGTGCTGACCGGCCCATCCAAAGATGCGACCCCAATGTTCGTTCGCGGCGCCAACTTTGAGAAATACGCTGGCCAGGATATCGTTTCCAACGCCTCTTGCACCACCAACTGCCTGGCTCCACTGGCTAAAGTTATCAACGACAACTTCGGCATCATCGAAGGCCTGATGACTACCGTCCACGCAACCACCGCAACGCAGAAAACCGTTGACGGCCCGTCTCACAAAGACTGGCGCGGCGGCCGCGGCGCATCCCAGAACATCATCCCTTCCTCTACCGGCGCAGCGAAAGCGGTAGGCGTAGTTCTGCCGGAACTGAAAGGCAAACTGACCGGTATGGCGTTCCGCGTTCCTACTCCTAACGTCTCAGTGGTTGACCTGACCGTGCGTCTGGAAAAACCGGCTACCTACGAAGAAATCAAGAAAGTCATCAAAGCAGCCGCTGAAGGCTCTATGAAAGGCGTTCTGGGCTACGTTGAAGACGACGTGGTTTCTACCGATTTCAACGGCGAAATCCTGACTTCCGTGTTCGACGCCAAAGCCGGCATCGCACTGAACGACAACTTTGTGAAACTGGTTTCCTGGTACGACAACGAAACCGGCTACTCCAACAAGGTTCTGGATCTGATCGCTCACATCTCCAAATAATGGAACGATGTTAAGCTGATGATGAGGGCGACATTTATGTCGCCCTTTTTATTTGTGTTTAAGCGAACAAAAGGCCACGCGATGAACGATAAAATTTTCACCCTGCCCGTTACCGAACAAATTTCTCCGTATATCAGCCAACGTCAGCTCGATGAACTGGGCGTGGTGGTGGTGTCCCATCCCAAGGTGCGCGCTGCGGTGGCCCTGCAAGGCGCCCATCTGTTGGCCTGGCAGCCCAGCGGCGAGCAGCCGGTTATCTGGCTCAGCGGCAATACCCCGTTCCAAAAGGGCAAGGCCATTCGCGGCGGCGTGCCGATCTGCTGGCCATGGTTCGGCCCGGCGGGCCAGCCCTCCCACGGTTTTGCCCGCAACCAGCCCTGGAGCCTGACGGCGCACGATGAAGACGACAACGGCGTTATTTTGACCTTCACGCTGAAAGACAACGAGCAGACTCGCAAGCTGTGGCCGCACGCCTTTACGCTGATTGCCCGCTTCAAGCTGGGCGAAGAGTGTGAGATTGAACTGGAGTCGCACGGCGACTATCAGGCCACCGCCGCGCTGCACAGCTACTTCCAGATTGGCGATATTGCGCGGGTGAAGGTCGCGGGCCTCGGCGACAGCTATATCGACAAGGTGGCGGGCGGCGTTGAGGCCCACCAAACCGGCGAGCTGACGTTTAACGGCCAGACCGACCGCGTCTATACCCAACCGGAAGCCTTCAGCCTGATCAAGGATGCGGCGCTGCAGCGCACCATTGAGGTTCATCATCACCACATGAGCGATGTTATCGCCTGGAACCCCGGCGTTGAGCTGTCTTGCAGCATGGCGGACATGACCAACGACGGTTACAAAACCATGGTGTGCGTGGAAACCGGCCGCGTCAGCAAACCGCTGCTCGCCGCCGGCGAACGGCCTGCACGTCTGGCGGTAACCTTCCGCAGCCGCAAAAATGCCTGACTCTTCGGGGTGGCCAACCTTGCCGCCCATTCGCACTATAGATGTGCAAAAGGGGCGCCAGCGCCCCTTTATGATGCATTGCCTGCACTATTATCGTGCATCTCGCCGTTAGAAGCTGTAGCTCACACCCGTCATCAGCAGCCCGGTGTATGATTTATCTACCATTGGGCTGTCTTTGACCTCATCGGAAAGCTTGACGTAACGGCCAACGAAGAAGGCGTTCCAGGCTTTGTTGATTTTATAGTTGGCGCTCAGCTCAACGTAGGGTGCCCAGCTGTCTTCCGGCGTGTAGCTGTCGAGACCGCTGCGGCGTGATTCGTTTTCACTGATGCCGTAGTAATATTTATTCTGGTTTTTGCTGCTCCACGTGACGCCCACGCCGGGAACCAGAGTGAAAGCGTCGAGGTCAAACTTGTACAGGTACGCCACATCCCCCACCAGGCCATTGCTGTAGTTCAGGGTATCGCCGGTGAAGGTGGTGCGAATGGTGCCCCACTCGGCGTTGTGAGAATAGGCCAGGCCGGCCATCAGCGTGCCGCGACGCTTGTCGAGACGCTTCATGCGGTCGTCGTCGCTGTCACCCGGGCGGTAGCCCAGCGGCGAGTAGTAGCCCATGATGCTCAACTGGTTTTGCTGGTCTTTCCACAGGTAATAACCGGCGGTCAGGGTGCGGAAGTAGAAGTCATCGCCTTCATAGTTAATCACGGGCACCGGATAAACGCGGTCCTGATAACCACGATAAGGATCCGGGCTGACCAGCGCGGAAGCGCCAAGTGACCAGGTTCCTGCCTGAGCACTGTGCGCACAAACCATTGCGGAAGCGATAATTGCTAGCGTTTTGAGTTGAGAAATCTTCACTGGTTTTTTTCCATAAATAACGGGGTTAATAGCGCACACAGTTTATGTGAAAATTTGGTTGCGCGTCTAATCTTTACAATAGAAAACAACCAAGATCGAATAACTTAGATCGGAAATATGAATTAATCATGGCAGTGCCATGACGTTTTCTGCCGCAGACCGCGCCAGACAAGGCATTTGGCTCTCTCTGCAATAACTGAGTCATTGATATGACTTAAAAAAAGCTTTTTCTGCTGCAGGAAATTTTCCAGTATGCAAACTAAGCTTAAATCAGAAGGTGAATTTATCCTGAGCCCAGTGGCAATACAGCGCAACTCGCGATAATAAGCGCACCAAGTTGGCATACGGGTTGCTGTACTCAGGTATAACTTCTTCTTTCGGGAGCCACAACACTATCACCAGCTCCCTTTACCTGTGCTAATAACGAAAAGGACGGGCATCATGAACATATTTGACCACTATCGCCAGCGTTATGAAGCTGCCAAGGACGAAGAGTTCACACTGCAGGAATTTCTTACCATTTGCCGGCAAGATCGCAGTGCCTATGCCAATGCGGCCGAACGTCTGCTGATGGCCATCGGTGAACCCGTTATGGTGGACACCGCGCTTGAGTCACGCATGTCTCGCCTGTTCTCCAACCGCGTGATCGCTCGCTATCCCGCCTTCGAAGAGTTCTACGGCATGGAAGAGGCTATCGAGCAGATAGTTTCTTATCTGAAGCACGCCGCGCAGGGCCTCGAAGAGAAGAAACAGATCCTGTACCTGTTGGGCCCGGTGGGCGGCGGTAAATCCTCGCTGGCGGAACGGCTGAAAGCGCTGATGCAACGCGTGCCGATCTACACCCTGAGCGCCAACGGCGAACGCAGCCCGGTAAACGATCACCCATTGTGCCTGTTCAACCCGCAGGAAGACGCTTCTATTCTGGAAAAAGAATACAACATCCCTAACCGTTATCTCGGCACCATCATGTCGCCGTGGGCGGCGAAGCGCCTGCATGAGTTCGGCGGCGACATCACCAAGTTCAAAGTGGTGAAGGTGCGCCCTTCCATTCTGGAACAGATCGCCATCGCCAAAACCGAACCGGGCGACGAGAACAACCAGGATATTTCTGCGCTGGTCGGTAAGGTCGATATCCGCAAGCTGGAAAACCACGCGCAAAACGATCCGGACGCCTACGGCTATTCCGGCGCCCTGTGCCGCGCCAACCAGGGGATCATGGAGTTCGTGGAGATGTTCAAAGCGCCGATCAAGGTGCTGCACCCGCTGCTGACCGCCACCCAGGAAGGCAACTATAACGGCACCGAGGGCATCTCCGCCCTGCCGTTCAGCGGCATTATTCTGGCGCACTCCAACGAATCGGAATGGGTCACCTTCCGCAACAACAAGAACAATGAAGCCTTCCTCGACCGCGTATACATCGTCAAGGTGCCTTACTGCCTGCGGGTGTCGGAAGAGATCAAAATCTACGACAAACTGCTGGATCACAGCGAGCTGACCCACGCGCCTTGCGCTCCCGGCACGCTGGAGACCCTGGCGCGCTTTACCGTGCTCTCGCGTCTGAAAGAGCCGGAAAACTCCAGCATTTACTCGAAGATGCGGGTCTATGACGGCGAAAGCCTGAAAGACACCGACCCGAAAGCCAAGTCGTATCAGGAGTACCGCGACTACGCCGGGGTGGATGAAGGCATGAACGGCTTGTCCACCCGTTTCGCCTTTAAAATCCTCTCACGGGTGTTCAACTTCGATCATGCCGAGGTAGCGGCTAACCCGGTGCACCTGTTCTACGTGCTGGAACAGCAGATAGAACGTGAGCAATTCCCGCAGGATCAGGCGGAGAAATATCTGGAGCACCTGAAAGGCTACCTGATCCCGAAATACGCCGAGTTTATCGGCAAAGAGATCCAAACGGCTTACCTCGAGTCCTACTCCGAATACGGCCAGAATATTTTTGACCGCTACGTGACCTATGCAGACTTCTGGATCCAGGATCAAGAGTACCGTGACCCGGACACCGGCCAGCTGTTCGATCGCGAATCCCTGAACGCCGAGCTGGAGAAAATCGAGAAACCGGCCGGCATCAGCAACCCGAAAGATTTCCGCAACGAAATCGTCAACTTCGTGCTGCGCGCCCGCGCCAACAACAGCGGCCGCAACCCGAACTGGACCAGCTATGAGAAGCTGCGCACCGTGATCGAGAAGAAAATGTTCTCCAATACCGAGGAGCTGCTGCCGGTCATTTCCTTTAACGCCAAGACCTCGACGGATGAGCAGAAAAAGCATGATGACTTCGTCGACCGCATGATGGAGAAAGGCTATACCCGCAAACAGGTACGCCTGTTGTGTGAATGGTATCTGCGGGTCAGAAAATCCTCATAACGCCGGCGCACAGCGGTATTATCAGGGCCATGTCCAGAGATTTGACGTGACAGCGAGGTCCAGGGACGGACCGAACGATTACGCTGTCGCGTGCAGGACATGAAAAGTTGGCAACGTCGTTTGGGGGATGTATGACCTATTTCATTGACCGACGGCTTAACGGCAAAAACAAGAGCACGGTAAACCGCCAGCGCTTCTTGCGCCGTTACAAGTCGCAAATCAAACAGTCGATTGCCGAAGCCATCAATAAGCGTTCGGTCACCGACGTCGACAGCGGGGAGTCGGTTTCCATTCCCACTGACGATATCAACGAACCTATGTTTCATCAGGGGCGCGGCGGCACACGTCACCGCGTTCACCCCGGCAACGATCACTTTGTGCAGAACGACCGCGTCGAGCGCCCGCAGGGCGGCGGCGGCGGTGGCGGCGGCCAGGGCAACGCCAGCCAGGATGGCGAAGGCGAGGACGAGTTTGTCTTCCAGATATCCAAAGACGAGTATCTCGATCTGCTGTTCGAGGATTTGGCGCTGCCCAATCTGAAAAAGAACCAGTACAAACAGCTGACGGAGTTTAAAACCCACCGCGCCGGCTATACCGCCAACGGCGTGCCGGCCAACATCAGCGTCGTGCGTTCACTGCAAAACTCGCTGGCGCGCCGCACCGCCATGACCGCCGGAAAAAGGCGCGCGCTGCACGAACTGGAAGATGAACTGACTCTGCTGGAAAACACCGAGCCGGTGCAGCTGCTGGAAGAAGAGCGGCTGCGCAAGGAGATCGCCGAACTGCGCAAGAAAATCGAAAGCGTGCCTTTTATCGACACCTTCGACCTGCGCTACAAAAATTATGAGCGCCGGCCGGAACCCTCGAGCCAGGCGGTGATGTTCTGCCTGATGGACGTATCCGGCTCGATGGATCAGGCCACCAAGGATATGGCGAAACGCTTTTATATTTTGCTCTACCTGTTCCTGAGCCGCACCTACAAGAACGTCGACGTGGTGTATATCCGCCACCACACCCAGGCCAAGGAAGTGGACGAACAGGAATTCTTCTACTCGCAGGAAACCGGCGGCACTATCGTTTCCAGCGCGCTGAAGCTGATGAATGAGGTGGTTGAGGAACGCTACGATCCCGCACAGTGGAACATCTATGCCGCGCAGGCCTCGGATGGCGACAACTGGGCCGATGACTCGCCGCTGTGTCACGAGCTGTTGGCGAAGAAAATTCTGCCGATGGTGCGTTACTACAGCTATATCGAAATCACCCGCCGCGCTCACCAAACGCTATGGCGTGAATATGAGGATCTGCAGGCGAAATTCGACAACTTCGCCATGCAGCACATCCGCGAGCCGGATGACATCTACCCGGTCTTCCGCGAGTTATTCCATAAACAAACGGCTTAGCGTCGCTTTCCTTCTTGAAAAGGCCGGTTATTGACATTAACCGGCCTTTTTTCATTTTTCTTACCGATTCATAACCAAAAGAACTAAGCTTATAACCAAAGGCAGTAATAAGCCTTATAACTGATACTGCGGTATTTTCCCGGGCAAACGCCTCGGGATTTTTTTGAGGTTTTTCCTAAACCGTTCCCCACGAGCCCGGAGAGGCTTGATAGGCTTATTCTTGTTAAGTTATCGTTAACATGTCACTCAGATATTTACCTAAGTGAAATTTGCATGATTTTATTTTTTATGGCTTCTCTGCCCGCTTCGGCGGGCAATTAAATGTCACCAGGTTCAGAAAATGATCGATTACTCACTATACGGTCTCAACGAGAATGACGTTGACGAATACCGTACGCAAATCTGCTGCCTGATAGGTAAAAGCGTGATTCAGGTGCTCTCATCCAACAAAGCCATCAGCAAGCAGAACCTGCTCTCCCACCTGCTCTACGAGGTGGAAAGGCAATCCGACGATTATTTCCAAAAATTACACCGGGCCGCTATCGAAGTGATCGGCGTCAATGGGCGATAAACGATCGTGCGTAAACCCGATATCTATGCGGCTATCGCTATTTGCGTCGTTTTCGGGCTCATGTTGATCATGAGCTTTAATACCGACATCAACGTTTATCCTTAAGAAACAGGGAAGCTGCCTTGCGGCAAGCGGAAAAAGCAGGTGCCGGTCTTTCCCGGCTGTCAGCAATTAACCCGAGATAAAAATAAAATGGCCTCATAGCCTGAGGCCACCTCGGTATGTCGGTCTTTCCCGACGGTCACTTCACAACGAAACCAAGAGTAGCGAGCCACTGTCGCCGTGAACATGGCATTAAATGCCATACTTTTCCTGTGTCATTTTGCGCCAGCGCGCGCTAGACGGATAACGCAGCAGCCGCCGCATCAATCAACGCCGCCACCGCCTGGGGATGCGACGCCAAAGAGGCATGGCTGGCATTCAAGGTTATGATGTTTTTAGCCTGCAAGCGCCCCGCCATTCTCTGTTGGTTTTCCGGTGCGATCATTCGGTCATCGCTGGAAATCTGATACCACGACGGTTTGTGTTTCCAGGCCGGTTCGCTGACGACATTGCCGAAGGTGCTGGCCAACGGCGCCTTTTGCGCCACCGCCATCACTAACGCCTCATCCGCGGACAGATCCTGGCAAAAACTTTCGTGGAACTTATCCGCTTTCACCCACAGGTAACCGTCGCTGTCCGGGGCCAGGTTCGCCGCCGCCAGAGGAGGATGCGCCTGGGTGATGCCTCCGGGGCTTTCGCCGGCATCGGGAGCGAAGGCGGCGATATAGACCAGCCCCACGACGTTAGGCTGATTGCCCATTTCACTGATGACCGCACCGCCATAAGAGTGCCCCACCAACAACACCGGCCCCTGCTGCTGAGCAACCATTTTGCGCGTGCGCTCCGCATCATCCGCCAGTGAGGTTAACGGCATCTCAACGGCATGAATGGATTCATAGCCCTTGCGTGACAATTCGATAATGACTTTGCCCCAGTGCGCCGCACCGCCCCAAAATCCATGAACCAGAACCACGGTTGGCTTTTTACTCATTGCCTAATCCTTCTGTAATGTGAAGGCGCCGCGCGAATACGCAGGAAAACGCCCTGAAGCCCCCGGCACCTGAGCGCTATGTCGGAAACTGCCGATACATGCCTTTTGTATATAGTTAGCATTATTCCATTCAGCAATAGCCAGGAATGGGTAAGCCAACTTCCAGGCCCAGTCAGGCTGCGGAATCATCCCAGATCCAGAATGCCGCACCGCATCGAATCGCCCCAAAAGCGGATTAAAACTAGGAATTTTACCCATATGGATTTAAAATCCCGCAGAAAAACAAAGAGAAATAATCAATTTCACCGGAAAAAGGAATGCAGATGTGAAGGAAATGATCTCCATACTCTTTATGATATGCCTGCTGGCATTGTTGTTTTCGTGCCTTTTCGTCTACGGTCTTAACATTCATTAAACGTCGAACCACAGCAGCCCCTATCGGGGCCCCATCACCCTCTATAAGGCAAGGCGGCCACTCCTTTGGCTCTCTGTACCTCGAGGCCAATTATCTCTTTGATTTTATTTTGTTATGGCGTCGATCGAATAAAGGCCAGAGAAAATATATACCCATCAATAATTTATGGGTATAGAGGGCCGCGCGAATAATCGGCCTTCAACCATTGATTATCTGGAATTAAGCTCCTAGAATTCGCCGCTGAAAAATATAACTGGGATCGGGTTTCATGTCGTCGCTGTGGGTTGCAACACAATATTTCTATTTGATTGGCCTTTTAGTTTCTATGGTTTTCACCTATCTGGTTAGCCGGGACACCATCAAAATCCGCTTTATCAGCGCGCTGACTATCGGTTTAACCTGGCCACTCAGTCTGCCGGTCGTGTTGCTGTTCTCCCTGTTCTGAGGCTAAGCCGCTACCCCGCCGCATCACCGGCGGGGCATTATCTCAGACCTTTAAAAATCATCCCCCTCGCTGGCCACAACCGTGCGCTCGGCCCCCCAATAGCCATATCCGGTGCCATCGTGACGTATTGGCGATCGGTCAGGTTATTGACGTTCTGGGTGTCGCTGGCGTTCTGACGAAATGACCAGACGTCGTGAAAAGGCGTGCGAGAATGCATAGCTGTAAATTATCGCCCTGGCCGGCATACAGGCCGCCCCCCGACGGATCCTTCAGCAAAGTTAGCGGTGCGGCGCCACCCAGCGGGCGTATATTCGCGCTGCGGCCCACAGACAGAGCCATAGCGCCAGGTTAAGCACCGCCCATAGCAGCAGCAGATAGAGAAAAGTTTGATAACTGGGGATGCCGCGATCGGCGGAAAAGGGATTGAAGTGCCAACATTTGATAATGGCGAAAGGGTTGAGATTGAAAAACTCGAAAAAATAGGTCGTCAGCACCGGCGGCAAAAAGCAATAGACCGCCACGGTGAACATCATCAAGCACTTGGTGAATGAATTGTTTTTATAGTCTTTCATATCAATTAGTTACTCTTAAATCACGGCATAAAGACGCCCAGCAACTTCCCCGAGGGAACAGACCCGGTGAGATGAAGTTAGTTCCCTGCCGAACGCAAAATAAAGCCTGTCAGGCGTTTAATTTTCATTTAGCGGCCAGGTGATATATACCCTATGAATTTCAAATAAAGCAGTCTGCTGCTTTTGAAAACAACGGCGTCACGCGGTACAGCTCAGGAGGCAACAATGAAACCGGACTCTCTATCCCCCCCGCCAAACCGCAAGAAACTCAAGATTATTTACGGCTGGTATATCTATGCCATCTATGCGCTATTGATCTTCAATATTTACATGGCGGTATATAACCTGTGCGTCCGGCGCCCTTTTGAAAGACCGCTCCTTTCGTTGATTCACAGCCTGTTCATCGCCCTCATGCTGCGGCAGGTGTTGAAAAAAAAGGTGGTTTTCGCCTGGCTAATGCTGGCTTATTTTATCCTGATGCGTCTGTATTATGCCAACGCGCTGCACGTGGAGTTCGATGCGACGAGCCGCGGGCTGGTGCTCATTATTTTGACGTTGCTGCTAACAGGCACCGTGGCGGTGGGGCAGTTGGCGACGCCGCCGCTGCGCCAGGACTGGCTGGCGCAGTTGGGGTGGAAACAGTGGGCCACGCTTGCCACCCTGGCGGCGGTGCTGACCCCGTTGATCACCACCGACTATTGGGGATGAACAGCCGGGATATGCGGCTCAGAGATATCGACCAATCGACACACCTTGGTGTAGTTGTTCGACTTCTCACAGATCTTGTCAGTGACAAATACGCCGAGGTAACTCAGCACCAGCAGGTACCCCAGCATGCATAAAATAAAAATTAGCGTTCTCACTGATATAAACCAACCTGATAATAGCGCCCAGTGCATCATAGGCTGATTCGCCTATTTTAGCCCGCCTCACCGCACTTCGTCATGCACTGTCGGCGCTTTCGCCTGCGCCGACGCAGCGTTTGTAGTAATATAGCGGCATCCCCCAGCGCCAGGAAATCTTGATGCATCACCTGATGTTAGATATTGAAACTCTGGATATAAAACCCAGCGCGGTGATCCTGGCGATCGCCGCGGTGTTTTTCGATCCGAAAACCGGCGAGCTGGGCGCAGAGTTTGAAGCGGCGGTCAACAGCCAAAAGGAACAGCCCGGCAGAACCATCAGCCTGGATACCGTGGCCTGGTGGGCGAAGCAGTCCGATGATGCGCGCAAGCTGGCGTTCGGCGGCAGCGAAAGCCTCAAGCGCGTGCTGACCAACCTGAGCCGCTTCATCCACATGCACAGTACCGAGCAGGTAAAGGTGTGGGGGAATGGCAAAGAGTTTGACTGCGCCATCCTGGAACACGCCTTTCAGCAACAGGAGATGCCCTGCCCCTGGAAATTCTGGGATACCCAGGATGTGCGTACGGTCATCACTCTGGCGGAGCTGCACGGCTTCAATCCGAAAAAAGCGCGGGCGTTCGAGGGCACACCTCACCGCGCGCTGGACGACGCCAAACACCAGGCACGCTACGTGGCCGATACGGTATCCGCTCTGTATTACCGCAAACCTTCGACGGCCTGAATCCTTTACCTCTTTTCATTTGCCACAGGAGTCTCTACTCTAGCCCTCTTTGTCACTTGGACGTGCCTTTTCTGTTATGCAAAAGTTTCTGTTTCTGCTTCTCAGCCTGGTGCTGCTCGGCCCATTGGGCATCGACCTCTACCTGCCGACCATCCCCGCCATCGCCGCCGGCCTTGGCAGCAGCGAAGCCCTGATCCAGTCCACCATCTCGCTGTTTATTCTGGTGCTGGGGCTTGGCCAGGTCATCGCCGGGCCGCTGGTAGACAACTACGGGCGCAAGCCGGTGGCGTTGGCCGGCATCGTCATCTACATGATCGGCGCCGCAATGGCCGCGCTGGCGACAACGCCGGCGCTATTCATCGCTTCGCGCCTGTTGCAGGGCGTGGCGGTGTGCTGCACCGCGGTCGTCGCCTTCAGCGGCGTGCGCGATCGCATGAATGGCGATGACGCCGCCCGCGCTTTTGGTTTCCTCAACGGCACGCTGAATATCATTCCGGCGCTGGCGCCGTTGCTCGGCGGCCTGTTGGCGGAAGCCTTCGGCTGGCGCGCGCCCTTCTGGTTCCTGGTTGGCTATGCGCTGCTGGTGTTGGTGTTGATCGCCCTGCGCCTGCCGGAAACCCGCCCGGCGGACACCGTGCCGGTCAAAGGCTTGCCCGTTCGCCAATATGCACGCATCCTCAGCGACCGCCGCTTCTTATCCTTCGCCCTGGTGAATTCCGGCGCCATGGGAATGGCGCTAACCTACGTCTCGCTGGCGCCTAATGTGCTGATGGGTGCCGCGGGCCTGACACCGCTGCAATTTTCGCTGGTATTCGGCGCTAATGGTTTTTGGATCATGTTGGTCAGCTTCTTCGCCAACCGCATTATTCATAAGGTCGGTCGCCCCATCTGCCTGGCGACCGGCGGTACCCTGATGGGATTAGGCTGTCTGGGCCTGCTGCTGGGCGTTACCCTGCTGCCTGCGGCGACGCAGACGCACTGGCTGGCCTATATGTTGCCGGTGGCCAGCGCCTGCGCCGGGCTGGCGTTCGTGATGGGCCCGGCGACCAGCTATGCTTTGGAGCCCTACTCCAACGAAGCGGGCGTCGCTTCCGCGCTGGTGGGGTTTGTGCAGATGGCCGGGGGCGCCGCGCTGGGCCTGATGGCCATGGCGTTACCGTTGCAGCCCAAGCTCTCTCTGGCGCTGGTGATGCTGGCGGGCTGCTTGCTGGCGCTGCACGCGCGGCAGCGCAGCAAGCAGATTAAAGGACAAATCAGGAAGGTAGCCTAAAGGCTCAGCTCTCGCTGGCGACCGGCACCCGCGCCGCCAGCGCTGTCAGCAGTTCATAACCCAGCGTGCCTGCCGCCGTGGCCACATCGTCCACCGGCAGGCGCCGCCCCCACAGCTCCACCTCGGTACCCAGTTCGGCCTGCGGGCAAGGCGCCAGATCTACCGCCAGCATATCCATCGATACCGCGCCCAGCGTGCGCGTCAAGACGCCCCCCACCCATACCGGCGTGCCGGTTGGCGCGTGGCGCGGATAGCCGTCCGCATAACCGCAGGCCACCACGCCAATGCGCTGTGCGCCGGTAGCGCTGTAACGGCCGCCATAGCCCACGCGATCGCCGCCTTTCAATTGCTGGATGCCGATAATTTCACTGCGCAACGACATCGCCGGCTGCAGCCCGCTGGCCGCGATGTCGCTCCAGCGGCCGCTCGGCGATGCCCCATACAGAACAATCCCCGGTCGCACCCAGTTACCGTGGGTCTCCGGATGCCACAGCGTGGCGGCGGAGTTGGCCAGGCAGCGCGGCGCCGGGATCTGCGCCGCCGCCCTTTCGATGGTCGCCATCTGTTGATTGACCCCTTCGGGGCCGTCGGCGGTGGCGAAGTGGCTCATCACCGTCAGGCTGGCGATGTTTGCGATACCCTGAGCCTTCTGCCAGACATCGTGCAGGCGTTCTGGCGCAAAGCCCAGGCGGTTCATGCCGCTGTTCACTTTCAGGTAAACCTCCAGCGGCGCCGATAGGCTGGCGTCGGTTATCGCCGCTAATTGCCAGTCGCTATGCACCGCCGTGGTCAGACGATAACGATCGATCAGCGCCAGGTCCTGCGGCTGGAAGAAACCTTCAAGCAGCAGGAGCGGCCCTCGCCAACCGGCCTCACGCAGCAATACCGCTTCAGCGAGATCCAGCATGGCGAAGCCATCGGTCTGCGCCATGCTGCGCCAGACGCGTTTGATGCCGTGCCCATAGGCGTTAGCCTTGACCACCGACCAAACCTTGGCTCCTTGCGCATAACGGCGAACCACCTGCAAATTGTTTTCAATCGCGCCAAGGTGCAACGTGGCGCTTATCGGGCGGGGCATGAGTTCTCCTTCAGACCAGCGGATGCCGGCCACCGGCAACCGCCGGCAGCTTCGACATCCTTCATATGAGTTCAGTGATTAACGTGCAGGATGCGCGTCGTTCAGTGGGGCGGCGTTCAGGTGGCGAAAGCCTGCGCTGTAACGCGCTACCGCCAAATCATCGGAAGGGATCGCCGGGGTGATACCGGAGATCAAATCGGACAACAACTGCCCGGAACCGCAGGCCATGGTCCAACCGAGGGTGCCGTGCCCGGTATTGAGGAACAGGTTCTTCAGCGAAGTGCGGCCGACAATGGGCGTGCCGTCTGGCGTCATTGGGCGCAGGCCGGTCCAAAACGTCGCCTGTTCCACCCTGCCGCCGTTCGGGTACAGATCGCGCACCACCATTTCCAACGTTTCACGGCGCTTTTGCTCAAGCTGGGTATTGAAGCCGACGATCTCCGCCATGCCGCCGACGCGAATGCGTTGGTCGAAACGGGTGATGGCGATTTTGTAGGTTTCGTCCAGCACCGTAGAAAACGGCGCCGCCGCCTCGTCGGTGATAGGAATAGTCAACGAGTAACCCTTCAACGGGTAAACGGGGATCGACACCAGGCCACGCAACAGGCCGGTGGAATAAGAGCCGAAAGCCACCACGTAGCTGTCCGCCTTGAATGTCTCGCCGCCGCACTGTACGCCGGCGATTTTGTCGCCCTCCACCAGCAGACGGTCAACGCTGCGGTTGTACAGGAAGGTCACCCCCGCCTGCTGGGCCATTTTCGCCAATTGCTGGGTAAACAGCTGGCAGTCGCCGGTTTCGTCGTTGGGCAATTGCAGACCGCCGGTGAGCTTGTGGGCCACCTGCGCCAACGCCGGTTCGACGGAGGCCAGTTGTCCGGCTTCCAGCAGCTTGTAAGGCACACCGGCGTCTTCCAATACCGCAATGTCCTTCGCGGCATTTTCAAATTGCTGTTGGGTACGGAACAACTGCAAGGTGCCACCCTGGCGCCCCTCGTACTGGATGCCGGTTTCCTGGCGCAGCGCCTTGATGCAGTCGCGGCTGTATTCCGCCAGACGCACCATGCGGCCTTTATTGGTCATGTAGTGTTCGGTGTTGCAGTTTTTCAGCATCTGCCACATCCAGCTCAGCTGGAAGCTGCTGCCGTCCAGGCGAACCGCCAGCGGCGCATGGCGCTGGAACATCCATTTGATGGCTTTCAGCGGCACGCCGGGTGCCGCCCAAGGCGCGGCGTAGCCTGGCGAGATCTGCCCGGCGTTCGCTGCGCTGGTTTCCATCGCCGGGCCTGGTTGGCGATCGATCACCGTCACTTCATGACCGGCCTTCGCCAAATACCAGGCGCTGGCAACACCCACCACCCCACTACCTAAAATTACCACTCGCATCGCTGACTCCAGCTCAAGGCTTCACAAAGCATAATCTTCTGCTCACAGGAAATTAACTCAGTGTAAAAATCCGTCCAACAACTTCGTTATCAAACGTGACAACATTCACAATTAATTTATCGTTGATGGCGCTTTCTTTTGCAATAGCTCAGAACAAAAGCCGATAAGCTGCGGTAAAAGGCGCTTCAGGGCGCTAAAACAGCCGCAGAACGCTATCAATGCTAGCAATGTTGTCATCAAGAAAAGCTCTGCAACGCAACATGATTTTAACAGAATATAAAAACAGGCGGCCTCGAATAGTTAGGATAAAAAACCATAAACAAGGCCAAACAGCAAAATATCCACTCAGGGAGAATGCGGCGGCCGACAGCAGAAAAACCTCACAAAAAAACGCCTAAAAATGCCGCCGGCTCTGGGCTCCGCACTATTTGCACCGCTGTTCCGGCAATGCGCATTAAATTTGAAAATACGGCCCAGCCAGGAAATCACGCTATGTTTATCGCGATATATCAGTTCAAAGTTAAAACCGGCCAGGAAGAAGCCTTCCGCCGTGCATGGCTCGCGCTAACCCAGGGCATTTATCTGCGCCGAGGCAGCCTGGGCTCGCGCCTGCATCTTGATGCCGAAGGGAATTATCTTGGCTACGCGCAATGGCCAGATCGCGCAACATGGGAAAAAGCCGGCAATATTTCCCTGGAGGAGCGTCACCTGCGGGCAAGAGAGCGTATGCGTGCAACGCTGCTCTCCGACGAAACCATTTTTGAAATGGAAGTGACGGATGATTATCTGCAAATCCGGCCGTTTGCATAGCAAGCGCCAGGGCTCAGGCTCGCTCCAATTTGATGATTGCGCCGCTTTACAGCAGGGCTATACTGCAAAAGAGAGGCATATTCCGCTTATGCCTCGCATTGCAGTGCCAGCCGCCCTTCAGGACGAATAAGGCGACAGCGGGCCATAAGTTGGCCTGAATATCTTACCCAACTGAATTCTAAAAGATTATATGAGCTATGCTTGATACAGGGCCCGCCGTTTGAGCAAGGCCCGTGAATAACGAGGGTGCGCTGATGACTACTTCAACACATGAAAAGGTTAAGGAAGATAAACGTCTGAGCGATGGACCGGACTGGACCTTCGAGCTGCTGCAGGTGTACCTGGAGCATATCGACCGCGTGGCCAAGCATTACGGGCTCGACACCTACCCGCATCAGATAGAGGTCATTACCTCCGAACAGATGATGGACGCCTATTCCAGCGTCGGCATGCCGATCAACTATACCCATTGGTCGTTCGGCAAAAAATTCATCGAAACCGAGCAGCGCTATAAGCACGGGCAACAAGGCCTGGCTTACGAAATCGTGATCAATTCCAACCCTTGCATCGCCTATCTGATGGAGGAGAACACCATCACCATGCAGGCGTTGGTCATGGCGCACGCCTGCTATGGGCACAACTCGTTCTTCAAAAATAACTATCTGTTCCGCAGCTGGACCGACGCCAGTTCGATCGTCGATTACCTGCTGTTCGCCCGCCACTACATCAGCCAGTGTGAAGAACGCTACGGCGTCGAAGAGGTTGAACGCCTGCTGGACTCCTGCCATGCGCTGATGAACTACGGCGTGGATCGCTACAAACGGCCGCAGAAAATTTCGCTGGTCGAAGAGAAGGCGCGACAAAAAAGCCGCGAAGAATATCTGCAAAGCCAGGTGAACACGCTGTGGAAGACCTTACCGCGGGTAGAACGTGAAGAAGCGCCGGAGCAGGCCCGCCGCTACCCGAGCGAACCGCAGGAAAATATTCTCTACTTTATGGAGAAAAACGCGCCGTTGCTGGAACCCTGGCAGCGTGAAGTGCTGCGTATCGTGCGCAAGGTGAGCCAGTATTTTTATCCGCAGAAGCAAACGCAGGTGATGAACGAAGGTTGGGCCACCTTCTGGCACTACAGCATTCTCAACCATCTGTACGACGAGGGCCGGGTTACCGAGCGGTTTATGCTGGAATTTTTGCATAGCCATACCAACGTGGTGTACCAGCCGCCGTACAACAGCCCGTATTACAACGGCATTAACCCCTACGCGCTGGGCTTCGCCATGTTCCAGGACATCAAGCGCATCTGCCAGTCGCCTACCGAAGAGGACCGCTATTGGTTCCCGGACATCGCCGGCAAAGACTGGCTGGAGACGCTGCACTTCGCCATGCGTGACTTCAAGGACGAAAGCTTCATCAGCCAGTTCCTGTCACCCAAGGTGATGCGCGATTTCCGGCTATTTACCGTGTTGGACGACGATCGCAACAACTACCTGGAGATAGCCGCCATCCATAACGAAGCCGGCTACCGGGCAATCCGGCAGGAGCTGTCGGCACAGTATAATCTGAGCAACCATGAGCCGAACATTCAGATCTGGAACGTGGATCTGCGCGGCGATCGTTCGCTGACGCTGCGCTATATCCCGCAGGAACGCGCGCCATTGGATAAAAGCCGCCGCGAAGTGCTGAAGCACCTGCACCGCCTGTGGGGTTTCGATATTATCCTGGAACAACAGAACGAAGACGGCAGCGTCGAACTGCTGGAGCGCTGCCCACCGCGGCCGGCGCCGCTGTAACCGCAGTTAAAACGACAAAGGGCGCCATTCGGCGCCCTTTTTTATCGGCAAAAGCGATTAACGACGCGCCTCGGTCAGATCGCTCGGCATCGTGCCCTGCATGCTCTGCCAGATGGCCCCGCTTTCTTTCCCGTAGTTACGCACGGTGTCCATCACCTGATCATGCAGCTTTTCGTGGCACAGGGTCGACAGCTTGCTGTAGAAGGTCAGCGCCAGCTTGCGCGCTTCCGGGTTGGAGAAATAGTAGCGGCCAACGCGGGTATACAGCCCTTTCAGGCCATTGAAGATCAGGCCGTAGATCGGGTTGCCGGAGGCAAACGCCAGACCGCGGAAGATTTCATAGTCCAGCAGGTTGAAGGCGTCCGCCTGGTCTTCTACCTCGCTCGCCTTCGCCAGCACTTCCTGCGCCTGCTCCGGGTGATTGCGCACTGCGGCGCGAATAAAGATCGCGGCGATGTTGGTGCGCACCGACAGCAAGTTGTCGATCAGCTGCGGCACGCTTTTATGATCGAGACGCGCCACGGTCTCAAGAATATTGAGGCCCGAGGTTTCCCAGAAATTATTTACTTTGGTCGGTTTGCCATGCTGAATGGTCAGCCAGCCATCGCGAGCCAGGCGTTGTAAAACCTCACGTAACGTGGTGCGCGTGACACCAATCAACTCTGAAAGCTCACGCTCCGCGGGCAAAATAGAGCCAGGGGGGAAGCGATTATTCCAAATACTCTCGATAATGTATTCTTCCGCGAAACCGGCAGGACTCTGCGCCTTTATGACCATGTGTTTGACGTTCCGTTGCGACGATAATCAGTAATAGTAGTCGGCTGATCATACCAGATCGCCATGGCATGACATAGCGTGAGCGAAAAACAAAAAACGAAAGTGTGCATAACGTGGCAAAAAATAGGCAAAAACGCCGTACGCGAGAAATTTATCGTCGTGAAACAAGCTTAGGTTGCACCTGCCCATGCGGCGTTGCTAGGGTACGGGCTAACGACTCAATTGATAAGGATGCATGACGGAAAATGGAAACAACCTTACGCAGCGCCCTGGTGAAAAACTTCCTTGGGCAATCACCAGGCTGGTACAAGCTGGCCATTATCGTCTTCTTATTGGTCAACCCGCTGGTGTTCTTTCTGGTCAGCCCGTTCCTTGCCGGCTGGCTGTTGGTGATTGAATTTATCTTTACCCTGGCGATGGCGCTAAAGTGTTACCCGCTGCTGCCCGGCGGCCTGCTGGCCATCGAAGCGGTGGCGATAGGCATGGCCCGCCCGGCTCAGGTGGCGGATGAGATCGCCCATAACCTGGAGGTGCTGCTGCTGCTGATCTTTATGGTGGCCGGCATCTACTTTATGAAACAGCTGTTGCTGTTCGTCTTCACCAAGCTGCTGCTCAATATCCGCTCCAAGATGCTGCTGTCGCTGGCCTTTTGCCTGGCGGCGGCGCTGCTGTCCGCCTTCCTCGATGCGCTGACGGTGGTCGCGGTTGTCATCAGCGTAGCCACAGGATTTTACTCGATCTATCACAATGTCACCTCCAACCGTGCGGATGGCGATATCGGCGATGACAGCGATTTCGCCTGCGACGAACGCAAGCAAACGCTGGAGCAATTTCGCGCCTTCTTGCGCAGCCTGTTGATGCATGCGGGCGTCGGCACCGCGCTGGGCGGCGTGATGACCATGGTCGGCGAGCCGCAAAACCTGATCATTGCCAAAAGCGCCGGATGGGGATTCGTCGACTTTTTCCTGCGCATGGCGCCGGTGACGTTGCCGGTGATGGTCTGCGGCTTACTGGTCTGTCTTTTTGTCGAGCGTTTCCGTCTGTTTGGCTACGGCGCGCAACTGCCTGAGCCCGTGCGTGAAGTGTTGAAGGAGTTCGACCGCAAAGCGACCGCCGGCCGCAGCAAACAGGAACAGGTTAAGCTGGTGATCCAAGCGCTGATCGGCGTATGGCTGGTGCTGGCGCTCGCGCTTCATCTGGCGGAAGTGGGTCTGATCGGCCTGTCGGTGATTATTCTGGCCACCTCGCTGTGCGGCGTGACCGATGAGCATGCCATCGGCAAAGCTTTCCAGGAAGCCTTACCCTTCACCGCGCTGCTGACGGTGTTCTTCACCGTGGTGGCGGTAATTATCGAGCAGCATCTGTTCAGCCCGGTGATCCAGTTTGTTCTGCAGGCCCCCCCGGCTTCGCAGTTAACGCTGTTTTATCTGTTTAACGGCCTGCTTTCTTCGGTCTCCGACAACGTATTTGTCGGCACGGTTTACATCAATGAAGCGCGCGCTGCCTTTGAGAGCGGCGCCGTTTCGCTGAAGCAGTTCGAAATGCTGGCGGTCGCCATCAATACCGGCACCAACCTGCCCTCGGTCGCCACGCCTAACGGCCAGGCGGCGTTTTTGTTCCTGCTGACTTCGGCGCTGGCGCCGCTGGTGCGCTTGTCCTACGGGCGTATGGTTTGGATGGCTTTGCCCTATACCCTGGTCTTGACCTTGGTCGGTTTGCTGTGCGTGCAATTCACCCTCGCGCCGGCTACCGAACTGCTGACCCAATGGCACTGGCTGGCGCTGCCGCAGCAAGAGGGGGCGGCCCATTGACCTGCATCCCGCTCCGCCGCCGGCGACTATTTTTGTGCTGAATCCGGCACAGGTGGCTGGCAGCGGGATTGAATTGGTTTACACTGCCTGTTCAATTGCTTACTGCATGGAAGAATAAATATATGTTGCAATTCTTTAACCGCTGCTCACAGGGCCGCGGTGCTTGGCTGCTCATGGCCCTGACTGCACTGGTGCTGGAATTAGTCGCACTTTATTTCCAGCACGTTATGCTGCTGCAGCCCTGTGTTATGTGCATCTATGAACGCTGCGCGCTGTTTGGCATTCTCGGCGCCTCGCTGGTCGGTGCCATTGCGCCGAAAACTCCGCTGCGCTACGTGGCGATCCTGCTGTGGATCTACAGCGCCTGGGAAGGCGTGCAGCTGGCATGGAAACACACCATGATCCAGCTGCATCCATCGCCGTTTAATACCTGCGATTTCTTCGTCAGCTTCCCATCCTGGCTGCCACTGGATAAATGGCTGCCGGCGGTGTTCCACGCCTCCGGCGACTGCTCCGTACGCCAATGGCAGTTCCTGACGCTGGAAATGCCGCAGTGGCTGGTGGGGATCTTTGCCGCTTATCTGCTGGTTGCTCTGGTGGTGTTGCTCGCGCAGTTCGTTCGGCCGCGCCGCCGCGATTTATTCGGGCGTTGATTGCCCGCTGATAAAAAACGGCGCCTCTGGGCGCCGTTTTTTTATGGGTTGCTGTAAATCTCAGAGGTTATTTGACCTCAGGTATGTGTAAGGTAATAAACGAGCACGATCAGTGCCCCAGCGACGGCAAACAGCCGGATCATTTTCATTGTTGTACTCTCGAATCAAACGGGAGAGCGGCCAAATTACCTAACTTATTGTGCAAAAAGAAGTATCCGGGTGCCATTCGGGACGTAATTTACATAACATTAAGTTTGCCACACGAATAGAGAGGGCTGCCATGAAAAACACGACGAACCGAGGTCAGCTCCCCCTACTTATGGATGCTTACAAAAAACTTACGGGATTGCATTAACGCACTGATGAAGTTCGCTGAATAAATCCTTATACTAACCGCAAGTTAGTAAATCCGATTTCCCTGGTGTTGTTGTGTGTCTTGCCCCTCATCTTTGCAGGGGCTTTTTTCGTTGCATTGGCGGCCGATCCGGCCCAATGGCCCTGCGACAAAATGCACACCGCCGCTATTCGCATCGTTAAAACCCTAATGAACTCGCGCCTGCAATTTACAATGCGGCAACCTTGAATAATCTGTTATTGAATTTGATTGTTCAATAACAAAACTCTCAAAATTAAATAATAAAAAATTCAATAATTAGAAAGTTCTTATTAATGAGTTCGAGATTTTGTTGCACCATTATAAAATCAGCCGGGTTTCTGGGCATTTCTGCATCCATCGGTTTAACGATCAGAAAATGACACTGGGAAAGACCAGCGTAGTGAATGGGCGTTAACCGTTCAACCTGCTGTAAAACAGCAACACATCTTAAAAAGGAGCTTTACATGAAGGAAATCACTAGTCAGGAAATTGCCTACGTATCAGGCGCAGGTCTGATATCCAATACGCTGGCTTTTGCTGGAGATGTTGTTATTGACGCTGTAAAAATTAGCAACGATGCATTAAATACCACGCTCATCTCATCCGTCGGCAAAACGTTCGACGCCGTGGGTTTGGGAAGCGTACATAATCTTGCGGACTCTCTGGGTTATGCCGCATTTAAAACCATCGCTGGCGTAGGTTCAGTATTGGGTGGCGATGCGAGCCGCATCGACTACCACTACGAGTGGGAATGGGGCGCCTAATTTTTTAGGATTTATTTAGCCTCTATTAAGACCTCTCAACGGACGTTGAGAGGTCTTTTTTAGTTCACAATGACTCAAATAGGGAAGAGTCTTTCAATCAACGGCGAACTGAATAACCGATGCGGATCATAACGGTTCAATATTGTTGATGCCTTGTTCCAGTCATTGCCGCCTGGCGCCCCCGCTCCCAAACTGGTTGGTATATTATTGCCGATAACAGAGCTATTCACCCAGGTGCCTTCCGGGGTATAGGCCCAACCTTTGCTCCACTCGACCCGCGTAGCGGCATAGTCGCCAGAAAAGTGTGAAAAGATCCAGGTTTCCATTTCCTGATAGAATTTATTGGCGTCCGGCGTGTCCGGCATGGTCAGGATGTCCAGCCAAACCGCAACGTCCCACTCCGGTTTTCCGGCGTGCGGGCGCAATGCGGAAAGCGCCGGCGCCATCGCCCCGGCGACAATGGACTCCGCAGGCTGATCCAGCCCCGTAACCCGGATCTCGATCGGGCCGTTCATCGGGTAGGAATTTTTGCTTTGGTAGGCCGCCACCATCTGATTGTACTTGGTCACAAAGTCGTACAACACGCTTTGCACGTTGGCGCGCTTGGTCAGGATGGCATAGCCGTTCGCCGTGACGCGCAGCGTCGAGGGCTTCACGTACAGCAGCAGGTCTTTGCTCCAGCCCCACAGATCGAAGCTCAGCGTAGCGCCCAGCCCCACGCTGACCAATTCCGCCTGCAGCTTGCCCAACGTAGGCGTCAGCTCCGGATGGCCATTGTTAATCTGTTTGATCACGTCTGAAATGGATTTTGGCAGGTTATCAGAGAATGGATAGTTGAATGGCGAATGGACGGGTTTGGAAACGTTTGGATACGAAGGCGTCTCGGTCCATATTTTCAACCAGGGGTTTTCCGTAAACGGGAACCAGATAGCCTCTGCCCGCCCACATTGATCCAAATAGTGGCTAAACGAGCGCTTGCCGGCAGCATCTTTGGCGAACAGCTCCGTCGCGGGAATATTGACATAGCTTTGGCAGCGCAACCGTTTATTGCGCGGCACCTGCATCGTCACTTCATAAATCAGCGCACGCCCCACGTGCACCATAAAGGCGGTGATATCCTGCTCGTTGCGCTGGAAGGTTTTCAGCACGTAGCTTTTACCGGCCTCATCCCACACGACGGCGGTCAGCGAGACAATGCTGTTGCTGAGCGAACCGAAGCTCCCGCCCGTCGGCAGGGTCTCGCCTTTCGCCGGCACGCAGGTACCGTGGCCGCCGATAGCCAGCACGCCGCCCAGGGTTAAATCGCCAGGGGCGGGATAAGCCAGAAAACCCAGTTTCTTTTTCTCGAGCTGGGTCAGCAAGTCTTCCATGAGAATGCCGGTTTGCGCCTTGAAAGTTCCATTTCCATTGGCTTCTATAATCGTCATCTTGTTTAACGACTTGGTCAAATCTACCAGCAAGACGTTGCCATTGTTCTCGCCGCCCGCAATGGTTAACTGTGACCAATTGTGTTTCATACCCAGCGGGCGCACCTTGTAGTTATTTTGGTAAGCCCAATTGACCACCTTCAGCAATTCATCTGAATTTGCCGGCGCGCAGGTAAGAATATGCCGACCTACAGTTTCCTGAGACCAGTTTGTAAAATCAGAATAATAAGATTTTATCGGTAAGGAGGGGGTTGCAACGGCACGGCTATTGGATTCGTTCATCATACACTGTTACTCCTTAACAGTTAATAATCGACACCTTCATCATGAAGGTCTTGAAAGTATTGTCGTTACCTCATCCAATCACTATCAGCATCGTCTTAATTTCAACTGCCGAAACAATTAGCCGCTGCGCCTGCCTAAAAATAAAAATATGGACCGCCATCGGGGTCTCGAACCCCGCACCTACAACTAAAATGGTCGCTTGCTCTTCCTGATGAGCTAATGGCGGTATGTAATGCATGATTTATTGCTGGGAAAATTACCATGATAGAGTTAATTTGTAATGGGAACTATCTGATTAGCAGTTTAAATGACTGAATGCACAGTTTTATTAAGAACTTTATTATTTACCGAGCGACGCGACGAGACTATATTTCCGTTGGTGCCCCGGCACAGAAAGAACCCTTGTCTGTTATTTTTCGCCGCCGAACGGCGGCTTTTTTCCTAAAACAGCGGGAAGCAACGTTAGGATAGGGATAATTCGCGACATGAGCGTATCTAAATGGATATTACTGATTATCGTGATGCTTTTTGTGTGGCTCGCCTACAACAACTGCGGCACAGGTTATCGCCGTTATCAGCCGATCGAGCTGAAGTCCGGAATTCATCCCCCTTCGGCGCCGCAGCACAACAGTGCGCCGCTGTGCTGAGCCGCCCCGCTTTCTTAGCGTGCCCAATCCGGCTTATTGAGGATGTGATCCTGCCAGTCCACCACTTCGCTCTCGCGCACCGCAATATGCCGCACCGTAATGCGCTCACCGTGCATGGCCGCCTTGGAGCCGCTGATCAGCGGGTGCCAAGAGAATAACGGCCTGCCCTCGCCTATCAGGCGGTAAGCGCAGGTTGGCGGCAACCAGTCGAAGGTGGTGAGGTTTTCACGCGTCAGCTTGATGCAGTCTTCTTCCAGCTCGAAGCGGCGCTCGTAGTTGCGGCACTGGCAAGATTTGATGTTGAGCTGGTTGCAGGCTACGTTGGTGAAATAAATCTCGTCGGTATCTTCGTCGATCAGCTTATTCAGACAGCATTGCCCGCAACCGTCGCACAGCGATTCCCACTCTTGTTCTGACATCTCCGCCAGCGTTTTCTGTTGCCAAAAAGGGAGTTGTGACATGTTAGCGTCCGGTTTAGGTAAATGAATAGATAACCTGCGTGCAGGTTTTGAGGCTGCACTATATAGACACTTTAGCAGCAGGATGCAAGCTTTGCCGCCGTTTATGCCGGCGGCAAAGTATCGGTCAAATCACGCGGGTGGTCAGCGATTTGCCGTTGAGGGTGACTTTCAGCATATCGCCGGAAACCATCGGGCCAACCCCCTGTGGGGTGCCGGTAAGGATAATGTCGCCCGCGCGCAGCGTGAAGAAGCGGCTCATATAGGCGATCAGCGGCAGGATCGGAGTGATCATGTCGCGGGTGTTGCCCTGCTGGCGTAGCTGATCGTTGACCGTCAACGACAGCTCGGCGTTTTGCGCATCGCCAAATTCGGCCACTGGGATAAACCCGGACATCGGGCAGGAGCCGTCGAAGGCCTTGGCTTTTTCCCACGGCTGACCGGCCTTTTTGAAACCGGCCTGCAGCTCGCGCAGCGTCAGATCGAGCGCCACGCCGTAGCCGGCGATCGCCCGCGCGACGCGGTCTTCGTTAGCCTGCTTCAGCGGCGTGCCAATCAGCACCGCCAGCTCAACCTCATGGTGAACCGAACCGTATTCTTTCGGGATCGCCACCGGTTGGCGAATATCGCACAGCGCCGTTTCCGGTTTGATAAACACCACCGGCTCGGCGGAGGTCGCACTGCCCATTTCCTTGATGTGATCGGCGTAGTTGCTGCCGACGCAGACCACCTTGTTGACCGGGAAATCGAGCAATGCCCCCTGCCAGTCTCTATGTTGATACATACCGCTTCTCCCTACAAAAATGCAGGGGCTTAGCATGCTAAGCCCGTTATTGGCGGCTGGACGTTGTCTGCCGCGACGCATTGCCGGCGGCTGCGCGGTTTTTCAGCGCCCGATACCGTCCGCCATCAAACCCACACCGATCGCAAAATAGTAAGAGCTATTCCAGTGCATGATAGTTCGGAAATTATCATAGACCAGAAAGGCGCGCCCCTGCATACCATCCGGTGCGATAACCCAGCCCCGCTGGCGTGCCTGCGGCAAGGCGCCGCCGTCCGCACGCCGCACGCCGCGTTTTTGCCAGGCATCGACGCTGCGCGCCTGGCTATCTTTCAGCCCCAGCAGCGCGCTGTCGAAGCCGGCCGGCAATCGCACCTCTCGGCCCCAGCCGACGCTCGGCTGCCAGCCCTCGGTAGCCAGGTAGTTGGCGGTGGAGGCGAATACGTCGTCGCGGTTATGCCAGATGTCGATGCGGCCATCACCGTCGCCGTCCACCGCATAGCGCAGAAACGACGTCGGCATAAACTGGCATTGCCCCATAGCACCGGCCCAAGAGCCTTTCAACGGCCCCTCGCCGGCATGCCCCTGTTCGACAATCTTCAGCGCAGCCATCAGCTGCCGGCTGAAGAACGCCTCGCGGCGGCCCTCGAACGCCAGCGTCGCCAACGCCGACACCACGTCTTCCCGCCCCTGAATCTTGCCGAAGGCGCTTTCCATGCCCCAAAGCGCGATAATGTAGCGGCCGGGTACCCGGTAGCGTGCGGTAACCTGCGCCAACTGCGGATGATAGCGCCGCGCCAGCTCACGCCCCTGGCGCACCTTGGCCGCCGGGATTACGCGCCGCAGATAATCGTCGAGGGTAATCTTGCTTTCCGGCTGGTTGCGATCGGCCCTGATCACCCGATCGATAACGTGCACCTGGGCAAAGGCGCGATCGATTGTCGCCTGGCTGATGCCTTGCGCCCGCGCCTGCCGCTTCAGCTGTTCGACGTAGGCGGGAAACTGCGCCGGATCACGCCCGGCGGCCGCCAGGAGCGTTTGTTGCGCGCCGGAGGGCTGAGCCGCATTCGCGCCGCAGCCCATCGTCAGCAACAGGGCCAACGCTATCTTTGCCGGGGTTCTCATCGCGCCCTCCGCTCCGTTTAGCGTCTTGCCGTCGGGTTATTCGTTGTCGCCCGACAGATGTTGATTCAGCAGATTTTCCACCGGCAGCGGGAACTGCAGGTAGTAGCCTTCGTCTTTCAGCGCCTGCTTCACTTTCTCAATATCCGCCGAAGCCAGTTTTTTGCGCTCATCAAGCGACAGCATCATCGCCAACTGCGGCGTACCGAAACTTTTCAGCAAGTCTTCCGGCACGCGAGAGAAATCGTCTTTTTTTTCGACATAAAGATAAGTTTGATCGCGTTTCGAGCTTCTATAGATCACACAAAGCATTTTTTTAACTCTATTTAATTGAGGCAGCGTCTTGCCTGGATATAACTCTGACTATAACATGCTTATAGTACATCGGAATATCGCACCCCGAGTGGTATTCCGGGGATTTAAGTTGCTGAGACTGAGTCAGGATAGATGTCACAATCGCCAATTGAGCTAAAAGGCAGCAGTTTTACCCTATCGGTTGTTCATTTGCATAATTCAGAACCCGAGGTAATACGTCAGGCGTTATTGGAAAAAGTGGAGCAAGCGCCCGCCTTTTTGAAGAACGCCCCTGTTGTTATCAACGTAGCAACGCTGAACGGCGATGCGAACTGGAAAGAACTTCAACAGGCTGTCGCGGCAGCAGGTCTGCGCGTTGTAGGTATCAGCGGTTGCAGAGATGAGCGGCAAAAGCGTGCGATAGCCCGGGCTGGGCTGCCGCTGCTGAGCGAAGGCAAAGGGCAGAAAATGGCCGCACCGGAGCCGGCGCCCGCGCCCGCCCCGGTGGTGGAAAACGCCCCCGCCAAGACGCGCATCATCAGTACCCCTGTCCGTTCCGGCCAACAGATTTATGCCCGCAACAGCGATCTGATTGTGACCAGCAGCGTCAGCGCCGGTGCTGAAATAATTGCCGACGGCAATATTCACATCTACGGCATGATGCGCGGTCGCGCACTGGCTGGCGCTTCAGGCGATACGCAGTGTCAGATTTTTTGCACGCACCTGGGTGCTGAGCTAGTCTCTATCGCAGGGCAGTACTGGTTGAGCGACCAAATCCCGTCCGACTTCGTCGGGCAGGCAGTACGACTCAGCCTGTTGGATAACGCTTTAACCATACAACCTTTAAATTAAGCCCTTTTGACAAGGAATCCATTTCATGGCACGCATTATTGTTGTTACATCGGGTAAAGGGGGCGTTGGCAAGACCACTTCAAGCGCGGCGATCGCTACCGGCCTGGCCCAGAAAGGCAAGAAAACCGTAGTGATCGATTTCGATATCGGCCTGCGTAACCTTGACCTGATCATGGGCTGTGAACGCCGGGTGGTTTACGATTTCGTTAACGTTATTCAGGGTGACGCCACGCTGAATCAGGCGTTAATCAAAGACAAACGCACTGAAAACCTGTATATCCTGCCGGCTTCGCAAACGCGCGACAAAGACGCGCTGACTCGTGAAGGCGTTGAGAAAATCCTCAACGATTTGGGCGAGATGGATTTCGACTTTGTGGTCTGCGACTCTCCGGCCGGCATTGAAACCGGCGCGCTGATGGCGCTGTATTTCGCCGATGAAGCCATCATCACCACCAACCCGGAAGTCTCCTCGGTACGTGACTCTGACCGTATCCTGGGCATTCTGTCCTCCAAGTCTCGCCGCGCCGAGAAAGGCGAATCGCCGATCAAGGAACACCTGCTGCTGACCCGTTATAACCCGGGCCGCGTCAGCCGTGGCGACATGCTGAGCATGGAAGACGTATTGGAAATTCTGCGCATTCCGCTGGTCGGCGTGATCCCTGAAGACCAGTCCGTGCTGCGCGCGTCCAACCAGGGCGAGCCTGTTATCCTTGATGCCGAGTCAGATGCCGGTAAGGCCTATGACGATACCGTTAGCCGCTTGTTAGGAGAAGACCGCCCATTCCGCTTCATTGAAGAAGAGAAGAAGGGTTTCCTGAAACGCCTTTTTGGGGGATAAACCATGGCCTTATTAGACTTCTTTCTGTCCCGCAAAAAACAGACAGCCAATATAGCCAAGGAACGGCTGCAAATTATCGTCGCAGAGCGTCGTCGCGGGGACAGTGAGCCCCCGTATCTGCCTGATTTGAAACGCGATATTCTGGCGGTAATTTGCAAATACATTCAGATCGACCCTGAAATGCTGCACGTGCAGTTCGAGCAGAAAGGGGATGATATTTCGGTGCTTGAGCTCAACGTGACATTGCCGGAATCGGAAGAAGCAGCTAAATGATTGCGACGCATTAATTACCCCCTGTATATTTTATACAGGGGGTAACTGTATGCACATCCAGCCATTAATCGACAAAACCACCAAATAATGGCTTTTTGCCCTTTGAGACTAATCCCAATTAATCTTGCGGCAATGTCGTCTAAAGTAAATCTTGGCCAGCTATTTACCCCATTCGTTATTTCACAGCAATAATCAGAGCAGCGTATCCTTACCCTGCCCCAATTTTATCCGCGATTAATAATGCTTCAGGATTTCCTGCAGCGGCGCCGTTAATAGATCGCCGCGCCAGCCGCTGATTAATTCCGGTTGGCTGTCGTTTTCTTTCAGTTTCCAATGCCAGTTCAGCAGCTGATTTATCTGCCGGCGCGAGGCCAACAGCTCACTGCTCAACCCGCTTTGCTCGCTGACGACCAGGATCGCCGCTTTGATATCCTTGAACACCTTCTTGTAGCCCGGCTGGTCGATCAGGTTGCCCAGCGGCTTGGGCAGGGCCGATTCGTCCAGCGCGGCGGCTTCCGCCACCAGCGCCACCAGCGTTTTGCCATGGTAGCGAATCTCCGGCCCGCTCAGGCCCAGCGATTCCAGTTCGCCCAGCGATGTCGGCATATAGCGCGCCACCTGCCAGAGATTCTCTTCGCGTACCACAAAATTCACCGCCAGATCGCGTTCACGCGCCTGACGCAGCCGCCACTCGGCCAGCTTCTGCAAACACCCGAGCTGGCGTGGGCGCAGTTGCCAGGCATTGGTGATTTCGCGGTAGGCCAATTCCGGCGCCAGGGTCTCACTGCGGCGCTGGCACAGCAGCAGGCATTCGTTGGCGGCGGCGGCGGTCCAGCCGGCCTCTTCGGTCTCCTGCACCAAGCGTTTCGCCATCGGCAGCAGATAGAACACGTCGGCCGCCGCATACGCGCACTGTTTTTCCGTCAGCGGGCGCGCCAGCCAGTCGGTACGAGATTCGCTCTTGTCCAGCTCGACCTGCATATACTCCGCTACCAGCGTGGCAAAACCGCACGACAGCGGCCGGCCGGTAAAGGCCGCCAGGATCTGAGTGTCAACCAACGGAGTCGGCAGCGTCTTGAAGGCGTTGAGAAACACCTCCAGATCCTCGCTGCCGGCGTGCAGGAACTTGACCACGTCGGTGTCGGCCAGCAGCTCGATAAACGGCTGCCATTGTTTGATCGGCAGAGGATCGATCAGGGAAAGCTGCTCACCGTCGTAGAGCTGAATCAAGCCAAGCTGCGGGTAGTAGGTGCGCGTTCTGACAAACTCGGTGTCCAACGCTATCTGGGCGTGCTTTCTCGCCTGTTCGCAGACCTGCTGCAATCCGGCATCGGTAGTGATCAACTGATAATTCAAAACGTCATTCTCTTATATGATTCAAACACAACAACGCCGGCATTCACCGGCGTTGTTGATCAGTAAGGCGAGAAGCCATCACCTAGGCGGCGGCATCGGCCGGCTTCGGTGATTTTTGCTCATCGCGCAATTCTCGCCGCAAAATTTTGCCGACGTTCGATTTCGGCAGCTCGTCGCGGAACTCAACAATTTTAGGCACTTTATACCCAGTCAGGTGGCGGCGGCAATGGGTCAGTAACTCTTCTTTGGTCAGCGAAGCGTCTTTCTTCACCACGCAAATTTTCACCGCTTCGCCGGAAACCTCACTCGGCACGCCAATCGCCGCACACTCCAGCACTTTCGGATGCTGGCTGACCACATCTTCGATCTCATTCGGATAAACGTTGAAACCGGACACCAGGATCATATCTTTCTTACGGTCGACGATGCGCACAAAACCCTGCTCGTCCACGGTAACCACGTCCCCGGTCGCCAACCACCCCTCTTTCAGTACTTCGTCGGTAGCTTCCGGCCGCTGCCAGTAGCCTAACATAACTTGCGGCCCTTTGACCCACAGTTCGCCCGGCTCGCCCACGGGCACGTCCTGGCCATTGTCATCCACCAGGCGGATGTCGGTCGACGGCACCGGCAGCCCGATGCTGCCGCTGTAGTGTTTCAGGTCATAAGGATTGCCCGACACCAGCGGCGCACACTCGGTCAGGCCGTAACCTTCCAGCAGGTGCTTGCCGGTGACCTTTTCCCATCTGTCCGCCACCGCTTTTTGCACCGACATCCCGCCGCCGACGGAGAAACGCAGCGTGGAAAAGTCGAGTTTATGGAAGTCTTCGTTATTCAACAGCGCGTTGAACAGGGTGTTAACGCCGCTCATGGCGGTGAAGGGATATTTGCCCAGCTCTTTTACCAGCCCGGGAATGTCACGCGGGTTGGTGATCAGCAGGTTGCGGCCCCCCAGTTCGATAAACAGCAGACAGTTCACCGTCAGGGCAAAGATGTGGTACAGGGGCAACGCCGTGACTACCAGGTCTTGCCCCTCGCGGAACAGCGGCATATAGGCGGCCTTGGCCTGCTCCAGGTTGGCCTGCATGTTGCGGTGCGTCAGCATCGCGCCTTTCGCCACCCCGGTCGTGCCGCCGGTGTACTGCAGGAAAGCCAGATCGGAATTGATGATGTCCGGTTTGACGTACTGCAGGCGACGGCCGCGCTGCAGCGCGCTGCGAAACGAGATAGCCGCGGGCAGGTTATACTTTGGCACCAGCCGCTTGATGTACTTCACCACAAAGTTGACCAGCGTGCCTTTGGCGGCCGAGAGCTGATCGCCCATACGCGTGAGGATCACATGTTTCACCTGGGTGTTGAACACCACTTTTTCCAGCGTATGGGCAAAATTGGAGACGATCACGATGGCGCTGGCGCCGCTGTCGTTCAGCTGGTGCTCCAGCTCTCGCGGCGTATACAGCGGGTTGACGTTAACCACCACCATTCCGGCGCGCAAGACGCCGAACAGCGCGATCGGATACTGCAGCAGGTTAGGCATCATCAGCGCGACGCGATCACCCTTCTTCAGGCCCAGTTCATTTTGCAGGTAAGCCGCAAAAGCGCGGCTGCGTTCCTCCAGCTTGCGGAAGGTCATCACCTCGCCCATGTTGATAAACGCGGGCTGATCGGCGTAGCGCTGTACCGCGCTCTCGAACATCTCGATCAATGATGAATAACGATCGGCATCGATCTCTGCGGGAACATCTGCCGGGTACCGTTTTAACCAGACCTTATCCAAGGTATTACTCCTGAAATCATTACTAATTATCATCGCAGCCCCTAAACTCGCAGCCTAACCATAACAATATTTTAACTCAGCAGACCAGTTCGGGTTTTAAACATTATTCAGGTTGCGATGTACGTCACTAATTGCCGGCATTTCCCTTTGCCAAAAAGAAAAGGCGGCCGGAGCCGCCCTGTCAAAAATTATTCACATCAAGCGTTTTCTACTCGGTAACGATGGTTTGCACCTGCGCTGGGCCCGGGCTATACCAGCCATAGCCGGCGCCCCAGCCAGGGCCCCACGGGCCGCCGCGCCAGCCCCATGGCCCCATAGGCGCAGGCGGCATCATCACCTGCTGCACCAGATGCCAGCGTTTATAACCGGTGACGTTCATCGTCACGAAGCGGTACGGCGTGGTGCCAATCTTGCCGTCTTTCAGGCCGGTAATCGACCCGACTACCGTCACCAGCTGGCCTTTGAAGTCGACGGGCTCCAGGAATCCGTTCACCGTGGCCAACAGGCGGCCGCGCGAGGGTTCACCCAGCATCGGGCGAGCGCCGGAGTCCAGCGGCACCGCGGCGATTTCCAGCACCGTACGCCCCTGTTCATTGGCGACGTTCACCACGGTGCCGCCGAAGCGCGCCTCTGCGCCGATAAACATGTTCGGCGTATTCTGTACCGATGACAACTGCATCACCGGCGTGGCGGTAGACCCCTTGATGGCGTCCGGCACCGTTACGCAGCCGGTCAACGCCAGCGCGCCGCAGGCGATAGCCAGCAGCGACAGTCTTTTACTTGCAGTGCGGGTTAACATGGGTCGCAATCTCCTGAAATACCTGTAACTTCGACCGCAACTCGGCGTGCAAGTTGCACTGCGCCGCCGTTGCAAAATCAACCGCAGCACAATATGCCGCGGCTATTCGCGGCCGGGCAATTTCTTCCAGGTCACTTCGTTGCGCAGGTAGGTCGGCTCGGCGTTTTCTACCGCCACCGCGCCCCCCTGCTGCCAGGCCTGCAGCGCCAGCGGCAGCATGTCTTCCGCCTGCGGCAGCAGCATCTGGCCGTCACGCAGGGTCAGCGCGGAACCGCTGACCAGGTCAGGGTAGGTTTGCCAGCCGGTGCCGACGTGGGCCCAATCGCCCTGCAGACGCTGAGCGCGTTCCAACGCCTGCGCCGGTGAAAGCACCGCTTCGCCTTCGCTTTCCAGCCAACGGCCGTCTGCATGGCGCTCGAATTGCCCCCAGTAGACTTCGCCCATACGGGCGTCAATAGCCGCCAGCACGCGTTCGGCGCCGCTGACTCGCCAGGCGCCCTGCGCCATGGTTTGCAGCGTGGAAATGCCCAGCATCGGCAGATCGGCGCCAAGCGCCAACCCCTGAGCGATGCCGATACCGATGCGCACGCCGGTGAAGCTGCCGGGCCCGCGGCCGAAGGCCAGCGCATCGAGCTGGTTAAGCGCCAGGCCGGATTCCGCCAGCACCTGCTGCACCATAGGTAAAATACGTTGCGTATGCTCGCGTGGGCACAGCTCAAACAGGGCGTGGATTTCGCCTTGATTCCAGATGGCGACGGAACAGGCTTCCGTCGCCGTATCGATCGCTAAAATTCGCGTGGACATGCCAACCTCTGGCGGGAATAAAACAGGGTTTTCATACAGGGCGCGCATTGTAGCACAGCCCCGTAAGCCCTTCATCTGTCACGTGGCCGGTGGGTTGTTGGCCTTCAGGAAAGCGATCGCCTGGCCGATATCGCGGGTGCGCGGCGTCGGCGGCAGGCTGTTGAGGAACACTTCGCCGTAAGGACGCATCACCAGCCGGTTGTCGCAAATCACCAGCACGCCGCGGTCGTCGGTATCGCGGATCAATCGCCCAACGCCCTGCTTCAGGGTGATGACCGCATCCGGCAGCTGCACGTCGTTGAACGGATCGCCACCGCGCAGCCGGCAGTCTTCAATCCGCGCTTTCAACAGCGGGTCATCCGGTGAGGTGAACGGCAATTTATCGATGATCACGCAGGACAAGGCGTCGCCGCGCACATCCACCCCTTCCCAGAAGCTGCTGGTCGCCACCAGCAGCGCATTGCCGGCCTCGACAAACTGCGCCAGCAATTGCCCCTTGCCGGTTTCGCCCTGCAACAGCACCGGCAGCGTCATGGTGGCGCGAAACTCTTCGGCCAGCTCGCGCATCATTTGGTGCGAGGTGCACAGGAAGAAGCAGCGGCCGTTGTTGGCCTCGATCAGCGGCCGCAGCATGCGCGCCAGCTGGCGGGCGCCGCCGGGCTGATTCGGCGAAGGCAAAAAGCGCGGCACGCACAGCAACGCCTGTTTGGCGTAATCGAACGGGCTGGGCAGCAGCAAGGTCTTCGCCTTGGTGAGCCCCAGGCGTTCGGTAAAGTGCCCAAGCTGCTCGTTAACCGACAGCGTGGCCGAAGTAAAAATCCAGCTGCCCGGCTTCTCGTCCAGCAGCTCCCGGAAGCGATCGGCCACGGTGAGCGGCGTCAGCGCCAGCACGAAGTGGCGTGAATTGCATTCGTACCAGTAGCTGTAGCCCGGCTCGGTGACCTCTTTCAACCGCTTGAGACGCGCGCGATACAGCGTGGCGCGCTCGAAGGCGGCATCCAGCAGCGCCGAGCGGCCGAGCGACAGCTTGACCACGTCATAGCACAGCTCGAGCGCATCATCGAGCAACAACAATGCGCGCTGCACGTTCGGCTGGCCGAGCACGTCGCGCAGGTTGCCGCGAAACCCCGGCTCGCCCAGCATCAGCCGGAAGTCCTGGGTGCTTTGGCTGAGGCGATCGGCGCTTTTCTGCAGCTGCGCGGAATCACGCACTTCAGTACGGTAGGCGATGGTGATGTCTTTCGCCAGATCCAGCAGTTGGCGGCTGGTGAGCTGTTTACCGAAGTACTGGCTGGCGATGTCGGGTATCTGATGGGCTTCGTCGAAGATCATCACGTCGGCTTCGGGGATCAGTTCGGCAAAGCCGCCTTCCTTCACCACCATATCCGCCAGGAACAGGTGATGGTTGACCACCACCACGTCGGCGTCCATGGCCCGGCGGCGCGCCTTGACCACGAAACAATCCTTATACAGCGGGCAGTCACTGCCCAGGCAATTGTCATTGGTGCTGGTCACCAGCGGCCAAATGAAGCTGTCTTCCGCCACGTCGCTGCAGCTGCTGATATCGCCCTCTTTGGTTTGCGACGACCATTTGCGCAGCTGCACCAGATCGATCAGCGTCTGCCCGGCCAGCTCACCGCCGGCCATGGACTGCTGCTCCAATCGTTCCAGGCACAGGTAGTTGGAACGCCCCTTCAGCAGCGCCATCTTGCCTTTGTACTTCAGCGCCTTGGCGATGGTCGGCAGATCGCGCGCATACAGCTGGTCCTGCAACGCTTTCGAACCGGTAGAGATGATCACTTTACGATCGGCGCGCAGCGCCGGCGCCAGGTAGGCGAAGGTTTTGCCGGTGCCGGTTCCCGCTTCCACCACCAGCTCTTGCTTGAAGTTGATCGCTTCGGTGACGGCTTGCGCCATCTGCCGCTGCGGTTCACGCGGTTTGAATCCCTTGATTGCCTGCGCCAATGCGCCGTCTGTTGCAAAATCGTCTGTCACGCTATCTCTCTGCCGGTGTAATTCAGCGTTGATTATGCCAAGCCTGTCACGCCGCTACCACCGACTTTATCGCCGCGCATTTCCGCCGTGGGCTGTGATACCCTAAACGGGACTATGATATGGAGATAACCAAATGAATATCGAACGAATTGATCCCGCGCAGCGCTGGTCCGAAGCCGTGGTGCACAACGACACCGTCTACTACACCAGCGTGCCGGAAAATCTGGATGAAGACGCCACCGCTCAGACCGCGGATGCCCTCGCCGCCATCGACGTGCTGCTGGCGCGGGTCGGATCGGACAAGAGCCGCATTTTGGACGCCACCATTTTCCTGGCCGACGCCGCGGACTTCGCCGCGATGAACGCCGCCTGGGATGCCTGGGTGGTTGCCGGCAGCGCGCCGGTACGCTGCACCGTGCAGGCCAAGCTGATGAACCCGAAGTACAAGGTTGAAATCAAGATTATCGCCGCGTTGTAAAAACAAAAACCGCAGGCGTTCCCCCTGCGGTTTGTTCTTTTCGCTTAACGGCTCCGGTTACGCCAGCTTGATGATCACCATACCCGCCAGCAACAGCACCAGACCTATCCAGCCTTTGGCGTTCAGCCGCTGCCCGAACAGGATCCAGCCGGCGGCGATGGTCGCCGCGATGCCGAAACCGCCCCACAGCGCATAAGCCACCGACAGATCTATGCCCTTTACCGCCTGCGCCAGGGCGCTGAACGCCCCGAGCACCGAGGCCAACGACAGCAGGCCCAGCCAGATTTTACGGAAGCCGTCCGACATTTTCAGAAAGACGTTGGCGACAATTTCCAACACAATCGCCAGTGCAAGGAACCCAATGTGGTACAACTCAAGCTGTTGCATGGTTGTCACCTCGCGGGCTGACCTGTTTTCGCACCTTGCGGGTGCCGGATTTCACCAGCATGATACCGGCAATCAGCGTCGCCAGGCCCAACACCTTCAGCAGCGAAATCGGCTCATCGAACCACAGCACGCTGAACAGCGTAATAAACAGGATGCCGATACCTTCCCACAGCGCGTATGCCACGCCCAGCGCCACGCGTTTTACCGCCATCGAAAGCATCACATAGGATGCGGTGATCATCACATACATGATGATATGGCCGGTCATGCCGCCGCTGACGCTGGCGTACTTCATGGACAGGGTACCGATAATTTCGGCCACTATGGCCAAACCTAAAAAGATCCAATAAATCATAATTTTTCTCCCAAACGGCGAATAACGCACGCTAAGGCATATTTATCCCGATTTATCTCGTCTGACAGGCGCTGCAAGGCGCTGAAGACGCGGAGATCCCTGGGGATAAACTGACCCGAACGTAATAAAAATGTTTGCCCGGCTAGATGGAGTGACGAAGGGCTATGCCTGTCACCAGCACCGGTTAAGGGAGAAAGACGCTATAGCTCGCTGCACCAGTGATGCTCACTGGCAAGGATGGCAGAAAGGAAAAGCTGACAAGTAGAGGTTCTGAGGGTAGTTCCGTTAAGTTTCATCATAATTATTCTCTATTCTCAGCCGCACACCGTGCGATTTGCCCAATATCCTCATAAAAGTAAAATTTTCAACTGAGATATTTGTACCATAGCCAAAATAAGAAAGCAAACTGCCGTTTTCACAAAAAGCAGAAAAAAACGGGTTAAAAATAATAAAGTTAAGCAATTTAAAAATAAAAAAAGGCTCAACAAGCCGTTGAACCTTGATGTCTTCAGGGGTGGGCAAACAATCGCCAAACCCAGGCTCGGCGCGGGTTACAGCGCGGCACCCTCGACGGCGTTGCGCGCCAGTTCACTGATGCGCGCGTAGTCGCCATTTTCCAACGCGTCGGCCGGCACCAGCCAGGAACCACCGATGCACAGTACGCTCTTCAGCGCCAGATAATCGCGGTAGTTGTTTGGCGTGATGCCGCCTGTCGGGCAGAAACGCACCTGCGGGAACGGACCGCCGATCGCCTGCAGCGCTTTCACGCCGCCGTTGGCTTCCGCCGGGAAGAACTTGAATTCGCGCAGGCCGTGATCCAGGCCCAGCATCAGTTCGGAAACGGTGCTGATGCCCGGGATCAGAGGAATCGAACCGGCGGTCGCCGCCTGCAGCAAGGCGTCGGTCAGCCCGGGGCTGATGGCGAACTGTGCGCCGGCCTCGGTCACTTCCCTGAGCTGCTGCGGATTGATCACCGTGCCGGCGCCAATGATCGCTTCCGGCACCTCTTGGGCGATGGCGCGGATGGCGTCCAGCGCGCAGGCGGTGCGCAGCGTCACTTCCAGCACCCGCACGCCACCGGCGACCAGCGCCCTGGCCAGCGGCACCGCATGTTCCAGCTTGTTGATCACAATGACCGGAACCACCGGACCTGAGGTCAGGATCTGTTCTGCGCTGGTTTTCCAGTTTTTCATCGTCATTTCTCCATTACTTACGGTTTTAATCTGGCACGCCCCTGCCACGGGGCCCCGCGCGTTAACGCCGGCGTCCGGCCGCACCCTAAGTGATGTTATTTCCCGCGTGTCGCAGGCAAAAAAAAAGCCGGCAGACAGGCTGCCGGCGCTAAGCGTTACTCGAATTCGTTCCAGGAACGGCCGTCGCGGGTGATCATCGCCACGGAAGCCACCGGGCCCCAGGTGCCTGCCTGGTATGGCTTAGGCGCCTCGTTGTCGGCTTTCCATGCGTCCATGATGGAGTCGACCCATTTCCACGCCTCTTCCACTTCGTCGCGGCGCACAAACAGCGCCTGAATGCCGCGCATGGTTTCCAGCAGCAGGCGCTCATAGGCGTCCGCCACGTGTTCCTGGTTGAAGGTTTCGGAGAAGCTCAGATCCAGCTTGGTGGTCTGCAGGCGGTGCTTGTGATCCAGCCCCGGCACCTTGTTCAGAACCTGGATCTCAATGCCTTCGTCCGGCTGCAGACGAATGGTCAGCTTGTTCTGCGGCAACTGCTGATAGGAGTCGCTGAACAGGTTGAGCGGCGGGTTCTTGAAGTACACCACCACTTCCGAGCATTTGGTCGGCAGGCGTTTACCGGTACGCAGGTAGAACGGCACCCCGGCCCACTGCCAGTTGTCGATATCCACGCGGATGGAAACGAAGGTTTCGGTGCTGCTGCTTTTGTTCGCCCCTTCCTCTTCCAGGTAACCCGGCACCTTTTTGCCCTGCACGAAGCCGGCGGTGTACTGCCCGCGCACCGTGGTCTCGCGTACATTGGTCTGATCGATACGGCGCAGCGAGCGCAGCACTTTCACTTTCTCGTCGCGGATGCGGTCGGTGGTCAGATCCGCCGGCGGCGACATGGCGATCATGGTCAAAATTTGCAGCAGATGGTTCTGGATCATGTCGCGCATCTGGCCGGCCTGATCAAAGTAACCCCAGCGCCCTTCGATACCCACTTCTTCCGCCACGGTGATCTGCACGGAATCGATGGTGCGGTTATCCCAGTTGGAGGCAAACAGCGAGTTGGCGAAGCGCAGCGCCAGCAGGTTCAATACCGTTTCTTTACCCAGATAGTGGTCGATGCGGTAAACCTGCGATTCGTTAAAGTACTCCGCCACCTGATCGTTGATCACGCGGGAAGACGCCAGATCGGTGCCCAGCGGTTTTTCCATCACCACGCGCGCCGGCTCGTGGTTCAGCTTGGCTTCGCCCAGCCCTTTGCAGATTGCGCCGAAGGTGCTTGGCGGCATGGCGAAATAGTTGATGGTGGTGCGATGCTTTTGATCAAGCATTTTACCCAGCTTGGCAAAATTCTTGCTGTCGTTCACATCGAGGTTGCAAAAGTCCAGGCGCGCGCTCAGCGTAGCCCAGAGCTCGTCATCCAGCTTTTCCTTCATAAAGGTGCCAAGGGCTTCCTTGACCACTTCGGTGTAGGCTTTTTTATCCCACTCGGCGCGGCCGACGCCGATAATGCGCGTATCCGGGTGGATATGGCCGGCTTTCTCTAACTGGTACAGGGAAGGCAGCAGCTTACGACGCGCCAAATCGCCTTTCGCGCCGAAAATAACCAGGTCACACGCCTGGGCTGTAGAGGTTACCGCCATGTTCATCTCCTCGTTGCAGGATATTTGTAATTTTCTTACATTACTAATGTACTCTCTTTGACTACGGCCAGTAAACCCGGATCAAAAAGCCCCAAAGATTACAGTGTTAAGCGCTAACCGGCATCGGGCCGCCCAAGGCGCAAAAAACTGTAACTTTCTGTCTTTTTTGGCGCTCCATTACCATTATGAAAGTTAGACACAGGTCATGTTCTGATGAAAAAAGTTTGCATACCCTCTGTCTACACTGCCAACGGCTACTGGCACGTAGTATATTTTCACTAAACCGGCATTGATTTCTCCTTTGATTGAAATCGACAAAACCCATGAGTGACTCCCGTTATATGAATACGCTGGAAAAAATCCAGAGCCATCTGGAACTCCTGAGCAAATCTGAAAGGAAAGTCGCCGAGGTGATCCTGGCCTCTCCACAGACCGCCATTCACTCCAGCATCGCGACCCTGGCCAGAATGGCCGACGTCAGCGAGCCAACGGTCAACCGCTTTTGTCGTCGTCTGGATACCAAGGGGTTCCCCGATTTCAAACTGCACCTTGCTCAAAGCCTGGCTAACGGCACTCCCTACGTAAACCGCAACGTAGAGGAAGATGACAGCGTCGATTCCTATACCAGTAAAATTTTCGAATCGGTCATGGCCAGCCTTGATACAGTAAAGGCAAATTTGGATATTGCCGCAATCAATCGTGCGGTTGACCTCCTTACCCAGGCAAAAAAGATCTCGTTCTTCGGTTTGGGCGCCTCGGCTGCGGTGGCGCACGACGCGATGAACAAATTTTTCCGCTTCAACATTCCGGTGGTTTACTTCGACGACATCGTCATGCAGCGCATGAGCTGCATGAACTCCGGCGAAGGCGACGTGGTGGTGCTGATCTCCCACACCGGCCGCACCAAGAATCTGGTGGAAATGGCCCATCTGGCGCGTGAAAACGACGCCACGGTGATAGCCATCACCTCGCGCGACACCCCTCTGGCCCAGGCCGCTACCCTCGCCTTGCTGCTCGACGTGCCGGAAGATACCGACGTTTATATGCCCATGGTATCGCGGATCGCGCAATTAACGCTCATTGACGTGCTGGCCACCGGATTTACCTTGCGCAGAGGGGCTAAATTCAGAGATAACTTGAAGCGGGTCAAGGAAGCGCTCAAAGAATCGCGCTTTGATAAGGGCATCGTGATCCCCACGAGTTTTGACTCGTAGTCCAGAAAAATAAGCTGCCGTCCGGCCTGATTTGAACGGCAGCCTGATAGGCAGTACCCTGTTAGAGGTTCATGCGGGTAACCCGAGTGAAACATCGGTGTAGTAAAATTACATTTCACTCCTGGTTTCGTTATCCGACGTTATCGCAACACCTATATTTGCTTCACCAGTCAACGGAGTAATACATGTCCAGACGGCTCAGAAGAACCAAAATTGTTACCACCCTGGGTCCGGCTACAGACCGCGACAATAATCTGGAAAAGATCATTGCCGCCGGCGCTAACGTAGTTCGGCTTAATTTTTCCCACGGCAGCCCGGAAGATCATCAGGCTCGCGCCGACAAAGTGCGCGAAATTGCTGCCAAACTGGGGCGTCACGTCGCCATCTTGGGCGACCTGCAAGGGCCGAAAATCCGTGTTTCCACCTTTAAGGAAGGTAAAATCTTCCTCAACGTGGGCGACAAATTCCTGCTTGACGCCAACCTGTCCAAAGGCGAAGGCGATAAAGAAAAAGTCGGCATCGACTATAAAGGCCTGCCTGCCGACGTGGTGCCGGGCGACGTGCTGCTGCTTGACGATGGCCGCGTGCAGCTGAAAGTGCTTGAAGTTCAGGGCATGAAAGTGTTTACCGAAGTTACCGTTGGCGGCCCGTTGTCCAACAACAAGGGCATCAACAAGCTGGGCGGCGGTCTGTCGGCCGAAGCCCTGACCGAAAAAGACAAAGCGGATATCGTCACCGCCGCCAAGATTGGCGTCGATTATCTGGCGGTCTCCTTCCCGCGCACCGGTGAAGACCTGAACTATGCCCGCCGCCTGGCGCGCGACGCAGGCTGCAACGCCAAGATCGTTTCCAAGGTTGAGCGCGCCGAGGCGGTCTGCAGCGACGAAGCGATGGATGACATCATCCTGGCTTCCGACGTGGTGATGGTAGCCCGTGGCGATCTGGGCGTCGAAATCGGCGACCCGGAATTGGTCGGCATCCAGAAAAAACTGATCCGCCGCGCGCGCACGCTGAACCGCGCCGTGATTACCGCGACCCAGATGATGGAATCAATGATCACCAACCCAATGCCGACCCGCGCCGAAGTGATGGACGTGGCGAACGCCGTGTTGGATGGCACCGACGCCGTGATGCTGTCAGCGGAAACCGCCGCCGGCCAATACCCGGCAGAAACCGTGGCGGCGATGGCGCGCGTGTGCCTGGGTGCGGAGAAGATCCCAAGCATCAATGTCTCCAAACACCGCCTGGACGTGCAGTTCGACAACATTGAAGAGGCGATCGCCATGTCTTCGATGTACGCCGCTAACCACCTGAAAGGCGTTACCGCGTTGATAGCCATGACCGAATCCGGCCGCACCGCGCTGATGATGTCCCGCATCAGCTCCGGGCTGCCGATCTTCGCCATGTCGCGCCACGAACATACGCTGAACCTGACCGCGCTTTACCGCGGCGTGACGCCGGTGTATTTCGACAGCCACAATGACGGCGTAATCGCCGCCAACGACGCGGTAAACCGCCTGCGCGACAAAGGCTTCCTGGTTTCCGGCGACCTGGTGATCGTCACCCAGGGCGACGTGATGGAAACCGTCGGCACCACCAATACCAGCCGTATCCTGCGCGTCGAGTAATCGGCGCCGGGAATGAAAAAAGCCAGCCGGGTTAACCGGCTGGCTTTTTTATCGCTTCATGCGCCCTGTGACAGGAAAAACCTGGGGGTATCAGCGGTACAGATCGTCGCGCGAGTAAGGTTCAATCTCCCCTGCTTTACGCGTTTTCAGCAATTTCAAAATCCAGGTGTATTGCTCTGGATTCGGCCCCACCAGATTCTCCACCTCTTCGTTCATTCGGCGGGCTATGCGCCGATCGTCGGCCTCAGCCAAATCGTCCATTGGCTGGCGGATATAAATATCCAGCATGCTGGTGTTGCCGTCATATACCGGGAACAAGGGCACAATCGCAGCGCGGCACACTTTCATCAGGCGACCTACCGCCGGCAGCGTCGCTTTGTAGGTGGCGAAGAAATCCACGAACTCGCTGTGCTCGGCGCCGTGATCCTGATCGGGCAGGTAGTAGCCCCAGTAGCCCTGGCGCACTGAGCTGATAAAGGGTTTGATGCCGTCATTACGTGCATGCATGCGGCCGCCAAACTTGCGGCGCACGGCGTTCCACAGGTAATCGATCAGCGGGTTGCTCTGGTTGTGGAACATTGCCGCCATCGGTTGGCCGCGCGCGGCCATCAACATGGCAGGCACGTCTACCCCCCAACCGTGGGGCACCAGGAAGATGACGTTGCGCCCTTCTTCGCGGATCTTGTCCAGCACCTCTTCACCATGCCAGCGTACGCGTTTCAGCACTTTCTCCGGCTTGGTGCAGGCCAGTTCGGCCATCAACACCATCGACTGCGGCGCGCAGGCAAACATTTGGTCGATAATATGCTCACGTTCACTTTCCGGCACCTCCGGCAGGCAGTACAGCAGATTGATACGGGCACGGCGCCTCGCCCCTTTGGCGACTTTACCGGCCAGTTTGCCAACCGCGCCTAATACCGGATCGCGCATGCGCGCAGGCACCAGCGAAATGCCGGCCATCAGCCCGACGCCCAGCCAAACGCCCCAGTAGCGTGGGTGATAAAAGGCTTTCTGAAATTGTGGGATGAACTCTACGTTTGATTTTTTATCGTTTTGCATGCACAAACTCTTAACTTGGCGGTTCGGCTAATAATAATTGCAGTCAATGATTTTGCAATTAACAACGGCAAAGCGCGCCTATAAAACAACATCGGCCCGAAATCAGGCCGATGCAATCACTGGCGCCAAAGCGCCGAACAGCGGGATTAATCAAGCTGCAGCTGCGGAACCACTTCCTTCACCTGCGCCAGATAGTCGTTACGATCCTTGCCGCTCAGGCCTTCGGAACGCGGCAGCTTCGCCGTCAGCGGGTTTACCGCCTGTTGGTTGGTCCACAGCTCAAAGTGCAGATGCGGCCCGGTAGAACGGCCGGTGTTGCCCGACAGCGCAATGCGATCGCCGCGCTTCACTTTTTGGCCAGGTTTAACCAGCAGCTTTTTCAAATGCATGTAGCGCGTCGTGTACTGGCGGCCGTGGCGGATCGCCACATAGTTACCCGCCGCGCCGCTTCGTTTGGCGATCAGCACTTCACCGTCCCCCACCGCCAGCACCGGCGTGCCTACCGGCATCGCGAAGTCAACGCCCTTATGCGGCGCAATGCGACCGGTCACCGGATTCACCCGGCGCGGATTGAAGTTGGAAGAAATGCGGAACTGTTTCATGGTCGGGAAACGCATAAAACCGCGCGCCAGGCCAGAGCCCTGGCGATCATAGAATTTGCCGTCTTCGGCGCGGATCGCATAGTAGTCTTTGCCGCCGGTGCGCATGCGCACGCCCAACAGCTGGCTCTGCGATTTTTTACCGTCAAAATGCTCACGCGACATCAGCACCGAGAACTGGTCGCCCTTACGCAGCTTGCGGAAATCCAGCTGCCACTGCAGCGCTTTGATCACCGCATTGATCTCGGCGCGGCTCAGGCCGGCGTCGCCGGCGCTGCTGACGAAGCTGCCGTTGAGGCGGCCGCTCACCACGCTGTTTTTCCATTCGCCCTGCTGTGATTCCTGCGACTCTTTAAAGCTGTTGCCCACGCGATCGTAAGTGCGGGTTTCACGGCGGGATACTTCCCAGGTCAGTTGCTGCAGGTCGCCGGCGTCATTTACCGTCCACGACAGCTGCTGGCCGATCTTCAGATTACGCAGATCGCGGTTTTGCGAGGCTAACAGCGTGACGTCCGACATGTCGATGCCGTACTGGGTCAGAATGCTGCCGAGGGTGTCGCCAGTAGAAACCACATATTCATGCACGCCATCTTCGCCGGAGGCCTTTTGGTCCAGCTCATCCTGCGGGATTTCATCATCGGGGGTTGCCTGGTCGGCATCGATAGGTTCACTGGCTTCCGGCAGCAGGGACCGCAACTGGCCGGATTCTAATTCGACGTTCTTAACGATGGGGTTATGTTCTGGGTGATAAACAAAAGGCCGCCAAACAGCGACGGCCAATGTCACTACCGTCAGCGACCCCAGCATGACGCGGTGGGGCCGTGGCAGGTTGTTATACGCCAGAGCGATAGTTCGGACTATCTGCTGCACTCGATATTATCCTCATAAGCTTTACTTCAGGCAGCTCACGTACTGGTTTGACAGCGCTGTCAGGAATTTCCCGTAGCTGTCCTTCCCCAGTGCGATGCCGATGCCCAACGGGTCCAGCGTTCCAGAACGCACTTTGGTACCCTTGGCGACGGCATTGATTACGGCCGGCCTGAATTGTGGCTCAGCAAAAACGCATACTGCTTTCTGCTCAACCAACTGTGTTCGAATTTGGTGTAGGCGCTGTGCTCCAGGTTGAATTTCGGGGTTAACGGTAAAATGGCCCAGCGGGCTCAAGCCGTAGTGTTTTTCGAAATAGCCGTAAGCATCATGAAAAACAAAATATCCCCTACCTTGCACAGGCGTAAGCATGTTACCAACATTTTTGTCAGTTTGCGTCAGCAGATTCTCGAACTGGCGCAGGTTTGCGTCTAATTTGTCCTTATTTTGCGGCATAAGTTCCAATAGTCTGTCGTGAATCGCGATCGCGGTCACTTTTGCCACTTCCGGCGACAGCCAGAGGTGCATATTGTACTCACCGTGATGATGCCCGTCGTCGCCCTCATGATCGGCATGATTATGCGCATCTGCTGCATGATCATCGTCGTCCGCCCCCTTCATCAGCAGCGGCTTCACCGCCGGCAGCTCGCTGACGGCCAGTTTGCGATCGGCCGAGATCGGCATGAGCGCCTTGGTCAGGAAAGCCTCCATGTCCGGCCCGACCCACAGCACCAGATCGGCGGCGCGCAGCCGCTGGAGATCCGAGGGCCGCAGCGCGAAATCGTGCGGTGAGGCGCCGTCCGGCAGCAACACTTCCGTCGGCGTGACGCCGTCGGCGATTGCCGAAGCGATAAACCCCAGCGGGCGGATTGACGTCACTACCGCAGCGGAAGCGCTGCTCAGCGGCCCTGCCATTAATAACGCGCTAGCCAACAGCGTGCGCTGCAGCCATTTATTTTTCTGTGCCATCATCAGTAATCCCATCGTTTTCATCAGCAAGGCGTGATATTATAACATCCGGTTAGTTCTGCAAAATGTAATCATGAGATGTCCACACTGACAACGCTAAAAAATATCTCCGTCTCCTTTGGTAGCCGCAAGGTGCTGTCGAATATTTCGCTCAGCCTGCAGCCGGGCCGTATCTTGACGCTGCTCGGCCCGAACGGCGCGGGCAAATCTACGCTGGTGCGCGTGGTGCTCGGGCTTATCCCGCCCACCGAAGGCACTCTGGAGCGCGAACCCGGCCTGCGCATCGGCTATGTACCGCAAAAGCTGCACCTCGACGCCACCCTGCCGTTGACCGTCAGCCGCTTTATGCGCCTGAAGCCCGGCGTTAAAAAGGCCGATATTCTACCGGCGCTTAAGCGCGTTCAGGCGGCGCACCTGCTCGATCAACCAATGCAAAAACTGTCCGGCGGCGAGAACCAGCGCGTACTGCTGGCGCGGGCGCTGCTGAACCAGCCGCAGTTGCTGGTGCTGGACGAACCCACCCAGGGCGTCGACGTCAACGGCCAGCTGGCGCTGTATGACCTGATCGACCAGTTGCGCAAAGAGCTGGGTTGCGCGGTGCTGATGGTGTCGCACGATCTGCATCTGGTGATGGCGAAGACCGACGAGGTGCTCTGCCTCAACCAGCATATTTGCTGTTCGGGCGCCCCGGAGGTGGTTTCGATGCATCCTGAATTTATCGCTATGTTCGGCAATCGCGGCGCGGAGCAGTTGGCGGTCTATCGCCATCACCACAACCATCGCCACGACCTGCAAGGCAAAATTGTGTTGAAAAAAACCGGGAGTCGCGAGGCATGATCGAATTATTGTTGCCCGGCTGGCTGGCGGGTGTTTTGTTGGCCGGCGCGGCTGGCCCGCTCGGTTCGTTCGTGGTCTGGCGCCGCATGTCCTATTTTGGCGACACGCTGGCGCACGCCTCCCTGCTCGGCGTCGCCTTCGGCCTGCTGCTGGACGTCAATCCGTTCTACGCGGTGATAGCCGTCACGCTGCTGCTGGCGCTGGCGCTGGTGTGGCTCGAGCGCCGCCCGCAGCTTTCGGTGGATACGCTGCTCGGCATCATGGCGCATAGCGCGCTGTCGCTGGGATTGGTGGTGGTGGCGCTGATGTCCAACGTGCGGGTCGATCTGATGGCCTACCTGTTTGGCGATCTACTGTCGGTGACCCTGAGCGATATCGTCATGATCGCCGGTGGCGTGGCGGTGGTGCTGCTGATCTTGTGGTGGCAATGGCGTGATTTGCTGTCGATGACCATCAGCCCGGAGCTGGCGCACGTCGACGGCGTCAATCTGGCGCGGGCGCGCACCGTGTTGATGCTGGTCACCGCCCTGACCATCGGCCTGGCGATGAAGTTCGTCGGCGCGCTGATCATCACCTCGTTGTTGATCATCCCCGCCGCCACCGCCAGACGCTTCGCGCGCACCCCAGAGCAGATGGCCGGTATTGCGGTAGCGATCGGCATGCTGGCGGTCACCGGCGGCCTGACGTTCTCGGCGTTTTACGATACGCCGGCCGGCCCTTCGGTAGTGTTAAGCGCCGCGGTGCTGTTTGTGCTGAGCCTGTTTCGTAAACAACAGGCCTGATCCTGCCAGGTGATATGAAAAGGGCCGCTGATGCGGCCCTTTTCTATGGTTTATTCTTCGCGCTCGATGCCGAAGTGCCGATAGGCGTGATTGGTCGCCATGCGCCCGCGCGGCGTACGCTGTATAAACCCCTGCTGGATCAGGAAGGGTTCGATCACATCTTCGATGGTTTCCCGCTCTTCACCGATCGCCGCCGCCAGGTTATCCAACCCGACCGGGCCGCCGGTAAACTTGTCGATAATCGCCAACAGCAGTTTACGGTCCATGTAGTCGAAGCCTTCGGCATCGACGTTGAGCATATCCAGCGCCTGCATCGCCACTGCGCCGTTGAGCACGCCATTGGCGCGCACTTCGGCGAAGTCGCGCACCCGGCGCAACAGGCGGTTGGCGATACGCGGCGTGCCGCGCGCGCGGCGCGCCACTTCATGGGCGCCGTCGTCAGACAGGTCTATCCCCAGACAGTTGGCGCTGCGTGAGACGATGTGCTGCAGATCGGCTACCTGATAAAACTCCAGCCGCTGCACAATCCCGAAACGGTCGCGCAGCGGCGCCGTCAGCGAACCGGCGCGGGTGGTAGCGCCCACCAGGGTGAACGGCGGCAGATCGAGCTTGATCGACCGCGCGGCCGGGCCCTCGCCGATCATGATATCCAGCTGATAATCCTCCATCGCCGGGTACAGCACCTCTTCCACCACCGGCGACAGACGGTGGATCTCATCGATAAACAGCACGTCGTGCGGCTCAAGGTTGGTCAGCATCGCCGCCAGATCGCCGGCCTTCTCCAGCACCGGGCCGGAGGTGGTGCGCAGGTTAACCCCCATTTCGTTGGCGACGATGTTCGCCAACGTGGTTTTACCCAATCCCGGCGGGCCGAAGATCAGCAGGTGGTCCAGCGCATCGCCGCGCTGTTTGGCCGCCTGGATAAAGATTTCCATCTGTTCACGCACGTGCGGCTGCCCGACGTATTCCGTCAACAGCTTCGGGCGGATGGCGCGATCGAGGATCTCTTCCTCAGTAATCGGCTCGGCGGAAATCAGGCGATCGGCTTCAATCATTGTCTGCCCCTTGTCGGCCTTAGAGCGCGGCGCGCAGCGCGTCGCGGATCAGGGTTTCGCAATCGGCGCCCGGCTTGGCGATTTTGCTGACCATGCGGCTGGCTTCCTGCGGTTTATAACCCAACGCCACCAGCGCCGAGGCGGCTTCAGCTTCGGCGTCAACTTCCGCGGCGTTCGCGGCGGAGGCCGGCAGCGCAATTTCGCTGCTGTTGTTGAACAGGTCGCCGTTGAGCCCTTTGAAGCGGTCTTTCATTTCCACCACCAGGCGCTCGGCGGTTTTCTTGCCTACGCCCGGCAGCTTGACCAGAGCGGTGATCTCTTCGCGTTCAACCGCGCTGACGAATTGCTGCGCCGACATGCCGGACAGGATGGCCAGCGCCAGCTTTGGCCCGACGCCGTTGACCTTGATAAGCTCGCGGAACAGCGCGCGCTCCTGCTTATCGTTGAAGCCGTACAGCAGCTGCGCGTCTTCACGCACCACGAAGTGGGTAAACACGATGGCCTCTTGCCCCAGTTCCGGCAGCTCATAAAAGCAGGTCATCGGCATATGCACTTCATAACCGACGCCGTTCGCCTCCAGTAACACCAGCGGCGGCTGCTTTTCCAGAATATTTCCTCTGAGACGACCTATCATTTACCCTCCTGCAGAATTCCTGAGCATGACTCACTGCCATGCCGTGCTGGTAAAGCTTATAACATAAAAAAGGCTGGATGAATATCCAGCCTGATTGTTCACCGACGCGGCCTTTAGCGTAACCGCCCGCGCGCCAGGTTCAATCGCCCTTCGCTCATCCGCAGCACGTTTTGGCTGAGGTGGCAATGCGTGATGGCGATGGCCAGCGCATCGGCGGCGTCCGCCTGCGGATTGGCCGACAGCTTCAGCAGCGAACGCACCATATGCTGCACCTGCGCCTTTTCGGCCGCCCCGGTGCCCACTACGGTTTGCTTGACCTGCCGCGCCGCATATTCAAACACTTCCAGGTTCTGGTTAACCGCCGCGACAATCGCCACGCCGCGCGCCTGGCCGAGCTTGAGCGCCGAATCCGGGTTTTTGGCCATAAACACCTGTTCGATGGCGAAAAAGTCCGGTTGGAACTGAGTGATGATTTCGCTGACGCCGGCATAAATCAGCTTTAGCCGCGTCGGCATGTCGTCCACCACCGTGCGAATGCAGCCGCTGGCGATATAGCTCAGCTGGCGGCCCTGCTGGCGAATAAGGCCATAGCCGGTGATGCGTGAGCCGGGATCGATACCGAGTATGATCGCCATCGTTACATCCACCTTGCGTTAAGCGTAAATTCCGCCCGGCGCTGCCCTGAGGCAGCACCGTACATCAACATCATTACAGCGTAGCCGCAACCTCGTCGGAGATCTCACCGTTATGGTAAACCTCCTGCACGTCGTCGCAGTCTTCCAGCATATCGATCAGACGCAGCAGCTTAGGTGCGGTTTCCGCATCCATGTCGGCCTTGGTCGACGGGATCATCGACACTTCCGCCGCTTCCGCTTCAAAACCGGCGGCGGTCAGCGCGTCTTTCACCTCACCCAGGTTTTCCCAGGCGGTGAACACGTCGATGGCGCCGTCGTCATAGCTGACGATGTCTTCCGCGCCGGCTTCCAGCGCCGCTTCCATCAGGCTATCTTCATCCAGGCCCGGTGCGTAGGTGATCACGCCCTTCTTGGTGAACAGATAGGCCACCGAACCGTCGGTGCCCAGGTTGCCGCCGCATTTGGTGAAGGCGTGACGCACTTCCGCCACGGTGCGGTTGCGGTTATCGCTCAGGCATTCGATCATCACGGCGGTGCCGCCCGGACCGTAGCCTTCATAGATGATGGTTTCCATGTTGGTATCATCATCGCCGCCCACGCCGCGCGCGATAGCGCGGTTCAGCGTGTCGCGCGTCATGTTGTTCGACAGCGCCTTATCGATCGCCGCGCGCAGACGCGGGTTAGCCCCAGGATCGCCACCGCCCAGTTTCGCGGCGGTAACCAGCTCGCGAATAATTTTGGTGAAAATTTTACCGCGCTTGGAATCCTGCGCCGCTTTACGGTGTTTGGTGTTGGCCCACTTACTATGACCTGCCATAAAAAATCTCCGAAAAATTACTGGACTGAATTAATCACAAACTCTTCAATCGCCTGCTGATTGCTCCAGGACTTGGTCAACTTCACGGCTTCCGCCGCCTCAAGCCATTGGTAAGCGTGATGCTCGGTAATCACCGGATCGCGCTCCTCGGGCAAAGCCAGACAGAACCAGTGCTCTTTATTGCGCGTGGTTCCCGGGGCATAGCGATGTCGCAAATGGACAAAGAGTTCAAACTCCACGCAGCGCTGGCAATCGACCAACGGCAGATGCTCTGCTTCGATATCGATGCCGACCTCTTCCATGACCTCACGCCGCGCGGCATGCGGCGGCGACTCATCCTGCTCCAGGCTGCCGGTGACCGACTGCCAGAACTCGGTATCGTCGCGCCGCTGTAACATCAGCACCCGACCACTGGATTTCGCATAAATCACTACCAGAATAGACTCGGGCCGCTTGTAACTCATCACTCGCTCTCTTGTTCTGAAGAGGCTTTCTTCACCACGCTGATCGCCAACTCCTGCAGCGACGCCGGGTTGGCGAAGCTTGGCGCGTCGGTCATCAGGCAGGCTGCGGCGGTGGTTTTCGGGAACGCGATCACGTCGCGAATGTTGTCGGTGCCGGTCAGCAGCATCACCAGGCGATCCAGACCGAAGGCCAGGCCGGCGTGCGGCGGCGTGCCGTACTTCAGCGCATCCAGCAGGAAGCCGAACTTCTCGCGCTGTTCGTGCTCGTTGATGCCCAGAATGCTGAACACCGTCTGCTGCATTTCGCTGCGGTGAATACGCACCGAACCGCCGCCCACTTCATAACCGTTGATCACCATATCGTAAGCATTGGCGATAGCGTTGATCGGCTTGGCGGCCAGCTCTTCCGGGGTCATGTCGCGCGGCGCGGTGAACGGATGGTGCATCGCCGCCAGACCGCCCTCGCCGTCTTCTTCGAACATCGGGAAGTCAACCACCCACAGCGGCGCCCAGCTGTCCAGCTTGGTCAGTTCCAGATCGCGGCCCAGCTTCAGGCGCAGCGCGCCCATCGCGTCGGTCACAATCTTGAAGCTGTCGGCGCCGAAGAACAGGATATCGCCGGTCTGCGCGTTGGTGCGCGCCAGGATGGCCTCCAGCACTTCCGCGCTGAGGAACTTGGCGATCGGGCTTTGCACCCCTTCCATGCCGGCGGCGCGGTCGTTGACCTTCAGCCATGCCAGGCCTTTGGCGCCATAGATGTTGACGAAAGCGCCGTATTCGTCGATCAGCTTGCGGGTCAGCTGTGCGCCGCCCGGCACGCAGATCGCCGCGACGCGGCCTTTGGCGTCGTTGGCCGGGCCGGAGAACACCTTGAACTCGACGTCTTTCACCAGATCGGCCACGTCCACCAGCTCCAGCGGGTTACGCAGGTCCGGCTTATCGGAGCCGTAACGACGCATCGCTTCTTCGAAGGTCATCACCGGGAAGTCGCCCAGATCCACGTCCTTCACGTCCAGCCACAGTTCGCGCGCCAGCTTCTCCATCACCTCACGCACCTGATCGGCGGTCATGAAGGAGGTCTCGACGTCGATCTGAGTGAATTCCGGCTGACGGTCAGCGCGCAGGTCTTCGTCGCGGAAGCATTTTACAATCTGATAGTAGCGGTCGAAGCCGGACATCATCAGCAGCTGTTTAAACAGCTGCGGAGACTGCGGCAGCGCGTAGAATTTGCCTTTGTGCACGCGGCTCGGCACCAGGTAGTCGCGGGCGCCTTCCGGCGTAGCCTTGGTCAGCATCGGGGTCTCGATGTCGAGGAAGCCGTGGCTGTCCATAAAGCGGCGCACGAAGCTGGTGATTTTGGCGCGGGTCTTCAGGCGATCGGCCATTTCCGGACGACGCAGATCCAGGTAGCGGTATTTCAGGCGCGCTTCTTCGCTGTTGACCTGGTTGGAGTCCAGCGGCAGCGGCTCGGAGCGGTTGATGATCTCCAGCGCATGGGCGAAGACTTCCACTTCGCCGGTGGCCATATCTTTATTGATCTGGCTGTCCGGACGCGCACGCACGGTGCCGACGATCTGGATGCAGAATTCATTGCGCAGGTCATAAGCCTTGTCGAACGCGGCTTTCTGGTCCGGATCGAAGAACACCTGCACGATGCCTTCGCGGTCGCGCATATCAATAAAGATCAGGCCGCCGAGATCGCGACGACGGTTGACCCAACCACACAGAGTGACTTCCTGGCCTACGTGGGACAGATTCAACTGCCCGCAATATTCAGTACGCATACGCTATCCTTTTACACAGCCGATGCCGCGCCGGGCTGCAATGCCCCTGTCGCACGGCTGTTATCTGATGAACTCTACTTGTTGCCCGGTTTGAAATCTGTCGCATACCACCCGGTTCCCTTGAGCTGGAAGCCGGAGGAGGAGATCAGCTTGGTCAACGCGGGCTGCCCACACGCCGGACACTGGGTCAGCGGCGCGTCGGAAAATTTTTGCAATTTCTCTAACCGATGGCTGCAAGCGCCACATGCATATTCATAAATCGGCATAGGTCGTTGGATTAAAGAGAGTTGAAAAAAGGGAGTCATTATAAAGGAAATTCATGCGCCAGATAAGTGCGAACACAGCATTGTTGCAGCACTAAATGGCGCGTTTTTGCCCGAAATAACACATTGGCTAACAAATTACCCATTAACCTGTGGCGCTTTTTTCACGTAGCCTGAATGTCCCCGGTTTAACGCACGGCTCTGCGCCTGCGTGTTCCTGAGTAAATTTTATCCACTTCGCAATGAGATGAACCCGATGCTGAAACTTGATGCTCAAACCACCGCTCTGGTGCTGATTGACTTGCAAAACGGCATTCTGCCTTACGCCGGCGGACCGCACAGCGCCGAACAGGTAGTGTCGAACGCCGCACAGCTTGCCGCCCGTTTCCGCTCGCTGGGCGCACCGGTTGTCCTGGTGCGCGTCGGCTGGTCAGACAGCTTCGCCGAGGCGCTGAAGCAGCCGGTCGACCAACCGGCCCCCGCGCCCGCCGGCGGCCTGCCCGCCAGTTGGTGGGAGTTCCCGACCGCTCTGGCGGTCAGCGACAGCGATATTCTGGTGACCAAGCGCCAATGGGGCGCCTTCTACGGCACTGACCTGGAGCTGCAGCTGCGCCGCCGCGGCGTGAAGTCGATAGTGCTGTGCGGCATCTCCACCAATATCGGCGTGGAATCCACCGCTCGCGCCGCCTGGGAGCATGGCTATGAGCTGCTGATCGCCGAAGACGCCTGCAGCGCGCAGAACGGCGGCATGCACCAGTTCGCGGTCGACAATATTTTCCCGCGCCTGGCCCGGGTGCGCAGCACCGGCGAAATCCTTGCCGCGCTCGACCAGTAACGTTAACGTGTAACCTGATGAGATAAATTAGGGAAGATGGCACGTTGATCTACATCGGACTACCACAGTGGCAGCACGCAGCCTGGAACCGCATCGGGCTGCGTGATTTGGCGGATTACAGCCGTTATTTCAACTGCGTGGAAGGCAACACCACCTTTTATGCACTGCCCAAACAGGAAATTGTGCAACGCTGGCGCGATATGACCGGCGATGACTTTCGTTTTTGCTTCAAATTCCCCTCGGACATCAGCCATAAGGCGGCCCTGCGCAACTGCGACGCCGAGCTGCAGGCGTTTTATCAGTGCCTGACCCCGGTTCATCAGCGCATCGGCCAACTGTGGCTGCAGCTGCCTTCGGCCTTCGGGCCTGACGAATTGCCGCGCATGTGGCAGTTCTTCGACAAGCTGCCGAAAGCCTTCACCTACGGCGTGGAAGTGCGCCACCCGGCGTTCTTCGCCAAGGGGGAAGCAGAACTCCTGTTGAATCAGGGGCTGCATCAGCGCGGCATCAATCGGGTGATCCTCGACAGCCGCCCGGTGCATCACGCCGCGCCTAATAGCGCAGCGGTGCGCGACGCGCAACAGAAAAAACCTAAGCTGCCGGTGCATGCGCTGGTTACCGCCGGCCAGCCGCTGGTGCGCTTTATCGGTGGCGACGTGCTGGCGGATAATTTGCGCTGGTTCGACGCCTGGCAGCAGAAACTGCCGCTCTGGCAACGGCAGCACCAGCCTTACCTGTTCATCCACACGCCGGATAACGGCGACTCCCCGCAGCAGGCGCAAAAAATCTGGCAACGGCTGCGCCAGGCGCTTCCCGATTTGCCCGCCCCGCCGGATTGGCCAGAGCAGGATGCGTTGTTTTGACCTATTAATCTGACCAATAACATCAAATATTTCACCGCGACAGTGAATACAATGACGGCTATGATGCTGGCTGCCAGTTTTGGTTAGGGAATGGAGTGAAAGATGGTAAGCGCGCTTTATGTGGTGCTCGGCGCATTGTTGTTGATCAAACTCTCTTATGATGTAGTCAGGTTAAGGATGCAGTACCGCGTCGCCTATGGCGACGGCGGCTTTTATGAATTACAAACCGCCATTCGCGTACACGGCAACGCCGTAGAATACATTCCCATCGCCGCAGTGTTGCTGGTGATTATGGAGATGAACGGCGCAGAGATCTGGATGATCCACCTTTGCGGCCTGATGCTGATGGCCGGGCGACTGGTGCATTATTATGGCCTGCGCAACCGCGAGGTTCGCTGGCGCCGTTCAGGCATGGCGGCAACCTACATTTCTTTGTTATTGATGGTGCTGGCAAATATCTTCTATCTGCCCTGGGATCTGATTTTCAGCCTGCATTGATCCCTGATTTATCATCAGGCGGCCACGCCGCCTGCTTCCGCTCCGCTTTCCTGAGGTTATCTGTTAGAATACGCCCCTTCGAATTCTGAACTGATTTGCCGCTATGCCAAACCGCGATACCCTTTTCTCCGCCCCCATCGCCAAACTGGGCGACTGGACCTTCGACGAACGCGTCGCTGAAGTGTTCCCCGACATGATCCAGCGTTCCGTTCCCGGCTATTCCAACATCATTTCAATGATTGGCATGCTGGCCGAGCGCTTTGTACAGCCCGATAGCCGGGTGTATGACCTGGGCTGTTCGCTGGGTGCCGCGACGCTGTCGATGCGGCGGAATATCAAGGTGCCGGGTTGCCGCATCATCGCCGTCGATAACTCCCCGGCAATGGTCGAACGCTGCCGCCGCCATATCGATGCCTTCCGCGCCGATACCCCGGTCGAGGTGATCGAAGCCGATATTCTCGATATCAACATCGAAAACGCCTCTATGGTAGTGCTGAACTTTACCCTGCAATTCCTTGAGCCGGCCGATCGCCTGCGCCTGCTGGAACAGGTTTATCGCGGGCTGCGCCCAGGCGGCGCGCTGGTGCTGTCGGAGAAGTTCAGCTTTGAGGATGCCGACGTCGGTGAACTGCTGTTCAACATGCATCACGACTTCAAACGCGCCAATGGCTACAGCGAGCTCGAGATCAGCCAAAAGCGCAGCATGCTGGAAAACGTGATGCTGACCGACTCGGTCGAGGCCCATAAGGCGCGCCTGCATCAGGCCGGCTTCGAACACGCCGAGGTGTGGTTCCAGTGTTTTAACTTCGGCTCTTTGATCGCCCTGAAAGCAGGAGACGCGCAATGATCGAATTCGGTGATTTCTACCAGCGCATCGCCAAGGGCAACCTCAGCCACTGGCTGGATACCCTGCCCGCCCAGCTGAGCGCCTGGCAGCGTGAATCGCTGCACGGCAAGTTCAAGCAATGGTTCAACTCGGTGGAACACCTGCCGGCCCTGACCCCGACCCGTCTGGATCTGTTGCATGGCGTGCGCGCCGAAATGGAGCCGGGCCTGTCGCCCGGCCAGCGGGAAGGCATCGAGAAAATGCTGCGCACCATGATGCCGTGGCGCAAAGGGCCTTTCTCCCTGTACGGCATCGACATCGATACCGAATGGCACTCCGACTGGAAGTGGGACCGCGTGCTGCCGCACATTTCCCCGCTGGCCGGCCGCACCATTCTCGACGTCGGCTGCGGCAGCGGTTACCACCTGTGGCGGATGATCGGCGCTGGCGCACACCTGGCGGTCGGCATCGATCCGATGCAGCTGTTCCTGTGCCAGTTCGAGGCGGTGCGCAAACTGCTGGGCAGCGACCAACGCGCCCATTTGCTGCCGCTCGGCATTGAACAGCTGCCGGAGCTGGCGGCATTTGACACGGTATTCTCCATGGGGGTGCTGTATCACCGCCGGTCGCCGCTGGATCACCTCTATCAGCTGAAAAACCAGCTGGTTTCCGAGGGTGAGCTGGTGCTGGAAACCCTGGTGGTAGAAGGCGATGCCAATCAGGTGTTGGTGCCGGGCGATCGCTATGCGCAGATGCGCAACGTTTATTTCATTCCCTCAGCCCTGGCGCTGAAGTGCTGGCTGGAAAAATGCGGTTTCGTCGAGGTGAAAATCGCCGACATGTGCGTCACCAGCACCGAAGAACAGCGCCGCACCGACTGGATGACCAGCGAGTCGCTGGCCGAATTCCTCGATCCCAACGATCGCAGCAAGACGGTTGAAGGTTACCCCGCGCCGCTGCGCGCGGTGCTGGTGGCAAGAAAGCCTTAACGCCACATTGAACCTGGCGCGTCGCCCTGTAATCGGCACGGCGCGCCCGTTATTTCAGCGCCCTCCCTGCCGCTTTTCCCGCTATTCGCCCCCCATAGGTGATAAATAAAACACATTGCGCATTTAACGTTCTCTTGCCTTACGTGTTAAACCACGGCAGAATCTTTAACCACTTTCCCCAGCATACCCACAGAAAAACATGATCAAGCAGCTTACTCGTTATATTTCTGTCGGTATGGTCAATACTCTCATTCATTGGTTAGTGTTTGCCATTATCTGGTATGGCACGGCGAGCCCACAGGGGCTAAGCAACCTGATCGCCTTTTGTGTGGCGGTCACGTTTTCTTTTTTCGCCAACAGCCGGTTTACTTTTAGCTCACGCGCAACCCTGCATCGTTACCTCATTTATGTTGCCTTTCTGGGGGCGTTAAGCATAGTGACCGGAATGGTCGCAGACCAGCTCAATTTGCCTCCGCTATTCACTCTGGTGATGTTTTCAGCGTCGAGCTTGTTTTTAGGATTTATCTATTCCAGATATATCGTCTTCAAGGAAATTAAATGATGCGGATTTCATTAGTGGTTCCGGTTTTTAATGAAGAAGCGACCATCCCGTTATTTTATCAGGCGGTAAGGCAATTTGCCCCGTTGCAGCGCCTTGAGGTTGAAATAGTCTTTATAAATGATGGCAGCAGAGACAATACGGCCGCACTGATCGCAGCGCTGGCGCAAACTGACCCACTGGTTTCCGCCATCAACTTTACCCGCAACTTCGGCAAAGAAGCCGCGTTGTCCGCAGGGCTTGATCATGCCACCGGCGCGGCCATCATTCCCATCGACGTCGATCTGCAGGATCCGATAGAGATTATTCCTCAACTGCTCGAACGCTGGGAAAACGGCGCCGACATCGTGTTGGCCAAGAGGCGCGATCGCAGCCGTGATAGCCGATTCAAACGCACCCTGGCGGAATGGTTTTACAAACTGCACAATAAAATCAGCAAGCCAGGCATCGAACAGAACGTAGGTGACTTCCGCCTGATGTCGCGCCGGACGGTTGAGAACATCAAAAAAATGCCGGAGCGGAACCTTTTTATGAAGGGGATCCTCTCATGGGTAGGCGGGAAAACAGAGATAGTCGAATACGACCGTGCTCCACGCAGCGCCGGCAGCAGCAAATTCAACGGCTGGCGGCTGTGGAATCTCGCTCTGGAGGGGATCACCAGCTTTTCAACCGTGCCCTTGCGAATGTGGACCTACATCGGTTTGTCCGTCGCCACTCTGTCATTCCTGTACGGGGCCTACATGATCATCGATAAACTTATTTGGGACAACCCAGTAAAAGGCTACCCTTCCTTGCTGGTTTCCATTCTCTTTTTGGGCGGTGTACAGCTCATTGGCATCGGCGTACTGGGCGAGTACATTGGCAGGATCTACATCGAGACCAAGAGACGGCCGAAGTACATCATTGAAGATGACGCCCCTCCCGTTGATCGAGCATAGGGTTACGCGCCCTCCCGCCCATTTGGCCAGTATCCCAACGTCAGTTCTCCCTTTACTGGCACAAATCCTAAACGACCTGCGGCCGTTCAACAAACTCGTATATTAATCATTTAAAGTACTTATACTGGCAACGACATGCAGGCACGCAGCCTTGCCAAAAAACTGCGGTGGGAAATAAGTTAACAGGCTCTAATGGCAACAGGTTAAAGAGATGGAAAAGAAATATCAGGACTATTTGTTACTGGCCTCAATTTTTTGCTTCTTCTATGCATTCCCGATTCTGATTTCCGATAGCTATTATATTGACGACCTTGGGCGTTCGATTCGCGGCTTCGCTCACTGGACGGCCAACGGCCGCCCCGCCGCAGATGAGATCATGATATTTCTCAACGCCGGCATGCCATTGACCGATACCTCCCCTTTGCCGCAAATGCTGGCCGTGGCGGCCTTCGTGGCGATCGGCGCGCTCGCAGGCAAAGTGTTTTTCGACGGACGCCCATTAATTAGCGCCTTGGCGGCGCTATCGTTGATTTGCAGCCCTTATTTGCTGGAAAATTTATCCTATAAATTCGACGCGCTGACCATGGCCCTGAGCATTGCGTTGGCCATATGCGCCGCCATTTTTAACCTGAAGTCCCCAATAGTCGTCAACGTTGCCTTGAAATCGCTGCTGGTCGTCTTGGTATTTTCTCTTTACCAGGCATCGGTAAATATTTACATCGCTTTTTGCGTGATACTATTCGTACATCAGGTCAGGGAAAATCTGTCCGAAAAGGCATTGTTTAAGGCCTTGAGTCAATCAATATTATCTTTGCTTATCGCCTTTGTCATTTATTCCAAGCTTATCGCGAAAAGAGTGATTTCCGGCACCTACAGCATCGAACACAGCGAATCCACTTTTGATATCAGCACCATTCTCTCTCATCTCGTCAGCTACGCTCAGCTGGCGTTAACATTGTTTGAGAATAGCTATTTTCGTTATCTCTTCGCCTTTTACCTGCTGATCGCCGTCACTGCCACCTTGTTAATCGCCGTGAAGTATTTGCAAAAATCCGGGTTCGGCGCACTGTCGCTTATTATCGCCAGCCTTGTTGTACTTGCCCCACTGCTAATCATACTTACCGTTCCAGGATCGCTGATATTCCTCAAACAGCCTGTTTTTTCTCCGCGGACGCTGGTCGGCTTCGTTTCGCTGATGTTTTTCTTGCTCTTTTGCACTCACAGTCTCTTCTCGACAATACATAAAAACATCACTCCCGTTTTGATGCTTCCTTTATTTATCCTGCTGACTAGCCTGGCGTACAGCTATTCCGCGGCATTGAATAAACAATGGGAACTGGAAACCTATCTAACCCGAAGGATCAGTGAGGACCTGAACTCACTAAAATATGACGTCAAGAAAGATAAAGTGATTATGCTGGGTAAAGAGCCCTATGCCGCGGTCACGTTAAATTCAATCAATAAGTTCCCGATTCTGGCACTCTTGATCCAACGGCATCTGGTACAGCAATGGGTTTGGGGTTATGTAGCGCTTGAACATAACGTGTTTTTACAAGGCACCAAAATGCCGTCTCAAAAAGATTTTGATATCGCACGCGCGCAGCTGAGCCCGAAAGACCAAGTGTTGGACCGGGACATGTATTCGATCAGTGAGGTCGGCATTTATAAAGTAATCATGCTGAAGGAAAATAGATAGCGTTCAGGGCCGCAGCGCACGGCCCTGAACAATTTAGCTTTTCTTGACGTCGACGACCCGCAGCTCATACACCATGGTCGCGTTCGGCGGGATCTGCGGCGGGTAACCCGTTTCGCCGTAGGCCAGCGCCGGTGGAACCGCCATCGTTAAAGAACCATGGTTTTTCAAGTAACCGATGGCCTCGCGGAATAATGGCGGATAGGCTGACAGCGGCTGAGACAGCACTTTGCCGCTGCGATCCATGTCCTGAATGACGCGGCCATCGATCAGCATCTCTTTCACCACGACATCCACCTGCGCATCGTCGGCGATCGCCTCATCCCCTTCATAGTCAACCCGATACCAAAAGCCGGATGACGATTTTTTAACCCCCTTCTTCTTGCTGAATTCGGCAACAAAGGCATCCCCCTTCGTCTCCTGTTCCTTAACGGCCTTGCTTCTGGCAACGTTCACCGCTTTTTCCGATGCCGCCAATGAGTTGGCCAACAGCGTCTCATCTAACTGATAACGGCCGCTGAAGGTATCCACGATGCCCGCCAACAGCACCGTTTTGTCCGGATCTATGCCCCAGCTTTTACGCTCCGCCAACAGCGTCTGGATATCACGCCCCAGCGCCACGCCCGCGGCATAGGTCTGGCTCGCACCCTCGCTTTTCAACGTCAGGCCGTCCGGCAACAGTTTGGCCCGTGCGCGCAGACCTTTGAGCTCATCGCGCAGCTGTTGCCGCGAAAGGTCGGCGGCGGCCAGCGCTTGCTCCGCCTTGTCCGCGCGCTTATTTGCCAGCTCAATTTGCTGCGCTGATTTAGCATTCGTGTCCTGCCCCCTTGCCAGTTGCTGCCGATGCTCCTCAATCTGCCCCGCCTGAGTTTGGGTTTTCTCCTGAAGCTGCGCGAGCTGCTGTTGCAGTTCACCTATCGCCTTGGCCGACTCCGCTTTTTGCTGTTCCAACTCTGCTGCAGCGGCGGCCAATGCCCGATCGCTACTTTGCCGTTGCTGCTGATTTAGCTTTTCAGCCGCCGTCAATTTTTCCTGTAACGCCAGGCGTTGCGGCTCGAAATCGGACTGTTTTGGGGCATCTTTCTGTCGCCGCTTTAGCAGTTCAATATATTTACCGTGCTCCGCCGCCAGCTTTTTTTGCGCCGCCGCCTCTGCCTGCGCCTGGGCGATCAGCGCCTGCGCCTGCCGTTCCTTCGGCGTGAGATTTAACGCCTGCCGTATGCCGCTGGCAAACTCGCTCAAGGCGGCGAGATCGGGTTGTGGCGCCACATTCGACGCGGCAGCTGCCCGCAATGCCGTCAGTTCCTGTTGCAGGGACTGCATGGCCGTCTGCTGGCGCTGCAGTTGAGCCTCTTTTTCCTTCAGCGCTTTCCGAGTGGCCGCTAACTGCTGCTGTTGAAAAACGGCGGTCTCTTGCGAGTGGCTCATCCTGGCCGCTGGTTTTTTCAGCGGCCCCTGAGCCGCCTGCGGTTTATCTGCCGGCGTCGGCGCCGGCTCCTGTCGCTGATATTGTTCGGCGAACTGCAGCAAGGCGGGCACGCCGTCATCCGCATAAAGCGTGGCTGGCGCCGCCATCAGCGGCAGCACCAGGCCAAGAAGAGTCAGTCTGGCGCCGGAGGTCATTGGGTACGTTCCCCCCGATCGGCGAGGCCGGTCATCATGGTGGCGCTAATATCTGCGCAGATGCGGCTGGTGCGATAACGGTAAAGCGCATCCACGGTTTCCTGGGTATCCGTATTGACCTTTGGCCGTACCCCGGCATACTGGGCGGCTCCGCTCATCAACGCATCGAACTCGCGTTTGAATTTTTGGTACCTCTCGGGATCCATATTGCGCATAGCGTCAAGCTCACGTTGGCACTGCTGCATGCGTTCAGCTTCGCGTTGTTTTCTATCCTGTTCCGCCGTCTCTGTCGTGCCGACTTTATTCGCCACGGGCACGGGCTGCTTGACTCTTTGGCAACCGGTCAACGTCATGGCCAACAGAAGTGAAGCGGTTAAACAGTATGCCGATCTGGTCATTGTATTTATCTCCTTGTTAAACCCGACAAGAGCCGCCCTTTCGGCGTCCTGCAACAGATTTCCTTAGTGGTATCACGATATTTCCAGCCACAGCGTTGTTTGCTGCATAAAGGCCATGGGATATAAGGCCGGTAACTGGGCCGGTTAAAAAATAAAAACGGCTGTTTGTTATAAATCAATTAAAATATAAAAGGCATTATCCCTGATATTTAACAACACTCATTCACCATGTTTATATATAAAGATAAATGCATTTAACAAAATGATATTAAACTACTTTTAAAGAGCAAATCTATCAGCCGCTAATAACAAGGGCAAGAAAATATATACTGTTATCTATTGATGGTAATCCGAGCGCAGAGTCGCCGTCGCCTATTTCATCAATATCTCACGGCAGGTATTCAGTCTTTTCTGATGAAAAAAAGCCCCGGCAAGACGCCGGGGCCTGGTACTCGCGCGAACGCCGAAAATTCAGCGACGCGCTAAGGGTCTTTCGGCCCGGAAATCGCTTGGCGAACAGGGTTGGTTGCGCGTTATGCGCTTTGCGCCAGAGGATCAACCAAGGCCAGCGCGTTTTTCATCGCCTCCACCATTTCGCCATCCACGCAATAATGGCTAAATTCATCAAACTCGTTGTCGGAGCACATAGTGACGCCCGCTTTGCGATAGCGCATCGTCGAAGGCACCGTATGGCCGGAAGAGCTGTGCAATTCCTGAATGCCGATATCGACAAACTTGTGCAGGTTGCTCAGACGCACGCCGGCGCCCGCCATGATCACCGGCCCCTGGCTGGCATGCAGCAGATCGCGCAGCAGCGGCAACCCCAACTCGGCGTTCTGCTGCTGCCCCGAAGTGAGGATGCGCGCGACGCCGAGCTGCGTCAGCTGCTCAAGAGCCACCATCGGGTTCTGGCACATATCGAACGCCCGGTGGAAAGTCACCGCCATGTTGCCGCTCAGCCGCATCACTTCGCGCATGCGCGGCAGATCGATATGGCCTTCTTCATCCAGCATGCCGACCACTATGCCGGGGAATCCCATATCGCGGATCTGGGCGATGTCTTGTTTGATCACCTCAAAATCTACCGCGCTATAGCAAAAATCCCCCCCGCGCGGACGAACGATAGGGTGTACCGGGATAGCCACCCGATCGCGCGCCAAACGCAGCGTGCCGTTACTTGGCGTCAAGCCGCCTTCACTCTGGCTGGCGCACAGTTCGATGCGGTCGGCCCCTGCCCGCTCAGCCGTCAGCGCGCAGTCGACGCTAAAGCAGCAAACTTCCAGTTTAATCATTGTCACCCCCAGATAACGGTCAACATGCGGCAGCAATTGTTAATTTTCCAATTTCTCACGTAGGCTCATGCATAGGTATACACCGCTCAGGGTTCTAACTATGGCATTCAATTTTGATCAATGGGTAGACCGTAGTCACAGTGACAGCGTTAAGTGGGATAAATATCGCGGTCGCGACATTATCCCGCTGTGGGTCGCCGACAGCGACTTCCAATCACCGCCGGCGGTAATAGAGGCGTTACGGCAACGCGTGGCGCATGGCGTGTTCGGCTACAGCCATCCATCCCATGATCTTGTTAAGGTTTTTACCCGCCGCATGGTAGAGTGCTATGGCTGGCACATCAAGCCCGAATGGATCATTTTTCTGCCCGGGCTGGTTTGCGGCCTGAATCTCTGCGTGCGCGCCTTTAGCGCAGAAGGAGAAGCCACGCTGGCGCCCACGCCAATCTACCCGCCGTTTCGTAAGGCGGCCAGGTTCGCCGGGCGCAGGCAGTTGCCAGTGCCGTTGGCGTTGGTCGGCCAACGCTGGCTGCTGGATTTGCCGGCGGTGAGCCAACGGCTTGAGGGCGACGAAAAGCTGCTGCTGCTGTGCAACCCGCAAAACCCGGGAGGCACGGCTTACCGGCGCGAAGAATTGCTGCAACATCACGATTTTGCCCGCCGCCATGATTGGGTCGTCTGTTCGGACGAAATCCACTGCGACCTGCTGCTCGAGCCGGGCGCGCAGCATATCCCCTTCGCCACGCTGAATGCTGATGCCGCCCAGCGCAGCATCACGCTGATGTCTCCCTCGAAAACGTTCAATCTTGCCGGGCTGGGCGCTTCGATGGCGATTATTCCCAACGACGCGCTGCGCAAAAAATTGCAGCGCGCACGCTCTGGCATAGTGCCAGAGGTCGATCTGCTGGCGCTGGTCGCCGCGCAGGCGGCCTACCAGCATGGGCAGGCCTGGCTGGACGCACAGCTGATCTATCTGCGCGCCAATCGCGATCTGGTTTTCAACCGCATTAACGCCATGCCCGGCCTGCGCCTGCATCCTGTCGAAGCAAGCTATCTGGCGTGGATCGACTGCAGCGAACTCCCGGTAGATAACCCGCACGCCTTCTTCGAGCAAGCCGGGGTAGGCTTAAGCGCCGGGCTGGACTTTGGCGACCGCCGCTTTGTGCGCCTGAATTTTGGCTGCCGCCGGGCGTTGCTCGAAGAAGCGCTGAGCCGCATGGCGCAAGCCTGCGCCGCGTTGTCGTCACGTTAGGGCCGTTCGCTGGCGACGATTTCCCTGATGGAATAAGGATGAAATTTGATAGTCACGCTGCCGTCGGTAATGGCCAGGGTCGGATTGGGCAACCGCTCGCCCTCGCCCTGCGGGGAGCTCTGTTTCAGTTTGATCCCCGGCGCCAGTAGCGCTTCATCGGCCAGATGGCTCAACGCGCGCGCATACAGCGTGGCGGGATCGCCGCTGAGCACCAGCTCCACATGTTCCCAACCTTCGTGCGGATAGCGCTTTTCTCCCGGATAAGGCAATTCAACGCAATCAATTTGCCACGGCCCGAGCTGTAGCGGCTGTTGCAAATCGAAAAGGCAGATCGGGCGGCCATTGATGACTGATTCAGACAGCAGCGAAGCGCACTGCATCAAACCGTGGCGCCAACGATCGGCGGTGGCGTTCTGATGGCAGCGCACCGAGATGTGATCGGCGCTGAATTGCGCCAAATCGAGCCGCAATTTCGCAGCGAATTGATTCAGCGCCTGTTCGAAACGCGGCAGATCGAGAGCCAAATCGTTAAGATCGGCGATAGCCTGTAAGGTCGTCATGAAATCCTCGAAACAACAAAATGCTCATTCAAACGCCGTAATTTACACTGAGGCGGCACAACTCGCCATGATTGCCTGCGACTGGCGATGAACGCCGATTTTCTCACCGCACGATCCTCGCACTCTCCTGCCTTAACGACCAAGGTAGACGGAAAAAATAAAACAGATGAATTTATTAATTCATTAAGTTTACGGTTTAATTAAACCACAGACTTTTCTTATATGAGTATAGCTTTTACTTATAGTAGGAAAAGTTAAGCAATTTCAAACCATCAGAGGCCGGCACCCGGCCAAACACCGCTTGATACGGCGATGGTTTCAGTATATTTTCCACCGACATCGAAACTATTTCAAACAGCAATAGCGGTAAATGACAAAAATAAAAATGAGCATTATCTTAAATGCCGCCCAATGCATTGCTTCACAATGGCAATTAAGCTACTTTGGGGTAAATTTGAATTCGAGATATTTATCATGCTGCTTCTGATTATTGCTCTGGTGCTGATTGCGCTTGCCGGATATGCTATTTACCGCCATTTTAAGTCACGACGCAACAACAGGTTGGATATCCGACGAAATCGAAAACATTAGTCATTCATTCCATTTCTGTTCCATTCAGTTAACCCCGCTATTCCGCACGGCTTCCTCTGAAAACGGCCTTCACCCGATCCGGGTTTGAATACCCTAAACTCCCCGCGTCGCCCCTTTCCGCGCATGAACATCGCCAACTGCTGACGCGCCACCTCAGATCGGTTACAATTACAGGCTGTTTTGTGGTGGGCCGCCGCCTCTGCGCGCGGCCCGACAACCACCTTTGAATCCCGCAGGGGCATGACACTCGTCCCCTCGTTCGTCATTAAGGTAACCCGGTGAATATTCAGGTTCTTCTTTCAGATAAAGTCAGCCAGGCGCTGATTGCCGCAGGCGCGCCAGCCGATTGCGAAGCGCAGGTACGTCAGTCAGCCAAAGCGCAGTTTGGTGATTACCAGGCCAACGGCGTAATGTCGGTCGCCAAGAAGCTCGGCATGCCGCCGCGCCAGCTGGCTGAAAAAGTGGTTCAGCTGCTGGAACTCGGCGAGATCGCCAGCAAAGTGGAAATCGCCGGCCCCGGCTTTATCAACATCTTCCTGAATAGCGACTGGGTCGCCCGCCAGGCCGATCTGGTGCTGAACGCCCCCAAGCTGGGCATTGCGCCAGTTGAACCGCAAACCATCGTTATCGATTATTCTGCGCCGAACGTGGCGAAAGAAATGCACGTCGGCCACCTGCGCTCCACGATTATCGGCGACGCCGCCGCGCGTACGCAGGAGTTTCTTGGCCATAAGGTGATCCGCGCCAACCACGTGGGCGATTGGGGCACTCAGTTCGGTATGCTTATCGCTTATCTGGAAAAGATGCAGAACGAAAACGCCAGCGATATGGGCCTGTCGGACCTGGAGCAGTTCTACCGCGAAGCCAAGAAACATTACGACGAAGACGCAGAGTTCGCCGAACGCGCCCGCGCCTACGTCGTGAAGCTGCAGGGCGGCGATCAATACTGCCTGAATATGTGGCGCAAGCTGGTCGACATCACCATGGCGCAAAATCAGCTGACCTATAACCGCCTGAACGTTACCCTGACCGAAGACGACGTGATGGGCGAAAGCCTGTATAACGCGATGCTGCCCGGCATCGTCGCCGATCTGAAAGCCAAAGGGCTGGCGGTGGAAAGCGAAGGCGCCACCGTAGTGTTCCTCGACGAATACCAGAATAAAGACGGCGAACCTATGGGCGTCATCATCCAGAAAAAGGATGGCGGCTACCTGTACACCACCACCGACATCGCCTGCGCCAAATACCGTTACGAAACGCTGGGCGCCAACCGCGTGCTGTACTACATCGACTCGCGTCAGCACCAGCACCTGATGCAGGCCTGGACCATCGTGCGCAAGGCCGGCTATGTGCCGGATTCCGTATCACTGGAACACCACATGTTCGGCATGATGCTGGGCAAAGACGGCAAACCGTTCAAAACCCGTTCCGGCGGCACGGTGAAACTCTCCGATCTGCTGGATGAAGCCATCGAACGCGCCGGGCAGCTGATTGCCGGCAAAAACCCGGACATGCCGGCGGAAGAAATGCAGCAGGTAGCGCGCGTGGTAGGCATCGGCGCGGTGAAATACGCCGACCTGTCGAAAAGCCGCACCACCGATTACGTCTTCGACTGGGATAACATGCTGGCCTTCGAGGGCAACACCGCGCCTTACATGCAGTACGCTTATACCCGCGTCGCCTCGGTGTTCAAACGCGCCGGGATCGATGAAAGCAGCCTGACGCTGCCGCTGGTGATGACCGAAGAGCGCGAAGTCGCCCTGGCCACCCGTCTGCTGCAGTTTGAAGAGATCCTCACTGCCGTCGCACGTGAAGGCACGCCGCACGTCATGTGCAGCTATCTGTACGATCTGGCTGGGCTGTTCTCCGGCTTCTATGAGCACTGCCAGATCCTGAATGCCGACAGCGAAGAAGCACGTCAAAGCCGCCTGAAACTGGCGCTGCTGACGTCGAAAACCCTGAAAACCGGCCTGGATACCCTGGGTATCGAAACCGTCGAGCGCATGTAACGCCAGCCTGCGCTGAACAACAAAAAAGGCCGCTTATGCGGCCTTTTTTATGCGTATGCCTGAATCAGGCTACCCGGCGGGCGAAGTCGCGCGGGCGGAATCCCAACCCGCCCAGCACGCCGAAATAGGCAACCACCCCGGCAACCACCACGGCAGCCAAACGCAGCAGACGCTCCAGCATATTGCCCTGATCCCAGGCCGGCATCAGCCACATCAGGCCAATCAGCACGGCCGACATCGCCAGCACCGCCACCACCAGCTTGGCCAGGAACACCGCCCAGCCTGGCTGCGGCTGAAAAATCTTTTGCTTGCGCAGTTGCCAATACAGCAGCGAGGCGTTCAGACAGGCCGCCAGGCCAATCGACAGCGCCAGCCCTGCATGCTTCAGCGGGCCGATAAACGCCAGGTTCATCACCTGGGTCATGATTAGCGTAATGATGGCGATTTTAACCGGCGTTTTGATGTCCTGGCGCGAATAAAAGCCTGGTGCCAGCACTTTCACCACGATCAGGCCCATCAGCCCCACCGAGTAAGCCACCAGCGCGCGCTGGGTCATCGCCGCATCGAAAGCGCTGAATTTGCCATACTGGAACAGCGACACGGTCAGCGGCTTGGCCAAAATGCCTAACGCGATGGCGCTCGGTAAAGCCAGCAGGAAGCACAGACGCAGCCCCCAATCCATCAACCGCGAATACTCATCGTGATTGCCGCTGGAAAAGCTTTTCGCCAACGACGGCAACAGAATGGTGCCCAACGCCACCCCCAGCACGCCGGAAGGAAACTCCATCAGGCGATCGGCGTAGTACATCCAGGAGACGGAACCGGATACCAGGAAAGAGGCGAAGATAGTATTGATGATCAGCGAGATCTGGCTGACCGATACCCCCAGGATCGCCGGCCCCATCTGGCGCATCACGCGCCATACCCCGGCATCGCCCAGTTTGAGGCGCGGCAACACCAGCATGCCTATCTTGCGCAGGTGCGGCAGTTGATACCCCAGCTGCAGCACGCCGCCCACCACTACCGCCCAGGCCAGCGCCAACACCGGCGGGTTGAAATAAGGCGCGGCGAACAGCGCAAAGCCGATCATGCTGACGTTGAGCAGCGTCGGCGCAAAGGCCGGGATGGAGAAACGGTTCCAGGTGTTGAGGATCGCTCCCACCAGCGACGCCAGCGAGATAAGCAGGATATAAGGGAAAGTGATGCGCAGCAGCGCCGAGGTCAGCGCGAACTTGTCCGGCGTATCGACAAAGCCTGGCGCCGTGATGTAGATAACCCAGGGGGCGGCCAGCATGCCCAATACCGTCACGACGGCCAATACCAGCGTCAACAAGCCGGACACGTAGGCGATAAAGGTGCGCGTCGCCTCTTCGCCCTGCTGGCTTTTATATTCGGCCAGGATCGGCACGAATGCCTGAGAAAACGCCCCTTCAGCAAAGATGCGGCGCAACAGGTTGGGCAGTTTGAACGCCACAAAAAATGCGTCCGTTGCCATGCCTGCACCGAATACGCGCGCTACGATAGCATCGCGCGCAAAACCCAGCACCCGAGAAAACATCGTCATGGAGCTGACGGCGGCCAATGATTTTAGTAGGTTCATGTGGTTTTCTGATATGTGCCCTAAATATCGACGCCTGCATTCTGCAGGCGTCACTGAAACAAGCCGGTAAGTTTACGCATCCGCTGATGAATAGCTACCGCCATATGTTACATAGCGTTATCCCGCAGCAGCCGCTCGATCACCCGCTGAGCGGCGATGGCCTGCTCACCGCCGGTTTCCGGCGCGCTCTGATTGCTGACCGAATCGAGGAAATGACGGATGGCGCCTTCAAAGCCGCGCTGTGCCAGCGTTGTTTGCCAACCCGGCGCCGGCTGCTCCAGCATGCCCTGCGGATCTTCGCGCAGCCACTGGCGCATATCGTTCAGCTGATAAACCGCGCCGTCAGTCACCGCCTGTACGCTTTCGCGCTGGCTGCCGCCGCGGCGATGCATGCTGGTGGTCACCAGGGTATCCCCACAGGCAAAGTGGTGTTCGGCGTACAGCAATGCGCCGGCCTCGTTGGCTCGCAGGCTGCCGCTGAGCAGCTTTTCCTCCCCACCGGCCAGCCACAGAGCGGTATCCACCACGTGCAGATAGTCGTCCAGCAAGGTGAAACGCACATCGTTTGGCCCAACGCTGTCCGCCCGATGTTTGTCCATACGGATCGAGGCCGGGCGCGACATTTGCGCCTTGAGCTGCCGATAAAGCGGAGCAAAACGGCGGTTAAAGCCAACCATCAGCGCTTTGCCCTGTTTTTCCGCCAGCGCAATCAACCGTTCGCCCTGTTCCAGCGTCTCCGCCAACGGTTTATCAACGTAAACGTGTACGCCCTGATGCAGCAAAGTTTCGATCACCTGGAAATGGCTGGCGGTGCTGCTGTGGACGAACACCGCATCGCATTGCTGCGCCAGGCTGTCCAACCGAGAGAAGCACGCCATGCGATAGCTGTCGCACACCGGCTGAGCCTTTTGCTGATTGGGAGAAAAACCGCCCACCAGCGCCCAATCCGCCGCCTGAGTGAGGATCGGCAAATAGGCTTTCTGCGCGATGCCGCCCAGCCCGACCACGCCAACGCGTAATTTACTCATGTGCCCCCCTCGCCAACAGCTGTTGCACCTGCTGTTTCAGCGTCGCCACGTCGTTTTCCAACGCACCGATCCGGGCGCTCAAATCTGCGTCGTCCTGCGCCGCCGCCTCAGCAGGCGCTTCATCAATCTGGCCGCTGAACAAGTGCATAAACCGGCTCTCGCGCTTGCCCGGCTCGCGCGCCAGCCGCACCACAAAGGGACCGTCCTCGCGCACCGTCAGCTGTTGCAGCACCTGTTCCACTTCGCCGACATCGCCGAATTCATGCATGCGGTTAGTACGGGTGCGCAGTTCACCAGGCGTTTGCGCGCCGCGCAGCAGCAGCGTGGCGATCACCGCCAGCTCGGCGGCAGACAGCTTCAGCTGGCCGAATTCAGAGTTGCAGAAGCGTTGTTCGTACTTCACCACCCGGTTGCCGAACCCGCTCAGGGTGCGCAGGAAGTGCTTCTTTAGCAGCAGGTCCAGCAGTTGCTGCACTTCGCTTTCTGTCAGATCCATCACCGGTTCGCGGTTGGTCTTCTGGTTGCACGCCAACGTAATGGCGTTCAACGAAAGCGGGTACTGATCCGGCGTAGTGACCTGCTTCTCCAGCAAGCAGCCGATCACCCGCGCCTCTTTAGCGTTCAGTTCATATTTCATTGCGGCCTCAGCGTGGCGGTAGCCATTCTTTATTGGTTAGTGCCGTCAAAACGTGATCCTGCCACTGCCCGTCGATCAGCAGATAATCCTTGGCATAACCTTCACGTTCAAATCCCAGGCGCGCAAGCAGCGCACCGCTGCGTTGATTGTGCGGCATATAGTTGGCCATGATGCGATGCATCCGCTGCTGGCGCAGCATGTAGCGAATAGCGGACTGCAGCGCCTCGTACATCAGCCCCTGCCCCTGCCATTTCTCCCCCAGCGAATAACCGAGGAAACAGGCATGAAACGACCCGCGCAACACGTTGCTGAAGTTCGCCACGCCGCGCACCTCGCGCTCCTCAGGATCGAGCAGGATAAAGTAGTAGGCGCTGCCCTGCTTTTGCATTTCGGTGATCATGCCCAGCCGCGCCTGCCAGCCCGAGGGGTAGCAGTGGCTTTCATCGCGCACCGGCTCCCAGGGTTTGAGGAACGCCCGGTTATCGGCATAGTATTCCGCCAGGCGATAGGCATCGCGTTCATGCACTAAGCGGACCACCAGCCGATCGGTGGTCAGGCGTACTTTTGGTGATTCAGAGCGGTAGCCGAACATCATTTCCCCCGCGATCAGAACGCTTCGATAAGAAGTATTTATTGGGCGTGCATTCGAATAATCATCTCGCCAAGGTTTGAACCCAAGAGATTATTTTATCGCCGGCGGCGCAGAGCCGCACTTACCTTCATTTAATATAACCGTAGCCTGCACCGGAGGTAAAATCCCCGGCGCTCAGTAAATAAGCGATTAATCGTTTTGCGGCCATTTTTATGCCGTTTTGCCAAGCCGGTAACGTCTTGACGATAAAAAAATATTATCTACCCGCCCCCTATCAGCCCCCGTCGATTGGGTAGAGAATGGAATGGCAGCACTCCTCTCCCTTTTAATTGCTCGTGGTGAAGCATGTCTCTGGTATCGCAAGCTCGGAGCTTGGGTAAATATTTTTTATTACTCGATAACCTGTTGGTGGTTTTAGGCTTCTTTGTCGTTTTTCCGCTTATTTCGATTCGTTTTGTCGATCAGCTCGGCTGGGCGGCGCTGGTAGTGGGCATCGCTTTGGGCCTGCGCCAGCTGATCCAACAAGGGCTGGGCATTTTTGGCGGCGCCATCGCCGACCGTTTCGGCGCCAAGCCGATGATCGTCACCGGCATGCTGATGCGCGCGGCCGGCTTCGCCACCATGGCGATGGCCGATCAACCCTGGCTGCTGTGGTTCTCTTGCGCCCTTTCCGCCCTGGGCGGCACGCTGTTCGATCCGCCGCGCACCGCGCTGGTTATCAAACTCACCCGCCCCCATGAGCGCGGCCGCTTCTATTCGTTGCTGATGATGCAGGACAGCGCAGGCGCCGTCATCGGCGCACTGATCGGCAGCTGGCTGCTGCAGTATGATTTCCATTTCGTTTGTTGGGTCGGCGCGGCGATTTTTGTCCTGGCGGCCGGATGGAACGCCTGGCTGCTGCCGGCGTACCGCATCTCCACCGTGCGTGCGCCGATGAGGGAAGGCATGATGCGGGTGCTGCGCGATCGCCGTTTCCTGACCTACGTATTGACACTGACCGGCTACTACATGCTGGCGGTTCAGGTGATGCTGATGCTGCCGATCGTGGTCAACGAAATCGCCGGTTCTCCCGCCGCAGTGAAGTGGATGTACGCCATTGAGGCCGCGCTGTCATTAACACTGCTCTACCCGCTGGCGCGCTGGAGCGAAAAGCGCTTCCGGCTGGAACAGCGGCTGATGGCAGGCCTGCTGCTGATGACCCTGAGCCTGTTGCCCGTGGGGCTGACGACCAGCCTGCAAAGCCTTTTCATGCTGATTTGCAGTTTCTATCTCGGCTCGATTATCGCCGAACCGGCACGAGAAACGCTGAGCGCGTCCCTGGCCGATCCGCGCGCGCGCGGCAGCTACATGGGTTTCAGCCGTTTGGGGTTGGCGCTCGGCGGCGCACTCGGCTATACCGGCGGCGGCTGGCTGTATGACACCGGCCGGGCGACCAATATGCCGGAACTGCCGTGGCTGCTGCTCGGCGCCGTCGGCTTTATCACGCTGATTGCGCTTTATTGGCAGTTCAGTACCCGCCGCGACGCATCGGCGGTGCTGGGCGGCAGCTAAGTTTTTTCGCTAAGTAGCCAGAAAACCAGCCGAATTTTTTACAGCTGCTATCCTGTTAGTAAAAACATCAGCGAGAGACCCTAGCCATGACTGAAGAAACTCAATTACCGCAGCTGCTGGAACAAATGATACTGAACCTGCGCATGATATATGCGCGTTCTAACCTGGTGGAAAAGGCCCTGGCGCATGTGATCGCCGAAAACGCTTCCCTGAAGGGCGATATCATCAAGCAGTTGCAGGTGGTTACCGCCGCCAATGAACGTGACCAGATTGATCTTGAACAGGCGCGCATTCACCTGATCGACGTCATCAACTCCGTGCCAGCCAAGAAATAATTCTCCCGGCCCGCGCCCTGCGCGTGGGCAATATCGCACCTTCCAACAAGAATGCCTCGCGACAGCCTCGATAAGCTGTGATAACTATTGCAGTTAAAACCTGACAAACCGGAGCAAGCATGAAACTGTTTATTTACGATCATTGCCCATTCTGCGTTAAAGCCCGCATGATTTTTGGCCTCAAAAATCTGCCCATTCGTTTGGTCACCCTGCTCAATGACGATGAAGCTACCCCGATCGGCATGATTGGCCAGAAAATGGCGCCTATTCTGCAAAAAGACGACGGCAGCTACCTGCCAGAAAGTATGGATATCGTGCGCTATGTCGATCATCTCGACGGCAAACCGCTGCTGATCGGCAAAACCAACCCCGCCATCACTGACTGGCTGCAACGGGTTGGCGGCTACAGCGCGAAGCTGCTGCTGCCGCGCTTTGCCCAGGCGGACTTTGAAGAGTTCGCTACCGCCGGCGCGCGCCGCTACTTCATTAACAAAAAGCAGGCGTCTATTGGCGACTTTGAACAACACCTGGCCAACAGCGCCGATCTGATCGCCGAACTGGAGGCGGATCTGCAGAGCCTCGCCCCGCTGGTGCTCTCTGCCGATGCGGTCAACGGCGCGTTGTCCGAGGATGATATCCACCTGTTCCCGCTGCTGCGCTCGCTATCGCTGGTCGCCGGGCTCACGCTGCCTGACAACGTCGAAGCCTATCGCAACCGCATGGCGCAGCTCAGTGATATCCCACTGCTGTTCGATATGGAACAGTGATATTCCTCATGCGACAGATAAGGATATAACGCGCAGATGCTGAAAATGGTTCTCGTCACCGCCCGTGACCGGGCGCGGTTGAAAGAGATTTCGTCGGTATTGATTCGCTATGGCCTGCAGGATGTCATCCGCCTGCTGGGCCTTGGGAAACTCTTGGGCGGTGCGGGTAACGATGGGCCGCAGGCCGTGGAGCAAACGCTGCCCGAACGGCTGCGCGCGGCGCTCGAAGCGCTGGGCCCGACCTTCGTCAAATTCGGCCAGATATTGGCCACCCGCTCGGACCTGTTGGATAAATCATGGACCGATGAGCTGGATCGCCTGCACAGCCAGGCGGCCACCTTGCCGTGGGAAACGCTGGCCCCCCAGATCGTCGCCGATCTGGGCGATGATCCAAACACCCTCTTCGCCGAATTCGACCGCACGCCGCTGGCCGCCGCTTCGATGGCGCAGATTTATCGCGCCCGTTTACACAGCGGCGAACAGGTGGTGGTAAAGGTGCTGCGCCCGGGGTTGGCGAAAACTATCCATGCCGACCTGAGATTGCTGGCCTATCTGGCGGAAACGGTGGAACAACAGAGCCCGGCGCTCGCCCGTTATCGCCCGCGCCAGATGGTGCGGGCGCTGGCGACCGCCCTCAACCACGAGCTGGATCTGACCCACGAAGGCAATAACTGCGATCGGGTAGCCGCACACTTTGCGCAACAGCCGGAGGTGGCTATCCCCAAAATATACTGGCAGTGGTCATCCCCGCGCCTGCTGGTTCAGGAGTTTCTGCCCGGCACCGCGCCGGAAAACCCGCAACAGCTGGCGGCGGCGGGCTTCGATGGCCCACTGCTGGCGCGCCGCGGCGCTCAGGCCTTTATGAAAATGGTGCTGGAACATCGCCTGTATCACGCGGACCCCCACCCCGGTAACCTCATGGCCCTGAGCGGCGACCGGGTTGGTTTCATTGATTTCGGCATGGTGGGCCAGCTTTCCGAACGGCGTCGCAATCAGCTGTTTCTGCTGTTGCAGGCCATCGCCGAACGCCAGTCCGACGGTATCGTCAATACGCTGATCGCCTGGTCAGACAGCGAGCCGCTGGATCTGCTGGATCTGGAGCTGGCGGCGCAAAACTTTCTCGATAAACAGGCTTCCGCCACCCTGACGCTGGGTAAGGCGTTGACCGATCTGCTGGTGATGGCGCGCGAGCACCAGTTGGCCATGCCGCCGGACCTGGTGCTGTTGTTCAAGGCGCTAGTCACCGCCGATGGCGTGCTGCACCGGCTGGATCCGGCATTCGATATCATCACTACTCTAAAACCGATGCTGCAACAGGTGATGCTGCAACGTTACGCGCCGGAGGCTCTGCGCCAAAGGATGCTGATGTTGGGGGGAGAGGCGCTGGATGCCGGCGAAGAGATCCCGCAGACCCTGCGCCTGTTGATGCGCCGCCTGAAACGCGGGCAGCTCAACGCCGAGATCAACGTCCGTAATCTCGAGCAATTGAGCAAAGCGCTGGAGCGCGCTGCCGTAACGCTGGCCATCGCCATCGTCACCGCCGCCTTCGCGCTGGGGCTGGCGCCCTATCTTATGCATTCATCGCTACGCCTGTGGGGGATCCCCTTATTTCCGCTGTTGGGGGGGTTGGCCTGCCTGGCCGGCGTGCTGCTGCTGACGCTGCGCCTGCGGCGCTGAAAGTTTCGGCGTTATCCGATAGGTCGGGCGAGAATTAACCCGCACTATCGGTCTGTTCAAGGGCCGATAAGCGTATCTTTCACGGCATGCGAACGTTTATAATGAAAATCAATCAATTATCTGCAGCAATTTTCGTTGGCAGTAGTCGCTATGAGGCACAAATGAAGAAGATTCTGATGGGCGTAACCGCCCTGTTGTTCGCCGGCGTATTGGCCGGTTGTAATCAACTCACCCAGTACACGCTCAGCGAACAGGAGGTGAACGATTATCTGCAAAAACACAACGATTATCAGAAACAGATCGGCGTGCCTGGGTTATTGGACGCCAACATCGTGCTGACCCAGTTGCAAAGCCAGATTGGCCGCAGCGAGCCGGGCAAAGTTACGCTTTCCGGCGACGCCAAAGTCAACATCACTTCCATCCTTGGCCCGCAAACCGCGGATCTGAAGCTGACGCTGAAAGCGCAGCCGGTCTACGATCGTGAACAAGGCGCTATCTTTCTGAAAGACATGGAACTGACCGACTACCAGGTGCAGCCGGAAAAAATGCAGACGGTGATGAAGGCGCTGACGCCCTACCTGAACCAATCGCTGAAGTCCTACTTCGACCAAAAACCGGCCTACGTACTGAACCCGGATAACAGCAAAACCGAGGCGCTGGCGAAGAAGCTGGCGAAAGGACTGGAAGTGAAACCTGGCGAGCTGGTGATTCCGTTTAGCGGTTGATTATCGCCACCACAATAAAGCCCGCTCATTCGCGGGCTTTTTTATGTGCCCAATGGGCAAAGAATGGCGCTGACTGCGCCGGTATTACTGGGGCTCACCGTAGGTGATTTCGCCCGAGTTGCAGTCAAGCGTGACGTTATAGATTTTGTCCAGCTTGGTGCCTCGTACCGTTAGAGGTACCTGCCAGACCTGATCCTTGCCGCTGATGGCGTCGGGGCTAACCCAGGCTATCGGGGTAGCGGTGCCGAGCAGCTTTTTGTCCGACTCCCAGCGGGTAATGCGATTTTGCAGAAAATCGCGTTTCACCTGAGCGGCAACCTCCGCCGGCTGCAAACCGGCGCATAGCGCCACTTTGGCGCTACGCTGTTCCTGCGCCTGCGCCGCTGTCGATAATGCTGCCGTGGCCAACAACGCAATAGCCAAACCCGGTCCCGTTCTTTTCATATGCCCTCCAGTTGTGATTAACCCTATCCATGGGTGCCGGCCCCGGCTCACAAAGGGCTGGCCAACGATCAGCGTTTGACGAAGGTGATGACAAACAGCTCATCCAACCCGGGATAGATTTCCTTGATCACCTGCTTCAGCTCACCGAGCGACATATTTTCCTGTTGCGCATGCTGCTCCGTCAGCGCTTCCAGGCGCACCGGCGTCACCGACAACACCTCGATACAGCAGAAAAACACGCCGTCTTCATTACGGCTGACGCGCAACCGTTCACCCGGTTGGAAGTGCGCTTCACTGGCGTCCCGGATGGTAATGGTTTTGAGCCCGGCCAAAATATCGTGCTCAAAACGGCTGAAGAAAGTTATTTCACGGGTCATTTTAGATCCTTTTTCATCACAGCACCGCAACATAAGCCATTATGCTGCCTGCTTTTCTGACGCAGACCCCTCTTTTGAGGTAGCAACGGTTTTTTCCGCTTTCGCTTTGGCCGGTTTCTTAGCACTTTCAGCCGGCGCCGCGCCGCGCAGGATCTGCGCCAACGCGTCTTTGTTTTCCGCCAGGAAGAAGCTCAGGCCTTCACGCTGCTCGTCGTCAAGGTTCAGCGGTGACTGCTGCAGCCAGTCGCCGAGGTTATCGGCCAGATCCAGCATCTTGTCGTAGGCGTCGGCTTCTTTCTTGCTTGCGAAAGTCATTTTTTCCTCACCCCTTCTCACCACCACATATTTTACTTCAACTGCCATGTGTGCGTCCTCAAAGCCAAATACTGTATATAAATACAGTATAAAGTGATTCTTTGCGGGGAGCAAGCCGGCTCCCCGCTATTGCGTTATTTCAACAAGCGGACCTTGCAGCTTTTGCCTTTTATTTTGCCCTGCTGCAGCTGTTGCATCGCCTTACGGGCGCTGGCCTTGCGGATCGCCACATACGCATGCACCGGGAACATATCGATTTTGCCCACTTCCGCCGCCGTCAGCCCGGCGTCGCCGGTCAAGGCGCCGAGAATATCGCCGGGGCGAATTTTCGCCTTGCGGCCCCCGTCGATGCACAGCGTGATCATTTCGGCTTCCAGCGGCGTATTGGCCGCACCGCTCAGTTCAGACACCGCCGCCCAGTTGACCGTCATCTGCAGGTAATCTTCGATGGCGTGCACCCGCGCCATTTCCTGCGGCGTGCACAGGCTGATGGCCAGGCCGCTCATTCCGGCGCGGCCGGTGCGGCCGATACGGTGAACGTGCACTTCCGGATCAAACGCCAGCTCGTAGTTGACCACCAGCGCCAGATCTTTGATATCCAGACCGCGCGCGGCGACGTCTGTCGCCACCAGCACCCGGCAGCTGCGATTGGCGAAGCGCACCAACACCTGATCGCGATCGCGCTGTTCCAGATCGCCATGCAGCGCCAGCGCGCTGATGCCGCGCGCCTCCAGGGCCTCGAATACGCTCTGGCAGTCGCGCTTGGTGTTGCAGAACACCACGCAGGAAGAAGGTTGGTAGTGACGGATCGCCGACACCAGCAGCGCCGGGCGCTGATCGCGCGTGGTTTCGTAAAAACGCTGTTCGATGGTCGGCAGATCTTCGTCGCCGTCCACTTCCACGTTCAAAGGTTCACGTTGCACCCGCGCGCTGATACGCTCGATGCCGGCCGGGTAAGTGGCGGAAAACAGCAGCGTCTGGCGCTGCTGCGGCGTATAGCCGATAACGTCGTCGATATCGTCGGCGAAGCCCATGTCGAGCATGCGGTCGGCTTCGTCCAGCACCAGCACCTTCAGTTCATCCAGCATCAGAGTCTTCTTGCGCAGGTGTTCCTGAATGCGGCCCGGCGTACCCACCACAATATGCGGCGCATGCACCAGCGAATCGAGCTGCGGCCCCATCGGCTGGCCGCCGCACAGGGTCAGTATTTTGATATTCTGGGTGAAGCGCGCCAGACGGCGCAGCTCTTTGCTCACCTGATCGGCCAACTCGCGCGTCGGGCACAGGATCAGCGCCTGAGCGGCCACCTGGGCGACGTTGATTTTATCCAGCAGGCCGATGCCGAACGCCGCCGTTTTACCGCTGCCGGTTTTGGCCTTGGCGCGCACGTCCTGCCCTTGCAGGATGGCGGGCAGGGCTGCGGCCTGCACCGGTGTCATTGCGGCATACCCCAGTTCGTTGAGGTTGGCCAACTGTTCGGCTGGCAGCGGCAGGGAAGAAAAAGAAACTGTGCTCACGGCGATAACTCTTATATGGCGAATGGAATGGCGGCGCGCCCGCGGGCAGGCGCCGAATCAGCGCAGATGATAACAGAGATGGGCTGGCTTACGGGATTCGGGCATAAAAAAACCCGCCGGCGGCGGGTTTTTTTGGCAGCGGAGTCGTTAAATAGCGACGACGTTGGCTGCGGCCGGGCCACGTTGGCTGTCCTGGATGGAGAACTCAACCTGCTGGCCTTCCGCCAGAGTTTTGAAACCATCGCTGACGATTGCGGAGAAATGCACGAAAACGTCCTTGGAACCATCAGCCGGGGTGATAAAGCCGAAACCTTTGCTTTCGTTAAACCATTTAACGTGACCAGTGATCTTGCTCATTTGTCTTTCCTTACTTGATAAATCTGCCGTTGCGGCACAGAGACGCGAAAACCCTGACATAAGTAGGCCTTTCCTCGCCGCCGCTTATTAACTCACAATCCCCCATAGAGGGCAAATGTTTTTGTTTGTTATAAAAACAGCAAGTTAGCAAGAAGCATCGGGGAATATAGCGCCATTGGCATCGCTCGGCGGCTGCACGCGCAAACGTTTTCGTATATACTGCACTCCCATTATCAGACCGCATTAATCTTCATCGATCCAGGTACGAGACTATGTTAACGATTGGAACCGCCCTGCGCCCCTCCGCCACCCGCGTTATGCTGCTCGGCTCGGGCGAGCTGGGTAAAGAAGTCGCCATCGAATGCCAGCGTTTGGGGCTGGAGGTGATTGCCGTCGACCGCTACGCCGATGCCCCCGCCATGCACGTGGCGCACCGCAGCCACGTCATCAACATGCTGGACGGCGAAGCGCTGAAAGCCGTCATTGAACAGGAACGCCCTGATTACATCGTGCCGGAAATCGAAGCTATCGCCACCGGCATGCTGGTCGAGCTGGAGCAACAGGGCCACCGCGTGGTGCCCTGCGCCGAAGCCACCCGCCTGACCATGAACCGTGAAGGCATCCGTCGCCTGGCGGCGGAAACCCTGAACCTGCCCACCTCCAGCTACCGTTTCGCCGACGGCGAAGCCGCCTTCCATCAGGCGATAGAGCAAATAGGTTACCCGTGCATCGTCAAGCCGGTAATGAGTTCTTCGGGCAAGGGGCAAAGCCTGATCCGCAGCCCTGAACAGCTGAAAGCCGCCTGGGATTACGCCCAACAGGGCGGCCGCGCCGGCGGCGGCCGGGTGATCGTCGAAGGTCTGGTGAAATTTGATTTTGAAATTACCCTGCTGACCATCAGCGCCGTAGACGGCGTGCACTTCTGCGCCCCTATCGGCCACCGGCAGGAGGATGGCGACTACCGTGAATCCTGGCAGCCGCAGCAGATGTCCGAACTGGCGCTGAACCGCGCGCAGAGCATTGCGGAACAGGTGGTGAAGGCCCTGGGGGGCTATGGTCTGTTCGGTGTTGAGCTGTTTGTCTGCGGCGACGAAGTTATCTTCAGCGAAGTGTCACCACGCCCGCACGACACCGGCATGGTCACGCTAATCTCACAGGATCTGTCTGAATTTGCTCTGCACGTGCGCGCCTTCCTGGGCCTGCCGGTCGGGGCAATCCGCCAGTCAGGCCCTTCCGCTTCGGCGGTGATCCTGCCGCAGCTGACCAGCGGCGATCTGCGCTTTAGCGGCCTCGACCGCGCCCTGAGCGGGCACAATCAGTTGCGCTTATTCGGCAAGCCGGAAATTAACGGCCAGCGTCGCATGGGCGTCGCCCTGGCGACGGCGGAAACCGTGGAACATGCAGTGGAGCTGGCCAAGCAGGCCGCAGCGGCAGTGGTTATCACAGGGTAACCCAAGCGGGGCCGGGATCCCGGCCCCCGACAACATCAGTAGTTTTCGTCTTCTTCTTCGTCGTAATCGCTGTCCTCAGCCTGCTCTTCCGGCTGCTCTTCGTCTTCTTCTTCGTCATCGAACAGCACCGTGACCCGATCGCCCTGGTGTTTTTCGCGGATTTCCTGCGCGACGCGGGCGATGGCCTCACCGCTGCTCATGCCCTGTTCCATCAATTGATGGATGCGTTCCACCGCTTCCTGTTGTTCTGAGTGGCTCAGTGATGGCATACCTGCAAGCATGTGTTTATCTCCAGCAAAATGGAGGGCGAGTATACGCCTTAACAGGGCAGATCCCAACGCTTGTGATCAGGCCGTCTGCGAGCAAGCGCCGCCGCCGCGCCATTGTTTCAGACGATGCTGCCATAGCAACACATGCCAGCCCTGTTTGAGGCCGCGCGCGTTGGCGGCCATCGCCTTGTCGATGCCGCGTTGGCAAAACTCTTCGGTGATCTGGCGCTGCGCCGCCAGCTCTGGCTCACGGCGAATGCTGTGGCAAATACCCAGCGCCTCGCGGGCAATCTGCCAATGAAATGCCGGGCGAATGGCGATTTTATTCGCGTAGCGTCGGTTGAGCTGTTGGAGCATGTCGACAATCTTCATATAGTGCCGCTGATACTGCACATTGGCCTTGCCGGTTCGCCGGCGATTGCTGATCGACTGATCGTGTACCCGCTGGCGATACAAAGGTTTACTCAGGTACTTGACCCGCTGCGCGTTATACATCACTTCCGTCGTCCAGGGAATATCTTGGTGATGCAGGCCGGGCTCGAAATACAACCGGTGCTGCCGGATAAAATCAAGCCGATATACCGCTAACCACACGACGTGAATAAACTTGCGTGATTTCAACGCACGCTCAAACCACTGTACGCCGCTGATCACTTCTGTGCTGCTCAGCCGTTGCAGAGGAAAAATTGTCTGCAATTCATCCCGGCTGGCGAAATAGCGTTCGCCGTTGCATTGCATAACGTCCAATTGGTGCCGTTCTGCCAATTCGATCAGCGTGGAATACATATCCGGCGCCAGCAAATCATCGGCATCAGGAAACGCCACATATTTCCCTTTGGCCATAGCCAGCCCGGCATTACGCGCGTTGGATACGCCGGAATTAGCCTGATCGATCACCTTGATGTGCGGATATTCCGCCGCATAACGGTGGGCAATATCACCGGAACCGTCGGTCGAACCGTCGTTAACGATGATCACTTCCAGCCGCCGCTCGCGCTGCGCCAGCAGCGATGCGAGGAAAGGCTCGAACAGTTCTCCCGCATTATGCAGCGGAACGATGACGCTTAATATTAACGACATAATTAGCTCTTAAATAATGTAACAAAATAATTCTTTTATCTTTTAATAATATCAGTGGGCGTTGTGGTTAAACCTGGTGCAGAAATATTGCCCAGCGTTTTCAGCAAGTGCCTCATACGCTTTGCTTAACATTGTCTTTTTGTGCCAAAACGCCGTTAAGACAGCCATAAAAAGTTGCATGACGAAATAATTCGTCTACCGGGATCCCACATTGCCAAGTAAAACGGCATAGCCGCGCTCATTCTTTTGATAACAAACCGAAACAACTGACAAGGCCAGGTTCCCGGTCACTTTTTATATTTCAGCCATTGACGGCCGCTGTGGCTAATTGCGGCTCCGGCAACCGGGAGCATAAATTTTTAACATATTGAATTAATATTAATGGCGCAAAAAATGCTTCACCGCAAAGTTGTTTAACCATTGTTTATGTGAAGTGTGCATGGGCTCACATACGACGGGACATGCGCGCCACCGCCGACTATGGCAGAATAACGGCAGACACCGCCGTCTCCGAGAGTCAGGTTTATTGAAGTCAATGAGCGTAACCGCACCAAACATAAAGTCTTTGCCTTATACACGCAGCGCCCTGTTGGAACTCTTTGCCCCGCTCTCCCACCAGCCGTGGGCGATGCTGCTGCATTCAGGCTTCGCCGAGCATTCGCACAACCGTTTCGACATCCTGGTCGCCGACCCGCGCGTCACGCTGACGACGCGCGGCGCCATCACCGAAACGCGTCAGGGCGAAAGCGGCGAGAAGTCCACTGCGGATCCTTTCAGCCTGCTGCAGCAGCAATTGGCGGAGCAGGCCTGGCGGCCGGCGTTTAACGCCGATCTGCCTTTTCAGGGCGGCGCCCTGGGGCTGTTCGGCTATGATTTGGGCCGCAGAATTGAGCAACTGCCGCAGTTGGCGGAAGCAGACATCGCGCTGCCGGATATGGCGGTGGGCATTTATGACTGGGCATTGATAGCCGATCACCAGTTGCAAAAACTGACGCTGCTCAGCTATCAGGATGTGGAACAGCGCTGGCAGTGGCTGAGCCGCCAGCAGGCGAAACCGCAGCGGCCGTTCGCCCTGACCGGCGCCTGGCGCGCCAATATGACTCGCCGGCAGTATGGTGAAAAATTTCAGCGTATCCAGCGCTATCTGCGCAGCGGCGACTGCTATCAAATCAACCTGGCGCAGCGTTTTTCCGCCGATTACGCCGGCGATGAGTGGCAGGCTTTCCGGCAATTGAGCGCCAGCAACCGCGCGCCCTTCTCCGCGTTTCTCCGCCTGCCTGAAAACAGCGTGCTGAGCGTGTCTCCCGAACGCTTTCTGTGGCTGGAGCGGCAACAGATCCAAACCCGGCCGATCAAAGGCACGCTGCCGCGCCTGAACGATGCGGCGCAGGATGCCGAGCAGGCGCGCCGGCTGGCCGGTTCGCCGAAGGACCGCGCCGAGAACCTGATGATCGTGGATCTGCTGCGCAATGATATTGGCCGGGTTGCGCTGCCAGGCAGCGTGCGGGTGCCGGAACTGTTTGCCGTAGAACCTTTCCCGGCTGTGCACCATCTGGTGAGCACCATTACGGCAACGCTGCCGGACGCCACGCCGGCCACCGCGCTGCTGCGCGCCTGTTTCCCCGGCGGTTCGATCACCGGCGCCCCCAAAGTGCGGGCGATGGCCATCATCGAAGAGCTGGAGCCGCAGCGCCGCAACGCCTATTGCGGCAGCATCGGCTATCTCAGCGCCTGTGGCACCATGGACACCAACATCACCATCCGCACCCTGGTCACCGAAAACGGCCGCATCCACTGTTCCGCCGGCGGCGGCATAGTGGCGGACAGCCAGGAGCAGGCGGAATACCAGGAAACCTTTGACAAGGTCGGCCGCATTCTGCCGCAGCTTGGGGAGTTTAGCCTCTCATGAACCCACCGAACTATCCGGCTTCGCTGGCCGCGTTTATCAGCCGCTTTCAGCTGCAGCTGCCGCAGGCCGCGCAGATGTCGTTCAATGTGCGGCCAGCGGCGGTATTGATCCCGATAATCTGCCACCCGGAACCGACGCTGCTGCTAACCCGGCGCGCCGATTCGCTGCGCAAGCATGCGGGCCAGGTGGCGTTTCCCGGCGGCAAAACCGACGCCGAGGACGGTTCGCCAATCGTCACCGCGCTGCGCGAAGCGCAGGAAGAAGTGGCCATTCCGCCGCAGGCCGTCAGCGTCATCGGCCAACTGGCGCCGCTCGACAGCAGCACCGGATTCCAGGTGACGCCGGTAGTCGGCCTGATCCCGCCCGGAGTACAGTTCCACGCCAATGAGGCCGAAGTGGCCGATGTGTTCGAAATGCCGCTGCACGAAGCCCTGACCCTGTCACGCTATTACCCGCTGGATATTCACCGCGGCGGGCACTCGCACCGCATTTATCTTTCCTGGTATCAGAGCCAATTTATTTGGGGCCTGACCGCCGCCATCATTCGCCGGCTGGCGCAGCAAGTCAGCATTTAAGCGGTAAAGCGTGATGCAAATCACAATACTACGCGGTATCCGCATGGCAGGCACAGGTAAAGCGATCGTCATCACTTCATTCATTTGCGTTTTCCACTACCTTCTGCCTGATACGCTTTTAAAAAAACTGTAAACCCTCTCTTAAACCTTACTAAATACCTGTAAAATACGGCCGTCCGAGATAAACCACTGTCAAAACAGGGATTAAGCCGGCGGCGTTCAGCAGCGGAGGCTGGCGCGATTACCACCAATGGAACTTGGGCAAAGGACGGCCCCGCGCTCGGCCTGAAACCTGCGGTAATCAGTAAAGAAAGTAACACCAAGGATTATTTTATTTCATGCGAAAAAGGCAACCGAACCCGTACGGTCCTTTTACAATATCGCTGTTCCCTGCGTGGTTTTTAACCATGCAGCCATAACAATATGCCTCTTTAAGGAGTTTTAGCGTGATTAGCGTTTTCGACATGTTTAAGATCGGCATCGGCCCGTCCAGCTCTCATACGGTTGGACCGATGAAAGCCGGCAAACAGTTTGTCGACGATCTGGTAAATAAAGGCCTGATGCCTTCTATCACGCGTGTCGCCGTTGATGTCTACGGCTCACTCTCATTGACCGGTAAAGGTCACCATACCGATATCGCTATCATCCTCGGCCTGGCCGGCAATATGCCGGACACCGTTGATATCGATAGCATCCCGGGTTTTATTCGCGATGTAGAACAACGTCAACGTCTGATGCTGGCCAGCGGCCTGCATGAGGTCGATTTCCCGCGCGACGGCGGCATGGTTTTCCGCAGCGACAACCTGCCGCTGCATGAAAACGGCATGCAGATCCACGCCTTCGCCGGCGAAAAACAAGTTTACAGCAAGACCTATTACTCCATCGGCGGCGGCTTTATCGTTGACGAAGAGAATTTCGGCAAGGCAGACGCCCACGAACTGAGCGTGCCTTACCCATTCAACTTCGCCCGCGAAATGCTCGACCACTGCCGCGAAACCGGGCTGTCGTTGTCCGGTATGGTGATGCAGAACGAACTGGCGCTGCACAGCAAGCAGGAGATCGAAACCTACTTCGGCAACGTGTGGCAAACCATGCGCGCCTGCATCGACCGCGGCCTGAACACCGAGGGCGTGTTGCCGGGGCCGCTGCGCGTGCCGCGCCGCGCCTCTGCGCTGCGCCGCATGCTGGTTTCTTCCGACAAACTGTCCAGCGATCCGATGAACGTGATTGACTGGGTCAACATGTTTGCCCTGGCGGTCAACGAAGAAAACGCCGCCGGCGGGCGCGTGGTTACTGCGCCGACCAACGGCGCCTGCGGCATAGTGCCCGCAGTCCTGGCCTACTATGACCACTTTATCGAATCCGTTAGCCCGGACATCTACATCCGCTACTTTATGGCGGCGGGGGCAATCGGCGCGCTGTACAAGATGAACGCTTCCATTTCCGGCGCCGAAGTCGGCTGCCAGGGCGAGGTCGGCGTCGCCTGCTCCATGGCGGCGGCGGGCCTGGCGGAGCTGCTGGGCGGCAGCCCGGAGCAGGTTTGCGTCGCGGCGGAGATCGGCATGGAACATAACCTCGGTTTAACCTGCGATCCCGTGGCCGGCCAGGTGCAGGTGCCTTGCATAGAACGCAACGCCATCGCTTCGGTCAAGGCGATCAACTCGGCGCGCATGGCGCTGCGCCGCACCAGCGAACCGCGCGTTTCGTTGGATAAAGTGATCGAAACCATGTACGAAACCGGCAAAGACATGAATGCCAAATACCGCGAGACTTCACGCGGTGGCCTGGCTATCAAGGTGCAATGCGACTAACCGAAAACCCGCCGTCAGGCTAACACCGTTCACTTAAGATGTTTTGAGTGAACGGGATACTGGGTTTTTGAGATTCGAACGGTCCTCTTTTTGGGCCGTTTTCTCTTTTCTGGCAGGATAAATTGCTTCACATTCTCCCGCATTTTCTTCAGCTTCGTCGGGATCGTCCCTGGTTTACTCAGTGAACACCAGATGAGTTCATCCTGGATCAGTCTCATCGCCATCACGAAGCTTATCCGCAGTGGCGGCACTTTTGCTTCCCGTGCTATCTGACTCATCTCCATTCTGACCAGATTATAGGCCGTCAACAGACCCCAGATTTCCTGGTAAATCCCGCTCACTTTCTGGCTGCGCAGCAACGTCGCTGTGCTCAGCTGGAACTGTTTCAGCTCTCCGTAGCCATTTTCTATGCTCCACCGCTCCTGATACACATAACGCAGCGAGTCTGCCGGATACAGCTCCGGCTCGCTCAAAGAGCTGATAAAACCTTTGTAATGGCCTGATTCATCTTCACATTCTATTAGCCGGGCCTGCCAGTATTCAGGCAGCGAGCTGTCCTGTTTTCGGGCCTGCGGTGAGACCTGCATCTCCACCAGATGGTCTCCTTCTCCGAACGTTTCCACTACACGGTATTTCGTGTTTCCCTTCAGGGGAACCAGCCAGTGCGCATCGTTCTGTCTGCGTTGCCAGTTAATCAGTAACTCTGCGGATAAATAGCAGCGGTCAAACAGCGTCAGGCTTTTCGCCTGCGGCGATAATTGCTTCGCGTAACTGACTTCGCCGGTATTTGCCGGCCCGAATTTCACGTCATGGATCAACCGGCTGCGCAGCGACATCATGGCGCACAGCCTGACCATCGGGTACTCAGTGTGTCTGTCCGGACGATGCTTTATGTACTCAAAATGGTCTGCAAGTTCGGGCGTATCGGGTGTGCGAAAAAGGGTGCCATCAACGGCGAACAGCCGCAGTCCGTGCCAGAGGTCATCCTTATCTTCCTGTTGAGTCCAGTGGCTGGCCGTCAGGGTGAAGAGCTCCCGAAGCGGTTCATCGCTCAACCGCTGGCGTGCCTGGGCAATGGAGCTGGCAGCGAGAGTCTCACCTTCCTGCGAACTCAGGACGAGGTCGAGTTTTGTCACAACGTCCGTGATGGAGCGGTCGCGGTACAGGCCCATGCCCACAATCAGCCAGACCACGAGTTCTGCGGGGAGTTTACGTTTACGGATACTGGCTTTATTCGTGGAATCAAGGACCTGAGAAATCCACTCAAGGGGAATGGCACGCTGAAAACAGGAAAGTGAAACGGGTTCAGCCCAGGTCTGGGTATCGTCAAGCCAGGTTGAAAGCATAAAAAAGCCCCATCAGAGAATTGATGAGGCTATTGTCGTCTACCCACCGGATCGTTCAACCGATCATTTTGCTTAACCGATCGGTGTTAGCCGTCAGGCGGGTTTTTTTTACCTTGAATCAATCCATTAAAAACAAAAAGTGACATCGTCACCAAAAAGTCTTACCCCTTTACCTCTTCGATTCGTCGGTTAACCGGCAAATTAGCCTTCTGTTTCACCCAATTTAAATAATTTACTGCGTTAGCATCTATCTTGTATAACCACAGGTTAGAATTAGCCGAGTATAATTTCACGGGAATGTGGCCTGGCGGTGACCCGGGGCCGGCTTGCCGAACAAGGATTTACAGATGTTGATGACCCATCTTGCCGCGTCCCAATATCGCTACTATCGCTGGCTGCTGGCCGGCGCGGCGGCGCTGGCTATTTTGCTGGTGTCGCTCTACACCCGTTACTATCAGGAAGTTCAAGACATTGAACAGAGCCAGCACCGGCTGGCCACCCGTACGGTCACCAAGATCAACCAACTGCTGGCGCCGGCGCAACAACAGGCCGAACGCAGCATGGCGTTGCTGGATCTGTCTTGCGAAAAGGCCATGCAGACGTTGCGCTTTCGCGCCGCGCAAAATCAGGGGATGCGCGCCATGCTGCTGGTAAAGGATGGCCGGATTTACTGCTCCAGCCTGCTAGGCAGCCGCAATTATCAATTCTCCTCGCTGCTGCCTACCCTCGCCAATGGCGACAGCCGGTTGGCGCTGCGCCCCTCGCTCATGGTGAGCAGGGGCGTGCCCACGCTAATCATGTGGACACCGTCCGCGACGGACCCAAACAGCGGCGTGCTGCACGTATTCAATATCGAACTGTTGGCCAATTTCCTGCTCGAGCCTCAAGAGCCCTATGCACAGCGGGTGGTGCTGAACGTAGCGGATAACAGCCTGGAATATGGCCGTAAGGAGATCCTGAGCCGCGACACGCTGAGCAAGGATTTACGCTATACGGCAAGCTCCAGCCAGTACCCCTTCTCCATCACGTTGTTCGGCCCGCAGGTCAGCATGCTGGCGTTGTCCGCACTGCCGCGGCATATCCCTCTGGCACTGCTGATCAGCCTTCTGGCGGCCTATGTGGTCTATCTGCTGACCGCCAACCGCATGAGCCTGTCTTATCATATCGGCCATGCCATCCAACACCGCGAATTCCGCGTTTACTGCCAGCCGATCATCAACAGTGAAACCGGGCGCTGCTCGGGCGTGGAAATGCTGCTGCGTTGGAAAAAGAAGCGCCAGGGTTGGATCTCGCCGGACGTGTTCATTCCGCTGGCGGAGCAGCATGAACTGATCATCCCCCTTACCCGCTACCTGATGAACACGGTGGTGGAGAATCTGCGGCTCTTCCCGCCGCGCCCTTCGTTTTATATCAGCATCAACGTGGCGGCCGAGCATTTCGATACCACCCATATCATCGATGATATTCGAAACATCTGGCTGCCCGCTCATCCGATGCCCTCTCTGATGCTGGAGCTGACCGAACGCACCGCGCTTTCGGCCATCCAGCATGAGCAGATAAAAACGCTGAAAGAAATGGGCATTATGCTGGCCATCGACGATTTCGGCACCGGGCACAGCTCGCTGAGCTACCTGAAAAACCTCAGCCCGGACGTGCTGAAAATCGACCGCGGCTTTACCGCCGCTATCGGCACCGACGCGATTAACGCCACCGTTACCGACACCATCATCACGTTGGCGCAGCGCCTGAAGCTGAAACTGGTGGCCGAGGGGGTCGAAACCGAAGAGCAGGCCAATTATCTGCGTTCGCGCGACGTCAACGCGCTGCAGGGCTACTACTTCGCCAAGCCGATGCCAATTCACGTGTTTCCGCTGTGGTTACAGCAATATGAGGCGAGTCTGAGGATCGCCGGGCAATCGGCGGGGCAGGAAAACCAGCCGGAGGCATAGCGCCCCCGGCATGGGCATTACGGCAGTTCTTCGTGCTCAGGTTCAACCTTGGTGATGCGCACCAGCTCGATGCGATAATCGGACGCCTCGACGATTTCGAAACGCAACCGGTTCAGCTCCACCGCTTCGCCAACCCTCGGCATCTGGCCATAGTGCGCCAGCAGGAAGCCCGCCAGAGAAGCGTAGTCCGCCGTCGGGCTGACCAGGTCTTCGCAATTCAGCGCCTGTTCCAGCGAATGCAGATCGGCGCCGCCCTTCACCAGCCAGCTGCCGCCTTCCGCCACGATTTCCGGCGTCTCATCTTCGTCCGGGAACTCGCCGGCGATCGCTTCCAGCACGTCCAGCGGCGTCACCAGCCCTTGCACCACGCCAAACTCGTTGGTGACCACCACCAACCGCCCCTTGGCGCGCCGCAGCACCGCCAGCAGGTTAATCACGTCCATGGTTTCCGGCACGATCATCGGCGGCGTGCGCGCGGCGAATTCGGCAATGTCCTCACCCCGCTCCAGCGCCACCAACAGATCTTTGGCCCGCACCACGCCGACTATCTCATCGACGGATTCACGGCATACCGGGAACAGACTGTGCGGCGTATCCAGCAGCTGCTCGCGCACTTCCTCACGGGAACGCTCGCAGTCTACCCAGGAGATCTCGGTGCGCGGCGTCATTACGCTGCGCAATGAGCGCGAGGCCAGCGTCAGAACACCGCTGATCATGTAACGTTCCTCCTCGGCAAAGGTTTCCTCCACCGGGCGCGCTACGGCTTCGTCCGCCTGCTGCGCACGCTGCTGCCCCATCAGGCGCATAATCGCCTCCGCCGTGCGCTCGCGCATCGGGCGCCGCGCCTGGTGTTTGATAAAGTTGCGGCGGGCGATCTGGTTGAACAGCTCGATAAGAATCGAGAAGCCAATCGCGGCGTACAGATAGCCTTTCGGAATATGCATGCCGAAGCCTTCGGCGATCAGGCTCAAGCCGATCATCAACAGGAAACTCAGACACAGCACCACGATGGTCGGGTGCGCATTGACGAAGTTGGTCAGTGGTTTGGACGCCAGCAGCATCACCACCATGGCGATAACCACCGCAGTCATCATCACCGCCAGATTGTTCACCATCCCCACCGCGGTGATGACCGCGTCGAGCGAGAACACTGCGTCAAGGATCACTATCTGCACCACCACCGCCCAGAACTTGGCGTAGCCGCGATTGGCGCCGTCCTGATGCGTTTGCCCCTCCAGCCGCTCATGCAGCTCCATGGTGGCTTTGAACAGCAGGAAAACGCCGCCGAACAGCAGGATCAGGTCACGGCCGGAGAAGCTGAACTCGCCCACGCTGAACAACGGCGTGGTCAGCGTCACCATCCACGAGATCACCGACAACAGCCCCAGGCGCATGATCAGCGCCAGCGACAGGCCGAGTATGCGCGCTTTATCGCGCTGCTTCGGCGGCAGCTTATCGGCCAGAATGGCGATAAACACCAGGTTGTCGATGCCCAGAACAATTTCCAACACCACCAGTGTAAGTAACCCAGCCCAAATTGAGGGGTCCATTAAAAATTCCATATCAGACTCCGGAAAAAAGACGGGATAGCCGAGCCAGGCTCAGACGTGACAACGCTGACGCCGAAGGGGCGTTGGCGACAACAGCAAGATTACGGGATTGGAGTACCGGGGAATGGCCGAGCGGCCGTGTGACTTTTGCAACGCCAACAGGTGGCGGGTGAAACCTTGAAAAACAGTAACTTCGGTGACAGTCCATAAGGGGGGCTGAGGCCCTTCACTCCTTGGTAATGAAAGAGGAATTACTCTAGCAGGATTTTTCTGGGCGGAGAAGAAGCTTTTTTACCTTCTGCATTGTCTTGTAACAGCTCTGACGTTTAATTCCACAAACACGGGGTTAAGAGTTGTCTTAGCTTTCAATAGCAGAGCAATGTCACAAAATTTATTTTTTCACTCACTAAAATAAATGACGTCAATCTGAAATCGCACACACAGGTTTTTGAAACTGCGTGGAAAATGTAAGGCGTGCGTTTCTTTTTTTCTACCATAATGTATCTGAATCGCGGAAGTGACTGCCAGGGAGGCAATCAATAAGGAACGACACAATCCGTACCTATACCCTGTAACTTTCGAGCTGCCGCCGGGCGGCAAGGCCAACAACGCGACGGCTCGAAAGATGGCGGGCATCAGGTTTAATGAGGAGGTAGCGAGTGGCAATAGCTATTATCATCGGCACACACGGGAGCGCAGCGGAACAATTGCTGAAAACGACGGAAATGCTATTGGGCGCGCAGGATAACGTCGCCTTTATAGACTTCGTCCCCGGTGAAAATGCCGAAACGTTAATCGAAAAATACAACGGAAAAATCAGCGAGCTCGACACCGGCGACGGCGTCCTGTTTCTGGTAGATACCTGGGGCGGCAGCCCATTCAACGCCGCCAGCCGCATCGCGGTCGACAAAGAACGCTACGAGGTGGTCACCGGGGTTAACATTCCGATGCTGGTGGAAACCTTTATGGCCCGCGACGATAACCCCCGCTTTGACGACCTGGTCGCGCTGGCGCTGGAAACCGGCCGTGAAGGCGTGAAAGCGCTGAAAAAACCGCAGGAAGACCCGGCCAAACCCGCAGCGCCCGCCGCCAAAACCGCCGTAGCCCCACAGGCGCCCCTTGGCCCGAATGACCACATGAAGATCGGCCTGGCGCGCATCGACGACCGACTGATCCACGGCCAGGTCGCCACCCGCTGGACCAAAGAAACCAACGTCAGCCGCATTATCGTCGTCAGCGATGAAGTGGCCGCCGATCACGTCCGAAAAACGCTGCTGACGCAGGTCGCGCCACCGGGCGTTACCGCTCACGTGGTTGACGTGGCGAAAGCCATCCGCGTGTGGAACAACCCGAAATACGCCGGCGACCGCGTGATGCTGCTGTTCACTAACCCGACGGACGTCTGGCGCCTGGTGGAAGGCGGTGTGGATATTAAATCGGTCAATATCGGCGGCATGGCGTTTCGCCAGGGGAAAACCCAGGTTAATAACGCCGTATCCGTAGATGAAAAAGATATCGAAGCGTTTAAGAAATTAAACGAGCGCGGTATCGAGCTGGAAGTCCGCAAAGTATCGTCCGACAACCAGTTAAAAATGATGGACCTGATTAACAAACTCAATTAATGGCGCGTGCCAGTAATTATTTTACTCAGAGCTTTTTGGTCATAGGAGAAGTGCAATGGAGATTACCACTCTTCAGATTGTGCTGATATTTATCGTTGCCTGTATCGCCGGGATGGGTTCCGTTCTCGACGAATTCCAATTCCACCGCCCGCTGGTCGCCTGTACCCTGATCGGCTTTATTCTCGGCGATATGAAGACCGGCATCATTATCGGCGGTACGCTGGAAATGATCGCCCTGGGCTGGATGAATATCGGTGCGGCGGTCGCACCTGATGCCGCTCTGGCGTCAATCATATCCACCATTCTGGTCATCGCAGGCGGGCAAAGCGTCGGCGCCGGCATCGCCCTGGCCATTCCGTTGGCCGCTGCGGGCCAGGTGCTGACCATCATCGTACGTACGCTGACCGTGGCCTTCCAGCACGCGGCGGACAGTGCGGCGGAGCGCGGCAGCCTGCGCGCCATTACCTGGATCCACATCTCCGCCCTGCTGCTGCAGGCGATGCGTATCGCCATTCCGGCGGTGATCGTCGCCATCTCGGTCGGCACCGCCGGGGTTCACGCGCTGCTTAACTCGATCCCGGAAGTGGTCACCAGCGGTCTGAACATCGCCGGCGGCATGATCGTGGTCGTCGGTTACGCGATGGTGATCAACATGATGCGCGCCGGCTACCTGATGCCGTTCTTCTACCTGGGCTTCGTGACCGCCGCTTTCACCAACTTCAACCTGGTGGCGCTCGGCGTCATCGGCGTGGTGATGGCCGTGCTGTATATCCAGCTCAGCCCGAAATACAACAAGTCACAGGTTGTACAGGCTGGCCCGGCTACCGCTAACGATCTCGATAACGAACTCGACTAGGAATAGGTGAGAGAAATGGTTGATACAACAGCTCAAAAGAAACTCACGCCGGCCGATATTCGCGGCGTATTCATGCGCTCGAACCTGTTCCAGGGTTCGTGGAACTTCGAACGTATGCAGGCGCTGGGTTTTTGCTTCTCGATGGTGCCGGTGATCCGCCGCCTGTACCCGGAAAACAACGACGACCGCAAGCAGGCGATCAAACGCCATCTTGAATTCTTCAACACCCACCCTTACGTGGCGGCGCCGGTGCTTGGCGTAACCATGGCGATGGAAGAACAACGGGCCAACGGCGCGCCGATCGACGATGCGGCGATCAACGGCATCAAGGTCGGCCTGATGGGGCCGCTGGCCGGCGTCGGCGACCCGATCTTCTGGGGTACAGTGCGGCCGGTATTCGCCGCGCTGGGGGCCGGTATCGCCATGAGCGGCAGCCTGCTCGGGCCGATCCTGTTCTTCGTGCTGTTTAACCTGGTGCGCCTGCTGACCCGCTACTACGGCGTGGCCTACGGTTATCGTAAAGGGGTGGACATCGTCAACGACATGGGCGGCGGCTTCCTGCAAAAGCTGACGGAAGGAGCGTCCATTCTCGGCCTGTTTGTCATGGGGGCGTTGGTCAACAAATGGACGCACGTGAATATCCCGCTGGTGGTGTCGAAAATCACCGACCAGACCGGGCATACCACGGTAACCACCGTGCAGACCATCCTCGACCAGCTGATGCCGGGCCTGGTGCCGCTGCTGCTGACCTTCGGCTGTATGTGGCTGCTGCGCAGGAAGGTGAATGCGCTGTGGATCATCATCGGCTTCTTCGCCATCGGTATCTTTGGCTACTGGATTGGCCTGCTGGGCCTGTAATCGCGATGAACCGCCGGGGGGAAACCCCCGGCTTTTTTATGTGTGGAGTTAAAAACATGTCGCTGACCGATGGCGTGCTGCTGGTATTTATTGCGTTGATGCTGCTGTATGCGTTGTACGACGAGTTCGGCATGAACCTGCTGAAGGGCGAGACGTTGCTCAGAGTGCCGCTGAAGCGCCGCAACCGCGTTGACTGCCTGATTTTCGTCGGCCTGATCATCATTCTTATTTACCGCAATGTCACTGCCGAAGGTGCGGTATTAACCACCTATCTGCTTATTTCTTTAGCGCTGATTGCCATCTACATTTCTTATATTCGCTGGCCAAAGATATTATTCAAAGCGCAAGGTTTTTTCTATGCTAACGCCTTTATCGAATATAACCGCATTAAGGCCATGAATTTATCGGAAGACGGCGTCTTGGCCATCGACCTGGAGCGCCGGCGCTTGCTGATTGAGGTGACGCAATTAGACGACCTGGAAAGAATATATCATTTTTTCGTTAATAATCAGTAATTAAAAACAATCACACTTCCTCACCCCCTCCGACCATGCGCTGTATGCGGATAATAAAGCAGCAGCGCACAAGGCCATCTGATTATTATTTCCGCAACATTGTTGCATCAGTCTACATTATATTCCTCATTGCACGTCGATTAATGAAAACAATTCTCAATTTCAGGCCAATGCCCGTGCGGAATAAAGGTTGTTATTGCCGAAAATATTATGGTATGGTTGCGCCGTCATTGGGGAGTAGCCGGTTTCTGGATAAAAAAACGCCAGAAACGCCCGTATCAACATACTCGTTTCGCCGTCAGAAACGTGGTGCGGGCAGCCAGGTAAGGTTGGCGAGACCATAGACACGTAACTCCGTCGTATGGTTGGGGGTGGGTTACGTGTATATGGAGCCGCCCGGCCGAGGCTATTTTACATGAACCTGTCAGCAACACTCATTCTCGCTTTTGGCATGTCTATGGATGCGTTCGCCGCGTCGATCGGCAAAGGCGCCAGTTTGCACCAGCCCCGTTTCCGTGAAGCCATCCGTACCGGATTGATCTTTGGCGTGGTAGAAGCCATTACGCCGATCATCGGTTGGGGCATCGGCCTGTTCGCCAGCCAGTACATCATGGAGTGGGACCACTGGGTCGCCTTCTCGCTGCTGTTCATTCTCGGCATGCGCATGATAGTCGAAGGCATCCGGAACAGGCCGGACGAAGAAGATAAAGTGAAGCGCCACGGTTTCTGGCTGCTGGTGGCCACCGCCATCGCTACCAGCCTGGATGCCATGGCTATTGGCGTCGGCCTGGCCTTCCTGCAGGTGAATATCGTGCATACCGCAATGGCCATCGGCTGCGCCACCATGATCATGGCGACGCTCGGCATGATGATCGGGCGCTTTATCGGCCCGTTGCTGGGCAAGCGCGCGGAGATCCTCGGCGGCGTGGTGCTGATCGGCATCGGCGTCAATATTCTGCTCGAGCACCTGGGCTATCTGTCCTGACAGAGCATTGCGCAACAAAAAACCTGCCGCGGCAGGTTTTTTTGTTTCAGGGCATCAGGCCCGGCGGCGATACGCCGCGATGACGAAGTCGGTTTCGCAGGCAAAGCCTTCGCTGGCGGCCAGCCGCTGCTGCACCTCCGGCGACGCTCGCCAGGCGAACGGCGTCATCTGCAGCAGGTTGGCGGCCTGCTCGCCCGGCAGCACCATGTCATAGGCCAGCGCCTCCCGGCTCTCGCAGTCAAAACCCTCAAACTGCTCATCCAACTCATCATGCAGCTGCACCTGTTGATACACCTGCGCCTTCAGTTGGTACAGATGGCGCGGCCCTGGAGAAACCGTCACCAAAAGCCCACCGGGCTTCATCACCCGCGCCAGCTCCGCCGCCTTGCAAGGCGCGTAAATACGCAATACGCCATCCAGAGAGGCGTCAGCAAACGGCAGACGATGGCTGGAAGCGACGCAGAAAGAAACCGCCGGGTAGCGCCTGGCGGCATAGCGGATGGCCACCTTGGCGACGTCCAGCCCGTAAACCGCCATATCGCGCCCCTTGGCCAGCCGTGCGGCCACTTCGGCGGTGTAATACCCTTCCCCACAGCCGATATCCAACAGCGCCGCCGCATCCGCCGCCAGCGACGTATCCAGCAACGCCGCGATCCGCTGCTGCAACGGCCGATAATAGCCGGCATTAAGAAATGCACGCCGCGCCTGCATCATTTCCATGCTGTCCCCAGGCTGCTTCGAGCGCTTATGCTGCACGGGCAACAGATTGACGTAGCCTTCTTTGGCGCAGTCAAACTGATGGTTGCTGTCGCAACGCCATTGCAGTTGAGAGAAATGAAGCGGCTGATGACACAGAGGGCACTGATAAGACATAACGAAGATTCCAGAAAGACAGGGCGCGGCTAGTCTAAAGAAGCCCTCCAGGCGATGCAAGGCGCATCCCCGTTGGCGCTAGCCAAAGAGGGAAAAAGCTGGCTACACTGAGAGCTTGTTTTCTGATGCAGGTGAAGACGCTTTATGACCGATTACTCCCCACTGCTTGAGGCCGTGCCCAAAATCCGGCACGGCTTTGGCAACAAAGCCGCACTGCTGCCCGGGCATTTGTTGCCCTACCGCGCGACCCTGCCGGAAAAAAAACAGGTGCACGGCACGCGTATCGTCGATGTGCTGCAGCCTGCGCAGCCCTGCGGCGAAGCCGACGGTTTCTTTACTCGCCAGCCCGGCATTCTGCTCAGCGTACTGACGGCGGACTGCCTGCCGGTGCTGTTCAGCCGCCGCGACGGTTCCGCCATCGCCGCCGTCCACGCCGGCTGGCGCGGGCTGCTGGACGGCATTCTCGAACAAATGGCGGCGCATATCAGCCGCGAAGATGCGACGGCCAACTGGGTGGCGTCTATCGGCCCCGCCGCCGGCCCCTGCTGTTACGAAGTCAATGAAGAACTGGTGGAGAACTTCAAACGGCAGCTGCCGCTGCCCGCCGCGCTGATCAGCCCTAGCTATCGCCATCTGGACCTGGCCGCCATTGCAGAATACAAGCTCGACGCCCTCGGCTTTTCCGCCGTCGATCGCGCCGGCAGTTGCACCATCTGCACGCCGGACACCGACCCGCAGCGGCCACAGCGCTTTAAATACACCAGCTACCGCCGCAACAGCCATCGCCGCGAACGGGACCCGAACCACCCGGGGATCACCGGCCGCAACCAATACGCAGGGATCATCATCGCCGCCGAATGACAAACACGAAAAAGCCCGCGCGAAGGCGGGCTTTTTGTACAGCTGACGCTGATTAGATAGCAGTAACGTTTACTGCAGATGGGCCTTTCTGGCCATCTTGGATTTCGAACTCAACGTTCTGGCCTTCAGCCAGGGTTTTGAAGCCGTTACCCTGGATTGCAGAGAAGTGTACGAACACGTCTTTGCTGCCGTCAGCCGGGGTGATGAAACCGAAACCTTTAGACTCGTTGAACCACTTAACTTGACCTTTGATCTTTGCCATCTTGAGTATTTCCTTTGGATTGTTTAAACCGCCCGTAGGCGTTACATAGACAAACTAGAGTCGTTACTGCTTGAGGCACTAAGATAAGGATCGGCAGAGAAGCGGTATTCAACGCTAACGTCTTTACTCAGAACTTCTTTACTGAAAATGCCACACATATACAGAACTGTACCTCGTTTTACCCAGATGCGTTATCACATACTCTGTATTCGATGGCAAGCCATTTTTAATCGCCGATGGACATGTCGCACATATTTGAAACGGTCGAGAGCAACATTTGCTTAAATAGGCTAAAAGATGTTGAAGCCTTGGCTATTTTCTGCTTAACGGCACCACCCCGCTGCACTCCGCACTCTGTCTGTCTTTTAACAATTCTTTCATCGCTTTGACGCATGAAGATGGCAACATATAAACGCCGATCGCCGCTTACAGTGTTAAAAAATTTGAATCTTTATGGAATTTTATATGCAACATTTGAATATCGATGAACGGGCGTCGGGGTAGAGGCGCTCATCCGACCATTTCTGCCCTGATGCCGCGGCTGCCGTTGCCTGATGCACCTCGTTAACCGGCAGCGTTCCGTCCAATAATGCCCGCACGAATTATTGACGCCGGCGGCTAACCCGTTCGATACCGCCGCGCCCGGTTGCTGCATAAACATGCAAGAATGCAATTTACGCGCCATCGTAGTGCAACGTTGCGCAAATAGCGCCACCGTCGCGGGCTTAAATAACAAGAATAAGCGTATGGACAGTAAAATTTTATCGCGAAATTAAATATTGAAAACACAGTGGTTATTTGAATCACCACTAAGGCTTATCAATTCTGCTAATTATTTCGCGGCCACTGCGGCCGACGGCGTTATTCCCATCGCCAGGCTCAGACCGCCGCGGGATAATCGCCCGGCGGCTCACCAGGCCGCGCCGGCCGTGGCTTACAGCGCCGTTCGCGGAGGCGCGTCGTCAGTGGCCGCATCCTTAACACCTAAGGGGTATTCGATAGCGCAATACGTTCGCCGATCTTTACCGGCCGGAATTGATGCTGCTCAATCCCGGCTTCGCTCAATGCCAGGTTCAGCTGCTGCGGCGGTTCATCAAGGGATTCATCGGCCAATTCGAATACCCCCCAGTGAATGGGGATCACCCTCGGTTCAGCCAATTGTTGATATAACGTTACCGACTGCTGCGGGTCCATATGCTGTTCTTGCATGAACCAACGTGGTGCATAGGCGCCAATCGGCAACGCCGCCACGTCGAACGGCCCCAGCCTGTCGCCAATCTCCGCCAACCGCTCCGAATAGCCGCTGTCGCCGGAAAAATAGAAGCGCAGCGCCGGATGATGGATCACCCAGCCGCACCACAGCGAACGGTTGCGATCCCACAGGGTTCGCATACTCCAATGACGCGCCGGTGTGGCATAAAACGTCAGTTCTCCCAACGTCAGGCTTTCCCACCAGTCCAGCTCCTGCACCTTTTGCAGCCGGTAGCGCCTAAACCAGCGTTTTAACCCCAGCGGGACGATGAACGTCGCCTGCGGGAAACGGCGCGCCAGCTGCCTGACGGTACGCCGGTCCAGATGGTCATAATGATTATGCGAGATCATCACCACATCCACCGCCGGCAGCTGTCGCACGCTCAACGGCGGCGGAGTTTTGCGTTTTGGCCCGTAAAAACTCAGCGGAGAGGCGCGTTCAGACAATACCGGGTCTATCAAGATGTAACGGCCGCCAAGCCGCAGCAGCATCGAAGCGTGCCCCAGCCACCAGATGCTGTCGTCGCCGCCGCTGAGGTCGGCTGGCTGCCACCATCGTTGCGTAAACTGGGCATATCCCATCTGCGGCGGCTTGGGCAGCCCTTGCCGCTTGCGCTCGTCCTGCCAGCGTTTAAGGTCACCTTCCCGCCGCAGCGAAGGTTCCGGGTTGCGAAAGCCCTGCGGCGTATGGTGCGCCTTGGCGGCGTCGTAATAACGATTGATTATCTTCATCCTGTCTGTTCTCCCGACCACTGCGGACACCCTGCACGGGCAAGTACTCCAGCTTAACAAGATAGCTGCAGAAAACGCTTTGTGAACAGTGCGCAGCATCTCCGGACCTTTCGCGCGATTCTGTTGTCTCAGTCCCTGCAGGCATGCAGGGCCGCTAAGAGCCCGTTAAGCATCTCTTAAGATCTTTATGATTTACTTACAGCACATTCAGAAAAGGAGAAGTTATGGGCCGTTCTACATCACGCAAGTCAGGTACTCGCCTGAGCCGCATTCGCAGCGCGATGCTGGCGCAAAAACAGTACTGGAAAATGTACTTCGCCATGAAGCTGCGCCGCGTGCGAGTCCCAGCGCCGCTGGTGCTGCTGGCAAGCTCGCTGCTCGGTTTCTTCATGTTGGCCATGCTGATGTTCAGCGTGGTGGCGATCGACGTGATCGGCACGCTGCTGCGGCTGTGCCGGAAACTGCTGGGGTTGGGCCGAAATGACGAAGGGCGCGCTTTCATGCCGCGCAGTTAAGCGTTAATCGGAGGCGCGCGATGCGCCTCCGCAGAAGACAGGTTCAGCGTTTGGCGCTTTTGCGCCGCGTCAGCATAAACCCAATCCACAGCGCCAAAACCCACACCGGCATCAACAATACCGAAATGCGGATCCCCTCGCTGAAATACATAATCACCAGGATCAGGCCGAGGAACACCAGGCACAAATAGTTGCCGAACGGATAGCACAACGCCTTGAAGCTTGGGATCACGCCCTGGCGGTTCTTCGCCGCACGGAACTTCAGGTGCGCCAGACAGATCATCACCCAATTGATCACCAACGTTGACACCACCAGCGCCATCAACAGTTCAAACGCCTTCGCGGGCATCAGGTAGTTGATCAGCACGCCGGCCGAGGTCACCAACGCCGAGAGCGCTATCGACAGCACCGGCACGCCGCGCTTGTTGACGCGCGCCAGCGCCTGCGGCGCATTGCCCTGGCTGGCCAGCCCGAACAGCATGCGGCTGTTGGCGTACACCCCGCTGTTGTAAACCGACAGCGCCGCGGTCAATACCACCACGTTGAGAATGGTCGCCACCAGGGTGCTGTTGAGCGCGTGGAAAATCAGCACGAACGGGCTGCCGCCCTCCACCACCTGGCTCCAGGGGTACAGCGAGAGCAACACGCTCAGCGAGCCGATATAGAAAATCAGAATGCGGTATACCACCTGGTTAGTGGCTTTAGGAATGCTGCGGCGGGGATCGGCGGCCTCCGCCGCCGTGATGCCGACCATCTCCAGGCCGCCGAACGAAAACATGATCACCGCCATCGCCATCACCAACCCCGAGATGCCGTGCGGCATAAAGCCGCCCTGCAGCCACAGATTGCTGAAGCTGGCCTGCGGGCCGCCGCTGCCGCTGACCAGCAGCCAGGCGCCAAAGATAATCATGCCGACAATCGCCGCCACCTTGACGATGGCGAACCAGAACTCGGTTTCGCCATACAGGCGCACGTTAACCAGGTTGATCAGGTTAATAAGCACAAAAAACAGCGCGGCTGAAGCCCAGGTGGGTATCTCTGGCCACCAATACTGAATATAGATGCCGACGGCGGTCAGTTCCGCCATGCCGACCAGAATAAACATCGCCCAATAGTTCCAGCCGGAAAGAAATCCGGCGAAGTCACCCCAGTATTTGTGGGCAAAATGGCTGAAGGAGCCGGCGACCGGCTCTTCGACCACCATTTCGCCCAGCTGCCGCATGATCAGAAAAGCGATGAAACCGCCAATGGCGTAGCCCAGAAGCACCGAGGGCCCGGCCATTTTAATGGTTTGCGCAATGCCGAGAAATAAACCGGTACCGATGGCGCCCCCAAGGGCAATAAGCTGTATGTGTCTGTTTTTCAAACCGCGTTTTAGCGGGGTATCCTGCTGCTGACCGCCCATCTTATCCTCATATGGCGCACACTCTTGCCGTTATTGAGCAAGATTTCACCAATCAATAAATGTATCTGCGGGCGGCTTTTTAACACTTAACCCCGTGTGCATCAAGGATTAGCACCCCGCAGCCGATGGCCAGGGCGCTATTTTATCGAGAGAGAAATTGCAGAGCGGCGGCGGTTTAGCCCGCCATGCCGCACAGTTTGGTCAGATTGCGCGCGCCAATCATCAGCGTGGCGACATAGGACTGACGGCGCGTGACCACTTCCACCGCCACGCGATCGTTTTGATATTTTATCAGATAGGTCGAGGGCCAGCCCTGACGGCGCTGCCCGAAGCTTTCGGCATGACGATCGATCGCCGCATGGGCGATCACCAGATGAGACAAGTTTTTATCACCTTTAATAATGCGTTTCATAAACAGGCTCCGCCAAAGACAGTTCTGCTATAAAAAAGGAAAAACTATTCGCCGGTCATCGGTATTTCTGTCGGTATTGGGGTTAGCGCGCCATCTCGCCGCTTTGCTGGCTCAGCAGGAAACAGATCATCGCGGCGCGCAGCGGGCTGGCGCTGTCTGCCTGCCATTCGCCGCGCTGGGTAATCATGCGCGCCTGCCACTGTGGGCTGTCGCTTTGGCTGTCGGGGTTAAGGCTGATTTTATTGGCGCAGATAATCGGCCAGGCGTCGGAGGGGTTCTTGCAGTAGTCTTTACCTTTCACGCCGCCGTAAGGATACCATTTGTCCGGGTTTTCTCCGGTGATCAGCGCAATGCTGCGGTTCACTTCGGCGTCGCTTTCTTCATACCATTTAATCATCGGCTTTATCCATCTTTCGTAAGGTTGGCGCTACATTACGATGCCAATACGACAGATTTATGACAACACCCCCGGCTTTTCACATTATCCCAACTAATGTTTTCCTTGCTTTAAATTTCCCTGCCGCCTGATTACACTTTTCGCCAGCCATCTCACCTTACTTACGGGATCCCACTATGCTCACCGGGCTGAACCATCTGACGCTTGCCGTCCGCGATCTCGATCGCAGCTTCGATTTTTACCGTGGCCGGTTGGGTTTTTCCCCCCGCGCCCGCTGGCAGAACGGCGCCTACCTTTCGCTGGGAGAACTGTGGCTGTGTCTGTCGTTGGACGCCGAACGGGCGCCGGAAAACAGCCGCGACTATACGCACTATGCCTTCAACGTGGCGCCGGAGAATTTTGCCCGCGTTGCGCAGCGGCTGCGGCAGGCAGGCGTCAAGGAGTGGAAAAACAATCGCAGCGAAGGGGAATCGCTCTACTTTCTCGATCCCGATGGCCACCAGTTGGAGATTCACGCCGGCGATCTGGCCAGCCGCCTGGCGGCGTGCAAGGAGGCTCCCTATAAGGGGATGCAGTTTTTCTAACGGCCCCGGTGGCGGCGCCACCGGATGCCCGCGCCGTCAGCGCTCGGGGATAAAACCTTTGAAATCCAGGGCCGGGCTGAGATCGTCGTCGTCAACCGCGCTCTCACCGCGGGCGCTCTGCGCCAGGCTCTTCAACAGCGCCGTTTGCTGGCGCTGCTGCTCGGCAATCTCTTGCAGCAAGCGAACCTGTTCATTTGCGCGCACGCTGGCGCGGTTCACCAGGAACCATACCCATAATCCAACCAACAGCGCCAGCGCTGCAAGCATCAGCGACACCAGGCCGTTCTGGCCAAAACCTAAATCAAACATGGACAACCTACCTACCGCGAAAATCAGGCCGACATAGTAGCACTCGGCAACGGGGTGGGAACATCTCTGCAAAAAATTGTTCCGCGCCGTCGGTTACCAGGGAACGAAACGGGTCACTGAACAGATCCCCAGCGCAAAATTCCCCCCATCGTCGCAATAACTGTCCAGTGCCAGCAGATAGAAAAACAGGCAGGCTACAAGAGCCGCAATTATCACGATAATTTTTTTTCGCAACAAATTTAGCAGCCTCATTGTTATCTTGATAATCTGTTGCCTATGTTAACACGGCTAACTTAAACGAAGTTTAACCTGCCGTTTAGATTCCTCAACAAAGGTTATTTTTCAGATTGTTACCCTTGTTGCCCTTGCGCCGACGTGGCTATATCTTGCTATTGGAAAACGTGAGGAGAGGCGATGAGCAAATTAATTAAAGGGTTAGTGGTGCTGGCGGTGATATACGGCGGTTTTTTGTTTTCAGGCTACGGCGTGCTGATTGGCAGCAATCAAAACGTCGGCGGCCTGGGCCTGCAATGTAAATATCTGACGGCACGCAACGTGGCGATCGCACAGTATGTACACGGAGATAATGGCATTATCGGCATCGCCGACTGCCCGCTATTCAAGAAAATCGAAACGGTGGTGGATTAACCACCACCCTACCGCCTACGCCGCCAGTCAACGGCGGCGGCCGCATCAATTGCGGGTAAACTTCATCTCAATCAGCGCTATCGCTTTTTCAATCGCCCGACGGGTAACCGGATCGGCCCCGGCAGGGTGAGTGGAAAAGTCGATGCTCTTTAATTGGCCGGCCATCTTGTCTCGCACCTCGGTCGGCGCAATCACGTCGATGACGTCCAAAATCTGTTTGATGACCAGTTGGCAGGCGACCAGATCGGATGCCAGTTCCTGATCGTTGCTCAGCATGTCAGACATAATAAACTTCCTTCTTAATTCAGACGGCGCACAGAATAGCATGGCGTTCGCGTCTTTACCGCCCCCTGCCCGCCCGACGCTGAATTTTCAGCGTTATTGCGCATCCGGCATCAAAAGCCCTCGTCGGTTTGGCCTATACTTGGGGCATCGGCGCCCCGGAGCGCCAATCATCAGGCCACAACCAAACAGGAGAAAGTTATGGCGAACCACAATGTGAAATCCTGGGCGACGGTGCGTGAGACCTCGGTAGAAATTGCCGAAGCCATCTTCGAACTGGCGGGAAATGACGAAGTGTTGGCGCAAAAAATCTGGGAGGAAGGCAGCGACGAGGCCTTGCAAATGGCCTTCGCAAAAACCAACGCCGATCAGTTGTACTGGGGAGAAGAAACCGTCGAGCGGAAAAACGTCTGATTGCGGGCAGGCAACAAAAAGCCCGGGTGGCTGGCCCAGGCTTTTTTCGGTAATGGGTCATCCCCTACCATGGGGCGGCATGCGTCCTGATATCACGGTTCTTCACCTCCCACGCCTTGCGCATTGTTCATTCTCATCACCGGCGTCGCGATAAATGCGCCGACGCCCACGATTACAACCAGAGTAATAATCACTGTCATTAACATGCGATCACCCCATCAACGCTGAGTTGTTACGGCTGACTCTGTATACGCGGTTATTTTTGCTGCCGGAACCCCTCGAAGATCGGCGGTAACGGGCTGGTTCAGAGTAGCCGTTTTCCCTTCCGGCTGACAAGACGCCGGCCGGGAGTTTTTTGCGGATAATTTCACCCCGCCGCGGCGGGCCTTTTTGTCCGAGACGGCAAGTTGTGTATACTTCTCCGCTATGTAGATCTCACACAGACGCACTGATGATACAAGAACACCATCTCGCATTGGTCTGCGCCCTCAGCAAATGGGTTGAAACTCACCTGGGAAGAGTGATCCATCTCGAGGAGTTGGCCGAATACTCCGGTTACTCCCTGTGGCACATGCAGAAGTTGTTCAAAGAAGCCACGGGAACTTCGTTGGGCAAATACATTCGCGAACGTCGGTTAGCCGGCGCGGTTTATCAATTGCGCAGCAGTGAGGCGTCAATTTTTGATATCGCTCTGGATTTCGGTTTTGGCTCGCAGTCCCATTTTACCTATATGTTCAGAAAGCGTTTCAACATCACGCCTTATGACTTCCGCCAGGATCTGAGCGTAGACCTGCAGATCGCCCCGCCGCTACACGTTATCCACCAAAAGACCGCCTGAGCAGCCTGCGACGGGTTAATGCGCCGCAATCCCCACCGCTATCGCGATCAGCGCAGGCAATGCCTGGATCCACAGGATTTTGCGGCTGGCGGTCAGGCCGCCGAAAATACCGGCCACCAGCACGCATGCCAGGAAAAACAGCTGCAAAGCCGCATCGCCGCGCCAGTATCCCCACAACAGCCCCGCCGCCAGAAAACCGTTATACAACCCCTGATTGGCCGCCAGCACTCGCGTGGCGGCGGCGAACTCCGCCGTGGTCGCGAACGCGCGCCGGCCAAACGGCGTTTGCCACAGGAACATTTCCAGCACCAGGATATACAAATGAAGTGCGGCGATTAACAACACCAGCGTATCAGACAGTATTATCATTATTCCCCACAGGGTTAATTATCATCAGACTATGGCAAGTATAAGCGCGCCGCCGGACTTCAGCATAACGGACATAAAAAAACCCGCCGCAGCGGGTTTATTCCTCAGTGATACAGCGTTAGTTCAGCGCGACCACCAACAGTGCCGCAATAGAGACCCAGAATGCCGCCGTTGCAATAACAACATGGGATAATCTTGCGCGATAAAGTACTTGGCTCATAATGACCTCACTGGCTTCTGACTAACGGTAGACAACCTCACTTCTTGAGGATTATCTTAATCTTCTGCCCGTGGTAATTATTTGCGCCAGATCACTTTTTCTCTGATCGGCGTTATATTTTCCAAAACATGGACTTTCGATCACACTAATTAATCGTTGATAGAGCAAATTGAATAAGTTTTTCGCTCTCGTTATAGCCTTAAGGTATCAAACATCGCTCCAGGGCAGGTGTGGCGCGGCCATCCGGGCTCCCACATAGCCATTCACATCGGGAAAACGGCTATTACCCTGCTCCCAGTCTCGCTGGGCCTGAATTATCTCCTGTCTGGTATGACCAACAAAATTCCACCAAATGAGAATCTCTTCGTTTAATGGCGCGCCACCGATTAATAGCGCCCGGCTGCCTTTTGCAGCTTTTAACCCAATAGAGTTATAGTTCATGCCCAAATAGGCAAAGTCTTCAGGTGAAAATTTTTCATCATTCAACTCAAATGCACCAACAAGGGGCAAAAGGCCTATTTCATAATCTTCCCTAACCGGCAATTGCAAATAGCCGTCATCCTGCCATTCCAAATCCATGGCGATTAATGGCGAAAATTTAAGCACCGGAGAACGGTATTTCCCAAATTCCCCTATCAAGAGCCGGTGATTAACCTTATCGTCCAGCCATTGCGGCAAATCTGGATAATGGTCAAAACGCGGCGCCATATCGGCATGTTCCGCCGGCAGCGCAATCCACAGCTGCGCCGCATGCAGACGCCGCTGCGTTCCCGTCGATTGTTCGGTATGCGCGATGCCGCGCCCGGCGGTCATCAGGTTAACCTGGCCCGGGCGTATCACTTGCTCGCTGCCCAGGCTGTCGCGATGTAACACTTCGCCTTCGATCATCCAGGTAAAGGTTTGCAGGCCGGTATGCGGGTGCGGCCCGACATCCATGCCGGGATCGTCGCCGTTGAAAACCGTCGGCCCCGCGTGATCGAGAAAACACCACGCGCCGACGGTGCGCCGCTCCCGCGTGGGCAGCGCGCGGGCAATAGGCACACCGCCGACTTCGGCGCCGCGCACCGCGATGCGTTGGATTTGGCGTATGCCATCCACCGTCGGGCAATCACGGGAAGATGAAGAACGTGTTGGGCGGGAATTGCTCATGGCAAAGACCTCCTGAAGGGCAACAAAGCACGGTGGGATATCGCCACCAGCTTAGCATGCTCAGGGGGAGTTCGCGGTTTGCTCAAGGCGCCTTGATGTAGCAGCCTTTAACGTCTACATCATCATGAGCATGTTTCAGGTCAGAGAAATAAGTTACGCCAAAAAGAATTGATACCACCAGCAACACTGAGACCAGCAGGCCAATAATGGCCAAAAGTTTGGTTTCGTCGTGGAGATTGGGCTCCATGTTATCCCCTGTCGTTAACGGCATCAGGTCAGCCATAGCGTGACCGTCAGCGTAAAAATAATCAATGAGCAGGATGCAACCGCCAGCACCGCGATGGCAAATTGCGCATCTCCCAGAGTTTCTCGATAGTTTTTATCAGGTGAGGTATTGCGCTGTCGTTTCACAAAATCAGTCTTACACTCAGCCGGCTGCCGGCATGATTATTATAGGGCGATGGATAAACTGCGTCAGAGCGGGTAGCTCGAGATTCTGCGTCCAATGCTTCTCAGACCTCAACCGGGTCACGACGCTATCAATTTTCCTCATCAGGGTCAACACTCCCCGGTCCAGAGGACGATAGAGCTCACTGTTCATTCATATTTTTTATTATTACAATAAAATAATTAGCAAACCTAATGTCAGAACGCAGAAAAAAGCCCGATCTTTGACCGGGCTGTTTGCGCGAGGAAGATTACTGCGGGATACGCAACACCTGCCCCGGATAAATCTTATCCGGGCTGGAAAGCATTGGTTTATTCGCTTCAAAAATCTTGTTGTACAGGTTGGCGTTACCGTACACCTCTTTGGAAATCGCGCTCAGCGTGTCGCCCTTTTTCACCGTGTAGAAGCGGCTTTCGGCCTCAGACTGCGCGACAGAGACCTTGTCTTCCACGCCGCTGATGCCCGCAACGTTACCGATCGCCACCAGGATCTTCTCTTTCAGCTCCTGGCTGACCGCATCACCGGTCACTACAGCTTTACCATCAACCACCTGCACGTCAACCTTGTCAGTACCCGGCAGGCCGGTCTTGTTGAGATGCTCCTTCAGTTTGGCGCTTTGATCTTCGGCGGTTGCATTGCCGGTTACCGTATCCCACAGCTTCTCGCCTGCTTCTTTGACGAAGTTAAACAATCCCATATCCGCTCCTTTTGATGGTTGCAATATTGCATTGAACTCAAGCTCGTTAAGCTTAGCACTGCAAAAAGGATATTCAATCGGGCCTGCGGGATTAACGCGTTAGAGTAATCTGAAAATGCGCCGTTTATGCGTCCTTCAGCCCCTTTCCCCTATGATGATGCTGAAAAATCGCGCTTTTTTGCCTATAATCCACGCATGTAAGCTGCCAGGTGGAGGATGCGATAAACTATGTACGCGTTGGTGATGTTTGTTTGCTATCTGGACGGTGGCTGCAGTGACATTGTGGTTGACGTGTTGCGTGATGAACCCCAGTGTCTGGTCGCGATGAAGGAACAGAATCTGCGCCATGCCGGCTGTTACCCGATGGAGGACTTTATCGATGGTTTTTGGCTGCCGGCCAGCGAATATTCAGCCTTCTGATCGCGCTGCCCGCAACGACAAAAAAGCGCCAACCAGCCGTTACCGATTGGCGCTGCACGTTACGCCTCGAATTTTATCGAAGCGCCTTTATCTCAACGGGCCTTTGAAACACCGCTTCTAAAGACTTTTCCGTTAGCCAGCTGCCTGCCAAAATCGATGAAGGGTTTTTCGATGCCTTTATAGGTCATCAGAGAAATAATGACCAGTGCTATCATCCCAAGAGGCATAAACATGAGGTAACTGTTCATGCCGCCAATCATGCTTTTATCGATGAAGAATACCAGCGCGGTATAAAATACGATCCCATGCAATAGGTACAGGCTAAAACTAATCTCACCTAATTTGATGGCTCCGCTGCCGGACAGAACACCGAAAATAGAGTTCCCCATCACCACGGGAACAAAAAACACCAACATGCACAGTGCACCTAATGGGCCTAGCGGATCTTTCGTAAAGAAAATGACGAGAACAATGGCAACAAGGCCAATCACTGACACCCATGCAGACGCCATTGACGCGCGCAAGGCATCGCTGTAACGCTGCTCTATTGCGAACGTAAAACCACCGAGCACGAAGAAGATGATGTATTTGAAATCGATACTGCCAAAATGCAACCCACTGAAATAAATGATTATTGATAAAACAGTAATCAACACCGTCGTCATTTTATTGCTGAAAAATGCGGCCAGCAACGGCAGGGACAAATAAAATATCCACTCATATTTTAAGGTCCAGGTGACGCCCGCAGTAACTCTTTTCGCATCAGGATCGCCATTGACGGAATCGCCAAGGTAAAGCAGCCACTTGACGACTTCCTTGGCAAGTTCCGCCAATGAAACATTCAGCTTATAATCATGAACAATAAATGTATAAAGCACGGTAACGGCAACAGCCAGAAGGTACAGCGGGAAGATCCTGAACACTCTGGACGTATAGATTTTCACCCAGGAAATCTTGTTTGAAACACTTTTATCTTTATATATCTTACCGATAAAAAGATAACCGGTAATCATGAAAAACAGACAAACGGCCACCTTGCCAAAATTGTTTATATAGTTAATTTCAGGCGGCAGCCAGTCACCATTTTGCAACCAACCATAAAATATAAAATAATGATGGGCGGCAACCATCAACGCCAGGTAGCCTCGCAGGCCATCGATATAACCAGATCGGCGCCCCTCGGGAAGCCTGATGTTCAGCGGGGTAAATTTGCAAATGGAGACGGTGAGATAACTTAATATTATTGCTAATAAAAACACAAAACCAAACGTTAGAGACGTGGACATTCTTTTGACCCCATAGACACCAAGCTTCTCATACTATCATCAGAATTTTTCATGTAAAGATTTAGTAAATTGCTCCAATGTTACCTTTAGATTTCAGCGCGTTAATACACATTTTTTATGCGCCTCTATAACGCCAAATCACCATGAGGAAAGCTGAGCAAGGGGATAAAAGGAGGAGTTGACGCAATTCGGAGAGGCGAAACCAGGTGGAGGGCCTGCCCTTCCCCAGATCGCTCCAACCTGGGTTGCAAACACGAAGGACAGGCCGCCTTTTCCCGACACAGGAAGAAGGTAATGCCCTTTTATTCGTCAGGCCGCAGCGCGGCGGCAGCCTGAGAACAATTGGGCGGCAAAATCTTTAGAAGCGATAGGTCAGGCTGACCGCCACGATGTCGTCGTTAGACAGTTTCAGTTTGTTATCGTCGTTCAGCTGGTTGATCTGGTAATCAACATAGGCGTACATGTTTTTGTTGAAATAGTAGGTCGCGCCGACATCCACATACTTCACCAGATCGGCGTCGCCGATCCCTTCGATGTCTTTGCCCTTAGACTGCACGTAAGCCAATGAAGGGCGCAGGCCGTTTTCGAATTGATATTGAGCCACCATTTCGAAGTTCTGCGTTTTGTTGGCGAAGCCGGACGTGCCGTTGACGGTAATTGGCGTCATATTGCGCGTTTCGGCGTACATCGCCGCCAGGTAAACCTGGTTGGCGTCGTATTTCACCGCGGTGGTCCAGGCGGTCGCGCTGTCACCCTGGCCGTATTTCAATTCTTTTTGCTTGCTGGTGCGGTTGGAATCGGAGAACGCCGCCGCTACGCCAATGCCCGAGCCGCCGATGTCCTGGTAGTCCAGAGACAGACCATAGCCGTCACCGTTTTGCTTGGTAACGCCGCGGCCATCATTCTCGTTTTTACCCTGGTATTGCACCGCCAGGTTCAGCCCTTCCACCAAACCGAAGAAATCGCGGTTACGGTAGGTGGCCAGACCGTTAGAACGCGCGGTCATAAAGTTGTCGGTGTAGCTGTAGGAGTCACCGCCGAATTCCGGCAGCATGTCGGTGTAAGCTTCCGCGTCGTACACCACGCCGTAGTTGCGGCCGTAGTCGAAGGAACCATAATTGCCAAACTTCAGGCCGGCGAAGCCCAGACGGGTTTTGGTGTCTTTGGTGCCCTGGGCTTCGTCGTGGTTGGCGGCCAGCTGATATTCCCACTGGCCGTAACCGGTCAGTTGATCGGTGATTTGCGTTTCGCCCTTGAACCCGAGACGAACATAGCTTTTGTCGCCGCCAGTGGCATCATCTTTACTGAAATAGTGCTTGCCGTTGACGCGGCCATAAAGATCCAGCTTATTGCCGTCCTTATTATAAATTTCAGCCGCGTTGGCAAAGGAGGTGATTGCCCCGAGGGCAACAGCTAAGGCTAATACACTGCGTTTCATCATTTATTTTCCTAGATATTATAATTAAACCCTGCCCGTCACGCCCAATTTATGATTTGGGCTGTGATCTTTATCTTTTGGTATTTTATGAGCCACCCTAATACAGGGGCCATGTGACATTAGCATCATGAATCCAAACTGCAAATCAAAAAGTTCACAAAACAGCGTGGATAAAGCATGTTTAATTGTAAATAAATATTACAACAAAAATCGACACAACTTATTGATTGCTCGAATATTTTGCCATATAAGTTATAACCAAAATGGTGCAACGCACCAATACAGTGCATAACGGTTTCATTTTGTATGCTTTGCGCGCGATTAACGGATAACAACAAAATTAGCATGGTTACTAATAACGTTACTTATTTCACATTTTCATCTTAACTAAGTCGCTGGGCCGATTTAGCCGCATTCTGACTCTTTTACCCGGTGATTTTATCTAGTGAAGTTATTAATCCTCTCCGGGCAAGCATAATTCGGCTGGCGGAGATATTAATCCGGAAATAAATAACGAGGATGCGCAGAGCAGAAAGTCATTAAGAAAGGCAATGACCGCAGCGTGATAACCTCGCTGCGGCCAATTATCAATACAACGTCGTGCGCGGCACCTCAGTCAACAATATGCCTGCGCGCAGGCCAAGCGCCACATTAGGATTCGGGAACAGGATCCATTCGCTGCCGTGGCTAACGCGATAGCTTTCCCCCGGCTGCTCGTACAGCAGCGCCCCCTGCTTCAGCTCGGTAAAGTTGGCGGTATCGTCGCTGAGGTGCAGCGTGAAATCCTCGCTGCGTTTAATCAGCGACTTCGCGACGCGAAACACCCTCACCTCACGCGCCTGGCGCACGGGCAGAGGTTCATCGCTTATCGCCGCCTGCAGCGCCCGATTAATGGCGGCAAACAGCTGCAGATCGTTGCTGCCGAACGGGCGCGCCTTGCCCAGCTCCAGCGTGCAGCTGGCGGCATTGAGATGCTCGCTGGAAAAGTGGCTGAAGGTGCCGCCTGGCGCACTGTGGATCACCAATGCATCCAGATCGGCGGCATCCAGCAACGCCAGCAGCTCGTCGCTATAAGGGCGCGTCTGGAAAGGCAGAATGCCGAAACGCGGCAGGCGCGATTCACGGATAGCGGTGTGCAAATCGTAGTGGAAGCGCTCCGCGGTTTCACCGTCAAAGAAGTTGCGAACGACCTGTTCCAGCTGCTGCGCCCGCGCGGTTTCCCCGCTGTGGGCAAAATCACTGAAACGGCCGCCGAACATGCGGTTCATGTCGCTGTGTAAATAGCGCTTGCCCGCGCGCATCGCCGCCGGGTTGCCCAAGATCACCAGCAACCGCACCGCCAACGGCCGTTCACCGGCCAGCAAATCGCTAACCAGCTGATTCAGCAGCTCAATAGGTGCAGTCTCGTTACCGTGAATGCCCGCCGACAGCACCACCGCCTGGCGGTAGCTCCGCAGCGGGGTCATTTCCAGCAGGCCTTCGCCCAGCCAGCGCCAGCGCAACAACGGCGTTTCGCCCTGCTGTTCGGGCGGAACGGCCCCTTCCAGCGTCAGCGGCAATAAATCAAACATGATGTCTCCGCTTATTGTTGGAATGGATAAATAGAGCCCAGACCGAGGATCGACGTCAGTGAATCCAGCGCTTCACGCCCTTCCCGCAGCAGCAAGGGATCGGCCAAATCGTTCTGCGTCAGGCGATCGCGATAATGGCGATCGACCCATTCATTCAGCGTGACGAACAGCGTATCGTTCATCATCACACGCGGGTTAACCGCCCGCAGCTCCTGCTCGTTGAGCGCCACCCGCAGCCGCAGGCAGGCAGGCCCGCCGCCGTTGCGCATGCTCTCGCGCAGATCGAACACCTTGATCTCATCGATTGGCCCGCCGCTGCTGACCATATCGTTCAGATAGCGCCATACGCCATCATGCTGGCGCGACTCCTCCGGCACCACAATCATCATTTTACCGTTCGGCTTGGTCAGGATTTGGCTGTTAAACAGATAGGTTGCCACCGCATCCGCAACCGTCACCCGCGCCGTCGGCACCTCAATCGCCACCAGTTCGCTGTCCAGCGTCGCCATTTTGCGGCGCACTTCGTCCAACGCCCGCTGCTGCTGATAAAACGCCTGCTGGTGGTGGAACAACAGGTTCTGGTTGCTGACCGCAATCACGTCGTTATGAAACACGCCCTGATCGATCACCGCCGGGTTCTGTTGCACAAATACCGTATGCCGTTCGTCCAGCTGATGCAGCCGGGCGATGGCCTCACCGGCTTCACGCGTCTGGCGGGCCGGGTAACGCGTGGGCGCGGTTTCACCGCCAAACTCCTGGCGGCCGTACACGAACACTTGCACGCTGCGTTTGGCGTAGTCGCCGCCCAGGCGGTTATGGTTAGCCGCCCCTTCATCACCGAACAGCGCCACCTGGGGCAGCGCCTCATGGTGGGCAAAGTGCCGCTCGTCGTTGAACATCGCTCGCAGCACCGCGGTAGTGGTTTCGGCCTCTATGGCGCGGTGAAACTTGTTGTTCAGGTTGGCTGCGGTGAAATGCACCTTGCCGTCGGCGCTGTCCGCCGACGGTGAAACCGTGGCCGCGTTGGCGGTCCACATGCAGGACGCCGAGCTGAGCGCCGACAGCAGGCGCGGCGATTGGCGCATCGCCTGCGCCAATACCGTCTCGTCGGAACCGCTGAAACCCAGCCTGCGCAGCATTGGCAAATGCGGCCGCTCCTGCGGCGGCAACACCCCTTGCTGGAAGCCGAGATCCGCCAGCGCCTTCATTTTCAGCAGCCCTTGCTTGGCCGCCAACTTCGGGTTCGATACGCTGTTTTGATGCTGTGTCGACGCCTCATTACCAAACGACAACCCGGCGTAGTGGTGCGTCAGGCCCACCAGACCGTCGAAATTGACTTCATATCCTGACATTTTTATCCCCTGGGGATGACAGGCGGCGGCGCCATAATGCCGCCGCCAACCGTTAACGGAATGACAAGCCCGGCGACAGGCTGGCCGGCAGGGTCAGGCTCTCGCTTTCCAGCGACGCCATCGGCCAGGCGCAATAATCCGCCGCGTAGTAGGCGCTTGGGCGGTGGTTGCCCGAGGCGCCCACGCCGCCGAACGGTGCCGCACTGGAGGCGCCGGTCAGCGGCTTGTTCCAGTTGACGATGCCGGCGCGCGCCTCCAGCAGCAGCCGATCGAACAGGGCGCGCTGCGGCGAAACCAGCCCCACGGACAGGCCATAACGCGTCTGGTTGGCAAGGCGCAGCGCCTCGTCAAAGTCGCTATAGCGCACGATGGTGGTCAGCGGGCCGAAGTATTCCTCATCCGGCACGCCACGCACGCCGGTCAGTTCGATGATGCCCGGGCTGAGCAGCGCGCTGCCCTGCTCCAGCAACTGCATGGTCAGCAGCGGCTTGCCGCCCAGATCCAACAGGCGCTGCTGCGCCTCCAGCATTTTTTCGGCGGCCGCCGGCGAGATTACCCCGCCCATAAACGGCTGCGGCTCGGCGTCCCAGCGCCCGATGCGCAGCTCGCTCGCCACCTGCACCAGACGTTCGATAAAGGCGTCGCCCTCGGCGCCGTTTTTCACCAGAATGCGGCGCGCGCAGGTGCAGCGCTGGCCGGCGGAGATAAACGCCGACTGGATGGCCAGGTTGACCGCTGCATCGCGATCTTCAATGCCGTCGACGATCAGCGCATTGTTGCCCCCCATCTCCAGCGCCAGGATTTTCTCCGGTTGCCCCGCCAGCTGGCGATGCAGGTGATAACCGGTGCCGGCGCTGCCGGTGAACAGCAACCCGTCGATATCCGCGCTGGCGGCCAACGCCTCGCCGGTCTCCCGCCCGCCCTGCACCAGGTTGATAACGCCTTCAGGCAACCCTGCCTGCTGCCACAGCTTCAGCGTGGCTTCCGCGGTCAACGGGGTCAGTTCACTTGGTTTAAATACCACGCAGTTGCCCGCCAACAGCGCCGGCACAATGTGGCCGTTCGGCAGATGGCCAGGGAAATTATAAGGCCCGAACACCGCCAGCACGCCGTGCGGGCGATGGCGCAGCACTGAAGCGCCGTCGGCCATCGGCGTATGGCTCACTCCGGTGCGCGCCTGATAGGCCTGCAGGGAAATGCCCACTTTGCCGATCATCGCCTGGATCTCGGTCAGGGTTTCCCAGCGCGGTTTGCTGGTTTCACGGCTGATGGTCTCCGCCAGCCGTTGTTTATGCTCTTCCAGCAAGGCAGCGAAGCGCTTTACCAACTGCTCGCGTTGTTCAAACGGCGTGCGCGCCCAGGCCGGGAATGCCGCGCGGGCGGCCTCACAGGCGGCGGCGACGTCGCCGGCGTCGGCGGCGTTGGCCCGCCACAACGGCCGATTGTCCACCGGATCGGTTTTGCCGAATTCAGCGCCGCGGCCCTGCCGCCAGACGCCGTTAATGAAAAGTGCAGGATGTGACATCAGGCTTTCTCCTGTGCAATAAGGGGGATCACGCGCACCGGGCTGCCTTGCTCAACGCCCAGCGCCGCAGCGGTGGCGGCATTGATATGCAGGCGATCGTCATACAAATCGGCATTGACCAGCAGCGCGCGGTAGTGCTGATAATTATCGTTAGCCACCAGTTGAACCGGAGCATCGGGGCGCATTGGGGTTTCATCCAGCACCACCTTCACCAGGCGGCTGTGTTTAACCGCGCGGATCTGGTCGATTTCCGCTTCCAGCGTCGGGCCGCCGTCGAAGATATCGACATAGCCCTGGTAGCGCAGCCCTTCCGATTCCAGCACCCGGCGCGCAGGTACCGTTTGCGGGTGCACTTCGCCAATCACTTTTTGCGCGTCTTCCGCCAGGAAATCGACGTACAGCGGGTGTTTCGGCATCAGCTCGGCGATAAACGCCTTCTGCCCGGTGCCGCTCAGGTAGTCCGCCTTGGCGAACTCGATGGAAAAGAAATGACGGCCGACGCTTTCCCAGAACGGCGAACGGCCGTTTTCATCGGAGAAGCCGCGCATCTCGGCGATCAGCCGCTGCGAGAAACGTTCGCGGAAGGCGGCGATAAACAGGAAGCGCACCTTCGACAACAGTTTGCCGTTTTCGCCGTGGCGATAGTCAGGGTCAAGGAACAGCGTGCACAGCTCCGAATGCCCGGTATGGTCGTTGCTGAGGAACAGCGTCGGCACCGATTTATAGACGTTCAGCTGTTTGGACGCGTGCACCTGGGTGCCGACGCGGAAGCTGTACCAGGGTTCCGCCAGCCCGACCGCCACTTCAATGGCGCAAACGCCGACGATCTGTTGGCGTTCGCTGTCCTCCAGCACAAACAGATAGCACTGGTCGCTTTGCGGAAGTTCGCCTTGCCAGGTTTTTAACGCCCGCTCAATGCGTGCCGACAGGGTATCTTCATTTTGCGGCAGTGACGTGAGACCGATGCCGGACTTGCCGGCCAGCGTCAGTAAATCGGTTAAATCGCGACGCTCTATAGGGCGAATAATCATCATAATGCGAACCTCTTCTGAATCAGGCTGCGCCCGTGGGGGCGCAGCCCGCTTATTAGCTGCAAATCCGCGCCACGGCGCGCGCGAATCGCGCCAGCCCCTCTTTCACATCCTGCTCAGGAATGATCAGCGAAGGGGTGAAGCGCACCACGTCCGGCCCGGCGATCAGAGCGATAACCCCCTCTTCGTTGGCCAGTTGGGTGATCTGTTTCGCCTTGCCGGCGTAGTCTTTGTTCAGCAGGCAGCCGATCAGCAGGCCGCCGCCGCGAATTTCAGAGAAGATCGGATACTGGCGGTTGATCTCATTCAAGCCGTCGAGGAACCACTGGTGACGCTGTTTGACGCCCTCCAGCACTTCCGGCGTGTTAATGATGGAGAACACCGTGCTCGCCACCGCCGTCGCCAGCGGGTTGCCGCCATAGGTGGTGCCGTGGGTGCCGACGCTCAGGGTTTTCGCCAGCGCGTCGGTCGTCAGCATCGCGCCGATCGGGAAGCCGCCGCCAAGCGCTTTGGCGGTGGTCAGCACGTCCGGCACCACGCCGTACTGCATGTACGCGTACAGGTGGCCGGTACGGCCTACGCCGGTTTGCACTTCATCGAAGATCAGCAACGCATTGTGGCGGTCGCACAGCTCGCGCAGCCCCTGCAGGAAGGTGGCATCCGCCGGCAGTACGCCGCCTTCACCCTGGATAGGCTCGACGATCACCGCACAGGTGCGATCGTTAATCAGTTCGGCGGCGGCGGCCAGATCGTTATACGGCGTATGGGCAATGCCGCCCGGCAGCGGTGCGAAGTCCTGCGAGTACTTCGGCTGGCCGCCGGCGGAAACGGTGAACAGGGTGCGGCCGTGGAAGGCATTGTTGAACGCCACGATCTGATCCTTGCCGGCGCCGTGCTGGTCGTGCGCATGCTTGCGCGCCAGCTTCAGCGCCGCTTCGTTGGCTTCTGCGCCGGAGTTGCAGAAAAACACCTTGTCGGCGAAGGTGGCGTCGATCAGCTGCTTCGCCAGGCGCAGTACCGGCTCATTGGTGTAGCCGTTGCCCAGATGCCACAGTTTGCCCGCCTGCTCCACCAGCGTCGCCTTCACCTCAGGGTGCGCATGGCCCAACGCGTTGACCGCGATGCCGCCAGCGAAATCGATGTAAGACTTGCCCTGTTGATCCCAGACCTGCGAACCCTCTCCCCGCACCAGAATAAAATCAGCGGGGGCATAAACCGGGACCATCCAGTCATCGAAAGACTGGCGGGTAACTGCGATTGGCTGTTCCATAGTGACCTCATAAGCTCAGCAAAGGCTGAATTTTGACTGTAATGGCCGTTCCTGCCCGGATATTCCGCAACTCTGCAAAAAAACTGCAGCGTAAGATCGACTTTTCGGCCGGTGATAACTCTGCCATTCACCGCCGCTTCAGAAACAAATCTGTTACATAAAATCGATTTTTCGCTATTTATGCCGCGTATCAGGCCCCGGAACGGGGAATAAATGTTAACGAGCAGTTAAAATACATGTCGTTTGATAAAGAGTGTAGAGCAGCTATCGTGCCAAAACGGGATTTTCGCGGGATTTTTAGATTTTTTTCGTTAAAACAACGGCTTATAATGCATACTTATTCAATAATTATGCATTGGTAATGAATAATTGAAAAAATAAGGCCAGAAATCATCATTGGCCGCGAAATCCTATTCAATCGCAAATAACTTCAAAATTTCTGATCGCGCTCGCAAAAATAATTTGGCCCGATTTGCGCGCCGTCACACTTTTGCCGCATCGAAGTGCATCCTGCGCCCCATTATCGGGCAAAGCCGCGCCGGATCGGGCGCTGTGCGGACCGTCCCCTCTCATTCAAAAAGCTCGACGGCAAACCACTTTTGCCTCGCTTCCCCTCTTTATTCACCAGCGACTACACTGTGATCCTGACCAGGTTTTACTCATTTTCGCGCACGAGGAACCCCCATGCCCAAGAAAACTGTCGACCTCACCCAGCCTGCCGCACAGCGCGATATTCGCGCCTTTCTCGACGCGTTGAACACCGGCGGCGGCAAGCCGATGGAACAAATGAAACCGAAAGAGGCGCGCAAGGTGCTGGAAGGTGCGCAAAGCAGCGTCGAAGTGCCGCTGTATGAGGTGGAAATCAGCGAGAAGACCATCCGCGTCGACGGCCAGGACATTCTGCTGCACGTGGTGCGGCCCGCCAGGGTGAAAGAGAAGCTGCCGGTGTTTATGTTTTTCCACGGCGGAGGCTGGGTGCTGGGCGATTTCCCTACCCATGAGCGGCTGGTGCGCGATCTGGTGCACAGCTCCGGCGCCGCCGCGGTATTCGTCAACTACACCCCGTCGCCGGAGGCGCACTACCCGACCGCGATTAACCAGGCCTACGCCGCCACCGAGTGGGTGGCCGAGTATGGCGAAAAAATCAACGTCGACGGTTCGCGTCTGGCGGTGGTCGGCAACAGCGTAGGCGGCAATATGGCGGCGGTGGTCAGCCTGATGGCGAAAGAGAAAGGCACCCCGGCGCTGCGATGCCAGATCCTGTTATGGCCGGTGACCCACGCCAGCTTCGATACCGACTCTTACCACCAGTTCGCCGAGGGCCATTTCCTGACCCGCAACATGATGAAATGGTTCTGGGACAACTACACCACCGACAAGGCGCAGCGCAAAGAGATCACCGCTTCGCCGCTCAACGCCTCGCTGGAACAGCTGAAAGGCCTGCCGCCGGCGCTGGTGCAAACCGCCGAGCTCGACGTGCTGCGCGACGAAGGCGAAGCCTACGCCCGGCTGCTGAACGCCGCCGGGGTGGAGGTGACCTCCACCCGTTACAACGGGCTGATCCATGATTATGGCCTGCTGAACCCTATCGCTCATGTGCCGGCGGTACATTCGGCCCTGCATCAGGCCGGCCGCGCGCTGAAGCACTATCTGTCTTAACCGGCGTAATGGCAGGCCACCCGGTGGCCGGGCGCCACGCTGCGCAGCGGCGGCGCCTGTTCGCGACATTGCGCGGTCGCCTGCGGGCAACGGGTATGAAAACGACAGCCGGGCGGCGGGTTGGCGGGGTTGGGCGGTTCACCGCCGGTCATCGCCTGCGGCAACCGACGCTGCGGATCCAGCGTCGGCACTGCGGCCAGCAGCGCCCGGGTATAGGGATGTTGCGGCTGGCGGAACAGCCTGTCCCGGTCGGCGCTCTCGACAATTTGCCCGAGATACATCACCGCCACGTCCTGACACAGATGCTCAACCACCCCGAGATCGTGCGAGATAAACAGCAGCGTCACCCCTTCTCGCTCCTGCAAATCGGAGAACAGGTTGATGATCTGCGCCTGGATCGACACGTCGAGCGCCGAGATCGGTTCATCGGCGACGATAAATTCCGGCCGCAGGATCAGCGCGCGGGCGATGCCGATGCGCTGCCGCTGGCCGCCGGAAAACTCGTGCGGAAAGCGCCCGTAATGCTGCGCCGACAACCCGCAAATCTCCATGGTGTCGATCACCCGATCGCGCAGTTCGCCCTTGCTCGCCAGCCCATGCTGCAGCAGGGCTTCGCCGATGGCATCGCCGACGCGCATCCGCGGGTTCAGCGAACTGTAGGGATCCTGAAACACCAGCTGCATTTTGGGGCGCATGGCGCGCAGCCGACGCGGGCTGAGCTTATCCAGCGCCTGGCCGTTGAACAGCACCTCACCGGCGGTTTTGTCGTGCAGGCCCAGCAGGGTGCGGCCGACGGTGGTTTTGCCGCTGCCTGACTCCCCCACCAACCCGAAGATCCGCCCCTTGCGGATGCTGAAGCTGACGTCATCCACCGCCCGCAGCTGCCCGGTGGTTTGGCCAAACAGCCCGTCACGCAGCGGGAAATACTTCTTCAGCCCTTTTACTTCAATCAAGGGTTCAACCGACATGAATGCGCCCTCCGGCGTTGAGGAAACAGGCCGACTGGCGCTGCTGGCTGCCGTACAGCGGCGGAATGCCGTCACGGCAGCGGGCGGTAGCCTGCCCGCAGCGTTCGGCAAAGGCGCAGTGGTCCGGCAGGCTGACCAGACTCGGCACCTGCCCGGGGATCGAATACAGCCGACGGCGCCGCTGGCCAGGCACCGGGCGCGAGGCCATCAGCCCCTGAGTGTAAGGATGCAGCGGATTGGCCAGCACCTCCTGCGTCGCCCCCTGCTCGACGATGCGTCCGGCATACATCACCGCCAGCCGATCCGCCATCTGGGCGATAACGCCGAGGTCGTGCGTGATCAGCATCATCGCCATATTGTGCCTGCGGGTCTGCTCCTGCAGCAGCGTCAGGATCTGCGCCTGCACCGTCACGTCGAGCGCGGTGGTCGGCTCGTCGGCAATCAGCAGCGCCGGCCGGCAGCTGATTGCCATGGCGATCATGACGCGTTGCAGCATGCCGCCGGACAGCTGATGCGGGTAGCAGCGCATCAGCTGTTCCGCCCGCGCCAGCCCGACCTCGGCAATCAGCCCGACCGCCTGCCGCCAGGCGGCCTTCGGCGCCAGGCCGCGGTGGCGGATTAACGGCTCGACCAGCTGCTCGCCGAGCGTCAGCACCGGGTTGAGCGCGCTCATCGGCTCCTGAAAGATCATCGCCAGCCGATTACCCCGCAGATCGGCCATCTGCGCGGGGCGTAACTGCAGCAAGTTCTGGCCCTCAAAGCGGATCTCACCGCTGTCGATCTGCGCCAACGGCTGCGGCAACAGCCCCATCAGCGCCATGGCGGTCACGCTTTTGCCGCAGCCTGATTCGCCGACTATCCCCAGCGTTTGCCCGGCATGCAGCTCGAGACTGAGCTGCTGCACCGCCCTGGCGCGCCCCTGCTCGCCGTGGAAAGACACTGACAGTTGATCAAACGCCACCAAGGGTTGGCTCATCGTCTTACCCCGTTCATTTTCGGATCCAGCGCGTCCCGCAGGCCGTCGCCCAATATATTGATCGCCACTACGGTGATGAAAATCGCCAGCCCCGGCGGCATCCACAGCCAGGGGCGACGCTGAAAGTCGATCAGGCTGTTGGCGGCATCCATCATATTGCCCCACGAAGGCATCGGCGGCACCACGCCCAAACCGAGATAGCTGAGCGCCGACTCGCTAAGGATCGCATTGGCTACCCCCATGGTCGCCACCACCACCAGAATCGGGATGGTGTTGGGCAGCAGATGGCCGAAGATGCGCCGCCGGGTGGACAGCCCCAGCACCTCGGTAGCCAGCATAAAGTCACGTTCGCGCAGCGACAGGATCTGCCCGCGCACCAGCCGCGCCAACGACGGCCAACCCAGCAGGCTTAACATGATCATCACCATATAGATGCGGTAATCCGGCGAGACGTCCAGCTCGGTCAACATCGCCCCCATGATGATCAGCAGCGGCAGGCTGGGGATGGTCATCAGCAGATCGGCGAAGCGCATAATGAGTTTGTCCACCACCCCGCCCAGATAACCGGACAGCGCGCCGAGCAGGTAGCCGAGCGTCACCGACAGCAGCATCGACACCAGACCGATGGTCAACGATATTCGCCCGGCCAGCAGCAGGCGGGTATAGATATCGCGTCCGAGGAAATCGGTGCCGAGCCAGTGCTCCGCACCGGGGGGCTGGTTGATGTTCAACGCGTCGCCGGCGTCGTCGCGCCACGGCGACAGTATCGGCCCGAATACGCACAGCAGCGCCAACAGCAACAACAGCGTCAGCGAGATCATCGCCAACCGATGACGCCGCAGCCGCCGCCAGGCCTGAGCGGCCGGCGGCGGGGAAAGTTGCGCCAGCGCCGGCAGTTGCGCCTGTCGCCAGCGGCGACGGCCGGAAAACAGTATTGCCAACATGATTTACCTCAAACGAATACGCGGATCGGCATAGGCGTACAGGATGTCCGCCAGCAGGTTGCCGAGAATGGTCAGCACCGCCAGAAACAGCGTGAAGCCCATCAGCACCGGGTAGTCGCGCGCCGCCAGCGAATCGATATGAATATGCCCGGCACCCGGCCAGTTGAAGATTTTCTCGGTGATCAGCGCGCCGGAAAACAGCGCCGGCAGCTCAAACCCCAGCAGGGTGATGATCGGCAGCAGCGCATTGCGCAGCGCGTGCCGCAGGATCACCGTTTTCTCGCGCAAGCCTTTGGCGCGCGCGGTGCGGATATAGTCCATACGGATCACGTCCAGCATGCTGGCGCGGAAATAGCGCGTCAGGGTACCGGCCTGCAACATCACTAACGCCAGCACCGGCAGCAGCAGATGCGCCGCCACCTCCAGCGCCCAGGCAAGGCCGGTGGCCTCGCTGCCGGTACGCAGCATGCCGCCCGCCGGCAGCCAGTGCAGATCGACGGCGAACCATTTGATCAGCAACAGGCAGAGGAAAAAGGTTGGGAACGACATGGCGCCGAACACCGCCACCGTCACCAGATGATCGAACAGCGAGTATGGCCTCATGGCCGACGCCACCCCGACCGCCAGCGCAATGCCCCAATAAAGCACCAGCGCCACCGACGCCAGCAGGAAGGAGTTCCAGATATACTGATTCAGCAGCGTGCTGACCGGGATCTGGTACTGCAGCGAGAAGCCAAGATCGCCGCGCAGCAGCTGCCCCAACCAGTGCAGGTAGCGGGTAAACAGCGGCTGATCCAGCCCATACAGCGCCCGCAGCTCCGCCGCACGCTGCGCCGTCAGGTTGATATTGCCGTCGATAAAATCGCCGGGCGTCAGCGCGAAGATAAAGAAAATCAACAGCGAGGCCAGCAGCAGCATGGGGAGGGTTTGCAGCAGCCGGCGCAGGATAAAGTTTCTCATGGGGTGTCCCGTCACCGCCGCCCTTGCCGGCACGGCGGTATCTTGCCGTTACTGGGCCAGCCTGACATCCGGCAGGCTGCCGACCAGGCCGTTGTAGATATCCGGCTTAAAGCCGGTAACGCGTGCGCTGCTGGCGCTGAGGATCTTGCGGTTGCCCAGCAGGATCACCGGCGGATCCTCAGCCAGCAGCTGATACAGTTGGTGATACAGCGGCTTGCGTTGTTCGATATCCAGCGTCGCGTTGGCCTTGGCGATCAGCGCATCCACCTGCGGATTGCTATAACCGGTTGCGCTCTCGCGGCTGATGAAGTCGCGCACCCCGTCGTGCGGATCGTTCAGCGTGCTGGTGCTGAGGGAGGCCAGATCATAGTTGCCGGTTTTGCGCTGCGCCAGCAGCGCGTTGAAGTCCAACACCTGCGGCTTCAGCACCACGCCGAGCTGGCGGTAGTTGTCCTTGGCGATCGGCACCAACGCATCGTTAATCAGCTTTTTGGTCACCAACAGCGTCAGCTCCAGTTTCTTGCCGTCTTTCTGGCGAATGCCGTCGGCCCCCGCCTTCCAACCGGCTTCATCCAGCAGCCGCCTGGCCTTTTCGAGATCGTAAGCGTAAGGGTTGATGCCGGTCGCATCGTAGGCCCAGGAGATCGGCGAGATCGGCTGATTGGCCACCGTGCCGTAGCCCTGATAAACCACGCTAATCAGCTTCTGCCGATCCAGGCCGTAGATCAGCGCCTGACGCACCCGTTTGTCCTGCAGCGCCGGGCGCTTCAGGTTGAAATCGATGCGGCTGTAATCGCTGGAACCGTACAGGTTGATGTTGGCGAAACCGAGCAGCTTCAGCTGTTCGATATCGTCCGGTTTGGAGGTGAAGGCGTCGTAGTCGGTTTCACCGGTCTGGAACAGCTGGAAGTTGGTGGCCGGATTGGTCACGCGATAGATAAAGCGCGCCATCGGCGGTGCGCCAAGGTAAAAATTCGGGTTGGCGTGGAAGCGGATCTCCTGGCCCGGCACGTATTTATCGTAAATATACGGGCCGTTGCCCAGCGGCTTACCGCTCAGCGCACGTACGCCGTCGAGTTTGCCGCGCCGGTAGTCTTTGCCGTAATAGGCTTTGGACAGCACCGGCCCGCCGATCAATTGCAGCGTGGTGGCGCCCGCCTGAGTAGTGGTTATCTGAATGGTGCGATCGTCGATCACCTTCAACCCGCTGACGCTGTCCGCCGCGCCGTTTTTATAGGCGTCGCCGCCCTGAATATGCGCTGGGGTAATATCGGTCTCACCGTCGTAAGCCGGATCGTGCAACAGCGTCAGGGTAAAGGCGATATCCTCTGCCTTGAGCGGCGAGCCGTCGCTGTAGACCAGGTTGGAGCGCAGTTTGATGGTGTAGGTCAAATTATCGGGGCTGACCTGCCAGGACTCCGCCAAGCGCCCCACCGGCTTGCCCTGGCTGTCCAGACCGATCAGACGGCTGAAGATCACGTCGGTGACGTTTTCGTCCCAGCCGTTGGTGAACAGGTAAGGGTTGAAAATGCCCTGTGGTTCCAGAATGCCGGCAACGACGGTGTCCTTGCGCAGCTTGGCAGCCGCCGGTACCAGGCCGGCATCGGCGGCCGGCGTGATGCCTTCGGCCAGCGTTTGCGCCTGCGCGCCGAATGCCATGCCCAACGCACAGGCCAGCGCCAGCGGCGCCAACCGATTTTGCAACAGTTTGTTTATATTATTTTTTATTCTGCTCACCCACAGCCCCTCGTTTACCCGTTGATAAATGTGACAAAATTTATCGCAGAGTAATCGGCGGCCCGAGAGCTGTCTAACAACGAAACCGGCATTCTATTGCCGGAAAAAGCATTATGAGTTTTTCTATTGCGCTGCCGGAGCGGCAGTAGCGTTCAGCCTGTGCGATCGGGCCGCCGGATTAGTTTCGCTAAGGCTCCGCTCTGGGGCTTCGCCGATGAAACAGTAAAATCAAACACATAAATAAAAAACGCTGCCTCCTTAAGGGGCAGCGCCTGCGGTTTAGAAGTCGAGGCTGGCCCCGAGGCTGATGCCTTGTTGGGTGAAATCGCCGTCCTTGCGGATGTTGTAGCCGGCGTGTAAGGCCAGATCCTGGGTAAGCGCGTGTCTGACTCCAAGGCTCAGACGGTTCAGGCTGCTCTGCGGGGCATAGCCTTCCAGAGTGTAGCGATTATCCGGCAGGCTGTTCAGGGCCATGGTCAGCTTCTGCGCATGGTCCTCATATTCCTTTTCATGGGCAATTTCGCCGAATAGCTGGGTTTGCGGGGTGACCTGATATTTGCCCTGCAAACCGATGCCCAAGCGCCGTGAACTGCGTCTCTGCTCATCGAAGGCCAGAGCGGTGGCGTCTTTGCCGTTTTCAGCGTAGCCATCAACCTTGGCCCGCGCATAGTCTGCGCTGATGAACGGCGACAGGTGCCAGATGCCGTCGGCCTGCTGCGCAATGTCGTAGCCCAGGCGCGCGCCGAAGGCCAGGATATTGCCGTCGGTGTCGCCCGTTTCCTGCCGTTCGTTGGTGCCCAGAGCGAACCTGCGTTTGAGGCCGGCGTAGTCCAGACGCCCTGCGGTAGCTGCCGCATCAGCCCACCAGCGGCTTTGCTGGTACTGCACAAAGGCGGTTCCCAGGTAGCTGTTGAGCTTATAGTCCGAGCCGCTGTTGCCCGCTTCGAGCTTCTGCCGATAGCTGCCGGCCAGTACCCCGACTCGCCAGGCCTCGTCGAGCCGATAGCTGCCGCCGATGTTCAGGCTGTAACCATTGCCGTCGGCGCCGGCCGCGCTGCGCTGGCTGTCGAAATCCTGGCGCTGGCCGCCTGCGGCGGCGATCGCGCGCCATTGGCCAACGCTCTGCCAGCTTTGCCAATCAGCCTGCCATTGGTTGCGTAACTCGTCCTGATGCGCGCGCAGGATGCCATGGGCCATTTCCGGCAGCAGGGTGATTTCCCAGGGCGCCGCCAACAGAGAATAAGCGTAATCGGCAATCAGCCGTTGCCCGGCTTCGGTGGGGTGAACGGCGTCGTTGTAGATCAACTTACTCGGGTCCGGCGTGGCGCTATGAATGCCGTAACGGGCGTTTTCCCTGCAGCCTCTGCCAGTGAAGCAGGTGGCGATGAGGTCCTGGTCAGTAGCCAAACCGAACTGCCCCGGATTGGCGAAGGCCTCTTTCAAAAGCGCTGGGACGTTGAGAGGAATAACCTCTGCATCGACCCCGCGCAACTGCCGAATCAGTTCAGTGTTGAACTGAGCGCTGAGCAGAGAGGTGAACGTTTGCAGAGGCCCGCCGTTGAGCAACGGGGTTAGGCCAAGATCCGGCAACAGCCACACCATGATGTAACGGGCACCGGCCTGTTGCAAGGCTTGTACGCTGTCGACCAGCCGTCCGGCGGCGACGGGGGCTTGGTCGGGACGGGTGACCCCCCCTTGGTAGAAATCGTTGGCCCCTCCCGTCAGGTAGTAGAAGGCTTTCGGGTCAGCACGAAAGTTGTTGGACGGCAGATAACCGGGTCGACTACGGCCGTCGACCGCCGAAGTGGAGGTAATCGAATCAAGGATCTGATCGGTGCGATAGCCGCCAACCGCCCAGTTATTGCCATCAGGCAAGCCTTCTCGGGCGCGAGCGGCCGAGGTTGAGCCGGCAAGCTGATCGGCCGAGAACCCAAGCCTCGCACCCAGTAATTGCGGGGCGACAGCGGCATAGGCTTCCCCGCTGCCGTCCAGGTAGACGGGTCCGGTACGGTTGGTCGCCCGGTAAGAAGACCCTGCCGGGCCGCCGGGATCCGCGACCTGTCCAGAACTGCTGAGGCTGTCGCCGAAGACGATGAAGTTGCTATAGGGCGATGGCGCGGCCATCGCATGGCCGCAGGCTAAGGACAAAAGGCTGACGGCGAGCGGCATAATCCGCGTTTGATTAAGCATAACTAAGTCCATTTATTTATGTTGTAGGGAAAGAAACAACGGCACCAAAATCCGTGGTAAACCTTATGCCCGGCCTCCGCTGAAAGCGAGCATGGATAACTTTTCACCACCGACGCTAAAGTGGCCGATGTTTAGTTATTAAGCATGTGCGCGACTGCCGATGTCAAAGTTTTGTTAGTCAGAAAAAACCGAGGGCGGCTCAACGGGCCGGTTCCAACTGGCGGATTAATTTCGCTAAAGTCTTGATCGCCTCTTCAAACCGGTCGTGCCATTCAAAAGAGGCGTTGAGGCGGAAACAGTGGTTGAAATGGTCGCCGGTGGTGAACATCCGCCCCGGCGCGATGCTGACGCCCTGCGCCAGCGCCTGCCGGTACAGCTCCATCGACGACAGCGCCGGCTCCAGCTCCAGCCACAGGAAATAGCCGCCGTCGGGCTGGCTGACTTTGACCGTCGGCGGGAAGTGATGGGCGATCGCCTGGCGCATCACGCTCTGCCGCTGGGCCAGCAAACGGCGCAGCCGCCGCAGATGGGTATCATAGCCGCCGTGCAGCAGGTAGTCGGCCAGCGCCATTTGGGTCGGCACGCTGGTGGAAACGGTGCTCATCAGCTGCAGCCGCTGGATCTGCTGGGCATAACGCCCCGCCGCCACCCAACCGACGCGAAAACCCGGCGCCAGGCATTTGGAGAACGACGAGCAGTGCAGGATCTGGCCGCCGCTGTCCAGCGCTTTGGCCGGCAGCGGCCGTTCTGCGCTGAAATACAGCTCGCCGTAAACGTCGTCTTCGATCAGCGTAATCTGCCGCTCACGCAAGAGCGCCACCAGCCGCCGCTTGTTGTCGTCCGACATGCTGGCGCCCTGCGGGTTCTGGAAGTGGGTCATCAGCCAGCAGGCCTTGATCGGGTACTGATCCACCGCCTGCTGCAGCGCATCCAGATCGATGCCGTCCTGCGGGTGAGTGGCGATCGCCACCGCCTTCAGCCGCAAACGCTCCAACGCCTGCAGCGCGCCGTAAAACGCCGGCGACTCTATCGCCACATAGTCGCCCGGCTGGGTCACCGCCTGCAGGCTGAGGCTCAGCGACTCCATCGCCCCGGCGGTAATGACGATTTCATCCGGCGCCACCTGCATACCGCTCAGCGCATAGCGCTGGGCAATGTGGCGGCGCAGCGCATCGTTGCCGGGCGGCAGATTGGCCAGCGAGCTGTGCGGGGTGAACTTGCGCGCCACGCTGCTCAGCGCACGCGCCAGCCTGGGCTGGGCGAACAGGGTGGCGTCGGGAAACGCCGAACCGAACGGGACTATCTCCGGATCCTGGCTGGCCTGCAATACGTCGAAAATAAAGGTGTTGATATCCACCTGCTCGCTCAGCAGCAGCTTTTCGCCGCGCGCCGGCTCCGGCAGAGGCTGCGGACGCGCCGCCACATAATACCCGGACTGCGGGCGAGCGACGATCCAGCCCTGGCTTTCCAGCAGCTGATAGGACTGCACCACCGTCATCAGGCTCAAACCGGCGCGCTTACCGCTCTCGCGCAGCGAGGGCAGCTTGTCCCCCGCTCGCCACACCCGGTTTTGGATCTGTTCTCTAATCTGCTGCGCAAGCTGCTCGTATCTGGTCATAACCCTAAACTGTTATATAAAAAAGTAAAATAACTGTCACTATTATAGGCACTGTACTCCGTGCTTAACTTAACGCCAAGCTTTCCACACAAAAATTACAGCTATACTCAAGAGGTTATTTTATGTCCAACCCAAGGAGGCGCCATGCTGGGTCTTGATGCACTGGAACTTGCCAGAATACAGTTCGCCTTCACCGTGTCTTTTCATATCATTTTTCCCGCCATCACCATCGGACTCGCCAGTTACCTGGCGGTGCTGGAAGGGCTGTGGCTGAAAACGCACAATGAAGCCTACCGCGATCTGTACCACTTCTGGTCGAAAATCTTTGCCGTCAACTTCGGCATGGGCGTGGTTTCCGGCCTGGTGATGGCCTACCAATTCGGCACCAACTGGAGCTTCTTCTCGGAGTTTGCCGGCAGCATTACCGGGCCGCTGCTGACCTATGAAGTGCTGACCGCCTTCTTCCTCGAAGCCGGCTTCCTCGGCGTGATGCTGTTCGGCTGGAACCGCGTCGGCCCGGGCCTGCACTTTTTCGCTACCTGCATGGTGGCGCTGGGCACCCTGATTTCCACCTTCTGGATCCTGGCCTCCAACAGCTGGATGCAAACGCCGCAGGGGCATGAGATCATCAACGGCCAGGTGGTGCCGGTCGACTGGCTGAAGGTTATCTTCAACCCGTCGTTCCCGTATCGCCTGTTGCATATGTCCACCGCCGCCTTCCTGTCCTCGGCGTTCTTCGTCGGCGCCTCCGCCGCCTGGCACCTGCTGCGCGGCCGCGATACCCCGGCGATGCGCAAGATGCTGTCGATGGCGATGTGGATGGCGTTGATCGTGGCGCCGGTGCAGGCATTGATCGGCGACGCCCACGGGCTGAATACCCTGAAACATCAGCCGGCGAAGATCGCCGCCATCGAAGGCCACTGGGAAAACCCGCCGGGAGAAGCCACCCCGCTGATCCTGTTCGGCTGGCCGGACATGCAGCGTGAAGAAACGCGCTTCAAGCTGGAAGTGCCCTACCTCGGCAGCCTGATCCTGACTCACAGCCTGACCGAGCAAGTGCCGGCGCTGAAATCCTTCCCGCCGGAAGATCGTCCAAACTCCACCGTGGTGTTCTGGTCGTTCCGCGTCATGGTGGCGCTGGGCATGCTGATGATCCTGGCCGGAGTATGGAGCCTGTGGCTGCGCTGGCGCGGCGGGCTGTATCACTCCAGGCCGTTCCTGTACTTCATTCTATGGATGGGGCCGTCCGGGCTGCTGGCGCTGCTGGCGGGCTGGTTCACTACCGAGATTGGCCGCCAGCCCTGGGTGGTGTACGGCCTGCTGCGCACCAAGGATGCGGTTTCGGCGCATGGCGACCTGCATATGAGCATCAGCCTGCTGGCGTTTATCATCGTTTACTGCTCGGTGTTCGGCGTGGGTTACTCCTACATGATGCGCCTGATCCGCAAAGGGCCGCAGCGGCATGAACCGCATGAAGACGACACCGAAGGCCGGCCGGCGCGCCCGCTCTCCGCAGTTAAAGACACCTTGGACGACAGGAGCTGAACATGGGCATCGATCTTCCGTTGATTTGGTTTGTGATCATCGTGTTCAGCACCATGATGTACGTGGTGATGGACGGTTTTGATTTGGGTATTGGCATCCTGTTCCCGTGGGTGAAAGACAGCGGTGACCGTGACGTGATGATGAACACCGTCGCTCCGGTGTGGGACGGCAACGAGACCTGGCTGGTGCTGGGCGGCGCGGCGCTGTTTGGCGCCTTCCCGCTGGCCTATTCGGTGATCCTCGACGCCCTGGCGATTCCGCTGACCCTGATGCTGTTCGGGCTGATTTTCCGCGGCGTGGCCTTCGAGTTCCGCTTCAAGGCCACGGCGGAAAAACGCCATATCTGGGATAAGGCGTTTATCTGGGGGTCCATCTTCGCCACCTTTAGCCAGGGGGTGGTGGTCGGCGCCATCATTAACGGGTTCCCGGTTAACGGCCGCAGCTATGCCGGCGGCGCGCTGGATTGGCTGACGCCGTTCGCGCTGTTCTGCGGGCTGGGGCTGGTGGTGACCTACGCCCTGCTCGGCTGCACCTGGCTGGTGATGAAAACCGCCGGCGACCTGCAGGCGCGCATGTATCGCCTGGCGACGCCGCTGCTGATAACCCTGCTGCTGGTGCTGGCGGCGGTCAGCATCTGGACGCCGATCGCCCATCCGGAGATCGGCAGCCGCTGGTTCACGCTGCCGAACCTGTTCTGGCTGCTGCCGGTGCCGGTGCTGGTGTTGCTCAGCGCCTGGGGCATCCAGCGCGGGGTGAAGCGCGGCGCGCACTATTCGCCGTTTATGCTGACCCTGTTGCTGGTGTTTCTCGGCCTGAGCGGCCTGGGCATCAGCATCTGGCCGCTGCTGATCCCGCCGTCCATCAGCCTGTGGGACGCCGCCGCACCGCCGCAAAGCCTCGGCTTTATGCTGGTGGGCGCGCTGTTTATCATCCCGATCATTCTGGTTTATACCTTCTGGAGCTACTACGTGTTCCGCGGCAAGGTCAGCCATGAACATGGCTATCACTGATGAGGGAGGCAAGCATGCAAGATAAAACCGCATCTGTACCGGCCCCCTGGTGGAAACGCGTCGGCTGGCTGGTGATCATCTGGAGCGCCAGCGTGCTGGGGCTGTTCGCCGTCGCCTCGCTGTTCCGCCTGTTGATGACCGCCGCGGGGATGAAGTCGCATTAGCGCCAGGCGCTCCATGTCGTCGAAGACCAACGCCGGATCCGGCAACGCTTCGCAGATCCGGCAATCGATGTGGGAAAAGGCTAGTCCGGCTTGCGCCCCATCGCGCTGAGAAAACGCTGTTGCAGCCGCAGCAGCTCTTCCAGCTCCAATAGCCGGTAATCGATGCCGAAACGCGGCGCTACCTCGCTGATGATGCGGCTCAGCGCCGGATAATGCCGGTGGCTCCAGTGCGGGAACAGGTGGTGCGTCAGGTGCAGGTTGGCCCCGCCCAGCCAGTAACCCAGCCAGCGCGGCCGGGTCAGCCAGTCGAAGGTGGTGGCGAACACGTGGTGGTACCACCCATGCGGCATCGCTCCCTGCGCCGGCGCCTGGTAGAAATTCGCCTTGGCCCAGTGAGTGCCGATGATCAGCATCACGAACAGCAGGGAAGACAGCATCTGGCTCAGCAGATAAATCAGCAGGACTTGCCCCACGCCGATCGCCGGCGGCAACAGAGAGCATGGGATCGCCAGCGCCAACGCCAGGTGCGAAACTTTGCCCGCCAGAAAGGCGCCCCAGCCGCGCGCACCCCGTTGCGCCATCCGCGCCGCCACCCGGGTTTTCCCCGCGCGATCCAGCCAGTCGAACAGCCAGATGTAATACGGGAAGGTCATCGCCGCCACCAGCGGCCAATAAAATCGCTGTGCGCGCATCACGGGCCGCCAGCGCTGAAACGGCGTCTGCCGCAGCACCCCATTGGCGTCGATATCCGGATCGTAGTGCTCGATGTTGTTGTGCGCATGATGAAAAATAACGTGCCGCACCCGCCAGCAATCGGGATCCAGCCCCAGCGGAACGCTCACCACGCCATTAAGCCAGCGGTTGGCCCAGGGCCGGCGGAAAAACGCGTTGTGCGACGCGTCGTGCACCACGTTCACCGTCAGGAACATACCGGTAAAAATAAAACCGAAATAGCAGGCGAAAAATGCCCAACCGCTCTGCTGCCGCAGGCTCAGGCAATAACAGAGCGCGCACAGCGCCAGCAGCAGCACAACCTTCGCCAACATGCCGCCGTCGGCGAAGCGGTGGTCCCGATTGTCGGCCAGATAGGCCTGCGCAGCCTGCATCAGTGCGCGGTGCAAACCGGCGTCGTCGCGCCGATACGCCAGTGGGCGCAGCGATTTCATGGCTGCCCCATCCGGCGTAAAAACTGTTGCTGCTGCGCCAGCAGCGTACGGTAATCGATGCAGCGGTAATCCATGCCGTGCTGCGCCGCCAGCCGCCCCACTATCGCGGCCAGCGCCGGATAGTGGCGATGATTCCAGCCCGGGAACAGGTGATGGGTCAGGTGATAGTTCAGGCCGCCGGTCAGGTGATTCAACCAGCGCGGCGAGGTCTGCCAGTCGCAGGCGGTGGCGAAATTATGGCGGTACCAGCCGTGGGGCATGCTGTCGCCCGCCGGCGGCGAATAAAACTCGGCCTGCGCCCAGTGGGTCCCCAACAGCAGGAACACCACCAGCAGCGAGGCGCACATCTGGCCGATCGCATAGGCCAGCAGCACCCAGCCCCAACCGATGCCGTGCAGGTGGCACAGGATCAGCGGCACCACCAGCACCAGCGCCACATGGAGCAATTTGCACAGCACGAACAGCGCCCAACCGCCGCGCCCCGCCAGCACGCGTTTTTCCCGCAGCGGCGTTTTATCGAGCCGATCGGACCAATCGAAAATCCACGCGATGTAGGGTAGCGAGAGCGCGGCGATCAGCGGCCAGTACAGATGCTGATAGCGCATATGCGGCCGCCAGCGCTGGAACGGCGTCTGGCGGAAAAAGCCGTTCTCTTCGGTGTCCAGATCGTAGTGTTCGACGTTGGCATAGAGATGATGGAAGGCCACGTGGCGCACCCGCCAGTAATCCGGATCCACCCCCAGCGGCAGCGTCACCAACCGCCCCACCAGGCGATTGGCCCAGGGCGCGCGCAAGAAGGCGTTATGCGAAGCATCGTGATTGACGTTGACGTTGAGCAGCATGCCCATGGCCACGAACAGGAAATAGCAGAGGAAAAACGCCCAGGGCTGATGCTGCATCAGGCTCAGGGCATAAAACCCGACGCACAGCGCCAGCAACAGCGCGGCCTTGGCCAGCCGCGCGGTATCGGCATAGCGATGATCGCCCGCCAGGCAGGCGTGCGCCGCGCGCTTAAGATCGCGATGAAACGCCTGCTCGCCATCGGAGGGGAAATGCAGCGGCGGTAATGATTCAGCCATGCGGTTCCTCCACAGCGGCCGGTGCAGCCACTCGCCCCCAGCCCAGCGCCACGCACAGGGCATGCAGCGCCACGGCGGCCATGGCGATATGCCAATAGCGCTGTGGCCAGCCAAGATAGCCGATAAACAGCAGTGGCATGCCCAGCGCGATCAGCAGCCAGACGGCGCTCGCCCACGGCCGCCCTTCCGTCATGCCGCCCAGCGCCACCGAGCCCAACGCCAGCAGCACCAGCAGTGCCATTTGCGGCCAGCTGATGTCGCCGTAACCATAACCGTATTGGTAGACGTAACCGACCACCAGCGAGAACAACAGCATGGCGCCGCTGAAGACGCTGAGCGCCGAACGGCGGTCGCGCGGCCGGCCCGGCGCCGGGCGCCAGGCCAGACGGAAATAGCACAGGAACGGCAGATTACTCGCCCAAAACGGATTGGCGGACGATTTATCGCCGCTGACGCCGTAAACGAACGGCTTATCCGGCAGGCTGGGGCAAAAGGTGCCGAACAGTTTGTCCCAAAAGATAAAGCTGCCGCCGAAGTTCTTGTTCGAATAGGCCAGATCTTTGACGTGATGCACCCGGTGGTGGGCCGGCGTGACCAGGATTTTTTCCAACACGCCAAGCCGCGGCGTCAGCGCATTGTGGTTAAACAGCTGAATGCTGTAATGCAGAATCGAGACCGTGACAAAGACCGACAGCGGCACGCCCAACAGCGCCAGCAGCAAGAAGAACGGGATCGAGGTCAGCGATGAATACCAAGAGTTGCGCACCCCCAGCGACAGATTAAAGTGCTCGCCCTGATGGTGCACCAGGTGCACCGCCCAGAGCACCCGCAGATGGTGGTGCAAGCGGTGCAGCCAGTAAAAACCGAAGTCCCACGCCAGCAGCGCAAACAGCCACATCAGCAACGGCGGCCAGGCATCCAGCAGGCCCAGGCTGAAGTGCGCGGCCACGTAGCCGTAGCAGGTGATTTCCAGCCCGCGGAACAGCCACAGCATGATGTGGCCGGAATTCAGGTTGAACACCAGATCGTGCCAGTTGACCTGCCGACGCTGCACCCACTGCAACACCAGCGCCTCGCCCACCACCACAAACAGCATGAACACTATCGGCATCGCCAGACTGCTCATCCTATTTCTCCTTTCACGTTCTCTCTGCGCGCGCTTAACGCGCGCTGCACCAGCCAGCCGACGAACAGCGCCAGCAGCGCCCCGCTCACCAGATCAATCAACAGGTGGCGGCGCAGCTGCAAAATGGAAAACGCAATCGCCAACGCCCACAGGATAAATAACGCCGTCCTCAGCTTACGCCTTCGGTCGCTCAGCGCCCACACCGCCAATACCGTCAGCGCCATATGCAGCGAAGGCAGGCAATTTTGCCGCGAGTCCACCGCGCTCAGCGCCGCCAACAGCCGTGAACTGAGGCCCGTACCGCCGTCCGCCGGGTAAGTCATGGTGGTGGGCCACAGCAGATACACCGCCCCGGCGCTCAATGCGGTCAGCTGCATTGCGGCGGCCAGCCACCTGACCCGGCCCACCGGCGCCAGCAGGTAACCGAGCGGAATAATGATAAAAAACGACAGATACAGCCAAATGGCCGCCGGGTTAAACGGGATCCAACGGTCGATAGCCGATGGCGGGATCACGGCGCCCGCCCCCTGCAGGCGATCGGTGCAGGTATAAATCACCCCGACCAGCCCCCAGCCCAGCAACATCTGCCACAGCCGATACGGCAGCGTTTTCATCATGCCACCGCCTGGCGAATAATTCGCCGCCGCTTGCTGTCGAACTGCGGCATCACCGCCTGCGTCGTCAGCTGCCACTCCAGACGGTCAGCGGCGATGCCCTGGCGTGCAAACAGCGCGCTGAGCTGCGCCTGGCAGTGCGCCAATTGTTCCGTGCTGCAGTCGGCCAGCAGCTGCAGGCGCCGTTCACCGTGCTGAATCAGCCGGTAGTCGCAGCTCAGCGGCAGCGCGTTGGCGATCGCGCGGCTACACAGATCGGCAAACACCACCTGCGGCTGCTGCCGCACATTGGGTAAAACCAGTTGGTCGTCCCGCCGCCCTTCAATGCGGGCAAGCGCCATTGTCGGTTGCCCGCAGGGGCAAGGTTCCGCCCGCCGCACCAGCACGTCGTCCAACCGATAACGCACGATTGGCTGAGTGCTGCGGGTAAAATCGGTGATCAGCGGCGTAAAACGCTGCTCGTCTATCCACTGCGGTTCGATATGCAGAAACTCCTCGTTCAGATGCAGAGTGCCGTGCGAACAGCTGGCGGCCAGAAAACCTTCCGTCGCCTGATACACCTCGCCTACCGCCGGAAACACCTGCGCCAGCAGCCGCCGATCCTGTTCCTCCAACACCTCCGCCACCGAAATCACTTTTTTGACCGCCAGCCGGATCTGCCCGGCCTGCACCGCCAGCGCCAGGGCGCGCAGCACCTGCGCCGGCGCCACGATAATGGTCGGCGCCTGCCGTTCCAGCTGCGGCAATTGCGCGGCGAAGGGAGCGAACAGATCGTAAAACGCCAGGCTCAGCCAGCGGTTGTTCACGCTGTGGTACAGGTTGTTGTCCGCCCGCAGAAACAGCGCGACGCGCTCGCCGGCGAACAGGCCGTCCGGCAGCATTTTCGCCAGCATGCCGCCGGCCCACACCCGCTGCTCACGCGGGCTGACGACAAAAATGCCGCGCCGGCCCGAGGTTCCCGACGACAACCCCACGCTGTATTTGCCGATTTTCGGGCTGAAATCCCGCTCCAGTTCGCTGCGTTGGGCGCAGGCCAGCAACGCGTCACGCTGCAATCCGGCGGTATTCATCCGGTCGAACTCCGCCATCATCAGCGCTTTGTCCATCAGCGGCCAGGCGCCGATCGGCCGCCGGCTGTAGGGCCTGAAATAAGGGCTTCGCGCCAGCACCCGCCGGGAAAACTTCTTCAACCGCCGCGCCTGATGCGCCTCCAGCGCCTGGCGATCGCGAAACCTCAGGCGGCGGGCGCGGAAATAGTGCCACAGCGTCAGCAGCGGGATCATAAGTCCCCCTCGTGGCACAGCAGAATTTCCGCGTTGCCGCTCGCCCACAGCTGGTTCAGCCGCTCCAGCGTGCGGTAGTAGGCTTTAGCGTCGTCCATCACCAGATTCGCCAGCGCGGAGGGGCCGCGCAGTTGCTGATAGCTCAGCGGCGACCAGGCCGCGTCGCTGGCCAGCAGCGTCCAACCGCCGTCGGTGAGAATAAAGGCGCCAAGGTGGCCGGCCGCATGGCCGGGCAATGGCACCAGCACGATCTGCCCTTCGCTGCCCGGCAGCGCATAGCCCCGGTCGAAAGGCGCCAACAGCGCAGGCAGGCTGGTCTGCGCAAACGCCTCGATAAACTGCAGACCGCTTTCAAAGCCTTCGGGGATCAGGCCGGGGATAAAGGCGCGTTTCAAGGCGGCAAAGCCCCGCAACTCGCGGGTTTGCCGCCAGCCCTCGCCGGAGCAGATAAAATCGAGATGAGCGAAGTCGCGCAGCCCGGCAATGTGATCGGCATGAAAATGCGAAACAATCAGCGCCTGAATGTCATTGGCGGCATAGCCGGCGGCGCTCAGCTGCTGCGCCAGCGATTCGGCGGGATCGAAGTACACCGGCGTCATCTGCCGATAGATGCGGAAAATACCCGTCTGCGTCTGCTGCTGAAAATAGCGCGCATAGCCGGTATCCCACAGCCAGCGGCGTTCACCCACCTCCAGCAGATAGGCACGGGCCGGGAATTTGCAGACGCGGAATCCGGCGCCGCGCAACGCCATGCAGCCAATATGGGTGCAGTAGCCCACCTCAAAGGCGGTCACCTTAGCCATGCGCCACACCTCCCTGCAGGTTGAGCCACTCGCCGGTCAGGCGGATCCCCTCCTCCATCGAATAGCGTGGCCGGTAACCCAACTCCTCCACCGCGCGAGCCCGGCTCAGCGTCATGTCGTAATGCACCGCCGCCACGCTATAGCGCGTCAGCAACGGCTCTTTGCCGGTAAACCGCGCCGCCAGCTCCAGCCCTCCGGCCAGCAGGTGCAGCAGCGGATAAGGCACCGCCTGCAGCCGATAGCGCAGACCCAGCTGGCCGCGCAGCAGCGAATCCAGCATGTCCGCCAGCCGCTGCGGCTGATGATTGGTAATGTTATAGGCCGCACCTGAAGGCAGCTGCCGCCGGCGGCTGGCCAGATCCATCGCATGCACCACGTTCAGCACGAAGGTCAGATCCAGCAGCGCTTTGCCGCCTCCCGGCAGGCGCAGCACGCCGCGATCGCGATCGAGCTGCCGCAACAGACGCGGAACAATCACCCGGTCATGCGGGCCGAACAGGCCCCTGGGGCGCAAAATAACGTAGGCGGTCTGCGGGTAGCGCGGCACCCGCGCGCGCAGCTGCTGCTCCGCGGCATATTTGCTGGCGGCGTAATGGTTGGCGAAGCGCCGGGCGCGGTAGGTTTCCTCAATATCCTGATGGGGCCTGAAATCAAAATAGACAGCCGGCGTGGAAATATGGACAAAGCGCCGCACGCCGCAGCGGCCCGCCGCCTCCGCCAGTTTCTCCGTCGCGGCCACGTTGGCCTGATAAAACTCCGCTTTGCTGCCCCAGGGCGCGGATTTGGCCGCGCAGTGCCAGACCCAATCGCAGCCGTTCACCAACTGCCGGCACTGTTCCGCCGTGGCCTCGGCCAGATCCAGCGGACTGAACTCGGCCCCCAGCTGCCGCAGCGCCTCGCCGGCATGCCGGTCGCGCCCGGTGGCGCGCACCTGATGGCCCGCCTCCAGCAGCCACTGCGCCGCGTTGCGCCCCAGCCCGCTGGTGGCCCCGGTGACCAGCACCTTCATGGCAACAGCACCATGCCGGCCAGCGACAGCCCGGCGGCGGTGCCGATCAGCATCACCGGCTTGCCGGGGTTAAAACGGCCGTCGGTCACCGCGGCATGCAGCGCCGTGGGGATCGACGCCGCCACCTGATTGCCGTGATAGCGGTAAATATCCACCAGCGCCTCACTGGAGACGTGCAGCCGCTTGCGCATATGCTCCAGCGAAAGATGGCTCGCCTGATGCGGCACCACGGTCGCTATCTGCGCCAGCGTCAGCCCGCTGGCCGCCAGCAGCCGGGCCAGGTAGCCCTCGATCAGCGCCGACGCCTGGCGGAACAGCGGTTTGCCCTGCATATGAAACAGGAAGTCGCTGCCGGTCATGCCGGCGCGCGGGTTGCGCCTGGTGCCGCCGGCGCGGATCTCGCACAGCTCGCTGCCTTCGGGATAGGTTTCCACCAGGCTCGCCAGAATGCCGCTGGCGCCGTCGCCGCGCTCCACGATGGCGCAGGCCGCCCCGTCGCCAAAAATCAGCGAGGACTCTTCGTGCTCCCAGTCGATGCCGCGCGAAGCCAGGTCCGCCGAGACGATGGCGATGCGCCGGTAGGTGCCGGCGTTCAGCAAGCCGGCGGCCACCTGCAGCGCGGAGATAAAGCTGACGCAGCTGCTGTTGATGTCGAAACCGGCGGTGCCCGGCGCCAACCCGGCCACCTTGAGGATGTGCGCGGCGGTGCAAGGCAGCGCCTGCACCGATATCGCCGATGCAGAAATCAGCAGATCGATAGACTGCGCGGCGATATCGCAACGGGTTAAGGCGTTTTGCAGCGCGGCGGCGGCCAGCTCGGCCTGGCTGGCGTCATCCGCGGCGTGAAAGCGGTGAATAATGCCGGAGCGTTTTTCGACGTAGCCGGCCGGTTTGCGCAGCAGACGGTCCAGCGCGGAGGATTCCACGCGGTTTGGCGGCAACGCCGCCCCGGTGGCGATAACTTTCAGAGGCAGCAACGCGGAACAAGATTGTGTGGTCATTATTGTTGTGAGTTAACCTGAATATCCGTAAAGCGATCTCCCGGCGCAGCCTCGGCTGCGGCGGATCATCCCCGGTTTTTACATCCCAAAACGCCCCTTCAGGGCCATCGATTTTTTTTATGTGCGACAGACGGCCGGCATCCGCCGGCGAAGCAAGCGTAACAATACTGAGATATTAAGTTTACGGCAAGGAAGCAAAAATGTGCGGGCGGGGATCACAATTGCGGGCGGACGTTAGCGGCCGCCGCTGTGGTTCAGCGGCGGCGGAGAGGGTCAGCGGCGGTTACGCACCAGCTGATAGCGACGGGTCAGGTACTCTACCGGTACGCTCCAGATATGCACCAGGCGGCAGAACGGGAACAGTATGAACAGCGTCATGCCCAGTACCATATGCAGCTTGAAGATCGGCGCCACCCCTGCCAGGTAGTGGGAAGCGCCGGCGTGGAAGGTCACCACCGCCTGCGCCCAGGCCACCAGCTTTATCATTTCGCTGCCGTCCATATGCTGGGCGGAGAACGGAATGGTCAGCAGGCCGAGGCACACCTGCACCACCAACAGCGTCAGGATCATGATATCGGCAAAGCTGCTGGTGGCGCGCACCCGCGGGTTGGTCAGGCGGCGTTTCAACAGCAGCGCGCCGCCAACCAAGGTCATCAGGCCGCAGGCGCCGCCGGCGATCATCGCCAGCTTCTGCTTCACGTCGATCGGCAGGAAGGATTCATACATCCAGTGCGGCGTCAGCATGCCGAGGAAGTGCCCGGCGAAGATGCCGAGAATACCGATGTGGAACAGGTTGGAGGCCAGCCGCATGCCCTTTTTGTCCAGCATCTGGCTGGATCCGGCGCGCCAGCTGTACTGACCGTAGTCATAGCGCAGCCAGCTGCCGAGCAGGAAGATCGCTCCCGCCAGATAGGGGTAAATATCAAAGAAGAACAGGTTCAAAAATTGCATGATTATTTTCCTTTGGTTGCCGCTGCAGCCAGATCCAGATACTGCGGCGCCACTGCGCCGGCAAAGCGCCGCTGGTGCGCGGTCTGTTGTTCGGAACCGCAGCCCGGTTGTTCGCCAAGAAACGTGATCTGCTCCTCCTCCCACACCGCATCCAGCGCCTGCGGCGTATCGTCGCGCGCTTCCTTCGCCACCTGAGTTGCCAACACCTGCGCCTGCACCTCGCTGCCGGACAGCGCCAGCAGCAGGTCAAACAGCACCGCATAAGGGCTTTCCCGCTGCCGCAGCCGGGCGCCCAGCAGCGCCAGAATCGGCGCGATGTCCTGCAGCCCTTCGCGCGCCTGCGTTGCGCTGCGGCTGGCCAGATACTCCAGATACAACGGCAGGAAGTCCGGCAGCTCGCGGCTGTCGATCTGCAACCCGGCGGCGCGATACTGCGCCATCAGGTCGACCATCGCCTGGCCGCGATCGCGCGATTCGCCGTGCACGTGCTCGAACAGCAGCAGCGAGGTGGCGCGGCCGCGGTCGAACAGCTCGCAATAGTCGGCCTGCGTGTCCAGTAACGGCCGGGCGCACAGGCGGCGGATAAACAGGATCAGCTGCGCGCTGTGGTGCAGATCCAGCTCGCTGGCCGGTTCCAGCGCTTCGATCAGCGTCTGCTGATGGTCGAATAGCGCCTGCTCCGGGTAGTCCAGCAGGCGGGCGATCGCTTTCAGGCTGATCATCAAGCATCCTCCGGGCGTACGGTTTTTTGCGTCACGTCGATGGCGTCGATGCGGCGGCTGTTGAACAGGTTGAACTTGCCGTCGCTGCCGTGGCAGCCGTCGCCGAAGCTGAATCCGCAGCCCTTGCTTTCCGGGAAGGCTTCGCGCGCCAGCTCGCGGTGGCTGGACGGCACCACGAAGCGGTCCTCATAGTTGGCTATCGCCAGATAGCGGTACATTTCCTGCGCCTGCGCCTCGCTCAGCCCGACCTGCTCCAGCGCGCTGGTATCCACCACGCCGTCGACGGTCTCTGCGCGTTTGTAGTGGCGCATCGCCAGCATGCGCCTGAGCGCCAGCAACACCGGTGCGGTGTCGCCGGCGGTCAGCAGGTTGGCCAGGTACTGCACCGGAATGCGCAGGCTTTCTACGTCCGGCAGCACGCCGCTGTGCGCCAGCTCGCCGGCGTCGGCGGCCGACTGAATCGGCGACAGCGGCGGCACGTACCACACCATCGGCAAGGTGCGATACTCCGGGTGCAGCGGCAGCGCCAGCTTCCAGTCCATCGCCATTTTGTACACCGGCGACTGCTGGGCGGCTTCGATCACGCCCTGCGGCACGCCGTCCGCCAGCGCCTGAGCAATCACTGCCGGGTCATGCGGATCGAGGAAGATATCCAACTGGCTTCGGTACAGATCCTTATCGTTTTCCACCGCCGCCGCCTGCTCGATGCGATCGGCGTCGTACAGCAGCACGCCGAGGTAGCGAATGCGGCCGACGCAGGTCTCCGAGCACAGCGTCGGCTGGCCGGCCTCGATGCGCGGGTAGCAGAAGATGCACTTCTCGGACTTGCCGCTCTTCCAGTTGAAGTAGATTTTCTTGTAGGGGCAACCGGTCAGGCACATGCGCCAGCCGCGGCATTTATCCTGATCGATCAGCACAATGCCGTCTTCGCCGCGCTTGTAGATCGCCCCGCTCGGGCAGGTGGCGACGCAGGCCGGGTTCAGGCAGTGTTCGCATAAACGCGGCAGATACATCATGAAGGTGTTTTCGAACTGGCCGTACATCGCCTTTTGCATGTTGTCGAAGTTTTTGTCCTGCGAACGCTTTTCGAATTCGCCGCCGAGGATCTCCTCCCAGTTCGGACCCTTTTCAATCTTCTTCATGCGCTGGCCGGTGATCAGCGAGCGCGGACGCGCCACCGGCTGATGTTTGCCCTGCCTGGCGGTGTGCAGATGCTGGTAGTCGTAGTCGAAGGGTTCGTAGTAGTCATCCAGCGCCGGCACGTCCGGGTTGGCGAAGATTTTCGACAGCAGGCCGACGCGGCTGCCCATGCGCGGTTCCAGCTTGCCGTTGATTTTACGGATCCAGCCGCCCTGCCACTTCTCCTGATCTTCCCAGGCCTGCGGATAACCGACGCCGGGCTTGCTTTCCACGTTGTTGAACCAGGCGTACTCCATGCCTTCGCGGCTGGTCCAGACGTTCTTGCAGGTTATCGAGCAGGTATGGCAACCGATGCACTTGTCCAGGTTCAACACCATGCCGACTTGAGAACGAATTTTCATTGGGTTTTCTCCTGCTGGCTGCCCTGCGCGTAGTCGTTGCCTTCGCCGTCTAACCAATCGATATTGTTCATCTTGCGCACCACCACGAACTCATCGCGGTTGGAGCCGACGGTGCCGTAGTAGTTGAAGCCGTAGGCCAGCTGCGCGTAACCGCCGATCATGTGGGTCGGTTTCGGGCAGGCGCGGGTCACCGAGTTATGGATGCCGCCGCGCTGGCTGGTGATTTCCGAGCCGGGAATATTCACGATGCGCTCCTGGGCGTGGTACATCATGGTCATGCCGGCCGGGATACGTTGGCTGACCACCGCCCGCGCCGTCAGCGCGCCGTTGGCGTTGAAGGCTTCGATCCAGTCGTTGTCCGCAATGCCCAGATCTTTGGCGTCGTCTTCGCTCAGCCAGACGATCGGCCCGCCGCGCGACAGGGTCAGCATCAGCAGGTTGTCGCTGTAGGTGGAGTGGATACCCCACTTCTGATGCGGCGTCAGGAAGTTCAGCGCTTTCTCTTTGTTGCCGTTCGGCTTGCTGTTCAGCAACGGCTGCGCAGCGCGGGTGTCGATCGGCGGCCGGTACGCCAGCAGGCTTTCGCCGAAAGCGCGCATCCATTCGTGATCCTGATACAGCTGCTGACGGCCGCTGAGGGTGCGCCAGGGGATCAGCTCATGCACGTTGGTGTAGCAGGCGTTGTAGGACACATGTTCGTCTTCCAGCCCGGACCAGGTGGGGCTGGAAATGATTTTGCGCGGTTGGGCCTGGATATCGCGGAAGCGAATTTTTTCGTCTTCCTTGTTCAGCGCCAGATGACGATGATCGCGCCCGGTGATGTTGCTCAGCGCCTCCCAGGCTTTCACCGCCACCTGGCCGTTGGTTTCCGGCGCCAGCGACAGGATCACTTCCGCCGCATCGATGGCGCTGTCAATCTTCGGCCGCCCCGCCGCCGGGCCGTCGGCCTTCACGTAGTTCAGCCGTTTCAGGAAGTCGATCTCGGTCTGGGTGTTCCAACTGATGCCTTTACCGCCATTGCCCAGCTTGTCCAGCAGCGGGCCAAGCGAGGTGAAGCGTTCGTAGGTCGCCGGGTAGTCGCGTTCCACCGCAATGATGTGCGGCGCGGTTTTGCCGGGAATCAGGTCGCATTCGCCCTTTTTCCAATCCTGCACGCCGTAAGGCTGCGCCAGCTCGGCGGCGGAGTCGTGTTGGATAGGCAGGGTCACCACGTCGGTTTCCTGGCCCAAATGGCCGACGCAGACGTCGGAGAACGCCTTGGCGATGCCCTTGTAAATCTCCCAGTCGCTCTTTGAATCCCAGGCCGGATCGACCGCCGCCGACAGCGGGTGAATAAACGGATGCATGTCCGAGGTATTCATGTCGTCTTTTTCGTACCAGGTGGCGGTCGGCAGCACGATGTCGGAATACAGACAGGTGCTGGACATGCGGAAGTCGAGCGTCACCACCAGATCCAGCTTGCCTTCGCCGCCCCGTTCGCGCCATTCCACCTCTTCCGGCATCACGCCGCCCTGCTGGCCGAGATCCTTGCCCTGAATGCCGTGCTCGGTGCCCAGCAGGTATTTGAGCATGTACTCATGGCCCTTGCCGGAGGAGCCCAGCAGGTTGGAGCGCCAGACGAACAGGTTGCGCGGGAAGTTCTGCGGGTTATCAGGCTGCTCGGCGGCGAAGCCCAGCGCGCCCGACTTCAGGCTGTCGACGGTGAACGCCACCGGCGTCTGGCCGGCGGCTTTGGCCTGCGCCGCCAGGTGCAGCGGGTTGGTGCCCAGCTGCGGCGCCGACGGCAGCCAGCCCATGCGCTCGGCGCGCACGTTAAGGTCGATCAGGCTGCCGCTGAAGCGCGATTTATCCGCCAGCGGCGACAGCAGTTCATCGGTACCGACGGTTTCGTAACGCCACTGGCTGGCGTGGTTGTAGAAGAACGACGTGCTGTTCATATGACGCGGCGGACGCTGCCAGTCGAGGCCGAACGCCAGCGGCAACCAGCCGGTTTGCGGCCGCAGCTTTTCCTGGCCGACGTAGTGCGCCCAGCCGCCACCGCTTTGGCCGACGCAGCCGCAGAAGATCAGCATGTTGATCAGCCCGCGGTAGGTCATATCCATATGGTACCAGTGGTTGACGCCTGCGCCGACGATGATCATCGAGCGGCCGCGGGTTTTCTCGGCGTTTTCCGCGAACTCACGGGCGATGCGGATGATATTGTGGCGCGATACGCCGGTGATCTGCTCGGCCCAGGCCGGCGTATAGGCCTTGACGTCATCGTAGCTCTCGGCGCAGTTGGCGTCGTTCAGGCCGCGTTCCAGGCCGTAGTTGGCCAGCGTCAGATCATAGACGCTGGTCACCAACGCCTCGCGGCCGTCCGCCAGGCGCAGGCGTTTTACCGGCAGCTTGTGCAACAGGATCTCTTCCAGCGCGACGCTGTTGACATGTTCGCCTTCGGCGCCGCCGCTCTTGATGCCGCCGAAATACGGGAAGCCCACTTCGGCCACCTCGTCATGGCTGCCCAGCAGGCTCAGCTGCAGCTCGACGTCCTGCCGGTCTTTGCCTTCGCGCTGCTCGAGGTTCCACTTGCCCTTTTCGCCCCAGCGAAAACCGATGGAGCCCTGCGGCACCACCGGTTCGCCGCTGCACCGATCGATAGCGACGGTTTTCCACTGCGGATTATTTTCTTGCCCCAGGCCGTCCACCAGATCGGCGGCGCGCAGCAGGCGACCGGCGACGTAGTACCCACCTTCACGCGGCTCCAGCAACACCAGCATCGGCATGTCGGTATAGCGGCGCACATAGTCGCGGAAGTAGCTCACCTCGCGGTCGAGGTGGAACTCTTTCAGCATCACGTGGCCCATCGCCAGCGCCATCGCGCTGTCGGTGCCCTGCTTGGGGTTCAGCCAGTGGTCGCACAGCTTGGCGACCTCGGCGTAATCCGGCGTCACCGCCACGGTTTTGGTGCCCTTGTAACGCACCTCGGTGAAGAAGTGGGCGTCCGGCGTGCGCGTCTGCGGCACGTTGGACCCCCAGGCGATAATGTAGGACGAGTTGTACCAGTCGGCGGACTCCGGCACGTCGGTCTGTTCGCCCCAGGTCATCGGCGAAGCCGGCGGCAGGTCGCAGTACCAGTCGTAGAAGCTCAGGCAGGCGCCGCCGATCAGCGACAGATAGCGCGCGCCGGCGGCGTAGGACACCATCGACATCGCCGGGATCGGCGAGAAACCGATAATGCGGTCGGGGCCGAAGGTTTTGGCGGTATAAACGTTGGAAGCGGCGATCAGTTCGTTGACCTCCTGCCAGCTGGAGCGCACAAAGCCGCCGCGGCCGCGCGCCACTTTATAGCTTTTGGCTTTTTCAGGATCGCTGACGATAGACCCCCAGGCGTCGACCGGATCGCTGTGCTGCGCCCTGGCTTCGCGCCATAGCTTGAGCAGGCGCTTGCGCATCAGCGGATATTTCAGCCGGTTGGCGCTGTAGAGGTACCAGGAATAGCTGGCGCCGCGCGGGCAGCCGCGCGGCTCGTGGTTAGGCAGGTCCGGACGGGTTCGCGGGTAGTCGGTCTGTTGGGTTTCCCAGGTCACCAGGCCGTTTTTTACGTAAATCTTCCAGCTGCAGGAGCCGGTGCAGTTCACGCCATGGGTGGACCGCACCACCTTATCGTGCTGCCAGCGGCTGCGGTAGCCGTCTTCCCAGTCGCGGTTGGTGTTCAGCGTCTGGCCGTGTTCGCCAGAAAAAGGCTCCGCCAGCTGCTTGAAATAGCGGAAACGGTCTAAAAATTTGCTCATCCGGAAGGCTCCTGAAGGCTCTTGTCGTTATAAGAAGACATGCTCAATCTGCAGCCAAGCCTACTGAGGGCGGTGCGGCGGCAATTTGATTGCGATCAAGAGAAAGCGGGAGGCGAGATGGGCCGGCCGGGGGAAGTACCACCAAAGTATAGGATTGGGGGTTTAAGTTAATGCGTTGAAATTAAACATTAATTTACATTTAAACCGAAGAGGGGGGACGAGATGAACGGCGGATGGGGTATTTGGGGGTAGAGCACGTGCGGGGAGTGACTCCCCGCACCACATTCACAGGTTGCGATTGAGGTAATAGCGATTGTCGACCGCTATTGGTAATGACATCCCTCTATTGCACATTGAGCAGGCTGTAATTGGCGCATCGCTCAAATATCTGCGATATACCAGTCGCGGTGGTCGTCATCCTGATAAATGCCGTTACACCAAAAATCCAGACAAATCATTCTTTTCGTCAGCGCCAACCCCGCTTCGAATTTGATGCGATATTCGATCACTTGCGCATCCCCACGGCCCCTATCCTGGCGCCGAATCGATGTCGCCTCGGTCAGGGAACCCAGGCGCAACACATTCTGGCTTTTGGCATCGTCGATCCCTTGCGGGTAGTCGTAACTGGTACTGAACTGCAGAGTACCGGTTTTCTCCGCGGCCAGGTTGCCGCTGGCTTGCAAGGCGAATACCCGGATTTCGGCCGCCAGCATGCGCCCGCTCTCCAGGCCGCTATGCAGCAAGCCCGCACGCAGCACCAACTCTTGCCTGTGCGGATCGATCACCGTCATCCCTTTGCAATGTCGCACCTGCGGGTATCCGCCGATGCCTAAGCCCGGGCCACCGGGGCGCTTGCTGTCATCGCCAATGCACAAGCCGTCAAGCGTTACCCCCGACGGCGTCGACTGGGTCAGCTGCGCCCCTGCGGCCAGGTTGAATTGCGGATCGTTTATCAGGACGCCTGCACCGTTGCCCGATAAAAAGTGGACCGGCCGGGCCAACGCGAGCCTCGGGCTGTTAAACACGCAGGCGCCTCCGCTGCCGGCAGGGGTTTTAACAATAAAACGCAGGTTGCTATCGTCGCCCTGAACGCAGGCCGAAAAGGCATTCCATACCAGGGAAGCGCCGGGCGACGTGCCGAGTTGTGTGAGGTCAATCACTTGCTCATCGGTGCAACGCGCGGCGCTGCAGCTGTTCATGGTGATGCCGTTGCAGTTTCCGGCAATGTAAGGCGTACCCACATCGTCTGCGGCGGCATTGGCAATGCTGCTGCAGGCAAACGGCTGCGCGCTCTTAACCGGCTCGTACGCGTCATCCAGCGCAAACCCCAGGTAATACCCTTTGCTGCATTTCCACACATAGGGCGAGCCAACGTGCGTGCTGGCCCCCTGAATGCAACAGGCGTGGATACAGTTGCGGAACACTTCCCGGGTTAAAAAGCTGTTCCACTGGTGCGTGGCGCGGCCCACCTTCCAGCCGCGATAACAAACCCCTTCGATGCTTAAATGCTCACAGCCTGCATTTTGCACGTGTAAACCGACGCCAAACGTCGTTTTATTGTTTCTGAGCTCCAGGTTTTTCAACGCCAGCCCGCGGAAAAAGCCGCCGGAAAAGTAAAACCCCTGTTTCTCGGTATTGAAAACAATGACCGCGCCGTCATCGTTGGTGCCTTCAATGGTAATACCCAACTGTTGTCCGGTGACCAACGGCGTGAGATCGACGCCATCAGCCAGGAACAGCTGGCCGCTGAAAACAAGGTGTTTACAGGCGCGATGCGCATTCATAAATGCCCTACGGTCGTCCGACACCCCATCCAGCCTGGCGCCGAACCAACGGTAGTCTCCAGGCGCTGCGGCGTTGAACATGCGTTTCCAACGCTTGCCTTGGTGCGTAACAAGTATGCTGCCGCCGTCATCGCGGCTGGTCATATCGGTGTGATCGTAATAAAAGTCACCGCCGCCGTCTTTGCCGTCGGCGTAATAAGACGCAACGGCGATCCGTTGCCCCGGGAACGCCGGTTCCGTGGTTCTTAACGCCGCGATGCTCGGGCAGTTCGTCACCGGTTCTGCGCTCGTAGAAGTGGCGAAAATGGTCATCATCGTGATGTCCTTATGCAATAACAGGGAAACGCTTCCGAAGAAACCGGCTAATCCCCGTAGCGGTAATTACTCGTTGAAATAACTGCCCCACTCTTTTTCCACGCTTTTTGGCATGAAATGACAGAACCCGGCGCCAGGCGTAAACGTCAGCTCGCCAAAGTAAATTCGCCCTTCCACCTGATAGAAATCAACGCGCACGTATGAAAACTGCCTGGCGGTCAACTCTGCCAAACGGATCATTTCGTCTAATTTTTCTGGGCGACTGGCCGGCGTGAGGCTATTTTCCGTCATCCCCATGCGGATATTGGTTCTATTCCAACTGACATCGAACACGTCTCGACGGTGCTCGCCAAAGCGCTGATAATCCACCTGAATGAAGATGCAGATGTTCCCGTCACGATTAAAACAATGAAATTTAATATCGTTCGGTATTTCCCCATTATCCAACAGCAATCGCTCCGCCATAATTTGCGGAACAATATCCTGATAATGTTTTTCGCGGTATTGATAATAAAAATTGGCATTCAGCCAACTGGAAGAGAGATCGTACAACTCACCATAGCTGACCTGGTTTTTGTCAAACACCAATTTATTGTACCCGCTGCCGTGGTTGGCCTTCAGTACAAAAGAATCAGGCAGACTCTGATACATCTCATAGGTGAGTTCCTTGCCATGAGCATAGAGTTCGACCAGATACTCCTCTCCCCACAGCCCGGCGATAAACTCTCTGACTTTGTATTTATCCGACAGCGTAGTGTATATTTTTCTCGGGTAAACTTTGCGCCGCATTATCTTTTCATTAAAGCAGGTTGGGTGAGAAAGATGGGGGATCCTTTTAAAATGCATTGCGTACTTCACTTGATGATATAAGGCATCCGGAACGTGCTTATATAGACGCTTAACAAGATTGTACAACATAATCATTCCTTAACTTGCAGAAAAAAGGGTAGGTAAACTAGAGGGTAATGAGTGGCGAGTCGATTATCGCCGTAGGAAACCATTAAAATAAATCAATAAAAGCCAATGCGGCGTCTCCTTTCGCCGAAAAAAAAATAAGCATGGTTAAATAGAAGGGTTAATTCAAAGCATAATCATTAAAATATTGGCATGCGATAAGCCGGGCCGTCTTATTTTCGCTTAAGCTTTTTAATCAGCGGCGGAATGCAATAAAAGCAGCTAATTAGCAGCCGAGTGATTTTCCCCCGCTGGAAAAAGGCGTTAAGCACAAATAGAGACATAAATTCGGAAAACAATGTCGATATCGCCGCGCCCATCAAGCCGTAACGCGGTATCAGTAAAATATTCAGCACGACATTGATCACGGCGACAATTGGCATTTTAAGCGCGATGAAGCGATAGCCGGAGAACAATACCATGCTTCTGTAGGAAACGGTGCCCAGCGCGCCAAACATCGCAGTCAGGGTGCAGACGGCCAAAATGGCGGCCGACGGCTGAAATTCTGCGCCGTATAACAGTTCAATCACCGGTTGCGCAAACCAGACGAAAAACAGCAGTACCGGCAGAGATATCATCAGCACGATCAGGTTGAGCAGCCGGATCCGATACGCCTGTTCCTCAGGCTGCCTGCTGCCCGCAATGCCGGGCATCAGCGAGGTAATCATCGCCATGGGAACGAACACCCACCCCTGCGCCAACGTTGTCGCCGCACTGTACCAGCCGACCGCCTGAGTGCCGAGCATATTGCCCAGCATGAGTTGGTCTATCCGGGTATAAATGACGATCGATAAGCTGGATACCGCCAGCGGCAGGCCCACGCTGAACAGGTATTTTTCATAACTTTTGATTAACCGGCGCGGGGCGGCGATCTGCGCGCGGTTTTCACGGCAAAACATCCAGCGCCTGACCAGATAAGGTATCGCGCTGCTGACGATATAAGGCACAGCGAACCACGCCAAACTCAGTTCGGCATGAACCAACCCCAGGCGCAGCAGGATAGACAATATCAGCACGGCGTTGTTGATAATGGTATTGCGCTTCGATTTCAACGTGGCGTCATAGTAAATCTTGTAGACGTCCTGCACGGAGAAATAGGCGCTGGCCAGCATCAGCACCAGCATTACCACCTCGGTGGTATCGCGGAACAGGAGTTGCCAAACCAGCAAGGGCAGCGCCGCCAGCAAAAATAGCCTGCGCCGGATGCGCATCGAAGCCATCATCAGACGAATACCGCTGGCGCGCCTGCGCGCGATGCGGTTAAAAATGATGCTATCGGCCCCCAGCTGGGCCAAGGGCACCAGCACCGCCACCGTCGCCAACAGGTAATTAATGGCGCCAAACTGGCCAGGCCCTAAATAACGAGCAACATAGATAGAAACGAAAATTCCGGACAGGCTCAGGGAAATGCGCTCAACCATCAGCCACATGGCATTAACGAGAATCGCCTTCATCCCTTCTGTAAACCTCTTGCCGGCGATACTGGCGGGAAAACGCAAGCCCGGCCAATCTCAATTGCTTTAACAGTGTACAAATCCGCTCCTATGGCCATCATGCAGGCCCACCCGCAAATACGGATCCGCCCTGCGGGCAAACGCGCTAAGCCATTGTTATTACCACTATCAAACCGGCGATGCAATCCTCCTTTCCTCCACGGCGGCCTGCACTTTTCCCACCGGCAATTCGCCGGCCCGGCACTGCCTTGTTGTCAAAGGGGAATGGCAAGCCAAGCCCATTTGCTCCATTAAAAGGTTGCATCCCTGCCGCCGGCGTGATGCCGGCCCTTCCCTCACTGTCCGCGCGGCGCGCCGACAGATTAACCCCTTGCCCCGTCTCTATATAAAATCACGCTACCGCCCTTGGGTTACAGCTCCCAATGTGCATGTTTTATTTTTGAACGACGCGCAATTAATTCGGCTCTCCAACCGTTAACTGCGATAAGTCATTGCCTTTACGAGAGCGCTTTATTTCTATTTAACCCGCTCGTACCTAATGGTTCTTTCTATGGCCGAAGTCAGATCCACGGGGGCGACAAATCCATTGCTGACGCTGCTTTTAAATTGCGTCCTGGTGCAAAAATCCCTCACCAGGCTGCGATTGATAAGAAACTTTTTTCGGCTTATTTTGCTCAGCACATCAAGCGCTGCTGCGCCACAGATCCCCAAAAAATAGGGGATATGCATGCTTTTCCTATTTTTCCCCAACGAAGAAGAGATGGCGGCTATCCATTCATTTACCGTCATATCCGGCTTATCGGCGTAGTTGCTGATGTGGTAGAGCGGCTGGAGATCCAATTCATATTCCAGCTTGGCGGCGATGTTTTCGACATACGACATGGACTTCATGTTTTTACCGCTGCCGATCATCACCAGGCGGCCGCTGGCGATGCGATAAAGCAGCGTATACAGAGCGTCATAATGGCCTTCGCCGAAGACTTCCGTCGGGCGAATGATCGCCAACTTATTGCCGTTATCGGCCCGGCGCCAGGCCTCATACACATACTCGGCCTCGAGCTTGGATTTACCGTAGTGATGCAGGGGCAAAATATCCCCTTCCTCATCGATCTCCCGTTTGACCGGGACGTAAACATCCACCGAGGAGGTGAAGATAATCTGGCGAATATCCAGCAGCGACGCCATCATGCACAGATTGCGGGCGCCCTGAACGTTAACCTGATAATGCAACGCGGAAGAATGAGTGCCGTTTTGCTCCGCCGCGGCGAGGTTGATCAGCGCGTCGCACCCTTTCAAAGGCTTAAGCAATGTCTGCGGCTCGGTCACGTCACCGTAGTGGTGCAGACCGGGAAACTGCGGGCTTGGCTGTTTATCAATAATCGTCAAACTGAGATCGCTACGCGCATTCAGACGTTTCACCAGACGGGTTCCTATAAAACCGGAGCCGCCGATAATTGCTACTTTACGCTTATCCATAATTTGTCACTCAGCCAGGTTTCCCATTATTTCCACCTCATATGAGGTGGAACGCCAATACGCGTTAGATAATGCAATCCAGACTGAACACATTTCGCAAGGCTTTCAAATAACAAATAATGAAATAAGCGCGTTAGGAATCGGTGAAATTTTCAATACAAGTGAAATTTTAACGGCGATTAATTCTTAACCTCGTAAGCGACCTGATACTGCACGGTTTTATTAGGCAAAATGAGATTAATCTTACCATGCACGGCAGCCGCCGTTGTCTCATATTTCATGGTGTCCTTTCCCTGTTTAGGATCGACGCATTCAATCGTCGCCTGGGCCATCCTTCCCCCCTCATAGAGGCAAAGCAGCGTCTGCGGGATGTCGTTTTGCGCGTTATTCAGCGTCAGCGTCAACATCACGCGCGTGTTGTTTTGAATATCATTAATCATCGGCGGCCGGGTTTGATTCCCCAGCACATAGGAGAAATGCGAGATAACCAGCAATGATAAAAACACCGCCAGGTACTTCACCGCGATGGTTGTTGGCATAGAGAAAAAGCCGCGTAGCATCGTCACCTTGCTAACCTCGGGGCCTTTTTTAACCTCAGGCGCCGATGTCGATTTCTCGGCGGATTTTTTCGCTACATGGCTATCCGGCGATTCATCTATTTCCGCATTCAGACTCTCATTATTATCGTTATTTTCAGACATTTCTGCTTGCGTATTTTCATTATCAACACCTTCATCAACCCATATTTCATCACCCTCCAATTCATCTTCTTCGGATATAAAGTGAAATGCTGCCCTATTCTCCACCTTATAACCCAAACGAGGAATGGTTCTAATAATCGTGTGCCCCGTGTCGTCAATTTTCTGACGTATCGATTTAATTGTTTGATTTATGGTTGAATCTGAACAATATGTCCCTTTCCAAATATTTTCTATAATTTCCGTTCGGCTAACCAGTTCTGGGGACTTGTCGACAAGGAGTGAAAGGATCTGATACTCCTTCCAGCGCAGGCGAAACTTTTTCCTGGTGGGCGTCAGCACATCGAGATTCCTAATCTTTATTCTTTTATCAAGATTCACTATTAATTTCCTTAGCGTGCTTGTCCTGTACACTTTGTATAGAAACATGAAAAAATGTTCAAGAAATTAAATGTAAACCCAATACCTTGAGTCATAGGATATTTTCTTTTATAAAAACCTTCCGATTTCATTTTTCACATCCCTTCATATAAGTAAGCGCCATTTATCCCAATGGCGAATCATCCCTGTTCGGCAGCATGGAGTATCCTCACGATTGCCGGCAATGAAATCAGACATCACACTGATAACAAAAGCAAAAGCGACACAACCCGCACCTCATCCATCATGTGAAATTGTGAAATCGTTAAAGCACAACAATTAAACACAACTTCCCCCTGCCTTTTTGGCGCCAGATAGCCTACAAAAAGCCAGCAAAAACAGAATGAGAGTTGTCTGATTTAATCGGCATGACAGATATTAGGGATGCGATGCGCCATTTACGGAAGCGCTAATTGACGGCACTAAGACATGAAATAATAAATAAGGTATAGGATAGCTATTTCCATGCCGTACACCTGATTATTGCCCTGAGTTTGGTTCTAAAAACCTCGGGTCAATAAAAACAAAACACAGCATCAATAAAATATTACCGGGCCACCGAAAAAAGAGGAGAAAATAGATACGACTATAAAAAAAGAAAAGTGCGGCAAGCAAGAATAAGAATTTTACCTAAATACAGAAAATTTCACTGAGAGGAAGCAAGACTATCGCCGGCGGTGAAGATGAAGATAATGACAAGCGGCCCCCTCCACGGAGAGGGCCTGCGGCCATAATAACGTCAGACCCTTTTTTTGCGGCCGTATACCGCCCAGGTGATCACGACGCAAAGGACATAGAACACCAGAAAAATTTTCATCGCGCCGGCGGGCGAACCGGTCAACGCCAATGAGGTGCCGAATGCCTGAGGAATAAAGAAACCGCCGGCAGCGCCGATGGCCGAGATAAAGCCCAGCGCGGCGGCGGAGTCCGTAACGGCTTCGCGCTGTGCGCTTTCATCGCTGCCGCCCGCCGCTTTAACGCGCTCGACGGTGATTTTGCGAAAGATCACGGCAATCATCTGGAAAGTCGACCCGCTCCCCAGCCCGGCGGTCAGGAACAGCAGCATAAAGACGCTATAGAAGGCGATAAAGGAACCGGGATGCGCGCCGCCCGGCAAAGTGAAGAACAGCAGTGCGGCAAATACCGCCATCAGTACGAAGTTGATCAACGTCACCTTTACCCCGCCAAAACGATCGGACAACGCCCCGCCTGCCGGCCGCGCCAGCGCCCCCAGGAAGGGGCCGAAGAAGGCATAGTGCAGAATGACCACGTCCGGGAACTGCGTTTTTGACAGCATGGCAAAACCGGCGGAAAAACCGATGAACGAACCGAAGGTGGCGAGATACAGCAGGCTCAACACCCACAGATGCCCACGCTTCAGCACCGGCAGTTGCTGGCGCAGAGAAGCCTTGGAGGCCGCCAGATCGTTCATGCCAAACCAGGCGGCCAACGTGGCGAACAGCAGAAAAGGCACCCAGATCCAGGCGGCGTTTTCCAGCCATAGCTGGCTGCCGTCCTGCTGGCTTTGCGCCGTGCCGCCAAACAGACCGAACATGGCGAAAGAGATTGCCAAGGGAGCGACCAGCTGCATCACGCTAACGCCCAGGTTGCCCAACCCGCCGTTCAGCCCCAATGCGCCGCCCTGCCGGGCCTTGGGAAAGAAGAAGCTGATGTTGGCCATGCTGGAGGCGAAGTTGGCGCCGGCAAAACCGCACAGCAGCGAAATAACGACAAATACGCTGAACGGCGTGCTGCTGTCCTGTACCGCAAATCCCAGCCACAGGCAGGGGATCAGCAGAAAACAGGTGCTGATGGCGGTCCAACGTCGGCCGCCGAAAATCGGAATGACGAACGAATAAGGCACCCGCAGGATGGCGCCGGAAACCGAAGGCAGCGCGGTCAGTAAAAATAGCTGGTCGGTAGTGAAATTGAAGCCAACCTTGTTCAGGTTAACCGCCACCGCGCTGAACAACATCCAGACGCAGAAGGCCAACAGCAGACAGGGAATGGAAATCCACAGATTACGGCTGGCGATGCGCTGGCCGCGCTCTTGCCAAAAAGCGCTGTCTTCAGGACGCCAGTCCTGAATGACCGCACCGGTTTTCTTTGATGATGGCGTTGCAAATTGCGACATAAAAACCTCAAACACGGAGAATCACTTCGCACACCCTAGGGGGCGCCCCCTGCGGCAAAGTTGATGTATATCAACGCAGGTGCAAGTAGTTGACGCACGAAAACCCCCTCTCCGCCCTTTATGAGTACGGGATGAATGTTAATAAAAAATATAAAAATCAATTGATTAACTGATTTATTTTTTAGCGGTGACCGCACATTCGCGCAAAGCGGAAACTAGTGGGTACTTCATTCGAGGTATGGGGTTATGCTCAGGGATAAGGAAAAATAGCGCTGAACCTTGACTTACCTTGCCTCCGCCGCCTGCGGCGGTCGCTTCTTTTCCCTGGGGAACCCCGTATATGAAACGCCTGCTGGCTCCACTTTCCATCGTTAACCAGGTCGCTCTGCTGATGTTGCTGCTGGGCATTCTGGGGGTGGCCGGCATGGGGATTTCCGCCTGGATGTCGCAAAGCATCCAGGGTAACGCGCATGCCATCAACAAGGCCGGCTCGCTGCGCATGCAGAGTTATCGCCTGCTGGCGCAGGTGCCGCTGGACGCGCGCCATGAGGCGCTGATTCACGAGCTGGAACAAGATGAAAACAGCCCCGACCTGCGGCGTTCCGTTGAACAGGAAGGGCTGGCGCAACCCTTCGGCGCCCTGCGCGATTACTGGCGGCTGACGCTGCAGCCGCAGCTGCGCGCGGCTCAACGTCCCGCCGACGCTGCGCCACAGGTTGCGCACTTCGTTCGCCTGGTGGACCAGCTGGTGTCGGATATCGACAAACAAACCGAACGGCGGTTGCTGATGGTGACGCTGGTGCAGGCGGGATTCATCGCCCTGACGCTGCTGCTGTTGATCGGCACTACCTGCTACCTGCGCCGCCGGTTGCTTCACCCCTGGCGACAGCTGGTGGAAATGGCGCTGGCGGTCGGTCGCGGCGACTTCAGCCGCCGTTTTGCCCAGCGCGGCCACCAGGATGAAATGGCATCGCTTGGCGGCGCGCTGAACACCATGTCCGACGAGCTGTCCGCCACCTACAGCGGGTTGGAGCAGCGAGTGGCGGAAAAAACCGCCGATCTGCAGCAGAAAAACCAAGTGCTGAGCTTCCTGTATCGCGCCAGCCGCCAGCTGCACGCCAGTGAACCGCTGTGCAGCCGTTTGACGCCGATACTCAATCAGCTGCAAGCGCTGACGCCGCTGCGCGCCATCCAGGTGCGGCTGTACGAAAACGACAGCCAGCAGCCCCTGTTGCAATTGAGCGGCAACCAGCCGCTGCGGCCGGAACACTGCCACAACCCGGTCTGCAGCGCCTGCCTGCACGACAGCGACCGCCAACAGGACGACAACCCTTCCCTGAGCTGGAGCCTGAGCGACAAACTGGGCGACTACGGGGTGATCGTGGCGCAACATTCGCCGCATCGGCCGCTGAACGACGATCACCGCCAACTGATCAATACCCTGGTCGAGCAGTTGACCAGCGTGCTGGCGATAGAACGCCAGGTCGATCATCAGCAGCAGCTGATGCTGATGGAGGAACGGGCGGCGATTGCGCGCGAACTGCACGACTCTATCGCTCAATCGTTGTCCTGCCTGAAGATGCAAACGGCCTGCCTGCAAATGCAGGGGAGTGAACTTTCCGCCGACAGCCAGGCGCTGGTGCGGCAAATGCGGGAAGAGCTGAACGGCGCCTATCGCCAACTGCGCGAGCTGCTGACCACCTTCCGCCTGCGTTTGACCGAACCCGGTCTGTTGGCCGCGCTGCAGTCCACGGTGGCGGAATTCACCCCCAAACTGGGTCTGACTATCGCGCTCGACTACCAGTTGGGCCCGCGCACTGTTCCTGCCTATCAGGCCATCCATTTGCTGCAAATCGCCCGTGAAGCGTTAAGCAATATCCACAAACACGCCGCTGCCAGCGAGGTGAGCATCCAGGTGTTAAACAAACGCGGCGAAGTGACGCTGCGCGTCTGCGATAACGGCCGCGGCCTGCCTGCGGAAACCTCGCGGCCCGATCATTATGGCTTGATCATCATGCGCGACCGCGCCAAAAGCCTGCACGGCCGCTGCGAGATCTTGCCGCGCAGCGGCGGCGGCACCGAGGTTCGGGTGACCTTCAAACCTGACAACCACGCCATCGATTAACGGAGACCACATGACGACTGAAACCGCCGCCACCATTTTGCTGATAGACGACCACCCGATGTTGCGCAACGGCGTTAAACAGCTGATCGGCATGGATGAACGTCTGCAGGTCATCGCCGAAGCCAGCAATGGCGAACGGGGTGTGACCTTGGCTGCGCAATATGATCCGGACCTGATCCTGCTCGATCTGAACATGCCGGGCATCAACGGGCTGGAAACTCTCGATCGCCTGCGCCAAACCGATTTGTCTGGCCGTATCGTGGTGTTCAGCGTGTCAAATCATGAAGACGATGTCGTCAGCGCATTGAAACGCGGTGCCGACGGCTATCTGCTGAAAGACATGGAGCCGGAAGACCTGCTGAAAGCCTTGCATCAGGCGGCGGCCGGGCAAATGGTGCTCAGCGAGGCGCTAACGCCGATCCTGGCCGCCAGCCTGCGGGAAAACCGCCCCAGCGCCGAACGCGATATCCAGCAATTGACGCCGCGTGAACGCGACATTCTGAAGCTTATCGCCCAGGGGTTGCCCAATAAGCTGATTGCCCGCCGGCTGACCATCACCGAAAGCACCGTCAAGGTACACGTTAAACACCTGCTGAAGAAAATGAAGCTCAAGTCTCGCGTTGAGGCCGCCGTTTGGGTGCTGCAGGGCAAAAACGGCTAATCGCCGTTCAACGGCCCGGTTTGCGCCGGGATGATAGGCGGTGTCAGCGTTTTCACCGGCGGCAGATCGGCCCCTTCGCCAGCGTCCAGCCTCAGCGGCGGCGTCACTTTAAGTTCGATCCAGTTGGACGTCACGCGTTGCTGTTTATCATCCTCCAGCGTGACCGACAGGCGGTAGCTGTTGGCGGCGCCCGGGGCGTCATCCCACTTCGGCACGATCAGGGTCCACCCTCGTGGATCATTGGCGTTGCGCGACGGCGTCAGGCTCAAGGCCTGGGTATCGCCCTGCCAACTGACCTGGGTGATGCCGTTCACCGCTTTGATTTCCAGCGCCAACGGCAGCGTTTCGCCTTCCTGCAGGCTCCAGGGCGGCGTAGCCAGGAACACCTGCAACGTCTTGCGCTGGCGGAACTCCAGCACCGGCACGTTTTTTCGCTCGATGTTGTCATAGCGGCTGCCGCGTAGCGATTTGGCTTGCGCCACGTATTCCGGCGAGATTTGTTTAATCAGCGGCACGCCAAGCCGGTAACTCAGCGCCAGTTCGACCTGCTCCTGGCTTTGCCCGCCTTCGCCGATCTTGTGCAGCGCTTTTACCGTCACCAGCGGAACCGGGGTGTAATTTAGCCCCAGCTGCATGGCGCGCGGGTCATTTTGCTTTTTGCCGCTGCCAAACAGGTCGACGTTTTTCCCCAGATACTGCTCATAACTGAGCGAACCGCCGATCTGGCGGTAAAACGGCAGGTAACCCTGAGTGGTGATGTCGTACCCGCGCGCCGGTCTGCTGAAGAACACGGCATCGTTCGGCTGCTGCGCCAACGCCGACAGCGGATAGTAATAGTTGGCGGAGAAACGCAGGTAGTCCCCCCAGGCCTCGGCGCCAAGGCTGGCGCGGTTGCGCTGCCTGGCGAAATCGCTGTCGAGCACCGTGTTGTAACCCAACAGCCAGTCACCGGCGACCCAACGTTGCCCCAGGCCGAAATTGCCCAATGACCCTTCCGTTTGCTGCAGCAAACCGACCTGGCTGTAGGTCAACAGCCCGTCCACGTCGAGCAAGGGGCTGAACAGCTGGCCGCTGCTGCCGGTAAAATCCCCGTGGTCGGAGACCTTCAACGCCATGGTCGCCGTGCCCAACGGCGACAACAGTGCCTGCGCTTGCTGTTGCAGCGCATCGGTTGCCTGCCCCAGAGCATAATTTTGGGCGCGGGTGCGCACCTGCTGGCCGGAAACGTTGTTCAGATCGCGCTCCCCCAGCTGCTTGGCCATGGTCGCCCACTCTTTTTCACGCGCCGCATCGTCCGACGCGCCGCCCAGTTCGGGCAAGCGGTCGGCGTCATGTTGCTGCGATACCGCGTCCGGCGCAGGGGGGGATTCGGCGCGAACGGGCGACGCACCGCTCAGCCATAGGATCGGCGATGCCAGCAGCGCCGCCGGCAGACGATGAAACCAGGGGGTTATCTTGCTTGTCTTGTTGCGTACTGCCTGAATAACGTCTGTCATAACACTCTCGCCGCCCCCATCCGCGGAGCACGGCGAATCAACCTCTTTTGCTGCCGTCATTCCCGGCGGCAGACAACCAAACCTTTACACACTCTAGCACAGGACCGTGCCGCCTTCAGGCGATCCCCGCTTTCAAACGCGCGCCATCCACCCCCTAGGCTAGCGGCTTTACCATGAGAAACAATCGGATAAAACCCAATCACATCAAGTGACGTCGTCACTAATTCCTTTTCCTTAGCCGCGGCGCCCTGCGCAATGCCATGTGCCGGCACGCAACGGGCGGCCAGGAAATGCGCGCCGTTACGCAATTTGAAGGTTCGCCGGGCCAACGGCGTAATGAAATGAACATTTTGCCGGTATTTTGAACGCCAATACCTTTGATGACGGGATCCTGATGTCTGCTTACCTGCACCATGCGCTGTTTAGCGCCGCTTTATGGCCGGCAACGGCCATCGCCGCCTGGTTGGCGGCCAAATTCATACCGCGGCAAGATAGCGCCCCGCAGCCGTTAGGCTGGCGAAAGATAACGCTGATTGCCGCCTGCGCCGGGCTAACGGCCCTGCCTTTCGAGGTTTCCTGGCAGCAACGGCTCTGGCTGCTGCCGGTAATCACGCTGCTTGTGGCATTGGCGCTGACCGACTGGCGGCGCCAATGGCTGCCGGACCGCCTGACCCAGCCGCTGTTGTGGAGCGGGCTGCTGTGCAATTTGAACCAGGGATGGGCGCCGCTCCCCGAGGCGGTGATCGGCGCCGCCGCGGGTTATCTGTCACTGTGGTTGCTCAATGCCCTCTACCTGAAAATGCGGCGTCGGGCGGGCATCGGCCAGGGTGATTTTAAACTGCTGGCGGCGCTGGGCGCCTGGGCCGGCTGGAGCGCGCTGCCGCTGCTGGTGAGCATTGCCGCCGCCGCGGGATTAGGCGTTACGCTGGTGCGCTGCCTGCTGGGCAATGTGGCCTGGCGTGCGCCATTGCCCTTTGGCGTTTATCTGGCCGCCGCCGGCTGGCTGGTGCTGTTGCTGAACGCCGGCCCGCCCCCGGTCAACTTTTCAGGGCGTTAATCAGGCGATTAAGCAAGCCCGCGACCTCGGCGGTGGTGGCCGATGCCGGGTTGCCCAGCGGCTGAACCGCCGTGAGTTTGGCCGCCGACAGCATTTCATCGCTGCAGATCTCCAGCACGTCGGCCGGCGGCGCGGCCAACGTCGCGCCATTCGGCCGCCAATAGCTGCCGCGCGTGGTCTGCACCTGATAGCTGCCGAAGCCAAAATCCTTGTCAACGCGATAATAAATTTCGCAGCTGAGCGGCCCGGTGCGGCGCAAACTGAATGCGCCTTGCGCGCTGTGGCTGCCCTTGTTGGCGACGAAGGCGGTCGCCTGCGAAGACAAATCAAAGGTGATGTACAAATCGCAAGCCAACACCCGGGTGCTGACGCCCTGCTGGAGAGTAATGCGCGTGGTCGGTTGACGATCCGGTGCGGTCAGGGTGCCAAGAAAAGTCCACGACGCTTGCTTGGAGATATTGCGCGGCAAATGATGGCTGGTGGCGCTGGGCGCAATGCCCCGCGCGCCCTCGCTGTCCATCACCTCGACGCCGCTCAGGAAAGAGGTGACATCCACGCTGCTCTTGCCGGTTACCGGTACGCCGCCGTTGTAAAGGTTGCTGAACGTCACTTCGGTATTGTTGCTGCAGGCGGCGATTGCCGCCGGAAATGCCGCTGCGCCGCCGGTGTAAAGATTCAGTTGGCCAATGTCCCAACGCGATTCGTTGATAAAACGGCAAAGCACGGCTCCACTGTCAACGTTGTGCGCATCCTGAATATTGATGTTGCCAATCGAACCCTGAGCAAAATTGGTGGCAAGCACGCTGACGTTGGCGCCGCGCTTCACGTTGCGGTTCTCGCAACCCAATGACGCGATCGTGCCGTTAAAATCGGCAAAGCAGTAGATATCGCCAGCGCAATCATCCGCCGCCAGCGAGCCCAGCGTGGAATAAAAGCCGGAAATCATATAGGCCTTGCCCTTGGCGCGGTTGGCAAACAGGCCATCGATAAAGTTGGTGGTGCCGGATTTATCCATCCACAGCACCCCGTCCCCCGGGCGGCTGATATTGGCTTCCATTTGCACGTTCACCAGCCAGTTGATGAACATGTCGCCCGAAACAAACAGGGAATACCCGCCGACGTTGGTATAGATATCGCGAATATCGAACTTGGTCATGTTGCGGCCGCTGAACCACACGCCGTGGCTGTCGGTGGCGGAGCTGTCATCCTTTAGCGTCAGGCCGTGCAGCGTGAGGTTGGCGAAGCCTTTCACCACAATAACCGCTTTTTTGGTTTCGCCCTGATCGTTGGTGTAGCTGCTGTCCGCCGTTTTGACGATTTTAGTCGCCCGGCCCAGCCCAACGACCCGCAGGCCAACGCCGGCGTAGATATCCGTGGTGGTCTGGATCAGCACATGCCCGGCCACCGTATAGACCCGTTTGCCGAGCGACAGGGTGCCGCCGGCCTGCAGCGCCGCCGCGGCGGCCTTATTGATCGCCGGCGCCCAGTCGGCGCCGTCGCTGTCCTGATAGTATTGTTCCGGCGTGACTATTTCACCCGTGGCCATCGCCGCCGCCGAGCGCGCGGTTGGGTAGCTTCCATTGTTCGTCATATCTTTCTCCTTATTCGCCGCGTTCAATGCCGTCATGACGCTGAAAATACCGACGTTCATCAAGAAAGTTATGAAATTTCATCTTATTTCACTCTGGCACAACGTTAACAACCGCCCCCACTGTTATAGCCAACTCTTTAGCCGGGTGTAATGGCGGTGGCGGGCAAGCATCGCTATGCTTTGCCTGTTACGTCACGGGAGACTTCACTATGGTTCGTGGTTTATCGACTTTGGCCTTGAGCGGCGCGCTTTGCCTGGCGCTGCCGGGTGCCGCGCAGGCCGCCGGCGTGTTTACCCTCAGCTCGCCGGCGTTTCAGGACGGCGGGCTGTTGGCGCAAAAATATGCCGGCGCCACGCCGGGCAACGCCAGCTGCACCGGGGAAAATGTTTCACCGCCGCTGAGCTGGGCCAACCCGCCTTTGGGCACCAAGAGCTTCGCACTGCTGTTGTCCGACCCGGAAGGCCGTGGCGGCCTCGGCGTCAGCCACCTGGTCGCCTATGGTATCCCAGCCTCTGCCGGCGCTTTTGCCGCAGGCGAACTTACCCAGGGCAAGGGCTTTGTCGGCGGTAAAAATTCACCGGGCACCCAGGCCTATCACGGCCCTTGCCCACCGGCCGGCTCGGGCTTTCACCACTACACTTTCGTGCTGATCGCCACCGATCTGCCGCCCGATGCGCTGAAAGCGGGACTGACCCGAGAGCAGCTGCTGGCGGCGCTGCAGGACCACGCCAAGGGCGCAGCCGGCATTATTGGCCGTTTCGGGCAATAAAAACGCGTCCAATCAGCACACTCCACCGCTGCGGCAAACATGCTGAAAGGACGCCTTTTCTCCCCATCGTTGCGCGGCCTGCCTGCGGATGGGGCATATCTCGCACCCGAAAGAGGCAGGATGCGCTTTTTCCGCTGCTGCAGGCGCCGCAGCAGTACCCTGCAAAAGCCGTGCCGAGCCTTATTTACTCACTTTGTCCAGATACAGCATGCTGTTGGCGATATCCACGTGGGCATCCTTGACCTCGTCGCGCAGCGCCACCAGCGTTTGCCCCTGCAGCGCCACCACATAGGGCGAGCTGGCCTGCAGTTCACGCTGCAGCACGCCATAGCGCGCGCTGCGTTTGGCGCCGTCGCCCTCCGCCGCCGCCGCGCGGGTTTCTGCACTGATTGCCGGAATGCTCCATTGGGTGCGCCAGGCCAGGGTTTTCGGCCCGTCAGGCACGTTGTAAGCGAAGGCGCTGGCGTTGGTGTTGGGGTCCAGATAATCGGCGCCCCAATAGGTGAATATCGCCTGGAAATCCCGGCCGCGCATTTTGCCCCACAGGTCGCTTTCCACCACCGGGTGAATATCCAACTGCAGCCCGGCTTTGGCGAAACTGGCCTGCAGCGCCTGCGCGATATCGGTATACGGCGGCTGGTTGATGACGATCAGATCGATACGCGTGCCTTCGGCAATGCCGGCGTCATGCAGGATCTGCCTGGCCTTGGCCACATCAAGCTTAAAGGGTTGGTCGGCGATGGCGCCGTCCAGCCCTTGCGGCAGAAACGCCTGGTGCACCCGGTATTGCCCCTTCAACAGCCGATCGGCGATCGTCTGATAGTCCACCAGCCAACGCGCCGCCTGCCATAGCGCCGGTTTGCCCAACGCCGCGTTCTGCTGGCTGCCGGTATTGAAGCCGAGATAATACACCTTGGGCGAGTCCTGCTGTTCTATGCGCACGCCCTGCTCCTTGCGCAGCGATTCGAACTGATCGGCGCCCAGATCGTAGGCCACGTCGGCATCGCCCCTGAGCAGCAACAGCCTGCGGGTGCCGGCGTCGTTGACGTTCTTCAGCAACACCGTTTTCAGCTTCGCCTGCGGCTGGGCACGATCGTTGCGGCTGAGCAGCAGCGCTTCATGCGGCACATAGTTGCTCACGCTATAGGGGCCGCTGCCGGCAGAATGGTTGCGCAGCCAGCCGTTGCCGTAGTCGCCTTGCCGCGCCTGGGCGTTCAGCAGTTTTTCATCGACGATGGACGCCACCGGCGCAGTCAGCAAACGCAACGCCAGTTCACTGCCGATATTGGCCGGCCAGCTTAGCTGCAGTTGGTTGTCCCCCTGTTTTTTCAGTTGGCTTTCCACGTTGTCCGGCGTCCAGCCAAATTCGCCCAGAATGAATGACGGCGCCTTATTCAGCTTCACCGCCCGCACCAGCGAGAAAATGACGTCTTCGGGGCGCAGCGGGTTGCCGGAGGCAAAACGCTGATTATCCTTCAGGGTAAAAATCAGGCTGTGGCCGTCGGCTCCCGCCTGCCAACTGCCGGCCGCATCCGGCGCCAACTTTTGCGGCGTAGCGCGATCCGGCGCCACCAGGCGCTGGTACAGGTTAACCAGATTGGCCGAACTGACGGTTTCGAAGCTTTCAGCCGGATCGAGGCTGATAATACCTTCCAACGAACTGACCACCACCAGCGTATCCTTTGGCGTAGCCGCCTGGGCGCCGAGACTCGTCGCCAACAGGCTACACAGCAGGGTTGGGATTAGCCTTTTCATCAATGCACTCTCCAGAATCACGCGGTTGCGCTATTTTTCGAGTGTATGAGGCCGGCGGGAACAGAAGAACCACTATAAATTGCTTTATTTATTACGTAGATGAATATACCCGCCGCAGAACGCGGCGGGTGAAACAGGTTCAACTCAGAATGCGGCCATGCGCCATCGCCACCGAACGATCGCACATATGGTCGATCACGTCCGCGTCGTGGCTGACCAGGATCATGGTCAGATCGCCCGCCTGCTTCAGCTCGTTGAGCAGATTGAGGATCTCCGCCTGTACCGACATATCCAGCGCCGAGGTCGGCTCGTCCAACAGCAGCAGCTTCGGCTTCAGCAACAAGGCGCGCACAATCGCCACGCGCTGGCGCTGGCCGCCGGACAGCTGATGCGGGTAACGGTCCAGCAGGCGCGGATCCAGGCCGACCTGGCGGAACCCAGCGCTGATTTTACGCTCGATGTCGCGTTCCTTCAGCAGCTTCAGCGGCTCCGCCAACGTGCGCAGCAGACGGTGTTTGGGATGCAGCGAGGCGTAGGGGTCCTGAAACACCATCTGCACCTCGCGCCGCAGTTCGCCGGTGAACGGCCGCCCCGGTTGCAGTTGCCGCCCCAGCAGCTCAAACCTGCCCTGCCAGCTGCCGTTCAGCCCGGCCAGCACCCACAGCAGCGATGACTTGCCGCAGCCTGACGGCCCGACCAGCCCGAAACATTCGCCCTGTTCGATATGCAGGCTAACGTCGTGCACCACGGTGCGCAGTTCGTAACCCTGGCGGTGGCTGACGCTCAGGTTTTCCAGCGCAATGACGCTCATTTCAAGGCCTCCAGCAGCGCGCGGTCCAATACCGGCAGCGGCTTGCCGCGGGTCTCTCGGCTCGGCCGGCACGACCACAGGGTGCGGGTATAAGGGTGGGTCGCCTGCGCCAGTTGGCCCGCCGGCAGCTGATCCAGCAGCTCGCCCTTGTACATCACCAGCACCCGTTCGCAGTGATGCGCCACCTGCTGCAAATCGTGGCTGATCAGGATCAGCCCCATATTGCGCTGCTCAACCAAATTTTGAATCAGCTGCAACACCTGATCGCGCATCTGGTGGTCCAGCGCCGAGGTCGGTTCATCGGCAATCAGCAGCTGCGGATCGTTAATCAGCGCGATCGCCAGCATCACCCGCTGGCCCATGCCGCCGGACAGCTGATGCGGATAGCGCTTGCTCAGCGCCGCCGGATCCGGCAGCCCCACCGCCGCCAGCATGTCCAGCACCTTCTCGCGCCGTTCGGCGCGGCTCAGCCGCGTATGCAGCACCAACGGCTCCTCGACCTGGCGGCCAATCGGCTGATTGGGGTTGAGCGCATGCTTGGGATCCTGCATCACCATCGCCACGTCGCCACCGCGCAACCGGCTCCACTGGCGTTCGTTCAGCCGCGCCAGATCGGCGTCACCCAGCGTCAAACGCCGCGCCTGCAGCTGCAGCGGCGGCGGCAACAGCCCCATCAACGCCCTGGCCGTCAGCGACTTGCCGGAACCGGACTCGCCGACCAGCGCCAGCCGTTCCTGCCCCATGCTGAAGGAGATGTTTTTCACCAGCGCCACCGGCTGCGGCGCCGGTAGCCGTATTGAGAGTTGTTCAACGGTCAACAGCCGGTTTTCAATGCCCATGACGAGGATCCATTTTATCGCGCAGGCCATCGCCCAGCAGGTTAAAGGCCAGGCTGGCGAACAAGATCGCCCCACCCGGTGCGGCGGCGACCCACCACTGGTCGAAAATCACTTTGCTGCCTTCGGCCACCATCGAGCCCCATTCGGCGGTTGGCGGCGGTACGCCCATGCCGAGAAAACCCAGCCCCGCAGCGGACAGGATGATGCCGCCCAGGCTTAATGCCGCGCGCACCACAGCGCTCGGCAAGCACAGCGGCAGGATATGGCCAACCATCAGCCGCAGACCGCCGATGCCCTGCATGCGCGCCGCCGCCAGATAATCGCTGCGGCGCAGCGCCAGGGTTTCCGCCCGCGACTGGCGGGCGAAGGCCGGCCAACTGGTCAGGGCCAACGCCAACGCGCCGTTCATTAGGCCGGGGCCAAGCACCGCGACAAACGCCAGCGCAATCACCAGGCTCGGCAGCGACAAGAAGATATCGGTCAGGCGCATCAGGACTCGCTCCACCCAGCCGCCCAGATAGCCGGCGCTGATGCCTACCAGCAGACCGATGGGAATGGTCAGCAGCAAAATCAACGACACCAGAATCAGCGTCGGCCGCGCGCCATAAATCACCCGCGACAGCAAATCGCGGCCGAAGCCGTCGGTGCCCAGCCAGTGTTCGGCGGAAGGCGGCAGCAGGCGCAGCTCAATATGCTGCAGGTTGGGATCGAAAGGCGCCAGCCAGGGGGCCAGCAGCGCGGTGAGGATCAGGATGGCCACCAGCGCCGCGCCCAGCGTCAGCGTGGTCAAACGGCCGCCGACGCTCGGTTCGCTCTGGGGTTCATGCTCGGAAAGATATTGGCTCATCGGGTTCGCGGGTCCACTAAATAGGTCAGGGCATCGGCCAGCGCGTTAAGCAGCACGAAACAGCTGCCGATCAACAAGGTCGCGCCAAGAATAGCCGGCGTATCGGCGGCAAACAGTGCCGAAGTCAGATAGCGCCCAACGCCCGGCCAGGCGAACACCGTTTCGGTCAATACGGCGCCCTCCAGCAGGCTGGCATAGGAAAGCGACAGCACGGTGATCAGCGTGCCGAGCACGTTGGGAAACACGTGGCGCAGCAGAATGCGCAGGCGGCCCGCCCCCTTGGAGCGCGCCAGCGTCACGTACTCCTTGTTGCACTCCTCCAACATCGCCGCACGCAGCAGCCGGGTGATGCCCGCCATCGACAACAGCGCCAGCGCCACCACCGGCAGCCACAGATGGCTGATGGCGTTGTAGAACATGTCGCGATCGCCGGACAGCCAGCTGTCGATCAGCACAAAACCGCTGCGCGGTTCGATGCTGTACAAATAAATATCGTCCAACCGCCCCGGCCCCGCCGACCAGTGCAGCGTGGCGTAAAACAGCAGCAGCCCCAGCAGGCTGAGCCAGAAGATCGGCACCGAATAGCCGATCAACGACAGCAGCCGCGCCGCGTTGTCCAGCCAGCTGCCCGGCTTGAGCACCGCCAGAAACGCCAGCGTAATGCCGCCGAAGGCGCCGAGAATAATCGCGCAGGTCGCCAGCTCGACCGTCGCCGGGAAGGTGCGCAGCAGATCGCTCAGCACCGGCTGGGCGGTAATGCGCGAAATGCCCATATCGCCGTGCGCCAGATGCACCAGATAGCGCCAGAACTGCACCGGCAGCGGCTGATCCAGCCCCAAATCGTGGCGCACCTGAGCATAGGTGGCTTCGCTGGCGTGATCGCCGGCCACCTGCAGCGCCGGATCTATAGGTGCCAGATGCGAGAGCATAAAGGTGAACAGCAGCAGGCCCAGCAACGTCAATGCCAGCGAAAGCGCGCCGCCGAACAGCCTGCCGCCCCAACGCCGGGCTACCCCGGCGAAGGATGAAGACGCGAAGGCCATTACTTGCTGACCTTGCTGTAGAACACCATGTCCGGGTTAATGCCCTGCTCATAGCCTTTGAGGTTATCGCGCACCGCAATCAGGCTGCGCGCCTGCAGGCCGATGACAAACGGCGAGCTGCGCTGCACCTCTTTCTGCAGCTGCAGATAGTCCGCCGCCCGCTTGGCCGGATCGTTTTCGGCGGTGGCGGCCAGCGTCAGCTTGCTCAGCGCCGGGATTTGCCAGTTGGCGCGCCAGGCCAGCGTTTTGCTGCCGTCTTCAGGGTTATAGGCAAAGGCCGCGGCGTTGGTGTTGGGATCGAAGTAGTCCGGCCCCCAGGAGGTCAGAGTGGCGTCGTAGTTGAGGGTCTTGACCTTGGTCGACACCTGCGAACTGATGCCCGGCACCAGCTCCACCTTCACCCCGCCCTGGGCGAAACTGGCCTGCAGCGCCTGGGCGATGTCCAGATACGGCGGCTGGTTGTTTACGTCCAGCCGGAAGCTGACGTTGCTCAACCCGGCCTTGGCCAGGATCTGTTTGGCTTTCTGCGGATTGAAGCTGTAAGGCTGGTCTTTCAGCGCGCCGAGATACCCCTCCGGCAGAAATGCCTGATGGCTCTGGAATTGGCCTTTCAGCAGATCGTCGGCGATGCCCTGGTAATCGAACAGCCAACGCGCCGCCTCCCAGAACGCCGGGTTGCCGAGCGCCGGCGAAGCTTTGGCGTTGAACTGCAGGTAATACAGCGAGGCGTACGGGATAGCCAGCGGTTTTACCCCCGGCTTGCCTTTCAGCGCCGCCATCTGATCGGCCCCCAGATTGCGCGCGATGTCGGCGTCACCCTGCTCGATCAGCAGACGGCGCGCGGCCGGATCCGGCACGTTCTTGATCAAAATGGTTTTCAGCGTCGGCGCCCCTTCCGGCGAACCTGGGTTGGCCTCCAGCACCACCGCTTCATGCGGGACATAGGTGCGGATCTTGTAGGGGCCGCTGCCGGCGGAGTGGCTGTTCAGCCACTGGTGACCGAAGTCGTCCCCCTGCTGGTGCGCCAGCGCTTCTTTGGCGTCGACAATCGACGACACCGGCGCCGACAGCAGGCTGAGAACGAAGGCCGGGCTGACGTTCTCGCTCCAGCTCACCTTCACCCGATGGTCGTCTACCTTGGTCAGGAACTGGTCGACGTTTTTAGCGTTCCATCCCAACTGCGTGAGGATAAACGACGGCTCCAGGTTCAGCTTCACCACTCGCGACAGCGAGAAAATCACGTCTTCCGGCCGCAGCGGATTGCCGCTGGCGAACCTGGCGTCCGGCCGCAGGCTGAAGGTCAGGCTGCGGTTGTCGCTGCCGGCCTGCCAGCTGGCGGCCAACGTCGGCTTGAGGTCGATCGGGTTTTGCGGATCCGACTGAATCAGGCGTTGATACAGGCTGTTAAACGACTGCACCGTGGTGAGCTCAAACCCCTGCGCCGGGTCAAAGCTGACCACGTCATCGATAGATTGGGCAATCACCAGGGTGTTGGCCGGCGTAGCCGCCTGCGCGTTAAGGCTGGCCGCCAGGGTTAAAAACAGCAACGAAGGGACGAACGCTTTCATCAGAAACTCTCCAAGCGGATGGAATTTATAGTATTTTCGCGAGTGTATGTGAGTGCGATCGGCAGGCGAAGGTACTTAAATAACTATAGATATTCTTTTTGCGTATATGGATGGGATTTTGATTATTAGCTGCACATGAGGAGGGGCGAACGGCAGGCAAACCCTGCCGTGCGGAGGCTAGATTTGGTAGTCGATCACCGCATCCAATTGGGAAGAGAATACCTTATCCTTGATTTCGGTCAGCGACAGCGTTGGGTTGCACAGCTGGATAAACCGCCAGGCATAGTTACGCTGTAACTGGCTGCGTTTCAGCCCCAGCCACACGGTGTTGGGTTCGAACAGATGCTCGGCATTGAGGCTGACCAGCCCGCGATCGCGATCCTTCTCGTAGGACATATCGGCCAAAACGCCGACCCCCAGCCCCAGCTCAACGTAGGTTTTAATCACGTCGGAATCCTGCGCGCTGAGCGCGATGTCCGGCGTCAGCCCGGCGGCCTTGAAGGCGGCGTCCAGCTTCGAACGCCCGGTAATACCCTGCCGATAGGTGATCAGCGGCAGCGTGCTGAGCATTTCCAGCGTTACCTGCGGCTGGCGCGTCAGCTCGTGCCCTTCCGGCACCAGGATGGTGTGATGCCAGCGGTAGTAAGGAAACGCCGCCAGCGATTCGTCGCTCATCAGTCTTTCGCTGGCGATGCCGATATCCGCTTCGCCGGAAGCGAGCATGGAGACGATTTCCTCCGGGCTGCCCTGGTTCAGCACCACCCGCACCCGCGGATACAGCGCGCGGAACTCCTTGATCACCCCCGGCAGGCTATAGCGCGCCTGCGTATGGGTGGTGGCGATATGCAGCTGGCCCGAGTCATTGCTGCTGAACACGTCCGCCAGGCGACGGATGTTATTAGCGTCGTTAAGAATGCGCTCCGCCACCACCAGCAGTTCTTTACCGGGTTCAGTCATGCCCAATAGCCGTTTGCCGCGACGGATAAATATCTCGATGCCCAGCTCTTCTTCCAGCTCGCGAATATGCCGGCTGACGCCCGACTGCGAAGTAAATAAGGTGTTGGCAACCTCGGTGAGGTTGTAGTTGCAGCGCGCCGATTCTCGAATAATTTTTAATTGTTGAAAGTTCATCCCCGTCCCCTTTCTGCCACTCATTGTTAGCAACATTGATACGGAGTCAAAGCGGTCGGAACAAATAAGAAATAACCTTTACTTATGCATTTTAGTGCTAAGCGAATTTTCCACCTGGGTGAATTAACTGTTTACCCGACTGATAATTACCCAATGGCTTTAAAATTAGCGAGATAGATATCCACTATAAAAATAAGGTTTAAATACTGATACAGAATTAAGTTATTAAATATAGGCATTAGATATATAAACGAAACAGGCCCAGCATGCTGGGCCTGTTGAGCGTCTGTTGGCAGCGGGCGTTCAGGCGGTCGCTTCACCGCCAATCGGCCCAGCGGTGTTTTGCTGCAGCCATTGCCGCACGTAATTGACCAAATCGCCAATGCAGTCGTCCTGCATGCCGTGGTGCTTCAGTTCGTCGTCCAACGCGAACAGGTATTGGGCGTTAGTGCCCAACGGGCCGCTGGCGCTGGCGATCAGCGGCGCGATCACCTGGTGGCTGGTATCCTCTTCAAACAGCGGGTGCTGCGGGTTCATTACGAACACCAGCGCGCTAACCACCTCGCCGTCGTCCAGCTGCAGGTCGCACCAGGTCGGCAGATAACAGCCGGTCACCATCTCACGCTTCCACAACAGCTCCAGCTCTTCACGCAGCTTGTCTTCCGGCAGACGAAACGCCAATCCGGTTGTCTGGCCCCCCTCCTTCAGCGCCAACATGCGCCCCGGCTGGCGCAATGTGCCGCGCCCAGCGGTCAGGCGCATGCAGAACGCCCGGTGCCACCCTTGCAGCGTGGCGGGCCGCACTTCTTCAGATTCAAATACCGGATTCCACATCAGCGAGCCGTAGCCGAAGATCCACACCGGGCTGTTGCCCGGACGGCGCGATAATGTGCAATCCAACGAGGCGGAACGCTGCTCTGGCGTCAGTAACAGCGACTCCTCAATGGCGCCGAATGCCGTTTTGCAGTCTGCTTTTTGCAGAAAATCTCGCGTTAACACCTTTACATCCTCCCGGGAATACGATTTCTCATGTTCCCTGCCACTACCTGAGCCTTTGCAATTTTATTTATTGGTACAGAATTTTATTAATTCAATAGCCATTCCTAATAAGAAAGACATTATTCTTTTCTCGATGCGCAATCAAGTTTCAAACGGGCTTTAAAGTGAAAAAGTATTTGTACTGAGCAGCAATAATATTAATTGCTGTGGCGGGTAGGCATTTTTAACCGGCGCATGAGCGCGCCGGGGGAAGAAAAACTACTTTTTGTGCCAGCGATCGTCGTCGCCTTTGCGATAGCTGTGCTTGACCGCCGCCCAGGCGACTTTGTGCGCCGTTTCTTCACGGCTGGCGTCATCGCGCCGCTCGTCCGGATCCGCATACTCTTGCCAGGCGCTGTTAAAGGCTTCCTTATAGATTTCCTGTGCGTGTTCCGGCAGCACGTTTTTCACATTGTCCGGCAAGGCGCTTTTGCTGTTGTACGGCATCACTTTCCTCCCGTTGATGTTGAGTGAACCTTAAGTTTAGGCGATGTCGCCTCCGGCCTCAATTAGCAAACGATTCTCATTATCAAACGACATGCTATACTCGCGGCAAACGAACATAAGGAGATCCCCGTGACTACCGAAGCCCCTCGCTCACGCGCCCCCTACCTGATTGCCGTCAGCGCCATTCAAGACATTACGCCGCACCTGCGCCGCATTACCTTTACTGCGCCCGACCTGCGCTATTACCCGGCCAACGCCGCCGCCGCGCATATCAAAGTGTTTTTACCGCAGGCAGGCCAGGAGCGGCCAGACCTGCCGACTCTGACCGAGAACGGCCCGCGCTGGGCCGCCGATGCGGTGCGCCCGATCGTGCGCACCTACTCTATCCGCGCCGTGCGTCCGGAACAGGAAGAAGTCGACATCGAATTCGCCCTGCACGACCACAGCGGCCCGGCGGTCAATTTTGCCCGCAACGCCCAGGCCGGCGACAAAATCGGCATCAGCAATCCCGGCGGCCCCAAACCGATGCTGCCTGAGGCGAAGTTCTACTGCCTGGCCGGTGACCCCTCTTCGCTGCCGGCGGTGGCCGCCCTGCTGGAAGGCCTGCCGGCAAACAGCGAAGGCCACGCCTTTGTTCGCGTTGACAGCTCCGCTGACGTTATCGATCTGAAAAAACCCGCTGGCTTCGCGCTGAGCTGGATCATCGGCGGCACGGAGAAAACCGACGAACTGATCGCCCGGTTCCGCGCGCAGGCCCTGCCGCAGGCGGAAACGCATTTCTGGCTGGCGGGTGAAGATCGCCTGGTGGTGGAACTGCGCCGCTACCTGCGCCGCGAACGCCAATGCGACCGTAATCATCTTTATGCGGTGCCTTACTGGCGTGAAGGGCTAAATGAAGAGGGTTATCACAATACGCGTCATGAAATCATGGACAATATTGACGGATAAAGATAATTTTTCCCTGATTAACCATATAATAAGCAAGTAAACACAGGTTTTTGCAGCATTAATGCCAAAAAATCCTTTTATTGCGTAAAAGTAAGTAAATAAAACCGCATCCCCTGCGGTTTTTTTGTTACCCTGATCACATAAAGCAGGCAATTGCTTTCTCAGTAAAAAACAACATCACATCAAGGCTGCGGGTGTATCCTATTATAAAATACTACTGGATACGCAGAGTTGCCGTTGCCCGGCAGCCGGCGATGACGGGACCACGCTGTTTGAGAAGGAGTAACCACAACCATGAAGTCGCAACATGATCCTGGCCGATCCAAATCCCGCCACACTGAATACTCCCTGATTTTTCCCATTGCCGCACTGGTCGTGCTGAATCTATGGGGCAACACCAGTAACTTTCCGCTGATCGTAGGCATTAATATCATCGCGCTGGTGGGTATTCTCAGCAGCGCCTTCAGCGTAGTGCGTCATGCCGACGTGCTGGCGCACCGCCTGGGCGAACCCTACGGCTCGCTGATCCTCAGCCTGTCGGTGGTTATCCTCGAGGTCAGCCTGATCTCGGCGCTGATGGCCACCGGCGACGCCGCTCCGGCCTTGATGCGCGATACGCTGTATTCCATCATCATGATCGTCAGCGCCGGCCTGGTGGGCGTTGCCCTGCTGCTCGGCGGCCGCAAGTTCGCCACCCAGTACGTCAATCTGGGCGGCATCAAGCAATACCTGATGGCGATCTTCCCGCTGGCGGTGATAGTGCTGGTGTTCCCGAGCGCCTTGCCGGGCGGCAACTTCAGCACCGGGCAGGCGCTGCTGGTCGCGTTGATCTCCGCCGCGATGTACGGCGTGTTCCTGGTGATCCAGACCAAAACCCACCAGAGCCTGTTCGTGTACGAACATGAAGACGACGACGGCGACCCGCACCATGGCAAACCTTCTTCGCACAGCAGCGCCTGGCATGCCGCCTGGCTGGTCGTGCATCTGATCGCCGTTATCGCGGTGACCAAGTTCAACGCCAACCCGCTGGAAGGCCTGCTGACCAAGGTTAACGCCCCCGCGCAGTTCACCGGTTTCCTGGTCGCCTTGCTGATCCTGTCGCCGGAAGGTTTGGGCGCGCTGCGCGCGGTATTGAACAATCAGGTGCAACGCGCCATGAACCTGTTCTTCGGTTCGGTACTGGCGACTATCTCCCTGACGGTACCGGCGGTCACCATCATAGCCACCCTGACCGGCCAAACGCTGATTTTCGGCCTGCAGACGCCGCATATCGTGGTGATGTTGACGGTGCTGCTGCTGTGCCAGCTGTCGTTCTCCACCGGGCGCACCAACGTGCTGAACGGCACCGCCCATCTGGCGCTGTTCGCCGCCTATATGATGACGATTTTCAGCTGATCAAAAAGGGGCGCCTTGTATGGCGCCCCTTTCAGCATCAGACCGCGAAGAAAATCGCCGCCGCTATCCCGCCAAACAAAATCCATTTAATGATGTAATAGCCGGTGCGATTCCACGCTTTCAGCCGCTTGCCTACCTTGCGTATCGCATAAATATACTTGAACAGCTTATTGACACCGCCGACGCGGTCGCCCTCTTCGTTCGGCGCAGTGGCGGCGCTCATCAGATTGCGCCCCAGCCAGTGGTTGACCGCCTGCGCCCAGCGGTAACGCATCGGTCGCTCGATGTCACAGAACAAGATCAAGCGGTTTTGGCCGCTCTGGTTCTCCGCGTAATGCAGATAGGTTTCATCAAACATGACCCCTTCACCGTCGCGCCAGCTGTAACGTTCGCCGTCCACCTCAATAAAGCAGCGATCGTCGTTCGGCGTAATCAGGCCCAAATGGTAGCGCAGCGAGCCGGCATAAGGATCGCGGTGGCGCGGCAGTCGGCTGCCGTCCGGCAATTCAGCAAACATCGCCGCCTTGACCGAAGGCAGGCTGCGCAGCAACGCGGTGGTTTGCGGGCACAGGGTCATGGCCGATGGATGGCCGTCTTCGTACCATTTCAAATAGAAACGCTTCCAGCCGGTCTTGAAGAACGAATTGAACCCGGCGTCGTTGAATTGGTCCGACGCCTTGATCTGCTGGATCTCCATCAGCTTTTGCCCTTCATCGCGAATGGTTTGCCAGTTTTCCCGCAGTACCGTCAATTCAGGAAACTGCTCCGGCTGCAAATACGGCGTGGTAGGTGCGCGCGAAAACAGGTACATAAAAACGTTCAGCGGCGCGGTAAACGTGGAATGATCGGAAAGTTGCCGCCAGACGTTGTAACGCACCCGGCCGCGGTAATGGACATAGACAACGCACAAGATAAATAAAATCAGAATAATATATTTCATGATTGAATCGCATCAAGGAACCCAACATTCCATGCGCCCGTATGGCGCACACCCCAGAATGTCCTTTGGCGGTAGCATTATTCTTCACGCCAATCTGGAACCTACTAATCATTAACGTTAACCCAACGAAAATCTATACAAAAAACCACAATAATTTACACTGGGGCTAAACGGATGGGCGTTTGGCGGCGGGATAAAAAAGGCCGCCGCAGCGGCCTTTTCATTAGCGGGTAGGTTAACTGTAAGCGTTGAGGGTGCGCTGGCACAGGGCGGAGCGCACGCAGTCCTGTTTATCGAAGCGGATAACGCCGATCATTTCGTCCTCTTCGAAGCGTTCCAACGCATCGCTGAGGCCTGATTTCACACCGCGCGGCAAATCGCATTGGGTTACGTCACCATTGACGATTACCGTGACGTTCTCACCCAAACGGGTCAGGAACATTTTCATCTGGCTGGCGGTCACGTTCTGGGCTTCGTCCAGGATAACGACCGCATTCTCGAAGGTGCGCCCGCGCATATAGGCGAAAGGCGCGATCTCTACCTTGCCGATTTCCGGCCGCAGGCAGTATTGCATAAAGGACGATCCTAAACGGCGCACCAGAATGTCATACACCGGGCGGAAATAAGGGGCGAATTTCTCAGATATATCCCCCGGCAAGAAGCCGAGATCTTCATCCGCCTGCAGAACCGGACGGGTAACAATAATCCGGTCCACCTCTTTATGTATAAGTGCTTCCGCCGCTTTGGCGGCGCTGATGAATGTTTTACCGCAGCCGGCTTCGCCGGTGGCAAATATTAACTGTTTATTATCTATGGCTGATAAGTAATGACCCTGAGCTTCGGTTCTAGCCTCGATGGGTGAGCTATCGCGCTTGTCTCGCGCCATGCCGATAGACTCAACACCCCCCATTTGTACCAGCGAGGTCACGGACTCTTCTTCAAGCTGGCGATGACTACGAGCGTCACGACGAATAACGCGTTTCGCTTCACGACGTGCTTTGATCACTGCTTTCTGTCTTCCCATAGTGGCACCTTACAGTTTGTTTCACCTACCGCAGCGGCCGGGCCGTGCGATTATGTTTCACACACGTATTAGGTTTTGGCCTCCTTCGGAGCCAATAAAAGCCAATGGACGGGGTGAATAAGCGGCGGCAATTTGATGCGCCGTTTTTTCACGGGATAACGCAGGTTGTGTAATTAAAAGTGGAGTAAAACGTGACAGGCGTTGGTGACGATAAGAGTGCGGAGTTGCCGGTAAAAGAGAGTCGGAGAGAGAACCCTCGTTACAACGAGAAATCAGGGAAGGTATGTTATTTTTTCTTTCCAGCCCAACCAAGGACTTTACCATTAGCGATCCCCGCAGTGTTATTTACAGCTTCCGCTGTGCACCTTGTGAAAACTACCGCCAGATGATTACAGTATAATGACATTCAAACCTGCAGCGTTGCTAAAATGTAAAAAAATTTAATATTTTTTGTTTTCAACCAACGCAGGAACACTATATCACGCCGGTTACGCCATTCCAGCAAAATTTTCTCCCACTGTCAGATCAAATAGTTATGATTAAAAACGCCGAATGACATTCCGGTTTCCGATTAAATTTTAGACAGTTTAAAATCTGCGTTTCAGCCCAAACTTTTGCATTCAACGTCAGAAAAAATGGGGGAACCTGCGGTTGCGGGTTCCCTGATCTTTACTCGAAGCTATAAGACAGGCTGACCCCGCCGCCCCAATTGCGGCCCGGCGCAGGTTCGTAATAACGGCCGTTGCCTTCATTAACGATAACCGACCCCACATAGCTGCGGTCGAACAGGTTATCGACGCGGCCAAACAGGTTGAGCATCCAGTTGCCTACCGGATAGCGATAGCCGGTGTTGAGGCCAACGGTGGTATAGGCCGGCGCCTGCCCGGTATTGCTGTCGTTCACCTCGATATCGCTCATGTAGCGCACCTCGGCGCCGGCGTACCACCCTTCCGGCGGCGCCCAGGCCAGCGAGGCGTAGCCCATATTGCGGGCGATGCCCGGCATGCGGTTGCCGGACGGCACGGCATTGGCCGCGCTGCACTGGCTGTCGCCGCAGACGTCGTCGCGGTAGCGGGCGTCAAGCAGGGTCCAGGCCAGCTGCAGCTTCCAGTCGTAGGCGAACTGTTGATCCAGCGCCAGCTCCAGGCCGCGCCGGCGGGTTTGGCCGGCGTTTTTGTAGCTGGTGCGCCCGTTGCTGCTTTCGTCCACGACGATTTCATTCTGCGTGTCGGTCTGGAATACCGCCGCGGTCAGCAGGCCGTTGCCGATGCGGGTTTTGCTGCCCAGCTCCACCGTGTCGCTGGTGGCGGGCTGCAGGCCGAAGTTAAGCCCGCTCTGGTTGCCCGGGCGGTAAGACAGCTCGTTGATGGTCGGCGTTTCAAAGCCACGGCCGGCGGAGAGATAAACATTCCAGCCTTTATCGATCGCGTAGTTGAGTGAGCCAGCCGGCAGCCAGCGATGATAGCGGGCATTGCCGCTGTCGTCGCCGTTACCGGCGGTGACGTAATGGTCGTTGGAATCAAAGTTGACGCTGCTGAAGCGCACCCCGGCATCCAGCGTCAGGCGCGGCGTCAGCTGCCATGAGCTCTGCAGGTAAGGATCCAGGCTCCACATCAGGTTGCGTTCGTTGCGACGCAGCGCCCCCTGGGTGCCCAGTTCGGTCACGCCGCCGGACCGGGTAAAGTTTTCATAACCCTTGCGTTGCTCGGTCATGGTTTCATAATCCAGCCCGCCGGTCAGGGTATAGGGCACCGCCGCCAAATCGCCGCGATGCGTCCAGCGGGTATCGATCCCCTGATAATGCCGCGTCAGATCGATAACCCCGCCGGGGTGTTTCGGATTGAGCTGAGGCGCCACCGGGATGGACTGATACTGGGTGGTTTCACGCTCACCGGCATACATCATCACGCTCAGGTCGTCATTGGCCCCCATTTGCCGCTGATAGTGCAGCCCGGCCTGGGTCTGCGACGTGCTTTTGCGGGTGTTATATTGATCGGCGCGCGGTGCCTGGCGCGGATTGTCATGCCACTCGGCGGCGGTCAGCCCACCGGGATCGTTGGCGTGAATATCCACGCTGTTGAACAGCAGCGTCAGCGTGCTGACGTCATCGATGCGCACGCCCAGCTTGGCGTTGCCGAGATTTTTTTGCGCGCCGCTGTGGTCGCGAAAGCCCTGGGTGGTGAAACGGGTGGCCGAAACGCTGTAGTTGACGTCCCCCGCCTGGCTGCCGTCGCCGGTCGCGCCGGTGGCCTTAACGCCGTAGCGCCAGCTGCCGTAGCTGCCAAAATAGCTGCCCGCTTCGATGCGATTGGGCTGCCGGCCGGTTTCGGTGATCACGTTCACCATGCCGCCCGACGCGTTGCCGTACAGCGCGGAAAACGGCCCGCGCAGCACTTCGACTTTATCTACCGAGTTCAGATCGATATTCGACGTTTGCCCCTGCCCGTCCGGCATGGTGGCGGGAATGCCGTCGACGTAAATGCGCACGCCGCGCACGCCGTACATCGAGCGCGCGCCGAAGCCGCGCACCGAAAGCTGCAGATCCTGCGCATAGTTTTGGCGGTTTTGCACCTGCAGGCCGGGCACGCTGCCCAGGCTTTCCGACAGGTTGATTTGCGGTTTGGCCGCGCGAATTTGATCGCCGTCGACCACGCTGACCGCCGCCGGGGTGGTCAGTTCGGACAGGCCGCTGCGCTTGGCGCTGACCACCAGGCTCTGCTCGCCATCGTCGCCCTGCGCGAAAGCGTACGCGCCGGGCAAGAACGCGGGAATAACTATGGCGGTGGCCGCCAACGTCGTTTTAGAGGTGCTTTTCATCGGGAGAATGCCATTAAAAGTGCTGAAACATGAACCGTTTGGAACAAAATCAACGGAATGTTAATACTTTTAACAGTCAATTGAAAATATTACGAGCAAAAGGGTAAGTTTTTTTGTCACGCCCGTTCGGGCCAAAAGGAATAAGGCGGGAAATCCCGCCTTGCCGCGCCGATTACGCCTTAAGCAGGCCGCTGGCCAGATAATCCTGGCTGTCTTTGACGCCCGGCAGCACGAAGAAATAGCCGCCGCCTATCGGTTTGATGTATTCCTCAAGCGCCTCGCCGTTCAGCCGCTTTTGCACCGTCAGAAAACCCTTTTCCAAATCGGCCTGGTAACAGACGAACAGCAGCCCCATTTCCAGCTGGCCGGAGTTCGACACGCCGATGGAATAGCTGTAGCCGCGGCGCAACAGCAGATTGCTTTGGCTTTCCGCCGTGCGCGGGTTGGCGAGGCGAATGTGCGCGTCCATCGGGATCACCTTGCCTTCGGGATCCTTGTCGTAGTCCGGCTCGTCGTGCTCGTGCTGCATACCCAGCGGCGCGCCGCTGTGTTTCTCGCGGCCGAAAATGGTCTGCTGCTCCTGCAGCGGCGTGCGATCCCAAAACTCGACGTGGAAGCGAATGATGCGCGCCGCCTGATAGCTGCCCCCCACCGCCCAGGCCGGCTCACCGGCGCTGTCGCCAACCCAGACCACGCGGTCCATCAGCGGTTTGTCGTCGGTTTTCGGGTTGCCGGTGCCGTCTTTGAAACCCAGCAGATTGATCGGCGTTTCTTTGCCCTTGCTGCGCGCGGAGTGGGCGGAAATGAACCCTTCCCGCTTCCAGCGCACGCTGAGCAGATCCGGCGAGTGCTTGATGATGTCGCGCAGCGCGTGGATCACCGTCTCGTTGGTGTTGGCGCAGATCTGCAGCACCAGATCGCCATGGCACAGGCTGGCGTCCAGCGAATCGTTGGGAAAACGGGTCATTCTTTGCAGCCGCAGCGGTTTTTGCGCCTGCAGGCCGAAGCGCTCGTCAAACAGCGAACTGCCGACCGAAACGGTGACGGTCAGGTTGTCCGGGTAAATCTCCGGCCCCATGATGCCCGAATCGAGCGGCGGCAGCTTGGGATCGACCTCCGGCGCTTTGCCGCCGCGGGTAAGGAACGCGATGCGGTCGGTCAGCAACCGGAACAGGCGCTCCAGCTCCTGCTTGTCGGTGGCCAGCACGTCGAAGGCGACCAGCATCATCGCCGCCTGCTGCGGGGTCAGCACGCCGGCCTGGTGGCGGCCGTAAAACGGCTGCTTTTGCCAGCGTTCGTCCTGCGCGTTCGCCAGCGCCTCCGCCGGTTTATCCGCCGCCCGCGCCAGACGTGTGCCGCCCAGCGCCAGCGCCCCCAGCCCCAATCCTTGCAGCAAACGCCGGCGCGACGGCGAAGCCGCGCCCTGTTGCTGCGGATGCGGCCCGTTATCCGGGCCGATCTTGTCGCTCATAGCTCGTTGCCTCAGTCCAGACCCAATACGCCGCGCAGTTGTGACAAATCTTCCGCCAGGGTGGTGACCGGCCCTTTCAGCGCGGTGCGATCGGCGTCGGTCAGTTTCTCGTAAGACGCGTAGCCGTCTTTGGTTTTGTATTTCGCCAGGATGGTATCCACGGTTTTGAAGTTGGCGTCGATCTTGTCCAGCAGCGGCTTGTTGGCCTTCATCAACAGCGGGCGCAGCAGGTTGACGATTTTCTGCGCGCCGTCGACGTTGGCCTGGAAGTCCCACAGATCGGTGCGGCTGTAGCGATCTTCTTCACCGCTGATCTTGCTGGCCGCCACTTCTTCGATCAGACCGGCCGCGCCGCCGACCACCTTGCTGGGCGGGAAGGTCAGATCGGCCACGCGTTTTTGCAGTTCGACGGTGTCGTTGTACAGGCGATCGGCGTATTTGCCCATGTCTTTGGCGGTGTTGTCGGCGAACAGCGCTTTCTCCAGGCGGTGGAAGCCGGTGAAGTTAGGATCTTGCGCCTTCTTCTCGTAATCGTCTTCACGGGCGTCAATGCTGCCGTCGAGATCGGAGAACAGCTCGGCGATAGGTTCGATGCGTTCATAGTGCTGGCGCGTCGGGGCATACAGCTTGCGCGCTTCGGCCACATTGCCGGCCTTCACCGCATCGGTGAACAGTTTGGTCTGCTTCACCAGCCCTTCCACTTCTTTGGTGACGTAGACTTTGTATTCGGCGATTGGGCCGACCAGATCCAGCGCGTTAGGCTTGCCGTCGGCAGCGCCGGCCGCGGCGGTCACCGTCAGCTTGCCTTTCGGGTTGCTCAGCAGCCCGCAGGTCATGTCGTAGTCACCCGCTTCCAGATTGGCGGTCATTTTCTGGGTAAAGCCCGGCGCGATATTCTCACGCTCTTCCACCACCATCACCCCTTTCAGGATTTCCCACTCGACGTTTTTCTGGCTGGTGTTGTGCACCACAAACTGGGTTTTGCCGGCCGGCACCGTCAGCTGCATCGGCTCGCACTGTTTGTCGTTCACGGTAATCTTGACCTGCGGCACGTCCGCCGCCAGGGCGTCGATGCTCAGCGCGAACGCCGGGATAGCCAGTAACGCTGCGTGTAACGCCTTGCGGCGGAATAACGGAGTAGACATACGAGATTCCCTATTAAAATTAATGATTGATTTTACGTTGCGCCGGAGCCGTTACCGGCGCCGTGCGCTGCGGCAGGAAAAAGAAAATCAGCGCCGGGATCAGATACAGGAAATAAACCGCCACTTCGCTTACCGTCGGCGCTTCCTGGTAGCCGAAGATGCCCTCCAGCAAGGTGCCGAACAGCGAGTGGGTAGACAGGGTGTTGCTGAAATCAAAGGCGATATCCTGGAAGTGGTTCCACAGCCCCGCCTCGTGGAAGGCGCGGATCGCACCGGCGGCCAGGCCGGCGGCGACAAACAGAATAAACAGGCTGGTCCATTTGAAGAATTTGGCCAGGTGCAGCTTCACGCCGCCCCAGTAAATCATCATGCCGAGCACGATAGCGGCCACCAGTCCGAGAACGGCGCCGATCGGCGCTTCAATCCCCACGTCCTGCTGAAAGGCCGCCAACAGGAAGAACACCGACTCCAACCCTTCGCGCGCCACGGCGAAAAACACCATCGCCACCAGCGCCCAACCCTGGCCCTGCCCGGAATTGAGCGCGTGATCGATGGCGCCCTCCAGATGCACCTTGACCGATCTGGAAACCTTGCGCATCCAGAACACCATATAGGTGAGGATAAATACCGCGATGACCGCGACGATACCTTCGAACAGCTCCTGCTGCTTCTGCGGGAATTCACCGGTGGTTTCGTTGATGAAGATGCCCAACGCCAGGCACAGAGCGGCGGCAGCGATCACCCCGATCCAAACAACGCCCAGCCACTGGCCGCGCTGGGTGCGTTTCAGGTAGCTGGCGATCAGGCTGACAATCAGTGCGGCCTCCAGGCCCTCACGAAACATGATAAGGAAGGGAACGAACATAGATAATAACCCCTGAAAAGGCATCCGCCGCGAGCCTGCGGGCCCGGAAATGGCCGCAGCGCTAATGTAAAGAAAAGTAAAACACAACGATAGTGATTATCATTCTGCCGCGCAGAAATACAAGAGCGCCAAGAGTGATTTTTTCTAATCAAATGTCGCCAGTTGTTTCAGGGTTTTTAGCGAAAATAGCGGCGCTAACAATAACAAAGGGCGCCTTAAGCGCCCTTGATAACCCGTGGGAGGAAGAGATTAAACGGTTTTGAACTCGGCTTCCGCCCGATCGAAACGCTCGGTCATGGTGGCAGAAGGCTGGCGGCCCATCAGGCTAACCACCACGATGGCGATGCAGCCGAACAGGAAGCCAGGGATGATTTCATACAGATCCAGCCAGGCGTACTGCTTCCAGACGATCACCGTCGCCGCGCCGACCAGCATGCCGGCCAGCGCGCCGTTGCGGGTCATGCGCTGCCACATCACCGAGATCAACACCACCGGGCCGAAGGCGGCGCCGAAACCGGCCCAGGCGTAGCTCACCAGCCCCAGCACGCGGTTTTCCGGATTGGCCGCCAGCGCGATGGCGATCAGCGCCACCACCAGCACCATGATGCGGCCGACCCACACCAGCTCACGCTGGCTGGCGCCTTTGCGCAGGAACGCCTTGTACAGGTCTTCGGTAATTGCGCTGGAACAGACCAGCAGCTGGCAGCTCAGGGTACTCATCACCGCCGCCAGGATCGCCGACAGCAGGATGCCCGCCACCCATGGGTTGAACAGCAGCATCGCCAGCTCGATAAACACCCGCTCGCCGTTTTGCGATACGTTGCCCGCCTGATCCGGGTTATTGGCGAAGTAGGCGATGCCGAAGAAGCCGACGGCGATGGTGCCCGCCAGGCACAGGATCATCCAGGTCATGCTGATGCGGCGTGCGCTGCGGATGGTGCGGTGGGAATCCGCCGCCATGAAACGCGCCAGGATGTGCGGCTGACCGAAGTAGCCCAGGCCCCAGCCCAACAGCGACAGGATGGCGACGAAGTTCAGCCCTTTCAGCATATCGAGGTTGGCCGGGTTTTTCGCCTCGATCACCAGCATCGAGGTATCGATGCCGCCAACGGCGAAAATCACGATCACCGGCGTCAGGATCAGCGCGAAGATCATCAGGCTGGCCTGCACGGTGTCGGTCCAGCTGACCGCCAGGAACCCGCCGATGAAGGTGTACAGAATGGTCGCCGCCGCACCGGCCCACAGCGCGGTTTCATAGCTCATGCCGAAGGTGCTTTCGAACAGGCGGGCGCCGGCGACGATGCCGGAGGCGCAGTAAATAGTGAAGAATACCAGAATGACGATGGCCGAGATCACCCGCAGCAGCTTGCTGTTGTCTTCAAAACGGCTGGTGAAGTAGTCCGGCAGCGTCAGGGCGTTGTTGTTCGCTTCGGTATGCACGCGCAACCGCCCCGCCACCAGCTTCCAGTTCAGGTAGGCGCCGATGGTCAGGCCGATGGCGATCCAGCTTTCGGAAATGCCGGACAGGAAGATGGCGCCCGGCAGGCCCATCAGCAGCCAGCCGCTCATGTCGGAAGCGCCGGCGGAAAGCGCGGTAACCACGCTGCCCAGGCTGCGGCCGCCAAGAATGTAGTCGTCGAAGTTATTGGTTGCCCGATAGGCAAGCAGGCCGATCAGCACCATCCCGAAAATGTACACCAGGAAGGTCACCAGCATAGGTGTGCTCATTGTCATTTAATTCTCCACTTTCATTATTATTCGCGCTCCACCCAACCTCTTATTACCGCCGTTAGCCGAAAATCAGAGGCCGGGCATGCGATGCATTTCACTTGCCGGTCCGCCGGAACGTAGCGAGACCGCAGAGATAGTGCAGGTAAAATAGTTTCTGCCCGGAATTGTTCACCGCCGGCTATCCTAGATGAGCCTTTCATTGCCCAACAAGATATTTAACAACAAAGTTACACAAAGTTTACCCTGCGTCACATTTAGCCCGCTTCAGGGTTGCACTCATGACAGATAAAATGAGTTACACCCCACGATTATCCTTATTTAACACAAGGAAAACCGCCACCGTCTTACTGGTTCCTCCTCATTTTGGTTGTTGCAGCAGCATCCGCACCTGCCGTCAGGATTAAAAAATCGATGGGAATCACAGTTCGCCCATCGACCTGATTTAACAAGGTTGCACAAAGTTGCAACATGCTGGATATTGTCGGCATTCTTCACACCACATATCTCACGAACCTATCCCAACAGGCTTATCCAGCCTGCCGTTCAGCTAGCCTGATGGGATAGGTTCTTAACACAGGAGTTGGATTGGCATGGGCACTACCACAATGGGCGTGAAACTCGACGAGGCAACACGCGACCGAATCAAAAGCGCGGCGCAGCGCATCGATCGCACGCCGCACTGGCTCATCAAGCAGGCCATCTTTAATTACCTCGAGCGTCTCGAGAGCGGTTCCGATATTCCTGAAATCCCAGCGCTGGCCGCCGCCGGCCAGGCCGAAGCGGACGACATTATGCCGCAAGCGCAGGAAGAGTCACACCAGCCTTTCCTCGATTTTGCAGAACAAATTCTGCCGCAGTCGGTGACCCGCGCCGCCATCACCGCCGCCTACCGCCGCCCGGAGACCGAAGCGGTGCCGATGTTGCTCGAACAGGCGCGATTACCCGCCGATCTTGCACAAGCCACGCATAAAATGGCCTACGGCATCGCCGAGAAGCTGCGGAACCAAAAAAGCGCCAACGGCCGCGCCGGCATGGTGCAAGGCCTGCTGCAGGAGTTCTCGCTCTCCTCACAGGAAGGCGTGGCATTGATGTGTCTGGCGGAAGCGCTGCTGCGCATTCCGGACAAACCGACCCGCGACGCGTTGATCCGCGACAAAATCAGCAACGGCAACTGGCACTCCCATCTGGGCCGCAGCCCGTCGCTGTTCGTCAACGCCGCCACCTGGGGCCTGCTGTTTACCGGTAAACTGGTGTCGACCCACAACGAAGCCAACCTGTCGCGCTCGCTGAACCGCATCATCGGCAAGAGCGGCGAACCGCTGATCCGCAAAGGCGTGGATATGGCGATGCGCCTGATGGGCGAACAGTTCGTCACCGGCGAAACCATCGCCGAAGCGCTGGCCAACGCGCGCAAGCTGGAAGACAAAGGCTTCCGCTACTCTTACGACATGCTGGGTGAAGCCGCACTGACCGAAGCCGACGCACAGGCCTACCTGGTCTCTTACCAGCAGGCGATCCACGCCATCGGCAAAGCCTCCAACGGCCGCGGCATCTATGAAGGCCCGGGCATTTCCATCAAGCTGTCGGCGCTGCACCCGCGCTACAGCCGCGCGCAGTACGAACGCGTGATGGAAGAACTGTACCCGCGCCTGCTGTCGCTGACCCTGCAGGCGCGCCAGTATGACATCGGCATCAATATCGACGCCGAAGAAGCCGACCGTCTGGAGATCTCGCTCGATCTGCTGGAGAAGCTGTGCTTTGAACCGCAGTTGGCCGGCTGGAACGGCATCGGCTTCGTGATCCAGGCCTACCAAAAACGTTGCCCGTTCGCCATCGACGCGGTGATCGACATGGCGCAGCGCAGCCGCCGCCGCCTGATGATCCGTCTGGTGAAAGGCGCTTACTGGGACAGCGAAATCAAACGCGCCCAAATGGACGGCCTGGAAGGCTACCCGGTTTATACCCGCAAGGTGTATACCGACGTCTCCTATCTGGCCTGCGCCCGCAAGCTGCTGGCGGTGCCGAATCTGATCTACCCGCAGTTCGCCACCCATAACGCCCATACCCTGAGCGCCATCTATCATCTGGCGGGCAACAACTACTACCCAGGCCAATATGAATTCCAGTGCCTGCACGGCATGGGCGAACCGCTGTACGAACAGGTGGTGGGCAAAGTGGCCGACGGTAAACTGAACCGTCCGTGCCGCATCTATGCGCCGGTCGGCACCCATGAAACGCTGCTGGCCTACCTGGTGCGCCGCCTGCTGGAAAATGGCGCCAACACCTCGTTCGTCAACCGCATCGCCGACGCCACCCTGCCGCTCGACGAACTGGTGGCCGATCCGGTCAGCGCCGTGGAAGCGATGGCGGCCAGCGAAGGCCAGATTGGCCTGCCGCATCCGCGCATCCCGCTGCCGCGCGAGCTGTACGGCGAAAAACGCGCCAACTCCAGCGGCCTGGACCTGTCGAACGAACAGCGCCTGGCATCGTTGTCCAGCGCCCTGCTGACCAGCGCCAGCCACCCGTGGCGCGCAGAACCCATCATCGACGCCGAGCTGGATCAGGGCGTGGAACAGCCGGTGATCAACCCCGCCGAACCGGGCGATGTGGTCGGTTACGTGCGTGAAGCCACCGAGGGCGAAGTGAGCCGTGCGCTCGACGCCGCCGCCGCCGCCGGCCCAATCTGGTTCGCCACCCCGCCTTCGGAGCGCGCCGCGATCCTCGAACGCGCCGCCGAACTGATGGAGAGCCAGCTGCAGAGCCTGCTGGGCATTCTGGTGCGCGAAGCGGGCAAAACCTTCAACAACGCCATCGCCGAGGTGCGCGAAGCGGTGGACTTCCTGCACTACTACGCCGGCCAGGTGCGCGACGACTTCGCCAACGACAGCCACCGCCCGCTGGGCCCGGTAGTCTGCATCAGCCCGTGGAACTTCCCGCTGGCGATCTTTACCGGCCAAATCGCCGCCGCGCTGGCGGCAGGCAACAGCGTGCTGGCCAAGCCGGCGGAGCAAACCCCGTTGGTGGCCGCGCAGGCGGTGCGCATTCTGCTGGAAGCCGGCATTCCTCAGGGCGTGCTGCAGCTGCTGCCGGGCCAGGGTGAAACCGTCGGCTCGGTGCTGGTCAACGACGCCCGCGTGCGCGGCGTGATGTTTACCGGCTCCACCGACGTCGCCGGCATCCTGCAACGCAGCATCGCCGGTCGCCTGGATCCGCAGGGCCGCCCAACGCCGCTGATCGCCGAAACCGGCGGCCTGAACGCGATGATCGTCGACTCTTCCGCATTGACCGAACAGGTGGTGACCGACGTGGTGGCCTCCGCCTTCGACAGCGCCGGCCAACGCTGCTCCGCACTGCGCATCCTGTGCATTCAGGAAGACGTGGCCGAGCACACGCTGCAGATGCTGCGCGGCGCCATGGCCGAATGCCGCATGGGCAACCCGGAACGCCTGTCTACCGACATCGGGCCGGTGATCGACGCCGAAGCCAAAACCGGCATCGAGCGCCATATCCAGGCGATGCGCGCCAAAGGCCGCAAGGTGTATCAGGCGGCCAAGGGCAACGGGCAGGACGAGAAAGAGTGGGCGCGCGGCACCTTTATCAAGCCAACGCTGATCGAACTGGACAGCTTCGACGAATTGCAAAAAGAGATCTTCGGGCCGGTGCTGCACGTGGTTCGCTTCCAGCGCGCCAACCTGGAAGGCTTGGTCGATCAGATCAACGCCGCCGGTTACGGCCTGACGCTGGGCATTCACACCCGTATCGATGAAACCATCGCCCGGGTGACCGATCGCGCCAGGGTCGGCAACCTGTATGTCAACCGCAACATGGTTGGCGCGGTAGTCGGCGTGCAGCCGTTCGGCGGCGAAGGCCTGTCGGGCACCGGCCCGAAAGCCGGCGGCCCGCTGTATCTGTATCGCCTGCTGGCCAACCGCCCGGACGATGCGGTGCAACGCACCCTGAACCGTCAGGATGAAGAACGCCCGCTGGAAGCCACCGCGCGGCCGCTGCTGCTCAACGCCCATCAGGCGCTGGAGCAGTGGGCGGTAGCGAAAAAGCAGAGCGATCTGGCTCAGCTGGCGCAGCGCTATGCGGAACTCGGCCAGGGCGGCACCGTGCGCCCGCTGCCGGGCCCGACCGGCGAGCGCAACACCTACGCCCTGCTGCCGCGTGAACGCGTGCTCTGCCTGGCGGATAACGAGGCCGACGCTCTGATCCAACTGGCGGCGGTGCTGGCGGTCGGCAGCAGCGTGCTGTGGCCGGAAGCCGAACTGCAGCGCAACCTGTATCGCCGCCTGCCGGCCGAGGTTCAGGCGCGCATCGCCTTCTGCAAAGACTGGCAGCAGGACAAGGTGGAGTTCGACGCCGCTATCTACCACGGCGACGCCGACCAGCTGCGCACCCTGTGCGAACAGATTGCCCAACGCAGCGGCGCTATCGTCTCGGTGCAGGGCTTCGCCCACGGCGAAACCAATATCCTGTTGGAACGCCTGCTGATCGAACGCTCGCTGAGCGTCAATACCGCCGCGGCCGGCGGTAACGCCAGCCTGATGACCATCGGCTGATCGTTGTAGTCAATCGCCTGAGGGCGCAGTTCAAATTGAACTGCGCCCTTTTTATTTGCATCTCCGCAGCCGCGCGGCTGTAGAGAAAGAATGGGAGCGGGGAGGATTGGCTACGGGCCGAACATATTCGTCTTCGGCCCGTACCACTTACTGATTCAAAAACTTGTCGAGGAACTGCTTGGTGCGCTGGTGTTGCGGGTTGGCGAACAGCGCTTTGGCCGGGCCCTGCTCTACGATGCGGCCGTGATCCATAAAGATGGCGCGGTCGGCCACGTCACGGGCGAAGCTCATCTCGTGAGTGACGATCACCATGGTGCGTTTTTCTTCCGCCAGCGAACGGATGGTGTTGAGCACTTCGCCCACCAGCTCGGGATCGAGCGCCGAAGTCGGCTCATCGAACAGGATCACTTCCGGTTGCATCGCCAGCGCGCGGGCAATAGCCACCCGCTGCTGTTGCCCGCCGGAAAGGCGCCGCGGATAAGCCTGCTCCTTGCCGTTCAGCCCAACCTTGGCCAGCAGGGCGCGCGCGCGCTGCTCGGCGCCGGCCCTGGCCTCGCCCTTGACGAACACCGGCCCCTCGATGATGTTCTCCAGCACCGAACGGTGCGGGAACAGGTTGAAGTTCTGGAACACGAAGCCCACCTGCTGACGCAGCGCGCGCACCAGTTTCTTCTGCTTGCTTAAAGGCTTGGCCCCGTCGATCAGGATATCGCCGACGCGAATGGTGCCGGAATCCGGCTCCTCCAGCAGGTTGATGCAACGCAGCAAGGTGGTTTTTCCCGATCCGCTCGGCCCGATAATCGCCACTACCTCACCGGCGGCCACCTCCAGATCGATCCCATGCAGCACCGTCTGACCTTTGAACTGCTTGGTCAACTGTTTAACTTCGATGGCACTCATGCGTTACTCCTGATCCTGGCGGTTAACGTGGTTTTCCAGGCGGTTTTGCAGCGCGGAAAGCAGGGTCGCCATCACCCAGTAAATCAGCGATGCCGCCAGATACATGGTGAACACCTCCAGCGTGCGCGAGGTGATCAGCTGCGCCTGGCGGAACAGTTCCGGTACCTGGATGGTGGCCGCCAGCGAGGTGTCTTTCACCAGGCCGATAAAGCTGTTGCCCAACGGCGGCAAGGCGGTGCGCGCAGCCTGCGGCAGGATCACCCGGCGCAGCGTTTGCCAGCGGGTCATGCCGATGCTGGCGGCGGCTTCCCACTGCCCTTTTTCAATCGAGGAGATCGCCGCGCGCAGCGTTTCGGACGTGTAGGCGGCGGTATTGAGCGACAGGCCAATCAGCGCCGCCGGGAAGGGGTCAAATTCGATGCCGAACTGCGGCAGGCCGTAGTAAATCATAAACAGCTGCGCAATCAGCGGCGTGCCGCGGAACAGCGAGACGTAGATGCGCGACAGCCACGACAGCGGCCATAACGGCGAAAGGCGCATCAGCGCCAACAGAAAACCGAGCAGCAGGCCCAGCGCCATGCCGCCCAGGCTGAGCTGCAGCGTGAGTATCGCGCCCTTCAATAAAAATGGCGCTGAATCCAGCGCCAGTTGAATACTTTCGTGCATTATTTAGTTACGTCCGCGCCAAACCATTTCTCGGAAATCTGCGCCAGCGTACCGTCTTTTTGCATTTCGGCGATTGCCTGGTCAATGGCGGCCAGCAGCTCAGGGTTGTTTTTGCGCAGCGCCACGCCAGATTCCTGACGAGAGAACGCCGGGCCGGCAACCGCCAGCGTATCGCCGGTTTTCTTCACCAGATCCAATGCCGCCAGGCGGTCGACCAGAATGGCGTTGATGCGGCCGACGCGCAGATCCTGGTATTTGGTCGGGTCATCGTCATAAGTGCGAACGTCTACGCCCTGCACGTTGTCGCGCAGCCACTGTTCGTAGTTGGTGCCCAGACCGACGCCGACCTTTTTGCCCTTCAGATCGTCCGGTTTGGTGATGGTGCCTTCATTGCCCTTCTTCACCAGCGCCTGAATGCCGGAGACGGTGTAAGGGGTGGAGAAATCGTATTTCTTCTGGCGCTCAGGGGAGATGGTCACCTGGTTGATCACCACGTCGATGCGTTTGGATTCCAGCGAAGCCAGCATGCCGTCCCACTTGGTCGGGTTCAGCTTGGCCTTCACGCCCAGGTGCTGCGCCAGCGCATTGGCGAAATCCACTTCGAAACCGGCCAGCTTGCCGTCTTCACCCTGGAAGCTGAACGGCGGATAAGTGCCTTCCAGACCGACAATCAAAGTGCCGCGCTGTTTTACCTGCTGCAGCAGGTTGTCGGCGGCATAGGTTTGCGCGCTTAAACCGGCGGTCAACGCTACGGCCATCACGCCCATCAGCATTTGACGGCGAACTTTGGAAAAGATCATAAACACCCCTGTATGTTGTTTATCTTTTTTGATATCAGCACTTTAACAGTGCAGCCTTCCGCATAAAGGAATATAACCTTATAAATATAGTCCAAAATGGAATAACAATGATTACACCTGCGGATGATAGGCGAACAGCGCCGGCGCGCCGCCGGTATGAATAAACAGGATGGGGCCATCGTCGCGGAAGCGCCGTTGGGCGATGCCGTCGATCAGGCCGGCCATCGCTTTGCCGGTATAGACCGGATCCAGCAACACCCCTTCCTGCTGCGCCAGCAGCTGCACCGCCGCCGTGCCTTCTTCGTTCGGCATGCCGTACTGCGGCGCGAAGTAATCGTCCCACAGCGCGATCGGCGCCAGCGGTTCGACGTTCAGCGAGCAAGCCAACGCTTTTTGGATCTGTTCAACCTTCGGCAACTGGTCAATGGCCTTGCGCGAAACGGTCACGCCAATCAGCTCGCTCTCCGGCATCAGCTGCTGCAGGCCAACCGCCAGCCCGGCGTGGGTGCCGGCGCTGCCGGAGGCGACCACCACCGAACTGAACGCAACGTTGCTGCGGCGGCTCTGTTCGGCGATTTCGAGCGAGCACTGCACGTAGCCCAACGCGCCCAACGCATTGGAGCCGCCCACCGGCACCACGTAGGGGCGAAAGCCCTGCGCTTCCAGGCGCGTCGCCAGTTCGGCCAACTGCTGTTGCGGATCGTGCAACGCTTCGCACATCACCACTTCGGCATTGAACAACCCCAGCAACAGGCGGTTGCCGTTGGTCAGATAGTTTTCTTCGCGGGTATCGATCGGGTTTTCCAGCAACGCGACGCAGTGCAGGCCCAGCTTGGCCGCCACCGCCGCCGTCTGGCGCACATGGTTAGACTGAATAGCGCCGGCGGTTACCAGCGTGTCGGCTCCTTGGCGCAACGCATCTGCAGCCAAAAACTCGAGTTTTCTCAGTTTGTTGCCGCCCATCGCGATTGGCGTGACGTCGTCACGTTTGATGTATATTTCACGGCCCAGATAATCGGAAAGGCGGGACAGTTTTTCGAGCGGTGTGGCAGAGCCGACAAAATCCAGGCGCGGGAATTGCGCCAGTTGCTGTTGCAGGTTCACTACTTCCCCCAGGGAATCAAGTATCAACATCTGGCGGATAGATTTAGCAGAAGTGAACTGAATAATCACCCTTTATCGATGATGCTCAGGTGCGGGTATCCCCGGCCGGCCCGCCGGGGATGCGGCTCAGTAGCTGCGCTGCCAGGCGAGATACTGATCGTATTTGCGCAGCGCGATGCGATAGTTGTTATGCGCAGCGGAAGGCAGATCCTCGATGATGCGCTGATGGCTGGCGCTGTTGGCGAACTCGTCGGCCGGATAGTTGCGCGCCACCAGCATTTCGTCCAACCGGCGCAGGCGCACCACATACTCGCGGATGGTGCTGTGGCTCATTTCGGTCTGTTCAAACAGGTACTGCTTGAAGGCCACAATGTCGAAATAGCTGGGGTGGCTGTTGCAGGAAATCTCGCTGCAAAAGCGGCACAGCGCGGTCAGCTCTTGCTGCACGTTGAGCCAGACGTGATCGTCGATCGGCTGATCCATGCGTGCAATGGCTTCTTTATTGATAATTTTGCCGCGAAAAACCAACGCCATGCGGTCCAGCTGCTTGCCGCACTGAGAGCAATGGGTCTGGCTGTGCTTGTAGTCTTTCAAATAACGGCTCAGGGGCCGTTTCTTCAACAATATTCCTGGCATAGGGCAATCCGATAGTCGCAATGGTGTTCAGGTTGAAGGGAAAGCGGTTGGGCCGCCGTCAGGTGTCGTTCGCCAGGCGGGAGCGCAGCCGTTTGATCGCCTGGCTGTGCAGCTGGCTGACGCGGGACTCGCCCACGTCCAGCACGGCGCCGATCTCCTTCAGGTTCAACTCTTCCTGGTAATACAGCGTCAGCACCATTTTCTCGCGCTCCGGCAACCCTTCGATGGCATCGATCACCCGTTGGCGCAGGCTGCCTTCCAGCAGATGGTGCAGCGGGTTGGCTTCTTCATGCCCTTCCAACAAGGGTTCCGCGCTTTCGCCATGCTCTTCGCGCCATTCGTCATAGGAGAAAAGCTGGCTGTTATTGGTGTCCAACAGAATTTGACGATACTCATCCAGTGAAATATCAAGCGTCTGCGCCACCTCCGCTTCGCTGGCGGGGCGGCCGTATTGCTGTTCCAACTGCCGCATCACCTGCGCCACCTCACGGGCATGACGCCGCACGCTGCGCGGCACCCAGTCGCGGCTGCGCAGTTCGTCGAGCATCGCGCCGCGAATGCGCTGCACCGCATAGGTGGTAAAGGCGGTTCCCTGCAGGGCGTCGTAACGCTCAACGGCGTTCAACAGCCCGATTCCCCCCGCCTGCAGCAGATCGTCAAGCTCCACGCTGGCGGGCAACCTGACCTGCAGGCGCAGCGCCTCGTGGCGCACTAACGGCACGTAGCGCAGCCAGAGAGAATTTTTGTCCATCACGCCTTCGGCGGTATACAGAAAGCTCACTATGTCTAACACCTGCGGATAAGAGAGTCAGGGCTATTATCCGCAGGGGGTAAAATGCCAATCGGCTGAACAGTCGCACAAAACGGCCTCTATTTGCGCCATGTGCTCGCCGCCTGGCGCGCGACCATAAAAAAACCCCGCCGAAGCGGGGTTCTTTTGCGACAGTTAATCGGGAGAGACGATTAACGCAGCAGGGACAGCACGTTCTGGGTTGACTGGTTAGCCTGTGCCAGAACAGAGGTGCCGGCCTGTTGCAGGATGTTGGCACGGCTCATGTTGGACACTTCGGTCGCGTAGTCAGCATCCTGAATACGTGACTGAGAAGCGGACAGGTTGTTAACGGTGCTGTTCAGGTTGTTGATAACAGAATCGAAACGGTTCTGTACCGCACCCAGGGAAGAACGCAGACCGTCAACCTGAGACAGCGCTTTGTCCAGGGTGTCCAGCGGGTTTTTGATGGTCACGGCAGCACCGGCGGTCACTTTACCGTCAGCGGCGACGGTTGCGGCCTTGTAGGTTTTGGTGCCGTCTGCAGCGGTGGTCTGCACGTAGTTTACGGCTTTACCGTCTTTATCTTTACCAGACACCAGCGCTTCGCCTTTGGTGGCATCCAGGCCGGATTTGGCAGCGTCGTAAGCAACATCGGCGCCTTTGTCATCTTTAATCACGGTACCATCGGCGATTGCAGCGCCAACTGAAGGACCTTTGTCGGTCACGTTGAAGGTGTCCAGGCCCAGCTGCTTGGCATCGATTTTTTTCAGGTCGATATCGATGGTTTCGCCGTCGTTGGCGCCAACCTGGATGGTCAGTTTCTGGTCGCTGCTCAGCACTTTCACGCCGTTGAAGTCGGTCTGCTCGGAGATGCGGTTGATTTCAGACAGACGCTGGGTGATTTCGTCCTGGATGGATTTCAGGTCGCTGTTGGAGTTGGAGCCGTTCTGCGCCTGTACGGTCAGACGACGGATGTTCTGCAGGTTGTCGTTAACTTCGTTCAGTGCGCCTTCGGTGGTCTGCGCCAGAGAGATACCGTCGTTGGCGTTACGGGAAGCCTGAGTCAGGCCCTTGATGTTCGCGGTGAAACGGTTGGAGATCGCCTGACCCGCAGCGTCGTCTTTAGCGCTGTTGATACGCAGACCGGAAGACAGACGCTCAATCGCAGTGCCCAGAGAAGACTGAGATTTGTTCAGGTTGTTCTGCGCCATCAGAGACAGGCTGTTGGTATTAATTACTTGTGCCATTGTATGCATTCCTTACGAGTCAGTTGCGTTCTTCGCAACAGGATTAAAAGGTTCGGGCCTATTTGCCCACGGCGTCAACCACCGTCCCCTCAGGTATCGGCCCTCCCCCAGTAACCTTTAGAAAATTTTTATTTTTTTTCGCACCTTCGGCAATAGGGTAAATAACGCGGTTTTTCCCTCCTCTATTGCGCCATCGCCTTTTTATTTTTTCGGTAAACTTTTTCGTCACTGGGCCGATAACGCGTAAAGCGAATAAAGTCATTATCAAGGAGAATTACCATGGCAACGATCAGTTCTTTAGGCCTCGGCTCAGGGCTCGACCTCAACGGCCTGCTGGACAAGCTGACCAAAGCGGAGCAGCAGCGTCTGACCCCTTACACCACCAAACAGTCGAGCTACAACGCTCAGATCACCGCCTACGGCACGCTGAAAGGTTCGCTGGAAAAATTCGATAACCTCAGCAAAGAGATGGCGAAAGAGGACTTCTTCAAAGGCACCAGCGCCACCGAACACGACGCCTTCAAAATCACCACCAACGCCAAGGCGGTACCGGGCAACTACGTGGTGGAAGTGACCAAGCTGGCGCAGGCCCAAACCCTGACCACCCAAGCGCCAATCGGCGATCAGACGGCTAAATTGGGCACCGAGGGCGCAACCGATCGCTCGCTGACGATCACCGCCGGCAACCCGCCGAAAGAGACCAAGATCCCGCTCAGCGACGACCAAACCTCGCTGGTTGAGCTGCGCGACGCCATCAACGGCGCCAAGGCCGGGGTGACCGCCAGCATCATGCGCGTAGGCGACAACGATTATCAGCTGGCGGTCAGCTCCTCCACCACCGGCGAAAACAACAAGGTTGCCCTCCAGGTCAATAACGACGACAAGCTGGGCGATATCCTGAACTACAATTCCGCCCGCGGCGCCACCGCCATGAAAGAAACGGTAAAACCGCAGGACGCGGAGCTGGTGGTGAACGGCACGGCCATCAAGCGCAGCACCAACTCGATCAACGACGCGCTGCAGGGCGTGACCATCGATCTGAAAACCAAAACCAAAGATGGCGAACCGCAGAACCTGGTGATCAGCCGCAACGACGCCGGCACCGCCGACAAGATCAAAGAGTGGGTCGACAGCTATAACTCGCTGCTGGACACCTTCAACTCTCTGACCAAGTACACCCCGGTGAAAAGCGGCGAAGCGCAAAACGCCAGCAACGGTCCGCTGCTGGGCGACAACACCCTGCGCGGCGTCCAGTCGTCGATTAAAAGTGCCCTCAGCGCCGCACAGGACAACCCGGAGCTGAAAGGCCTGGGCAACCTCGGCATTTCCACCAACACCAAGACCGGCAAGCTGGAGATCGACAGCGCCAAGCTGAAGAAAGCGCTGGACGAAAAACCGGACCAGGTCAGCAATTTCTTCGTCGGCAACGGCAAAGACACCGGCATGGCGACCGAGATCCACAACGAGATCCAAAGCTATATCAAGGCCGGCGGCATCATCGAGAACTCGACCAAGAGCATCAATACCAACCTCGATCGCCTGAACAGCCAGATAACGACGGTAACCGCCAGCATTCAAAACACCATCGATCGCTATAAGCTGCAGTTCGTACAGCTGGACACCATGATGTCGAAAATGAACGGCACCAGTAACTATTTGAGTCAACAGTTTAAATAACCACTTTTTAACCAGGTAAGAAACAGCATGTATAACCGTAGCGGCACTCAGGCCTATGCACAGGTCAGTCTGGAAAGCGGCGCGATGAGCGCCAGCCCGCACCAGTTAATCGTGATGTTGTTCGACGGGGCGCTCAGCGCCCTGCTTCGCGCACGCATCCTGATGAACCAGGGCGATATCGCCGGCAAAGGGTTAGCCCTGTCAAAAGCCATCAATATCATCGACAACGGTCTGAAAAGCGGCCTCGACCATCAACAGGGCGGCGAAATGGCCGACAATCTGGCGGCCTTGTATGACTACATGAAGCGTCGGCTGATGCAGGCCAACCTGCATAACGACGAAGCGGCGATCGCCGAAGTGGTGAAGCTGCTGGAGAACATCGCTGACGCCTGGCGCCAGATTGGCCCCAATTATCAACCCTCTCAGGACGCCGTGTAATGGAACGTCAACAGCAGCTGTTAGCCGCTTATCAACAAATTTATACCCTCAGCAGCCAGATGATCGCGCTGGCGCAGACCGGCCGTTGGGACGAGCTGGTTGAACAGGAGCTCACCTACGTCACGGCGGTAGAAAAAACCGCCGCCTTTACCGGCCTGAGCGGCCCCTCCATGGCGCTGCAGGAAATGTTGCGTAACAAGCTGCAGCAGATCCTGGACAACGAAACCGAACTGAAACGCCTGCTGCAACAGCGCATGGACGAACTGAAAGAGCTGATCGGCCAATCGACGCGGCAAAATGTGGTCAACAATGCCTATGGCCAGTTTCACGATCGCGCCCTGTTGTTAGGGGAACCGCAAGTCAGATGAGATCGCGGCAATAACGGCCACGGCGACATAGATAGCAGTTTGTACTATTATTCTCCGGTTAAGCCAGGATATTAACCTATGGCATTTGAATTATTCAGCTTATGGGTAATTGGCAAAATGTACGCCCCGGGCACGGCTCAAACTTTGACGGATAAATATCGCACCGACACGGACGTTTTCTGTTCAGCAGGAAATTGATTTTTGATAGATAAAACACGCCGTTGTGTTTCACAGCGCATGGAAAAATGTTGCTCCAACGCCGATCAAAGCGTAAAGATATTCTCAGATAATGGCTGCGAAATGAATATCGATGGAACGTACGATTAATCTCTGTCCTGGAATTGGCGCTTCGGCGCATATCATTCAGCATACTGAATTATTATTCCCCTCAGTTTATTTTGAGCAACCTCATCTGTATCTGGTACAGCAAGGTCATAAGCGTGTGCGTTGGCAACAGCGTGAAGTGGTGGCTCATGCCGGCGAGCTGTTGATTATCGACGGTGGCCAAACCGTGGATATTATCAATGGCCCTTCGGAAGAAGGCGTGTTCAGCTGCCAGCTGCTGACCTGCGATCCGCTGCTGCTCGCCGCCCAACCGCCCCCGGAAGCCGCGCCGCCGGCTCCGCCGTTCGACGCGGTGCTGGCGCTGCGCAACCTGCCCTGCGCGTTGATGCACAGCTTCGAAACTACCAGCCTGGCGCTGGCGCTGAAGCAGCGATTCCCGGCGATCATCGTGCGCCACAAAATGCTGGAAATCCTGCTGTGGCTGGGGCAGTACGGCATTCGTTTCATTCACAACGAAGCCCGGGATCTGACCCAGCGCGTGCGGCGCTGCCTGGCGACCGACCCGCACAGCATCTGGACCGCCGCCAAGGTTGCCGAAAGTTTGTCGATGAGCGAAGTGGTGCTGCGGCGCAAGCTGTCGATGGAAAATACCGCGTTGCGCAATCTGATGATCGACGTACGCATGGGCAGCGCGCTGGCGCTGCTGCAATCCACCGATTGGCCTATTTCGGCTATCGCCCAGCACGTCGGCTATGAGAGCGCCTCACGGTTTGCCGAACGTTTTCGTAAACGCTTTGGCTTCGCCCCCACCGCCATACGCGGGCACCAGCGCATTATGGAGCCAGGCGCGATCTACTCTCAGGGATTTGGGCTGATGGACGCGGGGGAAACCTAAGCCGGAAGGACGCCCTTTTAATTTGGGCGGCGTTGGCCGTCGTTCAGCTGAAAGGGTTTCATCAGGCAAAAATCAAGCAACGCGCCATGAAAATCAAACCGGTGCCTCAGATGAGAATGCTAATTAATCAGCATCATAAAGCTAAATAAAATACCGGGGCCACTCAGGCGGCCCGGCAGTATTTCAATCAATATTAATTAAAATACTTATTAATACGGCTAAAACAATCAGTATGAAAATGCTGAAAATCCGCCATCTGGATTCGCTCTTGCTCATTACCCTGCCCCAAACTATAACCTTATCAACAAAGTTGATAATAAAACGGCGAGCAAGGGGCTAATGCACATGACAGCGTTCTGTTTATCGCTCTGTTCAATTGATTGCGGCGCTTTCCCTCAACGAGACGGCGGTGCTATCGCTAAACGGCAGCTCGAACGATCGGCCTGCGGCTGCTTATTCGGAATTACCGGGCTGAGGTGAGTGGAAATATAACGAGGCGGCAAAACAAGAAGCGGCTTAATTGTTATATTATAACAATAATCATTTAAAGAACCAATGCTCGTCCATTGGCGCTCCTGCATTACATCAGTATTTATCGCATCTTGAGCCAGCAATTCATTGCTGGCTTTTTTTCACCAACTGGTTTTTTACACGACGCCCACTCACACCGGCATATTCATGATGTCCTGATACGCCGCCACCAGCTTGTTGCGCACCTGCACGCCCAGCTGCAGCGATACCGACGATTTTTGCAGATCGACCATCACATCGTTGAGGCTAATGCCCGGTGCGCCCAGTTCGAACTCCTGCGCCTGTTTGCGCGCCGCCTGTTGGGTATCGCTGATTTTGCCGATTGCCGCCTTCAGCTCACTGGCGAAACTGACGCCCGGCGCCGTCGGTTCTTGCCCCATCCGCCCAGCCTGAATCGCCGCCGCCTGCAGCTGCTGCAGCACCCCTTCAATCCCCTGAATTGCCATTCTGATCTCTGCCTTACGCTGCCAATGGGCGCTATTTCACCCGATATTTCTCCGATGCTGCACAGCCTACCACAGCGATTTTTTGCTAAAGCGGTTAATTGCCTGCAAAAAACCCGGCTTATCGGCCCATCAAAATCGCCGCCGAGGGCAAATAATGGCATGCCCAGAAATGGGAGCGCCGCTATTTAGAAGATATGTGTATCAGGGAGTCTGTTTTGTCACACAACGCTAACCATACCGTTCATCAGCCTGGCAGGGAGCTGCGCAGCGGCCCGCACCGGATCCTGAGCGCCATTGAAGGACAGAGCCTAAAATGAGTGCCTCAATCACCGCCGGCGAAAGCCGCGACAACGGCCTGCAGGCTATGTGGAACCGCCTGCGCGCCAACCCGAAAATTCCTTTGCTGGTCGCCGCCTCCGCCGCGATCGCCATCGTGGTCGCGCTGCTGTTATGGGTGAAAAGTCCTGACTACCGCGTGTTGTACAGCAATCTGAACGATCGTGACGGTGGCGCCATCGTCACCCAATTGACGCAGATGAACATCCCTTACCGCTTCGCCGAAAATGGCGCGGCGCTGCTGATCCCGGCGGAAAAGGTGCATGAAACCCGCCTGCGCCTGGCCCAGCAGGGGTTGCCGAAAGGCGGCGCCGTCGGCTTCGAACTGCTGGATCAGGAAAAATTCGGCATCAGCCAGTTCAGCGAACAGATCAACTATCAGCGCGCGCTGGAAGGCGAACTGTCGCGCACCATCGAGTCGCTGGGCCCGGTGCAGAACGCCCGCGTGCACCTGGCGCTGCCCAAACCTTCGCTGTTCGTGCGCGAGCAGAAATCCCCTTCCGCCTCGGTGACGCTGACGCTGCAACCGGGCCGCGCGCTGGATGACGGCCAGATCAACGCCATCGTCTATATGGTCTCAAGCAGCGTCGCCGGCCTGCCGCCGGGCAACGTGACGGTGGTCGATCAGGCCGGCCGCCTGCTGACCCAGTCCGACGGCGCCGGGCGCGATCTCAACGCCGCCCAGCTGAAATACGCCAGCGAAGTGGAAAGCCGCTTCCAGCGCCGCATTGAGGCTATTCTGGCGCCGATGCTCGGCAGCAACAACGTGCGCGCTCAGGTTACCGCGCAGATCGATTTCGCCACCCGCGAGCAAACCGACGAAGAGTACCAACCCAATCAACAGCCGAACAAGGCCGCCGTGCGTTCTCAGCAAACCAGCCTGAGCGAGCAGATTGGCGGGCCGCAGGTCGGCGGCGTGCCGGGCGCGCTGTCCAATCAGCCAAACGCGCCGGCCACCGCGCCGATAGAAACCGCCAAGCCTAACGCCGCCGGCAATAATGCCGCCCAGCCGAACGCCGCCAATGCCGGCGGCAATTCCGCCAATCGCGGGCCGCAAAACACCCGGCGCGACGAAACCACCAACTATGAGGTCGATCGCACCATCCGCCATACCCAGCAGAAGGCCGGCGCCGTGCAGCGCCTGTCGGTGGCGGTGGTGGTCAACGATCGCGGCGTCGACAAAGACGGCAAACCGCAGCCGATGAGCAAAGAGCGGCTGGCGCAGATCGAATCGCTGGTGCGCGAGGCGATGGGTTACTCCAGCAGCCGCGGCGACACCCTTAACGTCACCAACACGCCGTTTACCGATGCCGAAATCAGCGGCGGCGAACTGCCGTTCTGGCAGACCCAGTCGTTTATCGATCGCCTGCTCGACGCCGGCCGTTACCTGCTGGTGTTGCTGGTGGCCTGGCTGCTGTGGCGCAAACTGGTGCGGCCGCAGTTGCAAAACCGCCAGGCGGCGCAGCAAGCCGCCATCGCCGCCGCCAATGCGCCTGCCGCCAAGCCGCTCGACGGCGGCAAACCGAGCAATGAGGAGCTGGCGCAGCGCCGTAAGTCGCAGCAGCGCGTCAGCGCAGAAGTCCAGAGCCAGCGGATCCGCGATCTGGCTGATAAGGACCCGCGCGTGGTCGCTCTGGTAATCCGCCAATGGATGAGTAACGAGATATGAGCCTGACCGGAACCGAAAAGAGCGCCATTTTGCTGATGACGCTGGGTGAAGACCGTGCGGCGGAGGTGTTCAAGCACCTCTCCTCGCGCGAAGTACAGCAGCTGAGCGGCACCATGGCCAGCATGAGCCAGGTGTCGCACAAGCAGCTGAGCGAAATCCTCGGCGAGTTCGAAGACGACGCCGAACAGTATGCGGCGCTGAGCGTTAACGCCAGCGACTACCTGCGCTCGGTGCTGGTCAAGGCATTGGGCGAAGAGCGCGCCGCCAGCCTGCTGGAGGACATCCTCGAATCGCGCGAAACCACCACCGGTATGGAAACGCTCAACTTTATGGAGCCGCAGAGCGCTGCGGACCTGATCCGCGACGAACACCCGCAGATCATCGCCACTATCCTGGTGCATCTGAAGCGCGGCCAGGCGGCGGATATCCTGGCGCTGTTCGACGAACGCCTGCGCAACGACGTGATGCTGCGTATCGCCACCTTCGGCGGCGTGCAGCCGGCGGCGCTGGCGGAGCTGACCGAAGTGCTGAACAACCTGCTCGACGGCCAGAACCTCAAACGCAGCAAAATGGGCGGGGTGCGCACCGCAGCCGAGATCATCAACCTGATGAAAACCCAGCAGGAAGAAGCGGTTATCGACGCCATGCGCGAATACGACGGCGAACTGGCGCAGAAGATCATCGACGAGATGTTCCTGTTCGAAAACCTGGTGGAAGTCGACGATCGCAGCATCCAGCGCCTGTTGCAGGAAGTGGAAGGCGAGTCTCTGCTGATTGCCCTGAAAGGCGCCGAACAGCCGCTGCGCGAGAAGTTCCTCAAGAACATGTCGCAACGCGCCGCCGATATTCTGCGCGACGATCTGGCCAACCGCGGGCCGGTGCGCATGTCGCAGGTGGAAAACGAGCAGAAAGCCATTCTGCTGGTAGTGCGTCGCCTGGCCGAGAGCGGCGAAATGATCATTGGCGGCGGCGAGGACACCTATGTCTGACAGCATTAACGCCCTGCCCTGGCAGCCCTGGTCGCTGAACGATCTGAACGAGCCAAAACCGCTGCCTGAAACGCCGCCGCTGCCCACGGCGGCAAGCGAAAGCGAAAACGTCGCGGCGCCGCTGGACGCGCAGGCAGCGCAACAGCAACAGCTGGCGATGCTGCGCCTGCAGGCCGAACAGCAGGGCCAGCAGCTCGGTTACGCCGAAGGCCAGCAGAAAGGCTATGAAGCCGGTTTCCAATCCGGGCTGGAGGAAGGCCGCCAGCAAGGGTTGCTGGAAGCGCAGCAGCAGCAACAGCCGCTGACCGCGCATTGGCAGCAGTTGGTGACCGAATTTCAGCATACGCTGGACGCGCTGGACAGCGTGATCGCCTCCCGCCTGATGCAGCTGGCGCTGACCGCCGCCAGGCAGGTGCTGGGACAGCCGCCGGTGTGCGACGGCACCGCCCTGCTCGGCCAAATCCAGCAGCTGATTCAACAAGAACCGATGTTCAACGGCAAGCCGCAGCTGCGCGTCCACCCGGACGACTATCAGCGGGTCGAGCAGCAGCTGGGGGTCACCCTCAGCCTGCACGGCTGGCGGCTGTTGGCGGACGGCAAGCTGCATCCCGGCGGCTGCAAGGTCAGCGCAGAGGAAGGCGATCTCGACGCCAGCCTGGCGACGCGCTGGCATGAGCTGTGCCGCCTGGCCGCTCCGGGGGAAGTGTAATGACCGCACGTCTCGGCCGCTGGCTGAGCTCTCTGGACTCGCTGGAAAAACGCATCGCCCGCGCGCCGACGGTGCGCCGCTACGGCCGGCTGACACGCGCCACCGGCCTGGTGCTGGAGGCGACCGGCCTGCAACTGCCGCTCGGCGCCACCTGCCTGATCGAGCGCCACGACGCCGGTGAGGTGCAGGAGGTGGAAAGCGAAGTGGTCGGCTTCAACGGCCAGCGGCTGTTCCTGATGCCGCTGGAGGAAGTGGAAGGCATAGTGCCGGGCGCACGGGTTTATGCCCGCGTCGCGCCGGAAGGCCAAAGCGCCGGCAAACAGCTGCCGCTCGGCCCGGCGCTGCTGGGCCGGGTATTGGACGGCAGCGCCAAACCGCTCGACGGCCTGCCCTCGCCGGACACCGGCTACCGCGCGCCGCTGATCACCGCGCCGTTCAACCCGCTGCAGCGTACGCCGATCGAAAAGGTGCTGGACGTCGGGGTGCGCACCATCAACGGCCTGCTGACCGTCGGCCGCGGCCAGCGCATGGGCCTGTTCGCCGGCTCCGGAGTGGGTAAAAGCGTGCTGCTCGGCATGATGGCGCGCTATACCCAGGCCGACGTGATCGTCGTTGGCCTGATCGGCGAGCGCGGGCGCGAGGTCAAGGACTTCATCGAGAACATTCTCGGCGCCGAGGGCCGGGCGCGTTCGGTGGTGATCGCCGCCCCGGCGGACGTTTCGCCATTGCTGCGCATGCAGGGCGCCGCCTACGCCACGCGCATCGCCGAAGATTTCCGCGATCGCGGCCAGCACGTCCTGCTGATCATGGATTCACTCACCCGCTACGCCATGGCGCAGCGCGAAATCGCCCTGGCGATCGGCGAGCCGCCGGCCACCAAAGGCTACCCGCCTTCGGTCTTCGCCAAACTGCCGGCGTTGGTCGAGCGCGCCGGCAACGGCATCAGCGGCGGCGGTTCGATCACCGCCTTTTATACCGTGTTGACCGAAGGAGACGACCAGCAGGATCCGATCGCCGACTCGGCGCGCGCCATACTCGACGGGCACGTGGTGCTGTCGCGCCGCTTGGCGGAGGCCGGCCATTATCCGGCGATCGACATCGAGGCCTCCATCAGCCGCGCCATGACCTCGCTGATCGACGAAGAGCACTATCGCCGGGTGCGCAATTTCAAGCAGATGCTGGCCAGCTACCAACGCAACCGCGATCTGATCAGCGTCGGCGCCTACGCCGCGGGCAGCGATCCGCTGCTGGACAAGGCGATGACGCTCTATCCGCAAATGGAAGCTTACCTGCAGCAGGGTATTTTTGAGCGCAGCGGCTACGACGAAGCCTGCCAACAGCTGCAGCAGTTGATTGTATAACGTCACCCGAGGCCGAGAGCGATGAAATCACAGTCACCCCTGATCACCCTGCGCGATTTGGCGCAGGACGCGGTGGAACAGGCCGCGCAACGGCTGGGCCAGGTGCGCCAGGCCCAGCAGGCGGCGGAACGGCAGCTGTCGATGCTGCTCAACTACCAGGACGAATACCGCCAGAAGCTGAATCATACCCTGTCGGGCGGCATGGAAAGTTCCCGCTGGCAAAACTACCAGCAGTTTATCGGCACCCTGGAACAGGCTATCGATCAGCACCGGCAACAGCTGCTGCAGTGGAGCCAGAAGGTCGATCATGCGGTCAGGCATTGGCAAGACAAGCAGCAACGGCTGAACGCTTTCGAAACCCTGCATAGCCGCGCCCTGAGCGCGGAACAGCAGCGGGAGAACAAACGGGATCAAAAACTGATGGATGAGTTCGCTCAACGCAGTGCACAAAGGAACACTAACCCATGAATCTGAACGCTCTGCCAGGTCTGCCCACTCCCGGCGAAGCCGGCGGCCTGCCCGACCTGCCGCTGGATGAATCATCGCTGCCATCCGCCTTCGCCCAGTTGCTCGGCGCACGCTTTATGCCCACCGCCGGCGGCAAACTGCCGGCTGCGGCGCTGAGCGCCGACGCCCCGCAGGCGCCGGGGCTTAGCCGCAGCCGGCTCAACTCGCTGTTGGCGGCATTCGGCGAGCACGACGGGCTGCCGGCCACCGCGCTGCCGTTCGGCGATCGGGCCGTCAACGCGCCAACCGACGAGCGGCAATCGGATGCGGAACAACCGGCGCGGCCTGCAACCGCAGCCGACGGCGAACTGGATGCCGCCACCCTGCAGGCGCTGTTCGCCATGTTGCCGGCGGCCGTGGCCGCTCAGCCGCCGATCGCGGCCAGCCAGCCGGCGGCGACGGAGCCGGATGACGAAGCCGCCCTGACGCCGGGCAGCCTGCTGACCGCCGCTTCGCCGGCGGCAGAAAAGCGCGTCGGCCGCACAGCCGATTCGCAACCGGGCGCCATCCCCTCAGACAAACCGACGCTGAACGCGGCCAACGGCAACGCGCCTGCGCCCCAGGCGCAACCAGCCAGCGAGCAACCGGCCGCCGCGCAGCTGAAACCGGGCGCGGACAACCCGCCATCGCCGCCGCTTAATCACGCCATGGCGCCGCCGGTCTCTGGCCCGGTACAGGCTCCCGCGCCCGCAGGCACGCTGGTGACCGCCCCGCCGGCGCCGCAGCTGAGCGCACCGTTGGGCAGCCCAGAGTGGCAGCAGGCGTTGAACCAGCAGGTGCTGATGTTCCACCGCAACGGCCAGCAGAGCGCCGAGCTGCGGCTGCATCCCCAGGAGCTTGGCGCGCTGCAGATAACCCTGAAGCTGGATGACCAGCAGGCGCAGCTGCACATCGCTTCCGCCCATGGTCAGGTGCGCGCGGCGGTGGAAGCGGCGATGCCGCAGCTGCGCCACGCGCTGGCCGAGAGCGGCATCAACCTGGGGCAAAGCAGCGTCGGCGGCGAATCCACGCCACACTGGCAGCAGGGGCAGCAACAGGCCGCCGACGGCCAGGGGCATGCGAGCTACGCCGAGCGTCATGGCGATGCCAATAGCGCGGTCGAGGCGGTCAGCGCGCCGGCGGCGCTGCAGCGCATGGCCGGCGCCGCCAACGGCGTTGATATTTTCGCCTGAGCCGCCGCAAACGCCCAAGCTGGCACGCATTTGCGCGTCTATTCAGGCTATTGCACACGGCGATAGACGCGATAATACCTCTACCCGTCATACTTGAAGCTGCATCTTTGTTGGCTGCATTTGCGCGCCCCAGTCACATAATTACCTATGCTCCCGGGGACTTACAAATAGGCGACGGGTATAACAACAGGAATTTGATTTGGCTATGTCTCAGAATACCCTTCCGGCAGCACCGAAACGCTCCCCTCTGGTCATCCTGCTGGCGTTGATCGCCGCCGTCGCCTGCGGCGCAGCGGGTTACAGCGGGTGGCTGTTGAAGCAGCAAAAAGACGGCGCTCAGCCGGCCGCCGCCAAGGTACAGCCGCCGGCCGCACCGGTGTTTATGCCGCTGGACACCTTCACCGTCAATCTGGTGAACCCGGACAACAACCCCGACCGCGTGCTGTATATCGGCCTGACGCTGCGTCTGCCGGACGAAAATACCCGCCGCCAGCTGAACGACTTTCTGCCGGAGGTGCGCAGCCGTTTGCTCATGCTGCTCTCTCGCCAGGAGGCGGGCCAGCTGGGCAGTGAACAGGGAAAACAGCAGCTGGTGGCGCAGATCAAGGACGTGCTCAGCCCGCCGCTGGTTAAAGGACAACCGAAGCAGGTGGTCAGCGACGTGCTGTTCACCGCCTTCATACTGCGGTAATCACTATGGGCGACAGCATACTTTCACAGGCAGAGATCGACGCCTTGCTCAACGGCGACAGCGCGGGTGACGAACCCGAAGCGGTGGTCGGCAACGAGAGCGAGGTCAAGCCTTACGATCCGACCACCCAGCGCCGCGTGGTGCGCGAACGGCTGCACGCACTGGAAATCATCAACGAACGTTTTGCCCGGCAGTTCCGCATGGGGTTATTCAACCTGCTGCGCCGCAGCCCGGACATCACCGTCGGCCCGATCAAGATCCAGCCGTACCACGAGTTTGCCCGCAACCTGCCGGTACCGACCAACCTGAACCTGGTGCACCTGAACCCGCTGCGCGGCACCGCGCTGTTCGTGTTCGCGCCCAGCCTGGTGTTTATCGCCGTCGATAACCTGTTCGGCGGCGACGGCCGCTTCCCGACCAAGGTCGAAGGCCGCGAGTTCACCCCCACCGAACAGCGGGTGATCAAACGCATGCTGCGCCTGGCGCTGGACGCCTACGGCGACGCCTGGAGCGCCATTTACAAGATCAGCGTGGAATACGTGCGTGCCGAGATGCAGGTGAAGTTCACCAACATCACCACCTCGCCGAACGACATCGTGGTCACCACGCCGTTCCAGGTGGAGATTGGCGCGCTGACCGGCGAGTTCAACATCTGCATTCCGTTCGCCATGATCGAACCGCTGCGCGAATTGCTGACCAACCCGCCGCTGGAAAACTCCCGGCAGGAAGACAGCCACTGGCGCGAAACGCTGGTGAAGCAGGTGCAGCATTCCGAGCTGGAACTGATCGCCAACTTCGTCGATATCCCGATGCGGCTGTCGAAGATCCTGAAGCTGCAGCCGGGCGACGTATTGCCGATAGACAAACCGGAGCGCCTGATCGCCCATGTGGACGGCGTCCCGGTGCTGACCAGCCAATACGGCACGTTAAACGGGCAGTACGCCCTGCGTGTCGAACATTTGATTAACCCTATTTTGAATGCTCTGAGTGAGGAACAGCCCAATGAGTGATCCTAAGCAACCGTCTGGCGAAGGAAAGGAATCCGTAGACGATCTGTGGGCTGATGCGTTTAACGAGCAGCAGTCGACAGAGAAATCCGGCGCGACCACCGAAGGGGTGTTCAAGTCGCTGGAAGCTCAGGATGCGCTCGGCAGCCTGCAGGATATCGATCTGATCCTGGATATCCCGGTCAAGCTGACCGTGGAACTGGGGCGCACCAAGATGACCATCAAAGAGCTGCTGCGCCTGTCGCAAGGTTCGGTGGTGGCGTTGGACGGGCTGGCCGGCGAACCGCTGGATATCCTGATCAACGGCTATCTGATCGCCCAGGGTGAGGTGGTAGTGGTGGCCGATAAATTCGGCGTGCGCATTACCGACATCATTACCCCTTCCGAACGCATGCGCCGCCTGAGCCGCTGATGACCACCGGCGCGCCCGTCACAACTCAGGTTACCCAGCAACCCGCCGCGCCGGCCCTGCCGGCCGGTTCGGTTCTGATGCAGGTCAGCAGCGCGCTCGGCGGCATTCTGCTGCTGATCCTGCTGGCCGGCTGGTTGTTTCGCCGGCTGGGGTTCGCCCCGCAGGCGCGCAACGGCAAGCTGCTCAACCTGCGCGCCAGTTGCCAGGTTGGCCAACGTGAACGCGTGGTGGTGGTCGAAGTGGATAACACCTGGCTGGTGTTGGGGGTGACCGCCCAACAGATAACCCCACTGCATACCCTGGCCGCACCGCCGCAGGGCGTGGATGCGGCCGCAACGGCGGCGCCGGCGGACTTCCGTCAGCTGCTGCAAAAAGTTCTGAAACGCCCGGAAAAATCGGCATGATCCCTAATCGACGTCCCCTTGCCCGCCATCCGGCGGTTTGGCTCCCCGCCGCCCTGCTGTTGTTCAGCCCGGCGGCGTTGGCGCAGTTGCCCGGCTTGATCAGCCAGCCGTTGGCTAACGGCGGCCAAAGCTGGTCGTTGCCGGTACAGACGCTGGTGCTGCTGACCTCGCTCAGCTTCCTGCCGGCCATGCTGTTGATGATGACCAGCTTCACGCGCATCATCATCGTGCTCGGCCTGCTGCGCAACGCCCTCGGCACGCCTTCCGCACCGCCGAATCAGGTGATGCTCGGCCTGGCGCTGTTCCTGACGTTTTTCATCATGTCGCCGGTGTTCGACAAGGTCTATCAGGATGCCTATTTACCGTTCAGCCAGGACAAGATCGGCCTGGACATGGCGCTGGACAAAGGTTCGCAGCCATTGCGCGAGTTTATGCTGCGCCAAACGCGTGAAACCGACCTGGCGCTGTACGCCAAGCTGGCCAATCAGCCGCCGCTGGCCGGCCCGGAAGCGGTGCCGATGCGCATCCTGCTGCCCGCGTACGTCACCAGCGAGCTGAAGACCGCCTTCCAGATTGGCTTCACGGTGTTTATTCCTTTCCTGATTATCGATCTGGTGGTGGCCAGCGTACTGATGGCGCTGGGGATGATGATGGTGCCGCCGGCGACCATCTCGCTGCCGTTCAAACTGATGCTGTTCGTGCTGGTCGATGGCTGGCAGCTGCTGCTCGGCTCGCTGGCGCAGAGTTTTTATTCCTAACCCGGCGCTCACGCCGCCTTTGAAGGACGCATAATGACACCCGAATCGGTCATGGCACTGGGCACCGAAGCGATGAAAGTGGCGCTGGCGTTGGCCGCCCCGCTGCTGCTGGCGGCGCTGATCAGCGGCCTGGTGGTCAGCCTGCTGCAGGCCGCCACCCAGATCAACGAAATGACGCTGTCGTTCATCCCCAAGATTCTGGCGGTGTTCGCCACCATCGTGATCGCCGGCCCCTGGATGCTGAATCTGCTGCTGGACTACATGCGCATGCTGTTCAGCAACCTGCCCAACCTGATCGGCTGACCGTGCTCACCTTCGACAGCGCCCAGTTCGGCGTATGGCTCAGCCAATATTTCTGGCCGCTGCTGCGCATTTTGGCGCTGATCGGCAGCGCGCCGCTATTCAGCGAGAAGCAAATCAGCAAAAAGGTGAAAATCGGCCTCGGCGGCCTGATCGTTATCCTCATCGCACCGACGCTGCCCACCAGCAATATCCCGATATTCTCCGCCGCCGGCCTGTGGCTGGCCATCCAACAGATCCTGATCGGCGTGGCGCTGGGGCTGACCATGCAGTTCGCCTTTGCGGCGGTGCGGCTGGCCGGCGAGGTGATCGGCATGCAAATGGGGCTGTCGTTCGCCACCTTCTTCGATCCCAGCGGCGGGCCGAACATGCCGGTGCTGGCCAGGCTGCTCAACCTGCTGGCGATGCTGCTGTTCCTCAGCTTCGACGGCCACCTGTGGCTGATTTCCCTGCTGGCGGACAGCTTCCACACCCTGCCGGTCCAAACCCGGCCGCTGAACGGCAACGGCTTCCTGGTGCTGACCCAGGTCGGCTCGCTGATCTTCATCAACGGCCTGATGCTGGCGCTGCCGCTGATCTGCCTGCTGCTGACGCTCAACATGGCGCTCGGCCTGCTCAACCGCATGACGCCGCAGCTGTCGGTGTTTGTTATCGGTTTCCCAGTCACCATGACCATCGGCATCATGACGCTCGGCATGATGATGCCGATGCTGGCGCCGTTCTGCGAGCACCTGTTCGGCGAGGTCTTCGACCGGCTGGCGGCGGTGATCGGCGGCATGACTTTCTGAATTCCGCAGGCCGCCCCCTCCTCCCGCCTCTCTTTCCCCTGAGACAAAATGGCAATAAAAACGCTTTCTTGGGACAAAAGCCTGAGAAACCCCTTTTATCCGGATTAAGGTTCAAATGTCTCCAGCGGCTTGAATAAAAAAATACCCAACCTAGAATAGACCCGGTAACGAAATGTTATTTCGCACTATTTTATAGATTAACGGCAATAAAAATTCGTTTATTCCTTAGGGATAAAATTTAAAAATAACTTAGCCACGCACTTATACCCTGCGCGGCAGGCACCGTACACCCTAAATAAATGCGTCCGGCGCCTGCCGGCTGCGGGGCGCAGCATCGACCTTGGCTAACCACAGGAGCGACATCATGATTAAAGCGAAAAGCAACCGCAAGGCACGCCGATTATTCGGTTTGACTCACTGGAAAAGCAACAAGTTTAAAATTGCTTTCACCGAGACGTCCGCCGGCGGTGAATGGAAAGTGGTGAAGAAAAAGAAATAACCGCCAACTGCTGACGAATAATATAAAAAATATCCTCTCGCGCTGAATTCCATAATGCCGATCGGCATTAACTCAGGCTAGCGCATTTATCCTTCCACTGCGCGAAATAAAAAAAGGCACGTCACTCAAACTTTTCGTGGGAGAAAAAGTGACGTGCCAAACAAGTGCGCCCGGTTTCAAGAATTCCCTACCCCTGCGTCGCAGCGATAACGTTTTCTAAGCGCACCCAAGGGAAACCCGTCGTGGTGACACGCCGGGGTAGTGCCTGGTTAACGATTCATCTGGAACAGCGACATGCCCTGCATATCGCCGAAGGTTTTATACGATGCCTGCAACGCCGCCTGCTGCATAAAGTATGCGGAGATCGACTCAGCCAGATCCGCATCCGTCAGCGCGCTCATCTGCACCCGGTTGGTCATGTCGCGCTCTTTGCCGATGCTGTCCAACTGATCCATTTCCTGCAGCTGGCTGCCCAACTCGGCGCGCACGCTCAGCACCTTGTTATAGGAGTTGTCCATGCCGCGGTTAGCCTTGGCCAGGGCGTCGGTTACCTGCTGTTTGGTGGCGTCGTCCGCATCCTGCAGCGGGGTTTTCAGCGCCTGCAGCGCAATATCGATGCTCTCGAAGACGTTGGCGACCGGCGCGCTGCCGTCCGGCTCGGGTTTCGGATTGCTGGTCAGCGACATAAACACCGTATTGCCGGTATGGCCGATAGTCATGGTGCGGTTGGCGTCCACCTTCTGCTCGACCGCCTTGTCGCCGCCCTGATAGCTCACCTTGCCGCCTTCATCGACGAACGGCGGCTTGTCGTTCACATAGCCGCCGAACATGTAGCGCCCGTTGCCGTCGGTGCTGTTGGCCTGGTTGAGCAGCTGATCTTTCAGCCCCTGCAGTTGGGTGGCCAGCGAATCGCGGTCGTTATCGCTTTCGGTACCGCCGGCGTTGACGATCAGCGACTTGATGTCGGCGATGGTCGAGGTTGCGCCGGCCAGCACGTTTTCTTCCATCGAGACGTTCTGCCGGGCGAAGGTGCGCGCCAGAGTGTACTGGTTATTTTCCGCCTGCGACTGTGACAGCATCACCGCCTGCGACGCCGCCAGCGGATCGTCGGACGGGTTAATCACCCGTTTGCCGGTCGACAGCTGCTCGGCGGCCTTCATAAACAGCGACTGGTTGCCGGTGATGCCGGACATGTTTTGTTGGTACATCATGCTGGTGCTCATGCGCATGCTGCAGATTCCTTACTCTGAGCGATCGGCGCCCCGTCAGGGGCCCGGTCGGCAATTAAATCAACGAATGCTTAACAGGGTGTCAAACAGCGAGCTGGCGGTTTCCACCACCTTCGCGTTAGCCATGTAATACTGCTGGAAACGCAGCAACTCGCCGTATTCTTCATCCAGGTTGACGCCGGAAATCGACTGCTGCTGCCGGGCCAGCTGCGTAACGATGTTGGCCTGCGAGGTGGTGGCGACCTTGGCGGAGGCGGTCTGGTTGCCGATGCTGCTGACCAGGCCGGCGTAGGCGCCGCTGAAGGTGGCTTTGCCGTCCACCCGCTTCTGGGTTTGCAGATCGATCAGCTTTTTGGCGTTGTCGTTGTCGCCGCGGCCGCTGTCGTCCTTGCTGGCGGCGGCGATTTTCGACGAGTCGCTGATGGCGACCTTCAGGGTGCCGGCCACGTCGCTGACCGGCTTCACGGTGAAGCTGTCTTTGGCCTGGGCGTCGCCGTCGATGCTGACCTGCAGGCCATCGAAGTTGAGCGTCGGCTTGCCGTCTGCGTCGGTGCCGGCGGTGGCGTTGACCTTAACGTTGTCCGGCAGGCGGCTTACCTGCCAGTTGCTGCCGTCGAACTCGACGCGATAGTCGTTGGCCTTCACCTTGCCGGTATCGGTGTAGGACACCGACAGCGAGGCGTCGCCGGTATTGCGGGTGTTGTCCACCACGCGGCCGCCGCCGAAGCTGAAGAAGTCGGTGCCGGCGTCACCGTTAAGATCGAAGCCCGCGCGGTGCTGCTGGTTAAAGCTGTCCGCCAGCGCCAGGGCTATCTGCCCCAGCTGATTGCGGGCGCTGTCCAACGTTTCACTGCGAAACTTCATCACGCCGCTCAGGCTGCCGCTGTTGATCTGCCCCTCCGGCACCTCGCTGGCGCCGTGGCCGCGGTCATACCCCAGGGTCAGTCGTGAAGGATCGCTGCTGGAAGGCACCGCCGCCACCTGATAGGTGGTGCTGCCCTGCACCAGGGTCAGGCCGTTGGCGAACGAGACCGTATAGGCGTCGCCGTCCTGCTGGGTCACCTGTACGCCCACCACTTTATTCAATTCGGTCACCAGCTGATCGCGCTGATCCAGCAAGGCGTTCGGTTCGCCGCCGCTGCCGCGCAGGCGGGTGATCTCGTCGTTCAGTCTGGCGATCTGCTGGCTGTAACTGTTGATCTGCTGCGCGCTGTCGCCGATCTGCTGATTGACGCCGCTGTCCATATCGCGCAGATACTTATCGGTGTTGTTGAACTGGTTAACCAGGCCGTTGCCCTTGCCCAGCACCGTCTGGCGCGCCGCGTCGTCGCCGGAGTTGCTCACCAGGTTCTGCAGGTTGGTGAAGAAGTCCTGCATGTTGGTCGACAAAGAGTTGGTTTTGCTCGCCAGCAGGTTGTCGATTTGCGAGATTTTATCGTAGTAAGTGCCCTGCGCTTCCGCATTGCTCTGTGCGCCGCGCAGCTGGGTGGTGATGAACTGGTTGTATTCGCGGTTAACGCTGGTGACGGTCACGCCGTTGCCGATAAAACCGTTCATGGTGCTCAGGCCGCCGTTCTGCGCCAGGATGGCGGTCTGGCGGTTATAGCCGGCCACGTTGTAGTTGGAAATATTATTGCTGACGGTGCTGAGCGCCACCTGTGCCGCATTCAGCCCGCTCATCGCGGTGTTGATTAAGCTATTGGACATCGGGATTCCTTATGCTGCGGCGCCTGCGGCCCACAGGGTTCAATTAAGATGCCGAGCCTGTTCGCTCAGCCTGTCTCGGTTATCGGCAAAAACGGAAAAAACTTGAGGAAAAAAAGCGGCCTCACGCTCAGCCTCCGGCTAGCCCTTCTTACCCTCTATCCCCTAAATAATTGGCGTTGCCGCGAGGCGGCAAGCATGAAGGGGGTTTAGAACAAATCTTGCAAATCGTGGGTATAGGCCTTCACCGCCTGCTCGCCGGCGCTCTTCATCTGCTGGATAACGCTGACCAGCTTGCTGGCGTACTGCGGGTCGGTGGCGTACCCGGCCCGCTGCAGGGCGTGCGCCGCCTGCTCCGGGCTGCGGGCGGCCGCCACGTCGGCATAGCGCGGGTTGCTGGTCAGCAGCTTGACGTAGTCGGCGATCGCCTCGACGTAAGATCCGTAAACGCGGAATTTCGCCTTGACCTTCTTCGCCGCCCCCTGCTCGAATTCGGTGGTGGTTATCTCGGTGACCGGACCATCCCAGCTGCTCCCCGCCTTGATGCCGAACAGGTTGTAGCTCGGCGCGCCGCCGGCGGTCGGGATCTCGCGCTGGCCCCAGCCGGACTCCAGCGCCGCCTGCGCCACGATCAGCTGATGCGGAATGCCGCTCTGCTGGCTGGCGACCCGCGCCGGGATCGACAGGCGGGCGACAAAGTTGCCGTTGTTCAGCGACATCGGCGCCGCCGGCGGCGCTTTCGGCACCGCGCGACGAATCATCTGCTCCAGCGCCTGATTCGGCAGCGTTTGCAGCACCTCATTGTCCAGCGCCATCGGCGACGTGCCTGCCGTTTCGCTCGGCGCGCCGTTGGCGTTGGTCATCTGTTTCACCATCATGTCGGCCAACCCCAGCCCCTTCTGCGACATCTGCTGGGCGATCTGCTGGTCGTACATCGAGGTGTAAAGCCGCGTTTGCTCGCTGCTCAGCACGCCGTCCTGCGGCAGCGCGGCGCGCATGCTCTTCAGCATCATCTGCACGAACATGCCCTCGACCTGCTGCGCCACCTGTTTCAGGTTGCCCTGCGGATCGGCCGCCGCATCGCGCTTCAGCCCATTCAGCGCCTGGGCGTCATAGGCCGCGCCCGACATCGCCATCAAGTCGCCGGCCATCAGATGATTTCCAGTTTGGCGCGCAGGCAGCCGGCGCTCTGCATCGCCTGCAGGATCGACATCAGATCGATCGGCGTGGCGCCCAGCGCATTCAGCGCGCGGATCACGTTGTTCAGGTTGGCGCTGGCGTTGACCTTCTGCAGCGAACCGCCCTGCTGCTGCATCGAGATCTGGGTGTTCGGCGTCACCACCGTTTGCCCGCCGCCAAACGGCGTGTTCGGCTGGCTGACGGTATTTTGCCGATCGACCACCACCGACAGATTGCCCTGCGCCACCGCGCAAGAGTCCAGGATCACGTCGCGGTTCATCACCACCGAGCCGGTGCGCGAGTTGATGATCACCTTGGCGTCAATCGCCCCGACGCTGATCGGGATATTTTGGATCTCCGCCAGAAAACGCACCTGCGAGCTGTTGCCCTGCGGCACCAGTACCTGAATGGTGCGGGCGTCGAGCGGCGACGCGGTGCCGCCGCCGCGCTGGCGGTTGATGGCGTCGCTGATCTGCTGCGCCAGGGTGAAATCTTCGTCGTTCAGCTGCAAGTTAATCACGCCGCCGCTGCCGAAGGTGGTCGGCAATTCGCGCTCTATGGTGGCGCCATTGCTGATGCGCCCGCCGGCCAGCTGGTTGACCTGCACGCTGCTGCCGCCCGCCGCCGCGCCGGCGCCGCCCACCAGCACGTTGCCCTGCGCCAGCGCGTAGACTTGATTGTCCACGCCTTTCAGCGGCGTCATCAGCAAGGTGCCGCCGCGCAGGCTTTTGGCGTTGCCCATCGATGACACCACCACGTCGATATTCTGCCCGGTGCGCGAAAACGGCGGCAGCTTGGCGGTCACCATCACCGCCGCCACGTTTTTCAGCTGCATGTTGGTGCCCGGCGGCACGGTAATGCCCAGCTGCGACAGCATGTTGCTCAGGCTTTGGGTGGTGAACGGCGTTTGCATGGTCTGGTCGCCGGAGCCGTCCAGCCCCACCACCAGCCCGTAGCCGATCAGGGCGTTGTCGCGCACCCCCTGCACCGTCACCAGATCGCGGATGCGCTCCGCCGCCGCCGGCAGGCTTATCGTTCCGATCAGCAAAACCATCAGGAATTTTTTTATCATTGGAACCTCATTCGCCTTAGCCAAAAGGCGTTATAGCCTGAACTCAAAACGGTGAAACATTTAAGAAGAAGCGCTGCAGCCAGCCCATGGTCTGCGCCTCGTTGATATAGCCGTTGCCGACGTATTCAATGCGCGCGTCCGCCACCTGGGTGGAAGTGACCGAGTTATTGCCGCTGATGGTGCGCGGGTTGACCACGCCGGAGAAGCGGATGAACTCGGTGCCCTGGTTGATGGCAATCTGTTTTTCCCCCACCACGTGCAGGTTGCCGTTGACCAATACCTGATTGACCGTCACGGTGATGGTGCCGCTGAAGGTGTTGTTGGCGTTGGCCCCGCCCTTGCCGCCGAAGGTGCTGTCGCCGGAGATATCCATGTCGGCGCGCGCATTGCCCAACAGGCCGCTCAGATAGCGCGGCGAGGTGGCGACGCCGAACTTGCTGGCGCCGTTGCGGCTGGCGTTGGCGGAAGAGCTCTTGCTGGCGCTGACGTTCTCTTGCAGCACTATGGTCAGGGTGTCGCCGACGTTGCGCGGACGGCGGTCTTCAAACAGCGGCTGATAGCCGTAGTTCATCGGCTGCACGGTCTGGAAAATAGAACCGTTCGGCACCGGCGCCCCCGCCGGTGCGGGCTGCGCCGTGGTAGCGCCGTCCACCAGGGGTTTATGCGGAATGTAAGCGCAGCCGCTCAGCGTCAGCATCACCATTCCCGCCAGCCAGCGTTGTCCCTGCCGCGGCAGGGTTGCCATCGAATATGTGGTTACCACGGGTATCGCCTTTGTTTCACGAAATTGGGGTTGCGGGCGCAGCGGGGCTGCGCCCGTCAATTACAGTTGCGTCAGTTTTTGCAGCATCTGATCGGAAGTCGACACCGCCTTGCTGTTGATCTCGTAAGCGCGCTGAGTCTGGATCATGTTGACCAACTCTTCCGCCACGTTGACGTTGGAGGTTTCCACATAGCCCTGATACAGCAGGCCGGCGCCGTTCAGGCCCGGCACGCTGCCGGTCGGCTCGCCCGAGCTTTCGGTTTGCTGATACAGATTCTCGCCGATGCTCTCCAGACCGCTGTCGTTCACGAAGGTGGTCAACTCCAGCTGGCCCACCTGCTGGGCGGTGGTTTGCCCCTGCTGGGTGACGCTGACGGTGCCGTCGCGGCCGATGGTGATGCTCAGGGCGTTGGCCGGAATGCTGATCGCCGGCTGCACCTGGAAGCCGCTGGCGGTCACCAGTTGGCCGTTTTTGTCCGTCTGGAACGAACCGTCGCGGGTATAGGCCTGGCTGCCGTCCGGCAACAGCACCTGGAAGAAGCCCTGTCCCTTGATGGCCACGTCCTTGCTGTTGTTGGTCTGCGACAGGTTGCCCTGGCTGTGCAGACGCTCGGTCGCCACCGGCCGCACGCCGGTGCCAATCTGCAGGCCGGAAGGCAGCGTGGTTTGCTCGGAGGACTGCGCCCCCGGCTGACGCATGGTCTGGTACAGCAAATCTTCAAACACCGCGCGCTGGCGTTTGAAGCCGTTGGTGCTGACGTTGGCCAGGTTGTTGGCGATCACGTCCATATTGGTCTGCTGCGCATCCAGACCGGTCTTGGCAATCCATAACGATGGGATCATTGATTATTTCCTTGCTGCTTAACTCATCGACAACAGTGAGTTGGCGCGCTGTTCGTTTTCATCCACGCTGTGGATGACCTTCATCTGCATTTCGAAACGGCGGGCGTTGGCTATCATGTCGACCATGGTTTCCACCGGTTTGACGTTGCTGCCTTCCAGTACCCCCGGCATCACCCGCACCAGCGGATCGTTCTGCAATTGGTTGCCCCGCAGCCGCTGAGCGTCCGGCGTCAGATGGAACAGGCCATCGTCACCGCGCATCACTTCGCGCGCATCGGCCTTCACCAGCTTCAAACGCCCGATCTGCGCGATGTTTTCCGGCGGATCGCCGGCATTCAACGCCGAAATGGTGCCGTCGGCGGCGATGGTTACCTCCGCCGACGGCGGCACCTCGATCGGCCCGCCGTCGCCCATCAGCGGCATACCCTGCACCGTCAGCTGCCCGGTGGAGGAGATCTGAATGTTGCCGTTGCGGGTATAGGCCTCGCTGCCGTCCGGCTGGCGCAACGCCAAAAAACCGTCCTGCTGCAGCGCCACGTCCAACGGGCGTGCGGTGTAGTTCAGCGCGCCCTGGCTCATGTCTGCGCCCGGGGTCGAAGCGGCCACCAGCGTACGGGTGGCCAGCGTCGGGCCGTCAACCGGCACGGCGCGCAGCGCCGACAGCTGGGCGCGAAAGCCCGGCGTCGACGCATTGGACAGGTTGTTGGCGGTCACCGCCTGCTGCTCCAGCGTCTGGCGCGCCGCGCCCATCGCGGTATAAATCGCGTGATCCATGGCTCAATCCTATTAGCGCAGGCTGACCAGCGTCTGCAGGATAGAATCCTGCGTTTTGATGGTCTGGGCGTTGGACTGGTAGTTGCGCTGGGCGACGATCATGTTCACCAGTTCCTGGCTGAGATCGACGTTGGACGATTCCAGCGCGCCGCTGGCCAATTTGCCGAGGCCGCCGCTGCCCGCCAGGCCGACGCGCGGCTGGCCGGAGGCGCCGGTTTCCTGCCACAGGTTATCGCCCTGCGAAGCCAGGCCTTCCGGGTTGGAGAAGTTGGCCATCACGATCTGCCCCAGCACCTGGGTCTGCTGGTTGGAATAGATGCCCACCACCGTGCCGTCGTTGTTGATCTGGAAGTTGGTGTATTCACCGGCCGCATAACCGTCTTGCGATACCTTACTGACCGAGTCGCTGCTGACGTTCTGCTGCATGCTGCCGGCGAAGCTCAGGGTGAGGTTCTGCGCCGGGGCGCCGTCTTTGGCGGCCATCGGGATCAGCATGCTGAAGTCGCCGGCTGCGCCCTGGGCGCTGGTGGTGCTCACCAGGTTGCCGCTGGTGCTGAATTCCATGGTGCCGGCATTCACCGGTTCCGCACTGCCGTCCTGGGTGTAGACCTGCCACTTGTTGTCGGCGGTTTTCACAAAGTAGGCGTTGATGTTGTGCGCATTGCCCAGCGAGTCATAGGCGGTGATGGTGTTGACGTAGTTGTAGCTGTCCTGCTTGGTCGGATCGAACTTGTCGTTTTCCGGCACCTTGTGGGTGGACTTCAGGTTGGCCACCATGGTACCGGAGGTGGATGCCTTGGCGTTCATCATGCCTTCGGGAATGCTCAGCGGCACCGGGTTGGCGCCCTGCTGAATGGTCGGCGGCGTGCCGGCCGCCGGGTAACCGGTCAGCTGCAGGCCCTGCATGTTGGTCAGGTTGCGGTTTTCGTCCAGCTTGAACTGGCCGTTGCGGGTGTAGAAGATGCCGCCGTCCTTGTCCTGCATGCGGAAGAAGCCGCTGCCGGTAATGGCCACGTCCAGCGCGCGGCTGGTGCCGGTGGTGGTGCCGCCCTTGAAGTTCTGGGTAATGCCGGACACCTTGACGCCCAACCCGACCTGCGAGCCGGCGAACATGTCGGCGAAGGAGACGCTGCCGGATTTAAAGCCGGCGGTGGCGGAGTTGGCGATGTTGTTGCCAATCACGTCCAGGTTGGTTGCTGCCGCGTTCAAGCCGCTGACTGCCTGAGAAAAGGCCATGTTATTCTCCGAATGAGTTTGCGTATAACTGAGTGAAAGAGTGGTTGGGCTACAAGATCTGCCGTACTTCTTCGAGCGTGGCGTTACCCGCCAGGCCGAGATCCAGCTTGGCGCCGTCGCCGTCGCGGATCACGCCGTTGACCAGGCCGAAGTGCAGGCTGCGCGCCACCAGCTGTTCGCCGTTGCCCTTGGCGTTGACAGCCACTTTGTAGGCGCCGTCCGGCGCCGCGCTGCCGTCGTCCAGCGAGCCGTCCCAGGTGAACGAGTGCACGCCGGCGGTCAGGCCGCCGATGTCAATGGTGCGCACCACCTGGCCGCTGGCGTTGGTGATGGTGGCGGTAACCTGATCGGCGGCGCGCTCCAGCTCAACGCCAAACGGCGTGGTGCTGACTTTGCCGTCTTTGCTGCCCGCCAGAATAGTGTCGCCGGGCACCATCACCCCGTGGCCGATCAGCGCAGTGGCCTGCAGTGACTGATTGCTGTTGATCTGGCCGGAAATGGAACCCAGCGTGGTATTCAGTTTCTCGATGCCCTGAACGGTGTTGATCTGCGCCAGCTGCGAGGTCAGCTCGTTGTTCTGCATCGGGTTGGTCGGATCCTGGTTCTTCAACTGCGCCACCAGCAGCTTCAGGAAACTGTCGCTCAGATCCTGGCTGTTGGTGTTTTTGCCGTTGGCGCCGAGGATGGTGTCATCCAGCGAGGGCTTGGTGGTTGGGGAAACTGACATGGAAATCTCCGGTTACTGACCCAGCGTCAGGGTTTTCATCATCATCGACTTGGTGGTGTTGAGCACCTCGACGTTGGCCTGGTAGCTGCGGGAGGCGGAAATGGTGTTGACCATCTCGCCTACCACGTCGACGTTCGGCATGCGCACGTAACCCTTGGCGTCCGCCAACGGGTTGCCCGGCTGGTACACCAGGCGTTCCGGCGCCGGATCGTCCACCACCTGCGCCACGCGCACGCCGCCGGTCGGCTGGCCGGGTGCGGCCGCCACTTCGAACACCACCTGTTTGGCGCGATAGGGCTGGCCGTCCGGGCCGGTGACGCTGTCGGCGTTGGCCATATTGCTGGCGCTGACGTTCATGCGCTGCGACTGGGCGGACAGCGCCGAGCCGGAGATATCAAATATATTCAGTAATGACATGAGCCTTATCCTTGTTGCAGCACCGACATCATCCCTTTGATCTGGCCGCCGATCAGCGTCAGGTCGGTCTGATATTTCAGGCTGTTGTCAGCGAAGTTGGTGCGCTCGCGATCCATGTCCACCGTGTTGCCGTCCATCGACGGCTGATCCGGCACCCGGAACAGTAAATCGAGCTGCGGCGGCTGCATGTTCTGTGCCGGTATATGGCGCGCGGCGGTCAGGTTCAGCGCAATGCCGCTGCCGCTGGCGCGCCCCTGTTCCAGCACCTTGTTCAGTTGGCTGGCGAAATCGATGTCCCGCGCCTGATAGCCCGGCGTGTCTGCGTTGGCGATGTTGGCGGCCAGGATTTCCTGCCGCTGGGCGCGCAGGTTCAACGCCTCTTGACTAAAGCGCAGAGCCGCGTCCAATTTGTCGAGCATGCTCCCTCCGCGAGGTTAGAATTTGGAGCCGACAGCATAAACGCCCCTTCTGCCAGCCTATCGCGGGAATAAGGGCAAAATGGGCCGCTATTTATCTGCTTAGCCTGCGTGCCGTCCCGGTACACTTACGCGTATCCCGATGAGGCTTGAGAAGATGACGATGAAAGGTAAAATGCTGCTGCTTGTCGGCCTGCTGTGCAGTTTTGGCGCCCGCTCAGAGGATCTGGCGGCGCAGATTGAAAGCTTCATCAAGAGCCGCTTCAGCGACGAAGCGGTGCGTGTCAAGGTACTGGTGCACACGCCGGCGGCGCAATGGCCGCAGTGCGAGCTGCCGCAGCTGTCGATGCCGCAGAGCACCCGCCTGTGGGGCAATCTCAGCTTCTCGGTCCGCTGCGGCCAGGAGCGCCGCTTTATCCAGGCCCAGGTGCAGGTGACCGGGCGCTATCTGGTCTCGGCGCGCAGCATCATCGCAGGCAGCCGTTTAACGCCGGCGGACGTCACGCTGAAAACCGGCCGGCTGGACAGGCTACCGCCGCTCACCCTGACCGATGCGGACAACGCGCTCGGCAGCGTCAGCCTGCGCAATGTCATTCCCGGCCAGCCGCTGACGCTCGCCATGCTGCGCCGCGCCTGGGTGGTCAAAGCCGGTCAGTCGGTTCAGGTCACCGCCCAGGGGGAAGGGTTTAACGTCAGCGGCGCCGGCAAGGCCTTGAACAACGCCGCCGCCAAAGACAGCGTGCGCGTACGTATGGCATCGGGCCAGACGGTCAGCGGCATCGCCGGTAGCGACGGCAGCATTCGCATCACGTTATAAAAGTGTAAAGGTTTGCCAAACCTTGCCGATAAGAAAAATATAGGCAGTATTTTATTGGCCACCAGGGCCGCAAAACTATCATTTCAGCGTTGTCGCCCGGTGGCGATGGCGCAGATGGAGAGTGAACATGAGCATCGATCGCACCCAGCGGCTGCACCCGGTTCCAACGGTGCAACCGCGTGAAACGCCGGCCGACAACCCGCTGCAGCCGCGCAAGGCCGCAACCGCGGAAACCGCCGTCAGCGGCACCCAGGTTAAATTGAGCGAAGCGCAAGCCCGCCTGATGCAGCCTGGGACCCAGGACATCGATATGGGCCGGGTGGAAGCCATCAAACAGGCGATCCGCAGCGGCGAATTGAAGATGGATACCGGAAAGATCGCCGACGCGCTGCTGCAGAATGCGCAGAGCGATATGCAATAGCACCCCGAGCGCGGCCGATGGCGCGGCGACCGGGAATATCTGAAGGATAATCGACCACCATGGAAAACCTGGCACCCTTGCTGGATAGCCTGCTGGAAACCTTGCGAACGCTGGATACGACGCTGGCGGAAGAACATCATCTGCTGTGTTCGGGCCAGTTGCCCGGCGTGGCGCTGCAGCGCGTCACCGACGCCAAAAGCCAGCTGTTAGCGACGGTCAACTACCTGGAACAGCAGCGGCGCGGGCAGGAGAACGCCCAGGGCCTGCAGGCGCCCTATCGCGGGCAGCCTCATCTGGCGGAGCGCTGGCGGCAGGTGCAACAGCTGAGCCAGACGCTGAGAGAGAAAAATCAGCACAACGGCATGCTGCTCAATCAGCAGATCGACCACAACGCGCAGGCGCTGGCCATTCTGAGCAAACAAAACAAATCGCTCTATGGCCCGGATGGCCAATCGCGCGGCAATAGCCTGCTGGGACGTAAAATCGGCGTCTGAACCCTCTTCTTCGCCCGGGGCTGCCGGGCGTGCGCTGCCGATCGCATCATCACTCTACACTCTGCCGTTTACCGCTGTTTATTCGCACAGCATCACGCATCCTTTAGGTTAACGCCTTGCCTGCGCCAGCCGGGTCCGCAACCCTGTGTCGGTTTTTAAACCCCTTGATATATACCCTAATCGGGTATAAATTTCACAGGAGAGTGAATGACCGACATTTATCTCACCAAAACCTTCCAGGCCTTCGCCGCCGGTGAACGCATCCGCGATGCCGCAATAATAAAAGCCGCGCGCGAAATGCAAAATCAGCTGTATGACGCCAACCTCGGCGGCTGCGTGTATAAAAAACGCATCGCCCGCCCCGGCGGCGGTAAACGCAACGGCTATCGCGTGCTGATCGCCTTTTGCGATGAAAATCGCCTGTTTTTCATGCGCGGCTTTGCCAAAAATGAAAGGGAAAACATCACGGCGGATGAATTGCAGGGCTTGAAACATCTGGCTGCGCTTTATCTGGACTACAGCCCTTTCCGGCTGTATCAGCTGGTCAATAGCAAAACATTGAGGAAGTTAAGCGATGAGCAAGATCCTTGCCGAGATCCATCAGGAAGTTCAGGGGCTGCATCAGGCGGGATTCGTCGATGACGTCACCATGCGCACCTTCGACATGCTGTGCCTGCGGCCGGTCAAACACTACGGCCCGGCGGATATCCGCGCGCTGCGCGAACGCGAAAACGTCAGCCAGCCGGTGTTCGCGCTGTACCTGAACGTCAGCAAAAAAGCGGTGCAAAAATGGGAGCGCGGCGAAGCGCAACCCAACTCCGCCGCCATGAAGCTGCTTTCGCTTATCGACCGCAACGGCCTGGCGATATTGGCCTGAAACGGCCGATCATTGGTAGTTAACGATCACCTGATTGCCGATCACCCGCAGCGGCGGATTCAGCCCTCCGCGCGACTGCACGTAGTAAACGAAGCGCAACTCCGAATTGGCGGGTTCCCCCTGCAGCCCGTTGCTGGTGCCGCTGCCGCCCCCCAGGGCAATGCACCGGTTCAGGGTGCACAGCAGCACCTGCAGGCCGGCCGGCTCGCCCGACAGCAGGCGATAGCGCCAGCTGACGCTGGTGATGCGCGCATTGGCGTCCGGCAGCGCGTTAGGCGGCCGCAACCCGTCGGAGGTATCGCGCACGCCCCCCTGCTCCAGCGTTACGCCGGCGCCCTCGGCCACCCAGGAGCCGGACACCGCTTCGGCCAGCAACGGCATCAGCAACAACAGCGCGGGCAGGCAGCGTTTCATCATGCGGCTCCAATGGTTGAGGTCATGCGAATTTGCCGGTCGTCGTTGATTTCCAGATTCGACAGCACCGCCATTTGCGGCAGGCTGCGGCGCAGGAAGCGGGCCAGCAACGCGCGCAGCGCATGATTGACCAGCAATACCGGCGGCGCGCTGAGCATTTCCTGCCGCTGCAGGGCCTGCTTCGCCTGTTCCAGCAGGCGATCCGCCAACCCCGGCTCCAGCCCGCCGCCGCCCTGCAGCGCCTGCAGCAACAGCCGCTCCAGCTGGGTATCCAGGCCGATAACCTGGATTTCGCCGTTGCCCGGGAACCACTGTTGAGCGATCGCCCGGCCCAGCGCCACCCGCACCACCGTGGTCAGTTCATAAGGATCGCTTTGCGTCGGCGCATGTTCCGCCAGCGTTTCAATGATGGTGCGCATATCACGGATCGACACCCGTTCCGCCAGCAGGTTTTGCAACACCTTGTGCAGCGTGGTCAGCGAAACCACGCCCGGCACGAAGTCTTCGGTCAGCTTCGGCATCTCCTGCGAGACGCGATCCAGCAGCTGTTGGGTTTCCTGGCGGCCAAACAGCTCGCTGGCGAATTGGCCAATCAGGTGATTGAGGTGCGTCGCCACCACGGTGCTGGCCTCCACCACGGTAAAGCCCTGGATCTGCGCCTGCTCGCGCAGCGCGCTGTCGATCCACACCGCTTCCAGCCCAAAGGCCGGATCGACGGTTTTATCTCCCGCCAGCTCACCCACCGCGTTGCCGGGGTTAATCGCCAGCCAGCGGCCCGGCTGCGCCTCACCGCTGCCGATTTCCACCCCTTTCATCAGGATGCGGTAGCTGGCGGGCGGCAACTCCAGGTTATCGCGGATGTGCACCACCGGCGGCAGATAGCCCATATCCTGAGCGAATTTCTTGCGGATGCCGCGGATACGCCCGAGCAGTTCGCCGTTTTGCTGGAAATCGACCATCGGGATCAGCCGGTAACCGACCTCCATGCCCAGCGGGTCCTCCAGCTGTACGTCGGACCAGCTGGCCTCCGCCGCCTGCGGATTTTCCTGTATTACCGGCGCTTCGGCCGCTTTCGGCGCCTGTTGTTCGCGGCCGCGCAGCCACCAGGCCAGCCCCAGCAAGGCGGCGGTAAACAGCAGGAACACCAGGTTCGGCATGCCCGGCACCAGGCCCAGCAACCCCAGCACGGCGGCGCTGAGCAGCATCACCCGCGGGTTGTTGAACAGCTGGCCGACCATCTGCTCGCCCACGTCCTGATCGGTCGCCACCCGGGTGACAATCACGCCTGCTGCGGTAGAAATCACCAACGCGGGGATCTGCGCCACCAGCCCGTCGCCGATGGTCAACAGCGTATAGCTTTCCGCCGCCGCCCCCAGCTCCATGCCGTGTTGGATCACACCCACCAACAGGCCGCCGACCACGTTCAGCACCATAATCATCAGGCCGGCGACCGCATCACCGCGCACGAACTTGCTGGCGCCGTCCATCGAGCCGTAGAAATCCGCTTCCTGCGTCACTTCGGCGCGGCGCTTTTTGGCCTCGTCTTCGCCGATCAGCCCGGCGTTGAGGTCGGCGTCGATCGCCATCTGCTTGCCCGGCATGCCGTCCAGCACGAAGCGCGCGCCCACTTCGGCGATGCGCCCGGCGCCCTTGGTGATCACCATAAAGTTGATCAACACCAAAATGATAAACACCACGATGCCGATGGCGAAGTTGCCGCCCACCAGGAAATGGCCGAAGGCTTCCACCACGCGGCCGGCCGCGGCCGAACCGGTATGCCCTTCCATCAGGATGATGCGCGTCGAGGCCACGTTGAGCGACAGCCGCAGCAGCGTGGAGAACAGCAGAATGGTCGGGAAAGCGGCGAATTCCAGCGTGCGCTGGGTGAACATCGCCACCAGCAGCACCATGATCGACAGTGCGATGTTGAAGGTGAACAGCAAATCGAGAACGAACGCCGGCAATGGCAACACCATCATCGACAGGATCATCAGGATCAGTATCGGGCCGGCCAGCACCTGCCACTGCGTATCTTTAAAATTGCCCGGCAAACGAAGCAGGGAGGCCAAATTAGCCATCAGAGTCACTCTCTCCAGCAAAATCCAGTGCTTCCGGCACCGGTAAACGTTCAGGTTTTTTCGGGATCAGGCCGCCTTCGCGCCGCCAGCGGCGCAGCTGATATACCCAAGCCAGCACCTCGGCGACCGCGGCATACAGCGTGGCCGGGATATGTTGTCCAATCTCGCTGTGTCGATACAGCGCGCGCGCCAGCGGCGGCGCCTCGAGCATCGGGATGCGGTGTTCAGCGCCCAGCTCGCGAATGCGCAGCGCAATTTCGCCGGCCCCCTTGGCCAGCACTTTCGGCGCGCTCATTTTCTTGTCGTTGTACTGCAGCGCCACGGCGTAGTGCGTCGGGTTGGTAACGATCACGTCGGCCTTCGGCACGTCGGCCATCATGCGCCGCCGGGCGATCGCCCGCTGCTGTTGGCGGATGCGCCCCTTAACGTGCGGATCCCCTTCCTGGTCCTTGAACTCGTCGCGGATATCCTGCTTGGTCATCTTCAGCTTCTTGAAGTGGCTCCACAGCTGATAAAACACGTCGAACGCCACCATTGGCGTCAGCCCCAGCACCACCAACAGGCCGCAAAAAATAATCATCTGCAGCGCATTGCCCAACGCGTCAAGCGGCTGTTGCGTCACCAGGTGCAGCATCGCCGCCCAGTTGTGCCACAGATACAAACCGGTAATCCACCCCACCAGCGTCGCCTTCAGGACGCCCTTCAGCAGTTCCGCCAGCACCTGGCTGGAGAAGATGCGCTTCAGCCCGGACAGCGGGTTCATGCGTTTTAAATCAAACTTGATCGACTTGCCGCTGAACAAAATGCCGCCCAGCAGCATCGGCGCGGCGATCGCCACCAGCACCAATCCCGCCATGATCGGCAGCAGCGCCCAGACCGCCTGGCGCAGCAGCATGCCCAGCTGACGCAGCATCTGTTTGTCGTTGCTGACCATGCCGTGGTCGAAATGCAGCCCCTGGGTCAACATCATCGCCAGCTGTTGCGCCATATTGCCGCCGGAGACCCAAACGATCGCCAGCCCGGCCACCAGCATCAGCACCGAGGTCAGCTCGCGCGAACGCGGGATCTGGCCATCTTCGCGCGCCTTTTCCAGCCTATGGGGCGTGGGGGCCTCGCTTTTTTCCAGATCGCTGTCTTCAGCCACGGGCCGTTCCTGTGCCGGGAGAGAATAGAATGGCGGTCAGCATGCCAAAAAAATGCCGATGTCATTGGCGGAACAGCGGGGAAAAAAGCGGGTTATTTATGGGATGACGAAGAAGAGCCGGCATTGCGCCGACATCGGGCATCTGGGGCGCAGCAGTCTGCGCCCCGCCAAGGGTCAAAAACCGAGGCTGTCGAGCAGATCGTCGACCTGCGCCTGGTTGGCTATCACGCCGGCGCCGTTTTGGTCCAGCTGCGGGCCGTTGAGCAGGCTGTCGTTCGGCCGCTTCTCTTTCACCGGCTGCTCCGGGATATTTTCCATCAGCACCATCAGCAGCTGCTTTTCTATCTCCTGCACCACGTCCATCATGCGCTTGATCACCTGGCCGGTCAGATCCTGGAAGTCCTGCGCCATCATGATTTCCAGCAGCTGCGCATTGGTAAAGGCGGTGTGATCCGGCACCCGATCCAGGTATTGCCGGGTGTCGGTGACCAGGACGCGCGCGTCGGCCAGATCGATCGGGTTGGCGAACCACGCATCCCAGCGGCCTTTCAGCGCCGTGGCGCCCGACTCCAGCTCCGCCTGACGCGGCTGCGCCGCCTCCACGCAGTTCAACGCCCGTTCCGCCGCCTGCGCCGTCATGGTTACCACATAATCAAGACGGTCGCGCGCATCCGGGATCGCCTCTGCCGCCTGGGCGATCGCCTGATCGAGCCCCAGTTCGCGCATGCTGTCGCGCAGCATGCGAGTCAGTTGGCCGATGCGGGAAATGATCTCTCCCGCGGTCGCTGCATCGCTGGCAGGCATTGGAATCTCTCTCATCGCCCTCTCCTTACATGCCCAGTTTTTCGAAAATCTTATTGAGCTTTTCTTCCAGCGTCGCCGCCGTAAAAGGTTTCACCACGTAACCGCTGGCGCCGGCCTGCGCCGCCGCGATAATGTTTTCTTTTTTGGCTTCCGCCGTCACCATCAGCACCGGCATGGCGGCCAGCGCACCGTCGGCGCGAATGGTCTGCAACAGCTCCAGGCCGTCCATGTTCGGCATGTTCCAGTCGGACACCACGAAGTCGAAGCCGCCGGCGCGCAGCTTGTTCAACGCATCCGCGCCGTCTTCCGCCTCTTCGACGTTGTTGAAGCCCAACTCTTTCAGCAAATTCCTGACGATGCGACGCATAGTGGAAAAATCGTCCACCACCAGAAATCTGAGATTCTTGTCTGCCATTGCTACTCCTGAAGTGTTTAACCGTTTAACTATTCAAAACAGCGGCCCGCCCTGCGGCGGCCGCTGGCCCTATGCCCGCAGGGTTCGCCCTGCGGTATAAAATCAAATGCGCAGCGCCTGCCCGCCGGCGATCTGCGCCAGCATCCGCAGGCTCATCTTGTCCAGCTCCACCACTTCGCTGACGCCGCCGCCGGCGATGGCTTCGCGCGGCATGCCGAACACCACGCAGCTGGCTTCGTTTTGCGCCAGGGTGCAGGCGCCGGCGCGGTGCATCTCGAGCATGCCGGCCGCGCCGTCGTTGCCCATGCCGGTGAGGATCACCCCCACCGCATTGCGGCCGGCGTACTGCGCCACCGAGCGGAACAGCACGTCCACCGACGGGCGGTGGCGGTTAACCGCCGGGCCGTCGTGCAGCTTGATCTGGTAATTGGCGCCGCTGCGCGTCAGCTCCAGGTGGCGGTCGCCCGGGGCGATGTAGGCATGGCCCGGCAACACCCGTTCGCCGTCTTCCGCCTCTTTCACCGTGATTTGGCACAGCTTGTTCAGCCGTTCGGCAAACGATCGGGTAAAGCCCGGCGGCATATGCTGCGTGATCAACAAGGCCGGGCTGGTGGCCGGCAGCGGCTGCAACACCTGGCGGATCGCCTCGGTGCCGCCGGTGGACGCGCCGATGGCGATCAGCTTTTCGCTGCTCAGCAGCGGCGCGTGGCTGAGGATCGCCGGCGCCGTGCTGACGGATCGCTGCGGCAGCCGCGCCTTGGCGGCGGTGCGGATCTTCTCGGCGATCAGCTCGCTGTAGGCCAGCATGCCTTCGCGAATGCCGAGCTGCGGCTTGGTGACGAAGTCCACCGCCCCCAGTTCCAGCGCACGCAGGGTGATCTCCGAACCCTTGCCGGTCAGCGACGACACCATCACCACCGGCATCGGCCGCAGGCGCATCAGCTTCTCGAGGAAGTCCAGCCCGTCCATGCGCGGCATCTCGACGTCCAGCGTCAGCACCTGCGGGTTAAACTTCTTGATCAGATCGCGCGCCACCAGCGGGTCCGGCGCGGTCGCCACCATCTCCATATCGGGATGTCCGTTGACAATCTCGGTCATCAGCTGCCGCATCAGGGCCGAATCGTCTACGCACAGTACTCTGATTTTGTTCATTACCTCTCCTTGGTCAGCCCATATACGGTTTGCCCACGCAGGTAGAAATCCCGGCTGATCTGGCTGAAGTTCTCGGAGTGGCCGGCGAACATCAACCCCCCCGGTTTAAGCAAGGGCACAAAGCGGCGCAGGATGCGCTCCTGCGTCGCTTTATCAAAATAGATCATGACGTTGCGGCAAAATATGGCGTCGAACTGCCCCGGCAGCGCCCACTCCGGCGCCAGCAGGTTCAGCGGCTGGAAGTTCACCCGCGCCGCCAGCTCCGGCCGCACCCGCACCAGCCCCTGATGCGGCCCGGTGCCGCGCAAAAAATAGCGCTGCATCTGCGCCGGCGTCAGGGTGCGCAAATCCTCCTGGCGATAAACCCCCGCCTCGGCCTTCTCCAACACCTGGGTATCGATGTCGCTGGCCCAAACCTGGCAGCCGGTCGCGCGTTGCCCCAGCGCTTCGCTGAGGGTGATGGCGATCGAGTACGGCTCTTCGCCGGTGGACGCCGCGGTGCTCCAGACGCTGTAGCCGTTGGGCCGTGAACGCGCATGTTCCGCCAGGATCGGGAAGTGGTGCGCCTCCCGGAAAAACGCCGTCAGGTTGGTGGTCAGCGCATTGATAAACGCTTGCCATTCGGCGCTGTTCGGGTCGCTCTCCAGCAGCGCCAGGTAGTCGCCGAAGTCATTCAGGCCCAGCAGCCGCAGGCGGCGCACCAGGCGGTTGTACACCATCTCGCGCTTGTGTTCCGCCAGCACGATGCCGGCGCGCTGATAAATCAGCTGGCTGATGCGGCGAAAATGCACGTCCGACAGCGGCAAACGCTGCACCATTTGCGTCAGCAACGACGCCGGGTCTCGATTTTGGGTTGAGGGCGCCTGCTTCATGCCTGCTCGCTCAGGTAAAACGGGTTGCTTATGCGCTTTGACAATCTGGGGCTTCCTTTACCACGGGTAAAACTGCGTCATGACTGTTACCTGGCGCGGCGACGTTGTCGTCCGCCAGACGGAATACCGACACCGCATCCGCCAGGGTGATCGCCTGGTCTTCAAGTGCGGTGGCGGCCGAGGCGGCCTCTTCCACCAGCGCGGCGTTCTGCTGAGTGACCTGATCCATCTGGGTGACCGCCTGCGTGACCTGTTCGATGCCGCGGCTCTGTTCATCCGAAGCCGAAGCGATTTCGCCCATGATGTCGGTCACCCGGGTTACCGAACGCACGATGTCCTGCATGGTGGCGCCCGAGTTTTCCACCAGCACCGATCCCTGCTTAACGCGGCTGACCGACTCGTCGATCAGGCCCTTGATTTCTTTCGCCGCCTGGGCGCTGCGGCTCGCCAGGTTGCGCACTTCACCGGCCACCACGGCGAAACCGCGGCCCTGCTCTCCGGCGCGCGCCGCTTCCACCGCCGCATTGAGCGCCAGAATATTGGTCTGGAAAGCGATAGCGTCGATCACGCTGGTGATGGCGCCGATCTTCTGCGAACTGTTGGCGATCTCATGCATGGTTGTCACTACGTCGCCGGCCAGCGCGCCGCCCCTGCCGGCGGTGGCCGAAGCGTCGCGCGCCAGCTGTGAAGCCTGCCGCGCATTGTCGGCGTTCTGTTTCACCGTGGCGGTCAGCTGTTCCATGCTGGCGGCGGTTTCCTCCAGCGAGGCGGCCTGCTGTTCGGTGCGCGAAGAGAGATCGTTATTGCCTTCAGAAATCTCCTGCAGGCCAATCAGTATCGACTCCGCGCCGTCGCGCACCGCACCGACGGTACCGATCAGCGACTGCTGCATGCGCTGCAGGCTGGCGAACAGTTGGCTGATTTCGTTGCGGCCATACACCTGGATCGGCGCGGCCAAATCGCCGGCGGCAATGCGGTCAAAATGGTTGCGCATGATGTTCAACGGCTGCACCAGCATGGTTCGCAGCCACCACATGGCGCTGCCGGTGACCACGATCAGCATCAGCACCGCGCCGCCCACCAGCCAGCCGGACAGCGTGAAGGAGAGCTGATTGGCGCTGTTGGCCTGGCCGACGTTGGCGTTCACCAGCTGCAGATACTGCACAAAATCGGCCTCAAACAGGTCCTGAGTTTTTTGCGTCGGCTGATCCATAAACGCCTGCAGGTTATCGTTTTCCAGGAAGCCAATCAGTTCGCGCAGCGCGCCGCGCAGGCGCTCATAGCTGGCCTGGGTGGCTGCGGTCAGCTGCTGTTCCTGCTCGCTGGTGCGCTCCACCGCCAGAAACTGATTGAAGTAGAGATCGGCTTTTTGCAGCGAACTGCGGGCATTGCCCATCAGCGCGTTCACCTGCTCCTGCGGCAACTTCAGCGCGGCGCGGGTGCCCGCCCGATTCAGGGTATTGCGCGCCTGCAGCAGCGATACCCAGCTCAGGCTGAGCGCGTCGCGCTGCTGGCTGCCGAGGGCAATAAGGTTAAGGTTGTGGTTATCGGATCGAAAAGCGGTGTAGGACAGGCCGCTGGTGGCCAACTGCATAACGCAAAAAGTCATCAACAACAGAAACAGACTGGTAGAGACGCGGATTCGGTTAAACACTGTGAACCTCCTTGCGGCCGGCCGGAAGCCCGCCTGCGTAGGGAAAGGGGCCTCTCCCTCAGAGAGGCCCAATATCGGTCAGAACGTTTCCCAGTTATCCTGCAGATCGCTGGCGTTCATTTTTTTATGATTAATGACCGGGGCTATCGCCGCCTTGCTGCCGACGGGCGCTTTGAAGTCGTCCGGCCCTTCCGCCTTCAGGCGGAACACCGCCACCGACTGGGTCAACATGCTGGCCTGTTCTTCCAGCGCCGCCGCCGCCGAGGCGGACTCTTCCACCAGCGAGGCGTTCTGCTGGGTGACGCGATCCATTTCCGCCACCGCCTGGCCGACCTGATCGATACCGCGGCTTTGTTCGTCCGACGCCGAGGCGATTTCGCCCATGATGTCGGTAACGCGGGTTACCGCATTGACGATATCGCCCATGGTTTCACCGGCGCTTTCCACCAGTACCGATCCCATATCGACGCGGCTGACCGAGTCTTCGATCAGGCCCTTGATCTCCTTCGCCGCCTGGGCGCTGCGGCTTGCCAGGTTGCGCACCTCGCCCGCCACCACCGCGAAACCGCGGCCCTGTTCACCGGCGCGCGCCGCTTCCACCGCCGCATTCAGCGCCAGAATGTTGGTCTGGAAGGCAATGCCGTCGATTACGCCGGTAATGTCGGCGATTTTCTGCGAGCTGCCGGCGATGTCGTGCATGGTCTGCACCACGTTGGCCACCACCTTGCCGCCCTTCTGCGCGGTTTCGGAGGCGCTCAGCGCCAGCTGCGAAGCCTGGCGGGCGTTTTCGGCGTTTTGTTTCACCGTGGCGGTCAGCTGCTCCATGCTGGCGGCGGTCTCTTCCAGCGAGGCGGCCTGCTGTTCGGTGCGCGAGGAGAGATCGTTATTGCCGGCGGCGATTTCCGATGCGCCGCTGTAGATGGCGTCGGCGCCCTGACGTACGCCGCTGACGGTTTCGATCAGTTCGCTCTGCATATGCTTCAGGCTGGCGGCCAGCACGCCCATCTCGTTGCGGCTGGTGACCGCAATCGGCTGGGTCAGGTCGCCGGCGGCAATCTGTTTGATGTGTTCGATCATGCGGTTCAGCGGGCGCACCAGAATGTGATGAATGCCGGTCCACACCAGCACGATCGCCGCCAGCACCACCAACAGCACCACCACCAGCGTCCAGATGGCCGAGGTGAACGAGCGGTTGCTGTCTTCCACCGCGCTCTGATACAGCCTGTCGTTTTGCGCCAGATAGGTGTTGTAGATTTCTTCGAAAGCGTCCTGATAGCTTTGCGTCGGCTGGTCGAAGAAGGCGTTGATCTTGCCTTCACCCAGCAGTTGGATCAGATCCGACAGCGCGCCGTGCAAGATGCCGTACTGCTGCTTCAGCTTCTCCGCCGACTGCGCATCCTGGCTCGGGTCAAGGGGGATTTTTTCGTAGGCGGCATAGTGCTGCTCCGCCACCGTGAGCATGCTTTTCGCCGAGGTCAGCAGCTCGCTGACGCTGGCGCCGCTGCCGATTTTGTTGGTGTCCATCATGTAACGGATACCGGCGCGGTTCAGCGTGTTGCGGGTCTGCAGCAGGTTGACCCAGCTTTCATTCAGCTCAGACTGCTGCTGGCGAATGGTCTGCAGCACGGCGAAATTTTCTTTGTCATTTTTCAGCGAGGAGAAAAAGAGCCCGCCTGAAACCAGCTGCAAGGCGCCAAATAACACCAGCACCAGCAACAGGCTGGTTACCACCTTCATACGATTAAACATGATTTCCCTTGTTGAAAGCCCGAGCAGACAGGCTTTGTGTATGTTGAATGACAGGGTTATCGGCGCGGCGCGGCAGAACTTTATGCGAGGGAGTCACTATTTTTGGTAGGGAGAACTAAAATGCCGGGGCCGGCAGGCCAGCCCCGGGAAACACCATCAGGCGCTTTTCGCCACGCTGTCGACCAGCGACATCTCTTCGCTGCTCAGCAGTTTTTCGATATCCACCAGGATCAGCATGCGTTCGCCGAGCGAACCGAGGCCGGTCAGGTATTCGGTCGCCAGGGTGACGGCGAATTCCGGCGCCGGGCGGATCTGTTCGGCGGTCAGCGACAGCACGTCGGAGACGCCGTCAACCACGATGCCCACCACCCGCTGGCCAAAGTTCAGCACGATCACGACGGTGTTTTCATCGTAGGAGACGCCCTGCTGCGCGAACTTCACCCGCAGATCGATAATCGGCACAATCACGCCGCGCAGGTTGGTGACCCCTTTGATAAACGCCGGGGTATTGGCGATGCGCGTGACCTGATCGTAACCGCGGATCTCCTGCACCTTGAGGATATCAATGCCGTACTCCTCATTGCCCAGGGTGAAAATCAGAAACTCCTGACCTACCGTTTCGCCAGCCAGCTTGCTGACGGTTGCCAATCCTGCCATCTTGTTCACCTTCTGAATCAATAGATTAATTATTATGCGGCGGCGTCCGTCAGACGCTTTTCACGGTTTAGGGTTTGCAGCGCCGAGACGTCGACAATCAGCGCCACGCTGCCGTCACCCAAAATGGTGGCGGCGGAAATGCCCGGCACCTTGCGGTAATTGCTTTCCAGGTTTTTCACCACCACCTGATGCTGGCCGATCAGCTGATCCACCAGCAGCGCATAGCGGCGGCCGGCGCTCTGCAAAATCACCACGATCCCCTGGGTGGCGTCGGTCTTGGCGCCTTCGACCTGGAACACCCGGTACAGCTCCACCAGCGGCAGATATTCGCCGCGCACCTGCAGCACCCGCTCGCCGCCGGCCAGCGGATGCAGGTCTTCGGCCTGCGGCTGCAGCGACTCCATCACCGCGTTCAGCGGCAGGATGAAGACCTCGTCGTTCACCTTGACCGACATGCCGTCGAGGATCGCCAGCGTCAACGGCAGCAGGATGCGAATCGCCGTGCCCTTGCCCGCCTGGGAATGGATCTCGACGTGGCCGCCCATTTCCTGGATGTTTCTTTTCACCACGTCCATGCCGACGCCGCGGCCGGAAACGTCGGTCACCTGTTCGGCGGTCGAGAAGCCCGGCGCGAAGATCAGCATGCCAACCTCTTCATCGCTCATGCTGTCGCTGACCGCCAGGCCTTGCGAGGCCGCCTTGGCGAGGATTTTCTCGCGGTTCAGCCCGGCGCCGTCGTCGGTGACTTCGATACAGATATTGCCGCCCTGATGCTCGGCCGACAGCACCAGGTTGCCGACCTCTGATTTGCCGGCGGCGACGCGGGTGGCGGGATCTTCGATGCCGTGATCCAGGCTGTTGCGCACCAGGTGCGTCAGCGGATCGATAATGCGTTCAATCAGGCTCTTGTCCAACTCGGTGGAACTGCCCTGCAGCGTCAGCTCCACCTGCTTGTTCAGCTTGCCGGCCAGATCGCGCACCAGGCGCGGGAAGCGGCTAAAGACGTATTCCATCGGCATCATGCGGATCGACATCACCGACTCCTGCAGGTCGCGCGCATTGCGTTCCAGCTGGCTCATGCTGTTCAGCAGATCGCCATGGTTGACCGGATCCAGGCTGCCGGAACGCTGCGCCAGCATCGACTGGGTGATCACCAGTTCGCCCACCAGATTGATCAGCTGGTCTACCTTTTCCACCGCCACGCGGATGCTGGTCGACTCGCTGGCCTTGGCGCGCGCTTTCGGCGCTTCGGCCGGGGCCGGTTTGGCGGCAGCGGCAGCGGCTTCGGCGATCGGCGCTGCCGCCGCTGCGGTCGCTGCAGGCGGCGCTTCGCTCTGCGGCGGGGTGGTGAAGTTGATTTGTTCCGGCTCCAGCACGAAGCACAGCACCGCGCTGATGTCATCCTCACTGGCCGAAGTCAGCAGCGTCACGTCCAGGCTGTTTTCGGTCTGATGCGGATCTTTCACTTCGCCCAGGTTGCCCAGTTCCTCCAGCATCAGCGGGATCTCGCCGGCCTTCAGGCCGGACAGGCTGATGCGCATGCCGCCTTCGATCGCCGCCGGTGCGGCGACGGCCAGCGGCGCCGCCGGTTGTGCTGCGGGAGCCTCCTGCTGCTGCGCTTCCAACGCAAGCTGGCGCAGCGCCTGACAGATATATTCGAAGCTCTCGGCATCGGGCTGTTGCGAGGTTTTGTAGGCGTCCAGTTGCTCCTGCATAATGTCTTTGGTTTCCAGAAACAGGTTGATAATCTCGGTGCTCAGGCTCATTTCCTGACGCCGCGCACCGTCCAGCAGGTTCTCCAGCAGGTGGGTGGTTTCCTGCAGCACCGAAAAACCAAAGGTCGCGGCGCCGCCTTTAATCGAGTGCGCCGCGCGAAAGATGGCGTTCAGCGGCTCGATATCCGGGGCCAGCGGATCCAGCTCCAGCAGGTGTTGCTCCATGTCTGCCAGCAGCTCGTCTGCTTCATCAAAAAAGGTCTGATAAAAAGCGCTAATGTCCATGCTCACGGGGTTACCTCTGGCGGTGAGTCGCTGTTAGTCGGTGCAGGCGCAGCCGCGGGCTGCTCCGGCGCGTAGCTGGCCGGGGCGGTCGCCGATGGCGCCAGCTGTTTCAGGCTGTCCGGCCGGGCGATGTCCAGCGCGTTACTTTCGGCGTTTTCATGTTCTATGCCCTGCTGCGTTTCCTTGTTCAGCACCAGCACGGTAATGCGGCGGTTGACGGCGTCGTCGGCGCCGTGCTGTTTCAGGCTCATGGTGGCGGCCATGCCCACCACCCGCAGCACCTTGCCTTCCGACAGGCCGCCGGCGATCAGCTCACGGCGCGAGGCATTGGCGCGATCGGCGGACAGCTCCCAGTTGCTGTAGCCGCGCTCGCCGCTGGCGTAGGGAATATCGTCGGTGTGGCCAGACAGGCTTATCTTGTTCGGCAGGTCGTTGAGGATCGGCGCAATAGCCCGCAGGATATCGCGCATGTAGCTTTCCACCTGCGCGCTGCCGGTCTTGAACATCGGGCGGTTCTGGCTGTCGATGATCTGAATGCGCAGGCCTTCATCCATCATGTTGATCAGCAAATGCGGGCGCAGCGCCTTCAGGCGCGGGTCCGACTCAATCAGTTCGTCCAGCTTCTCGCGCAGCTTGTTCAGCCGCAGCTCTTCGGCGCGTTTTTCCGGCGAGTCGACCTGCTGCTTCACCAGGCCTTCCTGCTGGGTCGGGTCGTCGCCGCCGCCCGGGATCGGGCTGCTTTCCGAACTGCTTTTGTCGCCGGCGGTCAGCGCCACCTTCAGCGGGGTGCGAAAATACTCGGCGATTTGCGTCAGCTCCTGCGGGCTGGCGATCGCCAGCAACCACATCACCAGGAAGAACGCCATCATGGCGGTCATAAAGTCGGCATAGGCTATTTTCCAGGAGCCACCGTGATGGCTGGCCTGGTGCGCCTTGCGTTTTCTGACCAAAACGACCGGGTGATTCTGTTTCATGCTTGCTCTTCTTCCGTCGCCTGCTGGGCCGGCGCTTTCACCCGGCGCACATGCTCTTCCAGCTCAACGAAAGAGGGACGCTCCGTGGTGTACAGCGTTTTACGGCCGAACTCGACCGCGATCTGCGGCGCATAGCCGTTCAGGCTGGACAACAGGGTGACCTTGATGCACTGCATCATCTTGACCGTCTCTGCGCTCTTTTGCCGCAGCAGGGTCGAAAGCGGGGAAATAAAACCGTAAGCCAACAAAATACCCAGGAAGGTGCCGACCATCGCATTGGCGATCAGCGCCCCCAGCTCGGCGGCCGGGCGATCGGCCGAGGCCAGCGCGTGTACCACCCCCATCACCGCCGCCACAATGCCGAACGCCGGCAGCGAGTCGCCCACCATCGCCAGGCTGCCGGCGGGCACTTCGCTTTCCTGTTCGAAGGTTTCGATTTCTTCGTCCATCAGCGCTTCGATCTCAAACGCATTCATGTTGCCGCTCACCATCAGCCGTAAATAGTCGGTAATGAATTCCACCAGGGTGTTATCGGCAAGAATGCGGGGATAATTAGAGAAAATTTCGCTTTCCTGCGGGTTATCAATGTCAAACTCGAGGGACAGCATGCCCTGCTGGCGCGATTTGGCCAGCAGCCGATACAGCAACGCCATCAGATCCATGTACAGATCTTTGCTGTATTTCGAACGGCGCATCAGTTTGGGCAGCGCACGCAGCGTGGATTTGATCGCTTTGCCGTTATTGCCGACGATAAAAGCGCCAATGCCTGCGCCGCCGATAATCAGAAACTCCGCCGGCTGATACAGCGCGCCGAGATGCCCCCCTACGATCAGGTATCCGCCAAAAACCGCACCCAATACCACGAGATAACCCAAAATAACTAACACACGCATTCCTTAAATTAACAATGTGGATGGAAGGTGGGGCAAACGCGCCATGACAGGCCGGCGGCGCGGCAGCCAAGCTGCACCGCCGGGAAGGCATTACCGCCCTCTGCGCATCACAGGTGTGTTTTCACTGCCGTGAACCGACAATGTTGCGGGCTCAAATGGCGCGTTTGACCTGCTCGTCCAGCAGTTGAGGAATAATATCGGCCAGTTGCGGCGAAAGTTTACGTCTTTTTACTGCGCGGGATGGGGGTTGGCATAAGCTACAGATAAAACCGTTCAGCGGCTGATGCGCATGGGTGATAAATGCGCCGCCGCAGCAGCTGCAGGCGGAAAGCTGCAGCATGCCGCTGTCGACAAAACGCACCAGCGTCCAGGCGCGGGTCAGCGCCAGCAGCGGCGCTTCTCCCGCTTGTTGCGGGCACTGTTCCAGGTACAGGCGGTAGGCTTTAATCACCGCCTCTACGCCGCTGCATTGCCCGCTTTTCATCAGAAAGCGGTAGGCGTTGTAGAACATCGAAGAATGGATATTCTGTTCCCAGGTCATAAACCAGTCGGTAGAGAACGGCAACATCCCTTTAGGCGGCGGGCTGCCGCGCAGTTCCTTATAAAGTTTAATCAAGCGTCCGCGGCTGAGCTGCGTTTCGCTCTCCAGCATTTGCAAACGGGCCCCCAGTGAAATCAGCTCCATGGCGAGCTGAATGTCCTTGGCTTCCTGAACAATACTTTTCTCTACCATCATCAGGCTCTTTTCTTCGTCGCACCGCCGTCTTTAGACGACAGTTCTTGCAGTAAATGGCTTGATAGCAAAATACCGGTATGGATTTGCTGCAGGGAGTCCACCCGCGACTCTTTGGTCAGGCGTTCGATGCTTTGGCTGTCGTTAAAGCGGAAGTGGCAGATCAGCTGGTTGGTCTCCGCCAGTTTAACCATTTGCGGCAACGTAAGCTGCGCGAGCGCATCAGCCATGGTTTCGTCAATCCCTAAACGGAACATCGCCGACGCTTTTTCGTCATTAATCAAACGCTGTGCTAAAAGTAAATATGACAAATTTATGTCATAAATATGCTTAAGTAATTCAGACGTACCCATATTCCCCATCCCGACAGACTATGTTTAAAAACATACGCTGGGTGATAATTTTTATCGCCCGTGACCTGGGTTTGTTCCCGAAGTTGGCAAATTAGTCCCTAAATAACGCCGCGATAAATAGCGAAGATCGCTCAATGCGGCTGCTGTTCAGTATTTGATACGTGCGTAAACCAACGTGTATGGATGTACAGCATTTTTGCTTCGATAGTGTTTAGCCACCATGAAACTATTTTTACAAATTTAATAAGATTATTCCTAAAGCAGCGCAACTCTACCCCCGAACCATTAGCACACACAATGTAAGTAAGAAGCAATTTTAAATACAATGTGATGTGAGTCACAAAAATAAAAAATATTTAAACCAAATATCACGAATGCCGCTCACTTTTTGCGCTTATTTTTGATCACAAAATAGCCATAAGTAAAAAAACGTCTTAAAAACAATGTTTATCAGCCAAAAATTTATCTTTTTTAGATCAATTCGAACAAAAGCATCACCAAACCAAAATAACAGAACAAAAATCTGCTGTTAGCCGATAAATGCAGTATAAATAACCTGTTAGAAGGCAATAAAGCTTAAACGTTGAAAAATAACGCTTGGTAACTATAAGGTTATGGTGTTTCGGATTTGACTTAAAAATCTCACTGCACCGTGTTTCAAATTTCATCGTGCGGGGATATTGGCTCTTCAGTGATTCGACGACGTGTTGAACAAGAAAACAGACGTAACGATATGTTTCCGTATAAGCAGGGTGCAAGGATCGCTTTTTACAGAAAAAATCCCCCAAAACGAAATATCGGCATAAAACATGAGAACTTTAATTCTTTTTCTCACTCAATGAAAAATCGCTTAATTATCACGTTGAGTTATTGGTTATTAGATTTCATTTCACCGCACCTGCTCCCATGAATAGATAAAACGTAGTTTTTTTATTTTGCGAAGATCATTGTTGTTGTCGGCACTTCATGGCAGATGTGCGCCACCGTTGTGTTAATCGGGCAATCGGCAATGATGAAAGCCAGGGCGACACAGGGCGACGCCGCCACCGTGCGAATTTTATGCAACGCCCCTTTTTGCGCGGGCTTCGGCAGCAGAAACCGCAGGCCTGAAGGCCGGCAGACCGCAAAAAGCGCCCGTTTTGCGCTGCCCGCCGCACCATTGCGGCCTGAGACTTTCCCTATTTCTTCATTTATCAGCAAGATGACATTGCTGCCGACGCACCGGCATATTATTATTATCAACGCGCGGCCATTCGGCGCATCATTATTACCAAAGTGCAATTTATCTATTCGAATTGATTTTTGTCAGGTCGTACATCGCTGCCTCGCGGGTGCCCCCATGAGCCGCCGATGTTTTATCCGCCCGGCTACAACTATTAACAGGCTATATTTTAATCATGACTGATACCCTCGAATATCTGATGACATTCCGCAAATGCTCCAGTTTGGACAGCCTGGAAAAGGTGTACGACAAACTTAACTATTCCATTGATAACGATACAGAAATGAGCAATATGTACCGCGCCGCAGACCACCGCCGCGCCGAGCTGGTGGCCGGTAAATTGTTCGACCTGGGTAAGGTGCCTAAAACGCTGTGGGCGCAGGTGCTTTAATTCAGCCTAATTACGCGCGGCGCCGGCGTTATCTTTTATTGCTATATAGCCAGACCTCTTCATGATTTATTGCCGCGCGTGATGTAAAACACATTTATTCTGCCCACCAGGTTCTATCCTTTTAGCTAAAGCGCGGTTATTGGGAGTGAAGATGGGATATCACAATGTTCTGGTTACCGTCGCCGTTGCGGCTGACAGCCACCGCCTGGTTGAAAAAGCCGTCTCCATCGTTCGCCCTTCCGAGGGGAAACTCACCCTGCTGAGCACCATCGCCAACCCGGAAATGTACAACAACTTCGCCGGCCCCATGCTCGGCGATCTGCGCGCCCTGATGGAAGAAGAAACCCGGCTGTTTTTAGAAGAGCTGCGCCAGCGGGCCGGTTATCCGATTGCCGATATGCTGATAGTGCATGGCGAACTGGCCGATAGCCTGAATTACGCCAGCAGCCGGCAGCCGTTCGATCTGGTGGTCTGCGGCAATCACAGCGACAGCATGATGAACAAGTTTTCCTGCTCCGCCGCGCGCTTTATCAACGCCAGCCGCATTGACGTGCTGATCGTCCCGCTCTAGCATCCGAGCACTATTCGTTCATACCCTTTCATCCCAGCTGAACTAGGCTTTAGGACACCTATCTGCAGTAAGGAGTGTCCGATGTCACAAGGTCAACAAAACCGCCGCTGGCTATTGGCTTCCCGCCCACAGGGTGAGCCGACGGCAAACAACTTCCACCTCGACACGGCGCCAACGCCGCAACCCGCCGCCGGGCAGGTGCTGCTGCGCACTGTTTATCTGTCGCTCGATCCCTATATGCGTGGCCGCATGAGCGATGCCCCCTCCTACGCGGCGCCGGTGGAGGTCGGCCAGCTCATGGTCGGAGGCACCGTATCGCGCGTTGTCGCCTCACAGCATCCCGGTTTCAAAACCGGCGATTGGGTGCTGGGGTATGCCGGTTGGCAGGATTACGCGCTCTCCGACGGCAGCGGCCTGCGCAACCTTGGCCCAGACCAAAAACACCCCTCGCGCCTGCTGGGGGTTTTGGGCATGCCGGGGTTCACCGCCTACATGGGCTTGCTTGATATTGGCCAGCCCCAGCAGGGTGAAACCCTGGTGGTGGCCGCCGCCAGCGGCGCCGTCGGCTCTGTTGTCGGGCAGATCGGCAAGCTGAAGGGATGCCGCGTGGTCGGCGTGGCGGGCGGCGCGGAAAAATGCCGCTACGTCGTGGAAGAACTGGGCTTCGACGCCTGTATCGATCACCGGGCCGCCGACTTTGCCGCGCAGCTCGCCGCCGCCTGCCCGCAGGGGATCGACGTTTACTATGAAAACGTCGGCGGGGCGGTGTTCGACGCCGTTATGCCGCTGCTGAACGCCAAAGCGCGCATTCCGGTCTGCGGCATCATCGCCCACTATAACGCCACCCAACTGCCCCCTGGGCCAGACCGTCTGGCGATGCTGGAAGGGCTTATCCTGCGCAAACGCATTCGCATGCAGGGCTTCATTATTTTCGACGATTATGCGTCAGGCTACGACGATTTTCTGCAGCAGATGAGCGCCTGGGTCGAACAGGGTAAAATCAAATTCCGCGAAGATATCGTCGACGGGCTGGAAAATGCGCCGCAGGCGTTTATCGGCCTGTTGCAGGGCAAAAACTTCGGCAAGCTGGTGATCCGCGTCGCCGACGAGTGACCCTCAGCCAGGGCGCAGCGCCTGCCGCGCCCTGCTCCGTCAATGCAAGGCGCCCTCGCCAAACACCGCATCCTCCTCCACCGTCAATGCGGTAAGCACTATGCTGCGAATGGCCTCGATCATCGTCGCCAGCGCCATGCTCGGTTTACCCGGATGCTCGGCCGCCAGCGCGTGGCTATAGGGAATATGCACGAACCCGCCTTTGATTGCCGGTTGCCGGCCGGCGATATAGTGGCTCAGCCCATAAAAGATATGGTTGCAATTGTAGGTACCCGCCGTGTAAGACACCGCGGCCGGAATGCCCTGCTGGCGCAGCCGCTGCACCGCCGCCTTGATCGGCAACGTGCTGAAATAACCCACGGGCCCGCCCGCCACCACCGGCACGTCTATCGGTTGCCTGCCGGCATTATCCGGTATCCGGGCATCGATTAAGTTAATCGCCACCCGCTCCAGCGAAATTTCCGCCCGCCCGCCAGCCAGCCCCAGGCAGATCACCGCCTTCGGGTGCAGTTGTTCAATTGCCGCGATAAGCCGCTCATTCGCCACGCCCAGCACGCACGGCAGCTCCAGCGCAACGACTTCCGCCCCGCCGATCCGTTCACCCGCCAAAGCCTGCGCTATCTGCCAGGAGGGATTCACCGTATCCCCGTCAAACGGCTCTATGCCGGTTACCAACACCTTTTCCATCCTCTACCCCCTATGGCGGCCGATACCGCGTGCCATCAGCTTAGATAACGCAGTATGATTCTGGAAATGGATTATCTGCATATAGAGTATTCACAAAATGAATTTAGCAAGCATCGATCTCAATCTGCTGGTGGTGTTCGACGCGCTGTATCAAACGCGTAATGTGACCGCCGCCGGAAAACGGCTGAACCGCGCCCAGCCTTCGGTCAGCAATGCGCTGGCCCGTCTGCGCGTTTTGTTGGGCGATCCGCTGTTTGCGCGCAGCGGCGGCGCGATGGTGCCCACGCCGCGCGCGCACCAACTGATGCCGCAGATACGGCAGGTGCTTGAGCAAATCCAGCAGGCCCTGGCCCCGCCCGCGCACTTCGATCCCGCCAGCGCGCGCGACCGCCGCTTTACCCTGGCGGCAGGCGATTATGCCGACATCACGCTATTGCCAGCGATCATAGGCGCATTGCGCCGCGCCGCACCGGGTATCGATCTTCGGGTTTCACGCCTGGACCGCCGCCATATTCATCAGCAGCTGGAACGTGGGGAAGTGGATATTGCGCTGGGTGGCCATATTTCCGGCCCCGAAAGCCACTATGTCCGCCGCCTGTTCGATGAACATCTGGTGTGTATCGCCAGCCGCAAGCACCCGCAGTTGGTAGACGGCCGTTGGGATTTGGCGCGTTACCTCAGTTTGCCGCATGGGCTGTACGCCCCCACGGATGATGGTTCCGGCCGCGGCATCGTCGATCGCCGTCTGGCCGAGATCGGCGGTCAACGGCGCGTTGCCGCCACTTTTTCGCACATCGTCGCTCTGCCGGCGGTGGTGGCGGCCAGCGATCTGATCGCCACCCTGGCGGCCAGCGTCGCCCGACGGTATGCCGATGCGTTGCAAATTCAGTTTTTACCTTTGCCGGAAGAATTGGCTATTCCCTCCTTCCCCATTGAGCTGGTGGCCGGCCGCCAGGTTAAACGCGATCCCGCTCTGGCCTGGCTATGCGACGCCATCGGCCAGCTCAACCTCTCCCCTTTGCCGCGCTAATCGCATTTTTCTCTGCGTTATCAAACAAATTCCCCGCCCGCCGGCCGTCCTTGGCAGGCGTTTTTTTGCGCACACCAATAGGAATCATCCGAATTCACATTCACGCAATTTATATATAACGATCATCTTTAACCTGCAAATGGTAAGGTCAAAAAATGATTAGCCACTTTTTTTTCGTAAAAAAATAGTTGTTATTTAAGTATCTTGGCTTAAGTGTTACATAATCATTTATTGGTATGACCATTGATCCTTAAAACCAATTGAAAATAAAATCAATTCACAATTTGTTGTTTTGCATAGGATAAATCCAAAACGTGCGTCAGTTAACGATTTAGATATTGATCCAGAAGGTTATTTTGCAAATGACGAAGGCTATTGTAGACTGCACAAAATCTGTTGATGTGTAAAATTCGTTAAATTTTTCGTCAATCCCTGTCTCTAATCGTGACAGATACGCCATCGGGATCGCGCGTCATTTCTCGTGCGGTAGCTATGCCTAAAGCGAGGAATAGTATGAATCGTCTTATCATTGCGCACACGCCTCTGGCCACCGATCAACTGCTGTTTAAAAGCCTGTCGGGGGAAGAAAAGCTCTCCGGACTATTTGAGTTTGACGTCGAGCTGCTGAGCCCGGGAAACCGGCTGGATCTCAAATCCCTGCTGGGTCAGAAGATCACGCTTGAACTGCGGGCCAACCCCATGGCGCCGCGTTACCTGAATGGCAATATTACGCGCATGACGCTGGCCGGCAGAGAGGTTGGCGGCGATCGCTATTACGTTTACCGCGCCATCCTGCGCCCTACCCTGTGGTACCTGACGCAAAACCGCGACTTCCGCATCTATCAGGAAAAAACGGTGCCCGACATCATCACCCAGGTGCTGGGGCAATATCAGGTGAAGGTCGATAACCGTCTGAGCTACGACTACCGTTCCTGGGGTTACTGCGTGCAGTACCAGGAAAGCGACTTCGATTTCGTCAGCCGGCTGATGGAACATGAGGGCATTTACTACTACTTCACTCACCAGCAGGACGGGCACACGCTGGTGTTGGCGGATGCCCCTGCGGCGCATCAGGCACTGCCCGGCTACGCCAGCATTCCCTACCAGTTGGCGGAAGGCGGGTTGGTGGAAAACAAAGACAGCATCAACAGCTGGAGCGTCTCGGACGCCATTACCCCCAGCCTCTACAGCCTTGATGATTACGATTTCCGCAAGCCGCGCGCCCGTTTGCTGGAAGCGCGGCAAAACCCGGCCTCTTTCGCCCAGGACAAAGCGGAAGTGTTCGACTGGCCGGGCCGCTACACCGATCACGCGCACGGGCAGTTTTACGTGAAGGTGCGCCAGCAGGAGTTTGAAGCGCAGCACGAGCAAATGAGCGGCGAAGGCAACTCGCAGGGCATGGCGCCCGGCTATCGCTTCCAGCTGTTCCAGGCGCCGCGCCCGGAAGATGACCGAGAATACCTGGTGGTCAGCGCGCGCTACTTCATGCAGGAAAACAGCTACAGCAGCAATGATAACGACAGCGCCGAACAGCGCACCGAATTTCAGGTGGTGCCGGCCGACGTAAACTGGCGCCCGCCGCGCATCACGCCGTGGCCAAAGACCCACGGCCCGCAAACGGCCGAGGTCGTGGGCCCGGAAGGCGAAAGCATCTGGACCGACAAATATGGCCGGGTGAAGCTGAAGTTCCGTTGGGATCGGCACGGCAGCGGCAATGAAACCAGCTCCTGCTGGGTGCGCGTCTCCAGCGCCTGGGCCGGGTGGAAGTACGGCGGCATTCAAATCCCGCGGGTGGGTGAAGAAGTGGTGGTCGACTTTATCAACGGCGATCCCGATCGCCCCATTATCACCGGCCGCGTCTACAACGAAGACAGCATGCCGCCGTGGGATCTGCCCGGCGACGCCACCAAGATGGGCTTTATGAGCCGCAGCAAGGGCGGCGGCGTAGACAACGCCAGCTTCCTGATACTGGAAGATGCGCCAGGCAATGAATCTTTCGACATGCATGCCGAACGCGATATGAACATGTCGGTGGAAAACGACAAAAACGTCAATATCGACGGCAGCCGCACCACCACCATCGGCCGCAAGCAGGACGACACCGTCACCGGCGACGCCAACTTCCTGTACAAGTCAAACCGCACCACCACCGTAAACGGGCTGGAAACCGCCAATCTGAACAAGCACCAAACGGTGAATATCAAAGGCGGCCGCGATTTGACCATCTTCGACGGCGGCGATGAAATTAAAATTACCGGAAAACAGACATTCACGCTCGACGGCGAACAAATCCAGGACATCAAAAAAACGCAGCACGTTACGGTGAAAAACGATCAGACGATCGACATCACCGCAGGCAAGCAAATCAACAACATCAACGCCGGCCAACGCACCACCATCACCCAGGGCGGGCAAGAGCTGAACATCCTGGCCGGTGGGCAAAAGGCAACCATCAAAGGCCCGGTAGAATACAATATCGACGGCAGTTTTAAACAGACCAACACCGGCACCATCGACATTTCGTCGCCACAGACGGTGACGATAAAAAGCGATACGGTTGTCAGTATTGATTCGCCTTACTGGATCACCAATGCCAAGAGCCACAAAGAGAGCTATGCGATCAACTCTTTCACTCTGACCGGTCTGACCGAATCGGTCACCGGCGTGGGCGCGACCATTAACTGCCTCACCTCGCTGACGGTATCGCCTGTGGCCACCACGCTGAACGGCATTGGCCACACCCGGGCGCTGATCAGTTTATCGACCAAGAACCTTGAACATAAATTCTCCCTATCCAAATTTGAACAGGCGCTGCAGTTGGGCTTTTTGGGTGCGCTGATTACCTTCTTCTGACAAGGACTTCCCATGACGCCGGTGAGCAAGTATTTCCCTTATATCCTGATCGTTGTAGTGATCGTCATTGGCATTTTTATCGTCAAAAAAATCAAACAGATAAACGGTAAGGACAACTCACTTTACAACCTGATGGCACAGGAAAAATGGTCTGGGCAACAGGCTGAAGCCACGCTGTTAACCTTCGAACAGACCGACACGCGCATCGGCAACGACTTTATCTTCGACGTGGTGTTGAACGCCACGCCAGAGGGTTCGCCGGAAACCTTGCGCGCCAAGGCGCTGGTGAAACCCGTCGATTTGCACCGCATGAAAGCGGGCATGTCGGTCACCATCAAATATGACAACGCCACCCCGCGACGCGTGGCGGTGTTGGCTATCCATTTCGAGTAATTTTGCTTTCGTAACGGGAAGCTTCTCTTCCCGCTCTGATGACCGGACTTTAACTCCGCGTCGTTTTCATCTGCTGTGACGTAGCCTGATATCAACTAAATCGAAAAACGGGATTGTTTTTGCGTGCAGCGGCGCATGCCGCTCACGGGTATCCACAGGAAGCCTTACACACACAATGAAAGTCGTAAAACCGTTACGCCTGAGCGTACTTCATCGCCCTTTCCATTGGCAGGGGCAAAATCATCTGGGTGTCTCCGTTTTGGCGTTGGCCGACATGGGGGCTTCCCCGCGCCTGCGCCCCGAGCCGGAACTCTGGCAGCTGGCCAGCGAAACGCTGACCACCAGCGGCGGCATCCTCGACCTCGCCATTCCCAAAGCCTGCGCAGAATTCCTTGCGACCGGCCATGCCTATACCCACCATCAAGATGATAAAACCGCCTGCGCAGTGAAGATCCAGCTCGATACGCTCGAGAAAACCCTGGTGGTTTTCGGCGATCGCCATTGGGTCAACGATCGTCCCTCCGCGCCGCTCCCGTACGCAGAAATGCCTTTGGACTGGCGCCGTGCCTTTGGCGGCCCGCAGTTTGCCGACAATCCACACGGCATCGGCGCTAATCCAGAGACCTTTCCCCACGGCAGCATCCACCCGTTGCCGAATATCGAACCGCTGCGCGGCCGCCTGTCGGCACCGCATCAGCGCGCCGTGCCCGCCAGCTTCGACGCCCTGGACATTACCTGGCCGCGCCGCTTCAACCGCATTGGGAAAAAATACGACGCCGATTGGCTAAAAAATCATTTCCCCGGCTTTGCCGACGACATTGACTGGCGGCTGTTCAATATGGCGGAAAACGATCAGCAGTTTCCCCATCTTGATGCCCTGCCGCCCCAGGCGGCTTACCGCATCTGGAATATGCATCCGGAACAACCGCTGCAGCAAGGCCAACTGCCGCCGTGGCGCGCCCGGTGCTTCATCAACCGCCAGCGCCGCGGGGAAGAAGTGTTCGAAGAGCTGGCGCTGCGCCACACCACCGTGTGGTTCTTCCCGCATCGCGAGCAAATGGTATTGGTGTATCAGGGCAGCGCGCGCATCAACGAAGATGACGCCGCCGATGTGCTGCAGCTGCTGCCGGCGCTGGAAAAAACCGGCGCAGCCCGCTCTGCGAATCACTACCGCAAGGTGCTGCGCCAACGGCTGGATAAGGAAAAAGGCGCGCTGTTCACCTTTCGGGAAAAGGACCTGCTGCCGGAAGATTGCATCGGCCCCTGGCTCGATACGGAACAGGTGCCGGCAGCCGATCCGGTGGCGGCAAACGCCACCCGCTATGAACACCACCTGCGTGAAGAGCACCGTGAACGGCTGCGCACCCTGGGGCAGGACATTGATGAGCGTTTCCCGCTCAGCGCCTCCCCGCAGCCCCCGGCGTTGGATGAGCTGGCCGAATTCGTTGAGCAAATGGAACAGCAGGCAGCCCAGCTCAAACAGCAAAGCGATCGGCGCCTGCGCCAGCGCGGGCTGGATCCCGAGCAGCCCGTCGATTTGACCGGCCTGCCTTCAGGCGCGGAGAGCTACCAACGGCAGCGCGACCGTCTGTATCAACAACAGGGCAATTTCAGCGAAAAACAGCGGGCGGTGGCCGAGCAGGCCCTCTATCAGGCTTATCTGATGAGCGCGCAGGCGCAGGGGCCGGCACCGCGGCTCAAGGGGGATCTGGCGGCGATCATTCGCAACCGCGTGCAGGCGACTTTGGACGGAGACAAAGACCTGAGCGGTCTCGATCTCACCGGGGCCGATCTCGGCGGCATGGATCTGAGCCACGCCTGCCTGCGCGGCGCCCTGATGGAAAGCGCCAACCTGCGCGGCGCGCGGCTGGACCATGCCGATTTGACGCAGGCGATGCTGGCGCGCGCGGATCTGACCGATGCCAGCCTGCGCCACGCGCAGCTTGAGCGCGCGTCGCTGGCGCTGGCCAAATGCGGCAACACCGACTTCAGCCACGCCAGGCTGCGGGAAACCCTGCTGCAAGAGACGCTGCTGCAACATTGCAATTTCAGCGACGCCGCCCTCAGCGACCTGCTGGGGTTTAAAACCTATATCAGCCAGTGCATCTTCCAGCGCGCCAGGGTGCATAACGTCACGCTGATGGAACTGGAGCTGGACGGGCTGGATTTCCGCCACGCGCGGCTGCACAAACTCAGCTTTATCAAATGCCGGTTGTCGGCGTTTGACGCCAGCCACGCCCGCCTGGAAAGTTGTTCCTGGGTGGAAACGCCGGCCGACGGCAGCCGCTTTATCGCCGCGCGCCTGCATAACTGCTCCTTCGCCGCCCAAAGCTCGTTGAAACACAGCGATTTCAGCGACGCCACGCTCAAACAGTGCAACCTGCGGCAAATGCCGTTAGAGCAAGCCTGCTTCGATCGGGCCCATCTGGATAACAGCGATTTGTCGGAGGCGCGGCTGATCTCGGCCAGCCTGCAACAGCTCAACGGCAGCGGCAGCCTGTTCGTTCGCGTGGACTTCTCCGGCGCACGCCTGACTCAGGCCAACCTGATTGGCGCCATCATGCAAAAATGCATCCTCAGCGGCGCCGATCTGCGCGGTGCCAACCTGTTCCGTTGCGATCTGGCGCAGTCGCGGGTTGACGCCACCACCCGGCTGGAAAGCAGCTATAACCAGCGGGTTAAGACGTTGCCGCGCCAACGCGGGGAGACGGTATGACCCTCAGCGCCGACGAGTTGCAGCAGCGCATCAGGCGCGGTGAAGCGATCTACGAATGCGACATTACGGCGCTGTCGCTGGCCGGTCTGGATCTGGCCGGCGCAACCTTTGCCGATATTACGGGCGGCGCCGTAGATTTCAGCGGTTGCAACCTGCAACACACCATTTTCAGCGATTGCGAGCTCGGCCAATGCAGCTTCAAGCACGCTAATCTGCAGCGGGCGGTGTTCAACGATTGCCAGCTGAGCGGCGCTCATTTTCAACAGGCCAACGTTACGGAGGCGCTCTTCAACGGCTGTCACCTGGCCGGCAGCACGTTTGCCGGCGCAACCGTCGACAGGGCGCACTTTATGCGCAGCGATCTGCAGGGGGCCATCTTCACCGGCGCCGCGCTCGATCGCACCAACTTCAACGAAACGCCGCTCAGCGGTGCAGACCTGCGTAATACGCGGCTATCATTTGTCACCTTTTTTCGCCTAAACCTCTGCGAAACACGGCTTGAAGGCGCAGAATTTGACCGCGTCACTTTTTTTGAATGCGATCAGCGCGGCAAAAGCTACGCCGGGCAACGGCTGATCGCCTGCCAGTTTACCGACAACCAGTTGGACGACGCCGACTTCAGCCAGGCGACGCTGCGCCAGAGCAACTTCAAGGGCGCTTCGCTGCGGCGCGCCAATCTTTCGGCGGTGCAGGCGCAGCAAACGCTATGGCTGGAAGCCAACCTGACGCAGGCGCAATGCGCTCGCGGTCAGTTCGATCAGGCGGTCTTCAGCGAAGCGACGCTGGACGCCGCCGATTTCAGCCAGGCGCGGCTGTTCCAATGTATTTTTCAACGCTGCCGCGCGGCGCGCGGCAACTTCAGCGACGCCGATTTGACCTACGCCGATTTCTCTTATGCCGATATCGGCGCCGCCGATTTTCGCCGCGCGCGCTTCATGCGCACCCGCCTGCACCGCGCCCACCAGCAACAGACCCGCTGGAGCGACCGCAGCGGCATTTTGGAAAACGATGAAGAACTGCACGCCGCAGAAACCTGGAGCGCACAGCGCAAAAGCCGAATCTGAGCCTAAAACATCCACAAGGGGATCACCATGAGCGTTGCCAACACTACCCGCGCAGTGAAGATCGCACCCCCTCAGCAAGCCGCCGGCCAGGTCGTCAACCTGTTGCCGGACGGCAGCCTGGTGGTCGAGTGCCAGGGCCGCGGCTGGCATTGCCGTCGGGCAGCCAGCTGCCTGCTGGCGCCGGCCCTCGGCGACAGCGTTCTGGTCGCCGGCTGCGGCCACCAGCTGTGGGCGATCGCCGTGCTGGAGCGCGCCGATCCGCACAGCGCCGCGCGCCTCAGCGTAGAGGGCGATCTGCAGATTGAAACCCCGCGCGGTTCGCTGTCGCTGCACAGCGCACAGGCATTGGATTTCAATAGCGAGGCGTTGACGCTGCAGGCCCGCAGCGGCGATTGCCACATCGACAAACTGACCTACAGCGGCGAGGAGCTTTCGGCCTTCGTCAGCATCAGCCGCATGGTCGGCAAGCGCTGCGAATCGCTGTGGCACTCGGTCAGCCAGATTAGCCACACCCTGTTCCGCACGGTGCGGCAAACCGAGCATGTCCGTGCCGGACAGCTTGACTATCAGGCGGAGGATTACGCCAGAGTGCACGCCCGCAACACCATCATCACCTCGAAAGACATCACCAAGCTGGATTCGGAACAAATTCACGTCGGATAAGCCCGCGGAGGCCCTTATGTTTGCCAACAGCCAAATGATCGGAGTAGACCTGGCGTTTCCCGATGTGTGCATGACGCCCAGCCCGGCGCCGGTTCCCGTGCCCTACCCGGACATCGCCCTGGCGCCGACCGCTATTCCCAACGCCTTCAACATTCTGTTCGTCGGCACCCCGGCGCACAACATGGCGACGGTGACGCCGCTGACCAACGGCGATAACCCCGGCGTGGCCACCGGCGTGGCGTCCGGCACCGTGATGGGGCCGTCGCGCCATCTCACCGGCGCCTTTACCGTGCTGCTGAAAGGCACGCCGGCCACCCGGCTGACCAGCCTCAGCCTGCAAAACTCCACCAACGCGCTGGGCATGCGCATCGTGCCCAGCCAACTCAAGGTTTTGATGCTCGCGCCCTGAAGGCGACGCGGCAATGCACAGCCCAGTCATTATTTCAGCCAATAAAAAGATCAAAGAGGATATTGTGAAAACACGGATTACCCTGACGCTGCTGGCCACCCTGACGCTTGCCGGATGCTCCACCCCGCCGCCGCCGCCGCCGGCGCTCGATAACGACGCCATCATCAGCAGCGAAGTCAACGGCGTAAAACTGCAGCATCGCGCCGCCGTGAGCGCGCCCAAGCAGTTCAAACCCATCGGTGAAGAATATCGCAGCCTGTACGCCGCCAGCATCATGAGCAGCCCGGGTTATACCGGCAGCGCCGTCGGCAGCCTGGATAACGCCGCCGCCTTCTATGCGCTGGGCGAGGTCGAAAACCACTGGTTGGCTATCTCCGCCGTGCGCGACGGCAACCTGGTGGGCTACATCCAGGCCAACGCCGGCGTGCCGCAAGCGCGTTATAAATCGACGCTGCGCAAAGACTTGCCGCGCCGCGCCCGTGCAGCCAAACAAGACTGCGTCAAAGTGGGCGGCGACAGCAAAGCCTGTAAAAACGCCGGCTCGGCCACCTGGATCCTCCAGTAGTTCACCGCAGAGTGACGGAACTCGCCAACATGACGACACCTATCGCTTCCCGCTGGCGCGGGATGTTATTTCTGATGCTGAGCGCGCTGGCGCTTAGCGGCTGCATGTCTTCCGCCAAGAGCGTGCCTTCGCGCTACAGCCTGACCTTCGACGCCGATCGTCAGGTCAACGCCGCGGCCGGGCAGCGGCCGGCGCCGATAAAAATCCGCGTGCTGCTGCTGCGTTCCGATGCGGAATTTATGGAGGCCGACTTCTTCAGCCTGCAGAACGACGCGAAAAGCGTGTTAGGCAACAGCCTGCTGGACAGCGACCAGTTTTTCCTGACGCCTGGCCAGACCGGCAAAAAGCTCAACGGCCAGAGCACGCTGGAAACCCGCTACATCGGCATTATCGCCGAATACCAAAACCTGGACGGCAAGGCCTGGCGCATCTCGCTGCCGCTGCCGGAACCGACCGAAACCAATTTTTACAAGGTATGGCAATTCTCGCCGGATGAGTTGGCCGCGCACATAGTCGCGGGCATTAGCGGCCTGCGCGCCGTGAAAGATCCAGACTGACCAACCGCTGCGCTGAAGCGAAGTAACTATAGGTGTGATGATGAAAGATGCTCATAAGGTAGTCTGGACCGAGGGGATGTTTTTGCGCCCTCACCATTTCCAGCAGGCGGAGAATTATCTCGAAGGCTACATGCGTAACTGGGGCCAGGCTCACAGCGGTTGTTTCTGGGGCTTCCTCAACCTGGATGTGGATCAGGCGCTGTTGCGCCAGGGCAAAATCGCGCTCAACGCCGCCAGCGGCATCATGCCGGACGGCACGCCGTTCCGCTTCTCCGGCGCGCAACAGGCGCCCGCGCCGCTTAGCATCGCCGAAAACAAAACCGGCGAAAACGTGGTGCTGGCCCTGCCGACCTACCGCGCCGGCCGCGAAGACGTGATATTCCAGGATAGCCCGGATGCGCTGGCGCGCTATCTGGCTTTCGAACGCGAAGTCGACGATTTGAATGCGGTGTCGGTCGGCAGCGCGGCGCTGCAGTTCGGCCAGCTGCGGCTGCGGCTGATGCTGGAGAGCGAACTCAACGCCGAGTGGACGGCGCTCGGCGTCACCCGGGTGCTGGAAAAACGCGGCGACAACAGCCTGCGTCTCGATCAGGGGCAAATCCCGCCGATGCTGAACTGCCAGGGCAGCCAGGTGCTGAAGACCTTCATCAACGATTTGCAGGGCCTGTTGCAACAGCGCAGCCAGCAAATGAGCCAGCGCCTGCTGCAGCCGGGGCGCGGCGGCAGTTCGGAAATGGTCGACTTCATGCTGCTGCAGTTGATCAACCGCCACCTCGGCCAGGTGAGCCACGCTTACCATCTTGAACACCTGCACCCGGAACGGCTGTTCGCCGACTGGCTGCAGTTCGCCACCGAACTCGCCAGCTTCTCGGCGCAGCGCACGCCGGAAGGCCGCCTGCCGGTGTATGACCACGACAACCTGGCGCTGTGCTTCGGCAAACTGATGCTGTTGCTGCGGCAGGGGCTGTCGGTGGTGCTGGAAGACAACGCCATTCAACTGACGCTGGTCGAACGTTCGCATGGCCTGAACGTCGCCACGGTGCAAGACACCAGCATGATGCGCGATTTCGGCTTTGTGCTGGCGGTGCGCGCCGACGTCGCCGCCGACGTGCTGCTGACCCACTTCCCGGCGCAAATGAAGATTGCGCCGGTGACGCGCATACGCGATCTGGTGCAGCTGCAGCTGCCGGGCATCGGCCTGCGCACCATGCCGGCGGCGCCACGGCAGATCCCCTACCACGCGGGTTACACCTATTTCGAACTGGAGAAAGGCGGCGATCTGTGGAAGCAGATGGAAAAATCCAGCGCCTTCGCTCTGCATCTGGCCGGTGAATTCCCGGGCCTGGACATGGAATTTTGGGCCATTCGCAGCCATACGGATCGCTAATTTATGACTCAGGAAAATACGGACAATCCGCTGGTGGCAGCCGCCAACCCGCTGCTGAACGCCATTTCACAGATCCGGCAATCGGCGACCCACGCCAACCCGGCGCAGCTGCGCCAGCAGCTGATCGACGAAGTGCGCCGGTTCGAAGTTCGCGGCCAGCGCGCCAGCCTGCCGTACGAGGTGATCATCGGCGCGCGTTACTGCCTGTGCACCGCGCTGGACGAAGCCGCCGCCCTCACGCCCTGGGGCAGCAACAGCGTCTGGTCCGGCAGCGGCCTGCTGGTGACCTTTCACAACGAAACCTGGGGCGGTGAGAAGTTCTTCCAGCTGTTGGCCAAGCTGTCGCAAAGCCCGCGCGAGCATATCCAGCTGCTGGAGCTGATCAATTTCTGCCTGCTGCTGGGCTTTGAAGGCCGCTATCGGGTGATGGAAAACGGCCGCTCGCAGCTGGAAACCATGAAACAGCGCCTGCTGCAGCTGATCCGCTCGGTGCGCGGCGGGTATGCGCCGCCGCTGTCGCCGAATGCGCTGGATCTGCCGGTGCAGCAAAAACTGTGGCGGCCGCTGGTGCCGCTGTGGGCCTGCGTCGCGCTGACCGGCTTTGTGGCTTCGCTGCTGTTCATCGCCCTCAACTGGCGGCTGGGCGACGCCACCAGCCCGGTGCTGGCGGCCATTTACCAAACCAACCTGCCGCAGGTGGCCATCGGCAATCCGGCGCCGGCCGCACCGCCGACGCTGAGCCTGAAAAGTTTCCTGCGCAAGGAAATCGCCGAAGGCCTGGTGGTGGTGCGCGACGAAGCGCAGCAGAGCGTGGTGATCCTGAAAGGCGACGGGCTGTTCGATTCCGCCGCCACTACGGTGCGCGCCAACTATATTCCGGTTATCGATCGCGTGGCCGCCGCCATGAACGGCGTCAGCGGCAAGATCCTGGTCACCGGCTACAGCGACAACCTGCCGATCCGCAGCGCGCGTTTCGCCTCCAACTGGGAGCTGTCGCTGGCGCGCGCCGAGGCGGTCGGCGCCCGGTTGCAAAAGCATCTCGATAACCCGCAGCGGGTGAAGGCGGAAGGCCGCGGTGAAAGCGACCCGGTGGCGCCGAACGATAACAAAGTGAACCGGGCGTTGAACCGCCGGGTAGAAATTACGCTGTTGGTGGCGCCGGAAAATACTCAGGCGGAAATCAACGGCTTGCCGCAAGGAAACGGAAAGTAATGCTCAGTACGTTATTCTCCATCATCACCAGCCGCCTGTTGTGGGGCTTCGCCGGCATCACCGCTCTGGCGTTCATCATCTGGATGATCGGCCCGCTGGTGGCTATCGGCGACTCTCGGCCGCTGGAGCCGGAACTCAACCGCCAGATAGCCATCGGCGTAATCTACCTGATTTGGATCCTGTGCCGCGTCATTCCCCGCCTCTACAGCGCCTGGTTTAACCGCCGGCTGTTGAGCAACCTGCGCGCCGCCGAAGAAGTGCCGGTGGAAAACGCCAAGGCCGCGCCCCAACAGGATGAGCAACTGGCCCAACGTTTTGACGAAGCGGCGCAGCTGTTGAAAAAGGCGCGTTTCGCGCCGGGCCAGGGCGGCGGCAAACATCGCTGGATGACGCACTTTAGCCGCCAGTACCTGTACCAGCTGCCCTGGTATGTGATCATCGGGGCGCCGGGCGCGGGCAAAACCACCGCGCTGGTCAACTCCGGCCTGCATTTCCCGCTGGCGGATCGCTTCGGCAAATCGGCCCTGCGCGGCGTTGGCGGCACCCGCAACTGCGACTGGTGGTTCACCAACGACGCCGTGCTGCTGGATACCGCCGGCCGTTACACCACCCAGGAGAGCCAGCGCGAAGCGGACGCCGATGAATGGAAAAGCTTCGTCAGCCTGCTGAAAAAATACCGCACCCGCCAGCCGATCAACGGCGTGATGGTGACCGTCAGCGTCGCCGATTTGCTGAGCGACAGCGCCGAAGCCCGCGCGGCGCAGGCCAGCGCACTGCGCAAACGCCTGATTGAGCTGCACGAGCAGCTGGGCATCCATTTCCCGGTTTACGTGCTGGTGACCAAAACCGACCTGCTCAACGGCTTTATGGCCTACTTCAACGGCTTTGACAAAGCGCAGCGCGACCAGATTTGGGGATTCACCTTCCCTTATGAGCAGTCGCGCCAGGCGGATTTCAACCTGAACGCCACCTTTGAGCAACAGTACGCCCTGCTGCAACAGCGCCTCGACGCCGCGCTGCCGGATACGCTGCTGGTTGAGCACGACGCCCGCCAGCGCGCCGAAAGCTACCTGTTCCCGCAGGAATTCGCCGCCCTGCGCCCGCTGCTGGGCCAGTATCTGGAACAGGTGTTCGCCACCTCCAGCTTTGAAACCCGCTTCACGCCACGCGGCATTTACTTCACCAGCGGCACCCAGGAAGGCCTGCCGTTTGACCGGGTGATGGGCGAGCTGAACCGCTACCTGCAGCTGCCGAGCGCCGGCGATCCCCTGCAGGCCAACGCGGCCTGGGACAGCGTCAATCAACAGGCGCCGATCCCGGCGGCCAAGGGGCAAAGTTTCTTCCTGAAAGACACCCTGGAAACGGTGATTTTCCAGGAGGCCGGGCTGGCGGGCAGCAACCGCTGGTGGGAGTACCGCAACCGCGCCCTGCACTGGGCGGGCTATATCGCACTGGCCGTGGTGCTGGTGATTTTGGCGATCTTCTGGTTTACCAGCTACGGCAACAACAAAGGCTATCTGGCGGAGGTCGGTGCCAAGGTGCCCGGCGTGGAACGCCAGGGGCAGAGCCTGACCCAGTTGAGCAACGGCGATATGTTCTCCCTGTTGCCGTTCCTCAACAGCGTGCTGCACCTGCCGGACAGCCGAAACTTCTCGCTGGAGGATCCGCCATTTACCTATCGCATGGGCCTGTACCGCGGCGATCAGGTCAGCGACGCCAGCAACGCGCTGTACCAAAAAGCGCTGAAGGAACTGCTGCTGCCGCAGGTGGCGCAACAGATCGCCGCCACGCTGCGCAACGACAACCACGGCGATGCGGATTTCAGCTATGAAGCGCTGAAGGCGTACCAAATGCTGTACCTGCCGAAACAGTACGACGGCAAGTTTCTGCGCGCCTGGGTGATGCTCAACCTGCAGCGCAACCTGCCGCAGGGCAGTACGCAGAAACAGCTGCAGCAGATTGAGTGGCACCTGAGCCAGCTGCTCGACGCGCAGATCCAGGCGTCGCCTTATGCTAAAGACGACGCGCTGGTGGACCGGGCGCAGGCCGCCCTGAACCGCGCACCGCTGTCGCAGCGGGTATATGGCCGCCTCAAGCGCCTGCTGCTTAAACAGACCGACATCAAACCGGTCAGCCTGGTCGATCTGGCCGGCCCGCAGACCGAACTGGCCTTTTCGCGCAAAAGCGGCAAGCCGGTGACCGACGGCGTGCCGGGCCTGTTCACCTCGCAAGGCTATTGGAAAGCCTTCAACGACAATATCGACCCGGTCACCGACACCCTGCGCAAGGAAGACGTGTGGGTGCTGAACAGCAAAACGCCGGATCTGAAGAACGCCGATCTGATCAAAACCATCCGCCAGCTGTACATGCAGGACTTTATCAGCGCCTGGGATGCGCTGCTGGGCGATATCCAGCTGGCCAACATCGGCAATCTGGGCCAGCGCATCAGCAGCGCGCGCCTGCTGTCCGGCAACCCGTCGCCGATGCGCAGCCTGCTGGTCAACGTCAGCAAGAATGTCACCCTGCGCGACGAAAAAAGCGATGCCGACAGCCGTTCGCTGTTGGACAAAACCGAAGAAAAGCTGAGCCAGAACGCCAACCGCACGCTGGAAACGCTGTTCACCACCCGGCCGGCCAACGCCGACGGCGACGTTTCCGCCCAACCGGAGCAGCTGGTGATGGCGCACTTCGCGCCGCTGCTGGAGTTGGCGCAAAGTCAGGGCGAAGGCAACAAGGCTATCCCGTTCGACAGCGTGCTGAAACAGGTGGACGAGCTGTACAGCTACCTGACGGCGGTTCAGGGCGCAGCCAATAGCGGCATGTCGGCGCCACCGAGCGACATAATCCCTCGCCTGCAGGCCGAATCCGGCCGCCTGCCGGTGCCGTTCAAACAGATGCTGCTGTCGCTGGCGATCGGTGCCAGCAGCGACACCCAGCGCAAAGAGATGGAGAACGTCAAGAAACGCATCAGCTTCGAGGTCGGCAGCTTTTGCCGCCAGGCGATAGCCGGGCGTTATCCGCTGGTCGCCCGGGCGCGTCAGGAAGTGACGCCGGACGATCTGGCGCGCATGTTCGCGCCTAACAGCGGGTTGATGGACAGCTTCTTCCGCGACAATTTGCAGGGCAAAGTCGACACCACCCGCGCCAACTGGCGCTTTACCCCCGGGGTGGACGGCAAAACGCTGCCGGGCGGCGAAGGCATCCTGCGCTCCTTCCAGCAGGCGCAGCGCATCCGCGACGCCTTCTTCGCCAACGGCACCGCGACGCCCTCCTACCGCGTCACCGTGCGGCCGGTGCGGATGGATAACGACATCCTCAACCTGACGCTGGATATCGACGGGCAGCTGTTCAAATACAGCCACGGCCCGCAGGTTCCGCTGGTGGTGAGCTGGCCGGGCACCCGCAATACCAACCAGGTGCACCTGCAGCTGGCGCTGGCCAACGGCAGCACCGCCAGTCTGGTGACCAGCGGCCCCTGGGCGCTGAACCGCATGTTGGATATGGCGCAGTCGTCCGCCGGCAGCAGCAGCCTTGGCCGCCAGGCGACCTTTAATCTGGATGGCCATCGCGTCACGCTGGAATTCACCCCCAACAGTATCCGCAATCCATTCCAGCTGCCGGCATTCTCCTGCCCGTAGCCCCGAAAGGACAAGATAATGAGCAACGACCTGAGCCCGACCGCGAGCATTGGCTGGTATGGCAAAATCCCTTCCGCCGGTGATTTTCTGCAGCGCCGCCTGCCCGACCTGGTGGTCAATAATTGGGCCCACTGGTTTCATAACGGGTTGGTCAATCTGCAGCGCGATTCGGCTGGCCCGCATGGGCACCCGTTCAGCAACGCGCCGGTGTGGAACTTTGTCATCCCGGCCACGCTCGGCAGCCAATACGTGCAGATGGGCTGCCTGCTGCCGGCCCGCGACCGCGTCGGGCGCCACTACCCGATCTGCGCCCTGCGCCTGTTCAGCCAGGACGCCTGGCGCGGCCAACAGCTCAACATGGCGGCGGAATGGTACAACCAGCTCGGTTACCAGTTATTGAACGGCGTGCGCAACGGCTTTTCCGCCGAGCAGATCGATCGTGCGCTGCTGGCGATACCGGCGCTGCCCAGCCCGCCGGCGGAAGCCGACTCCGACATTTTGTCGATTATCGGTTTCCAGCATCCGGACGTGCCCGGCCTCGGCTGGCAGCAGGCCGCCGACTGTTTCGACCCGGCGCAGTACACCAGCTTCTGGTGGACCAATCAGGCCGACGGCCATCCGCTCTACACCCATGTGCACAGCGGCAACCTCACGGTGCAGCTGTTTTCGCTGCTGTTCGAACCCAATGGCTGGGCGCGCCCCGGCCGCGGCGGACAATATCCGCAAATGTTTGATTAACCTGGTCTGTTAAAGGAAATCCTATGGCTATCGACACCCTGTTGGCCCCGGTTGACGCGGCAAATCCCTGCGGCGACAACCTGGAATATGACGCCGACTTCCTGGCGATGGAGCAGGCCGCCACCGGCAAGGCCGAACAGCAGTTCGGCAGCACCATCATCCCGGCGGAAGCGCCGGACTGGATGCAGGTGGAGCGCCTCGCCACCGCCCTGCTGACGCGCACCAAGGATCTGCGGGTCATGCTGTATCTCACCCGCGCCTGGACGCAGCTGCGGGGCCTGCAAGGCTATGCCGACGGCCTGATGCTGATCCACCAGGCGCTGGAGCGCTACTGGGATACGCTGTTGCCGCTGCTGGAATTCGACGGTGAGGCCGATCCGCTGTTCCGCATCAACGTGCTGGCCGATCTCGGCGACAAGGCCGCGCTGGCCACCAGCGTGCGCGCCGCGCCGCTGCTGAAAGGCGCCGCCGGTGAAATTTCGCTGCGCGACGCCGGCGCGCTGCTCGACGGCAGCAAGCTCGAGTGCCCCAACTTCCCCGGCGGCCGGGCACGGCTGCAGGACGAGTTGGCGCAGGCCGATCGCCCTGAAGGCCAGTTGGTGATGCGCATCGACGCCGCGCTGAACGCCATTCGCGCGGTCGTCACCCGCCATCTGGGCGAAAGCGCGCTGCCGGAAATGCACGGCCTGACCAAAATTTTCACCCTGATCGCCCAATCATGCCAGAGCGCGCCATCGGCAGAGATAACCGGCCCCGAGCAGAGCGATACCGCCGCAGAACAGCCTGCAACCGCGCCAACCGCACCCGCCGCCGCGTTCGGCTGGCGCAGCGCGCAGATCCAATCGCGCGACGACGCTCAACTGATGCTCGACAAGGTTAAAAACTATTTTCGGCTGCATGAACCCAGCCACCCGGCGCCGCTGATGATCGATCGGGTACAGCGGCTGATCGCGCTGGACTTTATGCAAATCGTGCGTGATTTGGCGCCCGATGGCCTTAACCAACTGGAGACCATTTTGGGTCGCCCCGACAACGAGGAGAACAGCTAGCCGCCCACCCTTTTGTTCTCTTTGCGACACCGCAGAACCTGCTCACCTGCGCAGGCCAACATTTGAACCTGACTCTCCAAGCCGGATGAGGCGCGTTCCCAATCGCCATAAGATGGAGTAAATCATGCCAAACTCGAAATCCCGCAGCGGGCAGAAATTCATCGCCCGCAACCGCGCGCCGCGCGTACAGATTGAATACGATGTCGAAATTTATGGCGCAGAGCGCAAAATCCAGCTGCCGTTCGTAATGGGCGTGATGGCGGATCTGGAAGGGAAAGCGGTCGATCCGCAGCCAAGCGTCGATGAGCGCAAGTTCCTGGAGATCGACATCGACAACTTCGACGAGCGCATGAAGTCGCTGAAACCGCGCGTCGCCTATCAGGTTGACAACACCCTGACCGGTGAAGGCAAGCTGAACATCGATCTGACCTTTGAAAGCATGGAAGACTTCTCCCCCGCCGCCATCGCCCGCAAGGTCGACGCGCTGGACAACCTGCTGGAGGCTCGCACCCAGCTTTCCAACCTGCTGTCCTATATGGACGGCAAAAACGGTGCCGAAGAGCTGATCTCCAGGATCCTGCAAAACCCGGCGCTGTTGCAATCCCTCACCGATGCGCCGAAACCGGCGGCAAAGGATGACAACCACGAGCGGGAGGACTAATTGATGAGCAACTCGCCTCAGCAACAAAAAGCGTTGCAGACCACCGAGACCTTCTCCAGCGATGAATTCAGCGCGCTGCTGAACAAAGAGTTTCGCCCCAAGACCGATCAGGCCAAGGAGGCGGTGGAAAACGCGGTGAAAACCCTGGCGCAGCAGGCGCTGGAAAATACCGTCACCGTATCTTCCGACGCCTATCGCACCATCCAGGCGCTGATTGCCGAAATCGATGAAAAGCTGTCACAGCAGATTAACCAGATCATTCACCACGACGATTTCCAAAAGTTGGAAGGCGCCTGGCACGGCCTGCATTATCTGGTCAACAATTCCGAAACCGATGAAATGCTGAAGATTCGTTTCATGAGCATTTCCAAAAAAGAGCTGGGCCGCACGCTGAAGCGCCACAAGGGCGTGGGTTGGGACCAAAGCCCGATCTTCAAGAAGGTATACGAAGAAGAATACGGCCAGTTCGGCGGCGAACCCTTCGGCTGCCTGGTGGGCGATTACTACTTCGACCACAGCCCGCAGGACGTTGAGTTGCTGGGCGAGATGGCGAAAATCGGCGCCGCTTCCCACTGCCCGTTCATCGCCGGCACGGCGCCGAGCGTGATGCAGATGGAGTCCTGGCAGGAACTGTCTAACCCGCGCGATCTGACCAAGATCTTCCAGAACACCGAATACGCCGCCTGGCGCAGCCTGCGCGAATCGGAAGACGCCCGCTATCTGGGGCTGGTGATGCCGCGCTTCCTGGCGCGCCTGCCATACGGCATCCGCACCAATCCGGTGGACGAGTTTGACTTCGAGGAAGAAACCGACGGCGCCACCCACGGCAACTACACCTGGACCAACGCCGCCTACGCCATGGCCGCCAACATCAACCGCTCGTTCAAAGAGTTTGGCTGGTGCACCGCGATCCGCGGGGTGGAATCCGGCGGTGCGGTGGAAAACCTGCCGTGCCATACCTTCCCGAGCGACGACGGCGGCGTGGACATGAAATGCCCGACCGAGATCGCCATCAGCGATCGCCGCGAAGCCGAGCTGGCCAAAAACGGCTTTATGCCGCTGGTGCATCGTAAAAACTCCGATTTCGCCGCCTTTATCGGCGCGCAGTCGCTGCAGAAGCCGGCGGAATACTACGACGCCGACGCTTCCGCCAACGCCCAGCTTTCCGCTCGCCTGCCGTATCTGTTCGCCTGCTGCCGCTTCGCCCACTACCTGAAATGCATCGTGCGCGACAAAATTGGTTCCTTCCGCGAACGCGACGACATGGAGCGCTGGCTGAACGACTGGATCATGAACTACGTGGATGGCGACCCGGCCAACTCCTCTCAGGAAACCAAGTCGCGTAAACCGCTGGCCGCGGCGGAAGTGCAGGTCGAAGAGATCGAAGACAACCCGGGCTACTACAGCGCCAAGTTCTTCCTGCGCCCGCACTACCAGCTGGAAGGACTGACCGTTTCCCTGCGCCTGGTCTCCAAGCTGCCTTCGCTGAAGCAGAACGACGCGTCCTGATGCGCTGAAAGTCAGGCTGCCGTATGGCGGCCTGACCGGCATCCGTCTTAATCGCAAGGAATGCATCATGATGAATAGAAGACGTTTTTATCTGGCGTCGCTGTTGGCTGTCGCCTGCTCCATCGGTACGATGCCGCCCGCAGTCGCTGAGCATGATCCGAAACAACATCTGACCTCCGATGACGTTAATCTGCCGGGCGCCGACTTTTTCCGTCTCTACCGCAGTGCGGATAAGCAGGAAAAAGAAAAAGCGCGCATTTACCTGCTGGGCGTACTGGATGCGACTGAAGGCAGAAGCTGGTGCCAATACAGCCAGTTGCAAACCGTCACGTTGCAGGAGTTTATTTTCGAATATTTCAATAAACTCCCCGCAGAACGCTTGCATGAACGGGCATCACATCTGATAGAAGAAACGCTGAAAACTCGCTTTCCCTGCAAAGGAAGCCAGTCATGAAACCATTGTATCGCCAGCTAAAAAGCAGCCACTATTCGTCAGACTACTCGAGCCCGAGCTATTTGGCGGCGGCCATATCGCTCTCGTCGAGCCGGAAGACACTCTGTTAACCGGCCATTCGCATTGCTAATTTAACTGCAAAGAAGTTTGGTTTTGGGCGCTGAATTAGCCGCCACAACCATAGAATTGGGTGTCTTATTCAACGAGATAAGAACCTGGTAATTAATACCGATAGCTTTCGGTATTTATGAAGGTGCATGGCACAAGGATATAAAAATGGTAATACATTACCTCATTGCAATTCCTGCTGCTATTACCTGAATTTTTCAACGCAACGTTAATACTACTGTTAACCCTTAATAAAGAGTGAATAAACTATGGCTATTGATATGTTCCTGAAAGTTGAAGGTGCCAGCGGCGAATCTAAAGATTCGAATCACAAGGGCTGGACCGACATTACTTCTTTCTCCTGGGGCGCTTCTCAACCGGGCAACATGGGTGTAGGCGGCGGCGGCGGTGCCGGTAAGGTGTGCTTTAACGATCTGCATGTTAATGCGCTGGTCGACAAGTCGACGCCTGCTCTGCTGAAACATTGCTCCAGCGGCAAACACCTGACCAAGGTTGAGCTGTCGGTCTGCAAGGCGGGCGGCACTCAGGTTGAGTACGTTAAAATCACCCTGGACGACGTGCTGGTCACCGCAGTGCAATACACCGGCGCCGGCGGCGAAGACACCGTAGGCGTCACCTACTCCTTCCAGGCGGCTAAAGTTAAGCAGCAATACTGGGAGCAGAGCGATAAAGGCGGCAAAGGCGCCGAAAGCAGCGCAGGTTGGAACATCAAGGAAAACCGCGAAGCTTAATTTGTATGCCCCCCGGTTACGGCCGGGGGATTTAATATAGGGAAATAACAATGAATAATAATCGCCCCATTTTTTCAGCCGCATGGGCTGCAAGCACTAAAATATATAACGCGCAATATTCAGCTCAGAATGTTGCCAAGATTATCGGCGGGCGTGTAGCCATGAATATTGCGCCCAATGGAAAGTGGGAAAACACCTGCGCTGTACGTATGAGTTACATCTTGAATAAATCTGGATTTCCCATTCCTTATGTAAAAGATCAGACCGTATCAGGCGCCGATCGTCAATGGTATTTTTTTAGAGTTAAAGATCTTATCGCTTATTTGACAAAGATCTGGGGCAAACCCGATCTTCGAGTCAAGTTCCCTCCTCCTGGTGGTGGTGAATTAGCCGGAAAGAAAGGGATCATATTGTTTGAAATTGCAGGTTGGAGCGATGCTGGAGGACACGCTACGCTCTGGAATGGGAACGGCGATTGTTATGATCATTGTTATTTCAATGAACCAGAAGCTCGCTATACAACAAATTACGCTAACTTTTGGGTATTGAGATGAAAAAAACCCTTATCTCCTTTTTTTGTATATATGCCACTTGTGCTATAGCACAGAAAAATCAAGAAGAACCCATTGAAAAGTGGCCGCCGCAAGCGGCGTACCGAAACTATTTGCAAAACTACAAGGATATTGCTCTAACCTACTGCATTTCCGTCGCTTATAAGACATCACCAGAGGCCAGCAAAGATGCAATTGCCTCATCGAATGGAATCGATGCTTGGTCATACTATGCAATTCGTGATGAAGAATCTCCTATCATCGCGCTGACAAAGCAGTACTTGCAAAAAAATTACAATGCTAAGGATGGGAAAAGCCGCTTAGACTTAATGAAGTGCATGGATATGTATCATAGTGAAGAGCTTGACAAACTTGCGAAAGACTATGTACAGCGCCCTAATGATAATTGGGTGAAAGACAATCCGGATAGAGTAAATGAAAATCCTCCTCGGAAATAATCAGTGAAAAAAATCTCACTGACTGTGGCTATCGCCGCAACGTTGAACGCTAATGCAGCGACAAAAATTGACTATTCCCCTGCCGAGTACCTCAAAAACTACGCGCTCAGCGTTTGTATTGCCGAGGGGTACTCAGCAAGAGAAGTCAAAAACGATGCCGCCGCCACTGCTCGGGGTTACATGGAATTCGGCGATTATTCTCTGGAAGCGCATACCGCTGTCAGGGCGCTGGCAAAGGAATTTCTGGCAAAGCCTTATGACAGCATGTCTGGGGAGCCGATGACGATGGCGAAATGCATCGATCTTTATCATAGCCAGGAATTGAACGCCATTATCAAGAAATACCAAGGGAAAGAGGATAATTGATATCCGGACTTATTAAACGAGTTTTTTCTCAAAGGTTATCTCGGATGAGAAAACACGCTTACTTTCTACTGTCTCTACTGCTCGGAAGCCAGGTGGTCTTTGCTGAAACCTCGGTCGATTCTCTGCCACAAGAAACATTGTATAAAAATTGGTTAATCAGTCGCTGTTTGGGAAAGTTTACTGATTCAGAGAATACCCGAAAAGACGCATTCAGAAGCGCCAGCGCTTACCTGGAATTTAGCAAACTTCCCCTTTCCGCGTTTGAAGAGGGGGAGATACTGGTGGAGCGCTATTTAAAGCAAGAGCGCCAAGGTTCAACAGCTGGCAGCTATCATACGCTTGAATGCCTCGCTTTATCCCAATCAAAAGAGGCCCATAACATTTTCATCAAGAATAAAAGCAATTCACACAACGAAAGAAAACAGTAAGCCTTGATCACACAACTCACTTAGCGGCTTGCCAAAATACCCGCCAATTTTGGCAAGCCAAAGATCGAATCATTAATTATTGCACTACCTCCTAATCAGCAGGAATGCCTTATGCGATTTTCTATTGTAAAAAACAAAAATGGCCAGGTTCCACCGCAGAGCAGCTGCGATTTCCTGCCGCCGGGCGGCACCATCGGCCGCAGCGTAGACAACAATCTGGTATTGCCGGACGAAGAGCGCGCCATCTCGCGCCTGCAGGCAATCGTGCATATTTCCGCTGACGGCGAATGCCGGGTGACCAACCGCGGCAACGTGACCCGGGTGCTGCTTAACGATATTCCGCTGGAGCGCGGCCGCCAGGTAGAGCTGCAGGACGGCGACATGCTGGGTATCGACGACTATCAAATTCAGGTCAGCGCGCTGCAACAGCACGCCGCACCGCCGGCCCAGGCGGCCAGAGCCGCTGAGGCTGCGCCAGCCCCAACGCCGGCGCCCCCAGCCAAAGAAAAATCCGCCGGGCCAATTCCCAATGAGATCTGGGACAGCCTGGTGGAGGAGTTTACGCCAAACGCCCCCGCTGCCGCCGCCCCGGCCCCGGCCGTGACTCATGATAACCATCCGCTGCTGGAAACCCCGCAACCCGAACTGAACCCGGCGGATCCGCTGGCGCAGCTGGCGGGCAACGTCGACCTGCACCAGCTGCAGCGGCAGGAAACCGATCCGGCCGCGCTGTTCAATACCGACACCACGTTCGACCGCGACCCTATTCTGGCCGACACCACCCCCAGCGCCCTGTTGGCCGAACGGCGCCCGGCGGCGACGCGGCAGCCCGAGCCGGTGAAGGCGTCGCCCGCTATGGCGGAGAAGCAAGAGCAGGAGCTGGATCCGCTGGCGCTGTTTGGCGGCTCTTCCGCGCCGGCCTCGCCCGACGCCCTGAACGGCAACGATCCTTTGGGCCTGCTGATGGGGGGTGCAGTGCCGCTGGCGCAGCCGGAAGCGGAGCCCCCGGCTCAACCGCCAATGCCGCCGCAGATGGCCACCACACCAGAGGCGCCGCAGCCGCCGCCTGTCGCCCCGCCGCTCCCGGCGGCAAAACCGGAACCGGCGCCGCAGTTCCAGCGCCAGGAACCGGCGGTACAGCAGCCGCGTCCGCGCCCGGGCAACCGCCTGGGCATCGATCCGGTCGCTTATCAGGCCGCCCGGCCGCAAAACGGCGCCGCGGCGAACGGCAATCGGCTGGAGGGCCCGCTGCTGGCGGCATTGCTGCAGGGCATTGGCCTGGATGACCTGCAGCCGCAGCCGCATTTCGATGAACAGCAGATCCGCCAGGCCGGCCGGCTGCTGAGCCTGTTCTCTCAGGGCACCGTCGCCCTGCTCTCCTCGCGCTCAATTCTCAAACGCGGCGTGAAGGCGGAGATGACCATGATCCTCGACGAGGCCAACAACCCGTTCAAGCTGCTGCCCTCCGGCAAAACGGTATTGATGCAGATGTTCGGCAGCCAGATGCCGGGCTTTATGCCGCCGGAACAGGCGGTGCGCGATGCGCTGATCGACCTGCAGGCGCACCAGTTGGGGATGATCGCCGGCATCCGCGCCATCATCGCCGCCATGCTGCAGTCGTTCAATCCGGAGCGTCTCGAAGAGGAAGCGCGCAAGGAAGGCGCGGCGCCGCGTCTGGCGCTGCCTGCCAATCGCAAGGCGGCATTGTGGGATTATTTCGTGAAAAGCTACCAGCAGACCTCCGGAGAAATCGAAGACGACTTCCACACCCTGTTCGGCGAAGCCTTCCTGCACGCCTATGACGTTGAAGTGAATCAATATAAAGACTCACAGACCAAACCGGACGCGTAATGAATATCACTATAGCTTCTACCTCCAATCAGGGCGGCCGCGACTCCAATCAGGATCAGACCGGCGAAGTGATCGGCAACCGCGCCGCCTGTTTCGTGGTGTGCGACGGCATAGCCGGCTTTCCCGGCGGCGACATCGCCGCCCGGCTGGCGCGCGACACCATCCTGCAAAACTTCGATGGCGAAAAGCACATGAATGCGCAGAGCATTCGTCAGCACATTTCGAGCGCCAATGCGGCTATCCATCAGCAGCAACGGCAGTCGGAGGAATACAGCAAGATGGGCACCACGCTGGTCAGCCTGTTTATCGACCGCGACTATCAGCTGGCCTACTGGGCGCACGCCGGCGACAGCCGCCTGTATCTGTTCCGCCGCGGCTACCTCTATGCCGTCACCACCGACCACAGTCTGATCCAGCAAATGCAGGACGCCGGTTATCAAACCAGCGGCATCAACAGCAACCTGCTGTATTTCGCGCTGGGCCTGAACGAAGAACGCGACGCCAGCTACAGCGACGTGCTGCAGTTGGAAGACGGCGACGTTTTCCTGCTGTGCACCGACGGTTTCTGGCACAGCTTTACCCAGGCAGAACTGGAGCAATCGCTGCATATGGTCAACTCCCCCAGCGAGTGGATCGCCCTGATGCAGCAGGCATGGAAGAAAAACAATAACAGCGATAACTACAGCGCTATCGCCGTCTGGATCGGCTCACCGCAGGAAACCACCCTGCTGCATTCGCTGGCGGATGCGGAGCGGTTTCTGTCCCGCGACTGAGTCAGGCGTAAATTCACAGCAAGGTTACCTATGAAATACTGGATGCCAGGGCTTGTCGCCCTGATGGCGATACCGGCCGCCCAGGCGGCGAATTATCGTCTGGTGTACTCCCCCAGCCAGAAGCTGGAAGTGTTTATCGACGGCGTCAAAAACAGCCAGCCGGAAAGCTGGTGCGGCAAAACCATTCCGCTGCGCATCGTCTCGGCGCAGAGCAAAGATCCCGCCGTGCTGAACGACTTTTTGCCGCGCGTCGGCAACCTGTTGGAGAAGCAATGCGCCAAGGCCAGCCAACTGCCCTGGACGCTGACCGACAAGCGCGGCGAAAAGCTGGCCTCCGGCGAAGCCGGCAAGGCGCACGGCTGGAAACCGGGGCACAAGCAGGCTGCCGTCGACCCCATCGAGCCGCCGCAGCCGGTAATCCCCGCCGCCGTGGACGTCACCTCGCCGCTGGCCGATCCTGCGCCGGCCCAGCGTTTCGACCTGCCGCAGGGCTGCCATTTCCGCACCTATTGGAACGGCGAAGCTAATGGCAGCGCGCTGTTTATCCCGAGTGGCGCGGCGCTGCGCTGCGGCGACGACGGCTGGTTGAACGGCAGCAGCAGCGCCCAGCTGCAGCAAAATGGCCAAACCGCAACGCCGGCGCTGTGGTTCCATCAGGGTTATCCGCTGATGAACCTCAGCGTCGGCGATCGCCCGCTGAAGGTGGCCAGCGCCAATGCCCAACGGCTGGTGCTGGGCGCCAACCCGCAGGCGCCGGGCAGCTTCCTGCTGTTGCCGTTCGAGCCGCAATTGCACGCCTGGTCGTTCAGCGGCGTAGTGATCGTCGAAATGCCGCGCGTGGACGCCGCCGATGCCGACAAAGTTAAACAGCGCGTGCAGCAGGCGCAGACCGCCTGGCAGCCGCTGCTGGGCGCCTCGGCACCGCTGACCTTCAAACTGGTGGAAAAGTTGGCCGCCGATCGGGCCGATCCCGCCAGCGGCAGCTACCTGGCGGTTAACGGCGCCACTCACTGATTATAAGGAAAGGCCTGTGAAATCATTAGCAAGCATGTTGCAAGGCGGCTCGATCAGCGCCGCTGTCGGCGCAGTGGAAAATGAAATCAAAGCGCGGCCGGCGGATGCCGATCTGCGCGCTACCTTGGTGCAACTGCTGTGCCTGAGCGGCAACTGGCAGCGCGCCAACGCGCAGCTGAAGTCCTGGCAGGCGCTGAAGCCTATCGCCCAACCGACCACCCTGCTGCTGATGCAGTCGGTCAACGCTGAACTGCAGCGACAGGCGGTATTTGCCGGCAACGCCACGCCGGCGCTGCTGCAGCAAAACCAGCCCTGGCTGCAGCAGATGCTTCAGGCGTTGCGCCTGGATGCGCAAGGCGAAACCGGGCAGGCGCAGGCGCTGCGCGACAGCGCGCTTGAGGCCGCCCCAGCCAGCGCCGGGCAGCTGACGTTGGCGCAGGGTGAGCAGGAACAGAGCCTGGCCTTCGAGTGGCTGACCGACGGCGACGGCCGCCTTGGCCCGGTGTGCGAACTGGCGCTGAACGGCGCCTATTACTGGCTGCCGTTCGCCGATATCGCCGAAATTCAGTTCCAGGCGCCGCAAAGCGCCATCGATCTGGTGTGGAGCCATGCGCTGGTGCGGCTGCGCGACGGCCGTGAGCAGGTCTGCCAACTGCCCGCCCGCTACCCGCTGGCGGAAAACAGCGACGACGCCCTGCTGCTCGGCCAACGCACAGCATGGCTGCCGCTGGGCGACGGCCCGCACTACGCCGGCCTGGGGCTGAAAACCTGGCTGAGCGAGAGCGATGAGTTTCCGCTGCACAGCCTGCGCCAACTGAGCTTTGGCGCGGGTGCCTGACGATGAGCAACAAGCGACTCACCCATCATGATGACGGCGATCTGCGCCGTCAGGGCTATCGCTTCCGCCAGGACAGCGAGCGCCTGACGTCGCGCGACAAAATGCAGCCGGTGCTGCTCGACATGCTGACCGACGACGAGCCGCAAAAAAATCAGGAAGCCCAGCTGCGCAACCTGGTGTCGCACAGCGAGCTGCGCCGCCGGGTGCTGCGCGATCTGCAGTGGCTGTTCAACTGCGTCAACAGCGAATCCAATCTCGATCTGGGCGACTTCCCGCAGGTGCGGCGCTCGACGCTGAACTACGGCATCGCCTCGCTGGCCGGCAAACGCATGTCGGACATCGAGTGGCTGGACATCCAGCGCGCCCTGACCGAATCCATTCTCAATTTTGAACCGCGCATTCTGCCCGAAGGGCTGCAGGTGCGCTGCATCTCTGACACCGGCTCGCTGGAGCTGCACAACGTGTTGTCGATCGAAATCAAGGGCCGCCTGTGGTGCGTGCCCTATCCGCTGGAGTTTCTGTTCCGTACCGACGTGGATCTGGAAAACGGCCACTTCGATCTGAAAGACATAGGGTAAGGCGATGGACGGAAAACTTTTAGAGTATTACAACCGCGAGTTGGCCTATCTGCGCGAGATGGGCGCAGAGTTCGCCGAGCAATATCCGAAGGTGGCGGGCCGCCTCGGCATGCGCGGCATCGACGTGGCGGATCCCTACATCGAGCGGCTGATGGAGGGGTTCGCCTTCCTTACCTCGCGCGTGCAGCTGAAGATGGACGCGGAGTTTCCGCGTTTCTCCCAGCGCCTGCTGGAAATTATCTACCCTAACTACCTGTCGCCGACGCCGTCGATGGCGATCGCCGAACTGCAGCCGGACAGCAGCAAAGGCGACATCAGCAGCGGCTTTGTGGTGCCGCGCGGCACCATGATGGACAGCCAGACGCTGAAAAAGAGCGGCATCACCTGCAGCTACACCACCGCGCACGACGTCACCCTGCAGCCGGTGCGGCTGAAAAGCGTCGAGCTGAGCGGCATTCCGGCGGATATCCCGCTGGCCAGCCTGGGCCTGCAACACAGCGGCTGCGTCAGCGCGCTGCGCATCCGTCTGGAATGCTACGAGAGCGTGACGCTCAACAACCTGCAGCTGGACCAGCTGATGTTCTACCTCGCCGGCCCGGACCTGCAGGCGCAACAGTTGCTGGAGTTGCTGATGCAGCACAGCGTCGGGATGGTTTGCCAAACGGTGGAAGCGCAGCCGCAACGGCGCGTGCTGGCGCTGGACGGGCTGCGGCAGGAAGGCTTCGCCGCCGATCAGGCGCTGCTGCCCAACGATCTGCGCAATTTCGAAGGCTATCGCCTGCTGCAGGAATATTTCGCCTTTCCGGCACGCTTTCAGTTCTTTAGCGTCAGCGGCATAAAACCGTTGCTGCAGAGCGTACGCGAAGGCAAAAAGGCGCTGCGTCAGTTCGAGATCCTGGTGCTGCTGGATCGGCAGGATGCGGCGCTGGAGCGCGTGATCGACGTCGCCCATTTGGCGCTGCACTGCACGCCGGTGATCAACCTGTTCCCCAAGGTCGCCGAACGCATCAAGGTCAGTGAAAAAAGCCATGAATATCACCTGGTGGTCGACAACATTCGGCCGCTGGATTACGAGGTATTCTCGGTGCAGCGGCTCGGCGGCAGCGCCAGCGAAAAACGCTACGAACAGGAATTCCGGCCGTTCTACAGCACCCTAAGCGCCGACGACGGCAACTACGGCGCCTATTTCTCGCTGCGCCGCGAACAGCGCACGCTGTCCGAACACGCCCGCCGCTACGGCACCCGCACCGGCTATGTCGGCTCAGAGGTGTTCGTTTCGCTGGTGGACGAACGCCAGTCGCCGTGGCACAGCGATCTGAAATACCTGACGGCCGACGTGCTGTGCACCAGCCGTGACCTGCCGCTGATGCTGTTGCAGCAGGATCAGGGCAATTTCGTGATGCCGGATTCGATCCCGATCAAACAGGTGACGCTGAAAAAGGGCCCCACGCCGCCGCGCCCGGCGCTGGCCGAGGGGATGATCACCTGGCGGTTGATCAGCCAGCTGCAGCTCAACTACCTCAGCATGATGGACGGCGATCCGCAACAGGGCGCCGCCAGCCTGCGCCAGCTGCTCGGGCTGTACGGCAATCTGAGCGAGCCGGCGGTGGCCAAGCAGATCCAGGGCGTGCGCCACTGCAATCTGCGCCCGGTCTATCGCCGGGTGCCGGAGCCCGGGCCTATCGTATTTGCCCGCGGCATCGCCATCGATCTGACCGTCGATGAGCAGGCGTTCTCCGGCAGCAGCCCTTACCTGCTCGGCAGCGTGCTGGAACGGCTGTTTTCCCGGCTGGTGGCGATGAACACCTTTACCGAAGTGACGCTTTCCAGCCAGCAGCGCGGCGAGATCGCCCACTGGCAGGCGCGCATGGGCAAAAGGACGCTGATATGAGTGCAGACATCAGCGAAACGGCGCTGGCGCCGCCGAGGATCACCGCGCTGCACCGTCTGCCGGAAGATTTCTGGCTGCGGCTGAGCCAGGCGCCCTATAAGCACGACCTGTTTCAACTGCTGCGCCGCCTCGACGCTCAGGGCGGCCAGCCTTATCTGCTGGGGCGCGCCCCGCTGCCGCGCCACGAAATGCTGCGGCTGGGGCAAGAGCCTTCGCTGTCGTTCGCCCCCTCGACGCTGGCGCAGGTCAGCCCAAGGCCGCAAAGCCCGCTGCACGACGTCTCTATTTTCAGCTTCGGCCTGTTCGGCCCCAACGGGCCACTGCCGCTGCACCTGACCGAATACGTGCGCGAACGGGTTTACCACCACCAGGACACCACCCTGCTGGCCTTCGCCAACCTGTTCCATCACCGGCTGACGCTGCTGTTTTACCGCGCCTGGGCCGATGCGCAGCCGACGGTTTCTCTGGATCGCCCGGACAACCGGCGTTTTGACGACTACCTTTCCAGCCTGATCGGCATCGGGCAGCCGGCACAGCGGGAACGCGACAGCATCAACGCCCACGCTAAACATTTTATGGCCGGTCATCTGATCCGCCACAGCCGCGATCCGGAAGGCCTGAGCAAAATCTTGCAGCAGTACTTCAAGGTGCCGGTGCGCATAGTGGAAAACGTGCCGCACTGGCTGCGGGTGGAAAAACGCGAACAGGCGCGACTCAAGGCCGGCCGCGGTGTGCCACGCCTCGGCGAATCTTCGTTCCTCGGCATTGCGGTGCGCGATATCCAGCACAAGTTTCGCATCGAGCTGGGGCCGATGTCGCTGCACGACTATACGCGTTTCCTGCCCGGCGCCGAGCTGTGCCGGCAGTTGCGCGACTGGGTGCGCCAATATCTGGGCATCGAATTTGTCTGGGAACTGCGGCTGATTCTGGAAAAGGATCAGTTGCAGGGCACGCAACTCGGCGGCGCTCAACGCCTGGGGTTGAGCAGCTGGCTGGCCGACGCCCGCCGCCTGCGCGCGCTCGACGATCTGACCTTCAGCCCCGAACCGCTGGAAAAGCCGTTTTGACCTTTATTCTGGCCGGAGCCGCTAGCGCTCCGCCACTCTGAGACCTGAGGAAAACCATGTCTGAAATCAGCCGCTCGGTATTATTCGGCAAACTGGATAGCCTGTTATTCACCTCTCTGGAAAGTGCGACGGCGTTTTGCAAGCTGCGCGGGAACCCCTACGTTGAGCTGGCCCACTGGCTGCATCAGCTGATACAATCGCCGGACGGCGATCTGCAACAGGTGATCCGCCACTTCGCGCTGGACGAAGCGCAGCTGGCACGCGATATCGTCGAGGCGCTCGACCGTCTGCCGCGCGGCGCCAGCGCGATTTCCGATCTCTCCGAGCACATCGACAGCGCGGTGGAACGCGCCTGGGTGTATGGTTCGCTGAAATTCGGCGCCGCCCGCATCCGCGGCGGCCATCTGCTGCTCGCCATTCTCAAAACCTACAGCCTGCGCCATCTGCTGAAGGCCATCTCCGCCCAGTTCGATCGCGTCAACGCCGATCTGCTGATGGACCAGTTTGCCGCCATTACCGCCCAGTCTGCGGAGAACGCACTGGAGCCGACGGCGGAAAACGGCGCCGAAGGCGAGCCGGGCGCGCCGCGCGCCGGCGGCAGCGTGCTGGCGCAGTATGCTCAGGATCTGACCGCCAAGGCGCGCAACGGCGAGATTGACCCGGTCGCCGGGCGTGACGAAGAGATCCGGCAAATTGTCGATATCCTGATGCGTCGCCGCCAAAATAATCCGCTGCTGACCGGCGAAGCCGGGGTCGGCAAAACCGCGGTGGTAGAGGGCCTGGCGCTGCGCATCGTGGCCGGTGACGTGCCGCCGCAGCTGCGCGACGTGCAGCTGTATCTGCTGGATATCGGCATGCTGCAGGCCGGCGCCGGGGTCAAAGGCGAGTTTGAAAAACGCCTGCAAACGGTGATCGACGAAGTGCAGTCCAGCCCGACGCCGATCATTTTGTTTATCGACGAAATCCATACGCTGATCGGCGCCGGTGGCGCGCAGGGCACCGGCGACGCCGCCAACCTGCTGAAGCCGGCGCTGGCGCGCGGCCAGCTGCGCACCGTCGGCGCCACCACCTGGTCAGAATACAAAAAATACATTGAGAAAGATCCGGCGCTGACCCGCCGCTTCCAGGTGGTTCAGGTGCATGAGCCGAGCGAGGACAAGGCGCTGCTGATGCTGCGCAGCACCGTCAGCCCGCTGGAACAGCACCACCGCATACTGCTGCTGGACGAAGCGGTCGACGCCGCGGTGCGCCTGTCGCATCGCTATATTCCGGCGCGCCAACTGCCGGACAAAGCGGTGGCGCTGTTGGATACCGCCTGCGCGCGCGTGGCGGTCAGCCAGCATGCGGAGCCTGCGCAGGTGGAAGACTGCCGCCACCGCATCGACGCCCTGCAGATCGAGCTGGAGATCGCCCGGCGCGAAGCCAAGGTCGGCATCGGCAATCCACAGCGCCCGCAGGAAATCGAAACCCAGCTGGCCGCGCTGCAGCAGGAGCTGGAACAGCTCACCGCCCGCTGGCAGGAAGAGCTGGCCCTGATCCGGCAGATTATCGATCTGCGCGCTCAGCTGCACCGGCAGGAAGCCGAGCCGGCCGACGACGAAACCGAATTACAGCCCGCCCCTTCCGCCGATGAGCTGCGCACGCAGCTGAGTGAACTGCAGCAGCGGCTGAATGCCCTGCAGGGTGAAGCGCCGCTGATTTTCGCCGCGGTCGACGCCAACATCGTGGCGGCGGTGGTCTCCGACTGGACCGGCATCCCGCTGGGCCGCATGGTGAAAAACGAAATCGAGGCGGTGCTGCAGCTGTCGGATACGCTGAATCAGCGGGTCATCGGCCAGCGGCATGCGCTGGATCTGATCGCCCGCCGGGTGCGCACCGCGCGCGCGCGCCTGGACGATCCGAACAAACCGGTCGGGGTGTTCCTGCTGGCCGGGCCTTCCGGCGTGGGTAAAACCGAAACCGCGCTGGCGCTGGCGGAAACGCTGTACGGCGGCGAGCAGAACGTCATTACCATCAACATGAGCGAATTCCAGGAATCGCACACCGTCTCGACGCTGAAAGGCGCGCCCCCTGGCTACGTCGGCTACGGCGAAGGCGGCGTGTTGACCGAAGCGGTGCGCCGCCGGCCGTACAGCGTAGTGCTGCTGGACGAGATCGAGAAGGCGCATCCGGACGTGCACGAGATCTTCTTCCAGGTGTTCGACAAAGGCTGGATGGAGGACGGCGAAGGCCGCCATATCGATTTTCGCAACACCATCATCATTCTCACCTCCAACGTCGGCACCGATCTGATTGCCGGGTTGTGCAGCGATCCGGATCTGATGCCGGAACCGGAGGCGCTGAGCGGCGCCCTGCGCGAACCGCTGCTGTCGGTATTCCCGGCGGCGCTGCTCGGCCGTCTGCTGGTCGTGCCTTATTACCCGCTGACCGACGCCACGCTGGGCAACATCGTGCGCCTGCAGCTGGGCCGCGTGCAGCGCCGCCTGGCGGAGAACCACGATATTGCCTGCACCTTCGACGACGCGGTGATCGAGCAGATCGTCAGCCGCTGCACCGAGGTGGAATCCGGCGGCCGCATGGTCGACGCCATCCTGACCAACACGCTGCTGCCGCAGATCAGCCACACCCTGCTGACCGGCAGCGCCAACGACCAGCGCTATCGCCAACTGCATATCGCGCTGCAGCAGAACGAGTTTATTTGTCAATTTCAGGCATAACGCCGCGGCCGCCGATATGGCGGCCATTTGAACGCAGAGAGTGATCATTATGTCGGAAACCGGGGTAAAAAAACCGAATTCAAACAGCCTGCCGAACGGCTATCGATTCAATGAGTTCGAGATCGAGGAAGCTATCGGCGAAGGCGGTTTCGGCATCGTCTACCGCGCCTACGATCATCAGCTCGAGCGCACCATCGCCATCAAGGAATACATGCCGACCTCGCTGGCGATGCGCAATGACGATCTCAGCATCGGGCTGCGCGGCGAACGCTTCAGCAAAACCTTCCAGGCCGGGCTGAACAGTTTCATTCAGGAGGCGCGGCTGCTGGCGCGCTTCTCACACCCGGGGCTGCTGCACGTGCTGCGCTTCTGGGAAGAGAACGGCACCGCCTATATGGGCACCCAGTTCTACAGCGGCACCACGCTGAAAAACCTGCAGGCGCAGCAGCCGGAAAAAATCGACGAGGCCTGGATCCGCCGGCTGTTGCCGCCGCTGTTCAGCGCCATTAACACCATCCATCAGGAAGGGTATCTGCACCGCGACATCTCGCTGGATAACATTCAGATCCAGGAAAATCAGCTGCCGGTGCTGCTGGACTTCGGTTCGGCGCGCAAAGAGATAGGCAACCTGTCCGACGAAACGGAAATCATGCTGAAGCCGGGCTTCGCGCCGATTGAGCAGTACACCGAAAACAGCGACGGCGAACAGGGGCCGTGGACCGACATCTACGCGCTGGGCGCCGTGCTGCATACGTTGATCGTCGGCACCCCGCCGCCGGTCAGCGTGGTGCGCAGCATCGAAGACAGCTATCAGCCGCTGAGCGAGCGCCGCCCGGCGGGATATTCGCCGGAACTGTTGCGTACCATCGACCAGGCGCTGGCGCTGAAGCCGGAAGATCGGCCGCAGACCATCGACGAAATGGCCGAACTGCTGCACCTGCCGATCGCCGATGAAAACGAAATCATCAGCACCCCGGCCGCCGCGCCGGAAAACCTGCTGGTGGCCACCAATCCGGCGGCCGGCGCAGCCGCAGCCGGCACCGTGACCGCACGCGGCATGAAGCTCACGCGGCCGATGATGCTCGGCGCAGGCGCCGCCGCGCTGCTGGCGATAGGTGCCATCGCCTGGCTCGGCGGTGGCGACGAGGCCCCGGCGGTGGCCAAAACCGCCGATACCCCACCGGCGGAAAAAACCCTGCAACCCCAGCAACCCGTGCCGCAAGCGGTGGAACCGGCCAAAGCCGCACCGGCGCCGCAGCCGGTAGCGCTGGTGTATTTCAAACTGCAGCCCGGCGAGCAGGTCAGCCTGGACGGCAAGCCGCAACAGGTCACGCCGGGCGAAAACGGCTTCGCCAGCCTCAACCTGGCGCCGGGCAGCTATCAGCTGGAACTTCGCCACAACGACCGGCTGCGCCGCCAACAGCTCGACATCGACAACGCCGGCACCTGGCTGGTCAACCCGGCCACCGCCGGCTGATCCCGGCGCCCCCTGGCCCGCCGCAGCGGGCCCTTACCCTATTTCATGAGACTGACGCGTAAATGCCCCATCCCAAGGGCGCCACGTCATTCACAGAGGACGTTCTCATGCTGAACCGCATTATTGCGCATACGCCATTGGGCCAAGAGCAATTGCTGTTTTATTCACTGGAAGGGACCGAAGCGCTTTCCGCTCTGTTTAACTTCGATATCGAACTGCTGAGCAAAGATGCTCGCCTGGACCGCAAGGCGCTGCTCGGCCAACCGCTGACGCTGGAGATCCCGACCCAGGGCTTTCTCAGCGCCCCCCGCTGCCTGAACGGCAAGGTCACCGCGATCGCCGTCAGCAGCGAAGAGATCGGCGGCACCCGCTATGCGGTGTACAAGCTGCAGGTACAGCCGGACCTGTGGCCGATGACCAAGGACCGCAACTTCCGTATCTTCCAGGAACAGACGGTGCCGCAGATAGTCAAGACCCTGCTGAGCGAACACCATGTACAAATCGAAGATCGGCTGACCGGCGACTATCGCCTGTGGGGCTACTGCGTGCAGTACAACGAGAGCAGCTTCAACTTCATCAGCCGGCTGATGGAGCTGGAGGGCATCTATTACTATTTCAAACATGAGATGGGCAAGCACACCCTGGTGTTGGGCGATGCGCCCCATCACCACCAGCCTTATCCCGGTTACGAAATAATCCCTTATCATCTGACCCCGTCCGGCGGCAGCACCAGCGAAGAAGGCATCAGCCAGTGGACGCTGTCCGATCGCGTTACGCCGGGGATCTACAGCCTTGACGACTACGACTTCCGCAAACCCAACGCCTGGCTGTTCCAGGCGCGCCAGAACCCGGTTTCACCGACGCCGGGCCAGATCGACGTTTATGACTGGCCGGGCCGTTACACCGAGCATCAGCAGGGGGAGTTCTACGCCCGCATCCGCCAGGAAGCCTGGCAGGCCGAACACCAGCAGATTAAAGGCACCGCCACCGCGCTGGGGATCGCTCCCGGCAGCACCTTCACGCTGTATAACGCGCCGCATGCCGACGACAACCGCGAATACCTGACGCTGCAGGCCAAATACCGGCTGAAAGAGAACCGCTACGCCAGCGGCGACGCCCAGAGCAGCGAGCACCGCATCGACTTCACCGTGCTGCCGGCGGATATTCCCTGGCACCCGGCGCAGCAAGCCCCGTGGCCGAAGACCCACGGCCCGCAAACCGCCCGGGTGGTCGGCCCGGCCGGGGAATCAATCTGGACCGACAAATACGGCCGCATCAAGGTGAAGTTCCACTGGGACCGTTTCGGGCCGAAGGACGACGGCAGCTCCTGCTGGGTGCGCGTCTCCAGCGCCTGGGCCGGCCAGGGCTACGGCGGGGTGCAGATCCCGCGCGTCAACGACGAAGTGGTGGTGGACTTTATCAACGGCGATCCGGACCGCCCCATCGTTACCGGCCGGGTGTATAACGACGCCAGCATGCCGCCATGGGCGCTGCCGGCCGCCGCCACCCAGATGGGCTTTATGAGCCGTTCCAAGGACGGCACCGCGGACAACGCCAACGCCCTGCGCTTCGAGGACAAAGCCGGCGCCGAGCAGGTGTGGATCCAGGCGGAACGCAATATGGACACCCAGGTGAAGAACGATGAGAGCCACTCCATCGATAACGACCACACGCACCTGGTGGGCGGCAACCAGATCAAACGGGTGGTGCTCAACCAGGCCACCGGCGTGAAAGGCGACGCCTCGGCGCTGACCGGCAAAACGCGCGCCGACAACGTGGTGGAGGCCTTCACCCTCGGTTCCGGCGAATCGCTGCGGCTGGAGTGTGGCGAAAGCGTGATTGAATTGTTGGCCAACGGCCAAATCAACATCACCGGCACCAGCTTTAACATCACGGTGAAAGAGGATGGCGAGGTCAACACCGGCGGCCAGCTGGATCTCAACCCGCCGGGCGGCGCCGCGCGCACCGCTGCGCCGGGTTCGGGCCACCAGGCGGCCATTCAGAGCGCGGTCGATCGGCTGTTCCCAACCAAGTAGGCGAGTGGTACGCCGGGAAAGCCGGTTAACGCCGCTCCCCGAGCGGCGGTGGCATCTATCACGCAAAATACCCAATCGATAACAAAACCCGGGAGGATTGATAATCGGGTTGTCGAGTCGGTCATGGCCTCTGAAGGGAGTGCTGGAGAACAAGGTGGACGGCGTGAGTTATACGGATTCAGAAAAGGAAATGGCAATGCCTATGACAAAATCCTTGCTGCTCGTAACCAATATGGCCAAGGCAGCGCTGAAGAGTTTGAGGAAGTATCTAAAGCAATGAGCGCATCAGCGAAATCTGCAGGTGCACTGAACTTTTCCGATCCTGGAAAACAAGGGGCAATAACCTCATTGGCGCATATGCGTGGCTCATCTGGCACACAAGCGATCCTGAACTCCATGGAGTCCGGACGAATAGTTAAGGCCGATACCTTAACACCAGAGGCAATATCCAAAATTGAAAGCATGTCATCGGAAAACTTCCAGGATAATTTACTTAAAGCCCGGATAGAATACGATAGAGCAATATATGGAGATACCATCACGACGCAGGGTGGTAAACAGTACAACTGGTGGGTACGTTATGGTAATGGCCTTCAAAAACGGTATGCCCGGGAAGCAGAAGAATTTTTAAAATTATCAAACGAGTGATTTATGTTCAAAAAAATCTTATTACCAACATTGTTTGCTGCTTCTTTGCTTTGCTCCATTGAATCCACATCAGCGACAGACTTGTTACAATATAACAAAATCAACACAGTAAGCGGGCTTGTTAACGATAAAGCAGTCACTGACAATCTTAAAAGCATACTGGGTCAAGACTATGAAAAGTACATCAGCAACTTTGATGTATTCGGTGAACCTCATTCAATCCCAGGCGGTGGGTTATTTGTTGAAGGCTGGCTGAAGGATCTTTACCTGGAAAATGCCTCTGCCCTGGTCATCAATCCCGATGGAAAAATTTATGCTGCCTGGGTTGTACCTGACTCTGATGTCATAAATTACAAGTCTTCTGATAAAGATGCCCCCATAAATAATGACATCCAGCATTGGGCTGAACGCTTCAAAAACATGCAATTCGCCACAGTCAACGAAAGAAAAAAAGTGAGGACAGAAAAAGAATATTTTGATACACAGTCATTCTCTATCAAGCTCACGACGACTTGCACCAGCAAAGGAGACTGTAATGATGCAACTTACTATGGAGAGCGTAAAAAAGATGGCGCAGCTTTAACTTTACAGGGCAAAGTGACACGGACTGATTGCAATACAGCACCGTGCCCAATAATTAGTTATGAATTTAAAAATTCATCAACAACTTACATGCTCAGTAAAATTGATAACACACTGACAGTTATAAAGAATGGCAAGATATTAATGAATCAAAAAGGAACGTGGGGAAAATAGCCATCACCACTGCCACCGAGTAATTTCAAGACGATAAGGGGGGACTTGACCTATATCCCCCACATAATTGGAGTTGCGTCGCGGCGACAAGTTTGTAAGCACCCGGGAGCATAGATAACTATGTGACCGGGCACATAAACGTAGTCAATAAATAGACAGCTTCAAGTATGATGGGTATATGTACCACACCGTTATCGAGGTTAGAATTTCGATAACTCAGGGCAATTTAGCCTCTCTCCTCTGCCCACGATTCCTGAACAGAACGGGAGTGACAATCACAGGGCTGGGGCGTTCCCCCTCATTAATTCGGCCTTGCTTATCATCAACCTCTTATTTTTATGAAGATGATATAATAAATAACATGCCAACTAAGATCCTCACTCTGTTATTAAGCCTCCTTACTCTCTCTTCTCACTCTGCGGCAGGAACACCCGTGAAAAATACAGAATTATGGCATTTCATCGATGATATGCAGAAAAAAACCAGAACACTAACGACAAGTAGCATAAAGAAACTCGTCCCTCCCGTCACCATACAGTCAGAAAATGAATACACGACATTTTATTCTGGCGAGGATGTGATTTTAACTGAAAAGATAAAAGTATCACATTTAGATCTTAGAGTAAGCAAGGGTGAGAAAATGGCCTCTGCATTTCTCTCATTTGAAGTCAGCGGTGACTGCATTACCCTCGACGATATCAAGAAACGCTATAGTAATCTGCAGCTCACGGATTATCCTCGGGGTAAATCACCTGAAGAAAAGACCTATTACACAACAGAGAACAACCAATACGGTCAACATATTTCATTTGGATTCACGGCGAAAGAACGGCAATGTTTAAGCCAGGTCGTTCTCGACTCAGATGAAGAGTGAAACCATCCACCAACGCGTGGATATAGAAAATAAAACAACCACAGCAAGCAGCATGATAAAAAATATCATTAAAAGTAGCATCATTACCACGACGCTGCTTACTTCAGGTTTATGCTCCGCTCAAGAGGTGTGTGTAGAAAGTATAAATTTATGGAGACTTATCGAAAAACTGAATCGCCAACTTTCCCTTCCCCATCCAAAGTTAGACACCCTCATCCCGCAGCCGTTAGATAATTATGATGAAAATGAATACGTTAAATTTTTTAGATCTTCCGGATTCTCTATCAGCCCAGATGTAAAAGTCACCCAAGTGACATTTAGAACCCAAAAATCATCAGGCAATAAGATAGTTTTACTCTCCATGGATCTTTCCGGTCATTGCATCGAGCTAAACACGGTCAAAAAGCGCTACCCAAACCTGACATTCAGTGACTTTCCTCGTGGCCATTCGCTGGATGAAGTGACCAGCCTGACTACTCCGCCAGATGAACACGGCAAGACGATTACCTTTAGTTTTGCGGAAAGAAACCCAGACTGCCTTAGTAAGGTCACGTTTAACCTGGAATCGGCTTCCTCAACGGGCCAAGGCGGCCCGTTTGCTCCTCAACATCGCCTCACCACTTCTTCACCGTCTGATAAATATCCAGGTCATAGTAGCCGTCGGCTTCACAGTCGTTAAGATAGTGCTCGTAGCTCACGCCTTCTACCGGCTGGTAGCCGCTGGCCGGCAGCGCTTTCTGGTAGAAATCCCCCCATACCCGTTCGAAATCCCCGTCGCTGACGCGCACGTTGTAAACCGCATATTGCCCGGCGGGCAAGCTCTGCACGCTGAAGCCTTCGCTGCCCGTCGGCAGGCTGAAGTCGTCCGCCACGGTAAACACCACGTCGGCGCGCAGCCGCTCTGGCGCTACCTCGGCCGGATCGTCCCAGTACAGCACTAACCACTTGCCGAGCGGCACGCCATGCTGCCGCTGCCAGGCCATCAACCGTTGGCAGCCCTGCGGGATGGTCTGCGGATACGGCCCCACCACCCGCACTCCCACCACTTTCTCCGCCGCCTTATCGACAATCCTGATGCTCATCGCCCTTCCCCTTGCTGTTTAAGGTTCCGTTCCCGGCCGGCCGCTAAGCGCCAATTTCGGTGCGCACGTCCATCAGCTCCGGGAAAAAGGTCAGCTCCAGCGCCTTTTTCAGGAAGCTGACGCCGCTGGAACCCCCGGTGCCCGTTTTAAAGCCGATAATCCGCTCTACCGTTTTCATATGGCGGAAACGCCACAGGTGGAAACTCTCTTCAATGTCCACCAGCTTCTCCGCCATTTCATAGGCTTCCCAATACTTCTGCGGGTTGTCGTAAATCGCCTTGAACGCCGGCAGCAGGTTCGGGTTGCGCTGATAAGGCTGTGTCCAGTCGCGCTCGATGCACTCCTGCGGGATAGGCAGGCCGTGGCGCGCCAGATACAGCAAATATTCATCGTACAGGCTGGGAGCTTCAAGGATCGCCTTAAGCGCGGCGTGCTTCTCCGCGTCGTTGCTGAACACCGCCAGCATGGCGGCGTTCTTGTTGCCGAGTAAAAATTCGATGGAACGGTACTGATGGGACTGGAAGCCGGAAGAGTTGCCCAGCACATCGCGGAACTCCACATACTCCGACGGCGTCAGCGTTTCCAGCACCGCCCACTGTTCGAACAGCAACCGCTGGATCTGCTTGACCCGGGCGAGGATCTTGAAGCAGTGGCTGAGCTTGTCCTGCTGCACCAGCTGCCGCGCCGCCTGCAGCTCGTGCAGCATCAGCTTCATCCACAGCTCGGAGGTTTGATGCTGCACCACAAACAGCATCTCGTCGTGATGCTGCGGGTTGGAGAGAGGATGTTGGCAGTCCAGCAGTTGGTCCAGGCACAGGTAGTCGCCGTAGCTCATACGCTTGGAAAAATCGGTGACAATCGCGCTTTCTAATTCCCGTTTGTTCATCTGTTATCTCCGCGGTGCCCAGCGCCGGAAACGGCCTGGAGCGTGCTGCAAAGAGAAAACAATAGTACAGAACCCGCCGCCCCGAAGGACTATAAACGAGAGTTGCCTCGCAGATCTCGGTCATGCCCACCGCCCCCCTCCGCTGTTTAGTAAACATATCCGCCAGCGCATGACTATTTTCACAAAAGCGATATCCGGCCGTCGCTCCCCGCCCGTTGCAGCTTGCTTGCGCCCTGGTTCCCTTATAGATTGCTGACTACCGGCAGCGGCAATGGGCAAGGGTATCGACACAATGGCAAATATTCGTGATGTCGCCCGGCTGGCCGGCGTATCCATCAGCAGCGTCTCAAATGTTCTGAATAACCGCACCGGCCAAATGAGCGAAGAAACCCGGCTGCGGATCGAGCGGGCGATGGAGGCGCTGGATTATCGGCCGTTCAGGCCCGCGACGCCGCGCGATAACGAACAGGCGAAAATCATTGGCCTGCTGGTGCCGTCGATAATTAACCCCAGCTTTTCGGCGCTGGCGCACGCGGTCGATTCATCCGCCCGCGCCTATCGTTATCGGGTGCTGCTCGGCAACTCTTACCGGCGGGAAGACGAAGAGTCCGCGTTTATCGAAGATATGTTCGCGCATGGCGTACGCGGCATTATCGTGGCGGCGAGCGATATCCGCAAAACGCATTTCGTCCGGGCCGCCGAGCGGGGAATGATGATAGTCAGCTACGATAACCGCTTCTCGGACAGCATGGCTGAAGATACCCGGCTATTCGATAGCGTATCGATGGACAACGCGGAGGCCGGCCGCCTGGCCGCGCAGCATTTGATTGAGCGCGGTTGCCAAGACGTCGTTTTTGCGACCGAAGCGACCCTGACCATGAGCCGCAACCACAAGATAGAGGGTTTTCTGGCGGCGCTGCGCCATCACCGTTTGCCGCTGCGCCAGCGGGTTATCGAAGGCAAAGCCCGCAGCGAATATGGCGACAGTGAAATGTTCGAGCTGGGGTTGACCCTGGCGGCAAAAATACTCGCCCTGCAGCCGCGGCCGGACGGCATTGTGGCGATTAACGACGCGCTGGGCATCGGGTTGATGGCGGGTTTGCGCGCCGCCGGCGTGCGCGTGCCGGCAGAGGTTTCCATCGTCGGCATCGACAATATTTCATTGTCCGGCCTGGCCGACCCCGGCCTGACGTCGGTAATGCCGCCGCTGGCGGAAATGGCGCAGCTGATGGTTGAGCGCCTGGTCAGCCGCATCAATAACCATGCGCTGCCGCCCGGCGAGTTTCTCTTTCCGCCGTCCTTTATCAGCCGGCAGTCGGTCAGAAACAAAACCGGCTAGCGCCATTTAAACAGCGCGGTATAAAACGAACCCGTTTCGACGATGAGCGATCCCTCATGGTCCGGGCCGGTATTAGCCAAAACCAGAGGAAATAAATATGAACGCCAATGCTATTTCTGCACGGCAGTAATTAATACATCAGACACATCCTTATTAGACGCTTAATTAATTGCTCAGCTCATCGCGGTGAGCCAGAGATTCTATTATTCCGGTCTCTTCATTGGAAAAACGATCATGCAAAAAAGAACGCCGCAGGAAATTGAGCGCAGCGCCATCAGGAAACTGACGCTGCATATTGTCCCCTTGATGATTCTATTGTATTTCCTGGCCTTTCTTGACCGAAACAACATGGCCTATGCCGCGATGGCGCTGGAAAGCAGCCTGGGGCTTACCGCCTCGGCCTTCGGGTTCGCCTCCGGCATATTTTTCATCGGTTATTTCATGTTTGAAATACCCAGCAATGCGGGCACCATAAAATTCGGGCCACGCATCTGGTTCGCCAGAATTCTAATCTCCTGGGGCGTTTTCGCCACCCTGCTCGGCTTCGTCCGCACGCCGATGGAGCTGTATATTTGCCGGTTTATGCTGGGCGTATGCGAGGCCGGTTTCTTCCCTTCCGTGGTCTATTATTTTACGGTTTTCTTTCCGGAAAAGTACCGCACCAAAATCCTCGGCATGTTCATTATCGTCCAGCCGCTGTCCAATGCCGTCGGCTCGCCGATTTCCGGCTTTATCCTCGCTATCGATCACGGCTGGTTCGGCCTGGAACCCTGGCAGCTGCTGTTTATCATCGAGGGCCTCCCGCCGGTGATCATCGGCCTGCTGATCCCGTTCATCATTAAAAACTCGCCTAAGGACGTCGGCTATCTCGACGTCGAAGAAAAGGCCTGGCTGATGAACAGCGCCAGCCGCTCCAAATCCGGCTCCAAAATCACCCTGGCCGACTTTTTCAACGGCATTAAAAACAAAAAATACCTGCTCTACGCCGTGCTCAACTTCGGCATGGTGTGCGGAATTTATGGTTTCGGCATGTGGTTGCCTTCCATCCTCACCTCGATTTCCGGCGACAATATTTTCAACGTTAGCCTGCTGGCGCTCATTCCTTATGGCCTGGCTGCGCTGCTGGTTTATCCGTGGAGCCTGTGGGCCAGCAAAACCAAAAAAATCGGCGTATTCGCCGGCATCAGCATGGTGGTCGCCGCCATCGGCCTGGTGGGCGCAGTGATCTTCTTTAAGTACAACCTGTGGGTCTCGCTGTCTTTCCTGTGCATCGCCGCCGTCGGCATCTACACCTCAGTACCGTCATTTTTATCCATGCCCGCCAATATTTCGACCGGGGCCGCCGCCGCCGCCGGGCTGGCGGTGGTGAGCTGCATCGGCAATATCGGCGGCTTTGTCGCCCCCTATGCGGTGGGATTGCTGAACGATCTGACCCACAGCAGCACGCCGGGGCTGATTTTCCTGTCTTTATGCCTGCTGGCAACCGGCCTGACCTGCATTTTTTACTGCGCCAAACAGCGTGAAGGCGTCATCAATTCTTAACCCTTTTTCAGACCACATTAACAACGGAGAAATAAACCATGGGCGACCTCGCAGGCAAAAAAGTCTTCATTACCGGAGCCGAACAGGGTATTGGCCGGGCAACGGCCGAGCGGCTGATTCAGGCCGGCTGCGATATTTATTTCCACTACCATAGCGATGAGGCAGGCCCCAAGGCGTTAGTGGCGCTGGCCCAGACGCGGGGGCAAAAGGCGGCCTACAGCTACGCCGATTTAACCTCGACCGAAGAAACCGCACGCTGCGTTTTGGCCGGCGCCGAGTTTCTCGGCGGCATCGATATTCTGATCAATAACGTCGGCGGCATCGTGGGACGCAAATGGCTGGGCGAGATCGACCGCCCGTTCTGGCAAACCGTGATCGATGTGAATTTGACTACCATGCTGAACGTCACGCAGAGCGCGCTGCCCTTCCTGAAGGCGGCGCAGGACGGCGCCAGCATCGTCAATCTGGCCTCGCTGGCCGGCCGCTCCGGCGGCCACTCCGGCTCGCTGGTTTACTCCACCACCAAAGGCGCGGTGCTGACCTGGACGCGTTCGCTGGCGGCGGAGCTGGGCGAGCATGGCATTCGGGTCAACGCCGTCGCCCCGGGGCTAATCCTCGGCACGCGTTTCCATAACCGCCACACCACCCAACAGTCGGCGGAGGAAACCATTCGCGCCATTCCATTGGGCCGGGCCGGCACGCCGGACGATGTGGCGCGCGTGATTGCCTTCCTGGCCGCGGAATACGACGGCTTCGTTTCCGGCGCCACCATCGATATCAACGGCGGCATTTTCCGCATGTAACCCACCCGCAGGCGGCCCGTGCGGCTGCCTGCTCAGAGAACCGTTATGATTAAATCAGATCTCATTCATCCACAGCTGCTATGCGCGCTGGCGCAATGCGGGCACAAATCCCAGCTGTTAATCGCCGACGGCAACTACGCCTGCGTAAACAACGCGCCCAAAGATGCGGCCCGCGTTTACCTGAACCTGTCGCCCGGCACGCTCGCGGCCCCGCTGATCCTGGAAAAAATCCTCACCTGCATCAACGTGGAAAGCGCCGCGCTGATGGCCTGCCCGCCGGACTTTATCAACGGCGCCGAAGCCGAGTATCGGCAATTGCTGCCTGCCGGCTGCACCATCGAGCACCTGCCGCGCGAGGATTTTTATGCGGCGGTCAAATCGGATCGCACGCTACTGGTGATCGCCTCCGGCGAGCAGCGCCGCTTCGCCAATCTGCTGCTGACGGTGGCGCCGGTGGTCTGAGGCCCCGCCCTCCAGCCGCGCCTGCGGAATGTCCGCCAGCCGGGTGGTGTAGGCCGGCGACAGCATGTCGCGCTTCATCTGCCAGGGCTTGACGATGCCCTGGCCGGCGAACCAGACGCGGCCGCGCCCTTCCCGGTTCAGCTTGTCCAGGGTGGCCATCAGCTGCCCGCTGTTGCGCCGCGGCGGGCAATCGTCGAACAGGTCGATCTGCGCCATGGCGCCGGCGCTGAAATCCCCCAGCATCACGCCGCCCTTCAGGTAACGCCGCCCCTCCTGCCAGATGCTCTCCAGCGCACGCACCGCCATGGCGATGATGTCGCGGCTGTCGTTGCTCGGCGTACGCAGCCGGGCGGTGCCCACATTGCTGTAATACCCTTCGCCCGCCGAATGCGGGCTGGTTTTGATAAACACCGACACGTTGCGGCAGTAGCGCTCGTCCTGGCGCAGCTTCTCCGCCGCGCGTTCCGCGTAGCTGCAGATCGCCTCGCGCATATGCGGGTAGTGCGTCAGGCGCTGGCCGAACGAGCGGGAGCAAATAATTTGCTCTCTGGCCGCCGCCTCGTCCTCCAGCTGCAGACAGGATTCGCCGCGCAGTTCTCGCACCGTACGCTCCAGCACCACGCTGAAGGTTTTGCGCGCCAGCCGGGTATCGCAGTCCGCCAGCTGCAGCGCGGTGTGAATGCCCATCGCCTGCAGCTGGCGGGTCAGCCGGCGGCCAACTCCCCACACCTCTTCCACCGGGATCAGCGCCAGCAGTTTACGCTGGCGGACCGGTTCAGACAGATCCACCACCCCGCCGGTTTTGCGCCATTTTTTGGCGGCGTGGTTGGCCAATTTCGCCAGCGTCTTGCTCGGCGCGATGCCCACGCCAACCGTCAAGTGCAGCTCCTGCCGGATCCTGTCGCGCACCTGGTGGCCAAACCGCTCCAGCGCCACGCAGCGGTCTATTCCGTCCAGCCGCAGAAAGGCTTCGTCCAGAGAGTAGATCTCCACCGCCGGCGCCATTTCCTCCAGGGTGTCCATCACCCGGCGGGACATATCGGCGTACAGCGCATAATTGGAGGAAAACACCGCCACATTCTGCCGGCGCATCTCATCCTTAATCTTGAAGAATGGCGCCCCCATCGGCACGCCGAGCGCTTTGGCCTCGGCGCTGCGGGCAATCACGCAGCCGTCATTATTGGACAAGACGATCACCGGCCGCCCTTTCAGATCCGGCCGGAAAATGGTCTCGCAGGAGGCGTAGAAACTGTTCACATCCACCAGGGCAAACATGGTTACACCGCGGCATACACAATGAAGGTCACCACGCCGAAAATCTCCAGCTGCGTTTCGTCGCCGAAAACAATCGGCGCATAGGCCGGGTTCATCGGCAGCAGCCGCAGGTCCGGGTGGCGCTGCAGTTTTTTGACCGTGAATTCTCCGTCGACGGCGGCGATGACGATATTGCCATGCTCCGGCGTCAGTGCGCTGTCGACGATCAGCAGGTCGCCGTCTTTGATATTGCCGTCGACCATCGAATCGCCGCTGGCGCGCACAAAGTAAGTGGCGTTGGGGTGGCGCACCAACAGCTTGCCGATATCCAGCCGGCTTTCGACGTAGTCCTGCGCCGGGGAAGGAAAACCGCAGGCCACCGGTTCGGCAAACAGCGGCAGCGTTACCGGCTCGCCTGGTGAAAATGCGTACAGATTAGGTGTCTTCATCATAATCATAACTTTACTGTATATACATACAGTTAATCATAAACGAAACGCCAAGACGTGCAACCCTCAACCTCGCACCAGAGCAGGCTTTATCTCGTAATATAATAATTTTCTGAGTGATTTTTTTTAAAGCTTCCGCCGATTTCAGCGGGCATTACGCACACGTTATCCACCAAAACTGTGGATAACCTGCAGCAGAAACCGGCGCGATCCGCTGGCCCGCGCCCAGGTTTATCCTCAATAAGCCCGACAACGCGACGATCTGGCGCAGCGGCTTAATACTTTTCATCTCATGCATCCTCAGGCCGCTCGTTAATGGATATGCTTAAAAAGCCTGGAAATACATCTCATTAGGGGGCTGTCGCATGAACCGAATTCACCTTCGCCGAAGGTGAATATCCGCCCCTCAAGGGCAGGAAATACCGCGCGGATAAGAGGGCACAGCAATTTTCGGCATGGCAGTTATCCTGCGGGTGAAAATGTCAAAGTTCCTGATGCCCACGCCAATGTGCAATATCTTGACGGAAGATTCGAGTTGTCGAGTGCGTAACCTGCAGTATTTTTTCCGGCTCACTATCCCATGCCGCATTCAATGAAGCGGTACCCGGATAGCTTGCAGGGCAGCGCGCGTAGGGCGGCGTTTGATCCATTTGGGCTACGGGCGCTACCCGTGTCAGAAGGCCATGGGGCGATTCCTGATCCACCAGATAGCGCTCAAGATCTTCTGCACCAATTGGCTGCCCGACCTCACTATTTTCATCGTATTCCAAGCCAAGCATCGCAGTACGCGCGAGTGAAACACGCACTCGGCAGCCTTGCCCTACGGTGAATTGCTGCTCAAGCGCAGCCAGTACACCGATGGCCCCCAGGCAACCCGTGCCGTAATCGCTGAAATAGGCGGGTATCAAGGCAGGATCGGCCCTACCCGCGCTGTGCTGATAGGCAAGCCCTGTCACGGATTGAGCGAGTTGCTCCCAACCGCGACGGCCAGCCCATGGCCCATTAAATCCGTAACAGTTGGCTTCGACCGCGATCAGGCCTGGATTTCGTTCCCATAGCGCTTCGGCGACGAAACCGTGTTTTTCAAGCGCGCCGTGACGAAAGCCATCAATGAAAACATCGGCCTGGTCGGCCAGTTCAAGGAGCCGCTGGCGATCGCGAGGGTCGTTGAAATCCAGATAAACGCATTTCTTGCCAAAGGAGGTTTCTAAATCGAACCCCAAGATGGAGTCGTGATAGGGGTATTGGACATGAATGACATCGGCGCCCTGCTCCGCCAGCAAGCGGCCGATAGTCGGGCCCGCGATGACGTGCGTGCAATCGAGCACCTTAACCCCTTGCAAGGGACGCACTGCCCCCTTTGAGAGCTGGCGCCGGGTTGGCCTGCCGTTAAATTCAAGTTGAATCGGCGGCACGGCAGCCAATGCCTGGCCCTGAGGATGCGCCATCCACTCCTCGCGGCTACGTAGCATCCCAGCACACAGATTCAGCGATCCGAGCTCATCCTCAAGCGCTTGAGCATCCCATTGCGCGACGGCCCTGGCGATGGCGCCCCTGTCGTCGGTTGAATTCAGGAAGCGCAGTAAGCCTGCTCTTAAATGTGGATAGGCGCCGTTGAAAAAGATCCATCGATTATCCCGTGTGCGAAAGAAGTTATTAACTGGGGTATGCACAGCACTAATATCTACCTGCCAACCCGCGCGGAAAAAATAGGCGATACTGTTAAACATCATGCAGGCATGCCGTCTGTCAATGCTGATTTGCTGTTGCGGCAATCCACGCAACTGCCCTAATTGGTTGACCAACACGCCCATTGCAGCAAAGATGGCTGTCGCAAAATCGGCGAACTCAATGCGGGATGTGGTACTGAGGGATGACGGAGTCTGGCCGATCTCGACTCCCTGATAAGCATCGGGATCAATTTGAATCCCCTCTAAAATCGCTCGGTAGATACCGAGCTGACGTTCACTTAATGACATAATTCCTCTCCTCACTATTTATGGATTTCCGGCTAAGCTTTTCGCGTTAGCGCAGTATAGGTATTGGATTAACCATCAACCTATATCGTGTCCGATATAAGCGAAATACCAAGGAGATGAGCATGAATACACGGCAATCGCTTGAAACCGCCCCCTTAACAAGCGCATCGGTATCAGGCGGTTTAATGCAGTGGATCAGCGTTGCGAGGAGTCATGAACTGAATGCCGTCGCTACGCTCCGACTCCTGTTAGAAACTTGTAACCTGAGCGAAACGGCGCGGCAGCTGAACACATCGCAATCTGCGGTTAGCCGTACCCTGGAGCGGATGAGGCGAGAGCTTGGCGATCCGCTGTTGATCAAGAGTGCTAATCGCATGCTGCGCAGCAAACGGGCGGATACGTTGCTATCTGTTTTGGATGAGATCCTTTCCGCAAACTACCGTCTATACCGAGAAAGCATAATGTTCGATCCAGCTCGGGAAGTGCGGTCCTTCGTTATTGGTATGAGCGATTCGACGCAATCGATTATTGCCAACGATCTCTTCAGCACGATACGCGCAGAAGCGCCTCAGTTTATGATCCGCATGGAACCGGCTTTGGTGGAAAATGCTTCGTCATTGCTTACCCATGGCCGTTTAGACCTGGTTGTGGGGTTTTGGCCAACCGATTTTGGCGACTTTCGAACCGAGACTTTTGCACAAGGGGATCTGGTATGTTTAGCATCGAAAGATAATCCACTGATCCGCAGATCAATGAGCCTCACGCAACTTGCGCAGCAAGCCTTTGTAGAAGTGAATCCCGGAGGGATCGGCTTTATCGGCGGGCAGATCGATGACCTATTTACACAACAGGGTCTGGTTCGCCATAAGGTTGCCATATTATCCAGCTATTTGGCGGTTCCCTGGGCCATTGCCGCAACGGATCTTTTCTGTTTTGTGCCGCGCCTGCTCTTGCCCCAAATATTGCAGCATGACCGAGTCGCCGTTGTTGAGCTCGGCTTTACCAGCCCTCGTTATGCAATGACGATGTGTTGGCATAACATCGCCCACACCGACCCGGGCCAAGTATGGCTGCGGCAAAAAATTGGCCAGGCATTACGTGCTGCGGCAAGCAGGGCAAACATGGCTGCATCTCGGCATACGGGCTAATCGTAATTTGCCGGGGTTGCTCACCCGTTATCCACCAAAACTGTGGATAACCTGCAGCAGAAACCGGGACGATCCGCTGGCCCGCGCGGGCAACGTCGTTAACCTTTCACTTAAAGTGGATATATGCCCCGCTTATTCTTTACCGCAGGCTATTTTTTGCGGCCTGCACCGTATTGAAATGCTTTGCAACAATAATCCGTTCAGATAACCCATAAATAAAAACCCTATTCTTTTCCGCCTGAAAATTAGCATTTCTATTTTATTCGCTGCGCTATTTTAATAAGAGTCATGTATAATAATCGCCATCAGCATTCACCCGAAATTGACCTGCGCCGGTATTTAAATCCGACGCTCAAGAGAACATGATGAATAAGAATTTAATCCTCAATGAGCCCGGCGACGCTGAACAACAGTGCCTGTCACAACACCCGGTCTGGCAACGCGACGATCTGGCCCAGGCGCAGCAGGACTGGCTGGCCGAAGAGGTGCCGGTGGCCCTGGTGTATAACGGCATTTCGCACGTGGTGATGATGGCGACCCCGAAAGATCTGGCGGCGTTCGCCATTGGTTTCTCGCTTTCCGAAGGCATTATCGCCTCTCCCGACGATATCTACGACATCCGCCAGCAGCCCGCCTGCAACGGCATCGAGGTGCATGTCGAGCTGTCCAGCCGCCGCTTTATGCAACTGAAAGAGAAGCGGCGCAGCCTGGCCGGCCGCACCGGTTGCGGCGTCTGCGGCGTGGAGCAACTGCAGGAAATCACCCGCCCTATCCCGCCGCTGCCTTTTACCCAACGCTTTGATTTAAAAATGCTTGATCGGGGTTTGGCACAGCTGAAGGCGGTGCAGACCGTTGGGCAACTGACCGGCTGCACCCACGCGGCGGCCTGGCTGCAGCCCGATGGCGCACTGAGCGGCGGCTGCGAGGACGTCGGCCGGCACGTCGCGCTCGACAAGCTGCTGGGTTATCGCAGCCAGCAAGACTGGCGGCAAGGGGCGGTGCTGGTTTCCAGCCGCGCCAGCTATGAAATGGTGCAAAAAACCGCCATGTGCGGCGTCGAGATCCTGTTCGCCGTATCCGCCGCCACCAGCCTGGCGGTAGACGTGGCCGAACGCAGCAACCTGACGCTGGTCGGCTTCAGCAAGCCGGGCCGCGCCACCATTTACACCCATCCGCAGCGGCTGATGGCCGAATAATACCCGCGTTTCAGCAAAGCACCGGCAATAGACTAATATCAAAGCAAGACACCAGGAAGTATTAACATCATGATTATTCGCCCAAACCAAAATTGGTTTTTCCGCCTGTTTGCCTGGCACGGTTCGGTCCTGTCAAAGATCACCTTTCGTTTATCGTTAAATATTCTCATGTCTGTCGTGGCGATTATCAGCTACCAATGGTATGAACAACTCGGCATTCATTTAACCGTCGCCCCTTTCAGCCTGTTGGGGATCGCCATCGCCATATTTCTCGGTTTCCGAAATAGCGCCGGCTATGGCCGTTTTGTCGAAGCGAGGAATTTATGGGGATCGCTGTTAATTACCGTTCGCACCCTGCTGCGCCAGATAAAAAGCCTGCTGCCGGACGATCGGGCGGTTCACCAAAAAATCGCCCACTTGCTTATCGCATTCAGCTGGAGCCTGAAGCATCAGCTGCGCAACACCGACCCCACGGCGGATCTGTATCATAATCTGTCCTTGAAAGAGCTGACCGAAGTCACCACCAGCCCGATGCCGACCAACAGGATCCTGCTGCTGCTCGGCCAGGAAATCGGCAAGCTGCGCCAACAGGGGTTATTGAGCGACATCACCTTTGAGATGATCGATAACAAGCTGAGCGAACTTTCGCACGTGTTGGGCGGCTGCGAACGGCTGTCGAACACGCCGGTGCCTTTCGCCTACACCCTGATTTTGCAGCGCACGGTGTACCTGTTCTGTTCGCTGTTGCCTTTTGCGCTGGTTGCCGATCTGCACTACATGACGCCGTTCGTCTCGGTGTTCATTTCCTACACCTTCTTATCCTGGGACTCGCTGGCCGAAGAGCTGGAAGACCCCTTCGGCACCTCGGCCAACGATCTGCCGCTGAACGCCATCTGCAACACCATCGAGCGCAGCCTGCTGGAGATGAACGATCAAACTCCGCTGCCGCCGCCGTTGAAACCCGACGCGCACTTTAATCTGATCTGAACATTCAGGCCCCGAGCGCAATGCGCCGGGGCCTGAGCGTAGGTATAAAGCCGGTCTATTCGCTGCACGCGTTTTATCCCCCGGTCACCGGCGGATAAAACGCCACCTCGTCGCCGGCCCGCAGCGCATGGTCCATCGGCACCAGCGTTTGGTTCACCGCCGCCAGCAGGCGATCGGACTCCAGCGCCAGCTGCCAGCGGCTGCCGCGGCTCAGCAAGGCCAGCCGCAGCGTTTCCACCGTGGCGAACTCGGCGGGCAGTTGCAAACGGCTGCAGCCGACCAGTTCACGCACCTGCGCGAAGAACAGAATATCAAGCATGATGGGGTCCTTATTCCGCTCAATGCGGTAAAAATCAGCAAAAGTTGGCGGTATCCGCAGTTATCCGCCGATAAACGACAGGTTCTGCGTAATGCCGGTATTGCCCTGGTGCAGGAAGTGAGTTTGCTTTTTCTGCAGCAGACTGTGCGCAATGCGTTCCTGCAGCGCCTGCTGCTGTTCGTCCGACTGCAACAGGTCGCGCAGCGAAACGCCGCCGTCGCCGAACAGGCACAGGTGCAGCTTGCCCATCGCGGAAACCCGCAGGCGGTTACAGCTGGCGCAGAAGTTTTTCTCATACGGCATGATCAGGCCAATCTCCCCCAGATAATCGGGGTGAGCGAACACCTGCGCCGGCCCGGCGCTGCGTTCCTGCGCCTGGCGCTGCCAGCCGGCGGCGGTCAGCCGTTCGCGAATGGTTTCACCGGAAATATGGTGCCGTTTGAACAGCTCATGCCCTTCGCCGGTTTCCATCAGCTCGATAAAGCGCAGCTGTATCGGCCGATGTTTAATCCAGTCAAGAAAGCTGCGCAGGCTGTGATGGTTGACGTCGCGCATCAGCACCGTGTTGACCTTCACCTTGGCAAAGCCGGCGTTGAAGGCGGCGTCGATGCCGGCCATCACCTGGTGAAATTTGTCCTGCCCGGTGATGGCATGGAATTGATTGGCGTCGAGGCTGTCGATGCTGACATTCAGCGAGGTCAGCCCGGCTTCTCGCCAGCGCGCCACGTCGCGTTCCAGCCGGTAGCCGTTGGTGGTCATGGCGAGGTGCTTTATCGCGGCGTTTTCCCGCACCGCCGCCAGGATCTCGACGAAATCGCGGCGCAGCGACGGCTCGCCGCCGGTCAGCCGAACCTTTTCGGTACCGGCGGCGGCAAAGGCGCGCGTTACCCGCCGGATTTCGTCCAGCGTCAAAAAGCTTTTATTGTTGCCCGCCGCCGGGCGATAGCCGTTGGGCAGGCAGTAGCTGCAGCGGAAGTTGCACACGTCGGTGACGGAAAGCCGCAAATAATAAAATTTACGCTCCCAGGGATCGGTAAATTGCGTCATTGGCTCCACCTTCCACAATGAACAAGCGCCGGACCGAGGGGTCTCGGTCCGGCCGGTTGCCGTATTAATGCGATTTCATGCCGGCCGCCGCCATCAGCAGCTTAAACGCCGAGGCGACTACGCCGAGCGCCAGCACGCTCGCCGCCCAGATGGCGACCATCCACATCACCCGCCGCCATAGGGCCGGCGCAGTATCGGCTGCGGTTTTCATCAGCTTACTCCCCTGTCAGTGGTAGCCTTCATTCGGTTTGATTTTTCCGCGGAACACGTAATAGCTCCAGCAGGTGTAAACCAGGATCACCGGGATGATCAGCAGGCCGCCAACCAGCATAAAGCCCTGGCTCTGCGGCGGTGAGGCCGCCTGCCAGATGGAAATGGACGGCGGTATGATGTTCGGCCAGATGCTGATGCCCAGCCCGCTGAAGCCGAGGAAGACCAGCCCCAGCGTCAGCAGGAAGGGGCCACAGCCGGCGTGGTTGTAGGCCGCCCGCACAATCCCCCAGGAACAGGCCAGCACCAGCAGCGGCACCGGCAGGAACCAGAACAGGTTCGGGGTGGTGAACCAGCGGCGGGCGATGTCCTGATGCGCCAGCGGCGTCCAGATGCTGACGATGGCGATGATGGCCAGCAGGACCAGCGTCAGGGGAATGGCCAGGTCAGACATCTTGCGATGCAGCGCGCCTTCGGTTTTCATGATAAGCCAGGTGCAGCCCAGCAGCGCGTAGGCCACCACCAGGCCCAGGCCGCAAAACAGCGGGAACGGCGCCAGCCAGCTCAGCGCAGAGCCGCCGTAGGCACGGCCGGTCACCTCAAAGCCGTTCAGCACCGTGCCAACAGAGACCCCCTGGCTGAAAGCGGCGACGATCGAACCGCCGATAAACGCCTTGTCCCAGAACGGCCGGTGTTCCGGCGTGGCCTTGAAACGAAACTCGAAGGCCACGCCGCGGAAAATCAGGCCGATCAGCATGACGGTCAGGGGGATCGACAGCGCATCGGCGATCACCGCATAGGCCAGTGGAAAGGCGCCGTACAGCGCCGCGCCGCCCAGCACCAGCCAGGTTTCGTTGCCGTCCCAGACCGGCGCCACGGTATTGACCATCATGTCGCGCTCGGTGGCGTTCTTATTGAACGGGAACAGGATGCCGATGCCGAGATCGAAACCGTCCATCACGATATACATCAGCGTGGCGAACACGATGATGGTGAACCAAATAATCGAAAGATCGATGCCCATATCAGCGTTTTCCTTCTGGCGGGGTCAGGGATCCCTGCACCGCCGACAGCGGACGCGCAGGGGTGCCTTCAGCGGCGGGTTCGTGCATATCGCCCGGCTGCGGGCCCTTTTTGATCAGGCGCATCATGTAGACGTAGCCCACGCCGAACACCGAGGAATAGACCAGGATGAAGGCCAACAGGCTGAAGCTCATGTGCATTTCGCCGTGCGCCGATACCGCGTCGCGCGTTCGTTGCAGGCCGTAGACCACCCACGGCTGCCGGCCTATCTCGGTGGTGAACCACCCCGCCAGAATGGCTACCAGGCCGGACGGCCCCATCAGCAGGGCGAACCACAGGAACGGGCGCGATTGGTACAGGCGGCCGCGCCAGCGCAGCCAGGCGCTGACGACGCCGAGCAGCACCATCAACATGCCCAGCCCGGCCATCACGCGGAACGACCAGAAGATGATGCTCGAATTCGGGCGATCTTCTGTCGGGAAGCTTTTCAGCGCCGGCACCTGCTTATCGAGGCTGTGCGTCAGGATCAGGCTGCCCAGATACGGGATTTCCAGCCGGTAGCGGGTAACTTCGCCGTCCATGTCCGGCATGCCGAACAGCACCAGCGGCGTCGGCTCACCGGGTTTGTTTTCCCAGTGTCCTTCAATGGCGGCGATTTTCGCCGGCTGATACTTCAGGGTGTTCAAACCATGCGCATCGCCGATCATCGCCTGAACGGGCGCCACGATCAGCGCCATCCACAGCGCCATGGAAAACATCTTGCGGATAGCCGGGGTGTCGTTGCCGCGCAACAGATGCCAGGCCGCCGAAGCGCCGACAAAGAAGGCGCTGGCCAGGAAGGCCGCCGTCGACATGTGCAGCAGGCGATACGGGAACGACGGGTTAAAGACGATCTTCAGCCAGTCCATCGGCACCACGATGCCGTTTTCGATGGCGTACCCCTGCGGCGTCTGCATCCAGCTGTTGGACGACAGGATCCAGAAGGTCGAGATAATGGTGCCGAGGGCCACCATGCAGGTGGCGAAGAAGTGCAGCCCGCGCCCGACCTTGTGCCAGCCGAACAGCATCACGCCGAGGAAGCCGGCCTCCAGGAAGAAGGCGGTCAACACTTCATAGGTCAGCAGCGGCCCGGTAATGCTGCCGGCAAACTGCGAGAAGCCGCTCCAGTTGGTGCCGAATTGGTAGGCCATCACCAACCCGGACACCACCCCCATGCCGAAGTTGACGGCAAAAATCTTCGACCAGAAATGATAGAGCTCGCGGTAAGTGTCGTTGCGCGTTTTGAGCCACAGCCCTTCCAGCACCGCCAGAAAGCTGGCGAGGCCGATGGTGATGGCCGGAAAAATAATATGGAAGGAGACAGTAAAAGCGAACTGTATCCTCGCCAGGTGAAAGGCATCTAATCCCAACATTGTTCACCCCGGTATAACAGGACAGATAAGCCCACCGCCGAAAGCGTATTTTCGGCGGCGAGGTAGGTTCCATTTGCAAAATGGCCGGCTAGTTTCGATGAAAATAGCGGCCGGATAAAACGCCGCGCCTGATTCTCAGGCAATCCTTAGCGTTTCTTTTATCTCCGCCCGGCTGATTTTGACCGGTACGGATTTCGAGGTTGGCGTACCCGTGCCGTCGCCGATGCTGTTCATTGGCACCAGCGGATTGGTTTCCGGGTAATAGGCGGCCAGGTTGCCGCGCGGGATGGCATAAGCCACCAGCTTGAAGCCGGACACCCGGCGTTTGACGCCGTCGTTCCACAGCGTCTCGATATCCACCAGCTCGCCGGGCTGGTAACCCGCCGCGGCGATATCTTCCGGGTTCATGAACAACACTTCCCGTTGACCGTACACGCCGCGATAGCGGTCATCCAGCCCGTAGATGGTGGTGTTGTACTGATCGTGCGAGCGCAGGGTTTGCAGCACGAAGGGGACCTCCTCCCCCTGCAACTGCGGGAATAACGATACCGGCAGCGGCGCATCGCTGAACTGCGCCTTGCCGCTCGGCGTAGCGAAGCGCAGCTCCGCCGCCGCATTGCCGAGATAAAAACCGCCCGGGTGCTCGCACTTGCGGTTGAAGTCGGCAAAGCCGGGAATGGTGGCGGCGATATGGTCGCGGATTTTGTTGTAATCCGCCGCCAGCGCCAGCCAGTCGATGGTCGGGGTATTGCCCACCGCCGCATCGGCAATGCCCGCCACAATGGCCGTTTCCGAACGTTGGGTGTCAGACAAGGGTTTGCCGATGCCCTCTGAGGCGTGGACCATGCTGAAGGAGTCTTCCACCGTGACGAACTGCGGGCCGCCGGCCTGAATGTCCTGCTCGGTGCGCCCCAGCGCCGGCAAGATCAGCGCGTCCTGCTTGCCGGTCACCAGATGGCTGCGGTTAAGCTTGGTGCTGATGTGCACGGTCAGGTCGCAGCGCCGCAGCGCGTCTTCGGTACGGCGGCTGTCCGGCGCGGCGGCGGCCAGATTGCCGCCGAGCGCAATCAGCACCTTCACTTCGTCACGCAGCATGGCGCCGAGCGCGTCCACCGTGTTGTGCCCGTGGGCGCGCGGCGGCGCAAAATCAAAGTGCTCGCCCAGGCGGTCGAGAAACGTCTGCGAGGGCTGCTCATCGATACCCATGGTGCGGTTGCCCTGCACGTTGCTGTGCCCGCGCACCGGGCACAGGCCGGCGCCCGGTTTGCCCAACTGGCCGAACAGCAGCTGCAGGTTGACGATTTCGCGCACCGTCGCCAGCGAATGCTTATGCTGGGTGATGCCCATCGCCCAGGTGCAAATCACCTTGTCGGCATGCTGATAGATATGCGCCGCTTCGCGGATCTGCGCCTCGCTCAGGCCGGACTGGCGTTCGATGAACGCCCAGGAGGTGGCGTCCACCTCCGCCAGATAGCCGGCAACGCCCTGGGTGAAGCTGTCGATAAACGGCTGGTCGAAAATACCCGCCTCACCCGCAGCCAGACGCGCGTTGTGGGTTTCCTGCAGCGCCTTGACCATGCCGCGCACCGCCGCCATGTCGCCGCCGAGGTTCGGCTGGTAGTAGCGATGGCTGATGGCGCCGGCCAGCGGCGTCACCACCTCCAGCGGCTTTTGCGGATCGGCGAAGCGCTCCAGCCCGCGTTCACGCAGGGTGTTGAACGAGACGATGCGCGCGCCCTTTTCCGCCGCATGCCGCAGGCTGTGCAGCATGCGCGGATGGTTGGTGCCCGGATTCTGGCCGAAGACGAAAATGGCGTCCGCCTTTTCGAAGTCGTCCAGATGAATGGTGCCCTTGCCGACACCCAGGCTTTGCAACATGCCGAAGCCGCTGGCCTCGTGACACATATTGGAACAATCGGGGAAATTATTGGTGCCCAGCACCCGGCCGAACAGTTGATACAGCCACGAGGCTTCATTGCTCGCCCGGCCGGAAGTATATAATTCCAGCTGGTTAGGGTTGGTCATTTTTTTAATATGGCTGCCGATTAACGCAAAGGCGTCGTCCCAGCCAATCGGCTCGTAATGGTCGGTTTCGCGGTTATAACGCATCGGCTCAATCACCCGGCCCTGGTATTCCAGAAAATAATCGCTTTCCAGATAAAGCCGGCTGACGCTGTGAGCGGCAAAGAAATCCCGATCGACGTGCCTGCGCGTCGCTTCCCAGGTAACGGCCTTGGCGCCGTTCTCGCAAAAGCTGAAGGTGCTTTTGTTGTCGTCGCCCCATGCGCACCCCGGGCAGTCGAAGCCCTTCGCTTTGTTCATGCGCATCAGGTTGACCATATTCTTCAAAACCTGTTTGCTATCAAAAACAAACCGCGTCGTGGCTTCAAGAGAGCCCCAACCGCCCGCGGCCGCTGAATACGGCTTTATTTTTGATTTGAATTTCATAATTGTCTCGATGTCTTATTTTTTTGGAATAGGCCTCACCGCGCTTAATATAAATATAAGCGTAATAATGAAAGTCATATTCCTGCGATGTGAGACTATTTTACCAACCGCTAACATCTGGTCAAATTGGTTAATCTGATAGCGCAATAGATACAATCTATCGCGCACTTTGTTAATGCCCGGTATTTTATTTATATGAAATGTGTCTATATTGACAAGGCAAAGTAAACCCTGTAGCTCTGTATATAGACCGACAATGTTCAACGCAGTCCTATTGTTGCTTTTAAGATGTTTCTTTAGCGAATGATTTTCACTCTCAAATACTGGAAACGGACTCAATGAATACCAACACTAACCAACCGCAAGCCGTCTTCAGCCCAGTGACGCGCCATGCGATCTTCATTGTCGCCACCCTCTCTCGGGACCCGGCGCACCTCAATGCGGTGCGCGGCTGGTGCGGCGATGTCGCCGCGGTGGTGCGTTCGGTGGGCAAGCGGGATCTCACCGGCCAGCTGTCCTGCGTATGCGGCTTCGGTTCCGCCGCCTGGGACTCGCTGTTCGGCGCGCCGCGCCCTCAGCAGCTGCACCCGTTCAGCGCCATCGGCACCGGCGAACGCATCGCCGTCTCCACCCCCGGCGATATCCTGTTGCATATCCGCGCCAACGAGATGGATCTGTGCTTTGAACTGGCGACACAGCTGCTGGCCAAGCTCGGCGAGGCCGTCACCGTGATCGACGAAGTGCACGGTTTCCGCTATTTCGACCAGCGCGCCATGATCGGCTTCGTTGACGGCACCGAGAACCCGGAAGGACACGAAGCCTTCGGCTATACGGTGATCGGCGAAGAAGATGCGGCGTTCAGCGGCGGCAGCTATGTGCTGGTGCAAAAGTATCTGCATGATATGAAAGGCTGGAATTCGCTCAGCGTCGAAACGCAAGAGCACATCATCGGCCGCCACAAGCAGTCCAATATCGAGCTGGATGCGGACGTGAAACCCTCGTCATCGCACAGCTCGCTGACCACCATCACCGATGAACAAGGCAATGAAGTGAAGATCCTGCGCGACAACATGCCGTTCGGCAAACCCGGCATGCGCGAGTTCGGCACCTACTTCATCGGCTATGCGCGCTCGCCGCAGCCTATCGAGCAAATGCTGGAGAACATGTTCATTGGCCGCCCGGCCGGCAATTACGATCGCCTGCTCGATTTCAGCCAGGCGGTGACCGGCAGCCTGTTCTTCGTGCCTTCGGCCCCGCTGCTGGAGGCGCTGGCTGACCGCTGACGCCAAAGAAAACCCCGGTGGTAAATAAACGCGGCCGGGGAAATCAACCGTTTTTTTAATAAAGGGCTTTCAATAGCTTATATCCGCCGCATCTGAAAAACGCCATTTATATTTGCGCTAACCCGGTATCGCTTAAATATTATTAATCAGGGAATAAATATCCATGCCGAGATTTAACCCCTTCGGGTTAATTAAGCGTGTTGATAATCAAACTGAGCACACCCGTTATTGCGACCTGAACTGTTTCCATCGGCAGCAAAGTGGCCGGCGTTAAAAGAAAGCCATTGTCAGGTCGCAATAAGTTGCATTCACCTATCGCAAAACAGGCAGTTGAGGAGTTCCCATGAACAAAAAAAGACGCGCAGTTCCCGGCATTCGCCCCTATGACGGGCCGGCAGGCGGCTGGGGCGCACTGAAGGCGACGGCCATCGCCGTGCGCACGCAAATGGACACCTTCGAGGCACCGGTCACCCTGCTGCGCACCAACCAACCCGACGGCTTTGACTGTCCGGGCTGCGCCTGGCCGGACAAAGAACACCACTCCACCTTCCAGTTCTGCGAGAACGGCGCCAAGGCCGTTACCTGGGAAGCCACCAGCAAGCGCGTAACCCCGGAGTTTCTGGCGCAAAACACCGTCACTTCCCTGCTGAAAAAGACCGATTTTGAGTTGGAAGGCTACGGCCGGCTGACCCATCCATTGGCCTACGACCGCGCCAGCGACACCCTGCGCCCGGTCGAATGGGACGAAGCGTTCGCCCGCATCGGCGAGATCCTGCGCGGCATGGCGTCGCCGGACCAGGTGGAGTTCTATACCTCCGGCCGCGCCTCCAACGAGGCGGCTTACCTGTTCCAGCTGTTTGCCCGCGAGTACGGCACCAACAACTTCCCCGACTGCTCCAACATGTGCCACGAACCTACCAGCGTGGGGCTGCCGCAGTCGATCGGCATCGGCAAAGGCACCGTATCGCTGGAAGACTTCGATGATGCGGAGCTTATCATTTCCATCGGCCACAACCCGGGCACCAACCACCCGCGCATGATGGGCACCCTGCACGAACTGGCGCGCAAGAATGTGCCGATCATCGTGCTGAACCCGCTGCGCGAGCGCGCTCTGGAGCGCTTTACCGACCCGCAGAGCGTAATAGAAATGGCGACCTACAGCTCGACCAATATCGCCTCGACCTACTTCCAGGTAAAAGCCGGCGGCGACGCCGCGGCGCTGAAGGGCATCATGAAAGCGCTGCTGGCGATGGACGCCGAACAGGGCAATGTGCTCGACCACGCGTTCATCGCCGCACACACCCAGGGCTTTGAGGCTTTTGCCGCCGACTTGGCCGCCACCGCCTGGGCAGACATTGAAAAAGAGAGTGGGCTGACGCGCGCCGATGTAGAACAGGTAGCGGTCGCCTATGCCAGGTCCAACGCCACCATCGTGACTTACGGCATGGGGATCACCCAGCATAACAAGGGCACCGCCAACGTACGCCTGATAGCCGATCTGCTGCTGATGCGCGGCAACATCGGCAAGCCGGGCGCGGGGATTTGCCCGCTGCGCGGCCACTCCAACGTGCAGGGCAACCGAACCGTCGGCATTACCGAGAAGCCGTCGGAAAGCTTCCTGAAGAACCTGGAAGAGGTGTTTGGCTTCACCGCGCCGAAGGCCCATGGGCATGACGCGGTCAAGGCGATGCAGGCCATGGTGGAGGGCAGCGCCAAGGCGCTGATCTGCCTGGGCGGCAACTTTGCGGTGGCGCTGCCGGATCCGGAACAGTGCTTCCCGGCCATGCAGGCGCTCGATCTGAGCGTGCATCTCGGCACCAAGCTGAACCGCACCCATTTGCTGGTCGCCAAAGAGACCTTTATTTTGCCGTGCCTCGGCCGCACCGAGCTCGATATCCAGGCCAGCGGCCGCCAGTCGGTCACGGTCGAGGACTCGATGTCGATGGTGCACGCCTCGTCCGGCAAGCTGAAGCCCGCCTCCGAGTTTCTGCGCTCGGAGCCGGCCATCGTCGCCGGCATGGCCAGAGCGGTGATGCCGGGCAGCAAGGTGCCCTGGCCACAGCTGGTGGCGGATTACAGCATCATTCGCGATCTGATCGAAAAAACCATCCCGGGTTTTGACCGCTACAACGAACGCATCGCCGTGCCCGGCGGTTTTCGCATGCCGCTGCCGCCCACCGAGCGCCAGTGGCCGACGCCGACCGGCAAAGCCATGTTCTCGGTGTTCAGCGGCGTACATGAAGACGCGCAGGTACAAAGCGACGACGTCCTGCGCTTGATCACCCTGCGCAGCCATGACCAGTACAACACCACCATCTATGCGCTGGATGACCGCTATCGCGGCGTGTTTGGCCGACGCGACGTGCTGTTCATGAGCGATGCCGATCTCGACGCGCGCGGGCTGGAGCACGGCGATCTGGTGGACATTGAAACGGTGGTGGCCGGCAGCAGGCTGCGTTTGCCGAACATCACGGTGATTGCCTACAACATCGCGCAGGGCTCGGTCGGCGCTTATTACCCGGAGGCCAACGTGCTGGTGCCGCTGGATTACATTGATGAGGAGAGCGGCACGCCTTCCTATAAATCCGTGCCGGTGCGCGTTACGCCGGCGACCGCCGGCTGATAGCCAGGCGCAAGCCGTATAAACCGGGGGCCGGGATCGTTTCGGCCCCCGTTTTATTTCGCGCATCCCATCGCCGGGAAGCGCGGCATGCAACAAGCCTCACAGCAGCAGCGCCAACTCCATCGCCGCACGCTGCAGCTGCGGCAGCACCCGTTCGCGCAGTTCCGCCGACGACATCTGCGAGGCGTTGACGCCCACGTTCATCGCCGCCACCACCCCGCCCTTGCGCGAGTGCATCGGCACCGCGATCGAGCGCAGGCCGATCTCCAGCTGCTGATCGTTGATGGCGTATCCCTGTCTGCGCACTCTGGCCAACTGCTCGCGCAGTTGCGCCTCGCTGGTGACGGTGAACTCGGTCAGCGGTTCGAACGTGACCCGCGACAGGTAATCCTCCAGCTGTTCCTCATCCAGCGCGCTAAGCAACACCAACCCCATCGAGGTGGCGTAGGCCGGCAGGCGGCTGCCGCGCCCCAGATCGATGGTCATGATGCGCTTCACCGAGGCGCGGGCGATATACAGAATATTGTCGCCGTCCAGCGTCGCCACCGAGCAGGATTCGTTGAGCAGCCTGCTGAGATAATCCAGCGAGTTCTGCGCCGCCTTAGCCAACTCAGAGGAAGAAAGGTAAGCGTGGCCGATGGTCAACACCCGCGGCAGCAGGCGATAGTGGCGGCCATCGGGGCAATGCACGAAGCCCAGCGCCCGCAGGGTATACAGGCAGCGCCGCACCGCCGCGCGCGGGATGCCGGTGAGCTGGCTTATCTCGGATACCGACATCTGCGAATACTGCGGCTTGAACGCCTGCAGCACCTCCAGCCCCCGGGCCAGCGAGGCCATAAAGTTGGGGTCGCCCTTATATTGATCGTTGCTTAAGTCACCGATCTCCTGCAACCGACGCAGCTCTTCAGTGCCAAATTCAGGAACTTCACTCATCCAGGCCTCCCATTCGATAAACCCTCTCATTATACGCGCACGGCACCGCGATGAACTCCACTCGCCGGACAGATGCCGATTTAGCTACCTGCATCACAAAATGCATCGCCAAAGCCTCAATGTTTCGATAATCGCACAATGATCTGATATTCGCACTTGCTGCTGAATTTTTCATCCCCTAAGTTAATTTCAGACCCGCAAGTTTGGCGCTGGCTCATTCACAGCGTACGAGGAGAACAAATGATCGATAAAAGCGTGGCGTCCGCAGACGCCGCCGTCGCCGATATCCCGGACGGCGCAACCATCATGGTCGGCGGTTTTGGCCCGGCCGGCCAGCCCTATGCGCTGCTGGACGCCCTGACTCGCCACCGGCCGCGCGAGTTGACGCTGATCAGCAACAACGCCGGCAACGGCGATACCGGCCTGGCGGCGCTGCTGAAGGCCGGCTGCGTGCGCAAGGTGGTGTGTTCTTTCCCGCGCCAGACCGACTCCTGGATCTTCGACGAGCTGTACCGTCGCGGCGAACTGGAGCTGGAGCTTATCCCGCAGGGCAACCTGGCGGCGCGCATTCAGGCCGCCGGCGCCGGGATCGGCGGTTTTTATACCCCAACCGGCTATGGCACCCAGCTGGCGGCAGGCAAGGAAACCCGCCAGATCGACGGGCGCCAGTATGTATTCGAGCTGCCGCTGAAGGCCGACTTCGCGCTGATCAAGGCCGATAAGGGCGACCGCTGGGGCAACCTGCTGTATGACAAAACCGGGCGCAACTTCGGGCCGATCATGGCGATGGCCGCCGGCTGCACCCTCGCCGAAGTCAACCGCATGGTGCCGCTGGGCGAGCTGGATCCGGAAAACATCATCACGCCGGGCATTTTCGTGCAGCGCCTGGTGACCACACCTGACCGCCCGGCGCCCCCCCTCGGCTTAAGGAACGCATCATGAGCAAACTGACCCATCAACAGCTGGCCGAACGCATCGCGCGCGATATTCCGGAAGGCGCCTACGTCAACCTGGGTATCGGCATCCCGACCCAGATCGCCAACTACCTGCCGGCGGATAAAGAAATCTTCCTGCACAGCGAGAACGGCATACTCGGCATGGGGCCCGCGCCGGCGCCGGGCGAAGAAGACTCGCAGCTGATCAACGCCGGCAAACAACCGGTGACGCTGCTGCAGGGCGGCTGCTTTTTCCACCACGGCGACTCGTTCGCCATGATGCGCGGCGGCCACCTGGATATCTGCGTGCTCGGCGCCTATCAGGTTTCCGAACGCGGCGATCTGGCCAACTGGAGCACCGGGGCGCCGGGGGCGATCCCGGCGGTCGGCGGCGCGATGGATCTGGCGATCGGCGCGCGGCAGGTATTTGTGATGACCGAGCACCTGACCAAAAAAGGCGAGTGCAAGATTGTCCGCCAGTGCAGCTATCCGCTGACCGGCGTCGGCTGCATCGACCGCATCTACAGCGATCTGGCGGTGATGGACGTCACCCTGCAGGGCCTGGTGGTGCGCGAAATTTTCGGCGGCCTGACCCCGCAGCAGCTTCAGGAAGTGACCCCGGTCGAACTGACCTTTGCCCTACAGCATGGAGAACAGCAGCATGAATCCAGCCTATCTGTGTGACGCCGTTCGTACGCCCTTTGGCCGCCTCAACGGCAGCCTGGCCGCCCTGCGCACCGACGATCTGGCCGCGCTGCCGCTGAAGGCGCTGCAGGCCCGCCACCCGCAGCTCGACTGGCGCGCGCTGGACGACGTGCTGTTCGGCTGCGCCAACCAGGCGGGCGAAGACAACCGCAACGTGGCGCGCATGGCGCTGTTGCTGGCCGGACTGCCGGTGCAGGTGCCCGGCTGCACCCTCAACCGCCTGTGCGGCTCCAGCCTGGATGCGGTGGCCAGCGCGGCGCGCGCCATCAAAACCGGCGAAAGCGAGCTGATGATCGCCGGCGGCGTAGAAAGCATGTCGCGCGCCCCCTTCGTGATGGGCAAGGCGGAAAGCGCCTTCAGCCGGGCGATGAAGATTGAAGACACCACCATGGGCTGGCGCTTTATCAACCCGCAGATGCAGGCGCTGTACGGCGTGGAATCCATGCCGCAAACCGCCGAAAACGTAGCGCTGCGGTTCGGCATCAGCCGCCGGGATCAGGACGCCTTCGCCCTGCGCAGCCAGCAGCGCACCGCCGCCGCGCAGGAGAGCGGTTTTTTCGCCGACCAGCTGATCGAGGTGTGCGTTCCGCAGAAGAAAGGTGAGCCGCTGAGATTCACGCAGGATGAACATCCGCGCGCCACCACCTTAGCGGCGCTGGAAAAATTGAAGCCGGTGGTCAATCCGCAGGGCAGCGTCACCGCCGGCAACGCCTCGGGATTAAACGACGGCGCCTGTGCGCTGCTGCTGGCCGGTGAACGCGGGCTCGCCCTGCACGGCCTGCAGCCGATGGCGCGCATCGTCGCCAGCGCCGTGACCGGCATCGAACCGACGATCATGGGCTTTGCGCCGGCGGCGGCGGTGCGCAAAGTATTGAATATCGCCGGCCTGACCCTCGACCAGATGGACGTGATTGAGCTGAACGAAGCCTTCGCCGCACAGGCGCTGGCGGTCACCCGCGAACTGGGGCTGAACGACGATGCGCCGCAGATTAACCCGAACGGCGGCGCTATCGCCCTCGGCCATCCGCTGGGCGCCTCCGGTGGCCGGCTGGTGATGAACGCCGCTTACCAGTTGCGGAACACCCGCGGGCGCTATGGGCTGTGCACCATGTGCATCGGCGTCGGCCAGGGCATCGCGCTGATTATTGAACGGGTATGAGGTGACGCATGGACATTGAATATCGCCTCGACGGGCCGGCCGCAGCGCCGCTGCTGGTGCTGTCCAACTCGCTGGGCACCACCTTTGCCATGTGGCAGCCGCAGCTGCCGGCGCTGACCGAACGTTTTCGCGTGCTGCGCTATAACCCGCGCGGCCACGGCGCCACCCCGCTGCCGACGGCGCCGCTGCGCCTGCAGCAACTGGGGGAAGACGTTCTCGCCCTGCTCGATCGTTTGGATGCGCCGGTCGCCCATTTTTGCGGCATCTCAATGGGCGGCCTGACCGGGCTGTGGCTCAACCGCTATCACCCGCAGCGGATCGGGAGGCTGGTGGTGGCCAATACCGCCGCGCGCATCGGCAGCGCCGAAGGCTGGCGACAGCGCGCGCAGCAGGTGCGCGACGACGGGCTGGCGCCGATCGCCGCCGCCTCTCCCGCTCGCTGGTTCAGCCCTGGCTTTTTGCAACAACACCCCGGGCGGGTCGCGCCGCTGGTGGCCGGGCTGGCGGCCGGCAATCCGCAGGGGTACGCCGCCTGTTGCGACGCGCTGGCGCAGGCCGACCTGCGCGCCGAAGTCGCCGCCATGGCGCGGCCGATGCTGGCGATCGCCGGGGAAGAAGATGCGGTGACGACGGTGGCGGATGCCGAATTTCTGGTAGCCAATGCGCCGCACGCCAGGCTGCTGCGGCTGCCGGCTTCGCATATCTCCAATATCGCCTGCCCGGACCTCTTCAACCGCAGCGTTGTCGAGTTTCTCACCGAAAAGGAATAACGCATGGAACTGAGTATTGAACGCATCGAGAGCTGGCTGGTGGATATCCCGACCATTCGTCCGCACAGGCTGTCGATGGCGACCATGGGCTGCCAGACGCTGACGCTGGTGCGCCTGACCTGCGCCGACGGCCTGACCGGCTGGGGCGAAGCCACCACCATCGGCGGGCTGAGCTACGGCCCGGAAAGCCCGGAAGGCATCAAATCGGCGATCGACGCTTATCTGGCGCCGCTGCTGAGCGGCAAAAGTTTTAACGGATTGGCGCCGCTGACGGCGCTGATGAACGCCCACGTCAAAGGCAACACCTTCGCCAAATCGGCGCTGGAAACCGCCTTTCTCGATGCCCAGGGCAAACGCCTCGGCCTGCCGGTCAGCAGCCTGCTCGGCGGCGCGCTGAGCGACACCCTGCCGGTGCTGTGGACGCTGGCCAGCGGCGATACGCAAAAAGACATCGCCGAGGGGCAGAAACTGCTGGCGGAAGGGCGGCACAACGCCTTCAAGCTGAAGATCGGCGCCCGGCCGCTGGCGGACGATCTGCGGCATACCCAGGCGATTAAGCGGGCGCTGGGGCCGGATGTCAGCATCCGCGTCGATGTCAACCAGGCCTGGGATGCCGGCACTGCGGTGCGCGGCATGGCGGCGCTGCAGGAAATCGGCATCGATCTGGTTGAGCAACCGGTGGCGCTGTGGGACCGTGCCGCGCTGATCCAGCTCAGCCGGCGTTTTACCCTGCCGATCCTTGCCGACGAGGCGGTGGCCGACGCGCACGACGGCTATGCGCTGGCGGCGAGCGGTTTTACCGGCGCCTACGCGCTGAAAATCGCCAAGGCGGGCGGGCCGGCGCAGGCGCTGAAGCTGGCGCAGGTAGCGCAGGCCGCCGGCGTGGCGCTGTACGGCGGCACCATGCTGGAGGGCACGCTGGGCACCCTCGCCTCGCTACACGCCTGGTCGACGCTGAAGCTGGACTGGGGCAGCGAGATGTTTGGCCCGCTGCTGCTGAAGGACGACGTGGTCGCCACGCCTCTGGCCTTCGCCAACGGCCAGGTCAGGCTGCCGCCCGGCCCCGGCCTGGGCGTTGAGATCGACGAAGACAAACTGCGCTTCTATCAGCGCAAATAATAACGGGAGTATCGCCATGCTGTTTAAAGTTGAAATGACCGTGAAGCTGCCGGTCGATATGCCACAAGAGATTGCCGACGACGTCAAGCGGCGTGAGAAAGCCTACTCGCAGGAGCTGCAGTCTGCGGGGAAATGGCGGCATCTTTGGCGCATCGCGGGCAGTTACGCCAACGTCAGCATTTTCGATGTGGAAAGCAACGCCGAACTGCACGATATATTATTCGCGCTGCCGCTCTATCCTTATATGGATATTCGCGTTGACGCCTTATGCCGACATCCCTCCTCCATCCATAACGACGACAAATAAAATAACCGGGATAACTCCCTCCACCCTATATAATAAGCCATGAGGAATTCGCAATGTCTATTTCCTTCGACCAACATCAAGACGTCATTAAATTACTGGAAATCAGCAGCGGCTTTACCAGCGAAGGCGGCGACCTGCGCTTCAAAAAAATCATGCATCAGTTGCTGAGCGATATTTGTCTGCTGATCGAGAGGCACGACGTCACCCCCGAAGAATTTTGGCAGGCGGTGAACTACCTGCATACGCTGGGTGGGCGCCAGGAAGCGGCGCTGCTGGCTGCCGGTCTGGGGCTGGAGCACTACCTCGATCTGCGCGACGACGAGCGCGAACGCGCCCAGGGCCTGGCGGGTGGCACGCCGCGTACTATCGAAGGGCCGCTGTACGTCGCCAATGCGCCGCTGAGCGAAGGCTTCGCGCGCATGGATGACGGCGCCGACGCCGGTGAGCCGATGTGGCTGCACGGCCAGGTGAAAGACGCCGACGGCCGGCCGCTGGCGGGTGCGGTAGTGGATATCTGGCACGCCAACACGCTGGGCAACTATTCGTTCTTCGACAAATCGCAAAGCGATTTCAACCTGCGCCGCCGGGTGAAGACCGACGTCAATGGGCGCTATGCGGTGCGCAGCATTTTGCCTTCCGGCTATGGTTGCCCGCCGGACGGGCCGACGCAGGCGCTGCTCAACCGGTTGGGCCGCCACGGCAACCGGCCGGCGCACATTCACTTCTTCGTCTCCGCGCCGGGGCACAAGCATCTGACCACCCAGATTAACCTTAGCGGCGATCGCTACCTGTGGGACGATTTCGCCTTCGCCACCCGCGACGAACTGATTGCCGACCCGGTAAAAGTGACAGATCCGGCCATTGCGGCCCAGCGCGATCTGCCCGGCGCCCATACCGAAGTCACCTTCGATTTCAGCCTGTACCCCGCCGCCGATAGCGAAGAACAAAATAGAATTAAACGCGCCCGGGCGCTGCAGAACTGATTACCTGCAACGGAAGCACGAATAACGATATCAGCAATGGGTAATTGAATATTCATTACCCGCTCATTAACCCTGTCTCTTTATACGAGGTCATTACTATGAACTCATTAGTGAACAATGCATCCGCCGAATTAAAAAAGAAAATAAATAATGCTTTAATTATTGATAAAGAAAATGGAATTTATCAATGCAATCGCGGCATTTTTACCGACGAGGCGTTATTTGAACTGGAAATGAAAGCAATTTTTGAAGGCAACTGGGTATATCTGGCGCATGAAAGCCAAATCGCCGCGCCCGGCGATTATTACACGCTCACCCTTGGCCGCCAGCCGGTCATTATCACCCGCGATAAAGACATGGGGCTGCACGCCATGATCAACAGCTGCTCGCACCGTGGCGCAATGTTGGCCAGCCGCAAGTCCGGCAATAAAAGCACCTTTACCTGCCCGTTCCACGGCTGGACCTTCAACAACGCCGGCAACCTGTTGAAGGCCAAGGATGAAAAGACCGGCGCCTACCCGCCGTGTTTCAAACAGGCCGGCTCGCACGATCTCAAACAGCTGCCACGTTTTGAATCTTACCGCGGTTTTCTGTTCGGCAGCCTGAGCGACGAGGTGCTGCCGCTGACGGACTATCTGGGCGAGACGCGGCATATTCTCGATCTGATTGTCGATCAGGCCGAAGACGGGCTGGAGGTGCTGCGCGGCTCATCGTCCTACACCTTCGACGGCAACTGGAAACTGCAGATAGAGAACGGCGCGGACGGTTATCACGTCAGCGTGGTGCACTGGAACTACGTCTCGACTATGGCGCATCGGGATGCCCAGACCGGCACCCAAACCATGGACGCCAACTGCTGGTCATCAAAAAACGATGGCGGCGCCTACGGCTTCAAGAATGGCCATCTGCTGCTGTGGACCCGCGTGCTGAACCCGGAGTCTCGCCCTATTTACCGCCACTTCAGCCGCCTGAACGACGCCTTCGGCCCGCAGCGCGCCGATCTGATGGTTAACCAGACTCGCAACCTGTGCCTCTACCCTAATCTGTACATTATGGATCAGCTTTCCAGCCAGCTGCGCGTCGTTCGCCCCCTTTCCGTCAATAAAACCGAAGTCACGGTGTTCTGCTTTGCGCCGAAGGGCGAAAGCGCCGCCGATCGCGCCTTGCGCATTCGCCAGTATGAAGATTTCTTCAACGTCAGCGGCATGGGAACGCCGGACGATCTGGAAGAGTTTCGCGCCTGCCAGCTGGGCTTCAACGCGGGCAACATGCCCTGGAGCGATCTCAGCCGCGGCGCCACCCGCTGGCTCGAGGGACAGGCGGACGACAACGCCAAAGCGCTGGGGATCTTGCCCGAAATGACCGGCCCGCGCCCGGAAGACGAAGCCTTGTATTTCAGCCAGCATCATCACTGGCAAACCCTCCTGCTGCGCAAGCTGGATCTTCAACAACGCAACGATGAGGTGGCGCAATGAACAGGCTCAACCTGCAACAGCAAGTGGAACAATTCCTGTATCGCGAAGCGCGCCTGCTGGATGACCGGCAATGGGATGAATGGCTCGCCTGCTATCACCCGCAGGTCGAATACTGGATGCCTGCCTGGGCCGACGACGATCGGCAGACCACGGATCCCCACAGCGAGATTTCGCTGATTTATTACGCCAATCGCGAAGGGCTGGAGGACCGCGTTTACCGCATCAAAACCGAACGTTCGGCCGCCAGCAGCATGCCGGAACCGCGCACCGTCCATCTGGTCAGCAACGTGGAAATCCTGTCGGCCACGGAGGGCCAGGCCGAGGTGAACTACCACTGGGCCACCTTCTATCACCGCTATAACCACACGGATACCTACTTCGGCTCGACCCGCCTGCTGCTGGAACACGCGGGCGATGAACTGCGAATTAAGCGCAAGAAAATTCGTCTGGATAATGACTACATCAATCATGTTATTGATATTTATCATCTTTAAATCGTGAGGTGAGCATGTCTTTTACCGTCGCTCTTAATTTTGAAGACGGCGTCAGCCGCTTTATTCAGTGTAACCCGAATGAAAAGGTGCTCGACGCCGCCTACCGGCAAAGGATCAACCTGCCGATGGACTGTTCGGACGGCGTGTGCGGCACCTGCAAATGCCGCTGCGAACAGGGGGAATATCAGCTGGGTGAGGACTATCTGGACGAAGCGCTGTCCGAACAGGAAGCGGCGCAGCGGCTGGTGTTGACCTGCCAGATGGTGCCGTCTTCGGACTGCGTCATCGAGGTGCCCATCGCCTCGACGCTATGTAAAACCGGCAGCGAGGAGTTTGCCGCCACCGTCACGTCGGCCACCACGCTGTCGGACAGCGCCATCGAGTTCTGTCTGACGCTGGACGACGAACGCGGCATCGCCTTCCTGCCTGGCCAGTACGTCAATATCGCGGTGCCCGGCAGCGATGCCAGCCGCGCCTATTCCTTCAGTTCGCTGCCCGGCAGCCGGCAAATCTCTTTTCTGCTGCGCAACGTGCCCGGCGGCATGATGAGCGGCTATCTGACCGATCGGGCCCGGCCGGGCGATGCCATCCGCCTGCGTGGCCCGCAGGGCAGCTTCTACCTGCGCACGCCGGTGCGGCCGATGCTGTTCCTGGCCGGCGGCACCGGGCTGGCGCCGTTCCTTTCCATGCTGGAACAGCTGGCCGCCGACGCCAGCCCGCAGCCGGTGCACCTGATTTACGGCGTCACCCATGACCACGATCTGGTCAAGCTGGAACAGCTGGAAAGCTATCGCCGGCGCCTGCCGCACTTCAGTTACCTGACCTGCGTGGCCAGCGAAGCGTCGCAGTCGCCGCACAAGGGCTACGTCACGCAGCACCTCGACGAAAGTTTGCTCAACGGCGGCGATCTGGACGTGTACCTGTGCGGGCCGCCGCCGATGGTGGAAGCGGTGCTCGGCGATTTCCAGCGCCGCGCCTTTACCCCCGCCAGCTTCCACTACGAGAAGTTCGCCCCCAGCCAGGCCAGTTAAAGGAGACAACCATGGATAAACCCCGTTTCAGCGGCAAGGTGATGGCGATCACCGGCGCCGCTCAGGGCATCGGCAAAGCCGTCGCCGAGCGCGCGGCGCGGGAAGGCGCCAGATTGGCGCTGCTCGACCGCGCGCCCTACCTCACCGAGGTGGCGGCGGCGCTAAAAGAACGCGGCGTTGAGGTCATCGCGCTGCAGGCGGACCTGGAAAACTGGGAAGCGACCCGCGACGCGCTGAACCAGGTGCAACAACACTTCGGCCGGCTGGATATTTTGGTGAACAACGTTGGCGGCACCATCTGGGCCCGGCCATTTGCCGAGTACGACGCACAGCAGATTGAAGCGGAAATTCGACGCTCGCTGTTCCCGACGCTGTGGGGTTGCCGCGCGGCGCTGCCGCATATGCTGGCGCAGGGGAACGGAGTGATTGTCAACGTCTCTTCCGTCGCCACCCGCGGCGTGAACCGCGTGCCCTATTCGGCAGCCAAGGGCGGCGTCAACGCCCTGACCCAATCGCTGGCGTTTGAGTACGCCGGCGCCGGCATCCGCATCAACGCCACCGCGCCGGGGGGCACCGAGGCGCCGCCGCGTCTGACGCCGCGCAACAACGCAACGCCAACGCCGCAGGAAGAGAGATGGTATCAGCAGGTGGTCAATCAAACCCTGGACAGTAGCCTGATGCACCGCTACGGCAGCGTCGGCGAACAGGCGGACGCCATCTTGTTCCTCGCCAGCGACCAGGCCAGCTACATCAACGGCACCGTGCTGCCGGTAGCCGGCGGCGATCTGGGATAAACGGCCATGGGGGCCAATGAAGCCGGCCCCCATTGTCCCGTCGATACGGCCCGTCCTCGTCAGAACATCAGTTTCAGCTATCGATTCCATACGCCAAAGCCACTGTTCATTATGTGCTCTTTCGTTACAATCGTTGCATTGAAAACCCCCGTTGCGAGGACACTATGTACAACTTCTCACGCTATCAGGCAAAAGAACTGGCGCTGGCTTACATGAGCGGCAAAAAACACGATCTGTCGCCGCAGGAATTTCTGCAGCAGTTGAAAAGTAGCGAAAGATCCTTCGACCATCTGCTGAAACACGGCAGCGAGCTGCCGCGCGAAGTGCTGGTGAAAAGCTTCTAATCCCGCCATTCTCCGCCGGTGGCGAGCCGCAGGGCGCGCGTATTCCCGGCCGGAAGGCATCGGAACGTCTCAATAGGGCTTTCGCCGCCAAACTGCACCGGCAGAAAATTAACAAACGCCCGCACCTTGGCCGACAGGTGCCTGCCCACCAGATCCTGAATCGACGATAAAGCCGGTCTCTGGCTGCAGGGATCTGCAATCACGCCTCCCCCCCTTCATTTTCGCCCCCAGAGGCGAAATTGCTAAAAATTCGCATCATGAGGCGAATATTTGACTTATTCGCTCTTAGGTGCGAATTTATCCTTCTCCTTTCCGACAAAACAGGCAAACGCATGCGGACGCACATCAGCGTAATCAGCGGCGATCTGGTCAATTCTCGCCGTCTCGATACGGCTAATTACATCAGCGGGCTGCAGGGCCTGCTGAAACGGCTGCAACAGACCAACCAGATACAGCGCTTCGAGATTTTTCGCGGCGACGCCTTTCAAGCGGAGACCAAACAGGAAGACGGCCTGCTGCTGGCGGTATATATCCGCATCGCGCTGAAAGCCATGGATGCGGCAGCGTGGGACGCGCGCATCGCCGTTGGCTTGGGCAGCAAGCAAACCCAGGCCGCCGGCTATGGCAGCGCCTTCGTCAACTCCGGCGCCGCGCTGGACGCCATGACGAAAAACTGCAGGCTGGCTCTGAAAACCGACAACGATCGGACAAACGCCATTGTCAGCGATTTGCTGCCAATGTTAGATCATGTCATCGGCCGCCTGTCTCAGGCTGAGGCGCGCATCGTGCAGGCGCGAATATTCGCCGGCAGCAACGCGGAGGTCGCGCTGCGGTTGCAAAAAGCCGCCTCCACCGTATCCGCCACGCTAAAGCGTGCGGCCTACGAGGAAATGATGCGGTTCATTCATGCGATTAACGGGATCACCTGAATATGGATTTGACCTATGCGCCACTGCTGACCTGGCTGCTGCTCGTGCATTTGCTGGCGGATTTCCCGCTGCAGCCTCTCAGTTGGGTGGTTGATAAAGCCCAGCATCGCGCGCGCTCGCGCTTTTTGCTGCTGCACGCCCTGTTGCACGGCGTGCTGGCCGCCTGGGTGGTGGCCGGTTTCGGGCTTCTGCACGGCGGGCTATCCTCCGCGGACGTGTTGATCAGCCTGCTGACAATCGCAGTCAGCCATTACCTGATTGACCTGCTGAAGGTTACGTTGATGACCGGCCTCAGCCAGGCCGGCAGCTTCCTGCTCGATCAGGGCCTGCACCTGGCGGTCATTATCCTGCTGTGGCTGTACCTTACGCCTAACGCCGGCGCCCTGCTCGCCGCGCTGTGGCGGCAACTGGGCAGCCTGCAAACCGGCCTGGTGCTGACGGCCTACAGCCTGATTTATCTGCCGATGGGTATTTTGATTGGCCAACTGCTGGCGCGCTGGACGCCGCAAATGCCGGCTTCGGCCAAAGCCGATAACGACTCGCTGCTGCGCGCGGGCAAACAGATTGGCTACCTGGAAAGAACGCTGATCCTGACCTTTGTGCTGACCGGCCAGATACCGGCAATTGGCTTCTTGCTGGCCGCCAAGTCGATTTTCCGCTTCGGCGATCTGCGGCAGAGTGATGACAAGATGCGTACCGAGTACGTGCTGCTCGGTACGCTGTTTTCCTTTACGTTGACCATCATGCTCGGTCTGCTGGTCAAAAAACTGTTATAACCGCCGGGCGTTGCACCCGGCGGCGGCGATCACAGCCACTCGCCGAAGCGGCGGATATAAAAGCGCTTCATCATTTGCGCCACGACGCAGTAGCTGATCAGCGTGCCGGCCAACCACGGGAAGTATTCCCACGGCAGCGGCTGCAACCCCACCAACGCGCCGAGCGGCGAGAACGGAATATAAATACCCAACGCCATCACCAACCCGGTGGTCAGCAGCACCGGAAGCGCCGCCGTGCTTTGAATGAACGGGATTTTCTGGGTGCGCAGCATATGCACCACCAGCGTTTGCGACAATAGCCCTTCAATAAACCAGCCGGACTGGAACAGCGCCTGATGCTCAACGCTGTTGGCGGCGAAAACAAACCACATCAGCGCATAGGTGGTGATGTCGAATATCGACGAGGTTGGGCCGATCCACAGCATAAAGCGGCCGATGTTTTTCGAATCCCACTTGCGCGGCTTGCGCAGGAACTCTTTGTCCATCTTGTCCCACGGCAGCGAAAGCTGGGAGATGTCGTACATCAGGTTCTGGATCAACAGATGGATAGCCAACATCGGCAGAAACGGAATGAATGCGCTGGCCACCAGCACCGAGAACACGTTGCCGAAGTTGGAGCTGGCGGTCATGTTCAGGTACTTGATGATATTGCCGAAGGTTTCACGCCCTTTAATCACCCCCTCTTCCAACACCATCAGGTTCTTTTCCAACAGGATGATATCCGCCGATTCCTTGGCGATATCGGTACCGGTATCCACCGAGATGCCGACGTCGGCGTCGCGCAACGCCGGCGCATCGTTGATGCCGTCGCCGAGGAACCCCACCGTATGGCCGTTGGCCTGCAGCATTTTCAGCACCCGCGATTTCTGCAGCGGCGTCAGCTTGGTGAATACCGTGCGTTGCTCCACCTCGCGCGCCAGCTCTTCATCACTCATCCGCTCAATCTGCAGGCCGGAAAGCGGCTCCCCCGGCTCCAACCCGACATCGCGACAAATCTTGCAGGTGATCACCGGGTTGTCGCCGGTCAGCACTTTCACCGCGACGCCGTTTTCCTGCAGCGCGGCGATCGCCTGCTGCGCGCTTTCCTTCGGCGGATCAAGGAAGGTCAATAACCCTTGAACCACCATATCGCGCTCGTCGGCGACGCTCAGCGGCGCTGCCTGCTGCTGCTCGCCCAGTTCGCGGGTGGCCAGCACCAACACGCGGAAACCGTCCTCGTTATACTCGCGCGCCAGCGCCTGCAACGCCGCGCGCCGCGCATCATCCAACGGCAACGTTTGCTGCCCTTCACGCACGTGGGTGGCGATTTCCAGCATCTCTTCGACCGCCCCCTTGCAGATCAGCAGCTGTTGGCGGCTCTCGTCCGCCACCACGATCGACAAGCGGCGGCGCACGAAGTCGAACGGCAGCTCGTCCACCTTGCTGTAACGCCCCAGCGCCTCGACGCCCGGCTTGCCGCGCCCGAAGCGGATCACCGCCTGGTCCATCAGGTTCTTCATGCCGCTCTGGTGGAAACTGTTCAGCCAGGCCAGGTGCAGCACTTCGCTATCCTTAACGCCGCTGACGTTGATGTGATGCTCGAGAATGATGCGATCCTGGGTCAGGGTGCCGGTTTTATCCGTGCAAAGTACATCCATGGCGCCGAAGTTCTGAATGGCGTTCAACCGCTTGACCACCACTTTGCGGCGCGACATGGCGATAGCGCCCTTCGCCAGGTTGGAGCTGACAATCATCGGCAGCATTTCGGGCGTCAGGCCGACCGCGACGGCCAGCGCGAACAGCGCCGCCTCGCTCCAGTCGCCCTTGGTGAAGCCGTTGATCAACAGCACCACCGGCACCATCACCAGCATAAAGCGGATCAGCAACCAGCTGACGCTGTTCACCCCGCGATCGAAGGCGGTTTGCGCCCGGGAACCGACGATGGATTTGGCCAGCGAACCGAAATAGGTGCGCCCGCCGGTGGCCACGACCACCGCCGTGGCGGTGCCGCTGGCGACGTTGGTGCCCATCAGGCAGATATTCGACAGCTCCAACAGCGCGCTCTCGCTGGAAACGCTGTCGTCGCTCGACTTTTGGGCGACGTTGCCCATCGCATCGTACTTCTCGATGGGAATGGCTTCGCCGGTTAAAATCGCCTGGCTGATAAACAGATCGCGCGAGGCGATCAGCCGGATGTCTGCCGGCACCATGTCGCCGGCGGAGAGCTGAATGATGTCCCCCGGCACCAGCTCGCGGATGGGCACCTCCAGCGTCAGCGGATGTGCGCTGTAGCTGCTGCGGCGCAAAACCGTGGCGGTGGTGCGCACCATGGATTTCAACGCTTCGGCCGCTTTGTTGGTGCGATACTCCTGCCAGAAACGCAGCAGGCCGCTCAACGACACCATAATCATGATAATGACGACGCCGGTGAGTTCAGTTTCTTCACCGCGCTGGGCCGGCAGCCAGTAGTCGGTAAAGAAACTGATCGCAGCCAGCACCATCAGTACGAAGATAAATGGGTTGTTGAACGCTTTGATTAACTGGATCAACGCATGCGGCGCCTTGTCATGGGCCACCTGGTTGGCGCCGAACTGCTCCAGCCTTTCGCCGGCATCGTCCTGGGTTAATCCGTTGCGATTGCATTTTAAATTCGCCAGCGTTTGAGCGATGCTGTTTTTCGCCTCTTCCGCGATGGCGTAAGGTGCCTCGCCTTTATCACGGCGGCGTACTTTTTCATTAATTTGAGTCATAACGCTATTCTCTTATTTTATTTCACGCACAGGGATACCCCGCCCGATTAACGGGTGAATATGCATAAAATGGAATTTATTTAATTAGCGCAGCCAAACTGAATGGTTATCCTGTCGGCTACGCAGAAATAATCGCCCCCTGGGGTCGTCGTCCATAACGCCTCCTTAATATCTTATGTATTTCACATTATTCAGGTTGATGTATTTAATCAGACCGGCAATTCAGATGCGACGCGCCAACGCACGGCACTCACGCTTTTTTCCAGGCTGACGCGACAGACAATACCTTCTATTTCTTTTTGCGCAGCCGGCGTCGCGGTTATTTCCGCACAAACCTCCAGCTGACCGGGGCTGGCGATATCGGCGCTGCGCAGCGATTGCAAACGCAGCGCCACGCCGTTCAGCGCCTGTAATATCAAGGTGCGCACCAATATTTCGTCCTGTTCGCCGCAGGTAACCTGAATGCGGTAACACAACTCCAGATCGGTCGCCTGCTGCTGCGGCTGCAGGTTGATACGCTGAGCGGCTTCACGCAGCAGAATATTGGCGCACAGGATCACCAGCGTAGCGATTACCGCGTCCCAATACTGCCCCAGCCCGCACAACACGCCGATCGCCGCAGAGCACCACAGCGTGGCGGCAGTGTTCAAGCCGCGGATATTCAACCCCTCACGCATGATAACCCCGGCGCCGAGAAAACCGATGCCGGAAACAATCTGGGCGGCCACCCGCCCGGCGCTGGAAGGATCGGTGGACATCGAGCTGAGAATAAATACCGCCGCGCCGGTCGCCACCAGGGCATTGGTGCGCAGACCGGCCATACGCTGACGCCATTGCCGCTCGGCGCCAATAACCGCGCCCAGGCTCATCGCCAGTAATAAATTTAAAACAAAAGGAGTCATAGCCATGACTTTCCCCTTAATTAACCGCAGGAGATAAGTTCATGTGCTGTTTAGCACACGCGAAATCGCGCCGATAATAAATCAGCGAATTGGCGTATGAGTGCCGGGAGGAAAGAGGCTGTGGCTGCAAAATACCATAATAACGTCCAACTTAATTCACCTGAGACCACAGGGCATCAGGTAACGCGGTTATATTCGGGTATGCACAGCTCGGAATAACAAGAGAGGGGTGCCGCCCGCCGATTTTCGGCAAGCAACAAATCAGAAGAGGATTGGTCAGCTTGCCTTATTTATATCGCTACAACTAAAACTGTCCAATTGGGTTTCTCCACCGAAATTTTGGCTGAGTATAGTGACCTGAGGTTATGATGTAAAGGTCAATTTATTAAACGAAAAATAAACCTTAATTAGGCGTTTATTTCCGGCGGCCAAATTATAACGCGCCGAACATGGCCCTTAGCAACCCCGCCAGTCGTGAACTACGCTAGGCAATGTCCCGTCATCGTCTTGAGGAACCGCGCATGAATACCCTCACCCACACCCTGCTCGACGAAATTTGGCAAAGTATGGGGTACACCGCAACCCCGGTGGAGCAGATAACTGTCCTGGGCACAGGCGAGCTGGCCTCGGCGTTTCCGGTCACCGAGCTGGCAACCGCCGCCTGGGGAGCAGCCGGGTTGGCCTGCGCCGAACTGTTCGATAGGCCCGGCGGCGACGCCCGCCAGATCCGGGTCGATCAACGGCTGGCTTCGCTATGGTTCGGCTGGACGCTAAGACCGCTGGGCTGGAGCCTGCCGGCCGCCTGGGATGCACTGGCCGGAGACTACGCCGCGGCGGATGGTTGGATACGGCTGCACACCAACGCCCCGCATCACCGCCAGGCGGTGGAAAAGGTCTTAGGGCCGGCGGCGGATAAAGGCGCGTTGGCGGGAAGAGTACAGGGCTGGCAGAAAAGCGCATTAGAGCAGGCGGTGATCGAAGCCGGCGGCTGCGCGGCGGAAATGCGCTCCGTCGAAGCCTGGCAGCAGCATATTCAGGGCAAAAGCGTGGCGTTAGAGCCGCTGATCCACGCCTCGCTGCAGCCGGCGACGGCGCCGCCGAGTTGGCCGCTGCCCCCCGCCCGACCGCTGCATGGCGTCCGGGTGTTGGATCTGACGCGCATCATCGCCGGACCGATCGCTACCCGTTTTCTCGCCGGCTTAGGTGCCGACGTGCTGCGCATCGATCCGTACGGCTGGGATGAACCCGCCGTCGAACATGAGGTGATATTAGGCAAACGCTGCGCACGCCTGAACCTGACCAATGCGCAAGATCGTCAAACCTTTGAACAACTGTTGAAAACCGCCGACATCCTCGTTCACGGCTACCGCGCCGGGGCGCTGGAGAAATTGGGCTATGGCGTAGAGGAAAGGCGCGCGCTGTCGCCGGGCCTGATCGACATTTGCCTCAATGCCTACGGCTGGACCGGCCCATGGCGCGGCCGGCGCGGCTTCGACAGCCTGGTGCAGATGAGCTGCGGCCTGGCAGCAGGAGGCATGACATGGCGCCAGGCGAGCCTGCCGGTGCCGTTGCCGGTGCAGGCGCTGGATCACGCCACCGGTTATCTGATGGCGGCTGCTGCGTTAACGGGCATGAAACAGCGCCTGGCCCGTGGAACCGGCTACGTCGCCCGGCTATCGCTGGCGCGCACTGCGCAGCTGTTGCTGGCGCACCCTTACCCGCAGGATCATCGGCAGGAAGCACTGGCGCCGGCAACGGCGGCGGATGAAAACCCGCAGTCTGAGCTGACGCACTGGGGCCCGGCGCAACGCCTGCGCGCGCCGTTGAGCCTGACGGGCACCGCACTGCAATGGGCTCTGCCTTCGACGGCGTTAGGAACCTCACGGCCGGCGTGGCTGCGGCGCTAAGCTTCGCTCAACTGCCGCCGCAACCAGGCCAATAATTGTTCCACCGCCGGCGTCAATCCGGCGGCCTGGGGCCAAACCAGATAAAAATCGCCATCGCCCAGCCGCCGCGCCGCGGCCATCTCCACCAGGCGACCGTCGCCGACGGCGTCGTGCGCCAGAAGGCGCTTCACCAGCGCAATGCCGAAGCTCTGTTCCGCCGCGCGAATCAATAGCCCGGCGTCGTTGAATAACGCCAGTTGGCGGCCGTAATCCACCTGCTGGTGCGCCTGGAACCAGACCCGCCAGGGGGTCGCGTCGTGTTCCAACAAGGGCACGTCCGATGCAGCGCTGTCGAACGCCTTCTGCTCGCGCTGCGCCAGCGCCGGAGAAGCCACCGGCACCACCTCTCCCGACGCGATGCGCTCCGCATACAGCCCCGGCCAACGGCCGCTGCCGATACGGATCGCCGCATCAAACCCTCCCTGCGCCAAATCCTGCACCGCCAGCGAGGCGTCGATGTCCAGCGCGATATCGGCGCAGGCATCGCGAAAGGCCGGCAGCCGAGGCAACAGCCAATAATGGGCGAAAGAAGGCAACACGCTAATGCGTAACGAATGGCTTGCCGCAATGCGCCTGACGCGGCCAACCCCCCTCTGCAGCGCCAGCAGCGCCGGTTCAGCCACCGCCAACAGTTCACGCCCCGCCGCATTCAGCCTCAACCCGCGCCCGCGGCGTTCGAACAGCGGGCAGCCGATCGCCTGTTCAAGCTGCTGAATTTGTTGGCTGACCGCCCCGTGGGTCAGATGCACCTGCTGGGCCGTGGCGCGCAGGTTTTCCAACCGCGCGGCAATCACGAAGGTCGGCAGGATGTGCAAGGGTATGCGGTCATTCAACATTGGTTAGCCTGACTATCCAAAAGAGTCATTTTTTATCGATTTCGACGCCAATGCAAATGAACTATGGTTAGGCATCGCCTTTTTCTTTCGGAGTCATTATGCACCCAGGTTTGCAGCAGGATCTTGAGCAGTTCCCACAGATACTCGAACGCACTCGTCAAATCGCGGAAAATTTTCTGGCCGGGCTAAAACAGCGGCCGGTCTGTCCACCGCTGGAACGGCAGCAGCTGCAGCCGGGTGACGAGCAGTTGGCGCAGAGCGGCACCGGCGCCCTGGCCGCGCTGGACGATTTTTGGCGGCACTATGAAGCCGGCATCTCCGCCAGCGCCGGGCCACGCTATTTCGGCTTCGTCACCGGCGGCGCCACTCCGGCGGCGGTAGCGGCGGACTGGCTGGTTAGCATTATCGACCAAAATAGCCAATTGAGCCACGATACCATCGCCGCGGCGATAGAGTTGGCGACCATCGAGCAATTGAAATCGCTGCTTGGGCTGCCGGAAACGCACAGCGGCAGCTTTGTCAGCGGCGCGACCATGGCCAACTTCGCCGGTCTGGCTATCGGCAGGCAGTGGCTGGGCCAGCAACGCGGCATTGATGTGGCTCAGCAAGGCCTGGCGGCGCTGGGGGAGATCCAGGTGCTGGCCGCCAATCCGCACGCCAGCAGCATAAAGGCGCTCAGCATGTTGGGCATCGGCCGCCACGCGCTGAAGACCATCGCCAGCCTGCCGCATTCCGAGGCGATAGATACCCAGGCGTTAGAACGCCATCTGGCCGCCAGCGCGGGCGTACCCACGTTGGTGCTGGCCAGCGCCGGCACGGTCAATACCGTTACCTTTGACGATTTGCCGCGTCTGCTGGCGCTGCGTGAGCGCTATCCTTTTTGGCTGCACGTTGATGCGGCATTTGGCGGCGTAGCCGCCTGCTCGCCACGGTACGCTCCCCTGCTGGCCGGCTGGCAACAGGCGGACTCCATCACCGTCGATGCGCATAAATGGTTGAACGTGCCCTATGACAGCGCAATCCAGTTCACCCGCCATCTGGCGCTGCAGATGCAGGTGTTTCAAAACCACTCGGCCTACCTGGAAGCGCCAACCTTGCGGCCGGACAACTATTTGCACCTGACGCCGGAAAATTCGCGGCGCTTCCGCGCCCTGCCGCTGTGGCTGGCGTTAAAGGCCTACGGCCGCGACGGCATGCGGGACATCGTCGAGCGCAACGTCAGACTGGCGCGCCTGCTAGGGGCAGAACTTGCCGCCAGCGACGATTTCCGCCTGCTGGCGCCGGTTAATCTGAACGTGGTGTGTTTCGCCCTGAACCAGGCCGCAGGCGATGCCGCTGCGGCGCGTGACCGCTTTATCGCCCGGCTGGACGCTCACGGCGTGGTGCGCTGTACGCCAACCCTGTATAACGGCCAGCCGGGCATTCGCGCAGCCTTGGTCAACTGGATGACGGAGGAAGAAGATATTCGGCAAACGCTGGCCTCACTGCACCACTGTCTGCCGGAACAAATATGAAGCTTACCGGCTCATTGCGCCTGAAATGCCTGCAGGCGCTGCTTTTGCAGCCCGCTGTCGCTGATATTATCCGCAGACAGCCAACGGCCAAACGCCTCGCGCACCGCCGGCCACTCGCCGTCGATGATCGACAGCCAGTCGGTGTCGCGGTTACGCCCCTTGACGACGATCGCCTGGCGGAAGGTTCCCTCATAGCGGAAACCGAACCGCTCGGCGGCCTGGCGCGAAGGCAAATTGCGGCTGTCGCATTTCCATTCGCAGCGGCGGTAGCCAAGATCGTCAAACACGTGCTTCAGCATCAGGAAGATGGCTTCACTGCCGACCACTCGGCGTTTCATCAGCGGGGACCAGTTGATGGAGCCCAGTTCGATCACGCCGTTGCCCGAGTCGATACGCAAGAAGGCGCAGGTGCCAATCGCTTTGCCGCTGGCCTGATCGATGACGGCCATGGTTTTTCTGTCGGGGCCGTTGGCCTGCGTCTGCAGGTACTGATCGAACGCCGCCGGCGTCTCCGGCCGTTCGCAAAAGAGATAGGTCCAGTCGCGGCCATCCTCCGCCAGCTGGTAAGCCCGGTAGAGTTCGGCGGCCCGGCGTTCCGCCGACAGCGGCTCCAGGCGACAAAAGCGCCCCTGCAATACGTCGTTTCCGGGGTCACCCGCCGGCTGCCAGTTGTCTAAAGCGTCGCCTACCGGCTGCCCATATTGGTTATGTCTCACTGCCGCTCCCGTTGTGATGCCCGCAGCAGGCAAATTAAGGTCATACCCGAGCAGAAACAACTCCGACCTGCCGCCGCTTTTCGCCATTGACGCCGCAGGCCACGATAGTTCAGAGAAATAAATTAATCACCCGATAAAATCAGTCCCATCACCTTATAATGTTAAAAACATTACTATAACCCATTGTTATATAGCGACTTACCTTAACAAACCAACGGCGTTATGTTAACGAATTGTAATGTATCAATTGATTTTCTGATAAAAATGGAAAAGATTATCATTACAAATAGCAGCAAAAATAATCATAACAAATTGATTATAAAAGGAAATAAATAGACATAAGCAGCCCAAACCAAGAGCGCACCGCTTACAAAACGGGCGAGAAAACGTTAAAAAAACAACACATGAATTTTTTTTAAGATTTTTCCTAACAATCTAAAATTTCATTTCGTGACATGATGAACAGAATCACCACGAAAGTTACCCACAGGTACAGGGTTCAAGTGCCGGTTAGGGTTCTCGGGCAGCGGGCTCGGTGCCGGAACATTACTCTGACTTAAGCTAAACTTATAGATTCACGCGGTTAATAAGTTTAGCATGAAAATATCATTGAGCGCCGTTGCGTTTATTGATAGAACACTCTTTATTAAGTGAAATATTGAACCATTTTTGCCTTTCGGCTTTAGGCTTTTTCTCATATTACCGCGGTAAAACGGATTTAAGTGGGGGTGCGATATGCCAACAATTATCATGGATTCATGTAGCTATACCAGGTTAGGTTTAACAGACTATCTTACGGCGCATGGTGTGAAAAAACGCCATATTAACGCCATCAACGATATTGACGGCTTGCACGAGAAATGCAGTAAACTTAAGCCCAGTCTGGTGTTTATTAACGAAGATTGCTTCATACACGAAGCTAATGCCACCGAACGAATAAAACGGGTGATCTCTCTGCACCCCGATACGTTATTCTTCATTTTCATGGCGATCACCAACGTACATTTTGACGATTACTTATATGTTCGTAAAAATGTCATTATCTCGTCAAAATCCATCAAGCCAGAGACTATGAATCAGTTACTTAGTCACTATCTTGAGAAAAAAGCGCCCCGTGCGGAAAAGCTTTCTTTGGATAAAACGCCGGTGACGTTGAGCCAGACGGAGTCCAACATGCTGCGCATGTGGATGTCCGGTCAGGGAACCATCCAGATATCCGACCAGATGCAGATAAAGGCAAAAACCGTTTCTTCCCACAAAGGAAACATCAAACGGAAAATAAAAACGCACAACAAGCAGATCATTTATCATGTTGTTCGTTTAACCGATACGTTGACCAGTGGAATATTTGTTAATAGCCGCTGATTGCCTGCGGCCTCAAGAGATTACATTCGGCCTGATTCTTACGCCAACGACGGCGATTTAAGACCTTGGGAAAACCAGCATAGCGACTCGCGACGATATTCTCTATCGCCGCGAGTATTGCTGTGGGCACGAATAAAAATTCCTATTCGGCAGAGATAATTACATTATGGACGATCACCCAAGGAAACCAATTGGCGAGACCGCCCTTCTCGCGCCGCCGAGGTTATTTTGTTGACGTATGGCGCGGCTCGACAAAAGTGCCGTCGCGGCTGTCGATCTCATTGAAGAACCAGACCCCCGCAGGATAGTCCTCCAGCGCAACCAGGTACATCGTTCCCTCGTTGAACTCCTCTACCGCCAGAATCACCCCTTCGCGCCGTGGGCCGCCATCTGTCTTCACCGTCACCCGATCCTGCACTTTCATGTCATTCCCCATCATTTGTCATTGATGTCAGTGTATTACAAAATGAATCGAGAAAAACACCCTGCGGCTGCAATCAGCCCACAGTCCTGAGCGTCTCTAAAGCGTAGCAGCCGAGTGGATTTTCACTTTCTTAACGCTTTGCCCGCAGAATCTTAAGCGGCCGGCGGGTAGTCTGTATCCAGGTGCTTCCCCCCCAGAGAGGCGCCTGCAAATGAAGAAGTAACAAGGAACTTTTGCCCGCTGACTTGCGGGCTTTTTTTTGGCCGCAGCCAAATTGCAGGCACAAAAAAACCCGCCTTGGCGGGTTTTTATTAATCAGCAGAGAGCCGATTAGATAGCGGTAACGTTAGCCGCTGATGGACCTTTAGCACCGTTCTCGATAGAGAACTGTACGTTCTGGCCTTCTGCCAGGGTCTTGAAGCCTTGATCCTGGATTGCAGAGAAGTGTACGAACACGTCTTTGCTGCCGTCTGCTGGAGTGATGAAACCGAAACCTTTAGACTCGTTGAACCACTTCACTTGACCTTTGATCATGTTAGACATGTCTAATTTCCTTCAATAATAAATGTAAGCCACCATGGGCATGTTATAGCCGGTCATCAGTTACTTATGGAGGCACTAGAAAGGAAATTCGTCAGAGAAGAGCTATCTAGGATAACGCTTTAAATTTGAACTACTTTACTCAAAATGTCGTGCATAAATAGGTCTGTACCACAGGCCGGGAATCATTAACTCATGACCGGGCTTTAATAGCAACTCTTTTTGTCGCCCCCGGGCGGAAAGCGGCGTTAAACGCGCAGGATTTGAACCTGTTAGCTGCTTTTTTCAGCGTTGCTTCAACCGGTTAGCCAACGCCGGCGGCGTGCGGCCATACCGATTTAAGAGTTATCCCTATTTCTGCCGCCGCAGGCGTTGCTTACAATATGCCTTGTTCACCACTCCTCCTGGTGCTGGACAATACAAGCTGTGTTGCAAATTTTTATGCGCCTCCCTATAGGCGCTTTTTTTTGCCTGCAACTTCAATAATGCGGCGTTACGGAATGCTCTCATTGTCTCCCCATATGATGCCTGTCACAACTATGCCCTCATGCCATTCTTATTGGAGGTAGTACAGATGGAGATAGAATCGATGGCACTCCTGGCCGTTCTGGCCGGGCTGATTGGCGTTGCGGGCTATGCGCTGTATCGGTATTTCAAAGCGCATCAGAAGAAGACCCTGCTGCGCCCACCCGGCCGGTAACCCACCGTTTTAACGAAAGCGTGCGGCCGGTCTCAGGCCGCACATTTGCTGACTGTCATGCGTTTATCACAAAATTGTAACAATACGGCCATATGATATCCGCGATTATCCGCACTGGCTCAACACCAAGGATTTCGCTTATGACCACTATTAAAGCTGCAAATCACCAGGAAGCAGAAACGCTGATCCGTTCAGGAACGGCAAAGAAAATCGAATTGGCTTATGACATCGACAGCGACGACTTTTTCCAGCTCGCCAGCCTGTGGTGTGATAAAGGTGCCAAAATCTCTAAAGGGAAAGAGCACTTTATCGTCTCGTTGAAAGGTTTTCGCATTCCGCCAAACGACTGATGCTCAGCCGCCCTCTGCGGCGGCGTCTTCTTTCCTCCGAGAAAAATCGCCCTATCTGCTACATTCTCCAGATCGCCTTTCACTAAGATAACGGTTGGTTTTTTTACGGCTGGCGCGTATCTAGAAGGTAAGCGCGCCTGCATACTCTGCGAGGAGAAACGGCAATGTCAGCAACCCCATCCCTGCCCGAAAGCATGAAAGCGATTGAGATCGACCACCCCGGCGAACCCGAGGTATTGGTGCTCACCGACCACCCCCTGCCAGCCCCGCAACAAGGTGAAATTCTGGTCAAGGTCGCCGCCGCCGGCGTCAACCGCCCTGACGTTTTGCAGCGCCGCGGGCAATACGCGCCGCCGCCCGGCGCCTCGGATATTCCCGGCCTGGAGATCGCCGGCGAGGTCGTCGCCCTTGGCGAGGGAGCAACAAAGTATGCGATTGGCGATCGGGTGTGCGCACTGATTGCCGGCGGCGGCTACGCGGAATACTGCAAGGTGCACGAGAGCAATGCGTTGCCGGTGCCCGCCGGGTTCAGCATGGCGGAAGCCGCCGCCATCCCGGAAACCTTCTTTACCGTGTGGGTCAACCTGTTCCAGCGCGGCCATCTCAAGGCCGGTGAAACCGTCTTGATCCACGGCGGCACCTCGGGCATCGGCACTGTCGCTACGCTGCTCGCGAAGGCCTTTTGCGCCCACGTGATCACCACCGTCGGCTCGGAAGAGAAACGCCAGGCCAGCCTGGCGCTGGGGGCCGACGTCGCGATAAACTATCGCAGCGAAGACTTCGTCGAACGCACCCATAGCGCAACCGGCGGCAGAGGCGCAGACGTCATTGTCGATTTAATCGCCGGCGACTACCTGGCCAAGAACTACCAGGCGGCGGCGATGGAAGGCCGCATCGTGCAAATCGGCACCCAAAATGGCGTGGTAAAAGAGCTGAACCTCATGCCGCTGCTGCTAAAACGCCTGACCCACACCGGCTCCACCCTGCGTTCGCGCAGCGTCGAGGATAAAGCGCAGATCGCCGCCGAACTGCGGGAAAAGGTCTGGCCGTTGCTGGAGCGCGGCGTGCTGAAGCCGCAGATCTTCAAAACCTTCGCGTTGGAACAGGCGGCACAGGCGCACGCGCTGATGGAGTCCAGCGTGCACATCGGCAAGATCGTATTGACGCTCTGATCCCCCGCCGCCGCTCAGGGAATAATCCGGCGGCGGCGAAACTCGTCAAACAGCGCAAAGAACATGGCTTCGGTCTCGGCGTACTGGTGAAAACCGAAACGCCGGGCCTTGCTGCCGTCGGCGAACATGTCGTAATCCCATGAAAAGACGAAGTCAGCGAAGCGCCAACCCGCTACCGCGCCATAATCCGTTTCACTCAGTTGGTACTGCTGCGCCAGCTCTCGCCACAACCCGGCCTTATCCGCCATCATCAGCTCCAACGACATCGGCAACGGCGGCGCGGTTTCCATCGCGAAGTAAGCGGCGATTTTCGGCCACATCTCGCTCCAGCGAAAAAGATCGCCATTATTGATGTTGAACGCCTGATCGGCGGCGGCGGGATCGGTCGCCGCCCACAGCGTCGCGCGCGCCAGCAGCCCGGCATCGGTCATCTCCAGCAGGCTGTGGTAAGCCCCGGCCTTGCCGGGAAAACGCAGCGGCAGCCCCAGCGCTTTGCTGATAGAGGCATAAACCGCAATGCTCAGCGCCAGGTTCATCGGGTTGCCGAGCGAAAAGCCCCCCACCACGCTGGGGCGAATGGCGCTCCAGCGCCAGTTCTTTCCTCGCCGACGATGCTCCAGATAGTTTTGCTGGTCGACATTAAACTCTGGCGGCATATGCCCGGCATCGCTTTCGCGCGCCGGCGTCTTGAACGGCCCAAGGTGTGCGCCATAGACCTTGTAGCCCTGCATCAGGCTGATGTGCTGCAACGCCGGCGCTACCGGTTCGATCGCCTCGACCAGATTTTGCAGCATCCGCATATTAGGCGCCACCAGCCCCGCCCAGTCCGGCGCATCCTGATAGGCGGTGTAGAACACATGGCTAATTCCCGTCAACGGCCGTAGCGCAGCGCGCGTCGCCTGCTCGTCCAGCAGGTCAACGGCCAGATAGCGTACCCGCGGCCGCGCCTGCCCCCCGCGTCGCGACAGCCCCGTTACCGCCCAGCCCTGCCGCTCCAGCTCGGCTATCAGATCGCGGCCGATGACGCCATTGGCGCCGGCCACCAGCGCCTGATTATGATTTGCCATTGTTATTTCTCCCGCTCAGTGTTGGAGCTTGCAGTGTCATTAATTAGCAAAGCTTGCGGTAGAGGGTATTTTTAACTAACACTTATAAGAAATATCTATATCTGGTGCCTCCCATGGACAAGCTGAACGCGATGAACACCTTTTTGCGGGTCGCCGAATCAGGCAGCCTGTCGGCCGCCGCCCGCGAGCTTGGCCTGACCCAGCCGGCCGTCAGCCAGCAAATTGCCGGGCTGGAACAACGGCTGGGCGCACAGTTGCTGTATCGAAGCACCCGGGCAGTGACCCTCACCGAGGCCGGTGGTCGCTATTATCGCCAGGTAAAACCCATTTTGGCGGCGGTGGCAGAAGCGGAAGAAACGCTGAATGGGCTGAACCAGCGGCTGCAAGGCAGCCTGCGTATTCACGCGCCCACCGGCTTCGGCCAGCGCCATCTGACACCGCTGGCCATCGCTTTTCAGCAACGGCATCCCGAACTGAATATCGAACTGTTGCTGGACGATCGCCGCGCCGACGTGGTTGGCGAAGGCGTCGACGTGGCGATTCGCTTTGGCGAATTGAACGGGCCCGGCACGGTAGCCCGCCGGCTGGGGGACATGCAGCGTGTTCTGGTGGCGTCGCCCGCCTATCTGGCGCGCCACGGCGCACCGCAGACGCTGGCGGAACTGGCGGCGCATGGCTGCGTGCGCTACAGCGGCCTGAGCGATGGCGATGCATTGACGCTGCTCGGCCCACAAGGGAATGAAACTGTGGATCTGCGGCCGGTGTTCCGCGCCAACAACACCTTCTCGCTGCTGGCGGCAATCGAAGCGGGGCTGGGCATCGGCGGCGCACAGCGACCGCTGATCGGGCCACAGCTGGCCGCCGGTACGCTGGTCCAGGTGTTGGCGAATTATCGCTACCCACCAATGACCCTGCACGCCGTCTATCCCGCAGCGCGTTTTATTCCCGGCAAAGTGCGGGCATGGGTGGATTATCTGCGCAAGGCGCTGGAGAGTATCGAAGGAATAACGGTGAGGAATGCCCCCGACGCGTTGTCGGGGGCACAGACATTACTTGAATAACTTGCCGACCATGTCGCCCAGCTCATTGCTGTCCTGCTGCACTTCGCCGTTTGGCGATGCGGCGTCAGCCACCGTTGGCAGGAATTGCGCGATGGTGCTGGAAGCCTGAGCCGGATCGATCCCCAGCTTTTCGGCCAATTGATTGATGGCGTCGCTGCCCAGCGCCTGCTGCACGTGATCGCCGCTAATCTGCTGGTTCTCGCCATTGCCGAGCCAAGAGCCAACCACGTCGCCGAATTGCCCCTGGCGGAATTTATCCAAAATCGCCTGCAGGCCGCCTTGTTGCTCAACCCACTGCATGATGGCGACGTAATCGATACCTTTGCCGTTACCGCCGCCGCCCAGAATGTTGCCCAATACGCTATCAAACAGACCCATGGTAATCCCCTTTCAGGCCGGGCGACGATTTGCGCACGGCCAGATTAATTTCACGAAAAAGGGCCGCCGCAGCGACCCCATTGATCAACGACTGCTCAGCCTCTGATCTTTCTGTAGACAAAAAGCACCACCAGGGCACCGATCACAGCCACAACGAAGCTGCCCAGGTTGAAGCCGTCAACGCGCCCCATACCGAAGAAAGTACTGATGTAGCCGCCGACAACCGCACCGATAACGCCCAAAACAACGGTCAAAATAAAGCCGCCGCCGTCTTTGCCCGGCATAATCCACTTAGCCAGAATACCGGCGATTAAACCAAAGATGATCCAGGAAATGATGCCCATTTTTACTCTCCCTATTGCCTTTTGCCTAAAAGAAATCCTATCACCAGGCCCACGACGGCACCGGCGCCAACCCCTGCCCAAGGGTTATCCTTAATGTAAGCGCATGAATGATCGGCAGCCTCTTTCAAACCGGCCCGCACTTCGCAGGCGGCGGATTTAGCACCGTCACGCAGTTGCTCCACATTGCTTGCAACGTCATCTTTTACTGACATTTCAAATCCTTAAATTAACATCGGTTGAAAATTTCACGGCACGTTCCGCGTTTGGCCCAGCCTGAGCAATACTTTCATACTAATGTTTCCCTGGGCTCGCCGTTTCCGGCGGCTCAAAGCAGGGTGATCTGCGATAAACGCGCATCTTCACACTATTACTATAGACAAAAATCAGCAGTTTACCCATTTCCGTCTGTCTGAATTTAGCGGTGCGAAAAGGGTCTTTCCGTCATTTGCTCAATCCGCTCAGCGCCCTTCTTCAGGGCCGATCTAAGGTTACACATCGGTTGTCACTTTTACGAATGGCTTAATTGTGTATTAATTTTTCAGCACCTTCAGTCGATTGAAATAACGCCATAAAAGCACGACTTTCTCGGTAAAAATCCTAGCGTTATCCGGTATTGCAACAGCGGAAAAGCGCCGTGTGGCCGGCGCAAGCTGGCCTCAGGCCCAACCCGCACTCTGCTTTTTTGGCGCTACACTACTATGTCACCGGCGGCAATTATTGCCGTCGGTAACTATCCCCCCGCCCGCAAGCAAGCAAGCAGCGCGCCTGACGGGCCATAACCGAGGTCATTGTCATGCAAGTACAGCCCTATCTGTTTTTCAGCGGTAACTGTGAGCAGGCGATCAACTTCTACGTGCAGCAACTGGACGCCAAAATTGAAATGGTGATGCGCTATAAGGACATGCCCGAAGAGGCCAGGCAGCAAGGATCGCCGGAGGCCAATCCCGAATCGATCATGCATGCGCGCCTGTTAATTGGCGGCGGCGTGTTGATGGCTTCCGACGGTTGCCCTGAGGACGGCGCAGCCGGCTCGCCCCATAAAGGATTTGCACTGTCGCTCAACCCCAGCGACAGCGATCAAGGCCGGGCGCTGTTCGAAAAACTGTCGCAAGGCGGCCAGGTCACCATGCCATACCAACCCACCTTCTGGGCGAAGGGTTTCGGCATGTTGACCGACAAGTTCGGCGTAAACTGGATGATCAACGTGGAGTAATGCGGTAACGCGCCGCCGTTTCGCTCACCGGCGAAGCGACGGCGTGCTAGTTGTAGCGGTGCCAGTCATAGGCGGCCCTGGCGAACAGCACAAACAGCAATGCCAGCAGCCCCAGCGCCAGACGCCAATACGGCGAAGCGCGCCGCCGCCAGGCAAAAAACATCATCAGCGCCAGCGCTCCCAGCGTAAAGGGGTAATACACCGCCAACGTCAACAAGCCGATCATAATGTAATCCGACATTTCATCCATTCCCGCAATTCAGGCGTATTTCGGCACGCATTATAACATCCGCCGAACATCTCTCCTCTTTTGAGGGGTGGAGGTCGGCAGCATTAACGAATAAGATGTAAGATTGCTCTTAACTCGACTTGATTATTGATTGCATAACAAGGGTGACATGACTCAGCAGCAACCAACACCGGATGCCGAACGGCCGCCCCACGCTAAAAGCTCTCCGCTATTATTCCAGGCCGGCGTGTTTGTCATCATCGTTGCCTTAACGCTGGTTCTGTTCAGCGGCTGGCAAATCTGGAACGCGCATCAGCGCGATCTGAGCAGTGCCGAGCACGAATCGGCCAACCTTGCGCGCTCCCTGGCCCAGCACGCTGACGACACTTTCATGCAGGTCGACGGCAATCTGTTGGATCTGACCGAACGCCTGCAAACCGACGGTATCGGCCAGCTGCAGCTGCAGCGGCTGCAGCGGGTAATGCAGAGCCAGGTGGAGAATCTGCCGCAGTTGCACGGGCTGTTTATCTACGACTCGCAAGGCCGCTGGTTAGCCACCTCCTCGGGCAAGTTCGTCGCCAACGCCAACAATGCCGATCGCGAGTATTTCAAATATCATCAGAGCCACGATGTTAGCAGCCTGTACATCGGCAAAGTGATCCACAGCCGTTCTACCGGCGACCTGATCATTCCGGTTTCACGCCGCTTCAACAATCCGGACGGCAGCTTCGCCGGGGTAGTGCTGGCGACGCTGTACGTCGATTACTTCCGTAAATTCTACGACGGCTTCGCACTTAACACCGATGCCTCGCTAAACCTGCTGCTGGCGGACGGCACCATACTTTATCGCCGGCCCTACGCGATAAGTTCGATCGGCAAGAATATTTCCCAGGGCGTGCTGTTCCGTGAAATCCTGCCGCATTCAGAGGTCGGCAACGCGACCATCAGCTCGCTGTATGACAAGGTCGAGCGGATTTACGGCTACTCCCGGGTAAACCGCTACCCGCTGGTGATCGCGGCCGGTCTATCGAAACAGGACGCGCTGGCAGACTGGCGCAACGAGGCCGGCCTGTTCACCATCGGCGGGCTATCCCTGTTGGGCATTCTGCTGGCGATGGGATGGGTGCTGCTGCGGCAAATCAGGCACAGCGTGCAAACCGAAGCCGAGCTGATGCACACCCGCGATCAGTTGACTACCATCAATCAGATGTTGGAAGAGCTTGCGCTGCTGGATGGCCTAACCGGCCTGGCGAATCGCCGCCAGTTCGATATCGCCTTGAAAAATGAGCTGACGCGCGCCTCGCGCAACTACCGCAGCGTGGCGTTGCTGATGCTGGATATCGACTGTTTCAAGCAGTACAACGATATCTATGGCCACGTCGCCGGCGACCATTGCCTGCAGCAGATCGGGCAAACGTTGAAAGGCCTGGCCCGCCGCAGCAATGACGTGCTTGCGCGCTACGGCGGCGAGGAGATGGGCATTATCCTGCCGGATACCGATGCGCAGGGTGCGCTGATTTTTGCCGAGCGCGTCATCAACGCGGTGCGCGAACTGCAAATTCCGCATCAGGGCAATCCGCACGGCATTGTCACCATCAGCATCGGCATCTGCGCCAAAGTGCCGCATATGTATAACGATACGCCAATCAGCTTTATCGATCTGGCCGACAGCGCGTTATATGAGGCAAAGAAACAAGGCAAAAACCGCATCCACAGCAGTTGATAATAACCCGGGCCGCTTTAAAGGCGGCCCGGAAATAAGCTCACCGAAAACCGATATAATCCCACGCTGAAATCATCGCCCCGCCTCCAGGTTATTGCTGAAAAATCGCATAAATACAACCAACTGATTTTATTGCCATTTAAATTATTCAACACCAATAAATAACAAAGTATCCATTCGTGCTGTTTTTGATTATTCGTGCCTGCGCGCAGCATCGTTTAGCCGCCGTTTACTTTTCGTTGGCATTGGCGATGATAATATTTTTTTCGGTCAATCCCCCGGTAAAAATTATCAGGGCCGCATTACGCGGCCCGATGGGAAACGCCAGTCTGATAAGCCGATAATAAAAAGCGATATATTCCGCGAGGAGATCTCATGCCTACTGGCAATATTCTGCATGAACAGGCGGTAATGACCTTGCCGCTGCGGCAATGGGATGCCGCATTCGAGCCGCACGCCGCCGTGGCCGCGCTGGAGCAGGGCAAGATCCTGTTTCTGCCGGAGCTGGCCTTTCCGCTGTCGCCGCAGGAAATGCCGTTGCTCGATCCGGCGCTGGTCGACCCCAAAAGAAAAAATATCAGCTACCAGCCGCTGGCCGGGAAACTGACCGGCGTCGCCGTGGCGGCGCAACAGCAGCAGGTGCAACAACTGCTGCAGCGCTATTACCGGTCCTGCCGCCAGCTGATCGCCGGGCTGTTGCCTGAATACCCTGAGGCGTTGCACCACCCTACCGGCAGCCTGCGGCTGCATCCGGTTTCCGCCTGGCGGGCGAACAGTTCCTGGCGCAAAGACGACAGCCGCTTGCACGTAGACGCCTTTCCTTCGCGCCCCAATTATGGCGAACGTATTCTGCGCATTTTCACCAATATCAATCCGCACGGCGAAAATCGCCAATGGCGCGTCGGCGAACCTTTCCCGCTGCTGGCTCAGCGCTTTATGCCGCGTCTGGCGCGTTACTCCGCCTTCGGCAGCTGGCTACAGCACCGGGTGCGCATCACCAAAACCCGCCGCAGCCATTACGATCATCTGATGCTGCAGCTGCACGACGCCATGAAGGCCGACGCCGATTACCAGCGGCAAGGCCCGCAGCTGGCGCTGGCATTTCCACCGGGCAGCAGCTGGATTTGTTTCTCGGACCAAACGCCGCACGCCGCCATGGGCGGCCAGTTTATGCTGGAACAAACCTTTTTGCTGCCGGTGAACAGGATGCAGGATCCGCAGCGCTCTCCGTTGAAAGTGCTGGAACAGTTGCGGCGCCAGCCGTTGATCTGAGAACACGGCCGCCGCCAGCATTGCGGCGGCGGCCGTGCGGCGCTTAGAAATCGCCCTGCTGCCGCGCTACCAGCGTCAGGATGCTGTACAACGCCACCGCCTGCTGCTGTTGGTTCAGCACCTGCACATCCCATACCACCACGCCGTGCGGGCGATCTTCAGCCGTTTTTTGCGGCTTGCGGATTTTCTTCTTGCAGGTCAGCCGCACCTGGATGGTGTCGCCGATTTTCACCGGCTCGATAAACCGCAGGTTCTCCATGCCGTAGTTGGCGATCACCGGCCCGACGCCGGGATCGACAAACAGCCCGGCGGCGGCGGACACCACAAAATAGCCGTGCGCCACCCGCTCGCCGAACAGCGACTCGGCGGCGCCGAGCTTGTCCATGTGAGCGTAAAAATGGTCGCCGCTCAGGCAGGCGAAATTGACGATATCCGCCTCGGTCACGGTGCGGCGCGCGGTCAACAGGCTGTCGCCCAGCGCCAACTGTTCAAAGTATTTGCGGAACGGATGCACCGGATGCTCGGTTACCGGCGCGCCGCGCACCCACTCACCGCCAATAGCCGCCAGCATCGCCGGGCTGCCCTGAATTGCCGTACGCTGCATATAGTGTTTTACCGCACGCAGTCCGCCCAGCTCTTCGCCGCCGCCGGCGCGCCCTGGGCCGCCGTGCACCAGCATCGGCAGCGGCGAGCCGTGGCCGGTGGACTCCGCCGCCGCCTGCTGGTCGAGGATCAGCAGGCGGCCATGCGCGCAGGCCGCCGCGCGAATGAAGCGCGTGGCCAGCGCTGGATCGGCAGTCACCAAAGACCCCGCCAGGCTGCCCTGCCCCAACAGCGCCAACGCGATCGCCTGTTCGGTATCCGCATAAGGCATCAGCGTCGCCACCGGGCCAAAGGCTTCGGTGCCATGCACCGCCTGATGGCTAAAGGGATCGGCGCAGTACAGCAAGGTCGGCGGGTAAAACGCCCCCTGCTGCGCCTCTTCGCCGATAACGCTCAGCGCGTCCAGACTGGCGCCACACAGCGGTTCACAGCCGTTGCGCAGCAAGAAATCGACCTTCTGCTGCACGTCGTCGCGCTGCTCATGGCTCACCAGCGCCCCCATGCGCACCTGTTCCAGCTGCGGGTCGCCCATCGTTACGCCGGCCAGGCGCTGCAACAGCGCCTGGCGCACCGCCGCCGTCTGCGTCGCCGGCACGATGATGCGCCGAATGGCTGTGCATTTCTGCCCGGCCTTGGCGGTCATCTCGCGGCACACCTCTTTGATGAACAGAGCGAACTCCGGCATGTCCGGCGTCACGTCCTCAGCCAGCACGCAGCAGTTGAGCGAGTCTGCCTCCATGGTAAAGGCGATCGATTTTTCCAGCAGGCGCGGATGCGCGCGCAGCCGCTGGCCGGTCTGCGCCGAGCCGGTGAACGTCACCGCATCCTGATAGTCCAGATGGTCGAACATATCGCCAACACCGCCGCACACCAGCTGCAGCGCCCCTTCCGGCACCAGCCCGCTGTCGACGATCAGCCTGACCATCGCCTGGGTCAGCTGCGCGGTGGCGGTGGCCGGTTTGACGATCGCCGGCATTCCCGCCAACCAGGTTGGCGCCAGCTTTTCCAGCATGCCCCAACAGGGGAAGTTGAAGGCGTTGATGTGCAGCGCCACCCCCGGCCGGGACGTCAGCACGTGGCGAGCAGCGAACTGCGACTGTTTCGACAGCGGGATCAGTTCATCTTCCGGCCATAGCGTATCGTCCGGCAGTTCACGGCCTGCCAGGCCGGCATAGGCGAACAGCGTGGCGATGCCGCCTTCGATATCCACCCAGCCATCGCTGCGCGTAGCGCCGGTCTGGTAGGAAAGCTGGTACAGCGCCTCTTTATGCGCCAGCAGGTGTTTCGCCACCGCTTTCATCATCTGTGCGCGCTGCTGAAAGGTCATCCGGGCCAGCGCCTGGCCGCCCAGGCGGCGTGCGTAATCCAGGCTGGCGGCGAGCGGCAGCCCATCCGAACAGACCTGATATAGCGCTTCGCCGGTAACGGCGTGGCGGATTTCGCGGGTTTGCCCTTGGCCGAACGCCCAGCCGCCGGAAAGATAACTGGTTAACTGCTGCATGTGCCTCTCCAGAACTCATAAATTCACAACACATAGCTTAATTGCGTATCACATATTTTCCAGTGTACGCGGGAATAAAAATTAACAAAAAACAAACAATGTGCAATTTAACGCCCTTTTTGCGGTTATTTTATCATCAAGTAAAAATTAAATATCAAACAAAAACAATACTATAAAATTTACACCTGTGAGTGGCATCGCAAAACCACATTAATCACGTTTGATCTTTTTGTTATCAGTTTGTAGCCTTAAAGCCAGATAACGTGATTCACATTTTTATTTGTTATGTGAAAAACATGAATCATCAAGAGGCAGTTATGACAACTGATACACAACACCAGCAGCATTTCGACGACAAAATTGCGGCGGATATCGCCATCGAAGCCAAAGACTGGATGCCGGACGCCTATCGTCAAAATCTGATCCGCCAAATCGGCCAGCATGCGCATTCCGAAGTGGTCGGCATGCTGCCGGAGGCCAACTGGCTGACGCGCGCACCGAGCCTGCGCCGCAAGGCGGTGCTGCTGGCCAAAGTGCAAGACGAAGCCGGGCATGGGCTGTACCTGTACAGCGCGGCCGAAACCCTCGGCTGTTCGCGGCAGGAGATCTACCAAAAGATGCTCGACGGCAAGATGAAATATTCCTCGATCTTCAATTACCCGACGCTCAACTGGGCGGATGTCGGGGTGATCGGCTGGCTGGTCGACGGCGCGGCCATCGTTAACCAGGTAGCGCTATGTCGTGCCTCCTACGGCCCCTATGCGCGAGCGATGGTGAAGATCTGCAAGGAAGAAAGTTTCCATCAGCGCCAGGGCTATGAGGCGGTAATGGCGATGGCCAACGGCAGTAACGAACAGCAAGCGATGCTGCAGGACGCCATCAACCGTTTCTGGTGGCCGGTGCTGATGATGTTCGGCCCAAGCGATACCGATTCGCCGCACAGCGCCCAGAGCATGGCCTGGAAAATCAAACGCCACAGCAACGACGAGCTGCGGCAGAAATTCGTCGACAACACCGTACCGCAGCTGGAAGCGTTGGGCATGAGCGCACCGGACGCCAGCCTGGCCTGGGACGAAGCCAGCGGCCACTACCGCTTCGGCGAAATTGACTGGCGTGAACTGCATGAGGTGATTAAGGGTCGCGGGCAATGCAATCACGAGCGCCTGCAGGCCAAACGCCGCGCCTGGGAAGACGGCGCCTGGGTGCGCGACGGCGCGCTGGCTCACGCGTCTAAACACGCCTCAACCGCCGCTTAGATAAGGAACAGATGATGACTCACGCAGAATGGCCGCTGTACGAAGTGTTTATCCGCAGCAAACAAGGGTTGGCGCACCGCCACGTCGGCAGCCTGCACGCCGCCGATGACCAGATGGCGCTGGAAAACGCCCGCGACGCCTACACCCGCCGCAACGAAGGCTGCTCGATCTGGGTGGTGCAGTCCAGCCATCTGATCGCCTCGCAGCCGGAAGATCGCGAGGCGTTCTTCGATCCGTCCGACGACAAGATCTACCGTCATCCGACGTTTTACACCATCCCCGACGGCATCAAGAACATGTAGAGGCGGCCATGACCCTTAACGATCCGCGCATCAACTACGTCCTGCGCCAGGGCGATACCCCTCTGATCCTCGCTCAGCGCCTGTGCGCCTGGTGCGGCCACGCGCCGGAGCTGGAAATCGACCTGGCGCTGGCCAATATCGGCCTCGATCTGCTCGGCCAGGCGCGCAACTTCCTCGGCTACGCCGCCGAACTGGCGGGAGAGGAATACAGCGAAGACCGCTTCGCCTTCGGCCGCGACGAACGCCAGTTTCATAACCTGCTGCTGGCGGAACAGCCGAACGGCGGTTTCAACGACACGCTGGTGCGCCAGTTTCTGCTCGACGTTTATCACGTTCAGCTGCACCAGGCGCTGAGCCGCAGCCGCGATCCGCAGATCGCCGCTATTGCCGCCAAATCGCTCAAGGAAGCGGATTATCACCTGCGCTTCAGCCGCGGCTGGATGATTCGCCTGGGCGACGGCAGCGCTCTCAGCCACCAGAAAATGCAACAGGCGCTGGATAACCTGTGGCGCTTCACCGCCGAACTGTTCCACGCCGACGAGCTCGAGCTGGAGCTGGCGGAACAGGGCATCGCCGCCGATCCCCGCCTGCTGCAGGCGCCGTGGCGGGCGGTGGTGGACGACACCCTGCGCCTGGCCACCCTATCGCTGCCGGAGGAACAGGCATTCCGCCGCGGCGGCAAGCAGGGGCGACACAGCGAACATCTCGGCCCGCTGCTGGCGGAGATGCAGTTTCTGCAGCGCGCCTATCCGAACAGCGACTGGTAAAGGAAACGCCATGAACATTACCCGGCTGCAGCCCGCAGAAATCCCGCAAATCTGGCACTGCCTGCAACAGATCAGCGATCCGGAGCTGCCGGTGCTGTCGATTACCGATCTGGGCATGGTACGCGACGTAGAGCGCGACGGCGACGGCTGGCGGGTGATCTTCACCCCCACCTACTCCGGCTGCCCCGCCACCGAATTTTTGCTCAGCGCCATCGAGCAACGGCTGGCCGAAGCCGGCTTCAGCCCGGTGCAGGTGGATATCCGCCTCAGCCCGGCCTGGACCACCGACTGGATGAACGCCGACGCCCGCGAACGGCTGCGGCAATACGGCGTAGCGCCGCCGCAGGGCCACACCTGCGATCGGCCGCACGCGCACGGCCCGGTCGCCTGCCCGCGCTGCGGCAGCACCCGCAGCGAGAAGATCAGCGAATTCGGCTCCACCGCCTGCAAAGCGCTGTACCGCTGCCGCGAGTGCCGGGAACCGTTCGACTACTTCAAATGCATATAGGAGCGCTGACACCATGACGGTCTTCCATCGCCTGAACGTCGCCGCCATCGAGCGCGAAACGCCGGACGCCGTAGCCATCACCCTGCGGGTGCCCGACGAGCTGAAAAGCCACTACCGCTACACCCCCGGCCAGCACCTGACGCTGAAGGCGCAGGTTGACGGCGAAGAGCTGCGCCGCTGCTATTCCATCTGCAGTTCGCCGCAGGAAGGGCTGCTGCAGATCGGCGTGAAAGCCATTCATCAGGGCCGTTTTTCCTCGTTCGTCAACCAGATGCTCAAGGTCGGCGATGCGCTGGAGGTGATGGTGCCGCAGGGGCGCTTCGGCTATCAGCCCACGGCGGAAAGCCATGGCAACTATCTGGCGATCGCCGCCGGCTCCGGCATCACGCCGATGTTGTCGATCATCAAGGCCACGCTGCAGCTCGAGCCGCACAGCAGCTTCACGCTGATCTACGGCAACCGCAGCAGCCGCTCGGTGATGTTCAAAGAGGCGCTGTCGGACCTGAAAAACCGCTACCCGCAGCGCTTTCAGCCGCTGTACCTGTTCAGCCAGGAAAGCCTCGACAGCCCGCTGCTCAGCGGCCGCATCGACCGCGAACGGCTGACGGCGATCAGCGGCGCGCTGCTGGACTACCGCGACTATGATCACGCCTTCATCTGCGGGCCGGAAGCGATGATGGACGACGCGCAAACCGTGCTGGAACAGGCCGGCGTGCCCGCCGAACGCATCCACAGCGAACGCTTCAATACCAGCGGCATCGCCGCCCGCCCGCTCAACAGCGGCAGCCGCAACGCCACCCGGGTGGAAATCCTGCTCGACGGCCGCCGGCTGAACATCGACGTCGGCCCGCAGGACGACAGCATTCTGGATGCGGCGCTGCGCCAGGGCGCCGACCTGCCCTATGCCTGCAAGGGCGGCGTGTGCGCCACCTGCAAATGCCGGCTGAAGGCCGGCCAGGTAGAGATGGGCGTCAACTACAGCCTGGAGCCGGATCAGCTGGCCGCAGGCTATGTCTTGAGTTGCCAGTCGTGGCCGCGCGGCGACGGCGTGGTGTTGGACTTTGACGTATAAGGAGCCGCCGATGGATACCCCCTGGATCCTGCGCGACCAGCAGCAACGCGTAGTGACGCTGACGCTGCATCGCCCCGACGTGCGTAACGCGCTGAGCACCCCGTGCCTGGAACAGCTGGTTTATCTGCTGGAGCAGGCCGATGCCGACAGCGGCGTCGGCGCCGTGGTGATAGGCGGCGCACCGCGCTGCTTTGCCGCCGGCGCCGATCTGCGCGAACTGCAACGGCAAGACCTGCCCGCCGCGCTGGCGGACCGCCGCCCGCAGCTGTGGCAGCGGCTGGCGCAGTTCAGCAAACCGCTGCTGGCGGCGGTAAACGGCTATGCGCTCGGCGCCGGCTGTGAGCTGGCGCTGGCCTGCGACATCATTATTTGCGGCGAAAGCGCGCGCTTCGGCCTGCCGGAAATCACCCTCGGCCTGATGCCGGGCGCCGGCGGCACCCAGCGGTTGATCCGCTGCGTCGGCAAATCGCGCGCCAGCCAAATGGTGCTGACCGGTGAGGCCATCGACGCCCGCAGTGCGCTGCAGGCCGGGCTGGTCAGCGAGGTCTGCGTCGACGCGCTGACGCTGGAACGCGCACAACAGATTGCCGAACGCATCAGCCGCCAGGCGCCGCTGGCGCTACGCGCCGCCAAACAGGCGCTGAAACAGGCCGATGAAACCGGCCTCAGCCAGGGGCTGGCCATGGAGCGCCAACAGTTCGTCACTCTGGCCGCCACCGACGACCGCCGCGAAGGCATCGCCGCCTTCTTCGAAAAACGCACGCCAAACTATCAGGGGCGCTGATTTATGGATAACGCATTGATTCTCAGCCATCTCGAATCCGGGGTCTTGACCCTTACGCTCAACCGGCCGGATCGGCTCAACAGCTTCAACGACGAAATGCACCGCCAGCTGAGCGAAGCGCTGACCCAGGCCGAACGCGACGACGACGTGCGCTGCCTGCTGATCGCCGGCGCCGGGCGCGGTTTCTGCGCCGGGCAGGATCTCAACGATCGCAACGTCAGCGCCGATCGGCAAGCGCCGGATCTCGGGCTGTCGGTCGAACGTTTCTACAACCCGCTGATCCGCCGCCTGACCGCCCTGCCCAAACCGGTGGTCTGCGCGGTCAATGGCGTAGCGGCCGGTGCGGGCGCCGCGCTGGCGCTGGCCTGCGACATCGTCATCGCCGCCGACAACGCCGGCTTTATTCAGTCTTTCTGCCGCCTGGGGTTGGTGCCGGATTCCGGCGGCAGCTGGTTCCTGCCGCGCCTGGCGGGCCACGCCCGCGCCATGGGCATGGCGCTGTTGGGCGATAAAATCAGCGCGCAGCAGGCGCTCGAGTGGGGCATGATCTGGCAGGTGGTGGCCGCGGATGAACTGGCCGACCGCACGCAAACGCTGGCGCGCCATCTCGCCACCCAGCCAACCTACGGCCTGGGGCTGATTAAAAAGGCCCTCTACAGTTCGGCCACCAATAGCCTCGACCAACAGCTGGATCTCGAACGCGACCTGCAGCGCCTCGGCGGCCGCAGCGACGACTACCGTGAGGGCGTCAGCGCCTTCTTTGCCAAACGCACGCCCCACTTCAGCGGGAAATAGCCATGAATGCCTCCATTCTCAACGGACCGGTGGCGGTGATTGGCGCCGGCACCATGGGCATCGGCATCGCCCAGGTGGCGGCCGGCGCCGGGCATCAGGTGCGGCTGTTTGACATTTCCGCCGCCGCCGCCCAGCGCGCGCTCGACGGCCTGGCCCAGCGGCTGCGCCGGCGGGTCGAGGCCGGCAAGGCCGACGCAGCGGCGACCGAGGCGCTGCTGGCTCGCATTCAGCTCGCCGAGGCGCTGAACCAGCTGGCCGACAGCGGGCTGGTCGTCGAAGCGGTGGCGGAGAGCCTGGCGGTCAAACAGAGCCTGTTCCGCGATCTGGAAGCCCTGTGTTCGCCCGCGACGCTGTTTGCCAGCAATACCTCTTCGCTGTCGATCACCGCCATCGCCGGCGCACTGCAGCACCCGCAGCGCATGGCCGGGCTGCACTTCTTCAACCCCGCGCCGCTGATGAAACTGGTGGAGATCGTCAGCGGTCTGGACACCAGCGAAACCACCCTCGCGACGCTGCAGACGCTGGCGGAACGCTGGGGCAAACACAGCGTGCGCTGCCGTTCCACGCCAGGGTTTATCGTCAACCGCGTGGCGCGGCCGTTCTATGCCGAAACCCTGCGCGCGCTGGAGGAGCAGGTGGCGGACGCCGCCACGCTGGACGCGGTGCTGCGCGACGCCGGCGGCTTCGCCATGGGGCCGCTGCAGTTGACCGACCTGATTGGCCAGGACGTCAACTACGCCGTTACCGAATCGGTGTTCCAGGCATTCTTCCAGGACCCGCGCTTTACCCCTTCGCTGGTGCAGCAGGAGTTGGTGGCCGCCGGCCGCTTGGGCCGCAAAAGCGGCCGCGGGTTCTATAGCTACGACGGCGCCGCTGAGCCTGCCGCCCGCTGTGCGCCAGCGGCGCAGGGGCTATTGCCGCAGCGCATCAGCCTGCATGGCGACTGGTCGGCGCTGGCGGATCTGGCGCAGTTGCTGGCGGGAAATGCGGCAGCGATCAAACAACCCGGCCAGACCAGCGCCTATGCTCAGATCGATGAAGTTACATTTATGTTAACAAATGGTAAAACTTCCGGTCAGGTCGCCAACGAAACCGGAACGCCCGTGGTGCTGTTTGATCTTTCCGTCGACTATGCGCAAGCCCCCGTCATCGCCATCAGCTGTGCGCCGCAGAACGAGGCGCGGCACAACGCCTGCGTGATACGCCTGCTGCAATCGCTGGGCAAGCGGGTGATCCCACTGCCGGACTATCCGGGGCTGCTGGTGATGCGCACCCTGGCCATGTTGGCCAATGAGGCGCTCGACGTGGTCAACAAAGGGGTAGCCAGCGCCGCCGATACCGATCTGGCGATGCGGCGCGGCGTCAACTATCCGCGCGGCCCGCTGGAGTGGGCGGCCGCCCTCGGCTGGCGGCATATCCTCGCCACGCTGGACAATCTGCACCACTTCTACGCGGAAGCGCGCTACCGCCCGATGCCCTTGCTGCGCCGCTATGCCGCCACGCCGCTTTCAGGAGCCGAACGATGAACGCCAATACGCCGCGCGCGCTGGCCCAGCGCTGCGCCGAACAGATGTTCCAGCAGGATACCTGCGCCCAGGCGATGGGGATGCGCATTGAGGCGGTCGACGCCGGTTTCGCCCAGGTGAGCATGACCGTCGGCCCGCAGATGCTCAACGGCCATCAGACCTGCCACGGCGGCCAGCTGTTCAGCCTGGCGGACACCGCCTTCGCCTACGCCTGCAACAGCCAGGGTCTGGCGGCGGTGGCCTCCGGCTGCAGCATCGATTTCATTCGCCCGGCGCTGGCCGGCGATCGCCTCACCGCCAGCGCGGAGGTGCGCCATCAGGGCAAAACCACCGGGCTGTACGACGTTGAGATAGTCAACCAACTGGGCAAGACCGTCGCCTGGTTCCGTGGCCGCGCACACCGCCTCGGCCACAGCATTTTAGGAGAACAGGCATGAACCAGGCGTTTATCTGCGACGGCGTGCGCACGCCGATTGGCCGCTACGGCGGCGCGTTGGCCAACGTGCGCGCCGACGATCTGGCCGCCCTGCCGCTGCGCGCGCTGCTGGAGCGCCACCCGCAGGTGGACTGGGCGCAGACCGACGATGTGATCCTCGGCTGCGCCAATCAGGCCGGGGAAGACAACCGCAATCTGGCGCGCATGGCGCTGCTGCTGGCCGGGCTGCCGGTGGGCGTTTCCGGCACCACGCTCAACCGCCTGTGCGGTTCGGGGCTGGACGCGCTGGCGATGGCGGCGCGCAGCATCAAGGCCGGTGAAGCCGGGCTGGTGCTGGCGGGCGGCGCGGAATCGATGACCCGCGCGCCGCTGGTGATGGGCAAGGCCGACAGCGCCTTCAGCCGGCAGGCGCAGCTGTATGACACCACCCTCGGCTGGCGCTTCGTCAACCCGCAGATGCAGGCCGGCTTCGGCACCGATTCGATGCCGGAAACCGCCGAAAACGTCGCGGCGCAGTTCAACATCAGCCGCGCCGATCAGGACGCCTTTGCGCTGCGCAGCCAGCAACGCACCGCCCGGGCGCAGGATCTGGGCTACCTGGCGCAGGAGATCGTGCCGGTGAGCCTCGAGGGTAAAAAAGGCGCGGTCACGCAGTTCAGCCAGGACGAACACCCGCGCGCCGACACCCGGCTTGAACAGCTGCAGGCGTTGAAAACCCCGTTTCGCCAGCCCGGCAGCGTCACCGCCGGTAACGCCTCGGGGCTGAATGACGGCGCGGCGGCTCTGATAGTCGCCTCCGAGGCGATGGCGGCGCGCCAGGGGCTGACGCCGCGCGCGCGCATCGTCGCCACCGCCACCTGCGGCGTCGAGCCGCGGCTGATGGGTATCGGCCCGCTGCCGGCCACCCGCAAGGTATTGGAAATCGCCGGGCTGAGCCTGGCGCAGATGGATGTGATTGAACTGAATGAGGCGTTCGCCGCCCAGGCGCTGGCGGTGTTGCGCCAGCTCGGCCTGCCGGACGACGCCCCGCAGGTAAACCCCAACGGCGGCGCCATCGCATTGGGCCATCCGCTGGGCATGAGCGGCGCGCGCCTGGCGCTGGCCGCCCTGTTTGAACTGGAACGGCGATCCGGCCGCTACGCGCTGTGCACCATGTGCATCGGCGTCGGCCAGGGCATCGCCATGATCATTGAGCGTGTCTGACCCCCGAGGCTAACTATGACAACAAATCCACAGCCACTCGATGCAGTCGAATTCGCCTCGCGCGATGAGATTGAAGCGCTGCAGCTGGAGCGCCTGAAATGGACGCTGCGCCATGCCTACGACAACGTGCCGATGTACCGTCGCAAGTTCGATCAGGCCGGGGTGCACCCGGACGATCTGCAGCAGTTGAGCGATCTGGCGCGCTTCCCCTATACCACCAAACAGGATCTGCGCGACAACTACCCGTTCGACACCTTCGCGGTGCCGATGGAGCAAGTGGTGCGCATCCATGCCTCGTCGGGCACCACCGGCCGGCCGACGGTGGTGGGCTATACCCAGCGCGACATCGATAACTGGGCCGATATCGTCGCCCGCAGCCTGCGCGCCGCCGGCGCCACCGCCAAAGACAAGGTGCACGTGGCCTACGGTTACGGCCTGTTTACCGGCGGCCTGGGCGCACACTACGGCGCCGAACGGCTCGGGGCGACGGTGATCCCGATGTCCGGCGGCCAGACCGAACGGCAGGCGCAGCTGATCCTGGATTTCAAACCCGACGTGATCATGGTGACGCCCTCCTACTGCCTGACGCTGATTGACGAACTGGAACGCAAAATGGGCGGCGACGCCCGCGGCTGCTCGCTGCGCCTCGGGGTGTTCGGCGCCGAACCCTGGACCGAAGCGCTGCGCCATGAGATTGAAACCCGCATGGGCATCAAGGCGCTGGACATCTACGGGCTGTCCGAAGTGATGGGCCCGGGCGTGGCGATGGAGTGCGCCGAAAGCGGCGGCGGCCCGACCATCTGGGAGGATCACTTCCTGCCGGAGATAATCTGCCCGGAAACCGGCGTCGCCCTGCCGGACGGCGAGCACGGCGAACTGGTGTTCACCACCCTGACCAAAGAGGCGCTGCCGGTGATCCGCTACCGCACCCGCGATCTCACCCGTCTGCTGCCGGGCGACGCGCGCCAGATGCGCCGCATGGGCAAAATCACCGGCCGCTCCGACGACATGCTGATCATCCGCGGCGTGAACGTCTTCCCGTCGCAGGTGGAGGAACAGATCATGCAGTTCGAGCAGCTGTCGCCGCACTACCAGCTGCAGGTCAGCCGCAGCGGGCACCTCGACACCCTGGCGGTGCGCGTCGAGCTGAAGGAGTCGGCGCTCAGCCTCAGCCACCAGCAGCGCTGCGACATCTGCCATCAGCTGCGCCACCACATCAAATCGATCGTTGGCGTCAGCACCGACGTCAGCATCGCTAACTGCGGCGACATCCCGCGCTCGGAAGGCAAGGCGCAGCGGGTGGTCGACCTGCGGCCGCGCTGAGGCCCGCGGCGTCACGGATGACGCCGCAGCGAATTATGGTAATGTTATGGCTCATCGACGGCTAACCCATGGAAAAATATGGAACATAAACTGGATGAGTTTATCCGCCATGCTGTAGACGCCCAACCTGTCAGCGGCACGTCGCTTATCATCTCGCTGTACGGCGACGCGCTCAGCCACCGCGGCGGCGAGATCTGGCTCGGCAGCCTCAGCGCGCTGCTGGAGGCGCTGGGTTTTGGCGATCGCTTCGTGCGCACCTCGGTGTTCCGCCTGCAAAAAGAGGGCTGGCTGGCGGTGGAGAAAATCGGCCGGCGCAGCTTCTACCGCGTAACCGAGCAGGGCATGCGCCAGTTCCGCCACGCCGAGTCGAAAATTTACCTCAGCGAACAACCCGCCTGGGACGGCAAATGGGATTTGCTGTTGCTGGAGCGCGCCGACAAGCACGAACGGGCGCGGCTGAAGAAAGAGCTGGGCTGGCTGGGCTTCGGCCAGATCGCCAACAACCTGATGGCGGCCCCCACCCACGCGCAGACCGACGTGACGGCGCTGCTCGGCGAACTCAGCGCCAGCGAACGGGTGATCTACTTCCGCGCCGACTACCCCTACAACCGCTCCGAACAGACGCTGCAGCAGCTGGTAGCCGAGTGTTGGTCGCTGAACGAGGTGGCGGCGGGCTACCATGAGTTTATCCTCTCCTTCCGCCCGCTGATGGCGCTGCTGCGCGAGACCGACGACGCGGCGTTAACGCCGCTGCGCTGTTTCCAGATTAAGCTATTATTGATTCACTTCTTCCGCCGCGTGGTGCTGAAGGATCCGCTGCTGCCGGATGCGCTGTTGCCTGCCCAATGGGAAGGGCAAATCGCCCGCAACCTGTGCATCAACCTCTATCAGCGGGTGGATCGCGCCGCCACCGATTACGTCAGCGCGCTGGCGGAAAGCACCATCGGCTCCCTGCCCGCCCCCTCGGCGAGCTACTATCGGCGTTTCGGCGGCCTGCCGCGCGACACTTTTTAAGGAGTTTTCGCTATGCCTGTGTATCAGATTGACGGCCTGACCCCGGTCGTCGACCCCAGCAGCTACGTGCACCCGACCGCGGTGCTGATTGGCGACGTGATCGTCGGCAAACGGGTGTATATCGGCCCGAATGCCAGCCTGCGCGGCGATTTTGGCCGGCTGGTGATCCGCGACGGCGCCAATATCCAGGATAACTGCGTGATGCACGGCTTCCCGCAGCAGGATACGGTGGTGGAGGAAGACGGCCACATCGGCCACGGCGCGATCCTGCACGGCTGCCGCATCCGGCGCAACGCCATGGTCGGCATGAATGCGGTGATTATGGACGGCGCGGAAATCGGCGAGAACACCATCGTCGGCGCCATGGCGTTCGTCAAGGCGGCGGCGGTGATCGACGCCAACAAACTGGTGGTCGGCAGCCCGGCGCGCGTGCTGCGTGACCTGACCGAGCAGGAGCTGGAGTGGAAAGTCGCCGGCACCCGCGAATATCAGGATCTGGTGCAGCGCTGCACATCCTCGCTGCGCGAAGTCGCCCCCCTGACGGAAATCGAACCCGGCCGCCGGCGCCTGACCTTTGGCGACCATCTGATCCCGAAAAGCCAGCTGTGATCCCTAGAAATGACGCGGGCCTTCCGACCTCTAACTTGATTCAGATAGCCTGAAACAGGCTATCTGATCTGTTCAACTTTCAAGTCCCCCGATTCACGGTATAACCGGAATGACGAGCTAAAGTTCCGTCCACCCGATTGGCCTTCCCCTTTAAAGAAAGTCTCAGTCAGGAACCCGTAGGTATGTCCTTCCTTGAACGGATAACCGAAATCAGGCACGCACGAGTCTTGTGACAAAAGGAGAGGTTGGCTTTCATTTACATCAAAATATTTTCTAAACGCTTCATTCTCTTTATCCGCTTCTGCAATCTGGATCCCATTTAGATACTCATGACTTTTCGCGGGCACCTGCAAGCATACCTTATCATCGACCACACTCACCTTTGCGGCCTGAATATCGAGGATCCTTGACTCACAGGCTGACAACATCAGAACGGAACAAAGCGTCGCCAGGTATTTCCCCTTTTCCATTATCATTTCACTCCTTGCAGAAAGCGGAACAGCGTTTTGCGATACCTTGTCGCTAACGTATTTTGATCTGAAACACCTTGATAAGTGACCACCGGCCAAGCCTTACGCCGCTGGATATTCCATTCACGGTACCCATAAGCCTGCAAAACATAGTAATCAGCAATAATCTGAGCCTGCTGCTCAAGCCCATAGTCCAATAACGCTCTGTCATCCAATCGATAGGTATAATCAGCTGCCCAACTGAACATTCCTCGAGCTCTTACCCACATACCTTTCTGATGCTGCCATACGTGCATCATTTCATGAATAAATAGATGCCTTATATCAACGGTTGATTCAGCGCCAAAATCCGGGGAATACAGCTCTTTTCTGAAGAACAATTCTCCATTAGGCGTCATAGCCGTTCCGCGCCTTTGTAAGCCAAAAGGAAGATAGCTAGCGCAATGTATCCACACACGCGGATAAGCTATCTCCCCACCAAAAACCGTTTTTGCTAAAGCAATCTCTTTCAACGTTAGCTGTCTGAGCGATCCTTCTTCCTTTTGCATGCGCCATCCTTATATCCCTATACGCTAAAATCGCAAACCTCATGTTAAAAAACCGTATTTTCAGGCTAACAGTACATTACCCCACCATTTTGAGCACGCAATAACCGTATCAGCCTATCGATTACTCCGCCTCCGGCACCTTGAGTGGCAGCGGCGCAGGCGCGCGGCGGCTATGGAAATGATAAGCCGCCGCCAGCAGCAGGGTGAACGGAATGCCGAACCACAGCGTCATGCGGAAAAACTCGGTGAAGGCGGTCGAGATCATCAGCGCCGCCATCAGCAACGCGCCGGCCAGCGTGGTGTACGGGAAGCCCCACATGCGAAACTTCAGGTGCGTCTGACGATGGTGGCGGCGGAAAAACAGGTGGGTGACGAAGATCATCAACCAGGTGAAGCAGGCACCGTATACCGAAATCGACATCATGGCGGCGAATGAGGTTTTAGGCGCCACCAGGCTCAGTACGATCGACACCAGGATGCCGATGCAAGACATCGCCAGCGCATTGACCGGAATGCCGCGCCGGCTGACCCGCCCCAGCGCCGCCGGCGCCTGCCCGGCGCGCGACAGCGAAAACATCATGCGGGTGGTGATGTACAGCTGGCTGTTCATCGCCGACAGCGCCGCCACCAGCACGATAAAGTTGAAGATGCCGGCGGCGGCGGGCAGATGGATCACGTTCATCGCCATCAGAAACGGGCTCTCGCCGGTGCCGGACTGGCGCCAGGGCACGATCGCCAGCATCAGGCCAATCGACAGCATGTAGAAAATAAACAGGCGCACAATGGTGCCCTTGAATGCCGCCCGAACCGCGATAACCGGATTTTTGGCTTCGCCCGCCGCCACCGCGATCATTTCGATGCTCAGGTAGCTGAAGATCGAAACGATCACCGCGAACCACATGCCTTTGACGCCGAACGGCAGAAAACCGCCCTCAGTCAGATTGCGCAGGCCGAAGGCCGGGTTGGCGGAGAACGACAGAATGCCGATGCCGATAATGATAAACGCCACGATCGCCACTACCTTGACGGTGGACAGCGCGTATTCCACCTGGCCGAAGGATTTCACGCCGATCAGGTTGATGGCGATCACCGCCGCCGAGAACAGCAACACCCAGGGCCAGATCGGCGTGGCCGGGAACCAGAACTGCATGTACATGCCGATGGCCGTCACTTCGGTGCCCACCGCCAGCACCACGCAGGACCAGTAGGAGTAGCGCACCAAAAAACCGCACAGCGGCCCGAGATAAAACTCGGCGTAATCGCCGAACGAACCGGGCGTCGGGTGTTCCGAGGTCATTTCCGCCAGGCACCCCATCAGCAGCAGCGCGATCGCGCCGCCGATCAGGTAACTCAACAGTACGCTGGGCCCCGCCATCTGAATGGCGTAAGCGCTGCCGAGAAACAGCCCGGTGCCGATGGCGCCGCCGATCGCCAGCATCGACATTTGCCCGGCGGTGAGGTGTTTATTCAGCCCGCCCTGGCGCCGGGCGATATGCTCAAAATCTTTTATCGGTTTCATCACTAAGCCCTACCTTATTCACGCAATGCGGTTAACGTCCGAAATGGCGGCGGTGGCGGAATTCATCATTTCAAGCACAGGGAAACCTTAATTCGCTATGGAATTAACTGAAACAACACCTGCAAAAACAATCAGGCGATAGCGCTGACGGTAATCTCTATTTTCATGCCGGGCACCACCAGCTTTTCGACAATAACGGTGGAGCGGTTAGGATACGGATAGTTGAAATATTTAAGATAAATGTCATCGAGCAATTTAACGTCGTTAACGTCGGTCAAATAAACAATAACCTGCAGCACGTTATCGGAATGGCTATTTGCCGCCTTTAGCGTCTGAGCCAGATTATCGAACGTCAGGGTTATTTGTTTTTCCGGCGCGCCGGTCTCTATGCTGCCGTCCGCCCTGACCGGGCCATGGGCGGTAAACAGCATGCCTGCGCCCTGGGTGGCCCAGGAAAAAGGCTGGCCGATTTCGGGCAGCCCGGTATCAATGACCTTGCGCATGCTGAAGTTCCTCATGGTTGCCAAGTTGGCGGACCAGCGCGCCGTCGGCAGCGAACAGCGCGTCCAGAATCGTGTAATGGTTGGCGCCGGCCACCGCGTTCAGCCCGGCCTGCAGCCCCTGTTCCCGCAGCGCGGCGTGATAGTGCCGCGATTGGCCAATCAGTTCCGGCAGCTCCGCCGCACCGTAGAACAGCGTCATCGGTTTGATGTGCGGCGTAATTGCGCGCGCCGGGCTGAGTTGCGAAATTTGCTGCGCCGTCAGCTGCAGCGCTCGGTTAACGTAGGTGGTCAACAAAGGTTCCAGCTCGAAAATGCCGCTGATGGGCAAAACCGCATCGACCGCCGCATGCCCTTGCCAGTAGGCGGCCAAATGACCGCCGGCCGAATGGCCGCACAGATAAACCGGCTGATGCCGCCGGGGCGGCAGACGCCGTTGAATGGCGTTCAGCGCCGCCCCCACCTGGCGGCAAATATCGTCCAGAGAAGCCGCGGGGGCCTGCGAATACTCCACCAGCACCACGTCAAAACCGCGCGCCAGCGGCGCCGGCGCAATAAAGGCAAAATCCTCTTTACTGCAAAATTGCCAATAACCGCCGTGAATAAAAATTAACGTCCCCAACGTATGTTCGCTGGAATAAAACCAGTCAAAAACTTCTCGCGGAGAATCGCCATAGGGAACGTTTTTATCATGGCGATTATTTTTATAAACCTCTCGGCTGCGGGATTGAAATGAGGCCAAGATCTCATCCTCATTATCTACCGTCGAACCGTTGTCATAACTGCCCGGGACAGGTTTCATATATTGAACTTAATTTATTATTTAAGAAGTGAGTTAACTATTAGCAACCGCTAAAAATATTGTCAAGACGGGCGCCTCAGCAATGCGCGCCCGACAATATAAATCTTGAATTCCGCTAAAAAAGTTTAACCTGTGAAACTTATTGCGCTTATTTAAACCGGTGGCCCGGCCTGAATTTGCGGCAACCTGCTCAGACGCTGGAAGGCATAATCCCAAAAGGTGCGCACCTTCAGCGGCATCCGCTGCACATGCTGCGCCACCAGCTGCACCGGCATCGGCAAGGGTTCAAACGCCGGCAGCAGCCGCACCAGCGTGCCGGCGGCCAGATCGTCCGCCACCTGATAAGACAGCAAACGGGCGATGCCTTTGCCGGCGCGCGCGGCCAGCAGCTGAGTTTCCACCTCGTTGAGCAGCAGCCGTGGCGCCAGGCGCACCCGCTCGCCGTTTTCCTGCGGGCCGAAACGCCATTCGCGCAGCGAAGGCCGCTGGGTGCCGACGATGGTGTCGTGTTCCACCAGCTGCGCCGGCGTCAGCGGTTCCCCGCGCTGCGCCAGATAGGCCGGGCTGGCAACCGTGACCCGGCTGACCTGCCCCAGCCGGCGCGCCACCCGCGAAGAGTCTTGCTGATGGCCGATGCGTACCGCCACGTCCAGACCTTCATCGATCAGATCGAGGTTGCGATCGTTGAGCACCATTTCGATCTGCATCTGCGGGTAGTCATCCAAAAACGCCATCACCACCGGCGCCACGTGCATGCGGCCAAACTGCACTGGCGAAGTGATGCGCAGCAGGCCGCCGAGCTGGGTATCGGCGGCGTCCAGCACCGCCGTCCGATAGTCCTGCAACAGCAGCTGCGCGCGCTCCGCCAGCCGCAGCCCGGCCTCCGTCGGTGCCAATCGCCGGGTGGTGCGCTCCACCAGCCTGGCGCCAAAACGCTGCTCCAGCGCGGCGATTGCCCGGGTGATCGCCGGCGCGGAGCGCCGCAGCTTGCGCCCGGCGGCGGCCAGGCTGCCGTGTTGTATCACCGCGACAAAAATCGCCAGTTCGTCTAATCGGTCCATAGACTATTCCGGAAAATGAAATTATCAATTTCTACATTGCCGGATCCACGCCACAAAACGCAAGAGTATGCTGTTTGAAACCCGAGAAGGAGCAAGACTATGTCCAAGATAAAACTGTACGGCACGTCGCTTTCCGGCCACGCCCACCGCGTGGCGCTGCTGCTGCGCATGCTCGAACTGCCTTATGAATGGGTCGAAACCCCGGCCGAGGTGCGCCAAAGCGCAAACTTCCGCCGGATCAATCCGTTCGGCCAGATCCCGGCGCTGCAAGACGGTGAACTGACGCTGGCGGACAGCAACGCCATTTTGGTGTACCTGGTGAAACGCTATGCGCCGGATAGCCACTGGCTGCCGGAGCAGCCGTTGGCGGCGGCGCAGGTGCAAGAGTGGCTGTCGAAAGCCGCCGGCGAGGTGCGTTATGGCCCCGCCTCCTGCCGGCTGATCGCCCAGTTCTCCGTAGCGGAAGACTATCAGGCGGCATTGGCCGTCAGCGCCCGCTTTCTGCCGCAGATGGAGCAGCACCTGAGCGAGCGCCGCTTCCTGGCGACCGACGCGGCCACCATCGCCGATCTGGCCTGCTACAGCTACGTGGCGGTTGCGGCGGAAGGCGGCATCTCGCTGGCGGCTTATCCGGCCATTCGACGCTGGATTGCGCGTATCGCCGGGTTGCCGGGCTTCTTTGCCATGCCGGCGCTGCCAGAACCGGCCGCGAGCTGAAGCCGATGAGCGGCCCGGTATTTCACCCCGACGAATTGCGCGCTCAGGCCCTGGCCGGTTTCGAGCAGGTGGGGAGCGGCATTTATCGCACCATGCCCGATCAGCACCGCGCGTTCTTCGCCGCGTTGCCCTATTTGTTCGTCGCTACCCTGGATGAGCAAAGCTGGCCGGTGGCCACGCTGTTCAGCGGCCTGCCGGGGTTTTTGCGCACCCCGGACGACGGCCACTTGCGCATCAGCGCGCCGCGCCGCAGCGACGATCCGGCGCAGGCGATGCTGCAAAGCGGCAAACCGGTCGGCGCGCTGGGGCTGGACTTCAGCAACCGGCGGCGCAACCGCGCCAACGGCGTTATCGGCCGCACCGACAAGAACCGGGTGGAGATCGTGGTTAACCAAAGCTTCGGTAACTGCCCGCAATATATTCAGCGGCGCGAGCTGTATCCGGTGAGCGGCGCTCCACAGCCGGTTGAGCATCTTGCCGCGCTGGATGCGGCGGCGCAGGCGCTGATCCGCCGCGCGGACACCTGTTTTGTCGCCAGCTGCGCGCACCGCGAGCTGGCGCAGGGCGGCGTCGATATCTCGCACCGCGGCGGCAAACCGGGATTTATCCACCTGGAAGGCGACAGGCTATGGATGCCGGACTTTCGCGGCAACCGCTACATGAACACCCTGGGCAACCTGCTGGCCGAGCCGCGCGCGGCGCTGCTGTTTATCGATTTTGAGCGCGGCGACGTGCTGCATCTGCAGGGAGAAACTCAGATCCTGTGGCAGCCGGATAGCGGCTGGGGAGTGGCCGGCGCGGAACGCTACTGGCGCTTTGATATCCACAGCGCCTGGCGCTTCGGCGCAGCCTTGCCGTGGCGCGGGCGCAATCTGGAATATTCGCCGGCCACGCTGGCGACCGGCATATGGCAGCCATAAACAGCAAGCCCCGCTTCGGCGGGGCTACTCATTGGGGTTACGCATTCTGTTCCGCCACCGGGGCGGCCTGATAAAGCAGCCTGAAATAGGTGAGCCGTTCAAAGAACAGTCGGCTTTGCTGCTCCGACATGTTGCCGGCCACCTTGCCGGCGTCTATCTCCCTGCCCTGCCATTCCATCAGCGCGATGCTCGACGCCAGGAAATCCATTTCACCGCCGCCGTAGGCCGCAAGATGTCTATCCACTGATTTCATCATTTGCACACTCCTTTTAGTCACGTCGAAAAGGGTCATATGCCTGCTGCTTTCAGTATCGTCCCGCCCATGGGTGTTTTTTGTACAGAAGGTGCGCATGGCACAAATTGATTTCTGCCGCCGTTGACCCAACGGCGACGAAAAAATTTGCTAGGGTGAAAGGGTGTCGCAGGGGACAGACCATTCCCCATTGAATTCTGCCAAGGAGAAACCGATGAGCATGCATTTTTCGACCACCCTCAAAGATCCCGCGCTGTTCCGCGAAGCTAACTACATCGGCGGGCAATGGCTGCCGATTAAAGACGGTCAGGCGATCGAGATCCTCAACCCCGCCACCGGCGAACCGGTCGGCCGCGTGCCCGCCTTCGGCGCAGAAGAAACCGCGCTGGCGATCGCCGCCGCGAAAAAAGCCCAACCCGCCTGGCGCGCATTGACCGCCAAGGAGCGCGCCGGCAAGCTGCGCAAGCTATTTGAACTGATGATGGAAAATCAGGATGATTTGGCGCGCATCATGACGGCGGAACAGGGTAAACCATTGGCCGAAAGCCGCGGCGAGATCGCCTATGCGGCGTCCTTTATCGAATGGTTCGCCGAGGAAGGCAAACGGGTCTACGGCGATACCATCCCGCAAAACCAGTCGGGGCGACGCATCATCGTGCAAAAGGAACCGATCGGCGTGTTCGCCGCCATCACCCCGTGGAACTTCCCGGCGGCGATGATCACCCGTAAAGCCGGCCCCGGCTGGGCGGCAGGCTGCACCGGGGTGATCCGCCCCGCCAGCCAGACGCCGTTTTCGGCGCTGGCCATTGCCGTGCTGGCGGAGCGCGCCGGATTGCCCGCCGGGGTGTGCAACGTGATCACCGGCCCCAGCAAGGCCATCGGCGGTGAGCTGACCGCCAACCCCGACGTGCGCAAGCTGTCTTTCACCGGCAGCACCGAGGTGGGTGCGCAGCTGCTGGCGCAGTGCGCGCCGACCATCAAAAAGACCAGCATGGAACTGGGCGGCAACGCGCCCTTTATCGTGTTCGACGACGCCGACCTGGATGCCGCGGTCGCCGGCGCGGTGGCGTCAAAATACCGCAATGCCGGCCAGACCTGCGTCTGCACCAACCGTTTCCTGGTGCAGGACGGCATATACGACGCCTTCGCCGCCAGGCTGAAAGCTGCGGTGGCAAAGCTGAAGGTCGGCAACGGCATGGACGACGGCGTCACCCTCGGCCCGCTGATCAATCAGGAAGCGGTGGAGAAAGTCAGCGAACATATCGCCGACGCCGTCAAACACGGCGCCTCGGTGCTGCTGGGCGGCGAACCGCACGCGCTGGGCCATAATTTCTATGCCCCGACCATCCTGACCGACGTGCCGCGCGAGGCCAAAATCTTCCGCGAAGAAACCTTTGGCCCGGTCGCCCCGTTGATCCGCTTCACCCATGAAGACGAAGCCATCGAACTGGCCAACGACACGCCGTTCGGCCTGGCTTCTTACTTCTACAGCCGCGATATCGGCCGGGTGATGCGGGTGGCCGAAGCGCTGGAATACGGCATCGTCGGCATCAACGAGGGGCTGATCTCCACCGAAGTGGCGCCGTTCGGCGGCATGAAAAACTCCGGCCTGGGCCGCGAAGGGTCAAAATACGGCATCGAAGACTATCTCGAGATCAAGTATCTCTGCCTCGGCGGCCTGAGCGCCTGATAACGGCGCTGTACCGCTCCCTTCGGCAACCGGCTGCGCTTTTGCGAACAGCAGGAGATTGATGGCGGCTAGCGTTGGTACTGCGCATCGGTGACCTTTTCCATCCAGGTCACCGGGCTGCCGTTCAGCGACTCGGCGATGGCGATATGGGTCATGGCGGTGTCGGGCGTGGCGCCGTGCCAGTGCTTCACCCCTTCCGGGATCCAGACGATATCGCCCTGGTTCATTTCCTGGACCGCTTCGCCCCACACCTGGATCCAGCCGCGCCCCTGGGTGACGATCAGCGTCTGGCCAAGCGGATGGGTATGCCAGGCGGTGCGGGCGCCGGGTTCGAAGGTGACGGTGGCGCCGCCTACCCGGGCCGGTTCAGTGCCGGCGAAAGGGGCGTCGATGCGCACCTGGCCGGTAAAGTAGTTTTCCGGGCCGCGTTGGGAAGGCAAGGAACCGCTGCGTTGAATCTTCATTTTTTCCTCCGCTTCGGCACAGGCTGCCGACGCTGACAGTGACAAGATAATCGGACGTGATGACGAAAAGATACCGCCGGCAGCCGATGGGCGCTAGATGGCAAAATACGCAAGGAGCTATGAGTAAAACTCATAAATCTGCGGCTGTACCCTCTCGAACAAGGGTATAGAATGCCGAGACGAATTTTCGCCAACCAGCGGGAGCCGGGATGTTAAAAGAGAACTTTAGCGATTTGATTGCTTTCCTGATGGTAGCCAGAGAACGCAGCTTTACCAAGGCGGCGGCCAAGCTCGGCGTGTCGCAGTCCGCGCTCAGCCATGGCATCAGGGGGCTGGAGGAGAGGCTGGCGCTGCGGTTATTGACCCGCACCACCCGCAGCGTCGCCCCCACCGAGGCCGGAGAGCGGCTGGTGAACAGCATCGGCCCGCACTTTGCGCAAATTGAGAACGAGCTGGACGCGCTGAGCGAAATGCGCGATCGGCCCGCCGGCAATATCCGCCTCACCGCCGGGGAACATGCCGTTGATTCGGTGCTGTGGCCGGTGCTGCGATCGTTTCTCGCCGACTATCCGGATATCAACGTGGAAATCACCGTCGACAATACCCTGACAGATATCGTCGCCGGGCGCTTTGACGCCGGCATTCGTCTGGGCGAACAGGTGGCAAAAGATATGGTGGCCGTGCGCATCGGGCCGCAAATGCGCATGGTGCCCATCGCGTCACCGGCTTACTTTGCGCAATTCGGCGTGCCCAACGGCCCGCAGGATCTGCAGAATCATCGCTGCATCAATATGCGGTTGCCCACCATGGGCGGCCTTTATGCCTGGGAGTTTGAACGCGACGGCCGCGAAATCAAGGTGCGGGTCGACGGCCAGCTGACCTTCAACAGCCTGCGCCAAAGGATCGACGCCGCGCTGTTTGGCCTCGGCATCGCCTTTGTACCGGAAGACACCGTCACGCAAGAGCTGGCGAGCGGCCGCCTGCGCAAGGTGCTTGAGGAATGGTGCCCCGCGTTCCCCGGCTACTACCTCTACTACCCCAGCCGCAGGCAGCACACCACCGCCTTCGCTCTGCTGGTCAATGCATTGCGCTACCGGGCTTAACGCCCGACGTTCTGCTGCAGATGCGCCGGGTAACGATCGCCCTGCACCTCGATGGCGGCCAACGCCACCCCGATATCGGCCAGTTCCCCCGCCGTCAGGGCGATCTCCGCCGCGCCGAGGTTCTCCTCCAGCCGATGGCGCTTGGTGGTGCCCGGGATCGGCACGATCCACGGCTGCTGCGCCAGCAGCCAGGCCAGGGAGATCTGCGCCGGCGTAACGCCCTTTTGCTCCGCTATCTGCCCCAACACCGCCACCAGCGCCTGATTGGCCCTGCGCGCTTCGGCGCTGAAACGCGGCACCTGGTTGCGGAAATCCGAGCTGTCGAAGGCGGTGTTTTCGTTGATGGCGCCGGTCAGGAAGCCTTTACCCAGCGGGCTGAAAGGCACGAAACCGATGCCCAGCTCCGCCAACGTCGGCAAAATCTCCCGCTCCGGCTCACGCCACCATAGCGAATATTCGCTTTGCAGCGCCGTTACCGGCTGCACCGCATGAGCGCGGCGCAGGGTCTGCGCCCCGGCCTCCGACAGGCCGAAATGTTTCACCTTGCCTTCCTGAATCAGCTGCTTCACCGTACCGGCCACCTCTTCAATCGGCACGGCAGGATCGACCCGGTGCTGATACAACAGATCGATACTTTCCACCCGCAGGCGCCGCAACGAGCCCTCCACCGCCTGGCGGATATGTTCGGGGCGGCTGTTCAGCACCTGCTTGCCATCCGGCTGCGGCAGCTCAAAACCGAACTTGGTGGCGATCACCACCCGATCGCGCACCGGCGCCAACGCCTCGCCGAGCAGCTCTTCATTGATAAACGGCCCGTAAATCTCCGCCGTGTCGAAAAAGGTCACGCCGTCGTCGACCGCCGAGCGGATCAGTTCGATCGCCTGCCGCCGATCCGTCGCCGGGCCGTAACCAAAGCTCAGGCCCATACAGCCGAGGCCCAGCGCCGAGACTTCCAGCCCGCCGTTGCCCAATTTGCGTTTTTGCATGTCATTTCTCCAGGTTCAGTCTCTTCGGCCCTCAAGCCGTTGCCGGCGGCCGCCGGCCAGTGGTTACTCTAGAAGGCGGCCGCCGCCGTGACTATGGGCCAAATGGGGTTAAGCTTATGAGCCTGATTCATCAATCCGGCGGCAGCCTGCGCCACCGCCGGTTCGGCGTTATTGCCCCACGCCGAGCATCGCCCCGATCTCCTCCCCGCACTGCAAAATATTGTGGTGATGGCAGGCCAACGGGATCACCTGCACACTGTGGCAGACGGCGCTCAATCCGTTATCCGCCAGCGCCAGCAGCGGCATCATCGCCTGCTGCGGCAGCTGCGGGTTGAGCTGCATGGCTTTGAACAGCGTGACCCGGGTACTTTGCAGACCGCGGCTCAGCGTGCCGGCGGCCAAGCGCCCTTCCACCTCGGCGACGGCGGCCGCGCGCCTGGCCGCTTCCCCCTCAATGCCCAGCAGCGGCAGCAGTTCCGCCACCGGCAGTTCCGCCACCCGCTGCTGATAGAAGCTGTCCAGCAAATACAGATGAACATCCCGCACGCCGCGCGCCTCCAGCCTGGCGGCGATCTCCAGCGCAATGAGCCCCCCCAGCGACCAGCCGAGGATACGCACCGGCTGCGCGCCGTTCAGCAATCCGTTGGCGATCATTTCGCTGAGGTAGCGTTCGGCGAGCTCGCCGAGCGAATCGATCGTCGGGCGGTGGTACAGGTTGTAGTTATCGACACCGTAGCAGTTCAGCTTCCCCTGCAGCCGTTGGGCAAAAGGATGGAACGCCTCCGCCCCGACCAGCGCCGGGTGGATCATCCACAAGGCCGGCGCCGCGTCTGTGGCCTTATTCAGCGGCGCCACCAACGGCTGTTCGCCGGCGGACAGCAGATTGCGCAGGCTGCGGCATCGGAACAGCTTCACCACCGGCAGCGGCGCGCCCAGCAGCGCCGACATGGCGAGGCACAGCGATATCGCCTTGATCGAGGTGCCGCCCAGCGAGAAGAAATCGTCCGTCATGCCGACCCGCTCCAGCTGCAAAGCCTCCTGCCACAGCGCGCACAGCTGCCGTTCCAGCGCGCTTTCCGGCGCGACATAGTCCTGCGTTTCGCGCATTTCCGGCGCCGGCAGCGCCTTGCGATCCAGCTTGCCGCTGGTGCCGTAGGGCAGCGCTTCCAGCCGCATCAGCGCCGTCGGTATCATATACAGCGGCAGCTGCCGGCTCATAAACGCCAGCAGTTCAGGCTCCGCCAGCGGCTCGTCGCAGACGTAATACAGCGCCAGCAGCTCCTGTGACGCCCCCTGCCGCACGATGGCGCAGCAGGATTTGATCGGGCCGAAGGCCAGCGCGCACTGCTCCACCTCCGCCAGCTCCACGCGGTAGCCGTTGATTTTGACCTGGAAATCCATACGCCCGAGAAACTCCAGGTTGCCGTCCGGCAGATAGCGACCGGCGTCGCCGGTGCGGTACAGCCGCTCCCCCAGTTCGGGGTGATAAATGAACCTCTCGTCGGTCAGCGGCTGATTGCGGTAATAACCGCGGGCGACGCCGGCGCCGCCGATATACTGCTCGCCCGGCAGACAAGGCGGCAGCAGCCGCAGCTGGCGGTCCAGCACGTAAAAACGCTGGTGCGCCATCGCCTGGCCGTAGGGCACGCTGGGGGCGGTTATCGGCGCATCGGGAATATCGTACAGAATCGACCAGATTGAGCTTTCCGTGGCGCCGCCGGCGCTGACCACCCGGCAGCCCGGCCGCCGCTGCCGAATGCGCGCCGGCAGCGGCCGCGCGATAACCTCGCCCACCAACACCGCGTTGCGCAGCGCCGGCCAATGTGCCGTTTCGCCGTCAGACTCCAGGTGTTCAACCAACAGGGTCATCACCGAAGGCGCAGAGTTCCAGAAGGTTACCCCCTGCGTCATCAGCAGGCGATGCCAGGCCTGCGGCTGGTAGCGTTCGGCTTCAGACGGCATCACCAGCGCCCCGCCGACCGACAGCAGGCCGAAAATATCGAATACCGAAATGTCGAAGCTCAGAGCGCTGAGCGCCAGCCCGCGGTCCTCTGCGCCGATCGCCAACTGCTGCAGGGTATCGACGATGCTGTTCACCGCGCCGCGATGCTCTATCGCCACCCCTTTCGGCGTGCCGGTGGAGCCGGAGGTGAAGATCACATAGGCCAGCGCGGAAGGCGCCGGCAGCACCGGTTCGCCCTGCGCCGCCGGCGGCAGCTCCGCCACCACGCCCTGCGGGTCAATCACCAGCAGCCGGGCCTCGCCGTTGGTCCGCCAGCGCCTGCTGCTGAGGATCACCCGGGTTTGCGACTGCCCGAGGATATCCAGCCGCCGCTGTTCCGGCCAGGCGCCGTCCAGCGGCAAATAGGCCTTGCCGGCCATCAGTATCGCCAGCACCGCCACGATCTGCGCCCGCCCCTTATCCACCATCACCGCCAGGGTTTCGGCCGACATGTCCGCATGCTGGCGCAGCTGCAGCGAGAGCGTTAACGCCAGACGATAGAGTTCGCCGTAGGTCAACTCACCGAGGGCGTCGACTATCGCCACCCGCTGCGGGTGCTGAGCGGCCTGGCGAATAAAGTCGTGGTGAATGGCGCGCTCGAAGTCGTAGACCGGCGGACAGGATTCGCGGAAGGCTCGTTGGCGCGCCACCTCGGCCGCCGGCACCAGCGCCAGTTGGCCGACGCGCCGGCTGCCCTGCGCGACGATCTGTTGCAAAATGGCCTGATAGTAGCCCGCCAGACGCTCCAGCGTGGCCGGGCTGAACAAAGCGGTGGCGTAGTTGAACACCGCCTGCCCCTCACCCTGCTCCAGATGAATGCTCAGCGTCAGGTCAAACTTCGCCGCCTGGTAATGCTCCACCAGGCTTTGCGGCGTCAGCCAATCCGGCAGCGCGGGCTGCGCCCCGCCGTCTTCCAGCACGAACATCGTCTGGAACAGCGGATGCCGGGACAGATCGCGCGGCACCTGCAGCAGATCGATGATCAACTCCAGCGGCAGCCCCTGGTGACGCTGCGCCTGCAGCACTGCGTTAAAAACGTCGCGAACGTAGTCGGCCAACGGCTGTTCGTCGTCGATCTGTGAACGCAACGGCAAGGTGTTGACGAAGAAACCGATCGCAGAACGCGCCTCCGCCGTCGGCCGGTTGGCGACCGGGGTGCCGACCAGGATGTCCTGCTGGCCGCTGAAATAGCCGAGCAGCAGGTTGAACGCCGCCAGATACAGCGCAAAAGGCGTCACGCCTTCGCGCTGGGCGAAACTCGCCGCCTGCGCCACCAGCGCCGCAGGCAGCGCGACGGCATGATTGGCGCCGCGGTGATCGAACTGCGCCGGGCGCACCAGGTCGAGCGGCATTTCCAGCGTCTGCCAGCCCGCCAGGCGCTGCCGCCAGTAGTCTTTCGCCGCGTCGGCCTGCGCCGTGCCCAGATAATCCTGCTGCCAGACGGCGTAATCGCCGTACTGCAGCGCCGGGGCCGGCAGTGCAGGCGGCAGCCCCTGCCGCTGCGCCTGATACAGACCGTCCAGCTCCTGCAGCAACAGCCGCTGCGACCAGCCGTCAAACGCCAGATGGTGCACCAGGATCAGGCCGTAATGCAGCGTCGCGCCGTCGGGCTGCTCAACGTCATAAATGACCGCCCTGATCGGCAGCTCCGCCGCCAGATCGAACGGGCGATCGATGTCCCGCTGCAACCCTTGCCGCCAGCTTTCGGCATCGGTCTGCAGCCGTTGCACCACTAACGCCGCCGGATGGGGGCGGGAAACGGCGATGCGGGCCTCGCTCTGACACACCCGGCTGTGCAGCGCCTGATGCCGGGCCACCACGGCCTGCAAACTGCGCGCATAGTGCGCCAGGTTCGCGGCCTCCGAGAAGCGGAACAGCATCGGCACATGATAGAGCGCGCTGCCGCCGTTCAGGTTTTCGATAAACCACAGCTGCATCTGCGAGGATGAAAGCGGGTAGCTTTGCCGTTGCAAAGCCGGTATCGACAGCGGCGCCTCGTCTTCGCCGCGCAGGCGCAGCGCCTGACACAGCGAACGAATGGTCGGGAACTGGCCCAGTTCGCCCAGCGTCACCTCCCGTTGCAGCCGGTGGCCGATCTGATAGCAGGCCTGGATAGCCAAAATGGAGTTGCCGCCCAGCGCGAAAAAATTGTCCTCGACGCCGATCTCCGGCAGCTTCAGCAGCGTGCGCCAGATGTCGACGCAGCCCTGTTCCCAGGCGTCTTGCGCGGCGGCGAACGCGCGCCGCTCGCCCTCTGGCTGCGGCAACGCCTGGCGGGCAATCTTGCCGTTCTCGGTGAGCGGCAGCTGCGCCAGCGGCACCAAGGCGCGCGGCATCATGTACTGCGGCAGTTGGCCGCTCAGATGCCGCGCCAGCGCTTCGGCGTCCACCCCGTCCCCGGCGACGAAGTAGGCGGCCAGGTAGGGTTGCGGATGCGCGATCGGCACCACGCAGCAGGCGGTAACGCCCGGGCAGGTCAGCGCGATATTTTCGATTTCGCCCAGCTCAATGCGGTAGCCGTTGAGTTTGACCTGGCTGTCGATGCGCCCCATAAACTCCACGTTACCGTCTTCCAGCAGGCGGCCGGCGTCGCCGGTGCGATAAACGCGCTCCTGCAGCCCTTCATGCCAGAAGAAACTGTCGGCGGTGCGCTGCGGATCGCCGTAATAACCGCGCGCCAGGCCTTCACCCGCCAGATAGATTTCCCCCCTGACGCCCGCCGGCGCCGGGCGCAGCCAGGCATCCAGAATATGGCAGCGCTGGTGCGGCAGCGGCCTGCCGTAGGGAATGCTGGCGGACAGGATCCGCTGCCCCGGCGGCACCTCATGCAGCATCGAAAACACCGCCGCCTCGGTCGCGCCGCCGGCGCTGCAAAAACGGCTGTGCGGCGCCCACTCGCGGCAGCGCGCCGGCAGCGAGGTGGCGATCCAGTCGCCGCCCACCATCACCGCCCGCAGCGCCGGCTCAGGGCCAGACGTCAACCCGGCGCCCTTGACATAATCCAGCAGCAGCTCCATCAACGCCGGCGCGCTCAGCCACTGCGTCACCCGGTGGGCGATCATCAGCTGGTACCAGGCCTGCGGATTGGCCCTGTCCCGTTCAGCCGGCATCACCACCGCGCCGCCTGCGCTCAGCGGGCCGAAAATATCGTAAATCGCCAGGTCAAAGCTCAGCGCGCTGAGCGCCAGGCTGCGATCCCGCTCGTCAAAGGCGAAATAGCGCTGCACGCCCTCTATCATGTTCACCACGCTGCGGTGTTCGATCGCCACCCCTTTTGGCGTTCCCGTCGAGCCGGAAGTGAAAATGATATAGGCCAAATCACCCGCTGCGGCGTCGATCGCCGGCAACAGCCGTGCAGGCGCCGGCAGCGCGTGCGCCAGGCCGTCCGCGCCCAGTTCAATCCGGTTGATCCCTTCCGCCGTCCAGTCCTCGTCGCTCAGCAGCGTATTGACGCCGGCCTGCGCCATCACCCGCAGCCGCCGCTGCGGCGGCCAGCTCGCATCCATCGGCAAAAATGCCTTGCCGCACATCAGCGCCGCCAGCATGGCGACGGGCTGTTTGCGCCCTTTGTCCGCGACAATCGCGATCGCCTCGCCGACCACCTGCCCCTGCAGACGCAGCTGGGTAGCCAGCGTCAGGGCCGCAATATACAGCTCGCCGTAGGTCATTTCGCCCAGCGCGTCGACGATCGCCACCGCCTGCGGGTTGCGCCGGGCATGGCGAATAAAGTCCTGCTGCAGGGGGCGCTCAAAGGGGTACTGCAGCGCCCGCGCATCGCCTGCTGCCGGGGGATGCGGCTGCAGGCTGAGCTGTTCCAGCGGCCAGTCGCCGTGCCGGGCCATCTGCTGCAGGATGGCGAGGTAGTATTCCGCCAGGCGCGCCACCGAGGCCTTGCTGAACAGCGCGACGGCAAAGTTGAAACGGGCGCGCATCTGCCCGTCATCCGGCGTCAGCGTCAGGGTGAGATCGAACTTGGCGGTTTCCTCGCGGCCGCTCAGATCGACCACGGACAACCAGTCCGGCCGGTTCGCCGCCGCGCCGTCGTTCTCCAGGGCGAACATCACCTGAAATAGCGGATGGCGCGAGAAATCGCGCGGCAGCTGCAGGCTGTCGACCAGCACCTCCAGCGACAGCGCCTGGTGTTGTTGCGCCCTGAGCGTGGTCTCCGCCACCTGGCGAATAAACGCGGTGACGCTGTGGCGATGATCGATCTGCTGGCGCAGCGGCAGCGTGTTGACGAAGAACCCGATCAGGTTCGCCAACTCCGGCCGGCTGCGGTTGGCCAGGGGAGTGCCCACCAGCACGTCATCCTGCCCCGCATAGCGGGACAACAGCAGGCTGAACCCCGCCAGCAGCACCGCATGCAGCGTGACGCCCTCCCGGCGCGCCAGCGCCTCGAGCGCGCTCACCAGCTCCGCCGGCAGCCGGGCTTCGCAGTTATCGCCGCGCAGGTCGAATACGCCGGAGCGCGCGGCGTCCAGCGGCAGACAGAGCGGTTGGCATCCTTCCAGTTCGCGGCGCCAAAACGCCAGCGCCTGCGCCTGCGCGCCCAGCTGCTCGGGCGTCTGCTGCCAAAGCGCATAGTCGAGGTATTGCAACGCCGCCGGCGGCTGGCCAACGCGGCGATATTCGGCATCCAGCTCCTGCAGCAACACCTCCAGCGACCAACCGTCAAAGGCGATATGGTGGAACACCAGCAGGCTGGCGGTGCTCTCCCGCCCCGCTTCATCGGTATAGCGATAAAGCGCCGCACGCAGCGGCGGTTCGCGGGTCAGATCCATCGGCTGCTGCAGCGCCTGCGTCAAGGCCGCGGAGAACTCCCCGGCGCTCAGGACATGCAGCGGCACCGCCAGCGGCGCGTCGACCGTCGTCTGCCTGGCCACCCCCTGCTCATCCTGACGGATCAGGCTGCGCAACACCTGATGGCGCGCCGCCACCGCCTGCAGGCTTTGACGGTAACGATCGCCATCGACCCCGGCGGCCAACTGCAGCAACACCGGGGAAAGATAGTGTACGGAGGCAGGCGCCAGCTGTTGCATAAACCACAGGCGCGATTGCTGGGACGACAGCGGCCCCTCGCGCCGCCCGGTGGCGGTAACGCCAACCTCATCCGGCGCGTCGGGCTGCGGCGCGCCGAGGTGCTCGCTCAGCATCGCCACCGTCGGGTACTGGTTGAGGGTCTGCGCCGACATCTTCATGCCGAGTTGCCTGTTGACTTCGTGACACAGCCTGATGGCCAAAATCGAGTTGCCGCCCAGGCGGAAGAAGTGATCGTCCACCCCGGCCCGGCAGTCCAGCAGCTGGTTGAACAGCGCCAGCAGCCGGCTTTCGAGCGGGCTGCCCGGCTGGCGGAACGCCGCCTGCCGTTCGACCGCCTCCGGCTCCGGCAGGGCCCGGAAATCCACTTTTCTGCTCACCGTCAGCGGGATCGCCGGCACGGCCAGCAGCGCCGTCGGCAGCATATAGTGCGGCAGCTGCGCGGCGAGCCGCCGGCAGATCTCGGCGGCGGACAGGCTGCAGCCGGGCTGCAACACGTACCAGGCCTGCAGCTGCGCCGTCGGTTGCCGGCGCACGGCGACCACCGCCTCGGCCACTTCGGCCATGGCGCGCATCTGCATTTCAATTTCGCCCAGTTCGATGCGATAACCGTGGATCTTGACCTGCTGATCCTGACGGCCGAGATACTCGAGGCTGCCGTCGGCCAGGCGGCGCACCCGATCGCCGGTGCGATACAGGCGGCGGTAGTCCGCTTCCTGGCTAAAGGGGTTGTCGACAAAGGCGGAGGCCGTCAGCTCAGGCATATTCAGGTATCCCCGCGCCAGCCCGACGCCGGAAAGGCACAGCTCCCCCTCTGCGCCCAACGGCAGCAGGTTGCAGTCCGCATCCGCCACGTAGCAGTGCATGTTGGCGATAGCATGGCCGATATTGCGCGCGCCGTTGCGGCGGTAAATATTAAGGCAGACGCTGACCGCGGCCTCGGTCGGCCCGTACATATTGACCACCTGCAGCCCCTGCGCCAGATAATGGTCGAGCACGTCCTGCGACGTCGCCTCGCCCCCCAGGCCCAGATGCCGCACCGAGTCCGGCAGCGTTGGCAGGGTGGCGAGCAGCGCGGGCGGCAGGAAACAGAAATGGATCCGCCACGCCGCCATTTGATCGGCCAACAGCGCCGGATCGCGTCGCTGTGGGTCGCCGGCGATAAACAGACGGTGCCCGTTGCCGAGGGCGATAAACACTTCGAACACGTGCGCATCGAAGGCCAGCGAGGCGAACTGCAGGCAGTTGAGCACGCCGCTTTCCTGCCGCAGCAGACGCTGAGCGTGGCCGCGCACCATGTTGACCGCACCGCGATGCTCACACAGCGTGCCCTTTGGCCGCCCGGTGGTGCCGGAGGTATAAATCACATACGCCAGCTGCCGCGCGTCGATCGTCGGCAGCGGCGCCGTATCCCCCGGCTCCGGCGCGGCGTCGGCCAACAGGCAGAGGCTGTGCGGCGCCAGCCGCCGTGCGGCGTCCAGCCCGGCGCCGTCGGTAACGACGATCGGGCTGTTGACGTCTTGCAGAATATAGGCCAAACGCTGGTCGGGCGTATCCGGATCCAACGGCACATAGGCGCCGCCCGCCTTCATGATCGCCAGCATCGCCACCACCGCCGCGGCGCCGCGCTGCATGTACAGCGGGATAACCGTATCCGCCGGCATCTCTTCACCGCAAAGCCGCAGATATTCCGCCCGCAGCCGCAGCGCCAGCAGGCTGCTGCGCTGCGCCAGCTGCCCGTAGGCTATCTCCCCTGCCGCGTCGACCAGCGCGATGCGCTCGGGGTGGCGACCGGCGTATCTTTCAACGCCGTCGAGCAAGGTGGCCGCCGGCGCGGGCGGCACATCCTGGCCGCTGGCCCATTGGTCACGCATGCGCCTGGCCTGCTGCGGCGTCAACTGCGGCAGCGCGGCGATCGGCAGGTCCGGCTCGCTCAGGACGCGGCGCAGCAAATAGCCATACTGCTCCGCCATCTCCGCCATCTGCGTCTCATCGAACAGGTCTGCCCGGTAACGCAGCCTGAACTCGAAGCCCTGTTCGGAGGGCTGGTATTCCAGCAGCAGCTCTGAGCCGGCCAGGTCCACGTTGAAACGGTGGTTGACGGTGACCTGACACCCCTCCAGCGCCAGCGGCGCGTCTTTCAGGTAGGCCTGGGTAAAGTTGACGTTCAGCTGACGGATCTGGCTTTGGCGCAGCATGTCATACACCGGCAGCCGGGTGTGGCGCAGCCGGCCCGAGGCCCGGAGCGCCTTGCTGTAGCCCAGCGTTGCCTGATACAGCTCGCGGAAGGTCGCGCCCGGCGTCAACGCCAGCGGGAAAACGGCGCTATTGACCTGGGCGCCGCTGTACAGAGCCTCTCCGCCTTCGGCGGCGATGGGATAGCCGATATACACCTTTTCCTGCGGCGACTGACGGGCGATCAATAGCGCCCACAGCGTTTTGAATATCAGGAATGGGTTGGCGAATTTAACCCCGCCCTTCAGGCTTTGCCATTGGTCAAACGGCAGCGTGAAACGCACTTCCCCGGCGCTGCCCGCTGCGGCGCGCCGGTTGGCCAGATAGGGCAACTCCACCCGCGGCGGGCAGTCCGCCAGCAGTTCGCGCCAAAATGCCGGCGAGCCGCAGGTCTCCTTTAGGGTAGCGATGTCCTGCTCATACCGCTGATACAGTGCGTTCAGGCTGCCGATGTCGCCTGGCGCCGCGATCGCCGCCGGGTCGTTGTAATACGCGGCGACGGCGCCATAAAACTCCTGGCCGGCGAGGCCATCAATCAGCACGTGGTGAACGATAATCATCAGCTGGTAGCGCCGGGGCGCTCGTTCAATCAGGTAAAACCGACACAGCGGCCCCGCACGCAGGTCGAAAGGCGTGTTCGCCAGCCTGCCGACGTCACATTCGGCATCCAGCATTTCCAGAGTGATGGGCTTGGCGGTTTTCACCCACCGCAGTTGAGGGTGCGTATCGTCCAGTACGTGGTGGAAAAGAATATAGTCCCTGCTCACCCGCTCTACCGCAGCGCGCAGCCTGTCGATATCCAAATCTCCTTCAATGGTTTGGTCGAGCACCAGGTTGTACTCGCATGATTGCGGATTAAGAACATACTCATTCCAGAACGTCTGGGTATAGGGCGAGACAGTAATCATTTCCATTAATTAATTCCTTTTAAATATAGTCATTGGATATATATCAGGACGATACTGACGCAATGCGGCAACGCCGCTGCGTTAGAAGCGGCGTTTCTGGTTAACGTTAGTCGTAAAGAAAAATATGAGAGCGAATATTATTTTATTTAGATTAAAAATAAAACTTAAAATAAAAATAAAAAATACCAACAAAATCAACAAACTAACCAAATTAACGCATAACGTATGGGAATGTTAATGACAAGAACAATAGTCACCAATAACAACATATTAAAATTACAAAAAAATAAAAATAACCCATATCTAATTCTTATGAAAATAGACGAAACACTGCCGGACCATTTTTATTAGAAATATCCTAGCAAACAACGCATGAATTAACGCCAGCCATGGATCCATTTTCCAGCGTAGCGCTGCGGCCAGCATGTTTTTCATCCTCAGGCGTTTGACATCAGAACAACCTATACTTGCAGCAGGATGCATTTCCCCTTCCCGTTTAGCGTCATGTACATGGAGCAACAGATGGCTATTCCTGACCCGGCGCGGGCATTAATAATGCCGCGCAAGCATCGCCCCTTTGGCAGCCTGCCCCCATGGCGCGGCGGCCGACCCCGCATATGTCAGCGGAGTGATTGTTTTGGTGTGAAAATATTGGGGGAATTGACACCTGCCGAAAGCATCAGGATACTCTCGGCCGGTGTCTATAACGCCGGCGGCCACTTGTTGCGGGCCGGCGCCGAAAGCCGGCTGGGGTGGCGTCGTCCATTCCCTTTTTACGGCTTTGAAACAAGGCAAAGCACCATAAGGTTAATGCGCGGGCTATGTTCTACAGCAACATAGATATTTTGGGAGAAAACGCGTGTTTTTCTGGATTTAGCTTAATCTCTAAATCGGGGACTTTTCATTTTTGGTAAGGGTATTGCTATGCAAAATAAAGCGTCATTATCGCCGCTGCTCATTCTGACGGCGCTATTTGCCGCCCTGAGCGGGCTCTATCTGCTCGGGGGCGGCATTTGGCTGGCCAAGTTGGGCGGTTCGCTGTATTACATCATCGCCGGCCTGGTGCTGCTGGCCACTTCCTGGCTGCTGTTCCGCCGCCGCGCCACCGCGCTGCTGCTGTACGCCATCTTCCTGCTCGGCACCACCGCCTGGGCGCTGTGGGAAGTGGGCCCGGACTTCTGGGCGTTGACGCCGCGTTTGGACGTCACCTTCTTCTTCGGCCTATGGCTGGTGCTGCCGTTTATTTACCGGCGCCTGATTGCCAACGGCAAACTGGCCTATGGCGCGCTGAGCGCCGCGCTGGTTATCACGGTTATCGCGTTGGCTTATTCGGTGTTTAACGATCCGCAAGAGATCAACGGCACCCTCAACGCTGCGCAGGTTCAGCCGAAAGACGCCACCGCCGCAGACTGGCCGGCCTATGGCCGCACCCAGGAAGGCACGCGTTACTCTCCGCTGAGCCAGATTAACGACAAAAACGTCGGCCAGTTGCAGGAAGCCTGGCGCTTCCAGACCGGCGACCTGAAAACCGCCAACGATCCGGGTGAAATCACCAATGAAGTCACCCCAATCAAAATCCGCGACACGCTGTATCTCTGCACCCCGCACCAGAAGCTGTTCGCCCTGGACGCGGCGACAGGTAAACAGAAATGGCTGTTCGATCCGCAGCTGAAGTCCAATCCGACCTTCCAGCACATCACCTGCCGCGGCGTGTCCTATCATGAAACCGCAGCGGCTGCGGGTGCAACGGCAGAGGCTTCGCCTGCGCTGTGCGCACGCCGCATCATTTTACCGGTGAACGACGGCCGTCTGTTTGCGTTGGATGCGGACAGCGGCAAACGCTGCCCGGACTTCGCCAACAACGGCGAACTGAACCTGCAGAGCAACATGCCGTACGCAACGCCGGGCCACTATGAGCCGACCTCGCCGCCGGTCATCACCGACAGCGTGATCGTCGTCGCCGGCGCCGTCACCGACAACTACTCGAACCGTGAGCCTTCCGGCGTGATCCGCGGTTTCGACGTCAACAGCGGCAAGCTGCTGTGGGCCTTCGATCCGGGCGCGAAAGATCCTAACGCCATCCCGGCGGACGAGCATCACTTCACGCCGAACTCCCCGAACTCCTGGGCGCCTGCCGCCTATGACGCCAAGCTGGACATCGTCTACCTGCCGATGGGCGTAACCACCCCGGACATCTGGGGCGGCGACCGCACGCCGGAAATGGAGCGCTACGCCAGCGGCCTGCTGGCGCTGAACGCCTCGACCGGCAAGCTGGTGTGGTTCTACCAAACCGTGCACCACGATCTGTGGGATATGGACGTGCCGGCGCAGCCGACCCTGGCGGACATTACCGACAAGAGCGGCAACAAGGTGCCGGTGATCTATGTGCCGACCAAAACCGGCAACATCTTCGTGCTGAACCGCACCAACGGCGAGCTGGTGGTACCGGCGCCGGAGAAACCGGTGCCGCAGGGCCCGGCCAAAGGCGATCGCCTGTCGCCAACCCAGCCGTTCTCTGAACTGACCTTCCGCCCCGAGAAAAAACTGACCGGTGCGGACATGTGGGGCGCCACCATCTACGACCAGCTGGTGTGCCGCGTGATGTTCCACAGCCTGCGTTACGAAGGCACCTTCACCCCGCCTTCCGAGCAGGGCACCCTGGTGTTCCCGGGTAACCTCGGCATGTTCGAATGGGGCGGTCTGTCCGTCGACACCGACCGTCAGATAGCCATCGCCAACCCGATCGCGCTGCCGTTCGTTTCCAAGCTGATCCCACGCGGCCCGGGCAACCCGATTGAACCGCCAGAGGGTGACAAAGGCGGCAGCGGCACCGAATCCGGCGTGCAACCGCAGTACGGCGTGCCGTTCGGCGTGACCCTGAACCCGTTCCTGTCGCCGTTTGGCCTGCCGTGCAAACAGCCGGCCTGGGGCTACATTTCCGCCGTTGATCTGAAAACCAACGACATCGTGTGGAAAAAACGCATCGGTACCGTGCGCGACAGCTCCCCGCTGCCGCTGCCGTTCAAAATGGGCATGCCGATGCTGGGCGGCCCGGTTTCCACCGCCGGCAACCTGTTCTTTATCGGCGCCACCGCAGACAACTACCTGCGCGCCTTCAGCGTGAGCAACGGTGAAAAACTGTGGGAAGCGCGGCTGCCGGCAGGCGGCCAGGCGACGCCGATGACCTATGAGGCCAACGGCAAGCAGTTCGTGGTGATCTCCGCCGGCGGCCACGGCTCATTCGGCACCAAACTGGGCGACTACATCGTTGCCTACGCGCTGCCTGATGCAAAGTAACCACTGCAGTTGAGTAAACGCAAAAAGCACGCCGCAGGGCGTGCTTTTTTACTTTAAGGTGTCGAGAAAGCGGCGTCCTGAGGCTATCAGCGGCATTCTCCGGTCACCGAGTTCTTGCCCTGCGGGCAAACATCGGTATTCTGCGGCACCACGCCCCAGAGGCTGCCAGCCTGGCCGGCACAACCCGACAACGCAAAAACCACGGCCAGCAAAAATAACGCTCTCATTAATCATTTCCTTCCTTGTCTCGCCGCGCAGTTAAAGACGGTACCCGTGCATAATTTTCGCAAAAAACTTCACCTCAAATATTGATAATGATTATCATTCGCAATATTATGTTTGCGTTGGCCCCGGCAGTGGCCGGCAATCATTCTCCACGACAGGCAGTAAGCAGTCGGCCGCCTTCGGGCGGCCTCACCCGGAGGCGTATGCTCGATCATATTCCAATGCACCACAAGAGAATTTTGCAGACGGCGTTTTGCGCCATGGCGCGTCATGCTCCCCCAGCCGCCGGGGAACAGCCAAAATGAGCCTGCAACCTTTTACCGCCATGCTGATGTTCGCTTACGTTTTGCTGATGGTGCCGGTGCTTTACGCCATCGACAGCCGCCTGAGCGCCAGCCGTCTGGTGCGCAAAGCGGTGCAAAACGCCATTATCATCCTGTTGACGCTGCTGTTTTTCAGCGCCATGACGCTGTTGTATCGATAAACGCGATTCGGAAAACGGTTGGCATATTACGATAAAAAACCGGTTGATGAACTCATCAACCGGCCTCAGGTTACAACGCTGTCAAACTAGCTAACGTCAATTACGCGCTTTTACGTAAGACAGAATGCCTTGCCCTTTCAGCGCAATGCTGTCGTAGCGAGTAGCCTGGAACAGCATCGCCAGCTGGTTATCACTGGCCGCCAGCTTAGGGTACATGCTCGAGTTGTTGCTGGCACCATTAACCTGGGTCTCCGCATCAATCGAGAAGAAGTTCTCGTCAAATCGGTTGAAGAAGGCACCCAGAGAAGCCGAACTCCATGCCACATGGAACTCATAGTTTTCCTGAGCGGTGACTGCCTTATTGATATATGGGAACGAAGGGTTACCGGAGGAGATGCTATTCAGCTTATTCGCCGCATAGACCTCCGCACCCTCTTTAGCAAACACTTTGAGTTTCGCGCCATAAATATCCTGACCCAAAACATAAACCAGCATGATGTTATTGGTCTGAGGATCCAGAGCCGCATGGAATTTACCCATTTGGGCCTGTGAGTACTGTGTCATCGGGTTAACCGGCGGCGTGCCGCCAACAGGCTTGCCAATGCTCAGGAACTTCAGCTCGCCCACTTTTTCCAGGTAGGCGATGACAATCTTCTCACCATGGTTCATCAGGACAATATTTTCCACCGTCGTCGTCCCGAGGTCGATACCCGCACTGTTATAACCCGTATGGATATTAGTGCTAATGTCAAAATCATAGCTCATTTTTTCTAACGTATTCGGATCCAGGAATACGCCCTGGATCTTTTTCTCGGCAACCGATACCCAGGTGGCCAGAAGCAGTTTGCTGGTTGGGTTATAGATAATTCGCGGGCAGGTGTAATCGCCATTGCCGCCGCTTAGATCGATCTCCTGGAACTCCGTTGAGGTAATGCCATTCTGACCGGCGGTAAATGGGCGGCCATAAATTTTAAAGCGGCCGCTGAAGTTGCCGGCCCAAACGGCAACAAAATTATCTGTCCCGTCGATGGTCGTGGTGTTGGCATCTTTGTTGATACCCCCTTGCAAGTTGCAAATTGACAACGGCTGACGCAGTGCACCTGCTGGGGTTTGCATTCGTGTCATCAGCGTATAGTTTCGTGTTGATGCCTGCGGTGCATAATAAGTCGCTAACATATAGCCCGACTTGCTGGTCACTTGCAAGTCGCGAATAGAATCATTAGAAACATCATCCCAAAAAATATTAAAGCCGGGTTGCCAGTTGGTATTCATACATACTCCATTTAATGTTTCATCTAGTTCAATGTGCGTAGACCATTCCGATGTGCATGGAAGGTCCACACCTAAATACTCGCCATTTATCGAGAATTTCAACTTTTCATTGCATTTACCAAAACTCTTATCCACTAATATTTCGCTTTTCCACACCTCCAAAACTTCATCGTATTCAAAATCAGAAAATTCAAATTCTTTATCGTACTTTTCATTAGTCAAACTAAGCGATACGCCAGGAGAATAATACTTAACCAATACCTGAACGTTAGCCGTACCCTGTTCGTCATCATCATCGATAATGATATTGGTGATCTCCGGCTCAACGTCCAGGAACTGGATATCGTTAAAGAAAACTTCGCCTATGGTGCCATCGGCAATATTCTCCTCTACCCGAATCCTGTAGGTTTTAAAACCTTCTTTTCTGACGATTGACATAAACTCTTCTACGTTCTGATCAAGCGCCAATTCGAACGCGGGCTGCAGGTTCTTTTCAATGCCGGTTGCGGCTAACAGCAAATCTGTTTCGTCGTAATAGACCGATACGCCTTTATCTTTGAGGTCGTTAGAAGATGCAGAGAAAATTTTAATCTCAAACCGCCGTTTTCCGGCATCTTCGATATAGCTAAAACACTCGGATACCTTAATTTCAGTAATCGCCATTTTTCACCTCATATAGGATAATATTAAATTTCACCATTTTTATACTCAAGGCCGACAAAACGCGGCTCGGAGCAGTCATCCTGGTATCCCACAAAATACCGGCCATTAACCGCAGCCGTACGATGATTGCCTGGTTTATTTGCCGGGTAATAGCGCTCCGGCGATGTGGCATTAATACTCTCGTTAAACTCTCGCAAATGTAAATTCATCGCCCCTTCCCACGATACGGCATAACCCGTCTCATTTCTCATCACCTGTGGTCGGTAATAAATTCCTGGGCTACTGTTTAATGGCAATGCAGCATAAATGGCTTCTTGCTGAGCATCTTGCTTAGAGAAAACCTTATTGGCTACGCCATTAATATTCCAGTTTTGCGATTGTGAATTGAATTGGGAATAGCATGTAATCAATATGCTTTTTTCCTTATCATACAAACCGGAAAACGCGCCGATATCATCCTCGGTGATCACAAAGATCCTGGCGAGAGATAGCCCGCCTGTCGCATTAAAGGAGAGCTTAATCACCGAGATGTTTTCACTCTCGTTACTCAACTGCAAGAAGCACCCTTGTCGATCGTCACTAAACAGCGAAATAGCGCCGGTCAATTGATTCCTCATTTCATCGAAATAACGGGATGATAACGGCTCGGCAATCCGCTCAACCGATGAAAGCGGGTCATAGCTTTCCGAATCGATCGCCACGGCATACGCGCTCCTGGAGCTCTCATCAACGACAGAGATAAAAATTACACCGCTGACTGAAGAAGCGCTGCCGATCACGACCGTGTGAACATTAATAAAACTGAGCGCTTTAGGTTCAGAGAACGTCACTTCCTCGCCTTGACTCTCGATCTTCGAGATATACATGACACTTTCATCGTTCCCCACCAGAGAAGAGAAAATGATATGTGACGCATTCCCATTGTAATCTTTCACGAAGAATGCCGTTTTTGAGAATAAAAACTCATCAGGCGTTTTTAACTCTGCCGAACGCCAACCGCCATTTTTATAGTAATTGACATAGATTTCACTATAAAAATCCACATCCTTCCGATACAGAAAAACTGACATGCCATTAAATACACCTGAATCATGACTTTTATAGAAAGTTCTCAATGCAGCGTTACTCATATTACTTTCCTTCTTTGGTTATGAATCTCGCATTTATATTTTACTTTTTGTATCTGATGGTCAATTTTCTAAAATTGAATGTGCGTTATCAAACGATTAACTACAAATGGAGAGCACTTTGATTCTTAGATATATATCTCTCTCGGAAGCTCAAAATGGACACCGTCTTTAAAATTCGGCCAATCCCCGCCCCAAATAATAGGCACGCCCGCTATCTTGGCGGATGCCTTCATCGCGTCCGCCACCATGGCAAAGAATTCCCAACACTCCCATGGAATAATCTTATCCTTAATTGGTGCCAGGTCGACGGCATGCCCGGTCAAATGCCGGCTATTTAAAATTTGGCTAAGTCCTTGACGCTTTAATTCCCGCTGCCTTTCTACTGTTCTGACCCCTTCAATCACACAGAAGTCCACCTCGCTAAGCGCTAATGCCGCACGCACTACCCTTACCAAATCGGGATGAACCCCCTGTAGATTTTGTTCACTACGATGACTAAAAAAGAAACGCTTCATCACTTAACTCCATTTCTGGCCAAGATCCTGTTAGCAATTAGATCTATTGCGCCACTGCCCATGGCGCCAAACAGGCCCGCAATTGCGCAGGTCATATATATGCTGCTGCCCATCTCAAAACTGAGTAACCCCCCCAAAATTCCAGTAAAAGCCGATACGATGACCTGAAAAAAAACACCGATCCATCGCCATTCGGCCTTGTCATTTTTAACATCCATGATATATCTAACGACACCTCCCCATGCTGAGACCAACCCAATGATCATCCATGTTATCAACTGGGCATCGTCAGGATTTTTAAAGATCAACCTATCCTCCGAAAGTATTTTATCAACCCAGATTTATTTAAATGAATATAGGGAGAGACTATCCGCAGACGTTAATAATGTAAAATAAGAAAACCTTAATGTAAGTTAACCAATTAACAATTTCAAACCCAATGAAAGTTTGAAATAATTCATTAAAATAAAATAAATCATGATTATATTTCCAGGGAAGAAAAACCAATCGTATATAAGGAAATATGATGTTCACATCCAGAGAACTAAACACTTTTATCAGTGTCGCAGAAAAAATGTCGATAAAACTGGCGGCTGAAGAACTAAATATAACTTCTCCCGCCGTCTGTTCCATGATTAAAAAACTGGAGAGCAGAATAAACAATAAACTTTTTGTTTTTGAGAATAATAAAATGATCCTGACCCAGTACGGAAAGAGAATTTACTCTTTGACCGAAGGACATTTCCATACGCTAAGGTCGCTTGAATTTAAAATGAGAGGAGATAAAGATATAATTAAAGTATTCATCTGTGAGGAGCTCTCTTTCCTATCTTCATTCATTGCCAACCAATTTAATAAAAGAGAAAAAGAAACCATACTAACCACTTTTATCGATGACTCTACCGATCTCATCATAAATGATGAGTCGATAATTAAAATTGATCCCTGTAATTATAATATTGTTCCGGCAAATTTATTCCTTTATCTTGTTAATGATGTAAATTCAACATCTAGAGATATTTTTATTCACAAAGAGCATGCACATTTAATCAATAATCATTTAACCAAGATGGCCGCAGATGGAATAGGAAAAGACATGGATGCGGATTCGAAAGTCATTGTGTCGGAAAATATAACATCTATCGTCGAGATGGTTATAAGCTCTTTAGGGTCGGCAATATTACCTCACATATGTTCAGTATTAAAATGTCTTGCAAACTCACGGCTGGAACTTAAAATAAAAAGAATCACCCCCCATATTCCTATGCATGTCTACACACACAAAAGAATCGATTGCGAAATGGTCAAAATTATTTTTGACGATATAAAAATAAAATAAACACTCACGCCTTCACTCCGTGAAGGCGTGTTAATTGGCCGGCGGCCATTAATAATCACCATGCAAGAAAAGGTTTTTCTCGGCCTCACGCAGATGAAAATTAACGCATCCGCCGGTTACTCCCCAGTACGAGAAGTACTCTGAGGCAGCGTCAAACTTCGCATCATTAATCAAGGTTAGCATAGGAGAAACGCTCCCCGACTTCAGTATCTCGACCCCGCTCTTCTTGCCAGGAGATCCTGGACCAACGTCATAAAACAATGACAAAATCGCATCGAAGCGATGCTGCGCCAACGGTATCATTACTATTTCATTTAAGCGTTTTTCGCACTCCATAATATCAGCCTGAAGTAAACTCAACGCCGTCAGCTCTGTAATGACTTTACCCGGAAAAATATTTTTCCTGTAACCATAGCCAATGGCCCGCTCGCCGTCCTGATTAACATATGAAGACAGGCAGCATCGCCGGCTCTCTTTGATAAAATCGAATCCTTTTTCTGATAAAACCTGATACATAAGCCACTCCTGAAAATCCATTTAACTCTGTGGCTCACAAGATAATTTTATTGGGAAACATTCTCCATTTTATTTTAATTAATGTTGGGTAACTTTACAGATAATATTCACGAAGATTATTTCGCTATAGTTTTCAAACCGCCCAATCGCAGCCAGTGATATAAATCGGCATTGCGCTTAAACCCCAGCTTTCTCATCACCGCCTGTTTGTGATGGCTCACGGTTTTCACGCTCAGCCGCAAATAGCGGGCGATGGCCGTCGGCGGTATTTCCCTGGCCAGGTAACGCATAACATCCTGCTCGCGCCGGGTAATTCGTTGCCGTTCACACCAGTAACAGCGATGCATGACGCCTGTGGCTGCCTGCAACGCCAACGCGCGCTCAACCCGCATCAGAATGTTGACGATAGGCTCATTACGGAAAATCACGCCGGATTCACTGAGGCAGTGCGGCTTGTCGCGCCAACGAGTATCATCCGGCGCCCGCAGGGAAAAATTAATCTGGCCGCCACCTTGCTCGCGGCGCTGGCAAAAACGCGCCTGCCAGTCGCGTTCTACCGACTGAAACACCATATCCGCATCATTCACCAAGGTTGCATCTACCACCTGGACATGAATTTGTCGGCGCTCCAAATAAGGCAACAGCAGTCGCTTAAGTCCCTCAATAAAAAATCGATCGCGATCGATGAATGCCAGGGAAATTCTTTTTTCCATCTCCATGCTCCCTAAAACTTTTCGTTCGTCCTTGCCGCCTTCAGGCGAACGCCACCCGCCCGCATTGGCGGGATAGCAAAGCGCAGCTGATTAATCCGATGGTTGATGCATCACGGAGCGGCGGGAAAACGCCGACGCTCACCGAGCGCCGTGCGTTGATCATAAAATCAAGGCAGCGCCAGAATAGCCACCGATTGCCCTGAGTAATCGCCGGCCTTGACCGTGCCGGTCACGCCGAGGGTGGATGTCACCGGAATGGTCACACCAAACTCATCCGCAGAGAAAGGGTACCCCTCGTTGCCCGGCACATCGTTAACGCGCAACGTGGTGTATACCCCGGCCTCCTCTCCAAGCTCCAAACGGCCATGGTTGGCGGTGCGAATATACATGACGATATCCATCTTCTGTGAGCAGTGCACATGCAGGCTGCCGCGTGCCGTATTGCCGGCCAATTCATTTTCCTGCAGTACGCCGTGGTTCAGATCGAGCTGCTCTTCATCGATACTGCACACGCCGACCGGCGGCGGCGCAATGCCGCATACGCTGCCAGGCATCAGCCGCGCATGTTCCCCGGATACCGATGAGGAAGAGCCGGTGCTGTAAAACAGCCCGACGCACTCCTGTGTAATAGATTCCCCGAGGTGTCTAGTATCCCCCTGTATCGGCAACGGATAGATACTTTGGTAGTAACGGCTAAGTTCGCCTATCGTTTTCAGCGTAACGATCTGCGGATGCGCCGCCGAGCCAACGATACTCGCCGAAGGGTTCACTGGCGCAGTGCCGCCGGTATCAGCACCGGTGTGCCGATGGTTGATCCCGACCGCGCAACTGCTTTGGCCATAACAAGGATTAGGCGATGGGTCGTCCGTATCCCAGCTCTCGATCACGAATTTATAACCGGCGTCGCTGGACGATCCGCTGCTTTCGCTGATGTACGAGTAAACTTGCGCCGAGCAAAATCCCGGCGTCAGGCCAAGCAGTAACAATATCCCTCTAAGGTAAATACGCTGCATTACGTCCTATCCTTTTCTGTCTTGGTGGATGCCAGGGAGGGCACCGTCATTCATATTCCAAATTAAAGGTCGCGACGGCGCTGAAAGGGCCGCGGCCGATGGTTTTCTGAGCTATCGCCTCCGGCTCTCCCTGCACGTAGGCCAGAATGCTAATCACCGTGCTGCCATCCTGCAGCGGGTATTTGGCGCCGGCCTGATTGAGAGGCAAAGGCAACCCCTGGGGCGTCTCCATACCTATGGCGATGCCGCTGGCTTCGCTGCCGGCAGACAGCGCCAATAATCCGGGCAGGAAGGCGTTCTCCGCGCCACTGAATGTCACCTTCAGCGTTGTTCCGAGGCTGACATCGCAATCAACCAAATGCAGTTGCAGCAGTGCGCCATGAGTTCGGCCGTTCAGATACAGGTACTTGTCCACCAGGGTTCCGAAATCCAACCGCAGATTTTCGTCCTCCGGCAGCAGCGTGCAGGGTTCCGCCACCAGGCTTCCTTGATACAGCAGGCTAACCTCCGGGGAGGGATCGGCCAGCACGACGCCAATGGGGAGCGCTAACCCGAAACAGATCAATAGCCCATGGAATGCTTTTGTCATGTTCATGCCACTCTCCTACGGATATTCAAGCTGCAGAGTCGCCGTTGCGGTAAAGGCGCCTTCCTTCAAGGCCGCTCCGGCTTTTTTGACCGGCGTCGCGATAAAGTTCGACGACCCCTGATAGGACGGGATAGGCAGCGTTTCCCCCACCTTGAACGACGTGACGGCACCATTTCGTTGGTGTTGCAATTGGATGCCGAAGTCCGCAATGTTGGTCTGCACCGCCGCGCTGTCGAAGTCCGTGACGGCCCCCAGATAACGCAGCTGCATATCGGAATTGGTACCTTCGCATTCATATTCCAGGGTAAAATTTTGCCGGTAGTTATCGCCATCAACCTTATTGACCCCGACGGCGCCAAAATCGATCTCGACCGGTTTGCCGCCATTAATGCTGCAGGGCGGCGCATCCAGCAGCGTGCCGCGAAAGCTCATGTTGTCCGCCTGCGCGCAAGCGCCAAACAGCGCCATGGCCAAAGCCCCCGCACGCCTCAATCTGCGGTTTGTTTTCATTGATAATCCACCCTTAAGGTCGCCGCAGCGGTAAACTCACCGCCGGCCAGCGTGGCGCCGGCGCGTTTAACCGGTACTGCCTGCAGCTGCGGCGCATTCGGGTAGGTGAAATCAAGCCACTCATTCACCGCCAGCGCCCCGCCATTGGCCTTCAACGCTATGCCGAGATCCGCCACGCTGGTCTGAAGTGCGCTTGGCTCAAACGCCGTGGGATTGCCCATCACCTGAAGCTTCATGGCATTACTGCTATTGCCGGTGCATGTCAGGGTGTAATCCACCGCTTTGGTATAATTGTTGCCGTCAACTCTGGTGATTATCAGGCTATCGCCGAAATCCACTTCAATCGTGCGGCCGCCGTTAATAACGCAGGGAGGGGACAACACCGTGACTCGCACGTTCACCGTGGCCGTGGTCGCCTGCGTCGGCAAGGCGCTTAACGCCAGCAGCCCTCCAAGCCAGAGCGGCGCCAGGCTTCGTTTCATCGAATTCTCCATGTCACCGCCTCAGTCATAACTCAGCCGAAAATCCACTATCGCCCGATAGGCACCGGCCATCAGAGGCGCCGATGTTCGCTCAGGCACAACGGTGTAACTCAACGCACCTTGCCCCGGCGTCAACATCAGCGGTTCGCCGCGGCTGCCTAAACGTACATCGCGTCCGCGCTGATCCAGCAGGCGCAGCCCGAGCCCAGAGACCCCCTGCGCCTTCACCAGGTGGGGGGCGTCATTATCCGCCGGTGCGCTGAAGCTCACCGTCACCGCCGGCTGGTCAGGCGCCCAGGTCAACGCACCGGTACGCTCGTCTCGCCGGCTGGACGAGACGTGCAGGCAGTCGCGCAAACGCAGCTCAAACGCCACCGGCCGCCCGCGATCGCCGGTTTGCAGCAGGCGCCCCGTCCCCGTGTCCCCCAACCGAATATCCTGGCGTGCGCTGGCCATATCCAACCGACAGGCGCTTTCAGTCAGCGCACCCCGTACCTGCAACAGGCCGTTGGCCCCCTCTACCTGCCAGGTATCCGTCGCGCCGGCCGCAGGCAACAACATCGCCATCACTCCCAGAGTCAGCGGTATCATCAGCGCCAAGCCGCCCATGGCGGCGTAGTAACGCCATTCACTGCGGTACGGCAAGCGATCCTTGTTCTGTTTTCGTTTCATCCATTGCACCTGAGTGACTCCCATCAGTTTCGGTCTGGAACAGAGGGCTATGACGCCTTTTTCTTATCTGGCACCACCTTGCAGCTGCCGCCATTGCAGCTAAATAGCAACTGCGGCCGGCCGCCATAATCGTTGATGTAGGTCAGCACCGGGCTGCCACCCAAGCTTGCCGCACTGACAGCCAGCCTGGCGCTGGCCTTGGGCGCGATCATAAAGGGCTCAAACCCTTTCACGCCTTCCCCGTCCTTTTTACTGGCAACGGCGATCAGCGTGATGTAATAAGGTGTCGGATTATTGACCTGATACTTGTCCCCCTGGCGCGTCAATGTCAGTTGCTCCTGCCAGGGCGTAGCCATATCCGTCCGGCTCGGCACGATCGCCGCCGGGCGGTAAAACAGCTTGATGCGGGTCTGCAGTGCGATCTGCAGCGTGTTCGGCTTGTTGCTCTTCGGCGGTATTTCACGCAGGTTGAAGTAGTACAGCGTCTCCCGGTCCTGCGGCAGCCGTTTGGCCGCCGGCAACGCCTGGATTTTTATCTGGCTCGGCTTACCCGGCTCGATGCGCTGCACCGGAGGCAGCACCACCAGCGGATCCTGGATTTTGTTGCCCTGCTCATCTTCCAGCCAGCCCTGTGCCAGATACGGCAACTGCTTGTTCTGGTTGCTGAGGTTAAGGCTAACCGCATTCTGACCGCCGTCGAAAATCACCCGGGTGCGATCCAGGGCTATCGCCGCCAACGTTTGCTGTGATATCGCTGCGCTCAGCAAAGCTACGGCCATCACCGTTGGCTTCAAGGAAATGTTTTGCATCGTGTTGATTACTCCAAAATTCAGGGTGATAGATTTATTCAGGGTCGCTTTTTCCGGCCGCAAGCGACTGACAAGGCAACAACAAGGTGTTCATCAGCATGTCGGCCGGCAGCGGAGATGGCAGCCGCACCTGACATTGCGCAGCGCCATTCCAGTGAACCGTCATGGCCTCGTCGGCGTTGATGCCGCTGAGATAGACGCTGCCGCCGTCGTTAACGAGGCCGGTTTCCTGTTTGCGAACGTTCAGCACCGTGGCGCCAAACGGCGGTGAGCCGCCATCCGCCAGTTTGATTACCGCCATCGCTTTCCCACCGGCGATCACGTCGAATTTGCGGTAGCCGATCGCGCCTTCGGTCAGGGTGGCCTGCACCACCGATTTGCTGGCCTCGGCGTTGTCCCCCAACTTGTTCAGATCGATGCTGGCCTTATTGCGGTAGTAGCTGTTGACGTCCGCCACCACCGCCTTGCCAAAGCGGTTGGTGCCGACGGTGCTGCCATAGCCACGCACCGGCACCTCGGCCACGCCGTTGGTATCCAGCAGCAAACGGGTGCCGCCCATCATGCCGACCCGGTGCAGGGCGCCACCTTCCGGCGTCAGCGTCGCTCCCCCCTGCGCCGACATGCCCATCGCGCTATAACGGCCTTGCTGGTAACTGGCGTTGGCGCTCAGACGCGCCGCATCGCCATCGTGGTTGTAATAACCGCTCAGATTGGCACCGCTGCGGGCGCTGCCTGCGCTTACCTGGTAGTTGTTGTGCTCGTCGATCCGCTCGTAGTACCCGACCCGATGCGTGTTGTCGTTGCGGTTAACCGTGCTGTTGTAACTGAGCGTGGCGCCGTTGCCCCACGGCATCGACAGCGACAGATACATGCCGTCGTCGCTGGTCTCGTTGTACTTGGAACGGTAGGCCGATAGCGACAGATTCAGATTTTTAAAATCGCCGATATCGAAATAACGCGACATCGTCAGGTTGTAGCGGTCATTGGCCGGACGATCCCAGTAGGTCTGGTGGCTGTAGTTGAGGTAGGTGCTCAGCCCCCAGTCGCGGAACTGCTTGTTAAAGGTGATGGTGTACATTTCCTTGTTGTTGCCAACCCGGTTGCCGTAGTAGCGTGCATCGAGATATTCGCTCATGCTCATGAAATCTTCCTCGGAGAAGCGGTAGCCGGCGAAGGTCACCTGGCTGTCCAGCTCATCGAAGGTTTTCGAATAGCTCACCCGGTACGATCCGCCGCTCAAGGTTGCATCCCGATCGGATAACTCGGCTCGTGATTGGGTGGCGTCGAACGACAGCGCGCCGAACATCATCAAATCCCGCCCCACCCCCAGCGACAGGGCGTTATAATCGCCACCGAGCAGTGCGCCACCGTACAGCGACCAGCCGTTGCTGACGCCCCAGGAAAACTCGCCGGTACCGAATACCGGCCCGCGGGAATGGTGTTTCCAGTCCGACGGTTTACCCGCCGCCAATTTGAAACGCAGCGACCCAGGGCGCGTCAGATAAGGAATGCTGGCGGTATTCATCTTGAACTCCTGGACGCTGCCATCCTGTTCTTCCACCCTGACATTCAACTCACCGGAGATCGCGTCGTTAATGTCCTGAATGCGGAATGGCCCTGCCGCCACCTGGGTTTCGTAAATGACTCGCCCCTGCTGGCTGACAGTCACCTTGGCGTTGGTTTTGGCGACGCCGACCACTTCGGGGGCATAGCCGCGCAGATTAGGTGGCAGCATATTGTCGTCCGACACCAGGCTGGCGCCCGAGAAGCGGAAACTGTCGAAAATCCCCGAATCCAGATAGTTTTCACCCAGCGTCAGGCGAGAACGCAGTGCGGGAATAGCGCGATAGGCGTAATAGCGGCTCCAGTCCAGGGTTTGATCTGTGGGTTGTCCCGATCCGGTCTGGTGGTTGAGTTGACCCTGCCAATCGGCACGTAGACGCCAGGCGCCGACGTTGGCGCCGGCGGTGCCGTTACCGCTGACGTTATATCCGCGAGTGCCGTTCTTTTGCTGGTGTCGGCTTTGGGCGTTGACGGAATAGTCGAACAACAACCCCGGAATGCCTTCATCCCAGCGCGATGGCGGATCCCAGTCTTCCGAGCTGTATTCCAGGTAGGCCTGCGGCACGCTCAGATAGAGCGCCCCCGTCGCCAGATCGCCGCGCGAGGCCATGCCTGGCAAGCTGACTTCATTCAGACACTCCCCTCGGTGCCACCAAGTGAGAGACGACATCGTATCTGGCTTCAGCCCCAGTTGCTCGACCAACGCTTTCGATATGCAGACACGACTTCCGCTCTGATCCGTCTCTGGGGGATAGAAAGAAATCGTTTGTTCGGGCAGCTCATTTTTATTGATATGCACCACCATGCCGTAGCTTCCCGGCATAATGTAGCCGCTGCGGGAGAATTGGCTCAAATCGATATTCTTACGGTCATTTACATCCAGGACGTCGGTATTAAACTGAATACCCTCCTCGGCATATACCCACATTGATGAGCTTCCCAGCGCCAGCGTGATACATAACCCCAGCACCTGAAAACGATACAGCTTCCCAGCAGGTGAAAACATCATATCCCTAACCTTATATCGAATAACTCTGGTAATGCAGCCTGTCAATTGAAATGACAATCAGTAATAATCCAGCTTAAAACGCACCGCTGAAAAATAGCCTCCTGCATGCAGCGGCTGATTATTTGCCACCAGCTTGATAGAATAATTAAGCGACATACTGCCGGGGGAAATAGTGCGGAGTGGCAGAGGTTCACCTGGCGTAGCGATATTTCCCAGACTATCGGTAATTTGTAACGCTATGCCTTTTGCCTCCCCGCGAACGCCAAATAACTCACCGTCCGCATCCCCGTCAAAGGCCACCTGGAACTGTTTCCAATCGGTTACGTCAGGCTTAGGGTGTTCGAGCGTACAGTTGACTAATTCAATGGTGAACGCTCGCGTGTTGCCCTGCCCATCGCGGGCAATATTTCCCACCGGCAGCACATCCATATCAATCGTTTGATCACGACTGCCAGCGTCGATAGCACAAGCGGCGTCGATAATGGCTCCTTGCATATTAACGCGTCCCCACCCCTGGCTCTTGGCTGCCTGCGTCAGCGGAGCAGTAAACAGGAGAGTTAATATGCAAGGAGATATTAAACAGTGAATAAGCCGATTCATTGGATACACCTGAAAATACCTTTTCATCTTGGAAAAATGCATGCGGGAAATCCCGCATGCATAACAGGTTACAGCAAGCGCTAACGCTTATTGATAAGCCAGTTTGAAATCGGCTACTGCGGTGAAATCACCTGGAACCACTGCGGCTGAGGCACCATCACCCTGCAGGTAGGCAGCAAAACGCAGGGTATTATTACCGTCGTTCAGCGTCTGAGGTGGCGTTGCGGTACCCAATTTGATCGGGTTGCTTGCCATGTCGGTAAGCGCGATGCTAGCACCACTGGCGGTGCCGATAATCCCCAGCAATTCCGGGTTAGCCGGGGATGACTTACCGTCAAAAGTGGTGGTTACGGTTTTCAGAGTGGTGGTATCACACTGCTCTAATTTAATATCGAACTGACGTGGCACCGATTTGCCGCCATCTTTCAGAGCGATGCTTGAAACCTGCCCCAGGTCCACGGTTTGATCAACAGACTCGGGGGCAATCGAGCAAGGCGCGTCAATAATTGAGCCGGTAAAGGTAACTTTGCCATGACCCTGATCGGCGGCGTGCGCCAAAGAAGAAGCGCCAAACGCCAGAACCGCTGCCAGCATGATTTTGTTCAGTTTCATATTTCACTTATTCCTTTAATTTTATGTAAAAAGCACAGGGTAATCCCCGAACCTTCGACAATTATTCATTCCAAAATGAATGATTCATTTGCAAAGCTAAACACCTGCCGAATTAAATAGAATATTTCCCTTGGAACGTTTCGTACTATCGCCATAAATCACGACAAGAGTCTTAACGACCAAAAATACGGGCAAGATAAATTCTCACTTGGGCATTTGGGGATTTAAATAAAATTCATTCCATTCATTTTCTTCGGCCCAAATATTCTTACAAAAAGGCCCGCACGTTGAAAAGTCATTTTAATCAGAATCAATAAATTCAAGATATAAGCCCAAAAAACACAGGGTAACTATATTTTTGCGAGACAACAGATCGTAAAAAAAACAACACCAGAACATTACACCAAACAATGCTTATCGTACGAGATTAATGATCGTAATACGTTTGTTTGCGTTATAATAATTCGTGAAGATGAAGGGAGACGATCCACCCCGAGCCGGTGAAAACCGGTGCCGGGCAGTACACGATGGAGAAAGACGATGAAGCGCAGCCATTACATGCAGCAGGCTGGAAATCTAACAACCGAGTGGCACATCCTTAAATTTGAACGCCATAGCTTGATTCAGCTATATCAGGCTGCGGAAATTGGCTTTCGAAAACGGGCACCACTCTGTGAAATTCTTTTACCGTTATACCAAAACTCACCTGAAGTTTAAGGGAGACCGACATGGTAAAGCGTTTGTCAAAACAGCAAGAACTACAAAATTTACAACACAATTTATTAAAAACACTGCACAGGCTCTGCCCATCAACCAACGCGACGCAGCCCCCGCCCCCCGTAGAGTGGCCCACCACGCGTCAATTGGCCGAGTCCAACGATATTACTATTTATCAGGCGCGCAATCTGCTGCTGAACCTGGCCGGAAAAGGCAAAATCCTGGTCACGCAGGGGCCGATCAATAACTCATTGCGCTGGTACCCTTCCATTAAACACCCCTGATACGCTAACTCTCATCGCCGGCAGCTGTCTTATTTGCGCCGGCTTTCCTGTTAACCTATCGTTAACCGGCACCCGGCTGCTTAACCCGCGGATATTTCCACAGCCAGCGGCCGCTGACCATGCGCCAGTAGAACAGCGCGCCGCGCACCGCCCAGTCCATGAACATGCCCAGCCAAACGCCCACCACGCCCATGCCCAATATAATGCCCAGCGTATAGCCGGCCACCACGCGGCAGCCCCACATGCCAAGCATCGTCACCCACATGGCGAAGCGGGCGTCACGCGCGCCTTTCAGCCCGGCGGGCAGCACCCAGGAAGCGGCCCAGATCGGCATAAAAGCGGCGTTGAGCCAAATCAGCACCTTTACCACTTCTTTGACGTCATTCTGTTGGGTATAAAACGCGGCGAACACCCCGGCCAACGGCGCGGTGCCCCAGGCGATGGCCGTCAGCCCGAGGGTCGATAGCCAGAAGATATGCCGCAGCTGCCGCTCGGCCTGGCCTATCTGCCCCTTGCCCAACCGGCGGCCGACGATAATGGTCGAGGCGGAGCCGAGCGCGTTGCCCGGCAGGTTGATCAGCGAAGCGATGGAGAAGGCGATAAAATTGCCGGCGATCACGCTGGTGCCCATGCCGGCGACAAACATCTGGGTCAGCAGCTTGCCGCCGTTGAACAGCACCGATTCGACGCTGGCGGGAATGCCGATCCCCAGCACTTCCCACAGGATGCCGAGCTTCAGCGGTGAGAAATAGCTTTTAAGCGTGATGTGCAGCGCCGGGTTAAAGCCGATCATCAATACGTAGATAATGGCGATGGCGCCGATATAGCGAGAAATGGTCAACCCCAACCCGGCGCCGACAAAGCCCAGCCCGTGCCAACCCAGCATGCCGTAAATCAGTATGCTGCTGATGATGATATTGAGGATATTCATGCCGCCGTTGATCAGCAACGGGATCTTGGTATTGCCAGCCCCGCGCAGCGCGCCGCTGCCGATCAGCGCAATCGCCGCCGCCGGGTAGCTCCACACCGTGGTTTGCAGGTAGGACAGCGCCAGCGCTTTAACCTGCGGCGTGGCCGCGCCGGCTATCACGTCGATAATCTGCTCGCCCGCCAGATGAATGCCCGCTGCCAGCAGCAGCGCGACGATAGTCATCAGCACCAGCGACTGCCGCGCCGCCGCCCGCGCCCGTTTGCGATCCCGCTTGCCGAGGCTGAAGGCCACCACCACCGTGGTACCCAGATCCACCGCGGCGAAGAAGGCGATAATCACCATATTGAAGCTGTCCGCCAGCCCCACGCCGGCCATCGCTTCTTTACCGATCCAGCTGACCAGGAAGGTGCTCAACACCCCCATCAGCAGCACGCAGGCATTCTCCATAAAGATCGGCACCGCCAGCGGCGTGATTTCGCGCCAGAACAGCACACGGTAGCTTTTGCGTTTGGCGTACCAGGGCGTATTTTCCACGCGCTGACGCAGTGCGGTATATAAATTCAAGAGGCGCTCGTAACAGAAAAGTGAAACCACATTTCAAATAATGATCGACAAACCCTTACCCTGCAAAGAATTTTTTACCCGATTCATGCGCAAATTGCCGCACGGGGGTCATAACCCGGCGGCGCCGAGACGAGAAATGCGCGCAACAGGAAAAATCGGAGCGATGGGATGCTGGCGAACGGAAAAGCCCGGCCGGGGCGGTTGGCCGCTTAGCGCCGGGCGCCGCTGACCTTGGTGGCCCTGGCGGGATTGCCGGCGACGAACTCCAGGGTTGGCGAGTAGTAGAACGGCAGCCAGGCCTGATAGCCGCTTTCCCACTCCCATTTGACCGGGCAGGGCCACAGCATGTCTTCGTGCAGAATGTAATAGATCCACCGCCCGTGCGGACGGCGCGGTTTGAGCTTCTTCATAAAGGTGTCTGATCGGCCTGGTGCGTTGCGATAGGTTTGACCGCTGCATTTTACCGCGATTCGCGTCGGGGGAACAGCCCGCATTGCCGGCCCAGACAGGCCGGCATGGGAATATGCCGCTTAGTTGACCGGCAGCGCCAACACCTGCCCGGTGGTTTTTATTTCAGCGAACACGTCGGCGACGCCGGCCAGCGCGGCGCGCTGCAGAACCGCATGGTTCACCACCTGGTTGTCCCAGGTCGCCAGACTGCGGGTGGCGGTGGCGTCTGCCGGAATGATCACCTGATAACCCAGCGGCACCGCGTCGCGCGCCGTTGAAGAGACGCACATGTGGGTCATCAATCCGCTGACGATCAGTTGCCTGATGCCCGCCTGCTTTAACTGCCGATCCAGATCGGTGCCGACAAACGAGCTTGGCGTCGCTTTGGTAATTACCTTATCCCCGGCGGCAGGCTGCAGCTCCGGATGGAACTCGGCGAACGTGCTGCCCTCGGCGAACAGCGGGCCGTTTGCCGGGCCAAGATGACGCACGAAGAATACCGGCATATTATGCCGATGGGCGAACGCCACCAGCCGCTGGGTGTTTTTTAACGCCTTAAGCCCGTCGGGGATCGGCATCTTGCCGATAAAGTATTCATTCTGGAAATCTATCACCAGCAGCGCCGTGGCGTTGGCCGGCAGGCTTTCGGTGGCCTGAGCGCCGCTCAGGGTGCGGATGGTGGGCGCCGTTTGCGCGGCGGCGAAGCCAAGGCTGGAAGCCGCCATCGACAGCGTCAGTGCACCGCAGGCAATCAGTTTTTTCATTTTCGGTTATCCTTGTAAGGCCAGAAAAACGGCGGGCGATCCGCCGCCGGGTCAGGATAAATTTTGCCGCTTGCGGCGCAGCGGCAACAGGCATCACAATCACCAAAAACGGTATCATCGGGCCAAATGCCTCGCCGAGGGTTAACCAGCACAAGGAACCAGCATGCCGCCGCTTAACGTGGGTATCGTGGTGTTCAACGACATCATCCCGTTTCACCTTTCGGTGCCCTGCGCCGTGTTTGAAAAAGCCGTGAACAACAGCGGGGAATCGGCCTATCGGCTGATGATCTGCGCTACCGAACCGGGGCCGCTGCGCACCAACGCCGGATTTTCGATTACCGCGGATCACGGACTGGCGGGGTTGGCGCAGGCCGACATGGTGATCGTACCCAGCTGGAGCACCCCCGAGATCCCGCCGCCGCCGGCGCTGACGAGCGCCCTGCTCGCCGCCCATGCACGCGGCGCGCAGATTGTCGGCCTGTGCATGGGCGCCTTCGTGCTGGCGGCCGCCGGCTTGCTCAACGGCCGCCCGGCGACCACGCATTGGCGCTGGATGGCGGACTTTATGCAGCGCTACCCGCAGGTATCGGTGGATAACAACGTGCTGTATGTCGACGACGGCGATATCGTCACCTCGGCGGGTACCGCCGCCAGCATCGATTGCTGCCTGCATCTGGTGCGGCAGCGCTGTGGCGCAGAGGCCGCCAACGCAGTGGCCAGGCAACTGGTGGTGCCGCCGCACCGGCAGGGCGGCCAGGCGCAGTTTATCGAACAGCCGGTGTATAACACCGCCGGTGGCGATCGCTTTATGCAAACGTTGAACTGGGCGACGGAAAATCTGCAGCAGCCGCTGACGCTGGACGCGCTGGCGGCAAGAGCCTGCATGAGCCGCCGCAGCTTCACGCGCCGCTTTCAGCAAACCACCGGCACCACCTTCATGCAGTGGTTGCTCAACCAACGGCTGGCGGTGGCGCAGCGCTTTTTGGAGAAAACCGATCAGCCCGTCGAGCGTATCGCGCAGGCCGCCGGCTTTGCCACCGCGCTGTCGATGCGCCGCCACTTTCAACGGCAGTTCAAAACCTCGCCTTCGCTGTACCGCAAGGAGTTTCGGCTGAGCGAGAAATGAGGGGAAGATCAGCCGCAGGTTTGATCCGGGGGGAGATGCGCCGGTAGTGCGCCAGACGCTGTTTGAAGTCGTGCCGCAGATGCTCGGGTTGTTCGGCCTCCACCAGCGCCGGCGGGTGATGGCCGATCGCCCGCCCGATTGGCTGCAGCGGCGGCCCGGACGGCTGACCGCCACGGCGGGAATGCCGTGGCGTTATGATGGCTGAGGTAGCCACTCAGAATTGATACAGCGCATTCAGGTAGAAGCCGGCTCCTACCGCATTATCCGTCAATGGACTGCGACGCGCGCCGGACGTCAGCGCATACATCCGCACTCCCCCTTGCAAGGATATCTGAGGCTGCAGTTGGACCGTCACACCGGTTTTTAACGTCACGTCGCGCATGCCGCCGCCGGTATGATATTCGTTGAAACCCGAACGTGCAGACTGTTGCCCGGTCACGCCGAAACGCGCCATCATGTCATGGTTGTCGCTCCAGGTTCCGTACAGCGCGGAATCCAGCGTTACCGTAGAAGAGAGCGGCAATGAGCCTGATGCGCCCGCCTCAAGGTATGCCGTGTGCCCCAAATCGTCACCACCGTAATCGCGGCTGCGGGCAGCCTGCCAACCACGCACGAAAAGCTTGCCGGCGGACAGGCGCCAGTATGCTTCCGCCCCCACCATTGCCGTGCCATCCAAATCGCCCATCCCTCTCAGGTGGCTGTCGCTGCCGCCCAAGGTTCGAATTTTTTCCTTGCGACCGAAGTCATAGCCCGCCAGCAGCGCTAAGCCCAGAGAAGAAGCCCCGGGCAGATCCCAGCGCAGACCTTCCGGAAACGCCGCCGTGAAGGTGCCCCAGTCTTGGGTCGGGATCACGGCCTTTGCCACCAATAACGGCAAAACCCCATAACGTGAGGAACCTTCATACAGCGGGCCTACAATAGCTCCGCCGCCCAACGCCATCGTCGGCGCCCTCTCTGCCGAAACGGAATGGGGTGCGGCAGAAGTGCCGGCCGCCTGATCCACCGATGCGGCCGCTTGTGCGCCCAACGGCAGGGCCGCCATCAATAAAAATACGTTAACCGATTTATTTTTGCGAATTGCCATCATGTAATTTTCCTTAAATATGCTATTTTTGAGATTTGCTCTCTCTTTATTCCTACGGGCGACAAAACTCACCAGAAGAGACTGCCGTCTGGTTATTATTTAATAATTCGCATGGCCGGCCATTAAAGCGCAGGTTTCGCCAGGTGGCGCGCACATTTCCATTTATCCAGAATCAGGGACGCAGTTAAACTTCAATGCAAGCAGCGGTTATTTATATAACCCTCCGCCCGCCGAGCAATATAAAAATTTAAATGTGAAAGCGCATTCGCCGTTAGAATATGACAGGATCTAAAATCTGCCGCGCATCCCTAATATAGGTCCCTGCTGCACCACGTCATACACAAAGCCGTTATGGCGATAATCAACCCCCATTGCACGGTATCCCGCCACGGCGGAAAAGCCCGGCATAAACTCCCACCCCATCAGCGCCGCCGCATCCCAATCCAATCGGGATTGCCCGCCACCGGCCAACCCCCAGGCCGACACCCAGATGCTCGGCGCCAGGGCATAGTGGCCACGCACCCCCGCCACGCCGTCTGCCCAGGTCGCGCGATCGCTCCCCCCGATCCCATCGGCGTTCCCGCCCTGGAAACTCAAGGAGGTGCTGCTGTACCACACCCGAATACCGGCGGTAGCGTCAAGGCGCCCCTTTTCCCCCTCCAGCAAGGTATATCCGCCGCCCAAAAATCCGGACACCGTTCGGTTATCCACTTTCAGGCGCGACGCCGGCGCCCCGGCAGGCAGGCTGTTGCGGGTCGTGGTGTCAATGAACATCAGATCAACCAACAGGCTGTACGGCCCGTTACGCGCCTCCCCCATCCCCATCAGCGCTACATCAAGGTTACGGACAATGTCGGAGAAATCCGTTTTCATAAATTGCGTGCCCGTCGCTCGGTGGCCGACGTCGCCGCGAATACCCGCCCCCCACAGATAAGGAGAGGCGGTGAACTGCCACTCCTGCGCCGCCCCAGCGGGGAAGCACAAACCGCCGCAGGCCAAAAGCAACGCCGATAGCGCTCGCCGGGCAACCTTGTTGGGCACTTTATGGTCGTTCATCATCTGCAAAACCTTCTCAGTGCATGCTCAGGGAGAGCGCGACACGTTCAGCCGCACAGTCCTGCGAGGGTTTCCCGGCCTCCTGCACTTCACGCTTCGCCGCAGCCAAATCCGCCAGGAAGGCCGGGTTACCATGCAAAACAGCTACCGTCGCGGCCCCCATAATGCGCCCCGCGTCCACATCGCTCTGCCAGTGCGCATCGCAGACCACCCGGCTTTGACCAAACGCCAAACCGCGCGCCAGCAGTTCCGTCGCCCGGGCAGGCTGCACTTCAGCCAAGACCAATCCCCATGCCCAACCCGCCGCAGAGTGGCCGGAAGGCCATGAGCCGTCGTGCCGCAATAGCGGTTCCATATCTTTGCGGCAGGTACCCTCTTCGTGCTGCACAAACGGGCGAATGCGGTTATAGGCGTTCTTTCCGGCGTAGGTTGAACCGCCCGCATCCGTCAGCACGCGCTGCATCATGGCATAAAGATGCGGCATCTTTTTTTCGTTAATATCCGCGCCCAACGCACAAGAAAACGATGTCGCCGGCGCCGGGAATGTCAGTTCGGCATCCGTTGCGGCCAGTTTTTCACGGGCGGTTCCACGCAGCGCCAATGCCGCTCGCCGCGCCTCTTCGTCGCGCTCTAAGGCCGCAGAGCCTGGTTTTGGCGGCGCCCCAAGCAAAGCCAGGCGCACCGGCAGGCTGGCCGGCGCAAGATAACCCGGCGCCAGCTTGAAATGAGGGTCCGTGACCTCCGGGCCGGTGTCATTCGCTATCGCACTGGCCGAGCACCACAGAGCGGCCAAAGGCGCTATCAGGAACAGAGGGTGATATATTTTCTTCACTATTATCTCCAAGCTCGATATATGCCGCAGGTGGCGCAGCGTTTTCTACCAGCTTAAAATTAAGACTGCGTACGCCCAATATTGGCGGCGGGTGCTGACAATACTTCCACATTCATTTCGCTTTTGGGCTCAATATACGAACGGAATAAAATGCCAGCCCTGAATCCAACAGAGAAAAGGGTATAGATTAATCAACAGATCGCTGCGGTTGTGGGAAATGCCATTGGCCATTCAACACTTCGTCTTCAGGCTGATACAATCTGACCGTATAATTCCAGCCGGGCATCGTGGGCAGGCAGTTAGCCATTTTTCCGTCGCAACCGCCAAATTGAATCATTATCGAACCATCTTCACTTTTTTTGGCGGTGAGATTATTTAATGAATAGGCGCCATACGGATTCTTCTCGAAGTAACCCGCCTCGTTGTAAACGCTCACGGACCAGAATCCTTTAACCGGAACATGCCCGACCCTGAGCCGATAAACGCTTTTGCCATCGTTCTTCGGCATCACGCCGCCGAGGTAAATGGCGTCCTTGCTCGGGTTGCCGCCCCAGCCGGATGCCGTTCCGATCAGATGTTGAACCGGATCAACCGTACTCGCCGTGCCAAAGGCCTGGTTGTAGTTGGCGAGCGTTGAACCGAGCACCAACAGGGCATCACGCACCTTTTTCTGGCTTACCGGATCCCATTTCGGCACGACGAACTCTCCCGTCTGTACCTGGCTGACCTTGATCGCGTCCTGCAACGCGCGGACCTCTTCAAGGTCTTTAGGGTCTGCGGGATCAACCAGCGTACGAACGGCGACAAACGCATAACGCGTGCCGACTTTCTCCCTGGTGAGCGCATAGTCGCCCGCACCGTAAAAGGCGGCGGGCACATAGTGGTCTTCGTTGACCACGAGCATCGACATAAATCTCTCGCCGGCTTCAGGTAACGTGATGGTGACCGGGCCGGCATCGAGATCGAACACCGCACTTGAGTAAAGCGTATCCCGGTTCATGCGGATGACGCTTTGCGCATCGATGGGAACCGGTTCACGGCTATGCACAAACCGCCCCAAACCGCCATCCGCCACCATATTGCCCATGTAGAGATCGGACTCAGCGCGCGCAAAATTATCAACGCCAACCGGTATCGCCTCACCCGAAGAGGACTGAGCGTTTACGCTTCCCATGGTTGCCAGCGTAAGTGCAATAATACCGGCCGTAGATAAATACGACATTTAACCTCCCTGATGGTATGAAAATTGATTCAGCTTAAAACTTTTTTTTCGTCGAATGCTGGCTATACCGCGGCCTGGCTTGAAGTTGCCTTTTCAGACAATATAAGAAACTTCCTATGTAAACTTGCCATTTGACGCCAACGATAACGTTGCGCCTGGCGGGAGGGGCAGATTGGCAGGTGTAGATGCGCGGAAGAGCCACGTTGGCAATGGAGAACTCTGCAGCATGCGTATCAGCCGGCCGCAGAGTGCGTTGGAATGCGTTGTGGGGCGCGAGTAACGCCGGCGATCACCCTTTTTTAAGGGCGGAACGGTAAGATGACGGGGTATTGCCGGTCCAACGTTTAAAGGCCCGGGTAAAGTGCGCCTGATCGCTATAGCCCACCATATAGGCAATTTCAGTGGCGGTATATCTGCCGCTGGCGATAAGCTGAAGAGCTTCGCTGCGGCGAGTCTCGTCACGCAAACTTTCAAATTCGACACCGCAATATTTGAGGCGGCGCTGCAGCGTGCGTGGGGACAGCCCAATACTTTTCGAAATCGCTTCCAGTTTGGGTTGTTCCAGGTCCGATATCCGCCGGTGGAGCGCTGAGGCCGTGTCTATGGTTGACCTCAAGGCTTCGGTGGTTTTCCAGGCGTCATCGCGAATATGTTTCAGCGGGATGTCGAGCAAGTCACGATCGAATTCGATCATGTTGTGCTCCGCGTTCATGACCAGGTTCGGCCCCAAACATTCTTCAAGCGCGTCGTCCCCTCTTCTTCTGGCGGTTTTGACATGCACGCGAATAGAGGCAGGCTCACCGGACATCAGAGGAACCTTTCTCAGCACCGCGAGGCTGCCGAGGATGAATTGCCTTGGGTCCGCTTCATATTGCCCGGTGAATTGGTGAACCAATTTGGTCGTGCGGCCTTCGGTGACAATTTTCACCTCTCCGCCCTGATGCAGTAAGGCTGCATGGGTGGCGGCCAGCGCACAAGCCTGCGCGATGTTCGTTGAGCCCAATATCATTTCACCCCAGATGCCAAGCGAACGTATCTCGGTCAAATGCCCCACATAGGCGCCGCCGAAAGGATCGTCCGCAACGGAGGCCATTTCATTAGCGATACGAAAACAGGCCGCCCGCGGTATCCATATGTCCGGATTTTGGAAGATATTCGGGGAAATGCCGAGGCGCTGGAAAAACTCCAGCGAAGATACCCCGCGCATGGCCAGGTAGGGAGCCATCTGGAGAAAGCTTCTAAGCTTAATGGAGGGCATTACATTCGCCATAAAAGTCCGTTACCTGTTTAAGAGGCAATACGCATAGGGATCGTTTGGTGCGCAGAAAAGCGCCAATGCAAAACGGTTACCCAACATGGACATCAGGTTGCAACATGGTGTGCGACAGGTAACCAATTGTAAATGAGTATACTCGCCCTCGAAAAAACGCGCTATGCGGGCCATGAAAAAGAGGGGTTACCGCCTGAACGGCGGTGGCGCGCCGGCAAGAATGATCGGCAGATACGCGGCCGCTTTATTTTAAGGGGCAGAAAAATGCCTAGGAAGATGGCGGAGAGAAGCGAACACGGCGTATTCGACATTCCGGATTTAGCTCACAAAATGAAGAACATAATGGCAAAACGCTGTCCAGCGACATTGCCGGGGTTATAATACGCCAAGAGGAAGTGGCGGAGAGAGGGGGATTTGAACCCCCGGTAGAGTTGCCCCTACTCCAGTTTTCGAGACTGGTCCGTTCAGCCGCTCCGGCATCTCTCCTGACAACGCTTGCTATCATGCCCCTTTTTGCGGCATTTTTACAGCGTTAGCCTCCAGCCGAATGTTCAAATGACGAATTTACGAGCAACCTGATGATTAAATGGCCGTGGAAAGCAAATCAACCCCAGGCGGATACCCGCGCCCAGTGGCAGGACGCGCTGGCGATCCCGCTGCTCTCGCCGTTGAACGAGCAGGAACGGCAGCGGCTGGTGGCCGTCGCCGGGCAAATTCTGCAGCAAAAGCGCATCGTGCCGCTGCAGGGGCTGCAGCTGACGTCGCAAATGCAGGCGCGCATCGCGCTGCTGTTCGCCCTGCCGGTGCTGGAGCTGGGGGCGGAATGCCTCGACGGTTTCAATGAAATCTTGCTTTACCCGACGCCGTTCGTGGTGGAAGACGAATGGCAGGACGATATCGGCCTGGTGCACTCCGGCCCGGTAGTGCAGTCCGGCCAGAGCTGGGAACAGGGCCCGATCGTGCTCAACTGGCAAGATGTGCAGGACTCCTTCGATCTGTCCGGCTTCAATCTGGTGATCCACGAAGCGGTGCATAAGCTGGATATGCGCAACGGCGGCGTCGCCACCGGCATCCCTCCCATTCCGCTGCGCGATATCGCCGCCTGGGAGCATGATCTGCACGCCGCCATGGAAAATCTGCAGGACGAGATCGATATGGTCGGCGAAGAAGCCGCCAGCATGGACGCTTACGCCGCCACCGATCCGGCCGAATGCTTCGCCGTGCTGTCGGAATATTTCTTCAGCGCTCCCGAGCTGCTGGCCGAGCGATTTCCCTTGCTGTATCAGCACTTTTGCCGCTTCTACCGCCAGGATCCGCTGGCGCGGCTGCTGCGGCTGCAGGCCGGATCCGGCGCGGAACCGCAGTAATTCGCCGCGCATTGCTCAGATACCGAGCAGTCGCACCGAATCGGCCAATTTAGCGTTGACACACCCGGGGCGGCTGGATATGATGCGCCCCGTTCACACGATTCCTCTGTAGTTCAGTCGGTAGAACGGCGGACTGTTAATCCGTATGTCACTGGTTCGAGTCCAGTCAGAGGAGCCATATTAGAGAAGCCCGCTTAAGGAAACTTAAGCGGGCTTTTTGCTGCTGGGCGTTTACAGCCCGCGTTTTTCCATCAACAGCGCGAGATCCACCAGCCGGTTCGAGAAGCCCCACTCGTTGTCATACCACGCGAGGACCTTAACCAGCTTGCCGCCGATCACCAGGGTCGACAACCCGTCGATAATCGATGAGCGCGGATCGCCCTTATAGTCGCTCGACACCAGAGGTTCGTCGCTGTAACCGAGGATACCCTTCAGCGGGCCAGACGCCGCCGCCTGGCGGAAGGCGGCGTTGATTTCATCCGCCGTCGCTTCGCGCTTCAGCGTCACCGTCAGGTCAACGATCGATACCACCGGCACCGGCACCCGCAGCGAATAACCGGTCAGGCGGCCGTCCAGCTCCGGGATCACCTTGCCGAGCGCCTTGGCCGCGCCGCTGGAGTAAGGCACTATCGACTGCGCCGCCGCCCGGGCGCCGCGCAGATCCTTTTCCGGCTGATCGTGCAACGCCTGGCTGTTGGTATAGGCATGGGTGGTATTCATCAAACCGTATTCAATGCCGAAAGCCTGATGCAGCACCTGCGCGGCGGGCGCCAGGCCGTTGGTGGTGCAGCTGCCGTTGCTCACCACCCGGTGCCTGGCCGGATCGTATTGGCTGTCGTTAACGCCCATCACGAGGGTGATATCGTCGTTTTTCGCCGGCGCCGAGATAATCACCCGCTTGGCGCCGCCCTGGGTGATGTGCACTTCCGCCTGCGCCTTGTCGGTAAAGAAGCCGGTGGCTTCGATCACGATATCGACACCCTCGCTGCTCCATGGGATAGCGCCGGGGTCTCTTTCGGAGAACACCCTGATCGGCCTGCCGTTCAGCAACAGCTGATTTTCACCGGCTTCTACGCTGGCGGCCAGCGTGCCCGACAGCGAATCGTACTTCAGCAAGTGCGCCAGGGTTTTGCTGTCCGTCAAATCGTTGATCGCCACCACCTCAAAATCGCTGCGCCCCAGCGCGGCGCGCAACACATTGCGGCCGATTCTGCCGAACCCGTTAATGCCTACTTTGACCATGATTTGCTCCTTGATTATTGGTTCTGCGGCCAATCTAGCGCCAAGGAGGCGTGGCGTAAATGACGTTTATAGATCAATTTACGCCAAATTACGGCTATGAAAACGCTGGCGATATTCACTGGGGGTGAGCTGCAGGTTGCGTTCAAACACCCGCCGCAGATTTAGCCCGTTGCCGAAGCCGGTGGCCAGGGCGATATGCTCGATGCCTTCCGCACTTTGCTCCAGGCGCTGTCTGGCGCAGTGCAAACGCCCCTCCTCGACAAACCTGGCGGGCGAGATACCGGTCTCGCGGGTGAACACCCGGGTAAAGTTGCGCGGGCTCATCGCCACCCGTTCGGCCAATTTCTCTACGGAAAGATCGTCGGTGAGGTTTTCCAGGATCCAGCACTGGAGATCGCGAATTGGCCCGGGGGTTTTAGCCTGATTCAACGGGTAGCGGCTGAACTGCGACTGGCCGCCCGGCCGCCGCAAAAACATCACCAGATCCTGCGCCACTTCGCGAGCCTGAACAAAGCCGTAGTCGTCTTCGATCAGCGCCAGCGTGAGGTCGAAACCGGAGCTGACGCCGCCGGAGCTCCAGACATGCCCATCCTGCACATAAATCGGGCCGTTCTCGACGCTCACCCTGGGGAAACGGCTCTGCAGGGTTTCCAGCAGCCGCCAGTGGGTGGTCGCCCGGCGGCCGTCGAGCAGGCCGGCTTCGGCAAGCAGCAGGGCGCCGCCGCAAACGGAAGCGATACGCCGGGCGTGAGGAGCGGCGCGCCGCAGCCATTCCGCGACAAACGCCCCTTCTTCCTCGCTGGCTCCCCTGCCGGTCACCACTATGGTGTCGCGCGGCTGTTCAGGGTCAAGATCCGCCAGGCGGTGATCGGCCAGCAGGTTTAACCCGGAGGAGCCATGCACCACCCGATGCGCTTGCGTGGTGGCCACCGCAACCTCATACAAGGGGGCGTCGTCGGGCCGCAGGCGGTTGGCCTGCATCAGGATGTCGGCGATGCCGGCCGACTCGAACAGCATGCCCCCTTCGGGGACGATAATCAGAAATGCATGCATGGCCTTAATGTACCAATGAATCAAAATAAGTCAGTAAGTAGATTTTATGCCGCAACGGCCCGTTAGCCAATAGGCCGCTCAGGATTGCGGCAACGCCACCCCGGTGGCGCGTTCCAGCTGCGCCAGCAACGCCTCCTGAAACGCCGTATCGCGCGCGGCGGCATGCGGCGCCAGGCGGCGCTGATGGTGCCAGTAACCGCCGGAAGCGCGGGCCTGCGCCTCCTCGCTGGTCACCAGCCACTCCTGCGTCAGATGCCCCAGCCGCAGATCGCCGGGGGCGTTTTCACCGCCCATTTTGGTCGGCACCCAGCCGGGATCGACGGCGCTGCTGATGACCTCCGGCCAACGGCGCGCCACGGCGGCGGCGAACGCCGTCACCAACAGTTTGCTGTCCGAATAGGAAATCGGGTTGCTTGCGCTCCAGTCGAGCGCGACGCGGCCATCAAAATGCATGCTGCTGCTCAAATACACCAAACGCGCCGGCCGGGCGATCAGCGCCGTCAGCAGATAAGGCGCGATCAGATTGACCGCCAGTATCTGCGGCCCGGTGAAGATCCCGGCGTTGTGGATCACCGCGTCAGGCCGCCCGATCCGGTTCACCTGTTCGGCCACCGCTTTGGTTTGCTGCGGAACGGACAGATCGCCGGTAACCGCCTGCGCGCCTCTGGTCAGCAGATCGCGCACGGCCTCGAGCCGCCCCGGTTCGCGGGCATGCAGGATCACCTGATGGCCTTCGCCCAACAGGGTTTCCGCCGCCGCACGGCCCAGCCCGTCGGCCGAACCGGTGATGAAAATACGTGACATGGCAAACGTCCTTTCAGGTTTGGCCGCTCAGCGCCAGCCCAGCGCCGGTGCGACATGGGTCAGGATCGATTCAATCACGTGCGCGTTGTAATCCACGCCCAGCTGATTGGGTACCGTCAGCAGCAGCGTGTCGGCTTCGGCAATCGCCTCGTCCTGCGCCAGCTGCTCGATCAACACATCCGGCTCGGCGGCGTAGCTGCGGCCGAAAATCGCCCGGGTTTGCTGGTCGATATAGCCCACCTGGTCGCCCTCTTTGCCGCTGCCGCCGAAGTAGCTGCGGTCCCGTTGGTCCATCAGCGCAAAGATGCTGCGGCTGACCGACACCCGTGGCGCGCGCGCGTGCCCGGCCTCTTTCCAGGCGGCGCGATAGGCGCGTATCTGGCTGGCCTGCTGCACGTGAAACGGCTCGCCGGTCTCGTCGTTTTTCAGCGTCGAGCTCTGCAGGTTCATGCCCAGCTTCGCCGCCCACACCGCCGTGGCGTTCGAGCTTGCCCCCCACCAGATGCGATCCCGCAGCCCGGCGGAGAACGGCTCGGGGCGCAGCAGGCCCGGCGGATTGGGGAACATCGGCTGCGGATTGGGCTCGGCAAAGCCTTCACCGCGCAGGGCTTCGAGCAGCACCTCAGTGTGGCGGCGCGCCATATCCGCTTCGGTTTCCCCCTCGGCCGGCGTATAGCCGAAATAGCGCCAGCCGTCGATCACCTGCTCCGGCGAACCGCGGCTGATGCCCAGCTGTAAACGCCCCCCCGAGATCAGGTCGGCGGCGCCGGCGTCTTCCACCATGTACAACGGGTTCTCATAGCGCATGTCGATCACGCCGGTGCCGATCTCGATGCGCTGGGTGCGGGCGCCGATGGCGGCCAGCAGCGGGAATGGCGAACTGAGCTGGCGCGCGAAGTGATGCACGCGGAAATAGGCGCCGTCAGCCCCCAGATCTTCGGCGGCGACCGCCAGATCGATGGACTGCAGCAGCGCGTCTGCGGCCGAACGGGTGCCCGACTGAGCGGAAGGCGCCCAGTGGCCGAAAGAGAGAAATCCGATCTTTTTCATGGGCAGTGCTCCTCAGATTCAACGTAACGGCATTACAGTGACAAAAATGCCGCCGCCTGTGCCAGAGAAATTGTCCCGGATCGCACTAAACGGACAGATTGGCGCCGCCGCCTTCGCGCCCGCCCGAGCATTGTAATCAAAAAACAAATGTCGTATAACAGGCTCCTCCGAGGGGTGTCCTGTTACGGGCTGAGATGGCGCAAGCCGAACCCTTTGAACCTGATCTGGGTCATGCCAGCGAAGGGACGGGTCGGCAATAACGCCTTCGGTCATTGCCTGTTCATACCTCAGCGCGCCCGGATCTCCACTTACTCAGGGAGGTCCCATGTTTACCACCATGTTCGAACAAGGTCTTTACGGACGGCTGCGCCAACGGGCGGGCGGCCACTGGCAGGACTACGTCGCTCATCCCTTCATTCAGCAGCTGGCCGCCGGCACGCTGCCCGAAGCCGCTTTCCGCCGCTATCTGACCCAGGACTACCTGTTCCTGATCCACTTCGCTCGTGCCTATGCCCTGCTGGTCAGCAAACTGCGCACCCTGCCGGAGATGCGCGCCGCCGCCGCTTCGCTCAACGCCATCGTCGCCGAACTGCCGCTGCACCTGGCCTATTGCGCCGGCTGGGGATTGAACGAAGACCAGATAGCCGCCCAGCCTGAAGCGCCAGAAACCATGAACTACACCCGCTACGTGCTGGACATCGGCCATTCCGGCGACGCCCTCGATCTGCTGGCCGCCCTGCTGCCCTGCGTCGCCGGCTATGCCGAAATCGGCCTGCGGCTGCTGAACGATCCCGGCACCCAAATGGCGGGCAACCCTTACGCCTCCTGGATCAAAAATTATGGCGATCCGGGTTACCTGGCCGGGGTGCAGGCGTCCATCGATCTGCTGGAGAACGTCGGTCGCCAGCGCGGTGCGGAAAGCCGCCTGGCCGAACTGACGGAGATCTTCACCACCGCCACCCGGCTTGAATCGGCGTTCTGGCAAATGGGGCTGAGCGCCTCATGAACCGCAGTTCGCCCCCGCCCGGCATTCAAATCCGGGATTTAACCCTGCGCTTTGGCGGCCGGACCCTCTTCGAACGGCTGAATCTCGATATCGCCGGCGGCAGCGTGGTCGCCCTGCTCGGTGCCAGCGGCTCGGGCAAAACCAGCCTGCTTAAGATCATCGCCGGCCTGGCGCAGCCCACTTCGGGCAGCGTCAGCGGCAGCGACGGCCTGCCGATCGCCGGGCGCATCGCCTATATGGGCCAACGGGATCTGCTCTACCCCTGGCTGACCCTCGATCAGAACATCACCCTCGGCGCGCGGCTGCGCGGCGAACGGGCCGACCGGCAATGGGCCGCCCATCTGCTCGAGCGCGTCGGGCTGGGCGGCTACGGCGCAGCGCGCCCCGCAGAACTTTCCGGCGGCATGCGCCAGCGCGCCGCCATTGCGCGCACCCTGTATGAGCGCCAGCCGATTGTGCTGATGGATGAACCTTTCTCGGCGCTGGACGCCATCACTCGCGCCACTGTCCAGACGCTGGCCGCCGAACTGCTGGCGCAGCATACCGTACTGCTGATCACCCATGACCCGATGGAAGCCTGCCGCCTGAGCCACCGGCTGCTGGTGCTTGCCGGCTACCCGGCGGGCATCGACGACAGCCACGACATTGCCGGGCAGCCGCCGCGCGCGCCGGACGATCCTCACCTGCTCAAAAGCCAGGCCGAACTGCTGCAACAGCTGGTGAGGGCCGCAGGATGAAGCGCATTCAGGAACCCAGGGGCGCCCGCCTGCGCCGCGCCCTGACGGTGTTCGCCGGCCTGGTGCTGCTGTGGTGGCTGTTCACCCTGGGCGACATTCCCGCCTTTTTGCTGCCCGCACCTTCTGCAGTGGCGCAGGCGCTGTGGAACGGCCGCGATTACCTCGCCTGGCACACGCTGGTCACCGCTTCGGAGATCCTTAGCGGCCTGGCGCTGGGGGTGCTGCTCGGCGCGGCGCTCGCACTGTGCATGATCTTTTCCCCGCGCCTGCAGCGCTGGCTGATGCCGCTGGTGCTCACCAGCCAGGCGATACCGGTGTTCGCGCTGGCCCCGCTGCTGGTGCTGTGGTTCGGCTTCGGCATGAGCGCCAAGGTGGCGATGGCGGTGCTGGTGATTTTCTTTCCGGTAACCTCCGCCTTCTTCGACGGGCTGCGCCGCGTCAGCAACGATCACCTCGACCTGGCGCGCACCATGGGCGCCTCGCGCTGGGCGCAGCTGCGCCATGTACGGCTGATGGCGGCGTTGCCGGCCTTCGGCTCCGGGCTGCGCATGGCCGCCGCGGTGGCGCCGATCGGCGCGATCATCGGCGAATGGGTGGGTTCGGCCGAGGGGTTGGGCTACGTCATGCTTAACGCCAACGCGCGCATGCAGACCGACGTTTGCTTCGCTGCGCTGTTTATTCTGGTGCTGATGACCGTCTTGCTCTGGGCGGCGGTGGATGCGCTGCTGCGGCGCCTGATCGACTGGGCGCCGGAAAACCACTGATGATTTCACTCTTTAAGGGAACGACAATGCTCAAAAAAACCCTCTGCGGGCTGCTGCTCGGCGCCGCGATGGCAAGCCCGGCAGGCGCCGCCGAAAAGCTGACGCTGGTGCTCGACTGGTACATCAACCCCGATCACGCGCCGATCTTGGCGGCCGAGCAGATCGGCGCCTTCAAGGCCGAAGGGCTCGACGTCAAGATAGTGCCGCCTTCCGATCCGGCGCTGCCGCCGCGCCTGGTGGCGGCCGGGCAGGCCGATCTGGCCATTACCTACCAGCCGCAGCTGCACTTCTTCGCCGATCAGGGGCTACCGCTGGTGCGCGTCGGCACCCTGATCAATTCGCCGCTGAACACCGTCATCACGCTGGATAAGAGCATCACCTCGCCGGCCGGGCTGAAGGGCAAGAAAATCGGCTATTCAGTCAGCGGCATCGAGCAGGCGACGCTGGCCACCATGGTCGAACATGAACGGCTCAACCCCGCCGATATGCAGCTTATCAACGTTAACTTCCAGCTGACCAGCGCCCTGCTGGCGGGCCAGGTCGATGCGGTGATCGGCGGCTACCGCAATATCGAAGCGCTGGAGCTGAAGCTGCAGGGCAAAGATCCGGTGGTGTTCAACGTCGAAGATTACGGGGTGCCGGCCTACGACGAGCTGATCATCGTCGCCAACCGCGCTACGCTGGCGGAACCGAAGATCAAAAAATTCCTCGCCGCGCTGAAAAAAGGCGGCGACTACCTGCAGGCTCACCCGCAGGAGACCTGGCTGGCGTTCGCCAAAGCCCACCCGGAGCTGAATACCGAGCTGAATAAACAGGCCTGGCAGGCCAGCCTGCCGCTGTTCGCCCGCGATCCGGCCAGGCTGGACCGCGCCCGCTACCAGGCTTACGAGCAGTTCCTGTTCGACAATAAGCTGATCAAGAAAATCACCCCGGTGGATGATTACGCGGTCGAATTGCGCTAAAAACCTCGGTCGTCGCTGCGGGAAACCGCAGCGGTTTTGATGCGGGCTTCACCCCCACGCCGCAAGGCATTATCATCGGCTGATTCTGGTAACGAAATCGGGGCTATGATGGCGACATTAACTCGCACGCAACTTGCCGAACTGAACGTGTTTTCCACGATTTGCCGGAAAAAGAGCTTCCGGCTGGCGGCGGCCGAGTTAGGCGTCAGCACCTCGGCTTTAAGCCACACGATACGTTCATTGGAAGAGCGCATCGGCGTAAAACTGCTGAACCGAACCAACCGAGCCGTCGTCCCCACCCCCGCCGGCATGGCCTTGGCCGGCCAGCTCGAACAAGGCTTTGACTACATCAAGGCCGCAGTTTCCGAACTGCAACAGTACCGCGATGAACCCATCGGCCATCTGCGTTTGAATATTCCGCGCGATGCGCTCGATCTGCTGATCGCCCCGGTCATGGAGAGCTTCGCCAAACGGTATCCCAAAATTGCTCTGGAAGTGGCGGTCAACAACCACCAGGTGGACATTATCCATGAAGGCTTCGACGCCGGCATCAGATATGGGGAGATCGTTCCCAAAGACATGATCGCCGTGCCCCTGACCGGCAAACTGCGATGGGTCCTCGCCGCCGCCCCGGAATATCTGGCAAGAGAGGGCTGCCCGGCGTCGCCTGACGAATTAAAAACGCACAGCTGCATCAATATGCGGCTGGGGAATGACGCGATTTATCAGTGGGAGCTGGGTGATGGCGAAAACCATTGCCGGCTGGCGGCGCCGGGGCAATACATCTTCAGCGAGACGTCGATGATCATCAAAGCGGCGCTAGCCGGGCTGGGGCTGGCCTACTGTCTGGAAATGCAGATCGAGGAGCATTTGCGCAGCGGCGAATTGCAATGCGTCATGCCGAACTGGGCGCACATCAGCGATCCCTTTATGATGTACTACCCCAGCCGCCACCAGCTGCAGCCGGGGTTGCGGCCTTTGATAGCGCTGATAAAAGCGCAGCATTTGCGGTCATAGTTGATATTGGCTCAACGCCCCATCAAGAAACATTCAACCCATTATATTGTATTCTATTGATGTTGATGCAGGGCGCCCGGAATAACCGGGCTCGCCCGCGCAATTTATTACCCGACACTGAAATCCAGCCCCGCATTTGAAATATGCCGCGGAAATTAACCCGCTGTTTATTTCAATAGCCAGGTTCTATTTTCATTATTTACAGCGAGCAGATTATGAAGGCCCTTTATTTTGACCTGGAAGAAAAGAAACGGCACTTCCCCGACACCGCCGACTCCCTCATCGTCGACATGTACCTTGAAGATTCGCCGCAAAGCAGCATTCGCCTTTTTCGCGTCTATGCCGAGGTGCCGAAGCATTACCACAAGCAGTGCGATGAAGTTTTAGTCGTCGTGGAAGGCGCGCTGGAGTTTCAAACGGGCAGCGATGCGAGAAGAATTTTAGCCGCAAACCAGCTGGTGATTTTTAAAAGAAACACCGTTCACAGCATTAAACCGTTTGACGGAAAGCCCGTTTATTTTCTTTCTATCGATACGCCGCGGCGCGAAGAATCAGACGTGCATTTTGTTGAACCTATCCATAAAAATTTAAAATTTATTACCCATATATAGGAAATTAATATGCCAGATAAAAAACAACTGCTCGCGCGTGACGGAAATGCCATCCCCGCCATTGGCTTCGGCGTTTGGCAGTCCCGGGGAGAAGAATTGATAAATGCCGTGCGATGCGCCCTTGATTCAGGCTATCGGCTAATCGATACCGCCGCTATCTATGGCAATGAGTCCGAGGTCGGCACCGCGATAAAAACGGCGGGGGTGCGCCGCGAAGACGTCTTCATCACCACCAAGCTATGGAACGACAGGCATGACGACGTTGAAAACGCCTTCAGTGAAAGCCTGAGCAAGCTGGGATGCGACTATATCGATCTGTACTTGATTCACTGGCCGGTATCGGGGCAAGACCTGTTCGTCTCCGCCTGGAATGACATGATCAGGCTCCGCGATAGCGGAAGGGTTAAAAACATCGGGGTCAGCAACTTCTCCATCGAACAGATACGCCGGCTGGAAGCTGAAACCGGCGTTATGCCCGCAGTCAATCAGTTGCAGATCCACCCTTTAAACCAGCAACGAGAGCTGGTCGACTGGCTGCGCGTTCAAGGTGTAGTTACGCAGGCCTGGAGCCCGCTCGGCCACGGCAGCCAACATATATTAACCGAGCCGGGCATCCTGAAAATTGCCGCGCGGCATCATAAAACCCCCGCACAAATAATCTTGCGCTGGCTGTATGAAAACCAAATCGTCGCCCTGCCGAAGTCCAGCACGCCGCAAAGAATAAAGGAAAATATTGATATATTTGACTTTAGCCTCTCGGCATCCGAATTGGCGGCAATGAGCGAGCTGGATCGCGGCCTAAACGTCGGCAACGATCCAACCTCTTTCAGATAACGGCGGCCGGCGGCGCTACCGTCACATCGCCCTGGCCGCTGCGCTGCAACGCCGCCTTCACCAGCCCGTTGGCCTTGCAGCGCTCGATAAACGCGTTCACGTAGGCGGCGCCCTGCGTTTTGTGCCGCGGCACCGCCATCGCCTGCCTGATTGCGGTGAAATGCCCTTCCAGAACGCGCAGCCCCGGGTTAGCGGCCGCGGCGGCCAGCAGCGGTTGACGCACGCCCGCCGCCGCCTCCAGCCCCTGCGCCAGAAACAGGGTTATCGCTTCTGCGGAGGTGCCGGCCCGCACCAGCTGTGCCTGCTGCAGCGTACGCGACAGGAACAGATCATAAGCCGCGCCTTTGCCGACCGCGATGCGCACCTCCGGCCTGTCGAGCTGCGCCACCTCATGATAAGGCGCGTCGTTCGCCACCAGGTAAGTCCCCTCGATGATCGCATACGGCGCGCTGAACGCTATCTGCGTCGCGCGCACCGGCTCGATGGCCATAAAAGCCAGGGCCCAGGCGCCGCTGTCCAGATCGGCGAACACCTTGCCCGCCGCATCATAGGCCACCAGCTCCAGCGCTACGCCCAGCTCACCCGCCAGCGCCGCGGCCAGATCGACAGATACGCCCTGTGGCTTGCCGCCCGGCCCCACCTGCGCCAGCACCGGGTTGCCAAGGTTGATCGCCGCCCGCAAAACGCCCTGCGGGGCCAGATCCTCAAGTACCGCCGAGGGGATCGAATGCATGGTTTTCTCCAGAATGGTTGATGAGTTCGGTGCACTCGTTAAGGGTAGAGCCAAACGCCCAGCGAGCAATATTTCGGCACCTTCGCCGCCACAGGCGTGACAGCTGTCACAGTATCGTCACAAATTTACGCAATCGCGCCCGGCGCCGCCTGCGTTGCGCAAACGCGCATTGCCCTGCCGCTTTCAATACGCTATACCCTTCTTTTTTCACGCCCCGCAAGGCCGGCGGCGTGCGCCAGGACAGTAAAATTTTTCTTTCTAATCAGACAGGGCTCGGTGGATGGTCTCAGCATTAATCTCTTTTGTTCTTTTCTTAGCCTCGATTGCCATCTATCGCACCCGGGCCGCCGCCAACCGCTGGTGGTTCGCCACCCTGCTCATCCTGCTCGGCAGCTATCTGGTTCTGAACGTCATCCTGATCGCCAGCAACTACTTCACCGGCGACGGCATCACCGACGCGGTTCTCTATACCCTTACCAGCAGCCTGAAGGGCGCCGGCGTCGGCAAATACGTCTTGCCGTTTATCGGCCTGCTGGCGGGGTTGAGCTTGATTTTCGCCCTGCTGGCCCGCAGCCTGCTGCGGCGCAAGGCCAAAAGGAGCAGCGTGGTTTACAGCGTGCTGGCCGTGCTGCTGGCGCTGTTTTCGGTCAGCACCACCCCGGCGTTTCAGGAGATTTCCCTGCTGGTCAAAAGCCAGATAAGCGGCGACACCGCCGATTTTGCTACCTACTACAAAGCGCCGAAGAAAACCCTGCAGGGCAAACAGCCGAACCTGGTGTACATCTACGCCGAAAGTCTGGAGCGCACCTATCTCGATCGGCAACTCTTCCCCGCACTAGCCGACGATCTGAACCGGCTGCGGGAAGACAGCATCGACTTCAGCAACACTCAGCAGTTGCCGGGCACCGGCTATACCATCGCCGGCATGGTGGCCTCGCAGTGCGGCATTCCGCTGTTCGCCCCCTTTGACGGCAACGCCTCCAGCGCCGTTTCCACCTTTTACCCCGAGAACGTCTGCCTGGGCGACGTGCTGAAATCCGCCGGCTACGTCAACTATTTCTACCAGGGCGCCGAGCTGGCGTTCGCCGGCAAGGACACCTTCCTGACATCGCACGGCTTCGACCATGTCTATGGCTTTAAAGAGCTGCGCGGGCAAATCGCCGATCCGGCCTACAAGAATGACTGGGGCTGGTACGACGATACCGTGCTGGATCTGGTGTACGACAAGTTCGTCGAGCTCTCCAGGCAGCGGCAGAAGTTCTCGCTGTTCACCCTGACCGTCGACACCCACCACCCGGACGGCTTTATTTCCGCCGGCTGCAGCAAAAAGTCCTACGCCTGGCAAAACAAGGATAACCGCTCGCTGAGCGCGGTGGCCTGCAGCCAACAGCACATCGCCGCCCTGATCGACAAAATCAAAAGTTCGCCGTATTTCAGCAATACGGTGATCGTGGTGTCTTCCGACCATCTGGCGATGAACAACACCGCCTACGACATTTTGACCAAGCAGAAGCGCCGCAACCTGTTCTTTATTATCGACGGCACCCGCCCGCAGGCGGAGCAGCACAACGAGAAGCGCAGCACGCTGGACAACGGCGCCACCGTGCTGGACCGCATGGGCGGCGACAACTATATCGGCCTCGGCCGCAGCAGCCTGTCCGGCCCGACGCTCTCCACGGTATTCCTCAACATCGACGAGAAAATCAACGGCTGGAAGCCGGCGGTGATCAAACAGTGGGGGCTGCCGAACAGCATCAGCGATTACAGCATCGACACCCAGAGCCGCAGCTTTACCTTCTCCGGCGTGACCTACAAGGTGCCTTTTATTCTCAAAGTGGCGGAAAACCGCATCGAACCGATGTTTAACGTCTACCTGTCCACGCCGCTGAGAAAGCAGCTGGCCGGCCTGGGCGCGGGGGAAAAGTTTGTCTGGGTCGACAAATGCTATGAGATTGGCCGCGTCTGGGCGCCGCAGCTGGCGCTGAGCACCGATACCTGCGTGGCGTCCGGCACTCTGGCCTCACCGCCGCAGGTAGTGCAGGCCACCGGCAGCCGCTACCGCGGCAAGGTGAGCTTCAACAGCCCGGCGGCGGACAGCGTTGCCGGCTATCAGAACGCCGTCGCCCGTTTGCAGGTGGACGACGCGGCGATGAAATACCGGGCGGATGCCATTGAATTTATGCTGCCGGGCATGCCGGAGCAGGTGAAGAGCATCACCGGCGTCTCCGGCGTCGAAGACTGGGGGCGCTGGTCCGACGCCAACCTGGCGCCGGCGGTGGACATCGCCTACGCCGAACCGCTGCCGAAAACCTTCGATCTGGTGCTGCGCGCCCGCGCCTACGGCAAAAACGTCGGCGAGCCTATCTCGGTGCGCGTCGGCGACGAAGAGCGCTTCGTCTCGCTGGGCGAGCAGGACAGTACGGTCACCCTGCGCTTTGATAACCCGCACGGCGCGCAAAATATCAGCATTACTCCACCGGCCCCGACCGAGCCGCAGGAAGGCGCCAGCGGCGGCTTCACGCCGAAGAAGCTGGGCATCGGCCTGGTGTCGCTGAAAGTGGAACGGGCCGAACCGGCCTCCTGAGCCCCGGCGCAGCGGCGGCGGCCGCGCCGCTGCGTTTTCTTTTCCCGTCCCCCATTTCGACCAAGCTTTTGCGCCCGTCTTCGGCTAACCTGTTGCTGTGAAATGCTATCGGCATCCGCCTGCCTCCCGCCTCAAGGCCGGGAGAACCGAGGAGAAAGTATGAGCAACACCCCATCCAGCACCGGCCTCAGCGCCGCTCAGGCACTCGATAAACTGGAAGCCCTGTATGACGCGGCCGTCGATGCGCTGCGCCAGGCGGTCGGCGATTTCATCAGCCAGGGCGCGCTGCCGGATCCGCAAGCGCGCGCCGCCGGGCTGTTCGTTTACCCCGAGCTGCGCGTCAGCTGGGACGGCCAAAAGTCCGGCCAGAGCAAAACCCGCGCCTACGGCCGTTTTACCCACACCGGCAGCTACAGCACCACCATTACCCGCCCGCAGCTGTTCCGCCACTATCTGGCCGAACAGTTGGCGATGCTGGAGCACGACTACGCCGCCCATATCGAGGTGGCGCCGTCGCGGCAAGAAATTCCCTTCCCTTATGTGATCGACGGTTCCAGCCTGACGCTGGATCGCTCGATGAGCGCCGGCATCGCCCAGCATTTCCCCACCACCGAACTGGCGCAAATCGGCGACGAGACCGCCGACGGCCTGTTCCACGCCACCGGCAACCATTTCCCGCTGTCGCATTTCGATGCGCTGCGCGCGGATTTCTCGCTGGCGCGGCTGCGGCACTACACCGGCACGCCGGTGGAGCACTTCCAGCCGTTCGTGTTGTTCACCAACTACACCCGCTACGTGGATGAGTTCGTCCGCTGGGCCTGCGAGCAGATTGCCGATCCGGCCAGCCCGTACATCGCCCTGTCCAGCGCAGGCGGCACCTACATCACGCCGGAAACCAGCGCGCCGGACCAGGCGGTGTCGGACCTGGCGTGGAAAAACCACCAGATGCCGGCCTATCATCTGATCTCGCGCACCGGCCAGGGCATCACCCTGATCAACATCGGCGTCGGCCCCTCCAACGCCAAGACCATCTGCGATCACCTGGCGGTGCTGCGCCCAAGCGCCTGGCTGATGATCGGCCACTGCGGCGGCCTGCGCGAAAGCCAGTCGATCGGCGACTACGTGCTGGCGCACGCCTACCTGCGCGACGACCACGTGCTGGACTCGGTGCTGCCGCCGGATATCCCGATCCCGAGCATCGCCGAGGTGCAGCGCGCGCTGTACGACGCCACCAAAATGGTCAGCGGCATGCCCGGCGAAGAGGTCAAACAACGCCTGCGCACCGGCACCGTGGTCACCACCGACGACCGCAACTGGGAGCTGCGCTATTCCGCCTCGGCGTTGCGCTTCAACCTGAGCCGCGCGGTGGCGGTAGATATGGAGAGCGCCACCATCGCCGCGCAGGGTTACCGCTTCCGGGTGCCCTACGGCACGCTGCTGTGCGTCTCGGATAAACCCCTGCACGGCGAGATCAAGCTCCCCGGCCAGGCCAACCGTTTCTATGAAGGGGCGATCTCCGAGCATTTGCAAATCGGCATCTGCGCCATCGATCTGCTGCGTGCCGAAGGCGACCGCCTGCACTCGCGCAAGCTGCGCACCTTCAACGAACCCCCGTTCCGTTAAGCCTGCCCGCAAGGCCCGCCACGTGCGGGCTTTGCCCGTTTTCCCTATTGCACCAGCGCCAAAGCGCGTTTCTGCTGGCTGCTGCTGCCGGCGATCGACAACAGCAGGTCTTTCACCGCCAGCGCGGGGCCAGACAGCGCATGCTCGCTGGCAACGCACAGCGATAACGGCACCGACAGCGTTGGCGCATTGATGCGCGCCATCCAGGCCTTGGCCGGCCCAATCATCCCCCGCGCCACCGACTCCGGCAAAATGGTGGCGCCCAGGCCGCTGGCGATCGCCGCGTTCAGGGTGCCGGAGGATTCGATTTCCCCCACCACGTTGGCCGCCAGCTTGCGCAGCGCCATCGCGTCTTCCACCTGGCTGCGCACCACATCGCCTTCGCGCGGCAGGAACAGGTTCAGCCGCGCCACGTCCAGCAGCTCGACGCTGTTGCCGGGGCTGGGCACCGCACGCGTCGCCACCAGATAAAGATCCTCCCTCATCAGCACGGTGGCCTGCAGGCCAGGCGGCATTTTGGCGCCGTAAATCATCGCCATGTCCAGCGTCTGGTTAGCCACCTGCCCGGCCAGCGCCGAGCCGATATTTTCATTCAAACTGAGCAAAATGCCCGGGTGCCGATCGCGCACCGCCTGCAGCAGCGGCAACGCCAGCTGCGAAGCCACGCTGCCCGGCGCCAGCCCGACGGACACCTGGCCGCTCATCGCCTGCCCGGCGCTGTTGACCGCGCTTTGCGCCTGCTCGCACTGGCGCAAAATGGTCTGGGCATGGGCGTAGAGGATGTTACCGGCTTCGGTCGGCTGCACCCCGCGCTTGGTGCGGATCAGCAGTTGCTGCTTAAGCTCCCCTTCCAGCGTCGCCAACTGCTGGCTGAGCGCCGGCTGGGCGATATGCAGTACCTCCGCCGCCTGAGTCAGGCTGCCGATATCGACGATTTTCACGAAATACTTCAGACGCCTGAGATTCATTATTATTGCCTCCGTCATGCCGCTACACTGCGTATGGCTAAACAGCAGCAAGATCCGGGCCAGAATCTGAAGAAAAATAACGCATTGTTAATTAAAAGAAACCCGGCAGCCCTTCCGCGGCCGCACGCCAATTTGCCACCCGGAGCGGCAGCCTGCACCAACATAAGGCAGCAGACCGGCGATCCCGGGGCAATCAGTTAATTAAATTTATGAATATATGAAATGAGATTAAATAGCCATAAAATAAATAATATTAAGAAAATAAAACCATATATTTTATGCTTGCTGGAGTAATCATCCTTAAAATAAGAATAATACAACTTTTGTGCGCAACGCTTATCCGACAATTTGAACCATCAAAAACAAACCGATACCGCTTTTAAACAGGAAAAATCCTAATTACCGCCGCCACGCCTGCACCCAAAAATTGACAGCCCGGAATGCCATTGCTAGACCATAAGCTAGCTTATCAATAAGGAGATCTACAGTGGCTATCGATATGTACCTCAAGGTTGACGGCATCAATGGCGAATCTACGGATGCAAATCACAAAAATTGGATAGATGTTCTGTCATTTTCCTGGGTCGCGCAGCAGCAAGGCAATATGTCGGTTGGCGGCGGCGGCGGTACTGGCAAGGTAGTCTTTCAGGATTTGCAGGTCTATGCGCTTATCGATAAAGCGACCCCGGCCATATTGGGCTACTGTTCGGCCGGCAAGCACGTCACCAAAATCGAACTGTCGGCGTGCAAGGCCGGCGGCAGCCAGGTGGAATACGTGAATATCGCGCTTGAAGACGTGTTGGTCACCTCTACCCAGTTCACCGGGGTAGATTCCAACGATGGCATCAATATTCTGTATACCTTCCAGGCGTCGAAAGTTCAGGTCAAATACTACGAACAGTCTGGCCAAGGGGGTAAAGGCGCCGAAAGTTCTACCGGCTGGGATATTAAACAAAACAAAGCGTTATAAGGCGGCCGTATGATGGAAAAACCGGCTCTGGCATACACCGCGCGGGCGTTGAGCACCGATAAGGTGTCCGCCGCTCATACAAGAACCATCATCCAACTGATTGGCACCATGAACTCGGTTGATAAAAATACCGTTTTTTTTGAATGCGACAAAAATGAAAAAAGCGCCATTTTTTTCATCAATGAATACAGCAGAGCATTCAGAGAACGGAGCACCCGACAGGATCGTGAAGCCAACCCCAATCCGGTGACGGCGCAAAACGCCATTAGCCTGGCAAATAATTACCATCAATACCCCGTCAACAGGGTCAGAAACAACGACATGCTGAACCGGAATATCTACGATGCCAACTTCAGCAGAAACCTGAATATCGCCAGCCTGTTATGCGGGGCCGGCGCGGCGATGGGCACCATGCTGCATTTCATGGTCGACTCCAGCAAATATATCAAAATCCCGGCGGGCGCCATGGCTATCGTGGCCGCGTTTTCCGCGCTGGTGACCAAGCTGGGTGAAACGCAAATTGCGAAAAACAAAGAAATAATAGAAAAAATCGGCAACATCATCAAAGCGGAAAAAGAAGGCGGCGAGCTGCTCGATAAGCTCAGAAGCAAGCTTAATGAAAACAAAACCGCTAACAGCATCCGCTTCACCAATATCGTCGGCCGGCAGCGGCATCTCAGCGCGCCAGATAAAACGCAGCTGAACGCCCTGATGGATATGCTCCCCGGCTCCACCAAAAGCAGCATCGACTTTCTGGTCTCCGAACAGGGCGTCGGGCACAGCACCACCGATGTGGTGTATGCCCATGTCAAAGACAGAGAGACCACCGTTAACCTGAGCGGCACGGCGATCTCCGCGCTCTACGAAATCATTGAGGAAATCTGATGCGGCCGTGCGGCGCATTTGCGCAGGGCCGCACCAACAAAAGCCATAAAAAGCAGCAAGTTGAATAATCTTGCAGCAAACGATGCGCCAACGCGTTTTCATGCTTTACAAGCCGCAGGCGCGCCGCTATTATTCGCCCCGTTCACACGATTCCTCTGTAGTTCAGTCGGTAGAACGGCGGACTGTTAATCCGTATGTCACTGGTTCGAGTCCAGTCAGAGGAGCCATATTTAGAGACGCCCGCCTAAGGAAACTTAAGCGGGCGTTTTGTTTTTTGGCGTTTTTGATCGGCGATCCCCGCTGTCGCGGCCTGACAAATACCCTGCCGTTAACGGCTTCACCCCGGCCCCTCACTTCCTGCCGCCAGCAGCGGTACCAACACGTCGCTGATGGGCGTAGGAATACCCAGCGAGTGCCCATAACGCTGTATCACGCCGTTGCGGATATCCCACTCCAGTGGGCGGTTGGCCTGGCGGTCAGCGAGAATGGAGGTGCCTAAATCCGCAGGGGCACGATGAAAACCGTCAAGGATCTCCTGCGGAACGTTATCGCTCAGTAACGCCCCCTTTGCACGCGCTACGGCCAGACACTCGCGCAAATAAGCCAGCGCCAGTTCAGTGATATCCCCCCGCGCGAACATTCCGGCACGGCGATTCGCCAGTACCATCAGACCAGCGACCGCGTTCTGCAGCAGTTTGCGCCAGGCGATAGAGATAAAGTCGGTTGACAGCTCAACCGCGCAGCCTGTGCCTTTGAGCACATCGGCTATTCGTTTTGCTTCGGGAACATCCGGCAGCGTAAGGCGCGGTTTGGCACGCAGCCAGACTGAGGCATCCGGTTCGCGCTGTGCCGGGAACCACACGACCGAAGGCAGTATCTTCGCACCCTTGACGTAGGGTTCCAGCAGGCTTTCCTGTTCGACACCATTTTGCAGTGCGCATACAAGGGTATTTTCATCGCACAACGCAGCCAGCCAGTTGGCGCTGTCAGCTACCTGGGTGGTTTTCACCGCAACAAAAACCAGATCGAACGGGCCGCTGATAGCCGCCGGATTGCTCAATACCGGCCCCGGCACCACGACTTGCCCCTCATCGTGGCGTAAAATCAACTGCGGATGCGCGGTACGCCCGCAAAGGACTGGCGTTCGGTCAACTTCATGCAGTACAGCGGCGATGGTGGTACCGATGGCACCCGGACCGATAAGGGCAAGTGTAGGTTGGTCAGACATCTTGTGTTCTCCTGATTTGATTCGCGCACAAGGGGGCGAGCACCGCGCCTGCAGGCGTCAGGCCGAGGGTTTACCGCGCTCAAAAAGCGGTAACCTCCAGATTTTCAACTGATGGCCGCCTGCGCTTTGCGTAATGAGAAGTTCTGCCGCGGCTGAAGCCAAGGTGGTGTGGCGGGTAGCGGCTTCAAAAGTGCGCAGCGTGGCCGTTGGGGGGAGATCGCGCATCATTCCGTTCCTGTTAATGAGCTAATACTCATAACACCATATGCCGGAAGCGCAGCAAAAGGTAGAAGTAAACATCGAGCGCGTTGCAAGCCAGGAACCTTAACGACTGCGTAATAGTTCCCGGCATCGCTACATTGCCGCAGACTGGCCTGCCCTATAGAAGCCGTCAGTACAGGCCAGTGTTGCGCCGGCTAGGCTACCTGCTTTTCATTCCGCTGCTGATTGTCGGGACGTATCCTGAACCAGATGGCGTACATTGCAGGCAGGAACACCAACGTGATGATGGTGCCGCCAAACGTCCCGCCAATCAGGGTATAGGCCAGCGTTCCCCAGAACACCGAGTGCGTCAGCGGGATAAACGCCAGAATGGCGGCCATCGCGGTGAGCAACACCGGCCGGGCTCGCTGCACCGTCGCCTCCACCACCGCATGGAAAGGCGCCAGCCCTTCCCGTTCGTTGTGATGGATCTGCCCTATCAGGATCAGCGTGTTGCGCATCAGTATGCCCGACAGCGCAATCAGCCCTACCAGGGCATTGATGCCAAACGGCTGGTTAAAGAGCAGCAGCGTTGGCACCACGCCAATCAGCCCCAGCGGCGCGGTGAGGAATACCATCACCATCGCCGACATCGACCGCACCTGCAGGATAATAATCAACAACGTCATGGCGATCATGATGGGGAACAGCGGCGCCATGGCTTTGGTGGCTTTCCCTGATTCTTCAATCGAGCCGGCCTGCTCGATACGGTATCCGGCCGGAAGCTTATCGATGACCGGCTGCAACGCTTTCATGATTGTCGTGGAGACATCCGGCGGTTGCAGATTTTCGGCAATATCTCCCCGCACGGTAATGGTCGGGGTACGATCGCGACGACGCAGAACAGGATCTTCCATTCGCACCTCAACATCCCCTATCTGAGATAGCGGAATGCGCTGACCGGCAGCACCCACCAAGGTAAAGCCGGCTATTTTTGCCGGATCGAGCCGGATATCTCCCGCCGCGCGCCCCATGACCTGCACCGAACGGATATCTTCACGCACCGAGGTGATCGGAATACCCGAGAGCAGAAACTGAAGCTGCTGCGCGACCGCATTCGATGTCAGCCCCACCGCCTGAAGGCGGTCCTGATTGAGCGTGAAATGCAGCACCGGCACCCGCGGGCCCCAATCGGTGTTGACGGTCCTCATCATCGGGCTGGTCTGCATCACCCTTTCCACCTCGCCTGCAATTTCTCGCAGTTGGGTGGGGGCCGGCCCCATAACGCGGTAAGCTACCGGATAAGGTGAATACGGGCCAAACACCAGTTGCGTCACGCGTACGCGCGCCTCAGGCGCCAGCCCGCCGGCCACCGCTTCGCGCAGTCTGAACTTGAGCGCCTCGCGCGCTTCCTGGCTGCCCGTCAGCACGACAATTTTCGCAAACGAGGGATCGGGCAGCTCCGGCGCCATGGCCAGATAGAAACGCGGTGAGCCCTGCCCGATGTAAGACGTGACGATTTCTGCCTCTTTCTGCTTTTTCAGCCAGTCCTCGATTTTCGCCGTTGCCGCACTGGTCTGTTCAATGGAGGTGCCATAAGGCATCTGCACTTCAACCAGGACCTCCGGGCGGTCAGAGGTAGGGAAAAATTGTTTTTTAACCAGCCCCATGCCAAGAATGGCCAGGGTAAACACAGCGATCACCGTGCCCGCCACCGCCCATTTCCGGGCGACAACGCGCGTCAGCAATCGGCGAAAGCGGTTGTAATTTCGGGTGTTGTAGATAGCCGCATGCCCACCCTCAACCTTTTTGAGGTTCGGCAGCATCTTCACGCCCAGATAAGGCGTAAACACCACCGCCACCACCCAGGAAGCAATCAGGGCGATACCCACGATCCAAAACATATTGCTGGTGTATTCACCGGCGGTGGACTGTGCGAAACCGTTGGGCATGAAACCGACGGCGGTGACCAAAGTACCCGCCAGCATTGGGGCGGCGGTGTGGCTCCAGGCATAGGCCGAGGCTTTGATACGGTCGTAGCCCTCTTCCATTTTCACCACCATCATTTCGATGGCGATGATGGCATCGTCGACCAGCAACCCGAGCGCCAGGATCAATGACCCCAGGGTAATACGGTCGAAGTTTTTGCCGGAAGCCTCCATCACCACGAAGACGATAGCCAGCGTCAACGGCACCGCCGCCGCAACCACCACGCCCACGCGCCAGCCCATACTGACGAAGCACACCACCATCACCACCAGCAGCGCGACGAAGAATTTGATCATGAACTCGTCAACGGCGGAGCTGATGTTGACTGACTGATCGGTGACCTTGGTCAGGGTCATGCCCAACGGCATGCCCTCATTGATTTTGGCCGCTTCCGCATCCAACGCCTTACCCAAATCCAGACCATTCCAGCCGTCACGCATTACGATGCCCAGCAACAATGCCTGCTCTCCCTGATTGCGGATCATGAAGGTCGCAGGATCTTCGTAGCCGCGTTCAACCGTTGCCACGTCCGAAAGCTGCAGGGTTCTGCCCTGTACGACAATCGGCGTTTCGCGGATTTTCGCCAGTTTGTCAAAGGCACCGTCCAGGCGAATAAAGACCTGCGGCCCTTGGGTGTCAATCGAACCGGCGGGCGTCAATAGGTTCTGGTCGTTGAGGGCGGAGAAAATATCCTGAGGAGAAATGCCCAGCGTGGCCAGCCGGTCATGCGAGAACGAGACAAAGATGCGTTCAGGCTGCTCACCGATAATATTGACCTTTTTCACACCCGGCACATGCAAAAGACGCTGGCGCAAAGATTCCGCATCGCGGACCAATATTCGCTGCGGCTCCCCTTTCGCCTTCAGCGCAAAGAGCGCAAAGGTCACGTCGGCGAATTCATCATTGACCATCGGCCCGATGACGCCCGCCGGCAGGTTTTTGGCTTCATCGCCAAGCTTCTTGCGCGCCTGATAGAATTCTTCCTGCACCTGCGAAGGCGGCGTGCTGTCCTGCAATGACAGCGTGGTAAACGCCAGACCGGCACGCGTGTAAGTCTCGCTACGGTCATACCATTTGAGCTCCTGCATGCGCTTTTCAATCGGCTCTGCAACCTGATCCTGCATCTCTTGCGCGGTAGCGCCCGGCCAGGCAGAAATCACCGTCATCTGCTTGACCGTGAAGGGCGGATCTTCCGCCCGTCCCAGTTCGAAGAACGAGAGAATGCCCGCGACCGTAATCAGGAGAATAAGGAACAGTGTGATTGAGCGCTCGCGAACGGCAAGCGCTGAAAGATTGAATCGCCCCTCGCTCATGGCTGGCTCCCGGCGGCGCCGGCATCGCTCTGTTCGGCCATGCGTACGGCCTCACCGTCATGCAGCAGATGCGCTCCCAGAGCGACCACCTGTTCACCCGGCTTGAGGGAACCGATCACCCTTGCGGCATCGTCACCCAACCCCAGCACCTGAATGGGCCGCCATGACACTTTTGCCGGTTTACCCGAAATACCCCAGACACCCGGCCCTCTACCCGGATCATAGATTGCCGCTATAGGTACCTGCATCACCTCATGAGCTGTTTTATCTTCTGCAATATGGAGAGTAACAGTGGAGCCCAGAGGCGCGCTGGCCAGCGCCCCCTCAAGCACATATCTCGCCTCGAAGGTGCGCGTCACAGGATCGGCCGCATCGGAAAGGAGCCGCAGCTTCGCAGGGACTGACCCTTTATCGGCCCCGTACAACGTCGCCTCGGCTTCGCTTTCGCGATCCGGGCGCAGCGTCTCGGGCAACTGCACGATGGCCTCGCGTTGCCCTGCCCTGGCCAGCCGGACCACCGGCTGCCCTGCACCGACAACCTGACCGGGTTCAGCCAGCGTCTCCATGACCACGCCGTCGGCGTCGGCCAGCAGCACGGCGTAGCCCGTCGCGTTTTGCGCCACATTCGCCTGCGCCTGAGCAGCGCTGAGCTCGGCTTTGGCCGTCTCTGCTGCGGCCTTTATCTGATCGTAGGCCGATGCCGACACTGCACCTGACGCAACCAGCCCGCGATAACGCGCCTCGTCATTGGTAGCTTGTCTTGCCCGGGCTCGCGCAGCCGCGACGGCCTGTTGCTGAGCCTGCGCCTGCAGGTTCAGGTCAGCGGGATCCAGACGCATCAATGGCTGGCCGCGTTTAACGGTCTGGCCGGTATCCACCAGACGCGCAAGGATTTTACCCTGCACTCTAAAACCGAGATCGCTTTGAGTTCGGGCAACGACAACGCCGGTGAATGCACGCGAGGAATCGACGGCGCTCACCACGGTCGCAACCCTGACAAGAGGAGGTTGGTTACGTGGATCGTCGACGCTGGAAGCGTCACCGCACGCCACCAGGGCGAAAGATAACAGGCAAACAGCAAGGCGAGCAGATTTTAGCCGAGGCATGGGTTCCCTTAATTAATGAACAGGACGGTAACCGCATTCTCAGACTGGTGACCAAAAATGTCAATGGTCACAAATTTTAAGGCGCCATGCTGCGCAGTATCAATGCCGACAGAAGCGCCGCTGCCGCTGGCGCATTCTCCAGGTTATATTGCAGTTGGACGGGGCTGATGTAGGGCAGCATGACCAGGAAGATCGCCTGTGCCGCTTCATCCAGCGGCGTTTTGCGCTCGAACTCTCCCGACTGCCTCCCCTCGAGAAGGATGTGCTGAATCAGCTCGCGCAGACTTTTTTCGTACACCGCCGCCGAAGGCCAGCAATCGCGGGCAGCGACGGCCGCGATGTCGTAAAGCTTGCGGTCATGAAAAAACAGGTCGCTGCCTGCTTCCGTCAACACTTTGAAAAGACGCCTTAATTTTTCAGATGCCGTCGGCGCATCTGCGAGCGCCGAATCGACAATATCCATGATTGTGGCCAGCCGATTGGCACAAATCACCTCACCAATTGCCTGTTTGGAATCGAAGAATTTATAGATGTAGGCCTTGGAAAAACCAATCGCCCTGGCCAAATCGGACACGGTGGTTTTCTCATACCCAAAGTGCCCGAAGTGCTCTGTGGCGGCTTCCACGATCTGATCGCGAACGCTGTGATCCAATGGCCCACGCGGGGAAAGTGCATTCATATGTTTAGTCATTTTTCCAGCTTAGCTCGATGAGCACCGATTGACAACAAGTGACCATTTGGTAATACAGTCAAAACTCTGCTTCGACTCAAAGGCTCCCCCATGTTTCCCCTCCGTACTCTTGCGCTGATAGTGAGCGGCATATTACTGGCGGGTTGCGCTGTCGGGCCGGATTATAATCGTTATGGCAACACCCATGAAACCGATCTCAATCAGCACGCCTGGCGTAAATCTTACCCATGAAGTATTCATTGAATGGGGGGATGATTCTGCCTGATTGTGGCCAAAACGGGGCGAGTTGCCGGCGACTCCGCAAATGGATAGGTTTAGCACCCTATGCCTGTTGGCAAAGAGGGATCCAGCCCGGGAATCCTATTAAAAATAGCCCGCTCAAAGATATTTAAGCGGGCTTTTAACGCTATCGAGGCGAGTTATAGCCGGCGCAAAAGAACTTTTCCGCCAGGCTGCTGGCGCCGCCGGAGAAAAACTCGCTCGTGGGATCGCGGCTGAGGCCATAAGCCCGGCACAGCCGCCCCGCTTCAAACGCCGCCCGATTCTCGTCACCGCTGCTTTGCGCCAGGTGATGCGCATAGCCCAGCACGAAGCCCCGTTTGTAGTCGGAACAGAACTTCGACAGTTCCGCCGCGGGCTTGAGGCTCTGCGCCTTCAGCCCCGCCATCAGCCCTTTGCCAAAGTGGTTGTGCATGGGAGCCTCCGTTTTGATTATCGCTATATAACAAATTATACAACGATAGATAAAACGAGAACATACTCCCAAAGCTTTACCCGGCTACCTGCGCCCCATAAAAAAGGCCCGCAAAGCGGGCCCTGGCGACGCGGCGAGATCACAGGCTGAAATTCAGCCCTTCGACCACGGTTTTCTCCAGCGTCAGGCGGCCGGAAGGTATCTCTTTGTCCTGCAGGAAATCCGGCAGGCGCGATTTATCGCCCGGTTTGCCGATCGCCACCATGCCGTGCACCACATAGTTGTCCGGCAGCTTCAGCGCGGTCTTGATTTTATCGTGATGCACGCCGCCCATGCAGTGGGTCAGCCAGCCCTTAAGGTGCGCCTGCAGCGCCAGGTTGGCCCAGGCGGCGCCGGTATCGAACGAATGGCTTGGGTTGCCGACTTCCTGCTCGCCGTTCTGGCTGGTGGTTTTGGAGATAATCACCACCAGCGCCGAAGCGTGCTGCGCCCAGCCGCGGTTGAACTCGATCAGGAAATCCAGATAGTCTTCCCAGCTGTCGGAACCGTGCTTGCTGTAGGCGAAACGCCATGGCTGGATGTTATAGGCCGAAGGCGACCAACGCGCCGCCTCAAAGAAGCTCAGCAGCGTTTCGTCGTCAATCGCGTCGTTGGCCAGCGCGCGCGGCGACCAGCGTTCGATAAACTGCGCATCAATCGGATAATCAGAAACTCGTGGTTGGCTCATGGACATCTCTCTCACTGAGGTTGAATATGAAAGTTATCTGATATTCCCACGTCTTACGCCAGAAAAACTTTTATTTCGTGCCCTCGCTCAATGCGGCAACTCCTGCTGCAGCCAGCTTAAAAACGCCCTCACCGGCGGATGCCGTTCGCGGCCCGGCGCGCACAGCACGCTGTAGGCGGCGCCCGGCACGCGGATCTCCGGGCGGTGCGCCACCAGCAGGCCATTGCCCACCAGGTCGGACACCATCACCGAACTGGCCAACACCAGCCCCTGGCCGGCCACCGCCGCCTGCAGCGCATAATGCTCTTCGTCATAGCTGCGCAGCGCCGTGCGCCGTTGCCACCAGTCAACGCCGGCGGCCTGGCACCAGTCGCGCCAGCCGGTCTCGTACAGGGCCGAATCGCCCCATTTCACGGTAATCAACGCCGGCGGTTGCAGAGCGGCGGCGGAGAGCCCCGGCGCCGCGTATACGCCAAAGGTTTCCTCCAGCCGCGCCGCCTGGTGCAGAGCGGGATAACGGGCGCGGCTGTAGCGCACCGCTATGTCTACGCTGGCGTCCTGCTGCAGATCGATCACCTCGGCGCAGGCCTCCAGGCGTACCAGATAATGCGGATAAGCCTGATAAAAACGCCCCAGCCGCGGCACCAGCCACAGCGCGGCGAAAGAATGCGTGACGGAAACGCACAGCGAACCGGCGCTGGGTACCGGGCGCAGCGCATCCAACACGCCCGAGACGTCCAGCAGCGCGCCGTGAACGCCGGCAAACAACCGCTCGCCCTTCTCCGTCAGCCGCACGCCGCGCGGCAGCCGTTCGAACAGCACAAAGCCCAGCTGCTGTTCCAGCACTTTGATTTGGTGCGATATCGCCGTCGGCGTCACCGACAACTCCGCGGCCGCCAGCTTAAAGCTGCGCAACCGCGCGGCGGATTCAAAGGTGCGTAACGCGTTGACGGGCAGCGTGGCGAACATGGCGTTGGCTCCTGATAGGTGAATTCAACTCATCCTGGCAGAAAAGCCGTCATTTGTCGCCGGCCAACTTCCACCGCTAGATTGGGCCATCGCTTTCCCCCAACGCTGGAGCATGACATGAACACACTTCATCACCCCAAACGCCTTGCCGTCATGGTGGGTAGCCCTCGCCGCGACGGCAACAGCGCCGCGCTGGCGCAGGCGATAATCGCAGGCGCAGCCGAAGCGGGCACCCTCGCCAGTCTGCACTTTCTCGACGACTATATCAGCGGTTTCCTGACCGATGAGCGGCAAACGCCGCCGCCGGGCGATCGCTACGCCGAACTGTTTCTGGAGCATTTTCTGCCGGCCGACGGCGCGATATTTTGCACGCCGGTTTACTGGTACGGCATGTCGGCACAGAGCAAAGCCTTTTTCGATCGCTCGTTCAGCTTTTATTCCAATGCCTACCCGCAGGCGGAACAGGTGCACCAGCGCATGCGCGGCAAGCGCATCGGGCTGGCGGTCGCTTCGGAAGAAACCTACCCCGGCGCGGCGCTGGGCATCGTGCATCAGATCCAGGAGTTCAGCCGCTATACCCATTCCGAGTTCGTCGGGCTGGTGCACGGCGCGGGCAATCAACGGGGTGAAATCGCCCACGACCCACGCAATCCGCTGTTAGCCGCTCGCGAACTGGGGCGAGAGATGTTTACCCGCCCTTATTCCGACTACCGGATGGACAGCCCGCGCAGCACGCAGGTGTGGCCGGGCTGAGTTTAACGCCCTGTTCCTCTCAGCCGCCGCTGCCGATTTGCCAGATAAAGGTCGGCGTATGGCGGTTAATTTCCCAGTCGCCGATGTTGCGCGCCTTGTAGATCACCGGATTATGCGAAGAAACCGTGCGGGCATTGCGCCAGTGGCGATCCAACGCCTTGCCGGCGCGGGTATCCGAAGCGCCCAGCGCATTGAACAATTCGCCGGCGGCGCGCTGCACCCATTCCCCGGCAATCACCTGCGCCCTGGCGGCGTCCAGCTCCGCCGCCACGTTAAGCGCCTGCAGCTGCGCTTCATCGCCGGATCTATGCGCCTCGTAAGCCTGCTGCAGCGAGGCGGCGGCTTTCAGCACCGTCGCCTCCACCGCATAGGACCAGGCGCTGATTTGCCCTACCACCTGCTGGATCTGCACGTCGTCCTTCACCCAACCGGCGTTGCCGTGGCTGTAAACCCTTTTGCGCTGCCGCACGCCCTCGCCGACGTCGCGCAGCACCGCGCGGCCGATCCCCGCCAGCGTCGCCAATAGCACGTGCTGGTAAAACGCGGTCTGGTAGCGGAAGCGTTCGGCAAAGTCATAGACGTGCGCCCGCTCGACCTGCGCATCAATAAAACGCGTGGTGCCGCTGCCGGTAGTGCGTTGGCCAAATCCGTCCCAGTCGTCGTCGCGCTCCACGCCCGGCTGGGCGACATTCACCAGGGCGATCACCGCGCCGCCGTTGTCGCTGCGCTCGGCATACACGTCGATCCAATCGGTAAACAGGCTGCCGGTGCTGTAAAACTTCTCGCCGTTGAGCAACCAGCCGTCGGCCTGCGGCGTTACCCGGGTGTTCACCTGCCCCAGCTTTACGTCGCCAATCTCGGTCCAGCCGCTGCCGACCAGCTGGCCGTCGAGAAAGCGTTCGAACCAGCGATCGCGCTCCGGGCCGTCCGGCGCATTCAGCCGATCTTCGACAAAGGCGAAATGCGCCCGCAGCGCCTGCGGCAGGTTGGAGTCCGCCTCCGCCAGTTCGGTGAGCAGTGCGAACAGCTGCGGCAGCGACGCGCCGTCGCCGCCCTTTTCACGCGGGATGCGCACCCTGCCGAAACCCGCCTCTTTCAGCCAACGGATCGGCTCGTGCGGCAGCGTGCGCGACAGCTCGCGCTCCACCGCCCCGGCGGCGATGTCGGCGAAGATCGGCCGAAAACGCGCGGCCAGCCGTGGGTAGTCTGCTCCGGTGGATAACAGATGTTGCGTCATGTCAGTGTCCTCTGTGGTTAAGCGCGGTCGCCCAGCTCGTCGATGTCGTGCGCCGTCGGTTCAAAGCGAACGGCCAGCAGGAAGGCGATGGGGATAGCCGCCGCCAGCGAAACAATCCAAAACATGTCGGTGCCGAAGTGCGCCTGCAGGATCGGCAGAATAAACAGCGCCAGCGCGCTGCCGATGCCGGACAGCGAGCGGCCGAAGCCGACGCCGGTGGCGCGGATCGCCGTCGGGTAAGACAGCGCCGGGTAGATCATCATCTGCGCGCCGGGGCCGAACCCTTCGGCGAACAGCCACAGGCCCAGCATCAGGATCGCCAGCCCGACGCCGAACGCCGCCTGCGGATGCCCGATCAACGCCAGGGCAATCAGCGCGATAAACTGCAGCGCAAAACCGGCGATCGCCACGTGGCGCGACGGATACTTCCACGCCAGGCGCATGCCGAGCAGGCCGCCGGTAAAGGCGAACAGCACGTTCAGCCCGAGCGAAGCGGAGATGGTTTCAAACACCCCGGCACCGAGAAACTGCGCCAGAATCGACGGCAGGAAGAAGGCGATGGCGGTGTATTCAAAGGAAATGCACAGGTTCATCACGCTGGAGACCAGGGTGCGCTCGCGGTACGGCTTACGGAACAGCACGCGGAAGCTGACCTTCGGCGGCGGCGCCGGTTTGGCGGCATTAGGTTCCGCCTCATGGGCGGCGATGCCGTATGACTCACGCAGGATGCGCGCCGCCTCTTTCAGATCGCCCTGGTTAGCGGCCCACAGCGGCGACTCGTTCATAAACTTGCTGCGCACCATGATGATCAACAGCGCCGGCACGGCGCCGAAAATCAGCGAGGCGCGCCACAGCCAGTCGGCATGTTCGGCCGGCAGCAGAAAATAGAGCGCGAAGATGATCAGAAAACACACCGACGAAGCGGCGTACCACATCGGACACCAGGCGGCCAGGCGCGACGCCTTGTTGGCCTTGCCGGTGAATTTGGAGAACTCGGCCAGGTAGGCCATCGCCACCGGCAAATCGATGCCGACGCCGATACCCATCAGAAAGCGCGCGCCGATCAGCACCCAGACGTTGGGCGCCAGCCCGGCGGCGATGGCGGAAACCACAAAAAACAGCATATCGGCCATAAACACCTGATAGCGGCCGTATTTGTCGGTCAGCCAGCCGCCGACCAGGTTGCCGAGAATGGTGCCGACCATAATCGAAGAGGTCACCACCCCGGTCAGCAGCGGGCTGAGGCTGAATTCACGCACCACGTCATCGATGCCGTAAGACAGCGTGGTCAGGTCATAGGCATCGAGAAAAACACCGCCCAGCGCCAACAGCACTATCATGCGCGCATGGGTATTTTTCTCGCTGCGTTGGTTAATCAAACGCGCCACATCGCTGGCCGAGCCGATGGGCGCAGATAACGGCGACGCAGTATCAATATTCAAGGTACTCATAGCTTCCTCGTTGTAATGGGCGGGTGACACCTTGTTTATAGGGTGAAACAAACGCGCCGACAAACAACAAATTCATCTATAAATATGATTAATATCAATAAATTAAATTAAGTTACGGCGTAACTAAAACGCCGGATTAACCTGCGTTAATCCGGTATTTATCACTGCCATTCCGGGCGGGGATTACTCTGCCGATACCGGCACCAGCACGCCTTTCACCAGCGGATCGTCGGTGCTTTTCAGCCACGCCTGCAGCCTGGGATCGGCGAACGCCTGCTGCAGCTTGCGAATATTTTCGTCCTGCAGATAAGGCGTGCCGATCACCAGCTGCGAGGCGAAGGTCTTCGGCGCCGGCGGGAACAGAATGCCCTTCTCGCGCGGCACCTTGCCGGCGTCGAACTGCGACACGTAGCCAATGGCCGCATCCACCGAGTTCAGGGCGCGCGGCATGGTCAGCAGATCCAGCTCTTTGAAGTTGAAATGGCGCTGGTTCTCGCGAATGTCTTTCAGCCTGGCGGTACGCGCCTCGATCGCCGGATCCAGCCCGATCAGCCCGATACGCTGCAGCAACCACAACGCCTGCCCCTGATTGGCGCCGTCGTTGGGCACCACGATCTCCGCACCGTCCGGCAACTCGGCGATCGACTTATAGCGGTCGGAATAGATGCCGAACGCCCACTGAAACACCGGCAGCGTCGGGGTCAGCTTAAAGCCGTTGGCGTCCACCACCTGCTTTAGCCACCACTGGTGCTGGTAGACGGTGGCGGCGTACTGCCCCTGCGCCACCGCGCGATCGGCCTGTACCGGATCCTGCAGGCCAACCGCCTGCAGCCGGAGGCCGTAATCCGGCGCGATGTGCTCGCCGACGTACTCGATCACCCGCTGTTCTCCGGCCATCGCCGGCTCAAAATGCACCTGCAGCGTGCTGCCGAACTGCACCCCTTGCTGCTGGCGGGCGGTGAAGTGCCACACCGCGGCGGCGATAATCACCAGCGCTGCGATGCCCACCGGCCACGGCCAGCGTTTCTTTTTCGCTATCTCAAAGTCGTTATTAGGCATGATTAAAAGGTTTCCTGATGATGACGCAACGCGGCGACCAGGCGGTCGCCAATAAACTGAATCAGCTGAATGGTGGCGATCAGCACTACAATGGTGGCGATCATGATGTGATTGTCGAAACGCTGGTAGCCGTACACCACCGCCAGATAACCGATGCCGCCCGCGCCTATGGTGCCGGCGATGGCCGAATATTCGATCATCGAGATGACGTTCAGCGTGATGGCGGCGACGATCGCCGGCAGCGCCTCGCTGAGCTGCGCCCGGGTAACTATCTGCCAGGTCGAACCGCCGGACACCAGCCCCACCGCCGTCACCTCCGGCGGCAGTTCGCGCAGCGCGTTCTCCACCAGCCGGCCGAAGAACGGAATGCCGGCGACTATCATCGGGATCACCGCCGCCGGAATGCCGATGGTGGTGCCGGTCAACCAGAAGGTGAACGGAATAATCGCCGCCATCAGCACCAGAAACGGCAGCGAGCGGCCCATGTTCACCAACCAGCTCAGCGTGCGATTCAGCGCCGGGCGCGGAAACAAGCCGCGCGACGAGGTGTTGAACAACACCACCCCGACGGCGCCGCCGATCGCCACCACAAACAGCATTACGATGCCGACCATCAGCCAGGTTTCGCCGTAGGCCGGCAGCATCAGCCGATGGATCTCGCTCCAGGGGGTGTCCTGGCTCATCACGCTGTCGGACAGATTTTTCATACCGCCTCCTGCAACGCCGCCGGCTGCTCCAGCACCTCGGCGAGAATGCCCAACCGCCGCAGCTCGCCCTGCAGTTCGGCCACCGAACGCGAGCCGCCGCCAAAACGCACCGCAATTTCCAACCGCCCGGCCAGGCTGCCGCCCACCACTTCAACGTGGCCGCCCAGCAGGTCGATCTGCAAGTCGAGTTGGCGGCTGATGCGGCTGATCCAGTCGGCGGCCGCCGGCTGGCGGGCGGAATAGGTCACCTGCAGCCGCAGCGCGGCGTCGGACGCCAGCGCCTTCAGCGGGAACAGCTGGCGGCCCAGCAAGGAATCGGACGCCGCCAACAGCTCACGCACCGGCCCTTGCTGCACAATCACGCCGTCGCGGATCTCGGCCACCGCGTCGGCGGCGTCGCGCACCGCGTCCATCTCGTGGGTGATCAGGATGATCGACAAGCCATACCGATCGCGCAGCTGTTTAAGCAGGCTGAGAATGGCCCCGGTGGCGTCCGGATCCAGCCCGGAGGTGGCCTCGTCCGCCAGCAGCACCGACGGATTCAGCGCCAGCGCGCGGGCGATGCCGACCCGCTGGCGCTGGCCGCCGGACAGCTGCGCCGGGTAAAACGCCGCTTTGTCCGCCAGCCCCACCGCCGCCAGCAGGGTCTTTACCCGTTTGTCGATATCGCGCGGCACCACGCCCAGATAGGCCAACGGCAGCGCGATATTCTGCCAGGCGGTTTTGCGCTGCAGCAGCGCGGAAGACTGAAACACCGTGCCTATCGCCCGCCGCTCTCTGCGCAGCGCCTCGCCCGACAGCCGCGACAGGTCCTGGCCGTTCACCCGGATGCTGCCGCTGCCCGGCCGCTCCAGCAGGCTGACGCATTTCGCCAGCGTCGATTTACCCGCCCCGCTGGGGCCGACCACGGCGGTAATAGATCCGGCCGGCACCTGCAGCGAAACGCCCTTTAACACCTCAATCCGCCGCCCGTCCGGCGCGCGGTAAGCCTTGTGCAACCCCTCGATCTCTATCATCGCATCCTCACTTAACGCTCAGTTCGGCGGCCAAGGGCGCGCCGGTCGGCCAGCGGTAGCCCACCGCCGGGTGCGGCTCCGCCAGGCGCGGGCCCTGATTGAACAATTTTTCCCGCAGGGTGCCGGCGGCATAGTCGCGCTTGTAGACCCCGCGCTTTTGCAGCTCGGGGATCAGCAGCTCCACCACGTCGGTGAAGGTTTCATGGGTGACGGCATAGGCCAGGTTGAAACCATCGACGTCGGTTTCCTCCACCCACGCCTGCAGCTCGTCGGCCACGGTCTGCGGGCTGCCCACCAGCAGCGGGCCGAAACCGCCGATGCCGACCCATTCGGCAATGCCCTGCACCGTCCATTCACGGCTGGGATCGGCGCTGGAGAAGGTTTCCACCGCCGACTGAATGGCGTTGGTGTGCAGATGCTTCAGCACCTGCTCCGGCTGATACTGGCCGAAATCGATGCCGGTCCAGCCGGACACCAGCGCCAGCGCGCCTTCGTAGCTGGTATAGGATTTGTATTCCCGCCATTTTTCCTGCGCCTGCCGGTCGGTTTCGCCGACGATCACCGTCTGCAGGTTGAAGATCAGGATGCTGCGCGGGTCGCGCCCGGCCTCGGCGGCGCGGCGGCGGATGTCGGCTACGGTTTTTTTCAGCAGCGTTTTCGAGGGCGAGGCGACAAACACGCATTCGGCGTGCTCGGCGGCGAACTGCTTGCCGCGGCTGGAAGCGCCGGCCTGATACAACACCGGGGTGCGCTGCGGCGAAGGCTCGCTCAGGTGAATGCCCGGCACCTGGAAGAACTCCCCCTGGTGATTGATCGGATGAATTTTCGACGGATCGCTGAAGATGCGCCGCTGGCGGTCGCGCAGAATCGCGCCGTCTTCCCAGCTGCCCTCCAGCAGCTTGTAGACCACCTGCAGATATTCATCGGCATAGTCGTAGCGCGCATCGTGATCGGTCTGCGCCTGGTGGCCAATATTGCGCGCGCCGCTCTCCAGGTAGGAGGTGACGATATTCCAGCCGATGCGTCCCTTGGTCAGGTGGTCAAGCGTCGACAGCCGGCGGGCGAAAGGATAAGGATGTTCGAACGACAGCGAGGCGGTCAGCCCGAAGCCGAGATGCTCGGTGACCAGCGCCATCGGCGTCACCAGCGCCAGCGGATCGTTGACCGGCACCTGGGTGGCCTGGCGAATCGCCGCGTCGCCGCTGCCGTTAAGCACGTCGTAAATGCCCAGCACGTCGGCGATAAACAACCCGTCGAACCTGCCGCGCTCCAGCAGGCGCGCCAGATCGGTCCAGTATTCGAGATCCTTGTACTGCCAGGAACGGTCGCGCGGGTGCGCCCACAGCCCCGGCGACTGATGGCCGACGCAGTTCATATCAAAAGCGTTAAGACGAATTTCACGTTGCGATGACATAACGATCTCCACAATTATCTGCCCGGCCGCGGGCGGTGCCGGGCCGGAGGGGGGTCTTAGGGTGTTAAAAACGGGAATGGGCGATCAGTTTGCAGCCGGACATCGCGCCAGCAGGTATTGCGCGACGCTTTGGGCGTGTTCCGCCACCTGCGGCAGCCCCATCAGTTCGCCGAAGCGGCCGCGCGCCGCCGGGCCGGCCACCAGCAGGCGCGGGTTGGCCCGATCGTGGCGGTCAATCGCCTGGCTGTCGGCGTTGACCAGCAGGCCCAGGCCCAGCGGATCGGCGCGCAGCGCGCCCTGTTCCGCCAGCCCGCTGAGCAACGGGCCGCTGGCGAGCAGCCCGGCGTGCGCCGGCCCGGTGGTGACCACCAGCCGCTGTACCCGCAGGGTTTCCGCACCGCCACCGCGCAGCGCCAAATCCAGCCTGACGCCCTGCGGCTCCAGCTCCGCCCGTTGCAAACGCGCTGCCAGCACCTGCAGGCTGCCCGCCGCGCGTTTTTCTTCCAGCAATGTGCTGACCTGCGGTGCGATGCGGTAGCGGTGCACGTCCCAGTAGGCGCGCAGATGGCGCAAGAAACGCCGTTGCTCCACCGGGCTGAATGCTTGCCACAGCCGTTGGCCGTTGGCGCGAACGTCGTCCAGTACCGCCTGCCAGGGCACCTGCTGCACGGCGGCGCGGGCGACGTCAAGCCGCACCCGCCGCAGCCAATGGCCGAGTTTCGGCGCCGCCGGCGCTATCGGCCAGGCCGGGTAATCCCCCTCGGCGTTGGGGCGCGGCAGCAGGCCATGGCGAGAAAACGCCACTATCTGCCCGCGATGCCCGCGGCGCTGCAGCGCCGCCGCCACATCGGCCATGGTCAGCCCGGTGCCGACGATCGCCAGCGGCTCATCCGCCGCCACCTGTTCCAGCGCGTCGGCCGCCCAGGGGTTGGCTATCAGCCGGGCGCTCTGCGCCAGCCCGGCCGCAATCTGCCGCGGCGGCGCCGGCGGCGGATGACTCACCGCCAGCACCGCATAGTCGCCCCACAGCCGTTCGCCGCCGGCGGTGGTCACCGTCGCCCCCTGCGCATCCGGCTGCAGGCTCACCGCCCGGTCGCGCAGATGGCGCAGACGGGCGCGGCCGGAACGCGCCGCCTGATGAAACCGTTGCTCAACGTAGCGGCCAAAGGCGCCGCGCTGCGGGTAGGCCTTACCGTCGCGCCACAGCGCCTGGGGATCGGTTTCCAGCCCGCCGCCGCTGCGGAACCAGCGGTCGAAATCCCCCTGCGGCTCACCGGCCAGCTGCATTTTGTCGGCGGGCACGTTGATGCGGTGCGCCGGTTCTTCAGTGGAGTACGCCACCCCATAACCGGGCGCGGCGCGCGGTTCGATCACCGTCACGTCCACCTCGCCCTGCGCCAGCTGAATGGCCAGCGCGGCGCCGGTGAAACCGCCGCCGATGATGATGATGTGCGCACGCGTCGCCATCAGCCCTCCTTCACCGTCTGGCCGGGGCGCTTGTCGCCGCCGATGGTCTCGCCGAACGGGCCGGTATTCACCGTACGCGCCGTCTGATTCGCCGGTTGAGAAAGCGGCAACAGCGGCATCACCAGTTCGGCGAAGCGGTGCGCCTCTTCCAGGTGCGGGTAGCCGGAAAGGATAAAGTTGTCGATGCCCAGCGCCTGATACTCGCGAATGCGTTCCGCCACCTGCTGCGGATTGCCCACCAGGGCAGTGCCGGCGCCGCCGCGCACCAGGCCGACGCCGGCCCACAGGTTGGGGCCGATGCGCAGGGCGTCGCGCGAGCCGCCGTGCAGCGCGCTCATGCGCTGCTGGCCGGTGGAATCCATACGGGCGAAGATTTTCTGCGCCGCCGCGATGGTGTCTTCGTCCAGATGGCTAATCAGCCGGTCTGCCGCCGCCCAGGCTTCTTCTTCGGTCTCACGCACGATAACGTGCAGGCGGATGCCATAGCTGAGCTTGCGCCCCTGCTGCTCGGCGCGCTGGCGCACCACCGCCAGCTTTTCCGCCACCTGTTCCAGCGGCTCGCCCCAGGTCAGGTAAGTGTCGATTTGAGCGGCGGCGATGTCGGTAGCCTCCGGCGAGGAACCGCCGAAATAGAGCGGCGGGCCGTTCTTCTGCACCGGCGGAAACAGCAGCTCGGCGCCCTCGACGCGAATATGCTTGCCGTTGAAGTCGACCTTCTCCCCCTGCAGCAGGCGCTGATAAACCTCGAGAAATTCCTGCGTTACCTCATAGCGCTCGCCGTGGCTGAGGAAAATGCCGTCGCCCTTGTTCTCCACCGGATCGCCGCCGGTCACCACGTTGATCAATAGCCGCCCGTCCGACAGCCGGTCCAGCGTCGCCGCCATGCGCGCCGCCAGGCTCGGCGGCTGCAGGCCGGGGCGCACCGCCACCAGGTAGCGCAGGCGGCGGGTGATCGGCGCCAACGCCGCCGCCACCAGCCAGGAGTCCTCACAGCTTTTACCGGTCGGGATCAGCACGCCGTAATAGCCGAGGTTGTCGGCGGCCAGCACCACCTGCTGCAGGTAAGGCAAATCCACCGGCCGCCCGCCCTGGGTGGTGCCGAGATAACGGCCGTCGCCGTGGGTCGGCAGGAACCAAAAGACGTTGATGCTCTCTTTCACTGACTCAGTCATTTATGCATTTCCCATATAACCATTACTGATTTTTATCGATAGAAAAATTTCGTTTGGTTATAAATCTGTTAGCAGGATGCATGCCAGCCTGACGTTATTTTTAATATCTTAAAAATCAAACAATTGATGAATTTTGTCGTGCGCAACGCTGCTGCATTGGCAACAACCGGTGCTGATGAACTGCTGCAAATGCAGCAAAGCCCGCGGCTGCCCCCCTCGCCGCCGCCGTTGCGCTGGGATAAGATTTTTTCTCCGTTCACCGCAGGAGCCGCCCATGCATAACCCACAGCCGTACGCCTCCGACAAACCGGTATTGATCGATCCGGCGTCGATCGCCTTTCAAAGCGTGCTGGACAGGCTGGCGCCCACCGACGCCACCGTATTGATCGTCGGCGAAACCGGCACCGGTAAAGAGGTGGTGGCGCGCTACCTGCACCACAACAGCCCGCGCCGCCACCAGCCCTTTCTGGCGGTGAACTGCGGCGCCCTGACCGAGAGCCTGGCGGAGGCCGAGCTGTTCGGCCATGAAAAAGGCGCTTTCACCGGCGCCACCAGCACCCACCAGGGCTGGTTCGAAGCGGCGGAAGGCGGTACCTTGCTGCTGGATGAGATAGGCGAGCTGAGCCTGCAGCTGCAGGTCAAACTGCTGCGGGTACTGCAGGAGCGCGAGATCACCCGCGTGGGATCGCGCAAGCCGTTAAAGGTGAACGTGCGGGTGATTGCCGCCACCCACGTAGATCTGGCCAGCGCCATCCGCGAACGGCAGTTTCGCGAAGATCTCTATTACCGGTTGAACGTGGCGGCGGTGACGCTGCCGCCGCTGCGCCAGCGGCCGGACGATATTCCGGTGCTCGCCAACCACTTTTTATCGCTGTACGCCCGCCGTCTCGGGCGGCCGCGCCTGCGGCTGGCGCCGGAGGCGCTGCAGGCGCTGCTGGACTACCATTGGCCGGGCAACGTGCGCGAGTTGGAAAACACGCTGCACAACGCGGTGCTGCTGAGCAAGGATGCGCTGATCGCTCCCCAGCAGCTGCGGCTTAACCAGAGCCTGCAGGAACAGAACGCCACCGGCGACGACGCCATCGGCCATTTTATGCGGCAACAGCTGCAGGGTGACGGCGGCCGGCTTTACCAGCGGGTGCTGGATTCGCTGGTGCGCAACGCCTTTGACGCCTGCGACGGCAATCAGCTGCAGACGGCGGCGCTGCTCGGCATCAGCCGTAACACCCTGCGCACCCATCTGGCGCATTTGGGGTTAATCAAACCGCGCCGCCGCACCCTTAGCGCCACGGGCCGTACGCCAAACGCCGCGCAACCGCACGAACGCGAGCTGCGCATCGGCTATCAAAAATTCGGCAACCTCGGGGTGCTGAAGGCGCGGCAAAGCCTGGAGCAGCGTTTTGCCGACCAGCAGATCAGCATTCTATGGAGCGAGTTTCCCGCCGGGCCGCAGCTGCTGCACGCGCTGAACAACGACGAGATCGACTTCGGCACGACCGGCGAAGTGCCGCCGATCTTCGCCCAGGCGCAGGGCCATGCGCTGGTGTACGTCGCCTTTGAACCGCCGGCGCCGCAAAGCGTGGCGATGGTGGTGCCAAACGACAGCCCGATCCGCAGCGCCGCCGACCTGCGCGGCAAACGCATCGCCGTCAACAAGGGCTCCAACGTGCACTATCTGCTGGTGCAGATGCTGGATGAACAGGGGCTGTCGCTGAACGACGTGCGCATCGTCTACGCACCGCCGAAATACCCGCTGTCGGCTACCGATTATCAGGCGGTCGACGCCTGGATGATGTGGGATCCGCTGCTCAGCGACGCCCAGCGTTCGGGCGAACTACGCGTCATCGCCGACGGCACTCAACGGGTATTGAATCAGCAATTTTACCTGGCGCGCCGCAGCTTTGCCGAACAGTCGGGCGATCTGTTGCAGCACATCATGCAGGCGCTGCAACACACCGGCCGCTATATCGCCGCGCAGCCGGTGGAGGCCGCGCGCCACCTCTCCAGCGAGCTGGGGCTGGCGACCGCCTCGCTCGAGCTGGCGCTGTCGCGCCGCAGCCACGAAACCCGGGTGATGAACCTGCAGGTGATCCGCCAGCAGCAAAGCATCGCCGACCGCTTTTACGCCCTGGGCCTGCTGCCCAGAGCGATCAACGTGCGCGACGCGGTATGGCCGATGTGAACCACGGCTGCAGAATTCAGCGTGACATACCCGATGGATTTCGGGTTGCAGCCAGGCGGCAAGTATGTGGATGAAGGCTATCAGACATAGGGTTCGCCGAGGGTGAGCATCAGCCGGTTAGCCCAGGCGAAGAACGCCGTCGACTGCACCAGATCCAGCAGCGCCAGCTCATCCAAACCCTGAGCGCGCAACGCCGCCAGTTGCCCGGCGCCGGCCTGCGGCGGCGTGGCGGACAGCGCGGCGGCAAAGGCGATCTGCGCTTGCCAGGCGTCATCCTGCCCCTGTTCCAACGCGCCGCCCGGCGCCACCGCCAGCAGCCGATCTATCTCGGCTTCGCGCTTCGACAGCTGCGCCGCCTTGCGCGCATGCACCGAGGCGCAGTAGATGCAGCCGTTCACCTTGCTGGCCACCGTGGCCGCCAGCTCGCGATCCTGCCGCGCCAGCCCGCCGGAGGTGTAAAAAATCGCCCGGTCCGCCAGCGTGCGCTGCTCCAGCACCGGGTGGTTGCGCGCCAGCAGGCGGAAATAGTCCGAATCGGCGTGACCAAAGCGCGCCAGCAATGCTTTGCCGTCTTCGTCGAACTCCGCCAGCGATTTGGCGGCGAGCCACGGCTCCCAGCCCAATTCCTGCCGGGTAAAGGCCGGCGGCGCCTGGCGGCCGCCCAGCGTGAGCGGCTCGGTGCGCCAGCGGCCGGCCGTTACCGGCTGATGCGCCGCAGGTTCGGCCGCTTGGCCGCCCAACAGCCGGTAGCCCAGCAGCAGGCGGCTCTGGAAACTGACAAAGGCGATCAACTGCGACAGAGTGACGATGGCATCCGGCGACCAGCCGGCCTGCTGCAACGCCCGCAGGTGCTGGGCGTTGGCGTTGGCCGGTTGAAACGCCAGACGTTCGGCGTGATCCAGCGCCGCGCGCAGCCCTTCGCTTTGCTGCTCGCCGCCCTGCCGCTCCAGCACGGCCGCATAGTGCGCCGCCAGCCGGTGAGCGCCATGCCATTCAGCGACGCGCCGGGCCAGCTGCAGGCGCTGCGCCAGCGGGAAATCCCCGGCGTCGGCGGGGGCGAACAGCGCCAGATAGCTGGCCTGAATGGCGTCGGTAGCCGCCTGGCGTGCGGTTCTGGCCTGCGCCAGCGTGGAATCCGGCGCGATCTCCGCCAGTTCGGCCAGCAGGTCGGCCTGGTTCGGTAAAGTCGTCATAGCTTTTCCTCAGCGTGATGTTCATAAGCAACGGCAGGCGTGCCGCGCCGCCAGCCCAGTTCAGGGGCTACGTGGCGGGCGATGAGATCGATAGAACGCAGAATATGGGCGTGCGGCGGATCGATGGAGTGCACCTGAAACGCCAGATCGGTGACCCGCGCCAGCGCGCTGTCCCGCTGCAGCGTGGCGATCACCTGATCTGGCGTGCCCAGGTGCACGTCGAAGGCGCGGATCAGGCCGTCGAGCGAGGTATCGCCCAGCCGGTGGCCGCTGGCGCGCATCCGCTCCAGGCCGCGGTTCAGCCCGACGGCGGCGAAGTCGCGCGCCTGTGGGCCGTTCTCGCTGACAAAAGCGGTGCGCGAGCCCATGATGCGCGGCGTGATGCCGGCCGGCAGCGCCGCCAGATAGGCGTCGATGATCGGGTTTTGCAGTTCGTCCAACGGCAGGTCCGGCGCGTCCGCCGGGCGCGGCTGAGTGCGCGACAGCATCAGGCCGTCGCCCGCGCGGCCGGCGCGTTCACCGCCCTCGACCGAAAAGGTCGCCTGCCAGACGCGCTGCGCCAGCTGCGGCGCCGCCGGATACAGACGGTTCTCCTCGCCGCCCAGCGCTTCGCCGCGCCAGGCGCCAAGCAGGGTGCGAAAGTTGTCGGCGAACACCGCATTGCGCTGCCCGGCGTCAAAGCCGAAAGCGCTGAAAGAAGATGGCGTGCCGCCGGCGGCCACCCCAACCTCCAGCCGGCCGTCGGACAGCAAGTCCAGCACCGCCGTATCTTCCGCCACCCGCACCGCCGACTCCATCGGCAACGTGATCACGCCGGTACCCAGCCGAATGTGGCGGGTACGCGCCGCCACCTGCGCCAAAAACACCAGCGGCGAAGGCAGGCCGCCCTCGTCTTCGTGGAAATGGTGCTGCGCCACCCAGGCGGTGTCGAAACCGGCTCGCTCGGCGTGCACGATCTGTTCGGTCGCCAGCCGGTAACGCTCCTGAGCGCTGCCCTGATCCAGCAACCGGGTGAAAAAACCGAGCCTCTTGCCGCTCATATCGCCTCCTCGAATTTTGGCTGCCCGGCATACGGCGTGCGGCCGGGAATGGCTGAGATCAGTTGGCGGGTGTAATCGCTGCCCGGCATGGCGAACAGCTCGGCGGTGGCGCCGCCGTCCACCCGTTCACCGCGATGCAACACCGAAACGCTGTGCGAAATCCGCCGCACCGTCGCCAGATCGTGAGAAATAAACAGGTAGGTCAGATCCCGCTCCTGCTGCAGCTCCTGCAGCAAATGCAGGATCTGTGCCTGCACCCTGACGTCGAGCGCCGAAGTGGCTTCGTCCAGCACCAGCACCCGGGGTTGCAGTACCAGCGCCCGGGCGATCGCCACCCGCTGCCGCTGGCCGCCGGAGAGCTCGCGCGGCCTGCGGTTCAGCAGGTCAGGCGGCAGCGCTACCCGCTCGAACAGCTCGCGCACCCGATGTTCCCGCTCCTTCTTGCCGAGCGGTTCAAAGTTCAACAGCGGTTCTTCAATCACCCGGTACAGCGTCTGTGAAGGGTCAAGCGAGCCGAACGGGTTTTGGTAAACCAGCTGAATGCGCCGACGGAACTGGCGCAGCACTTCGCCCTTCAGGCCGGTAACCTCGACGCCGTCGATCAGGATCTGCCCGGCATCCGGCCGCTCGAAGCCCAGCAGGCAGCGCGCCAGCGTGCTCTTGCCCGAGCCGGATTCCCCCACCAGCGCATGGGTGGTGCCGCGCGGCACGCTGAACGACACGCGATCCAGCGCGCGGGAGCCCTGGCCGCCGGGCAGCCGAAAATCCTTCACCAGCGTCTGGACCTCGATCGCCGGCGGCTGCCCGCTGCGTTTCGGCGGCGGCGCGACGGCGCCGCTCAATGAAGGCACATCGGCGAACAGTTGGCGGGTGTATGCGTTGGCAGGCGCGCGCAGCACCTCAGCGGTAGCGCCCTGTTCCTGCACCCGCCCATGGCGGAACACCAACAGCCGATCGGCGCGCTCCGCCGCCACGCCCAGATCGTGCGTCACCAGCAGCACGGCGGTGCCGAACTCGCGCCGCAGCTCGTCGATCAGATCAAGAATGCGTTTTTGCACCGTCACGTCCAGCGCGCTGGTCGGCTCGTCGGCAATGATCAACGCCGGCTGCAGCGCAATGGCGATGGCGATCAACACCCGCTGCTTCATGCCGCCGGAAAGCTGGTGCGGATACTGGCGCGCCCGCAGTTCCGGGTGCGTCAACCCGACGCGGGTCAACAGTTCCGTCACCCGCCGTTGTACCTGCCCGCGCGGCAGCCGGCGGTGAATATTGACGATCTCCGCCACCTGCTCGCCGATGGTTTTCACCGGGTTGAGCGAGCTGGAGGGATCTTGCGGGATCAGGCTGATCTGCGCGCCGCGCACCGCGTCCAGCCGCCGCGATGACCAGCCGGCGATATCGGTGCCGTGCAGCCGAATGGCGCCCTGTTCAAGGCGGCCGTTGTCGGGCAGCAAACCGATAATCGCCTGCGCGGTGGTGGTCTTGCCGGAGCCGGACTCGCCGACCAGCGCCACCACTTCCCCCGGTTGAACCGAGAATGACACCTCATGCACCACCCTTCGGCTGCCTTCGTCACCCTGATAGGCGATGGAAACCTTATCCAGCGCCAGTACCGGCGGCCGCGCCGCTTGCGTGCTCATCGCGCTTTTCCTCCCAGCGAACGGCTGATGCGGTTAGCCGCCAGCACCACCGCCACCACCACAATGCCCGGGAAGGTGGTCAGCCACCAGGCGGTGGAAATGTAGTTGCGCCCTTCGGCGATCAGCAAGCCCCATTCCGGGGTCGGCGGCGGGGTGCCGTAGCCGAGGAAACTCAGGGTGGCGATCGCCAGAATGGCGCTGCCGAACTGCAGCGCCGAGAAGGCGATCGCCGAATTCAGCGAGTTCGGCAGGATGTGCCGCCACAGCACCGCCCAAAAGGTGCCGCCGCTGCCGTAGGCCGCTTCGACGTAATCGCTGTGGCGCACTCGCACCACTTCCGCCCGCGCCAGGCGAGCAAAGTTGGCCACCGAGGTGATGCCCACGGCGATGGCGGCGTTGACCGTACCGAAACCGAGCAGGATGATGATGCTCAGCGACAGCAGCAGGCCGGGGATCGACAGCAGCACGTCGACGACGCGCATCACGGCGTCGTCCGCCACCCCGCCCAGCGCGCCGGCGATCAGGCCAAGCGCAGTGCCAAGCACCAACCCCAACGCCACCGCCACTACGGCGCCGGCCAGGGTTTGCGAAGCGCCGTACACCATGCGCGCATACAGGTCGCGCCCCAGTTGATCGGTGCCCAGCCAATGCTCACCGCCGGGCGCCAGCCGCTGCGCGCCGGCAATGCCTTCGGTGCCGCTGTAGGCAGTGAACAGCTGCGGCGCCAACGCCCACAACGCCACCAGCGCAATGACCGCCCAGGCCAGCAGCAGCGTCAGGGGAACGCGGCGGCGGCGGCTCGGGCGGCTGGCGGGCAGCGCGCCTTCACTTTCTGCGCCGGACAGATCGCGCTCCGGCACCGTGGCTTTCTCAAAGGAGATACTGCTCATAGGGATGCTCCTGCCTGGGTTTTCAGCCGCGGATCCAGCAGCGGGAACAGCAGATCCACCAGCAAGTTGATGGTGACGAAAGCGGCGGCCGAGATCAGCACTATCGCCTGCAGCACCGCCACGTCCTGATTGACCACCGCTTGCTGGGTCAACTGCCCCAGGCCGCTGCGGCCAAACACGGTTTCGGTGATCAGCGCCCCGGCGATCAGTTCGCCGAACAGCATGCCGGCGATGGTCAACGCCGGCAGCATGGCGTTGCGCGCCACGTGCCGCCACAGCACCCCGCTGCGGCTGGCGCCCTTGGCCCGCGCCACCGCGACGAACGGCTGGGTTTGCACCGCATCGATGCTGCGGATCAGAATTTGCGCCAGCGGCGCGGAGATCGGCAGCGCCAGCGTCACGATCGGCAGAATCAACCCCTGCCACTCGCCGGGGTTAATGATCGGTATCAGCTTCAGGCGAAACGAAAAGATCTGAATCAGCACAATGCCCAGCCAGAAGGTGGGCACCGAAACGAACAGCGACGGCAGCGTCTGCAGCGCCGAGCGCAGCCAGCCGAATCCCGTCAGGTTGGAAGCGAAAGCGATAAGCAGCGCCAGCAGCAACGCCACCGCAAAGCCCAGCACCGCCAGCTGCAGCGTGGCGGGCAGATTCGCCGCCAGCAGCGCGGTAACCGGCACCCCGGCCTGCATCGAGTAGCCCAGATCGCCATGCAGCACGCTGCCCAGGGTATGCAGATACTGCCGCCACAGGGGGACGTCCGCACCATAGGCCGCTCGCATGTCGGCAATCTGCGCCGGGCTCAGCCCCATGTCCGGGTTCTGGAATTTAATCAGGATCGCATCCCCCGGCAGCACCTGCAGCAGGATGAACGACAGGGTAAAGGCCGCCCACAGCACCAGTGCCGCCTGCCCGATGCGCCCCGCCAGATATCGGTTCATTGCGCCCCCTTAATGCTTCTCTAACCAGGCGCCGTAGAAGCTCGGGCGGCCGACCGCCTCGAAGCTCACCCCCTTCAGATAAGGCGCGCCGGCGAACACCTGCGGCTCCTCGAAAAACGGGATCACGTAGGCCTGGTCAATCAGATAGTTCTGCGCCTCGCCGGCTGTCTGCAGGCGTTTTTGCGCGTCAACCTCGGAGGCGATGCCGAGCAGCAGGGCGTTCAGCCTGTCGTCGCTAAAATTGCTGTTGCTGCTGGTACCGCCCTTCTGCAGCAGCCCGTCGCGGTTGGTCGGGTAAAACTGGCTTTTGATCACGTCCGGATCGGCGCGCCCCACCTCTACCACCGTCGCCGGGGTTTTCTGTGGATCGAGGTTATCCGCCACCCGGCTGCCGGCGTCGCCCGCCAGAATGTTCAGCCGCGCGCCCACCTTGCCCCACTGCTGCGAAACCAGCTGCAGCACCGCCTTGTTCTGCGGCTGCGGCAAGGATTCGTATACCGTCAGCAACAGCTTCTTGCCGTCTTTTTCCCGCAGCCCGTCGCCGCCCTTTTTCCAACCCGCTTCGTCCAACAGCCGGTTGGCCAGCTGCGGGTCGAATTTCAGCTTGTCGGACAGATCGACAAAGCCGGCGGCCGAGGAGGCGATCACCGATTTGGCCTGCGGGTAGTTGGCGGAGAACAGCGTATCGACGATTTGTTTGCTGTCGGTGGCGTGCAGCAAAGCCTGACGCACCCGCAGATCGGCCACCAGCGGGTTGCCCGGCCGGAAGGCGACGCTGTCGTTGACGCCGCGCGTCGGTGCGGCATAAATGATAAACCCCTGATCCTGCGTCTGCTTTTCGTCATAAGCCTGGATCTGGCGGATAAAATCCGCCTGCCCGGCCTGCAGCGCGCCGATTCGCACGCTGTCTTCCCCGGTGACGATCACTTTAACGCCGTCCAGATTGGCGCGGCCTTGCTGCGCCAGGCGCGCCGGCCCCCAGCTATAGTCCTTGCGCACGCTGAGATCGACCTCGCGCCCCAGCGTTTCGCCGCTGACCACAAAGGGGCCGGAGCCGATGATATGGCGCGCGTCGCCCAGTTCGTCGTAGCTGCGGTTCAGCGTGCTGAGCGATACCAGCCCGGAGCCGATGGTGGCGGTGCCCTGCAGGAAGCCCGGTGACGATCGCGTGAAGAAGAATTTCACCGTTAGCGGATCCACCACTTCACTGCGCTGGTAGTTATTGATCACCTCGGAAACCGGCAGGCGTTTCTCCTTGTTGCCCAACCCGTAGGTGTCGAAGTTCTTCGCTACCGCGTTGGCGTCCAGCGGCGTGCCGTCGGAGAAGGTCACGCCGGGGCGCAGCTTGAAGGTGTATTCGGTTTTGTCGGCGTTGCTGCTCCAGGACTCGGCGATCCAGGGTTCAATCTCCAGCGTCTTGGGGTTCTGATAGGTCAGCTTGTCGGTGATCTGGTTGAGAATGCCGCCGTTGGGATAAAAGCCGCCGGAAGGCGGATAAAGATTGGTGTGCGCCTGCTGCTCAAGGTAGACCAGCGTGCCGCCCTGCACCGCCGCCAGCGCCGGTTGCATCCCCGCCGCCAGACCTAACGCCACCGCGATCCCGCTGGTTAATGCATTGAAAGAAAACTTAAACATAGAGTGCCACGCCTTCATTATTCAGAATGTTATGGGTGATATAACAAGCCAAATCGGCAGAGAGTAGAACGAACTATTTTCGCTAACCTATGGCGCAAATCGCACAAGGCGATGCGGCTTGGCAGAAAAGATGTTTTGTTATAACGTATCGCAAAAAGCGAGGGGAGTGAAAAGATGAAGATTCAGCTATCGCTGCTGTTCCTTGGCCTGGCGGCCGGGCAGGCAGCGGCGTTTCAGTCCAAAGTGCCGGAGCCGCAGCCCGAACAGGCGCGCGCGGCGGAAAGTACCCTCGAGACCATGTTCTATGGTTTTCACGCGCTGGACGCCCAGGCGGTGAAAACCGGCACCTGTGCGACGGTGCCGGTGGCGGGTTGCCAATGCGCATTCTGCACCCTGCTGCGCCAGGCCGGCGCGGCGCAATAAACCCGCCGCAGATCAGCCCATTTCATACTGCACGATCAGCTGCCCTTTTTTCATCTTCACCGCGGTGATGTTGACCTCGCCCAGCTCGCTCAGCGAGGCCACGTGGGTGCCGCCGCAGCCGTAGGCCGGCAGTTCGCCGAAACCAACCTGACGCTTGCCCTCCACCTCCTGCTGGCGGCGTGGCAAATCGGCGGCGATCAGCTGCGCCAGCTCCGCCTGCAGATAACCCTGCTCCAGCGTTTGTGCGCCGGCGCCCGGCGTGAAGGTGATGCGCCCCTCACCGGGCCAATGGTGCGCCTTCACCGGCTGCCAGCCGCGCGTCTCGCCCAGCCAGCCGATCAGGTGCCCGGCGGAATGCCAGCGGGTGTGCAGGCGGCGTTGTTCGCCATCTACCCGGGCGACCACTGGCCCCAGCGGCAGCGGTTCGGCGGTGAAGTGCAACACCTTATCGCCCTGCTGCGCTACCCGCAGCACCGCCACGTCACCCAGCGTGCCGCCGTCTGCGGGCTGCCCGCCGCCCTGCGGGTGGAACGGCGTGGCGTCCAGCTCGATCGCAAAGGCGCCGTCTTCCGCCAGGGTGCAGGCCAGCACCCGCGCCTCGGCCTGTAAGTCATCGCTGTAGTAATAACGTCGTTCGGTCATCATTTTCTCCTGGTTAGGGGAGCTATTATATTCGTGCCATAATCGCAGGATAATCCGTCATCATCACAATGGACCTTTGCGCCATGAGCACAAATCTTTCGCATTCGCTGCTGGCCGAAATGGCCGTTTTCGTTGAGGTGGTGGAAAGCGGCAGCTTCTCCGCCGCAGCACGCCGCCTGGGCGCCTCGCCCTCCGCCGTGAGCCGCAGCCTGGCCAGGCTGGAACAGGCGCTGGCGCTGCGCTTGTTGCACCGCACTACCCGCAAGCTGCGCTTGAGCGAAGCGGGGGAAGAGGTGTTGCTGCACTGCCGCAACATGCTGGCGGCGGCGGAGGCGGTGATGGCCGTCAACGGCCAGGGCGCCGCAGAGCCGGAAGGCGCGATCAGCGTCAGCGTGCCGAAGGCGGTGGGCAGATCCGTGCTGCACCCGCACATGCCGGAATTCCTGCGCCGTTACCCGAAGGTAGACGTGCGGCTGCGGCTGGAAGACCGTTATATGGATCTGATTGACGATCGGGTCGACTTGGCGCTGCGCATCACCGATCGCCCTTCTCCCGGGTTGATCGGCCGTCAGTTAATGAGGATAGATCATCTGCTGTGCGCCACCCCGCACTATCTGGCGCAGCACGGCGCGCCCCGGCAACCGCAAGATCTCACGGCGCACAGCTGCATTTATCTCGGTGAAACCCCCAACGACGCGCGCTGGAAATTTCGCCGCAGCGGCAAAACGGTCACGGTGGCGGTGCGCGGCCGTTACGCCGCCAACCATACCGGGGTGCGGCTGGACGCGGTGAAGCAGCATATCGGCATCGGCAGCTTGCCGTATTTTACCGCGCGCCAGGCGCTGGACAGCGGTGAGCTGGTGCAGGTGCTGCCGGAATGGGATTTCCTCAGCAGCTATCACGGCGGCCTGTGGCTGCTGTACGCGCCCAACCAGCATCTGCCGCCCAAGCTGCGGGTGTTTATCGATTACCTGGTCGCCCGCCTGGCCAAAGAACCGCAGCTAAAGCGCCTTGCGTAGGGTGATGTTGATGCGGTGCGGCCCCACCAGCGAATGGTAGCCTTCCTTGACCGGCATGATGCCGTGAAAGCACAGCCGCGACGGGCCGCCCCACACCACCACGTCGCCGTGCGCCAACGGGATGCGCTGCGCCCGATCGCTGCGCTGCAGGCCGCCGAACTGAAACACCGCCGGCAGGCCGAGCGACACCGAAACGATCGGCGAACCGAAATCATGCTCGTCCTTATCCTGATGCAACGACAGCTTGCTGCCGGGATCGTAGCGGTTCATCAGGCAGGAATCCGGCACAAAGGGCGCGAACCCGGCCTGCTGCGCGGCTTCGTCCGCCAGCGCCAGCAGAATGTCCGGGATCGGCGGCCAGCGCTTGCCGCTGCGGGAATCGCGCTCCGAGTAGCGATAGCCGCGGCTGTCGCTGCTCCAGCCATTGCCGCACCAGCTCATCGCCACCGACATCACGTGGCCGCCCGGCGTGGTCATATGCCGCCACGGCACCTGCGCTACCACGCCCCGCACCGCCGCCAGCAGTTCCGGCCCGTGATCGCGCACGAAGCCATGCATCACCACCGCCCCCGGCGCAATCTGCTCGCGCCACGGCGGCGGCAACGAATCTTCAAAGAGATCGATAGTCATCGCCAAAACCTGTATGAATACACAGTATCCATTTTAAACGCCGGGCGCCGAATGTCCAGCGCCCGGCGGCGTCATTGTTGTTTATGGCAAACTTATCTACAGTAGCCGCAATAAAATCAGTCACTCTCAAGGAATGCGCGTGATTAAGGGCATCGGTCTTTCGGTTATCGCCTCGGTATTATTTGGCGTGATGTATTACTACACCTCGACGCTGGCGCCGCTCGACGGCGAGCAGGTCTTCGGTTGGCGCACCCTGCTGACGGTGCCGTTTCTGACGCTGTTTATGCTGTTTTCCGCCGACTGGCGCAAGGTGGGCGAGACGCTGGCCTGGGCTTGCCAACGGCCGCGTCGGTTACTGTTTCTGCCGCTGACCTCGGCGCTGCTGGGCGTTCAGCTGTGGCTGTTTCTGTGGGCGCCGCTGCACGGCAAGGCGCTGGAGGTGTCGCTCGGCTATTTCCTGCTGCCGTTGACCATGGTGCTGGCGGGCCGGGTGATATTCGGCGATCGGCTTTCGCTGCTGCAAAAACTGGCGGTGGCCTGCGCCCTGCTCGGCGTGGGCAATGCGCTGTATCAGGTGGGCGGGGTTTCCTGGAGCACCCTGGTGGTGGCCCTGGGTTATCCGGTTTACTTTATTCTGCGCCGGCGCTTCGGCACCGACAACCTCGGCGGGCTGTGGTGCGAACTGACGCTGATGCTGCCGGTGGCGGCCTGGTTCGCCTTCGGCGACGGCGGCGCATCGGCGGCGCTGCGCGTCAGCCCGGCGCTCTATTGGCAAATCCCGCTGTTGGGGGTGATTAGCGCCGCGGCGCTGGTGTGCTACATCCTGGCCAGTCGCCTGCTGCCCTTCAGCCTGTTTGGCCTGCTGAGCTACGTGGAGCCGGTGCTGCTGGTGATCGTCGCTTTGCTGCTCGGCGAGAGCATCAGCCGCAGCGAGTGGCTGACCTATCTGCCGATTTGGCTGGCGGTGCTGCTGTTGGTGGCGGAAGGCACCCGCCACCTGCTGCGCCGCCGGCGCATTTAACTCAGGAAGCCAGGGTGGCGCCGCCGTCGATCACGATGTCCTGCATGGTGATGTGGCTGGCCAGATCCGAAGCCAGGAACAGCACCGCGTTGGCGATTTCGTCCGGACGGGCTATCTTGCCTAGCGGGATGCCCAGCTTGAACATCTCGGGGAAGCCGGCGATGGTGCGCCGTTCGGCATCCGGAGTTTGCCACATGCCGCGCTGCATCGGGGTGTCGGTCGAGCCCGGCGACACCAGGTTACAGCGCACGCCAAACGGCGCCAGCTCCAGCCCCACGCAGTGATTCAGGCTGGTCAACGCCGCCTTGGAGGCGCAGTAGGCCGCCATCTGCACCCGCGGCACGTGCGCGGCGTTGGAGCCGACGCTGACGATCGCGCCACGGCGCTGCGCCTTGAAGTGCGGCAGCAGCGCGCGGAACAGGTAGAACGCGCCCGAGGCGTTGACGTTGATGCACTGGTGCCAGTCCTCCACGCTCAGCTCTTCGGTATTGCCCATGCGCAGAATGCCGGCGGCGTTGACCAGCACGTCCAGCCGGGGATTTTCCGCCAGCTGCCGGCGGCACACCTCGGCAACCTGTTCCGGCCGGCTGATATCCAGCGTCACGCAGGGGTAAGGCAGATCCTGCCGAGCGAACTCGCGGTCAAACCCCACCACCTCGGCGCCCTGCGCCATAAAATGCCGGGCGATCTGCTCGCCGATGCCGCGCGCCGCACCGGTCACCCACACGCGCTTGCCGCTGAAATCCATCTGTACGCTCATGGGCGCACCGCCATCAACGCGTTCGCGCCGGCGTCGTTCATTGTCATTATCGGTTTCTCCTGCAAAAAGGGTAGAAAGCCGGCCTTACAGCGCACCGCTGTTCAGGCCAAAAGCGTTAAGCATGGTGCCCAGCTTGGCGGCGGTTTCCGCCCATTCGGACTGCGGCGTCGAGGCTTCGACGATGCCCGCGCCGGCAAACAGCCGCACCCGGTTGCCGCGCAGAATGCCGCTGCGGATGACGATCGCCCACTCGCCGTCGCCGTTGGCGTCGCACCAGCCGACGATGCCGCTGAACAGGCCGCGATCGTACTGCTCCAGTTCGGCGATCAATTGGCGTGCAGTTTCGGTCGGGAAGCCGCACAGCGCAGGCGTCGGGTGCAACAGGCAGGCGAGCTGCATCACGTTAAGCTGCGGGTCCCTCAGCTCGCCGCGAATGCGGGTGGACAGGTGCCACATGGTGCCGGTGCTCATCAGCGAAGGCCCGGAAGGCACGCTGAGCGTGGCGCACAGCGGTGCCAGCCGCCGGCGAATGTCGTCGATCACCAGCCGGTGTTCATATTTGTCTTTGGTTGAACGCATCAGGCGTTCGCTGCCGATGCGGTCCTGCTGCGCATCCGCCTGGCGGCGCGCCGAGCCCGCCAGCGGATTGGAGTGGATCTCGCCGCCCTGTTTGCGGATCAGCAGTTCCGGGCTGGCGCCGATCAGCACGCCGCCGTCGGCCAGCGGCAGGGAAAAGTGGTAACCGTTCGGGTTCTGCACCATCAGGTTATTGAGGATCTGATGGCCCGCCACCGGCTGCTCCAGCTCGATCTCCAGAATGCGCGACAGCACCGCCTTGCTCAGCTTGCCCTGTTTAAAACGGCTGACCGCTTCCGCCACCGCATGCTTGAAGCGCGGCTCGTCCGGAATGCTGGTGCAGGCGGTCAACCGGTGCCGCTGCTGCAGCATCGGCCGCGCATCGCGGGTGTAATGATCGTTGGCGACGAACCGGCTCTGTTGCGGTACGTACAGGCAGGAGGGCTGGCGGGTATCGAAAGGAATGGCGCCCACCACCACCGGCGCATCCTGGCCGGCCTGTTTGGCGCGCTGCAGCGCCTGGCTGATGTTCTGCGCCAGCGCGCTGTCGGCCTGCTCACCGCCGAAGGCCGGCGTCTCGATCCGTTCGAATACGCCATCCGCGCTCAGCGAGCGGAACTCCGACTGGTATAAAAAGGTAGATTGCTCTGAGTAAACAAAACCGGGAAAGGTTTCGTTTTCCGTTGTCAATGTAGCCACAAGACCACTCCTTTGCGTTGCCCGCACTAATGATAATGGTTATGCGAATGATTATCATTAGTTATAATGATCGGTAAATTACACCGCCGCCCGGCGCGGGTCAATCACCGTTAGCGTAATAATTAATGAATAAAACGCTCAGGCATGGCAAATTCACGTTACAGTGCAACGCAGATTAATATACTGATTTAACAGTAAATAAACGTAGTTACATCGTCACAATCATGCCAGTAGCGGCCCAGAAATCGGCGGCCTGCACGGCACTGCGGGGTGAGTGTCTTAAGCAGTTCTAATTCAAAGGTCTGGGTTTGCGCATCAATTGCCACCATGCGCGCATCCAAAAAATCAAAGTAGCGGCGCACCTGCGGGTACAGCGCTTTGAACAGGCTCTCCTTGGCGGAGAACGTCAACGTCAGCATCCGGTTGAACGCCTGCGGCCCGCGGCGCAGCGCGGCGCACTCATCAGCACTGACGATGGCGCCCCACAGCTCTTCCGCGCGCGCCTGCGGCATCAGCGTCTCCACGTCCAGCCCGACGCCGCCCAGGCCCTTTTCAGGGTGCACCGCGCACAGCGCGGTATCCGCATTGTGGCTCAGCGCGCCGGCGACGCCCGCCGGCCACCGCGGGGCGCGATCTTCGCCTGGCAGCAGGATAAAACCGCTGAAGCCCAACGGCGCCAGCAGCCGCTGCGCCAGACAGCGCCCGGCCAAATACTCCGCCCGGCGCTTGGGCACCGCGCGCGCCAGGTGCGCCGGCAGATCGAGGCCCGCCTCGCGAAAGCGCTCGTCACGATAGTCCGCCAGTGAAAAACGGCAACGCGCCACCTGCCCAGGGTAATCAGCCAGGTTAAAAAGTTCGATATCGCGGATAAAAGCGGGCAACGAGAGGTTCCTTGAACAATGCGCAGAGCGATGATTTTAGCCCCGGCGCTCCCCGGCAACAACGACTATTCCTCTCCCCCGCCGCCGGGGGAGAGGAACGCAGCTTACAGAATGCCCTTCATGGTTTTTTCAAAATCGCTCCAGGCGCAGAAGCCGTCCTTGTCGATTGGGCAGCCTTTCAGCGCCAGGGTCACGCGCTGCGGCGGGTTTTGCAGCGTCAGCGGCGTGGCTTTGCGCAGTTGATCGGTAGACTGGTAAACGTATTCAATCTTCAGCAGCTCGCGGTCATTCTGCTTGTCATGCCAGCGCTGGAACACCAGCTTGCCGCCGATCGGCGTTTTCTCGTACTGCAGCGGCAGTTGATACGGCTGGAACTGCATCGCCGACAGCAGCGAAGCGATATTCGAATCGTGGCCGACCAGCACCGTCAGCTTGGGCGCATCCGGTTTGCGTTCGCCGAGCAGCGCGCCGTTGATGTAGGTCAGCAACGGTTTGGCGACGTTCTGCGCCACCACCGGCGAGGTGAACAGCGAGTCCTGATAGCCGTCTTTCAGCTGCGCCAGCTGCTTCCACTGGTGCGGGGTGACAATTTTGCCCCAGGCCACGTCCTTGAGCGGGAAACCTTCGTAATACTGCAGCATAAAGGCGTCCACCAGCGAGTTGCCCACCCGCAGCGGCCCGGCCACGCCCGGCTCCTTGCCCGGCACCGCGCTTAGGATGCTGGCCTCTTTGGTCAGATCGCAGTGCCGGTCGGTTTTGCAGGCGCTGGAATCTTTATAATCGACGATTTTCGCCAGCTGCCGGTAAGACGCGTCCAGCTTCAGCGAGGCCAGTTTGGCGTTCATCGCCGCCAGCGCCTGTTGATTGAAGGCTGCGCTGCCGTCGGTGATGACCGGGTTGAAGGTCGGGTCCATCTCGCCCATTTTTTCCTGATGGTGCACGCTGACGTCGCAACCGGGGAAAGCGCCGTTGCTGAAGAACTGCGCGGTGGCCACCGTGCGCTGCAGGCTGTTGGCGTATACGTACAGGCTGCCGGCGGCCGGGCAGCCTTCCTGCGGCAGCAGGCCGGTCTGCTTCAGCCAGGCGTTGAAGTAGTGCCCCATATACACTTCCAGCACCCCGCCCTTGGTGGTCAGCAGCCCGCCCGGCGTTTCCCATGCCGGCCAGGCCCGCGGCGTGGACTGCGCCAGCACGCTGCCGTTATTGGCCAACGGCGCGCGCAGGTTGTGGCGGCTCATCACCAGCACCTGCTCCAGCTGATAGCCGTCGGTTGCCCCCCATACGGTCCCGGTGAACAACAAAGGCAGGCACAGCAATAACGTTTTTTTTCTCATCCGCAGAGGCTCCCGGAAAGTGATTATTTTTAATGTGTTAGCTTTCGCCCGGCTATGATGGCGGGGTTGGTCGACCAAGTGTGTGATGGGGTTCACGGGAAAAGATCGTACCAGCGGCCATCTTCCGATGGCCGCCGCAGGTGAGTTTAGAACCACAGGCGCATGATCGGCCAGCCGATCAGCAACAGCGCGGCGATGTACACCACGCCGAGGATGCCCCCCAGCCGCCAGTAATCTTTCGATTTCACGTAGCCGCAGCCGTAGATGATCACCCCCGGGCCGGTGGCGTACGGCGTCAGCACGCCCATGATGCCGATCGACAACACCAGCAGCATCGACAGCTGCTCCATCGGCACGCCCGGCAACCCCTTGCCCACCGCCAGGATCACCGGCAACAGGGTGGCGGTATGCGCCGACAGGCTGGCGAACAGGTAGTGGGCGAAATAGAACACCAGCACCAGCGCCACCACCGTCATGTTGGGCGAGAAACCGCCCAGGTGGGTGCTCATGGTCTGGGCGAACCAGTCGATAAAGCCGGAGCGGGTCAGGCCGTTGGCCATCACCACCAGCGTCGCCAGATTGACCAGGGTGTTCCAGGCGCTGGAATATTTGGTGATGTCCTTCCACGAGACCACGTGCAGCGCCAGCATCAGCGACACCGCCAACAGGCACACCGCGGTGGCGTCCAGCACCTTGCCGCCGAACACCCACAGGCACAGGCTGAACAGCACCAGGCCGATCAGGGTGTACTCCTTGCGCGTCAGCTTGCCCATTTCGCCCAGCGCGGTGTTGGCCCAGGCCGCCACTTCGCTGCTGTGGGTCACCCCCGGCTTGTACAGGCAGTAAGAAATCAGCGGCGCGACGATCAGCAGCAGCAGGCCGACCGGCAGGAACGCCAGGAACCACTGCATCCAGCTGATGTGCACCCCGGCGATTTTGCCGACGAACTCGATGCCCAGCACGTTGGGCGCCGCGCCGGTCACGAACATCGAGGAGCTGATGCTGGTGCCCACCACCATCATCCACATCAGGTAGCCGCCGATGCGTCGCGAAGAGGGATCGTTGGGGAAGGAATCGAACAGCGGCGGCAGGTTTTTCACCACCGGGAACACCGTACCGCCGGTGCGGGCGGTATTGGACGGGGTGAACGGCGCCAGCAGGATGTCGATGATCACCACCGCATAGCCCAGCGTCAGGGTGCGCTTGCCCATAAACTTCACCAGGAACAGCGCGATGCGCCGCCCCAGCCCGGTGGCCTCGTAGCCCAGCGCGAAGATAAAGGCGCCGAACACCAGCCAGACGGTGGTGCTGGAGAAGCCCGCCAGCCCCCATTTTAGCGCTTCCTTGCCCGCTTTGAAGCCAGGCTCGGCCAGTTCCTGCGCGCCGAACAGCACCCAGTTGGCGCTCAGCACGCTGACGGTCACGGCGATAAAGCTGATGGCGGTGGCGGGGATCGGCTCCAGAATCATGCCGACGATCATCGCCACGAAAATGGCGAAGTAGCGCCAGGCCTGCGGCGGCATGCCGTCGGGCACCGGTATCAACAGCAGGATCGCGAGCACCGCCAGCGGCGCTATCGCTTTCCAGATTTTTTCCTGGGTTTGGGACATGGGGATTTCTCCTGAAAGTTATGATTCCTGGTCACCCGGCTGCGGCAGTTGCGCCAGCAGCCAGGTCACGATCAACAGGTCGGCGCTGCCGCCGGGGCTGAGATTGCGGGCGATGCACTCGGCGTCGAAGCGCTGCATGTCCTGCGCGCCGTTCTGCGCCAGCAGCGCGGCGGCGCGCCGCTGCAGCCAGCGCAAGCCGCCGATGCCGCCGCGCGAGGCGACGTTGGTGTCGTCGTTGTGGGCCATCAGCCACAGCAGGCTGTCCGTCAACGCCCGTTGTTCGCCCTGTCCCGCCGCCATGCGCCGCCGATACAGCGGCAGCGCGCCGGCGATCGCCAACCGGAAACCGGACTCCGCCTCACCGCGCGCCCCGCTCAGGCCGTGGGCGGCGAACAGCCGCTGGCCGGCGGTTTGCCCGGCGTTGTTGCGCCGCAGTTCGTTCGCCACCAGCCCCTGGCACATCGCCGCGGTTTCGGCGCACAGCGTTTCGGCGCTTATCGCACGGCGCTGCTGGTGCAGGCGGCCGAAGGCGGCGCACAGCAGGCCGAGCGAAAACACGCTGCCTTTGTGGGTGTTGACGCCGCCGGTCGCGCGGAACATGTGGTTTTCACAGGCCAGGCCGAGCGGCCGCAGCCGCGCCAGCTGGTGTTCCACCGGCAGCGTGGCGTCTTCGCGGCCCTGGCGGATAAAGCGCGGCAGCCACGGGCCGATGGCGCGGGCGCTGCGGTAGAAATGGCCGAGATCCATATCGCGGTGCGCGCCGCTGTTGTGGCGATCCACCAGCCCCGGCTTGGGCGTGAGGTTGACCTCCACCAGCAGCGCGCGGTAGGCGGCGCGGGCGAAGTCGCAGGCCGGCTGCGGCGCTGGCGAAGGCGAATTAACCGGCTGAGAGCGCATCATCGAGCCTCCTTGCCATTTCACTCAGCAGCTCATCGCTGCCGTGGCGCCGCTGACGGGCGCAGATCCTGGCCGGCTGGCCGCACAGCAGGCAGCGGCGCGCCGGCAGGCCAACGTCGCGCCGCGACAGAATGCGCCCCTGCGGATTGATCACATCGATGTCCCACAGCCGGCCTATCGGCTGGCGCGCTTCCAGCTGCATGGCGCAGCCCTTAACCCGCAGAGCGTCGACCGGCAGCGCCAGATAGCCTTCGCAACCGGTCGACAGCGCCAGCGTTTCGGCCTGCAGGCAGCGCCAGCCCTGCTCGGCCAACAGCCGCTGCAGCGCCCGCCACCCCAGGTTGAAGACGCCGCGCGTCAGGGCGCTGTCTTTCACCGGCCCCGGCGCCACCAGCGTCAGCACCAGCAGCGTGCAGCTATGGCGCGCCAGCCACGCCTGCTGGCGGGCCTGGCGGCATTCGCGGCTGGCCAACAGCGCCGGCAGGCTCACCGCGCGGTTGGCGGCTAAACGCGGATCGACGGCGGCCATGGCTTACTCCGCCACCTGGTGAACCACGTCGATCACCGAGCCATCGCGGTAGCGCACCACCGCCACCACCTTGTCGGTGAAGGCGATCGGCGCCGGTTCGCCGGTCAGCTGCAGCGCACGCTGGCGCAGCCAGTCGATGCTCACCACCGGCAGCCCGGCCTGCCGCAGGCGTTGCGCCAGCTCCGGCCGCGCCGGGTTGACGGCGATGCCGTGGTCGGTCACCAGAATGTCGATGCTCGAGCCCGGGGTAACGCAGGTGGTCACCTGCTCGACCAGCGTCGGGATGCGCCCGCGCACCAGCGGCGCCACGACGATCGCCAGCCGGGCGGCGGCGGCGGTATCGCAGTGGCCACCGGAAGCGCCGCGCAGCACGCCGTCCGAGCCGGTCAGCACGTTGACGTTAAAGCCGGTGTCGATCTCGAGCGCGCTCAGCACCACCACGTCCAGCCGATCGACCGAGGCGCCCTTGGAACTGAAGTTGGCGTATTGGTTGGCGCTGATTTCGATGTGGCTGGGGTTGCGCGCCAGCGACATCGCCGCCGCGCGGTCAAAGCTCTGAACGTCCAACAGCTTGCCGATCAGCCCTTTCTCATGCAGGTCCACCATGGTCGAGGTGATGCCGCCAAGCGCGAAGCCGGCGCGAATGCCGCGCGCGCGCATCTTGTCCTCCAGAAAACGCGTTACCGCCAGCGAGGCACCGCCGGTGCCGGTCTGCAGCGAGAAGCCTTCGGTGAAGTAGCCGGAACCGGCGATCACCTCGGCAGCGCGGCGGGCGATCAGCAGCTCGCGCGGGTTGGAGGTCATGCGCGTGGCGTCGGCGCCGATCTTGTCGGCGTCGCCCACCCGCTCCAGCTGCACGATCAGATCCACCCGATCCTGCGCCAGGCTGGCCGGATGATGCGGATACGGCAGGATTTGCTCGGTCAGCAGCACCAGGGTGCCGGCCGCTTCGGCATCCACCCGCGCATAGCCGAGCGAGCCGCAGCAGGCCTCGCCGCTGTAACCGTTGGCGTTGCCGAACTCATCGCAGGCCGGCACCCCAAGGAAGGCGACGTCGATGTTCAGCTCGCCGGATTCGATCAGGTTGACCCGCCCGCCGTGGGAGTGGATCTGCACCGGCTCCGTCAGCAGGCCGCGCGAGACGGCGTCCGCCAGTGGCCCGCGCAGGCCGGAGGTGTAAATGCGGCTCACCACGCCGTTGCGGATATGTTCAACCAACGGTGCATGGCAATCGGTCAGCGAGCTGGAGGCCAGCGTCAGGTGGCGAAAGCCCATCGCCGCCAGCGTTTCCATCACCTGGTTCAGCGCCAGGTCGCCGCCGCGAAACGCATGGTGGAACGAGATGGTCATGCCGTCCTGCAGCCCGCTGCGGCGCACCGCCTCCTGCAGCGAATCGCAGCGTTTGAGATCGCGCGGTTTGCGCGCCTGCAGGTTGGCCTTGGAAACGTCCTGATAGCCCGGCAGATCCGCCGGGTTGGCGAAGGTCATCAATCGTTGTTGGCGGTTCATCATGCTTCCTCCCCGTGCTGCGCCGGTTCTTCCCGTAAGCCGGACAGCGCGGCGCGCTCCAGCACCAGCCGGGCGCGTTCAATCACCGGGCTGTCGACCATTTTTCCGTTGAGCGACACCACGCCGCGCCCTTCCCGCTCCGCCGCTTCGGCGGCGTCCACCACCCGCTGGGCGTGCGCCACCTCTTTGGCGGTCGGCGCGTACAGGTTGTGCAGCAGCTCAATCTGGCGCGGGTTGATCAGCGATTTGCCGTCGAAGCCGAGCTGTTTGATCAGCGCCGCCTCCTGCAGGAAACCGGCCTCATTGTTGGCATCTGAATAGACGGTGTCGAACGCCTGAATGCCGGCGGCGCGCGCCGCCTGCAGCAGCGAGCAGCGGGCGAACAGCAGCTCGATGCCCTGCGGCGAACGCTCGGTGCGTAGGTTGCGCACGTAGTCTTCCGCCCCCAGCGCAATGCCTATCAGGCGCGGCGAAGCCTGAGCGATCGCCACCGCGTTGGTGATGCCCTGCGCCGATTCGATCGCCGCCAGCAGGCCGGTGCTGCCCACCGGGCGGCCGCAGTCGGCCTCGATGGCGGCGATTTCCCGCGCCATGTCGATGACGTCCTGCGCGCTGTCGGTCTTCGGCAGCCGCACGATGTCCGCCCCGCCGCGCACCACCGCCTGCAAATCCGCCAGGCCGTAGGCGGAGTCCAGCGCGTTGACCCGCACGATGGTTTCCACCTCCCGATACAGCGGGTGCTGCAGCGCGTGATACACCAGCCGCCGCGCGGCGTCTTTCTCGCGCAGAATGACCGAGTCTTCCAGATCGAACATCAGCGCATCGGCCTGGTAGATAAAGGCGTTGCTGACCATCGCCGCATTGGCGCCCGGCACGAACAGCATGCTGCGGCGCAGCCGGGTTTTATTCAGCGTCTTCATCTTTCGCCTCCCAGGGCAGTGGCTCGCCGCCGCTCGCGCGCATCAGCGCGGTTTCCAGCCGGGCGCGCAGCACGCAGTCCAGCGCGCCCTTGTCGTCGATCATCACCTGCACCGGCTCCACCTGATAACGCTGCAGCACCTCCAACAGAGTGCGGCGGATGGCGGCGCCAAACTGCTTCTCTACGCTGCTGGCGATCAGCAGATCGTGCTGCGGCCCCTCGGCCGGCGCGATGCGCACCATGACATCGCTGGATTCCAGCGTGCCGGCCATTGCTTCTCGGATAATTTTCATCATTCACCTGATTGTGCGGACTCAAAGGGATGCGGGGCCGCCTTGGCCCGGCGCTGCGTTTGCAGATCCTGCAGGTAGTACAGGGTGTCCGGCGGCACCAGCGGCGCGGCGGCGTGAAAGTCCCCCGCCGCCAGCAGCTTGCGCACCCAGGAGGCGGAGATCGCCGTGCCCTGATACTGCAAACGCTCAATTTCCACCAGCGCGATCGGCGGGCTGGGCAGCGCCGGCGTTTCCAGCCAATAGCGCATGTCGCGGTTGTATTTCGCGGTCACCGCGCAGAAGGGTTCGTTGCCGACAAAGCGGTGGGTAATGCCCAGCGCCGGCGCCAGATGCTGGCGGAAGATTTTCAGATCGATTTCGGTGTAGCAGTCGTCGGCCACGCCCTGATCCTTGATGAAATAACAGGGGAAGGTGGCGCGCGAAATCACGTACTGCGAGCCTTCATGTACCGTGAGGTTGGGGATATCGGCGGTGCCGGCCAGCACCAGCCGCCGCCGGTCTTCATAGCTGAAGCGCGAGGTGTTCTCTTTGACCAAAAACAGATGCAGCCAGTCGCACCGCTTCGCCGCCTGGCGCACCAGATACTGGTGCCCGCGGGTAAAGGGGTTGGCGTTCATCACGATGCTGCCGATGGTGTCGCCCGGCCGGCGCTGCGCCGCCAACTGGGCCGCATAGCGTTTCAGGCGGCACGGGCTGTTTTCCATCAGCACCACGATGCCGGGCACGGTGGCGATCGGGTAAAAACCGCACTGGCGGAACAGCGGCTCGTTCTGCACCTTGGTGTAGATAAACAGCTGGGTGTGATGGCGCTCATAGGCCAGGTTGACCAATTCGGTCGCCAGCGCCAACGCCAGCCCTTCCCCGCGCATCTGCGGGCTAATGGCGACGCATTTGATAATATTGTCGGCGATGCCGCCGCAGGCGAGTAATTTCTCGTTTTGGGTCACGGTAATAAAAACCTCTACCGTGGTATCTATATTCAGATCGTTGCTGCGCAGAAATGCGTTTATCGCCGCTATGCTTTTATGGTCCGATCTTTTCACCCGATTAAATACGGCATCGCCTAACATGATACGCTCTCTGGGTTAACTGACAAATAACAAATGAAATACAAAAAGATATTTTAATTAACATCAGTAATGGCAATTAAAACCTTAAAAACCATTAAGATAAAATCACCCTCACGTTCGATGAATCCATGGTAAGCAGAAAAAAAACGCGGATTATTGACCTATTTCACAAACCGATCCCGGTTAATAAGTTATTTAATGTTCTTTATTTGCTTAATTAATCTTATGGTGTTTATTATTGAGATAATCTTTATTTGGCGCCGCAATTCACTTACATTCGCTTAGCATTTTTATTGCAATTACGGGTCGCACTATGGAATGGCTGAACATCCTGATCGTTGAAGACGAAACGCCGCTGGCGGAGATGCACGCGGAGTTTATCCGCCAGAACGGCGGCTGCCGCCAGATTTGGCTGGCGGGCACGCTGGCGCAGGCGCGCATGATGACCGAACGCTTTAAACCGGATCTGATCCTGCTGGACAACTTCCTGCCCGACGGCCAGGGCATTGAGCTGCTGCGCGAGCTGACGCTGAGCGGCTATCGCGGCGGCATCGTGTTCATCACCGCCGCCAGCGACATGGCCACCGTGGCCGAGGCGCTGCGCTACGGCGTGTTCGACTACCTGATCAAGCCGCTGGCCTATGACCGGCTGAGCCAGACCCTGCAGCGCTTCAGCCAGCGCCGTGAAGCGCTGAAGGACAAGGCGCGCCTCAACCAACGCCGCATCGACGAGATGTTCAACACCTACGCCCGCGGCGAACGGCAGGCGGCGCTGCCGGCCGGCATCGACGCGCTGACGCTGGTGAAAATCCGCGCCCTGTTCGAAGAGCCCGCGGCGCGCCACACCGCTGAAAGCGTTGCGCAAAAAATGGGATTAAGCCGCACCACCGCCCGCCGTTATCTGGAGTTTTGCACCGCCGCTCAACAGCTGGGCGCCGAGATCATTTACGGCAAGGTTGGCCGCCCACAGCGGATCTACCGCGCCGTCTAACGCTAAGGCGCGGTTATTTGATCGCCCCTGCAAGCTTGAATGTAACCGCTTTACTTTTTTAGCGCTCGTCAGCATCTTGGTTGGCAGACCTCCCCTTTTATCCGCCGACAGGACGATAGCCGATGCGCCTTTTATCCCTGACCGAGATCCTCGCCCGCCGCGACTGGCAAAACCCGGCCTGCACGCATTATCAGCGCCTGGAAGCGCACCCGCCGTTCGCCAGCTGGCGCGATGAGGCCGCCGCCCGCGACGACGCCCCCAGCGGCAGCCGACAATCGCTGAACGGCGACTGGCGCTTCAGCTATTTCCCCCGCCCGCAGGCGGTGCCGGAAAGCTGGCTGCAGCAGGATTTGCCCGATGCCGGCCACCTAACGGTGCCCGCCAACTGGCAGTTGGCCGGCTACGACGCGCCGATCTACACCAATGTCCGCTACCCGATCCCGGTCGATCCGCCGCGGGTGCCGGAGGATAACCCCACCGGTTGCTATTCGCGCACCTTCAGCGTCAGCGACGGCTGGCTGGCCGCCGGCCAGACGCGCATCATCTTCGACGGCGTCAATTCGGCGTTCTACCTGTGGTGCAACGGCCATTGGGTCGGTTACTCGCAGGACAGCCGCCTGCCGGCGGAGTTCGATCTCAGCCCCTGGCTGCAGGCGGGGGAAAACCGGCTGGTGGTGATGGTGCTGCGCTGGTGCGACGGCAGCTATCTGGAAGATCAGGACATGTGGCGCATGAGCGGCATTTTCCGCGACGTCAGCCTGCTGCATAAACCCGCCGCGCACCTGAGCGATATCCGCATCACCACCCCGCTGTACGACAGCTTCAGCCGCGGCGAACTGGTAGTAGCGGCGCACGTCAATCGGCCCGCGCCGCTGCAGGTGCAGGTGCGGCTGTGGCGCGACGGCCAGTTGGTGGCGGAAAAAACCCAGCCTTTGGGCAGCGAAGTTATCGACGAGCGCGGCGCCTACGACGACCGCACCACCCTGCGGCTGCCGGTGGAGCGCCCGGCGTTGTGGAGCGCCGAGTCGCCCGCGCTGTACCGCGCCACCGTCGCCCTGCTGTCGCCGCAGGGGGCGACCCTCGAGGTCGAGGCCTATGACGTCGGCTTCCGCCAGGTGGAAATCAGCGGCGGGCTGCTGAAGCTCAACGGCCGGCCGCTGCTGATCCGCGGCGTCAACCGCCATGAGCACCACCCGCAGCACGGCCAGGTGATGGATGAAGCCACCATGCGCCACGACATCCTGCTGATGAAGCAACATAACTTCAATGCGGTGCGCTGTTCCCACTACCCCAACCACCCGCTGTGGTACCGGCTGTGCGACCGCTATGGGCTGTACGTGGTGGACGAGGCCAATATCGAAACCCACGGCATGCAGCCGATGAACCGGCTGGCGGATGACCCGGCCTGGCTGCCGGCGATGAGCGAACGCGTTACCCGCATGGTGCAGCGCGATCGCAACCATCCGTGCATCATTATCTGGTCGCTGGGCAACGAGTCCGGCCACGGCTGCAACCACGATGCGCTGTACCGCTGGGTGAAAAGCCAGGATCCCACCCGCCCGGTGCAGTACGAAGGCGGCGGCGCCGACAGCGCGGCCACCGACATTGTCTGCCCGATGTATGCCCGGGTGGATCAGGACCAGCCCTTCCCGGCGGTGCCCAAGTGGTCGATCGTCAAGTGGATCGGCCTGCCACAAGAAAACCGCCCGCTGATCCTGTGCGAGTACGCCCACGCGATGGGCAACAGCTTTGGCGGCTTCACCCGTTACTGGCAGGCGTTTCGCAGCCACCCGCGCCTGCAGGGCGGCTTCGTCTGGGACTGGGTGGATCAGGCGCTGACCCGCCATGATGCACAGGGCAACCCTTACTGGGCCTACGGCGGCGACTTCGGCGATACGCCGAACGACCGGCAGTTTTGCCTCAACGGGTTGGTGTTCCCGGACCGAACGCCGCACCCGGCGCTGTTCGAAGCGCAGCGGGCGCAGCAGTTTTTCAGCTTCGCCTTCGACCCTGCTACGCTGGCTCTGACCGTCAGCAGCGACTACCTGTTCCGCACCTGCGATAACGAACGGCTTAACTGGCGGCTGGAGCTGGACGGCGTGGAGCGCGCCAGCGGCAGCTTCGATCTGGCTTTGCCGCCGCAGGGCAGCACCAGCTTCACCCTGCTCGACCGGCTGCCGGTGCTGCACCAGCCCGGCGAGCTGTGGCTGAACGTGGAGGTGGTGCAGCCGCAGGCCACCGACTGGTCCGAAGCGCACCACCGCTGCGCCTGGGATCAGTGGCGGGTGCCGCGCGCTTTGCACCTGGCCGCCGCAGAGGCCAAAGGCGCCGCGCCGCAGCTGCATGAAGACCGGCAGGGTCTTGAGATCCTGCATGGCAATCAGCGCTGGCGCTTTGCGCGCGACAGCGGCTGCCTGGAGCAATGGTGGCAGGATGGCGCACCGCAGCTGCTGACGCCGCTGCGCGACTGCTTTATCCGCGCACCGCTGGACAACGATATCGGCGTCAGCGAAGTGGAGCGCATCGATCCCAACGCCTGGGTGGAACGCTGGAAGCTGGCGGGTATGTACCGGCTGGAGGAACGCTGCACCCTGCTGCAGGCCGATGCGGTCAGCGACGGCGTGCGGGTGGTGAGCGAACACCAGTTCGGCGTTGATGGGCAAATTTTGCTGCTCAGCCGCAAACAGTGGCTATTCGACGCGCTGGGCGCGGCCAGCGTCAGCGTGGAGGTCGAGGTGGCCGATGCCCTGCCGCCGCCGGCGCGCATCGGCCTGAACTGCCAACTGGCGCAGGTGCAGCCGCAGGCCGAGTGGCTGGGCCTCGGCCCGCACGAGAACTACCCGGACCGCCGGCTGGCCGCACAGTACGGCCGCTGGCGGCTACCGCTGGCGGACCTGCACACGCCGTACATTTTCCCCGGCGAAAACGGCCTGCGCTGCGACACCCGCCGGCTGCAATACGGCGGCTGGCGCATCGACGGCCATTTCCATTTCTCGCTCAGCCGCTATGGCCTGCAGCAGCTGATGGCCTGCACCCACCAGCATCTGCTGCAGCCGGAGGCCGGCACCTGGCTGCATCTGGACGGCTTCCACATGGGGGTGGGCGGCGACGATTCCTGGAGCCCGAGCGTGCACGAAGACTACCTGCTGAACGCGGGCCGCTATCGTTATCAGCTGAGGTTAAAACGCGCAGAACGGGGCTAAATCTGCCAAAAGCTCAACGGGTTGCGCATTCTGTAAGCAAACAGTCACAGAATGTGTAATCCGCCTTTGACATGCCGGCGGCGGGTCGCTATGATTCGCCCCGTTCACACGATTCCTCTGTAGTTCAGTCGGTAGAACGGCGGACTGTTAATCCGTATGTCACTGGTTCGAGTCCAGTCAGAGGAGCCATATTAGAGACGCCCGCTTAAGGAAACTTAAGCGGGCGTTTTGCCGTTGGGTTTTTTAGGTACGGGCCGATGAACGGGCCTTGGCTTCTCTGCCGAACCCCATGGCAGAGATAACGATTAGCCAAGGGTGCAGTATAAAGGCGTTGCGCTAATGCACCGGGTTGGCTTGACGGGACGAAAGAAATGTCATCGCTGCCGCACCAAGAAGTAATGCACCACTCAGCCCAAAAGAACTTTGCCATCCCAGGCGGTCAAAGACCCAACCTCCCGTGGTTGAACCGAGCGCAATCGAGAGCTGAATGACGGCGACCATCAGACCGCCGCCCGCCTCGGCATCCTCGGGCAGCGTCCGCGCTATCCATGTCCACCATCCCGTCGGCGCCGCGGTCGCAAGCATCCCCCACAGGCTTAATAGCGCGGCAACGGTCCAGGCGCTGTGCCCGGCCAGAAGCAACGCTCCGGCAATCGTGGCCATCAGCAAAGGGATCATAATCAGCGTCTGATAAAATCTGGCGTTCAGGAACTTCGTAATTATCAGTGTGCCAACAAAACCGGCTACGCCTATAGCGAGTAGAATTAAGGACAGGCCGGAGGCGTTTACTCGGGTCACCGTCTCCAGAAACGGTCGCACATAGGTAAATAATGCAAACTGCCCCATAAAGAATAATCCACAGGCGATCAGGCCGGTTGATACGCTGGAGAGTCTGAATAGACGAAGCACAGACCTGTGCGGCTTGCGTTCCCTGTCGATTTCCATCGTTGGCAGGCTGACGCATTGCCAAATGAACGCGGCTATCGCAAGAGGCACGAGACATAAAAAGGCCCCACGCCAACCTACGGTCGCCCCCAGATAGCTGCCAAGCGGCGCCGCCACGACGGTTGCGAGCGCGTTACCACCGTTAAAAATGGCCAAGGCGCGGGGTACCTGATGCTGTGGCACCAGACGAATGGCGGCTGCCGCCGACATTGACCAGAATCCACCGATGGTGATACCAATCAGGGCCCGCCCCACCATATAAACCGCATAGCTGGACGCCAGGAAGATAACCATTCCCGACACGGCCATCAGAAACGTCAGCCCCAGCAGAAGATATTTTCGATTCATATTTCCGGCAACCTGAGAGATTGTCAGGCTGGTCAACACCGCCAGCACGCCGGAGATGGCAATCCCCTGACCTGCCAACCCTTCCGTAACGTGCAAATCTCTGGCAATCGGCGTCAGCAGGCTGACCGGCAGAAATTCTGATGCGATCAGAATAAAAACGCAGAACGTCATAGCAAACACGCCGCCCCAGTGTGCGTGTGTTTTATTGCGTGATGTTTTATGACTCGGTGTGGGCATTATTATCTTCTCTGAATATCGCCCCGGCAGAACACAGGCGCGGCCGGGGCGGACGCTATTCATGGAATAACGACAAAACGTGGTTAGGAATGAGGTGCAATGTGACATATTCTGCGTCACATCAGACTGACTGAAGCCAGATTAAAGGCTACCTGCGAACGTCAGGCGGCTTTGCTGAAATTCCTGACTCAGAACCTATCTCAAGTGGGTTTTGAAAAACTGTTCAAATTTGGCAAACGGGATCTTACCGGCAACATTGTCGTAGAGATCCACATGGTTCGCCCCCGGGATAACCACCAATTCTTTCTCTTTGCTGCCGACGGCCTTAAAAGCGTCTTCGGCAAAATAGCGTGAGTGCGCTTTTTCACCGGTCACGATCAGCGCAGGAACGGTGATTTCTTTTGAATAGCTCAGCAACGGCATATTCATAAACGACAAAGGCATTGTCGCAGTCCATGCTCCGGTTGAGTTTACGGAACGTGCATGGAAACCACGCGGCATTCGATAATAATCAAAGAATTCTTTCAAAACCGGGTTGGGATTTGCGGGTAACGTTTCCGGCAGGATACGTTTGGAAGCGGTGACGTTGCCCTTGCCGTCGACATAAATATCATGGCCGCCGGGCGCGAAATCGCCGTTTTCTGCATCCTTCCAGCGCTGCTCGTTCAGATAGTGCAAGACGGCACGGCGATCGGCAGTTGAATACCTGTCTTTACCCTCGCCAACCCCATGCCCCATCGCACGGCTCATGTCATACATCACGCTGGTTGCAACCGCTTTGACGCGCGTATCCATAGCGGCGTCGTTTAACGCCATACCGCCCCAGCCGCAGATGCCGAGCAGCCCGATACGATTGCGATCCACCTCTTGTTGTAAACCCAGGAAATCAACCGCAGCGCTGAAATCCTCGGTGTTGATATCCGGAGAAGCGAGGTTACGCGGGTAGCCGCCGCTTTCACCCGTGTAGGAAGGATCGAATGCCAGCGTTACGAAACCCTTTTCAGCCAGCGTCTGCGCATACAGCCCGCTGGACTGTTCTTTGACAGCGCCAAAGGGGCCGCTAACGGCAACCGCCGCCAGCTTACGCTCACCGCGGTCTTTTGGAATGTAGAGATCGCCGACTAAGGTGATCCCGTAGCGGTTCCGAAAGGACACCTTGCGGTGATAGACTTTGCCGCTCTCGGCGAAGGTCTTGTCCCATGTTGCGACCATCGAAACGGGCGCGTTCGGACTCGTTGTTTCAGCATAACTCATGGTTGTCACTCCACTTAATGATGCGCTTAGCAGCATGGCAGGTATGGCGGCCGTCAGTTTTCTGGTGAAAGCTTTCATTATTCGTTCCCCTAAAACACCTTGTTGGCGCAGGTTTCATACGGACAACGCTGCCGTGCTTTGTTGCAATGCGCCCATTATAGTTAGCAGAAATAATGCTGATTAGAGGGAGTAAACTGCTAAGATTAATATCATATTGTTATAAATTGCGATGTGGCTGCGGGTTGATTTGGGAGGTGATACGGATGGCAAAACGGGAAAATTACAACGATCTTTACCTGTTTATGATGGTGGTGCAGGAAGGGAGTTTTACCGCCGCGGCGCAAAGGCTCGGGCTTGCTCAGTCCGGTATCAGCCGTTCCGTCCGCGAGCTTGAACAGCGGCTGGGTTTGCAACTCCTGGTTCGCACCACGCGCAAATTGTCTCTGACACAGGCAGGCGAGCAACTCTACAGAACGGTACAGTCAGGATTTGATGCTTTAGATACCGGGCTCGCCACCCTGGCCTATTATCGCCATACCCCATCCGGTACGGTACGCATCAATGCCAGCCAACACGCCATTGATAAAGTGCTGTTGCCGAAGCTGGCGATATTTCAACAACGCTATCCAGATATCAGGCTTGAACTCATCAGTGAGAGCCGGTTTGTCGATATTATTGCGGAACGGTTCGATGCTGGAGTGCGCCTGGGCCCGGAAGTGGGCAGTGGCATGGTCGCGGTGCGCATTACGCCCGACATGGAGATGGCTGTTGTCGGCACACCTCAGCATTTTCGTCGCTACGGCTTTCCGCAAACGCCGGCAGATTTAGTGGTGCATCCTTGCATCGCTTACCAGTTGGGTGACGGAAGCCTGTACGCATGGGAACTCAATGAGGACGGAAAAAAAATCACCCACCGGCCGCAGGGGCAGTGGGCCTTTGCCGACAGTTATATGGAGACAAAGGCCGCCAGGCTGGGTCTGGGGTTAGCCTATGTTCCCGAGGAGCTGGTTGCTGATGATTTAGCACGCGGCACGCTTATCAGGGTTCTGCAGCGTTACAGCTTACGCCTGGAAGGCTCATTCCTTTATTATCCTCATCGTAATGTTTCGCCCGCTTTGCGCGCCGTAATCGACGCATTGAGAACCTGAAAGAGTACGATGGCATACCTCCATCGCGGGAAATCAAGCACAGCTCAATGAAGATTGTCCGCTCCCGCCACACAGCCGAGGCAATCAGAATCGCCTCCCCCGCAGCTCGGCATTTTCCAGGCGGGCTGCCAACGCTCAAGGCAACGCATCACCCCTCATCCCGCTCGGCAATCCGGGCGATCAATGCCCCCAGCAGCGCCAGATCGGCCAGCAGCGCGAAGGCGAAGCAGAACCCGCTCACGCCCGGCGCGGCATAGGTTTGGATCAGCAAAGCCGCCGCCACTGTGGCCACGATGCTCGCGAGCGTCGTCAGCCTGACGATCGCGCTCAGCGCCCCCGCTTCCCCCGCCGCCGTGCGGTACGCCACGCCCAGCCCCAGGCCGCCGAGGGCGATGCCCGGCAGCAGGGCCGGCCAAGCGTGGCCGCCGAACAGCATCAGCAGCGTTGATAACCAGCCCGCCGCCGCCAGCAAAAAGCCGTAGCGGAGGGTTATCAGCGCGCGCCCGTTTTGCAGCGGCCGTAAGCAGGCCAGCGCCGCGCCGCCGATAAACGCCAGCGCCAATGCCGCCAGCAGCGTCAGGCCGGCGCCGATGCCCACTATGCTTTCCAACTTCAGCAGCAACGCGCCCGCCGCGACCGGCGCGCTGAGCGCGATGGCGCTGGCCGCCGCTCCCGAGTGTTCCAGCGCGCCCATCGCGCCGTTATTAACATATAGGCTCATCTTCAACTCCCGACATTTCGATAGGATGAAATAAATTCACCACCTGATTCATATGTCGGTAGCCTATCCCCTGTATAATGGGCAAGACAAACTCATAGTTTTCAGCATTAGATGAGAATAATTCAGCCATGAGAAAACCCCGTTTGCCGCCGCTGGGCGCGCTGCGCGCCTTTCACGCCGTGGCCGGTTGCCACAGCTTCAAACACGCCGCCGAGGAATTGGGCGTCAGCGCGACGGCGGTCAGCCACCAGATCAAACTGCTGGAATCGGTGCTGGAGTGCCGGGTCTGCGAACGCAGCGCGCAGGGCGTCAGCCTGACCGAGACCGGCGAAATTTTGTATGCCGGCACCCAGCGCGCCTTCGCCGCGCTGGAACAGTCCGTCGCCCAGCTCGCCCGCGCGCATCAGCCGCCGGCGCTGACCGTCACCACCACCTCCAACTTTCTCACCCACTGGCTGGTGCCGCGGCTGGCAGATTTCAAAACGGAGTTTCCGGCGATCGATCTGCGCTTGCACACCAGCGTCGAGCGGGTGGATCTCAGCCAGCGCACCGTGGATGTCGCCATCCGCTATCGCGAGACGCCGGAGACCGATCTGCACTGCACGCTGCTGCATGAGGATCGTTTTATCGTGGTGGCCAGCCCTGCGCTGGCGCTGGCCTGCGTCGAAGATTTACGCCGGGTGACGCTGTTTCACGTGGAACACCGGCAGGTGCCCGCCGACGCGCCAACCTGGGAAAACTGGCGGCGGCGCTACGGGCCGGAGGGATTGAAGGTGGACGCCGGGTTGACCTTCAGCGATGAGACCCATGCGCTGCAGGCGGCGGTGGCGGGCCAGGGGGTGGTGATCGCCAGCGAGCTGCTGGCGCGCGACCTGTTGCAGCGCGGCGTGCTGGCCGCGCCGTTCGAGATGTCGTTGCCCGGCGCCAACTACTATCTGGTCGCCACCGAAGAGACCGCGCAGCGCCCCGATATCATCGCCCTGCGCGAATGGCTGCTGCGGCAAATGACGGCGGGTTAAGCGGGCGCAGACAGGGCATTCTGGCCCGCCGGCGCCGTCAGGAAAGCGCGGCCACCTCGGCCAGCAGCGTCTCCGCAGCCAGCTTGCCTAAATGATTGGAGGCCAGCGGGCTGTCGCCGGTCAGCAGCCGCCGATCCTTATGCACCTTGCCGGTGATATCCGCATTGATGATTTTTACCCCCAGCTCGCGCAGGCGCTCGCCCACCAGCCAGGGCATCGGGCCGGGAATATAGCCGATGTCGAGATTGGCGCCGAGATCCAGCGCATCCGGGAACACGCACATTTCGTAACCGCGGAACAGGAAATCCTCCTTGCTCTCGCCGATCCCCGCCGCCAGCAAACCGGCCGGGCCGTGGCAAAGCGAAATCACGTAGCGATCGTTATCGTGCGCCCAGTACAGCGTTTTCTTAACGTCTTCGCTGAACGGAATGCCGTTAAGCGCGCCGTGGCCGCCGGGAATAAAGACGCCGATATAGTTGCCCGCATCCAGATCCTTCACCACATCAGACAGCTTTTTCGGCTGCTTGAGCTGATGACGATATTTTTCATAGGTGGCTTTAACCGCTTCATCCTCGCCGGGGAAGGCCCACATTTCCAGCTTCACCGGATCGCCCGAAGGCGTGGCGATGTCGATCTCAAAACCGGCCAGATCCATATGGTGCATCGGCAGCAGCATCTCAACCGGATGGTTGCCGGTGGAGAAGAACTTGCCGTTTTGCATCAGCAGATACCGTTCCTGCGAAGCTATCATCAACACCTTCCATTTCCCGCCCCGATAGGCATTGGGATAGCTGGCGCCGTCAAAATCGGTTTTGGACGAAGTGTACTGCGACAACGAGTAAGGTGATGGAAAGAAAGCGTTTTCTTCTGCTACGTCAGGGGTGGGATTACGATCTGCGGATTGTAAATCGGTCATGATTATCTCCTTTTTACGGTTTGCACTGCCGTTTCAGCTTAAGTAAGGCAAAGCGCGACCGCAATGAGAAATATCCCGTCACTCCGTCTATCAATCACATCTTATTGAATAGCCGGGAACTATCACAACATTCAACCATACCTATTTTATCTATCCGCCGCCGCTGACTAAGCTTATCCATGAGCCTTCCTTCGCCCTCTCGCGGTTAGGGAAACAAAACTCGATAGTAATCTGTTATTTAGCGCAACACCCGACGCGAGCATCACCCGCATGTCAAGCTAACGCTCCCGCGCGCAGCGCAAACGGCGGCGCAGAGAGCACACCTATGGAAGCAGAGAGCGCATTATGACAACTGAAAGCAAATGCCCATTTTCGGGCGGCGGTAACCAACCCACGCCACAGAACGGCCCTTCGAACCAGGACTGGTGGCCAAACCAACTCAGCCTGAAGCCGCTGCACCTGCACTCCCCCCTGTCCGACCCGATGGATAAAGATTTCAACTACGCCGACGCCTTCAACAGCCTCAACCTGGCCGCCGTCAAACAGGATCTGCACGCTCTGATGACCGATTCCCAGGAATGGTGGCCGGCGGACTTCGGCCACTACGGCGGCCTGTTCATCCGCATGGCCTGGCACAGCGCCGGCACCTACCGCATCGGCGACGGCCGCGGCGGCGCGGGCGAAGGCCAACAGCGCTTTGCGCCGCTCAACAGCTGGCCGGACAACGTCAGCCTCGACAAGGCGCGCCGCCTGCTGTGGCCGATCAAACAGAAATACGGCCGCAACATATCCTGGGCCGACCTGCTGGTGCTGACCGGCAACGTGGCGCTGGAATCGATGGGCTTCAAAACCTTCGGCTATGCCGGCGGCCGCGCCGACACCTGGGAACCGGACGACGTCTACTGGGGCTCGGAAAAAATTTGGCTGGAGCTGAGCGGCGGGCCGAACAGCCGCTACTCTGGCGACCGAGACCTTGAGAAGCCGCTGGCTGCGGTGCAGATGGGCCTGATCTACGTCAACCCGGAAGGCCCGGACGGCAACCCCGATCCGGTCGCCGCGGCGCGCGACATCCGCGAAACCTTCGCCCGCATGGCGATGAATGACGAAGAGACCGTGGCGCTGATCGCCGGCGGCCATACCTTCGGCAAGACCCACGGCGCCGGCCCGGCGAGCCACGTAGGCGCCGATCCTGAAAGCGCAGGGCTGGAGTCCCAGGGACTCGGCTGGCACAGCACCTTCGGCACCGGCGTGGGCAAGGACGCGATCACCAGCGGCCTTGAGGTCACCTGGACCACCACCCCGACCCGATGGAACCACGACTTCTTCAGGCACCTGTTCGAATACGAATGGGAGCTGACGCAAAGCCCGGCCGGCGCTCACCAGTGGGTGGCGAAGGACGTTGGCGAGACCATCCCCGACGCCTTCGATCCGAACAAAAAGCGCCGCCCGACCATGTTGACCACCGACCTGTCGCTGCGCTTCGACCCGGTTTACGAAAAAATTTCGCGCCGCTTCTACGAGCACCCCGAGGAGCTCGCCGACGCCTTCGCCCGCGCCTGGTTCAAGCTGACCCACCGCGATATGGGGCCGCGCGCCCGCTACCTCGGCCCGGAAGTGCCGGCGGAACAGCTGATTTGGCAAGATCCGGTGCCGGCGGTCAACCATCCGCTGATCGACCAGCAGGACATCGCCGCGCTGAAAAGCCAGGTGCTGGCCGCCGGTCTGCCGATCTCGGCGCTGGTTTCCACCGCCTGGGCTTCGGCCTCCAGCTTCCGCGGCTCCGACAAACGCGGCGGCGCCAACGGGGCCCGCATTCGCCTGGCACCGCAGAAAGACTGGGCGGTCAACCAACCGGCTCAGCTGGTGCAGACGCTGGGCACGCTGGAACGCATTCAGCGCGCCTTCAATGATGCCCAACCGGGTGACAAACGCGTCTCGCTGGCGGACCTGATCGTGCTGGCCGGCTGTGCGGGCGTGGAGCAAGCGGCGAAAAACGCCGGTCTCCAGCTGCAGGTGCCTTTCGCGCCGGGCCGCACCGACGCCAGCCAGGAGCAGACCGACGTCGAGTCCTTCGAGGCGATGGAACCGGCAGCCGACGGCTTCCGCAACTTCCTGAAGGGCAAATACCAGGTGCCGGCCGAGGTGCTGCTGGTGGACAAAGCGCAGCTGCTGACGCTGACCGCGCCGGAAATGACCGTACTGGTCGGCGGGCTGCGGGTGCTGGGCGCCAACGTCGGCGATGCCAAACACGGCGTCTTCACCGATCGGCCGCAGGCGCTGACCAACGACTTCTTCGCCAACCTGCTGGACATGGGCACCACCTGGCACCCGGTCGGCGATGACGGGATCTTCGAGGGGCGTGACCGCCACAGCGGCGCCGTCAAGTGGACCGGCACGCGCGTCGATCTGGTGTTCGGTTCGCACGCGCAGCTGCGCGCCCTGGCCGAAGTCTACGGCAGCGCAGACGCGCAGGAGAAGTTCGCGCACGACTTCGTCGCCGCCTGGAATAAGGTGATGAACCTCGATCGTTTCGATCTGGCGTAAGTTAACCTGCAGTAAAAAAGCCCGCCCCGGGCGACCCGGGCGGGCTTTTTCACGCTCCTTCCGTCGGAAACAACCTTTCGCTGAGAAAGTCGATAAACACCCGCAGCTTGGGCGCCAGATATTTACTCGACGGCCAGACGATGCGAAAGGCGCCCTGATGCTCGGTGTACTGCGCCAGCACCTGTTGCAGCGCGCCGCGCCGCAGCGGCTCCCGCACCATAAAATCCGGCAGGCAGGCGATCCCCAGACCGGCCTGCGCCACCTGGACCAACGCCTCGGTGGTATTGCAAATCATGGTCGCCGGCAGCTCCAGCGGTGCCTCATCCGGCAGGTGCCGCAGTGGCCAGGGTTCGAAACGCCCCGAACTCGGAAATTTATGCTGCAGGCAGGCGTGGTTCAACAAATCCTGCGGCGTCTGCGGCAGGCCGCGCCGCAGGAGATAATCGGGCGCCGCCACCAGCATCAGCCGGAAGCGGCCCAGCCTGCGCGACATCAGCCGCGAGTCGGCCGGTTCACCGGTGCGCACCACCGCGTCAAACCCTTCTTCGACGATATCAACCAGGCGATCGGTAAAATCCACGTCCAGCGCAATGTCCGGATAATGATGCATAAAATCCGTCAGCACCGGCAGCATCAGCCCGCTCACCAACGGCAGGCTGATGCGCAGCTTGCCGCGCGGCGCCGCCCGGCTGTCGGCCAGCTCCAGCTCTGCCGCAGCGATCTCCGCCAGAATGCGCCGGCAACGTTCGAGAAACTGCGCCCCCTCCGCCGTCAACGTAATGCTGCGGGTGCTGCGGTGGAACAACCGCACCCCGAGGCGCTGTTCCATGCGCGCCACGCTTTTGCCCATTGCCGAGGATGAAACGCCCAACAGCCGCCCGGCGGCGGAAAAACTGCGGGTTTCCGCCACCAGCACGAAGGCCTGAATGCCGCTGAGACTGTCCATAAGCTTCTCCGCTGATATTGGACATTTTTGTCCGCTATATATGGAAATTTAGCCTATTTTTCTTTTCTGCGTGAAGGCCTACCTTAATGACAACGCCGCTGGGCGGCTCTTCCTCTGACAGGCAGACAATGACCATGACGCAAATCACCTCCACCGCAGACCGCACCTCCCTTCGCGAATGGCTACAGCTGCTGGCCGCCTGCCTGACCGGCATTCTCATCCCGCTGAGCTTCACCGGCCCGGCGGTGGTGCTGCCCTCGATTGGCCATGCGCTGGGCGGCAGCGCTGCGCAGCTGAGCTGGGTGGTCAACGGTTACATCCTGACCTACGGCAGCGCCATGATGGCCGCCGGCAGCCTGACCGATATCTATGGGCGGAAAAGAGTCTGGCTGTTGGGGCTGGCGGCCTTCGCCGCCGTCACCCTGATTATCCCCTATGCCCCTTCCGTTATCGGCATCGATGCGCTGCGGCTGGTCCAGGGATTGGCGGGCGCCGCCGCCTTCGCCGGCGCCATGTCGTCGCTGGCGCAAAGCTTCCACGGCCCGTTGCGCACCCGGGTATTCAGCCTGTTGGGCACCACCTTCGGCATCGGGCTGGCGTTCGGCCCGTTGGCCGCCGGCTGGCTGGCGGATGCTCTCAGCTGGCGCTGGGTTTTCATCGCCACCGCCCTGATCGCCTTGCTGGGCGTGGCGCTGGTGTTGCGGCATGCCGACGAATCCCGCGATCCGCACGCGGCAGGCCTCGACTGGCCAGGCGCCGCCGCGTTCACCGCTGCGCTGGCGCTGTTCACCTACGCCATTTTGCTGGCACCTGAGCATGGCTGGAGCAATGCCGCCGTTCTGGCGCCATTGCTGGCGTCGCTGGCGGTCTTCATTGCCTTCGTGTTTATCGAAAAACGCGTGGCGCGCCCGATGCTCGATTTGTCGCTATTCAGCAGCCCGCGTTTTATCGGGGTGCAGGTGCTCGCCGCGTCGCCGGCCTTCTTCTTCGTCATTCTGATCGTGATGCTGCCGGGCCGCTTTATCGGCATAGACGGCCTGAGCGCCCTGGCCGCCGGCAAAAGCATGATCGCCCTGGCGGCGCCGCTGCTGGTAGTGCCCTTTGTAGCGGCGCTGCTGGCGCGGCACATCACCGCAGGTGCGCTCTCCGCCCTGGGGTTATTGCTGGTTGCCGCGGGCCTGGCCTGGCTGGCCGGGGAATTGCCGCAGGGCGCCTCCGGCCTGATGGCGCCAATGGCGTTGATCGGCGTCGGAATAGGCCTGCCCTGGGGCTTGATGGACGGCATGGCGGTCAGCGTGGTGGAGAAGCAGCGCGCAGGCATGGCGACCGGCATTTTCAACGCGGTGCGCGTTTCCGCCGACGGCATCGCCATCGCCATCGTCGGCGCACTGCTGGCGACCTTGATCCAGGGAGGGTTGCAGAATGCCTTGCACGGCGGCATTGACCCGCAACGGCTGGCGGAGGCAGCCAGCCGCGCGGCGCTCGGCGATATCGAGACGCTGCCCGGCCAGCGCGCCTTGATGCTGCAGAACTATAACGACGCCTTGCGCACGCTGCTGTATAGCCTGTCGGCCGCCAGCGTGGCGACGGCGCTGCTGGTGTTCGCCCTGCTCGGGCGACAGCATGCCCAGGGGGCGGAGTGATCCTGCCGAACCTTCCAGCGGCATAACCGGCTTCAGCCGCGGGTCGCCGCAAGCTCTTCCGCAAGCAGGGCCACCAGCTGCGCCGCCGGCATCGGCCGCCCCAGCGCCACGCCCTGCCCGGCCCATAACGACATAAACTCCGCTCGCCCCGCTTTTGCCGCCGCCTGGCGAATGTCGCCGGTCAGGGCATTTTGCACCGGGTAAGGCAGGATTTGCTGTTCGAAAGGACGCATCCGCTCCATAAACTCGTTGACGATGCCGCGCGCCGGCCGGCCGCTGAACGTCCGCGTCAGGCGCGTGCTGTCATCGCCGGCGGTGCGTAACGCCGTGCGCCACGCTTCGGCGATGCCCGATTCCGGGCTGCAGAGGAAGGCGGTGCCCAGCTGCGCCGCCTGCGCGCCGAGCAGCATTGCGGCCGCGATGCCGCGCCCGTCCATGATGCCGCCGGCGGCGATCGCCGGGATCTTCACCGCCGCCGCCACCTGCGGGATCAACGCCAGCAGGCCAACCGAAGACTGTTCGACATCGCCGAGGAAGGTTGGCCGATGGCCACCGGCTTCCGAGCCGGATACGCAAACAAAATCGGCGCCCGCCTCTTCCCAGGCTCTGGCTTCCGCCACCGTGGTGGCGGTGCCGATGACCCGCGAGCCGGCTTTTTTGAACTGCGCGACCGTTTCACGCGGCAGCACGCCAAAGGTAAAGCTGACCACCGGCGGGGCGGCCTCCAGCAGCGCCGCGATCTGATCGCGGTTGTTTTCGGCGAACCTGGCCGGAATTTCCGGCTCGCTCAGCCCCAGCGCTTCGCGGAACGGCCGCAGCAGGTGCTGGGCGCGCTTCAGCTCAGCGATTTCCGGGTGCTGTTCATCGAGGAGAAACAGATTGATATTGAACGGCGCGGCGGTCTGCGCGCGGATCTGCTGCACCCGTTCGAGGATCGTCGCCGGTGAAAACAGCGCCGCCGCGCACGAACCCAGCGCCCCGGCGTTGCTGACCGCCACCGCCAAATCCGGCGGCGAAGCGCCGTTCATCGGCCCCTGAACAATCGGATAGCGCAACCCGAGCTCATGGGCAAAAGCAGAAGGTGCCGTCATCAATGTTTCTCCCTGTGCTTGATACGTTCGTCTTCACGGCGGGCACGCCGCCGAACCGACCAAAAGCATAGCACCTTCTCATCGGCTCACCGTGCAGTTAATGCTTCGCCTGCCGCCGATCCAGCGACAGGAAGTGGTGCACCACGGGTTGATCCGGACCGATATGGAAGCGCAGCGCCTCCTGCTGCAGATCGGCGTCGGCGTGCGACACCCGCTGATGCTGCCGCAGGTGCTCCGCCCAGGACTCCACCAGGAACCACTCCATCACCCGCTCCGGATCGCCGGTGTGCTCGGTAATGCCCCAGGCGTAGGCGCCGTCGCGGCGGCGCGCCCGCTCCAGCATCAGCAGCGTGCGTAAAAACGCCGGCCGATCCTGTTCGCGGATGCGGTATTCCACCTGGATCATCACCGGGCCGCGATCGTGCTCGATCGGAGTGTTGAGCAGCGGCTCGGGCCAGTGGTTCGACGGCTGCAGATCGGCCTCGCCCTGCGGCAGGCGCAGGCGGTGAAACGCCAACCCCGCCGCCAGCAGGCCGGCGCCGCCCGCCAGCAAGGTGGCGGCGACGCCAATTTGCTGCGCGACCAGCCCCCACAGCAGGCTGCCGGCGGCCATCGCGCCGTTGAACACCATCAGATAAATCGCCAGGCCGCGCCCGCGTACCCAGTTGGGCAATATCCCCTGCGCCGCCCCGTTCAATGAGGTCAGGGCGATAATCCAGCCGCCGCCCAGCGCCAGCAACAGCAACACCGCCACCCACTGAGGCGGCGCCAGCGACAACGCCGCCATCACCGCCGCGGTGATCACCGCCGCCAGCAGCACCAAACCATCGGCGTTCAACCGTTGGCGCAAGCGCGGCAGCAGCACCGCCCCGAGGATCGCCCCGGCGCCGACCGCCCCTAACAGAATGCCGTAAAATCCGGCGCTGCCGCCCAGCATCTGGCGCGCCACCAGCGGCAACAATGCCCACACCGAGCTGGAGAAGGCGAAGAATACCGCCGCCCGCAGCAAGACCACGTGCAGTTCGCGGCTGGCGCGGGCATAGCGGATACCGGCGCGGAAAGCGCCGAAAAAGTGCTCGGACAGGCCGCTGTCTTCCACCTTCGGCCGTTTCCACCACAGCAGCGCCGCCACCACCAGCACATAGCTCATGACGTCCGCGCCATAGGCCGCGCCGGCGCCAAAGCTGGCCAACAGCAGCCCACCCGCCGCCGGGCCGATGGCGCGGGCAATGTTGATGCCCAGCGAATTCAGCGCCACCGCATTGCGCAAATCGGCGCGCGGCACCAGCTCCGGCACGATCGATTGCCAGGTCGGCCCCATCAGCGCCGCGCCGATGCCGCCGACGAAGGTCAGCGCCAACAGGTATTCCACCGTCAGCGCGCCGCTTTGCGACAGCAGCAACAGGCTGCCGCTGACGCAGGCCAGCAGGATCTGCACAAAAATCAGGAAACGCCGGCGATCGAGGATATCCGACAGCACCCCGGCCGGGATCGCCAGCAGGAATACCGGCAGCGTGGCGGCGGTCTGCATCAGCGCCACCGCCGAGGGGTTGGCCGAAAGATCGGTGATCAGCCAGGAGCTGGCGACATCGCGCATAAAGCTGCCGACGTTACCCAGCACCGTAGCGCCCCACAAGACGGCGAATACCGGTATCTTCAAGGGCGCAAAACCGCCCGCTCGGCTCTCAGCCTGTTGCGCCATGCGCCCTCTCCTTCAGATCGTTAACGCCCACCAGCAACAGCGCGCCGGCCAGGCCAATATGTTCAAAAAAACCGTTCATCGCGCCTGCGCGCTCCGCCCCATCCAGCAACCAGAACGGGTTGGCCATCAGCGTCGCCGCCAGCGTAAAGCCGGCCAGCGCAAACGCGCCGAGCCAGCGGTGGAAACCGCTCAGGATCAACGCCGACGCTCCCAGCTCCAGCGCCGTTACCAGGGCGGCGAACAGCGGCGCCGGCCGCAGGCCGAAGTGAACCATTTCCGCCACCGCGCCGTCGAAGTCCAGCGCCTTGACCAGGCCGCCCTGCAGATAAGCGGCGCAGACCGCCAGCAACAGCAGCCAACGCACTGCGGGAACGTTGAGGCGCGCCAATAACCAGATTGTCATCATCGCCCCCTTAGAACGGCGCATTTTGAATAAACGCCAGCAGATCGGCGTTGAAGCGATCGGGATCGCGCTGCGCCAGGCCGTGCGATCCGCCCGGATACACCCTCAGCTCCGCCTGTCTCAACAGCTTAGCGGCTTTCTGCGCAGAAGCGGCAAGGGGCACGATTTGGTCGGCGTCGCCGTGCACCAACAGCGTCGGTGTGTCGACGGCCAACAGATCCGCCGTGTAATCAACCTCGGAGAATTCGCGCACGCAGTCATACAGCCCCTTGATGCCGCCCTGCATCCCCATCAGCCAGAAGCCGTCTATCAGCCCGGCGTTGCTTTCGATCTCGTCGCAGGTAAAGCCGTAGAACGGCACCGCCAGATCGCGGAAGAACTGCGAGCGATTGCCCGCCGTGCCGCTGCGAATGCCGTCGAAGGCGGCCATCGGCAGCCCTTCCGGGTTGGCCGAGGTTTGCAGCATCAGCGGCGGCACCGCCCCCACCAGCACCAGCTTCGCCACCCTGGCGCTGCCGTGCCGCCCGATGTAGCGCACCGCTTCGCCACCGCCGGTAGAGTGGCCGACCAGGATCAAATCGCGCAGATCCAGCGCTTCAATCAGCGCCGCCAAATCGTCCGCATACTGGTCCATCGTGTTGCCGTCCCAGGTTTGGTCCGAACGGCCGTGGCCGCGGCGATCCGCTGCGATCACGCGGAATCCGCTTTGGCCGAAAAACAACATCTGGTTGTCCCAGGCGTCGGCGGAAAGCGGCCAACCGTGGGAGAACAGGATCGGTTGGCCACGGCCCCAATCCTTATAGAAAATGCGCGCGCCGTCTTGCATGGTGATAGTGCTCATGGTGTTTCCCCCGATCGGTATCGAATAGGACCTGCTCCGGGTAACAGTAAGACAGGGGCAAAAGCAGTGATAACGGAATAATTTTCGGATGATCGCGAATTTTTTTGCTGGAGATGCCGGCGCTGCCGCCGGCGGAGGGATCAGATGTTTTCCAGGTCGATGCCGCGCGTCTTCGGGCCGAACAGCCCGATCACCAGCATCACGATCAGCATGCTGGCGACGATGAAGGCGATCACCCCCTGCGAGCCGCCGTACTGCAGGATAATGCCGATGATGATGCTGCTGAACACCGTCGACAGGCGGCTGAACGAGTAACAGAACCCCACGGCGCGGGCGCGGATGTAGGTCGGGAACACCTCGGACTGATAGGAGTGGTAGCTGTAGGTCAGCCAGGCGTTGGACCAGGTGATGAAGAAACCGCACAGAATCAGCCACAGCGGATTATTTTGCAGCGCAAACAGCGAACCGAAAATCACCGTCACCAGGCAAGACAGAACGATCTGCCACTTGTTCTCCATCCTGTCGGCATAGCGGCTGCACAGCAGCGAACCGAGCGGGTACGCCAGCGTAATGAAAAAGGCGTACAGCAGGCTGTGGGTGACGGAAGCGCCCTTGCCGGACAGCAGCGCCGGCAGCCAGTTGCCGAAACCGAAGAAGCCGATGGCCTGAAAAAAGTTCATCACCACCAGCATCAGCGTGCGGCCGCGATAACGCGGCGACCAGATATCCTTAAAACTCCCCTGCCGCGGCGGCAACTCCGCCTCGGCGGTGCGCCCTGGCGGAAGCTCCGCCGCTTCGGTCACGCCGCAGCGCCGTTCCATCTCCAGCATTACCCGCCGCGCCTGCGCATAACGCCGCTGCTGCACCAGCCAGCGCGGCGATTCCGGCAGCCCCTTGCGCACCAGCCAGATCACCAGCGAAGCCGCTGCGCCGGCAATCACCACGTAGCGCCAGCCGCTCAGCCCGAGAATAGTTTGCGGCACCAGCCACCAGGACATCAGCGCCACCGCCGGCACCGACAGAAACTGAATGAAAAACGAGAAAGCGAAAGCCCGGGTGCGCAGATGCGCGGGCACCCACTCCGTGAGGTAAGTGTCGATGGTCACCAGCTCAATGCCGAGGCCCACGCCCACTAAAAAGCGCAGGAAGATCACCCACTCCGCCTGCTGCTGGAACGCCAACAGCAGCGAGAACGCGCCGTACCAGGCCAGAGCGAACATGAAGGTGGTGCGGCGGCCGAAGCGATCGGCATAGGGGCTGAGCAGGCTGGCGCCGATAAACAGGCCAAGAAAGGTGGCGGAGGCGAAGGCCGCCTGGTCCGACACGCCGAACACCCCCTGCGCGCCGATATGGAAAATGCCGTCGGCGATCAGGCCGGTGCTGATATAGCCGGTTTGAAACAGATCGTAGAGTTCGAAAAAGCCCCCCAGCGCCAGCAGGGCGATAAAACGCCACAGGCCGGCCGAGGCGGGCAAGGCATCGATTCTTGCCGATAAATCCCTTTCATGGATCGGCGCCGCCGCTACAGAATCACTCACCGTTAACCTCGCATTAACATATTTGATAACTTTCTATGCTAGCGATCCGACGGCGGAGTTAAATTTTTAATTAGCAGACTATGAAAAAAAGTTAAGCATAAAAAACTGCAGCAGACTGTTTTACAGCAAAAAAATTTAGCGGCTGTGCTGCTGTTGCAGCCGCCCGCTGCGATAAAAATTGAGCAGGCACCAGCCGAGGGCGATCAGCGCCAACGGCGCGCCGACGAAGCCGATGTTGCCCATGCCCAGATGCAGGCTGACCTGGTTGCCCAGCAGCGCGCCGCCGCCAATGCCGAAGTTGTACAGCCCGGAGTAGATCGACATCGCCACGTCGGTAGCGTCCGGCGCCAGGCTCAGCACCCTGGCCTGCATCGACAGACCGATAGCCATGATCGCCATGCCCCAGACGATGCACAGCAGCGTCAGGTGGTTTTCATCGCCGGAGGCCGGCAGCAGCAGCAACAGGCTCAGCGCCAGCAGCGCGATGGCGCCGATAAAGAAGCCCGACGGAAAGCGTTCGCTGAAGCGGCTGAACAACAGGCTGCCGACGATGCCGGCGGCGCCGAACAGCAGCAGCATCAGGGTGGTGAAGTTCTCCGACAGTCCGGCCACGGTTTGGATAAACGGCTCGATGTAGCTGTAGGCGGTGAAGTGCGCCGTAATCACGATGATGGTCAGCATATACAGGCTGACCAGCGCCGGGCGTTTGAACAGCATCGGCACGCTGGACAACGAGCCGGAATGCTCGCTTTTCAACACCGGCAGCAGGCGCCACAGCAGCACCAGCGCCAGGGTGGCGCATACCGCGATGCCGATAAAGGTCATGCGCCAGCCGAGGATCTGGCCAACGACGCGCCCCAACGGCAGGCCGAGCACCATCGCCAGCGCGGTGCCGCCGGCCAGCAGGCTCAGCGCCTGCGCTTTTTTGCCCGCCGGCGCCACGCGGATCGCCAGCGAGGCGGTGATCGACCAGAACACCGAGTGAGCCAGCGCCACGCCGGCGCGGGAAATCACCAGCGTGGTGAAGTTCCAGGCCACTGCGGTCAGCACGTGGCTGGCGATGAACAGGATAAATACCCCGATCAGCAGCCTGCGGCGCTCGATCTTGCTGGTCAGCAGCATGCACACCAGCGAGGCGGCGGCGACGATCCAGGCGTAAATGGTGATGATCAGCCCGACCTGCTCGGTTTGCATCGAGAAGCTGGCGGCGATGTCGCTCAGTAAACCGACCGGAATGAACTCGGTGGTATTAAAGATAAAGGCCGAGACGGCAAGAATGACCACCCGCAACCAGGCGGTTGAACGGGAGACGTTGGCTTGTTCCATATGGCAGGGATCCGGCAGGTGCGAGCAGTAGCGATATTTTAACCAACTGGCGGGATAAATGCGATAAGCGTCACATTTTTATTGCGCGTTTTTTTCGGCGCGCGCTTCCCCGGTGTTCGGCGCATTTCCCGGCTGCCTGCTGTGGAGATATTGTGCTAATCTCTTGAAGCGTACCGATTTTCTTTTCGCCATGCCGCGCATTCCCCGCCTCTGCCGGAGCGCGGCGCAGCATAGGCGAAAATTGCTCAACTGGCGTTTCTCAATGCGAGGTCACTATGTCGGCTATTTATGATTGGTCCGTGCTTGCTTTGCGTAACGTTTACGATCGCCGCATTCAGGGGACGCCGGTGCTGGACTGCGCCGCATTGTTCCCGGACGCGCAGCGCTTTACCGCACACTGGCGGCAGATCCGCGACGAAGCGCTGGCCGTCGCCCATGACCTGCATAATATCCCGCGTTTTCACGAGATCATGAGCGAACAGGCGTCGATCTCCGCCAATGACGCGCGCGACTGGCGCATGTTCATCATGCAAGCCTACGGCCAACCCATCCCCCGCAACCTGGCGCGCTGCCCGACGCTGGCCGGCATCATCGCCGCTTCACCGGACGTGCTGTCCGCTTCGCTCTCCTTCCTGGCACCCGGCAAACAGGTGCCGGCGCACCGCGGCCCGTTCCGCGGCATTTTGCGCGGCTATCTGGTGCTGGACATGCCCAAACGCGAAGACGGTTCGCCCGCTGCGGTGCTGAAGGTCGACGGGCGGGAATATCGGCTGCGCGAGGGCGAGTTCATGCTGTGGGACGATACCTTCGAACACGAGGTGTGGAACGACAGCGAGCAGGTGCGCACCGTGCTGCTGCTGGACGTTCGCCGCCGCGATTTGCCCGGCGGGCTGCGGCTGCTTTCCCGCGCCATCATCGCGCTGGTGCGGTTGAACGTGCGCTGGATCCAGCGCACGTTCTAGGCGGTTATCCGCCGCCCAGATAGGCCTTTCTCACCTCCTGATTGCTCAGCAGCTCTTCGCCGCTGCCGCTCAGGCGGATCTGGCCGTTGACCATCACGTAACCGCGATCCGACAGCTTCAGCGCATGGTTGGCGTTCTGCTCCACCAGGAACAGCGTCATGCCGCTGCGGGTCAGCTCGCGCAACACGCCGAAGATCTGTTTGACGATGATCGGCGCCAACCCGAGGCTGGGTTCGTCCAGCAGCAGCAGTTTGGGCCGGCTCATCAGCGCCCGGGCGATCGCCAGCATCTGCTGTTCGCCGCCGGACATGGTCATCGCCCGCTGGTTGCGCCGCTCCTTCAGCCGTGGAAACAGCTCGAACATCCGCTGCAGATCCTCCTGCACATAGCGATTGCCGACGGTAATGGTGCCCATCAGCAGGTTTTCCTCCACGCTCATGTCCGGGAAGATGCGCCGCCCCTCCGGCGCCTGCGCAATGCCGCTGCTGGCGACGAAATGGGTGGAACGGCGGCTGATGTCTTCGCCGCGAAACAGGATCTGCCCGCCGCTGATGCGCGGCTGGCCGAAGATCGACATCAGCAGCGTGGATTTGCCCGCGCCGTTGGCGCCGATCAGCGCCACCGTCTCCCCTTCGTTCACCTGCAGCGACACCTGCCGCAGCGCCTGGATCGGGCCGTAAAACACGTCGACATTGCGAAATTCCAGCATCGCTTCACTCATCCCGCCAGCTCCTCTTCGTCCGCGCCAAGGTAGGCGGCTATCACCGCATCGTTATGCTGGATTTCCTTCGGCGTGCCGCGCGCGATCACGTCGCCGTGATCGAGCACGATCACCCGATCGGAGATCTCCATCACCATCCCCATGTCATGCTCAATCAGCAGCACCGTGATGCCGTGATGCTGGCGCAAAAAGCGGATAATGCGGCTCAGCGTGGCCGTTTCCACCGGATTGAGCCCGGCGGCCGGTTCGTCGAGGCAGATCATCTCCGGCGTGGTGCACATGGCTCGGGCGATCTCCAGCCGGCGCTGCTGGCCGTAGGACATCTCCCCCGCCAAGCGGTTGGCGCAGTCCACCAGATCCACCACCTCCAGCCAGTAAAAGGCGCGGTCCAGCGCCTCGTTTTCGGCCTTGCGGTAGCCCGGGGTATTCAGCACCCCGGCAATCAGGTTGCGGTTGCTCAGCATGTGCTGCGCCACCAGCAGGTTCTCCACCACTGACATCTCGCGGAACAGCCGGATGTTTTGGAAGGTGCGCGCCAGGCCGGCGCGGTTGACCAGGTGGGTGCCGCCGAACATTTTGTAGTAAAGGCGCGAGCCCAGCCGCTTTGGGTTGATCCAGTCGCCGGCGCGGAATTTTTGCCCCAGCACCTGGATAACGTCGGTCGGCCGCTTGTGGGTATTCAGCAAAATGGCGCCGCCGCTGGCGCGGTAAAAGCCGGTCAGGCAGTTGAATACCGTGGTTTTGCCGGCGCCGTTGGGGCCGATCAAGGCGGTGATGGAGCCGCGCTCCACCTCCAGATTAACGTCGTTCAGCGCCTTGATGCCGCCGAAGCGCATCATCAAATGTTCCACCCGCAGGATAGCGTCGCTCATGGCGCCACCCCCTTGCGGGCGGCAAAGCTGGCGCGGCTGATGCGCACCAGCCCGCGCGGCCGCCAGATCATCATCACCACCATCAACACGCCAAACAGCAACACCCGGTATTCGGCGAAGCTGCGCAGCAACTCGGGCGCCACCGTGAGCACGAAGGCCGCCAGCACCACGCCGATGGTCGACCCCATGCCGCCCAGCACCACGATCGCCAGGATCAGCGCCGATTCGAAGAAGGTGAACGAGGTCGGGTTAACGAACCCCTGATAGGTGGCGAAAAACACCCCGGCCAGCCCGGCGGTAGAGGCGCCCATCATAAAGGCCGACAGTTTCACCAGCACGTGGTTCAGGCCCAGAGAGCGGCAGGCGATTTCGTCTTCGCGCAGCGCTTCCCAGGCGCGGCCGATCGGCATGCGCGTCAGCCGGTGCTTGATGTACAGCACCAGCAGCACCACCAGAAACAGCACCGCATAGATAAAGATGAACTTGAGGTTGGGGTTATAGCCGATGCCGAGGAACTCGTGGATCGGCACCCCGCCGTCTTTGGCTCGCCGGCCAAACTCCAGGCCGAAAATGGTCGGCGAAGGCACCGAAACGCCGTTGGGGCCGCCGGTCAGCGACATCCAGTTGTTCAGCACCAGCCGGATGATTTCGCCAAAGCCCAGCGTCACTATGGCCAGATAATCGCCGTGCATGCGCAGCACCGGGAAGCCCAGCAACGCGCCCGCCAGCGCCGCCATCAGCGCCCCCAGCGGCAGCATCGCCCAAAACCCCAGCCCCAGATACTGGTAGCCCAGCGCCAGCCCGTAGGCGCCGATGGCGTAAAACGCCACGTAACCCAGATCCAGCAGCCCCGCCAGCCCAACCACGATATTCAGCCCCAGCCCAAGCAGCACGTAGATCAGACCGAGGATCGCCACCGTCAGCAGGTATTTGGTGGCGATGAAGGGAAACAGCAGCGCTATCGCCACCATCAGCGGGATCACCCAACGCATACGGGATTGGTAGCCCAGCGGCCGCACGTACACGCCGTCGTTACCGCCGTCGAAACGCGCCAGCACCTTGCGCCCTGGGGCGGTTTGCAGGAACAGGCTGAGCAGCAGCCGCCCGGCCATCACCGCCGCGATAATCCACACCAGCCGGTGCGGCTCGAAGTTGAAGCTGTAGCCGTTCAGCACGATGCCGACGATCGGCCCGAACACGATCAGGGCGATAAGCCCCGCCAGCACGGCGTCCAGCAGGCTGCGTTTAACGTCCAGCCCGGTATTGATCAGGGTTTGCGACATGATTTTCTCCCTCACACCTTGGCGACCAACGGCCGGCCGAGCAGGCCCTGAGGGCGGAATATCAGGATCGCCACCAGCAGCCCGAAGGAGAATACATCTTTGTAATCCGAGTTCACCATGCCGGCGAACTGCGCCTCGGCCACGCCCAGCAGCAGCCCGCCGAGCATCGCGCCAGGCAGCGAACCGATGCCCCCCAGCACTGCCGCAGTGAAGGCCTTGATGCCGATGATAAAGCCGACGTAAAAATCGAAGGTGCCGTAGTTCATGGTGATCAACACCCCGGCCAGCCCGGCCATGGCGGCGCCGATCACGAACACCAGCGAGATCACCCGATCGGTATTGATGCCCAAAATCGACGCCATCTTGCGGTCCTGCTGGGTGGCGCGGCAGATGCGCCCCAGCCGGGTGCGCTGGATGATGTAGGTGAGGATCGCCATGCCCAGCAGCGAAGCCACCAGGATAAACACCTTGGTATAGGTGATTTGCACCACGCCGCCGTCGAACTCGACGCGGAACACGCCGCTCAGCAGCGTCGGGATCCCCTGCTGGCGCGGCCCCTGGCTGATTTGCGCGTAGTTTTGCAAAATAAGCGACATGCCGATGGCCGAGATCAGCGGCGCCAGGCGGGTGGAGTTGCGCAGCGGTTTATAAGCGATGCGCTCGATCACCCAACCGTAAACGCCGGTAATGACGATGGTGAACACCAGCGTGCCGAGGATCAGCAGCGGGAACGAGTGCAGCCCGAAGAAAGAGAGCAGCGCCAGGCCGATGGCGCACAGGTAGGCGGAGATCATGTACACCTCGCCGTGGGCGAAGTTAATCATGCCGATGATGCCATAGACCATGGTGTAGCCGATGGCGATCAGGCCATACACCGCGCCAAGGGTCAGGCCGTTGATCATCTGTTGCAGAAAGAAAACGTCCATAATGAGCAGTCTCGCCTGGTGAGGCCGCAAACGAAATCCGACGCGGCCCAAAGGAAGTATCGGAACGGATCCGCCCAATGCGCGGATCCGCTTTTAGTCCATCTCGGCGCATTGCAAACGCTGCAGCCTGAAAGACGCAGGAAAAGGTTAGAGTTGGTGGTATTTGCCTTTGTCATCCCATTGATAGACTACGTAATCCGACACCTTCAGGTCGCCTTTTTTGTCCCAGGCTTTCTTGCCCATCACCGTATCCACGTCGTGCGACTTCAGCCATTCGCTGGCCTTGGCGCTGTCTTTGCCGCCGGTGGCGCTGAAGGCGGCGGCGATCGCCTGGATCGACGCGTAGGAGTACAGGGTATAGCCTTCCGGCTCGAAACCGCTGGCGCGGAATTTGGCGATTACCGCCTTACCGTCCGGGATCACGCGCGGGTCGTTGCCGAAGGTCATCAGCACGCCGTTGGTGTACTGCGGGCCGCCGGCGGCGGTGACCAGTTCTTCGGTTACGATGCAGTCGCCGGAGAAGAATTTGGCGGTAACTCCCTGCTCACGCATCTGGCGCACCAGCGGCCCGGCTTCCGGGTGGCAGCCGCCGAAGTACACTACGTCCGGCTTGACCGAGGCGATTTTGGTGACCAGCGCGTTGAAGTCTTTCTCGCCGCGCGACAGCCCCTCATACAGCACCTCTTTCACCCCGCGCTTGTTCATCGCCGCTTTGGCGGCGTCCGCCAGCCCCTGGCCATAGGTGTCTTTGTCGTGGATCACCGCGATGCGCTTGGCCTTTAGCGTATCCAGCATGTAGTTGGTGGCGATCACCCCTTGCTGGTCGTCGCGGCCGCACATGCGGAACATGTTGGTCATACCGCGCTCGGTGATCTGCGGGTTGGTGGAGCCGGGGGTGATGGCGATGATGCCGGCCTCGTCATACACCTCGGAGGCGGGCATGGTGGAAGACGAGCAGAAGTGTCCCACCACCGCCGCGACCTTGTCCTGATCGACCAAACGGTTGGCGACCGCCACCGCCTGTTTCGGTTCGCAGGCGTCGTCGCCCTGCACCAGTTTGATTTTTTCCCCTTTAATCCCGCCGGCGGCGTTGATGTCCGCCGCCGCCTGCGAAGCGCCGCGCCAGTACTGATCGCCATAGGTGGCGTTCGGCCCGGAGAACGGCCCGGCGACGCCGATAACGATATCGGCCTGGGCAGTGAAAGCGGTTCCTAAACAACCGATAAGCAGAGCAGCGAGCGGACTTTTAATCAATTTTGATGACATTGTTTTTTCCTCAGCACTGTTTTGATACCCCAGATATCTGGAGCGGCTTCAAGCATGACGGGGACAGCGGAACGCCCGGGGGCGCAGAGCGCGTCACTTTATGTGTAGACGGCGAAAATAATTTGCGTGAGAGCGCAGTCGCATTACCCAAAATTAAGTAAGCAAAAATCCAGCCATTGTGACGGCCAATACATATTTTTTGCTTATTCATCGTACATATAAATTACCGAACCCGGGCGATGCGCCGCCGTGCAGGGGATTATCGACGGTGCGGGAGGTGTAGCGGTAGGCGGGGAAACAGGCGGGAAATACGTGGGCGCACCATAAAGGTGCAGCGCCGGGTGCAAAGAGTTTGCCGGCAAAACCATCGCATAAGCGCGATGAGTGCCGAAAAACAGCGCAAGATGCTCATTCTGGCAGCAAACGCGCTTTTTTCACGGTTTAGCGCTTTGACAAAGCCCGGCGACGCCGCTATTATTCGCCCCGTTCACACGATTCCTCTGTAGTTCAGTCGGTAGAACGGCGGACTGTTAATCCGTATGTCACTGGTTCGAGTCCAGTCAGAGGAGCCATATTAGAAAAGCCCGCTTAAGGAAACTTAAGCGGGCTTTTTGCTTTTGAGGTTTTGAGCTGCGCTAAACTCCCGGTGGATTGCCGGTGTGGATCCCTTGGGGCGGCGCCTTCTGCAACTGCGCCGCTCCTGGCCGCGCGCCTCATCATGAATATCGTTCATGTTCAATGAAATTAAATCACTTTTCCTCAATCAATGACTCAGGCATAACATGTGCATAGCTATTAACAATAGATAATATAAAGCCTGCTAAATGAGAAAACCAGAAAAGAAATTTGGAAATCCTGAATAGCAAGCAATAAAACCAGATTTTATATCAGAATTTAGGATACCAAATTACGATGAATAATAAATTCAAATTTACTATTAACAGCATTTCTTTCGACGAGAATTATAACCCCTCCGAAAGCACGCGCATCACGACCAACTTTGCCAATTTGGCTAGAGGCGAAAAGCGCCGTGAGAACTTGCGCAACGCCCTGGTGATGATTGACAATCGTTTCAATGCGCTGGCGCATTGGGATAACCCCAAAGGAGATCGTTACGCCGTCGAACTTGAAATTGTGACCGCCGAATTGAATATTGATGCTGAAGACAAACGCGGCATCTTTCCCGTGATTGAAATATTGAAAACCCATATCCTTGATAAAAAAACCAACGAACGCACTGCAGGCATTGTAGGGAATAACTTCTCCTCTTACGTGCGAGATTATGATTTCAGCGTATTGCTGTCAGAGCACAACAGGAATCAATCCGGGTTTAGCACACCAGATAACTTTGGCGCTTTGCATGGGAACATATTCAAGTACTTTGTCAACTCAGAGGCATACAGAGCGAACTTTAATAAGCCGCCTGTGATATGCCTGAGTGTTTCAAGTAAAAACACCTATTATCGGACAGGCAATGAGCACCCGGTATTGGGTATCGAATATCAGCAAGACGAACCTTCGCTGACCGATGAATACTTCAATAAAATGGGGTTGCAGGCTCGCTACTTTATGCCAAAAAACAGCGTTGCGCCTTTGGCCTTTTATTTTAATGGCGACTTGCTCAGCGACTACACTAATCTGGAACTTATTGGCACCATCAGCACGATGGAGACTTTCCAAAAGATTTACCGGCCTGAAATTTACAATGCTAATTCTGCAGCAGGAAATTGCTATCAGCCAAGCCTGAATCAACAGGATTATTCTTTAACTCGAATTGTTTATGATCGAGAAGAACGCAGCCATTTAGCTATTGAGCAGGGGAAGTTTACTGAAGAGAACTTTATTAAACCCTACCAAAGCATTCTTGAACAGTGGTCTGCTAATTGCGTTCTTTGATTAAAAAAATACAGGGTCATCTATTATGAAAAAGTTATTACCGACGTCGACCGCCGGCAGTTTACCTAAGCCCTCTTGGCTGGCGCAGCCTGAGCAACTGTGGTCCCCCTGGAAATTGCAAGACCAGGAATTGATTGACGGCAAACAAGATGCTCTGCGTTTGTGCCTGGAAGATCAACAGCAGGCAGGTATTGATATTGTCAGCGACGGCGAGCAAACGCGCCAACATTTTGTCACCACCTTTATTGAACACCTCAACGGCGTTGATTTTGAGAAACGCGAGATCGTTAAAATTCGTAATCGGTATGATGCCAGCGTACCGACGGTCGTTGGCCCGGTGAGCCGGCAAAAATCTGTTTTTGTCGAAGACGCCAGGTTTTTACGCCGGCAAACTGACCAACCGATCAAGTGGGCCCTGCCAGGGCCGATGACGATGATCGATACGCTGTACGATAACCACTATAAAAGCCGCGAAAAGCTCGCCTGGGAGTTCGCTAAAATTCTCAATGAAGAAGCCAAAGAATTGGAGGCTGTGGGCGTCGATATTATCCAATTTGACGAGCCCGCCTTTAACGTTTTCTTCGATGAGGTGAACGATTGGGGCATTGCCACGTTAGAAAGGGCCATTGAAGGGCTTAAATGCGAAACCGCGGTACACATTTGCTACGGTTACGGCATCAAAGCCAATACCGATTGGAAAAAGACGCTGGGCTCAGAGTGGCGGCAATATGAAGAGATTTTTCCAAAGCTGCAGAAATCCAATATCGATATCATCTCGCTGGAATGTCAAAACTCCCACGTTCCCATGGAGCTGATGGAGCTGATTCGAGGCAAAAAGGTGATGGTTGGCGCCATTGACGTAGCGACCAATACCATTGAAACACCGGAAGAAGTTGCCGCTACCCTGCGAAAAGCCCTGCAGTTTGTCGACGCCGACAAGCTCTACCCTTGCACTAACTGCGGCATGATCCCTCTACCGCGTGGCGTGGCGAGAGGCAAGCTGGATGCGTTAAGCGCAGGCGCAGAAATCGTCCGAAAAGAACTCCTGGCGAAATAGCTTCGCCAAATATTGGATGACCTGAAACAGCTCAGTCCGCGGTTAGCGCTCTGATCAATCGCTAACCATTCCAAACCGCCAAGCGGACTGAGCTGTTCTTCATTGTTTAACACAACACGACGTCAGTAACGTCCACTTCCAGGCCAGACTGAAAGGTCGTCGGATCTGCTATGAGCGGGAAGCGGGCCTTGGCAAATCAGACAGATACTATTTAAAGGATTTTATCGAAACGGATAAATCGAGAGATCTGTCCGATTTAATATTTTCTATCTGTCAGAACTAATCAAATCCGAGAGTCTCTCGGCGTAGTAAAGCCCATTCTATTAAAGCAGTCATTGACGGCCCAAGCGCTTTTCCCAGATCTGTAAGTGAGTATTCAACACGAGGAGGGACTTCGGGATAAAACATGCGCGACACAATTCCGTCTTTTTCCAGTTGCTTAAGCTGCTGTATCAGCATTTTCTGGTTTACGCCTTCCATCCGTCGCTCCAACTCTGAAAAGCGCAGTGGGGCTTTAGCTGCGAAAAGCTGACATATAATTATTATCTTCCATTTACCTTCAATAACCTTCAACGCTTCGGTGGTAGCCTGAGCCCACATCAGTCGCTGTTCGGGCACATCGCAACGCCAGTCTCTTTCCATACTTACCTCTGAGTTAGTAACCCACTATTTTGTGTGTTCTTGTTGTTTATTCAGCAAGAATATAGTGTATCTCACTCCATTACAGAATCAGGAGTTAAATATGAAAATCGGCATAATCGGTACAGGTAATATAGGCGGCACCTTAGCGCGTAAACTGAGTGAAGCGGGACATGATATTAAAGTTGCTAATTCACGCGGAGTAGACGCAGTGCGTGGTTTTGCCAGCGAAATTAACGCAATACCCGCAGACATCCAGGGTGCAGTCACTGACGTGGAAGTCGTCATTCTCTCGATTCCGCTTCCCGCACTCAGCAACCTGCCTGATCAGCTTTTCGAAGGCCTTCCTCCACATGTACCGGTGATCGACACAAGCAACTATTATCCAGGCTTGCGCGATCCCCACATTGCTGCGTTGGATGAGGGGCAGACGGAAAGCGAATGGGTTCAGGAGCAAATCGGGCACCCTGTCGTGAAAGCCTTTAACAATATTCTTGCCGATTCGCTCTCCGGACTTGGCCTGCCACAGGGGAGTCGGGGACGTCTGGCTGTTGCAATAGCCGGAGACCATCATGACGCAGTGCAGATCGCCATGTCGCTAGTGAACGATACCGGCTTTGATCCCGTGTTTTCAGGGTCTATCGCTGAATCATGGCGTCAACAGCCATGTACGCCTTCTTACTGCTGTGACTGGGAAGCTGCCACCATGCTTCGTGCACTGCCTCTGGCAAAAAGGGGAGAAGGCTTAGCCCGTCTGCCTTTACTTTATGCCAGCTTCGGAAAATTGGGTGAGTCGCCGTCTCATGAAGAGATAATTGAAAATAATCGTGCGATTAATTGGCCCGTTTAATTCTTTTTGATGAGTAATCTGCCTGTGATTATGACTGCGATAAGACAGGTAGATCCCTCACTAATTTCCTCTTCTCTACCTATGTCCGTTTCTGGCAGTTAGCTTCCCGCAGGAGCGGGTCGTGGTTGATTAAGAGCCGTGAGTAGGCATTTAGGCTGAAATTAACCCGTCTGCTCCGGGCATCGGCGAGCATCGCGCGTCTGACGTTGCCTTATTGTCGGCTATGAAAGTGCATCACTGTTTAACCGCGAATATGTGTGACAGTTCGGGGCGCCTCCCCGACGCGACATGCAACAGATACGAGAGGCGATTGATGTATCGGCAAGAACAAACCGTCACGGTTAATTCGGGCTCTCGCGAGTCGGGCGCAGCACGTTCGAATGTCCGCTTCCCGCGGTGAGTTCACCCGCTGACAAGGCGACAGTGTTCGAGCGGCCCATCTTGCCCCCTATCCGCATTTTTCTGCCCCTGCGCCTTATATGATGCCTGTCACAAAACGCGCATGACGTTTTTCGCCTGTAACCGGCAAAGTCGCACAGGGTAATCTTGTTAACGGCCTGTTACAGCGCATCGCGCGCAATTGTTGGCATTTATTCATGCGCAAAACGCATCAGCCCATGAGTTTATTGCGCTTATTTACTTTATTTTCATGGTCCAGTCTGCAGAAACAGATGCTGTTAAAAGCGTCAATGACAAACTGGAGATAAAGATGCATTCCGCTAACGCACCAATGACAACTCGGGCAAGGACCAGCGCGATACTGCGCGTGACCTCCGGCAACTTTCTGGAGCAGTTCGATTTTTTCCTGTTCGGATTTTATGCCACCTACATCGCCCATACGTTCTTTCCGGCCAGCAGCGAATTCGCCTCGCTGATGATGACCTTCGCGGTCTTTGGCGCGGGCTTCCTGATGCGCCCTATCGGCGCCATCGTGCTGGGCGCATACATTGATAAAGTCGGCAGACGTAAAGGGCTGATTGTTACCCTGTCGATTATGGCCGCGGGCACCTTCCTGATTGTGCTGATCCCCTCTTACCAGGCCATCGGGCTGTGGGCGCCGTTGCTGGTGCTGGCCGGCCGTTTGTTGCAAGGCTTCTCGGCGGGCGCAGAGCTGGGCGGCGTATCGGTTTACCTGGCTGAGATCGCCACGCCGGGCCGTAAAGGCTTTTACACCAGCTGGCAGTCCGGCAGCCAACAAGTGGCCATTATGGTGGCCGCAGCGATGGGCTTCGCGCTGAATGCCGCCATGGACGAAAGCGCCATTCGCGAGTGGGGCTGGCGTCTGCCTTTCCTGTTCGGCTGCCTGATCGTGCCTTTCATTTTTTTACTGCGCCGCAAGCTGGAAGAAACCCAGGAGTTCAGCGCCCGCCGCAACCACCTGGCAATGCGCGAGGTGTTTAAAACCCTCCTGGCGAACTGGCCGGTGGTTATCGCCGGCATGCTGATGGTGGCCATGACCACCACCGCGTTTTATCTGATCACCGTGTATGCGCCAACCTTCGGCAAAAAAGTGCTGATGCTCAGCGCCTCTGACAGCCTGCTGGTGACACTGCTGGTGGCGATATCCAACTTCCTGTGGCTGCCGGTAGGCGGCGCTCTTTCGGATCGCTTTGGCCGCAAACGGGTCTTGGTGACCATGGCGCTGCTGGCGCTGGTCACTGCGTATCCCGCGCTCAGCCTGCTGGCCGAAGCCCCCAGCTTTGCCATGATGCTGACGGTGCTGCTGTGGCTGTCCTTCCTCTACGGCCTCTACAACGGCGCCATGATCCCGGCATTAACCGAGATCATGCCGACGGAGGTTCGGGTTGCCGGTTTCTCGCTGGCCTACAGCCTGGCGACCGCCGTTTTTGGCGGATTTACCCCGGTGATCTCCACCGCGCTGATTGAATACACCGGCGATAAGGCCTCACCCGGCTACTGGATGAGCTTTGCCGCGCTATGCGCATTACTGGCGACGCTTTATCTTTACCGTCGCAGCACGTTGTCATTACAAACCGCACGTTAAATCAGGGATTACGGCATGCAAAAAATTTATCGTTCACTGCTCGCCACGCTGGTGCTTTCCTCTGTCAGCACGGGCGTGCCGGCCAAAGAGGTGACCGTGATGATTTCAGGCGGGTTTAAAGCCGCGCTGGAAAAACTGGCCCCGCAGTTTGAAGCGAAAACCGGCGACAACATCATCGTGGTCTCCGGCCCCTCGATGGGTAAAACGCCTCAGGCGATCCCGGCGCGCCTGGCGCGCGGCGAAAAAGCCGACGTGGTGATTATGGTAGGAGACGCGTTGACCCGCCTGCAACAGGAGAACTGGATCCAGCCGGGTTCACGCGTGGAGCTGGCCGACTCGCCGATTGGCATGGTGGTTAAACAGGGCGCCCCCAAACCCAATATCCAAAAGGATGCCGACCTGCGCAATACCCTGCTGCAGGCCGAATCCATCGCCTATTCCGACAGCGCCAGCGGCCGCTATGTCAGCGGCCAACTGTTCAAAAAGCTGGGTATCGCAGACCAGGTGAAAGAGAAAGCGCACATGATTGAGCGCATTCCGGTGGCGTCCGAGGTGGCGAAAGGGAAATATACGCTAGGTTTCCAGCAAGTGAGTGAGCTGCTGCCGGTGCCGGGCGTCACCTTTATTGGCGAACTGCCTGAGGATGTGCAGTACATTACCCGCTTTGCCGGCGCGGTCACCGCCAAGGCAGAGCACCGCCAGGAAGGCCAGGCGTTGCTGAATTTCCTGTCTTCCGGCGAGGCGCAAAACACCATTCGCGCCACCGGCATGCGATCCGTGCCGGCTGAACAGCCGGTTAAACAACCTGATACCGTTCAGTGATCAGCTTTTCCAGCTCGGCGGCGACGTAGGACTGCATGCGCCCGCTGCGCCGGATCAGGCCAACGGTGCGCTTCACCACAGGATCGGTCAGCGGCAGGTGCGTCAGCACCGAATGCTCCGACGGCGGCATCGACATCGCGGGCACGGCGGCGATGCCGACGCCCGCTTCAACCATGCCCAGCATGGTCGTCACGTGGCGGGTTTCGCAGATGCTGGGCCGCTCGGGAATGATGTGTTCCAGCATCTGATCCAGCAGGTTGCGGTTGCCGGAGGTTTTATCCAGCCCCACATAATCCTGCTGATAAAACTCGCGCCAGGTCAGGCTTTTCTTACTGGCGATGGGATGATCGCGCCTGCAGGCCGCCACGTAGACATCCCCCACCAGCGGCAGGAATTCGATATTGGCTTGCAGGCTGCGCGCAAAACAGATGCCGAAGTCTGCCTGGCCGCTGGCAACCGCTTCGATGACGTTGCCGGCACTGCTGTCGATAAGCTTGACGCGCACCCGTGGGTAGCGGGCCTGGAAACGGCGGATCACGTCCGGCATGAAATAGTAGGCCGCCGAGGGCACCGTGGCGACGGTGACCAGCCCCACGCGATCCTGACTGACCTTATTGATATCCGCCAATACCGACTCGACGTTCGCCAGCAGCTGGTCTGAGCGCTCGGCAAAGGTTTGCCCGTAGAGCGTCAGCGTGACGCGCCGGGTGGTTCTGTCGAACAACTTAATGCCCAGCGCAGACTCCAGCTTCTCTATCCTGCGGCTCAGTGCCGACTGCGACAGGCAGATGGACTCCGCGGCCAGCCGAAAATTGCCGTATTCAACCAGCGCGCGGAAGGCGTACAGATCGTTGAGATCAAAATTCACGGGCATAGCGACACACTATCCTTTCAGAGGCGGCAACGGCGCAAAGCAACGATGATAGTCGCTTATTTAGCCACGGCAACCGGTTTAACGCCTGAGCGTGCATTGCCGCTCTCACCCCAGCAGCACCGCGCCCCAGATAACGAGGGTCATCACCACCGCCACCAGCTGCGCCGCACCGCCCAGATCTTTGGCGCGTTTGGATAACGGATGCAGCTCCAGCGAAATGCGATCGACCACGGTTTCAATCGCCGTATTAAGCAACTCAACCGCCAATAACAGGAAGCTGCAGGCAATTAACAACAGCCGTTCCATTTTGGTAATATCGAGAAAGAATGTAACGATAAGTAAAATCAGGTTAATAACCAATAATTGACGAAAAGCATCCTCGGTGAGCGCGGCGTCAATAAAGCCGGCCCATGAGTTTTTTATGCTGTACGTTAACCGGCTTATTCCTTTTTTCTTTTCCACAGGCATGCGTTTTGCTCTCATAAACTCACGACAAACACCGAAAATAAATCACGCAGCGTGAGTTTTACTCAGGTTTATTTATTAACAACGTTAATCCATGCCCCTCAAGCGGCGTTTAATTCATCCGCGCCGCAGCAAAAAATCGCCGCGCCCGAAAACGCTGCGCTCTTATCCTCTCCAGGGCGTTAAAAGCCGATTTATTATCAATCTGTTAAAGTCGTTTTTCATATAAACGATAACGCTTATAGGGCACCGCCCCGATGCGCTCCAAAATCGTCCGCATGCCGGTATTGGTTTCCAGGATCCACGACATTTCCAGCGCATCGATATTGCGCTTGGCAAAGGGGTCGCGCAGCGCCTCAATAAGCAGCAGCGCGATAATCGGCCCGATGCGGCTGAATTGATATTCCTGACGCACGCCCATCAGCGGCACGCGCGCGGTGCGTACGCCGCTGACTTTCAGCCGCCACAATAGCTTCGCCCAACCGAAGGGCAGTAAACGCCCCTGCAGATCGGCGATGGCCTCGTTAATGTTCGGCAGACCCACGATAAAGGCGCAGGGAGCGCCGTCCACCTCGGCGATATGGATCATATCGTCGGGCACCAGGAACTTAAGCTGATCCCCCATAGTGGCGAACTCGTGCTCGGTGAACGGGACAAACCCCCAGTTATGCTGCCAGCCGGAATTGAACACCTCCCGCAGCACCTGCATCTCCTGCCGAAAGCGCTTGCGGTCGAGGCGGCGAATAGTCACCTTTTTGCGCACCTGCTCCATCATCCGGGTTAACGAAGGCGAAAAATGCAGGTCGGTTCTTTTCATCCAATAGGCAAGCAGATCAATCCCTTCCGTATAGCCTTGCTGCGCTATCTGGGCCGCGTAGTAAGGTTTGGCGTGCGTCATCAGCGCCGCCGGCGGGGTGTCAAACCCTTCGACCAACAGGCCGCTTTCCTGATTGATATTGAGGCTGAATGGCCCGGTGATGTTACGCGCGCCCTTTGAGCTCAACCAGGCTTCCGCCGCCGTGAATAACGCGCTGAAAACGGCGGGATCGTCAATGGCGTCGATCATGCCGAAGTGGCCGGTATCCTCACCATGCAGCTGCCGGTGCAGGGAGTCGATTTGTGCGGTGATGCGCCCGACCACTTCCCCATTCTTTTTCGCCACCCACGCCTGCCATTCAATATGCTCGGTGCCGGGGTTCTTGTTTGACAGATGCTCCGCGCGTTCTAAATACAGCGGGTCAATCCAGTTCGGATCATCGCGAAACAGTAACGAAGGGAAAGCAATAAATGCTTTAAGTTCGCGCTTATCCAGAACTTTCTCAATGTGAATCATAAATAGCCTTAGATTTTAATAAAATAATTAAATAAGCGCACGACAACGCCGTTAGCATTTTTTATGCTGTTCTCGTTTATTGGATTGTGTATTGCCTGGATAATCGATAAGAAAAACCGATTATTGCCCTATATGAATCAGCGCGTTATTTACCCGGCGCCCCCTGTAATTCCCATGATTTATCAAAAAAAGAGAACCAAAAAGCGGCGCTCACAGGCTACGCTAATAGTGCTCTTTTATTATTTAGTGCTGTTTCGGCGAAAGAACTTCGCCTTTTTTAGTGTAGCGACTTTAATCAGGAGAAGCACCGTCGATTTTACCACTTAATGCTATTTTTAAGTTCCGGGTTAAATGAGCCATTCACTTTTGGATTTCTTGCTGCATACTGTTTATGAAGCGTTTAAGTTCCAAGATAGCCATGTACGAGGTCATAACCTATGAGCAGACAGTTATTTACTGCCAAACACATGCAGGCCAAAGAACGGCGAAGCCCGGATCTTGCAGTGTCGCTTCGTATACCCATCAGGTGCCGTTCGAGGCTGATAACAGGGGTGGCTTGCGCTCTCCCAGGTTAATAACTGGCGTGCCGACAAAGCACGGTAATATACGCTATTCGCGTAATAAAGATGGTTGAATAACAAACTTATTCAAAACCTATTATATCCATTATCTCGCCAAGAGCGGTTTATCTCTTTTGGTGATCTTTAATCTATGGCTATGTTTGTCTATGTCTGAAACAAGTTCCGTTCATTCTATTCCTATGCGCTATGCGGACTTCCCCACTTTAGCGGATGCTTTGGATTACGCGGCGCAGGGCAATACGGGAATGAATTTTTACGACCGTCGCAATCAGCTGGTGGCGGTTCTCGAATATCGCACGCTGCAACAAAAGGCGATCGCGGGCGCACGGCGTTTATTATCCCTGAAGCTCAAGAAAGGCGATCGCGTGGCGCTTATCGCCGAAACCAGCGCGGGATTTGTCGAAGCCTTTTTCGCTTGCCAGTATGCCGGCCTGGTGGCGGTGCCGCTGGCGATCCCGATGGGCGTTGGCCAGCGCGATTCCTACACCGCCAAGCTGAAAGGGCTGATCGCCAGCTGTAACCCCGCGGCAATTATCAGCGGCGAGGAGTGGACGCCGCTGATCGCCTCCGCCACGGAAAGCGCGTCGGCGATACGCATTCTCAGCGACGCGGATTTTAACGCGTTGCCGCAGCCGGACATCGCGCTGCCGGCGCCGTCTCCCGACGATATCGCCTATCTCCAATACACCTCGGGCAGCACGCGTTTTCCACGCGGGGTCATCATTACCCAGCGCGCGGCCATGGCTAACCTGAGCGCGATCAGCCGCGACGGGATCAAGCTGCGCGCGGGCGACCGCTGCGTCTCCTGGCTGCCCTTCTATCACGATATGGGCCTGGTCGGTTTCCTGCTGACCCCGGTAGCCACCCAGCTGTCCGTCGACTACCTGCGCACGCAAGATTTCGCCATGCGTCCGATGCAGTGGCTGAAACTGATCGCGAAAAATCGCGGCACCGTGTCCGTCGCCCCGCCGTTCGGCTACGACCTGTGCCTGCGCCGCAGCAACGCCAAAGAGCTGGCCGATCTGGATCTCTCCAGCTGGCGCGTGGCGGGCGTGGGCGCCGAGCCGATCCCGGCCGAGTTGCTGAGCCAGTTTGGCGAACACTTCAGCGGCATCAACTTCGACAGCAAGGCGTTCATGCCCTGCTATGGCCTGGCCGAAAACACCCTGGCGGTCAGCTTTTCCGACCCTTCCTCCGGCCCGCAAACCAACGCGGTCGACCGCGATATTTTGGAGTACCAGGGTAAAGCGACCGCGCCCGGCAAAAAGACCCGCGCCGTCTCGACCTTCGTCAACTGCGGCAGAGCGCTGCCCGGCCATCGCATCGAGATCCGCAGCGAAACCGGGCAACCGTTGCCGGAACGTCAGGTCGGCCATATCACCATTTCCGGCCCCAGCCTGATGAACGGCTATTTCAGCGATGATGAATCACAGCAGCAGATCCAGATGACCGGCTGGATGGACACCGGCGATCTGGGCTATCTGCTGGACGGCTATTTGTACGTCACCGGCCGCAAAAAGGATTTGATCATCATTCGCGGCCGCAATATCTGGCCGCAGGATATTGAGTACGTCGCGGAATCCGAACCGGAAATCCGTTCCGGCGATGCTATCGCTTTCGTGGCCGAAGAACATGGCGAGGCGGCCAGGATCATTTTGCAAATCCAGTGCCGGGTCAGTTCGCAGGAGCGTCGGGAACAAATCGTGCATTCGCTGAGCGCGCGCATTCAAAGCGAATTCGGCATTGCGGTGGATATCGAGCTGCTGCCGCCGCACAGCATCCCCCGCACATCGTCGGGCAAGCCTGCCCGCGCCGAAGCCAAAAAACGCTGGCTGAGGGCGGCGCTCTACCCGCAGCTGCCGCAGCTGGCCGGTTTCGCGCAATGACAGGCACCGTCGCAGTCACCGGCGCGACCGGCTTTATCGGCCGGCACATCGTGCGTGAACTGCTGGCGCAGGGGTTCAGCGTGCGCGCCTTGACGCGGCGCACGGGGAAAGCCGCCGCCGACAACCTGCTGTGGGTGCCCGGCGCATTGGAAGACCAGGCGTCGCTCGCCGAGCTGGTTCGCGGCGCGGACTGCATCGTTCACTGTGCGGGCCAGGTGCGCGGGCATGCGGAAACGGTTTTCACCCGCTGCAACGTGACCGGCAGCCTGAACCTGATGCAGGCGGCCAAACGGAGCGGCGATTGCAAACGTTTCCTGTTCATGTCTTCTCTGGCGGCTCGCCATCCGGAGCTGTCCTGGTACGCGAATTCAAAATGCGTCGCCGAGCAGCAATTAACCGCTGCGGCATCGGATATCGCGTTGGGTATTTTCCGCCCGACGGCGGTTTACGGGCCAGGCGACAAAGAGCTGAAACCGCTGTTCAACGGGCTGCTGCGCGGCGTGCTCCCCCGGCTGGGCGCGCCTGAAGCGAAACTGTCTTTTCTGCACGTGAGCGACCTGGCGAAAGCGGTCAGCCAATGGTTATTGGCGCAGCCCGCGCAGCCGAATATTTACGAACTGTGCGACGGCGCGGCCGAAGGCTATAGCTGGCGGCGCCTGAAAGAAATCGGCGCCGCCGTGCGCCAGGGGCCGGTACTCCTGCTGGGCATTCCACTGCCGCTGCTGAAATTCATGGCGGATATCGGCACGTCGTGGAACCGCATGGCAAAGCAAGAGCCGATGCTGACGCGCAGCAAAATACGCGAATTAACCCATAGCGACTGGTCCGCCAGCAATCAATCTTTGTCGCAGCAGATTGATTGGCTCCCACAGGTCAGTTTGGAGCGCGCACTGCGTGAAGGGCTGTTTTAATTATTCCAACCAGAGGTGTGTCAACGTTCTTATGCTAAATCGCGATGCTGTAATGGAATATATCCTGACGTGTTTGCAAGGTATCGTCGAAGGCGGATTAGAAATAAAACCTGATAGCGATCTCGTCAACGATCTTGGCCTGGAATCCATCAGAGTATTGGATCTGCTGATGATGCTGGAAGATAAGTTAGATATCTCCATTCCTATCAATATATTGCTCGATGTCAGAACGCCGGAGCAACTGCTTGACGCGCTGCGCCCTTATCTGGAGAAAAGCCATGGGACTTTATGATAAGTTTTCGCGGCTCGCCAACGACCGTGAACAATTTCAAACCTCCGGCCTGAACCCGTTCGGCACCTGCATCGACGAAGTATATTCCGCGACCCGGGGGCGCATCGGCGATCGAAAAATCATCCTCGCCGGCACCAATAACTATCTCGGCCTGACCTTCGACGCGCAGGCGATCGCCGCAGGCCAGGCCGCGTTGGCCGCATTGGGCACCGGCACCACCGGCTCGCGCATGGCGAACGGCAGCTACGGATCGCACCTGACGCTGGAACGGGAGCTGGCGGAGTTCTTCGATCGGCCCGGCGCCATCGTCTTTTCCACCGGCTACACCGCCAATCTCGGCGTCATCAGCACGCTGGCGGGGCCGGGTTCCGTGGTACTGATCGATGCGGACAGCCACGCGAGCATCTACGACGCCTGCGCCCTCGGCGGCGCGGAGATTATTCGCTTCCGCCACAATGACGCCGGCGATTTGGAGCGCCGCATGCTGCGCCTGGGCGAGCGCGCCCGCGAGGCGATCATTATCGTGGAAGGCATCTACAGCATGCTGGGCGACGTCGCGCCGCTCGTTGAAATTGTCGAGATTAAACGGCGGCTGGGCGGTTATCTGCTGGTCGACGAGGCGCACTCGTTCGGCGTGATGGGCGCCCACGGCCGCGGCCTGGCCGAAGCGCTGGGCGTCGAGCAAGAGGTGGATATTGTACTGGGCACCTTCAGCAAGAGCCTGGCATCGATCGGCGGTTTCGCCGTCGGCGGCGAGGGGATGGAGGTGCTGCGCTACAGCAGCCGCCCGTATATCTTTACCGCTTCGCCGTCGCCTTCCAGCATCGCGTCGGTGCGTTCGGCTCTGCAGAAAATTGCGCATCATCCCGAACTGCGGGAAAAACTGTGGAGCAACGCGCACCGCCTGTACCACGGGCTCGCCGAGCTGGGGTATACGCTGGGGCCACGCATCAGCCCGGTGGTGCCGGTGATGATCGGCTCGAAAGAGGAAGGCCTGCGCTTCTGGCGCGAGCTGATCGCCCACGGCGTGTATGTGAATCTGGTGTTGCCGCCGGCCGCGCCGGCGGGCGTCACCCTGTTGCGCTGCAGCGTCAACGCCGCGCACAGCGATGAAGAGATCGACGCGATCGTCCATGCCTTTGCGGCGCTGAAGAAGTAGGCCGCCCGCCCCTCGCGCGCGGCGGCGGAAACGCCACCGCGCCGAACGGGGTCAAACCTCAGTGAACGGCCGCCGATTCTTCATCGGCCCCGTAGCGATAACCCTGCGCCGCCATAAATTCCGCAATGGCCTTTTCCGCCGCCGCAAGCACCTCCCCGATCGGCTGATTGGCATCGAGATCCACGATGTCGGCGCCTTCGAAAGTCAATAACGGCGTGACGGCGATTTTTTTCTCCAGCGCCGCTTTGCGGTGATCGGGCTTGCGCGCGCAGGCCACGTCCAGACTGACATTCAGCCTGAGAACCAGATCCGGCTTGTGCCCCGCCATCCATTGAAACGCCGCCCGCTCCCGCGCCGCCAGCCAGCGGACGAAACGATTCCCTTCGACGTTGACGGGAAATACCGTGCCGTCGTACGCGCCGGGGATTTGCGCCTGGGGGAAACGGTCGGTCAACACGATGAAACCCTGCCGACGAAACGCCAGCATGCGGCGAAAACGCAGCAGCCGGCGCCCCACAAAGGCGATGATCACCACCGACGGCAGCAGGCCAAGCCTGGATTGGGTCGTTTTGACTTTTTTGGTATTGCTCTCGATGGCTTTGCCCACCGAGCGCCCCAACAGCGGCAATTTCGCCGCCGCGCGCCCGACGTTGCCCGCCTGTTTGCCCAGATGCACCCGCACCGCCGGCCCGTATTGCTTCACGTACTCGATCAGATGTTCACACACGGTGGACTTGCCCGATCCGTCGCTGCCGATAACCGCAATCAGCGGCGGCAATTTTGCACTCATAATAAGACTCTCTTTCAATACACCGGAAACGGCGCGCCAGGCCAAAAAGCACAAAAGATTAAGCGGGAATTGAAAACTTCTGCTCTTTGCCCGTGGCGATAAACACCGGGAATTAACATAAAAAGCTAAACCGGACCACGTACAGATAATTAGCACAAAATAACAAGAACGAACGTTATGAATATCAATTCAAATAACGAACCAAAATACAAACCTCATTATTTTATCGCAACAAAGCACAATAAATATCTTGAACCCAAGACGTATTGGAATACAATAGTTTTTTTCGCATTGGATCAATTATTGTGAGTCAGCAGATAAGACCCTCGTCTGATCGCTCACCCGTGCGCGTAATAGCGATAACGGGCTGTGACGGCTCGGGAAAATCCACTTTGGCCGCCAGCCTGGTCAACGCGTTATCGGCGCAAGAGCCTGCGGAACTGCTTTATCTCGGCCAGTCTTCAGGGCGCATCGGCGAATGGATCGGTGCGCTGCCGATTATTGGCGCGCGCTTCGGGCGTTATTTGCTGGCGAAGTCGGAACGCGTGCATCAGCGCCCTTCCACGCCCCCGGATAACGCCACGGCGCTGGTGATTTTTTTACTCTCATATTGGCGGGTTTATAAATTTCGCCGCATGCTGGCGAAAAGCCGCCGGGGCGCATTGCTGATTACCGATCGTTATCCGCAGGCGGAAGTGGCGGGCTTTCGTTTCGATGGCCCGCAGCTGGCGAAAACGGTCGGCGGCAATCGCTGGATCCGCTGGCTGAGAAAGCGCGAACAACACCTGTACCAATGGATGGCGTCTTATCAGCCGTTATTATTAATTCGGCTGGATATTGACGAACAAACGGCCTATTCACGCAAACCCGATCACCCGCTGGATGCGTTGCGTGAAAAAATTGCCGTCATCCCGCACCTGACTTTTAACGGCGCCAACATACTGGATTTAGACGGCCGCGAGCCGGCGAGTAAAATTTTCGATGAATCACTGCGTGCAGTGAAAATATCACTGACGGCACCCAACGCATAGCCGCCAAATAACCTTTGCGTACGGAAATAGATGAAAAAAAATAAAGACTCTGCCGAACATACCTTCTGCATCACCGGGCTTATCGCCGTCGTGGGCAGCGACGGCACCGGCAAATCTACCCTGACCGCCGATCTGGTTAAAAATCTGCAGCGGCATCGCGCCACGGAGCGGCGTTATTTAGGGCTGATCTCCGGCGAAGACGGCGACAAAATCAAGCGGTTGCCGTTCATCGGCGTCTGGCTGGAACGGCGCCTGGCGGCCAAATCCGATAAGACGCAGCGCATGAGCAATAAACCGCCGGCGCTGTGGGCGGCGCTGATCATGTACGGTTTTTCACTGTGGCGCGCCTCCAACCTGCGCAAAGTGCGGCGGCTGGCGCAGAGCGGCGTGCTGGTGATCAGCGATCGCTACCCGCAGGCGGAGATTTCGGGCTTTTACTACGACGGGCCCGGCATTGGCGTCGAACGCGCCAAAGGCTGGCTGCTGGGCCGCCTGGCGGCGCGCGAGCGCCGTTTGTACCAGCAAATGGCGCAATATCGCCCAGAACTGATCATTCGCCTGGATATCGACGCCGATACGGCCTTTTCACGCAAACCCGACCACAGTTACGAAGAGCTGGAAGACAAAATATCCGCCATGGTGCGCCTGCAATACAACGGCTCGCGAATTATCGAACTGGACGCCAGAGCCCCTTACGACGAAGTGCTGAGCAACGCGCTCAACGCCATCGCCGCCGTGGCGATCCCCGCACAGCGAACCCGCGGCGCCCCGGCGAATACGACGGCGCCGTTGGAGAAAGAAGCTTAGGTTTATTAAACAGATACAGGGCAAGCGAATGACTGCGGAACGCGAGATGCAAAAAAATAACGATGCTGGCTGGTTTGCATCATGAAACGGTGGTTTTCCGATGGCGCTTTTCGCTCCATATTACGTAATGCCGCCTATTTAGGCTCCGGCAGCGTGGCCAGCGCGCTGCTCGGCTTGCTGGCGCTGTCCTGCGCCGGTAAAGGCATGTCGCCCGAAATGTTCGGCGTGCTGGTGGTGATTCAGGCCTATACCAAAGCGGTCAGCGATTTCATCAAATTCCAGACCTGGCAATTCGTCGTGCAATTCGGCACCCCGGCTTTGGAGCACCAAAACATCTCGCGCTTTCGCGACGTCATCGCCTTCTCCTTCGGCCTGGATATCGCCAGCGGCGCCATCGCCGTGCTGGGCGGCATGCTGCTGCTGCCGTTGTTGTCGCATGCCCTGGGGTTGGACAACGAAAGCTTCTGGCTCGCCATCCTTTACTGCACGCTGATCCCGTCGATGACGTCATCCACGCCGACCGGCGTGCTGCGCGCCTTTAACCGCTTCGATCTGATCGCCGTGCAGCAGGCGATCAAGCCCTTCCTGCAGGCGGTGGGCAGCGTCATCTCGTATTACTTCGATCTGGGCTTCCCGGGGTTCATCGTCACCTGGTACGCCTCTAACCTCATCGGCGGCACGCTGTTTTGGTGGTTCACCGCACGCGAACTGCGCCGCCGGAGCATCCACGGCGCGCTGAGGCCGCGCCTGTTCAAAACCGCGCGCCGCATCGAGGGCGCATGGAACTTCGTCTGGACCACCAACTTTGCGCACACCATTTGGGCCGCGCGCAACTCCTGCACCACCGTGCTGGTTGGCGTGGTGCTGGGGCCGGCGGCCGCCGGGCTGTTCAAGATCGCCATGACCTTCTTCGACGCGACGGGCACCCCGGCCAAGCTGCTGGAAAAAAGCTTCTACCCGGAGATCATGCGCCTGGATCCGCGCACCGCCAAGCCGTGGCTGCTGGGCCTGCGCTCCGCGCTGCTGGCCGGCGGCATCGGCGTCGCCGTCGCGGTGTTGGTGCTGCTGGTCGGCAAACCGCTCATTGCCGCGGTGTTCGGCCAGCAATACCTGGAGGCCTATGACCTCATTCAGATCATGCTGGGGGCGATCGTCGTTTCCATGATGGGCTTCCCGCAGGAGTCCTTGCTGTTCATGGCGGGCAAGCAGCGCGCGTTCCTCATCGCACAGACGATTGCCTCGGCGTCCTACATTGCGCTGTTGATATCGATGTCGTACGCCTTCGGCGTGCAGGGTGCCGCCTTCGCTTATTTATTGGGCCAATGTTTAGACGTGCTGTTATCCCTGATACCGACGATCGGCGCCTACCGCAATCGCTATATGTTGGGGCTGAATGTGCCCAAAGAGAGTAATCAATGACCGCTAGCAATAATTGGAAAAAGTTCTCCGCTGAAACCACCCGGGCGCTATTTGTCGCGGTGGAAGAGGACGATCTGGTTGAGGCGAACATCAGCCTGCCGCAACAGATTGATTTGCACTGCTCTCTGGAGCACATTCGGGACAACTATGCGCTGTGCCTGCAATTTTGGGAGGACGGCTTTTCCCGCCGCGAGCTGCTGCAGCTGGTGAACGCTTTCCTGCAGGATCCGCAATTGGCGGCGGCCACCCGCATGCGTTACAAATATATTCGCGCACGCTATAAGCATTTTCGCTTCGCCCAACAGCTTTACGGCGAACGGCACCGCGCCAACCGCCTGTTCCACACCACCACCGTGGTGCTCGGCCATTTTCAGGACGCGTTTCGCAACGGCAACCGGAAGAACCTGAAGCTTTACGGCAACCTGCTGCGGGTGCTGCTCAGCAGGCCGGTTTGGTCCTGCGTGCGCTATGCGCTGCGCCATATTCATCTGGCGAGCGAGCGCGACTTCATCGCCTATCGCCAGGCGCAGATGCGCTTGCTCCAGACGTTAATCGCCAGCCCGGAACTCACCGGCAGGCAGTTTCACGACGTGCGCAAAATCGTCAGCCGGCAGGTCTCTTTTTACGACACGCTGAGATCGATCGATCCCGACAACCGCGAGGCGCGGCAGATCTCGCGTTTTCTGGCGGCGATTAACGGCCTGATGGGCGACCGGCACGACGTGATGGTGGCGGATAAGCTGGCCGGCGGCGATGTTTATGACCGGCCCGGGATGCTGGATATCGATATCCGCCAGCGCCTGGAGCTGCTGCTTGCGCGTTTCCCCCTATAGCGGAGGAGGCTGAATGAGCTTACGCCGATGGCTGATAATACCGCTGCTGCTGTCGCCGCTGCTGGCGTCAGCGCATAATTTCATGCCCGGCAAGCCGGTTGCGCCGGTCGCCATCGCCGATCGCGGCGAGCTGCTGCTGCTGCTGCACAATGGCGATTTCAGCTACCGGCCGTGGAACAGCGCAGAGCTGGCGGGCAAGGTGCGCGTGATCCAGTACATCGCCGGGCGCACCTCCGCCAAGAAGAAGAACTCGCTGCTGATCGCCGCCGTCAAGGAGGCCGCTCTGCCGAACGATCGCTTTCAGCCCACCACCATCGTCAACACCGACGATGCGATACCGGGATCCGGCTTTTTCGTGCGCGGCAAAATAGAGAAAAACAAGCGGCACTACCCCTGGGCGCAGTTCATCGTCGACAGCGACGGGCTGGGGCGCAGGGCCTGGCGACTGCCGGAGGAGAGCTCCAGCATCGTGGTGTTGGACCAGGCCGGGCGCGTGCAGTGGGCGAAGGACGGCGCACTCACCCCGCAGGAAGTTGACCAGGTGATCGCCCTGCTGCGCGCGCTGATCGACCGGGATAAGCCAGAATCGCACGCCGCCGGGAGCCGATGACGCATGTATTTGATTGAACGCTACATCATGGTTGAGATCCGCCGCCTGGTGGTGACGATCGCCGGGTTTCTCCTCTTTATGTTCGCCAGCTACTCCGCCCAGCGCTACCTCACCGACGCCGCCAACGGCACGCTGGCGCTGCGGGTGGTCGCCGACGTGGTTTTCTATAAATCGCTGATTGCGCTGGAGATGATATTGCCCGTCGCGCTGTACGTCTCGGTGGCGGTCGCGCTGAGCCAGCTGTATAGCGATGCGGAGATCACCGCCATGCAGGCCGCCGGCGCCAGCCCGCTGCGGCTGTACAAGGCGGTGCTGCTGCTCGCCGTTCCGCTGGCGATAGGCGTTACGCTGCTTTCCCTGTATGGCAGGCCCTGGGCGTACGCCAATATTTATCAGCTGCAGCAGCAGTCGCAGTCGGTGCTGGACGTGAGCCACCTGCAGGCCGACAAATTTAACCTGAGCGGCAACGGCCGCATGATCCTCGCCGGCCACATCGACAAAACGGCCAATCACCTGACGGACGCCCTGATTTATGTCCGCACCGCCAGCCACACCAATCTGTACCGCGCGCAGTCGGTTGAGGTGCTCGACGCCTCCGCCGCCAGCCCCGCCGTGCGGCTGAAGGCCGGCACCGCCTATGTGCTGGATCGCCAGGGCGCCGACGACAACGGGCAGAATTACGACAACTTTGACATCGCGCTGAGGCCGTTCACGCCCAGCGCCGAGTCCCGGCACAAATCGGCCTCGCCGGCGGCGCTTTCGCGCTCCGCCGATCCGGCCGACGCGGCGGAACTGCAGTGGCGCGAGAGCCGTGGGCTGACCACCGTGCTGATGGTGCTGCTGGCGATCCCCTTCAGCCGCACCAAACCGCGGCAGGGGCGCTATGCCGCGCTGCTGCCCCTCACGATTCTGTTTACCGTGATTTTCTATGGCGGCAACATTTGCCGCACGTTGGTGGCGAACGGCTCTCTGCCCGCGATCCCCGGCGTGTGGCTGGTGCCGATAGCGATGACGATCGGCCTCGCCCTGCTGCTCGCGCGCGATTTATCCCTGCTGCGGAAAACCTCCCGATGACTATTTTTAGCCGTTACCTGATGCGTAACCTGTTCATGGGCTTTGCCGCCGCGGCGGGGTTGCTCATCCCGCTGTTCACCACCTTTACGCTGATCAACGAGCTGGAGGACGTGACCCCGGGCGGCTACCGCTGGCAGCAGGCGCTGCTGGTCACTCTGATGACCCTGCCGCGCAGCCTGGTCGATCTGGGGCCGTTTATCGCGCTGCTCGGCGGCATCGTCGGGCTGGGGCAGCTTGCCAAAAGCCTGGAGCTGACGGCGATCCGCGCCGCCGGCATGTCGATATTTCGCATCGCGCTGGTGATGCTCGCCGCCGGGCTGCTGATGAACCTCTCGCTCGGCGCCATCGACGAATGGGCCGCTTCGCCGCTGCAGCAACGCGCGCTGCAGATGAAGAACAACGCCCTGGCGCAATCGAACGATAACGACGTCGCCGTCAACCCGCTGTGGGCGCGGCGCGGCAACGAGTTTGTGACGGTAAAGACCGTTGATGAGCACGACCAACCCCACGACATCGAAATCTTTCGCTACCGGGCCGACCGCTCACTGGAGTCTTACCTCTACGCGGAAAGCGCCGGCACCGGCGCCGACGGCAACTGGCTGCTGCACCACGTGATGCAGAAAAGCTGGCAGGGCAGAAAAGAGACGATTCAACGACGAGACAGCCTGCCCTGGCGCTCGCTGTTCGCCGTGCCGAGCCTGAAAGAGCTGACCCTGCCGGCGGGCAGCTTCTCGCTCCGGCAGCTGGAGCGCTATATCGCTTACCTGCAAGGCTCGGGGCAGCCCAGCACCGAATACCGCCTGGCGCTGTGGAAAAAGCTCGGGCAGCCGCTGCTGGTGCTGGCGATGATTTTATTGGCCGTTCCCTTTACCTTCACCGCCCCGCGCGCGCCCGGCCTGGGCAGCCGGTTGGCGCTTGGCGTCATCGTCGGGCTGCTGACCTACATCGCTTATCAGATCGTCCTCAACCTGGGGTTGCTGTTCTCCCTTAACGCGCCCTTCACCGCCCTCGCCCCGCCGCTGCTGATCCTGGCGCTGGCGTTGGCGCTGGTTTATCGGTTTGATCGGCGGGGTTAAAACCCGTATCGGCCTTTGGAAAACGAGAACTTTCCGGTTAACATTTGGCCGGCTTTACAAATTGGCTTGAGCCGTTATTATCCTTTGTTTGGTGTCCTATGCGCCGTTAGCTATCGCTGACTGCTGTTCGATAAAATGCCCCTCTGGGTTCCATCGTGCAAGGAGCGCGAGCGCCTGCCTGTACAGGCCAAGACGCAGCAAGCAAAGGAATAGACACACTATGTTTTCCAATTTGAAACTGCTGTATATCGCCGATGATATTATTTCACCTGATGAATTCCCCCGTATAGTCAGCCCTTCCAGCGCATGTCACGGACTGTCATACATGCCGGACAGTGACATTCTGACACTTTTTTCTGGTTTTGGCGGTGGCGAACGGATCCGCCGTGAAGCCGGCGTTACGCAAAACGGGATAAGTTCCAACCTGCGCGCAAAGGTGCAGAGCGACCTGATGAGAGGCGTTGTCGTAGCGGTTGAAACCCGGCCCGGCGTGTTGGCGACGATGGGGCCATTTTACGCCGACATCGACGGTTATCTGATACCGCACGGGCGGCAAGAGCCTAACTATCCGCTGGACAAGATAGTGAGTCGGTACGAGGAGGCCGTAAAGTCTTATGGTGGCCGCCGGGCGCGCCCATCAGTCTTTCCCGCACAAGTCACTCGGGCAAAACCGGCTATAGGCCCAGATAACCCGGCGCAAGGTGGAAGAGTTTCACAGCAGGTCGTGTCTGGGCCCTTGACCAAAGCGCAACGCTGGCAGGAGCGAAAATACCTCATTGGCCGCGGGCAACGGAGTATCTACCCGGACGCCCGAATCGCCTCGGAACGCCTGGCGGCAAACAATGTCGCCGTCGAGAAGGCAAAGCTGGCTGAGAATATCTACAAGACTACGAATCCGCTAAAGGATACCCCTGGCGTTCCTGAGGGCTGGAAAGATATCAGTAACGATAATGCTGCCCTGAGTAAAATTGGGCTAAACAGAAATATGCTCTTAGACAGAGATGAATCACCGGATTTTTTGGCAAGGGTATATCAACCTGATAACAGTATTTTTGGTAAAGAGATGAACCCAACTGTCGTGTTCAGAGGATCAAGAGCGCCAGAATTCCCAGAGGGACTCGGCAGTGCCGCCAAAAAAGCCCTTAAGGGCGATTTATCAGGAATTAAAAATGTGAATGACTGGATAAATAATGGTGCTCAGGGGATGGGGGCGAACTCTGAGTATTATAAAAAGGCCATCAATATTGGCGAAAGCATATCAAAAAACCCCAGCATTGATATTTCTGGTCATTCATTAGGTGGCGGAATGGCCTCCGCCGCATCAATGACCAGTGGAAAACCCGCCTGGACGTTTAATGCAGCCGGACTCAACAGCGGAACAATTAGAAAATACGGGGGTAAGGCTCTTGGTTCAGCCAAGAACATACAGGCCTATCGAGTTGAAGGAGAACTGTTAACCACGTTACAGGAGGTTAATAACGAAAGTGATTATGAGCTTATAAAAAATGCCCTGCCCGATCCTTTGCAAAAACCCTGGGGCGTAGCATTGCCTTTCACCTTGAAAGAGTGGTCATCACTTGCGGTTCCTGGTGCCGTTGGCATACCGCACACTCTTGCCGGAGGGACAGGAACCTTGCTCGATAAACACGGTATAGACCAGACAATAAAGTTGATTGAAAACCAGAAAGACGATGATATCGCCACTATCAGGGGGAGAATATGAGCAAATTGATAATGGCAATGGCGTTACTGGTTACTGTTTTCATGATGCAAGGATGCAAAAAAAACATGGAATATGAACCACAGGATTTTTTTGAAGGCCGTCAACTGGACATCGCACAGCTGATTTATGATGGCGACGAAGTGAAACTGAAAGAAAAGCTTCCTTCAATAAGTAAGCAAGAACTGAATCGGCCGGTGAAAGCAGACATGACCCTGCTGTTTTGGTCGGTGCTAAACGCAATCTATGATAAAAACACGCCGGAAAGGCTGAGCATGATAACCGACCTGGTTAAAGCGGGCGCAGACCCGTTGCAACCCAGACCGGAGGGCGGGAGCAGCCCGGCGGAATTCGTCATGAAAGCCGACAAGGGGATTTGGATCAAGGCCATGCTCGACGGCGGTTTGCCGCCAAACGCAAAAGATAAGGTATTCAATGAACCCATCATATTCGAAGCGTTAGATGCGAAAAATCCTGAAACATTAAAGGTGATGCTGGATTATGGTGCGGATATAAACACAAGGGACTCATTGGGAAATACCTTGTTAATAAGCTCTCTGGATTCTCATTCATTTGATCATACAATTCTTTTGTTAGAGAGAGGCGCGGATAGTAAAATCAAAGGGAAGTTTGGTTGGACTATGGGCAATCAGCTTCAGCGCTTTATAGATAGAGGTGTAGGAGATGCCGAGGATAAAGAGAAAATTAACAAGATAAAAGAGTTGCTAATTAAAAATGGTGGAGACTGGCCTCCTCTGCCTGTAGAAAATTGACTCTATTCTATCGCTACTATCAGGGGAGAGTATGAGCAAGTTGATACTGGCAATGGCGTTACTCTTTACTGTTCTCATGATGCAAGGATGCAAAAAAAACATGGAATATGAACCACAGGATTTTTTTGAAGGCCGTCAACTGGAAGTCGCACAGCTGATTTATGATGGCGACGAAGTGAAACTGAAAGAAAAGCTTCCTTCAATAAGTAAGCAAGAACTGAATCGGCCGGCGAAAGCAGACATGACCCTGCTGTTTTGGTCGGTGCTAAACGCAATCTATGATAAAAACACGCCGGAAAGGCTGAAAATAATAACCGACCTGGTAAAAGCGGGCGCAGACCCGTTGCAGCCCTGACCGGAGGGCGGGAGCAGCCCAGCGGAATTCGTCATGAAAGCCGACGAGGGGATTTGGGCCAAAGCCATGCTCGACGGCGGTTTGCCGCCAAACGCAAAAGATAAGGTATTCAATGAACCCATTGTATTCCAAACAATCAAAGCCAAGAACACTGAAACGTTAAAGGTGATGCTGGATTACGGCGCAGACATAAATATCAGAGACTCCTTGCAACAGACCTTATTAATGGATGCTTTTTTTAGCTCAGCCTTTGAGCACATGACCCTACTGCTCAATCGGGGTGCGAATCCTAATCCGGTAAATATAAACAACCTTTCGCTGTTAACAGCAGTGAACCGGCAAATAAAAGACAGCCAAGATGGCTCAGAATACAATGAACAGTGTAAGAAAATACTAGAGCTAATGCTTTTGAAAGGAGCAAAGGAAACGCAGTAATTTCATCAACGCAGATCTGACAATTGCCGGTTATTTATACTGGGGCTGTCAGATTGCATCTGGCTTTCGATAAGCACATGATAGACCACACATTAAAACGGATTGAGGTTCAGAAAACGGACGTCCTGGATCAACGCAGAAAAGGCCGTGTGATTAAAAATCATCGCTAAAATTTTTTTCTACCCTAACGCGGAAGTCAGGCTTATTCCATGGTAGGCAGCAAAAATTTGGGCATCACAACATTCATGTGATGCCCAAATGAATATTGTATTTAGCACTAAAGTCAGATATCAGAGGCCTCAGCGCCGAGAGAGTGTCCGCTTTTTATCAAGCATTGCGCCGAAAATTAAGCGCCTCCTTCAACCAGTACAAAAGTTCCGCTCGCAGCACCTGCACGTATTGCCCTGGCTGCCTGATATTCAGGACTCTCATAAAAACGCTTGGCCTCGGCAAAAGAAGCAAACTCAAAAACGACGTGCCGTTCATGAGATTCTCCCTCAAGGTTTTCATATTGCCCAGACCAAGCAATAACCTTAGGACTGAACGCCTGCATTGCTTCTCCGGCAGCTTTGGCATATTCGGCGTAGGCAACAGCGTCGGATACTGTGACATGCGCGATTAAATAACCTTTATTCATTTCTTTATCTCCTTTTTAGCCACGAGCGTGGCGCTGGCACCTTCAGCCACAGCGGCCGCCATCCGTTCTGCATGCCCATAGCCAGAGTGAGAGACGACTGCAGATTTAATCATTGAAAGGGTTTGAGTCATGATAATTGCCTTCATCAAGTGTCTGCGCTGGATAACGCAGTGTGAAGACAGTCTATTAAGTATTACACTAGGCATAAACAAGCTAAAAATTAACTCACTGTTATCTCAAAGAGGAACAATGAAAAGTCTTGAGGCACTGATTATTTTCGCACGCGTGGCAGAAATGAAGAGCTTTACCCAGGCAGCTGAAAGCCTTGGTATTCAGAAAGGACGTGCTTCAACGGTGGTGCGCGAGCTCGAACATGACGTAGGCGCTACGCTTTTGCATCGCACCACGCGAACTGTGCAGTTGACCGAAGATGGCCGCATTTTTTATTCACGTGCACGAGACCTGCTGGCGGAAGCAGACGAACTGCAGTCAATGTTCTCACCTGGCGGGATGTCACTGCGAGGGCGTTTACGCGTTGATATGCCGGCAATTCTGGCACAAAGCGTTGTGATTCCCGCGCTACCCCAACTCCTGGATGCTCACCCGGAATTCGAACTTGAGCTTTCAAGTACCGACCGCCGTGTCGATCTGGTTCTGGAAGGATTTGATTGCGTAATTCGTCTGGGCCCCATCGTTGATGAGACCCTGATTGCCCGGCCGCTAGGACAATTACGGATGATCAATGCGGCGAGTCCAGGCTATCTGAAACGCTTCGGTGTGCCGCAGACGATTGATGATCTTCTTAACCAAGGGCACAGAATGGTGCATTACACGCGGAATTTTGGCGCGAAACCTGACGGATGGGAATATCCGTCAGGTGATGGCTACAATACGCTGATGTTACCCGGCACGATGACGGTCAACAGCGTACCGGCCTACCACGAAGCAGGACTGGCGGGTTTAGGTTTAATTCAGGGAGGTTATTCAGCACTCGTCCCCCATATCAAACGTGGCGCATTGGTTGAAATCCTTCCCGATCTGCGGCCCAAGCCGCTGAATGCATCTTTCGTCGTCGCGCACCGGCGCAATCTGTCGCAACGAGTGAGGGCTTTTATGAATTGGACGGAAGAAGTGTTGAAACCCTATTTTGACTAATCGCCAAAACCCCCAATCAATCCCTCTGGCACCGCCCCCGCCCTTTCCCTACAATAAGGGATCTGTTGACGCATACAGCAAGGAAACACGGTGTCGAAAGCCAATCCCAATGCCACTATCGTGGACATCGCCCGCCGCGCCAGGGTGACCAACATCACCGTTTCCCGCGCCTTCAATAAGCCCGAGTTGGTCAAGCCGGAAACCCGCGAGCGCATTCACGCCATCGCCAAAGAGCTGAACTACGTGCCCAACGCCTTCGCGCAGGGGTTGAAGAGCAGCAGCAGCCAGATTATCGGCATCGTCACCAGCAGCATGTACAACCCGTTTTATTCCGGCTTGATCAAGACCGTGTCGCGCATCGCGCGCCAGCAGGGCTACCAGATCATGCTGTTCGACACCGACGGCAGCGAAGAGGCGGAAATGCGCGCCATTCAGGCGCTGTTCGGCTACAAGGCGCGCGGCATTCTGCTGTCTGCGGTGCGCGACGACAAAAACTACCGCCCCGCCTATCTGGAACTGGCCGAGGTGTACGGCGTTCCATTGATCCTGATCGACCGCGATCTCTACGAGCAGCAGCTGAGCGGCGTGTTCCTCGACAACCGCGAAATCGGCATGCTCGCCGGCCGCTATCTGGCGGAGCAGCCGGAGAAAAAGCTGCTGATCGTCGGCGGGCCCGCCGATTCGGAGATCACCTTAACGCGCACCGCCGGCATTGTCGCGGCGTTAAAAGACAGCGGCCGCGAGATCCATATCATCAACGGCGACTACGATTTCACCTCGCAAGAGAGCGAGGTGCGTGCGTATCTGGCTAAGCCGGAAAACCGGCCGGATTACATCATCGGCCTGAACGGCATCATCACGCTGGGTGCGATCGACATCTGCCATGAGCTGGGCCTTTATCAGCAGGTGAAGTTCTTCTCGATCGACGAACCGCCGCGCGCCAGGGCTTACGGCCTGCATATTCCCGGGGTGTATCACAATACGCAGAAGCTGGGGGAGATCGCCGCGGAGCTGTTGTTCAGCGCGATCGACAATTCGCGCGGCGAGCTGCCGGTGCGCAGAGAGTTCTTCACCGACTCGCTGTTGTATCGCTAACCCGCGCCCTACTTGCGCCGCACGGAACTGAGATAAATGGCGGCCAGGATGATGCCGCCCTTCACCACGTTCTGGATATAAGGCGACACGTTCATCAGATTGAGGCCGTTGTTCAGCACCCCGAGCATCATCGCCCCCACCAGCGTGCCGATAATCGCCCCCCTGCCGCCGGAGATCGCCGCCCCGCCCAACATCACGGCGGCGATGGCGTCCAGCTCGAAGCCCTCGCCGGCGTTCGGCTGCCCGCTCATCAGGCGCGAGGTCAGCACCAGCCCGGCCAGCGCGGCGGTCAGGCCGCTGATCACGTACACCAGCATCTTGTAGCGCGGCACGCGGATGCCGCTCAGGCGCGCCGCCTCCTCATTGCCGCCGATGGCGTAGACGTAGCGGCCGAACGGCAGATGGTTCAGCAACAGCCAGGCCAGCAGGTACACGCCGAGCATGATCAGGATCGGCACCTGAATGCCCAGCACGGTGCCGCGGCCGAAAAACGAGAACATGTCCGGCAGGCCGGATATCGGGTAGCCGCCGGTGTACAGCAGCGCCAGGCCGCGCGCGATGCCCATCGAAGCCAGGGTGACGATGATTGGCGGCATGCGCAGGTAGGCGATGCAGGCGCCGTTGGCCAGGCCGAACAGCGCACCGATCGCGATTGCCGCCAGCATCGCCAGCGGAATGGGCACGGCGGCCAGCATCAGCCCGGCGGCGATCGAGCCCGCCAGCGCCATCACCGGGCCGACGGAAAGATCGATGCCGCCGGTCAGGATGGCGCAGGTCATGCCGACGGCGATGATGGCGTTGATAGACACCTGCCGCGCCACGTTGGTCAGGTTATTGACCGTCAGGAAGCTGTCGTTCAACCCGCTCATCAGCACAAACAGGATCACGAAGCCGATAAACGGCAGCACCGCCGGGTGGTGCAGCAGCTTTTCCCAACGTTTGCCGAGGCCGGCGGCGCGGCCGGCAGCGGAAGACTGTTCAATTCCGATCATAATGCACTCCCGGTCGCATGAAGCATGATGTGGTTGGATTCGATTTCATCGCCGGCCAGTTCGGCGACGATGTGCCCGCCGCGGAACACCAGCACGCGATCGCATACGCCGATAATTTCCGGTAATTCGGATGAAATCATGATGATAGAGATGCCTTTTTGCGTCAGCTGCTGCATCAGCTGGTAGATTTCCGCCTTGGCGCCCACGTCGATGCCGCGCGTCGGCTCGTCGAAGATAAGAATGTTGCAGTCGTTATTGAGCCAGCGGGCGATCACCACCTTCTGCTGGTTGCCGCCGCTCAGGGTGCCGACGGCGGTGTCCGCATCCGGCGTTTTCACCCCCACCGCACGGATCAGCCGCTGCACGATGTCCTGCTCCTTGCGGGCGTTGACGAAAATCTTGCCGCGCCTGTGGTGGCGGTTAAGCGTGATGTTCTGCGCCACGGAAAACGGCAGCACCAGCCCTTCGGTCTTGCGGCTTTCCGGCAGCAGGCCGATGCCTTTTTGCAGCGCCTGCGCCGGGCTGCGCAGCGCGGCGGGCTGCCCGCTCAGGATAATGCTTTTGCGGTAGCAGCGGCTGGCGCCGATCATCGCGGAAACGGTCTCGGTGCGCCCCGAGCCCACCAGCCCGGCGAAGCCGAGGATTTCGCCCTGGAACAGCTGGAAACGGTCTTCCGCGCCCTGTTTCTCGCGCTGAATGCTCGCTTCCAGCAGCACCGTCGAGGTGTCGACCGGGTGCTGCTTCGGCGGGAAAGCGTTCTCGATTTTTCGCCCGACCATCAGCCTGACCAGCTCTTCCACATTGGTGTCGCCGGTCGCCAGCGTCTGGATGTAAGTGCCGTCGCGCAATACGGTGATGCGATCGCAAATGGTGAAAATCTCGTCCAGGTGGTGCGAGATAAACACCATACCCACGCCGAGCAGCCGCAAATCGTTCATCACGCTAAACAAATGCTCGGCCTCGCCCGGCGTCAGCGTGGCGGTGGGTTCGTCCAGCACCAGAATGCGCGCGTCCAGCGACAGCGCCTTGGCGATCTCGACAAACTGCTGCTGCGCCACGCTCAGCTGTTCAACCGGGCAATCAAGATCGATGGCCACCGTCAGCCGTTTGAAAATGGCTTCGGCCTTGCGCCGCATGGCCTTGCGGTCCAATAATCCCCAGCGATTTTTTATTTCCCGGTTCAGGAAAATATTGTCGATGGCGTTCATATAAGGAATTAACGAGAACTCCTGAAATATAATTCCCACCCCGGCATTGATCGCCTGACGATAATTATTGAAGTGGCGCTGCTCGCCCTCAATAAAAATATCGCCGGCGTCCGGTTGGTAAATGCCGCACATGATCTTCACCAGCGTGGATTTGCCGGCGCCGTTTTCGCCCAATAAGGCGTGCACCTCTCCACGCCGAATGCTGAGATCGATGCCGTCCAGCGCCTTAACGCCCGGAAAAGACTTTTTAATCTGTTTTAATTCCAATAAAGGTGTCAGCACTGTCATACCCTCCGCGTTTATCGCTCCGCGCGAACGGAGCGGTAAACGACGCCTTTACCAGCTGAAGCCCGCCGCATTGCTGCGGTCGATCAGCTTCACCTTTACCGGGATAGTCTTCGGCACGTTGGCGCCCCAGTAGCGCGCCAGGGCGATGCCCAGCGCGATACGCAGCTGATCGCGCGGGAACTGGGCCGAGGTGGCGATAAACGGCGAATTCGGCTTGAGGATCTCTTTGACGGCCTCCGCCTGGCCGTCGACGCTGACCAGCTTCACCTTGGCGCCGTTGCTCTCGATCGCCGCCAGCGCGCCCAGCGAGCCGATGTCGTTGACGCTGAAGATCCCCGCCAGATCCGGCACCGATTGCAGCATGTTCTCGGTCACCGTCAGCGCGGTGTCGCGCTCCTGTTTGCCGTTTTGCTTGGTGGCGATCTTGATGTCGGGGTATTTCTTCATCGCCGCTTCGAAGCCGCGCACGCGCTCAAGGATCGGCACCACCGGAATACCGTCGAGGATGGCGACCTTGCCCTTGCCGCCCAGCGCTTTCGCCAGGTATTCACCGGCCTGGAAGCCGGCGTCGTAGTTCTCGGAACCGACGAAGGCGTCGATCGGCCCTTCGGCCTGGGCATCTATTGCCACCACCACCGCACCGGCCTTATGAGCGGAGATCACCGCCGACTGCACCCCCACCGAATCGGTCGGGTTAATCAGCAAAATATCCACCTTCTTTTGCAGCATGTCTTCAACGTCGCTGATTTGCTTGGAGACGTCATGCCGCGCATCGGCAACGTAAACCTTGGCGTCGATGTCCTTGGCCGCCTGCTCCAGCGCTTCTTTCATGGTGACGAAATAATCGTTGTTCATTTCCTGGAATGAAATGCCAATGGTAATTTGCTTGGCCATGGTCATTTGGCTGGCCAGCAACATTCCACCGGCGACAATAAACGGCAAGCTCTTTCTGGCGAATGAAAACATAGCTTATTCTCCTGTAGGGTTCGGATATTATTGTGGTTATCAGAGCAACAGCATGTCTTGGTTTTATTTATTGATAAGGTGGCTTATTTCACCCTATTGCCGAGTGGAATAAGCCTCGGGGCTCACGTGATCAATCAGGGAACCAGAATAACCTTGATGGAATCCGTGGAGTCCGCCAGCGCGAAGGCCTCATCCCATTCATTCAAGGAGTAACTGTGGGTCACCACGCCGGTTGAGGTCACCAACCCGCGCTCAAACAGATCGATGGCGATTTCGTAGCTGTAGGGCGCCAAATGCGCGCCGCGAATATCCAGCTCCTTGCGGTCGCCGATAATCGACCAGTCGACGGTGGTTTCCTTGCCGAACACGCTAAACTCGACGAAACGCCCCAGCTTGCGGATCATTTGCAGCCCCTGGGTTACGCCGATCGGCGCGCCGGTGGCTTCAATGTAGACGTCGCAGCCGTAGCCGCCGGTCAAGGATTTGACTATCTGGTCGGCGTCTTCTTTCAACGGGTTGATCACCACGTCGGCGCCGAAGGCTTTCGCCAATGCCAGCCGCTCGTCGATGGCGTCGATAACAATCAGTTTTTTCGGCGTCTTCAGCCGGGCGACCTGCACCATGCACAGCCCCAGCGGCCCGGCGCCGGCCAGCACCACCACGTCATCGAGCTGAATATCCCCACGCGCCACGGTATGGATCGCGCAGGCCATAGGTTCGATCAGCACGGCGTCTTCATGGCTGAGGCTCTCGGGGATCCTGTGCACGATGGCGTTTTCGGAGAAGCGCATGTATTCCGCCATGCCGCCTTCCGCCACATCTTTCTGAAAACCGTAAATGTTGTGCGTTTCACACATCCAGTAGCTGCCGGATTTGCAATAGCGGCACGCCCAGCACGGCACGATCTGCTCGGCGATCACCCGCTCGCCAATTTTGTACTTCGCTTCGCTGCCCTCGCCCAGCGCGGCGATGCGGCCGTAAAACTCGTGCCCAGGCACCACCGGCGGTTTCACCCACGGGTTTTCGCCCCAAAACATCTGCGCGCCGTTTTTGCATTTGCAATCACCGGCGCAGATGCCGCAGCCCTCGACTTTGATCACCAGCTCGCGCGCCTTTGGCAGCGGCGTGGGCACCTGTTCGAAACGATAATCCTGCGGGCCGTGGCAAACGACCGCGCGCATTTTTTCCGGCAACTGGCTCATCTCTTCCTCCAATACACTCGTTAAACGCTTGAACTTTCTTAATGTTGACGTTGTCATTTTTATCAAACAAAAAAAGAACAACGCTATAAAATGATAAATTTCAATAAATTAACCATATAACATCCAAAAAATTCAAAATGACAACGTGAACATAGAACAACATATAACCAAAGCTGCAAAAATAATTATTTGAGCGAAATCACATATCGTTAACATCGCGGCTAAAAATGCTACAAATCCGGATCGCGATCCCATTACCCGGGATCGTCGATCCGTTCTGACTCGCCTAGATCAGCAACCGCACCCGATCGTAAATCTGGCGATCCTCCTGCCGCGCCGAGCGCGCATGCTGGCGCAGCGTGCGCACCAGCGTATCGATCAGCGCATGGGCGGCGGTGCTGAGGATGCTGTTGCGGCGGGTAACGATATTCAGCTGCGCCGGCTCGCTGCTTTCCCGCAGCGCCAGCGGCTGCATACGTGGGGCAAACTGCGGCAGTGCGGCAATCGGCAGCGGGCACCAGGTGCACATTTCCGCCGATTCCACCATCGACTGCAGCATGCCGAATGAGTGCGCCTGGATAATGCGCTGCGGATGCAGCCGGGCGCCATGGCGGTGAAACAAACTGTCGAGCAGCTCAGCATAGTTTTCCTGGGTATAACTCAGCGCCCAGTCCTGTTCCAGCAGTTGGTGCACGGAGGTGCTGCCGCTCAGCGCATGACCGCGCCGCACCATATACGCCGTCTCATACTCCAGCAGCGGCTCGCAGTGAAATTCCTGCGGCGCCGAGGAGGCCGGCAGCGGCGTGATGGCGAAATCCATCGTCCCTTCCCGCAGCTGCGACTGGGCGTTGGCCATCAGGCTTTCCGACAGTTCCAGCCTGACGCCCGGCACCTTATGGCGAAAGGCCATCACCGCCGCCGGCAATACCGTCAGCATCAGCCAGGGCGTAAAGGCCGCCTTGACCTGTTCCGCCGCTCTCCCCCGCAGCGCGGCCATTTCCCCCTGCGCCTGCTCCAGCTGGTTCAACACCAGCCGGGCGTGGGCCAGCAGCGTTTTGCCATAGGGGGTAAAACCCAGCCCGGTCGGGGTGCGGATTAACAGCGGCAGCGCCTGCTCTTGTTCCAGCTCACGCAGCGCTCGGGTCACCGCCGCCTGCGAAAGCCCCAGCAAGCGTGCGGCGGCGCGGATGCTGCCGCTGTCGGCGCTGGCCACCAGCGCCTGTAACTGATGCAGTTTCATTTTATCCCCCATGACAACTCAAGGTTGTCAGCATAACCGAACGGCGGCTACCCGGCAAAAAGGGAGTTTGCTAGTCTCGATCCTATCTTCCCTCCCGGCATGTTCTACTCCGCCGCGGGAAATCTTATCTGGAGACAGCCATGACCGAACCGCTGATTTTGCCTGAGATAGCCGCCGCTCACGACGAGATGGTCGCCCTGCGCCGCCACATTCATGCTCACCCGGAGTTGGGATTTCACGAATTCGCCACCGGCGAACTGGTGGCCGGGCTGCTGACCGAATGGGGTTACCAGGTCACGCGGCATGTAGGACAAACCGGCGTTGTCGCCACCCTTAAGCGCGGGGAAGGAAAATCGCTGGGCATCCGCGCCGATATGGACGCGCTGCCGATCGAAGAAACCACCGGGCTGCCCTACGCCAGCACCCACGGCGGCGTGATGCACGCCTGCGGCCACGACGGCCATACCGCCATGTTGCTGGCGGCAGCGAGCTACCTGGCCAAAAAGCCCGCATTTACCGGCACGCTGCACCTGATTTTCCAGCCGGCCGAAGAAGGCGGCGGCGGCGCAAGGGTGATGATCGAAGACGGCCTGTTCGAGCGCTTCCCCTGCGATGCGGTATTCGCCATGCACAACGTGCCCGGCTTCCCCACCGGCCAGCTGGGCTTCGCCAGCGGCCCGTTCATGTGTTCGGCCGATACGGTCAACATCACCCTGCACGGCCACGGTGGCCACGGTGCGGTGCCGCAAAATACCGTCGACCCGGTGGTGGTCTGCGCGGCCATAGTGATGAGCCTGCAAACCATCGTTTCGCGCAATGTCGATCCGCAAGAGACGGCGATTGTCACCGTGGGCGCGATCCACTCCGGGCAGGCCGCCAACGTTATCCCGGCTACCGCCACCATGACGCTCAGCGTGCGCGCGCTGACGGCGGCGGTGCGCCAACGGCTGGAACAGCGCATCACTGCGCTGGTGGAGGCGCAGGCGGCCAGCTTCGGCGCTCGGGCGGAAATTGATTATCAGCACGGCTATCCCGTGTTGGTGAACCACCTGGCCGAAACCGAACTGGCGCGGGCGGTGGCGGCGGACTGGGCCGGCGAGCGGCAGATTATTCCGGCGCTGCGGCCGTTTACCGCCAGCGAAGACTTCGCCTTTATGCTGGAAAAATGCCCCGGCAGCTATATCTCGATCGGCAACGGCGCCGCCACGCCGGGCAATGCCCTGCATAATCCGGGTTACGACTTTAACGACCAGTGCCTGCCGATAGGCGCCACTTACTGGGTCAAACTGGTTGAGCGTTTTCTGGCTTAACCCTGTGGCTTACTCCCCCTGCTGAGGAAAATGACATGAAGAAAACGATGGGCCTGGTTTTACTGCTGCCGCTGGCGTTAAGTTTTTCGGCCCTTGGCGGCGAATTTAGCGGCAAGGTGATTAAGTTGGGCATCGATCCCACCTTCCCGCCGCTGGAATACAAGACCGCGCAGGGCACCCTGACCGGCTTCGGCGTGGATATCGCTCAGGCGCTGTGCGACGAGATGCAGGCGAAATGCGTGTGGGTCGAAAGCAGCTGGGACGGCATGATCCCCGGGCTGCAGGCCAAGAAGTTTGACGCGATAGCCTCCTCGATGACCATCACGCCGCAGCGTGAAAAACAGATAGCCTTCTCGAACAAGGTCTCCAACGCTCCGGCGCGGCTGGTGGCGCGTAAGGGCAGCAACCTGCAGCCGACCGCCGCTTCGTTGAAAGGCAAATCGGTCGGCGTGCAGCAAGGCTCCAGCCAGGAAGCTTACGCCAATGCGCTGTGGCGCCCGGCCGGCGTTAACGTCATCGCCTACCAGAGCCAACAGGAAGTGAATGAGGATCTGGCCAACGGCCGCCTCGACGCTTCGCTGCTGGCCAGCGTCAACGCCAGCGAATTCTTCAAGACGCCCGGCGGCAAGGATTTCGCCTTTATCGGCGCCGAGCTGAGCGACAGCAAATACTTCGGCATCGGCGATGGCATCGGCGTGCGCAAAGAAGACACTGCGTTGCTGAATGCCTTCAACGCGGCGCTGAAGGCCATTATCGCCAACGGCACCTATAAGAAGGTTAACGATAAGTACTTTGACTTCGACATGTACGGCGCAGGCCAGTAATCCCCAATAAGCGTATCCCGGCGGCCTGCCTGCGGCTCAGGCAGGATGGAGAGGCGTCTTCGGCCGTCGGGTGCGCCCCTGCCGGCAATCGGCAGGATGGACGATGGCAGGCCTGGTGAAATACCGGCGAAAAAAAGAATTGAGGAAATATCGGAGGGGAAACAACGCGGGCCAGGCGCAGCGCCCAGCCCGATACAGCAGATAATTACTTCACTTCGCCCATCGCTTTCAGCTTTTTGGACAGCTCGCGGCGCTCTTTGGACAAATCGGCATTTTTGATGATGTAGTCATCAACGCGATCTTCATAGTCGCTGCGCATGTTGGCGATGATGCCCTGAATGTCTTCAATGCTCATGCCGGGCTTGATGTACTCACTCAGGTTGTCGAGCAACAGCACGCGCTTTTGGTTGTCACGAATTTTCTTTTCGTTGTCGACGATTTCGCGCTGCAGCTTGTTTTTACGGCGGAACATACGCACAAACTCCAGAACGTCCTGGAAACTCGGCTTATTTGCATTATCCATCTTCATACCCTTGCTTTAGTAATACACAGATTCATTTGCTTACGGCCACAATGGCACCAAGATACAGGTTTGTGGCGGTCAGGCACAACTCTCATTGCCTTATCTTACCCACTTTAGCCCGCCGGCCAAAACCGAAAGCGCCAGCTTCATGATCTGACCCCTTATTCAGGGCCACCGGCGGTGCACACCTTGAGCAGATCACCGAGTTCCTCCAGTTGCTGCGCCAGCTCCATGCTCAGCCAGACATAGCCGTAGATCGGCGCCTCGCCGTGCCGGCTGACGCTGGCTTCGCGCATCAGGACTTGCAACTCGCCGGCGATTTCATTCAGCTGCCCCACCGCGGCCTGCCGCTGTTGCTGCGGCCCTTCACGCATCAGCGCCGCCAGCGATTCCAATGAACTCAGCGTCAGCAGTTGGGCGCTGCGCAAGGTTTTGGCGTTCAGCATGATGAAGTGGGTCTCGCGCGAGGCCCAGTAGGCGTCGGCCAGCAGCTCCAGCGTGCACACCAGGTTGCGGCTGAGGGTCTGCACCGCTTCGAACACCGCCCTGGGGATATGGGTCTCTTTACTGCCGGGTTCGATCAACCCGCGCAGCTTCACCACCCGGCTGAGCAGATCTTTCAGCTGCGGCTCCAGCCGCGGCCGCTCAATCACGTTCGGAGAAAGGTAGGCGCCGTAGATTTTTCCGGCGGCCTGCAGGCAGTCGGCCATTTGCATGCGCCACAGAATGTAGGCGCGCTGCGGGTAGATGCTGGTGAACAGCAGCGCCAGCAGGGAACCGAAGATCACGTCGCCGCTGCGCCACAGCGCGGTATGCATGTCGCCGGCGCCGGCGCCGCACACCACCGCCAGCGTGATCCCCACCAGCAGCGCCATATAGGGCCGCTTGCCCAGCGTCAGGTAGCCGCAGAGAAACATCACCACCCCGCACCAGGCCAGCATCAGCGGCAGCGAATAGAGTTCAAGATACAGGGCAATCAGCCCCGAGGCGGCGCCGAACACCGTGCCGGCAATGCGTTGCAGCGCCCGCTGCAGCACGTTGCCCCAGAAAGAAATCGGCCCCATCACCACCACCAGGGTGATCAGCGGCCAGGTGCCTTCGGGCACCTCAAGCAGGCGGATCAGCAGGAAGGTCAGGATAAACGCCAAGCCGATGCGCACCCCGTGCACAATGCGGTAATGGCGGTAAGTCAGCAGTTCAAACGGCGATATTTTTCTGTCGAGGCGCACGGTGCCTCCGGTTGCCTATGGCCAGAAGCGTATTTTAGCGGAGGAAGGCGGCGGGAGAAAAGGCGAATGAGGCGTCCCCCATTCGCCACCGCGCCTAGGCGGCGTATTTATCCACCAGCGCGCGCAGAATGGCGGCGGTTTCTACATCCATGACGCCGTCATATTTCTGCTGACGGAAATGCAGTTGAAAGGCCCGCACCAGCTGGCGGTAGCCTTCCGCGGTGTTCGCCGCCGAGGTGTCGTAACCGTATTTGGCGAACAGCGCCAGCAGCGCCTGCTGCATTGGCAGCCCCTGGCTGCAGTAGGTTTGCTGATGCTGCTGTTTGGCCGCGTCGTCATACCAGGCGCCTACGCCGGCCTGATACAGCTGCCGCCACGGGAACTGCGGGCCGGGATCGCTCTTGCGGCCCGGCGCGATATCGGAGTGCGCCACCACGTTGACCGGGGAGATATCCGGGTAGCGCTGCAGGATATTTTGCGCCAGCTGGGTGACCGCCTCAATCTGCTGCGGGTTGAACGGAGGAAAGGTGATGTCTTCACCGTCGCCGCTCGCCAGGTTGACTATCTCGATGCCGATCGAGGTGTCGTTGATATTGCCGCGGGTGCCCCACTGGCTGGCGCCGGCGTGCCAGGCGCGCTCGTTCTCATCCACCAGGTTGAAAATGCGCATGTCGTTGAAACCGGCGGCCTGATAGCCGGCATCGGTCGGATCCGGCACCAGATAGTGCGCGCTGACCGATTTTCCGGTCAGCGACTGCACCGAGTCGACAAAATTCTGCGCGGTATAATGCAGCACCAGAAAACGCACGCGCCGGCCAAAGCTGGCGACCGAACGGTAGCTATTGTAATCAATCTTGAACATCGTAAAGTCCCTCTCTTGGTTGATTGCACTGAGCGGCTCATCATCATGACAGGCCATTCTCTCGCGGTGAACCCTTGGGCCACCCTCTTGTTTTAGCTAAATGCTAAAACATGCGCAAGCGTTTTTTAGCAAAAACGTTATTTACCTTTTTGCTAAAGAGTGAGATCATCCGGAAATGGAAACGAAAGAAATAAGACGCAACAATCTGCGCGAGCTGATGGCCCGCTACGCCCGGCAAGGCGTCAACCAGAACGAGTTCGCCGCCCTGGTTGACTCTTCTGCGCCGACGCTGAGCCAAATCATCGGTGAAAAATCCTCCCGCAATCTTGGCGACAACCTCGCCAGGCGCATAGAGGCTAAGCTGGATCTGCCGAAAGGCTGGTTCGACGTGTTTCATGAGAAGCAGCTGGTGCGCCCGTTCGACAACGTGGCGGCGGAATCGGATTTCCAGCCCGCCCGCCTGAAGCCGGTGGTGTGGGAAGATACCGAACAGGACAAGGAAGAGTTTGTGGAGATCCCACTGCTGGACATCGATTTTTCCGCCGGCGACGGTTGCTATGAAATCATCGATCGCGAAGAGTTTTCGCTGATTTTCCGCCGCTACTATCTGCACAAGATGGGGGTGGCGGTGAATGCGGCGCGGATTATCCGCATTTCCGGCTCCAGCATGGAGCCGCGCCTGCAGGATGGCGACGTGGTGGGCATCAATACCGACGACACACGCATTCGCGAAGGAAAAACCTACGCGATACGCCACGGCAACCTGCTGCGGGTGAAGATTCTGATTGAACAGCCCGACGGCGGCGTGATCATCCGCTCACTGAATCGCGAGGAGTATCAGGACGAACACCTCAGCTACCAGCAGCGCAAAGAGCAGCTGGTGGTGCTGGGGCGCGTATTCTGGTCTTCCTCATCCTGGTAAAACGGCGGCGGGCCGGGCGCCCGCATCCTTATTTATTTGAAGTCCACCACCATCTGTTGCTGAATCGTCAGACCGCGGGTTGACTGCACGCAGCTGTGGATATAGTCGGTGAAACGCGGCGGCTTCGGCATGCCCAGCTTGAGGATTTTCTCATTGCTGAAACGCACGTTCAGCATGGCGAACGAGCCATACAGGCGCATCGCTTTCAGCATCAGGCGTTCGTTGCATGGCCCGAAGATATCTTTCAGCTGCCGGCGCATTTTCACCAGCGCATCGTAGTTAACCTGCGCATAGGCATCGCCAACCGGCGGTTTTTCCAGCGCGATGGCCATGGCGCGATCGATATCGGCAAAGCTTACGCTGCTCCCTTCCCCGGCGGAGATATGGTAAACATCGTTTTCCAGCAGCTCGCTGTTCATCAGCATCACCAGCGCGTCGGCGCAGTAGTCCGCCGGGATCACGTCGATGTTATCCTGCAGCGAACACATAAACTTGCGCAGCATCAGCGCCATGCCGAACACCCAGAAAATGCTGCTGGAGGGTTGGCAGCCCAGGCGGGTGTGGCCGACCACGATCGATGGCCGGGCGATGACCAGCGGCAGCTGCGGGCAGCGTTGGCGCATCAGCTGCTCAATGGTGGATTTGGAACGCGTGTATTCCACCAGGTGTTCGGCGCTTTCTTCAAACTCGCCGCTTTCCGCCACTAAAGAACCCGGCTCGGGGGCGCAGGACATCGCGGTGCCGACATGCAGAAAACGTTTTAACCCTTTTACCTGCGCCATTCTTTCAGCAAAGGCCAGAGTACCTTCCACGTTTACTTTCCAAATTAACGGGTTATTGCCAAATGAGGCGACTGCGGCGCAGTTAATAACGTGCGTTACTTTATTAATGCGTTCGTCAGACAAAAAATCCGCCGGCTCTGACAAATCACCCAACAATATATTTTCTATCGTTATTTTGGATAATAAAGCTGCATCGATATTGAATTTTTCCATATTCGTCCGAATACGGGCCAACCCCTGCTGCTCATCTTCTGCACGCACCAGCAGCAGGCAGTTAATATCCTGATTTTCTTTCAGTAACTTTTCGAGAACCGCACCACCGAGAAAACCGGTAGCGCCAGTTAACAGCAGCGTTTTCATAATAATCACCCACATTGGCATTGAATGAAGCTGATTGTATGCGCGGATAATTAAACAAATATTAAATAAAACCATTTAGCCCAAAGTTATCTTTTCTTAATATTATCTTAAGAAAACTCGCGGAACGCAAAATACAAACTTGGTAACAAATGTGTCTTAAAGCGCCGGGGCTTAATCGGCGCCGTTTAAATAGTATTGATGTTGCCTCTGATTTAATTTAGCTGTCATCATTACTTTTCTCTTTTCTGCGAGGATCACATGACCTATAACCAAAAAGTCTGGTTGGGCATATTGCTGCTGTGCGGCCTCTTTTGGCTGACGGTCATCACCAGCCTCTTCTCGTTAGGCGGGGATCTTGGGCGCTCCGATTTAGGCTACCAGGACAGCGATCTTGCCGCCCTGCACGGCCAACGCCATCACGGCGGCCACATGCTGCACAGCGTTCAGACGCTGGGGCCCCGATCCCCCCTGTAATGGGTAGGGACAAGCGCCGCTAACGATCCTATGATGCCCCGATATTTACAGGGAGATAAATATGGTTCGAAAGCTGGACAGCTTGCCCCAGGCAGTACGCGAGAAAATCGAAACCGACTTGCTGGCCATCAGCGTCATCTATAACGAACGCTACGGCATCGTCACGACCGAGACCAATGTGGAACAACAGGTTCCCGAACACCTGCGCTCTTACTTTTTTCAGCGCCTGAACTACTATCGCGGTGCGTAATAACGCGCATTTCGCTAACCACCGCTTGGCATCGCGCCTCTCGCCGTTACAATAGAGGCCATATTTCCCCGCCACTGAAGAGATGCGATTTTGAGCAGCAAGGCACCGGCCACATTTTACATTCACGACTACGAGACCTTCGGCAAAAGCCCCTCGCTGGATCGCCCGGCGCAGTTTGCCGGCGTGCGCACCGATATGGATTTCAACATCATCGAAGAACCGCTGGTGATCTACTGCTCCCCGGCAGACGATTACCTGCCGGAACCCGAGGCGGTGATGATCACCGGCATCACGCCGCAGCTGGCGCGGGCCAAAGGCGTGAACGAAGCGGAGTTCGCGCGCCAAATCCATCAGGCCTTCAGCGCGCCGGGCACCTGCATTCTGGGCTACAACAATATCCGCTTCGATGACGAAGTCAGCCGTAATATTTTCTACCGCAGTTTCTACGATCCCTACGCCTACAGCTGGCAGAACGGCAACTCGCGCTGGGATCTGCTGGACGTCATGCGCGCCTGCTACGCACTGCGCCCGGACGGCATCGTCTGGCCGGAGAACGAAGAAGGCTTCCCCAGCTTCCGCCTGGAACACCTGACCCGCGCCAACGGCGTCGAGCATACCCAGGCGCATGACGCCATGTCGGACGTTTACGCCACTATCGCCATGGCCAAGCTGGTCAAGCAGGCGCAGCCGCGGCTGTTTGATTTTCTGCTGCAGCACCGCAACAAGCACAAGCTGAATGCGCTGATCGACATCGCCGAAATGACCCCGCTGGTGCATGTTTCCGGCATGTTCGGCGCGGCGCGCGGCAATACCAGCTGGGTTTCGCCGCTGGCCTGGCACCCGGACAACAAAAACGCGGTCATCATGTGCGATCTGGCCGGCGACATGACGCCGCTGCTGCAGTTGAGCGCAGAACAGCTGCGCGAGCGGCTGTATACCCGCCGCGATGAGTTGGCCGCCGGCCAGGCGCCGGTGCCGATCAAGCTGGTGCACATTAACAAGTGCCCGGTGCTGGCGCCGGCGAAAACCCTGCTGCCGGAAAATGCCGAGCGGCTGGGCATCGATCGCCAGGCCTGCCTGCAAAACCTGCAGCTGCTGCGCCAGCATCCGGAAGTGCGGGAAAAGGTGGTGGCGCTGTTTGCCGAAGCCGAGCCGTTTAAAGGTTCCGATGACGTTGACGCCCGGCTGTACGCCGGGTTCTTCAGCGATGCCGACAAGGCGGCGATGAAAATCATCCAGCAGACCAAGCCGCAGAACCTGCCGGCGCTGGATCTGGCGTTCAACGACGATCGCATGAAAGAGCTGCTGTTCCGATTCCGTGCGCGCAACTACCCTAATACGCTGGACGACGCCGAGCAGCGCCGCTGGCTGCAGCACCGCCAGGAAGCGCTGAGCGCTGAGCGGGTGCAAAATTACCTGCTGCAGTTAGAAGCCTTGTATAACCTGCACGAAGACGACAAAGAGAAGACCGCGCTGCTGAAAGCGCTGTTTGAATACGGCCGCGAGCTGGCGGGTTAGCACATAAAAAAGGCCGCATAAGCGGCCTTTTTCTTTATCGCGTAAAGGGTTCTTCGCGTTATGCCGCGTCTTCACTCGCCTGCGGCACCGGCAAGCGGAAGCTGCGGGTCACCACCGCCAGGTAGATCAGGCCAATCGCCGCCCACACCAGGCCCAGCGTCATCGAGCTGGCTTCCAGGTTGATCCACAGTGCGCCTACGGTCAGCGCGCCCATCACCGGCAGGATCAGGTAGTTGAAGGTATCCTTCAGCGTGCGGTTCAGCTTGTCGCGGATATAGAACTGCGAAATCACCGACAGGTTGACGAAGGTAAAGGCCACCAGCGCGCCGAAGTTGATCAGGGCGGTTGCGGTTACCAGGTCAAACGACACCGCCGACAGCGCGATAGCGCCTACCAGCAACACGTTCAACGCCGGGGTGCGCCATTTCGGATGCACATAGCCGAAGAAACGGGTTGGGAATACGCCGTCGCGGCCCATCACGTACATCAGGCGCGAAACGCCGGCGTGCGCCGCCATGCCGGAAGCCAATACGGTCACGCAGGAGAACACCAGGATCACCGACTGGAAGAACTTGCCCGCCACGTACAGCATGATTTCAGGCTGCGACGCATCAGGATCCTTGAAGCGCGAGATGTCCGGGAAGTACAGCTGCACAAAGTAAGACACCACGATGAAGATCACGCCGCCGATCAATGCCGTCAGGAAGATGGCTTTCGGGATGACCTTCTCCGCGTCTTTGGTTTCTTCAGACAACGAGCTGATGCCGTCGAAACCGAGGAACGAGAAGCACAGGATGGTCGCACCGGTAATCATCGGCACCACGTGGGCGTTTTCAGACCAGAACGGACGGCTGCTGACCAGCGTGCCGGCGCCTTCGCCGTGATAAACGCCGTTAATCACCAGGCCGAGGAACACGATCATGATAGCCACCTGCACCACCACGATGATCGAGTTCAGGTTCGCCACCAGCTTGATGCCGCGCAGGTTGAAGAGGGTCATCAAACCGACCAGCACGGCCACGAAGATCCACGACGGCACCCCTGGGAAGATGGCTTCCAGGTAAATTTTGGCCAACAGGATGTTGATCATCGGCATGAACAGGTAGTCCAGCAGCGATGACCAGCCCACCATAAAGCCGACGTGCGGGCTGATGGCTTTCTGGGCGTAGGTGTAGGCGGAACCGGCTGAAGGGAATTTCTTCACCAGTTTGCCGTAGCTCAGGGCGGTAAACAGGATCGCCAGCAGAGCGAAGGCGTACGCGGTCGCGACGTGACCGTCGGTCAGGCCGGATACGATGCCGAAGGTATCGAAGATGGTCATTGGCTGCAGGTAAGCCAGGCCCATCATCACTACCGGAACCAAAGTCAGAGTTTTACGCAGTTGGGTGCGTTGAGCCGGAGCGGCGCTGATGATGTTATCGGACATTGTTCAGCCCCCCCTTACCTTCTGCCTTGCGGATGGTGGACACGCCAAGACTTAAGGTTGCGGGGAAACTTCGCAACGAGCGACTTAATTCTAAAAGAAGGGGATTGGAAGCTGGATAACGGGTCAAGGAAGCCTCGACTGCTCCATAATCGCTGCGGCCGCAGCGGAAACCGGCGGGCACCGGTGCTAAAGTGAAAAATTGCCCCATCTTTCTTATCCTCATGAGTCACGACCATAAAGTTTTGTTTGATCGTGCACGAAACTATTTATCTATCCGGATCGGTGTCCGGCCTCGCTTGGTGTATGAAACGCTCAGTTTGTAAAACGCAAATGCAAAAAAAATAACCGACGCTTTAAAACGTCGGCTATCTGCATTGGGGGTATTTTGCACCAGAATGCCTCCGGATGACAAGATCCAGAAACCTTCTTACACAAATTTCTTTCGGCGATCGTACGGAAAACGCGCCCACCAGGCGAATTAATCCGCTACTAACCCGCTCGCCGCCAGAACAATGTCACTTACTTTACGCCCATTCAGGCGTTTTTCAACATCCAGTCGATTTCGGTTTCCGTCACCAGCCGCTCGAACTGCATCAGCTCATCCATCTTGCAGGCGTGGTAAACCTGGGCGAAACGCTCGCCGAGATACTGCGTCAGCTCGCGCTGGTGTTCAAACTCATACAGCGCGTCGCTCTGGCGGATCGGGAACGGCAATCCTTCCTGTTCCAACCCGTTGCCGGTGACCGGCTCAGGCAACGGCAGCTCATTGTCCAGCCCGTACAGGATCCCCGCCAGAATGGCGGCCACCACCAGATAGGGGTTGGCGTCGGCGCCGGCGACACGGTATTCCACCCGGTGGTTTTCCGGCTCGCCGATCGGAATGCGCAGCGCCACGGTGCGGTTGTTATGCCCCCAGGAAGCCTGCGTCGGCACATACATGCCCGGTTGGAAACGGCGGAAAGCGTTAACGTTCGGCGCCAACAGCGCCATCGAAGCCGGCATCAGGGTGATCATTCCGGCCAGCGCGCGGTGCAGCAGCGCTGAATCCTCCCCTTCGGCATCGACGAACCGGTTTTTCCCCTCGCCGTCCAGCATGCTGACATGCACATGCATGCCGCTGCCGGCGTATTCTTCGTAGGGTTTGGCCATAAAGGTGGCGTGCAGGTGATGGTTTTCCGCCACCAGGCGCACCAGCCGCTTCAGCGCCAGCGCGTGGTCGCAGGCCTGCAGCACGTTGTCGGTATGCTTGAGATTGACCTCAAACTGCCCCGGCGACGCCTCGGCCACCGCGCCGTCGGCCGGCAGCCCCTGCATCTGCGCCAGGCTGTCAATGTCGTTCAATACCTCGGCGAAGTGGTTCAGGTTATCCAGCGAATAGACCTGGCTCTGCATATTGCGCTCCTGGGTGCCGGGCGCACAGGGCGGCTGCAGATAACCCTCAGAGTCTCGCTGTCGATCGATGAGATAGAACTCCAACTCTACCGCTACCACCGGGAACAAGCCGCGCTGGCGCAACGCCTGCCAAACTCGATTCAGCACATTGCGGGGTTCAACGTCAAAGGGAGTACCATCTTCATCCAGCATGGTCAGCAACACCTGACCGATATTGTCCGGATCCGCCGCCGAGGGCGTCAGCGAGCCGGGCACCGGCATGCACACGCGATCCGGTTCGCCCAGCTCCTGGCCCAGGCCGGCCTCTTCCACCACGTTGCCGAGAATATCCATAGCGAATACCGAGGCGGGGAAGTAACAGCCTTTTTCCAGTTTTTTCAGCCCTGAGACGGGAATGCGTTTGCCGCGGAAGGAACCATTCAGATCGGTGAGAAGGATATCGATATACTGCGTGGCGGGATGGCGTTCCAAATAGTGAGCAACCTCACGTTGGAACGCGCTACTTCGCCTCTCTTCATTATGCTGTGCGAAATTTTCAACTGCTGCGATATTGGTTTGCATACATCACCCGCCATTATGCTTTGAGAGCGCCTGCGCGCCCGCTTGCCGATCGGTTCAACACATGGTCTGATTTCTCTGTAGACTGCGCCGACGCTGGCGCTCAAAATAACATCCATAATATGAAACATAGCCTTAACAGAATTGGTTTGCAAATGTTACAATCCTGTTTGATTATTCGCCACCGGCTGCTAAATTGATAAAATATTGACCGAAAAGGCCTTGGTGCCGTTTTCGCGTGCAGAATTTCGTCCGCCGTACCGAGGGTGAACATGGGCAATATATTTTCCAAACCCAACCCAACTACCGATATCATGCTGCATCGATATCACTCAGGCAGGCGCCCGATACCGATTTTCATTTCTGCCTGCCGTTCCTACCAGAAGGAAGTACCGCTATGAGCGAAGTCAGCTTGGCGCCGGGTAAGCGCCTGTCACAGATCCGTCTGCAATTGGGTTTGTCGCAGCGCCGGGTCGCCGAACTGTCCGGGTTAACCCACAGCGCAATCAGCACCATCGAACAGGACAAAGTCAGCCCGGCCATCAGCACGCTGCAAAAGCTGCTGAAGGTGTATGGGCTGTCGCTGTCGGAATTCTTTGCCGAACCGGAAGCCGCCGATGAACCGAAGGTGGTGATAAACGCCGAAGATCTGATCGAGATCGGCAGCCAGGGCGTTTCGATGAAGCTGGTGCACAACGGCAACCCGGCGCGCAACCTGGCGATGATGCTGGAAACCTACCAGCCCGGCACCACCACCGGCGAGAAGATCAAGCACCAGGGCGAAGAGATCGGCACCCTGCTGGAGGGCGAAATCGTGCTGACCATCAACGGCCAGAGCTACTGCCTGTCCGCCGGCCAGAGTTACGCCATCAACACCGGCATTCCGCACAGCTTCAGCAATACCTCGGCGCGCGTCTGCCGCATCGTCAGCGCGCATACCCCCACCACCTTCTGACCCAGCCGGGCGGAGGACGCATGACGGAACACGTTGCCAGCTACTACGCCGCTACCGCCAATCCGCATGCGCCCTACCCGGCGCTGAGCGAAGACATTCATTGCGACGTCTGCATCGTCGGCGGCGGCTTTAGCGGCCTGTCGTCGGCGTTGCACCTGGCGGAGGCCGGTTACGACGTCGTGTTGCTGGAGGCGGCGCGCATCGGCTGGGGCGCCAGCGGGCGCAACGGCGGCCAGGTGGTGAACTCCTACAGTCGCGACGTCGACGTGATCGAAGCGCGCTACGGCGCCGCCACCGCCGCCATGCTCGGCGGCATGATGTTCGAAGGCGCGCAAATTATCCGCCAGCGCATCGATCGCTACGCCATCGCCTGTGATTACCGCCCCGGCGGCCTCTTCGCCGCGCTCAACGCCAAACAGTGCCGCCATCTGGAACGCCAGCAGGCCAACTGGCGGCGCTACGGCAACGATCGCCTTGAGCTGCTCGACCGGCCAGGCATCCGGCGCGAAATCGCCAGCGAGCGTTACATCGGCGGGCTGTTGGATCACCATGGCGGCCACCTGCACCCGCTCAACCTGGCGCTGGGCGAAGCCGAGGCGATACGCGGCCACGGCGGACGGCTGGAAAACAACGTCTATTACCTGCAGGGCGACAGCGGCCACGGCGTTACCTTTACCCATCTGGCCGGCCGGCTGATCGCCGAACTGCTGCGCGGCGACGCCGAACGCTTCGATGCCTTCGCCAGGTTGCCGCACCTGCCGTTCTTCGGCGGCCGCCAACTGCGCGTGCCCTTCACCGCGCTCGGCGCCGCCTATTACGCGCTGCGCGACCGTTTGGGGCTGTAATCCACCCTCGCTTTGGGCCAACAACGCTTTTTCATCTTGCTTATGCCATTTAGTGGCTTGCTAAAGCCGCAATCTGTGTTACAAAAGATCACCTTTAGCCATCTAAACACCTAAACGGCTTAATTACGCTATGTCAATCGCCACGCCCTCGCGCCTCGAGATGCGCAATATCTCGATCGCTTTCGCCGGTTTCCACGCGCTGCAGAACGTCGATTTCACGCTGCAGGGCGGCTCCACCCATGCGCTGGTCGGCGCCAACGGCGCCGGCAAGTCCACGTTGATGGCGATCCTTTCCGGCACGCACCCGCATTACCAGGGGGAAATCCGCATCGATGGCGCGGCGGTGGACATCCGCAGCCCGCTGCAGGCGCGCCGGCACGGCATCCATCTGGTGCAGCAGGAAGTCGACGTAGCCCTGATCCCTCAGCTGTCGGTCGCGGAAAACATCATGCTGGACTGGCTCAATGAACCGGGCCACCTGCTGAACTGGGCGGCGTTGCGTCGCCACGCCGCCCAGCTGCTGCTGCTGCTGGATTCGCCGCTCAACCTGCGCCGGCGTATGGCGGATTGTACGCTGGCGGAAAAGCAGCAGGTGCTGCTGGCGCGTGCGCTGTCGCACCGCTGCCGTTTTCTGGTGCTGGACGAACCCACCGCGCCGCTGGATCGTACCGAAAGCGAGCGCCTGTTTCAGGTAGTCCGCCGCCTGCGCGCCGAAGGCATCGGCATCGTGTTTATTTCCCATCGCATTCACGAATTGAGCGAGATTTGCGACCGCATGACGGTGCTGCGCGACGGGCGCCACGTCAGCGAGGACGGCATGCGCGATCTGAGCGGCGAGCAGGTGGTCGAGAAAATGCTCGGCCACCGGCTGGACGATATCTTCCCGCCGCCGCGGCCGCCGCATGGCGATCGTCCGCTGCTGCAGGTGCAGGGGTTGCACGACAGGCACAAGCTGCGCGACGTGTCGCTGCGGCTGCATCAGGGGGAAATCCTCGGTATCGCCGGGCTGGCCGGCGCGGGCAAAACCGAACTGTGCAAAGCCCTGTTCGGCGCCTCACCGGCGCGAGTCGAACGCGGTGAGCTGCGCGGCCAACCCTGGGCGCCGCGCGCGCCGCATCTCTCGGTCGAACAAGGGCTGGCGCTGGTGCCGGAAGAACGCCGCAAGGAAGGCATATTTATCGACGAAGCGATCCCAATGAACCTGAGCGTCAGCGCCGACGACAGCTTCTCCCGCTGGAGCCTGTTCAGCCGCAGCCGGGAGCTGAGCTGGGCGCGGGATATCATGCAGCGCCTGAACATTCGCGCCGCCGGCCCGCAACAGCGGTTGGCGCGGCTCTCCGGCGGCAATCAGCAAAAGGTGGCGATCGGCAAATGGCTGCGCGGCGACGCGCAGGTGCTGATCTTCGACGAACCGACCAAGGGCGTGGACATCAAGGCCAAACAAGAGCTGTTCACCCTGATCGACGGCCTGGCGCGCGCCGGTAAAGGCATCATCTACGCCTCCGGCGAGTTCTCCGAACTGGTCGGCCTGTGCGATCGCATCTGCGTGCTGTGGGACGGCCGCGTAGTGGCGGAGCTGAACGCCGCCGACGTCGATGAAGAAACGCTATTACTGTATTCCACCGGAGGAACCCCAGCGTGAGTAACGAATTATCCCTGAAGAACGCCCATCCCTGGCGCCACCAGCTGTTCGAGTTTCTCTACAAATGGGGGATGCTGCTTACGGTAGTGGCGCTGATCGCGCTGTTCGGCCTGGCGTCGGATAACTTCCTCGATCCCAATAACATCGTCAATATCCTGCGCTCCATCGCCATCGTCACGGTGATCGCCATCGGCGTTTCCATTTCGCTGTCGGTCGGCGGTTTTGATCTGTCCGTCGGTTCCACCGCCTCGTTGGCCAATGCGCTGGTGATTTCGCTGTTCGCCTGGTACGGCTTCGGCACCACCGGCGCTATCCTGCTGACGCTGCTGCTCTGCACGCTGGTCGGCCTGTTCAACGCCTTTCTGATCGTGGTGCTGAAAATCCCCGATATGCTGGCCACCCTCGCCAGCCTGTTCGTGATCCAGGGCGTGGCGATGACCTATAGCTACGGCGGCTCGATTACCCAAAACATGGTGATGCCGAACGGCGATATGGCGGAAGGTTTGATCCCGGAGGCGTTTTCCGCCCTCGGCCAGGTGCCGGTGATTGTGCTGATCATGTTGGTGGTCACCCTGGTGGTGCAGCTGTTTTTGTCGCTGACCAAGCACGGCCGCCGCATGTACGCCATCGGCGGCAACCCGGAGGCGGCCCGCCTTTCGGGCATCCGCACGGCACGTTACAGGGTTGCAGCTTATGCTATTTCTTCACTGCTGGCCGCGCTCGGCGGCATATTGTTGGCGTCACGTATTGGCTCTTCGCAGGTCAATGCCGGCGGCGGCTACCTGATGGATGCCGTCGCTGCCGCCTATATCGGCTTCTCGTTGGCCGGCTCCGGCAAACCCAACGCGCTCGGCACCCTGGTTGGGGCGGTGATCCTCGGCGTGCTGCAAAACGGCCTGGTGATGCTCTCCGTGCCCTACTACGCAATGGACATTATTAAAGGCCTGGTGCTGGCCCTGGCGCTGGCGATCACCTATATCCAAAAACGCTGACCCTCCCGGCGCAGGCCTGCTGCGCCGCTTTACCTTTAATTCATCTGGTTAACTTTTCGCCTTAAGCTAATAAATATACAAATGATACGGATTATCATTTGCGTTTACATTTTTTTTGAAATCCTTACAATACCCTGACGCAACGCTGGCGGAACGATGCATTCCTCAGCAGTCATGGGATTATTTTACCTATTTTTCAACACGTTAATAAACAACACTAAACCAGGAAAGGTTTACCTCATGGAAAAGCCACGCTATAACAGACTCGCCGCATTGATTATCGCCTCATTCAGCAGCACCGGCGCGCTGGCCGCACCGCAGAACGACGCCCAGGACACCATGGTCGTCACCGCCTCCGGTTTCCAGCAAAAAATCCAGGATTCCGCCGCCTCTATCTCGGTGATCCCGCGCCAGCAGATTGAAGACAAAGCCTACCGCGACATCACCGACGCACTGAAAGACGTGCCGGGGGTGGTGGTCACCGGCGGCGCCAGCAGCAGCGACATCAGCATTCGCGGCATGTCGTCCAAATACACGCTGATCCTGGTGGACGGCAAGCGGGTAGACACCCGCGGCACCCGCCCGAACAGCGACAACTCAGGCATCGAGCAAGGCTGGCTGCCGCCGATGGAAGCCATTGAACGCATCGAAGTGGTGCGCGGGCCGATGTCATCGCTGTATGGCTCCGACGCCATGGGCGGCGTAATCAACGTCATCACCCGCAAAACCTCCAAGAGCGAGTGGAAAGGTTCACTGCACGGCGACGCCACCCTGCAGGAAAACCGCGACTCCGGCGATCTGTTCCAGACCAATGCCTACGCCTCCGGCCCGCTGATTGACGGCCTGCTCGGCCTGCGGGTCAATGGCCTGCTGTCGCGCCGCGCCGAAGACAAAATTCTTAACGGTTTCAATGAGCAGCGTATGCGCAGCGGCACCGCGGTGTTCACGCTGACCCCGGACGAGAAAAACGAATTCGACTTCGAAGTCGGCCGCTCGCTGCAGGATCGCAACAGCACCCCGGGCAAATCCATGGCAACCGAAAACTGCCGCAATAAGAAGTGTACGCCCAACAGCAACAGCGACAGCCTTTACACCCGCACCAACTATGCCCTGACCCACAACGGCTACTACGATTTCGGCAACTCCACCAGCTACATTCAGCGTGAAGAAACCAACAATCCGGGCCGTAACATGAAGATGTACAACACCATCTTCAATACCCAGAATCAGTTCGAGCTGGGTTCCCACATGCTGAACGTCGGCGGACAGTACCGTTACGAGAAACTGAGCGATGCGGGCAATCAGTTGGAAGCCGCCGACGGTTTGAACAAATTGACGCGCTGGAGTTGGGCATTGTTCGCCGAAGACGAATGGGCGCTGACCAACGACTTCAGCCTGACCACCGGCATCCGTATGGATAAGGATCAAAACTACGGCAATCACTGGACGCCGCGCATGTACGGCGTTTGGCACCTGACCGAACAGTGGACGCTAAAAGGCGGCGTCTCCGCCGGCTACCGTTCGCCGGACCTGCGCCAATCCTCCGCCAGTTGGGGGCAAATTACCGGTGGCGGACGCAAGTCGATCATTATCGGTAACCCGGATCTGCAGCCAGAAAAGAGCCTGAGCGAAGAGATCGCCGTGATGTGGGACAACCAGAAAAACCTGAACGCCGGCGTGACCTTATTCAATACCGACTTTAAAGACAAAATCACCGAAGTACGCCGTTGCGATAGCGGCGATGGCGATGCGCAATGCATGATAGGCAACACGCCTTACTATTTCATCAGCGATCGCATCAACGTCGACAAGGCCAATATGCGCGGCGTAGAAGCCACCTTCGGCTGGCAGATAGCCAAAGACTGGAAGTGGGACACCAACTACACCTTCACCTCGTCAGAGCAGAAAAGCGGTGACTTCCAGGGCAAACCGCTGAATCAGATGCCGAAACATATGGTAAATACCGTACTGAACTGGCAGGCCACCCACGATCTGAGCCTGTGGTCGCGCGTCAACTTCCGCAGCAAAACCTCGGACTACCTGAGCCGATCGTCGATGTCCAAAAGCACGCCGTCTTACACCTTTGTCGACGCCGGTCTGAGCTATCAGGCGGCGAAAAACCTGCAGCTGACCGGCGGGGTTTACAACATTCTCGACAAGATCGTGGATTACGATCATTACAACACCACGCTGGACGGCCGTCGTTACACCGTCGGCATGAGCTACAACTTCTGATGCCAAGCTGGGCGCGCATTGCGCGCCCTTTTCTTTTATCATGCCGGCGTGAAGGATTTTTCTTTTAATGGCGGAGAAGGCTCAATGGGTTTTGGCGATATATTTCTGATTATTGTTATTCCCCTCACCAGCCTGATGATAATGCGCGAAGGGGTGAAGGGTTACCGCAGGGGCGCTGTCGATACCCTGGTGAAAGGCTCGGCGGTCAGGGTGTATGCGTATAAATCAGAACAACCCATCAGCTTCTACTTTCACGTGATCTTCTATATTTTGGCGGGCATCGCCGGCTGGGTATTAATCCTGTACCTGTATCTCTGGCGCTGATCGCCATAGGTAAACCTAATGCCAAGGCGCGCGAGCCACAACTGGCTCCGCGCCCTGTTCAACCGGTCAAATCACCGGCTGGTTAACCAAACCGTCGATCAGCACCTGCGGCGTGCCCTGCGAGCAGCGCTCGATACGGCCGCGCACGCCGTAGACCCGCGCTAGGCTGTGCGGCGTAATCACCTGTTCCGGCGCGCCGTCGGCAATCACATCGCCATCCTGCAGCATCAGCACGTGGTCGCCATGGCGCAGCGCGATGTTGATGTCATGCACCACCACCACCGTCACGATATTGCGCCTGCGGGTTTCGCGCCGTACCAGATCCATCACGTGGAACTGGTAATTGAGATCCAGCGCGCTCAAGGGTTCGTCGAGCAGCAGCAGCGAAGGCTGGCGGATCAGCGACTGCGCCAAACCCACCAGCTGTTTCTGGCCGCCGGACAGCTGATCGAGATAGCTCAGGGCCAGATGGGCGATGCCCAGTTGCTCCAGCAAAGCCATCACTTCCGCTTCGCTGCCGGCGTTGCTGCGGCCGCCCGAAGCGCGCTGCGCCACGATGATCGACTCCAGCACGTGCAGGTGCACCCCGGCGGGCAGCGATTGCGGCAGGTACACCACCTTCTCCGCCCGGCGGGCGAACGGCATCTGCATCAGATCGCCCTCGTCCAGCCACAGCTTGCCCTGCGCCGGATTCAGCCCGGCCAGCGAACGCAGCAGCGTGGATTTGCCGCTGCCGTTAGGGCCCAGCAGCACGGTGATCTGGCCGCGCGGCAGCATCGGCACCGAAAGATCGCGGATAACCTGGCGCTTAGGGTAGCCGGCCGAGAAATGCTCGATACGCAGACCCTGGCTCATACATTCCCCCGGTGGCGCAGAATAATGCTCAGGAAGAACGGCACGCCCACCAGCGAGGTAACGATGCCGACCGGAATGATGACGCCCGGAACCAGATTTTTCGACGCCACAGAGGCCATCGACAATACCAGTGCGCCAATCAGGGCGCTGGCCGGCAGATAGAAGCGGTGATCTTCACCAAAAATCATGCGGGCGATATGCGGCGCCACCAGGCCGATAAAACCGATGGGGCCGACAAAGGCCACCGCCAGCGCGGAGAGAATGCTGATGCGCAGCAAGGTGGTCAGGCGCAGGCGGCGCACGTCGATGCCGAAACTCACCGCCCGGTCTTCCCCCAGGCGCAGCGCGGTCAGCTTCCACGAGCTCATCATCGACAACGGCAGCAGCACCGCGAAGACGCCGAGCAGAATGCCCAGTTTATCCCAGGATGCGCGCGCCAGGCTGCCCATGGTCCAGAACACCAGCCCCTGCAGCGTGTCTTCGCTGGCGATGAACTGCATCATCGACACCAGCGCGTTGAAGGTAAACACCAGCGCGATGCCGAACAGCACCACCCCGGAGGAGGCCACCCGCGTCCAACGCGTGATGCCGTCCAGCATCAGCGCGGCGAACAAAGCGAAAATAAAGGCGTTGGCCGAGATGAACCATTGGTCCGGAATGCCCGGAATGCCGATGCCCAGCACGATGGCCAGCGCAGCGCCAAAAGCCGCGGCGGAGGATACGCCCAGGGTAAAAGGGCTGGCCAGCGGGTTGTTGAGGATAGTCTGCATTTCGGCGCCGGCCAGGCCAAGCGCAAAGCCTACCACCACCGCCATCAGCGCGTAAGGCAAGCGAATATCCCAGACGATCACTCGCGTGCCGGCGTCCGCCGCCGCGGGATCAATCAACGTTTGCCACAGGGAGGACAGCGAAAGCCCGGATGGGCCCATGGTGAAATCCAGCAGCAGCGAGCCAAGGATCGCCAGTGCCAACACGCCCATAATCAGTAAGCGGTGGCGCAAAATATGCTGATAACGCCCCATGACGTTGGCGTCGGGTTGCCCCTTGGCGCCGGTGACGGGATCGGTGGATACGCTCATTATTTCGGATACCTGTTACGACGATAACGATAGCGGCAGGCGAAAGGCCGCTTCTACCTGGAAAGTGTGCTGCATTAACCGTTAAGCAGCCGCTAACAATAAAGCAAACGATAATACTTATCAATCATCTCGGGTGCTGTAAGCGAGCATATCAATATGTAACGCATTATTTTTTATACCTATTATTCAGAGCGCGCCTTGGCCGCAATAATGTAGTTTCGCAGGGTTAATAATTCCGAAAGTGCCCCCCGATACGGCCTGGTTGTAACAAACGCCGGAAAAACCACATAGAATCCAAAACCGAAGCGTTCCGCGAGGCGTTCTCCGCGTGCGGACTGATTTTCAGGCCCCAGAGTACAGGGGCCTTATTGACGAGGCAGTAATGAGAAGTGCACCCCCCGCGTTAACGCCCAAAAGGCCGGCGCTGCTGAATTGGCTGCTGCACAGCCCGCGGCACGCCGATAGCGACCCGTTTAAACGCCAGATGCGACGCTCTCTGGCGCCCTCCCCCCATACGCCCTGGCTGAACGCCGCCGGCCCGGCCGCGCTGCTGGTGGGCTACGCCTGGCTAAGCCACATGCTTGTCGGCGCGGCGCTGTTGCTGTCGCTGCTGTTGCTGACCGCCTGCCGCAGCATGCTGGCGCGCCGGCCCCCACTGCCCTGGCCGAACGCCATGCCGGTGACGATGCTGCTGTGGGTGGCGCTGGTCGGCGTCAGCGCGCTGCTGGCGATGCTGTCGGGCCGCCTGGTGCTGATTTTGTTTGCCGGGCTGGTGATTACCGCCCTGGCCTGCTGGCTGATGCACCGCCACGCCGCCGCGCCGCGTTTCGCTCTGCTGGAAGTCATGCTGCTGACCTTGCCCTATTTGCTGACCGCGCCGCTGTCGCGCGTGCAAAACCTGTTCCTGCTGGCCGACATCGCGCCGCTGTGGCTGTTACTGGCGCACGGCATGATTGCCGTCTATCACCGGCAATTGGCGCTGAACCTCACCCTCGCCTGGGAAAAACAGCAGGCGGCGCATCGCGATCCGCTCACCGGCTTTCTGAACCGCAGCGGCGGCGAAGCGGTGATGCGCGATATCTGCCAGCCATCGGCGACGCTGCACCCGCTTTCGCATCTGTTTATTATCGAGTTCGGCCCGCTGGCGGCGCTGTATCAGAGCCACGGCGTGCAGATCGGCGATGACGTGCTGCGCACCGTCGGCGAGCGCCTCAGGATGCTGATCCGCCCCAACGACTTTGTCTGCCGCTACCTTGGCGGCCAGTTTGTGATCCTGGTGCACGATCTGCCATACGGCGCAGAGGGGGAATTTCTGGCGCGCATTATGCCCGCGCTGGAGGCGCCCTATACCTTTGGCGCTTTCGGCGAAGTGAAGATGCAGCTTAAGGCCGGCGTGCTGGCGCTGACGCAGGATTACGCAGCGGTGGACGATTTGATGGCGGCGGCGCAGCAGGCGCTGGCGGAGGCAAAAAGCGGCAATAATTATTAAAGAAGCAACGCGGCGGTAGCCCGCCGCGTTGCGCCGCGTGGATTATTTATTGACGTCCATCTTCGGGAATTCCATTTCGCTGTACTTCACGACACGTGTGCCGCGCGTCAGCTTGTAGCCGAACCAGATGATCAGGAACAGCGGAATGCCGATATAGGTCGCGGTCACGCCGTACCAGTCGATTTTGTCTTGCAGGAACGCCTGGTAGTTTTGCCCCAGCGTGATGATCAGGCAGAGTACGAAGGCGAAGATCGGCCCCAGCGGGAAGAAGCCGGAGCGATACGGCAGATCGTTCAAGTCGCGCCCCTGCAGCATGTAGCCGCGGCGGAAGCGGTAATGGCTGATGGCGATACCCAGCCAGGCGATAAAGCCGGTCATGCCCGAGGTGTTCAACAGCCACAGGTAGACTGACTGATTGCCGAACATGGAGCTCAGGAAGCACAGGCCCGCCACCAGCGTAGTGGCATAGAGCGCATTGCGCGGCACGCCGCCTTTCGACAGTTTGGCGAAGATGCGCGGCGCCTTGCCTTCCGAAGCCAGGGTAAACAGCATGCGGGTTGAAGCGTACATGCCAGAGTTGCCGGCGGACAGCACCGCGGTCAGGATCACCGCGTTCATCACCGCCGCCGCCGACAGCAGGCCGGCATGCTGGAACACCAGGGTGAACGGGCTGACGCTGATGTCTTTAACGTCGTTGCGCAACAGGCTCGGATCGGTATAAGGAATGATCAGGCTGATGATCAGGATGGCGAAGATATAGAACAGCAAGATACGCCAAAACACCTGACGCACCGCGCGCGGAATGTTTTTGCCCGGGTTTTCCGACTCGCCGGCGGCGATGCCGATAAGCTCGGTGCCCTGGAATGAGAAGCCGACGATCATCGCCACGCCTATCATCGCCGAGAAACCGCCAGCGAAGGGCGCATCCCCTACCGTCCAGTTCTGCCAGCCGGCATGCTCGCCGCCCTTCAGAATGCCGAAGATCATCAGCACGCCGATGCCGATAAAGATAATGACCGTGGTCACCTTGATCAGCGAGAACCAGTATTCCGCTTCGCCGAAGCCTTTAACCGAAATGTAGTTAAGCAGGAACATCAGGCCGAGGAACAGCGCGCTCCAGATCCAGCCCGGCGTATCGGGGAACCAATAGGTCATCACCAGCTGCGAAGCCACCAGGTCAACGGCGATGGTAACCGCCCAGTTGTACCAGTAGTTCCAGCCCAGCGCGAAGCCGAAGCCCTCTTCCACGTATTTGGCGCCGTAGGTGGAGAATGAACCGGACACCGGCATAAAGGCCGCCAGTTCGCCGAGGCTGGTCATCAGGAAGTACACCATCAAACCGATCAGGGCGTAGGACAGCAATGCCCCGCCTGGGCCGGCCTGAGAAACCGTAGCGCCCGAGGCGACAAACAGGCCGGTGCCGATGGAACCGCCAATGGCGATCATGGTTAAATGCCGGGCTTTCAGCTCGCGGCGCAATCCGGGTGCTTGCTGCCCCGATGTTTTTATATCCTGCTGAGCCATTCTTACCCTATCTGCTCGTCAAAAATGAGGGCGGATTGTAACAAATACCCACCGATGAACTAGCAACATTGCACTGATATAAGATAGCTTCATAACTCAGCGGCAATTATTAGCAGCGGGCCAGTTAGCCTTACTTACTGTCATTAATGTGACAAGGCGCAGGTTTTTATGCTTATTTTTCCTGCGCGGAGGCGAGATTTGCGTAGTGAAGAATTACAGCGTGCAGTAGCTGAGGAAACGCTGCAGCGCGTTGGAGATGTGTTTCTGCCGGTGGTGAATCAGATACAGGGTACGCATCAGCGGCGGCAGCGGCACCTTCAGCTCCACCAGCGCGCCGCTGGCCAACTGCTCGCCCACCACCCGCCGCGACAGGCAGCTGATGCCAATGCCGTGGCGCACCGCGTGCTTGATGGCCTCCGAGTTGCCCAGCTCCATCACCAGCTGGAAATGCGGCAGATGGGCCAGCAGCAAGTGGTCCAGCACTTCGCGGGTGCCCGAACCGCGCTCGCGCAGGATCCAGGGCGCATTGGCCAACGCCGCCAGCGTCAGCGGCTGCTGCGCCAACGGGTTATCCGGCGCGGCGAACACCACCAGTTCATCTTCCTGCCAGGGCTGAGTCACCAGCTCCGGCATATGGCATGGCCCTTCGATCAGCCCCAGATCGACGCGGAAATCCGCCACCGCCACGATCACGTCCTGGCTGTTGCCGACGTTCAGCTCCAGCGGCGTGTCCGGAAAACTCTGCCTGTAGCGGGCGATCATCTCCGGCAGCATATAGTTGCCGATGGTGCTGCTGGCGGCGATGCGCAGCGCGCCGCCGTCGTGGCGGAACAGTTGCTCAATTTCCCCCGCCTGCTCGAGCAACGACAGAGCTTTGGGATACAGCAACCGGCCGTGTTCGTTGATCACCAGCCGCTTGCCGACGCGGTCGAACAGTTGGACGCCCAGTTGACCCTCCAAATCCGCCAACGCCGCGCTGACCGCCGATTGCGACAGCGCCAGCACCACCGAGGCCTGAGTGGTCGAACCGCTTTTCAGCACTTCGGTGAAAACTTCCAGTTGACGCAGGGTGATATGCATAGCCGTCTCGGTGTTAAAGGGTGGCGCATTGGAAAAGCCACTGAAATGATTGCAAAATTCGCGCCGCCATTCATCCGGCGGCGCCTTATAAGATTACCACATCTGCAGGATCCGGCATGCGACGCCGCCGATTACTTGCCTAATTCAACCAGGTGCGCCGCCTGAGCCAGCACCGGTTCCAGCGGGGTGCCCGCCTCGTCCCGCTGTTTCAGCTTCAGCGCCGCGGCGATGGCATCGCGCCCGATCGCCTTGTTCTCTTCAATCAGCAGCCTCACCGCACGCCCCAGCTCCAAATCTATCAGCTCTCTACCTTGGTCATCGGTATCCATCAGTGACTCCTGCTCGCTTTGGGAAATTAGCGGATAGCTCCGCCTGCTCGCTGAACCTGAAGCTTCATCCAGCGCCCTTTCAACATAGCCCCGATGCCGGTTTAAGCCAGCACCTTTCATGCGCCCTTAATACCACTTATTCAGATAGGTTATAAATATATAATCAATTTCTCTTTTATGCCGCGAAAACGTAGTCTGTCAGCAAGAAATTTGATGAAGGACTGACTCTATGGCGACTGATACCACACACACCTTCCCGGAACGGCGATACCCCCTGTTTGGCCTGCCGAGGCTGGTGCCGGGGCTGCTGCTGACCGGCGCGCTGACCGCGTTAGCCATCTGGGCCGGCAATATTCCCCGGGTGGCGGGATTGGGGCTGGGGGCGCTGACGCTGGCGATCCTGTTCGGCATTCTGGTGGGCAACACGCTTTATCCCTGGCTGCAGCCCAGCTGCCACAGCGGAGTGCAGTTAGCCAAGCAGCGTCTGCTGCGCCTGGGGATCATCCTTTACGGCTTCCGGCTGACCTTTCAGCAAATCGCCGACGTCGGCGCCACCGGCATCGTTATCGACGCGCTGACGCTGACCACCACCTTCCTGCTGGCTTGCTGGCTGGGCAAGAAAGTGTTCGGCATCGACAGCCAGACCGCAATGCTGATCGGCGCCGGCAGCAGCATCTGCGGCGCGGCGGCGGTGATGGCGACCGAACCGGTGCTGAAAGCGGACTCCAGCAAAGTGGCGGTAGCAGTGGCCACCGTGGTGGTGTTCGGCACGCTGGCGATCTTCGCCTACCCCTGGCTGTATCAGCTGAATGCGCATTTCCAGTGGATGCCGTTCAGCCAGGAAAGCTTTGGTATTTACGCCGGTTCCACCATTCACGAGGTGGCGCAGGTAGTGGCCGCCGGGCACGCCATCGGGCCGGACGCCGAGAACGCCGCAGTGATCGCCAAAATGATCCGCGTGATGATGCTGGCGCCCTTCCTGTTGCTGATTTCCGGCTACATCAGCCGCGGCGGTGCAGCGAGCAAGGCGGACAAATCCGCCATCACCATTCCGTGGTTCGCCGTGCTGTTCATTGGCGTCGCCGGGCTGAACTCGTTCAACCTGCTGCCGGCGACGCTGGTGCGGCACCTGATTACCGCCGACACCTGGATGCTGGCGATGGCGATGGCGGCGCTGGGGCTGACCACCCACATCAGCGCGGTGCGTCAGGCTGGGGTAAAACCGATTCTGCTGGCCACCCTGCTGTTCGTCTGGCTGATCGTCGGCGGCGCCGCGATTAACCAACTGGTGCAACACCTGTTTTAATCCTCCCTGCGGCCCGCTCCGGCGGGCCATTTTTTTCCGCCATTCAATCTGCCCGCCATCAATGCCATAATGACGCCGATAACACAGGAGAATGAAAATGAAGTTTGTCGGTGCACATGTCAGCGCGTCAGGCGGCGTGGATCAGGCGGTTATCCGCGCGCACGAATTAGAGGCGACCGCATTCGCCCTGTTCACCAAAAATCAGCGTCAATGGAAGGCCGCGCCGCTGCCCGCCGACGTGATTGATAAATTCAAGAGCGCCTGCGCCCAGTACGGCTTCGGGCCGGGGCAGATCCTGCCGCACGACAGCTACCTGATCAACCTGGGCCACCCGGTGGCCGAAGCGCTGGAAAAATCGCGCGACGCTTTCCTTGATGAAATGCAGCGCTGTGAACAGCTGGGGCTCACGCTGCTCAACTTCCACCCGGGCAGCCATCTGCTGCAGATAGAGGAAGATAAATGCCTGGCGCGCATCGCCGAATCGATCAATATCGTGTTGGATAAAACCGAGGGCGTAACGGCAGTGATCGAAAACACCGCCGGCCAGGGCAGCAATCTGGGGTTCAAATTCGAGCACCTGGCGGCGATCATCGACGGCGTGGAAGACAAAAGCCGCGTTGGCGTTTGCATCGACACCTGCCACGCCTTTGCCGCCGGTTACGATCTGCGTACCGAAGAAAACTGCGAACAAACCTTTAAGCAGCTGGGCGATATCGTCGGTTTCAACTACCTGCGCGGCATGCACCTGAACGACGCCAAAAGCGAGTTCAACAGCCGCGTCGACCGCCACCACAGCCTGGGCGAAGGCAACATCGGCAAAACGGTGTTCAGCTACATCATGCGCGATCCGCGCTTCGACAATATTCCGCTGATCCTCGAAACGGTGAACCCGGATATCTGGGCGGAAGAAATCGCCTGGCTGAAGGCGCAGCAGTAAAGCCCGCTCATTCGCGTAATGCCGGTCAGTTAAGCCTGACTGGCATTTTTTTATCCAATCTCTGTTTGCTCCGTGCAGGAGGAATTGCCGTAAATACCCTGCATTTCTCTGCTACCGCAATGAACGGCAATTGGAGGGGCCGAAGGCGCGGCCCCTCCCCCCGCGCCCTCGCTTAACACCGTCTGTCCTGCGGGAATTACTCGGCCCGTCCTGGGCCTCGCCCCTTCGGGGCCGCCAACCGTCTGATTGGGCAAGGGCGGGGGTTGCAAGGGACCGCGCCTACGGTCCCTTGCTCGGTCGAGGCGCGTGAGTCTCATGGTGCATCTCACCTTTATTGACCGAAAACTTCACGAACGCCCGCAGAAAAACGCTAACTGACAAGCATTAGAGCCTGAGCTCCGGTTTTTTTATATCGCTTGCGCCGCCTTAAGCAGCAGTGGCCACCGGCGCCTCGGCACGTTTCAGCAAGGCGTAAGCCACGCCCGCCAGCAGCGTACCGGCGGCGATCGCCACCAGATACAGCAGCACCGGCGTGATGGCGCCCGGGATCAGCAGCACAAACAGCCCGCCGTGCGGCGCCATCAGCTTGGCGCCGAACGCCATCGACAGCGCGCCGGTCAGCGCCCCGCCGGCGATGCAGCATGGCAGCACGCGCATCGGGTCGCGGGCGGCAAACGGGATAGCGCCCTCAGAAATAAAGCACAGACCCAGCACCAGCGCCGCTTTACCGCCTTCTTGCTCGGATTTCTGGAACTTGCGGCGCGCCAGCAGCGTCGCCAGCCCCATCGCCAGCGGCGGCACCATGCCCGCGGCCATAATCGCCGCCATAGGCGCATACACCGACGAACTCAGCAGCGCCACGCCGAAGGCGTAAGCCGCCTTATTGACCGGGCCACCCATGTCGGTACACATCATTGCGCCCAGGATAGCCCCCAGCAGCACCGCATTGGCGGTACCCAGCGACTGCAGCCAATGGGTCAGGCCTTCCATGATTTTCGCCACCGGCGTGCCGACCACGTAAATCATGATCAGGCCGGTGATCAGGCTGGCCACCAGCGGAATGATCAGAATCGGCTTCAGCGCCTCCATGCTCTGCGGCAGATGCAGCTTGCCGCTGATCGCCCTGGCGACATAGCCCGCCAGGAAACCGGCGATGATGCCGCCGAGGAAGCCAGCCCCGGTGCTGACCGCCAGCATGCCGCCGATCAGGCCCGGCGTCAGGCCCGGACGATCGGCGATCGAGAAGGCGATAAAACCGGCCAATACCGGCACCATCAGCGCAAACGCCGAGCCGCCGCCGATCTGCATCAGCGCCGCCGCCAGGGTGCCTTTCTCTTCAAACGCCTTGATGCCGAACACGAACGACAGCGCGATGCACAGGCCGCCGGCCACCACCATCGGCAGCATGTAGGACACGCCGGTCAGCAGGTGGCGATAAGGGCCGTTGCCCTCTTTCTTTTTCCCTGCAGGGGCCGCACCGCCGCTTTTTTGCGGCTGAAAGACTTCAGCTTCGGCCAGCGCCTTGTCCAGCTCCTGCGCAGTTTTCTTCAGCGCCAACCCGGTCGACGTGCGGTACATCGGCTTACCGGCAAACTTGTCCAGATCCACTTCGATGTCCGCAGCCACCATTACCAAATCGGCCGCCGCCACTTCTTCCGGCGTGATGGCATTGCCGGCGCCCACTGAGCCGCGGGTTTCCACCTTCACCCACCAGCCACGTTTTTTGGCTTCACTTTCAATGGCTTCTGCCGCCATAAAGGTGTGCGCCACCCCGGTTGGGCAGGCGGTGATCGCCACGATGCGCTTTTGCCCGGCGGCGTTTACCGGCACGGCCGCAGCAGCCGGCGTCCGGTAAAGCTGAGCGGCGCTTTTAGCCTGCGCCAGGAAGGCTTCCGGCTCGCGCACCGCGTGTTCAACTTCGCCAACATAAACCAATTTACCGTTCAGCGCGGCGTCGGCGGGCGCAGCCTGCCCCGCCACCACCACCAGTTCGGCATCCGCCGGCGACGCCACCAGCGTCAGGCCGGTTTTGGCCGCGGCGGCTTCCAGCATGCGTTTCGCCAGGTGGCTGCGGGCCTGCCCCAGCGAACTGTCTATCATCAGCAGCGTTTTCATTCTGCCTCCTGCTTATGGGTTGAAAGGTTTCAGGTCGACGCGCGCCATCATCGCGGCCAACTGGGGACGATCGGTCACGCCGACGTTGCTCTGGCTTACCGCCAGCGCGGCCACGGCGGTGGCCAAACGCAAGGTATGTTCACTGGACTCGCGCATCAGCAGGCCGTAAATCAGGCCGCCGACCATCGAATCGCCGGCGCCCACGGTGCTGACCACCTCGCAGGATGGCGGTTTGGCGATCCAGGCGCCGGAGGCGTTCACCCACAGCGCGCCCTCGGCGCCGAGAGATATCACCACGTGGGCGATGCCCTGATCGCGCAGCGCATGCGCGGCTTCCACCACGTCCGCCAGCTGCGGCAGCGGGCGCCCCGCCCAAATTTCCAGCTCGCGGCGGTTCGGCTTCACCAGCCATGGCGCCGCTTTCAGCCCGGCGACCAGCGCCTCGCGGCTGCTGTCGAAAATAATGCATGGGCACTGCGCGCGCAGCCGGATCATCCAGTCGGTAAAGGCGTCGGGATCGACGCCGGCCGGCAGGCTACCGCTGACCGCCACCATGTCGAACTGGCCCAGCCAGCTCAGGGAATCATTGACGAAACGCTCCCAGTCCTGCGGCGTCACCTCAAAGCCCGAAAAGTTGAAATCGGTCACTTCGCCGTCTTTTTCGGTCAGCTTGACGTTGATGCGGGTACGGCCCGGCACCACCTGGAAGCGGTTGGCGATGCCCAGATCGCTGAACAGCAACTGGAAGCCGTCCTGGTTGTCTTTGCCCAGAAAACCGCCGACGGTGACGTCGATGCCCAAATCCTTCAACACTTTGGCGACGTTAATCCCTTTGCCGGCGGCGTGCAGGCCGGCGGTTTTCACCCGGTTGACTTCCCCGCGTTCGATCTCCGGGCAAAAGCCCACCAGATCGTAAGCCGGGTTCAAGGTAATAGTTGCTACTCTTCTGCTCATGCTGCGCCCTCGCCCAGACCTTCAGTAATTGCTTCGCCGATCGCCTTCAGCGCGGCTTCAGCATCTTCTCCATTCGCGGTAAAGCGCAGGCGATGCCCTTTCTTCACGCCCAACGCCACCACCTTCATCAGGCTGCGCCCGTTGGCCGGTTTGCCGCTGCCGTCCAGGTTGGTGACGGTAATGTCACTGCTAAATTGCTTGATCACGTTAACCAGCGCGGTGCCCGGGCGGGCATGCAGGCCGTGTTCGTTGCGGATCACATATTCGGCGCTCAGCGTGGCGCTTTCTTCCGCCACGTCGCTGGTCAGCAGCGCCAGCAGGGTCGCGGCGTCGGCGTTCAGCAGCCGTTCAGCTTTATTGGCCAACAGCAGATCGCCGAGGTAGTTCAGCACCGCCAGCGGCTGCGGATCGGTGACGGACAGCGTCAGCAGCAGCGCCACTTTCTCGCCGTCTTCGTCGAACGCCTGCGCCGGGCGGCTGACGGTGGCCGCGCTGGCCAGGTTGCCTTCGGTGCTGTCGCTCAGCCAAATGCCCTGCCCCAGATTCAGCGGCCTGCGGGTAATGGCATCGCTGACGAACTGCGCGTTGACCGCGCCGATCTTCTGCAGACGGCCGGCGTTCAGCGCCTGCAGCGTCATCAGGCTGTCGGCGGCGACGTCGAGCGCAATCAGGGAAACGTCAAACTGGAATTCAGCCGACTTTTTCTCGCCCATCAGCAGGCTGCGCAGCTCTTGCGCGGAGTCGGTTTTCGCCAACTGCTCGGCGACGCTGTCGTCGCTCAGTACGTGGGTCAACTGGCGCAGCAGCGCCAAATGCTCGTCTGAGCGGGCGGCGATGCCGATCACCACATAGGCGGTCTGGCCTTCGCCCCATTCGATGCCCTGCGGGAACTGGAACACCTGCACGCCGGTGTTCAGCACCAGATCGCGGGTATCTGTGGTGCCGTGCGGAATGGCGATGCCATTGCCCAGATAGGTGGAGGTTTGCAGCTCGCGCTGCAGCATGCCGTCCACGTAGGCGGCGCTAACGCAGCCGGCCCCGGTAAGCGCGGCGGCCACCTGGCGGATGGCCTCCTGTTTGTCGCCGGCGGCGGCGCCCAGGTGAATGTCTTGCGGTGACAACTGGAACATGATTCTCCTCTCCTGCTGAATTGAATCGTTTCAGCTTCATTGAGAAAAAGGAGCGTTACCCACGGCCTAAACATGCCGACGATAACGCTGAAACGTTTCAAGGAGTGTGTGAGCAACGGGAGCCGAAAGCAAGTTTTCTCCCTTGCGCCATTACAGTTTTTTGAACTTACGCACACTTTAATCGCAGCGTTCGCCGCGCCAGGCGCAAAATGACATACTGTGCTGAAACTTTGCTGACGGAGAAATGCATGAACGTAGCCACCGGCGTGGGGGTGATTATCGTTAACCCGCAGGGGAATATTTTACTGGGCAAGCGCTGCGGCGAGCATGCCCCCTTTTGGTCGATTCCCGGCGGGCATCTGGATGCCGGCGAAACCTTCGAGCAGTGCGCGCAGCGCGAAATCGCCGAAGAAACCGGATTGCTTATCGAACAGCCAAGCTTTATTGGCGTCAGCAATAATCTGCAAACCTGGCGCGCCGAAGGCAAACATACGGTATCGATCTGTCTGTGGGTGCGGCACCCTGGGGGTGAGGCTGAACGGAAAGAGCCGGAGAAATGCGCCGAATGGCGCTGGTGTTCACCGCATGCCCTGCCGGAACCGCATTTCGAAGCCAGCCGCAACGCCATCCAGCTGTGGCTGAGCGGCCAAACCTATCTGCCGACAGCCTGAACCTGCCGCAAGCGCCCGCTCTCCTTTGCGCGCTTGCGGCCTCTATCGCACGCTTCGCTATATAAAATAGAATATAACGCTATTTTTTTCGATATAACCCATTTTTTTGACTACGGATAACTCTATGGGGTTAACCGTCTTTTATCATTACCCCTGCAATCGACATGGCATTCTGGCCTCCAGTCGGTGACTTTTGGCAAAATTTTACTTCAAATTCATAATTATAAGCGGGTTTACCATGAGCAAAAAACTGACTGGCTTCGTTAAAAAGCGTCGGTGGGGATGGCTGTGGCTTTTGTTGTCAGGGATTATCCTCGGCGCGGCGCTGTTGGCCGGCACCGCCACCGTCTTCCATAAAACCAGCGACACCGCCTTCTGCGTTTCCTGCCACACCATGCAACAGCCGTTGGCTGAATACCAGGGCAGCGTTCACTTCCAAAACACCAAGGGCATTCGCGCCGAATGCGCCGACTGCCACGTGCCGCATGAGCCGCTCGATTACCTGTGGACCAAGATCCGTGCGGTAAAAGACATTTATGGCGAAGCGGTCGGCACCCTGGATACGCCGGAAAAATACGAGGCGCACAAACTGGCGATGGCGCAATCGGTGTGGAAAACCCTGAAAGAAAGCGACTCCGCCACCTGTCGTTCATGCCACAGCTTTGACGCCATGGACATCACGGCGCAGCGCCCGGAAGCGCGCCTGCAGCATCCGGTGGCCATCAAGCAGGGCGAAACCTGCATCGATTGCCACAAGGGCGTGGCCCATATCCTGCCGGACATGAGCGGCGAAACCCAGGCCGGCGCCGCCGAACTGGCGAAGGCCGCGGCGCAGACCGCCCCTAACGCCACCACGCTCTATACCATCGCCACCGAGCCGTTCTTCCTCAACGCCGATGACAGCCATAATGCCGGCAACCTGATGCCGTCCACCGAGGTTCAGGTGGTGAAACAGGATGGCGAAAAGGTGCTGGCCACCGTCGCCGGCTGGCAGCAGGACGGGGTCAGTGAAGTGTTTTACGCCGCCCAGGGCAAACGCATTCTCAGCGTGCTGCTGGGCGAAGAGGCGCGCAAACGGCTCAAAACCGGCGACACCCTGACCGATGCGGAAACCGGGCTGGTATGGCATCAGGTGGCCCTGCAGGTCTGGCTGCCGCGCAAGCAGCTGATCGACGACCAACAGAAAATCTGGCGCTACGCGGCGGACATGATGTCGGCCAACTGCACCGGCTGCCACGGGCTGACCGCGCTCGATCGTTTCAACGCCAACCAGTGGATCGGCGTGATTAAAGGCATGGCGCCGCGCACCTCGCTGACGCAGGAACAGCTGCGCGTGCTGACCCAGTACGTGCAAAAACACGCCAGCGATATGCCATCCGCGGCACCGGCCAGGCTTTAAGGGAGAAGCGCAATGAGCAACCATCAATCACCGTTAAACATCAGCCGCCGCCGCTTCCTGGCCGGCGCAACCGCGCTGGCCGCCGCTCCGCTGCTTGCCGGCCTGTGGCCGCGATCGGCGCTGGCGCAGGCCATCAGCGAAGCGCTGCCGCAGTTTGTGGCGCTGCGCCAGGCGCAGAAAGGCATTCTGACCGGCGCGCACTGGGGCGCCTTCGAGGCCATCGTCCAGGACGGCAAAATGGTCGGCGTGCAGCCGGTCAAAGACGATCCTTACCCGAATGAGCTGATCGCCATGGCGCCGTATCAGGTGCACGCCGAAAACCGCGTCAAATACCCGATGGTGCGCAAGAGCTGGCTGGAAGGCGGCCCCGGCAGCCGCACCGAACTGCGCGGCCGCGACGAATGGGTGCGCGTCAGCTGGGACAAAGCCATCGAGCTGGTATGCAATGAAATCACCCGGCTGCAGAAGGACCACGGGCCGCAGTCGATCTATGCCGGTTCTTACGGCTGGAAGAGCGTCGGCATGCTGCACAACAGCCGCACGCTGCTGCAACGCCTGATGAACCTGACCGGGGGCTTCCTCGGCTATGCCGGCGACTACTCCACCGGCGCAGCGCAGGTGATCATGTCGCACGTGGTCGGCTCGATGGAGGTCTACGAACAGCAGACCGCCTGGCCCAACGTGGTCGCAAACAGCCAGCTGGTGATCCTGTGGGGCTGCAACCCGATGATCACGTTGAAAAACAGCTGGAACGTACCGGACCACGTCGGCCAGACCGGCTTCGAGGCGTTGAAGAACAAAGGCACCCGGGTGATCAGCATCGATCCGGTGCATAACGACAGCGCCAAATTTCTCGGCGCGCAATGGATAGCCCCGCGCCCTTATACCGACGGCGCCATGCTGATCGGCATCGCCCATACGCTGCTGACCGAAAAGCTGCATAACCCGGACTTCCTGAAAACCTATACCGTCGGCTTCGACAAATTCCAGGCCTATCTGCTGGGCGAGAGCGACGGCACGCCGAAGACCGCCGAATGGGCGGCCGATATCAGCGGCGTCGACGCCGAGGCGCTGCGCCAGCTGGCGCGCGACATGGCGAAGCACCGCACCATGATCATGGGCGGTTGGGGCATCCAGCGCCAGCACCACGGCGAGCAGCAGCACTGGCTGCTGGTCACGGTGGCGGCGATGCTCGGCCAGGTTGGCCTGCCGGGCGGCGGCTTCGGCTTCAGCTATCACTACTCCTCCGGCGGCAGCCCGACCGCCAAGGGCGGCATCATCGGCGGCATCTCCGCCGGCAATGCGCCGAAGAACTCGCCAACGCCAATCCCGGTGGCGCGCATCGCCGAATGCCTGAGCAATCCGGGCAAAACCATCAACTTCAACGGCGCGCAGGTCACCTACCCGGAAGTGAAAATGGTGTATGTCGCGGGTGGCAATACCTTCCACCAGCACCAGGACACCAACAACCTGGTCAAGGCCTGGCAGCGGCCGGAGACCATAGTGGTCAACGAACCCTACTGGACCGCCACCGCCAAACATGCCGATATCGTGCTGCCGGCCACCACCAGCTATGAGCGCAACGATCTGGAGATGGGCGGCGACTACTCGCAGCTGTACGTGTTCCCGATGCACCAGTGCGTGCCGCCGCAGCATGAGTCGCGCAGCGATTTCGACATTTTCTCCGCCATGGCGGCCAGGCTCGGCGTGCAGGACGCCTTTACCGAGGGCAAGGATGAAACCCAGTGGCTGAAAGGCATGTACGACGACATGAAAACCCAGGCGCGCGGCGCCCGGGTGGCCCTGCCGCCGTTCGACATGTTCTGGCGCGCCAACAACTACATCCGCTTCCCGGTGCCGGAGGCCAACAAACAGTGGGTGCGCTTCGCCGACTATCGCGAGAACCCGCTGCTGAACCCGCTGGGCACGCCGTCCGGTAAAATCGAGATCTATTCCGACGCCATCGCCAAGATGAACTACCGGGATTGCCCCGGCATCCCGACCTGGATGCCGCCGCACGAATGGTATCGCGGGCCGGAGGCGGCCAAATATCCGCTGTCGCTCAATACCGCGCACCCGATCAACCGGCTGCACTCGCAGCTCGACAACACGCCGCTGCGGCAGAAATACGCGGTGGCGGATCGCGAGGCGATCGTCATTCATCCGCAAGATGCGCAGCCGCGCGGCATCGCCAGCGGCGATCTGGTGCGGGCGTTCAACGATCGCGGCCAGATCCTGGTCGGGGCGGTGGTCAGCGAAGACGTGCGCCCCGGCGTGGTGCGCATCAGCGAAGGCGCCTGGTTCGATCCGGCCGATCCGGCGCAGCCCGGCTCGCTGTGCAAAAACGGCAACGTCAACTGCCTGACCTTCGACGTAGGCTCGTCCAGCCTGGCGCAGGGCAACTGCGGGCAGATGGCGCAGCTGCAGATCGAAAAATACCGTGGTGAAGCGCTGAAAAATACCGCGCATGCGGTGCCGGCCGGCGCCTAATCGCGCCAACCGGGGGCGGTGAAACCGCCGCCCCCTCTTTCCCCCTGCGCGTGGCGCTTAAACAAATTGAAACCGTTTTTTGTTTTTTTCCCTTTTGTTTTTTGTTTTTTTTTAAAGAACGGGCGTATTATGCGCGTGACCTTCCCTTCCCCGACTGTTTAATGACCCTATGCCGACTTCAACCGCGGTAACGCGCCGCTCACCCGACTTCACTTCGCTGGCCTTTTTGGCGGCGGCGTTCCTTACCGGCATCGCCGGTGCGTTACAGACGCCAACGCTGAGCCTGTTCCTGGCGACGGAGGTCAACGTGCGCCCCGCGATGGTCGGGCTGTTTTTCACCGGCAGCGCGGTGATCGGCATTCTGGTCAGCCAGTTTCTCGCCAGCCGTTCGGATAAAAGAGGCGACCGCAAGTCGCTGATCTTCTTCTGCTGCATGCTCGGCGCACTGGGCTTCGCGCTGTTCGCCTGGAACCGCAACTATTACCTGCTGCTGGCGGTCGGCGTGTTGTTGACCAGCTTCGGCTCCACCGCCAACCCGCAAATGTTCGCGCTGGCGCGGGAGCATGCCGACCGCACCGGGCGCGAGGCGGTGATGTTCACCTCCATCATGCGCGCGCAGGTGTCGCTGGCCTGGGTGATCGGCCCGCCAATCGCTTTTGCGCTGGCGCTGGGGTTCGGTTTCAAGGTGATGTATCTGGCGGGAGCGGCGGCCTTCGTGCTGTGCGGCGCGCTGGTGTGGAAGCTGCTGCCTTCGATGCCGAAAGCCGCAGCGGTAGGCGGCGCAACGCTGGAAGCCCCGCGGCAGAATCGCCGCGATGCGCTGCTGCTGTTTGCCGCCTGCACCCTGATGTGGACCGCCAACAGCATGTATCTGATCAACATGCCGCTGTATATGGTGCACGAGCTGCAGCTGCCGGAACGGCTGACCGGCATACTGATGGGCACCGCCGCCGGGCTGGAGATCCCGACCATGCTGCTCGCCGGCCTGGTGGCGAAGCGCTTCGGCAAGCGTTTTCTGATGCGCGGCGCGGTCGGCGCCGGGCTGCTGTTCTATATCGGCCTGCTGTTTATCACCGGCAGCTGGCAGCTGATTGCGCTACAGCTGCTTAACGCGGTATTTATCGGCGTGTTGGCGGGCATTGGCATGCTGTATTTCCAGGATTTGATGCCCGGCCAGGCCGGCGCGGCCACTACGCTGTTCACCAACACCATCCGGGTGGGCTGGATCATCGCCGGCTCTATCGCCGGCACGGTGGCGGAGATCTGGAACTATCACGCGGTGTTTTATTCCGCGCTGGCGATGGTGGCCGGCGCGGTGCTGTGCCTGTGGAAGCTGAAAGACGCTTAGGGCGCGGTGTCCGCTTCCAGCTTAGCCAGGTAGATTAACGCCTGGTCGCGGTGATCGTGGCACATTTCGCGGCTGGCCTGCAGGCTGCCGCACACTCTCGGCCGCAGCGGCGAATGAAACAGGCCGCAGCGCAGCTGCTCATCCAGATGAATGCAGCGGGTATTGGCGGGCTTGCCATTGGGCATGCCGGGGATCGGGCTGGATATTGACGGCGCGATACAGCAGGCGCCACAGTCGGTACGGCAGTCCATCAGCGCGGCTCCTGGTGGGCTGGCGGAAGTGAAGCGCGACAATATCAGCAGCCATGATTCGCCGCCAGAACAATCCCGCTTTCCCGCCAATCTTTACACCCACCGTTTTTCCTCCCGTGCGATAAACGGTTATCCGATGGCGCTAAAACGTTCAAAACAAGCCCATTACCGGGATTCCATGCATGAAACAAGCCCATTCCCTTCTTTACATGCACCATTTGCGCCTGTACCATTAAGCTAGTACAAAAGAACTTAGCCCACCAGGAGCAAAAATGTCCACGGACACCCTTCAGAAGCCGGCTCGCCCTTCCGTATTCGGCGGCGCGATGATCATTGCCGGTACCGCCGTTGGCGCCGGCATGTTCTCCATTCCGATCGTCACTTCCGGCGTCTGGTTCAGCGGTTCCGTCGCGTTGTTGGTTTATACCTGGGCCTGCATGCTGATCTCCGGCCTGATGATCCTCGAAGCCACCCTCCACTACCCGAGCGGCGCCAGCTTCCACACCATCGTCAAGGAGCTGCTGGGCAAGGGCTGGAACGCCATCAACGGCATCTCGATTGCGTTCGTGCTGTATATTCTGACCTATGCCTATATTTCCGCCGGCGGTTCGATTATCGCCCACACGCTGGAAGGCATCGTCGGCGTCGGCCAAAGCACCGCCGGGCTGGTGTTCGCCATCCTGGTGGCGTTTATCGTCTGGTTGTCCACCCGCGCGGTCGATCGCCTCAGCACCATCCTGATCGGCGGTATGGTGATCACCTTTGTGATGTCGGTGGGCGACATGTTCACCCACGTGCAGCCTGCGGTGCTGTTCAACCGCGGCGACAGCGACGCCAGCTACCTGCCCTATGCGCTGGCGGCGCTGCCGTACCTGCTGACCTCGTTCGGCTACCACGGCAACATCCCCGGGTTGGTGAAGTATTACCACAAGGACAGCGGCGCGGTGGTGCGCAGCCTGGTGTACGGCACCCTGCTGGCGCTGGCGATCTACATCCTGTGGCAGTATGTGATCCAGGGCAATATCGCGCGCGACGCCTTCAAGCAGGTGATTGCCGAGGGCGGCAACATCGGCAGCCTGCTGAAACAGATGGGCAACGTCTCCAGCGGCCAAACCGTCGGCCAACTGTTGAACGCCTTCTCTTATATGGCGCTGGCCAGCTCGTTCCTCGGCGTGTCGCTGGGGCTGTTCGACTATCTGGCGGACTTCTTTAAATTCAGCGACGACGCCGTCGGCCGCAGCAAAACCGCGCTGGTGACTTTCGCGCCGCCAACGCTGGCCGCGCTGCTGTTCCCGAACGGCTTCCTCTACGCCATCGGCTTCGCCGGTCTGGCGGCCACCGTCTGGGCGGTGATCGTGCCGGCGATGATGGCGCGCGCCAGCCGCCGCCGCTTCCCGCAGGCAAGCTATCGGGCGCCCGGCGGCCGCGGTATGATCCTGTTCATTATTCTGTTCGGCCTGATCAACGCCGCCGCGCACCTGCTGTCGCTGTTCGGCCTGCTGCCGGTATTCCAATAGTTCCGCCAACGGGGAAGGCGCACGCCCTCCCCGTTTTTACGCCTTTCCCGCACTGTTTTTACACCGGGCTCTTGCCTGAAATCGGCGGCGCGAGTAACTTGTCGCAACTTCTCAAAACCTCTTCATTGCGGATGACTTTATATGGCAAGAGCTAACGAAATTAAGCGCGGTATGGCGATCAGCTACAACGGCAAACTGCTGCTGGTGAAAGATATCGATGTACAGAGCCCAAGCGCGCGCGGCGCCAGCACCTTATACAAAATGCGTTTTTCCGACGTCCGCACCGGGCTGAAAGTGGAAGAGCGTTTTAAGGGCGACGATATTCTGGACACCATCACCCTGTCGCGCCGCAAGGTGAACTTCTCCTACATCGACGGCGAAGAGTACGTGTTCATGGATGACGAAGATTACACCCCGTACATCTTCAAGAAAGACCAGATCGAAGACGAACTGTTGTTTATCCCGGAAGCCGGCCTGCCGGGCATGCAGGTGTTGACGCTGGAAGGCCAGGTGCTGGCGCTGGAGCTGCCGCAAACCGTGGATATGGAAATCGTCGAGACCGCGCCGGGCATTAAGGGCGCCTCCGCCAGCGCCCGCAACAAGCCGGCCACCATGGCGACCGGCCTGACCATTCAGGTGCCGGAGTACCTGAGCGCCGGTGACAAGATCCGTATACATATCGCCGAACGCCGCTACATGAGCCGGGCTGAATAAGTTATCTTGCTTGCTTCTTCCCGTTACGGCAGTTCCGGGAAGAAGCGTCGTTTCAACGCCAACTCAACCCCACGCAGTTCCGCCAGGCCCTTCAGGCGGCCAATCGCCGAATAGCCCGGGTTGGTCTTCTTCTTCAGATCGTCCAGCATCTGGTGCCCATGATCGGGGCGCATCGGGATCGGCCTGGCGTCGCCCGCCCGCAGGCGGCGCTGCTCTTCGGTCAAAATCGCCTCAATCACCGCCACCATGTCCACATCGCCCTGCAGGTGCGCGCCTTCGTGGAAGCTTTTCGGGTTTTCCTCCCGGCAGGTGGCGCGCAGGTGGGTGAAATGAATGCGATCGCCGAAGGTTTCTATCATCCGCACCAGGTCGTTGTCGGCGCGCACGCCGTAAGAGCCGGTGCACATGGTGAAGCCGTTGTGGATGCTGTCGACGGTCTGCTTCAGCCAGTGCATGTCTTCAATGGTGGAGACAATGCGCGGCAGGCCAAGGATTGGCCGCGGCGGATCGTCCGGATGCACCGCCAACCGCACGCCGGCCTCCTCCGCCACCGGTACGATGGCCCGTAGAAATACCGCCATATTTTCACGCAGCTGCGCTTTGTCGATGGCGTCGTACTCCGCCAGGCGCGCACGGAACTGATCCAGCGTATAGCCCTCTTCCGCCCCCGGCAGCCCGGCGATGATGTTGCCGGTCAGTTTGGCTTTCTCCGTCTCGCTCATGGCGGCAAAGCGCGCCGCGGCCTGGCTTTGCTCCTCCGCCGTATAATCCCGTTCGGCCCCGGCGCGCTGCAGGATATGCAGGTCGAAGGCGGCGAAGGCTATCTGATCGAAACGCAGCGCCTTTGAGCCGTCCGGCAGCAGGTACTCCAGATCGGTGCGCGTCCAGTCGAGGATCGGCATGAAGTTGTAGCACACGGTGTCGATGCCGCAGGCCGCCAGATTACGCAGCGACTGCTGGTAATTGGCAATATGCCGCTGCCAGTTGCCGCTGTGGGTCTTGATCTCTTCGTGCACCGGGACGCTTTCAACCACCGACCACACCAACCCCTTCTCCGCCAGCAGCGCCTGGCGCGCGCGGATCTCATCTATCGGCCAGACTTCGCCATTCGGAATATGGTGCAGCGCCGTCACCACCCCGGTTGCCCCGGCCTGGCGCACGTCGTCCAGAGAGACGGGATCTTTCGGCCCATACCAACGCCATGTTTGTTCCATTATGTATCCTTGTTCACATCGCCAAGACTTGCGATTCTGTTATACCAATTTAAGAGAGATATCACTTACCTTTACCTTACCCTTTCGCCCTGCGCTGTCAAAAGCGAAAGCGTCATTGGTTGATCCACTTCACGGATCTGGCTTATTTTGGACTGACCAATTTCATTGATACGCCAGCCGCTCTACACTGGGGGCTATTACTTTTTCAGGCGCATCACGCCGCCATCGTTGTTTACAACGGGAAAAACTGGTCTGCTAACTTATCGAAAGTTGCCAGCCAGCCGCTTTCCCCGTTTTGGGAGCCATGCATGAACACGATCGCCAACTCACCGCTGCCGGCCGCCGTTCAACGGCCGCAGTATGACCGCCGCGCCCTGCGCAGCCGTATAGTCCATCTCGGTTTCGGCGCTTTTCACCGCGCCCACCAGGCGCTGCTGACCGACCGGGTGCTGAATCGCCAGGGCGGCGACTGGGGGATTTGCGAAATCAGCCTGTCCGGCGGCGTGCCGCTGTTTGAGGCACTGCGCCGGCAGGAGCATCTGTACAGCGTGCTGGAGAAAGGGGCCGGCGGGGATCAGGCCATTATCGTCGGCGCGGTGCATGAGAGCCTGCACCGCAAGCTGGAAGGCATCGAAGCGGTGCTGGAGAAACTGGCGGAACCCCAGGTAGCGATCGTGTCGATGACCATCACCGAAAAAGGTTACTGTATCGAGCCCGGCAGCGGCCGGTTAGATCTGCAACACCCGGGGATCGGCGCCGATCTGGCCAACCCGCAGCAACCGACAACCGTGCCGGGCATTCTGGTGGAAGCGCTGCAGCGGCGGCGCGTGCGCGCGCTGCCTGCGTTCACCCTGCTCTCCTGCGACAATATTCCGGAAAACGGCCACGTGCTGCGCAGCGCGGTGCTCGATCTGGCTCAGGCGCGCGATCCCGCCCTCGCCGAGTGGATCGCGCGCACGGTGACCTTCCCCAGCACCATGGTGGACCGCATCGTGCCGGCGGCCACGCCGCAAACGCTGGATGAGATCGCCGCCGCGCTGGGCGGCGTGCGCGACGAATGCGCCATCGCCTGCGAGCCCTTTATCCAGTGGGTGGTAGAGGATAATTTCGCCGCCGGCCGCCCGGCATGGGAGCTGGCCGGCGTGCAGCTGGTAGACAACGTGTTGCCCTTCGAGCAAATGAAGCTGCGCATGCTGAACGGCAGCCACTCGTTTTTGGCCTATCTCGGCTACCTGGCGGGCTATCAGTACGTCAACGAGTGCATGGAAGATGAATATTACCGCCGCGCCGCGCACCATCTGATGCTGAACGAACAGGCGCCGACCCTGAGCGTTAGCGGCATCGATCTGGCGGCCTACGCCGCCGAGCTGATCGCCCGTTACAGCAACCCGGCGTTGCAGCATCGCACCTGGCAAATCGCCATGGACGGCACGCAGAAGCTGCCGCAGCGCATGCTGGACTCCATTCGCTGGCACCTGCAGCACGGCGGCGATTATGCCGGCCTGGCGCTGGGGGTCGCAGGCTGGATGCGCTACGTCGGCGGCGTGGACGACGCCGGACAGCGGATCGACATCCGCGATCCGCTGCTGCCGATTTTGCAGCAGCAGGCCGAGCGCACGCCGGATAATCAGCAGCGTGTGCTGGCGCTGCTGCGGCTTACGTCGGTTTTCGGCGAGCAGTTGCCGGCTGATGAGGCCTTTGTCGCGGCGGTGACCCGCGCTTATCTGTCGCTGCGCGATCGCGGCGCGCGCCAGACGATAAAAGAGTGGGTGGTGGAACGGCGGATATCGGCCTGAGGATAGCCATGCCGGCGCAACGCTCCGGCATGGCGGAACGACTTAACGATAAACGACCGTCATAATGGCAAGTTTCTTCTGCTGATCTGCCCACTTCATTTCGGTGGTACCGAGATTAAGCGGCAACTCTTTGCGTGTAGCGTCAAAAGTGGACAAGGTTTGCTGGGCCTGATAGCGCTGGCCGTTGCGATAACACTGCGTCTTCGCCTTAGAATCCGCAATACTTACCGTGCAAGGACTTTCTACGATAGAACCGACAAAGCGAATCACCCCGCCGTTTCCCCCCGCCTGACTTACTGCCGTCCATGAAAACAACATTCCTGCGATCAAAAATAACCGAAAGACATTCATGGCAACCTCATTTTTAGTTAAGCCAATTTAAACATAGAGGATCTTGTTAAGAATAATCGCAAGGAAAGGAGATTTATTTGTCGGGTAATCGGGTAATTAACAACGTAAAAACAAGCTACTAACCCCAACACTTTGCAGCTAACGCCGAGCTTTATCTAGGAATTATCCTGCTTTTAGCGGTGGATTTTGCCGGTTGAAAAGCGCATCGTAGCGTGCAAAATTTGCGAGATGGCGCACATTCATTAAAGCGCCGGGCGGCCAACGCGCCGCCTATTGAACAGATGAACTTTTGCAATCGGGAATGAGCGATGACCAAAACCAACCTGATTACCGGCTTCCTCGGCAGCGGTAAAACCACCACCATCCGCCACTTGCTGGCGCAAAAGCCCGAGCATGAGCGCTGGGCGGTATTGGTGAACGAGTTCGGCGAAATCGGCATCGACGGCGCGCTGCTGGCGGACAGCGGCGCCGTGCTTAAAGAGATCCCCGGCGGCTGCATGTGCTGCGTGAACGGGCTGCCGATGCAGGTCGGGTTAAATATGCTGCTGCAACAGGCTAAACCGGACCGCCTGCTGATCGAACCCACCGGGCTCGGCCATCCGAAGCAGATCCTGTCGTTGCTGACGCAGGACAGCTACGCCGGCTGGATCGATTTGCAGGCTACCCTGTGCCTGTTGGATGCCCGCCAGCTGAGCCAGCCCCGTTACCGCGAGAATGAAAACTTTCGCGATCAGCTGGCGGCGGCTGACGTCATCATCGCCAGCAAAAGCGACACTTACCAAGCGGAAGACCTGCAGGCGCTGCAGGCATGGAGGGCGCAAGACAGCCTGCAACGGCCCTGCCATCGCATCGAGCAAGGGCGGGCCGAGGTAGCCTGGCTGGATCTCCCGCGCACGAATCGCACAGAATTACCGGATGCGCAGCAGCATCATAGCCATGCTAAAACGCAGGGCCTGGGCGCGCTGCGGCTGCCGGAAAACTCACGCTGGCGCCGGGCGCTCAACCAGGGGCAAGGATTTACCAGCTGCGGATGGATTTTTGACGCCGACACCCAGTTCGATACCGTCGGCTTTATGGAGTGGGTGCGGCTGGCACCGGTGGATCGCGCCAAAGGCGTGGTGCGCATCGCAGAAGGCACGCTGGTGATCAACCGCCAAGGGCAAGATCTCAGTATAGAAACCCGCCCAGTGGCGCCGCTCGACAGCCGAATTGAGCTGATCCACAGTGAAAATGCCGACTGGAACGCCCTGCAATCAGCATTGTTTAAGATTCGTTTAAACTAATATCACTACCGTTGTACCCCAGCGGTTTTCAGGCCCGGCGGCATCGCCGGCTGAAAATCGCTGAGCATTATTATTATTTATTTATACTGCCAACAGGTTATGTCATGACGCGCCGCAATTTACCCCTCATCATTTTATTAAACTTACTGGGCATTGCGCTGTTTCTGTCCTGGTTCTTGCCGGCTAACCATGGCGAATGGTTTACGCTGGACTCCACGATTTTCTTTTTCTTTAATCGCCATCTGGCGAGCGATCCGGCGTTTTTGCACCTGGTCGCCATCACCAACAACCGCGCATTCGACGTGATTTCACTGCTCGCCATGGGGCTGCTGTACCTGTGTTTCTACCTGAAACGGGACGCCGCCGGCCGCCGCCGCCTGCTGGTTACCGGCGTGGTGATGCTGCTCACTGCGGTAGTGTTAAACCAGCTCGGCCATCTGCTGCCGGTGAAGCACCCTAGCCCAACGCTGTCCTTTGACAATATCAACCGCGTCAGCGAACTGACCGGCATCCCCACCAAGGATGCCTCCAGCGACAGCTTCCCCGGCGACCACGGCATGATGCTGATGATCTTCTCCTGCTTTATGCTGCGCTACTTCAACCGCCGCGCCTTCGCCGTGGCGCTGCTGATCACCCTGGCATTCTCGTTGCCGCGGGTCATGATCGGTGCGCATTGGTTCACGGATATCGCCGTAGGTTCACTGTCGGTCGTGCTGGTCGGTGCCAGCTGGTGCCTGATGACGCCGCTCAGTGACAGGTTGATCGATGGCTTGAATCGCCTGCTGCCCGGCAAGCATCGACCGGGCCAACCATAACCAGCGATTATGACTACCGGGAGGCTCCCCGCCTCCCGATTATCCTCCCCGCCACCCGACGTTTATTTCGGTATCAGTACGTTAACCTTTTCGTCACCTGATTCGCATCAAATCATCACAACGGGCATTCAGCGTTTTTTATATGAAGATTTACATTATGTTACATCACAAATTCATATAAGAAAGGCGAGAAAAAGGCTCGCAATCCCCTATTTGTTCCGGTAATCTCAGATGCGTTTGTGCCTGGTTTAACTCGACTCAGCATTAAATCCGCTAAAAGTGTGCGTTCCAGCACGTTTTCAGGGGTAAGCGATTGTCGATGCAACAGGTGCAGATTAGTCTCGTTCCGTTTGGCATTTTTCAGGTAGCGACTTTCGTCGTTAAGGACTTCAAGGGAAAACAACAACAATGGTCAAATCTCAACCGTTTCTGAGATATTTTTTGCGGGCAGTCCCTGCAATTGCCGCAGCGGTATTGCTCTCCGCCTGTAGCTCGACTCACACTTCGAACTTGAATAACGCACAAACTGAGATGCGTGCAGTTAATGACAAAGACGGTCTTTTACTGCAAGCCTCTCAGGATGAATTCGAAGCTATGGTCCGTAACGTTGACGTTAAGTCAAAGATTATGGATCAGTATGCCGACTGGAAAGGCGTTCGCTACCGTTTAGGCGGTGAAACCAAGCGCGGCATCGATTGCTCGGCGTTTGTACAGCGCACCTTCCGCGAACAGTTTGGCATGGATTTACCGCGCTCTACCTACGAACAGGAAGACCTCGGCAAGAAAATCCAGCGCACCAAGCTGCGCCCCGGCGATTTAGTGCTGTTCCGCGCCGGCTCTACCGGGCGCCATGTCGGCATCTATTTAGGTAACGATCAGTTTGTTCATGCCTCAACCAGCAACGGCGTGATGATTTCAAAACTCAGCGATAACTACTGGAATAAGCGTTATCGTGAAGCCCGCCGGGTGCTGACCAGCAGCTGACGGCGCAAAACCTGAAAGTCCTGAATACCAAACGAGCGATAAGACGCCGCCCCCGGGCGGCGTTTTTTTTCCGCAGGCACCGGCCGCAATCTCTGTGATGTGCCCCCTGCCCCGACGCCCCGGTTGTTTAGCCAGCCATATAAACGGAGCCTACTTTGAGCGTTCATCGCGATCCCCCCGCTAAAAGCGCGCGCAAAAACGATCCCGAAGGTCTAAAGCAGCGCATCTTCGAAAGCGCACTGGCGGAGTTTTCCGAAGCCGGGCTAAAAGGCGCACGCCTTGAGCGCATCGCCGAGCAGGCAGGCACCACCAAACGCATGGTGGTTTACCATTTCAAAAATAAAGAAGCGCTGTATATCGCAGTGCTGGAATATGCTTATACCCATATTCGGCAAGATGAAATGGCGCTCAACCTGGAGACCCTGCCGCCCATGCAGGCAATGCGGCGCCTGGCGGAAGCCAGCTTCGACTACCATGCGGCGCACCCGGCTTTTATTCGCCTGGTCAGCCTGGAAAACATGCAGCGCGGCCAGTACGCCCGCCAATCGGAGAAATTGAAGCAGCTTAATACCAGCGCGCTGCAAACGCTGGAGAATATTCTGCAACGCGGCGTGCGGGAAGGCGTCTTTACCGGCGACGTCCATGCCCGCGATTTGCACCGCATCATCAGTTCGCTGTGTTTCCATCACGCCGCCAACCAATATACTTTTGATACATTGTTTGAAGGAAATCGCACCGCCGATGAGAAACTCGCCTATTATCGTCAAATGACGATAACGGTAGTTATGCGTTATTTAAACGGCGACTGAGCAACGCGGGAAAAATGCCCGGTGCGCAGCGGCGGATAGCGATGAAAAATGATTGAAATATCGGCAGCAAGATATATTAAGCCATACCACCATAACAAGAACAGATGGTTACACCATCCTCAGGGGGCACGTTTATGGGCTTGAAAAGGGCATTTGCCCGCAGCGTGTCGCGCAGACAGCGCAGCCTGGTTAAGAGCAGCATTGCTGCCCTGGTATTTTTTATCCTCTTTACCGCGATAACCCTATTTCTTATTACCCATCAGCGCATGCAATATCAACACGCCGTGGAAGAGCGCACGCAAAAATTCACCCTGAGTTATATCGGTCGCCTGACGGGCATTATGCAACAGATGCTGCCGCTGACCGCCAAGCACTGCGTGTCCAGCCAGGGGGACATTACCTATCAGGCGGCGTTCACCCCCGGCGTGCGCACCTTTTTACTGGTGAGAAACGGCTTCGCCTACTGCTCCTCCGCGACCGGCGACATGATGGTGTCGCTGAAAAACCTTTACCCGGAAATCGACGCCGGCCAAAACCTGGATCTTAAGCTGCAGCAGGGTACCCCCATGGTGCCGGATAAACCGGCGATCGCCCTCTGGCTGCGCCAGCCCGGCGGCCAAGACGCCGGTATTCTGGCCACGCTGGACGTCGATCTGATGCCCTACCTGCTGTTCACCTCGCACGATGAACAAGCGCCGGGCATCGCCATCGTCATGGGCGAGCGAGCGCTGACCACCTTCAGCCCTAACCTGATGCCGGTCAGCCAGCTGCCGCAAGATAAGGCGGATCGCCTGGTGATCCCCGGCCTGCCGTTAACCATTTTGTTTTACAACGAAAAACTGACGCCCAACGATATCCGCCTGACCCTGTTGGGCAGCCTGGTGCTGTCGCTGATGATCGGCGTGCTTTGCTACTACATGCTGCTGTTGCGCCTAAGCCCCGAGCGCGCGCTGCTGCGCGGCATCAGGCGCAATGAATTTTTTATCGAATATCAGCCGGTATTCCATACCCGCAGCGGCACCATCGGCGGCCTGGAGGCGCTGATCCGCTGGCAGCACCCGCTCGAAGGACGCATACCGCCGGACTTGTTCATCCCCTACGCAGAAAGCGCCGGGCTGATCGTGCCCCTGACCCGCCATCTGTTCAGCCTGATTGCCGCCGATGCGCCGCAGCTGGCCAAAGCGTTGCCGAAAGGCGCCAAAATCGGCCTCAACATTTCCCCTTCCCATCTCAGCTCGCCCTCATTCCACCAGGACGTGTATGAACTGCTGGCGCAGCTGCCGGGCGACTACTTTACGCTGGTGTTTGAAATTACCGAACGCGGGATGGTAGAGGAAGAGAGCGCGCTGGCAGAGTTCGACTGGCTGCACAAACAGGGCATCGAGATCGCCATCGATGACTTCGGCACCGGCCACAGCGCGCTGATCTACCTTGAGCGTTTCAGCATGGACTACCTGAAAATCGACCGCGGCTTCGTCAATTCGATCGGCCAGGACACCGTTACGGCGCCGGTGCTGGACGCGGTAATTTCGCTGGCCAAGAAGCTGAAGATGCTCACCGTTGCCGAAGGGGTGGAAAGCGCCGAACAGATGCATTTTCTGCAGGAGCATGACGTTAACTATATGCAGGGTTATTATTTCAGCAAACCGCTGCGCCTGGAAGATTTCGTCACCTACTGCAACGCCAATCAGGTGTTTGATTATCAGACGCTACCCGTCTGATCTTTAAACTTCTTTACCCTGCGCCACGCGGAGAATGTTATGCTGGGCGCCAGTTAATATCATTACACAGCAGGAGCTTACCGTCTGATGTCCGTGCGCGTTTTTGCTGCCCTGGTGCTCTCGGCACTCAGTTTTGGCCTGCGGGCCGAAACGCTCAATGAAAGCTACGCTTTCGCCCTGATCGGTGAGCCGAAATACGCCACCGACTTCAGCCATTTCGACTACGTCAACCCGGCGGCGCCCAAGGGCGGCGACGTGCGGCTGTCGGCCATCGGCACCTACGACAACTTTAACCGTTTCGCCACCCGCGGCGTGCCCGGCGAGCGAACGGAACAGCTCAACGACGCCCTGTTTACCACCTCTGACGATGAGATCGGCAGCTACTATCCGCTGGTCGCCGAATCCGCCCGTTATCCGGCCGATATGCGCTGGGTCGAGGTGGATATCAACGCCCGCGCGCGTTTCCACGACGGCAGCCCAATCACCGCCGCCGACGTCGCCTTCACCTTCAACAAATTCATGACCGAAGGCGTGCCGCAGTTTCGCATTATTTATAAGGGCGTCACCGTCAAGGCCATCTCGCGTTTGACGGTGCGGATGGAGTTCCCGCAGCCGGACAAAGAAAAAATGCTGGGGTTGTTCGGCCTGCCGGTCCTGCCGGCCAGCTTCTGGAAAGATCACCTGCTCAACGAACCGCTCAATACGCCGCCGCTGGGCAGTGGCCCCTATAAAATCAGCGACTATCGCCTCGGCCAATACATCACCTACCAGCGGGTACGCGACTATTGGGCGGCCAACCTGCCGGTCAACCGCGGCCGTTACAACTTCGACAGCATTCGCTACGACTACTATCTCGACGATAAAGTGGCGCTGGAAGCCTTCAAGGCCGGCGCTTACGACTTCCGCGTCGAAGCCTCGCCCAAAAGCTGGGCCACCCAGTACCAGGGGGGCAACTTTGCGCGCAACTACATCATCAAACAGGATGAAATCAACCAGTCGGCGCAAAACACCCGCTGGATGGCGTTCAATATCCAAAAGCCGCTGTTCGCCGATCGTCGGGTGCGGCAGGCGATTACCCTGGCCTTCGACTTTGACTGGATGAACAAGGCGCTGTATTACAACGCCTATCAGCGCACCGACAGCTATTTCCAGAACACCCCCTACGCCGCCAGCGGTTATCCCGACGCCGCCGAGCTGGCGCTGCTGGCGCCGCTCAAGGGCCAGGTGCCGCCGGAAGTGTTCACCAGCATCTACCGGCCGCCCTCCTCCGACGGCAGCGGCAATGACCGCCAGAACCTGCTGAAGGCCACCCAACTGCTGAAAGAAGCCGGCTGGGAAATCAAAAACCAAAAGCTGATCAACGTAAAAACCGGCCAGCCGTTCACCTTTGAGCTGATGTTGCTGACCGGCAGCAACTTCCAGTATGTGCTGCCATTCCAGCATAATTTGCAGCGGCTGGGCATCGATATGCAGCTTCGCGACGTTGACGCCACGCAATACATCCGCAGGATGCGTGAGCGCGATTTCGACATGATGTCGACGGTGTACACCGCGATGCCGTTCCCCAGCACCGATCTCCGGATCATCTGGGATTCCGAATACATCAATTCCAGCTATAACCGCCCAGGGGTGAAAGATCCGGCGGTCGATAGCCTGGTCAGGCAAGTGGCCCAGCATCAGGGCGACGAGAAAGCCCTGCTGCCGCTCGGCCGCGCGCTGGATCGGGTGCTGACCTGGAACATGTACATGGTGCCGATGTGGTATTCCAACCACGACCGCTACGCCTACTGGGACAAGTTCTCCGCGCCGCCTGTCCGCCCGGCATACGTTATCGGCTTCGACAACTGGTGGTTCGACGTCAACAAGGCGGCGCGCTTACCGGCACAACGGCAATAAGGAGTCTGCGATGACGGCTTATCTGATCCGCAGGCTGCTGCTGGTGATCCCCACGCTGTGGGCGATTATCACCATCAACTTTTTTATCGTGCAGATCGCGCCCGGCGGCCCGGTCGATCAGGCGATCGCCAATATCGAGATGGGCCAGAGCAGCGGCTTCGGCGGCGGCGGCATCGGTGAAGGCGCGGGCCATGCACGCGTCGGCGTCGAAGCCGCCGCCGACAGCCACTACCGCGGCGCGCGCGGGCTGGATCCGGAGGTGATCGCCGAGATCACCAAACGCTACGGCTTCGATAAACCGCTGCACGAGCGCTACTTCACCATGCTGTGGAACTATATGCGCTTCGACTTCGGCGACAGCCTGTTCCGCGGCGCTTCGGTGATGCAATTGATTGGCCAGAGCCTGCCGGTTTCCATCACGTTGGGGCTATGGAGCACGCTGATTATCTACCTGGTGTCGATCCCGCTCGGCATCCGCAAGGCGGTCCGCAACGGCAGCGCTTTCGATACCTGGAGCAGCACGCTGATCATCGTCGGCTACGCCATTCCCGCCTTCCTGTTCGCCATTCTGATGATCGTGGTGTTCGCCGGCGGCAGCTATCTCGACTGGTTCCCGCTGCGTGGCCTGGTCTCCAGCAACTTCGACACTCTGCCCTGGTACGCCAAGATAACCGACTACCTGTGGCACATCACCCTGCCGGTGCTGGCGACGGTGATCGGCGGTTTCGCCACCCTGACCATGCTGACCAAAAACGCCTTCCTCGATGAGATCCGCAAACAGTATGTCACCACCGCCCGCGCCAAGGGGCTGGACGAGAATAAAATCCTGTACCGCCACGTGTTCCGCAATGCCATGCTGCTGGTGATCGCCGGCTTTCCGGCCACCTTCATCAGCATGTTTTTCACCGGTTCGCTGTTGATCGAGGTGATGTTCTCGCTCAATGGCCTGGGGCTGCTGGGCTACGACGCCACGCTGCAGCGCGACTACCCGGTGATGTTCGGGACGCTGTACATCTTCACCCTGATCGGCCTGCTGCTGAACATCCTCAGCGATATCACCTATACCCTGGTCGATCCGCGCATTGATTTCGAGGCCCGCCAATGAGCCGCCTTAGCCAAAACAATCAGGCGCGCTGGGCGCGTTTTCGCAGCAACCGCCGCGGCTACTGGTCTCTGTGGATCTTTTTGCTGCTGTTCACCCTCAGCCTGGCGGCCGATCTGATAGCCAACGACAAACCGCTGCTGGTGCGCTATGAGGGCCGGCTGTATCTGCCGTTTATGGTCAACTACAGCGAAACCACCTTCGGCGGCGAGCTGCATACCGCCACCGACTATCAGGATCCCTTCGTGCTGCGGCAGATAGAACGCCACGGCTGGGCGCTGTGGGCGCCGATCCGCTTCAGCTACGACACCATCAACTTCGCCACCGAGGTGCCGTTCCCCTCTCCCCCTTCGCGGCAAAACCTGTTGGGCACCGACAGCAACGGCGGCGACGTGCTGGCGCGCGTGCTGTACGGATTTCGCCTCTCGATGCTGTTCGGCCTGGCGCTGACGCTGTTTTCCAGCCTGATTGGCATTTGCGTCGGCGCCACCCAGGGCTATTACGGCGGGCGGTTTGATCTGTGGGGGCAGCGCTTTATCGAGGTATGGTCCGGCATGCCGACGCTGTTTCTGATCATTTTGCTGTCGAGCATCGTGCAGCCCGATTTCTGGTGGCTGCTGGGCATCACCATTCTGTTCGGCTGGATGAGCCTGGTGGGCGTGGTGCGCGCCGAATTCCTGCGCACCCGCAACTACGACTATATCCGCGCCGCGCGCGCCATGGGCGTGCCCGATCGAATCATTATGCTGCGGCACATGTTGCCCAACGCCATGGTGGCGACCTTGACCTTCCTGCCGTTTATTCTCTGCGGCTCCATCACGACGCTGACCTCGCTCGATTTTCTCGGCTTTGGCCTGCCCATCGGCTCGCCTTCGCTCGGCGAGCTGCTGCTGCAGGGCAAAAACAACCTGCAGGCGCCGTGGCTCGGCATTACCGCTTTCCTGGTGTTGGCGGTGCTGCTGTCGTTACTCATCTTTATTGGCGAAGCAGTGCGCGACGCCTTTGACCCCAGCAAGGCGCATTGATATGGCTAGCACTCCATTGCTTTCGATTCAGGATCTCAGCATCGCTTTTCGTCAGGGAGAGGCGCTGAATCCGGTGGTCAACGGCCTGTCGCTGCAGATAGAACAGGCGGAAACGCTGGCGCTGGTGGGGGAATCCGGCTCGGGCAAAAGCGTTACCGCGCTGTCGGTGCTGCGCCTGTTGCCCTCGCCGCCGGTGGTTTATCCCAGCGGCGATATCCTGTTCAACGGCGCCTCGCTGCTGCATGCGCCGGAACCCATGCTGCGCAGCGTGCGCGGCAACCGGATTGCGATGATATTTCAGGAGCCGATGGTGTCGCTCAACCCGCTGCACACCATCGAAAAACAGCTGGCGGAAGTGCTGATCCTGCACCGCGGCATGCGGCGCGACGCGGCGCGCAGTGAGATTATTCAATGTCTGGATCGCGTCGGCATCCGCAACGCCAAAGGCCGGCTGAAGGATTACCCGCATCAGCTGTCCGGCGGTGAACGCCAGCGGGTGATGATCGCCATGGCGGTACTGACCCGGCCCCAACTGCTGATCGCCGACGAGCCCACCACCGCCCTCGACGTGACCATTCAGGCGCAGATCCTGAAGCTGTTGCAAGAGTTGAAGCAGGAGCTGGGCATGGGGCTGTTGTTTATCACCCATAACCTGAACATCGTGCGCCGTCTGGCGGACAACGTGGCGGTGATGCGCGAAGGGCGCTGCGTGGAACAAAACGGCCGCGCGCTGCTGTTCAGCCAGCCGCAACATGCCTATACCCGCCAGCTGCTGGCCGCCGAAGACGTGGGCGAACCGCTGCCGCTGCCGCAGCAACCCAACGGCCGCCCCGGCGATGCCTGGCCGCTGCTCAAGGTGGAAAACCTGCAGGTCCGATTCCCCATTCGCCGCGGGCTGCTGCGCCGCACGGTGGATTATCACTATGCGTTGAAAGCCTTGAGCTTTGAGCTGCAACCCGGGGAAAGCCTGGGGCTGGTGGGCGAATCCGGATCGGGGAAAAGCACCACCGGGCTGGCATTGCTGCGCCTGCTGGCCTCGCAGGGCGCGATCTGGTTCAACGGCGAACCGCTGCACCAGCTCAACATGAAACAAATGCTGCCGTACCGCAGCCGGATGCAAATTGTCTTCCAGGATCCCTATTCCGCGCTGAACCCGCGGCTGAACGTGCAGCAGATCATCGCCGAAGGGCTGGAAGTGCATCAAAAGCTGAGCGCCGAACAGCGGGATCAACGGGTGATTGAGGTGCTGTGCGAGGTCGGGCTGGATCCGCAATTGCGCCACCGCTACCCCACCGAATTCTCCGGCGGCCAACGCCAGCGCATCGCTATCGCCCGTGCGCTGATCCTGCAGCCGCAGCTGTTGATCCTCGACGAGCCGACCTCTTCACTGGATAAATCGGTGCAGGCGCAGATCCTGACGCTGTTGAAATCGCTGCAACAACGCTACCGGCTGGCCTATCTGTTCATCAGCCATGATTTGCAGGTAGTGCGTTCACTGTGCCATCAGGTGATCGTACTGCGGCAGGGGGAAGTGGTGGAACAGGGGGATTGCAGAGCGATTTTCGCCTCGCCCGCAGCCGACTATACCCGGCAACTGCTGCAGCTGGCGGATTAGCGGCCCGGTCAGAAAGGGTATTGCGCGCTGAGCTGTTCGGCGATCGCCGCACCGACGTTTTTCAGGCGGCACATGGTGGCGCTTTCGTCGCTGCGCTGCACGAACAGGCAGGGCTCCCCTTCCCACTCGACCACGGCGCAGTCGACCTGGATCTCCTGCAGCGACAGATTGAGCTGCTGCATGACCTGCCAGGCTTCGGCGCCCTCATGGCTGAGCAGTTTCAGGCCAATCAGGTTGTTATCCTCGTCTATTCCGCTGAGCGGGATCGGTTCAACCTTGACGCCGGTAAAACCAGATAGCCAACGATAACTTTGCGGCAAGCGATGCACTACCGAAAGTTGGATACTCTCCACATGAAATCCCTAGATTAAAAAAGGTGAAACACGGTTACCTGACAGGGTTACTAAAGTTATAGCCGCTGACCTGCGACTTTGCCGCGAACAAATGTTATTTAAATGTAAATTTGCTACAGCCCATTAACCTAACCCTGCGCTTGCTGATGTCATACTGTTTTCATGCGCCGTGTGGTGTCGTTTCACGGCATTTTGCGACTCAGCTCGCATTTTTGCGTTATATGTAACCCTTTCCAGCGGCGATCTCAACTCTTTTTTCTTGCAATACGGTTACTTATTCGCCGTCATAATTTTACATTGCAGAAACATTTAACTTACTGCGCAGCCGCAAGCCTTGTTCTTAATATATTGATTTAATAAGGACATAAGGGAAATCGACATGCAACGACGCGCCCGGCGAGCGCCTGTACGGGAGGTGATAATCACGCAGCGGAACACCGCGATTTTTTAACAAAAAGCACACAGTCAACGAGAGGGGTAATTAATTACCAAGAGAATATTTAGCAACAAAACAATTATTGCCAATGCGGCGGCAAAACAACAGGCCCGGTCATTGGAACAGCCAGAGCCTGGGGCTCTGGCTGAGTAATGCCTCAGGCGGCGCCGTTGCGTGGCCGGCTGGCGTACAGATAGAACAGCACCGCAACGATGCTGCACAGCGCCATCGAAGAGACCATCGGCCAGGCGCTGGTGCCCGGCGCCATCGCCAACACCGCCCCCACCAGCGCGCCGATGCTGAAACGCAAGGTACCGGCCAGTGAGGAGGCGGTGCCCGCCATATGGGGGAAATCATCCAGGATCACCGCCATGGCGTTGGAGGAAATCATCGCAATACAGCCCAGATAAACCGCCACGCCGATGACCAGCGCCCAGAAGCCCAGACCGACGGCGCTGACCGCCAACAGCCACAACCCCATCGCCAACTGCACCAACAGCCCCAGGCGGAACATCCTGACCGCGCCTACCCGCCGCACGTTGCGGCTGTTGACCAGCGTGGTCAGGAACAGGAAGACGATGTTCAGCGCAAAGTAGTAACCAAAATGCTGCGGCGATACCTTGTTCAGCTCGATGTACACAAAGGGCCCGGCGCTGAGGAACGAGAACATGCCGGCAAACGAGAAGGCGCTGGCCAGCATGTAGCTCAGCACCCGCTTGTGGCGGAACAGCGACGCGAAATTGCCCAGCGTGGTGCGCAGGTGGAACTTCTGCCGCCGTTCTTTCGGCAGCGTTTCCTTGATAAACAGCGCCACCAGCAGTGAACCGATCAGCGCCGCGGCGCCCATGGTCCAGAAGATGGCGTGCCAACTGAACCACAGCAGCAGCGCGCCGCCGATCATCGGCGCCAGCAGCGGCGCAATGGTCATCACCAAAATGACGAACGACATCATGCGCGAAAACTCGTCCTTGGTGAACATGTCGCGCATCAGGGCGTTGATCACCACGCTGGCCGCCGCAGCCGCCAGGCCGTGCAGGAAGCGCAGGGCGATCAGTTGGTCGATGGACTGCGCCATGGCGCAGGCGCAGCCGGCGATGGCGAAGATCAAGGTGCCCCACAGGATCACCGGCTTGCGGCCGATGCTGTCCGACATCGGCCCATAGAACAGCTGACCGAAGGCGAAACCGAGCATATAGGCGCTGAGCGTCATCTGCACGCTGCCTGACTCGACGCCAAACTGTGCGGCGATCACCGGCATGCTGGGCAGGTACATGTCGATGGCCAACGGCATCAGCATGGAAAGCAGGCCCAGAATAAAAATCAAACCGAGGTGAGATGTCCGGTTCTGTTGCACGTTCAACGACTCCTTAGTCAGCCGCAATGGTCAGTCCTGCAGGTGCGGCGCACCCACGCTGGCGATTTCTTCTTCGGTGAGCGGGCGGTATTCGCCCGGCGCCAGATCCTCATCCATCACGATGGCGCCGATGCGCTCGCGGTGCAGTTCGATCACGCGGTTGCCGACCGCGGCAAACATGCGCTTCACCTGATGATAACGCCCTTCGCTGATGGTCAGACGCACCCGGTTTTCGTCCAGCTGCTCCAACTGCGCCGGGCGGGTCAGATCCTTTTCGTTGTGCAGCTGTACGCCTTCGGCGAAGCGCTGCGCGGTGTCTTCCGCCAGCGGATGCTCCAGCGTCACCAGATAGGTTTTCTCGCAGTGGTGCTTCGGCGAGGTCACGCGGTGCGACCACTGGCCGTCGTCGGTCATCAGCACCAAACCGGTGGTGTCGATATCCAGCCGGCCGGCGGCGTGCAGCTTGTAGGCGACCGGCTCATCGAGGAAATACAGCACCGTTGGATGATCGGGATCGTCGGTGGAGCACACATATCCCTGCGGCTTGTTGAGCATGAAATAGCGCGGGCCGTTCAATTGCAGCAGCGGATTGCCGTCGAACGCCACCTCCTGCTCCGGGGCCAGCTTGAGCGCCCCGCTCTTCACCACTTCACCGTCCACGGTGACGCGTTTAGCCCGAAGTTCGCGCGCTACCAGCGCACGGCTAATACCTAACTGCTGAGATAAAAACTTGTCCAGTCGCATTGGATCTGCTTTGCCTGTCGTTGTTATGATCGCATTGATCGTATTGCCAAAATATGACGCCCGCCGTTGCACCGGGTGCAAATGGCAGGTTCGAAGGGGAAATCGCGTGGGGAAACAGCGATTGCTGTCACGCCAGTATAGCGGCGGAAACCGCCCCCTGACAGGGGTAATTTCCACGCTTCTCGCACCGCGTGCGCTCAGAGGGCATAATAATAGAAATTTTTTGGCCGCCTGTGGAGTAAAATGTCACTGCTTCAGAGGGTTCAGATGTTACAAAAGCTGTTCCCGGCCGCTCACTTCAACCAACGGCGTTAATTTATGGCATTTACCCTGCGCCCCTACCAACTGGAGGCGGTTGAGGCCACCATCACGCACTTCCGTCGGCATCCCGAACCGGCGCTGATCGTGCTGCCGACCGGCGCCGGCAAAAGCCTGGTGATCGCCGAGCTGGCAAAACGCGCGCGCGGCCGGGTGCTGGTATTGGCCCACGTCAAGGAACTGGTGGCGCAAAACCACGCCAAATACTGCGCCTACGGCCTGGAGGCCGATATCTTCGCCGCCGGGCTGCAGCAAAAAGACAGCGCCGGTAAAGTGGTGTTCGGTAGCGTGCAGTCGGTGGCGCGTAACCTGCCGCTGTTCGACGGCGCCTTCTCCTTGCTGATTATCGATGAATGCCACCGCATCAGCGACGACGACGACAGCCAGTATCAGCAAATCATTCAGCATCTGCAAAAGTCCAACCCCCAGCTGCGGCTGCTGGGGTTGACCGCCACCCCCTACCGGCTGGGCAAAGGCTGGATCTATCAGTATCACTACCACGGCTTTACCCGCGGCGACGGCAGCAGCCTGTTTCGCGACTGCATTTATGAGTTGCCGCTGCGCTACATGATTAAAAACGGCTACCTGGTGCCGCCGGAGCGGCTGGACATGCCGATCGTGCAATATGACTTTAGCCGCCTGGAGGCCAGAAGCAATGGGCTGTTCAGCGAAGTGGACCTGAACCGCGAGCTGAAACGGCAAGACCGCATCACGCCGCACATCATCAGCCAGATAGTGGAGTACGCCGAAGCGCGCAAAGGGGTGATGATATTCGCCTCCACCGTTGAGCATGCGCGCGAGATCCACGGCCTGTTGCCGGCCGGGCAAGGCGCGCTGGTCAGCGCCGAAACGCCCGCCGCCGAACGGGATGCGCTGATCGAGGCCTTCAAACGGCAGCAGCTGCGCTATCTGGTCAACGTGGCGGTGCTGACCACCGGGTTCGACGCGCCGCATGTCGATCTGATCGCCATCTTGCGCCCCACCGAGTCCGTCAGCCTGTATCAGCAGATAGTCGGCCGCGGGCTGCGGCTGGCGCCCGGCAAAGAGGACTGCCTGATCCTCGACTACGCCGGCAACCCTCACGATCTGTTCACGCCGGAGGTCGGCGTCAGCAAGCCGCATGGCGACAGCCAACCGGTGCAGGTGTTTTGCCCGGGCTGCGGCTTCGCCAATCTGTTTTGGGGCAAGTGCACCGAAAGCGGCGACATTATCGAGCACTACGGCCGCCGCTGCCAGGGCTGGCTGGAGGATGACGAGGGCCATCGCGAACAGTGCGACTACCGCTTCCGCTTCAAGAGTTGCCCGCACTGCGGCGCGGAAAATGACATCGCCGCCCGCCGCTGCCACCAATGCCAGGAAGTGCTGGTCGATCCCGACGATATGCTGAAAGCGGCGCTGAAGCTGAAAGACGCCCTGGTGCTGCGCTGCGGCGGCATGGAACTGCACAGCGGCCGCGACGACAAGGGCGAATGGCTGAAGGCCACCTATTACGACGAAGACGGCACCAGCACCAGCGAACGCTTCCGCCTGCAAACGCCGGCGCAGCGCAAGGCGTTCGAAATGTTGTTCCTGCGGCCGCACCAGCGCGCGCCGGGGGTGCCGTTCAGTTGGCAAACCGCCGCCGACGTGCTGGCGCAACAGCAAGCGCTGCGCCACCCGGATTTTGTAGTGGCGCGCAAACGCGGCCAATTCTGGCAGGTGCGGGAAAAAGTATTCGATTATCAAGGCCGCTTCCGCCGCGCCAGCGCGCTCTATTAACGACGAAGGCCGGCTGGTTGGGCAGGTTTTCATTGCCCTGCGGGTGGCTTTCAGCTAAAATGCCGCCCGCTTTGCCCGGGTTCGCCCGGCGTTGAAGCAGGTTATCGAACTTGCTACTGGGTCGCCTGTAGCGAGGTAAATTTTCTTTTTAAGAGAAAAAACAATGTTCACTATCAATGTAGAAGTACGTAAAGACCAGGGTAAGGGTGCGAGCCGCCGCCTGCGTGCAGCTAACAAATTCCCAGCTATCGTTTACGGTGGCAAAGAAGCTGCAGTTTCCATCGAGTTGGACCATGATTCTGTAAAGAACATGGAAGCTAAACCAGAATTCTACAGCGAAGCAGTAACTCTGGTTATCGACGGTAAAGAAACCAAAGTTAAGGTTCAGGCTGTACAGCGTCACCCGTTCAAGCCAAAACTGGCTCACATCGACTTCGTTCGCGTTTAATCGCAACGTTTTCGAACCTTTCGGGACGCCGAAGTAGAAAACGCCGCAATTGCGGCGTTTTTTATTGTCTGCAATTCGGCAAACTTACTTATTGCCGCCGTTCAAACGGCGTTGCAACTGATCGCGCAAATTCGGCGGCGTGCCTTTAATGGTCAGCGTGTCGGTCGCCGCATCCCAGAAAATACGCTCGCCCAGCAGCATGGCGTCGAAGTTTATGCTGATGCCGCCGCCGCTGCCGGCAAACTTGGTCAGCTGGCGCAACGTGCCGCGATCCGCCGGGAAGCTGTCTTCCAGCTGATAGCCCTGTTCGCTGGAGAACTGCATGAAATCCTTCTCGCCGACCGGCGCGATTTCCTGCGACAGCGCCTGCAGCTCAATCTCTTCACCGGCCTGCAACTGCTCGTTGCAGTAGCTGTACACCTGCTGGCGTACCGACTGGCGTTCATTTTTGTCCAGCTGCGCATCGGCGCAGTAGTCGTCGACCGCCTGCAGCAGCCCGCGGTTCTGCGCCTTGGTGTCCAGCCCTTCGGCCGCAGCCAGGAAATCCATAAAGAAATCGGAGACCTTGCGCCCCACCCGCCCTTTCAGGAAGGTCAGGTAGCGGGTTGATTCCGGGTTGGTTTCCCACTCGGTCAGATCGATGCGCGCCACGATGTCGGCGTGGTTGATGTCCAGATAATGGGTGGTGTTGATATCCAGCTCTTCGTTGACGCGCATGCTGTTGCGGCTGTTCAGCACCGCAATCAGCAAATATTCCACCGCCAGATAACGGTATTGGCCAAACAGCACCACGCCGCCCTCGGCGAACGGATACTTGGCCAGCTCGTCGCGCAGGCGCCCGGTGGCGGCGCGGCTGAAGGCCAAAAAGTCTTTGTCTTCCTTGCGGCAGGTGCGCAGCGCTTGCGCCAGTTCGCTGCCTTCGTTGAACAGGCCATAGGCCTTGCTCTTGGCGCTGTAAACGCGATGCAGCTCCGCCATCATCTCTTCCACCGCCGCATTGGCCGGAAGCAGGGAATCGCGCAGCACCACGTCCAGCGTTTGCTCGTCGCGTTTAACCAACTGGTGCAGAGCGATCTGGTCGATATCCAGACTCATGGTAAATCCTCCTGTTCTTTAGCCGCGTATTCAAACACTGAAGGCCCCGCCCTGCAATACTAAAACCCGAAACACCCCGGGCAATCCGCAAACCGAACGATGCGACAACTTCAAGTACGAAAGGAGGCGATAAAAGAGCGGAAAATCACTGCCCTATACGGTAAGATATGGGACTTTGTCAGGTTACTAAGCGCAATTTTATGCCACAATCATCTCGTTACAGTGACGAACACGTTGAACAACTGCTCTCGGAGCTGGTCAATGTTCTGGAAAAACACCATGCTCCCACCGATCTTTCTCTGATGGTGTTGGGCAACATGGTCACTAATCTGATCAACACCAGCGTTGCTCCCGCGCAGCGGAAAACCCTGGCAAGATCGTTTGCTGAAGCCCTGCAGGCTTCTATTCGTGAAGATAAAGCGCATTAATACTTACTTATGGTGACAAACCGTCAGCGTTATCGTGAAAAAGTCTCCCAGATGATTAGCTGGGGGCACTGGTTCGCCTTGTTCAATATTTTGCTCGCCCTCGGGCTGGGCAGCCGCTACCTGTTTGTCACCGACTGGCCCTCTTCGCTGCTGGGCAGAGTCTATGCGCTGGTCAGCCTGTTGGGCCACTTCAGCTTTATCGTGTTCGCCGGCTATTTACTGGTGATCTTCCCGCTCACCTTCGTGGTGATGTCGCAGCGGCTGCTGCGATTTATTTCCGCGGCGTTGGCCACTACCGGGCTGACGCTGCTGCTGGTCGACAGCGAGGTATTCTCCCATTTCCACCTTCACCTTAACCCGGTGGTGTGGGAACTGGTGGTCAACCCGGATCAAAGCGAGCTCTCTCGCGACTGGCAGTTAATGTTCATCTGCGTGCCGATCATCTTCCTGGTGGAGATGCTGTTCGGCACCTGGAGCTGGCAAAAGCTGCGCAGCCTGAACCGCCAACATTTCGGCAAGCCGCTGGCGGTGCTGTTTATCAGCGCCTTTTTCGCGTCGCACCTGATTTACATCTGGGCCGACGCCAACTTCTATCGCCCAATCACCATGCAGCGCGCCAACCTGCCGCTGTCGTACCCGATGACCGCGCGCAAATTCCTTGAGAAGCATGGCCTGCTCGACCAACAAGAGTATGAACGGCGCCTGGTGCAGCAAGGCAATCCAGAGGCCGTGGCGGTGGAATATCCGCTCAGCGACCTCAGCTACAACGATAAAGGCAGCGGCTATAACCTGCTGATGATCGTGGTGGATGGCATGCGCCCGCAGGATATGACGCAAGATATGCCTGCCCTGACGCGCTTCGCGCAGGAAAACGTCCGTTTCAGCGACCACTACAGCTCGGGCAACCATGCCGATACCGGTTTGTTCGGCCTGTTCTACGGCATTTCGCCCACCTATCTGGACAGCATTCTCGCCGCGCGCAAACCTTCCGCGCTGGTGAACGCACTGGGCGATCAGGGTTACCAATTCGGCCTGTTTTCGTCTGACGGCTTTAACGCCAGCCTATATCGCCAGGCGCTGCTGACCGACTTCTCGCTGCCGGCGCCCGCCAAGCAAAGCGACGAGATGACCACCCAGCAGTGGCAGCATTGGCTGGCGGATCAGGGCAGCAGAGAGCCCTGGTTCTCCTATATCAACTTCAGCGGTGCGGAACCGGCTGACGGGGCGAAAACACCGGCGCCGGCCGACTTTATTCAGCGTTACCGCAGCGGCGCGCAAGACGTGGACTCGCAGATAGCCCAGGTGCTGGAGACGCTGAAACAACGCGGCTTGCTGGATAAAACCGTGGTGGTGATCACCGCCGAACACGGCGTTGAATTCAACGATACCGGCAAGGGGCAATGGGGCGCGGGCAGCAGCTTCAGCCAGCCGCAGCTGCATGTGCCGTTGGTGATCCACTGGCCAGGCACCCCGGCGCAGACCATCAATAAGCTGACCGGCCATAATGACGTGATGCGCACGCTGATGCAGCGCCTGCTGCACGTGAAAACTGCGCCGAAAGATTATTCGCAGGGTGAAGACCTGTTTGCCGCCCAGCGCCGCAACAACTGGATTGCCACCGGCGACAGCAACCTGTTGGTGATTACCACGCCAACGCAAACGCTGGTGCTGGACAACAACGGCAACTACCGTGCGTACGATAAAGACGACAAAGAGATAAAAGACGAAAAACCGCAGCTTGCCCTGCTGTTGCAGGTGCTAACCGATGTAAAACGCTTTATCGCCAACTAACTGCTTAAAACAAAAGCAATCGGGCGACATGGCTATTGCATTAGCATCGGGAATAGGTAGTATGATTTTCCATAGCGTCGGCATGTAGCGCAGCCTGGTAGCGCACCGTCATGGGGTGTCGGGGGTCGGAGGTTCGAATCCTCTCATGCCGACCAGATTCAAAAAAACCTGCTTTCGAGCAGGTTTTTTTATGCCTGCTATATGCCTTTGACCCGCATTGCAAAATTCTCTCGCCTCCCCTTGCCAAGGCCAAACCGCCGGGGCAAAATACTGTATATTCAATCAGCATTATAGGTAAGCCATGTTTGTAGAATTGGTGTACGACAAGCGCAACGTCGATGGGCTGCCCAACGCAGCGGAAATTATCCGCAACGAGTTGGAAAAACGGGTGCATGTGCTGTTTCCGGACGCGGAAGTGCGGGTGAAACCGATGCAGGCCAACGGCCTGAATTCCGACGCCAGCAAAAGCGACCGCGAAAAACTGAACCGCATGTTGGAAGAGATGTTTGAAGAAGCGGATCAGTGGCTGGTCACTGATATTTGACGGGAACATACTGCCTTCGCAGGGGAGAGCCCTCACTCAGCGAGAGCCCTGCATTGCCAAACGGGCGGTTAACCGCCCGTCCCTATCAGCCCCGTGATGCGCGGCGTAATGGCTGCATCACACGCCGCGCCGGGGAGTTAATCCGATTAAACCTTGAGTTCGCTTACCGGTTCCGCCTGGGCAGTACCCGGCGGCAGTTCTTCGGTTATTTCGCGTTCAGGCATGGCAAGACGCAGATCGATCCAGCGGCCCTCCGGAATATCCATCGGTTCACCGGCCACGATCGCCGCGGTATCGACGTCAAAGCGGCGTTTGCTGACCTTCAGCGTAATTGCCCCATCGCTGTCGATGGCAGTTTCTACAAAGCACAGACGGTTGCCGTTGACGTCCTGGGGCACTTCGATGGTCCAGCCTTCCACCGATAACCCCAGCGAACCGGTAATCTGGTAAACGCCAGTGGACATTCGTTTCGCCGAGACCCCTGCGGCTTCGCCGTTAACGGCTGCGTAGCCAGCCAGGGTAAAACCGCCGTCCAGGTAACCAGGCTGCATTTTCTCCGGCGCATTGGACAACCTGGCGATAGGCGAGGCCTTTTTGATAAAGCCGTTGCTGTCGACCGTAGTGTTAGCCTCCGACCACATCCAGACCCACGGCGAAAACACGGTACCATTCCAACTGCGCACGGCGATTTTGCCAACCTGAGTCGCGCTGACACCATAACCGTAGCAGGTTTGCACCGTTCTGAAACTGTCATCCGCTCCCGTCTGCGTAACTGCCCATGAGCGCGTATCAAGGAAATAGGTGCCGGTATCCTTGAAAGGGTTGCCAACGGGATCGGTGGCGACATAGCCGCGTCGACTTTGCATTTGCGCGTTGAAATCGCCTTTTGTCGCCGCAGTGACGCCTTTACTCAATCCCCAATCTTTGATGTTGCCAATATCCGCAACCATTGGCTGGTCTGAAGTGCTAAATAACCGAGACCAGGTGATAGATGAAGGTGAAGCAGTGCCTGAACTGCCTACCCATGCCTGTCGCGAAGCCGACGCAGCAAAATACGAGCACGACGGGCCACCATCCACCGGCAGCGTTAATACGCCCCCGGAAACGTTACCTGGTCGATTGACCGTCGCGCTGGTGTAACGCTGGATCGCAGATTTATTCTCTTTCGCAAATACGTCGGCAGTATGGATAGGACCAGAGCCAAAACCGGCAAGCGAGGGTTGAGCAACAGATGCATAGTCAGGTAACGCTAGCGTTTGCGGAAAGGATACGCCCGTGCGCATATCAATTTTCATTACCCCGACCGGATCCGCCGATTGTTTTTCTGCTTTATGCTCCCAGCGCAATCCCGCTGCATTGGCGTAGGTAATTTGTTCAACCCGATACCAACAGTTGATGGTAAAGGCGTTCACTTTCACATAAATATCGTAATTGTCACGGCTAGACTCGATAACCTGAATATCAGAAATCATGGTCCCAGTATCGTTGATAAAATTCCCGCCAATGCGATTGACCTTATTTGTCGTATCGCTGGCGACAAGATTACCCGTTCTTAACATTAACCGCGATATACCGGCGTTATACGTAAAACCGTTAAAACCACTTGAACCATAAAAATCAATCGCAATACCCACGCCATTTTGACCGGCGTTTTTAAATCGCCCAAGCAGGAACCATGCTGCAGCATTAGTATTATTTTCCGGGAATTTGAATCGCACATTATCGAAAGCAGTCGCGACCTGAGCTGCACTCTTTGCCGCATTCTGCTCACTGGCTTTCGCCGCTGCGGCAGATGCCGAAGACTTGCCGGCAGAAGCTGCAGCATCCGCACGGAGACGATCGACGGTTTGAACAATCTCCGGTGTGATGTCATTTTCCCCCGGCCGACGCAAGAAATCATTGAGCGTCCCAGGCAAAGAGTCGTTATAGACCTCGATGCTGCCCACTCGCTCCGGCTGGGAGCCGTAGACCGAAATAATGACGTCATAACCCCCTGGTTCCACAGACAGGGAATATTTACCAGCGTCATCAGTCACAGACTGAGATTTTGCCAAGCCCAATACCGTTGACGATGTTTTTACTGCGCGCATCGAAATAGTTACACCAGAACGGGGATCGCCATATGGCCCCTTTAATACACCGCTGATTAATGTCATTGTAATTTCTCCATTAGTTCTTTGATTAACTCATCTTGCCGGTCAATTCTATCCAGTGCCTGATTAAGTGCTGCCACTGCCACATAACCCAACGTTGAATAATCGACAGACTTTACTCTCTCAACAGTTTCACCATTCTGTAACTGCAAAGCCCCCCCCTCAGCAACCACCTGAGGTAATTTCCTTTCTATTTCCTGAGCAATACCACCGATGAATGGTTTGCCATCGCGTTTTCCAGTGTAAAGTTTTAGGCCACGAATTAATTCCAGGGGATTTTCAACTTCTTCGACTTCAGTTTTAATTCGCCGGTCTGAACCGGTAACCCAGTTTCCGGTGAGGTTGTTAAAGTCTCCATTGTTCTGTAAGCGAACCTCATGCCACGAACCGCGAAAATCACGGTATGATAAAAACATGTAATCCGTCACATTGATCTCCTGACGGACGGACATTATTGCTACCTTTTCCGTATTCTGTGCAGTCAAACGACAAAATACCCCACCCCCATCAACGGTACCTGATCCAGAAGTATATTTCCGAGAAATGCTGATAGCAGGATTTACGTTGTCATTATCCGCCCCCTCGATCTTTATCCCCTTTGGCGACCAAATAGTGTCATCAAAGGTGGTCGACTTTCTGAAGCGAGAAAAACCACTAACATCAAGGTTAGCCGCTGGCCCCATAACTAAAGATCCCAACAGCGACAACGGGCTCTTAACTTCCTGCGCTGTAGAGACTTTTTTATCTATTTTATTACTTAGCGAAGCGGTAAAACTATTCCAGGATGGCCCCGTAAAGGTACTGCCGTCTGGTAATTTAACGGCAATGTTTTCGTTACCACTAAATACCTGCTGCCAATTGTCTTTATCGAAGTTGAGGCCGCGCAGCGCCTTGGCGGTCTCGGCCGCCAGTTGGGCAGTGATGGCATTCATCGCATCTCGCGGGACGGCATGCCATGCGGCGCCGGCCTGCGTCGGGCCGTCATAGGCCTTAATCAGCGTCGCCTGCGTGGCGCTATCCACTGTTTTCACCGGCAGCGTATAGGTGACACCGCCGACGATACTCACCATCATATCGCCGGGTTTTAGCTCGGTGTTAAACGCCGTACCGCTGCCTTTTACTATTACGGAGTTGTTTGTTAGGGTAAGAGTGCCTGCTGGCATTGGTATTCTCCTAATTTAAATCAATTAAACCCTCGCCAAGGAAACGAAGATTATTCCAAGCGAAATGCCGTATATTGCGGAGTAGTAAAAATATTCACCAAGAAAGATGTTTTTTGATTCGAACCTTGGTTTAATTCCCCGGCAGCCAAGTGCCAAAAAACAGACTCTCCTCTTCCCGCAGAAATGTCGACATAGACGACCGAGACAGAAGGCTGATTATACCCTGAGCTTATTATCGTCTCGGGCAAATATCCGCCGTCCGTTCTGTTTTGACGCACGCCACCATAACCATGCGCGCCGTTATTTCCTCTTCTTGTTATCTGAATCTGCCCAAAAACGCGAACCGGGATGACATTATTACCGCCAAAGCGCAATACTCTGCTTGCATTGGTATGTACCCCCGTCCAGGTGAGCATGGAACCATCCATAATCGCGCCTTCGATATTAGCGGCGGATAGCTTGCCCTCAATAGAACAGTTTTCAAGGATCCGGCAGTTACCGATAACACCGTTTTTAAACTCACCGGTGTTTGCATATATCGTCCCGCGAGCGGTAATGTTGTTGAACTCGGCCCCGCCATCTTTATTTATCGCCCAGCCGCGCTGGCCACTTATCCAATTTGATGACTGAATATGCTGCGCGATCTTGGCGCTATCAATGGTGCCATTACGAATAAACGCATCGCTGATAAACACCTGACCATCAACGACGGCAAACGGCGAATATTGTGTGCCGCCGCTTCCACTCATCAACACGAACTGGTTGGCGTTAAACCCGACGCGGGTCGTGACCGGCCTGCCGGCCTCCGCCAATACCGCGATCGACATGCCGGCATTGTAGAAGACGCCGTTCACCCGCACGCCCGCTTTCAACGTATGAATGGCCGTGGCGCCATCGGCGTCTACCGTGGCGGTCAGCTTGTCCTCCAGCACTGCGCTGACGTCGTCAATCTGCGCCTGCACCTGGGTTTTCATCTCCGCCAGCCCGCGATCGACTTCCGCAACCGTGGTTTTCACCACCAGGATATCGGCGCGCACCGAGCCAAACTGTTCCCACTGCTGCTCCACCGTCGCGTTATTGGCCAGCGCATTCTGCAGGATGCCTTCGATATTGGTATCGATATCGCCGACCAGGCGTTCACCGTCTTTCGAGGTTAGAAGTCCGTCGCCGATGTTCTCCAGATAATCGCCGGCATCGGCGTTCGATTGTCCGTCGATCCAGCCGGTCCAGTCGCCCTGATTGCCGGTGCGATCCTGCAGCCGCGCGCGGAACCAAAACGTCTGGCCCGCCTTCAGCCCGGTCATGCTGTGCGTGTGCAGCGGGTACGGGATATCGGCCAACAACAGCGCGCTTTGGCCCGCTGCGTTATCCGCGTACTGAATCTCGGTTTTCAGCGTATCCTCGGCGCCGGCTGGGAATGCCCAGTCGAGCTGAATCCCCCACAGCAGCGGAGTGGCCTTGAACCCGACCGGCACCGGCGGCTTGCCTTCTTTGCCCTTGAGTATGGTTTCCGGCGCATTGGCCCAAATACTGGAAATCTCGGCAGCGTTAACCGCACGCACCCGGGCCTGATAGCGACCGGCGTATATGCCCGGCACCTCGAAACCCTGCGCCGACGTTCTGGCGGCCGGTATCCAGTTGCCGTTGTCTCTCCGCCATTCCGCCTCATACGCAATGGCATTGTCCGCCGGTTCCCAGGTTATGCGCAGGGTGGTAATTGCGATCCCCTGATTCACCGTTGAGAAACTGCCGATTGCCACATTCTTCGGTGGTGGCTGTACCCCTGGAGGGATGACCGTGATGGGGCGATCCTCAATACGCGCACCTGTATCGATCCGGGTATACTTGCCCGGGTCATGCTCGATAGCCGTAATATCAAAGGATACGCCATCGTCATTTTCAGTCACGCCGGTTACCCGAAACAGCTGTATAGCCAGGTCGGTAGCATCAATCGCCCATACGCATTCCGCGGCCGGCGTCTCAGCGTATGCCGTGGTAACCGTGACGGTACTGCCATTCACAGCTTGAATGGTTCTGGCCTGAGATTTACCCGATGGCAGGTTAACGATCAGACGCTCACCGACGGCGGCAGACGACTCACGATCAAGGGTAATATTGCGGCCGGAAACGGCGCTGATGCGGCCGCCGAGCGGCCGGCCGGCGAAAGTTTCATCCGCCACCCCGACGATATAGCCCGGCAGTGGAATATTACCGTCCATACCGACGGTAAAATTAATCACCCGATCCTTGTCGTTGGTCAGCAACAGCCATTTCCCGCGGCGGATAGCTTCCGTTTCGCGAGTACAGCCGATCGCCGTAATATCCGCCTGTTTAATGCCATAACGGCGAATAAGTGAGTTTTCAAATACTGGCGCCACAGAATCCTGGTAACCATTCGCAGGATCGGCCCAACTGACCATCGCCGTACTGTAGTGTGCCTTCTCACTCGAGCTGGAGTCCCTGAACTCACCGTCTTTCACATTGGCACGGGTATAGATGTAATCCAGATCGCGGGGCATATCGGCCAATGCGTTCATACTGCTTTTGGCCCAGTAAGTCATGCCGCGGAAAATGTTCGCGAAATCACGCAATACTGTCCAGGCTTCCTCCTGCGACTGAATATAGGCGTCGCAGAGAAAGCGCGGCTCCAGGCCATTACCGCCCCGTCCATCCGGCACCAGCTGATCGCAATATTGCGCAATGGCGTACAGATCGAACTTCGTCATCACCAGATTTTCAGCTTTAATGCGCTCGCCGATGCTGTAACGGTCGTTGACCAGTAGATCGTAAAACACCCATGCCGGATTGTTGCTCCAGGCCCACTTGAATGATCCGTCCCAGATGCCGGTATAGGACCGCGCAATAGGATCGTAGGTGGTGGGAACGCGTACGATCCCCATTTTAGGTTCACAGGTTACGGCCGGAATATTCTGGAATTGTCGGGCGTCGAACTGCACGAACAGTAACGCGGTATCCGGGTAACAGAGCTTCACGTCGATCAACTCGGTGATAGATTCGATCATCATTTTATCGGCAATGCGGTTGCTGGTGCTGTCAGGCGTCAGACGGCGGACGCGCACCTGCCACCCGGTGGTTGCCTTCGGCAGATCAATACGATGACTGCGCTCATATTTGGTGGTGGTCTTACCATCGACAGCGGTATTCAACACTTCCTGGTAGGCGCCGCCGTCCGTCGCAACATCTATCGCATAATTAATGCGGTAACCCACCACATCACCGTTATCCAACTGTTGTTGCAGCTGCTGCCAGGAAAAGCGCAGGCGAAACGCAGAAAGCTGAGGATTGGTCAACGAACGGACCCAGGGGCCCTTGCCGGTCAACTCCGCGCCAATGCTGATTTCGTTCTCGACATCGGGCATACCCTGAATGTATTCCTGATCCGGCGTACCTGGCCGAAACTCCCACTTGACGCCTGGGAAGTTGACCGTGCCGTCCTGGCTAATCAGCGGCGTGCCGTCGAGGAAAATATTCGTGCCGTCCAGGCCGCCTTGCCACTCCCCCTCACCCAGCGCCAACAAGATTTTGGCGTAGGAGGTGGATTGCAGGGAGTCCGGCGATTCCGTCGGGGTGGTTACGCTATTGCTCCCCCCTTTATTACCGCTGATAACCATCGTATTTCTCCAGGCATAAAAAAACCCGCACGCGGCGGGTCAATGGCTTATTCAAAACTTACTGTTGATCTTCGGCGTAAATGCCGGCTGAAATAATTGCGCCACCGACCCGGCGTTTGCCGTAACCAATCGGCACCGGGTTACCCTGCGCAATAGTGTTAACCGGCCCGCCAAAGGCATAGCTGGGTTTATTGTCCGGATCTTCTCGGCGGGCTAATCCATTTGGCATGGGGGACAGCATTTGGACGACACCACCAAGCATCATGACGCCACCTATTTGGAAGCCGTACGTTGAATAGGGATTGCCTGGTGCAAAGTAGTAACCAATAGCCGATGCGGCGACAATTACTGCGCCTAAAATAGTCTGGAAGATCCCGGCCTTTTTACTTCCAATAATCATTGGTGCAATTCGGATATCTTCACTGCCAGTAAATTTAATTTCATCCAGATCGATATTTTTTTTCCCATTAAATACAGCAAACGTCAGCCCTCGGTTCTTTGCTGTTTGCAAGAATCGCTCAAAACCAGGAATAGTTACAGACAAAGCCTTAATGGCTTCTCTGGGAGTATCAATTACCAAGCGATGTACGCGACCAAAAGTTGCCCCCAGAACACCATATAAACGTACTGTTCTGTATTCTTGGATGATTTTCGTCATATTATCCTCATAAAAAAAGACCGCATAGCGGCCTTATCATGGATGGGGTTTTATTTTACCGTTGTGGGTTTTATATCAACATTACCATTATTATCAGTAAACACTCTCAGAGTTTTGTCTTCACTAGGCTTAATGGTAAATTCACGTTCTTGCCTTTCTTTCCCCGTAGCGCACAAAGCTTTACCTTCATGGGAGGCCCCCACAACCCATGTACCGCTATTTACATAAAAGGTTACCTTCTCTTTTGGGTCAAGTTGTGCTGCTCTTTCACCGTTTAAAAAGACTGTTGTAAAACAACCACCACCGACAAACCCACTATCTCGAACAACCGTCATTACGGCATCCCCTTTGGTGGGGTTTTGGTATTTAAAAATACGCTCTGGCGGTGCCTTTATAGCCTGGCTTACAGGAACAATTTCCGTAGAGCACCCAGATAAAATAGCCGCGCCCGCAATAGCTAAAATGATTTTCCGCATTTTGACATCCCTTTTTATATGGAACTCAAGATGATAGCAGATTACCCTTATGCCGCAGAGTGATAATCGTTCGCGCCAGCCAGTAACCGCCATAGGGGACGCGCTGGCTAAGGCGGCCGTACATATGGTGGATGATGACGCCTTCGCCCAGGTATACCGCCGCATGGTTAGGCTCATCGGCACGCACCTGCATGATAACCACGTCGCCACTTTGCATCTCGCCCGAAGCCAGCACGAAGCCCGCCTCGGCGTAATGCTTCATGTAGAGATTCTCGCCACGCTCCCACCAGCAATCGGTGCGCTCAAAATTGGGCAAGGTGATATCGCGCTCCTGCGCATACCAATCGCGCACCAGAGCATAACAGTCCCAAATGCCGTGAACGAAAGGCCTTCCCAGCAGCGGTTTTATCCCCTGCGTCGGCATGATCTGCCGGACATCTCCCTCCGGCCAGCTGGCAATGATCCACGGCACCTGTGACAGATCGCACTGCGCCAGGTCGAGCTGGCTGGGCTGTGTCGTGGCGTCCGGGTGGCTGTGAACGATAGCGATAACCTCACCGCTGTCCTCCGCCTCAACGTAGTCCTCTGGCGCCAAACTGAACTGCTCGCTCGGTTCCGGCGCCAGGTTGCGGCAGGGCACATAGCGTTGCCGGCGGCCGCTTTGCACAACCACACCACAACTCTCATAAGGATACTCAGCCTCGGCATGCGCCAAAATGGCGCTGACAATGTACTTGCGCATGGCTACCTCTTCAGTAACGCGGAGCCGGGGAAGCCGCCGAACGGCAACGGATTCCCCTTCCCCCAACGTGGTTCGCAGCCGGTAGACAGCAACCCCGAACACTCATCTTTCGAAGGATCATCGACTGGATTACCATCGGCATCAAAGTACTGGCTACCGGTATACCCGCAGGATGCGCCACGATACTGCCCGCGCATGCACCAGGTGCAAAGACTGTGAATTTGCCGCGTCGGGATCATTAACCCCTGCAGATCCGCCGGCGAAGATAACGCAAACTCAATGACTTGGCTGTTGCCGCTTTGCTTGCTATCTATGTACCAGGTATCGATATTTTCCTGGGTGGGATCGGCCTCCGGATTGCCTTCGGGAAAATTGCGGGCATCCAGATAATGCGCGTAAGTATCTCGAATGATCACCTTTGCCTGAACCATATTCTGATAATGCAGACAAAGAGAGGCGATAGTGCCGTCGATATTGCTGACGGATAACGTAGGGCTAGGCGCCGAGCCGTCGCTCGTAACCTCCAGCCCTTCGACCTTTACCGGCCAGGGTTTGTACTCCCGCCCCTGCCACCAGATAGATTTAGCCAACAGCTTGCCGGGATCGTCCCCGGCTGCCGCCAAATCCTCTGCGGTATGAGGGATCGTATGGCTATGAAAATACAGATCCGGCCCGTTAAACCCAGTGCCATCCACCACAAACAGACGCACTTTGCTCCCAGGCTCCAGACGCTGGTGATCGGTGTTTATCGACATAATTAATCCTATGGACAGTAGGCGCGGCTAAAGGTAACGGACAGAGAGAAATAGGCTCCGCTGGCCTGCACCGTAAATTTGCCGGCTTGATACAGGCCCAGCTCAAACATCGGGTTTTGCCATTTAAAGGAGCGATACCCTTTATGTTCACGCAGAAACCTGACTATCGGCACGATTTCATCCCACACGCCGACAAACACTAATGGCCAGCTCTCTTTTTCACCGTTGATTCCGTCGCCGGTACTTTGTGCATACCCATCGCCGAATTGGGTTGTTCTCACCACCGGTTCAAAATCTCCGGAGGTACCAACCCGCGCCGGGAAATGGAACGTTTGTAATTTCATCTGCCCCCCTTAATGGCTCTGTTCAGCGTCCCGCCCTGGCCCAGGCTTCTATTCAGCAACAGCCGGAAACGCTGGTCGACATAGTTGGCAATGTCGTTGCCGGCGGACTCAAAGCCGCCGGTAGCCTGCACCTGGTTGACACCATCTGAATTGATGGTGATGCCGACGTTAATCAGCGATGAATTTCCCGTAATACCGTTAGCCTGCACCCCCAGCGAACCGTCCGCTCCACGCTTGAGCGGCATAATGGCTTCCGGCCCGGCTTCGCCCATCAAACCCGCGCCTCTGGCGAAGGCGAACAGGGTTGGGCTGCTGACAACCTGCCCGCTGTAAGCGCTCAGCGAAGGCGAGGTATAGACCCCGCCCCTGGCGTTGGGAACATAGCCTTGCCAGCCGGTCGGCATGCCCATCGCTCCGGAACCGGCGGCGCCTGCACCGGCGCTTGCCGCGCCGCCCAGCAGGCCACCGCCGATGTTCATAAACGTGGAGAGAATGGTTCTGGTCAACAGCGCCTGCATCGCCATATCGATCAGCTGCTGAACCACGGACTGGGTAATGGAGGAGAACAGCCCAAGCATGTTCTGTTTAAAATTTTGCGTGCCGGTCAGCAAATCGAACATCATGCCGGAGGTTCGCTCACGCGTCATATCCACCAGCCCCAGCGCCATTTTGTGTACGCGGTTCTGGCCGCCGTACAGGCTCAGCGCCTGCTGATACTGGGCGTCCGTCGATTCCTGCGTCGCCGCCTGCATCAGCTGTTCGTAGCGTTGTTTATCCAGATAGCCCTGCTGATAATAGGCCTGATATTGCGCCTGCTGCTGTACCAGTTGATTGCTCAGGCGGGCGGCAGGATCCACATCGCCGGCGATGCTCAGGCGCGGCGCAGCGAGCGCGTCGGTTTCTGCCTTCAGCCGCTGGCGCGTCGTTTCTTGCCGCTGCATCTGGCTGGCGGTCTGGTATTCGCGTTCGGTCAGCAACCGCCCGTCATACAGCGCTTTCAGCTCCTTGCTGGCCTCCTGCTCCTTGCGCACCGTCGCCTGCCCTGGGGCGTACTGCTCGGCCAGCCGTTGGCGCTGCCGCTGATAGCTCTCGGCATTCAGCGCCATCGCGCGCTGCACCTCCGCCTGACTGGCGCCGGCGGCCTTGGCCGTTGATGCCAGTTTGGTTTGCGAGCTCTGTTCGTCTCGGGTGATTTTGTCCAGGCTGCTCAGATGCGCCTGCTCGATCTCCTGGCGCAGCTGTTGGTACTGATCAAGAGCCTGCTGTTTGCCGTTATCATTGAAAATACGACTAACAGGAGTGGCACTTGTTTGATAGCCCTTAGGATTATCAGGTTTGGTCTCAACATGGCTGCCGTTACCATTCTGTGCATTAACGGCGTTGTTTCGCCGAAGCCGGATCGCTTTCTCGCTCTCAATGGCGTCTTCCAACTGCCCTTGTAAGACGTTCCGCTCTTTCCTCAGCTCTTTCGGATCAGAGTAGAGGGATCCCAGCATCCCTTTGCGACGGCGTTCCAGCCCAGCAAGACGGGTATCGCTCAAACGCGACAACTGACTCTCAATCTTGGCTTTTTCCTCTCCAAGCGTGCTTAACTGCTCGTCGAAGCTGTCAATTTTAATGGCGAGTTTTGCCTTGGATAACTTATGGAGATCTTCGGCCGTCTCGACCGCCACATCTTTCAATTCCAAAGCCGACTTACGAGCCAATTGGTTCTGCTCATGGAAATACAGCATCGCCAATCCCGCCTGGATGGCGACGCCAACCGGGCCGCCAAGCGCACCCAGGGCCACGTTGGCGACGCGGGATGCGGCGCCGACGCCGGCCGTTGCCTGGGCCGCCCCGCTCGCCGCCGCAGCCTGATCGCGCCAGGCCGCCGCGCTGTCGTTCAGGCCCGCGGCCAGTTTCAACACCTCCTCCGTTCGGCTGCCGCCTTCGCCGGAAGCGCTGCTGGCCTGGCGAGCCGCTTCGTCCAGCTGCTTCATCTGCGCCGTCGCGGCGACGGTTACCGACGAAAGCTCGGTGAGCGCCTGCCCATACTGGCGCGAGGTGGCGGCAAGCCCCTGCAGCGAAAGCTCGACGCCGGCCAGCCCCGCCAGTTTGCCTGCCAGGCCGCCAAGCGTGCCGCCGATGCGTTGATACGCCTCGTCGGTTTTCTTGGCGTCCTGCTGCGCCTGGCGGTTAAACTTGGCGGATTGTTCACCGGCGGTGCGGTAAGCCGCCGTCAGTTTGTTTTTAAAGTTGGTGTCATTCAGTTGCAACCCGACGACCAACAGTGCGGTATCAGCCATTTCCCAGCACTCGCATAACGTCAGCACACTGCATATCAATACTGCTTTGCGCGGGCTGACCGGATTGATGAACGGGGGCACGCTCCGCCGCATCGGCCGTCATGCCTTGCAGTTTGAAGTATGCCCGCCAGTGATTCAGGATTTGCGCCGGCATTGCGGCGATCTTGCGAGGATCCGACTCACCCCAGCGATCGGCCAGTTGGAACACCAACATCAGCCAGGGCGAGTCAGTCAGTTTTTTTCCGCTTCCTCCAGGCTGCCGACCGCGTGGCGCTTGACGGCGCCGATGGCTTCGACCAGCGTCGGGTTGTCGTGCGCCGCCAGCAGATCGTCCACGCTGGGCAAGGCGCTGGCCGGGATACGCTTGCCGTCCGGCGTCATCAGGCAAGACAGCAGCAGCTGAACGTTGAGCTTCGCGGCCTTGCTCATGTCGCCGCTGTCGATGGCGGCCTGCATGCCGTCTTCGTTTTCCTGCAGTTCCGCAGCCTTCAAGCGGCGGATAAAGGCCTTGGCGCCAAAGATTTGCGTTTCGAACACGTGGTCGTCGGATTTCAGCAACGCCGCTTTCAGCGCTTTCAGATCGTATTTCTCAGTCATGGGTATACCTTGTTATTCAATAATGTCTGGTCTGTAAAAAAGCTGCCGCAGGCTGCTTGCCTGCGGCGCGGTGGTCAGTGCGTCACACCTTTGGCGTTACCGCTCCCCAGGTGTTGCGGTTCTGCTTGCCCTGCACGGTGATTTGAATGACTTCGCTCGCCGGAGCGGTGATTTCATTCATTTTCCAGCCGGACAGCGACAGAATGGAGGTGGAAGTGCGGCCATTCGGCAGCTCAACGTAGAACTGCACCGTTTCACGGTTGTCCGCCGCGTTCAGCAGCGCTGCAAAATCTGCGTTGGCTGGGTCGTCGATAAAGCCGATGGATTTCTCCGCGCCTTCCGGCAGGTCGGAAATGAACTGCTTGGCGGTATCAAGCAGCGTGGTGCAGTCGACAAAACCGCCGGTTTGCCCCATTTCCCCTACCGCTTTACAGTTGGTCAGCGCCTTCATCGCCGTTGGCGCGGCCCCGACGGTGCCCCATTTGACGATAGTGCCGGCAGGCAGCATGGCGTATTCTGGCGAAGTTTTATCAGCCATAATTTTTCTCTCTCTCTTTTTTGATGATGGATGGTAGCGGTCGCTACCGGTTTTCGATGCCATAGCGGATGTTGGCCGCCAGGATGCGTAACACGTGGTTTTTGTGGTGATCCAGCGCAGGGCGGATAAACGGCGCGGCGGCTTGCGTCGCCGTGCCGTACTCCTGCGCCAGCGCTGTTTGGTAATGTTGCTTGCTGGGGCCGACGCGCAGCGTCACCCTGTCCCATCCGGCGAAGGCGGGCCGTATCGCGATGCCGGCGCTCAGCGGCAGGCCGCTTGCTGGCGCGCCTTGTTCGGCACTCTGCCGCATGGCGCCGAGCACCGGCGCCAACGCGGCATGGCCGGCATGCGGCAGAATTTGATTGGCGACATCGCGCCGAATCGCTGCCAACCGGCGGGTCAGCTCCGCCATGCCGGAAACGTTAATCGCGATCACACCGCCACCTCGGAATGAGTGATGAGGTAGTCTCGCGCCATGCGGTATTGAACTCGCTTATCGGCCAGCGTCGTGGCGCCTTGCAAAATAGTGCTGCGCGTTACCGCCTGTACCGGCCAGCGCCCGATATGGCCATGCTGAACCCCTTCCCAGGCGCTCAGAACGGCCCTGTCCAGGGCGATTAATCGGGGGTAATCGTCGATCACATACAGCACGACTTGAAAACGGCTCTGCACCAGCGAGGTGTCGACCAGGCCGGCATTCAGCTTCAAGTCGCTGATTTTCTGGTAGGTCACACCTTCCAGCCCGGGATCCGGCAGCATCAGCGGGTAAACCGGCAGGCGGGTTAACCCCTCCAGCGAGGTGTGAAGTTCATCTTCAATCATGTGGGTAAAGCCTCCATAGTATTGGCGGGCGAAGAGTTCTGCAGACGCACCCGGTCTGCAGGCAGTGTTCAGGCTGCGGCTTCAGGGGCAGGATAAAAACAACGCGCGTTCCGCCGCGCGCCGGGCAGCCAGCCCATCGAGCCGCACACCGCCCGCATTCACCCACCTGCCGAACTCGGCGGCGGCCCCCTGTCGATCGCCGGCATTCAATTTGCGCAGCAGCGTCGAATCGCCTAAGGCGCGCAGGCCGAGGTTATAGGCAAAGCTCACCAGCGCATCGAACTGCCCCTGCGCGATCGGCACTTTCACCAACCGGCTCACGCCCTGTTCAAATTGAACAACGCCGCATAGCAACAGGCTGTCGGCCATAGCCGAGCTAATCCTCATGCCGGCGCTCACCTTCCGCCCCGCAACCGGCTGAGTCCAGCCATAGCCAATCGTCCATACGCCGACCGGATCCTGATACGCCTGCAGCCGCACACCTTCGAAACGCTTAATCAGCGCAATCCCTTCGTCACTTATTTTCATGGTTTCCCCCTGACGCTTTATTGAGAAATCGGCGTTCCAGCGCCTTGATCAGCGATGCCCCCGACCAGCCGGCCATGCCGCACACGCCGCCCATCACTTCGGATGGCCAGTCGTAATGCAGCGCGATCATCACCATGGTCAAACCGGCGAAGATGGATACGAACAGCTGCAAAAACAACGTTCTCCAGCTGAAGGCCTCGCCATTCAATACCTTGAAGGAATAGCCGGCGATCGCTCCCAGCAACGTCATGCCAAAAGCAAGCAGCATTGAAAGAATGTTTGGTTCATTTTTCCACGGCATAGTTATCACCGCCCCTAATATCGGTAATTCAATATTTCTTGCAGGAAAATTTCATTGCTTATTCCCGAAACGAAAAACCCCGCCGAAGCGGGGTTTATTAATAGTATAGCGGCGTAAGTAACTAACCAGTTTTATCAGACTACAACCTTTTTTGCGTACGCGTTAGCGTTTTATTATAAAAATTTAAAGAAGCACAAAAAAAAATAAAACCTCGCCGAGGCGAGGTTTCTTAACAGCGTAACTACCTAAGCAACTAACCAGTTTTATCAGACTACAGCCTTTTTTGCGTACGCGTTAGCGTTTTATTAGTGAAATTCAAAAAACAGAAAATAAAAAAACACATAAAAACCATACTTTTCAACCAATTAACTGCACAAGCAACTCACTACCCTTATCAGACTACAACCTTTTTCGCGTACGCGTTAGCATTTATTATAAAATAAAAAAAATGTTATCATCACGGCTAAAAGTTTATTTAACAGCGTCATTTATTAATAACGTGAAATAGCAAGCCATCACCAAACGACAATACCAGCCGCTCCCAGGATTAATACTCAGGAGTCCATGCTCAGCTTTACGTCCAACATCGCCAGGCAACCGCCAATAAACCCCTCAGCAGTTTGCATCTCTTTACGTATCGTGCCGTCTGAGCACTTTCTCTTTAACGCTATCTTGCGCAGTGATATTCCATAAACATGATGCGCGATGAGCAAATCGAACTCTTCAGGTTTGTACTTCTTCAGCCTGCCGACGCAACCGTCGATCACCAAGCCATCGTCATCACAACATGAAAGTTCACCATTTGATTGATATGACAACAACCCTTTAAACCCGGCCGCGATAGGCGAATAGTCAATGCCACTGTGGTCTCTGGCCCATACTCCCCAGCGTTCCAAAATTTCGTTCATGTCTCTCATATTTTCATCTCCCGGCGTTCGCCAAATCGCCAATGGCTCCGTGTCGTCAACCTGAGTCGGTCGAGCAGTCCCTCTGCTTGTTGTGCACTGACGCGCGACATTTTCCAATCAGAGCGCGTCGAGGGAGACTCACACAAAACACTGTATAAATAAACAGTATTTAGTATACCCAAAGGTATTTTTTTATCAATACCGGAAAGCCATTTACCTGCCGGCAAATTTAGGTACGATGGCCTCATGAAAAATGAGCAGAAAATGCAATTGCAGGAGATGCGGCGAGAGCGCCTTGCCTTCCTGATCGATAACCTTGGCGTCGGGGGCCAAAAGCGCCTTGCCGAGGCGCTCGGCGTTGCCGCCGACTATGTTTCCCGGATGCTCTACCCGCCAGGCAAAAAAGGGAAAAAAGGCATCAGTGGCGACATGGCCAGAAGGGTTGAGCAATTCTTTGCCGTTCAAATTGGCTGGCTTGATGGCCTGGCGCAAACCGAGAAACGCCGCGTGAGGCAAACGCCCACGCCGCGCGCGAAGATCCATGCCAAAATGCTGCCGCTGCTGACGTGGGCATTGCCCCTGTCCCATGAGCAAAAAATCAAAGGCGAAGCCCTTTGCTATCCCGCCATGGTGCAGTGCAGTTCTCAGGCTTATTGGTTGCCGGTAAGGGATGACACCATGAGCGGCTCTGCAAGCGCCAATTACCCAAAAGGCACCTTGATACTGGTAGAACCCGTCACTGCAGGAGTGACCGAATTAGTGTCCGGCGATAAAGCTGTCGCAAAACGATACGATAACGGCGAGCTCATCTTCAGAATGTATATCGAAGACCACGGGCAAAGGTGGCTTAAGGGGCTCATGCCCGGTGGCCCTATCTTGAATGCTGATGAGTGCGATATTTTAGGTCTGGTACTCGGCGCCTGGCTTCCCTAAGCGCGCCCAGCGTGACGACACAAAGCAAAAACCCCGCTAACCTTTCGGCTGGCGGGGTTTCAGTAACGCAAATAGCGTTGGTGCTGCATGTTATGGTGCCGGCTACCGGAATCGAACTGGTGACCTACTGATTACAAGTCAGTTGCTCTACCTACTGAGCTAAGCCGGCTGAATTTGGCGGAAGGACAGAGATTCGAACTCTGGGAGCTGTTACACTCGACGGTTTTCAAGACCGTTGCCTTAAACCACTCGGCCATCCTTCCAATGGGCGCAGATATTAGCGATACCGTTATGAAATGTCTACCGTTTTCATGCAAAAAAATGCACATGAAAGCGCTTTTGCTTAAACTTCAGACCGCTAGCGGTGAAAAAATGAAAAACCCCGTAAAAACGGGGATTTTTTGTTCGACAAACTGCCGATTATTTAGGCTGAGAGTCGTAATCTGAACAGGTCTGATAGCCCTTGTTCATCACGTGGCCGGTGTCGTTGTAGCTGACAAAATAGGTTTGCACCTTGCCGTCACGCGGCGCTACCGCATAGGTATCACAGGTGCCCTGCGCATGAATCAGGGTCGCCGTGGTGGATGGCGCACCGGCAATGGCCCGCACCTGCTGCTTCGTCATCCCTACTTTTACATCGCTGACTACCGGTTCATCAACATAGCTGGCTGCACGATCGTACGCAGTACAACCAGCCAGAACGGAAAATGCCGCCGCCGTGCAAACGGCTAAAACCAGTTTCTTCGCCATAGCTTATCCTCTTGGAGTGCGTTTATTGTCCCCTAACTGTAGAAGAAGAAAGGCTTTTCGACAAATTTCGCTTTGTCTCTCGGTGCGGTTTCGCCTCTCCCCCGGCCGATAGCGCCGCGATAATCAAAAACCGAAGTCGCTCAGCGCCGGAATATCGTCGGGCCGGCGGCCAAGCGGCCAATGAAAGCGGCGATCCTGCTGGCGGATTGGCATATCGTTGATGCAGGCGTGCCGGTTGATCATCAAGCCATCCTGATTGAATTCCCAATTCTCGTTGCCGAAACTGCGGTACCAGTTGCCGGAGTCATCGCGCCACTCATACGCAAAGCGCACGGCAATCCGTGCGCCATCAAAGGCCCACAGTTCTTTGATTAGCCGGTACTCCAGCTCTTTGGCCCATTTGCGCTGCAGAAACGCGCACACCGCTTCGCGGCCATCGACAAACTCCGCCCGGTTGCGCCAGTGGGTATCCGGCGAGTAAACCTGCGAAACGCGCTCCGGATCGCGGCTGTTCCAGGCATCTTCCGCCAGGCGAACTTTCTCGATGGCCGATTCACGGGTAAAGGGCGGCAATGGGGGTTTGATGCTCATGATTCACCTCTGGGTTCGTTATGTAGACAGGTCTGTCTACTCAATTAAGCTAGCGCATGTAGACAGACTTGTCTACAATCGTCCCAGCAAATATTCAGGAGAGTTGCCATGTCCGTTGACCCCAACGCGCTGCCCGCCCGCGAACGCATCCTGCTGGCTGCACACGATCTGTTTTACCGTGAAGGGATCCGCGCCACCGGGATCGATCGGATCATCAAGGAATCGGGCGTGACCAAGGTGACGTTTTATCGCCACTTTCCCAGTAAAAATGGGTTGATCCAAGCCTTTCTCGCCTATCGCCATCAGCAATGGCTGGCGTGGTTCAGCGCGTCCCTGGCGCGCCATGTCGCACAGTCCGGCAATGTGTTGCAGGCTTTGCCGCCTTGCCTCGAGGAATGGTTCAGCGATCCGCACTACCGCGGCTGCGCTTTTATCAATACTGCGGTGGAGCTGGCGGACGTGCTGCCGGAAAGCCTGAGCGTTGCACATCAGCACAAGCAGCAGATGGCCGATGAAATTGCCCGCCACCTGCCTGCCGGCCCCGATCGGCCGCTACAGGCGGGCATGCTGGCAATGCTGATCGACGGGGCTATCGTTAAGGTGCAGATTGAGCAGCAGCCCCAGGGCGCGCTGCTGCTGCTGAAGGAAACGTTGAAAACGCTGGCGCAAGGCGGGTTCGCTCAGTAGTTGGCCCAGATGCCCGGCGTCACCAACTCCAGCAGGTGGCCATCGGGATCGCGGAAGTAAATGCTTTCTCCGCCGTGTTCCCAGCGCATACGCCCTTCTATCTCGACGTTATTGGCAGCCAGCTGCCGTTCCCAATGCGGCAGCTGCTCTTTCGCCACCGCCAGGCCGATATGCAGCGGCCCCACGCCGTCATGAGCGGGAATATACCCCTCGGGATAGTGGGCGCCGCGCAGTGAATCCCCCTCGATAAACAGCAGCAGCACGCTTTGGTCACCGACGTTGTAAGCGCGGAAGCGTTCGTTGGCCACCATCGCGGGCAGCTGCAGCACCCGCCGGTAAAAGGCGTCCGCTCGCTCGATATCGCTGACGTACAGTACGGTTTCAATCACCCGATCGATTTTGAGTTCCATATTCCCTCCTGATTTGGCTTCACTCATTCAGGCTAGTTCGCTTCTCCTTGCGTTAAATAGCATTCAGTGCCGGCCAGAGCACAATCTGTGCGTTATTGCGGGCAAAAAAAACGCGGCCCGAAGGCCGCGCTTTCATATTCACGCTGTTGCTTAGAACTGGTAAACCAGGCCCACTGCAACCACGTTGTCGGTGGTGATGCCGGCAGAATCGGTGAAGTCATTGTTGTCCAACAGGTTGATTTTGTAATCAACGTAGGTAGACATGTTTTTGTTGAAGAAGTAGGTCGCACCCAGGTCAACAAATTTGACCAGATCTTGATCGCCGTAGTCTTTGCCGTTGCCGGCGCGACCCAGATCTTTACCTTTGGTTTGGTTATAACCCACGAATGGACGCAGACCGAAGTCAAACTGGTAGTGCGCATAGGCTTCGAAGCTTTGCGCCTTGTTGGCGTAACCATAAACGTCGCTGGTTGAGTTGCCGAAGCGCGCCGCATTGTAAGACTGGGTGAACATGACGGCCAGGTAGGTGTTGTTGGCGTCGTATTTCAGACCGCCGGAGTAACCTTCCGCCTTATCGCCGCGGCCCATGATGTTGCCGTAGTTGCCGCCGCCGTTTTGCTCGTTGGTGCGTTTGGAGTTGAAGAAGGCACCAGCCGCGCTGATGCCGTAGCCCATGTCGTAGTTCAACGACATGCCGTAGCCTTCGCCGTTCTGGCCGAGCACGTCACGGCCGTTGTTGGTTTCTTCGGCGCTGCCGTTTTTACCCTGGTACTGCAGGGCAAAATTCAGGCCGTCAACCAGGCCGAAGAAATCGGTATTACGGTAGGTCGCCAGGCCGCTGGAACGCTGGAACATGAACTGGTCAGCGCCATAGGTGGAACCGTCGAACTCAGGCTGCAAGTCGGTGTAAGCAGCGACGTCGTACAGCACGCCGGTATTACGGCCGTAGTCGAATGAACCGTAATCGCCGAACTTCAGGCCGGCGAAGCCGTAACGGGTGAAGTTCTTGTTGTCCTGGCTTTCAGCGTGATTGAGGTTTGCCTGATATTCCCACTGGCCATAGCCGGTCAGTTGATCGCTGATTTGAGTTTCGCCGCGCAGGCCGAAACGCATATAAGACTGATCGCCGTCCACCCCATCGTCGCTAGAGAAATAGTGAAGACCATCGATTTTACCGTACAAATCCAGTTTATTACCGTCTTTGTTGTAGATTTCCGCCGCGCCTGCTGTGCCTGCAACCAGCAGAGCGGGTACTATCAGAGAGAGTACTCGAAGTTTCATCGTTATTATCCTCGTTTATTATGTCGAGCTATGGCCACTGCCCTTTTGAGCATTATTAGCACGACTGTGCATTACCATTCTGGTAACAAGGTTTATATTAATCCAGAAAGAAAATGATACCAAGTATCCGATAGTGTTTCATTGTAATTATTAAAGGTTTCAAAATGTAAAATTGCGCGAACTTTCACAAAACATTACCGACATACAAAATAAAGCACATAATGATAAAAAATACTTTACCTGATGAAAAATAACCAACCTATACAATTCTTTAAGAAAGAACAGGCAACTCTACAAAGCCGCAGAGCAATAAGCACGTTGTGACAAAACCGCTCAGTTTCCATAGCGCTATAATTACCCCGCTATCATCATTATTTTCATTATTACCTTCATTATCGAAAGATAATTTCTATACCTTTTAACCGGCTTCTGGCCGGTTTTTTATTTTCTCCACATTTGCCTCACAATTCCTCAACATTTCACCCTGCGGTAAAAAACAAATAACCTGATGATATTATTCCGCTAATTAACTTCCGCACTAATAGCTAATTTTTTTGGCTATTTTAGGCTACAACTTAACCGGTTTTGCTTTCGAGAGAACTTTCGCATTGTCGCGGCCGCAGGCTATAGCCAGTTTCCAGGGGAAATTAGCCGGCCGCCCGCGCATCTGGTAGCCTGAAAAAGTGAATCAGCCACAAGAAGACCCATTGATGATATTTAACCCCGACAGGCTGTGGCTCCGGCTGCAAAGTTCCCCCTTCCGCGCCAAATTCCGCCTTAATCCCAAAGACCGGCTTTATCTCGAGAGTAAAGGATTGCCTCTGATCCTCAGCCACGCGCGCGACTTTATCGAAAGTCGCCTGGCCGACGCCCAGCCAAAAAATGACGGCAAGCAAACCCCGATGCGCGGCCACCCGGTGTTCGTCGCTCAGCACGCCACCGCCACCTGCTGCCGCGGCTGCCTGGCCAAATGGCACGACATTGCGCTGGGGCAGCCGCTAAGCGAAGAACAAAAACGCTATATCGTGCAGGTTATCGCCCTGTGGCTGGTGCGGCGGGGTGGAGCGCAGCATGATGACTACGCGAATATTTTCGACCCGGATCGCGGATTGTGATAAAAACAGTTCATAACTTTCAGCCGGCATTTTCACCGTAGATCCAGACGCCCACATGACATCCACCTTGTGCAACGAACAGCAAACCCCCGGCGTGCCTCAACAGATCGCCACGCGTCTGGCCTTTTTTGTCGCCGGGCTGGGCATGGCCGCCTGGGCGCCGCTGGTGCCCTTCGCCAAAGCGCGCATCGGCATTGACGACGGCTCGCTGGGCCTGCTGCTGCTGTGCATCGGCGCCGGCTCCATGCTGGCGATGCCGCTCACCGGCTACCTGACGGGCAGGCTGGGTTGCCGCCCGGTGATCCTACTGGCCGGCCTCGCTTTATGCCTGGATTTGCCGCTGCTGGCGCTGATGAACTCTATCGGCGGGATGGCCGTGGCGCTGCTGCTGTTTGGCGCGGCCATCGGCATGATAGATGTGGCGATGAACGTGCAGGCGGTGATCGTCGAGCGCGCCAGCGGCAAGGCGATGATGTCCGGTTTCCACGGTTTTTTCAGCGTCGGCGGCATTGCCGGCGCCGGTGGCGTGAGCATTCTGTTGTGGTTGGGCCTGACGCCGCTGTTGGCGACGCTGGCCACCGTGCTGGTGGTGTTGGCACTGCTGGCGACCGCCAGCCGCAACCTGCTGCGCGAAAGCGGCGCCAGCGAAGGCGGCCCGATGTTCGCACTGCCGCGCGGCTGGGTGATGTTCATCGGCATTCTGTGCTTTATCATGTTTCTGGCGGAAGGCTCGATGCTCGACTGGAGCGCGCTGTTCCTCACCACGCTGCGCGGCGTCGAACACAGCCAGGCCGGCCTGGGCTATGCCCTGTTCTCGATAACCATGACGCTCGGCAGGCTGAATGGCGACCGGATAGTGAACTCCCTGGGCCGATACCGGGTGCTGCTGCTGGGCAGCCTGTGCGCCGCTATCGGCCTCGGCATGGCCATTGTCTTCAACCACGCCACCCTTTCGCTGGTAGGCTTTATGCTGGTCGGTTTGGGTGCCTCCAACGTGGTGCCTATCCTGTTCAGCGCCGCGGGCAATCAGCAGGATATGCCGGCCAACCTGGCGATCGCCTCCGTCACCACCGTGGGCTATGCCGGCATTCTCGCCGGGCCGGCGTTAATTGGCTTTATCGCCCAATTCTCCAGCCTGACGGTGGCTTTCGCCTGCGTCGCCGCGCTGCTGTTGGCGGTCACCGCCAGCGCCAAAGCCGTCACCCGCTGATCCAGGAAGGCGCAGCCGATTATGCAAAACAAACAACTGACCATCAGCTCAAACAATATTACCCGCTGCTTCTTGCTGTTCATCGTGCTGCTGACGATCGGCATCGGCCTCTACGGATACAACTACACCAATGCCTGGCTGGCGGAAAAAAAATACGCGCTGAACAACATTTCCAATTCGCTGCAAAAACGCATCGACAGCTATCGCTACATCACCTATCAGGTCTACGACAAATTCGGCAACGCGCCCTCGCAGAATGCCGATCCCAGCCTGCAGGAAACTCGCCTGCGCCCGGATGTGTACTATGTCGAAAAACCGCACAAAAAAACCGACGCGGTGATCTTCGGCAGCCATGACGACAATACGCTGGCGATGATCGCCAATATCTCGGACTACCTGGATAACCGCTGGGGCGCCAAGACCGAAAGTTACGCCATGTATTACCTCAACGGCCAGGATAACAGCCTCAGCCTGATCACCACCCAGCCGTTGAAAGAGTTGGCGTCGCGCTTCAGGGAAAGCTACCTGACCACGTCGGCGGAAGATCGCCGCGCGGAGATGCTGCAGCAGGCCAACCTGCTCGACGAGCGCGAGAGCTTCTCGGCCTTGCGCAAACAGCGCTTCCAGAACGCTTATTCGTTCTCTATTCGCACCACCTTTAACCAGCCAGGGCACCTGGCGACGGTGATCGCCTTCGATTTGCCGATTAACGACATCATTCCGGTCAATATGGCGCGCTCGAACTTTTTGCTGCAGCCGGACGATATCGATTTGGACGACGGCACCCTTCCGGCGGAAACCACCCTCGGCGCCGGCGTGGCGATGAGCGGCAGCTGGGTGGAATTCAGCGCGGCGCTGCCCAACGCACCGTTGAAGGTGGTTTACCGCGTTTCGGCCTTCAGTCTGGCTATCGATCTGCTGCGCAACAATATCTGGCTGATCGTCATCAACCTCCTGCTGCTGGCGCTATCGATGATGAGCATCTATTTCGTCCGTCGCCAATATATTCGCCCAAGCGAAAACCTGGCGGCCGAGCTGGAAACCGAACGCGCTCTGAATCAGGAAATCATCGCCAGCCTGCCTTCCGGCCTGTTGATCTACAACTTCGCCAGCAATACGGTGATCGCCAGCAACAAAATCGCCGAACACCTGCTGCCGCATCTCAGCCTGCAAAAAATCGCCCATATGGCCGAACAGCACCACGGCGTGATCCAGGCGACGGTCAACAATGAAGTCTATGAAATCCGCATCTTCCGCAGCCAGCTGTCGCCGGAAACCTACCTGTTCTTGTTGAACGATCAGGATAAAGAGGTGATGGTCAACAAACGCCTGCAGCAGGCGCGGCGCGAGTATGATAAGAACGTTCAGGCGCGCAAACTGATGTTGCACAATCTGGGCATCGAACTGAATCAGCCGGTGCGCCAGATGCACGATCTGGCCGATCGCCTGCGCAGCCAGCCGGATGGCGAGCAGCAGCAGGCGCTGCTGAATCAGCTGACGGCGGAGTCCTCCTCGGTGCTGGCGCTGATTGAAAACATCACCCTGCTCACCCGGCTGGAGACCCAGGACTGGCAACCCTCACGCCAGCCATTCAATCCGGCTGCGCTGATCGACGAACTGTTGCTGGAAGCCTTGCCCGCCATCAATCAAAAAGGGCTGGCCCTGTTCAACCATTTCCATCTGGATGTCGAGCAGAACTATATCGGCGATGCCCATGCGCTGCGCAAGGTGATCTCGCTGCTGGTGCACTACGCCATCATCACCACTGCCTGCGGCAAGATTTCACTGGTTGTCGATCATGAGCCGGGGCACCCGGATCGGTTGGTTTTCCATATCAACGATACCGGCTCCGGCATTTCCAATGAGGAAATCAGCAACCTCAACTATCCGTTCCTCAGCCAGACCCTGGTGGATCGATTCAACCACGGTTCCGGCCTCACCTTTTTCCTGTGCAATCAGCTGTGCAAAAGGCTCAACGGCCAGCTGGATATCCGCAGCAAGGTGGATATCGGCACTCGCTACACCATTCGCGTCGCCATGGAAATGGAGAAAAAAGAGGCGCAAGAGCAAGAGAAGCTGCTCGACGGCGTGACCGCCCTGCTGGACATCACCTCGGAAGAAGTGCGCGGCATCGTCACCCAGCAGCTGCAAGCCTATGGCGCCAGCTGCATCGTGGCAGAGGATCGCCAGATCAACCGCGATTATGACGTATTATTGACCGATAACCCGCAACGAGCCGACGATTACACGCTGCTGTTGGCCACGGATGAAGCCGGCTGGCAACAGCTGGAAAAGCGCTACATTCGTGTAAACTATAACCTGAATGGTGCAATGTTAGACGCCGTGCTGATGCTGATCGAACAGCAAATGGCCGCCCTGGAACAGGACGAAAGCCCGCTTTCTTTGACCGCCGAAGACATACAACTCTATGAAAAACAATTGAAATCAAGTGATTACTATAGCCTGTTTGTTGATACAGTACCCGATGATGTCAAAAAACTGTATACTGAAGCGGGCAGCAGTGATTTCAATGCTCTGTCACAAACCGCACACCGCCTGAAAGGCGTGTTTGCCATGTTAAATCTGCTTCCCGGCAAGCAACTGTGTGAATCGTTAGAACAGCACATCGCGGACGGTGATGCGCTCGAGATCGAGAATAACATCAGTCAGATTGATTTTTTCGTCAGCAGACTGCTGGAGCAAGGTAGCCAACAACATGAATAACCTGAACGTAATTATTGCTGATGACCATCCTATCGTACTGTTTGGCATCCGGAAGTCACTTGAGCAAATTGAATGGGTGAATGTCGTTGGGGAGTTTGAAGACTCAACAGCACTGATCAACAATCTGTCCAAGCTGGACGCCAACGTACTGATCACCGACCTTTCGATGCCGGGCGACAAATATGGCGACGGCATCACGCTGATTAAATACATCAAGCGTCACTATCCGCAGTTGTCGATCATCGTGCTGACCATGAACAACAACCCGGCGATTCTGAGCGCCGTGCTGGATCTGGACATCGAAGGCATCGTACTGAAACAGGGCGCACCCACCGACCTGCCTAAAGCGCTGGCGGCCCTGCAGAAAGGCAAGAAGTTCACCCCGGAAAGCGTATCGAAACTGCTGGAGAAAATCAGCGCCAGCGGCTATGGCGACAAACGCCTTTCGCCAAAAGAGAGCGAAGTGCTGCGTCTGTTCGCCGAAGGTTTCCTGGTGACCGAGATAGCCAAGAAGCTCAACCGCAGCATCAAAACCATCAGCAGCCAGAAGAAGTCGGCGATGATGAAGCTGGGTGTCGAAAACGACATCGCCCTGCTCAACTACCTGTCCTCCGTCAGCATGACGCCGTTGGACAAAGACTGATCGCCCTGGCGTTTAGCCTTTAAAAGGCACGGCTTCTGCCGTGCCTTTTGCTTTTTCAGGCCTCGGCGCGTGCGCGCCGCACCTGCTGGCTGTAATAGGCCAACGTCTGCTCAAGCGTTTCCAGCGTTACCGGTTTCGACAGGCAGTTATCCATGCCCGCCTCAATACAGCGCTGCTTTTCTTCCGCCAGCGCATTCGCCGTCACGCCGATCACCGGCGAAGTGAAGTTCAGCTGCCGCAGACGCTGCGTCAGACGATAACCGTCCATGTTCGGCATGTTGACGTCGGTCAGCACGATATCCACGCTATGCTGGTTCAGCACGCCAAGCGCATCGACGCCGTCATTGGCGGTCACCACCTGGTAGCCGAGCGAACCAAGCTGATCGGACAACAGCCGGCGGTTGATCGGATGATCGTCAACCACCAGCAGGTGGATATCGCCATTATCAATATCCACCGCGCTGGCCTTGGCCGGCACCGGCAGCTGCACCAAGGGGGCCGCGCCTACGGCGACGGCGCCGAACAGCCGGTTGAGCAGTGCCAACGTTTCGCGCGGCGTCGAGGTGCTGTGCAGCCAATAACCCGGCCGGGTTTCCTGCGACGGCCCAATATGCTCGGTCGAAAAGTGGATCTGCGCCAGCAACGGCGTGTTGATCATGATCGGGTGATCGCTGAGCATCACGTCGCCCTCGGCGGTGTCCTGCCCCTGGTGGCGCAGTATGCTGGCGCCGTAGCCGCCGAGGATCTCCATCAGATAGCTTTCCAACCGTTGGTTGCGGATATCCAGCCACAGGGTTTTTCCCTGCCAGGTGTCGCTGGCCTGCGGCACCGGGAACTGCGCGTTGAACAACGGAATGCGGATGCTGAACAGGCTGCCCAGCCCAGGTTCCGATTCGACGCCGATGTCGCCGTCCATCAGGTTGATCAGCTTCTCGCAGATAGCCAGCCCCAGCCCGGTCCCCTGGAAGTGGCGCTGAACGCCGGTGCCAACCTGGAAGAACGGATCGAACAAGCGGGTGATCTCTTTTTCCGGAATGCCAACGCCGGTATCGCGCACGCTGAACTCCAGGTAGCTACCCCGCGTGCAAACCTGCAACACAATGCAGCCGGTATCGGTAAACTTGATGGCGTTATTCAGCAGGTTGGACAACACCTGTTGCAACCGCACCGGATCGCCGTGAATGCGCTCCGGCACGTTCTGCTCGATAAAGCAGTACAGCCCCAGGCGTTTTTTCACCACCAGCGGCAAATAGTTACCGGCGATATGGGTAATCACCTCCAGGCAGGAAAACTCGCGCGGCTCAATCTTCAGCTGCTCTGATTCGATTTTGGAGAAGTCGAGAATGTCGCTGATGATTTTCAACAGCAGCCCGGAGGAGTTGTTCATGGCATTGACCAGGCGATCGACGCCCTGCGGCAGCGCCTTGGTCTGCAGCAGATCGAGGTTGCCGATAATGCCGTATAGCGGTGTGCGCAGCTCGTGGCTGACCGTGGCCAGGAACATCGATTTGGATTGGCTGGCCTGTTCCGCCGCCGCCGCCATCTCCTGCAGCGACTCTTCCATTTTCACGCGCGCGCTGACGTCCACCAGCACGCAGATCGCCACGTCCTCGTTGCGATAACGCGAATGCACAAAGCTGATTTGCAGGTTGTTGTTGTTGCTGGTCATGACATCGACAAAGTTCGCCTGCTGCTCGCAGATGATGCGCGTAATGCGGTCACGATCTTCGTGCGTCAACAGGTTGATGTAATTGTGCGCCAGCTCATTGCTCAGAATGTTGGTGCCGTCGCTGATGCGCAAGATACAAATACCCACCGGCGCCGAAGCCACGATCTTACGGTTGAACTGCTCATGCTCCTCCAGCCGGAAAGCGTTGTCCTCCGCCGGCAGGAACATCTTTCGTTCGAACAGCCAGGCCAGCGTGAACAGCACGATAGCCGAAAGCAGGTTCAGCAGCAGCGCGTTGAGGATCAGCATCTTGAAACGCTCCACCACGCTCTTCACCGGCAGCGCATAAACAATGCTGAGCGATGAAGGCGGCAGGGCCTTCTTCATGATCAGGTCGCGATAGTTATCCACATAGCCGAAGTAAGACGGCTCATTGGGGTAATGGTTAAGCGATGCGGCATAGCGCTCGCCATCGGCCAGGCGCAGCACCGGCTCGTTGTTCTCGTCCAGCAGCGTGACGCCAATCGGCAAAGCGCCGCCGGTGGCGAAATCTTCCAGCCTTATGGTCTGCTCAATACCGAGTAGCGCTTCCAGCTTGTTGCCGATGTAAATGGGCGTCAGCACGTACAGATAGCCGACGTCCGGCCGCTGCTGGCTGGGGCTGATCCAGTAAAGGTTGTTGTCTTTGTCCTGATTCTTGGCATTGCGGAATTTCAGAATACGTTCATGCAAAGATTTCAGCACGTTATCGCGGTTGGTTACGGGTTTGCCGCCACCGAACTCCGCCATGCACAGGCTGTCGCCGCCGATAAAGAACACCCGATTGAGATCGTAGGCCGCGACAAAGTTTTCTTTCCAGTACTGGATCAGCCCGCTCAGCGAATCAAGCGAGTTGCGGTAGGCGGTATTCAGCGTACAGTTGGATTCCGGGTACAGCGGGAAGAACTGCGGCGGGCTGCTTTTGCCGGGAAAGACGCCGCTGAACATATCCAGGCTGCTGACCGAACCGTTGAGGCGGTTCTCCACCATGTATTTGATGTCGCGAATAATATCGGCGGAATGGCGGACATACCCCTGCGCCTGATCGAAATCCAGGTTGTATTCCTGCCGCACGTCCGATTCTTTCTGATGCAGGATATTCAGAATATAAAAGGTGGTGAGCAGCGCCCCCAACGACCACAACATAAACGCCAGCACCCGGAACAGATAGCGGGATATTTTTAGCGTAGTTCGGAAAGAGGCTAAATATTTCAATCGGATACCATACAAAAGTCAGTGGCGGCGGCCGGCGGCTTGGTGCGCCAATTAAACCATATAACTGAAAAAGGGCCTAGCATCGCTGCCAGGCCCTTTTGTCTCAATGATGTTTCAGCCTTTAGGCGTTGTCATCATCTGCATCTGCGTCATCTGCGATATCCGCATCGTCGCCATCGTCCAGCGGCGTTGCGTCTTCCTCCACCGCTTCCGCGCCAGGTTCGAGACTGTCCAGCTCTTCGTCTTCCACCGGCTCGGCCACGCGCTGCAGGCCGACGACGTTCTCGTCTTCCGCAGTACGGATCAGCGTCACGCCCTGGGTATTACGGCCCACCACGCTGACTTCCGAAACGCGGGTGCGCACCAGCGTACCGGCATCGGTGATCATCATGATCTGGTCGGTGGTTTCCACCTGCACCGCACCGACGACCTGGCCATTACGTTCGCTCACCTTGATGGAGATAACCCCCTGGGTGGCGCGCGATTTGGTTGGGTACTCGGTGACCGCGGTGCGTTTACCGAAGCCGTTCTGCGTCACGGTCAGGATATCGCCTTCCCCACGCGGCACGATCAGCGAGATAACGCTGTCGCCTTCGCCCAGGTTGATGCCGCGCACGCCGGTGGCGGTACGGCCCATCGAACGCACCTGCGTTTCCGGGAAGCGCACCACTTTACCGTTGGCGGAGAACAGCATCACTTCGTTGCTGCCGTCGGTCAGATCAACGCCAATCAGCTCGTCGCCCTCATTGAGGTTAACGGCGATGATGCCGGCGCTGCGCGGGCGGCTGAACTCGGTCAGCGCGGTTTTCTTCACGGTGCCGCTGGCGGTCGCCATAAACACGTGGCGCCCTTCTTCATACTCGCGCACCGGCAGAATGGCGGTAATGCGCTCATTGGCTTCCAGCGGCAGCAGGTTGACGATTGGGCGGCCGCGCGCGCCGCGGCTGGCTTCAGGCAATTGGTACACCTTCATCCAGTACAGGCGGCCACGGCTGGAGAAGCACAGGATCGTATCGTGGGTGTTGGCCACCAGCAGGCGATCGATAAAGTCTTCTTCCTTGATGCGCGCAGCGGACTTGCCTTTGCCGCCGCGGCGCTGGGCTTCGTAGTCGGACAACGGCTGATACTTCACGTAGCCCTGGTGCGACAGCGTAACCACCACGTCTTCCTGATTGATCAGGTCTTCGATGTTGATGTCTGAAGTATTGGCGGTGATCTCGGTGCGGCGGCCGTCGTTGTACTGCTCTTTTACCGCCACCAGCTCTTCGCGGATCACTTCCATCAGACGGTCCGGGCTTTCCAGAATAAAGATCAGCTCAGCGATAAAGTTGAGCAGCTCTTTATACTCGTCCAGCAGTTTCTCGTGCTCCAGGCCGGTCAGTTTCTGCAGGCGCAGATCCAAAATCGCCTGAGCCTGCTGCTCGGTCAGATGGTATTTACCGTCGCGGATACCGAACTCCGGCTCCAGCCACTCTGGGCGGGCGGCGTCGTCACCGGCGCGTTCCAGCATCGCGCTCACGTTGCCCAGATCCCAGGCCTGAGCCACCAAGGCGATTTTCGCTTCGGCTGGGGTCGGCGCACGGCGGATCAGTTCAATGATCGGGTCGATGTTGGCCAGCGCGATGGCCAGCGCTTCCAGGATATGGGCGCGATCGCGGGCTTTGCGCAGTTCGAAGATGGTACGGCGCGTCACCACTTCACGGCGATGGCGTACGAACGCCTGCAGGATATCTTTCAGGTTCAGCAGCTTCGGCTGGCCCTGATGCAGCGCCACCATGTTGATGCCGAAGGTCACCTGCAGCTGGGTCAGCGAGTACAGGTTGTTCAGCACCACCTCGCCCACCGCGTCGCGTTTGACTTCGATCACGATGCGCATGCCGTCTTTGTCGGACTCGTCGCGCAGCGCGCTGATGCCTTCGACGCGTTTTTCTTTCACCAGCTCGGCGATCTTCTCGATCAGACGCGCCTTGTTCACCTGATACGGGATCTCGTGAACGATGATGGTTTCGCGGCCGGTTTTGGCGTCGGCTTCCACTTCTGCGCGCGCGCGCAGGTAGATTTTGCCGCGCCCGGTGCGGTAGGCTTCTTCGATGCCGCGGCGGCCGTTGATGATCGCCGCCGTCGGGAAGTCCGGCCCCGGAATGTGTTCCATCAGCCCTTCGATGCTGATGTTTTCATCATCGATGTAGGCCAGGCAGCCGTTGATAACCTCAGACAGGTTATGCGGCGGAATGTTGGTGGCCATGCCCACGGCGATGCCCGATGCGCCGTTGACCAGCAGGTTCGGGATTTTGGTCGGCATAACGGCCGGGATTTGCTCGGTGCCGTCATAGTTAGGCACGAAGTCGACGGTTTCTTTTTCCAGATCCGCCAGCAGTTCGTGAGCAATCTTGGACATGCGCACTTCGGTGTAACGCATCGCCGCGGCGGAGTCGCCGTCGACGGAACCGAAGTTACCCTGGCCGTCCACCAGCATATAGCGCAGTGAAAACGGCTGAGCCATACGCACGATGGTGTCGTAAACCGCGCTGTCACCGTGCGGGTGGTATTTACCGATCACGTCCCCGACGACACGGGCCGATTTCTTGTATGGTTTATTCCAGTCGTTACCCAATACACTCATCGCGTACAGAACGCGGCGGTGAACCGGCTTCAGCCCATCACGAACATCTGGCAGCGCACGTCCGACAATAACGGACATCGCGTAGTCCAGATACGAGTTTTTCAACTCGTCTTCGATGTTTACCGGTGTGATTTCTCTGGCAAGGTCGCTCATGGAGCTGCTATCCCTCTACTAATGATTCATCTGCCCGCTGCCATAGTGGCAAAGGTGTAAAACTATATCACAAAGCACGCTTTACGGGAAAATAACCGCCGCTGTTTGACGGAAATTGTGCAGATAAGTGCGCTAAAAACGCATCGGCGCAGACGTCGCTGCGCCGGAACATGTATAATCCGCGCAACGAGAACAAGGAGCCAGACACGCCCATGAATGCAGAATCATCCAGCCGCGCGCAAAACGTCGACCACCAGGAAATCGCCAAGTTCGAGGCCGTGGCCTCCCGCTGGTGGGACCTGGAAGGCGAATTCAAACCGCTGCACCGCATCAACCCGCTGCGCCTGAACTACATCATGCAGCGCGCCGAGGGTATTTTTGACAAGCAGGTGCTCGACGTCGGCTGCGGCGGCGGCATTCTGGCGGAAAGCATGGCGCGCGAAGGCGCACAGGTGACGGGCCTGGACATGGGCGCGGAGCCGCTGCAGGTGGCGCGCCTGCACGCGTTGGAAAGCGGCGTGAAGGTGACCTACGTGCAGGAGACGGTGGAAAGCCACGCCCATGAAAACCCGCAGCGCTACGACGTGGTCACCTGCATGGAAATGCTGGAACACGTGCCCGATCCGGCCTCGGTGGTGCGCGCCTGCGCTCACCTGGTGAAACCGGGCGGCCACGTCTTCTTCTCCACTATCAACCGCAACACCAAAGCCTGGCTGATGGCGGTGATCGGCGCGGAATACATCCTGAAGATGGTGCCGCAGGGCACCCATGACCATAAGAAGTTCATCCGCCCTTCCGAGCTGATCGGCTGGGTCGACGGCACGCCGCTGCGCGAAAAGCACATGATCGGCCTGCATTACAACCCGATCACCGATCATTTCAAGCTTGGCCGCAACGTTGACGTGAACTACATGGTTCATACCCGGCACGAAGGGTAATCGCCCTGAGCCGCGCCGGCCCTGGTTTGCCGGGGTTCGGCGCCCGTTCGGCATTAGGAAAAATACCCATTTTCCATATTTTCGATCAAAATCTGCGTTGTAAACAGTTTTTTAGAATATTAAATCAGATCAATATGCCGTTTTTTTCTAACGTTTAATAAAGCGGCAAACGATCATGTTTTTCAGGTTTTAAGGAAAATCTGATCCCGGTTATTGACAAGCTTGCCACACCAGTCACGGCGCGCACTCACAACGGCAAGTTACATTTCACCCCCAAGTTATCCACAAATTAGGCCGGTTTTGTTCACTTGCAAACGCCCTGTTTTCTCACTATCTTGTTACCTCACCGACATACAACCCCTATATATAGTGTTTACATACTGAGCAGAGCTACTACACTTCTGCTTAGGGGCACCATACGGACAGGTAAAACACCACATGAACCAAAGTCTGCTTGTAACTAAACGCGATGGCCGTAAAGAGCGCATCAACCTCGACAAAATCCACCGGGTCATCGACTGGGCCGCGGAAGGGTTAAACAACGTCTCGGTTTCTCAAGTAGAGTTGCGTTCGCACATTCAGTTTTATGACGGCATCAAAACCGCTGATATTCATGAAACCATCATCAAAGCCGCTGCCGATCTGATCTCCCGCGATGCGCCGGACTATCAGTACCTGGCCGCGCGCCTGGCTATCTTCCACCTGCGCAAAAAGGCCTACGGCCAGTTCGAGCCGCCGAAGCTGCTCGATCACGTGACCCGCATGGTAGAAATGGGCAAGTACGATAAACATCTGCTGGAAGACTACAGCGCTGAAGAGTTCGAGCAGATGGACTCCTTTATCGATCACTGGCGCGACATGAATTTCTCCTACGCGGCCGTTAAGCAGCTGGAAGGCAAATATCTGGCGCAGAACCGCGTCAGCGGCGAGATCTACGAGAGCGCCCAGTTCCTGTATATCCTGGTCTCCGCCTGCCTGTTCTCCAACTACCCGCGTGAAACCCGTCTGGACTACGTCAAACGTTTCTACGACGCGATTTCCACCTTCAAGATTTCTCTGCCTACGCCAATCATGTCCGGCGTGCGCACCCCAACCCGCCAGTTCAGCTCTTGTGTGCTGATCGAGTGCGGCGACAGCCTGGATTCCATCAACGCCACCTCCAGCGCCATTGTGAAATACGTTTCGCAACGCGCCGGCATCGGCATCAACGCCGGCCGCATCCGTGCGCTGGGCAGCCCGATCCGCGGCGGTGAAGCGTTCCACACCGGCTGTATCCCGTTCTACAAGCACTTCCAGACCGCCGTTAAGTCCTGTTCGCAGGGCGGCGTGCGCGGTGGCGCAGCGACGCTGTTCTACCCGATGTGGCATCTGGAAGTGGAAAGCCTGCTGGTGCTGAAAAACAACCGCGGCGTCGAAGGCAACCGCGTGCGCCACATGGACTACGGCGTGCAGCTGAACCGCCTGATGTACCAGCGCCTGATCAAAGGCCAGGACATCACCCTGTTCAGCCCGTCCGACGTGCCGGGGCTGTACGATGCGTTCTTCGCCGATCAGGACGAGTTCGAACGCCTCTACACCAAGTACGAGCAAGACGACAGCATTCGCCAGAAACGCGTGAAGGCGGTTGAGCTGTTCTCCCTGATGATGCAAGAGCGCGCCTCCACCGGCCGTATCTATATCCAGAACGTCGACCACTGCAATACCCACAGCCCGTTCGATCCGCAGATCGCGCCGGTGCGTCAGTCGAACCTGTGCCTGGAAATCGCTCTGCCGACCAAGCCGCTGGACGACGTCAACGACGAAAACGGCGAAATCGCCCTGTGTACGCTGTCCGCCTTCAACCTGGGCGCCATCGACAGCCTGGACGATCTGGAAGAGCTGGCGACTCTGGCGGTGCGTTCTCTCGACGCCCTGCTGGACTACCAGGACTACCCGATCAAAGCCGCTCACCGCGGTGCCATGGGCCGACGTACCCTGGGTATCGGCGTGATCAACTTCGCCTACTATCTGGCGAAGAACGGCGTGCGCTACTCCGACGGCAGCGCCAACAACCTGACCCACAAGACTTTCGAAGCCATTCAGTACTACCTGCTGAAAGCCTCCAACCGTCTGGCTCAGGAACAGGGCGCCTGCCCGTGGTTCAACGAAACCACTTATTCGCAGGGCATCCTGCCGATCGACACTTACAAGAAAGACCTGGATACCATCTGCAGCGAGCCGCTGCACTACGACTGGGAAGCGCTGCGTAAGGACATCCAGGAAACCGGCCTGCGCAACTCGACGCTGTCCGCTCTGATGCCGTCGGAAACCTCTTCGCAGATTTCCAACGCCACCAACGGCATCGAACCGCCGCGCGGCCACATCAGCATCAAGGCGTCGAAAGACGGCATCCTGCGCCAGGTGGTGCCTGAGTATGAGCGTCTGAAAAACGACTATGAGCTGCTGTGGGAAATGCCGAACAACGACGGTTACCTGCAGTTGGTGGGCCTGATGCAGAAATTCATCGACCAGTCGATCTCCGCCAATACCAACTACGATCCGACCCGCTTCCCGGGCGGCAAGGTGCCTATGAAGCAGCTGTTGAAAGACCTGCTCACCACCTACAAGTTTGGCGTCAAAACGCTGTATTACCAGAACACCCGCGACGGCGCGGAAGACGTGCAGGAAGACCTGCAGCCGACCAAGGCCGGCGATGACGACTGCGAAAGCGGCGCCTGCAAGATCTAAAGTTTGACACAGCGGGCCGGAATCTTCCGGCCCCTTCATTTAGCCACGTTACGATGGACTCAGGTTTATGGCTTACACCACTTTTTCTCAGAATAAAAACGACCAGCTGCTGGAACCGATGTTTTTCGGCCAGTCGGTTAACGTCGCCCGTTTCGACCAGCAAAAACATGAAATTTTCGAGAAACTGATCGAGAAGCAGCTGTCCTTCTTCTGGCGTCCGGAAGAAGTTGACGTTTCGCGCGACCGCATCGACTATCAGGCGCTGCCGGATCATGAGAAGCACATTTTCATCAGCAACCTGAAGTACCAGACGCTGCTGGACTCCATCCAGGGCCGCAGCCCGAACGTGGCCCTGCTGCCGCTGATCTCCATTCCTGAATTGGAAACCTGGGTGGAAACCTGGTCATTCTCCGAGACCATCCACTCGCGTTCTTACACCCATATCATCCGTAACATCGTCAACGATCCGGCGCTGGTGTTCGACGACATCGTCACCAACGAAGAGATCCTCAAGCGTGCGAAAGACATTTCCGGCTACTACGACGATCTGATCGAGATGACCAGTTACTATCATCTGCTGGGTGAAGGCACCCATCAGGTGAACGGCAAGACCGTTACCGTTAACCTGCGCGCGCTGAAGAAGCAGCTTTACCTGTGCCTGATGAGCGTCAACGCCCTGGAAGCGATCCGCTTCTACGTCAGCTTCGCCTGCTCCTTCGCCTTTGCCGAACGTGAACTGATGGAAGGCAACGCCAAGATCATCAAACTGATCGCCCGCGACGAAGCGCTGCACCTGACCGGCACCCAGCACATGCTGAACCTGATGCGTTCCGGCGCCGATGACCCGGAGATGGCTGAAATCGCCGTCGAGTGCCAGCAGCAGTGCTACGATCTGTTCGTGCTGGCTGCCCAGCAGGAAAAAGAGTGGGCGGAATACCTGTTCCGCGACGGCTCGATGATCGGCCTGAACAAAGACATCCTGTGCCAGTATGTGGAATACATCACCAATATCCGCATGCAGGCGGTCGGCCTCGGCCTGCCGTTCGAAACCCGCTCCAACCCGATCCCGTGGATCAACGCCTGGCTGGTGTCCGACAACGTACAGGTGGCGCCGCAGGAAGTGGAAGTCAGCTCCTACCTGGTCGGCCAGATCGACTCGGAAGTGCACGCCGACGACCTGAGCGACTTCGAACTCTAAGCGATGGCGACGCCAACCGTAACGCTGCGCGCCGCCGGTGCGCAGCTATCCTGCCCGAAAAGTGAAAGCTGCCTGCTCGACGTGCTGGAACTGCACGACGTGCAGGTGGAATATCAGTGCCGCTCCGGTTATTGCGGCGCCTGCCGCCTGAAGCTGGTGAAAGGGGAAGTGACCTATCGCCAACCGCCGCTGGCGTTTATCAACGACGGCGAAATCCTGCCCTGCTGCTGCATGCCGCTGACGGACATCGAGCTGGAAATCTAATAGGTTGGGTGCCTGAAACCGCGCCTGGAGACCAGAAGGCGGGGTTGCCCCCGCCCTATGATTTACCGCTTCACATACAGGTTAACGTCATTAGGACAGTGATATCTTTCTGGTAGATTTCCAACCCGCAAAAGCGATCTTTCATCATCCATACAAATATCAAAACCGTAATACATACAACAGTTAACGCGTATAGCGCATGTTTTTTATACATGCTTGCCTCCTTGCTGTGAAGGGGCTACCATACCGATGTCTAGGCGGTATGTGCAGCCCCATTCTGATTGAGAGTCAGTCTGGGGCTTTCATCTATCCGCCTTGTCACACAATGCCCAAGACGAACAGTCTCAAGCACCCGCACTGAGAGTAACAGCATTCTCCCACCGCGAATATCCCCTATAATATTATGATTAATAAGGGATATATCACTAAATCTAACGATTCCTTACTCGATGATCTCCACGATCTCCAGCCAGGCGTTTTTGCCGCATGCCTGCTCGCCATTCAGCCAACGGCGCAGCATGTCCAGTGCCAGCATCGCCACCGAATCCTGCCGCAGGCGCAAGCCATGGCGCGCCGCCCGGTAGCGTACCGTCTGGCCGATCCCCCCCTTCGGCGTGTGCAACGCAACGCTCACCCGATCGTCACTCATCGCGCTGACCGCCAGCGCCAACGACGCACCGGCCAGCTCCGCCAGCGAGCGGGCGCGCATTAGGGTGGCCTCCAACGCTTCCACACAGTGGGCGGGCAGCAGTTCGCCGCCGGCCAGCGGTGCGCCTTCGCTCTGCAGTTGCAGATTGATCAACCCGCCGCTGAACTGCTCGCTCAGCGCCAGCGTCAACCCCTGCTGCGTTAATCGCTGCGCCAGCAGGGCCGGCAAGCCAATCGTGCCTTCAAAGATGCAGTTGTCACCCGCCACGGCGCGTACTCGTTCCCAGGCCCGTTCCATCGCCGCACGTTGCCCCGCCGGACCGGTCAGCTTCAGTTCGATGATCGGGCTGGAAGATCGGTAGCCGAGCACCACTTCAGGCGGCAACGGCATGCCGTCCAGCTCGGCGGCCAGATCGCTTTCGGAGGTGCCGAACGTGGTCAAGCGCAAACACAGCGGCGGTTCGGGCAGGGTAAAGCGCTGGCGCAGACGCGGTACTATCTGCTGTTCGACCATCACTTTAAATTCGGAAGGAACGCCCGGGGTAAAAAACATCATGCACTTGTTCAACTGCAGCGCAAAGCCGCAGGCGGTGCCGACCGGGTTGTCGAGCATTTCGGCATTGGCGGGGATCAACGCCTGCTTGCGGTTGGAAGCGGCCATCGGCCGGCCGCGCGCGGCGAAATAGGCTTCGATGCGCGCCAGCCACTCGGCGTGTTCTGCCAACTCTACGCCGCTGGCTCTGGCGGCGGCCAGCGCGCTCAGATCGTCGCTGGTCGGCCCCAGGCCGCCGTTGACGATCAGCACATCGGCGATATGGCTGCGCTCCTGCAACGTTTCGATCAGAGAAGAGAGGCTGTCCCCTACCGTTTCGCGCCCGCTCATCGGCATACCTTGCTGGAACAGATAGTCCGCAAGCCAGGCGGCGTTAGTATCAATTATTTGCCCATGCAGCACCTCATCACCGGTGCTGAGCATCTCCACCCTTAACATTGATCTCTCCCACATTTTCGGATCATTCCACTATAGAAGGCCGTAAATAACTTTTCACTAGGCGCCGCCGGATAATTTCGGTCCGGGGCATTTTTTAGCGCGGGCGCGTCGCCCGCCGCAGTGTAAACATATCTAAACAGTAGCCGTAACGTCTGTTTGACACAAAATAGGCAATCAACTATCCTGCCGCACTCAGAATTAGTTACCTATAATTTTCCAAAATCTTTGGGCTGGTAGAGAAAAACGTGAAGAATCGCACTCTTGGCAGTGTTTTTATCGTGGCGGGCACCACCATCGGTGCAGGTATGCTGGCGATGCCGCTGGCGGCGGCCGGCGTCGGTTTCGGCGTAACCCTGGCGCTGTTGGTTGGCTTGTGGTTATTGATGTGTTACACCGCGCTGCTGCTGGTTGAAGTTTACCAGCACGAACAGGCGGATACCGGCCTCGGCACTCTCGCCAAACGCTACCTCGGCGGCGGCGGCCAATGGCTGACCAGCTTCAGCATGATGTTCCTGATGTATGCGCTGACCGCGGCCTACATCAGCGGCGCCGGCGAACTGCTGGCGACCAGCATCAGCCAATGGACTTCGCAAGACTTCCCTACCACGCTCGGCGTGTTGCTGTTTACCCTGGTAGCCGGCGGCGTGGTCTGCATCGGCACCCATTCGGTCGACCTGTTCAACCGTATCCTGTTCAGCGCCAAGGTGGTGTTCCTGGTGGTCATGCTCGGCCTGATGCTGCCGAATATTCACCAAACCAATCTGATGACCCTGCCGCTGGAGCAAGGCCTGGCGCTGTCGGCCATTCCGGTGATTTTCACCTCTTTCGGCTTCCACGGCAGCGTGCCGAGCATCGTCAATTACATGGGCGGCAACGTTCGCAAGCTGCGCTGGGTGTTCATCGTCGGCAGCGCCATCCCGCTGGTGGCCTATATCTTCTGGCAGTTGGCTACCCTCGGCAGCATCAGCTCCACCACCTTCGTCGGCATTCTGGCGCAGCAGGCGGGCCTGAACGGCTTGCTGCAGGCGGTGCGCGACGTGGTGGCTTCACCGCACGTCGAACTGGCGGTGCATCTGTTTGCCGATCTGGCGCTGGCGACGTCGTTCCTCGGCGTGGCTCTTGGGCTGTTCGATTTCCTGGCGGACTTGTTCAAACGGCAGGATAACGTGCGCGGCCGCCTGCAGACCGGCGCCATCACCTTCCTGCCGCCGCTGGCCTTCGCCCTGTTCTATCCGCGCGGCTTTGTGCTGGCGCTGGGCTTCGCCGCCATCGCGCTGTCGGTGCTGGCATTGCTGCTGCCGTCGCTGCTGGTATGGAAGACGCGCCAGAAGCATCAGGCGCAATACCGCGTATGGGGCGGCACGCCGGCGTTGGCGCTGGTATTTGTCTGCGGGGTGACGGTGATCGCCATTCAGCTGGGCATCGCCAGCGGTTTACTGCCTGCGGTAGGATAATAAAGGGGCCGCGGCCCCTTTTTTCTGCGTCAGAAGCTCAGGCCAACGCCGATGTACGGGCCATCGGCCAGCGTGTTGTCGCGGCGCCCGTCTTTACCTTCCATCTGCATATAGCGGTAACCCACGTCCACGCTCAGCGGGCGGAACTTCCAGCGCAGGCCGCCGCTGGCTTCGTTATAGGCCTTCACGCCGCTGGTGAAAGATTCAGGGGCGAAATAACCTTCGCCGTGCAGGCTGAAGTAACGGTTAATCTCCCACTCCAGGCCGCCGCCCAGTGCTACCGCTCCGCCGCTCTTCCCGTCTTTCGGGCTAAGGTACAGCGCTTTGGCGCCCACCGTCGCCGTCAACGGCCCCAGCGGCACGCCAAAGTTCAACCCCAGACTGCCGACGTTGCCGTCGTGGTCGCTGCGCGCCCAATTACCGGTCAGGCCCAGCCCAGAAGAGCCGGTGCTCATGCCGACGCCCAGGTTGGTGTAATGTTGTCCGGCTTCGCCCGACACGCTGATGGCGCTCGCCGAACCCGTTACAAACAGCAGTCCTGCCGCGCACGCGACCCAAGTCTTTTTCATTATCTTTCCCTCTGGTTTTGTCATCCATTCAGAATGATCGAGTCAACTGCTAATAATACCGTTACGAGTCTATACCAAAGTGCAACGACTCTTTAAGGGATAAAAGCGAAAAAATTCTTCACTAATCAAATAAATGTAAATTTATGAAAAGAAAAATCAAATTCAAGACGCCGACGCCAACGATAACTCAGACCTATTTGCCTGGCGGCGGCTAAAGGTCTACAACTAGTAATGGCATTGACCCAGGTCAGGGGGCGATGACCCTCTGCAGGATGATGATAACCAACGCTTAAGCCGCCCGAGTCTTAACTCAAGTGCAATACGATAAGGAGCAAGTGATGAGCAAGAAAGGACTGACCACCGCAGCCGGCGCACCGGTAGTCGATAACAATAATGTGATTACCGCGGGCAAACGCGGCCCCATGCTGCTGCAAGACGTGTGGTTCCTGGAAAAACTGGCCCATTTCGACCGTGAGGTCATCCCCGAACGCCGCATGCACGCCAAAGGGTCCGGCGCTTACGGCACCTTTACCGTCACCCACGATATTACCCAATATACCCGCGCGAAAATTTTCTCTGAAATCGGCAAGCAAACCGACATGTTCATCCGCTTCTCCACCGTCGCCGGTGAGCGCGGGGCCGCCGATGCCGAGCGCGATATTCGCGGCTTCGCGATGAAATTCTATACCGAAGAGGGCAACTGGGATCTGGTGGGCAACGATACGCCGGTGTTCTATCTGCGCGACCCGCTTAAATTCCCCGATCTCAACCACGTGGTGAAACGCGACCCGCATACCAACCTGCGCAACCCGGTATACAAATGGGACTTCTTCTCCCACCTGCCGGAGTCGCTGCACCAGCTGACCATCGACTTCAGCGACCGCGGCATCCCGAAATCCTACCGGCATATGCACGGCTTCGGCAGCCACACCTTCAGCTTTATCAATGCGCAAAACGAGCGTTTCTGGGTGAAATTCCACTTCCGCTGCGAACAGGGCATTGAAAACCTGATGGACGACGAAGCGGAAGCGATCATCGCCAAGGATCGCGAAAGCTCACAGCGCGACCTGTTCGAGGCGATCAAACGCGGCGACTTCCCGCGCTGGAAGCTGCAGATCCAGATCATGCCGGAGCACGAGGCCTCGCAAACGCCTTATAACCCGTTCGATCTGACCAAGGTATGGCCGCACGGCGACTACCCGCTGATCGACGTCGGCTTCTTCGAGCTGAACCGCAACCCGGACAACTACTTCTCCGAGGTTGAGCAGGTGGCGATGAACCCGGCCAACGTCGTGCCCGGCGTCAGCTTCTCGCCGGACAAGATGCTGCAGGGCCGCCTGTTCTCCTATGGCGATGCGCACCGCTACCGCCTGGGCGTCAATCATCACCAAATCCCGGTCAACGGCGCCAAATGCCCGTTCCACAACTACCACCGCGACGGCGCGATGCGCGTGGACGGCAACAGCGGCAACGGGGCGACCTACGAGCCGAACAGCTTCGGCCTGTTCCAGGAGCAGCCGGACTTCAGCGAACCGCCGTTGAGCATCGAAGGCGCCGCCGACCACTGGAATCACCGTGAAGACGATGATTACTACAGCCAGCCGCGCGCGTTGTTCAACCTGCTGAGCGCCGAAGAGCACCAGCGCATGTTCACCCGCATCGCCGGCGAGCTGTCGCAGGTACCGGAGCAGATCCAGCGCCGCCAGGTCGATCTGTTCAGCAAGGTGCATCCGGATTACGGCGCCGGCGTGGCCAAGGCATTGGGGCTGAAATAACCCCCTGCCGCCACCCACTCAGCCGCCCTTTCGGGCGGCTTTTTTATGCCTGAGAGAGGCGCTGCGCCGCCCACTGCTGCAATTGACGGCGCGAAATCTTGATGCCGCCGTTTTTCAGCTCGTCAGGCAGCGGGAGCAACGCCGCCGGGCGTTGGAAATTGGCCAGCTTATCCTGCGACCAGGCGAGCAACGTCGCCAGCGACAGCGACGGATCGCCGTCGATCACCGCTACCGGCCGTTGACCGAACTCCGCATCGTCCACCGGCACCACAAACGCCTGCAGAACCTGCGGATGCGCCGCCAGCACCCGCTCGATATCCTCCGGCTGCACGCCTTCGCCACCGCTGAAGAACAGATTGTCCAACCGGCCGAGAATGCACAGTTCGCCCCGCGCCATCACGCCGCGATCGCGGGTATGGAACCAGCCTTGTTCATCGGCCAGCGGCTGCACGGCCCCTCGTCGCCAATAGCCCTGCGCCAGGCTCTGCGCGCGGATCCACACTTCCTCGTTAACCAGCTTTATTTCGCGGCCAGCCAGCGGCAGCCCCACCCCCGGCCGCGCGTCGGCGCGCTTGGCGCACACCGTCGAGGCCAGTTCGGTCAGGCCGTAACCGCACCAGCAGCGAATGCCCGCCGCCTCGGCCTGCGCGGTCAAGGCTGGCGGGATCGCCGCGCCGCCCAGCAGCACCGCTTTCAGCGTCAGCCCCGGCAACGGTTGCGTCAGCAGGCGCCACAGCTGGGTCGGCACCAGCGAGGCATGAGTGCAGCCCGCCAGCGCCTCGGCCAGCGGCTGCATCTCGCGCACCACCAGAGTGGCGCCCACCGCCAACCAGCGCCAGACAATCCCCTGGCCGGAAACGTGAAACAGCGGCAGCGACAGCAGCCAGCGATCTTGCCGCTGAAAGTTCATCAGCTGCAATACGCCGGCGGCGCTGGCCAAATGAGCCGCGTAACTGTGCGCCGCCGCTTTCGGCGCGCCGCTGGAGCCGGAGGTCAGCGTCAGCGTCGCCAGCCGTTGCGGCTCCCAGGGCGCCGGGTCGGCCCTGCGCGGCTCGGTGGACGGCGGGGCCAGCGGAACAATCCCCGCCGGCAAGGGCGGCAGCGCGTCGGGACTGAAAGCGAAAGCCACGTCCAGCTCCGGCAGCAGCGTGGCCAGCTGGGCGGCCGGCAGCGCCGGGTTGAGCGGCAGCAGCCGCGCGCCGCACTGCAGCAGCGCCAAATAGGCCAACAGCAGCGGATAGCTGTTTTTACCGCACAATGCCACACCGCACTCCAGCACCACGCTCTGATGCTGAAAATCCCCCGCCAGCGCATCCACCTGCCGCTGCAGTTCAGCCCAGCTCACCGGCCGCTGCCCGACGATCAGCGCCGGTGCCTGCGGCCGCAGCTGCGCCCAGCGCCGCCACGGCCAATCATTCAGCTGCACCATAGGCGCTCCAGTTGATGCACATCCCACAGCGGCAGCGCGCTCTCCGGCCAGCGGCGCACCAATTGCGCCTGCATCAGCGCCAGCGTGTCCAGCCCGGGAAGGGTATCCGGCGTCAGCCAGCGGGCGATGCGCGCCAGCTGGGTCAGCCCCAGGCTGGATTCAATGCTCGAGCCGATCACCGCGGTCAGCCCCGCAGCGTGCGCCTGTTCCACCAGCGTACGGCAGCGCTCCAGGCTGCCGGTCAGCATCGGCTTGATGACTATCGCCGCGACGCCCGGCTCGGCCTGCACCACAAAATCCGCCTCGCGCACGCTTTCGTCCCAGGCGATGGCGATGCCGGTCGCCAGAGCGAAATCGCGCGACTCATCGCGGGTTTGACAAGGCTCCTCGAGAAAAGCGATGCGCTCGCGCAGCGCCGGGTTCACGTATTTGGCGAAACCGTCGGCTTTGGCGCGCGTCCAACTACGGTTGGCGTCCAGCCGCAGACGCAGATCCGGCAACGCCTCCAGCAGCACGTTGACTATCATGCCGTCGCGCACCGCCTCATACAGCCCCACCTTCACCTTGGCGACCTTCTCGCCCGGCAACGCGGCCAGCGCCTCGAACAGCGCATCGGGATCGCCGGTGCACAGCGGCGCCTTGCGATAATCCGCCTGCTGCGGCAGCCGTTGCTCCAGCTCGGCCAGCGCGCAGCTCAGGCCAAAGGCCACCGACGGCAGCGAGCTGTCGGCCGGGTTCTCCCCCGCCTGCCAACGCTGCAGCCACGCCAGCGCGGCCTGCTCGGCCTGCGCCAGGGTTTCCTGGCTGAACCCCGGCAGCGGCGCAATTTCCCCCCATCCCCGGCGTTCGCCCTGCTGCACCTGCAGCAACAGGCCCTCGCGGGTTTTCAGCCGCTGATTGCGCAGCACCACGCCCGCATCCATCGGCACACTGTAGCGGTACAGCGTCGCGCTACGCATTACGGGTTTCGCTTGAATTTGCTGAAGTCCGGCTGGCGCTTTTCATTGAATGCATTGCGCCCTTCCTGGCCTTCATCGGTCATATAGAACAGCATGGTGGCGTTGCCCGCCAGTTCCTGCAGCCCGGCCTGGCCGTCGCAGTCGGCGTTCAGCGCCGCTTTCAGGCAGCGCAGCGCCATCGGGCTGTTCTGCAGCATTTCGCGGCACCAGCGCACGGTTTCTTTTTCCAACTCGGCCAGCGGCACCACGGTGTTGACCAGCCCCATATCCAGCGCGGCGGCGGCGTCATACTGGCGGCACAGGAACCAGATCTCGCGCGCCTTCTTCTGCCCGACGATGCGCGCCATATAGGACGCGCCCCAGCCGCCGTCAAAAGAGCCGACCTTAGGCCCGGTTTGGCCGAAAACGGCGTTGTCCGCCGCAATGGTCAGATCGCACATCATGTGCAGCACGTGGCCGCCGCCGATCGAATAACCGGCCACCATCGCCACCACCGGCTTCGGGCAGGTGCGGATCTGGCGCTGGAAATCGAGCACGTTCAGGTGGTGCACGCCGCTGTCGTCGCGGTAGCCGCCGTAGTCACCGCGCACTTTCTGATCGCCGCCGGAGCAAAACGCCTTATCGCCGGCGCCGGTGAGAATAATAGTGCCGATGCCGTCGTCATAACGGGCGTTGGACAGCGCCTCGATCATCTCTTTTACCGTATGCGGGCGAAACGCGTTGCGCACCTGTGGCCGGTTGATGGTGATTTTGGCAATGCCGTCGGTAGACTTGTGATACAGGATATCTTCAAAATCGCCGGAACAATCCTGCCAATCAATGGCGGCGTACAGCTGTTCTTCATTTGGATAGAGCATATTCGATCCTTAACCTGGGTTAACGAGAAAATTCTGCAGCTCGGCGACGAACGCCTGCGGGTTGGCCAGGTGCGCGTTATGCCCGGCCTGCGGCACAATGCGCAACCTCAATCCGGCGTCGCGCGCCAGCCGTTGAAATTTGGGGTCATTGGCCCCGCACAACACCAGCAGCGGCACCGCCAGCTGCCGCAGCTGCGGCGCCAAATACGGCTGGCGGCCCAGCGAAGTGGCCTCCAGCATGTCGGCCACCGCCGGGCCGCTATTGTCGGCGCGCGCGGCGATCAGCGCCTGACGATGCACCTGGCTGAGTTCGGCGAACACCGGCAGCCGGTACCAGTCCGCCAACACCTCGGCAATCGGCTGATGGCGGAAGCGCTCGGCCCAAACGGCATCCTGTTCACGGCGTTGGCCGCGCAGCGCTTCGTCGGTCAGCCCCGGATTGCCGCCCTCGACAATCACCCCCTGCAGCCCCTCATGCTGGCCGTAGCAGGCGTGATACATGGCGATGCGCCCGCCGAGCGAGTAGCCCACCAGCCAATAACGTTCGATATTGCGCAGCTGCAGCGCGGCGCTGATTTGCGCGCTGATGTCGTCGAAGCCGCTGCACGCCACCGCCACCGAGTCGCCATGGCCCGGCAGATCGATGGCCAGCGACGGCCATTCCGGGCAACGCGAGGCGATCACCCGCCATTCATTGTTGTTGCCCAACAGGCCGTGCAGCCAGATAAGCCATGGGCGATCCCCTTCACCCCGTTGTAAAACGCGTGTTGCCAGCATCATTGCACCGCCATCTGTTGCACCAGGTGTTGCAGGCATGCGGCCCCATCGCCGGGGGGCACCTGCAGCTCGATTAGCGTCGCGCCGCCGTGGCGCCAGCCTTGCTCAACCGCCTGCTGCAGCTGGCCCCAATTCTCCGGCCGCGCGTAGTTCAGCCGGAACATCGCCGCCGCGTGGCTGAACTCCACGTCCTGCGGCATGCAGTAGAAACGCTGACGATCGGCCTCCGGCGTCGGCAGCAACGAGAAGATTTGGCCGCCGTTGTTATTGACCACCAGCAGCACCGTTGGCGCCGAACACTGCCGCAGCAGCGCCAGCGCGTTGATGTCGTACAGCGCGGAAAGGTCACCCACCACCGCCAGCGTCGGTCTGGCGGTGGCGCGCTGCACGCCGGCGGCGGTGGAAATCAGGCCATCGATGCCGCTGGCGCCGCGATTACCGTAGACCGGGTAGCCGGCCGGCAGTTGGGTCAGCGCATCGACCAGCCGCACCACCAGACTGTTGCCGAGAAACAGCTGGCCGTTTTCCGGCAACAGCTCCGGCAACCGATGCGCCAGCTGCGCCTCGCCGAAGCGGTTGACCAGGTGAGCCGACGCCGCATCCAGCGCATCATCGGCCAGCCGCGCCAGCTCACCGGCCCAGGGAGCGCGCGGCTGCGCCGGATGCAGCGCCAGCCACTGCGCCACCTCGGCGCGAATGCGTCGCCCCCGATGCTGGGCCGGATCGAGCCGGCCAGGCAGCGCGTCGATCAACCAGTATTCTTCGGGGCGGCACCGCTCCTGCCACTGCAGCAGGCGCTTGCCGGTCAGGCTGCCGCCGAACTGCAGCACCAGCTGCGCGTCCTGCAAAATGCGTTGCGCCTGCGGCTGGGCCAGCCAGAGATCGGCACAGGGCAGCGGCTGCCCGGTCTGCGACTGCACGTCGCCGATCAGCGGCCAGCCGAGCATCGCGGCCCACTCGGCCAGCTTCGCGCCCGCTTCGGTGCTCATGCGCCCGGCCACCACCACACCGCGCTTTTGCCGCCAGAAAAACCAGTCCGCCTGCGAATGCGCCAGGTGCGCATCTTCCTCCCGCAGCCACGGGCGGTTGTCCTGCCACCAGTCGCCCAACGCCGCAGACCAATCGGCATAACCCTGTTCATCACCGCCGTACAGCGGTTCGGCAAACGGACAATTGATGTGTAGCGCGCCGTGCCGCAGGCGCGCCATAGCGCTGTCGACGGCGGATGCCAGCCAACTGGCCGGGATGTCCGGCGTCGGGCGCGGCAGGTCGATATGCAATGTGGGGTGGCTGGCATAGAGGCCATGCTGGCGAATGGCCTGATTGGCGCCGCAGTCGATCAGTTCCGGCGGCCGATCGGCGGTGAGGAACACCAGCCGTTCACCGGTCAGCCCGGCCTCGATCAGCGAGGGATAGAGATTCGCCGCAGCGGTGCCGGAGGTGACGATCACCGCCACCGGCTCGCGCGCCGCCTTCGCCAGGCCGAGCGCCAGGTGGCCCAGCCCGCGCTCATCAAAATGGGTATGGCAGATAAAAGACCTGTTGGCTGCCGCAGCCAGCGTCAACGGCGTGGAGCGCGAGCCCGGAGCGATACAGACATGCCGCACCCCATGGCGGGACAACGCTTCCAACAGCAACACCGCCCATCGGCGATTAAAAACATTTGTCGACATAGTTCGCTCGCAGGTCAGTTGGCAGAGATCCTCTCTGGCGCAAGCCACCCAACGCCGCGCCAAAAGTTATGCTCTGCATTATATGGGGTGTTATTTCCCCGACTTTTGCGCCAGCGCAAGAACGCCGTACATCTCCGCGACTTTATGTCGGTCAATTCGCTGATTTATCACAAAAACAAAACATAAAAATCACACGGTGATTACAGCATCGGCCATTCGGCCTAAAACCCCACACGCTAAAAAGGGAAAACGCACATCGGCAGGCGAAAAATAAGGTACGTAATCAAGGCTCTCGCCCAATAAATGTTTATTAACGCTAAACAATCAGTTCGAAAAACAGCCAGGGCACCATTAAGCGACTATACTGAGTAGGCATGTTCCTGCCTGCTGTGAACCCATATCAGATCTGCCCAGCGCGAAAAACAGGATGTTCACGATCTCCCAGCGGTTTCACCGGCTGCCCTTTTGGTCAGATGTAAGGAGCTTTTGTGTGAAAGAAATACTTATCAATTGGTTAAAAAAACAGCGCAAATCATCAAAAATAAAACCGTCGGTCACCCGGCGAGGCAAGGGTGAACCCGAGCCCCTCGGCGGCACCATCAAGGCCGAGCTGTTTTCTGTCGACCAAATGGAGCGTTACGGCCAACGTCTGGCGCGCTCACACAAGCTGGCAACACGTAAGACCCCCTACTATTTACTGAAACGCCTGGATGATAACGAACGGGTGTTGGCGGAAAGTTGCCACCAGCTCAGCAACGGTAAAAAAACCAGCATGACGCCCGCCGGGGAATGGCTGCTCGATAACTACTATCTGATCGAAGAGCAGATCCGCGTGGTGCGCCATCACCTGCCAAAAACCTTCGGCCGCGGCCTGCCGCAGCTGACGACGCCACACAACTGTCCACGCATTTATGACGTCGCCGCCGAGGCCATCGCCCACGGCGACGGCCGCTGGGACGCCGAAAGCCTGACGCGCTATATCGCCGCCTATCAAAAGGAAACCAACCTGACGCTGGGTGAGCTCTGGGCCTTGCCCGGCATGCTGCGCCTGGCGCTGATAGAGAATCTGCGGCGCGTCAGCGTGGAGGTGGCGCAGGCGCAGCGGGAACGCAACCTGGCCGACGACTGGGTGACCAAAATGCTCGAATCGGCGGAAAACGATCCCGCCAACCTGATCGTGGTGATAGCCGACATGGCGCGCTCCAATCCGCCGCGCACCAGCGCCTTCGTCGCCGAGCTGGTGCGCCGCCTGCAGGGGCACGGCACCATGCTGGCGCTGCCGCTCACCTGGGTGGAACAGCGGTTGGCGGAGGTCAGCATGACCTCCGACGAACTGATCCACCGCTTTAACCAACAGTTGGCGGTCAATCAGCTGTCGGTCAGCAACAGCATCGCCGGCCTGCGCCAGCTAAGCGAAATGGACTGGGCGGAATTTGTCGAGACCATGAGCCAGGTCGATCAGACGCTGCGCGAGGATCCGGCCGGGGTCTACCCGATGATGCACTTCGACACCCGCGACAACTATCGCCACGTCATAGAAATACTGGCGCGCCACAGCCCGCACAACGAAGTGCAGGTGGCCCGCCACGTGCTCAATATGGCGCGCGTGGCGGCCGAAGATCCCGCCTGCGATCCGCGCCTGCATCACGTCGGCTATTACCTGATCGACGACGGCCGACCGGATCTGGAACAGCAGCTTGAGGTGCAGCTCGGCCGCATCACCCGGCTGCGCCATGCGTTGAGCCAGGCGCCGCTGCTGTCCTGGCTCGGCAGCCTAAGCCTGATCACCACCGCCTGTTGCGCGGAACTGCTGCGCCACGCCTACGGCAGCGGCATCAGTTGGGGGTTGGCGCTGCTGTTCTTCCCGCTGGCGATCGTCGTCAGCCAGTTCGTGCTTAATCTGCTCAGTGAAGTCACTACCCGCAGCCGGGCGCCGCGGCCGTTGCCGCGCCTCGATTTTTCCTGCGGCATTCCGTCTGAGTTCCGCTCGCTGGTGGTGATACCTACCCTGCTCGACGGCAAAGCCGGGATCGACAAGCTGGTCAACGCGCTTGAGGTCTGTTATCTGGGCAACGCGATGAAACACCTGCACTTTGCCCTGCTCACCGACTTCAACGACGCACCGCAACAGCAGCAAGCCGACGATGCCGCGCTGCTGGCCTATGCGACGGAAAAGATTGAAGCGCTGAATACGCGCTACCCTTGCGAAGGGCCGGGCCAGTTTTTCCTGTTCCACCGCGACCGCCAATGGAACGAAAAACAGGGGGTCTGGATGGGGCCGGAGCGCAAACGCGGCAAGCTGAATGCGCTGAACGACTGGTTGCGTAATCGCGACAACGCCTTTTGCACTCAGGTTGGCATCGGGCTGGAAGTGTTGAAAAACGTCAAATACGTCATCACCCTCGACAGCGATACCGTACTGCCGCGCGAAAGCGCCCACCAACTGATCGCCGCCATGGCGCACCCGCTTAACCGGCCGCAGTATGACGCTGACAAACAGCGGGTGGTGGAAGGCTACGCCATCCTGCAGCCACGCATGGCCGAAGAGATCCCCAGCTACGGCCAGGGCCGCTACGCCGCCCTGTGCAGCAGCACGCCGGGCAACGATCCCTACACGCTGATGGCTTCGGATATCTATCAGGATCTGTTTGGCGAAGGTTCGTTTATCGGCAAGGGCATCTACGACGTGGACGTGTTCTCACGCAGCCTGCAGGACACCTGCCCGGAAAACCTGGTGCTGAGCCACGACCTGCTGGAAGGCTGCTACGCACGTTCCGGCCTGCTGAGCGACGTATTGTTGTACGAACAGTACCCCAGCAACTATTTGGTGGACGTAGCGCGCCGCTCGCGTTGGATCCGCGGTGACTGGCAGTTGCTCAACTGGCTGCTGCCGCGGGTAAAAAAAGCCGACGGCACCCGCTGCGCCAATCCGCTGAGCACGCTGTCGCGCTGGAAACTGTTCGATAACCTGCGCCGCAGCCTGACGACGCCCAGCCTGCTGTTGCTGCTGTTCTGCGGCTTTGTCTGGCTGCCGAACACCCGCTATTGGCTGGCGGTATTCGCCATCATTCTGCTGCTGCCGACCCTGCTGGCACTGCTGCAGGATGTGGTGCGCAAGCCACCGCGTCGGCCGTTCCACCAGCACCTGCGGCTAGCGCTCAACGGCGCGTTGCACCGGCTGGCGCAGGTCGGCCTGCGGTTGGCGACGCTGCCGCACGAGTCGCTGTTCAGCCTGAAGGCGATAGCCGTCACCCTGTGGCGCTTGCTGATCAGCCGGCGCAACCTGCAGGAATGGACCAGCTACGATCAGACGAAAGATCGCCTGCAGGTGACGCTGGCCAACTTCTACCGCGCGATGTGGATCAACCCGGTGGCCGGCGTAGCGCTGCTGATCCTCACCTGTCTGCATAACCCGATGGCGCTGTTGATCACCCTGCCGTTTGCTACCCTGTGGATCCTGGCGCCGTTTCTGTTGTATTACCTCAGCCACGAACCGCAGCGCAGCAAAACCGCGCTTAACGATGAACAGCGCCGTTTCCTGCGCCACACCAGCCGCCAAACCTGGGACTTCTTCAATACCTTCGTCAACCAGCAGGAAAACTGGCTGCCGCCGGACAACTATCAGGAAATCCCCGAGCCGGTGGTGGCACACCGCACTTCGCCGACCAATATCGGCCTGTCGCTGCTGGCCAACCTCACCGCCTGCGATTTCGGCTACCTGACGCTGAGCGAAGCGCTGCGGCGCATCACGCTGACGCTCGATACGCTGGATAGCATGGAGCATTATCGCGGCCATCTGTACAACTGGTACGACACCCGCACGCTTGAACCGCTGAACCCGCGCTACATTTCCAGCGTCGACAGCGGCAACCTGGCCGGCCATCTGCTGACGCTGTGCGCCGGGCTGCCCGCAATGGCCTACCAACCGGTGATCGACCCGCAGCGCGTACTGGCCGGGCTCGGCGATAGCCTGGAACTGTTGGAACAGCATTGGGGCGATGCCGCGCCGAAGAATCTGCCGAAGCTGCGTACGCATTGGGAACAGGCGCAGATTAGCCCGCCTTTCGGCCTGCTGGCCGAGCTGAACGCCATGCGCAACTACAGTAACGGCCTGCAGGAGCCGGCGCTGAATCACGGTGAAGAAACCAAACGCTGGGCTGGCGCACTGCATCAGCAGCTCAACGAGCTGTGCGCGGAATGGGCATTGTGGTTCGACTGGCTGAGCGATGCTCAACCGGCGCTGGATCGGGTGCCGAGCCTGCACTGGCTGGCCAATCCTCCGGAGAACCTGACGCTGTCCGCCGAGCAGCAAAGCCGGCTGGACGACGCCGGCGCGCTGGCGCGGGAACGCCTGGCGCTGTTGAACAGCCTGCCGCCGCGGTTGGAAAGCATGGCGCAAATGGACTTCAACTTCCTGTATGACGAGTCGACCCACCTGCTGGCCGTCGGCTTCAACTGCGACCAAAACCGTATGGACGGCAGCAAATACGATCTGCTGGCCTCGGAAATTCGCCTGACCAATTACGTCGCCATCGCCACCAATCAGGTGCCGCAGCGCAGCTGGTTTGCGCTTGGCCGCTTATTTACGGTAATCGACAACGAGCCGGCGCTGATGTCGTGGAGCGGTTCGATGTTCGAATATCTGATGCCGCAGCTGGTGATGCCCGCCTACCCCGATTCGCTGCTGGTGCAGATGTGCCGGGCGGCGGTGGAACGGCAAATTGCCTGGGGCAAAGAACGCGGCGTGCCCTGGGGCATTTCCGAATCGGGCTATTTCGGCTTCGATGCGTCGCAAAATTACCAATATCACGCCTTTGGCGTTCCGGGCCTGGGCCTGCGGCGCGGGCTGGGCGACGACATGGTGATCGCCCCCTACGCCACGGTGATGGCCCTGATCGTCGATCCGCACGCCGCCTGCAGCAACCTGGTCACGCTGGAACAAAATGGCGCCAAGGGGCGCTACGGATTTTACGAGGCGCTGGATTACACCACCGCACGCCTGAGCCGCGGCCAGCTGTACGTGATTATTCGTTCCTATATGGCCCACCATCAGGGCATGAGTTTTCTGGCCCTGTCGCACCTGCTGCTGGACGCGCCGATGGTGGAGCGCTTCGCCCATTACCCGGCGTTCCAGTCGGCGCGCCTGCTGCTGCAGGAACGGGTGCCGGATGCGGTCGAACTGTACAGCACCCGTCGACACTTCGAAAGCCATGAAGGCACCATCCAGCCGGCCAGCTTCAGCGCACGCGAATTCGGCCGCGTCGATACCCCGCTGCCGGAAGTGCAGCTGCTGTCCAACGCCAATTATCATCTGATGCTGACCCAGGCCGGCGGCAGCTACAGCCGCTGGCAGAACCTGGCCCTGACCCGCTGGCGCGAAGACGCCACCTGCGATAACTGGGGCGCTTTCTGTTACCTGCGCGATCCGCAAACCGGTGAGGTATGGAGCAATACCTGGCAACCGATCGGCGGCGGCGCCAAAGGCTACCACGCGGTATTCAACGATGCTGGCGCCGAGTTCCAGCGCCAGCAGGGCTCGCTGTCGGTCAAAACCCAGGTGGTGGTGTCGCCGGAAGATGATATCGAGCTGCGCCGCCTGACGCTGGTAAACCGCGGCAAACAGCCGCGCACCATAGAGATCACCAGCTATGCCGAGGTGGTGCTGGCGCCGGCGAGCAATGACCTGGCGCACCCGGCATTCAGCAACCTGTTCGTGCAGACCGAACTGCTGCCAAAGCAGGAGGCTATCCTGTGCCATCGTCGTCCGCGCGAACCCAAGGAGAAATGCCCGTGGCTGCTGCATATGATGACGGTACAGGGAAGCAGCAGCCAGACCTCGTTTGAGACCGATCGCGCGCAGTTTATCGGCCGCGGCCGCACCCCGGCCAATCCGCAGGCGCTGTATCAAAATGCGCCGCTGAGCAACAGCGCCGGGCCGGTGATCGATCCGATTATCGCCATTCGCCAACGTGTGGTGCTGGAGCCGAACGTGCCGCTGACCCTGGATATCTTCTACGGCGTGTGCGAAGACCGCGCCGCCAGCCTGGCGATGCTGGAAAAATACCGCGACCGCCACCTGGCGGATCGCGTATTCGAGCTGGCCTGGTCGCACAGCCAGGTGGTGCTGCGCCAATTGAACGCCAATGAAGAAGACGCCAATCTGTTTAACCGGCTGGCCGGCGCAGTGGTGTTCCCGGCGCAGGAAATGCGCGCCGCCAGCAGCGAAATCATCAGCAACCGCCGCGGCCAGTCCGGGCTGTGGGGGCACTCGATCTCCGGCGATCTGCCGATCGTGCTGCTGACGGTCAGCGACGGCGAGAACATCGCGCTGGTGCAACAGCTGATCCAGGCGCACAACTACTGGCGGCTGAAAGGGCTGCAGGTGGATCTGGTGATCCTCAACGAAGACGCCGGCGGCTACCGGCAGGAGCTGCAAAACCAGATCATGGGCCTGATCGCCGCCGGCATGGAGTCCACGCTGACCGACAAGCCGGGCGGTATCTTTGTGCGCACCAGCGAACATATGTCGCCGGAAGATCATCGTTTGCTGCTCAGCGTAGCGCGCATTTATCTCGACGACCGGCGCGGCGGGCTCACCGAACAGCTCAATCAACGGCTGCAGCTGCCGCAGACCCTGCAGCAGCCGCTGTCGCCGGTCACCGCCTCGTCGAAGCTGCCGACGGTGGACAATCTGCCGCGCAATCTGCACTCGCCGCAGTTACCCGCTATCGACGATCTGCAGTTCTATAACGGGCTGGGCGGTTTCTCCGCCGATGGGCGCGAATACGTGATTGCGATGAACGAGAGCAAGATAACCCCGGCGCCCTGGTCGAACGTCATCGCCAATCCGCTGTTCGGCACGGTGGTTTCGGAAAGCGGCCAGGCTTACACCTGGTATGAAAACGCCCACGAATACCGGCTGACGCCGTGGGAAAACGATCCTGTCTGCGATCGCAGCGGCGAGGCATTCTACCTGCGCGACGAGGAGAGCGGCCACGTCTGGTCCCCCACCCCGCTGCCGGCGCGCGGCCGCGGGCACTACCTGACGCGCCACGGCTTCGGCTACAGCCTGTTCGACCACCGCGAAGGCGGCATCGACAGCCAGCTGACCCTGCTGGTGGCGCAGGACGCGCCGGTGAAACTGTTCCTGCTGACGCTGACCAACAACTCCGGCCGCACGCGCAAGCTCTCCGCTACCGGGTATATGGAGTTCATTCTCGGTGACCTGCGCAACAAGTCGGCCATGCATATCGTCACCCAGGCCGCATCGCCGGAAGGCGGCTGCGGCATTCTGGCCACCAACCACTACGGCGGCAGCGGTTCTGAACGCACCGCCTTCTTCGGCGTTACCGGCGCGCACTGTTCGATCAGCGGCGACCGGCGCGAGTTTATCGGCCGCAACGGCTCGCTGGCCAACCCGGCGGTGCTGAAACTGCGCCGGCTGTCCGGCAAGGTAGGCGCCGGGCTGGATCCCTGCGGTGCGGTGCAGTCGGCGCTCAGCCTGATCGACGGCGATCAGCGCAGCCTGGTGTTCGCGCTGGGGCTGGGGCAGAACGCCGACGAGGCCAGGGCGCTGCTGCAAAGCTATCTGGACGAAGACCGCCTGCAGGATGAACGCCGGCAGGTCGCCGCCCACTGGGACGGCATCCTGAACAAGGTGCAGATAGACACGCCGCATCCGGCGGTTAACCTGCTGGCCAACGGCTGGCTGCTGTATCAGACCCTCTCCTGCCGCATTCAGGCGCGCAGCGGCTACTATCAGTCGGGCGGCGCCTTTGGCTTTCGCGATCAGCTGCAGGACACGCTGGCGCTGACCCACGCCGCGCCGCAGAGGCTGCGCGAGCAAATCCTGCTGTGCGCCTCGCGCCAGTTCATCGAGGGCGACGTGCAGCACTGGTGGCATCCGCCTCAGGGCAACGGCGTGCGCACCCGCTGCTCAGACGACTACCTGTGGTTGCCGCTGGCGATTTGCCATTACCTGGACGCCACCGATGACGACGGCATTCTGGAAGAGGAGGTCGGCTATCTGGAGGCGCGCAAGCTGGCGCCGGGGGAAGAATCGTCCTATGAGCAGCCGGCGCAGAGCGCTACCCGCGAAACGCTGTACCAACACGGCGTGCGGGCGCTGAAACACGGCCTGAGCTTTGGCGAGCACGGGTTGCCGCTGATGGGCGCCGGCGACTGGAACGACGGCATGAACATGGTCGGGCTGGAGGGGCGCGGCGAAAGCGTCTGGCTCGGCTTCTTCCTGTTCCATATCCTGCAGCGCTACGGCGCGCTGGCGGAACGCCGCAGCGACGCCGAATTGGCCGCCCAGTGCCGCGAGCAGGCCGCCGCGCTGAAGGCCAATCTGCACGATCATGCCTGGGACGGCGAGTGGTACCGTCGCGGTTATTTCGACGGTGGGGAGCCGCTGGGCTCGCACCTGTCGACGGAGTGCCGCATCGACGCCATCGCGCAGAGCTGGTCCGTGCTCTCCGGCGCGGGCGACCCGACGCGCAGCCGGCAGGCGATGCAATCGCTGGATCACCATTTGGTCGATTCGCAGGCCGGGCTGATCAAACTGCTGACGCCGCCGTTCGACGGCAACGGCCCTAACCCCGGCTATATCCGCGGTTATCTGCCTGGAGTGCGGGAAAACGGCGGGCAATATACCCATGGCGCAGTGTGGGCGGTGATGGCCTTCGCCGAGATGGGAAATTACGCGCGCGCCTGGCAGCTGATGGCGTTGATTAACCCGATCAACCACAGCCTGGACAGCGCGGCCGCCGAACGCTACAAGGTGGAGCCTTATGTCGCCACCGCCGATATTTATGCGGTGGCGCCGCACACCGGCCGCGGCGGCTGGAGCTGGTATACCGGTTCCGCCGGCTGGATGTACCGGCTGATCCTGGAGTCGCTGCTGGGGCTGAAACGCCATGGCGATCGGCTCACCTTCAATACCCGCCTGCCTGACGACTGGCCGCAGGTGACGCTCAGTTACCGCGAAGGCGCCAGCGAGTATCGGCTGGTGCTGCGCCAGGGCGAGGGAGAAACGCAGATCAGCGTTGACGGTGAACGGCAGCCGCAGGCGGCGATAACGCTGGTGGACGATGGCAAAACCCATCAGGTGGAAGTGCTATTGGGGCGGGTCAACGCTTAACGACAGGGCGCGGCGCACGGCCGCGCCCTGAACGGACTATTTTCTGGCCAACAGCAGGCCGAACACCAAACCTACGGTGGCGCCGATGCCGACGCTGTGCCAGGGTTTTTCGCGCACGTAATCGTCGGTGCGGTACACCGCGTCTTTGGCGCGCGCATAGTAAGATTCGGTCTTATCCGCCAACCGCGACTTGACCTCACTCAGCGCCTGCTCGGCGTGCGCCTTGATGTCGACGTAGGCCTGATCGGCGCGATCGCCGGAGTACTGCAGCACTTCTTCCAGCGTGTCGGTCAGCATTCTCAGATCGTCATCCAGCGTGGTTTGATCCGCGTCCGTATATCTCGCCATAGTGAGTTCTCCGTGGTTGAAAAATTAAACATTCCTTAACTATAGACAAGGATCGCCGGCCGCAGCCATCAGACTTTTACCCTAAAACACCAACTGCACCTTGGCGGCCCTGCTTTTGTCGCCGGCAAACTCCAGCGCCTGCGCCAGCTGGTGGTTATCGAACTCGGCGGAGAGCAGCGGCAGCGGGTCCACCGCGCCGTCGGCCAGCCAGGCTACCGCCAGTTTAAACTCCTCGACGAAGCGGAACGACCCCAACAGGTTCAGTTCCTTGGCGATCAACAGCATCAGCGGGAAATCGGGGAAGCTGCCGCCCATGCCTACCTGCACCACCGTGCCTTTGGCGCGGGTGATTTCCAGGCAGCGCTGTAAAGACGACGGATGGCCGGCGACCTCAAAGGCGATGTCAAAGTAGCCTTTGTCCTGCAAATAAGCGCTGAAATCATCGTTGGCGGCATGCAAGAGAACGCCCGCCCCCATTTCGCCGGCGATGGCCAGGCAGCGCGGGCTGAGATCGGCGCAGACGATCTCGGCGGCCCCCAGCGCTTTCAGCGCCGCTACCAGCAGGCAGCCAATCGGCCCGACGCCGGAAACGAACACCTTCTTGCCCGCGACGTCGCCCGGCTGTTTCGCGGCGTGGATCGCCACCGCCAGGGGTTCGGCGAACACCATCACCTTGTCGTCGCGATCGGCCTCGAAGGAGATGCATTGCGCGCTGTCGACAATCTTGTACTGGGTAAAGGCACCGTCGACATGCGGGAAATACATCGCGCTGCCGAAAAAACGCATCCCGGTGCACTGATTTTGCTGCTGCGCCAGGCAATATTTACACTCGCCGCAGGGTTTGCTGGGGTTGAGCGCGACCTTCTGCCCCGGCGTCAGCCGCGGAGAATCGCTGGCGACCACCTCGCCGATCGCTTCGTGCCCCAGCACCATCGGCTGCCGCACCTGAAAATTGCCGACCTTGCCTTCCTGATAGTAATGCAGGTCCGAGCCGCAGATGCCGCCGCGGCTGATTTTCACCAGCGTGCCCTGCCCCTGGTACTCCACCTCCTGCGCCACCACCGCCACGTCATATTTGCCGTTGATCACGCAGGACTGGGTTTGAATTTTCATCTCGGTTCTCCCAAGCGGGCGTGTTATACCGCCGCAGACATGCCGCCATCGACAAACAGCAGGTGGCCGTTAACGAAATCGGAGGCTTTGGAAGACAGGAATACCGCCGCGCCGATCAACTCCTGCGGATCGCCCCAGCGCGCCGCCGGGGTGCGCTTGGTCAGCCAGGCGGTGAACTCCTGATTGTCGGCCAGCGCCTGGGTCATTTCCGTTTTGAAATACCCGGGCGCGATGCCGTTAACCTGGATGTTATAGCGCGCCAACTCTACGCACATGCCGCGCGTCAGCATTTTCACCGCCCCCTTCGAAGCGGCGTAAGGGGTGATGGTGTCGCGCCCCAGCTCGCTTTGCATCGAACCGATGTTGACTATCTTGCCGCTCTGGCGCCGAACCATATGCCGCGCTACGGCCTGCGACACCATAAATACCGCCTTCTGGTTAACGGCGATAATGTCGTCCCAGTCTTTTTCCGGGAACTCGGTAAAAGGATGGCGCCGCTGAATACCGGCATTGTTGATCAGTACGTCGATCGCGCCGATCTGCTCTTCAACGCGTTCGATGGCGGCGTGGATCGCCTGCGTATCGGTCACGTCGAAGGCCGCCGCGTCGGCGTTGAACCCCTCGCTGCGCAGGCTATCGACCGCGCGCAGCGCGTTATCTTCGGTAGTGGCGTTCACCAAAATATGCGCGCCGTACTGCGCCAGACCGCGCGCCAGCAAGAAACCGATACCGCGCGAGGCGCCGGTTATCAGTATTTTTTTATTATCCAGCGAAAACAAATTGTTCATAACCTTCCCCGGCAATCTCATTCTGAATAGGATCAGCGCCTATCTCACCGGATTGTTACCGGTAAAAACGTGAGGAAGATCACTTAAAATCATGTTACTAAACCCTGTTACCCCTAACGTGAAGCCGCGCAGTCAATCCTGCCGGAAAACTCCAATACCTTATTGAATTATATGATTTTTATAGTTACCCATGGCGATTGTTATCACCAGATCGATTTGTTAACATGGCCTATTCGCCATTGCCATGCCCGTTAAGGCGCCAAATGAAAAACCAACGCGTTACGCTGCAGGATATTGCGCTGCTCGCCGGCGTAACCAAAATGACGGTCAGCCGCTATCTGCGAACGCCGGAAAAAGTGGCGGCCGAGACCGCCGCGCGCATTGCCCAGGTGATGCAAGAAGTGAACTTCACCGACGGCGATGACGCGCGCGCCAGCCAAAAACCGCGCATCGGCGTGCTGATCCCTTCCTTCAACAATCAGATTTTCGCCGATCTGCTGGCGGGCATCGAGTCCATTGCGCTGGCGCAAGGCTACCAAACGCTGGTGGTGAACTACGACTACAGCCAACAACGCGAAGAAGAACACATCGTCCAACTGTTGGCCTACCCGATCGCCGGTTTGATCCTCACCGATTCGGCGCATACTTTGCGGGCGGAAAAATTCCTCGCCGCGGCGAAGATCCCCGTAGCGCAGGTGATGGATTTGGACGGGCCGCCGGGCCGCATTGCGGTGGGCTTCGACAACTATCAGGCGGGTTACGACATGACCGAAGCGCTGCTCGCCAGCGGCAAGCGGCAGGTGGTCTACTTCGGCGCGATGTCGGACGCGCGCGACAACAAGCGCTATCAGGGCTATTGCCGGGCCATGGAGAATCAGGGGCTGACGCCGCGGCAGATTACGCCGCACCGGGTATCTTCGGTCTCGGTCGGCGCCGACATGCTGGCAATGGCGCGCCGGCTTTACCCTGAACTGGACGGCATTCTGTGCACCAATGACGATTTGGCGGTGGGGGTATTGCAGGCCTGTCTGCGATTAGGGCTGCGGGTGCCGCAGGATATCGCCCTGTCGGGCTTCCACGGCCTGGACATCGGCCAGGCCACCACGCCGGGCATCGCCAGCGTGATCACCCCGCGTTTTGATATGGGCAAGGTGGCCACCGAAATTCTGCTTAAACGCGTTAACGGCGTGCCCTGCATCGAACGCGTTGATTTGCACTACCGCATTTCACTCGGCGGCACCATTTGACCCGGCGGTTTGATTGACCGCTTCAGGCCGCCGCGCCTTCTCGCTGCGCGCCGCCAGCCACAGACCGCTGTTTTTCATCGCATAGCCGAACAGCAGCCCCACCAGCAACGACATCGTCACCAGCGGCCAGTCGCCGCCGCCGGCGAAGGTGGCGCAGGCGCCGATAAAGGTGCCGGGCACGAATCCCAACCACCGCTGCCTGGCCTGAATGCACATCAGAAAAGCCACTGCGCCGGTCAGCAGGTAACCCAGCATGTTCCATTCCGGCGCCAGTTCGCTGCCGTGAACGATCGCCATTGCCCAGAATACGCCGCTGCAGCAGGTCAGCGTGCTGATAAGCAACCCTTTCAGCCCGCCCTGCGGGCAGGCGAAATACGCGGTGCAGCCGAGAAAACCGGCCCAGCCGATCAGGCCCAGGCTGACAGCCACCCAACCCCAAACGCCGGAAAGGATCCCGGTTGTCACAGCAATGGCGAAAAGAACGTTCATAAACCGACCCGCAGCAGAGAAAGCGCGCAGTTTACCCGAAAATCGGCAAAATCAAGTGATGACAATCACAAAAATAATGCAATAAGAGAAAATGAAATTACAAATACGTGCCTAATATCACAAAAAAGCCACCATTCAGCGAGGAAAACCGGCGCGGGTCACCATAACGCTCAACGCTATACAGACCACAGCGCTGGCCAGAAACAGCGCATCGGCCGCCAGACGCAGATCGGCGTGGTCGATCACCGCCCCCAACAGGATGGGCACCCAGTTGGCGACGTAAGCAATAACGTAAAACAAGGATATCAACCGCGCATGGCTGGCCTGGGGTGAAATCAGGTTCACCAGGGTGGCGCTGCCGACGAAAATGGCGCCATAAGCATAACCGGCAATCACCATGCCCACGGCGGCCAGCCCCGATGAACCTAGCTGAATTGCCCCGGCGAATACCGCCACCGACAGCGCCTGCGCCAGGCAGCCAAACAGCAGCGAACGGCGGGCCTTAATGCGGCGGCTGAGGATCTGACTGATACCGGCTATCAACAGGTACACCGCAATCACGTAGCCATAGAGGCCGCTGCTGCGCATCCCCAGAAGTTTTTCCGCCACGCTCGGGCCAATCGCCAGAATGCTGGCAGCCACCGCCCAACAGATGAACAACGCGGCGGCGCACAGAAAGAACTTGCCGCCGGTGGCGCGCAGGCCATCCGCCAATGCGCTTGGTTCTGCCGCGGTACCCAAAGACGCGTGCGCTACCGGCTCAGCCCGTGCCTCAGGCGGCCATTTGAGCATCACGCCCAGGGCGGCGACGGCGGCCACGCCCATGATGATAACGAACGGCATCGACGTGGTATGAAAGCCGGTCTGCAAAGCGATACCGCTAAAAATCGGCCCCAGCGCCAGACCGGTAGTGAAGGACAAGGTGGCGATCAGGGCGGCGCTTTTGCCGCCGTCCTGCGGCCCGAAACGCACCAGCGCAATGTTCGCCGCGCCGGTTAGCGCCCCGGTGCCGACCCCGGCCAGCAGCCGCGCCATCAGCATCATAAAGAAGGAATCCGCCAGCGCGAATACCCAAGCGCCGGCCAGCACCACCAGCAGCGCCGGTACGATCATGCTGCGCAGATCTTTCACCCTGCCGGCCATGTTGCCCACGCCGAACAGCGAAATCAGCACGCCGGCGGCATAGGCGCCGTAGATCATCGTCAGGCTGACGGAAGTCAGCCCCAGCTCATGTTGATAGTGCGGATAAAGCGGCGTCGGCGCGCTGCTGTTCAGCAGCGCCGACATTAACGCCAGCGCCAGGAACAGCAGGATGGCAAAATGCGACGTATTCGAATGCGTTTTATCCACGGCGGGGATATCTGACATTTTTTGCTCCCGAATGGGCCAGACGGCAACCTCGACTCAATGACCCGATCTGAAAACCTCACGGCATCGGGATACGCGTTTATCATACTGCTCGCCGCTGGCGCCCAACATAGCCAAGAATGCATCGGGGTGATTCATTAATGCATCGTCCGGCTCCGGCCGGCATTACTGTGGGTGCATTTGCCCGCAGGCTGAAACATAATAAATAACCGTCATATCGCGGCCCCCCCTCCAACAACAGGCCGACACAAAGGAAATGGCACCATGAATTGGGATGATGCACGCTTCTTTCTGGCCGTCGCGCGCTGCGGCACCTTAAGGAAGGCCGCCAATGAGCTGCACGTCGACCAGGCTACCGTCGGGCGGCGCATCGCCGCCTTCGAAGAGGCGCTGGGCTCGAAACTCTTTATCCGCACGCCGAAATCCTTCTGCCTCAGCCCGCTGGGCGAGGAGATGCTGGCCGACGTAATGAACATGGAAAACGCGGTGCAGGCGATTGGCCGCAAGGCCACCAGCGGCGACGACAGCCTGCGCGGCAACGTGCGCATCGCCACCACCGACACCATGGCCGAAGCTTTCATCATTCCGGCATTGAAACAGCTGCGGGAACAGTATCCGCTGATCACCGTCACGCTGCTGACGGCAGTCAATATCTCCGATATCTCTTATCGCGGCGCCGATCTGGCGATCCGTGGCGCACGCCCGGATTCCGATGAGCTGATCATCAAGCGCATGGCCACCATCGAAATGGGGCTGTATGCGACCCAAAGCTATCTCGACAAGCACGGCATGCCGACCCAGGGCAATCATCTGCGCGGTCATGATTTGCTGATGTTCCCGCGTGAGCTGGTGCCGCGCCACTGGAACGATTTTTGCGGCGAAACGCTTCTCGACCCCAACGTGGTGCTGCAGTGCAATTCGCAGCTGCTGCTGCGCTCGGCCACCCGCAATGGGTTAGGCATCGGCCTGCTCTCCGCCTTCCTGGCGGACAAGGATCCGGACCTGGTGCGCATCTTCCCGGAGAATAAGGACTGGGTGGATATCTGGCTGGTGCTGCACCCCGATCTGCAGCGCGCCGCCCGGGTGCGCGCGGTGGTGCAGGCGCTGGAGACTTCGTTTGAAAACCCTCAGGGCTGAACCGCCCGCCTTTCTCTGTGCATAAAAAAAGGTCGCCGAAGCGACCTTTTTACCGTCTGAACCCGTATCAGAACATCGGCTGTGCCATCTGCACCAGGGTAATCAGCGGTTGCGGATAAACCCCCAGCAGCAGCACCAGCGCCGCGGAGATCAACACCACCACGCCGCCGGCGGTCAACGCCCAGTTGTTCGGGGTATCGCGCTGCAGCGATTCCGGCGCGCTGAGGAACAGGCTGACGGTTACGCGCAGATAGTAGTACAGGCCAATCGCACTGCCCACCACAACCGCGCCGGTCAGCCACCACAGGTGCGCGCTGACGCCCATCGCAATCACGAAGAACTTGCCGATAAAGCCCAGAGTCATCGGGATACCGGCCAGCGACAGCATCATCACCGTCATCACCGCAGACAGGATTGGCTTATGCCAGAACAGGCCGCGGTAGGAGAACAGCGAATCCGCATCCGGCCCGCGGTACGGGCTGGACATCAGGCTGACCACGCCGAACGCGCCCAGGCTGCTGAACAGGTAACCGGCCAGGTAAACCCCGGCGGTTTCCAGCGACAGCTGATGCGTTTGCACCGCAATCAGCGCCACCAGCAGATAACCCAGGTGAGCGATAGACGAGTAACCCAGCAGACGCTTGATGTTGGTCTGGCTGATGGCCATCAGGTTGCCGAACAGGATAGAACAGAACGCGATGATCGACAGCACCAGGCGCAGCGCCTCGCTGTCGGCCGCCGGGGCGTACAGGAACAGGCGCATCACTACCGCGAAGATCGCAATCTTGCTGGCGGTGGCCAGGAAGGTCGAGACCGGCGCAGGCGCCCCCTGATACACGTCCGGCGTCCACAGTTGGAACGGCACCAGCGACAGCTTGAAGCCCAGACCGACGATCATCATGCCCATGCCGGCCAGGATCAGCGGCTGGTGCATCATGTTTTCCTGCAGGCTTTTGCCCAGGCCGGCCAGCGACAGGTCGCCGGACTCAGCGTACAGCAGCGCCATGCCGAACAGCAGGAATGACGAGGCGGCGGCGGACAGCAGCATGTACTTGATGGCGGCTTCCAGCGGACGTTTCTGGCGGTAGGCATAGCCCACCAGGCCGAACAGCGGCAGCGAGATCAGTTCGATACCGATGAACAGCGAGGCCAGATGGTTGGCGCTCGCCAGCAGAATGCCACCCATGGCGGCGATCAGCACCAGCAGGTAGAACTCTTCGCGGTTGTCCGGGTAACCGACCAGCCATGGGTAGGCGAAGGTACAGGTCGCCAGACTCGCCAGCAGCACCAGCCCGGTATAGAACATCGAGTAACCGTCAACCCGCAGCAGCGGGGTGACGTCCATTGGGCCGGCCTGGCCGACAAAGTACAGCGAAAGCAGCGCCAGGTTGAGACCGATCACTGTCAGGGTGGCGTTGATAAAGTGGTCGCGTCGCCACGCAATGCCTAGCATCACAACCACCACCGTCAATCCGACGATCAACAGCGGCAACAGTGCGATCAGTTGTTGAGGAGTTATTGTCATGGCGAATTACGGCCTTGTTGTTGAAATTGCTGAAACTGACGAACCAAACCAGTGTTGCACGTTGCTCATCGCCGCATGTGAAGTATCCAGAATCGGCTGCGGGTAGAACCCCAGCAGAACCAGCAACACCACCAACAGCAGAATGATGAACAGTTCGCGCGCGGTCATGCCCGGCAACGGTTGGTCAGATTTGGCTTTGCCGTAGTAGGCGCGCTGCATCATGATCAACGAGTAAACCGAAGCAAACACCAGACCGAAGGTAGAGATCACGGTGATCACCGGCACCACCTGGTAGCTGCCGAACAGGATCATGAACTCACCGACGAAGTTACCGGTGCCCGGCATCCCCAGCGTCGCCACGGCGAAGAACAGCGACAGCGCGGGAATGTACTTGATACGCCCCCACAGGCCGCCCATCTGACGCATGTCGCGAGTATGCAGACGCTCGTACAGCTGGCCGCAGATGATGAACATGCCGGCGGCGGACAGGCCGTGCGCGATCATCTGGATCACCGCCCCCTGGTAAGCCAGCTGGCTACCGGTGTAGATGGCGATCAGCACGAAGCCCATGTGAGAAACCGAGGTGTAGGCGATCAGACGCTTGATGTCGGTCTGCGCGAACGCCATCCAGGCGCCGTAGAAGATGCCGATCACGCCCAGCCACATGGCGATTGGCGCAAACTCGTGCGAAGCTTCCGGGAACAGCGGCAGGCTGAAACGCAGCAGGCCGTAGGCCGCGGTTTTCAGCAAGATCCCCGCCAGATCGACGGAACCGGCGGTCGGCGCCTGGCTGTGCGCGTCAGGCAGCCAGCCATGCAGCGGCACCACCGGCATTTTCACCGCGAAGGCGATGAAGAAGCCCAGCATCAGCAGATACTGCACGTTATGGGACATCGGGGTTTGCAGCAGGTCTTCGTAATCGAAGGTCCACACGCCGGTGGCGTTGTAGTGCACGAACACCAGGCCCAGGATCGCAATCAACATCACCAGACCGCTGGCCTGGGTGTAGATGAAGAACTTGGTGGCCGCGGTGATGCGGGTTTTACCGTCCGACGCCTTGTGACCCCACAGGGCTATCAGGAAGTACATCGGCACCAACATCATTTCCCAGAAGAAGAAGAACAGGAACATGTCGATGGCGAGGAACACGCCGATAACGCCGCCCAGGATCCACAGCAGGTTGAGGTGGAAGAAGCCCTGATATTTCTGGATTTCACGCCAGGAACAGAGGATCGCCAGCACGCCCAGCAGGCCGGTCAGCACCACCATCAGCAGCGACAGGCCGTCCAGCGCCAGGTGGATGGAAATGCCAAAGCGCGGGATCCACGGCAACAGGAACTCGCTCTGCCATTGCGGAATGCCTTTCGGCGTGGTCAATGTGTAGCCACCCTGCAACCACAGCTGCAGAGAAAGCGCCAACGTCAGCCCCATTGCGATCAACGCTATCCAGCGCGGCACCTTTGTACCGAAGCGCTCCAGCTGCCAGCACAGCAGACCGCCGATAAAGGGGATAAGAATTAGCCAAGGTAATAGCATGGCGTTTTGTGTCCCTTATTCTACCGTTGTCTTTCACGCTGTGGCGTCGTTGGCTACGTTCGCTCACCCCGGTCACTTACTACCGTAAGCTCCCGGGGATTCACGCACTTGCCGCCTGGCCACAACTCGAAATCCTTAGGTATAAAGCAAAAACATTGTACATAGCGCTGATTATAAGGAGCGCTACGCCCGATAACCGTATTCGAATTGTTCTGTTAAACCAAAATCAACAGAGCCAATACGACCACTGCACCCACACCCATAGACGCTATATACCAACGCACCTGGCCGTTCTCGCTCACCGTCAGGCCACGGTTCCCCCAGCGGGAGAAGATGGCCGGCAGGTTCATCAGCGAGTTCAGCGGATCGCGCTGCAACAGCTTCGCAATGCCCAGATAAGGTTTGACGAAGACTTTGTCGTACAGCCAGTCGAAGCCCCAGGCATGGAACCACCAGGTCGAGAAGAAGCGGCCCGGCGCGCTGTTGGCGATGCGGGTGACCAGGCTGCGTTTGCCCAGCCACAGTGCGGCCGCCAGCAGGATGCCGACGATAGCCACCACGCCGGAAGCGATCTCCAGCTGCAGCACGCTGCCGTGCGCCAGCTCGGTGGTGTCCGGCAGTACGCCCTGCAGCGGCGGCACGATCATCGCGCCGACGAAGGTGGACAGCACCAGCAGAACCAGCAGCGGCAGGTGGTGAGTGATGCCTTTACCGGCATGCGCTTTGATTTTCTCTTCGCCGTGGAACACGATGAAAATCATGCGGAAGGTGTACAGCGAGGTCATGAACGCACCGACCAGACCGGCAATCATCAGGTTGATGTGGCCGTTGGCCATCGCGCCCGCCAGGATCTCATCCTTACTGAAGAAGCCGGCGGTAATCAGCGGCAAGGCCGACAGCGCCGCGCCGCCCACCAGGAAGCAGACGTAAACCAGCGGGATGCTCTTGCGCAGGCCGCCCATCTTGAAGATGTTCTGCTCGTGGTGGCAGGCCAGGATCACCGAACCGGACGACAGGAACAGCAGCGCCTTGAAGAACGCGTGGGTCATCAGGTGGAAGATCGCCGCGTCCCACGCCTGCACGCCCAGCGCCAGGAACATGTAGCCAATCTGGCTCATGGTGGAGTAAGCGAGCACGCGTTTGATGTCGGTCTGCACCAGCGCGGCGAAGCCGGCCAGCAGCAGGGTCACCGCACCGACGATGCCCACCAGGTGCAGCACTTCCGGCGCCATCAGGAACAGGCCGTGCGTGCGGGCAATCAGGTAAACGCCCGCGGTCACCATGGTCGCCGCGTGGATCAGAGCGGAAACCGGCGTTGGGCCCGCCATCGCGTCCGCCAGCCAGGTTTGCAACGGCAGCTGCGCCGATTTACCGACCGCGCCGCCCAGCAGCATCAGGGTCGCCCAGGTGATGGCCGTATCCCCTACCGCCAGCTTTTGCGGTGCCAGGATCATCAGTTCACGGATGTTCAGGGTGCCCAGCTCGTTGTAGAGAATGAACAGCGCGAACGCCAGGAACACGTCGCCGACGCGGGTCACGATGAAGGCTTTCATCGCCGCCGCGCCGTTGGCCGGATCCTTGTAGTAGAAACCGATCAGCAGGTAGCTGCACAGGCCCACGCCTTCCCAACCCAGGTACATCAGCAACAGGTTGTCCGCCAGCACCAATACCACCATGCTGGCGATAAACAGGTTGGTGTAGGCGAAGAAGCGCGAGTAGCCCTCTTCACCGCGCATGTACCAGGAGGCGAACATGTGGATGAAGAAGCCGACGCCGGTCACTACCGACAGCATGGTCAGCGACAGGCCGTCCAGCGTCAGGGTTACGCCGATATTGAAATTGCCGACCGACATCCAGGTCCACAGGCTTTGTTCGAACAGCTGTACGCCGGCGGCCTTCTGGGCGAAGAAGTCCATCGCCACATGAACCGTCACCAGCGCAGCCAGGCCGATAGAGCCCACGCCGACGGTTGCCGAGGTGTTCTCGGACCAGCGACCGCGGGAAAATGCCAACAGCAGGAACCCGATCAGCGGTAGCAGAATTGTTAAATATAATAGGTTCATCCGCGCATCTCACTGACAGTATCAATATTCAGGGTATGACGACGACGGTAGAGCTGCAGCAACAGCGCCAGGCCGATACTGGCCTCGGCTGCCGCCAGGCTGATCGCCAGGATGTACATCACCTGCCCGTCCGCCTGGCCCCAATAGCTTCCCGCCACGATAAACGCCAACGCCGCGGCGTTGATCATCACTTCCAGACTGATCAGCATAAACAGCAGGTTGCGGCGCACCAGCAGCCCGGTCAGCCCGAGCACAAACAGGATAGCCGCCAGGATCAGGCCGTGTTGAAGAGGGATCATGCTTGCTCCTCCGATTTTCTTCTCGCCATTTCGCCACTCGCCGGCGCGTTGCTCAGCACCTCGCCAGGCTTATGCTCACGGCCGATATGGAAGGCGACAACCAGACCCGCCAACAGCAGCATTGAAGCCAGCTCAACCGCCAACACGTAAGGACCGAACAGGCTGATGCCTACCGCCTTCGCGTCCACCATCTCGCCGCTGATACCCTGATCGGATACGCTGCGGATAGCGATAATCAGCACCACCAGCAACGCCAGCGACATCAGGCCAGGCCCGATCCACACCGTCGGCTTCATCCAGTCGCGTTCTTGCTGCTGCACGTTGCCGAGGTTCAGCATCATCACCACGAACACGAACAACACCATGATGGCGCCCGCATAAACGATGATTTCCAGCGCGGCGGCAAAGTAGGCGCCGAGGGAGAAGAAAACTGCCGAGATCGCCAACAACGAGACGATCAGATACAGCAGCGCATGTACAGGGTTGGTATGGGTGATCACGCGGATCGTCGCGACCACCGCAATCAAACCTGCCAGATAAAATGCAATTTCCATGCTTGCTGGCTCCTTAGGGCAACAGACCTTTGACGTCGATCGGTTTGGCTTCGTTTTCGGCTTCGCCCTTGGCTTTGCCGTCAATCGCCATACCGGCCATCCGGTAGAAGTTATATTCCGGATATTTACCCGGCCCCGAGATCAACAGATCTTCTTTTTCGTACACCAGATCCTGACGCTTGTACTCGCCCAGTTCGAAATCCGGCGTCAGCTGGATAGCGGTGGTCGGGCAAGCTTCTTCGCACAGGCCGCAGAAGATGCAGCGCGAGAAGTTGATGCGGAAGAATTCCGGATACCAACGGCCGTCTTTCTGTTCTGCTTTTTGCAGCGAGATACAGCCGACCGGGCAGGCAACCGCACACAGGTTACAGGCGACGCAGCGCTCTTCGCCGTCCGGATCGCGCGTCAGCACGATGCGGCCGCGGTAGCGCGGCGGCAGGTAAACCGGTTCTTCCGGATACATCTGGGTTTCGCGCTTGGCGAAGGCATGCATGCCAATCATCCAAATGCTGCGCACCTGGGTGCCGAAACCAACCAATAACTCTTTCAATGTCATGGTTTATTCACCCCTTATTGAGCGTTGTACAAAATGACCGCGGCGGTTGCCAGCAGGTTCAGCAGCGTCAGCGGCAGGCACACTTTCCAGCCGAAAGACATCACCTGGTCGTAGCGCGGGCGCGGCAAGGCAGCACGAATCAGAATGAACATCATCATGAAGAAGGCCGTTTTCAGTGCGAACCAGATGAATGGCGGCAGGAACGGACCCTGCCAGCCGCCGAAGAACAACGTCACAATCAGGGCGGACACGGTGACGATACCGATGTATTCCCCCACGAAGAACAGACCGAACTTCATGCCGGAATATTCGATGTGGTAACCGTCGGCCAGTTCCTGCTCGGCTTCCGGTTGGTCAAACGGGTGGCGGTGACACACCGCAACCCCGGCAATCGCAAAGGTCACGAAGCCGAAGAACTGCGGAATGACGTTCCAGACGTGCGCCTGAGATTCAACGATGGCCTGCATGTTGAACGAGTCAGCCTGCATCACCACGCCCATCAGCGACAGGCCGATGAACACTTCATAGCTCAGGGTTTGCGCGGAGGCGCGCATCGCGCCCAACAGCGAGTATTTGTTGTTGCTCGACCAACCGGCGAACAGCACGGCGTATACCGCCAGGCCGGCCATCATCAGGAAGAACAAAATACCGATGTTGAGATCGGACACCGCCCAGGTCGGGCTGACCGGCACGATGGCGAATGCCAGCAACAGGGAAGTAAAGGCGATCATCGGCGCCAGGGTGAAGATCACCCGGTCGGAGAATCTCGGTACCCAGTCTTCCTTGAAGAACATTTTGATCATGTCGGCGACCAGCTGCAGCGAGCCGCCCCAGCCGACGCGGTTAGGTCCGTAGCGGTTCTGGAACAGGCCGAGCAGACGGCGTTCGCCGAAGCTCATGAATGCGCCGCAGGCCACGACCACCAGCAGGATCACTACCGCTTTAAGAATGGCGATCAGAATGTCGATCACCTCAGGGGTAAACCAGCTCATCGTGCCGCCTCCCGCAGATTTTCAACCGTTGCACCCACCAAAATCGGCGGGATCCCTGGCAAGCCGAGCGGCAAACCAACCTGGCCCTGGCTCAGGGTTTCGCTCAGGCGCACCGGCAGACGCAGCGTCTGGCCCGCACAGCTGAACTCCACCAATGCGCCGGCATTCACGCCAAGCGCAGCGGCGTCGGCCGGGTTGACCATCACGTAGGCTTCCGGCATGCGCTGCTGGATAACGCTGGAGCGCTGCGACATTTCATCGCTGCCGAACAGGTGGTAGTAAGGCGCGACGCGCCAGCCTTCGGCCGGATTAAAGGCGGCAGGCACCTCGGTGAAGTAATCCAGGCTGCCCTCCCCCGCTTCGATCAGGCGTACGCCCGGATCGCCGTGGCGCAGCTTGCCGCCCACTTCGGCCTGGAACTTGTTCCATGCCTGCGGTGAGTTCCAGCCTGGCGCCCAGGCGAACGGGATCTGCTGACGATCGGCCAGCGGGCTGTTGTTCCCTTCCATCGAGAAGGCGAACATGGTGTCTTTATCCTGCGGCTGACGCGGCTCGTGCACGCTGATGTTGGCGCGCATGGCGGTGCGGCCGCTGGAGCGGTGCGGAGAACGCGCCAGCTTCTGGCCGCGGATGCGGAAGGTCGCGTCCGGCGCCGCGTCGACGATGGCCTGCAGCTGCGGCAACGCCTCGACGCAGGCGGCGATCACGTCGTCGAGCTGGGTCCAGTCCACGTGGCGGCTGGTGTAGGTGGAGTGCAGCGAGTGCATCCAGCGCCAGCTTTCCAGCATCACGGTGAACTGATTCTTTTTGGCGTCATCGTAATAGGCCGGATCGTACACCTGGAAGAAGCGCTGCGCGCGGCCTTCCTGGTTGATCAGCGTGCCGTCGCTTTCGGCGAAGCTGGCCGCCGACAGGATCAGGTTGGCCTTGTCCATGATGGCGGTGCGCTGATGATCGGCAACGATCAGGTTGCTGACCTTGGCCAGCGCGGCGTCCACTTTCTCCGCCGGCGCATGGCGATAGAGATCGTTCTCCATCACGATGGCGGTGTCGGCTGCGCCGCTGGCCAGCTGTTCCAGCGCCTGATCGAGCGAACCGCCGCCGATCATCGCCAGGCCCATGCTGTTGGCCGCGCCCGCTACGAAGGTGATGCCGACGTCAGAACCGCGGCCTTTCAACGCCTTGGCGATGTTGGCCGCCGCTTCGATGATGGCTTCGCTGCCGGCGTTGCTGCCGGTGACGATCAGCGGTTTGCGAGCGCCGGTCAGCGCCTGCACGATGATGTCGACTTTCTTGTTCAGGCCTTCGGCCAGCGAGTTCACCGCCGGCGCCGCGTTATCCAGCGCATGGGCGATGGCGAAGCCGAAGCGCGCCTGCTCATCGACCGGCGCGCGGTAGTTCCACGCGGCGATGTCGTCGAGGCGGGTGTTGTCGACGTTGGTGGTGAACAGCGGATACTTGGCGTGCTGACCGATGTTCTGCACCGCCGCGATCTGCCAGTCGGCAACGCGTTGCGCCGCCGCCATCGCGCGGGCCTTGCCCTTGACGGCCTGGCGCACCGACAGCGCGATGCGCGCGCCGGTTTGGGTCAGATCTTCACCCAGCACCAACACCGCGTCGTAATCTTCGATTTCACGCAGCGCCGGGGTATGAACGCCGCCGTTTTTCAGCACGTTCAGCATCAGCGCCAGGCGCGACTGCTCGGCCTGAGCGATGCCGGTGTAGTAGTTCTCGGCGCCGACCAGCTCGCGCAGCGCGAAGTTGCTTTCCAGGCTGGCGCGCGGGGAGCCGATGCCGATGGTTTTCTTCGCCTGACGCAGGATGTCCGCAGCGCCCTGCATCGCCTGTTCGGCGTTGAGGGTGATCCAGTCGTTGCCGCGCAGCTGCTGCGGCTGACGCGGACGATCCTTCTGGTTGACGTAGCCGTAGCCGAAGCGGCCGCGGTCGCACAGGAAGTAGTGGTTCACGCTGCCGTTGTAACGGTTCTCGATGCGGCGCAGCTCGCCATAGCGCTCGCCCGGGCTGGTGTTGCAACCGATGCTGCACTGCTGGCAGATGCTTGGCGCAAACTGCATGTCCCATTTACGGTTGTAGCGTTCGGAATGCGTCTTGTCGGTGAATACGCCGGTCGGGCAGACTTCCACCAGGTTGCCGGAGAACTCGCTTTCCAGCGTGCCGCTTTCCGGACGGCCGAAGTAGACGTTGTCGTGCGCGCCGTAAACGCCGAAGTCGGTGCCGTCCGCGTAGTCTTTGTAGTAACGCACGCAGCGGTAGCAGGCGATGCAGCGGTTCATCTCGTGCGAGATAAACGGCCCCAGCTCCTGGTTGTTGTGCGTGCGCTTGGTGAAGCGGTAGCGACGGAAGCTGTGGCCGGTCATTACCGTCATATCCTGCAGGTGACAGTTACCGCCTTCCTCACAGACCGGACAGTCGTGCGGGTGGTTGGTCATCAACCACTCGACCACGCTCTCGCGGAACTGTTTCGCTTCGCCATCGTCGATGGAAATAAAGGTTCCATCGGATGCCGGTGTCATACAGGACATCACCAAACGGCCACGCGTATCTTCCGCGTTTTGGTATTGCTTTACCGCACATTGGCGGCAAGCGCCGACGCTTCCCAGCGCCGGGTGCCAGCAAAAGTAAGGAATATCGAGCCCGAGGGAGAGACAGGCCTGCAACAGGTTGTCCGCTCCGTCTACGTCGTATTCTTTGCCGTCTACATGAATCGTAGCCATAGTCAGCATGCTTCCAAGTGGCCCATCTTACGATGAGCTGTTAATCAAAAATTCTGGCCGTGTTGCGGGCTAGCCGGCTTACCAGCGTTGCTTCAGCAGGTTGTTCGGCTGAATGCCGCCAATCGCATGTGCGTTGCTGTAGTGCTTAACGGCAATACCCGCTTCGAACTCTTCACGGAAATATTTAATCGCGCTTTGCAGTGGCTCTACGGCACCTGGCGCATGGGCGCAGAAGGTTTTGCCCGGGCCGAGGGAACGGCACAGCTGCTCGAGGGTTTCGATATCCCCCGGCTGCCCTTCGCCGTTTTCCAACGCGCGCAGGATCTTCACGCTCCACGGCAGGCCGTCGCGGCATGGCGTACACCAGCCGCAGGACTCGCGGGAGAAGAACTCTTCCAGGTTGCGCACCAGCGGAACCATGCCGATTTCGTGGTCTACCGCCATCGCCAGCGCGGTGCCCAAACGGCTGCCGGCCTTGCCGATTGCGCCGTACTCCATCGGCAGATCGAGGTGATCGGCGGTCAGGAAGTCGGTGCCCGCGCCGCCCGGTTGCCAGGCTTTAAAGCGCAGGCCGTCGCGCATACCGCCGGCGTAGTCTTCGAGGATCTCGCGTGCGGTAGTGCCGAACGGCAGTTCCCAGACCCCCGGGTTTTTCACCCGGCCGGAGAAGCCCATCAGCTTGGTGCCTTTGTCTTCGCTGCCGGAGATGCCGGTGTACCACTCAACGCCGTTGGCCAGAATGGCCGGCACGTTGCACAGCGTTTCCACGTTGTTGACGCAGGTCGGCTTGCCCCAGGCGCCGGCGGTGGCCGGGAATGGCGGCTTGGAACGCGGGTTGGCGCGGCGGCCTTCCAGCGAGTTGATCAGGGCGGTTTCTTCGCCGCAAATATAGCGGCCGGCGCCGGTGTGAACGATCAGCTCGAAATCAAAGCCGGTGCCGAGAATGTTCTTGCCCAGGTAGCCCGCTTCTGTGGCTTCCGCGATGGCGCGGCGCAGGTGCACCGCCGCTTCGACGTATTCGCCGCGCAGGAAGATGTAACCGCGGTAAGCCTTCAGCGCGAACGCGGAGATCAGCATGCCTTCCACCAGCAGGTGCGGCAGCTGTTCCATCAGCAGACGGTCTTTATAGGTGCCCGGCTCCATTTCATCGGCGTTACACAGCAGGTAACGGATGTTCATGGACTCGTCTTTCGGCATCAGGCTCCACTTCAAACCGGTGGAGAAGCCTGCACCGCCGCGGCCTTTCAACCCGGAGTCTTTCACCAGGTTGACGATCTCGTCCGGGGCCAGGCCCTTGAGGGCTTTTTCCGCACCGGCATAGCCGTTCTTGCTGCGATATTCATCCAGCCACAGCGGCTGTTTGTCATCGCGCAGGCGCCAGGTCAGCGGATGCGTTTCGGGAGTGCGTACAATGTCTTTAATCATTGATACTGCTCCAGTAGCGTCTCGATATCTTCAGGCTTCAGCTGACTGTGAGTGTCCTCATCAATCATCATGGTTGGCCCTTTATCGCAGTTACCCAGGCAGCAGGTCGGCAGCAGAGTGAAGCGGCCATCAAAGGTGGTTTGACCCGGCTTGATGTTCAGCTTCTTCTCAATGGCGGCCTGAATGCCCTGGTAACCGGTGATGTGACAAACAACGCTGTCACAATAACGGATCACGTGACGTCCTACCGGCTGACGGAAAATCTGGCTGTAGAACGTGGCCACGCCTTCTACGTCGCTGGCAGGGATGCCCAGCACTTCTGCGATGGCGTAAATCGCACCGTCCGGAACCCAGCCGCGTTTCTTCTGCACAATTTTCAGTGCTTCGATGGAAGCGGCGCGCGGATCCTCGTAATGGTGCTTTTCATGCTCGATCGCATCACGTTCTTCCGCACTCAGCTCAAATGCATCAACGCCGCTCTGAGGAGCGGCTGCATTGATGGGCTCAAGCGCATCGTGACTCGCGTGATTGTCTTTTTGAGAGTGCATAATTAGCGGTCCACATCTGACATAACAAAATCGATACTACCCAGATAGACGATCAGGTCGGAGACCAGGCTGCCACGGATTACCGACGGGATCTGCTGCAGGTGCGCAAAGCTTGGCGTACGTACCCGGGTGCGGTAGCTCATGGTGCTGCCGTCGCTGGTCAGGTAGTAGCTGTTGATCCCTTTGGTGGCTTCAATCATCTGGAATGATTCGTTGGCTGGCATCACCGGGCCCCAGGAAACCTGCAGGAAGTGGGTGATCAGCGTTTCAATATGCTGCAACGTACGCTCTTTCGGCGGCGGCGTGGTCAGCGGGTGATCGGCCTTGAACGGGCCTTCCGGCATGTTGTTCAGGCACTGCTCGAGGATGCGCAGGCTCTGGCGCAGCTCTTCCACCTTCAGCATCACGCGGGTATAGCAGTCGCTGTTGCCGTCGCCGACCGGGATTTCGAAATCGAAATTCTCGTAGCCGGAGTACGGGCGCCATTTACGTACGTCAAACTCGATGCCGGTAGCGCGTAGGCCGGCGCCGGTCACGCCCCACTCCAGCGCTTCTTTGGCGTTATAAGACGCCACGCCGACGGAACGGCCTTTCAGAATGCTGTTCTTCAGCGCCGCCTTGACGTAAGAGTCCAGGCGCTTCGGCATCCACTCGAGGAACTCGCGCAGCAGGCGATCCCAGCCGCGCGGCAGGTCGTGGGCGACGCCGCCGATGCGGAACCAGGCCGGGTGCATACGGAAACCGGTAATCGCTTCCACCAGATCGTAAATTTTCTGACGATCGGTAAAGGCGAAGAACACCGGGGTCATGGCGCCGACGTCCTGAATGAAGGTGCTGATGTACAGCAGGTGGCTGTTGATGCGGAACAGTTCGGACAGCATCACGCGGATGGTGTCGACGCGCTCCGGTACCTTGATGCCGGCCAGCTTCTCGACCGCCAGCACGTAAGGCATCTCGTTCACGCAGCCGCCGAGGTACTCGATGCGGTCGGTGTACGGAATGTAGCTGTGCCAGGACTGGCGCTCGCCCATTTTTTCGGCGCCGCGGTGGTGGTAGCCGATGTCAGGCACGCAGTCGACGATCTCTTCGCCGTCCAGCTGCAGAATGATGCGGAATGCCCCGTGCGCCGACGGGTGGTTAGGGCCGAGGTTGAGGAACATGAAGTCCTCGTTTTCGGTGCCGCGCTTCATGCCCCAGTCTTCCGGCTTGAAGGTCAGCGATTCCATTTCCAGATCTTCTTTCTGTTTGGTCAACACGAAAGGATCGAACTCGGTGGCGCGCGCCGGGTAGTCTTTACGCAGCGGGTGGCCTTCCCAGGTCTGCGGCATCATGATGCGCGACAGGTGCGGGTGGCCGTCGAAGGTAATACCGAACATCTCCCAGGTTTCACGCTCATACCAGTTGGCGTTCGGGAAAACCCTGGTGGCTGTGGGCACGTGCAGGTCTTTCTCAGACAGCGCCACTTTCAGCATGATGTCGCGGTTGCGTTCGATGGAAATCAGATGATAGAAAACAGAAAAATCCGCGGCGGGCAAACCGTCACGGTGGGTGCGAAGACGCTCGTCCACGCCATGCAGATCAAACAGCATGACGTAAGGCTTCGGCTGTTTTCTCAGGAACGTCATTACTTCCAGCAACTGGTCAGGTTTGACCCATACCACGGGCATTCCGGTACGGGTGGGCTGAACAGTAAAGGCTTCCGGCCCAAAGCGGTTGCGCAGCTCGCCGATCACCGGGTCGTCAAGGTGATCTCGGGTTTGCCAGGCCGGCAAGGCGTCGTGCGTCGTCAAATCTGTCATAATTTTTTTCACCACACTAAAGGGTTATTTCGCCGCAATTTTCACTTTTCGCTGTGTTAACCAATAGCGCACTAAGATGGACGTTAAATGAACGTCTTAAATCTCGTCAGGCGTCCGAAGGTTGGTCACCGCGATGCGCTCGCCGTGTTTACGCTCTCTTTCAGACTGCATGTTGGCGCGGTAAACGCCCTGATCGCCGACAACCCACGACAGCGGGCGGCGTTCTTTGCCAATGGATTCCTGCAGCAGCATCAGCGCCTGCATGTAGGCTTCCGGACGCGGCGGACAGCCGGGAATGTACACGTCGACCGGCAGGAACTTGTCCACGCCCTGCACCACGGAATAGATGTCGTACATGCCGCCGGAGTTGGCGCAGGCGCCCATCGAGATCACCCACTTGGGTTCCAGCATCTGCTCGTACAGGCGCTGAATGACCGGGGCCATCTTGGTGAAGCAGGTGCCGGCGACCACCATCAGGTCAGCCTGACGCGGCGATGCACGCAACACTTCGGCGCCGAAACGCGCCACGTCGTGAACGGCGGTAAACGACGTCACCATCTCCACGTAACAGCACGAAAGGCCAAAGTTATATGGCCAAATAGAGTTTTTACGCCCCCAGTTCACCATGTCATGCAATGCATGTTCGAGTTTACCCATGTAAACCGTGCGGTGGACCTGTTGTTCCAGGGGATCGGCGACGATCTCCTGTTTTTGCAGGGGATAACGGTCGTTCTCACCGTTCGGGTCTATGCGGGTGAGCGTATAGTCCATCTTAATGCCTCGCTGTTACTGCGGATGACTGTTGGTGTTAGTGATAGTGCTGGGTTTGCTCTGGCGACGAGAACGCGCCGGAGTCCAATCCAACGCGCCGATGCGCACCAGATAAACCAGACCCGCCAATAGCACCAAAATGAAAATGGCGGCTTCGATAAAGCCTACCCAGCCACTCTCGCGAACCGAGACCGACCAGGCATACAGGTATAAGGCTTCAACATCGAAAATAACGAAGAACATGGCAACCAGGTAAAACTTGGCGGACAAACGCATACGCGCCGTACCGACAGAGTCGATCCCGGATTCGAACGGGGTGTGTTTGGCGCGCGCCCGGGCTCTCCCGCCCAGGAAGAACGCACCCAGCAGCATTAAGCCGCAGAGCCCGATAGCCACGACAAGAAATACGGCGAACGCCCAGTGATGAGCGATAACTTCAGTGGTTGTTGACATACTCTATGCTTACTCATCAAAAGTGGCGTCGATCGCTCTGCTCTTGTAACCGGCAGTTAGTGCACCACATCGATTTAAGGGAAGGATAAATTAACCACACAAACAAACTGCTTTTACAGCGAGTTAGGCAGCGTTTTACTGTGGGCTTTTTACTCCTTTCTATAACCTTTTGTCAACTTTGACAAAAGTATCTACACACTAGTTTACATACGTATCATTTGATTAACATTTGATGCGCCAGCCTTAGGCTAAATCGTGTCAGTTAATTTTTGTGTAGAAACAGATAGATATAAACCAACATGCATATTTCAGTTTTACTATACCATTGTCTCAGGAATTCCCTGTTCTTCCACTCACTACCTAGGGGTATTTTTTTGATCCAGGACACGTTTTCAGCATAAATCCTCAAAAAAAGTGTGGGCCTTTAACAATTTTTGTCAAATTCAGCCGTAAAAACGCTCGGCATAACCTAACAAAATAACCATATTATTTCCAGGTCTTTACGCCGCTCCGCCGGCTGTTCAAAAAACAGACAAAACAAACTCGTAGGGGCAGAACCCGGTTTCTCATTACGACAAAAACTTAAACAAATAACCAACTCGCGATAAAATTAAAACAAAGTTCATAAAAATGTCACTTTCCGCTGATTCGCGGCAAAAAAAAACCTCCGCCGAAGCAGAGGTTTTCTCATCAGATTTAACGCGCCGGAGCGTTATTCTTCTTCGTCGACCAAACTGGCGTCGTCCGGCAGAGCGCCGCCCGGCCCGTTGAAGCTATAGCTGTCGTTGCCGCCCTGCATCGCGCTGAAGATGGCCATCGCCAGCTCGTTGCCACACTGGGCGTCCTTGCACAGGGCGTATTGGGTATCCGGCAGAGCCGGCAAGCCCTCCGCCGCCCCCAGCACCCGCAGATCGGGGCTCATCATCTCGACAGGCCGCACGGTGACGCCCAGGCCGGCCTTGCAAGCGGCGCGAACGGCGGACAGCGTGGAAGCCACGTAGGCAATGCGCCACGGAATGCCGGCCTCATCCAGATGTTTGATAGCCATGGTGCGGAACGGGCTGGGTTCATCCATCACCACCAGCGGAACGGGTTCGCCGGCCTGGTAATGGTAATCCGCCGCGCAATACCACAGCGTCGGCGAGGTGCGCAGCACGATGTGCGGATGCCCCTCGGTGTCAGCCGTGGTGATCGCCAGATCAACCTCGCCGTCTTTCAGCATGTCGACCATCTGCGGGCTGCGTTTCACCCGTACGTCAATCGACAGCTTGGGATAAATCGAGGTCACGCGGTTCAGCAGGAAAGGCAAAATGGTATCGGCGGTATCGTCTGAAGCGCCAATGGTCAAAACGCCCTTGATATTGTTGTACATCAGAGAGGTACAGGCTTCGTCGTTAAAGCGCAGGATTTTCCTGGCATAGCCGAGAAGCTGAATACCGTGCTCAGTCAATAGCTTGTTACGCCCATGGCGGGCAAACAGCTCTTTACCGACCAGTTGCTCTAACCGCTGCATTTGCTGGCTAACTGCTGATTGAGTGCGACAAACGGCGACTGCCGCCGCCGCAAAGGTATTCAAATCAGCAACAGCAACAAAGGTTCTTAGCAGATCGAGGTCGAGATTAAGTATCGGACGATTTGCAGTTGTCATAGTGTATTCTTCACTTTTTTAAATTCTAATTTACAAACTACCCTGGTGTGTTTCTAAGACATCGTTGAAAAGGGACGATGCCTCTTATGACAGTACCCCACTCATTAGTGGAGGGCAAAAAAATTACTTATATTTCGTTACCTCTATCGCCTTTTAAAATGCGATCTATCGCAGATGCTTATAGAACGCGGTGGGTTAATACGAGTAAAAGTGTTTAATTCTTACCGGACCAAAGATTTTACTCATGCTCCCCGGTTAATTTCCACTCCAATCGTGCTGCTGAGATCCCCACGCATCAGGTGAGGACTGCCTATATTGGAGCCCGAAATATAAAGCGGCCGCCGCGTATCATCCGGTCCGTTCTCGACTGATTTTAATAAATTCAATCAGTAAGATTTTCCTAATGAATAATATTCCGAAATTCACTTAAAGATTTCTTAAGATGAAAGATAAAGCACAGCTAATGTAATTAACCCTTTTGCTTAGTCTGCGCAGGCGAACGTCAACCCGCTATCAGACTACTCCGGTATTATCATTTCTTTACAGTTTATCGGGCGCTATCCTCCCCCGCCGCTTATCAGTGCCCGCATGCCGCCAGGCGGGAAGCGGAGCGGCAACTCCTGCGCCCCCTAAAACCAGAACAAACGACCAACAAAATGATAAACGAAGGGATTATAGACCACAAACACAGTTTCTCTTTGTTTATCATCACTAAAATTCCCCTTTGCGCCATGCTATTGCACCAAAGGCGTGCATGACACTTCAAAAGCACCGGCGCCAGGAGTACATTGGGCGGGTTGCGGCGTTCCACGGTAGGAACGCCCCTATCCCAGCAAAAGGCTCAACTTTCTATGTCCCCCATTGAGAAATCCAGCAAACTGGACAACGTCTGCTATGACATTCGCGGCCCGGTGCTCAAAGAAGCTAAACGTCTTGAAGAAGAAGGCAATAAAGTCCTGAAACTGAACATCGGCAACCCCGCCCCGTTCGGTTTCGACGCCCCGGATGAAATCCTGGTCGACGTGATCCGCAATTTGCCGACGGCGCAAGGCTATTGTGATTCCAAAGGGCTCTTCTCGGCGCGCAAGGCGATCATGCAGCACTACCAGGCGCGCAACATGCGTGACGTGACCGTTGAGGATATCTACATTGGCAACGGCGTATCCGAACTGATCGTCCAATCCATGCAGGCGCTGCTCAACAGCGGCGACGAACTGCTGGTGCCGGCGCCGGATTACCCGCTGTGGACCGCCGCAGTGTCGCTTTCCGGCGGCAAGGCGGTGCACTACCTGTGCGACGAGCAGGCCGGCTGGTTCCCCGATCTGGACGACATCGTCAGCAAAATCACCCCGCGCACCCGCGGCATCGTGATCATTAACCCGAACAACCCGACCGGCGCGGTCTACAGCAAAGCCTTGCTGGAACAGATCGTCGAGATCGCCCGCCAGCACAATCTGATCATCTTCTCCGACGAGATTTACGACAAGATCCTGTATGACGAAGCAGAGCATCACTCGATCGCCGCGCTGGCGCCGGACCTGCTGACCGTCACCTTCAACGGGTTGTCGAAGACCTATCGCGTGGCGGGCTTCCGCCAGGGCTGGATGGTGCTCAACGGGCCGAAAAAACACGCCAAGGGCTACATTGAAGGGCTGGAAATGCTGGCCTCGATGCGCCTGTGCGCCAACGTGCCGATGCAGCACGCCATCCAGACCGCGCTGGGCGGCTATCAGAGCATCAGCGAGTTCATTCAGCCGGGCGGCCGCCTGTATGAACAGCGCAACCGCACCTGGGAACTGCTCAACGACATCCCGGGCGTTTCCTGCGTGAAACCTCAGGGTGCGCTGTATATGTTCCCACGCATCGACGCCAAGCGCTTCAATATTCACGATGACCAGAAAATGGTGCTGGACCTGCTGCTGCAGGAAAAAGTGCTGCTGGTGCAGGGCAGCGCCTTCAACTGGCCGTATCCGGACCACGTGCGCATCGTCACGCTGCCGCGCGTGGACGAGCTCGAAATGGCGGTCGGCAAGCTGGGCCGCTTCCTGGAAAGCTATCGCCAGTAATAGCCTCGGGCGCAGCACCCTGCTGCGCCCTTTCCTACACGCTGCGGTTGCATAACTTCAGGTCACTGCTTCACAATGGAGCCCTCACTTGCCGTTGTAAAAGAGAGCACCATGAGCCAGAGCCATTTCTTTGCCCACCTGTCCCGCCTGAAACTGATCAACCGCTGGCCGCTGATGCGCAACGTGCGTACCGAAAACGTCTCCGAGCACAGCCTGCAGGTGGCGTTTGTCGCCCACGCGCTGGCGGTGATCAAGAACCGCAAATTCAATGGCAATCTGAACGCCGACCGGGTCGCGCTATTGGCGATGTACCATGACGCCAGCGAAGTGATCACCGGCGACATGCCGACGCCGATCAAGTACTACAATCCGCAGATCGCCCACGAGTACAAGAAGATCGAAAAGATCGCCCAGCAGAAGCTGCTGGACATGATCCCGGCGGAGCTGCGCAACGATTTTCGCTCGATTCTCGATGAGCACTACTACAGCGAAGATGAAAAGCTGGTGGTGAAGCAGGCCGATGCGCTGTGCGCCTACCTGAAGTGTCTGGAAGAGCTGTCCGCCGGCAATAACGAATTCACGCTGGCCAAGGCGCGGCTGGACAAAACCCTGCAGCAGCGCCGCAGCCCGGAAATGGACTACTTCATGGAGGTGTTTATCCCGAGTTTCAGCCTGTCGCTGGATGAAATCAGCCTTGACGCCTCGCTGTGACCTCGCCGGCGCGGCAACCGCCGCGCCGTCAAAAACCGTATAACCAGGGCACCACCGTTACGCTGACCGCCATCACCAGCAGGGTGAAGGGCACGCCGATGCGCACGAAATCCCCGAACCTGTAGTTGCCCGGCCCCAGCACCAGCGTGTTGACCGGCGACGACACCGGCGTCATAAAGGCGGCGGAAGCGGCGATGGCGATAATCATGGCGAACGGGTATGGCGATACGCCCATTTCCCGCGCGGCGGCGATGGCTATCGGCGCCATCAGCACCGCAGTGGCGGTGTTGGAGATAAACAGGCCGATGGTGGCGCACAGCACGAACAGGCACAGCAGCATCACGCGCGGCCCGGCGCCGCCGGCGACGTCCATCAACCCCTGCACGATCAGGTCTACCCCGCCGGTTTTTTGCAGCGCCTGGGCAAACGGCATCATGCCGACGATCAAAATAATGCTTGGCCAGTGAATCGATTTATAGGCGCTTTCCATATCGATACAGCGGAACTTGCCCATCAGCAGGCAGGCAATCAGGGCGGCGATCGGGTTGGGAATTTCATCGGTCAGCATCATCGCCACCATCAGCGCCAGGCAGAACAGCGCATGCGGCGCCTGGGTGATGGCCGGCGCCACTTCGTCTACCTCGGCAGGCAGGTTGAGCACGATAAAATCGTGGGTTTTGGCCTGCAGCTGACGTATCGCCTTCCAGTCGCCGATCACCAATAGAATGTCGCCCAGCGCCAGCGGTTCGTCGACCAACTTGCCGGCCAGCGTCTCGCCGTTGCGGCGAATGCCCACCACGTTCAGGTCATAGCGGCTGCGGAACGCCGCCTCACGCAGGCTTTTGCCCAACAGCGCCGAGTCGGGGATCAGCGTCACCTCCGCCATACCGACGTTGCGCGACTGCTCGGAGAAATAGTCGCCGCGCAGCACCAGCGGCTCCAGCAGTTGCTCGCCGCAAAACTCGCGCAGATCGACCTGGCTGTCGGACATGTCGATCAACAACACGTCCCCTTCCCGCAGCTCGGTACTGCCGGAAGCACTGACCATCACCCGCCGGAAGCGTTTCCAGCGCTCAATGCCCACCACGTTGGCGCCATAGCGGGCGCGCAGGTGCAGCTCGTCCAGCGAACGGCCAATCAGCGGCGAGGCGCTGCGAACGGCCAAACGCCGCGCGCGGCCGGTCAGCTTATAGTCGCGAATAAGATCGCGGAAGGTACGGCGCTGCCAGACCTCCCTGGCCTTGCCGCCGTCGTCGTTGCCTAACCAACGCCGCGCCACCAGCATGTAACCCACGCCCAGCACCAGCACCGCCAGGCCAATCGGCGTCACGCCGAAGAAGCCGAATCCAATGATGCCTTCGCGCACCAGCTCGCTGTTCACCACCATGTTCGGCGGCGTCGCCACCAGCGTCATCATGCCGCTGATCAGGCCGGCGAAGCTCAACGGCATCATCAGCCGCGCCGGCGCAATTTTCATCCGCGCCGTCACGCTAAGCACCACTGGAATAAAGATCGCCACCACACCGGTCGAGCTCATAAAGGCGCCCAGCCCGGTCACCGTCACCATCAGCAGCATCAGCATGCGGGTTTCGCTGCTGCCGGCCACTTTCACCAGCCAGTCGCCCACCTGGTAGGCTACGCCGGTACGCACCAGCCCTTCGCCGATCACGAACAGCGCGGCGATCAGAATCACGTTGGGATCGCTGAACCCTATCGTCGCCTCTTGCAGGCTCAGCGTGCCGCTCAGCACGAAGGCGATAATCACCAACAGCGCCACTACGTCCATTCGCAGCTTGTTGGTGGTAAACAGCACGATGGCAATCAACAGTAAACTCAGCACCCACAGTAATTCGCTGTTCAAAACGGCCTCATCCGGCAACATGTCCAAGGGCTTAAAAATTAGCACAAAAAAACCCCGCCGATGCGGGGTCTAATCAATTTGGGTGAAGATAACGCCGATCAGTTCAGCAGGCTTATCTCAGCGCCCCGATCATTTTTACTGACGGCGATCTGCTCCAGCGAAGACAACAGCAGATCGACCTGCTCCAGCTTCGGCGCATCCGCCGGGGCGTTGACCGCGATCACCTGGCAACCGGCCGCCAGGCCGGACAGGATGCCGGCGGGCGCATCTTCCACCACCACGCAGTCTTGCGGCGCCAACCCCAGGCGTTCAGCGCCCAGCAGATAAGCATCCGGCTGCGGCTTGCCGTGTTTCACCTGCTCGGCGGTGATGAACACTTCCGGCTGCGGCAGGCCGCCGGCCTGGCGACGTGCGCTGGCCACCGGGACCGAACCCGAGGTGACGATCGCCCAGGGAATGCCGAGCGCATTCAGGCGCGCCAGCAACGCGGCCGCCCCGGGCAACGCGCGCACGCCGTCGGTATCCTGCGCCTCTACCTGCTCCAGCAGCTGAAACTCCCGCTGAATGGCCTCTTCGCTTTCGCCCGGCATAAAGTGGCGCAATGAGGTTATGGCCTGTTTACCGTGAATGAAATCCAGCACGTCCTGCGGGTTGACGCCGCGGCGTTTGGCCCAGTTCGTCCAGGCCCGCTCCACCGCCGGCAGCGAATCCACCAGGGTGCCATCAAGATCGAACAGAAAACCCTTACACTCCACAGTAAACCTCTTTTTCATCAAGCATTGATAATTTGCGCTATCTCGACGGCGCTCAAATGGTACTGACGCGGGCAGGACAGCCAGATTGCCAGCATGCGCTGGTATTTGTCCCACATCTTGGTTTGGGCGTTGAAGCCGTGGCTGCCGGAATCGAAGTGAGTATAGCGCCCCTCGGTGCCGACCAGAAAACGCACGTAGCTCAAACAGCGCGCTTCGGTGGCGGCGTCGAAGCCAAGGAACGCCAGGCGACGCTCGTCCAGCCCCTGCCGGTCTTTCAGGTTGCCCCAGGAGACCTGCAGCGCGTGATGCATCTCCATCACGTTGATAATGGTGCGGCACACCTCTTCGCTCATCTCGCCAAAATCGCGGTCCAGCTCGCGCATCTGCAGGCCAAAGCCGCGTTCGATAACGGTTTGCAGCCGGCGATAGCGGTCGGCGTTATCCGGATCCAGCAGGGTCATCATCTTATACTGGTTCGACAGGATCAGCCGTTGGGCATGGGTCATTTCCATCAGGATTTCCTCGTTTCTGTATGATGGCCAGAGCATCGCACAGCGCAATAACGCAGGAAATCACAACTCGACCCTTCTTTGATTTAAACCGGGGTTATTGGCGCTATCGTCAAAAAGGCCGCTCTCAGCGCGGCCTTTTTCGCTCACAGATCGTCGAGGAAGGTTTTATCCAGCTGCTTGAAAGCGCGTTTCAGCAGATCGGCCAACGTCTGGTAGGTGGGCGTGCCTTCGACCGGCGCCACCGCCTGGCCGGCTTCCGCCAGCCTATTGCGCACTTCGTGGAACCACTGCAGCAGCGTCGGCGGCAACGGCGTCGCCGAGCGGCGGCCCAGCCACCATAGCCCCTGCATCGGCAGGCTGCAGGCAAACAGCGCGGTGGCGATCGCCGGGCCGAGCTGGCCGCCCAGCGCTATCTGCCAGGTCAGGGTAAATATCGCCAGCGGCGGCATAAAGCGGATGGCAAAACGGGTGGCACGCGCAACGCGGTTTTCCGGAAAGACCGGAGCCAGACGTTTGTCTGACGGCCAGGTTTTCATATAATGCTGCCCGCGCTGGAAGACCTGAAACCAGCTTACGGAACCAGACGGTTTGCTCGTCATCGCGTACCTCAACTTCACGTAAAGAAAATAAAAAGCGGCTGCACACACAATACTAAAAAATTTGAAGCTTTAAATTTATTTTGTGTTTGCGACGGGCTATCGGTATCCTAGGCCGGCCTTTTGGCCGGTAGAAGATGACAAGAATTCTGTCAACTTTTAGCCCTATAAAAATCAAGATTATTTAAACCGCAGAGAAATCATCGGTTTTTTCATCATCATGCGATTTGTGCAATTCGCATGATGTTAATCATAAATGTCAACGGCATTATGCGCTACGCTTGTTGTCTGATTGACGATTAATTCACCACGTGTTTTTTTGGTTTTCTTTAACAACACGAACTATTAAGTAGGTACTTCCATGTCGAGTAAGCTAGTACTGGTTCTTAACTGCGGCAGTTCTTCCCTGAAATTCGCCATCATCGATGCCGTTAACGGTGAAGAATACCTCTCCGGTTTGGCCGAGTGTTTCCACCTGCCTGAAGCCCGCATCAAGTGGAAAATGGACGGCGCCAAACACGAAGCCGCTCTGGGTGCCGGCGCTGCACACAGCGAAGCGCTGAACTTCATTGTTAATACTATTTTGGCACAAAAACCGGAGCTTTCAGCCCAGCTGACCGCTATCGGCCACCGCATCGTGCACGGCGGCGAGAAGTTTACCGCCTCCGCCGTGATCAACGACGAAGTCCTGCAGGGTATCAAAGATTCGGTGCCTTTTGCACCACTGCATAACCCGGCGCACCTGATCGGTATCGCTGAAGCGTTGAAATCTTTCCCTAACCTGGCGGATAAAAACGTTGCCGTGTTCGACACCGCGTTCCACCAGACCATGCCGGAAGAATCTTACCTGTACGCCCTGCCGTACAGCCTGTACCGCGACCACGGCGTTCGCCGCTACGGCGCGCACGGCACCAGCCACTTCTACGTGACGCAAGAAGCCGCGAAGATGCTGAACAAGCCGGTTGAAGAAGTGAACGTGATCACCTGCCACCTGGGCAACGGCGGTTCCGTTACCGCAGTGCGCAACGGCAAGTGCGTCGACACCTCCATGGGTCTGACCCCGCTGGAAGGCCTGGTGATGGGCACCCGCAGCGGTGACATCGATCCGGCGATCATCTTCCACCTGCACGACTCCCTGGGCATGAGCGTTGACCAGATCAACAAAATGCTGACCAAAGAGTCTGGCCTGCTGGGCCTGACCGAAGTCACCAGCGACTGCCGCTATGTTGAAGACAACTACGACAGCAAAGCCGACGCCAAACGCGCGATGGACGTATTCTGCCACCGCCTGGCCAAATACATCGGCGCCTACAGCGCGCTGATGGACGGCCGTCTGGACGCGGTGATCTTCACCGGCGGCATCGGCGAAAACGCCGGTATGGTGCGTGAGCTGACCCTCGACAAACTGGGCCTGCTGGGCTTCGAAATCGACCACGACCGCAACATGGCCGCGCGCTTCGGCAAGTCCGGCGCCATCACCAAAGACGGCAGCCGCCTGGCGCTGGTTATCCCGACCAACGAAGAATTGGTCATCGCGCAGGACGCTTCCCGCCTGACCGCGTAATGCTCTCAAACACCGTCAGCCCAGGCTGACGGTGTTGTTTTAGCCTCATGTTAATCGTGAAGAGGACTATTCTGTGTCACGTACAATTATGTTGATCCCCACCGGCACCAGCGTCGGCCTGACCAGCGTCAGCCTGGGCGTCATCCGCTCCATGGAGCAGCAAGGCGTTCGTCTGAGCGTGTTCAAACCTATCGCCCAGCCGCGTACCGGCGGCGACTCTCTCGACCAGACCACCACCATCATCCGCAGCAACTCCACCATCCCGGCGGCCGAACCGCTGCGCATGAGCTACGTTGAGGGCCTGCTGAGCTCCAACCAGCAGGACGTGCTGATGGAAGAGATCGTGGCGCGCTACCACGAAAACACCAAAGACGCGGAAGTGGTGCTGATCGAAGGCCTGGTGCCGACCCGCAAGCATCAGTTCGCCAACGCGCTGAACTACGAAATCGCCAAAACCCTGAATGCGGAAATCGTCTTCGTGCTGGCGCTGGGCAACGATTCCCCGGCGCAGTTGAAAGAGCGCATCGAACTGGCGCGCAGCAGCTTCGGCGGCAGCAAGAACAAAAACATCACCGGCGTGATCATCAACAAGCTGAACGCCCCGGTCGACGAGCAGGGCCGCACCCGTCCTGACCTGTCCGAAATCTTCGACGACTCCACCAAGGCCAGCGTCACCAACGTCGATCCGGCGCAGCTGTTCGCCAACAGCCCGCTGCCGGTGCTGGGCTGCGTGCCGTGGAGCTTCGATCTGATCGCCACCCGCGCCATCGATATGGCCCGCCACCTGAAGGCCCGCGTGGTCAACGAAGGCGACATCATGACCCGCCGCGTGAAGTCCGTGACCTTCTGCGCGCGCAGCATCCCGCACATGCTGGAACACTTCCGCCCGGGCTCCCTGCTGGTGACCTCCGCAGACCGCCCTGACGTGCTGGTTTCCGCCTGTCTGGCGGCGATGAACGGCGTGGAAATCGGCGCCATCCTGTTGACCGGCGGCTACGCCATCGACGAGCCGATCAGAAAGCTGTGCGAACGCGCCTTCCAGACCGGCCTGCCGGTCTTTATGGTCGACACCAACACCTGGCAGACCTCGCTCAGCCTGCAGAGCTTCAACCTCGAAGTGCCGTCTGACGACCATCAGCGCATCGAGAAAGTGCAGAACTACGTGGCCAGCCACATCAACGCCGAGTGGATCGAGTCGCTGACCGCCACCTCCGAGCGTTCACGCCGCCTGTCACCGCCGGCGTTCCGCTACGAGCTGACCGAGCTGGCGCGCAAAGCCGGCAAGCGCATCGTTCTGCCGGAAGGCGACGAGCCGCGTACCGTGAAAGCGGCGGCCATCTGCGCCGAACGCGGCATTGCGGAATGCGTGCTGCTGGGCAACCCGGAAGAGATCCAGCGCGTTGCCGCTGCGCAGGGCGTTGAACTGGGCAAAGGCATCGAGATCGTCGATCCGGTGGCCGTGCGTGAAAACTACGTGCCGCGCCTGGTCGAACTGCGCAAGAGCAAGGGCATGACCGAAGTGGTTGCCCGCGAACAGCTGGAAGACAACGTGGTGCTCGGCACCCTGATGCTGGAAAAAGGCGAAGTCGACGGTCTGGTATCCGGCGCGGTTCACACCACCGCCAACACCATCCGCCCGCCGCTGCAGCTGATCAAAACCGCACCGGGCAGCTCGCTGGTGTCTTCCGTGTTCTTCATGCTGCTGCCTGACCAGGTTCTGGTGTACGGCGACTGCGCGATCAACCCGGATCCGACCGCTGAACAGCTGTCTGAAATCGCCATCCAGTCGGCGGATTCCGCCGCCGCCTTCGGCATCGAACCGCGCGTGGCGATGATCTCCTACTCCACCGGCAACTCCGGCGCGGGCAGCGACGTTGAGAAAGTGCGTGAAGCGACCCGCCTGGCGCAGGAAAAACGCCCGGACCTGATCATCGACGGCCCGCTGCAGTACGACGCCGCCATCATGGCCGACGTTGCCAAGTCCAAGGCGCCGAACTCACCGGTCGCCGGCCAGGCTACCGTGTTCATCTTCCCGGATTTGAACACCGGCAACACCACCTACAAAGCGGTACAGCGTTCCGCCGATCTGGTGTCCATCGGGCCGATGCTGCAAGGCATGCGCAAGCCGGTGAACGACCTGTCGCGCGGTGCACTGGTAGACGATATCGTATATACCGTAGCGCTGACGGCGATCCAGTCCTCCCAGGCTGACGCCGCCGCCAAGGCGTAATTCATCGCCTAACGAAAACAAGGGCCGGCTTTGCCGGCCCTTGTTATGTCACTCGTCCCCTTCCAGACTTCACTGTTCCGCGCTGACGATGATCTGCGAGATACTGCCATCCCTACTGATTTTTAGAGAGAAATCACGCTGCCAGAAACGTTTGGAATCGGCATCCTGCGGCTCCACGGTGCTGATTGCCACGGTATAGAGCGCACTATCCTTAAAGGCGTTGTAAGAGTAAGGGATACACTGTCCGGGAGTCACCCGCTCAACAGGACTTGGCGGCATATTGGTTCTGCGCCAGAGCTCACGCGTTTGGTTATCCAACCGTTGTTCAATAGCGATACTGACCAGACTAACCCTGTCGCTTTGCGCCAGATACGTTTCCGGCAGGGAGAAACAGAGTTCATTCCCCCGCAGAGTAATATCTGCTGTATAAAAACGTTGCTTCTCGACCACGCAGCCGGCGAGCAACATCATGATGATGAGCGTATAGATCTTTCTCATTTCAGGTTTTTCCTGTCCGTGGGGTCATGAAGAAATCCTTTCAAAACAAACTCATAACGACTTTTCAAATCGGGACCGATAATACCCTGCATAAGTTTTACCTCAAACCATCTTTCCCTGCCGTAACGAGAAAGGATGAAGTAGTCCGCAATAAGGCTGGCTTGCGCTTCCATACCATAATCAGCTAACGAGTAATAATCAGGCAACGAATATTTATAAGATACCGCCCAACTCATTATTCCCCGCAGCCGGACATTCATGCCCATTTGATACTGCCAGACATGAGCCATTTCATGCATGAACCACCATTGGTACTGCGTTGTTTCTGTTGAAAAATCCTCTCTAAAGTGCTTTTCAGGCCAATAAAGTTCGCCATTAGGCGTAACGGCAGTTTCCTCGTTCTGCAAACCAAAGGGGAAATAATCTGCGTTATGCACTTTAACAAGACTGTAATTGATAGAATTTTTATAGAGAGAACGGGACAGGGTGATCTCGCTTAGCGTCAACCGTCTAAACGAACCTCTTATCGTTGTTATCATCTTTATTCACTCCTTGAATATAACAATATGTATTTATTGAATTTATTTCCTGATTATCGCTTTTTGTCTCAAAAGTGACCAACTTTTTATCAATGAAAAGCAAAAAAGTCCCCTAAGGGACTTTGCGGTCGGTAACGCGTTGATAAACGTCTCCGGGTATTGCAACATGCGGGTAATAACAGGTTTGAGTCACTCTGTGAGGGCCGGTAGTACCGGCCCTGCTGTTACAACAACTGCTGCGCCGCATCCAGAATATGCTCGGCGGTCAGGCCGTACTCCTGCTGCAGAAATGCCTGGGTGCCTACCTGGCCGTAACGTTCTTTCACCCCCACCCGCCGCATCGGCACCGGGCATTCTTCCGCCAGCACCTCGGCCACCGCCGAACCCAGGCCGTTATGGATACTGTGGTTTTCGCAGGTGACGATTTTTCCGGTCTTGGCGGCATAGGTTTTGATGATGTCGCGGTCGATAGGCTTGAGGGTGAACATGTCGATCACCGCCGCGCTGACGCCCTGCTGCTCCAGCATCTGCGCCGCCTTCAGCGCCTCGGCCACCATGATGCCGTTGGCGATCAGCGTGATGTCGTCGCCGTCGCGCAGCAGGTTGCCCTTGCCGATGGTGAAGCGCGAACCGTCCTGATAGATGCGGGTCGCCTGCTTGCGGATGGTGCGCACCCAGTAGAAGCCTTGCAAATCCATCAGCTGCTGCAGGATATCGGCAAACATGGTGGCGTCGGTCACTTCCAGCACCACCGAATGCGCCAGGCCGCGCACGATGCCCATGTCTTCGAACGACATGTGGGTGCCGCCGTTGTGGCAGGCGGTTACCCCGGCGTCGGAGGCGATCACCTTGACGTTGTTGCGCTGGTAATCCAGCGACATAAACAGCTGATCGAAACAGCGGCGGCTGGCGAAGGCGGTGAAGGTGTGCACGAAAGGCACCCGGCCGGTGAGCGACAGCCCGGCGGAAACGCCAATCACGTTGGCCTCCATGATGCCGCAGTTGATCACGTGCCGCGGATGGTCCTTGTGCACCCCGTCCATCGCCATCGAACTCATCAGATCCGCTTCCAGCGCGATGATCGGCGTATCCGCCTCAATTTGCCGGCGCACCATGCCGGCGTACACTTTGCGCATCTCTATAGCGTCGTTTTCCAGCTCGGTTACTACGTTAAACATGGTCGGCCTCCAGTTCGGCGATGGCTTTTTCGATTTCCTGCTGCACGTCCGGCGTCAGGCGCAGGTGATGCGAGTTCTGCAGGTTCTCCAGATAGCTCACGCCCTGCCCCTTGATGCTGTCGAGGATCACCACCAGCGGCCGCTGATCGCCGCCACGCACCGGCGAAACCGCCTCGCGCAATGCAGCGATGTCGTCGCCTTTGATGGTCTGCACTTCAAAACCGAAAGCGCGGAACTTGCCGGCCAGGTCAAACGGCTTAATCACCTCATCCAGCTGTCCATCCAGCTGCTGCTTGTTGTAATCGATAAACAGCGTCAGGTTATTCAGGTTGTGGTGGGCAATAAACTGGAAGGCTTCCCAGCACTGTCCTTCGTTCAGCTCACCGTCGCCGAGGATGCTGAATACCCGATTGCGTCGCCCCGCCAACCGGTGCGACAGCGCCATGCCCGCGGCGATGGACACGCCCTGCCCCAGCGACCCGGTGGTGGCGTCCACCCCACGGGTGCGCAGCCGGTCCGGGTGGCTCGGCAGCCGGGTACCGTTCTGGTTGAGCGTTTTCAGCTCCGCCTGCGGGAAATACCCCTTGATTGCCAGCGTGCTGTACAGCGCCGGGCCGGCGTGGCCCTTCGACAACACAAAGTAGTCGCGCTCCGGCCAGTCCGGGTCCGCCGGATCGATGCGCATCACGCCGCCGTACAGCACTGCCAGCGTTTCCACCACCGACATGCAGCCGCCGTAGTGGCCAAAACCCAGCCCGGTCAGCGCCTTCAGCGTTTCCAGGCGAATATCGCGCGCCAACGTGCGCAGCTCTTCAATTTCCGTGCTTGTGTGACTCATCAGACAGCCCTCGCTTATTTTTCAACGCGGTCGGCGGCAGGCGCGCTTTTGCGTTTTCCCAGGAAGTTGTGCGCCACCAGCAGCGCGAACAGGGCGACAATCGCCAGCATGATCATTTCTTTCGACATAAAGCGCGCCATGTTGCCCAACAGGATGCCCACCACGCCGAAGTCGGCGTCGGAGAAGGTGGTGTTGGCGAAGCCCAGCGCTCCCAACACCGGCAGCAGCAGCACCGGCAGGAAAGTGATCAACAGCCCGTTGGCGAAGGCACCCAGCATCGCGCCGCGGCGCCCGCCGGTGGCGTTGCCGAACACTCCGGCGGTGGCGCCGGTGAAGAAGTGGGGCACCACGCCGGGCAGGATCAGCACCATCTTCAGTTGCCCCAGCAGGAACAACCCGGCCAGGCCGCCGAGGAAGCTGAACAGAAAGCCGATCAGCACCGCGTTGGGGGCGTAGGGATAAACCACCGGGCAGTCCAGCGCCGGCCGCGCGTTAGGCACCAGTTTTTCCGAAAAGCCGGTAAACGCCGGCACGATTTCCGCCAGGATCAGACGCACGCCCTGCAAGATGATGAACACCCCGGCGGCGAAGGTGATGGCCTGAATAATCGAATACACCAGATAGTTCTGGCCGCCGCTGAGCTGACTTTCGACGTAGGCGCGCCCGGCGCAGATCGCCAGGATCAGGTAGATCACAATCATGGTCATCGAGATGGAAATGGAGCTGTCGCGCAGGAAGCTGAGGTTTTTCGGCAGGTTCATTTCCTCGGTGGAGCGCGAGTTTTTGCCAACCTTCGAACCGATCCAACCGGACAGCACATAGCCCAGGGTGCCGAAATGGCCGAAGGCGATGTCGTCGTTGCCGGTGATGCGGCGCATATAGCGCTGAGCGATCGCCGGGAAGAACGCCATGATCAGCCCCAGCGTCAGCGCGCCGGTAAACACCAGCTGCACGCCTTCAAAGCCCGCCACCGTCAGGATGATGCCGATCATGCAGGCCATGTAGAAGGTGTGATGGCCGGTCAGGAAGATGTATTTCAGCCGGGTAAAGCGCGCCACCACGATGTTCGCCACCATGCCGAACGCCATGATCAACGCGGTGGAAGCGCCGTATTTCTCCAGCGCGATGGAGACTATCGCTTCGTTATTCGGAATGATGCCCTGAATATTGAAGGCGTGTTCGAACATGCCGCCGAGCGGATTCAGCGATCCCACCAGCACGGTGGCGCCGCCGCCCAACACGATAAAGCCGAGAATGGTTTTTACCGTGCCTTTCACTACGTCGGAAAATGATTTCTTTTGCGCCAGCAAACCGATCAGGGCAATAAGGCCGACCAGCACTGAAGGCACCTTTAATATATCGACTACAAATTTAAGCGTTTCCTGGATAAACATATCCACCTCGCCAATCGGTTTAATCAGATAATTGAATGGGCTTCAAAGTAAGCGCGTAGCTTGGCTTCCAGCTCATTGATGTCGATGATATTGCTGATGACCACCAGCTGGTCCGCCGGCACGCTGGCGCTGTCGGCGATGTCCTTCGCCATCACGAAAATATCGGCGGCGCCCGGCGTGGCGGAGGAAAGATCCGAGTGTTCGACCTCGGCTTCTATCGCCATTTTTTTCAGCACCTTTTTAATGTTCATTTCCACCATAAAACTGCTGCCAAGACCGGAACCGCAAATCGCCATGATTTTCATTATATTCACCTGTTAAATTTTTCATGTAGGGTAGCGCCGCCAGAAATAAATCTGACGGAGTAAGACGTCATTCTTTGGCCTGGTGATTAAAAATTAATAGCGGGCAATAATATCCTCGATCTGTTGTTTATCTTGCGCCTGAAATAAGGCGCCCATCGCCTGATTATCCGAAAACAACTCCGCCAGTTGGGAGATCAGTTCAATATGGCTGCTGCTGTCGGGCGCGGAGAGCATCACCACCAGCTGCACCGGATCGTTATCCTCGGAATGGAAAGGTACGCCCTGATGGATTTTCAGCAACGACAGCCCCAGCGCGTTAGCGCCCTCTTCCGGCCGGGCGTGCGGCATGGCGATGCCCGGCGCCAGCACGAAATACGGCCCCAGCGCCGCATGCTGCCGAAAAATCGCCGTCAGATAATCCGGCGTGATGATATTGCGTTGCAGCAGCGGCTGGGCGCTCAGCGTTACCGCCTGCCGCCAGTCTTCCACCCGTTCGCGTAATTGAATATGGTCGGCGGTCAGCCAGTCTTTCAGCACCTCGTCCCCCTGGTCATCCGATTGTTATGGGCGCCGACCGGTGATTATTCCACCGGCGACGCTAAAACTTTAATCAACGCCCCGGCGGCACACTGTGATTGACATCACAAAGATAGCGCTACCAAAGTTCTATCATGCAGATCTGTGATAGCGCTATCAAAAAGCCGGGGCGCGGGATGGCGTTAACCACAATTTTTTATCGCTGGCCCGGGGAACGGGTTAGAATGTATCCCATACCGGGATCGTCGAAGCCGCTCAGTCGGCTTCCCATCATCACAATTTTTATGCGCGGCATGCGCATTTCAGTCGGGATTACGAATGTCGATCGGCAAAAAACGACGCAGCACAGGAAGAGTGACGCTGGCCGACGTGGCGCAGCTGGCGGGCGTCGGTACCATGACCGTCTCGCGAGCATTACGCACGCCGGAGCAGGTATCAGACAAGCTGAGGGAAAAGATCGAAGCGGCAGTCAGCGAACTGGGCTATCTGCCCAACCTCGCCGCCAGTTCGCTGGCGTCGGCCTCGTCCTATACCATCGCCATGGTGGTGCCCAGCCTGTCCGAGTCCGGCTGCGCCGACATGTTCGCCGGGCTGCAGCGGGTGCTGCAACCGGCGGGCTACCAGATCATGCTGGCCGAGTCGCAGCACCATCTGGAGCGCGAGGAAAAGCTGCTGGAAACCCTGCTCTCCTACAATCTGGCGGCGGCGGTGCTGCTCAGCGTAGAGCACTCGCAGAACACCCGCAATGCGCTGATTGCCGCCAACATCCCGGTGGTGGAGATTGGCGCGATGCGCGCCGATCCGATCGACATGAATATCGGCATCGATTACGTGGCGGCCATGTATCAGCTGACGCAAACGGTGATCGCCAGCGGCTATCAAAACCTCGGCCTGCTGTGCGCCAATCAGGAGCAATGGATTTTCCAGCAGCACCTGCAGGGCTGGCACAAGGCGCTGCTGCGCAACCATATGTCGCCGCATCGGGTGATCAACGCCGCGCAGCCCGCCAGCTTCAGCACCGGCGCGCAACAGCTGCCGGAGTTTCTGCTGGCCTGGCCGGAGCTGGATGCGCTGGTGTGCGCCTCGGACGAGCTGGCCTGCGGCGCGCTGTATGAATGCCAGCGGCGGCGCATCAAAGTGCCGGACCAGCTGGCGGTGGTGGGCTTCGGCAACGGCGAGTTCAGCAAGGTGTGCCAGCCGCCGCTGACCACCATGACCATCCCGCATCACGAGATCGGCATTCAGGCCGGCAAGGCATTGCTGGCGCGGCTGAACGACGAGCCCTGGCGCCAGGAAGGTTCCCTGCCCTCCACCCTGTGCCGCCGCGACAGCTGCTGATTGCGGGCATAAAAAAGCCGGTCATCGACCGGCGGTTATTTTCAGCGTAACGCCGCGTCAGGCGTTTTCATCGGTATCGCGCAGCGGTTTGCCATAGGCCTGTTCGTTATTGCGCGTCAGCCACAGCGACAGCGCCTTCAGCGAATCTGGCGTGAACTCGTCGCAGCGGGCGGTGATCTCTTCCGGCGTCAGCCAGCTTACTTCAACCACTTCCTCTTCCTGCAGCGCAAAAGGACCGTGCGATACGCAGCTGAACAGTGCGCCCCAGACCCGGCACTGTTCTTCTTCGAAGTAGAACAGCCCGTGCTCGGCGAACGGCACGCCGGCGATCCCCAACTCTTCTTCCGCTTCGCGGCGCGCCGAATCCAGCACGTTTTCACCGCTCTGCACCACGCCACCCGCGGTGGCGTCCAGCCAGCCCGGATAGAAATCCTTGATGTCGGTGCGACGCTGCACCAGAATTTTTCCCATTCCATCATGCACCACAATATAGGTAGCACGATGACGCAGCCGTTGAGCCCGCATCTGTTGACGACTGGATTGAGCAACCACCTCGTTGTGCTCGTCGACGATATCAACCCACTCGGTATCTGCAGCCTGACCCTGTTCCGCCATCCTCTAAAACCTTCTATTTTGGCGCGATGCATCCCGCGCGCTGGTTAATCAATGAGTATTTTTCAAAGATTTTTATTGTGTGTGTGTATAAATTAGTGCGTTAACGCCACCTCTGCAACAGCCTTGCCGCCATCGAGCGTGACCACACTCAAAATGCCCAGATCCAGTATGCCATAACTGGCCGGAAAGCCCCCTTTGGGAATGCTGACCGACCCCGGATTAAAGCAGTAAATATTCCCCCGCCGCTCCGCCTGCGGCAGATGCGTATGGCCATAGACCAAAACATCGCCGGAAGACAACGGCGGCAGTGCCGAGGGATGATAAAGGTGACCGTGGGTTAAAAACAATCGTCTTTTTTGCAACAGCACCTGTTGCCAAGGGGCCGTGATCGGGAAGTTCAGTAACATTTGATCAACTTCGCTGTCGCAATTGCCGCGAACGGCGATGATCTTGTCGCTATAGCGATTCAACTGTTCGGCAACCTGAGCCGGCCGATAGCCCACAGGCAGCGCGTTGCGCGGGCCGTGATTCAGCAAATCACCCAGAAGAATCAGCCAATCGGCGGCGCTTTGTTCAAAACGCTCCAGCACCCGTTCGGCGGCGGGCAGCGACCCATGAATGTCGGAGACGAACATCAGTTTCATAACCTTGTCCTTAGCAGGGAAATAACCGCTATTTTACCCTGCCTCCGCCGCGCGGCAAGCCGCAGCCACGCCTGGAAAAAATTATGCTACGGCGCGTACAGATAGCATCGGACGAATCTCACATAGCCTGCTATTCTTAGCTGCTATTGTTGGTATCCCTATAGTTAGATCTCTGAAATACCTTTGTGCGCGGCGAAGACCGCAGCAACGTGCAATGAATTGCAGATCACCTTACCGCAGGAGGCAACATGATTGACCTGTCAATTGCAACATTTTCCTCCCGAACACGAACCCAATAAAAGGAGCCAATTTAGCTCCTTTTCAGTCAGTTAGTATCTTTAGGTGGATATGGATCGTGTCCAGGCGAATCAGAGTTAGAAATATTTCCATAAGCATAGGGTTGGTTTGTCCGGTGTACTAATACATTACTTTGGGTGACGCCCTTTATTAGTACACCGGACCTTATTATGCGATCAAACTCTAAACTTTGAGAAAAGATAGATTGTTATCCAAGAAATAACGATCGAAAGTAAAATGAGCATGGCAATTAGAGAGTCAAACGATGAACTCATTAAACCTAATGGGTTTGAGATCTTCGCCACCTTTAAGTATGTGTCCTCTGATAGACGCCTGAAAACTACTTCAGTCAGTACTACAAAGTAGATCAGAGTCAATACGATATATGCAATTGCTCTCTTCATTGGTCATCCTTGCATTATTTACTGTTCAATATATAATCACCTAATGGATTCTACATCAAAGGAAGTGATAACGCATGTCCTATCTCAAGTTAAAGATGCAAGCAGACCAAGCCATTGCCCTAAGTATTGAGAGATCCCTTGTACAGTTAAAGAAAGACACTACCAGTATTGTACAGAGTGTTAGGTCTGGAACCGAGCGAGCAAGTTGGTATGGTTCCTGTTTGTTTGATGACTACAAAGACGTATGCCGGCAGTTGAGACAAGAAGATACCCGCATGTTGTTATCGATACGGCAGTTATACCAGCGTAAAGATGTAGTACTTGATATGGTGGAAATCTATTTTAAGATAAAACTCAGTAGGATCAGCAGCCCAGGTCAGAATAAGGTTATGCAAACCATCATTGAAAAACTTGCTAACCATGCCTCAGAAAAGTTTTCAAAATTGTCAGTTGCCTATACGATCGCAAAACTAATTACTGAATCCCAGGATTTCAAAGAATCACATATTAACATCATCAATAAAAGTAGTTTAGTTGCCGTAAACGTTTTAAGCTTCTATGGAAAAATGCAAAAAGCTGCACTATCTGCTAGAAAACTTCAATTTTCAGATCCTAACTATTACGCAGCTCTCTACAAAGAAAACCTAGAGTTGTTGTATTTTATGATCGAGCCAGAAATGAACAAGATCATCTACCTGACTAATTCAGGTTCTAGTGATGAAGAAGAAATAATTTTCCTAATGAACAAGATTCTCACAAAATGAAGTGGTTAATTGATTGGCTGGGTAACTCGTTCGCTTACCTAATCCCTATCGTACTCATTATTGTTGGCGGAGTTATTTTCGTTTCAGTGTTCCCAAACTCTGGTTTTTATCTCACTCTTCTTTGGGCTATCGTCGTATGTGTAGCCTATGTGAAGTGGTCCAAGTGGTTGTAGTTACTTTTGTAATCCATAGTAATATTATAGTCCGGTAAAATCATGTACCAGTGGTTGCCGCCACTGCTAGAAAGCCCCCTTGTAAGCAATCCCTGCAAAACGACCCATTCACTTTTAGAGATCAGATAGCCCACAGGCAGCGCGTTGCGCGGGCCGTGATTCAGCAAATCACCCAGAAGAATCAGCCACTTTGTTCAAAACGCTCCAGCACCCGTTCGGCGGCGGGCAGTGACCCATGAATGTCGTAGGCGAACATCAGTTTCATAACCTTGTACTTAGCAGGGAAATAACCGCTATTTTACCCTGCCTCCGCCGCGCGGCAAGCCGCAGCCGCGCCTGGAAAAAATTATGCTACGGCGCGTACAGATAGCATCGGACGAATCTCACATAGCCTGCTATTCTTAGCTGCTATTGTTGGTATCCCTATAGTTAGATCTCTGAAATACCTTTGTGCGCGGCGAAGACCGCAGCAACGTGCAATGAATTGCAGATCACCTTACCGCAGGAGGCAACATGATTGACCTGTATTACGCACCGACTCCCAATGGTCACAAGATCACTCTGTTTCTGGAAGAGGTTGGCTTACCCTATCGTATCCACCGCGTAAACATCAGCGCCGGCGACCAGTTCAAGCCGGAGTTCCTGAGCATTTCCCCCAACAACAAAATCCCGGCGATCGTCGATCAGCAGCCGGTGGACGGCGGCGCCCCCATCAGCCTGTTCGAATCCGGCGAAATTCTGCTCTATCTGGCGGAGAAGACCGGCAAGCTGTTGAGCAAAGGCCTGCGCGAACGCGCCGCCACGCTGCAATGGCTGTTCTGGCAGGTGGCAGGCTTCGGGCCAATGCTTGGGCAGAACCACCACTTCAATCACTACGCCCCGCAACCGGTGCCATACGCCATCGAGCGTTACCACCTGGAAACCAAGCGGCTGTATGGCGTGCTGGAAGCCGAACTGCAAAAACATCCCTACCTGGGCGGCGACAACTACAGCATCGCTGATATCGCCACCTACCCTTGGGTGGTGTCGCATCCGCGCCAGCGCATCGATCTGGCGGATTATCCGGCGGTGCGCAACTGGTTCGAACGCATCAGCAACCGGCCGGCGACCGAGCGCGCCTACAAGCTAGCCGAGCAGGCTTAATTCTTGCGGCTCCCCGGCCCGCCGGGGAGTTCGCCCGCACGTTATCTTTTCCCTACTTTCCGTGTATTCTGATCGCCAATAATCAGACCTATGGAGAATCTCTGATGTCTTTCAGTCAACCCGACGCCATTATTCGTATCAAAAACCTGCGGTTGCGTACGTTCATCGGTATCAAGGAAGAGGAAATCAACAACCGTCAGGATATCCTGATAAACGTGGCGATCCACTACCCGGCGGAGCGGGCGCGCAACAGCGAGAATATCGACGACGCGCTCAACTACCGCACCATCACCAAGGCGATCATCCGCCACGTGGAGGATAACCGCTTCGCCTTGCTGGAAAAATTAACTCAGGATGTGCTCGATATCGTAAAAGAACACGCCTGGGTAACCTATGCTGAAGTGGAGATAGATAAATTATTGGCCCTGCGCTATGCCGATTCGGTTTCCATGACCATGAGCTATCGCCGGGGCTAAATCTAAATCAGGGAGACAGATCATGCGAGTCCTGATCACCGGCGCAACAGGATTGATAGGGAGCAGCCTGACAACGCGGCTGCTGGCGCTTTCTCATCAGATAACCGTGCTGACGCGCGACCCACAACGCGCCCGCAGCCGCCTCGGCGATCGGCCAACCTACCGGCAAACGCTGGATGACTGCACCTCGCTGGACGAGTTTGACGCGGTGATCAACCTGGCCGGCGAGCCTATCGCCGACAAACGCTGGAGCGCGGCGCAGAAAGAGCGCCTGTGCCATAGCCGCTGGGATCTGACCGAACGCCTGGCGGCGCTGATCGGCGCCGGCAGCGCGCCGCCCAGCGTGCTGATTTCCGGCTCCGCCGTCGGCTATTATGGCGATCAGGGCCAGGCGGTGGTCACTGAAGAAGAGCCTCCGCATGATGAATTCACCCACCAGCTGTGCCAACGCTGGGAATCGCTGGCGCTGCAGGCGCAGAGCGACGCCACCCGGGTCTGCCTGCTGCGCACCGGCGTGGTGCTGGCGCCTCAGGGCGGCGCCTTGGCCAAAATGCTGCCGCCGTTCCGGCTGGGCCTCGGCGGCCCTATCGGCGACGGCCGTCAATATCTGCCGTGGATCCATCTGGAAGACATGATCAACGGCATCGTTTTTCTGCTGGACCACGATACCCTGCAAGGCCCGTTCAATATGGTCGCCCCTTACCCGGTGCACAACGAGCAATTCGCCGCGCAGTTGGCCAACGTGCTCGATCGCCCGGCATTTATGCGGGTACCGGCCTTTGCCATGCGTTTATTGATGGGGGAAGCGGCGGTGTTGGTGCTCGGCGGCCAGCGGGCGGTACCGAGACGGCTGGAAGAGGCCGGCTTCCATTTCCGCTATCTGGAATTGGAGCAGGCGCTGGACGATGTTATCAATCAGCAGCGGGCCGCAGCCCGCTGACTGTCATTTCAACGCGCCGGACAGAAACTGCTGCAGGCGTTGGCTTTTGGGGTTGCCAAACAGCTCGGCCGGCGGCCCCTGTTCTTCAATCAGCCCCTTGTGCAGGAAAATCACATGGTTGGACACGTGGCGCGCAAACTCCATTTCGTGCGTCACCACCACCATGGTTTTCCCCTCCTCCGCCAGCTTTTGCATGATGCGCAGCACTTCGCCCACCAGCTCAGGGTCCAGCGCCGAGGTCGGCTCATCGAACAGCAGCACTTCCGGCTCCATCGCCAACGCACGGGCGATGGAAACGCGCTGCTGCTGGCCGCCCGACAGATGCACCGGGTATTTGCCGCGCGCCCGTTCGTCGATGCCCACCTTGTCCAGGTAGCGCACCGCACGCTCGCGCGCTTCGGCCTTGCTCAGCCCCAGCACCTGCACCGGCGCCTCCATCACGTTCTCCAGCACCGTCATGTGGCTCCACAGGTTAAAGTGCTGGAACACCATGGTCAGACGGGTGCGCAGCAGCTGCAGCTGCTTCTTGTCGAACACCTTAAGCTGGCCGTCCTTGTCACGCACCATGCGGATATCTTCATTATTCAGGCTGATAGCCCCCTCGCTCGGCTTCTCGAGGAAGTTGATGCAGCGCAGAAAGGTGCTTTTACCGGAGCCGGAGGAGCCGATGATGCTTATCACGTCGCCGGCGTTGGCCGCCAGCGATACGCCTTTCAACACTTCGTGGTCACCGTAGCGCTTGTGCAGTTCAGTGACGGCTAATTTATTCTCGGACATCGTTTTCTTCCCGTCAGTTGTCAGTGGCTAACGTGCGCCATCCAGCGCTTCTCGGCCTTGCGGAACAGGCTGATTAACACGTAGGAAATGATCAGATACAGCACCGCCGCAATGCCGAAGGCGTAGAACGGCTGGTAGGTCGCGGCGTTGATGTCGCGCGCGATTTTCAGCAGGTCCGGCACGGTGGCGGTGAACGCCAGCGCGGTGGAGTGCAGCATCAGGATCACTTCGTTGCTGTAGGCCGGCAGCGCGGTGCGCAGTGCCGAAGGCAAAATAATGCAGCGATACATCTTGAAGCGGGAAAACCCGTAGGCGTTGGCCGCCTCGATCTCACCGTGCGGTACCGAGCGGATCGCCCCGGCGAAAATCTCGGTGGTATAGGCGCAGGTATTGAGGGTCAACGCCAAAATGGTGCAGTTCAGCCCGCTGCGGAAAAACGCATTGAGGAACTCGCTGCCGCGCACGATCTCCAGGCTGTACATGCCGGAGTAGAACACCAACAGCTGCACATACAGCGGCGTGCCGCGAAACACGTAGGTGTACAGCCACACCGGGAAGCGCACCCATTTGATGGAGGAGACGCGCGCCACCGCCATCGGGATCGCCAGCAGGCCGCCCATCACCACCGACGCAATCAGCAGCCACAGCGTGACCGCCACGCCGGTGAAGCGATAGCCGTCGCTCCACAGCAGCGATTGCCAGTACTGTTGCAAAATGTCGATCATAATTCGGCCCTCTTGACGCCCAGTGAGTAACGCCGTTCAAGCCACAGCAACACGCCGTTGGAAACGGTGGTGAAGATCAGATAAACCACACCGGCCACGATGGCGAAGAAGAACGGCTGATAGGTGCCCTTCCCGGCCAGCTGCGTGGCTTTCACCACGTCGTTCAGACCGAGGATCGACACCAGCGCCGTCGCCTTCAGGATCACCTGCCAGTTGTTGCCGATGCCCGGCAGCGCGAAGCGCATCATCGCCGGGAACAGAATGCGGCGGAATATCTGCGCCCCGGTAAACCCGTAGGCCGTCGCAGCTTCAATCTGCCCCTTCGGCACCGCCATATAAGCGCCGCGGAAGGTTTCGGTAAAGTAGGCGCCATAGATAAAGCCGAGGGTAATGATGCCGGCGCTGAGGGGATCGATATCGATTTGCGAGAAGCCGAGCAGTTCGGTGATGTTGTTCAGCGCAATCTGCAGGCCATAGAAAATCAGCAGCATCAGCACCAAATCGGGCACGCCGCGGATCAGCGTGGTGTAAGCGCCAAAAATCGTCGAGATCAGCGGGTTATGCGAAAGTTTGCCGCCGGCGCCGATCAAACCAATCACCACCGCCAGCAAAACGGAACTGAGGGCCAGCTCCAGCGTCACTAAAGCGCCCTCGAATATCAGTTGGGAATAGCCTTGCAGCATTTACTTCACCCTGTGGTCTAGGATCCGAACCATCGGGGCCAGCTGGCCGGCCCCGCAGTCACAATATGGAACGGTGCGGCATCAGCCGCCGTAGACGTCGAAGTCGAAGTATTTTTTCGCGTATTTGTCGTAAGTGCCGTCTTTACGCATCTCGGCAAACGCTTTGTCCAGCGCCGCCTTCAGCTCGGTATCGGTCTTGCGCAGGCCCATGCCGGTGCCGACGCCGAAGAATTTGTCATCCTTCACCGATTCGCCGGCGAACGCATAGTCTTTGCCCGGCGGCTGTTTCAGGAAGCCGTCGCTGCCCGCCACCTCATCCTGGAAGGCGGCGTCGATGCGGCCGGAGGCCAGATCGGCATACACCAGATCCTGGTTCTGGTAAGGCACTACCGTGACGCCCTTCGGCTGCCACATGGCGTTGGCGTAAGCTTCCTGGGTGGTGCCCTGCAGCACGCCAACGCTCTTGCCTTTCAGCGCGTCCAGGGTCGGCAGCAGCTTGGAGCCTTTCGGCGCAATCAGGCGGGCATTGGCCGCATAGAGTTTGTCGGTAAAGGCGATTTCCTGCTGGCGTTTTTCGGTAATGGACAATGAAGAAATGATGGCGTCAATTTTCTTCGCCTTCAGGGAAGGGATTAGCGCGTCAAAGTCGCTCTCTACGAAGGTGCACTGGGTATTTATGCGTTTGCACAGCTCTTTGGCCAAATCGATATCGAACCCAACCAGCTCGCCCTGGGCATTTTTGGATTCAAAAGGTGCATAGGTCGGATCGGTGCCAATCTTCAGCGTCGATGGTAAGGCGGCGAATGCGCTGCTTGCTGCGCTCAGAGCCAGAACTAAAGGAAGAGCCAAAAACCGCTTTTTCATAAATTACCCTCAAATTGATTTTTCTGATGCCACTACGGGCATTACTTTCCCCACCAAATCAATTTGCAGTAACCGTGCCACATTAAGTGCGACAGCCGGAGGGAACGGCTCCGGCCTTCACAAAACTGTTTCCTGGGACGATTAACCGCAAAAATAAACCGGCCGGTCAGGGCCGCGCCACTGGCAACCGTGAAATCCCGGCGCCATGAAACAGTGAACGTGATGAAGTGGGATCATTATGGTGCATGCTTCGCCCTAATTCAGTGCGGTGTTGCACAAATGTACCAATTTGGGGATAAATCTGTTAACTCGGGCCTTGCCAGCGGGTGAACAAATCTACCGGCAATTCAATGTCGAACTGATCGATAACCCGGTTGACGGTCTGATCGATAATGTCATCCACGCTTTTTGGCAGATGGTAGAACGCCGGCACCGGCGGCATGATCACCGCGCCCATTTCCACCGCCTGGGTCATCAGGCGCAGGTGGCCAAGATGCAGCGGCGTTTCCCGCACGCACAACACCAGCCGGCGGCGTTCTTTCAACACCACGTCGGCGGCGCGGGTCAGCAAACCGTCGCTGTAGCTATTGACGATGCCGGACAATGTTTTGATCGAACAGGGCAGGATCACCATGCCCAGCGTTTTGAACGAGCCGGAAGAGATGCCGGCGGCGATGTCGCGCGCGTCATGCACCACGTCGGCCAGCGCCTGCACGTCGCGCAGGCTGAGCGAGGTTTCCAGCGCCAGCGTCTGCCGCGCCGCATTGCTCATCACCAAATGGGTTTCCACCTCCGCGACGCCGCGCAGCACTTGCAACAGGCGCACGCCGTAGATAGCGCCGCTGGCGCCGGAAATACCGATGATGAGTCGTTTCATAAAGCTGGCCTCTGCCACGAAAAAGATAGGATCAGGCAGACTTTGCCGCAATGGCGAGGGATAAGCAAGTCAGGAGGGATAATGCACCGCGACGCATGCCGCGGTGCACCTTGGCAGCACAACGCCGGCGCTTAGCCTTCGTTATGCATTTCCAGATTTTCCGCTTCGGTCTGCCCGCGCAGCGCCTTGGCGTCGTCGTTGCGCAGCGACTCCAGGTATTCCAGATAGCTCTGGTCGACGTCTTTGGTGACGTAAATACCGTTGAATACCGAGCATTCGAACTGGACGATATCCGGGTTCTCTTCGCGCACCGCTTCGATCAGATCGTCCAGGTCCTGGAAGATCAGGCCGTCGGCGCCGATGATTTGGCGGATCTCATCCACTTCGCGGCCGTGAGCGATCAGCTCGTTGGCGCTCGGCATGTCGATGCCGTACACGTTAGGGAAGCGAACCTCCGGCGCGGCGGAAGCGAGGTAAACCTTCTTGGCGCCGGCGTCGCGCGCCATCTCGACGATCTGCTCCGAAGTGGTGCCGCGCACGATGGAGTCATCCACCAGCAGCACGTTCTTGTCGCGGAATTCGGCGCGGTTGGCGTTCAGCTTGCGGCGCACCGACTGGCGGCGAGCCTGCTGGCCGGGCATGATGAAGGTACGGCCGACGTAGCGGTTTTTCACGAAGCCCTGGCGGTACGGCTTATCCAGGATACGCGCGATCTCCAGCGCGATGTCGCAGGAGGTTTCAGGGATCGGGATCACCACGTCGATGTCCAGATCTTCCCATTCGCGGGCAATCTTCTCACCCAGCTTCTGCCCCATGCGCACCCGGGCGCTGTAGACCGAAATCTTGTCCATAAAGGAGTCCGGGCGGGCGAAATAGACGTATTCGAACAGGCACGGGTTGGTTTTCGGGTTCTCCGCGCACTGGCGGGTAAACAGCTGGCCCTTGTCGGTGATGTACACCGCTTCGCCCGGCGCCACGTCGCGCAGGAACTCAAAGCCCAGCGTATCCAGCGCCACGCTCTCGGAGGCCACCATATACTCGCTGCGGCCGTCTTCCAGAGTGCGTTTGCCGATTACCAACGGGCGGATGCCGTACGGATCGCGGAACGCCAGCAGGCCGTGGCCGATGATCATCGCCACGCAGGCGTAGGCGCCGCGCAACTGCTGATGCATCGCGGCAACCGCAGTGAAGATGTTGTCGGATTCCAGCGGATAATGTTGGAACCGGTCCAGCTCGCTGGCCAGCACGTTCAGCAGGATCTCGGAATCGGAGGTGGTGTTGATATGGCGGCGGCCGCTTTCAAACAGCTTTTGGCGCAGCTCATGGGCGTTGGTCAGGTTGCCGTTATGGGCCAGCGTAATGCCGAACGGCGAGTTGACATAAAAAGGTTGAGCCTCTGAAGCACTGGAGCTGCCAGCCGTTGGGTAGCGCACATGGCCGATACCCATGTTGCCCTGCAAGCGCTGCATATGGCGTGCCTCGAACACATCTTTCACCAGACCGTTCGCTTTACGCAGACGGAACCCGTTGTGGGCGTCAATGGTGACGATGCCTGCGGCATCCTGGCCACGGTGCTGAAGCACCGTCAACGCATCATAAATCGACTGGTTTACCGGCATAAAACCGGCGATACCGACAATACCGCACATGTTGTCTTTTCCTCATCAGCGCTACCGCCCCGGTAAATGGGTCGGTAAGAAACTCGACGTGCTCTGCAGGTAGTCAAAGAACCACCTGATGATGTAACTGAACTGGGGAATGAGCTGCGACTGTTTCCAGTCTGCGCTTTGCGAAAAGCCGGTAAAGGTATCCAGGAAGAACAGGATCGCCGCAACGATCAGCACCCCGCGCAATGCGCCGAAACAGATGCCCAGCACCCGATCGGTGCCTGATAACCCGGTTTTCTCTACCAGTGAGCTAATCACATAGTTAACAATAGCTCCCACGATCAGGGTCGCGATAAACAAAATCGCGATCGCGATACCGTTTCGCACCAATTCATCTTCAAAACGAGTGAAGTAGACCGCAAGGTAAGAGTAGAAATGGCTGGCAACAAAAAACGCACATCCCCATGTCACAAGTGACAATGCTTCGCGAACAAACCCTCGGATCAGGCTCACCAAAGCCGAAAATCCAATCACCGCTATAATGACGTAATCAATCCAGACCATGAACTATTCCAATAATGAATCGCCCCTGCCCCCTTCATCTTTCAAACCGCATCTGCGTTGGCTGCCTTCACTCATCCCAGTCACTTGGTTGACCAAGCTCTCGGAGATTCGTTCAGTTGCCGCCTTGATGCGACATGAAATCTATCGGGTGATCCAATTCGCGGCGAATTCTAACAGAAAAAGAAAACGTTTGCGTAGGGGATTTCCTACCACGTTACAAATAAAAAGCGGCGATAAAAAAAATCCCTCTCGCCGCGCCTACATAGGTGATTTCGCCTGTAAAAGGCGCAGTTTTTTCAATGATTATGCCAATACTCCTTGATTCAGGGGCACAGCATGCTGCACCCCTGAGGTCTTAGCGTGCGCCGTACGGCTTCACTTGCCCGCTCAGCCCGCTGATGGAATTCAGCGACGGCAGCGCAGACTGCAGTTTCTGCTTCGACGCATCCGGCCCAACGTAAATGCGGGTGATCTGCCCCTGAACCGGCGTTGACGGCACGGTGAAGGCGCGATAACCGGAAAGCCGCAACGAAGCGACGATCTCGCTGGCCTTGGCGGCGTTTTTCAACGCACCAAGCTGCACCACGTAAGCCTGCCCGGCCGGCGCTTTTTCTTCCGCCGGTTTTTGCACCGGTGCGGGTTCTGGTTTCGGCGCGGGTTCCGGCTTCGGCTCAGGTTTCACCACCGGCTTCACCTCTACCGGTTTCGGCTGCGGCACCGGCTTCGGCTTCACTTCCACCGGCTTCACTTCCGCCGGCTTGGTTTCGACCGGTTTAGGCTTCGGCTGCGGCACCGGCTGCGGCCGCGTAACCGCCGGCGGCACCACCACAGGGGCGGGCTGCTGCGCGTTCTGGCGAACCGCCTGTTGAGCCGCTGCTTCGTTGGCCGCCTGCTGCTCAACCAGCGCGCCCGCGCCTTCCGGCGGATGCGCCGGCAACGGCTGGTTTACCGGCGGCAGCACGTCATTTTCCTCTACGTCGCCCGGTTTCGGCACCAATGGTATGGCCGCGAATTCATCCTCGTAGTGCTTCTTTTTGCCGTCCAGCAGCCCTGGCAGGATGATTACCCCCAGCGCCACCAGAATAACGGTTCCAACCAGTCGGTTCTGAAATTTACTTGCCACTCATACTCCCCGCATCTCGTCTAACGCCGCCATCACCTGCGCAACGGTGTGGAACGATCCACAGACGATCACAATATCCTGTTTATCAGCATCCTGCATAGCCTGCCGCCAGGCAGTTTCGACATCGGCAAAGCGCCGCGGTTCCGTTAAATGTTGCGCCAGCTGCTCAGCGCTGGCGCCGCGCGGCCCGTCAAGCGGCGCGCAGTACCATTCATCCACCTGCTCGCTCAGGCAAGCCAGCGTGCCGGCGATGTCTTTGTCCGACAGCATGCCCACCACCGCACGCACCTTGCCGCCGTTGCGCGGCAGCTTCGCCAGGCGCCCGGCCAGATAGCCGGCGGCGTGCGGGTTATGCGCCACGTCGAGGATCAGCATCGGCTCTTGCCGCACCACCTGGAAACGGCCGGGCAACGTCGCCTGCTGCAGCCCAACGAAGATCGCCCGCTCATCGATTTCCAGCGGGGAATAGTTCAGCGCCGCCAGTGCAGTCGCGGCATTGGCCAGCGGCACGTTCGGCGTCGGCAGATCGGTCAGCAGCGTATCGCCGCCCTGCCACTGCCAGCGGTCGCCCTGCTCGCTGAAGCGCCAGGCTTCGTCACGGCGGTACAACGGCGCACCCAGCGTCTCCGCGACCTGGCGGATGCTCGCCGGCATATCCGGTTCGCCCACCACCGCCGGTTTGTCGTTACGGAAGATACCGGCCTTTTCCCGGCCGATGCTTTCGCGATCGTTGCCCAGCCAGTCGGTGTGATCCAGCGCGATGCTGGTGATCACCGCCACGCTCGGATTGACGATATTGGTGGCGTCCAGCCGCCCGCCAAGGCCCACTTCCAGGATAACCACGTCCAACCGCGCCTGCTTGAACAGCTGCAGCGCCGACAGGGTGCCGAATTCAAAGTAGGTCAGCGAGGTGTCGCCGCGCCCGGCTTCGATGGCGGCGAAGGAGCGGCTATGTTCCGCCTCGCTCAGCTCTTCGCCCTGAATGCGCACCCGCTCGGTGTAGCGCACCAGATGCGGTGAGCTGTAAACGCCGACGCGCAGGCCGGCGGCCAGCAAAATGGCTTCGAGGGTGCGGCAGGTGGTGCCCTTGCCGTTGGTGCCGGCAACGGTAAACACCGTCGGTGCTGGGGTCAGCAAATCAAGGTGCGCCGCAACGCGCTGCACGCGTTCCAGGCCGAGTTCGATCGCCTGGCTGTGCAGACGTTCCAGATAGTAAAGCCACGCGCTCAAAGGTGACGTGGCTTGGGGAATTTGGTGGTTTTGCATGAGTCCCATCGCTGAACTTGGGTTCATTAATCCATCAGGGCACCACCCTCACCGCGGTAAAGGCGATGCTCTCCATTATACCCGTCATACTTGAAGTTGCCTCCGCGTTGGCTGCAACTCCAATTATTTAGGGCATATCCCAACCGCCATTTAGCCACAAAATGACAATTGAGCCCCGCACCGGCCTGCGCCCGTGCGGGGTCTTCAGCCTGCGCCTCAGGCGTCGGCCTGATTTTCCTGGGCGATAACCGGCGCTTCCTCATCAAAGTGCGGCTGCGGCTGGTTAGTCAGCTTGGAAAGGATGCTGGCCAGGGTGCGGCGCATTTCCGGGCGGCGCACGATCATGTCGATCGCGCCTTTTTCGATCAGGAATTCGCTGCGCTGGAAGCCCGGCGGCAGTTTTTCACGCACCGTCTGCTCGATAACGCGCGGGCCGGCAAAGCCGATCAGCGCCTTAGGCTCGGCGATGTTGATGTCGCCCAGCATCGCCAGACTGGCGGAAACGCCGCCCATGGTCGGGTCGGTCAGCACGGAGATGTACGGCAGGCCGCGCTCCTGCATCTTGGCCAACGCCGCGCTGGTTTTCGCCATTTGCATCAGCGACATCAGCGCCTCCTGCATGCGCGCGCCGCCGCTGGCGGAGAAGCAGACCAACGGGCAGTTGTCTTCCAGCGCCTGCTCGACCGCACGCACGAAGCGCGCGCCAACCACCGACGACATGGAGCCGCCGATAAAGGCGAATTCGAACGCGGCGGCCACGACAGGCATGCCGTACAGCGTGCCTTTCATCACCACCAGCGCGTCTTTCTCGCCGGTCGCTTTTTGGGCGGCGACCAGGCGATCTTTATACTTTTTGGAATCCTTGAACTTCAGAACGTCTTTCGGCTCCAGTTCGCTGCCCAGCTCCACTTCGCTGCCTTCGTCCAGCAGGGTATGCAAACGCATACGCGCAGACATGCGCATGTGGTGGTCGCATTTAGGACACACTTCCAGATTACGCTCCAGCTCGGCGCGATAGAGAACCTGGCCGCAGCTGTCGCATTTGGTCCAGACCCCTTCAGGAATGCTCGCCTTACGGGTTTGTGTAATATTGCTCTTGTTAAGAATTCGTTCAATCCAGCTCATCGATGACCTTTCTGTTTGAACCTGGCAGACGCCAGTCTGCTGTTCATGCTTTAACAATCCCCCCGTAAACAAACCCAATGAAAAAGTGCCCGAGCAAAGCGCGGCAGGCGCGCGACCGAGGCACTGGCTTCAGGGTTGTTCGCAGGAACAGACCATAAATGTCGCTCATTAAACCATATCGGCCCGACACTGTGGATAAAAAACTGGTCGAACCGATAGGTTAGGCGATGTTTTTACTGTTTTTGCTGGCGGGCAGCCGCGCGCTTGTGGCGCCAAATTTCAATGATGCCCGGCAGAATCGAAACAATGATGATAGCAACGATCAACAGTTTCAGGTTTTCCTGCACAATCGGCAGATCGCCGAACAGGTAGCCAGCATAAGTGAACAGCAGCACCCAAACCAGTGCGCCAATCACGTTATAGGCGGCGAAATGGCGATAGGACATGTGCCCCATACCGGCGACGAATGGCGCAAAGGTACGCACGATCGGCACGAATCGCGCCAGAATAATCGTTTTTCCACCGTGCTTCTCGTAAAACTGATGCGTCTTGTCGAGGTAGCTGCGGCGGAAAATTTTGGAGTTCGGGTTGCTGAACAATTTCTCGCCGAACAGCCGGCCGATGGTGTAGTTGACCGCATCGCCGATAATCGCCGCCACCGCCATCAGCGCCACCATGGCGTGCACGTTCAGATCGTTGGTCGGCAGCGCCGCCAGCGCACCGGCGACAAACAGCAGCGAGTCCCCCGGCAGGAACGGCGTCACCACCAACCCGGTTTCGCAAAACAGGATCAGGAACAAAATAGCGTAGACCCACATGCCGTATTGTGCGACCAGCTCGGCCAGGTGCACATCAATATGCAGAATAAAATCAATAATAAACTTGATGATGTCCATAGGTTCTCTCTTTAATACCGGGTGTCTCACTCACCCGGCAGAAGCACAAGGGAACAACGCGTTCAGGCGCGCCGGCGTTCAATCGTCGGGTAAAAACAGCGGCCCCATCGGCGGCCGCGGAATGCCAAAGTGTTCGGGGTAATCGACGGACACCAGGTACAGCCCCTCGGCCCGCGCCGTCGCCGCCGCCAGATTGCGATCTTTCAGCGCCAGAAGTTCGGCCATCCAGTTTTCGCCCTGGTTGCCGCAGCCGATTTCCATCAGGCTGCCGACGATGTTGCGAACCATATGATGTACAAAGGCATTCGCCTTGATATCTACCACAATATATTCACCGTGGCGCGTAACCTTAACGTGTTTTACGTTACGCCACGGCGTACGCGACTGGCATTGCACCGCGCGGAACGACGTGAAGTCGTTCTCGCCCAGCAACGCCTGCGCCGCCCGTTGCATCCGTTCGGCGTCCAGCGGGTGATAATAATGGGTCACCCCCTGCTGCAACACCGCCGGCCGGTAGCGATGGTTGTAGATAATATAGCGATAGCGGCGCGCGGTGGCGCTGAAACGCGCATGAAAATCATCGGCCACCGCGCTGACCCAGCGCACGGCGATATCCGGCGGCAGATGCGTGTTCACGCCCATGGTCCAGGCGGCATCCTTGCGGCGCGCCGTGGTTTCGAAATGCACCACCTGCCCGGTGGCGTGCACCCCGGCGTCGGTGCGCCCGGCGCACAGCACGTTGATCGGCGCATCCGCCACCTTGCTCAACGCCTGCTCCAGGCAGGCCTGCACGCTGGCCACTTCTTGCTGCCGCTGCCAGCCGTAATAACGGCTGCCGTCGTATTCGATACCCAGCGCGACCTTCAGGAGCGGCTGGGCGGGCAAAGCAACCTCGGACATCAGTACATCTGCTCCTGCACCAGGCGCTCTGCGGTTTCAATGGCCATCAACGCGCCGCCGAAGCGCACGTTGTCCGCCACCGACCAGAACTGCAGCAGCTCAGGGATGCCGTAGTCGTTGCGCAGGCAGCCGACGCTCAGCGCATCGCTGCCGGAGGCCTCGGTCACCTGAGTCGGGTAATCGTCTTCCTCGCTCAGCTGAATGTCGGCGATCTGCTCCAGCTCACCGCGCGCTTCCTCCGCGGAAATCGGGCGCAGCGCTTCCAGATGCACCACCTGCGCATGGCCGTAAAATACCGGCGACTGAATGCAGCTCACCGAAATCGGCAGCCCTTCGTCCTGCAGCACCTTGCGCACCTGATCGACGATCAGGCGTTCTTCCCGCACGCTACCCTGTTCGTCCGCCAGCAGCGGCAACAGGTTAAACGCCAACTGCTTGCCGAACACGCCCGGCTCGGCCGGAATGCCGTTGAGCAAGCGCGCGCTCTGGCCGGCCAGATCGTCCACCGCTACCTTGCCGCGCGACGAAGCCGACATCAGCGTGGTGACGTGCAGCCGCGAGAGGCCCGCCTGTTCGGTCAAGGGTTTGATCGCCGTCAGCAGTTGGCTCACCATGCTGTCGGCGGTGGCGACGATATTGCGGTTGCGGTAATCCGCCAGCACCTGCGGGTTAACCCCCGGCACCACCAGCGGCACATCCGGCTCCATGGCGAACAGGCCGCTGGTGTCGATCACCAGGCAGCCCATATTGCCGGCTTCTTCCGCATAGCGGGCCGACGCTTCGGTACCGGCCACGAAGAACGCCAGCTGCGCCTGCGACCAGTCGAACTCTTCGGCGTTTTGTACCAGGACCGATTTGCCGTTAAAGCGCAGAGTTGCGCCGGCGCTGCGTTCGCTGGCCAGAGGATAGAGCTCACCCACCGGGAACTGGCGTTCCTGCAACAATTCCAGCAACGCTTCACCTACCGCGCCAGTGGCGCCAAGCAGAGCGATATTCCAGCCGTCAGACATTGGGTTTTCTCCAGAGTATTTCATGTAAAAGCAGACGGGCAGTGCCGCCACCGCCCGAAAATTCTTTGCCGCTGACTATAGCGGCGATTGCTTAAGGCAACCTTACGGTTGACGCGCTCGCCCTTTACTGCACGCCGAAGCCCAGCTTGAGCAGCAGATCGGCGCTGGCGCTGTCATCGCACTGAACGCGCAGCGAAGACCATTCGCGGCGTTCCTGATAATGCTTGCGCAGGCGGTCAAACTCACCCGCCTGCCCGGCGACTTTGCGCAGCGGCGCATCATCGCGGCGCACATCATACACCAAGTGCATCAATCGTTTTAATTTGCCTTCATCCAGCGGCCCGTTGAGCCGGATCTGGCTGAATTCGGGCACCGGCAGCAGCGAGGCCAGCGCGATGTGCTGCGGCTGCCCCAGGTGGCGGCTAAAGGCTTCGAACACCTGGGTGGTGCCGCGCGCCTTGCCCTCCAGCGTATAGCCGGCGATGTGCGCGGTGCCGATATCCACCCGCGCCAGCAGCGGCAGGGAAAGGTCGGGTTCCGGTTCCCAGACGTCCAGCACCGTGCTCAGCTTCTTGCCCTTTTCCAACGCCTGCAGCAGCGCCGCGTTGTCGACCACCGGGCCGCGGCAGGCGTTGATCAGAATACGGTTGTCCGGCAGCGCCGCCAGCAGTTCGGCGTCGGCCAGGTGCAGTGAGTTGTAAGGCCCCGACTTATTCAGCGGCGTATGGAAGGTCAGCACGTCGGCTTCCGCCACCAGCTTCTCCAGCGGCCAGAACTCACCGGCGTCGCCGCGTTCGGCACGTGGCGGATCGCACAACAGGGTGCGCACACCCAGCGCTTTCAAGCGCGCATCCAGCCGCGAGCCCACGTTGCCCACGCCGATGATGCCGACCGTTTTGTCGCGCAGCTGGAAACCGTCGCGCTCCGCCAGCAACATCAGGGCGGAGAACACGTACTCGACTACCGCAATGGCGTTGCAGCCCGGCGCGGCGGAAAAACCGATGCCCTGCTGCCGCAGCCAGGCGTCATCGACGTGGTCGGTGCCGGCGGTGGCGGTGCCGACAAAGCCGACGCCGGTGCCGGCCAACAGCTCCGCATTCACCTTGGTGACCGAACGCACCATCAGCGCGTCGGCATCCGCCAGCGCATCGCGCGGGATCGGGCGACCGGGCACCGCCCGCACCTCGCCCAGGCGGCTGAACAGCTCGGCCGCATAGGGCATATTTTCATCAACCAGAATTTTCACTTGTTGCTCCGACGATTTACGGCTATTTGTTCCCAATCATTGGCGCGGCATCAAGGCGGCAATATGAAGGGATATCTGCGAAATAGTGTGCCACTGAATCAGGCACGGCGAAAGCGCTCCGGGGTGCTGCCGGCGATCTGCTGAAACATGACGATAAACGCCGAGGCGGAGCTGTAACCCACCTCCAACGCTACCTCCTGCACGGTTTTTCCCTGTTCCAGCAGCGAAACGGCGTGCAGGAAGCGCAGCCGCTGGCGCCATTCGCTGAACGACATGCCCAGCTCCTGCCGGCAGCGGCGCGACAGCGTGCGTTCGGTGGTGTACACCCGGCTGGCCCAGACCGCGAGCGGGGTGTTGTCCGAAGGACAGTGCTCCAGCGCCTCCAGCACCGGCGCCAGGAACTTGTCCTCGGACGACGGCAGATAGGCCTGCTGAATGGGAGACTGCAGCAGTTGATCGATCAGCACGCGGCACAGGCGCAGATCCTGTTTGCTTTGCGGGATATATTGTTTGCGCGCATAGAAATCTTCGGCGATGGCGCGGAAAATCGGCGTCACGCTAACCAGGCAAGGATCGGCCGGCATGCCCGCGCACAGCGACGGCGCGATGTCCACCATGCGGCACTGCGCCAGCCGCTGGTTGTAGCAGGAGTGCTCGATGCCCGCCGGCGCCCACAGCACGAACTCCGGCGGCGCCAGAAACCGCTGGTCGCCGATGCGCAGCACCATCACTCCGGCCTTGACCCACATCAGCTGGCCCCAGCGGTGGCTGTGCGGCTGGAACTCGGTGCGGGCGTTAAACTCCTCGCAGCGGAACTGCACCGGGCGCGGCGCCGGGATCAGCGCCTCGGGGAAATGTCGGATTTCTGGCATGGTTTCGCCCCGTTATTTGTCTTGTTTAGGGTAAATGTTGTCTGGATATCGCTATATATAATAAATCGGACAGGCGTAGACTAGCCAGCATGTTACAGGCTATTGAGAATGATTATCATGAATATGTTATTTCCGTTGTTGGCGGTACTGATCTGGTCAGTCAACGCCGTCGTCAGTAAGCTCTCCGCCACCGCCATCGATCCGGCGGCCATCTCCTTCTATCGCTGGCTACTGGCGCTTATCGCCCTGACGCCGTTCGTGTTGCCGGGCGTTCGCCGCAACTGGCCGCTGGTGCGCGCCAACTGGTGGAAGCTGATGGTGCTGGGGCTGCTGGGCATGGTGCTCTACCAGAGCCTGGCTTACTATGCGGCGCACAGCGTCAGCGCGCTGTTTATGGGCATCATCGTGTCGCTGATCCCGCTGCTGACCATTCTGATCAGCATCGTGCTGCTGCGCATCGCGCCGACCGTCGGCGTGGCCATCGGCAGCCTGTTGTCATTCGGCGGATTGATCTGGCTGGTGAGCGCCGGGCAGCCCGGCGAGCTGCTGCAGCACGGCATCGGCAAGGGGGAGCTGATGATGTTGGCCGCCACCGCCTCTTACGCGCTGTATGGCGTGCTGACCAAGCGCTGGGCCATCGCCCTGCCGAACTGGCAGTCGCTGTACGTGCAAATCTTGTTTGGCGTGGTGCTGTTGCTGCCTAATTTCCTGATGGCGAAAGACGTCGGGCTGAATGCGCAGAATATCCCGCTGGTGCTGTTCGCCGGCATTCCGGCCTCGATCATCGCGCCGTTCCTGTGGATCCTGGGCGTGATGCGTCTGGGCGCCAACACCGCCTCGATCTTTATGAACCTGGCGCCGGTATTCACCGCCGCCATTGCCGTGCTGTTCCTGCATGAGCAGCTGCACAGCTACCACCTGATCGGCGGCGGCGTCACCCTGCTCGGGGTGATCTTGTCCCAGCGCTTGCGCACGCCGCTGAGCCGCCGGGCAAAAATGCCGGTCGCCGACGTGGAGTCTTGCAAAGACTAGGGCAAAAGCGGGAAACGCACCCGCACCAGTAAACCGCCCAGTTCGGCCGAACTCAGCAGCTCCGGGCGGGTGCCGTGATAAGCGGTAATGTCTTTCACCAGCGCCAGCCCCAGCCCGGCGCCCGGTTGGTCACCCACGTTGTCCAACCGGTGGAACGGCTGCAGCGCCTGGGCCTTGTCTTGCAAGGCGATGCCCGGGCCGCTGTCTTCGATCTCCAGCACCCCTTCCCCCGCCGATTTATTCAGCGTCAAACGCGCGGTGACCACGCCATTATGCGGTGTATATTTGAGCGCATTATCCAACAGGTTGGCGCACAGCTCAGTCAGCAACAGGGCTTCCCCGCCCACCCGACATACCGCCTCGCCCTCATAGCCTAAATCGATCCGCTTGCTGCGCGCCTGCGGCAGGCGCGAGAAACAGGCGTCGCGCAGCACCTGCGCCAAATTGACCGGTTCAAGCTTGCGATCGGCATGGCGCTCATGCGCTTTGAGGCGTGAGAGATAAAGCAGGCGATCGGTTAACGCCACGGTATGATCCAGCGTGGCGCTCATCGCCAGCAGGCTTTCTCGCCACTGCTGCGGCCTGTCGCTGGCCAGCGCGACGCCGACCTGGGTTTTCAACACCGCCAGCGGCGTGCGCAACTGGTGTGAGGCGTCGGCGCTGAAGCGCTCCTGGCGCGCCACCATTACCCGCAGCCGCTCGATGTAACGGTTAAACGCCAACAGCAGCGGCTGCATCTCCGACCAGGGCAGCACCCTAGGCAACGGCGTCAGTTCGCCCGGATCGCGCCGCAGCATAATGCCGGACAGCTTGCGCATCGGCTTCAATACCCGTTTGAGCAAGGCAAACGCCAGGATCAGGGTTAACATCACCACCGTTCCCTGGCTCAGCAACGCCGCAATCATCATCTGGCGCGCCAGATAGCGGCGCGACTCCAGCGTTTCCGCCACCAGAATGGTCGCCATACCGTTAACCCCGGACTCGTTGACCGGCTGATACAGTGCCGCCACGCGTATCGGCCGGCCCAGATATTCCGCGTCATAGAAATGCACCAGCGCCGGATAGAGGCTGGAGCGCGGGATATGTGGCGGCAGCGGCGGCAGATCGTCATAGCCCGAAATGCTTTTGCCCTGTGGGGAAATCACTTCGTAATACAGCTGGTCATTCATATTGCGTTCGAAGCTGTCGAGCACCACATAAGGCACGTCCACCGCCAGGCGGCCTTCGCGCACCACCAAGCGCTCCGCCACGGTGCGCGCCGACGCCAACAACGTGCGGTCATAGGCCAGCGTCGCGGCGCTCATCGCGCTGAAATAATGGGTGTAAATCGAAATGCCGCCCAGCACCAACAGCGGCAGGCCAAAGAACAGCAGCAACTGATAGAACAGCGAACGCGGCGCGTTAAACCACCGCATTGCACAATTCCAGACTGTAACCCAGCCCGCGCAGCGTCACGATCGCCACATCGCCGCCCTGCAGCTTTTTCCGCAGCCGGTGAACGTAGAGTTCAATGCTTTCCGGGTTGGCTTCATCGGACAGGGTAAACACCTGCTCGAACAGCTGCTGTTTGGCCACCGGCCGGCCGCGCCGATGCATCAGCGCCGTCAACACCGCCAACTCCCGCGGCGTCAGAGCCAAGGGTTTTCCCTCCAGCAAGAAATAGCCTTCGTCATGGTAGGTCAGCGCACCATACTGCAGCGTCAGTTGGGCAACGCCGGCGCTGCGGCGCAGCAACGCGCGAATGCGCGCCTCCAGTTCATCCAGCTCGAACGGCTTGGTGAGATAATCGTCGGCCCCGAGGTTCAACCCTTTCACCCGATCGGCGACGTCGGTGCGCGCCGTCAGCAGCAGCACCGGCAGGTCTTGCCCGCGCTTGCGCAAGCGCGCCAGCAGATCCAGACCGTTCAGGCGCGGCAGCGCCACGTCCAACACCACCAGGCCATAGCATTCATTCAGCAGCAGATGATCGGCCGCCAGCCCGTCCGGGGCGACGTCCACGGCAAAGCCGGCGCCGGTCAGCGCCTTCTGCAACCAATGGGATAACTCGGGGTGATCCTCAACCAATAACAGACGCATTTTTCCATTCCATTGATTCCGCTGCATAAGCAGGCGCCGACATGGCGCCCGTTAACAGTTCGATAACAGAAGAATGGCATGGAAAATAAATGGATAGAAGAGTGGTTCAGCGCCAGTTTTGAGAGCTGTCACATAATTATGCAGCGCCAGCCCGGCCGCTGTTTTAGCTATGCGTCATTGCGCAGCCCACCAACGCGATATCAAACACCGGTCGCAGTTTAGCGGGGCTGAACGGCGGTGAAATCAGCACCGAGCGGTTATTCGCGGCAAACACCACGTCCAGGCCGGTGACGCAGGCGGTCATTTGGCAAATGTGTTTCTCACCGCTGTCGCTGGTGAAGTGCAGTTCAAAAAAACCGATCTCCGGGCGGAGATGCTTCAGCCGGCAGCGGCCTGAGCCGCCGGCCATTTCAGCATAGGCCTCCGGTAACATTTTTATGGCCCTTACTTTTTCGCTATTCCTGCCACCGAATAACTTCCCTAATAAAAACATAGCAATGCGTCCGAAATCATTTTAATTTTTGTTATTTTACCCCAAAAAGAATGAGATAAAGCTGATATTACACAGGTTTTAATTGAGATTTAAGGCCTGTTCTTGCACCGGCATATATGCTAGCGCTGCGCAATCTGCGCCAGTCTGCCGCGTTTTCCCCCGGACAGGCGACGCATATCACATCCTGCAAACTTTCCCGACGGCTGAAAGCTAAATGAAAGGTTATTGATTTAACAATCCAGCAACCGCACCCGGCGGGATCGATAACCAGACAATACCGAGGGGAAGACAATGAAAAAAATAATTACCCGTACTCTGACCGCGACCGCGCTGCTGCTGGCTGCCGGTCAGGCCTTTGCCCTGGAAGCGCCCAAACGCACCGAATGCATCGCCCCCGCCAAGCCCGGCGGCGGCTTCGATCTCACCTGCAAGCTGATCCAGGTTTCGCTGCAGGAAACCAAGGCTATCGACAAACCGATGCGCGTCACCTATATGCCCGGCGGCGTTGGCGCGGTGGCGTATAACGCCATCGTCGCGCAGCGGCCGGCGGAGTTCGGCACCGTGGTGGCCTTTTCCGGCGGTTCGCTGCTCAACCTTTCACAGGGCAAGTTCGGCCGCTACAGCGTGGATGACGTCAAATGGCTGGCGGCCGTCGGCACCGACTACGGCATGATCGCGGTACGCGCCGACTCGCCGTACCAGACGCTGAAAGACCTGATGGAAGCCTTTAAAAAGGATCCCAACAGCGTGGTGTTCGGCGCCGGCGCGTCTATCGGCAGCCAGGACTGGATGAAAACCGCTCTGCTGGCGCGCGAGGTCGGCGTTGACCCGCACAAGATGCGCTACGTGGCGTTTGAAGGCGGCGGCGAGCCGGTTACCGCGCTGCTGGGCAACCATATTCAGGCGGTCTCCGGCGATCTGAGCGAAATGGTGCCCTATCTGCAGGGCGATAAAATCCGCGTGCTGGCGGTCTATTCCGAGCAGCGCCTGCCGGGCCAGTTGGCCGAGGTGCCCACCGCCAGGGAGCAGGGCTACAACCTGGTATGGCCGATTATCCGCGGCTTCTACGTCGGCCCGAAGGTCAGCGACGAGGAGTACCAATGGTGGGTCGACACCTTCCAGAAAATGATGACCACCGAAGAGTTCAAAAAACAGCGCGATCTGCGCGGCCTGTTTGAATTCAACATGACCGGCAAAGAGCTGGACGCCTACGTCAAAAACCAGGTCAACCAATACCGCGAGCAGGCGAAGGTCTTCGGCCTGGCCAAGTAACACGAGGGGAAAAGCATGAGCGATCGTATTTTTGCCGGCTTCTGGCTGCTGCTGTGCATCGGTGGCCTGTTCATCGGTTGGGGCATCCAGAGCGAGTACAGCTATGAGCCGCTGGGGCCGCGCCCTTTCCCGCTGGCGATCCTCGGCCTGATGGCGCTGTGTGCGGCGTTGCTGTTGCTGAACAGGCCGCAGACGGTGGAGTGGCCGCACAATAAGGTGATGCAGCGGCTGCTGGTGCTGGTTATCACGCTGGTGCTGTACGCCTGGGGCTTTGAATGGCTGGGCTTCCCGCTGGCGACCGCGCTGCTGACCTTCAGCATCGGCCTGCTGTTTCAGGCCAGCCTGCCGGCGGCGGCGATATCCGGCGTCATCATGGGCGTTGCGCTGTATTACGCCTTTGACCAATTACTTGATGTCACACTGCCGCTCGGCGTTTGGCTGAGCTAACGGGGACGATGATGGAAACCTGGATGTATTTGACCCAAGGGTTCGAGGTGGCGCTGGTGCCGCAGAACCTGATTATCGCCCTGATCGGCTGCTTCGTCGGCACCATCGTCGGGCTGCTGCCGGGCCTGGGGCCGATCAACGGCGTGGCGATCCTGCTGCCGCTGGCGTTCGCCCTCAAGCTGCCGGCCGAGTCTGCGCTGATCCTGCTGGCGACGGTGTATATCGGCTGCGAATACGGCGGGCGCATTTCCTCGATCCTGCTCAACGTGCCGGGCGACGCGGCGGCGATCATGACCGCGCTGGACGGCTACCCGATGGCGCAGCAAGGGCGCGCCGGCGTGGCGCTGTCGATTTCGGCGGTCAGCTCTTTCGTCGGCTCAATGATCGCCATCGGCGGCATCATCCTGTTCGCCCCGCTGCTGGCGCGCTGGTCGCTGGCCTTCGGCCCGGCGGAGTACTTTGCCCTGATGGTGTTCGCCATCGCCTGTCTCGGCAGCATGATGAGCCAGAACCCGCTGAAGTCGCTGCTGGCTGCCCTGATCGGCCTGGGGCTGGCGACGGTGGGCGTGGACGCCAACACCGGCGTGTACCGTTTCACCTTCGACAGCGTGCACCTCTCCGACGGCGTGCAGTTTATCGTGGTGGTGATCGGTCTGTTCTCGGTCAGTGAAATCCTGCTGATGCTGGAAAGCACCAGCGCCGGGCAAAAGCTGGTGCGCAAGACCGGCCGCCTGCTGTTCAACCGCAAAGAGGCCTCCGAGTGCGTGGGCCCGACCCTGCGCTCGTCGGTGATCGGCTTCTTCGTCGGCATCCTGCCGGGCGCCGGCGCCACCATCGCCAGCGCGTTGACCTACATGACCGAGAAAAAAATCAGCGGCAACAGCGACAGCTTCGGCAAGGGCGATATCCGCGGCGTAGCGGCGCCGGAAGCGGCCAACAACGCCTCGGCCTGCGGCTCGTTTATTCCGATGCTGACGCTGGGCGTGCCGGGTTCCGGCACTACCGCGGTGATGATGGGCGCGTTGACGCTGTACAACATTACCCCCGGCCCGGCGATGTTCACCGAACAGCCGGATATCGTCTGGGGGCTGATCGCCGCATTGCTGATCGCCAACGTCATCTTGCTGATCATGAACCTGCCGCTGGTTGGCCTGTTCACCCGCATGCTGACCATTCCGCTGTGGTTCCTGGTGCCGGCGATCGCCGCCGTCTCGGCGGTTGGCGTCTATGCGGTGCACAGCACCACCTTTGATCTGCTGTTGATGGTGGGACTAGGGGTGTTCGGCTACATTTTGCGGAAAATGCATTTCCCGATGTCGCCGCTTATTCTGGGCTTCGTGCTGGGTGAAATGCTGGAGCAGAACCTGCGCCGCGCGCTATCGATCAGCAACGGCGAGTTCGGCATTCTGTGGAGCAGCGGCATCGCGCAAACGCTGCTGGTGCTGGCGGTGGCGGTTTTGGTGCTGCCGCTGTTGCTGCGCGGGGTACGCAAGCGCCGCCGGCTGGCGGAAACGGCCAAGGCCGAATAGCAAAACGGGCGGGATGATACCCCGCCCGTTCTTTTTAACGGCGCATGGCCGCCATCAACCCCTCTAACGCATCGATATCATCATCGGCCAGCGCCGGCTGGATCTGCGCAAACGCTGCCTCAGATAGTTCATAAACCTGCAGGGCCAGCAAACGCGCGATGGTTTCCGGCGCAAATCGCCAACGGATAAAGCGCGCCGGATTACCGCCGACGATGGCATAAGGCTCGACATCGCCGGTCACCACGCTGCCGGCGGCGACGATCGCCCCCTCGCCAACGCTGACGCCCGGCATCAGCATGGCCCGCATGCCGATCCAGCAGCCGTCGCCCAACCGGGTATCCCCTTTGGGCTGGTAAGCCTGCTGAATACTGGCCATAAACGGATACAGGCTCAGCCAGTCGATGCGATGGGTATGATTGCCGCCCATCAGGATCACCGCTTCGGCCGCGATGCAGACGTAATCGCCGATCAGCAGTCGGTCTATCGGCCCCAGCGGCTGCCATTGCCGGCTGACCGCATCGCCGTGCAGATAGCGCACCACCGAACGTTCAAAGCCGCTATCCCAGCAGTGGCTGTAATAGCTGTGGGTACCCTTGACGATAATGTTGGGGTTGGTCACCGTCTGGTGCAGCAGCTCGGTTTTGGACCAGTGTTTTTCTGACATGGCGCTTTCTCTTGTTTCAGGAATAAGAGCCACGGAACTGAATGTCTGTGGCCGTGTTTTCGTTCACCAAACACGGCCCGATTAAGCGATGAGCGCCCGTTTCAACCTTGGGTTATCGATCATTGTTGTTTCTCCTTCAGGGCCCGATGGTAACAAATCAGGCCTGTGCCGTCTTGCTCTTCAGCAACAACACCCCACCCATCACCAGCGCGCTGCCCAACAGCTGCAGCTGATTCATGCTCTCCCCCAGCAGCAGATAGGCGATCGCCGCGGTGAACACCAGCTCCAGCGACAGGATCAGGTTGGCCACCGCCAACGGCAGGGTTTTCAGGCTGATATTGTAGAGGCCAAAGCCGAGCAGCGTCGGCCCGGCGGCCAGCGTCAACAGCAGCAGCCAACCGCCCCACTGTACGCCCTGCGCGCTGTGCGACAGGAACCACAGATCGCCCGCCATACCCTGAAACGCCGCCAGCGGATACGCCGTCAGCGCCGCATTGAACAGCAGCTGATACAGCGCAGAAAAGCCAAAGACGTACAAAATGGTGTTCCATACCGGGTAGCCGCGTTCGCTGGCGACGCGCCCGCCCAGGGTATACAGCGTATAGCCGATGCCGGACAGCATGCCCACCAGCAGCCCCAGCAGATCAAAACGGCTGTGGCCCATGCTGTCGCCGTTGCTGACCAGGAAGCAGCCGCCCAGGCTGATGACGATCACCAACAGCTGGCGCAGCGTCAGGCGCTCGCTGTACATCACCCAGCCGAGAAACACCGTAAAGCCTACCGAGCAATAGGTCAGAATGGTCGCCACCGACGCGCCGTTCAATGCCACCGACAGCGTCCACAGGCTGTTGAACAGCGCCAGCAACAGGCCGTAAATCGCATAAAACGCCACCTGCTCACGCCGCAGGCGCGCCCACTGCGGTTTCACCAGCAACAGCAGCGGCAACAGCACCAGCGCTACCAGCGCCGCGCGCCAGAAAGCCAGTACGAAAGTCGGCAGATGATAGTACTCGGTCAGCGCGCGGATAATGATGGCGGTAAAGGCCAACAGCATGGCGCTGATAATGGCGATCGCATAGCCCTGGCTGCTGCCCTGGAAAATACGCGCGCCGGGAAACGCCGGCCGGGCGGAAACACCTGACGGTAATGACATGACATCCTCAAAAACTACGGGAAAACGCTCAGGGGCAGATTCTAGCGCGGCGTTTTTTTACCGCCATAGCCACTTTACCCCAATGTTATGCAGGCCACTTTTCTCCGTTTTAAGCCCGCCAGGCTTGGGGTATAGTAAAATTTATCACCACGACCGGGCCAATTTCACATGCATATCCCGTTAGACCGCCGCCAGGACGTTCCGCTGTATCTGCAAATTGAAGAGGCGCTGCGCCGCGCCATCCTCACCGGCGTATTCGTCGACGGCGACAAACTGCCCTCGACGCGCACGCTGGCGGCCGAACTGGCGGTCAGCCGGCTGACGGTGGACAACGCCTACGCCGAGCTGGCGGCCAAGGGCTTTTTACGCCAGCGGCGCGGCAGCGGAGCCTATGTTCAGCACCCGCTGGCGCAGCCGCGGCCCGCCCGGCCGGCGGCGGACGCCCCCTTTCCGCCGGACAGTTTCACCACCCTCACCTCACGCCTGGATGGCCATGCCGACGTACCGCTGCCGGGCCATATCATCAATTTCGCCGCCGGCGTCGGCAGCCCGAAGGTTTTTCCGCTGGAAGAATTTCGCAAAATCCTGCTGTCGGTGCTCAGCCGCCACGCGGAAGAAGCGTTCAGCTACGGCGAATACTGCGGTTACTACCCGCTGCGCGATACGCTGGGGCGGATCCTCAGTGCGCAAGGCATCCCCACCCATGCGGAACAGGTGCTGATCACCAACGGCTCGCAGCACGCCATCAGCCTGATCGTGCAAAGCCTGCTGGCGCCGGGCGACACGGTGATCGTCGAAGAGCCGACCTACGCCGAAGCATTGGGGTTACTGCGCCTGCACCGCATCAATATCGTCACCATTCCCAGCGATCGGCACGGCATGCAGGTCGAGCTGCTGCCGGCCCTGTTGGAACAACATCGGCCCAGGTTGATCTACACCATCCCCAACTTCCACAACCCAACCGGCCGTTGCCTGAGCGAAGCCCGCCGCCGGCGCCTGCTGGCGATCGCCCAGCAGGCGGGCGTGGTGATCCTCGAAGACGACTTTGTCGGCGATTTGCGCTACCGGGGCAAGCATCTGCCCGCGCTGCGCTCGCTGTCCCAACCCGGCGCGGTGATCTACGTCGGCACCTTCTCCAAAATGCTGCTGCCCAGCATGCGCATCGGCTATCTGGTGGCGGACGCCGAACACTATCAACGCCTCGCCCGGTTGAAGCACGTCGACAGCTTTACCAGCTCCAGCCTGATCCAGCGGGCGTTGGACGCCTTCGTCACCGTCGGCCGCTACGACAAACAGCTGCGCCGCGCCGGGCGGGTTTATCGGCAACACCTGGAGGTGATGGCCGGCGCCCTGCTGCGGCAGCTGCCGCCGGGGTGCCGTTTCGAAACGCCGGAGGGCGGGCTGTTCATCTGGCTGACGCTGCCGCCGGGGGTGACTACCGCCGCGCTGATGCCGGTGGCCTGGCGCCACGGGGTGACTTTCGCCCGCGGCGAATGTTTTTATGCGCAGGAACAGCGCGGTGCGCAGGGGCTACGGCTGAATTTTGCCGCCAATACGCCGCCGCTGATTGAGGAAGGCATCGCCCGGCTGGGCCGGGCGATAGAAGAGGTGATGGCGCAGGGCGCGGAAGGCTAAAGCGCCGCCCACCACAGCCGCAGCTTCAACCCCCAGTAGCTGGTCCAGCCGGTGGTGCTCTGCACCACCTTGCCCTGAGAGATCACCACAAAGGTGGGAGTAACGCCGACCTGCCACTGCGCCGACAGCTCACCGCGCGAGTCGTTAACCACCGGCAGCGAAAGCCGCTTGCGCGCCAGCCACTGCGCTACCTGGCCGTCGTCGCCCGAACGCAGCGCCACGGTCAGCACGTTGCCGCCCTCCGCCTGCAGCTGCGCGACGTCCGGCGTAGTGAAACGACACACGCCGCACCAGCTGGCCCAGAAATAGACCAGCAGCGGCCGCTCCCGGCTGAGCTGGGCCAGCGAAACCGACTCGCCGTCCAGCGTCGCCAGCATTTGGCTATCAAAGGCGGCCGGCGCCTGCGGGGCGCGCAGCCAATCCATTGCCGCCGCTATCGCCAGCACCATCAGCAGCAGCATCAACAGCTCGCGCCCCCAGCGCCGCAGCTTAGCCATTGTTGGCCTTCGCCAGCTGTTCTTTCACCACGGCTTCCAGCTCCTCGTAAGACACGGCGCCCGGCAGCATCCGATCGCCGATCAGCGTCGCCGGCGTGCCCTGCACCCCCAACTGTTCCGCCAGCTGCATATTGGTGCGCAAGGTGGCCATGCTCTGATCGCTTGGCGCGGCCTCTTTAACGCCGGTTTTTTGCCGTGCGGCGGCAATGCTGGCGTTATCGTGGAAGCCTTTTTTCGCCATCAGGCGCTGGTGCAGGGCCCAGAACTGATCCGGGTGCTGTTGCCAGGTGGTCAGCGCCACGCGCGCCGAACTGACCGAGCTCTCCCCCTTAAACGGCAGCAGTTTCACCACCAGCGCCACGTCAGGGTATTGCCCGACGATTTTCTCCAGCATCGGGTCAAAGCGCTTACAGTATGGGCAGTTGTAATCGGTGAAGGTCACCAGCGTCAGTTTGGCGTTGGCCGCCCCCATGCGCGGGCTGGCCGGATCCTGGTACAGCGTTTTGGCGTTCTGTTTGATCGCCTGGTCGATCTGCTGGCCGGCGGTCTGCTGCTGCCAGGCGTCGACCGCCTGCGCCAGAATGTCCGGATTGGATACCAGCGTCTCGCGGATCATCTCTTTAATCCGCGCCTCCTGCTCCGCTGTGAAAGGCGCTGCGGCCCAGACCGGGGTGACGATCAGCATCAGTAATGCCAGTAATTTTTTCATTGTTCGGTTCCTTTGGCGTTGGAAAGCGTTTGCAGCACGGCGTCGCGGGTCAACAGCGGGGACAACACCACGCCGCCCGGGCTGCCGGGGCCATAGATTTGATTGAAGGGCACGGCAACGCTGCCGCGCCGCTGCAGGAAAGCGCTGATGTCGGCCGACGGCCGGCTCCAGTCGCCGCGCAGCGCCACCACATCGTCGGCGCTCAGCGCCTGTTGCACATCATCGCGCAGCAATACGTTGAATTTGTTGGCTTTGCAGGTAACGCACCAGTCAGCGGTAACGTCGACAAACACCCGCTTACGCTGGGCCAGCGCCTGGGTTATCGCCCGTTCGCTCAACGGCTGCCACTGCACCTTATCCTGCAGCGGCTGCCGCCACAGCCCGGCGGTCAACGAACCGCCCAACAGCGCCGCGCCCACCAACACCAGCGTGCCGGCGGCCAGCTTGCCGGCCAGGCGCGCACCCCGCTGCCGCCACGCCGCCAGCAGCAGAGCGAGCAGCATCAGCCCCCCCAACCACAGCGTTGGCCGCACGCCGATATGATTGGCCATCAGGCTCAGCAGCCACAGCGACGACGCCAGCATCAGCAGCCCCATCGCCAGCTTCAGGCTGTTCATCCAGCGGCCTGGGCGCGGCAGGCGCAGCGCCAGCGCCGGCCAGGCGGCGATCAGCAGCCACGGCAGGCTCATGCCGATACCCAGCGCGACGAACATGCCCCACAGCACCGGCAGCGGCGCCGCCAGCGCAAAGGCCACCGCAGTGCCGAGGAACGGCGCGGAACAAGGGGTTGCCAGCAGCGTAGCGAAGGCGCCCTGCCAGAAATGGCCGCTCAGGCCGTGGCCGTTGTGCGTCGCCAGGGTGGTATTCAACGAAGACGAGAGGCGCAGCTGGAACAGGCCGAACAGGTTGGCGCTAAATAACAGCGTCACCAGCACCATAAAGCCGATAAACCACGGATTCTGGAACTGAATTCCCCAGCCCAGGGCGTGGTTGCCGAGCCGCAGCAGCGTCATCAGCAGCGCCAGCGCCATAAACGACGCAACGATGCCGAACGACGAAGCCAGAAACTGCAGCCGCACGCTGCGCCGGTCGCGCTGTTCCACCTGCAGAATCGAACCGAGCTTGATGCCCAGCACCGGCAGCACGCACGGCATCAGGTTAAGAATCAAACCGCCCGCCAGCGCCATCAACACCGCCTGCCACAGCGAAAACGCCGCGCTACCGGGCAACGCCGGCGGCTCGCCGATCGGCAGCGTCACCTGCTGCGCCATACCGCCATCGCTGACCACCAGCGTCAGGGTCTTGCCGCGCAGATCCGGCGCGGCATCCCCCCAGCCGTCACTGACCGGCACTCGCGCCAGCAGCTGGGCGCCGTCGGTATTTATCTGCGGTTTGCCGAGATCGGCGTCTTCCAGCGTATCGAAAAACAGCGCGGGCCGTTGCCAGCCGGCGGCGCGTTCGGCGACGATCTGCAGTTCGCCGCGCTGATAGCCGGCCTTGATGCTCTCCGCCAGGCCAGAGGCTATCGGCACCTGCCCCATCGCTTGGGCAAAGTCGTGGTTAAACTGCGGATCGTTCGGCGCGCCCAGCTCCAGACTGAACGGGTAGTCGGTCAGTATGCAGACGTTGCTGCAGGTGGACAGCGTCAGGGTGCCCGCCAGCGGACCGGACGCCTGGCCCTGCATCACGATCGGCAGCCTGACCCGATCGTGATAACCCTGGGTGGAAATGCCGGCAACCTCAAAACGCTGCGGCGTAGGCCAGTGCCAGATCGCCGGCGGCGGATTGCCCTGCCAGGCGATAGACGGCGCAATGCCGCCCTCTCCCGGGGAGCGCCAGTAGGTCTTCCAGCCTGGTTGCAGTTCCACCTCCAATAGCAGCCGGGTTTCGCCGGGCTGCGAGGTGTCGGCGCGCAATCGCACCTTGGCGTGGTCGTTAGCTGGATTTTGCAGCCAACCGCTGTCCGCCGCCTGTGATGCAGGCAGCCACAGCATGAGCAGGCAGGCAAAAGCCAACCTGATGACATTTAACATGTTAACTCTCCATAAATGATTAATTCACCGCAAAGGACGGGCGATTAACTCATTCACGGAAGACGCATAATCGAAGATGCACCCTGAGGGTGGGCGGGGAAATGACTCGGGGAGGAGGAATGCGCAAGCGCGCGGCCACGGTCGGCGCCAACAGCGTCAGCAGCAATCCTAAGCCGAACAGCAGGGTTTCAAACATCACCGGCGGCGACGCCAGCAGAGATTTGGCGCTCAGCTCACAGGGCGTGGGCTGCGCTTCGGCGCTGTCGTCACCGATGGATTGCGCGGCAAGGGCCGGCAAGCCCAGCGTTTGCTGCAGCGCATGCACGCCCGCCATGCGCTGGGTCATGCAGGTCAGCACCACCAGGCAAGCCAGGCATAAAAACCATTTTGCGATCCGCTGCCGTTTAACCATCTCATCCTCAAATCCAAGTCTGGGCTTATCTTAGCGGCGCATGCGCGATTAGCAACGTTTTGCCTGTAAAGAAATGTCTGAGTGACGGTATTGATGGCGGTAATTTACAGGTATCATAGTCGCCAAGCCTGCGCTTTTCGCCGGGTACGATAATTATTCGCCCCCAATGACAAATCAGCGGGGCTACACAGCGAAGGACTGGTGATATGCAACCTTTGAGTGGACCGGGCGCACCGATCGCCAGCGATCGCCCTCCGACCCCGGGCAAAACCACAACCACCGACGATCAACCCCTTTCCCCGGCGCAGCGCACTACGCTGGAGAAGCTGATCGTGAAAATCATGGCGCTCAGCCCGGCTAAGTCGGCGGAGATCTGGGCCACGCTGCGCCATGACCTTGGCGCCGACAACAGCAGCGAGCTGCAGGCGCGCCATTTCCAACCGGCGGAACAGCTGCTGCAAAGCCGCCTGTCGCAGGCGCAGCAAAACCATGCCAGCCGCCAACTGCTGCTGCAGCTCACCGAACTGCTGCCGCAGGGCAATAATCGCCAGGCGGTCAGTGATTTTATCCGCCAGCAGTTCGGCCATACGGTGCTGAGCCAGCTGAGCCACCCGCAGCTGCAGCAGGTGCTTAATTTGCTGCAGACCGGCGGCCTGACCATTCCGCAGCCGCAGCAGACCGTCACCCGCGATCGCCCGTTGCTGCCCGCCGAGCATCAGAGCCTGCAGCAGCAAGTGACCAAACTCAGCGCCGCCACCGGCGAATCACCGGCCAAGATCTGGCAGACGCTGTTCGATCTGGCGGGGGTGAAAACCAACGATCCGCTGCCGGTACGCCACTTTCAGTTGCTGAACCAGTTTTTACAGGCCAAGGTGGCGCTCAGCACGCAGACCGCCCCTACGCTGAACAGCCTGCTGGCCTCGCTTAAGCAGCCGGCGGACCAGCAGGAACAGCAGCAGTTGAACGACTATTGCCAGTCGCGTTTCAACTGCGGCGCCGCGGTTCCGCTGACGCATCCGCAGATGAGCGACGCCATCCACCAGCTGTTCGCCCGCCGGCTGGACAAGGCCGGCCAGGCACAGCCGATCGTCGCCCAGCACGCCGAACCGCAGCCGCTGCTCAACCCGCTGATCGCCGCCCTGCCCCTGCCGCTGCAAAAAGCGCTGAGCAAGCCGGCGGTGGCGTTTATTCTGCTGATTGCGGTGCTGGCGGCAATACTGGCGCTGGTATTCTAGCCCTCAGGCGCAGCCGCAGTCTTTCGCGGCGGCCCGATCCCGCAGCGAGCCCGGCAGCTCGCCGGTGGCCAACGGATGGCCGTCGCGCAGCCAAAAATCCAGCCCGCCGATCAGCTCCTTGACCCTGAACCCCAATTTCGCCAGCTTGTAAGCCCCTTTGGTAGAGCCGTTGCAGCCGATGCCATCGCAGTAGGTAACGTAAACCGGCCGGCGATCCCACTGCGCGGTGGAGGCTTCATCCATCAGACGATGCGGGAAGCTCAGGGCGCCGGGAATATGGCCGGCGGCGTACAGGGCTTCCGCTCGGGTATCGATAACCACGACCCCCTCAATGCCGTTGCGCAGATCCTCCGCCACGTCCCAGGCGTCGGCGTAATGGCTCAGCTTGGCCGCCAGGTAATCCAGGCTCTCGCTCGGCGCCGCCGGGGGAAAGGCCAAAACCAACGAACTGACTGTCATAGTGCTCACTCCGTTTTATCAAGAATGATGACAATAGTGCCCGATTTTGGTCTTATCATTGATACCAATTATTATACGAAGACAAGACCCATTATGAGCCATGCCCTGATCGCGTTGTTTCAGCAGCCAGAACGCAGCGGCGGCACGCTGCGCGATCGCCTGTGCGGCGCACTGCGGCAGGCTATCCACCACGGCGCGCTCAGCTGCGGGCAGCGCCTGCCCTCGAGCCGGGTTTTGGCCAGCGATCTGGGCGTCTCGCGCGTCACCGCCGAAGCGGCCTATGCCCAACTGGAAGCCGAGGGCTATCTGCAGCGCCGGGTAGGCCAAGGCACCTTCGTGGCGGTTAACCTGGCCAAACCCGCCGCGCCCGCGAAAGGCAGCCTGCTGCCCCGCCTGTCGCTGCGTGGGCAGCAGATCGTGCAAACCGGCGGCTGCCAGGATCCGCAACGCCCGCTGCCGTTTGCCGCAGGCTCACCGGACCTGCGCGCCTTTCCGCTTAAGCTGTGGAAGCAGCTCACCGCCCAGCGCCTGCAGCAACAGGGCGAAAGCCTGCTGCGCTACGGCGATCCGCAGGGGTATCCGCCGCTGCGCGAAGCGATCGCCGCCCACGTTAGCCAAACGCGCGGCGTGCGCTGCGATGCGCAGCAGGTGATCGTGCTGACCAGCTCACAGCAGGCGCTGCAGCTGGTCGCCACCCTGCTGTTGGACAACGGCGATCGGGTCTGGATGGAAGAACCGGGCTATGGCGGGGCGAGAAACGCCTTCGTCAGCGCCGGGGCGGAATTGGTGGCGGTCAACGTGGATGAAGCGGGCATGAGGCCAGATGCCTGCCTGCCCGACCCGCGGTTGATTTATCTGACGCCTTCGCATCAGTACCCCACCGGCAGCGCACTCGGCCTGGAGCGCCGGCTGGAACTGCTGGCCATCGCAGAGCGCCGGCAGGCGTGGATTATTGAAGACGACTATGACAGCGAGTTCCATTACGACGGCCTGCCGATGCCGGCGCTGCAGGGGCTGGATCCCCGGGGCAAGGTACTGTATATCGGCACCTTCTCCAAGGCGCTGTTTCCTTCGCTGCGGCTGGCGTATGCGGTAGTGCCGCCCGCACTGGTCGCCCCTTTTGTCACCGCGCGCACGCTGTACGACGGGCATAGCGCTCAATTGATGCAGGCGGTCACCGCCGAGTTTATCCTGCAGGGGCATTTTGCCGCCCATATTCGCTATATGCGCCAGCTGTACCGCAGCCGCCGCGACGTGTTGCTGGCCGAGGTGCGAGACAAGCTGGGCCACTTCGCCACCCCGCAGCAGGCGAGCGGCGGGCTGCAGCTCAGCGTCTGGCTGCCGCCCGGTCAGGAGGCCGCACTCAGCGGCCAGGCGCAGCGGCTGGGCGTGGTCACGCCTGGGCTGGCGGCGCAGTACCAAACGGCGCAGGCGCGGCGCGATGGCTGGCTGCTGGGTTTTTCCGCCCTGACGCCGGGGGAAATCCGCGCCGCCGTGGCGCAGCTGGCGCGGATCGTCACGGTTTAACTCACTGCTCGGTCAGCCGCAGTTCGGCAACCAATGGCAGATGATCGCTCACCGCCGGCCAATGGATGCCATTCCAGTCGCCGCTGGCGTTCGGCACCGTCAGGCTGTCCAGATGCCAGCGCTGCGCATTGCCGCTGAAGATGTAATCCACCTTGATTTCGGCGTTTTCCGCCGGCCAGCTGCGGCCATCCTGCTCGCGCGGCATGATGTCGTTCCAGTAACGGCTCAGCTCCGTCCAGGTGACGCTACCCGGCACGTCGTTCATGTCGCCGAACAGCAGCTTGATACCGCGCATTTCGATGGTGCGATCGTTCAGCTCCCGCACCTGTTCAAGCCGCAGCGCCGGATCTTCCTTGGTGTCCAGATGGGTGTTGATCAGGGTGATCGGCACCGGGAACTCAGGTACGTCGACCTGTACGCTGAAGGCAATGCGCTGCTCGCGCTGGCCGGATGGCAGCGGATAGATATTGCTGTCATGCAGCGGGTATTTCGACAGGAACGCCAGGCCGTATTCGCCGCCGTCAAAGTCGATCGCCCGGCCGAACACCACCTGCATGCCGGTCAGCTTCGCCAGCTCCGCCGCCTGATCGACCTTGCCGCTACGGCCGGTCAGCTTGTCCACCTCCTGCAGAGCCACCACGTCAACGTTCATCGCACGGATCGCCTTGGCGATGGCGCTCATGTCGCTGACTTTGCCGGCGGCGATATTAAAGCTGGCGACGCGAATCTGCGGCGCCTGCTCCAGCGCGTAGGTTTTGTTCTTCAACCCGCCAAGCGCGCTGGCCACCTCGCGGCTGTTGGCGTTGCTGTTGGCATGGCCGCCGTCGCTGGACGCCCAGGTGCCCTGTGATATTCCCAAAGATAACAAAGTGATAAGTAAAGCATGACCGGTATTCATGTATTCTCCTTGCGGTTCGGATTTTTTATCGCGGGCGCTCCCCGGCCCACAGCTAATACCGATTCTGCCGCAGATGCCTGCGACTATTTCCTGGTTGCGCCGCTATTTTTCGATTCTGCGCACTGTCTCGCATTCCGGCGGCGAAAGCATTGTGCGGTTGGACAAACGGCTGATTTAGTTTTAAAACCGATAGATTGCCAACCGTGAGGAACCCTGATGACCAGCCCGATTGCCGAACAGCTTACCGAACGTTTTTTCCGCTATCTGGCGGTGACCAGCCAGAGCGACGCTTCCGCCACCACCCTGCCCAGCACGCCCGGCCAGCACGAGATGGCGAAGCTGCTGGCAGAAGAGCTGCGCCAGCTGGGGCTGGAGAACGTGCAGATCGATGAGCACGCCACCGTCACCGCCCGCAAACCCGGCACCCAGCCAGGTGCGCCGCGCATCGGGTTTATCACCCATATCGACACCGTCGACGTAGGGCTGGCACCGGAGATCCATCCGCAGCGCCTGCGCTTCAGCGGGCAGGATTTGTGCCTGAATGCCGGGCAGGACATCTGGCTGCGCACCGCTGAACATCCGGAGATCCTCGCCTACCGGGATGAAGAGATTATTTTCAGCGACGGCACCAGCGTGCTCGGGGCAGATAACAAGGCGGCGGTCACCGTGGTGATGACCCTGTTGGCGAACCTTACCGCCGCCGATCGCCACGGCGATATCGTCGTGGCGTTCGTGCCGGACGAAGAAATTGGCCTGCGCGGCGCCAAAGCGCTGGATTTGAAACGTTTTGAGGTGGATTTCGCCTATACCATCGACTGCTGCGAACTGGGCGAAGTGGTGTACGAGAACTTCAATGCGGCGGCGGCGGAGATCCGCATCGAAGGCGTTACCGCCCACCCGATGTCGGCGAAAAACGTGCTGATTAACCCGATACGCGTCGCTACCGACATCATCAATCAGTTCGATATCAAAGACACGCCCGAGCATACCGAAGGCCGCGAGGGCTATTTCTGGTTCAACGATCTGACGGCCAACGCCAATCAGGCCACGCTGAAGCTGTCGATACGCGATTTCGATCTGGCGGCGTTCAACGCGCGCAAAGCGCGCATTGCCGAAGTGGTGCGCCAGGTCGCCACCCAGTACCCGCGCGCCAAAATCAGCTGCAGCGTCACCGACATTTACAGCAATATCAGCAACTCTCTCGGTGAAGATCGGCGCGCCATTGAGCTGATTTTCGGCGCCCTCGCCGCCCACGGCATCCCGCCCAAGGTGATCCCGATGCGCGGCGGCACCGACGGCGCCGCGCTGTCCAGCCGCGGCCTGGTGACGCCCAACTACTTTACCGGCGCCCACAATTTCCACTCGCGCTTCGAGTTTCTGCCCGTCAGCGCCTTTGTGAAATCGTATCAGGTCACGCGCAGCATCTGCCTGCTGGCGGCGCGCGGCTGACCTCTAGAGCAGCAGCCAGCCGAGCAGCGCGCTCCAGGCCAATAGCGGCAACGAGTAGTAATGGAAGGCCAGCCAGATTTTACGCTCACCCGACATGCGCAGCGCAATCAGGTTGGCCAGCGAACCTATCGCCAACCCGAAGCCGCCGGCGTTGACCGCATAGGCCAACAGCGCACCGGAAGGCACATAATTGAGCAGCAAAATGGTAGCCGGCACGTTGCTGACTATCTGCGACAACCCAATGCCCAGCGCGTAAACACCGCCATCGCTCAGGTTGGCGATGGCGGCGAACCAGGGCTGAACCGCCGGCAGCCGGGTAAACAGGCCGACGTCGATAAACATGGCAATAAAAACGAAGATCAGGCTCCAGTCGATCTGCAGCAGCACGCGCCGCGCCAGCAGCAGAAAACCGGCGAACACCGCCAGCAACCCATATAGCGCCAGGTTGAAGTCGAGGCACAGCAGAAAAACCGCATACAGCGCCACGCAGCTCAGCAGTAGCGGCCGCTGGTAGGGGTATCCTTCGGTGTGCGGGGTTTTCACGATATCGCGCGCCGGGAAGCAGAACCAGGTCAACGCCAGCAGGCTGAGCATCATCGCTGCGCCAAAGGGCGCCATCTGGCCGATGAAACCGGCAAAAGACAGGGAAGAACGGCTCCACAGCAGGATGTTTTGCGGGTTGCCGATCGGCGTCAGCAGCGAACCGGCGTTCACCGCCAGCGCCTGAAAGACGATCAAGCGGCCAATCGGCAGCGCCGACAGCTTTTTCAGCGTGATGGTCAGCGGGATCACGATAAACAGCGCCACATCATTGGTAAGAAACGACGACAGCAGCGCGGCGGAAAACACCAGAAACAGCGCCAGCCGCCGCTCGCTGCGCAACCCGGTGATGATCCTGCGGCCGATAAAATCGAAATAGCCGCTGACCTCCACGCCCTTGGTCAACAACATCAGTCCCAGCAAGGTGATAATGGTGCGCCCGTCGATAAAGCCGGCCAGCGCCGACGCCGGTTGTGGGTGCCAGGCAAACATCGCCACGCCGGCCAGCAGCAAGACATGCAAAAAACGATCGTTGAGAAACGGCCGGATAAGCCGGGAAATGGCGGTTGAACTCATGTTGGCTGCTTGAAAAAATAACCGGAAATGGAGAGCCCAGACGTTAGCTCAGGCGCGGACCGAACGCCAGCAAAATGCTATTTTTGCCTTTCTCCGCTTTTCATTTGCCGCGCTTTCCTTTATTTGTAGCGCCTTTGATGGCTCCAAAGGATATTTTATGGCTAACGTTTTCGCCAGAGGGCTGCTGCTGAGCGCAATTTTCGGCCTGCTCGCCGCCTGCAACGACCCGCAACCCCGCCCGCAGCTCGACATAGAAGGCAAAACCATGGGCACCTTCTACAGCGTGAAGGTCAGCGGCGATATCGCGATCGGCAAACAGCAATTGCAGCAGCAAATCGACGCGGTGCTCGAACGGGCCAACGACGATATTTCCACCTACCGCGCCGATTCGGTACTGTCGCGCTTTAACCGGTCGCGCAGCACCGATCCCTATGCTGTTCCGCGCGGCATGGCGGATATCATCCTGATGGCGCAGCGCATCGGCCGCGATACCGGCGGCGCCATGGACATCACCGTCGGCCCGCTGGTGAACCTGTGGGGCTTTGGCCCGGACAAACGCCCGGTCAAGATGCCGGACCCGCAGCAAATAGCCGCCGCGCAGCAAAATATCGGCCTGCAACATCTGAAACTGCTCAGCGACAGCCGGGGAGAATGGCTGCAGAAAGACCTGCCGGAGATGTACGTCGATCTCTCGACGCTGGGCGAAGGCTATGGCGCCGACGAGCTGGTGCGGCTGATGGCGCGTAACGGCATCACCAACTATCTGGTGTCGGTCGGCGGTGCGGTGTCTTCACGCGGCGTTAACGGCCAGGGCAAGCCCTGGCGAGTGGCGATCCAAAAACCGACCGACCGTGAAAATGCCGTGCAGGCGCTGGTCGATCTTCAGGGTTATGGCATCAGCACCGCCGGCAGCTACCGCAATTATTTTGAACAGAACGGCCAGCGTTATTCGCACGTTATCGATCCAACCACCGGCCGGCCAATCAACCACCGGTTGGTGTCCGCCACGGTGATCGCCCCCACCGCGCTGGAGGCCGACGGTTGGGATACCGGGCTGATGGTGCTGGGCACGGAAAAAGCCTTGAAGCTGGCGGAAGAAAAAGGGCTGGCGGTCTATCTGATCAGCAAAACCGACGATGGCTTCAGCGCCGTGATGACGCCGCAATTCAGAGCATTTCTGGTGCAGTGAGATAAAAAAAGCCCGGCAACGATGGCCGGGCTTTTTACGGACTGAGCGAATAACCTTATTTGGTCAGCGCAATGATGCCGAGAGTCAGGCCGGCAACCGCCGCCGCGCCGCCGGCGATGGCGCCTGCGGTTTCCCAGTTATCCTGCGTGGTGCCTTTCATACAGGTATTGGTGTGCACCAGGCGCCCCTGGTCATCATAGACCGGCACGCAAGGAGAATCGGTAGCGCATCCGGCCAGCACAGCCGACAGTAACCCAACCGCAATTAACTTTTTCATACTTATTGCCTCAATGTTCGATCACTCCGAAAAACGCTACGCCGAGTGATGATCGCGTTATGGAGGCTATTGTATGCTCAAAAAGCCGAATAAAGCGTTAATGATCCGTCAACAGATGTAATTTGAGATAACTCCGAACGCCCGCCCGGCGGGCGACGAGCAATAAAAAAGCCCGCGCAAAGGCGGGCTTGATCGGAAAGCGCAGCAGGTTATTTGGCCAGCTTGCGCATCACCAGGGTGGCGTTGGTGCCGCCGAAGCCGAAGCTGTTGGACATCACGGTGGTCAGCGCGCGCTTGGTCGGCTGAGTCACGATGTTCATGCCGGCAGCCTGCTCGTCCAGGTTGTCGATGTTGATGCTCGGCGCGATAAAGCCGTGCTCAACCATCAGCAGGCTGTAGATCGCTTCCTGCACGCCTGCGGCGCCCAGGGAGTGGCCGGTCATCGCCTTGGTGGACGAGATGGCCGGGGTATTGTCGCCAAACACTTCGCGGATAGCGCCCAGCTCTTTCACATCGCCAACCGGCGTGGAGGTGCCATGCACGTTCATGTAGTCGATCGGGGTGTCGACGCCCTGCAGCGCCATCTTCATGCAGCGCACTGCGCCTTCGCCCGATGGGGCTACCATGTCTGCGCCGTCGGAGGTCGCGCCGTAACCGACGATTTCCGCATAGATGTGCGCGCCGCGCGCCAGTGCGTGCTCCAGTTCTTCAACCACGACCATGCCGCCGCCGCCTGCGATGACGAAACCGTCACGCGCGGAGTCATAGGTGCGGGACGCTTTTTCCGGAGTGTCGTTGTAACTGGTAGACAGTGCGCCCATCGCGTCGAACTCACAGGCCATTTCCCAGCACAGCTCTTCGCCGCCGCCGGCGAATACCACGTCCTGCTTGCCCAGCTGGATCAGTTCCACCGCGTGACCGATGCAATGTGCGGAGGTCGCGCAGGCGGAGCTGATGGAATAGTTAACGCCGCGGATTTTGAACGGGGTCGCCAGGCAAGCGGAAACGCCGGAAGCCATCGCCTTGGTCACCATGTAAGGGCCAACGCCGCGCAGCCCTTTGGCGCGCATGCCGTCGGAGCCGGCAACCTGGTTGCGCGGCGAGCCGCCGCCGGAGCCGACCACCAGGCCGGTACGATCGTTAGACACCTGATCCGCAGCCAGGCCGGAATCCTTGATAGCTTCTTCCATGGAAAGATAGGCATAAACGGACGCGTCGCTCATAAAGCGCATCACTTTGCGGTCGATCAGACCCGTGGTGTCCAGTTTAACATCGCCCCATACGTGACTACGCATGCCGGAATCTTTCAGTTCCTGGGAGAAAGTGATCCCAGAACGACCTTCCTGCAGGCTCGCCAGGACCTCCTGCTGGTTGTTACCAATGCTGGAGACGATTCCCAGGCCAGTAATCACTGCACGTTTCATTCAATACCTCTTCCACTATTAACCTACGGGATTTTGCCTCGCACTTTAGCGTACAGATGTACGCCGAACAAGTCCGATCAGCGTTTTTCAGCTTTATTCTTATCCAGTTTGCGCCACGGCGCCAGCACCGTTAGAATTCGCGACATCCCTTGAGTTACGAGCAACTTGACCGTGAGCCATGCCCCCATCCAAACCGCAACGCTAACCTGGAACGAACAGGGTACACCTGTTTCGAAACAGTTTGATGACGTCTATTTTTCTAATCAGGATGGGCTGGAAGAAACCCGTTATGTATTTCTCGGCGGCAATCAGCTGCCGCAGCGCTTTGCCGAACACCCGCGCGCGCTGTTTATCGTGGCGGAAACCGGCTTCGGCACCGGGCTGAACTTTCTAACGCTATGGCAGGCTTTCGCCGCTTTTCAGCAGGCGCAGCCCCAGGCCCGGTTGCAGCGCCTGCACTTTATCAGCTTCGAAAAATTCCCGCTGCAGCAGGCCGATTTGGCGGCGGCGCACGCACGCTGGCCGGAGCTGGCGCCCTACGCCGACGAGCTGCGCGCCCAGTGGCCGTTGCCGCTGCCGGGATGCCACCGCCTGCTGCTGGCCGGAGGCCGCATCACGCTCGATCTGTGGTTCGGCGACGTCAACGAACTGCTGCCGCATTTCGACGCCAGCATGAATAACCAGGTCGACGCCTGGTTCCTCGACGGTTTTGCGCCCTCTAAAAATCCCGATATGTGGACCGAACGGCTGTTCGCCGCCATGGCGCGCTTTGCCCGCCCGCAGGGCAGCTTCGCCACCTTCACCGCCGCCGGCTTTGTGCGGCGCGGGCTGCAACAGGCCGGTTTTCAGGTAAACCGTTGCAAAGGCTTCGGCCAGAAGCGCGAAATGCTCGCCGGTGAACTGCCGGCCGACGCGCCCGCTGCGCCGCACCCTGCCCCCTGGCTGCAACGGCCGGCGGCGCAAAACACCGCAGATATCGCCATCGTCGGCGGCGGCATCGCCAGCGCCCTGACCGCGCTGGCCCTGCTGCGGCGCGGCGCCCGCGTCACGCTGTACTGTGCGGATGCGCAGCCGGCCGAAGGCGCCTCCGGCAACCGCCAGGGGGCGCTTTATCCACTGTTGAACGGCCGCGGCGATGCGCTGGAGAGCTTCTTCAGCGCCGCTTTCCCCTTCGCGCGTCGCCAGTACGACGACTTGCTGCGCCAGGGCGTGAGTTTCGCTCATCAATGGTGCGGCGTCAGCCAACTGGCCTATGACGACAAGAGCGCCGCCAAGATTGCCAATATGCTGAAGGTGGAACGGCCGGCGGCGCTGGCCATGGCGGTCGACCGCCCTGCGCTCAGCGAACTGTGCGGCGTCGACAGCGGCTTTGGCGGCATTACCTACCCGCTGGGCGGCTGGCTGTGCCCGGCCGAACTGACCCGCAGCGCCATCGAACTGGCGCGAAAGCAGGGCATGGCCTGCCGGTACCAATATGACGCGCAGGCGCTGAGCCGCGAAGACGCAAGTTGGCGAGTCGAGTTCGCCAACGGCGAAAGCGCCCGGCATGCGACGGTGATCCTGGCCAACGGCCATCGTCTGGCCGAGCTGGCGCCGACGGAGGCCCTGCCGCTGTATGCGGTGCGTGGCCAGGTTTCTCATATTCCCACCGGCACTGCGCTCGGCCAACTGAAACAGGTGCTGTGCTACGACGGCTATCTGACGCCGGTGAACGTCGATAACGGCCAGCACTGCATCGGCGCCAGCTACCAGCGCGGCGATACCGCTACCGACTACCGAGAAGAAGAACAGCAGGACAACCGGGCACGCCTGCTGCGCTGCCTGCCGGAGCAAGACTGGCCGCAGCAGGTGGACGTCAGCGCCCGGCAGGCGCGCTGCGGCGTGCGCAGCGCCACCCGCGACCACCTGCCGATGGTCGGTGCGCTGCCGGACTATCAGGCCACGCTGGCGCAGTACCAGAACCTGCAGCAGCAAAACCAGCGCGGCGAAGCCGTGGCCGATGCGCCGGTGTACCCGGGTTTGTTTGCCATCGGCGGATTGGGATCGCGCGGGCTGTGCTCGGCGCCGCTGGCGGCGGAAATTCTGGCGGCGCAGCTGTTCGGCGAGCCGCTGCCGGGCGACGCGCAGACGTTGGCGGCGCTGAATCCCAACCGGATGTGGATACGAAAATTACTGAAGGGGCGGGCGGTATAATCTCATCACGGGGCGCACTGAACGGCGCCCCGGAAAACGACGCTTAGGCGGTTGGCAATGCGGTCTGGTACAGATTTTCCCACATGCCGCGCACCAATACCTGATCCGGCGGCGACAGCTCCCCGGCGGTGATGGCTTTGTTCAGGCTGCTTTCAACCCGCGCTTTCAGCGCTTCGGCGGTGTGCTCGCCCTGCTCTTCCGCTTCGGCTACCGCCAGCGTCAGATGACCGCGCAGGTAGCCACCGGCAAACAGTTCATCATCGCTGGCGTGCTCTACCATGTCATCAATCAGCGCCAGAATGCGCGCTTCGAATTCTGCGATCATCAAATTTCCTCATAAAATAACAAGCATTGGCGTCAGTTGAGATCTTCCGGGTAGGGAAAATGCTCGGCCGCCAAGGGGGGCGTATTGTAAAACGATTGCAGCGCCTGAATAAAGCGCGCGGGCCTTGTGGGTATTCCCTGCTCCAGCAGGTGCAACACCCGGGCGCGCACCTTGCGCTGGAACGCGATGCGATCCGGCTCGCAGTCGCCGTTCAGGTTGTCGCAGCTGACGTTGAACGGAAAACCGGCCGCCGTGCAGAACATCCACTCCAGCGCCTGCGGTTTGATCTCCACCGCTTCGAACTCGCTCTGCGTTTGCGCGTCGCGGCCGTCCGGGCAGTACCAATAGCCGAAGTCCATCAGCTTGCGGCGCGCCTCGCCGGCGATGCACCAGTGCGAGATCTCATGCAGGCCGCTGGCGTAAAAACCATGGGCGAAGACGATGCGGTGGTACGGCAGTTCGTCATCGGCCGGCAGGTAAATGGGTTCGTCATCCCCCTTCACCAACCGGGTATTGTAATCATCGCTGAAGCACTGATTGAAAATAGCGATCAGCTGTTCGTATTGATGGGTGGTCTGCGTGTCCGACATAAATAAAAAACTCTATAACCACAAAAATAAAGTGGCGATTATTCCACGTTAATGCTCTTCTGGCACTGCTAAATATGCAACGCCAGCCACTGCTGAATTTCTGCGCCGTGATTGTCGTACAACAGCTTGCAGCTCATCACCAGCGAGACGATGACGATCATCGGCCGGATCAGCTTTTGCCCGCGGGTCAGCACCATGTGCGCCCCGAGGCGCGCGCCCAGCACCTGCCCCACCAGCATCACCAACCCGATGCTCCACACCACCTTGCCGCCGATGATAAACAGCGCCAGCCCGCCGACGTTGGAGGTGAAATTCAGCACCTTGGCGTGCGCGGTGGACTTGGCCAGATTAAAACCGCACAGCGTCACGTAGGCCAACGCATAGAAAGAACCGGCGCCGGGGCCGAAGAAGCCGTCATAAAACCCAACGCAGCCGCCGGCCACCAGACCAAAGGGCAAAGCGCCCAGGCGGCGTTGGCGATCTTCCTCGCCCAGCCGCGGCATCAGCAGGAAATACAGGCCGATGCCGATCACCAGCAGCGGCAGCATCTGCCGCAGCAGATCGGCGCGCATGTGCTGCACCAGGATCGCCCCGATGATCGAGCCAATCAGCGTCAGCAGAATGGTCAGTTTCTGTTCTTTGAGGTTCACCGCGCCGCGGCGAATAAAGTACAGGCTGGCGGAGAAGGAACCGCCCACCGACTGCAGCTTGTTGGTCGCCAACGCCTGTGCCGGGGGAACCCCCACCGCCAGCAGCGCCGGCACCGTCAGCAACCCACCGCCGCCGGCGATGGAATCGATAAATCCCGCCAACAGCGCCACGGCAAACAAAACCCCGAGCATCTCGGGGCCAACGACTAACCAGTCCATTTATTATTCCGCTGCGAAATGATTATCCAGCAATGCCTGACAGGTAGGCGGTAACGGCGGCGGCACCGGTTTACCCGGTTTGGCGCTCGGTTGATGCGGCACGAACCAGCTCGCCAGCTCGGCACCGCAGCCATCGCCCGGCGGCGGCGTATCCTGCTCTTTACATTCAAGGCTGCCCGCCGGGCAGCGCAAACGCACGTGCATGTGCGCGCGGTGGCCGAACCACGGCCGCACCTTGTGCAGCCAGTCGCGGTCGGCGCCGGCATCCAGACACAGGCGCTGTTTGATCGCCGGGTTGACGAAGATGCGCGTCACTTCGGCATCCTGCGCCGCCAGTTTAATCAGAGAGGCAATCTGCGGCTGCCACTGGCGCGCCACCACCTGCTTGCCGTCGCCCGAAACCAGATCGATCGGCTGCGGCTTCAGCAACTGCTGCGCACTCCAGCGCTGGCGCGGCAGCTGCAGCCAGATGTCGACGTCCAGCCCCGACTGGTGGCTGGCGTGACCGCTGCTGAAGCGCCCGCCGGCCGGCATCGCCATATCGCCGATCAGCACCGTGCCCAGCGATTTCTGATTCGCCTTGCTGCTGAGACGTTGAATAAACGCCAGCAGATCCGGGTGGCCGAAATAGCGGCGCTGATCGGTGCGCATCACCTGATAATCCGCTGAGTTCAGCGGCAGCGGCTGGGCGCCGATAATGCAGCCGTTGGCGAAGCCGCCAACCGCCTGCGGCGCGCCGGCCACCGGGTGATCGATTTTCTGCCACGGCGTCAACGCCAAAGCGGAACCAGAGGCCATCAGGGCAGCCAGACCCAACATCCAGTTTTTCATGGCGATTACCAGCGCGGAACGTCGGAAACCACATCACCGTTCTGCGCACGCTGGCGCAGCAGGTGATCCATCAGCACAATCGCCATCATCGCTTCGGCGATCGGCACCGCACGGATGCCCACGCAAGGGTCGTGGCGGCCGCGGGTGACCATTTCCACCGCCTCGCCCTGGCGATTGATGGTGCGGCCCGGCACCATAATGCTGGAAGTCGGCTTGAGCGCCAGATGCGCGATCACCGGCTGCCCGCTGCTGATGCCGCCGAGAATGCCGCCCGCATGGTTGCTCTGGAAGCCTTCCGGGGTGATTTCGTCGCGGTTTTCGCTGCCGCGCTTGGTCACCACGCCAAAACCGTCGCCGATTTCCACGCCTTTTACCGCGTTGATGCTCATCAGCGCGTGGGCCAGATCGGCGTCCAGGCGGTCAAAGACCGGCTCGCCCAGGCCAACCGGCACGTTTTCGGCGATCACGCTGACCTTGGCGCCGATAGAGTCGCCCTCTTTCTTCAGCGCACGCATCAGTTCGTCCAGTGGCTCCAGCTTGTCCGGATCCGGGCAGAAGAACGGGTTTTGCTCGACCTGATCCCAGTCTTTCAATTCACAGGTCACGTCGCCAATTTGCGCCAGATAGCCGCGCACCCGCACGCCGAACTTCTGCTGCAGATATTTCTTGGCGATCGCCCCGGCCGCCACGCGCATTGCGGTTTCGCGCGCCGAAGAGCGGCCGCCGCCGCGGTAGTCGCGCAGGCCATATTTTTGTTCGTAGGTGTAGTCGGCATGTCCCGGGCGGAACACGTCTTTGATGGCGCTGTAGTCCTGGGAGCGCTGGTCGGTATTTTCGATCATCAACCCGATGCTGGTGCCGGTGGTCACCCCCTCAAACACGCCGGAGAGGATACGCACCTGGTCCGGTTCGCGGCGCTGGGTGGTATAACGCGAAGTCCCCGGACGGCGGCGGTCCAGATCGTGCTGCAAATCGGCTTCAGTAAGCGGGATGCCTGGCGGCACGCCGTCGACGATACACCCCAGCGCTATCCCGTGAGATTCACCAAATGTGGTGACGCGGAAAATCTGCCCAATACTGTTTCCAGCCATCACGGCTCCTTACCCTTGGTCATTATCGTTATGGGGCCCGGCCTTGCGGGCCCGTCATTATGCTTAGCTGCGGTAGAGGCTGAAGTGCGCCTTGCAATCCACCAGCTGTTGTTTGGTCAGCATGAATACGCCGTCGCCGCCGTTTTCGAACTCCAGCCAGGTGAACGGAATATCCGGATATTGTTCCATCAGATGTACCATGCTGTTGCCCACTTCACAAATCAGCACCCCGTCGTCGCTCAGGTAATCCGGCGCGCAGGCCAGGATGCGGCGCACCAGCTTCAGGCCGTCGCTGCCCGCCGCCAGGCCCAGCTCCGGCTCGAAGCGGAACTCCTGCGGCAGGTCAGACATGTCTTCCGCGTCCACATACGGCGGGTTGGTGACGATCAGATCGTATTGGATCGCCGGCACGTCGCGAAACAGATCGGAACGGATCGGGATCACCTGATGTTCGACGCCGTGTGCCTGAATGTTGCGCTCGGTCACCGCCAGCACGTCGCTGGAAATGTCCACCGCGTCCACTTCCGCCTCCGGGAAGGCGTAGCCGCAGGCGATGGCGATGCAGCCGCTGCCGGTGCACATGTCGAGAATATGGCGCGGCGGGTGCGGGATCAACGCGCTGAAGCGATCGTTGATCAGCTCGCCAATCGGCGAACGCGGCACCAGCACGCGCTCGTCCACGTAGAATTCCATGCCGCAGAACCAGGCTTTGTTGGTCAGGTAGGCGACCGGGATGCGCTCGTTGACGCGGCGGATCACGCGCTCAACGATGCGGTGGCGCTCGCTGGAGGTCAAACGTGCGGTGTGCATGTCCTCTGGAATATCCAACGGCAGGAACAGGCTTGGCAGCACCAATTGCACCGCTTCGTCCCACGGATTATCGGTTCCGTGACCATAGTAGATATTGGCGGCGTTGAAGCGGCTCACCGCCCAGCGCAGCATATCCTGAATGGTGTGCAGTTCGTTCACTGCTTCGTCGACGAAAATTTTGTCCAATTTGCCCTCCGGCAGGCACTGTGATTCATGATTTAGCCGCATAGTTTGCCATGAAGCCCGCGACAAATCACGCTAACCCCTTGCGCTTTTCATTCTGGCCCGAGTTTTGCGTCGACAGCGCTCATTCACAAGGTAAACTAGCGTGATAAATGATTTCCGGTGAATGAAGAATGAAGAACAAGCACCCTCTGAGCAAAGATGAACTGCAGCTCTTCAGAGAGTCGGTTGCGGGCGCGAAAAAACTGCGACAGGACACTATCGTCCACCGCCCGCCCAAGCCAAAGATAAAACAGGCGGCGCCGCAGCGCCTGCTGCAGGAGCAGGTCGACGCCAGCTATTATTTCTCTGATGAATATCAGCCACAGTTGGAGGAGGAAGGCCCGACGCGCTATGTGCGCCCGGGTTACAGCCCGTTCGAGCTGAAGAAGCTGCGCCGCGGCGACTATTCGCCGGATCTGTTTCTCGATTTGCACGGCCTGACCCAAATGCAGGCCAAGCAGGAGCTGGGGGCGCTGATCGCCGCCTGCAAGCGCGAACACGTGCACTGCGCCTGCGTGATGCACGGCCACGGCAAACACATTCTCAAGCAGCAAACGCCGCTGTGGCTGGCGCAGCACCCCGACGTGCTGGCGTTCCACCAGGCGCCGAAGGAATGGGGCGGCAACGCGGCCATTCTGCTGCTGGTCGAGCTGGCGGAATAACGGCCAGAAACGACAAAGGGCGATGTCAGACATCGCCCTTTTTATCGGTACCGCCACCGGCAGCTCAGACCTTGGCCATCACCTGCGATGGGCTCACCTGCCATTCGAACTTGCCGTAGCTGCCGTCGGCCGCCAAATCGACATTGGCGATCGCGGAAGTGGCGAACATCGGCGGGCACTCGCCCGGGCACAGTTCGGCCACCAGGTACCCCACCAGCGGCAAGTGAGAGACGATCAGCACCGAGCTCACCCCTTGCATCGCCAACGCCTGCAGGTAGCTGCCGACATGCCCGGCGTCGCCGCCCGGCGTCAGCTCGGGCAACACCTCTTCGCCTTCCGGCAGCGTCAACGCTTCGCGCACCGTCGCCAGCGTCTGTTCTGCCCGCAGATAAGGGCTGACCAGCACGCGTTCAATATCCAGAGACTTGGTATTCAACCAGGCCGCCATCTGACGAGACTCATCACGACCGCACGGGGTAAGGGGCCTTACCGCATCGCTGGCCGCATCGAGTGCCGCCTCTCCGTGACGCATAATCAAAACTTGCATATTGCACCGCTGTTGTTGACAAAATAACGCTATACAGAAACGCCGTGCGTGCTGTACCGCCGAGTTTTACAACCCCAAAGCCGAAGCCTTGAAACGATAACGCGCCGTCTCTCTATGGCGGCCGGGCATTTTGCCTGAAAGTTTACGTAAAGAAAACGCTGTTTTTTACATCAACCGCGTCCGGATACGAATCACCTGCTCACATAACAATCAATTCAACGGGTTAAATTTTAACCTATCCAGCATGAAATTTATTGACGGCGGTCAGTCTTTTGCCGCCACCGGCCTAACTTACCCCTCCCCTATCTCCCTGTACAGGGTCCGGAATTGCAAGCTTTGCAAGGAGTGATGACGATCACAATGCGGCCCTGTTGCAACTATAGTGCAAATCGGGCCGCCCTGCGTTCAGCTCCCCTGCGGGTAAAAGCGCTCCCCCTGCTGCGCCATGCGCCGCAGCTTTTCACAGGGGGCGAAGTGCTCGCCGTAGCGCTGCTGCAGGTATTCCAGCGTTTTCACCACCGTCCCGGCGCCAAGCTCATCCATATAGCGGAACGGGCCGCCGAGGAACGGCGGGAAGCCGATGCCGAACACCGCACCGATGTCGCCATCGCGCGCGCTGCATATCACGCCTTCGTCCAGGCAGCGCGCCGCTTCGTTCAGCATCATCATCACGCAGCGCTGGGCGATGGTCGCCGGCTGCAGATGCGATTTCGGGGTCACGCCCAGCAGGAGGTACACCGAGGTGTCGGCGCGCTTGCGCCGCTGGCGCTGTTGGCCTTCGCTTGGGTAGAGGTAGAAACCGCGGCCGTTCTTGCGGCCCTTGCGCCCGTCCTTCAGCACCGCGTCAAACGCGGCCGGGGCGGCAAAACGTTCGCCCAGCTCCGCCACCAGCACCGGAATGATCTTGGTACCGACGTCGATGCCCACCTCGTCCAGCAGGGTGATGGGCCCCACCGGGAAACCGAAGTCCACCAGGGCTTTGTCCAGCGACTCGATCGGCTCGCCTTCCAGCAGGCAGCGCGCCGCTTCATTAATATAAGGCGCCAGAATGCGGTTAACGTAGAACCCGGCCCGGTCGGCCACCACGATGGCCGTTTTACCCTGCTTGTGCGCCAGCGCCACGGTGGTGGCGATAGTCTCTTCGCTGGTGCCGGCGTGCGGGATCACCTCCACCAGCGGCATTTTATCGACCGGGCTGAAGTAGTGCAGCCCAATCACCTGTTGCGGCCGCTGCGCCTTGGCGGCGATATGGCCAATCGGCAGCGACGAAGTGTTGGAAGCGAAAACGGTGTGCGGCGCGGCATGCTGTTCAATTTCAGCGACCATCTGCTGCTTGAGCGCCAGATCCTCAAACACCGCCTCCACCACGATATCTGCCTGTTCAAAACCGGTATAGTCGGTCGAGCCGGAGATCAGCATCATCTGCTTTTGCCGCTCCGCCGGGCGCATGCGTTTGCTGCGCACCCGCTTGCCGAGAATGTCCCAGCTGTATTTCAACGCATGGTTGATGCCGGTTTCGTTAATGTCTTTGATGCGCACCGGCAATCCACCGCGGGTGGCGGTCACGCAGGCGATGCCGCCGCCCATCAGGCCGCCGCCGAGAATGCCGACGCGATGCAGCGCGTGTGGCTGCGCGTTGCCGCCCCGCTCTTTTTTCAGCGCGGTGGAGGCGAAGAACAGGCTGCGCAATGCCGCCGACTGCGGCGTCATCGCCAGCTCGCCGAAGGCGCGCGCTTCCGCTTCATAACCGCTGGCGCTGCCCTGATCCAGCCCGGTGCGCACCACCTGAATGATCCGTTCCGCCGCCGGGTAATTGCCGTGGGTTTTCTCCAGCGTTTTCTTGCGCACTATGCTGAACAGCAGGCTGCGGCCCAGCGGGCCATTAAGCAAACGCGCCTGCCACGGCAGCTCGCGCTTGCTTTGCCAGCCCCGCTTCACCCGTTCGATGGCGGTTTGCAGCAAAATCGACTGCGGCACGGCGTCGTCCACCAGCCCCATGCGCAGCGCCTGGCGCGCCCGGACGTGCCGACCGGTCAGGATCAGATCCAGCGCCTTGTCGGCGCCGATCAGCCGCGGCAAACGTTGGGTGCCGCCAGACCCAGGCAGCAGCCCCAGCTGCACCTCCGGCAGCCCGAGCGCGGTTTTCTCGTCCAGCGAGCAAATGCGGCTGTGGCAAGCCAGCGCCAGCTCCAGCCCGCCGCCCAGGCAGGCGCCGTGAATAGCCGCCACCACCGGCACCGGGAAAGCGGCGATCTGCGCCAGCGTGCTTTGCCCTTTCTTCGCCAGCGTTTCAGCCTCTTTGGCGCTGGTGCAGGCGGCAATCATGGTGATGTCGGCGCCGGCGATAAACGAATCCGGCTTGCCGGAGATGATCACCAGCCCTTCCAACGCGGTGTGCTGCTGCGCTTTGAGCAGCACGTCATTCACCTGTTCGACAAACTCGGCCTTCAGCGTATTCACCTTTTCGCCCGGGACGTCGATGGTGATCACCCCGATATTGTCCGGGCGCAGCGTCAGCTGAAAGGCTGAAGGTTTGGCGCGCTGTTCGTGCAATGCATTTTCGAAGCTCATCATTCCACCTCCACGATCATTGCGGCGCCTAACCCTCCGGCGGCGCAGGCGGTGGTCAGGCCCAGCCCGCCGCCACGGCGTTTCAGCTCATGCAGCGTCTGGGTGATCATGCGGGCGCCGGTAGCGGCAAACGGGTGGCCGTAGGCTATCGAGCCGCCCAGCACGTTGAACTTGTCCATATCCACTTCGCCAATCGCCTGGCTGCGCCCCAGCTTTTGCCGCGCGAACTCATCGCTGGCGAACATTTTGAGGTTGGCCAGAGTCTGCGCGGCGAAGGCTTCGTGCATGTCGATCAACGTCAGGTCGGCCAGGCCGATGCCGGCGCGATCCAGCGCCAGCGGCGTGGCGTAAGACGGGCCAAGCAGCATGTCTTCCCATACGTCGATGGCGGCGAAGGCGAAGCTGCGCAGGTACCCCAGCGGCTGCAGCCCCAGCTCTTTGGCGCGCGATTCGCTCATCATCAGCACCGCGGCCGCGCCGTCGGTCAATGGCGTGCTGTTGGCCGCGGTCACGCTGCCGTGTTTGCGATCGAACGCCGGTTTCAGCTTGGCGTAAGAGGCCAGGCTGGAGTCTTTGCGGATATTGTTGTCTTCGGTCACCTGCGCGCGGTACGGCGGCACATAGGCGGTCATCACCTCATCATGCAGCAACCCCTGTTCCCAGGCTTTGGCCGCCAACTGGTGCGAACGGTGCGCCAGCGCGTCCTGCTCCTCGCGGGTGATGCCGTGGCTTTTCGCCATTTGCTCGGCGGTGTCGCCCATGCGCAAGCCGGTGGAGTATTCCGCCACCGCCGGCGGCACCGGCATCAGATCGCGGAATTTCAGCCGGCTGAACAGTTTGAGGCGCTGAGAAAGGGTACGCGCCTTGTTGACGTCCACCAGCGTGCGCGCCAGCGCCTTGCTGACGCCGATCGGCAGCACCGAAGAAGAGTCCGCGCCGCCGGCGATGCCGATGCTGATGCTGCCGGCCATGATGCTTTCCGCTACGTTGGCGATAGCCTGGAAACTGGTGGCACAGGCGCGCGACACGCTGTAGGCGTCGGTATGCACGCTCATGCCGGTGCCGAGCACGATTTCACGCGCGATATTCGGCGCCTCAGGCATCTGCACCACCTGGCCGAACACCAGCTGTTCAATCAGCGCCGGGTCAATGCCGCTGCGGGCCAAGAGCTCGCTCACCGCCGTTTTTCCCAGATCCACCGCCGGAATGCCGTGATAGGCGGTCGCCTGTTTGGCAAAGGGGGTACGCAGTCCATTTACAATCGCGATACGGTCACCGTGACGGGTCACCAACGGCAGTGCCTTACTCATAAACGCTCCTGAAGAAAATAACGCCAGCGCAACGGGCAGAAAGAGGTCTGACCTGATGAGGTCATTGTTAACTAAATGGTTACATTTGGCAAACCGCCAGAGATCAAAACTGCGAGCAGGAGCAACTTTCTATCGGGGAAGCGGCGCGGCAAACCCGCGCCGGGGTTTAATGCGGAGATTAACGCAGGCCGAGCTGGAAAATCAGGGTTTCCGCCTGGCAGGCGAAGGTAAAATCGGCCGCCAGTTGCACGCCGCCGTCAACCGATTTAATGCTACTGCTGATGTCGCACGGGTCGGACTCCACCGCACGCGCCTTTTCGGTCAGCGCGGCCAACATGGCTTGCGCATCTTGCTGATTGCTAAACATCTGGCTGTAGGATGCGGTGCAATCGGTATTATCCATTACGGTGCCGACATCCACGCAGCAACAGGCTGCGGTTTCCTGGGCGCTGCATTTATTAATTGCATCTGACATAGTTGATTCTCCTCAGGGGCCCCTCTTCAGGCGGGCCCAAACGGCCATTTACTTTCCGGCGCAAAGCCGCAAATTTCTGCGGCCATTTTACTCCGCCGGGCAATCAATCACTAGCACTTACTTTTTATAGGTGTTTTAAGTGATGGAAATCACAAATAAAATTGAGCGTCTGCTAAGGAATGGTCAGAATTTTGTTATAAGGTGCTGGCTTTTTGTTAAGCAGATCTCTTTTTTGATATCAAACAGGAAATATTTGAAAAACAAAGTTGCAACATTTTCACAGGTCGGACCTATAATTCAGCCACTGGTCTGATTTGTCTGAACGATAACGGACCCTACAATCCCGCGCTCCTTGTTACCTCGTGTAACAATAGTTTAAATAATAAACACATAATGAGGTTTTGGTCATGAGCCAGAAAAACCTATTTACTAAATCAGCTCTCGCAGCTGCAGTGGCAATTATTTCTTCAAACGTGTCTGCCGCAGGATTCCAGCTGAACGAGTTTTCAGCAGCTGGTTTAGGACGTTCGTATTCTGGCGAAGGCGCCATGGCGGATACCGCGGCTTCCGCCAGCCGTAACCCGGCTCTTCTGATGATGTACACGCGCCCGGAATTCTCTATCGGCGCAGTATTTATCGATCCCGACGTAGACATTTCAGGCAAATCGCCATCCGGTGCCAGCCTGGACGCCAAAAACATCGCACCGACCGCCTGGGTGCCGAACCTGCACTATGTTCACCCGATTAACGATCAGTTCGCGGTCGGCGGCTCGGTCACCAGCAACTTCGGCCTGGCCACTGAATACAACGACGGCTATGCCGCAGGCTCCATGGGCGGTAAAACCGACCTGGAAACCCTGAACCTGAACCTGAGCGGCGCTTACCGCCTGAACCAGCACTTCAGCTTCGGCCTGGGCTTCGACGCCGTTTACGCCAAGGCCAAGCTTGAGCGTTATGCCGGCGACCTGCCGAAACTGCTCGCAGCTCAGGGTTTGCAAACCGGTAAACTTACCCCACAGCAAGCCGGGCAGATTGCTCAAATGCCTGCCGACACCCAGATTTCACACCTGAAGGGTGATAAATGGGGCTACGGCTGGAACGCCGGCATCCTGTACGAAGTGGACGAAAACAACCGTTACGGCTTCACTTACCGCTCCGAAGTGAAAATCAAGTTTGACGGCGACTACAAAAGCAGCCTGCCTACGGCATTCAACCCTATTTCACAAGCTCTGGGCGCCGGTCTGCCTTGGGGCACCAGCGGCAACACCATCCCCGGCTCTCTGGACCTGAACCTGCCGGAAATGTGGGAACTGTCCGGTTACAACAAAGTGGCGCCGCAGTGGGCTATTCACTACAGCCTGGCCTACACCAGCTGGAGCCAGTTCCAGGAGCTGAAAGCCACCGGCAACAACGGCCAGACGCTGTTCCAAAAGCATGAAGGCTTCCGCGACGCTTATCGCATCGCGCTGGGCACCACCTACTTCTACGACGACAACTGGACCTTCCGCACCGGTATCGCCTTCGATGACAGCCCGGTGCCGGCACAGAACCGCTCCATTTCCATCCCGGATCAGGACCGTTTCTGGCTGAGCGCCGGTACCACCTATGCGTTCAACAAAGACGCGTCGGTTGACGTCGGGGTTTCCTACATGCACGGCCAAAAAGTCAGCATCAAAGAAGGCCCATACAGCTTCGATTCTGTGGGTAAGGCCTGGCTGTACGGCGCCAACTTCAACTACCGTTTCTAAGCGCTTTTATCGGCATAGAAACCAAAGCGCCTCACGGGGCGCTTTTTCTTTTCCGATTATTGAGCCATAAAAAAAACCCGCCGGACGGCGGGTTTTCATATTCGTTCGCTCGCGGCTTATTGCGCCGAGTCGATCTCGTCCAAATCGCCCTGAATCGCCTTGGCGTTCGGGTTTTCTTCCGGCTTCAGCGAGCCGCCGTTGGCGATAAAGTCGTGACGCTGGAAGTAAGCTTCGCGCACCATGACGTAAGGATCGGACGAGTTGTGCAGCAGGCCGTCGGAATCCAGCAACTGGGCGCGGGTTTCAATGCCTTCCACCACCCATTTGCCCGCCGACATCCAGAAGGTCAGGTAGCTCAGCATCGGATAGAGTGTATCGGCAAAGTCGCCGCCGTCTTCACGCAGGGTAAAGCTGCCGTAGCCCGGCAACATCACGTACGGGCCGTAGCCGACCTTGTAGTGCCCCAGGGTGCTGCCGAAGCGGTTTGGTTCTTCGCGCGCCAGTTTCGGGTTGGCCATGCCGGCCACGTCGATCAGGCCGCCCATCCCCAACAGGGTGTTCAGGAAGAAGCGGTTAAAGTGGATCATCCCGCGGTACGGATCCCCCTTCAGGAAGGCGTTGACCATGCTGGCCGGCTCTTCCAGGTTGGAGGTGAAGTTGCTCAGGCCGTTGCGCGCCGGCATCGGCACATAATCGCGCCAGGCTACCGCCACCGGGCGCAAGACGTAAGGATCCAGGACGTTGTAGTTGAAGTCGAACATCGTCCGGTTAAACCCTTCCAGAGGATCGGAGCGCCCTTGCGATTCATTGTCCGGCGCGCTGGCGCAGCCCACCAGTAACACCGTTGCGAAAGCCAGCCCAGTCAGGCGAAAATTCATATTTTTCTCCATAAAAACACGTTCGGTCTTTTTCAGGGAACCTGCTTATTTATTTGAACGTCAACCTGCTCTTTGCCGCTGAAGTTTTGCGGCGCACTCTCGCCGAACCAGTCGCCCGCCTGCGGCGTGGCCAGGCCGTCCTGAGAAATACGCACGCGCACCTTCACCTGATGCTGAGCCGAAAGTAACCGCTCGGGCATCATGGCATTGCTGTCATCCAGAGAAAAAGACAGCGGAAAACGGCTCAGGGGCAGTTGTTTCACCGCAACCGGCACCGGGCTAACGCCGTCGGTAACCGAAATGACCAGCGTCCCCTGCTGCGGCAGCGCGTGACTCGCCTCCGGCGATAACGTCACATTAACAGCAAGTTTAACAGTTTCTTCGCCAGACTGTGCTTTTGCTTGCGCAATGCTGCGCGCAATCACCTCGGCGCGCGGATCATTGGCCGGCAGCAGTTTCAACATCACCTGCCAGGCGCCGATGGCCCGTTTGAAATCGCCCTGTTCGAAAGCGTTGAACGCCAACAGGCTCAGCACGCGCGGATTGCTGTGATCCTCCGCGATCATTTGGCGCAACAGCTGCGCGGCCTGCTTGTTATCCTCCGGATCGTTGGAACGCGTCAAGACCTCAGCATAACCGAGGCGCACTTCCAGACTATTCGGATCCAACCGGTATGCGTGGGCAAACGCCTGAGTGGCGGTGGTGGCGTTGTTCAGCGCCATGCCGACGCGCCCCAGCATCATCCAGTCATTGACGTTGCGGCTGTCCTGCTGCAGCGCGGTACGCAGGCCCAGCCCAAGGCGAGCGATCTCTTCCATGCTCAGCGGCCTGGCGCGTTCGTTGGCGACGCGCGCGCGCAGCTCCGGCATCTGCGCCTGCACCTGACGCCAGTCCAGCACCTGCGCCAGCCCGCCGGTTTTCAGATAAAAGCCCAGGGTCACCACCAGCAACAGCAACACGCCCGGCACCAGCGCCCAGCGGTTGATCGGCTTCGCCTGGGCCTCCTGCCGGCCGGGAATATCGTTCAGCAGGTTCTGCTGCAGCTCTTTCACCAGCTCCGGGCGCTCGGCGATCACCCCCTGCTGTTCATCCTGCTCCAGCTCGTTGAGGCGGTCCTGATAAAACGCTTTGTTGAGCGCATCGCGACTGGTGGCGGCATGTTGCTTGCCGTGGCGCATCGCCGGGATCACCAGCAACGCCGCAGCGCCCACCAATAGCACAATAATAGTCAGCCAAAAAGCCATTAGGGTTTCTTCCTGTCAGTCTCGTTCAGCAGCGCAGCCAGGCGCTGCTGTTCCTGGGCGGAGAATGCGTCGTCCACCGCCGCGTCGGGCCGGCGCCGGGTGCGCAGGATCACCACCGCGCCGCCGATCAGCACGAACAGCAGCGGGCCGAGCCACAGGATCAGCGTCGCCGGCGTCACCGGCGGCTCATAGGTGACGAAATTGCCGTAGCGCGCCACCATATAATCGATGATCTGCTGCTTGCTTTGCCCCTGCATCATCAGCTCATACACCTTGGTGCGCATGTCGGCGGCGATGATGGCGTTGGAATCGGCAATGCTGTTGTTCTGGCATTTCGGGCAGCGCAGCTGTTCGGTCAGCTCACGATACTGCTGCTCCTGCTCCACCGAGTTGAACCGATAGGTATCGATAGCCGCCGCCGCGCTCCAGCTCAGCAACGCGGCGAACATCAGGACCGCCAGCCTCACGCCTCACCCCCATACTTTTTATACAGCGGCAGCACTTCCTGCTGCCAGACGCGCTCGTTCATATCGCCGGCGTGGCGGTAGCGAATAATGCCCTGGCCGTCGATCAGGAAGGTTTCCGGCGCGCCGTACACCCCGAGATCCAGCCCCAGCATGCCGTCGCCGTCATACAGGCTGAGCGCGTAAGGGTTGCCCAACGAATTCAGCCAGGTCACCGCTTTGCTGCGGTCATCCTTGTAATTAAGCCCCACCACCCGCACGCCGCGCGCCGCCAGGGTGTTGAGGTACTGATGCTCGGCGCGGCAGGTCGGGCACCAGGTGGCCCAGACGTTGAGCAGCATCGGCTTGCCGTTGCGCAGCACCGCCTGATCGTAGGTTTTGCCCGGTTGATCCAGCGACTCCAGCTTGAAGGTGGGCACCGGTTTGCCAATCAGCGCCGACTCCAGCAGGGTCGGGTCCTCGCCGCCGGCGTTGCGCGCCAGCTGCACCATAAAGGCCGCCACCAGCAACAGGAACAGGATTAAAGGGATAAACAGCAGTTTGCGCTTCATGATTGCGCCTCCGGCTTGGCTTCACGCTTAAGCTTTTTGCTCATGCGATAACGCGGATCGAGGATGCACAGGATGCCGCCGATCGCCATAAATACCCCGCCGAACCAGATCCAGCGCACGAAGGGTTTGTAGTACAACCGCACCGCCCAAGAGCCGTCGTCCAGCTCTTCGCCCAGCGCCGCGTACAGATCGCGGCTGAAGCCGCCGTCGATCGCCGCTTCGGTCATCATGCTGCGCGCCACGCTGTAATAGCGTTTCTCGGCGTGCAGCGTCGCTTCCGGCTTGCCGTTGCGCGTCACGTCGATAATGCCGACGCCGCCGCTGTAGTTCGGGCCGCGGATGTCGTGCACGTCGCGGAACACAAAGTGGTAGCTATGGATATCCACGCTGTCGCCGGCCTTCATGCGCACGTCGCGTTCCACGCTGTAGTTCTGGCTGAACGCGATGCCGATCACCGTCACCGCCACGCCGAGATGGCCAAGCACCATGCCCCAGTGGCTGCGGGAAAGGTGCGTCAGGCCGCGCCAGAAACCGTGGCGATGAGTGGCCCGCTCGTGCAGCTCCATCAGCGTCAGGAGGATCACCCACACCGCCATGATCAGGCCCACCACCGTCATGCCGGCGATGCTGTCCTGCAGCAGCCACGGCAACAGAATGGACAACGCCAGGGTAATCACCAACGCCACGCCGAGGCGGCGCCACAGCTTGGTCGGTTCATCGCGGCGCCAGCGCACCAGCGGGCCGATGCCCAACAGCAGCGCCAGCGGCGCCATCAGCCAGGTGAACATGGTATTGAAGAACGGCTCGCCGATGGAGATGCTGCCCAGCCCCAGCTGTTTATGCACCAACGGCAGCAGCGTGCCCAGCAGCACCACCAGCATGGCGGCAATCAGCAGCACGTTGTTGCCCAGCAGGAAGGTTTCGCGCGAGAAAGTTTCGTGCTGCACCCGGCTGCGCACCTGGCCGCCTTTGATGGCGTACAGCAGCAGCGAACCGCCGATCACGATCACCAGATAAGCGAGGATAAACATGCCGCGCGCCGGATCCGAAGCGAAAGAATGCACCGACACCAGCACGCCGGAACGCACCAGGAAGGTCCCCAGCAGGCACAGCGAGAAGGCGGTGATCGCCAGCAGCACCGTCCAGGCCTTAAAGGTGCCGCGTTTTTCAGTGACCGCCAGCGAGTGGATCAAGGCGGTGCCGGCCAGCCATGGCATAAAGGAGGCGTTTTCCACCGGATCCCAGAACCACCAGCCGCCCCAGCCCAGCTCATAATAGGCCCAGGCGGACCCCAGCACGATGCCCATGGTGAGAAACACCCAGGCCGCGGTGGTCCAGGGGCGCGACCAGCGCGCCCAGGCGGTGTCGAGCCGGCCGGCCATCAGCGAGGCGATGGCGAAGGCGAAGGCCACCGAGAAACCGACATAGCCCATATACAGCAGCGGCGGGTGGAAAATCAGGCCGATGTCCTGCAGCAGCGGGTTGAGATCGCTGCCGTCGATCGGGAAGTTCGGCAAGGTGCGGGTGAACGGGTTGGAGGTCATGATGATAAACAGCAGGAAGCCGGCGGTGATCATGCCCATCACCGACAGCACGCGCGCCACCGCATCCTGCGGCATGCTGCGGCTGCACAGCGCCACCGCCAGCGACCAGCAGCTCAGCAACAGCACCCACAGCAGCAGCGAGCCCTCGTGCGCTCCCCAGGTGGCGGCGATGCGATAATACACCGGCAACTGAGTGTTGGAGTTGGCGGCCACGTAGGCCAGGGTAAAATCGTTGACCACAAAGGCGTGCACCAGGCAGATAAACGCCAGCGCGATGGCGGCGAACATGCCGTAGGTCAGCGGCCGGGCCACCGCCATCATGCGCGTATCCTGGCGCGCCGCGCCCCACTGCGGATAAATGCTCAGCAGCAGCGCTATCGCCAGCGCCAGGCACAGCAGGAAACTGCCAATTTCCGGCATCATGATTTGCTGCCCCCATTCTGCGGCGCGGCATAGGCTTCCGCCGGCCCTTTATGGTTATCTTTCATTGCGTCGGCCACTTCCGGCGGGGTGTATTTTTCGTCGTGCTTGGCCAGCACTTCGCGCGCGTTGACCACGTTGCCTTCGCCCAGCACGCCCTGCGCCACCACGCCCTGCCCTTCGCGGAACAGATCCGGCAGGATGCCGGTGTAAGTGACGCCAATGGCGCCGCGCGCGTCATAAATCTTGAAGCTGACCTGCAGCGTGTTCGGGTCACGCTTCACCGAACCGGGCATCACCATACCGCCGATGCGCAGGCGCTGGCCCACCTCGGGTTTCTCGTGGTTTTCGCCTTTGCCCTGCAGGATTTCACCCGGGGTATAGAACAGATCGATGTTGGAGCGCAGCGCATACAGCATCAGCGTGGCGGTCAGCGCCACGCCAATCAGCACCACAATAGCCAGATACAGGCGGCTTTTACGACGTGGATTCACAATGCTTTCTCCCGCGATGCGGCGGATTGTTGTTTTGACTGCTGCGCATGGCGGATGCGCCGTTCGCGCGCCTGACGGCGGCCGATCTCCTTCAACAGCCGTTTGCGCTGCCACAGGGTGTGCCCCACCAGCCCCAGCAGCGAGAGCAGCGTAACGGCCACCGCCAGCCAAACGTAAAAGGCGTAGCCACCCATGGCGAAAAACGCCTGCCAGGAAGTAAAAGCGGCATTCATCACTGGCGCTCCTTATCGATCAGCCCGGCGACCCACGGGCGTTGGCGCTCGTGGAGCAGGATCAGGTTGCGCAGGCGCATCAGGGTGAGGGTGACGAAGAACAGCAGGTAGCCGAGGATCGCCCAGCGCAGCGGGGTGCGCATGCTCGGCGCGATGCTCTGTTGCATATTGGTCGAGCCCTGATGAAGGGTATTCCACCATTCGACCGAGAAATGAATGATCGGGATGTTCACCACCCCCACCAGCACCAGAATGCCGGCGGCACGGCCCGCCAGGCGGCGGTCCTCAAAGGCGTTGTACAGGGCGATGATGCCCATATAGAGAAACAGCAGCACCAGCTCGGAGGTCAGACGCGCGTCCCACACCCACCAGGTGCCCCACATCGGCTTGCCCCAGGCGGAACCGGTAACCAGCGCGATAAAGGTGAAAACGGCCCCGATCGGCGCCATCGCCGCCACCAGGGTGTCGGACATTTTCATCTGCCACACCAGGCCGATAAACGCCGCTACCGCCATCGAGGCGTAGATGCCCATCGACCACATGGCCGCCGGCACGTGAATATAGATGATGCGGAAGCTGTCGCCCTGCTGATAATCTTTCGGCGCAAAGCCAAAGCCCCACACCCAGCCAAGCAGCAGGCAGGCGGCGCCCGCCAAACCCAGCCAGGGAATAAAGCGGCCGCAGACGTGATACAGCCGTTCAGGCCGGGCCAGTTGATGTAACCATTTCCACATTGTCGTCATTGCTCACGGTAAATTTTATTCGTCAGCCGCCCCTGCAGCCGGGACGACGAAATTGCTGCGGCGCAACACGCTCTTGTTGGCGTTAACCGCGTTTCAATTCAATGTATTAGTGCACACTCACCCGCAGCGCCGCCGCGGTGGCGAAAGGCGCCAGCGTCACGCTGCCGGCCAACATCGCCCCCAAAATCGCCAGGTAACCGTCGATCGGCATGCCCATGGCAGCGGCGTCGATGGCGCCGGTGGCGAAAATCAGCACCGGAATATACAACGGCAGCACCAGCAGGCTGAGCAGCACGCCGCCTTTGCGCAGCCCGACGGTCAGCCCCACGCCGATAGCGCCGATCAGGCTCAGCGTCGGCGTGCCCAGCAGCAGCGTGCCGGCCACCGCCAGCCAGGTATGCATATCCAGCGACAGCAGCAGCGCCACCAGCGGCGACAGGATCAACAGCGGCAGCCCGGTCACGACCCAGTGAGCGCACACTTTACCTAATACGGCCATCGGCAACGGCGTCGGCAGCAATAACAGCTGCTCCAGCGAGCCGTCGAGATAGTCGTCGCGGAACAGCCGCTCCAGCGACAGCAGCGAGGCCAGCAGCGCCGCCACCCAGATAATCCCCGGCGCGATGCGCGCCAGCAGCTGCGGCTCGGGGCCAATGCCCAACGGGAACAGCGTGATCACTATCAGGAAAAACCACAGCGGGTTGACAATCTCCGACCCTTTGCGAAAGGCAATCTTCAGCTCACGACGCAGTATGGTCAAAAACATCACTGGCTCTCCATGCGGCTTTCCGTCAGCCTGATTTTGCCTACCGCCCGGTTGGCGCCGGCCAAATCCTGATGCGTGGTCAACAATACCATGCCGCCCTGCTGCGCATGTTGCTCAAAAAGGCTAATTAATTCAGCCACGCCTTGTTTATCGATCGCGGTCAGCGGCTCATCGAGGATCCACAGCGGGCTGTCGCTGAGCCACAGCCGCGACAGCGCCACCCGCCGCTGCTGCCCGGCGGACAGCTGCGCCACCGGCAAATCTTCATAGCCCACCAGCCCCACCAGCTCCAAAGCCCGCCAGATGGCCTGACGATCGGACGTGCGGTGCGCCGCCTGATAAAATTGCAGGTTCTCGAAGGGAGTCAGCATGGCGTTAATCCCCGGCTGATGGCCGAGGAACAGCAATTCTTGATGGTAGCTTGCACGGTCGCGCAGCGTATTGCGCCCACGCCATTGAACCTCCCCGGCGTCTGGCCGCGCCAGGCCCGCCAAAATGCGCAGCAGGCTGGTTTTGCCTGCGCCATTGGGCCCTTCGACCTGAACAATTTCGCCCGGATGCACCGAAAAGCTCAGCGCGCTAAACAGGGTGCGCTCATCGCGCACGCAACTCAGACTTTTGGCTTCCAGCATCGGGGAACTCATATTTTTCTTTGGGATAGCGAATCATAGCATAAGCCCCACGCCGCACGCAGCCTGCGGCTGGCGCTCCGAAGGGGCAATATGCCGCGCAGGATCAACAATACGCGGAAAAAACCGCCGAAGTTTAACTCTTGTTACTTTTTTCTGCATTTAGCCGCATTTTCGCCACTCGCCGCAGGGGCATCTACGCTTAATGCATGGCCGCCCCCCTTTGATAAGGAAAGACATCATGAGCGACGCAGAAAAACGCCCTAATGATTCAGGCGACGAGAAGATGCAGGTTGAAAGCAAAGAGCATGAACAAGGCAAAAGCGAGATTGAAGTCAAAGAGGAGAATCTGCCCTCACGCGCGGCGGCGGTGCACGAACTGATCCGCATGGAGGGCGAAAAAGAGCTGGAGCGCGACTGGCAGGCGCTGCTGTGGTCTGCGATCGCCGCCGGGCTGTCGATGGGCGCCTCGCTGATGGCGAAGGGAATTTTCCACGCCAGGCTGCCGGACGATCCCAGCCGCTTTTTCATTGAGAATATCGGCTACACCTTCGGCTTTATCATCGTGATCATGGCGCGCCAGCAGCTGTTTACCGAAAATACCGTGACTGCGGTGCTGCCCATCATGCACAAACCGACGCCGAACAATTTCCTCATCCTGCTGCGCCTGTGGGGCGTAGTGCTGCTCGGCAACCTGATCGGCACCGGGTTGGCTTCGCTGGCCTTTATTCATATGCCGATTTTCGACGACGAGACCCGCGGCGCCTTCGTCAGCCTGGGGCAGGAAGTGATGCAGAATTCGCCGTCAGAGATGTTCGCCAACGGCATTTTGGCCGGTTGGATCATCGCCACCATGGTGTGGATGTTCCCTTCCGCCGGCGCGGCCAAGATCTGGGTGATCGTGCTGATGACCTATCTGGTGGCGATCTGCGATCTCACCCATATCGTGGTCGGATCGGTCGAGATCCTTTATCTGGTGTTCAACGGCGTTATTCCCTGGCAGGAATTTTTCTACCCGTTCGCCATCCCGACGCTGGCGGGCAACATCATTGGCGGCACCTTTATCTTTGCGCTGATCAGCCACGCGCAGATCCGCAACGATATGAGCGCCAAAAATAAGCAAGAACGGCTGCAGCAGCAAAAACCGCCCGGCGAGGAGCAAAAACCCTGACGGCGGCCGCCCCGGCGAGCATATTTTGGCGCGGATTGGCGAGGGAATGAGCAAACGAACCGCTAAGCGCTTATTCTGCGGGTAAAAAAAGGTATAATGCCCCGGCAGCTTCGGTTGCCGGCCCGCAGGGTCCCCGTAGTTAAACGGATATAACAAGCCCCTCCTAAGGGCTAGTTACTGGTTCGATTCCAGTCGGGGACACCATTTGGCTGTCTATCGCCCCCTGTAAACATCCCCTCTCTTGCAAAATCATCGCGCCAATCGCACTTGCCTCTTCCTATTCGTTTTTCTTATTCCCAAAAGCAAAAAGCCCACGCTTATCAGCATGGGCGTTTTCAGTTTAACGGCGTTTATGCCGGCACCTCGTCAATATCGCCGGGCCATTGCTTGCGCAGCAGATACAGCAGCAAGGACACGCGCCGCTCGGTGCGCTCCGGCGTATCCGGCGGCAGGTTGTAACGCAACGTATAGCGTTCGTTCTTTTCGTTGCAGAAATCAATCACCAGCACGGGCGCAGAGGCCCCCACGACCTTCCGATAGTTCAACGAGATGCAGGATAGATTTTTTTTCATCTCAGCTCACCGCGACGCTGCGACGGGTTGCTTCAGCAATCCGGCCTACGCCGGCGCTCAGTAGCGCACCCAACAGCAGCATCAACAGGGAGCCCCACGCGGCGCGGGAAAGTTGCTTAGCGGCCTCGTCGGCAGCCTCGCGCGCTTTCTGTTCGGCCTGCGCCTTGAGTTTTTCAACCTTCTGCACCGCCTGCTGGTAGGCCTCGGCGTAGTTGTCGACGATCTGCGCGGCTTCCGCATGGCTCTTGCCGGTGCGCGCGGCGACGATGTTCACCAGCGCGTCCTTATCTGCCGCGCTCAGCGCCGGTTCGCCGGACTGTTTGACGCGTTCGAACCACTGCTTTAGCTCGCCGGCGGCCTGGGCCGGATCGGCGGCGGCATCCGCGGCCGATTGCTTGCCGTCCGCGCTGAGCTGGTCAGTTTTCTGCTCCAGCCTGGACGGATCCAGTTCGGCCTTGCCGCTTTGCTTGAGCGTGGTATTCAACTGATTTTCCAGGCTGCCCCAATCCAGGCTGATGCCCTGTTTATCCAACTGCTGTTTAACGCTGCCACCCACGGCCGGCGCCGCTGCCGCGAGGCCATTTCCCGCCAGCGATAATCCTTTGCCAACGGCGCTGCCGGCCAAACCGACAACGCTGCTCGCCAGCGAAATCATCAACCAGGTGACCAGTAACGTGGTGAGCGCCCAGCTCAGCAGGCCATGCAGGCCGCCGCGGTTGGGTGCGGTTCTGCCGGCGACGAATGCGCCTGCGGCCAGAGAAACCAGCGTTGAAACCAGCAGCCAAATCCCGGCGCCGGTACCGAAGCCGCTCAGGGGATTGCCCTTCTGCAGCGGATCCACGGCCGCAGTGCCGATGGCCGTGCCCAGCACGCTAAATATCAGATAGGTCACCAACGCTATGGCGCTCCCAGCCAATATCGAGCCCCATGAAACGTGAAACGCAAAGCGATTTGATTCATAGACAGTGGTCATTGTTATTCCTTATATTTCCTTGGACAGGTATGTACGGCGGACAAGCCGTACCGACCAGACCAGTCTGCCGGGCGGCGCCGCTCACCGTCCCGGTTCATTTGCGCCATGGAGGCTAGTGCATTCACACCCTGCGAATGAATCCGTTACGCACTATGCTGCTTGGTAAAGCCTGTCACTCTCGGTTGCCCGCTCAGGGCGCCACCCCTTCTCGTCTTGCGGAGACCACATGAGCCAATCCGTTCTTGCCAGCGAAACCAACCGCAGCCACCTGCAGCAGATCATCTCCGGTTTGTCCGACGGCGTGATCCTGACCGATACCGACCAGACCATCCTGTGGGCCAATGACGCCGCGCTGAATATGCATGGTTTGAATCAGTTGAAAGCCCTGGGGGCGAATGCCGGGGAGTACGCGCAACGTTTTGCCCTGCGCTATCGCAACAACCATCCGCTGGATCTGGCGCAGTATCCGCTTAATCGGCTTGCCGACGGCGAGGAGTTCAACGACGTGGTGGTCGAAGTCAGGCCGGCGGGAGATCCTGATAACCTCTGGGTTCACCGGTTGCGCAGCCTGATAATCGTTGACCGGCAAGGGCAGCCTGAACTGCTGGCGTTGATCTTAAGCGATGCGACCGAGTGGGCCAGCGCCGAGCAGCGTTTTGAAAAAACCTTCAACGCCAACCCGGCCCCGGCGGTCATTTGCCGCCTGAGCGACCTGCGCTACGTCAAGGTGAATCAGGGTTTTCTCGACATGACGGGCTACGCCCGCGAGCAGGTCATGGGCCGTTCGGTTTATGAGCTGGACGTGCTGGAGCAGGCCGAAAATAAGGCGCTGGCGGTGCAGCGCCTGGGGGAAGGCGCAACCATTCCGCAGATGGAAGCCGAGCTGAAACTGCCTGGCGGCGGAACCAAACTGGTGGTGGTCGCCGGCCAGCCGCTGGACTTCAACGAAGACGACTGCATGCTGTTCACCTTTACCGACCTTGAGCCCCGGCGCAAGGCGGAATCGGCATTGCGCGAGAGTGAAGAAAGGTTCGCCAAATCCTTTCGTTTAAGCCCGGTGCCCACCCTGGTATGCACCGCAGACAACCAGCAGGTGCTGGACATCAATGAAGCCTTCATCAGGACCACCGGCTACGCCAGAGAAGAGCTCATCGGCAAATCGGTCGACGATATCGCGTTTATCTCCGGGCCAGAAGAATGCCGCCGCCTGTTTACCGCCCTGGAAAAAACCGGCAGCGTCAAGCATCAGGATCTCAACGTGCGCAAAAACAACGGTGAAGTCATCGACTGCATGATCTCCGCCGATGCCGTGAGCATTCACCATACCCCCTGCTATCTGCTGGTGCTGATGGATATTACCGAGCGCAAACGCTCGGAGCTTGAACTGGTGAGCGCCATCGAAGAAGTGATGCAGGACGCCTCCTGGTTCAGCCAAACCCTGCTCGAAAAGCTGGCCAACGTGAAAAGCCTCAACAAACCCAATCTGTCCGGCCTGGCTTTTATCGATCTCACTGCGCGCGAGCGCGATGTGTTGGGGTTAATCTGCGAGGGCCTGCCGGACAAAAAGATCGCCCTTCGCCTCGATCTGGCCCTCAATACCGTTCGCAACCATGTGGCTACGGTGTATTCCAAACTCGGCGTACACAGCCGCAGCGAAGCCATCGTTTGGGCCAGGGAACGCGGGCTGTTTGCCGGCGAGCGCCAGCAAAAGGGTGGGAAATGACCTGCAAATGCACTAGCCGCACCGATGCAAACTGACCTTATGCCCGCTTGATAAAGTGCTTAATATCAAAGCATCAATGCAGGCTCCCGCTTTCTGCGGGCGCCAAAACGGACCCAACATCAGGAGAGCATAATGAACAGCGAAAAAGCCAATGGCGTTATGGACAAAGTGGTCGGCAGAGCACAGGAGCTGGCGGGAGACGTAACCGGGGATGAACGGCTGCAGGCCGAAGGCGCCGGCCGCTACGCCGCAGGCGCGCTGCAAGAAAAATACGGCGATGCCCTGACCTGCATCAACGATACCGTCAAGAAAAACCCGATCGCCACGGTAGCCATCATTGCCGGCGTCGGATTGCTGGCGGGCCTGCTGCTGCGCCGCCGTTAACGCGCCAAGGGCGGAAACGCCGTCCATTTGCACGTTCACTGCTCTGGCGAATTCGCCAGGGCAGTATTTCGCCAGTCACAATGCCAATCAGCCCAACAGACATAGCCCCCCGATTATATTTAATAAATTAAAATAAGAGAAATCACGTTTTATTTCCTTTTGGCGGAATGTTAATATCCATAAATTATTCGCATGGATAAAAATAATGTTCCCCAGCAAAAAACACGCACAAAAATCCAGCCCATTAACCAGCTATCAGTTTTCCCGGCTGCATACTTTTGAATGCGTCGCGCGCCATTTATCTTTTTCTCTGGCGGCGGAAGAGCTGTCTATCACCCCCAGCGCGGTGAGCCATCGAATTAACCTACTCGAAAAGCAGCTGGGCTTTTTGTTATTCCAACGTTTCCACCGGCGAATTACGCTCACGCCGGAAGGCGAGCGAATGCAATGGGCGCTCAGCAGCTCCTTCGATACTCTGAATCAGGAAATCCTGGACATTAAAAACCGGGAGTTGACGGGCACCCTGACCATTTACTCGCATCCCTCCCTGGTGCAGTGCCTGCTGCTGCCGCGGCTCGGTGATTTTATCGCCCAGCATCCGACCATTCATTTGAGCATTCTCACCGGGCAGGAAATCATCAATCTGGCCAACCGCGGCGTTGATTTGGCGATGTATTTTGGCAAGCTGCCGTCCGGCAGACATTTGGACGAAGCCTTTATGCAGGAGTCGATGGTGCCGATCTGCACCCCGCATTACGCCAAAACGCACCAACTGTACGACGCACCGGAAAATCTGGCGCACTGCACCCTATTGCACGACAGATACAACTCCGGCGAAGACGAGTGGCAGACCTGGTCGCAGCATTTCGATTTAGGGCTGGACACCGACAGCAAAAGCATGGAGTTCGACCGTTCGGACCTGGCGGTGCTGGCGGCAACCCGCCATCTTGGCGTCGCCATGGGGCGGCTCAATCTGGTGCAGGACTGGATAACCCGCGGTGAGCTGATTATCCCTTTTAATAACATGACCCTGTCCTGCGAACATTGCTACTTTATGTCGACCATATCCGAGCGTCAGTGGCCAAAGATCGTCGCTTTCAAGGAGTGGATGATGAAGATAGCGCCTCTGGCCTAAAGGCCGGAAACGCATAATCCCCCCTCCCGCACAGGATTACTTTTTCTTTGGGACATAAGAAAACTCAAGCGCGCAGCTGTATAACCGTCCGGCCTTTGAATAATAAATATGCTTGCGGTTATTATCCCACGCCACAGCATAGTTATTAGCAAATCTGATGACCTCAACCGGTATCTTATTGGCTAACCGCATGCGCTTCGTACTTTTCACTACGGTAAACTCACCATTATCACTGAGCGTTATCAGCGGATAACCCCAGGCATATTTGGATATTTGCACGCTGATGGTGAATTGGCTTTCGCAGATTATTTGGTAGGTATGAACATCAACATCCATAATTTATATTTTTGGTGCAACCCTCTTGTGAAAATAAAATAAATAAGAGCAGCTCACGACAATCAGCCCGAGCACGATCAGTACCGAGCCCAAGACGAATTCAATCTGCAATGGCTCCCCCAAAATCACCACCCCGGCCAAAATGCCGAAGATAGGCGTCATAAAGGTCAAGATGCCCAACGAAGAAGCCTGATAGCTGCGCAGCAGGGAAAACCAGGCCAGATAGCTGATGAAAGAGACGATCACCGTTTGGAAAATCAGGCTGCCCCACCCCACCGCACTCAGCTTGAAATGGAGGTTATCCGCCGTCATCGCCAGCAAGGATAACAAGATGCCCGCGCCCGCCAGTTGAAACAACAGCGTCTGCTTTGATGAACAGGAAGACAAACGGGTCGTACGGATAACGATCGTCGAACCGCCCCAGGACAATCCCGCCAACAGGCCGTAAATATCGCCTCTGAGTTGATTCACACCGCCCGAACCGCCCCCCATGCCGGCGATGGCGAGCACCACGCCGCCAAACGCGATGGCAATGCCGGCCCACTGGACAATCGACAACCGTTCCTGCGGGATAAAAAAATGCAGCCCAATGGCGGAGAACAACGGCGCGGTATACAAAAACACCGCCATGTGCGAGGCGCTGGTATAACGCAGCCCTGCGGATACCAAAAAGAACTCTAACGCAAACAGCATACCGACGCTGATACCGGCCAGCAGCGTCGGGCGGTCGAGGCGAAACTTTTCGCCTCTGAAGCGCGCTAACAGATAAACCGCCAGGGCCGCGACGCTCGATCTGATGGCAATCTGCAATACCGATGAAATGTCCGGTTCGGCGGCCTTAATGGCCACCTGTTGCAACCCCCAGATGGCGCATATCATCACCATGGCGGCTGCGGCTCTGCTGTCTATGCTGTTTCTGGCGTTCATCGTTGCTCCCGCATACCGCGCCGTTTAAAACGCGGCTGTCCCTCACCGCAAATAAAAACGGTAATAGGGGATGAATTAAAATTTGATGCTGAAATTATTCTTTATAAACCACGATTTCCTGATACATCTTAATCACTTCATCGTTGCTATTAGTCTCGGAGGTATATTCGGTCTGCTGCGCCAGGTGAATAACCTTCCAGCCTTTTTTCGCCAATTCAGGAATCGTCAGCCGGCCAATGCCACGGCAGCTAAATGCCGTGTCGTCACTCAGCCTCAATTTACTAACCTCTGCATAATCATAAGCTTGAGACTGACACACGTGCGACTCAGCCGCCAGCAGCGGCAAGGAGAAAAAGCTGATAACCAACGCTAAAAATCCTTTCACAATAACCTCCAGGCATTATTAAATCACGACCTTACACATTTAAAATAAAGCCCCTGTCGGAGCCATTAAATTACACGGCATAGGCTATTCTCTGACAAGTGAAATATATAATGCTTTGTGTTAGATGAATTCATCCGAGTTTTAACGCCCAGCCGGCACCTTCCCGTAGCAGCTGCGCCCCCGCTTCCCCGCCACAGCTGATTAAAAACGGAACAAATAATTAGCAAGAAAAGTAACTTTTTATGTCGCCGCTTGTGTTACACATGCCTTCCGCTTCAAAAACATCAAAAAAACCACCCAACCGCACAAAAACTCAGCTTTTTGCGCGGAATATCGGCATGGCGGCGCTGACGAGGGTGACAACCGATAACAGGGATAACACATGACAATTAAATTGCGCGCATTAACTCAGGCGGTGGCGCTGGGGCTGGCGGTCGGCAGCGCCTCTTTCGCCGCTCAGGCAGAAATCACCCTGCTGAAGCAAGATCCGCAGGCCGGCGATCCGCTGAGCCGGCTCAACTTTACCGTCGGCGGCAGTATTCGCCCGCAGTTCAACATGATGACCGGCGACGGCGACAAAGGTTCATACAAGCGTAACGGCTTTGACGGCGGCACCCGCTTCCGCTTTGCCGCGGACTACTACCTGTTCGACGACATCAGCTGGATCAGCTACTACGAGCTGGGCGTGAATATTCCCGCGCTGTTCGACTGGGATCACCACTATGCCGACGGCGCTAACAACACCAGCCGCCGCATGCTGTATACCGGGCTGAAAAGCAAAACCTGGGGCCAACTGACCTTTGGCCAGCAAAACAGCGTTTACTATGATGTGGTCGGCGTAAAAACCGATATCTGGGACTACGACATGCTAGCCCAGGCGCCGGGGAACGGCATCAACGGCGACTACGACGGTTCTTACCGCTCCCGCAAGATGCTGAAGTATAAAAACAGCTTCGGCGACGCGGATGTTTACGCCTCTTACCTGTTCAACGACGGCGAATATCTGCCGGGCAACGGCCTGCGCTACAAGCGCAAGGGCGGCGGTTCACTGGGCGTGGACTACCACCTGACGCCGGATCTGACCTGGGGCGCCGCCTGGAACTACACCCGCGCCGAAATGCGCAATCCGTCCACCAGCGGCGCCAAGAGTTATGACCAGAACATTCTGGGCACGGCCATCAGTTGGAAACCGGACAACTGGACGCTGACCTTCGGCGGCGGTTGGTACAACAACTTCCTGACCACCAAGAAAGCCGACGTGGATAACTACTTCGCCGGCGACGCCTGGGGCATTGAATACCTGGCCGGTTATACCGTACCGGTTGGCCAGTACGCGGTGAAATCCGTGATGCCGTACTTTATGGGCGACCGCCTGGAGTACGTCAGCGGCCGCAACTATCAGCGTATCGACAACGGGCTCGGGGTGACTCTGCAGTTTGATTACGGCTTCCGCGTAGACGTGGAACACGTGCTGACCTCAAGCACCGATAACCTCGGCGACATGACGCTGGTGCGCCTGCGTTACGATTTCTAAACGCTGGCGATATGAAAAAGGCCGCTTAAGCGGCCTTTTTTATTTTTGCTGCGGCGTCAGAACCCACCGCGCGCCGAGCGCCCCACCGCCTCACCCAACTGCCACACCGCCATCGCATAATGGGTGCTGTGGTTGTAGCGGGTGATGGTGTAAAAGTTAGGCAAACCATACCAGTACTGATAGCCGGTGCCGATATCCAGGCGCAGCAGGCTGGCCTCCTGGTTGTCGCCCAGCGATCCCTGCGGGCTCAGCCCTGCCGCCGCCAGGCTGGCGATCGAGTAGCGGGTCTTGAAGCCGTTTTCCAGCCCAGGAGCCTGGCCGTTGGCCTGTATCGCCACCGGTTCGCCCTTGGCCCAGCCGTGCGCCTTGAAGTAATTGGCGACGCTGCCGATGGCGTCCACCGGATCCCACAGGTTGATGTGGCCGTCACCGTTGAAGTCAACCGCGTAGCTTTTGAAGGAAGAAGGCATGAACTGGCCATACCCCATGGCGCCGGCAAATGAACCGCGCAGTTCCAGCGGATCGTCCCCTTCAGTGCGCGACATCAGCAAGAAGGTTTCCAGTTCGCCGGCGAAGTAATCGGCGCGGCGCGGGTAGTCGAAGGCCAGCGTCGCCAGGGCGTCGATAATGCGGGTTTTGCCCATGACGCGCCCCCAGCGGGTCTCTACGCCGATAATGCCGACGACTATCTCAGGCGGCACGCCGTAAACCTGCCAGGCGCGCTGTAGTGCGTCCTGATATTGATTCCAGAAGACGACGCCGTTTTGCACGTTATCCGGCGTGATGAACTTGTTGCGATAGCGCAGCCAGGAGCCGTTTGGTCCGGTTGGCCCCTGCGTGCTCGGGGTTGGCGCCTGGCGATCCATCAGCCGCAGCACAGAGTCCAACCGCCGGGCCTGCGCCAGCACGTCATGCAGCTGCTGGCGATCAAAACCGTGCTCCTGCACCATTTTATCGATAAAACGCGCGGTATTCGGGTTATTGGCGAAATCGCCGCCCAAAGGCACGCCGCTATGGGCCGGCGTCAGCAAAAAGCCGCCCTTCACCCCGGTGCTCTGAGGCGTGGCCGTCGCGCTGGGTTTAGGTGTGCTGCTGCAGGCAGCAAGCAAGGTAATCAGAGGTAAAAGAGCAACCAGTTGACGCATCGGATATCCATATAACTGTGCAAGAAATAACTGGAGGTTATGTTAATGCATTGTTCAACGCGAACAAACAGGATTATGTCGTCAATCATCGGCTCAGAAGGCTAAAAGCACAAAATTGTGATGCATTGCTCGGAACAGGACGGCCACTTGATGTAAAGAAGCAACCTCAACCGCAGGTAAATGATAAAGGTTATCACCTTGAATTTTGCGGCAATATCTTTACAATGCGCGGCAGTTTTAAGGCCGAAGCCGGCCTTTTTCGCGCTTTTCTCCACAGCGGACTGTTATCTTGGACTCTCTCGGACAAATCGCCAAAGACCTGTTTACCCGCCGCATTGCGCGCAAGCGTTATCTTTTTTCGCTGATCTTTTTTGCCGCCGGCATCACGTTGCTGCCGTTGCTGTCGCCTTATCTGGATAAAAATCACTTCCGCACCCATGCGCAAGGGGATACCCAGGAATTTTTCTCGGTCCTGCTGTATCTGCTGTGCATCATGCTGTGGTCGCTGGTTTGGCTCAGCCTGATTGCCTGGTTTGTCGCCAGAACCGCCTTTCGGCTCAACGATGTCGCCCTGCCCGGCTGGTTGTTGGCGCTGGCGATGTACTTCTGCGGCGTCGTTAATAACTACCATCCCGGCCCCGTGCAGCGCTGGCTGCCGATAGTCAGCCTGATTGGCGTGCTGTGCGCCCTGCTGCTGCCGCCCAACCTCTTCGCCCGCAAGGTGAACGGCAGCGCGGATTAACGCAGTTGCACCACCTTGTCATCGGCCATTTCCGCCAGCCTGGCGCTAACCTGGCTGATGCCGCCGCCGCTATTGTGGAAAACCACGGCGTTGGACAGACGTTTCAATTGCCCGGTCAGTTCCGGGGTGATGTAGCTGATGCGGGTATTGGGTATCTGCGCCCGCCAGCGGCCGGCCGCTCTGCGGCGTGAAAAATACTGGTTGTACTTGGCCCAGGCGATCAGGGTAAAGGCATTAAACAGCGCCACCACGATGTACAACGAAATAACCTGCAGCAAAGACAACGCGGAATTCGGCCCGTGCTGTTCCATAACCGACACCAGGCCCCGGCTGAACAGGTACAGGAAACCGCACCAGGCGAACAGCGTCAGCAGCCCGTCGATCATGCGCGGCAGCCAGCCGCGCGCAGAATAAATCAGTATCTCCGTCACTCTTTTATCCTCCCTATGCCCCGATCCGGGCTAATCCAACGCGCACGTCCGCGTCGGGCTCTCAACATCACTTTGGAAAAAGCCACCAGCGTGGTCAGCAAGCTGAGCAGCCAATACACCAGCGGATACCAGATGATCCAAAACAGCGAACGACCGAAGCGTTTTTCATAGCGGCGCTCCAGCATCAGGCTGACGGCGAACTGCAACAGGCACACCACGCCCAACACCAGGCCGGTGAAGGCCGGCGTCAGCAGGGAGTGAATGCGAATGCCTTCAGGCAGCGGCACCACCAACCCGACCAGGAAAATCAGCACGCTGACCAGGTAAGTAAACGCCCACAGCGTGGAAAGACAATATTCGGCGAACAGCAGCCACATATGGCGGTGTTCCCACGCCCACAGGTTGCGCAGGTTTTTCAGAAACACCTCGGCGCCGCCCTGCGCCCAGCGCAGGCGCTGTTTCCACAGCCCGCGCAGCGTTTCCGGCATCAGGATCCAGCACAGCGCCCGCGGTTCGAAGAATATCGCCCAGTGCTTCAGCTGCAGTTTCCAGCTGATGTCAATGTCTTCGGTGATCATGTCCTGGCTCCAGTAGCCGACGTCGGTAAGCGCCTGTTTGCGAAACGCCGCCACCACGCCGGAAACGGTAAACAGCCGGCCGTAAACGCGCTGCGTGCGCTTGATCAAACCGATAATCGAAGAAAACTCGCCGACCTGAATGCGCCCAATCAGCGTAGAGCGCGTGCGAATGCGCGGGTTGCCGGTCACCGCGCCGACGTGCGGGTTGGTCAGCATCGGCGCCACCAGATAGGCGGCCGCATCGCGATCCAGCAGCGCATCGCCGTCGATGCACACCAGATATTCGCTGTGCGCCGCCGCCGCGCCGGCCTGCAGGGCGATGGCCTTGCCCTGATTCTGCGCCAGATGGATCACCCGCAGGCGGGGGAACTCCAACGCCAGCTGATCCAGCACCTCGGCGGTGTCATCGCTGGAGCCGTCGTTGATGGCGATCACTTCAATATTCGGGTAACGCTGGGCCAGCGCCGCCGAAAGCGTCTCGCGCGCGTTCAACCCCTCATTGAAGCAGGGAACCAGAATGCTGATCGACGGGTTGCCCGGCAGCTCGGGCGGCGGCATATCGGGATGCCAGCGCCAGTGGCGTTCGCGGTGCAGCCAGAAATAAATGCCGCCGGTGATCCAAATGCCGGACATAAACAGCGGCCAGAAAAACACGAAGTTGAGCAGCATCTCGCCGGTAAACAGCAGCACGATGCCAAAGGGCACGCTCAACACCAAACACAGGATGAATAACGCAATTAAACGATCGGTCATGGCAGTGGGAACCAGGCAGATGACAACACCGGGCGCACGGCTTCAAGCTTCGGCCGGTTCTCCAGGAAGTTGTCAGGGTAATAACCAAAGTTCTGCGCGCCGTTGCGCTGCAGACGACGCATCCATTCGGCCAGCTGTTGGCCATCCTCCAGCGGGATCTGCCGCGTTTGCCGCCAGTCGACCGCCTGCAGCTCGAACACCGTCTTGCCGAGCGCGCCAGGATAGGCCGCCACTTTGCCGACCAACAGATCCAGCCAGCGCGCGCTCTCGTCGCGCGGCACGTTCTCCATCAGCGGCATGGCCATCGGCGCCACCCAGTCATAGGCCTGCAGGAAGTCGGCCAGATTCTGCGCAAACCAGGCTTCGCTGGCGGGATCGAGGATCGGCATAGCGTAAATGTTGCGGGCGGTTTTCACCTGCGGGCCGCGAATGGCGTGAACCCGCGCGGTCAGGGTTTGCGTGAAATCGATCAACGCCCTGCTTTTAAAACGCGTCCAGCGGGCAAAGGCCTGCGGGTCCTGGCGAATGGCCGCGATCGAATCAGCAAAACCGGCGGCGCGGTAAGCCGCCAGGGCATCCGGGCCGGCGTCCTCATAATCGGACAGCAGCGCATCGTCGTGGAATAAGATCCCCTGGAAACTGGCGTGCGCGGCCAGATCCTCGTAGATCTCGGTGATGCGTTGGCGCGCCGTCGGGCTGAACGGCGACAGGCGGCGGTACTGCTTGTCGTCGACGGAAATCGCGCCGCTCTGCGGATCGATGCGCTGCACCCGCGGCACATCCGGCCCCAGCTCGTACGCCAGCACCGGCATCCAGGCGTAAACTTTCGCGCCAGTGCGCGAAGTCAGCTGCCAGGCAACCCGGTTGAACAAATCGGCTTTCATCGGCAGCCAGCGATTGGGGAAGTAAACCTCGCTGACATTGCCGTTGCCTTTCGGGTCGGCAAACGCCTGCAGGAACACGGTATTGATGCGCAGATCGAAAACGCGCTGGATCAGCTTATCGAGATTTTTGGCCTGCTGTTGCGGATCGGGATCGTAGAGATAGTCCAGATCCACATGCGCCACCCGCATCATCAATTGGGCCTGGATCTGAGTCACCTGCTGGGCAAAGCTGGCCAGCGTGGGGTTATTGGCTACCAGCATGCGCGGTACGTTATCGGGCACATTCACGTCGCCCAGGCCGCTCTCCAGGGTCATCGCCATGCGATAACCCTGGCGGCGGATGATATCAAGCGCCACGCCGCCGGCTGCGCCGTACGGCCATACCCACACCCGCGGCGCTTTGCCGGTCGCGGCGGTAATGCGCCGGGTAATCAGCTCGACGTCTTTCTCAATGCGCCGGCGAAATTCGTCCTCGGTTTCGTAACGCGAGGTTTTGCCGTCATAGCGGCGGTTGGCCACCGCCGGCTCGGTATTGCCCTGCGGGTTGGCGACGACGCCATAGTGGGAGGCATAGGTGTGCGCGCCAATCTCCACCAGCCCCGATGCCGCCAGCTCGCTCACCTGCGCCCAGGTGAGAAAACGGTCGCGCGGGGTGATCAGGCCGCCGAAGTCCACCGGCTTGTCCGCCGGCGCATCCAGCCAGGCGCCCACCGGCGCCAACAGCGCCGGCCAGTTATAGGCTTTCAGCAGCGGGAAAACCCGGCTGTAGAAGCTGCTGTAACCGTCGTCGAAGCTCAGCAGCACCGCTTTCGCCGGCAGCGGCGCGCCGCCATGCTGCGCGGCGAGAATTTGCTCGACCGACACCGGCTGGTAGCCGTTTTGTTTCAACCAGGAGAACTGCTCGTTCAGCGCGCTGGTGCGCACCGACAGGTAACGCTGATCCGCCGGGCCATCCTCCACGTCGTGATAGGCCAGCACCATGTACTGATTCGCCGGCCAGGGCCGTTCGTCAGCCGCCACCGGGCGCTCCGCCGGCGGCGTGAAGTGCGGCGCATCCGTCTGGCTGCAGGCGTTGCTCAGCAGCGCGCCCAGCAGTAAAAGCGATGATCGAAAAAGCATAATTATTCCTTTAAAAACGATAATTCAGATCGAAAGTCAGGCTGATGTTGCGCTCGCGCTTGCCGTCGTACGGGTGTTTCTCCCATTGCAGCATGGCGCCGGCGTCCAATACCCCGCCCCAGCCGATACGCTGTCCGTAGCCCAGTTGGGTGATCGCTTTACGCGCATAATCTTGTTGCCAATAGCTGCCGGCGCCGGCCTGAATCTGCTGGCTCCATTGCGTTTGATAATGGCGATACAGCACGCTATCGAGCGTTACCGACGGCATCAGCGTAAAATCGCTTTTAGGGTTGTAGTAAGGCGCGTCGTCCAGGCTGTTGCGGCTGCCGGCCAGCGTCAGGTTCATGTCCAGCGTATAGCGGCCGCCGGCCAGCAAACGCTGGCGTCCTTCCACGCCGTATTCCAGGCGGTTGTTGCCGTCGGAAAAGTGCGATGGCGCCACGCTGGCGCGCAGCTCGCGGCTTTCATTTTGCTGCCAACGCAGCCACAGGTTGCCGCCGTTGGCGCTGATGCCGTTGGTCATGGCGCGCAGCGGGGTGTCCGCCGACAGCCGCGCGACGGCGCCGCCGATGCGCCACTGGTCGTTAACGTCATGCCAGCCGGAAAGCCGCAGGCCAAGCTGATTGCCGTGGCCGAAATTGCGGTTGGCCACTTCCGCCTCCAGCCAGCCGTCGCGCGAACGCCACTCGGCCCCGGCGCTGAGATCGCGGTTGATGCCCTTCCCTTCGGTAAACTGGCCAGTGGTAAAGCCCCAGCCGGTGAACAGCCGCCAGTTGTCGTCAATCGGCGCTGAATAGAGTGCGGCGCGCAGGCCAAAATCATGGGTGCCGCTGATTGGGCCATCGGAATCGATGCCCTGATTGCCGCTGACGCGCAATTCAGACATATGATGAATACGGCGCGAACGCTCAAGCTGCTGCGAGGCGACGCTTTCCGGCGCGCGTCGCATTACATCGTCCGCCAGCAGGTCCATCTGCCGCCACTCCTGCAAATCCTGTGCGACATAGCCCTGCTGAATTTCGAGCGCCAGGCTGCGCGGATCCAAACCTTCAACCTGTTTTAATTCCTCTTCCGCGCGCCGCGGCCAGCCGCGCGCCTGATAAACACCGGCCAGCGCGATGCGCAATCCCTGGTTGCCGGGCGCCGTACGCGCCAGATGCGTGATGTGCCGTTCTGCCTCCGGCAGGTCACGTTGATAAATCAGCGCCTGCTGCCGCAAAATTTGCGCGGCCAGCCAGTCGTCGTTATACGTCAGCGTCGGCAGCCGATAGAGCCGCACAAAATAGGGATATTGCTGGCTGGCGCGTTGGGCAAGCAGCGCCGCCCGATCGATCTGCTCATTTTCCGCCTGCGCGTAGAACAGTTCGGTTTGCGCGCCAATGCCGCTTCTCTGCGGCGCAGCCGCGTTCAGCCGGCTGAAAATGGCCTGCGCCTGGTCCGGCTGACGCAAATAAAGATAGGCGGAAGCCGCCCAGCGCTGCGCGTAATCCGGTACCGGGCGCCCTTCCGCCAGCAGCGCCTGGTAATCGGCGACCACGTCCGCCATGCGGGAGCGGGCCAGCAGCGCCCCAAGCCTGTCGATACGCGCCTGCTGATAGTTGACCTGCGCGTCCGGCAACGTGCGCCATTGCGCCAGCAGTTGGTCGTAGCGCGCCAATGCGCGATCGGCAAGGGTGAAACGCTGTTGTTCACCACGCGATTCAACAAACGACAAACGCACCAGCTCGGCGGCTTCATCCGCCTGCAGGCGGCGCAGCTGGTCCGCCGGTAGCGATGCCCCCTCGACCAGCGCGGGGCCGGCCACCCGATTGGCCGCCAGCAGCGTGACGTAATATTGCCGGATACCGTCGTCCGCAGGCGCCAGCGTACGGGCGCGGGTGGCGTTTTCCAGCGCCGCCCAGGGGCGGCCTCCCGCTTTGTCGACGTAAGCGCGCGTCAGATAATAGGCGGCCGGATCGAGCCTGCCGTTCAACCTGGCCGCTTCCGCCTGCGCCTGCAGATCCTGCCCGGCGTCCGCCAGCGTCATCACATAGCCGCGCTGCAGCCCTGCGTCGGCCGGGGTCTGCCGCAACGCCGCGCGCCACAGCCGCAGCGAAGGCGGCCACTGTTTCAGGTTGCGGTAGGCACGGGCCACCGCCGCCAGGCTGGCGGCATCCCGCGGCAGCGAGGCGCCGTCGGCCTGCCAAAGATCGACAATCTCTTGATCGCGCCCCGCCCAGCCGGCCACCTGAATAAAGTCGGCCTGCTGCTGCGGGTTCAATCCATCGTGGGCGCGCCGCTGCGACAAATACGCCAATACCGGGCCGGTATTGCCCGCCCGGGCCTGACGAATCAGCCCGTCGTAATGTTCATCCGCCAGCGCACCTGGCGGCAGAGCCAAACCGATAAACAACAACGACGCGGCATATTTGATTGGGTATCGCTCACCCAACCGGCGTAAGCGAGGGTTAACTTTAGGCACGGAATATTCCTTTAATCCTGATGTGACTTCCTTGATGCAATTCGGGAGAGTGAAAATTGGCACCCGAAAAATGGCCAAACGGCAATAAACAGTCTTAGGCAAATTCCCAATAAAAGAAGATAACGAGGTAAGGAAAGACTATTTTATAAACATGGGAATTGACACGAAAATTAAAGAAACACTTTTATAAACACATGAACCGACAATAAAAAACCAGTAAAACATTGAAATAAAATCATTTAAAATCAATAGGTAATTTATTTTTGTGAATTAAAAAAAACAATATGAAATCATATAAAAACCCGTAAACTATTTTATCTAATCTACCAATACCGTAATTATCACCCTGGCATAAAACGCTTTCCTTGATGTTTTCTTATTTTATTTCCTTACCGCTACGCAGCGTATTTTCGCCCGGCAATGCCGGCAGAATTTAGCCGCGCTGGCTATCTGCCGGCCAAGCCGTCACAATACTGCATCATTCATGCGCTACTCAGGAACCACCATGCCTTGCGATTATTCCGCCCATTACGCCTTTGATCATGACAGCGACGCCTGGCAGATTGGCTTTCGCGATTTCCCCGAACAGCGCGCAGCCTGCTACAAGCGTGAAGACGTCGAACTGGAAGCGCAGGAAGGCTTGCTGACCGCCATCGCCGTCGCCATGGACGAAGGACGCGAAATACCCGCACCCTCCCCCCGGCAGGCGGAAGAGCTGGCGGTGCATCTGCCGGTGCTGGTCAGGCTCAAGCTGGAGCTGCATAACATCATGCTGGCCAATGGCATCGCCAAGGCGGACCTGGCGCGCAGGCTGGGTTTTAACGGCGGCCAGATGGATCGTTTGCTGGACGTGAGCTATGCCTCAAAAGTCGAGGCGCTGGAACAGGCGCTGTACCTGTTGGGCTATGAAGTGCGCACGGCGGTAATGGAAATAAACCGCGGCCAGTAAAATATTGTCCGCCAGGGCTAAATTTCCGCCAATTTACGCCGATGTGATGGTTACCCAATCACCAACAGTAACCATGAAGGCTTAAAATGGAGTGGAATCGCCGTAACATTTGGACCGTTATTCTGCTGTCTTGCTTTGTCTTCTGGGTCATGCTGCTGACCGGCATCAACGCCGTCGCCTAGGCCCCCTTCCACAACATCGCAGCATACCTGATTAAAAAGCCCGCAGCAGCGGGCTATCCCCCATTGCCCCTGCCGAGGATGAAAATAAAAAGCCTTTAAAAACAGCAATGGGTGGTTAAAAAACAGCCAAAAAATGTGATCAAAAACACAGTATTGAAATCACTCGGGCATTGGGAGTACATTAGCGCCGATCCTGTCGTGTTTCAGATTTTACCTCACGGGCGATGAAACACGGCAACCGGACAATCCGCGGTCAGGGACGTTGTTCTTTCTGATTGAAGAACCCGCCGGGCCACTGCGGATTGACCATAAAACACTCAGCACAACAATCGGGATCATTGCTGGCGAGGAACTCCAAATGGGAGTTGTTCAGTGAAATATTTTTTGATGGGCGTTTCATTCATGTTGTTTGCATGGATTGGCACCTTCATGCTGATGGTTTCCTAACGGCAGCCTGACCAGGTACACAAATAAAGGGACGCATCTGCGTCCCTTTGTTGTTTCCGCCGCCGACGATTATTTGCCCGGCATCATGCGGCGCAACGTGTCGTCCTTGCGCACATAGTGGTGGTACAGCGCCGCCAGGGCGTGTGCGGAAATAATGAAGTAACCGACGTTGGCCAAGGTTTCGTGCGTGGTTCTGATCAGCCGGCGCATCACCGGATCCGGCGTTACCCACTGCGGCACCTGCCAGCCCAGCAAAACCCAATGCTTCCCGCCGTAGGCCAGCGCCAACACCCCCAGCACCGGCAGCGCCAGAAACACCACATACAGCAGCCAGTGGAAAATTTTAGCGCCTATATCCTGCCACTCTTCCAGCAGCGGCGTGATAGCCGGCGTCATCATGAAATAGCGCAGAATCAACCTGACGAACATCAGTGCAAATACCGAAACGCCGAAGTTGAAGTGCAGGTTTTTCACCACCGGCGCCAAGGAGTCAGGCACGCTGTCCTTCAGCAGCATCGCCGCGTAGGTGAGGATCACCATCAGCAGCGTCAGCCAGTGCAAAGCGATTTGCGATCTCGCGTAGCGGTTGCTCATCGATTATTTCCAAAGAAAATAAAATCAAGATTAGATGAGCATAATGGGGAAATAATGAAGAAAACCTGAGGAGCCAATAAAAATAAGGCCGGGCGAACGCCCGGCTTCCAGGGGTTATTTGGCGGTGCCGGCCTTGCCCGGCTTGAGCAGGCCGTCGGCGCGGAACATCGCCTTGATGCCGCGCACCGCCTGCCGAATGCGGTCCTGATTCTCGATCAGGGCAAAACGCACGTGGCTGTCGCCGTAGTCGCCAAAACCGATGCCCGGCGAGACGCAGACCTTGGCTTCCGCCAGCAGCCGCTTGGCGAACTCCAGCGAACCGAGATGCGCGTATGGCTCGGGAATTTTCGCCCATACGTACATCGAGGCTTTCGGGTTCTCGACCATCCAACCGGCTTCGTGCAGCCCTTTCACCAGCACGTTGCGGCGCTGGCGATACTGTTCGGCGATGTCGCGCACGCACTGCTGATCGCCCTCCAGCGCGGCGATGGCCGCTACCTGCAGCGGCGTAAAGGTGCCGTAATCGTGGTAGCTCTTGATGCGCGCCAGCGCGTTGACCAGCTCGGGGTTGCCGACCATAAAGCCGATGCGCCAACCCGCCATGTTATAGCTTTTCGACAGGGTGAAGAACTCTACCGCGATATCCTTGGCGCCCGGCACCTGCATGATCGACGGCGCTTTCCAGCCATCGTAAACGATGTCGGCATAGGCCAGATCGTGGATCACCAGCACGTTGTACTGCTTGGCCAGCGCCACCACCCGCTCAAAGAAGTCCAGCTCGACGCACTGGGCGGTGGGGTTGGACGGGAAGCCGAGGATCATCATTTTCGGCCGTGGAATGGTTTCGCGGATGGCGCGTTCCAGCTCGCCGAAGAAATCCACCCCGTCCACCAGCGGCACCGAACGCACCTGGGCGCCGGCGATCACCGCGCCGTAGATGTGGATCGGGTAGCTTGGGTTCGGCACCAGCACGGTGTCGCCGTGGTCCAGGGTCGCCAGCATCAGGTGCGCCAGCCCTTCCTTCGAACCTATGGTGACGATGGCTTCGCTTTCCGGATCGATATCCACCTGGTAGCGGTCGGCGTACCAGCGTGAAATGGCGCGGCGCAGGCGCGGAATGCCGCGCGAGGTGGAATAGCCGTGGGTATCGTCGCGCTGCGCCACGGTGCAGAGCTTCTCCACGATGTGCGGCGGCGTCGGGCCGTCGGGGTTGCCCATGCTGAAATCGATAATATCCTCGCCGCGACGGCGTGCGGCCATCTTCAGTTCGGCGGTGATGTTGAATACGTAAGGGGGCAGGCGTTCAATACGCGTAAAACGGCGTTGTGGACTGTTATCAGCCATAGGTTCCTCGAAGAGACGTTAGCGCCCGGACCGTCCGAGCGACGCTGACCCGTTTTCGGGTCGAATATCGAACATATCGCAGCGGCGGCGACATTGTCGATACCCGCCGCGATATTTTTATTGCCCCGCCCGAAACTCCGCCGCCAGCAGCCCGAACAGCCAGTCAGCGTGCCACTGCCCCGCCAGCCGGAAGTTGTCGCGCAGCGTGCCTTCCAGCAAGAAGCCGCAGGATTCCAGCAGGCGGCGCGAGGCGATATTGCCCTCGGTGACGGTCGCGGTCAGCTTGTGGAAGCCGCAGGCGTTGAAGCCAAAATCCAGCACCGCCCGCAGCGATTCCTTGCCGTAGCCCTTGCCGTGCCCGGACGGCAAAATGCCGTAGCCCACTTCCGCCTGCCGGCAAGGCAGCCACATCGGGCGAAAACCGGTGATGCCCACCGCCTCCCCGCCGGCCTTTTCGCGCATCACCAGGCACAGCCAGTGGTCCCCATGCTTATCCCAGGCCGGCAGCCGCGCCTCAAACCGCGTGCGGATTTCCGCCTCGGTCAGCGGATCGGCGATATAGCGAATCACCTCAGGATCCTGATACAGGCGCAGGAACAGCGGCCAGTCGTCGGCGATTATCGGCTGCAGGGTCAAACGTTCCGTACTCAGCTTCATGCAAAATCTCCGAAAAACGAAAAAGAGGAACTTACGAATGAAAGATATCCCTTTATTTTCCCCTATTAAATCCAGATAATCATTAACGTCAAAACCACAAAACCATAACCTCTTACCTCGTCCCCTACAACTTGCCCGCCGCCGTGCGAACGCGGCATGAGGAGAACACCATGGCTTCATTACTCATCGACGACATTCCGGCAGCGATTAAAAGCGTCAAACAACAGCTGCGCCAGGCGTTGCCCAACTACCGCGAGGTGTTTCTGGCGCTGGAGGACAACATCCGCGGCCAGGTGGAGCAAATCCGCCAGGAGCTGGCCGCCGGGCAAAATCCGGTGCCGCAAATCGATGCCGAAGACATTCTGCAGCAGCGCGTCAGCGAGCAGCAAAAAGCGCTGATCAAGCAGCGCGGCGCCTGCGCCATCCGCGGCGTGTTTCCGCGCGAGAAAGCCGATGCCTGGAACCGCGAGGTCGGCGACTACCTCGACCGCAACAACTTCGTCGAACGGCTGAAAAACGCCGCCGAAGACAACTACTTCGGCAAGCTGGCCGCCAGCAAGCCGCAGATCTACGGCATTTACTGGTCGAAGCCGCAGGTGGAAGCGCGGCAGGATGCGCGCATGCATGCGGTGCAGGTGTTCCTCAACAGCCTGTGGCAAACCGAGAGCAATGGTAAGCAGCACTTCGACCCGACGCGGGTCGCCACCTATGCCGATCGCACCCGCCGCCGCCCGCCGAACTCGTCGTCGCTGGGCCTGTCGCCGCACGTCGACAGCGGCACCATCGAGCGCTGGCTGGACGAAAACTTCCGCTACGTTTACCGCCACGTATTCTCCGGCAACTGGCAGCAGTACGATCCCTTCGCCGCCGACGGCCGCACCGAAGTGCGCGAGATAGCCTCGCCGGCGGTGTGCTCGATGTTCCGCACCTTCCAGGGCTGGACGGCGCTGACGCCGCAGCGCACCAACGCCGGCACGCTCAACCTGGTGCCTGTCGCCAACGCCATGGCCTATGTGCTGCTGCGCGCGCTGCAGGACGACGTCGCCGACGACGATCTGTGCGGCGCCGCGCCGGGCCGCGCGCTGTCGATCTCGGAACAATGGCATCCCCTTTTACTCAGTGGGATTTCCCCTATTCCCGATCTGGAGCCGGGCGATACGGTATTCTGGCACTGCGACGTGATCCACGCGGTGGAAAACGAGCACAACGGCGAGTTCGACAGCAACGTGATGTACATCGCCGCCGCGCCGGGCTGTGCGAAAAACGACGCCTACCTGCAGCGCCAGCTGCCGAGCTTTATCGCCGGCAAAACGCCGCCGGACTTCGCCCCCGACGACTTCGAAGTGGACTTCGTCGGCCGCGCCACCCTCAGCCTGCTGACGCCGCTGGGCAAAGCGCAGCTCGGCATCAAATAACCCTCCGCCGGTGGCGCGCCCCCGCTCGCCACCGGCTTCTCTCGCTGTGATATACTGGCGCTATTCGTCCGCCGCCGCGAGAGCCCGTCGTGCACCCTTTTTTTGAAATGCTGTTAGCGGTGTTTGATCGCGCCGCACTGATGTTAATCTGCCTGTTTTTCCTGACCCGCACCCGGCTGTTCCGCCAACTGCTGCAGAAAGAAGACCATACGCCGCTCGAGCTGGGCATCGTCACGGCGATTTTCTCGCTGTTCGCGCTGTTCAGCACCTATTCCGGCATCAACGTCGAAGGCTCGCTGGTCAACGTGCGGGTGATCGCCATTATGGCCGGCGGCATCCTGTTCGGCCCCTGGGTGGGCATCATTACCGGCGTCATCGCCGGGGTGCACCGTTATCTGATCGACATCGGCGGCATTACCTCGGTGCCTTGCCTGATCACCGGCATCATCGCCGGCATCAGCGCCGGCTACATCAACCTCAAAGTGAAGAAAGAGCAGCGTTGGCGCGCCGGCATCATCGGCGGCATGCTGTGCGAATCCCTGACGATGCTGCTGATCGCGCTGTGGGCCACCCCCACCTCGCTCGGGCTGGATATCGTCGCCCAGATAGCCTTGCCGATGATCCTCGGCACGGTGTGCATCGGGCTGATCGTGCTGCTGGTGCAGAGCGTCGAGGACGAAAAGGAGGTGATCGCCGCCCGCCAAGCCAAGCTGGCGCTGGATATCGCCCACAAGACGCTGCCCTACTTCCGCAACATCAACGGCGAATCGCTGAGCACCATCTGCCAGATCATCCGCCAGGACATCCAGGCCGATGCGGTGGCGATCACCGACACCCACCAGGTGCTGGCCTACGTCGGCGTGGGCCAGGAGGCTTACCCGATCGGCCGCGAGGGGCTGAGCCGCGTCACCCGCGAAAGCATCCGCCACGGCAAAATCATCATCAAAAACAATCTGGAGAACCCGGCCGCGCCGCAGATCCACTCGCAGCTGGTGGTGCCGCTGTGGGAAAAGGGCGAAGTGACCGGCGCGCTGAAAATTTACTACTGCCATGCCCACCAAATCACCAACACGCTGAAGGTGATGGCGGTCGGCCTGTCGCAGATCATCTCCACTCAGATGGAGGTGTCGCGCATAGAGCATCTGCGCCAGATGGCGGACAAGGCCGAAATGCGCGCGCTGCAAAGCAAGATCAATCCGCATTTCCTGTTCAACGCGCTGAACGCCATCTCCTCGTCGATTCGCCTTAATCCGGACACCGCTCGCCAGCTGATCATCAACCTGTCGCGCTACCTGCGCTATAACCTGGAGCTGAACGACGAGCTGATCGACATCCGCAAGGAGCTGCACCAGATCCAGGACTATATCGCCATCGAGCAGGCGCGCTTCGGCGCCAAGCTGACGGTGATTTACGACATCGACGACGATATTTCGGTGCGTATCCCCAGCCTGCTGATCCAACCGCTGGTGGAGAACGCCATCGTGCATGGCATCCAGCCCTGCAAGGGCAAGGGGGTGGTGGTGATCGCGGTGAAGGATCGCGGCGATCGGGTGAAAATCTCGATCAAGGACACCGGGCACGGCATCGATCGGGAAACCATCGCGCGGGTGGCGCGCAACGAGATGCCGGGCCACAATATCGGCCTGCTCAACGTGCATCACCGCGTTTCGCTGCTGTACGGTGAAGGGCTGCGCATCCGCCGCCTGGAGCCCGGCACCGAAATCGCCTTTTACATCAGCAAAAACGGCGGCAAACTACAGACGGAACAAGGCGCATTGCCCGTTGGGGAGCCCTCATGAAAGCCATCATCGTCGAAGACGAGTTCCTCGCGCAGGAGGAGCTCAGCTATCTGATCAAAAAGCACAGCAACATCGTTATCGAGGCCACCTTCGAAGACGGGCTGGACGTGCTGAAGTACCTGCAGACGCATCAGGTCGACGCCATTTTCCTCGACATCAACATCCCGTCGCTGGACGGCGTGCTGCTGGCGCAAAACATCAGCAAGTTCGCCCATCGGCCGTCGATCGTGTTTATCACCGCCTATAAAGAACACGCGGTAGAGGCGTTCGAGATCGAGGCGTTCGACTACATCCTCAAGCCCTACCACGAGGCGCGCATCGTCACCATGCTACAAAAGCTGGAAGCGCTGCACAGCCGCCCCGCCAGCGCCCCCGATCACAGCGCGGCGCCGGGCCGCAGCAGCCACAGCATCAACCTGATCAAAGACGAGCGGATCATCGTCACCGACATCAACGACATCTACTATGCCGCCGCCGATGAGAAAGTGACGCGGGTCTACACCCGCCGCGAAGAGTTTGTGATGCCGATGAACCTCACGGAGTTTTACGGCCGCCTGCCGGAAGAGCACTTCTTCCGCTGCCACCGCTCTTACTGCGTCAACCTGTCGAAAATCCGCGAGATCGTGCCCTGGTTCAACAACACCTACATTCTGCGGCTGAGCGACCTGGAGTTTGAGGTGCCGGTCAGCCGCAGCAAGGTGAAGGAATTCCGCAAGCTGATGCGCCTGTAACGGCTTACCAGCGCGGCCCCGGGCGGTAGTAATAGCCCGGCGGTGGCGACATGCGGTAATACGGGCGATCGCGCCATTCGCGCCGCGGTGGCCCATAGTAGATAACCCGCGGCGGCGGCCCGTAGTAGTAACCCCGCGGCCGTTGATAGACACGATGTTCAGACCACCAGCGCGGGTCGCGCCAGCGGCCGCCGTCCCAGTAATGGCCGCGATTATCGCGATCGCCGATATGCAACGACAGGCCAGGCACGCTGACGCCGATAGATACGCCTGCGTGGCCCGCCAGCGGCAGCGTCAACGGCAGCATGGCCGCCAGTAACAACAGTATCTTTTTCATTTCAAGGACTCCTGCAGAGCGGAACCTGTCCGTTCCCGGATAACATAGGCCCGCGCCCGCCGCCGCTCTATAGGAGCAATGCCGATTTACGCCATTCAGACAAATCCTTCACAATTCCACCACAATTCATCACCGCCGATTTACAATAAATCGTTGATATCTTTGATGTAGATCACGTGACGCCAAAGGCATTTCATCCCCTTTAACCCCCTAAAACGGCAACTCACGCAGCGCCAGATGCATTTCATTCCTTCCTCGATGCAACTCATTCCCGATCCGCCGTTCGCTGGTACTACCAGCCATATAATAAGCCCATACCGCGGGACCGCAGATTTCCCCGCAAATTTCCGCCAACGGCTGACGCCCGGCAACGCACACACAGGAAGGAGACCGGCCATGAACACCAAACCGGCAAATCGCAGCTTAATCGTCCTCGGCACCATCATCTGCCAGATGGGCCTGGGCACTATCTACACCTGGAGCCTGTTCAACCAACCGCTGGTCGACAAGTTCCATTGGGGCCTGGCGGACGTCGCCACCACCTTCTCCATCACCAGCTTCTTCCTGGCCTTCGCCACGCTGTTCGCCGGCAAGCTGCAGGAGCGCTTCGGCATCCGCAACCTGACGCTGTGCTCCGGCGTGCTGGTCGGCCTGGGGTTGATCGCCAGCGCCCACGTCAGCTCACTCGATATGATTTACCTGCTGGCCGGCGTGGTGGTGGGCTTCGCGGTCGGCATCGCCTATATTTCCACCCTGTCCAACCTGATTAAATGGTTCCCGGCCAACAAGGGGCTGATCTCCGGCATCTCCGTCGGCGCCTTCGGCAGCGGCAGCCTGTTGTTCAAATACGTCAACGCCGCACTGATTGCCGACGTCGGCGTCTCCGGCGCCTTCTTCTACTGGGGCGCCATCGTGATGGCATTGATCGTGCTGGGTTCACTGCTGCTGAAAGAGCCGGTGCTGGCGGCCAACACGGCGCAACAAGGCGCAGGCGGCCTGGGCAACGACTTTAGCGTGCGCCAGATGCTGGCCACCAAAGAAGCCTACCTGCTGTTCATCATTTTCTTCGCCGCCTGCATGAGCGGCCTGTACCTGATCGGCATCGTGAAAGACATGGGCGTGCAGCTGGCCGGGATGGATCTGGCAACCGCCGCCAACACCGTCTCGGCGGTCGCCATCTTCAACACCGCCGGCCGCATCATCCTCGGCACCCTGTCCGATAAAGTGGGCCGCATGCGCGTCATCAGCTTCACCATGCTGGTGACGGCGCTGGCGATTGTGGCGCTGAGCTTCCTGACCCTGAACCATACGCTGTTCTTTATCTGCGTCGGCGCGGTAGCCTTCTGCTTCGGCGGCAACATCACCGTATTCCCGGCGATTGTCGGCGACTTCTTCGGCCTGAAAAACCACAGCAAGAACTACGGCATCATCTACCAGGGCTTCGGCCTGGGCGCGCTGGCCGGTTCGTTCGTCGCCAAATACTTCGGCGGCTTCCACGCCACCTTTATGGTGATTGGCGTGCTGTCGGCTGCATCACTGCTGATTACCCTGTTCATCAAGGCGCCGAAGGCGGTGGAACAGGAAGAGGAAGGCCGCCAGGCGGCGGAGCTGGCCAAAGCCTGACAGTCGAGGTGAAAACCGGGAATACATTCTCTGGATATATACTCCAAATGCCGGATACTCTCTGGCATTTGGACGTTTATTTTACGTCCAACCGCCGCTACAGTGCCCGCATTAACAGGCTATATCTGACACATTGAGAATATTTGCAGGAAATATTCCGGCCATATCCCGATAAACCCCGCTTCTCTGAGCTATTCTGGTGGTGGATTTATTAAACTCACCCAGTTTCTTTTTATCTTCTCTAACCTCATATGTGTCTTTGCTGTCCGGGGCTGGCATTTGTCTCATTATCTGTTCTAAACAAGGAGGAAGAGTGAACTTACTGTTAATTCCGGGGTTTATGACTGATAAAGCATTATGGCGTGATATGAAACCTGCGTTATCTTCCCTAGGGGTAATTACTTACGGAGACATTTCACAGGGGGAGGATCTCAGAGAAATCGCTCTGCATAATATTGCACTGTCACCAAATCGATTTGTTCTGGTGGGATTTTCTTTAGGTGGGTATGTAGCGCGCTGGATTGCCAGCTTAGCGCCTGAAAGGGTCCAAGCCTTAGTGCTTATTGCCACGTCGAATCAGCCAGATAGCGACAGCCAAAAAGCAGTAAAATCCCGCACAGCTGAAATGGTGAACAAAGAGTCTTTTGGCGGGCTCAGCCCCGCAACTATTCGCACATCGCTCCATGCATGCAATAGAGAAAATAAACACCTGGTTGAGTACATCCGCGCCATGAGCCTGAGATTAGGACCGGAAGTATTTGTCCGTCAGTTAAAGTTGCAACGCGACAACCCGCCCCCTTTGTCGAGCACTCTGCACTGCCCCATATTAATCATTGCTTCAGCCGGTGATGAACTGAGAACGTTAGCTGATGCGGAGGCGTTGCAACATGAATTTCCCGTTTCCACTTTGCGCATCATAGAGGGCGCTGGACATATGTTGCCTCTTGAACAACCTGAAATATTGGTAAAAGTTGTCAGTACATGGCTAGAAGAGTCCATCCATACGTAACCGAATGATAGATGGACAATCTTTTCCTTGCTATCGATAAAGCGCTTACAGATGCATGCCCAGCGTCTGGCGCAGGTGGGCGCCCGCCCCCAGCAGGCCCGGCTGACCGTGGGTGATCATGAACACCGGGATGTCGCGCACGTAATCCTTGAAACGCCCCTTGTCTTCAAAGGCGGCGCGGAAACCGGACGCCTTGAAGAATTCCATAAAGCGCGGCACGATGCCGCCGGCGATGTAGACGCCGCCAAAGGTGCCCAGGTTCAGCGCCAGGTTGCCGCCAAAGCGGCCCATGATCACGCAGAACAGCGACAGGGCGCGGCGGCAGTCGATGCAGCTGTCGGCCAGCGCGCGCTCGGTGATATCCTTCGGCTCCAGCTTCTCCGGCAGGCGATGGTCCGCCTTGACGATGGCGCGATACAGGTTGACCAAGCCCGGCCCGGACAGCACCCGCTCGGCGGAAACGTGCCCCACTTCGGCGCGCAGCACCTCCAGAATGACGTCTTCTTCTTCGCTGTTCGGCGCAAAGTCGACGTGGCCGCCCTCGCCCGGCAGGCTGACCCAGCGGCGGTCGACATGCACCAGATGAGCGACGCCCAGCCCGGTGCCGGCGCCGTAGACCGCAATCGGCTTGTCCTTCTGCGCGCTGCCGCCGCCAAACTGCAGCACGTCGTCCGGCGACAGCATCGGGATCGCCATCGACACCGCGGTAAAGTCATTGATCACTTCCAGATGGCTCAGCCCCAGATTAGCCTTCATCTCCTTGATGGAGAACGCCCAGCTGTGGTTGGTCATCGCCACCCAGTCTTCGGTCACCGGGCAGGCGATCGCGATACAGGCGTCCTGCACCGCGATATCATGCTCCTGCAGATAACGGCGGATCACCGCCTCCAGGCTGTCGAATTCGAGGCCGGAATACGTTTTTGCCTGGGTAATCTCACCCGTCGCAACAGTGCACAGCGCCAGGCGAGCATTAGTGCCGCCAACATCACCTACGAGGGCATAGGTCATCGATATCTTCTCCGCAACAAAATGAAAAATAGAAAACTGCCCACACTGTAAAATCCCGCCGCAAAAACAACAATCACCATCCTCGGGTCTGCCATCCATTAGCGATCCAGATCACAAAAAACGTTTCAGCCGACGCCAGCCCACCGCCGGGAGCGCGCGTTGAAACAAATTGCGGCAAAAAACGTGCCGCAACCGCTGTTAACCGTCATGCGCGCCGGGCAATATCAGTGCGTGCCTGAGCGCCGTTTGTCTGGCAAGCTGAGGCCCTGCGTCCAATCACCCTTTCTCCCTGCCGTTCAGGGGGTCATCGACGAGGATCGTTCATGCTGCACCCGCGCGCCAATGCCATGTTGGCCTTTGCTCTGCCCGCGCTGATTATCGGCTCCGCCTCCAGCCTGGTGCTTATTCTGGTGATGAAATTCGCCGATGCGCTGCAGCAACTGCTGTGGGTCAATATCCCGGCCGCCCTGAACATCGATACCGCTTCCCCCTGGTGGCTCATTGGCATACTGACGCTGACCGGCGTCGCCGTCGGGCTGATCCTGCGCTATATGCCCGGCCACGGCGGGCCGGACCCGGCCACCGAATCGCTGATCGGCATGCCGCTGCCGCTCTCTTCCCTGCCCGGCCTCGGGCTGGCGCTGATTATCGGCCTGGCCGGCGGCGTCAGCCTGGGGCCGGAAAACCCGATTACCGCCATCAATATCGCCCTGGTAGTGGCGGCCGGTTCGCGCCTGCTGCCCAAGGTGCCGCGCATGGACTGGATCATCCTCGCGGCGGCCGGCACCATCGGCGCGCTGTTCGGCACCCCGGTGGCCGCGGCGCTGATTTTTTCGCAAACCCTGGCGAGCAATAACGAGACGCCGCTGTGGGATCGGCTGTTCGCGCCGCTGATGGCGGCGGCGGCGGGCGCGGTCACCACCCAGCTGTTCTTCACGCCGAACTTTGCGCTGCAGCTCGATGCCTACGAGGTGACCCGGCTGCCGGATGTTTTCAGCGGCGCGCTGGTGGCGCTGATCGCCATCGCCCTCGGCATGGTCGCCCTGTGGTGTTTCCCGCACCTCCACCGCCTGTTCCATTCGATGAAAAACCCGGTGCTGATGCTCGGGCTGGGCGGTTTTCTGCTGGGGGTGCTGGCGCTGTTCGGCGGCGAGATTACCCTGTTTAAAGGGCTGGACGAGATGAAACGGCTGGCGTCCGATCAGAGCTTTTCGGTAACGGCGCTGCTGACCATTACGCTGACCAAGCTGGCGGCGCTGGTGATCGCCGCCGCCTGCGGTTTTCGCGGCGGGCGCATCTTCCCGGCGGTGTTCGTCGGCGTGGCGCTGGGGCTGATGCTGCATCAGCACGTTCCTGCGGTGCCGGCGGCGATCACCGTGTCGTGCGCCATCATGGGGTTGGTGCTGGTGGTTACGCGCGACGGCTGGCTCAGCCTGTTTATGGCGGTGGCGGTGGTGCCGGAACTGCACCTGTTGCCGGTGCTGTGCATCGTGATGTTGCCCGCCTGGCTGGTGCTGGCGGGCAAGCCCCTGATGCTGGTGAACCGGCGCCAACCGCCCTACGACGATTAAGCCAGCGCATACTCCGCGGCGGCGCGCGCATGGATGGCGGTGGTGTCGAACACCGGCACCGAAGCATCCTGCGCGCCGACCAGCAAGCCAATCTCGGTACAGCCGAAAATAATGCCGCGCGCGCCCTGCTGTTCAAGAGTGCCGATAATCCGGCGATATTCTTCACGCGACGCGTCGTGAATTTTCCCCAGGCACAGTTCGTCGTAGATAATGCGGTGCACGATGTCGCGATCGGCGGCGACCGGCGTGACCACGTCAATGCCGTGCTGTTCCTGCAGCCTGCCGCGGTAAAAATCCTGCTCCATGGTGAAGCGGGTGCCCAGCAGCCCAACCCGGCGGATCCCCTGCCGGCACACCTGCAGCGCGGTGGCGTCGGCGATGTGGATCAGCGGCAGCCCGCTGGCCTGTTCGACCGCCTGCGCCACTTTATGCATGGTATTGGTGCAAATGACGATAGCCTCGGCGCCGGCGGCGCGCAGCGCGGCGGCGGCATTGGCCAACAGCCGCCCGGCCCCCGCCCAGTCGCCCTGGTGCTGCAGGCGTTCAACCTCGTGGAAGTCGACGCTGTAAAGTACGATTTTGGCCGAGTGCAGGCCGCCGAGGCGTTCCTTCACCTGCTCGTTGATCATGCGGTAATAAGGGATGGTTGATTCCCAGCTCATGCCGCCCAGCAAGCCCAACACTTTCATCGTTTTCTCCTCAGCCTTCTCCGGCAATCCCCAGACATTACCTGAGAATCGCCGGGCTGACGATGCCTTATTTGGCGCCGGAATTGATCGGCTGGCGCGCTTCGAACCAGCGCTGGCGCAGCGTGTCGTACAGCCAGTTATAGAGCATGGTGTACGGCAGGAAGAACAGGAAGAAGCCCAGTTCCAGCATAAAGGCCTGCCCCCAGGTAATGTTCAGCATCCAGGCGGCGATCGGCACGCCTATCAGGATAAAACCGGCTTCGAAGCCGACCGCGTGCAGCACCCGCACTTTCAGATTCCGCGCCACGCGGCTGACCGGCCACAGGCGGTCGAACACCGTGTTATAGACCATGTTCCACACCATGGCGACTGTGGACAACATCACCGCCAACGCACCGACCTGCACCATCGAACGGTTCAGCAGCCATGCGCCCAGCGGGGCGCAAATCATCACGGCAATGGCCTCAAAGCCGACGGCGTGGACGATACGTTCAACGAAAGACTTGTTTTGCAGTTGCATACATCACCTGTTTTCTGACTGTTGTTAATAATGCCAGGTGATTATCATCGTTTTTTTGGGTAGATTAAAAATAGGTTCCATCGATAAAGTAGATAGGTCATGCGCTATTCCCCGGAAGCATTACAGGCGTTTGTCGAAGCGGCGGCCCTCGGCTCCTTCTCCGCCGCGGCGCGCAAGCTGCACAAGAGCCAGTCGACCATCAGCACCGCCATCGCCAATCTGGAGGCCGATCTGGCGCTGACGCTGTTCGACCGCCAGGCGCGCCAGCCGGTGCTGACCGCCGCCGGCCGCAAGGTCCTGGGGCACGTACAGGAGATCCTCGCCGCCAGCGAGCGGCTCGATGCGCTGAGCATCCGGCTGGCGGGCAATATCGAGCCGCGCCTCAGCATGGTGTTCTCCGACACCTACCAGCCGCAGCACCACGACCGGCTCATGCAGCTCTTCGAGCAACGCTATCAGGATATCGAGCTGGAGTGGATGATCGCCGAAGAAGGCGACGTGATCGATCTGTTGCAAAGCGGCCGCGCGCATTTGGGCATGGTCGAGGTGCAAAAACACTACCCGCCGGATATCGCCTTCGCCCGCCTGCCGGAGCAAACCGAGATGGGGCTGTTCGTCGCCCACCGCCATCCGCTGGCGCAGGTTGCCGCCCCCACCCCGGAGCAGTTATCCAGCAACCGCCAGCTGATCCTGAACACCTATACCGGCGCTGAAACCACCCGCTCGGGCGGCCTGGTATGGTCAGCCCCAAGCTATCTGTTATTGCTGGAAATGGCGGAGCAGGGGTTCGGCTGGGCGATGCTGCCGCACTGGCTGGTACAACAATACGGCCACGGCAAGTTGACCGAGCTGCGCCCGCGCGGCTGGCCCAGACTGATATCGGTGGATGCGGTATGGTCCAAGCTCACCCCGCCGGGGCCGGCGGGGTACTGGATGCTGGAACGGTTGCTGGAAAGCGGCGAAGTTCAAAAGGCGTGAAGAGCGTGATCGCCGGCGCTGTGCGCAGCAGTGAAAACGCATACACTAAAATACGTTTTCACCTCCGCCAATAAGGATCCGTATGCTTTATCAAGCTGACCCTGCGCGTTATCAGAATATGGAGTACCGGCGCTGCGGCCGCAGCGGCTTGAAGCTGCCCGCCATCTCGCTCGGCCTGTGGCACAACTTTGGCGACACCACGTTGTATGACAACGCGCGCCAGCTGATTCACTGTGCCTTCGACCACGGCATCACCCATTTCGATCTGGCCAACAACTATGGCCCACCGCCCGGCGCCGCCGAAGAAACCTTTGGCCGCATCCTCAATCGCGACCTGAAAAGCTGGCGCGACGAACTGATTATTGCCTCCAAGGCCGGCTACACCATGTGGCCTGGCCCCTACGGCGACTGGGGCTCGAAAAAATACCTGGTCGCCAGCCTCGATCAGAGCCTGAAACGCATGGGGCTGGAGTACGTCGACATCTTTTATCATCACCGCCCGGACCCGGACACGCCGCTGGAAGAAACCATGGCGGCGCTGGATCTGCTGGTGCGTCAGGGCAAGGCGCTGTATGTCGGGCTGTCCAACTACCCTGCCGATCGCGCCCGCCAGGCCTTCGCCATTCTGCAACGGCTCGGCACCCCTTGCCTGATCCACCAGCCGAAGTATTCGATGTTCGAACGTTGGGTAGAACCGGAGCTGCTGGATACGCTGGCAGAGCACGGCGTCGGCGCGGTCGCCTTCTCGCCGCTGGCCGGCGGCCTGCTGACCGACCGCTATCTGCACGGCATTCCGCAGGATTCCCGCGCCGCCAGCGGCAGCCAGTTTTTACAGCCGCAGCAGTTGACCGACGAGCGGCTGAACAAAGCGCGCAGCCTCAATGCGCTGGCGCAGCAGCGCGGGCAGAAGCTGTCGCAGATGGCGCTGGCCTGGGTGCTGCGCGGCGATCGCGTGACCTCGGCGCTGATCGGCGCCAGCAAAACCAGCCAGATCGACGACGCCGTCGGCATGCTGGCCAACCGTCATTTCAATGAGGACGAAATAGCGCTGATTGAGAAAATATTAATGTAATCGCTTACAAAAACCGCCGGCCTTGTTGCCGGCGAAGGCGCTCGCCTTGCTCCAGACAAATCTTAAATCCTGACGCCCATCGATTTTTCAGAGTTCATCTCAGATTCAACCCTATCCGCCAGCGCTAATATGCCGATGTTGCAGAAAAAAATGATTATAAGGTCGCTTTATAAACTGATGAACGCGCTTCATTACCGATAAAGCCGACCAAAGGAGAAGCCATGTTTAAACCTCTGCTATTGGCCGCCGTGCTGGCGGCGGCAACGTTGCCCGCCCTACAGCAAGCGCACGCCGAAGGCGTCAGCATCGATTTGATGCCGGGCGTTTCATTGCGCATAGGCGATCAGGATAACCGCGGCCGCTACTGGGACGGTTACGACTGGCGTGATCGCGACTGGTGGCGTGGCCACCAGGGCCGCTATCTGGGCGATCGCAGCCCGCGCGGTTATTTCTGGGATGGCTACCGCTGGCGTGACAACGATTACTGGCGCAAGAATTACTACTATCACGATGGCCGCTATCGCAAGTTCGACAAGCATTACGACAAACATCACGATAAACACCACTGGAAGAAGAAAAAACACCACGACGATCGCGACCACTGGCGCCGCGGCCATGATGATGATGATGATGACTGACAGCAGCAGGCCGGCATCAGGCCGGCCTTTTCATTGCCTCGCCTACAGCAAGCCGCCGACCAGCAGATAGCCGTTCAGCCCAACCACCACCAGCACGATCAGTTTGCCCAGATTCTGCACCGAACGGCCGTTCACCATTTCCCCCATCAACTGCCTATTGCCGGTGAAAGACAGTAGCGGCACCAGCGCCAGCGCAATGCCGAAGCTCAGCAACACCTGGCTCAGAACCAGAATACGCGTGGCGTCCATGCCCATCATGATAACGATAAACGACGGCAGCATGGTCACCAGACGGCGCAACCACAGGGGAATATGGAAGTGCACAAAGCCCTGCATCACCACCTGCCCCGCCAGCGTGCCCACCACGGTGGAAGACAATCCGGCGGCCACCAGGCTCAGGCCGAATACGGTGGCAGCGGCCTGGCCCAGCAGCGGTTGCAGCGTCAGATAGGCGCGATCGAGATCGGCGATACCGCTGTGGCCGCTAAAGTGGAACGCGGCGGCGGCGGTGGCCATCATCGCCAGATTGACGAAGCCGGCGATGGTCATGGCGATGGCGACATCAACCTTGGTGGCGGCATAGCGATCGGCCCGGCTCTCGGCGTCGCCGTGTTGGGTTAACGAAGAGTGCAGATAGATAACGTGCGGCATGATGGTGGCACCCAACACGCCGGCGGCCAGGAACACCGCATCGCCGTTGGGCAGATCCGGCACCGCCATGCCTTGCAACAACGGCCCCAGCTGCGGCTGAGAAAACGCCAATTCGACGATATAAGCGGCGGCGACAAACAGCAGCAGCCCGCCAATCACCCGCTCGAGCGGCTTCTGCCCGCGTTTTTGCAAGCCGAGGATCAGGAAGGTGGCGATGCCGGTGAGGATCGCGCCTTCCAGCAGCGAAACGCCCAACAACAGCTTGAAACCGATCGCCGCGCCGATAAACTCGGCCAGATCGGTGGCCATGGCGATAATCTCCGCTTGCACCCAATAGGCCCATACCGCCGGGCGCGGGAAACGATCGCGAATATGCTCCGCCAGATTTTTACCGGTGGCGATCCCCAGCTTGGCCGACAGCAGTTGGATCAGCATCGCCATCAGGTTGGCCCAGACCACCACCCACAGCAGGCTGTAACCGAAAGAGGCGCCGGCCTGAATGTTGGTGGCGAAATTGCCGGGATCGATGTAGCCGATGGCGGCGATAAATGCGGGGCCCATCAGCGAGAATTTGACCTTTCTTGACGGGTAACTGCGGGTGGTTTCAACCACGCGGCTGTTCAGCATATGTTGAACCCTTACTGATAATACGTTTACCACCACTCTATCTAAATGATAATAATTATCAAGCGCATTTGTCGTGGTAAAACTTATCTCTGCAATAGGCGGGAATTTAGGTTTTATCGAAAGGTTGGAGGGCAAACCTGCCCATTTCCGTGCTTTGTTGGCTGACATTCAGGGCGCAATACCCCTGAAACACAGGTTAGCACAAGAATACGAATTTCATATGGATATACTAACATCTTGATTTTTTATGCTTTTACGCAATAGTTTAAGAACATTCCCGCTATCATTTTCCATATTTGCTATAGAAGTCTCGTTTTTAAACGTGGCGTTACATAAAATGACATCCGAAATTCAGCCTGCCTCAAGTTTGGAGCAAACATGTCCCATATTGCGCACTTTGCGTTAGCGTTGGTGGTGGTGGCGATCCTGGCACTGTTGGTGTGCCGCGATCGCAAAAGCATCCGCATTCGCTATGTTATTCAATTATTGGTTATCGAAGTACTGCTGGCCTATTTTTTCCTGCATTCGGAAGCGGGTTTAGGCTTTGTAAAAGGGTTTGCGGCGCTGTTTGACAAGCTGCTCGGATTTGCTGGACAAGGGACTGATTTTGTATTCGGCGGCATGGGTGACAAAGGCCTGGCGTTCTTCTTCCTGAAGGTGCTGTGCCCTATCGTCTTCATCTCTGCGCTGATCGGTATTCTGCAATACATCAAAGTGTTGCCGTTTGTGATCCGGATTATCGGTACCGTGCTGTCAAAAGTGAACGGTATGGGCAAGCTGGAATCGTTCAACGCCGTCAGCTCACTGATCCTCGGCCAGTCTGAGAACTTCATTGCCTATAAAGATATCCTGGGCAAAATGTCGGAAAAGCGCATGTACACCATGGCGGCGACCGCGATGTCTACGGTTTCCATGTCCATCGTCGGCGCTTACATGACCATGCTGGACGCCAAGTTCGTGGTAGCGGCGCTGGTACTGAACATGTTCAGCACCTTTATCGTGCTTTCATTGGTTAACCCGTATGACACTAATAAAGAAGAAGAACTGCACCTGGGTAACCTGCACGAAGGCCAAAGCTTCTTTGAAATGCTGGGTGAGTACATCCTGGCTGGTTTCAAGGTAGCGATTATCGTTGCCGCAATGCTGATCGGTTTTATCGCCCTGATCGCCGCGCTCAACGGCCTGTTCAGCGCCATCTTCGGCCTGAGCTTCCAGGAAATCCTCGGCTACTTCTTCTACCCGTTCGCCTGGGTTATGGGCATTCCTAAGCACGAAGCCCTGCAGGTTGGCAGCATCATGGCAACCAAACTGGTATCCAACGAGTTCGTGGCAATGATGGAACTGCAGAAAGTCTCTGCGGAACTGTCGCCGCGCAGCATGGGTATCCTGTCGGTGTTCCTGGTGTCCTTCGCCAACTTCTCTTCCATCGGCATCGTGGCCGGGGCGATCAAAGGGTTGAACGAACATCAGGGCAACGTGGTGTCGCGCTTCGGTCTGAAGCTGGTCTACGGCTCCACGCTGGTCAGCATCCTGTCTGCCTCTATCGCCGGTCTGGTGCTGGGCTAAGCCGCCTGGCGGCAAAAGTGAAAAGGTCGCTGCGGCGGCCTTTTTTATTGCCCAAAATTTGGTGTGGCTAAATAACAGAAAGCAAAAAGCCGACCCTGAGGTCGGCTTTTCAAATGGTGGTGGAGCTAGACGGGATCGAACCGTCGACCTCTTGCATGCCATGCAAGCGCTCTCCCAGCTGAGCTATAGCCCCACAAAAGTGGTACGCATTAACCGGCGTTACGGTATTCCCCAACCTTTCTGAGATAAAGGTTGGTGGAGCTAGACGGGATCGAACCGTCGACCTCTTGCATGCCATGCAAGCGCTCTCCCAGCTGAGCTATAGCCCCGTTCCACAATCACTTTGTGCTGTGAACGGGGCGCATAATATGAAACCCGGTAAACACTGTCAACGGCTAAATTGAATTCCTCGATCAAGCGCTGAAAAAGCCGCCAAATCAGCACGTTTAACGCCAAAAAACCGGCAATGCGGATATAAATCAATCGTCACGCGAACCGGCCCACGGAAAATCGATTACCCTTATAAATTGCGTTGCTTTTTAATTAATAGAATGTTAGCGAAATGCGCTTGAGTCCCTTGCTGCACAGGCATAGACTGCCCGCGCCGTAAATTTCATTACTCTAAAACTGAGCCAGTTATGTCTTTGCATTCACCAAAAGAAATCGCCACCCTCGCCGTTCAGGCCGGGGTGAACAAAAGCCACGCCCCTCTCGCCAACCTGTTGATTCTGGGCTTTCTCGCCGGCGCCTTTATCGCCACCGGCTTTCTGCTGGATATCCACGTAATCGGCACCCTGCCTGCTGAATGGGGCTCCTTTGGCGCCTTGCTGGGCGCGGCGGTGTTCCCTATCGGGCTGATCCTCACCATCCTGGCCGGCGGCGAACTGCTGACCGGCAATATGATGACGCTGCCGATGGCCTGGTTCGCCCGGCAAATCACCGCGTTCGCCGTACTGCGCAATTGGTTCTGGGTCACCCTGGCCAACTTTGCCGGCAGCCTGGCGGTCGCCTACTTCTTCGGCCACCTGCTTGGCTTGACCGAGGGTGCGTTCCTGCATAAAACCCTGGCCATTGCCCAGGCGAAAGTCGACGCCGACTTCCTGCACGCCTTTATTTCCGGCGTGGGCTGCAACTGGCTGGTATGCCTGGCGGTGTGGCTGGCCTTCGCCAGCAAAGACGTGCCGGGCAAAGTGATCGGCATGTGGTTCCCGGTCATGGCCTTTGTCGCCATCGGTTTTCAGCACGTGGTGGCCAACATGTTCATTATCCCGGCGGCGATTTTTGCCGGCGGGATGGGCTGGGATCAATTTCTGCCTAACGTGGTTGCGGTGTTCCTTGGCAATGCGCTGGGCGGCGCCGGCTTTGTCGGCCTGATGTATTTCCTCGCCTACCGCCCCGCTTCGCCGGCCAGCGAACGGGCCTGATCGGCAGCAATAAAAAAAGCCCCGGGATCGCTCCACGGGGCTTTTCATTTATAGCGCGGCAGCTTATTAGCCCTGGGCTTCACGCCCGGCGATGTAAGCCAGCGCCATATCGATACGCTGCAGAGAACGCGCCTGACCAATGGCATGCACGGTCACGTCCATCCCCGGCGACTGGCCGGCGCCGGTTACGGCAACGCGCAGCGGCATGCCGACCTTGCCCATACCTACGCCCAGCTCATCCGCGGTGCCCTGAATCGCGTCGTGCACGTTTTCCGGCGTCCAGGCGCTGATGGCGGCCAGCTTGGCGCGCACCGCTTCCAGCGGCTGGCGAGCCACCGGGCGCAGGTGTTTCTTGGCGGCGTCGGCGTCGAATTCGCTGAAGTCTTCATAGAAGTAGCGACAGGATTCGGCCATTTCCTTCAGCGTCTTGCAGCGCTCGCCCAGCAGCTTGACGATATCCTTCAGCTCAGGACCGTTGCGGGTTTCGATGCCCAGTTGTTCAACGTGCCATGCCAGATGCACCGCCACTTCTTCCGCCGGCATATGGTTGATGTAGTGATGGTTCAGCCACTGCAGCTTTTCGGTGTTGAAGGCGCTGGCGGATTTGTTGATCGCTTCCAGCGTGAAGAACTCTTTCATCTCGTCGATGGAGAAGATTTCCTGATCGCCGTGGGACCAGCCCAGACGCACCAGGTAGTTCAGCAGCGCCTGCGGCAGATAGCCGTCGTCGCGGTACTGCATCACGCCCACCGCGCCGTGGCGCTTGGACAGCTTTTTGCCGTCGTCGCCGAGGATCATGGAAACGTGCGCGTATTCCGGCACCGGCGCGCCCAGCGCTTTCAGGATGTTGATCTGGCGCGGGGTGTTGTTGATGTGGTCTTCGCCGCGGATCACGTGGCTGATTTCCATATCCCAGTCGTCCACCACCACGCAGAAGTTATAGGTTGGCGAACCGTCGGTGCGGCGGATGATCAGATCGTCCAGCTCCTGGTTGCTGAACTCGATCGGGCCGCGGATCTTGTCGTCGAAGATCACCGAGCCTTCCTGCGGGTTGCGAAAACGCACCACGTGCGGCTCGTCGTCGGTGTGGCTGCATTGGCTGTCGCGGCAGTGGCCGTCGTAACGCGGCTTCTCGCCGTTTTCCATCTGCTTTTCACGCAGCGCTTCCAGACGCTCTTTGGAGCAATAGCATTTATAGGCCGTGCCCTGCACCAGCATGTCGTCGATGACCGCGTTGTAACGGTCGAAGCGTTTGGTCTGGAAATACGGGCCTTCATCCCAATCCAGGTTCAACCAGTTCATGCCATCCATAATTGCGTCGATCGCGTCCTGGGTGGAGCGTTCCAGATCGGTGTCTTCGATGCGCAGAACGAACTCGCCGCCGGCATGGCGGCTGAACAACCAGGAATACAGCGCAGTACGGGCGCCACCGACGTGCAGATAGCCGGTTGGGCTCGGGGCAAAACGGGTTTTGATTTTCATTGGGTTCACTGCCTTATTACGCAACGCGTGTCGGCGGTTGCCGACGATTGCTCGGAATTTAAAAAAGTGGGCAACATTGTACCACCACGCGCTAATTCCTCAACGCTGACACGATATTGCGGCGGTGGATTTCGCTCTCTCTGCGGCCCGTTTCGCATAACAATGGGCAAAGAATCGGCGGCGCTGGCGATAATTATCGCATCCTGTTTAAATTTGCGGCGAACGATTGAAATCATTTTAAAAACCGTTGACTCACTTTCAACTATCCCTATAATGCGACTCCAACAAGACGGGGCGATTAGCTCAGTTGGTAGAGCATCTCCTTTACACGGAGGGGGTCGGCGGTTCGAGCCCGTCATCGCCCACCATCTTGTTGAGCAGTAAGAAATGAGAAAATGAGGGTGATTAGCTCAGTTGGTAGAGCATCTCCTTTACACGGAGGGGGTCGGCGGTTCGAGCCCGTCATCACCCACCACTCATTCTCTCGTTTAGCAGTAACCTGGAAGTCCTGAAGTGGGTGATTAGCTCAGTTGGTAGAGCATCTCCTTTACACGGAGGGGGTCGGCGGTTCGAGCCCGTCATCACCCACCACTTCTGCGGGTCGTTAGCTCAGTTGGTAGAGCAGTTGACTTTTAATCAATTGGTCGCAGGTTCGAATCCTGCACGACCCACCAATTCAGAGAAAAGCGCCTTTGGGCGCTTTTTTCGTTTCAGCTCCACCTCATCCGCCCCAACCTCTTTATTGCATAGCGCACGATGTCGTGTTGGATGAGAACCTGCGTTCAGGTTCGAGCCGAGCGAAGCGAGACGACAACGCACAGCGTTGCCCGCAGGGTGAGGCCAAAGGCCGAATCAATCCTGCACGACCCACCCATTCAGAGAAAAGCGCCTTTAGGCGCTTTTTTCGTTTTCGCCGTTTGAAAATCCCCCCAGCCAAAATCACCGCCCCGTCGTCTTGGATACGAATGGTTATCATTTTAACATGTTGAGTGGTAAATTAGCGGGTATGCCTAACCCAGCCAAGACACGTCTTAGTTCAAGGAAAGAAAGAGCCCGCTCATGACCCTATCCTTACGTCACCTATTTATTTCATTTATCGCGGCTTCCGGCCTGCTGCTCAGCGGCTGCGGCCCAGACGACAACCCCGAAGCGCAAACGCCCGCCTCCGCAAACAGCGGCTGGCCGCGCACCATCGACAGCGCCAAAGGCCCGTTTACGCTGGAAAAACCGCCGCTGCGCATCGTCTCCACCAGCGTCACTCTCACCGGCACTCTGCTGGCGATTGACGCGCCGGTTATCGCCAGCGGCGCCACCAGCGCCAACTCATCGCTGTCTGACAGCCAGGGGTTCTTTACCCAGTGGAGCGAAGTGGCGAAGCAGCGCAACGTCAAACCGCTGTATCAGGTTGAACCCAATGCCGAAGCGGTCGCCGCCGCCAACCCCGATTTGATCGTCATCGCCTCCACCGGCGGCGATTCGGCGCTGAAGCTGTACGACCAACTGTCGACCGTCGCGCCAACGCTGGTGCTCAACTACGGCGATAAAAGCTGGCAGCAGCTGGCCACCCAATTAGGGGAAATCACCGGCCACGAACAGGGGGCAAAACAGGCCGAAGCGCGCTTTGAACGGCGGGTGGAACAGGTGAAGCAGTCCATCGTCCTGCCGCCGCAGCCCACTTCCCCGCTGGTCTATGCCGACAACGGGCGTGAGGCCATGCTGTGGACGCCGGACTCCGCCCAGGGGAAATTGCTGACCCAGCTCGGCTTCCAGCTGGCCACGCCGCCGGAAAGCGCCAAGGGCAACACCAGCATGGGCAAACGCCAGGACATCATTCAGCTTTCGGGCGAAAAGATGGCGGAAGGCCTGAACGGCAAGACGCTGATGCTGTTCTCGGCCGATGAGCGCAAGGTCAGGGAGCTGTTGGCCAACCCGTTCCTCCAGCACCTGGAGCCGGTTGAACAACATCATGTCTACGCCGTCGGCACCGACACCTTTCGCCTCGATTACTACAGCGCCACCAATATGCTGAACAGCATCGAGCGGCAGCTCAAGAAATCCTGACATGCCCTCCGGCAGGCCTGGCGCCTGCCGCATTTCGCCGCGCAACAATTACATTCAATCTATTGAAATATAAACAATCATTAACATCACGGATAACTTATCCCACCCTATCCGGCGGATGCATTGCGGCGCAAACTCATGCTACTATAAGCCGGTCTTCAAGAACGCTAATAATAATGAGAATCAAAATTATAAAGGAGTTAACGGTGTGAGCTTACCCACTCCGACCACGCGGGCGCCTACATCCACGTCTCGCACAGCCTACGCCGGCGGCCTGAAGCGGGTTTCCGGGCTGGGCCTGTGCCTGGCACTGCTCTTGCTGTGCGTGATGGCCAGCCTGATGCTGGGATCCAAATCCATTCCTTTTCATACCGTTTGGCTCAGCCTGCAGGGCCAGTTTAGCGGTGCAGACAGCACAATTATTCTCAACGCCCGCCTGCCCCGCACGCTGGCGGGCATTCTGGCCGGCGTGGCGCTGGGCGGCGCCGGCGCGCTGATCCAGGCGCTGACGCGCAACCCGCTGGCCGATCCCGGCGTGCTCGGCATCAACGCCGGCGCCAGCTTCGCCGTGGTGCTGGGCATTATGTTTTTCGGCGCCGCTTCTACCGAAGGCTATATGGGCTGGGCCTTTGCCGGCGCCGCCATCACCACCCTGCTGGTGTACCTGATCGGCACGCTGGCGGGCGGGCGCATCAATCCGGTGCGGCTGACGCTGGCCGGCGTGGCGATAGGCGCGGTGTTGAACGGCGTCACCACCGGGCTGTCGCTGCTCGATCCGCAGACCTTCGACCAACTGCGTTTCTGGCAGGCCGGCACGCTGGATATCCGCACTCTGGCCAGCCTGGCGGTCACCGCGCCCGCCATCCTGATCGGCGCCCTGCTGACGCTGGCCATCGCCCGGCCGCTGAACACCATCGGCATGGGGGAAGATCTGGCCATCGCGCTCGGCGCGCGCGTGGCGCTGACTCAAATCATCGCGGTTATCGCCATTACGCTGCTGTGCGGCGCGGCGACCGCCACCGTCGGCCCGATCGCCTTTGTCGGCCTGATGGTGCCGCACATCGCCCGCTGGTGGGTTGGCCCCGATCAGCGTTGGATATTGCCTTACTCAATGCTGATGGCCCCGGTGCTGCTGCTGTGCGCCGACATCATCGGCCGTTTGTTGGTGCCCGGCGAGCTGCGGGTCTCCATCGTCACCGCCTTTATCGGCGCGCCGGTCTTGATCTGGCTGGTGCGCCGCAAGAAAACCCTGGGGGGCCTGTGATGTCGATGCCTCGCACCCTGCTTATCGGCCGCGCGGACGGCATCGTCAACTGGCGCATGCCGATGCGCGTGCTGCTGGTCAATCTCTCGCTGCTGGCGCTGTGCCTGCTATTGGCGGTGGCGGCGCTGTGCTACGGCACGCTTCCGCTGTCGCTGGAGCAGGTGTTTTCCGCGCTGAACGGCCAGGCGCCAAAGAATCTGGTGACCGTGGTCACCCAGTGGCGCCTGCCGCGCATTACCATGGCGCTGCTGCTGGGCGGCGCGCTCGGCATGAGCGGCGCGATTTTCCAGTCTATTATCCGCAACCCGCTGGGCAGCCCGGACGTCATCGGCTTTAACATGGGCGCCTATACCGGCGCGCTGATCGCCATCACGCTGTTCAGCGGCGGCTATTACTCCATCGCCGGCGGCGCGCTGGCCGGCGGCATCGTCTCTGCGCTGGTGATCTACCTGCTCGCCTGGCGGCAGGGCGTGGCCGGCTTCCGGTTGATTATTGTCGGCATCGCCATCAGCGCGGTGCTGGTCTCCACCAACACCTGGCTGATCATCACCGCCTCTCTGGAGCGCGCCATGGACGCCGCCATGTGGCAGGCCGGTTCATTGAACGGCATGACCTGGCAGAAATCGCAGCCGGCGCTGGTGTTTATCTCGCTGGCCGCCGCCGCCGCGCTGTTGATGGGCAAACGCCTGCGGTTGCTGGAGATGGGCGACGACGCCGCGCGCGCGCTGGGGGTGAATGCGGAAGGTAGCCGGCTGTGGCTGATGCTGTTCGGCGTGACCCTGACCGCCGCCGTTACCGCCACCGCCGGGCCGATTTCTTTTATCGCGCTGGCCGCCCCGCAGATCGCCCGCCGTCTGACCGGTCAATCCTCGGTTACCCTGACGTCGTCGGCCCTGATGGGCGCCACCTTGCTGCTGGGGGCCGACGTTGCCTCCCAGCATCTGTTCGCGCCGACCCAGCTGCCGGTGGGCGTCGTGACCGTCAGCATCGGCGGCCTGTATCTGATCTGGCTGTTAATCCGTGAGTCCCGCAGATAATGAAGAGTAAGAATGCCATGAGCCACCGCCTGCACGCCTCGCACCTGACGCTGGGCTATGATAACAAAATCATCGCCAACGACCTGAGCGTAGCCATCCCCGACGGCGCCTTCACGGTGATTGTCGGGCCGAACGCCTGCGGCAAATCCACGCTGCTGCGCGCGCTGTCCCGCCTGCTGAAACCCAGCGCCGGCGAGGTGTTTCTCGATGGCAAAAACATCAGCAGCTTCGCCACCAAGGCGCTGGCGCGCGAGCTGGGCCTGCTGCCGCAAACCTCGATCGCGCCGGACAGCATCACGGTGGCGGATCTGGTGTCGCGCGGGCGTTACCCACACCAAAGCCTGCTGAAGCAGTGGACCCATGCCGACCGCCAGGCGGTAGAGGAAGCCATGGCGGCCACCAACGTCAGCCAGTTGGCGGACCGCAGCGTCGACGAACTGTCCGGTGGCCAGCGCCAGCGCGTGTGGGTGGCGATGGTGCTGGCGCAGCAAACCTCGCTGCTGTTGCTGGATGAGCCGACCACCTATCTGGACATCGCCCATCAGATTGAGCTGTTGGATCTGTTCCGCCAGCTGAACCAGGAACGCGGCCAAACCATGATCGCCGTACTGCACGATCTGAACCACGCCTGCCGCTATGCCGACCACATCATCGCCATGCGCGCCGGCAAGATAGTGGCGCAGGGCAAACCGGCCGAAATCATCACCGCCGAGCTGGTTGAACAGGTGTTCGGCATGCCCTGCATGATCATCGACGATCCGCTGTCGCACACGCCGCTGGTGATCCCGCGCGGCCGCTTCCACTGCGGTTCCGCACGGTAAATAACAGGCCGGCTCTCCCGGCCTTTTCGATTATTTCTCCAGCGACACCTGCTTGAAGATGTGCTTGCCGAACGGGTCGATCTCGTAGCCCTGCACCTCCTTGCGCACCGGCTCGAAGATGGTCGAATGGGCGATCATCAGCGCCGGCATTTGTTCATGCATCATCACCTGCGCCTGTTCGTACATCGCCACCCGCTTGGCATGGTCGTTCTCTTCGCGCGCCTGCTGGATCAACTGGTCAAACGGCTTATAGCACCACTTGGCGGAGTTAGAGCCGTTGAGCGAGGCGCAGGTGAACAGCGGGCCGAAGAAGTTGTCCGGGTCGCCGTTGGCGGTGGTCCAGCCCATCAGCGCGGTCTGGTGCTCGCCGTTTTTGATCCGCTGCAGGTACTCGCCCCATTCGAAGGTCACCACCTTGGCGCGCACGCCGATTTTAGCCCAGTCCGCCTGGATCATCTCCGCCATGCGTTTGGCGTTGGGATTATAGGGCCGCTGCACCGGCATCGCCCACAGATCGATGGCGAAGCCCTGCCCCAGCCCGGCCTCCTGCAGCAGCCGTTTCGCCTGGTCCGGCGCGTACGGGTAATCCTCAATCTTGTCGTTGCTGCCCCACTGGGTCGGCGGCAGCAGATTCTTGGCAGGCTGGCCGGCGCCGTGGAACACCGCCTCGATAATCGCCGGCTTGTTGATCGCCAGCGCCAGCGCCTGACGCACCTTGACGTTGTCCAGCGGTTTCTTCTGGGTATTGAACGCCAGGAAGCCGATGTTCAACCCCGACTTTTCCATCAGCCGTAGATTGTTATCTTCCCGCATGCGGGCTAAATCCGCCGGGTTGGGGAACGGCATCACCTGACATTCGTTTTTTTGCAGCTTGGCGAAGCGCACCGCCGCGTCCGGGGTGATCGAGAACACCAGCCGATCGATTTTCGGCCGCCCTTCCCAATAGCCGTCGAACGCCTTATAGAGAATTTTGGCGTCCTTCTGGTATTGCACCAGTTGGAACGGGCCGGTGCCGATCGGATCGTTGTCCACCCGCTGTGGCGTACCCGCCTTCAGCATCGCGTCGGCGTACTCCGCCGAGAGAATGGTGGCGAAATACATGCCCAGATCGGCCACGAACGGCGCTTCGGCGCGGGAAAGCTCGAAACGCACGGTGTTGTCGTCCACCTTGACGATGCGATCGATCAGCGTACCGAACTCCATCGATTCAAAGTTGGTGTAGGCGCCGTTGGAAACCTTGTGGTAGGGATTATTGGCGTCTTTCTGGCGCATAAAGGAGAAAATGACGTCGTCGGCGTTGAAGTCGCGGGTGGGGGTGAAATATTTATTGCTCTGGAATTTCACGCCTTTGCGCAGGTGGAAGGTATAGGTTTTGCCGTCTTCGCTCACTTCCCAGCGCTCCGCCAGGCTGGGCTGCAGCTCGACGGTGCCGGTTTTAAAATCCACCAGCCGGTTGTAGATCGTCGCCGAACTGGCGTCCACCGTCGGGCCAGAGGTAAACAGCTGCGGGTTGAAGCCCTCCGGCGAACTTTCCGAACAATAGACCAGCGTGCTCGCCTGCACGCCACCGCTTACCGCCAACGCCAACAGCCCCATCGTTATCGCTTTTTTATTCATCGTGCCATCCCCAGTGGTGAGAAAACAGACCGATGAATAGCAATAAATCACGCAGTTAGGCTTGTAAAGGACAAATTCCGCGCATGCGGGCAGCCGCATGGCCATTCACGGCATAAAGCCGGCGTTGCTGGTTATTCGCCGCAGCTCGCTATCAGCCTCTCGATTAACGCCTTAACTTTGGGCAACTTTTCCCGGTTTTTCAGCCAGGCCAGGGTAATCGGCATACCGTCCGTTTCCAATTCAGGAAGAATTTTCACTAGCCGGCCGTCTGCCAATGGTTCGCGGATCAACCAGGTGGGGAGCTGCCCGATGCCAAACCCGGCCATCACCGCCAGCGCCTGCCCTTCCGAATCCCCTATCGCCAGGCCGCCAGAGGCCGGCCTCAGTATATTTTCCTGCCTCTCCCCGGTGAAATGGAGCGGGTAGGCCATGCCGTTTCCCTGGCCATAGAAGACCAAAGCGTGCTCCGACAGCTCATGCTCATTGCCGGGCTCCCCGTGCCGTTGCAAATAGCCCGGCGAAGCGCAAAAGACCAGCCTTTGAATATTCATCTGATAATGCCCCAGCGCCGCCGGCCAAATGCTGCGGCCGCCTGAGCGTACGATAATATCAATCCCGTCTTCAACCGGGTCGACAAAGCGATCGGACAGGGTAATGTGGGGTTCCAGCTGCGGGTGCTCGCGCATAAATTGCAAGATGACCGGCAAAACCTGCAGCCGCCCATAGGCTGCCGGCAAATCGATACGTATCCCGCCCTTTAATTCCTGATGTTCCGCATGCAGCGACAGCTCCACCTCTTCAAGATGCGCCAACGCGCCGGTGCAGGCACGGTAAAACTCCACGCCGGCGTCATTCAGCGCCAGGCGTCGGGTCGTGCGGTCGAACAGCTTTACCTTAAGCCGTTTTTCTAACCTGGCGACGGATTTGCTGACGGCCGAAGTGGTTAAATGCAATCGCTCGGCGGCGGCGGTAAAACTGCCCGCATCAGCGACGCAGACAAACACGTCAATGCCCTTCAGACGCTCTGAAAAACGCATGGGAGGCCACCCTATTGTTGAATTAATTTCCAATAACAGAGTGAATTAATACCAAAGATGTCACCTGGATTCCATTATAAGATTGCCTGTCTCATTTTTAGGCAATTTGATTAACGGAAGGTAAATATGAACAGCCGGGTATTATCTTTTGCAGACACCGTCAGCCAGCGTTTTTCACCGCGCGCTTTTCTTCCTGCGTCCTTAACCGAGGGGCAACTCAACGAGGTGCTGCAAGATGCGCAATGCGCGCCATCTAATTGCAATACTCAGCCATGGCACGTCCATATCGTGTCGGGTAAAAAGAGGGAAGCCCTGAGCAATACATTGATAGAAAATGATAATCTTGGCCTGGCCAAACCGGATTTCACCTTCGATTACGCCGATTATTACGGTGATTATTTCGAACGCAGCCAGGAGCAAACCAGAATATATTATGAATCTCTCGGAGTAAGGCGCGAGGATCAGGAAAAACGCAGAGAAATCTACCTGCGCAATTTTAAATTCTTCAATGCGCCTCACGTCGCGTTCTTGTTTATGCCTTCATTTGGCGACAACGTACGCGTGGCGTCCGATATCGGCATGTATGCGCAAAACTTCCTGCTTTCCCTGACCGCCAGAGGCTATGCCGGGATACCGCAAACCCTGCTCGGATTCCATGCGGATACGGTGAGGGAAGCGTTGGGCGTCTCGGCGGAGTTCCGGCTGCTGTTTGGCATTTCGTTCGGCTATGCCGACCCGCAGGCCCCGACCCACAGTGTTCGCGTAGGCAGGCTCCCGGTTGAGAAAAGCGTCGTTCTGCATAATTAACCGCTAATGACCGCCAGAACCAGCGCACGATGATTTGGCTGCGCCGCAGCAAAAAATCGCGGCTGGTTCTTTGGTGGCAGGCCATCAGCCGATGATGAAATTAAATCATCTGGCTAAAGTTCATCTGCGCCATCAGCTTGTAGTTGTCGGCATAATCGACCGGTATCGCCACCACCACCGGCCCCTGGATTTCCATCGCCTTGCGCAGCATCGGCCGCAGATCCTCTACCGACTGTACGGCAAAGCCAACCGCCCCGCAGGATTCCGCATAGGCTTTGAAATCTATCGGCCCGAACTCTACGCCGGATTTGCGCTGGTATTTGTTTACCTCCTGCATTTCCACCATGTTGTAGGCGTTATCCACCCAGATCACGTGCACGATGTTGTTTTTCAGCCGCACGGCGGTTTCCAGCTCCATGCTCGACTGCATAAAGCCGCCGTCGCCTGAAATCGAGACCACTTTGTCGCCCGGGCGCACCAGCGCCGCGCCGATCGCCCACGGCAGCGCCACCCCCATGGTCTGCTGGCCGTTGGAAATCAGCAGCTGACGGGCGCGGAAGCTGTAAAGATAGCGGGCGATCCAAATATGGAAGCTGCCCATATCCACGCACAGCGTCACGTCATCGCTGACGATATCCTGCAGTTCTTTCACGATGCGCAGCGGGTGGATCGGCATGCCGCCGCGCCGCGCCGCGCGCTCCGCCAGCTCGCTGCGCTGGCGCCCCAGATCGGTGAGGATCAGCTCCACCTCGGCCGGCACGCTGACCGCGCCGCTGAAGGCTTCGGTCAACATGTTGAGGGTGGCGCTGATATTGCCCACCAGCTCGACGTCCGGGCGGTAGCAGGTGTCGATGTCCGCCGGCAGCACGTCGATATGCACCAGCTTCAGCCTGCCCTGGCTGTTCCACATGCAGGGATCGTATTCGATCGGGCCATAGCCGACGCTGACCACCAGATCGGCCTTTTGCAGCAGCTGATCGGCGGGCTGGTTGTTGAACAGCCCGACGCGGCCGGCAAAGCGGGCGAAATGGTTAACGTCGATCACCCCGGCCGCCTGATAGGTGCCGACCACCGGCATATGGGTGCGGTACAGCAGATGGCGCACCGCCTCGCTGTTTTCCGGGCGGCTGGCCTGCAGGCCCAGCAGCAGTACCGGGCATTTGGCCCGTTGGATCAGTTTTACCGCCGCCTGAATGTCGTCGGCGGCCGCGGCGCCCATGCGCGGCAGGCGGCAGCCGGCCAGCACCGGCGCGCTCACCGGCTCATTGACGATGTCCATCGGCAGGCTGACGAACGAAGCGCCGGGCCGGCCAAACTCGGCGCGGCGGAAGGCGTTGGCGATCACCTCGGAGATCGCCGAACCGGCGTGCACCTCGGCGCAATATTTGGTCACCGGGCGGAACATGCTGACGGTGTCCATGCTCTGGTGGGTCTGCTTCAGGTTGTCGGCGCGCTTCACCGCCCCGCCGAAAGCCACCACCGCATCCCCTTCCGAAGTGGCGGTCGCCAGCCCGGTGATCAGGTTGGAGCTGCCCGGCCCGGAGGTGACCAGCGCCACCCCGGCCTTGCCGGTCAGGCGGCCGACCGCCGCCGCCATAAAGGCCGCGTTGGCCTCGTGGCGCACCACCACCGTTTCGATCGACGGCGCGTCCTCCAGCGAATCGAACACCCGGTCAATCTTGGCGCCCGGAATGCCGAACACGTGCTTCACGCCCTGCGCCTCCAGATTTTTCACCACCAAATCCGCGCCGCATTGCCAATTATTGTCTGTTTTTACCTGTGCCATGGTTCCACCTCCTAAAAAAACGATCGCCGGGGCATTAACCCTCGGCGGAACGAATCGCGCGATCCAAATCCTCTGGGCAGAGGTCGGCGCGTAAGAAATCCGCATCATGCGGCAATTGAAGATTGAGACGGGTGATAACGCCGAACTGCAGGCGGCCGTGATCGAGCTGATAATCCAGCACGTGGCCGCCGCCGCTGCGGTCGTCGGTAACGAAGTGTTCGTGATAGCCGGCCACGCCGATGCCCTGCATATAGTCCGGCGAGCGGAAGCCGACCAGCGTGCCCTGCCGCTGATGGAAGGAGAACGTCGGCTGTTCTTCAATCGCCTCCAGCATCGGGCGATACGGCCGTTCCTGGCGCGGTACGGTACGGGTTTCCACGTGGCTGAATTCGCCGTCGACCCGCACCGCGCAGAACAGGTTCGGCGAAGCGACCTGTTCGTCGATGCACTGGTGCAGCTGGGCCTTGGTGATCGGCCGGTCGAACCGTTGGCTGACGCTGGGCTGGAAAAAGGTGACCACGGCAAAGGGAGTTTTCTGTTGCAGACCGGCCGGCCTTGCGCTGCCGTCGGCGCGCAGCTGGTGTATTTCGTGGTCGAAGGCGATCAGCTCGCCATCCAGATGATTGAAGGTGCCAAGGCCGAAGTTGCCGTGCTTCAGCAACTCGGCGATGGTGACCTCACCTTCGTATACGCCGCCGATCAACGCGCTCATCAGCGAGATTTGGTAGATTTCACCCTCCCCGGCAACCACCGATTGCCTGGCGAAACCCTGCACCAAATGGTGCGCGCAGGCGCAACCCTGGTTTTTGTTCATGACCTACTCCTCCACCAGCGCAAGGCAATATGCCCCGCGCGTTCAAAAATGCTCACCGGCGGTGAACAAAGATGCCGCCATCGGCGCGTTCGTGAGTTGGAACGATTCAGCCTGAGGCGACAAAAAAACCGGCACGGCGGGCCGGCTGACGTTCAGGCGCAACAGGGGTTAGCAAACATAAAGTGTCACTAATCATTGTCGTTTAGCCGAGCGTCAAATTGAACGGTTTATCTGGTGTTGAAGCGGCAATCAATCTTCCGGGCCAATACGGTTACCCGGGGAAAATATTTTATATTTAGTGCTAAAGGCCACGTGGGTTATGCATTTTTTCTCTATGCGTCCGTGCCTAAGCGCAGGAAAAGAGTAGCCCGCCGGCCGCCGGCTGAGAAGCGGGTATTCATAAGAAACGCTTTTGCATATAATGCAAAAATGAATGATGCCCGTTATGTTGAACATCTGCCGATTTTTCTCGATGTGGCCCGGTTGGGCAGCTTCTCCGCCGCCGCGCGCAAGCTGGGCATGGTGCCCTCCTCTCTGGTGCGCCATATCGACGCGCTGGAGAGCGCACTCGGCGCCACGCTGTTTATCCGCTCTACCCGCGGCCTGATGCTGACCGATGCCGGTGAACTGTTGCTGCCGCGCGCCGCCGCGCTGTTGGGGGACATCACCGACATCCGCGCCGAGCTGAGCGCGTTGGCCGATACGCCACAGGGCACGCTGCGCATCAGCTGCCTGCCGACCTTTGGTAAAACCTACGTTCTGCCGCTGCTGCCGGTGCTGAGTGAACGCTGCCCGCGGCTGTTCGTCGATCTGGATCTGACCGAACGCCAAACCGACCCGACGCAGGAGCAGTTGGACGCCGCCATCCGCATCGGCGAGCAGAAGGACAGCGGGCTGTACGCCAGCCGCATCGCCACCCAACGCTGGGTGATGTGCGCCAGCCCCGGCTATGTCGCCCGCTACGGCCGGCCGGCCAGTCTGGACGCCCTGCCACATCACCGGCTGATCGCCCGTTACCACAAGCAGCAACCGGCCTGCTGGGCGCAGATCCTCAGCGTCGCGCTGATGGGGCGCTGCAGCATGGTGCTGCGCTGTGACGATTTTACCGCCCAGCGCCAGGCGGCGCTGCTCGGCCTGGGCATCGCTTTTCTGCCTAATTGGGTGGTGGGGCCGGATATTCACAGCGGGCAATTACGGCAGCTGCTTGAAGACCCGCGCGGCGAGCAGCAGGGGATCTATCTGCTGCGGCCGGTGGCGAAAGTTTCCGCCCGGCTGGAGGCCTTCAGCAACCTGCTGCTGCACGGCATCGGTCAGCCGCCCAGCTGGGAATGAAGCGGCGTCACCCGGCCATGCAGCGCCGGGTTGTCGCTTTCATCTTTCAAATCAATGCCGGTCAGCCGCCGCTGAAAAGCCTGTTCAAGCAGCCATGCCAGCTTGAACGCCGCCTGCGGGTAGCCCAACCCTTCCGGGCGCACATTGGAGATACAGTTGCGCTCAGACTCCCTTCTTTGGGTATTCGGCCCCCAGGTGAGGTAGAGCCCCAGACTGTCCGGCGACGACAGGCCCGGCCGCTCACCGATCAGGATCGCCACCGCCTTGGCCTGCAGGCACTCGCCGATATCGTCTCCCAACGCCACCCGCGCCTGATGCGCCAGCACCACCGGCGCCAGCGAAATATCCAGTGCCGCAAGATAGGGCCGCAACGCCTGCAGCAACGGCAGCGCCTGGCGATGCACCGCCTTGGAGGACAGCCCGTCCGCTATCACCAGCAGCAGATCGGCTCCCTGCTGCGGCAGGCCGAGCAACAGTTTGCGGCTGTCCGGCTCCAGCCTGCGCCCCCGGTCCGGGCGGCGCAGGTAGGCGGCGCGATCTTCCGCCTGGCTGTGTACGGTCAACGTTGGCCAGCCGTCGTCCTGCAACGCCTGCGCCAGGCGATCGCTGTCGAACGGTTGATGCACCGCGTCCCGCGCCTGCGCGTGCGCCAGCCCGAAGCGCAGCAGCTCGTCGGTGGGCAGGCTGGCGCCGGTGCGGCCTAGGGCGATGCGTGCATCGGTAAAGGCGCGCAACGCCTCCCAGCCGTTGAGGTGTACCGGTTTGCTCATGGCCTCTCTCCCTGCAGCGCCAGCAACAGCGGGTGGTTGGCAGCGGTGTCGCGCAGCCGCCCGCTAGCGTCGATGATGTTCATTTTCGCCAGCCAGACGGCGAACTCCGGCGCATGCTTCAGCCCCAGCAGCTCGCGGATATACAGGGCGTCATGAAATGAGGTGCTCTGATAATTGAGCATGATGTCGTCGGCCCCCGGCACGCCAATCAGAAAGGTTAGACCGGCGGCGGCCAACAGCGTCAGCAGGGTATCCATATCGTCCTGATCGGCCTCGGCGTGGTTGGTGTAGCAAACGTCGCAGCCCAACGGCAGGCCGAGCAGCTTGCCGCAGAAGTGATCCTCCAGCCCAGCGCGGATAATCTGCTTGCCGTCGTACAGATACTCGGGCCCGATAAAGCCCACCACGGTGTTGATCAGCAGCGGAGAGAAATGCCGCGCCACCGCGTAAGCGCGCGCCTCGCAGGTTTGCTGATCGACGCCGTGATGCGCATTGGCCGACAGGCAGCTGCCCTGCCCGGTTTCAAAATACATGACGTTATTGCCGAGCGTGCCGCGGTTGAGGCTCAGCGCCGCCTGCTGCGCCTCGGCCAACAGCGCCAGGCTGATGCCGAAACCGCGGTTGGCCGCCTCGGTGCCGGCGATCGACTGAAACACCAAATCCACCGGCGCGCCGCGCTCGATCAAACGCAGCGTGTTGGTCACGTGAGTCAGCACGCAGGACTGGGTGGGAATGGCGAAACGCTGGATCACGTCGTCCAGCATGTAGTTGAGTTTTTCCAGCAGCGGCAGGCTGTCGCTGGCGGGATTGATGCCAACCACCGCATCGCCGCTGCCGTACAGCAGCCCGTCCAACATGCTGGCGGCGATGCCTTGCAGGCTGTCGGTCGGGTGATTGGGCTGCAGCCTGACGCTGAGATGGCCCGGCAGGCCGAGGGTGTTGCGAAAACGCGTCACCACCCGGCACTTCTTCGCCACCAGGATCAGATCCTGATTGCGCATGATTTTACTCACCGCCGCCGCCATTTCCGGAGTAATGCCGGGCGCCACCCGCGCCAGCGTGGCGCTGTCCGCCTGTTCGCTCAACAGCCAATTGCGGAAGTCGCCAACCGTCAGATGAGAAATCGGTTCAAAGGCGGCGGCGTTATGGCCGTCGATAATCAGCCGCGTCACCTCATCCTGCTCATAGGGCACCAGCGGCTGCTGCAAAAAAACCTTCAGCGGCAGATCCGCCAGCGCGATGCGCGCCGCCATGCGTTCTTCGGCGCTTTGCGCCGCCACTTCGGCCAGATAGTCCCCGGAGCGGGCCGGCGAGGCCCGGGCCATCAACTGGCGCAAGTCGCTGAAGCGGTAGCTGCGCCGGCCGAGCGTTACCTGATACATAGCATCCCCTGTCGCCCTGAATGATGGTTGAAAACTGCAAACCCTGTACCAAGTGTAGTCAGCCGGCCAGGATTTTCGTTTTTCTTGTAAAATCAGACGATTAACAGGATAACGCCCTCAGCCGGGCTGCACTAAAATCAGGCATGCGCTTCCGTCGACGGGCACGGCGGAGTACAGTAGCCGCAGCATAGGAGAGGTAATGGACCGGCAACAGAAAATTATCCAGTGGTTACAGCAAGATAACCAAAGAATGAGCGCACTGCGCACCGCGCGCCGCCTTGGCCTGAACGACTGGTGCCTGGGGGCCGGGTTCGTGCGCAACCTGGTGTGGGATCGGCGGCACGGCTACGCCGACGCCACGCCGCTCAACGATATCGACGTGATCCATTTTGACCCGCTGCGGCCGGAGGCCGAGCGCGATCGCATGCTGGAAGCGCGGCTGCAACAGTGGCTGCCGCAGCCCTGGTCGGTAAAAAATCAGGCGCGCATGCACCTGCGCAGCGGCCGGGCGCCTTATCGCAGCAGTGAAGAAGCCATCAGCTATTGGACCGAGGTGGAGACGGCAATCGGTGTGCGGTTGAACGCCGACGACAGCTTCACGTTGGTGGCGCCCTTCGGCCTCGATGCGCTGTTCAACGACAGCATCACCTTCAATGTGAAAAACGGCGATCTGAGCGCCTGCCAACAGCGAGTGGCCGAAAAAGGCTGGTTAGCGCGGTGGCCGCGTCTGCGGCAGATAAAGTTTTAGCCGCCGCTGCCGATACCCTGAGCAACGATATCAAGACTCAGGGAGAGCACCCATGTCGGCCAGCATTACCATGATCGTACCAATCAAAAACACCGTTCCCGGCGTCAGCAACGTCTTTAGCGCTCCCGGCAACCAGGGCGAACTGCTGATGGCCAAACCGGTCAATAACCAGCCGCAAGGCGGCAAGGCGGAGAAAAACGAACGCGCCAACGGCAATGACGAACCGGTTAACCTCAATGAAAGCCACGCCTCGGCGCGCATCAAGGCGCTGAACAGGCAGATTCAGGCTCTGCAGCAGAAGCTGGTGGAGCTGAAGGACTCCGATGCCGATCCTAAAGAGATCGAAAAACAAAAGCAGCTGATCGAAGCGCAGATCAAGATGCTGCAGGCGGAGATCGCGCGCATCCAGAAAGAAGAGATGGAAAAGCAGCAGCAACAGATGGAAAAAGCCGCGGCGCAATCCGGCGACGGCGTTAACCGCCCGACGCCGCTCAACGCCGTGGACGTCTATATCTGATTCAGTATTCCGCGCTTTGCCGCCGGCGATCCGCCAGCAGCGCCGCCTGCCGGCGCACTACCTGCCAAATGGCCTCCGCCGCCGGCGTCAGCGAGCGGTTTTTACGCCGCACCAGCATCAGCGCGCGGTTGATTTCCGGCACCAGCCGCCGCACCTTCAGCTGCCCGCCTTCCGGCAGCGGCAGCGCCAGCGCCGGGAAAATGCTGATGCCGATGCCCGCCGCCACCATCGGGAACAGCGTCGCCGGGTGGCCGATTTCCTGCACCACCTGCGCTTCCACCCCCTGCTGGCGCAGCGCGCTGTCGATCAATGGCCGGCTGCCTGAGGCGTAATCCTGCAGTACCAGGCGGCAGCCGCTCAACGCCGACCAATGCACCTCAGGCTGCGCGGCGAACGGATGATCGTTGCGGCACAGCAGCAAAAACGGTTCGTGCAGCACCGGCTCACAGTCCAGATCCACCGCCTGCACCGGATCGACCACGATGCCGAAATCCACCTCGGCGTTGCGGATGCTTTGCAGCACCTGCTGCTGCGCCTGATCGCGCAGCATGATGCGGATCTCCGGGTACTGCCGCTCGCCTGCCGCGATGCACTGCGGCATCAGGTGCGCCGAGATGGTCTGGCTCGACGCCACCCGCACCGTGCCGCTGCGCAGCACGCCGAAGCTGCGCGCGTCCAGCAATGACGCCTGCAGCTCATCCAGCAACCGTTCAACCCGGTTGGCCAGCCGTTGGCCGGCGTCGGTCAACACCACTTCGCGGGTAGTGCGGTCCAGCAGCCGCACGCCGATCTCCGTTTCCAGTTCCTTCACGCTGTGGCTGACCGCCGATTGAGTCAGGCCGATAGCTTCGCCGGCGCGGCTAAAGCTGCCGTGCCGGGCGATAGCGACGAAGACCTTTAGCTGCTTGAGTGAATAATTCATGCGTGTTTTTCATAAATAAATTAAATAAATCAATTTAATTATTATATCCCTGCGCGGGAGAATAGGCCTATCGATTTTCCGCCACGAGTACACCGCCATGAGATTCCTGCCCGATCGCTTTACCCTGACGCTGATCGCCACCGTGCTGCTGGCCTCGTTTCTGCCGGCGCGCGGCGAGTTCGTCGGCTGGCTCAACAACCTGACCATCGCCGCCATCGCCCTGCTGTTCTTCATGCACGGCGCCAAACTGTCGCGCGAAGCCATTCTGGCCGGCAGCAACAATTGGCGGCTGCATCTGTGGGTGATGTTCAGCACCTTTATCATCTTCCCTGCGCTCGGGGTGCTGTTTAAATGGTGGTCGCCGATCGACGTCAGCCCCGAGCTGTATTCCGGCTTTATCTACCTGTGCATCCTGCCCGCCACCGTGCAATCCGCCATCGCCTTCACCTCGCTGGCGGGCGGCAACGTAGCGGCGGCGGTCTGCAGCGCTTCCGCTTCCAGCCTGCTGGGGATCTTCGTCTCGCCGCTGCTGGTCGGCCTGCTGATGAACGTGCACGGCGAAACCGGTAGCCTGCAACAGGTGGGTTCCATCGTGCTGCAGCTGCTGGTGCCGTTCGTTGCCGGCCACCTGTCGCGGCCGCTGATCGGCAAATGGATCGAGCGCAACCGAAAGCTTATCGGCAAAACCGATCAGACCTCGATTCTGCTGGTGGTGTACTCAGCCTTTAGCGAAGCGGTGACGCACGGCATCTGGCACCAGGTGGGCATCGGCTCGTTGGCGTTTATCGTCGGCGGCAGCATAGTGTTGCTGGCGATCGTGCTGGTGGTGAACACTTACATGGCGCGTTGGCTGGGCTTCAGCAAGGCGGATGAAATCACCATCGTGTTCTGCGGCTCGAAGAAAAGCCTGGCCAACGGCATCCCGATGGCCAATATCCTGTTCCCGGCGGCTACGGTGGGCATTATGGTGCTGCCGCTGATGGTGTTCCATCAGGTACAGCTGATGACCTGTGCGGTATTGGCCAAAAGATATCAGCGCAAACAGCAGGATAAACAGGCGATGTTGAACGCGCAGGCTTCACGCGGGTAAAAAAGACGGGCTGGCGCCCGTCTATTCAGCTCTTTTTCAACGGCTTGACCAGGTGGTCGAGCCCTTCGATTTTAATCGCCAGCGTCATTTCCATCAGCATGCCGAGTTTGCCGTTGGGGAATTCGCCCTTGCGGGCGAACCACAGCAGATACTCTTCCGGCAGATCGATCAGCACCCTCCCCTGATACTTGCCGAACGGCATCACGGTGTTGGCGATTTCCAGCAGGTTTTCCTTTTCCATCAGGCACCCAACAGGCGGATCATTTCCGCTTCGTCGATCACCGCGATACCCAGCTCCTGCGCCTTCGCCAGCTTGGAGCCGGCCGCTTCACCCGCGATCACCAGATCGGTTTTCTTCGATACGCTGCCGCTGACCTTGGCACCCAGCGCCGTCAGGCGATCCTTGGCTTCGTCGCGCGAGAGCTGGCTAAGCGAACCGGTCAGCACTACGGTTTTGCCGGCGAACGGGCTGTCGATTTCTTCCGCCACCACTACCACCGGCGCCGGCCAGCTGATGCCGATTTCGGCGCCAACCAGCTCATTGATGACCTTTTGATTCAAGGTTTCGTCGAGGAAATGGCGCGTGTGCTTCGCCACCACTTCGCCGACGTCCGGCACCTCTTTCAGCGCCTCGATATCGGCGGCGAACAGCTTCTCCAGCGAGCCGAAGTGCGATGCCAGGTTGGCGGCGGTCGACTCACCGACCTCGCGGATACCCAACGCATACAGGAAACGCGCGAAGGTGGTCTGCTTGGATTTTTCCAGCGCGTTGACCAGATTCTGCGCCGATTTCGGCCCCATGCGATCCAGCCCGGTCAGAATGCCGGCGGACAGGCGGAACAGATCGGCCGGATTTTTGACGTACTCTTTTTCCACCAATTGTTCGATGATCTTGTCGCCCATGCCTTCGACGTCCAGCGCCCGGCGGGAGACGAAATGCTTCAGCGCCTCTTTGCGCTGCGCGGCGCAGATCAACCCGCCGGTGCAGCGCGCCACCGCTTCGCCTTCCACCCGCTCAACGTCGGAACCGCACACCGGGCAGTGCCGCGGAAACGCCACTTCGCGCGCGTCCTGCGGGCGGCGGTCTTCCAGCACCCCCACCACCTGCGGGATCACGTCGCCGGCGCGGCGCACGATCACCGTGTCGCCAATGCGCAGGCCCAGGCGTTCAATCTCGTCGGCGTTGTGCAGCGTGGCGTTGCTGACGGTAACCCCCGCCACCAGCACCGGCTCCAGCCGCGCCACCGGAGTGATGGCGCCGGTGCGCCCCACCTGGAATTCAACCTCGCGCACCACGGTAATCTGTTCCTGCGCCGGGAATTTGAAGGCCGTCGCCCAACGCGGCGCGCGCGCTACGAAGCCCAGGGTTTCTTGCAGATCGATGTCGTCGATTTTCACCACCACGCCGTCGATATCAAAGCCGAGCTGCGCGCGGTCCTGTTCCACCTGGCGGTAGAACGCCAGCACCTCGTCGCTGCCGGTGCAGCAACGGGCGCGATCGCTGACCGGCAGGCCCCATTCTCTGAACTGCATCAGCCGCGCGAAGTGGCTGCGCGGCAGCTCGCCGCCCTCCAGCAGGCCGACGCCGTAGCAGAAGAAGGTTAGCGGCCGCTTGGCGGTGATGCGCGGATCGAGCTGGCGCAGCGAACCGGCGGCGGCGTTGCGCGGGTTGGCGAAAATCTTGCCGTCCTTGCGCCGCGCCTCTTCGTTCATTTGTTCAAAACCGGCCTGCGGCATAAAGACTTCACCGCGCACTTCCAGCCGGCGCGGGATGTTGGCGCCGGTCAGGCGCAGCGGGATAGCGCGGATGGTGCGCACGTTGGACGTGATGTTTTCCCCGGTGGTGCCGTCGCCGCGCGTAGCCGCGCGCACCAGCTCGCCGTCTTCGTACAGCAGGCTGACCGCCAGGCCGTCCAGCTTGAGCTCGCAGCAGAAGGTCAGCGGCTCTTCGTTTTTCAACCGATCCTGCACGCGCTTGTAAAACGCCAGGAAGCTTTCTTCATCGAACACGTTGTCCAGCGACAGCATCGGCACTTCGTGGCGCACCTGATCGAAGGCCGCCAGCGGCGCCGCGCCCACGCGTTGGGTCGGCGAATCGGCGGCGATCAGTTCCGGATGGGCGCTTTCCAGCTCGCGCAACTCACGCATCAGGCGATCGTATTCCGCATCCGGCACCTCCGGCGCGTCAAGCACGTGATACTGGTATTCGTGATGGCGCAATGAGGCTCGTAGTTGATTGATTTTTTGGATTATCGATTCCATGGCTCACCACCAAAGATAAAAAACCCCCGGCTAGCGGGGGCTTTGTTGTTACGGATGTTCAGTGCGCGGCAGCCGATCAGGCGTTGTTTTCCAACACTTCACGGATGCGCGCTTTGTAGGTTTCCAGCTTCTGCGGCGTCATCATGCGGCGCTCGTCGTCGAGCACCACGCCGCCCACGTCGTCGGCGATGCGCTGTGCAGACTGCAGCATCAGCTTGAAGTTCTGGTTGGCGTCGCCGTAAGACGGCACCATCATGAACATCGACACGCCAGGCGTGGAGAAATCGGACATCAGGTCAGGATCGAAAGACCCCGGCTTGACCATATTCGCCAGGCTGAACAGCACCGGGCCGCTGCCGGCCGGGCTGATATGGCGATGGAAAATGCCCATTTCGCCAAACTGGAAGCCCGCCTGCAGCACGCTCTGCAGCAATACTTCGCCGCCGATCACGCCGCCCTGATGGGCCGATACGTGCAGCACCAGCACGGTTTCTTTCAGCTTCGCCTGAACTGGCGCGGCCGGAGCAGGCTTAGGCTCTGCCGGCGCCGGTTTCGCTTCCGGCTGCGGCTGCAGCGCAGGCTCGGCGCGCAACGCCGGCTCCGCTGCTGGCTGCGCCTGAGGCGGCAGATCGTCAACGCGCGGCTCGCGGCGCGGCGCAGGCTGTTGCTGCGGCTCGTCGTCTTTGTCCTGCGCGTAGTTGTTCAGCAGGATGTCGTCATAATCCGGCCGCTGCGACAGCGGCGGCGGCGTCTGATGAGCAGCCGGTTGAACGGCACGTGGCGCAGGCTCAGCCGCCGGAGCGGGTTTGGGCGCTGCCACGGGTTCTTCGCGTGCGGCATCAAAATGACCAAACGACGGCTCATCCTGCGGGTGAGCGGCGCGTACACGCACCTCCCCCACGCCTTCATCGAGGTCGTCGATCGGGGTTTGTTCACGTTCCTTTTTGGAACGCTTGGCTGGGCGATCGCGAAAAAGCGACGAGCGTTCTTTACGACTGGTCCAAAGACCGTGTAATAACAACGCTATTATGGCGATCGCGCCAACAACGATTAATATCAGACGCAAATCCTGCATCATTGCTATCTCTGTTGTTCCAATACATTGCCACCGCGGCAAACATTCACTCTTTAACTCTATTTGCCCGAGCACACAAGTGCAAGTCCGTGCTGAACTTTATGCCAATAAAGATGATTATACTGCCTTTTTTTGCTGCTTTTTCAGCCAACGCAACCCTAGCCAGCAGAAAATCATCCCGATATGATAATGATGCCTGTTCAGACAACGAGATAACTTAAGATATGTCCTATACGCAGCCCCCTTTAAAATCCACCAGCGGCTTTCACTATTTTGCCGAAGGCTGGCGCCTGATTTCGCGCCCGGGAATAAAACGCTATGTGGTTCTGCCGTTGCTGGTCAACGTGCTGCTGATGGGCTCCGCCTTCTGGTGGCTGTTCAGCCAACTCGGCGACTGGATCCCGACGATGATGAGCCACGTGCCCAATTGGCTGCAGTGGCTGAGTTATCTGCTGTGGCCAGTGGCGGTCATCTCCGTGCTGCTGGTCTTCAGCTATCTGTTCAGCACCATCACCAACCTGATCGCCGCACCGTTCTGCGGCCTGCTGGCGGAGCAGCTGGAAGGCAGCCTCACCGGCAAACCGCTGCCGGATACCGGCATTTTCGGCATCCTGAAGGACCTGCCGCGCATCATGGCGCGCGAGTGGCGCAAGCTGGCCTATTATCTGCCGCGCGCCCTGCTGTTGCTGATTCTGTACTTTATTCCCGGCATCGGCCAAACGGTGGCGCCGGTGCTGTGGTTCCTGTTCAGCGCCTGGATGCTGGCGATCCAATACTGCGACTACCCCTTCGACAACCATAAAGTCAGCTTTGCCGACATGCGCCGCGCGCTGCGCCAGCACAAAACCGACAACCTGCAGTTCGGCGCCCTGGTCAGCCTGTTCACCATGATCCCGATCCTCAACCTGGTGATCCTGCCGGTGGCGGTGTGCGGCGCCACCGCGATGTGGGTGGACCGTTATCGCCCGCAATTCGTCCGTTCCTGAGCCGTTTTATTCGGCAAATAATGATTAATTTTTCAACAGGGCGCGCATTTTGCGCCCTTATCATTGTGCTTAAAACTTATTTCCTAATAACATATAGATATACCAATTCTTTACTTCCCTGCCGGTACTGTTAGCGTATGCTTTCGATGTTCCCCACATTTTCATAGAGTTAAAGGACGGGCTATGAGCAAGATATATGAAGACAACTCATTAACAATCGGCCATACGCCGCTGGTTCGTCTGAACCGTATCGGCAACGGACGCATTCTGGCCAAGGTTGAATCACGCAACCCGAGCTTCAGCGTCAAATGCCGCATCGGTGCCAATATGATCTGGGACGCGGAACAACGCGGCATCCTGACCGCCGGCAAAGAGCTGGTGGAGCCGACCAGCGGCAACACCGGCATCGCGCTGGCCTTCGTGGCCGCGGCGCGCGGCTACAAGCTGACGCTGACCATGCCGGAAACCATGAGCATCGAGCGCCGCAAGCTGCTCAAGGCGCTGGGCGCCAACCTGGTGCTGACCGAAGGCGCGAAAGGCATGAAAGGCGCCATCGCCAAGGCGGAAGAGATTGTCGCCACCGATCCGAACCGCTACATCATCCTGCAGCAGTTCAGCAACCCGGCTAACCCGGCGATCCATGAAAAAACCACCGGCCCGGAAATCTGGGAAGACACCGACGGCGCGGTTGACGTATTTATCTCCGGCGTAGGCACCGGCGGCACCCTGACCGGCGTCAGCCGCTACATCAAGAACACCAAAGGCAAGGCCATCACTACCGTGGCGGTAGAACCGACCGATTCTCCGGTGATCAGCCAGGCGCTGGCCGGTGAGGAACTGAAGCCCGGCCCGCACAAGATCCAGGGCATCGGCGCCGGCTTTATCCCGGGCAACCTGGATCTGGATCTGGTGGATCGCGTCGAGCAGATCACCAACGACGAAGCCATCAGCATGGCGCGCCGCCTGATGGACGAAGAAGGCATTCTGGCCGGCATCTCCTCCGGCGCAGCGGTGGCGGCGGCGGTGAAACTGGCCGAAGAGGCCGACTTTGCCGACAAGACCATCGTGGTGATCCTGCCCTCTTCCGGCGAGCGCTACCTGAGCACCGCCCTGTTCGCCGATCTGTTCACCGAGCAAGAACTGCAGCAGTAATGCCAAAGGTGCACAAAACGCTAAAAAAGCACCCTAACGGGTGCTTTTTTGTGGACTGGATCAAAGTTTATAGCAGTAGAAGATTGATTTTGCCCGCTGGCTTTAGTATTTAACGGTGCATTATTTCGATGCGCAAAATTAATCACCCTCGGTGCCTTGTTTAGGCTGAATCGATTTACTCGTTTGTCGCACAGGCGTTAAAGCGGGCATAATGGGGAGCTGATTGAAACGACGTCAGAAGCCGGGATTTTTTTGATCTGAAGTGCCTAATGCGTCGTTTTCTGTTGCATCAACGCTCGCCCCTGTACCATAGTCAGGCGCTAACCAGATAAGCTAAAGTCATGCTCGTGGGCTAAACTTTAGCTCCACAACATTAATCCAATAAGTTGGGGAAACATCAATGTTCCAGCAAGAAGTTACTATTACCGCTCCGAATGGTCTGCACACTCGCCCTGCCGCTCAGTTCGTAAAAGAAGCCAAAGGCTTCACGTCTGACATCACCGTGACCTCCAACGGCAAAAGCGCCAGCGCCAAAAGCCTGTTCAAACTGCAAACTCTGGGGCTGACTCAAGGGACCGTAGTGACCATCTCAGCTGAAGGTGAAGACGAGCAGAAAGCCGTTGAGCACTTGGTAAAACTGATGGCAGAGCTTGAGTAAAATCGGCCCGTCTTTTTAGTTAACACCAGTCAAGAGTAAGGTAGGGTTATGATTTCAGGCATTTTAGTATCACCGGGTATCGCTTTTGGTAAGGCTCTCCTACTGAAAGAAGATGAAATTGTCATCAACCGGAAGAAAATCTCTGCTGATCAAGTAGAGCAGGAAGTCTCGCGTTTTCTGGCAGGCCGCGCCAAGGCGTCCGAGCAGCTGGAAGCGATCAAGACCAAAGCTGGCGAAACCTTCGGCGAAGAGAAGGAAGCTATCTTCGAAGGCCACATTATGTTGCTGGAAGACGAAGAGCTTGAGCAGGAAATCATAGCCCTCATCAAAGACGACCTGGCTTCTGCTGACGCAGCGGCCTACACCGTGATCGAAGGCCAGGCGAAAGCGCTGGAAGAACTGGACGACGAATACCTGAAAGAGCGCGCGGCCGACGTGCGCGACATCGGTAAACGCCTGCTGCAGAACATTCTGGGCATGCCAATCGTCGATCTGGGTTCCATCCGGGACGAAGTGATCCTGGTGGCCACCGATCTGACCCCGTCCGAGACCGCACAGCTGAACCTGGACAAAGTGCTGGGCTTCATCACCGATCTCGGCGGCCGCACCTCGCACACCTCCATCATGGCGCGCTCTCTGGAATTGCCGGCTATCGTAGGCACCAGCGACGTCACCAAGCAGGTGAAAAACGACGATTACCTGATCCTGGACGCGGTTAACAACAAGATTTACGTTAACCCTACCGCTGACGTTATCGACCAGCTGAAAGCCGCCCAGAATCAATACATCACCGAGAAAAACGATCTGGCCAAGCTGAAGGATCTGCCGGCGATTACGCTGGACGGCCATCAGGTTGAAGTCTGCGCCAACATCGGCACCGTGCGCGACGTCGCGGGTGCAGAGCGCAACGGCGCGGAAGGCGTCGGCCTGTATCGTACCGAATTCCTGTTCATGGACCGCGACTCGCTGCCGACCGAAGACGAGCAGTTCCAGGCCTACAAAGCCGTTGCGGAAGCCATGGGCTCGCAGGCCGTGATCGTCCGCACCATGGACATCGGCGGCGACAAAGACCTGCCGTACATGAACCTGCCGAAGGAAGAGAACCCGTTCCTGGGCTGGCGCGCCATCCGCATCGCGATGGATCGCCGTGAAATTCTGCACGCTCAGCTGCGCGCCATCCTGCGCGCCTCGGCGTTCGGCAAACTGCGCATCATGTTCCCGATGATTATTTCCGTGGAAGAAGTGCGCGATCTGAAAGGCGAAATCGAAACGCTGAAGGCGCAGCTGCGCGAAGAAGGCAAGGCGTTTGACGAGACCATTGAAGTGGGCGTGATGGTGGAAACGCCGGCTGCGGCGGTCATCGCTCACCACCTGGCGAAAGAAGTCGACTTCTTTAGTATTGGGACAAACGATCTAACCCAGTATACTCTGGCGGTAGATCGCGGCAATGAGCTGATTTCTCATCTCTATAACCCGATGTCCCCATCAGTGCTTGGCCTGATCAAACAGGTTATTGATGCATCTCATGCGGAAGGCAAGTGGACCGGTATGTGCGGTGAACTGGCTGGCGATGAGCGTGCTACACTGTTGTTATTGGGCATGGGGCTGGATGAGTTCAGCATGAGTGCGATTTCAATCCCACGCATCAAGAAAATTATTCGTAACACGAATTTCGAAGATGTGAAGGCGTTGGCAGCGCAGGCCTTGGCACAGCCAACGGCACAAGACCTGATGAATTGCGTTAATAAATTCATCGAAGAAAAAACGCTCTGCTAAACTTCCACGACACTGGAACGCCGCCCAATTTAATGCTTAGGAGAAGATCATGGGTTTGTTCGATAAACTGAAATCTCTGGTTTCTGATGACAAGAAAGACACGGGCACTATCGAGATCGTCGCTCCCCTTTCTGGCGAAATCGTCAATATCGAAGATGTGCCGGACGTAGTGTTCGCTGAAAAAATCGTTGGCGACGGTATCGCCATCAAGCCAGCCGGCAACAAAATGGTGGCCCCGGTTGACGGCACCATCGGCAAAATTTTCGAAACCAACCATGCTTTCTCTATCGAATCCGACAGCGGCATCGAGCTGTTTGTCCACTTCGGCATCGATACCGTTGAGCTGAAAGGCGAAGGCTTCAAGCGCATCGCCGAAGAAGGCCAGCGCGTCAAGAAAGGTGACGTCGTTATCGAGTTCAACCTGCCACTGCTGGAAGAAAAAGCCAAGTCGACCCTGACTCCGGTGGTTATCTCCAACATGGACGAGATCAAAGAGCTGATCAAACTGTCCGGCAGCGTCACCGTAGGCGAGACCCCGATCATCCGCATCAAGAAGTAATTGCGAATGAGATAAGAACGGCGCCCCTGGCGCCGTTTTTTTTTATCCCCTTCGTCTTTCGAACCGCAGCGTTGTTGGCCGCACGTGCTCACCCCAGTCACTTACCGGAGTAAGCTCCCGGGGATTCCCCCGCTTGCCGCCTAGCTGCAATTCGAAATCCTTTGGGTATATCGCGGATAATAGACGTTATCGGCGCAGGCAGTTTGAACATGGACAGCGCACAGCCCTCGGAGCGTACACGCAGTACGTGACGAGGGCGAGCACTGCCCTAGTTCAAAATGGCAAGTAAGATAGTCTATTATTGCCAACGCGGGATGCGCAGAGTAATAACCAACCCCTCTTTTTCGCCGTTGCGCGCCTCAACCTGCCCGCCGTGCGCCAGCACCACCTTGCGGGTGATCGCCAGCCCCAGGCCGTAGCCCTTGCCCGACAGCGCCGATTTCACGCGCACAAAGGGATCGAAGATGCTCGACAGCTTCGACTCTTCCACGCCAGGCCCCTGATCGCTGACCTCAATCTGAAACAGCTGATCGATACGCGACAGCGCCACCGTCACCTGCTGGCCCTGGGTGGAGAAACGCAGCGCGTTGCGCACCACGTTATCCATCGCGCGCCGCATCAGCTCGGCGTTGCCCTTAACGGTGTATTCCACATCGGAGTTGGCCTGCAGGGCGATATTCACGCCCGGCACCTGCGCCTCGTAGCGTGCATCGCTCACCACCGCATCCACCAATCCGTACAGATCGAAATACTCTTCGTCCGGCAGCCGGCTGTGTTCGGTGCGCGACAGCGCCAACAGCTCGCCAATCATTTTGTCCAGCCGGCCTGACTCATGCTCGATGCGTTGCAGCGAATTCTCCACGTTGCCGGCATTCTGCCGCGCCAGGCCGATGGCTAACTGCAAACGGGCCAGCGGTGAGCGCAGCTCATGCGAAACGTCGTGCAACAGCTGTTCGCGAGCGCTGACCAACAGCTCCAGCCGTTCGGCCATGGTGTCGAAATCGCGCGCCACCTCGGAGAGTTCGTCGTGTCTTCGCCGCATGGTCGGGAACAAACGCACCGACAAATCGCCCTGCGCCACGCGATCCAGGCCACCGCGCAGCTGGCGCATCGGCCGGGTCAGGTTCCAGGCCAGCACCGCGCTGAACAACAGGCCGCCAAGCCCGCCGACCCACAGCATCGGCGCCGGAATATTGAAGACGTGCGAACGCTTGTTCTGGCGATACTCCTCCCGCAGGCCGCGCACGTTATAGCTCAGCAGGTAGCCCTTGCCGTCCTTATCCTGCACCCAGGCGTCGATGGTTTTCGGCATGCGGCGGCCTTCGAATACCGTCTCATCCTCCGCTGGCGCAGGGGGTTGCGTCATCGGAGTGATCGACAATAGCCGGCGATCGTCTTCCGACCAACCCGCGATCATCGCCTCCAGCGCCGGCATGCCGCCGCTGCGCAGCTGGGTGGCCGCCGAGGTCAGCTGCAAAGCGATCGCTCGCCGCGCCATGGCGTTTTCCGGCGGCACATAACGGTCGCCATACAGGGAAAAGGCCACCCACAGCGCCTGAGTCATGATGAGAAAGGTCAGCCAGAAGCCGAGCAGGATTTTCCAGAATAGTCTTCCGCGCATGGCCATTACCGAATGCGGTAGCCGATGCTGCGCACCGTCTCAATGCTCAGGGCGTTGTCGGTCAGCGCCCCCAGCTTCTGGCGAATGTTGCTGATATGCACGTCCACGCTGCGGTCGTAGGCTTCGCGCGGTCGCCCCAGCCCTTTCTCGGACAGTTCGTCCTTGGAAACCACCCGCTCCGGCGCGCGCAGCAGCAACTCCAACAGGTTGAACTCCGAGGCGGTAAGATCAAACGCCTTGCCGCGCCACTCGCTGCTGCGGGTTGAGGGGTTGAGCGTCAGTTCACCGAAGCTGATGGCTATCTCGTCGTCCACCTCGTCCGGCCGCTCATCAAAACGCCGCAGCACCGCACGCAGGCGCGCCACCAGCTCGCGCGGATAGCACGGCTTGGGCATGTAGTCGTCGGCGCCCATTTCCAGGCCAATCACCCGATCAATGTTGTCGCCTTTGGCCGTCAGCATGATGATAGGCATGCGGCTTTTCTTGCGCACGTCGCGCAGCACGTCAATGCCGCTCATGTCCGGCAGCATAATATCGAGGATCATCGCGGTATAGTCGCCCGACAGCGCACCTTCCACGCCCGCTTTGCCTGTCAGCACCAGCGTGGCGTCAAAACCTTCGGCGGTCAGGTATTCGCTCAGCATGGTGCCAAGCTCCAGGTCATCATCGACCAATAAAATTTTCATGCCTTGCTCCTTCGCTGATTTTCATCATTTTCCCGCCAATTCGTTCAATGCGCAGCCGGTTTTACTCAATCCTTACACATGCGGCAGGCGACCAACCGCCACTGTTATTGTGGCCGCTATCGGGCTATTTCTCTACTTCAGGGGCAGGTCTGATTGCCGGAGCGGCGGCGTAAGCTGTGGTTTTTCCCGGCGAAACGCGCCGCCGGGAGGGGCGGGAATAGCCTTAGTCGAACACCCCGGTTGAGAGGTAGCGATCGCCGCGATCGCAGATCACCGCCACGATCAGGCTGCCAGGGTTGGCCGCGGCGATGCGCAAGGCACCGGCCACCGCGCCGCCGGAGCTGACGCCGCAGAAGATACCTTCGCGCTGCGCCAGCCGGCGCATGGTTTGCTCGGCGTCGCCCTGCTCAATGTCCAACACCTGGTCCACCAAGTCCGGGCGGAAGATGCCCGGCAGGTAGGCCGGCGCCCAGCGACGAATGCCGGGAATGCTGCTGCCTTCCGCCGGCTGCAGGCCGATAATCTGCACCTGCGGGTTCTGGCTTTTCAGGTAGCCGCCCACGCCGGTTATGGTGCCGGTCGTGCCCATGCTGGAAACGAAATGGGTAATGCGCCCTTCGGTCTGGCGCCAGATTTCCGGGCCCGTGGTGGTAAAATGCGCGTAGGGGTTGTCCAGATTGTTGAACTGATCCAACACCTTGCCCTGCCCCTGGCGTTGCATCTCCAGCGCCAGATCGCGCGCGCCTTCCATACCCTGCTCCCGGCTGACCAGGATCAGCTCGGCGCCATAGGCGCGCATCGCCGCCTGGCGCTCCATGCTCATATTTTCGGGCATCAACAGCTTTAGCGGGTAACCTTTCAGCGCGGCGATCATCGCCAGCGCAATGCCGGTGTTGCCGCTGGTGGCCTCGATCAGCACGTCGCCGGGTGCTATCTCGCCGCGCAGCTCCGCCTGCTGGATCATTGCCAGCGCGGCGCGATCCTTCACCGAGCCCGCCGGATTATTGCCTTCCAGCTTGACCCAAACCTCGCTGCCCGCTGCGGCGGCCAGTCGTTGCAGTTTTACCAACGGGGTATTCCCGATGCATTGTTCCAGCGTTGTCACGATCTTTGCCTGTGTGTTGGTGTGCGTAATGTAAAAAGGCAACCCCGGGGTTGCCTTTAAAATAAACGTGGGTGTTAAAAACTATCAGGCGCTTTTGGCTAACGCAACAGGTTGCAACAGTTGATCGCCGGCATACAGCCGCGCATTGAGGCTGCCGACATAGTAGCGGCCGCCGCGCACCGGCGTCGCGTTGCCTTCCGGCAGCACCACGCCGATCGGTTCCTGGTGCCAGCCAATCGGCTGTACGGTCAACTGCCAGAAATGGCCGCGCGGGCTGACTTCCAGCACCTGCACCGGCAGCGGGCAACGCTCGCTGCTCTCGGTCGCCACTTCCATTTCCCACGGACGCAGGAACAGATCGACGCTGCCCTGATGCATCGGCTGGAACGACAGCGGCCACTGGTGCGCGCCGACGAACAGCTGCGAACCGCGGATCTCGCCGTTCAGGCGGTTCACCTCGCCCATAAACTCCAGCACGAAGCGGCTGGCCGGATCGCGCATAATCTCTTCCGGCGATCCCACCTGTTCGATATTGCCCTGGCTCATCACCACGATGCGGTCGGCCACTTCCATCGCCTCTTCCTGATCGTGGGTGACGAACACGCTGGTGAACTTCAGCTCTTCATGCAGCTGACGCAGCCAGCGGCGCAGTTCTTTGCGCACCTGGGCGTCCAGCGCGCCGAAAGGCTCGTCCAGCAGCAGGATCTGCGGCTCCACCGCCAACGCGCGCGCCAGCGCCACACGCTGTTTTTGGCCGCCGGACAGCTGCGACGGATAGCGGTTGGCCAGGTGCGCCAACTGCACCATTTCCAGCAGCTGGGTGACTTTCTGTTTGATCGCCGCGGCGTTCGGGCGCTCGCGGCGCGGCAACACGCTCAGGCCAAAGGCGATGTTGTCGAACACCGTCATATGGCGGAACAGCGCGTAATGCTGGAATACAAAGCCCACCCGGCGATCGCGCGCGTGCACGTGGCTGACGTCGGTGCCGTGGAAGCCCAGCTTGCCGCCGCTCTGGCTTTCCAGCCCGGCGATAATGCGCAGCAGCGTGGTCTTGCCGGAACCGGACGGCCCCAATAACGCCACCATCTCGCCGGAAGAAATATCGAGCGAGATATCGTTCAATACCTTGGTGCGGCCGAAGAACTTGTTGATACCGTTAATCTCAATGCTCATGATTTTCCTCCCGCTCGAGCCGTGCGTTCTGGCGTTCCAGACGCCATTGCAGAGCGCTTTTCAAAAATAGGGTTACTATCGCCATCAGGGTCAGCAGCGCGGCGGCGGTAAAGGAGCCGACGGTGTTGTAATCCTGCTGCAGCAGCTCAACCTGCAGCGGAAGGCTGTAGGTTTCACCGCGAATCGAACCGGACACCACCGAGACCGCGCCGAATTCGCCGATGGCGCGCGCGTTGGTCAGCACCACGCCGTACAGCAGCGCCCAGCGAATGTTCGGCAACGTCACCCGGCGGAACATTTGCCAACCGGAGGCGCCCAGCAAAATGGCGGCCTCGTCTTCCTGGCTGCCCTGGCTGAGCATCATCGGCACCAGCTCACGCACCACGAATGGACAGGTAACGAAGATGGTCACCAACACCATGCCCGGCCAGGAGAACATGATCTGGATGTTGTGCGCATCCAGCCAACCGCCCAGCAGGCCGTTGCTGCCGTAAAACAGCAGGTAAATCAGCCCCGCCACCACCGGCGAAACGGCGAACGGGATGTCGATCAGGGTCAGCAGCAGTTGGCGGCCCGGGAAGGTGAAACGCGTCACCAGCCACGCCAGCAGCGTGCCGAAAATCAGGTTGAACGGCACGGTGATCAACGCGATCAATACCGTCAGCCAGATGGCGTGCAGCATGTCCGGATCGAGCAGGTTGCCCCACATCGCGCCAACGCCTTTCGAAAAGGCCTCGGCGAAAATCGAAATCATCGGCACCACCAGCAGCAGCACCGAGAACAGCACGCCGACGACGATCAGCGACCATTTGGCCCAGTTGACGCGCGGGCGCTCGACGCCGTTAAACTCGGAAATATCAGCCATCAGTGCCCCCCAATGCGGCGGCCGAAGCGGCTCTGCAGAACGTTAATGCTGAACAGCAGCAGCAGCGACGCCGCCAGGATCACCGAAGCGATGGCGCTGGCCGCCGGATAGTCGAACTCCTGCAGGCGCACAAAAATCATCAGCGAGGTCACTTCCGTCTTCCAGGCGATGTTGCCGGCAATGAAAATCACCGCACCGAACTCCCCCAGGCTGCGGGTAAAAGAAATCGCCGTGCCGGCCAGCAACGCCGGCGCCACTTCAGGCAACACCACGCGGCGGAAGCTCTGCCAGCGGGTGGCGCCGAGGGTTTCGGCCGCCTCTTCGTATTCCGGGCCCAGCTCCTCCAGCACCGGTTGCACGGTGCGCACCACGAACGGCAGGCTGGTGAACGCCATCGCCACCGCAATGCCCAACCAGGTGAAGGTAACCTTGATGTCGAAATGCGCCAGCCACTGCCCGTACCAGCCGGTGGTGGAGAACAGCCCCGCCAGCGTCAGGCCGGCCACCGCCGTCGGCAGCGCAAACGGCAGATCGATCAGGCCGTCCAGCAGCGAGCGGCCAGGGAACCGGTAGCGCGTCAGGATCCAGGCCATCAGCATGCCAAACACCGCGTTGAACAGGCTGGCGACGCCCGCCGCCAGCAGCGTCACCTTATAGGCCGCCACCACCTGCGGATTGGAGATCACTTCCCAATACTGCGCCAGGCTCATCTGCGCCAGCTGCATCACCAGCGCGGAGAGCGGCAGCAGCAGGATCAGGCAGGTATAGAACAGGCTGCTGCCGAGGCTGAGGCCAAATCCGGGCAGAACCCGTTTGCTGGACAACGACAACATTTATTTATGTCCCGCCGCTAACAGCTGGTCGAGCTCGCCGCCGGTCGAGAAATGCGTTTTCATCACCTGCGGCCAGCCGCCGAATTGATCTTCCACCCGGAACAGCTTGGTGTCCGGGAACTGCCCTTTCGCCGCCGCCATCGCCTTCGGATCGTAGACGCGGTAGTAGAAGCTGGCGATCACCTGCTGGGCTGCCGGGCTATAGAGGTAGTTCAGGTAGTCCTTGGCCGCCTGCGCGGTGCCGTTTCTCTCAACGTTTTTGTCCACCCAGGCCACCGGGAATTCCGCCAGGATATCGACCGGCGGTACGATCACTTCATATTTGTCTTCGCCGTACTGCTTGCGGATGTTGTTCACTTCCGACTCAAAGCTGATCAGCACGTCGCCCAAGCCGCGCTCGACGAAGGTGGTGGTCGCGCCGCGACCGCCGGTATCGAACACCAGCACGTTTTTCAGGAAGCGGGTCATAAAGGCGCGAGTCTTGGCCCGATCGTTGCCGTCGGCCTGGCTGGCGGCGCCCCAGGCGGCCAGATAGGTGTAACGGCCGTTGCCTGAGGTTTTCGGGTTCGGGAATACCAGCTTCACGTCGTCGCGCACCAGATCGTTCCAGGTGTGGATGCCTTTCGGGTTGTCCTTGCGCACCAGGAACGCCATGGTGGAATAGAACGGCGAGCTGTTGTTCGGCAAGCGCGACTGCCAGTCGGCCGGGATCAGCTGGCCGCGGTCGTGCAGGATCTGCACATCGGTCACCTGGTTGTAGGTCACTACGTCGGCGCGCAGCCCTTGCAAGATCGCCAGCGCCTGCTTGGAAGAGCCGGCGTGGGATTGCTTGATGGTCAGCTTGTCGTTTGGATGTTGCTGGTTCCATTGCTGTTCGAAGCCAGGGTTCAGCGCGGTAAACAATTCACGGGAAACGTCATAGGAGCTATTCAGCAATTCCGCTGCCGAAGCCGCGCCGCTGGCCAACAGCGCCGCCGCCAGCCACCCTTTCAGCACGATATTTTTAACCCGGATTTGTTTCATTCTGCACCTTAGCTCACTGAGTCAATCTTTCAGGCTTTCGCCTTATTGAAGACCAGTGTATTTATAACTAGGTGCGGAGCTGTAACGCTTTTATATACCGTTTGGTGATTTTCAAGCATCAAACGCTATAAGGCAGGGGCGGAGCGGTTTTGGCAAGGCGGGATCGGCACCGAAGCGGGCGCCGCCCGCCCCGGTGGAGCGTCAAAGTGACAGCAGGCGCGTCAGGGACGGCGCGAAGTAGTAACTGCCGGTCACCGCACGGCTAAAGCGCAGCATTGCATCGCGTTTGCCGTCCAGATCGCCGAACATGCTCAGCAACTGCTGCTCGATGTTGTGCAGGCGCGCGCAGTAGGCGATGAAATAAAGCCCGTGTTTGCCGCTGGCAGTACCGTAAGGCAGGCTCTGGCGCAGGATTTTCAGGCCTTTGCCGTCTTCTTTCAGATCGACGCGGCTAACGTGCGAGGTATCCGGGCGCTGGTCCGCCGGCAGCTCTTCGCTGTCGTGCTTGGTGCGGCCGATAATTTGCTCCTGCTGCTCGGTGGTGAAACGCTGCCACTGGCGCAGGTTGTGTTCGTAGCGCTGCACCAGCACGTAGCTGCCGCCCGCGTCTTCTTCGCCCTCGGCGATGGTCGCCACCTGCGGGCGCTGGTCGCCCTGCGGGTTTTCGGTGCCGTCGATAAAGCCGCTCAGATCGCGCTCTTCCACCCAGCGGAAGCCGTGGGTTTCCTCTTCGATTTTAATCGCGTTGCCGAACGCCGCCAGCGCGGCCTGCGCCAGCGTGAAGTTGACGTCATGACGCAGGGATTGAATATGAATCAGCATATCGCGCTGGGTGGCCGGCGCCAGCCCTTTGCCAAGCGGCGTGAAGGGTTTCAGCTCTTTGGCGCCCTGGCCGCTGGACAGATCGTGCCAAACGTCATAGCCAAAAGCGATCGCTGCGCCCAGACGCGCATCCGGGAACTGCTGCTGCAGCTCACTCAGCGTCTGGCAAAACTGTTTGCAGCCCTGGCGCAAATCGGCAAATTCACCCTGTACGGTAGCTTCCATAAAAATGGCGAAACGGCAGTGTTCCAACAAAATGCCGCTCTGAACCTGTGTCATGTCGTTATCCTCAATACCAAAATCGGGCAACAGGATTGGCTGTTCACGCCCGGGGTCCCTGTTACAAACGCGCGCTATGATACCGCATGGCGGCAGGATTGCATTGCATCAACGCAAAGAAAATGGGGTTAATCGGTTAGCAATGCGGGCGCCGCACAGGGGCGCCCGTGGCAGAAGGGTTATTGCGGTTTGGCGTGCCAGATGATTTTGCTGATGGTCCAGCTTTTCAGCGTGTCGTCCGGCGGGATGATATCCTGCGGGCCGGCCCACTTGCCGCTGAAAATGTAGGTGACGTATTTGCTCTGCTCCGCCACGCACTCCACCTTGCCGGCATCTTCGCCCGTGGCCGGTTTACAGGCGCCGAACGCTTTGCTGTACATGTCGCCGAACGGCGTGCCGAGCTTGTTGCCCCACTCGGTCGCCACTTTTTGGTCCATCACGTCTACCCGCTGCACGTGGCCTTTAGGTTCGCCGGTGATCACCAGCTTCACTTCGTCGCCGGACAGCGCCTGATAATAAGAGACAATCTGGCCGTTGCTGGTCGCCATGCCGCCGCGCAGACGATAGTTGCCGTCCAGCCCGTCGTTGATGGCGGTTTCCGACATTGGCGTGCCGGCGTTAAGATTGCCGACGCCCTTGGCGCTGACTTCAAGACTGCTGCCGAACCAGTTGAACGGCGACAGGCTGGACCAGGAGAAGTTGGACAGGGTCGAACAGCCGGTCAGTAACAGCGGGAGCCCTAACAGCAGTGGGCGAATATTCATCTTATAGCTCCTTAACATCAATGGCATGGGCCGCTGGGATCGCCCTGCCGCGCTCGGCGTTTTGCTGCGTGTCAGCCTCTCACAACTGCGCGCGCTACGCCATCGGTTGCCAGCTTGGAGTGCATAAAATGCGAAAAGTGCCGCACTTCGCCGCAATTAGCCGGGTTCATCCTGCGGCGCGAAGCAGGCTTTCAGGCGCGCGTTCAGCAGCAGATAGGCCAACGCCAGGGTATCCAGCAGCACCAGCATCAGCTCCAGCGCAGGCGAGTTGCCGTCCTGTTGCCACAGGCTGAACAGCGAACCGCCCAGCGCCGCCAGCAGCGAACATATCAGCACCCAGCGCCAGGCGCGCCACAGCCGCGGCCATTGCAGGCGCCGCCCGCCGAGCAAAAACGCCAGCGCGGCCGGCAGCCCGAGCAGGATGCCGTACCAGAAACGCTGCGTGTCCGGGTAGAACAGCGCCAGCAGCTCGCTGCCCTGCTCGCGTGAGGCGCCGGCCATCACAAACAGCAACCAGGTGCGTGCCTGCAAAATCAATACGCCCCAAAACCACAGCGGCAGGCGCAACGCGCCGTGCTGATCGTAATCGTCCGGGGAAAACCGGGGTGAGGATAGGTTCAACTGCCGTTCCTTGCCAAGATGATGGTGACTCTTTCAGATGGGCGCCAGGATAACGCTTTTCAATGCGCCGGCTTAAGAAGCTCTTAAGATCCTTGTGCTTTAATCATCACTACCCGATAAGTAACCCGAATGACCGGGTACTGATTTTTGATGAAAGATAAGGAAGCTCAACATGAAAAAACTGACTCTGGCCGCATTAATCGCCTTGTGCAGCGCACCGGTTCTGGCTCAGCAGGGCGGGTTCCTGGATCCTGCCGCGCCGCAGGCCCAAACGCAAACCGCGCAACAGGGCGGCTTCTCCGGCCCCAGCGCCGCGCTGACCACCGTGGACAAGGTGAAATCGATGAGCGACGACGCCTGGGTGATGCTGCAGGGCAACATTGAGCAGCGCGTCGGCGACGATACCTATACCTTCCGCGACGCCAGCGGCACCCTGACGGTCGAGATCGACAAGAAGCGCTGGAATGGCCAAACCATCACGCCGAAAGACAAAGTGCAGTTGGAAGGTAAGGTGGATAAAGACTGGAGCAGCGTGGAAGTGGATGTGAAAACCATCAAAAAGCTGCCGTAATCCGTTACCCGGGGCGGCGATCGCGCCGCCCCGGGCGCAACTCAATATTCCTGGTCTTCGATCAGCCGCTTGCCCAGGTTGGTCACGCTCTGGATCTCGTAGCCGAGCTTTTCGTACATCTCAACCACGGTGTCGTTGTCTTCACGCACCATCAGCTGGATCTTCGGGCAACCGCGCGCGATCAGCTTCTTCTCCAGGCGGTTGATCAAGGCATTGGCGATACCGCGCCCGCGATAATCCGGATGCACGCCAAGATAGTAGGCCGAACCGCGGTGACCGTCGTAACCGCCCATCACCGAACCGACCACTTCACCGCCGACCTCGGCCACCAAAAACAGCTCAGGATCGTGATTCAGCTTGCGCTCGATATCCATCTCCGGATCGTTCCACGGCCGCAGCAGATCGCAGCGCTCCCACAGGGTTATGACCTCTTCAAAGTCGTCTTGTCGAAATACGCGAATTTCCATCGATGTTGGCCGCTGTTAATTAAGGTGTTTATCTGATTATCGCGTGATTATTCACATACGCAATATCAAACTGCGATTTCCCGCGCTATTTGACCAGATTTTGCCGGTAACAGGCGTAATAAATGGAAATAGTTATCAGGTCGATTAATGATTATCAATACGATATAACGTCGCAAAATAGAATTTATCGATGGAGCGTCGCGTAATGAAAAAGCAGGTTAAACAATTCCTCAATTTTAAACCGCTTGCCGTTTCCTCCACGCGACGTCAACTTTTGCTCTCCGGCCTGGCCGTTGCGCTGCTCGGCGCCAACGGCCGCAAGGCCAAAGCGGAGTCCGGCGGCATGCTGCGCAGCCAGCAGCACAGCAAACCGGCGCCGAAAGCGGCCGGCGCGAAGAGGATCGTGATGATCGATCCCGGCCACGGCGGCATCGACTCCGGTGCGGTGGGCCACGAAGGCTCGCAGGAAAAACACGTGGTGCTGGAGATAGCTAACCACGTGCGCCGCTTCCTGCATGAGCACGATCGTGTAGAAGTGCGCCTGACCCGTGAGGAAGACGAATTTATTCCGCTGTTCCAACGGGTGGAGATCGCCCACCAGCATCAGGCCGACCTGTTTATTTCCATCCATGCCGACGGCTTCACCAACCCGACAGCCTCGGGCGCGTCGGTGTTCGCCCTGTCCAACCGCGGCGCCAGCAGCGCCATGGCGCGCTATCTGTCCAACCGCGAAAACGCCGCCGATGACGTGGCGGGCGGCAAATACAAGCAGCAGGACAACTACCTGCAGCAGGTGCTGTTCGATCTGGTGCAAACCGACACCATCAACAACAGCCTGACGCTCGGCCGCCACGTGCTCGGGCAAATTCGCCCGGTGCACCATCTGCACAGCGACAGCACCGAGCAGGCGGCCTTCGCCGTGCTGAAATCCCCGTCCATTCCCTCCGTGCTGGTGGAAACCTCGTTCATCACCAACCCGAACGAAGAGCGGCTGCTGGGCACCACCGCATTCCGCGAAAAAATCGCCCGCGCCATTGCCGACGGGGTGATCAATTTCTTCGATTATTTTGACACCCATCAGCGAAAACCGCGCTGATGCTGCCGCCGCCGGCGAATAAGAGTATACTTAGCGGCTTGTTCAGCCAGACGCTATAAATGATCCCGCATGAGTTTACCTACCATCGCTGAAGTAAAATCCTTCCTGCTGGCGCTGCAGGACCGCATCTGCGCCCAACTGGCCCAGGCCGACGGCGGCGCCGCTTTCACCGAAGACCAATGGACGCGTGAAGAAGGCGGCGGTGGCCGCAGCCGCGTACTGACCAACGGCGCGGTGTTCGAACAGGCGGGGGTAAACTTTTCCCACGTGTCCGGCGCTACCCTGCCCGCCTCCGCCACTGCGCACCGCCCCGAACTGGCCGGCCGCAGCTTCCAGGCGATGGGCGTCTCGCTGGTGGTACACCCGCTCAGCCCCTATGTTCCCACCAGCCATGCCAACGTGCGCTTCTTTATCGCTGAAAAGCCGGGTGAAGAGCCGGTATGGTGGTTCGGCGGCGGCTTGGATCTGACGCCGTTCTACGGCTTCGAAGAGGACGCGGTGCACTGGCACCGCACCGCCCGGCAGCTGTGCGCCCCCTTCGGCGACGAAGTCTACCCTCGATATAAAAAATGGTGCGACGATTACTTCTTTATCAAGCACCGCAACGAGGCACGCGGCATCGGCGGCCTGTTTTATGACGATCTGAACACCCCGGATTTCGACCACTGCTTCGCCTTCACCCGTGCGGTGGGCGAAGGTTTCCTCGACGCCTATCTGCCGATCGTCGAAAAGCGCAAAACGCTGGCCTGGGGCGAACGCGAGCGCCAGTTCCAGCTGTATCGCCGTGGCCGCTACGTGGAGTTCAACCTGGTGTGGGATCGCGGCACGCTGTTCGGGTTGCAAACCGGTGGCCGCACCGAATCCATCCTGATGTCCATGCCGCCGCTGGTGCGCTGGGAATACAACTATCAACCGCCGGCCGACGGCCCGGAAGCGGCGCTGTACCGCGATTTCCTGCCGGTGCGCGACTGGCTGAAGGAGCCTGAGTGATGCAGATTTGGGTCGATGCGGACGCCTGTCCGAACGTCATCAAAGAAGTGCTGTTCCGCGCCGCCGATCGCACCGCCGTGCCGGTGACGCTGGTGGCCAACCAGCCGCTGAAAACGCCGCCGTCGAAGTTTATCCGCACCCTGCAGGTGGCGGCCGGCTTCGACGTGGCGGATAACGAGATCGTGCGCCGCTGCGAAAAAGGCGATCTGGTGATCACCGCCGACATCCCGCTGGCGGCGGAAGTGATAGAAAAAGGCGCCATCGCGCTGAATCCGCGCGGCGAACGTTACACCCCGGACACCATTCGCGAGCGCCTCAACATGCGCGACTTTATGGATACCCTGCGCTCCAGCGGTATCCAGACCGGCGGCCCGAACGCGCTTAACCAGCGCGATCGCCAGCAGTTCGCCAACGAACTGGACAAGTGGTTGCAGCAGGCGAAACGGGCGCAGTAACTGCGCCCACGAAACCGGAGGTTTTATTTTCAAGCCACAGCCCGTAGTTACTCCCTATCCCATTATTTTAAAAAGAAATTACAGTAATTAACCGATTCATTTCACAGGGGGCGTGACCCACAGGTAATCCGCCGCCTGCTTATCCATCCGAGTGCCAGACTCCGCCAGCATCAGCACCGTCGGCAGCGCCGCCGGCTGCAGATCCTGCACATGCAGGGGCACCCCAACCGATTTGGCGGCGTGATAACCGCCGGCGATCAGCAGCGCCGGCGCTGGCGCCGCCAGTAAACGTTCGGCCATGCGCCGGTCACGCTGTTGCTGAATGACCAGCATCGCATGCAGCCGTTCCGCCTCGATTTGACCGCCGTGCGAATTGCGAATGGTTTCCGCCAGCGCCTTCTGCACCACCGGTCGTACCGACAGCACGCCCTGGGGAAAGACCGGTTGCTGATAAAACGCCATTATCTCGCTGCGATCCAGGTTGGCCGACAACAGCGGGTACGGCGCACGCATCGCCGCCATCGTCACTTCGCCATACAGTTCCCATTTCCAGCCCGGCTGCCAGTCAATCAGCTCGGCGACGCGGGCATCGCGCACCGCCGGATTGCCCTGCAGCCACAGCTTGACCTTATCCACCTTGGCCTGCTGATTGGGGTTGATCATCTCCATCAGCACGCTGCCCTGCGGCCGCTGTTGCGGCAGTTGCTGCACCAGCCACAGCTCAATCCGGTGGTGATATGGGTTATCGTGTTTTTCCCCGACGATCACCCGCGGCTGCGCCGCCAGCCGGGCCAGCAGTTGCTCGGGCGTCAGGGTTGCGCCGCTGCGCAAATCGGTGATGGTGCCCAGGCGCTGCACGTCGTTTTGCGGCGACGTCGCCGGCGTGTGGCTACAGGCGGCAAGCACCAATGCAGCCAGTAAAATCAGAAATCTCATGCTGTTGCCCTGTTATCAAAAGTGGCGACATTATAGATAATAATTATCATTTGCATATAGACCGACACCGATCCTGCGGCCCATCTAACGATTTTTCTCCCCCGTCCGCTTGCCGCGCATTGATTTCACTGGGCATTGCGGGTATAACCAATAGCCATTTAGCAGCTTAGACGTCTATACGGATAAATTATTATGCACTCACCCGCTCCCGCCGCAGGGCAATTCAAACGCAGCATGAAGACTCGGCATCTGGTGATGCTGTCGCTGGGTGGCGTGATCGGTACCGGGTTGTTCTTCAACACTGGCTACATTATTTCCACCACCGGCGCCCTCGGCACCCTGTTGGCCTATCTGATCGGCGCGCTGGTGGTGTATCTGGTGATGCTGTGCCTGGGGGAGCTGTCGGTGGCCATGCCGGAAACCGGCGCCTTTCACGTCTACGCTTCGCGCTATCTGGGCCCGGCCACCGGCTATACCGTCGCCTGGCTGTACTGGCTAACCTGGACGGTGGCGCTGGGCTCCAGCCTCACCGCCGCCGGTTTCTGCATGCAGTATTGGTTCCCGCAGTCACCGGTGTGGTTGTGGTGCCTGATTTTCTGCGCGGCCATTTTCCTGCTTAACGTGGTGACCACCCGCTTCTTCGCCGAAAGCGAATTCTGGTTCTCTTTGATCAAGGTGGTGACCATTCTGGCGTTCATCATATTGGGCGGCGCCGCCATGTTCGGCCTGCTGCCGATGAAGGACGGCACGCCGGCGCCGTTCCTGCACAACCTCACGTCCTCCGGCTGGCTGCCAAACGGCACCCTGCCCATCCTGATGACCATGGTGGCGGTGAACTTCGCCTTCTCCGGCACCGAGCTTATCGGCATCGCCGCCGGCGAAACCGAGAACCCGGAAAAGGTCGTGCCGCTGGCGATCCGTACCACGGTGGTCCGCCTGATGCTGTTCTTTATCGGCACGGTGTTTATTCTGGCGGCGCTGATCCCGATGGATCAGGCCGGGATCGTCAAAAGCCCGTTCGTGCTGGTGTTCGAGCGCATCGGCGTGCCCTACGCCGCCGATATCTTCAACTTCGTGATCCTGACCGCCATTCTGTCGGCGGCCAACTCCGGCCTCTACGCCTCCGGGCGCATGCTGTGGTCGCTGGCCAACCAGCGCACCTTGCCGGCCTATTTTTCCCGCCTCAACCGGCGCGGCATCCCGATCAACGCGCTGACCTTCAGCATGCTCGGCGGCATATTGGCGCTGCTGACCAGCGTGATCGCCCCCGACACGGTGTTTGTTGCGCTGTCGGCCATCTCCGGCTTCGCGGTGGTGGCGGTGTGGCTGAGCATCTGCGCCGCGCATTATGCCTTCCGTCGCCATTATCTGCGCAGCGGCCAGCCGATAGACGGGCTGAAGTACCGTGCGCCGGGCTATCCGCTGACGCCGATCCTCGGCTTCGCGCTGTGCCTGCTGGCCTGTATCGGGCTGGCGTTCGATCCGGAACAACGCATCGCCTTGTATTGCGGGCTGCCGTTTGTCGCTCTGTGTTACGCCGCCTACTACCTGACCCGCCGCGTCGGGCAAAAAACCTCTCTGGGAGAAAACCATGCCGGTTAACAACCCCGTCGCCCAATTGCTGGCCGACCACCCTACCTTGATCCTGGACGGCGCCCTGGCCACCGAGCTGGAGGCGCGCGGCTGCGACCTCAGCGATCCGCTGTGGTCCGCCAAGGTGCTGATTGAAAATCCCGAACTGATTTATCAGGTGCATCTCGACTACTTCCGCGCCGGCGCGCAATGCGCCATCACCGCCAGCTACCAGGCCACGCCGCAGGGCTTCCTGCGCCGCGGGCTGGATCACGCGCAGTCGCTGGCGCTGATCGCCAAAAGCGTGCAGTTGGCGCAGCGGGCGCGCAGCGATTATCTGGCGGCCCAGCCGCTGGCGGCGCCGCTGCTGGTCGCCGGCTCGGTGGGGCCCTACGGCGCCTATCTGGCCGACGGCGCGGAATACCGCGGCGACTACCGCCTGCCGCAGGAGGAGATGATGGCTTTCCACCGCCCGCGCATCACGGCGTTGGCCAAGGCCGGCGTCGATCTGCTGGCCTGTGAAACCCTGCCGTCGTTCAGCGAACTGCAGGCGCTGCTGGCGCTGCTGCGAGAATTCCCGACGCTCGGCGCCTGGTTCGCTTTCACGCTGCGCGACAGCCGGCATCTCAGCGACGGCACGCCGCTGGCCGAGGTGCTCGCCGCGCTGCACGGCAACCCGCAGGTGCTGGCCATCGGCCTCAACTGCATTGCGCTGGAGCAGGTTGCCCCGGCGCTGCGGCAGTTGGCCGTGGAGGCGGATAAACCGCTGCTGGCCTATCCGAACTCCGGCGAGCATTACGACGCGGTCAGCAAAACCTGGCGCGCCTGCGGCGGCGAGCATGGCAGCCTGGCTGAACGGGTCGGCGAATGGCAAACCCTCGGCGCACGGCTGATTGGCGGCTGCTGCCGCACCACCCCGCAGGATATCCGCGCCATCGCCGAGCGCTGCAGGGCATAAAAAAGCCCCCTGCGCCGGCGGCGGCGCAGGGGGCGGGTTATCGGCTACGGCTTATAACGGTTCGGTCTGGGCTTCCACCACCGCCAGCGCCACCATATTGACGATGCGGCGCACCGAAGCGATCGGCGTCAGGATGTGTACCGGCTTAGATACCCCCATCAGCACCGGCCCGACGGTGACCCCTTCCGAACAGGAAACGCGCAGCAGGTTGTAGCTGATGCGCGCCGCTTCCATATTCGGCATGATCAGCAGGTTGGCTGCGCCTTTCAGCGGGCTGTCCGGCATCAGGTCGTGGCGGATGCTCTCCACCAGCGCGGCGTCGCCGTGCATTTCCCCGTCGATCTCCAGCTCCGGCGCCAGCGCATTCACCAGCTCCAGGGTTTTGCGCATCTTGCGCGCCGCCGGGCAGTCGGAAGAGCCAAAGCTGGAATGGGACAACAGCGCCACCTTCGGCTCGATGCCGAAGCGGCGCACGGTTTCCGCCGCCATCAGGGTGATTTCCGCCAGCTGTTCCGGCGTCGGATCGTCGTTGACATAGGTATCGGCGATGAAGGTGTTGCCGCTCGGCAGCAGCAACGCGTTCATCGCCCCGGCGACGTGCGCCCCTTCGCGGAAACCGAACACGTCTTTCACCACGTCGTAGTGCTCATGGTAGCTGCCGATGGTGCCGCAGATCATCGCGTCCGCTTCACCGCGATGCAGCATGATGGCGGCGATCAGCGTCGGGTTGCCGATTACCGCGCGGCGCGCCTGCTCCTGCGAAACGCCGCGGCGCTTCATGATCTGGTAATACTCGCCCCAGTATTCGTTGAAGCGCGGATCGGATTCGTTGTTCACCACTTCGAAATCTTTGCCCGGCGTCAGCTGCAGGCCAAGCTTTTTCAAGCGCATCTCGATCACGCTCGGGCGGCCGACCAGGATCGGATAGGCCAGCCCCTGCGACACCAGCTCCTGCGTGGCGTGCAGCACGCGCTCTTCCTCGCCTTCCGCCAGCACCACGCGCTTCATCTCTTTGCGCGCCTGCGAGAAGATCGGTTTCATGAACAGGTTGGTTTTGTAGACGAACTCGGCCAGCTTCTCCACGTAAGCGTCGAAGTCTTCGATCGGGCGCGTCGCCACGCCGGAATCCATCGCCGCCTTGGCCACCGCCGGGGCAATCTTCACGATCAGGCGCGGGTCGAAAGGCTTGGGAATGATGTATTCCGGGCCGAATGACAGATCCTGATCGTCATAGGCGGAAGCCACTACGTCGCTCTGCTCCGCCAGCGCCAGATCGGCGATGGCATGTACGCAGGCCAGCTTCATCTCTTCGTTGATGGTGGTGGCGCCCACATCCAACGCGCCGCGGAAGATGAACGGGAAGCACAGTACGTTGTTCACCTGGTTCGGGTAGTCGGAACGGCCGGTGCAGATGATGGCGTCCGGACGCACCGCTTTGGCCAGCGGCGGCAAAATCTCCGGTTCCGGGTTGGCCAGCGCCATGATCAGCGGATCGCGCGCCATGGTTTTCACCATGTCCTGCGTCAGCACGCCCGGGCCGGAACAGCCGAGGAAGATATCGGCGTCAGGAATGGCGTCGCCCAGCGTGCGCTGGCCGTTATCCTCGATGGCATAGGCCGCTTTGGTCTGCTCCATGTTGGCCTCGCGGCCCTTGTAGATCACCCCTTTGGAGTCGCAGACGGTGATGTTCTGCTGGCGCAGGCCCAGCGCCACCAGCAGGTTCAGACAGGCGATCGACGCCGCACCGGCGCCGGACACCACCAGGCGCACGTCGGAGATGTTCTTCTTCACCACGCGCAGGCCGTTGAGCACCGCAGCGGTGGTGATGATCGCCGTACCGTGCTGATCGTCGTGGAACACCGGGATCTTCATGCGTTCGCGCAGTTTCTGCTCAATGTAGAAACACTCCGGCGCCTTGATGTCTTCCAGGTTGATGCCGCCGAAGGTCGGTTCCAGCGCGGCGATAATGTCGATCAATTTGTCAGGGTTATGCTCATCCACTTCGATATCAAACACATCGATACCGGAAAACTTCTTGAACAAAACGCCCTTGCCTTCCATCACCGGTTTACCGGCCAACGCGCCGATATTGCCCAGGCCCAGCACCGCGGTACCGTTGGAAATCACCGCCACCAGGTTGCCGCGCGCGGTGTATTTGTAAGCCGCCAGCGGATCTGCGGCAATTTCCAGACAGGGTGCGGCGACGCCCGGCGAATAGGCCAACGCCAGATCGCGCTGGGTGGCCAGCGGTTTGGTCGGGGAAACCTGGATCTTCCCTGGGACAGGAAACTGATGGAAATCAAGGGCACTCTGTTTGAGCTGTTCGTCCATTATGGATTCCTTTGCTTTTTGCTTTTATGTTGAGGTAAGGCTTGTCAGATCGATAAGGCTTAAGGCTAGACCAGTATAGTGAGAGAAACCTCACAAACTTTGAAGCGGGCCATAACCTTGGTCGAAATACTTTTATAAAAGTAAAAAAAGAAGTACCACAGGACGAGAAAGAAAAACACTGCCGTCAGTGCGACGGCAGCGCGGCGCGCCAGGCGTTGAGCGTCGCCACCTGGCCGGCGCAGATTTGTAACGAGGTTTGTAACGCCAGGGTATAGCTCAGCGCATCCCCCCAGGTATTGCCCGGCAGCGACGGCAGCTCGCAGGGGGCGAACACCGATTCAGGGGGCAACAGCGGCACCGGCTGCGCCGCCGGCGGATTGGCGCAAGAGCTCAAGCACAGCGCCAGGCATAGGCTGAGCGGCGCAGGGGTCATTTTTAATCGCTTCACGGTATTTCCTCTGGTAGACGTCGTTCTGCTGGCGCAGCTGCTGCTCCTGGCGCTGCTGCGCCGCCATCAGCGCACGATTTTGCGCATCCTGCGTCTGCAGCGTGGCGATCAGGCCGGCCTGCTGCGCCAGACTCTTTTGCTGCTCCGCCGCCTGCTGGCGCGCCAACGCCAGCCGGTGCGACAGCAGCGAGCTGTAGCCGCCCAGGCAGATGGCCGCCAGCAACAGCAGCAGCAACCCGCCCTGCGTCAACCGCTGCAGCCAGCCGCTCATGCCGGGTAGTCCCGCTGGCTGAGCTGGAAATGCGGCCCGTCTTTCAGCGTTTTCCACTCTCCGCCCCACTCGACGCTGACGCCGCACTCGCGCGCCGCGCGCCGTACCGCCACCGCAATCTGTGCGTAATAATCCCACTCCCAGGAGACCACCCCCGCCGGCATCGCCACCACGTCCACCGCGTGGCCGGTCAGGTGGCGGCTGCGCAGCGTCTGGCTTGTGCCGGCGCGCACCATCTCGCGCTGGCGTGCCATGCTGCGCAGCCCCTCGCTGACGGAAAACGGCACCAGCGAATAACGCAGCGCCAGGCGGATCACCCGCACCAGATCGGGATGCACGCCAAGCAGGTTCGTTTCGCTGCGTGCGGTAAAGCGAATATCCTCAATTTCATTTAACATTTTTAAACCCCGTTTTTTTACCAATGAATTTTTTAATTAAGGCGCTGATATAATCCGCCCCCAAAAAACCGATCAACACGCTGGCCAGATTCGCCCACTTTAATTCCAGGCCCATCAATGCCAGGGCGTCCCGCACCGTCAACGCCAATAACGCGCACATCGCCGCATTCAATAAACGCCGCCGAATCCCCACGTTGCGGTAGGCGCCATGCAATAGCGCCATTGCGCCGGCTAAAATGGCATTCATTACCGGCTGCAGATATTCACACACTCGCTGCATAATTAAGCCAACAGCGTCTGGCTCTAAGCTGGACATAGCTTTTCTCCTGTTTTAGTTTTAATTAAATGCCAATCACGGCCGGTAGGTCATCGGATAGTTTGAATCTAGTTAAGGATGCTATAACAAAGCAAATGAATAAATACATGGCCTAAAGTAAAATTAATTCACGCTGACTGCTGACACAACAAATAACGCCACACCGCCGGCCTGATTAATAAAACTCACGCCTATCGTGATTTATTTCGACTTCTCTTTCTTCTAAAAATAAAGGCTAATAACGGCGGGAGATATGCTCTCATTATGAAATAACCCACTTTGGAGAAAGTCTATGTCCGCACGTAAAGCCGTTATTGGTTATTATTTTATTCCGACCAACCAAATTAATAACTACACCGAGTCCGATACCGCTATCGTGCCGTTCCCGGTTTCGAACATTACCCCCGCCAAGGCCAGGCAACTGACCCATATCAACTTCTCGTTCCTCGACATCAACAGCAACCTGGAGTGCGCCTGGGATCCGGCCACCATCGACGCCAAAGCGCGCGACGTGGTAGGCCGCCTGACCGCGCTGAAAGCGCATAACCCCAGCCTGCGCATCATGTTCTCCATCGGCGGCTGGTACTATTCCAACGATCAGGGGGTGTCTCACGCCAACTACGTCAACGCGGTGAAAACCCCGGCCGCCCGCAGCAAGTTCGCCCAATCCTGCGTGCGCCTCATGAAGGATTACGGCTTCGACGGCGTGGATATCGACTGGGAATACCCGCAGGCGGCGGAGGTGGACGGCTTCGTCGCCGCGCTGCAGGAGATCCGCACCCTGCTGGATCAGCAAACCCAGGCCGACGGCCGCCAGGCGCTGCCTTATCAGTTGACCATCGCCGGCGCCGGCGGTGCGTTTTTCCTGTCGCGCTACTACAGCAAACTGCCGCAGATCGTCGCACAGCTCGACTACATCAACCTGATGACCTACGATCTGGCCGGCCCCTGGGAAAAAATCACCAACCATCAGGCGGCGCTGTTCGGCGATCCCGCCGGGCCGACGTTCTACAATGCGCTGCGCGAGGCCAATCTGGGCTGGAGCTGGGAAGAATTGACCCGCGCCTTCCCCAGCCCGTTCAGCCTGACGGTTGACGCCGCCGTCCAGCAGCACTTGATGATGGAAGGCGTGCCGAGCGCCAAGATAGTGATGGGCGTGCCCTTCTACGGCCGGGCCTTCAAAGGCGTCAGCGGCACCAACGGCGGCCAATACAGCAGCCACAGCACGCCGGGAGAAGACCCCTTCCCGGGCACCGACTACTGGCTGGTGGGCTGCGACGAATGCGTGCGCGACAAGGATCCGCGCATCGCCTCCTACCGCCAGCTGGAACAGATGCTGCTCGGCAACTACGGGTACCAGCGCCTGTGGAACGACAAGACCAAAACGCCCTACCTGTTCCATGCGGAGAAGGGCCTGTTCGTCACCTACGACGACGTGGAAAGCTTCAAATACAAGGCCAAGTACATCAAGCAGCAGCAGTTGGGCGGCGTGATGTTCTGGCATCTGGGGCAGGACAACCGCAACGGCGACCTGCTGGCCTCGCTCGATCGCTACTTCAACGCGGCGGATTACGACGACAGCCAGCTGGATATGGGCACCGGCCTGCGCTACACCGGCGTTGGCCCCGGCAACCTGCCGATCATGACCGCACCGGCCTACGTGCCGGGCACCACCTACCCGCAGGGCGCGCTGGTGGCCTATCAAGGCTATGTCTGGCAGACCAAGTGGGGCTTTATCACCTCGGCGCCAGGTTCCGACAGCGCCTGGCTGAAGGTGGGCCGCGTGGCGTAACCCATAAAAAAACCCCGTAGCCTGGCGCTGCGGGGTTGTTTACTCGGTTAAACGTTTAATAATCGCATCCCTTCGTTTTTACTCCCTCAGTTGTTACACCAGGGGTAACCGCCATCCCGCACCACTTCGCGCCCCATCAGGCTGAAAACGTCGCTTTTCCGCGTCAGCCGTTCATGCCACCAGCTAAAACCGGCTCCCTTGCTGGCCGGGTGCCACGCCAGCCAGATCATTTCGTCGCCTTTTTGCATCTCCACCGGCACCGTCACCAGCTCGCCGCTGGCCAGCTCTTTTTCAATCAGCGCCGGCGGCAGGAAGGCGTGGCCGATACCGCGTTTGAGCAACGCCAGCTTGCTCTCGACGTCGCACACCACCAGCTGGCGCTGCAGCGGCAAAGTGCCATGATTGCGCTTGGGCAGCTCGTGGCTGCTGTCGGCAATCACCACCACGATGTCGTTCAGCCGCTGTTTCTTGCACACCGCCTTTCTCTGCGCCGCAAAAGGATGAGAAGGCGACACGCACAGCACAAAGTTAAGCTTGCCTAACATCAGGGTTTTGGCCTGCACGCTGTCCGGGATCTGGCCGATGGCGATCACCAAATCGGCGCGGTTGTTTTTCAACGCATCCCAGGTGCCGTTCAACGCCTCCCGCTGCACCGAGATATTGGCGTTCGGGCTGTGCTGAATGTAGTCGCGAATATCCTGGGTGAGGGTCTCCAACGGAAAGAACTTATCGACCACAATGCGAATGTTATTGTCCATTTTAGGGATATTCCTCACCCTGCTTTCAAGATCCTGCACCGCATTTAATATCCAGCTGCCTTCCTGCAGCAGGAATTCCCCTTCATCCGTCAGGGTAATCATGGGGCCATTACGATGAAAAAGTTTCACGCAGAGTTTGCTTTCAATATTTGAAACGCGATAGGAGATCGCCGAAGGCGTTTTATGCAACGCCTCGGCCGCCATGGAGAAAGAACCGGTACTTTTTATGGTGCTGATTATTTTAATCGCATCCAGGGATAATCTAGTCATACAAATTCCTCTTTGACATAAAATAAGAAAAATTGACACTAAATTCCCAGGCGGTTGGCGCGCAAAAATCGATCAAGTCCTGCAAAGGTTCTTCAAGCAACAAGCAATATACTCCATAACGGAGAGCGTCATCTGAAAGACTATTCATCAACACTTTAAATAAAATTCATCATGACGATGCGATTTTAGACAGCAGAGGTTAAATAAATTCAACCTATCACTCAAAGTTAATCATCATAATAATTTTAGTTAATAGCCTATAAAACATTCCGCTCTACGGCACGACACGAATGATAAAAATAAAACAAGCCGGCAAGAATGATTATTTCATTTTCGTTATTGCCCTCTCATTAGGCCGGCGAGAAATACATTCATTTCACAATATAACTTCCGTCAGGAGTGACTTATGAACAAGACTTCCCGTACCCTCATGTCCCTGGGCCTGCTGAGCGCCGCACTGTTTGGCGTTTCACAACAGGCTAACGCACACGGCTATGTCGAAACGCCGGCCAGCCGCGCCTATCAGTGCAAGCTGCAGCTCAACACCCAGTGCGGCAGCGTGCAGTACGAACCGCAGAGCGTTGAAGGGCTGAAAGGCTTCCCGCAGGCCGGCCCGGCTGACGGCCATATCGCCAGCGCCGACAAGTCCACCTTCTTCGAGCTGGATCAACAAACGCCGACCCGCTGGAGCAAGATCAACCTGAAGACCGGCGCCAACAGCTTCACCTGGACGCTGACCGCGCGCCACAGCACCAGCAGCTGGCGTTATTTCATCACCAAGCCGAACTGGGACGCGTCACAGCCGCTGACCCGCGCCTCCTTTGACCTGACGCCGTTCTGCCAATACAACGACGGCGGCGCCATCCCGGCCGCCAAGGTCACCCACCAGTGCAACATACCTGCGGATCGCACCGGTTCGCACGTGATCCTCGCCGTGTGGGATGTAGCCGATACCGCCAACGCCTTCTACCAGGCGATCGACGTCAATCTGAGCCACTGATTTCGGAGGTAAATCCAAAGGGTGCGGTTCATTCACAGCTGCGCCCTTTACTATTGTATTGCCCCCTTCGCCACCCCGGCATCTCGCTCAACGCCGCGCCCCGCCTGAGTTGATTAAACGCTCATTGTTCTTATCCATCGCAACAATCAGAAAAAGCGTATTCTCTTTATCACCCTGATGAGGCACTGTGTGCCCCCTATGATGAAAAAGGTTCTCATTTCCCTACGTTGAAGCTTGGTCAAGGAGCTTATAAATGAATCAATTAGACGCACTCAAGCAGCTGACCACGGTGGTCGCCGACAGCGGCGATATCGAATCCATCCGCCAGTTCGAACCCCAGGATGCCACCACCAACCCTTCACTGATCCTGAAAGCCGCCGCGCTGCCGCAGTACAAATCGCTGATTAGCGAAGCGCTGGACTATGCCCGCCGCCAGGGCGGCAGCAAGGAAACCCAGCTGATCAACGCCAGCGATCGGCTGGCGGTCAATATCGGCCTGGAGATCCTGAAAAGCGTGCCGGGCCGCATCTCCACCGAAGTGGACGCCCGCCTGTCGTTTGATCGCGGCATGTGCGTCGCCAAAGCGCGCAAGCTGATCGGCATGTATCAGGAACAGGGCATCGATAAATCGCGCATTCTGATCAAACTGGCCGCCACCTGGGAAGGCATCAAAGCCGCCGAGGAGCTGGAAAAAGAAGGCATCAACACCAACCTGACGCTGCTGTTCTCCTTCGCGCAGGCGCGCGCCTGCGCCGAGGCCGGCGTGTATCTGATTTCACCGTTCGTAGGCCGCATCTACGACTGGTACCAGGCTAAGCAACCGGCCGCCGCTTACGACGCCGAACAGGATCCGGGCGTGAAATCGGTGCGCACCATTTATGAATACTACAAGCAGCACCGTTATCAGACCGTGATCATGGGCGCCAGCTTCCGCAAGGTAGAGCAAATTCTGGCGCTGGCCGGTTGTGACCGCCTGACCATTGCACCGAACCTGCTGGAACAGCTGAAAAACAGCGAGCAGCCGGTCGAGCGCAGGCTGACGCCGTCGACCGAAGGTTTCTACCAGCCCGCCCCGCTTGCCGAGGCCGAGTTCCGCTGGTTGCACAACCAGGACGCCATGGCGGTGGAAAAATTGGCCGAAGGCATCCGTCTGTTCGCCGTCGACCAGCAGAAGCTGGAAGACATGCTGGCCGCTGAACTGTAATGACTCTGGAGCACCGTTATGTCTTCTCGTAAAGAACTCGCCAACGCCATCCGCGCACTCAGCATGGACGCCGTACAAAAAGCAAATTCCGGCCACCCGGGCGCCCCGATGGGCATGGCGGACATCGCCGAAGTCCTGTGGCGTGACTACCTGAACCACAACCCGACCAACCCGCACTGGGCTGACCGCGACCGCTTCGTGCTCTCCAACGGCCACGGCTCCATGTTGATTTACAGCCTGCTGCACCTCACCGGCTACGACCTGCCGATGAGCGAGCTGGAAAACTTCCGCCAGCTGCACTCCAAAACCCCGGGCCACCCGGAATACGGCTATACCCCCGGCGTTGAAACCACCACCGGCCCCCTCGGCCAGGGCATCGCCAACGCCGTCGGCTTCGCCATCGCCGAACGCACCCTCGGCGCCCAGTTCAACCGCCCGGGCCACGACATCGTCGACCACCACACCTACGCCTTCATGGGCGACGGCTGCATGATGGAAGGCATCTCTCACGAAGTCTGTTCGCTGGCCGGCACCCTCAAGCTCGGCAAGCTGACCGCCTTCTACGATGACAACGGCATCTCCATCGACGGCCACGTCGACGGCTGGTTCACCGACGACACCGCCCTGCGCTTCGAAGCCTACGGCTGGCACGTGGTGCGCAACGTCGACGGCCACAACCCGGACGCCATCAAGGCGGCGATTGAGGAAGCCCGCAAGGTCACCGACAAGCCGTCCCTGCTGATGTGCAAGACCGTCATCGGCTTCGGCTCCCCGAACAAGGCCGGCACCCACGACGTGCACGGCGCCGCGCTGGGCGCAGCCGAAGTGGCCGCCACCCGCGAAGCCCTGGGCTGGAAATACGCCGCCTTTGAAATCCCGCAGGACATCTATGCCCAGTGGGACGCCAAGGAAGCCGGCCAGGCCAAAGAAGCGGCCTGGAACGACAAGTTCGCCGCCTACGCCAGGGCCTTCCCTGAGCTGGCCGCCGAGTTCACGCGCCGCATGAGCGGTGAGCTGCCGGCGAACTGGAAAGCCGACGCGCAGAAATTCGTTGAGCAGCTGCAGGCCAACCCGGCCAACATCGCCAGCCGCAAGGCCTCGCAGAACGCGCTGGAAACCTTCGGCAAGGTGCTGCCGGAGTTCCTGGGCGGCTCCGCCGACCTGGCGCCGAGCAACCTGACGATGTGGTCCGGCTCGAAAGCGCTGAACGTCGACCCGGCGGGCAACTACATTCATTACGGCGTGCGCGAGTTCGGCATGACCGCCATCACCAACGGCATCGCGCTGCACGGCGGCTTCCTGCCGTACTCGGCGACCTTCCTGATGTTCGTGGAATACGCGCGCAACGCGGTGCGCATGGCGGCGCTGATGAAGCTGCGCAACGTGTTCGTCTATACCCACGACTCCATCGGTCTGGGCGAAGACGGCCCGACGCACCAGCCGGTGGAGCAGCTGGCCAGCCTGCGCGTAACGCCGAACATGAGCACCTGGCGCCCGTGCGACCAGGTGGAATCGGCGATTGCCTGGCAGTACGGCATCGAGCGCAACGACGGCCCGACCACGCTGGTGTTCTCGCGCCAGAACCTGACCCAGCAGCCGCGCAGCGCAGAGCAGCTGGCGAACGTGTACCGCGGCGGCTACGTGCTGAAAGACTGCGCGGGCACGCCGGAGCTCATCCTGATTGCCACCGGCTCCGAAGTGGGCATCACGGTGGACGCGGCGGACAAGCTGACTGCGGCGGGCCGTAAGGTGCGCGTGGTGTCGATGCCGTCGACCGACGCGTTCGACAAGCAGGATGCGGCGTACCGCGAGTCGGTGCTGCCGGCGGCGGTGAGCGCACGGGTGGCGGTGGAAGCGGGTATCGCGGACTACTGGTACAAGTACGTGGGGCTGAACGGCGCCATCGTGGGCATGACCACCTTCGGTGAGTCGGCGCCGGCGGAGCAGCTGTTCAAGGAGTTCGGCTTCACCGTGGACAACGTGGTGGCCCAGGCGCAGGCGCTGCTGAAGTAAGCGGTTCCCGGCGTTAAGCCCGGCCTCGCCGGTAATGCCTGTCAGTTAAGCCTGACAGGCATTTTTTTATCCAATCTCTGTACGCTCTGCGCAGGAGGAATTGTCGTAAATACCCCGCATTTCTCTGCGACCGCAATGAACGACAATGGGAGCGGCCGAAGGCGCGGCCCTTTGCTCGGTCGAGGCGCGTGAGCCTAATGATACATCTCGTATTTATCGGCCGAAAACGTCACTAATACCGGCAGAAAAACGCTCACTGACCACCATTACGGCATTGTCGGGCTTTTTTATTTCCCCAAAGTTCTGTAACGCTAAGCGGTAAATTTATTTTCATAAAATAGGAATTGCCTCATTCACAATAGAAATCTTAAAGAATCAATCCCATCACTTTATGTTTTTCAATCATTTAATATGAAACAAAATAAAAAGTTTTATTTTGTTATGGTGCGATAAAAACAAAAATAAAACTTAATTTGACGGGTGTTCATCAAGCGGATATCTTTTATTTTTCATGGATGAAGTAAAGAGATGTTATGAGTAAAAAGGATCTGTTTCGGCAAGAGGCCGTCAATCACCAGCGCTCAAAATGGACCGGTAAGGCATTGCTTATTTCCGGCCTGCCCGCCTGGGCCGTGGTGGCCATATCATTGGCCTTTATTATCGCCCTGCTTATTTTCCTGACTTTCGGCAACTATACCCGCCGCATTAATGTCGCCGGGGAGGTCACCACCTTGCCGCGTTCGGTCAATATTTTCGCCGCGCAGCAGGGCTTTATTTCCCAGCGCTTTGTCAGCGTCGGCGATCAGGTCAAAAAAGGCCAGCGCCTGTATCAGATCGACGTCAGCCGCGTCACCGATTCCGGCACCGTCAGCGCCAATACCCGCCAGGCCATCGAAAGCCAGGTCGCCCAAATCGACAACATCATCCAGAAACTGCAGGAGAATAAGCGCGCCACCGTAGACAATCTGCAGGCGCAAAAGGCGCAGTATGAAACCGCCCACGCCCAGTCTAAACAGCTGGTGGAAAACTCCCGCCGCGGCGTCGAATCCATGCGCCGCACCATGGAGAGCTACGGCGAATATCAGCGCAAGGGCCTGATTAACAAAGACCAGTTAAACAACCAGACCTACCTGTATTATCAGCAGCAAAGTTCTTTTCAAAGCCTTTATAGCCAAAGCATCCAGGAATCGCTGCAAATCGCCAATCTCGGCAGCGATATCGTCACCCGCGCCGCCGATTTCGATAATCAGATTTCGCAATATGAACTCCAGCGCGAAGATCTGCAGCGCCGCCTGTCGGAAGCCGACGCCAGCGGCGCGCTGATTATTAACGCCCCGACCGACGGCCGGGTGGAGTCCCTCAGCGTCACCCCGGGGCAAATGGTGAATATCGGCGACAGCCTGGCGCAGCTTATTCCCAGCAACCACGCGGTGTATTATCTGGTGCTGTGGCTGCCGAACGGCAGCGTGCCTTACGTCGGCGTCGGCGACAATATCAATATCCGTTACGACGCTTTCCCGTTTGAGAAGTTCGGCCAGTTCCCCGGCAAAATCGACGCCATCTCCTACGTGCCCGCCTCGACGCAGGAAATGTCCACCTACAGCAGCTCGCCCATCCGCCAGTCCACCGAGATCACCGAGTCCTATTACAAGGTGCTGGTGGCTATCGACAACACCCAGTTCGGCTACCAGGGCAAAACCCTGCGCCTGTCGAGCGGCATGAAGGCGCAGACCACCTTCTTCCTCGAGAAACGCCCGATTTATCAATGGATGTTCTCACCTTTCTACGACATGAAAAAAGCTTAACGGGGCCGATCCGTGAATAAAACACCCTTTGAGACCATCACCAGCAAGCTGAATCTGGCCCTGAGAAAGAAGGTGCCGCAGATCCTGCAAACCGAAGCGGCCGAGTGCGGCCTGGCCAGCCTGGCCATGGTTTGCGGTTACTACGGCATGAACGTCGATCTGTTCAACCTGCGGCAAAAGTTCGGCATCTCGTCACGCGGCGCCACCCTGGCGTCGCTGATCGACATCGCCGCCTCCCTGGCGCTGAAAACCCGCGCGCTGTCCCTCAGCATCGATGAAATCAAGGAGCTGAAGACCCCCTGCATCCTGCACTGGGACATGAACCACTTCGTGGTGCTGGTCGGGGTGCGCGGCGGCCGCATCGTCATTCACGACCCGGCCTTCGGCCGCCGGGTGATCGGCCTGCAGGAGCTGTCGCTGCATTTTACCGGCGTGGCGCTGGAGCTGTGGCCGGGCAGCGAGTTCACCCCGGTCACGCAGCAGAGCAAGCTGCATATCCGCACCCTGCTGCGCAACGTCAGCGGCCTGAAAGGCGCGCTGATCAAAATCTTCTGCCTGTCGCTGGTGATTGAGGCCATCAACCTGCTGATGCCGGTCGGCACCCAGCTGGTGATGGACCACGTGATACAGGCCGGCGATCACGATCTGCTGGCGCTGATCTGCATCGGGCTGCTGTTCTTCATTCTGTTTCGCACCTGCGTGGCGATGCTGCGCTCCTGGACCAGCATCGTGATGGGCTCGCTTATCGACGTGCAGTGGAAGGCCGGGCTGTTCGACCACCTGATGAAGCTGCCGCTGGCCTATTTCGAAAAGCGCAAGCTGGGGGACATCCAGTCGCGTTTCGGCTCGCTGGACACCATCCGCACCACGTTCACCACCAGCATCGTCAACAGCATCATCGACGGCATCATGTCGATCGGCGTGTTCGTCATGATGCTGCTGTACGGCGGCTGGCTGGTGTGGGTGGTGATGGGCTTCACGGTGATTTACGTGGTGTTGCGCCTCTCCACCTACCGCCACTATCGTCAGGCGTCGGAAGAGCAGCTGGTCAAGGGCGCCAAGGCCGGCTCGCACTTTATGGAAACGCTGTACGGCATCGGCACCCTGAAAGCGCTGGGCCTGGCGGGCACCCGCTCGCAATACTGGCTGAACCTGAATATCGACACCACCAACGCCAACATCCGCCTGACCAAACTGGACATGATGTTCGGCGGCGTCAACTCGCTGATCAGCACCTGCGATCAGATCGTCATTCTGTGGCTGGGCGCCTCGCTGGTGATCGACAACCAGATGACGCTGGGGATGTTCGTGGCGTTCAACGCCTACCGCGGGCAGTTCTCCGACCGCGCCTCCAACCTGATCGACATGGTGCTGCGGCTGCGCATGCTGAGCCTGCACAACGAGAGGGTGGCGGACATCGTGCTGTCGGAGCCGGAGAAACAGATGCCGCCGCGGCAGCTGTATGCGCCCAACGAAGCGGCGGCGTTCGACGTGCGCGACCTGTATTACCAGTACGACAGCCTGTCGAAGCCGGTGATTGCCGGCATCAACCTGCAGATAGCGGCGGGGGAAAGCGTGGCGATCGTCGGCCCGTCGGGGATAGGCAAGACCACGCTGATGAAGCTGATGAGCGGCCTGCTGGAGCCGAGCAGCGGTGCGCTGTTCATCAACGGGCTGAATATCCACGACATCGGCGTCAACAACTACCGGCAGTGCATCGCCTGCGTGCTGCAGGACGACAAGCTGTTCTCGGGCTCGATAGCGGAAAACATCGCCGGTTTCGATGCGACGCCGAACCTGGAGCTGATCGTGGCCTGCACCCGCCACTGCAACATCCACGACGACATCATGCAGATGCCGATGGGCTACGAAACGCTGATTGGCGAGCTGGGCGGGAGCCTGTCGGGCGGGCAGAAACAGCGTTTGCTGATCGCGCGGGCGCTGTACCGGCGGCCGAACATTCTGTTTATGGACGAAGCCACCAGCCACCTCGATCTGGCCAACGAAATGCACATCAACAACGCGATAGCGGCGCTGAAGATCACGCGCATCATCATCGCCCACCGGCCTTCCACCATCGCCTCGGCCGACAGGGTGGTCAGCCTGGCGCCGCCGGAGCAACCCGGCGCCTGACTTCAGGCAAAAAAAACGGCCGCACAAGCGGCCGTTTTTCATTAATCTGCTGAAGGTTATACGATAAAATCAACCTGCTGCAGCGGATGCCCAACGATCTTCACCAGGAAATCGGCGCTGGTAAAATCACCGCCCATGTTAATCGCCAGATCGCTGACGTTGGTCGCCTGATCATAAGTCAGGGTCGCTTCACCCGCCTTGCCGCTGAATTCGCTGACAAAAGTCACCTTCTGCAAGCCTTCACCGGTGTTGAACACCGACAGGTCTATTTTGTCGGTGCCGCTGACAAAATCGGTGATCCAATCTGGAGCCGAAGCCCGCGATTCGTTGTAGCTGTTAAAGATAAAGGTATCGGCCCCTTCGCCACCGGACAGCTGATCGACGCCAACCCCGCCAATCAGCACGTCGTCGCCGGCGCCGCCAAACAGCATGTCATTACCGGCGCCGCCGGACAGAATGTCGTTGCCGGCTTCGCCTCTCAGCACGTTGCTGCCGTCGTTGCCGGCGATAAAGTTATTCAACTCGTTGCCGGTGCCGACGATGTTGTCCTTGCCGGTCAACACCAGATATTCAACGTTCTTGGCGAGCGTATAGCTGACCGAAGACTGCACGGTATCCAGGCCTTCACCGTAGTTTTCATGCACTTCATCACGAATATCGTCGACGATATAGGTGTCGTTGTTGCCGCCGCCGTACATTTTATCCGCGCCGGCGCCGCCGTCGAGGATATCGTCGCCGTCTTTGCCATACAGCCAGTCATTGCCCCGGCCACCGGAGATATGATCGTTGCCGTAGCCGCCATACAGGTGATCGGAGAAGATGCTGCCGTTAACCGTTCTGGCGTCGTGCACCGGATCGAGAATGCCGGTCAGCAACAGATCCAGCGTATTGGTCACCAGCCCGTTTTTGTTCAATACGATATCGACGGCCAGGCGCCCCACCCCGCCCACCAGATTGGCGGTCAGCGCCGCGGTCAGCCCGCCGAGGAACGGCAGCAGGCCATCGGCCGGATCGGAAACCTGCACATAGTTATCGCCAAAGCCCAGCGGCGGCGGGAAGACATCCCCCAGCACCCCGGCCCAGCCCGCAGGCGGCAGCCCCAGGTTTTCCAATGCCTGAGACACGTCGGTGTTCACTACGTCGCCGGCCGTCTGCATGCCGCCGTGGGACAGCGCATCATTGATCACGGTGAGCGCCAACGCATCGGAAGCCTGCTGGAAGGTCGCTTCGGAAATCGGCTTGCCCTGCAGCAGGGAAGCTACCTTGGTGGACCCGCGTACAAATTCGCTGTATGCCGAATTATCGCCGGCGTTGATGCCCACCACGTCGCTAATCCAGGTCTCCAGCTTAATCAATTCTTTCGCATGTTCGTCACCGAACAAATAAACCGCGGTCGGCGGCAAATTACCGGTATAGGCCACCCGCGCTTCATGCACGATATCACGGATATAACGGTAGCCATCGGCATATTGACCCGTGTCGCGCAGCTCAGCCAGCTTCTTTGATTGTTCTTCGGTAAACGACACCAAAACATCACTGTTTTGCGTAGCCATATATTTTTCCTTAAATATAATTCAGCAAAAAATTGCCGGCCATTTATAAAAATGGCCGGCACGGGCATCGGTTAATTAGCCGCGGCCCCATTCAGAGGTCACATGGTAAGGCTGGCTCAGTTCATAAGTCGCCCCCAGCGCCTGGCCGATGCCGGCGCTGATTTTCAGACCTGCGCCAATCAGCGTATCGCCCAGCTCATGCACTGGCGCAACAAAAGGAATCGCATTCAGCGCCTGGCCGATCGGCGCCACGGCATTAAAGAAGGCGTTAGTGAGATCCACCGCCTGTAAAATATTATTGCCCGCAATGCTGCTCAGCAAACCGGCACCCGTTACCTGCTCAATTTCCTTCTGAGAAAGTTCGATCATGTTAATTACTCCAATAAAACATCGGTAACAAAGGGTATTTAACAGGAAAAATCAGACGTAAAAAATGTTAGCCATACTGAAGACATATGAATTTCACATTCCTTATGCAATGCGCGCTAATCTTTCCTGATTAAAATCATACCCTGCTCTTCTTAATCACGCCCAGCCAAAGAAAACTCCATTCCCGGCGATGGACAGACTGATTGTAGAGCATTCTAAATTCGACAACCAGTTTCTGAACAGACGCTAAAAAGGCCCCACAGGCATTTCCAAATAAATAGGATTATTGCTAGCCGCCTGCCAGGAGGCAGGATAAAAAAACCTAAGAATCAATCAAGAAATTAACGAAAAACGGGAATGAGAAACAAAAAAACCTGATAAGTGCGTATCTTACTCAGCAATGAAAATTAAGACAAAACGTTGACTGCAGATTTTTTAATATTTAGAAACATCAGAAAACATAGGATTTTTTTTATATTTCTGCGGCAAAAAAACTCTTTTTATTTACATTAATTTACAATTAAAAATAAATTTAACGGCAAGAAATAATTAAATAGTCATTTAAAAACATAATCATAACCGGAAATAGCCCTAAATTAAGACTTATCCTAATCATATTTTCTTGGCAATATCTTTACAAAAGACTTATACCTTAATGGCGAACGCGTTCGCAGAAAGGGAATAAGGCGTATCTCAGATACGTATTTCAAGTTTCATCATGGAAATGGAGATTAAGATGAAAGAACTTAATGTTAATCAAATTGAAGAAGTCAATGGCGCAACTTTCGGCCTGGGATTGGCCATTATCGGCGCAGGCGTTGGCTTCATCGGTGACACCCTTGGCCACCTGGCCGGCCTGTGGGGCAACGGCTGCAAGCCGCAACCACCGGTTTGCCCGCCGCCAAAACCGCCTGTTTGCCCGCCGGAGCCGCCAGTCTGCGAATAACGGGTAGTTAAATTAACTTCGCCGGTGCGCGCGCCCGGCGGAGTTTTTAGCGCTGTTCTAGTCGCCCATAATCCGATGAATTTGCAGATACTGCACCAGCATGATGGTTTTGCCATCTTTGATTCGGCCGTCGGCAATCATCGCCACCGCCTCGCTGAACGGCAGTTCGATCACCTCGATGTCTTCATCTTCTATACCGCCGCCGGCCGCTCGCCGCTCATTATCATGATATTCGGCAATAAAGAAATGCACGATCTCGGTGACGCCGCCGGGGGACATGTAGGCTTCAAAAATCTTTTTCACCTCACCAACCTGAAAGCCGGTCTCCTCCACCGCTTCGCGACGCGCGCATTGTTCGGGCGAATCGGCATCCAGCAGGCCGGCGCAGGCCTCCAGCAGCATGCCGCTTTCATTGCCGTTCACGTAAGTCGGCATGCGGAACTGATTGGTCAGCACCAGAGTGCCCTTGGCGCGGTTGTACAACAAAATGGTGGCGCCGTTGCCCCGATCGTAGACTTCGCGCATCTGCTGAACGGAACGGCCATCCTTGCGTATCAAATCGAACGTGTATTTATGCAGCACGTACCAGTTATCCGACAGCAGCTCTTTCTTAACATTCTCAATCTTCGATGACATGAACTCTTCTTCCATTGGCTGAAACGTGAAAATCATACCGCGATCGGGCGCCCCTGCGGCAAGCGATTTGCAACAAAATTCGCGCGGCGGCCCGGGCCTGGTCGCAGTTTGCCTCCCTTCCGGGCAGCGCACGCTATTTAATTGATTATACAGCGACTATTTTTTCATTTTGTTGACAACTTGATACAAATCGCGGCGCATTTTAGTTGCAAAAGTTATAGTTTTGCTTTCGAATGAAATCGACGACGCCTGCCGTCGGAAAGAAAAGGACTCGTGATTGCTTGTTAAACGCTCTGTGACCGGCAGCCTGGCCAAGGCTCTGTTTTGTATTGTTATTCTGTCGGTAATTTCAACCGGGCTGGCGTTAACCACCGTCGCCGGCAGCCAGAGCGATGCTGAAGCGATCAACATTGCCGGCTCGCTGCGCATGCAAAGCTACCGGCTGGCGTACGATCTCGATAACGGGGCCGCCGAGCTGGAACCGCATCTGCAGCAGTATCAACAATCGCTGCAGGCGCCGGCGCTGCTGAAGCTGGATCGCTTTTACGTGCCGGCCGAAGTGCGGGGAAAATACCTGGCGCTGCGCCAAACCTGGCACGGGCTGGCGCAACAGATCCGCGCCGGCCAAAGCGCCGCCTATCAGGCCCAGGTCGCCGGCTACGTCGCCCAGATAGACCATTTTGTCCTTGCGCTGCAGCGTTATTCCGAGCTGAAGCTGACCCTGGTGGCGACTGTCGGCGCGCTGGGGTATATCGCCATCATCGGCCTGGTGCTGTTTTGCATTCGCTTTATACGCCGCCAGGTGGTCGCGCCGCTGAAACAGCTGGTCGACGCCAGCCAGCGCGTGCAACAGCGGGATTTCAGGCATCCGCCGCTGGATGTCAGCCTGCCGAACGAGCTGGGCGTACTGTCGCAGGCCTTCACCGCCATGTCCGACGATCTGGCCGCCTTTTATCAGTCGCTGGAACGGCAGGTGCACGAAAAAACCCAACGCCTGCGGCAGGCCAACAAAACGCTGGCGGTGTTGTACAGCTGCTCGCAGGCGCTGAGCGAGCGCCAGATAGACCAGCGGGCATTTGAAAAAATCCTGCGTATCGTCCGCCAAAGCGAGCGACTGCACTGCATCAGCCTGAGCGTCACGGACAGCCTCAGCCAGTGGCGGCTCAGCAGCGGCGAACCGGAACAGGCCCCGGCATGGCATGCGCTGCCGATAGTGCAGGACGGTAAACCGCTGGGGGAACTGCGCTGGCAGCCGCAGGCGCAACCGCCTCATCCGTACCTGATGCAGAGCCTGGCCAACATGCTGAGCCGCGCCGTTTATTTCAACCGGGCGCAAAAACAGCACCAACAGCTGCTGCTGATGGAAGAACGCGCCACCATCGCCCGCGAGCTGCACGATTCGCTGGCGCAGGCGCTGTCTTTTCTGCGCATTCAGCTGGCGCTGCTGAAACGCAGCGTTAACGATAACCCCGCGCAAGCGCGGGAAATTATCGATGATTTTGAACGCACGCTGGCCGATGCTTACCGCCAACTGCGCGAACTGTTGGCGACTTTCCGCCTGAATATTCAGGAGGCGGATCTGAACGAGGCGCTGCAGCGGCTGCTGCAGCCATTAAAGGCTCTGAGCGCCGCGCGGATTCAGTTACACTGTCGGCTTTCCTCGCAGGCGCTCAACGCCCAGCAGCAGGTGCATGCGCTGCAGATTGTGCGCGAAGCGGTGCTCAACGCCGTCAAGCACGCCGGGGCCAATGAAATCGAGGTTCGCTGTGAAGTGAACGCCGCCGGCGATAACCTCTTCGTCATCGCTGACGACGGCTGCGGCATCGCCAGCCTGGAAGAGCCGGAAGGCCATTATGGTTTAACCATCATGACCGAACGCGCCGCCCGGCTGGGAGGTACGTTGCACATCCGGCGGAGAGCCGCAGGCGGCACGGAGGTTTGCCTGACGTTTCCGTCATAGCCCGCACGGCTGCCCCACCCTGCGTTACGTTTGCGCGCAGGCCGGCGGCCGCCTCGAGCTGTTGGTGGCGCCAATCGCCACTATGTTAAAAGAGTCCATCCACTGTGGAGCACGCCCCCGGGCGCGTTTGAGTGGCTTTACTTGCTACAGGGAGCATATTTCATGGTGATGAAGCACTACCGAGTAATGATCGTCGACGATCACCCGCTGATGCGGCGCGGCATCAAACAGCTGCTGGCGTTGGATCCGCTGTTTAACGTGGTGGCGGAGGCCGGCAACGGCAGCGAGGCTATCGCCCTGGCGCAGCAGCATGCCCCGGACGTGATCTTGCTGGATCTGAATATGAAGGGCATGTCCGGGTTGGATACCTTAAAGGCGTTGCGCGATGAGGGCGTGGATGCCCGCATCATCGTCCTGACGGTCTCCGATGCGCGCAGCGATCTGTATGCATTGATCGACGCCGGCGCCGACGGCTACCTGTTGAAAGACAGCGAACCGGAGCTGTTGCTGGATCATATCCGCGCCGCCGCCGAGGGGCAAAACGTGATCAGTGAAGCGGTGGCGGACTACCTGCTGTCGCGTAGCGAGCAGCACGATCCCTTCTCGGAGCTGACAGAGCGGGAGCTGGACGTGTTGCAAGAGGTGGCGCGCGGCATGTCCAACAAGCAGGTGGCGGCGCAGCTGCATATTTCTGAAGAAACGGTGAAGGTGCATATCCGCAACATGCTGCGCAAGCTGGACGTTCGCTCCCGCGTGGCGGCGACGGTGATGTATCTGGAGCATAAAAGCCAGTAACCGCACGCGTCCCCGGCCTGCAAGCCGGGGATCCCCTAGTCGATCGCGGCGAGCAGCGCCTGATGATGCTGGTGAACCCAGTGTTTATTGAGCGGCCCCCAGCTTTCAAGCTGATAGAAACCGTCGTTATTGCGCACTCCCTGTTGTACAAACTGCAGCGCCACGCCCAGGCCGGGCAAGGCTTTCAGCACGTCTTGCAAGGTGCGGCGCGGCCAGCCGGTCAATTCCATCAGCCGCGGTACGTTGGGCCTTTCGCTATGGCTTATCAGCCAGCACAGATAAAGTCGACGCGCGAATACCGGATTAATTTCCATACCGAGCTCCTGCCATGAGGTGATTCCTGTTATTTTCGGTTCCCTGCCCCAAAGGGTGCGCAAGGTCGTTGATAGTCATAAAAATGTCGTAATGACCTTTTTTAACCGCAATGGGTACGGCATCGCAGGTTTCTACTACCGTTATTTACATTATCTCCTTTTTTTCTCCACGCTTTACCCGGCCATCGCGAGTAAAGTGCAATAGCGCCGGGATCCTTCCCAGCCGCTGATATGCATAATCCAGATGCGTCTTAAAGATAGAACAAGTCATAACGAGGTTCGCGCTGTATGGCCAATTTTTTTATTGATCGCCCGATTTTCGCCTGGGTTTTGGCAATCATTCTTTGCCTGACCGGCGCTTTGGCGATCTTTTCATTACCCGTTGAGCAATACCCGAACCTGGCGCCGCCGAACGTGCGCATCTCTGCCACCTACCCCGGCGCCTCTGCAAAAACGCTGGAAAATACCGTTACGCAGATTATCGAACAGAACATGACCGGTCTGGACAACATGATGTACATGTCGTCCCAGAGCACCAACACCGGCCAGGCGACGGTGACGCTGACCTTTGAAGCCGGCACCGATCCCAATGAAGCGATGCAGCAGGTGCAGAACCAGCTGCAAGCGGCGATCAAGCGTCTGCCGCAGGCGGTGCAAAATCAGGGGGTGACGGTATCGAAATCCGGCGACACCACCCTGATGATGGTCGCCTTCGTCTCCACCGACGGCAGCATGGACAAGCAGGACATCGCCGACTACATCGTTTCCAACCTGCAGGATCCGCTCAGCCGCATCAACGGCGTGGGCAGCATGGACGTTTACGGCTCGCAGTACGCCATGCGCATCTGGCTCGATCCCAACAAGCTGAACAGCTATCAGCTGACCACCCAGGACGTGGTCAGCGCCATTCAATCGCAGAACGCCCAGGTGGCGGTCGGCCAGCTCGGCGGCACGCCGTCGGTCGACAAGCAGGCGCTGAACGCCACCATCAACGCGCAGTCGCAGCTGCAAACGCCGGAACAGTTCCGCCAAATCACCCTGCGGGTCAATAAAGACGGTTCGCTGGTGACGCTGGGCGACGTTTCCACCATCGAGCTGGGCGGCGAGAACTACAACTACCTCAGCCGCTATAACGGCATGCAGGCCGCCGGCATGAACATCAAGCTGGCCTCGGGCGCCAACGAGCTGCAAACCGACCAGTTGGTGAAAGACAAAATCGCCGAGCTGTCGCAGTACTTCCCGCACGGGCTGGAGGCCAAGGTAGCCTATGAAACCACGCCATTCGTCAAAGCCTCAATCCATGACGTGGTAAAAACCCTGCTGGAAGCCATCTTGCTGGTGTTCCTGGTGATGTACCTGTTCCTGCAGAACTTCCGCGCGACCCTGATCCCCACCATCGCCGTGCCGGTGGTGTTGATGGGCACCTTCGCCATCCTTTCCGCCTGCGGATTCAGCATCAATACCCTGACCATGTTCGCCATGGTGCTGGCGATCGGCCTGCTGGTGGACGATGCCATCGTGGTGGTGGAAAACGTCGAACGCGTGATGAGCGAAGAAGGCCTGCCGCCACGCGAAGCCACGCGAAAATCCATGGGGCAAATTCAGAGTGCGCTGGTCGGCATCGCCATGGTGCTGTCGGCGGTGTTCGTCCCCATGGCGTTCTTCGGCGGCACCACCGGCGCCATCTACCGCCAGTTCTCCATCACCATCGTTTCCGCCATGGTGCTGTCGGTGCTGGTGGCGATGATCCTGACCCCTGCCCTGTGCGCCACGCTGCTCAAGCCGATCGCCAAGGACCATCACCACGGCAAGCGCGGTTTCTTCGGCTGGTTCAACCGCATGTTTAACCGCAATACCGACCGCTATGAGCGCGGCGTTGCGCGAGTATTGCACGCCAGCACCCGCTATATGGTGATTTACCTGCTGCTGCTCGGCGGCATGGCGCTGCTGTTCATCAAACTGCCGACCTCGTTCCTGCCGCAGGAGGATCGCGGCATCTTTACCGTACAGGTGCAGTTGCCGGCCGGCTCAACCCTGCAGCAAACCTCCAAAGTGGTGGAGAAAGTGGAGCATTACTTCCTGACCAAGGAAAAAGAGGACGTACTCTCGGCCTTCGCCATCATCGGCTCCGGCCCGGGCGGCAACGGCCAGAACGTGGCGCGCCTGTTTATCCGCCTGAAAGATTGGGACCTGCGCACCTCGGGCGCCAACACCTCGTTCGACATTATCGATCGCGCTACCAAGGCATTCGAAAACATTAACGAAGCGCGCGTGATCGCCAGCAGCCCGCCGGCGATCACCGGGCTGGGCAACTCCGCCGGCTTCGATATGGAGCTGGAGGATCACGCCGGCCTCGGCCACGATAAGCTGATGGCGGCCCGTGACCAGCTGCTGAAGCTGGCCGGAGAAAACCCGCTGCTGGCGCGGGTGCGTCATAACGGGCTGGACGACAGCCCGCAGCTGCAGATCGACGTCGACCAACGCAAGGCGCAGACCCTGGGCGTCTCGATCGACGACATCAACAACACGCTGTCGACCGCCTGGGGATCGACCTACGTTAACGACTTCGTGGATCGCGGCCGGGTGAAAAAGGTCTACGTGCAGGCGGCCGCGCCGTACCGCATGCTGCCAGGCGACATCGACAAATGGTATGTCCGCAACAGCGCCGGCGGCATGGTGCCGTTCTCGGCCTTCGCCACCTCGCACTGGGAATACGGTTCGCCGCGGCTGGAGCGCTATAACGGCAGCTCGGCGCTGGAGATCGTCGGCGAAGCGGCCGAAGGCGTCAGCACCGGCACCGCGATGACCGAGATGGAGAAAATCGTCAGCCAACTGCCGACCGGCTTCGGCCTGGAATGGACCGCGATGTCCTACCAGGAACGCCTGTCCGGTTCGCAGGCGCCGGCGCTGTACGCCATTTCGCTGCTGGTGGTGTTCCTGTGCCTGGCGGCGCTGTATGAGAGCTGGTCGATCCCGTTCTCGGTCATGCTGGTGGTGCCGCTGGGGGTCATTGGCGCCGTGGCGGCCACCTGGATGCGCGGCCTGGAGAATGACGTCTATTTCCAGGTGGGTCTGTTGACCATCATCGGGCTGTCGGCGAAAAACGCCATCCTGATCGTCGAGTTCGCCAACGAGCTGAACAGCAAAGGGCAGGAGCTGATGTCGGCGACGCTCGAAGCCTCGCGTATGCGCCTGCGGCCGATTTTGATGACCTCGCTGGCGTTTATCTTCGGCGTGCTGCCGATGGCCATCAGCAGCGGCGCCGGCTCCGGCAGCCAACACGCAGTCGGCACCGGCGTGATGGGCGGCATGATCTCCGCCACTCTGTTGGCTATCTTCTTCGTGCCGCTGTTCTTTGTGCTGGTGCGCCGCCGCTTCCCGGGCAAAACGGCGCCGGCGGCAAAAGCGGAAAGCGCCGCGGAATAACGGCCAATAAAAAAGCAGCGTCGGGCAACCGATGCTGCTTTATTTCGAACGAAAGTCCCGTTCCCAAGGTGCTTCAAATGATAACCAATAAGCCCACCTTGCCTCGCGCTTCAACGCAGTGTCAGTTACCCAACATCTCATCAATGAAGTCTTTCCAGTTCCCTAGTTCACGATCAACCATAATGCTTTACAACCTCAATTATTAGACGAAGCGGATTCTACGCCTGTTTTTTGAGCAAGTGAAGCGGTTCGGGAACGATGCCGCCCGCGGAAACCGGGGTTGGCGCACATTTTCGTATTTATCTTATCAATGGCTGGCTCTTCTATACCCTTGTACTCTCAATTCTTCCGTAGTAGCGTGCCAAAGGTATAAAAATTCCCCACCTGAGGCTATGCCATGTCCGCTACGCTGACCATCGAACAACTGAAAAGGCTGGGCCGTTATCCTGAAGCGACCGAACTGGCGCGGCAGCAGCTGTTGTTGCAGCCGGAAGACGCCGGGCTGCACTACCAACTGGCCTGCCTGTACGACGTACAGGGGCTGGAACAGCAGGCCATCCCCTGTTATCTCGCCGCGCTGGCGCGCGACCTGCCGGCCGCCCAGCGCCAAGAGGCCTGGCTGGGCCTCGGCAGCACCTACCGGGCGCTCGGGCAATATCAGCAATCGCTGAGCGCCTTCGATAGCGGGTTGACGGAGTTTCCGCAGGCCAAAGAGCTGACGTTGTTTCGCGCCATGACGCTGTACAACCTGGGCGAAACCAAACAGGCGGTGGCCGACTTGCTGTTATTGCTGGCGGAAACCTCGTCGCATGGCGACATCAGCAGTTACCAACGCGCCATCCGCGAATACGCCGCCGATCTCGACCGCATTGGCTAGGGGGAAACATGGATATTCTGACTGACCTCAACCGCTGCACTCCCGACTGGCAGCGGCTGTGCCGGCTGCTGGAAGACGCGGGATTGGGTGAGCGCGACCCGCAGGTGATGCAGCGGGTGTATCAACACAGCCAGTTTTGCTATTGGGGATTTATTGACGGTGAACTGATGGCCACCGCCCACGCCATCAGCGACATGACCTCCGTCGCCTACCTGGCCGACGTGGCTGTCGATCCGCGTTTTCAGGGCCAGGGGCTGGGCCGGCGGCTGATGGACCGGGTGATGCGGGATCTTGCGCCGCTCGGCAAGGTGTTTATCTATTCGGTGCCGGACAAGCTTGAATTCTATAAGAAATACGGCTTCCACAGCCTGACCACCGGCATGGTGTACGCCGACGGCGCCGCCCTGCAACGCCTGCAAGACAGCGGCTACGTACGCTGAGATCCAGATACGGATAAAACCAAACGGGGAGGCCTAAATTATGTCAGAAAAATCATGGCTCATTGAAACTGAACTAAAAAGCCAAACCATCAGCCTTATTCCCTTACGTAAAGAACACGCACCGGAGCTGGCGCAGGCGGCTATGGATGGAAGATTGTGGGAACTGTGGTTTACTTCCGTACCGACGGAACACACCGTTGATCACTATGTGAGCCAAGCGTTGAGTGAACAATCAGCCGGCCGGGCATTACCCTTCGTCATCGTGCATAACGCAACGCAGAAAATTATCGGTACCACCCGTATTTGTAATGCCGATGGGCAAAACCGTCGGGTGGAAGTCGGCTATACTTGGTATGCAAAAAGTCATCAGAAAACCGCCGCTAATACAGAGTGCAAACTCCTGTTGCTCAGTTATGCCTTTGAAGAGCTGGCGGTAATTGCCGTTGAATTTCGTACTCACTGGCACAATCACATTTCAAGAGCGGCGATCGCCCGACTCGGCGCCAAGCAAGATGGCGTATTGAGAAATCACCAAAAAAATGCAGATGGCAGCTATCGCGACACGGTGATTTTCTCGATCATTGACCATGAGTGGCCGATGGTGAAAAAAAGCTTAGGTTATAAATTACGCCAACCCAGAGAGTAAGAGCGATAAAGCAAGCTAAAGCGCCTTGCTCATAAAAATCCGCCGGGTGCCCGATGGCAGACAGGGCACCTCGCCAAAGCGCACCCAACCTTGCTTCTCATAGAATTTCGGCGCCTGGAAGCTGATGGTGTACAGCACCGCAGATACGCAGCCGCGCCGCCGCCCTTCTTCTTCAAACCTGCGCAGCAACGCACTGCCGACCCCGGAGCCGCGCAGCGCCGTGGGCAGATGAAACAGGTCGAGAAACAGCAGGCCCAGCGATGAGCGGCCGATAATGCCGCCCAACACCTCGCCGCTATGCGGATCTCTTACCACTACCGCCAGCGGCAGCCGATCGTTGTTGCCGGTGATCTCGTCGTTATAGCTATCCAGCCCTTCGCTGATGAGCGCTTCAATTTCTGTACTGACGTTGTCGCGAACCTCTATCGGGTAATTATTCATCCTGTTCTCATATGGCTGATATCGGGTATCACCACAGAGTAGCAAAAATTCGCCATAGCGGATCCGCACCGCACTTTTTCACGCTTTCCCCGGCTTTCAGACCATTGGACGGTGGAACTCAGGGCGGTTTTTCGGCATGCTGGATGCCGGTTTTCATTTTCCGCTCCGGCGGTTTACCACTGGCGTTGAGCCGGTGTTTGGTTGCAGAGAAGGTTTTGACTCCATGACGTTGACCATGTACGGCATCAAAAATTGTGACACCATCAAAAAAGCGCGCCGCTGGCTGGAAGAACAGGGCGTGGCCTATCAATTTCACGACTACCGCGCTGACGGGCTGGACGAACGGCTGCTGCGCGGTTTTGTCGAGCGCCTGGGCTGGGAGCCGCTGCTGAACACCCGCGGCACCACCTGGCGCAAGCTGGATGAGGCGCAACGCAACGCCTGCGACAACGCCGACGCGGCCATCGCGCTGATGCTGGCCCAGCCGGCCATCATCAAACGCCCGCTGTTGGACGACGGCAAGGGCCATGCCCTGCTCGGCTTCAGCGCCGACGGTTATCAGCAATTTGTCTCCGAGGTCACAGCATGATTTGCCCGGTTATCGAACTGGCCCAGCAGTTGATCAAACGCCCTTCCCTCAGCCCGCATGACGAGGGTTGCCAGCAGCTGATGATCGACCGCCTGAAGGCTATCGGCTTTACCGTCGAAGCGATGGACTTCGAAGACACCCAGAACTTCTGGGCCTGGCGCGGCGAAGGCCAAACGCTGGCGTTTGCCGGCCATACCGACGTGGTGCCGACCGGCGACGAAAAGCGTTGGGACAACCCGCCGTTTGAACCGGCAATCCGCGACGGCATGCTGTACGGCCGCGGCGCGGCGGACATGAAAGGTTCGCTGGCGGCGATGGTGGTGGCGGCGGAGCGTTTTGTCGCCGCCAACCCCGATCACCGCGGCCGGCTGGCGTTCCTCATCACCTCCGACGAAGAGGCCAGCGCCACCCACGGCACCGTCAAGGTGGTGGAAGCGCTGATGGCGCGCAACGAACGGCTGGATTACTGCCTGGTCGGCGAGCCTTCCAGCACCGATCGCGTCGGCGACGTAGTGAAAAACGGCCGCCGCGGCTCAGTCACCGCCAACCTGCATATCCACGGCGTTCAGGGCCACGTCGCCTATCCGCACCTGGCGGATAACCCGGTGCACCGCGCCATGCCGGCGCTGAATGAGCTGGTGGCGATCGAGTGGGATCGCGGCAACGAATTCTTCCCGCCGACCAGCATGCAGATAGCCAACGTGCAGGCCGGCACCGGCAGCAACAACGTGATCCCGGGCGAGCTGTTCGTGCAGTTCAACTTCCGCTTCAGCACCGAGCTGACCGATGCGCTGATCAAACAGCGGGTGGAAGAGCTGCTGGAACGCCACCAGCTGAACTACAGCATCGAATGGCGCCTGTCCGGCCAGCCTTTCCTCACCGCGCGCGGCGCGCTGGTGGATGCAGTCGTCAACGCCGTCGAACATTACTCCGAAATTACGCCGCAGCTGCTGACCACCGGCGGCACCTCGGATGGCCGCTTTATTGCCCTGATGGGCGCGCAGGTGGTGGAGCTGGGGCCGGTCAACGCCACTATCCATAAGGTTAACGAGTGCGTGAACGCCTCGGATCTGCAGCTGCTGAGCCGCATGTATCAACGCATCATGGAGCAACTGGTCGCATGATCACCGACGAAATGCTGACCGGGCGCGCCACCGAGCATCTGGCGCCGCTGAGCGGCAGCCACCGGCTGCAGCCCGCCGCGGTAAGCGCTTTCCTCGCCATGCAGCAGGCGGCGCAGGCGGCGGGATTCGATCTGCAGCCCGCCAGCACCTTCCGGGATTTCGATCGGCAATTGGCGATCTGGAATGGAAAATTCTGCGGTGAGCGCCCAGTATTAGATAAGGACAGCAAGCCTATCGACATAGCGCCGCTGTCCGCCGCCGAGCGTTGCGAAACCATCCTGCGCTGGTCGGCGTTGCCGGGCGCCAGCCGCCACCACTGGGGCAGCGATCTGGACGTGTACGATCCATCGCTGCTGCCGGCAGGGCAAAAGCTGCAGCTGGAGCCCTGGGAATATGAGCAAGGGGGGTATTTCCATGCGCTCAATCTGTGGCTGACGGCGCATATGGCAGAGTTCGGCTTTTATCGCCCGTTCACCGAAGAAGGGGACGGCGTGGCGGTGGAGCCTTGGCATCTGAGCTACCGCCCGCTGGCGCAAGAGCTCGAACAGCGGCTGACGCCGGCGCTGCTGCTGGCGGCCTGGCGAGACAGGGAGGTTGCCGGTGCCGAATGGCTGCAAGGCCATTTGCCATCGATTTTTTCGCGTTTTATACGCAGTGAAGGAAAGGAGTGAATATGCAATGGTTAGCTGATTACTGGTGGATTATCCTGCTGGTGCTGGTCGGTATGATCGTCAGCGGCATCAAAGAGCTGCGCCGCGTTGACGTCAAAGGCTATCTGGCCGACAAACCCGAGTTGCCGCCGCACCGCGATAACAACGCCCAGTGGGACGACGAAGACGACTGGCCGAAAAAGAAATGACATCAGGGCGCTCCGGCGCCCTGAGTTTTATTTGAACGCGATGAGATCGCCGCGTTTGCCGAACATCGCTTCGTCCCAGTAACGCTGCGGCACGTAGTAATGCAGGCGCTCCAAGGCGTTGTTCATCATACCCTGATTAATCGCATGGCCCACGTCTTGCTCCACGTCCAGCGTGACATCAACGCCGTTGGCCCGTAACCTTTCCGCTGCGGCCTGAGCGTGCTGTACCGCGATCGTCGCATCCTGTTCGCCGTGGATAAGATGCACCACGGTTTCGCCCAACGCCTGTTCCGGCAAGTTGGCAAAGCGCCCGCTGAACGCCACTACCCGCCCGGCCAGCTCGGGTTGCGCCTTCAACGCCTCCAGCGCCATGATCGATCCCTGCGAGAAACCGACCAGCGCGGTGCCGGCGTAGCCTACGCCGCTCTGCCGCTGCCAGTAACGCACAATCTCGATGAACGTCGGCATCACCTCGGCGATGCGTTCCGCCCGATTCTCTTCGGTCACGCCCTGCACCGAGAACCACTGGCGGCCGTTGCCGGTGCCGAAGGCAGAGGGGCCACCGACGCTCACCACCAGCGCCTGCGGGAAATCCTTGGCGAAATAGCGGCCGATCTCCCCCATCGCCACCGGGTTGTCGCCCACACCGTGAAACAGCAGGATCAGCTGCGCAGCCGGCGTGGCCGGGCTTTGTACAACGAAATGCTCATGTTTCATCGATGACTCCTCGGATTATCAGAAATTCCGCCCGGCACACTGCGCCCCGGGCCACTGCCGCCCACTATACGCCGCTGAGAAATCAGGAAAATCGGGTTTTATTGAGCAACTTCTTCAATTTATTGCAACGATTGCGCCCAGTTGCGCCAATAGCGGCAATGTTGCTCATCAAACTGTTCCAACGCCTGCGCCGCTTCGTGCCGCCAGTGGCGCAACAGGGCCTTTTGGCCGCTGAGGCTGAACTGCGCCGCACACGCGGCCGCCGGCAGTTGCCGCTGCAGATGCATCCGCAGCGCCGGCAACGGCAGAACGCTGGCCAGCAGCAGCCGCTGCAGCGCCCCCAGGCTGGCCTCCAGCGGGCGATGGGCGAAGGCGAAACCGGCCAGTTCGCGCCAGTCCTCCTCCGCCAACTGCGGATCGCCGTCGTCGCCGGGGATCTCCAGCGGCAGATCGATGCGCTGCCGCAGCCAGCGCCAGTCGCGCGCCAGATGCTTGTGCGCCGCATGCCGCAGCGCCTCCCCCTGCTCGCTCAGCGGCAGAATGGCCATGGCGGTATAGCAGCCGCTGCTGGCCTCCGGCTTGCTGCCAATGCGCGCCAGCTCAAAACCGCAAGACTGCCAGAAGCGCCACAGCGATTCGGTATAGCCAAAACTGACCGAAAGAAAATCCAGCCCCTGCGTCTGTTGACGCTGTTCGTCGATCAGGCGGCGGGCAATGCCCTGCCTCCGCAGCGCCGGCAATACCGCAATGCGCGTTATGCGCCGCGAACGCAGCGTCGGCGCCCACCACTGGCCGCCGTGCGCCGCCAGCGACTGCGCCACCAGGTTGCCGCGCGGCCGCCGCCGCCCGGCCCAAACTTCATGCGCCAGTTCGGCGCTCAGGCCGCCCTCGTCCGCCAGCCACAGCGCGCCGACCACCTCGTGATCCGCCTGCGCCAGGGCAAAGTGCATGCCGGGCGCATCCATCAACCGCCGCAGGTCCAGCGGTGAGGTGCGGTAATGCGCGCTGCTCAACAAGGCATAAAAACGCGCCAGCCGCTGCGGCTCCGCGCACAGCTCCCGCTGTTCCGCCCGGCTGAAGCCAATCTGCTGCGCGGCCGCCCGCCATTCCGGCAGCTCATTGAACAGCAGCGCATGGTCTAACACACGTTCCAACGGATCGCCCTGCGCCCAGCGCATCGGCTGCTGCAGGCTCAGCGGCTGGAACGACGGCAGCCCGGCGCAGAACTTCAGCAAGAAACCGCGCCCGGTGCCTTCGTAACCCTGCACCGTGGTGGTCAGCAGCACCCGCGGGAAATAACTGACCAGCTGCTGCAACAGCGGGCCGGGAATGGCGGCCGCTTCATCCACCAGCAGCCACCCCACCTGGCTGACGCTCTGTTCGCGGCAGTGCGCCAACAGCGCATCGGGCGCCCAAAATTGCGCGCGCCCCTGCGCCCATTCAGTGGCGACGTCGGTGGCCGCCCGGCTCGGACCGGTTACCCAGCAGGTGAGCGGCGAATTCGCCACCAGCATGCCCGCCAGCGTTGACTTACCGCGGCCGCGCGCGGCGGTCAGCACCCAGATGCCAGAGGCCGCATTCAACAATTGGCTCAACAGCGCCTGCTGCTCGGCGGAAGGCCGCCCATCGGGCTGGCGCCAGGGCGCACGCGCCGGCAGCGGTGCGAGCGACAGCGCCTCGCCTTGCCGCCACAGCGTGACCTCGTCGTCGGCGGCCAAATGGCGCTGCAAATGCCGGATAAAGTGCGGTGTGGTGACAGGTTGCGGGCAATCGCTCCAGCGCAGGCTGTCGCCGTCCGGCAATTGGTGCCACTGCCGCCAGGGCGGGGCCAGCAGCAGCAGCCAACTGCCGGCGCGCAGGGTGCCCGCCAGCGCCGCCAGCGCCTCTACGTCAAGCCCCTGCGTGGCGTCGAACACCGCATGCAGCCGCTCCTGCCCCAACAGCTGGCGCACCGCGCCGCTCGCCATCGCCGCCACCCCGGCGGGCGGGTTGTCGCCGACCCACGGCCAATCGCCCGGCAGCGTTGCGGCCAGTCGTTGCGCCTGCTGTCGGCACCATTCAGGTTCACCGCTGAGCACCAGCAGCCGCCTGATGCCCTGCTGCTGCATAGGGTGTTGCATTGTCTGTAACATCAGAATCCAGACCTGAAAAAAATGCCGGAGTCAGGCTCCGGCATGGGGTGTATTAACGGGATGCGAAGGTGTTGCAGGTATTGGGGTCGCCGCTGTCAAAGCCCTGTTTGAACCAGGTATAGCGCTGTTGCGAGGTGCCGTGAGTAAAGCTGTCCGGCACCACGCGCCCTTGCCCCTGCTGTTGCAAACGGTCGTCGCCGATCGCCTGTGCGGCATTCAGCGCCGCCTGCAAATCCCCTTCTTCCAGCATCTGCTGTTTCTCGGCGTATTTGCCCCACACGCCGGCGAAGCAGTCCGCCTGCAGTTCCATCTTCACCGACAGGCGGTTAACTTCCGCCTGGCTGGCGCCCTGCTGCATCTGACGCACTTTCGGCTCGATGCCCAACAGGTTCTGCACATGGTGGCCCACTTCGTGCGCGACGACGTAAGCCTGGGCAAAATCGCCGCCGGCGCCGAGTTTGGTTTTCATGTCTTCGTAGAAGGACAAATCGATATACACCGTTTTGTCTCCCGGGCAGTAGAACGGCCCCATCGCCGCCTGGCCGGTGCCGCAGTTGGTGCGCGTTACGCCGCGGTACATCACCAGCTTGGGCGGTTGATAGGTTTTGCCCATGCGCTGGAACACTTCTTTCCAGTTATCTTCGGTTGACGCCAGCACCACCGAAGTAAACTTGGCCAGCTCATCGTCCTTCGGACTGATATTGGCGCTCTGCTGCTGGCTCTGGCCGGTGACGTCACCGCCGCTCAACAACGGCGACAGATCGATGCCGTAATAGCCGGCCACCAGCACCACCACCACAAGGACGATGCCGCCCTTGCCGCCAATCGGCGGACGGAAACCGCCGCCGCCACCCAGACCTGAAGACTGCCCGCGACGATCCTCAACATTGTCACTTTCCCGACGCCCTTGCCAACGCATAAGTAAACTCCAGATTAGGTTTTTAGTAATCGTAGGAAACTCGCCCACTGATTGCCATTATAAATGGTCAGCGGCACGGGGAATGTAGAATTTTTCTGGAAATGCGAGGGGGATGATGACGGAGCGGCCCGAACGGACAGCTCCGTATGGCGGCGGGAGGCTTAGTCCAGCTGCACGCCGATGCGGCGCGCCACTTCTTCATAGGCTTCGATCAGGCCGCCCAGGCTTTGGCGGAAACGGTCTTTGTCCATCTTGTCCAGGGTGTTTTTGTCCCACAGGCGGCTGCCGTCCGGCGAAAACTCATCGCCCAGCACCACTTCACCGTTGAACAGGCCGAACTCCAGCTTGAAGTCCACCAGGATCAGGCCCGCATCATCGAACAGCTTGGTCAACACGTCGTTAGCCTGGTAGCTCAGCTCACGCATGCGCGCCAGATGCGCTTTGCTCACCCAACCGAAGGTTTCGCAGTAGGATTCGTTGACCATAGGATCGTGCATCGCGTCGTTTTTCAGGAACAGGTCAAACAGCGGCGGGTTCAGCACCAGGCCTTCTTCAATGCCCAGACGCTTCACCAACGAACCGGCGGCGCGGTTGCGGATCACGCATTCGACCGGCACCATGTCCAGCTTCTTCACCAGCACTTCGTTGTCGGACAGCAGGCGCTCCATCTGGGTCGGGATGCCGGCTTCTTCCAGTTTGCTCATGATGAAATGGTTGAACTTGTTGTTCACCATGCCTTTGCGATCGAACTGCTCAATGCGCTGACCATCCAGTGCTGACGTATCGTTGCGGAACTCCAACACCAGCAGATCGGGGTTTTCGGTGGTGTAGACGGTTTTTGCCTTTCCGCGATACAACTCAGCTAACTTTTGCATCTTACATACTCCAATAAAGAATTGTTTTAAAAACGCTTCAACACACAGGTGTGATATACCCAAAATAATTGGAGTTACAGCAAGGCGGCAAGGGCAGGAATCCCCGGGAGCTTACTCAAGTAAGTGACTGGGGTGAGTGCACGCAGCCAACACAGCTGTAGCTTCAAGAATGATGGGTATATTGTGCCAAACCTGCGACGCAAACGATACCGTACTGGCAAAACAAAAAGGGGCCGCGGCCCCTTTTTCGTTATTTAACGCTGGTTTTACTGAACGCGGACTGGAATGCCGCCACCAGCGCGTCGTTTTTCGACTGGGCCAGCGGCTTGCCCTTAGGATCGATAAATTGCAGGCTGGTGCGGTTGTTCAAGTCACCGACCTGCAGCTTGTAATCCCCTTCGGTCAGCTCAGGATCTTTAACGCCCAGGGCGTCCCAATCGCTGCTGCTCGGCGCTTTATAGGTAACGGCGACGGTGCCCTGCGGACGGCTGCGGTCCCCCACTTTCATCCCCAGTTTCTCCAACGCCGCCGGCAGGCGATCCCACACCACGGTGTAAGGGCCGCGCACCACCAGCATCGGCAGGCCGGTATCATCGGCGCCGCTCTGCACGTCCAGCGCGCCGAAGCGGCTCGCCGTCTGGCTGCTCGCCAGGTTGTCCTGCTTATCCAGGCCTTCGATGATGGTGTTCATCATCATGCCGTTGTAGCGTTGAATCTCAGACGGGTCGGTGATCGCATCGGTTTTGCCCTGCTGCTGCAGGCCGAGCGTTTTCACTACCAGCGCCTGCTGGTAACCCTGCTGCTGCACGCTGACCTGGTAACGGCCTTCGTACTGGTTGTCTTCGTCCAGGCGGTTCCACTTCACCCAGTCGGTGGTCAGGGTCTGACCGGCGTCCTGGCGTGAGGCGATGGCGATGTTCTTCGCCTGCAGCATGCTGACCACGCGCGACCACAGGTTCTGGTTCTGCGGGCTGTTTTCCAGCAGCAGCGTGCCGCTGTCGCCGGCGTATTGCCCGCGCGAGCCGCTCAACAACGCCAGAGGCTGCACCGGCGGACGAATGTCGAGCTGCTTGCCGACGCTGCCTTTCTGCGCGGTGGCAGGCACGTCATAGTTACCGCTCTGTACCGGCAGGATCATGCCGGCCGGCGCGTTCAGCCCCTTGAGCGGTGAGGCGTCGAGGTACGCTTCGTCGCCGCTGACCTGGCGCTTGTAGCGCTGATCGCTGCTACAGGCCGCCAGCATCATAACCAACGAGATGCCAACGACTTTTGCTACTCTCGACTTTTGCAATGAATAAGCCATCAAATTTCCCTTAGAGTTACAGCAAACCGGCGCTTTTCAGCGCGCGTTCCACGACCGGACGCGCAGCGTCGGTCAACGGCGTCATCGGCAGACGCAGCGTATCGGTTGCCATCAATCCCAATGCCTTACAGGCCCACTTCACCGGAATCGGGTTTGCTTCTACAAATAAATCCTGATGCAACGGCATCAAGCGCTGATTTAAGCGGCGTGCCTCGGCGAAGTTGCCCTGCGACGCCAGCGCGCAAAGCTGCGCCATTTCGCGCGCGGCCACGTTGGCCGTTACGGAAATAACCCCTTTGCCGCCCAGTTGCATGAAGTCCAGGCCGCTGGCGTCGTCGCCGCTCAGCAGGATGAAATCTTCATCGTCAACCAGCACTTGGATCTGACTTACACGACTTAAGTTCCCTGTCGCTTCTTTAACGGCGACAATATTCTTGATTTTCGCCAGCCGCGCGATGGTCGGCGGCAGCATGTCGCAGCCGGTGCGCGAAGGCACGTTGTACAGAATCTGCGGCAGTTCGGTGCTTTCGGCGATCGCCTTGAAGTGCTGATACAGCCCTTCCTGGGTCGGCTTATTGTAGTATGGCGTTACCGTCAGGCAACCCACTACGCCGGTATCGGCAAAGCGACTGGTGAGCGAAATGGCTTCAGCGGTGGCGTTGGCGCCGGTACCGGCGATCACCGGAATGCGGCCGTCGGCCAGCTCCAGCGTCTGCAATACCACGTCAACGTGCTCGTCATGGGCAAGCGTTGCGGACTCGCCGGTAGTCCCTACGGAAACGATAGCCGCAGTGCCACTGGCGACATGATAATCAATCAGTTTTTTTAGGCTCGCGCGATCGACAGCACCTTTGTCGTCCATCGGCGTAACCAGTGCAACAATACTTCCCGTAAACATTGGCCGTCCCCTCCACAAACAAGTCACTCATGGTACTTTTGCTGCCTATCCAAAAGCAAGCGAACAACGGTGTTGTAAGCGCTTGGCAGGCGGTTTTTTTTATGTTTACCATGGTAACCCCATTGAGCACGACAGGAAGCTCCATTTTGCCTAAGCCAGATGAACACTATCTCGTGATTACCGCGCTCGGCGCCGATCGCCCCGGTATAGTCAATACCATCACCCGCCACGTCAGCAGTTGCGGATGCAATATCGAAGATAGCCGTCTGGCCATGCTGGGAGAAGAGTTCACCTTCATCATGCTGCTTTCCGGCAGCTGGAACGCCATCACCCTGATCGAGTCCACCCTGCCGCAGAAAGGCGCGGAGCTGGAGCTGCTGATTGTGATGAAACGCACGAACTCGCATGAGCGGCCGCCCATGCCCGCCACCGTGTGGGTGCAGGTCGAGGTGAAAGACTCGCCGCACATCATCGAACGCTTCACCGACCTGTTCGACTCCAGCCAGATGAACATCGCCGAGCTGGTGTCGCGCACTCAGCCGGCGAGCGGCGCCCTGCCGCCGCAGCTGTATATCCAGATCACCGCGCACAGCTCCGGCGATCGGGACGCATCAAATATTGAGCAAGCCTTTCATCGCCTATGTACAGAATTGAACGCGCAAGGCAGTATTAGCGTTGTGAACTATCCACAGCATGATGATAAAGATGGAGAGTAGTGATGAGCCCATTGAAAGCCGGTGACACAGCGCCGAAATTTAGTTTGCCTGACCAAGACGGTGAGGAAATTAATTTGGCCGACTTCCAGGGACAGCGAGTGTTGGTTTATTTTTACCCGAAGGCGATGACGCCGGGCTGCACCGTGCAAGCCTGCGGCCTGCGGGATAACATGGACGAATTGAAAAAGGCCGGCGTTGAAGTGCTGGGCATCAGCACCGATAAACCGGAGAAACTGTCGCGTTTTGCCGAGAAAGAGTTGCTCAACTTCACGCTGCTGTCTGACGAAGATCATCAGGTGGCGCAGCAGTTTGGCGTGTGGGGTGAAAAAACCTTTATGGGCAAAACCTACGACGGCATTCACCGCATCAGCTTCCTGATCGACGGCAAAGGCAAAGTTGAGAAAGTGTTCGATGATTTCAAGACCACCAATCATCACGACATCGTTCTGAGCTACCTGCAGCAGTGATCCTCACGAAGCGCAGCGGACGCTGCGCTTCGTTTTCTTCCGCCGTCAGCTATCTTCCGCTGCTACCCAGGGTTCGTTCGGCCAGGCGTGGATCACCGCCTTCACCAGCGTCGCCAGCGGTATGGCGAAAAACACCCCCCAAAAGCCCCACAGCCCACCGAAAATAATCACCGATAAAATAATCACCAGCGGATGCAGGTTGACCGCTTCCGAGAACAGGATCGGCACCAGCAGGTTGCCGTCCAGCCCCTGCACCACCAGATAGGCGACGATCAGCGTCCAGAAATCGGCGCCGACGCCCCACTGGAACATCGCGACCACCACCACCGGAATGGTGACCAGCACCGCGCCGATATAGGGGATCAGGACCGAGAAACCGACCAGCACCGCCAACAGCAGCGAATAACGCATATCCAGCACCGCGAACACCAGATAGGTCGCCACCCCGACGATCACCATTTCCAGCACCTTGCCGCGAATGTAGTTGGTGATCTGCTGGTTCATTTCCTGCCACACCTGCCCCGCCAGCCCGCGATTGCGCGGCAGCACGCGGCGCACCGCGTTGAGCATCTGCTCTTTGTCCTTCAGCAGGAAGAACATCATCATCGGCACCAGGATCAGGTAGATAGCCAGCGTCAGCAGCCCCACCAGCGAAGCCAGCGAGAACTTCACCACCGACTCGCCCATGCCGGACAGCTTGCCGCGCAGGTTCTCGGCCATCATGTCGATGATGCCGGCGTCCACCAGCGCCGGGTAGCGCTTCGGCAGCGTTGCGGCGTAGTTGTAGAACTGATTGAGCATCCCCGGCAGATCGGTCATCAGGTTGATGCCCTGTTGCCAGGCGGTCGGCGCCACCACGAACACCAGCAGCATGGCGATGCCGGCGAACATGATCATCACCATGCTCGCCGCCCAATTGCGCGAACAGCCGATGCGCTGCAGGCGCGCGGTCGGCCACTCCAGCAGGTAGGCCAGCACGATGGCCACCAGCAGCGGGGTCAGAATGCCGTGCAGGAAATAAAGAATGAGGAATCCGGCCAGCAGGATAACCAGCAGTGCGATAGCCTGCGGATCGGTGAAGCGGCGGCGGTACCACTGTAATAACAACTCCAGCATCAGAGCGTGCTCCTAGAGGTTTGACTGGCGGGCATGGCGGTTCCTGTGAGGGGGAATGTTTAATGGCTAACGACACCCTTTAACAATAGGTGTTCAAACCCATTCTTGTACCATGCCGGCCATTTGCCATCCAGCATTGTCAGCGCGGGTGCCGGGGAGAGAAAGCCGTCGATTTGCGTGTGCGGCCGAGGGAAATACCGGGTGGGATGGAAAAGCCGACGCCGCTGAATATCAGCGCCGGCGTTTGGGTTATTTCCCCTCGGCGAGGTCGAAACCAATCAGTTTTTTGTCGATGGCGGCGCCGGGCATCATCAGCCGCAGGCCGTCAATCAACTCGTCGCCCGCCGCATGCAACGCGTCCAGCGGCATGGCCGGCAGGCTCTCCAGAATAAACCACATCCGGCTCGCTTCGGCGCTCAGCCGGGTTCGGACGCCCTGCCGCCAGTTCCAGCGGCGGCAGGTCACCCCCAGATCATCGCGCCAGATCACCTCGCCCGGCTCCGGCGATTCGTGGGCTGTCTCCCCCTCTTTCACCGTGTCGAACAACTCTGTCCCTTCGGCGATCAGCAATCTGGGTTCACCCACGTAAGCCGCGATATTTTCGCCGCCGACCGGCACCGCATAGCGAATGCTGACCGCGTTGTACAGATCGACCACCGGATCGATGCTGGGCATATCGCCGTCGCGCAGTACGCGTTTGCGCAGGGCTTCGGCGGAACAGGGCGTGCGCTTGGGCTTGGCGCCAAAGCTTTTGAACGCCTCGGCCCAGGCCGCCAGATGCGCCTCGGCCCAGGGCGCATCCTCGCCGCTGACGGCGCGGCAGGCGCGCGCCAGCGCTGCGGCGGCAACGCCGGGATCCACGATCGGTGCGGCCTCGACCGTGATGCTCAACGCCCGGAATCCGGGGGCCAGTGCGGCGATAGCGGGATCGATTGACGGAACAACTGAAAGCATCGGATTATCCTGTAACGATGAGTTTATCTCACACTAATAACCGATGAAGAAGAAAGTCAACAGATTGGCTGCAGTGCAGAACCTAACGCAGGAATAGCCGCCCTTATCACCCACCCTCACCGACAAGGCAAAAATGATGACATCTCTCCCCATGCACTGGCGCCAGGCCGATTACCTGATCAGCACCGATGTTGCACGTCTCGATATTGACGCCATACATGCCTACCTCACCCGCTCCTCCTGGGCCGAAGGCATCGATAAAGACACCGTGCGGCTCTCCATCGCCAACAGCCTGTGTTTTGGCCTGTTCGACGGCGAACGGCAGATTGGCTTTGCCCGCCTGGTGACGGACTACGCCACCTTCGGCTACCTGTGCGATGTCTACGTGCTGGAGGAACATCAAGGGAACGGGCTGGGGCTGTGGCTGGCGGAGTGCTGCCAGGCGCATCCGCTGATGGCGCGGCTGCGCAGAATCATGCTGGTCACCTCTACCGCCCCCTGGCTGTATGAAAAGGTGGGATACACCGCGTTGAATCGCGAGGACTTTGTCTGGCAGATAGCCCGGCCGGACATTTACCGCCGCAGCCAAACCGAATGAGCTCACCCTATCGCCGCTTATTTAAGCGCCTGCCCGGCGAGCAGGCCAATCGCGATGATCACCATCGCCGCGCCGGAAAGGCGGCTGACCCGGCGAGCGGCCTGCGGCCGCGTCTGCAACACCGATTGCGAGCCGTAGCCCACCAGCAAATAAACCAGCCCGCAGCTGACCAGATGCAACAACCCCAGCGCCAGGATCTGCAGCGGGATCGGCCATGCGGCGTGGGGATCGGTAAACTGCGGCAATAAGGCCAAAAACAGCAGAAACACCTTGGGGTTCATGCCGCTGACGCAAACGCCCTTGCCGGCCCAGCGCATCCAGGAGCCGGAGCTCTGCCGCTCGCCGGCGTCCGGCACCGGCGGATGCCGCAGCATGTTGGCGCCGATCCACAGCAGATAAGCCGCGCCGACGACGGTGAGCACGGTGAGGGTCAGCGGGCTGCCGGCAACCAGCGCGCCTACGCCTGCGGCCACGATCGCGATCGCCAGCAGGTGCCCGAACAGCAGCCCCGCCACGGCGGGTACCACCACCCGGCCGCGAATGCCCGCAGAGATCACGTAGGCCCAGTCCACGCCGGGCGTAATGATAAACAAGATCGATACCGCCCAAAACGCGGCGAAAATAGCCGGCGTCATGGCTGCTCGCTCCCCTGCCAACGCCGCGGCGTCATTGGTTTTTTCATTCGACTTTCCTCATTGGGGCCGCGTCAAAAGCGCGCCGCTTAATTATTGGAAAGAATATCTGTGCGACGTTAAAATGTGTTGCCAATTACTTGCCGTAACGTCGCCAATTTGGGGAAATTATTCTAAATGGACAGGATAGATCGCAAAATTCTTGCTGAACTGCAGGCCGATGGGCGCCTGTCGGTGACGGAGCTGGCCGAACGGATAGGGCTCAGCGTTTCACCCTGCCATCGCCGGGTGCGCGCACTGGAGGGGTCGGGCGTGATCAGGGGCTACCGCGCTCAGCTGGATCCCGGCAGCCTGGGCTTTAATTTTTCCGCGCTGGTTTTCGTCACCATGCGGGAAGGCGATCGCCACGCCGTGGCCGCCTTTGAAGACGCCATGGTGGATATTCCCCAGGTGGTGCAGGCGCAAAGGCTGTTCGGCGATCCCGATTATCTGCTGCACGTCATCGCGCGCGATCTGCCCGCTTTCCAGCAGCTGTATGACGAGAAGCTTTCCGCCCTGCCCGGCGTTCAGCGCCTCAGCTCCACGCTGGTAATGAAAACCGTGGTGCCGGAGCGCTCCTTTTTGCCGCTGGGGAAATGACAACGGGAGCTTCTGCGCTCCCGTTTTATCGCTTAAGGCACAATCACGAAATCCGGATTGGCGATGGCGAACAAGGCATCGCGATCCGCCGCCGGCGGATAGATCCACTGGGTGTTGATTTCCTGTTTGATCTTTTTGCCTTCCTGCCGCGTGAAGCGCACCTGACGTTGCCACCCTTCGGTATAGAGCGCGCCCCAGGGGCCGAGATCCAGACAGGTCACATACTTCGGCTGGCTGTAAGGGTGCACCGGCAGGCCCACCAGCTCCGCCGCGGCATTGTGGCCGGCAACGCGCCCCAGGCTCATCGCGTGCTGGCAGGACATGACGTTATGGTTGCCCGCGTCGTCGGTCGCCGCCTTCACCGTATCCCCGGTGACGAACACCCCAGTCACCGCCGGGGCGCGCAGGAACGCGTCGCCGATGATGCGCCCGGAACCGTCGCGTTCGCCGGGGATCTGCGCCGTCAGCGGGTTTGCCCGCATGCCTGCCGCCAGGATCACCGTGTTGGCGGCGATGCGTTCGCCGTTCGACAGCGTAACGCCGTCGGCGTCGATGGCGGCAACGCGCAGCCCGGCCCGCGACTCAACGCCGCATTCTTCCAGCGCCTGGCGGATCACCACCGCGGGTTCAGCCCCCATCCCGGCGCCCACTTCCGCCGCCGTATCGACAATCACCACCCGCACATCGGCCTCTGCACCCAGCGCGGCGCGCAGGCGGTCGGGCATTTCAGTGGCGCTTTCCAGCCCGGTCAGGCCGCCGCCAACCACCACGGCGGTGTTGCGCGCCGCGCTGTGCGGCTTATCGGCCAGCGCCTTCAGATGGGCGTCCAGCCGCTGCGCGCTTTCCAGCGTATCGACGTTGAAACCGTATTCGGCAAAGCCGGGCACCGCAGGCACGAACAGCTGGCTGCCGGTCGCCAGCACAAAGCGATCGTAAGCCAAAGTCACGCTTTTGCCGCCCGCCTGCGCCACCGTCAGGGTGCTCTTTTCGGTGTCTATCCGCTCAACCAAACCGGCCAGGTGCTGCACGCCGACGGCGGCGAGCTGGGATGAAATGTCCGGATTCATGTTGTCCAGCACCGCCTCATACAAACGCGGGCGAATGGTGACGTTCGGCGTCGGCGACACCATGATCACTTCGATCTCCCCGGTTTTGCCGGCGAGAGAGATAGCGCGCATGGCGGATACTGCGGCCCAAAAACCGGCGAAACCAGAACCGGCGATCACGATTTTCTGCGTCATTGGATAACTCCTTAATACCAGATTAATCGGGCCATCGGGCGGCCCGTGACAGTTTCCGGACGAACGATCCCGCTCCGCCGCCCGTTGACCAGGCGCAGAGGAACCCCCGCCCATTCCGGAGAGGCGGGAAAATACGAAATAAGAGGAATTACCGCGGCGCGATTAGCTCTTGGCGCGCGCCGGCTTGCCGCTGCGGGTGGTGCGTTCCGCCAGCCGTTCATCCATCCAGATATTGACCTCGCCGAAGAAGCCCTGCGGCGCTTTGCGGCCGAAGCGCGCAGCGACGGCCCCCAGGGTTTGCGCCGCCAGGGCGTCGCGCATCGCCTTCTCCGCCTGCAGCATCACCGCATGGATCGCACACTTGCCCGATATCGCCCAGTCGGGCGGCGAATCGTCGAACACCGCGCAGCGGCCGCGCACTTCCTGGCAGTCGAACAGCGGTTTGTGCCCTTCAATGGCGTCGATGACCTCAAGGAAACTGATCTCATCCGCCGGGCGCGCCAGCCGGTAACCGCCGCGCACCCCTTCGCTGGCGGTGACTATCCCGGCCTTTTCCAGCTTGGGAAAGATCTTGGCCAGGAAGCTCGGCGAGATGCCCTGCAGCTCTGCCAGTTCGCGGCTGCTGAGGGCGCGCGGGTTGTCGCCGACCAGCCAAAGCAAACAGTGGATGCCATATTCAACGCTGGTTGTGATAAACGCCATAGTCAGTTTTGGGTGTCATGTTGTCTTCAATAACACAGACTATATTAGTCTCCGTTTACGTTGTCAATAAAACGAAGACAAACTTTGTCCGTGTTATTTTAACACAACAAACAGGAGGGATTCAGAAATGAAAAATAAAACATTTTTGCCCGATTCTCCCCTGGAGGAAGTTTCATTGCGGCCTGCGGCTGACTATGATGTGATCTGTTGCCAGCGCGCCGCGGTGCGGGCAATTGTGTGAGCCAACGCACTTTCGCGCGGTTTGCACCACTGAGCCCGGCGCAAAAGAAGAACTCTTGTCTGATGCTGACGTCTTAAGAGATGACTATTTAAGGGAAACGCCTGACTATGACCATCCGGTTGACCAAAACAGCGATAGCGCTACTGTTGCTCGGCACGCTTAACGCCACCGCACTGGCCCCGGCGCTGGCGGAAAGCCAGGATCAGCTGCCGGATATCGGCACTTCGGCCGGCGGCACGCTGAGCATCGGTCAGGAGCTGGCGATGGGCGACTTCTATGTGCGCCAGCTGCGCGCCAGCGCCCCTTTAATCAACGATCCGCTGCTGACCCAATACATCAACCAACTGGGCAACCGGCTGGTGGCGAGCGCCTACTCGGTACGCACGCCGTTCCACTTCTACCTGGTGCGCAACGACGAGATCAACGCCTTCGCCTTCTTCGGCGGCAACGTAGTGCTGCACTCTGCGCTGTTCCGCGTCAGCGATAACGAAAGCCAGCTGGCTTCGGTGCTGGCGCACGAAATTTCGCACGTTACCCAGCGCCATCTGGCGCGCGCGATGGAAGACCAGCAGCGCAACGCGCCCCTCACCTGGGTGGGCGCACTCGGCTCCATTCTGCTGGCGATGGCTAACCCGACCATGGGGATGGCGGCGCTGAGCGGTACCCTGGCCGGCACCCAGCAGGGCATGATCAGCTTTACCCAATCGAATGAACAGGAAGCGGACCGCATCGGTATTCAGGTGCTGCAGCGCGCGGGTTTCGATCCTGAGGCGATGCCCGATTTCCTGCAGAAGCTCTCGGATCAGTCGCGCTACGCCTCCAAACCGCCGGAAATGCTGCTGACCCACCCCTTGCCGGACAGCCGCCTTTCCGATGCGCGCAACCGCGCCAACCAAATGCCGAAGCATATCGTGCAGTCATCGCAGGATTACCTGATGGCCAAGGTGCGCTCGCTGGGCATGTACAGCTCAGAAGGTTACGGGCTGACGGAAGAGCTGCTCAATACCTACGGCAAAGGTAACGTACGTGAACAGGCGGCCGCCAAATATGGCCGCGCCATTCTGTTTTATGAAGCGAAAAAGTACGACGACGCGCGCAATATCATCCAACCGCTGCTGGCGCAGGATCCGAAAAACGTCTGGCTGCTGGACCTGATGACCGATATCGATCTCGGCCAGAAGCGCGCGCCGCAGGCCATTGCCCGCCTGCAGGCCGCCAACGCCGCCCAAAGCAATAACAGCGTGCTGCAGCTCAACCTGGCCAACGCCTACGTTGAAGGCAACCAGCCGGCCCAGGCGTCGAAAATTCTCAACCGCTATACCTTCGCCCACCCGGACGACCCGAACGGCTGGGATCTGCTGGCGCAGGCCAGCGCCGCCCAAGGGCTGCGCGACGAAGAACTCTCCGCCCGCGCCGAGAGCCTGGCGCTGACCGGCAATCTCGATCAGGCCATCGGCCTGCTCAGCAACGCCAGTTCGCTGCAGAAACTCGGCAGCCTGAAACAGGCGCGCTACGATGCGCGCATCGACCAGCTGCGCCAGCTGCAACAGCGCTTCCGCCAGTACCAGCGCAGCTGATTTAACAAGGAATGAACGCCATGAAAAACGTCACTATTTACCATAACCCGCGCTGCTCCAAGAGCCGTGAAACGCTGGCGCTGCTGGAACAGCACGGCGTCGCCCCCAAGGTGGTGCTGTACCTGGACACGCCGCCCTCGGCCAGCCAATTGAAAACGCTGCTGAAAGAGCTGGGCTTTGGTTCCGCGCGCGATCTGATGCGCAAGAAAGAAGATTTGTACAAGGAATTGAAGCTGGCGGATGAGAGCCTGAGCGAAGAACAGTTGCTCGCCGCCCTGGTGGAGCACCCGAAGCTGATCGAACGCCCAATCGTGGTGAAAGGCGGCAAGGCGCGCATCGGCCGGCCGCCGGAGCAGGTGCTGGAAATTCTGTAATGCCGACCCTGGGCGCGGTGGTTATCGTGCCCGATATTTCAAGATAAAAGGCTACAGCCCCAGGATCTCTTTGACAAACGGGATGGTCAGCTTGCGTTGGGCGGTGATCGACGCGCGATCGAGCTGATCCAGCGTCATGAACAGCGTGCGCATCTCGCGATCCAGCCGTTTCAGCAGGAAGCGGCCCACGTCCTCCGGCAGTTCAAACCCGCGCAGCTTGCCGCGCAGCTGCAGCGCCAGCAGTTTCTCTTCATCCGACAGCGGCTGCAGCTTGTAGATCTGCCCCCAATCCAGGCGCGAAGCCAGGTCCGGCAGGCGCAAATTCAGCTGGCGCGGCGGACGATCGCCGGTAATGAACAGCCGCGTGCGGCCGGTTTCCAGAATGCGGTTGTAGAGGTTGAAGATCGCCATTTCCCACTCTTCGTCGCCGGCGATGCACTCGATATTGTCGATGCACACCAGCGCCAGCTGCTCCATGCCGTCCAACACTTCAGGCACGAAGTAGGCGCGCTTGTCCAGCGGCACGTAACCCACCGCTTCACCCCGTTGCGAAAGCTCGGCGCAGGCCGCGTGCAGCAGATGGCTGCGCCCGCCGCCCTCACGTGACCAAAAATAGATATAGCTGCCATGTTCCTGACGAACGGCAGACTGGATCGCGGCTAACAGGGATGGGTTCTCGCCCGGATAAAAACTGGCGAAAGTTTCATCATCGGGAAGATAAAGTGGCAGTGAAAGCTGTGCCGGCGTATTCAGAAAAGCACCTCAACCAAAACTGGCAGGAAAACGCGGCCAGTCTAACACAGAAAATGGGCGCTGTTGAACCGGCTGGATTTTATGCCGCAATAGTGAGCGATCTCCGCTGGCCCGCTGCTGAAAATAACGGCGAAGGCGCACAACTAACCCTCTGCCCTGGCAGGTGAAATTTGTAATTTAACTCAAACCTGTCCTAGTATAGGGTGGCGAAATATAATCACCATCACCAATGGTTTCTTCAAGGATATAGACGATGAAAGTATGGAATAAAGTGCTTTTAGCCTCAGTTATTGGGTTGTTGGTTGCCGGCTGTGATGACTCTTCCAAGGTTGACGCCAACCTGGATAAGGCCAAAGACAGCGCGGAGCAGATGAAGGACGCAGCGCAGAAAAAAGCGGACGATCTGACGGATAAAGCGAAAGCGACCGCCGAAGAAATCAAAAAAGAGGCCGCCACTCAGGCGGACCAGCTGAAAGACAAGGCGTCAGCCATTAAGGATGACGCGGCCAAGCAGGCGGACGCCATCACCAATGACGCCAAGGCCAAGGCCGCCGCGATCAAAGACGACGCCGGCAAGCAGAGCCAGCAGTTGGTCGATCAGGCCAAGGCCATCAAGAATGACGCGATCAACGGCGCTAACGATCTGACCGAACAGGCCAAGGCGAAAACCGAAGCCATCAAGAACAGCGCAGAAAACAAAGCGGAAGAATTGAAGAATGACGCCGACAGCGCGAACACCAACAACGCGCAGCCGGCCGCTCAGCAATAACCAATACTCAGTAGCCTAGAAAGGAGCAGTAAATGGGGATTATTTCCTGGATTATCTTCGGCCTGATCGCCGGTATTTTGGCCAAGTGGATTATGCCTGGCAAAGACGGCGGCGGCTTTATCCTGACCATCGTATTGGGGATCGTCGGCGCAGTAGTGGGTGGCTATATCAGCACCTTCTTCGGCTACGGCAAAGTTGACGGCTTCAACTTCGGCAGCTTCGTGGTGGCGGTTATCGGCGCTATCGTGGTGCTGTTCGTATACCGCAAAATCCGCAGCTGATACCTGCGCATCCCGCATTAAACAGGGCAGCCATCGGCTGTAATGCCGGTCAGTTAAGCCTGACTGGCATTTTTTTATCCAATCTCTGTTCGCTCCGTGCAGGAAGAATTGCCGTAAGGACCCTGTATTTCTCTGCTGCCGCAATGAACGGCAATTGGAGGGGCCGAAGGCGCGGCCCCTCCACCCGCGCCCTCGCTTAACACCGTCTGTCCGCTGCGCGAATACCCTCGCTGCACCCGCGTTGTCGGGCGGGTCGGCTACGACAAACGTCCCTGTTAGTCTCGCCTCAACCGGCCTTCCCTGGCCGGTTGCCCCTGACAACGCCGTCTTGCTCGGCAGCCGGCGATGCGCGCCAAGGTCAACACCCGAATCTGCCGCCACCGGGCAACCTGTCCCCTCAGTTTGATATTGCGTTATGGAAGACAGTGAAAATAGTGAGATGAGCAGGGTGTTGGGCGCCCTTGAAGACGCCGAACGCAGGAGCGGCGCATAGGCGAAACCGCCATGGACGGCGGTTTCAGGCGAGACAGGCAGGGACGCCTGTCGTAGCCGGCCGTGATGCGACGGGACGGAGGGACAAATCTGTCAGGAACAGATTTGAACGCTGCTTGCAGCGGCCCCGAAGGGGCGAGGCCCAGGGATGGGCCGAGTAACGTTGGCGAAGCCAACCGTCTGATTGGGCAAGGGCGCGGGTTGCAAGGGGCCGCGCCTACGGCCCCTTGCTCGGTCGAGGTGGGTTAGTCTCATGGTACATCTCATATTCATCGACCGAAAACTTCACGAACACCCGCAGAAAAACGCTAACTGACAAGCATTACAGCCATCGGCTGCCCTGTTATTTACTTCGGCTCCACCGCCTCATCCGCCGCGTCGATCACCTCCTCTTCCTTGCGGTAGAGGCTGATGACCTTGAACAACAGGCTGAGGCCGATGCCGACGATGGTCGCCAGCGCCATGCCCTTCAGCTCTGCCGCACCGATATGCACCTTGGCGCCGCTCACGCCGATGATCAGGATCACCGAGGTCAGGATCAGGTTCTGCGCCTTGTTGTAATCCACCTTGGACTCGATCAGCACGCGGATGCCCGAAGCGCCAATCACCCCGTACAACAACAGCGACACGCCGCCCATCACCGGCACCGGCACCGCCTGGATCGCCGCCGCCAGCTTGCCGACGCAGGACAGCAGGATAGCCAGGATCGCCGCGCCGCCAATCACCCAGGTGCTGTAGACCTTGGTGATCGCCATTACGCCGATGTTTTCGCCGTAGGTGGTGTTGGGGGTCGAGCCAAAGAAGCCGGAAATCACCGTCGAGATGCCGTTGGCGAACATCGAGCGATGCAGGCCCGGATCGCGGATCAGGTCTTTTTTGACGATGTTGGCGGTCACCACCAGGTGGCCGACGTGTTCGGCAATCACCACCAGCGCCGCCGGCAGGATGGTGAAGATGGCGAACCACTCGAAGCGCGGCGTGTAGAAGGTCGGCAGCGCGAACCAGTGCGCTTCACGGATTGGCGTCAAATCCACCACGCCCATGAAAAACGACAGCGCGTAGCCCACCAGCACGCCGATCAGAATAGGGATAATCGCCAGGAAACCGCGGAACAGCACCGAACCCAATACCGTCACCCCCAGCGTCACCAGTGAGATGGTAATGGTGGTGGAGTCTGCGCTGGCGCCGTCCGCCGGCAGCAGGCCCGCCATATTGGCCGCTACGCCCGCCAGCTCCAGGCCGATAACGGCGACGATCGCCCCCATCGCCGCCGGCGGGAACATCACGTCCAGCCAGCCGGTGCCGGCCTTCTTGACGATCAGCGCCACCAGGCAGAACAGCACGCCGCACATGATGAAACCGCCCAGCGCCACTTCATACCCCAGCGGCAACAGCAGCAGCACCGGCGAAATGAACGCGAAGCTGGAACCGAGATAGGCCGGGATCTTGCCCTTGCAGATAAACAGGTACAGCAGCGTGCCGACGCCGTTGAACAACAGCACCGTCGCCGGGTTGATCTTGAACAGGATAGGCACCAGCACCGTGGCGCCGAACATGGCGAACAGATGCTGGAAGCTGAGCGGAATGGTCTGGAGCAGCGGCGGCCGCTCGCTGACGCCGATGGCGCGACGGGTCATGTGTGCTTTCCTTTTAATCGTTTTGGTTATGCAAGCTTAGTTATCTATGCTCAATGGATTTCAAGTTACGGCCAGGCGGCTTGAAAGACGAAGCGCATAAAAAAGCCGACTGATTAAAGTCGGCTAATTTGTTACTTGGTACCAAATATCTTGTCGCCCGCATCACCCAGGCCCGGCACGATGTAACCTTTCTCATTGAGGCACCGATCGATAGAGGCGGTGTACAGCTCCACGTCCGGGTGCGCTTTCTCCAGCGCGGCGATGCCTTCCGGCGCCGCCACCAGCACCAGCACCTTGATGCTGTTGCAGCCGGCTTTCTTCAGCAGATCGATAGTGGCGATCATCGAGCCGCCGGTAGCCAGCATCGGATCAACGACCAATGCCAGGCGCTCTTCGATGTTGGAAACCAGCTTTTGGAAGTACGGTACCGGCTCGAGGGTTTCTTCGTCGCGGTAAACGCCGACTACGCTGATGCGTGCGCTCGGCACGTGCTCCAGCACCCCTTCCATCATGCCCAGACCGGCGCGCAGGATAGGCACTACGGTAATTTTTTTCCCTTTGATCTGGTCGATTTCAACCGGCCCGCACCAGCCTTCGATGGTGACTTTTTCCGTCTCCAGATCGGCGGTCGCTTCATAGGTCAGCAAACTACCCACTTCTGAGGCCAGCTCACGGAAGCGTTTGGTGCTGATGTCATTTTCGCGCATCAGGCCAAGCTTGTGTTTTACCAGCGGGTGTTTCACCTCAACGATCTTCATCATTTTTCTCCTATTAAGGCGGTTGACGGCCAAAAAAATCGCGGGATTATACCTCCTTTTTTTGGCCGCGCCACCCACAATAGCCCGATCGGGATCAACAAAAGTTTGAATATCAGTATAGATGACGAAAAAGCGGAGCTGCCTCACAAGCCGCTCGCAAACGTTTGCCTGCGCTGTTAGAATTGCCGCGCCTTTTTCCGGAATCAATATCGGAAGCACAGTTTTCAAACCGCAAACCGTCGTGGGGATCGCGCAGTGACCGACAAAACCTCTCTCAGCTATAAAGACGCAGGTGTCGATATCGATGCAGGCAACGCATTGGTAGATCGCATCAAAGGTGTAGTTAAACAGACCCGCCGCCCGGAAGTGATGGGTGGTCTGGGCGGTTTTGGCGCCCTGTGTGCGTTGCCGCAGAAATACCGCGAGCCGGTGCTGGTTTCCGGTACCGACGGCGTAGGCACCAAGCTGCGTCTGGCGATGGACCTGAAACGTCACGACACCATCGGCATCGATCTGGTCGCGATGTGCGTGAACGATCTGGTGGTGCAAGGCGCTGAGCCGCTGTTCTTCCTCGATTACTACGCCACCGGCAAGCTGGACGTGGATACCGCCGCCAGTGTGATCACCGGCATCGCCGAAGGTTGCAAGCAGTCCGGTTGCGCGCTGGTGGGCGGTGAAACCGCCGAAATGCCGGGTATGTACCACGGCGAAGACTACGACGTGGCCGGCTTCTGCGTCGGCGTGGTCGAGAAATCCGCAATCATCGACGGCAGCAAGGTGCAGCCCGGCGACGCGCTGATCGCCCTGGGCGCTTCCGGCCCGCACTCCAACGGCTACTCGCTGGTGCGCAAAATCCTGGAAGTCAGCAACACCGACCCAACCACCACCGATCTCGACGGCAAACCGCTGGCGGACCACCTGCTGGCGCCAACCAAGATTTACGTAAAATCGGTGCTGGAACTGATCGACAACGTTGACGTGCACGCCATCGCCCACCTGACCGGCGGCGGCTTCTGGGAGAACATCCCGCGCGTGCTGCCGGAAGGCATGCAGGCGGTGATCGACGAAGCCAGCTGGCAGTGGCCGGCGGTGTTCAACTGGCTGCAGCAGGCCGGCAACGTCAGCCGTCATGAAATGTACCGCACCTTCAACTGCGGCGTGGGCATGGTTATCGCCCTGCCGGAAGCCGAAGTGGACGCCGCCCTTGCACTGCTGACCGCGGCAGGTGAAAAAGCCTGGAAAATCGGTAAACTGGCCGCTTCTTCTGACGAACAGCAAGTGGTCATCAACTGATGAAAAAGATCGTGGTGTTGGTCTCCGGCCAGGGGAGCAATCTCCAGGCGCTGATTGACGCCTGCCAGCAGGGCCGCATCGCCGCAGAGATCGTGGCGGTGTTCAGCAACAAGGCGCAGGCTTACGGCCTGCAGCGCGCCGAGGCGGCCGGCATTGCCGCCCACGCGCTGGACGCCAAAGCCTATGAAGATCGCGCGGCGTTCGACGCCGCATTGGCGGACGCCATCGACCGGTACCAGCCCGATCTGGTGGTGCTGGCCGGCTATATGCGCATCCTCAGCCCGCAGTTCGTGCAGCATTACGCCGGGCGCATGCTGAACATTCACCCTTCCCTGCTGCCGAAATACCCGGGCCTGCATACCCATCGGCAGGCCATAGACAACGGCGACGGCGAGCATGGCACCTCGGTGCACTTCGTCACCGAACAGCTCGACGGCGGCCCGGTGATCCTGCAAGCCAAGGTGCCGATTTTCCCCGGCGACGAGGAAGACGAGGTGATCGAACGGGTGCAGGCCCAGGAGCACACTCTCTACCCGCTGGTGGTGAACTGGTTCGTCGAAGGCCGCCTGGCGATGCGTGAAGGCGCCGCCTGGCTGGACGGCGAACGCCTGCCGGAGCAGGGGCACGCCGCCGACTGACGGCGCGCAGCCTGAACCTTGCCTAAACGGTGCCCACGCGGCGCCGTTTTTTCTTCGCCGCAATGCCTGCGCCGAAGTTATACTTTGCGCAATTTCACGACATAGAGGAGCACACATGTCCAGCACCGCCAACGTCAGATTACGCCCACTGGAACGGGACGATCTGGCGTTTGTCCACCAGATGGACAACAACGCCAGCGTTATGCGCTATTGGTTTGAAGAACCCTACGAAGCCTTTGTGGAGCTTTCCGATCTCTACGACAAGCACATCCACGATCAGAGCGAACGGCGCTTTATCATCGAGCACGAAGGCGCCAAGGTCGGGCTGGTGGAGCTGGTGGAGATTGACCACATCCACCGCCGCGCGGAATTCCAGATAATCATCGATCCGGCCCACCAGGGCAAAGGCTACGCCAGCACCGCCGCACGCCTGGCGATGGACTACGGCTTTTCGGTGCTGAACCTGTACAAGCTGTACCTGATCGTCGACAAGGAAAACCCCAAGGCGATCCACATCTACAGCAAGCTGGGCTTTAACGTGGAAGGCGAGCTGATCGACGAGTTCTTCGTCAACGGCGAATACCGCACCGTGCTGCGCATGTGCATCTTCCAACCGCAGTATCTGGCGAAGTTCAAAACGCAAACCGGTGATAAACCGCTGGTGAAATAGAAGTAAAAGTGAAAAACCCGCGAAAGCGGGTTTTTATCGGGGAAAGAGCCAGTTAGTATCTAGGGAAGGTTTTTTCACATCATAAAACCCTGAAATGAAAGTAAGCAATCATAACTATTCATCTGATATAAATAATTAAGTTAAAACTCACAACGACAATCTGGATCTGTCTCTGATATTCACAATAAGGAGAAACGCGATGACCAAAGTTTCAAATCTGCTTATTTTTATCGGCCTAATCATCTTTGCAATAACTTTTTCCCTGAATATATATAGTGGCTCAGTGGCCAACAATCTCAATAACGCACCGCTATTTTCCACTCATTGGTGGGCGCGTTGGTTCCCACTGTACGCCTCAGCGGTTGCTCTGCTCTTTATTGGTTTGGTATTGCGTTTGGCTGGCAGAGCCCGTTAAGGCCTCATAAACTCGTCCCGCCGCCCTCTCGGTTATTAACGGCCAGGCAGCAGAAACCATCCTCATGCTGATCACTGGCAATGCATCTAGCGTGTGAATAAGGGCCATATTGCTGATATGGCCCTTATGGGTCATTTATCTTTATTGCCCAACATGCGCATCAGCCATCCACGCGGCGGCTTTTTGGCCGGCGGCAAGTCGATGACGGACTCCAACGCAACATCGGGTGTGTTTTCCTCGGCGATAGCGTCGCGTTGGTGCTGACAACGCGCCTGATAGTCCGCTTCGTTTTGGCACAGGTGGGGCAGCCATTTCTGCCAAAAAGCCTTGGCGAGACGCAGAGACTCCCATTCATTCACCGACCAGGCCACGATGAAAAACGCCATGATCAAATAGGCAAAAAAGAAGAATACAAACTCAAACTTCTTGCTGGCGGTCGCTTCGCTTTCATCCAAGGGAAGCGCCGTGATGCAGAAGCCGTAGGCGATAGCCAGCGTGCTAACGCCCAGAAATATCATCAGCGAAAAACGCTGGCGCCGCAGCCGATTGCCATCCAGGGCGAATACTTCGTTTTTGCTTGAAGTGAGAGAGGTGTGGCGTAAGAAACAGTTCAGCGCAAGATCGCTCAATGCCAGCGGCGCGCGGCCCAGATAATCCACCAGCTGATGCGCCACCCATACCGGCAGGCGGATACCAATGCTTTCATACAGCGCCTTGGTGTGCAGCAGCGTCATGTCGCTCTGCGGCCGGTCTCGCAACGCCTGGATGCGCGCTAGCGCCGACAGGCGTTTCGCATCGCTGACGCGGTCGAATTGGCAATTTCGCCGGGAATCATACCCCTTTAACCAACGTAAAAACCACCATGCCACCGCAGAGCTCAGCATAGGCAATAACAGCGGAGATAACTCTTTAATATAACTTGCATCAATGTTCATTCTTATATACTCCTTATATAAATAGGCATCCATTCATCGACAAAAAGAATAAATTACATAATAGAAATAAATGATTGAGACATCTAACGAAACAAAAATCAATATAAATATCACACAAAAAAGTGAGCTATTGGTGAACGTTACCTATATAGCATTAATAGTGCAGAGGCCGTAAGAAATATAAAAAAGATCTTTCTACTCAGAAGAGCGCTATGCCGGCGGGTTTTCATCGCCAATGCGCGGCGAAAACCCACCGGTCTTCGCCGCGATGCTGTTAACCATAGCGCCCGGTAATATAATCCTCGGTGCGGCGCTGGCGCGGCGAAGTGAAGATGGCGTCGGTATCGTTGTACTCCACCAGCCTGCCCTGATGAATAAAGGCGGTGTAATCGGAGACGCGCGCCGCCTGCTGCATGTTGTGCGTCACCAGCACCACGCTGTAACGCTGCTTCAGCGCGGAGATCAACTCTTCGATGGTCAGGGTGGAGATCGGATCCAGCGCCGAAGTCGGCTCGTCGAGCAGCAGCACCTCCGGTTCGATGGCGATAGCGCGGGCGATCACCAGCCGCTGCTGCTGGCCGCTGGAAAGCCGGAAGGCGTTCTCGCGCAGCCGGTCCTTCACCTCGTGCCACAGCGCCGCGGCGCGCAGCGAACGTTCCACCGCTTCATCCAGCAGGCGCCGGTCGCGCACGCCCTGCAGGCGCAGGCCGTACACCACGTTTTCATAAATCGATTTCGGAAACGGATTCGGCCGCTGGAACACCATGCCCACCTGCCGGCGCAGCGCGGCCACGTCAATCTGGCTGCCGGAGATGCCCACGCCGTTGAGCTGCAAATCGCCCTCGATGCGGCAGTTATCCACCAGATCGTTCATACGGTTGAAGCAGCGCAGCAGCGTCGATTTGCCGCAGCCCGAGGGGCCAATCAGCGCCGTCACCCGGTGTTTCGGAATGCGCAGCGAGATATTGTGCAGCACCTGTTTCTCGCCGTAGAACAGGTTCAGGCCATTGACCGCCAGCGCGGTCTGTTCATCATCAAGATGCTGGACATCCAGCCGGGGCAAACTGCCTGGCGTCATCAAACCCATTACGCACTCCCCAAGAATAACGTCATTGTTACTGCGACCATGCTCTATACCGCTCCCTCAGCGAATGGCGGATGCCCATCGCCGCCAGATTCAGGCCCACCACGATCGTCACCAGCAGGAAGGCGGTGGCGAAGACCAACGGCCGCGCCGCCTCCACGCTTGGGCTCTGGAACGCCATATCGTAAATCTGGAAGCTCAGGTGCATAAACTTCCGCTCCAGATGCAGATACGGGAAAATGTCATCCACCGGCAGCACCGGCACCGATTTCACCACGCCCACCAACATCAGCGGCGCGGTTTCGCCGGCGGCGCGCGCCACCGCCAAAATCAAACCTGTCATCATCGCCGGCGCGGCCATCGGCAGCACGATGCGCCATAAGGTTTCCGCGCGGCTGGCGCCCAGCGCCATCGAGCCCTGGCGCAGCGCGACGGGAATGCGCGACAGCCCCTCCTCGGTGGCGACGATCACTACCGGCAGCGTCAGCAGCGCCAGCGTCAGCGCCGCCCACAGCACGCCGGGGGTGCCGAAGGTCGGGTTGGGCAAGGATTCAGGATAGAACAGTTGGTCGAGCGTGCCGCCAATCATGTAAACAAAAAAGCCCAGGCCAAACACGCCGTAGACAATCGACGGCACGCCGGCTAGGTTGACCACCGCAATGCGGATAAGCCGCGTCAGCAGATTATTGCCAGCATACTCATGCAGATACACCGCGGCAATCACGCCAAAAGGCATCACCACGATCGACATCAAAACCACCATCAGCACGGTGCCGAATATCGCCGGGAACACTCCGCCTTCGGTATTGGCCTCGCGCGGGCTGTCGCTGAGGAATTTCTTCACCTGGCTGCCCCAGTGCGCCAGCTTCTGCCCGGTGTTCATGGCGTTCGGGTACCAGGCGTCGCGCACCTGGTTCAGCGGAATGGTCAGCGTCTGGCCGTGCATGTCGCGCAGCAGCAGCGCGTCACGCAGGCGATCGCGGTTCAACCCGTCCAGCCGATCGGCCAGCGTGCGGAACTGGCGCTGCAGCTCCACCCTTTCAGCCTTGATGGCGTCCTGGGCGCGGGCATCCAGTTGGGCATTCTGCTGCAGGCGCTTTTCACGCAGCCGCAGCGCATCAAACTGCTGGTTGATGCGCGCCATGTCGTGAAACTGAATCTTATTCGCCTGGCGCGTCAACGCGGCGATCTGCGGCAAACGCTGCCGCAAGGCCTGGCTGAGGTTGCGGCCGGTCAGCGGCTGGCCGTCTTCCAGCATGCCCGCCAGATAACCATAGGCGGTGCCGTTGCTGTTGCGCTCCAGCACCAGCAGATCGCGCGGCGTGCTTTGGCGGCGAATATCGCTGGCCAGCAGGGTGCGGAAATCCTGCTCTTCGCTTTCGCGGTTACCGACCTTGATCAGGTAGCGCTCAATATTCTGCGCGTCGCCCGGCGGCGTCACGCCGGCCTCGGCCAACTGGCGGCGTGAAATGCTCTGCTGCTGATAGAGTTCGCCGATCAGCGTCACCGGCCCGGCCGCGCTCTGGTTAAGCTCAAACTGATACACCGGGCTGGGCCAGAAATAGCGCATGCCCTGCCCGGCCAGCAGCAGCATGATGCCGATCAGCGCCAGCAGGCTGACGGCCACCGAACCGGCGGTCAGCCACACCCACGGCGAGCCGCTTCTCATCCAGTTTCTCACGGCGCCTCCTGGTTGAGGGTATAACGCTCACGCAGCCGCAGGCGCACCGCCTCCGCCAGCGTATTGAATACAAAGGTAAAGACGAACAGCACCAGCGCGGTGAGGAACAGCACGCGGTAATGGCTGCTGCCGGATACCGCCTCCGGCATTTCTATCGCGATATTGGCCGCCAGCGCGCGCAGCCCCTGGAACAGGCTGCCGTCGATAATCGGCGTATTGCCGGTGGCCATCAGCACTATCATGGTTTCCCCGACCGCGCGGCCAAAGCCGATCATCAGCGCGGAGAAAATGCCGGCGCTGGCCGAAGGCAGCACCACCCGCACCACGGTTTGCCACTGGGTCGCCCCCAACGCCAGCGATCCCTGGCTCAGGGTGGCGGGCACGCTGAACAGCGCGTCCTCCGCCAGCGAGAAGATGATAGGCACCAGCGCAAAACCCATCGCCACGCCCACCACCAGCGCGTTGCGCTGATCGTAATCGTCACCCAGCCAGAAATGCAGCGGTGCGCCGAAGATAGCCACCTCCAGCCACGGCCCTGCGCTAAACGCCAGCCATACGGTCAACGCCAGCAGCGGCAGCAGGATCAGCAGATCGACGCCGGCCGGGCGGCGCGGCGCAAAATGGTTGACCGCCCCGCCGCACAGCAGCACTACGGCCGCCAACAGCAGCGGCAGCGACAGCACCGCCAGCAAATAGTGTTCAATCACCGGCGCCAGCCAAATGCCCGCCACCAGGCCAATCACCACCGTCGGCAGCGCCCCCATCACCTCAATGGCGGGTTTAATCACCCGGCGCAGCCCCCGCGTCATAAAGTAGGCGGTGTAAATCGCGCCGGCCAGCGCCAGCGGAATGGCGAACAGCATGGCGTAAGCCGCCGCCTTGAAGGTGCCGAAAATCACCGGCACCAGGCTGAACTTGGGTTGGTAGCTGTCTTCGCCGGAGGTGGACTGCCAAACATAAGCCGGCTGCGGGTAGTTCTCATACCACACCTTGCCCCACAGCGAACGCCAGGTGACGTCGGGATAAGGGTTATCGATGGCATAACGCTGCCAGCCCTCTGCGGTTTCCAGCAGCAGGCCGTCGCCGCGCGGCGCAAACGCCATGCGCGTCACTGCGCCGCTCAGCCGGCCATTCAGCAGCGGCTGGGGCTGAATGCTGGAGAACAGCGAGAAGCCGCCATCGGGCCGCAGGGTGGCGAACACCCGGCGATAAGGCTCGGCCGCCAGCATGTCCTGCGGCTGGGATAAGTGATCGAAATGCTGCACCGGCGTCAGCTGCCAGCGCGAGTTCTTTTCCACGTCGAACCATTCGCGCGTGTTGCCGTCGGCGCCGGTAATCAGCAGTGCGCTGCCGCCGGGCAGCGCCGTCAGGCGATAAGGCGGGCGCTCGCCGAGGGTGCGCGTTTCGCTCAGCTGCAGCTGGGCGCCGTCAATCTGGTAACGCGCCAGCCGGTTGCCCGCCAGCAGGTAAAGCTGACGGCCGTCCGGCGTCAGCACCAGCTGCTGCGCCCCGCCTTCCAGCGCGAGCGCGCTCAGCTGCGGCGCCCGATCGGGGCTAAAGCGGCCGAAGACCAGGCGGTTGTCTTGCGTCACGCCGGCCAGCAAATACTGGTTGCGGTGCGCCTCCGCCAGGGTCAACAGCTGCAGCGAACGCCCCTGTTTATCCAGCGCCAGCGGGCGTTGCCCCAGCGGGAATGCCCACTGCGGCAGTGCGGTTTCCGCCGAAGTGAAATCGGCCTGGGCGATCACGAAGCGGCCGTCGGCCTGCGCCAGCGCGAACAGATCGCGCTCGCCCGCCGCCTGGCTGAGCAGCGCCGGTTTGGCCAGCAGCGTCTGCTGGGCCAGAGGCTCGGCGGTTTTGCCCCCCTGCGGCGGCGCAAGGCGGTAGAACTGGCCTGCGCCCTGCGCATCGATGCGGTAACCGATGCGCTGCTGCACGTCCATGCCCAGCGCCAGCGCCGGCCCGGAGGCGTCGATCGGCAGCGGCTGGGCCTGGCCCAGCGACGCCGGTTTGAACAGCGGCAGCACCGCAAACAGCAGGTAAACGAAGATCAGCATCAGCGTCATCAGCACCAGCAGCCCACTGACGGTCACCGCCGCCTGTACGCCACGGTCGATGCGCCCGCGCAAGCGATCCCGGGGATGTTGAGTTGCCGTAGTCTGTGCCATGTCTCTCGCTGTCGCTGATGAAATCGGGCTTGCACCGTAAGATAACCGGGCATCTTATGTCAGTTTTGTGACGTTTGCATGACAAACTTGGCCGCCGTTCCTTTAGCGTTTTCTACTGCCATAGGCCAATATGGCGTGGTTATATTGCTGAAAAATGATGGCGAAGCCGATCTCTTTACCCGCCTAAAAGCCTTATATTCATCATTTATTCCAGCAGAGCGGGAAGGCTGCCCTCACCGCCGCAGAAAAAAATTTTCCGCCATCAAATGCCGCCCCCCAACGCAATGGATATGTTGGACTTTCCTGTCAATCTCTCGCAATAATGAGGAAGGACAATAGAGCGGCATCCGGGCGCTGCGTCCCGGATCCTATTCTAAAATTGAACTGGAGTGGCAATGGGTCAGGAAAAGCTCTACATCGAAAAAGAACTAAGCTGGTTATCCTTTAATGAACGCGTGTTGCAGGAAGCCGCAGATAAGAGCAATCCCCTGATTGAGCGCATGCGTTTTCTGGGCATTTACTCCAACAACCTCGACGAGTTCTATAAGGTCCGCTTCGCCGATCTCAAACGACGCATCCTGATCAGTGAAGAACAAGGCTCCGCCGGCGCCTCGCGCCACCTGTTGAAAAAGATCCAGGCCAAGGTGCTGAAAACCGATCAGGAGTTCGACAGCCTGTATAACGACCTGCTGTTGGAGATGGCGCGCAACCAGATCTTCCTGATCAACGAACGCCAGGTCTCCGAAAACCAGCAAATCTGGCTGCGGCAATACTTCAAGCAGCACCTGCGCCAGCACATCACGCCGATCCTGATCAACCACGACACCAATCTGGTGCAGTTCCTGAAAGACGATTACACCTATCTGGCGGTAGAGATCATCCGCGGCGCGCGCATCGACTACGCGTTGCTGGAAATCCCCTCCGACAAGGTGCCGCGCTTCGTCAACCTGCCGCCGGAAGCGCCGCGCCGCCGCAAACCGATGATCTTGCTGGACAACATTCTGCGCTACTGCCTGGACGACATCTTCAAGGGGTTCTTCGACTACGACGCGCTCAATGCCTATTCGATGAAAATGACCCGCGACGCAGAATACGATCTGGTCACCGAGATGGAATCCAGCCTGCTGGAACTGATGTCTTCCAGCCTGAAACAGCGCCTCACCGCCGAGCCGGTGCGCTTCGTTTATCAGCGCGATATGCCGAACGAGATGGTGGAGCTGCTGCGCGGCAAGCTCGGCATCTCCAACTACGACTCGGTGATCGCCGGCGGGCGTTACCATAACTTCAAAGACTTCATCAGCTTCCCGAACGTCGGCAAAGCCAACCTGGTCAACAGGCCGCTGCCGCGCCTGCGCCATATCTGGTTCGACCGTTTCCGCAACGGCTTCGACGCCATTCGCGAACAAGACGTGCTGCTGTATTACCCGTACCACACCTTCGAGCACGTGTTGGAGCTGTTGCGCCAGGCATCGTTCGATCCGAGCGTGCTGGCGATAAAAATCAACATTTACCGCGTAGCGAAAGACTCGCGCATCATCGAGTCGATGATCCACGCGGCGCACAACGGCAAAAAGGTCACGGTGGTGGTCGAGCTGCAGGCGCGCTTCGACGAAGAGGCCAACATCCACTGGGCCAAACGCCTGACCGAAGCCGGCGTGCACGTGATTTTCTCGGCGCCGGGGCTGAAAATCCACGCCAAGCTGTTCCTGATCTCACGCCGGGAAGGCGACCAAATTGTGCGCTATGCTCATATCGGCACCGGCAACTTCAACGAAAAGACCGCGCGTATTTATACCGACTATTCGTTGCTGACCGCCGACGCGCGCATTACCAACGAAGTGCGCCGGGTGTTCAACTTTATCGAGAACCCGTATCGCCCGGTCACCTTCGATAACCTGATGGTATCGCCGCAGAACTCGCGGTTGAAACTGTACGAACTGATCGACAACGAAATCGCCAACGCCCAGGCCGGAGAACAGGCCGGCATTATGCTAAAAATCAATAATCTGGTGGATAAAGGGCTGGTAGATCGGTTATATACCGCATCCGGCGCCGGCGTAAAAATACGCCTGCTGGTGCGTGGCATGTGTTCTTTGATTCCCAACCTGCCGGGGATCAGTGACAATATCCAGGTGATCAGCATCGTCGACCGCTATCTGGAACACGATCGGGTGTACGTTTTCGACAACAAAGGTGACAAACGGGTGTATCTGTCCTCCGCCGACTGGATGACCCGCAACATAGATTACCGCATCGAAGTGGCGGTATCGCTGCTGGATCCGGCGCTGAAACAGCGCGTTCTGGATATTCTGGAGATCCTGTTCAGCGATACGGTCAAAGCCCGCTATCTAGACAAAGAACTGAGCAACCAGTACGTGCCGCGCGGCAACCGCCGCAAGGTGCGCTCACAGGTGGCTATTTACGAGTATTTAAAAGCTCTGGAACAACCAGGACAGTAGGCCAGCAACTATGCCGCTAAAAAGCACTGCAACGAACAAACCGCAGGAATTCGCTGCCATCGACCTCGGGTCGAACAGCTTCCACATGGTGATAGCCCGCGTCGTCAACGGCGCCTTACAGGTGTTAGGCCGTTTAAAACAGCGGGTACACCTCGCCGATGGATTGGACAGCAATAATGTGCTCAGTGAAGAGGCAATGGAACGCGGCCTGGCCTGCCTGGCGCTGTTCGCCGAACGGCTGCAGGGCTTCCCTGCCGATAACGTCACCATCGTCGGCACCCATACCCTGCGCCAGGCGGTGAATGCCGAGGTGTTCCTCAAGCGCGCCGCCAAGGTCATCCCCTACCCGATCGAAATCATCGCCGGCCAGGAAGAGGCGCGTCTGATCTTCATGGGCGTGGAACACACCCAGCCCGAGAAAGGCCGCAAGCTGGTGATCGACATCGGCGGCGGCTCAACCGAGCTGGTTATCGGCGAAGATTTCGAACCGCTGCTGGCGGAAAGCCGCCGCATGGGCTGCGTCAGCTTCGCCCAGATGTTCTTCCCGGGCGGGGAGATCGGCAAAAACAACTTCCGCCGCGCGCGCCTTGCCGCAGCGCAGAAGCTGGAAACCCTGGCCTGGCAATACCGCATTCAGGGTTGGCAATACGCCCTGGGCGCCTCGGGCACCATCAAGGCCGCGCACGAAGTGCTGGTGGCGATGGGCGAAAAAGACGGCCTGATCACTCTGGATCGGCTGGAAATGCTGGCCGAGCAGGTGCTGCAGTTCAAGAATTTCAACGCGTTAAGCCTGCCGGGGCTGTCGGAAGACCGCCAGTCGGTGTTCGTGCCGGGGCTGGCTATCCTGTGCGGCGTGTTCGATGCGCTGGCGATACGCGACCTGCGCCTGTCCGACGGCGCGCTGCGCGAAGGCGTGCTGTATGAAATGGAAGGCCGCTTCCGCCATCAGGACATCCGCAGCCGCACCGCCAAAAGCCTGGCCGATCACTACAACATCGACCGCGAACAGGCCAAACGGGTGCTGGAAACCACCGAGCTGCTGTATTCACAGTGGATGGCGCAAAATACCAAGCTGGTGCATCCGCAGCTGGAAGCGCTGCTGAAGTGGGCCGCCATGCTGCACGAGGTGGGCCTGAGCATCAACCACAGCGGCATGCATCGCCATTCGGCCTACATTCTGCAAAACTCCAACCTGCCGGGCTTCAACCAGGAGCAACAGCTGCTGCTGGCGGCGCTGGTGCGCTTCCACCGCAAGGCCATCAAGCTGGAAGAGCTGCCGCGCCTGAACCTGTTCAAGAAAAAGCATTACCTGCCGCTGATCCAGCTGCTGCGGCTGAGCACCCTGCTCAACAACCAGCGCCAGTCGACCACCACGCCGGAGACGCTGCGCCTGAGCACCGACGACAACCACTGGACGCTGCGTTTCCCCAGCGGCTATCTGGCGCAGAACAACCTGGTGCAGCTGGACTTCGAACGCGAGCAGGCCTACTGGAACGACGTTGTCGGCTGGAAGCTGGTTATCGAGGAAGAAGGCTCGCAGGGCGAACAGCGCACCGCCTGATCCTCAGCGCCCCTCTGCCGCCGGAGGGGCGTCTGCCGCCAGCTGCGCCAGCGGCTGCGGCCTGCCGATATAGTAGCCCTGCATGTAACTCACCCCCAGCGTTTTCAGCGCCTCGAACTGTGCTTCGCTCTCGACGTATTCCGCCACGATGCGCAACCGCTTTAACTGCGCCACCTCGCATATCGAGGCGATAATTTGCCGATCCAACGGGTTAGTCAACATGCCGCGCACGAAGCTGCCGTCAATTTTCAGCGTATCCACCTGCAGCATCTTCAGCCGCTCGTAGCTGGAATAGCCGGTGCCGAAATCGTCGATCGCCAGGCGGCAGCCCAATGCCCGCAGCGCCTGCAGGCTGGCGCTGGCGCAGTCGGTTTCCTGCAGCAGGTGCGACTCCGTGACCTCCAGCATCAGCCGCGCCGGTTCAATCCGGTAGTGTCTCAGCAGCGTACGCAGATCCTGGCTCAGCATCGGGCGGCACAGCGATGACGGCGATAGGTTCACCGCAAAATGCGCCTGCGGCAGGCGGTCTCGCTGGCGCGCCATAAACTGCAGCGTATGGCGCAGCACCCACATATCCAACGCGTAGGTCAGGCCAAATTCGTGCGCTACCGGTAAAAAGGCGTCGGGCGGCAACAGGCCGCCCTGCGCGTCCGGCAGGCGCAGCAGGATTTCATGGTAGCAGCCGCCCCGCACGCCAAGGATAGGCTGCGCCATCAGCACAAAGCCGTCATGATCCAGCGCCTGCTGCACGCCGTGCAGCACCGCCACCTTGCGCCTGATTTCCTCTTGCAGCCGGCGCCGGTCATGCTGCGCGTTCTCTGGCCGCCCGCTGCTCAGCGACACCTCGGCCAGCGAACTCAGCTCGCCCAACAGCGGGTACAGGTGTTCCTGGCCCGGCCCCGCCGCACCATAGCCGATCCCCAACGAGGGATGGACCGGCAAGCCGTTCCACACCAGGCGAAATTTTTCCAGCGCCAGATAAATGCGCGCCACCTGCGGCTGAGCGTCGCCCCCCTCCAGCCGCAGCAGCAGATCGTAACCCGGCAGGTGATAAACCCCATCATCCGGCTTCAGCACCTGGCGCAACAGCGCCGCCAGCTGTTGTTTGAAGCGGATACGCAGCTGCATGCCATAGTTGTGGCTGAGCAGATCCAATTCAGCCACTCGCAGAAAGCACAACGTCGAATGCGGCGCGGCGGCCAAATCGCGCCTGAGCGCCCGCAGGTTGGGCAAGCCGATCATCGGGTCCCGCAGCGCGGCGTTTTGCGCCCGGGCCTGGGTCGCCCGCTGCCGGGTGTTGATCGCCGACACCAGGAAAACGCACAGCGTAAATACCAGCAGCATGGAAGAAATAAAGGCGATGTTGTGCAACGGGTTATCCCACTGCATATAGCCGCGATAATAGGTGAACAGCACCAGCAAGGTGACGGGCCAGACCACGCTGTTGAACTGATAGCCAAAGCGCATCGCGCTGTACAGCATCACCGGCAACAGCAGCGTCAAACCGTAGTCGTTCAGCAACGGGTAAACGTCGCCCTCCATGCGATAACACAGGGCGGAGAGCATACAGCCCATCACCAGCAGCCATAGCCGCAGCTCGCCTTTGCCGCTTTCGCACGCCTTTTCGCGGCGAAAACGCCGCCACAGCGCCAGCGCGCAGCGCGGCTTGACCAGGCAGCGCAATGCCGCGTAAAACAGCGGCATGGCGGTCAGGCAACCCAGCAGCAACGCCTGAAAGTTGACCAGGCTGCGCAGGTAGCCGGCATAGCCGGACGCCAGCCCCAGCTCATCGGGCAAGGCGCCCAGGCCAATCAACAGCTGCAGGCCCAAAATGAACAACAGCGACGGCAAGGCGACCAACCATAACAGCCGCGCCCGCGCAAGGCTCAGGCTGCCGGGCGCGGCGCACCAGCGGCGCCGGGTGCGCCAGCGGTACCCCAACCAACTGAGGCTCAAACAGCCCAGGAACAGCATCATCATGATGATGCCAATCTCCAGGCCGAGCCGGCTGGCATAACGCAGCAGAACGGCGGCGGCGATGCCCGGCAGCGCTCGCCAGTCAAAGCACCGCAGCAGCGCGATGCAGGCCGCCAGCGGTAAATAGATCAGGTAAACCTTGCCCTCGGGCGACAGGAAATGCGGCGACAGCCAACCGGCAATCGGGATCAACAGCAGGCTGCAGATTAAGGGATAACCCCACCCGCGGTGGCGTAACCGTCGGATCAATAAATCCATAAACATCAGGCAGGCTCCTTTCCATACCGCTATCCATTCAGGACAGCGGCGAGAAAGCGGCGGCGTGAATGGCTGTAAATTTTATGCGCTGGGGTCGGTCAGGATTTGACCGCGATCAATCAATAGATAAAAATCCGGTAAAAAATGAGCAAACCAACTTTTTGTATTACCCTGGCGTCAGGTTACTTTCCATAAACCAAACCTAAACTAAACGGCGGTAGAATGCGCTGCTTCAGCGGCAGGAAATAAATGGACAACTTTTGTCATCAGCGCCTAAAATTCCGGTTACAACTTCCGCCATCAGATAACACGGGAACCGGCAGGCCGGGTGATATATGCGTAGAAAAACCACCGGACAAATGACGAAGATAGTGTTGTTTATCAGCTTTATCATTTTGATTGGCCGGCTGCTGTACGCCGCCGTGGTGGCGGTGCCCCATCATCAGGAAAAGCGGCTGGCGCCCCCTCAAAGCGCCACCGAAAGCAGCGCAGAAAATCGGGGCAATGCCCCCTAGACGCCTTGCCCGCCCGTTTCATAAAAATGACGCCTGCACTCGCTATGCTCTATCTTTGAGAGAGCCCCCGCAAGGAACCCGAGCGCCCGTTAAGGAATACCATGTCTGCCGCTACCCATAACGTCAAAAAAGTCGCTGAACATCGCCAGCGCATCCTTTCGCTGCTGTTAAACAACAAAGAGCTGGTCGACGGTATTCTCGGCCGGCCGGGGGATGAAAACGTCCTCAGCAAGAGCGAATTGCTGAATCAGACGGCGGAGATCACCAGCCTGCTGGACGATATGCACGCCGCCGACCTGGCGGATTTGCTGGAGGCCTTGCCGCAGGACGAACGCCTGGCGCTGTGGCGGCTGGTGGGCAATGCCAAACGCGGCCAAACGCTGGTGGAAGTGGCTGAGCCGGTGTGGGACAGCCTGATCGAAGAAATGAGCGATAAAGACCTGCTCAAAGCGATCAAAACGCTGGACGTCGACGAGCAGGCCTACCTGGCGCAATACCTGCCGCGCAACCTGATGGGCCGCCTGCTGACCTCGCTGGAGCCGGAGCAGCGCGCTCAGGTGCGCGAGATGATCCACTACGGCAAGGACACCGTCGGCTGGATGATGGACTTCGAGCTGGTGGCGGTGCGCCCGGACGTCACGCTCGGCGCGGTGCACCGCTTCCTGCGCATGCGCAAAACCATCCCGGACGCCACCGACAAACTGTTCGTCACCGATCGCAAAAACACCCTGCTGGGCGAACTGCCGCTCACCGCGGTGCTGCTGAACGACCCGGAGACCCTGGTGCGCGACGTGATGGACAACGATCCCGCCAGCTTCCAGCCCGAAGATAAAGCCGACGAAGCGGCCGGCGCCTTCGAACGTTATGACCTGATCAGCGCCCCGGTGATCGACGCCAAGGGCAAGCTGATGGGCCGCCTGACCATTGAAGAGATTGTCGACGCCGTCAACGAAGAAAGCGACACCAACCTGCGCCGTCTGGGCGGTTTGAGCCCGGAAGAAGACGTGTTCGCGCCGGTCAGCAAGGCGGTGAAAACCCGCTGGGCCTGGCTGGCCATCAACCTGTGCACCGCGTTTATCGCCTCGCGGGTCATCGGCCTGTTCGAACACACCATTTCACAGCTGGTGGCGCTGGCGGCGTTGATGCCGATCGTCGCCGGCATCGGCGGCAACACCGGCAACCAGACCATCACCATGATCGTCCGTGCGCTGGCGCTGCACCAGATCGAGGTCGGCAACATTTCGCGCCTGCTGCTCAGGGAGCTGGGGGTGGCTGTCATCAACGGCGTGGTGTGGGGCGGCATCATGGGCGTGGTCACCTGGCTGCTGTATGGCGATCTGGCTATGGGCGGCGTGATGACGCTGGCGATGATCCTCAACCTGCTGGTGGCGGCGCTGATGGGCGTGGTGATCCCGATGACCATGATCAAGCTGGGCCGCGATCCGGCGGTGGGCTCCAGCGTGCTGATCACCGCGCTGACCGACACCGGCGGCTTCTTTATCTTCCTCGGCCTCGCGACGATATTTCTGCTTTAACGGCTTATTCCTCCGACGGCGCCCAGCCGTCGTTGTGCCACAGATGCAGCGTGGCGTAGGAACGCCACGGGCGCCAGCGTTCGGCATAGCGCTCAATCTGGCGCGGCGTCATGCCGGGGAAGCGCTGTTTGATCAGGTAATCGCCCGCCAGGAACACGTCCGGCCATGACCAGGCGCGCATCGCAATATAGCTGGCGGTCCAGCTGCCGATGCCCGGCAGCGCGGTGAGCGCCTTAATGCCCTGTTCGATGTCCAGCACGTTATCAAGCTGCAGTCGCCCTGCGCTGAACGCCCGCGCGATGCCGATCAGCGCCGCCGCGCGCTTCAGCTGCACGCCAAGCGGGCGCAGCTCTTCCGGTTGCAGCTGCGCCACCTGCTCGGCGCTTGGGAACACGTGGGTGATGCCGCCCTGCGGCTGTTCCAATGGCGTCCCCCAGCGTTCCGCCATGCGGCCGGCGAAGGTCGCCGCCATCTTCACGCTCACCAACTGGCCAAGCACCGCCCGCACCGCCTGTTCAAAGCTGTTGACGCAGCCCGGCAAACGCAGGCCCGGCGCATCGGCGGCCAGCGTACCCAGCGCCTGGGCGATGAGATCCGGCGCGGCGTCCAGGTCAAACAGCTGGCGGATGCGGCGCAGCACCTCGGTGGTCACCCGGCTCAATGAAGGCGCAATTTCCACCCGCACCCGGTTGTTGGCCTCCTCCGGCTCTACGCTCACCCAGCCGCGGTACGCCACCCCGCCCTGGCTGACGGCGATCGAGCGCATATATTGCCGGCCCTGCACCTGCTCCACGCCCTGCACCGCACGCGCCTGCAAAAAGCCCAGCATGCGCGGCCAGTCATACGGCGGGCGATAGCCGAGATGAAACACCAGCCCGCTGGCGGCGGCGTTTTCGTTGCGGCCGCCGCGCAGCGCCGAGGGGATCAGACGATAGCGCGTTTTGAACAGTTCGTTGAAGCGCCGCAGGCTGCCGAAGCCGGCGGCGAACGCCACCTCGCTCAGCGGCAGATCCGTGTCCGCCAACAGCCGCTTGGCCTGCAACAGCCGGTGCGACTGGGCGTAATCGATCGGCGAGGCGCCAAACTGTTCGGCGAAGATGCGCCGCAGATGGCGGTCAGAGATGCCCAACCGCGCCGCCAGTTGCTCACAGCTGTGCTCCGACAGGTAGCCCTGCTCAATCAGCTGCACCGCCACCTGGGCGTAGCGGTTGCCCAGATCGATCAGCGCCAGGCCGGGCGCCAGCTCCGGCCGGCATTTCAGGCAGGGGCGAAAGCCCGCCAGTTCGGCCGCCGCCGCGCTCGGATAAAAGGTGCAATTTTCAATCTTGGGCGTGCGGGCGCTGCACACCGGGCGGCAGTAAATGCCGGTGGAGGACACGCCGACGAAAAAACGGCCGTCGAATTTGCGGTCGCGGGCGCGCAATGCATCGTAGAACGCCTGTTGTGAATGATTCATGGCAACGCTCAGGGTCACTTTTTTGTGCATTATGGCGCTCCGCCGGTGCGCTGACGTGCGGAATTCGGACATTAAGATTTAAGCACGTCGCGGCGGCGGCCGCTAAATTTTTCGACACTCGGGCAAAGGCACGTTGCCCGATGGAACAGTCTCGGGTAAAGTCGCCCCCCTTCATTGGCATGGGGACTGAGAAAAATATGTTTATTGGATTCGATTACGGAACGGCCAACTGTTCCGTCGCAGTGATGCGAGACAACGGCCCTGAGCTGCTGACGCTGGAAAATAACGAGCCGTATCTGCCGTCGATGCTGTGCGCGCCAACCCGCGAAGCGGTGAGCGAGTGCCTGCACCGCCACTGGCAGGTGCCGACCGGCAGCGAAGAGAACCAACAGCTGCTGCGCCGGGCGATAAGCTACAACCGCGAAGAAGACATCCCGGTCAACGCCGACAGCCTGCAGTTTGGCCTGCAGGCGCTGGCGCATTACGTGGAAGATCCGGAAGAGGTGTACTTCGTGCGCTCGCCGAAATCCTTCCTCGGCGCCAACGGCCTGAAGCCGCAGCAGATTGCGCTGTTTGAAGACCTGGTGTGCGCCATGATGTTCCACATCAAGCGTCAGGCGGAAGGCGTGCTGCAAACCGGCATCGATCAGGCGGTGATCGGCCGGCCGATCAACTTCCAGGGCATCGGCGGCGAAGACGCCAACCGGCAGGCGCAGGGCATCCTGCAGCGCGCCGCCGAACGCGCAGGCTTCAAGGACATCGAATTCCAGTTCGAGCCGGTGGCGGCGGGGCTGGACTTCGAAGCGACGCTGAACGAAGAAAAAATCGTGCTGGTGGTGGATATCGGCGGCGGCACTACCGACTGTTCGGTACTGCTGATGGGCCCGCAATGGCGCGATCGCGCCGAGCGCCAACAGAGCCTGCTGGGGCACAGCGGCTGCCGCGTCGGCGGTAACGATCTGGACATTATGCTGGCTTTCAAACAGCTGATGCCGCTGTTCGGCATGGGCGGCGAAACCGAAAAGGGCATCGCCCTGCCGGCGCTGCCTTACTGGAACGCGGTGGCGACCAACGACGTACCGGCCCAGATCGACTTCTACAGCAGCGCCAACGGCCGCATGCTGCGTGACCTGATCCGCGACGCTGCGGAGCCGGAGAAGGTCAAGCGCCTGTTGAAGGTGCACCAGCAGCGCCTGAGCTATAGGTTGGTGCGCGCGGCGGAGGAGAGTAAAATCGCCCTCTCCGGCCAGCAGAGCATCAGCGCGCCTTTGGCCTTCGTGCAGCCTGAGCTGGCGGAAACCATCAGCCAGGATCAGCTCGCCGAGGCCATTTCGCAACCGCTGATGCGCATTCAGGAGCAGGTCAGCGCCGCGCTGGCCAGCAGCCAGAAGGCGCCGCAGGTGATCTACCTGACCGGCGGCAGCGCGCGTTCGCCACTGTTGCGCGCCGCGCTGCAACAGCAGCTGCCGGGCATTCCTATCGTCGGTGGCAACGACTTCGGCTCGGTGACCGCCGGGCTGGCGCGCTGGGCGCAAACGCTGTTCCGCTAACAGCCCAAGGGTGCGGTTCATACATTCGCCGCCCCCTGGCTCATTGGAGGCCATGCATCATGTCAACCATCCATACCCTCGACAGCGCCAGGCTGCGGCTGCGCCCCTGGCGCGACGACGATCTGCCGGCCTTCGCCGCGCTTAACGCCGATCCGCAGGTCATGCGCTATTTCCCCGCGACGATGACGGCCGAGGAAAGCCGCGCGCAGGCCGAACGTATCCGCGCCTTCATGCAACAACATGGCTGGGGGCTATGGGCGGTGGAAGTGAAAGGCGGTGCGCCTTTTATCGGTTTTGTCGGGCTGGCGCGGCCGGGCGACGACCTGCCTTGCTCCCCCGGCATAGAGATCGGTTGGCGGCTGGCGGCGGCTCACTGGGGCAACGGTTATGCCACTGAAGCGGCACGCACCGCGCTGGAGTGCGCTTTCGGCACGCTACACTTGCCGGAAGTGATGTCCTTTACTGCCGAAAACAACCAGCCATCGCGCCGTGTGATGACACGCATCGGCATGCGCTTCGACAGCGAAACCTTCCTGCACCCGCGCCTGCCCGCAGGCCACCCGTTGCAAAAACATGTATTGTATCGGTTGAGCAAGCAACAATGGCGGGAGCAAACATGCTGATCGTGCTTTCCGGGCTGCCGGGCAGCGGCAAAACCACCCTGGCGCGGGCGTTGGCAACCAGTCTGCCGGCGCTGCATCTGCGCATCGATACCCTTGAACAGGCGATACGCAACAGCGGCGTGCTGGCCGATGACATCGGGCCGGCCGGCTATTTCGCCGCCTATGGCGTCGCCGGCGACAATCTGCGCCTCGGGCACAGCGTGATCGCCGACTCGGTCAATCCGCTGCCGATCACACGCGAAGCCTGGCGGCAGGTGGCGCAACGGGCGGGAAGCCGCTGGCTGGACATTGAGGTCCATTGTTCTGACCGCGCCGAACACCGCCATCGGGTAGAGACCCGCCGCGGCGACATCGACGGGTTGCAGCCACCCGGCTGGCAAAGCGTCAGCACCCACGATTACGCCCCCTGGACCACGCCGGTGACGCGCATCGACACCGCCGGCCGCACGGTGGAAGCCTGCCTGGCTCAGCTGTTGCCCGCCATCAGCGCCGCCCGCAGCTAATACAGCGTATCCTTCAGCCGCTGCGGCAGCGCGCTGTCGTATTCTTCGCCATCGAACCGCGTTTTACTCACCTCAGCCAGAATGCTGCCGGTGCTGGGCAAGGCAGATCGCTCAAGGCGGCTGGCTTCATCCCACAATCCGGAACGCAGTATCGCCCGGCTGCATTGGAAAAACACCGCCTCCACCCGAATACGCAGCACCGAACGCGGCAGCATGTTGCGGTGGGCGAAGCGCTGCAGCACCTCTTGCGCCACAACAATCTCCGCGCGGCCGTTAATCCGCAGCGTTTCGCCGATGCCGGGGATCAGCAGCAGCAGCGCCACCCGGTCGTCATGCAGAATGTTGCGCAGGCTGTCGATGCGATTGTTGCCGCGCCGGTCCGGCAACAGCAGGGTTTTCTCGTCTTCGATATGGATAAAGCCGGCCGGATCGCCGCGCGGGGAAACGTCCATTCCGTCTGGCCCGACGGTAGACAACGCGGCGAACGGCGCCGCTTCGATAAAGGGACGATAGACTGGGTGAATATAGCTGACTTCTTTGAACACCGACGGCGCGGCCGGCTTGCCGTACAGCTGCTCCAGCGCCGCAAGATCGTTGATAATATCGTTCTGCATTGCAGTTTCCTGAATGGGTCACTGTGACCCATTCAGAATAGAGCAAAATTGCCATCGGGCAATCGGCTTTACCAGGCGCTGGCCTGATTCAATACCTGGATATCATCGGCATCCAGCCGCAGGCGAGTGGCGCTGACCAATTCATCCAGCTGCGGCAACGACGTGGCGCTGACAATCGGCGCGGTAATCTCCGGCCGAGCAATCAGCCAGGCCAGCGAGACCTGCGCCGGCGAGGTGCCGTGCTTTTCCGCCACCCGATCCAGCGCCGCCAGGATGGCAAACCCGCGCGGATTCAGGTACTGAGCGACGATCCGGTCGCCGCGCTGGCTTTTGCCCTCGTCCTGCGCGCTGCGGTATTTGCCGGTCAGGAAGCCGCTGGCCAACGAGAAGAAGTTGATCACCCCCAGGCCGTGGCGTTGCGTTACCGCCGCCAGCGCTTTCTCGAACCCTTCACGCGCATAGAGGTTGTATTCCGGCTGCAGGGTTTCGTAGCGCGCCAGCCCGTGCTGCTCGCTGATCTGCAGCGCCTCTTCCAGCCGATCCGCCTGATAGTTGGAGGCGCCGATCGCCCGCACCTTGCCCGCCTTGATCAGTTCATCGAACGCCGCCAGCGTGTCCGCCAACGGCGTGTCGCGATCGTCATCGTGCGACTGGTACAGATCGATGTAATCGGTCTGCAGGCGGCGCAGGGAATCCTCCACCGCCTGGCGAATATAGCGCGGCGACAGCCCCTGCTTGCCTTCGCCCATCGGCTTGCCCACCTTGGTGGCGATGATCACCTGGTCGCGCTTGCCGCTTTGCTTCAGCCATTCGCCAATCACGGTCTCCGATTCGCCGCCCTGGTTGCCCGGCACCCAGCTCGAATAGACGTCGGCGGTGTCGATAAAATTAAGCCCGTTCTCCACCAGCGCATCCAGCAGGCTGAAAGACGTCTGACGATCCGCCGTCCAGCCAAACACGTTGCCGCCGAAGGTCAATGCCGGCACCCTAATGCCCGAACGGCCCAACTCTCTGTTGCTCATTGCCTGCTCCTGTAGAAAAAGATTCGCGGATTAATTATTAGCGTTAAATGAAGTGAAACGCTAAAACGCATTGGCTATAAGCCGAAACAAATCCCTTATAAACATAGCCTGTTCAATTCAACCATTATTAGGACAATGCTGACGATTCCTCCATATTTCCTTCATTTTTATGCCGTCTTTGCTGGCTAAACTAGTATCCTGTAAGGAGTGTAACTTTTGTGGCAATGAGTGCCCGCGCCCCTGCCTTTTGGAGAGAATTTTCGCCACCATGAATGCAAAACCCCAACGCCGTTCTCTGATGCTGCGCCTGCTGCTTGTGGTGATCGTGATCATCGCCGCCGTACTGGCCTGGCGCCATTTCAGCATGTCCCAGCCGGCCGCCGAAACGGCGCCAGGGGCGCACGGCGCCGCCGGGAAAGCGGGAGCCGGCCGGGCTGCGGGCGGCAGACGCGGCGCGCCAATGTCGCCGGTGCAGGCGGCAACCGCCACCTTGCAAACGGTCCCCCGCTACCTTTCCGGGCTGGGCACCGCCACCGCGGCCAATACCGTTACCGTCACCAGCCGGGTCGACGGCCAACTGATGGCGCTACACTTTACCGAAGGCCAACAGGTCAAGGCCGGCGATCTGCTGGCCGAGATCGACCCGCGCCCGTTTGAAGTGCAGTTGACTCAGGCACAGGGGCAGCTGGCCAAGGACCAGGCGACGTTGGCCAACGCCAGGCAAGATCTGGCGCGCTATCAGCAGTTGGCGAAAACCAACCTGGTTTCTCGCCAGGATCTGGATACCCAGCTTTCTCTGGTTCGCCAAACCGAGGGCGCCATCAAGGCCGATCAGGGCACCGTCGACAGCGCCAAACTGCAGATCACCTACAGCCGCATCACGGCGCCAATCGACGGCCGGGTCGGCCTGAAGCTGGTCGACGTCGGCAATTACATCAGCAGCGGCAGCACCACCGGCATCGTGGTGATCACCCAGACTCACCCGATTGACGTGGTGTTTACGCTGCCGGAAGGCAATATCGGCGATTTGATCAAGGCGCAAAAAGCCGGCCCGGTCAGCGTCGAAGCCTGGGATCGCACCAATCAGAACCTGCTGGCGACCGGTTCGCTGCTGAGCCTGGATAACCAGATTGACACCACCACCGGCACCATCAAGCTGAAAGCGCGCTTTATCAACGAGGACGACGCGCTGTTCCCGAACCAGTTCGTCAATGCGCGCCTGAAGGTGGACACCCTGCATGACGCGGTGGTGATCCCGACCGCCGCGCTGCAGATGGGCAACGAAGGCAACTTCGTCTGGACCCTGAGCGAAGACAACAAGGTCAGCAAGCACCGGGTGACCACCGGCATTCAGGATAGCCAACAGGTGGTGATCGGCGCCGGCCTGAACGCCGGCGATCGGGTGGTGACCGACGGCATCGATCGCCTGACCGAAGGCATGCAGGTGGAGGTGCTGGCGCCGAAAGAAGCGCCGACGGCGGCCAAAGCCACACGCAAACCTGACGTTCAGGGGAAATCCTGATGCAGGTGATGCCCCCCAATCCCGGCGGCGGGCCGTCCCGCCTGTTTATCCTGCGCCCGGTCGCCACCACCCTGTTGATGGTGGCTATTCTGCTGGCGGGGATTATCGGCTACCGCGCCCTGCCGGTATCCGCCCTGCCGGAAGTGGACTACCCGACCATTCAGGTAGTGACGCTGTACCCCGGCGCCAGCCCGGATGTGGTGACCTCCGCCATCACCGCCCCACTGGAGCGCCAGTTCGGCCAGATGTCCGGCCTGAAACAGATGGCGTCGCAAAGCTCCGGCGGCGCCTCGGTGGTGACGCTGCAGTTCCAGCTGGAGCTGCCGCTCGACGTCGCCGAGCAGGAAGTGCAGGCGGCAATCAACTCCGCCACCAACCTGCTGCCGAGCGACCTGCCCTATCCGCCGATTTACAGCAAGGTTAACCCGGCCGATCCGCCGATCCTGACGCTGGCCGTCACCTCCTCCGCCATGCCGATGACGCAGGTGGAAGACATGGTGGAAACCCGCGTGGCGCAAAAAATTTCCCAGGTGACCGGCGTCGGCCTGGTGACCCTCTCCGGCGGCCAACGCCCGGCGGTGCGCGTGAAGCTGAACGCCGCCGCGGTCGCCGCCTATGGGCTGGACAGCGAAACCATTCGCACCGCCATCAGCAACGCCAACGTCAACTCAGCCAAAGGCAGCCTGGACGGCCCCACCCGCTCGGTGACGCTCTCCGCCAACGACCAGATGAAGTCCGCCGACGATTACCGCCAGCTGATTGTCGCCTACCAGAACGGCGCGGCCATCCGGCTGCAGGACGTCGCCACCATCGAACAGGGCGCCGAGAATACCCGCCTGGCGGCCTGGGCCAACAAGCAGCAGGCCATCGTGCTGAACATCCAGCGCCAGCCCGGCGTTAACGTGATCACTACCGCCGACAGCATCCGCGAGATGCTGCCTCAGCTGATCAAAAGCCTGCCCAAATCGGTCGACGTCAAGGTGCTGACTGACCGCACCACCACCATTCGCGCCTCGGTCAGCGACGTGCAGTTTGAGCTGCTGCTGGCGATCGCGCTGGTGGTGATGGTGATTTACGTGTTCCTGCGCAACGTGCCGGCCACCATTATCCCCAGCGTGGCGGTGCCGCTGTCGCTGGTGGGCACCTTCGCCGCCATGTATTTCCTCGGTTTTTCCATCAACAACCTGACGCTGATGGCGCTGACCATCGCCACCGGCTTTGTGGTGGACGACGCCATCGTGGTGATCGAGAACATCTCGCGCTATATCGAGAAAGGCGAAAAACCGCTCGATGCCGCTCTGAAAGGGGCCGGTGAAATCGGCTTCACCATTATCTCGCTGACCTTCTCGCTGGTGGCGGTGCTGATCCCGCTGCTGTTTATGGGCGATATCGTCGGCCGGCTGTTCCGCGAGTTCGCCGTCACGCTGGCGGTGGCGATACTGATCTCCGCCGTGGTCTCGCTGACGCTGACGCCGATGATGTGCGCGCGCATGCTGAGCCACGAATCGCTGCGCAAGCAAAATCGCTTTTCCGCCGCCTCCGAACGCTTCTTTGATCGGGTGATCGCGCAATATGGCAAATGGCTGAAAACGGTGCTCAACCACCCGTGGCTGACGCTGGGCGTGGCGCTGAGCACCCTGGCGCTGACGGTGCTGCTGTACCTGCTGATCCCGAAAGGCTTCTTCCCGGTGCAGGACAACGGCATCATTCAGGGCACGCTGGAGGCGCCGCAAACCGTGTCGTTCAGCAATATGGCCGAACGCCAACAGCAGGTGGCGGCGGAGATCCTCAAAGATCCGGCGGTGGAAAGCCTGACCTCGTTTGTCGGCGTCGACGGCAGCAACGCCACGCTTAACAGCGGCCGCCTGCAGATCAACCTGAAGCCGTTGAGCGAACGCAGCGATCGCATTCCGGCGATCATCACCCGCCTGCAGCAGCAGACGGCGCAGTTCCCCGGCGTGAAGCTGTATCTGCAGCCGGTGCAGGATCTGACCATAGATACCCAGGTCAGCCGCACCCAGTATCAGTTCACCCTGCAGGCGATGTCGCTGGACGACCTCAGCCTGTGGGTGCCGCAGCTGATGGCGGAGCTGAAGCAAACCCCGCAGCTGGAAGACGTGACCAGCGACTGGCAGGCTCAGGGCCTGGTGGCCTATGTGAACGTCGATCGCGACTCGGCTTCGCGCCTCGGCATCACCATGAGCGACGTGGACAACGCGCTGTACAACGCCTTCGGCCAGCGGCTGATCTCCACCATTTACACCCAGGCCAACCAGTACCGGGTGGTGCTGGAACATGACGTCAGCACCACCCCGGGGCTGGCGGCGCTGAGCGAAATCCGCCTGACCAGCAGCAGCGGCGCCACTGTGCCGCTGAGCGCCATCGCCAAAATCGAGGAGCGCTTCGGGCCGCTGTCGGTCAACCACCTCGACCAGTTCCCGTCGACCACCGTTTCCTTTAACGTCGCCGCCGGTTATTCGCTCGGCGAGGCGGTGGACGCGGTTAGCCAGGCGGAAAAAAACCTCAATATGCCGAAGGACATCACCACCCAGTTCCAGGGCGCGACCCTGGCGTTCCAGGCGGCGCTGGGCAGCACTCTGTGGCTGATCCTGGCGGCGGTGGTGGCGATGTACATCGTGCTGGGCGTGCTGTACGAAAGCTTTATTCATCCGGTCACCATACTCTCCACCCTGCCGACCGCCGGGGTTGGCGCCTTGCTGGCGCTGATGCTGGCCGGCAGCGAACTGGACGTGATCGCCATTATCGGCATCATCCTGCTGATCGGCATCGTGAAGAAAAACGCCATCATGATGATCGACTTCGCGCTGGCCGCCGAACGCGAACAGGGGCTGACGCCGTATGAGGCCATCTATCAGGCCTGTCTGCTGCGCTTTCGGCCCATTCTGATGACCACGCTGGCGGCGCTGCTCGGCGCGCTGCCGCTGATGCTCAGCACCGGCGTCGGCGCGGAGCTGCGCCACCCGCTCGGGGTGTGCATGGTCGGCGGGCTGGTGATGAGCCAGATCCTGACGCTGTTCACCACGCCGGTGATTTACCTGCTGTTCGACAAACTGGCGCGCAATACCCGCCGCCAGCCGGAAACGCAGGAGCTGCCGTGAGATTCTTCGCCCTGTTCATCCACCGGCCGGTGGCCACCACGCTGCTGACGCTGGCCATCGCCATCTGCGGCATCATCGGCTTCCGCCTGCTGCCGGTGTCGCCGCTGCCGCAGGTCGATTACCCGGTTATCTCGATCAGCGCCTCGCTGCCGGGCGCCGATCCGGAAACCATGGCGTCATCGGTGGCGACGCCGCTGGAACGCGCGCTGGGGCGCATCGCCGGGGTCAACGAGATGACCTCGATGAGCTCGCTCGGCAGCACTCGCGTCATTTTGCAGTTCGATCTCGATCGCGACATCAACGGCGCCGCACGCGACGTGCAGGCGGCGATCAACGCCGCGCAGAGTCTGCTGCCTACCGGCATGCCGAGCCGGCCCAGCTACCGCAAGGTCAACCCGTCCGACGCGCCGATCATGATCCTGACGCTGACGTCCGATACCTACAGCCAGGGCCAGCTTTACGACTTCGCCTCCACCCGGCTGGCGCAAAAAATCGCGCAAACCGAGGGCGTCGGCGACGTCTCGGTCGGCGGCAGCTCCCTGCCTGCGGTGCGGGTGGAGCTGAACCCCAGCGCGTTGTTCAATCAGGGCGTCTCGCTGGACGCGGTGCGCCAGGCCATCAGCAACGCCAACGTGCGCCGGCCGCAGGGTTCCCTGGAGAACCCGCAGCAACGCTGGCAGATCCAGGCCAACGACGAGCTGAAAACCGCGGAGGTTTACCGGCCGCTGATTATCCACTACAACAACGGCTCGGCGGTGCGGTTAAGCGACGTGGCCGACGTCAAAGACTCGGTGCAGGACGTGCGCAACGCCGGGATGACCGACGCCAAGCCGGCGATCATCCTGGCCATCAGCCGCGCGCCGGACGCCAACATCATTGAAACCGTCGACCGCATCCGCGCCGAGCTGCCGGACCTGCAAGAAAATATCCCGGCCGCGATCCAGCTGAACATCGCCCAGGACCGTTCGCCGACCATCCGCGCCTCGCTGGCCGAGGTGGAGCAGTCGCTGGCGATCGCCATCGGGCTGGTGATCCTGGTGGTATTCATCTTCCTGCGTTCCGGGCGCGCCACCCTGATCCCGGCGGTGGCGGTGCCGGTCTCACTGATCGGCTCCTTCGCCGCCATGTACCTGTGCGGCTTCAGCCTGAATAACCTGTCGCTGATGGCGCTGACCATCGCCACCGGTTTCGTGGTCGATGACGCCATCGTGGTGCTGGAAAATATTTCCCGCCACGTCGAGGCGGGCATGAAGCCGATCAACGCCGCGCTGGTGGGGGTGCGAGAAGTCGGCTTCACCGTGCTCTCGATGAGCGTGTCGCTGGTGGCGGTGTTCATTCCGCTGCTGCTGATGGAGGGGCTGCCCGGCCGCCTGTTCCGCGAGTTCGCCGTCACCCTGTCGGTGTCGATCGGGCTGTCGCTGATTATTTCCCTGACGCTGACGCCGATGATGTGCGCCTACCTGCTGCGCCACCAGCCGCCGCGTTCGCAGCGGCGCGCGCGCGGCTTCGGCAAAATGCTGATGGCGCTGCAGCAAGGCTACGGCCGCTCGCTGAACTGGGTGCTCGGCCACTCGCGCTGGGTGCTGGCGGTGTTCCTCGCCACCATTGCGCTCAACGTCTGGCTGTATGTCAGCATCCCTAAAACCTTCTTCCCCGAGCAGGACACCGGCCGGCTGATGGGCTTTATCCAGGCCGACCAAAGCATTTCCTTCCAGGCGATGCGCGTTAAGCTGGAAGACTTCATGAAGATCGTGCGCGAAGATCCGGACGTGGAAAACGTCACCGGCTTTACCGGCGGCTCGCGCACCAACAGCGGTTCGATGTTCATCTCGCTCAAGCCGCTGTCGGTGCGCAGCGACGATGCGCAAAAGGTGATCGCCCGGCTGCGCGCCCGGCTGGCGAAAGAGCCGGGAGCCAGCCTGTTTCTGATGGCGGTGCAGGATATTCGCGTCGGCGGGCGCCAGGCCAACGCCAGCTATCAGTACACCCTGCTGGCGGACGATCTCTCCGCCTTGCGCGAGTGGGAGCCGAAGATCCGCGCCGCGCTGGCCGCGCTGCCGGAGCTGGCGGACGTCAACTCCGATCAGCAGGACAAAGGTTCGGAAATGGACCTGATCTATGACCGCGAAACCATGACGCGCATGGGCATTTCGGTCGCCGACGCCAATAACCTGCTGAACAACGCCTTCGGCCAGCGCCAAATTTCGACCATCTACCAACCGCTCAATCAGTACAAGGTGGTGATGGAGGTGGCGCCGCCTTACACGCAGGACGTCAGCTCACTGGACAAGATGTTCGTGATCAACAAAGACGGCAAGGCGATCCCGCTATCCTATTTCGCCCGCTGGCAGCCGGCCAATGCGCCGCTGTCGGTCAATCATCAGGGGCTGTCGGCGGCATCGACCGTTTCCTTTAACCTGCCGGACGGCGGCAGCCTGTCGGACGCCACCGCCGCGGTTGAACGCACCATGACCCAGCTCGGCGTGCCGTCCACCGTACGCGGCGCCTTCGCCGGTACCGCGCAGGTGTTCCAGGAAACGCTGAGATCCCAGCTGCTGCTGATCGCCGCCGCAATCGCCACGGTGTATATCGTGCTTGGCGTGCTGTATGAAAGCTACATCCACCCGCTGACCATACTGTCTACCCTGCCCTCGGCCGGGGTGGGCGCGCTGCTGGCGCTGGAGCTGTTCGGCGCGCCATTCAGCCTGATCGCGCTGATCGGCATCATGCTATTGATCGGCATCGTGAAGAAAAACGCCATCATGATGGTCGATTTCGCCCTCGACGCGCAGCGCAACGGCGGCATCAGCGCCCGCGAGGCGATTTTCCAGGCCTGCCTGCTGCGCTTTCGGCCGATCATGATGACCACGCTGGCGGCGCTGTTTGGCGCGCTGCCGCTGGTGCTGACCAGCGGCGACGGCGCCGAGCTGCGCCAGCCGCTCGGCATCACCATCGCCGGCGGGCTGCTGATGAGCCAGCTGCTGACGCTGTATACGACGCCGGTGGTTTACCTGTACTTTGACCGGCTGCAGATGAAATTCCGCCGCGGCAAGAAACTGGATCCGTTGCCCCAATAATGGCCGATCGATGCTGATGAAACACACCGCCACGGTGCAGTGGCAACTCTGGATAGTGGCGTTCGGCTTCTTTATGCAGACGCTGGACACTACCATCGTCAACACCGCCCTGCCCTCGATGGCCGTCAGCCTGGGGGAAAATCCGCTACGTATGCAGTCGGTGATCGTCTCCTACGTACTGACGGTGGCGGTGATGCTGCCCGCCAGCGGCTGGCTGGCGGACCGGGTCGGCGTGCAGCGGGTGTTTTTCAGCGCCATCGTCCTGTTCACCCTCGGCTCTGTCCTGTGCGCCCGCGCGGAAACCCTCAACGAGCTGATCGCCTCGCGGGTTATTCAGGGCATCGGCGGTGCGATGATGGTGCCGGTCGGCCGCCTGACGGTGATGAAAATCGTGCCGCGCGAGCAGTATATGGCGGCGATGACCTTCGTCACCCTGCCGGGCCAGATTGGCCCGCTGATGGGGCCGGCGCTGGGCGGTTTTTTGGTGCAGTACGCCAGCTGGCACTGGATTTTCCTGATCAACATCCCGGTAGGCATCGCCGGCGCCATCGCCACCCTGCTGCTGATGCCGAACTACAAGATGCAGACGCGGCGCTTCGACGTCAGCGGCTTCATCATGCTGGCCATCGGCATGGCGACGCTGACGCTGGCGCTCGACGGCCATAAAGGCATGGGGCTTTCCGGCCTGATCATCGCCGGGCTGGTGGCGCTGGGCCTCGCGGCGCTGGCGGGCTACTGGTGGCATGCGCAGAGCAACAGCCGGGCGCTGTTCTCGCTGCGTTTATTCCGCACCCCAACCTATAAAATCGGCCTGATCGCCAGCCTGCTGGGCCGCATCGGCAGCGGCATGCTGCCGTTTATGACGCCGCTGTTCCTGCAGGTGGGCATGGGCTTCTCCCCGTTCCACGCCGGGCTGATGATGATCCCGATGATCATCGGCAGCATGGGCATGAAACGCATCGTGGTGCAGGTGGTCAACCGCTTCGGCTACCGCAAGGTGCTGGTGGCCGCCACGCTGATGTTGGCGCTGGTCAGCCTGAGCTTCCCGCTGGTGGCGATGCTGGGTTGGGTCTGGCTGCTGCCGGCGGTGCTGTTCTTCCAGGGGATGGTCAATTCGTTGCGCTTCTCGGCGATGAACACCCTGACGCTGAAGGACCTGCCCGACCGGCTGGCCAGCAGCGGCAATAGCCTGCTGTCGATGGTGATGCAGCTGTCGATGAGCCTCGGCGTCAGCGTCGCCGGCATTCTGATCGGCAGCTTCGCCCATCATCAGGTGGTGGCCGACAGCCCGGCCATTCACAGCGCATTCATTTACAGCTACTGTTGCATGGCGCTCATCATCGCCCTGCCCGCGCTGGCCTTCGCCCGCGTGCCGGCCGATACCGCGCCAAACCGCACGCTGATCAAGGAGCCGGGCACCGGCTCAACGAGGCTTCAATGAAGATAGGCATTACCGGGAAGCTGTTCCTGGCCATTTTAGCCACCTGCCTGCTGGTGTTGATCACCATGCACTGGGGGGTGCGCGTCAGCTTTGAACGCGGCTTTATCGATTACATCAAACACAGCAACGAGCAACGCATCACCATGCTGGGCGAAGCGCTGGAAGACCAATACAGCCGCCACGGCAACTGGGTGTTCCTGCGCAACAACGATCAGGTGGTTTATCAGATCATGCGCTCGTTCGAACAAAACAGCGACAGCAGCCACAATCTGCCGCCCAAAGGCTGGCGCACTCAGTTCTGGGTGGTGGACAGCCAGTTCAACCGGCTGGTGGGCCATTCCGGCCCGGTGCCGAAGGAAGGGCCGCGCCTGCCGATCCGCTATAACAACGAGATAGTCGGCTGGGTGATCACCACCCCGGTAGAGCGGCTGACGCGCAATACCGACATTAGCTTCGATCGCCAGCAGCGGCGCACCAGCTGGATTATCGTCGCGCTCTCTACCCTGCTGGCGGCGGCGGTGACCTGGATGTTGTCGCGCGGCATGCTGGCCCCGGTCAAACGCCTGGTGGCCGGTACTCATCGGCTGGCGGCGGGGGACTTTACCGCTCGCGTGGCGGTCAGCAGCCAGGACGAACTTGGCCGCCTGGCGCAGGACTTTAACCAGCTCGCCATGTCTCTGGAGAAAAACGAACAGATGCGCCGCGCCTTTATGGCCGACGTCTCTCACGAACTGCGCACCCCGCTGGCGGTGCTGCGCGGCGAACTGGAAGCATTGCAGGACGGCGTGCGCCAACCGACCCCGGCCTCGCTTAATTCGCTGCAGGCGGAGGTGTCGACCCTGACCAAACTGGTGGACGACCTGCACCAGCTTTCGCTTTCCGATCTTGGCGCGTTGGCCTACCGCAAATCGGCGGTCGACTGCGTGCACCTGCTGTTGATCGCCGTCGCCGCCTTCCGCGAACGCTTCCGCGCCAAAGGGCTGGAGATCGTCACCCACTTGCCGGCTCAGGCGCCGCTGTTCGGCGATCCGGACCGGCTTAACCAGTTGTTCAATAACCTGCTGGAAAACAGCCTGCGCTACACCGACGCCGGCGGCCGCCTGGAGATCGGCGCGGAGCTGTTGCCTGGCCGGTTGCTGATCTACTGGCAAGACAGCGCTCCCGGCATCAATGACCAGCAGCTGGCGCGCATTTTCGAACGCTTCTATCGCGCCGAAGGCTCGCGCAACCGCGCCAGCGGCGGTTCCGGCCTGGGGCTGGCTATCTGCCACAACATCGTTGAAGCCCACGACGGCCAGATCCATGCTGCGCACTCGCCTTTAGGCGGCGTACGCATTACAGTAGAATTCGCCACCCCGATTAAGAATAAGGCGCCGTGATGGAACCCCAAAATCAACCTTTGCAAATCATGATCGTTGAAGATGAGCCCAAGCTGGGCCAGCTGTTGGTGGATTATTTGCAGGCGGCGGGCTACGCCACCCGCTGGCTGACCAACGGCAGCGAAGTGGTGCCGGCGGTGCACCAACAGCCGCCGGCGCTGATCCTGTTGGACCTGATGCTGCCGGGCAGCGACGGGCTGACGGTATGCCGCGAACTGCGGCGCTTTACCGACGTGCCCGTCGTGATGGTGACGGCGAAGATTGAAGAGATCGATCGCCTGCTGGGCCTGGAGATCGGCGCCGACGATTACATCTGCAAGCCCTACAGCCCGCGCGAAGTGGTGGCGCGGGTGAAGACCATTCTGCGCCGTAGCTACCGGCCGCAGGACAATGTGCGGGAAGACTCGCTGCTGCACATCGACGAACCGCGCTTTCAGGCCAGCTATCAGGGGCACATGCTGGATCTGACGCCGGCGGAGTTTCGCCTGCTGAAAACCCTGGCCAGCCAGCCGGGCAACGTTTTCTCGCGCGAGCAGCTGCTCAACAATCTGTATGACGACTACCGGGTGGTCACCGACCGCACCATCGACAGCCACATCAAAAACCTGCGGCGCAAGCTGGAGCTGATCGACGGCGAAAAGTCGTTTATCCGCTCGGTTTACGGCGTGGGTTACCGCTGGGAGGCCGAGCCCTGCCGGCTGGTGAACGGGCTGTAAGCCAGGTTACCGAGCCCAGTCTTCACCCGGCATCCCATGCGACTCTGCGCTAGCGCTCTCCTGCGTTAGCTTCCCGTGCTGCAACGGCATCCGCGGCGTGAAACTCAACGCTGGCGCAAAAAAACTGCGCGTTTTTTGGTCTATGCTTGCGCAGGTGAGGTTTATTAGCCGCCGATTTTCAAGCTATTGGCTACACTTACAACACCTATCGGAACCAACAGGAGAGGAACCATGGCAATCGGTCATTATGAGCTGAAAAAAGCAAAGAACGGACAGTACCACTTCAACCTGAAAGCCAGTAACGGCGAGATCATTCTGGCCAGCGAGATGTACGCCAGCAAAGCGTCGGCGGAAAACGGCATCGCCTCGGTGCAAACCAATTCGCCGCACGAAGCGCAGTATGAACTGAAGCACAGCAGCAGCAACCAGCCGTACTTTGTGCTGAAAGCCAAGAACCATCAGGTGATCGGCGTCAGCGAAATGTACAGCTCCGAAAGCGCGGCCAAAAACGGCATCCAGTCGGTCATTAAAAACGGCCCGGCTACCGACGTGCGTGATTTAAGCGCCTGATTTCGCCTTACCTCGCGCGCGGTGGCCGCCATCGCGCGTTTTTCTTATGACCAGGATCAATCTCCCCTGAATAAATCCGGTTAACTGCTGATTTATTGCCGCGCTGCCGCTACAATTCCCCGCTTTTACTGCGCCATTGGGTGGTGTAGTACTGACCTGAAATCAGACCGAGACAGACTATGTTTACACCGGAACTTCTCTCCCCTGCCGGAACGCTGAAAAACATGCGTTACGCCTTCGCCTATGGCGCCGATGCGGTTTACGCCGGCCAGCCGCGCTACAGCCTGCGGGTGCGCAACAACGAGTTCAACCACGAAAACCTGGCGCAGGGCATCAACGAAGCCCATGCGCTCGGCAAAAAATTTTACGTGGTGGTGAATATCGCCCCGCACAACGCCAAGCTGAAAACCTTCCTGCGCGACCTGAAGCCGGTGATCGACATGGGCCCGGATGCGCTGATCATGTCCGATCCCGGCCTGATCATGATGGTGCGCGAAGCCTTCCCGCAGATGGATATCCATCTGTCGGTGCAGGCCAATGCGGTCAACTGGGCGACGGTGAAGTTCTGGCAGCAAATGGGGCTGACCCGCGTGATCCTGTCGCGCGAGCTGTCGCTGGAAGAGATCGCCGAAATCCGCGCCCAGGTGCCGGACATGGAGCTGGAGATCTTCGTGCACGGCGCGCTGTGCATGGCTTACTCCGGCCGCTGCCTGCTGTCCGGCTATATCAACAAGCGCGATCCCAATCAGGGCACCTGCACCAACGCCTGCCGCTGGCAGTATAAGGCGGAGGAAGGCAAGGAAGACGACACCGGCAACATCGTGCATATGCACGAGCCGATCCCGGTGCAGACCGTCGAGCCGACGCTGGGCATCGGCGCACCGACCGATAAGGTGTTTATGCTGTCCGAGGCGCAAAAGCCGGGCGAATACATGAGCGCCTTTGAAGACGAACACGGCACCTACATCATGAACTCCAAGGATCTGCGCGCCATTCAGCACGTGGAGCGCCTGACCCAGCTTGGCGTGCATTCCCTGAAGATAGAAGGCCGCACCAAGTCCTTCTATTACTGCGCGCGCACCGCCCAGGTTTATCGCCGGGCGATAGACGACGCCGCGGCCGGCAAACCCTTCGATCCCAGCCTGCTCACCACGCTGGAAGGGCTGGCGCACCGCGGCTACACCGAAGGTTTTCTGCGCCGCCATGTGCACGAAGCGCAACAGAATTACGACTACGGCTCTTCGCTGTCCGAACGCCAGCAGTTTGTCGGTGAATTCACCGGCGTGCGGCGCGACGGCTGGGCCGAAGTGGACGTGAAAAACAAATTTATGCTTGACGACAGCGTGGAAATGATGACGCCCGGCGGCAATGTTCAGTTCCGTCTGGAAAGCATGCAAAATAAAAAAGGCGAGCCGATAGCAGTGGCGCCAGGCAACGGCCACATCGTTTATTTGCCAATCCCGCAGGATATCGACCTCAATTACGCGTTGCTGATCCGCAATTTGGCGGATGAGAATAGCGCAGGGGTGTAAAAATCCCAATCGCCATCTTCGGGTGGCGATTTTTGGCAAATATTAGAATTGGATCACATCAATGCGCGCGCAGTTTGGTTAATATCAGGCTGCTTAAAACAAACAACGAAAATACTTGCATAGCAATACTAGGAACCACCTCCTTAGCCAGCCCAATCTCCCTTGGGCTGGCTTTTTCTTTGGCGCAGGGGCCGAGCCGCCGGCCGTCTTGCCTATTTTTATATTTTTATCGCGGTTTAAATTAATCGTTTTAATAACGTCAATCGCCTATTTAAAACGCGAAAGCCATTAATAAATCCTATCCGATACATTATTATTTAACATTACCGTCATATATCAGATTAAGCCAATTGTGCAGAAATAATCACTGCAATACGGGCAATCGGCAGAATTAATTGAATATTCTTATGGCCTGGCGTCGGCGGCTGGTTTATCGTTAATCATCATCTTTTTTAGCCGGGAGATTTCGGGAATGCATCAACCAGCACCAGCGCTGCTCATCATCAATGGAAAAGGCGCCGGCAACGAAGAACTGCGCCTTGCCGTACAACGGCTGCGCGAAGAGCAGCTCAGGCTGCACGTGCGCGTGACCTGGGAGCATGGCGACGCCGCGCGCTACGTCGAGGAAGCCGTCCGGCTGGGCGTCGGCACCGTGGTGGCGGGTGGCGGCGACGGCACCATCAATGAAGTGGCCGCCGCGCTGGCCCAGCAGCCGGCACAGCATCGCCCGGCGTTGGGCATTCTGCCGCTCGGCACCGCCAATGACTTCGCCGTGGCCTGCAATGTCCCGCTGGCGCCGGAGCAGGCGCTGCAGCTGGCGATCAAAGGCCGCGCGGTGCCGATCGATCTGGCGAAGGTCAACGATACGCGCTATTTCATCAATATGGCTACCGGCGGCTTCGGCACCCGCATCACCACCGAAACGCCGGAAAAACTCAAGGCGGCGCTGGGCGGCGTCTCCTACTTCGTTCATGGGCTGCTGCGCATGGACACCCTGCAGGCCGACCGCTGCGAAATCCGCGGCCCGGATTTCCATTGGTCCGGCCAGGCGTTGGTGATCGGCATCGGCAACGGCAAACAGGCCGGCGGCGGCCAGCAGCTGTGCCCGGATGCGCTGATCAACGACGGCCTGCTGCAGCTGCGGCTGCTGATGGCCGACGAGCTGCTGCCGGCGCTGGTGGCCGCCCTGTTCAACGACGAAGAGAACAAGAACATCATCAGCGCCGCACTGCCGTGGCTGGAGATCGACGCGCCGCATGATATGACCTTCAACCTGGATGGCGAGCCCCTGAAGGGCCGGCATTTCCGCATCGAAGTGCTGCCGCAGGCCATCGAGTGCCGCCTGCCGCCCAACTGCGCCCTGCTGGGCTAGCCCTACCGGCGCAGCCCCGGCTGCGCCCCTTTCCGTCTCTCCCGCTTCCCGTAGCCCTCAGCGATTAAATGTGATCCTCTCCGGCAAATCCATTAAGTCATACTTGTATGGTAGTTGGGTCATGGCGTATTTTTTCGCCATGATATCTCCCCGCAGCAACAGGATATGAAGGTTATGAAAATTGTAAACGCCGAGGTGTTTGTCACCTGTCCGGGCCGGAATTTCGTCACGTTGAAGATCACTACCGACGATGGCATCACCGGCATCGGCGACGCCACGCTGAACGGCCGCGAGCTGCCGGTGGCTTCCTACCTGAAGGATCACGTCTGCCCGCAGTTGATCGGCCGCGACGCGCATCAGATCGAGGACATCTGGCAGTTCTTCTACAAGGGCGCCTACTGGCGGCGTGGCCCGGTAACCATGTCGGCCATCTCCGCCGTCGACATGGCGCTGTGGGACATTAAGGGCAAGGCGGCCAATATGCCGCTGTACCAGTTGCTGGGCGGCGCATCGCGCACCGGGGTGATGGTGTACTGCCACACCACCGGCCACTCTATCGACGAAGTGCTCGACGACTACGCCAGGCATAAAGAGCTGGGCTTCAAAGCCATTCGCGCCCAGTGCGGCGTGCCGGGCATGAAAACCACCTACGGCATGGCCAAGGGCAAAGGGCAGGCCTACGAGCCGGCCACCAAAGGCAACTGGCCGGAAGAACAGCTGTGGTCGACGGAGAAATACCTCGACTTCACCCCCAAACTGTTCGAGGCGGTACGCAACAAATTCGGCTTCGACGAACACCTGTTGCACGACATGCATCATCGCCTGACGCCAATCGAAGCGGCGCGCTTCGGCAAAAGCATCGAGCAGTACCGGCTGTTCTGGATGGAAGATCCGACCCCGGCGGAAAACCAGGAATGTTTCCGCCTGATCCGCCAGCACACCGTCACGCCGATCGCCGTCGGCGAGGTGTTCAACAGCATCTGGGACTGCAAGCAGCTGATCGAAGAACAACTGATCGACTATATCCGCACCACGCTCACCCACGCGGGCGGCATTACCGGCATGCGCCGCATCGCCGACTTTGCCTCGCTGTATCAGGTGCGCACCGGTTCGCACGGCCCTTCCGACCTGTCGCCCATCTGCATGGCGGCGGCGCTGCACTTCGATCTCTGGGTACCGAACTTCGGCGTACAGGAATACATGGGCTATTCCGAGCAGATGCTTGAGGTGTTCCCGCACAGCTGGACGTTCAACGACGGCTATATGCACCCGGGCGACAAGCCGGGGCTGGGCATCGAGTTCGATGAAAAGCGTGCGGCCCGCTACCCCTATGAACCCGCCTACCTGCCGGTGGCGCGCCTGGAGGATGGCACCTTATGGAACTGGTAACCGAACGCCGCGGCATGCGCAGCGTAGTGATTGAACAGCCCGGCCGGTTGGCCATCCAGCAACGCGAGCTGCCGCAGCCGGCGGCCGGCGAAGTGCGGGTGAAGGTGAAATTTGCCGGCATCTGCGGCTCCGACGTGCACATCTATCACGGCCATAATCCGTTCGCCAAATACCCGCGGGTGATCGGCCACGAATTCTTCGGCCTGATCGATGCGGTGGGCGCCGGCGTCGATCCCCAACGCATCGGCGAACGCGTCTCGGTCGATCCGGTAGTGAGCTGCGGGCATTGTTACCCCTGCTCGGTCGGCCGCCCCAACGTCTGCAGCGCGCTGCAGGTGATCGGCGTGCACCGCGACGGCGGCTTCAGCGACTACGCCTGCGCCCCGGCGCGCAACGCCTACCCCATTCCGGCCGGCATCAGCGATCGCCACGCGGCGATGGTCGAACCCTTCACCATCGCCGCCAACATTACCGCCCACCTGCAGCCCAGGGCCGACGATATTGCGCTGATCTACGGCGCGGGCCCGATGGGGCTGACGGTGATCCAAACGCTGAAGGGCGTCTACGGTGTCAAACAGGTGATCGTCACCGATCGCATCGCCGAGCGGCTGACGATGGCGCAGCAAAACGGCGCCGACTGGGCATTCAACAACGCCGAAGCCTCGCTGCCGCAGGCGCTGCTGGAACGCGGCATCCGCCCGACGTTGATCGTCGATGCGGCCTGCCACCCGGCCATCCTGCAGGAGGCGATCAACCTGGCCTCACCGGCGGCGCGCATCGGCATCATGGGCTTCTCCGGCGACGCCTGCACGATCACCCAGCAGAGCGTCACCAGCAAGGAGCTGTCGATTTTTTCTTCGCGCCTCAACAGCGCGCGTTTCCCGCAGGTGATTGACTGGATGGCCGCCGGGAAAATCGATCCGGCGCGGCTGATCACCCACTGTGTGCCGGCCGATGAGGTCGAACGGGCGATGCTGATGTTCGAACGGGACCAACGCACCTGCTGCAAGGTTTTACTGCAGTTCGGTTAGCGCCGGGCGGCGCCCTGGCGGAGAACGAAGCATCACAACTAAAACAACGTTAAGTGGAGTGCTTTTATGTTTAAAAACCTGCGTTGGACCATCGTATTCCTGCTGTTCATGGTTTACATGATCAACTACCTCGACCGCGTGGCGCTGTCGATTACCGTGCCGATGATCGAGAAAGATCTGCTGCTGAACGCCGAGCAGTTCGGCTTTATCTTCGGCAGCTTCTTCTTCGGCTACGCCATTTTCAACTTTATCGGCGGGCTGGCGGTGGACAAGTTCGGCCCCACCCTGGTGCTGGGGGTGGCGGTGGGCCTGTGGTCAATCTTCTGCGGCATGACCGCGGTGGCCACCGGCTTCTACTCGATGCTGATCCTGCGCGTCCTGTTCGGTATGGCCGAAGGGCCGATCTGCGCCTCCGCCAACAAGATGATCAACGGCTGGTTCCCGAAGAAACAGGCGGCGACCGCCATGGGCCTGCTCAGCGCCGGCTCGCCGCTGGGCGGCGCGGTGGCGGGGCCGATCGTCGGCTATCTGGCGCTGGCCTTCGGCTGGCGCCCGGCCTTCATGATCATCTGTTCGATAGGCATCGTCTGGATGCTGATATGGTTCTTTGTGGTGGCGGATAACCCGGCGAAAAGCAAACGCATCGGCAGCGGCGAGCTGGCGCTGATCGGCCGGCTGCAGCAGGAAAACCACAGTGAAGAACAGGCGCTGAGCAACGCCGCGCACGGCCTGGGCTATTACCTGAAACAGCCGATCATCCTGGTCACCGCCTTCGCCTTCTTCTGCTACAACTACATTCTGTTCTTCTTCCTGAGCTGGTTCCCGTCGTACCTGGTGCAGGCGCATAACCTGAACATCAAGGAGATGAGCCTGACCACGGTGATCCCCTGGATCGTCGGCTTCGTCGGCCTGGCGCTCGGCGGCTACATCTCGGACAAGATCTTCAACATGACCGGCAAGCTGCTGCTGTCGCGCAAGATAGTGCTGGTGACCAGCCTGCTGGCGGCGGCGGCGTGCGTGGCGCTGGCGGGCACCGTCAGCAGCGTGGTGCCGGCGGTGGTGCTGATGTCGATCTCCATTTTCTTCCTGTATATCACCGGCGCCATTTACTGGGCGATCATTCAGGACGTGGTGCATAAATCACGGGTGGGCGGCGCCAGCGGCTTTATTCACCTGGTCGGCAGCGTTTCCGGCATCGTCGGCCCGATCGTTACCGGCTACATCGTGCAGAACACCGGCAAATTCGACAGCGCCTTCATGCTGGCGGGTGGGGTCGCCGCACTGGGCGCAGTGCTGGTGCTGCTGGTCATCAAGGCGCCGCGCGCCGCCGCGCAAGCGCAAACATTAAAACCATAAAACCACCAGGGGCGGTTGGCTCGCCCCCTTTCCAGGGATAATCAGCATGAAACTTTCCAGCAGCAGCGCGCTGCCGGCGGCCATTGCCCGCCCCGGCTACCCGCGCGAGCGATTAAAACCGCGCATCGTGCATATCGGCTTCGGCGCCTTTCACCGCGCGCATCAGGCGGTGTATGCGGACAGGCTGGCCGCTGAGCACGCCAGCGACTGGGGCTACTGCGAGATCAGCATGCAGCACGGCCGGCAAAAGATCGCCGACCTGCAGCGGCAGGAGCTGCTGTACTCGGTAGCGGAAATGGATGACGGCGGCTGGCGTGGCCGGGTAATCGGCGTGGTGCGCCGGGCGCTGCATCTGCAGGCCGACGGCCTGACGGCGGTGCTGGAGGCCATGGCCGATCCGCAGGTAGCCATCGTTTCACTGACGATCAGCGAAAAAGGCTACTGCCACCAGCCCGCCAGCGGCCAGCTGATGGCGAACCACCCGGCGATTGAGCACGACATCGCCCACCCGCTGCAGCCGCAGTCGGCGCCCGGGTTGATCCTGGCGGCGCTGCGCCTGCGCCGCCGGCGCGGGTTGCCGCCGTTCGCGGTGATGTCCTGCGACAATATGCCGGCCAACGGCCAGGTGACGCGCAACGTGATAACCCAGCTGGCGCAGTGCCGGGACGCAGAGCTGGCCGACTGGCTGCGGCGCGAGGTGGCCTTCCCGTCCACCATGGTGGACCGCATCGTGCCGGCGGTGACGCAGGAAACCCGGCAACGGCTGCAGAGCCTGCTGGGCGGCGTTGAAGATGACGCCGGGGTGGCCTGCGAGCCGTTCAGCCAGTGGGTGATCGAAGATAACTTCCCGCAGGGGCGCCCGGCGTGGGAAAAGGCCGGCGCCGAGCTGGTGCGCGACGTGCTGCCGTACGAGGAAATGAAGCTGCGCATGCTGAACGGCAGCCATTCGTTTCTCGCCTACCTCGGCTATCTGGCCGGTTATCAGCATATCGGCGACTGCATGCAGGATGCGGATTTTGCGCGCGCCGCACGCCATCTGATGCTGGCGGAACAGGCGCCCACGCTGCAAACGCGCGAAGCGGATCTGACGCAATACGCCGATTCGCTGCTGCAGCGCTTTAGCAACCGCGCGCTGAAACACCGCACCGGGCAGATCGCCACCGACGGCTCGCAAAAGCTGCCGCAGCGGCTGCTGGATTCGATTCGTTGGCATCTGGCGCACGGCAGCCGTTTCGACTGCCTGGCGCTGGGCGTAGCCGGCTGGCTGCGCTACGTCGGCGGGCAAGACGAACAGGGCCAACCAATAGAACTCGAGGATCCGCTGCGCGAGCCTATCGCCGCGCTGGTGGCGGGCAGCGAACAAGGCCAGCCGCGCGTGCTGGCGCTGCTGCAGCTGGAGGCGGTATTCGGCCGCGATCTGCCGGGCAACCCGACCTTCGTCAGCGCGATCGGCCACGCCTACCGGCAACTGCTCGCCCAGGGCGCCAAAGCCGCCGTCGCCGCTTTGCCATCGTTCGATACAGAAGGAGGATACTGATGTCTGCAACCTCTCACGACGCCATTACCGGCGGCAGCCAACCGCTGCTGCGGCGCGTCGCCAGCGCGTCGGCGATCGGCACCGCCGCCGAATACTACGACTTTTTCGCTTACGGCACCGCCGCCGTGCTGTTCTTCGGCCAGCTGTTTTTCCCCAGCGCCGATCCGCTGATCGGCACCCTGGCGGCCTTCGCCACCTACGCGGTCGGTTTCCTGGCCCGCCCGCTGGGCGGCATCGTGTTCGGCCACATCGGCGATAAGGTCGGCCGCAAGAAAGCGCTGGTAATCACCATCCTGATCGTCGGCCTCGGCACCTTCTGCATCGGCCTGCTGCCGACCTACGAAAAAATCGGCGTCTGGGCGCCGATAGCGTTAATCCTGATCCGCGTGCTGCAGGGCTTTGGCGTCGGCGGCGAGCAGGCCGGCGCGGTGTTGATGACCGCCGAATATTCACCGCCGCAGCGGCGCGGCTTCTACGCCAGCTGGGTACAGATCGGCGCGCCGGCCGGCTTCCTGCTGCCCTCCGGGCTGTTCGCCCTGCTGACCGCCCTGCTGTCGCCGGCGCAGATGCTGGACTGGGGCTGGCGCATTCCGTTCCTGCTCAGCCTGCTGTTGGTGATCGTCGGGCTGTTCATCCGCCTGAAGATCGACGAGTCGCCGGTCTTTGCCCAGATCCGCGCCACCAAGGCGGTGGAAAGCCGGCCGGTGGTGGAAGTGGCCCGCCGCTACCCGGGCCTGATCGGCAAAGGAGTATGCGCCAAGCTGATCGAAGCCTGCGCCTTCGCCATGTTCACGGTGATCGTGCTGGCCTACGGCAAGGCTAACCATCTCAGCGAAAACATTCTGCTGCAGACGATGATCGTGGCGGTGCTGCTGGAGATTTTCGCCATTCCGCTGATGGGCCACCTTTCCGACCGGCTGGGGCGCAAACCGGTTTACATCGCCGGCGCACTGCTGCAGGTGGTGTGCATAGTGCCGTTCTTTATGGCCATCAACCTCGACAGTTACTGGGTGACCCAGATAGCCATGATCCTGGTGCTGACCCTCGGCCACAGCATGTGCTACGCCCCACAGGCGTCCTACTTCCCGGAGCTGTTCCCGACCCGCGTGCGCTGCAGCGGCATCGCGCTGATCTGGCAGACAGGATCGCTTATCGGCAGCGGCGTGCTCGGGCTGGTGGCGGTGAAAATCCTGCAGGTGACCGGCGGCCACTACTACGGCCTGGCGGGCTACATGATGGCGTTGGGCGTGGTTTCGGCCATCGGCCTGAGCCTGATGCCGGAAACCGCGCCGCAGCGGTGCAAGCAGGAATATCAGGACTGGCGTCATTAAGATGGCCTATTCGGCGGGTGGATTTATCCACCCGCCGTCAGACAATAATCTGCTAGTATGGTGGCATTCGAATCCCAGCCAGATTACTGATTGCGCCATGTCTGAATCGTACAGTCTCACCAACACCGTTCCGGTCAACCAGCAGATCTACCGGTTCCTGCGCAAGGATATTGTCGACTGCAGCATTCCCCCCGGCACCCTGCTGTCCGAGAAAGAGATCTCCACCCGCTTTAGCGTCTCGCGCCAGCCGGTACGCGAGGCCTTTATCAAGCTGGCGGAGGCCGGGCTGGTGCAGATCCTGCCGCAGCGCGGCACCTTCGTGATGAAGATCTCCGCCAAGCGGGTGGCCGACGGGCGCTTTATCCGCCAGGCGGTGGAGTGCGCCATCGTGCGCCGCGTGGCGCAGCGCATCACGCCCGCGCAGTTGATGACGCTGGAGCATAATCTGCATCGCCAGGAGCTGGCGGCGCAGAACCGGCAGACGCGCGAATTCCTGGCGCTGGACGACGAGTTCCACCAGCTGCTCACCCAGTTCGCCGACTGCCCGCTGGCCTGGGAAACCATCGAAACCATCAAGGCCACCATGGATCGGGTGCGCTTCCTCAGCCTGAGCGAAGTTTCGCCTCCGGAGAGCCTGATCCGGCAACATTACCGTATCTATGAGGCGCTGAAGGCGCAGGACGCGGATGCCGCCGAACGCGCCATACACGAGCACCTGCAGGAGATGATCTACTCGATCACCCCGATCGCCCTGCAAAACACCGAGTGGTTCGAGGCAGAATAATCAGTCAGTTACCCCGCCGGGAGCGATCGCTCCCGCGTATTTGGCCGCGCAAATGGCATTTCCTCTCAATCGCATCTATTGTTTCTCCTTGTCACAGCAAGTTCAGTAGTATCGCTTTAACGGCTTCAATCACCGCTTTTACTGCGCCGGTGGTCAGGGACCCTGGGCTGCCGGTGTACGAAAAGCTCAATCAGGAGTAAGTCATGACTGATATAGCACAGTTGTTGGGAAAGGAAGCGGAAGACCTGTTGCAACACCGCTGTACCACTATCCCCGCCGAAAACCTGTACCTGCCGGGCGCCGACTTTGTCGACCGGATCATGATTGATAACAACCGCCCCAATACCGTACTGCGCTCGATGCAAACCCTGCTCAACCACGGCCGCCTGGGCGGCACCGGCTACCTGTCGATCCTGCCGGTCGATCAGGGCATCGAGCACTCCGCCGGCGCGTCGTTCGCCGCCAACCCGCTGTACTTCGACCCGAAAAACATCGTTGAGCTGGCGATCGAGGCCGGCTGCAACTGCGTGGCCTCTACCTACGGCGTGCTGGCGTCCGTCTCGCGCCGCTACGCCCATAAAATTCCGTTCCTGGTCAAACTGAACCACAACGAAACCCTGAGCTACCCGACCCAGTACGACCAAACCCTGTACGCCAGCGTCGAGCAGGCGTTCAACCTGGGCGCGGTGGCGGTCGGCGCCACCATTTACTTCGGTTCGGAACAGTCGCGCCGCCAGATTGAGGAAATCTCTGCCGCCTTCGAACGCGCGCACGAGCTGGGCATGGTCACCGTGCTGTGGGCCTACCTGCGCAACCCGGCGTTCAACAAGGACGGCGTTGACTACCACTCCAGCGCCGATCTGACCGGCCAGGCCAACCATATCGCCGCCACCATCGGCGCCGACATCGTCAAACAGAAAATGGCGGAAAACAACGGCGGCTACCGCGCGGTGAAGTTCGGCTATACCGATGACCGCGTCTACAGCAAGCTGACCACCGATCACCCGATCGATCTGGTGCGTTACCAGCTGGCCAACTGCTACATGGGCCGCGCCGGGTTGATCAACTCCGGCGGCGCCGCCGGTGAAAACGACCTGCAGGAATCGGTGCGCACCGCGGTGATCAACAAACGCGCCGGCGGCATGGGATTGATCCTCGGCCGCAAGGCGTTCAAGAAATCGATGAAAGAAGGCGTGGCGCTGATCAACGCAGTGCAGGACGCCTATCTGGACAAGAAAGTCACCATCGCCTGATCCTGGCGGCGCGCTTGTTCCCAGCCCGGTTCGCCGGGCTTTTTATTTTCCGCCCGGATGCGATCTGCCTCGAGAATTTACCGCGCCAAAGGGCGCCGCGCTTAGTGCTTTCCCCTGGAGCATGATACTTTTGCCCTATAAGACATTACCTTTCAGATGAGTAAGCGACCGGAGACCCCGATGAACAACGCCAACGCCCTGCTGAATTTCGCCCGCGAAACGCTGGAGATCGAGCTGACCGAAGCGCAGCGCCTGCTGGCGCGGCTGGATGACAACTTCGTCTGCGCCTGCGAACTGCTGTTGAACTGCCGCGGCAAGGCGGTGATTTCCGGCATCGGCAAATCCGGCCACATCGGCAAGAAGATCGCCGCTTCGCTGGCCAGCACCGGCACGCCGTCGTTCTTCGTTCACCCGGCGGAGGCGCTGCACGGCGATCTCGGCATGATCGGCGCCGACGACGTGGTGGTGTTTATCTCTTACTCCGGCCGCGCCAAAGAGCTGGATCTGATCCTGCCGTTGTTGGCGGAGAACGGCATTGCGGTGATCGCCATCACCGGCGGCAAAGAGTCGCCGCTGGCGCAGGCCGCCGCCTGCGTGCTGGATATCAGCGTAGAGCGCGAAGCCTGCCCGATGGGGCTGGCGCCCACCTCCAGCGCGGTTAATACCCTGATGATGGGCGACGCGCTGGCGATGGCATTGATGCGCCAACGCGGTTTCAATGCGGAAGATTTTGCCCGCTCACACCCGGGCGGCAGCCTGGGCGCACGCCTGCTGAACCGGGTGCACCACCTGATGCGCACCGGCGATCGCCTGCCGAAGGTCAGCGAAAGCGCCAACGTGATGGAGGCGATGCTGGAACTGAGCCGCACCGGGTTGGGGCTGGTGGCGGTGTGCGATGCGCAGCGGAAAGTGGTGGGGGTATTTACCGACGGCGACCTGCGCCGCTGGCTGGTGAAGGGCAACAGCCTGCAGGATGCGCTGAGCCCGGCGATCACCCGCCCCGGCTACCGGCTGCCGGAACAGTGGCGCGCCGGCGAAGCGCTGGAGGCGCTGCACGAACAGCATATCAGCGCTGCGCCGGTGGTCAGCCTGGATGGCGTGCTGGTGGGCGCCATCAACCTGCACGATCTTCACCAGGCCGGCATCGGCTGATTCCCGGGCATGGGGCGCGGCAAACTGCGCCCCTGCGGCTTTATTGCCAGTCGGGGTTATCTTCGAACTGTTTCTTCAGCAGCGCCTTGATGTCGTCGTTCGGCTTGCCGAGCCACTGGTAGCTGGCGTACTTCTTCGGATGATCGATGGCCTCTGGCCGGTTTTCTACCTCAACGCGCACTGCCCAGGCCTGCGACTTGTCCTCTTTGAACGCCACGATCAAAAAGTTGTTGGCGCAGTCATGCGGCTTGCACAGGTTGCCGATCAGGTAGTCCTGCCCCTGCCAGCTCAGGTTCTCCACCGGCGTCGAGGTGCCGGCCCCCTTGCGCGCCCAGCCCGGCAGCCGCGCCTGGCCCTTCACCATATTTTGCCAGCTGGCTTGATAACCCGGCTGCTGGATCACGTCCGAGGTGGTGACAATCTGCTGGGCAAAGCCGCCCGCGCTGAAGCTGAGCAACGCGCCAAAAACGGCGCTGCGGAGTGCGCATTGTCCTGCCATGGCCTTTCTCCCTGGGTTAATTCTATTTACCCCGGCTGGCGCCGGGCCTCGATCTAGTCAGACCGCAATGACGGCAAAAAGTTGGCTCACCACCAGGCATGGAAATGATGCACCGGCCCGATGCCGTGCCCCACTTCCAGCGTATCCGCCTGCTGCAGCGCCTTTTGCAGATAGTCCTTGGCGGCGGCGACGGTTGCCGCCCAGTCATCATGACGCGGGCGCAGCGCCGCCAGCGCCGCCGACAGCGTGCAGCCGGTGCCGTGCGTATGGCGGGTGGCGACGCGCGGCGCGCTAAAGCGCTGCTCCTGCCCGGCGGTAAACAGCCAGTCCGGGCTCTCGCTTTCGCTCAGGTGGCCGCCCTTCATCAGCACCGCCTGGCAGCCCATCGCCAGCAACGCCCGCCCCTGTTCACGCATTTGCAGTTCATTTTCCGCCGGCGCGCACGCCAGCAAGGCGGCCGCTTCCGGCAGGTTTGGCGTGATGATCGACACCAGCGGCAGCAGTTCACGGCGGATCGACTCCACCGCCTCCGGCGCCAGCAGCGGATCGCCGCTTTTCGCCAGCATCACCGTATCCAGCACCACAAATTCCGGCCGATAATGGCGCAGCCGCTCGGCTACAGCCTGCACGATCGCCGCGTTGGCCAACATGCCTATTTTGGTGCTGTCGATGCGCAGATCGCTGAACACCGAATCCAACTGGGCGGCGACGAACGCCGGTTCAATCTGATAAACCGACTGCACGCCGCGGGTATTTTGCGCCACCAGCGCAGTGATCACCGAAGCGCCGTATGCCCCCAGCGCCGAGAAGGCTTTCAGATCGGCCTGAATGCCGGCGCCACCGCTGGGATCGGTGCCGGCGATAGTCAAAGCGTTGATGCGTTTCATTGCAGATCCTCCGCGCGCAGCCGGTACAGGGCGTCGAGGAACGCCGGGGTAAAGCTGCCCGGCCCGGCGGCAGCCGCGGCTGCCAGACCGCCGCAGTGCGACATCACCCGGCAGGCGGTGGCGACGTTATCCAACCGCTCGCCCGGCAGGCTGCAAAATGCCGCCACTACCGCCGACAGGGCGCAGCCGGTGCCGACCACCCGCGTCATCAATGCATCACCGCCGGCTACCGCCCAATCCCGTTGGCCGTCGGTAACGTAATCCACCGCGCCGGTCACCGCCACTATCGCACCGCTGCGGCGCGCCAGCTCGCGGGCGGCGGGCAAGGCGGCCAGCGAATCGTCGGCGCTGTCTACCCCGCGGCCGTTGGCCTGCAGGCCGCTGAGCGCCATGATCTCGGACGCGTTGCCCCTGATCGCCGCCGGTTGTTCGTCCAACAGCTTTTTGGCAAAGGCGGTGCGGTAGGCCAACCCGCCAACCGCCACCGGATCCAACGCCCAGGGCGTGCCCGCCTGGTTGGCGGCCGCCACCGCCGCCAGCATCGATTCGGCGCGCGGAGCATTAAGGGTGCCGATATTGATCAACAGCGCGTCCGCCAGCCGGCTGAACTGCGCCGCCTCGCCCGGCTCCACCACCATCGCCGGCGAAGCGCCGAGCGCCAGCAAAACGTTGGCCGTCAACGACTGCACCACTTCATTGGTCAGGCAGTGAACCAGCGGGGGCCGGCGTTTGAATTGGGTCAGACAGGCCGCGGCGCGTGCGCCGGGTAAAGCTTCAGGTCGAGCGAACATATTCCTCCCAACCGGCGTTCAAGAAGGCGGGTACCGGTTGGGCACCGAGACTTCCCTACGCTGGCATAATCCAGATCAGGTAATACGGGTAAAATCTCAGCCCTGACGGGCACCCCGAGTCAAGACCGCCATTATTGGGCTTGCCGCCGGTGAGGTCAATCGCGCTATAGTGGGGAAAAAATAAAAAGGAGACGCCATGCACACAAGACCATACCAAGAGGCCGATCGCCCGTTCCTGCGCACCCTGTACCTGGCTTCGCGCAAGGCGGCGTTCACCTGGTGCAATACCGACGGTTATCGGCTGGAGGATTTCGATCGCTCGACGCTGGGCGAGGATATCTGGGTGGCGGAGGAGGACGGCAAACTGCTGGGGTTCGTGTCGATTTATCGCGCCGACAACTTCATCCATAACCTGTATGTCGACCCACATCTGCCGCCGCGCGGCGTCGGCAGCGCCCTGCTGCAGGCGGCGGAGCGCACCTTCACCGCCACTGGCGCATTGAAATGCCTGGTGAAAAACGAGAAGGCGCTGGCGTTCTATCGCAAACACGGCTGGCGCACCATTTCGACCGGCAACGACGGCGAAGAGGACTATTACCTGCTGCACTCGCCGGCGAAATAATAAGAGCGCGGCGCCACGTCATGGCCGCTCGGGCATGGCGCGCAGCGTCAGCCGCCAGAACAGCAGCGCGCCGAGGCTGACGCTCGCCCCCAGCCAGCACACGCCGCTCCAACCGGCCCAGGCGTAAACGTGGGTGCTGGCGAAGGCGCCCAATCCGCTGCCGGCGGCGTAAAACAGCATATAACACCCCACCAGCCGGCTGTGACTCTGCGGATGGGCGTTGAAGATCATGCTCTGGTTCAGCACGTGGATCGCCTGCCCGGCCAGATCCAACAGCACGATGCCCGCCACCAGCCAAATTAGGCCATAGCCCAGCATGCCGAGCGGCAGCCAGGCCAGCGTCAGCAACAGCAGGCAAACGCCGCTGGCCAACTGCCCCAGCCCGCGATCGGCAAGATGCCCGGCGCGCATCGCCGCCAGAGCGCCTACCGCCCCCACCAGCCCGAATGCTCCCACCACCGAATGGGAAAAGTTAAACGGCGGCCGGCTGAGCGGCAGCACCAGCGCGCTCCAGAAGATGCTGAACGCCGCAAACATCAGCAGCGCCAGCATGCCGCGAATTTGCAGCGTGCGATCGCGCCGCAATAGCGTCAGCATCGAGCGCAATAAGGCCGGATAGCTGAGCGTTTGGGGTGGCGTCTGCAGTGCAGGCAACAGGCGCGCCAAAATGGGCAACAAAACCAACGTGACCCCAGCGGAGAAAAAATACACCGTGCGCCAGCCGCCGATGTCCGCCAGCGCGCCGGAAAGCGTGCGCGCCAACAACAGCCCCAGCACCACCCCCCCCTGCGCCGCCCCCACCACCCGCCCGCGTTCGTGCGGCGCGGCCAGGGTAGCGGCAAAGGCGATCAGCCCTTGCGTCATGGCGGTGCCCAGCAGCCCCACCAGCAGCATGCCCGCCAGCAGCAACAGGCTGCTGTTCGACCACCCCACCGCCAGCAAGGCGGCAATCAACAGCAGCTGCTGGGCGGCCAACAGCTGGCGCCGATTAACCCGATCGCCCAGCGGCACCACCAACAACAAAGCCAGCGCGCAGCCGAGCTGGGTAACGGTGATCACCATGCCCACCGCCGCCAGGCTGATGCCGAAATCTGCGGCGATGGCATCCAGCAGCGGCTGCGCATAGTAGACATTGGCCACGCTGAAGGCGCTGGCCCCGGCCAGCAACAGCACCAGCGAAGCAGGCAGCCGATCCGCTGCGGCGTACGGGGCATCTAGCAATTTGTCGCTCATCGTCAGCTCCAATGTGGTTTCATTATTAAACCCAATGAACTTTACGCACAGAGGTTTTATAATGCAACCAGATCTTGCTGCTGGAGTGGAACACCGTGAAACGTAAAAGCCTGGAAGACGCGCAGTGCCCGGTGGCGCGCACGCTGGATGTGATTGGCGAATGGTGGTCGCTATTGATCGTGCGCGACGCCTTCGACGGCGTACGCCGCTTCAGCGAATTTCAAAAAGGGCTGGGGATGGCGAAAAACATCCTCTCTACCCGCCTGCGCACCCTGGTGGCGCACGGGGTGCTGGAGGTCGTCCCGGCCTCGGACGGCAGCGCCTATCAGGAATATGCGCTGACCGCCAAAGGCCGCGCGCTGTTTCCGGTGATCGTCGGCCTACGCCAGTGGGGGGAGGATTATCTGTTCAGCGAAGGAGAGACGCATTCAACGCTGGTGGAAGCCGACAGCGGCCGGCCGATCCCGCGCATGACGCCGACCGGCGGCGCCGGGCAGCCCCTCACCCCGCTTAACACCCGGGTGGTGAAGGTGGGTGAGGCTTAACGGATAGCATATTGATGCTGTTCGTTTTATAATCAGGCAAATTTGAACGCATTGGTACAGGGGTTTATATGCGCACCAATACAGCAGACAAATCGATAACCAAGTCGGTCAATGTGACCCTGCCGCAGGAGCTGTTAGAGCAGGCGCGTCGGCAGAACTTAGATATTTCTGCAGTACTGGCAGAAGCGCTAACCGACAAACTCCGCAAAACCAGCCGCGAAGAGTGGTTGGAGCAGAACAAAACAAATATCGAGGCGCTGAACGCCTTCACTGACGAGCAAGGCTCATTCACGGATTATCAAAAGGGATTCTGATGGAACAGTTCCACGCTTATGAGAATAAGGGTGCAGGCCATAAGATTTATCCATACCTCATTAATCTGCAACACCCGGTGGCCAACGTTTTAAAACACGTACTGGTTGCTCCGCTGGTAAAACTCGACGACCTCGGCCATAAACCGCCGGCTAAGATTTGCCCTATCGTCGAAATCGCCGGCGAATCCTATATTGCCATGACGCATATGATGGCCGGCATCGCCAACAAAGAGCTGGGTGAACAGGTTGCGGATCTCACCCCGCAACGCTATCTACTGAGCGGAGCCGTCGATTTTTTGATGAATGGCTATTAAATATACTCGATGAATTTGAATGCGAAGAAGGTAAAGGAATTAACTTAATTACAGAAATGATAAATTTAATAACGCCCCTGATATAATATTGATTATCAATGCAAGAAAAGAACATCCCCAGTTCGCTTCGCCATCCCCTGCGGGTCAGGTATAAAACCATGCCGACTCACTCATCCATTCGCCTCAACAAATACATCAGCGACAGCGGTATCTGTTCCCGCCCCCATGCCGAGCGTCATATCAAACAGCGCTGCATGACGCCGACCGGCGGCGCCTCACCCCGCTTAACACCCGGGTGGTGAAGGTGGGTGAGGTTTAACGGAGAGTATGAACCGCCGGCTTCCCCAGCGGATTAAGAACCATTCCAGGCATCCGATCAACAGATAACATCCGCCAAAAACGACCGTTGCAAACCATTCCACATCACCAACGTGGAAAAATTCACTGGCGTCTATCAGCCATGAAGTTTGGCCAGCAGTTAACCATGGAATAGGAAAAAGCTTTATCGTCAAGACGGCCAATACGACTATGGCCATCACATTAGCGAGAAACAGCGCAGATTTTTTCATAACCTTTAACCTCAATAGTGCCGTAAGCCCGTAGTCTGGTACCGGGAACTTTTACCGTTTTGGTTTTCAACAGCGCGGCTCGCAATCGACTGAATTCGTTCTGGGAATAGAAGGTTATACATCCTTCTGATAACCCCAGAGGACCGATAGGATGCAATCTGAATTGCCCGCGCATAACACCGTTAATCCATGTTCTATCGTTAATTGTTCCATCGTCACGGTATAAAGCAAACCAGATATTATGATCCACGTTAGTTACAAGGTCCTTAAATAAGGTCATCGCCTGCGACTTTAAGCCACCGGAGGGCCTATCTACAATCCAATAGGTACCGGCAGGGATAGCTCCGTTATTGGGAACATCTGTGCAACCAGGCTGGTTTGTATAGTGCTTGTTACCAGAAAAAACGGAAAACATACCGACCCCCTGGCACAACAATGTGTTTATCTTGTTCCCGTTATGAACTAAAAAGCAGTTAAGCATTTCATCTCCATCCCTTGGTTGAATTTTGATAATATCCGGCCAAAAGAACTTTATCCATCTTATTGATTTAATGAATATTAGTTATAAACTGCAATAATAAAGACAATAATAGCGACCAAATCTATATCGATGGAGAAAGCTATGCTTTAACGCCAGTATTTGCTTTCAAACAGCCTTCGCAATCCCCTGCGGACCATGTATAGTCCGCGCTTTACGGGGAAACCATGCCGACTCACTCATCCATTCGCCTTAACAAATACATCAGCGACAGCGGTATCTGTTCCCGCCGCCATGCCGATCGCCACATCAAGCAGGGCAAGGTGTTGATCAACGACCGGCCGGCCGGCGTGGGCGCGCAGGTGTTTGCCGGGGATATTGTGCAAGTGAACGGCCGGCCGATTGCGCCGCGCACGGCGGAGGACCTGGTGCTTATCGCGCTGAATAAGCCGGTTGGCATTCTCACCAGCATGGGCAAGCACGAGCGGGATAACATCGGCGATTTGGTTAACCACAGCCAACGCACCTTCCCCGTTGGCCGGCTGGATAAGGCCTCGCAGGGTCTGATTTTCATGACCAATAACGGCGAGCTGGTCAATAAGATCCTGCGCGCCGGCAATAATCATGAAAAAGAGTATCTGGTGACCGTCAACAAACCGCTGACCGATGAATTTATTCAAGGCATGAGCGCGGGCGTGCCGATACTGGGCAAGGTGACCCAACAATGCCGGGTGGAGCGTGAGTCCGCGCAGGTGTTTCGCATTATCCTGGTGCAGGGGCTTAACCGCCAAATCCGCCGCATGTGCAAATACTTTGGCTATGAAGTCACCCGGCTTGAGCGGCTGCGCATTATGAATATCGAGCTGGCGGGGCTGCCGTTGGGCGAATGGCGGGATTTGACCGGTGATGAGCGAAGCACGTTATTTAAGCTGCTGGAGCACTCCTCGTCGGAAGCAGAAATATCGCCAGGCGACAACGGCCCGTTGCCCGGCGATATCCCGTTATGAAAAAACCTCCTCAGAAAATCAGAACGACCATCGGAGGTTGGCGTTGATCGAATTCACCCGGGTGTCGGAACCGTATTGCCCCTGATAACCGAGATCCAACGAACTGGCGCGAGAGAGCTTCAGGCTCACCCCTACGTCCGCCACCATCAGGTTGTCATCAACCGCAATGCCTTGCGTGGTAAAGGCGTCGCTGCCGGCAAACGCCATGCGCGATGACGCGGTTTTATCGCCGTAGGCATGCTGCCACCCCAATGAACCGTAAAGGCTGAGGTTTTTCGGCAGCTCTTTCGTGCCGCGCACGCCCAGGGTGGAATAGAAGGTATTCATCGTTTCATTACGCACGCTCAGCGCGGCGGCGCCGCCCTTCTCCTGGAAGCTGTCGGTATGCAGGCGGATGTAGCTCAGATTAACGAACGGCTCCAGATTGGCGTCCGGCTGACCAAAACGGTAGCCCGCCTCGGTGAAGGCCAGCAGCGAGTTCGCGTCGTAGTCCGACTTCAACCGATCCGAGAAGCCGTTGAAATCGACATTGCGCTTACCTTCAATCTTATGCCAGGTGTAGCCCAAAGCGCCGCGCAGAGAGAACGCATTCTGCTGCCCCGCCGCATACAGGCCGAGGTGGTAGTTATCGCTGTCGATCTTGGAGCGGCGGCTGTCGACATCGTAATCGCCGCGGCTGTATCCGAAATAGCCCCCGATACGGACGCTGTGGTCGGCTAATTTACGGTCGGCACCCAGCAGGAAGCCGCTGGTGTTGCCATCCAGTTTGCCCACGTTGCCGTCACCGCTGTTTCTTACCCAGGAGCCGAAGGTCTGGCCCCAAACGCCGTTGTTTTCCGCTCTGGCCGGCTGCACCAGCGACATCGCCAGTGGCGGAACCGGCAACGCATCATTATCAAATACGCGCAGCATGCGCTGGTTCAGCACGTTGAACAGCTGGGTGCTGCCGGCGATCAGGTTAGACTGCATGGACGGATAAACTTCGCCCGACAGCTGATTGAACGCCTCGCGCGCTTCCGGCGTGCTCAACAGCAATACGGAGTTATACAGAGCCAATGAGGGGCCGCTCTGCGCCAACGTTGAGAGCGCGCCGGCGGTATTCCATTGGTTGCCGGTTTGCGCCACCGTTTGGAAAATGCCGGGTTTACCCTCGCCCGGGTTCTCGCCACCCGGGTTCTCTCCGCCCGGATTCTCGCCACCCGGGTTCTCGCCACCCGGATTCTCGCCGCCCGGATTCTCACCGCCCGGATTCTCACCACCCGGGTTCTCACCGCCCGGGTTCTCACCGCCCGGATTCTCACCGCCCGGATTCTCGCCGCCGCCTTTTTGCGCGATCGTCAGATCCACGGCGTTGGCGCTGTGGTTGAGCGCCACGTCCAGGAAGGCAGATTTTGAGACAGCTTCGGCAAACTGGCCGTCAATCCCGCCTTGCGAAGTCAAAATACGGTAGCTTTGGCCGGTTTGATAACTGGTTTGCGGATCCAGCGCGGTAACCAGCACTTTGGCCTGATTGCTGATGGTGGTTTTACCGGCTACGGCCAATTTGTCGCTGCTGCCGTCGCCGGCGATATCGACGTCATAGAAAGACTCACCGATGAAGTTCAGATAGCGTTGCAGCGTCAGGGTGCCGATATTGCCATCGCCGGGCGAAATATGGCCGCCAGACTGAATTTCGGTTTGGCCCAGCGTGCCGTTGCCGCCCAGCGTACCGCCGGCCTTGATCGACGCAGCGCTGCTGTAGCCCTGGCCGTTGTTCACGTCCGAACCGGCCGTGGCGTTGAGGATCAGCGTGCCGCCACTCTCGGCGCTCAGCGTCTGAATATCGAAAGGGCTGTCTTCTTTTTGCGTATTGATATCGCTGGCGATGATGATTTTGCCGCCCCGGGCGGTCACGTTCGCCTTAAGCTGGGAGAGATCGCCGTTCAGCGTCGTCTGGCCAGAGGTGTTGATGACATCGCCTTCGCCGCTCATTTTGTTGCTGAACACGTAGTTGCCGGCGGTGTGGTTAAAGTACACATAGCTGCCGAACAACCCGCCGCGCAGATTGATCGCCGTTTGGGCGTCGATGGTGCCCGCCCCGCCCGCCGCGCCGAGCGTCGGCTCGGTCAAACCGGTGCCGGTATCCATATTGCCGCGGCTGCCGACGATCAGCGCGCCGCGGTTCGAGCCGGAACCGGTATCGCCCAGCCGCAGTTCGTTAGCGCCGGCGGAAAATACGCCGCCGTCCGCCACCGACAACACGCCGTTGCCGTAATCGCCGACGTTAACGCTGCTGCCGCTGGTAAAACGCGAGCCGTTGCCGGCGATGTAAAGTTCTGCGGTTTTACGCGCGCCTGAGACGCCCGCCACCTCGATGCCGCCGACGTTGACCGCACCGCCGTTCAGCACATCAAGATCGCCGTAGAGCGTGAGCGCGCGGCCGACGTTCCACTGCGCGTTCGCCCCGGTGACCCTGGCCTTCGGGCTCAGTTTATCGGTCTCTCCGGGCCCGGAACCGTTGCCGATGCGCGCGTCGAACGCGGTGTTCAGCACCGCGCCGTCTTCAATCGACAGCGTGGACCGGGCGCCCAGATCGGTGCCGACGCTGAGAAAGTTGCTGACGACTCTGGAGCCGGCGCCCGTGGCGATAAGGTGGCTGTCGTAGCCGCGGGTGGTGCCGACCACGATCTCTTTCGCGCTGGCCAGCGCGCCCTCTTCGACCCGCAGCGTCCCCCGCCCCAGATTCAAGCCGCCGCGCAAGACGAATTGGTCGTTAACGGCGTTCAGTTCGGCGTTCGGCCCTCTGACCGTGACCAGGCTTTCATAAATTTGGCCGTTGAACATCCGGCCGATATTAACGTTATAGGCGGTGATTTTGCCATTATCGATCAGCAGGTTCCCGCTTTGGTTGCGGCCGACATAAACATCCCCGGTGTAGGCCAAAGATTCCGTAATGCGCGTGTCGCCGTCAAAAATGGCATCGTCTGCGCGAGCGATATCGGCGGGCGCCAGCAACAGCAATGGCGCAGAGAACAGAGCGAGGTAAAGTTTGGAAAGCGGCGTATTGACCGCTAAAGGATGCAATATATTGTCATTCACGTGCTATCTCCGTTCTAATTAGCCTGATATCGCGAAAGCCATTGCTATATAAAAAATGTACTAGAGAAGGTTTGACGCGTTATTTCGCGAAAGCAGGCTTATTGATCGTCGGAACGAGAGCTTATTGCCCCCCAGCGCTCAGGTTCCGATGTTTGATACCCGGGGCGGCGGTGCCATCCCCGAGGATAATTATTTATGCGTGACGACCGGCGTACAGGTTGGCGCGCTTAACGACGGCGCCGAGCCTAAAATTCCCGGCATCATCAGCGAAGAACAGTCGAAGATTCGCCCTTTTTCGGTAGTGGCGCGGTAAGAAAGTTTTTGCCCGCCCAGCGCGTCGGGTTGAGCGCCGTTAACATTGGTCACGGTAATTTCATCCGATGACCCCAGGCCCAGCATTTTCGCCGTTTCCGCCTGCAGCAGCGGAATGGCTTGATCGGTTTTCAATGTGGAACAACCGGCTACCATCATCGTAACGGTTAAAGCGATAAGTGTTTTTCTCATAAATTATCCTTTATAACCAAACAGTTCCAAATACTGATTGGCTTTATGTTTTCTCTTATCCAAATCCTCGAATAATATATTTCCCTTTCCTAAACAAAAAAACCCTCCTAAAGTAGGGAGGGTTGATAATAACAAGTCGCCAGAATCAATCTGGCAGGTTTAAGCGGAAGGAGATACCCTTGGGAAAGGATTATGCGTTGGTCGTTGATGACCATCCTTTGGTGGCAAGCGGCATCGCCAATTTCCTGAATACGCATTGTCGATTTAAACATGTCCATGTGGCGATCAACGAAGAACATTGCCATCGCCATATTCTGGAGAATTGCGCCCCCCGCTTAATGGTCATCGATTTTTGGTTATCCGACGGCACTGCATTAAAATTGCTCAAAGAGATCAAAAAGATCTATCCGCAGGTGCGCTTTCTGGTGGTCAGCGGCGATGAGAATAACGAAATATGGCAAAAGGTGCGCGCCGCCGGCGGCCACGGGTTTGTGCTTAAAAACGAACCGCCCGAATTATTCGCCAAAGCGGTTCAGGCGCTAATGGAAAACCAGCAATGGTTCCCTCTGGATACGGCTATCGAGACCGTCAGTGATAATAACCACCTGCAAAAATTCAATTTAACGCCGCGGCAAATTGACGTATTAAATATGATGATGCGCGGCCTGCCTAATAAAAGGATCGCCGCACAGCTTTCTATTTCCGAGCCGACCGTGAAAGAGCATATCGGCAATATTCTAAAAAAACTCGGGGTTAATAGCCGCGTAGAGGCCATTACGCTGCTGCACGGTAAACGAGGGCCGTCGCAATGAGGTTTTTCCAGGATTTACAAAATGATGGTATTTCCTCCCGCGCGCAGATCCGCCTGCTGAATAATACCTTTATGCGGCTGGTCTTCAGCTTTACCGCCGTGCCCTTCGTTGGCATCCCTTTCGCCATCTGGATTTATTTGCTGGGGGATCCGCTGGGACCAACCATTACCTGGATAATCATTTACCTGCTATGCGCCGTGGCGATCCGAATATGGCATCGCCGTTATCAGCGCGAGGCCAAACAAAATGACGAAGACGCCGTACTGCGCCGCTGGCTGCCGCGCATTAATAAAGTGGCTTTGGTGCATGGGCTGGGCATCTCGTCGCTCTATTTAATCACCCCGCAAACCCACAATTTTGACTTTTTTCTGCTGCTCAATATCAGCATCGCCGCGATCGTCGCCGCCAATGCGACCCACCTGACGCCGGTCATCAGCACCTTTACGCGGTTTTTCTTCGCCTCCTGGGGGCTATTGAACCTCGGCATCATCTGGCGGCTGGAAGATATGATGTTTATCGTGCTGATGCTTAATCTGCTGTACGGTTTCGCCATCTATCGCCACGCGTTAACCTCGCATGCGTTCTTTATCCAGCAAGCGTTGCTCGAAGAGAAAAGCTCCCGTCTGGCGGAGCAGTTCCGCCAGGCCAAAGAGGAGGCGGAGCAGGCGCTGCTGGATAAAAACCAATTTTTAACCACCGCCAGCCACGACCTGCGCCAGCCGGTGCACGCCATGGGTTTTCTGATTGAAGCCATTATTCATAAAAACCAGGACGCCACCCTCACGCCGCAGCTGTTAGATCTGCAGCAAAGCGTACGATCGGTGCATCTTATGTTCAATTCGCTGCTCGATCTCAGCAAGATTGAATCCGGCAACGTCAGCACCGCCGCCACCCACGTGGACATCGGCGCCCTGCTGGATTCGGCGATCACCCTGTTCCGCGAAGAGGCGAACAGCCGCGCGTTGGCGCTGCGCACCTGGCGGCCCAAGCGGCGCATCTGCGTGATGGGCGACCCGCTGCTGGTGCGGCAATCGCTGATCAACCTGATACAAAATGCGCTGCGCTACACGCAGCAGGGCGGCGTGCTGATCGCCATCCGCCCACGCGGCGCGGATTGTTTGGTCGAGGTGTGGGACACCGGCGTAGGCATTGCCGACGAAGAAAAGAGCAAAATTTTCTCCCCCTACTACCGCCCCGAGCTGGCGTGGAAAATCGACAGCGCCGGTCACGGTCTGGGGCTGGCGGTGGTGGCGCGCTGCGCCAAGCTGATGAAGGTGAAATACGGCATGCACTCGGTTGAAGGCAAAGGATCGCGCTTCTGGATGCGCTTCAGCCAATACGCCGGCGAAGCCAAACTGCCGGAAAACGCGGCCGGCTACGACAACACCGCAACCCCTACCCGCTATGCGCCGCTGCGCGGCTCCTGCCTGGTGGTGGACGATGATCCGCTGGTGACCTCCGCCTGGGAGAGTTTGATGAGCACCTGGGGCATCCGCGTGCGCTGTGCGGCCTCCGCCGCAGAGGCGTTCGCCATCGTCGATGAAGGCTTCACGCCGTTCGCCGTGCTGTGCGATCAGCGGCTGCGCTCCGGCGAGAGCGGCTTCGATATCCTGCAGGCGCTGTTTGAACGCCTGCCAAACGTCAGCGGCGCCATGGTCAGCGGCGAGTTCAACTCGCCTATCCTGCAGGAGGCCGAGCAGGAGGGGTATCTGGTATTGAGAAAGCCGCTGGAGCCGGCCAAGCTGCATGCGCTGTTGAGCCAGTGGTCGTCCTGCTAGCGAGCACAGACTGGCCGGGACGCCTTAAACGCCAAGCTTGCGCAGCAACCCCTCGAGGTTGCGCTCACCCTCTTTAGTTTGAGCGCCGGCCTTAAGCCCAGCGCGCGTCATGCGGCTCGTTAGGTATTGTTGAGACCGGCCGTGGGCCCCGCCAAGCGCCAGCGGCGAGTTGAACTCGCCGAGGGGTATCAGTTATTGGAAAGCCGCCGACAACGGCGCTGCCCGGCGCTTAGCCATAGCAAGGGAAGCTGAGCCACCAGCACCAGAGCCACGCTCACCCAGGGCGTTAACGCCAGGCTGTCTCGAACGACCAGCGCGCTCCCTAAGGTTTCCCCCAGCGTTATCCCTAAGTTAAACGCGGAAATATTCAATGCTGAAGCAAAATCTACCGCTTGCGGAGCCCAGCGCTCCGCCGTGTTCAGCATCCCGGTCTGGCAACCGGGTGATATGCCGAACGCCAGCAGGCCCCAGAAAAACAGCACAATGACCATCGGATATTGATAGGGCAACGCAACCAGCAGAAAAATCAGCGTTACCAACAGCAGAACCAGCATGCGATGCAGCGCCACCGCCCATCCCATCGCCACCGTTAGCCTGCCGCCCAGGTGATTGCCAATCAGCGTCGCCATGCCAAAAACGATGAGCAGCAAGCTGGCGCCATGCGACGAAAACCCGCTAATGTTAGTCAGGATCGGCGTGATAAACGTGAATACGGCGAAGCTGGCGCCGAACCCCAAAATCGTTACCGACATCATTGCCAGGATCGCCGGCTGAAACAGGGCGGAGAGCTGCGTCGATGCCTTTCCCGGCTCAAGCGCAGGCAGTGCCGGCAGCCATTTTAGCGTCGCCGCCCAGGCGATAACCGACAGCAGGGCGACGGCGAAGAACGGCAGCCGCCACCCCATGCCGTTACCCAGCAGGCTGCCTGCGGGCACCCCGATGATCATCGCCAGCGTTAAACCGGAAAACATCAGCGCAATGGCCGAGCCTGCCCGTTCTTTGGGCACCAGCCGGGATGCGACCGTCGCCCCAATCGCAAAAAAACTGCCGTGCGCTATTGCGGTCACCATGCGCCCGACCAATAGCATGGCGTAGCTTGCCGACAGCGCCGACAACAGGTTTCCGGCAAAAAACAGGGCGACCAACCCCAGCAAGACCGCCTTACGGGGAAAACGCGCCAGGCCCAGCACCGCCAGAGGCGTTCCTATCGCCAGCGCCAGCGCATAAAGCCCGACTAATTTGCCCGCCGCCGCCAAGGACACGTGCAAATCGTCAGCGATGGCGGGCAACACCCCAACCACGATAAACTCTGCGACGCCAATGGCAAACGAGGTGGCGGCCAAAGCCCAAATCCCACGGGGCATCGGCGTTTGCGAACTCATACGCCCCCCGCAGCCGCCAAAGCGATGGACTGGTCCTGCTCCACCGTCGCGCCGGCAACGCCCACAGCCCCCAAAACTTCGCCATCAGCGCCGCGCAACACGATCCCGCCGCCGAAGCTGATTAAGCCGCCATTGGTGTTTTCCAGGGTATAGATGGCGCCGCCAGGCTGGGCGCTCTCCCCCAGATCGATGCTGTCGACGCCAAACAAGGCGGCGGTGCGCGCTTTCTTGACGGAAACGTCAATAGTGCCGGCAACGGCATGGTCCATGCGAATAAACTGACGTAACAATCCGGCATCATCCACCACGCATACGGAAACGGCAAACCCCCTCTCGCTCGCCAACGCACAGGCGCGCTGCATAACGGCGCGGGAAATTCGTTCAAAACTCATCATCAAAACTCCTCAAATTAATTGGCGTTTTGATGATTCCAGAATTGCCGCGACGAATAAATGAGCCAGGGAAGTCTTCAATTATTGTTTGATAATGCCAAACTTTTTCCGCATGACCTCCCCCGCCAACTGCTGCATTCGCTCCTGGCTCAGCCGTTGAGCGGGGCCGGAAATCCCCAGAGCGGCGACAATCTTGCCCTGCCGGCGCAGGGGTAATGCCAGGCAATGCAGCCCGGGTTCCGCCTCTTGCAAATCCAGCGCGTAACCCCGTTGGATGATGGCCAGCAGCTCTTTATCCACCCCCGCCGGCAAGGTACCCGCCCGCCGCAGGCTGCGAATAATATCCGGCTTATCCGCCAACAGCACCCTGCCTATCGCCGAGGTCAGCATCCCTTCTCTGCGGCCACGGCCGCTGAATACCGGCTGCGGGCCATTGGCATCCGCGGCATCCAGGTAGAGATACTCGCGGGTGCCGCATGGCACCGCCAGATAGCACGCCTCGCCGCTCAGCTCGGCGGCAAACTGAAGCATCGGGGCAAAAAACGCCTTCAGATCCTGATCCGAGTCGACCAGGGTTTGGGCTATCGCCCGTAAACGCAGCCCCAGCGAATAGCGGGTGCCGCTGCGGGTGATATATCCCATTGAGGCCAGAGTATTAAGCAAGCCATATATCGTGCTTTTATGCAGCCCCGAGCGCTCGGCAAGATCCACCAGGCGGGCATCGCCCCCTAACGCCGCAATGGTTTCGAGCAGGCCCATCGCGCGCTCCACTGACTGGATCTTACGGCTTTCATCAATCATGCATATCCCTCAGTCGATCGTCTGCTTGCCGATAGAGTAATGCGCATCAGGCAGGATAAAAAGAGCTCTGCCCCTCAGCGCATTACGCGCACGCAGCCATTAACCGTCAGAAAGAGAAAACCCCCGCACGGCGCAGCCGCAACGGGGGGTTTGAATAACCACCGATAGCCAATGATTAGCGGTTCATTAATGAAAGTCCATATTTAGACCACGAACAATGACCTGCCTTGGCCATGGCCGCTCATAAAGAAAAACCCTCTGTATAAACAGAGGGTTTAGCTTATTTCTACCTATTTATGAATAGGCAATGGGGAGTTCAGATCATTCCCACTCAATGGTCGCCGGCGGCTTGCCGCTGATGTCGTACACCACGCGGGAAATGCCGTTCACTTCGTTGATGATGCGGTTGGAGACGCGGCCGAGGAAATCGTACGGCAGGTGCGCCCAGTGCGCGGTCATAAAGTCGATGGTTTCCACTGCGCGCAGTGAAACGACCCAGTCGTATTTACGGCCGTCGCCCATCACGCCGACCGAACGCACCGGCAGGAACACGGTGAACGCCTGGCTGACCTTGTTGTACAGATCGGCCTTGTGCAGCTCTTCGATGAAGATGGCGTCGGCGCGGCGCAGCAGGTCGCAGTACTCTTTCTTCACTTCGCCCAGCACGCGCACGCCCAGACCCGGGCCAGGGAACGGGTGGCGGTACAGCATGTCGTACGGCAGTCCCAGCTCCAGGCCAATCTTGCGCACTTCGTCTTTGAACAGCTCTTTCAGCGGCTCGACCAGGCCCAGCTTCATCTCTTTCGGCAGGCCGCCCACGTTGTGGTGCGACTTGATCACGTGCGCTTTGCCGGTGGCGGAAGCGGCGGATTCGATCACGTCCGGGTAGATGGTGCCTTGCGCCAGCCATTTCACTTCGTCTTGCTTGCAGGCTTCTTCGTCGAACACTTCAACGAACACCCGGCCGATGATCTTGCGTTTGGCTTCCGGCTCGTCAACGCCGGCCAGCTCGCTCAGGAAGCGGTTTTCCGCCGCCACGTGCACGATGTTCAGGCCGAAGTGGTCGCCGAACATTTCCAGCACCTGGTCGGCTTCGTTCAGGCGCAGCAGGCCGTTGTCGACGAACACGCAGGTCAGGCGCTTGCCGATGGCGCGGTGCAGCAGCATCGCGGTCACGGAGGAGTCCACGCCGCCGGACAGGCCGAGGATCACGTGGTCCTCACCCACCTGCTGGCGAATGCGTTCAACCGCGTCTTCGATGATGGTGGCCGGGGTCCACAGGGCTTCACACTGGCAGATGTCCAGTACGAAACGCTCCAGCATGCGCTGGCCCTGGCGGGTGTGGGTCACTTCCGGGTGGAACTGCACGCCGTAGAAGCGTTTTTCTTCGTTGGCCATAATGGCGAACGGACAGGTGTCGGTGCTGGCGACGGTTACGAAGTCGGACGGGATGGCGGTCACTTTGTCGCCGTGGCTCATCCACACGTCCAGCAGCGGCTTGCCCGCCGGGCTGATGGCGTCTTCGATGCCGCGCAGCAGCGCGCTCTCTTTGACGATTTCCACCTGCGCGTAGCCGAACTCGCGCTCGTTGGAACCCTGCACATGGCCACCCAGCTGCATCGCCATGGTCTGCATGCCGTAGCACACGCCCAGCACCGGCACGCCGGCGGTGAACACGTACTCAGGGGCGCGCGGGCTGCCGGCTTCGGTGGTGCTTTCCGGGCCGCCGGAGAGGATGATGCCGCTTGGGTTGAATTCGCGGATCTGCTCTTCGCTAACGTCCCAGGCCCAGAGTTCGCAGTAAACGCCGATTTCACGCACGCGGCGCGCGACCAGTTGGGTGTATTGCGAACCGAAATCCAGAATAAGGATGCGATGCTTATGGATATTTTTTGTCATGTGAGGCGAATTCCAGCAACAGAGAAAAAGGAAAAATCTAAATCGTCAGGACGATTTCAGTCGGCGAGGCCAGGCAGTGGGCTGCGGACGGCGAACAACTGCGCCGGCCGCAGCCCCTGCAATCAACCCATGCGGTAGTTAGGTGACTCTTTGGTGATGGTCACGTCGTGCACGTGGCTTTCCTGAATGCCGGCGCCGCTGATGCGCACGAACTCCGCCTTGGTGCGCAGCTCGTCGATGGTGGCGCAGCCGGTCAGGCCCATGCAGGAGCGCAGGCCGCCCATCTGCTGGTGCACGATGGCTTTCAGCATGCCTTTGTAAGCCACGCGGCCTTCGATGCCTTCCGGCACCAGCTTGTCGGCGGCGTTATCAGTCTGGAAGTAACGGTCGGAAGAGCCTTTGGACATCGCGCCCAGCGAGCCCATGCCGCGGTAGGATTTGAACGAACGGCCCTGATACAGCTCGATTTCGCCCGGGGATTCTTCGGTGCCCGCCAGCATGGAACCAACCATCACGCAGGATGCGCCGGCCGCGATAGCCTTGGCGATGTCGCCGGAGAAGCGAATGCCGCCGTCGGCGATAACCGGGATGCCGGTGCCTTCCAGCGCTTCAACCGCGTCGGCGATGGCGGTGATCTGCGGTACGCCCACGCCGGTCACGATGCGGGTGGTGCAGATGGAGCCGGGGCCGATGCCCACTTTCACCGCGCTCACGCCGGCTTCAGCCAGCGCTTTGGCGCCCGCTGCGGTAGCGACGTTGCCGCCGACGATTTCCAGGTCCGGGTATTTGGCGCGGGTTTCGCGAATGCGCTGCAACACGCCTTCGGAGTGGCCGTGGGAGGAGTCGATCAGCAGCACGTCCACGCCGGCGGCGACCAGCGCGTCAACGCGCTCTTCGTTGCCGGCGCCCGCGCCCACCGCCGCGCCTACGCGCAGGCGGCCGTGTTCGTCTTTACAGGCGTTCGGTTTGCGTTCCGCTTTCTGGAAGTCTTTAACGGTGATCATGCCCAGCAGGTGGAAGCTGTCGTCCACCACCAGCGCTTTCTCAACGCGTTTTTCGTGCATGCGCTGCAGCACCACTTCACGCGCTTCACCCTCTTTCACCGTGACCAGACGCCCTTTCGGCGTCATCACTGCGGTAACCGGCTGGTTCAGATCGGTCACGAAGCGCACGTCGCGGCCGGTGATGATGCCGACCAGTTCGTTTTCTTCGGTCACGACCGGGTAGCCGGCGAAACCGTTGCGGGCGGTCAGCTCTTTCACTTCTTTCAGGGTGGTGGCGGGGGTAACGGTCTGCGGGTCGGTGACTACGCCGCTTTCATGTTTCTTCACCCGGCTGACTTCTTCAGCCTGGCGCTCGATGGACATGTTTTTGTGAATGAAGCCCAGGCCGCCTTCCTGCGCCAGCGCGATGGCCAGGCCGGATTCGGTCACGGTATCCATGGCTGCGGACAGCATAGGGATATTCAGGCGGATATTTTTGGTCAGTTGAGTGCCGAGCTCTGCAGTGTTAGGCAGAACCGTGGAGTGGGCTGGAACCAGGAGAACGTCGTCAAACGTCAGAGCTTCTTTTGCGATACGTAGCATGGGCAATATCTCACCAGGGTGGGCTGTGAAAAAGATAAAATATTGCCGCGGCATTATACAGAGCGTAATCGGTTGCCTCCAGCACTTTCTTGCAAAAACTCTTGATTACCTTTTTCAGGCATGTAGTATCGACCAATTAAGTGGTTGTTTTGAAATTTGATCTGGGTCACATGTCGCTACCTACCTCACCGCCCATTTTTACCGTAAGCCGCCTGAATCAGACGGTTCGACAGCTGCTGGAAATGGAAATGGGGCAGATTTGGCTCTCCGCCGAGATCTCCAACTTCTCCCAGCCGGCCTCCGGCCACTGGTATTTCACCCTGAAAGACGATCGCGCGCAGGTGCGCTGTGCGATGTTCCGCAACAGCAATCGCCGCACCACCTTCCGGCCGCAGAACGGCCAGCAGGTGCTGGTGCGCGCCAGCATCACGCTGTACGAACCGCGCGGCGATTACCAGCTGATCGCCGAAAGCATGCAGCCCGCCGGCGACGGCCTGCTGCAGCAGCAGTTCGAGCAGTTGAAGCAGCGCCTGAGCGCCGAAGGGCTGTTCGACCAGCAGTTCAAGCAGCCGCTGCCCGCCCCGGCCAGGCGCGTCGGGGTGATCACCTCCGCCAGCGGCGCTGCGCTGCACGATATCCTGCAGGTGCTGCAACGGCGCGATCCTTCACTGCCGATCGTTATCTACCCCACTTCGGTGCAGGGTGCGGAAGCGCCGCTGCAGATCGTGCGCGCCATCGAAACCGCCAACCGCCGCGACGAGTGCGACGTGCTGATCGTCGGCCGCGGCGGCGGTTCGCTGGAAGACCTGTGGAGCTTCAACGACGAGCGGGTGGCGCGGGCAATCTTCGCCAGCCGCATTCCGATCGTCAGCGCCGTCGGCCATGAGACCGACGTGACCATCGCCGATTTTGTCGCCGATCTGCGCGCCCCTACCCCCTCCGCCGCCGCCGAGCTGGTCAGCCGCAATCAGCTGGAGCTGTTGCGCCAGCTGCAGTCGCAGCAGCAGCGGCTGGAAATGGCGATGGACTACTACCTGGCCCAGCGGCAGCAACAGTTCACCCGCATCAACCACCGCCTGCAACAGCAGCATCCGCACCTGCGCCTGGCGCGCCAGCAAACGCTGCTGTTCAAGCTGCAGCGCCGCCTGGAAGACGGCATGCAAAACCAGCTGCGCCTGGCGTCGCGCCGCAGCGAGCGCGCCCAGCAGCGGCTGGCGCAGATGCAGCCGCAGGGCCGCATCCACCGCTATCAGCAGCGCATGCAGCAGCAGGAATACCGCCTGCAGCAGGCGCTGGAGCGCCAGCTCAATGCCTACCGCCAGCGCTTCGGCGTGGCCTGCAGCCAGCTCGAGGCGGTCAGCCCGCTGGCGACGCTGGCGCGCGGCTACAGCGTGACGCAAACCCCGCGCGGCGAACTGCTGAAAACCACCCAACAGGCGCAGGTTGGCGAACTGCTGAAAACCCGCCTGCAGGATGGCTGGGTGGAAAGCGAGGTGAAAACCATCATCGTCGCCAAGAAGCCGCGCAAGAAGCGCGCGGCCGAATAACCGCCCTATTCCAACGTAAAACTCTCGCCCGGTTCGCCGTTAACCCACAGCGCACGCGTTTCTCCGGCCGGCAGGCTCAGCTGCAGCGTGCGCCACGCCGGGCGGAACTGCCCCTCGGGGGTGAAGGTCAGCATGATGCGCTGATTGTCGCTGTGCATCTCCCAGCGCAGCCACAGCGCGTTGCCCTGCTGCCAGCCATAACTTTCCCCGTCATCTTCGAACAACAGGCCCGAGGCGCTGCCACAGCCTTTAATCGGGTACAGCCGCAGCTCGCGCCGATCGTCGGCGGCGGCGTCCACATGCGCCAGCCGCTGCGACAGCGGCAACCCGGCCCCGGCGCGCACCAGCAACGGTAAACGCTCCAGCGGCGCGTCCAGCACCACCGTCTGGCCGCCGCTGAACCATTGGCCGCTGTAGAAACAGTACCAGCCGTCGCCGTTGTCCGGCAGGTATACCGGGCGCTGGCGTTGCCCCTGTTCCACCACGCTGGCCACCAGCAGATCGCGGCCAATCAGGAAATCGTCGGTTTCCCGCAGCGTGCGCTCGTCGTGCTCATGATCGAGGAAGGTCGGGCGCAGCATCGGCTCGTCGTCGGCGCTGGCCTGCCACAGCAGGGTGTAGAAATAGGGCATCAGCCGGTAGCGCAGGTTGATCGCCTCGCGCACCGCCGGGGTGGCGGCCGGGTACATCCAGGGTTCGTTGACCGTGGCGTCGTCGTTCCACGAGTGGATGGTGAAGCGCGGGTGCATCACGCCGTTTTGTACCCAGCGCACCAGCAGCTCGGCGTCCGGCCTGTCGCCGGAGAAGCCGCCGACGTCGTGCCCCAGGTTGTACAGCCCGGACAGGCTCATGCCGAGCCCCATGCGGATGTTGTAGCGCAGGGTCTGCCAGCTGGTGCGGTTGTCGCCGCTCCAGGTCTGCACGTAGCGCTGCATGCCGGCGCAGCCGGAGCGCGAAATCAGATACGGCCGCAGCTGCGGCGCAAAGCGCTGCTGGGCCTCCATCGAGGCGCGCATCATCAGCAGCGGCATCACCGGGCGGATATGCTTGATGGCGATCGGCCGGCCAAAGCCGTGGCAGCGCGCTTCGCCGTCCCACACTTCGTATTCGTTGTTGTCGTTCCAGGTGGAATCGATGCCCATTTCCAGCAGCTGTTGCGTAACGCCCTGCTGCCACCAGCGCACCGCCGCCGGGTTGGTGAAATCGAGGTGCGAGCCCTCGTCGTCCCAGAAGCTGGAGCGCTCCGGCGCCTCGCTCTGCGAATCGCGGATAAACAGCCCCTGCTGCGCCACCTGCCGATACTGCGGATGATCCTGCAACAGACAAGGCTTGATGTTGGCCGCCAGCTTCAGGCCGGCGTCGTGAAACGCCTGGCTCAGCTGCTTCGGCTGCGGCACCTTGTCGTAGTTCCAGTTGAACACGTAGCGCTTGTTGCCGATCGAGGTGTAGCCCGACGACAGCTGGAAGGAGTCGCAGGGAATATCGTGCCGTTGGCATAGGGTGATGAACTGCTGCAGCTGCAGCTGGGCGTCCGGCGCGTCGGTGTAATGCATGGTCGAACCGCTGTAGCCCAGGCTCCATTTGGGGCCGAAATGGGTTTTGCCGGTCAGCCGCACGAACGCCTTGGTGACGTCCAGCACCTTCGGCCCGAGGAACAGATAATAATCCAGATCCCCCGCCTCGGCCTGATAGCGGCGATAGGCCAGATGGTAGTTGTCGATCTCGTTGCCCAGATCCAGCCAGCAGCTGCTGAGGTTGTCGTAGAACAGCCCGAAGCTCGCCTCTGCGCCGCGGGTGATGGTGAATGGGACGTGCTTGTACAGCGGATCGGTGCTGGCGGCGTTATAGCCCATGGCGTCCAGGTTGCGCATCTCGAAGCGGCGGCCGCCGCGTTCCAAATCGCCGGCCTTCTCGCCCAGGCCGTAATAGCGTTCACCGGCGAAGCGCCGCTGATAATGCGCCACCCCGTCGCCGTGCGGGTTCAGCAGGTAGGCGCTGGTCGGCCGGTCGGCCGCCAGCGGCCGCCATTCGCCGGCGCTGTTGCAGTGCTCCCACTCCAGCCACAGCGGCTGATGAACGGTGACCCGCAGCGCAGGGGTGCTCACCACCAGCCGATCGTCCTGCTGCTGCAGCCGGTAGCCCGGCAGGCTGAAGCCGGCGACGCTCAGCCGGTCGCGCCCCTCCCAGGGCACATCCGCCTGCGGCGCGATGCTCCAGGTGCGATCCAGCGCCAGTTCCCCGCGCTGTTTGATCAACACGCGGAACAGATGGTCTTCCAGCACGTACAGACAGAACAGGTGGCTTTCATCGACCCGCAGCTCAATGCGGTCGGCATGCTGCCCCACCAGCGTCCAGTTTTTCAAGGTTTTCATAGGTATCCCACTTAGCTGTTAAGCGTTTTTTTGCCGCCGCGTTCGGCGATCAGGGCAATCAGGAACACAGCGCCGATCAGATCGAAGAACCCCATGGCGATAAACAACGGGTTGAAGCCGACGGTGTCGGAGACGGCGCCGATCAATAGCGTGAACAGGAAGCTGGCGATCCAGGCGCTGGATCCGCGCATGCCGTTGACCGTCGCCATCTGGTTTTTATCGAAGGATTCCACCACCAGCGCGCTGAGCATGCAGGAGATCACCTGGTGGCCGAAGCCGCCAATCGAGATCAGTGCGATCGCCACGTAGGGATCTTTGGTGATTGCCACGAACGCCAGCGACACCATCATAAAGGCGCCGGTCACCGAACTGGCGACCACCGAGTTGACGCGGCTGCAGCCGAACCATTTGCGGTACAGCGTGGTGAGGTAGCCGCTGGCGACGCTGCCGATATCCGCCGCCAGGAACGGCAGCCAGGCGAACATGGCGATGTGTTTCAGATCCATGCCGCGTTCGGTGGCCAGGTACAGCGGCACCCAGAAGCTGAACACCGCCCAGGCCGGTTCGGCGAGAAAGGCCGGAATGGCGATGCCGTAGAACTTTTTGTTTTTGCACAGGATCGCCAGCGATTTGAAGAACGGCAGCTTCGGCAGCACCGGCTCATTATCTTCGCGGATCAGATCCAGCTCCTGCTGGCTGAGGTTGGGGTGTTGCTGCGGCGAGTGGTAGAACAGCCACCACAGCACCACCCAGATCAGCGCCAGCGCGCCGGAAAACAGGAAGGCGCCCTGCCAGCCGAAGGAAACGTGGGCGATAACGATGATCGGCGGCGCCAGCATGGCGCCAATCGAGAAACCGACGCCCGCCCAGCCGGCGGCGATCGGCCTTTCCCGCTTCGGGAACCAGTCGGAGATCGCCTTGGCGTTGGCCGGCGTGGCTGCGGCTTCCGCCCCGCCCATAAAGAAGCGCAGAATGGCCAACTGCAGCCAGCTGCCCGCGCCGGCATGCAGCATGCACACCACCGCCCAGATGCTGGCGCAGATCAGGAAGCCCATTTTCAGGCCGATGACGTCGATCAGCCAGCCGCAGATCGGCTGGAAAACGGTGTAGGCCAGCTGGAACGACGCCACTACCCAGGAATATTGCTCGGTGGTCATGTTCAGGCTGGTTTTCAACTCCGGAGCCAGAATGCCCAACGAGTTGCGGGTGATGTAGTTAACCGTGACGCCCAGCAGAAACAACGCCAGCATCCACCAGCGCAGCGATTTGAACTTGCGCCGCCCGCTCTGCGCGACCGTCTGATCGATTTCAACACTCATCTGTCTTCTCCATGCGGCTGCCCGGTGAAACAGCTCGCCTTTTGGTAGGGCACGTTGTGGTATCGAAGGTATGGGCGGTGAAAAATTGAGATATCGCTCGCAAAAATCGCTATCAAAAAATCACAACCACATGAATTATTTTCGTTTTATTTATAATTCAGCCAAAAAATTGGACTGATAAATCTATAAAATTGGTGTACCAATGCAGACTAACCAGCCCGAAAGCGCAGCGAAACGCCATTTTTTGCAAAAATTTTCACGAATAGCTCAAAAGCTGGTCATAATGGTCACGAAAAGCCGCCAGCATGCTGAATAATCATGATGAAAATATTCTCATGGCTGAATTTGAAGGAGATCACAGAATGAACGGAAAGCTGAAAATACAGGAAATCGCTCGCCAAACCGGGCTGTCGATCAGCACCGTCTCCCGCGTGCTGGCGGGCAAAGCCAACACCAGCGCCGAAGCGCGCCACAGGGTGTTGGCCTGCGCCCAGCAAAACGGCATTCTGCAGGGGATCTCCAGCGGCCGGCTGATGCTGAACAACGTGATGGTGTTCGCGCCGCAGCGCGCCTTCGACGTGCGCACCGATATCTTCTACTACAAGGTGATCCAGGGCATTACCGCCGCGCTGGCGCAGCATGAGGTGCGCATCCGCTACTGCGGGCTGGAGGAGGAGCACAGCGACGGCGCACTGTTTCTGGAGAAAATGAGCGATCCGCAAACCGAAGCGGCGCTGATTATCGGCATCGATGACGAACACATCCACACCCTGGCGGCCGATCTGCACAAGCCCTGCGTGCTGATAAACTGCAGCGACCGGCAGATGCGGCTGGACAGCGTGTCGCCCGATCATCAGCTGATTGGCGAATACTCGGCCAATTATTTATTCCAGCAGGGCCACAGCCATATCCTCAACCTGCAATGCCTGCGGCGGCACACCATGGAGCTGCGGCTGGCCGGCATCAGGCAGGCCTATGCCCGGCACCATATTCCCTTCGACGACGGCCGCCACCTGGTAGCCACCTCCGGTTTCGGCAGCGAAGAGGCCGAACAGGCGCTGACCACCTACATCAACGCCATTGGCGCGCATGCGCCGCTGCCGACGGCGGTGCTGGCGGGCGGCGATTACATGGCGGTGGGGGCGGTCAAGGCGCTCAATAAACTGCAGCTGAACGTGCCGGGCGACATCTCGGTCATGAGCACCGACGGTTTTAACCTGGCGGAAATTCACGACGTGCCGCTAACCTCGGTGCAGGTGCCGCGCGACGAACTGGGTTACGAGGCGATCCAGCTGCTGCAGCGGCGCATGCTGCGCGCCGATGCGCCGCCGTGCAATCTGCTGCTGCACGGCCGGCTGGCGGTGCGCGCCTCGGTCAGGCGCATCAGCGCCAACCGGCCATCGCCGGCGGTCAGTACCCACGATCATCGGCTGTACGACGAGTAGGCTACACTTAGGCACAGTGCATTCATTCGATGAGGGTAAATTTTTTGCCTAAGGAGAGCCACTATGCCAACCCTGAGCGCGCGTTCCGTCATTCCCCCCTACATGCTGCGACGGATCATTGAACACGGCAGCGTACCGCAGCGCGACTGTGCGCTGCACACCCTGAATCATGTCCAGAGCCTGCTCGGCAACAAGCCGCTGCGCGCGCCCGGCGCCAAAACCGCCCGCGCCGGCGAAGCCCTGCGCGATATTTACGATGCGCAAAACGGCACCCAATTGCCCGGCAAGCAGGTGCGCAACGAAGGCCAGCCCAGCAACCGCGACGTGGCGGTGGACGAAGCCTACGACTATCTCGGCGTTACCTACGATTTCTTCTGGCAGGCGTATCAGCGCAACTCGCTGGACAACCGGGGCCTGCCGCTGACCGGCAGCGTGCACTACGGCAAGGAATACCAGAACGCCTTTTGGAATGGCCAGCAGATGGTGTTCGGCGACGGCGACGGTGAAATCTTCAACCGCTTTACCATCGCCATCGACGTGGTCGGCCACGAGCTGGCGCACGGCGTGACCGAAAGCGAAGCCGGGCTGATTTACTACCAGCAGGCCGGCGCGCTGAATGAATCGCTGTCCGACGTGTTCGGCTCGCTGGTCAAGCAATTCCATCTGCGGCAAACCGCCGACCAGGCCGACTGGCTGATCGGCGCCGGCCTGCTGGCCAAGGGCATCAACGGCAAGGGGCTGCGTTCGATGTCGGCGCCCGGCACCGCCTACGACGACCCGCTGCTGGGCAAAGACCCGCAGCCGGCCGACATGAAGGGCTATGTGCAGACCAAGGAGGACAACGGCGGCGTACACCTCAACTCCGGCATTCCCAACCGCGCCTTTTATCTGGCGGCGACCGCGCTGGGCGGCTTCGCCTGGGAAAAAGCCGGCTACGTTTGGTACGACACGCTGTGCGACAAGGCGCTGCCGCAGAACGCCGACTTCGCCACCTTCGCCCGCACCACGGTGAAACACGCGCTACGGCGTTTTGATCGGGAAGCGGCGGACAAGGTGCAGCAGGCCTGGCGCCAGGTGGGGGTGGAGTAATGAAGCCCTTGCCGACGCTCGATCAGAACACGGTCATTGAGTTGGCGCGCGAGGGCGGCTTCGCCTTTATTCCCAAGCTGGCGGGCCAGCGGCGCATCGCGCTGGCAGATATTACGCCGGCGCAGCGGCAGCGCCTGAATCAGTTGATTAACCTGACGCTGCCGTATGCCCGGGAAGAGGGCCAGCCGGACTCTCCCGGCTGCGGCGATCAGCGCTATTTTCGCGTGCAAATCAATTACGCCAGCCCGACGCTGTGCAGCGAAATCGTGCTGCTGATCCCGGAAACCAGCGCGCCGCAGGCGCTGGTGGATCTGTGGAAGACCGGCCAGGTGGATGAGTGAATGCTTACAGCGGCTGATAGCTAAAGTTGACCCGCTTTTTGGATATCATCCCGTGGCCGTTCTGGCACAGGTAATCCACCGCGCCGCAGGCCTTCAGCTCCTGCAGCGGCTGCCCGCAGTCCGGGCAGTGGGCCAGCTGCTGATAATCTGCGTTGCACGCGGTGCAATGATAGTGACCATTCACCCACTCCATCGTTTGTTCGCATTGCGGACAGTGCGCTTCCATACTGACTCCTGAATTAAATAAGGCCCCAGGCGCGCAAAAAGTAGATCCCCAGCGCGGTGGTGAAGAAGGAACCGACGGTGGTGATGGCGATAATATTGGCCGCCAGCGTGGCGTTGCCGCCCATGGCGCGCGTCATCACGTAGCTGCCCGAGGCGGTCGGCGTGGCGGAGAACAGGAAGATAATCCCCAGCGCCGCGCCGTGAAAACCGCACAGCCAGCCGCCGAGCGTCATCAATATCGGCACCACGAACAGCTTGGCCGAAGAAGACAGCGCCGCCACGTTGGAGGAGCGGAACATGGCGCGCAGATCCAGGCTGGCGCCGGTGCACAGCAGCGCCAGCGGCAGCGACAGCGCGGAGATGTAGCTGCCGGTCTGCCGGATCACCTGAGGGATGCCCAACCCGGTCTGCGCATAGGCCAGCCCGCACACCAGGCCGAGGATCAGCGGGTTGGTGACGATGCTGCGCAGCAGCGACAGCCGGCTGATTTTCTTGCCCTGCCCGCCCTGCAGGCTGCGCGTCAGGGTGATAACCGACAGCACGTTGTACAGGATCACCGTCACCGTCAGGTACAGCGAGCCGAGCGCCACCCCTTCGCTGCCGTAGGCGGTCATCGCATAGGCCAGGCCGACGATGGCGGTATTGGCGCGGAACCCGCCCTGCACGAAAACGCCCCGCTCGCGCGGCTCCTTAACCAGCCACAAAGCGGCTGCTTCCAACAGCAGGAAGGTGGCGAGAGTGCCGACCGCGCCGAAGATCACCAGCGACAGGTTGCCCAGCAGCTGCGGATGGTTGGTGGCGATGCTGAAGAACAGCAGACAAGGCAGCGCCAGGTTGAACACCAGCTTGGTAGCGCCGTCGATAAAGCGGTCGTCCATCAGGCGCCAGTGGCGCAGCAGTATGCCCAGCAACATCATTAACAGATTGGGGACGGTGACGTTGAATGCAAAACTCCAGGTTTCCCAGGACATGAGGTTCCTTCAGGCTGGCGGCGGTAATCTTCAGATAATAAACAATAAAAAAGGGTGCGGCATCACTGCCACACCCTTTTTAACGATTATTTGCTTTTCTTCAGGTGGCTCATCAAGCGCTTGCGCTTGCGCATCTGGTTCGGCGTCAACAGGTTGCGCTTGCCGGCGAACGGGTTCTCGCCCTCTTTGAACTGGATGCGGATCGGCGTCCCCATGACCTTCAGCGAGCGGCGGAAGTAGTTCATCAGATAACGCTTGTACGAGTCGGCCAGGTCGCTGACCTGGTTGCCGTGGATCACCACGATCGGCGGGTTGTACCCGCCGGCGTGCGCGTACTTCAGCTTCACGCGGCGGCCGCGCACCAGCGGTGGCTGGTGATCGTCGGCGGCCATCTGCATGATTTTGGTCAGCATCGAGGTGTTAACGCGACGGGTCGCGCACTCGTAGGCTTCCTGTACCGATTCGAACAGGTTGCCGACGCCGCTGCCGTGCAGCGCAGAGATGAAGTGCACGCGAGCGAAGTCGACAAAGCCCAGGCGCAGATCCAGCATCTCTTTCACATGCTCGCGATCTTCTTCGCTCATGCCGTCCCACTTGTTGACCGCAATCACCAGTGAGCGCCCGCTATTGAGGATAAAGCCGAGCAGCGAAAGGTCCTGATCGGAAATGCCTTCGCGCGCGTCGATCACCAACAGCACCACGTTGGCGTCTTCAATCGCCTGCAGGGTTTTGATTACCGAGAATTTCTCTACGGTTTCCGTTACCTTGCCGCGTTTACGCACCCCGGCGGTGTCGATCAGCACGTATTCACGCTCGTCGCGCACCATCGGAATATAGATGCTGTCGCGGGTGGTGCCCGGCATGTCGTACACCACCACGCGTTCCTCGCCGAGGATACGGTTAGTAAGCGTAGACTTACCTACGTTCGGGCGGCCCACGATCGCCAGCTTGATCGGCAAGTCCTGCGGGTTGAAATCGTCTTCCGGCTCTTCAAACTCTTCGAGGTTTTCACCTTCTTGCTCGGCCCAATAAGCGGCATTGGCCTCTTCTTCGGTCAGCTCGGCTTCTTCCTCTTTGGCCGGAACGAACGGCACCAGCACGTGCTCGATCAGCTGAGTCACGCCGCGGCCGTGTGAAGCCGCAATGGCGTAGACGTCGCCCAGGCCCAGCGAGTAGAAATCGGCGGTGGCCATGTCCGGATCCATACCGTCGGTCTTGTTGGCCACCAGGAAGGTCGCCTTCTGACGGTTGCGCAGATGCTGGGCAATGCCCTGATCCGCCGGCATCAGGCCGGCGCGCGCGTCGACCATGAACAGCACGATGTCCGCTTCTTCAATCGCCAACAGCGACTGACCGGCCATGCGCGTTTCGACGCCGTCTTCGGTGCCGTCAATACCGCCGGTATCGACGATAATAAATTCATTGCCCTCAACTTCAGCACGACCATACTTGCGGTCTCGCGTTAGCCCGGGGAAATCCGCCACCAGCGCATCACGCGTCTGTGTCAAACGGTTAAACAAGGTGGATTTACCCACATTCGGGCGCCCGACCAGCGCGACGACAGGTATCATTGTTGAAGCCTCATTACTTAATAATCAATGCGTTACTGCACTCCGGATAGACACCGGCAGTGCAGCTTATAAAATACGAAACGGCCCCTGAACCCTCAGGAGCCGTTTTCCCCTCATCTTTCGCGCCGCTGCGGCGCGAAGCCTGTTGGGTACTGAAAAGGTTGCGACTGCCGGCGTTAGCGGGTGAAAGCGTAAACTTTCCCGCCGCGCGCCTGAATGACCAGCTTATCGCCAGCCACCATCGGCGCAGACAGGAAGCCGGAGCTGTCCACCTCCTGCTGGGCGACAAAACGGCCGTCCGTAGTATTCACCCAGTGCAGGTAACCTTCGGCGTCGCCGGTCACCAGATAACCATTATACATCACCGGCGGCGTCAGGTTGCGGTGCAGCAGATCGCTCTGCGTCCACACGGTCACGCCGCCTTCGGTGCTCAACGCCACCAGGCGATCGTTCTGATCGATCAGGTAAATGCGCCCGGCATCGACGATAAAGTCGTTCACCGAGCCCAACTCACGTTTCCACATGATCTGGCCGGAACGCAGATCCAGCGCCGTCAGGTTGCCATTGTACCCCAATGCGTAGACGATGCCTTCAACGATTACCGGCGTGGTGTCCACATCGTTCAGGCGATCGATTTCGGTCGCGCCGCTCGGTTGGGAAATACGCTGCTGCCAAATCAGCTGGCCCTGCTGCATCAGCACGGCGCTGACGCGGCCGTTGTCGCCACCGACGATGGCGGCGCCAAAGGCGACGGCCGGCGCGGATTCACCGCGCAGCGACAGCGATGGCATGTCCAGGTTAACCGTCCACTTAACCGCGCCGTCAGACTCGTTCAGCGCCTGCAGCAGGCCGTTGGAGGTGTGGATCAACACCATGCCGTCGCTGACAACCGGGCGGGAAATCGCTTCGCCGGCCACCTTGGTCTGCCAGGCTACGGCGCCGTCCGCGGTATTGAGTGCGTAAACCACCGCTTTCTCGCTGCCGACATACACTTTATCGCCCGCTACCGCCAGGCCGCCGGACAACAACGCCGGCAGGTTGCTGGAGAAGAAGCCGGTCTTCTCGGAGAGATCGACCTTCCACTTCTCGTTGCCGCTGTCGGCATCCAGCGCCTTCACGATGCCGTGGCGGTCCGCAGCGTAAATGGTGCTGTCCTGGAAGGCCGGACGCAGGTGAGAATAGAACTCACCGATGCCGTCGCCGACCGAGGTGCTCCACGCCTTGTTCGGCGTAAACTGATTTTCAACTTTCGGCAGCGGCGACATGGTAACCACGTCTTCTTCACTGTTAAACAGCGAGCAACCACTCAGCAAGGCAACGGAAACCAGTCCGACCAAGAGTGTTTTACGCAATTGCATGGGAATTCCCCTTAGCTGGACAAGTTATTCAATTTCATGCGCAGCAGTACCTGCAGCGCCTGAGAAGCGTTGGACTCAATGCCTTTGCTGTATGCTTCGCGCGCGCCCTTGGCGTCGCCCTTGGCCAGCAACACGTCGCCGCGCACGTCCTGCGTCATCGCCGTCCAGCCTTCGCCTTTCACGCCATCCAGCGTTTTCAGCGCGTCATCCAGCTTTTTCTCCTGCAGCTGGACGCGAGCCAGACGCAGGTTGATCATCGACAACAGGTTATCGTCTTTGGTCTGGCCCTGCGCCAGCGCCAACTGCTGTTCCGCCTTGGCGAAATCGTTTTGTTCGACAAAATGCCTGGCCAGCTGCAACGCGGCCAATACGCCGTAGCTGTTGCTGTTGGCCTGAATGAATTTCTCGGCGGCGGCCACGTCGTCCGGCTTACCGGCCGCCAGGCGATCGCTGGCTTCCTGATAGGATTGGGACGCTGCCATCATGTTGGAGTTTTGGTTGCTCTGCCAAAAGCGCCAGCCGACCAGGGCACCAATTCCGAGCACCACGCCCACCGCCAGCGCTTTACCGTTTTCGGCAAAGAACCGACGCACGGCGTCGACTTGTTCGTTTTCAGTGGTATAGACTTCCACGGTGTCCTTCTCCTTAACCTAACATCATAGCCAGACGCCCAGCGACTTCGCTTTGCGCCAGCGTTTCTTGTTCACCACTGCGCAGGTCTTTCACCACCACCTGCTGTGCCGCAACTTCGTTTTCGCCCAGAATCAATGCGACGCGCGCGCCCCATTTGTCTGCCCGGGTGATCTGCTTCTTGAAGTTGCCGCCACCGTAGTTGGTCATCAATTTCAGCTGCGGCGCGGCGTCACGCACCTGCTCCGCCAACTGCATCGCCGCGCTCTGCGCGCCGGCGCCCGAAGAAATTACGTACACATCAATAGTGGCCGGCGCCTTGAACGCCGGATTGACCGCCTGAACCAGCAGCACCAGGCGCTCCAGACCCATCGCAAAGCCTACGGCAGGCGTTGCGCGCCCGCCCAGCTGCTCGACCAGGCCGTCGTAACGGCCGCCCGCGCATACCGTGCCCTGTGCGCCAAGGCTGCTGGTTACCCACTCGAATACCGTGCGGTTGTAGTAGTCCAGACCGCGCACCAGGCGTTCGTTGATGGTATATGGGATACCCGCCTGCGCCAAAAGTTCACACAGGCCGGTAAAGTGAGTACGGGATTCTTCATCCAGATACTCGGACAGGCGCGGTGCGTCGTTCAACAGCGCCTGCACCTCTGGGTTTTTCGAGTCCAGCACGCGCAGCGGGTTGCTGTACATGCGGCGCTTGCAGTCTTCGTCCAACACCTCGACGTGCTGCTCGAGGAAGGCCACCAGCGCGTCGCGGTAGTTGGCGCGCGCCTCCAGCGAACCGATGGAGTTCAGCTCCAGCTTGACGTGCTCGGCAATGCCCAGCGCGCGCCACCAGCGGGCGGTCAGCAGGATCAGTTCGGCGTCGATGTCCGGGCCTTGCAGGCCGAACACTTCCGCACCCAGCTGGTTGAACTGGCGATAGCGGCCTTTTTGCGGGCGCTCATAGCGGAACATCGGGCCGATGTACCACAGACGCTGTTCCTGATTGTACAGCAGACCATGTTCGATGCCGGCGCGAACGCAGCCAGCCGTGCCTTCCGGACGCAGCGTCAGGCTCTCGCCGTTGCGGTCCTCGAAGGTATACATCTCTTTTTCCACGACGTCGGTCACTTCGCCGATCGCGCGTTTGAATAACGGGGTCTGCTCTACAATCGGCAACCGGATTTCGCTGTAACCGTAGCCGCCAAGCACCTGCTTGAGGGTGCCTTCAATACGCTGCCATAATGCCGTGTCTTCCGGCAGGTAGTCGTTCATGCCGCGAATGGCTTGAATGTTCTTTGCCACGTGAGTTCTCTGTCCGTTGTCTATAAAAATGAACCCGATTATAGGGACTTTGCCGCCCGGTATTCAACGCGGATGCGGCTTTCCGACCTTCAGGTTCATAAACAAGCGGGCCAACAGGCCCGCCGTGTAGCGATAACGCTTATTTTTCCAGCAGGTTGACCGAGATGCGGTTGGCTTCGTCCATCATCGAGGCCTTGGCGCGAATCTTCGCTTCCAGCTGGTCAATCATCTGCTCGTTGTCGAAACGCTCTTTCTGGCGCACGCCGTCTTCGTAGAAACCGCTCTTGTTGTGGCCGCCGGTGACGCCCATGGTCGACACCAGCGCTTCGCCCGGCCCGTTGACCACGCAGCCGATGATCGAAACGTCCATCGGCGTGATGATGTCTTCCAGACGTTGCTCCAGCGCGTTCACCGTGCCGATCACGTCAAACTCCTGGCGCGAACAGGTCGGGCAGGCGATGAAGTTGATGCCGCGTGCACGGATGCGCAGCGACTTCAGAATATCGAAACCGACCTTCACCTCTTCGACCGGATCGGCAGCCAGCGAGATGCGCAGGGTATCGCCGATGCCTTCCGACAGCAGCAGCCCCAGGCCGATGGCCGATTTCACCGATCCGCTGCGCGCGCCGCCGGCTTCGGTAATGCCGAGGTGCAGCGGCTGATCGATGCGCGACGCCAGCAGGCGGTAAGATTGCACCGCCAGGAACACGTCGGAAGCCTTGACGCTGACCTTGAACTGGTCAAAGTTGAGGCGATCCAGGATATCCACGTGGCGCATGGCGGACTCGAGCAGCGCTTCCGGCGTAGGTTCGCCGTACTTTTCCTGCAGGTCTTTTTCCAGCGAACCGCCGTTGACGCCGATGCGGATCGGAATGTTCTTGTCGCGCGCGCAGTCCACCACCGAGCGGATACGCGATTCGTTGCCGATGTTGCCCGGGTTGATGCGCAGGCAATCTACGCCGTATTCGGCGACCTGCAGCGCGATGCGGTAATCGAAGTGGATATCGGCGACCAGCGGCACATTAACCTGCTGCTTGATCAGCTTGAACGCCTCGGCGGCGTCCATGGTGGGAACCGAAACGCGGACGATATCAACGCCGACGCGCTCCAGCGCTTTGATCTGATTAACCGTTGCTTCAACATCGGTGGTACGGGTGTTGGTCATCGACTGCACGGCAATCGGCGCGCCATCACCAATAGGCACCTTGCCGACGTAAATTCGCGTTGATTTTCGACGGTTGATGGGCGCTTGGTTATGCATTACTTAACTCTCCATTGCTGCTCTGACATCACGGCCACTGCCGCGCAATTACTGCGCGGCAACGGTCAGACGAGCAACACGGTTTGACTTAACGAACCGGCTTAAATCAACCGGCTTACCTTGATATTGAATCTGCACTGCGGCCGGTGCGCCGATGGTCAGTTTATACGGCGCGGTGCCGGCCAGGTTCAGCTTGCCACCGCTCTTCTGGGTGCCGCTGAACAAGGTCTTGCCGCTGGCGTCGGTCACCTGCAGCCAGCAATCGGCCGAGAAGTCCATCACCAGCGCGTTAGGATCGGCAGCCGCCGCGGCCACGCCCGCATCTGCGGTCGGCAACGGCGCCTGAGCGGCCGGCGCCGTCGGGGCGGTATCCGGCAGCGTGGTCTGGCTTGGCGACACCACGGCAGGCTGCTGCTGTGCAGCCGCCGCCGGCGCCTGAGCGGTAGCCGCCGGTGCCTGTGGCGCAGCGCCGGTATCAACCGGCGTCGTGGCGTTGTCGGTCAAAGGCACGCTGGTGCCGGTGTCGGCGTTGCCGTCGGTCAACGGAACCTGTTGACCTTCGTTGTTTTGTGAAAGCTGGGCGGAAGACTGATCGGCCATGGTGGCGATCTCATCCTGCTGCGCCTTGTGGTTTTGCCACCACCAGGCGCCGGTCAGGCCGATCACCACGAACACGATAAGCCAGGTGAAGCTCATCAGCCAGCCGTCGCGTTTCTTGCGGCGCTTGCCCAGCGAGAAGCTCTGCATCGGCGCAACCTTCGCCATTTTCAGCGGAGCCTGCTTGGCCAGGATCGGCAGCAGTTCATCTTCCGGCAAATGCACCAGCTTGGCGTAAGAACGGATATAACCGCGCACGAACGTCGAAGCGAGATCGGCGGAAAGGCTGTCTTCTTCGATGTCGCGCACGGTAGACATTTTGAGGCACAGGCGCTCTGCTACAGCCTGTTGGCTCAACCCGAGTTGTTCACGGGCTTGACGCAGGCGTTGGCCCGTCGTCATGGATACGGTTTTATCTTGGGAGGCTTCAGTATTCATTAGCTAAGAACTGCTGGTACTGTTTGGATTGTGGAAAACTTCGCGCTAGCTGCTTGCCATAGCGTTGAACGCTATCCTGACGCCCGGCTAACGCCGCGAAACGAATCTGTAACCATAAGCTGCTGGCGCTGGCCGGCAGAACATGTTGATAACTATCCAATAAAAGTTGCGACTGTGTGCGCTTCCCTTCTCCAAATTGCTTTTCTGCCTCCACCAACAGTGGAGTGCCCTTGTCCGGATCGACCTTCAGCGCGCGGGTCAACAAGGTGCGCGCTTCGTCGTTCTGTCCGGCCTTGAGAAAACAGTAACCTGCGTTTTCCAGGCTATCGGCGACCTGGCCATAATCGGGTGCCAGCGCCGCTGCGCTAAACTGCTGTTGTGCCGGTACATACTGCCCTAAACTGCAAAGAAACGCACCGTAATTATTCAGGACGGTGCCATTGCCCGGCGCAAGTTTGAGCGCTTGCTGATAACGCTGCTCGGCTGCGGCGTTTTCGCCAATCCGCTGCTCGTAGAGCGCCATGCCCAATTGGGTACGGTAATCCTGTGGGGCCGCGTCCAGCGCTTTTTCCAGATTCTGCCGCGCGGCGTTCATATCGCCCTGCTGCAGATATTCCAGACCCAGCTGCAGCCGCGTTTGGCCCGCCTCAGAAGACTGCGCGTCCTTTTCCGGCGACGAACCGGAACAGCCGGCCAGTAAACCGGCCGCCAGCAACACACCCCACAGTTTCAGCTTCATGCCCGCATTCATTTCCTTATCGGTGCCATCCGCCCGCCCGCCGCGATGATTTTTCGCATAACCGGCTGTTAGATAACAAAAACAATGCTATAGGATTCAGACCGCCCGCACGTTGATAGGTTCCCCGGCCATTTTCTTTTTCAGGGTACGCTTGGTACGGTCGATCACCTCACCCGCCAATTGCCCGCAGGCGGCGTCGATGTCGTCACCACGGGTTTTACGAACAATAGTCGTAAAGCCGTATTCCATCAACACTTTGGAGAAACGATCCACCCGGCTGTTGGAGCTGCGGCCATATGGCGCGCCCGGGAAGGGGTTCCATGGGATCAGGTTGATCTTGCACGGCGTATCCTTCAGCACTTCGGCCAGCTGATGCGCGTCGTCGGTGCTGTCGTTGATGTGATCCAGCATCACGTACTCGACGGTAACGCGGCCCTGGTTGGCGTTGGATTTCTCCAGGTAGCGGCGCACCGCGGCCAGGAAGGTTTCGATATTGTACTTGCGGTTGATCGGCACGATCTCATCGCGGATCTGATCGTTAGGCGCGTGCAGCGAGATAGCCAGCGCGACGTCGATCATGTCGCCCAGCTTGTCCAGCGCCGGCACCACGCCGGAGGTAGACAGGGTGACGCGGCGTTTGGACAGGCCAAAACCGAAGTCGTCCAGCATGATTTCCATCGCCGGCACCACGTTGTTCAGGTTGAGCAGCGGCTCGCCCATGCCCATCATCACCACGTTGGTGATCGGGCGTTCGCCGGTGACTTTCAGCGCGCCGATGATTTTCGCCGCGCGCCACACCTGGCCGATGATTTCCGACACGCGCAGGTTGCGGTTAAAGCCCTGCTGCGCGGTCGAACAGAATTTACACTCCAGCGCACAGCCTACCTGGGAAGAAACGCACAGGGTGGCGCGGTCGCCGTCGGGGATATACACGGTTTCGACCTGCTGGTCGCCCACTTTGATCGCCCATTTGATGGTGCCATCGGCTGAACGCTGTTCTTCGGCCACTTCCGGCGCGCGGATCTCGGCGACGCGCTGCAGCTTCTGACGCAGGACTTTGTTGATGTCGGTCATCTGCTCGAAATCGTCGCAGCAGTAGTGATACATCCACTTCATCACCTGGTCGGCGCGGAAGGGTTTCTCGCCCATTTTGGCGAAGAACTCACGCATTTGCTGACGGTTCAGATCCAGCAGGTTAATTTTGGCCACAGCCGGTTGTTCCGCGTTAACGGCTTGGGTAGTCAGCGAATTATTTTCAGACACGATGTGCTCGGACGTGATGGGTTCTAACATAATGATCTCTGGCCTCGTTGTTACACGTTATGGCGCTAAAGAATGGAAAGTAAGTTGTGCTGTGCGAACCGGGTGCCCCGGGCGACGGCACTAAAAACGCGCCCCTGACAAGTCGTCTTATCAGGGGCGCGGCATTGTACAAATTTTAGTAGCGGGTTTCCATGACTGAAAGGCATTCAGGGCATTTTTATTGTTTCAGCCGGTGAATGCGCGCTTCCTGTCAGGAAACGCCGGGCATCAACGTGGGCAGATTTCGCTTTCGTTGAAGAAGTAAGCGATTTCGCGCTGTGCGGACTCTACCGCGTCGGAACCGTGAACGGCGTTGGCGGTGAAGCTGTCCGCGTAGTCGGCGCGCAGGGTGCCGGCCAGTGCGTTGTCCGGGTTGGTTGCGCCCATGATGTCACGGTTGCGCTGTACGGCGTTTTCCGCTTCCAGAACCTGCACCACGATCGGGCCGGAGGTCATGAACTCAACCAGACCGTCGAAGAATGGGCGGCCTTTGTGCTCAGCGTAGAAGCCTTCGGCCTGTTCGCGAGTCAGACGCAGCATTTTGGATGCGATGATTTTGAAGCCGGCACGTTCGAAACGGGCATAGATTGCGCCGATGTCGTTGTTGGCTACGGCGTTTGGTTTAATGATGGAAAAGGTACGTTCTACGGTCATGATGGCCTCTGTATTACTTCCAAAACAGGCCGGTCTGCAATAAAGCCGGCCTTCTCAAGTGGCGCAGATTATATGTGCGCCGTTAACGCTTGCCTACGGGAAAATCAACATTTCATTAAAAAAATACGATCTTCATCGGTTATCTTTCGGCACGGCGGCGCGTTACTGCGTTTTGTCGGTCGACGGGATGATGTTGCGCAGCCAGCTGCCCCAGCGGCGCTGATAGAACGGCTGAGTGTGGGTGATCAGATAGTGGCTGACGCCGCGCTCTTTTTCCGCTACCAGGCAGAAATCCACCGGATCATCGTTAGGCGCCGTTTCGCTGGCTACGCTGCCGGCTTCGTTGATCAAAGCGTCGATCTCCGCCCCCTCGCCGTCCACTTCCAGCCCCACCAGCAGGTTGGGCTTTTCGTCCGCGGCCTGGTCATGCATCAGCGCCAGGAAGGCGCGGCGCACCGGCTTGCGCTGGCTGAACAGCGTGGTCAGCGCGTCCACCATCGCCGCAGGGTATTCTTCCGGTTGGCCCAGCAGGATCTGCGTCTCTTTGTCGACATAGTGCTCCACCGGCTTGGCGACGCCGCCGGTGGCCAACAACATCGCTACCTCTTCCGGATAAAACTCTTTGCCGTATTCCGCCTTTGGGTTGAGGAACAAATCGGCGCCTTGGGTGATTTCAAACAGCACCCGCGCCGGCAGCGCGATAAACGGCTGTTCGTCTTCCACCGCTTTTTGCAACGCTTCCAGCGAGGAGAAGAACGGAATGATGCTGCCGCCGTCCTGCTTTTCCCAGTGCTGGATATTGATTGGGGTATCGGCGTTCAGGATGACGTCGCCGTCCTGCGGCACCTGGTCGCTGTCGCCGAGGATCAACACCGTGGCGTCGAGCAGCTCGCGGAAGAACGCCGGGCGATGGGCCGGCTCCGTTACCGCCAGCTTCAGCAGGCGTTCAAGTTCGTTCTCGCCGGGGGCGGCATCCTGATGATGGGAACTCATGGCAAACTCCAGGGATCAAATAACGGAGCCCAGCAAGCTGGGCCCCGACGATAACGCCTATTCTAACGCCCGCGATAACGGGCGTTCAATTATTTGGCTTTGCTTAGCAGCAGGTTGGCCAAGGTGCGCACACCCAAACCGGTCGCGCCGGCAGACCACTGATCCACCGCACCTTTGCGATAGGTGGCGGAACAGTCGATGTGCAGCCAGCCCGTTTGGTAGTTTTTCACAAAGTGCGACAGGAAAGCGGCAGCGGTGCTGGCGCCGGCGGTGTAGGCCGGGCCGGCGACGTTGTTCAGCTCGGCGAAATTGGACGGCAGCTGGCTGCGGTGGAACTCGGCCAGCGGCAGGCGCCAGAACGGCTCCTGCTCGGCCGCCGCACTGCTCAGCAGCTCTTGCGCCAGCGCGTCGTCGAAGCTGAACAGCGCGTGATAGTCGTTGCCTACCGCGGTCTTCGCCGCGCCGGTCAGGGTGGCGCAGTCGATAATCAGCTGCGGGTTCTGCTCGGATGCGTCGATCAGGCCGTCGGCCAATACCAGGCGCCCTTCCGCATCGGTGTTCATCACCTCAACGGTTTTGCCGTTGCGATAGCGAATGATATCACCCAGCTTGAAGGCGTTGCCGCTGACCATGTTGTCTGCGCAGCACAGGTACAGCTTCACGCGCTGCTGCAGGCCGCGCGCCGCCGCCAGCGCCAGGGCGCCGGTGATGGTGGCCGCGCCGCCCATGTCGGCCTTCATCGAGTCCATAAAGGCGCTTTGCTTTAGGCTGTAGCCACCGGTGTCGAAGGTGATGCCCTTGCCCACCAGGCAGGCGAATACCGGCGCATCCGGGTTGCCGGTCGGGTTGAAATCCAGCGCCAGCAGCACCGGTGCGCGATCGGAACCGCGGCCGACGGTGTGAATGCCGGCGTAGTTCTGCTCACGCAGATCTTCGCCCTTGGTGATGCGATAGCTGACGGCGTCGCAGCCGACGTCGCACATCAGGTCGACGGCGCGGGTAGCCAGCTGTTCCGGGCCCAGATCTTCGGCCGGCATGTTGATGGTGTCGCGCACCCAGTCAACGATCTTCAGGCGTTGCTCCAGCTCTTTGCGTTCGGCTTCCGGCAGTTCGGCCCATTCAACGCTGCGCTGGCCCTTAGGCCCGCGATAACCCTGCCAGAATGCCCAGCTGTTTTCCAGATCCCAACCTTCGCCGGCCAGCTTCACTTTTTTGATGCCCTGGCCGTCGATTTTGCGGCCGGCGCGCTGAACTGCCCCCAGCCTGTCGTTGCCGGTCAGATGAATGGTCATCCCTTCCGCGTTGGTGCTCAGCAGCGCTTTCTCGCCCCAGCGGGCGTCTGCAGGCTGTTGCGACAGCGTGACCTGCATGAATTCTGTTGTCATAGCCTTCTTACTCCGGATGTTCCCTTTATTTTTTCATTAGGGCTTTATTGCATACCCTATGCATTTCAAATTGCAGCCAGGCGCCCAGCGATCTCATCCCCAGGAGCTTACTCAGGTAAGTGACTGGGGTGTGATCGTGCAGGTAACAACGCTGCGGTTTGAAAGACGACGGGTATGTCGGATACAAAATAAACGGGCCGCCGATGGCAGCCCGTTACGCTATTTACTCCGCTTCATCTAACCAGACCAGCAGGATCGCTTCCAGTATTTTTTCGTTGGAAGCTTGAGGATCGTCGTCGAACTCTTCGAGATCGCAAATCCACTGGTGCATGTCGGTAAAACGCACGGTTTTCGGATCGGTGTCCGGGTATTGGTCGTACAGGGCTTCGCCGATTTCACGGCTGTCGGTCCACTTCAGTCCCATTATTTCCTTCCTCTCACTCAGGATACCCGCTGGATTTCAAGTTGCAGCTAGGCGGCAAGCGCGTGAATCCCCAGAAGCTTACTCAAGTAAGTGACTGGGGTGAACGCACGCAGCCAACAACGCTGCGGCTTGAAAGACAAAGGGTATCAATGCTCACGCGCGTGGTTGACGGTATAACGCGGCATTTCAACCACCAAATCTTCGTCGGCGACCAGCGCCTGACAGCTCAGGCGGCTTTCCGGCTCCAGGCCCCAGGCCTTGTCCAGCATGTCGTCTTCCAGCTCGCTGCTCTCTTCCAGAGAATCGAAGCCTTCACGCACGATGCAGTGACAGGTGGTGCAGGCGCAGGATTTCTCGCAGGCGTGCTCGATTTCAATGCCGTTGCGCAGCGCAACGTTGAGGATAGATTCCCCTTGTTCGGCTTCCAGTACCGCCCCCTCCGGGCATAAATCTTGATGGGGCAGAAAAACAATTTTAGGCATGGTTAAACCTCATCCACAGAATGGCCAGCCAGCGCGCGGCGGATGGAAGCATCCATGCGGCGCGCGGCAAAATCTTGCGTTTGTGCATCTAATGTTTTGATTGCGTCTTCGATGGCGGCGGGATCGTCACCCTGCACCGCCTGCTGCAGCGCCTGCGACGCGGCGGCGATCGCCTGGCTTTCCGCTTCGCTCAGCAGCGCGGCGTCGCTGGCCAGCGCGCCCTGCAGGCTTTCCAACACCCGCGAGGCTTCCACCCGTTGTTCCGCCAGCTTGCGCGCGCCAACGTCGCTCTGGGCGTTGGCCATCGAATCTTTGATCATGCCGGCAATCTCGTTGTCGGACAGGCCGTACGACGGCTTGACCTGAATCGAGGCCTCGACGCCGGTGGATTTTTCCATCGCGGTGACGCTCAGCAAACCGTCGGCGTCCACCTGGAAGGTGACGCGAATGTGCGCCCCACCGGCCGGCAGCGGCGGCAGCCCACGCAGCGTGAAGCGCGCCAACGAGCGGCAGTCTTGCACCAGTTCGCGTTCGCCCTGCAGCACGTGGATCATCATCGCGCTCTGGCCGTCTTTGAAGGTGGTGAACTCCTGCGCGCGCGCCACCGGGATGGTGGTGTTGCGCGGGATCACCTTCTCGACCAGGCCGCCCATGGTTTCCAGCCCCAGCGACAGCGGGATCACGTCCAGCAGCAGCATGTCGCTGTCCGGTTTATTGCCCACCAGAATGTCGGCCTGGATAGCTGCGCCGATGGCGACGACTTTATCCGGGTCTATAGAGGTCAGCGGAGTACGGCCAAAGAAGGCCCCCACCTGCTCGCGCACCAGCGGCACGCGGGTGGAGCCGCCGACCATCACCACTTCCAGCACTTCTTCGGCGCCGACGCCGGCGTCTTTCAGCGCGCGGCGGCAGGCCATCAGGGTGCGTTTCACCAGCGGGGCGATCAGCGCGTCGAACTGGGCGCGGGTCACTTCCCCCTGCCAGCCGGCAATCTCGACGCCGACGCTGTCGGCATCGCTCAGCGCGATTTTGGCGGCGATGGCCGCGTCCAGCAGCTGGCGCTGCACGCCGTGATCGCTGCGATCGGCCACGCCGGCCTGCTCGCGCAGCCAGTCGGCCAGCAGGTGATCGAAGTCGTCGCCGCCCAGCGCGGAATCGCCGCCGGTGGCCAAGACTTCAAACACCCCGCGGCTGAGGCGCAGAATGGAAATATCGAAGGTGCCGCCGCCCAGATCGTACACCGCGATCACCCCTTCCTGACCGGAGTCCAGGCCATAGGCGATCGCCGCGGCGGTCGGTTCGTTCAGCAGGCGCAGCACGTGCAGGCCGGCCAGACGCGCGGCGTCTTTGGTGCCCTGACGCTGCGCGTCGTCGAAATAGGCGGGAACGGTGATCACCACGCCATCCAGCTGCCCTTCCAGCGCCGCCTGAGCGCGCGCGGACAAGGTCCGGAGAATATCGGCGGACACGCCCACCGGGTTAACCAGACCGGCGGCGGTGACGATCATCGGCAAACCGTTATCGCTGGCCTGGAACCGGTACGGCAGGTTCGGGTAACGCTGCTGCACGTCCGCCAGGGAACGGCCCATCATGCGTTTGACCGAGCTGACGGTGTTGGCCGGATCCTGCGCCGCCTGTTGGCGCGCCTCCCAGCCTACCGTCTGTGCGTCAGCCTGGTAGCGCACCACCGAAGGCAGCAGAGAGCGGCCCTGGGCGTCGGCCAGCGTTTCCGCCTGCCCGCTGCGCACCGTGGCGACCAGCGAGTTGGTGGTGCCTAAATCGATGCCCGCAGCCAAACGGCGCTGGTGCGGCGCGGCGCTGAGGCCAGGCTCACTAATTTGTAATAAGGCCATATTGAAGCTTCCACAATCAGAATCTGTTACTCAAAACCCAGCAGTTTTTCTTCGAGTTGTTCAACCTGTTGCTGGAGTTTGTCCAAAAAGCGCAGCTTGCGCACGGTGTCGGCGGCTTCCGGCCAGTGTTCGCCGTCCAGCTGCTGCACCATCTGGGCGCTGCGCTGTTTGATTGAGCCGCTCAGCCGCCCGCCGAAATCGGCCAGCAGGCTTTCTGCATCCGTTTTGCGTGCAATGGCGTCAAGCTCTTCGCGCAGCTCCAGCTGTTCCATCAGGAAAGCGGTGTCGCGCATCGTATGCTGCTCGTTGCCCAAATCGAAGCCGTGCAAAGATAGCATATACTCCGCGCGTTTTAACGGGTGCTTCAGCGTCTGGTAGGCTTCGTTGATGGTCGCCGCCTGCTGCAACGCCATCAGGCGTTCGCGTTCAGGCTGGTTGGCGAAGCGATCGGGGTGGAATTGGCGCTGCAGATCCTGAAAACGGGATGCGAGCAGGCTGCCGTCCACGGGATAGCGAACCGGCAGCCCAAATAAAGTAAAGTAATCCATAGCGTGCTCTGGCGTTAGCGGATGAAGTTCCCCCGCAGCACGCGGGGGAGCACGATGGACTGTCAGACGTTGAAACTTTCGCCGCAGCCGCACTCGCTTGAGACGTTCGGGTTGTTGAACTTGAAGCCTTCGTTCAGGCCTTCCTTAACGAAATCAAGCTCGGTGCCGTCAAGGTAGACCAGGCTCTTGCCGTCGATGATCACCTTGACGCCTTTGTTTTCGAAAACGATGTCGTCATCGTTCATTTCGTCAACAAATTCCAGCACGTACGCCATCCCGGAACAGCCGGAGGTTCTCACCCCCAGACGCAGGCCAAGACCTTTGCCGCGGTTATTCATAAAGGCCTGAACACGCTGCGCAGCGCTGTCGCTCATGGTAATTGACATCACAACCTCACACTTCAAATCAAAGCCCAGCCGGGCCGGCCGGGCTCACTGACTCAGAAAAACTACTTGGCGCTATGCTTGCTCTTGTAGTCGGCGATCGCTGCTTTAATGGCGTCTTCGGCCAGGATAGAGCAGTGAATTTTAACCGGCGGCAATTCCAGTTCTTCGGCGATCTGGGTGTTTTTGATCGCTTCGGCCTGATCAAGAGACTTGCCTTTCATCCATTCGGTCACCAGCGAGCTGGAGGCGATGGCGGAGCCGCAGCCGTAAGTCTTGAAGCGGGCGTCTTCAATGATGCCTTCATTGTTGACCTTGATCTGCAACTTCATCACGTCGCCACAGGCCGGTGCACCCACCATGCCGCTGCCGACGGTTGGATCTTCGTTGTCGAAAGAACCCACGTTGCGCGGGTTTTCATAATGATCGATTACTTTTTCGCTGTAAGCCATGACCTTGCTCCTGAATCCTGAGAATTAATGATGTGCCCATTCGATGCTGTTGATATCCACGCCCTGCTTGAACATTTCCCACAGCGGGGAAAGATCGCGCAGACGGCCGATGGACTTACGCACCAGTTGAATGGTGTAGTCGATCTCTTCTTCCGTGGTGAAACGCCCCAGGGAGAAACGGATCGAGCTGTGCGCCAATTCATCACTCATGCCCAGCGCGCGCAGCACGTAGGACGGCTCGAGGCTGGCGGAGGTACAGGCGGAACCGGATGATACGGCCAGGTCTTTCAGCGCCATGATCAGCGATTCACCTTCAACATAGTTGAAGCTGACGTTAAGGATGTTCGGAGCGCCATGCTCCAGGGAGCCGTTCAGATACACTTCTTCCATATCTTTCACGCCGTTCCACAGACGATCGCGCAGGGTGCGCAGACGCGCCATTTCCGACGCCATCTCTTCTTTGGCGATGCGGTAGGCTTCGCCCATGCCGACAATCTGGTGCACCGGCAGAGTGCCGGAACGCATGCCGCGCTCGTGGCCGCCGCCGTGGATCTGGGCTTCGATGCGGATGCGCGGCTTACGGCGCACGTACAGCGCGCCGATGCCTTTCGGGCCGTAAATCTTGTGGCCGGAGAACGACATCAGGTCGACTTTCAGCTTGCTCAGATCGATAGGCAGTTTGCCCACGCTCTGGGTGGCGTCAACGTGGTAAATGATACCGCGCGCGCGGCACATTTCGCCGATCGCTTCGATATCCTGCACCACGCCGATTTCGTTGTTCACGTGCATGATCGAAACCAGAATGGTGTCGTCGCGCATCGCGGCTTCGAGGGCCTGCAGGTCAATGATGCCGTTGCTCTGCGGCGCCAGATAGGTCACTTCAAAACCTTCGCGCTCAAGCTGACGGCAGGTGTCCAGCACGGCTTTGTGTTCGGTTTTGCTGGTGATGACGTGCTTGCCTTTTTTCTGATAGAAATTGGCAGCGCCTTTGATCGCCAGGTTGTCGGATTCGGTCGCGCCTGAGGTGAACACGATTTCGCGCGGATCCGCGCCCACCAGTTCGGCGATTTGGTTACGGGCGATGTCGACCGCTTCTTCCGCCTGCCAACCGAAACGGTGGGAACGGGAAGCCGGGTTGCCGAAAATGCCGTCCAGGGTCAAACACTGCATCATCTTCTCGGCAACGCGCGGATCAACCGGCGTCGTTGCTGAGTAATCCAGATAAATCGGTAATTTCATTGCTCTTGTGCTCCGTACATCACTTCCAAAAACTAAAAAAATATCGCCAGCTGCTTATGCGCGCAGATTAACGTTGATAGTTTCTTGCGGACGGCCGTTGGCCGTGCGGCGGGTATCGTTGTTTTGACGATCCGCCACCACCAGCACTTCCTGGTTATTGACCAGTTCTGCCAGCGTAATGTTGTTCAGGAACCCGCTGATGCGTTCGCTCAGATCGCGCCACAGGGTGTGGGTCAGACAGCGATCGCCGCCCTGACAGCCTTCCTTACCCTGGCAACGGGTTGCATCTACCGATTCATCGACAGCAGTGATGACGGCGCCAACGGCGATCTCACCCGCGTCTTTACCCAGCAGATAACCACCGCCCGGACCGCGCACGCTGGCCACCAGGCCATTTTTGCGCAGACGAGAGAATAATTGTTCCAGATAAGAGAGAGAAATACCTTGGCGCTCGGAAATATCCGCCAGAGGTACAGGCCCTTCCTGGGAATGCAGTGCTACGTCAAGCATAGCGGTTACGGCATAACGGCCTTTGGATGTCAGTCTCATAGCTCAATGGTTACCTGTTGGTCAAACATGGCCGAAAGTCTGACATTCCTGAGTAAATCAGTCAACTATTTAACCTAGTGATTTACTCAAGTATTAGCACATTTCGTACTTAGCCATAGCAAATGCATATAAAATGCATGTTATAACCTTTAGATAACTAATACTATTATTGTTGGCCGTTACGCCACACCAATTAATTACCTTGATGTTTGTCCTGTTTTTCGATCGACGTCAGCATGCCGCGCAGGATATTCAGCTCCTGCCCTTCCGGCCGCGCGCGGGTGAATAAACGGCGCAGCCGGCTCATCACCTGCCCTGGGTGCGCCGGGCGAATAAAGCCGGTGCGCTGCAGCGTTTGTTCCAGGTGCTGATAGAAACGCTCGAGGTCGTCCACCAGCGGATAAGGGGTTTCTTCCAGCTGCGGTGCGCCCGCCTGCTGGCGGTCGAGATAAGCCACGCGCACTTCGTACGCCAGGATCTGCACCGCCATCGCCAGGTTCAGCGAGCTGTAGTCCGGGTTGGCCGGAATGGCGACGTGATAATGACACTTCTGCAGTTCGTCGTTGGTCAGGCCGACGCGTTCGCGGCCGAACACCAGCGCTACCGGCGCGTGCTCGCCTTCGTGCACCGCACGCACGCCGCATTCGCGCGGCTCGAGCATCGGCCAGGGCAGCGTGCGCGAACGCGCGCTGGTGCCCACCACCAGGCTGCAGCCGGCAATGGCGTCATCCAGGGTGTCGACGATGGTGGCGTTACCTATTACGTCGCTGGCGCCGGCGGCCAGGGCAATCGCCTGGGAGTCGGGTTTGATCAGCGGATTAACCAGATAAAGGTTGGTTAAACCCATGGTTTTCATGGCTCTGGCGGTCGAGCCCATGTTGCCGGTATGGGAAGTCTCTACCAGAACAATGCGGATATTGTGCAGCATACAAACTCTGAGCGTGGCGGAAAATCACAGCATCTTAACACAGCCGTAGGCAATTTGCCGAACACCTGCTATACTCCGCGCCGTTTCCTGTTCTTTAACATCCTAGTTGGAAGATACCCATGCATCCGATGCTGACTATCGCCGTGCGCGCTGCGCGCAAGGCCGGTAACCTGATTGCCAAAAACTACGAAACCCCGGACGCTGTCGAAGCGAGCCAGAAAGGGACCAATGACTTTGTCACTAACGTCGATCGCGATGCAGAGCATCTGATCATCGACGTGATCCGCAAGTCTTATCCGCAACACACTATCGTTACCGAAGAACGCGGTGAGCTGGTCGGCGAAGATCAGGATGTACAATGGGTGATCGATCCACTGGATGGCACCTCAAACTTTATCAAACGTTTCCCACACTTCTCCGTTTCCATCGCGGTACGCATCAAAGGCCGTACTGAAGTGGCCGTGGTTTACGATCCAATGCGCAACGAACTGTTCACCGCCACTCGCGGCCAGGGCGCACAGCTGAACGGCTACCGCCTGCGCGGCACCAACGCCAAAGATCTGGATGGCACCATCCTGGCGACCGGTTTCCCGTTCAAGCTCAAGCAGCACGCTACCCCTTACATCAACGTCGTCGGCAAACTGTTCACCCAGTGTGCGGACTTCCGCCGCACCGGTTCCGCCGCGCTGGATCTGGCCTACGTCGCCGCCGGCCGCGTGGACGGTTTCTTCGAGATTGGCCTGAAGCCATGGGACTTCGCCGCGGGCGAACTGCTGGTGCGCGAATCCGGCGGCCTGGTGACCGACTTCGTCGGCGGCCACAACCACTTCAGCTCCGGCAACGTGGTTGCAGGCAACCCGCGCGTGGTGAAAGCCATGTTGTCCACCATGCGTGAAGAACTGAGCGAAGCGCTGAAGCGTTAATTCAGGCTCTTTTGCATATTGAAGCGCTGCGTTTGCAGCGCTTTTTTTATGCCGGTTAGCGAGAGAAAGGCCGGATGCCGCCGCCGAATTCCGGCTGCGCGCTCACATATAACAACAGCCCGGCGCACAGCAGGATCAGGCCGCCGGCCAGCGCCAGCGAACCCCAGGCCACCGCGCTCCAGGCTGCGGGTGCGCGCGAACGGCTGAGACGCACCGCCAGCCGGCGGCCGTAATGCACCAGCAGCGCCAACAGGGAAATGGTCAGCGAGGTGCCGAGCGCCATCGCCAGCGCGGAAATCACGCCCCAGGCGAATACGCCGATCACTTTAGAGAACAACAGCACCAGAATCGCCCCGGAACAGGGCCGCATGCCCATCGCCAGCACGATGGCGGTCTGGGTGCGCCAATCGCCGCCGGCCTGCAGCTCGCTGGCGCTGGGCAGATGGCGATGCCCGCAGCCGCAGCGCTCGCTGTGAACGTGGTCCGCCGCCATCGGCTTAAGGCTGTTAATACGCAATGCCGGCGACGGGCGCATCGCCTTCACCGCCGCATACAGGCGTTTCAATGCGCGCCAGCTCAGCAACACCCCAAGCGCTATCACCAGGATAAAACTGCCCTTCTCCAGCCAGAAGCTGCTCTGGTGCAGCTGCCGGGAAGAAAGCTGCAGCACCACCAGCATCAGCGTAACCAGCACGATCGCCACCAGCCCCTGCACCAGCGATGCGGCGAATGTCAGCTTCAGGCTGCTTTTCAGCCGTGCCGGATGCGTGGCCAGGTAGGTGGCGATCACCACCTTGCCGTGACCGGGGCCGAGCGCATGCAGCACGCCATAGCTCAGGCTGAACAACATTAACGCCAGGCCGGCCTGCTGCGGCGCGGCCTTCACCTGCTGCAACAGCCCCGCCATCTGCTGGTGCAGCCCCTTTTGCCACACCACGCTCTGCATCAGCAGCTGCGGCCAAAAATGCCACGCCAGCTGAGCGGCCAACGCCAGCAGCAGTGCAAACAGCAGCAGCGGCCACAGGCTAAAGGCCCAATGGCGTTTGCGGCCAGCCGGTTGGCTGAGATTTATTGACATTGCAAGGTCACCCGTTGAGCGAACTGTTGCCCCAGCGCCATATCTTCGCCGGGCGAGTCGTTCTTATCGAGCGACAGTGCATAAGCCTGCAGCGAAGCGTCCGGTTTCGGCGTCTTCAGGCTGAACTTGCACTGCTGCGCCAGCTCCGGCGGCAGATGTAGCGCAGCCTGGTCTTTATAGGTCATGTCGACGAAATAGGTGGGATCGTAGGTGGAGATCTCAAAGGGTTTGCCCGCCAGCGGCTGCGGTTCGGCCAGCGGTAACACGAACTCCAGCACCGCCTGGTTGCCCTGGCGCGACAGGTGATATTCGGTCGGCAGATTAAGGTATTTCACCGGTTTGCCGCCGCGATAGACATCGGTGAAGTAGTGCTGGCCGAGCACGTTGGCCATCACTTCCGCCGCCAGTTTTTTCCACACCACCGAATCGCTTTTGGCATTCCTGGCGTCGTACAGCAGGTCCGCCGAGGTGATTTCATCCATTACCCAAACCATTTTCAAGCCGACCAGCCGTTGATCCTTAGCCACAAAGGTGGTGTTCATATCAATAAAGCTGTGCGGGTGAGCGACAGCGCCGGTGCTGAACAAGGCACAGGCGCCGGCCAGAATAAGACGTAGCTTCATCATCCGAGGATACTCAATTTTGTTATAACGTAACATAAACCACGATTCAACCGGCGCGCATCGCGGCCAGATTTGTGACGAAAGTTGTAAGCCGAAGTAAAAGCCGCGCGGTAACCGCATCGTCATAATGCCTTTTGCTATGCTTAGGCATATATCGAAACGCTACCTGCCAGAAGGTGATATGAGCCTGGACACCGCTCCCGTGCCTGAGCTCTCCGGTCAACAACGGCGCTGTCATCTGTTGCTGATGCTGTATGCGCCGGCGCCCGAAGTACAGCTGGAGACTATCAGTAAAATCAATGGCGTCGCCCCCCTGATTACCCGGCAAGATATAGCCGAGGTGGCCAGTGAAATCCAGCGTTTCCATCAGTTGGAGATCGTCGGCAACCCCGACGACGGCTATCGGCTCAGGGGGAGCGCGCTCAATCAACGCCTTTGCCTGATCCACTGGCTGCGGCGGGCGCTGCGCTGCAGCCCGCAGTTTGTCGAAGACCATTTCGTTCCCCGGCTGCGGCAGGCCTTGGCGATGGACGCCGGCTTTTCCGCCCAATTGGAACCGTGCATCGGCATGTGCGAATCCCTGCTCAACCGCAGCTTCGACGCGCGCGACCGGCAGTTTCTGCAGCATTACCTGTGTTACTGCGCCTGGCAAAGCCAACGGCAGCGGCACCCGCAGTTCAGCGCCAGCCAGCGTGGCTGGCTGCATCAGAAACCGGAACAGCGCGCGGCCGACGCGCTGCATCAAACGCTCAATCAGCTGTTTAACCACATGCCTGATGACGACGAACGCGACTTTCTGGTGCTGATGTTCACCATGTTGAAAAACCACAGCTACCATAGCAACGATTCAGAGGAAGATCGGCGGCTGATGGCGGCTATCGATCGGATGGTGGAGCGCTTCCAGCAGATCTCCGGCATGAGCTTCAGCAGCCAGGCGGATTTGGTCAGCCAGCTGTTCGCCCATCTGGCCCCCGCCGTTGAGCGCTGCCGTTTCGACATTGGCATCGACAACATGCTGCTGGAGGAGGTGGTGCGCAAATATCCGCGCCTGATGCGCACCACGCAGGAAGCGTTAGCGCCCTTCGAGCAGGAATACGATTTGCATTTTTCTCACGAAGAGGCGGGATTGGTGGCCATCAGCTTCGGCGCCTGGCTGATGCAGGACAATGCGTTGCAGGAAAAGCAGGTGCTGCTGCTGACGCTGGATAACCCGCAGTTGGAAGAGGAAGTGGAATATCAGATTCGGGAATTGACGCTGCTGCCGCTCAACATCAAATACCTGCCGCTGCGCGACTACCTGCACGCCGGCGCGCCGCAGGGCGTCACGCTGGTGATCAGCCCCTACGCCGCGGTGCATAGCGCACCGCAGCCGCCGCTGGTGTATACCGAACTGCCGCTGGAACGCCAGCAGCGCAAAGCCATTCGCGCGCTGCTGGAAGCCCCGTGATCAGCGGGCTGCGCTCACCGCCGGCGGTCGGATGAACAGCGCCGGCACCGCCACCGCCGCCATTACCCAGAACACCCCACCCTGCAGATGCTCGAACAGGAAACCGGCGATCACCGTCATGATCGCGATACCGCCCCCCATCGCCAACGCCGAATACACCGCCTGCAGGCGGATCACCTCCGGCCCCTGGCGCGCCGCAATAAAGCGCATCGCCGCCAGGTGACAGACGGTAAAGGTGCCGCAATGCAAGATCTGGATCAGCAGCAGCCAACCCAGTTCGGTGCTGTAGGCCATCAGGCTCCAGCGCAGCACCCCGCAGCAGGCCGAGAGCAGCAGCAGGCTGCGCGCATTCCAGCGGCGGAACAGCACATTGCTGCTGGCGAAGATAATCACTTCCGCCACCACCCCCAGCGACCACAGGTAGCCGATGGTCGAAGCCGAATAGCCGGCCTCCTGCCAGTAGATAGAGCCGAAGCTGTAATAACCGGCGTGCGCCCCCTGCAGCAGGGTGACGCACAGCAGAAAGCGCCACACCGGCCCTTCCTTCAACAGCTCAAACAGCGAACGTTCGGGTTCGCTGTGGGTACGGGCCTCGCCCTGCGGCATCACGCTGGGCTTCAGCATCATGCCCAACAACATCGCCAGCACGCTGGCAATCAGGCTGTAGAGGATGGCGTTGTGGCCCCACACCGCCACCAGTTGCCCGGTCAGCGCCGAGCCGATAACGAACGCCAGCGATCCCCACAGCCGCACCCGGCCGTAATCCATGGTGATTTGTTTTTGCCAGGTGGCGGCCAGCGCATCGGTCAACGGCACCAGCGGCGAGAAGAACAGGTTGAAGCCGGCGATCACCAGCATCAGCCAGCCCCAGCCGTTGCCGAAGCAGAAACCGACGGCGAAGGCCAGCGTCAGCAGCGCCAGCAGACGCAAGGCATTCACCAGTTGAGAGGGGTCTTTCACGCGGGGAGCAATCAGCAAACTACCGAGAAAACGGGCAATCAGGCCGGCGCCGAGCAACATACCGATGGTTTCGGGCGCGATGCCCTCGCCTTTTAACCAAACGCCCCAAAAGGGTAAGAAAATGCCATACGAAAAGAAGTAGGTGAAATAGCTGAGAGCGAGCCAACGCGTTGATTGCAGAACCATGATCCCTCCGGTGTGAGGCGATACTTTGACAGAGCTCACACCGGCTAGCAATCTTCATTCATGTTCAAAGGGTTAGACTGCAAAGCAGTTCACAGTTTGCCCATAACAGCGATAAAAAAACCCGCCGTAGCGGGTTTTGCAAAGCGAAGCAGAATTATGCGTAAACCGGCAGGCGGGCGCAGATATCCAGCACTTTCTGCTTGGTGCGTTCGATGGTGGCTTCATCGTTGATGTTGTCCAGCACGTCGCAGATCCAGCCGGCCAGTTCGCGCACTTCGGCTTCCTTGAAGCCGCGGCGGGTTACCGCCGGGGTGCCGATACGCACGCCGGAGGTGACGAACGGGCTCTTAGGATCGTTAGGCACGCTGTTTTTGTTCACGGTGATGTTGGCGCGGCCGAGAGCAGCGTCAGCTTCTTTACCGGTCAGGTTCTTGTCCACCAGATCCAGCAGGAACAGATGGTTGTGGGTGCCGCCGGAAACCACTTTATAGCCGCGCTGCAGGAACACATCCACCATCGCTTTGGCGTTGTCGGCCACTTGCTGCTGGTAAACCTTGAACTCCGGCTCCATCGCTTCTTTCAGCGCCACCGCCTTGCCGGCGATCACGTGCATCAGCGGGCCGCCCTGGCCGCCTGGGAACACTGCGGAGTTCAGCTTTTTGTACAGCTCTTCGTCGCCGCCCTTCGCCAGGATCAGGCCGCCACGCGGACCCGCCAGGGTTTTGTGGGTGGTGGTGGTGACGATGTGCGCGTGCGGCACCGGGTTCGGGTAAACGCCGGCGGCGATCAGACCGGCGACGTGCGCCATGTCAACGAACAGGTAAGCGCCGATGCTGTCGGCGATTTCACGCATTTTTGCCCAATCGACGACGCCGGAGAAGGCGGAGAAGCCGCCGATGATCATTTTCGGCTTGTGGGTCTGCGCCTGCTTGGCCAGATCCTCATAGTCGATTTTGCCTTCTTCGTCGATGCCGTAAGGCACCACGTTGTAGAGTTTGCCGGACAGGTTAACCGGGGAGCCGTGGGTCAGGTGGCCGCCGTGCGCCAGGTTCATGCCCAAAATGGTGTCGCCCGGCTGCAGCAGCGCGGTGTAAACGGCGAAGTTAGCCTGAGAACCGGAGTGCGGCTGCACGTTGGCATAGTCTGCGCCGAACAGCGCTTTCGCGCGGTCGATAGCCAGTTGCTCAACGATATCCACGTATTCGCAGCCGCCGTAGTAACGCTTGCCCGGGTAGCCTTCCGCGTATTTGTTGGTCAGCTGGGAACCCTGAGCCTGCATGACGCGCGGGCTGGTGTAGTTCTCAGACGCAATCAGCTCGATGTGCTCTTCCTGACGCACCACTTCTTGCTCCATTGCACGCCACAGTTCGGCATCGTAATCGGCAATGTTCATTTCACGCTTTAACATCCGGCATCTCCTGACTTAAATCGGCTAACTAAAAAATCACCAAATAACTACCCGTTTGGGTTCTGGGCCACAGTGTAAACTGTTTTCCCCCACCGAGGATAGGTCTTGACAGAGGTTTTTACGCAAACGATTGGCATAAGATTCCACAAGGCTTTGATCCGATAATTCATCCCGTTCGGCAACGGACTTTTCCTCATGCGAACGATGCGGTTTTTTCATGTTCTGTGAGCGCGATCGTCCGCTCAACAACACCGCAGCAAAAACAAGGGTATTTACAAGCGCAACGGAATCCAATAAGATGCATTTAAAATGCATCATTAAAAATCGTCTCAGGGACAACCCACTAAGGAGCGCTTCCATGCTGGACAGCCAAACCATCGCCACCGTCAAATCCACCATTCCGCTGCTGGCCGCCACCGGGCCGAAGTTGACCGCCCATTTCTACGATCGGATGTTCGCGCACAACCCTGAATTGAAAGATATTTTCAATATGAGCAACCAGCGCAACGGCGACCAGCGCCAGGCGCTGTTCGACGCCATCTGCGCCTATGCCGCCAACATCGAGAACCTGGCGGCGCTGTTGCCGGCGGTGGAGCGCATTGCGCAAAAACACGCCAGCTTCAACATTCAGCCCGATCAGTATCAGATTGTCGGCGGCCACCTGCTGGCGACGCTGGACGAAATGTTCAGCCCGGGCCAGGAAGTGCTGGACGCCTGGGGCAAAGCCTATGGCGTGCTGGCCAAGGTGTTTATCCAGCGTGAAGAGCAGATTTATCAACAAAGCGAAACCGACAACGGCGGCTGGCGCGACCTGCGCGCCTTCCGCATCCTCAAAAAGCAGCCGCAGAGCGAGGTGATCTGCAGCTTCGTGCTGGCGCCGGTCGACGGCGGCCGGGTAGCGGACTTCAAACCGGGGCAGTATCTGGCGGTCTACATCAGGCACGACAGCCTGGAGCATCAGGAAATTCGCCAATATTCACTGACTGCCGCGCCGAACGGCGAGTTCTACCGCATCGCGGTCAAGCGCGAAGATCAGGGCAAAGTGTCCAGCTATCTGCATCAGCAGGCACAGGAAGGCGACGTGATTTACCTCGCCCCGCCGCACGGCGATTTCTTCCTCGAGGCAGAGCCGAACACCCCGGTGGCGCTGATCTCCGCCGGCGTTGGCCAAACGCCGATGCTCGGCATGTTGAACAGCCTGCACGACAATCAGCATCAGGCGGAAATTCACTGGCTGCACGCGGCGGAAAACGGCGCCGTTCACGCCTTTGCCGCCGAAGTGGCGGACATCGCCGGGCGCATGCCGAACCTGAACCGCCACGTCTGGTACCGTGAACCGGGTGCGGAGGATGTGGAAGGCCGCGACTATCAAAGCCGCGGGCTGATGGATCTTGGCGCGCTGAGCGCTGCGTTGAGCAACCCGCAGATGCACTATTACTTCTGCGGCCCGGTGCCGTTCATGCAGCACGTGGGCAAACAGCTGCTGGCGATGGGAGTGGAGGCCGAGCGCATCCACTACGAATGCTTCGGCCCGCATAAGGTGCTGTAATCAATCGGGGCGCGGTCCTTTCCTTCATGGAAAAGCCGCGCCCCGCCGTTATTTAGCCTGCAGCTTGCGCGCCTCCTGCACCTGCTGTTCGGTGACCGGCGCCGCCCGGTTGCCCCAACTTCCCCGCAAATAGCTCATCAGATCGGCTGCCTGCCGGTCGTTCAGCGTCCAGGCGTAGCCCGGCATGGCGATCGCCGCGGCGTGTTGCGTGGTCGGCGTTTGCGCCCCTTCCAGCACCACCCGCAGCGCGGTCAATGGGTTGTCCGCCGTCACCGTCGCGTTGCCCGCCAGCGCCGGAATGGTATTGTCGCTCCCCTCCCCCTTATTGCCGTGGCAGGTCGAGCAGTACATCGCATAGCTGGCCCGCCCGCTCTGATTGTCGGCCTGCGCCGGAGCGGCCACCGCCGGAACCGGGTCCGCCGCCAGGCTGTGCAGATAATTGCCGATAGCCTTCAGATCCGCATCGCTCAGGTATTGGGTGCTGTGGGTCACCACCTCGCCCATCGGCCCGGCGACCGCCGCGTGTTGGCTGCGGCCGGTTTTCAGCAGCGCCATGACCTCGTTCGGCTGCATACCGCGCAGATCCGAGGCATACCAGTCGTCCAGCTCAGCGCCGCTCAGGAAGGCCGGTTCTTTACCGTCCAACCCTTGCTCCTGCATGGCCCAGCCGCGCGGCGTATGGCAGCTGCCGCAGTGCCCCGCGCCCTGCACCAGATAGGCGCCGCGGTTCCACTCGGCGCTCTGCTGCGGATCCGGCCGATAAACCTGGTCGTCGTGGAACAGCCGGTTCCACACCGCCAGCGGCCAGCGCATCGACAGCGGCCAGCTGATGTCGCTGGCGCGGTTGGCGGTGCTCTGCGCCGGCACTTCGTTCATCAGGTAATGGTACAGCGCGCGCATGTCCTCCGCGCTCATTTTGGCGTACGAGGTGTAAGGCATCGCCGGGTACAGCCGGTGGCCGTCTTTGGCGACGCCCTGGCGCATGGCGCGATCAAACTCGTCGAACGAATAGCCGCCGATGCCATGTTCTTTATCCGGCGTGATGTTGGTGGCGTAGATATCCCCCAGCGGCGTCGGGAACTTCATGCCCCCCGCCAGTTCGGCGCCGCCCGGCGCGGTGTGGCAGGCGGTGCAGTCACCGGCTTTGGCCACGTATTCCCCGGCGGACATCGCCTGTGCCGAGCCGCCGGCCACCAGCAGGCTCAATAGGTACAGCGAACGCATGCTCATGCTCCCTCCCTGGCGGCAACCTTGCCGTAGGCCAGCTCGTTAACCGCGCGCCACGCCTGATCGATCGCCGAGTTGGCGTAAGGGCTCCAGTCGGAATCGGAGTTGGCGATGGCGATCTTGCCTATTGGCTGACGCGCCGTTTCGATAATTTTCTGCGCTTCATCCTCATCGTCGAACAGTCCGTTGAGGAAGTAGGAATAGCCGTGCGACCAGCGGTTGACGGTGATCGCCTCAATGTCGCGCTGATGGTCGAAACCGGCCGACCCCAGCATGCCCTGCAGCTGTTCGCGGATCATCTGCTCATGCACCTCGAACGGCGTGCCCAGCAGCAATGCGCGGCCCTTGCGCGACTGCTCGCGCGGGCTCAGCCCGCTGCCCGCCAGCGTCGGCACGTATACCATGTGCAGGCCGATCGGCTGATTCGGGTCGCGCGGGTGCTGGTAACCCCCCATGCTGACCGGGTAGTCCAGCTTCACCCGGCAGTAAGGCGCGGTCGGTGAATACACCTCGTGCACCCCCAGCTTGATGAACGGCTGCCAGTTGCGGATCACCACCTTGCTGTACACCAGCGGCGACTTGACGTTCTGCTTCAGCGCTTCCTGCTGCTCATGCGGCATTTCCGGCACCAGATACGGGATCATCATGTTGTAACCGGCCATCACCACCTGCCCGGCGCGCACCTTGGTCATCTTCTCGCCGGTCATATAGGTGACTTCCACCTTGTCGCCAACGTTGGCCGCGTGCAGGCCGGTGCTGTTCAGGCGCAGCTTCACCGGCGCTTCCGGGCGATCGAGCTGGGCGTAGTCGAACTTCGCCAGCACGATGTCGTTCATATCCTTGCCGCCCGGCGCCACCGCCGGGATCAGATGGCGCACCATCAGGCGCGCCAGCGTGGCGTTGCCGTCCGGGAAGTGGAACACGTAAGGATCGTCGAGATCGGCCTGCGACTCTGCGTCCAGCGGCGGCAGGTTCATGCCGTTCAGGCCGGGCAGATCGCAGATGCGCGCGTCGCTGCAGGAGGTAGCGTCGATGCCCACCGCCTGGAAATCGCTGGTGGTCTGCTGGAAGTAGCGGATCGCCATCTCGCTCAGGCCGACCTTCTCCTGCAGGAATTGGGTATAGCTGTGGGTGTCGAGCCACTCGACCTTCTGTTCCCGGCTCATCTCCGGCAGGTAGTCCTTATCCACCGTATGCAGCGCGATCAGCGCCTGGCGATCGCTTTCCGGCAACGGGAAGTCGCCGATAAACGCCTCATAAGAACGGCCGTTCAGGCGATCATGCGGGATATCGTCCGCCACCATGCGGCCCGGATCGCCGCTCACCACCTTGTCGACGCCGAAGTTTTTGCGATCGAAATACACGCCGCGGCTGAGGTTTAGATCCGGGTAGAAGGTTTTATCGAAGGCCTGCTCCAGCTTGTCGATGCTCACGCCCAGCTTCTGCAGCAGCCCCATCGCCACCGGGCTGAAGTTGGAGCGCGGCGACTGCAGCGACTCGCTGCCGCCGTAGCCGAGGAGAGTGCCGCTTTCGCTGCTGAATTCGTTGCGCTTGGCGTGGCCGCCGAAGTCGTCGTGGTTGTCGATCAACAGGATGCGCTGCTGCGTTCCCTTCATCTGCTGCCAGAAGCAGGCGGCGGCCAGCCCGCTGATGCCGGCCCCCACCACCACCAGATCGAACTCTTCAGCGGCGGGCACGGCGCCGAAATCAAAGACTTTACCGTCGCGCCCCAGTTGGTGAGCATGCTCGAACGATCCCGGATGGTTACCCCGCAGCCCGGTCAGCGCCGGCGGATAGTACAGGGTTTGATTGGCGGTTTGCGGCGACGCGCGCAGGATCTGCATCGGCGTCAGCCCGGCGGCGATGGTAATCGCCACCCCATTAAGAAAATCGCGTCTGGTGATGCCCATAATTGTTTTCCTTTCAATTCTTATTATCAGTCAGACCGGCGAGAAACCGGTCTGAAGGCGCGCTATTTTGCGGATAAATACAGTAAAATCAATGTTTGAACATCACATGCCGGATCGCGGTGTAATCCTCCAGCCCGTACATCGACATATCCTTGCCGTAGCCCGACAGCTTCTGGCCGCCGTGCGGCATTTCGCTCACCAGCATAAAGTGGGTATTCACCCAGGTACAGCCGTATTGCAGGCGGGCGCTCAGGCGGTGCGCCCGGCCCACGTCGCGGGTCCACAGCGACGAAGCCAGCCCATAGTTGGATTCATTGGCCCAGGCCAGCACCTGCTCTTCGTCGTCGAAGGCGGTCACCGTCACCACCGGGCCGAACACTTCGCGCTGGACGATTTCATCCTCCTGGCGCGCACCGGCCAGCAGCGTCGGCTGGAAGTAATAGCCGGGGCCGTTCACCTTCTCGCCGCCGGTCACCACCTGCACGTGCGGCAGCGCCTTGGCCCGCTCGACAAAGCCGCTCACCCGTTCCAGGTGCTGGGCGGTGATAAGCGGCCCCAGTTCGGTGCTTTCATCTTCCGGCGGACCGATTTTCAGGCTGGCCACCGCCTCGCCCAGCTTCTTCACCAGCTCAGGGTAAATATTTTTCTGCGCATAGATGCGGCAGGCGGCGGTGCAGTCCTGCCCGGCATTGTAGAAACCGAAGCCGCGGATGCCGTCCACCACCTGCTGCAGATCGGCGTCGTCGAACACCAGCACCGGCGCCTTGCCGCCCAGCTCCATATGGGTGCGCTTAATGCCGGCGGCGGTGTGGGCGATGATGTGCTCGCCGGTGGCGATCGAGCCGGTAAGCGACACCATCCGCACCTTCTCGTGGCCGGTCAGCCGGTCGCCGACGCTGGCGCCGCGGCCGAACAGCACGTTGATCACGCCCGGCGGGAACAGCCCGGCGGCCAGCTCGGCCAGCTTGAAGGCAGTCAGCGGCGTCTGTTCAGAAGGCTTGATCACCACGCAGTTGCCCGCCGCCAGCGCCGGGGCCAGCTTCCAGGCCGCCATCATCAGCGGGTAGTTCCAGGGGGCGATCGAGGCGACCACGCCAAGCGGATCGCGACGGATCATCGAGGTATGGCCGGCCAGATATTCTCCGGCCGCCAGGCCGCTCAGGCAGCGGCTGGCGCCGGCGAAGAAGCGGAACACGTCGGCCACCGCCGGCAGTTCGTCGTTCAGCACGCAGTGGTAGGGTTTGCCGCAGTTGAGCGACTCCAGGCGGGCGAAGGTTTCGGCATGGCTGTCGATCAAATCCGCCAGCTTCAGCAGGTGTTCTGCGCGCTCTTTCGGCGTGGTTTGCCCCCAGGCGGCGAACGCGGCGTCCGCCGCCAGCACCGCCTGTTCGACCTGTTCCGCGCTGGCCTCGGCCACCTGAACGATCACTTCACCGGTCGCCGGGTTATATACCGGCTGGGTTTCGCCCTGGCCGGTCACCAGTTGGCCGTTAATCAACAGTTGGCTTTGCATAGGGTTTATCCTTTTATCAGAGGTCGGGTAAGGAAATTATTTGCCGCTGCCGGCGACGCTTTCGCCGCCCTTGGTCAGGTAATAAGCGCCCAGGATCGGCAGCATGGTCAGCAACATCACCGACAGCGCCACCACGTTAGTGATCGGCACGTCGCGCGGGCGGCCAAGCTGGTTCAGCAGCCACAGCGGCAGCGTGCGCTCATGGCCGGCGGTAAAGGTGGTGACGATGATTTCGTCGAACGACAGCGCGAACGCCAGCATGCCGCCCGCCAGCAGCGCCGAGCCGAGATTCGGCAGGATCACGTAGCGGAAGGTTTGCCAGCCGTCGGCGCCGAGATCCATCGAGGCCTCGATCAGGCTGTAGGAAGTGCGGCGGAAACGGGCGATCACGTTGTTGAACACGATCACCACGCAGAAGGTGGCGTGGCCGATGACGATGGTCAGGATCCCCGGCTCGATGTTCAATGCCTTAAATGCCGCCAGCAGCGCCAGGCCGGTGACGATGCCCGGCAGCGCGATCGGCAACAGCAGCAGCAGCGAAATGCTGTCCTTGCCGAAGAAATCCCGCCGGTACAGCGCCGCCGCCGCCAAGGTGCCGAGCACCAGCGCCACGGCGGTCGCCAGGCAGGCGATCTGCGCCGACAGCAGCACCGCGTCGATGATGTCCTGCCGCCCGGCGGCCACGCTGAACCAGTGCAGCGTAAAGCCCTTCGGCGGGAAGCTGAAGGCCGCATCCTCGGTGTTGAAGGCGTAGATGGCGATAATCGCCAGCGGGAAGTGCAGGAAGATCAGTCCGCCCCAGGCGGCCAGCTTCAGCCCAAAGGGCGCGCGTTCAGAGTGCATCGAAGGCCCCCAGACGTTTCACGATGGCAAGATAGAGGGCGATCAGGACGATCGGCACCAGGGTAAAGGCGGCCGCCATCGGCATGTTGCCGATCGCCCCCTGCTGGGCGTACACCATGCTGCCGATAAAGTAGCCCGGCGGCCCCACCAGCTGCGGCACGATAAAGTCGCCCAGCGTCAGCGAGAAGGTAAAGATCGAACCGGCGGCGATGCCCGGCACCGCCAGCGGCAGGATCACGTGGCGGAAGGTCTGCGCCGGGCGGGCGCCCAGATCCGCCGAGGCATGCAGCAGCGAAGGCGGCAGGCGTTCCAGCGCCGCCTGGATTGGCAGGATCATGAACGGTAGCCAGATGTAGACGAACACCAGAAAACGCCCCAGCCCCGAGGTCGACAAGGTATTGCCGCCGACGCCGGGCGCGGTGAGGATCGCCGCCAGCAACGGCTCCAGGCCCAGGTGCTGCAAGAACCACTGCGCCACGCCGTCCTTCGCCAACAGCAGCGTCCAGGCATAGGCTTTGACGATATAGCTGGCCCACATCGGCATCATCACCGCGATGTAAAAAAACGCCTTGGTGCGGCCGCTGGTGTAGCGCGCCATGTAGTAAGCGATCGGGAACGCCAGCACCGCGCTGGCCAGCGACACCAGCACCGCCATGGTGAGGGTGCGCAGAATGATGTCGTAGTTGGCCGGGTTGAACAGCGCGCTGAGGTTCGCCAGGGTCAGATCCGGCGTCACCGTCATGGTGAAATCGTCGAAGGTGTAGAACCCCTGCCACAGCAGCGTCAGCAGCGAACCGAGGTACACCGCGCCGAACCACAGCAGCGGCGGCACCAGCAACAGCAGCAGATACAACGTCGGGCGGCGATAAAGCCAGGTCGAGAGTGCGCGCACTTTACCGCGGCGCGCCGCAGGATATTCGATGCTCATCTCCATCTCACCTTTCCTCCCGCAGCGGCACCATCGCCTCGCGCGGCCAGCAGGCGGTGACCGGCTGGCCAATCAGGCGCTGTTGGCCGGCGGCGTGCCACTGTGGGTTGGCCTGGCTGACCAGCAGCTTCTCGCCGCTGTTCAGCGTGATTTCGTAGCGCGTGGCCGCGCCCTGGTAATGTATTTCCTGCAGCGTGCCCTGCACCTGAATGTCATCCCGCGCCGCACCGTCCTGCTCCAGCAGGCGGATATGCTCCGGCCGGATCGAGAAGGTGGCGCTCTCGCCGAGCAGGCGTTGCGCCAGCTCATTACGCACCACGTTGGAGGTGCCGACGAACTCGGCGACAAACGGCGTTTTCGGCCGCATATACAGCTCGCGCGGCGTGTCGACCTGCTCGATGCGCCCGTTGTTGAACACCGCCACCCGGTCAGACATCGACAGCGCTTCGCTCTGATCGTGGGTAACGAAAATAAAGGTGATGCCCAGCTGGCGCTGCAGCTTTTTCAGCTCGCCCTGCATCTGCTCGCGCAGCTTGAGATCCAGCGCGCCCAGCGGTTCATCCAGCAGCAGCACCCGCGGCCGGTTGACCAGCGCGCGCGCCAGGGCCACGCGCTGCCGCTGCCCGCCGGACAGGTGCGCCGGTTTGCGTTCGGCGACGAAGCCGAGCGCCACGCTTTCCAGCGCCTCCTGCGCCCGCGCCAGCCGCTCACGTTTGGCGACGCCTTTCACCATCAGCCCGTAGGCGACGTTTTCCAGCACCGACATGTGCGGGAACAGGGCATAGTCCTGAAACACGGTGTTCACGTCGCGCTGGTACGGCGGCAGGTTGGCCGCTTCCTGACCGTGGATGCGGATCGAACCGGCGCTGAGCTGCTCAAAGCCGGCGATCAGCCGCAGGCAGGTGGTTTTTCCCGAGCCGGACGGCCCGAGCATGGAGAAGAATTCCCCATCCTGGATGTCGATGGATACCCGATCCACGGCGCGAACATCGCCGAAGGTCCGCGAAACATCGATAAATTGCACGGCAATGGTCATGATCTGCACTCCAAACAATCAAATGACTTCGGCGGGTTGGGCGACAACCCGTAACCTAACCAGACCTATCCGCAAAATAATTCGAGCTGCATCGAGGCGGCAACCAAACGCATCCCCGGAAGCGTACAAATCGTACGTGACCGGGGTAAGTGCGGGCAGCCAACAAAGAGGCGGCTTGAAATATGAAGGGGATATTAGCGGCCGCCCATGATGGCGATATAGTCCTGCGTCCAGCGGCTATAGGGCACGAACTTGCCGCCCTGCGCCTGCGGCGTTTTCCAGAAGGCGATTTTGTCGAACTGGTTGAACCCATTGGTTTCGCAGCCCTTCTCGCCCAGCAGCGCGCTGGCCTTGCAGCCCGCCGGTGAAGCCGGCACCGAGCCGAACCAGGCGGCCACGTCGCCCTGCACCTTCGGCTCCAGCGACCAGTTCATCCACTGATAGGCGCAGTTCGGGTGTTTGGCTTCGGCGTGCAGCATGGTGGTATCCGCCCAGCCGGTGACGCCCTCTTTCGGGAACACCGTGGCGATCGGCTGGCCTTCGCCTTTCAGCGCGTTGGCCTGATACGGCCAGGCGCTGGAGGCAACGACGCCCTCATTCTTGAAGTCGCTCATCTGCACCGAGGTGTCATGCCAGTAGCGGTGGATCAGCGCATGCTGGGTGCGCAGCAGCTTCAGCGCCGCCTGATACTGTTCTTCGTTCAACTGATAGGGATCGCTGATGCCGAGCTGCGGCTGGGTAGTCTTCAGGAACAGCGCCGCATCGGCGATGTAGATCGGGCCGTCGTAGGCCTGCACCCGGCCCTGGTTGCTCTTGCCGTCCGCCAGGTTCTGCTGCTGGAACACCACCGCCCAGCTGTCCGGCGGCGTCGGGAAGGTTTTGGCGTTGTACATCAGCAGGTTTGGCCCCCACTGGTACGGCGTGCCGTAGGTTTTGCCGTCGACGGTGTACCAGGCGCCATTCAGCAGCCGCGGGTCGATGTTTTTCCAGTTGGGGATCAGCGCGGTGTTGATCGGTTGCACCCGTTTGCCGAAAATCAGCCGCAGCGAGGCGTCGCCAGAGGCGGTGACCAGATCGTAACCGCCCTTGGCCATCAGGCTGACCATTTCATCGGAGGTGGCGGCGGTTTTCACGTTTACCGCGCAGCCGGTCTGTTTTTCAAACTGAGTGACCCAGTCGTAATTTTTGTCGGACTGGCCGCGTTCGATGTAGCCGGGCCAGGCGATGATATCCAGCCGCCCTTCGCCCTTGCCCAATGCCTGCGGCAGATCGGCCGCCTGGGCCAGGCCGCAAAGCACGGCGATACAGAGCGCGGAGACTGTGGTGACTGCGGTAGTTTTTCCCATCGTAATTACCCCTGTGTTGCGTGTCTGTGTGCGGCAGGGAACGGCTGCCGCGCTGATTTTTGCTTTATGGAACCGCTAAAAACTGGCTTTGAACTTCGCCATGACGTGCCTGACTACGCTGTAGTCCTGCAAAGAATCGCTGGACAGATCCTTGCCGTAGCCGGAGCGCTTGAGGCCCCCGTGCGGCATTTCGCTCGCCAACGTGAAATGGGTGTTGATCCAGGTGCTGCCATATTGCAAGTGAGCGGCGATGTGCAGCGCCCGGTCGATATTCTGCGTCCACACCGACGAGGCCAGGCCGTATTCGGAATCGTTGGCCCAGGCGACCGCCTGCTCCAACTGCTCGAAGCGGGTGACGCTGACCACCGGGCCAAACACCTCGCGCTGGACTATTTCGTCGCTTTGCAGACAGCCGGCCAGCAGGGTCGGTTGGTAATAGAACCCCGGCCCGGAGTGCGCGGCGGCGCCGGTGATCAATTCGATATGCGGCTGGCTGAGCGCGCGTTCGACGAAGCTGGCGACGCGATCGCGCTGCCTGGCGCTGATTAATGGGCCGATCTCGTTGTCCTGATCGCGCTTGCGGGCGAAGCGCAGGCTGGCCACCGCCTCGCCCAGCGCCTCGACCAGCCTGGGGTAAATACCGGCCTGCGCGTAGATGCGACAGGCGGCGGTACAGTCCTGGCCGGCGTTGTAATAGCCGTAGGTGCGAACGCTGTTGACCACCTCGTCCAGATCGGCGTCGTCACAGACGATCACCGGCGCCTTGCCGCCGAGTTCCAGATGGGTGCGCTTGACGCTTTTGGCCGCCGCCTGCAGGATTTTCTGGCCGGTGACGATATCGCCGGTCACCGACACCAGCCGCACCAGCGGGTGGCCGACCAGTTGGCTGCCGACGCCCTCTCCGCCGCCGTAGACGATGTTCAGCACCCCCGGCGGCAGAATGTCCTGCAGCGCCGGCACCAGCGCCAGAATGGTCAGCGGCGTATGTTCGGATGGCTTGAACACCACGGTGTTGCCCGCCGCCAGCGCCGGGGCTATCTTCCAGGCCGCCATCATCAGCGGGTAGTTCCAGGGGGCGATCGAGGCCACCACCCCGACCGGATCGCGGCGGATCATCGAGGTATGCCCTTCGACATATTCCCCGGCCAGCTGCCCCTGCTGGGTACGCACCGCGCCGGCGAAAAAGCGAAACACGTCGATCGCGGCCGGCAGATCGTCATTGAGCGCCTGATGCAGCGGCTTGCCGCAGTTCAGCGCTTCCAACTGGGCCAGCTGCACCGCCTGGCGTTCGATGGCGTCGGCGATGCGCAGCAAAATGGCGGCGCGGTAGGCCGGGGTGGTGCGCGACCAGTGGCCAAACGCCTGTTGCGCGGCTTTTACCGCATTGCCGACCTGCACCGAGGAGGCTTCGCTAATGGAAACCAGCGTTTCGCCGTTGGCAGGATTAACGATGCACTCTTGCTGGCCCTCGCCTTCGACCGATTGACCGTTGATGAATTGCTGACAGGACAAGCCTGAGAGGAACTGCACATCTGCCATCGCGTATCGCCTCTGAGTGACAAGAACGTTAACCAAATGTGAATAGGTTATTATCAATCAGACTAAGCGAGCCTCTGGCAGGCAACAAATTCTAAATACCGAAGGCCGCGTTCGATTAAATCGAATGCTTGAGGCCGGCGGCGTGCATGGTGCCGTTTTCCCGCGCGATGGTGAGGAACGGCGTCACCAACTCCGGCCGCGCGCTGCCGCGGCGCCACGCCAGCCCGATATCCAACGGCTCCAGCAGATCCACCAGCTTGCGCGCTTCGATCATATTGCCCTCCAGCGACCAGGCGCGGTACGCCATGTCCGGCTGGATGGAAACCCCCATGCCCGCCGCCACCAGGCTGCGCACCGCCTCGGTCGAAGCGGTTTTCATGGCGATCTCCGGCTTCAGCCCGGCGCGCGCCCAGATACGCCGGGCGTGAACGTCCATTTCGTCGGCGTTGAGCTGAATAAGAGGCTGTTTGGCAACGTCCGCCAGGCTGATGCTTTCGTTTTCCAGCAGCGGGTGCAGCGGCGGCAGCCACAGGCGATACGGCGAGTGCATCAGCACCTCGGTCTGTAGTGCGTCGCGGTCCTCGATGTTCGACAGGATCAGCACGCCGATGTCTATCTCGCCGCTGACCAGCAGGTGCTCGATGTAAGGGCGTTCGTCTTCCACCACCTGGATGGTGACGTTGGGATAGGCCGACTTAAAGCGCGTCAGCAGTTCCACCAGAAAGTAGCCGGCCACCAGGCTGGTGACGCCGATGGTCAGCCTGCCGGTCAGGCTCTCGGTGCCGATCTGCAGGCTGCGCTTGGCGTTGTCCACCGTCGCCAGGATCAGATAGGACTGGCGCAGAAACTGATGCCCCTGGTGGGTCAGGTTCATTCCCTTGGCGTGGCGATCGAACAGCCGCACGCCGATTTCGGTTTCCAGCTGCTGGATAGCCAACGTCAACGAAGACTGGGAGACGAACACCGCCTGGGCGCCGGCGGAAATCGAGCCGGTTTCCGCCACGGCGATAAAGTGGCGGATCTGGCGCAGCGTCATCATCCCCACCGCCTTTCAAACCGCTGGGTTGTTGTCTGCGTGCGCTTACAGCCGCTTACCTGAGTAAGCGCCTGGGGATGCACGCCCTGGCCACCTGGCCGCAACTGGAAATTCATTGGGGATCGCCTTAATCAAGATCGTTGAGTTGAGTGTAGATCCCGTGAGAAAAGCGATCGAAAAAACTATCAAAAACGCGATAGCCTTCGCTTTTTTAGAATGCCGATGGCGGAAATGACTGAGAGATAACGCGTTGGGAGGTTTTTAGCGGGGGGCAAGAAGCCGAGCACCGCCCAAGCGCAAGCCGGCGGTGCTCGGTAGACGATCGCATACTCGGGAGTCAAGGGCGTAGCGAGCGCCAGCCAGATTGAGTGCGGGCAGCCGCGCAGTGCCCCGGAGCGTACACGCAGTACGCGAGGAGGCCGAGCACTGCCCAAGCGCAAGCCGGCGGTGCTCGGTAGACGATCGCATTAAATCGCTTCTTCGTCCTGCTCGCCGGTCCTGATACGCACCACGCGCGCCACGTCGAAGACGAAGATTTTGCCGTCGCCGATCTTGCCGGTCTGGGCCGTCTGCATGATGGTTTCCACGCAGGTGTCGACGATATCGTCGGCCACCACGATCTCGATTTTTACCTTAGGCAAAAAATCGACCATGTATTCGGCGCCGCGATACAGCTCGGTATGGCCTTTCTGGCGGCCGAAGCCTTTCACTTCGGTCACCGTCATACCGGTGATGCCGACTTCAGCCAAGGCTTCGCGGACGTCATCCAGTTTGAACGGTTTGATAATAGCGTCGATCTTTTTCATCTTCTTTCCTTTACCAATTTTTGCGGCCAAAACCGGATGTGATTGGGTAGCGGCGGTCTTTGCCGAAGTTGCGGGCGGTGATGCGCGGCCCGACGGCGGCCTGACGCCGCTTGTATTCATTGATATCCACCAGGCGGATCACCTTGCGGACGATGGCTTCGTCGAAGCCTTCGGCCACCAGATCGGCGATCGATTTGTCGCGCTCGACGTAGCCTTCGAGGATCGCGTCCAGAATATCGTACGGCGGCAGGCTGTCCTGATCGAGCTGATCCGGCGCCAGCTCGGCGGACGGCGGACGATCGATCACCCGCTGCGGGATCACGTAAGAGACGGTATTGCGGTATTCGGACAGCTTGAACACCAGCGTTTTCGGCACGTCTTTCAGCACGTCGAAGCCGCCGGCCATATCACCATACAGCGTGGCGTAGCCCACGGCCATCTCGCTTTTGTTGCCGGTGGTCAGCACGATGCTGCGGCGTTTGTTCGACAGCGCCATCAACACCACCCCACGGCAGCGCGCCTGCAGGTTTTCTTCCGTCGTGTCGCGTTCGGTGCCGGCGAACATTGGCGTCAGCTGGCCCATAAAGGCGTCGAACATCGGCTCGATGGATACGATGTCGAATTCCACGCCGAGAATTTCGGCTTCTTCTTTGGCGTCGGCGATGCTGATGTCCGCGGTGTAACGGAACGGCATCATCAGCGCCTGCACCTTGTCTTTACCCAGGGCGTCAACGGCGATCGCCAGCGTCAGCGCCGAGTCGATGCCGCCGGACAGGCCCAGCACCGCGCCCTTGAAGCCGTTTTTAGTCACATAGTCGCGCACCGCCAGCACCAGGGCTTCATAGATCTGCGCCAACTGCGGCAGCTCGGCGGCCGGCGTGGCCATCGGCACCACCTCCAGCTCGTTGAACTCGAGCAGGGTCACCTGCTCGGCAAAGGCGGCCAGGCGATGCGTCATGTTGCCCGCCGCGTCGAACACCTTGGAGCAACCGTCGAAAATCAGCTCGTCCTGCCCGCCGATCTGGTTGAGATACACCAGCGGCAGGTGGGTGCGCTGGCAGTGGCCGGCCATCAGCGTTTTGCGGATATACGGCTTCTCGCGGTTATACGGCGAGGCGTTGATCGACAGGATCAGTTCGGCGCCGGCGGCTTTCGCGGCGTCGATAGGTTCCGGGAACCACAGGTCTTCGCAGATCAACAGGCCCAGGCGGTAGCCTTTCAGATCCACCACGCAGGTTTCGCCGCCGGCGTGGAAATAGCGTTTTTCATCGAACACGCCGTAGTTCGGCAGCTGTTGCTTGAAGTAACGGGTCAGCAAGCGGCCTTCGGCGAACAGCGACAGCGCGTTATACAGCTTGTCGCCTTCGCGCCACGGATGGCCGACCAGGATCGCCACCTCGGCGGAGGCCTGCTGCAGACGCTGCAGCTGCACGTCGCAGCGCTGGTAGAAGTCGTTGCGATACAACAGGTCTTCCGGCGGATAGCCGGACAGCGCCAGCTCGGTGAACATGACCAGATCGGCTCCCGCCTTCTGCTGCTCTTGCACGGTTTGCAACATGCGTTCGGTGTTGCCTTCAATGTCGCCGACCAGCAGGTTCAACTGGGCCAGGGCGATGGAAAGTGATCTGCTCATTGTTTAGGATCCCGCTTAATACGTTCCATAGTTATCTACGGTTGGTCATGCCGCAACAAAGTGCACGGAGTGTAAATCATTCCGCCCGTTTTGTTGAGACGCCTGCCTGCGCAGACGTCGGCAAGAAAACATCATTCTTTAAAATCGTTGGCATCCAGTTCATGGCGCGACAGCAATTTGTAGAATTCCGTACGGTTGCGGCCCGCCATGCGCGCGGCCTGGGTCACGTTACCCTTGGTGATCTGCAGCAGCTTGCGCAGATAGTGCAATTCAAACTGGTTGCGCGCCTCGACGAAGGTCGGCAGCGCGGTGTTTTCCCCTTCCAGTGCCTGCTCCACCAGCGCTTCGCCTATCACCGGCGCGGAGGTCAATGCCACGCACTGTTCGATCACGTTCACCAGTTGGCGCACGTTGCCCGGCCAGCTGGCGGTCATCAGGCGCTTCATGGCGTCGGAGGAGAAGCTGCGCACAAACGGCTTGTGGCGCAGGGCGGACTCGCGCAGCAGGTGATTGGCCAGCAACGGAATATCTTCGGCGCGTTCGTTCAGCGCCGGGATCTTCAGGTTGACCACGTTCAGCCGGTAGTAAAGGTCTTCGCGGAATTCGTTCTTCGCCATCGCCTTCGGCAGATCGCGGTGGGTGGCGGAGATAATGCGCACGTCGATGTCCAGATCGCGATTACTGCCCAGCGGGCGCACCTTGCGCTCCTGCAGCACCCGCAATAGCTTCACCTGCAGCGACAGCGGCATGTCGCCGATCTCGTCGAGAAACAGCGTGCCGCCCGCCGCCGCCTGAAACAGGCCTTCGCGGCTGCTGACCGCGCCGGTAAAGGCGCCCTTGGCATGGCCAAACAGCTCAGACTCCAACAGCTGCTCCGGCAAGGCGCCGCAGTTGATGGCGATAAACGCTTTCTTGGCGCGCGGGCTGGCACCGTGGATGGCCTGCGCCAACACCTCTTTGCCGGTGCCGCTCTGGCCGTTGATCAGCACGCTGACGTCGGACTGCGCCACCATTTTCGCCTGCTCCAGCAGGCGCAGCATCAGCGGGCTGCGGGTGACGATATCTTCCCGCCAGCCGTCGTCGCCAGCCGGCGCCGACAGCGACAGCGCTTCGTCGATGGCTTTATACAGCGCATCGCGATCCACCGGCTTGGTCAGGAAGCTGAATACCCCTTGCTGGGTAGCGGCCACCGCGTCCGGAATGGAACCGTGGGCGGTGAGAATGATCACCGGCATGCCCGGCTGATGCTTCTGGATCTCGGCAAACAGCGCCATGCCGTCCATCTCGTCCATTCGCAGATCGCTAATCACCAAATCAATCTGTTCGCGCGCCAGCAGGCGCAGCGCTTCCTGGCCGCTTTCGGCGGTGGTCACGTGAAAACCTTCGCTGGTCAGGCGCATGCCCAGCAGCTTGAGCAGGCTGGGATCGTCGTCAACCAATAGCAAATTGGCCGGTTTGCGTACTGTCATCGCGCGTGAGACTCCTTGTTGGAAGCGGGCGGCACGTAGGTGTCCTCCGGATCCACCGGCAGGGCCGTGCCCTTCTCCGTTTCGGCTTCCGGCTCTGCGGCTCTGGCGGGCGCAGCATTCTTACCTGCGGCGTCGCCCTTTGGCTGCGCCGAGCTCCCCTCAGGGATTTCCCCCTGCAGCTGCTTACGCGACGAAAGTTGGCGCTCGATATCGGTCAGATTCTCCAGCTTGCGCGAGGTGTCCTGCAGCTGGGCCTGCAGCCGGACCTGCCCCTGGCGCAGGGTATCGATCTGGCCGTCGGCGCTTTCCTGCAGGCGCTGGTAACGCGCCTTTTCGTCGAACAGCGTAATCTGCAGCACCTGCTGCTGGCGCCACAGCTGCAGCAGCGGCCGCAGCGAACTCGGGAACGCCATGCGGTAGCTGTTCAGGCGATCGACAATCTGGCGGCGTTCGCCCGAGGTCGGCTCGGCGCTGCCCAGCAGAATGCTTTGTTTGAAAATGCCGGACCAGCTGTCGCCCGGCAGGGTTTTCGCCAGCGCGCGCGCCTGGGTTGAACCGATGCGATCGGCGCAGTCCATGGCGCGCAGCCAGTACAGTGAATTATCCAGCGCGTCTTTTTCATCCAGCTGCCACAGGGTATCGCAGGCCGCAATGCGGTAGTCCACCACCTTGGTGTCCGGGATCGCTTCCTGTTGCTGCTGGTTCAGGCCGCCGCTGACGGCGCGATCGACGCAGCCCGCCAGCAGAAACGGCATAAAGAAAACGGTGCCCAAAAAGGCGATTGGGCGCTTGCCGAGTGGCGCTCTCTGCGTGGCACGCGGTGAACGTTCGGTCTGTGTTAGACGAAGGCGTTTAGACCATGTGTACATTATTTATTCATTCTCGGCGGTTAATGGCAATTCAATGCGGAAGCAGACGTCTGCACCGGCGACCGTGACCAGCTGCAGTTCACCGCGCATGCGGCGGATACAGTCCTGGGCAATGCTCAGCCCTAGCCCACTTCCTTTTACCGCCCCTTTTCGCTGGTGACTACCTTGGAAAAAAGGCTCAAAAATCATGGTTCTTTCGGCTTCGGGGATCGGCGTGCCGCTGTTGGCGACATCGATCTGCACCCGCTGCCCAACCTGACGGCTGCGGATCCAAATGTTACCGGATTCCTTGCCGTAGTGCACCGCATTGGAGTAGAGATTATCCAGCACGCGCATTAATAGCGTAGGCTCTGCCCAGCAGATTTCCGCATCCAGCGCGATTTCGGTGCCGATCATTTTTGCCCGCGCCGGTAAACTGTGTGCGGCGACCACCATTTCAACCATTTCCCGCAGCTCAACGTTCTCATGTTCCGCAGGGCCATCGGCCAGCTTGCGGTTATAATCCAACAGTTGTTCGATCAGCTGCTGCAGGTGGCGGCTGCTGTGATCGAGAATGGTCACCACCTCTTTTTGATCGGAGGTGAGCGGCCCCGCCACCTCGTCGGCCAGCAATTCGGTGCCTTCACGCATGCTGGCCAGCGGCGTCTTCAGCTCGTGCGAAATATGGCGCAAAAACTCATGGCGCTGCGATTCCAGCCATGCCAGCCGTTCGCTCAGCCAGATAATGCGCTGCGCCAGCGAACGCAGCTCGCGCGGCCCCTTGAACGAGGCAGTATCGCCCAGCGCTCGCCCCTCCCCCAGCCGGTTGATCATTCGCTCCACCGCCTTTACCGGGCCGATAATCATGCGGGTGAACAGCACCACCAGCAGTACGCTGAGCAGGAACAGCAGCAGCGCCTGCCAGCCAAAGAACTGACCGCGTTCGGCGATGGCCTGCTGCAACTGCTGCCCGCGGGAGAACACCACGGCGCGCGTGGCCTGCACCATTTCGGCGTTGGAACGGGAGAAGGACTCGAGGAGCGCCGAGGCATCTTTATCCGGCCCGCTGCTTTGGCATTTGATCGCCGCCAGTTGGGTCAGCAGATCGCGCAGCGTCTGATAATAGCGTTCATCCGGTAATATCGGCGCGTGGGCATCGAGCATCTGCGAATATTGCTTGCGCTGATTCTGGTACAGCCGCTCCAGGGTCGGGTCAACCAGCACGCAATATTGACGATAGCTGCGCTCCATCTCCAGCGCCACGCTGGTCATCGCCTCGCTGCGCCGCGCATCCACCAGCGTAGTGCGGTTGATGTCCGCCGCCTGGGAGCTTAGGTGATCCAGGCTTTGATAGGCCTGATACGCCAGCACCAGCAACGGCAGCAATACCAGCAGAAACGCCATCAGCACCAGCTGCCGCAGCGAGCGAGGGAATAAACGCCATTTTTTCAACGAAATCATCTCATCTTCTCTTGTCTGTCACGATGCTAACTGACTCGCCGGTAAGAAAAAAGCCCGCAGGTGGATTATCCGGGCGGCGGCCGCTGGCCGGTGGAAAAAAGACAAAAAAAAGCACCGGCCGAAGCTCGGTGCTGTCGTAAAAGGGGCTGCATGGCGATGCATGCAAAACCTGAGGCTGCGCGCTGAGGCGACGTTTTTAAATGATATTGGCGTTCGCTTGCATCGATAACGAAACATGGATAAACACAAGATAAGCGCAGCTTTGAGAATTGACGCTGGGGCACAACCGCCCCACCGCAAGAAAGTGTGGATGCCCTTGAATCTCGTCCCCAGGGTGATGTAGCGCAAGGCTGGCATCGAACAGGACGAATAGCATCCGTAAGTATCCGGGATTGATGAACCCTTCATCACAGTTGGATACAGGCGGTGCCTCACTCCACGTGTCGCCCGATGCTTGATAAAGTCGCTTGCGCGAACTGTTATCGGTTTGGTTGGACGATAGGCACCATTTCTTTGGCATCATTCGGAGGCTTATGAGGCGACTGATCCGTCTAAATACGGGGCCATCATAAAAAGTTGAATGAGCAACTGCGGATAATAATGCACTTAGCGTGCCAACTTTGCAATTAAAATAATAACTATATGATTTTAATTATAAATTAAAACAAAAAAGCAAAATAAGTCAAAAAACGAACGGGCTAATGCGTTGAAAAAAACCGCACCCTGTCGCCAAATCCCGACAACAAAAACAAACCAATAAAATACACAATAAAATCAATTAATTAAATGTCTCCTTTTGGAGACAGGCAAAATGACCGCTGTCGCAAAATGCAGACAGCCGACTGACACGCAATAAAAAGGGCGCAATTTTGAACTGCACCCCAAATGTTGGACAGGTCATCTGACATTTGGAGGTGCAGTTTTTATGAAATATTCACTCCCGTTCAAACTCGACGTAGTCCGGTACTATCTTACCGGACACGGCAGCCAAAGGCAGACCGCGAGAAAATTCTCTGTCGCCCATGTCCAGCTACGTCGCTGGATTGCGGCCTATCAACATCATGGTGAGCCAGGGCTGCAACCCGGACGGCAACGACATTACACACCCGAATTTAAGCTCTCTGTCGTCGAGTTTGCCCTCTCCAATCCTTTTTCTTTAGCGGACGTTGCCGCACAATTTGATATCCCCTCATACACGACGCTGGAACACTGGGTTAAGCTCTATCAGGAGAATGGGGCCGAAGCCCTCAACCGGAACCAGCGTGGTCGCCGAATGTATCAGCATCCCAAAACACCCCATGCGGATAAGTCGCCAGATGAGTTGACCCCCGAAGAGATGCGGGAGGAAATCGAGTTTTTACGCGCTCAGAATGACTACATAAAAAAGCTGAGAGCCTTGATGCAGGAAAACGATGCCCGGGCACGGCGGAAAGGGCAAAAATAGTCACGGCATTAAGGCAAGAGCACCGTTTAGACAGGCTGTTGCATGCCGGTGGGCTGGCGCGCAGCACGTACTATTATTGCTGTAAAGTCGGTCGAGTGCCGGATAAATACCGTGAGGCTAAACAACGAATAGCCGAAGTCTTTAACGTCCATAAAGGCCGTTACGGCTATCGTCGCATAACCTGCGTAATGCGAAAGGAAGGGTACGGTTTAAATCATAAAACCGTGCAAAAACTGATGACAGCGCTGCAGCTGAAGTCACCGGTTCGCCGTAAAAAGTACCGCTCATACAAGGGGAATACAGGCAAGTTGGCACCCAATCTCCTGCAGCGTAATTTTACCGCTCAATGCCCCAATCAAAAGTGGGTAACGGATGTAACGGAGTTCCGGGTTGGTGAGGATAAGCTGTATTTATCACCGGTGCTCGACTTGTACAACGGTGAAATCATCGCTTATGAAGTGGCTCGCCGGGCAGAGTTTAGGCTGGTTAAAAGGATGTTGGACAAGGCGGTAAGCAGGATGAAGCCGGGTGAGCAGTTGCTGTTGCACAGTGACCAGGGTTGGCACTATCAGATGGCGGCTTATCAGCATGCGTTGCGGGTTAACGGGATAAAGCAGAGCATGTCTCGCAAGGGAAATTGCCTGGACAATGCCGTGATGGAGAACTTCTTCGGACATCTGAAAGCGGAGCTGTATTACTTGCAGCGTTTTGAGAGTGTGGAACACCTGGCGCAAGAGATAGACATTTACATTGATTACTACAACTCTCATCGTATCAGGCAGAAACTGAAAGGCCTGAGTCCGGTGGAGTACCGAACTCAGGCCTCGAAGGCTGCGTGAATTTACACCGTCCAACTTCTGGGGTGCAGTTCATTTCTTGCGCCCTCAGAAGTCACAGCCCTGCCTGGCCGCTTAGCCCAGTTGCTTGCGGGCGTTGCGGAACATGCGCATCCATGGGCTGTCTTCGCCCCACTCCTCCGGGTGCCAGGAGTTGCTGACGGTGCGGAACACGCGCTCCGGGTGCGGCATCATGACCGTCGCGCGGCCACTGGCGCTGGTGACGGCGGTGATGCCGTTCGGCGAACCGTTCGGGTTGGCCGGATAGCTTTCCGTAACCTGGCCGGCATGGTTGACGAAACGCAGCGCCACCAGGCCGTTGCTTTCCAACGCCGCCAAATGCGCCGCGTCGCGCACTTCGACGTGGCCTTCCCCGTGGGAAACGGCGATCGGCATGCGTGAACCGGCCATACCCTGCATGAACAGCGACGGGCTGGCCGCGACTTCCACCAGGCTGAAGCGCGCTTCAAAACGGTCCGACAGGTTGCGCACGAAGCGCGGCCAGTGTTCGGCACCCGGGATCAGCTCGCGCAGGTTGGACATCATCTGGCAACCGTTGCACACGCCCAACGCCAGGGTTTGCGGGCGATGGAAGAAGGACGCGAACTCGTCGCGCACCCGATCGTTGAACAGGATCGATTTCGCCCAGCCTTCACCGGCGCCCAACACGTCGCCGTAGGAGAAGCCGCCGCAGGCCACCAGCGTCTGGAAGCCCTGCAGGTCGCGTCGCCCTTCCAGCAGATCGCTCATGTGCACGTCTACCGCGTCAAAACCGGCGCGGTGGAACGCCGCCGCCATCTCGACGTGGGAGTTCACCCCCTGTTCGCGCAGCACCGCCACTTTCGGACGGACGCCCGTGGCGATATAAGGCGCGGCGATGTCTTCCTGCGGCGCGAAGCTCAGCTTCACGTTCAGGCCCGGATCTTGCTCATCCTGCTTGGCCTTATGCTCCTGATCGGCGCACTCTGGGTTGTCGCGCAGGCGTTGCATCTGCCAGGTGGTTTCCGCCCACCAGGTGCGCAGCGTATTGCGGCTCTCGCCGTACAGCGCCTTGCCGTTCTGGCTAATCACGAAGCGATCGCCGGCCTGCGCGCTGCCGATGTGATGCACGTTGTCGCTCAGACCATGCTGGGCGAACACTTGCCGCACCCTCTCGAGCTGGTCGGCGGTAACCTGAATCACCGCGCCCAGCTCTTCATTGAACAGCGCCGCCAGCGCATCGTCGCCCAGGCCGCGGATATCAACGTTGACGCCGCAGTGGCCGGCAAACGCCATCTCCGCCAGCGTGACCAACAGGCCGCCGTCGGAGCGGTCGTGGTAGGCCAGCAGCGCGCGATCCGCCACCAGCTGCTGCATGGCGTTGAAGAAGCCCGCCAGCTGTTCGACGTTGCGCACGTCGGCCGGCTTGTCGCCCAGCTGACGGTAAACCTGCGCCAGCGCGGTGGCGCCCAATGCGTTGTGGCTGTTGCCCAGATCGATCAACAGCAGCGCGGTATCGCCCTTGTCGGTGCGCAGCTGCGGCGTCACGGTGTGGCGCACGTCCTCCACACGGGCGAAGGCGGTGATCACCAGCGACAGCGGCGAGGTCATTTCGCGCTGTTCGTTGCCTTCCTGCCAACGGGTTTTCATCGACATCGAGTCTTTACCCACCGGGATGGTGATGCCCAGCGCCGGGCAGAGTTCTTCGCCCACCGCTTTCACCGCCGCGTACAGGCCGGCGTCTTCGCCCGGGTGGCCGGCAGCGGCCATCCAGTTGGCGGAAAGCTTCACGCGCTTCAGCTCGCCGATTTCGGTGGCGGCCAGGTTGGTCAGGGCTTCCCCTACCGCCAGGCGGCCGGAAGCGGCGAAGTCCAGCAGCGCCACCGGCGCGCGCTCGCCGATCGACATCGCTTCACCGTAGTAGCTGTCCAGGCTGGCGGTGGTCACCGCGCAATCGGCCACCGGGATTTGCCATGGGCCGACCATCTGATCGCGCGCCACCATGCCGGTTACGCTACGGTCGCCGATGGTGATCAGGAAGGTTTTTTCCGCAACCGCCGGCAGATGCAGCACGCGTTTCACCGCGTCGGCCAGGGTGATGCCCGCACGCTGCACCGGCTGGCCCTGGGCCTGCAGGCTGGTGACGTCGCGCGTCATTTTCGGCGTTTTGCCCAGCAGCACGTCCAGCGGCATGTCGATCGGCTGATTGTCGAAGTGGCGGTCGTTCAGCGTCAAATGCCGTTCTTCGGTGGCTTCACCGATCACCGCATAAGGTGCGCGCTCGCGGCGGCAGATCTCGTCAAACTGCGCCATCTGCGCCGGGGCAATCGCCATCACGTAGCGTTCCTGCGATTCGTTGCACCACACTTCCAGCGGGCTCATGCCCGGCTCGTCGTTGAGGATGTCGCGCAGTTCGAAACGCCCGCCGCGGCCGCCGTCGCTCACCAGCTCAGGCATGGCGTTGGACAAACCGCCGGCGCCGACGTCGTGAATGAACAGGATCGGGTTTTGCTCGCCCAGCTGCCAGCAGCGGTCGATCACTTCCTGGCAGCGACGCTCCATTTCCGGGTTGTCGCGCTGTACCGAAGCGAAGTCCAGATCGGCGTCGGACTGGCCGGAAGCCATCGAAGACGCCGCGCCGCCGCCCAGGCCGATATTCATTGCCGGGCCGCCCAGCACCACCAGCTTGGCGCCGACGGTGATTTCCCCTTTCTGCACGTGGTCGGCGCGGATGTTGCCGATGCCGCCAGCCAGCATGATGGGCTTATGATAGCCGCGCAGTTCAACGCCGTTGTGGCTGTTGACCTGCTCTTCATAGGTACGGAAATAGCCGACCAGCGCCGGGCGACCGAATTCGTTGTTGAACGCCGCGCCGCCCAATGGGCCCTCGGTCATGATGTCCAGCGCGGTGACGATGCGATCCGGCTTGCCGAAATCCTGCTCCCACGGCTGTTCAAAGCCGGGAATGCGCAGGTTGGACACCGAGAAGCCCACCAGACCGGCCTTCGGCTTGGCGCCGCGGCCGGTGGCGCCTTCGTCGCGGATCTCGCCGCCGGAGCCGGTCGCGGCGCCCGGCCATGGGGAGATCGCCGTCGGGTGGTTATGGGTTTCCACCTTCATCAGGATATGCGCGTCTTCCTGATGGTAATCATATTTGCCGTTGCCCGGCGCGGCGAAGAAGCGGCCGACCTGCGAGCCTTCCATCACCGCGGCGTTGTCCTTATAAGCCGACAGCACGTAGTCCGGCGTCTGCTCGAAGGTATTCTTGATCATTTTGAACAGCGACTTCGGCTGCTGTTCGCCGTCGATGATCCAATCGGCGTTGAAAATCTTGTGGCGGCAGTGCTCGGAGTTGGCCTGCGCGAACATATAAAGTTCGATATCCGTCGGGTTGCGCCCCAGCCCGGTAAAGGCGTTCAGCAGATAGTCGATTTCGTCCTGCGCCAACGCCAGGCCGAGCCTGACGTTAGCCTGTTCCAACGCGCTGCGCCCTTCACCCAGCACGTCCACCGCCTGATACGGCGCCGGTTGGTGATGCGCGAACAGCTGCTCAGCCTGCTGCAGCTCGCTGAAGACGGTTTCCATCATGCGATCATGCAGCAAGGCGGCCAACTGTTGCCACTGGGATTCGGTCAGCGCCGGCGCCTTGACGTAAAACGCCAGGCCGCGCTCCAGCCGCACCACCTGCTTCAGGCCGCAGTTGTGAGCGATGTCGCTGGCTTTGGAAGACCAGGGGGAAATGGTGCCCGGACGCGGCGTCACCAACAGCAGGCGGCCTGCGGGGGCGTGTTCGGCGAGAGAGGGGCCATACCTGAGCAGGCGCTGAAGCTTGGCATGTTCTTCGGCACTTAGCGGTGCGCTAACATCGGCAAAGTGGACGTACTCGGCGTAGATATCACTGACCGGAAGTTGAGCGTCCTGGCAGCGGGACAGCAGTTTGGTAATGCGAAAAGCCGACAAAGCGGGCGAACCACGCAGTATTTCCATAATCAAAGTTCTCTCGTCTTCGAAGCAACTGACTTCAGCGCTTCATTGGGCGCAACAGGGGAAAACGCGCGCCATTATAGAGAATCCGCGCCGCCGACGAAACCGTTTGCGTAGCTATTATTGATAAAAGCTGTTCGCGCCATCGAATTGTCATAACGTGTCAATAAAGTTGCACGCTGGCGTTTTGTTGCGCAAAATGCCCCGGCACTGGTGATTTAACCATAAGAAAAGACGAGGTTGTCATCGCCGGCGTACCTGTGCCACCACTGGATAACTATTTGAAACGCCTTAAAATAAATTACATTCTAATCGGTGTTGTCACCCTGCTTCTGGCGCTCGCCCTGTGGCCCAACATTGCCTGGCGCAGCGGCCAGGGTGGGCAGCTCGAAGAGATAAAATCCCGCGGCGAACTGCGGATCAGCACCCTGAATTCGCCGCTCACCTATTTCACCACCAAACAGGGGCCCGGTGGGCTCGACTATGAGCTGGCGAAACGCTTCGCCAACTACCTGGGGGTGAAACTGGTGGTGATCCCTCATAAGAACATTAACGATCTGTTTGACGATCTGGACGATGACGCCGCCGATCTGCTGGCGGCGGGCCTGATCTACAATCAGGATCGCCTCAGCCGCGCGCGCACCGGCCCGGCCTATTACTCGGTTTCCCAGCAGCTGGTGTATCGCCTGGGCACCCCGCGGCCAAAAAGCTTTGCCGATATTAAAGGCAAGCTGGCGGTGGCCTCCGGCTCTGCGCACGTCAGCACGCTGAAACAGCTCAAGCAGGATAAGTTCCCGGATCTCGGTTGGGAAGCCTCCAGCGATCTCACCTCGAAGGAGCTGCTGGAACAGGTTGCCGACGGCAAGCTGGACTACACCCTGGGCGACTCGGTGACCATCGCCCTGCTGCAGCGCATCCACCCGCAGCTGGCGGTGGCGTTCGACGTGACCGATGAAGAACCGGTGACCTGGTACCTGAGACGCGGCAACGACGACAGCCTGTATGCGGCGATGCTGGACTTCTATAGCCAGATGGTGGACGACGGCACCCTGGCCCGGCTGGAAGAGAAATACCTCGGCCACGTCGGCAGCTTCGACTACGTGGATACCAAAACCTTCCTGTCGGCCATCGATGCGGTGCTGCCCAACTTCCGCCCGCTGTTTGAAAAATACGCCAGCGAGATCGACTGGAAGCTGCTGGCGGCCATCGCTTATCAGGAGTCGCACTGGAATCCGCAGGCCACCTCCCCCACCGGGGTGCGCGGCCTGATGATGCTGACCCGCGCCACCGCCGACGGCCTGGGCGTCAACGATCGTCTCGATCCGGAAGAGAGCATTCAGGGCGGCGCACTCTACCTGCAGCGCTTAATGGCCAAGGTGCCGGACAGCGTGCCGGAAGACGAACGCATCTGGTTCTCGCTGGCGGCTTACAACATGGGCTGGGGGCATATGCTGGACGCCCGCAGGCTGACCAAAATGCAAAAAGGCAATCCGGACAGCTGGGTGGACGTCAAACAGCGCCTGCCGATGCTCAGCCAGAAACGCTACTACCCGCAGCTGACCTACGGCTACGCGCGCGGACGCGAAGCCTATAACTATGTGGAAAACATCCGCCGCTATCAGGTCAGTCTGGTCGGCTATCTGCAGGAAAAACAAAGGAAAGCGGCGCAGGAAGAGGCCGAGCGTGAGGCGTTGGGGAAAGGCTATCCGGCGGTGATGCCGGAACTGGCGCTTAATTACTGATTATTCTGGTTTATTCTCTGCGCGCTGCGCCAGCCTAAGCGCCTTTTTTTGCTCGCGGCGCAGGCGGAAAAAGTTGCTCAGCGTTGCGGCGCACTCTTCCGCCAGCACGCCCGACGCGATCTCCACCTGATGATTCATGCCCGGATGGCGCAGGATGTCCACCAGCGATCCGGCCGCGCCGGTTTTCTCGTCGGCCGCGCCGTACACCAGGCGGCGGATGCGGCTGTGCACCATCGCGCCGGCGCACATGACGCAGGGCTCCAGCGTGACGTACAGCGTGGCGTTCAACAGCCGGTAATTTTGCAGCACCGCCCCGCCCTGGCGCAACGCCATGATTTCCGCATGGGCGGTCGGATCGTGGCGGCCGATCGGCCGATTCCAGCCTTCGCCTATCACCTGATTATCCAACACCAGCAGCGCACCCACCGGCACTTCCCCTTCTTCCTGCGCGCGCAGGGCCAGCCGCAATGCCTGACGCATCCAGTATTCATCATTATATTCAGTCATCGCATAGTTCCTCGTGCGCTTTTGCGGCGGGCATTATACACACTAGTCCTCTTTTGTCGCAGCCACTCGACTATACTGGCGCAAACCGGTGTGATTCAGGGAAAGGGAACATGAAGCTGAGTAAAAAGAACGCTGCGGTGGTGCGCAAAGCGCTGAACGGTTGGGTCGGGGAAGGCGCGCTGACGCCGCAACAGCAACAGCAGCTGTTGCAGCACGTGGAAATCCAGCCTTTCGACTGGCGGCGGCTGGCGCGCTATGCGTTTCTGGCCGCGCTGGCTTCGCTGGTCATCGCCATCACCAGCCTGTTCGCCGACAGCGGCCTGTTAGCCTGGTTAAGCGAGCTGTTCCGCTTCGATGCGCCGGCGCGCATGGTGATTGCCGGCGTGCTGGCGGCGCTGGCCTACGCCTGGGCGCTGCGCCGCCGCCGCCGGCACCCTGAGAAACGCTACGGCAATGAGGCGGCGCTGTTTATCGCGGTGCTGCTCACCGCCTGCGCCCTGTGGCAAATGGGCGTATGGCTGGATAACGGCAGCGGCCGGGTTTCCGTACTGTTGGTCTTCGCTGCGCTGCTGTACGGCCTGATCGGCTGGTTCGGCAAGTCCGGGCTGGTATGGTGGTTTGCATTGCTGTCGCTCGGCAACGCCTTCGGCGCGGAAACCGGCTATCTGTCCGGCTGGGGCGCCTACTGGCTCGGCATGAGCTACCCGATCCGCTTTATCGCCTTCGGCGTGGTCCTGATCGCCGCCGCGCTGCTGCTGCAACCGGTATTGGCCCGGCGCGGGCTGGACAGGGTTTCGCTGGCGATGGGGCTGCTGTATCTGTTTATCGCCCTGTGGCTGTTGTCGATCTTCGGCAACTACGGCGATCTCGACGGCTGGTACCAGGTGCGGCAAATCGAGCTGTTCCACTGGAGCCTGCTGTTCGGCATCGTCGCCGCAGCCGCCATCTGGCTGGGGTTGAAGCGCGACGACGCCATGCTGCGCGGATTCGGCCTGACCTTCCTCGCCATCAACCTTTATACCCGGCTGTTCGAATTCTTCTGGGACAGCATGCCGAAGGCGATTTTCTTCGTGCTGCTCGGCCTGAGCCTGTGGGCGTTGGGGCATTACGCCGAAAAGATATGGCAGCTGGGGCGCGGGCCGCACGACGTTACCGATGACCGGAGCGAAGGCCGCTAAAGACAACGAAGGGCGGATAGTCCGCCGCTGTTTTTATTCCAACTGCTGCAGCTCACCCTGCTTGCTGACCCGCCAGCGATGCTCGCAGAAGAACAGCAGCGGGTTATCCTGCTTGCTGTCGCTGTAGCCGCTGTACAGTTGCAGCGGCGTGCCCAGACGCTGCTCCAGCTGCGTCACCTTTTGTTCGCCCAGGCAACGCATCGTCAGCACCCAACCGCCGTAGCGGCGCGCAATGCGGCTGCCGACCAGCCGCACCCGCGGCAAAAACGCCGAATCCTGATAGACCTGCTCAACCAGCCGCTCCGGCGAACCGGTGATCAGCCACACCTGCGCATCATGCGTATCGAGGTACTGCCGCAGGCGCATTTGCACCACCGGGAACGCCGTCACCTTTTGGCGAAAATAGTCGACGAACCGCGCTTCAAGCGCCCTGAGCCGCGCCTCCGACCGGCCGAAGGTCATCGCCCACAGCAATAGGCTCATCGGCCAGCGCGCCGCGCGCCCCATCAACAGCAATCCCAGACCCACCACCGGCAGCACCGGCGCCACCAGCAGCAGGTTCAACGGCAGATGGCGCAGCAAGAAACGCAAGAAGCTGCCAAACATGTCCTCCTGATGCAGCGTGCCGTCCAGATCAAAGAACACCACGCGGCGGCTCGGCTTGTCGCTCAAAACTACTCCTCAGGATCGTTGAATCCCATTATCCAGGTGAATATAAATCCGGCGATGATGGTAATCAGCATCCCCGCCAGATACAACATCACCTTACCTGAGACAATGGTTAACGCCAAAGGCAAACCCGAGATGCCGAAGGTAATGACCGTCGCCACCTTCCAGTAGCTGATCAACGCACCGCCCACCGCACCGCCGAGGCAGGCGCCGATAAAGGGCTTGCCCAGCGGCAGCGTCACCCCGAAGATCAACGGCTCGCCGATGCCGAGAATGCCGACCGGCAGCGCGCCCTTGATCACCTTTTTCAGCCGCGCGTTGCGGGTTTTCATCAGCACCGCCAGCGCGGCGCCCACCTGGCCGACACCGGCCATCGCCAGGATCGGCAACAGCGGGTTGGAACCGTGCGCCTGCACCAACTCCACGTGGATCGGCACCAGCCCCTGATGCAACCCCGACAGCACCAGCGGCAGGAACAGCCCGGACAGCACCGCCCCCACCAGCAAGCCGCCCTTGTCGATCGCCAAATTGGCGCCGTGGGCGATGGCGTCGGAGATATAGCCACCCAGCGGCTGCAGGATCAGGATCGCCAGCGAGGCGGTCACCAGCGTGGTCAGCAACGGGTTGAGTATCAGTTCAATCGATTCCGGCAGCAGCTTGCGCAGGCGTTTCTCCACCCAGCACATCAGCGCCACCACCAGCAGCACCGCAATCACCCCGCCGCGCCCCGGTTGCAGCGCCTCGCCAAACAGGCTGATCTGCGCCAGCGCCGGGCTGGAGAGAATGCCGGCCATCACCCCGCCCATCGCCTGGGAGCCGCCGAACACCCGCGCGGCGTTGACCCCGACCAGAATATTCATGATGGCGAACACCGCGCTGCCGAAAATCGCCAGCAGCCCCAGCAGGTTGGGGTAGTTCAGCGCCAGATCGCCGGCGATGTCCGGCCGTTTCAGCAGGTTGATGATACCGGTGATCAGCCCCGAGGCTATAAACGCCGGGATCAGCGGAATAAAAATGTCGGCCAGTTTTTTCAGCGCGCCGCTCATCGGCGCGGCGTATTTCTGCTTGGCCTGCGCCTTGGTGCCGGCGATGTCACCCACGGCAACGGCCGGTGCGGCGCCGTTGAACAACTCCCGCATGGCGTCCACCACTTTGGCGGCGGCGCCCGGGCCGACGATAAACTGATGCTGTTCGCCCTGTTTGATATAACCCTTCACGCCGGGCAGCTGTTTGAGCGCCGCCAGGTCGAGACGCTGCTCGTCGCTGACCTCGACGCGCACCCGCGTCATGCAGTTTTCCAGTTTGAGGATGTTCCCCTCGCCGCCCACGCCCGCTAAAATTTGTGTCGCCAGTGCCGTTGTCTTATCCATCGCCCGCTCCAAAAGTGGATTAACGCGTTAACGCCGCACGCAAATAGCCGTTATGCCGCTGCAGCCGCTGCGCGGCTTCTTCGGCGCTGACGCCGGCCAGGATCATCAGGATCGCCGGTTTGACCTCAAAATCGGTCTGGGCCAGCGCCGCCTCGGCCTGGCTGCGCTGCGCGCCGGTGGCCTCCACCACGATGCGGCAGGCGCGGTCCACCAGCTTCACGTTGGTGGCCTTCACGTCCACCATCAGGTTCTGGTAAACCTTGCCGAGCTTAACCATCGCCCCGGTCGACAGCATGTTCAACACCAGCTTCTGCGCGGTGCCGGACTTCAGGCGCGTCGAGCCGGTCAGGGCCTCAGGGCCAACCACCGGAGAGATCGCCACCTGCGCCTCATGGGCGATCGGCGAATCGGGGTTGCAGGAGATTGCCGCCGTTGGGCACCCCAATTGGCGGGCGTAACGCAGCGCGCCGATCACGTAAGGCGTGCGGCCCGAAGCCGCCAGCCCCACCACCATATCGGTGGCGGTCAGGTTCAGCGCCTGCAGATCGGCGGCGCCCAGCGCGGCGTCATCCTCGGCGCCTTCGACCGCTTTCAGCAGCGCACCCGGGCCACCGGCGATCAGCCCCACCACTACGCCATGCGGCACGCCGAAGGTCGGCGGGCATTCAGACGCATCCAGCACGCCGAGGCGCCCGCTGGTGCCGGCACCCAGATAGATCAAACGCCCGCCGGCCTTCAATGCCGCGGCGGCAAGGTCGATAGCCTGGGCGATTTCCGGCAGCACCTTTTCTATCGCTTCCGGCACCTTGCGGTCTTCCTGGTTAAAGCAGCGGACCATCTCCAGCGTCGACATTTGGTCTAATTCCATCGTGGCCGGATTGCGGGTTTCAGATACCAGTGCGCCTAAGTTCATTTTCTCACCTTTGAATTTTTAATTCACAACATGAAATCATTATCTGAATATTTTATTCAACAAAGCGAGCACTATTTGCTACTTTAAAGGCGAGCTCACAAAAATTTTCACTGCGCGTTTTCTCCACCGGCGTGGCAGAATGACCGCTGGTTTCCAGGGAAAGATCAATGAGTACCCTTCTGCGTATTCGCCAGATGTACCCGACACTGGCTCAAAATGACCGCAAACTGGCGGATTTCCTGTTGCATAACGCCGAGCAGGCGCGCCATCTCAGCTCGCAAAAACTGGCGCAGCTGGCCGGTATCAGCCAGTCGAGCGTAGTGAAGTTTGCCCAGAAAATGGGCTACAAAGGCTTCCCGGCCTTGAAGCTGGCGCTGAGCGAAACGCTGGCGCAGCCGCAGGCCGAGCCCGCCGTCACCGTACATAACCACATCCTCAGCAGCGATGCGTTGAAAACCGTCGGTGAGAAACTGCTGGTGGAAAAGCAGGCGGCTTTGCGCGCCACGCTGGACATCAACAGCGAAGATCGGCTGCACCAGGCGCTGGATATGCTGCGCCAGGCGCGCCGGGTGGTGCTGGTTGGCATCGGCGCCTCCGGCCTGGTGGCCAAGGACTTCTCCTATAAGCTGCTGAAAATCGGCGTGATGGCGGTGGCGGAGCCGGATATGCATGTTCAGCTGGCGGCGGTGCAGGCGCTGGATAAGCGCGATCTGCTGTTGGCCATCTCGTTCAGCGGCGAAAGACGTGAAATCAATCTGGCGGCGGAAGAAGCCCGCCTGGCCGGCGCCAAGGTGCTGGCTCTGACCAGCTTCTCGCCCAACGGCCTGCAGCAGCGCGCCGACCACTGCCTGTATACCATCGCCGAAGAGCCGAATACCCGCAGCGCGGCCATTTCTTCCAGCACCGCCCAGTTCGCCCTCACCGACCTGCTGTTTATGGCGCTGATCCAGCACGATCTCGATCACGCGCGCGACCGCATCAAACACAGCGAACAGTTGATGAAAAAACTGGTTTAAAGGGTATAATCGGCGCCTGCGAAAATACCCCTGTTAATAATGAGAGATACGCCATGGCCCTGCTAATCACACGCAAATGCATCAACTGCGACATGTGCGAGCCGGAATGCCCGAACCAGGCGATTTCGATGGGTGACGAGATTTACCAGATTGATACCGATCGCTGCACCGAATGCGTCGGCCACTATGATACGCCGACCTGCCAGCAGGTTTGCCCGATAGACAACACCATTATCATCGATCCGCTTCATAGCGAAACCAGCGAACAGCTGTGGGATAAGTTTGTGGTATTGCACCACGCCGATCGGCTGTAACGGCTGCGGCAGGATCAATAAGGGCGCCCTGAGGCGCCCTTGGCTTTTTCAGCTTTCGATAATCACCGTCGCACAGGCGTAGCGGCGCTCATCGGCCAATGAAACGTGGATCGCCGTCACCCCCATCTCCTGCGCCAGCTCGGCGGCGCGATCGTGCAGGCGGATATTCGGCTTGCCCAAGCCGTCGTTGAACACCTCGAACTGGTTGAACGCCAGACCGTTGCGAATGCCGGTGCCAAACGCCTTGGCGGCCGCTTCCTTGACCGCGAAACGCTTGGCGAGAAAACGTATCGGCTGCTGATGCTGCCGATACAGTTCCCATTCAGCGGCGCTCAGCACCCGGCGCGCCAGACGATCGCCACTGCGCTCCACCACCGCTTCGATACGCGCCATCTCGACGATGTCGGTACCCAGGCCAAGCACCGCCATTAACGGCGCGCTTCCCGCATCAACAGCTTCATGTCGCTGACCGCCGCCGGCAGACCGCTCATCACCGCCTGGCCGATAATTGCGTGGCCGATATTCAGCTCGTGCATTTCCGGCAGTGCGGCGATCGGCTGCACGTTGTGGTAAGTCAAACCGTGGCCGGCGTTGACCTTCAGGCCTTTTTGCGCCGCATAAGCAGCGGCCGCCGCGATGCGATGCAGTTCGGCTTTCACCGCCAGCTCGCCTTCGGCCTCGGCGTAGGCGCCGGTATGGATTTCGATATAGGGCGCGCCAACCGCCACCGCCGCGTCAATCTGCCGATGATCCGGATCGATAAACAGCGACACCAAAATGCCCGCCTGCGCCAGGCGCTCAACCGCCACGCTCATTTTGTCCAGTTGGCCGGCGACGTCCAGACCGCCCTCGGTGGTCACTTCTTCACGCTTTTCCGGCACCAGGCAGCAAAAATGTGGTTTCAGCTCGATGGCGATATCCAGCATTTCGTCGGTTACCGCCATCTCCAGATTCATTCGCGTCTGGATGGTCTGGCGCAGGATGCGCACGTCGCGATCGGTGATATGACGGCGATCCTCGCGCAAGTGCACGGTAATGCCATCGGCCCCCGCCTGCTCGGCAATGAATGCCGCCTGAACCGGATCCGGATATTGGGTTCCGCGCGCGTTACGTAACGTGGCGATATGATCGATATTGACGCCCAGCAGCAAATCAGCCATCACAACCTCTAAAAACGATTTTCAGTGTCAGCAGTTTACACGCGGGCGCAAAGCGGCAAAAGGGGAAAAGGTCAGGCGTCGTCGACCGGCGTATTGGGCTGTTTGCGCACAAACTGACGAAACAGCTCGCGGCTCTTCAGCGGTTTGCCGCCGAGATAGGGTTTCAACGCCATGCGGGTGAAGCGTTTGGCGGCGCGCAGCGTATCGGTATCAGGGAACTGGCGTTCCGCCAGCGCGCGCAATTCGCGGCCGGTAAAGCTGTAGTGATCCACCACCAAGCTGGCGATAAAGCCCTTTTCCTCACGGTAGCGGTAGGTCATGCCGTCATCTACCGGCTGGCCGCTGCCCGCACAGTGCAGAAAATCCAGGCCGTAGCCAAGGTGGTTGAGCAGGGCCAACTCAAACTGACGCAGCGCATGCTCCGGCGAACTGTCTTCCGCCGCCAGCGCCTGCAGGCATTGCAGATAGTCGAAGAACAGCACCGAATAGTTGGTTTCTTGTTCCAGCACCCGCGCCAACAGCTCGTTCACATACAGGCCGCTGTAGAGCATCATGCCGCTGAGGGGTAAACCGAGGGAGACCGCTTCGGCGTTACGCAGCGTTTTCACTTCGCCACGGCCGCCCCAGCGCACCAGCAGAGGGGTAAAGGGCTGCAGGCAGCCCTTTAGATTGGAACGGCGGCTGCGCGCGCCTTTAGCCAGCAAACGCACCCGCCCATGGCCTTCGGTAAACAGATCCAGCATCAGGCTGGTTTCACTGTACGGTCGCCCGTGCAGGACGAAGGCGCGCTCCCAGCCATCCATCGGAGCGTTTACTTCAGATCGTCGACATAACCCAGGCTACGCAGCGCACGTTCGTCGTCCGCCCAGCCGGATTTCACTTTCACCCACAGTTCCAGATGCACTTTCGCGTCAAACATCTGTTCCATATCCTGGCGGGCTTCAATGCCGATGGTTTTAATCTTCGATCCCTTGTTGCCGATGACCATTTTCTTCTGGCCTTCACGCTCGACCAGGATCAGGCCATGCACGTCGTAACCGCCGCGATCGTTCGGCACGAACTGCTCGATCTCCACCGTTACCGAGTACGGCAGTTCTTCGCCCAGGAAACGCATCAGCTTCTCGCGGATGATTTCCGACGCCATAAAGCGTTGTGAGCGATCGGTGATGTAGTCTTCCGGGAAGTGGTGCTCCGCTTCCGGCAGCAGCTTGTGCACGATGCCCGCGATAGTGTCGACGTTCATCCCTTTCTCGGCGGAGATCGGCACCACGTCGAGGAAGTTCATCTGTTGGCTGAGGAACGCGATATGCGGCAACAGCTTGGATTTGTCGGTAACGTTGTCGACCTTGTTGATCGCCAGCAATACCGGGCACTTCAGGCTGCGCAACTTGTTGACCACCATTTCGTCGTCGGCGGTCCAGTTGGTGCCTTCAACCACGAAGATCACCAGCTCGACGTCACCGATCGAGCTGCTGGCCGCGCGGTTCATCAACCGGTTGATGGCGCGTTTTTCTTCGATATGCAGGCCCGGGGTATCGACGTAGATGGCCTGATAGGCCCCCTGGGTGTCGATGCCCATGATGCGGTGGCGGGTAGTCTGCGGTTTACGCGAGGTGATGGAGACTTTCTGCCCCAGCAGCTGATTCAGCAACGTGGATTTGCCCACGTTGGGACGGCCGACTATCGCAATAAAACCACAGTGTTGTTTTTCTTCGCTCATTCAAGCTCCAGCTTTTTCAGCGCTTGTTCCGCTGCCGCCTGCTCGGCTTTACGGCGGCTTGAGCCGGTGCCCACCACGGGCTCGCTCAAACCACTCACCTGACAGTGGATGGTAAACTCCTGATCGTGCGCTTCACCGCGAACCTGCACCACCAGATAAGAAGGCAACGGCAGATGACGACCTTGTAAAAACTCCTGCAAGCGGGTTTTCGGGTCTTTCTGCTTATCACCGGGGCTGATTTCGTCCAACCGGCTGCGATACCAGTCCAAAATCAGGCGTTCGACGGTTTGAATATCGCTATCCAGGAACACGCCGCCAATCAATGCCTCCACCGTATCCGCCAGGATTGACTCGCGGCGGAATCCACCACTTTTCAACTCGCCCGGCCCAAGACGCAGGCATTCACCCAGGTCAAACTCGCGCGCCATCTCCGCCAGCGTGTTGCCGCGCACCAATGTGGCGCGCATGCGGCTCATATCGCCCTCGTCTACGCGAGGAAAACGATGATAGAGCGCATTGGCGATGACAAAACTAAGAATAGAGTCACCCAGAAACTCAAGACGTTCATTGTGTTTACTGCTGGCGCTGCGGTGAGTCAATGCCTGCAGTAAGAGCTCCTGCTGTTGAAAAGTGTAGCCCAGCTTCCGCTGCAGCCTGTTTATTACGATGGGGTTCATGAGTTACCAATAGATCAAGAATGCGTCAAAAACTTGCAGCATACGGAACAGGCCTGCTTCGCCGAAAGCCAATCCAAAGCTGTTTCGTTTGCAGTGGCTCCCAACAGGGAGCCAACTTTTTATCGCTCGAGAAGGTATTCTACAACGAGTGGAAACATAATGCTGCGTTTATATACCCTTCATCTTTCAGGTTGCGGCGGCGTTGGCTTCCCTTTTTCACCCCGGTCGCCTGGTTATCCAGGCTCCCGAAGATTCACTCGGTTGCCGCCTTGCCGCAGCATGAAAACTATTGGGTATGAAGACGCTATTAATGAATTCCACCGATCCGGCTGAATCTTACGCCGGTAGGCCATTCGCCTTCCTGCTTTTCAAAACTCATCCAGATGGCCGTGGCTTTACCCACCAGGTTTTTCTCCGGAACAAAGCCCCAATAACGGCTGTCGGCGCTGTTGTCGCGGTTGTCGCCCATCATGAAGTAATGGCCGGCCGGCACCACCCACTCCGCCAGCTGTTTGCCCGGCTGTTGGTAGTAAGCGCCCACCTGATCCTGCGTGCCCGGCACGGTCAGGATATGGTGCGTCACGTTGCCCAGCGTTTCCTGGCGTTCGCGCAGGCGAATGCCGCCCTGCGGCACGTTGTCGCTCAGCGGGATCGAGTAGAAACCATTGCTGGCCTCGCCCATGCCGCTGCGGCTGAACAGCTGTACGAAATCGCTCGGCTGCGCGTCGTTATACGTCACCGCCAGCGCTTTATCGCAAGGCTGGCCGCTATCGCAAGACGGCTGAACGGTCACGCGCTTATTCACCGGATCGTAGCTCACGCGGTCGCCCGGCAGGCCGATTACGCGCTTGATATAATCCAGCTTCGGATCCAATGGGTATTTAAATACCGCAATATCGCCGCGTTTCGGATGCCCGGTTTCAATTAGCGTGGTCTGGGTAATAGGATCCTTAATGCCATAGGCATATTTCTCCACCAGAATAAAATCGCCAATCAGCAGCGTGGGCATCATTGAGCCGGACGGGATCTGGAAGGGTTCGTAAATAAACGAACGCACCACAAAGACCAACAGCAATACCGGGAAAACCGACGCGCCGGTTTCCACCCAGCCCGGCTGCTTCGCCACCTTGGCCAGCGTTTTATCGTCTACAGCGCCCGCAGTCTGTGCATTGACCGCCGCAATTTTCTCGCGGCGGGCCGGCGCCCACTTGAAGCGCTCGAAGCACCAGATGATCCCGGTTATCAGCGTTGCCAGTGCCAGGATCAGGGCAAACATATTCGCCATGCAAACTCCCTCGTTACGCGAGCTTATCGCTCTTACTTGCCGTCTTTACCGACGTGCAGAATGGCCAGGAACGCCTCTTGCGGCAGTTCGACGTTGCCGACCTGCTTCATGCGTTTCTTACCGTCTTTCTGTTTCTGCAGCAGCTTTTTCTTACGGCTGACGTCGCCGCCGTAGCATTTAGCCAATACGTTCTTACGCAGCTGCTTCACGGTGGAGCGCGCAATGATGTGCGTGCCGATCGCCGCCTGGATCGCGATATCGAACTGCTGACGCGGGATCAGCTCTTTCATCTTCTCCACCAGCTCACGGCCACGGTACTGCGAGTTGTCGCGGTGAGTGATCAGTGCCAGCGCATCCACGCGCTCGTTGTTGATCAGCACGTCGACGCGCACCATGTCAGAAGTCTGGAAGCGTTTGAAGTTGTAATCCAGCGACGCGTAACCGCGTGAGGTGGACTTCAGACGGTCGAAGAAGTCGAGCACCACTTCCGCCATCGGAATTTCGTAGGTCAGCGCCACCTGGTTGCCGTGGTAAACCATGTTGGTCTGCACGCCGCGTTTTTCGATACACAGGGTGATGACGTTGCCCAGGAATTCCTGCGGCATCAGCATATGGCACTCGGCGATCGGCTCGCGCAGTTCCTGAATGTTGTTCAACGGCGGCAGCTTGGACGGGCTGTCGACGTAGATGGTCTCTTTACTGGTGGTTTCCACTTCATACACCACCGTCGGTGCAGTAGTGATCAGCTCCAGATCGTATTCACGCTCCAGACGCTCCTGAATGATTTCCATGTGCAGCAGGCCGAGGAAGCCGCAGCGGAAGCCGAAGCCCAGAGCGGTCGAACTCTCCGGCTCATAGAACAGGGAGGCGTCGTTGAGGCTCAGCTTGCCGAGCGCATCGCGGAAGGCTTCGTAATCGTCGGAGCTGATTGGGAACAGGCCCGCATACACCTGCGGCTTCACTTTTTTGAAGCCCGGCAGCGCTTTATCCGCCGGCTGGCGCGCCAGCGTCAGGGTATCGCCCACCGGGGCGCCGAGAATGTCCTTAATCGCACAAACCAGCCAGCCTACCTCGCCGCAGTTCAGCACGTCGCGGTCGACGCGCTTAGGCGTGAAGATGCCCAGACGATCGGCGTTATAGGTTTGGCCGGTGCTCATCACCTTGATCTTGTCGCCCTTGCGCAGCGTACCGTTCTTGACGCGCACCAGGGAGACCACGCCCAGGTAGTTATCGAACCAGGAGTCGATGATCAACGCCTGCAGCGGCGCTTCCGGATCGCCTTCCGGCGGCGGGATGTCGCGCACCAGGCGCTCGAGCACCTCAGGCACGCCTACGCCGGTTTTGGCCGAGCAGCGCACCGCATCGGTGGCGTCGATGCCGACGATGTCTTCAATTTCCTGCGCAGCGCGATCGGGATCGGCGGCCGGCAGGTCAATCTTGTTCAACACCGGCACCACTTCCAGATCCATGTCCAGCGCGGTGTAACAGTTGGCCAGCGTCTGGGCTTCTACGCCCTGCCCGGCATCCACCACCAGCAGCGCGCCCTCGCAGGCCGCCAGCGAGCGGGAAACTTCGTAGGAGAAGTCCACGTGGCCCGGGGTATCGATAAAGTTGAGCTGGTAGGTTTGGCCGTCCGGCGCCTTGTAATCCAGCGTCACGCTTTGCGCCTTGATGGTGATGCCGCGCTCGCGCTCCAGATCCATAGAATCGAGCACCTGCGCGGCCATTTCACGTTCGGTCAAGCCGCCGCAGATTTGGATAATACGGTCGGACAGCGTCGACTTACCGTGGTCAATGTGGGCAATAATGGAGAAATTTCGTATATGCTTCATTATAAAAGTTTTTCTGCCTTGGTATTTCTGAATTACTCGCCTATAGAAACCCGCATGGACCTAAAGCGACAGTGAATGGGTTCGGCCGTCTTGCACCTGAATCGCTGCATTCTACATGCCGTAACACTGAAAACCTAGCGATCGGTGCAGCGAAGGCACTCTATTATGCGCACTTTACCGTTACAGGGCGCCCGAGGTTATGAAAGAAGATGTTAACAAAGCCGGACGAAGCCGAAAGCGTTAACGACGGCGGCGAATACGGCGAAAAGCAAACCGCTAATACATAATGCCCGACAACGCAATAAACCCCTTCCTAAAACATTTAAAAATAATATCCATATCAATATGTTATGGTTTTATTTTTCGCGCCGGGCTTTAGGAAAAAACCCATATACGCCGCCACCGCCCCTCGGCTAAAACGGGGGAGAACTCCGCGAAAAAACATGATATAGGGCACTACTATCGGCAGCCCGCCGGAGTTCACCAGCATATCTCTCGACGTTGATTGGAAGGTGCATAATGATCGATAAAGGGCAAATGCTGAGCCGGCACGATTTTTCCAAGGTCAACTGGGGTATTTTGGCAGCGGCAGCGCTGCTGCTAACCGCCGGCGCGGCATTGCTGATGCTGCCGCTGCTGAGCAACATGGACGAGAATGCGGTACTGACCTTGCTGCAAACCGGCGCGGCCACCATTTTACTCGGCTGTACCCTGCTGGCGCTGCGCCATTATTTGCGGCCGGCGCAGACCTACCGTTTATATGAGCACGGGGTGCGCGTGTTCAATGACCGCAGCCATAAAGAGCGGTTTATCCCCTTCGAAAAGATTGACGATATCTACCGCTTCCGCAGCGGCCGCTGGTTCGGCGGGCTGCTTGACGTAACGGCCTTCCGCACCGGCGCGGATCAGCCCTGGTGCACCGTATTCAGCAACGTGGCGCACTCCTGGCGGCTGGCCGATACCCTCATCGACCAGCAAGTCCGGCAACGCGGGCCGCTGGCGCTCAATGCGCTGTATCGGGGGGAGGTAGTGTCGTTCAACTGCCTTGGCTGCGGCGCACGCTGGCTGTGGCGTCTGCTGCTGGGCCAACGGCAAGGCGCAATGACGGAGACGCTGCGCCTGAGCGCCACCCTGCTGAGCACGCCATGGGGCGCCATTCCCATTGAGCAAATCCGGACGCTGGAGAAGCCTCCGCAGCACGGCGCCATCCGGCTGCTGGACGGCCAGGGCAACGCACTGTTTACCATCGACTATTATTCGCTGCTGAACGCCGACCTGTTTGTGGCGCTGCTGGAGCATATGATCTACAACCGCATCCCCGCCTATCACAACCCGGCGATGACGCGGCAGCAGCTTTAAATCAGAGGGGAGTTTTCCGCCTGCACGCGCATCGCGCCCGGCGGTAAACCAATCTGCAACACGATAGGTTGGTAGTCGGCCTGTTCACCCAAACGGTGCGCCAGGCTGCGCGCCAGCATAAAGGCCGCGCCGCCGCCAAGCAGAGCGCCGAGCGCCGCCGAGGCGTCGGTGCCCAGCCAGTATTGCAGCAAGCTGCCACCGAGTATCATTCCCAGCAGCGGCGTCAGGTAAACCAGCATGGCGGAACGCAGCAGGCTGCCTTCGGCGATGCCGACCTCAACACGTTGCCCAGGCTCAAGCGGCTGTTCAATGCGTACCTGCAGCTGATGCTCGGTTTCCGGCACCAGCTCGTTCAAGGCGCGCGCGCCACAGCCGGAGCGCGCAGTACAACTGCCGCAGCCGGCCTTAGGTTCACAGCGCAGCAAAGCTACGCCCTGTTGCCACGAAACGACCGTGGCCCACTCTTTCATCATTGGGGTGACACCTTGAAGGAAATGCTGTCGGCGATGCGCTTGGCCGTTCCCGGCGGCAGTTCGCCAACGATGGTGATCTCATTGCCGTTGCGCACCTCGGTTTGAATGGTGCGCCGCCCCTGGCGATAGTACTGCTGCCCGGCGCCGCTGCCCGCGGGGCTGACGTTGACCGAGAAGCTGAACAAGCCGTCGCTGTAAAGCCGCGTTTCGACCGGCACGGAGACGTTAGGCAGTTTGCGGCGATTGCGCGCCACTTCGTCCACCCCGGCGGGTAACCAGCCGGTGCTCCAGCCCAGTTTGACATTTTCTATCGCCGGAAGCGACAGCAATGGCGGCAGATTCGCTTTGATCAACCCCTGCATCACGTTCTGCACATCCGCCCCGACCACAAACGAAATCACCCGATACTGCTCCAGGGTTTCGCCGTCGCGATCGAGCAAATCCACCCGCAGCGGCAGCTTGGTGTCTTCGTCCATCCAGACGATATAGCTGTAACGCGAGCCGTCGCGCGCCACGACCCGGATCACCTCACAGGGGCGATCGGAGATGCGGGTACTGCCGACGGAAATGAAGTCGTAATATTTGGCCAGGCGATCAAAATCGGCGTAAACGATCGCCGGCAGCGCATCGACGATATGATCGCCGGTCAGCGTGAACGGCTCGAGACCGGGTTCGAAATAACTGATCCCGTCGCCGCGCTGCAGCACTTCGCGGCGCGGGCCATCCATATGCAACAGCTGGCCAAGTGGCTGTTTGTCTATCACCGCATGGCGATAGCGCAACGACTCGATACCCTGCTTGCTGATGCTGATATAGGCGAGTTCATAGTTGAGGGAACGGCTGGCGCTGCTCATTTGTTGCAATAACGCCCCGGACGCAGTTTGCTGCGCCGGGGCGATATTTGAGTAGAGCAGGCTGCCCGTCAATAGACAGACGGAGAACCAAATTTGCTTCATTACTGCTGTTGCATTCCTAAAGACTGAGTTCCGGGAACCTGAATCGCAGCCTGTTGCGGATTGCCGTGTTCAAGCTGCAGCTGATCTGAATGCAAACGACGTTGCAGCTCATAGTCTTGCAGCATCGCGTTTATGCGTTTGCGCTGTTCCTGCACCTGCTGCTGTTGGCCGCTGCCGGTGGAGAAGCTGTCGGCCGGCACACCCAGGCTAACCGGCGACACCGGGCCCATGATCGGCAGCGTATTGAACGCCGGCGATTCAGCTGCACCCTGCTGCACGGCCGGCTGGTTGTAGTGCTGCACGCCGACGATCACCGCCAACGAAACACAGGCCGCCATGCCAATCTGCGTAATCTGGCTCGCCCAAGGACGCACTTTGTCCCAGAACGGCATTTTCTGCCAGGTGTGAGGTTGCGGCTGAGACTCCTGAACTGCGGAAGGAACCAGGCGTGCAGGTTCTTTCTCAAGTGCAGCGGCAACACGATCTGCGATATCGAAATGCATGACTTGTCCGATATCACCCCGTAGCGTGTCACGTATCAGGTGATAGCTCTGCCAGCTTTGTTGAAGCGTTCGATCTTGTGACAGCGAACTCATCAGCTCGCTATCGAACGATTCCCCATCCATCAGAGCGGAAAGCTTTTCTTTCTGCATGACTAAGTACCCTTCCTGTGCCCGCCATTGCTAACGCTGGATCAGCGGTTGAACTTTATTATCGATAGCCTCCCGGGCGCGGAAAATACGCGAACGTACGGTTCCGACCGGGCAATCCATGATGGCAGCTATCTCTTCGTAGCTTAGACCATCCAACTCCCGCAGGGTAATCGCCATGCGAAGATCCTCGGGGAGAGACTCAATGGTACGGAAAACTATCTGTCTCAGCTCTTCTGACAACATTAAGTTCTCAGGGTTCGAAATTTCTTTCAATGCGCCCGCACTTTCGTAATTTTCCGCATCATTGGCATCCACATCACTGGATGGCGGACGGCGCCCCTGAGCAACCAGATAATTCTTTGCCGTATTCACGGCGATTCGATACAACCAGGTATAGAAAGCGCTATCCCCACGGAATGATTCCAGTGCGCGATAGGCTTTGATAAACGACTCCTGCACCACATCAGGCACGTCGCCCTGCGGCACATAGCGGGAAACGAGGCTCGCAACCTTATGCTGGTAACGCACTACCAGTAAGTTAAACGATTTCTGATCGCCCTTTTGGACCCGCTCTACCAGAACTTGATCCGTTAACTGCTCGCTCATCCGAGGTAAATTCTCCCCAAATCCGTCTCCACGCGTAAAATTGTACTGCCAGCCATACATTGTTTTCCTGAGCAAGCACTCGCTTGGAGTTCATATAGAACATGAAGTTCCATATCGCCATTGTTTTTTCTATCGATGTGTCCCATCCGTGGCTTTTGCCCGGACAAGTAGGCTAACATGATTTTCACTCTTCTTCTGCACACATCATACGTTATGCAACCATCATCTGAACATGTTAGCGATGTACTGATTGTCGGCAGCGGTGCCGCCGGCCTGTCACTGGCCCTACGTTTGGCGCAGCACTGCAAGGTTACCGTACTCAGCAAGGGGCCGCTCAACGAAGGCGCTACATTTTATGCCCAAGGCGGGATCGCCGCGGTGTTTGACGAGACGGACAGCATTGCCTCACACGTTGATGACACTTTGATTGCCGGAGCCGGCCTGTGTGACAAAGACGCCGTCGAGTTTATCGCCGGCAATGCGCGCCATTGCGTGCAGTGGCTTATCGATCAGGGGGTGTTGTTCGATACCGAGATCAATGCCCAGGGTGAAGAACATTATCACCTGACGCGTGAAGGCGGCCATAGCCATCGCCGCATTCTGCACGCCGCCGACGCTACCGGTAAGGAAGTAGAGACTACGCTGGTGGGGAAAGCAAGCGCTCACCCCAATATTTGCGTCATGGAGCGCCGCAACGCGGTCGATTTGATCACCTCGAACAAGGTCGGCCTGCCGGGCACCCGCAGAGTAGTGGGCGCCTACGTTTGGAACCGCGAGCTGGAGCGGGTGGAAACCTACCGCGCCAAAACGGTGGTGCTGGCCACCGGCGGCGCGGCCAAGGTGTATCAATACACCACCAACCCGGACATCTCTTCCGGCGATGGCATCGCCATGGCCTGGCGCGCCGGTTGCCGGGTGGCCAACCTCGAGTTCAACCAGTTCCACCCGACCTGCCTGTTCCACCCGCAGGCGCGCAACTTTCTGCTGACCGAAGCGCTGCGCGGCGAAGGCGCCTGGCTGAAACGCCCGGACGGCAGCCGTTTTATGCCGGACTTCGACCCGCGCGGCGAGCTGGCCCCGCGCGATATCGTCGCCCGCGCCATCGACCATGAAATGAAACGCCTCGGCGCCGACTGTATGTACCTGGACATCAGCCATAAACCGGCCGAATTCATCACTCAGCACTTCCCGATGATCCACGAAAAGCTGCTGACGCTGGGCTTCGATCTGACCAGGCAGCCGATCCCCATCGTTCCGGCTGCGCACTACACCTGCGGCGGCGTGATGGTCGATCAGCACGGCCGCACCGATCTCGACGGGCTGTACGCCATCGGCGAAGTCAGCTACACCGGCCTGCACGGCGCCAACCGCATGGCGTCGAACTCGCTGCTGGAGTGCCTGGTCTACGGCTGGTCGGCGGCGGAAGATATTATGAAGCGCCTGCCGTTTATCCAGTTGGCCAAACGGTTGCCGCAGTGGGATGAAAGCCGGGTAGACGATGCGGATGAACGGGTGGTGATCCAGCACAACTGGCACGAGCTGCGGCTGTTCATGTGGGACTACGTCGGCATTGTGCGCACCACCAAGCGGCTCGAGCGCGCGCTGCGGCGCATCAATACCCTGCAGGCGGAGATAGACGAGTATTACGCCAATTTCCGCATCTCCAACAACCTGCTGGAGCTGCGCAACCTGGTGCAGGTGGCCGAACTGATCGTGCGCAGCGCCATGGCGCGCAAGGAGAGCCGCGGGTTGCATTATACGCTGGACTACCCGGATCTGCTGCCGGAGGCGCTGCCCACTATCCTGCAACCCTGATAAATGCATCGCGGGCGCCGGCAAGGCGCCCTTTTTATCTCAGTGAAACAGATAGAACTCGGTAATCAGCCGGCGGAAACCTTCGGTATAGCTGCCATCGGCCTGTTTGATCGCCAATCGCTGCTCCTGCAGCTGCGCCGGTTGGCGCGTCAACGCCAGCAATACCCGGTGCAGCGGGGTGTCGGCGCGATCGCTGACGTTCAGCCTGGCGGCGGTGCGCCAGCCTTGCTGGTGCGCCTGGCTTTCGAAGGCGCCGCCGATGCCGTGGGGCAATATCACGCAAAAACAACCCTGTTCGCTAATCAGCTGCGCGGCGCACGCCAGCAGGGCGTCGTGGGTCAGGGTTTCGGTATAGCGCGCGTTATGGCGCGCCTGGTCGCGGCAGGCCACCGCCGGTTCGAAATACGGCGGATTGCTGACTATCAGATCATACTGAGCGGCGTGCCGTTCAGCGTAGTGATGGATATCCTGCGCATGTACCCTGATGCGGTGCGGCCACGGAGATCCCGCCACATTTTCGCGCGCTTGGGCGGCGGCGGCTTCGTCCAGCTCCACTGCGTCGATGGTCACCTCATCGGCCGAACGCTGCGCCAGCATCAGTGCGATCAGCCCGCTGCCGCTGCCGATATCCAGCACCCGCCGCGCCTGCGCCAGCGGCGCCCAGGCGCCAAGCAGCACGCCGTCGGTGCCCACTTTCATCGCACAGCGATCGTGAGCAACAAAAAATTGCTTAAAGGTAAAACCGCCGCGGCGCGGGGTGAAATTTGCTTTCGATTGATTGCTCACTGTGACCACCTGGCTATAAAACTGGCGTAGCATAAGGCAATCTGATTTATGGGAAAAGAGATGCTTTCCGCTTAAATAGGTGAAGATCGCGGCCAACCCGTCTATAATCGGCGCCCCAAGTAGAGGTAGACCATGACAGCAACCAATTTTTCCGAACTCGAACTCGATGAACGCCTGATCCTCGCGCTGCGCGATAAAGGCTACGATCGCCCTACCGCCATTCAGGCCGAAGCTATCCCGCCGGCGATGGACGGGCGCGACGTATTAGGTTCGGCTCCGACCGGCACCGGCAAAACCGCCGCATTCTTGCTGCCCGTTTTGCAGCATCTGCTGGATTTCCCACGTAAGAAGTCCGGCCCACCGCGCGTTCTGATCCTTACCCCGACGCGTGAGCTGGCGATGCAGGTGGCCGATCAGGCGCGTGAATTGGCTGCTCATACCTCACTGGATATCGCCACCATCACCGGCGGCGTGGCCTATATGAACCACGCGGAAGTGTTCAGCGAAAACCAGGACGTGGTGGTCGCCACCACCGGCCGCCTGCTGCAGTACATTAAAGAAGAGAACTTCGACTGCCGCGCGGTGGAAACCCTGATCCTCGACGAAGCCGACCGCATGCTCGACATGGGCTTTGCGCAGGACATCGAAACCATCTCCGCCGAGACCCGCTGGCGCAACCAGACGCTGCTGTTCTCCGCCACGCTGGAAGGCGAGGCGATCCGCGAATTCGCCGAACGCATCCTGAAAGAGCCGGTGGAAGTGGAAGCCGATCCGTCGCGCCGCGAACGCAAGAAAATCCTGCAGTGGTACTACCGCGCCGACGACGTGCAGCATAAAACCGCCCTGCTGGTACACCTGCTGAAGCAACCGGACGTGCAGAAATCGGTGATCTTCGTGCGCAAACGCGAGCGCGTGCACGAGCTGGCCACCTGGCTGCGCGAAGCGGGCATCAACACCTGCTACCTCGAAGGCGAAATGGTGCAGGCCAAGCGCAACGAAGCGGTAAAACGCATGATGGACGGCCGGGTTAACGTACTGGTGGCTACCGACGTTGCCGCCCGTGGCCTGGATATCCTCGATATCACCCACGTGTTCAACTTCGACATGCCGCGCACCGCAGACACCTATCTGCACCGCATTGGCCGCACCGGCCGCGCCGGCCGCAAAGGCACCGCCATCTCGCTGGTGGAAGCGCACGACCACCTGCTGCTGGGCAAGGTGGGCCGTTACCTGAACGAACCGCTGAAACCGCGGGTGATCGACGAACTGCGGCCGAAAACCAAGGTGCCGAGCGAGAAGAGCAACGGTAAACCTTCGAAGAAGGTGCTGGCCAAGCGCGCGGAAGACAAGGTGAAAAACAAAGAAAAGGCCAAGGTGAAAGTACGCCACCGCGACGCCAAAAACGTCGGCAAGCGTCGGCAGGCCAAGGCCAAGCCGGAAGGCAACGGCGCGGAATAACGCCGGACTGCACTGAAGAAACCGCCTTTGCAGGCGGTTTTTTTATGCCGGCTTATTGCTGCGCGTAGTGCGTCGCCAGGCGCTGGCCCTTCAGCCAGCCGTCCAGTTCGCGGTAGCCCGCCCTCAGCTCTTCGTTCTGCAGGTGCGCCGGTGTCTGCGAGAAGTAAAACTGAAAATTCATCCCCTGCCGATTGCGCGCGCGGGCGTCCGCCCCGGCCTGCAACAGCATCAACGCCAGGCGCGGCGCATTGATTTTCGCCGCCAGATGCAGCGGCGTATCCCCCAGACGATCGCTTAGCGTGGCGTCCGCCCCCGCCGCCAACAACAGCCGCAGCTGTTCCTCGCGCCCGGCCAGCACCGCCGCCGCCAATGGCGTGGCGCCGGTGACGGTATTGCGCGCGTTGAGCGCGGCGCCCCGTTTCAGCAGGCTACGCAGGTATTGCGCATCCTGCAGCGTGGCGGCGGTATGCAACGCACTGTTACCGTCCAACCCGGGGGCTGCGGCATCGCTCCCCAGCTCAAGCAGCGCCTGCACGCTCTGCGGTTGTTGCGACAGCATCGCCCACTGCAGTAGCGTGAACTGCCGGTCGCCCTGCTCATGCAAACGCGCCTGGGTAGCCTGCGCGGCAATTTCCGCCGCGTCGCCACGCGCCACCGCCTGAGCCAGCGCCCAGTTGCTGCGGCCGTCGAACGGCGATGTTTCCTGCTTCATCTGTTGCTCCTTAGCCATCATCAGCAAACCGGCGACCGCGATCGGCGCCAGCAGAGCGGCCGCCAGCCCCTGCCGCAGGCGCCGCCTTTCAGGCATTAGCCTTCGCCTCCCACGGCTTTTGCTCCGCCATCGAACCGATCACTTTATCGATGCCGTGCGCCGTCAGGCTGCGATCCAGATGCTTGCTCGGCCGCCAGTCGTCTATGCCGCTCAGGGTATCACCGTTGGCCAGCGTGATGTTGTGCCCGATGGCGTCCGGGATCAGCGAGGTCGATTCCTGCGTGCTGGTCAGCATGTCATATTGCTCGCTGTAGCGGCGAATGCCGCCGGCTTCCGCATCCCGCTTGGCGGCAGCGGGATCGATGCCCAGACGGTTCAGCGTGTAGTCAGACACGCCGGCCGCATTAAAGGTCACCGCCACGGTACCGGTCGCCAGCGCTGCCGTGGCCGCAAGGCCGCCGCCAAGCGAGTGGCCGGCGATTGCCAGCGCTCCGCCGAACGCCGCCTTGGCGGTTTTGGCTACCGCCACCGCCTGATTGTATTGCACATCGTCATAGCCGGTAGCCTGGCGCACGTTGCTCAGCCAATCACGCCAGTCGTTAGTGCCGGCGAACGCCAGCACATACTGATTGTCGTCGCTGTAGATACCTGCCTGGAAGCCCGAGGCCGCATCGTGCAAGCTGGCCGGATCGATACCGGCGCCAAGCAGCGCACTGTCGCTCAGGCGGGTAAATCCGGCTACGCCCTGGCCATTCAGGCTGTAAACGTCCTTGGCCAACAGCGCCAGCGCATAATCCCCCTGTTGCGATTGCTGCCCGCGGCTCACGCCCGGGCTGGCCGCCGGGGCAGCCGCCGCCGAGATATCGCTGACCAGCGAATCGAGCAGGTTGCGGGCGTTCATGCCGTTTTGTGAAAATGCGGCCGCCGGTGCCTGCGCCCCTGGCGTTTCAATCGGCGGCGCGGGCCTTGCCGCTTCGGGCTGCGCGCGCGCTGCTGCAGGCGGCATCGCCACCGGGGATACCGCAGAGGTAAAGCTTAAAGACATACTCATGCCGACTCCTTGTCGATAGACTCGATCTACTCAGCAACCAAATGGATGCTGCTGTAGCTATCGGCAGGTCGGAGGAGTTCTGTAATGCGGGGAATTATCTTTGCGCGGAATGTGATCCGGATTCAATTTCCAGATCGCCGCCAATAAGAAAGGGAGCCGAAGCTCCCCCGTTGGCTGCGTCGCCGCTTACAGGCTTTCTGTAAAGGTACGGGCGATAACGTCGCGCTGCTGTTCTGGCGTCAGCGAGTTGAAGCGCACCGCATAGCCGGAAACGCGAATAGTCAGCTGCGGGTATTTTTCCGGATGCTTCACCGCATCTTCCAGCGTTTCACGACGCAGCACGTTGACGTTCAGGTGCTGGCCGCCTTCCACGCGCACGGTCGGTTGCATTTCCAACGGCACTTCGCGGTATTCGATCTGGCCCAGATCGCTCACCGGCACCACCTGATCTTCCGCGTAGTTCGCCTTGGCGCACACGCAGCGGGCTTCCGCTTTTTCGTCATCCAGCAGCCAGAAAGAATTCACCAGCGCCTGGTCCTTCGCTTTGGTAATTTGAATACCGGTAATCATTTTGTTGCCTCCGTACAAGGGCGAAAAATTCTACTTCGTAAAAAACCCAATTCTGGTTTCGGCCATTTGGTAAAACCATTGTTGTCTTGTTGTTCTGTATACCAGCCTGGCCGGGTCAATTCTTTGATTAAAGTCAATTTTTTCTGGGTGACCATGGTGATGGCCAAGGCAAATTTCTGTTTTATATCAATTTTCCCCCGCGGGCCTGAAGCAATTATTTTTGTAAAATTTCAAAAATAATTGCATGGTCGCGAACGGTGACAACATGAAAAGCGGGTTTCGCTACGGAGAGCGAAACGGTAAGCTATGCCCGATGAATTGCTAACGAAAACAAAGGAGAGCGTTTATGTCTACCTCCCTCACCTGGCATGACGTTATCGGCAAAGAAAAAGAGCAGCCCTATTTTGTTGAAACGCTCGCCTTTGTTGCCGCTGAACGCCAGGCCGGTAAGACCATTTATCCACCGCAGAAAGATGTGTTCAACACCTTCCGTTTCACCGAACTGGCGGACGTAAAAGTGGTGATCCTCGGCCAGGATCCTTATCACGGCCCCAATCAGGCCCACGGTCTGTCTTTCTCGGTGCGCCCCGGCGTGCCGGCGCCGCCTTCGCTGGTGAACATGTACAAAGAGCTGACGACCGATATTCCCGGCTTTGAGCGCCCGAACCACGGCTACCTGCAAAGCTGGGCCGAACAGGGCGTGCTGTTGCTCAATACGGTGCTGACCGTTGAAGGTGGCCGCGCGCATTCGCACGCCAACCTGGGCTGGGAAACCTTCACCGACAAAGTGATCGCCGCGCTGAATGAAAATCGCGAAGGGGTGGTGTTCCTGCTGTGGGGTTCGCATGCGCAGAAGAAAGGCAACTTTATCGATCGCCAGCGCCATCACGTGCTGAAAGCGCCGCACCCTTCGCCGCTGTCCGCGCACCGCGGCTTCCTCGGCTGCCGCCATTTCTCCCAGGCCAATCAGCTGCTGGAACAGCAGGGGCTGAAGCCGATCGATTGGCTGCCACGGCTGCCGCAGGAATAATCCGGACGCAAAAAAGGCACCCTCAGGTGCCTTTCTTTATGATGCTGACGGGGCTATCAGGCCTTGGCTTTGGAAACCGCGACCATCGCCGGGCGCAACAGACGGCCGTTCAGCGTATAGCCTTTTTGCATCACCATCATCACGTGGTTCGGCTGGTGATCGGCGGACTCCATCAGGCTCATCGCCTGGTGCACTTCCGGATTGAACGGCACGTTGACGTCGCCGACGATCTCGATGCCGTACTTGCGCACCACGTCCTGCAACGACTTCAGCGTCAGCTCGATGCCTTCGATCATCGCCGCCAGCTCAGGGTTGTTCTTATCCGCCAGCTCCAGCGCGCGCTCCAGGTTATCGAGCACCGGCAGCAGATCGCCGGAGAATTTTTCCAGCGCGAACTTGTGCGCTTTCTCGATATCCAGTTCGGTGCGGCGACGGACGTTCTCCATCTCCGCCTTGGCGCGCAGCAGGCTATCGCGTTCATGTTGCTGAGCTTCAGCCAGTTGAGCTTCCAGCTCGGCAATGCGCTCATCACGCAGATCGACGCCCTCCGCCGCTTCCGGCAGCACTTCCCCGTGCAGGGCCTGCTGTTCCATTTCTTCCGAGACTTGCTCGTTTGGCGTCTTCTGTTCTTTACTACTCATGAATATCTCCGCGTTTTAGCATTAATCTCGCAACTTGGCTTATTATGGGGATCAAAACCGGGGTTTCAAGTCAACCGGTCACAATGTGGGGCATAAACTGGCTCCGGTGAGGAAAATCACAACAATGAATAAAAAATTCGCCTGTATTGGCATTGTTGGCCACCCGCGTCACCCTTCGGCGCTGGCAACGCACGAGATGCTGTTCCACTGGCTGGTCGCCCGCGGCTATTCGGTGATGGTCGAACGGCAAATCGCCCAGGATTTGGCGCTGAAAGACGCCGTGACCGGCAGCCTGGCGGACATCGGCCAGCGCGCCGATCTGGCGGTGGTGGTCGGCGGCGACGGCAACATGCTCGGCGCCGCACGCGTGCTGGCGCGCTACGACATCAAGGTGATCGGGGTGAACCGCGGCAACCTGGGGTTCCTCACCGATCTCGATCCCGACAACGCGCTGCAGCAATTGGCGGACGTGCTGGAGGGCGAATACATCGATGAACAGCGCTTCCTGCTGGAAACCATCGTGCACAAAGAGCACCAGCAGTGCCGCATCAGCACCGCCATCAACGAAGTGGTGTTGCACCCCGGCAAGGTGGCGCACATGATCGAATTCGAAGTGTATATCGACGATCGTTTCGCGTTCTCCCAGCGTTCCGACGGCCTGATCATCGCCACCCCGACCGGCTCCACCGCCTATTCGCTCTCCGCCGGCGGGCCGATCCTCACCCCGTCGCTGGAGGCCATCGCGCTGGTGCCGATGTTCCCGCACACCCTCTCCGCCCGGCCGCTGGTGATCAACGGCGACAGCACCATCCGGCTGAAGTTTTCGCAGATCGGCAGCGACCTGGAAATCAGCTGCGACAGCCAGATCGCACTGCCTATTCAGGAAGGCGAAGAGGTATTGATACGCCGCAGTGATTTCCACCTGAATCTTATTCACCCCAAGGACTACAGCTATTTCAACACGTTAAGCACAAAATTGGGCTGGTCAAAAAAATTGTTCTAAAAACCTCGCCAGCCACTTTACTGTATATAAAACCAGTTTATACTGTATGAAACTACAGTTATGTGTTTATACACAGGAAGGTTCCCATGCTGGCGCAATTGACCATCAGCAATTTTGCTATCGTTCGTGAGTTGGAAATTGATTTTCAACCGGGCATGACGGCGATTACCGGTGAAACCGGCGCCGGCAAATCCATCGCCATCGACGCGCTGGGCCTGTGCCTCGGCAACCGCGCCGACGGCAACGTGGTGCGCCTGGGAGCCCCCCGCGCCGACATCTGCGCCCGTTTCTCGCTGGCGGACACCCCCTCCGCCCGCGAATGGCTGGAGCAGAACCAGCTGGACGACAGCAACGAATGCCTGCTGCGCCGCGTGATCAACGCCGACGGCCGCTCACGCGGCTTTATCAACGGCACCGCGGTGCCGCTGTCGCAGCTGCGCGAGCTGGGCCAACGCCTGATCCAAATTCACGGCCAGCACGCCCACCAGCTGCTGCTCAAACCGGAACACCAAAAAGAGCTGCTCGACGCCTACGCCGACGAACCCGCCCTGCTGGCGGCGATGCGCCTGGCCTACCAGCGCTGGCACCAGAGCTGCCGCGAGCTGGCGCACCATCAGCAGCAGTCCATCGAACGCGAGGCCCGCAGGCAGCTGCTGCAGTATCAACTCAAAGAGCTGAACGAATTCGCACCGCAGGCCGGGGAGTTCGAGCAAACCGACGCGGAATACAAGCGCCTGGCCAACAGCGGCCAGTTGCTGACCCTCAGCCAGCAAACCCTGCAGCTGCTGGCCGACGACGAAGAACACAACATGCTCAGCCAGCTCTACAGCGCCAGGCACCTGGTGATTGAGCTGGCCGGCATGGACGAAAAGCTGAACGGCCTTCTGGAGATGCTGGAAGAGGCTTCGATTCAGATCAGCGAGGCCAGCGACGAACTGCGCCACTACGCCGATCGCATGGATCTGGATCCAAATCGCCTGCACGAGCTGGAGCAACGCCTGTCGCGCCAGATCAATCTGGCGCGCAAGCACCATGTCGCGCCCGAGGAACTGCCGCAGCTGCATCAGCAATTGCTGGATGAACAACAGCTGCTGTCTCAGCAGGAAAGCGACCACGAGCACCTGAACGAGGCGGTCACCCTGCACCATCAGCAGGCGCTGGCGCTGGCGGAACAATTGCATGCGAAGCGCCAGCACTATGCGGCCGAGTTGACCGCGCTTATCACCGACAGCATGCAGGCACTCTCGATGCCGCACGGCAAATTCAACATTGAGGTGCGCTTCGAGCCGCAATACCTGAGTGCCGAAGGCGCCAGCCGCAGCGAATTTTGCGTCTCCACCAACCCGGGCCAGCCGCTGCAGCCGTTGGCGAAGGTGGCTTCCGGCGGCGAACTGTCGCGCATCGCGCTGGCCATCCAGGTGATCACCGCCCGCAAGATGGAAACCCCGGCGCTGATTTTCGACGAAGTGGACGTGGGCATCAGCGGGCCGACCGCCGCCATTGTCGGCCGGCTGCTGCGCCAGCTTGGCGAATCCACCCAGGTGATGTGCGTGACGCACCTGCCGCAGGTGGCGGGCTGCGGGCATCAGCATCTGTTTGTCAGCAAACAAACCGACGGTACCGAAACCGAAACGCAGATGGCGCCGTTGGATAAACGTGCCCGTTTGCAGGAGCTGGCGCGCCTGCTCGGCGGTAGCGAAGTGACCCGAAATACCCTAGCCAACGCGAAAGAGCTGCTTGCTGCATAAAAAAGCTCAACTTTTTCACTTTCCCGAGGTCTGACTTTGGCGCTGTTTGCCCAATAGATTTCAAGATGCGCCAAAGCGGCAGCCGAACGCATCCTCGTGAACCCGGTCAACCAAGTGACGGGCGTCAGCGAGTGCGGCCAACGCCGCTACAACTTGAAAGGTGAAGGGTTACCCAATAGATTTCGAGCTGTAGCAAGGCGGCAATCGAGTGAATCCCCGGGAGCTTAGCCAACTAAGTGACTGGGGTGAACGAGTGCGGCCAACGCCGCTACAACTTGAAAGGTGAAGGGTTACCCAATAGATTTCGAGCTGTAGCAAGGCGGCAATCGAGTGAATCCCCGGGAGCTTAGCCAACTAAGTGACTGGGGTGAACGAGTGCGGCCAACGCCGCTACAACTTGAAAGATGAAGGGTATAAAGGTTTCCAACGGCTGCAAGGTCTATTATCATCGGCATCCTATGCCCTAAAGGAATGTGATTACTATGCGCTGTAAAACGCTGACTGCTGCCGCTGTGGTTCTTGTGATGCTGACTGCAGGCTGTTCTACTTTTGAAAAGGTGGTTTATCGGCCTGACATCAACCAGGGGAACTACCTGACGTCGACCGACGTGGCGAAAATCCAAAAAGGTATGACCCAGCAACAGGTTGCTTACACATTGGGCACGCCAATGCTGCAAGACCCGTTCGGTACTCAGACGTGGTTCTATGTGTTCCGCCAGCAACCTGGCCATGAAGATATTACCCAGCAAACCCTGACGCTGACCTTCGACAGCGCAGGCGTGCTGACCGATATTCAGAACAAACCGGCGCTGACCAAGCAATAGGCGCAGGAACTATCGTCCGGCCCCTGAGGGACGAATCAGGTTCTTCATGACAGTCACAGGCTGCAACTCGGAAGATAAAATTCTGATAAAAAATAAGGCGCTGAATGCGCCTTATTTTTTTGCCTGCTCCGCCCGTTGGCGGCGCAGTTCTTTGGGATCGGCAATCAGCGGCCGGTAAATCTCCACCCGGTCGCCGTCGCTCAGCACATCGCCCAGCTTGGCCGGGCGGCTGTAGATGCCCAGCTTGTTGCTCTGCAGATCGATATCCCGGCGCAATTCCAGCAACCCGGAGGCCTGAATCGCCTGCTCAACGTTGCTGCCTTCGGCCAGCTTCACCTTGCGCAGGTACTGACGCTCCGGCAAGGCGTACACCACCTCGACCTGGATCTCAGACACTGTAAACCTCTTTCGCCCGCTGGGTGAAAGCCTGCACCATACTGCCCGCCAGCTCTTTGAATACCTTGCCGAACGCCAGCTCAATCAGCTTGTTGGTGAATTCAAAATCCAGGTGCAGCTCAACCTTGCAGGCCTCTTCGCTCAGCGGCGTGAACTGCCAGCCGCCTATCAGCTTGCGGAACGGGCCGTCGACCAGCTGCATGTTGATGCTCTGGTTATCCAGCAGCGTGTTGCGCGTGGTGAAAGTCTTGCTGATACCGGCCTTGGCGACGTCTACCGCGGCGGTCATTTCGTTATTGGACGCGTTAATCACCCGGCTGCCGGTGCAGCCAGGCAGAAAATCGGGGTAAGAATCAACATCGTTAACCAACTGGTACATCTGCTCGGCGCTGAACGGCACTAACGCAGATCGACTGATCTGGGGCATATCATTTCCTGTAAGACACAAAACGTACAGATGATACCATTTATCTATCGGCAAACAAAAAACCTGCTATACAACGGATAGGTCAAAAATGCGAAAAATTGCGCAGGTGCTGAACGGGAAAGGATTTCTTTCGCTGACGCATCCAGTATAATGAACGCACTATGACAAAGAAAAAAGCACACAAACCCGGTTCCGCCACCATTGCTCAAAACAAGCGTGCGCGTTTCGAATACTCCATTGAGGAAGAGTTCGAGGCGGGTTTGTCGCTGCAAGGGTGGGAAGTTAAATCGCTGCGTGCCGGCAAAGCTAACCTCAGCGACAGCTACGTTACCTTCCGTGACGGTGAAGCCTATCTGTTTGGCGCCACCATCAGCCCGCTTAACGTCGCCTCAACGCACGTGGTATGCGATCCGACGCGCACCCGCAAACTGCTGCTGAACAGGCGCGAGCTGGACACCCTGCTTGGCCGCGTAAACCGCGAAGGTTACACCGTGGTGGCCCTGTCCATGTATTGGAAAAATGCCTGGAGCAAGGTCAAAATCGGCGTAGCCAAGGGCAAGAAAGAACACGATAAGCGCGATGACATCAAAGATCGTGAATGGCAGACGGCGAAAGCCCGTATCATGAAGCATGCCAACCGATAAGCCTCTGGCTTAACGAGGTAAACTTCTGGTATACTGCACAAAGTTACTTGGGGCTGATTCTGGATTCGACGGGATTTGCGAAGCCCTAGGAGCATGCCGAGGGGCGGTTGGCCTCGTAAAAAGCCGCAAAAAAATAGTCGCAAACGACGAAAACTACGCCCTAGCAGCTTAATACCCTGCTAAGAGCCCTCTCTCCCTAGCCTCCGCTCTTAGGACGGGGATCAAGAGAGGTCAAACCCAAAAGAGATCGCGTGGACGTCCTGCCTGGGGCTGAAGCGTTAAATCCAATCAGGCTAGTTTGTTAGTGGCGTGTCCATCCGCAGCTGACCGGCGAATGTAAAGATTGGACTAAGCATGTAGTGCCGACGGTGTAGTAATTTCGGACGGGGGTTCAAATCCCCCCAGCTCCACCAAATAAAACAAGGGGTTACGTGAAAGCGTAGCCCCTTTTTCTTACAAGTGGCGGCAAAATGGCGACACAAAAATACGTCGCCAATTTGTTATCGCTCCCCACGCAGCCATGCAATCGCCAGGGTGATTAAGTAGCCCACAACGAAGAAGCCAACAAAGCCCGCGACTTTCATCACGGCCCCATCAAGTAAGAAAAGCGACATGAAAGCGGCAATCGCGCAAACCCCGGTTACTATCGCTTCCAAAACGTGCGAAGCACCTAACCCCACATACTTAGTTAGTTTTCTGGTCAGAGAGGATTTTGCAGAGTTCATTCTGAATACCTTTACATAGCATTGGGTGGCTGTTAATAAATTGGAGATACGGCTCTAATTGTTCCTCAACCAAGAAATATGCCATGTCTAAATTTAACGCCGACACCTTCCGGTACGTTTGAGGGAATTTAATCTGCATTCGTCTGGAAGCCAGCGATGCTTCCTCTATAAGCCCCTGTAGCATTACAAGGTTAAGGGTGAACGAAGCGCCAAAACGAACAAACTGTTTATATGCTAATGCAGAAGTCGCTTTCCTGAGCATCATGTGAGCCGCAAATTGCGCCAATGCAAATTGGCCAGCAGTTCGCCCACCAAGACGGCCGGCACCATAGGCTAATTTGTTATTGATTGACTCTTTGCCTGTGGCATCCAATTTCTGATAGAAATCTGTGATCACAATAGTGATGAGGCGGCGCAAGGGTTCTTCACTATTACCCATCGACTTGACCATACGGGCGAAACGTTCGGTTTCATTTTGGTTTCTGCTTTTGAGGCTACTACCAGCCAATCCAGACCCTTGCCAAGTTCGAACAACGCCATGATACATACCGCTGGGGATGGTCGAAATACCATCCAAAATCCCATATGCAATTTGCTTCGCGTCCATTAACTTTCCTTAAGCAAAACTTGTCCAGGTCAGAGAATAACCAAACAACAAGCCGATTACCAATTCACGCATTTTTCAGTTCACTCGACACGGCCTAATTTCCTCCCAGCCCTTGCCGGGCTTGGTATCGCGAACTTTTCTCCAAAACTCTAACGATCCTTCCCAGCAAGCATAAAACCCACGTAAACCAAACTTTTCCCTTAATTTTCAATCAACTGACTTTTTACCGAGATCCTGCCGAGATCGTCAAAACTGTAATAACCTGAAATCCGTTTCAAAGTTTTCAGTTTGGCTCTGTTCGCAAAACCCCAGCAGCGGCGCGGGCTGGCGGGGTGATTTGTAGAAAAATAAAACTGAAAAATTTTTATGATCCAAAACGCGCAGGCGGGTGCGGTGTAGTGCCGTTTTCGTGGGCAAGATGTTTATTTCGTGGGGTTTCTGCCGCGCTGGCGGCACGCTGCTGCGGTGATCGGATTTATTCGCGTGGGATTGTTGCCGGGCTGGAAAGCGGCTCAGAATGGCGCACAGGCTGCCAGATTGCGGGCATGAAAAAGCCCGTACGAGGCGGGCCGGTCTTCCCTGGTACTGGCTTTCTTGTTTGTTCAATTTCTACACGGTTAGTGGTTTGCCGTTAACTTTAATCGAGCGCAACGCATATTTTTGCGCCGCCTGGGCATCGGTTAGCGCACCAACGTCCGCCGCCGTGGGCTTGTAGTCCGTGGTATAAACCTGCGTCCATTTTTCAGTACGCCCTGGGCTGTCTTTCCGGATTGAACGCAGAAATAAATCGGGTGTTCCTGAGGCGACAGCAAACTGAGCGTTTCTGTTCTCGCCGATGGTGAAAGAAATCAGCGTACCCAGTTCAGAAGGATATCCTCTTGAACTTCCGCTAAAGCTTTCAATCATAAAGCCGTTTTTTCGATTAATGTCTACCGCACCATCAACAACGGACGCCCCCGGAAACACCAACCGTTGCGTGCCAATATCGTCAGGTCAATCTCATTAAGCACCGGGTGGTCGATATTTTGCGTAGCCATGGTAGCGCGAATACGTCCCTGTAGTACTCCCAGTACCTGTTGCTCAATCATTCTCATCGGATTGTCCGCATAGACACCACAAGCCCGTGAAGCCAGTGCAAGCCTTGATGACGTCAGGGCTGATAAGCGCCGTGCTCAGCGCATCTCCGGTGTCAGTCAATGTGAAGCTATTCTGCTGAGCGCCGTACAACATCGCCATTCATCCCGGTTGGACTGTCCCCAGGACATCCTATCGGCCGCTGAACGGGCCAATATCATAACGACAAGCGCTCCCCAAACCGGCGCAGGCCGATTTTTTGTGCCTGCGGTTCAGAGTGTCCACCCTGTAGGTAAGCAGGGGTGCACATCGACAAGGTAGCTAAACACCAACCAACACATTGAAATTAAAGGTAAAAATAAATACATATATAAGGTGAACAGTTTTTCTATAAATCTTTTTTTACGAACAATGTGAGTTCGCGAGCTTACCGATTGAAACCTGCCAGCTGCTTAGTTATCGTACAGCCATGTTAATGAAAAGGAATTCTTATGGATACGGTAGAGGAATTGGGTGGGACTTACTTCTATAACGGCCTAATTAACCTTACGGCTCATGAATTATTGCTCGCAGTTTTTGTTCAAAAAACACTCGAGCAACTAGGCCAACATGACACCTTCGCTGCAACAGCCATCGTCCTAGGCCGTCGAGACCAGTTAACCCGCGCCAAACCAAGCGGAGCGATCTCGGGAACATCCAGTGTCAATCATTACGATCAATGCCATGTCAGCCTACAATAAAATTGCCCGCATAGAGGACAGATTATGACCATGAATGAAGTGCGGCAGGCTGTATTTGCTCTGGTCAAAAAACATGATGGTTGGTCGTTCATACCATTCTTTAAGAAAGCATGGACCCTCAAAACAGATATAGACAGCGATTTACATTTCGAACGTGAAGAAGCAGAGGCTCTAATGGAGGACTTCTTTCATCAATTCAATGTAGAACGGGGGAGCTTCAATATCGATACCTATTACCCAGATAGACATGAGCTATCTCAGGTTCCCGATTTTACTCTAGAGATGCTGATTAACTCCGCCAAGGCGGGGCGGTGGATGTACTAACATATTGATTTTATTTGTATTTTTAATTAACAACCCCACGATAAGATAAGAGTCGATTATTACCATTGATATACCATTAGGTATACCAAACAAATCTGAATTAGCATTTTCACTTAATTTACAGCAACTTAATAAAAAATTCAGATTCCCCTCCCGGTGATACCAGATAGATCCGGCGATAATAACGAAAAAGCCCGCAACTTCGGTTGCGGGCTTTTTTGTGCCTGTAAAAAATATCCAGCTAAATCCTGAAGTACGTGCGGCAATTATCAGCTGCGGTCGTTGCAACCTCAAATTTGGGCGGTTATGTTGTTGCCTGACCAAATGGAGAGGGATTGGTATGGATGCTAAAGCTATCGCGGTTGGTCTCCTGAAGGGAATCGAGTCCATTCCCGAAGGAATCACCCTTAGCGCTCGGAGAACATGGGAAGGTTCGGGTTTAGCTGGCTCCCAGCTAAAGCTGCGTAATCAAAGCGAAACCGAGCGTTTTTTCCGTGTTATCAAACTGGGGTATGGCATAGAAAACCCGTTGCGAGAACTGATCGGCATCATCATTAACGACTGCTATAAACGCATGGATCAGCAGACGCAAAATAAGATTAGTCAAAAACTTAACCATGCTGAGGGCTTCACTTCCGGGCGCATCTTGACCCAGGGTATGGTAACCATGCTTATCACCCAAAGTATTCTCAAGAAGGTGGCCGGGAGCTTCCTGTTCAGGCGAATCGTCCAGGTAGGCACATTCTTCAGCTTAAACACCATAATGCTGCAGGGCCTCATTGAGCAGGCGGCGGTCGCTTCACGAAATTTGCGTGAAAAATACCCCGCAACCTACCATAAGCTAACCCCGCGAAATTTGGATATGCTCTACTTCTTGGCTGAAGAATATTTAGCCCCATTCGTTGCATACGCAAATAGTAATTCAGACATGTTCTGCAAAGGTATTAATCATGAGCTCTCTAAAATCCTGGGGCAGTAAATTAGGAAAAGTCATGGGGAATGGGGCGCTATTCATCGTCGAAGCCCTTGCGGGGACGGCTCTCTCAATTGCCGCATTTGCCGCCCTTTTCTTGTTTGATGAGTGGTGGAAAGGCCTGTTAACTGCCGGTGTGTTGCTCTTGATCATGGGCCTCGTATTTTCGGTATGCAGCTATGCAAAAGGAGAGCGCCAGTAACAGCTCTGCTCGGCGCATCAGATTTCAGGTAGGGCCCAATTTCAATAGCGAAAAAGCCCGCAACTTCGGTTACGGGCTTTTTTGTGCCTGCCGTTTCTGGCCGGCAGCCTCAGTGATCCAGATACAGATAATGCAACCAGCTGGTCATGCGCAGCAGCACCTTGCGCATAATGGAAAGGTGCGCGAAGTGGTCGGTATACACCGCCGCCTGCGCGCTTACCCCATCAGGTAACCCCTCGAGCGCCGGGCTGGCCGCCAGATCGATCATCGCGTAAACCCCGTCCTGCAAGCCGTCGGGGGTCAACCCCTGCAATACGCCGCTGGCCTGATAGCTGCCGCCCGGCACCACCGGCAGCACCCGCGTCACCGTGCCGCCATAAACCTGGCCAGGCAAGCCATTGAATACCACTTCCGCCCGGTCGCCCTTGGCTAAGCGCAGTATTGAGTTTTGACGGAACACCGCCACCACCTGCCGCTTCTGCTGCGGGATAAACGTCATCACCGGTTTGAAAGGCAGGCGCACCGCGGTAGTTCCCGGCCGGGCCAGCACTTGCGTAACATAGCCGTCGCTCGGCGCCCGCACCACGGTTTGCTCCAGGTTATAGGCGGCTTCCGCAATTTGCGATTTCAGGCCGGCGATGCGCGCGTCTTCGCCGTTGTAGTGGCCCGAAAGCTGCTCCTGCGCCTGCCGGTGCTGCGCTCTGGCGGCCTGCAAGGCGGCCGATTGCGCCAGATACTGTTGCTGCGCGTGGCTGATGTCCTGTTCGGAAAATGGGTTCACCGCCATCGCCGCGCCTTTGGCATAACGCTGATAATCTTTGCGCGCGCGCTGATACTCCGCATTCACCCGCTGAACATTAGCGGCGGACTCACTCAATGCCGCCTGGCGAGCACGCACATCCGCCTCCGCCCCGGCCAGATCCGCCTGCAGCTTGTTCAAGCGCGATCGGTAACGGGTATCGTCAAGACGAAACAGCAGCTCTCCTTTGCGCAGCAACACGTTGGTTTTGTCCGTCACCTCGATCACCATGCCGGAAACCTGCGGCACAATCGGCACCGAGATCGCGATTTTCTGCGCCCTGTAGGTATAAGGATGGTTGTAATTCATGGCCAGAATCAGCGCGCCGACAATAAAAATGCCGCCAAGCACGGCGGTCGGCACCGTCCATTTATTGACTGGAATGCGGAACAGTTTGAATGCGCCGTAGGCCAGCGCCACGTAGCTGAGAATAATTAACAGATCCATGGCGTTTTCTCATGCTATCTCGGCAGGAACGGCCGTAGCGTCCGCCTTGCCCTGCAGGCGCCGCAGCTCGGCCTCCAGCTGCTGAAGACGTTCCTGCAGCGCCGCAGGTTCCGCTGCCGGCGCCGCCATGCCCCATCCCCGCTCTGGCCGGTATAGCGTCGCCCAAATCCACAGCAGCGGCCAAATGGCGTGCAAGGTAAACAGGCTCACCCAGCCTGCCACATGAATTGCGTCCTGATGCGGGTGTTGTCGCTGCTTGGCCAGCAAATAAGGAATGTCATGGATAATGATGACACCGTAAAACAGAATTAAAAACACGGCGATAAGCACGCCTAAAGCGAAGTAATTTAGCAACATGAAATGCCCTGGGTGGTAATGCGTAACAATTAACGAGTTTTACAAGGTGTTATATTCTTTAATGTCGGTGGCGATAATATCAATCGCGTTTTTTACGTCGGCCACTTTCAGCTGGGACTTTTCATTATTGAGATTCTCGCCCGATGCCTTGCGCACCACTTTAATCACCGGCTGCTGGGTTGAGGCGTCGATAAACTCCCCTTCCATATAGACGGCGCTTTCCATGGTGCGGTGCCCGGTAACGCTTTGGGTCGCGGCCACCAGCAGGGTGATCGGCAACACTTCATACAGCTGAAGCCCCTTCTTCTGCGTATCGATCGCCGTGATGGCGCCGCGGAAGATCAGCGTGTTTTCGCGCGGGATATCCTGCAATACAAAGTGCGAGCCCATCGCCTGTTTGAACTGCCGGTTGGTGTAGTTCAGGATATTATCAAGTGCGCGCTGGCTCACCATCTCGCTGGGTTTTGGCTTAGGGAAATAGGTCATCGGCTGATAGACCAGATACTTATATTTTGAAAAATCAACATCGGGATCTTTCCAATATAAAACATCCTTACCGGATGCCGACTTGCCCTTGGTGATGTCATTATAATTGGCGAGAAACGCCGAGTACTTTTCCTTTTCGGTTACCGCAGAAGAACAGGCCGCCAGTAATAATGCCAAAGGCAGCAGCGTTGCGCAGGTTATTTTCATAAAAATCTTCTCTGTCAATTTTAATGCCTAGCAAATAATTGACCAAAATAATACCCGCCACTCAGTGATAAGTCATATGACAATAACGGCAAAACCCTATATCATTTTTGATATACCAACCTTCGCCGGGCGGCACTGTGAAATTAAAAGACTTTAAAATTGAGGAGCTCAGGATCCTGCGCACCATTGCGGAAACGGCCAGCGTCAGCCAGGCGGCGCAGCTGTTGGGCATGCCGCAGTCCAACGTGTCGCGCAGCCTGACGGCGCTGGAGCGGCGGCTCGGTTTGGAAATCTTTTTGCGCGGGCCGCGAACCTTGTCGTTGACCGAGTTTGGCGAACAATTCTTGCGCCGCGCCGCCCTGCTGCTGGATGAACATAACGACCTGCTCGATATGTCCGGCACCTACAAGCGCAGCCTGAACGGCAGGGTAACGCTCGGCGCGCCTATCGGCATCCATTCGTTCCTGACGCGTTATCTGCTGCCCCCGCTGCTGCAGGCGTCGCCCGAGCTGATTGTCGATCTGGTTACCCGCAATCCGGGCGAACGCGAAAAAAAGTATGGCGCAGTTTTCGACAGCGACTGCGACCTGCTGATCAGCTTTTTCCAACCGCAGAATGAAAACCTGGTCGCCCGGCCATTAACCCGGTTTCGCGTCGGGCTGTTCGCCTCGCCGGATTACGTCGCCAGTTCGCCGCTCGGCGAGCCGGATGAGCTGGCGCAGCATCGCTGCATCACCTTGCGCACCCTCGGTGGCAGCAGCAACAGCTGGAGTTGCTACGATCCGCTGGGTCAGCTGATGCAGGTGACGGTAACCGGCAGCTGCATTTGCGACAATATTCTGCCGGCGATTGAGCTGGCCAAACAGGGGCTGGGGATTGTCTACGCCCCCTACTATTCGGTGGCGTCCGCCCTGGAATCCGGCGCGCTGCTGCCCTGCATCGCGCGTGAGCGCTGTATCGATATGCAGGCTTATCTCATCTACCCGCAGCGCGGGATCTTGCCCCACCGGGTGCAGGTGATGATGGACAGCATCATCGAGAACGTCAAACTGCACGCGCATCGGCTGATTTGACATCGCCAAAGAAAAAACCCCGCCGCAGCGGGGTAAGCCTGGCGCGCGGTCACCGCCTTACTTCACCGCCAGCGTCACCGCATCCTGCTTGAAGCCGTAGCGGCTCAGCGGGGTGATCGTCACCGACGTTGGCCGCCCTTCCACCCTCAGCGTCTGCGTTTCACCCGCCATCAGATAGTAATTGTCCAGCGTCGCCACCTTGCCCGAAGGCTGCAGCGTCAGCTGCGGCGCCAGCCGCACCACGTGCTGCCCGGCGTTGACTATCGTCAGCCGCTCCCCCGCCAGGCTCAGCTGCAGGTCATCCCACGGCGTCTTGCTCACCGCCACCGAGGTCGGCTGCAAAATCAGCCCGATGCTCTGCCGCACCGGCATCCGCGCACTGTTGTCCACCGCCTGGCCAATGCCCTCGAACGACGCCTTCAGCATCACCTCATGCGGCAACGCCGTTCCCGGTTTCAGCACGAAGTTTACCTGCTGGCTTTGCCCCGCTTCGATGCGCGCAATCGGCGGCGACAGCAAAACGGCCTTGCTGAACCCCTTGCCGTCCAGGTCTTCCACCTTCGTCGCCAACAATATCGGCTCCGACGAACTGTTCCTGATGCTGAAACTCACCCGCCCCGGGTTCTCTTCCAACACAATGCCCATGCTCTCCAGCTGAAATGACGCCCCGGCGGAATGCACCAGCCCCAGCGTCAGCCACAGTGCGCCCAACAGCTGCGCCAGGCTTCGTTTTATCGTCATGATTGAACCTCTCCTTTTATCATTATTGGCTCGGCCCGCCCACCGGACGGCAGACGGCATCGCCCTCTTCGTACAACACCGCCGGATCGAACGCCGCCGGCACCGCGTAACTCACTACGCATTCGTTCATGTTCAGGCGCCGCACCCGCAGCGCCTTGCCGATATCGTCGTTTACCAGCATCAGGTTACCTTCGCCGATCAGCGTGCCGAGCAGTTGCCCCTGCTCGTCATGCACCGAGGCCCCGGTCGGCAAGGGGGCGCCCTTTTCATCGAGCAGGGTCAGCAGCAGCTGGCGCACTTCGGTCACCCGAAACCGCCTCTCCGCCACCGAGCCCCGCGCCAGCTCGAACGCCGCCTCGGTGCTGTCCAGCCGCAGATTCAGCGGTAGCGACAGCGTGTCGATCTGCGCGCGCAGCGGCACATAAGGCATCAGCATCGGCAACAGCGCGTCGCCGGCAAAATCGGTGATGCCGCTGCCGCCGCCCGATACCCGCACGCCCGACTGCGCCGGCACCGACACCACCGCCAGGGTATCGCCGATGCGCTGCGGCGAGGTCACCCAGGTGCCGTTGGCTACCCCCAACCCGCCCGACGACGAGAGCGACAGCGACGTACTGCCCTGCCCGCCGCGCGCGGCGCCCAGCCCAAGCCGGGTGTAGGGGGTTTCACCGCTCAGGTTGCCGGCCGCCTGATAGTCGCGGTCCGCGTCCCGCGTCACGTCCAGGTAGCCGTTAAGCCGCTCGCTCACCGGCCCCTGCCAGCTACTGCCCAGCGTCATGCGGTTGTTGCGCCGCATCTGCAGGCGGCTGCTGACGCTGCCGCTGCCCCAGGGCAGGCTCAGCCCGGCGTAAACCGCCGCACGGTCATAGGCGGAGGATTGCAGATTGACGCTCAGCGTGGCCTGCCCGAGGCTTTTGCCGTACGCCAGCGAATGCGTCCAGCTGCGCCGGCTGTCGCGGTAATAACCTTCGTGCGACAGCGAATAGGTCAGCGCGCCGGCGTTCATGCTGCGCCAGGAAAGCGCCAGCCCGCCGCTGTAACGCAGCCGCGCCATCGCCTCCTGATCCGGCCCGGAAGGGGCCAGCCCTTCATCCGCATCGCGAAAGCCCAGCGTGCGGTACTGTGAAGACAGCGACAGCGACAGGCTGCTGCCCAGCGCCGTCTGCCCCTGGGCATCCAGCTGCACGCCCTGTTGTCGGCCGCGGGTGAGGGTCGCCCCTCCCGACAGCCAGTTGCCCCAGTCATCACCCTGGCTGCCCTGCCAGGCCAGCCGCTGATAGGTTTTCGCCAGCAGCCCGCCCGCCGTTACCTGCCGGTTTTGGCCGAGGCGCAACCGCTTCTCGCCCAGCAGCAGCGCCGGCGGCGATGCGCCCTCCGGGGTGGCGCCATAGGGCCGATAACGCCCCGCCGCCAGCTGATAGCCGCCCGCCTGCACCGCCGGATCACCGGCGGTGGGCGTGACCGTAAATCGTTGCTGCCGCCCGTCGGCCTCGGTCAGCGTCACCTCGGTGTCCACACCGGCCATTACCGGCCCCAGGTCGCTTAGCGAAAAAGGCCCGGCCGGCAGCAGGGTGCGATACATCACCTGCCCGCGCTGTTTGACCTCCAGCGTCGATGGGCTCGCGACGCTGCCCTCCAGCGGCACCGTCAGTAGCGCGCGCTGCGCGCCGGTGTCGAGAGAGGCAAGCTGGCCGCCGGTTATCGGCACGTTGCCGCTCAGCGCCCCGCCGGCGCCGAATTCGCCGAGCTGAACGAAAGCGCCCCAGCGCGGGAAATCTTTGCTTGCCGAGGTTTCATATACGTCGAGCCGGCTGCCGCTCTCGTCGTTGTTATAACTGGCGCGGTTGCGGATCACCCAGTTACCGACGTTGACGCCCGGCTCCAGCATCGCCTGCAGCGTCTGCTGGTTGCCGTAGCGCCCCTGACGGCGGTTGCCGTACAGGTCGTAGTTCAGCAGCAGCGCATGGCCGCCCTGCTGCTCGGTGCGCAACTTGTCCGGGTCGAACGCCTCTTCCGGCAGGGTTATCTCCACGCGAAAGGCGCCGGGGAATACCTGCACCACCGCCTGCGGCCAACGCGCTTCGATGCGTTCGCAGGCGCCCAGCGGAGAAGTGACCCGCAGGCGCAGCGTCTGCGCCAGCCGTTCATCCAGGCACAGTTCGCCTTGCGAACCGAAACGCACCTCTTCCTGGTAGCGCTGCGCCGCGTTGACTTCCAGCGAGACGCGGTGCACACCCGGTAAAAAACGTGCGGTATTGAAAAATGCGGCAATATCCGCGTTGTACCCCAGCTGCGCCAGGGTTTTGACATCGAAGCCGGAGGCAGCAGTTTTCATCATCGGCCAGGCTAATAGAAACAGCAGCGCCGATGCCCTTTGCCTTATAGACACGTCATCTTCTCTGGATAAGTTCAGAACGGGAGCAGATCTAAAAAGGGGGGAAACTTCCCCCCAGGATCGGCGTCAGGCGTTACAACCCGAAACCGAACTCCAGCGTGGTGGAGCCGTCCAGGTTGACGTCTTCACCGATGCCGCCGTGCATGTCGCCGCTTTTGGCCAGGAAGGCTTCAACCAGCAGCTGAGCCGTGAAGTTTTTGCCGATGGCCAGCGAATTGCCGGCAGCCGAAGCCCAGCCGACCCGCTTGCCGTGTTCGAGTTGAACGGAACCCGCAGGCGAAGTAATAGTGCTGTCCTGTGTAACAAACAGCCTGCCGAGGGTCCCATCAATCTCCGGGTAATAGGCCTGGATTGAATAAAAACCCAGTTTGCCGGTAGCATTGACGTTACCGAGGCCGAAGGTTTTTCCCTGCTCGCTGGCGGTGCCCAGACGGTTGTCGATAACGTTAAAGGTCATCGGCGTTTCGGCATCGCATTTCACTTCCATGGTGAGACCGCCCTTCACGCCCAGACTGACGGGTTTGTCCCGGCTGATTTGCGTATGGCTAATGCTGCCGTAATCAAAGACCCCATTGTTGGGCAGCTTGACCTCACAGGTCGGCGCTATCAGTTCGCCCACCACTTTTATTTCCGCGCTTGGGCCGGCGGCCAGGCTGGCCCCGGTGGCAAACAGCGTGGAAGCCACCATCATTCGCAACGCAATTTTATTCATCAGTCGACATCCTTATATCGCCGCAATCCATATAATTTATTGTTTTTAGGCAATTAAATGCCGTACGCAAAACTTAAGGTGGAAGAACCATCCAGTTTCACGTTGTCGGTGATTGGGCCGTTCATGTCTTTGGCGGACGCCAGGTAAGGTTCAACCTGCAGTCTGGCGGCGAACAGTTTGCCGCTGTTTTGCACGTTGCCCGCTTTAGCCCAACCCGTGACGTTGTTTTTATCGATATAAGCCGAGTTGACGGTGGAGAACGAGGTGGTGCCTTTTTTGACGCTGTACAGCGCCGAAGACACGCCGTCGACCGCGGCACTGAAGATGTTGACTTTATAATAACCGAGCTTGCCGGAGCCATTGACGCTGCCCAGGCCAAAGTTGGCGCTGTCCGCCACGCTGGCGGTGCCTTCGCGGTTATCGACTACGGTGAAATTCAAAAAGGTTTCGGCCTCGCAGTTAACGACCAGCTGATTTGGCGATTTTGCCAGCGCGCTGGCCGCAGTGGCGTTAATCAGCGAATTCGACAGCTTGCCCAGATCGAAAACGCCGCTGTTAGTGAGAGATACCTGGCAAGACGGCACCGCCATCTGCCCTTTCACCTTCAGCTCCGGCGACATGGATGCCGCAGAGACATGATTCGCCATCATCGCGATCGCCATGACGCTTGCAGAGATTACTGTTTTTTTCATAATGAATATCCATACTCATAGTTAATATTTATCCCGGCCATACCGGATGGCGGGATATTAAATGAGGATAAAGCTCCTCTGGCTCACTCAAATTCATTGTCGTTACCCGCCCCGGCGTAAAAACAATGCATGAATTGGCATAGCGCATTTATTTGTTTTTATTCAAAGCCCAAAAACAAAATTCAGCGTCACCGAACCGTCCAGCTCTACTTTATCCGTGACCGGAATATTGGCCGCCAGAACGGGGGTGACCGAGATCTCCATGGTATAGGTGCGCCCGGCGGCGCGAGTGGCATCCGCAAGCAGCCAGTCGCTGCGTTCACCGGAGATCAACGCAACGTCGCTGCCCGGCTGCGCCGATGCGGCAGCGCGCGAACGCAGCGCCGCCGGAGCGCCATTCACCGTGGCATGGGTCAAGCCCAACAGGAAATAGCCAACCGGCCGCCCGTCCGCCGTATTGCTCAGACCGAAGCGGCGCGGATCCTGCGCGCTGCGGCTGGCTGCGCGGTTATCCGTCGGAATAATCGCCAGATAAGCCTCGCTCTCGCAGCGCACCTGCCAGGCCTGTTTCAGTGTCGGCAACCTCTGCTCATCGGCGGCGTTACCCGGCACGGAGCCATAGTCGTAAACGCCATTATTGCTGGCGATAACGGCGCACCCTGAATGCTTAATTTTCCCGGACACCTTCAGCTCAGCCGAAGGCGCAGCAATAAGTTGGCCGGAAAAAAATACCCACAGGCCAAGCACGCCCGTTTGCAACAGTCTCTTTTTCATCCCAATGTGGTTTCCATTCCATTAATCTGCCCGCTTGCCATTACGCAAGCACTGGATGAGATAAATAGTTTTTTCACCTCCTGACTCTCGAGCCGAGGCGATAAGCATTTCTCGTTGGATAACGTCAATATTTACTTCAAGGCACAGCATCATCCGCATCATCGTCAACACGGATAACGGACAGCGCCAATCTAGCGCCCCAGCCCAAGAATTAAAATACAAATCCAAATATCATGACAAATTCAGTACATGTATAAAGATAATGAACGAAACATAGAGGTTAATAATGAAAAGCGGTAAAAACACGCCAGCACGCAGGCAAACGTTCTTGATAATTATGCTTAATTATCAATTAAGTTCGTAAAAAACCAATAAAGCATCATCAACATGCATTGGTAATAACTAAAGTATACAAAAACAAATATAACACCCACGCAAAACAAATAACCGCAGTGAATTATTCACTCAATCTTAAAGGTAGGATAAATACTAAAGGTGACTTGATTGAAAGCGTCTCGCAAGTATGGCAGGTGAAATAAAGCCGAAGAAATGGGCGCATAATATTTCTCCGGCTAATAATCTGGCAGAATTGGCAGGCGAAAAGCGATTCATAGCCCCCGCGTATACACCCGCGAGGCTTCGCCCCAGGGATGATAGCCCAGTCCGTTAAACTCGAACCCGCGTCGCTCGTAATAGCCTTCCAGATCGGTGCACAGGTGCAGCTGCGGGAAGCCCAGGCGCCGGGTTTCCGCCGCCACGTGTTCGATCAGCCCTGCGCCATAGCCGCGCCCCCGGTGCGCTTCTTCCACATACAGCGCGCACAGCCAGGGGTAGAGTTCGCCGCGGCTGATAAAATCGTTGGTGATCAGCCCCGCGCAGCCGAGGATGCCATCGTTGCCCATCAACAGATACCACTGCGGCAGCGGGTTGGCGGCACCGAGACTGCGATTGATGGCGTCTTCATACACCTTCATGCTATCAGGCGAAGCCCACTGCCGCTGGAAATAATCGACAGCGCGCGGCGCAAGCGCGGGCGATTGCCGCACTGAAATAATGTTCATATTCACTCCGGTCATAAATGTTGCCAACGCAGAATTATGCAGCAATACGCGCATTGCAACAGCGACATCTCGTTATAATATTGCGAGATTAACAGCCAGAGGAGTCACCATGACGCAAAATATCTACGACAATCAAACCTTCTTCGACGGCTACGCTCAGCTCAGCCGCTCGGTGGACGGGCTGGACGGCGCACCGGAGTGGCCCGCCATTCGCCGCATCCTGCCGGATTTGCAGGGCAAAAAGGTGGTCGATCTCGGCTGCGGCTACGGCTGGTTTTGCCGCAGCGCGCGCGAACAGGGCGCCGCAAGCGTGCTGGGGCTGGATGTGTCGGAAAAGATGCTCGCCAGAGCGCGGGACATGACCCAGGATGGCGGCATCGAGTATCGCCGCCAGGATTTGGCGCAGCTTCGGCTGCCGCCGGCAGGTTACCAGCTGGCCTACAGTTCTCTGACCCTGCACTACATCGAAGATCTGGCCAGGCTGTTCGCCGAAATCTATCGGGGGTTGGCGGCCGGCGGGCAGTTTATTTTTACCGCCGAGCACCCAATCTATACCGCGCCAAAACAGCAGGGCTGGCTGGTCGACGAAAACGGGCAAAAGTCCTGGCCAATCAACGGCTATCAGCGGGAAGGGCAGCGGGTTTCCAACTGGTTGACGGACGGGGTAATCAAGCAGCATCGCACGCTCGGCAGCTATATCAACCTGCTGGTGCAACAGGGTTTCGTTATTTCTCATCTCAACGAATGGGGCCCAACCGCCCAGCAAATCGCGGCAACCCCGGCGCTGGACGAAGAACAAGAACGTCCGATGATCTTTATTCTCGCCGCCCATAAGCCAGCCTAGCCGTTACCTACACCCCATCCCTATTGGGGAGGCCGCCTCCCCCAGAGTCCTGATGCCCTATTCGCCGATCGGCGCAATGAATCTCGGCCAACGATCATCTCCGTATGTTATCTATACTTAACCTTTACACATTCTGAGGTGGAGAAAAAAATGACGTTTAACATCGGTGATTTTGTCCAGCGCACCACCGGCGGCCCCAAGATGACCATCGTGGCGATCGACGGTGAAACGCTGATTTGCAGCTGGAATGAGCTGGGTAAAGAACAGCGCGCCGAAGTACAGGCCGGCGACGTGGCGTTATACCACGAAGACGGCGACTTCGGCGTGTGCTGAACCATCGGGGCGCCCCGCCGCGCCCCACGAGGCGTTTAGGCGCGGATGTCCTGGTAGGCCGGGGTGGTGTCGAACTCATGTTTGGCGAACGGACACAGCGGGATAATCTTGCGATGCTCGGCACGCATTTTTTCCACCACCAGCGCCACCAGCTTTTTGCCTACGCCCTGCCCCTTTAAAACCTCGTCGACCCAGGTATGGTCGATAATCGTCAGCTTATCGCCGCTCGGCACAAAGGAAATTTCGGCAATCATCTTGCCCTGCGGATCGTTTATATAGAAACGTTTCTCATCTGCCAGAATTTTTAGGTCCATATCACTTATCCCGATATTTAAGCCCGTTGACGGTTCTTGAGTATAGATAGCGCGGCGGAGATAGCCATTCGCAGCGCCGAACGCCCCCGCAAAAGGTGCGCAACCGCCTGCCGCCGCTAGAAAAAAGCGCAAATTGTTCTAATATTTAATCAGCAACACAAGATAATTCCGACAGTGGCTAAGGAGTTCAAGATGGGTGATAGCTCAAAAGACAGCGTTATTCTGCTGTCCCGAATATTACTGATGATTCTGTTCATTATTTTTGGCTGGATGAAACTGGTTAACTTTGGCGCAACGGTAACGGCAATGGAGGGCTACGGTACTCCCATGCCGTATTTGGCGGCAATCATCGCTGTGGTGGTTGAGTTCTTTTTTGGTATTGCGCTTATTGTCGGCCTATTTACCCGGCCTATCGCAATTATTTTTGCCCTCTATGTTTTGGGCACCGCCTTTATTGGCCACCAATTCTGGAAAATGACCGGCATGGAAATGATGGGTAACGAAATAAACTTCTTCAAAAATATCAGCATTATCGGCGGCCTGCTGCTGTTGGCGGTGACGGGTGCCGGGCGTTACTCGCTGGATCACAAATTCTTTAATAAATAATCCCCTTCAGCCGGCGGCAACCCCGCCGGCTTTTCTTCAGGCATAGTGTTTAACGGCTGCGTTTGGCATGGCGCTCGAAGTTGTCGGCTTTCGCCTGCGCCGACTTGCGCAGCGTTACGTAGCAAGCGCCCTCACCGCCGTCGCGCGGTAAAGCGCGGCAAAACGCCTGCACCTGCTCAAACTGCGCCAGCCATTTGGCGACGTAGCTGCGCACGATATTCGGGTGGCTTTCAGATTGCCGCCCGCGGCCGTGCACAATCAGCACCGAACGCAAGTTTTGCGCCTCCGCCTGCAGGATAAAGCGGAACAGTGCCTGGCGGCTGGCCTCAACCGACAGCTTCAGCAGGTTCAGCGTGGCCTGTGGCGGGTAACGGCCGTTGCGCAGCTTATCCAGCACGCCTTGCTGAATGCCCTCCCCCCTGAATTCCAGCGGCTGCTCGCAGGGGATCACCTCGAGGAAACCGGTGCTGAGAAAATTATCCAACTGCAGCCGCTGCGCTTCACGGCGCGCGCTTTTGTCGAGCGCCTGCTCGGGTTTGAGATACAGGGTCTGCCGGCCACTCGCCAGCGGGATGACGCCCGCCATCGCCTGCTCGAAATCGTCTTTTTCCTGATTGCTCATTTCTCTGCCGCTCTCGCTCCGCAAGCCCGTTATCGCCGGGATAGGCATGATTGTAAGACGCGCCTCCCCGGTTGCAAGTCTGGAATTGTCAGTGGGCTTTGTCTGCAATTATCGTCAACGGGTGAGCTTCTGGGCAGTTTTCGTTATACTGCTAGCCATTATTGAGTGCCGCAAAGGATCAACCCCATGAAAATGCGCGAGCTGGAAATCCAGTTTCAAAATGCAATGAATGAGTTGCAGGCCAGCTTCGAACAGCAGCACCGCGAATGGCAGCACAGCTATCAAGCCCTGCAGCAACTGCTGGAAGAAGCCAAACAGCGTGAAGCCGCTCTTCTGGAAGAAGCCAAACGGCGTGAGGCCGCACTGCGGGCGCAAAATGAACAGCTGGCGCGTAAGCTGAGCACCGCCAGCTCCGTGCCGGAGCAACACGCGCTGGTGAAGCAAATCAAAATGCTCGGCGCCCATCTGGACGCTTTGGCCAAAGACGCGGCGACCTTCAACCATCATCTGCGCCACCAGCAGCGGGCAGCCGATAATTTCAGCGGCGAGCAGCGTTGATCGCGGGCGCTGCCGCGCAGCGCCTCCCGCCAAACACTGGCGATCTGAGAGTGTAATAAAGCCTAAATGACCTGGATCATCATTGCCGCCCTGATCGTTGTATTTATTATTGGGTATCGCATTCTGACCTCAGACACCCGCAAAGCCATAGATTCACTGGCCCACCTGCTGAAAGTGAAACCCATGCTGATCGAATCGATGATTCAGGAAATGGGCGGCCGCCATAGCCAGACCTTCATCCGGATGCTGAACAACGGCTACACCGAAGAGATGCATCAGGCCGCCTACCTGTTGTTTATCTATCTGACCTTTATCAAACAGGCCGACGACGAGCAGATTAGCCAGTGGCGCGACATGCTGCTGCGCGCCGGGCTGTCGCCGGAGCTGCACGCCGAGCACACCGAAGCGGCGCTGTTTTATTTTGCCGAGCTGGATATCGACGCATTCGAGCTGGCGCAGTTTCGCCGCGCTTACAATGAGCGTTTTAACCGCGAAGCGATCGCCAGTTGGTGAGAACGTCCCCCGCAACGGGGGACCTGTTACAGGAACATGCTGTAGAGGTAACGCGACAGCGCATCGCGCGAGCTAAAGCCGTGCGGGATGCCGTAGCGGGCGCTGGGGGCGTCGCCGCTTAAATCCAGGGGAAATTCAAGGTACTGCTCGCTGGTGCGTATCGGCGAGGTCGGCGTAGCGAAGTGCATGCTTTTCTCTTTCAACGCCGGGTGGATCACCAACGCGGTTCTGCCCATCCGCGCCTCGCGATTCACATATACATAGTGTTCACCCTTGCGGTAACCATAGGCCTGGTCGGTGACATAATCACGTTCAAAGCCGGTATTCTCCAACACTCTAGCCACTTCATCCGGCCGTAAATACATCGATTCCTCCTCTCATTCTGGACCGCTGAGCGACCTTACCGTAATCACTCAGTGAAACAATAATTTTCTCAATGCACGCACGGGTTTCAGAATAATCCTGAATCAGGGCCGGCTGCGCTGCAGCAGCCGCAGGGCCAGCAATGCGCCTAGCGCCACCAACAACGCCGCCGCCAGATAGATCGACGGCACGCCCATGTGGCTCATCAACAGGCCGGCCAACGGCCCGGTGATCCCCAACGCCAGATCGAGAAACGCCGAATAGGTGCCGAGGGCGGTGCCCTGATTCTGCTGCGGCACCTGTTTCACTGCCTCCACGCCGAGCGCCGGGAACACCAGCGAGAAGCCGGCCCCCGCCAGCAACGCCCCAACCTGCACCATCAGCGGATCGCCGGCCTGCCAAATCAGCAACAGCCCGAGGATCTCCACCAGAAATGATGCCAGCGTCACCTTCAACCCGCCGTGGCGGTTGATGGTGTTGCTGAAAATCAAACGTATGCCGACGAACGCACAGCTGAACAGCGTCAGTGAAAACGCCGCCCCGCTCCAGCCTTTATCGGCGTAGTAAAGCGTGATGAACGTGGCGATCACGCCGAAGCCGACGGTGCCCAACGCCAGCCCCAGGCCATAGGCCCAGATGCGGCCGAACACCGCGCTGAAGGCGATGCGCTGGCCGGCGGAGATAGACACGTTCGGCTTGCCGCCGGCCAGCAGCAGCGACAGCGCCACCGCCAGCACGATCAGCGCCGCTACCCCGGCCAGGCCCCAATGCTGGTTCAGATACACCCCAAGCGGCGCCCCCGCCGCCATCGCGCCGTAGGTGGCCACGCCGTTCCACGAGATCACCCGCGCGGTGTGCATCGGCCCCACCAGCCCGATGCCCCACAGCGTGGAGCCGGTGCTGGCGAAGCTTTCGCCGACGCCGAGAAACACCCGGCCGATGCACAGCAGGATCAGGCTCAGCAAGGGCGCCGCATCCAGCCAAAACGCCAGCGCATAGAACAGGCCGCTGGCGCCACAGCAGGCCAGGCCGAACAGCACCACCTTCTTCGGCCCGAGCTGATCGGCATAGCGCCCGGCATGCGGGCGGCTGAACAGCGTGGCGAAATACTGCGCGCTGATGATCAGCCCGGCCAGCACCGAGTTATAGCCCAGATGGTTATGCACAAACCCCGGCAACACCGCCAGCGGCAGGCCGATAGTCAGGTAGCAAACGAAGGTGAACATCACGACGGATAAGATGCGTTTATTTAGCTGGAGATTGTTTTCTTTGGAACTGATTGCGGTCATCGAAGGTGGCTCGCATCGAACGGGGTAGGCAACAGCGTTCAGCATACCCCGATGAGATCCGATGATAAATGTGAGAGTTATAACGAATTATTATTTAATTAAGCGTCTGCCGCCTGCCGAATGCGCAGCTGATTCACATATTGCGAAACATTCATGCCCGCAGGCTGATAAACGGTGGCGCTCATGTTGGCGCTTATTCGCCCCTGGCAGCCCGCTCGCGCAGAAAATCAATAAACGCCCGCACCTTTTCCGCTACGTGGCGGGTATTTGGATACAGCGCGTAAATGCTTTGCGCGGGAAACTGGTGATCCGGCAGCAGCCGACACAGCTTGCCTGCGGCGATCTCCGCCCGCACCAGCCATTCCGGCAGCAGCGCCACGCCGGCGCCGTGCAGGGCAAACGCCAGCAGCGCCGCCGCGCTGTCGCCCGTCAGCATGGCGGCCTCCTCCGCCTTGAACAGTACCGCCTGCCGCTGCGGGGTAATCACCTGCCAGGTGAGCGGCGAACTGAGGCGGCTGTGGGCGATCCATTGCGCCAGCGCCAGCTGCGGCAAAGAATCGATCGGCCGTCGGGCCAGATACGCCGGCGAAGCCACCGGAAAAATATCGAAACTGTCGAGCAGCGCCGCCCGATGGCTGGAATCCGCCAACTGCCCCAAACGAATGGCGACGTCGAAACGCTCCGCGATCAAATCGGCATGATAAGAGGAAGAAACGTGCTGAATGCGCAGGCGCGGGTGCAGCTGAGAAAATGCCGCCAGCGCCGGCACCACCACCCGGGCGCCATATTCGGGCGTGCTGGTGATGCGCAGCACGCCGCTCAAGCCCTGGTGATCGCGTCGCACGTCGTCCAAGACATTTTCCGCCTCCTGCAGCAGCTGCAGGCAGCGCTGGTAAAAACGCGCGCCGGCGTCGGTCAGCGACAACCGCCGGGTGCTGCGCGCCAGCAATGACACCCCTAACTCGTTCTCCAGCTGTTTGACGTTGAAGCTCACCACCGCCTTGGTTTGCCCCAGCGTCACCGCCGCCGCAGTGAAGCTCCCGGCGTCCACCACCGCCACAAAGATCGCCAGACGCTGCAGATTCAGCATATCACTCGCCCTGATTGTCAAAATTATTTTGACAGTGTAATCGCCGGCGGCCGATTTATCCGCACTTTTTCCGCCGCTACACTGCACGCCTTCAACCGGAGGCTTCATGTCTTATCGCAGCAAAGTGGCAATCGTCTATCTGCTCGGATTTTTTGTCGATCTGATCAACATGTTTATCGCCAACGTGGCCTATCCGGCCATTGGCCACGCCATGCAGGCGTCGGTGAGCCAGCTGGCCTGGCTCAGCAACGGCTATATCCTCGGCCTGACGCTGGTTATCCCGCTCAGCGCCTGGCTGGCGCAGCGCATCGGCGGGCGGCGGGTGTTCCTGCTGTCGCTGACGCTGTTTATACTGGCCACCGCGGCGGCGGGCAACGCCGGCTCCATCGGTGAGCTGATTGGCTGGCGGGTGTTGCAGGGGATGGGCGGCGGCTTGCTGATCCCTATCGGCCAGACGCTGACCTATCAGCTGTTCCGCAGCCATGAGCGCGCCGGGCTCTCGGCCGCCATTATGCTGGTCGGCCTGCTGGCGCCGGCGCTGTCGCCGGCGCTCGGCGGCTGGATTGTCGATCGGCTGGACTGGCGCTGGGTGTTCTTCGCCAACCTGCCGCTGGCGGCGCTGGCGCTGTTGCTGGCGGCGCTGTGGCTGCGCGTTGAGGCGCCGGGCGCAGAACGCCAACCGCTCGACGGCAAGGGGCTGTTCAGCGCCTGCCTGGCCCTGACGCTGCTGCTGCTCGGCCTGACCCGGCTGAGCGAATCCGGCCATCAGGGATCCGGTGCCTTGTTGCTGGCTATCGGCGCGCTGACGTTCGGCTATTATCTGCGGCACAGCCTGCGCACCCCGCAGCCGCTGCTGAACCTGCGCCTGGTGGGCGATCCGCTGCTGCGCAGCGCCATGATGATTTATCAGTGCATTCCCGGGTTGTTTATCGGCGTCAGCCTGGTGGCGATGCTGTACCTGCAAAACCAGCTCGGCATGCATGCCGCCCAGGTTGGCGCCCTGATGTTGCCCTGGTCGCTGGCGTCGTTTCTCGCCATCACCCTGACCGGCAAAACCTTTAACCGCCTCGGCCCGCGCCCGCTGCTGCTGGCGGGTTGCCTGTTGCAAGGGCTGGGTATGCTGGCGCTGGCGCAAATCACCGCGGCCGATCAACAGGCACTGCAGGTGGCCGCCTTCGCGCTGATGGGGCTGGGCGGCAGCCTGTGCAGCAGCACGGCGCAAAGCAGCGCCTTTTTGCGCGTCCCCGACGCGCAGCTGGCGGACGCCAGCGCCCTGTGGAACATCAACCGTCAGTTAAGTTTCTGTCTGGGCGTGGCACTGCTCAGCCTACTGTTGAATCTGTTGCTGCACTGGCTGCCGCCGGCCATTGCCTACCAATATTGTTTTTACTTCGCCGCCGCCAGCACGCTGCTGCCGATGCTGCTGTGCCTGCGTATCGCCAATCGCGCCATCGTGCGCCATCTTAAAGCTCAACAGGAATCGTTATGAACCGCTACTTTACCGAGGTTGTCGACGCTCATGTCGCCATTGAAAACTGGCTGGAAAAAGGCCAGGGAGATGAACAGGCGCTGCTGGCCCGCTTCGACCCGGCCTTCACCATGATCGCGTTGAACGGCGGCAAGCTGGATTTCAGCGCGCTGAGCGCGTTTTTCCGTGCGCATCGCGCGGCCAAACCGGGGCTGACTATTGCGATAGAAGAGATGCTGCTGGTGGCCGAATGGCCGACGGGTGCCGTGGTCAGTTATCAAGAGAGGCAAACCCTGCCGGGGCAGGCGGCGACGCTGCGCCATTCCACCGCAGTGTTCGAGCAGACGCAGAGCGGCCTGGGCTGGCGGCATCTGCATGAAACCGCCGTCGCACAATAATCACAGGAAGCTGCCGGCCAAAAACAGCGCCCAGCCGACGATCAGCCCGCACAGGGTAACGGCGCTGAAAATCACTTCGAACAGATAGCGATTGATCATCATGACGTAGCCTCAAAAGAAGACACCCGGCGGACCGGGTGTCTGAATACTGGCTAGATCATGCGGAGCAGGCAGGCTCCGCACGCTTAACTCAATTAAGCTTTTTTAGCGGCTTTTTTGTGGTGTTTTTTAGCGGCCTGAGCTTTCTGCACTGGCGCTTTTTTGTGGTGCTTTTTAGCGGCCTGAGCTTTCTGCACTGGCGCTTTTTTGTGGTGCTTTTTAGCAGCCTGGGCTTTCTGAGCTGGGGCTTTTTTGGTTGCTTTTTTGTGCGCTTTCTTATGGTGAGTGGCTTTAGCAGGAGCCTTCTCAGCAGCAGCTGGCGCAGCAGTGGTGGTGGTCGCAGCCGGTGCAGTGGTGGTTGCCGGTGCAGAAGCTGCGGTATCGGCAGCGAAAGCAACGGAAGACAGACCCATAGTGGCGGCAACGATCAGCGCTAATACTTTTTTCATCTTTAATTCCTCAGAGTGTTGTTTCGATTAGCCCCGTTGGAGCCGTTGAACAGAGAATAGAGGAATCGATGGCCGCCTTCCGTGAGTGATTGGTTTCGCCGAGTAACCAAATGTACAAAGCACGTTGCGCCGGGAAATGTCACCCAACGTGCTGGTTTTTCCGTGATCGGTAGCACAGTTTGCAGAATGGTCTATGCTTAATAGACATGTGTCGAAACGGAGAGCCGAATGTTTAAGAAAACAGAAAAAGCAGAACGCGATATCGATCAGGACGTCACTTTGTTGGCCGATACGCTGGATGAAGTGCTGCGCGAGTCCGGCGACAAGACCAAAGAGGAGCTGAAAGAGCTGCACAACAAAGCGAAAGGCGTACTGCGTGACGCCAGAGCGCGCTTTAACGGTTCGAACAGTCTGACACAGCACGCACGCGACGCCGTCGAACATGCCGACAGCTATGTGCGCGACAAACCTTGGCAGGGCGTAGGGATCGGTGCCGCCGTCGGCATCGTGCTCGGCGTGCTGCTGGCCCGGCGTTAACACCCCTTGCAGTCATAAAGATAAAACAGATGCGCGTCTGGCCCGTGGGAAACCGCGGGCCGTTTAATTTACGGCGGCGAACAGCGCGGCCAAGCGCGTTACCGCCCGTTCCGCATCTTCGCGCCGGTTAAAATTGGCGAACCCCAACAGCAGCCCCTTTCCCGCCGCATGGGCTATCCGCCATTCCGACAACGCCTGCACCGCCAGCCCCCGCTGCCAGGCCTGCGCCGCCAGCTGCGCATCCTGCTCTTCGTCCTGCAGACGAACCAACAGTTGAATGCCGCCGGGCTGTGGCGTCACCGCCAGCCGATCGCCCAATTGCCGCTCAAGCGCCTGCGCCAGCCACTCTCGCCGTTCACGATACAGCGGCCGCATGCGCTTGAGATGGCGGTAAAAATGCCCCTGATTGATAAAATCCGCCACGCCGGCTTGCAGCAGCGGCGAACAGCCGCAGCCGCGCAGCCGGCTGCTGTGGGCAAACGCCGCCGTCAGCCCGGCGGGTACCACCAGATAAGCCATGCGCAACGCCGGGAACAAGGTTTTGCTGAAGGTGCCGGCGTACAGCGCTCGCCCCTGGCGATCGAGGCTTTTCAGCGGCGGCAGCGGCCGCCCGTGGTAACGGAACTCGCTGTCGTAATCGTCTTCGAGGATCCACGCCGAGCGCTGCTGCGCCCAATCCAGCAACGCCATGCGCCGCGCCAGGCTCAGCGATACCCCCAATGGGCTTTGGTGGGTCGGCGTCACCACCGCCAGCCGCGCCTGCGGCGCCGTGGCGATGCCGGCGGCGACGTTCATCCCCTGTTCGTCGACCGGCACCGGTACCGGCCGCATTCCGGCGGCGCGCAGCAGCGGCAGCGTCACCGGGTAGCCGGGATCTTCCAGCCACACCTCATCGCCCGCCTGTAACAGGGTGTCGGCAATTAAATCCAGCAGCGCCGGATAACCGGCGCAGATAAAAATCTGCTCCGGCCGGCAATCAATGCCGCGCGACAAATGCAGATAGTTGGCGATCGCTTCGCGCAGTTCGGGCTGGCCGTTAGCCGGCGGCAGCGCCAGCGAAGCCATAGTGGCGCCACGCAGCTGGCGGGCGACGATGCGCTGCCACAGCGCGCGCGGGAAAGCGTCCAGCGCCGGCAGGCCAAGCTGAAACGGCTGCACCATGCCCTGCGGGTGCAGCGGATCGGCGGCCACCGTCGGCAGCGGTTCCACCGCCGGCGCTTTGCCCCGCGGCAAGTTGCGCAGCTGCGGCGACACATAGGTGCCCGCCTGCCCGCGGCTTTGTAAAAAACCTTCGGCGATCAGCTGCGCATAGGCGCTTTCCACCGTAGCGCGCGCCACGCCCAGATCGCTGGCCAACCCGCGCACCGACGGCAGCCGGCTGCCCGCCGTCAACGTCCCTTGCGCGATGGCGTCTTTAATCCGCTGATAAATTTGCCGATACAGCGGCTCGGCGAGCCGGCTGTCCAGCCGCAAAGAGGTGAGAAACCGACGCATCATGGCCTGGTTAAATAATCATTTTATGGCCCTATAGCATAGACCATATCGCCGCTAAAGTAGCCTCCATGATTTCGTTATTCATTGATTGAGGTTGACCATGATTAAGCAACGTTTGCAATACGCCGAGCTCGCTCCCGCACCGTACAAAGGCATGGTGAGCGCGTTAATGGGACTGGAAAAAGGGGCGCTGGACAAGGCGACCATCGAGCTGATGTTTATGCGCGTTTCGCAGATCAACGGGTGCGCCTACTGCCTGGACATGCACGGCAAAGCCCTGCGCGAAAGCGGCTTCAGCAACGCCAAGCTGGATACGCTGGCGGGCTGGCGCGTCAGCCATGAGTTCAGCGAGCGCGAGCGCGCCGCGTTGGAATGGGCGGAGTCGGTCACGCTGATCGCCGCCACCGGCGCGCCAGACAGCGCATTCGACGCATTGAAGGCCCATTTCAGCGACGTGGAAATCGCCGATCTGACCTTCGCCATCAGCATCATGAACGCCTTTAACCGGCTGGCGATCGCCATGCGCCAATAAGGCGCCGCGCCTCCCCCTCTCTGCCTGGGAGGGGGGCTATTCTAACGAAACCCACCCGCAAAAAAATTTTCTCTCCGCTTTCCCAGCCCTGCCGCGGCCTGCGCGCAAATATCGCCAAAACACCATATATAGCGTGGTTGATAAATAAAATATCCACATATAGTATTAAATCCATCAGCCGCAGGGATTGTCGTTCGGCTGATAACGCCGTCAGAAACGCCGAAAGATGCTCCGTTATCTGACCTGTCCGCCTTTCCTTCAGCCTAAAAGGTAAATGCGAATCATGAGCATTATTATTTACAGCAAACCGGACTGTGTCCAGTGCAACGCCACCTACCGCGCATTTGATAAACAAGGGATCGACTATCAGGTGATCGACCTCACCCAGGATCAGCAGGCGCTGAATCACGTTAAATCATTAGGTTATCAGCAGGTTCCGGTGATCGTCGCCGGTGACGACCATTGGTCCGGCTTCCGGCCGGACAAGATCGGCGCTCTGGCCCTCGCCTCCTGAGGCCGGCCATGAATCCGCTGGTTTACTTCTCCAGCAGTTCGGAGAACACCCACAGGTTCGTTGAAAAACTGGGATTGCCGGCGATCCGCATTCCGATCGCCGGCGCCCGCAGCAAGCTGCTGATGGAACGCCCCTACATATTGATCGTGCCCAGTTACGGCGGCGGCAGCGCCGTGGGAGCCGTGCCGATCCAGGTGATCCGCTTTCTCAACGACCCACAGAATCGTTCATACCTGCGCGGCGTGATTGCCGCCGGGAACACCAACTTCGGCGCAGCTTACGGCATTGCCGGCGACATTATCGCCAAAAAATGCCAGGTGCCTTTCCTTTACCGCTTTGAGCTGCTCGGCACCGTGCAAGACGTTGAAAACGTTCGACAGGGAGTAACCGCATTTTGGCAACGACAGAACTGACCAGGCCCGCCGCCGGCGCGCTGGATTACCATTCGCTCAACGCGATGCTCAATCTTTACGATGCCGAAGGCCGGATCCAGTTCGACAAGGATCGGCTGGCGGCGCGGCATTACTTCCTGCAGCACGTCAACCAGAACACCGTGTTCTTCCACAACCTGGAGGAAAAGCTGCGTTATCTGGTGGAGGAAGGCTATTACGAGCCGCAGGTGCTGGCGCAGTACGATTTCCCCTTTATCAAGCGGCTGTTCCAGCAGGCCTATGCGAAAAAATTCCGCTTCGAGACTTTCCTCGGCGCCTTTAAGTATTACACCAGCTATACGCTGAAAACCTTCGACGGCAAACGCTATCTCGAGCGTTACGAAGATCGGGTATGCATGGTGGCGCTGACCTTGGCGGCGGGCGATACCCGGCTTGCGCAGGATCTGGTGGAAGAGATGATTTCCGGCCGTTTCCAGCCGGCGACGCCGACCTTCCTCAACAGCGGCAAGCAGCAGCGCGGCGAGCTGGTGTCCTGCTTCCTGCTGCGCATCGAAGACAATATGGAATCGATCGGCCGGGCGGTGAACTCCGCGCTGCAGCTGTCGAAACGCGGCGGCGGCGTGGCCTTCCTGTTGACCAACATCCGCGAAGTGGGCGCACCTATCAAGCGCATCGAGAATCAGTCCTCCGGGGTCATTCCGATCATGAAAATGCTTGAGGACGCTTTCTCCTACGCCAACCAGTTGGGTGCGCGCCAGGGCGCCGGCGCGGTGTATCTCAACGCCCATCACCCGGACATTCTGCGCTTCCTCGACACCAAGCGCGAAAACGCCGACGAGAAAATCCGCATCAAGACGCTGTCGCTGGGGGTGGTGATCCCGGACATCACCTTTGAGCTGGCGAAAAACAACGAAGAGATGTATCTGTTCTCGCCTTACGACGTGGAACAGGTTTACGGCGTGCCCTTCTCGGAGGTAAGCATCAGCGAAAAATACCGCGAGATGGTGGACGACAAACGCATCCGCAAATCGCGCATCAACGCCCGCGAGTTCTTCCAGGTGCTGGCGGAGATCCAGTTCGAGTCCGGCTACCCGTACATGATGTTCGAAGATACGGTCAACCGCGAAAACCCGATCGCCGGGCGCATCAACATGAGCAATCTGTGTTCGGAGATCCTGCAGGTCAACCGCGCCAGCACCTACCATGAAGATCTCAGTTACGATCGCATCGGCAAGGATATCTCCTGCAACCTCGGTTCGCTGAACATCGCCAAAACCATGGATGCGCCAGACTTCGGCAAGGCGGTGGAGACCGCAATCCGCGCACTGACCGCGGTGGCCGACATGAGCGACATCCGCTCGGTGCCCTCGATCGCCGAAGGCAACCGCAGCTCGCACGCCATCGGCCTGGGGCAAATGAACCTGCACGGCTACCTGGCGCGCGAACGTATCTTCTACGGCTCGGAAGAAGGCATCGACTTTACCAATATCTATTTCTATACCCTGGCCTACCACGCACTGCGCGCGTCCAATCAGCTGGCGATCGAGCGAGGCGCCAGCTTTGGCGGCTTCGAAGATTCCCGCTACGCCAGCGGCGAATACTTCAGCAAGTACACCGAGCGGGAGTGGCAGCCGCAGACCGCACGGGTGCGCGAGCTGTTCGCCGCCGCCAATATCGCCATTCCGGGCCGCGAATCGTGGCTGGCGCTGCGCCAGTCGGTGATGATGCACGGCCTGTACAATCAGAACCTGCAGGCGGTGCCGCCGACCGGTTCGATTTCCTACATCAACAACTCCACCTCCAGCATTCATCCGATCGTTTCGCGCATCGAGATCCGCAAGGAGGGCAAGATTGGCCGGGTGTATTACCCCGCGCCCTACATGACCAACGACAACCTGGAGTATTACCAGGATGCCTACGACATCGGGCCGGAAAAGATCATCGACACCTATGCCGCCGCCAGCCAACACGTCGATCAGGGGCTGTCGCTGACGCTGTTTTTCCGCGACACCGCCACCACCCGCGATATCAACCGCGCGCAGATCTACGCCTGGCGCAAGGGCATCAAGACCATTTACTACATCCGCCTGCGCCAGATGGCGCTGGAAGGCACCGAGGTGCAGGGCTGCGTGTCCTGCGCGCTGTGAGGCAACTTATGACCATGATTAAATCGGCGCCGCTGGTGCGCGCCATCAACTGGAATATTATCGAAGACGACAAGGATCTGGAGGTATGGAACCGCCTGACCTCCAACTTCTGGCTGCCGGAGAAGGTGCCGCTGTCGAACGATATCCCCTCCTGGGCCACGCTGACGCCGAAGGAACAACAGCTGACCATCCGCGTATTCACCGGGCTGACGCTGCTGGACACCATCCAGAACACCCTGGGCGCGCCGGCGCTGATCGCCGATGCGCTGACGCCGCACGAAGAAGCGGTGTACTCCAACATCGGCTTTATGGAAGCGGTGCACGCCCGTTCCTACAGCTCTATCTTCTCCACGCTGTGCCAAACGCCGGACGTGGACGACGCCTACCGCTGGAGCGAGGAAAACCGTGCGCTGCAGAAAAAGGCCAGCATCATCCTGGCCCACTACCGCGGTGACGATCCGCTGCTGAAGAAGGTGGCCAGCGTATTCCTGGAGTCTTTCCTGTTCTACTCGGGCTTTTATCTGCCGATGTACTGGTCGAGCCGCGCCAAGCTGACCAACACCGCCGATCTGATCCGCCTGATCATTCGCGACGAGGCGGTGCACGGCTATTACATCGGCTATAAGTTCCAGAAAGGGCTGGAGAAGGTGGACGCCGCGCGTCGCCAACAGGTGAAAAACTTCGCCTTCGACCTGCTGCAGGATCTGTACGACAACGAGGTGCGCTACACCGAAGAGCTGTACGACGGCGTGGGCTGGACCGAAGACGTGAAAACCTTCCTGCACTACAACGCCAACAAGGCGCTGATGAACCTGGGCTATGAGGCGCTGTTCCCGCCGGCGATGGCGCAGGTCAACCCGGCGATCCTGTCGGCGCTGTCGCCGAACGCCGACGAGAACCACGACTTCTTCTCCGGCTCCGGCTCGTCTTACGTGATTGGCAAAGCGGTCAATACCGAGGATGAAGACTGGGACTTCTGAGGGAGGCATCGAGGCTGATTGGTTCACCTCCGTGATTTAGCCAATCATCAGGAGCGCGGCTCGCCGCGCTCTACAATATTCTGTTATCACCCTGCTCCGCCCGCTGCCGAATGCGTCGCCAAATCGCGCGCTTTTCTTCGTCGCTTGCGCCTGGCCAGGCGGCGATCTCATCCAGCGTGCGCAGGCAGCCCCGGCACCACGGATTTTCGCCATCGATCCGGCAGAGGTTGACGCAGGGTGAGGCCACACCGTCCCCTTCTGGTTTACCGTCACCCGCCATAAAACGCTCCCGCATTGCATTATTCGCCACAGAATACCCGATCCTGCGGCGAATGCGGATCAGACGATGCCGCCGTTGGCGCGCAGGGTTTGCCCGTTGATCCAGCCGCCGTCCGCACCGGCCAGGAACGACACCGCCGCGGCGATATCTGCGGGCTCACCCAGCCGTTCCAGCGGCGCCATCTTCGCCAGGCGTTCGATAAGCTCCGGGGTTTTGCCGTCGAGGAACAGGCTGGTGGCGGTCGGCCCCGGTGCGATGGCGTTTACCGTGATATTGCGCCCGCGCAGCTCTTTCGCCAACACGCTGGTCAGCGCCTCCACCGCCGCCTTGCTGGCGGCGTACATGCCGTAGCCCGGCTGCAGCAACCCCACCACGCTGGAAGAGAAGTTAATGATGCGGCCATGGTCGCGCAGGCGCTTCGCCGCCTCACGCAGGGTGTTGAAACTGCCCTTCAGGTTAATGTCGATCAGGCGATCGGCATCGGCGTCGCTCATCTCCGCCACCGGCGCCAGGGCGATCACGCCGGCGTTGTTGACCAACACGTCGACGCCGCCGAACGCCTGCTCGGCGCGCTCAAACAGCTGAGCGACGGCGGCGGCATCGCTGATGTCCGCCCTGGCGCTCAGCGCACGGCCGCCGCGTTGTTCAATCTTGCGCACCAGCTCATCGGCCAGCGCCTGATTGCCGGCATAGTTGATAATCACGGTGAAACCGTCGGCGGCCAGGCGCTCGGCGATGGCGGCGCCGATGCCGCGCGATGCGCCGGTGACGATAGCGACGCGTTGAGTGGCGTGGTTCATGTTGGTGTCCTCTCGGTTAAGTGTGTTGCCATCATGCACCTTTCGCCATGGCGAATAATCCCCTATTCTTCGTTATCACTATCCGAAATTAACGAACAATAGCCATGGACAGAATCGATGCCATGCGTCTGTTCACCCGCGTGGTGGAACAGCGCAGTTTCACCCAGGCGGCGCAGGATCTGAGCCTGCCACGCTCGACCGTCACCGACGCCATCAAGCAGCTCGAGGCGCGGCTGGGCGTCCGGTTGCTGCAGCGCACCACCCGCCACGTCAGCCCGACGCTGGACGGCGAGGCCTACTACCAGCGCTGCCTGGCCATTCTGGCGGATATCGAAGACGCTGAAATGGCGTTTGCCGGCGCCAGGCCGCGCGGCCTGCTGCGCGTCGAGGTGCACGGCACGCTGGCTCGCCATTTTTTGCTGCCGGCGCTGCCCGATTTTCTGGCGCAGTATCCGGATATCGAGCTGTACATGAGCGAGGGCGATAGGCTGGTGGATGCGCTGCGGGAAGGCATCGACTGCGTGGTGCGCGTCGGCAAGCTGCGCGACAGCGATATGGTGGCGCGGCGGTTGGGCGAACTGGAAGAGATCACCTGCGCGGCCCCCGCTTACCTGCAGCGCTTCGGCACGCCGCACAGTCTGGAAGATCTGCAGGGCCACCGCATGGTGGGCTTTCGCTCCTCCGCCACCGGCGCGCTGGTGCCGCTGGAGTTCAACGTCAACGGCCAGCCGTTAACGTTGGCGCTGCCCGCCACGGTTTCGGTCAGCGCCGCCGAGAGCCTGGTCGCCGCCGCGCGCATGGGGTTGGGGATCATTCAGGTGCCGCATTACCACCTGCATGACGATCTGGCCGCCGGCAAGCTGGTGCCGCTGCTGCCGCAGTTCCCCTCGACGCCAATGCCGGTGTCGCTGCTGTATCCCCACAGCCGCCAGCTGTCAGCGCGGGTGCGGATCTTTATCGACTGGTTCAGCAAAATCTTCGCCGCCCGCAATCAGTAAAAAGCCGCCCATTGGGCGGCCTGCTGCCTTATAGCTCACCGTAGTTCAGCGGCACCCACTCATAGCCCTCACCTTGCCGGTTCAGGTAACCCAGCCCCGGGAACGACAGGTGCGCTGCCCCCACCAGCTCGCCCTGCCGGGCGCTGTCGCCGAACACCCGCAGCCGTTGCGCCACGGCGGCCCTGGCGTCGCTGTCGAAGCGTATCGCCACCTGCGGATGGGCGAGCTGCACCGCCGCCACGTGAATCAGGTCCCCCAGCAACAGCAGTTTCTTACCCTGGCTTTCCACGCGATAAATGCTGTGACCCGGCGTATGGCCGTGGGCCGCAAAGGCGGTAATGCCCGGCGACAGCTCACCGTCATTGGCGAAAGGCTTGAAATGGCCGGCGGCCTGATAGGGTTTGATCGCCGCAATGGCGCGTTCAAAATTAGCCTTATCCTCCGTTTTCGCCTGTTTCATTTTGCTCTCGCTCAGCCAGTAGTCGGCATCCTGCTGCGAAGCGCGCACCAGCGCGTTAGGGAATAGCGCCCGGCCATTTTGCGTCAGGCCGCCCAGGTGATCCGGATGCATGTGGGTCAGGTAAATTTCATCCACCTGTTCCGGCCGGTAGCCGGCGGCTTTGATGTTGGCCGCCAGTTTGCCCAGGCTATCGCCCAGCAGCGCTCCGGCGCCGGCGTCGATCATGATCAGCTTGCCGCCGGTGTTGATCAGATAGGCATTGACCGAGGTGACTACCGGCAGACTTTGATGATGCTCAGCCAGCCCGGCGTCAATCTGCTGCGGCGTGCTGTTCAACAACAGCTTGTCCGCCGGCAGGCGGAGCACGCCGTCGGACAACGCGGTGACTTCATAATTGCCCAGCATGATGCGGTAAAAACCCGGGGTTGGGGTTTTCACCTGCGGCGCGGTGGCGGTCGCCTGCAGCGCCATAATGGCCAATGCGGCCCCCAGCAGATAGCGTTTCCAGAACATGACGACTCCTTCAATTAATTAGACAGCGCTAAGTATTAGCGCAAATTCGACAATGCGCCTGCTTAATGAATACATTTAAATTATATAAATATAAAAAATATATTTATGTTGAATAGTTTTGTCTGCGGAATCACACAACCCCAATCAATATTGAACAGGTTTTTAATCCGTTACTTTTCTTACTCCACTAAACAACGAGTAAGGAAACACCATGAACTATCCATTCGAAAATCTGGTATTTGAAGGCGGCGGCGTAAAAGGCATTGCCTATGGCGGCGTTCTGGAGCTGCTGGAAGCCAAAGGCATTATGCCGCAGATCAAACAGGCCTCCGGCGCATCCGCAGGCGCCATCGCCGCGCTGCTGGTGGGGCTGGGCTGCAGCTCCGCCGAGGTGACCAAAATCCTCTCGGAAATGGATTTTAAAAAGTTCCTCGATTATAACGGCGGCTTTTTGGGTTCCCTGCACGATGCCTATCGCCTGTTTAATCACTACGGCATCGCCCCCGGCGATTATTTTTATTCCTGGTCGCGCGACATCATCAAAAAATATACCGGCAATCCGGATATCACCTTTGAAAAGTTTGAGGCAATGAAGACGAAAAAAGGCTTCAAATCCCTCTATTTTATCGGCGCTAACCTCAACAGCGGGCTGCGCGAGGTATATTCCCACCAAACCACGCCGCGCATGAAGGTGGCGGACGGTCTGCGCATCTCGATGTCGTTCCCCTTCGCCTTTGTGGCGAAGAATAACGATCTGGGCGAGCTGTGCATCGACGGCGGCATGATCGATAACTACCCGGTGCGGCTGTTTGACTATGACTTCTCCGCCACCCCGCCTTACATCGACACCGCCAGCCAGCGGATCAACACCCGCACCCTGGGCATCCGGCTGGACTCCGCCAGCGAAATCGCCCAGGCGGCCGGCCAGCCTGCCGCTAAAACCCCGATCAACAGCCTGTTCGACTTCTCCATGGCGCTGGTCAACGTCATGTTGGATATTCAGACTAAAGTGCATCTGGACAGCGATGACTGGAAGCGCACCGTCTATGTCGACACGCTGGACGTCAGCACGCTGGAGTTCGGCATTAGCGCAGCCAAAAAGCGCGCGCTGATCGAATCCGGCCGCCGGGGCGTGGAGCGTTACTTCGCCTGGTACGATGCTGCGGCCAAACAGGCAGCCTGACCAGCATAACCCGCCCGCGCCGCCTGACCGCAGCGCGGGCAAAAAAATCCCCGCGGGGGCGGGGAAAGGCAAAGTAACGCTAAGGATTTATAGGAGTTATGCGGGTAACGCGGGTTAGACGAAGAACTTGGCCAGCACCAGCAGCGAAAGCGAGACGTTGATCGCGCCGCCGATGCGGGTGGCGATTTGAGCGAACGGCATCAGCGACATGCGGTTGCCGGCGGTCAGAATAGCCACGTCGCCGGTACCGCCCTGCCCGCTCTGGCAGCAAGAGACGATAGCCACATCGATCGGGTGCATGCCGATTTTCTTGCCGACGAAGAAGCCGGTCGCCACCAGCGCGCTGACGGTGGTAACGATCACGATCAGGTTCTGGATGGTGAAGGCATCCACCAGCTCCTGCCACGGGGTAATGGCCACGCCGACGGCGAACAGAATCGGGTAAGTCACCGCGGTGCGGAAGAACTTGTACACCACCTGAGAGCCTTCCTGGATGCGCGGAGAAACCCCGTGCGCCAGCTTCACCGCCACGGCGGCGAACAGCATGCCCACCGGCGCAGGCAGACCAATCATGCGGTGCAGCAGCATGCCCACCATATACAGCAGAATGGCCAGCAGCGCGCCGCAGGCGATGGTGCTGACGTCCACCTTGCCGCTGATTTTATCCACCGCGGCCATATCGCTGTCGCCTTGTTTGCTCGGCATCAGGCTGCCTTCACCGGTCAGGTGCGGGTAGCGTTTACCCAGTTGGTTAAGCAGGCCGGCGATCACGATGGCGGTCAGGCTGCCAAGCATCACGATCGGCAGGATGCGCCCCAGCGCTACGCCTTGCTCCATGTGCAAAATCGCCGCATAGCCCATCGACAGCGGTATCGCCCCTTCCCCTACGCCGCCGGCCATGATCGGCAGGATCAGGAAGAAGAAGATCTGGAAGGGTTCCAGCCCCAGCGCCATGCCAACCGCCATGCCCGCAATCATGCCGACGATCTCGCCGCACAGCATGGGCACGAAGATGCGCAGGAAGCCCTGGATCAGCACCTGGCGGTTCATGCTCATGATGCTGCCGACGATAATGCAGCAGATGTACAGATAAAGAATGTTGGTCGATTTATAGAACTTGGTGGTGGATTCCACCACCACGTCCGGCAGCAGGCCGTAATGCACCAACGCGGAAGGGATAAAGGTAGCGCAGATCGCCGCCGCCCCCATTTTGCCGATCAGCGGCAGGCGTTTGCCGAACTCGCCGCAGGCAAAACCAAAGAACGCCAGCGTGGCGACCATCACCACGATGTCGCTGGGTAATTTCCCCTCGATGCAATCGAGTAAAATAAGTATGCCGGCCAGAATAAAGAACGGTAACGGAATAATCCCTACTTTATAATTGTCCAATATATGCCACCATTTTTCCCGCAGGGGAATATCGGCGGTTTTGTCTTTGGCGACGAGGTAAGAATCATCTGTTGTGCTCATAATCTGGCCTCTTATTAGTTTGTTCAGCCATCATAGATAAATGCACGGATAAACTGCTGTGATTTTGTTCAAAGTTAAACAGGGTTTTTAATGGTTGTTATGGTTTCTATGGTGTTAATGGTAATTATGTGAAATACATCGTGGTGTTAATGGTGTTAATAGCATTTTTATTTTAAAGCTTATCAATTTTTTCGCAGCCGCTGAATAAACGCGCCCAATAAATATAAAGCCGTGGCTGCGATCACAACTTGATCCGGCGCAATATTACACCAACCCCTTCTCATGGTAGGGTAACCCCTCAGGATTTCTTCAGGTGAAGCTCAGGCGATGCGCATAAAACTCTCATTCCAAATCAAGCTGTTTCTGTGCCTGGTCGCCTTCTCCTGCGTGTTGCTGGCCCTTATCGGCGCTTACGCCTACTACCAACTGGATGCCCAGCTGCACCGCGATCTCGGCGCCCGGGCTCAGGTACAGGCGCGGGAGATAGCCCTGATCCCGTCGCTGGCCGCCGCCGTGGAAAAAAACGACGCCGGCCAGATCGCCGCACTGATGAAAAAGATCCGCGCCAGCAGCGACGCCAGCTATATTGTCATTGGCGATAATCAGGCCAGGCACCTTTACCATTCCGAATACGACGTGCGTCTCGGCTCGCCGATGGTTGGCGGCGATAATAAAGAGGTGCTCGAAGGGAAAAGCATTATTTCCATTCGCAAAGGCGGCATCGGCGTGTCATTACGCAGCAAAGCGCCGATTATGGATGAACATAATCAGGTCATCGGCATTGTTTCGGTGGGTTATCTGAAATCGCATATCGACAATTTAAATGCCAGAACCCTGACGCAAATTGTCGGCTCAATTATTCTGCTGTTGGCGGCGCTGTTTATTTTCTCCTGGCTGCTGTCGAAAAACCTCAAGCGCCAGATGTTTTGGCTGGAACCCAAAGAAATCGCGCTGCTGGTGCGCCAGCAAAAAGCGTTGCTCGAAGCCATCTATGAAGGGGTGATCGCCGTCGATCCGCAGTTGCGCATCATCACCATCAACCATGCGGCGCGTGAGCTGCTCGATTTGCGCCAGCCCGCCAACGCGCTGATGGGGCGCGAGATCGGCGAGGTGATCCAGGCGCAGCCGGACTTTTTTGGCGCCGCTCAGCTGGGGCAAGATACCCACGATGAAGTGTGCCGCTTTAACCACGTGCGGGTGATCGCCAGCCGGGTGCGCATCATGCAGGAGGAAGAGCTGCAGGGCTGGGTCATCAGCTTTCGCGACAAAAACGACATCAACACCCTGAGCAGCCAGCTCAGCCAGGTGAAGCGCTACGCCGATAACCTGCGCATCATGCGCCACGAGCAGTTGAACTGGACCGCTACCCTGGCGGGCCTGCTGCACATGCAACGCTACGACGAAGCCATTCGCTATGTGGAGGCGCAGTCTGAAGGCGCACAGGAGATCCTCGATTTTATCTCGCAGCGCTTCAGTTCGGCGGCGCTGTGCGGCCTGCTGCTGGGCAAATATTCCAGCGCCAAGGAAAAAGGCGTGGAGCTGCGTTTTGATCCGGCGTGCCAGCTGCGGCAGATCCCGGCGGCGCTGAACGAAACCGAACTGATGTCGATCGTCGGCAACCTGCTGGACAATGCGGTCGAAGCGACGCTGCGCTGCCCGGCGCCGCACCGGGCGGTGGAGCTTTATATCAGCGACGGCAGCAACGAACTGGTGATCGAAGTCGCCGACCACGGCACCGGTATTGCGGAGGAAATTCGTGATACGCTGTTTGAACAGGGCATGACCACCAAAGACGATAAAAACGATCACGGCATCGGCCTGCATCTGGTGGCCAGCCACGTGGCGCAGGCGCACGGCAGCATAGAAGTGTCGGACAACGAGCCGCACGGCGCGATATTTTCTCTCTTTATCCCTAAAACCTTATAGTTTTGAGCACCCGAATGATGTCACACCAAGCACTGGATGTTCTGATCGTGGAAGATGAGCCACAGTTGGCGACGCTGCACGCGGAATTTATCGAGAAAAATTTCAATCTGCGCGTGGTGGCCTACGCCGCTACGCTGGCAGAGGCGCGGGCGAAGGCCAATGCGCACCAGCCGCGGCTGATCCTGCTGGACAACTTTCTGCCGGACGGCCAGGGCATTGAGCTGATGGAAGAACCGGCGGTGAAGAACCCGGCCTGCTCGGTTATCTTCATCACCGCCGCCAGCGACATGAACACCTGCAGCCAGGCGATCCGCAACGGCGCCTTCGACTACATCATCAAACCGGTGTCCTACAAGCGGCTGCGCAACTCGCTGGAGCGGTTCATGCAGTTTGTACAGACCCAGCAAACGTTCAAGGTGATCGATCAGAATAGCGTCGACGCGCTGTATAACCTGCAGTCCAAGCAGTTTTCCAGCGAACCGAGCGCCAAGGGCATTGAGACCAATACCCTCGAGCTGGTGCAGGCGCTGTTTATCAACAGCCCGGAAACGGCGCACGCGGTGGAAGACGTGGTGGAGCGGATCGGCATCAGCAAAACCACCGCCCGTCGTTATCTGGAATACTGCGTCGCCACCCAGTTCGTTAAGGTGGAGATGCTGTACGGCAATATCGGCCATCCGCGGCGGCTGTATCGGAAAGCCTGAGGCTGCCATCTGGCTGTCACACAAGGGCGATAGCATGCCATTGGCGATGTCCCCTCGATGTCGGCACCTGTCGTTAAAACTGATGAAATACTGATGACTTTTACCCGGCCAATGGTCGGGTTTTTTATTACCCGCCCGGGTAAATAATATCGTCTATACGGGGGCGTTATTTCCACCTAAAACCAGACAATTACGAAAAATAATGACCAATGAAAATTGAACATTGGCCAAACTACCATAACCAATCAAAAACTTGATGTAAACCACTAATATCCCATTCAGAGAACATTGAGGGTTGTCTCAGATATTCACTGTGTTAGGGTATAGAGCACTATTATTTTCGATTGGGAAGTTTTATATCGCTTTAATTACACCAGAGGAAACAACAAATTGCATGGCAATTAAACTCGAAGTAAAGAACCTATATAAGATATTTGGCGAACATCCGGAACACGCATTTAAACTGATAGACAAGGGGCTAACAAAAGACCAATTGCTTGAAAAAACCGGATTATCGCTGGGCGTAAAAGACGCCTCTCTGGCCATTGAAGAAGGCGAGATATTTGTCATCATGGGGCTCTCCGGTTCCGGAAAATCCACCCTGGTACGCCTTCTCAATCGTCTGATAGAACCCACTCGCGGCCAGGTGCTGATCGACGGCGAGGATATTTCGACAATATCCGACGCCGCACTGCGCACCGTGCGGCGCAATAAGATCGGTATGGTATTTCAGTCATTCGCCCTGATGCCGCATATGAATGTGCTGAATAATACCGCTTTCGGCATGGAATTAGCCGGTATTCCGCTGCAGGAACGGCAGGAAAAAGCGTTGGAGGCATTGCGTCAGGTGGGGCTGGAGAATTATGCCCATGCTTACCCGGATGAATTATCCGGCGGTATGCGCCAGCGCGTGGGATTAGCCCGGGCAATGGCCAATAACCCGGACATATTATTGATGGACGAAGCCTTCTCGGCGCTCGACCCATTAATTCGCACCGAAATGCAGGATGAGCTGGTTAAATTACAGGCCCAGCACCAACGTACCATCGTCTTTATTTCCCACGATTTGGACGAGGCGATGCGCATTGGCGATCGCATTGCGATCATGCAGGGTGGCGAGGTGATCCAGGTCGGCACGCCGGATGAAATATTGAATAATCCGGCCAATGATTATGTGCGCACCTTCTTCCGCGGTGTGGATATCAGCCACGTATTCAGCGCCAAGGATATCGCCCAACGCCGCCCGGTCACGCTGATCCGCAAAACCCCCGGCTTTGGCCCCCGCTCCGCGCTGCAGCTGCTGCGCGATGAAGACCGTGACTATGGTTATGTTATTGAACGCGGAAAGAAATTTATCGGCGTGGTGTCGATAGATTCTCTGAAGCAGGCGTTGGCCGCCAACCAGACGCTGGACGACGCCCTGCTCGAGGCCCCGGCCCCGGTGCCGGCCGACATGCCGCTGAGCGAACTGATTTCCCTGGTCGCCCAGGCGCCCTGCGCGGTGCCGGTAGTCTGCGAAGAACATAACTATCTCGGAATCATCTCCAAAGCCATGCTGCTTCAGGCTTTGGACAAGGAGGCACCAGCCCATGAGTGACGCGACGCAAACACAAGATCCCTGGGCCACTGCGCCCGCCGATAGCGCGGCCCCGGCGCCTGACGCCGCCGCCAATAGCGGCGACGCCTGGTCCAGCGCCCCACCGCCGGCCGCCCATGACGCCGCCGCACCGGGCTCCGACTGGCTCAACAGCGCGCCGGCGCAGCCGGAGCACTTCAGCCTGCTCGATCCCTTTCACAAGGCCTGGGTGCCGTTCGACTCCTGGGTCACCCAGGGCATCGACTGGCTGGTGCTGCACTTCCGCCCGCTGTTCCAGGGCATCCGCGTGCCGGTCGACGTTATCCTCAGCGGCTTTCAGCAGCTGCTGCTGGGGATGCCCGCGCCGATCGCCATTTTGCTGTTCTCGCTGATCGCCTGGCAGATAGCCAGCCTCGGCATGGGCGCCGCAACCCTGGTTTCCCTGATCGCCATCGGCGCCATCGGCGCCTGGTCACAGGCGATGGTCACGCTGGCGCTGGTTCTGACCGCCCTGTTCTTCTGCATCGTCATCGGCCTGCCGCTCGGCATCTGGCTGGCGCGCAGCAGGCACGCCGCCAGGGTGATCAGACCGTTGCTCGACGCCATGCAAACCACGCCGGCCTTCGTCTACCTGGTGCCGATCGTCATGCTGTTCGGCATCGGCAACGTGCCTGGCGTGGTGGTGACCATCATCTTTGCGCTGCCGCCGATCGTGCGTCTGACCATCCTCGGCATCAAACAGGTGCCGGAAGACCTGATTGAAGCCGCCGAATCCTTCGGCTCCAGCCCGCGCCAGCTGCTGTTCAAAGTGCAGCTGCCGCTGGCGATGCCGACCATCATGGCCGGCGTTAACCAAACGCTGATGCTGGCGCTGTCGATGGTCGTGATCGCCTCGATGATCGCCGTCGGCGGTCTGGGGCAGATGGTGCTGCGCGGCATCGGCCGGCTGGATATGGGCCTGGCCGCCGTCGGCGGCGTGGGCATCGTGATCCTGGCGATCATCCTTGACCGCCTCACCCAGTCGCTGGGGCGCGATCGCCGCAGCAAGGGCATCGGCCGCTGGTATGCCCACGGCCCCATCGGGCTGTTCACACGCCCGTTCATTAAAAAAACCTGAACGAATATATAAGCCTGATTCAATAGGCGTAAAAGAGGAAAAACTATGCGTACCACAGGCATCTGGGCAATCGCCCTTACGACACTGATTGGCTCACAGGTTGCTTTCGCTGATGATTTGCCAGGAAAAGGGATCTCGGTGCAACCGGTACAAAGCACCATTTCTGAAGAAACCTTCCAGACGCTGCTGGTCGGCAAGGCGTTGGAAAAGCTGGGTTACGACGTGAAAGACCCGCGAGAGGTGGATTACAACGTCGCCTACACCTCCATCGCCTCCGGCGACGCCACCTTTATCGCGGTCAACTGGGATCCTTTGCACGCCGACCAATATAAAGCCGCCGGCGGCGACGCCAAGTTTTACCGCGAGGGTGTGTACGTCAACGGCGCCGCGCAGGGTTATCTGATCGACAAGAAAACCGCCGACAAATATCACATCACCAACGTCGAGCAGCTCAAGGATCCCAAGATCGCCAAGCTGTTCGACACCAACGGCGACGGCAAGGCCGATCTGACCGGCTGCACCCCGGGCTGGGGCTGCGAGGCGGTGATCAACCACCATATCGACGCCTACGGCCTGAGCAAAACCGTTGAACACAACCAGGGCAACTACGCGGCGATGATCGCCGACACCATCACCCGCTATAAAGAAGGCAAACCGGTGCTGTATTACACCTGGACGCCGTACTGGGTAAGCGACGTGTTAGTGCCGGGGCGCGATGTGGTCTGGCTGCAGGTGCCGTTTTCTTCCCTGCCGGGCGAGCAGAAAGACGTCGACACCAAGCTGCCTAACGGCGCCAACTATGGCTTCCCGGTCAACACCATGCGCATCGCCGCCAACAAGCAGTGGGCCGCAGCCAACCCGGCGGCGGCCAAGCTGTTCGCCATCATGAAGCTGCCGATCGCCGACGTGAACGCGCAGAATCTGCGCATGCATGAAGGCCAGGCTTCAGAAGCGGATATTCAGAACCACGTCAACGGTTGGATCAAGGCGCATCAGGCGACCTTCGACGGCTGGGTGAAAACCGCCGCGCAGGCCGCCAACAGGTAAGCGAGCCGGAGCGCAATGCCTCTATTGCGCCCCCTCGATACCGCTGAACTGTAAAAAACGTTCGGCGGTTTTTGTCAGGGGCTGCGGCCAGACGCAAAACACCTGGCGCCGCGGCCCATCTTCTATCGGAATCGACACCAGCGCGCTCAGGCGCTGAGCGGTCGATATCGGCACTATTCCCGTCGCCAGGCCGCGCCGCACCAGATTCTCCAGCCATTCGATATGGTCTATCTCGAAACTGACGTGCCTTTTGATGCCCGCAGCCTGAAAGGCGCGGTCGGTTTGGCGCCGCGCGCCGGTACCGCTGTAAAAATCCACCAGCGGCACGGCCGACAACGCCTGCAGATTGACCCGCTCACGGTTGGCCAGCGGGTGCTGCGGCGCCACCAGCGCCACCAGCGGCTCGTCGGTCAACTGACGGTGCGAAACCGGCAGCAGATCGATATCGCCCGGCCAGATGCCGACAAACGCCAGATCGCATTTCTGCTGGCGCACGTCCTCCAGCAAGGCTTCGCTCATCCCCACGTACAGCCGGATGTTCACCGCCGGATAGTGGCGGTGAAACTTGTCGAGCCTTTCGGTCAGATCTATCGCGTTTATGGTGGAAATAGTGCCAATGGTCAGGGTGCCCGACACCGTGCCGCCGGCCGCAGTGACCTCCTCCACCAGCGCCTGCTGCGCCGTCAGCAACCGCTGCGCCGGGGCGATAAACGCCCGCCCGGCGGTGGTTAGCCGAACGCGGCGCGAGGTGCGTTCAAACAGTGCGCAGCCCAGTTCCTCTTCCAGTTTGGCAATCTGATGGCTAAGCGCCGACTGCACCGTGTGGCAGCGCTGCGCCGCCCGGGTAAAACTCTGCTCTTCGGCCACCGCCAGCGCATAACGGATCTGTTTCAGGTTCATGGCATCAATCGCAAAATGAGATGGATTAAATGAAAATTATACATTGGTTTAACCGACCGCGTTGCCGGATACTGCGCCTCACTTTTTCCTGTGATGACACACCATGAGCCAACAAAATACCCATCCGGGCCTCAGCCCGGCGCTGACAGTCCTGATCGCCATCGCCACCGGCCTGGCGGTCGCCAGCAACTACTATGCGCAACCGCTGCTGGAAACCATCGCCCAGAGTTTTGAGCTGTCGGTCAACCAGGCCGGCTTTATCGTTACCGCCGCACAGCTGGGGTATGCCGTGGGCCTGCTGCTGCTGGTGCCGCTCGGCGATATGTTCGAACGGCGCGGGCTGATCGTCTTTATGACGCTGCTGGCCGCCGGCGGCATGCTGATCACCGCCAGTTCATCCACTCTGCCGATGATGATCCTCGGCACCGCCCTCACCGGGCTGTTTTCGGTGGTGGCGCAAATCCTGGTGCCGCTGGCCGCCACGCTGGCGCACCCGGAAAAACGCGGCAAAACCGTCGGCATCATCATGAGCGGCCTGCTGCTCGGCATCCTGCTGGCGCGCACCGTCGCCGGGGCGCTGGCGGCGATCGGCGGCTGGCGCACCATCTACTGGGTCGCCAGCGTGCTGATGCTCCTGATGGCGCTGATCCTGTGGCGCGCGCTGCCGCGTTATAAACAGCACTCCGGGCTGAATTATCCGCAGCTGCTGAAATCGATCTTCACCCTGTTCAGCCGCACGCCGCTGCTGCGCACCCGCGCCATGCTCGGCGCGCTGTCGTTCGCCAACTTCAGCATCCTCTGGACCTCGATGGCCTTCCTGTTGGCGGCCCCGCCGTTCAACTATTCCGAAGGGGTGATCGGGCTGTTCGGCCTGGTGGGCGCCGCCGGGGCGTTGGCCGCTTCGCGCGCCGGCCATCTTGCGGACCAGGGCAAAGCCGGCCTGACCACCAGCCTCGGCCTGATGCTGTTGCTGCTGTCGTGGATACCCATAGCGCTGGCGAAAGAGTCTTTGTGGGCTTTGATCGTCGGCATTTTGGTGCTCGATCTGGCGGTGCAGGCGGTGCACGTCACCAACCAGAGCGTGATTTACCGCATCATGCCGGAAGCGCGCAACCGCCTGACCGCCGGCTACATGACCTGCTATTTTATCGGCGGCGCGCTCGGTTCGCTGCTGTCCGCCTCTGCCTATCAGCATGCGGGATGGTACGGCGTGGCCGCGGCGGGGGGCGTTTTGTGCCTGTTTAACCTGCTGACCTGGTGGCTCGGCAAACGCCACGATCCGCAAGGGGCGACGACAATCTGATTACCGTGCAAATAGTAACCTTGGAAATTTATTAGCGGCGCAGGGTATAATCATTACTCACTCTCTGGTAATGTTCTGGGCATGAACTATTGATGTCCTATCTACCCTGCGACCCAAAAAAAATGCAAAGCCAAGCTGCAGATAGCCTCAGCCCCCCTGCCGTCAGCGCCACTTTCACCCACGGCATCGTCGACAGTTTACCGATCGTCATCGGCTACGTGCCGGTGGCGTTCGCCTTTGGCCTCAGCGCAGTCAAGCTGGGGTTCAGCCCGTTCGAAAGCATCTTCTTTTCCTGCATCATCTACGCGGGCGCCAGCCAGTTCGTGATTACCGCCCTGCTGAGCGCCGGCATGTCGCTGTGGGTTTCCGCGTTGACGGTCATGGCGATGGATGTGCGCCACCTGCTGTATGGCCCGGCGCTGCGCCACCGCATCGTATCGCGCATGTCGCCCGGCAAAACCGCCATCTGGGCGTTTGGCCTGACCGATGAGGTGTTTGCCGCCGCTACCGCCAGGCTGATGCGCAATAACCGCAGCTGGAGCGAGAACTGGATGATCGGCATTGCGCTGTGTTCCTGGCTTTCCTGGGTGGCCGGCACCGCCCTCGGCGCGCTGTTCGGCAACGGGCCGCTGGAGCAGTTCCCGGTGATTGAGGCTTCGCTGTCCTTTATGCTGCCGGCGCTGTTCCTCAGTTTCCTGCTGGCCGCGTTCAAACGCCCGCAGAGTTTGACCATCATTGCAGCTCTGAGCGGCGCGCTGCTCGGCGTAGTGCTGTTCTCCATCCCGGTCGCCATTCTGGCCGGCATCGGCGCCGGCTGCATCGCCTCGCTGTTCCAGCCCGCTGCCGCGGAGGCCGGCCATGAACACTGACGTGCTGATTATCGGCCTGGTGGTTGGCTGCGCTAATTACCTGTTCCGTTATCTGCCGCTGCGCCTGGCGCCGGCGCGCGCGCAGCCCGGCATCAAGCGCGGCAAAACCGCGCTGCTGCTCGACAGCATCGGCATCGCTTCAATCTGCGCGCTGTTGGTGGTTTCCAGCACCCCGGTAGTGATGCGCGAACCCGATAAACTGCTGCCGACGTTATGCGGCTTTGCGGCGTTGGGGCTGTGTTTCTACCGCAGTAAAAGCATCATTTTGTCCACGCTGATCGGCGCGGCGGCCTTTGGCATTACATTAAAGTTGTTAATATCTTTCAGCTGAGGCTGACGGCGCCCCCGAGGGTTCAGCCCTGCGTCTCGCTTTTCTGAGCCGGTACCCGGCTCTTTACAATCGACTGACAAATGACACGAATTGCTAAATTATTCGCACGGCTGAACATTTACATTATTAGTTACTATCGTTACTATCTCGAACGAAATTAATGAGGCCCTAAATTATGGAAAGCTCGTTTACTCCCATAGAACAAATGCTGAATTTCCGCGCCAAACGGCAGAAAGACTTCCCTTATCAGGAAATCCTGCTGACCCGACTGTGCATGCACATGCAGGGTAAATTGCTGGAAAATCGCAATAAAATGCTGAAGGCACAGGGAATTAACGAAACACTGTTTATGGCGCTGATTACTCTGGATGCGCAGGAAAGCCACAGCATCCAACCTTCTGAGCTAAGCTCTGCCTTAGGCTCTTCGCGTACCAATGCCACCCGCATTGCCGACGAGCTGGAAAAACGCGGCTGGATTGAGCGCCGGGAAAGCGACAACGATCGCCGCTGCCTGCATCTGCATCTGACGCCGCTGGGGGAAGAGTTTCTCAGTCAATTGCTGCCGCCGCAGCACAAATGTCTGCATTTCCTGTGGTCCACACTGAACGACGACGAGCAAAAACAGCTGGAGCAGCTGACGCGCAAGTTGTTGGCACGTCTGGATCAAATGGAAATCACAGAACAGTTATCCTAATTCACAATTTCTGTTCAGGTACTCACTTATGCGATCCCCATTTAATTGGAGATTCACCCCGCTGTTCGCCGTCTTGCTGCTGGCCGGGTGCGCCTCTACCGATAATATTGCCCCGCAATCGACGCTGATGGATCCGCAGAGCCTGCAGTTGGCTCAGCCGAAGGTCAGCTCACTGGCGGTTAGCCCACAATGGTGGCGCGCGCTCAAGGATCCGCAGCTGGATGCCCTGATGACGCAGACCCTGCAAAGTTCGCCGACGCTGCGCCAGGCCGCCGCCCGCGTGCGCGAGGCGCAGAGCCTGGTGGGTGAGGCCAACGCGGCCAACGGGCCGAACCTGGATCTGAACGCCAGCACCAACCGCCAGCGCGTGCCGCAAAACGTCAACATGGGGCTGGGTTATCCGCATAAGCCTATCTACGAAAGCTCCAATTCGCTGGGGCTAAACCTGGCCTACGAATTCGACTGGTGGGGTAAATACCGCAACCAGGTCAACGCCGCCAAAGCGCAGGTCAACGCCGCCCGCGCCGAGCAGGAGCAAGCGGCGCTGACGCTGACCAGTTCGGTGGCCTCCGCCTATTACCTGCTGCAAAGCAACTTTGCGCTGGAGAAACTGCTGCAGCAGGAAGTGGACAACAACGAGCGTCTGACCGCGCTGCGCCAACAGCGTTACCAGGCCGGGATCACCGGCGTTGATGTGCCGCAACAAACCCAGGCGCAGTCCGACGCCGCCAAACAGCAAATTCTGCAGCTGCAGTCGCAAATTGAGCAACTGAGGCACCAGCTCGCCGCGCTGGCGGGCCAGGGCCCGAACGCCATGCAGCACCTGCGGCCGGTGGCGCTGCCCGCCGATAACCTGATGGCGCCGAAAGGCGAGCTGACGGCCGATCTGCTGGGCAAGCGCCCGGACATCGCCGCACAGCGTCAGCTGGTGGAGTCCTACAGCCAACGGGTCGAGGCCGCGCGCAAAGAGTTTTATCCGAGCCTGACCATTTCGGCCTTTGCCGGGCTGATGACCACCAACACCGGCGGCACCAACCCGAACTTATTTGAAGCGGCCAGCCAGGCCTGGAACGTGGTGCCGGCGATTTCGTTGCCGATCTTCCACGCCGGCGCGCTGCGCAGCAAGCTGGGCGAGGAATCCGCGCTGTATGACGAAGCGGTGGAATCCTACAACCAAACCATCCTGAATGCCGTGCAGGAAACTGCAGATGCCATCACCGTTCAGCAGAGCACTGCGCAACAGCAGCTGCAGGCGGCATCCGCGTCCCAATCGATGCAGCAGGTGTACCGCGTCGCCAACGCCCGATACCAGGCAGGGATTATCGGGCGCGACGAACTCTTGACCAGCCAGACGCAGCTGTTACAGCAGCAACAGGCGGAGTTGAATGCCAGCAGCAACTTGCTGCAGGCGAAGATAGGACTGATCCGTTCGCTGGGCGGTGGCTATCAGGCCCCGGCCGCAGCGGATTCAAAAGCATAATAAAATAGAGAGCTTGGAGAACACCATGAGCGCAAGCGCGGAGACTCAAAACCCGCAGCAGCCGAACGGCAAAAAGAAGCAGCGCAAATTTTGGCTGCTGTTGCTGACGGTTATTTTCATTGTTATTGGGGTGGCTTATTTAGCGTATTGGTTCCTGGTGCTGCGTCATCATCAGGAAACCGACGATGCCTATGTGTCCGGCAACCAGGTGCAGATCATGGCCCAGGTGTCCGGCAGCGTGAACAGTGTCAATTTCGACAACACTGACTACGTGAAGCAGGGAGATGTGTTACTGACGCTCGACCCGACCGACGCCGAGCAGGCGTTCGAACGCGCCAAAACCGGCCTGGCCAACAGCGTGCGCCAGACCCACCAGCTGATCATCAACAGCAAGCAGTACCAGGCCAACATCGCCCTGCGCAAGACCGATCTGAGCAAGGCGGAGAACGACCTGAAACGCCGCGTGGTGTTGGGCAGCGTTGACGCCATCGGCCGCGAAGAGCTGCAACATGCGCGCGACGCGGTCGACAGTGCCAAAGCCGCGCTGGAAGTGGCGGTACAGCAATACAACGCCAATCAGGCGATGGTGCTGAATACCCCGCTGGAACAGCAGCCGGCGATCCAGCAGTCCGCCGCGCAGATGCGTGACGCCTGGCTGGCGCTGCAGCGCACCAAGGTCATCAGCCCGATCACCGGTTACGTTTCGCGCCGCAGCGTACAGGTCGGCGCGCAAATCGCCGCCGGCTCCCCGCTGATGGCGGTAGTGCCTGCCGATCACATCTGGGTAGACGCCAACTTCAAGGAAACGCAGATAGCCAATATGCGCATCGGCCAGCCGGCTACCGTCGTCAGCGATGTCTACGGCGACGACGTGGTCTACACCGGCAAGGTGGTCGGTATCGATATGGGTACCGGCAGCGCCTTCTCGTTGCTGCCTGCGCAAAACGCCACCGGCAACTGGATCAAAGTGGTGCAGCGCCTGCCGGTGCGTATCGAGCTGGATGCCAAGCAGGTCGCCGATCATCCGCTGCGCATCGGTTTGTCGACGCTGGTGAAAGTTGACACCGCTAACCTGGATGGCCGCGTGCTGTCCGACGTGGTGCGCGACAAGCCGCTGTACCAGAGCAACGCGCTGGCGTTGAATCTGGCGCCGGTTAACCAGATGATCGCCGACGTGATCCATGCGAATGCCGGCTAAGCGCGCGGGAGGCCATCTTGCCACAGAAACCGCTTGAAGGCGCCCAGCTCGCCTGGATGACGGTCGCGCTCGCCATGGCGACCTTCATGCAGGTGCTGGACTCGACCATTGCCAACGTGGCGATCCCCACTATCGCCGGTAACCTCGGGTCTTCCAACTCGCAGGGCACCTGGGTGATCACCTCGTTCGGCGTGGCGAACGCCATTTCCATCCCGATCACCGGCTGGCTGGCGAAACGCGTTGGCGAAGTGCGGCTGTTCCTTTGGTCCACCGCGCTGTTCGTGCTCGCGTCCTGGCTGTGCGGCATTTCCAACAGCCTGGGCATGCTGATCTTCTTCCGCGTGATCCAGGGCGTGGTGGCGGGGCCGCTGATCCCGCTGTCGCAAAGCCTGCTGCTGAACAACTATCCGCCCGCCAAGCGAGCGATGGCCCTGGCGCTATGGTCGATGACGGTGATCGTCGCGCCGATTTTCGGGCCAATCCTCGGCGGTTATATCAGTGATAACTATCACTGGGGCTGGATCTTCTTCATCAACATCCCGATCGGCGGCTTCGTGATCATGGCGGCGATGGCGACGTTGAAAGGACGGGAAACCAAGACCGAGATCAAGCCTATCGATACCGTCGGCCTGGTGTTGCTGATCGTCGGTATAGGCTCGCTGCAGGTGATGCTCGATCAGGGCAAGGAGCTGGACTGGTTCAACTCCACCGAGATCATTACCCTCACCGTGGTTGCGGTGGTGGCGCTGTTGTTCCTGGTGGTCTGGGAGTTGACGGACGAACACCCGGTGGTGGATTTGTCGCTGTTCAAGTCGCGCAACTTTACCATTGGCTGCCTGTGTATCAGCCTGGCCTATCTGCTGTATTTCGGCGCTATCGTGCTGTTGCCGCAGCTGTTGCAGGAGGTGTATGGCTACACCGCCACCTGGGCGGGGCTGGCTTCGGCGCCGATCGGGCTGATACCGGTGCTGCTGTCGCCGATTATCGGTAAGTTCGGCAACCGGCTGGACATGCGGCGACTGGTGACCTTCAGCTTCATTATGTATGCCGTGTGCTTCTACTGGCGCGCCTATACGTTTGAGCCGGGAATGGACTTTGGCGCCTCGGCCTGGCCGCAGTTTGTCCAGGGCTTCGCCATCGCCTGCTTCTTTATGCCACTGACCACCATTACGCTGTCCGGCCTGCCGCCGGAACGCATGGCGGCGGCGTCGAGCCTGTCGAACTTTACCCGTACATTGGCGGGCTCGATCGGCACCTCGATCACCACCACCCTGTGGACCCAGCGCGAATCGCAGCACCATTCGCAGCTGGCGGAGTTTGTGAACCCTTACAACCCGCAGTCGCAGGAGATGTACCGGCAGTTGGAACAGCTCGGCATGAGCAAGCAGCAGGCTTCGGCCTATATCGCCAACGAGATCACCGCGCAGGGGCTGATTATCTCCGCCAACGAGATCTTCTGGTTGTCGGCAGGGGTGTTCCTGATCCTGCTGGCGCTGGTGTGGGTGGCGAAACCGCCATTCAGCTCCGGCGGCGGGGGCGGCGGCGCTCACTGAGCCTCACCAAACAAAACGGGCGCCCTGAGGCGCCCGTTTTTTTATGCGGCATATCATGCCTGATTTTGGCGCCACCAATCGGCCAACAGGATGCCGGTCGCCACCGACACGTTCAGGCTTTCCACCTTGCCGGTGCCGCCGATCGACACGCTCATGTCGCCCTGCTGCCAGGCGCTGTCGCTCAGGCCGTCGCGCTCTTGCCCCAACACCAGCACCATTTTGGCCGGCAACTTGGCCTGCGCCAGCGCGGTGCCCTTGTGGCTCGAGGTGGTGACGATGGTGTAACCCGCCTTGCGGAAGGTATCCAGCACCGACAGGAAATCATCGGCGTTGATCGCCTTGATATGCTCCGCGCCGCCCTCTGCGGTACGCACCGCCGCACCGGACTCCAGCACCGCCGGATCCTGCAGCAGCACGCCGTTGACGCCAAAGTGGGCGCACGAACGGACGATAGCGCCCAGGTTATGCGGGTTGCCCACCTCTTCCAGCGCCAGCACGCAGTCGGTCGCCGGCGCGTTTTTCAGGTAGGTTTGTGCATCCAGGCCCTGACGTTTTTTGATCAGGAAACAGACGCCGCCGTGGTGTTCGGTACCGGAAGCCTTGGCCAGCTCTTCCTCATCCACCACGTGGTAGGCTTTGCGGTTAGCCGCCATCCAGCGCAGCGCTTCGCGAAAACGCGGCGTGACCGACTGCACGAACCAGGCGCGGACGATAGCGTCCGGGCGGCTGGCGAACAGTGCCTGACAGGCGTTCTCACCGTAAACGCGGGTTTCTTCCGCACGCTGGCGGCGCAGCTGTTCCGGATCGATAAAGCTTTTGCCGCTGATGCCGCCGTGGTCGAACGCCGGCTCTTCGTCCGGGCCGCGTGACACGGTTTTCCACGGCGAATCGTAACCGCCGCGGTCTTCAGAGCGCGCCGGACGGCGAGGACGATCGCTTTCACTGCGGCGGCTGTCGGCGCCGCGACGGTCGTTGCCACCGCGCGCCTTGTCTTGACCCGCACGGCCAGAGCGCGCGTTGTCTGCCGGACGGCCTTTGCCGGCCGGACGTTTGTTCTTGTTGCGGTCGTCGCCGTTGTTGTCGTCGTCGCTGCGGACGTACATCACTTTAACTTTACCGTTCTTGCCACTAAATGAATCGTTCATTGTCTTCTCCACCAACGCGCAGGGCGCGAAGATTACCTGATGTTGGTGCACGAAGCCACCAACTTGCGCTAAAAGCTCCCAACTATCACATCCATTGAACAAACCTCGTTGTCCGAACGCGTGCTTTTGCCGATAATCAACGGCATTAAAGAAACATCTCCGCAACCCAATGCGGCGAGCCATGCTTTCTCAGTATCCGAGGTCAACATGAATACAGTTTGTGCAGCTTGCAATGCCACCAATCGCGTGCCGGAAGACCGCCTGGCGGACGGCGCGAAATGCGGCCGCTGCGGCCATGAGCTTTTCGACGGTGAAGTGATCAACGCCACCGCCGCCACGCTGGATCATCTGCTGCAGGACGATCTGCCGGTGGTGGTCGATTTCTGGGCGCCGTGGTGCGGCCCCTGCGTCAACTTTGCGCCGATCTTTGAAGACGTGGCCGAAGAACGCGCCGGCAAAGTGCGCTTCGTGAAAGTGAACACCGAAGCCGAACCGGAGCTGAGCGCCCGTTTCCGCATCCGCAGCATTCCGACCATCATGGTGTTCCGCGAGGGCAAAATGGTCGACATGCTCAACGGCGCGATGCCGAAGGCGCCGTTCGACAACTGGCTCAACGAAGTAGTTTAACGCAAACACCAAGCCCGCGCGCTCCCGCCGGGCTTTTTTCTGCGCTACAATAGCGGTTTTTCCCCAGGACCGTTATGACCGACAACGCCGTACTTCGCCTGCGCCAATTTCGCTTAGACCGCTCTACCCGCCCTTTTTTGGCGCGTGGCTGCCGGGTGGCGCGTTGTCAGGGCTGCCTGTTGCCGCATAAAAACTGCCTGTGCGACACGATTCGCCCGCAGCCGGCCGCCAGCCGTTTCTGCCTGATCATGTTCGGCGCCGAGCCGTTGAAGCCCAGCAACACCGGCCGCCTGATCGCCGATATCTTGCCGAATACCCAGGCGTTCCTCTGGTCACGCACCGAGATCGATCCCGAACTGCTGCAGGCCATCGCCGATCCCGAACGCCAGCCTTACGTGGTGTTCCCTGCGTCCTACGCCGATGCCGACCGCCCGGTGTTCAGCGAACTGCCCGCCGGCGGCAAACCGCCGCTGTTTATCATGCTCGACGGCACCTGGGCGGAAGCGCGCAAGATGTTCCGCAAAAGCCCCTATCTAAATCAGTTCCCGGTGTTTTCGCTCAACGTAGCCGCCGCCTCGGATTACCAGCTGCGCGAAGCCAGCCGCGCCGAGCAGCACTGCACGGCTGAAGTGGCCGCCGCCCTGCTGCAACAGGCCGGCGATCTTCAGGCCGCCGAAGGGCTGAATCAACACTTCAGCTATTTCCGCCAACAATACCTGGCGGGGAAACCTACCCGGCCGGAGGCAGCGATCACAGCAAAAGCGCAGTAAAGCGCCTAGAATCAGGCCTAACGTTGCCATAAGGAGATCGTGCATGAGCCAGCGAGGGTTAGAAGCGCTACTACGCCCCAAGTCCATTGCCGTGGTCGGCGCTTCGCAGCAGCCCGGCCGCGCCGGCAATCTGATGATGAGCAACCTGCTGGCGGGCGGCTTCGGCGGCCCGATACTGCCGGTGACGCCGCGTTACAAGGCGGTGTGCGGCGTGATGGCCTATCCGGACGTCGCCAGCCTGCCGCTGACGCCCGATCTGGCCATCCTGTGCACCCACGCCAAACGCAATCTGGCGCTGCTGGAGGCGCTGGGCGAGCGCGGCTGCAAAACCGCCATCGTGCTCTCTTCGCCGCCGGAGCAGTTCGCCGAGCTGAAAGCCTGCGCCCAACGTTACGCCATGCGCCTGCTGGGGCCCAATAGCCTGGGCCTGTTGGCGCCGTGGCAGGGCATCAACGCCAGCTTCTCGCCGGTGCCGATCCAAAAGGGCAAGCTGGCGTTTATTTCCCAGTCGGCCGCCGTGGCCAATACCATTCTCGACTGGGCGCAGCAGCGTGAAGTCGGCTTTTCCTATTTCATCGCGCTGGGCGACAGCCTGGATATCGACGTTGACGATCTGCTCGACTTTTTAGCGCGCGACGCGAAAACCAGCGCCATTCTGCTGTATCTGGAAAACATCAGCGACGCGCGGCGCTTCCTCTCGGCCTCGCGCAGCGCCTCACGCAACAAGCCGATACTGGTGATCAAAAGCGGCCGCAGCCAGCAGGCGCAGCTGCTGCTCAACAGCCAACTGGGGCTGGACGCCGCCTATGACGCCGCCATCCAGCGCGCCGGCCTGCTGCGCGTGCAGGACACTCACGAGCTGTTCTCGGCGGTAGAAACCCTCAGCCACATGCACCCGCTGCGCGGCGAACGGCTGATGATCGTCAGCAACGGCGCGGCGCCGGCGGCGATGGCGCTGGACGAGCTGCTGGGGCGCAACGGCAAGCTGGCGACGCTGGGGGAGGAAAGCCTGGCCCGGCTGGGCAGCGCGCTGCCGGAGTTTATCCATGTCGGCAATCCTATCGATCTGCGCGACGACGCCACGCCACAGCGCTATCTGGCGGCGGTGAAGGCGCTGCTCGACAGCCATGATTACGATGCACTGCTGCTGATCCACGCGCCAAGCGCCGCAGCGCCGGGCACCGCCACCGCCGAGCACCTGATAGAGGCGCTACGCCAGCATCCGCGCGGCAAGCGCATTACGCTGCTCACCAACTGGTGCGGCGAATATTCATCCCGGGACGCGCGGCGGCTGTTCACCGAAGCCGGTATTCCTACCTACCGCACGCCGGAAGGCGCGGTGACCGCCTTTATGCATATGGTGGAATACCGCCGTAACCAAAAACAGCTGAAAGAAACGCCGGCGCTGCCGATCGGCCTGACCGCCAATACCGCCGACGCCCACCGGCTGCTCCACCAGGCGCTGGCCGAAGGCGCGACCCAGCTCGACACCCACGAGGTGCAATCCATTCTGCAGGCCTATGACCTGAGCACCCTGCCGACCTGGATTGCCGAAGACAGCGCCGAAGCGGTGCACATCGCCGAGCAGATCGGCTACCCGGTGGCGCTGAAGCTGCGTTCGCCGGATATCCCGCACAAATCCGAGGTACAGGGCGTGATGCTGTACCTGCGCACCGCCACCGAAGTGCAACGCGCGGCGGAGGCGATCCTCGATCGCGTCAAACGCACTTTCCCGCAGGCGCGCATACACGGCCTGCTGGTGCAGAGCATGGCCAACCGCGCCGGCGCGCAGGAATTGCGCATCGCCGTGGAACAGGACGCCATTTTCGGCCCGTTGATCATGTTGGGTGAAGGCGGCGTGGAGTGGCGCCAGGAGAATCAGGTGGCGGTCGCTTTGCCGCCGCTGAACATGGCGCTGGCGCGCTATCTGGTGCTGCAGGCGGTGAAAGGCGGTAAAATTCGCGGCCGCAGCGCGCTGCGCCCGTTGGATATCCCCGGGCTGAGCCGGCTGCTGGTGCAGGTCTCAAACCTGATCCTCGACTGCCCGGAAATCACCCGGCTGGATATTCACCCGGTGTTGGCCTCCGGCAGCGAATTCACCCTGCTGGACGTTTCCATGCAGATAGCCCCCTTCAGCGGCGACCCACAGGCGCGGTTGGCCATCCGCCCCTATCCGCACGAACTGGAAGAGGCTATCGCGCTGAAAGACGGCAGCCAATGCCTGTTCCGGCCCATCCTGCCGGAAGATGAACCGGCGCTGAAACACTTTATCGATCGGGTGACCAAAGAAGACCTCTACTACCGCTACTTCAGCGAGATCAACGAGTTTACCCATGACGATTTGGCCAACATGACGCAGATTGACTACGATCGGGAAATGGCGTTTGTGGCAGTGCGCGGTGAAGAAATCATTGGCGTGACGCGCGCCATGTCCGACCCGGACAACACCGACGCAGAGTTCGCCGTGCTGGTGCGCTCCGATCTGAAGGGCCTGGGGTTGGGCCGCCAACTGTTGGAAAAAATGATCGCCTATGCCCAGGCCCACGGGCTGAGCCGCCTGACCGGCATTACCATGCCAAATAATCGCGGCATGATCGCCCTGGCGCAGCGCCTGGGCTTCGGCATCGAGGTGCAGCTTGAGGACGGCATCGTCAATCTGACCCTGCCGCTGCAGGCCCGCGGCACGCAGTGACCTGTGTCGCAATGCGCTACGAATCCATCACTTAACGCCAAAACATACGCACAATCGGGGCAACTAATGGTATTATCGACCGATTATTCGATTTATTGTTTTTATGCATGTGGCGTTCCGGCCATCCAATCATGAGAGAAGAAGCGCACTGTGATGTTGTCAAAATTTAAACGTAGCAAACATCAACAACACCTTGCACAACTGCCCAAACTCCCCCAGACGGTTGCTGATGTTCGTACCCTGTACGCACCTTCAGACTTCCGCGCCACGCTGTTGGAATCCATCGCCAACGCCACCCAACGCATCTATCTGGTCGCCCTCTATCTGGAACATGACGATGCCGGGCGCGAGATCCTCAACGCGCTTTATCAGGCCAAACAGCGGCGCCCGGAGTTGGAGATTTGCATTCTGGTCGACTGGCACCGCGCGCAGCGCGGGCGCATCGGCGCCGCCGCCGCCAACACCAATGCCGACTGGTATTGTGCAATGGCGAGCCAGCACCCGGGGCTGTCGGTGCCGGTATACGGCGTGCCGGTCAACACTCGCGAAGCGCTGGGCGTGTTGCACCTGAAAGGCTTTGTGGTCGACGATACCGTGATTTACAGCGGCGCCAGCATTAACGACGTCTATCTGCATCAGCATGAAAAATACCGCTACGACCGCTATCAGCTGATCGCCAACGCCGTGCTGGCCGATACCCTGATCGATTACATCAAACAGCATTTGCTGACCGCCGGCGCCGTACAGCGTTTGGATCGTGACGATCGCCCGAAAAGCCCGGAGATCAAGAACGAAACCCGCCTGTTTCGCTTCGGCCTGCGGCGCGCCGGCTATCAGTTCCGCGGCAAGGCGGGCAACGACGAGCTGGCGGTCACGCCTTTGGTCGGGCTCGGCAAACAAAGCGTGCTGAACAAGACCATTCATCACCTGATGTCCTGCGCCGATCAAAAGCTGACGCTGTGCACGCCGTATTTCAACCTGCCGGCGCTGCTGGTGCGCAATATCATCTATCTGCTGCGCCAGGGCAAACAGGTGGAAATCATCGTCGGCGACAAAACCGCCAACGACTTCTACATTCCGGAAGATCAGCCGTTTAAAATCATCGGCGCACTGCCTTACCTGTACGAGATCAACCTGCGCCGCTTCCTCAGCCGCCTGCAGCGTTATATCGACACCGGCCAGCTGATCGTCCGCCTGTGGAAAGACGGCGATAACAGCTACCACCTGAAAGGCATGTGGGTGGATGACGAATGGCAGCTGATCACCGGCAATAACCTTAATCCGCGCGCCTGGCGGCTGGATCTGGAGAACGCCATCCTGATCCACGATCCCAAGCAGGAAATGCGCGAGCAGCGTCATAAAGAGCTGGAGTGCATTCGCACCCATACCACCGTGGTGGGTAACTATCTGGAGCTGCAAAGCATCCAACAATACCCGATCAAGGTGCGCAAACTGATCCGCCGTCTGCGCCGTATCCGCATTGACCGGTTGATTAGCCGTATACTGTAATCCGGCTATAATTCAGCTACCGCAGACCCCGGCCGTGCCGGGGTTTTTTATAACAGGATGTTTTCCCTATGCGCCCGCTTCGCTTATCGGTCGTGCCCCCTTTACTGTTGCTCACCAGCGGCTGCACCCATCTGGCCAACGACAGCTGGACCGGCAAAGACAAGGCGCAGCATTTCGTCGCCTCTGCCGCCTTTGCCGCCGCCGGCGCCGCCTATGGCGATCGTCAAAACTGGAATGAAGCACGCAGCCGCAGTTTTGGGCTGGCTTTCTCGGTAAGCCTCGGCGCCGCCAAAGAGCTGTACGACAGCCGCGAAGGCGGCACCGGCTGGAGTTGGAAGGACTTTGCCTGGGACGTGGCGGGCGCGGCAGCAGGCTACAGCCTGTACCACGCCACGCGTTGATTTACAGCTGAATTTCCTGCCCTTTGCGATGCAGCCGAAGCGAGACGATCAGCGCCAGCAGGCACATGCCTGAAACGTACCAGAAGAAGGCATTCTCGATGCCGAATGACTTCAGCGACAGCGCGACATATTCGGCCGAACCGCCAAACATGGCGTTAGCCACCGCATAAGACAGCCCGACCCCCAACGCACGCACCTCCGGCGGAAACATTTCAGCTTTCAGCAGCCCACTGATCGAGGTGTAGAAGCTGACGATAAACAGCGCCAGAATAATCAGGCCGAATGCCGCATAAGGGTTGGTGACGCTTTTCAGGGTAAAGAGGATCGGCACCGTCAACAAGGTGGCCAACGAGGAGAAGATCAGCATCGAGTTGCGGCGGCCGATCTTATCCGAGAATGCCCCCACAGCCGGTTGCAACAGCATATAAATAAATAACGCGGCGGTCATGATGCCGCTCGCCAGCTTGGCGTCCATCCCTGCCGTATTCACCAGGTATTTCTGCATATAAGTGGTGAAGGTATAGAAGGTCAGCGATCCGGCGGCGGTGAACCCCAGCACCATCAGGAAAGCCCGGCGGTTTTTCCACAGCCCTTTCAACGAGCCGGCATCCTTATGGTTACGGGTTTTCGCATCGGAGGTTTCATTCAAGGAACGGCGCAGATACAGCGCCACCACCGCCAACGCCGCACCCAACGCAAACGGAATTCGCCAGCCCCAGGCCTTTAGCTCTTCGGTGGACAAGATCTGCTGCAGCGCCACCAGAACCAACAGCGCCAGCAATTGACCGCCGATCAGCGTGACGTATTGGAAAGAGGCGTAAAATCCGCGGCGCCCTTTTACCGCCACCTCGCTCATGTAGGTCGCGCTGGTGCCATATTCTCCGCCCACCGACAGCCCCTGGAACAGGCGCGCAAGCAGCAGCAGCGCCGGCGCCCAGCTACCGATCGCTTCGTAGGTAGGCAGGCAGGCGATCACCAGAGATCCGGCGCACATCATGCACACCGAAATCAGCATCGAGTTTTTACGGCCGTGCTTATCGGCGATATAACCGAATAGCCAGCCGCCAATCGGCCGCATGAAGAATCCGGCGGCAAAGACGCCGGCGGTCTGTAGCAGCTGAGTGGTGCTGTTACCCGCCGGGAAGAAAGAGGCGGCAAAGTAAATAGAGCAGAAAGAGTAAACGTAGAAATCGAACCACTCCACCAGGTTGCCTGATGAAGCGCCGACGATGGCGAAGATCCGCTGCTTTTTATCCTGAGCCGCCAGCGTAGCGGCATCCCCAAGCGGTGAAGTTGTTTCTGTCATTATCTATTCTCCGGGCCAGAACGGTGGTGAAATCGGCATCCTGCCGTTATTTGTTGCCTTGTTGTTACTCACAAGTTAACAATTAAACCGGATAGCAGGCGAAGAATATCGTACGAAGCCAAGTGAAATACGTGATTTTTGTGATGAATATTAAACAGTGCGATGAAAATTAGGCGAAATTGCAGCGGTTTTATTTTTCTAAAGCAAAAAGCCCTGAACTCGCGTTCAGGGCTTCTTACTTTGTTTGATGCCTGGCAGTTTATGGCGGGCGTCCTGCCCGCCCCCCTTCGGGCCGTTGCTTCGCAACGTTCAAATCCGCTCCCGGCGGATTTGTCCTACACAATTCGTCTCATCCTGAGACTCTCCCCTCCGGGGCCGCCGCACGCGGCGTTAAGGCCCGTTCCCGACGGGCCTTTCGCATGCCCATGCTCGAGCAGAACGCCAGATAACAGACAAAACAAAAAGCCCCATGCTTTCGCATGAGGCTTGTTGTTTTATTTGATGCCTGGCAGTGTCCTACTCTCGCATGGGGAGACCCCACACTACCATCGGCGCTACGGCGTTTCACTTCTGAGTTCGGCATGGGGTCAGGTGGGACCACCGCGCTATTGCCGCCAGGCAAATTCTGTTTCATTCCAACCGCTTCACTTTCGTGTCGCCATTGAAACCAATCTAAGAACTTCGCTGAAAATCTATCGTCTGCTCTAAAACACCTTCGGTGTTGTAAGGTTAAGCCTCACGGATCATTAGTACTGGTTAGCTCAATGCATCGCTGCACTTACACACCCAGCCTATCAACGTCTTAGTCTTAAACGTTCCTTCAGGGGCCTTAAAGGCCCAGGGAAGACTCATCTCGAGGCAAGTTTCGCGCTTAGATGCTTTCAGCGCTTATCTTTTCCGCACTTAGCTACCGGGCAGTGCCATTGGCATGACAACCCGAACACCAGTGGTGCGTTCACTCCGGTCCTCTCGTACTAGGAGCAACCCCTCTCAATCTTCCAACGCCCACGGCAGATAGGGACCGAACTGTCTCACGACGTTCTAAACCCAGCTCGCGTACCACTTTAAATGGCGAACAGCCATACCCTTGGGACCTACTTCAGCCCCAGGATGTGATGAGCCGACATCGAGGTGCCAAACACCGCCGTCGATATGAACTCTTGGGCGGTATCAGCCTGTTATCCCCGGAGTACCTTTTATCCGTTGAGCGATGGCCCTTCCATTCAGAACCACCGGATCACTAAGACCTACTTTCGTACCTGCTCGAGCCGTCACTCTCGCAGTCAAGCTAGCTTATGCCTTTGCACTAACCTCACGATGTCCGACCGTGATTAGCTAACCTTCGTGCTCCTCCGTTACTCTTTGGGAGGAGACCGCCCCAGTCAAACTACCCACCAGACACTGTCCTCACCCCGGATTACGGGGCCGAGTTAGAACATCAAACATTAAAGGGTGGTATTTCAAGGTTGGCTCCACGCAGACTGGCGTCCACGCTTCAAAGCCTCCCACCTATCCTACACATCAAGGCTCAATGTTCAGTGTCAAGCTATAGTAAAGGTTCACGGGGTCTTTCCGTCTTGCCGCGGGTACACTGCATCTTCACAGCGAGTTCAATTTCACTGAGTCTCGGGTGGAGACAGCCTGGCCATCATTACGCCATTCGTGCAGGTCGGAACTTACCCGACAAGGAATTTCGCTACCTTAGGACCGTTATAGTTACGGCCGCCGTTTACTGGGGCTTCGATCAAGAGCTTCGCCTTGCGGCTGACCCCATCAATTAACCTTCCAGCACCGGGCAGGCGTCACACCGTATACGTCCACTTTCGTGTTTGCACAGTGCTGTGTTTTTATTAAACAGTTGCAGCCAGCTGGTATCTGCGACTGGCTTCAGCTCCATCCGCAAGGGACTTCACCTACGCGCCAGCGTGCCTTCTCCCGAAGTTACGGCACCATTTTGCCTAGTTCCTTCACCCGAGTTCTCTCAAGCGCCTTGGTATTCTCTACCTGACCACCTGTGTCGGTTTGGGGTACGATTCTGTGTTACCTGATGCTTAGAGGCTTTTCCTGGAAGCTTGGCATCAACTACTTCTGCACCGTGGTGCATCGTCATCACGCCTCAGGGTTGAATAAGCAACCGGATTTACCGGGTCACTCCCCCTACACGCTTAAACCGGGACAACCGTCGCCCGGCTAGCCTAGCCTTCTCCGTCCCCCCTTCGCAGTAACACCGAGTACAGGAATATTAACCTGTTTCCCATCGACTACGCCTTTCGGCCTCGCCTTAGGGGTCGACTCACCCTGCCCCGATTAACGTTGGACAGGAACCCTTGGTCTTCCGGCGAGCGGGCTTTTCACCCGCTTTATCGTTACTTATGTCAGCATTCGCACTTCTGATACCTCCAGCAACCCTCACAGGCCACCTTCAACGGCTTACAGAACGCTCCCCTACCCAACAACGCCTAAGCGTCGCTGCCGCAGCTTCGGTGCATGGTTTAGCCCCGTTACATCTTCCGCGCAGGCCGACTCGACCAGTGAGCTATTACGCTTTCTTTAAATGATGGCTGCTTCTAAGCCAACATCCTGGCTGTCTATGCCTTCCCACATCGTTTCCCACTTAACCATGACTTTGGGACCTTAGCTGGCGGTCTGGGTTGTTTCCCTCTTCACGACGGACGTTAGCACCCGCCGTGTGTCTCCCGTGATAACATTCTTCGGTATTCGGAGTTTGCATCGGTTTGGTAAGCCGGGATGGCCCCCTAGCCGAAACAGTGCTCTACCCCCGAAGATGAGTTCACGAGGCGCTACCTAAATAGCTTTCGGGGAGAACCAGCTATCTCCCGGTTTGATTGGCCTTTCACCCCCAGCCACAAGTCATCCGCTAATTTTTCAACATTAGTCGGTTCGGTCCTCCAGTTAGTGTTACCCAACCTTCAACCTGCCCATGGCTAGATCACCGGGTTTCGGGTCTATACCTTGCAACTATTCGCCCAGTTAAGACTCGGTTTCCCTACGGCTCCCCTATACGGTTAACCTTGCTACAAAATATAAGTCGCTGACCCATTATACAAAAGGTACGCAGTCACACCACGAAGGTGCTCCCACTGCTTGTACGTACACGGTTTCAGGTTCTATTTCACTCCCCTCGCCGGGGTTCTTTTCGCCTTTCCCTCACGGTACTGGTTCACTATCGGTCAGTCAGGAGTATTTAGCCTTGGAGGATGGTCCCCCCATATTCAGACAGGATGTCACGTGTCCCGCCCTACTCATCGAACTCACAGTCAATGCATTTTAGTGTACGGGGCTATCACCCTTTACTGCGCGACTTTCCAGACGCTTCCACTAACACAAGAACTGATTCAGGTTCTGGGCTCCTCCCCGTTCGCTCGCCGCTACTGGGGGAATCTCGGTTGATTTCTTTTCCTCGGGGTACTTAGATGTTTCAGTTCCCCCGGTTCGCCTCGTTAAGCTATGTATTCACTTAACGATAGTGCAACGAATTGCACTGGGTTTCCCCATTCGGGTATCGCCGGTTATAACGGTTCATATCACCTTACCGACGCTTTTCGCAGATTAGCACGCCCTTCATCGCCTCTGACTGCCTAGGCATCCACCGTGTACGCTTAGTCACTTAACCTCACAACCCGAAGATGTTTCCATCGTTCGCGCTGCAAACATTTGAGAGACTCTATGACAGGTTACTCTTTACCCCAGTACATCTACGGAGGGATAAATTTCAGCCGTCATGTTTCAATTTTCAGCTTGTTCCAGATTGTTAAAGAGCAAAATACTTCGCAGCATACTGTCGCCAATATACTCTGAAGTAGTGAAATACCGGACTATATGGTGGAGCTAAGCGGGATCGAACCGCTGACCTCCTGCGTGCAAGGCAGGCGCTCTCCCAGCTGAGCTATAGCCCCATACAGTCACAGCAGAGACCTTTATGGTTACCAACTCAACCAAGAGTTAATTCTTTCTTAGGCCAGGCATGCGGAAGGGACGTTTACTTTTGTAAACGACCGCGCGCATAACGCAGTATAAGGGAGAATTTGGTAGGCCTGAGTGGACTTGAACCACCGACCTCACCCTTATCAGGGGTGCGCTCTAACCACCTGAGCTACAAGCCTATAAAGGTATTTCTGCTCGTTACTTTTTCATCAGACAATCTGTGTGAGCACTTCACGCGAATCAATATCATTAGGTAAGGAGGTGATCCAACCGCAGGTTCCCCTACGGTTACCTTGTTACGACTTCACCCCAGTCATGAATCACAAAGTGGTAAGCGCCCTCCCGAAGGTTAAGCTACCTACTTCTTTTGCAACCCACTCCCATGGTGTGACGGGCGGTGTGTACAAGGCCCGGGAACGTATTCACCGTAGCATTCTGATCTACGATTACTAGCGATTCCGACTTCATGGAGTCGAGTTGCAGACTCCAATCCGGACTACGACGTACTTTATGAGGTCCGCTTACTCTCGCGAGCTCGCTTCTCTTTGTATACGCCATTGTAGCACGTGTGTAGCCCTACTCGTAAGGGCCATGATGACTTGACGTCATCCCCACCTTCCTCCGGTTTATCACCGGCAGTCTCCTTTGAGTTCCCGACCGAATCGCTGGCAACAAAGGATAAGGGTTGCGCTCGTTGCGGGACTTAACCCAACATTTCACAACACGAGCTGACGACAGCCATGCAGCACCTGTCTCAGAGTTCCCGAAGGCACCAATCCATCTCTGGAAAGTTCTCTGGATGTCAAGAGTAGGTAAGGTTCTTCGCGTTGCATCGAATTAAACCACATGCTCCACCGCTTGTGCGGGCCCCCGTCAATTCATTTGAGTTTTAACCTTGCGGCCGTACTCCCCAGGCGGTCGATTTAACGCGTTAGCTCCGGAAGCCACGCCTCAAGGGCACAACCTCCAAATCGACATCGTTTACAGCGTGGACTACCAGGGTATCTAATCCTGTTTGCTCCCCACGCTTTCGCACCTGAGCGTCAGTCTTCGTCCAGGGGGCCGCCTTCGCCACCGGTATTCCTCCAGATCTCTACGCATTTCACCGCTACACCTGGAATTCTACCCCCTCTACGAGACTCTAGCTTGCCAGTTTCAAATGCAGTTCCCACGTTAAGCGCGGGGATTTCACATCTGACTTAACAAACCGCCTGCGTGCGCTTTACGCCCAGTAATTCCGATTAACGCTTGCACCCTCCGTATTACCGCGGCTGCTGGCACGGAGTTAGCCGGTGCTTCTTCTGCGAGTAACGTCAATGCAATGCCGTATTAAGACACTACCCTTCCTCCTCGCTGAAAGTGCTTTACAACCCGAAGGCCTTCTTCACACACGCGGCATGGCTGCATCAGGCTTGCGCCCATTGTGCAATATTCCCCACTGCTGCCTCCCGTAGGAGTCTGGACCGTGTCTCAGTTCCAGTGTGGCTGGTCATCCTCTCAGACCAGCTAGGGATCGTCGCCTAGGTGAGCCATTACCCCACCTACTAGCTAATCCCATCTGGGCACATCTGATGGCGTGAGGCCCGAAGGTCCCCCACTTTGGTCCGTAGACGTTATGCGGTATTAGCTACCGTTTCCAGTAGTTATCCCCCTCCATCAGGCAGTTTCCCAGACATTACTCACCCGTCCGCCGCTCGTCACCCAGGGAGCAAGCTCCCCCGTGCTACCGCTCGACTTGCATGTGTTAGGCCTGCCGCCAGCGTTCAATCTGAGCCATGATCAAACTCTTCAATTAAAAGCTTGATTTGCTTCAACTCGTGAAGCGATGCTCAAAGGTTACTGCTTCAAAAATTGCTTTTTTACAAGCTAGTCACTCTTCAAGACTTGATATTTTTTCGTACCCGAAGGTACTGGATATCGTCTTGTGGAGTGCCCACACAGATTGTCTGATAAATTGTTAAAGAGCAGTGAGTTAGCCGCTTTCGCTTGTTAACTCGAGGTGGCGTATATTACGCTTTCCTCTTTCAGAGTCAACCCTAATTTTCAGGATTTTTTCTCTGCGACCCCCGGATACTCTGTGAAGTTGTTCACATGTTCCGTGTCGATGGAGGCGCATTATAGGGAGCCGGTTCAGAATGACAAGGGTTAATATGCATTTTTTATCTGACCGCTCACTATTCATTCGTAACGCCTATTAAACCCGCTTTTTAATGGCTTCCGGCAGGTCCGCCAGGCTGTTTAACACCCAATCGGCCAGTTTCTCACCCTGTTCCGTTACCGGCTTGCCGGTGCGCACCAGCACCTTAGTGCCAACGCCGGCCGCGATCGCCGCCTGCATATCTTCCGGTTTGTCACCCACCATATAAGAAGCGGCCATATCGATGTTCAATTCCCGCTGCGCCTGCAGCAGCATGCCCGGCTGCGGTTTACGGCAGTCGCATACCTGGCGGTACTCTTCTACTGCCGCTTCGGGGTGGTGCGGGCAGAAATAGATGCCGTCGAAGTCGACGTCGCGATCGGCCAGCGACCAGTCCATCCATTCGGTCAGGTACATAAACTGGTCTTCGCTGAACATGCCGCGCGCAATGCCGGACTGGTTGGTCACCAGGACCAGCGCAAAGCCCATTTTTTTGAGTTCGCGACAGGCGTCAATCACGCCATCGATAAATTGGAAATTGTCGATTTCATGGACATAGCCATGGTCGACATTAATCGTGCCGTCACGATCGAGAAAAATTGCTGGAACGCTTTGTGTCACCGGTTTACTCCTGAGGGCCTGAATACGCCGACAGTATCGCATGTTTTACCGGGTGCTGAGAACGCTGGAGAGCGGTGTTGATCGTTGACTTAGACGTCTAGACGCCTTAACATCTGACCATACCTTGGTTCCACGCCAAGGTTTACTTTTATCTAGCCACGGGCAACCACGCTAAAATAAGAAGAATATGATTAAACTTTCTAACATCACCAAAGTGTTCCAGCAGGGTTCGCGCACCATTACCGCGCTCTCTGACGTGACTCTTCACGTCCCTGCCGGGCAAATCTACGGCGTTATCGGCTCTTCCGGCGCCGGTAAAAGCACGCTGATCCGCTGCGCCAACATGCTTGAGCGACCGACTTCCGGCCAGGTGCTGGTCGACGGGCAGGATCTGACTTCACTCTCGGAAAGCGAACTGACCCGCGCGCGCCGCCAGATTGGCATGATTTTCCAGCACTTTAACCTGCTGTCTTCCCGCACGGTGTTCGGCAACGTCGCGCTGCCGCTGGAGCTGGACAATACGCCGCGCGCCGAAATCAAAAAACGCGTGACCGAACTGCTCGAACTGGTGGGCCTGGCGGACAAGCACGACGCTTACCCGGCCAACCTGTCCGGCGGCCAAAAGCAGCGCGTGGCGATCGCCCGCGCGCTGGCCAGCAATCCGAAGGTGCTGCTGTGCGACGAAGCCACCAGCGCGCTGGATCCGGCCACCACCCGCTCCATTCTGGAACTGCTGAAAGACATCAACCGCCGCCTGGGCCTGACCATTTTGTTGATCACCCATGAAATGGACGTGGTGAAACGCATCTGCGACCAGGTCGCAGTCATCAGCCAGGGCCAGCTGATTGAGAAAGACAGCGTCAGCGAAGTGTTCTCTCATCCGAAAACCCCGCTGGCCCAACAGTTTATTCAATCGACCCTGCATCTGGATATCCCGGACGACTACGCCAAGCGCCTGGTGCCGGATCGCCAGGGCGATCGTCAGCCGCTGCTGCGCCTGGAGTTCACCGGCCAGTCCGTTGACGCGCCGCTGCTGTCCGAAGCCGCTCGCCGCTTCAACGTCAACAACAACATTATCAGCGCCCAAATGGATTACGCCGGCGGCGTGAAATTCGGCGTGATGCTGGCGGAGCTGCACGGCAGCGACGAAGACGCGCTGGCAACGATTAAGTTCCTGCAGGAAAATCAGGTAAAAGTAGAGGTTCTGGGTTATGTCTGAGGCAATGATGTGGTTAATGGCGCGTGGCGTGTGGGAAACCGTCATGATGACCTTTGTCTCCGGCTTCTTCGGTTTCGTGCTCGGCCTGCCGGTGGGCGTGCTGCTGTATGTGACCCGTCCGGGGCAGATCGCCGCCAACAACACGCTGTATAGAGCGCTGTCGGGCCTGGTGAATATTTTCCGCTCCATCCCCTTCATTATCCTGCTGGTATGGATGATCCCGTTCACCCGCATGATCGTCGGCACCTCGATCGGCCTGCAGGCCGCCATCGTGCCGCTGACCGTCGGCGCCGCGCCGTTCATCGCCCGCATGGTGGAAAACGCCCTGTTGGAGATCCCCTCCGGCCTGGTGGAAGCGGCGCGCGCCATGGGCGCTACCCCGCTGCAGATCATCAAGAAGGTGCTGTTGCCTGAAGCCCTGCCGGGCCTGGTCAACGCCGCCACCATCACCCTGATCACTCTGGTAGGCTACTCGGCCATGGGCGGCGCGGTTGGCGCCGGCGGTCTGGGGCAGATCGGTTATCAATACGGGTATATAGGTTATAACGCCACAGTGATGAATACCGTATTAGTATTACTGGTAGTTCTGGTCTATCTGATTCAGTTCTGTGGCGATCGCATCGTCAAGGCCGTCACCCACAAATAGTTTTCACCGCATGTTAATGCGAGTCTAATGAGGAAGGGATATGTCGTTAAAATTTAAATCCATCGCGGCAATCGGCGCACTGATCGGCACTCTGGCTCTGGCAGGCTGCGGCCAGGATGAAAAAGATCCGAACCACATCAAAGTCGGCGTCATTGTCGGTGCTGAACAGCAGGTTGCTGAAGTTGCGCAGAAAGTCGCGAAAGAAAAATACGGCCTGAACGTCGAGCTGGTGACCTTCAACGACTACGTGCTGCCTAACGAAGCGCTGAGCAAAGGGGATATCGACCTGAACGCCTTCCAGCACAAGCCGTACCTGGATCAACAGATCAAGGATCGCGGCTACAAGCTGGTGCCGGTCGGCAGCACCTTTGTTTACCCGATTGCCGGTTACTCCAAGAAAATCAAATCGCTGGACGAACTGAAAGAAGGTTCCCAGATAGCCCTGCCTAACGACCCGACCAACCTGGGCCGTTCACTGCTGCTGCTGCAGAAAGTGGGCCTGATCAAGCTGAAAGACGGTGTTGGCCTGCTGCCAACCGTGCTGGACGTGACCGAGAACCCAAAAAACCTGAAGCTGGTCGAGCTGGAAGCGCCACAGCTGCCGCGCTCGCTGGACGATCAACAAATCGCGCTGGCGGTGATCAACACCACCTACGCCAGCCAGATTGGCCTGACGCCGGCGAAAGACGGCCTGTTTGTTGAAGACAAGGATTCTCCTTACGTGAACCTGCTGGTAGCCCGCGAAGATAACAAAGACGCGGAAAACGTGAAGAAATTCGTTCAGGCCTACCAGTCTGACGAAGTGAACGAAGCGGCCAACAAGATCTTCAACGGCGGCGCAGTCAAAGGCTGGTAAGCGCTCAGGCGCCAATTTTATTCCTATAATTGCAAGACGGGCTACGGCCCGTCTTGTTATTTCCACCATAGATTGTTTCAATAGCGCCACTTTCATTAAGGCAGAGGAATATCAATGCGTGTTTTACCTCTCTGTTTGTTAGCGCTTGCGCTGGCCGGATGCTCATCGCAACGTATCGCGCCATCCTCAACAAGCAGCACCAGCAAACCTACTGCAACCGCACCGGTCAAGACCACACCGGCAGCGCGTCCGGCGCCGGTCAAACTGTACAAAAGTGCAGAAGAACTGGTGGGCAAACCTTTCCGCGATCTGGGCGAAGTTTCCGGCGAATCTTGCCAGACCACGGTACAGGACTCGCCGCCAAACCTGACCACCGCCCGCAAGCGTATGCAGATCCGCGCGTCTTATATGAAGGCCAATGCGGTGTTGCTGCACGACTGCCAGATTGTCAGCGGCGTTGCCGGCTGTTACCAACAGGCCGTCTGCCAGGGCTCGGCGCTTAACGTCTCGTCCAAATGACCGAATTTGTTTTCAATCAGATCGGTACTATCCGCTCGCCGTATAAAGAAAAATTCGCCGTTCCCCGCCAACCGGGGTTAGTCGAAGACGGTGGCGGCGAACTGGTGCTGCTGCCGCCCTATAATCAAGCGGAAGCGGTGCGCGGCCTCAGCGATTTCAGCCATCTGTGGGTGATGTTCATTTTTCATCAGACCCTGGATGGCGGCTGGCGCCCGACGGTGCGCCCGCCGCGCCTGGGCGGCAATGCGCGCATGGGCGTGTTCGCCACCCGTTCAACCTTCCGCCCCAACCCGCTCGGCATGTCTCTGATCGAACTGAAAGGCGTGCGCGTCCGGGGCGGTGAAGTGGTGCTGGAGCTGGGCAGCCTCGATCTGGTCGACGGCACGCCGGTGGTGGACATCAAACCTTACCTGCCCTTTGCCGAGAGCCAGCCGCAGGCCCGCGCCGGGTTTGCCCAGGCGGCCCCCGCCGGTGATATGCCGGTGCATTTCACGCCGCAGGCGGAACAACAGCTGCAGCAGCATCAGGCGCGTTACCCGCAGCTGCGGCGTTTTATCAGCCAGGTGCTGGCGCAGGACCCTCGCCCCGCCTATCGTAAAGGTGAGGAAGCCGAACGGGATTACGCCGTCTGGTTGCTGGATTTCAACGTGCGTTGGCGAGTGGCGGATCAACAAACCGAAGTGTTGTCGCTCGACCCGCGTTAAAATTCCGCCGTGTCTCTTTTGACGGCCCGCTCGCGCTGGTAAACTAAACCACTTTTGTCGCTTTTGGCCGCCACTCTGGCAGCCCGATGCAATTTGCAGTTCTAACGGAACCAAAACACCATGCGTACTAGCCAATATCTGCTCTCCACCCTGAAGGAGACACCTGCCGATGCCGAAGTGATCAGCCACCAGCTGATGCTGCGCGCCGGGATGATTCGCAAGCTGGCCTCCGGTCTTTACACCTGGCTGCCGACCGGCCTGCGCGTTCTGAAAAAGGTTGAAAACATCGTTCGCGAAGAAATGAACAATGCAAACGCGATCGAAGTTTCCATGCCGGTGGTTCAGCCCGCCGACCTGTGGCAGGAAAGTGGCCGCTGGGAACAGTACGGCCCGGAGCTGCTGCGCTTTGTCGATCGCGGCGAGCGCCCGTTCGTGCTGGGCCCAACGCATGAAGAAGTGATCACCGATCTGATCCGCAACGAGATCAGCTCGTACAAGCAGCTGCCGCTGAACTTCTTCCAGATCCAAACCAAGTTCCGCGACGAAGTGCGCCCGCGTTTCGGCGTGATGCGTTCCCGTGAGTTCCTGATGAAGGACGCCTACTCCTTCCACACCACGCAGGAATCGCTGCAGGCCACCTACGACGCGATGTACGAAGCCTACAGCAAGATCTTCAGCCGCATGGGCCTGGATTTCCGCCCGGTGCAGGCGGATACCGGTTCGATCGGCGGCAGCGCCTCACACGAATTCCAGGTGCTGGCCGACAGCGGTGAAGACGATATCGTGTTCTCCACCGGCTCCGACTTCGCCGCCAACATCGAGCTGGCCGAAGCGGTCGCCCCTGCCCAGCCGCGCGCGGCCGCCAGTGAAGAACTGCGCATCGTCGACACGCCGAACGCCAAAACCATCGCCGAGCTGGTCGAGCAATTCCAGCTGCCGGTGGAAAAAACCGTTAAGACGCTGCTGGTGCGCGCCACCGAAGACAGCGGCCACAAGCTGGTCGCCCTGCTGGTGCGCGGCGATCACGAGCTGAACGAAGTCAAAGCGGAAAAGCTGCCACAGGTTGCCGCACCGCTGACCTTCGCTACCGAAGAAGAAATTCGCGCTATCGTTGGCGCCGGCCCGGGTTCGCTGGGCCCAGTCAACCTGCAGGTGCCGGTGGTTGCAGACCGCAGCGTGGCGGCGATGAGCGATTTTGGCGCCGGCGCCAACGTCGACGGCAAACACTACTTCGGCATCAACTGGGAGCGCGATCTGCCGCTGCCGCAGACGGCCGATATCCGTAACGTAGTGGAAGGCGACGCCAGCCCGGACGGCCAGGGCACGCTGCTGATCAAACGCGGTATCGAAGTGGGCCATATCTTCCAGCTCGGCACCAAATACTCGGAAGCGATGAAGGCCACCGTGCAAGGCGAAGACGGCCGCAACCAGCTGCTGACCATGGGCTGCTACGGCATCGGGGTAACGCGCGTGGTGGCTGCGGCCATCGAGCAGAACCACGACGAGCGCGGCATCATCTGGCCAGACGCTATCGCGCCTTTCCAGGTCGCTATCCTGCCGATGAACATGCACAAGTCCTTCCGCGTGCAGGCGCTGGCCGAAGAGCTTTACAACACCCTGCGCTCCCACGGTATCGATGTGATCCTCGACGACCGTAAAGAGCGCCCGGGCGTAATGTTCGCGGATATGGAACTGATTGGCGTACCGCACTCTATCGTCATCGGCGACCGCAACCTCGACAGCGAAGAGATCGAATATAAAAACCGCCGCATCGGCGAGAAGCAAATGATTAAAACCGGTGAAATCGTTGATTTCCTGCTGGGGCAAATCAAGCGCTGATCGTCAGGCAATAAAAAACCCGCCTCGGCGGGTTTTTTATGTCGGTTATTTGCTGTCGCAGTTTTTGCTGCGATCGAAAACAATCTTGCCGTCCGGCACCAGCGCCTTCTCGATTTGCCCCTCTTCCATCGAAGGCTGCACGCTAAAGTGCGCGTTGAAGGTCAGGAACACAGGTTCGCCCGGCGTTTTATACGCCTTGGCGTAACCCCTCTCCAGCGCGATATTGTTGTCTATCGGGAAGGTCTTGCCGGTGGCGCAGTCTTTGAACACCGCCGCATCCGCCATATAGGTATAGCTGCCTTTTAACTGCATCGGCGTTTTGGGCAACGGCTTATCGACCGGATCCAGACGGTAGTTCAGCGTAGACTCGATAGGCGCGCCGCTTTGATCCAGCATCTCCAGGCTTTTGCCCACCGGGCGGAAGTAACGCTTATCTCCCTTGCTGTCGGTCAGCACCAGCTTATCCGCGGTGCGGGCCCATTTGCCGTAATCGGCAAAGGCCTGATCGCCGTCCCTGCTGCCGCGGTAGGTTTCCTGCAGCACGAAAGTGCCGTCTTCATCCAGGAACAGCGCGGTGTCGATACCTTCGCAATCGGCACAGGGCAACAGGCCCTGATAGCTTTGCTGCATCGGCTGCAGCGGTTGTTCCTTCGGCTGATAATGATTGTTGCATCCCAACAACGAGAGCGCCCCTGCCGCCAAAAACAGGGCTACAGTAATTTTCTTCACAGTTATTCTCCTACTGTGTTCATGTATTTCCTAAGTGCGGATCTTGCCGCGCAGCGCCTTGGTGGCACCTTTACGTACCTTGCCTTCCAAACGGCGTAATTTGGCCCCTTTGCTGGGCTTGGTCGCCTTGCGCGCTTTTTCCACCACCATAGCCTGCTGAATCAGCGCCACCAGCCGGGCCAACGCCGCTTCACGGTTAAGTTCCTGGCTGCGATATTCCTGCGCTTTGATAATCACCACGCCGTCGGCGGTAATTAAATGGTGGTTAAAGGCCAGCAGCCTTTCTTTATAATACTCTGGCAGGCTGGAGGCCCGGATGTCAAAGCGCAAATGGATCGCCGTTGAGGTTTTGTTCACGTGCTGGCCGCCCGCGCCCTGCGCGCGGATGGCGGTCAATTCCAGTTCATTGTCCGCTATGACTACGTTTCTTGACAGTTCCAGCACCGGTCACACCTGCGCCTGTTGCCACTCGGCAAACTGGATTTCCAGACTATTCTGAGCGTCGGACAGCCAGATAGTTCCTTCCTGCAGCGTGGCCTGCAACGTCATATTGCGGCTGGCCAGCGCGGTAAGCCGTGCCAGCTGCCCGTCATCCAGAAAACGCACGCTGAGGTTCTTGTAGCCGGCCACCTTGCTCTGCATGCTCTGCCACCAAACGTGCCCGGCGCGCTCGCCATAGGCATACAGCACCACGCGCGGCGACTGGTTGCAGGCTTTCTTGATACGCTTCTCGTCCGGCAGGCCCATTTCGATCCACATCTCCAACCCATTATGGTCGTTGCGCCGCCAAATCTCCGGCTCGTCTTCGGCGCTCAGGCCCTTGGTGAACACCAGCCGCTCGTCGGCGTGGCAGATCCAGGCCAGCAGGCGCAGCATCATGCGTTGTTCGGTTTCGGAAGGATGCTGTGCCAGAGTCAGGGTGGCGTCGTGGTAGAAGTGACGATCCATATCAGCGATATTGACCGCGGCTTTATAAATGGTTGCTTTCAGCGCCATGGGTGACCTCATAATTATCAGGCGACAGTGTACTTGATCTGGCCGGTCCGCAGCCAGCGCGGCTGGCCAAAGCGCAGTGCGAAAGGCGCGCAGAGGTGCTAATAACTCCACAACAGCTGTGCTATAGTCGTCTAGGATAGGGTAAAACTCCAAGAGCCTGGGCCTCATCGCTATATCCTCTTCGATGACGCAGAGGTTCTTAAGGGAGGAAACAGTGCAACAATATTGTGAGTTAGTACGCCGTTTTTACGCCGAGATTGGCAGTGGTGATCTCGGCTACGTGCCTGATGCGCTAGCATGTGTGTTAAAGGCATTGGACGCTGTCGCTGCGGATAACGCGCTACCGTCCTCCGTTAGGGAACAGGCGGCCTTTGCCGCCGCTAACTTATTGGTGAGCGACTATGTTGATGAATGATGAGTATCAACCCATCAATTGCGATGACTACGACAACCTGGAACTCGCCTGTCAGCATAAACTTATTCTGAAGCTGGAGTTACGCGACGGAGAAGTGATCGAAGCCAAGGCGATCGATCTGCTGCAAAAAAAGCGCGTTGAGTATCTGACCATCGAGCAAAACGGCAACCAGCGCGATCTTCGCCTGGACCACATCAGCAGTTTTAGTCATCCGGAAATCGGTACCGTCGTCGTCAGCCTTTCGGACTGACCCACCGCGGTAACCCCATCCCAACAGGGCAGCCCATCGGCTGCCCTCGTCATTTTAGGGCTTCAGGCTGGCGTAATAGGCCGCCAGATCGGCAATATCCTCATCCGACAGCCCGGAAACAAAGGCTTTCATCACTTCGGCCTGGCCGCCGTTACGCTCGCCCTTTTTATAGGCCAGCAGCGCATACTGCAGATACAGCGCGTTCTGCCCGGCCAGATTAGGGTATACCGGCGCCTTAACCTTGCCTTCCGCGCCATGACAGGCCATGCAACTGGTGGATTTATTCTTGCCGGCCACGACGTCGCCCGCCGCCATCGCAGGCAGGCTGAACAGAGCGGCGGCCAACAGCATCACACGAACTAACGTCATCATTGCTCCTCCCGATTATAATTTTTATCCCAGTGCAGCCGCCAGGGCTGCGCGCCCGGCTGCGCCTGGCCCGCCTCGCTGATGAATACGCCCAGCGCGGCGATCAACTGCTCGTCATAATAGATCAGCGGGATGCGCTCACGCAGCCAGGGCGCGATACCCAGCTCCTGCCACAGCTTTTTGATCGGGCGCGAATGAGCGCGACCAACGATGCGCACCGCGCCCCGAGCGCCAAAACGCACGCTGACCTGCTGCGAAGGCAGCGGCGCGCGCAGTTGCACCTCGCCTTCTCCGCTGATTAAACGGCCCAGCCCGCCGGGCAGCGTCAAAGGTTCATGACCTTGCCATGGCAGGCGAATATCGCGCAGCTCCGCCAGCAGCGGCAGCAGATACAACCGGCCGCGAAAACGACGGATTTGATAGGGCCCCGGCTGCAGCTGCGGCTCGGCGTCCGCCCGGCTGAGCGCGACCTCATCCCACAGGCGTTGCAGCTGCTCGCGCGCAGGCATGGCGACGTTATGCAAGGCAATCCAGCGGCGCAGCAGGGCAAAACGCCGCGCCGGCGAACAGCCCTGCAGGCCGTCGATCGCCAGCGACTTATCTGCCGCCAGCAACGCCTGCAGCTGCTCCGCCAGCAGCTCATCCAACAGCTGCTCTTGCTCGGCGCACAGGCTGGCGCTGCGGGCAACGGCCGAGGCAAAGTGCGGCCAGCGCTGATTGAGCAGCGGCAACACCTGCAGCCGCAAAAAGTTGCGATCGAAGCGCGGGTCCTGATTGCTGTCGTCGTCTATCCAGGATAATTGGTGCCGTTGCGCATAGTCCTCCAGCTGCAGGCGCGAGCAGCCCAGCAGCGGCCGCAACAGCCTATGATCGCCCAGCGCGCCGCGCGCCGCCATCGACGACAAACCGGCCGGGCCGCTGCCGCGTTTGAGCGCCAGCAGAAAGGTTTCGCTTTGGTCGTCGAGGTGCTGAGCGGTGATCAGGGCCTCGCCGGCCTGCAGCATGGCACTGAAGGCGGCATAACGCGCGGCGCGCGCCGCCGCCTCGATGCCGCCTTCGCGGGCGTCCACCTGCACCCGCCGCACGCTCAGCGGCACCTGCCACAGCGCGCACTGCCGCTCGCAGTGTTCGGCCCAGTCGTCGGCAAAGGCGCTCAGACCATGATGCACATGCACCGCCCGCAGCTGCAGTTCAGGCCGCCGCCGGCGCAGCTGCGCCAGCAGATGCAGCAGCACGCTGGAATCCAGCCCGCCGCTGAACGCCACCAGCAGTTGCCGCTGTTCAGCCAGTTGCTCCGCAACCTGCGTCGTTAATTGATTGATATCCATGGATAGGCTTTGTCACTTCCCCATTGCGCACGTTAACCCTTTATAGCTCATACAATTCCAGCGGCAGCCCATCGGGATCGCTAAAGAAGGTGAAACGGGACTGGGTGTAGGGATCGACGCGCACCGGCTCGCACGCCACCCCGGCCGCCTGCAGATGGGCAATCGCCTGCCCGATATCCTCGACGCTGAACGCCAGGTGACGCAGCCCGCAGGCCTCGGGGTGGCTGACGCGGGCCGGCGGCGAAGGGAAAGAAAACAGTTCGATACTGTATTGGCCGTTGAGCGCCAGATCCGCTTTCCACGAATCACGCTCTTCACGATACACTTCGCTCAACAGGGTGAAGCCGAGAATGTCGCAGTAAAAATGCTTGCTGGCGGCGTAATCGGCGCCGATGATGGCGATATGATGCACCTGGCGTAATGCCAACATAGGGGTTCCTCATGCGTTTTCGATAAGGCAAGGTATCCGGCGCTACCGGCAACGTCAACGGCAAAACGCCGGCGGTTCAGGCTTTCAGCACTTTCACCAGATAACGGCCGTCCTCCGTCAGCCTGGCGCCGTGAATATCGGTTTCAAACCCGGGGTAGCGCTCGCCTATCGAGCACAGCATCAGCAGAAAATCGAGCACCGCACGGCTTTCTTCGGTGATCATTTCCCCCGGCATCACCAGCGGCACGCCTGGCGGATAAGGCAGGATCATGTTGGCCGCCACCTTGCCCACCAGCTGATCCAGCTCGCAGGTTTCCACGTTGCCGCGCACCTGCTGCTGGAACATCTGATGCGGCGTCAGCTTCATCTCCGGCAGCACGTCAAACGCCCGTTGCATCAGGCCTGGCAGATCGTGTTGGCAAATTAACCGGTGGATCCCAGCCGCCAGATCCTGGATGCGCATGTTACGGTAGAAGTCCGGATCCTCGGCATACAGATCCGGCAGCATGTTCTTCACCCGCAGGTTGAGATCGTAAGCACGTTTGAAATCGGTCAGCCCGCGCAGCAGGCTCATCGCCTTGGTTTTGTCGATGCCGATGCTGAACAGGAACAGCAGGTTGTAAGGCCCGGTCTTCTCCACCACGATGCCGCGTTCATCCAGGTATTTCGCCACCAGCGCCGCCGGAATGCCGCTCTCTTCCAGCGTGCCCAGCTCATTCATGCCCGGCGTCAGGATCGTCACCTTGATCGGATCCAGATACATGTGATCGCGGTCGGTATCGCCAAAGCCATGCCAGTTATCGTCCGGATCCAGCGGCCAGCACTGCGCCTCGTCGATTTGCTCCGGCTGCCAGATGTCGAAGAACCAGCTGTCGCTCTCCTCGCGCAGCCGCTGCACCTCGCGGCGAAAATGCAGCGCGCGCTCCACCGAACGATTGATCAGCCGCCGCCCCGGGTTGCCGCGCAGCATGGCGGCGGCGGTTTCCATCGACGCCACTATGCCGTAATTCGGCGAGGTGGTGGTGTGCATCATATAGGCTTCGTTGAAGGTGCCTTCATCGTAGTCGCCCTTGATGTGGATCATCGAAGCCTGCGAGAACGCCGCCAGCAGCTTGTGGGTCGACTGGGTCTCGTAAATCACCTTGCCGGGCGTACGCTCGCCGCTCATGCCGCTCTTGCCGTCGTAGATCGGGTGGAAATTGGTATAGGGCACCCAGGCGGAGTCGAAATGGATCGAGGGCACATCCAGCGTCTGCTTGATGTAGTCGGTATTGTACAGCAGGCCGTCGTAGGTGGAGTTGGTGATCACCGCATGCACCGGCCAGCTGGCGTTGGCGGTGGCCGCCACCTGGGCGGCGATGCTGCTGCGGGTGAACTGGTGCTGCGGAATGCCGCCGAGAATGCCGTAGGCGTTGCGCAGCGGGCGCAGATAGACAGGCACGAGGTCGGTCATCATCAGCAGATGGCACAGTGATTTGTGGCAGTTGCGGTCAATCAATACCGTGCTGCCGGCCGGCGCCGAATACATGCCGACGATCTTGTTGGCGGTGGAGGTGCCGTTGGTCACCAGGTAGCTCTGCTCGGCGTTGAAGGTGCGCGCAATGTACTCTTCCGCCTCCAGATGCGGCCCGGTATGATCGAGCAGCGATCCCAGCTCGGTTACCGAGATAGAAACGTCGGCCTTCAGGGTGTTGGCGCCGAAGAAGTCGTAGAACAGGCAGCCCACCGGGCTTTTCTGGAAGGCGGTGCCGGCCATGTGGCCCGGCGTGCAGAAGGTATATTTGCCTTCGCGCACGTAGTTGAACAGCGCCTTGGTCAGCGGCGGCGTGATGGCGTCAATGTACTCAGCAGTGTATTGCTGGATGCGCTGGGCGATATCGTCGGCCGCATTCAGGCCGTACTCGAAGAAGTACAGCACCATGCGCATTTCATGCAGGCTGACGTCGAAGGTGGAATGGGTGTTGATAAAGGCATACAGCGGCAGGTATTCGTTCAGATCGTTGATTTCGCTGCACAGCTCCAGGCTGTAGTCATCCCAGTCGAAAATCACCCCGCAGATGCGCGCATTGGCTTCGATCAGCTTCAACAAATCGCCGCCGTCCTTTGGGTAGATCAGTTGAAAGCCCATTGCGGCCAGCGCGGCGTGGAGTTCGCGGATCGGCTCATCTTTGTAATACACGCCGGTCGGGCTCATGATCGCGATGATATTCATCGACTGCTCCTGTCAGTTAACCGCCAAGGTTCTATAACAACATGAAAATCCAGCGGTGTGTAGCCAAAAAAAAACCGCCCGAAGGCTAACACCGATCGGTTAAGCAAAATGATCGGTTGAACGATCCGGTGGGTAGACGACAATAGCCTCATCAATTCTCTGATGGGGCTTTTTTATGCTTTCAACCTGGCTTGACGATACCCAGACCTGGGCTGAACCCGTTTCACTTTCCTGTTTTCAGCGTGCCATTCCCCTTGAGTGGATTTCTCAGGTCCTTGATTCCACGAATAAAGCCAGTATCCGTAAACGTAAACTCCCCGCAGAACTCGTGGTCTGGCTGATTGTGGGCATGGGCCTGTACCGCGACCGCTCCATCACGGACGTTGTGACAAAACTCGACCTCGTCCTGAGTTCGCAGGAAGGTGAGACTCTCGCTGCCAGCTCCATTGCCCAGGCACGCCAGCGGTTGAGCGATGAACCGCTTCGGGAGCTCTTCACCCTGACGGCCAGCCACTGGACTCAACAGGAAGATAAGGATGACCTCTGGCACGGACTGCGGCTGTTCGCCGTTGATGGCACCCTTTTTCGCACACCCGATACGCCCGAACTTGCAGACCATTTTGAGTACATAAAGCATCGTCCGGACAGACACACTGAGTACCCGATGGTCAGGCTGTGCGCCATGATGTCGCTGCGCAGCCGGTTGATCCATGACGTGAAATTCGGGCCGGCAAATACCGGCGAAGTCAGTTACGCGAAGCAATTATCGCCGCAGGCGAAAAGCCTGACGCTGTTTGACCGCTGCTATTTATCCGCAGAGTTACTGATTAACTGGCAACGCAGACAGAACGATGCGCACTGGCTGGTTCCCCTGAAGGGAAACACGAAATACCGTGTAGTGGAAACGTTCGGAGAAGGAGACCATCTGGTGGAGATGCAGGTCTCACCGCAGGCCCGAAAACAGGACAGCTCGCTGCCTGAATACTGGCAGGCCCGGCTAATAGAATGTGAAGATGAATCAGGCCATTACAAAGGTTTTATCAGCTCTTTGAGCGAGCCGGAGCTGTATCCGGCAGACTCGCTGCGTTATGTGTATCAGGAGCGGTGGAGCATAGAAAATGGCTACGGAGAGCTGAAACAGTTCCAGCTGAGCACAGCGACGTTGCTGCGCAGCCAGAAAGTGAGCGGGATTTACCAGGAAATCTGGGGTCTGTTGACGGCCTATAATCTGGTCAGAATGGAGATGAGTCAGATAGCACGGGAAGCAAAAGTGCCGCCACTGCGGATAAGCTTCGTGATGGCGATGAGACTGATCCAGGATGAACTCATCTGGTGTTCACTGAGTAAACCAGGGACGATCCCGACGAAGCTGAAGAAAATGCGGGAGAATGTGAAGCAATTTATCCTGCCAGAAAAGAGAAAACGGCCCAAAAAGAGGACCGTTCGAATCTCAAAAACCCAGTATCCCGTTCACTCAAAACATCTTAAGTGAACGGTGTTAGCCCGAAGGCGGTTTCTTGCAGAGAATGACGGAACTCAGCAGTAGCCGTAGTTCATCAGACGCTGATAACGACGGTTGAGCAACTCTTCGTTGTTCAGGCCGTCGAGATCCTTCAGGTCCGCCAGCAGCTGCGCCTTCAGCGAAGCGGCCATGGCGGGCACGTCGCGGTGGGCGGAGCCCAAAGGTTCCGGGATCACCGAGTCGATCAGCTTCAGCTCCTTCAGGCGCGGAGCGATAATGCCCATCGCTTCCGCCGCCAACGGCGCTTTGTCGGCGCTCTTCCACAGGATGGAAGCGCAACCTTCCGGTGAAATCACCGAGTAGGTGCTGTACTGCAGCATGTTCACTTTGTCGCCCACGCCGATCGCCAACGCGCCGCCGGAGCCGCCTTCGCCGATCACGGTGCAAATCACCGGCACGTTCAGACGCGACATCTCACGCAGGTTGCGCGCGATGGCTTCAGACTGGCCGCGTTCTTCCGCACCCACGCCCGGGTAAGCGCCAGGGGTGTCGATAAAGGTGATGATCGGCAGCTTGAAGCGGGAAGCCATTTCCATCAGGCGCAATGCCTTGCGGTAGCCTTCCGGCGCCGGCATGCCGAAGTTGCGACGGATTTTTTCTTTGGTTTCGCGGCCTTTCTGATGACCAATGATCATCACCGGGCGGCCATCCAGCCGCGCAATGCCGCCGACAATCGCTTTGTCGTCGGCATAGGCGCGATCGCCCGCCAACTCTTCGAAGTCGGTAAAGATGTGTTTGATATAATCCAGGGTATAAGGACGGCGCGGGTGGCGTGCCAGCTGGGCAATCTGCCAGGCCCCAAGATCGGCAAAAATCTTGCGCGTCAGCTCAACGCTCTTTTCACGCAGGCGCTGAACCTCTTCGTCCAGATTAATATCTAATTTTTCGTCTTGACGGCTGACTGCGGTCAGCGAGTCAATTTTCGCTTCCAGCTCTGCAATCGGCTGTTCAAAATCAAGAAAATTCAGACTCATAACATTCCTATATTAGTCAAATTCCAGTTCCACCTGCTCATTGCCTACCAACGTCCGCAAGTCTATCAACAAGCGATCGGTGGGCGTTACGCGCCAGGTTGCGCCAAAACGCAGCTTGGCTCGCGCATCTTCCCGTTGGTAGTAGAGATGCACTGGAATCGTCCCCGAGCGATGGGGTTCCAACGACTGGCGGAGACGGTTCAAAAGCTGGTCATCAATTTGCCTGTCCGTCAGCGAGATAGCAAGCCCGCGAGCGTATTTTTCACGGGCTTCACTGATGTCCATTACCTCGCGGGCCATCATTTTAAGCCCGCCGCTAAAGTCATCAAAGCTGACCTGTCCACTGGCGATCAGGATACGGTCTTTTTCCAACAAATGCTGGTATTTTTCTAACGCTTCGGTGAATAACATCACCTCCAGACGGCCGGAACGGTCGTCCAGCGTGCAAATGCCGATGCGGTTGCCGCGCTTGGTCACCATCACCCGCGCGGCGACCACCAGCCCGACGGCGGTAGTCATCTTGCCCCGATCCGTCGGATGCATGTCTTTCAAACGCTGGCCACCGGCGTAGCGTTCGATTTCCTTCAGGTACTGGGTGATCGGGTGGCCGGTGAGGTATAACCCCAGCGTCTCCCGCTCGCCGTCCAGCACCACCTGCTCCTGCCACCGCGGCACGTTGGCGTAGGATTGCTCCACCTGCTCCGGCGCTTCCGCCAGTACGCCAAACATGTCCACCTGGCCGATAGCTTCGGCTTTGGCGTGCTGATCGGCCGCCTTCAGCGCGTCGCCCAATGAGTTCATCAGCGCGGCGCGGTGCGGGCCAAGGCGGTCGAACGCCCCGGACATGATCAGCTTTTCCAGAATTCGGCGGTTCAGTTTCTTGATGTCGGAACGCGCGCACAGGTCGAACAGGTCTTTGAAATAGCCCTGTTCGCCGCTGTTGCGCGCTTCGATGATGGCTTCGATCGGCCCCTCACCCACGCCCTTGATGGCGCCGATGCCGTAGACGATTTCGCCTTCGTCGTTAACGTGGAAGTGATACTGCCCGCTGTTGATGTCCGGCGGCAGGATTTTCAGCCCCATGCGCCAGCATTCGTCCACCAACCCCACCACTTTATCGGTGTTGTCCATATCGGCGGTCATTACCGCCGCCATAAACTCGGCCGGGTAGTGCGCCTTCAGCCACAGCGTCTGGTACGACACCAGCGCATAGGCGGCGGAGTGCGATTTGTTGAAGCCGTAACCGGCGAATTTCTCCACCAGGTCGAAGATTTTGACCGACAGCTCGCCGTCGATGCCGCGCGATTTCGCACCGTCTTCAAAGCCGCCGCGCTGCTTGGCCATCTCGACCGGGTTCTTCTTGCCCATGGCGCGGCGCAGCATGTCCGCGCCGCCCAGCGTATAGCCGGCCAGCACCTGGGCTATCTGCATCACCTGTTCCTGGTACAGGATGATGCCGTAAGTCGGTTCCAGCACCGGTTTGAGCGACTCGTGCTGCCATTGGATATCCGGGTAGGAAATCTCTTCGCGCCCGTGCTTGCGGTCGATGAAGTTATCCACCATGCCGGACTGCAGCGGGCCGGGGCGGAACAGCGCCACCAGTGCGATCATGTCTTCGAAGCAGTCGGGCTTCAGGCGTTTGATCAGGTCTTTCATGCCGCGCGATTCAAGCTGGAACACCGCGGTGGTTTCCGAGCGCTGCAGCATGTCGAAGCTTTTCTTGTCATCGAGCGGGATGGCGGCGATGTCGATCGGCGGCTCGCCGCTCTTGGCGCGGCGGGCGTTGATCATCTCCAGCGCCCAATCGATGATGGTCAGGGTACGCAGGCCAAGGAAGTCGAACTTCACCAGGCCGGCGTATTCCACGTCGTTCTTGTCGAACTGGGTGACCGGGTGGTGGCCTTCGGCGTCGCAGTACAGCGGCGCAAAGTCGGTTATCTTGGTCGGCGCGATCACCACGCCCCCGGCGTGTTTACCGGCGTTGCGCGTCACCCCTTCCAGCTTGCGCGCCATGTCGATCAGCGCCTTGACCTCTTCGTCGGCCTCGTAAATCTCCGGCAGCTGCGGTTCGGCGGCAAAGGCCTTTTCCAGCGTCATGCCCGGATCGGGTGGCACCAGCTTGGATATGCGGTCGACAAAGCCATAAGGGTGGCCCAGCACGCGGCCCACGTCGCGGATAACCGCTTTCGCCGCCATGGTGCCGAAGGTGATGATCTGCGAAACCGCTTCACGCCCGTACATCTCCGCCACGTGCTCGATCACCAGATCGCGCTTTTCCATGCAGAAGTCGACGTCGAAGTCGGGCATCGAGACACGTTCCGGGTTCAGGAAGCGTTCGAACAGCAGGTCAAACTCCAACGGATCGAGGTCGGTGATTTTCAGCGCATAGGCCACCAGCGAACCGGCGCCGGAGCCGCGGCCCGGGCCAACCGGCACGTTGTTGTCCTTCGACCACTGGATGAACTCCATCACGATCAGGAAGTAACCGGGGAAGCCCATCTGGTTGATCACCCTCAGCTCGACGTCCAGACGCTCGTCGTATTCCGGGCGGCGCTGGGCGCGCACTTCAGGATCGGGGAACAGGAACTCGAGACGCTCTTCCAGCCCTTCCTTCGACTTGAGCACCAGGAAATCCTCGGTGGTCATATCGCCGGTCGGGAACTGCGGCAGGAAGTATTCGCCCAGGCGAATGGTCACGTTGCAGCGCTTGGCGATCTCTACGCTGTTGAGCAGCGCTTCCGGAATGTCGGCGAACAGCTCGCACATTTCGTCTTCGCTGCGCATATATTGCTGCGGGCTGTAGTTGCGCGGGCGTTTGGGATCGTCCAGCGTAAAGCCGTCGTGGATGGCGACGCGGATTTCATGGGCGTCAAAGTCGTCTTCCACCAGGAAACGCACGTCGTTGGTGGCCACCACCGGCAAACCGCGCTCGGTGGCTAACGCCACGGCGGCGTGCAGATAGTTTTCTTCGTCCTGCCGGCCGGTGCGGATCAGTTCCAGGTAGTAACTGTCGGGGAAATACTGCTGGTAGAACTCCAGGCACTGCTCCACCTGCGGCTGGTTGCCGCGCAGCAGAAACTTGCCGACGTCGCCGTGGCGTGCGCCGGACAGCAGCAGCAGCCCTTCGCGGTGTTCGATCAGCCAGTCGCGATCGATAATCGGACCGGCGGCGCCGTAGCCGCGCTGGTAGGCGCGGGAAATCAGCAGCGTCAGGTTCTGGTAGCCTTCGTTGTTGGTCGCCAGCACCGTGAGCTGCGCCAGCTCATCGCCCAGCACCTCGCTTTGCACATGAAAATCCGCGCCGATGATCGGTTTGATCCCGGCGCCGTGCGCGCTGCCGTAGAACTTGACCAGACCGCACAGGTTGGTGAAGTCGGTGATAGCCAAAGCGGGCATGGCTAAGGCAGCGGCTCTTTTCACCAAAGGTCCAATCTTGGCCAATCCATCGATCATGGAGTAGTCACTGTGAACGCGAAGGTGAATAAAACGAGGTTCGGCCATATCCAGATACCTGAATGAAGGGGCTCGGCGCACCGAGCCCGGGTTAACTCTATCGCATTTCAGCCCGGGCGGCCGGGCCGGCGAATTACGGCGCCAGCGCCCTTCTCACCGGCGCAAAGCTGCGGCGGTGATGCTCGGTGGCCCCCAGCGCGGCCAGCCGCTCCAGATGAAACGGGGTCGGGTAGCCCTTATGCTGGGCAAAACCGTAGTCCGGGAAAGCGCGATCCAGCTCGGTCATTTCGCGATCGCGCGTGACCTTGGCCAGAATCGACGCAGCGCTGATTTCCGCCACGCGGCTGTCGCCCTTCACCACCGCCTGCGAACGCATCGGCAGCTTCGGGCAGCGGTTACCGTCGATTAAAACCATGTCCGGCGCAATATGCAACCCGGCCACCGCACGCTGCATCGCCAACATGGTGGCATGCAGGATGTTCAATTGGTCGATTTCTTCCGGTTCGGCGCGCCCCAGGCTCCAGGAGAGCGCCTTGGCGACAATTTCGTCATACAGCGCCAGGCGGCGCTTTTCGCTGAGCTTTTTCGAATCCGCCAGGCCGACAATCGGCTGAGCCGGATCGAGGATCACCGCGGCGGTCACCACCGCGCCAACCAAAGGGCCGCGGCCCACTTCATCCACGCCGGCAATCAGCGTTGCGGCGGGATAGATAAAGGGTTCAATCATGCTTTCGCCAGCTCCAACACAGCCTGAGCGGCCTGTTCATCAGCACCGCAACGGATGCTTTGGTGCAAGGTAAGGAAGGTTTGCTTCAGCGCTTCGGTCTGCGGGCTCTCTTCCAACAGCGGCATCAGCGCAGCGGCCAGTTTGTCCGGCACGCAGTCGTGCTGCAGCAGCTCGGTGACGATTTCCCGGCCCGCCAACAGGTTGGGCAACGATACATAAGGCGTCTTCACCAGGCGCTGCGCCAACCAGAAGGTAAAGGGCTTCATGCGGTACCCCACCACCATCGGGCATTTGGCCAGCATGCACTCCAGCGCCGCGGTGCCCGACGCCAGCAACGCCGCGTCGCTGGCCACCATCGCCTCGCGCCCCTGCCCGTTCAGCAGGTGGACAGTCAGCTCCGGCGCCACTTCAGCCTTGATGCGTTCAAACTGCTCGCGCCGCTTGGCGTTAACCAGCGGCACCACCACCTCCAGATCCGGGTAGCGGGTGCGCAGCAGCTGCGCGGTTTTCAGGAAATCGGCGCTCAGCATCTCGACTTCGGCGCCGCGGCTGCCCGGCAACAGGGCCAGACAGCGCGCCTGCGGATCGATGCCCAGCGTTGCGCGCGCCGCCAGCCTGTCAGGCTGCAGCGGCATGGCGTCCGCCATGGTGTGGCCGATAAACCGGCACGGAACGTTGAAACGATCGTAAAACGCTTTTTCGAAAGGGAGAAAGGCCAGCACCAGGTCGGTGGCTTTGCCAATTTTGAAAACGCGCTTCTGACGCCAGGCCCAAACCGACGGGCTGACATAGTGGATGGTGCGAATGCCGCGCTGCTTGAGGCGGCCTTCCAGCGTGATGTTGAAGTCCGGCGCGTCGATACCGACAAACACGTCCGGCTTCAGATCGCTGAAGCGGCGGGTGAGATCCTTGCGGATCTTCAACAGGCGTGGCAGGCGTTCGAGCACTTCCACCACGCCCATGACCGCCAGCTCTTCCATTTCGTACCAGGCTTCGCAGCCTTCGGCCTGCATCAGCGGGCCGGCGACGCCAACGAAACGCGCTTCGGGGATCTGCGCCTTGAGCGCGCGGATCAAACCGGCGCCGAGAATGTCACCGGAGGTTTCTCCGGCGACCAATCCGATAGTCAATGGACGATTCGACATAACTCAGCGAATGATGCCGCGGGTGGAACGGGTGAAGAAATCGAGGTACAGCTGCACCACCGGCTGCTCTTTAGCCAGGGCTTCGATTTCCGCTTTCGCTTCATCCAGCGTTTTCTCGCTGCGATACAGGATCTTGTAGGCGTTACGGATCGCCTGCATTTCATCCTTGTCAAAACCGCGGCGCTTCAGGCCGATCGCATTGACGCCGAACGGCGTCGCGTGGTTGCCCTGCGCGATGACGAAAGGAGGCACGTCCTGAGCGACGCCGGAACAACCGCCTACCATCACATGCGCACCGATAATGCAGAACTGGTGGATCGCCGTCATGCCGCCGATGATGGCGTGATCGTCGATTTCCACGTGTCCACCGAGCGTAGCGTTGTTGGCCAGCACGCAGGCGTTGCCCACCACGCAGTCATGCCCGATATGCGTATTGACCATCAGCAGGTTATCGTTACCCACTTTGGTCAGGCCGGTGCCCTGCGCGGTGCCGCGGTGAATGGTGACGCTTTCGCGGATGCGGTTGCGATCGCCTACTTCAACGCGCGTCGGTTCGCCCGCGTATTTCAGATCCTGGTTCACTTCACCGATGGAGGCGAACTGATAAATCTGGTTATCGCAGCCAATCTTGGTAATGCCGTTCACCACCACGTGGGACTTCAGCACCGTGCCGGCGCCGATTTCCACCTGGGAGCCGACGTAGCAGAAAGGGCCGATGTGCACGTTGGCGCCGATCACGGCGCCTTCTTCGACTATCGCGCTAGGATGGATAAAGGCGGTTTGGTCAATCACGGATTAAGCCTCCCGGCTGCGGGCACACATCATGGTTGCTTCGCAGACAATTTTACCGTCAACGGTCGCCACGCCCTTGAAGCGCGTCAGGCCACGGCGGGTTTTCTCAAAGGTGACTTCCATGATCATCTGATCGCCTGGCACTACCGGGCGCTTGAAGCGGGCTTCATCGATGCCGGCAAAATAGTACAATTCGCCCGGCTCCAGTTTACCGACGCTTTTAAACGCCAGGATACCGGTAGCTTGCGCCATGGCTTCCAGAATCAATACGCCTGGGAAAATCGGTTTACCAGGGAAATGCCCCTGGAAAAACGGCTCATTCACAGATACGTTCTTCACCGCACGCAGATATTTGTGCTCTTCAAACTCGAGGACGCGGTCGACCAGCAAGAATGGGTAACGGTGAGGAAGCAGCTCCAAAATTTCTGCAATATCCAGAGTATGAGTGTCAGTAGTCAAAATACTCTTCCTGTCTCTAAAAACTGATGGCATCAACAACACGGCCTGCGCTGCCCCCAATAAGGAGGAAGTCATGCAGGCCGCAAATTAACAACTCTTTGCGCTTTTGGTCTCATGACCAACGCGTTTCGTTTTGTACCCAGCGTAGCGGGCGGGCAATGACTAGTCTTTTCCGACTTTTCGTTCGACAGCTTTTAAGCGTTTGCTAATCTCATCGATATTCATCACCAACGCAGCGGTTTTACGCCAAACCTTGTTGGGTTGTAACGGAATGCCCGAAGAGTATACCCCAGGTTCGGTGATTGGTCGCATAACCATTCCCATTCCGGTAACAACAACCTTGTCGGCGATTTCCATGTGACCATTGATCACGCTGGCTCCGCCGATCTGGCAGTAGCGGCCGATTTTCAGGCTGCCCGCCATGATCACACCGCCGGCGACGGCAGTATTGTCGCCAATCACGACGTTATGTGCAATCTGGCATTGGTTGTCGATGATAACACCATTCCCGATCTGGGTGTTATCCAACGCGCCGCGGTCGATGGTGGTGCAAGCGCCGATCTCGACGCGATCGCCGATAATCACCGTGCCCAGCTGAGGGATTTTGATCCACTCGCCGCGTTCGTTGGCATAGCCGAAACCGTCGGCGCCGATAACGGTGCCGGACTGGATCAGGCAGCGCTGGCCGATCTCGACTTCATGATAAATAGTGACGTTCGCCCACAGGCGCGAACCTGCGCCAATGCGTGCGCGTTTGCCGACAAAGCAGCCCGGGCCGATAACCACGTTATCGCCAAGCACTGCGCCTGACTCGATCACCGCATTCGCGCCAACGGCGACGTTCTGCCCAAGCCGCGCTTCAGGGGAAATGACCGCGCTTGGCGCGATATCCTGGGCGGGGGCCGGCGTGGTATCCATCAGCTGCGCCATGCGCGCGTAGGTCAGGTAAGGGTTTTTAACCACCAGCGCCGCAGAACGGCAGTGTGGTAAATCCGCCTCGGTGAGCACCACGGCGCTCGCCTGGCAGGATGCCAGCTGCTCTTGATAGCGGCTGTTTGACAAAAACGTGATTTGGCCAGCCTGTGCCGAATGCATAGAAGCAATGCCGGTGATGACGAGATCGCCATCACCGTGCAATTGTGCATCCAACTGCTGCGCTAAATCAGCCAGTCGAATTGAAAGCATGTGTTATTTAACCTGTTTCAGCACGTCAGCAGTGATGTCCTTGGAAGAACCTGCGTAGGCAACGGCGTTAGCGTCGATCACTACGTCATAGCCTTCTTTGCTGGCAACAGATTTCACAGCGTCCTGAATACGGCTCAGGATTTTGTTACGCTCTTCCATCTGGCGACGACGGTTGTCCTGCTCGAAAGCCTGCGCTTTCTGAGAGAACTGCTCGCGCTGCGCCATCACGTCTTTTTCCAACTTGCTGCGATCGCTGGCTTTCATGGTAGCGCCATCACGCTGCAGACGCTGCATTTTGGTCTGAAGGCTACGTTCCATATTCTGGAGTTCGCCCGCACGGCCTTTAAACTCGTTTTCCAGCTGTTTAGCGACGGCTTCACGTGCTGGCAACTGTTGGAAAATGCTGGAGACGTTAACGACAGCGATGTTATCTGCTGCCTGAACGCCAGCTGAAGCAGCCATTGCTAAACCGAGGCCTGCGGCACACAACCACTTTTTCACTATAAACTCCTTACCATCACCCATTTGTGTCACATGACACTGAAGTACACAATCTGCCAGACTTAAGCCGCTAAACAATGAGAATCATCTCCCTCTGCAGCGCGGCGCCTGGCATTTGCGATTCTAAATAACTGTTCTGCCCAGAGGCCGGACCCGTTACCAGGTCTTACCAATGTTAAACTGGAACTGCTCGGACTTGTCGCCATCGTACTTCTTGAGCGGGTTGGCGTAAGAGAACACCAACGGCCCCAACGGCGACATCCACTGCAACGCGACACCGGCGGAAACGCGGATGTTGCTCGCCTTGCTGTAGTCAGGCACATCATACATGCGCGTCTGATCGGTATTTTCCCATTTGGTATCCCAAACGGTACCCGCATCCATAAACAGCGAAGTACGCACCGAGTTGGCGTATTTCTCGCTGATAAACGGCGTCGGGGTGATCAGCTCCAGGCTGGCGACGGCCATGGCGTTACCGCCCACCGCGTCATCCGAATTACAGATGTTCTGGCGTGAGGTCGTGCTGCCGGCGTTAAACTGGCACTGGTACGAGTTGGAATTGTAGTACACCGCTTTCGGGCCAATGGTATTGGACTGGAAGCCGCGCACGGTGCTCGAACCACCGGCATAGAAGTTCTCGTAGAACGGCATTTCCTTGCCACCCAAGCCATCGGCATAACCCAGACGGCCACGACCCAACACCACCCAGGTGCGATCGTCGTTGATCGGCACGTACTGCACGCTGTCCAGGGTGACCTTGTAGTATTCGTTGTCCGAGCCCGGAATGGTGACCTTGCCGTTCAACGTGGTGCGGTTGCCCGACGTCGGGAAGTAACCGCGGTCCAGGTTGTTGTAGGTCCAGCCCAGGTTCAGGGTGAAATCGTCAGACGAGTAGCTGGCGCGATCGGTGGTGTTCGGATTCAACCCCATCGAGTCCAGATAGCGCCACATGGCGATTTGCGGCTGCATGTTCGACAGCCCGTTATGCACGTAACCCAAGCCGGTGCGCAACGAGTTGTTTTCGTTGATTGGGAAGCCCAGCGTGCCGTCGATACCGTAACTCTTGTTGGTATAGTCGGACAGGTCGGCGTTATCCGCTTTAAAGTCGTTGTAGAATATGCGGCCGCCCAGGCTTACACCGTCAACGGTGAAGTACGGGTCGGTAACCGACAGCTCGGTGTAGGTCTGGTAATCGTTCTTGGTGCCGCTGATGCCGACGGAATAGCCGGTACCCAACCAGTTGTCCTGCTGCACGCCCGCCTGGAAGCTGACGCCGCTCTCGGTGCCGTAACCGACGCCGAAGTTGAAGGTACCGGTGTTGCGTTCTTTCACCTTGTAGGTCACGTCTACCTGATCGGCGGTGCCCGGCACGCGCTGGGTTTCCACGTCGACCGTCTCGAAGTAGCCCAGACGGTTCAGACGCTCTTTGCCCTGCTCAACCTGAGCGTTGCCCAACCAGGCGCCTTCCATCTGGCGCATTTCGCGGCGCAGTACGGAATCTTTGCTGGTGTCGTTGCCTTCGAACTTGATGCGGCGCACATAGAAGCGGTTGCCCGCGTCGACGTTCACGTGCAGCTTGACGGTCTTATCCGCGTCGTTGATTTCAGGCTGGGTGGCGACACGCGGGTAAGCGTAACCATAACGGCCCAACATCGTTTTGATGTTGTCTTCCATCTTGGTCACTTTGCTGCCGTTGTACAGTTCGCCCGGCTCGATTTTGGTCAACTGCGCGACTTCCGCCGAGTGGCCCGCCAGGTTGCCGTTCACCACCACGTCGGAAAGCTTGTACTGCTCGCCTTCGGTAATGTTGATGGTGATGTAGATGCCTTTTTTATCCGGCGTCAGGCTGACCTGGGTAGAATCGATGTTGAAACGCGCGTAGCCGCGGTCCAGATAGAAGCTGCGCAGGGTTTCGAGATCGCCCGCCAGTTTCTGTTTCTGGTATTTGCGATCGCCGACCAGGTTCCACCACGGCACTTCGTCACGCAGTTGGAAGCGTGAAATCAGTTCGTCGTTGGTGAAGGCATGGTTGCCGACGATGTTGATTTGCTGAATCTTGGCGGAGACCCCTTCCGTGAACACCAGCTTCAGGTCAACACGGTTGCGCGGCAGCGGCGTGACAACGGCTTTCACCGAGGCGCTGTATTTACCGACGCTGTAATAGAAGTCTTCCAACCCTTTTTCAATGCTGGAAATGGTGGTGCGGTCGAGCGCCTCGCCGACCCGGACGCCGGAGGCTTCCAGGTTCTGCTTGAGCATGTCATCTTTCACCGACTTGTTGCCGGAGAAAGTGATGCTGGCGATGGTGGGACGTTCCTTAACCTGAACAATCAGCGTATTACCATCGCGCAGCACGCGAACGTCCTCGAAGTTGCCGGTGGCAAACAAGGCACGGATGGTATTACCGATATCATCGTCAGTGACGGTATCGCCTACGCGAACCGGCATGTTGAGTAACGCCGCACCGACGGCGACTCGCTGCAGGCCTTCGAAATGAATGTCTTTCACTACGAACCCGTCTGCACCGTATACGGTGGCGCTGCCAAACAGCAGCGACGCTATGAGCAACTTTTTCATCGCCATCGTTGTTATGCGTTCTTCCTAACCTATCCCCGCCCCTAAAGGCGAGAAAAATCATTGAAAAGTGCAAGACCCATCAGCAACACCAGCACGATCGAACCTATGCGGTAGCTGTAGTCCTGTACTCGCTCGGAAACCGGCCCACCCTTCAGCTTTTCTATCGCCAGGAAGAGGAGGTGCCCACCATCTAACACCGGTAATGGGAACAGGTTGATGATCCCCAGGTTGACGCTAATCAACGCCAGGAACATCAGATAATACACGAAACCAACCCCGGCTGACGCCCCTGCTCCCTGTGCAATCGAAATCGGGCCACTCAGGTTGTTCAGCTTTACATCACCGGTTATTAATTTACCCAGCATGTTGACCGTCAGCTTCATCAGTTGCCAGGTCTTGTCACCGGCCTGATACAGCGCCGGGAACGGTCCATACTGACGAATCGTCTTATACTCGTCCGGCAACGGCAGCACTTTCGGAATAACGCCCGCAAAGCCCACCGATTTGTCTTTTCCCACCGGCTTTGTATCCGGTATCAGCGTCAAAGACAAGGGGGCGCCGTTTCTTTCGATCTCCAAAGCCAGCGGCTGACCCGGGCCGTCGTGAATACGCCTGACCAGCGTTTGCCAACGACCCAGCAGTTGCCCATCGACTTTAACGATCCTGTCCCCCGCTTGTAAACCCGCCTTTTGCGCCGCCGAATTCGGCTGCACCTCGGCGAGCACTGATTCTATCTGCGGGCCGCGCGGAATAATACCCAGCGCCACCACGGGATCCTGCTTGTCCGGTTCGAAATTCCACTGGCGCAAATCCAGGGTTTTCACCACCTGTTGCGAAGAGCCGAACGGCGCAACGCCCACTTCGGTTTGCGCATCGCCAATCTTCGCCACCAGCGCCAAACGAACTGATTCCCAATCAGGCGTTTCGATACCGTCAACCGACTTTAGTTCCATTCCGGGTGAAATTTCGGCCTTTGCGGCGATGGACTGCGGCGCGATTTGACCGATGACCGGACGGAAGCTGGGAACGCCGATGATAAACACCAGCCAGTAAGCAAAGATAGCAAACAGGAAATTGGCAATGGGGCCGGCGCTGATGATAGCCGCGCGCTGCCACACGCTTTTGTTGTTGAAGGCCTGGTGGCGAAACTCCGGCGCCACCGCGTCCACCCGCTCATCCAGCATTTTGACGTAGCCGCCCAGCGGGATCAGCGCGATAACGTATTCGGTGCCCTGGCGGTCGGTGCGGCGCCAAAGCGCACGGCCGAAGCCGATAGAAAAACGCTCAACGCGCACGCCGCAGCGGCGGGCGACCCAAAAGTGCCCGAACTCGTGCACGGTGATTAACACACCGAGCGCAATCAAAAACGCTACCAGGTTCCAGAGCACGCTGAACATTATCCTTCACTCCCCGCCATTGACGGATTAAAACACTAACAGCATCAGGCAGGCAAATACTGGCACTGCGGCGGTCAGGCTATCGATACGATCCAGTATGCCGCCATGGCCCGGTATCAGATGCCCGCTGTCCTTGATACCCGCTTCGCGTTTGAACATGCTCTCGGTCAAGTCGCCCAGCACCGAAGCCAGCGCGGCGATCACCGAACAGGCCAACAGGGTGGCCGGCACGATGTTTAGCGGCGCGTAACGGCCAAACAGCCATGAGATCACCGCCGACGTCACCAGCCCGCCAATCAGCCCTTCCCAGGTTTTACCCGGCGACACCTTCGGCGCCAGCTTATGCTTGCCGAACAGCTTGCCGAACATGTAGGCACCGGAATCCGCCCCCCACACCAACAGCATCACGTACAGCAGCCACCAGGCGCCGATAAACGGGTTTTGTTCATAACCGAACTGGCGCAGCGCCAGCATGCCCCAGAAAAAAGGCACGATAGTCAGCAGGCCGAACAGCAGGCGCAGCGGCCGCGAGTTGCGCCACATCGCCGCTGACCCGGGATAAAACAGCACCAGCAGCAGCGCCGCAAGCCACCAGGCCAGCGAGAGCCACAGCGGGCCGCTTACCTGAGGCAGATCGACGGAATGGTGGTAGGCGGGCACGCTGAGCATCATCAGCACCAACAGAAAACCGCACAGTATCGCCAACCAAATACGCTGCGAGCGGGAAGCGAATCCGGCCAGTTGGCCCCACTCCCAGGCAGCTAACATGCATACCGCGAGCGTTACCAGAGCGAATGCCAAGGGAGGCAGTAAAAACAGCGCTGCGATAACGATCGGAATTAAAATCAGAGCAGTTATGAGGCGATACTTCAGCAAATGTTCCCCCTAGGACGCATCGGCGCCGATAGGTGTTGTTCCCCCGAAGCGACGCTCACGTTGTGCAAATGCATTCAGCGCACCTTCAAAGACAAGTTCATCAAAATCAGGCCAGAGCACATCAGTAAAGTAAAGTTCGGCATAGGCGATTTGCCACAGCAGAAAATTACTGATGCGGTGTTCGCCGCCGGTGCGGATAACCAAATCCACCGGCGCCAGATCGCTCATGCAGACCCGCTCGCTCAATAACTCTTCGCTGATTTGGTCCGGGCGCAATACGCCGCCCTGCACCTGCTCGGCCAGTTCCCTTACTCCCTGAATGATATCCCAACGGCCGCCGTAGTTGGCGGCGATGTTGAGCGTCAGGCCATCGTTATTTTCCGTCAGCTGTTCGGAGCGATGAATACGCTCCTGCAAACGCGCGCTGAAACGGCTGATATCGCCGATCACTCGCAGCCTGACGTTATGTTTATGCAGGCTTTTTACTTCACTATCCAGGGCCCGAACAAAAAGCTCCATCAATGCGGAGACTTCCTGCGCCGGGCGATTCCAGTTTTCGCTGCTGAAGGCATAAAGCGTGAGCGCATCTAAATGGTTGTTGGCGGCAAAGCTCACCGCGCGGCGCACCGATTTCACCCCTGCTTTATGACCGAAGACACGTAACTTCCCCTGACGTTTAGCCCAACGCCCGTTGCCATCCATGATAATGGCCACATGGCGCGGCCCCAGTAGGGACGGATTAGCCTCTTGTTGATTTGCGGACGACATAACTCGTACTTATTTCCTCAATAGAAATATAACTGCCCTTCCGGAACATCAGGCCCATACGCGCAAAAAAGCCGTGTGCCCGACACGGCTTTGCAGTCTGCCCCGGCGGTGCCCGCGATATCCGGGCCGCCATCGGCATTCAAGATGCCAATCGGGCCATTATTCAACGGTATAACCGCTGACAAGTGGCGCAGACTATACCACCTCAGCAGAGCATGAACAAACGGCCCCACTGCGGCTCGCGCGAATTACGAACAAAATCGGATAATAACCGTTATCAACCGCGCAGCGATTTGACCACCTCATTGGCAGCCGCCCGCGCCTGACGATCTATCTCTATGACCGCGTCGATGCACGACGGTTCCTGCAACGACAGACGCTCCACCACCCTGCGGTTCACGTCGGCGATGTCGGTAAAGCGGATCCGCTCCCGCAGGAACGCCTCTACCGCCACTTCGTTGGCCGCATTGAGCGCGGTGGTCGCCGCCTGGCCGGCGTCGAAGGCTTCGATAGCCAAATACAGGCAAGGGTAACGTTCGCGTTCAGGCTCGGCGAAGGTCAGGGCGCCGATACGGCAGAAATCCAGCGCTTCCACGCCGGAACTCACCCGCTGCGGGTAAGCCATCGCATGGGCGATCGGCGTGCGCATGTCCGGCGTGCCCAGCTGGGCCAACACGCTGCCGTCGGCGTAGCGCACCATCGAGTGGATCACCGACTGCGGATGCAGAATGACTTCCATTTGTTCGGCCGAGGCGTTAAACAGCCAGCGGGCCTCAATATATTCCAGACCTTTGTTCATCATGGTGGCGGAGTCCACCGAGATCTTGCGGCCCATCGACCAGTTAGGGTGGGCGCAGGCCTGATCCGGCGTCATCGCGGCGAACTGATCCAGCGGCGTGGCGCGGAACGGGCCGCCTGAACCGGTAAGCACGATGCGCGAAACACCATGATCGTCCAGCGAAGAGTATCCCAACTGGCGCTGAATGCTCTCAGGCAAACTCTGAAAAATCGCATTATGCTCGCTGTCCAGCGGCAGCAGCTGCGCCTGGCTCTTTTGCACCGCATCCATAAACAGGCGGCCGCAGGTCACCAGCGACTCTTTGTTCGCCAGCAGCACCTGCTTGCCGGCGCGGATCGCCGCCAGCGTCGGCAGCAGCCCAGCGGCGCCGACGATCGCCGCCGTCACCTGATCGACGTCGCTCAGCGCGGCCAGCTCGCAAGCCGCCTGTTCGCCCGCCATCACCTCGGTAGCGACGCCATTTTCCGCCAGGATAGCGCGCAGCTCGCGCGCGGCGCTTTCATCCGCCATCGCAGCAAAGGCCGGACGGAACTCCATGCACTGCTGCGCCATTACCGCCACGTTGCGCCCGGCAACCAGCGCTTTAATCGCAAAACGTTCGGGATGTTCCCTGACCACGGCCAGAGTGCTGGTCCCTACCGAGCCGGTCGAGCCAAGAATAGTCAGTTGCTTCATGAGTTCACTCTGAATCACTGTCTGATGAGATCGAAGGTGTTCCAGTGTGAAACCTTGGACACCGCTTGTCCATGATCTTTCAGTACGTTAATACGGGATCTGCGCCACAAAAAACAAAGCGCCGCCCAGGCGACGCTTTTTTTATGCGCGATGCGGATTAGAAATCCAGCAGCTCTTTCTCTTTCTCTGCCAGCGCGGCATCAAGCAGCTTGATGTAGGCGTCGGTCATTTTCTGAATGTCGTCCTGAGAACGGCGATCTTCGTCTTCGCTGATTTCTTTGTCTTTCAGCAGCGCTTTCACCTTATCGTTGGCGTCACGGCGCACGTTGCGCACGGCCACGCGGCCCTGCTCGGCTTCGCCGCGCACCACTTTGATCAGGTCTTTGCGGCGCTCTTCGGTCAGCGGAGGAAGCGGAACGCGGATCACGCTGCCGGCGGAGCTTGGGTTCAGGCCCAGGTCGGAAGCCATGATGGCCTTTTCAACCGCCGAACCCAGAGAGCGGTCAAACAGGTTGATAGCCAGAGTGCGGGAGTCTTCAACGGTCACGTTGGCCAGCTGACGCAGCGGGGTAGACGCGCCATAATATTCCACCATGATGCCGTCCAGGATGCTTGGAGACGCACGGCCGGTACGAATTTTGCTGATTTGGTTTTTGAATGCTTCAACGCTTTTTTCCATGCGTGTATCGGCATCTTTTCTGATTTCATTAATCACGTTGCGAACCCTTGGAAGCTGGTTACTTGGCAGGCGATACGTCGAGTATAGCCCGTGAATTTTACTCAGGGAGAGCGGACAGCGCCTGGCGCCGTCCACCCCCGCAAAAATAGCGGTGAACAGCCTTATTTGCTGATCAGCGTACCTTCGTTTTCACCCATCACCACGCGGCGCAGCGCGCCAGGCTTGTTCATGTTGAACACGCGGATCGGCAAGCCGTGATCGCGGGCCAGCGTAAACGCCGCCAGGTCCATCACTTTCAGCTCGCGCTCCAGCACGTCCTGATAGGTTAACTGCTCATACAGCGTCGCGTCCGGATTTTTAACCGGGTCGGCCGAGTAGACGCCATCCACTTTGGTGGCTTTCAGCACCACGTCCGCTTCGATCTCGATGCCGCGCAGGCAGGCGGCGGAGTCGGTGGTGAAGAACGGGTTGCCGGTGCCGGCGGAGAAGATCACCACGCGGTTGTTGCGCAGCAGGCTAATAGCCTCTGCCCAGCTGTAGTTGTCGCACACGCCGTTCAGCGGGATTGCCGACATCAGGCGGGCGTTCACATAGGCACGGTGCAGTGCATCACGCATAGCCAGGCCGTTCATCACGGTAGCCAGCATTCCCATGTGGTCGCCCACTACGCGGTTCATCCCGGCCTGCGCCAGGCCCGCGCCGCGGAACAGGTTCCCGCCGCCAATAACTACACCGACCTGAATTCCCAGTTCGACCAGCTCTTTCACTTCCTGAGCCATGCGATCCAAAACGCTGGCGTCGATACCAAAACCTTCTGCACCTTGCAGGGCTTCGCCACTCAGTTTAAGCAGAATACGCTGATATACGGGTTTTGCATTGGTTGCCATGGTGTTCTGTCCTAAGAAGCAGTATTAGTATTGGGGATTTCAGCCGATGAAATGCGCCTGAGCTGAGTATAACGCCACAGGGCTTACCAACGGTGTAATTCTGGCTGGATAATATGGAACCGCCAGACGGCGGTTCCATTAGCAGTCATTAAGACTGTTTGCTCATTGCCGCAACTTCAGCAGCAAAGTCAGTTTCAACTTTCTCGATGCCTTCGCCAACTTCGAAGCGGATGAAGTTGATCACATCGGCGTTGTGCTCTTTCAGCACCTGGCCAACGGTTTTGCTTGGCTCGATAACGAAAGGCTGACCGGTCAGAGAAACTTCGCCGGTGAATTTCTTCATGCGGCCTTCAACCATTTTCTCTGCGATTTCTTTCGGCTTGCCAGACTGCATGGCGATGTCCAGCTGAACCTGGTACTCTTTTTCTACCACTTCAGCAGACACGTCTTCCGGCTTCACGAATTCTGGCTTGCTTGCCGCAACGTGCATGGCGATTTGCTTAACCAGCTCTTCGTCAGCGCCTTTAGCCGCGATCAGAACGCCGATGCGCGCGCCGTGCAGGTAGCTGCCCAGCACGTCGCCTTCCAGGGAAGCAACACGACGAATGTTGATGTTTTCGCCGATTTTCGCTACCAGGGCTACGCGCTCTTCTTCGAACTGTGCTTTCAGCACGTCAACGTCAGTGATTTTGCCTGCAACAGCGGCATCCAGCACTTTGTCAGCGAACGCCTGGAAACCGGCGTCTTTAGCAACGAAGTCAGTCTGGCAGTTAACTTCCAGGATCATGCCGTAGTTGCCTTCGATCTTGGTTTTGATCACGCCGTCAGCAGCTACGTTGCCTGCTTTTTTCGCTGCTTTGATCGCACCAGATTTACGCATGTTTTCGATTGCCAGCTCGATGTCGCCGTTGGCTTCGACCAGCGCTTTCTTACAATCCATCATGCCAGCGCCGGTACGCTCGCGCAGTTCTTTTACCAGAGCAGCGGTAATATCAGCCATTTCTTTTTCCTCGGTTATCTCACGCGGAGACAGTTCTCATTCAGATAAGCAAAGGGGGCCTTTAAGGCCCCCCTAACCAACATATGTCAATACCTGGTTAATAAGGGCTCAGTAACGAGCTTGCCTTATTATTCAGCTTCTACGAAGCTTTCTTCCGCCTGAACGGCCAGATCTTGAGAACGACCTTCACGGACGGCGGTAGCAACGGCAGTCAGGTACAGGTTAACTGCACGGATTGCGTCGTCGTTACCAGGGATAATGAAGTCAACGCCGTCTGGATCGGAGTTGGTATCAACGATAGAGAATACCGGGATACCCAGGTTGTTGGCTTCTTTAATCGCGATGTGTTCGTGATCTGCATCGATGACGAACAGAGCGTCAGGCAGACCACCCATGTCCTTGATACCACCCAGGGAGTTTTCCAGCTTGGCCAGTTCGCGAGTACGCATCAGCGCCTCTTTCTTGGTCAGCTTGTCGAAGGTGCCGTCTTGGGACTGGATTTCCAGATCTTTCAAACGCTTGATGGACTGACGAACGGTTTTCCAGTTAGTCAGCATGCCGCCCAACCAGCGATGGTTCACGAAGAACTGGTCGCAGTTGTGTGCAGCTTCTTTTACCGCTTCGCTTGCTGCGCGCTTGGTACCAACGAACAGGATCTTGCCTTTACGGGAAGAGATCTTGGTCAGTTCAGCCAGAGCGGCGTTGAACATTGGTACGGTCTGCTCAAGGTTGATGATGTGAACCTTGTTACGAGCGCCGAAGATGAAAGGCTTCATTTTCGGGTTCCAGTAACGGGTTTGGTGACCGAAGTGTACACCGGCCTTGAGCATGTCGCGCATGGAAACAGTTGCCATGATTAAACCTCTATATAGATTAGTTGGGGTTATGCCTCCACGTATCCCATAACGCCGACCCCGGCGGTGACGAATCACCTCGAGGCACCCCGGCGGATGTGCCGATACGTGTGTGTTATTTACACAATGTGAGTGCAGTTAAAGTATTTTCGGCCATTTACGGCATTGTCACAAGGACCATGTCGCGGATCGCCGGCGCGCTTTATACCATAATCCCGCCGCGGACACCAACTTTTGTTGCGTTTGGCCGGCCTGCCGGAAATGAAATTTGGCAGCCCCCCGGCCGGGCTGATACCATAAGCCATTGCTTCTTATTGTCGACGATAACGACACTTGCGGACGAATTTCATGGCAATCTCAATTAAAACACCCGATGACATCCAAAAAATGCGCGTGGCCGGTCGCCTGGCCGCCGAAGTGCTGGAGATCATCGAGCCGCACGTCAAACCTGGCGTGACCACCGGCGAGCTGGACCGTATCTGCCACGAGCACATCACCAACGAGCAGCAGGCCATCTCCGCCTGCCTCGGCTACCACGGCTTCCCTAAATCCGTGTGCATCTCGGTGAACGAAGTGGTGTGCCACGGCATCCCGAGCGACGACAAGGCGCTGAAAGACGGCGATATCGTCAATATCGACGTCACCGTCATCAAAGACGGCTTCCACGGCGACACCTCCAAAATGTTCATCGTCGGCAAGCCGACCATTCTGGGCGAGCGCCTGTGCCGCGTCACTCAGGAAAGCCTGTATCTGGCGCTGAAAATGGTGAAACCGGGCATCCGCCTGCGCACCCTGGGCAAAGCTATCCAGCAGTTCGTCGAAGCCGAGAGATTCTCCGTAGTGCGCGAATACTGCGGCCACGGCATCGGCGAAGTGTTCCACGAAGAGCCGCAGGTGCTGCACTATGACGCCGACGACGGCGGCGTGGTGCTGCAGGCGGGCATGGCCTTCACCATCGAACCTATGGTCAACGCCGGCGACTACCGCATCCGCACCATGAAAGACGGCTGGACGGTAAAAACCAAGGATCGCAGCTTGTCGGCGCAGTATGAGCATACTATTGTGGTCACTGATAACGGCTGCGAGATAATGACGTTGCGCAAGGATGACACCATCCCCAACATCATTACGCACGAGATGTAAGCGCCGCGGCCATTCGCCGCGATGCATGATGTCACAGGCCGGCTTTTGCCGGCCTTTTTTATGGGCAGCGTATTATGTCTGAAAATTTTCGCCATCAGGAAACCCCGGTCATCCCGCCGCAGGCCGTGCCGAAGCAGCCTGAGTATCCCAACGTCTACGCGGACGAAGAGCTCAACTGCCTGGCGCTGAAACAGCGTCTGGAGCAGTTCCAGCTATGGCTGGCGGCGGCGTTCGACGCCGGCTCCAGCGCCGAGAGCCTGGTGGCGGCGCGCAGCGATTTCATCGACCGGCTGCTGCGCCGCCTGTGGACCTTTTACGGCTTTGAAGATATCCCGGAAACCGCGCTGGTGGCGGTCGGCGGCTATGGCCGCGGCGAGCTGCATCCGCTGTCGGATATCGACGTGCTGGTGCTCAGCCAGCGCCGGCTTAACGAACAGCAGTCGCAGCGGGTCGGCGAATTCATCACCCTGCTGTGGGATCTGAAGCTGGAGGTCGGCCACAGCGTGCGCACGCTGGAAGAGTGCCTGCTGGAAGGGCTGGCCGACCTGACCGTGGCCACCAACCTGATCGAGTCGCGCATGATCTGCGGCGACGTGGCGCTGTTCCTGCAGATGCAAAAGCACATCTTCAGCGACGGCTTCTGGCCTTCGCCCAAATTCTTCCACGCCAAGATCAATGAACAGCAGGAACGCCATCAGCGTTATCACGGCACCAGCTACAACCTGGAACCGGACATCAAGAGCAGCCCGGGCGGCCTGCGTGATATCCATACCCTGCTGTGGGTGGCGCGCCGCCACTTCGGCGCCACCTCGCTGGACGAAATGGTCGGCTTCGGCTTCCTCACCCAGGCGGAGCGCAACGAACTGAACGAGTGCCAGAGCTTCCTGTGGCGCATCCGCTTCGCGCTGCACCTGGTGCTGCCGCGCTACGACAACCGCCTGCTGTTCGACCGCCAGCTCAACGTCGCGCAACTGCTGCGTTACGAGGGCGAAGGCAACGAGCCGGTCGAGCGCATGATGAAGGATTTCTACCGCATGACGCGCCGCGTCAGCGAACTGAACCACATGCTGCTGCAGCTGTTCGACGAAGCGATATTGGCGCTGGACGCCACCGAAAAACCGCGCCCGCTGAACGACGACTTCCAGCTGCGCGGCAACCTGATCGACCTGCGCGACGAAACGCTGTTCATCCGCCAGCCGGAAGCCATCATGCGCATGTTCTACCTGATGGTGCGCAACCGCGAGATCAAGGGCATCTACTCCACCACCGTGCGCCAGCTGCGCCATGCGCGCCGCCACCTGAAGCAGCCGCTGTGCACCATTCCGGAGGCGCGCGATCTGTTTATGGCCATCCTGCGCCACCCGGGCGCGGTGTCGCGCGCGCTGGTGCCGATGCATCGCCACAGCGTGCTGTGGGCCTATATGCCGCAGTGGGGCAAGATCGTCGGCCAGATGCAGTTCGACCTGTTCCACGCCTACACCGTCGACGAGCACACCATCCGCGTGCTGCAGAAGTTGGAAAGCTTCGCCGACGCGCAAACCCGCCCACGCCACCCGCTGTGCGTGGAGCTGTACCCGCGCCTGCCGCACCCGGAATTGCTGCTGCTGGCGGCGCTGTTCCACGACATCGCCAAAGGCCGCGGCGGCGATCACTCGATCCTCGGCGCGGAAGACGTGCAGGAGTTCGCCGAGCTGCACGGTCTCAATTCACGCGAGACCCAGCTGGTCGCCTGGCTGGTGCGCTGCCACCTGTTGATGTCGGTGACCGCCCAACGCCGCGACATCCAGGATCCGACGGTTATTCAACAGTTCAGCGCCGAAGTGCAAAGCGAAACCCGCCTGCGCTACCTGGTGTGCCTGACGGTGGCGGATATCTGCGCCACCAACGAAACCCTGTGGAACAGCTGGAAGCAAAGCCTGTTGCGCGAGCTGTACTTCGCCACCGAAAAACAGCTGCGCCGCGGCATGCAAAACAGCCCGGATCTGCGCGAGCGCGTGCGGCATCACCGGCTGCAGGCGCTGGCGCTGCTGCGCATGGACAACATCGACGAAGAGGCGCTGCACCGCATCTGGAGCCGCTGCCGCGCCGACTACTTCCTGCGCCACTCGCCGAACCAGCTGGCCTGGCACGCGCGCCATCTGCTGGCCCACGACTCGACCCAGCCGCTGGTGCTGGTCAGCCGCCAGGCCACGCGCGGCGGCACCGAGATTTTCATCTGGAGCCCGGACCGCCCTTACCTGTTCGCCGCCGTGGCCGGCGAAATGGACCGCCGCAACCTCAGCGTGCACGACGCGCAGATCTTCACCAACCGCGACGGCATGGCGATGGACACCTTTATCGTGCTGGAGCCGGACGGCAGCCCGCTGGCGCAGGATCGCCACGCGGCGATCCGCCACGCGCTGCTGCAGGCCATCACCCAGCGCGAATACCAGCCGCCGCGCGTGCGCCGGCCGTCGTCCAAGCTGCGTCACTTCAGCGTACCGACCGAAGTCAGCTTCCTGCCGACCCACACCGACCGCCGCAGCTATCTGGAGCTGACCGCGCTCGATCAGCCCGGCCTGCTGGCCCGGGTGGGTGAAGTGTTCGCCGATCTCGGCCTGTCGCTGCATGGCGCGCGCATTTCCACCATCGGCGAACGGGTGGAAGATTTATTTATTCTTGCCGACAGCGATCGCCGCGCCCTCGATCAGGAAACGCGCAGAAAGTTGGAACAACGGTTGACAGAGGCCCTCAATCCAAACGATAAAATGTGATACAAGTAACTTTTTACCGACAACATCAGGACAGAGAACAGAATGCAGCAATTACAGAACGTTATTGAAAGCGCCTTCGAACGCCGTGCGGACATCACCCCGGCGAACGTAGACCGCGTAACGCGCGAAGCGGTAAACCAGGTGATCGGCCTGCTGGACAGCGGCGCACTGCGCGTTGCCGAGAAGATCGACGGTCAGTGGGTAACGCATCAGTGGCTGAAAAAAGCCGTGCTGCTCTCTTTCCGCATCAACGACAACAAAGTGATGGATGGCGCAGAAACCCGCTATTACGACAAGGTGCCGATGAAGTTCGCCGACTACGACGAAGCGCGCTTCCAGAAAGAAGGCTTCCGCGTGGTGCCGCCGGCGACCGTGCGCCAGGGCGCATTCATTGCCCGCAACACCGTGCTGATGCCGTCTTACGTTAACATCGGTGCCTACGTCGACGAAGGCACCATGGTCGATACCTGGGCCACCGTCGGCTCCTGCGCGCAGATCGGCAAGAACGTCCACCTGTCCGGCGGCGTCGGCATTGGCGGCGTGCTGGAGCCGCTGCAGGCCAACCCGACCATCATCGAAGACAACTGCTTCATCGGCGCACGCTCCGAAGTGGTTGAAGGGGTGATCGTGGAAGAAGGCTCGGTGATTTCCATGGGCGTTTACCTTGGCCAAAGCACCCGCATCTACGACCGCGAAACCGGCGAAGTGCACTACGGCCGCGTACCGGCCGGCTCGGTGGTGGTATCCGGCAACCTGCCGTCCAAAGATGGTTCTTACAGCCTGTACTGCGCGGTGATCGTCAAGAAAGTCGACGCCAAGACCCGCGGTAAAGTCGGCATTAATGAGTTATTGCGCACCATCGACTAAATTAAGATAGCGGGTGATTCACCCGCTATTTTTTTGTCTGCGTTTCGTAGGCAGTCACAGTCGCAGACCCGCTTTTCCGCCATAATCGCAGTCGTGGAATATAACGATCACATCTAAAGAGGGCGCAGTATGTACGATAACTTGAAGAGTTTGGGCATCAATCAACCGGAAGACGTCGATCGCTATAGCCTGCGTCAAGAGGCCAATAACGACATCCTCAAGATCTATTTCCGCAAGGACAAGGGCGAGTTCTTCGCCAAGAGCGTGAAGTTCAAGTACCCGCGCCAGCGTAAAACCGTGGTGGCGGACAACGCCGGGCAGGGCTACAAGGAAATCCACGAGATCAACCCGAACCTGCGTTACGTGATCGACGAGCTGGATCAGCTGTGCCAGCGCGATCAGGTGGAAGTGGACCTGAAGCGTAAAATTCTCGACGACCTGCGCCATCTGGAAGGCGTGGTGTCGCACAAAATCGCCGAGATCGAATCCGATCTGGAAAAGCTGACCCGCGGCAAATAATTCAGGGCCGGTTCACCCGGCCCTTTTTCATTTCAGCAAGCTGCCCCACTGCTCGACCCACGGACAGGAGACGACCTCCGGCTCCGGCTGTTCCATGGCGTCAATCTCCAGCGTTTCACCTACGCGGGTCGCGCCCTGCTCCTGCAGCAGCGCATCGAACGCGCGCCCGGCGCCGCAGAAATTGTCATAGCTGCTGTCACCCAGCGCAATCAGCCCATAGTGCAGCTCCGGCTGGTAGCCGACCTGGTCGCGGATGGCGTGGAACAACGGCGCAATGCTGTCCGGCAGATCGCCCTGCCCGGTGGTCGAAGTGATCACCAGCGCGTAGTGCTGGCGATAAAATTGCCAGGCCTCCAGCCGGCCCTCTTCGAACAGTTTGACCTCATGGCCCTGTTCCCTGAGGATATTTTCCGCCTCTTCCGCCACCAACAGCGAATTACCGTAAACGGTTCCCACGAAGATACCAACCTGAGCCATGGCTCCTACTCCCTTCATTACCTTTGAAAATTGTCAGCTATCCTGACCGTTACCCGCGTTAAACTCAACCCCGGCAAGTTCAGGGAAAACCCCCGCCCAACCAAACTGCGCCATCACGCCCTGCCAGGGTTCATCCCAACGTGCGGAAATGTGCAGCGGTTGGCCGGTCACCGGGTGGTTCAGCTGCAGATGGCTGGCGTGCAGCATCAGCCGCGCACAGCCGAAGTGCAGCGCCATACCGCGGTTCTGGCGCAGATCGCCGTGCTTGCTGTCGCCGATGATCGGATGGCGAAGGTGCACCATATGGCGGCGCAGCTGATGCTTGCGGCCGTTTTCCGGTTTCAGCTCCAGCAGGCTGTAGCGCGCGCTCTCGTAGCGCCCAATGGCGACCGGCATATCTACCTGCGCCAGCGGCCGATAGTGGGTCACCGCCGGTTGCGGGCCCTTGTCGGCCGTCGCATGCTTATCGGCGATCTTATCCAGTTCTTCCGTCAGCGGGTAGTCAAGGGTCGCCCCCTCCTGCACGTAGCCGCGCACCACCGCATGATAGGTTTTCTGCACCTGATGTTGCTCGAACTGCTGCGACAGCAGGCGCGCCACCTCGCTGGACAACGCCATCAACAGCACGCCGGAGGTTGGGCGGTCGAGGCGATGCACGGTGAACACGTGTTGACCGATCTGGTCACGCACCGTCTGCATCATAAACCGCGTTTCGTGGCGATCCAGCCAGCTGCGGTGCACCAGCCAGCCGGACGGTTTGTTCACCGCCACCAGGTGCTCATCCCGGTACAAAACCTCAATCACAATCTTTGTTCCTACGTAAAAACCCGAATTTCGGCGCGAGTATAACAGGCGTGCGGCGCTAGTTAACCCATTCGATGGTTACCAGCCGGCTGTCGGCCCGGCCGCGATCGTCCACCGCCCGGATGCGGTACTGCCCATTGTTGACCGGCCGCCAGTCAATGGCCCTTTTGCTGGCGCTGCTGCCGAGATAAATATCGTCGACAAACCAGTACAGCGTTTTACTGTCGGCGTCGGTCACCGCATTGAAGGCGATTTTGTCACGCCCCTGCTGCGACTGCCGCAGGGTATAGGTCGTGTTCTTCAGCGGCGAGGTGATGCGCGGCGCGTTGCCGCCGACGGCGATACCGTTATCCTTGCAGCGGTTGACCGGCGGCGCGCGCTTCGGCAAACCTGCCTGGGCGAAAACGTTGGCCAGATCGGAAGGCCAGAACTCAAACACCTCGGTGCGGGTTTGTGCCGGATCATAGGGCGGGCAGGCGACTTCACCGCTTTGAATATCCAGCACCACCGGGCGATAAACGCTGTCGACCTTGATCGGCGATTTGCCGGGGATAAACCAGGTTTTGCCCTTCTGCCGGCACCAGGGAGTCGGCAAATCGCCGCTGGCCAGGCAGATATCCACCCGCCGCAGCCGTTTCGGCCACGGATGCCTTGGCTCCCGCAGGGCCGGGTAGCTGGCGTTCAGGCTGTCGATGATGTTGAAGAACAAGGGCGCGGCGGCGGCGGCACCGACCAACGCATTGTTGCCGCTGCTGTCGAAGTTGCCTTCCCACACCACCAGCACGTAGGGGCCGAAAATCCCCACGCTCCAGGCGTCGCGGAACCCCCAGGAAGTGCCGGTTTTCCAGTACACCGGCAGCGACGACGCGCGCGCGGCCAGGGTATCGCCCGGCCGACGGTGCTGGCGCAGCATATCCAGCGTGATGAAGCTGGCCTCTTCGCTCAGCAGACGCACCGGCGGCGGCCGCGCATCGCCGCGCAGCATGCGCAACGGGCGCAGCTCGCCGCGGTTGGCCAGCAGGGCATACAGCTTCGCCAGCTCTTGCGCCGTCACCTCGCCGCCGCCCAGAACCAGCGCCAGCCCATAGTGATTCTCGCTGGCCATATTGGCGACGCCGGACAAGCGCAGAAACTGATAAAAACTCGGCTGCCGCAGCTGCGATGCCACATAGACGGCGGGAATATTGCGGCTGAAGTTCAGGGCGTCGGTGGCGGTTACCGGGCCGAGGAAGCGCCGGTCAAAATTCTCCGGCGCGTAGGCGCCAAAGGATGAGGGCACATCTTTCAGAATGGTCATAGGATGCAGCACGCCCTGCTCCATGCCCAACGCATAGATAAAGGGCTTCAGCGTCGAGCCGGGGGAGCGTTTGGCATTGGTGCCGTTCACCTGCCCCTGGATCTGGCGGTTGTAATAATCCGCCGAGCCCACCAACGCCCTTACCCCCATATCGCGGCTGTCCACCAGCAACGCTGCGGCGTTATGGATCCCCCGGCTCCGGTTGCGGGCGATAAAGGCGTTTACCTGCCTTTCCACCAGCAGCTGCAACCCCGCATCCAACGTAGTGTCGACGCGGGTATCCCGCCGAACCAACTGCTGAGTCTGCTGGCGCAGCTGCTCGATAAAATGCGGTGCGATATAAGGCATCTGCTCGGGCTGGCGCAGCGCCAGCGGCAGTTGAAACAATGCCCGTTGGCTGCCGTCGGTGGCGTAAGCTTGCTGCCAGCGCTGGAACAGCCGGTGGCGCGCCTGCGTCAGGGCGGCGCCCAGCACGCCGGTTTTAGGCTCCAGCCGATAACTTGGCGACTGCGGCAAGACGGCCAGCGTCAGCGCTTCCGGCAGGGTCAAATCCCGCGGCGCCTTGCCGAAATAGATCAGGCTGGCGGCGCCGACGCTCTCGATGTTGCGGCCATAGGGGGCGTAATTAAGATAGGCTTCCAGAATGTCATGTTTGGAGTAGCTAAGCTCCAGCTGAACGGCGCGCAGCACCTGCTGCAGCTTGCCCCCCGGCGTGCGGGTATTGAGATGCCAGCGCATGCGCGCCAGCTGCATGCTGATGGTCGAACCGCCCTGCATCTTGCCGCCGGCGATATAGCTGCGCCAAAAACCGCGCGCCAGGCTGACGGGGTTGAAACCGGGGTTGTAGTAGAACCAGCGATCCTCGTGCAGCAACAGCCCGCGCACCGCCAGCGGGGAAACCTGCTCCAGCGGCGTCCACAGGCGATAGCGTTCGTCATTGGCCAGCGTGATGCGCATCAGCGCGCCGTGGCGATCGTAATAGGCGGAAGACAGCGGCAAGCCCTGGGAGAGCGGCGGATGCGGCCAGAGCCGAACGGCGCCCAGCACCAGCGTCAGCAGGAATATCGCCATCAGCCCATTTTGCAACCAGGGTGTTTTCAGGATTTTCATCTGTTCTCAACGCCCCGGCGCCGGGCGACCCTCAGCCGCCCGGCGCCGGCCGGCTTATTTATTTTCCGCCGGTACCACCACCAGCTTGCCGCTACTCACCGACATAGCCTGCACCTCGCGGTCATACATGGCTTCGCCATAGGCCGGCGGGATCACGAAGCTGCCGGTATTCGTCGCCTTGATCTGATAAACGAACTCCTGCACGTCGGTGCCGGCGCTACCGTAAATGATCACCCGATCCTCGCGGATATCGCTGTAATCCGGCGCCCAGCTGGAGCCGGAAGCCGCCAATGGCGACTGCCAACCGCTGCTTTGCGCTTCGCCCTCTCCGCTATCGTCGGCAGCCGGCTCCGGCGGCGTTTGCTGCACCACTTCGAACCCGCCCGGCAGCAGATCGACGATCGCCAAATTGCTCTGCCCTTCTTTAGAATTGGCGCGGATCTTCAGGTGGACGTTCACCTTTTGCCCCAACCTAACCTGCTCCAGCGGTTTGCCCTGTTCATCGGTGTAATCCCGGGTGATCTCCAGCCCGCGCGCCAGCGCTTTCTGCGGCGCCGCGAGGTCATAACCGGCCTGCGTCACCACGTACCAGGCGGGCGCATCGCCGCCGTTGGTGAAGCGCACGGCGGCGGCGTCAGCGGTAAACTGCCCCTGCGCGAACAGCCCCTGCAGTTCGGCGATACGCTGCGGCGCCGCATTGCCGCCCTTGCCAAGCTGCTCGATGCCGAGCCCCCCTTCACCGGTGGCCTGCGCCGCCACCTGGGTGGAATAGCTCTCCAGCGCCAGAATGCTCATTGCAGAGGAATAGGTGGTGTAGCGCTCTTCTTTCAACGCCCGCACCATATTTTCCAGCACCTGCGGCGGGATCGACGCCACCTTCTCCGGGAAATGGCGGGTAATCAGATAAAGACGCGTCGCATCCTGCACCAGCGGATCGAAATAGTTCTGCGTCCACCAGGCCTGGTCATAGGCTTTGCTCAGCTGCTGCCAGCTTGGCTGCAGCAGCGCGGCGGCTTCGTCGTCCATCTTCAGCAACCGGTAGGAGGACGCCAGATACAGCGCGCTCAGGTCGGTTTTCCAGCTGTCCGGGTAGCGCTTTTGCAACGTATCCTGCACTGCCGCCAGGGCGTTGGTGGTCACCTCGCCCTGGCGCGTCAGCAGATAAACCGCCCAGCTGCGCAGGCGCAGCAAATACAGGTCGTCAAAACCGCTGGCCGCCAGCTCGCGCAACGCGCCGTTGGCTTCGTCAAGCATGCCCTCCGGCAGCGCATACCCTGCCTCTTTCGCCTCCAGCAGGTACTGCACGACATACGGCGTGACGAAGGGATCGGCGTCCGGCGATGAGCGCCATGCGCCGATGGCGCCGCTGTCATTCTGGCGGGAACGCAGCACGCCCATCAGGTTGCGCAGCTGCTTGCCGACCTCCACCTGGCTCAGGCCGCCGCGCATTTCCGGGTGGCGGCCTTGCAGGATCAGCGGAATCGACCGGCTGACTATCTGCTCAGAACAGTAATAGGGGTAATCCGCCAGGTACTGCGCCAACCCGCTGGTCAACACCAGCGGCGAATGGGAAACCGCCGCCCGGCGCTGCGCATAGGCGTCGAACATCTGGCGCAGGCCGTCGACGTTCTGGCTGGCGCCGCTCATACGCCCCATGACCGACTGGGTGCGGTACGGCATCGCCGGGCGCACCGAAGTGCTGATGGTGCGGCGGCTGGCTTTGTCGCCGTAGCGGGCGTCGAACGCCAATGGCGCGTCCCCTAACGCTGCGCGGGCGCGCAGGCGGAAGTTGACCACGCCTTCGCGTTTTTCCGCCAACGAAAGGCTTTGCGTCGCGTTGCCCATCACCTCGAGCTGCGGCGGCGGCGTCAGTTGAACGTTCACCGCGACCGATTGGCCATTCAACCCTTCAAGGTTGTTGCTGACGCCGACGCTGACATCGAACTCATCCCCGGGCGCCACCATCGCCGGCACGTTTGGCGTCATGATAAAATTATCGCGCACCGTCGCGGCGGTTTGCGCCTTGCCGATTTTGTCCGGCGTCACCGAGATCGCCATCACCCGAATCTTGCCGTTGAAGTAGTCCGGCACCGGGTAGACGAACTGCTTCTCGCCGCTCACTTCCGTAATGCCTGACCAGTAAGCCACCGGCTTGTCGCGCTTGCGTTTGAACGGGTTCAGGTTGAGATCCAACCCTTCCCCCGCATCGCCGCCCGGCGCCGCCGTCAGCGCCATCAGCTTGCTGAACTCCGGCAGGATCAGATCGAGAATTTGCGAGCTGGTTACGCTCAGCTCGCGCTTGCTGAAGAAGAACTCCAGCGGATCTTTCAACCGGTAGCGGGCCACCTGCAGAATGCCTTCGTCGACGGCGAACAGCGCCACCTGCTGCGGCGCATCGGTTTTCACCGTCATCGTCAGGTCTTCCCCCGGTTTGATCACCGCCGGCGCCGTCACTTCCAGCCCGTTTTGCCGGGCGCGAGTGCTGATTTTGAACGGCATTACGCCGTAGCTCAGCGGGCTCATGAAGATCTCGCTGGAGTTGACGTCGCGCACGAACTGCACGTTGATGTAGCCGTTGCCTTCCATGCCGGCCGGCAAACGAATTTTTTGCACCGAACTGGTGGTATCGGTATGGAACCACTGCCAGGCGTAAACCCGGTCTTTCTCGATGGTGATCAGGCCGCTGCCGGTATAAGGCGCGTTGATCGCCACTTCAATCTCGTCGCCGGGTTGGTACTCCGCCTGGTTCAGCTTCAGCTTCAGTTCGGCGTTGCGGTCCAGCGAGCGGCTGAGATTGGCGTTGCCGGCCACGCTGTACGCGACGCGATTAAGCGTCTTGCCCTGTGCATCCTCGATCGCCAGCACGAAATCGCCCGGCCGGTCGGTCGCAAGCTGCAGGTCGTTGCCCTGTTCACTCAGCGCCAGCGGTTGCTCCGACAGCTGCACTTCCTTCATCTTCGACTGGTACTTGTATACCCCCGAATCCTGCTTGGTCAGCACCGAAATGTATTTCTGTTCGATCAGCACCTGCCTGAGGCCCGGCAAAGCAATCTGTTTCAACGACGGATCGATGGCGATCACCTTCAGATGGCGCGCCGCATCGCGGTTGATGTAGCCCAGATCGCCATCCGCCTTCACGCCCACCAGGTAATCATAAGGCGATACCAGCGCCCGCGCGCTGGCGGCCACCGAGCGCCCGCCGCCGGCGACAAAGGCTTCCGACAGCAGCTGCAGCTGGTAGGTGGCGTCGGCATAGGACTTCAGGTCGAGCGGGATATTGGCCGCTCCCCGCTCATCGGTGGTGCGGTCTTCCAGCTCGGTTTCAAAACCGTCGTTGTTTTGCCGATTTTCATAGAATGCGTAATCAGGGAAACGGTCAAAGCTCGGATACATCGGCCGCAGCGTCAGCTTCGAGGTTACCCGACGATCCTGCGCCAGCGTGCCGAACAGGTTTTGCACGTCGATGTTGGCCTGCAGCTCCGAAGGTTTCACCCAGCCCTGCCGACGATCCGGCGTCAGTTCCAGTTTCACCTTCAGTTGATCCGGTTCGAACTCCTTCACGTTGACTGCGGTATGGCCAAGCAGCGTCGAGGTGTCGTTGTTCTTGCCGATCAGATACAGATAGACGCTCCATTCACCGGTCGGCGAGTTTTCATCGGTGGTATAACTCAACTCGTTGAAACCGCTGGCGCCAAGGGTAAGCGGCACCGTAGCCATCAGCTTGTCGCGCGGATCGCGCACCTCAGCGCGCACCGGCACGCCCGCCAGCCCGACGCCCCAGTCTGCGGCGCGGGTGATCAGGCCGATATTGAAGCTATCGCCCGGCCGATAAACGCCGCGGTCGGAGAACAGATAGCTGCTGAGCGCCCGCGGATCGGTCGGCGTTTCTTCACCGGCAACGTCGAAGCGCGAGAAATCCAACCCGCGATCGTTATAGCTGCCGGTTGGCAGGAAGGAGACATCCCCCTCTTTTTCCACCAGAAACATCACCGGCTGACGCTCGTTGGTGTAAACGTCCAGCGCCGGGAATCGCACGTGGCCGTTGGCGTCGGTTGTCTGGTTGAGCAAGGTGACGCCGTTTTTGGCGACAACAGACACTTTGGCATTGCCGACCGGCGCGCCGCTGTGGATCGACTGCACGAACACATCCTGTGTTTTATCCTGCGAACGTTTGGCGACGATGCCCAAATCGGTCACCACCACAAAACGCGAATCGCCGACGGCAGCGCTATCTTCTCCCTGCTCCTCGCCTTGCTCCGCCTCGCCTTCCGCCGCCGGTTTCTGGTTCGGCTGCCATTCGGACAGCGTCAGCAAGAACACGCCGCGGTGGGAATCCGGGTTAGTGGACAGGTAGCGCGAAAGATCGATGCCCTGGTAATTCACCTCGCCCGGCTGGTCGTTATTGAGCGCGGTCTGGTATTTGAAGCGCTCGGTGAAATACTCGTCATTGAGCCGGTTAAATTCCGCCGAGGAATATTCCCGGCTTTTGAAGGAAACGATGTGCTGCAGCTGGCTCGGGATCACCCGTTTGATGTCAAGGCGCAGCCCGGCCACGTTGCGCGCCGCCACGCTGATCTGTTTGTCGCCGTTGACCGACAGCAGCGAGCCTTGCGACATGAACTGCAGTGATTTCGGGAACTCAGGCACCTCGACTACCCGGTAAGCCTTTTTCGGCATCTTGTATCCGCCGGCCGAGGTCAGCCGATTGTCGATTTCAATCAACACAAAGCGGTGCGCCGGGGCGTCAAAGCGGAAGCTGAACTGCGGCTGATAGGCGTCTTCCGCCTCGTTGAGCGCCAAAGGCAGCGGCGTCGACTGCGCCAGCACGCTTTTGGCGACGCTGTCGGTATCCCAGTGGTGAAAATCGTTCGGATCCTTGGCCGCCTCGGCGTCGTCGGGATCGTGCTGCGGCAGCAGCCAGGCGTTGACCGCATTGGCCAGCTCTTTATCCTTCACCGCATCGCTGAAGGCGAGGATCAGGGCGCGCTGCCCCTTGCCTCCGTCGGCGTCCACCACCTGCGCGCCGGCGTCGTTCAGCGCCAGGCTGTACAGCGTCGGCACCGTCACCCAGTTGCTTTTCGCCTCGCCGACGGCGTTGGCCGGCACCAGCGCTTTAATGCCCTGACCGACGGTCAAATGCACCGCACCGCCCTGGTCCAGCGGTTTCAGCGGTTCGGAATGCACCCAGGCGTTGAGCTTTTTCTCGTCGTAGACCAGCGAAAAATTCAGCTTTTTCTCCGACTTGGCGTTGCCCTCCTTCAACCCCAGCGTGACCTGTTTTTCAAAGCTGGCCACGTCGACCGGCGCATTGAACTTCAGATTAAAGATGGCGCTGCGCTTTTGTGCGTCTTGCGGATCCTGGTAATACTCCGCCTGCCCCAGCTGGTAATCGAACGCCGGCAGGTTAAAGGTAAAATGGGTGTTGGCGAGTTTGATCTGCGGCGCCAGCAAAGCGGCGGGATCGAGCTCAACGTCGTATTTCGCCCCCATAGGCAGCGGTTTTTTCGGCGTGAAGACGAGGGTCCAGCCGTTGCTCCAGCGCCACTGGCCTTCTGCGGCCGGCTTGAGCGTGATGCCTTTGCTGACCGCCTTGCCGACGTCGGCCAACGGCGCCGCCGAATTGCTGAACGCCAGGCTCAGCGTCTGCGGCGGCGATTTCTGTGCGGCGTAGTTGAACGGCTCGGGCTTGGCGATCTCCACGCGGGTCTGCTGATACACCATCGGCGCCGGCTCGATCGGCTGCGGCCGGTTCTGCCACCAGTGCCAACCGTAGAAGGCGCCGCCCGCGGCGCACAACAGCAGCAGCAACGCCAGGCTGACCGCCTTCGGGCGTTTATCCACGCCGCTTTCCAGGCGCAAAAACGCCCGTTTCAGGCCGCCGGACAGCGCGGCCCACCAGCCCGGCGCCGTCCAGTTAAGGTTGCCGAGCAGCGGTCTGAACAGGCGCCCCAGCAAAACCAGCAGCCCGGCCAGCAGGCGAAATGCCCCCCTGATTAATGTAAAAGGCAGACGAAGGATAAACTTTAATAAATCCATTATTGCAGCACCTTATGGTCCTTTGCAGAGACCCAGCCAAGCGGGTTCGAAAGACGCCGCCGAATACCCTCTCCTGGCGTCTGCGCTCATACATTACTCTAGCGGCCGGCGAAAATCAGCGATCGCGGCGGCGAATATTACGGCTCTTTATTCAGCATGTTGTCCAGATTCTGCAATATCACCAGCAGCGGCAGGCAGCTGGGATCTTTGTCTTTCAGCGCCAGTTCGAAATACGGCGTGAGGGCAAAACGCGTCGGCAACGGCGCCTGAGCATCCAACAACGCATACATGCGCGGCAGGAACACCCATTGCAGCCACTCTTCGGCCTGCATGCTGTCGACGCAGAAGGGTTCGGTGCTGGCGAAGGCCTCTGTCTCCGGCGGCGCAGCCTGCCACAGGGCCAGTTCGCGCATTGACCGTTCAATCGCCTGCAAACTGTGGCGAACCTGATTATGTATACTCATCTGCATTCCCGATCTCTTTTCATCATGATGTTCAGCCCAGTGGCTGAAAGCGGCAAAGCATAGCATTTTTATAGCCCAAATTCGGCGGAGTTGGCCACGCCGGCGGTTTTTATCTGGTGGCGTTCCTCGCCCCACGGCACAATAGACCCACCGAATAAATCACACAGATTAGACACATGCCCGCAATCACACAGAGCAAAAATCACGCCACGCCCGGCAAGGCCATGCTGGCCTCGGTGACCGGCTACGCCATGGACGGCTTCGACCTGCTGATCCTCGGCTTTATGCTGCCGGCCATTAGCGCCGAGCTGGGGCTGACCTCCTCGGCCGCCGGTTCGCTGGTCACCTGGACGCTGATCGGCGCGGTGCTGGGCGGCGTGATATTCGGCCACCTCAGCGATCGCTTCGGCCGCATTCGGGTGCTGACCCTCACCATTCTGATGTTTTCGTTGTTTACCGGCCTGTGCGCGCTGGCGCAGGGCTATTGGGATTTGCTGGCCTACCGCACGCTGGCCGGCATCGGGCTGGGCGGGGAGTTCGGTATCGGCATGGCCTTGATAGCTGAAGCCTGGCCGGCGGAAAAACGTAATCGCGCTTCGGCCTACGTCGGCATGGGGTGGCAGCTGGGCGTGCTGGCGGCCGCCTTCCTTACCCCGTTGCTGTTGACGCATATCGGCTGGCGCGGCATGTTTCTGGTCGGCCTGCTGCCGGCGCTGGTGTCGTTCCTGATCCGCCGTACGCTGGGGGAGCCGGAAGAGTTCATGCGGCAAAAGGATCCCGGCCAGGCGCTGTCTTTCGGCCGGCGGTTACGCCTGCTGTTCAGGGATAGAGCCACCACCAAAGCCAGCATCGGCATATTTATCCTGTGCTCGGTGCAGAATTTCGGCTACTACGGGTTGATGATCTGGATGCCGAGCTATCTGGCGAAAAACTTCGGTTTCTCACTGACCAAGTCGGGCCTGTGGACGGCGGTGACGGTGATCGGCATGACCTTCGGCATCTGGCTGTTCGGCGTACTGGCCGACCGCTTCGCCCGCTGGAAGATTTTTATCATCTATCAGATTGGCGCGGTGGTGATGGTGATCGGCTACGCGCAGCTGAATGACCCGACCTTGATGCTGTTCGCCGGCGCGCTGATGGGCCTGTTCGTCAACGGCATGATCGGCGGCTACGGCGCGCTGATTTCCGATACTTACCCGGTACAGGCCCGCGCCACCGCACAGAATATTCTGTTTAATCTGGGGCGCGGCGTCGGCGGCCTGGGGCCATTGGTGATTGGCGCACTGGTGACGCAGGTGTCCTTCACGGCGGCAATCAGCCTGCTGGCGGCGATTTATCTGCTGGATATTTACGCCACGCTGTTCCTGCTGCCGAAAAAACAGGTGGCCGGCGATACGCTGGGCGCAATTGGTTAGCGGCAGCAATGAGTAGAAACAAGGGCGGGTAGCGGAAAAAAGTTGGGGGCACTGCGTTAACAGTGCCCCCGGTTCGTTTTATAGCTGTCCCGCTACACAGTGTGCTCCCTGCTCAATCCCTGAAAACTTTTCCTGCGGCCATCCTGACCAAAAGCTCCGTGCATTGTCCTGTAGCATCGTCCTGACGCGGTTCCTCGGCCTTCCTGACCCACCGACAGTCCTGCGTCGGCTCTCAATCTCCGTCCTGGAGGTGTCCTTGGTTTCAATCCTGAAACATCCTCGGCATCTCCTGACGCCATCCTTCGCTCTTCACTGAGCGCATCCCTTTCTTCATCCTGAAGCTGCATCATCCTGATGCTTTCCTGCTCCGCCGGCTCCGTTCCGGTATACATAAGATCGCCTAATTTCCCCGCGATCACAAGGGCTTGACCGCAGTCGGCGGGAAAAATTCCCCTAAGAGTTATCCTAAAGAATTTCTAACCAATTGATCTGGATACTAATAAGCCCAACATATAGCGACGGCCCGAAAAAATTAAAAGCGATCTCTCACAGCCCGTGTGAGAGATCTCTCACACGACAGGCGGCAATTCCGGCCTCATTGCCCCAGCGTCGGGCGCAGCGCATCGAGGAAATTCCCCAAGGTCGCCGCCAGCAGCGTGCGCTTGTCGCTGCCGAATTGCTCCAGCAGCACGTTGCCGCTGACGTTGCACAACGACACCATGGTCATTTCGGATTCGGTGGTGGCCAGGAACAGGGTCGGCGACAGCTTCAGGCGCTTCTGGGTCACCAGATGGCCGATCAGATTCTCCTGCAGGCGAATAAAGTCGTCCTCGCTCCATACCTGCAGCAGGCTCAGGCGGTGCTCGCCGAACCGGGCGCTCATGTCGCCGGCATACTGTTGAGTGTAAAAAAGGTGCGCATCCGGCTGCAGCCTCAGCTCCAGCGCGGTCTCCACCTTTTCCAGCGTCGCGGCGGGGGTGAAAGGCTGCGGCAGCCACCACACTTCGTCATCGCGGCTTTCCACGATGCAGGGCGACGGCACGCCATACAACTCCTGGCTGGCCGGCGCATGGCCGCGCTCCTGCCGCCAAAGCTCGACATAGCGCTGGGTGAATTCCCCCAGCGCGTGGATGACATCGTGATCCATATTTATTCTCGCATACGTTAAACTGGGGGCCATTGTACCTATCTATCACCAAGGTGACAGCAGATGTCCTCATATCAAGACCACCAGGCCCTGTCGCAACTGACGCTGGGCAAACCTACCGCCTATCGCGATAGCTATGACGCCACGCTGCTGCAGGCGGTGCCGCGCAGCATGAACCGCGAACCGCTGGGTTTGTATCCCGACAGCCTGCCGTTCCACGGCGCGGATATCTGGACGCTGTACGAACTCTCCTGGCTGAACGCCAACGGGCTGCCGCAGGTGGCGGTGGGTGAAATCAGCCTCAACGCCGACAGCCTCAACCTGATCGAATCCAAGAGTTTCAAGCTGTACCTCAACAGCTTCAACCAAACGCCTTTCGTCGACTGGGAAACCGTGCGCAGCACGCTGCAGCGCGATCTGTCCGCCTGCGCCCAGGGAGAAGTAAAGGTTAGCCTGTTCAGCGTCGAGCAACTGGAAGGCACCCCGATCGCCCGCCTGGCGGGTGAATGTATCGATCACCAGAACATTCGCATCGACAACTATGAATTCAACGCCGGCTACCTGCAAAACGCCGCGGGTGAAGAGGTGGTTGAAGAGCAGCTGGTCAGCCACCTGCTGAAATCCAACTGCCTGATCACCAATCAGCCTGACTGGGGTTCGGTGCAAATTCACTATCGCGGCGGAAAAATCGATCGTGAAGCGCTGTTGCGCTACCTGGTTTCTTTCCGCCACCACAATGAGTTCCACGAGCAGTGCGTTGAGCGCATTTTCAACGATCTGTTGCGCTATTGCCGCCCGCAGAGCCTGACGGTGTACGCCCGTTACACCCGCCGCGGCGGATTGGACATCAATCCGTGGCGCAGCAACGTCGATTTCGCGCCTTCGCACGGCCGCCTGGCGCGTCAATAAGTGCGCACCGCTGCTCAACAACTGAGCTAACGAACGGTTTGTATTGGTAAAACTCAGGGGACGGCGGTAAGGTTAAATCAGGCTCGCCCGCCGTTATGCCGGGCGTTCCGCCGCAGCGCGCCAACCATAACGAAATGCCGTTCTGCTGCCGTATGGATTGCTACTGTCCCGTAACGGGTGCAAAGGAGTTACCTTGATTACACACATCAGCCCGCTTGGCTCTATGGATTTGTTGTCGCAGTTGGAAGTAGACATGCTGAAGCGTACCGCCAGCAGCGACCTGTATCGCCTGTTCCGCAACTGTTCGCTGGCCGTGTTGAACTCCGGCAGCCAGACCGACAACAGCAAACAGCTGCTGTCCCGTTATGAAACCTTCGACATCAATGTGCTGCGCCGCGAACGCGGGGTGAAGCTGGAGCTGGTCAACCCGCCGGAGGAAGCCTTCGTCGACGGCCGCATCATCCGCTCGCTGCAGGCCAACCTGTTCGCCGTCCTGCGCGACATCCTGTTCGTGCACGGCCAAATCGCCAGCGCCGGCCGCTTCCAGCACCTGAATCTGGAAAACTCGGCCCATATCACCAACCTGGTGTTCTCCATTCTGCGTAATGCGCGCACGCTGCATCTGGATGAAGATCCCAACATGGTAGTGTGCTGGGGCGGCCACTCGATCAACGAAAACGAATACCTTTACGCCCGCAAAGTGGGCAGCCAGCTGGGCCTGCGCGAACTGAATATCTGCACCGGCTGCGGGCCGGGCGCCATGGAAGCGCCGATGAAAGGCGCCGCGGTGGGCCACGCGCAGCAGCGCTACCGCAACAGCCGCTTTATCGGCATGACCGAGCCGTCGATTATCGCCGCAGAGCCGCCTAACCCGCTGGTTAACGAGCTGGTTATCATGCCGGACATCGAAAAACGTCTGGAAGCCTTCGTGCGCATCGCCCACGGCATCATCATCTTCCCGGGCGGCGTCGGCACCGCCGAAGAGCTGCTGTACCTGCTGGGCATCCTGATGAACCCGGAAAACAGCGAACAGGTGCTGCCGCTGATCCTGACCGGGCCGAAAGAAAGCGCGGACTACTTCCGCGTGCTGGATGAGTTCATTATGAACACCCTGGGCGACGCGGCGCGCCGCCATTACCGCATCATCATCGATGATCCGGCGGAAGTGGCGCGGCAGATGAAAAAGGCCATGCCGCTGGTGAAGGAGAATCGCCGCAACACCGGCGACGCCTACAGTTTCAACTGGTCGATTCGCATCGCGCCGGACCTGCAGCTGCCGTTCGAACCGACCCACGAGAACATGGCGAACCTCAATCTGTATCCCAACCAGCCGGCGGAGCAGCTGGCCGCCGCGCTGCGCCGCGCGTTCTCCGGCATCGTTGCCGGCAACGTGAAGGAAAACGGCATTCACGCCATCGAACAGTTCGGCCCTTACAAGCTGCACGGCGAACCGCAGATGATGAAGCAAATGGACAGCCTGCTGCAGGGCTTTGTCGCCCAGCACCGCATGAAGCTGCCGGGCAGCGCCTACGTGCCCTGTTATGAGATCGTAGCCTGATCCCAACTCCGGGCGGCGCAACAGCCGCCCTTCTTTTTTCTGACCTTGCAGCCCATGATGATACACCTACTGATTGTCGACGCCCTGAACCTTATCCGCCGCATCCACGCCGTACAGGGATCGCCCTGCGTGAACGCCTGCCGCAACGCGCTGCATCAGCTGATTCAGCACAGCCGGCCAACGCACGCGGTGGCGGTGTTTGACGAAGACGATCGCCGCGACAGCTGGCGCCACCAAATCCTGCCCGACTACAAGGCCGGGCGCTCGCCGATGCCGGAAAACCTGCAACAGGAGATGCCGCAGCTGCGCCAGGCGTTTGCCGAACTGGGCGTCGCCAGCTGGCATTCGCCGGGCAACGAGGCCGACGATCTGGCGGCCACGCTGGCGGCGAAAATCGCCGGCGGCGGCCATCAGGTGACCATCGTCTCCACCGACAAAGGGTACTGCCAGTTACTGGCGCCAAAGGTGCAGATCCGCGACTATTTCCAGAAGCGCTGGCTGGACATGCCTTTTGTGCAGCAGGAGTTTGGCGTAGCGCCGCAGCAGCTCCCCGATTACTGGGGCCTGGCGGGCATCGGCAGCAGCAAAATTCCCGGCGTAGCGGGTATCGGGCCAAAAACGGCGGTGCTGCTGTTGCAACAGATGGGAAGCCTGGACGCGCTGTATCAGCAGTTGGAGCAGGTGCCGGAGAAATGGCGCGGCAAGCTGCAGCAACACCGCGACCTGGCGTATATCAGCAAGCGGGTCGCCACCTTGCGCACCGACCTGACGCTCGACGGCAACCTGCAGCAGCTGCGGTTGCCGATAAACTAAGGGCGCTGCATGCAGCGCCCCCTGTGATTACTCGCGCTCGTCGCGGCGGCCCGGCACCGCCGACCACATGCGGCGCACGTGCACGGTTATCTCTTCGCGATCGTGATACAGCTGTTTGGCATGCACCTCTGAACTGATGCCCGCCGCCGCCAGCGCTTCGCGAATGCTCTGCAGGTTCTGCGACACTTCCTCGTAACGCTTCTTCATCGGCAGCTTCAGGTTGAAGATCGCCTCGCGGCACCAGCCTTTCACCAGCCACTGGATCATCAGGCTGGTGACCTTCGCCGGCTTTTCCACCATATCGCACACCAGCCAGTAAATCTTGCTGCTGGCCGGCTCGAACCTGAAGCCGTCGGCGCGGTGGTGGGTCACCTGGCCGGTTTCCATCAGGCTTGGCGCCATCGGGCCGTTGTCCACCGAGTGCACCATCATGCTGCGCTTCACCAACTGATAGGTCCAGCCACCCGGGCAGGCGCCCAGATCGACCGCGTGCATGCCGCTGGCCAGGCGCTCGTCCCACTCGTCGGCGGGAATGAATACGTGAAACGCCTCTTCCAGCTTCAGCGTGGAGCGGCTCGGCGCATCGGACGGGAAGCGCAGGCGCGGAATGCCCATATAGAACGGTGAATTGTTGTTGCTGAACGAGTAGCCGACGTAGCAGCAGCCCGGCGCGATAAAGAACACGTGCACCACCGGGCGGGTCGGGTTTTCGCGCGCCATCAGCACTTTTTGCTCGCGCATCGCGGCGCGCAGCGGCACCGTCAGCTTGCGGCAGAACTTCATCAGCTCTTTGCTTTCGTTGGTGTCCGGCACTTCCACCCGCAGCTCTCCGCCGCGATCGACCACGCCGATCAGCATGCCGACGATCGGCGATACCCGATCCTCCGGCGGCAGGTCACGCAACAGTTCCCCCACCACCAGCATCTGGCGGGCGAAGATCAGCTCGCGGAACGGAATTTCCCGCGCCAGGCGGTCGGCGTCATCCGGCTGATAGCATTCGAACAGCACATAGCCGCTGTTTTCTTTTACCCGGGCGAAGCCGAAAACTTCCCGCTGTGCGGCCTTATCGGTAATTTCCGCCGCGCACTCTTTCTCGAAACCGGGGCGGCAATACAACGCAATCTTATTCATGGCGCTCGGCCTTTTTCCTCAGACGCAAAGCGCCAATCAACATCAATATCCAGCCAATCAGGAAGCACACGCCGCCAACCGGCGTGATGTAAACCCAGACTTTCAGGTGCGACAGCGCCAGGCAATACAGGCTGCCGCTGAATAAAACGGAGCCGAGCGCCAACAGCGCCCCGCTCCAGTAAAACCACAGGCTCACGCGGCGCTGCATCGCTACCGCCAACACCATAATGGCCAGGGTATGAAAGCCCTGATACTCCAGGCCGGTGCGGATCCACGCCATTTCATTGGCGCCGAGCGTACCGCTCAATACATGTGCGCCGAACGCGCCCAGCGCGACAAACACAAAGCCGCTGATGGCGGCAAAAATCAGCATGGAACGGCTGCTCATCGTTATTTACCCTATGGAAGAAAATCGGCGGCTGCACGGCGGCAACCGGCCTTATTGTTCATAGCGAAAGCGGAATTTTTCCTGCTCGCTGGCCGCCCGCGCCAGGATCCACTGGCGGAAGGCGGCTATTTTACCCAGTTCTGCCTGGCTGTCATGACATACCAGATAAAAAGCATTTTTACTGACCAGGACCTCGTTGAACGGGCACACCAGGCGCCCGGCTTCGATCTCGGTCTGCGCCATCACGTTATTCACCAGCGCCACCCCCTGGCCGTGTACGGCGGCCTGCACCACCATGGCGCTGTGGCTGAAGATGGGCCCCTGTTGCACATTGATATGCTGCAGACCCAGTTGCCGGGTATAGGCCAGCCAATCGCGGCGTGAAGTATCGTGCAACAGCGTATGATACGCCAGATCGTCCGTGACTTTTAGCGGATGATCGCCGGCCAGCAGGCTCGGCGAACACACCGGCAGCAGGTATTCCGCATACAGACGCTCGGCGCGCAGCCCTGGCCAGTTGCCGCGGCCATAGAAAATGGCCACGTCGACGTCGTCCGACAGCTTGTCTTCTTCGCGGTCCACCGCCTGGATGCGCACGTCGATGCCCGGATAAGCTGAGTTAAAGCCAGAGAGGCGCGGCACCAGCCATTGGATGGCGAAGCTGGGCGGCAGGCTGACGGTCAGCGCCCCTTTGGCGCTGCGCGCCTGTAGCTTGCGCGTCGCTTCGTTGATCGAGGAAAAGATCTCCTTGATGTCGAGGTAATAACTCTGCCCTTCTTCCGTCAGCAACAGCGAACGGTTGCGCCGCCGGAACAGCTTCAGGCCGAGAAAATCCTCCAGTGACTTGATCTGGTGGCTCACCGCGGCCTGGGTCACAAACAGCTCTTCTGCCGCTTTGGTAAAGCTCAGGTGGCGCGCGGCCGCGTCGAACACGCGCAGCGCATTAAGGGGTGGTAAGCGTTTAGACATTAATTAGCTACTTTTGTGTAACAATAATCCGCGTGATTCGGCGTCATAAATCAGGCGGCGTTGTGCGGCATGCCATCGGTTGAGAATAGCAAAGCGCTGCCATTAGTTTTTTTTATCCGAGCCATTATAATTTGTCCGTTGAGGATGCGCCAGCAAATACCTATAGTGGCGGCACTTCCCGGGCCGGAACGAAAAGGGATTGGGTGTCGAGGACGCCGATGAACTTTTGGCTTGTGGTTGTGATGTTGTGTTTGCAAATTGTCCGGCAATCCGGACATGGTAGCTAAGCTACTGTTTTTTCACTTCCTGTACATTTACCCTGTCTGTCCATAGTGATTTTATGCAGCACCGCAAGATTTGCGGTGCTTTTTTTTTGCCTGACGTTTACTGGTCGCTTTCAACCATCTCTTTCACGTCGGCGCGGTTGATCTGCTGCTCAACGCCGTTGGCGTCTTTATAGCTGATCATACCGGTGTCGGTATCCACTTTTGGTTTTCCGTCAGCGACAATGCTGCGTCCATCATTGGTATGCATTACGTAATTGCTGGAGCAGGCCGCCAGGGTGAACGTAAGCATCAGGGCAGAGATAACTGCGGCTGTTTTCTTCATTGTGGACTCCTTGTAGTTTAATGTGCTGTAAAAAACCCTTTATTTTATTTAACGCCATTACCAAGTGCGTACTTAATAGCATAACAAACTTTCCCGAGATTGCCAGCCGATAAGTCCTAATGGCCGGGATAGCTTGTCTCCGCCGGCAAAATAGGACAGGATCAGACATTGACCCAAGCCAGTGACAATCAGGTATGACGCCTTTTAACCCCAGCACCTTTCGCCAGCAGTTTCCCGCCCTCGCGCAGGAGGGGATTTACCTGGACAGCGCCGCCACCGCGTTAAAACCGCTGGCGGTGATCGACGCCACGCAGCAGTTTTACCGCGACGACGCCGCTACCGTGCACCGCAGCCAACACCGGGCGGCGCAGGATCTGACCGCCCGCTTCGAGCAGACGCGCGGCCAGGTGGCGCAGCTTATCAACGCGCCGTCCGCCGACGACGTCATCTGGACGCGCGGCACCACCGAGGCGATCAACCTGGTGGCGCAAAGCTATGCGCGCCCGCGCCTGCTGCCGGGTGACGAGATCCTGGTAAGCGAAGCCGAACACCACGCCAACCTGATCCCCTGGCTGATGGTGGCGGAACAAACCGGCGCCCGGGTGGTGAAGCTGCCGATCGGCGCCGATCGCTTGCCCGATCTGACCCAACTGCCCGCCCTGCTCAACGAGCGCACCCGCCTGCTGGCGCTGGGGCAAATGTCCAACGTCACCGGCGGCTGCCCGGATCTGGCGCAGGCCATCGCGCTGGCCCATAGCGCAGGCGCGCGAGTGATGATCGACGGCGCTCAGGGCATCGTACATTGCCCGGCGGACGTTCAGCGGCTCGATATCGATTTTTACGCCTTTTCTGGCCACAAGCTATACGGCCCCACCGGCATCGGCGCGCTGTATGGCAAAAGCGAACTGCTGGCGCAGATGGCGCCCTGGCAGGGCGGCGGCAAGATGCTGACCCAGGCGTCGTTTGCGGGTTTCACACCGCAACAGCCCCCGCACTGCTTCGAAGCCGGTACGCCGAACATCGCCGGCGTGCTGGGGTTGGCCGCCGCGCTGGGCTGGCTGGCCGGCCAAGATCAGGCGGCTGCAGAGGCCTATAGCCGCAGCCTGGCGAACCAGGCGGAGCAACGGCTGGCTCAGCTGCCGGGCTTTCGCAGCTTTCGCTGTTCAGGCTCCAGCCTGCTGGCGTTCGATATTGCCGGCGTCCACCACAGCGATATCGTGACGCTGCTGGCCGAACAGGGCATCGCGCTGCGCGCCGGCCAGCACTGCGCTCAGCCGCTGATGGCGGCGCTGGGCGTTAGCGGCACCCTGCGCGCCTCCTTTGCGCCCTATAATTCTCAACAAGATGTCGATGCGTTGGTGGCCGCGTTGGCCAATGCCATCGACCTGCTGGCCGACTAAACTGATGACCGGAGACGCTATGCTCGCCCCCCACCCTTTCGGCCGTGAAATCACCGCTGAGGCGCTGATCGCCACCTTTACCGCGCAAAAGCAGTGGGAGGATCGCTATCGCCAGTTGATTATGTTGGCCAAGCGGCTGCCGCCGCTGCCGGAGGCGTTGCGGGCAGCGGAAATGGAGCTGAGCGGCTGTGAGAACCGGGTGTGGCTGGGCCATCAGCGATTGGCCGACGGCACGCTGCACTTCTATGGCGACAGCGAAGGCCGCATCGTACGCGGCCTGCTGGCGGTATTGCTGACCGCGGTAGAAGGCAAAACACCGCAGCAGATTGCGGCGCTGGATCCGCTGGCGCTGTTTGAACAATTGAACTTGCGCAACCAGCTCAGCGCGACCCGCACCAGCGGGCTAGCGGCGCTGGCCGCCGGCGTGCAGGCGATCGCCGCCCGCTACGCCTGACGCGCAGCCTTCGCTACCATCTTCTTCAGCGCGTGGGACACGGCGACAAAGCCAAAGGTGGCGGTGACCATGGTCGCGGCGCCAAACCCCGCGCTGCAGTCCATTCTTTTCGGCCCTTCCGCCGTGCTGCGCGATGCGCACACCGACCCATCCGGCTGCGGGTAAACCAGCGGTTCGCTGGAGAATACGCAGTCGATACCCAGCTTGCCCTTGCCGTTTTTCACCACGTTGAAATCATGCTTCAGCCGCTCGCGCAGCTTGGCCGCCAGCGGATCCTGGATGGTTTTCGCCAGATCGGCCACCTCGATTTTGGTCGGGTCAATCTGCCCACCGGCGCCGCCGGTAGTCACCACCGGGATCTTGAAACGCCGGCAATAGGACAGCAACGCCGCCTTGGGGCGCACGCTGTCGATGGCATCTATCACATAGCTGAAGTTATGGTCCAGCAGCTCGGCGACGTTGTCCGGGGTGATGAAATCGTCGATGCAGGTCACCCGACATTCCGGGTTGATGGCCAAAATGCGCTGCGCCATCACTTCCGTCTTCGACTGGCCAACGTGCTGGCGCAGCGCATGGATCTGGCGGTTGGTGTTGGTGACGCAGACGTCATCCATGTCGATCAGGGTAATGGCGCCGATGCCGGTGCGCGCCAACGCCTCGGCTGCCCAGGAGCCCACGCCGCCGATGCCAATCACGCAAACGTGCGCCTGGGCAAACAGCGCCAACGCCTGCTGACCGTACAACCGTGCCGTGCCGCCAAAACGCTGCAGATAGGCTTCTGAATACGCAGTGCTCATAACGCTTTACTTACCTTTATAGTGCAAATGATAAGGGCCGGAAGATCCGGCCCTTGCGGGTCAATGTCGCCGTAACGCCTGCGCTTTTAGCGGGTGACCAACAGCGAACCGCCGTTGCTCTGCTGTTGATTGGCGCTGAACAGCTGCGCGCCGCCGGAGCCTTTCAGCACCCAGACGCGGCCATAGTGGTTATAGTAACCCGCAGAATGCCCGGCGTCCGGCCCAATGCCCTGATACATGTCAAAGTGCTGGCCCTTGATGGCGCCGCCGACGTCGAGCGCGACCATCAGGCGCATCTCGTATTTTCCCGTGAATTTACCCTTGTTGTCCAGCAGCGGCACTTCAGCCAGCAGCGTGGTGCCCGCCGGGATCAGCGAGCGATCGGAGGCGACCGAGGCCTTGGCGATCAACGGCACCGCGCTGGCGCCTTTCACCGGCGCAAATGCTTCCGGGCGGAAGAAGACGAAGGACGGGTTCTGCTCCAGCAGCTCGCGCACTTCCGCCGCGCTGTGGGTATCGGCCCACTGACGGATCGCCTGCATCGACATATCGGCCTTGGCCACCTCGCCGCGATCGATCAGCACCTTGCCGATGCTGCGATAGGCATGGCCGTTCTTGCCGCCGTAGCCGAAGAACACCAGCGGCTGGCCGTTGCCGTAATCAACGTAGCCGCTGCCCTGGACTTCCATCATAAAGTTGTCCATCAGCGAGTTGGTGTAAGCGATGATGTAGCGATCGTCCAGCGCACCGGAATAGATGCCTGCGCGATCCGGCAGGCGGCCCCTGCCTTTCGGCGGCATGCGGTACAGCGGATAACGGAACTCACCCTGTTGGGTGTAGCGCGCCTGCACCACCGGGGTGTAATAGCCGGTAAACTGCACGTTGCCGTAGCTGTCGACGCCTTCCATCTGGTAGGCGCTCAGGCCGTACTGGCTCAGTTGGCGGGTATCGGCCCCGGAGGCCATCCAGTTTTGCACGGCCTGATAGGTGGTGTTGTTGCGATTGAAGAGCGAAGGAGACGCGTACTTGATCTCCATCAGCTGGCTCGAGTAATCCCTGGCGTTAACCGGCACGCCTTTGGCATTGGGCTGATTAACCAGCTCCAGCGACTGATCCAAATGCCCATCCTTATATTGCTGCCCACGGTCGGTCGGTTTGGACGAACACCCCGCCAGCACCGCCACGACCAACCCGCCCAGCAGGTATTTGCTCCAACGTCCTTTCATCGCACACGCTCTCAACTGATATGATCTACCGGCTGAACGATAACAAAGGCTCCTTAATAAAGGAATCGCTGCAAATAAAAAAACCCGCGCAGAGGATAATGATGAAAAAGAACGCAAATTGCGGGCAAATTCAGCAGAAAAACGGGTTTCCCTCAATAAAACGCAAAAAGGGTTTGCAACAAAATGCACGGAGAGTATAGTGCGCATCCATCGGACGCGGGGTGGAGCAGCCTGGTAGCTCGTCGGGCTCATAACCCGAAGGTCGTCGGTTCAAATCCGGCCTCCGCAACCAACCGATACTGCAACGACAGTATCAGATAACAGGTTGGATTCGATGAAAAAAAGAGTATTATACGGACGCGGGGTGGAGCAGCCTGGTAGCTCGTCGGGCTCATAACCCGAAGGTCGTCGGTTCGAATCCGGCCCCCGCAACCAACCGATACCGTACCAGCGGTATACTATGAAAGGTGGGTTTCGATAATACCAGTATCAAGACGGACGCGGGGTGGAGCAGCCTGGTAGCTCGTCGGGCTCATAACCCGAAGGTCGTCGGTTCAAATCCGGCCTCCGCAACCAATCTTGATAACAACAGACAAGCACCCTTAAGGGTGTTTTTTTGTATCTGAAATTCGTCAAAACCGGCCGGGCTGGCGCCCGGCACCCTGATTATTATCTATCTGCTCGCCAGCGCGCCGCCGTTAGCGAAGTACGCCTTAATTCCCGCCAGAATAGACTCCGCCACCTGCTGCTGGAAATGGCTGGTGCGCAATTTGCGCTCTTCCTCTATGTTGCTGATAAACGCCGTTTCTACCAGGATCGACGGGATGTCCGGCGCCTTTAATACCGCAAAACCGGCCTGATCGACGCGATTCTTGTGCAAACGGTTAATTTTGCCCATTCGGTTCAGCACTTCCTTGCCGAATTTCAGGCTGTCATTGATGGTTGCGGTCTGTATCAGATCAAACATGGTGTGGTCGAGATAGCGGTCGCCGCTTTTGCTGACGCCGCCGATTTCGTCCGAGGCGTTCTGGGTCTGCGCCAGGAACTTGGCAGCCGAACTGGTGGCGCCTTTGGTCGACAGCGCAAAGACAGAGGAACCGCGCGCCGCCCTGCTGGTAAAGGCGTCGGCGTGAATGGAAACGAACAGATCGGCACGCTGCTTGCGCGCCTTGGCGACCCGCACCTTAAGCGGAATGAACACGTCGTCGTTGCGCGTCATGAACACCTTCATGTTCGGTTCGCGCTTAATCAGCGCGCTCAGCTTGCGGGCAATCAGCAGCACGATGTCCTTCTCGCGCGTTTTGAACTTGCCGATGGCGCCGGGATCTTCACCGCCATGGCCCGGATCCAGCATGATGACAATCGGCCGGTCGCGCCCCGCCTTGCCGGCCTGCGGCGCTTCCGCCGGCAACGTGCGCTCGAGATCGCCCTTGTTGTAATCTTCCAGTAACGCCAATAGCGGATCATATTCCTCGCCGCCGCTGGCGCCCTTGGTGGGATAGAGATCCATCACCAGGCGGTTGCGATACTCCGGCACCGGCGCCAGCGAGAACATATGCGGGCTGACGCTCTGCTTAAGCTCCAGCACCAGCCGCACGGTATTTTGATCGAACTGGCCGACCCGCGCCTGTTTGAGGTAAGGATCGTCGGCGCGAACCTGGCCGGCGATGCCCTTCAGCACGCTGTTAAGGTGCACGCCCTCGATATCCACCACCACGCGGTCGGGGTTGGTCAACGCAAACTGTTTGTATTTGAGCTCGACGTTAGATTCAAGCGTAACGCGGGTATAGGTGGAAGAAGGCCATACGCGCACGGCAATCACGTGCGACGATGCGGCGAAGCCTACGCGACTCACACTCAGCAACCAGCTGGCGGCAACCCCCTGTAATAAACGACGGCGGCCCAGATTGTGATTTGAGTTTGGCATGCGACTCCGGCAGTGATAACAGATTACAACAGATGAAAAAAACACCGGTCAAATGGGAATGCCGAAAACTTTAACCAATCATTCCAGCCCTGTCACCAGAAAATCTTTTTATGGTTTTTCAATTTATTAACGATTCAGCGCCCTTAGCGAATAAATTGAGATGATTTCCCGCTTGCTATCGGCGACGGAAAAGAATAAAAATACGAAAATATCGTATAAATATGCAAAAGAGGTTTTGCCGTGAAGGAACGTAGTACAGAGCTGGTCCAAGGATTCCGTCACTCAGTTCCCTATATCAACGCCCACCGCGGTAAGACTTTTGTCGTCATGCTCGGCGGTGAAGCCATCGAACACGAAAATTTCTCCAACATCGTCAACGATGTCGGGCTGCTGCATAGCCTGGGCATCCGGCTGGTGGTGGTATATGGCGCGCGGCCGCAGATCGACGGCAATCTGGCGCAGCATAACCTCGAACCTGTTTATCACAAGCATACCCGGGTCACCGACGCCCATACGCTGGAACTGGTCAAGCAGGCCGCCGGCCTGTTGCAGCTGGACATCACCGCCCGGCTGTCGATGAGCCTCAACAATACGCCGCTGCAGGGCGCGCATATCAACGTGGTCAGCGGCAACTTTATCATCGCTCAGCCGCTGGGCATCGACGACGGCGTAGATTACTGCCACAGCGGGCGCATTCGCCGCATCGACGAAGAAGCCATCCACCGCCAGCTCGACAGCAACGCCATCGTACTGATCGGCCCGGTCGCGGTGTCGGTGACCGGCGAAAGCTTTAACCTGACCTCTGAAGAAGTCGCCACCCAGTTGGCGATCAAACTGAAGGCGGAAAAAATGATCGGCTTCTGCTCATCGCAGGGCGTGACAGATCAAGAAGGCAATATCATCTCCGAACTGTTTCCCAACGACGCACAAAAGCGCATCGAGGAGCTGGAAGAGAGCGGCGACTATCACTCCGGCACCGTGCGCTTCCTGCGCGGCGCGGTGAAGGCCTGCCGCAGCGGCGTGCGCCGCAGCCACCTGATCAGCTACCAGGAGGACGGCGCGCTGGTTCAGGAGCTGTTCTCGCGCGACGGTATCGGCACCCAGATCGTGATGGAGAGCGCCGAACAGGTGCGCCGGGCGACGATCAACGATATCGGCGGCATCCTGGAACTGATCCGTCCGCTCGAACAACAGGGTATTTTAGTGCGCCGCTCGCGTGAGCAGCTGGAGATGGAGATCGATAAGTTCACCATTATCGAACGCGACAACCTGACCATCGCCTGTGCGGCGCTGTACCCATTCCCGGAAGAAAAAATCGGCGAGATGGCCTGCGTGGCGGTGCATCCGGACTACCGCAGCTCATCACGCGGTGAAATGCTGCTGCAGCGGGTGGAAAACCAGGCGCGGCAAATGGGGCTGCAAAAGCTGTTCGTGCTGACTACCCGCAGCATCCACTGGTTCCAGGAACGCGGCTTTACCCCGGCGGAGGTCGACGTACTGCCGATGCAAAAACAGGCGCTGTACAACTACCAGCGCCGCTCCAAAATTCTGCTGGCGGATCTGTAATTCCTGTGGGCGCAGCGCCGCTGCGCCCTTCTCTCTTATTCCGCCTGTTGCAGGCGCTCGGCCAACCCACTGCGGCGCTGAGTCGGCGTGCGGATCGCCTTCATCAGCACCCCGTCGCTGGCATACAGCGAGAGCCGGCTGCGTGCGCGGGTAATGGCGGTATACACCAGCTCACGGGTCAGCACCGGCAGGAAATGATTGGGCAGCACCAGCACCGTGTGCTCAAACTCCGAACCCTGCGATTTGTGCACCGTCATCGCGTAGGCGGTTTCATGCGCCGGCAGGCGGCTGGGCTGCACCGACTTGATGCTGCCGTCTGGCAATTGAAAATGCACGCGCAGTTCGCCGCTCTCATCGCGCAGAGCGATGCCGATATCACCGTTAAATAACCCCAGCGCGCTGTCGTTGCGCCCAATCATCACCGGCCGCCCCTGATACCAGCGCCCTAACGCCGCCGGCGGGCGCTGAATCAGCCCGGCGCGCTGCAGCCCTGCCTCGATGCGTTCGTTCAGCCCGGCTACGCCAAATGGCCCTTCGCGCAGCGCGCACAGCACCTGAAAATGGCCAAACGCCGCCAGCACCTCCACCGCATCGGCTCCCTCGGCCACCCGCTTCAGATAATCGCGATAGCCCGCCACGCACATGTCCAGCAACGCCTGATATTCTTCGGCGGTCGCCAGCGGATAACCGGCAACATCGCTGAAACGGCCGCCGATCGCCGCCCGCGCCCGCTCGCCATCACCGGCGTTAACCGCCTGCGCCAGCTGGCCAATGCCGGAATTGGCGTCAAAACGGTAGCTTCTGCGCAGCAGGCACAGGCTGTCGCGCACCGCCGCCTGCGCCGGAGCCTGCTGCCCCTGTAGCTGGCAGCCGGTCAACCGGGTTAGCTCCGCGGCGCGCGCGGCGCTGTACCCCTGTTCGGCGAAACGGCAGATATCGCCCAGCACCGCACCGGCCTCCACCGAGGCCAGCTGATCGCGGTCGCCGAGGAAAATCACCCGCGCCTGTTCCGGCAAGGCGGCAATCAGGCGCGCCATCATCGGCAAATCGACCATCGACGCCTCATCCACCACCAGCACATCCAAATGCAGCGGATTGCCGCGATGATAGCGCATGCGCTGGCTGTTCGGCTGTGCGCCCAGCAACCGGTGCAGCGTCGCCGCCTCCGTCGGGAACAGCGCCTGCTGCGCCGGGGTTAACGGCAGTTTTCGGCTGGCGCTGCCCAGCGATTCGGTCAGGCGCGCCGCCGCCTTGCCGGTCGGGGCAGCCAACTGAATGCGCAGGCGTTCGCCTTCCCCAAGCTGCACCAGCGCCGCCAGCAGCTTAGCGACGGTAGTGGTCTTGCCGGTGCCCGGCCCGCCGGAAATCACCGATATGCGCCGGGTGGCCGCCACCGCCGCGGCGATTTTCTGCCAGTCCGGCTCTGGCGCCGCCGCGCCAAACAGCTGGTCAAGAATCGCGCGCAGTTGAGTTTCTTCTATCGCCTGATGCCGGCTGTCGCCGCTGATAAACGCCGCCACCTCGCCTTCGTTCTGCCACATGCGCTGCAGATACAGACGCTGATCCTGCAACACCAACGGGGTAGCGCCGCTGCCGTCGCCGACCGCCGCGCTGGCCGCCAGGCGCTGCCGCCAGCGGGCAAGATCCGGCTGCCCGGCCGCCAGCCAAACGGCCTGCGCCAGCTCCGGCTGACGCCCTTCAAAGAGTTGATCCGCCTGCAGCTGATCCAGCATCAGGCAAACGTGCCCGGCCCCCGCCTCTGCGCTCAGGCAGGCGGCGGCCAGCAGGATATCGGGTTCGTCCTCGCTCGCCACCACGCGGGCGAACTGCACGTCCAGCGGCCGCAGCGCGCCAAGCGCCACCGCCTGCTCCAGCAGCGCGATCATGATCCCTCCTCCGACGCGGCGGTTTCGCCGCTGAACAACAGATCCATGCCTTCCACCAGAGATTGTTCCGGGCGGCAGGCGAAAATGCCGTTGCCCGGGTGTTGCGCGTCCACGCCGCGCAGGAACAGGTAAATTACCCCGCCAAAATGGCGCTGGTAGTCGTAATCCGGCAGCCGGTGGCGCAGATAACGGTGCAGCGCCAGGGTATAAAGCTGGTACTGCAGATCATAGCGATGCTCCGCCATCGCCTGCTCCATCGCCGGCCGGGTATAGGCGCCGCTGTCCTCTCCCAGCCAGTTGGATTTGTAGTCCAGCAGGTAATATTTACCCTGCCAGCAGAACACCAAATCGATAAAGCCTTTGAGCATGCCCTGCACCCGATGGAAATCCAGCGCCGGGCAGCGGGCCGACAACGGATCATAACGCTTCACCAGCGCATCCAGCTCAGTCGCCGACAGCAGCCTATTGATCGGCAGATAAAACTGCAGCTCGGCCTGCTTGTGCTGCGGCGCCAGCGCCGACAGCGTTACGCCGCTGTCGTTCAGCGGGGTGTTAAGCAGCACCTGCATCCAATTCTGCAACACCGGCTGCCAGTGTTCGGCAAAACCCTGCTGCTGCAGTTGCTCCAGCAGCCACCCTTCATCCAGCGGCTGGGTGAAATCCAGGGTTTCAAACAGGCTGTGCAGGAAGGTGCCGGGCGCCGCACCGCGCGGGAAGGTATGCGGTGTGAGCGCTGGCTCACTGTCTTCGGCCTGTTCGCCGGCGGCATCGATATCCAGCCGCGGCAGCAGATCCTGCATCAAACCCGCGCCATGCTGCTGCAGGCCGGTATAGCTGGTGACCCGCCAGAAATCCTGAATCTGGCGGCTAAAATGCTTCGCCGCCAGCGCCGCCGCGCCCGCCGTTTGCGGCTGCCACGGCTGCTCATCCGGCGTATCGACCAACGACAGCGCCACGCCGCCGCCGGCCAACTGCTGCAGGCGTTCGTTCAGGTAGACCGCATCGCCGGCCTGGCCGGCCTGCACCAGATAGCCCAGCGCGCTGCGGTGCAGATCGGTGTCGCCCTGCTTCTTGCGGGTGCCCTGGATAAGCGGCGCAATGCCGATGCTGCAGTGGTACACCGAGCGGGTCAACGCCACGTACAGCAAGCGCAAATCCTCCGCCAGCCGTTCTTCTTCCGCCCAGGCCTGGCTCTCTTCGTTGGCGTTGAGATCCAGCAACGCCTGGAAGCTGTGGCGATCGTGATACAGCGCCTGCTGCTGCTGGCGGAAATTGCCGACGAACGGCAGCCATACCAGATCGAACTCCAGCCCTTTGGATTTGTGGATGGTGATCACCTGCACCAGATGACGATCGCTTTCCAGCCGCAGCTGCTGATTGTCGGACTGGCGATTGGGCTGTGCAATTTGCTGCGCCAGCCAGCGCACCAGCGCGTGTTCGCTGTCGAGCTGTGCGGCGGCTTCCTGCAACAGCTCACCCAGATGCAGCACGTCGGTCAGGCGCCGTTCTCCGCCGGGGCTGGCCAGCAGGTTCTCCGCCAGTTGGCGGTTCTTCATCACCTCGCTCAGCATCGGCAACACGCCGCGGCGCAACCATTGGGTGCGGTATTGGTCAAACTCATTCACCAAGGCGTCCCAGGCCCGTTCGTCGCGGCTCAGGCCGTCCAGCGTGGGTGCATCCAGCCCCATCAGCCCGGTGGCCATGGCGCTGCGCAGCGTGCGCTCCTGCTCCGGCGCCAGCACCGCCTGCAGCAACCACAGCAGGTCTTTGGCTTCCGGCGTGTCGAAGACGCTGTCGCGGTTGGAGAGATAGACTGACGGAATGGACAGTGCGCTGAGCGCATCACGCACCAGCGCCGCCTCATTGCGGCTACGCACCAGCACCGTGATATCCGAAGCCTGCACCGGCCGCCGGCTTTTACCGTCATTCAGCCAGGCTTGTTGCTGCTGCCCGGCGCTGAGCCAGTCGCGGATTTGCGCGGCGCACAGCCGCGCCATCAGTTGTTGGTAATCACTTACACCTACGCCTTCGCCCTGCTGCAGCCAAAACTGCATCGCCGGCTGCGGCTTGCCATGCAACTCAAACGCCAGCCCTTGATTCTTTTCCGCCGCACTGACCTCGATAAAGGGGATTTGGCCGAACAGGAATGGCTTATCCACCTGAGAAAACAGATGGTTGACGCTGGCGATCATCGCCGGAGACGAGCGCCAGTTGGTTTCAAGCGTATAGTGGGCGCTCACCTCGGAACGGGCGCGCATATAGGTGAAGATGTCGGCGCCGCGGAAGGCGTAAATCGCCTGTTTCGGATCGCCGATCAACAGCAAGCCGCAGTCTGGCCGGCCGACGTAAAGCTTTTGGAAGATGCGATATTGCTGCGGGTCGGTATCCTGAAATTCATCGATCATCGCCACCGGATAACGCTGACGGATCGCCAGCGCCAGCTGCTCGCCGCCGGCGCTCTGCAAGGCGCCGTCCAGCCGGCTGAGCAGGTCGTCAAACCCCAACTCGGCGCGCTGGCGCTTCTCTTGCTGGATGGAGGTGCGGATTTCACTGAGTGCGCGCGCCATGATCAGATCACGCAGCGTCAGGGGTTCGGCAAACAGTTCATCGATAGCGGTAAACAGCCCGTGACGCGGCGGCTCACCCTTCTTGGTTTTCTCCAGCAGCACCGACTGGCGAAACTTGTCCAGTTCCTTCGGCAACTGATAGTCCTGGGTTTCCTGCCCGGCCCACTCGCCGACCTTAGCCAGCCAGTTCGGCAGGTGTTTGCTGCTGTAGCTGCGCTTGTCTACGCCGGACTGGCTGATCAACGCCTCGAGATCTCCCGTAGCCGCCCGCCACTGCGTCTTGATGGCGTCGATGCGCACCACAATCTGCTCGTGGCGCATCAGCACCGTTTCTTCTTCTTTCGGCGGCTGGCGCAGCCGAGGCGCTTCACCGTGCAAATAGCCGGAAAGATCGGCCAACAGCGCTTCCGGGCCGCTCCACTCCTGGCTGACCGCCCGGGCTACCCCCAGCGGCAGCGGGTAGCAATGGCGGCGCCAGAAATCCGCACAGGCCTGCCGCCGCAGCGGCAATTCGTCCTGCACCAGCGTTTGCTCAAACAGCATGCCGGATTCGAAGGCGTTGTGGGCCAGCATGCGCTGGCAGAAGCCGTGAATGGTGTAGATCGCCGCTTCGTCCATCTGCCGTTCGGCCGCCAACAGCTGCGAGGCGGCGTCGGCCAGATCGTCGATTTCAGCCATCAGCGCGGTAAACAAGGGGTTATCGCTTTTGCCGCGCACGCAGGCGATGCGCAGCCCGTGAATATTGGCGCGTATGCGCCCGCGCAGCTCCTCAGTGGCGGCCTCGGTAAAGGTCACCACCAGGATCTCTTCGACCGTCAGCGGCCGGGGAAATGCCGCATCCCGCCCGAGCCCCAGCAGCAGGCGCAGGTACAGCGCGCCGATAGTGAAGGTTTTGCCAGTCCCCGCCGACGCTTCTATCAGCCGCTCGCCAAACAGCGGCAACGTCAGCGGATCAAGCCTTTGCGGGGCCGCCCCTGTCATGGTGTCGCCACCTTGCGCGGCAATACCTGTTGCAGCGCGGAGGCATTAGGATAGGTTACCCACCCCTTCTGCTCGGCGTACTCCGCCTTGTCCTGGCCGCTGCCGCTAACCTGCGACAGCACCGCCAACCCCTGCGGCTGGATCACCGCCTGGTGGAAGAAGTCCGCCAGCTTGGCCGGCGTCAACTGTTGCACCTGCGCAATCAGCTTCTCGCGGGTATCGAAGGCGAAATTGCCGCGGTCGAAATCGTTGGCGAAGCGGCTGGCCTCTTCGCTCAGGGTTTGCGGCCGCTGCTTCAGTTCGTTGATCAGCGCCTGTTTGTACTGTCCGAAATCCGCTTCGCTCATCGCGCGCAGGCGTTTTTCCGTTTTCGGGTAAAAGTCCTGGTAACGCTGATACAGATAGGCCGGCTGTTTGCTGTTGCTCTGCAGCAGGAAACCTACGCCCCACTGGCGGCCAACCGACATTGGAAATGCGAATACTGCATAGCCCAGTTGCTCTTCCGTGCGCAATTGGCTGTAGAACCATGGCTGGATAATCTGCCCCAGCAGCGAACTGTAGGCCATACCCGTTACTTCATCGTAGCCGGTCGGCACATAGACCGCCGCCAGCGCCGAATCGGTGCTGCTGCCCGCGCGCTGCAGGTTGGCCAGCTGATCCTTGTCCACCACCACGTCTTCGCCGTGCCACCATTCAACGCCGGTGCAACCCAGGCGGTGCTTCAGCGTAGAGGCCAGGGTATCGACCTGCCGTTTGCTCATGTTGCCCACCACCAGCAGCTCCGGCGTGGCATCCGCCAACAGGCCGTCGCGGTAGGCCAGCACGTCTTTCAGCGTCAGGTTTTTCAGCACTTCGCGGCGTTCGCTGCGCTCTGAGTAAGGCACGCGGGAAATCATCTGCACCGGCTGAATAGCCAGTTCAAACGCCTTGCCCTTCTCGGCCGCATCCAACTGTTCCAAATACCAGGACTTGGCCTGCGCCAGCTGATCTTCGGTCGGGGTGAAGCTGGAGTAACCTTCAATCAGCGACGTCAACAGCTGCGGCAAACGCTGGGTAAAGCCGTTGGCGTTGAACATCAGGCCGTTGTTTGGCGAGGTCGAGAAGCTCAAGCCACCGACCGACGCCTGATAGCTCAACTGATCCAGCGCAATGCCGGCCAGGTAATCGGTCAAAGAAAACAGCACCTGATTGCGCGCGGAGTCCATGGTTTTGGCGTTGCGGAAAGCGACGGTGACGTCCGCCTTCGGCTCATCGGCAAAATAACGGCTCGGCATGTACAGCACGCGCAGACCCGGCTGATCCACCACCATCTCCGGCTTTTTGAACTCGTGCGATGGCTTGGTCAGGGTGAAGTCGTCCGGAATATAGGGGTTCAGCGCCGGCAACGACAACGCGATCCCCTTGCCCAGTTGCTGCCACTGTTCAAACCGCTGCGGGGTGATTTTATCCACCTGATAAGGCGCGTTGACGAAGTACGCCGTCTTGTCATGCGGCTCGTTCGGGCTGACGAACCAGATACGCGCGTTTTGCGGCGTCATGGCGTCCAGACGCTCAGCGATCGCCTTGGCGTCATAGCGGTCGGCCAGATATGGGGCGTCCAGCGCATGTTCGACCGGCACGCGCAGCATGGTATCCACCAGCCATTCGATGTAATCCATGTCGCGGGTGATCGACGGATAGCGGAAGTCCAGATTCAGGACGTGTGAAATCTCGTCGAAATAGCTCTGCTTGATGCCCTCGCCACGCAACATTTTCAGGTAGTTGAAAATAGCGGCCACCACCTGGTCGCGCTGGGCCAGCCCTTTGTCGGTCAGGGATACGCTGATCGAGAACACCCCGCCGTTGCGGTCTACCATCGGATCGGCGCCGGCGTTGATCGCATCCGCCAGCCCCTGTTTCTGCAGCCAGTCCGACAGGGTATTTTTGCTGCGGTTGCCGATCAGGTAGCTGATGTAGGTATCGGTTTTGCTGCGGAACGCGGCGCTGTTGTTATCGATGCGAAATTCGACCTTCAGCTGCTTGCGCGGCTGCGCCGGCACATAGTGAATAATGATGCCCTGCTGCTCCGGCGTGACGGCCGGTACGGTGATCGGCGGCACGCTGGCGTCATGGTTCGGCACCCTGCCAAAGGTTTTGGCTGCGATTTCCGCCAGCTGCGGCAACGGCTGGTTGCCGTACAGCACGCCCATCATCAGGTTGGCGGAATAGTAGCGCTTATAGAAGCCGGTCAGTTCATCGTGCAGCTTGCTGCCCGGTTTGTCCTTCAGGGTGTCGAGGTTGCCGCCGGAGAAGCGCGCGCTCGGGTGCGCCGGGTTCAGCGTTTCCGCCCCGACCTGCGCCATGCGCATGCCGTCACGCGAACGCGCCATCGTCAGCTCGGCGTTAACCGCATTGCGCTCGCGATCGGCGTTGCCCGCTTCCAGCAGCGGCTCCGCAATGGCGTCCGCCATGCGATCGACCGCCGGCTCCAGCGCATCGTTTTCCACTTCCAGGTAGAACGCGGTGCGGTAAGAGGCCGTGCTGGCGTTGTGGCTGCCGCCGTGTTTCTTCAGGAATTCCGACAGGTTTTCCGGCTGCGGATAGCGCTTGGAGCCCATCAGCACCATGTGTTCCAGATAGTGCGCCAAGCCGAGCTGGCTGTTCGGATCCTCCAGCGAGCCGACCGGCAGCGCCAGGGCCGCCAGCGATTTCGGCGCCTGAGCGTCGGAAACCAGCAGCACCGTCATGCCGTTCGCCAGCGTGATCGCCTGATAGTGACGCGGATCGTGCTCGCTTTTGTTGATCTTCTCCGCCAGCGGCTGCCATCCCTGTGCGGCCCAGCTTAACGGCGCCCAACACATTGCCAATAATACCAACCCGGTAATGCGGGCCAACTGTCTGCGCATATCCAAAATAAACCCCTATTCTGACACCGTCGCACCAAATTGTTGGCGTCGACGGCGCTCATCAAAACCGCACAACCATTCCCGTCATGCGTGAGGCGGCCTCTGTTGCCATACTCACTTCGGGAACCAATCTATATTCCTATACGTTATGTCAGACCGGAGATAACCCCAATGGTTGAATATAACTTCAGTTATTTTTACCACCTCCCGGCATGCAGTACCACCGGGGGATTGTTACCCCAGGTTATGCCGCGCCACCGGCAGCAGATAACGCTCTGTTTCGACCAGAATTTGCGCTAAATAATCATTATCCAACTGGCGGAATACGCGCTGAACGTAAGGGTCCTCCCCTTCGCCCGGGATGCGCTGATCGCCCTGCCAGGCCTGCAGCAGTTTGGCGCGCGCTTTGATCTGCGTCTCTTCTTCCCAGTCAATCTGCTGAGTTTCCGGCTGGTAACACTGGCTCAGCCAGGCCCATCCGCTCTTGTTCAACAGCAGCAGCGGTTGGCACAGGCCGCGCCGGTACCCCGCCAGCAGCTCCGCCAGCTGGGTGCGGGCCTCCGCCGGCGTAAGCGCGGCAAAACGCCAGGCCGAGTTTTTGCGCCCATAGATGCGGCTCTCGCCCGTGCCGCCGGCGCAGCAATACGCCAGATGCTCCAGCCACAGCAAGATGCCATCCACCGCCGACAAGGTGGCGGGTCGCCAGCGCAGCAGGCCGTCTTCTTGCACCTGGTGCAGCCAGCCGCTGATGCGCACGCCGTCGATCTCGATATCCAGCTCCAGGCTATGGCCCTCGCTGCGCTCGGCGCGCACCTGTTCGGCCAGTTCGGTCATCTCTTCCTGCTGTTTCTGCCAGTAGATTTCGCCAAAGGCGCCAAACGGCAAACCGCCTGCGGCGCGCACCCGCTGGAACAGCCGCGCCGGATCTTCGCCGTCTATCAGGGTGTTCAACAGCTGGCTGTTGAACTGGTAGCGGCTGAGGTTATCCAGCGTGAAAGGCTCTTCGTCCAGCAGTTCGGTTTCTTCCAGAATAAAGCTGACGCCAAGGCGCAGCTGGAAGAAGGCGCGGATCGGGTGCCGATAAAATCGCAGCAGGTCGTCCAGCGAAATCTGCGGCGGCTCTTCGGCAAGCAGCGGCTGATTGAAGGCCGGGTGCGCCGCGCCGCGCCCGTCGGCGGCGGGCAGCCACTCGGCGGCATAGCTTTGCGCCTCGGAGCCGGGCAGGAAGTTTTCGGCGGCGAAGGGCATGCGCGCATGCCACTTCAGCAAGTGCTCGCCAACCCGCTGGGCACTGCCGTCGGCGTCCAGGTTTTCGTCTCCCGGCAGGCAATAGCTCTGCTCCAGGTATTCCAGCAGCTCGGTGACCAGCACTGAGGGATAGCGCAGGCCGTTATCCTGGATCGAACGGCCGATAAAGCTGATGTACAACCGCTGCTGCGCCGACAAAATCGCTTCGAGGAACAGGTAGCGGTCGTCGTCGCGGCGGCTGCGATCGCCGCGCTTAACCTGCTGGGCCATCAGGTCAAAACCCAACGGCGGCAGGGTGCGCGGGTAAACTCCGTCGTTCATGCCCAGCAGGCAAACCACTTTGAACGGAATGGAACGCATGGGCATCAGGGTGCAGAAGTTGATTTGCCCGGCCAGAAAGCGCTGGCTGATGCGCTCCTGATCGAGCCGCGCCGCCAGATCGTCGCGCAGGATGCTCAAAGGCACCGCATCCGGGTAGCGCGCCGCCAGGCCGAAGCCGATGGCCTGCTGCCACTGCCGTTCGATCAGCGCCAGCACCACTTCGGTCTCGCCATCCGGTGCGAAAAAAGTATCCAGCAGTTGGCGGCACAGCGGCAGCCACTCTTCCAACGGGCGCGCTTCGCTCAGCAGCTGCCGCCAGCGGCTGAGGCTGGCCAGCATATCCGCCAACTGCCCGGCCAGCTCAGCGACCAACCCGCTTGATTCGTCGTAGGGCAATATACCCTGCCAGTCACCGGCATTGCTGTCCATCGCATAGCCGAGCAGCATGCGCGTGATGCCAAAACGCCAGGTGTGCTGGCCGGTTGCCGGCAATTCCAGCTCGCGCACGTTGTCGTCGTCCAGGCCCCAGCGCACGCCAGACTCGCCGACCCAGTGCCGCAACAGGCGCAACCCTTCCTCGCGTATGGCGAAACGCGCCGCCAGCGCCGGAACCTCCAGCAACGCCAGCACCTGTTCCGAGGTAAACCGGCTTTGCGGCAGGTCGAGCAGCGAAATAAACGCCTGCAGCGCGGGATGCGCCTGGCGCGCTTTCCGGTCAGAAATGGCAAACGGCAGGTAACGCTCGGCGGACGCATTGCCGAACACCGCCTGAATGTAGGGCGTGTAGCTGTCGATATCCGCCACCATCACGATAATGTCGCGCGGCGTCAGCTCGGGATCTTCCGCCAGCATGGTCAACAGTTGGTCGTGCAGCACCTCGACCTCGCGCTGCGGGCTGTGACAGGCGTGCAGGCTGAGAGAGCGATCCTGAAGATCCAGCGGGCGCTTGCCGGCGCTGCTCTCCAGCGTTTCCGGCGTCGCGCCGATCACCGCGTTATCTTCCAGCTCCAGCATGTCGCGCTGGATAACGTGCAACATGTTGTCGGCCGGAATATCGACAAAAGCGTCGACCTCCTGCACGCCTTCCATCTGCGACAGCAAATAAAGGTGGTCGCGCCCCAGCTTGCCCCAGGAGGCCAACAGCGGGTTGCTGAGCTGTTGCTGCCCCTCGGCGTCGAACAGCTGCGCCGCCTGGCCCGGCTCGCGGAACAGCCCCTGATCGCGCGCCTGGTGATAGTGGCGGCGTTTGCGGCTCTGCAACCGGGCGAGAAACGCGTAGTCCTGAATATCGCCCCAGTAATAGCGGCAAGGGTTGGTGAACATCAGGTGAATGTCGATATGGCGGCCCAGCGCCTGCAGCGCTTCCAGATACACCGGCGGCAGCGCCGAAATGCCGCAGATAAACACCCGCGGCGGCAGACCGGGCGGGCATGATTGCGCGTTGTCCAACGCATGGATAAAGCGGCTGTACAGATTGGCGCGGTGCCATTCCGGCTGCCCCAGCTCACGCGTGTACTCCACCAGGCGCTCCCACAGCGGAGCCTGCCACTGTTGGGCCTCCGCCAGGCCGTCGATGCGTTCGCCGCGCTGCCAGCTCTCCAGCCACTGCGGGCGGTACACCAGATATTGGTCAAACAGGTCGGCCACCCGGCCGGCCAACTGATGAATTTTGCGTTTGTCGCCGTCGTCGGTGAGGTAGTGCTGCAGCGAGGCAAACGCCGGCTGGGCCAGCAGCTCCGGCAGCAGCCACATCAGCTTCCAGGTCATCGCATCCTTGCTGAAGGCGCTTTCTTTGGGAATATCCGGCAGCACCCGGGTAAACATTTCCCAGATAAAGGTCGCCGGCAGGGGAAAGGCGATATTGGCGGCGATGCCGAACTGCTCCGCCAGCTGCATCTGCAGCCATTGCGCCATGCCGGGGCTTTGCACCAGCACCACTTCCTGTTGAAAAGGGTCGGCCAACGGATCTCTGGCTATCAACGCGCTGGTCAGCGTTTTCAATAAATCCAGCTGATTGGAATGATAAACCGTGAACATTGGGGCTCCTTTAAAACAAAATACGCGCCGGGTTAGCGGCGAGCGCAATACCAACGGCTCAGTTCCGCCCATTGCCGCTGCGGCGTTTGTACCTTCACCAGCAATCGCCGACAGCCGGGCTCTGCGCCGCTGAACTGCAGCTCACGCCGCCAGCCCACAGGCAACTCAACATCGTTCTGCCCGGTCGCGGCAAAGACCTCCAGCTGGCGGTGCGCCAGCGACCAGGCCTGACGATACTGCCACTGGCGCTGGAACGACTGCAGCAGCACTTGATGATACTGTAACAATCCCAACAGCGACACCGCGAACAGCAATGCGGCTACCAACACCTCCGGCAAACTGAAGCCATCGCGGCCCCCGCTTTCACCCTGAAGGTTAACCCGCACAGTCCGCCTCCTTCTTCTCCGGGCAAAAATCCAGCCAGCCGCCCGGCTCGGCAATCAGACCGGCTTCTGCTCCCGTTCCCTCGGTTTTGCTCAACTGATAGAGCCACAGCGGCTCGCCGCTGCGCAACGCGCCTTCCCCGCGCACCAGCACCATCCCTGCGCGGGCGGACTGCCTGACGCAGGCGGATAACTCAACGTTTTGCCGGCACAACCAGCCCCCGGCGCTCAGGCCGCCTTGCGGCCAGCGTTGCGCCATGCCCCAACTGAGCGCGGAGGCCGCCTGATTATAGGCCTGCAGGTAGCGCTGCTGATCGCTCGCCAACAGCAGTGCGCTGTCCAACTGACGGTGCTGGGCGTTCAACAGCATCAGCCCCATCACCAACAGCATCATCACCGCCGCCAGAGTGCTGCCGCCCTGCTGCGCGGGCGCGTTCACGGCAACGCGGCCATGTCGACGGCCCAGCTCAGGCTGCGCCGGATACCGCCGTCGGCCGTCGAGCGCCCCGCCAGCGTCAACCGGGCCAGGGTTTGGCCGTTGCCGGCTTTGCTGACCGCCACGTTAAACAACTCAATGTGCACTTCGTCAGGATCCAGCAGCCGTTCCCAGCCCAGGCCGCGGCAATGGCCAACGCCGCGCTGCCCTTCCAGCCCGCCCTGCCTCAGCCGGTAGCCAAAATAGCCGGCGTCATCGCCGCCGCTCGCCCACTGGCCGCTGCGGGTGATGTCATAGGCGACGATCACGCAGCTGCCTGGCGCCTCGCCGGGGGCATGGTCGATCAACAGCGCCCGCCCCTGGCAGCGCCCGGCGCAGAATCCCGCGCGGCGCAGGTCTTTTTCTATGCCAAACGCCAGCTGCCGCAGCGCCAGCTCCAGCCGATAGTGCTGGCCAAGCGCCACGCTTTGCTGGCGCAACAGCGGGTAAGTTTTGGCCGCAGCCAGCGCAATCAGGCTGCCAAACGATAGCGCCAGCAGCACCTCCGGCAAGGTGAAGCCGCGTTCTAGAGCTGGCATAGGGCAATTCCCCGCACGTTCAGCCGCTCGCTGCACAGCCGCAGCCGCCCCCTTGCGGACAACACCAGCCGCAGGCTGCCTGCGCCGTTGCTGAGGACGATATGCCCGCCTTGCGCACCGTTGCGCAGGCCGTAAAAACCAAAATCCTTGCCGGTATGGGCGCTCAACAGCACGTCGCGGTAGTGCGGAAGATAAAGCTCGCCGGGCGCCGAAACGCAGTCCGGCGGCGGCTCGCCGCTGCCGATGCACCAGGGTTCTCCGGCTTTGAACCACAGCAGCGCCGGGCGGTTGCGCCAGTTGGCGTCCGCCTGCAGCCGGACCAGAAACGCCAACAGCTGTTGAGCGGTATGCTCAAGCCGCAGCGCCTGTTGGTAATGGCGCCAGTGGCTGACACCCCAACCGGTAAGCATGCCGGCGATCAGGATCACCGCCAGCAGCTCGATCAGCGTCATGCCGCGCTGGCGGGCATCGAAGAAAAAATCGGAATTAGCGTTCATGGCGGCCAGTGTAATGGCCACAAGGCAGGGATAAAGCGCTGACCGCCAGGGTTGAAGCGCGCTGCGCAATGTTTCCTCCGCCGATGCAGATGAAAGCAATAAAATGCGGCGCGGTGCGCAATTTCAGGCAAAAAAAAGGGCGCAACCAGTGCGCCCCTGGGTGTTATGCCCGGCGTGTCAGATCGCCACCGGCGCCTTGATTGGCGGGTGCGGATCGTAACCTTCAATCTCGAAGTCTTCGAAACGGTAATCGAACAACGAGGCCGGTTTGCGCTTGATCACCAGCTTCGGCAGCGGGCGCGGCTCACGGGTCAGCTGCAGCTGCGTCTGCTCCATATGGTTGCTGTACAGGTGCGTGTCGCCGCCGGTCCAGACGAAATCGCCCACTTCCAAATCGCACTGCTGCGCCATCATATGCACCAGCAGCGCATAGCTGGCGATATTGAACGGCAGGCCGAGGAACACGTCGCACGAACGCTGATACAGCTGGCAGGACAGCTTGCCGTCCGCCACGTAAAACTGGAAGAACGCATGGCACGGCGCCAGCGCCATTTGGTCCAGCTCGCCGACGTTCCAGGCGGAAACGATGATGCGGCGCGAGTCCGGATCCTGTTTCAACTGTTTGAGCACGTTGCTCAACTGGTCGATCTGGCGGCCGTCCGCAGCCCCCCAGGCGCGCCACTGCTTACCGTAAACCGGGCCGAGATCGCCGTTTTCGTCGGCCCACTCGTCCCAGATGGTGACGTTGTTTTCGCGCAGGTAGGCAACGTTGGTGTCGCCGTTCAGGAACCACAACAGCTCATGGATAATGGAGCGCAGGTGACATTTTTTGGTGGTCACCAACGGGAAGCCTTCCTGCAGATTGAAACGCATCTGGTGGCCAAAGATCGACAGCGTGCCGGTGCCGGTGCGGTCGGCTTTAGGGGTGCCCTCTGCGAGCACCTTGTTCATTAAATCCAGATACTGTTTCATTTGTTCCTCACGACAGTTGTTGCTGCGGGCGACGACGGTACGCCCAAATCATCATAATGATACCGGCCACGACCATAGGGACGGACAGGATCTGCCCCATGCTGATCACGCCGTCGAACAGGCCGAGCTGAGCATCCGGCTGGCGGAAGGCCTCAACGATAATGCGAAAGGCGCCATAGCCGATCAGGAACAGGCCGGATACGGCCCCCATCGGGCGCGGCTTGCGGATAAACAAGTTCAGAATGATAAACAGCACCACGCCTTCCAGCAGCAGTTCATACAGCTGCGACGGGTGGCGCGGCAGCACGCCATATTCATTCAGCAGCGGCAGCAGTTTGGGATCGGCGGCGGCGATGGCCACGTCTTCGCTGCGCGAGCTAGGGAACAGCATCGCCCAAGGGGTGTCGGTGGTTACGCGGCCCCAGAGTTCGCCGTTGATAAAGTTGCCGAGGCGGCCGGCGCCCAGGCCGAACGGGATCAGCGGAGCAATAAAATCAGAGACCTGGAAGAAGGTGCGCTTGGTGCGGCGAGCAAACCACAGCATCACCAGGATCACGCCCATCAGCCCGCCGTGGAACGACATGCCGCCGTCCCAGACTTTGAACAGATACAGCGGGTTATCCAGAAACAGCGGCAGATTGTAGAACAGCACGTAACCGACGCGGCCGCCGACGAACACGCCCAGGAAACCGGCATACAGCAGATTTTCCACTTCGTCTTTGGTCCAGCCGCTGCCCGGCTTGTTGGCGCGGCGCACCGCCAGCCACATGGCAAAAACGAAGCCGACCAGGTACATCAGGCCGTACCAGTGCAGGGATACCGGGCCAATAGAGAAAATGACCGGATCAAATTTAGGAAACGCCAGATAGCTATTGCTCATCTATCACCACAACATGTCTGTTATTCTTCCCCATCCGGGGGCGGCTGGTGCCAAGCGGCGGCGACGTTACGCCGCGCTGAGGTTGCGCATCATAACATAGGCTTAATGGCGTCCGGGGTGGCCGGCAGGGAAAAGTTCTGTAAAAAAATCAGTCCGCCGCCGCGATTATCTGCCGCCGCGGATCAGCCCGCCCATGCCGCGCCGTTCCATAAAGGCCGCCACCAGATGGCGCACCTCGGTGGTCATCTGGGCGCTCAACACCCGCTGCGCCAGCCCCTCGGCGTCGGCCAGCTCAATGTGCCGCAGCAGGTATTTGATGCGTGCCACGCTGCGGCCGTTCATGCTCAAATTACGGTAACCCATGCCCACCAGCAGCAGCGCCCCCATGGGATCGCCCGCCAGCTCGCCGCACAGGCTGACCTGCAGCCCGGCCGCCTTGCCCTGATCGACGATCAGTTTCAGCACCTGCAGCATCGCGGGGTGCAGGCTGTCGTACAGCGACGCCACCCGGGTATTGTTGCGGTCCACCGCCAGCAGGTATTGGGTCAGGTCGTTGGTGCCGACCGAAATAAAATCAACCCGCGCCGCCAGATAGGGGATCAGGAAGATCATCGAAGGCACTTCCAGCATCACGCCGATCTTCGGTTTCGGGATCTCATAGCCCAAAACCTCTTCCACCTCACGCCCGGCGCGATCGATCAGGCGCTTGGCTTCATCGATCTCTTCAAGGCTGGTGATCATCGGCAGCAAAATGCCCAGGTTGCCGGTGCCGGCGTTGGCGCGCAGCATGGCGCGCACCTGGATCAGGAAGATTTCCGGTTGGTCCAGCGTGATGCGAATGCCGCGCCAGCCCAGGCAAGGGTTCTCCTCGCTGATAGGCATGTAGGGCAGCTGTTTGTCGGCGCCGATGTCCAGCGTACGCAAGGTGACCGGCTTGGTCGGGTAGAGCTGAAGCATGCCCTGATATTGCCCAACCTGCTCCTCTTCCGAGGGAAAACCGCTCTGCAGCATAAAGGGGATTTCGGTGCGGTACAGGCCGACGCCGTCAACCCGGCCGCCCAGCAGCTGCTCGTGTTCCGGGCTGAGGCCGGCGTTCAGCATCACCTGGATGCGCTCGCCGCTTTTCAACTGCGCCGGCTGCTCAACGTCGTCTTCCGCCAGCTTGCTCAACTCCAGCTCTTCGCTGATGAGCCGCTGGTACTCCTGCACCAGCACCGGCTCCGGGTCGACCAACAGTTCGCCGCGGTAACCGTCGACAATCAGCAACCGCTGGCTGAGCAGCGAAGGCTGAATATCGGCCCCCATCACCGTCGGCACGCCCATCGCCCGCACCAAAATAGCCGCGTGAGAGTTGGCCGCGCCGTCGCGCACCACCACGCCCACCAGGCGATCCTGCGGCACTTCGGCCAGCAGGGTGGCAGTCAGTTCATCCGCCACCAGCACGAATCGCGCCGGCCATTGGGTAGCGCCCTGGGTGGTGTCGTCGAGGTGGAATAATAAACGTTGGCCGAGCGCGCGCAGATCGCTGGCGCGCTCGCGCATGTAGGTATCCTGCAGGCTGGCAAACTGCTCGGCAAAGGCCTCTATCACCTGCTTTACCGCCCACTCGGCGACGGAACCGTTGTCAATTTCGGCAAACAGCTCGCGCTTGAGGCGGGCATCGTTCAGCAGGTGGGAGTACAGATCGAAGATCGCCGCGCTCTCTTTTTGCGAGCTGGCGGCAAAGCGCTTGCTGAAACGGCGGAACTCTGCGCCGGCTTCTTCCAGCGCCTGGGTCAGGCGTTCGCGCTCGCTGACGGTGTCCAGCGTCGAGGCGCGGTACACCTGATCGAGCGACGGCTGGCTGCTGTCTTGCCAGCCTTCCGCCACCGCCACGCCGGGCGACGCCGCCAGCGCACGGATGCGCGTCTGGCGATATTGGCCGAAAATGGCGTTAAGCTGCGACTGCGAGAGGATCCCGGCCATCTGCGTGGCCAGGGTCACCATGAAGGATTCTTCGCTTTCGTCGAACTGACGCAGTTCGCGCTGCTGCACCACCAGCACGCCCAGCAGTTGGCGACGATGAATGATCGGCACGCCGAGGAAAGATCGGAAACGATCTTCCTTGACCTGAGGAACGTATTTAAAGCTGGGGTGGCTCTGCGCGTCCGCCAGGTTAATCGGCTCCGCCCGCCGCCCCACCAGGCCCACGACGCCTTCATCGAAGGCCAGCGCAATGGTGCGCCCACGCGGTTTTTTCAACCCGCGTGTCGCCATCAGGTAATAACAACGGCGGTCATTGTCTGCCAGATAAATGGAACAGACCTCCGTATCCATCGCCAGACAAGTTTCATTGACCAAAAGATCCAGCGCATCCGTCAGGCTGGCCGCCGCGGCCACCTTCTCAACAATTTCTCGCAAGCGCGTGAGCATAGTCTGCTTAACTTAACCTCTCTTCCTGCGGTAAGCGGGGGCTTGCCGCTGCGCTGCCTGCTCCTGCATTGGCATCACGGTCACGGCGAATTCTTTCATCACCCGGCGGTAGACATCACGTTTGAACGACACCACCTGGCGCACCGGATACCAAAAACTCACCCAGCGCCAGCCGTCAAACTCCGGCGTGCTGCTGCGTTGCATATTGATATCGGCGTCGTTGCACATTAACTGCAACAAAAACCATTTCTGCTTCTGGCCGATACATACCGGCTTTGTGTCCCAACGCACCAAACGTTTTGGCAATTTATAGCGCAACCAGTTGCGGGTTGAGGCCAGGATACGCACATCCTTTTTGCTCAGCCCCACTTCTTCGAACAGTTCACGGTACATCGCCTGTTCCGGGGTTTCGCCAGGGTTAATCCCACCTTGGGGAAACTGCCAGGAGTGCTGACCGTAACGGCGGGCCCACAGGACCTGCCCCTGACGATTGCAGATTACGATACCAACATTCGGGCGGTAGCCATCATCATCGATCACCGGACTACCTCGATAAGCTTAAATTCGCATAGATGTCCTGATTGTTTCACACAAGCTACAGGCGGTAAACCACTGCTTTGCAGCACTGGGGAACGGATAACATTGGGATAACTCACAGATATTGGCAAAGTTATAAACATGCACCCGGTTTTTTGGTCGGTTTTATTCACTTTTTCTGTGGATAGGTGTGTGAAGAACTCTAGGAATAAGCTGGTACAACTCTGTTAACCGTAAAACGGACATTAAATTAAATTTATAATTAATACTTAAAATACAAAAAGATAATATACAATCCAGGGTTATAAACAGGGCAAAAATGTGATCTACGCACGGTTAGGATCTTGCCCTGGCGAAAGATCCACCAACGCCGTTTTTATCCACAGATTATCCGAGCAAGTTACGCACAAAACGGACAAATTCGTAAAAAACCCCCCGCGTCAAGGCTGTAAATCGAACCAGTGATCGGCAAAAATTTGGGTTATCCCATAAATCTGTGGATAAATAGGTGTAAGATCCTGTTTATTGTCGGTGGCTTCAGGTGCACAAGCGCCGGCCTGAATTTTCTTATAGCCCGGCGGTAGGAAAAAAAGCATGTAAAATCATGCTACTATTCTTCTTTTCCCCAGGCTTACGCTGCCGTTATCGGCTGCGTGCAAATGCAGTACGTTTTTCAACCAAAACTGACAGGCTTGATTTATGGCGTTTTTATCCCCCTTGCCCCCACCGCCGGAAAATGAACGGCAGCTGTTCGAGCGCGCGCAGGCGCTGGCCGGTTTTAGCCTGGGCGAACTGGCGGCCCGCGCGCAGTTGCCGATCCCTAAAGATCTGAAACGCGATAAAGGCTGGGTTGGCATGCTGCTGGAGCAGTATCTCGGCGCGATGGCGGGCAGCAAGCCAGAACAGGATTTTCCTGAATTGGGCATCGAGCTGAAAACCATCCCGATCGACGCCGCCGGCAAGCCGCTGGAGACCACCTTCGTTTGCGTGGCGCCGCTCACCGGCAACAGCGGCGTCACCTGGGCCAGCAGCCATGTGCGCCATAAGCTGGCGCGGGTGTTGTGGATACCGGTGGAGGGCGAACGGCAAATCCCGCTGGCGCAGCGGCGTGTCGGCTCACCGCTGCTCTGGAGCCCCAACGCCGCCGAGGAAGAGATGCTGCGCCGCGATTGGGAGGAACTGATGGACCTGATTGTGCTTGGCCACGTAGAGCGCATCACCGCCCGCCACGGCGAAGTGCTGCAGCTGCGCCCCAAAGCGGCCAACAGTAAGGCGCTGACCGAAGCCATTGGCGAACAGGGCCAGCCGATACTGACCTTGCCGCGCGGCTTTTACCTGAAAAAGAGCTTTACCGGCGCACTGCTGGCCCGGCATTTCTTTATCTGAACCTGAACCCCTTCGTTTAGTCGGCGTTTAGGTAACTCTGTCAGCGCAGCGATAAACGGGTATAATTCACTCTTTGCATTTATTGAAGGTGTGCTGGGCAATGTTCGAATGGATTATGGATCCCAATGCCTGGTTAGCGTTAGGTACGCTGACCATTCTGGAGATCGTGCTGGGTATTGATAACATTATTTTCCTTTCCCTGGTGGTGGCCAAATTACCTAAAGCGCAGCAGAACAAGGCGCGCCGCATAGGCCTGGCCGCCGCCATGCTGATGCGCCTGGCGCTGCTGGCTTCTATCGCCTGGGTGATCCGCCTGACCCATCCGCTGTTCACCGTGATGGATCACAGCATTTCCGCCCGCGATCTGATCCTGCTGTTGGGCGGGCTGTTCCTGATCTGGAAAGCCAGCAAAGAGATCCATGAAACCATCGAAGGATCGGAAGAAGAACATCATACCAAGGTGCACAGCTTCTTCGGCGCTATCGTGCAAATCATGCTGCTGGACATCATCTTTAGCCTGGACTCGGTGATTACCGCCGTGGGCCTGTCCGATCATCTGTTCATCATGATGGCGGCGGTGGTGATCGCCGTTGGGGTGATGATGTTCGCCGCCCGCCCGATCGGCGAGTTCGTTAACCGCCACCCATCGGTGAAAATGCTGGCGCTGGCGTTCCTGATCCTGGTGGGCTTCACCCTGATGCTGGAAAGCTTCCAGGTGCATGTACCTAAAGGTTACATCTACTTCGCCATGTTCTTCTCGATGGCGGTGGAAGCGCTCAACCTGATGCGCAGCAAAAAGAGCAGCGCCACTGAATAATCCCCCCGGCGGGAGCCGCTTATGGCGGTTCCCGTTCTCCCCCCGATTCACCTTTGTTACTGTTAATCGTCAAGATAAAGACTTATCTGAGACGCCATCTTTCGATAGTTTGCTAACCTTAGAAGAACGTTCTTTTCTGCATAACTGAGGATCCGCAGGATGAAAAAGTGGGTAATGGCAATATCTGCACTGGTTATGGCCGCCGGTCTGGCGGGCTGCTCCAGTGATTACGTGATGGCGACCAAAGACGGCAATATGATCCTGACCCAGGGCAAACCGGAACTCGACCAGGATACCGGCCTGATCAGCTACAAGGATGAGAAAGGCAACAACCGCCAAATCAATGGCGATCAGGTTTCTCAGGTGATCGAACGCTGATCCCGCCGCTGGCTATCGCACCTCTCCAGCGCGATAGCCTCCGCCCCCTTTCCGCATTGAATCCACTTTCCCCATCATCACGGCTTGGTTATAGTCAGAAAAGGCGATATCACCGCCCGACGGGTTATGTGCCGTAACCTGATACCAGGCTCCTGTTTCACCGGGCTCAGTGGCCCGCAAGCGCTAACAAGAAAGGAAGGCCGTTAATGCAATACCACCGTATTCCCCACAGTTCTTTAGAAGTGAGCGTGCTGGGACTGGGCACCATGACCTTTGGCGAGCAAAACACTGAAGCCGATGCCCACGCGCAGCTGGACTATGCATTAGCCGCAGGCATCAACCTGATAGACACCGCCGAGCTGTATCCGGTGCCGCCCCGCCCGGAAACCCAGGGGCTGACCGAGCAATATATCGGCAGTTGGATCAAGGCGCGCGGCAACCGCGAGAAAATCGTGCTGGCCAGCAAGGTTTCCGGGCCGGTGCGCGGCAACGACAGCAGCATTCGCCCGCAGCAGGCGCTGGATCGCAAGAATATCCGCGCTGCTCTGGACGCCAGCCTGAAACGGCTGAACACCGATTATCTCGATCTGTACCAACTGCACTGGCCGCAGCGCAGCGCCAATTTCTTCGGCAAGCTGAATTATCAATATACGGAAGACAAAGCCGCGGTGACGCTGCTGGAAACGCTGGAAGCGCTCACCGAGCAGGTGCGCGCGGGCAAAATCCGCTATATCGGGGTATCCAACGAAACGCCCTGGGGCGTGATGCGCTATCTGCAGCTGGCTGAAAAACACGAACTGCCGCGCATCGTGTCGATCCAGAACCCGTACAGCCTGCTGAACCGCAGCTTTGAAGTGGCGCTGGCGGAGATCAGCCAGCACGAAGGCGTTGAACTGCTGGCCTATTCCAGCCTGGCGTTCGGCACCCTGAGCGGCAAATACCTTAACGGCGCCCAACCGGCCGGGGCGCGCAATACGCTGTTTACCCGTTTCAACCGCTATTCCGGGCCGCAAACCCAGCTGGCGATTGCCGAGTACGTAGCGCTGGCCAAGAAGCACGGGCTGGATCCTTCGCAGATGGCGTTGGCCTTTGTGCGCCAGCAGCCGTTCGTGGCCAGCACCCTGCTGGGCGCCACGACGCTGGCGCAATTGAAAACCAACATCGACAGTTTCAATCTGGTGTTGGATGAAGAAGTGCTGCAGGCGCTGGAAGAAATTCACACCCGCTTCACCATTCCCGCCCCCTAAAGATTCAGGGCGCAGCGTGCTGCGCCCCTGTTTCATCACCTTGAGCGGCGCTGTGAAAGCCAAAGGGTGCCGATAGCCAGCGCAAACACCATGCCAAAGCCAACCCCGACACCCACGACCGGTACGCCCAGCTTAACCACCAGCGAATACAGCCCCAGCATCAGCAACATAGCGGCGTTTTCGCCGAGGTTTTGCACCGCGATGGCGTTGCCGGCCCCGACCGACCGTTTCCCCCGCTCCTGCAGCAGCGCATTCAGCGGCACCACAAAGAAACCGCCCAGCATACCGATGATCGCCAGCAGCGCGTAAGCGTTGAACATGGCGGTTTGCAGCGCAAATACCGCCACCGCCACGCCGATCAGAATGCCGGCCGGCATGCAGCGCCTGACCGTCTCCAGCGTCACGAAGCGCGCTGCGGCACCGGCCCCGACCACAATGCCGACGGCCACCATGGCGTTCAGCAGCGTCGGCGTGGCGTTGTCGGCGATACCCAGCGCCACCGGCACCCACAGTACCAGCAGGAAGCGCAGCGTGACGCCGGCGCCCCAGAACAGGCTGGTGCCAATCAGCGAAAACCGCGTCTGGCCGTCGCGCCACAGCGCCGCACAGGCGGCGAAGAAGCTGTGGGTCATAGCCCGCGGCCGCCAGGAAACGCCCGGCCGCGCCGCCGCCAAACGCGGGATATACAGGTTGGCGACCACCGCCGCGGCATATACCAGCGCACAGACCGCCAGCGCCGCCACAATGTGCCAGTCGGCCAAAATGCCGCCGGCCACCGATCCGGTGAGGATGGCGGCGATGGTCGACGCCTCCATCAGGCCGTTGGCCTTGACCAGCTTCTCGCCGCTGGTGATCTCGCCGAGGATGCCGTATTTGGCCGGAGAATAAGCGGCGGCGCCCACGCCCACCAGGCTGTAACCGAGGAACGGATTGAGCCCGAAACAGATAGCCAACGCACCGGCCAGCTTCAGCCCGTTGGCCACCATCATCACCCGCCCTTTGGCGAAGCTGTCGGCAATCTGGCCGACAAAGGGCGCCAAAACGATATAGGTCGCGACAAAGGCCATCTGCAGTATCGGCTGGCTCCAGTCCGGGTACAGCTGCTGTTTAATCAGCGCCAGCGTGGCGAACAGCAGCGCATTATCACCGAAAGCGGACAAAAACTGCGCGCAGATCACGGCGATCATGCCGCGAGACAGCAAAGGGGGATCGTTAGGCAACGACGGGTTCATCAGGCACTCTCCGGCTGTTCGGCCATATTACGCAGGGTGACAAAATCCGGTTTGCCGCTGCCCAGCACCGGCAGCGTCTTCAGGATACGGATATCGCGCGGCACCGCCAGCTCCGGGCTGCCCAGCTCGCGCGCCACCCGCAGCAGCGCTTCGCGGGTCACGGCGGCGTCGGTGGTGAACAACACCAGCGCCTCGCCTTTGCTGCTGTCGCTTTTTACCGTCGCGGCATGCAGTTTCTCCGGCGACAGGCGCTGCGCCAGCAGTTCGACGCTCTCCAGCGAAACCATTTCGCCGGCCAGCTTGGCGAAGCGCTTCACCCGGCCGCGGATCACGCAGTAGCCCTGATCGTCCAGGCTAACGATATCGCCGGTGTCGTACCAGCCCGGCTGCAGTTCGCCGTTGGCGTCTTCCGCCGCCGGCGGCTCCAGCTCGCCCGGGCGCTCGACGCGCAGATAACCTTTCATGATGTTCGGGCCTTTCAGCTGCAGGCGCCCGCCGTTATCGATGCCCGGCACCGCCATCAGGCGCGCCTCCATCTGCGGCATGATGCGGCCAACGGTGCCGACCTTCGCCGCCAGCGGCACGTTGATCGACACCACCGGCGCACATTCGGTCACGCCATAACCTTCCAGAATACGGATGCCGTATTTGTCCTGATAAATCTGCCGGGTGCTGTCCGCCAGCTTCTCCGCCCCGGCCACCACGTAGCGCAGGCGGGCAAAGTCATAGGGGTGAGCGAAGCGCGCATAGTTGTTGAGGAAGGTGGCGGTGCCGAACAGCACCGTGCAGTTTTGGTCGTACACCAGCTCCGGCACCACGCGATAATGCAGCGGGCTGGGGTACAGAAAAATACGGCTGCCGGTCATCAGCGGCGTAATCAACCCGACCGTCAGGCCAAACGAATGGAACAGCGGCAGCGAGGACATAAAGCGATCGCGCGGGGTAAAGTCGGCGATGGTGCGGATCTGCTCCACGTTGGCCAGCAGGCTGGCGTGCGAATGCACCACGCCCTTGGGGTTGCCTTCGGAACCGGAGGTAAACAGGATCAGCGCCGCATCCTCCGGCCGCTGGGGCAGCATGGCGCGCTGCGGCTGCAGCAGGTGCCGCAGGATCCACAGCTTGTCCGCCAGGGTGACGGTATCCTTCAGGTCTTCCAGATAGACCCAGTTGGCCGCCGGCACCTGCTCCGGCAAATGGGTCAGCTTGCCCTTTTCCAGGAACTGGCGCGAGGTGACGATGGTTTTGATGCTCGCCGCCGTCATGGCACTTTTCAGACCGTTGACACCGGCGGTGTAGTTAAGCATCGCCGGAATACGGTTGCGCAGCGAAGCGCCGAAAATCGCCGCGGCGGTAATGGTCGCGTTCGGCAGCAGCAGGCCGACATGCTCGCCTTCGGCGGTAAAGCGCTGCAGGATGCGGCTGACGCCCAGGCACTTTTTAAGCAGCGTCTGATAGCTGTCTTCCTTGAACGAAATGTCTTCAATGCACGGCTTGCTGCGCCCGTAGCGATGCCGGGCCGCCAACAGGGCGCTGAACAGCGTTTGCGGCTCGCGGGTGTCCATCCGCGCCTTCATCATGATCTGCATCAGCCGGTCACCGGCCAACGCGCGGCGCTCTCGGGCGCGCGGTGCCTCCGGCATCGGCAGGTGGGTCGGCGGCAGGATGCGAATGCTGATTTGCGGGAACCAGCGGATTTTGAACACGCCGGCCATGCGGCCAAACGGGCTGAACTCGGCGCCGTCCAGCCGTATCGGCACAATGGTCGCGCCCGACTTGGCGGCGATGAAGGCCGCGCCGTCATACACCTTCATCAGCGAGCCGGTCACGGTGATGCGGCCTTCGGGGAATACCACGATCGGCCTGCCCTGTTCGACCATGCGCACCAGCTGCTTGATCGCCATCGGTTTGGTCGGGTCAAGGTACACCAGATCGATATAGGGTTTCAGCCAGCGCATAAACCAGCGATCGCCGATGCTGGCGTAGACCGCAAATACCGGTTTAATCGGCAGAAACAACGCCAGCAGCACGCCGTCGAGGAAAGAAATGTGGTTGGGCGCAATCAGCAGCTTTTGCTGCTCGAAGTGCCTGACGTCGCCCTCGACCCGCACCCGGTACAGCAGGCGGAACAGCGCGCGCAGCAGTGAAAAGATCATGCCCTTCTCCCTTGGCAAAGAATGAGTGTATACCCAATAGATTTTAAGGTGCGGGAAGGCGGCAAGCATACGAATCCCCAAGAGCTTACTGAAGTAAGTGATTGGGGTGAAAACGCGCAGCCAACACACCAGCGCCTTGAAATATGAAGGGTATAAATGATTGTGGGGAAAAGAATACTATATGGCGGGCAAAAAAAAACCTACGCATCCGCGTAGGTTGGTGCAATTGAAAATGGCTTCAACATACAGAGTATGCTGATTTCTCACCAATCAATACCTCTGGGATCACCTACTCTAGAGAGATGGCGCGCAGGAAACTATCGCCGAATCGCAAGAGTTCTGCTCTAAATGCAACCAGCTGTAAATTTCCCGCGATCTACTGAAATAACTCAATGAAACTTCAACGATACCGGCGGCGAAAAGAAAAATAATGGCGCCGGAAAACCGCCTGACAGGCAAAAAAAAACCTACGCATCTGCGTAGGTTGGTGCAATTAATTTGGGTTCAACGCACGGGGCGTTGAAACTCACCAATCAATACCTCTGGGACCCTCACTCTACCCTGCTGCACGAAAAACCGACCAGCGGGCAATCGCAACATTAGGGCGCAAAGTGTAACCAGCAGTGTAAAACGGCCGACGCCATCATTTAACGCGCGCTTACTTCCACCAGACAGCTCATGGCGTTCGGCCCCTGGGTCAGGGGCGAGGTGCCGATATCCAGCGTCAGCACGTTCGGGTTGCCGGACTGTTCGACCGGCAGGCGCTGCGCGCCAAAGCCGGGATCGAACCAGGCGCCGGTGGCCATCACCACCACCCCGCGGGTCACGCCGTCGGTAATCGACACCCCCGCCAGGCAGCGGCCGCGCGCATTGCTGACCTCAACTTCCGCGCCTGGCCCAATGCCCCGCGAGGCCGCATCGTCCGGATGCATGTATAGCGTCTCGCGCCCGGCGGTCTTGTTGCCCTGCGCCAACGGCGCCGGATCCAGCTGGCTATGCAAGCGATCGGCCGGCTGGATGGTGATCAGATGCAGCGGCCAGGTTTTGGCCTGCTCTGCCCCCAACCACTCCACCGGCGGCTGCCACTGCGGGTGCGGGGCAAAATCCGCATAGCGGTAGCCGGCGATCTGCTCGCTGAACAGCTCTATCTTACCGCTCGGCGTGCGCAGCGGATTGGCCTGCGGATCCTGGCGAAACGCATCGAAGAACACGAACTCTTTCGCCGGCGCCGGCAACTCGATATATCCTTTGCGCCAAAATTCGTCGAACGCCGGCCATTCGACCCCGGCGTTGCCCTGCCCCTTGCCGCACTGCCGATAGATATATTCGATCCAGGCACGTTCATCGCGATCCTCGGTAAAGCGTTGGCGGTAACCCAACCGCTCCGCCAGATCGGCGAAAATGTCAAAATCGTTGCGCGCCTGATGCTGAGGAGCGATCGCCTGGTGCATCGCCAGCACGTAACGATCGCGCGAGGATCCGCCGATATCATTGCGCTCCAGCGAACTGGTGACCGGCAGCACGATGTCCGCCATTTTGGCCGCCGGCGTCCACCAAATGTCCTGCACTATCACCGTATCCGGTTTTTGCCAGCCCTCCACCAACCGGTTCAATTGCTGATGATGATGGAAAGGATTGCCGCCGGCCCAATGCACCAGGTGAATATCCGGATAGCGCAGCGTCTCGCCACGAAACTGATAGCTTTCACCCGGCTGCAGCAGCATGTCGCAGATGCGCGCCACCGGGATCGCCAACCCGGCGGGATTGTCGCCGACCGGCATGGTCGGCGCGGGCGTGTCCACCCGCGGGTTGCCGACGCCGTTCATCGAACCGTGGCCAAACGAGAAGCCGCCGCCCGGCAGCCCCACCTGGCCAAGCATCGCCGACAGCGCAATCATCATCCAGTACGGCTGCTCGCCGCGGTGGGCGCGCTGTACCGAATAAGAACAGGTGATAAAACTGCGCACGCCGATCAGCTGTTGTGCCAGCCGCACGATGCGCGCCGCCGGAATGCCGGTAATGGCGGCGGCCCACGCGGGGGTTTTCGCCACGCCGTCGGTTTCGCCGTTAAGGTAGGCCAGCAACTGTGGGTAACCGACGCAGTGGCCGTTCAGGAAACCTTCGTCCTGCGCGCCCCGGCGCTGGATTTCATACGCCAGCGCCAGCATCAGCGCCACGTCGGTATTTGGCCGAATGGGGATCCACTCGGCGTTGACGAAATCGGGGCAGTCGTCGCGCAGCGGGCTGATGTTGATCACCGGCGTGCCCTTGCCCGCCAGTTTTTGCAACCAGGGCTTGAGCGCATGCTCCGCCGCGCCGCCGGACGAAACCTGAGCATTCTTCAGCGCCAATCCGCCGAAGGCGATAAACAGCTCGCAATGTTCCACCACGCTCGGCCAACTGGTGACGCGCCCGGTCAGCGGCGAGAACGTGCCGATGACATACGGCAGGAAAAATTGCGCTGAGCCCCAGCTGTAGTTGCCCTGCTGATCGACGCCGCCGCCGCCGCTGAAGTAAAACCGCCGCACCAGCGAACGCGCATGGTGCAAACGCCCGGCGGACGACCAGCCGTAAGAGCCGGTAAACAGGCCCGAAGGCCCGTAGCTGTCACGCACCCGGCGGTTCTCCTCCGCCACCAGATCGAGCGCCAGCTCCCAGTCCACTTCAACAAAGTCTTCCCGGCCGCGCAGCGTGCGATCGCTGCCTTCGCGCTTTTGCAGCCAGGAACGGCGCACCGCCGGCTTGCGGATGCGCTTGTCGGAATAGACCATCGGCACGATAGAGTCGAGCAGCGGGGAAGGATCGGGATCTGCGGCGAAGGGCTCACAGCGGATGAGCCTGCCGTCTTCAACCACGGCGGTGTACGCCCCCCAATGAGCGAGCTGCGGATAACGTTTTATGGACATGGCGATCTCGGGCAACAACAGGTGTGCAAAAGTTACCTCAGCCGGCGGGCGGATCCCAAGCACAAAATGCGCTAACGGCGCATCCCCCGCGACGAGCAGCCAATATCTGCAACGGCGGCCACAAGTTACGCACGACAGCGCTTGCAGCTCCCGGTTTTTTCCGCAAGACTGAGGAATGTAAGCGATTACCCAGGATGTATTGCAAATATGGCTACGATAAAGGATGTTGCCAGGCTGGCGGGTGTTTCCGTGGCCACGGTATCCCGCGTGATAAACAATTCCCCCAAGGCCAGCGAAGGCTCGCGCACTGCGGTGCAGGCCGCCATGGCGCAACTGCAGTATCACCCCAACGCCAACGCCCGCGCGCTGGCACAGCAATCGACCGAGACGCTCGGCCTGATTGTCTCCGACGTTTCCGATCCTTTCTTCGGCGCGATGGTGAAAGCGGTTGAACAGGTGGCCTACGCCACCCACAATTTCCTGCTGATTGGCAACGGTTACCATGAAGCGGAGAAAGAACGCCAGGCGATCGAACAGCTGGTGCGGCATCGCTGCGCCGCGCTGGTGGTGCACGCCAAGCGGCTGACCGATCAGGAGCTCAGCGGCTGGATGCAGCAGATCCCGGGCATGGTGCTGATCAACCGCACGCTGCCGGGATTTGAAACGCGCTGCGTGGCGCTGGACGATCGTTATGGCGCCTGGCTGGCGACCCGCCACCTGATCCAGCAAGGCCATCAGCGTATCGCCATCATCTGTTCCACCCACCAGATTTCCGACGCCACCGATCGCCTGCAGGGCTACCTTGATGCGCTGCAGGAGCACGGCATTGCGGTGGACGAGAAGCTGATTGCCTATGGCGAGCCGGATGAAGTCGGCGGCGAACAGGCGATGACCGAACTGCTTGGCCGCGGTAAAAACTTCACCGCCGTCACCTGTTACAACGATCCGATGGCCGCCGGCGCGCTGTCGGTGCTGAGTGACAACAGCGTTGACGTGCCAGGCGAAATTTCCCTGATTGGTTTTGATGACGTGCTGATTTCACGCTATCTGCGGCCGCGCCTGACCACCATCCGCTACCCGATCGTGGCGATGGCGACCCAGGCGGCGGAGCTGGCGCTGGCGCTGGCCAACCGCCAGCCGCTGCCGGAAATCACCAACATGTTCAGCCCTACGCTGGTGCGGCGCCATTCGGTCGCCAGCATCAATAACGTTTACGAGCAGAATTAATCCAGCGTTCGGTGATACAGCCGCACCGGGCGATCGGGGTAATCCAGCCCATCACCGATGTAACGCCAGCCGTGACGTTCGTAATAGCCGCTGAATTCGGCGTAAAGATACAGCTCAGAGAAGCCGGCGCGCCGGCCGTATTCCTGCACGTGCTGCTGCAACCGCAGGCCCAAACCGCCGCCGCGCCGGCTTTCTTCTACGTATAACGCCGCCAGCCAAGGGGTCAGATCCTGCCGGCTGATCAGGTCGCAACGCCACAGGCCGACGGTGCCCAGCGGCCTTCCCTCCTGCAGCGCGATAAAGGTGATCGGCAGGCCCGCGCCGCGCAGGCTGCTCTCCACCACGCTGGCGAAAAACGCACGGCTGTTCTCGCTGCCGAACGCCCGCCACAGCCAGTCGATCACCTGTTGCCGATGCTGCGGGCAGTCCGCCAGCGGCACGATATCAATCCCGTCGTCCATTTGTTTCTCCTGGTTGTCCAGCCAGTCTACGTTCGTTGCGGCGCGGCGAAAACCCCCGCTGAAAAAGCCGCGCAGCCTTGGGCTAACCCTATGCTAGACTGAGCATTATTTGCCACATTGGACGTTGAAAGGGGTTAGCCGCTGATGATCACCATGCTGGATGTTTCCATTCGCGCGGGGGTGTCCAAAGCCACGGTTTCGCGCGTGCTGAATGGCACCGGCCAGGTGAAAAAAAGCACCCGGGAGGCGGTGTTCAGGGCAATGGATGAGCTGGGCTATCGGCCGAATTTTTTGGCGCAGTCGCTGGCAAACAGAAGCTCCAACAGCATCGGCCTGGTGGTCTCCAACTTCGACGGCCCCTACTTTGGCCGCCTGCTGCGCCAGGCCGCCAAGCAAACTGAAGCCAGCGGCAAACACCTTATCGTCACCGACGGCCACGATACGCCGGAAGACGAACTGCAGGCGGTGCAGCTGTTGGCCGACCGCCGCTGCGACGCCATCGTGCTCTATACCCGCTTCATGTCCGAAGAGGCGCTGATGCACCTGCTGGAAAAACTGCCGGTGCCGGTGATGGTGATCAACCGCGATCTGCCGCAGGCGCGCTCGCGCTGCGTATTCTTCGAACAGCAGCAGGCCGCCTTCCATGCGGTGGATTATCTGATTCGCCAGGGGCATCGCGATGTCGCCTGCATCACCGGCCCGATCGCCACGCCAACCGCCCAGGCGCGACTGGCGGGGTATCGGCAGGCGTTGGCCCATCACCAGATTACCTTTGACGATGCCCGGGTGGCCCACGGAGACAGCCGCGTAGAAAGCGGCTATCGCGGCGCTCAGCGCCTGCTGGCCGGCGGAACCCGCTTCAGCGCACTGTTCGCCTGCAACGACGACATGGCAATCGGCGCGATGAAAGCGCTGCAGGAAGCCGGCAAGCGGCTGCCGCAGGACGTCTCGCTATTCGGCTTCGACGACGAACCCAGCGCCGCCTATCTGCAACCCGCTCTCTCCACCGTTTACCTGCCGATCGACAGCATGATTGAAGCCGCCATCAGCCAGGCGTTACGCCTGATCGGCGGCGAAAAGGTGCAGCCGCTGGCGCCGTTCACCGGCGAACTGAAACTGCGCGACTCAGTCGCGCCCGGCCCCTACGCCAGCTCATTGCCGCTGGCGCAGACGCCGTGACAACGCCGCTAAGCCGTCAGATCAGTTCCAGCGCGATCAGCTCTTCGATGGTCTGGCGGCGGCGGATCAGGCGCGGCTCGCCGTTTTCGAACAGCACTTCCGGCAGCAGCGGGCGGCTGTTGTAATTGGAAGACATCGATGAACCGTAAGCACCGGTGTCGTGGAACACCAGATAATCGCCTATGTTCACCGGCGGCAGTTCGCGGGTTTCCAGCCCACCGCCCGCCTGCTGGGTAAAGACGTCGCCCGATTCGCACAGCGGCCCGGCGATCACCGTGTCGCGCAGCGGCTGCTGCGCCGTATCGCGGCCATCCGCCGGCAGCAGCGAAATATGATGATAGCTGCCGTACATTGCCGGGCGCATCAGATCGTTAAACCCGGCGTCCACCAACACGAAATTGCGGCTGCCCATGCTTTTCACCGCGCGCACCTCGGCCACCAGCACCCCAGCCTCTGCCATCAGGAAGCGCCCCGGCTCAATCTCCAGATGCACCGGATGGCCCAAATGGGCGGCAATGCGTTCGCGCGCGCTGTTCCAAAGGCCAAAATAATGTTCAGTATCAACCGCCTCCTCACCGAACTGGTAAGGAACAGACAGCCCGCCGCCGGCGGAAATGGCGCTGATGTCCTGGCCAAGTTCAATCACCTGCTGCACCATCGCATCACAAACGCGCTCCAGGTGCTGGTAGTCGACGCCTGAGCCTATATGCATATGCACGCCGATCAACTTCAGGCCATATTGCTGAATTTTTTCCACCGCCTGCGGCAAATCGGCATACCAAATACCGTGCTTGCTGTTTTCACCGCCGGTATTGGTTTTCTGGCTATGGCCGTGGCCAAAGCCCGGGTTGACGCGCAGCCACACCGGGTGCCCGGAGGAAGCCTGGCCCAGCTGATCCAACATGTCGATGGAGCCGGCGTTCACCGGAATTTTCAGCTCGCTGACGCGCGCCAGCGTCGCCTGATCCAGCAGATCGGCGGTAAACACGATCTCGCTCGGTTCGCCGCCCGGTTGAAAACCCGCCTGCAGCGCGCGTTCTATCTCTCCCAGTGACACCGAATCCACTTTCACGCCCTGCTCGCGCATCAGACGCAAAATATGGATGTTCGAACAGGCTTTCTGAGCGAAGCGGATCACGTCAAAGTGACGCAGCTGAGCGATGCGCTGGCTGATGATGTCCGCATCGTAGGCCCAAACCGGGCAACCGAAGCGCTGCGGCAACGCCAGCAGGTTAGCGGCATTCAGGGCGGTGGTGGTGGTGTTCAACGGGCGAGGCATGATGGTGTTCCCAAAGCGAAAGCGGTTGCTGATAGACATCCATAGTGCCGCACTCAGTAGCGGTTGGAAAATATCTATTTAGCCGAAGTCTATTCATTTATGATATGGCTTTCTCCTTTATCGAGCCGCCCTATGCATGCGATCACCCTGCGCCAGATTGAGATTTTTCGTGCGGTAATGACCACCGGCAACCTGACCGAGGCGGCGGCGTTGCTGCAAACCTCGCAGCCGACCGTCAGCCGAGAGCTGGCGCGCTTCGAGAAACTGATCCAGCTGCAGCTGTTCGATCGGGTGCGTGGCCGCTTGTCCCCCACGGTGCAAGGGCTGCGGCTGTTTGAAGAGGTGCAGCGTTCCTATTACGGCCTTGACCGCATCGTCAACGCCGCCGCCGGCATCCGTCAGTTTCAGCAGGCGCAGCTGTCGATCGTCTGCCTGCCGGTCTTCTCGCAATCGCTGCTGCCGGCGGTATGCCAACCCTTTATCGCACGTTATCCGGAGGTCAGCTTCAGCGTTATTCCACAGGAATCGCCGCTGTTGGAGGAATGGCTGTCGGCGCAGCGCCACGATCTGGGGCTGACGGAGAATACGCTTACGCCGGCGGGCACCGAACGGGTGACGCTGATGACGCTGAATGAAGTGTGCGTGCTGCCGGCCGGGCACCCGTTATTGGCGAAAGCAGTGCTGACGCCGCAGGACTTTGCCGGCCACCGCTTTATCAGCCTGTCGAGCACCGACAGCTATCGTCAACTGCTTGATGCGCTGTTCAACGAGCAAGGGGTGGAACGCCGCCTGGTGATGGAAACCCACAGCGCGGCCTCGGTCTGTGCGATGGTGAGAGAAGGGGTCGGGCTGTCGATCGTCAACCCGCTGACGGCGCTCGACTACGCCGCCAGCGGCGTGCACCTGCGCCCATTCAGCGTCGACGTGCCCTTTACCGTTAGCCTGATCCGGCCGCTGCATCGCCCTTCTTCGGCGCTGGTCACGGCCTTTATCGATCACTTGCACCGGCAGGCGGAGACGCTCCCCGCCCGCCTGAACGCGGTTATCAGGCGCTGACCGGCCGCTTGGCACGGCTGAAGGTCACCAGGCACAACAGCAAGCCCAGCAGAGCGATGCCCGCAGCCGCCAGCGGCACGCTGGTCAGCCCCAGCCCTTGCGCAATCACCACGCCGCCGACCCAGGCGCCGATGGCGTTGCCGACGTTAAACGCCGCAATGTTCAGCGTAGACACCAGGTTCGGGGCTTTCTTGCCATAGGTCACCACGTTGATCTGCAGCGCCGGCACCGCGGCGAAGGCGGCGGCGGCCCACAGGAACAGGGTCAACTCCGCCGGCACCAGCGCGTGGCTGGTCCAGCTGAACAGCGCGGCGAACAGGGCGATCGTCAGGAAGGTGCAGCTGAGCGTCAGCGCCAGCCGCCAGTCCGCCAGGCGGCCGCCGACGATATTGCCGAAGGTCAGGCCAACCCCCATCAGCAGCAGCGTCCAGCTCACGCCGTGCGCCGAAACCCCGGTCACTTCGGTCAACAGCGGTGCTATATAGGTAAACAGCGTAAACATTGAGGCGGCGAACGCTACCGTCATCAGCAACGACAGCCAGATGCCGCCGCCGCGCAGCGCCGCCAGCTCTTTTTTCAAATCGGTCGGCGCTTCGTCCTTCAGCGAAGGCAGCTTGGCGTATAGCGCCAGCAGCGACAGCACGCCGATCGCCGCCACCGCCCAGAAGGTTGAGCGCCAGCCCAGCGCCTGGCCCAGCGCGGTGCCGAGCGGCACGCCCAGCACGTTGGCCAGCGTGAGGCCGGTGAACATCAGCGCCACCGCAGAGGCCCGGCGGTTTGGCGCCACCAGATTGGCCGCCACCACCGCGCCGATGCCGAAGAAGGCCCCGTGGCACAGCGCGGTAATAATGCGCGCCAGCATCAGGAAGTCATAGCTGTAGCCCAGGGCGCACATGATGTTGCCGATAATAAAAATCACCATCAGCAGCAGCAACGTATTCTTGCGCGGCAGCCTGGCGGTCAGCAGCGCCATGATCGGCGCGCCGATCGCCACGCCCAACGCATAACCGCTAATCAGCCAGCCGGCGGAAGGGATCGACACCTGCAAATCCCCCGCCACCTCAGGCAACAGCCCCATGATAACGAATTCGGTGGTGCCGATGGCAAATGCACTTAATGCCAGTGCGAGCAGAGAAACAGGCATGCGTAACGCTCCCAGTCAACAAAGCCCCTGCGTCAAACGCCGGGCTGGTAAAAAAACAAACGTAATCCCGGGCAGCCCGCCGGGCGGCCCGATAAGAAGGGTCAGGTTGGTTGCTTCGGCGCAAGGGTTCGGTTAACCCTATAATTATTAAGCCTTATTAACGCTTTAGCGCTACAGAAATAGCATGACGGCCGGAATAAAGGCCAGTGGTAAAACCCCGGCAACGCACAATACATTCATATTGGTTCAGTAACCGTTTGAATGTATTCATGATGATAAATGTGTGGAAATGTTGCCACCCCGTTAACCGTTCTCAGCGCAGCGTCGCGCGCCAGCCCGGGTTGTTGGCAAACCACTCCACCAGAAAATCCAGCATGGTGCGCAGCGTGGCCGGCATCTGGCGGCGCGAGGTATAGATGCCGTAAATGCCCATCGCCTGCGGCCGATAATCCGGCAGCAGCTCGATCAGCTCGCCGCTGGCCAACAACGGGGCGGCAGAGTAGTAAGGCTGCATGGAAATGCCCGCCCCCTGCACGGTTCCGGCCATCAGCACCACCGACTCATTGGCGCTCAGGTTGCCGCTGACCGCCACCGCCGACTTAACGCCCTGGGCGTCAAAATGCCACAGGCTCTTGCCGAAATAGGAATAGGTCAGGCAGTTGTGCAGCGCCAGATCCTGCGGATGGCGCGGAGTGCCGTGCGCCGCCAGGTACGCCGGAGAGGCGCACACCACCGAGGCGCAGGTGGACAACGGCCGGGCGATCAGATTCGGATCCAGCTCATTGGTGATGCGCAACGCCAGATCGATGCGTTCTTCCACCAGGTTTACCGCCCGGTTATTCATCTGCAAATCGACCGCCACCTGCGGGTGCAGCTTCAGATATTGGGTGACCGCCCCGACCAATGCCGTCTGGCCCAGCGACTGCGAACAGGTGATGCGCAGCAAGCCGCGCAGTTCATCGCTCTGTTCGCCCTCCACCAGATCTATCTCGCCCGCCAACGCCAGCATTTGCCGGCAACGCTCAAGCGTGCGCTCTCCGGCGTCGGTCAGACTAAGCTTACGGGTAGTGCGGTGCAATAAACGCGCGCCGGCCCATTGCTCCATCTGCGCCAGGTAGCGGGTCACCATCGCACGCGACATCTCCAGCGTTTCCGCCGCGGCAATCATGCTGCCGCGATCCACGATGGTGATAAAAACCTCAGCTGCGGTAATGCGATCCATGATTCGTCCGATTTACGCAATGAATAATTGCTCATTATCCGGTTTTTCTATCGCTTTATGCAACCTAACATCTCTACAACATTAATCGATACCCAAAGGACTTCTGCCCATGTTTAAGAAATCATTACTGACCCTGGCTTTCACCGGCGTTGCCACCCTCAGCGCTTACGCTACCGCGGCCGATACTCTGACCATGGAAGTGTATAACCCAGGCGAGAAAAGCGTGTTCCCGGTGTCTTCCGAAATCATCAGCGGCAAACACGAAGTGGCGCTGATCGACGCCCAGTTCCAGCGCAACGACGCCGAAGAGCTGGTGAAAAAGATCAAAGCGACCGGCAAGAAACTGACCACCGTTTACATCAGCCATTCAGATCCGGATTTCTACTTCGGCCTGGACGTGATTAAAGCCGCCTTCCCGGAAGCGAAAATCATCGCTTCACCGGGCACCATCAAAGACATCAACGCCACCAAAGACGGCAAAGTGGCTTACTGGGGCCCAATCCTGAAAGACAACGCGCCGAAAGCGGTGGTGGTGCCACAGCCACTGCAGGGCGACAGCTTCACCATCGACGGCCAGAAAGTGGAAGTGAAAGGCCTGACCGGCCCAACGCCAGACCGCACCTTCGTGTGGATCCCGGCGCTGAAAGCGGTGGTGGGCGGCGTAGCGGTAGCCGGTGACAACATTCATCCGTGGGTGGCCGATAACCAGACCCCGGCGTCCCGCGCGCACTGGCAGCAAACGCTGAGCGACATCAAGGCGCTGCAGCCTAAGGTCGTCGTGCCGGGCCACTTCCTGCCGGGCGCCGCCCAGACGCTGGAATCGGTCAGCTTTACGCAAAAATACCTGACCACGCTGGAAGCCGAACTGCCGAAGGCCAAGGACTCCGCCGCGCTGATCGCAGCGATGAAAAAGCACTACCCGACCCTCAAGGATGAGTCGAGCCTGGAACTGAGCGCGAAAGTGCTGAAAGGCGAGATGAAGTGGCCGCAATAAGCGCGCCCTGACCTTAACGAACGATGTACATGCGCCGCGGCCTGATGGCGGCGGCGCATCAAGAGGCATAAAGATGACCGGAACCACTCTGCATTACATTTTCGATCCGCTGTGCGGCTGGTGCTACGGCGCAGCGCCGCTGGTGAAAGCCGCCCAAACCATCCCCGGCCTGACCGTCGCCCTGCACGCCGGCGGCATGATGACCGGCAACAACCGCCGTCAGATCACCGACGAATGGCGCAACTATGTGATCCCGCACGATAAACGTATTGCCGAGCTGACCGGCCAACCCTTTGGCGAAGCCTATTTCAACGGTCTGTTGCGCGACACCACGGCGATAATGGATTCCGAGCCGCCGATCACCGCCATTCTGGCGGCGGAAAAGCTGTCGGGACGCGGGTTGGACATGCTGCACCGCATTCAGCGGGCGCATTATCAGGAAGGCCGCCGCATTGCCGATACGCCGGTGCTGGAATCACTGGCCAAAGAGCTGGGCCTGCCCTCCGCCGCGTTTATCGCCGAAATGCGCTTCAACAGCGGCGCACCTACGGCGCAGCACATCGCGGAAAGCCGGGCGTTTCTCGCCAAGGTGCAGGGCCAGGGCTTCCCGACCTTTGCGCTGCAAGACAGCGACGGACACCTGCGCCAGATCCCGGCCGGCAACTATCTGGGCAACGTCGCCGCCTGGAAAGAGCTGCTGAGCGGCGCCGCGACCTGGGCATAATCTCCCGGCCTCAGGACGCTGTGCCTGGGGCTGATTATTCGACCCGCACGAAGCGCCCTTCCGCCCGCACGTTAAAGCCGAAACCGCAGTCTCCCCGGGTATGCATATCCAGTGAATCGTTACCGAAGACCATCGCCACCTCGCAGGCCAGCGCCTCTTGCGGCTCATGTTGACGGTAAACGGCTCTGCCGTGGTCGATAGCCAACGTCTCGCTGAAATCCCCCATGTTCGGGCCGTAATACAGCCCCATCTGCGGCATGGAGTAACCGGAAAAATCAATCAGCCAGCGTGGGCCCTGGGGTTTCACCACCACCTCGCTCCACACGCCGCGCCCGGCGTATTGCCAGTATACCCCGCCCGGCCCGGCGGACGACGGCCGCTGCGCCAGGCGTTGCTGCAGCAGCTTCAGGTTATGCTGCGATTTTTCATCCTGCGGCGCCAGCCCGAGATAGGCCCGCGCCTTGAGCAGTTCGCCGGCGTGCATCAGCGCCAGCGCCACGTTGTTGTAGGCGGTGGCGGTAGCCTGGCCGCTGAGGCCGCAGAACTCGCTCCAGGCCGCCTGATCGCGGAAGATATCGGCGGCTTTGGCATAATCTTGCTGCTGATAGGCGCTTTTTCCCAACGCGGCGTAGCCCGCCACCTTTTGGCAGTCGGCGGCAATATCCGGCTCATCAATATGCGCCCTGGCCTGGGCGCTGGCGAACGCGCCGCAGGTCAATAACAGGGGAACCCAAGCCTTCATTACTTATCCTTTCCGCAAAAATTCGGCGCCAGTATAACCGCCATGCTCCCCGGCTTCACCCCTCAGAATTCAGCCGCAATATTTCAAACGGTTAGCCGGGTCAAAACTGCTTACAGTCAGGGTTTGTTTGTTACTTGTCCCCGGCCCATGCTGAAGAAAATGCAGCGCTGACCTGGAACCCTATGAACGCAACCCCTGTGCAAAAACACGCCGTCTGGCAATTGATCAAGCCCTTCTGGGTCTCGGAAGAAAAATGGCGCGCCTGGACGATGCTGATTGCCATCATCGTTCTGTCGCTCGGCCTGGTATACATCAGCGTGCTGATCAACCAGTGGAATCAGGTGTTCTACGACGCGCTGCAGAACAAAAATTACCCGGTATTCAAAGCGCAGCTGTGGCGTTTTACCTATCTGGCGTTGATTTTCATCGTGCTGGCGGTCTACAAGGTCTACCTGACACAAGGGCTGCAGATGCACTGGCGGCGCTGGATGACGGAAAAATTTATGGGCAAATGGCTGGCGCATCAGGCCTATTACCATACCGAGCAGCAGCAGATCGTCGATAACCCCGATCAGCGTATCGCCGAAGATCTCAACGTGCTGACGCAGTATACGCTGTCGTTGTCGCTCGGCCTGCTGTCCAGCCTGGTAACGCTGTTTTCCTTCGTCGACATCTTATGGCACGTCAGCGGGCCCATGACCTTCGCCATCGGCCAACACAGCGTGACTTTACCCGGTTATATGCTGTGGTTCGCTCTGCTGTATGCCGTGCTCGGCTCGCTGCTGATCTGGTGGGTCGGCAAACCTCTGGTCATGCTGGGGTTCAATCAGGAGCGCTATGAGGCGAACTTCCGTTTCGGCCTGATCCGCATCCGAGAAAATAACGACGCCATCGCGCTGTACCACGGCGAACCGCGCGAAGCGCAGCAGCTGGGCGGCCGCTTTGAGGCCATTCGCGCCAACTGGTGGTCAATCATGCGCATCACCCGGCGACTGAACATCGCGAGCAACTTCTACAGCCAGTTCGCCATCGTCTTCCCGATGCTGGTGGCGGCGCCGCGCTACTTTTCCGGCGCTATCCAGATGGGCGGCCTGATGCAAATTTCCTCGGCCTTTGGCCAGGTGCAGGGCGCCCTGTCGTGGTTTATCGACGCCTTCAACGATTTGGCGACCTGGAAAGCCTGCGTGAACCGTTTAGCGGGGTTCAACGCCGCCGTCGATCAGGTGCACCATCAGCCGCGCGGCATTCAGCTGCAGCCGGACAGCGCGCGGCCGTTGACGCTGGATAACCTCAGCCTGCAGTTGCCCGACGGTCAACCCTTGCTGGCCGCCGCCAGCATGCAGCTGCAGCGCGGCGATCGCCTGCTGATCGTCGGCCCGTCGGGCTGCGGCAAATCGACGCTGCTGCGCGCGATTGCCGGCATCTGGCCCTACGGCTCCGGGGCCATCGGGCTGGACGACGGCGCGACCGCGATGTTCCTGCCGCAACGCAGCTATATTCCGATCGGCACGCTGCGCGAGGCGCTGAGCTATCCGCACCTGGCGGCGGAATACCGCGATGAACAGCTGCTGAAAGTGCTGGAAAACTGTCGCCTGAAGCATTTGCAGCCCTGGCTGGACACCAGCGCCAACTGGAGCCACCGCCTGTCTCCGGGTGAACAACAGCGGTTGGCGTTTGCCCGCGCGCTGCTGACCCGGCCGGATATCCTGTTCCTCGACGAAGCCACCAGCGCGCTGGACGATGACACCGAGCAGTTGATGTACTGCCTGCTGGTTGATGAACTGCCGCAGGTCACGCTGATCAGCGTGGCGCACCGCAACAGCGTGGCGAAGTATCACCGCACCTGCTGGCGTTTCAGCCGCAGCGAGGATCAGCCGGCACGCCTGGCGTTAAGCCCGCTGCCCTCTCTGGCATAATCATGCGGCGGGGGCCGCACATTGCTGCCCTCGCCGCCTTCTCAGATCCGGCCGCCGCTCTGGCGATCGGCGACTTCACGTCGCGGTTCAAGCGCCCCTTATCCTGCAACGGGCGGTCGAAGGCGAATTGCTGATTGAGCATGGCGCCTCTTGCCAGTCAAGGGCTTCTTCCCTACACTTGCGCGCAGATATCGGTATCTTTGCCGCTACGTAAGCGTTAACGTCAATCAACGCATCACGCCATGCAGCACTGATTGACTGCATGCCCTGGTGCGAGGAACTCATGCCCCAATCCACTTTTCCCCCTATTCCCGCGGCGCCAAAACGCAGCCGTTTACGCCACCCTTTGCTGTTGATCGCCGGCATTATGTTGGTGGCCGCCAACCTGCGGGCCGCGCTGACCAGCGTTGGCCCGCTGCTGGAACAGATTCAGCAGCAGCTGACGCTGTCCGCAACCGCCGCCGGCCTGCTCAATTCACTGCCGCTGATCCTGTTTGCGGTGCTCTCGCCGCTGACCCCGGGGCTGGCAAAACGCCTGGGCATCGAACGCACGCTCGGCCTCGCGCTGGCGCTGCTGGCGATCGGCATCATGCTGCGCTCTCTGCCGCAAAACCTCATGCTGTGGCTGGGCACCGCGCTCATCGGTGCGGCCATCGCCTTCGCCAACGTGGTATTGCCCACCCTGGTGAAACGGGACTACCCGCACCGGGCGGCCGCCATGATCGCCGCCTATGCCGCCGTGATGTCGCTGGTGGCCGCCACCGCCTCCGGCCTGGCGGTGCCGCTGGCGACGCTGAACGATCTTGGCTGGCGTTTTTCACTGCTGTGCTGGAGCCTGCCCGCCTTGTTGGCGCTGCTGGTTTGGTTGCCGCAGCTGCGCCAGCCGGCGCCCCCCGCCACCAGCGCCGCTCACGCCCCCCAACAGGCGCAATTACGCTCCCCCTGGGGCAGCGCCCTGGGTTGGCAGGTGGCGATGTTTATGGGGCTGCAATCGATCGCCTTCTACACCATTATCGGCTGGTTCAGCGCCTTTGCCGCCAGCCATGGCACCTCACCGCAGCAGGCGGGTTTTGAGCTGTTTATTTATCAGGTGGTGGCTATCGTCGCCAACTTTGTGATGGTGTTTATTCTGCCGCGCGCGCGCGACCAACGCGCTATCGCGCTGTGCAGCTCGCTGCTGATTTTTATCGGGGTCGGGGGATTATTGCTGCTGCCGGACAATTCGCTGATCTGGCTGATTTTTGCCGGCCTGGGCGCAGGCAGCTCGCTGGTGCTCGCGCTGTCGTTATTTGGCCTGCGCAGCCAACATCACCATCAGGCCACTCAGCTTTCGGGCATGGCGCAGTCGGTAGGTTACCTGCTGGCGGCTCTGGGCCCGACGTTGTTCGGCCTGCTGCACGACCTTACCCAGGGTTGGCGTTTGCCGCTGATCGTACTCCTGTGCCTGACGCTGCTGCAAATGCTGTTCGGCGCCCTCGCCGGGCGCAACCGCGTTATTCGTTAATCCCGGGATCTTCAGGCTGCCCTGGTAGCGGGGTGGCTTCCTCTTGCCAGAGATCGGCGATAAAGCGCCGCTGCACGCCACTCAAGCGCCAGGTGGGCGGTATGTGGGGTTGAGTGCGGTGCCACGCTTCCTCACCTGGTTTTGTCTGTTTTTTATTCATAAAAGATCTCCTACCCAACCCATACCCAATAGATGACGGCGGCAACGATAAACCAGAACAGGCCGCAACCGATAAAGACGTACAGCCATGCCTTGCGCTTGATGTTTGCCTGCTCTTCGGTTGCCCTTCGTCACCGCTAATAGATTGAAATAATTATTGATACACTGAGGCTATCAATAGGACGTTACCCCATCGTCGTAGACAAAACCTGCCGCCAACCGCTCTGTTATGGATATCGGGAAGGAAAGACATGATAAAAATAATGTCACTGGCAATAGTTTTGATTGTATTGATGGGAGTGCGCGCAGTGTGTCACAAGGCGAAAGATCAAAATTAAACCACTGGTAAATAAAACAATGTTCAATTAATTGACCATTTATAAGGTAAATTTATAGTCAATTAAACTGCATTAACGCCGATGGATTGGGTTTATATTTTGGTTATTGAGGATATGACGACACAGCGTGCGCTTGGTGGGTTCGGGCTGCTTACTCAGCCCGAAGGAAGGGAGGTCAATCAATTTGTCTAATGGAATCCCGGCTGGCCCGTTCACGCTCGCTGCCGGTCAGCTCGCTCAGGCGGCCGGCGCGCATCTCCAGTAGCCGATCGGCGTGTTCAAAATAGTGATCGTCGTGGCTGATAGCCAGCACCGTTTTGCCCAATTGCCGCAGCTGTGGCAATAACTCACGGTAGAAAATGCGACGAAATTGCGGATCCTGATCGGCAGCCCATTCATCCAACAACAAGATATCACGCTGTTCCGCCACCGCCAGCAGCAGCGCCAGGCGCTTACGCTGCCCCTGTGAAAGTTGCGGATTGGTCACCCGATCGCCATCAAACTCCAGCTTGTTTGCCATTTTAAGCCGCTCCAGCCAAAGGGCGACCAGCTCAGGATCCGGCGCATCGCCTTCCGCGCCCAGCAGATGGTGGAACTGATGAAAATCGGTAAAAATTGCGGAAAACAGGCGGCGATAGCCGTGCATATCCGCCGGCTCCTGCGCAACGCCGTCCAGCAGGATCTGCCCACTGGCCGGCTGATACAGGCCAGTCAACAGCATCGCCAGCGTCGACTTCCCACTGCCGTTGCCGCCAATCAGGAACACCAACTCCCCCCGGCGCAACGTCAGGTTAACCGGCCCAACGGAGAACCCCGGGTGCTGCTCGGTTGCGCCATAGCGGAAAATGACATCGCGCAGCTCCAGCGTTTGCCAAGGCCTGGCGACCGCCACGGGAAACGCCGGTTGGTAATCGGCAAGCCGCAACGCTTTCACCTTATTGAACGCCACCTCGGCGCTGACCAAGGTTGGGAACGCCCCGACAGCCTGCAGCAGCGGCGTACGCAGGAACAACAGCGTCAGTGAATAAGTAGCGGCCACCGCCGTGTCCGCCCATCCGAGGCTGTTAGCCATATAGAACACCAGGCCGATAGCACCCAACATCATGATATTTGACCAGTTTACTGCGCTGAGGTGAAAAGTGTCGGCGCGAATAATATGGTAGCGGTAGCCTTCGGCATCGGGCAAATAAGACCGTTGATACAACTTTTGCGCTCGCCGGCGGTTGAGCGCCAGCTCTTTGCGCCCATCGATAACCGACTCATAATGTTGGTAAAGTCGCTCTTCAGCCTCACGCACGCGGGTCAAATGACGATAAACCCGCGCCACCAGGTACCCGCTGCCAAAAATCGTTATCGCCACCCAAACGGCCGTCACCGCCAGCATTTTGGGAGACAACCATCCCAGATAAATCGCCGATCCCAGAGTCAGTATTACCCCCTGAACCAGCTCCGGCAGGCGCACAAAGGCGATGGTGATATTGCGAATATCGCTGGAAAGGCTCGCCAACAGCGATGCGCTGCCCAGTTGCTCAACGCGTTGGATATCGGTATCCATAATTTGTTTTACCAGTTGCCCGCGCAGCCGAAAAACAAAGTGGTGGCCAAGCGCCGTCAGCGCCAGCTGTGAGCCCAGAGTCACCGCCATCAATAGCGCCAGCAGCCCCAGAAACTCCGGCAACACGGTGAGCGGATTGCCGGCTGCCGCCATCAACCTCAGGTTGATAAAGGCAATAATGCCAATGCCCAGTGCGGCGCTGGCCATCGTCAATGCCATCACCGCCAAAAACGGCCAGCGATACTGGCGGGAAACCACCCGTAGCAGCTCCATGGAAAACCCTTTGAAATTTTGAGATGGCAGGCATTGTAAGCGGCGGCAGAATGATATCAATAATAATTCGCCCTTCCTCACTGGGGCTGGCCGGGCACGGTGGCGGCAAGCGAGGCGCTCAGCTCAGGCATATCCGCGAAGCCTGTTTTTGCGAGAAAAACCACATTAAATAACGGCAACCAAAGAACATTCCGAACAATAAACAGCGACGCCTGACACCATTAAATATAAAAACATTCACCATATACATGTAAAAACCACAATTATACAAATATCCTCTTAATTAAATTCATAAGATTTTATTTTCTTTGTCGTCTATTATCATTCAATGCTTTAATAAAAAACCACACGCAAGATTATCCAGCATTCAATGTCCAGGTAATTAAAATGAAGAAAAGGAAATTCCTCAGCCAGGTTGAAATTGAACAACTCATCTCAGCAGTCCATGAGGGTAAAAACAGCATCCGGGATCGCTGCCTGTTGTTGATGTGTTTTATTCATGGTTTACGCGTCAGCGAACTGCGCTCATTACGCCTGCAAGATATTGATCTGGCCACCAACCGGATACATATATCTCGATTGAAAAATGGCTTTTCCGTTCAACACCCTATACAACCCAGGGAGCGTCACGCTCTGTTGAAGTGGCTTGCCCAGCGTTCCGGTTATCTTGAGGCGGACAGCCAGTGGTTATTTTTATCTCGCCACGGCGGGAAAATATCGCGGCAACAGCTGTACCGATTGATGAGAATGTACGGAGAGAAGGCTGGTATTAGCGTGCAGGTTCATCCCCACATGTTGCGTCACTCTTGTGGTTATGCTCTGGCCGATCACGGGGTTGATACGCGTTTGATTCAAGACTACCTGGGACATAAAAATATCCAGAACACCGTCATATATACTGCGACTAACGTAGAACGTTTTCGCAGCATAAATATTTAGCCCGACGCGTTAATATACATCGGCTAAATATTTATGGTGATACATTATGCGTCTTTCTGCGCGTCAAAATAAAACGCTATTCCTGGCGCGGGGAAGATTCATGCCACCCGCTGGAAAACTGCCGGGTAATTTTGCCATGCAAAGAAAACAGCTCGCTGTCATTTGTCACCTGCAGCTTACGCATCGCGCTGCATTTGTGCGCGCTGATGGTTTTAACGCTGCGGCGCTGCAATTCGGCAATCTGGCGCAGGCTCATCCCACTAAACAAGGAGGCCAGAACATCGCTTTCGCAACGAGTCAGCTCACGCATGGCGGTGGATTCACCGCAGGCAGAGCGCGCCAGACAGGCGCCAATCTGTGGGCTCAACACCCGCTCGCCGTTCAATACGCGGCTGAAGAACTCCGCCACCAGCGGCAGTGCGTCATCACGTGCAACAATACTGATATTGTGCTGGCTCAATAATGCCCCCAGCTCTTCGGTATTTTGGCTACGGGTGTAAACCACGGCTCTGAGCGCCGGTTGTTGAATACACAAGTTGAGCAAAATCTCCCGCCCCTGCGCAGGCGTTTCATCGATACCGTACAATTCGGCGATAAGCACGTCGGCTTGCTGATACACCACGCCATCCGCCGCCCTCCTCATGCTGGTTTCCTGTACGGCTATCTTGCCCGAAGTGGACAGGGATCCGATAAAACTGGCCAATCCATCAAGCGTTAAGGGGCAGCTGTCCATTAACGCAATACGTAGCGGTTGATGAAATGAAGAATACATATTCAGCTCCTGTATTATCTTTTTTGCCGCTGCCAGGCGCGGTGAAACACCTTTAGCGGACAAAGGACGGGCCATTTGCAGCCATCCATTTTCCTTGAAGATACAGCTCACCATCATTGTGAAACCCAAGCTTTAACATGGCGTTACGCTTATGCGTGCTGACGGTGCGAATGTCGCGGCACATCGTCACGGCCACACCGCTGACGCTTTTGCCGGAAAATAACTGGCTCAACACGTCCAGCTCCCTGAGGGTCAGCGGCCGCCCAGCGGCGTTTTGGTGCAGTTGGCGCTGCCGGATGCGATGGCTAAAACTGCATTTCCCCGCCAACACCTGCTGCACACAGTGCGCCAGGGCGATAGCCGGCTCTTGCTTGAGCATTAATCCGCGAATACCGGAGGCGATGAGTTGCCGCAGCACCCGGGGCTCATCCATCGCCGTGCAAACCACGATCGCGGTATTCGGCAAGTTTTCCTGCACTTCGGAGATCAATCGCAAACCATCCAATACGGATTCGGATTTACCGCAAAGCTCCATAATCAGCAGGCGCGGCTGATGGCGCGCCAGGGCGCGGCTCAGTTCCGCCAGGCTCGCAACCGGAAAAATTCTGTTCTGCCGATAGCCGCAGGATTCAACCAGTCGGTTCCCGATCCCCAATGCGGTGATCGGGCAGGGTTCCATAATCGCGACGCTTCCGGTGTGTTGATCATAGAGAGCGTCCTCCACCAGCGCCGCTTCGCGTGAATAACCTATGTTCATATCCTCACCTCGACTCTGTATTGCTATTCATAGACGAAAGTGACCTGCAAAACGCCTTCGATCGTACCGGGCGTTGAGCCGCCATTCGTGCTGTATGCCCTTGCCCGCAAATCGAATTTGGCTTCGTTGGACACATGGTTAACGGGTTGCGTCATGCTTTTGCCGTTGCCCAGGTTAACGCCTTTGTTATTCTGCAGCTCAATCTGTACCCGGCGAGAGCTGCCGATGCTCTTATAAAGAGTGGCGCTTTCATCGGCGGTCGTGCCGCTGAAGGTGGCGATGGCGGCGGTCGTCGTGGCCGGGCAATTTTTCAGGGTTAGTGGAAAATCAATCCAGTCGCTGGCGGAACCGGAAGTGGCCAACGTAGAAGCGGAGATGTTGTCACCCAAATTGACCTTAACCGTGCTGTTTGCCCCGTCTACCTCACAAGGCGCCGCTTTAATATTGCCCTTAATCTCTATTTTTGCCGCCGCCACCATGGTTGGGATCGCCAGCAAAAAAATGCCAACCAGCGCCAGCCTGCTGCCAATACCGCTCACTTTATTCACCATAACGCGCTCCTTACTCTTGAGGGCTGCGGACGAAACGGCCGCAACGTTTAAAAATCCATTTATTCAATTTCCGCCTGAATGGTCGCCGTGGCATTGAACGTGCCCACCGTCGGCGCCTGGCCGGTAGTATTGACAGGGTAAAGGCTGATCCCCGTTCGGCCGATTTGGGTAGGGTATTGGAAATCGACCGGCAACCTGCCGCTTTGCGGCGCGATGGGGTTGCCGGACAAGTCGTTAATCATCACGCCAATGCTGCTATTGCTGGTCTTCAGCGCCGTAGGCATATTGGCGTCCGCCTCGCCGCGGAACGACAGGCTGACTTTGACCCCGGCGGAAATGTTGCGACAGGCTAAAATCAGCTCTTTTTGACGCGGCGTGAAGCCACGCGGCATCGCCCCCTTGGTTTGAAAATCGGGTTTCATAATGTCGTTGAAATCCACCACCACCGTTTGCGGGCTAATCTCGCAGCTTTGCGGCACCGTCACCGTTCCGCTCATCGAGACCACAGATACCGGGATCGTACTGTTCACCCCGCTGGAGACAGATATGTAGGTCTCCACCAGCCGGGTGTTGGGAATAGTGGTCACCCCAACGAACGGCCGGCGAAAATACAGATGAATTTTCCCTCTGGCACCGCTGCTATAAGGGGCGCTGGCGCAGCTTTCATTCGGCTGCATTTCGGTCTTCCAATTCGATTCGTTGCTAAACGGTGCAGGGATGAACTGGTTGCGGTCGCCGGCGATGAAAACCTCGCTGGCCACCCCCAAATATTCATTCAACGCGTAATAGGTTAAACGGCCGTCTTTGCGCACCTCTTGCGGTAACAGCGATTTAGCGGTGACGTAAGAAGCCGTGCGGTTGGAACATTCGCACCGCACGTCATAGGTGTCGCTCAGGTTCCAGTTATTGCCGCCGGCGTTCTCTATCACCAGGCCCGTCACGTTCTGCGCCGGATTGGTCAGCGTGGGAGAAAAACGGAACGCGAACCCATGGGTGCCTGATGTCGGCCTGCACTGACCAAAAGCGGCCTGCGCCTGTTGCGCGCTCAACGCGGCGGTTAGCAGCAAAGCGCCGACGAACGCGGCATGCTGAATTTTTTTTCCTGTTGTCATCACACGCACCTTATAAACACTGCTCGTTGACGAGCCGAATGCCGCCGCTTTCAGACTGATTAGCCAGTCGATAGTTGACCTGGCATTGCCGATCGGCGCCGTTGCCCCACTTCACCTGCAGTTGACCGCTTTCGGCCATCCCGGCCAGGTACACCTGCCCGCCGTCGCCGACAATGCCCGCGCTCTCGGACGCTCCGCCAACAGCGCTGACCGTTGCGCCGAAAGGCACGGGGCTGCCGCCGCGCGTCAAGAGCGTCATTAATACCCGCAGGCCGACGTTAGGATTGAAGTTGGCGCGTACCACCGCGCCGCGCGTCGGTATCACCGTCTGGCTGCTCATCGTCATGTCGACATCTTCGGCAAAGGAATCGCCGTCCAACCCGACGATATTGCGGCGATAGGGCGTCAGGTAAGGCACGACCGCATAGCCGCGCCAATCGGTGCTCACGCCGGTCTGGTTCAACACGTTGACCCCCGCCGCTCCCGGCGCCTGTACCAGCGCGACCGTATCGCCCAGCGGCTGCGACAGCGTGATGCCGTTTTGATGAACCAGAACGCCCCCCTGAATGCCGTAGTTCACCTGCTGGCGGTGGCGATCGTAGCCATAGCCCAAGTTCAACTCGGCGAGAGAACCTTTATAGTCGGCCTGAATATTGCCATTAGCGCCAACGCCCCTTCCGGTATAGCCCTGGCTAATGCTGTAGTTCAGGTTATTGCCTTCCAGTGCGGTTCCGCTGAGGCCAAGGTTATTGCTGGTGGCGCCATTGCGGCTGGCATTCATGCCATAGGTGGCGTAGCCGCCCGGCAACAGGCTGCCCAAGGGCACGCTGACGTTGAACGCCACGATGTGATCGCGAACGGCGACTCTGTTGCCATTGCTGTCGTAGCCATTTTGGCTGAAGGTGTAGTTCAGCCCGTAGCTGACACTTTGCCAACTGTTGTTGTAACTGACGCTGGCAGACTGGGAACGGCGGTTATCGTTCCAATAGTCCTCATTAAACAGGCTGAGCGACAGCGAGCCGCCTTCGGCTCCCAGGTTTTGGCTTAACGTCAATTCGGCGCGGCTTTTCTTGTGATCGTTGTAGATGGCGCGGTTGCCGCCATAGCTTTCCAGCGCCTCTTGCAGGGTGTAGAACCCCCGCGTTGAGTAGCGATAGCTGGCCAGGCTGAAGTTGGTGCCGGTTTCAATGAAGTTTTTGCCATAGCGCAGCCGCCAAGACTGCCCCTGTTCCTTAGGCTGGGTTTGCGTCTTGGTCCAGGCCTGGGTGACATCGGCAGACAAGGCGCCCATGGCCCCCAGGTTTTGCCCCCAGCCCAACGCCAGGGATTGATACTTGCTGGCCGCCTGCACGCCGCCGTAGAGCGTCGCTCCCCAGGGTAACCCGTAGATCCCGGTGAGCTGGCTAAAGGGGCGCTCATCCACCCCGCCGCCATAAGAGCGGTATTTCCCGCTGGTCAGGCTGTATTTAAAACGTCCTTCACGCTGCAAGACCGGCACCACGGCATAAGGCACCACAAAATTTTGCTCCTGGCCGTCGGCCTCGCGAACGCTCACGTTCAGGTCGCCGCTGCCGCCGGTGGGGTAAAGATCGGTAATCTCAAACGCCCCGGGCGGGACATAGCTCTGATAAATGACATAACCGTTCTGGCGTATGACTATTTGCGCATTGGTGCGCGCAATGCCGCGCACCACCGGGGAATAGCCTTTCAGGCTGTCCGGCAACAGTTCGTCTTCCGACGCCAGCTGCCCGCCGCGAAACTGCACGCTGTCGAATACGTCGCTGGATGTCGTGCTGTCGCCCAGGGTCAGGCGGCTTTGCAACGCAACCACGTCGCGCTGCAGATAGGTATTGATCGAACGCCAGGAAGAGGCCCCGCCGCTGTACTGGTTCCACACGGAATAGTTGCGCAAACGCCAGGCGCCCCAGTTAACGCCCGAACGCAGGTTCAGATAGTAGTTATTGCTATCCTGCCCCTGGTTCTCACGCACCTGGCTATTGGCGCCGCTGAAGTTATAGTTGACCAACAACGCCGGCACGCCAGAATCCCATTTGTCTGGGGAAACGTAGTCGCGCGCATTCAGATTCAAGGCAGCCTGCGGAATGCTGAGGTTAAGCCGCAGCTGGCTGAACAGGAAGGTTGCCGATGCCTGAGGGATCGCCTGCGATAAATTGACGCAGCTGTCACCGTTGCCAAGTGCCGGAAATGCGCCGACCCTGACGCCCAGCGCAGCCAGTTTCTCGGCGCTAAAACAGGGCTGCAGCGATTTCTTGCCGGCCGCATCCTGCTGAAGCCTGAACTCGACATCCAGGCTATCGACCTGCTGACCATTGAGATAAAGATCTACCCGATAGCTTCCCGGCGCCTGGCTGTCATTGTCTTCAAACACCGAGAGATCCGCGCCACGCAACGCCGGGTTGTCAATTTCCAGCAGCGCCGGGTTAAAGTAATCCCGCGCGTGGGCTACGTTGAGCGGATTAAGCAGTAAGACCGCCTGGCAAGATATCAGGTATGCCAAAAAAGACCTGGTTCGCAGAACAATACAATTCGGGTTATTCATCCTTTTAACTCCCTGTCCCGATTGGTTCGGCCAGCGCAAAATTTCAGGCAGGCCGTATCCTTGCTCCGTATTCATTCAGAGCAAAAAATTGTGGGCAATCTCTTATAACGAGCCGGTAAAGGTCTGGCCGGTACCGCCGTAGTCGTTAATGATTTGCCAACTCAGGGTCCCTCCGGCTCCGCCGGCCGCCGGCAACGGGAAATTGGCGGTAGACTGCGGCGCCACCATGGTGCTGCCGGAAATGGCGCTACCGTTCAGCTTCAAATTAAAAAAGGTGAGGTAATAAGGAGAGGGGTTGGTGACCTGCAGGCTATTGCCACTGCGCCGCCAGGCCAACTTGCCGACCGCTTCCTCCAGGTTGCCAGAGAGCCCCTGCGGGCGATAAATCAGCTTGATGCGGGTCTTGATGGCGATTTGCAGCGTATTGTCTTTCTTTTCCACCGAGGGGATGGCCTTCACATTCAGCCAATACAGCGATTCTCTGTCCGCAGGCAAATTGCCACCCGCCCGCACTACGCGCAGCAGATTATTTTGGCCGCCATCCAGTCGAAATAGCGGCGGAGTAATGATAAAGGGTGCCTTGGCGCTATCCCCTTCTTGGGCATCGACCCAGGATTGGATCAAATAAGGTACCGCATCCGGATTATTGATATTCAGCGCAGACTCTTTTTTAGCCCCGTCATAAATCAGGCGGGTTCCGCCTACCACCACCCCCGCCTGAGCCGATGCCAAAGATATTGCCAGCAGCGCCGCGGCCAGCGTGAAATAACCAGCTTTCATTCTCTTCCTACCTCATTACCGATGAATAAAGAGCCAGAGAACAGCCTCTCTGGCTCATTGTTCTAACGCTCGAGCTGCCGCGGCAGCGCGGTATTACTGGTAAACGATGGTGAAGTTAGCCGTGGAGTTGGCGCTACCGACAGATACGGTGTCGTAGGCGTAGTAACGCGCCACAAAGCCCAGCACGTTGTCTTTATTTTCCGCCAGGCTATATACGCGGGAGTCGTTGCCGATGTTAAGCACGTTGCTCGCATCGTCCAGCAGCTGTATGCCAACACCTTTTGCTTCTTTGCCTGCATCCTGGGTCAATGCCAGCAGGCCGGACTGGCCCTGGATCTGGGTGCCGTCAAAGCGTACGGTGGCGCCGGTCACGGTTGCCGGGCAGTTTTTCAACACCAGGTTGAATGCCTTGGCGCCGGCTGTTTTAGAGGCGGTAAAGGCATCTTTAGCAATTTTACCCAGGGCAACCTGCTTGTTTTGGGAGTCAGGATCGACGGTGCAGGACTGATCGGTAATGGAACCCGTAATATTCAGCGCGCCATCGGCGGCAAATGCAGAGGTGGTGAATGCAGACGCAGTCAATACAGCTACAGCCAGCAAATTCTTTTTCATCCTACTTTCCTTTGAAATTATGCAAAATATGCATTGGTTTATTTCCGACATAACCTTAATGTCATTCCTTTTATTTAGTTCAACGCTCGAGAGATGTTTTCAGCCGGATGATTGATTGCATTAGGCCTATTCTCCCAAACGATTCATTTTGAACTAAAGTGACTCCTTTGGTTTTTAGAACTAAAAAACAAGAGGAATCCAGAATTAAATTCCAAATAAATGGCATGGAATTACAAATTTAGGCTGGAAAATTCACAAAAACGAACAATGGATTTATCGGGGAGCGGAAGAGGGCAGGATTTTACTTAGGGAGCGATCAACGACAACAAACCCATGTCAATAATAAATCGTTGTTTTTAAACGAAAATCACGAATAACTAAGAAAGCGCTGACAGGAATATTGACATTGGTTTTATGCCTCCTTACAGTATGTTGCAGTTTAGTTCAAAGTGACTCCTTGAATATATTAACTTAAATCTTGTTTACCAAATTTCCTTGAAGCGCTGCGCGTTACTGGCGGTATAAATAACCGTGTTCTGGATATTCTTGTGCCCCAGGTAATCCTGAATCAAACGGGTATCTATCCCACGGTCAGCCAGCGCGAATCCGCAGCCATGGCGCAGCATATGCGGGTGGGCGTTAACCTCCAATTTAGCCGCTTTACTGTAATGACGAATCAGGCAATAAATTCGCTGCCGAGACAAACGCCCTCCCCGATTGGAGAGAAACAGCCACTCCTCGTCGGCACCGCGATGCAGCCTGCGTTTTTCCAACCAGCGCCGCAGGCACTGACGTTCACGCAGGTATAAAGGGTGCACGGTTGAGAAGCCATTCTTCAGCCGATGAACGTAGATATTGCTCCCTTCCAGATCGATATCAGAAAGGCGCCATCCGCCGATTTCGCTGGCGCGACAGCCATGAATAAAACACATATATATCAGACAATAATCGCGTTCCGGATTCTTCCCCTGCAGCGTAACCTCAAGCAACCTTTCGACTTCGGAAGGCGTCAGGTGTTTACGATTGGACATGGTACCTCTATTACTTTAATCAGAAAAATGTGGCTGTCATTTTCCTTTTACATCACCACAATGGATAGCCGGAGCGCACCCCGGTTTACGGATAGGTTCCTGCATCCTGCGCGGAGTATAGCGGATTTGATCTGGCTGAACAGCACGGTATTAGACGGGCAAACGCATCCCTGTTTCAGCGAAAAGTGGATTTGCGGCAGAACGAGGTCGCTGAGTAACATTAATGTTTTCAGCCGATAATGCGCTCACTCGGTTAACGAAACCGCCTATTGAGGGAATGCGGTAATGGGCTATTTGGCCCACCAAATAAAGAATATTCCTAATTATGCCGAATCGGCATTCGACCATATTCAGTGCGATGATAATAATTGAACGTTATATTTATCTGTGCGGATACCTGGCAAGGAAATACAAGGCCGGCTCCGAAATAACGCTGCAAGAGCCAGCCAGGCTGTTATTGCGCGGCCATATAATGGCACAGCTCCCCCAACGTCAAATCAGGCTGCTCAATAAACATTTCAGCCTTGAGTGAAATACCGAAGCTCCGCTGCGCCAACAGCATCAGCTCCACATAATCCAGGCTGTCCAGACCCAGCTGCCGCAGAGGCATATCCGCCGACAGCGACGCCGGCTCCACTTCCCTCGCCTCGGACAGCATGGCGCAAACGGCCTCATACAAAACGTGGTACTTTTTCATCATGACTCCAGATTGTTATGCATTTCGCCTTTACCGAACACCAGCGCCGCATTGGCCCCGCCAAAACCAAAACTGACATTCATCACGTTCCTCAGGCGCCCGCGGCGGTGCCCTTCGCTGATATAGTCCAAATCACAGGCGGGATCGGCCTCGTGCAGATGGCAGGTGCCCGGCATCACCTGCTGCTGCAAAGCCTGCAGGCAAATGATCGATTCAAAACTGCCGGAGGCCGCTATCAGGTGGCCGGTATAAGATTTGGTGCTGGAAAGCGGGGTGCGATAGGCATCCGCCCCCAGCGCCAATTTTATCGTTTCGGTTTCGTTCAGATCGCTAAGCTGCGTCGAAGTGCCATGCGCATTGATATAATCGATTTCATGGCTGCCTAACCCCGCCTGCGCCAAAGCCTGGCGCAGCGTTTTCACCTTGGCCTGTTTGTCGTCCGCCGGCGCGGTCAGATCGAAGGCATCCGAATAATTACCGTAGCCTTTTATCTCCCCCAATATCGCTGCGCCGCGCGCCACGGCGGCGTTTCGCTCCTCCAGACACAGCACCGCCGCCCCTTCCGCCAGCACAAAACCGTTGCGATTCCGGCTGAACGGGCAGCTGGCTTTGGTAATGTCCAACTGCTCATGGCTCAGTACGCGCAGGACATCCATATTCCAAATGGCGCAGTTGCCGCTCAGCGATTCAGCGGCGCCGGCCAACATCATGCTCGCGCGGCCACTGCGGATAACCTCAAACGCCTCGCCAATGGCGATGCTTCCGGTCGCGCAGGCGCCGGCGGGCGAGCTCTGATACCCGCGGAGCAACCAACGCTGGCTGCAGATCGCCGTCGCAATATTGGGCATCGAATGAAAAGCCCCGAACAGCCGGCCCAACCCCGAATGCAAATAATCCGCATTATTTGCCATGATCTCATCCTGGCCGCCCCATCCGCTGCCGATAATGGCGCCGCACTCCAGCGAAGGGTAAAAATGGGCCGGCCCAGCCGAGGCGGAAGCAAAGGCCATATCGACCGCCTCCGTCGCCGCCGCCAAAGCCAGCCGGGCAAAGCGCGGCAAGCGGCGCAGGGTTGTGCGGGCAAGCCCGGCAATCGGCGGCTCCTCATCCATCAGCGCAAAAAAGCGCGAGCGTATTCCCGCGGCCGATTTATCCTGATAGCGATAGGCTAAGCGGTGCGCCATGATAGCCTGCCAGTTTTGTTGCGCATTCATGCCCAGCGCCGTGACCGCACCATAGCCGGTCACCACCACCCGTCGCGGCACCATTCCCTTATCCATGCTTCATTCCTTCCCTTTGTTCCTGTGATACAGCCCCTCCCAGCGCCAACCACAGTTGCATGGTGGCGTTCAGGTAGCGGTACTGCAGTTCCGACAACGCATTCTCACTGGACAGCAACGCAGTCTGGGCATCCAGCAACGTCTGCAATGACACCGCGCCGGCCCGATACTGGCTCTGCGCCAAAATAACGCCTTGCCGGCTCATCGCCAGATGCCGCCGCTGATTGCCGATTTGCCGCTGCGCATCCAGTCGCTGCTCCATGGCGTTGTCCACGTCCGCCAGAGCGCGGTAGACCGCATCGCGAAACTGAATTTCCGCCTGCTGCGCCTGCAGCAGGGCCTTCTCGCTGGACAGGCGCATCTTGCGCCACTCGATAAACGGCAGCGCCAGGGTCCCCCCCAGCGCGCGCGCTGGGTCGCCGAACCATTGGCGAAACGCCTGGCCGCCGGCCTCCAGTGTGGCATTCAGACTTAACGTCGGGTAAAAGTTCAGCCGGGCCACCTCGGCTCCCGCCAGAGCGGCCCGCAACCGACGCTCCGCCGCCTGAACATCGGGCCGCTGAGCGATAACCGCAACCGGTTGGCGCTGAATGATGGCAACGCTTTCTATGGGCAGCGCCTGGCGCTCCTCGCGGCGCGTAAACGGCGACTGCCCAAACAACAACGCCAGCGAATTGCGCGCGCTTTCACGCTGCTGCTGCAACTCCTGTTGCTGGTTTTCCCGTTCCAGCAGGCTTTGCCCGGCCTGCAGCAGTTCAAATTTGCCGACGTCACCGGCGGTATGGCGCACCTTCACCAACTGCAGCGTATCCCGCGCTATCTTGACTGCCGCCTGTTGGCGGCGATACTGCTGGTTCAGGTTGGCTATCTGCCAATATAAGCGTGCAGTGGTGCCAATCAGCACCAGCGCCGTATTTTGCCGGTCCAGTTCGCTGGCGTCGGCCAGCCATGCGGCCTGTTCGCGGGCGCGCGCCAGCTTGCCCCACAGATCCAGCTCGTAGCTCAGGGCAAGGCTCGCCCGATAGGCCGCCTGCGCGCCCCCTCCGCCGCGCAACGCCCCGCTGTTGCTGCCGCTCAGGCTGGCGGCCATATCCGGAGTCAGGTTGCCGTTCACCAACCCGGCCTCCAGCAGGGCCTGCCGCCACTGCAGCCCAGCCAACGCCAGATCCTGGTTGCCTGCCAGCATGCGGCCGATCAGCGCCGACAGCTGCGGATCGTTAAAATTATCCCACCAGGCGCCGCCGCTCAGCGGCGCTACCCGATCCTGCTCTGCAACGCGCCATTGTTGCGGCAGCGATAGCTGGCGCTGAGGCTCACCGCCAGCGGCGCATCCGCCGAGCAGCAACACCAAAAACGAGACAACGAATTTGTTCATTCGCGCGCCAACGCCTCCACCGGCTGCAGCCGCGCAGCAGTGCGCGCCGGGAAGAAGCCGAACCCCAGGCCGATCAGCGCCGAAAAACCGCAGGACAGCAGCAGCGGCGGCCAGGTAAACACCATGCTGACCTGCGGCGCCAACCAGGCCAACGCCAGCCCGAGCAGCGCGGAGCTGGCAATCCCGATGGCGCCGCCCAGGCTGCAGATGACCACCGCCTCAATCAAGAACTGACGCATAATGTCCCGTTCTCTGGCCCCCACCGCCAGCCGAATGCCTATCTCATGGGTGCGTTCGGTCACCGACACCAGCATGATGTTCATCACGCCCACCCCCCCCACCAGCAGCGAAATGCCGGCGATGGCGGTGATCAGCCAACTCATGGAGTCCGAGGCTTTCTGCAGGGTTTGCATCATCTGGTCGTCGGTCAGCGTGAAGAAGTCGCGCCTGCCGTGCTCCAGCATCAGGCGCTGCTCCACTTCCCGCCGGGCGCCGGCCAGCGGCTGCCCTTCTTTCACCCGCATCACGATCGATTCCAGCGGCGTATCACCGGCGATACGGCCGGTCAGGGAGGTGTAGGGCAGCCAGGCCAGCGGCTGAGCGCCGGCATAGCTGGCCCCCCTGCGCGCCGCCACGCCGATGACCCGATAAGGCACCCCCGCCAGCGGAAGGATTTCCCCGATCGGTTCTTGCCGGGAAGGAAACAGCGCCTGGCGGAGTTGCGTATCGATAATCACCACCGGCTCACGTTGATATAAATCCTGGCGGGTAAACGCGCTGCCGGCGATCAGGCGAATGCCCTGGGTGCGGAAATAGCCGTCGCCGACGCCCATGACCAGCAGCGGCAGCTGTTTGCCGTCCCGCACCGCCAACACCTGGGCGTTGGCCACCGGCGAAACGCTATCGACGTAGGGCAGCGTCGCCAGCAGCGCAACATCCTGCTGGTTCAGCGAGCGTTCAAAATCCGGACGGGGTTTTTCCCACCCCAACCCCGGGCGGATCTCCAGCGTACTGGTGCCGAGCTGGCTGATTTCATTAAGGATATTTCGCCGCGTCCCCTCCCCGATCGCAATCGAAGAAACCACCGCCGCAATGCCGATGATAATGCCCAGCATCGACAATAGCGCCCGGACCCGGTGCCCAAGCAGCGCGCGCCAGGCCATGCGGACCGCCTCCCGCAGCGCCGGCCAGAGGCCCGCCCGCTGCAGCGGAGCGGATAGGCTCAACGGATGGCCGCTAACCGATGGCGGGCGGGCATTATTACGCCGATCGGCCACGATCTGCCCGTCGTCGATCTCCAGGATCCGCTGCGCCTGCTCGGCAATCCGCGCATCGTGCGTGACGATGACGATAGTATGTCCGGCGGCGTGCAGCCCATGCAGAATGCCCATCAGCTCCTGGCCGCTGCTGCTGTCCAATGCGCCGGTTGGTTCATCCGCCAGAATGATCTCCGCGCCGTTCATCAGCGCGCGGGCGATGCTGACCCGCTGCTGCTGCCCGCCGGAAAGCTGGGCCGGGCGATGCCCGCCGCGCTGAGACAACCCCAGGCTCGCCAACAGGCTCTGCGCGCGCAGCCGCCGCTCGGCGGCCGGCATGGCGGTATACAGCGCCGGGATCGCCACATTTTCACTGGCCGTCAGGTACGGCATCAGGTGATAGCGCTGAAAAATAAAACCGATGTGGCGGCTGCGCAACTGCGCCAACCGATCGCCGTCCGCCTGCCGGACGGCCACCTCATTGATGCGCACCTCGCCCTGAGAGGGTTTATCCAGGCAGCCGATGATGTTCATTAACGTCGATTTGCCGGATCCGGACGCGCCGACGATCGCCACCATCTCGCCCGGCTGAATGCGCAGCGAGATCCGCTTCAAGATCCGCACCTGTTGCTCACCGGCATCGAAATCGCGAGACACATTTTCCAGGCTAATCACCGGCGCAACATTAACGGTCATGATCTTCCTCCGCCTCGTCCCGCTGTTCCAGCACGACCCATTCACCTTCCTCCAGCCCCGCCAGCACCTCGGCATAACGGCGATCGCTGATGCCGATGCGCACCCGGCGCGCTAGCCGCTGATCCCCCTGGCGCACCTGCACCTGATAGTGATTTTCGCCCTGCGGCGCGCCGAGCGCGGCCATCGGCACCCGCACCACGCCCGCCGCCCGATCGGTGATGATGAACACCTGCGCCGTCATCGAGGTGCGTAACCGGCGTTCGCCGTTAGCCACGGCGAAAACGCCGTTGTAATACACCGCCGCCGACTGTTGGCTCAGGTTGCGGTTGAGCGGATCGGCCTCCAGCGCCTCGGACGGCGCTTGCTGAATAGCACCCATCACGCCGTCATAGCGGCGCCTGGGATCGGCGGCGGCATAAAACCACAGCGGTTGCCCGGCCCGCACTTTGAGAATGTCGGTTTCCGATATCCGGGTATGCACCATCATGGTATCCACGTTGGCCAGCACCAGGATGGTCGGCGCAGTCTGCGAAGAAACGATGGTCTGCCCTTCCTGGGTGACGATGCCCAACACCTCTCCGTCGATTGGCGCGACTATGCGGGTGTAGGCCAGGTTGGCTCTGGCGGTTTCCAGCGCCATTTCCGCCTGCACGATCTGCGCCTGGTTCACCTGCAGCTGAGCCAGCTGCGCATCGCGCTGCGCCCGGGCCTTTTCCAGATCGCTCTGCACGCCGGCGCCGTCCCGCCGCATCGCCGTCTGGCGCGCCAGCTCCAGCTGATACTGCGCCAACAATGCCTGGCTCATCAGCTTCTGCGCCTGCGCGCTCTGCAACTCAGCCTGGGATTTACGCAGCTCGTTGTTCTGCAAGGTCGGGTCGATTTCCGCCAGCAGCTGCCCCTGTTTAACCCGATCCCCCTGTTTGACATACAGTTTTTTCAGTTGCCCATTCACCTGCGCACCAACGTTGACCTGCAGAGCCGGCTTCAGAATGCCGGTGGCCAGCACGTTTTTCTCGATGTCGCCGCGGCCGATCCGCACCGCGTCAGCAGGAACCGCCGCCACCGGCGGGTTCAGCCATGCCAGACCTGCGGCGATCGACAACAGGATGAGCAACGGCAGCCCCCAGAGAACCCACTTTTTTCTCCGCGCCATGTCACTCAACCGCCGCATGGCTTCTTACCGCTTCACGGGGAAAACCGGCGGCCTCGAGCCGGCCTTCCGCCAGGTGCAGAACCCGGTCAAACAGCGGCAGCAGACGTTGATTATGCGTCACGGTAATCAGCGTTTTGCGCTGCTCCCGACAGTGTGCCAGCAGCGTCGCCACCACCTGGCCCGCGGTGTCCTCATCCAGATTTGCCGTCGGTTCATCCAGCACCATCACCGGGCAGCCGCTGTACATGGCGCGCGCCAGCAGCAGGCGCTGCCTCTGCCCCAATGACAGGCCGGCGTGGCTTTCACGCACCAGGGCATTCACCCCGCCCGGCAGCCTGGCCACCGCCTCGGCCAGGCCGAGGCTCTGCAGCACCTTTTCTACCCGCGCCTGCTGTTCCGGCGCCGGCGGGGCAAACAGCGTAATGTTCTGCAGCACCGAGGCGTTAAACAAAATGTCCTCCTGGCTTTGCAGGAAAAACAGCGCCTGAGCCGCGCCGCCGTCGATCGGCTCGCCGTCCAGCGTCAAGGTGCCCTGCTGAGGCGGCAACAGGCAGGCAATCACCTTCAGCAGGGTGCTCTTACCGGCGCCGGATCCGCCGGTAATCGCCACGCACTGCCCGCGCGCCAGGGTCAGCGACAAATCGCGCAACACCGGCTGGCCGGCATCGTAGGCGAAGCCCACTGCGCGGTAGCACAGCCGGGTATTGAACGCCGTCGCCCGGTGGCCGCTCACCCGAGAGCCGGGCGAGGCGGCGGGAAACAGATCCCGCGCGCGTTCATCAATCACGTGCAGCTGGTTTTTGTGCAGGACGGAAAAAAAGATCTTACTGGTGTAAGAGGTGAAAATTTCGCGGATAAAGCTGTAGGCGAAGAACGCCCCCAGGCTCAGCTCACCGCTCCTCAACAGCGGCAGCGCCAGCAGCATGAAAAACACCATTTCCAGGCTGGCGATCAGTTGGTAGACGCTGCCCTTTACCTGCTCATAGACCTTTTGCCGCTGCAGGCAACTGAACAGCGAGAGCGCATGGGCGGCGAACCCCTGTTGGCGCTGGCCGCTAAGCCCGGCTGATTTGATGGTGGCGAATCCCTGAATGGTTTCCAGGATAAAATCGTTTTGCGCGGCGCCTTTCACCTGCAGCTGTTGGGTGTAATAGCGATCCCGGTAGATGGCCCATACGCTGACCGCGCCCATCAGCAACATGCCGATCACCGGCACCAGCGCCAACATCGGGCTCAGAAAACACATCGCCGCCAGCGCTATCGCGCCGATAATCCAGTCGGTGCGCAGGCTGTTATCCAGCTCGATCTTTTGTCCCGCCGCCATTTGCCAGCTGGTGAAACGGCTGAAAATCTCTCCCGGCGCGCGCTTATTGAAGAAATTCAGCGAATTATCGAGCAGGCGAGAAAAGCCGGCGGCGCTGTGCAGCAGCACGAAACTCTTGATAAAACGTTCGGTAACCACGCGGGCGCCCAGCGCCAGAGCGGTCGAGACCACAAATGCCAGCAGGTAATAGAAGTAAGGGAACCCCACCTCGCCCGCCGTCGAAAACACCTGATTAATTGCGCTGCCCACCATCACCGGCATGATGAATAACGTCAGCGAGATAACGAAGGTCATGGCCGCCAGGCGATAAATGCCGCTGAGGGCGGCGGTGTCTTGCAGGCTCAGGCAGGCGGATCCGCGGCGGCGTTCTCTCCTCCCTGCCGCCGCGGATGCCGGCGCGCTCTCGCGATCCAATACCAGGGCATAACCGCTGATTTCCGCCTTTAATGCACCGATGGGCAACAGCTGCTGGCCGAGCGCCGGGTTCATGACGCAGACGTAGCCCCCTTTGCGATAAGCCAGCAGAACGTAGTGGCCGGCGCCATAGTGCAAAATCGCCGGCAAGGGCAGCGCCGCCAGATCCTGATGCTCAAAGGCGACCGGATAGGCCGGCAGCGCCAGCTCAGCCAGTATGGCGCACAGCGTCGCCAGCGAAGTGCCGTGCTGCGAGGCCGGAAAACGATCGCGCAACGCCGCCAAAGGGGCGTCGATCCCCTGGGTTTCCGCCAGCATGGCGATGCAGGCCAATCCGCACTCGTTGGTTTCGCCCTGAAAAACCGGCGTAGGAATAATGTGCTCCATGTTTTACTTTTGCATCCCTGACTTATTCATTAATAAAAAACAATGAATGCGAATGCCATAACAGCCAGTCATCCGCATGCCGAACCATCGTCCTCTCAACCACCTCCGGCAGGGCGCGCCGGATATTTTCCGCCGCGACGGGCGCCTCGATCTGAATGTGGATTCCATCGTCATAATAGAGGGCGTAAAACACCACCTGGGCGCGCAGCGCGCGTGACAGGCGTGCGATGCCGCTGTGCAGGTGCGCCGGGCGGTCGAACAGCCGGCAGGCCAGCTTGGCCGAAGGATCCTTATTGCTGTTCAGGGTGTAATCCGGCGTGATGTCCGGGAACAGTATGATGTTGCGCCGGTGGTCCGCCGCCGCCAGCATCGCCTGCGTCAGCTGGCCGGCAATCAGCCGCTGATCGTCGTGAATGGAGCAGAGTTCGAGCCGCGCCTGCCATTCGGGCGCCTGGCGCAGATGTTCCTGCACATCGCCCGAAACAACCACCGTGGCCAGCCCCGGGTAGGCTCCGGCGCCAACCAGCGCGGCCAGCACGTCGGAAACCGTATGCATCGGCGCCAGTATCACCGGCGCCCCGGAGCGATGCAGCGGCTCCACCACCTGATTCAGTCGTGCGGAACAGCGCGCCAGCTGGCCCAAAAGCACCGGGTTTTTCGCGTATACCGCGGAAAAATCCAGCAACCGCCGCCGTTGCATCAGCCAGGAAAAATTCAGCGCATCCGCGTTCCCCAGCAAACTGCGGTAGTTTGCCGCGGCGACTGCGCTGCGGTAACGCCGGCCGCGCGGCAACAGCGAAAGGCGATGCAGTTGCCGGCGCAGCCTCAGGTAGCGGCGGTAATCCATGCGCCGCAGCGCGATGCCCGCCAGCCGGCCCCTGAAGCCGGCCAGGGCCGCGGCATAGCGGGCCATGTCGGCCAGGGCATTGTTCCACGTCATATACACCCAGACGGAAAAGAAGCGCATCATGGCTCCAGCGGCTTATCGTGTTGCAACAGGGACAGCAGCTGCTTGCTGAAGGCCGGGAAATCGCGATCCTGCGTCGCCAGCCACTTGCGGTTGACAATAAAGCTGGGGGTAGCATTGATCTGGTAATAGCTGCTCACCGCCGTCATATAGCCCAGCATGGCGCTAACCTGTTCAGAGTCCTTGGCTTTCGCGTATTCGGCCTCGTCGATGCCGTTCGCCTGCAGCCAACGGGCCAGCTGCGCCTTATCCGCCAGATCAATCTTGTCTTTGATAATTGCCTGATAGGCCGCCGGGCGATGCCGCGCTTCGATGCCCATCACCGTTAGGGTGGCGAACAGCGGTGCAAACGCCGCCATGCCGGATTGTTCGGCATCATTGAGGTGCAGGCGGATCAGGCGGGTGCCGACCGGCAGATTCTTTTCCAGTTCGGCGATGTTTCCCTCGTTCACCTCGCAATAATGGCAGGCATAGGAGAATACCTCGACAATGGCGTTGATATCTTTTAACGGGCTGTTCTCTGCTTGTTCCGCCGTAATGAACCTCAGGCTCTCGCCCGCCGGTGCGGTCATTACGTATTTATGGAAATAAACCGACGTCATCAAGGATGAAGCAAAAATAACAATCAGGGTATAGCCAATGAATAATAAGGGGCGTTTATACATGAGGTACGCATCCTGCGAACGGAATAACGCACCCCCGCCGGGATGAACGTTATTTCCTGGGGTTGAGTATCGTGAGGGACAACAATACCGATAAATTTTTTGGCCGGCTCCCACCGAATAAGAAAGCGGGGCGGAAAAACCGCCCCGCCAGATAACAGCTAGCCTAGCTGCGATCGCTCAACGCGGATCAGTTAGGCGTGGTCGGGGTCGCCGGGCAGCTGGCCGTCGGCGCCGGGCGGTAGGTTTTCTTAACGCCGCCGAACTTGTCTGCACAGGTCGTTACCAGGTTGCAGGTTTTGCTGCTGCCACTCCCCACCCACTCGAAATCTTTAGTGCAAACGAAAGTCCCGCCAATGATGTTTTCTGCTTCAGAAAGGTTGATCTTTTTCATTACTATATCCTTATATATATTAAAATTAAAAAAACACCGCATATTGCGCCACGCCCCAGGCATGAAGCAATGCTGTAAAATAAAAAATACGGTGGTAATACAATGACAATGAGGACGCCTCGAAAAAATGATAGCCCGCGCAAACATACAGATCAATACAATTATTTACGTTCAGCCGTCACGTTACTTAATTCCATTATGATTATATGCAGGACTATTCTTTTAAAATTACGGTAAAAAGTAAGAAAAAAAAACAAAACTCACGGTGTGACAGCAATAAATTAAAAGGATTATTCTTAAATATACGCAGATTAAATAAGAAAAGATCTGGTCTGACCAGGGGCGCCCGCGATCATCGAGGATGAAAAGATTGCTTCCTGGCCCGCCGGACATACACTGATGAAGCCAACCGCCGCTGCGATGACAGGATGCCCATGCTAGCCACACATGAATATGCCAATGACCTGATTCTGTTTGCCCTGATCGTCGACTGTGGCTCATTCAGCAAAGCCGCCGAAACCGCCGGCGTCACCAGTTCGGTGGTCAGCAAACGCATCGGGCGCCTGGAAAAATCCCTCGGCGCGCGCCTGCTGTATCGCACCACCCGCAGCCTGACGCTCACGGAAAGCGGCCGGGCGCTCTATCAGCAGGCCAAGGACATCAGCGCCAAAATTCAAGACGCCCTGTACGCCGTCAGTGAAAAGAGCGAGGAACTGACCGGCACCATACGCATGTCGGTGCCGACCATTTCCGGCGAACTGTTGCTGAGCGAGAGCGTCGCGGAATTTTGCGCGCGGCATCCCAACCTGAAGGTGGAAATGCGCCTGGAAAATCGCTTTGTCGATCTGGTGGACGAAGGCGTCGATCTGGCGATCCGCACCGGCACCCTGCCCGACTCCAGCCTGATCGCCCGGCCGATTCTGGACTCTCGCTGGGTTATCGTCTGTTCGCCCGGTTATCTTGAACATCACCCGGAACCGCGCTCCGCCGGCGAGCTGCTCGAGCATAACTGCCTGACCTACACCTATCAGGAAAGCGGCACCGCCAACTGGCTGATGAAACAGCCCGGCGGCAGCGAGATCCATGAGCTGCAGGTGAATGGCAACCTGTCGGCCAATAACGCGCGCGCGATCCGTAAAGCGGTGATTGGCGGCTATGGCATCGCCATGGTGCCGCGCTGCATGGTGTATGAGGACTTGCAAGACGGAAAGCTGGTGGAAATTCTGGCCGGCCACTGCGGCAAGGTATTAGGCATTTATGCGGTCTACCCTTATACCCGCAATTTGCCGTTAAAAACCCGCTTGCTGATCGAACATATCATTAGTGCGTACCAAAATATCAGCCATTATTTCTGAGGCGGGGCGCCTTATTATCGCCGCACCTCGGTAGCATTAGGTCATTTTCGGAAATAATCCATCGCCCGTTTTCACCTAATTAACCGCCTGTCTGCCATGGCGCCGCACGGCCCGTTGAGCCTAGAATAGCCTCTTACTTTTAACTTTTTCGCTACATTTATACTAGGTATCGGCGCTTGCTGCGCCTCAATTACCGGCGACAGTTATAGAGAGAGCTAAAATATGATCATCTCCGCCTCAACCGATTACCGGGCCGCTGCGCAGGCGAAACTCCCGCCTTTCCTGTTCCACTACATTGACGGCGGAGCCTACGCGGAACACACGCTGCAGCGCAATACCGCAGACCTGGCCGATATCGCGCTGCGCCAGCGCGTGCTGCGCAACATGTCCGAGCTCAGCCTGGAAACCACCCTGTTCGGCGAAAAGCTGGCGATGCCGGTGGCGCTGGGGCCGGTCGGGCTGACCGGCATGTACGCCCGCCGCGGCGAAGTGCAGGCCGCGCGCGCAGCCGCGCAAAAAGGCATCCCCTTTACCCTTTCCACCGTCTCGGTCTGCCCGATAGAGGAAGTGGCGCCGGCGATCGACCGGCCGATGTGGTTCCAGCTCTACGTGCTCAAGGATCGCGGCTTTATGCGCAACGCGCTGGAGCGCGCCCGGGCCGCCGGGGTGAAAACGCTGGTGTTTACCGTCGATATGCCGGTGCCGGGCGCGCGTTACCGTGACGCCCATTCCGGCATGAGCGGCCCCAACGCCGCCCTGCGCCGCATGCTGCAGGCATTTACCCATCCGCGGTGGGCCTGGGACGTGGGGCTGCTCGGCAAGCCGCACGATCTGGGCAACGTCTCGGCCTACCGCGGCAAACCCACCAGCCTGGAGGATTATATCGGCTGGCTGGGCGCCAACTTCGATCCCTCTATTTCCTGGAAAGACTTGGAATGGATCCGTGAATTCTGGGAGGGGCCGATGATCATCAAAGGGATTCTGGATGCGGAAGACGCCAAAGATGCCGTACGCTTCGGCGCCGACGGCATCATCGTTTCCAACCACGGTGGCCGCCAGTTGGACGGCGTACTGTCGACCGCCCGCGCCCTGCCGGCGATCGCCGATGCGGTGAAAGGGGATATTACGCTGCTGGCCGACTCCGGCATTCGCAGCGGCCTGGACGTAGTGCGCATGCTCGCGTTGGGCGCCGACAGCGTGCTGCTGGGGCGCGCCTTCGTCTATGCGCTGGCCGCGGCCGGCGGCGCCGGCGTCAGCAACCTGCTGGATCTGATCGATAAGGAAATGCGCGTCGCCATGACGCTCACCGGCGCGAAAACCATTGCGGAGATCGGCGCCGGATCGCTGGTGGCTCCCCGCTGATTACAGCGGCTGCACTCCGTCGGGATATTGGTTGTAACTCATTTTGTGGATGAAGGCGCCGGCCGGCGACACCATGACCTGGCCAGCCGCATCCAACCCAAGGAATATCCCGGTACAGCGCCCGAGGGTAAAGTCAAAAAAGAACACCGAACACACCGGAATGATCTTTTCCCGGAAGGTGAACAGATACATGTCGTCTGCAAATTTATAGTAGGTGGCGTAATCCATATCGCCGTGGCCAAACTGCTCGCCGCGCAGGTTTTGCCAGGCATAGCGCTCGGTATTGACGTAAAAGTGCTCGTAATAATGGTTAGGGCTGTAAATGTTCAGCGTCCGGTAGCCCAACAGCTCGCGCGTCAGGTGCGGCGCCACGCCGCCTGGCGTTACGCCCGCCAGTTGCCCGACGCTGAATTTCTGCCCCAGGCGTGAACCGTTCGCCACCCGCTGCTCCGGCAGCAGCGTGCTGCGCACCGCCAACACCCTGCCGCTCACGCTGTTGAGCACCAGCGTCAGGCATTCGTGGCCGGGGGTCTGCAACGGCACGTTGAAAAAATAGTGGGCAGGCGAGGTACGCACCTCCTCGTAAACCTCCTCCCCACTCTCCCCTTGCCAGGCCCACTGCAGCTGCGGCCGGTCTGCGCTGAAACGCAGCGTCATCTCAGTGCCGTCTTCGAAGGCGATTTGCAACGTTTTTCCCCGCCAGTCGTGCGTTGCGGGCAGCCGATTGGTGTCGATGCCGCGGGCAAAATCATCATAGTTTTTCCAGTCTGGCTCTGCATTCGGGTTCAAGACGGATTGTTCGGCAGACATAGTCACTCTCCTTGATTAAGTAGGGAAAACGCGTCAGATATCGGTGACGCCTTCAATCTTCAACGCTTTGCGGCTCACCACCGCAGGCGCCGTTTCATCGAGGAAACAGCTCAGTATCCCGGCGCAGGCGGCGCCGATAGCCGCCAGCCACATCACGCTGACCAGGCCATAGCGATCGGCGATCAACCCAGCCATAAAGGGCGCCAGGCAACCGCCGATCACTTCGCCAATGCCCATCACCAGCCCCAGCGCGGTGGCGATGCGGGCGGGAGAAACCGTTTCGGAAGGGATGGTGGCCATAAACAGGGTGAAGCAGCCGAGGCCGGTATACGACAGAAACACCAGCCCGCCCAGCAGCCACAGGTTATCGATATAGCTCAGGAACAGCGGGCAGCAAATCGCCAGCAGCGAGAAGAAAATCAGCGTCGGTTTGCGGCCGAGACGATCGGATATTGCCGGCACCGCCACGCCCCAGAACACCCAGGCCGCGCCGATGGCGCTCATGATGATGCCCATAGAACCTTCGCTGAAACCACGCGTGCTCACCAGGAAATTAGGGGCAAAGGTAATGATGACCATAAACCAGGTCACAAAAACGCAGGAGATCAGAATGCACAGCACCACGTTTTTAATTTTGAACATTTCACCGTAAGCGCCTTTTTCCGCCTTTTTATGCTCCGCGGGCGCCGCGACGAAAGCCGGATCCTTTTTGCCATTCACATATTTATAGATCAGCCAGGCCAAAATAATGCCCGGCACGGCGGTCAGATGAAACGCCGTGCTCCAGCCCCATTTCTGGGCCAGATAAATAATTAATGGCGGCGCGATAATCCCGCCCAATAACCCCGGCGCAGCGCCCTGGATCAACCCCATATTGAAACCGCGCCGCTGCGGCTGGGATTTCTCCACCATCAGCGACTGCGCAATCGGCAATACCGGGCCTTCGGCGATCCCCATCAGGGCGCGGAATATCAGCAGCATGGCGAAACCGCTAACCAGGCCCGACAGCGCAGAGAACAGAGAAAACACCAGGATCGAGATAATCAGCATCGGCTTGCGGATATTAAAGCGATCGGCAATCGCCCCCAGGCCGGCGCCCGACAGCGCCCAGGTCAGCGCCAGCACCGCCGATAGCGTGCCCAGATGCACATTGCTCAGCTTCAGATCGGCGGCGATCATCGGAAACAAGAATGAAATGGTTAAACGATCGACAAACACACAGCCGAATACAAAAAACAGAATAACCAGCAATCGGTTTTCTTCGCTCAGTACCGGGCGCTGCCCTGACGATTTATTCATAGTGTCATTTGTCCATAGGTTAACTTATGAATACCCATAGGTATTTCCACAAGCCCGGAAAACACCCAACCAATAGCAATATGGCTTGCGCCTTATCGAAACCAATCCATTAACATGTTAACGATATAAACTTATCGCAAGTTAACACACTGTCAACCTGGGCAACGCAGGGGGGAACTATTGCTGAGACGGGTACATTTCATGCGGGAAATATTACAGAAAATACCATTAATATATTGTTTATATTTAAAAATAAATAAACCACCAGCACTTTTATGGCTATCGAAATGCAACTCGACGCAAAAATCATAAATAGATTAACAATTAAAGCTTCAAGCATATTTATTATTATCATGTTTGCCGATGCCGCCTCGGTGTTACCGGTATCTTTTTTATTTATTGAATATGCTTAATTTATTTTTACAGCCAATTTCAAACTAACTCCATTGAGGGATGGCTGGCCCTGGTTTTACATTATCGCGGCTGAATTGTGGTAAAAGTACAGAGCGTGATGCGAATCACAGCAATACCTCCCCCCACCGCACAAAAACCATTGCCGCAAAAGCAATTATTTATTGCCATTATGGCGGTTTATATCAATTAACCCGCATGCAAAACTTCACGCCATCGTTCACCACAGCAATACATGCGCGAACCGGAGTGAAGCATGAACATCGAAAAATTGAGCCGCGGGCCGCTGTCCATCGGCGTTGAACTGCCGCTGGACAATGATTGGTCGACCAGCGGCCAGCTGAAACGGCAACGCGATCGCCGCCCGTTCGGCGTGCCCGACATGACCGAACACGCTTCGCTGATCGCATTGGCGGATAAGCTCGGCTTTCGCGCCGCCTGGGTGCGCGACGTGCCGCTGTACGATCCCGACTTCGGCGACGCTGCACAGGTATTTGAAACCTTTACCTATCTTGGCTATCTGTCCAGCCTGACCCGCAATATCCTGCTGGGAACGGCGGCGGTGGTTCTGCCGCTGCGCCAGCCCTGGCTGGTACGCAAAGCGGCCGCCACGCTGCAAACGCTGAGCGGCGATCGTCTGCTGCTCGGCGTCGCCAGCGGCGATCGGCCGGTGGAATATCCGCTATTTGGCCAGGACTACGCCACGCGGGGTGAAACGTTCCGCAGCAGCGTCGGCATTTTGAAGGGTGAAGCCGATACCGGGCTGCAGCCCGGCCTGCGCATGCTGCCGGCTAACCCGCCGCCACCGCTGTTGGTCGCCGGGTTGGCGCAGCAAACGCCAGAGTGGGTCGGCAAAAATATGGACGGCTGGCTGTCATACCCCGGCACGCCGGCGGACCACGTTTCGCGCGTCAAGCTGTGGCGACAGGTGGCCGGCGACAAAGCCTACGTCAGCTTTATTCACCTCGATCTCAGCGAGGACGCCAATGCGCCGGTCCAGCGCCACCGCTTTGGCATCAAAACCGGGCGCAACGGGCTAATTCAGGAGCTGAACGCCATGCAGGAAGCCGGGGTGAACCACATCGGCCTGCATTTTCGCCGCAACCAGCGGCCGCTGAATGAAACCCTGATGGAAATCGGCCAGTGGGTGCTGCCGGAGTTCCACCGGCCGCAGGCGTAACGCCCTCTCCGCCGGGGCATTTTATCGCCGGCGCTGCTAACTCATGCCAATTCGATCTAATGCCGGGATAAAAATGGCGCATGATGGGCAGCTGATGCACCTGATGGGGAGAAAACCGATGACGGCAAAACTGACCGAGGCCGGCCTCTGGCGCAAACAGGCCGACTCTTCACAACGGCGAGAGCCGCGAGTACTGATTCGGGTTTACGTCGGCGAAGGCGAGATCGATAGCGCCATCGCCTTCTACGAAAAGCTGCAGGGGGTGCAAATGGACATGCGCTTCGATTTTCCTGAGCACCGGCTGGTGCTGGCGGCCGTTGGGCCATTCCTGATCCTGGAAGGCGCGGAAGACAGCCTGCGCCCTTTCCGCAGCACCGTCGGCACGCTGCTGGTGGATGATATCTATCCTTACCATCAGCGCCTGCTCGCGGCCGGCGCCGAGATATTTTTTGGCCCGGTGGAGGTGCCCACCGGCGCCTGTTTCAATGCCCGCCTGCCGGACGGCACCACCATAGAATATGTGCACCACCGGCCACGCGAAGGCGAATAGCCTGCTTCAGGAAGTCGCCGGGCGCATGGCGTAACGGTGCAGGTCCTTATGCAAGCTGACCATATACAGCAGGATCACCGCGGAGAACGGCAGGCCACACAGCACCACGGCGGTCTGCATTGCGCTGAAGCTGCCCGCATACAGCAGCCCGATGCAGACCATGGTGGTCACCGCCGCCCAGAAAATGCGCAGCCAGGCCGGCGCATCGTCCTGGGCGGAGCCGCCCTGGCACGAAAGGTTGGCTATCATCAGGGTGCCGGAGTCGACCGGGGTCAGGAACAGCACAAAGCTGATCACCACGGTAAAGCCGGCCGTGATTTGCGTGTAGGGTAAATACTCGAACAGTTTGAACACCGCCATCGGCGGATCGGCCACCGCGACCTGGCCGAGGATCGCCTGCCCGCCCTCCAGCACCAGGCTGATGGCGGTATTGCCGAAGATGGATAACCACGCCAGGGTGAACCCCAACGGGATCAATAACACGCCGAAGATCAGTTCGCGAATGGTGCGCCCCTTCGAAATACGCGCGATAAACAGGCCGACGAACGGCGCCCACGCCACCCACCACGCCCAGTAGAACAGCGTCCAGGCGCCCTGCCATTGGCGCGCCTTGCCGTACAGGTACATGTCGAAGCTGCGGCTGACGATAGAGGTCAGGTAGTCCCCCACGTTTTGCAGCATGCCGTTGACCAGATTCAGCGTCGGCCCGGCCAAAAAGACGAACAGCAGCAGCAGGCACAGGAAGCCGACGTTGATATTGGACAGCATCGCGATGCCTTTTTCCACGCCGGTTACCGCCGCCAGCGTCGCCACCGCCATCATCACCACAATCAGCGCCAGCAGCACGCTGGTGCTCTGCGGAATTTCGAACAGGTAAAACAGCCCGGAGTTGACCAACAACGCGCCGATCCCCAGGTTGGTCACCATGGAGATCACCGTGACCAAAATACCGAAGCTGTCCACCAGATGGCCGACGCAACCGTGGGTACGCTCGCCGAAGATCGGATACAGCGCCGAACGCAGCGCCAGCGGCAGGCCGCGGCAGTAAGCGAAGTAGGCCAGCGCGGTGGCGATCAGCGCATACAGCGCCCAGCCGTGCAGCCCCCAGTGCAGGAAGGTGAGCGCCATCGCCTGGCGCGCCGCCTGCACGCTGCCGCCGGCGCCTTCCGGCGGCGACAGGAAGTGATCGAGCGGCTCGTAGGCGCCGTAGTAAACCAGCGCAATGCCGATACCGGAGGAAAACAGCATCGCCACCCAGGAGGGATAGCTGAACTGCGGTTTTTCGTCATCCGGCCCAAGCCGGATATGGCCAAAGCGCGACAACGCCAGCCAGAAGACAAACGCCATGCAGGCGATCATCAGCAGCATGTAGTACCAGCCGAACACGTCGGCCACCCAGCGTTGGGCGCCGTTCAGCCACTGCTTGCTGCCGGCGGGGAATAGCACGATCAAGACGCCCAGCAGCAGGATCACCGCCGCCGAGCTGAAAAACACCGGCGCATTGAGCCTGATGGGCTCTTCACCGGGCGATGAGGGATTGTTTACTGTCATTGGCAGGTTCCATGGCGCAAAGGAGAGACGATTTAAATGCAACCTTCGGTTAACATCGTATCGCCATTTATTTGACATTTTTGCAGCATATAGCGTATTGATTGACCGTTCAATCAATCAAATTCAAACTGTGATTTGCTTATCAATCGGGGAAAAAATGTACCGCAAAGATATTCCGGAGCAGCGTAAAGAGCAGCTGATTAACGCCGCCTTCGAGACGATTAACGTCGTTGGCCTGGCCGGCGTCACCCTGTCGCAGGTCGCGAAAGAAGCCGGGCTGTCGACCGGCATCGTCAGCCACTATTTTGGCGATAAAGACGGCTTGCTCAACGCCACCATGCGCAAGATCCTGCGCGATCTGCGCGATGCGGTGGCCGAATGCCGCGCGCGGGCGGCGGGCGACAGCCAGTCACAGCTGTTCGCCATTATTCAGGGCAACTTTCACCCCAGCCAGACCAATGCGGTGTCCATGCGCGCCTGGCTCGATTTCTGGGCCGCCAGCATGCATCAGCCGGCGCTGCGCCGCCTGCAGCGCGCCAACGATCGGCGGCTTTACTCCAATATTTGCAGCCAGTTTCGCCGTGCGCTGCCGCAGCAGCAGGCGCGCGAGGCCGCTCGCGGGCTGGCGGCGATGATCGACGGCCTGTGGCTGCGCGGCAGCCTGGCCGGCAATGAAACGGATTTGCAGCAGGATTGCCGCCTCGCCTGCGACTATGTGACGCGGATTTTAAACGCCGCTCAGCCGGCGGAAAAACCCTCGGCGAAGGCGCCGCGCAGATAGCTGCCGAATGCCGCCACCGTGCGCGACACCTGCGGCGCATAAGGGCGCACCACGTAAAGCGCGTCGGCAAAGGCGCCAATCGGGCGCCATGCCGGCAATACCTCGATCAGTTGGCCGCCCGCCAGGGCCCGCCGGGCGCTGAAATCGGGCAGCAAGGCAATGCCCAGCCCTTCCAGAGCGGCATCGCGTATCGACTCGCTGTTATTGGTCGCGAAGGGGCCGCTGACCGGCACCCGCATCTCGCCGCCTGCTGCGGCCTCCCTGGCGACAAAGCGCCAGCCCGGCTGTTCGCCGCCGCGCGGATAGTACAGGCACTGATGGCGTTCGAGCTCTGCGGGGGAAGCCGGCATGCCGTGCGCGGCGATATAGTCTGCGGAAGCCACCGCCAGCGTCTGCGTCGGGCACAGCCGCCAGGCGACGTGAGTTTCCGGCAGGCTGTCGCTGTGGCGGATCGCCAGATCGAACCCCTCGCGGGTTAACGACACCAGCCGATCGGACACCTCCAACTGCACCCGCACTTCCGGGTTGGCGCGCAGGAAACCGGTGATGCGCGGCACCAGCTGCTGGCGGGCAAAGGCCACCGGCGCGGTCACCCGCACCGTCCCGCGCAGCGGCCCGGCCGAGTCGCAGACGCCGGAAAAGCTCTGTTTGATTTGGGCAAACGGCTGGCGCAGCTCCTCCACCAGCCGCAGCCCCGCCTCGGTCAGCCGGACGCTGCGCGTGGTGCGCTGCACCAGCGGCACCCCGGCCAGGGTTTCAATCTCTTTGATCTTTTGGCTCATCGCCGCCTTGCTGACCTCCAGCCGTTCCGCCGCGCGGGTAAAGCTGCCCTGCTCCGCCAATACCGTAAGCCAGTGCAGGTGGGTCCACAGGGTTTCAATCTTCGGGTTTTTCATCGCCAACTGTTCATTTTTATAAACAATGAGTTCAAGTATAGCGCTTCTTCAGCGCAAAAAATCGCCTTAGTATGGCGACAGCGCCCTGGCAGCCAGATGCCGGCTAACCTACTGACAGGATTATAAAATGCCACTACTGACTTTTGACGTTATCGAAGGCCGCAGCCCAGCGGAACTGAAAACCCTGCTCGACGCCGCTCATCGCGCGGTGCTGAACGCCTTTGAGGTGCCCGAGCGCGATCGCTACCAGATTGTTCATGAAAACAAGGCTCATCAGATGGTGATCGAAGACACCGGCCTGAATCTGACCCGCAGCCGCAACCTGGTGGTGGTGAGGGTGTTCACCAGCCCGCGCAGCGAGCAGCAGAAACAGCGTTTTTACGCCGAGCTGTGTCGCGAGTTGCAAGAAAGCTGCGGCATTGAAGGCGGCGATCTGATGGTGTCGATAGTCACCAACGCGAAAGGGGATTGGAGCTTCGGCAACGGCGTGGCGCAATACCTGACCGGTGAACTATGAGGCGTAAGGCGGCGCCTGGCCGCCTTACGCTGCTTTGACTATTGATCTTCGCTGTACTGGTTTTGCCACATTGCGGCGTAGCGGCCGTTTTGCTGCAGCAGTTCGTCGTGGCGACCGCGCTCGACGATCTCCCCCGCTTCCAGCACGATGATTTCGTCGGCGTCCACCACCGTGGACAGGCGATGGGCGATCACCAGCGTGGTGTGGTTACGGCTCACCTCGCGCAGATGCCCCTGGATCTCGCGTTCGGTCTGGGTATCCAGCGCGCTGGTCGCTTCGTCGAACACCAAAATCGCCGGGTTTTTCAGGATGGTGCGGGCGATCGCCACCCGCTGCTTCTCGCCGCCGGACAGCTTAAGGCCGCGCTCCCCCACCCGGGTTTCATAACCGTCGGGCAGGCTGACGATAAACTCATGGATATGCGCCAGCCGGGCCGCTCGTTCTATCTCTTCGTCGCTGGAGCCGGTTTTGCCGTAGCCGATGTTGTAGCGCAGCGTATCGTTAAACAGCACGGTATCCTGCGGCACGATGCCGATCGCCTGCCGCAGGCTGGCCTGGGTCAGTTGGCGAATGTCCTGACCGTCGATGGAAACCGCGCCGCCGTTCACGTCATAGAAGCGAAACAGCAGGCGTGAAAGCGTCGATTTGCCGACGCCGGAAGCGCCCACCACCGCCACGGTTTTTCCCGCCGGGATGGTGAAGCTCACCTGCTTCAGGATCGGCCGGCGCGCATCGTAACCGAAGCTGACCCCATCGAAACGCACCTCCCCCTGGCTGAGGCGCAGATCCTGCGCATTCGGGCTATCGACAATCTCCTGCTCTTCCTGCAGCAGATCGAACATGTTTTCCATGTCGATCAGCGCCTGCCGCACTTCGGCGTAAATAAAACCGAAGAAGTTCAGCGGCTGGTAGAGCTGCAGTAAATAAGCGTTCACCAGCACAAAATCGCCGATGCTCATTCGCCCCTGCACGATGCCCTGCGCCGCCATGCTCATCATGACGATCAGGCCTACCGAGATCACCGCCGTCTGGCCGAGGTTCAGCGCGGTAAAGCTGAATTGGTTCTTGATGGCGGCGTATTCATACAGCCGGCGTGACATATTGAACCGCTCGGCCTCGAACTCCTCGTTGCCGAAGTATTTCACCGTTTCGTAGTTCAGCAGGCTGTCGATGGACTTGCTGTTGGCGTCGGCGTTGGCCTTGTTGAGCTCGCGCCGGAAACGGGTGCGCCAGCTGACCGCCGTCACGGTGAACAGGATATAGCAGCAGACCGTGGCGAGGATCGCCAGCGCGAACCAGCCGTTCAGCATATGCCACATGATTACCGAAACCAGGGTCAGTTCGAACAGGATCGGTACGATAGAAAACAGCAGCCGCGACAGCACGGTGGCCACCGCCTGGGTGCCGCGCTCGATCGACAACGACAGCCCGCCGGTCTGCCGCTCCAGGTGAAAGCGCAGGCTCAGCGCATGCAGTTGCCTGAACACCCGCAGCCCCAGCAGCCGGGTGGCGTTTTGGCTGACGTGGATAAACATCACGTTGCGCAGCTCTTCAAACAGCGCGCCGCCCACCCGCGCCACGCCATAGGCGACGATCAACCCCAGCGGAATAGCCAGCATTTTGGCGGTGTCGCCGCTCAGCGCATCGACCATCGCTTTGTAAGCCAGCGGCACCAGGGTGGTGCTGATCTTGGCGATCACCATGAAAATAAAGGCCACCACCAGATACCAACGCAGTTTGGGGTTATCTTTCGGCCACAGGTAGGGCAGCAGGAACTTCAATAAGCGGGAACGATCCATAATGTAATAGTTATCTTCTCAGTAAGAATGGCGGTATCGGCTTTAGTCTATTCTGGCATGTATGGCGGCAAAAGCCTTAGCAATCCGCAGCGGTGTTCCAGCCGGAGCGGGGAATGGCGAGTTTTTTCATCTTCAGCCCTGGCCGGTCGCCGCAATTTATTCTTAAAGTGCGATTTCCCCCGCCGCCGCCATTAATTTTGTTGTTGAGAAGTTACCAGCACGTTAATATCCGAAAAAATTATTAGACACAAAATAATTAGTGGTTAATCAATAACCGCAAAGCCGTTTCATTTCATTACCTTGTACTCAACGGCTGCCCACTTTTCGCCTACTCAGGCTTTAACACCAGTTGCGAGAAACTCACTATGAGCACTGCGTTACCCAACGATGATGTCAGTCCATCCAAAAATGGAACCGGTTTCAGAAGAAGAGATGTGTTGATTGGCCTGGCCTCCACCCTGATCGCCACCTCCCTGCTCGGCTACCCGTTTCTGACCCAGGCAGAACAGCAAACCGCAGCGGCCAACCCGCTGATCTTCACCCGCTTTTTTACCTTGTCCCAAACACTGACCGAGCACCGCGATATCGATCAGGGCATGTCGGCGCGCATTTTCAGCGCGCTTAGCCAGGCCACAGCGGATTTCTCCGCGCGCATTGAGCGGCTGAGCGCGCTGCTGCAGCCCGGGCAAAGCGCCGCGCAGCTGCAAACGCTCGCGGTACAGGCCGGTTTGCAAGACCTGATCACCACCATCGTCAGCACCTGGTACACCGGCACCGTCGGGCACGGGCAACAGGCGGTGTTGATCGCCTACAAGGATGCGTTGATGTACCGCCCCGCCAGCGACGCGCTGATCGTCCCGACCTATTGCGGCAACGGCCCGCTGTGGTGGACTGCTACGCCGCCAATGAACATGACACCTGCACGCTGAGACTACCCTGATGAAAAAACCTGAATTTACCGCCGATGGCGACGCATCGGCCGATATCGTGATCGTCGGCTCCGGCATTGTCGGCGGCATCATGGCCGATCAGCTGGTCAGCCAGGGCTATTCCGTGCTGGTGCTGGAAGCCGGCCTGCGCATCGATCGCGCCCAGGCGGTGGAGAACTGGCGCAACATGCCGTTCGATAACCGGGCCGGTTCGGATTTCCAGGGGCTGTATCCGCAATCGGAATACGCCACCGCCCCGCTCTACTTCCCGGAAAACAACTATGTGGCCCTGAGCGGCACCAGCGCAAACAGCTTCAAGCAAGGCTATCTGCGCACCGTCGGCGGCACCACCTGGCACTGGGCGGCCTCCTGCTGGCGCCACTTGCCGAGCGATTTCCAGATGAAAACCCGGTACGGCGTCGGCCGCGACTGGCCTATATCGTATAACGATCTCGAACCCTACTACTGCCGGGCGGAAGAGGAAATCGGCGTCGCCGGCCCCAATGACCCGGCGCAACAGTCGCCGGTCGAGCGCAGCAAACCTTACCCGATGGACATGGTGCCCTGGGCCTACGGCGACACCCGCTTCGCCGAGGTGGTCAACCCGCATGGCTACCGCTCGGTGCCGATCCCACAGGGGCGCAGCATTCGCCCGTGGAAAGGCCGCCCGACCTGCTGCGGCAACAACAACTGCCAGCCGATTTGCCCGATCGGCGCCATGTACAACGGCATCCATCATGTCGAACGCGCAGAGATGAAAGGCGCGGTGGTGCTGGCAGAATCGGTGGTCTACAAAATCGATACCGACTCGCAGAACCGCATCACCGCCGTACACTGGCTGGACAACCAAAAGCGCTCGCACAAGGCTACCGCCAACGCCTTCGCGCTGGCCTGCAACGGCATCGAAACGCCGCGCCTGCTGCTGATCGCCGCCAATAAGCAAAACCCCAACGGCATCGCCAACTCTTCCGATCAGGTCGGCCGCAACATGATGGATCACTCCGGTTTTCACTGCACCTTCCTGGCGAAAGAACCGCTGTGGCTCGGCCGTGGGCCGGCGCAGAGCAGCTGCCTGGTCGGCCCGCGCGACGGCGAGTTCCGCAAAGATTATTCCGCCAACAAGATGATCCTGAACAACATCAATCAGGTGGTACCCGCCACGCAAAAAGCGCTGGAGCAGGGCCTGATCGGCAAAGTATTGGACGAAGAGATCCGCCGGCGCGCAGCCTACGGGGTCGATTTGTCCATCAGCCTGGAACCGTTACCAGACCCGAACAACCGCCTGACGCTGAGCGCCACCCGCAAGGACGCCCACGGCCTGCCGTGCCCGGATATTCACTACGACGTCGGCGATTACGTGCGCAAAGGCGCGGAAGCGGCGCATAAGCAGCTGGAACACATAGGTAAGTTGTTCGATGCCGATGAATTCAAGATCACCACCAGCCTGAACGCCAACAACCACATCATGGGCGGCACCATCATGGGCAGCGATCCGCGGGATTCGGTGGTCGACGGCAACTGCCGCACTCACGACCACGCCAACCTCTGGCTGCCGGGCGGCGGTGCCATTCCTTCCGCCAGCGTGGTCAACAGCACGCTGACCATGGCGGCGCTGGGCATCAAGGCCGCCGACGACATCGCGCAAGCGCTGGCGGTGAAATCATGAAGAAGCGGATTGGATTGGCCCTGACGCTGCTGAGCCTGAGCGGCGGCGCGTTCGCCGCCGATGACGGCGCGGCGTTGATCGCACGTGGGCAGCAGCTCGCGGTGGCCGCCGACTGCCAGGCGTGCCACACCCAGCCGGGCGGCGGCAAGCCCTTTGCCGGCGGTTACGGCATCGGCTCGCCGATGGGGGTGATTTACTCCACCAACATCACGCCTTCCGCCCCCGATGGCATTGGCGATTACAGCGAGCAGCAGTTTGCCCGCGCGGTGCGTGAAGGGGTTCGCGCCGACGGCAGCTATCTCTACCCGGCAATGCCTTACACCTCTTATACCAAACTGAGCGACGAGGATATCCACGCGCTCTACGCCTACTTTATGCAGAGCGTGAAACCGGTGGCGCAGAAAAACACCCCCACCGAACTGCCCTTCCCGTTCAACCTGCGCTTCAGCATGCTCGGTTGGAACCTGCTGTTTCTGGATAAAGGCCGCTTCCAGCCCGATGCGAGCAAAAGCGAACAATGGAACCGCGGCGCCTATCTGGTCAACGGCCCCGGGCACTGCGATACCTGCCACACGCCGCGCAACCTGCTGATGGCGGAAAGCACCGACAAGCCGCTTTCCGGCGGCATGGTGGGCAGCTGGTATGCGCCGAACATCACCTCGGACGCCGTCAGCGGCATCGGCGGCTGGAGCAACGAGCAGCTGGTGCAGTACCTCAAAACCGGGCGGGTGGCCGGTAAGAACCAGGCGGCCGGCGGCATGGCCGAAGCGGTGGAAAACAGCCTGCAATACCTGCCCGAACAAGATCTGCAGGCGATCGCCGTCTACCTGAAAAGCACCGCACCGGTGCGCGACGCGCAGGATACGCAAGCGGCCGACGGCTATGGCCGGGCGATGAACGTTGAGCCGGCGTTGCGCGGCCAGCACCCCGCCAACGCCAACAATACGGTAACCGACGGCGCCGCCCTGTTTAGCGGCAACTGCGCCAGCTGCCACCAGCCGGACGGCAGCGGCAGCAAGGATCAGGCTTATCCTTCGCTGTTCAACAACACCGCCACCGGCTCAGGCAACCCGGCCAACCTGATCTCCGCCATTCTGTTCGGCGTGCAGCGCAAGGCCGGCGGCGAGGATGTGCTGATGCCGAACTTTGGCCCGCAGTCCTACGTCAATCCGTTGAGCGATAAGCAAATCGCCGCCGTCAGCAACTACGTGTTGCAGCACTACGGCAATCCGGCGGTGAAGGTGAGCGAAGCGGACGTCGCGGAACTGCGCAACGGCGGCCCGGTGCCGCTGCTGGCCAGGCTGCAGCCCTACATGGCGCCGAGCATCGGCGTGGCGGTAATGCTGTTGCTGGCGTTGATCTGGCTGTGCGGCAGGAAGCGGAGATAATCCGCCCTCAGGCCCGCGCCTCCTGAGGGGGCGGGCCTGGGTTTTACTTAGCAGGACGGTGACGAGCCCTGTGGCGGCAGATAACGCTGCGGGTCCAGCGCGGTGGCGCGATAGCGGATCTGGAAGTGCAGGTACACCGAGTCGGTGCCGGTGCTGCCCATGGTGCCGATTTTTTGCCCCGCCTTGACGTCCTGGCCGTTGCGCACCAGCGTGGTGTCGTTATGGGCATAGGCGGTGATGAAGTCCTCACCGTGCTTGATCATGATCAGGTTGCCGTAACCGCGCAGCTGATTGCCGACGTACACCACCTTGCCCTTGGCCGAAGCGTAGATCGGCTGGCCACGCGGGCCGGCGATATCGATGCCTTTGTTGCCGCCGTCGGCGGTGGAATAGGCCTGCACTATTTTGCCGGCGGCCGGCCAACGCCAACAACGGCCGGCGCCCGGCGGCGGCGTCTGCTTGGCCAACACCGCGCCCGAAGAGGTGGATTTGCGGCGATTGGCGGCGGTTTTGGTTGGCGCGCTGCCGCTCAGGCGCAGCTTTTGCCCGACTTCCAGGTTGTAAGGCGCGCGTATCTTATTGATTCTGGCCAGATCGCGGACTTCGCTGTCGGTGATCCAGGCGATGTAATACAGCGTATCACCCCGTTTGACGGTATAGGATTTGCCGCTGTAGCTGCCCTTTGGCAGTTTATCGTAGTTGCGGTTATAGCTGTTTTTGCCCGAACAGCCGGCTAACAGCAGGCCCAATGCCAGACACACGGCGGCGCGGCGCCACCATGCAAGTTTGCTTCCTGTGCTCAAATCCTGTCCTCAATCATCTTCCGGGGGTTCTGATACGCGCCAGCCGCCCATAGTAACATCTGCGCCGGACCAGTCAAAAACCGCCAAAGAGGTCTATGCTGAACAGGTAAGGATGACTGATTAATTACCACACGACGAAATGGAGTACTGTCATGTTGAATATTGACCGCAATAATCTGCCCCGCCTGGGCGAAGACCTGCTCAAAAAGCAACGCACCACCCTGCTGATCATCGCCTTCCTGCTGCTGGCGGGCGGAATTCTTTGCCTGATCAACCCCTTAGCCTCCGGCGCCGCGTTGAGCATTGTGGTGGGCATTTTGCTGCTGCTGAGCGGGGCTGGGCTGGTGATCGGCATGATAGCCAACCGGGCGCAAAACACCTGGCCGCTGATCGGCGGCATATTGTTGGGTGTGGCTTATCTGATTATCGGCTACCTGTTTATCAGCAACCCGTTGACCGGGGTGCTCGCACTGGCGGTGTACCTCGCGGTATTGTTTGCGTTCGGCGGCATTGCGCGGCTGATCGCCGGCTATGTGCGCCGCGGCCAGCCCGGCAACTGGCTGCAGTTTGTCATCGGCGTGCTGGACTTGATCATCGCCTGGATGCTGGTGGGCTCGGGGCCGGAAGCCTCGATCACTCTGGTAACGGCGATCGTCGGCATCGAGATGCTGGTCAGTTCCTTCGCCCTGTTCCAGGCCGCCAGTCTGTTCAAGCGCGCGTGATGTGACCGGCCCGCCGCCGAGCCCGGCGGCGGGTTTGATCGCCCCCACCAGTCAATCATTACCCCCTGCTGTCGGCTGAGACGGCAACCCCATCCCCTGCGTTCATTCTGCTTTACATCGGCAATAGTGCGCCGACGACTAATAACGCCCGGCAAAAATTGCGTTGGTTATAGGGTCGACTACAATTCAATCGAAATGCCTCCCTACAAAATTAACATAAACTAATATTAGAGGTGATTATGTTGCAGAAACACGAAAACGTAATAAGTATGACTGTACTTAGCCATCAGGCCACCCAACAGTTGATGCCCTCCTTTGCTTTCTTGCCCCACACCCAACACGCCGACGGCAAATATCGCTTACGCCGCTATTCCGTGGTCAAACATCTCGATGGCCACGTCGTCGAAGTGGGGCCGCGCAATTTCGTGCAATCTGACGAGATCAACCATTTCCAGGGCAACGTGGTGCGCCGTTTTGAGCCGATTGACAGCGCCGTGTTGCAAAGCGCCGGTATGGAAGAAATGTGCAACCTGTTCGCCGAAAGCAACGAGCTGCCTGACGGCACGGAAATAGAAATTCACCAGATGCGCGTAGTCGCCGTACAGAAAGACACCCAGGTAGCGCCGGAAGGCATTCATCAGGACGGCTTCGACCATATCGCGATGATCGCCATTCACCGGCACAATATCGTCGGCGGTGAAATCATGCTGTACGACGACAGCCACCATGATCCTTTCTTTAAAAAAGCGCTGGCGGACGGCGAAGCCGTGTTGCTGGCGGACAGCAAACTCTGGCATAACGCCACGCCGATCAACACGGTGAGCCAGGAAGAAGAAGGCCATATGGATCTTTTCGTCCTGACCGCGCGGGGAGGAAAAGCATGAGCTTTACGCCCGAACTCGCCCGCGCCCAGTTCAGCGCGCTGTCCCAGCGCCATGATGATAAACCGGTGATCTTCTTCGACGGCCCCGGCGGTTCCCAGGTTTCGCACGGCGTACTGGAAAAAATGACCGGCTACCTGGGAAAATATAACGCCAACCTGGGCGGGCACTATTTCTCCAGCCATAAGACAACCGAGGTGATGAACCATGCGCGGGAATCGGTGCGCGCCTTATTAAATGCGCCTTCGCCCGATAATATCGTCTTCGGCATGAACATGACCTCGCTGACGTTCCACCTCAGCCGCATCATCAGCCGCACCTGGCAGGCCGGCGATGAAATTATCGTCACCGCGCTGGATCACTACGCCAACGTTTCCAGCTGGCAACAGGCCGCCGCCGACAAACAGGCCATCGTGCATCAAATACCGCTGGAGCGCGCGGATTGTTCGCTGAGCGCCGCCCGGCTGTGTGAACGCATCACCGCCAAAACCCGGCTGGTGGCGGTCAGCTACGCCTCCAACGTGACCGGCAGCATCGCCGACATCAAGGCCATCACCGAAGCCGCTCACCGCGTCGGCGCACTGGTTTACGTTGACGCCGTGCACTACGCCCCGCACAACCTGATCGACGTGCAGGCGCTGGGCTGCGACTTTTTAGCGTGCTCCGCCTATAAATTCTTCGGCCCGCATATCGGCATGGCCTATATCGCGCCGCAGTGGCTGCAGCGCCTGCAGCCCTATAAAGTCGAACCGGCCACCGACGTCGGGCCCGGCCGCTTTGAAACCGGCACTCAGAGTTTTGAAGGGTTGGCGGGCGTCACCGCAGCCATCGACTATCTGGCGCAATGGGGCACGCCGGGCGCATCGTTGAGGCAGCGTTTGCAGGAAAGTTTTACCGGCTATCACCGGCATGAAGAGAACCTGAGCAGGCACTTTCTGCAGCGTCTGCAGCACATCGACGGCGTGCAGCTGTACGGATCTGCGCAGGCGGACATCCACCGCCGCACCCCAACCTTTGCCCTGACCTTTAGCGGCCATGCGCCCGAAGAGATCGCCCGTCGGCTAGGCCGGCACAATATTTGCGTCGGCAGCGGGCATTTTTATGCGCTGGGATTGATTCAGCAGTTGGGCCTGCAAGACGGCGGCGTGCTGCGCATCGGGATGATGCATTACAACACGCTGCAGGAAATCGACATGCTGTTTGAGGTGCTTGGCGGCGAACTGGGCGTGACGGGAAAACAGAGCGTGAACGGCTAGAGAGAGTGGAAATGAAACCGGAGCGGGTGAAGGGATCGAACAAATCATGATGAGACCAGTTAGCAAACAATTTCCGTAAGCTATGATTTTATTTCTATACGCATAACATCAACGATTGAGCTCACTATCACTAAAAGCCCACCTGCAAGGTGGGCTTACTAATCGGTCAAGAGTTCAGCCCAAATACTCGTAATAGATTCGATACACAGCCATAAATATATCTAGAACTTAAATTCGTTGTTAGTAAGCTGACCGGTGGCTTACTGCCAATAGCCGAATTTGTTTTAAGAAATCCTTTGTCGTTGTTCCCCATAGCTCCGGCAACACATCGTTCCCCCATCGAGCACTGAATTCATCATCAAGCGAGTCCGGGTATGCCGCTTCAAATTCGACGATATCCGCGATCAAGGTATCAATCTGTGATGAAGGATTGTCCTGAAGATAGAAGCTCATAACGCCGGGAAGGGTTGTCGCCCCTGTGATTTCGTAGCTATCCTGCCCGAAATAAATTTGTATCAGATGTTCCAGTGCGGAAAAGTTACCCATTATTTTCATAGTGTAATCTCAAAAAGTGGGGTAGGCAGTAAGGATGTAATACGGCTTACCGTGGAAGACCTCAAAGCGAATTACAACCCTAAGGTTGGTCAGCTTGATAGTGTCCTGCTCGCCACGTCGTAAACCATACCCAATTACACGTCCGGCAGAATAATTCACGACGAGCGGCGACGAGGGGCGTGTTGAACTTCCTGCCCAAATTTTTATCCATTCCTGATTATGTTTCACCGCGCCGGAAATAGCCTCTTCGGCAATACGCACATTAGTGAATGACGTTGCTGCCCGCATGGTAGGGGTTGTAGCAAGCCTTTGCGCCAATTCATCCGGTGTCTTGGCTATATGCTTCGCTATGGTATGCCCACCAGGTTTCACTCCCGTAATGGACTCATGCTCAACCAGCCTTACCCTACCCATACGGACTGAGGCGACACGCGCCGCGCCTATCGCTACAGCAAACACCAACGGCACCGCAACATCGACCGTAAGCCCTACGTTGTAGGCAGTATCCTCATCAGCTCCCAGCGCTTTAGCCAATGTGACAGCAGATTGGTAGGTATCGGTAATTGTCGGCTGGCCGGTGATAATTTGATTGGAGGCGGCTTTGATACTATCCAGGCTGTGAGTGCCAACAACAACACAACCGACCTTGGTCAAAAATGTTGGATCCGGTGCATAACACATCACGCCAGCACCCATGAGTTCAACAACGCCACCAGCAAGCCCTAGTCCGCCAAATAGGCGATTGCTTAGGGTTTCCCCTTCGGTGACGCTCCTGTCTGACATGACTGCCGCCAGTTGAACCGGCGATAGCACAACCCTTAAGCCTTCCTCTGTCGCCATAATAAATCCCTTTATTGCGGTTGATTTTACTGTATACAGTCGTAATGAATGTCGTGCTACTTGGTTTTCGATCTCAGGTAACAAAGGATGCTGGCCTCTCCAGCCCCATACCGGAGCCTTTAAACATTAATAGTAAATATCGGCCCTTGTGATATATCAGCAAGCGTAGCCAGCACGTTATACAAAGCCAAACTGGATTCGACGATCCGGCCCATTCCAACAAGTTCCGAACTATTCGATTGAAAATTCCCAACCGGCGGGACAGATAATAGATCAAATTTTGGTAACGGGATCGTTGCGAAATCTGGCATAGCTCCCTCTACATGACAGTTCACGAAGCGAACAAAATGGTTATTCTATTATCTGTTATTAAGGATCCATGCACAAGTAAGTCCTGCTTATTCGATCCTATGTCCTGTAAGACATGCAGCGACGCTAAAAACTTAGGTAATGCAATGAGCAGCGATCGGCACAGAACGTTATAGACATGATTAAATGGTTAGCCTATCTCTGCGTATCGAGAGGGGTACGGGGGACTGATGAGCGTGAGCCGGTGGAGGGAGAGGCTTGCATGAGTATATTAAAATCCCAGTGCGTATAGAACATACACGGGAGTATAATAATTCTCACGATATATTATATTTTTGATATCGACCTAACTCAACAGCGTAACCTTTACCATGTGTTCTCACATTAAAAATATCCACATCCGGAAGGTTAACCGAACATATATCAAGTAATATTTTTTGGTGAGGAACAGGCATTTTACTCCCGATATAGATACACTCAATAGCATCATGTGAGTATTTATAAAGCCCGGAATTATTAACTAACAATCGACATTCATACTCATACTCCCAACCTGTATGCTTTGTTTGAATAGCTCGGATTGTCGCGTGTTTTGATGTATCCACTAAGTCGTAATAGTCTACTGTATGTTTATCATCTTGGTATTCAATCTTTGCCCAGTAAAATTTTTCATCATTCAGCTTATTCAATGATACCATCAATTTGTTTGGATTGTATTTTATACAAAACCCTTTCATACCATCAGCATAGTGCGACCACATCATAACATTGCTAACATGCGACGCCTCAACCCCGGGTATATCACTTGCTAGACAATAAGCTCCTATATTTAAATAGCTCTCATAGAACTTATGATGAGTTTCAATTACTAGTTTATTCACAAAGCTTTCGAATTCATCTGGCGAATCAAAGTACCTTTTCCGTACAGCCTCAGCCGCCGGTACTGTTAAAGGGTGGCTTGGTATATTCTTAGCCATATGCTCAAAAAATTTTTCACGATCGTTCTTTAAGTCCGGTGGACTTACAATAAATTGCCCTTCAAAAGGATCATTAAAGTCAGAAAGTTTAGAGAACCATGCTTTCCCCTCAGATAAAGCTGATAAAGAGTTTATATTGAGCGCTGAAAACTTGTAAACAAATGGGAAAGGAATATCCATAATGCCCTCTAAAAGCTAATTGTCGTCGAATTGCTTTGTTAATGTAACATATCAGAATTATATTTCGGAGAGACAATACCACCCATAAAGCCCCGGTTAGTGATACCTAAGCAACGGAGCGGTCAGCAACATCATCAGATTATCATAGCGCATCATCGTGATCAGGTCGCCCGTGCATCCTAAGGAACCGTGGGCCAACCGGAGATAGAGCCGGATCTTTCGCTACCGGTGCATATCACTTTAGCCTGTTTATCCCTGTAAGGGGGCATTGGGGCTGAATGCTGCGATGTACTATGTTTTGGGAGAGTTTAGAGCTGATGGCACGGCATGCTGTTCTTGCTGAGCTATCGCGGTAAGACAGTAGAACGACCGCCAGCCGTTTGATATGCCCCCCGAACCGCACACCAAACCACAACAGCGATGGGCAATTCCTTGGGATACCTTTGTAGGTACCTGAACATTCAACCACGTCTTAACTTGATGATTTCTACCGAGAAGGTACTAACAGAAAGGATTGGAGCGGGTGAAGGGAATCGAACCCTCGTATGCAGCTTGGGAAGCTGCCGTTCTACCATTGAACTACACCCGCATCGGTGTGCGACAGGCATTATAACCGGTTATCGGCGCCGGGCAAGCGGAGATGGCGCGTAACTGCCGATGTTTTAAGCAGTTAGCGCGCTGCAGTAAAAAAAACCGGCACAGTCGCCTGCGCCGGTTCTTTCGCGCTATGCGCGGTTATTTCTGCGGGCGCATCGCCGGGAACAGGATCACGTCGCGGATGGTGTGGCTGTTGGTAAACAGCATCACCATGCGGTCGATACCGATGCCCAGGCCTGCGGTAGGCGGCAGGCCGTGCTCCAGCGCGGTCACGTAGTCTTCGTCGTAGAACATCGCTTCGTCGTCGCCGGCGTCTTTGGCGTTCACCTGGTCGGCGAAACGCTGCGCCTGATCTTCCGCGTCGTTCAGCTCGGAGAAGCCGTTGCCGATTTCACGGCCGCCGATGAAGAACTCGAAGCGGTCGGTGATTTCCGGGTTAACGTCGTTGCGGCGCGCCAACGGGGATACTTCCGCCGGGTACTCGGTGATGAAGGTCGGCTGAATCAGATGGCTTTCCGCCACTTCTTCGAAGATCTCGGTTACGACGCGGCCAAGGCCCCAACTCTTCTCAACCTTGATGCCGATGGATTCGGCGATGGCCACCGCTTTGCCCATGTCGGCCAGGTCCGCCAGATCGGTTTCCGGGCGGTATTTCTTGATAGCCTCGGTCATGGTCAGCTTTTCAAACGGCTTGCCGAAGTCGAACACTTCGTCGCCGTACTGCACCTGGCTGTTGCCCAGCACTTTCTCGGTCAGGGTGCGGAACAGCGACTCGGTCAGCTCGATCAGGTCTTTGTAATCCGCGTAAGCCATATAGAGTTCCATCATGGTGAACTCTGGGTTATGGCGCGGAGAAACCCCTTCGTTACGGAAGTTGCGGTTGATTTCGAACACCCGCTCAAAGCCGCCGACCACCAGGCGCTTCAGGTACAGCTCAGGCGCGATACGCAGGTACATGTCGATGTCCAGCGCATTGTGGTGGGTGATGAACGGACGCGCGGAAGCCCCGCCCGGGATCACCTGCATCATTGGGGTTTCGACTTCCATGAAGCCGCGTTCCACCATGAAGTTGCGGATCGCCGCCATCACCTGAGAACGCACCTTGAAGGTATTGCGCGATTCTTCGTTGGCGATCAGGTCCAGGTAACGCTGGCGATAACGGGTTTCCTGATCGGCCAGGCCGTGGAACTTGTCCGGCAGCGGGCGCAGCGCCTTGGTCAGCAGGCGCAGTTCGGTGCAATGGATCGACAGTTCGCCGGTCTTGGTTTTGAACAGCTTGCCGCGTGCGCCGAGGATATCGCCCAGGTCCCACTTCTTGAACTGTTCGTTGTACAGGCCTTCGGCCAGATCGTCGCGCGCCACGTACAGCTGAATGCGGCCCCCCACGTCCTGCAGGGTAACGAAGGACGCCTTGCCCATGATGCGGCGGGTCATCATACGGCCCGCCACGGTGACTTCTACGCCCAGCGCTTCCAGCTCTTCGTTTTCTTTGTCGTCGTAAGCGGCGTGCAGCTTGTCGGAGGTGGCGTCGCGGCGGAAATCGTTCGGGAACGCAATGCCGTTCTCGCGCAGGCCGGCCAGCTTCTCGCGGCGGGACTGCAGCTCGTTATTGAGATCCTGCGCCTGATCGGCGCCTTGTGGTTGTTGCTCAGACATTTCGGTTCCTCATAACCCGGCTTTCAAACTTGCTTCAATGAATTTATCCAGGTCGCCATCCAGTACGGCCTGCGTGTTACGCGTTTCAACGTTGGTGCGCAGATCTTTAATGCGGGCGTCATCCAGCACGTAAGAACGGATCTGGCTGCCCCAGCCGATGTCGGACTTGTTGTCTTCCATCGTCTGCTTATCAGCATTTTTCTTTTGCATCTCAAACTCGTACAGCTTGGCTCGCAGCTGTTTAAACGCTTGATCCTTGTTCTTATGCTGAGAACGGTCGTTCTGGCACTGCACCACGATGTTGGTTGGCAAGTGAGTGATACGCACCGCAGATTCGGTTTTGTTCACGTGCTGGCCGCCCGCACCGGAAGCGCGGTATACGTCGATACGCAGGTCTGCCGGGTTGATTTCGATATCGATATCGTCGTCCACTTCCGGGTAGATGAACACCGAACTGAACGAGGTATGGCGGCGGCCGCCGGAGTCGAACGGGCTCTTGCGCACCAGGCGATGCACGCCGGTTTCAGTGCGCAACCAGCCGAACGCGTAGTCGCCGATGATCTTGATGGTGGCGGATTTCAGGCCCGCGACGTCGCCGTCGGACTCTTCGATCACTTCGGTCTTGAAGCCCTTGGCTTCGGCCCAGCGCAGATACATGCGCAGCAGCATGCTGGCCCAGTCTTGCGCTTCGGTGCCGCCGGAACCGGCCTGGATGTCCAGGTAGCAGTCGGCGCTGTCGTATTCGCCGGAGAACATGCGGCGGAACTCCAGCTGATCCAGCTTGCTCATCAGCTGATCGAGCTCGGCCACCGCTTCGTTGAAGGTTTCTTCGTCTTCGGCTTCCACCGCCAGTTCCAGCAGGCCGCTGACGTCTTCGCCGCCCTGCTCCAGCTGGTCGATGGTTTCAACGATGGCTTCCAGCGCCGCGCGCTCTTTGCCCAGCGCCTGTGCCCGCTCGGGTTCGTTCCACACGTCAGGCTGTTCCAGCTCGGCGTTGACTTCTTCTAGGCGTTCTTTCTTGGCATCATAGTCAAAGATACCCCCTAAGAACGGCAGTCCGCTCGGACAGGTCCTGAATTCGGTTTTTTACCGGATTAATTTCAAACATGGTTTTTGCGTTCTTTTTCGTTGATGTCGTCGATGGCGAAATGCCATTGGAACCGATAATTCTAACGGATCCAGGCGTCAGTTTATAGCGAGTTGCTCAGTTTTTGTGGCGATCGGGCGGCAAAGCATGTGGCAGGGAGAGCCGGAATTTCGTCAGCGTTTTCTTGCCGACGTCAACCACACCGTTAAGCTGTTTAAGTATTGAGCACCCTAGTCATTAAGACTATAGTCACAACGATGACTTCAACAGGGACAGGCGGTGCCAAAATGGACATTTTCATCACGGATGATTTCGACAAATTTATGAAGAAAAATCGCATCGTCGATCAAAAGATTTGCACGGCGGCTCACGAACTCGAACACGGCAACCATGACGGCGATCTGGGCGGCGGCGTATACAAGAAACGCCTTCCGCTCAATCGGGGTAAACGGGGTGGCGCTCGCTCCATCGTGGCGTTTAAACGCGGACGCCATCAGTATTTTGTTGATGGATGGCTGAAAAACGCCGTGAAACAGAGCGGCGCAAAAGAAATTAATGATGATGAATTGACAACCTATCGCGAGCTTGCCAGAGACTTTCTTGCCATGCCGCCGGAAATTATCAAACGGGCCATCGATAGCGGTTACCTGCGAGAGGTAAAATGCGATGACTGATAATCGCCTGCTCAGACTGCAAAAAATGGCGCAACGTTTTTATGAGATCGGCGCAGTGTCAGGCGACACCCTGCGCAGCATCGATGCGCGCGTACAGGCGCAGGAGCAAAATGCACGGCGTGAACAGCATGAACAAATGGACGGTGCACGCATCAAAATGCTGCGCAAACGGCTCGGTTTGAGCCAGGCCGATCTGGCGGCCGTGGTCAACATGTCGACCACCAGCGTACAGAAATGGGAACGTAACGCGGTAAAACCTCAGGGTTCTGCGCTCAGAATGCTGGAAATTATTGAGCAGAAAGGCGTCGCCAGCCTGATTATTCCGCCACGGAACTGATGGGTGCGTTCAGGCACGGGTTACTTGCCGGTGCCTGAACGTCAATTTCGCCTCAACGCGGCCAAAGGTGCTGGATCAGCAGTTGCACGTTGCGGTTGCCGCGGAACTCGTTGACGTCGAGCTTGTAGGCCAGCTCCACCTCGCGCACGCTGCTGTCCGGCCACAGGGTGGTGTCCACGTTGAAGGCGATGCCGTCGAGCAGCGGCCCGCCGCCGAGCGGTTCGACCATCAGCTTCAGGTGTTTCTCGCCCACCAGCCGCTGCTGCAGGATGCGGAACTTGCCGTCGAAGGTCGGTTCCGGGAACGCCTGGCCCCAGGGCCCGCCCTCGCGCAGCAGCTCCGCCGTGCTCAGCGACAGCTCCTGCATCGCCAGCTCGCCGTCGGACCAAATCACCCCCTCCAGCATCGCCGGATCGAGCCATTCGCCCACCAGCTCGCCGAAGCGCTGGCGGAACTCGTCGAATTTTGCCTCCTCCAGCGACAGCCCGGCCGCCATCGCATGGCCGCCGAACTTCATCATCAGGCCGGGATTCAGGGTATCCAGCCGCTCCAGCGCGTCGCGCATGTGCAGCCCGGCCACCGAACGGCCGGAGCCCTTCAGAATGCCGTCGCCCGCCGGGGCGAAGGCGATCACCGGCCGGTGAAAACGTTCTTTGATGCGCGAAGCCAGAATGCCCACCACGCCCTGATGCCATTCCGGATGGTACATCGCCAGCCCGTAAGGCAGCTCGGCGCTGCTGCGCTCCAGCTGGTCGCACAGCGCCAGCGCCTCCACCTGCATGCCCTGCTCAATCTCGCGCCGCGTCTGGTTCAACGCGTCGAGATCGTTGGCCAACATGCGCGCCTGGGCGATGTCGTCGCTCAGCAGCAGCGCCACCCCGACCGACATGTCGTCCAGCCGCCCGGCGGCGTTGAGCCGCGGGCCGAGCGCAAAACCGAGATCGTTGGCCGCCAGCTGGCGCGCATCGCGGTTGGCGACCTCCAGCAGCGCGCGAATGCCCGGCCGGCACTTGCCGGCGCGGATGCGGTTCAGGCCCTGGTACACCAGAATGCGGTTGTTGGCGTCCAGCGGCACCACGTCGGCCACGGTGCCGAGCGCCACCAGATCCAGCAGCTCCGCCAGATTGGGCATCGCCAACGTGCGCTGCTCAAACCAGCCGCCGTCGCGCAGCCGGGCGCGCAGCGCCAGCATCAGATAGAAAGCGACGCCTACTCCGGCCAAGGATTTGGAAGGGAATTCACAGCCGCGCAGGTTGGGGTTGACGATAGCCTCGGCCGCCGGCAGGGTTTCCCCCGGCAGGTGGTGATCGGTCACCAGCACCTGCATGCCCTTGGCGTGCGCCACGTCGACCCCGGCGTGCGAGGAGATGCCGTTATCGACGGTCAGGATCAGTTCTGCGCCGCGCGCCGCCGCCTGCTCCACGACCTCGGGGCTCAGGCCGTAGCCGTCCTCAAAGCGGTTCGGCACCAGGTAATCAACGGCGCCGCCGCCCATGCTACGCAGCGCCAGCACCGTCAGCGCGGTGCTGGTGGCGCCGTCGGCGTCGAAATCCCCCACCACCATGATGCGGCGCCCGTCGGCCAGCGCCTGCTGCAAAATGCCGACGGCGTCGTCGATGCCGTCCAGCTGCTGCCAGGGCAGCATGCCCTTGACGCTGCGTTCCAGCTCCTGCTCAGCCTGCACGCCGCGCAGCGCGTACAAACGGCGCAACAGCGGCGGCAGACTGGCGGGCAGATGGCTGTCGTCCACCGCCGGCCGGCGGCGTAATTGTGTTTTGATACTCACCGGCGATTAACCACCGGCTTTGGTGGCGGCCTGATGGGCGTCCAGCATGGCGGCCATCTCTTTCGGCCCCTGGTAGCCAGGGATCATCATGCCGTTTTCCAGGATGATCGCCGGAGTGCCCTGAATGCCGAACTGCACGCCGAGCGCATAATGTTTGCTGATGTCGGTTTTGCAGGTCGCCGGCGATACCGCATCGCCCTTCATGGCGGTGTCAAAGGCCTTGGCCTTGTCGGCGGTGCACCAGATAGACTGCATGTCTTTTTCGGCCTGCGATGCCAGCCCCTGGCGCGGGAACGCCAGATAACGCACGGTAATGCCCAGATCGTTATACTCTTTCATCTGCTGGTGCAGCTTGTGGCAATAGCCGCAGGTGATGTCGGTAAACACGGTAATCACGTGCCTTTCCTTCGGCGCCTTGTACACGATCATCTGATCTTTCAGCGCGTCCAGCTTGGCGCCCAGCAGCTGATTGGTCACGTTCACCGGTTCCTTGCCGCTGACGTCGTACAGCGGGCCCTGCAGAACGTGTTTGCCGTCGTCGGAAACATAGAGCACGCCGCTGTCGGTCAGCACGGTTTTCAGGCCGCTGACCGGCGAAGGCTGCACGTCCGCCTGCTGAATGCCCAGGCTGCCGAGCGCTTTTTTGATTGCCGCGTCATCGGCATGCGCCGCACCGGTTACCGAAGCCACCAGCAGAGAGAGCAGCATTAAACCTTTTTTCATCGTTCCAATCCTTTCGAACCCGGCGCGTCAGGCGCGCGGGTGATGCTGTTGATGTAGCTGTTTCAGTCGTTCGGTCGCTACATGAGTATAAATTTGCGTGGTAGAGAGGTCGCTGTGCCCCAATAACATCTGTACGACACGAAGATCGGCCCCATGGTTCAGCAAATGGGTGGCGAATGCGTGCCGCAGCACGTGCGGCGACAATCGCTCGCTGTCGATGCCCGCAAGGATCGCATAGTGTTTGATGCGATGCCAGAACGTCTGTCGGGTCATTTGCTGGCTGCGGTTGCTGGGGAACAGCACGTCCAGCGCCTGGCCGTTGACCAACCACGGGCGGCCATGCTCCAGATAGTTTTCTATCCAGTACACCGCCTCTTCGCCCAGCGGCACCAGCCGCTCCTTATTGCCTTTGCCGATCACCCGCACCACGCCCTGGCGCAGGCTGACGTCGCTGATGGTCAACCCCACCAGCTCGGACACCCGCAGGCCGGTGGCGTACAGCACCTCGAGCATCGCCTTGTCGCGCAGCTCCAGCGGCTGATCGACACAGGGCGCCTGCAGCAAGGCATCGACCTGCGCTTCGCTCAGATCCTTCGGCAACCGCTGCGGCAGCTTCGGCGAAGCCAGCAGCGCGGTCGGATCGTCCTCACGCAGCTTTTCACGGTACAGGTACTGGAACAGGCGACGCATGGCGCTCAGCAGGCGCGCGGAGCTGGTGGCCTTATAGCCGCCGTCCACCCGTTCGGCGAGAAACGCCTGCAGATCCAACGCCTGCGCCTCCAGCAACGGGGTATTCTGATGGTTAAGCCAGGCGACCAGCGCCTGCAAATCCAGCCGATAGGAGGCCAGCGTATTTTCCGCCAGATTGCGCTCAAGCCACAGCGCATCCAGGAATTGCTCAATCAGCGCATGATCCTGCTGTTGCACGCGGTCCTCTCTTTGTTACGTTTCCACCTGAGCCATTATGCCTTAAGCGGCGGCAAATCAGGTATACTCGCTGCAATTCTATAAATGGCACTATAACGGTTTAAACATGAAGATTGGTCTGTTTTACGGCTCCAGCACCTGCTACACCGAGATGGCGGCAGAAAAAATCCGTGAGATTCTGGGTGAAGACCTGGTCGACCTGCACAACCTGAAAGACGTCTCCCCCAAGCTGATGGAAGACTATTCCATCCTGATCCTCGGCATCCCGACCTGGGACTTCGGCGAACTGCAGGAAGACTGGGAAGCCATCTGGCCGCAGCTTGCGGAGCTGGACCTGAAAGGGAAAATCGTCGCCATGTACGGCATGGGCGATCAGTTGGGTTACGGTGAATGGTTCCTCGACGCGCTGGGCATGCTGCACGATCGGATAGCGCCGCTTGGGGTGCAGTTTATCGGCTTCTGGCCGATCGACGGTTTTGAGTTCACCAGCCCCAAACCGCTGAGCGCCGACGGCAAACGCTTTGTCGGCCTGGCGCTCGACGAAGTCAATCAATACGACATGAGCGAAGATCGCCTGCAGCAGTGGTGCGAACAGATCCTGCTGGAGATGGAACCGCTGCTGTAACCATTCCGGGCGCGTGCACCGCGCCCGCTCCTCCGCTTATTTCCACAACCGGAAACGCTGTTCGCCGGCGTCGCCGTCGCCGTCTGGCGCTTCTGCGGCCAGGCGCGCCGGATCGGCGACCCGATACCAGTCCAGCTTGCGCGTCAGCAGCATGATCCCCGCCAGAATGGCGAACAGCAGCACCGCCCCCAGCACCAGCGCGTTATCTTCCGACTGCAGCAGCAGGTACAGCACCCCATACAGCGACAGCAGGCTGGCGGCGAACAGGGTTCCACGCAGTTTGCCGCGCAGCACCGCGCTGAGGTAAAAAGCGATCAGCCCGCTACAGGCGACGCTGGCCAGCAGATAGGCGGCGGCGAAGCCAAAGTGCTCGGAGAACGCCAGCAAAATCAGGTAGAACAGCGCCAACGCCGCGCCAACCAGCAGATACTGAATCGGGTGCACCCGCAGCCCGGTCAGGGACTCGAACAAGAAGAACGCCATAAACGTCAGCCCGATGAACAATACGGCGTATTTCACCGCGCGCTCGGTCAGCTGATAGTGATCGACAGGCTCTATCAGGCTGGCGCTGAAGGCCGGCAGCTTGTCTTCATCGATAGCGCTATCGTCATAGTGAAAGGCGCTGTTGATGTTGTTGGCAAACCAGGTGCTGCGCCAGCGCGCGCTGAAGCCCTGCTCCGTCACCTTGCGTTCGTCCGGCAGGAAATTGCCGAGGAAGTTCGGATGCGGCCAGTTGCTTTGCAGGCGCAGTTCGGTGCTGCGGCCCAGCGGCACCAGCGACAGGCTGCTGGTGCCCGCCAGCGTCAGGGTGAAGTCGGCGTTCAGCCCCGCCTTCTGCAGCGCAACCAGCGTCAGCGGCGCATGAATGCCCTGCGGAAACAGGTTGAGGCCGGTGCCCGGCTCAAACGGCACCGGTTGCGCCGCGTTCAACGGAGAGATGCTCTTGATGCCGCGCGAATCGCTCAGCGCCACCAACAGGAACGGCTGTTCCAGCGTGACGCTGCTGCGCTGCAAATCCGTCAAATCCGGCTGGCCGAACTGCGCCTTAACATTCAGCGGCCCCTGATAAACCTGAGTTTTATAAATGCCCAGCTTACGCACCTCAACGTTCGGCGCACCGTTCACCTGCAGACTCTCCGGCAGCAAATAGCGATGATGGCGCACCCGCTGCACCACCGTCTGCCCTTTGTCGTCTTTCTTCTCTTCCCGTTCGACATAAGGAATGACGATCAGCGGGCCGAGGATGCGCTGCGCCCGGCTGGTGCTTTCGCTCACCTGCCCGACCACGCTCTGGCGATAGCCGCTGCGCTCTTCGATTACGTTCATCAATTGGGCCACGGGAACGATCATGACGATCATCAACCCCAGCAGCGTGGCTATTTTCCAAAAAAGTACCGATTTCATCCTGTGCGCTCCTTATAGGTAATGGCGCCAGAATAAAACCCGCAGGTGAATTCAAAATGTGGCTATGTGAAGGGACGGTGAAGTCACAGCGATAAAGTGAAGATGGCCGCGACGCCGTGCGGCTGGCGGTTGCGCAGGCTGATGCTTCCCCGGTGCAGCCGCGCCACTTCCTGCACGAAGTTCAGGCCCAGGCCGCTGCTTTTCGGCCGATCGGCGCGCGCCAGCGAGTAGAAACGTTCAAAGACTTTGTCGAGCGCGTAGTCGGGAATGCCGCTGCCGTCGTCGCAAACGTCGATCCGATAATGCTGCTCCCGCCGTTCGCCGCGCACCGCGATCGTCCCGCCCGGCGGCGTGAAATCGAGCGCATTCTCCAACAGGTTGTTCAATGCCTGGCTGATAAGCAGAGCGTCGCCGATCAGCGTCACCTCCGGCAGCTCCGCCAGCTGCAGCCGAACGCCGCGCTGCGCCGCCTGAGCCTCTTTGCCGGCCAGGCTCTGGCGCACCAGCCCGGCGATCGCCACCGGCGCCAGATCCAGCTCCGGCCGGCTTTCCAGCCGCGCCTGCACCAGCAGTTTATCCACCAGTTGCTGGATGCGCGCGCTCTGCTGTTCGATATTGGTCAGAAAACGCCGCGCGGTCTGCGGCGGCGGCAGTTCCTGCAGCAGCTCCGCCGCGCCGCGGATCGCCGCCAGCGGGCTTTTCAGTTCATGAGTGAGGGTATGCACGTACTGTTCGATATAGGCCTTGCCTTCCAGCTTCAGGCGCATGCTTTCCACCGCCTGTGCCAGCTGCGTCAGCTCGCGGCCGCCCACTTTGGGCAGCGGCGCGCGCTCCCCCTGCGCCACGCCGTCGGCATAGCGCACCAGGTGGCCAATCGAACGGCTGATCCACCAAACGAAACCCAGCCCAATCAGCAGCGCGATCCCCAGCAGCAGTGCCCCGGCCAACAAAATGCGCCGTTCGCTGCGTTTGATCACCGGCGCCATGGTGCTGTTGGGTTTGCCGACGCTGAGCACGCCGATGATTTTCCCCTGCGCCATCACCGGCGCGGCCACGTACATCACCGAGCTGTTTTCATCCTGCGGATCGCTGCGCGTGCTGCGTGCGCCGTATTGGCCGCGCAGCGTCAGGTGAACGTCATTCCAGCGCGAATAATCCCGGCCCAGCGCCTGGCCGGCGGAGTCGAAAATCACCGTGCCGCGCGCATCGGTGAGATAAACGTGGTATTCGCTGCGATCCTTGCGGATGCCGGCGATATTGGCGCCGATTGGCCGCTGGTTCAGCTGGCTAAACGCCTGCGCCAATTGGCCATGGGCCGCATCGCCGCGCTGCATGTCCTGCCGCGCAATCTGCGCCAGCAGGTTGGCAGTATCCACCAGCGTGCCTTCGGTGGCGCGCCGCACGCCGGGCTTTACTTCCTGCACAAAAATGCTCAGCACAAAGTAACCCGCCACCGCCACTATCAGGAAATACCCCAGCAGCAGACGCAGGCCGATCCTCATGGCTGCCGGCTCACGCTGTAACCCAGCCCGCGGTGGGTGTGGATCGGCGGCTCGCCGGCGTCCACCGCGCGCAGCTTGGCGCGCAGCGTTTTGATATGGGTATCGACGGTGCGATCCAGGCTTTCTTCCGCCTGCGCCCAGACGCTGTCCATCAGCTGCTGGCGTGAGAATACCCGCCCGGGCGCCAGCAGCAGGGTTTTCAACAGCAAGAATTCATAGCGGGTCAGCGGCAATGGGCGTTGGTGGTAATAAATGGTCGCCGCCGCTTCATCCAGCGAAAAGGCGCCAAAGTGGTATAGCGCGGCCTGTTGCAGGCGCTGCTGCTTGTGCAGGCGGCGCAAAATGGTGCGCACCCGGGCGCTGACTTCGCGCGGTGAAAAGGGTTTGGCCACATAGTCATCGGCGCCGATCTCCAGCCCGATCAGCCGATCGAGCTCATCGCTGCGCGCGGTAAGGAATAAGACAGGCAGATCTTCCGCCTGCGCCAGCAGGCGGCGGCACAGTTCGAACCCGTTGATGTCCGGCAGGCCGACGTCGAGGATCGCCAGCGCCGGCGCGCCCTGCGCCAACGCCTGCAGCGCCGGCTCACCGCGTTCGAACCAGCGCACCTGAAAACCTTCGCTCTCCAGGGTGTAAATCAGCGTATCGGCGATACTGGGCTCATCTTCCACCAGCCAGAGCGTGGGTTTCATCAGGCGTCCTCGTCATCGCCGGCAGGCGGGTACAGCAGCAGCTGACGCAGATGCCGCCATTCTTCCTTGCTCATGCTGTCTGAAGCCAGCCACAAACGACGGCGTTTTTTACCCTCCATCGGCTGCAGCGTCAGCAACATGCCGTAGCCCGGCATCCAGGGCTTTTTCGCCAGCAGCCACTCGCGGCCGTGCCAGCTGAAGCGCCGATCCGCCAGCAGGCGCAACTCGCCCTGCACCGCAGCGATGCGCTTCTGGCTACGGATGCATTGGAACACCACCAGCGTCAGCAGCACCAACCAGATAACCCAAAAGCCTTCCGGCCAGGGCGAAACCAGGATCAGGAGGATCAGCAGGCCATGCGTCAGCAGCGAGAATAACTGGGTGCGCCAGGAAACGCGGACGTCACATCGCCACTGGGCCACGGTCTTTATTTCGCGTTTGGATCAGGGCCACCATTCTCTGCAGCTCGCTGTCCTGCGGCGCGCCGTGATTCATCAGCCAGTTGAACAGATCGGGATCGTCACACTCCAGCAGGCGGATAAACAGCGCCTTGTCCGTGTCATTCAGCTGGTCGTATTCGTATTCGAAGAACGGCATGATGGAGATGTCCAGCTCGCGCATGCCGCGGCGGCAGGCCCAGTGAATACGTGCTTTGTTATTAATATCCATGTAGTTATGACTAACCTCTTTTCAGCGTGGCGGCGCCAGCGCAGGGTTCAAAGACACAGTGTATGGCAACGCCGTCGCGATATAATTCCATCAGCCAGGGATCTGTCTGCAAGGGGTTACCCCTGGCCGCAAGGCTATAGAGTAACAATTTGACATACACGCCGGGAAGGACGTTCTCCGCGTAAAACGCAATAAAGCGCGAAATGTCAAAAAAAGCGCTGTAGAAGGCCGCGGCGTGAATAACAGTTTGCAAAGCCGGCCGCCTCTTTTACCATGGGGTCAACACACCTTCAGGTAAGCTAAACGTTAAGCAGGATCTTACTATGGCGTATAAATTCCCATTCCCACCGCGTCAACCTTCCGCCTCCACCCATCTGCCCCTGACCCTGATCTCGCTGGAAGATTGGGCGCTGGTGACGCTGAACGGGCCGGACACGGTGAAATACCTTCAGGGCCAGGTGACGGCGGATATCGACGCGCTGGCGGCAGACCAGCACGTGCTGTGCGGCCATTGCGACGCCAAGGGCAAAATGTGGAGCAACCTGCGCCTGTTCCACCGCGGCGAGGGCTTCGCCTATCTGGAACGCCGCAGCGTGCTGGACAGCCAGTTGGCGGAAATCAAAAAGTACGCGGTGTTCTCCAAGATAACCATCGCCGCCGATAACGACGCGGTGCTGCTGGGCATCGCCGGTTTCCAGGCGCGCGCCGCGCTGGCGGGCATTTTCACCGCGCTGCCGGATGCCGAACACCCGGTGGTGCAGGACGGCGACACCACGCTGTTGCAGTTCGCCGAGCCGGCTGAGCGTTTCCTGCTGGTGACCACCGCCGCGGTGGCCGAACGGCTGGTGGCCAAACTGCACGAACAGGCACAGCTGAACGACAGCGGCCAGTGGCTGGCGCTGGATATCGAATCCGGTTACCCGATTATCGACAGCGCCAACAGCGCGCAGCTGATCCCGCAGGCCACCAACCTGCAGGCGCTGCAGGGCATCAGCTTCAGCAAGGGGTGTTACACCGGCCAGGAAATGGTGGCGCGCGCCAAATTCCGCGGCGCCAACAAACGCGCGCTGTACTGGCTGGAAGGCAAGGCCGGGCGAACGCCGCAGGCGGCTGAGGATCTGGAGCTGCAGCTGGGCGAGAACTGGCGCCGCACCGGCACGGTGCTGGCCGCCAGCCAACTGGCCGACGGCCGGCTGTGGGTGCAGGTGGTGATGAATAACGATCTGGCAGCCGACAGCAGGCTGCGGGTGCGCGATGACGCCGCCAGCCATCTGGCGATCAAACCGCTGCCCTATTCGCTGGTGGAAGAAAAATAATCCCCCGGCAGCAGGCGCGCCGCCTGCTGCCGTTTTTTACTCGTCCAATTCCCCATCGCGCTGCACCAGATAAATCAGCACCAAGATAATGGTGACGAAAAAGCGGAATGCGCTGGGCACGCCGTTCCATTGCTGCGACATCCACATGCCGAACCACTCTCCGCCTATCGACATAAACCCGACCTGCCAGGTGAGGAACCCCAGGGTCAGGCCGGCGGTCGCCCATGTTTTACGTTGGTTGAACGCCCGCGCCGGCAGCTTTATCCCCCGCAGCAGGCGCAGGCCGCCAAGCCAGCACAGCAGCGCGGTCAGGCTTTCCAACGCGATGATCAGCAGATAGCCGGCGTGGTGCAGCCAGGGCGACTGTATGGCGCGGTAGCCAATGGTGGCATCGGGGAAAATCGTGTCCATCATAAAGACGTGGCGCACAAAGGCGAAGTTGGCGCCGTAATCGGTGATGTTGCCGAAGGCTACCAGCGTGGCGAACAGCGCGATGGCGCAGACCAGCAGCGCCTTGGATAAGCGTATGATCATATTGATGAGTCCTGTAGAAATGACGCGAGTTGCGGGCTCAGGAATAAGAGAACGGGCCTGCTGGATACCCGAAAGAAGCAAGCGCTTCTTTTTTAAACGAAAAGAAGCGCTGGTTCAATATGCGGCGGTGCGGAAAAGGGTCAGACGTACAGATAGATCGCCATAAAGTGGCAGACGCTGCCGCCGAGCACGAAACCGTGCCAAATGGCGTGGCCGAAGCGGAAGCGTTTGGAGGCGTAGAAAATCACCCCGAGGGTATAGACCACTCCACCCACCGCCAGCAGGGTCACGCCGCCGATGTCCAGCCGCGTCGCCAGCTGATAAATCACGATCAGCGACAGCCAGCCCATGGTCAGATAGGTCACCAGCGACAACGCTTCAAAGCGGTGGGCAAAAGCCAGTTTGAACAACACCCCCAGCAGCGCCAGCCCCCAGATTACCGCCATCAGGCCCTTGGCCAGCGGCGAATTCAGCCCCACCAGCAAAAATGGCGTGTAAGTACCGGCAATCAAAAGGTATATAGCGCAGTGATCGAATTTTTTCAGCCAGTGCTTGGCTTTTTGGTGAGGGATGGCATGGTACAGCGTGGAAGCAAGATAAAGCAGGATCATGCTGCCGCCGTACAGGCTGTAGCTGGTGATGGCCGTCACGTCGGCACCGGTGTCCACCGCCTGCACCAGCAGCAGCACCAGGCCGACAATGCCGAACACCAGCCCGATGCCGTGGCTGATGCTGTTGGCTATTTCTTCCGCCCACGGATAGGCCGCGGCGGCAATTTTCTCGGTTCCGGTTTTCACTACGCCCGTTTCTCCCATAAAGCACAACCCCTCAAAACGCCCTGCATTGTTCGAAATTAACGCAAAGCAGCTTAACTGAGAATAATTCCAGTGTACACGTGTACGCTAAAATAAAACTGTGAACGCGTGTAACCATCGAAATCCCCTGCCCACTGGTCTACAATCGTCAGGCTTCAACCCATCTACTTCGAGGTTTACACCATGTCATCCGCTGTACCCGCGTTAGATTTCGGCTCCATGACCCAGGTCGTTCAGTTCCTGATGGAAATCGACAAGTTGAAAAGCGTGCAACGCCGCACCAAAGTGCTGGGCACCCAGCGCCAGGAAAACTCCGCCGAGCACAGCTGGCACTTCGCCGTCGCCGCGCTCAGCCTGGCGCCCTATGCCGGTGAAGGCGTGGACATCCAGCGGGTGATCCAGATGGCGCTGCTGCATGACATCGTGGAAATCGACGCCGGTGACGTGCTGGTTTACGATCTGGCGGCCCGCGCGGCGATCCACGATCAGGAAGTGGCGGCGGCGCGCCGGCTGTTCGGCATGTTGCCGGAAGCCCAACGCGAGTATTTCACCGCTTTATGGCAGGAATATGAAGACGCCGAGACCCCCGACGCGCGCTTTGCGCTGGTGCTGGACCGCACCATGCCGATGCTGATGAACCTGCATAATGGCGGGCAAAGCTGGGTGGAAAACGGTATCAGCCTTGAGCAAGTGCTGGAACGCAATACCCTCATTGCCGACGTCCACCCCGAGCTGTGGCATCACCTGCTGCAGCACCTGCAGGACGCGCAGCGCAAAGGCTGGCTGAAGTAATCGCCTCAGGCTGCAGCGCCACGGCTGCAGCCGCCTTTCCTTTACGACACCGGCGCCCGTTGGCGTTCCAGCGCCTCCTTATAGCTCGGCATCGACGCCGCCGCCCCGGCGCGCTCCACGCACACCGCCGCATAGGCCGCCGCAAAGCGCGCCGCATCGCTTAGCGGCACGTTATTCGCCAGCTGCGCCGCCAATGCGCCGTTAAACGCGTCACCGGCGCCGGTGGTGTCTTTCGGCTGCGCCGGAAACGCCGGGATCGGCTCGCTGCGTTCGCCGTCGGAAAACAGCGCGCCCTGGGTGCCCAGCGTGACGATCAGCAGCCGGATGCCCTTGGCGTGCAACACCTGCGCCGCCCGGCGCGCCGAGGCCAGATCCCGCACCTGCACACCGGTCAGCAGCGTGCACTCGGTGGCGTTGGGGGTCAGCAGGTCAACCTGCGCCAGCAGGCTGTCCGGCACCGGTTGAAACGGCGCCGGGTTGAGGATGACGAAGGTGTTCGCCTCGCGGGCGATGGCCACCACCTGTTCGATCGCCGACAGGTTGTTCTCCAGCTGGGTCAGCAAAATGTCTGCGGCGGCGATCGCCGGCCGACATTGCCGCACCTCTTCGTCGCTGAACGTCAGGTTGGCGCCGGGATCGACGGCGATCATGTTTTCCGCATCCTCCCCCGCCACGTAAATCAGCGCGTTGCCGGTCGGGCACTCACCGGTGGAGAACAGCGTCACCGCGTCGAACCCGGCGCCGGCGAGGTGGCGCCGGGCGAAACTGCCAAAATCATCACGCCCCACCTTGCCGATGTAATGCACCCGCGCCCCGGCGCGCAGCGCGGCGGTAGCCTGGTTGGCGCCCTTGCCGCCCGCGCCCATCATGCTGTTGCGGGCGATCAGCGATTCCCCGGGCTGCGGGAAACGCGCCATGCCGGCGACGATGTCCAGGTTGAACGAACCGAATACGCATACTTTGCCTTTCATTGTCTGTGCTCCCTGGTCGGTTGGAAGTGGCGTCGGGCTGCCAGGCAAGCGCCTTTGCAGCCGGTCTCATCGGTGATGCGACTGACGGATATTGCCAGCCCCTGCGCCGGCTGCGGGCCGCGCAGATGACAGCGGATCTGTTGCTCCAGCCGCGCCAGTGGAAAACCGGCCATGGCGATCACCCCGCCACCGAGGATCAGCCGCTGCGGATCGAGAATGTTCATCTCGATGGCGATGGCCTGCGCCAGCCGCTCGACGAAATGCCGCAATTCAGGATGCTCGCCGTGGCGTTCAAACAGTTGGGCAAACGGCGTTGCTGCCGCGTTTTGCCGCGCCCAGCCGGTCAGCCAATGGCCGGAGGTCAGGCTTTCGACGCATCCCCGCTTGCCGCAGGGGCAAGCGCCCTGGTGGCCCGGCCAGGGGATGTGCCCCAGTTCGCCGGCGGCGCCGTGCGCGCCGTGATAAAAATCGCCGTCCAGCCACAGGCTGTTGCCCATGCCGGTGCCCAGATACAGCCCCACCGCCACCTGCGGCAGCGCCGACAGCTGCTGCAGATCCCACCACAGCAGGTGATTGACGTCCTTGTCCATTCGCACCGGCACCCCCAGCAATTCAGCCAGCAACGCCGCCACCGGCCGGCCGTCCAGCGCCGGGATAAACGGCAGCGACAGCACCGCCGTGCGATCGCGGCTGAGGATCCCCGGCAATCCGAGCATCACCTGCGCCAGCGGGCGATCCTGCCGGCAGCCGGCGATCAGATCCCCCAGCGCCGCCAGGGGATCGCCGTGCTGCGCCCAGCCGGCGGTCGCCACCTTGCGGTAGCCGCTGAAATTGCCCGCATCATCCATCAACAGCAGGCGAGTATTGGTGCCGCCTACGTCAACGCCAAGAAAATGGTGCATCATACTTCCCCGCTCAGGCTGCCTGCCGCATTTGATCCAGCATTTTTTCCCACGCCGCCTCCAGATCCGCATCGAGGTTGAACAGCCCGGAACTGCCGACGATCAACACCTCGGCGCCGGCGCCCATCAGATCGCGATAGGTGCGCTGGTTGCAGGATCCGTCGATCTCGATCAGGTAGCCGTAGCCGTGCCGCCGCTTCAGATCGCTGAGCTGGCGGATCTTGTCCAGCATCTCTGGAATAAACGGTTGCCCGGCATAGCCCGGATCGACGGTCATCACGGTTACCTTGTCCAGCAGGTGGATATAGTGGCGAATAAACTCCACCGGCGTCGCCGGGTTCAGCACCACCCCGACCTTTTTGCCCAGCGCGCGGATCTGATTGATCACCCGGAAAGCGTCGCGGTTGATGGTCTCGGCGTGCGGGCAGATAAAGTCAGCGCCGGCGCGGGCGATGGGTTCGATAAAATCGGTCGGGTTTTCCACCATCAGGTGCACGTCCAGCACCAGCGGAGTGTGCGGGCGGATCTGTTCGATAAAAAACGGCGACAGGGTAATGTTCTTAACGTAGTGGCCGTCCATGATATCGATGTGCAGCATGTCGGCGCGGCGGTTCAGCACCGCCAGCTGCTGGCGGATATCCATCAGGTTCATGCACATCAGTGAGGGGGAAATCTGGTATTTCATTAGCGTTATCCTGCACAAAGGTAAAAGTTATGAGTTGCCCACCGCCGCCCTGGCCTTCGCCGCGCTGCGGCGCACCGCCCGCCGCTGCCGGTAGTGGTTACGGAAGAATTTAATCGCCAAGACGGTTATCAATACCGCGCCCCACATCGCCAGGCTGAAGTGCGGGCTGACGTTCATCAGGTTCAGACCGGTAGAGATCACCTGCAATACGATCAACGCCAGCACCACGCCGCTGACCCGCCCGAAGCCGCCGAACGGATCGGTGCCGCCCAGGATGATCGCCAGCACCGTCAACAGCAGGTAAGAATCGCCGTAGCCCATGCGCGCCGAGTTGAAGCGCGCCATCATCACCAGCCCGGCAATGACGCACAGCAGGCTGGAGAGGCTGTAGATGGCGATCAGCACCCGGCGGGTGTTGACTCCGCTGAAGTGGGTGGCGTTGATATTGCTGCCGCTCATGTAGATGCATTTGCCGAGCCGGGTTTTCTGCAGAAACAGCGCCAGCAGTGCGGCGGTCAGCAGGAAAATCATCAGCGGCACCGGGATGCCGAGCAGGCTTTCGGCGCCGATAAAGCGCACGATATCCGGCATGCCGCTCAGCGCCGCGCCGCGCGTCAGGTAGATGCCGATGCCGTTGACGGTGGTCATGGTGGCCAGCGTCACCAGGATCGGGTGTGCGCCGACATAGGCCACCAGCGCGCCGGTCGCCGCGCCGATCAGCCCCCCCAACAGCATCGCCGCCGCCAGCGCCAATGCCAGCCACAGCGCCTGCAGCGCCAGCCCGGCGTCCGGCGGCAGAAAGCGGATCAACAGCCAGGCCATCAGCAGGCTGGTCAGGTTGGCGCTGGCGATAATGCACAGGTTCAGGCCGCCGCTGAGGATCGGGATGAACATCGCCAGCGTCAGCAGGCCCAGCTCCGGCAGCTGAAACGCCACGCTGGTGAAGGTGGCGGCGCTGAAGAAGCGCCCCGGCATCAGCAGGCTGAACGCCAGCACCACCGCCAGCAGCAGCGCCAACAGGCCGACGGCGGCGCCGTCCGGGCGAAATTTCAGGTTGTTGAACATCAGGCGCTCCTCAGGCGAAACCGACGTCGGTTTCTTTGCGTTTTTTGTAATGGGTGACGGTGATGGCCGCGACGATCACCAGGCCAATCACGATATTCATGAAATAGTTGGAGACGCCGATCAGGTTGAGGCCGTTTTTCAGCACGCCGATCAGGAATACCCCCATCAGGGTACCGATCACGCTGCCCTTGCCGCCGTTCAGGCTGGCGCCGCCCAGCACCGCCGCCGCCAGAACGTCCAGTTCGCCGCCCACCAGCGCGTTGGGCACCACTTCCCCCATGCGGTAGACCTGCACCAGCCCGCCAATCGCCGCCATCGCCCCCAGATAGCCATAGGCGAACAGGTGCAATAGCCCAACGCGAATGCCGATGCGCCGCGCCGATTCCTGATCGCCGCCGACGGCGAACAGCTGGCGGCCGAGGTGGGTTTTGTTCAGCAACAGCCAGGTCAGCAGCGCCACCGCCAGCATCACCAGCGTCGGCAGGCCGACCTGGTAGCTTTGCTCGCCCAGCTGGAACGGCAGCACGCTGCGCGGCAGCGTCCACCAGTCCGGCAGCGCATACAGGCTGCGGCCGTTGGTCAGCCACATCAGCATGCCGAACAGCAATGCCTGCATGCTGATGGTGACGATGATTGAAACGATGCGCAGGCAGTAGATCAGCAGCGCATTGACCATCCCCAGCAGAACGCCGACCGCCAGCGCCAGCAGAATGCCGCCCGCCGGGCTGGCCAGTCCGTAGTGGGTCGCCAGGCTGGCGACCAGGTACTGCACGACGGACGCCACTGCGGCGAAGGAAATATCGATGCCGCCGGTCACCAGCACCACGAACAGGCCGAGCGCGAAGATGCCGCTGACCGCATAGCTTTCGCTCAGGTCGAGCAGGTTCTGCACCGTCAAAAACTGCTCGCTGAGCAGTGAAAATACCGTGACCGTCAGCAGCAATACCCAGGCCAGATAGCCTTCATTGCCGCGCGGCCGCAGGCTGAATTTACGCATTTACCGCCTCCGCAAGCTGTTGCTGGCTGACCTGTCCGGGCCGGTATTCGCCGACCACGCTGCCGCCGCTGAAGTGCAGCACCCGGTCGCAGTTGTAATACACCTCCGGCACCTCGTCGGAGATCAGCACGATGGCGATCCCCTCCTGCGCCAGCAGATGGATCAGCTGATAAATGCTGGCCTTGGCGCCGACGTCGACGCCGACGGTGGGCGAATCGAGGATCAGGATCCGCGGCTGGGTCAGCACCCACTTGGCCAGCACGATCTTTTGCTGATTGCCCCCCGACAGCGTTGAGATCGCCTGTTCGGGATCCGCCACCCGCACGCCGAGCCGCTCGATCCACTGCGCCACGATGCGGTTCTTGCGGTAGTCGTCGATCAGGCGAAAACGGCCGCGCAGCTGGTCGAGAATGGTCAATACGGTGTTGTCCGCCACCGACTGTTGCAGCACCAGCCCCAGCGTCAGGCGATCCTCCGAGACATAGCCGATGCCCGATTTGATCGCATCCTCATGGCTGCGAAAGCGCACCGGCTTGCTGTCGAGGTAGATTTTGCCGCTGTCGGGCCGGGTCATGCCGAACAGGCTCAGCGCCAGTTCGGTGCGGCCGGAGCCCAGCAGCCCGCACAGGCCGAGCACTTCGCCCTGGTGCAGCCGGAAGCTGACGTCGCGATACTGCCCGCCGCGGCTGAGCCGCTCCACTTCCAGCATCACCCGTTCGGGGTTCAGATTCGGCGCCTTCAGCTGATAATCCAGCTTCAGGCCGGTCATCAGCTCGGTCAGCCGCTCACTGGTAATCTCCGCCGCCGGCCAGGTGCCGATCTTGTTGCCGTCGCGGATCACCGTGACGCGATCCGAGATCTCCAGCACTTCATCCAGCCGGTGGCTGACGAACACCACGCAAATGCCTTTCTCTTTCAGGTAGTTCACCGTGCGCAGCAGCTGGTTCACCTCGGTGCGCGTCAGCGAGGCGGTGGGCTCATCCATGATAACCAGCCGCGCTTGCGCCACCAGCGCGCGGCAAATCGCCACCTGTTGGCGCTGGGCAATCGGCAGTTCCTCCACCCGGCGGTCCAGATCCAGATTGAAATTCAGCTCGCTCAGCAGGCGTTCGGCGGTGCGCCGCAGCCGCGCCGGGCGATACCAGCCCAGCAGGCCGCGCAGGTTGTGCTCGAAGGCAATGTTTTCCGCCACCGTCAGGTTGGGAAACAGCGACAGATCCTGATAGATAACCTGAATGCCGAAGCCGCGCGCCTGTTCCGGCGAAAGCCGGCTGAAGCGCCGCTCGCCCAGGGTGATGCGGCTGCCGGCATCCGGCTGATAGACGCCGGCAATCGCCTTGATCAGCGTGCTCTTGCCGCAGCCGTTGGTGCCGGCCAGGCAGTGCACTTCGCCCGGCATCAGCGCCAGCGAAATATCGTTCAGCGCCCGCTGGCCGCCAAAGGTCATCGACAGATGCTGCAGTTCAATCAGCGGGGCGCCCTGCGCCGCCGTCATCCCGGAGATAGCCATAGTCACAGCCCCATCTTCACCAGCTTCGGCAGGTTTTGTTGGTCCAGGCTTTCGGTGGCGTTGCCGAGAATGGTGCGCTGCCGCTCATCCACCTGCACCTTGCCCATGCCTTCGATGCTCATGCCGTCGGTTATCTTTTCGCCCTTGCTCATCATGTCGGCGATGCGCACAAACACCTCGCCGGCTACCATCGGGTTCCAGATATAGCCGCCCCTGATGGCGCCGCGGTTGACCAGCGAAGCGCCCTGGCCCGGGCTGAACGGCCCGATCACGCAGATATCCTTGCTCTTGCCGCGGTTGAGCACCGCGCGCCCGGCGCCGATTGGCCCCTGCGAACCGAAGGCCAGCACGCCCTTCAGGTCCGGATATTTGGCCATCAGATCGTTGGTGGTGCGCACGCTGTCATCCAGCGATTCGCCCACGCCGAACTTGTCGCCCACCAGCTGCATGTGCGGGTAGTGCTGTTTCTGGTAGTTAATCGCCGAGTCCGACCAGGTGATATGCAGCGGCACCGTCAGGCTGCCGACGTACACCGCATATTTGCCCTGTTCCTTCATGCAGGCGGCCAGCGCTTTCATATGGTTGACCCCGTGCTGGCCGGCATCGACCAGCTCAAAGTCCCAGTCGGCGTATTTCTGCCCGGGGGATTCATGCACGATCACCTTGATGCCGGCCTCCTTCGCGCGTTTCAGCACCGGCTCCAGCACCCGGGCGTCGTTCGGCACCACGCCGATGATGTCCACCTTTTGGGCGATCAAATCTTCGATGGCGCGCACCTGCAGCGCCGGATCCGCCGCCGTCGGGCCGACCATCCAGGCATCGATGCCGCGCCTGGCGCCTTCGCTCTTGATGCCGGCCTCCATGGCGTTGAACCAGGGGATACCGCCGATTTTCACCACCACGCCCATTTTGACTTTGTCCGCCGCCTGCGCAGACAGCGACAGCAGCAGCGAGGCAAACAAACCGGCCAGTACGGATTTTTTCATTGTTCTATCTCCACGAGTGTTAGCTGTAATTAACTGCTTTCATTCATTGTTATGCGTTATCTCGCCGGTTTTTTGGCGGCGGGCGAAACCTCAATCACGTCAACGTTGTTCCACGCCAGCTCCTGGCGGAATTCGTCGTCGCTGAGACGATCGGTGATCAGGGTGTCTATCTCCCGGTAGTGGCAGATGCGGGCGAAAGAGCGACGGCCGAACTTGCTGCTGTCCACCAGCAAAAACTTGCGTTCGGAGGCCAGCAGCATCTGCTGCTTGAGCCGCGCATGGTGTTCGTTGCTCTCGCGAATGCCGCCGTCCTGGCAGATGCCGTGGCAGGAGAAAAACAGCTTGTTGATAACGAACTCCTTCAGCATCTGCTCCGCCAGCACGCCGATAAAATCCTCGTACTTGGCGGAATACTCCCCGCCCAATCCGATGGTGCGCACGTTGGCCTTGCAGGCCAGCGTCTGGATGATGTGCAGCGAATTGGTCAACACCACCAGCGAGATGTCCGGCAACTGCCGGGCCAGGAACCAACTGCTGGAGCTGCTGTCCAGCAGCAGGCAATCGCCCGGCGCGATGAAATCCAACGCGCGCTTGGCGATGCGCGTTTTCTGATCGGGCGCATCGTTGCTGCGCTGGCGAAAAGATTCGCCCTGATCGATCTCCGCCGGCACATACGCCTTTTCCACCGGCGGTTGTTCGACAAACACCGCCCCGCCGTGGCTGCGCAACAGCAGGCCGCGCCGTTCCAGCAGGGCCAAATCACGCCGCGCCGTCTCGATCGAGATGTGGCACAGCTGCGCCACCTCCTGCACCATGACGCGGCCGCGCTGGCTCAAGACTTCGGCGATAAAGCGATGACGTTCTACAGGCAGCATGTTTCTTCTCTCCTCCTCGACGGTAATTACGATAGCGATTCACCGCGCCAGGTTTTGCGCCCTGACGCAAAGCGAAGCGCGCCGCGATCGCTCAACGATTGCGGTGTGATAGTTGTCAAAAAAATTGGAGGGGAAATGAAATGGATAATTATGAAACTGTGGCCTGGCAGGCAGTTCTGCCCAGATCGCACGGCAAATAGACAGCGGGGAAATCGCAAACGGTCACAATTCCACGCCGCGGCGAGTGACCGTTAATGACCGTTTATGCGGTTTTGACCGAACGCCGGGCGCAGCCGCCGCCCGGCACCGGTTTTACAACGGCTTATGCGCCGTTTCGCGCGCGGCCAAAACCGCCCACAGCGTAATCAGCAGCGCCACCACCACGTAGGCCGAGATCGCCAGCGTGCTGTTATAGGACTTGAACAGCGACGCAATGATCAACGGTGCGAAACCGCCGCCCAGGATCCCCGCCAGCGTATAGGCCAGCGATGACCCGGCATAGCGCACCCGGGTCGGGAACTGTTCGGTGATAAACGCCGCCTGCGGGCCGTACATCGCGGCGTGGATCAGCAGGCCGACCACCACCGCCGTGCAAATCAGCACCGGCTGCGTGCTGTCGAGCAGCACGAAGAACGCGAAGGCCCAGATTATCGCCGCCAGCGCCCCGCCGATATACACCGGACGACGGCCGAAGCGATCGGACAACGCGCCGAACATCGGCACGGTAATGGCGTTGCCGATCGCCCCCAGCATGGTGGCGGCCAGCGCCAGCGGGCGCGGCAGATTCAGTACGCTAGTGACGTAGGTCAGGGTGAACACCACCACCAATGCATAGAGCACGTCGGAGCCGATGCGCGAACCGCCGGCGATCAGCAACGGGCGCATATGCCTGGTGAATACCTCGCGGATCGGCGCCTGGGTAACGTCTTTCGACGCCTCCAGCTGCAGAAACGCCGGGGTCTCGCCCACGCCGCGACGCAGCCACAGGCCGAAGATCACCAGCACCAGGCTGAGCAGGAACGGAATGCGCCAGCCCCACTGCTGGAAATCATCCGCCGACATCGCCACCGTCACCAGCGTGATCAAGCCGGTGCCTATCAGCGTACCGCAGGAAGGCCCCACCTGCGCAAAGGAGGCGTTGCGCCCGCGCTGATGCGGTTTGCCGTGCTCCATCGACAGCAGCACCGCCCCTGCCCACTCGCCGCCCAGCGCGATGCCCTGAATAAAGCGCAGCGTCACCAGCAGCAGCGGGCTCCAGATGCCCCAGCTGGCGTAACCCGGCAGCAGCCCCATCAGCGCCGTGGTTACCCCCATGATCACCAGGGTGGTGACCAACACGAAACGCCGGCCCAGCACGTCGCCGAGATGGCCGAACAGGATGCCGCCGATTGGCCGCGAGACGTAGCCGACCGCGTAGGTGGAAAAGGCCAGAATGGTGCCCACCAGCGGATCGAACGACGGGAAGAATACGTGGTTGAAAATCAACGCCGCCATGATGTTATAAACGGTGAAGTCATACCATTCCAGCGCGGTGCCGATCGAGCTGGCCGCGGCCAGTTTGCCGGTATTCGGCGGGTTGGCGGTCGGCGCTTTGACCGACGGGACAATTGGCGTTTCAGTGGTGGATGCGCTCATGATGTCAGCTCCTGTACGGTCAGTTGCCAGCCAAGGGCGTAATGCCAGGCCTCGCCGGCGGGGGTTTTCAACGCGCGGCAGGCCAGCTCAGTCAGGCGTTGGCCCGCCTCGGCGTTGCTGCTTTCGATCAACAGCATCGGCAGCAGCTGGCGGTTCTCGCGGGATTCTTTCGGCAGCGGCGAGCTGAGTTCGGCGTCCGGCGTCAACAGGCTGCTGCGCACAAAGCCCGGCTGTTCGGCCAGCCGTGCGCCCAGGGCGGTGGCGCAGGCGCGCAGCGCATCCGGCTCCGCCGGCGCCAGGGTGATGATGCTCAGATGGCTGCCGCTGCCCTGGCCGGTAACGGCCTCGACCGCACATACCCGGCGCATCGGGTTGCGCATCTTGCCCAGGCTGGCCACCGACCACGGCGTCTGGTGCTGGAAGGCGGCGCGGTAAGCTTCGGTGGTGAAGCTGGCCAGCGATTCGGTTTTATACAGCCCCAGATATTTACGCCCGCCCTGCAGCGCCTGATAGCGAGTGCCGGATAAAAAACCGGGCACCCGCACCCGTTCTTCGACGTGCTCGCGGTCGTACCACTGATTGAAATCCGCCTCGTCCTGCGCGGCGACATCTGTTGCGACAAACAGCATTCCGTTCGGGGAACCGGTCATGGGGACTCTCCTGTTAGCTAAATAAGGCGGGATGCCCGCCGGTCAATGACGCGCCCGCCAGGCAGCGTTCGACGGCCTGCGCCCAACCCAGCAGCGCCTCGTCCTGCATCGACAGCCCGGCCAGCATCAGGCCGACCGGCGCCGCGCCCGGCCGTTGGCAGGGCAAAGACAGCGCACAGCCGTCAAGGAAGTTAATGATTGAAGGATTGCGCAGCGCCAGACCGTTGCTGCGGAAATAGGCCTCTTCGCTTGCCTCCAGTTCGGCGATGGCCGGCGCAATCAGCGGCGCTGTCGGCATCAGCAGGGCGTCATAGCCTTGCATCGCCGCCGCCACCCGTTGCTGCCAATCGGCGCGTTGCTGCCGCAGCTGTTGCAAATCCTGTTCCCCCAGCGGCTGGCCACGGCGGATGCGCGACAGCACGCGCGAGTCATAGTCATCGGCCCGTTCGGCAATCAGCGCCCGATGCCAGCGCCAGGACTCCAGCGCGGTGAAGCCGCCGCCGGCGTTGAACGCCGCCAGTTCGGCGAGCTCCGCCAAAGGAATCGGCTCGATCTGCGCGCCGGCGCGCGCCAGCCGCTGCAAGGCGAGCTGGAATGCCTCGGCGACCTGCGGCTGCAATTCATCCAGCACCAGCGTCTGCGGCACCGCAAAGCGCGCCTGTTCCAACGTTTTTGTTGGCGGCTGCAGCGGGCTGTCGGCAATCAGCGCGTCCAGCGCCAGGCAACCGGCGACGCTGTGGGCGATCACGCCGATCGAATCCAGCGACGGCGACAGCGGCAGCAGACCGCCGTCGTTGATGCGCCGGGCCGTAGGTTTGAAGCCGGTCAGCCCGCAGAAGGCGGCAGGGATGCGCACCGAACCGCCGGTATCGCTGCCGATGGCGCCAAAGCACATGCCATCGGCCACCGCCACCGCAGCCCCAGAAGAGGAACCGCCCGGAATGCGGCCCACACCGCGATCCCAGGGATTCGCCGGGGTGCCGTAATGCGGATTGATGCCCAGCCCGGAGTAAGCGAATTCGGTCATATTGGTTTTACCGATCACCACCGCTCCCGCCTGCAACAGGCGTTCCACTATCGCGGCATGGCGATCCGCCTTTGGCGCTGCGGCCAGCACCTGCGAGCCGGCGGCGGTGGGTTCGCCGGCGACGTCGAACAGGTCTTTGACCGAGACCGGCACGCCATCCAGCGCCGACAGCGGCTTGCCTTCCGCGCGCCGCCGATCGGCAGCCTGCGCCTGACGCAGCGCCCACTCGCCATAAACCCGAGTGAAAGCACGCACGCCTTCACCCCGTTCATCAGCTATCTGCGCCAGCGCGGCGGCCGTCAACTGCACCGCGGTCAGTTCGCCCTTGGCCAGCGCCGCGGCGGCCTGTTCCAGAGTCAGCCTATTCATCAGGCCACCACCGGCAGCTCAATGCTGCGATAGCTGTGGCTGATGGTTCGTCCCAGCACGTCGTCCGCCAACTCCATGCGGAATTCCAGCGCCGGGCGAATGCCGCCGATCGCCGCCAGCGTGCCGCAGGTCATCGCCAGGCCATCGGGCGCTTGCGGCAGCGCCAATCCGCATTCCGGCAGTTGTAAACCGCTGAGATAACGCTCCAGCAGATCGCCGGGCGTGCGCAGGCTGGCGAGAGTGCCTTGCTGATACAACCGAAACTCGCCGTCCTCCTTGATCCACGAGCGCAGGATCAGCGCATCCCAATGATCCAGCACCTCGCGCAGCGGCCAGGCGGCGCGCGCCACCGGTTTGACGCAGATCTGTTTCGACAGCGCCACGCTGTGGGCCTCCAACTGGCGATCGGTATGATCCGACGCCAGCGAAACGAACAGCTCGCCGCCCTGAGAGAAGATAAAAGGTTCCGCTTCGCCGGAGGTGGCGCTGCCGATCACCTCAATGCAATCGTTCTGGCTAAGCTGATTGGCCGCCACGCGGTAAAACAGGGGAATTGCACTGGGTTGGGGCACGCCCAGCTCGGCCAGCTCCCTGATATGGTGCAAGATCGCCTCGCGATCGCGCCCTGTCCAGCCGGCGATCACCAGCTGATCGATCTCGACATTCAGCGCCGCAGCGCCGCGGGATTCGGGTAAAGTAAAGGTCAGTCTCATGGCCTTATCGCCTCTTTGGTTAAAATACTGTGAAATTTCACTATATCTTTAGTTACCAAATAAGCGATTTCCATGCCATGTTTTTGTGTACTATGTCTAAAAACTTTCTTCTTGCAGGAGCAGAACGTGAAGACCGTTGACGCAGAGAGCCCACAACTCCCGACGGCAGAGGAAGCCGGACTGTCACTGAACGAACTGGCCTACCGCCGCTTCAAACAGGCGCTGGTGACGCTAAGCTACAAGCCGGGCGAGTACCTCAATACCGCTCAGGTGATGGCGGAGCTGGAGATGGGCAGAACCCCGATCAATCAGGCAATCCATCGCCTGGCCAACGAAGGCCTGCTGCAGGTGATCCCGCGCAAGGGAGTGATGGTTGCGCCGCTGTCGATGGACGATGCGCTGGAGCTGATAGAGGTGCGGTTGGCCAATGAAATGCTGTGCATGCGGCTGGCGAGCAAGAAAATCACCGAGCGGCAAATCGCCGCCCTGACCGCGCTCAATCAGCAAATAGAAGCCGCCAGCCAGCAGCGTGACCGGGTGCTGATGATGACGCTGGATCATGAATTCCATCAGGAACTGGCGCAGATCGCCGGCAACAGCATGCTGGCGGACATCCTGAGCGTGCTGCACGCCAGGGCGCAGCGTTTCTGGGCCAGCACGCTGTCGCGCGAAGGGCATATGCGGGAAGTGATCGAGGAGCACCGGGCGATCGTCGCCGCGCTGGCCGCGCAGGACAGCGACGCGGCGGCCGATGCGGCGCAGGCGCATATCCTGTCGTTCCGCAGCGCGTTGCTGCACGAGGGTTAACATTTCAGGGGAATGTCAGACATAAAAAATCCGCCGACGCTGAGTCAGCGGATGTTTACCCCGTGGCGCGGCCCTTCATTCTTCGCGTTCGCAATCTTTCAGCATCGCCTCACGCAGCAGGGCATTCAAACGTTTCTGATAGCCCTTGCCCGGCCTTTGCAGCCATGCCAAAACGTCCGCATCAATTCTGATCGTTTTTGACACTTTCACCGGTTTGTAAAACCGCCCCTGAACCGCCGTACTCCACTTTTCATCGCCGAGCGATGGCGCATCAGCATGGTCAATCTCCACGTCCGGCAGAGAGCTCAGGGAAGCTATCTGCGCTTTTTGTTCTTCCGACAGCGGTGGAAGCACGCTATGTTGCAGATTTCTGACTGAATTTTTGCGCTTCATATCTCCCTCTCTCTTTCGCATCGGCCTTACGCGCTGAAATGATACGTACTATCTCGATGCTGTCACCGGCAGAATCAGTTTCGGACAGGGTATGCGCGACCAACAGCAGCAAAGAACCGCCAACCATGCCGATAGTTTGCCAACGTTCTTCCCCTCCTTCGATTCGTTCCAGCACCGCCAGGTGGTTCGGATCCGAAAAAACGTGTCGCGCCACTTCAAAACTGACGTGATGCTTCCTCAGGTTGTTTTGATTTTTATCTTGATTCCATTCAAAATAAACATACATTTTTGTAACTACAATTTGATTGTTATTTAAGCAAAAATACCCCCCAACGCCGGCGATGTCAAAACAATTGAGCCCCCTCAGCGCCCGCCGGCCGCGTCGATAAAACTGCCGGTCACGTAAGAGGCGGCATCGGACAGCAGCCAGGCGATGATTTCCGCCACCTCCTGCGGCTGGCCGCCGCGCCGCATCGGCAGGCTTTCCTTCACGCGATCCACCCGGCCGGGTTCGCCGCCGCTGGCATGCATCTCGGTATAGATCAGCCCGGGCCGCACGCCGTTGACGCGGATGCCCTGCGCCGCCACCTCCAACGCCAGCCCGGTGGTCAGCGTATCGACCGCGCCCTTCGACGCGGCGTAATCCACGTACTCCCCCGGCGCGCCCAAGCGGGAAGCGGCGGAGGAAACATTCACGATCGCGCCGCCCTGCCCGCCATGGCGCTGCGCCATGCGTTTCACCGCCTCGCGGCAGCACAGGAAGTAACCGGTGACATTGGTGCCCAACACCTTGTTAATGCGCTCGGCGGTCAGTTGCTCGATGCTCCCCTGTTGGAACAGGATGCCGGCGTTGTTGACCAGCGCGCCGAGCGTGCCCAATCCGGCGTCCAGCGCGCTGAACATCGCCATTACCTGCGCCTCGTCTGCGATATCCGCCTGCAGCGCCAAGGCTCTGCCGCCCAGGGATTCAATCTCCGCCACCACCTGGCGCGCGGCGACGGCATCCCGCAAATAGTTAACGCCCACCGCATAGCCCTGCCGGGCCAGCAACAAGGCGGTCGCGCGGCCAATACCCCGGCTGGCGCCGGTGATCAGTGCAACTTTCGTCATGCTGTTCCTTTCTCTGATTAGCGAAGCGACATCGGTAACCGGCACTGAGAAAAGCCGCGCCGGCCTGCTATATTATGGCCAGGAAAACCTGAGAGCGAGTGACTATGAGCGCCCCCATTTTGCTGCAGCGGCAGCAGCTTGATTTGCTGTGGAGCATCGATCGCAGCGAAATTATCGATACCCTGTATCGCCTGCAGGACGGCGAACTGCAGCCTTACGCCGACTACTACGACGTGCGCGGCTGGGATCCGCATGATAAGGAAACCTACACCCCCATTCACGAAGCATGTTTCGACCGCGGCGGCGTATTCTTCGCGCTGTTCGAAGGCGAGGAGATTGTGGCGGCGGCGGCTGTCGATACCGAACTGCGCGGCCCGGATCGGGATCTGCGCCAGCTGCTGTTCTTTTACGTCAGCGCGCACAAACGCGGCCAGGGGCTAGGCAAACGGCTGTTCCAGCTCTGCCTGCGCCAGGCCGGGCAGCAGGGCGCCGCCGGGCTGTATGTCTCATCGATCCCCAACAAAAACACCGTGGACTTTTATCTGGCGCAGGGTTGCCGGCTCATCGAGAGCCCCGATGCCGAGCTGTTCGCCCGCGAGCCGGAGGATATCCATCTGGCCTGCTATTGCCGCTAGCGGGAAATGCGCATCACCGAACGCACGTCGCTGGTCTTGTTCAGCTCCCAGACTTCGGCGATCTCCGCCAGCGCGTGCTCCTGCGTCTCCAGCGTGATTTCGCCTGCGGCGGCCAGCGCCAGGATCTCGCTCGCATAGCGCTGCATTTCAGGCACCGGCGGGAAGTTGCCGGTGCCGCTGCCCATAATCTGCAGCTGATTGCTGCGCAGCACCGCCGCCGGCAGCCGGATATTCGGCCCGGCCATCGAACCGACGTTGACCAGCCGAATGCCGCGCCCGCCGGCGTAAGAAGAAAGATCGTGATTGTTCAGCGTGGCGAGCAGCGCTTCGGTCGGCGCACCCCAGATATAATCGACGATCACCTGATAGCCGTGCGGGCCCGCCGCCGCCGCGAAGGCCTGCGTCAGCGCCTCGCCTTCCAGAGTCAGGTCCACCGTGGCGTCAACGCCCAACGCGTCCAGCACCGGCTGCCGACGGCCGGCGGCGACGATGCGCCCCGCTCCCGCCTGGCGCGCCGCGGCAACCGCCAGCTTGCCCGAGGTGCCGGTTGCGCCGACGATCAGCACGGTTTCGCCGGGCTGCAGGTCCGCCCGCCAGCGCAGCGGCAGCCAGGCGGCGAATGCCGGATTGATCAGCGCCGCGGCGGTGGCGTCATCCACCGCCGCGGGCACCGGCACCGTCCAGGAAGCGACGCTGCGCTGGGCCATCGCGCCGTAGGGGCGGCGGAAAGCAGCGAAATACACACGCTGGCCGTCCGGCGTGCGCCCGACGCCGTCGGTGCCGGGCACGATCGGCAGCCGTTTGGGGCTGGAATAATGGGTGCCCGCCACGGTGGCGCGGTCCAACTGCTTGATGCCCGCCGTCAGCACCTCAATCAACACTTCGCCAGCCTGTACCTGCGGTTCCGCAAAGTTGCCGAAAACCGGGGCTTGCCCCAGCGCTGTAACTATTGCCGCTTGCATAATGACTCCTCGGTTCGGGACGCCGGCTCGTCAGGGCTACGAGCCGCAATAAAAAAGGGACACCGCATGATGCGGTGTCCCCCGAACACAAACTTTGCCGAATGTGTTATTCGTATTCGCTCATCGGCACGCAGGAACAGAACAGGTTGCGATCGCCGTACACGTCATCCAGACGCTTAACGCTCGGCCAGTACTTGTTCTCGCGCACGCCGGCGATCGGGAACACCGCCAGCTCGCGGCTGTAGGCATGCTGCCAGTCGCTGACCAGCTCCGCCTGCACGTGCGGCGCGTTCACCAGCGGGTTGTCTTCCAGCGGCCACTCGCCTTTGGCGACGCGGTCAATTTCGCTGCGGATGGCCAGCATCGCGTCGATAAAGCGATCCAGCTCCACCTTGCTTTCCGATTCGGTCGGCTCGACCATCAGCGTGCCCGCGACCGGGAACGACATGGTCGGCGCGTGGAAGCCGTAGTCGATCAGGCGCTTGGCGATGTCCATTTCACTGATGCCGGTCTCTTCCTTCAGCGGACGAATATCGAGAATGCATTCGTGCGCCACGCGGTGATCGCGGCCGGTATACAGCACCGGATAAGCGTCCTTCAGACGGGTAGCGATGTAGTTGGCGTTAAGGATCGCCACCTGGCTGGCCTGCTTCAGGCCTTCCGCGCCCATCATGCGGATGTACATCCAGCTGATCGGCAGGATTGACGCGCTGCCGAACGGTGCGGCGGATACCGCGCCCTGCTGGGTGGTCACGCCGTCGATCTGCACCACGCTGTGGCCCGGCACGAACGGCGCCAGGTGCGCTTTCACGCCGATAGGGCCCATGCCCGGGCCGCCGCCGCCATGCGGGATGCAGAAGGTTTTATGCAGGTTGAGGTGCGAAACGTCCGCGCCGATGTAACCCGGCGTGGTGATGCCCACCTGGGCGTTCATGTTCGCGCCGTCCAGATACACCTGGCCGCCGAATTGATGAACTATCTGGCACACTTCGCGAATGGTTTCTTCATACACGCCGTGGGTTGACGGGTAGGTCACCATGATGCAGGACAGCGCTTCGCCCGCCTGCTCCGCCTTGACGCGCAGATCGTGCAAATCGATGTTGCCGTTCTTGTCGCAGGCCACCACCACCACGCTCATGCCCGCCATCTGGGCGGAAGCCGGGTTGGTGCCGTGCGCGGAGCTTGGGATCAGGCAAACGTGGCGGCCCGCTTCGTTGCGGCTTTCGTGGTAACGGCGGATCGCCAGCAGGCCGGCGTATTCGCCCTGCGCGCCGGAGTTCGGCTGCATGCAGACCGCGTCATAGCCGGTCAGCTGCACCAGCCACTGCGACAGCTGGCCGATCATTTGCTGATAACCCGCCGCCTGCTCTGGCGGGCAGAACGGGTGCAGCTCGGAGAATTCAGGCCAGGTGATCGGGATCATTTCCGCCGCGGCGTTCAACTTCATGGTGCAGGAGCCCAGCGGGATCATCGCCTGGTTCAGCGCCAGATCCTTGCGCTCCAGACGGTGCATGTAACGCATCATCTCGGTTTCGCTGTGGTAGCGGTTGAACACCGGATGGGTCAGGATCGGATCCTTGCGCAGCATGGCGGCCGGGATCGAGGCGCTGTTTTTGCTTACCGCCGCGTCCAGCGCGTCGATATCCAGCCCGTGGTTATCACCCGCCAGCAGCGCAAACAGCGTCTGCACGTCTTCGCGCGAGGTGGCTTCGTCCAGCGTCATGCCCACCGCGCCGTGGATGTCGGTGCGCAGGTTGATGCCGAAGCTCAGTGCGCGTTCCAGCACCGCGGCCTTGTCTTTCACTTCTACCGTCAGGGTGTCGAACCAGGTTTTATGGCGCAGCGTCAGGCCGGCCTGCTGCAGCCCGGCGGCCAGGATGTCGGTCAGGCGGTGGATGCGCCCGGCGATGCGCTGCAGGCCCTGCGGGCCATGGTACACCGCGTACAGGCTGGCGATGTTGGCCAGCAGCACCTGCGAGGTACAGATATTCGAGTTGGCCTTCTCACGGCGGATGTGCTGCTCGCGGGTTTGCATCGCCATGCGCAGCGCGGTGTTGCCGGCGGCGTCGCGGGATACGCCGATGATGCGGCCCGGCATTGAGCGTTTGAATTCGTCGCGGCAGGCGAAGAAGGCGGCGTGCGGGCCGCCGTAGCCCATCGGCACGCCGAAGCGCTGTGCGGAGCCGAATACTACGTCGGCTCCCTGTTTGCCCGGCGCGGTCAGCAGCACCAGCGCCATGATGTCAGCGGCCACGCTGGTGACGATTTTACGGGATTTCAGCTCGGCCAGCAGCGCGCCGTAGTCGTGCAGTTCGCCGGTGGTGCCCACCTGCTGCAGCAGCACGCCGAACACGCCGTCCAGCTCCAGCACTTTTTCCGCTTTATCGACGATCACGTCGAAGCCGAAGGTTTCGGCGCGGGTGCGCACCACGTCCAGCGTTTGCGGGTGCACGTCGTCAGCCACGAAGAAGCGGTTGGCGTCTTTCAGTTTGCTGGCGCGTTTGGCCAGCGCCATGGCTTCGGCGGCGGCGGTGGCTTCGTCGAGCAACGAGGCGGAGGCCAGATCCAGACCGGTCAGATCAAGCGTGACGGTCTGGAAGTTCAGCAGCGCCTCCAGGCGGCCCTGCGACACTTCCGGCTGATAAGGAGTATAAGCGGTGTACCAGCCCGGGTTTTCCAGCATGTTGCGCAGGATCACCGGCGGCGTCAGCACCGCGCTGTAGCCCATGCCGATATAGGATTTGTAACGCTGATTCTGCGCGGCGATCGCCTTCAGCTCAGCCAGCGCCTGATGCTCCGTCGCCGCGTCGCCCACCGGCGGCGGCCCCGGCAGCTGAATGTCCGCCGGCACGATCTGTTGGATCAGCGCGTTGAGCGAACGCGCGCCCACCGCTGCCAGCAACTCCTGCTGTTGTTCCGCAGAAGAGCCGATGTGGCGTTCGATGAACGCTTCGCTGTGTTCAAGTTGGCTGAGTGTCTGAGTCATTGCTACAAATTCCTGAATTCTTACGTGGTACGGGAGTACGGGATATAGCTTGATCTATAACTAAAACGCCCCGGCCAAAAGGCCCGGGGCGCGGTAAGCATTACTCGTCGATCGAGGCCCGATAAGCCGCGGCGTCCAGCAGGTTCGCCAGTTCGCCTTCGTCTGAGGCTTTAATCCGGAACAGGAAGCCTTCACCGTAGGGCTCGCTGTTCACCAGCTCCGGAGAGCTTTCCAGCTCGCCGTTTACCGCAACGATTTCGCCGCTGATTGGCGCGTAAATGTCTGAGGCCGCCTTGACGGACTCCGCCACGGCGCAATCTTCACCGGCGGCAACGGTGCGGCCCACTTCCGGCAGATCGACAAACACCATATCGCCCAGCAGTTCCTGCGCGTGTTCGGTGATGCCCACGGTGTAAACGCCGTTACCTTCCGAACGAACCCACTCGTGGGAAGAGGCGTATTTCAATTCTGTTGGCACATTGCTCATAGCCGGTTACTCCTTCGAAGAAATAATTTCCCTGCGTCTCTCACGGCGCAGCCTGTTGGCCGCGAGCGAGATCCATGGGAATAATCAATAAAGAATCAAATTGTCAGCGGCTTGCCGGCGCGGACAAAGCCAGGTTTGGTTACCTTGACCGGCATCTCGCGGTTACGGATCTGCACGATGGCCTGCTCGCCGATACCGGCCGGCACCCGCGCCAGCGCGATGCTGAAGCCCAGGGTCGGCGAGAATGACCCGCTGGTGATCACGCCTTCGTGCGTCTGCCCCGCCGCGTCGGTGAAACGCACCGGCAGCTCATTACGTAATACGCCTTTTTCGGTCATGATCAAGCCGACCAGCTGTTCGGTGCCCTGATCGCGCTGCTGTTCCAGCGCGTCGCGGCCGATGAACTGGCGCTCTTCCGGCTGCCAGGCGATGGTCCAGCCCATATTGGCGGCCAGCGGCGAAACGCCCTCGTCCATCTCCTGCCCGTACAGATTCATGCCCGCTTCCAGGCGCAGAGTGTCGCGCGCGCCCAGACCGGCCGGCTTAACGCCCGCCGCCAGCAGTTTTTGCCAGAAATCCGCCGCCTGCTCTTTCGGCAGGGCGATTTCATAACCGGCTTCACCGGTGTAGCCGGTGGTGGCGATAAACAGATCCCCGGTCTGTACGCCGAAGAACGGCTTCATGCCTTCGATCGCGCTTTTTTGTTCCGGGGTAAACAGGGTAGCGGCGCGCTCTTTGGCCTGTGGGCCCTGCACCGCGATCAGCGCCAGATCGTCGCGCACCGTCAGTGCGACGCCGTAAGGTTCGGCGTGTTCTTCGATCCAGGCCAGATCTTTGTCGCGCGTGGCGGAGTTCACCACCAGGCGGAAATAGTCTTCAGTCAGGAAGTAGACGATCAGATCGTCGATCACGCCGCCGGAGGCGTTCAGCATGCCGGTGTACAGCGCCTTGCCGGGTTGGGTGAGCTTGGCGACGTCGTTCGCCAGCAGGTAACGCAGGAACTCACGGGTGCGGGCGCCGTGCAGATCCACAATGGTCATATGGGAGACATCGAACATGCCGGCATCCTGGCGCACGGCGTGGTGCTCATCGATCTGCGAGCCGTAGTGCAGCGGCATCATCCAGCCGTGAAAGTCTACCATGCGCGCACCGCACGCCACGTGCTGGTCGTACAGTGGGGTTTGCTTTGCCATCTTTTCCCTCTTTCCACTCGGTCGCTAGAAGATAGGGTGCTGCCACGCAATGTGTCTGAATCTGGCCCGCGGCCCGTTTGCATGGCGCACTGACTGCTCAACAGAAACGCTGCGCCCGCGCGGCCGAAAACTGCGGCTGAGCGCCGTGACGCAAACGATACCTTTCCCCCGAAGTTATCACCGAACGACCACATTAACCATAAGTTAAAATAGGCTCAGCGCCGTTCGGGGGCAGCAAAATGCCGGGTCAGTGTGCAGAGTTTTTCACTGGAAAAATGCGCTTTAAGGCACAAAATTAACAATTAAAGCGGCAAAACTCCGAAGTTATATAACAAACCGGCGGCCTCACGCGGAATTTCGGCTTTTGATAACCGACCGCCGAATTAGAAAAAGTAATGCTAAAAATGGACCTGAATTAGATTATTTCAAATGAAGGGTTATATAAGGAAAAGATATGGGAATAAGCGGGGGATGGGCAGGCCCCGCCGGGGGCCCGCCAAGCGAGGTTATGCCAGCCACTCCGGCAGATCGTTCAGGCCCATTGCCTGGCGTACCAGCTTCGGCTTGACGCCCGGCAGGCTGCCCGCCAGCCGCAGGCCAACGTCGCGCAGTAGCTTTTTGGCCGGATTGTCGCCGTCGAACAGTTCGCGGAACCCCTGCATGCCGGCCAGCATCACCGCCGCGCCATGTTTGCGGCGGCGCTCGTAGCGGCGCAGATACAGGTGCTGGCCGATGTCCTTACCCTGGCGCTGCAGGCGGCGCAGTTCGCCGATCAGCTCGGCGGCGTCCATAAAGCCCAGGTTGGCCCCTTGCCCAGCCAGCGGATGCACGGTGTGCGCCGCATCGCCGACCAGCGCCAGGCGGTGCGCGGCAAAGCTGCGCGCATAGCGCCCGGTCAGCGGGAAGGCCTGCCGTTCGCTTTCCAGGCTGCAATTGCCCAGCCGCATATCGAAAGTCATCGCCAGCTCACGGTTGAATTGCTCCGGCGCCAGCTGTTTTAACCGTTCCGCTTCTTCCGGCGCGACCGACCAGACGATCGAACTCAGATGCGGATCGCCGAACGGCAGAAACGCCAGGATGCCGTCGCCGTGAAACACCTGCCGCGCCGTCGCCAGATGCGGCTCTTCGGTGCGGATGGTGGCCACCAGCGCATGGTGGCGGTAATCCCAGAAGGTCAGCGGGATATCGGCATGCTGGCGCAGCCACGACTGGGCGCCGTCGGCGCCGATCACCAGCCGGGCGGTCAGCATGCGGCCGTCTTCCAGCGTGATGAAGGCGTCGTTTTCCCCCCAGGCCACCTGTTTCAGGGTGGCGGGAACGATCAGGCTGATATCGGACAGGCTTTCGGCGCGCCTCCACAGCGCCTGCTGGATCACCGCGTTTTCGATGATATGGCCAAGATGGCTGAAACCGCTCTCGTCGCCGCGAAAGGCAATTTTGCCGAAGCTGTCGCGATCCCACACTTCCATCGCGTTGTAAGCGCTGGCGCGCAGCTGGAGGATATCCTCCCAAACGCCGATATGCTGCAGCAGACGTTCGCTGGCGGCGTTGATGGCGGAGACGCGCAGCGCCGGCTGCTCCTGAGGCGGCGTCATGTCCGGCGGCTGACGCTCCAGCACCGCAACGCGCAGTCCGCTGCCCTGCAGGCCGCAGGCCAACGCCAGCCCCACCATACCGCCACCGGCGATAACCACGTCAAATGATTGCATGCTGCTCGATTTCCTTAAATAGCGCGCCGTGCAGGGGTGCGCGGCGCGGTGGGTGCAGCGGGCTGCACCCGAATGTAAGCCTAGCGGTCCACCCAGCCCAACGTGCGTTTGGCGAAGGCGTCACGCACCGCCGGCAGCCGATCCATCGCCATCAGCCCCAGGTTGCGGCCGACCACCAGCGGGCCGTAGCGGTTGGCGAACAGCCGGATCAGGCCGTCGGTCACGCCGACCGTCGCCTGCCGATCGTTCTGCCTCCGTTGCTGATAACGGCTCAGCAGCGCATAGCCGCCGGCGTCTTCCCCGCCGTGCGCGGCTTCCGCCAGGGTTTCCGCCAACGACATCACGTCGCGCAGGCCGAGGTTGAAGCCCTGCCCGGCGATCGGATGCAGCGTTTGCGCGGCATTGCCCACCAGCGCCAGCCGGTGACTGACGTGCCGGTTAGCGGTCAATAAACTGAGGGGATAGCTGTGCCGTTTGCCGGCCTTGATAATCTTGCCCAGCCGCCAGCCGAAAGCCAGCTGCAGCTCGCTGATAAAGCGCGCATCGTCCCAGGCGTCGACCTGTTCGCGCGCTTCCCGCCCATGGCACCACACCAGCGAGCTGCGGCCCTGCGCCATCGGCAACAGCGCCAGCGGCCCGTGGCGGGTAAAGCGCTCGAAGGCGCGCCCCTGCGGATCTTCTGCGGTGGTGACGTTGGCGATGGTGGCGAACTGCGGGTAGTCGCTCTGCTGCCACTGCACGTTGCAGGCCTGCGCCAGCGCCGAACGCGAACCGTCGGCCGCCACCAGCAGCTGCCCGCTGAGGCGACGGCCGTTGTCCAACAGCACCTCCGCCCGCTCGGCGCTGCGAACCACGTCAACCACCCGCGCCGGGCAGTGCAGCGTCACGCCGGGCGCCTTCGCCAGCAGCGCAAACAGCCGTTGCCCGGCGTCGTGCAGTTCGATGACCTGGCCGAGCGCCTCAACCTGATAGTCCTGCGCATGCAGGTTAACAAAACCGGCGTGGCCGCGATCGCTGACGTGCACCTGCGTGATGGGCGTGGCGCAGTCGCGCAGCGCCGGCCAAACGCCGATGCGCGTCAACTGCTGGCAGGTGCCCTGCGCCAAAGCGATGGCGCGGGCGTCAAACCCCGGGTGGCTACGATCGTCCGGCGCCGTCGCCTCAACCAGATCCACCGCCATCCGGCCCTGGGTGAGCGACGAGATAGCCAGCGCCAACGTCGCGCCCGCCATGCCGCCGCCGACAATAATTACGCTCATTCGCTTACCTTGCCGCCGCCATCAAGGCCTCAATGGCGTCTGCGTCTTTCACTACGCTCGCGGTCAGGTTTTCATTGCCGTCGGCGGTGATCAGAATATCGTCTTCGATGCGGATACCGATGCCGCGGTACTCCGCCGGCACGTCCGCGTCCGGCGCGATATACAGCCCCGGCTCGACGGTCAGCACCATGCCGGGCTCCAGCGTGCGATCGCGATTAGGCGTGCCGTAATGGCCGACGTCGTGCACATCCAGCCCCAGCCAGTGGCCCAGCCCGTGCATGTAGAATTGGCGGTGCGCCTGCTCGGCGAACAGCTGTTCCACCTCCCCCTTCATCACCCCCAGCTCCACCAGCCCGGCAATCATGATACGCACCACTTCGTCGTTGACTTCACGAATGCTGATGCCCGGTTTGAACAGCGCCAGAGCGCGCAACTGCGAGGCCAAAACAATGTCGTACACCGCGCGCTGCGGCCGGCTGAATTTGCCGTTGACCGGGAAAGTGCGGGTGATGTCGCCGGCGTAGCCCTGGTACTCGCAGCCGGCGTCGATCAGCACCAGATCGCCGTCGCGCAATTCGCTTTCGTTCTCGGTGTAGTGCAGGATGCAGGCGTTTTCACCGCTGCCGACGATGGTGTTGTAAGACGGATAACGGGCGCCAAGGCGGGTGAATTCGTGATGGATTTCCGCCTCCAGCTGATATTCGAACATGCCCGGACGGCATTTTTCCATCGCGCGGGTATGCGCCAGCGCGCTAATCTCGCCGGCACGGCGCATGATCGCCAGCTCCTCCGGCGATTTGAACAGGCGCATATCGTGCAGCCACGGCCGCCAGTCGGTCACCGTCGCCGGCGCCTGCAGGTTCTGGCGGAACCCCTTGCGCAGCTTGTCCAGCGCGCCGAACAGGATCCGATCGGCGTATTCGTACTCGCCCTGCGCATGGTAAACCACGTCCAGCCCGTTGAGCAGCAGGTGCAACTGCTCGTTGATTTCGTCGAACGGCAGCGCGCGATCCACCCCCAGCTTCGCCGGCGCGGCCTCTTGCCCGAGGCGGCGGCCGAACCAGATTTCCGCCGTCAGATCGCGAACCCGGTTGAACAACACGCTGTGGTTATGCGTCTCGTCGCTCTTGATCAGCACCAGCACCGCCTCCGGCTCGTTGAAGCCGGTCAGATACCAAAAGTCGCTGTTCTGACGGTAAGGATATTCCGAATCTGCACTGCGCGTCGCTTCCGGCGCAGAGAAAATAACCGCCGCGCTGGCCGGAGCCATTTTCGCCAACAGCGCCTGACGGCGGTTGTTGAATTCCTGCTGAGTCATTACCTTCTCCTGAAATCAATTCATCCGCACTCACCGCTTGCGGACCGGCAACAATATGAGGTTTAGTGCAGCGTCGGTTTGATGTTTTCCGGCGCCGTCGGTTTCTGGCGCGTGAATTCACCGTGGCACAGAATGGCGGCGACCCGCACATACTCCACCACTTCTTCCAGCGACTGCTCCAGCTCTTCCTGATCTTCGTCTTCGTCGTACCCCAGTTGGGCGATATTGCGCAGATCGTCGATGGCTTCGCCCACTTCATCCTTCACCTGGGCCAGCTTCGGCTGCATCATGCCCAATCCCAGCAGGAAGTGGTTCACCCAGCCGGCCAGCGCATCGGCGCGGTCGAATACGCTGACGATTTCGCCCTCTGGCAACAGCAGCTGGAACATGAACTCGTCGTCTTCCAGGGTTTCTTTTGTCATTTCATACAGTTGCTGCAGCGGCTGGCTCAGCGTCTGCGGGAAGGCCACGCCTTCGTTGGTCAGATCGTGCACCAGCGCCTGCCAGCCGGCGTCACGGCTGCCGCCGCACAGCAGGCCGCTGATCAAACCGTGCATTTCTGCCGCAGTCAGCGCTACCGCCTGCTGATTGAGGGCAACGGTCAAAGATTGGTAACTTGGAAATGTATTCTGTATAGACATGCGCATTCGTCATCGTTGGCAGGATAAGTTCGTGTTATGCTACCACCAAGGTCCGTCGCTATACCAGATAAGCGCGACACCTCAGTGGCTAGTTATAATCGTGATGTGGCAGGTTTCACACTGCGCCGGCGAGGGGCAAGATGGCGGTAAATACGCATTTTGAAACCCTTTTTTGACTGGTAATGTCTGTCACAGTAGATTACAACCAGGTACTGAAAAAGGGGTTGTATCTTGGTACCGAGGTATATATAGTGGCGCCCGCTTTGACGGCCCGGCAAGGGCAAACCGGAGCTGGCGCGAAATTTAGGCAGGAAGGTGGCATGTCTGCACAACCGGTAGATATTCAAATTTTTGGCCGCTCGTTAAGAGTCAATTGCCCGCCAGAACAACAAGATGCGTTGAACATGGCGGCGGACGATCTTAACCAACGGTTGCAAGATCTTAAAGTTCGCACTAGAGTCACAAATACTGAGCAGCTGGTTTTTATCGCGGCATTGAACGTTTGTCACGAACTTGCTCAAGAACGGTTGAAAACCCGTGATTATGCGTCCAATATGGAACAACGCATTCGTATGCTGCAACAGACCATTGAACAGGCATTGCTTGAACAGGGTCGCATCTCTGAACGTCAGGATGCACAATTCGAATAACTTAAGTTGTTGAAAGCTAAAATTTTCAGCAGCGAGTACAAAATTTCTCTGAGATGTTCGCCAGCGGGCCAGTCCCCTGAGCCGATATTTAGTACCAACAGAATGTGATGATCCGCGATCGGTGTGCATGCTCGGCCCGCCGAGAAGCCTTAAGATTGCGACAGCACGTTCACCTTGAACCATGGGTTCAAGGGTTACAGCCTGCGACGGCATCTCGGAGATTCCCCATTCTCAGCGGTTTATGTGTGCTGCACGGCCACATTGAGCAAGCCTGACACCATGTCTTTTCAACCTCGGTTTTCCCAACAGCGCCAACGCATTCGCCAGCAAATTCGCCAGCGCCGACGCGAACTTACGCCCGAACAGCAGTATCTTGCCGCCCAAAAAATTGCCGCGCGCGTCGCCACGCATCCGCGAATTGCGGCGGCGCAAAACGTTGCGGTGTTTTTGTCGTTCGACGGCGAGCTCGATACCGCCCCGCTGATCGAGCGGCTGTGGCGATTAGGCAAACGGGTTTACCTGCCGGTGCTTCACCCTTTCAGCCCGGGCCATCTGCTGTTCCTGCGCTATACCCCGCATACCCCGCTGGCGCCCAACCGTTTCGGTATTCTGGAACCGCGGCTCGACGTGCGCCAGGTACTGCCGCTTGGTGCGCTGGAGGTGGTATTGGCGCCGCTGGTCGCCTTCGACGACGCAGGCCAAAGGCTGGGGATGGGCGGCGGCTTTTACGACCGCACCTTGCAGAACTGGCAACGCGGCGGCCCCTATCCCATCGGGCTGGCCCACGACTGCCAGCAGGTGGAACGCCTGCCGACCGAACGCTGGGATATTCCGCTGCCGGAGATCCTGACCCCGTCGCGCGGCTGGGCATGGCCTGGCGTTGAATAGCAAAAAGGCCGGAGGATCCGGCCTTTTTCATGCGTACGCTTGCGCTATCAGAGCAACAGGCGAGCGCGGATGGTGCCGTCGATGGCCTTCATGCGCTGCAGCGCGGCGTCGGCGCGTTCGGTTTCCGCTTCGACGTCGATCACCACATAGCCGATTTCCGGGCCGGTTTGCAGGTACTGCGCGGCGATGTTAACCCCTTCTTCGGCGAAGATCTGGTTAATCTGCGTCAGCACGCCTGGGCGGTTTTCGTGGATATGCAGCAGGCGGCTGGCGTTAGGGCCATGCGCCGGCAGCGAGACTTCCGGGAAGTTGACCGCCGAGAGGGTCGAACCGTTGTCGGAGTATTTGGCCAGCTTGCCGGCCACTTCGTCGCCGATGTTCTCCTGCGCTTCCTGGGTGGAGCCGCCGATGTGCGGCGTCAGCAGCACGTTGTCGAACTCGCACAGCGGCGAGTTGAACGGATCGCTGTTGGTCGCCGGCTCTTCCGGGAAGACGTCGATCGCCGCCCCGGCCAGGTGATTGCTGGCCAGCGCGTTGCACAGCGCGGGGATATCCACCACGGTGCCGCGCGAGGCGTTGATCAGAATAGCGCCCGGCTTCATCAGCGCCAGCTCTTCCGCGCCCATCATATTCTTGGTCGACAGGGTTTCCGGCACGTGCAGCGTCACCACGTCGCTCATGTTGAGCAGATCGGACAGATGGCGCACCTGCTGAGCATTGCCCAGCGGCAGCTTGTTCTCGATGTCGTAGAAGAACACCTTCATGCCCAGGCCTTCCGCCAGAATGCCCAGCTGGGTGCCGATATGGCCGTAGCCGATAATGCCCAGCTTCTTGCCGCGCGCTTCATATGAGCCGACGGCCAGTTTGTGCCACACGCCGCGGTGCGCCTTGGCGTTGGCGGCCGGAATGCCGCGCAGCATCAACAGCAGCTCGCCCAGCACCATTTCGGCCACGGATCGGGTATTGGAGAATGGCGCGTTAAACACCGGAATGCCGCGTTTGGTCGCCGCTTTCAATTCAACCTGGTTGGTGCCGATGCAGAAACAACCCACCGCAACCAGTTTCTCTGCGGCGGCGAAAACCTCTTCGGTCAGATGCGTGCGCGATCGGATGCCGACGAAGTGCGCATCGCGGATGGATGCCTTGAGCGATTCGGTGTCTAACGCACCTTTATGGTATTCAATGTTGGTATAACCGGCGGCACGTAAGTTATCTACCGTGCTCTGATGAACCCCTTCCACCAACAGGAATTTAATCCTGTCTTTCTCCAATGATACTTTTGCCATTTACCCGACCCTATGTTCAGACTTCAGAAGCGGCTGTTGTGAAACAGCACCCATCCAACATAACAAAAATAACGCGGTCGGCAATACAAACGATTGCCTGCCCGGCAGTACAAGGCTCAAGGTTGCTAACGGTTTCTGGCAGAAAATGCCACAGGGAAAGATTTCGACAGAAGCTTTAGGGAGCCAGCGTCAGTAATGTGACATAAGTCACCAAATTTGGCGCATTCGAGAAAAGATGTTTTAGCCAGTGAATTATGCGGCCGGGAAGCCCCCCCAGGCCGCAGGCGGTGATTTATTCTACGACCTTCACGCCCTCCGGCGTACCGACCAGCGCCACGTCCGCGCCGCGGTTGGCGAACAGGCCGACGGTGACCACACCGGCGATGCCGTTGATTTTGTTCTCCAGCGCCACCGCGTCGGTGATGCTCAGGTTATGCACGTCGAGGATCACGTTGCCGTTGTCGGTCACGACGTTCTGGCGATACTCCGGCAGACCGCCCAGCTTCACCAGCTCGCGCGCTACGTAAGAGCGGGCCATCGGGATCACTTCCACCGGCAGCGGGAATTTGCCCAGCACGTCCACCTGCTTGGAGGAATCGACGATGCAGATGAACTTGCGCGCGATGGCGGCGATGATCTTTTCACGCGTCAGGGCTGCGCCGCCGCCTTTGATCATCTGCATATGGGCGTTGATTTCGTCCGCGCCGTCGACGTAGATATCCAGCGAGTCCACTTCGTTGCTGTCGAACACGTGAATGCCGAGGCTTTTCAGCTTGGCGGTGGAGGCGTCGGAACTGGATACCGCGCCCTCGATCTGATGCTTGATGGAGCCCAGCGCATCAATAAAATGGGCGGCGGTCGAACCGGTGCCCACCCCGACGATGGTGCCCGGCGTCACGTACTCCAGCGCCGCCCAGCCAACCGCTTTTTTCAGTTCATCCTGCGTCATAATATGTCCATTGCCTATGTACGAAAACCTGTGCGTATTATAGGGTAAAACGCGATTTTTCACTCAGGCAGGATCACACTTCTTCACCCTGAGCCGCATTTTTAGCCGCGCCGCGGCCAGATGACCGCGTGATTTTTACACCTGCGCAACCTGCAAAATGTGGCATAGTGCCGGTATCAATTTAATTTAAGGGATATCTTTCCGATGAAACGCCCAGACTATCGAACGCTGCAAGCGCTGGACGCGGTGATCCGTGAGCGCGGCTTTGAGCGCGCTGCACAAAAACTCTGCATCACGCAATCGGCGGTATCCCAACGCATCAAACAGCTGGAAAACCTGTTCGGCCAACCGCTGCTGGTGCGCACCGTGCCGCCGCGCCCCACCGAGCAGGGGCAAAAATTGCTGGCGCTGCTGCATCAGGTTGAGCTGCTGGAAGAAGAGTGGCTGGGCAACGACACCGGCGTGGATACCCCGCTGCTGCTGTCGCTGGCGGTCAACGCCGACAGCCTGGCGACCTGGCTGCTGCCGGCGCTGAAGCCGGTGCTGGCCGACTCGCCGATCCGCCTGAATATGCAGGTGGAAGACGAAACGCGCACCCAGGAACGGCTGCGCCGCGGCGAAGTGGTGGGGGCGGTGAGTATTCAGCCGCAGCCACTGCCGAGTTGCCTGGTGGATCAATTGGGCGCGCTGGACTACCTGTTCGTCGCCTCGAAAAGCTTCGCCGAGCGCTATTTCCCGAACGGCGTCACCCGCTCTGCGCTGTTGAAGGCGCCGGCGGTGGCGTTCGATCATCTCGACGATATGCATCAGGCGTTCCTGCAGCAGAACTTCGATTTGTCGCCGGGCAGCGTGCCCTGCCACATCGTGAATTCGTCGGAAGCCTTCGTGCAGCTGGCCCGCCAGGGCACCACCTGCTGTATGATCCCGCATCTGCAGATTGAAAAAGAGCTGGAGTCGGGGGAACTGATCGACCTGACGCCGGGGTTGTACCAGCGCCGCATGCTGTACTGGCACCGCTTTGCGCCGGAGAGCCGCATGATGCGCAAAGTGACCGACGCGCTGTTGGCGCACGGCCGCCAGGTGCTGCGCCAGGATTAAACGAAAAAGGTTCGCCGCGGCGAACCTTTTTAATTGCCGCTGACCCGCCGTTACTGTGCGGCGTTGCGCTGCAGTTCGAACACCACATCCACCTGATCGTCGAAGTGAATGCTTTGCTGTTCATAGGTTTGCGCCACATCGCTTTCCGCCGCCGCGCCCGCGGCCTTGTACATCCGCGCCACCGGCATCGGCTGGTAGTTGGCGACATGATAGCGAATGCTGTATACCGGCCCCAGCTTGGCGTTGAAGCCTTTGGCCAGTGAAGCGGCCTGCTGGGTGGCGTTTTCGATGGCCTTCTGGCGCGCCTGCTCGCGGTAGACGTCCGGCTTGGCGACGCCCAGCTCAACCGCGCGGATCTCGTTCAAACCGGATTTCAGCGCGCCGTCCAGCAGCTCATTCAGCTTGTCCAACTGGCGCAGCGTCACCTGCACCTGGCGCACCGCGCGATAACCTTTCAACACCGATTCGCCGGTTTTCAGGTAATCGTATTCCGGCTGAGTACGCAGGTTGGCGGCGCTGATGTCTTTCTTCTCGATGTTATTTTTCTGCAGGAAATCGAAGTATTGCGCCACGCGCTCATCCACCTGCTTTTTCGCCTGCGCGGCGTCTTTGGAAGACACGCTGACTTCGATCGCCAGGGTGGCGATGTCCGGCGTAGCGTCGACGCTGGAGGTGCCTGACGTGACCACGTGCGGGCCTTCCGGCACTTCGGCCGCCTGCAGCGCCAAAGGTAACGTCCCTAATCCAACCATTGCGGCCATAGCCAATGCTTTAAGCTTCACAGTGTCTCCTTATGAGGGCTGTCTCTGATTACCGGCCCCCCAGTGAGAACGGCCGGTTCCTTGGCATAAAACCTAGCATATCGCGCGGTGATTTAAATTCGGATTAGTGACAAATTCTTATAAATTTGCCCCCTGCCAGGCCAGCTGCAGCGCGATGCCCCACATCACCAGCCCCACCAACCCATTGATGATGCGCTGCGCCAGTTGGGTGTTCAGCCAGGGCGCCAGCCAGGAAGCCAACAACGCCAGCCCGAAGAACCACACCACCGAGGCGCTGACCGCGCCCAGCGCGAACCAGGAGCGCACGTCCGCCGTCAACTGGCCGCCCAGGCTGCCCAGCACCACGAAGGTGTCCAGATAGACGTGCGGGTTCAGCCAGGTGACCGCCAGCATGGTAACCACGATGCGCCAGCGGCTCTGCGCCAGCGCCTGAGTCACCGCCTGCACAGGCTGCGGGCTGAACGCGGCGCGGAATGCGCCCCAGCCGTACCACAGCAGAAACGCCACGCCGCCCCAGGTCACCAGCCCCAGCAGCAGCGGCGAACGGGTCAGCAGCGCGCTGCCGCCAAAGATGCCGGCGCAGATCAACAGGATATCGCTCAGCGCGCACAGCGCGGCGATCATCAGGTGATACTGGCGGCGAATGCCCTGATTCATCACAAAAACGTTTTGCGGGCCCAGCGGCAGGATCATCGCGGCGCTCAGGGCAAAGCCCTGCAAGAAAACGGCAAGCATGGTATTCCTCGAAACAGTAAAGGCGCCGGACGAGGGCGCGTATCGGTCAACACGCGCATCATACGAGGAAGGGATTATTAGGTGAAATTGATGTTCCTAATCAGCCATCAGAACGGCTAATAGCCAGGTTGGCGTAACGGCTCCCGGCGCCTGAGGGATGCGCCGAGCGGCCGGCCAAGTAGCCGCCACCGCATCGCCCACAACCCCCTGGCTCTGGTATAATCGGGTTTCTACGCCATGCCAGCCAAAGCGGCTTTGGATCAGGCCCATTCCAGAAGGAACTGGACGCCTGCACTGCCCTCCAGCCAGCCCCACACCAGCCTAATGAAAGTGGAACGCCCATGAGCCCAAATACCGCTCGCATCAGTGAGATCATCGATCAGGCGAAGATATCCCCCTACCAGACCCTGATCCTCAGCCTGTGTTTTCTGATAGTCCTGCTGGACGGTTTTGATACCGCCGTTATCGGCTATATTGCCCCCGCCCTGCGCGAAGAATGGAGCCTGCAGCCTGCACAGCTGTCGCCCACCTTTGGCGCAGGCTTGTTCGGCCTGCTGCTCGGCAGCCTGATCTTCGGCCCGATCGCCGATGCCATCGGCCGCAAACGCGTGTTGCTCGCCTCGATACTGATTTTTGGCGGCGGTACTTTGGCCTCGGCCTATACGAACTCGATCGCGTCGCTGACCCTGCTGCGATTAATCACCGGCATCGGTTTGGGAGGCGCCATGCCCACCTGCATCACGCTCAGTTCCGAGTACTCGCCGGCGCGCCGGCGAATGCTGATGGTCACCCTGAGTTGGAGCGGCTTTACGGCGGGCCTGGCATTGGGCGGCATGCTGGCCGGGCAGATTATTCCCACTTACGGTTGGCGCGGCGTGCTGATGCTCGGCGGCATTGCGCCGCTGCTGTTGCTGCCGCTGCTGGCCTGGCAAATGCCCGAATCGGTGCGCTTTATGACGTCCAACCCCAAATACGCCGACAGCCTGCGCCGGGTCGTCGGGCGCATCACCGGCAAAAGCTGGGCGGGGGTGACGATTATCGATGACGAACGCTCCGTGCAGGCCAGATCGCCGATTTCGCACCTGTTCACCGAAGGCCGCGCGGTGCGCACCCTGCTGCTGTGGCTGGCCTTCTTCTGTTCGCTGTTCGTGTTCTACCTGCTCACCAGCTGGCTGCCGAGCATTCTCAAAGACGCCGGTTACGATATCGCGCACGCGTCGCGCATTGGGGCGATGGTGCCGCTGGGCGGTACGCTCGGCGCCATTTTGATGGCGCTGCTGATGGACCGTGTCGGGCCATACAAAGTGCTGGCGTTGTCTTATTTGGGCGCCGCGCTGGTGGTTGGCGCCACCGGTTACCTGATGGGCGACGTCTATACGCTGGCCGCCGCCGTCTTCCTCATCGGTTTCGGCGTGGCGGGCGCGCAAAACGGCCTGAACCTGGTCTCCACCACCCTCTACCCAACCGCCGCTCGCGTTACCGGGGTAAGCTGGGCGATGGCCAATGGCCGCTTCGGCTCCATCGTCGGCTCGATGCTCGGCGCCTGGATGATTAGCGCGGCGGGCAGCGCCGAGGCGTTCTTCATCTGGCTGGCGCTGCCGGTATTGGTGGGCTCCGCCGCCATCTTCCTGCTCTACCGGCTCAGCCGAAGCCGCCGCAAGCCGGTCGCCGCTCCCCTCACCCGCACCTGACGGCAAAAACAAAAAGGGGGCCGAAGCCCCCCTTTCGCTTATTCCGCCTTGGCGGACGCGTCTTCAGTACGATACAGATGAACGTCCATCTGCGGGAACGGAATGCCGATATTGTTGGCATCCAGCGCGCGCTTGAAGTTTTCCATCAGGTCGAAGTACACGTTCCAGTATTCTGCGTTGGTGGTCCAGGAGCGGGTGACGAAATTCAGCGAGGACGGCGCCATTTCGTTCAGACGCACGGTCACGCCTTTAGCGTGCATGATGCGTTTGTCGGCGGCGATCACGTCACCCAGCACCTTCTTCACCACGTCGATATCGGCGTTGTAGGCAACGCCCACCACGATATCCACGCGGCGGTTCGGCTCGCGAGAGTAGTTGATGATGTTGCCGGCGATGATTTTGCCGTTCGGCACCACGATGGTTTTGTTGTCGGCGGTGCGCAGCGTGGTGGAGAAAATCTGCACCTGATCGACGGTACCGGCCACGCCGCCCAGGTCAACGTACTCGCCTACCCGCAGCGGACGGAAGATAACCAACAGCACGCCGGCGGCAAAGTTGGACAGCGAGCCCTGCAGCGCCAGGCCAACGGCCAAACCGGCGGCGCCCAGCACGGCGATCACCGAAGTGGTCTGCACGCCAACGCGCCCCAATACCGCGATAAAGGTGAAGGCCAGCACGCCGTAACGCACGATCGCCGACAGGAAGTCCGCTACCGTGGCGTCGATGCCGCGCAGCTTCATCACGCGGTTTAACGCATTGCCGACCACGCGGGCGATGATCGAACCGATGATCAGGATAACGATGGCGGCGACAACGTTCACCGCGTACTGGATCAGCAGATCCTGATTCTTCACCAGCCAATCGCCGGCGCCGTTGATGCCGTCTACTACATTCAAATCTTTCATTCGTGTCGTCCTAACTCTGCCCCTAAAGGGATAAACGCGCAAAAATACACCGGCCTCTTTGGCCAGTAGGAAACCACCGCATTAGGGTAACCAACATTAAAGCCGCATGCCAACCGTAAGCGTTAAAAATAGCCGAAACACCGTCCGCGTCTTCTATGCTGAACACAGCGCTCTCGCTTTTTAAGACAAGGATCCCGCCCGCCATGCACATTCGCTCCTCGCTCAGGCACTACTGGCAGGTTCGGCCCCGGCTGCTGTTTTCGATCGGCGCCGGGCTGCTATGCTTTGCGCTGCTGCCCGCGCAGCTTTCGCTGCTGCAGCGATTGATGATTGGCTGGAACGTGCTGGCCTGGCTTTACCTGCTGTTTTTGTGGCGGCTGATGCTGGTGAGCACGCCAACGCATATCCGCCAGATCGCCCGCTCGCAGGACGAAAGCGCCAGCAAGGTGCTGGCGTTAGTCAGCATCGGCTGCCTGGTGAGCATTCTGGCGATCCTGTTCGAGCTCGGCAGCGCCAAACAGGTCAGCGATTCATTGAAAACTCTGCATCTGGCGCTGACCGGCGCCACGCTGGCGGTGTCCTGGCTGCTGCTGCCGACCGCTTTCACCATGCATTACGCCCACCAGTTTTACCGCCAGGGCGCACAGCAGGATCCGCTGCCGCTGCTGTTTCCCGGCAATCTCACCGAACCGACCTATATGGATTTCGCCTACTTCTCGTTCACCATCGCGGTGGCGTCGCAAACCGCCGACGTGGCGGTCGGCGCAGCCGAGGTGCGTAAAATCACCCTGCTGCAGTCGGTTATCTCCTTCGTGTTCAATATGGTGATCCTGGGGTTGTCGATCAACGTCGGCGCCGGCCTGCTGGGCTAGAAACGAAAAAGGCTCCCGATAGGGAGCCTTGCATGTCTTGCAGCAGGTGCCGAAGATTACAGAACGTCTACCGCGTTCAGATCTTTGAAGGCCTGTTCCAGACGGGTCACCATGCTGGTCTGCGCTGCGCGCAGCCATACGCGTGGATCGTAGTATTTTTTGTTCGGCTGATCGGCGCCTTTCGGGTTGCCCAACTGGCCCTGCAGGTAAGCTTCGTTCGCTTTGTAGTACTGCAGGATGCCGTCCCAGGTCGCCCATTGGGTGTCGGTGTCGATGTTCATCTTGATCACGCCGTAGCCTACAGACTCTTTGATCTCTGCGTCGGTAGAACCGGAACCGCCGTGGAACACGAAGTCCAGGCTGTTGTGCGGCAGGTTGTATTTCTTGGACACGTAGTCCTGAGAATCACGCAGGATGGTCGGGGTCAGCTTGACGTTACCTGGCTTGTAAACGCCGTGCACGTTACCGAACGACGCAGCGATGGTGAAGCGCGGGCTGATGGCGTGCAGTTTTTCGTAGGCGTAAGCCACGTCTTCCGGCTGGGTGTACAGTGCGGATGCGTCCATATGGCTGTTGTCCACGCCATCTTCTTCACCGCCGGTGCAGCCCAGTTCGATTTCCAGCGTCATGCCGATCTTGGCCATGCGGGCCAGATACTTGCTGCAGATCTCGATGTTTTCTTCCAGGGACTCTTCGGACAGGTCGATCATATGGGAAGAGAACAGCGGTTTGCCGGTAGCGGCGAAGTGTTTCTCACCGGCGTCCAGCAGGCCGTCCAGCCATGGCAGCAGTTTCTTCGCGCAGTGGTCGGTGTGCAGGATAACCGGCACGCCGTAATGCTCTGCCATCTGGTGAACATGGTGTGCACCGGAGATTGCGCCCAGAATCGCTGCGCCCTGCGGGACGTCAGTCTTCACGCCTTTGCCGGCGATGAACGCCGCGCCGCCGTTGGAGAACTGTACGATGACCGGCGCACGCACCTTCGCCGCTGTTTCCAGCACGGCGTTGATGGAGTCGGTGCCCACGCAGTTAACCGCCGGCAGCGCAAAGTTGTTCTCTTTAGCTACTGCGAATACTTTCTGAACGTCATCACCCGTGATGACACCCGGTTTTACGAAATCAAAAATTTTAGACATGTTTCTTTGTCCTGTTTCGTCAGCCTAGATGGAGGTAAATCGATTTTTCACGCCGCGCCGCCGTTGCCGCGCGGTATAAAACAAACGGGCGGCTTTCGCCCCCCGTTGTCTGAATTACTGCTTAGCGCGCTCTTCCAGCATCACTACGGCCGGCAGTGGTTTCCCTTCCACGAATTCCAGGAAGGCGCCGCCGCCGGTAGAGATGTAGGAGATTTTGTCAGCGATACCGAACAGGTCGATTGCTGCCAGAGTGTCGCCGCCGCCGGCGATGGAGAAAGCTTCGCTATCGGCGATCGCGCGGGCGACAATTTCGGTGCCCTTACGGAAGTTAGGGAACTCGAATACGCCAACCGGGCCATTCCACAGAATGGTTTTGGCGTTCTTCAGGATAACGGCCAGACGCTCGGCTGAGACGTCGCCCATATCCAGAATTTGCTCGTTGTCTTTGATCTCGTTGGCCTGCTTCACGGTGGCCACCGCGTCTTCAGAGAACTCGGTCGCTACGCGCACGTCGGTCGGCACCGGAATGTCGCAGGTTTCCAGCAGTTTCTGCGCGTTCGGGATCAGGTCCGGCTCGTACAGCGATTGGCCTACGTTGTTGCCCTGCGCCGCCACGAAGGTGTTGGCGATGCCGCCGCCGACGATCAGCTGATCGGCGATTTTGGACAGCGAGTCCAGCACGGTCAGCTTGGTGGACACTTTAGAACCGCCCACGATGGCGACCATCGGACGCGCCGGATTGCCCAGGGCTTTGCCCAGCGCTTCCAGCTCTGCAGACAGCAGCGGGCCGGCGCAGGCCACGGGCGCGAACTTGCCTACGCCGTGGGTGGAAGCCTGCGCGCGGTGCGCGGTGCCGAAGGCGTCCATCACGTACACGTCGCACAGCGCCGCGTATTTCTTGGACAGGGTTTCGTCGTCTTTCTTCTCGCCCTTGTTGAAACGGACGTTTTCCAGCACCACCAGTTCGCCCTCGGCGACGTCGACGCCATCCAGATAGTCTTTCGCCAGACGAACTGGGGATTTCAGATGATCTTTCAGGTAGTTAACTACTGGCAGCAGGGAGAATTCTTCGTTGTACTCGCCTTCGGTAGGGCGGCCCAGGTGGGACGTTACCATTACGCGGGCGCCTTGTTTCAGCGCAGCTTCGATAGTCGGCAGGGAAGCGCGGATACGCGCATCGGAAGTCACTTTACCGTCTTTCACTGGTACGTTCAGATCGGAACGGATCAGTACGCGTTTACCCGCCAGATCCAGATCGGACATCTTAATTACAGACATGGTGAACCCTCTTAGTTGAATCTCTATAAACTAGAAACCGCTGGCGGCCATTGCCCGTGTTGTATCCAACATCCGGTTGGCAAAGCCCCATTCATTGTCGCACCAGACCAAGGTCTTAATCAGGTGCTGCCCGCTGACCCGCGTCTGTGTACCGTCAACGATAGCGCTGTGCGGGTCATGGTTAAAATCGATCGAAACTAATGGTAGTTCCGTGTAATCAACTATACCACGAAAAGAACCCCGTGCGGCCTTTTGCAACAGCTGGTTGACCTCTGTCACTTTCACCGCTGAACTCACGCTGACGCTGAGATCGATCGCCGTCACGTTAATGGTCGGCACGCGCACGGAAATCGCCTCGAACCTATCGCAAAACTGCGGGAAAATACGGGTGATGCCTGCGGCCAGCTTGGTGTCGACAGGAATAATCGACTGGCTCGCCGCTCGGGTGCGCCGCAAATCCGCGTGATAGGCGTCAATCACCGGCTGATCGTTCATCGCCGAGTGGATGGTGGTCACGGTGCCGGATTCGATGCTGTAGGCATCGTCCAGCAGCTTGATCACCGGAATAATGCAGTTGGTGGTGCATGAGGCGTTAGACACGATGCGATGCTCCGCCAGCAGCGTCTGGTGGTTGACGCCAAACACCACGGTGGCGTCCAGATCGTGGCCGCCCGGGTGGGCAAACAGCACCTTCTTCGCTCCCGCCGCCAGGTGGGCTTCGCCATCCGCCCGGCTGCCGTACACGCCGCTGCAGTCCAGCACCACGTCAACGCCCAGCTCGCCCCAGGGCAGCAGCTCTACCGCCGGCTGATGCAGCAGACGGATAGCATCATCGCCAACGCTCAGCGTGTCGCGCTCCTGGCGCACGTCCCAGGCGAAGCGACCGTGGCTGGAGTCGTATTTCAGCAGGTGGGCCATCCCCTCGGCGTTCGCCAGTTCGTTGATCGCCACCACGGAAATTTCCGCTCGCCGTCCCGATTCGTACAGTGCGCGCAATACGCTGCGGCCAATGCGGCCAAAGCCGTTTATCGCTATGCGGATGGTCATGCTGCTCCTGAAAAAGGGCCTTCCCTCGCCGGGCGAACTCACCGGCGCCGGGCCGGCGCTGACTGGTTATCTGAATAACCCGCATAGAGTAGTGTATCGTACCGCCCGCTGTGAATCGCCGCGTTGCATTATTCCTCGGCGCCGGCGCGATGCCGCCGCCCTCACTCCGGCGTTTCTGCTGAAGACCGCATCAACTGAAACGCTTCAGCCGAGCATAAACCAAAGTTTTGGCAAAAGGAACAGATGCAGCGAACCGGCAAGCAACGGGAAGGAGTTTTACGAGAATAAGATGATCTAGCGCACACTTTTGGCCTGAGCCGCGGCCAGAGACAACCGGCAGAAGGCCGAATTTATCGTCGAAAGACCGCGCCCCGAATCGGGACGCGGTGATTGCCGGGGGGCTTACTCTTTCGGAAACACCCACAGATGCTCCGTCGGCAAGGAAAGCCGGCACAGCGCCTGCTCGCGCACCTCGCTGCCGTAGGCGCGCACCACAAAATCCTCGGCGACGGTGCGGAACAGGTACTCCCAGCGGTCGCCGAGGTACATGCTGGTCAGCAGCGGCAGCTCAAGCTGGTTGCCCTGCGGATCCTCGCCCAGGCGCACGCGCTCCACGCGGATCACCGCGATGCCCTCCTGGCCGACCTGCAGCCCTTTGCCCGCCACGCCCCACAGTGACCAATCCTTGCCTTCAATGCGCGCCCTGTCGCCCTCCAGCGCCACTACCTTGCCGGGCAAGCGATTGTTGCTGCCCATAAACTCGGCGGTAAACAGCGTGGACGGCGCGCCGTACATCGCCTGCGGCGTGCCCTGCTGTTCAATTTTGCCGTTGTTGAGCAGCAGGATGCGATCAGAAATGGCCATGGCTTCGTTCTGATCGTGGGTCACCATCAGCGCCGACAAGCCGAGCTTGATGATCAATTCACGCAGGAACACCCGCGCCTCTTCGCGCAGCTTGGCGTCGAGGTTCGACAGCGGTTCGTCCAGCAGGATCACCGGCGGGTTGTACACCAGCGCGCGCCCTATCGCCACGCGTTGCTGCTGGCCGCCGGACAGCTGATGCGGATGGCGCTGGCCCAGATGCCCCAACCCCAGCTGCTCCAGCACCGCCTGCACCCGCTGGGTGATTTCCGCGCCGGCGATTTTGCGCAGCTTCAGCGGATAGGCGACGTTTTCAAACACCGTTTTATGCGGCCACAGCGCATAGGACTGGAATACCAGCCCCAGATTGCGCTCCTCGGCGGGAATTTCGCTGCGCGCGCTGCCGTCGTACACCGCATTGCTGCCGATGACGATACGCCCCTGAGTCGGTTTCTCCAGCCCGGCCACCGCACGCAGCAGGGTGGTTTTCCCGCTGCCCGACGGCCCCAGCAGGGAGACCACTTCCCCTCGTTTCAGCTCCATGGACACCCCTTTCAATACCGGGTTGTCGCCATAGGTCAAATGCAGGTTGTCTACCGAAAGTTCAATCATGTAGTTTCACTCCAAAGCGCAGGGCGATACCCAGCCCCAACACCACCAGCAGGATGTTAATGAACGACAGCGCGGCGACGATATCGATAGCCCCCGCCGCCCACAGGGAAACCAGCATCGAGCCGATGGTCTCCGTGCCCGGGGAGAGCAGATAAACCCCGGTTGAATATTCACGTTCGAAGATCAGGAACATCAGCAGCCACGAGCCGATCAGGCCGTAGCGCGACAGCGGAATGGTGACGTGGCGGGTGATCTGCCCACGGCTCGCGCCGGTGCTGCGCGCGGCCTCTTCCAGCTCCGGCCCCACCTGCAGCAGCGTAGAGGAAATCAGCCGCAGGCCGTAGGCCATCCACACCACGGTGTAGGCCAGCCAAACGCTGAAGATGGTGCTGCGCAGCGAACGCAGCCAGACGATGAGGTTTTCCCGCAGCCATTCGGCCACCGGCAGCACCGACAGCCAGCCCTCTTTCAGCGACTTGTCCAGCCACATCGGCAGGAACAGGAACACCCACAGGAACGCCAGGCCGGCCAGCAGCCCCGGCACCGCGCGCGGCACCAGCACGCTGTAGTCGAGAAAGCGCGTCGCGCCGTCCGGCTTGCGGTGCATGGCGATGCCGATAAAAAGATAGCAGCCCACTGCCAGCGCCCCACCGATCACCCCGATGGCCATCGAGTTGACGATAGCGCGCAGCAGGTTGGGCTGCTGCCAGATGGTGCGGAAGGTATTGAGGGAGAGCTCGTCCCAGATTGACACACCCACCCCCCAGTTGGAGATAAAGGCGCGCAGCACCACCCCCACCAGCGGCACGCCGATGGTGACGGTCAGCCAGAACACCACCACCGCACCGGCCACCCAGCGCCATTTGCCCAGCGGCAGCGCGCGGGCCTGCGAGGCCTTGCCTTTTACGGTAACGAAGCGGTTGGCGGTGCGCATCAGCCGGCGCTGCAACATCACCAGCGGGATGGTGATGCAGATCAGCACCACCGCCACCGCCGCCATCAGATGATACGACGGCGTGCCCAGCTTGTTGGTTAACTGATACAGGTAGGTCGCCAGCACCAGGTTGCCTTCCGGATCGCCCAGCACCAACATCAGGCCGAACACTTCCAGCCCGAGGAAGAACAACAGTACGCCGGCATACAGAATCGACGGCCGCACCATCGGCAGGCTGACCGCAGTCATCACCTGCAGCGGCGTGGCGCCGGCGGTACGCGCCGCTTCTTCCACGTCAGAGCCAACGCTGCGCAGCGCCGAAGAGATATACAGGTAGGCGTGAGGAACGTGGGTCAGCCCGGCTATCACCACGATGCTGGCCATCGAATAGATGTTCCAGGGCACAAAGCCCAACAGCGCCTCGGCCCACAGCGAGAAAAAGCCCACCGGCCCGGCGGCCACCACATAGCCGAACCCCAGCACCATCGGCGAAACGAAGATAGGCACCAGGATCAGCGGTTCGATGAATCGGCGGCCGGGCAGATCGGTACGCACCATCAGAAAGGCCAGAATGCCGCCCAACGGAATGGCGATAATCACCAGGCCAAACGCCAGAATAAAGCCGCTTCTCAGCGCCTTGTAGAAATCCGGATCGGTAAAGATAAACTCGAAGGCTTCAAGGCTAAACACCTTGGAGGGAGAAAAAAACGGGGCCGAGAGGAAACTCTGAATGATGATAAACGACAGCGGAACATAGATAACCAGCGCGGTTATCAACACCACTAGGCCGCGCGGCAGGCTCTGCCACTTTCTGCGCCATGCTTGCATAAATTATCCCTATGGTTGTGAACGACGACGACCAAAGGGCGCGCGCCCCAGTGGCAGGCGCGCGTCCGAATGCAGTCCCTGTTATTTCGCCGCGGCGGTACGCCACTGTTTGATGTAGTCCAGACGCTTGGCCGGCTGCAGATATTCCAGCAGGCTTTCATCCACCGGGATCGGCTTCAGCGCGTTGCCCAGCAGCTTGGTCATGCCGTCGATGTCGTTCTTGCCCTCGATATCGTTGCGGATCGACGGAATATCCGCCTGATTGGCCAGAATGCTCTGCCCTTTCTCCGACAGCACATAGTCGAACCACAGCTTGGCGGCGTTGGCGTTGGCGGCCTGTTTGCTGATGAAGCTCACGCGCGACAGCACCAGGGTATAGTCTTTCGGATAGACGATGCCGAGCGACGGGTCGCTCTTGGCGCGCGCTTCGGCATAAGAACCGAGAATGTTGAAACCTATCAGGTTTTCGCCGGAAGAGACGCGCTCCATCATGGTGCCGGTCGAGGACTGCACCGCCAAGCCGCCCTTGGCCACGTCGGCTAACGTCTTGAAGTAGTTAGGATCGGCTTTGAAGTCCTGCACCGACAGCATGAACCCGACGCCGGATTTTTCGATGTCGTAAGTGGTGACTTTCTTCTTGAACTTGTCTGTCTGCCCGGCAATCAGCTTGGCCAGCGCCGCATGGGAATCCGGCACGTCGTTTTGCGGGATCAAACGCTTGTTGTAGATGAACACCACCGGCTCATAGGTCGTACCGTAAACCTTCTCTTGCCACACCGCCCACTTCGGCAGCTGCGCCTGTTCCGGGGAGGCGTATTCCTGCGCATAATCGGTCGCCAGCTTCAGAATGGTGTCCATCGAGGAGCTCCAAACCACGTCGCCGCTGGTGCCCCCCGCCGCCTGCTCGCTGATAAAGCGGTTATACAACTCGGTGCTGTTCATGTCGTTGTATTCGACCTTCACGCCCGGATACAAGGCTTCGAACCCCTGAATCAGCGGCGCCGCCGCCTTGGTGTCGGTGGTCGAATAAATCACCACCTTGCCTTCTTTCTTCGCGCCGTCGACCAACTTCTGGTAGTCGGCGGGGTAGCCCGCCGGGAAAGCGGCATAGGCGGAAGCTGAGCCCAGTATTGCTATCGCCGCCACGGTCGCGCTGATTCTTGTCATCATGATTCATCCCCTGATTACATTTAACAAACCAAAAATTAACATATATTTAATAACCTCGCTGAGGCAACGGCGTTGCTTTGTTATCTTTCGGTTTTGTGAGGTTGGACGATTTTCAGCCAATAAAAAAGCCCGATTTCAACGGGCTTTGTTCAGATAACGGGCTGAATAAACGGTGCTATGCCTGCAGCCTGGAACGCCGCCGCAGGCTGATTTTCTGCACGATGGCCACCCCGAGCAGCGTCAGGACAAACCCGCCCAGTTGCATCGGCGAGAGCGCCTCGCTAAACAGGAAATAGGCCTGCAGCGCGGCGGCCGGCGGCACCAGCAGCATCAGCGCGGTAATGCGCGTCAGGTCGCCATGACGCACCATCCAGATAAACAACGCGGTGCCGCCCAGCGAAAGCACGCCGGCCGACCACAGCAGCGAGAACCACAGCGTGGGCGAATTATCCCACTGTCCCGAGCCCATCAGCGCCGCCAACGCGCCGGTAACCAGCGCCGCGCCAAGATGCTGGATGGCGCCGGCGGCCCGCAGATCCGCCGCCGCCAGCGAAGACTTCTGCACCATGATGCCAATCGTCAACGCGACGATACTGCCAAAACCCAGCAGAATAGGCAGCAGCGCCATGTTGCCGATGTCGATGCCGGTCAGCCGCGGCGACAGCACCAATGCCACGCCGATAAAACCGATCGCCAGCCCCGCCCAGGAACGCAGGCCTATCGGCTTGCGCAGCACCAATGCAAAGATCAGCGCCGTGAACAGCGGCTGCAGGCCGCCGATCAGCGACATGACGCCGGCAGCAAGACCGTTCGCCACCGCCCACCAGCTGGCGGCGAGATACACGCCGTTCATCAGCATGCCGGTAAGCAGGTGCATGATGAACTGCCGCCCTTTGGGCCAGGCGCAGTTGGCGGCCAGCAGGGCAAACACCGCAGCGGCTGCCAGGAAACGGAAAGTCAGAAAGAGATTGGGGTCCGCATGCTCCGCCACCGCGCGAGCGGCGATGAACCCGGTCGACCAGATCAATATCAGGAAAAACGGCGCAATAACGGATTTGCGCCGATAAAAGCTTTCCTTGTGGGTAATTGTCATAGAGATACCTGAATAATGCCGTTTGTGGATCACTGCGCAGCATACTAACTAATTTAACATTGCCTTAACAGGCTTTACCGCAAGAAGTCTTGCCCTCGGTAAAAATAAAACCTGGCCAAGACGGCAGTCATTAAAGCGAAATAATATAATTCACCCAACTTATAATTCACCTTAATTTATTACATCATTGTAAATTTAGTGTTACGAAGCCGGGTTTTATTTTCGATTCTTTTCCCCTTCCCTCACGTTGTCGGCTTTTCACCCCTTTGCTAGCCTTCTGGGGGTCATTATTGTTCAGGCGGAAAACCATGGCCGAAATAACCGATTTTATGAAGCTGGATATGCGCATCGGCGAAATCATCTCTGTGGAATATAACGATAAAGCGTTAAAACCGGCCTATAAGCTGCAGATCGATTTCGGTGAAGAGATCGGCGTAAAAAACAGCTCGGCGCAATTATGTGAAAATTATAAACAAGATGAACTGCTTGGCCGGAAAGTTATCTCCGTGGTCAATTTCCCCGCCAAGCGGGTTGCCGGATTTAAATCCGAGGTATTGGTACTCGCTGCTGTCACCAGGGATAAAGGAACCGTCTTGCTGAAACCCGACTTCGACGTTGAGATCGGCAGCAAGATTTTATAACCGTCAGTTACCCTCACCCGAGAGGCAATAGAGAAATGCAACAGCTATCCCTGCTTGACGCTATAAAGAAGGAATATCAGGAAAAGCGCTCGACTTTTATTCCCGGTGATACCATGAAGGGCATCTTGTTGGCGCTTGGCGCACTGCCCGAAGACTTTGCCAAACTGACGCAGGTCAGCAATCATCTGGCGGACGATCCCACGTTGCCCTTCCGCAAATCGAGAAATGGCCGCTTCTGCTTTAACTTTGATGATGGCCGCATAGAGCGACTGGAATTCCAGCCTTTTGTGCTGTCGGTGGAGGAAGACTTTATCCGCCATGATTCGGGGAAAATTCGCCACTTCCGCGGCATCAACGATGACCTGCAGTTGAACACGGTATTTCAGGCGATAATGCGCTTCAAAGCCTACATCATCGATGGCGTCAGCGTGGCCCCGCGCACCAGGCTGAATCAGGACATCAATAAGTTTGTCTGCACCGTTTTCAATCTGCGTACCCTCACGACGCCGCACATGCTCGGTGAACCGGCGCTGGAAGGCGTGCACAGCGACGGGGTCGACCACACCATGACCACCTTCCTGGGCAGCGAGAACATGACCGCTGACAGCGCCAAAACCTTCATCCACGACATGCAGGAAACCAGTGGGATCAAATATCATCAGGCAAATAAGGCGCTGATCCTCGGTGAAATACAGCACAAGGCGTTCCTCGACACCCTGCTGGTCGTCGACCATGAAAGGAAGCACAGCCTGTCGCCGGTGGTCGCGCAGGATAAGGCCAAAGACTCGACCCGAGACATGCTGATATTCTTCACCCGAAAACCGGTTGAAGATGGCCATGTCTCGTTTAAATATGACTCCTTCAACCCACACGCCGAAATACCGCTTTCCATAGAGATGTTGGCCAAAGCCGGCTAACGCCTTTGCTATTTCAACCGGTTGCCGTTTATTTCCCGCCACCCGGCAACCGGTTTATTCCCTGCGTCAGGCTTATTCATCGCCGCGTACATCAGGCTTTTGTCGGCAAAATATTATATCCTGCACGCCGAAATTTTTATGGGCGCCCGATAGCCCATCGCGCCTGCCCCTGATTTACCGGCGCCAGGTTGTTTTTATCGTACACAGGCAACGCAATACCTTATGACGACACGCTTATCCCCCAAAGACATCATTGCCCTGGGTTTTATGACCTTCGCCCTGTTTGTTGGCGCCGGCAATATCATTTTCCCGCCGATGGTGGGCCTGCAGTCCGGCGAAAACCTGTGGCCGGCCGCGCTGGGCTTTATGGTCACCGCCGTCGCCCTGCCGGTGATCGCCGTGATCGCGCTGGCGCGCGTCGGCGGCAGCATCAGCCTGTTGACCGGCCCGATCGGCCGCCGGGCCGGCCTGTTGCTGGCGACCCTCTGCTATCTGGCGCTCGGCCCGCTGTTCGCCACGCCGCGCACCGCCAACGTCTCTTTCGCTTTGGGCATCGCGCCTTTTACCGGCGACGGCGCCCTGCCGCAGTTCATCTACAGCCTGCTGTTCTTTACGCTGGCAATGGTTATCTCGCTGTATCCCGGGCGATTGCTGGATAACGTCGGCCATATTCTGGCGCCGCTGAAGATCCTCGCGCTGGCCGCGCTGGGCATTGCCGCGCTGATTTGGCCCGCCGGCGCGCCGATCCCGGCCATCGGCAGCTATCGGGACGCTGCATTCTCCACCGGCTTCGTTCAGGGCTACCTGACCATGGATACGCTGTCGGCGCTGATGTTCGGCTCGATTATCGTTACCGCCGCACGCTCGCGCGGCGTCAACGATCGGGGGCTGCTGATGCGTTACACCCTGTGGGCCAGCCTGATTGCCGGCATCGGCCTGACGCTGGTGTATATCTGCATGTTCAAACTGGGGGCAGGCAGCGGCGGCCTGGTTGCCGGCGAACAGGATGGCGCGGCGATCTTGCACGCCTATGTGCAGCACACCTTCGGCGATTTGGGCAGCCTCTTTATGGCCATCCTGATGTTCATCGCCTGCCTGGTAACCGCAGTAGGCATGACCTGCGCCTGCGCGGAGTTCTTCTCCCGCCATTTACCGCTTTCTTACCGCACGCTGGTGGTGATCCTCGCCGCGTTCGCCATGCTGGTGTCCAACCTCGGGTTGGCCAATCTCATCCGCGTGTCAATCCCGGTGCTCACGGCCATCTATCCCCCGTGCATCGCCCTGGTGTTGCTCAGCTTCAGCCAAAGCCGCTGGCGCAGCGCCACCCGCGTGTTCACGCCGGTGATCGCCACCAGCCTGCTGTTTGGCCTCGCCGACGGAATCAAGGCCTCCAGCTTCAGCAGCCTGCTGCCCGCCGGGTTCGAACGCCTGCCGCTGGCGGATCAAGGGCTGGTATGGCTGCTGCCAACGCTGTTGGTGCTGTTGTTGACGGTAGTTGGCGATCGGTTTCGCACGCCGCGTCGCGCCGACGCCCTGAAATAAAAAAAGCCCGGCAATGCCGGGCTTTTTATGGGCTAACGCGAGACGCCTTACTTCAGCAGCGCCTGCGCCTGGGCCACCACGTTGTCCACGGTGAAGCCGAACTCCTTGAACAGCTGCTCCGCCGGCGCCGACTCACCGAAGGTGGTCATGCCCACGATGGCGCCGTTCAGGCCCACGTACTTGTACCAGTAGTCCGCGATACCCGCTTCCACCGCCACCCGTGCACTCACCGCCGCCGGCAGCACCGACTCGCGGTACGCCGCATCCTGCTTGTCGAACGCGTCGGTCGACGGCATCGACACCACGCGCACCTTGCGGCCCGCCGCAGTCAGCTTGTCCGCCGCTTCCACCGTGATGCCCACTTCGGAGCCGGTGGCAATCAGGATGAGCTCCGGCGTGCCCGCGCAGTCTTTCAGCACGTAGCCGCCGCGGTACACGTTCGCCAGCTGCTCTGCGCTGCGCGGCTGCTGGGTCAGGTTCTGGCGCGAGAACACCAGCGTGGTCGGGCCGTCGTTGCGCTCGATGCCGTACTGCCAGGCAATCGCCGATTCCACCTGGTCGCACGGGCGCCAGGTGCTCATGTTCGGCGTTACGCGCAGGCTGGCCAGCTGCTCCACCGGCTGGTGCGTCGGGCCGTCTTCGCCCAGACCGATGGAGTCGTGGGTGTAGACGAACACGTTGCGCAGCTTCATCAGCGCCGCCATGCGCACCGCGTTGCGCGCGTATTCCACGAACATCAGGAAGGTCGCCGAGTACGGCAGGAAGCCGCCGTGCAGCGCGATGCCGTTGGTGATGGCGGTCATGCCGAACTCGCGCACGCCGTAGTGGATGTAGTTGCCCGCCGGGTCGACGTTCAGCGCTTTCGAGCCGGACCACATCGTCAGGTTGCTCGGCGCCAGGTCGGCGGAGCCGCCCAGGAACTCCGGCAGCACCTTGCCGAAGGTTTCCAGCGCGTTCTGCGAGGCCTTGCGGCTGGCGATGTTGGCCGGGTTGGCCTGCAGCTGCTCAACGAATTTCTGCGCGTCGGCTTTCCAGTTCGCCGGCAGCTCACCGCTCATGCGGCGCGTGAACTCGGCGGCCAGCTCAGGGAAGGCCCTGGCGTAGGCGGCGAACTTGTCGTTCCAGGCCGCTTCTTTGGCCTGGCCGGCTTCCTTGGCGTCCCACTGGGCATAGATGTCCTGCGGGATTTCAAAGGCGGCGTATTTCCAGCCCAGGGCTTCGCGGGTGGCGGCCACTTCGGCTGCGCCCAGCGCGGCGCCGTGCACGTCGTGGGTGCCGGCCTTGTTCGGGGAGCCGAAGCCGATGACGGTCTTGCACATCAGCAGGGACGGCTTGTCGGTGACCTTGCGGGCTTCCTCAATCGCCGCCTTGATGGCGTCCGGGTTGTGGCCGTCGACGTTGCGCACCACGTGCCAGCCGTAGGCTTCGAAGCGCAGGGCGGTGTCGTCGGTGAACCAGCCGTCGACGTGGCCGTCGATGGAGATGCCGTTGTCATCGTAGAAGGCGGTCAGCTTGCCGAGCTTGAGGGTGCCGGCCAGCGAACAGACTTCGTGAGAGATGCCTTCCATCATGCAGCCGTCGCCCATGAAGGCGTAGGTGTGGTGGTCGACGATGTCGTGGCCCGGGCGGTTGAACTGGGCGCCGAGGGTGCGTTCGGCGATGGCGAAGCCGACGGCGTTGGCGATGCCCTGGCCGAGGGGGCCGGTGGTGGTTTCAACGCCGGGGGTATAGCCGTATTCCGGGTGGCCCGGGGTTTTGGAGTGCAGCTGGCGGAAGTTTTCCAGCTCGCTCATCGGCAGGTCGTAGCCGGTGAGGTGCAGCAGGCTGTAAATCAACATGGAGCCGTGGCCGTTGGAGAGCACGAAGCGGTCGCGGTCAGCCCAGTGCGGGTTGGTCGGGTTGTGGTTCAGGTAGTCACGCCACAGGACTTCGGCGATGTCCGCCATGCCCATCGGGGCGCCCGGGTGGCCGGAATTTGCTTTTTGTACGGCGTCCATGCTGAGTGCGCGGATGGCGTTGGCAAGCTCTTTACGAGAGGACATGTTTTACTCCAGGTCGGATTAAAAAAGCAGTCAAGTTTTCTATTTTCTCAGACTCCGCATTAAAACGGCAATCCCTAATGCCAAATGAGAGCGAGTTCACAACTTATTAGCACGATCGGACGGTTTTTCGGAATAACACTATTCTTGTCGCACCTGACGTACACTAGGCTCATGCGACAATATTTCCCCAAAGGAAAATGGCACCTTTCCCTTGTTACCATCACAGGAACATAGCGTTATGAAAATCCATACCTCTTTGATTGCATTAAGCATTGCCACCTTGGTAAGCGGCTGTCAAAACCTGAACACCGATACGCTGATGCAGTCTGGCGCGCAGGCGTTTCAGGCGGCGACGCTAAGCAACAACGACGTCAAAACCCTGAGTGATAAATCCTGCGCAGAGATGGACAGCAAGGCACAAATCGCGCCTGCCGACAGCACCTACGCCAAACGCCTGAGCAAAATCTCGGCGGCGCTGGGGGATAATATCAACGGCACGCCGGCCAACTATAAGGTTTACGTGACCAAAGACGTCAACGCCTGGGCGATGGCCAACGGCTGCATCCGCGTATACAGCGGCCTGATGGACATGATGACCGACAACGAAGTGGAAGGCGTGCTGGGCCACGAAATGGGCCACGTGGCGCTGGGGCATACCCGCAAAGCGATGCAGGTCGCCTACGGCACCGTAGCGCTGCGCACCGCGGCCTCTTCCGCCGGCGGCATCATCGGCTCGCTGTCGCAGTCGCAGCTGGCGGACATCGGCGAAAAGCTGGTGAACGCCCAGTTCTCGCAGAAGCAGGAAAGCGAAGCGGATGACTATTCATTCGATCTGATGAAACAGCGCGGCATCGATCCCAACGGCCTGGCCACCAGCTTTGAAAAACTGGCGAAAATGGAAGCCGGCCGCCAGAGCAGCCTGTTCGACGATCACCCCTCCTCCGAAGCGCGCGCGCAGCACATTCGCGACCGCATCGCGGCAGGCAAGTAATCACGAGAACGCCCGGCGAGCGCCGGGCGTTTTTCATTAGCTCAGTACAAGGTCTTCTGCGGCGGCCCGGCAAAGGTCAGCGGCCCAACGCTTTTCATGTCCACTTCGACCACCGACGGCCCCGGATAGTTGATAGCCTCCGCCAGCACGCCGTTGAACTGCGCCGCATCGTCCACCTTCCAGGCCTTCAGCCCCATCGCCTCGGCGACCTGGGTAAAGGCCGGCGTGTGCAGCTCGTTGTAGTACTGACGCCCGGCAAAATACTTGTCCTGAATGCCGCGCATCACGCCGTAACCGCCGTCGTTCATGATCAACAGCGTGATATTCACCTGCTCCTGCGCCATGGTCGCCAGCTCGCCCAGCCCCAGCGCCAATCCGCCGTCGCCCACCAGCCCCACCACCTTGCGCTGCGGGTTGGCGATCGCGGTGCCGATCGCCATCGGCAGCCCCATGCCGATGGCCCCGGCCAACGAATGAATGTTGCACAGCGGCGAGATGGCGCGGAACAGGCGGCTGCCCCACACGCTGCCGGACACGGTGATGTCGCGCACCAGCAACCCGTCCTGCGGAAGCGCCGCGTCGATGGCGTCGTTGAGCTTAACGTACTCGCCGGACTGCTGGCGCAGCGCGCTTTCCGCCTGCTGCACCGCGCGGGCTATTTCTGCATCCCAGGCGGCGTTTACCTTTTCGGCCGGGCTCAGCCGCGCCGCCAGCGCATCGAGCAGCGCCGCGCAGTCGCCGTTGACCTGTTCGTCGGCCAGATAATTGCGGTTGGCCGCCGCCGGATCGATGTCTATTTGCACCAGCGGCCGCGGCAGCGGCAGCGTCCAGGTGCGGGTTTCGTTGCTGCGCAGGCGCGAACCGGCCACCAGCGTCAGGTCGCATTGGCTCAAAATCGCCTCTATGCTCGGCGAATTGTGGAACGCCCGCAGGCTGCGCGGGTGGCTGTCCGGCAGGATGCCGCGCCCATGGGTGCTGGAGATCACCGCCACCCCGGCGTCCGCCAGCTTGCGCACCGCAGCGCCGCAGGCCAGCGCGCCGCCGCCCAGCCACAGCAGCGGCCGCTTGGCCTGCTTCAGCCGCTGGTAAAGGCGTTCCGCCGCCTGCGGATCCGCCGCCGGCAGCGCAGCCGGCGACAGCGGCCGGCTCAGCACCGCGCTGGAGACCAGGCTACTCTGAATATCGATCGGAATTTCCACCGCCACCGGGCCGCAGGGCACCGTCTGCGCGTCCTGGATAGCCCGTTGGATCACCGCCACCGCCTGCTCCGGAGAGTTGACGCGGTAAGCGCGCTTGGAGCAGGCGCTGAGGAAACCGAGCTGATCGCGGGTTTCGTGAATAAACCCGGCGTCGGCGTCCAGATAGGCCTTTTCCACCTGGCCGGTGATGTGCAACAGCGGGGTATTGGCGTTGAGCGCCTCAATCATCGCGCCGACCGCATTGCCCGCGCCGGCGCCGGTGCTGGTCAGCGCCACCCCCAGGCCGGAGAAGCGGCCGTGAGCGTCGGCCATGGTGACCGCGCCCGCTTCACCGCGTGCCGGTACGAAGCGGATCGCGCCGCGCTGCCCCACCGCATCGGCAATCGGCAGATTATGAATCGAAATGATGCCGTACATCGCCGACACCTCGTACTGTTCCAGAGTCCGGGCTATCGCCTCGCCAACCGTTATTTTATCGCTCATCATCCGCCTTCTTGTATGTTCGTTGTAGGGTTACGCGCAGTGGACCGATTCTAGTCACTCCAGCGGTTCACCTGATGGCTCAGCGCCAGATACAGGCTTTTTTGCTGCATGTAGGCTTTGATGCCGTGCAGGCCCTTTTCGCGGCCCAGACCGCTTTCCTTAAAACCGCCAAACGGCGTGGAAATAGAAAATGTCTTGTAGGTGTTGATCCAGACGGTGCCGGTTTCCAGGCTGTCCGCCAGCGCCATGGCGCGCGGGAAGTCACGGGTCCAGATGCCGGCCGCCAGCCCGTAGACCGAATCGTTGGCCTGCTCGATGAGCTGCTGCTCGTCGTCAAACGGCAACGCCACCAGCACCGGGCCGAAAATCTCTTCCTGGCAAGCGCGGGCGTCGTTGTTCAAACCTTCGATAATGGTCGGCAGGTAGTAACTGCCGCCCGCCAGCAACGGGTCCGCCGGTGCTTCGCCGCCGATCGTCACCTGCCCGCCTTCTTCGCGCGCCAGCGCCACGTAGTCCGCCACGCTCTGGCGGTGTTTTTCGCCGATCAGCGGGCCGAGATGCACCCCCGGCACCAGCGGATTGCCGATGCGCAGCCCGGCCGTCAGTTCGATCAGGCGCGCCAGCAGCGGTTGATAGAGCGAGCGGTGCACAAACAGCCGCGAACCGGCGATGCACGCCTGCCCGGCAGAGCTGAAGATGCCGTAGCAGATGCCGCGCGCCGCCTGTTCCACGTCGGCGTCTTCCAGCACGATGGTCGGCGATTTGCCGCCCAGCTCCAGCGAGGTCGGGATCAGCTTGTCGGCGGCGATGTGCGCCAGATGGCGTCCGGTGCCGGTGCCGCCGGTAAAGGAAATCTTTTTCACTAACGGGTGGCGCGCCAGCGCCTCGCCGATCACCGAGCCTTTGCCCGGCAGCACGCTGAACACCCCGGCGGGCAGACCGGCCTGTTCGAACAGCTCCGCCAGCTTCAGCGCCATCAGCGGCGTGGCCTCGGCCGGTTTGAGTATCACCGCATTGCCCGCCGCCAACGCCGGCGCCACCTTCTGCATTTCGCTGGCGATCGGCGAGTTCCATGGCGTAATGGCGGCGATCACCCCCATCGGCTGATACTGACTCAGCGTCATCACTTCGGCGCTGCGCTGGGTCGGCAGCTCGCCCTCCAGCACCTCGCAGGCGGCGGCAAAATAGCGCGCGGTGGCGGCGGCGCTGGCCACCAGGCCACGGGTTTCCGCCAGCGGTTTGCCGTTGTCGCGGGTTTGCAGCTCCGCCAATTGCTCCTGCTGCGCCAGGATCAGGTTGCTGACGCGGTAAAGGATCGCCGCGCGCTGATGCGGCATCAGCCCGCGCCAGCTCGGCGCGCGCCAGGCGCGTTCCGCCGCTTCCACCGCCTCGTTCACATCTTCGATGCCGGCGGCGCGCAGCCGCGCGTTGACGCTGCCGTCGGCCGGAAATACCGAAACCATCTCTTCACCGCGCCCATCACGCCAGCGGCCGGCGACAAAAATCTTTAACCTTTCCATATTCTGCTCCCGCCGTTCAGGCGATAAAGCCGCCGTCGATCAGACGGCGACAGGCTTGCACCGCGCTCAGCGCCGCCAGGGTGGATGTCTTGGGGTTGCTCGCCAACGGATTGCCGCTCAACTCAATGTGGAACTCCCCGAAGCTGCCGCACACCTGCAGCCGGTGAGTGTTGCGGCGCGTCGCGGGATCGACCAGCAGCCGCACCCGGGTGGCGTCCATTCCCATGCCGTTGAGGGCGATGGTCGCCGCCACGTTGGCGTTGGCCGGGAACAGCCGCGCCGCCTCGCGCGCCGAGCCTTCGAAAAAGACCTGAGCTTCGTTCACCGCATCAAGGTCGATCAGCTGCTCCGCCATGCTGCCGCGCCAGCTGGCCGGGCTTTTGCACGCCTGATAAGTCACGCTGTCCAGCCCGCCCTCGCGCGCCGAAGCCAGCCCGTCCATGCCCGCCACCGCTCCGGACAGCACGATCACCTGCCCCCGGTGTTGCCGGCAGGCCAGTTGCAGCCGCTGCTGCAGCGCCGCATCCGCCAGCGCGCCGGTGGAGATCACCGCCAGTGGCCAGCCGCGCTTCACGACCGCTTCGCCAAATTCCGCCACCGCCTGCTGGCTGGCGCACTCCAGCACTAAATCCGGCCGTTCGGCACATTGTTCGGGATGGGTCAGCGCCTGCACCCGGCCGCCAAAGGCGCGGTCGATCGCCGCATGATGAGCCGCGCGCGCCAGGATCCAGCCGACCGTGACGCCGTCCGGCAGCCGGGCCAGCACTTCCTGCGCCATCGCGCCGTAGCCAATCATCATGATCTTCTTCATCTTTCAGCCCCTGCGGTTACAGATGACGGTTAAAACCGCCGGAAACGTCCAGCGCCGCCCCGGTGGTAAAGGAAGCCAGCGGCGAAGCGAGGAACAGCAGCGCCTGCGCCGGCTCCTGCGGTTTGCCGAGGCGCTTCATCGGAATGCCGCGCCGTTCGGCGATCGCCGCCGTCCACTGCTCCCAGCTCTGATCCTGGTCGCTGCGCGCCTCGAAGCGGCGGCGCCATTGTCCGGACTCCACCATGCCCAGCAGGATAGAGTTGACGCGGATGCCCTTCTCCACCAGCTCTTTCGACAGCGTCAGCGTCATATTGAGCAGCGCCGCACGCGCCGCCGAGGTGGCGATCATGTGCTCCTCCGGCTGCAGCGCCAGCAGCGAATTCACGCAGGTGATCGAGGCGATGTCCGAGCGTTCCAGCGCCGGCAGGAACGCCTGCACCGGATTGATGACGCCGAACAGCTTCAGTTCGGCCTCGTGCAGCCAGGCCTCGCGCGGGGTCTGGTCAAAGTGGGCGACAAAGCCCTGGCCGGCGTTGTTGATCAGCAGATCTACGCCGCCGAAATGCGCCGTCACCTGGGCGGCGAACTGCGCCACCTGCTGCGCATCCAGCACGTCGCAGCGCAGCGCCAGGATGTCAGCCCGAGGAAACTCGTCGCGCAGGCGGGTTTCCGCGCCGGCCAGCTTCTCCCTATCGCGGCCGCAGAACGCCACCTTAGCCCCTTCAGCCAGCAGCAGCCGCAGGGTTTCAAAGCCGATGCCCGACGAGCCGCCGGTCACCACCGCCACCCGTTTTTCAAGCTGAAAGTTCATGGTTGAATCGCTCCCGTAAAGTCCTGCACATAGCGGTTAAAACAGGCCGGCGCATCGAGATAGCTGGCGTGGCCGGCGCCTTCGATCAGGCGCAGCGGTGCGTCCTGCTCCTGCGCCAGGCGGCCCGCGCCCTCCGGCGGCGTAATGCTGTCTTCATCGCCGCACCACACTTCCAGCGGCCCGCGATAACGCGCCAGATAGCGGCCAATGTCGTCGTTGGCCAACATCCAGGCGGCGCTGAGAAAACCGTCGGGATCGAGCTGCTGCATGCCGCTGCGCACCCAGGCGATATTTTGCGGATCCGTCCCCTCACGCAGCAGCGCCGCCGCCCGTTGCTCGCCGTAGCCCTGCGGCCCCAGCGTTTCCATCATCCGTTTGCGCTGGCCATACACCTGCCGCCGTTTTTCTTCCGGCGCGCTGGCGTAGCCCTGCGCCGGATCCGCCAGCACCAGCCCGCACAGCCCGTCCGGGTAGCCGGCGGCGTAGGCGCTGCCGATCAGCGCGCCGAGCGAATGCCCGACGATCAGCGGCTGTTCCAACCGCAGTTCTGCCACCAGCGCCGCCAGCGCCGCGGCATAGTCGGCCGCATCCGCCGCCCCAGCGGCCAGCGGCAGGCTGCCGCCGTAGCCCGGTGCATCCCAGGCCAACAGGCGGTGGCCGTCGATCAGGCCGCGATCGCTGAACTGCCTGATCCACGACGCCGAGCTCGAGCTGATGCCGTGCAGCAGTACCACCGGCCGCCCGTGCCCGGCCTCGCGCCAGCTCAGGGTATAGCCCCCGCAGCGCGCCTGCTGGCGTTGCGCCAGGCCGCTCATCAGTTGCGCTTCACTTTGGATAACGGATGATCCGCCGGGTAAGTCGGGGTTTCCGGCTTGGCGGTGCCCAGCATCACGCACATCAGCGCCTCTTCCTCGCCGTGGTTGAATAACCCGCGATAGACGCCGGCCGGCACCGAGATCAGGTCACGCTCTTTCAGCTTGGTCTCGTAATAGTCTTCTCCGTCCTGAATCATCAGCGTGATGCTGCCCTTGAGCATAAAGAACACTTCTTCCACGTCGTCGTGCAGGTGCAGCGGGCCTTCGCACTTCGACGGCAGCACCATGGTGGAGAAGGTGAAATTGCCCGCCGGAATGGTGTTGGTGTCGTTGACCACGCCGGTGGCGCCGGTGCCGATGTAGCGCATCTGCGCGCGGCGGTATTTCGGGTCGAAATCGGCCTGGAACTTCAGCGCGTTCCAGTCGTATTTGCGGCCTTCGAAGCGGGCGATGCGCGATTCCACCCAATTTTCCATCGACAGTTCCTGCGGCTTGACGCCGGCTTTGTTATCAACCTGGGACATGTTGTCACTCCTCATTGCATCAGACGATTATCAGTACTTTTTCAGCAACGGCAGCAGAATGATGCAGCCGATGAAGGCCATCACCACCAGGAACAGCAGGCCGTTATCCATGTTGCCGGTGGCGGCGATCAGCGCCCCCATCAGCACCGGCGCCAGCGCGCCGGCAAAATTGCCCAAACCGTTAAAAATGCCGCCGGCGGTGGCGCTGACCTTGCTGCTGGTGGCTTTCGCCAGCAGCGCGAAGATGTTCGGCGCTCCGGCGCCCCACATAAAGGTGCTGAAGGCCATGGCGGCGATCACGCTGTAGGTGCCCTGCAGGTGCAGCACCACCGCCAGCCCCAGGCCGGCCCCGCACAGCGAGAGGAAGCAGGCCAGCGCGCGGCGATCCAGCTTGTCCGACAGCCAGGCGCCCAGCACTTCGCCGAGCAGCATGGCGATGAAAGGCAGTGAAGATAGGTAGCCGGCGTGCTCCAGATGAATGCCCTTGCCCTTGATCAGGTAGCTCGGCAACCAGCCGTTCATGCCCCACAGGTAGGTGAGGAAGGCGATGTTGAACAGGCAGATCATCCAGAAATGCGGGCTGCGCAGCAGCTCGCGGCGATGCTGTTTGCGCTCGGCGATCGCCGGCTGGGAAACCGTAGCCGCCGCCGGGCGCGCCACGTTCAGATGGCGCATGCCGAACAGCACCAGCAGCATCACCGGCAGCGTCAGAAACGCCATAAAGAAGAAGGTGGCCTGCCAGTCGAAGGTATTGAGGATGTACAGGGTGACCGGGAAACCGAGCGCGGCGCCCAGCGGCGTGCCCAACAGCCACAGCATGGTGGCGCGCGCCTGCAGCCGCTGCGGGAAGGCCTGGCGAATAATGGCGTAGGCCATCGGCAACAGCGGCCCTTCAGCGATGCCGAGCAGGATGCGCAGCGTCATCATGGCGTGATAAGAGCGGGCCATGCCCATCAGCACCATCAGCACGCCCCACACGATCATCATGCCGATCAGCACTTTGACCGGGTTCAGCCGGTCGCCAATGCCGCTGAGCAGCATCGAGGAAATGCCGTAAGAAAACAGAAACGCGCTCATCAACAGCCCGAGCCGCGCCGGATCAAAGCTGATGCCCAGCGCCTGCTGGAATTCGCCGTCGGAAAACAGCGCCGCGATGCTGATCTTGTCGAAAAACGCCAGCAGCACGCAGGCGAACAGCGCGATCGGCACCGACCAGCGCACCCGCTGCTGCGGATTTTCGACAACGGCTTCCCCCACCCGTCCAGCGCGGGCGTCAATGTCTTGCGTAGTCATGAAACGCTCCCGATGCCGGGCGTTATTTCAACGCCATCAGAGAAAACTCCACGTCCGCCAGCTGCTGCGGTTCCAGTACCCTTCCGCTGGCCAGCCAGCGTTTGCCGAGCTTGATGGTGCGCGCGTCGTTGAAGGCCACCATCTGCACCAGCTGCCGGTCGGCGTTCAGCGTGAAGAACACCTGCGACTGCGGCGTGCGCCGCACGATGTGATGCACCCCGCCGATCGGCACGCCGAGGATTTGAATATTGACGTCGTATTGATCCGACCACAGCCAGGCAACGTCGTCGTAAGGGGCGGCGAAGGCGTCCAGCATGGCGCAGGCGGTGCTGATGGCCTGGTTCTGCGCATAGGCCCAGGACTGCAGGCACAGGCCGAGCGTCGGATGACGCGCCACGTCGCCGGCGGCGAAGATAGCCGGGTGGCTGGTGCGCCCCTGGCCGTCGACCACGATGCCGGCGTCGATTTTCAGCCCGGCGCTGTGCGCCAGCTCGAGGTTCAGTTCCACGCCGATCCCCACCACCACCAGATCGAACGCCTGAGGATCGCCGAGCTCGCTGCCGATCCAGGCCGCGCCGTCGCGGTCTTCCAGCGAGATCTCGCCGCAGCCACACAGCACCGTCACGCCCTGCCGTTGATGCAGTTCAAGCAGCGCCTGGGATACCCCGGCGCCGACGCTGCGCATGCACAGCGCAGGCTGGCGTTCAAACACCGTTACCTCGGCGCCAAGGCGGCGCGCCGAGGCGGCGATCTCCAGCCCTATCCAGCCGCCGCCGACGATCGCCAACTGACGGCACCCTTGCAGCGCCTGGCGCAGCCGGGCCGCATCGTCCCAGGAGCGCAGCGTCATCACCCGCGGGTGCGCCGCCCAGGCGGCATTCGGCAAACGCGGCCGCCCGCCGGTGGCGATCAGCAGCTGATCAAACTGCAGCTGCCGGCCGTTGCTGAGCGTCACCACCTGCCGCGGCGCATCGATAGCTTCGGCGCGCAGCGGGCGGTGCCAGTCGATATTCAGCTCCGCCACCGTCTGTTCGCTGAACAGCCGGCTGAGCGGCGCGGCGCCGTCCAGCAGCGCCGCCTTGGAGAGCGGCGGGCGTTCATAAAAGTCATAGGGTTCGTCGCTGACCACCGTCAGGCGCCCGCCGTAGCCGCGGTCGCGCAGCGTTTTCGCCGCCCAGCCGCCAGCCTGGCCGCCGCCGATGATCAGGATGCCCGCCGGTTCTGGCTGGCTCATAACGCCTCCGCCTTTTTCAGCTGACGACGGGTGTCGTGATCGATGCCGCCTTCCACCGCCCATTCGGTGAACGACACCAGCGAGTGTTCCAGCTCGCGCGGTTGCCAGTTCTCCGTCAGGAAATCGTCGTTGGTGTAATACTCGAACGCGCCGCCGGTCGGGCTGTTGACGTACCAGAAATAGGCCGAGGAAATCGGGTGACGGCCTGGGCCGATAAAGGTGCTCCATTTCTCCTTGTTCATGGCGATGCCGCCGCCGATCACCTCATGGATATCGCGCACGGTGAACGCCACGTGATTCAGGCCGCGCGGGCGGTTAGGCAGCTTCAGCAAAAACAGGTTGTGGTGGCCGCCGCGCGCCTGGGTGCGCAGAAATACCGCGCGGTCGATATAACGATCCGAGACCTGGAAACCCAGCACCTCCCGGTAGAAGCGTTCGGTGGCCGCCAGATCTTCGACGAAGAACACCACATGGCCGATGTTGATCGGCTGCGCCTGCGAATACACCGGGCTGGGCTGATCGATACGGCGCACGTCGCCCCACTGATTGATCGGCGTGACGGGCACGTCAACCTGCTGCTGGCGGCTGACGCCGAAACGCAGCGTCATGCCGTTGGGATCGACGCACTCCAGCTCTTCGCCAACCTGACGGAAGCCCGGCATCTGCGCCAACAGCGGCTGCAGCGCCGCCAGTTCGGCTGGGGAAGCCACGCCCCAGGTCATGCAGCGCAGGGTGGAGCCGCCTTCGAACGCCGTCGGCAGCGCTTCGCTTTGTTGCGGGTGCAGCACCACGCGCGCCCCGCTCAGGGTAGTGAATTCACGCTGGGGCTCGCCCCAGTGCTGCGTTACAGACTGCAGGCCGAAGTCCTGCATGAATTTCTCGCAGGTAGACAGATCTTCGACGCCAAACTCCAGCTTTTCGATTCCGATTACGCTCATTGTTGTGCCTCACGTTCTCGCTGAATGCGGTTTTCAGGCATGATCGAACCCCGGCCCCCGTTTTTCATGAGCCTCATCCCTGCCTGAGTAAAAGAATAGTGTCAGTTAACCGACGTTTGCCTGCGGCGGCGCGCCCAGGAAGCCGGAGATTTTTTCCGCGGCGTCCCTCACCTCCATCCGCAGCCGCTCGCGATCCGCTTTCGGGATCTCGTCGAACGGCACCATGATGCTGACCACCGCCTCCACCCGCCGCTCGCGGTTGAAGATCGGATACACGATCGAGGAGATGCCGTGGCGGAAAAACGACTCGCCGATCACATAGCCGCGCGCCTTGTCCTGTTGCACCATCTGCCACAGCGCTTCGCGATCCGCCGGGGTGCCCGGCGCGTTGCCCGGCAGCTGCGCCTGCGGATACAGCTGTTCGAACTCGTCGCGGGTGGCGCTGGTCAACAGCATGCGCCCGAGCGACGTCTGGTGCACCGGCAAACGGGTACCGACGCTGACCTGATTGATTTGCGAACCGGCGGCGCTGACGCGGGCGATGTAGATCACATCGCGCTCATCGCGGATCGCCAGATGGCTGCTGCACTGGCTGCGATCGCGCAGCTGCTCAATCACCGGCTGGCCGGCCTGCGCCACGTCCAGCGAAGCGATATATTCAAAGCCGAGGCGCAGCACCTTGATGCCGAGCGCAAAGGTGTTGGTGCGCGGGTTGCGCTCCAAAAAACCCAGGTGCTCCAGCGTCTGCACCACGCGGTAGGCGGTGGCCTTTGGCATATCGACCAGGCGATGCAGCTCGGCAAAGGTCATTTCCTTATGCTGCTCGCCAAACGCCAGCAGCAGCTGCAGCCCGCGATCCAGTCCCGGGATCAAATACTTACACGCGTGATCGTCCGCCATGTGCTGCTCCTGGCTAAAGTGTTGAGTTAGTTGAAGACGAAGCCGCCGTTGACCGGCAACAGTTGCCCGGTGACAAAGTCCGCCAGCGGCGACAACAGGTAAAGCACGCTGCCGTTGACGTCGTCCGGATGCTGCGCCCCGGCCAGCGCTCGCCCCTGTTCATACAGCTGATGGCGCTCGGCCGGCACGTATTCGGTGGCTTCCACCCGCGTCAGCCCCGGCGCGATGGCGTTGACGCAAATCCCCTGCGGGCCCAGCTCACGCGCCATCGAACGGGTCATCGAGATAATCGCCCCTTTGCTGGCCACGTAGGCCATCAGGCGCGGCGCGCCCCACAGCGCGGTGTCCGAGGCGACGTTGACTATTTTGGCGTGCGGGTTCTGCGCCAGCAGCGGCACCGCCGCCTGGCTCACCAGCCAGGTGCCGCGCACGTTGACCTGCATCACCCGATCCCAAAGATCGATATCGTATTCCATCATGGTTTTGCCGCCGACGCCGGTGGCCAACGCCGCGTTGTTGACCAGCCCGTCGATCGCGCCGCCTGCGGCGATCGCCTTGAATGCCGCCGTGATCGACGCCGGCGACGCCAGATCGATGGTCTGGGTTTCCACCAGAGCGCCCTGCTCGCGCAGGCCGGCGGCGCTGTCCGCCAGCTCATCCGCCAGAATATCGCACATCACCACCCTGGCGCCGGCCGCGGCGATGGCGGCGGCGAAGCTGCGCCCCAGGCCGCGCGCCGCGCCGGTAACCAGGATACGTTTGCCGTTCAGCAGGCCGTTCACTGCGCCGCCTCCCGCTCGCTGAGCATCGCCAGCTGCTTTTGCGCCTCTTTCTGCATCATGCGGCGCAGGCGGGAAAGGCCGACGTCGTGCTGGTAAAGATATTCGCGGCCGCGGGCGTTAGGCGCCATGTTTTCCAGCACGATGCGATCCTGCTCCAGCACGTCCCAGTGCAGCGCCTCCAGACGGTTGCGGTACATGAAGCGCCAGATATCACGCTGCCAGTCTTGCACCTTGCGGATACGCCAGAAGAATACCCGGCAATGATCCTTGTCTTCCGGCACCACCATGCCGATGATCCAGAAGTGGCCGCCTGGCCCGAAGCGTTTTTTATACGGGATCGACAGGCGCATCCAGTAAGCGCCGCTGCTGCCGAACTCCACCCAGTCAAAGTTGACGCCGATCTGGCCGTTTTTCTTGAAGATAAAACCGCAGTCGGTAGGTTCCAGCGCCATATCCGCCTTGCGATCCCCTTCCGCCATCGAATGCGAAGAAGAGTGCAGATAAGTGCCGTGCATGGGATCCATCACGTTTTCCAGCGCGTACTGATAGTTGCAGTCCCAGCTGGCGGTGCACAGGAAGTTGCTGTACGAGACTTCGTCCGCCAGCTCCTGCGGGAAGTTCAGCTCCGGCGGCGCTTCGTCCGCGGTGACGCCGAAATAAAGGAATACCGCGCCGTAGGCCTCTTTCGCCGGGTAAGATCGCAGACATTTCTGCCCCACCAGCGGGCACTTGTCTACCGCCGGCACGTCTTTGACCGTGCCGTCGCCGCCCACTTCCACGCCGTGATACCAGCAGGCGATGCGATCGCCGAGGTTCCACCCCATGGAAAGCCGCGCGCCGCGGTGCGGGCAGCGATCTTCCAGCGCATGGATGGCGCCTTCAGCGTCGCGCCATACCACGATCTGCTGCGCCAGACGGGTGATGCCCACGGGGTTGTTGCCCACTTCCCAACTGGCCAGCACCGGATACCACATGCCGCGCAGCCCCTGATCGAGATAGTCCTGCAAATTCTGTGCGGAGGATGTTGTGTTTGCCGTCATTATCTTCTCCCGGAGGTGCTCAGAAACCGTTAACGTGAAGGAATTCGCGGAACGTCGCCTCATTCCACGGCTGGCCGCTGCGATCGAACAGGCGGCGCTGATTCAACGCGCTGACGATCTGTTCCAGCTCTTCCGCACCCTGCTCGAAGATCTCTTCCAGCGCCGCAACCAGCGCGGTTTCAAAACCGTCCGGCACCCGGGCGCGGTTTTGCCAGACAACGTTCTGGAACTGGCCCGGCTGATGAATTTGGCCATTGCCGCCTTCACGCGCCGGGATCACCTGTTGGGTGTCCGGCAGCCAGGGATTGAAATCGGTGATGTGCTGCATGGTTACTCCTCCGCGATAAAGGTGATCTGAATTTGGTTGTCGATCACCCGGGTGGCATAGGTTTGCAGATCGCGGCCGCCCGGCTCGCGCAGGCATTGCCCGGTGCGCACGTCGAACAGCGCTTCATGCAGCGGGCACTCAACCTTACCGTCGTCAACAAACCCCTGGCTGAGCAAGGCATAAGCATGTGGGCAAACGTCTTCCAGCGCGTAGTAGTTGCCGTCGATCAGGTAAACCCCGACCTCTTTCCCTTCCACTTTGGCGGAGAAAGGAAAATCTTCTTTCACCTGAGACACTTCACACACGTTCTTCCAGCTCATTGCTTTTGTCCTCTATCTGATTGTTTCATATATGAAACTCAGTTTCTTATTTAATACATCCACTATATGTCTGGTGAATCTTTCGTCAAGGGAGCAAGACGGCGATTGTTAATGAAAGGTTGTTTAAAAATGACAAATGCGGAGAGGATCACGAAAAAATGCACCGATATGAAAAACTGATAAACCTTCTGCGCTATATAAGGAATTTATCGCAAAAAAAACGTTGATCTGGTCGGTGTTATGCGAGTAAAAGTTTTCCCCCAGGATCTGCCACATCATTTTGATAACAATTAATTCACATTTAATCGGTTAAAAACCTGCCTTTCTGCACTATGAAATCAGCGGGTTAGTTTCTTGCCGCCTGGATTTGACCATCGCCCGCAAAAGGAGCGCATCGTGCAACAACGTCAACGCTGGTTCGGGGTCATTGCCCTGCTGTTTTTAATCGTTATCGCCTATGCGGATCGGGTGAATATCGCCGTGATGCTGGTCAATCCCGACTTCCTGCACCACTTCCAGCTCGGCGGCAACCGCGCGCATCAGGGCGTGTTGATGACGGCGTTCTTACTGGGTTACGGGGTTTCCGCCATGCTGCTGACGCCGTTCCTGGAAACCTTGATGGGTTACCGGCGCGCACTGACGCTGAGCATCCTGCTGTGGGCACTGCTCACCGCCGCCTCGCCGCTGGCGGGCTCGGCGCTGCTGTTGCTGGCGGTGCGCGCGCTGCTCGGCATCAGCGAGGGGCCACTATTTTCGTTGAAAACCATGTACATCGGCGACCATTTCGCCGCCGACGAGCGCGGCAAACCTAATGCGGTCAGCACCCTGGGCGTTTCGTTGGGGCTGGTAATCGGCTTTCCGCTGGTGAGTTTCCTGATGGCGCACTTCGGCTGGGCGATGTCGTTCTATCTGCTGGCGTTGATCAATCTGCTGCTGGGGCTGGCGCTGGTGCGGCTGTTTATTCATCCGGCTTCGCTGCCGCCGCGCGCCATGGAGCGGCGGCCGGTGCTGCGCCGCGTCTGGGAGACCTTCGTTCAGGCCTGGCGCACGCCGATGCTCGGCTGGATCATGCTGATCGAGATCGCCACCCTCAGCTACCTGTGGGGATCCAGCTCCTGGCTGCCGGCCTATTTGATCGACGAGAAAGGCTTTTCCATCAAACAGATGGGCTGGATGGCTGCGCTGCCGTTCATCGTCAGCATCGGATCGAAATACCTCGGCGGCGTGCTGCTCGATCGCATTCGACCCTATCAGGCGCCGCTGATTTTCGCCTTCGGCGGCGCGGCGACCGCAGCATGTATCTACGGCCTGATGCACAGCCAGCAGCTCGGCTGGATCGCCTTCTTCCTGCTGGCGGCCAATGCCTGCTGGGGCGCGCAGGGCGCGGCGATCCCCACGCTGTTGCAGCATTACGCCCCTCCACAGGCGGTGGGCAGCGCCTATGGCCTGATTAACGGCGTCGGCAATCTGTTCTCGGCGTTTGTGCCGATGATGATGGGAATGGTGATGGCCAGCCAGGGTAAGGTGTCTTCGGGGTTCGCGGTGCTGATGGTGTCGCAGCTGGTGACGCTGTTGGCGGGCGGCGTGCTGTTCAGCCGGATGCTGATGACGCGCGCGGCGCGGCGGGCATAGGCCGGCGAAACGCCGGCCTCGCGTTGGGCGGCTCAGCGCCCTTTCTTTTTGCGGCCAGGCTGGGCGAAACGCTTGCGGCCGGCCGGAACGCCGCCGGGCCTATCGGCGCTTTTCGGCCCGCTGACGGCAGGCTTTTTCTTGGCCGCAGGCTGGGCCTTCTTCGCAGGTTTGGCTTCCGATGAGGAATCCTCAATCGATTTAAACAGTTCGATAAGCTCGTCGTCGGTTAAATCACGCCACTCGCCCGGCGGCAGCCCGGTGAGGCTGACGTTCATGATGCGGGTGCGCTCCAGCTTGGTGACCTCATAGCCGAAATGCTCGCACATGCGGCGGATCTGGCGGTTAAGCCCCTGAACCAGCACGATGCGGAACACAAAAGGCGCTTCTTTCTTCACCTTGCACTTTTTGGTCACGGTGCCCAGCATCGGCACACCGGCGCCCAGGCCGCGAATAAACTCGTCGGTTACCGGCTTGTTGACCGTCACCCGATATTCTTTCTCGTGGTCATTACCCGCACGCAGGATCTTGTTCACCAGATCGCCGTGGTTGGTCAGGAAGATCAGCCCCTGTGAATCTTTATCCAGCCGGCCAATCGGGAAGATGCGCGTGCTGTGGTTGACGAAATCGACGATGTTGTCTTTCTCGCCGTCTTCCGTGGTGCTGACGATGCCCACCGGTTTGTTTAACGCGATAAAGACCAGATCGTCTTCATTGCGGGGTTCGATCAGCTGACCGTTGACCTTGACGACGTCCCCTGGAAATACCCGATCGCCAAGCGCCACGCGCTTGCCGTTGATAAAAACGTTGCCTTGTTCGATGTAACGATCGGCATCGCGGCGGGAGCAAATGCCGCTCTCGCTGATATATTTGTTAAGACGTGTTGAAGGCTTGGTCAGCATGCTTTCTCCATACCCGTCGTCTTTCAAGCCGCAGCGTTGTTACCTGCACTCCCCCCAGTCACTTACAAAAGCAAGCTCCCGGGGATGAGCGAGCTGGGCGCCTGGCTGCGGCTTGAAATCCATAGGGTATATAGATCCCGGTTGTGTGTATTTCTCTATGATACCGTTACAGGCGGCTCGGTTTACAGCCCCTAACCGCCTGTTAATACTCTTGGGAACTTATTTGGTTTTTTTCGCCGCCTGCAGGTACAGCATTTCCAGGCCCAGCGTCGCTGCGGCCAGCGCGGTGATTTCTGACTGGTCGTAGGCCGGCGCCACTTCAACCACGTCCATGCCGACGATGTTCAGCGACTGCATGCCGCGCACCAGCTTCAGCGCGCGATCGGAGGTCAGGCCGCCGATCACCGGGGTGCCGGTGCCAGGCGCAAACGCCGGATCGAGGCAGTCGATGTCGAAGGTCAGGTAGACCGGCATGTCGCCAACGATCCCTTTGATCTGGGTCAGCAGGTCGTCCACGCTGCGATCGTTGACCTGCGCGGCGTCCAGTACGGTGAAACCGTTGTCATGATCGAACTCGGTGCGGATGCCGATCTGCACCGAATGGTGCGGGTCGATCAGGCCTTCGTTCGGCGCATGGAAGAACATGGTGCCGTGATCGTATTTGCTGCCGTTAGCGTAGGTGTCGGTGTGGGCGTCAAAATGCACCAGCGCCAGCTTGCCGAAATGTTTGGCGTGAGCGCGCAGCAGCGGCAGCGTGACAAAGTGGTCACCGCCGAAAGAGAGCATGCGCTTGCCGGCCTTCAGCAGCTTTTCCGCGTGCGCCTGCAGCTTGTCGCTCATGTCCTGAGCGTCGCCGAAGTTGAACACGATGTCGCCGCAGTCAACCACGTTCAGACGATCGCGCAGATCGAAGCTCCACGGCCAGCGGTTGCCTTCCCAGGCCAGGTTGGTGGAAACCTGACGGATAGCCGCTGGGCCGTGGCGGCCGCCGGCGCGGCCGGAGGTTGCCATATCAAACGGAATGCCGGTGATGACCCACTCTGCATCGCTGTCGTAAGGCATGAAGTTCAGCGGAAAGCGCAGGAAACCAAAGGCGTTGGACACTAAAGAATTATCGGACTGATGGCCTAAGGTGCTCATAGTAAACCCTCGTAGTTCAACAAGTTGCCCAGACTTTGGCGCCGGGCGGTTACAAAAAAAAATCCCTCCCGCGTCGTTAGCCCGACGAGAAAGGGATTGATGTAATGTTTGTTTCGGTGCTACCGATAGAGAAGATTATGGCCGCATTTTTCCTAAGCTTCAAGCGGGTGAGATTAATTCCATACCCTGACATTTTGCTTAAGTTGGGTGGTGATGTTTGCAATGCGGAGCATCACCTTGTCGCTCGGGATGATACATCGCACCTTGGAATAGATATTTCACGCTATGTAATTATTTATAAGTCACGCTAAACTGAATGGTGGCATTAGCTTTTCCTGATGCAATGGGTAAAGCGTAGGTTTTATAACGAGCAAACAACCCTACCTCACCACTATTACTTACACTATCAGCATAGCCGCTTCTGTTAGGATAAAAGATCAGCTCATCCATTTGATAACGACTGATTTGCAGACCTAAACCTTTGGCGCTTTCAGATGAATTATCCAGCATAAATATACCAGAGCTAGAATCTGGTGTTTCGCCTTCAAATTCAAACCAAACATAAGTACTGGGAACGCAATCTGAAAATTTAAACTTGAATGGCACCCATGCACTGGTCGCATTTATCTTATTCAGTTCAGTAGCATCAAGATCCCCTAGCCCTACAGTCAAGCTTTTTGTCTGCAGATTACAAGTAGGCTTTACAATATCGGCAATAATACGCAAGTTGCCATCGCTGGCATGAGCCGTGAGCAGAGCACTTCCGAGCAGGCCACCGGTCAGGAAATAAATTACTTTTTTCATAGAAAATCCTTTTAGCATTCATTATAAATGGCCGTTCAAAGCATGTCGGCATCTATATATAATAAAGTTAATTTATTTATGGATGAACAATACTAAATTGAATATCAGCAATGGCCTTTCCGAACTCAACAGCAGAGGCATATGCGTCTGTCATTATTGCATAAGTGGTAAATTCTAATCTATTTACAGTCCCAGTTTTCAATGTAAAGAGTTCACTGAGTTCATTAGGAGCGAGATGGGTAGACGTATGGGTTGTTTCTGGATAATAGTAAATCATAAAACCAACGCCTTTGGCAGCGCCCGGCTCAGAGCTATTATTGGCCGCGAACACACTTTTTTCCCAATCCCAGCCGTTTGGATTCACCGCAGTCCCTTCAAACCTCACACGTACCTGCGAAATACTCGCCGGGCAATCCTGTAACACAATATTAAATTCTTTATGCCCGCCATGAGAGGTCGTCGTTCCTAAATTCAGAATCTGATTCTTAGAACCCGCATCGACTACGCAGGCACTTTCCACCACCCGGCCGGTCACATTAATACTCCCATCCGCCGCCTGCAGCGGCGGCACCAGCATGGCGGCGCCGAGCAGCGTCAGGGGCAGGGCTATTTTTCTCATCATTATCTTCATCCTTATTGATAGGTGAGGCTAAAGGTCGCCACCGCATTGGCTTCGCCGGCGGCGATCTGCGGTTGCGTTTGGTAATAGCGGGCGCTGAACGGGTAGCTGTGCAGCCCCTGCGGGGCGGTTTCCAACGGCAACCGCTCCCCCAATGCCAGCGGTGCGCCGCGGTAGAGCAACTGCACCCCGACGCCGCGTGCGCTGGATGGCGCATCGGGGCTGACCAGAGCCAGCACGCCCGGCGCGTCGCTGCCGGCGGCAATGCCGTCGAACTGAATGTTGACCTGGGCGCCGGCGTCGCAGGCCAGATCCAGCAGGAACGGCTGTTCGCCGCGTGTGCTGCCCTGGCCGCGAAAATCGCTGCGCGCCACGTCCCCCAGCGCCACCGTGCGGTTGCGGTTGCCCTGCAGCTCGCAGGCCAGCCGGGTGATGGCGACCGGTTTTTGCAACGCAATGTCCAGCACCGGCCGGCCGTTGACCGCGCGGCGCGCCAGCGTTTCCACCGCCAATACGCCGGAAGACAACGGCCCGGTCACCACCAGCCGCAGGCTGAGCTGTTGCTTGCCGGCGGCGATCGCGCCATCGGCCGGCCAGCCTTCATTAAAGCCGCCGTCGGTGCTCAGCGCATAACCCAGACCGCGAATGTTGGTGCTGTAAACCGCGCTGCGCCCGCTGCGTGCGCCACTGTCGTTGCCCAACAGGTTGAGGCGGGCATCGCTAACGCTTTCGCAAGGCGCCAGTGATGCCGGTTGCTGCACCTGACGCGCCCCTTGCCATATCACGCTGCCCACTGGCAGATCACGCTGCAGGGTTTGCGCGGGGATGTCGAACAACACCCGTTCCGGGGTTTCCACCTGCGGGCACTCGGCCCCCCAGGCGCTGCCCGCCGCCCATAGCCCACACAGGCCGAGCCTCCATACTCCTGTCTTCATCCTTCACTCCTTAACGACACTGGGCCGCCATCTCCGGAATCTCCGGGCCGACCGTCTCCGGCAGGCTGTAGTTGACCTGGCACTGCTGGTCAGGCTGCTTGCCCCACTGCACCTGCAGCGTGCCGCTGGCCGGCATGCCCGCCAGGAACAGCTGGCCGCCGTCGCCGACGATGCTGCTGTTGTCGCCGCCCGCCAGGCCGGCGATGGCGCCGAACGGCACCGGGCGGCCATCGGCGCGCGTCAGCGTCATCATCAGCCGCGCCCCCACCTTGGTCTGGTAGTCCGCCAGCACCACCGCACCGCGGGTTGGTATCACCGTCTGGCTGGTCAGCTCCAGCTCCACGTCGTCCGCCAGGGTGGTCGGGTCCAGCGCAATCGGGTTCTGGCGATAGGCGGAGAGATAAGGCACCACCGCATAGCCGCGAGCGTCGGTTTTCACCCCCACCTGGTTGACCACGCTCACCCCGCCGGCACCCGGCGCATGCACCAGCGCCACCGTGTCGTTCAGCGGCTGCGACAGCGTCAGCCCGCCGGCATGCAACAGCAACCCGCCCTGCATGTCATAATTCAGCCGCTGGCGCTGGCCGTCGTGGCTCAGCCCGGCGCCGAGCAGCGCCTTGCTGCCGCGATAGCCGAGCGACAGATTGCCGTTTTCCCCTTCGCCCTGGTTGCCGTAGCCGCCGCTCAGCCCCCAGTTCAGGTTGTCGCCTTCCAGCGCGGTGCCGTTTATTCCCAGAGTTTGCGTAGTCTGCCCGCGGTTGCTGTTGCTGATGCCGTAGCTGGCCCAGGTGTTGTGCGCCCACAGGTTCAGCGGAATGCTGAGATTCAGCGCCACCACCCGATCGGTTTCCGCCCCGCGGCTCTGGTTCTGGCTATAGTTGAGGCCGTAGCTCACCCCCTTGACGCTGCCGTTGTAACCCAGGCTGACCGAACGGCGCTTGCCCTGTTCACCCCAGCTCTGGTCTTCCGTCAGGCTCAGGAACAACGAGCCGGGCAATAATCCCAACCCCTGCTGCAGCGAAAGCTCTTTGCGGCTGCGGGTAGCGCTATTGTCAGCCCGGCCGTTGGTTTGCATCGCCTGTTGCAGCGTGGCGTAGCCTTCGCTGGCGTGGCGGTAACCGGCCATGCTCAGTTGGGTGCCGGTGAGCGGGAAGCTTTTCTCATAGCGCAGGCGCCACATCTGGCCCTGCTGGTTATCGCCCTGGAGCGCGCCTTCGCGCCGCCGGATCCAGCTTTGGGTGATGTCCAGCGACAGCGCGCCTGCGCGGCCAAGGTTTTGCCCCACGCCCAGCGCCAGCGAACGATAACGGTTGGCCCACTGGCCGCCGCCGTAAACCGTGGTGCCGAACGGCAGGCCGTAAATTAAAGTGCCTTGCATGAACTTTTCGTCATCGGCGCTCGCGTCCTGCGCACGGTATTGCCCGGCGGCCAGGCCGTAGCTCAGCCGCCCTTCGCGTTGCAGCACCGGCAGCGAGGCGAACGGCACCAGCAGGCGCTGTTCCGCGCCGTCGCTTTCCTTGATGGTGACGTCCAGATCGCCGCTGCCGGAAACCGCATACAGATCGCTGATTTCAAACGCGCCCGGCGGCACATAGCGTTGATCGATCACCACGCCGTTCTGGCGGATGATCACCTCGGCATTGCTTTTGGCGATGCCGCGCACCACCGGCGAGTAGCCGCGCAGGCTATCCGGGTACATCTCCTCCACCGAGGCCAGCAGCATGCCGCGCAGCGGCAAGGAGTCGAAGATATCGCCCGGCGTGGTGGCGTCGCCCAGCGTCAACAGCCCGTTCAACGGCGTGATATCCCGTTGCACATAGCTGTTCAGCGTGCGCCAATGCGCTTCGCTCCGGCTGTCGCGGCTCCACACGCCGTCGTGCCGTACGCGCCAGGCCCCCCAGTTGGCGCCGTTGCGCAGGTTAACGAAATAGCTGCTTTCATTACCGCCGCCCTGCCGGCTGCGATCGTTCGCCCCGCGCAGGGTATAGTTGCTTAACACCGCCGGGATGCCGCTATCCCACTGCTCCGGCGGCACGTAGCCGCGCGCCTGGCGCTTTAACGCCGCCTGCGGAATGCTCAGCCTAAGCTGTTGCTGCTCGAACTGCAGTTCCGCTCTGGCACCGGGGATCGCCTGCGGCAGATTGATGCACTCACCGGTCTGCCGCAAAGCGGGAAACGCGGTGAGATCGACGCCAAACCCGGCCAGGTCTTCCAGCGTCAGGCAGGGCTGCAGCCGCTCCTGGCCCTGGGCGTCCGGCTGCAGCGAGAAGGCCAGCGTGCGGGTATCCAGCCGCTGTTCGTTGAGAAACACATCGACGCGGTATTCCCCCGGTGGCTGTTTGTCGCCGTCGGAGAACAGCGCCAGATCCACTTCGGTTTGCGGCGTATTGCCTACCTGCAGCAGCGACGAGCTGAAACGGTATTCCGCCTGCGCCATGCCGCTGCACATCAGCAGGCCAGCGATCTGCCAGGCCAACGGCGCCAGCCGGTATTCGCGCGGCCGCGGCTTACGCCGGCGGGGCGCAGTTTTGCTGTTCATGTTCCACGTCCCTGTTTGTGCCGCGTCCCTGACGCACTGATGGTGCTATCACAGCGCCTGCTGGTGCAGCTCGCTCAGGCCACCGTAGTCATTGATCACCTGCCAGCTGACCTGCTTGCCGCCGGCCGAAGCCGGCAGGGAGTAACTCAGCGTGGCGAACGGCGCCACCATCTGCGGCTCCTTGATTTTTTCACCGGCGACGGTCACCGTGGAGAAGCTTAAGAAGTAAGGGGAGTCATTGATCGCCTTCAGCGTGCCGCCGCTGCGCTCCCAGCGCACTTTCTTGGCCGCCTCTTCCAGCGAACCGCTCAGCGAGGCCGGGCGGTAGAACAGTTTGATGCGGGTGCGCACCGCGATTTGCAGGTGGTTGCCTTTGCCTTCGGCCTCCGGCGGCACGGTCTTGACGCTGAGCCAGAATACCGATTCGCGGTCTTCCGGCAGCGCCTGGCCGGTTTTCACCACCCGCAGGGTATTCTCCCTTCCGCCGTTCAGGCGGAACAGCGGCGGCGTCACTATGAACGGCGCCTTGACGTTGCCTTCCAGGTCGGCGTTAACCCAGGATTGCACCAGGTAAGGAATGTCGTCCGGGTTCTTCACCGTGATGGTCGCTTCTTTTTTCGCGCCGGGATATACCAGCCGTGTGCCGCCAATCACCACCCCGGCGGCGGCCTGAAAGCTATTGATTAACAGCGCGGCGCAAAGCGCAATATAGACTGGCTTCATTATGGTTCATTCCCTTGAGGTGATTGACTGAAACGCGCTGAAAAAATCGCCGGCGAAATATAACTCACCGGCGGATAACAGCTAAGATATATAAATTAATTATATGAAATGCTGAATTGAAGGGTGGCATTAGCGTCGCCGGCGGTGACTTTATCCGTCGATTTATAGGCCGCAACGAATGGCAGTAAATTATTTCCCTCAGATAATGGGATATCTGCCGTGCTGCTGCCCGGAATTACGGCTTTATTGCCAGGCCTTTCAATGCGCAGCGCCAGGCCGGTGGCGCCGGCGTCATTCAACTTGAACAGCTCGGCGTTGTTGGCATCCGCCGCGCCGTCCAGGGTCACTTTGGCATTCTTCAGGTTCACCGGACAGTCTTTCAGTTCCAGATCGAAGGCACGAGAACCCGATTCATCACCCACTTTTTTAAAATCGGTGGCCGCGACATCGCCCATTTGCACGTTAAGCGTCGGGTTAACCACGCAGGCGTTATTGATAATTTTACCGGTGAAGTTAATCACGCCGTCGGCGGCAAACGCGGAAGATGAGAGCACCGCACAGGCCAGTGCAGAAGCAACCAGATAGTTTTTCATATAAATCCCTTATATAGTTTAAACAACTCATTCATATTTCGACGTTAATACATCGATTCACAGTGGCGCTGGCGCCACTTCTTTTTGTATCGATATTACTGATACAGATACCTTATGCGAGATACGAGATAACCGGCCGTACGAACCACTTCTTGGCATACGTTGCTGATGGGGAGAGGACAAATTAAAACCCGAAAAAGATAATAAGGCATTTAAAAAGATCAATTCAACCACAAACCCAAAATATTACCGAACAAGGCTAATAACATATCCGTTAATGATTTGTTTTTATGTAAAACCAGATTTCACCCTATGCCGCCCTCACAGAAATAGAGCGAAAAGCCGTTAAATCCATTAAAAATAAATCAGTTAAATCAAACCAGCAATAAAATGCAGCATGAATAAATTATCAATCAACAATAGGAAACAAAGTGTAAAATAAAGAAAATATGAATGGTTATGGAATTTATAGTTCACGAAAAAAACAATAATTATAATGCATCCGCTTTTAAATATTTCTCGCATGAATATATATAACTAAAGTAAGTTAATTCTTATCTACAAGCGAGAGAACGTTACCTGTAAACAGAGACGTAAATTAGGCGGGATCACACAAAAAAGGCCGGGCACCTTAACGGCGCCCGGCCTTTCAGGACGATATTATTCGTCTTCCAGGTAGGTATAGCCATACAGACCGGCTTCGAACTCTTCCAGGAACTGCGCCTGCAGCGCGTCGTCCAGATCGGTTTCTTTTACCTGATCGCGGAACTTGGCCAGCAACGCGGTCGGATCGAGCTGCACGTATTCCAGCATGTCCGCCACGGTGTCGCCTTCGTCCGACAGCTCGGTTTCCACGCTGCCGTCCGGGAACACGAACACGTCGACCGACGCGGTGTCACCGAACAGGTTGTGCATGTTGCCGAGGATCTCCTGGTACGCGCCGACCATGAAGAAGCCCAGCGCCGGCGGGTTATCCGGATCGTACGGCGGCATCGGCATGGTGGTGGCTACGCCGTCGCCGTCAACGTAATGATCGATGGTGCCGTCGGAGTCGCAGGTGATGTCGAGCAGCACCGCGCGGCCTTCCGGCGGCTTATCCAACCCTTCCAGCGGCAGGACCGGGAACAGCTGATCGATGCCCCATGCGTCCGGCATGGATTGGAACAGCGAGAAGTTGACGTAGAACTTGTCCGCCATGCGTTCCTGCAGTTCGTCGATGATCGGACGGTGCGCGCGGTTGCTCGGATCGAGCTGCTGCTGGATCTTGTTGCAGATGTTCAGATACAGCTGCTCGGCCCAGGCGCGCTTGGTCAGATCCAGCATGCCGTGCGCGTACTGGGTGTGCACGTCGTGCAGGTCCATCTGGCTGTCGTGCAGCCATTCGCGCAGCGAGCGGCGGTTTTCCGGCTCGTTCATTTCCAGCCAGGTTTCCCACATGCTCTCCAGCGCGCGCGGCGCGTCTTCCGCCGGCGGCAGCGGCTCGCTGAACTCATTGCGTTCAACGCCGATCACGTTGGACACCAGCACCGTGTGGTGCGCGGTCACCGCGCGGCCGGATTCGGTGATCACCGTCGGGTGCGGCAGGCCATGCTCGTTACAGGCGTCGCCGATACCCCAGATGACGTTGTTGGCGTATTCATTCAGGCCGTAGTTCACCGAACAGTCGGACTGCGAACGGGTGCCTTCATAGTCGACGCCCAAACCGCCGCCCACGTCAAAGCACTGGATATTGACGCCCAGCTTGTGCAGTTCGACGTAGAAACGCGCCGATTCCCGCACGCCGGTGGCGATGTCGCGAATGTTGGCCAGCTGGGAACCCAGGTGGAAGTGCAGCAGCTGCAAGCTGTCGAGGCGGCCCGCTTCGCGCAGGGTTTCCACCAGCTTCAGCACCTGTATCGCGGCCAGACCGAACTTGGACTTCTCGCCGCCGCTCGACTGCCACTTACCGGAGCCCTGCGACGCCAGACGCGCACGTACGCCCAGGCGCGGCACCACGTTCAGCCGCTCGGCCTCTTCCAGCACCATGTTGATCTCGGACATCTTCTCGATCACCAGGTACACCTTGTGCCCCAGCTTCTCGCCGATCAGCGCCAGGCGGATGTATTCGCGGTCTTTGTAACCGTTGCACACGATCACCGAACGGGTCATGCCGGCATGCGCCAGCACCGCCATCAGCTCGGCCTTGGAGCCGGCTTCCAGCCCCAGCGGTTCGCCGGAGTTCACCAGGGATTCGATCACCCGGCGGTGTTGGTTCACCTTGATCGGGTAAACCAGGAAATAGCCGCCCTCATAGCCGAAGGATTCGCGCGCGCGTTTGAACGCGGCGTTGATCGAACGCAGGCGGTGCTGCAGGATCTGCGGGAAACAGAACAGCGCAGGCAGGCGCTGGCCGTCTTTCTGGCGCTCTTTGACCAGTTCTGCCAGATCGACACGCGCCTGCGGGACGTCCGGATCCGGGCACACGCTGATGTGGCCCAACTCGTTGACGTCATAGTAATTGTTGCCCCAGTAGGCGACGTTATACGTGCGCAGCATCTTGCTGGCATTACGATCATTCATGGCAACCTCCTGCATGGAGCGCAAAGATATAGATTCGCCCGCAGCTGACGGACGATGAATCAACAGATCATCAGACATTACTCGCCTCACATCGCGTACTGACGATACGGTCAGCCACTATCGCAGCTACAACCCGCGAGAACAACCCAACAAACCGCCCTTTCGGCAGCGAATAAGACTGCCGTTCGCGGTCAGCGTTCGGTTTATGCCCAAAAGAATTATTGTAAGACACCCTGTTCAAACCTCGTGAATCGGGTCAAGAAACATCCCACAGGAAGGCTGCAGGCTACCCTTGTTCAGTTCTTCAGACGACCGTTAGCCGGCCCGAGGATCCTGAGTAGCGCCCAAGTGTTCATCACACCTGGAAGGTGGTGTAGAGACAAGACGGGAAATAGCAGAAGAATGTGCGCCAGAACGGCACTGCTGTTGAGAACCAACAACCGGTAGACAACGGATCATTAATCCAACCACCTCCACGCGCGTCGTCCAGGGAGCGAACGAACAAGCCTCTAATATAATGTAAGAACGTGACCGTTCGATGAAGCGGCGACGACGGAGCCAGAAGTTCACCGCTTCCGGCCCGGCGCTGTGCAGCAAATGAGCCGCGCGCGCAGTTTATACCGGTAACCCAGGTAAAAAGCAAAATGAAAATTCGGCGGAAACTGTTTCAAGCGGTGAAAATGGCGCCAGCCCGTTTGCGCAAAAGAGCGGAAGCGCAAAAAATTACTGGCAATCCGGCTAAAGCCTGACCTAAAATAGACGTCCAGATGTTAATCCATCTATACTGGTTAACTGATAAACTGCTTAACGGCTTTGCCTGAGGGGCGTTGCAGGATGCATCTCGCGCCATCAGCGGAAGACCCTTCGCTTTGATGCCGGATCTCCAGCGCTGTGCAGTAATTTCTAACCCGTCTTATGCAAGGTAAAGAATACAATGGCTAAACACCTATTCACGTCCGAATCCGTCTCCGAAGGACATCCTGATAAAATCGCCGACCAGATTTCCGATGCCGTACTCGACGCCATCCTGGAACAGGATCCTAAAGCGCGCGTAGCCTGCGAAACCTACGTGAAAACCGGCATGGTATTGGTCGGCGGCGAAATCACCACCAGCGCCTGGGTCGATATCGAAGAGATCACCCGTAAAACCGTGCGTGAAATCGGCTACGTTCATTCGGATATGGGTTTTGACGCCAACTCCTGTGCGGTACTGAGCGCCATCGGCAAGCAATCCCCGGACATCAACCAGGGCGTTGACCGTACCGATCCGCTGGAACAGGGTGCTGGCGATCAGGGCCTGATGTTTGGCTATGCCACCAACGAAACCGACGTGCTGATGCCTGCGCCGGTGACCTACGCGCACCGTCTGGTGCAGCGCCAGTCCGAAGTGCGTAAAAACGGCACCCTGCCGTGGCTGCGCCCGGACGCCAAGAGCCAGGTGACCTTCCAGTATGACGACGGCAAAATCGTCGGCATCGACGCCGTGGTGCTGTCTACCCAGCACTCCGAAGACATCGCGCTGAAAGATCTGCAAGAAGCGGTGATGGAAGAGATCATCAAGCCGGTGCTGCCGGCGGAATGGCTGAGCGCCAGCACCAAATACCACATCAACCCGACCGGCCGCTTCGTTATCGGCGGCCCAATGGGCGACTGTGGCCTGACCGGCCGCAAGATCATCGTCGACACCTACGGCGGCATGGCCCGTCACGGCGGCGGCGCGTTCTCCGGCAAGGATCCGTCCAAGGTTGACCGTTCCGCCGCTTACGCCGCGCGCTACGTGGCGAAAAACATCGTCGCCGCCGGCCTGGCCGACCGCTGCGAGATCCAGGTTTCTTACGCCATCGGCGTGGCGGAACCGACCTCCATCATGGTGGAAACCTTCGGCACCGAGAAAGTCCCTACCGAACAGCTGACGCTGCTGGTGCGCGAGTTCTTTGATCTGCGCCCATACGGCCTGATCCAGATGATGGATCTGCTGCAGCCGATCTATCGCGAAACCGCCGCCTACGGCCACTTCGGCCGCGAGCACTTCCCTTGGGAAGCGACCGACAAGGCAGCGCTGCTGCGCGAGGCCGCCGGCCTGAAATAAGCCTGCGCATCAACATGAAAACGGCGAGCCTTGGGCTCGCCGTTTTTGTTTGGCGGGTGCTCGTGGATCAACGCGCCGACAATCAGCGGGCGGATGCGCAGCTCGCAAAGCTGGCTGTGTGTTATCCATGCCAATGATATAACCGTGGCACAAATAACGATCAGTTTTAATACGCTCCGTTTGTCAGGCATCATGCCTTCTTCTCCTTGCCGCGCGGCGGGTAAGAAGCTAACTTAACGTTGTCAGGCGTTAGAGTGGGCCTCGGGTTGATGTACATCGACTCGGGGCTTTTCTCTTTCTGTCCCTGGCGTATGCTCAGGACGAAAGATCCAGAGCACCCGCGCGCAGTATATTCATCTCCCCGCACATTCCCGTTCCCCTTTTCGCACTCAATGCCGTTTCTGCGTCCCGATGCGCAACGCCTTGCAACGGCCTGAAAGCAGAAAAGACCAGGGCCCGGCGATGCCGAGCCCTCGATGTTGCGACAGCGCCGATTACGACGTCTGCTTGCGCAACAGATAGACGAAATACGGCGCGCCGATAAAGGTCGCCAGCAGCCCGGCGGGGATCTGATACGGGAACATCACCATCCGCCCGCACCAGTCGGCGAACACCATCAGCAGGCCGCCCAACAGCGCGGCGATCAGCATCTGCGGCAGCGCACGGCGGAACCCCAGCATGCGCGCCATATGCGGCGCCATCAGGCCGATAAAGCTCAACGGCCCCACGGTCAGCGTCGCCATGGCGGTCAGGGTGGCGGCCAGCAGCAGAATGGCCAGCCGCACCGGCGTCAGCGCAATGCCCACCGAACGGGCGGTGGCGCCGCCCAGCGGCAGAATGGTCAGCCAGCGGCGGCACAGCGGCGCCAACGCGATCAGCCCGGCGGCGATCAGCGCGGTGCGCACCGCCTGAGCGGCATCCACCGAGTAGGTTGAACCGGAGATCCAGGTCAGCAGGCCGCCCATGCGCGGGTCGCCGCTGGCCAGCAGCAGGAAAATGGTGGTGGTGAAGGCGGTGCTGAGCGCAATGCCGGCCAGCAGCATGCGCTCGGTGGAGAAACCGCCGCGCCCGGCGGCGATCATGATCACCAGCAGCGTGCCGGCGGCCCCCAGGCTGCCCGCCGGCAGCAGCCAGGCGAAGGCATCGCCCGGCACGATAAACAGCATCACCACCACGCCAAAGGCCGCGCCGGAGCTGATGCCCAGCACTTCCGGGCTGGACATCGGGTTGCCGGTCAGCTTTTGGATCAGGGTTCCGGCCACCGCCAGCATCATGCCCGCCGCCAGCGCCGACAGCACCCGCGGCCAACGCCACGGCAACAGGGACTCCAGTTCCGGCCCCAGGCTCCAGTGCCAGCCGTGGGCGTTCTTGCCGAACATCAGCGCCACCGCCAGTCCGGCTAACAGCAGCGCCCCCGCCAGCGCTATCCAGCCCGGCAGATGCCCGCGTTCCGCCGGCACCTTGTCGCCCAGGTTCGTCGGCGGCGGCGTGGCGGCGCTGCGCAAGCGCGGCAACAGCCACAGCAGCAGCGGCGCGCCAAACAGCGCGGTCGCTGCCCCGGTCGGGATCTCACGCCACACCTGCGTCAGCCAGATCATCACCTGATCGGTCAACCACAGCAGCAATGCACCCAGCAGCGGCGCCAACATCATGCGGTGCGCCAGCCGGCGCGCCCCCAGCATTTTCGCCATCAACGGCGCGAACAGCCCGATAAAGCCAATGACCCCCACGGCGTTCACCAGCATGGCGCTGAAGATAATGGCCAACGCCAGCGCGCAAAAGCGCGCCATCGACAGACCCAACCCCAGGTTACGCGCCACGCCATCGTCCAGCCCCAGCAGCGTCAGCGGGCGCAACAGCAGCACCGCCAGCGCGGCTGCTACCAGCAATCGCGGCAGGATAAACTGCACCGCGCTCCAGTCCTGCTGGTTCAGCGCGCCGGTGCTCCACAGGAACAAGCCCTGCAGCCGATCGTAATTGAACAGCGCCAGCAGGCTGTTGACCGCGCCGCAATACAGCCCCAGCACCAGCCCGGCCAGGATCAGCGTCACCGGCGACATGCGTTTGCCCCAGGCCACGCCGAATACCAACCCGCCCACCACTATGGCGCCGGCCATGGCGGCCAGCTGGCGGGTAAATTCACCGCCCGGCAGCACCCACAGCGTGGCGATGGTCAGGCCCAGCTGCGCGCCGGCGGAAACCCCCAGCGTCGCCGGCTCCGCCAGCGGGTTGCGCAACACCTGTTGAAACAGCACGCCGACCAGCCCCAGCCCGGCGCCGGCCAGCAAAGACACCGATAGCCGCGGCAGCAGGCTGTAGTGGAACAGCATTTGGTTCACGTCTTCGATGCCGGGTGCGCTCAGCGCCGCCCCCCACTGCGCCAGCGGCAGCTGCTGCAGCAGGTTGTAGATAGTCAAGCCGCCGGCCGCCGCCAACAGCAGCAGGATCAGCGTCAGGGGTAGTGCCCGATTGCCTGCGTTCATGAATTGCGCTCCTGCACCTGTTCCAGCACGCGGCAAAAACGCATCGCCGACAGCGTGGCGCCGTAGAACCACACCGCCGGCACCTGCCGCAGCTGGTTTTGTCGCACGAAAGGCAGCGCCCGCCACAGCGGCGTCGCGCTGACCTTGTCCATCATCGCCTGATTGCCATGATCGAGATAAATCGCCCGCGCATTGCTCACCGCCATCAGGCGTTCAATCCCCACGACCGCGGTGCCCCAAAAGTTGGTTTCCCCTTCCCAGGCGTTCTTGATGCCAAGCTGGTCCATCACTTCCTGGAACAGGCTTTTCTGGCCGATAATCAGCGCATGGCGGCTGTCGATCAGGGAGAACATCAGCAACGGCTGCCGGGTATATGAATGCAGGCGCTGGCGTGCGTCCTGCATAAAACGGTCAAACTGCGCCAGATGTTGCACCGCGCGGGTTTCCACCCCCAACCGCTGGGCCAGCGCCTGCAACGACTGCCTGGCCACCGTCAGCGGTTTGCCACTGCCGTCGTTGAAGCCGAAGCTCATGGTCGGGGCTATTGGTTGCAGCTTTTGCGGCGTCGGGCCGTAGCCCTGCGACAGCAGCACCAGAGAAGGCTTCAGCTGCTGCAGCAGTTCCAGATTGGGCTCGGTGCGCTGGCCGACGTCGAAAACCGACGCAGGCAGCTTCGGCTCCTCCACCCACAGGTTGTAGTTATGGATGTCGGCCACCGCCAGCGGCATGATGCCCAACGCCAACAGCAGCTCGATGGGCAACCACTCCAGCGCCGCAATGCGGGTGATATCGGGCGGCACATCGATGGCCCTGCCCGGCAGGGAAAACAGCAGCGGCGACAGCGCCATGGCCGTCAATAAACGGCGGCGCATCGGGTCAGGATAAGCATTGAAAGAAGCAGACATCAGTAGACAAAACTCACCGGAGCGCCGCCGCTTGGGTGCGGCAGCGTGCCCATAGGGATCCCATAAATTTGCTCCAGCACCGGGCCCCGCATCAGTTCCAGCGGGGCGCCCTGGGCAATCATTTCACCGCCGCGCAGCGCCACCAGATGGTCACAGTAGCGCGCCGCCATGTTGATGTCGTGCAGCACCGCGATCACCGTCAGGCCGCGCTCGCGGCTCAGGCGCTGGATCAGCGCCAACACCTCAACCTGGTGGGCGATGTCCAGCGCCGAGGTCGGTTCGTCCAGCAGCAGGCAGCGGCTGTCTTGCGCCACCATCATCGCCAGCCAGGCCCGTTGACGTTCTCCGCCGGACAAGCTGTCCACCAGCCGGTTGGCGAAGGGCTTCAGGCCCACCAGCGCTATCGCCTCCTCCACCTGTTCGCGGTCGTTGACGCCGAAGCGGCCCAGCGCGCCGTGCCACGGGTAGCGGCCGATAGCCACCAGTTCGCGCACCGTCATGCCTTCCGCCGCGGGCAGCTGCTGCGGCAAGTAAGCGACCTGGCGGGCAAAGGCTTTGCTGTCCCACTGCGCCAGCGGCTGCTGATTCAGCAAGGCGCGGCCGGCCGTAGGGTTATGGTGGCGGCCGAGTATTTTCAGCAGCGTGGATTTGCCGGAGCCGTTATGGCCGATCAATCCGCAGACTTTACCTTCGGGGAAGGTCAGCGACAGCGGCTGCAGCAGCACGCGGCCGGGCACGGCGAAGCTGGCGTTGTCCAGCGCGAAGGCGGCGTTGCGGTTGAAGTGTTTATCCTGCATAGATCCTACTTTGACCGGAGCGGCATGGCGCCGCCCCGGCGAGCCAATTAGAAGCGGAAGGTTGCGGTGGCGACCACCTGACGTTCTGCGCCCCAGTAGCAGGCATAATCGCGGTAGCAGCTTGAGACGTAGGTCTTGTCGAACAGGTTGTTGATATTAACCCCGACTGACGAACCCGGCAGGCCAAAGCGCGCCAAATCATATTTGATCGTCGCATCCACCAGGGTGTAATCAGGCACTTTAAAGGTGCTGTTGTCGGCGCTGTTGAAGCTGGAGCTGGTGCCGACATAACGCACGCCGGAGCCCAACGTCAGGCCGCTGACCGCCGTTTCATGGAAGGTGTAGTCCGCCCACAGGGAGGCCGTATGCTTGGGGATCTCCGGCGTCGGCTTATCCTGGAAGTTGGTATCCTCGGTGTACTTGGCATCCGTGTAAGTATAAGACGCGATCAGGTTGACGTTGGCATTCAGCGCCGCCTTGGCCTCCAGCTCGACGCCGCGCGAACGAATCTCGCCGCTCTGCACGCTGAACTGCGCGTTATCCGGATCCGGCGTCAGGTTGTTGTTTTTGGTCAGCTGATACAGCGCCGCCGTCAGGACGATCGGTCGATCCTTCGGCACGTATTTCACGCCGGTTTCAAATTGCTTGCCGATCGAAGGCTTAAAGGTGCTGCCGCCGGCGGTGGTGCCCAGATTAGGTTCGAACGATTGGCTGTAGCTGAAGTACGGCGTGATGCCGTTGTCAAACAGGTAGTTCAGGCCACCGCGCCAGGTGAACTGCCCGTCGGTTTGTTCGTCCGTGGTGCCCAGGTTGCGGTTAAAGGCAGAGGTCTTCGCCCAGTCGTAACGGCCGCCCAGCGTCAGCACCCATTGGTTCCACTCGCCCTGTTCCTGCGCATACAGGCCGGTTTGCTCTTGGCGGTTCAGGAAGTTGTAATAAGAACCCACGTCAATAGCATCATTGCCATACTGCGGATGAGTCATGCTAAGAGCGCTGGCGCTACCATAAATAGCATTAATGTCGTTACGCATGCGCGAGTAATCCACCCCAAACAATAAGGTGTGATCAATCTGTCCTGTTTTCACCTTCGCCTGCGCTTGGGTATCTACAGAGAAATTGTTCAGGTGTTCCTTCGATTGAACATAGAGGCGATTAATCGTCGTCGGCGATGACAAACCATATCCGTAAATGCTCTTCAGGTCGGTTTCCAACTGCATATAACGCAGATTCTGGCGCACCGCCCAGGTATCGTTGAAGGCGTGCTCGAAGCTGTAGCCGATCATCCGTTGCTTGCGCGAGGTGTAGTTGCTGGCTTCGCCCTCATTGAAATCTGTCGGCAACTTGTTGCCGTTCGGCAGCGGGATCAGCGTTCCCTGCTTCGGCAGCCAGCCGTAATAACCGGTATAAGGATCGTTTTGAATGTTGGCCAACAGCGTGAAGTTGGTTTTGTCATCCGGGCGCCAGCTAAAGGAAGGCGCAATCGCGTAGCGCTTCTCTTTGCTCATGTTCTGCTGCGCATCGCTGTCTTTTGCCAGGCCGGTCAGACGATAGGAATAGATCCCGTTATCGTCCAGCGCGTCGCTGAAATCGAATCCGGTCTGGAACAGATTGTCGGTGCCCATTTTAAACTGGATTTCGCGCAGCGGCTCGGTGGTTGGCCGCTTGCTGACCATCGAGACCAGGCCGCCGGGGCTGCTTTTGCCATACAGCACCGACACCGGCCCGCGCAGCAGTTCGGCGCGCTCGAGGAAATACGGATCGATGGAGGCTTCGCTGTAGTTATCGCCCTGCAGGCGCAGCCCATCCAGATACTGGTTGGTGTTTACCGCCGGGAAGCCGCGAATGGCCACCGAATCATAGATCGTGGAACTGCCGCGGCTGGCGAACACGCCCGGCGCATAGGCCAGCGCGCCTTTCACCGTATCGGGCTGGCGCATGTCCATTTCTTCACGCGTGACCACGGACACCGACTGCGGGTTCTTCTGAACAGGCGTATCGGTTTTGGTGCCGGTGGCGCTCTGTTTCGCTACGTAGGTGCCGACCGGCCCCCAGGCGCTTTCCTGCAAGGACGCAGCGCCACCGCCCACGACGGTGAGAGTTTCTTCCTTGGCTGCCGGCTTGGCATCGGCGGAAAATGCCGGCATGGCCAGCGTACCCAATGCTGCAGCGACAGCGAAAGCTGACATACTGACGGATGAACGGCCCGGTTTGGCTGCGGGAGACGAAAGACGCTTGGTCGGCATAATTTGGTTTCTCTGATGGATAATTCAATAACGAATGTAAACGATAATAATTATTATAAGCGTCGCATTTTATGCAGAAGGCAAATTAAACTGCAAGCCGAATTCATCTGCCAAATAGGTTAGCAATTAACCGCTTAGCCTTATTAACCTCGTGGAAATAAAGCGTGCGAAAAAACAAAAAAGCCCGCAACAAAGGTTACGGGCTTAATAATAAAGAAAAATTTTTCGCTTAAGCGTTTTACCTCAGCGACGGTTTACTGGCCGAACATGTCCTTGATCCAACCGGCGACGCCATCCGCATCTTTCTGCTCACCCGCAGCCTGTTGCTGCTGTTGCTGCTGTTGTTGCTGAACAGCCGCCTGGCTGGCCTGACACAGCCCCTGCGGGTTATCGGTCCATACCGGGATGGTGCGCCAGCTACCGCCGCCGCAGATGAAGTTGCCTGCCGAATCTATGCCCATCTGGTTGATGCCTTCCGGTGGCTGCAGCATCAGCGGCAGTGGCGTCTGGTTTTCCAGATAGCGGCGGTACAGGGTCAGCGCGCCGTTGGCGCCGGTCAGCTTGGCCGGGCCGTTGTTATCGCGCCCCACCCAAGCGATCGCCACTTCCTTGCCGTCGATGCCGGCAAACCAGCTGTCGCGCAGATCGTTGGTGGTACCGGTTTTCGCCGCCAGGTTGTAGTTCGGGAACTTCACCGACAGTGAGCGGGAAGTTCCGCGGATAACGCCCTGTTGCATGGCGTACAGCGTCAGGTAAGCAGCCTGCGCCGGCACCATGCGTTCCGCCTGCGGGAAACTCTGGTACAGCACCGAACCGTCCTCGGCGATCACCGAGCGCACCGCAGACAGCGGCGCACGGTTGCCGCCGCTGGCGATGGTCTGGTATTCCTGCGCCACTTCCACCGGCGTCAGGCCGATGGCCCCCAGCAACATGGAAGGCACCGGATTGATCTCCGCTTTGGGTATGCCCAGACGCTGCAGCGTGGCGCTGATCTGATCCAGCCCCACCGACAGGCCAAGGTTGACCGTCGGCACGTTGAGCGAGTTGGCGAGCGCGTCGACCAGCATCACCTTGCCGCGGAATTTACGGTCATAGTTGTTCGGTTGCCAGAGAGCGCCGTTCGGCTGTTTCAGCGACAGCGGCGCATCCGCCAGCCAGGTGTTGAGGCGATACTTGTCCGGCTCGGAAAGCGCGGTCAGGTAAGTCGGCGGCTTAGCCAGCGAGCCGACCAGGCGACGGGCCTGCACCGCGCGGTTAAAACCGGCGAACTGCGGGTTGGAACCGCCGACCATGGCGCGCACTTCGCCGCTGAAGCGATCGACAATCACCATCGCCGCTTCCAGATCCTTCACATGGCGCGCTGCGCGCAGCGCCGGAATGCCGTCCTCAACCGCTTTTTCCGCCGCGTCCTGCGACACCGGATCCAGAGTAGTGAAAATTTTCACGCCGGACAGGTCGTTGACCTTATCGCCCAGTTTGGTCTGCAGCTCCTGACGCACCATCTGCATAAACGCCGGCTGCGGGGTGATGACCCCGCCTTTCGGCTGCACGCCCAGCGGACGCGCGCTCAGCATGTCATACAGCTCGGCGTCGATCACCCCCTGGTTCTGCAACAGCTTGAGCACCAGATTGCGGCGCTCCAGCGCCAGCTTAGGGTTGCGCCACGGGTTATACAGCGAAGCGCCCTTCACCATGCCGACCAGCAGCGCCTGCTGATCGAGGCTCAGCTCATCCACCGGGCGGCCGAAGTAGTACAGGCTGGCCAGCGGGAAGCCGCGGATCTGATCGTTGCCGCTCTGGCCGAGATACACCTCGTTCAGGTACAGCTCGAGAATGCGGTCCTTGCTGTAGCGGTAATCCACCAGCAAGGCCATATAGGCTTCATTGGCCTTGCGCCACAGCGAGCGTTCGTTGGTGAGGAACAGGTTCTTCACCAACTGCTGCGTCAGGGTGCTGCCGCCCTGCACTGCGCGGCCGGCGGTCAGGTTGGCCAGCACGGCGCGGCCGATAGAGTACGGGCTGATGCCGTCATGCTCGTAGAAATGGCGGTCTTCTGTGGCGATCAGCGTATCCACCAGCAGATCCGGGAAACCGGCGCGGGGCACGAACAGCCGCTGTTCGCCGTTCGGCGACTGCAGCATGGTGATCAGGCGCGGATCGAGGCGGAAGAACCCGAAGCTGCGCTGGTTTTCCATATTCTCGATCTTCGCCAGGCGGTTGTTTTGGAAATCCAGCCGGGCGTGGATCTGCCCTTCTTTGCCGTCAGGGAAGTCGAACGGGCGGCGCAGCATCTCGATGCTGTTGGCCTGCACGGTAAATTCCCCCGGGCGAGTCATGCGGCTCACCTGGCGGTACTGCATGCCTTCCAGCAGATCGACCATTTCCTTTTTGCTGTACGGCATGCCCGGTTCCAGGTTGACCATGCGGCCGTACACCGCCGCCGGCAGTTGCCAGACTTTACCGTCGATGCGGCTGCGGATCTGGGAATCCAGGTAAACGCCATAGATCGCCAGCAGCACGGCGACAATCAGGATCAGCTTAATCAGCAGCCCGAGCCAACGGCGCTTTTTACGCGGCGGAGTCGCTTTCACCTTACGGGGCATGCGCTGCTGCTCCTCTTCATACTCATCATCGTCATACTCGTCTTCTTCGTATTCATCATAATCGTCGTCTCGGCGACGGCGCGGCGGCTTGCGCGACGCGGTGGGTTTTGGTTGTTTTCCTTTGCGCCCGATGGGCTCGCGGTCATCCCCGGCCATTGCTGTTGTTCTCCGAGCTTGGCGGCCCAGCCGCCATTATTAGTCGCTTAATCTGTCCCGGCGCCAGGCCGCTGAACAGAAGAAACATCTGAATTCCATACGCATTCACTGGTACTTTTTGGTCCGGCGCGTCGGGGCGGTATTGGCCGGGTCGTCGGGCCACACGTGTTTCGGATAGCGCCCCTTCATCTCTTTTTGCACCTCGCGATAGGCGCCCTGCCAAAATGCGGCCAGATCGCCGGTGATTTGCAGCGGCCGGTGCGCCGGTGAGAGTAACTCAAGCACCACCGGGATGCGACCCTCAGCCAACATTGGGCTGCGCTGTTCACCAAACACCTCCTGTAAACGCACCGCCAGCGCGGGCGGTTTGCCGGCGTCATAACGGATCGGCAGGCGGCTGCCGGTCGGCACAGTGTAATGAGTGGGTAAGGCATTATCCAGCCGCTGCTTTTGCTGCCAGTCCAGCAAGCGGGCCAACGCCTCGGCGATATTAACCTGCTTCAACCCGCGCAGATCGCGCACGCCGTTCAGCGAAGGCAGCAGCCAGCGCTCCAGCGCGTCCAGCAGCGATTCATCGTCCACCGGCGGCCAGGCGGCCTCCGGCAGCCAGCGCTGCGCACACTGCAGCCGCACCCTCAGCTGCTCGGCGGCGGTGTCCCAGTTGAGCACCGCCAACCCCTGCGACCGCACCCAGCCGATCAGCGCCTGCTGGAGTTCTTCATCCGCCGGCTTGGCCAGCGGTTGGGCGCGCAGCGTCAGGCGGCCAATTTGCTGGCGCTTCCAGGCGCGCAGCGTGCCCTTTTCTTCATCCCACTCCACCGCCGTTTGCTGCGAGACTATCGCCGGCAGCTGCGCCGCCAGCGCGTCGATCTCCACCGGCAACGCCAGCAGAATACGCGCATCCGGGCTGTTATGCCCCTGCAGCAGGCTGGGGATAATCAGCCAGGGCGCACGCGACAACGCTTCATCCTGATTCATCGCCGCGCCCATGCCGTTGGCCAACAGATAACGGCCATCCTGCCCGCGCCGCTGGCCGATGCGATCGGCGAACGCCAGCGCCAGCAGGCGCGGCGCCAAATCGGCATCGACCTGCCCCGGCCGCTGCGCAAGGCGGCGCGTCAGCTGGGCGGCGCGACGCTGCCAATTCGGCTGCGGCCGGCTCAGCCAATAGCCGATATCCATCTGCCCGCCGCGCGGCGGCTCCTCCAGCAATGCGGCCAACGCCGCCGCCGTCGCCACCCCCTCGGCGCCCAGCGCAGCACCGGCGGCCAACATCGCCGCCAGCCTCGGCTCACAGCCCAGCGCGGCCATCTGGCGCCCCTGCGCGCTGAGCTTATCGCCCTCGTCCGTGGCGCCAAGCCGGCGCAGCAGCCCTTTGGCCGCCGCCAGCGCCGGCGCCGGCGGCCGATCGAGCCAGGTCAGTTGGGCCGCATCGTGGCAGCCCCACTGCAGCAGCTCGAGCCAGAAGCCGGCCAAATCGCTTTGCAAGATCTCCGGCTCGGCATGCTCCGCCGCACGCTCCGCCTGCTCTTTGGCGAACAGATGCCAACAGATGCCCGGCTCCAGACGCCCGGCGCGGCCGGCGCGCTGCACCATCGAGGCCTGGCTGATGCGTTGCGTCACCAGGCGCGTCAGGCCGTTGCGCACGTCATAGCGCGCCACCCGCTCCAGCCCGCTGTCGATCACCAGGCGGATACCTTCAATCGTCAGGCTGGTCTCGGCGATATTGGTCGCCAGCACCACCTTGCGCCGCCCGGCCTGAGCCGGCTGGATCGCTTTCTGCTGCTGCGCCAGCGGCAAGGCGCCATACAGCGGGCACAGATCGGTATCGCCGGGCAACTCGCCGTTGAGGCGTTCCAGCACCCGGTTGATTTCCGCCACGCCCGGCAGGAACAGCAGCAGCGAGCCCGGCTGTTCGGCCAACAAACGCTTCACCGCCGCCGCCACGCCGTCCTCCAGCCGCTGATGGCTGGCCAGCGGCTGATATTGACGATCGACCGGGAAACTGCGCCCTTCGGAAACCACCGCCGGCGCCTGCGGCAGCAGCTGCGCCAGCCGGGCGTTGTCCAGCGTCGCCGACATGATCAGCAGCTTCAGATCTTCGCGCAGCCCCTGTTGCACATCGAGCAGCAGCGCCAACGCCAGATCGGCCTGCAGGCTGCGCTCGTGAAATTCGTCGAGGATCACCAGCGAGACGCCCTGCAGCTCGGCGTCCTGTTGCAGCATGCGGGTGAGAATGCCTTCGGTCACCACTTCCAGCCGGGTCTGCGGCCCGCTTTTACTTTCGGCGCGCATGCGGTAGCCCACGGTTTGGCCGGGTTCTTCACCCAGCTGTTGCGCCAGCCGGTAGGCGACGTTTTTCGCCGCCAACCGCCGCGGCTCCAGCATGATGATGCGGCCGGGCAAGCCGGCTTTAGCCAGGATCTGCAGCGGCAGCCAGGTGGATTTGCCGGCGCCGGTCGGGGCGTGCAGCAAGACCTGCGGGGCGGATTGCAGCGCAGTGAGCAACTCATCAAGTACCGCGCTGACGGGCAGTGAAGACACAGAACTCTCCGTGGTGGTTAACATTAAACGGCGTACATTGTAGCATTAGACTCTGCGTTTCATTCACTTGCCGGGTATCCATGTCCAGTTCGCGCCGCCTGTTTTTCGCTTTGCCCTTGCCTGATGCGCTGCAGCAGCAGGTGATCCGCTGGCGCGCCGACGCCTTTTCACCGGAGGCGGGGCGGCCGGTGGCGGCGGCCAACCTGCACCTGACGCTGGCGTTCCTCGGTGAGGTCAGCGCCCAGAAAGAGCAGGCGCTGGCCCGGCTGGCTGACCGCATCGCCCAACCCGGGTTCAGCCTGCGGCTTGACGATCTCGGCCACTGGCCGCGCCCCGGCGTGGTGTGGCTCGGCACCCGCCGCGCACCGCGCGGGCTGCTGCAGCTGGCCGAGCTGCTGCGCTCGCAGGCCGCCCGCAGCGGTTGCTACCAAAGCCCCATGCCGTTTCACCCGCACATCACGTTGCTGCGCGCCGCCACCCAACCGGTGGCGATCCCGCCGACAACGCCGGGTTGGGCCTTCAATGCCGAGACCTTCGCCTTATATCAGTCGGTATTTGAAAACGGCCGCACCCGTTACCATCAGCTCGAACAATGGCCCCTGGCCCCTCAGGAAAACCGATGATCTTCACCCCGCCGCTGCGCTCCGCCACGCTGATTAAACGTTACAAACGCTTTCTGGCGGACGTGATCACCCCGGAAGGGGAAACTTTCACTCTGCACTGCGCCAACACCGGCGCCATGACCGGTTGCGCCACGCCCGGCGATACCGTCTGGTATTCCACCTCGGACAACCCCAAGCGCAAATACGCCCACAGCTGGGAACTGACCCATACCCAGCAGGGCGACTGGATCTGCGTCAATACGCTGCGCGCCAACACCCTGGTGCGCGAGGCGATCGAACGGGATCTCGTCAATGAATTATCCGGTTACAGTAAAATTGCCGGCGAGGTGAAATACGGCAGTGAAAACAGTCGTATCGATTTGTTATTACAGGCAGAAAATCGGGTTAACTGCTATATTGAAGTTAAGTCAGTCACATTACTGCAACAACAACGTGGTTACTTTCCTGATGCGGTAACGCTCAGAGGACAAAAGCACCTGCGTGAGTTGCTCAGCGTGGTTGAAAGCGGGCAGCGGGCGGTGTTGTTCTTTGCCGTGTTGCACAGCGGTATTGAACAGGTCGCACCGGCACATCATATAGATGCGCGTTATGCGGCACTGTTAGCGCAGGTCCGGCAGTTGGGAGTAGAAGTGGTTTGTTATGGGGCTAAATTATCACCTGACGGTATATCTCTCTGCGATAAGTTACCGTTTTTTATCGATTAGCGGAATCGGGCAGTAATAAGGTTAGCGCATCGCCAAATACGCCTCCCTTCACAGCATTGTCAAGCGGGCGACAGGAATAATTGCCAACCTACCTTCCTTCTGTTATTTATAGCGGCCTGTTTTTCCCCCGCATTGGGGATTCGATAGTGCGTGTGTATGTAGGAGAAGCAACATGCAAGAAGGGCAAAACCGTAAAACCTCGTCCTTGAGCATTCTCGCCATCGCTGGGGTGGAGCCGTACCAAGAGAAGCCGGGCGAAGAGTACATGAACGACGCCCAGTTGTCGCATTTCAAGCGCATTCTTGAAGCGTGGCGCAACCAGCTCAGGGACGAAGTGGACCGTACTGTATCGCATATGCAAGACGAAGCTGCCAACTTCCCGGATCCGGTCGACCGTGCCGCGCAGGAAGAAGAATTCAGCCTTGAACTGCGTAACCGTGACCGTGAACGCAAACTGATCAAAAAGATCGAGAAAACGCTGAAGAAAGTGGAAGACGAAGATTTCGGCTACTGCGAATCCTGCGGCGTGGAGATTGGCATTCGTCGCCTCGAAGCGCGTCCGACCGCCGATTTGTGTATCGACTGCAAGACCCTGGCGGAAATCCGCGAAAAGCAGATGGCCGGCTAATACCGCTACTCTACATGATTGGAGCTGCATCACGGCGGCAAGAATGCGCATTCCGAAGCGCTTACTCCGGTAAGCGATTCGGGTAAGCAAGCGCAGCCAACGCAGATGCAGTTTCAGGCATAACGAGTATGTTACCGCTGCGGTGTGCGTTCATGCGCACACCGCACAGAGTAAAGGGAACCTTTCCCCTCTGATATGCAAGAAAGTCATTATGTGGGGCGCTTTGCCCCATCGCCTTCCGGGGATCTGCATTTCGGTTCGCTGATTGCCGCTCTGGGAAGCTACCTCCAGGCTCGCGCCCAGCGCGGGCAATGGTTGGTTCGCATTGAAGATATCGATCCCCCGCGCGAAGTCGCCGGCGCCGCCGATCGTATCTTATCCGCTCTGGAACATTATGGTCTCCTCTGGGACGGCCAGGTCATCTATCAGTCTCAACGCCACGACGCCTACCGCGCCGCCTTGGATCTGCTGCAACAGCGGGGGCTCAGCTATTACTGCACCTGCACCCGCAGCCGCATTCAGCACATCGGCGGCCTGTATGACGGCCACTGCCGCGATTTGCATCTCGGCCCGCAGGGCGCCGCCATCCGCTTGCGCCAGTCCGCTCCCGTCTATGCGTTTCACGATCGCCTGCAGGGCGAACTGCGTGCCGATCCGGCGCTGGCCGGCGAAGACTTTATCATTCGCCGCCGCGACGGGCTGTTCGCCTACAATCTGGCGGTGGTGATCGACGACCATTTTCAGGGCGTGACCGAAATCGTACGCGGCGCCGACCTGATCGAACCCACGGTGCGCCAGATTGCGCTGTATCATCAGCTGCAGGCGCCGGCGCCTTCTTACGTGCATCTGCCGCTGGCGTTGGGCGCCAACGGCATCAAGCTGTCGAAGCAAAACCACGCGCCCGCGCTGCCCGGCGGCGATCCGCGCCCGGTGCTGGTCGCCGCATTGAAATTTCTGCGCCAACCGCTGCCGGAAAGCTGGCAAGATCTTGACCTGCCGTTATTATTGAGCTGGGCGGTCGCGCACTGGCAGCTGGAAAACGTGCCGCGCCAGGAGGCGATCCCCCTGGACGAAAACACGTCGGCATTCTCAAAGGGGCCATGGTGAGCTATGATTAGCCGCTATTTTTTGTTAGCTCCATTTTTATCAGTCACTATCGAGGTGTACCATTTTTACCCGAGTAGCCAATTTCTGCCGTAAGGTACTAATCCGCGATGACAAGCTGCCCCGCGATGAAGCGCCGGTCAGCGATAAAAACGTAGTCCGCGAAGAAACCGTGGCTGCAGAAACGCGCCCCGCGCCGTCGCAACGTTCCGCCGATCGCGGAACAGACGCCCCTGCCCGCCGCTCTGCGCCGCGTAAACGCGCGCCGTTTCCCGCCGCGGAAGGAACCGGTTCTATGACCGTGATCCCACGCGAACAGCACGCGATCTCACGCAAAGACATCAGCGAGAATGCGCTGAAGGTGCTTTACCGCCTGAACAAGTCCGGTTATGAAGCCTACCTGGTCGGCGGCGGCGTACGCGATCTGCTGCTGGGCAAGAAACCGAAAGATTTCGACATCACCACCAACGCCACGCCGGAACAGGTGCGCAAACTGTTCCGCAACTGCCGCCTGGTCGGCCGCCGCTTCCGCCTGGCGCACGTGATGTTCGGCCCGGAAATCATCGAGGTGGCCACCTTCCGCGGTCATCACGAGCAGAACCCGGAATCGGATAAAAACTCTTCCCAGCAGGCGCAAAACGGCATGCTGCTGCGCGACAACATCTTCGGTTCGATCGAAGAAGACGCCCAGCGCCGCGATTTCACCATCAACAGCCTGTACTACGGCGTGGCGGACTTTACGCTGCGTGACTACGTCGACGGCCTGCGCGATCTGCAACAGGGCGTGATCCGCCTGATTGGCGATCCCGAAACCCGCTACCGTGAAGACCCGGTGCGCATGCTGCGTGCGGTGCGCTTCGCCGCCAAGTTGGACATGACCATCAGCGACGAAACCGCCGAGCCGATCCCGCGCCTGGCCTCGCTGCTGCATGAGATCCCGCCGGCGCGTCTGTTCGAAGAATCCCTCAAGCTGCTGCAGGCGGGCTACGGTTACCCCACCTACCTGAAGCTGTGTGAATACCAGCTGTTCCAACCGCTGTTCCCGCTGATTGCGCGCAACTTCACGCCGAACCACGACACGCCGATGGAACGCATCCTGGCGCAGGTGCTGAAAAACACCGACCACCGCCTGCAGAACGACATGCGCGTCAATCCGGCGTTCCTGTTCGCCGCCATGCTGTGGTACCCGCTGCTGGAACACGCGCAGAAGCTGGCGCAGGAAAGCGGCCTGGCCTACTACGACGCCTTCGCGCTGGCGATGAACGATGTGCTGGACGAACAGTGCCGTTCACTGGCGATTCCGAAACGCATCACCACGCTGGTGCGCGATATCTGGCAGCTGCAGCTGCGCCTGTCTCGCCGTCAGGGCAAACGCGCGCACAAGCTGATGGAGCACCCGAAATTCCGCGCCGCTTACGATTTGCTGGCGCTGCGCGCCGAAGTGGAAGACAATCAGGAAATGCTGCGCCTGACCGAATGGTGGGGCGAGTTCCAGGAGGCCACGCCGGCGCGTCAGAAGGCCATGTTGACCACCCTGGGCGACGATCCGGCGCCGCGCCGCGCGCGTCAACGCCGTCCGCGCCGCCGGGCACCGCGTAAAGAAGGGGCATAATGATCCGCGTTTATATCGCGCTGGGCAGCAACCTGGCGCAGCCGCTGCAACAGGTTAAAGCCGCACTGGAGGCGCTGGAGCATCTCCCGCGCACCCGGCTGATCGCCTGTTCGTCGTTTTACCGCACCAGGCCGCTGGGGCCGCAAAACCAGCCGGATTTCCTCAATGCGGTGGTGGCGCTGGATACCCTGTTGCCGCCCGAACAGCTGCTCGACCACACCCAGGCGATAGAACGCAATCAGGGCCGCGTGCGCAAGGATGAACGCTGGGGGCCGCGCACCCTCGATCTCGACATCATGCTGTACGGCGATCGGGTGATCCACACCGACCGCCTGACGGTACCGCATTACGGCCTGAAAGAGCGCGAATTCATGCTCTACCCGCTGGCGGAGATCGCCCCCGATCTGGTGTTCCCCGATGGCGAATCACTCGCCAGCTGCCTGAAACGCGTGCCGGAAAACGGCATGGCGTTATGGCATAAGCCCAAGCCCTAAGCCCTACAGCAGCATCTGAGCAACAAACCCACCCTCCGGCCGGTTGGCGAAAGTCACCCGCAGCCCGTGCAACCCGGCGATGCGCTGTACGATGGACAGCCCCAACCCACTGCCGGTCTGCTCCTGGCCCGGCGGGCGGTAGAAGCGCTCCCCCAGCCGCGCCAAATGCTCCGCCGTCACCCCCGGTCCGTTATCCTCAACCGTCAGCAGGCGCTCCGTCAGCCGGAGGGTGACCGTGCCGCCCGCTGGGGTATAGCGCACGGCGTTATCCACCAGGTTGCGCACCAGCAGCGACAGCAGCAGCGCCTGGCCCTGCCGCGGTCTGGGAGCCCCCTGCTGCTCATAGCGCAGCGTCACGCCCGCCGCATGGGCCTGACGGTCCTGCTCCGCCAAGGCCATTGGCACCAGCGTACTCCAGTCGACCGGCTCCAACTCGGCCAAGTCCGACAGCGAATCCAGCCGCGACAGCGTCAGCAGCTGATCCACCAACCGGGTAGCGCGATCGATGCCGAGCGTCAGATTGTCCAACGCATGCTCGCGCATCTGCGCATCGTCGCCCGCCAGCTGCACCACTTCGGTTTGCACCCGCAGCGCCGCCAGCGGACTGCGCAGCTCATGGGCGGCATCTGAGGTAAAGCGCCGCTCGCGCACCAACAGCGCATTGATGCGGCTGAACAACGCGTTGAGCGCATCCACCAGCGGCCGCACTTCGGTCGGCACCTGCCGCGCGTCCAGCGGCGTTGCATCGTCCGGCGCGCGCCGGCGCAACCCGGCCGCCACCGTGCGCAGCGGCCGCAGCTCGCGCCCGACCATCAGCGCAATCAGCAGCATCAGCACCGGCAACATCGCCAGCCAGGGCGCCAATTGGCCGGTCACCATGCCCAACGCCATATCGCGCCGGTAATCCCACTCCTGCCCGACCACGATGCGATAGCGGCCATCCGGGCTGGTCAGCCACAGCAGGCGCCAGCTGTCGTCATCCCCTTTGCGTTCACCGTCGGTAAAGCCTTCGCGCTCTCCGTCAAAGCGGAAATCGGCGCCGTTCTCCCCGTCGTTGAGCAGCATCTTGCCGTCGCGAGCGAAGATGGCGAAAGCCAGCGCGTCGTCGTCCTGATCGCCGCGCTTGCCATGGCGCAACAGCTTTTTGGTTTTCGGCAGGCTGCGCGCGCTTTCATCGGCCAGCAGGTCCCCGAGGTTGGCGGTCGCCAGCCGCTTGGCGAACAGCATCTGCTGGGTATCGAACACTTCGTTGATGTTGTCGCGCGTCATCGTCCAGGCGACCAGGCTGGCGGCCCCCCAGGTCAGCAGCGCCAGCAGGCTGAAGAGCAGGATCAGGCGCAGACGCAGGCTGAGACGCTTCACGGCGCGTCCCCCAGCGTATAGCCCACGCCATGGACGGTGCGGATAAAACCGTTGCCCAGCTTGCGCCGCAGGTGGTGGATGTGCACCTCGACCGCGTTGCTGCTCACCTCGTCGTCCCAGTTGTACAGTTTCTCCTGGATCAGCGGCCGCGCCAGCACCCGCCCCTTGTTGTGCAGGAACAGCTCCAGCACCGCCAGCTCTTTCGGCGTAAGCATGACGGGTTCGCCGTTGCAGCTCAGGCTGCGGGTGGCGACGTCAAACACCACGCCGCCGTGCACCAGCTGCGGCTGCAGTTGGCCATGGCGACGGCGGATCAGCGCCTGCAGGCGCGCCGCGACCTCAGCCAAAGCGAACGGCTTGCAGAGATAGTCGTCGGCGCCGCTCTGCAGGCCGCTGACCCGCTGCTCGAGCGCGTCGCGGGCGGTGAGGATCAGGACCGGCACGTCGTGCCCGGCCTGCCGCCACTGGCGCAACAATGCCAGGCCGTCGAGGCCCGGCAGGCTAAGGTCGAGGATCACCGCATCATAGGGCGCGCTTTCCAGCGCATTTTTGCCGACCAGCCCGTCGGTGAACCAGTCCAGATTGAAGCCGAGCTTGGTCAGCCCAGCCTTGATGCCGTCGCCTATTAACTTGTCATCTTCTATCAGCAGAATTCGCATAAGCGTCCTTTTTTAGCCATTGCCGTCTATTACAGCATAAGGTTCTTAAGAACCTCTTAAGCATGATGATCTGCGCTACCCACCCCGATAGGGTTACAGTAGAATGACAGCACTTTTTTGCAGCCTGAGCCCCGCGTGTGCCGCAGGGTTCGATTCAGGAGACGAAGTGATGAAACCCACCACCGTGACCCATTTGCGCCAGTGGAAACAGGAGCAACGCAAGTTTGCTACCCTTACCGCCTACGATGCCAGCTTTGCCAAACTGTTTGAAGAGCAAGGCATCAAAGTCCTGTTGGTGGGCGATTCGCTGGGCATGACGCTGCAGGGCCACGACTCCACGCTGCCGGTCACCGTCGCCGACGTGGCCTACCATACCCGCGCCGTGCGCCGCGGCGCGCCGGCCTGCCTGCTGCTGGCCGACCTGCCGTTCATGAGTTACGCCACCCCGGAACAAACCTTCACCAACGCCGCCGAACTGATGCGCGCCGGCGCCAACATGGTGAAGCTGGAAGGCGGCAGCTGGCTGTGCGAGACGGTGAAAATGCTCGCCGAACGCGCCGTGCCGGTATGCGGTCATCTGGGCCTGACGCCACAGTCGGTCAACGTGTTTGGCGGCTACAAGGTGCAGGGCCGCGATGAGCTGGCCGCCAAGCAGCTGCTGGAAGACGCGCAGAACCTCGAGCTGGCCGGCATCCAACTGCTGGTGCTGGAGTGCGTGCCGACCGAACTGGCGCGCCAAATCACCGCCGCCTTGTCTATCCCGGTGATCGGCATCGGCGCCGGCAACGCGACCGACGGCCAGATCCTGGTGATGCACGACGCCTTCGGCATTACCGGCGGCCATACGCCGAAATTCGCGAAAAACTTCCTGGCGCAGAGCGGCGATATCCGCACGGCGGTGCGGCAGTACATCCAGGACGTGGAGCAAGGCGTCTATCCCGCAGAAGAACACTCTTTTAATTAAGCGATGGTTCCAGGAGTTAGCCAATGATTATTATCGAGACCCTACCGCTGCTGCGCCAACAGATCCGCCGCTGGCGCCAGGACGGTAAACGCGTCGCGCTGGTGCCAACCATGGGCAACCTGCATGACGGGCACATGACGCTGGTCGACGAGGCGCGCGCGCGTGCCGATATCGTGGTGGTGAGCATCTTCGTCAACCCGATGCAGTTCGAACGCCCGGACGACCTGGCGCGCTACCCGCGCACGCTGCAGGAAGACAGCGAGAAGCTGACCCGCCGCGGCGTGGATCTGGTGTTTGCGCCGGCGCCGGCCGACGTTTATCCGCAGGGCCTGGAACAGCAAACCTCTGTCGATGTGCCGGGCATTTCCTCCATGCTGGAGGGCGCCAGCCGCCCTGGCCATTTCCGCGGCGTCGCCACCATCGTCAGCAAATTGTTCAACCTGGTGCAGCCCGATCTGGCCTGCTTCGGCGAGAAGGATTACCAGCAGCTGGCGCTGATCCGCAAAATGGTGGCGGACATGGGCTACGACATTGACATCGTCGGCGTCCCGACCGTGCGCGCCAAAGACGGCCTGGCGCTCAGTTCGCGCAACGGCTACCTGACCGCCGAGGAGCGTAAAATCGCCCCGCAGCTCAGCGCGATCATGAACGCGCTGGCGCAGCGGTTGGCCGATGGCGAACGCCACGTCGACGAACTGCTGGAGCGCAGCGCCGAGCAGCTGCGCGCCGCCGGCTTTACCCCGGACGAACTGTTTATCCGCGACGCAGACAGCCTGCAGCCGCTGTCGACCGAAAGCCGCCGTGCGGTGGTGTTGATGGCCGCCTGGCTGGGCAAAGCGCGCCTGATCGACAATCAGCAGGTCGATCTGACGCTGTAGTTTTTTGCATATTTGGTATCCTTATTACCGGGAAAGTAATAAAAATTCTACCCAATGGATTTCGAGTTGCAGCCAGGCGGCAAGCGCTGGCCCGAAGGGCTAGCCTCATGGCCGAGGCTCGTAAATCCCCAGGAGCTTACTCAAGTAAGTGGCTGGGGTGAGCGTAAGCAGCCAACAACGCTACGGCTTGAAAGACGAAGGGGATAAACGCCACCCCAATCGCCTGCGAAGGCCGATATTCAGTTAGGTAAAGCTATGATACGTACTATGCTGCAAGGCAAGCTGCATCGGGTCAAAGTCACTCAGGCAGACTTGCACTATGAAGGGTCCTGCGCCATCGACCAGGATTTTCTGGAGGCCGCCGGCATTCTGGAATATGAAGCTATCGACATTTATAACGTTGATAACGGCCAGCGTTTTTCCACCTACGCCATCGCCGCCGAGCGCGGTTCGCGCATCATCTCGGTCAACGGTGCGGCTGCGCGCTGCGCCTGCGTGGGCGACAAACTGATCATCTGCTCTTACGTGCAGATGACCGACGCCGACGCCCGCCAACACCATCCTAAAGTCGCCTATTTCGAAGGTGACAACAACCTGCAGCGCAAGGCGAAAGCCGTGCCGGTTCAGGTAGCCTGAGAGTAAAAACGGGCGCATTCGGCGCCCGTTTCACTCGATACGCTAAATAGTTCGAGTTGCATCGCGGCGGCAAGGGAGCGAGGCCCGATGAGCTTACTGAAGTAAGTGATTCGGGTGAGCAAGCGTAGCCAACAAAGATGCAGCTTGAAATATGACGAGTATTATTGCACCACCACCGTTCCCGGCTTGTTGGCTATTCGGTCCGCCATGGTCTGGATGGAATCGGTGCGCAAAATATACAGCCGCTTCAGCGTATAGGGATTATCCCCCGGCTTCACCTTGCCCTGCACCGTAGTCACCGCCAGATGGAAACCGGCGTCTTTCCCCGCCTGGATCGCGCGCTGGTTGTAGCCGCCGAACGGATAGGACACGTACAGCACGTGCGGGTTGAACTGCGACAGCGCGCGGCGTGAACGCTCGAAATCAAACTCGATATTGTGCAGCGACCGGCTCAGCAGGATCGGCTGGCGGTTGCCGTCCGTGCGGTGCAGGAAATGGGTGTGCGACTGCACGTCGAACACGTCCTGGATCTGCTTAAGCTCCGAAACGCTCATAAACTGCAGCGAATCCGGGTTCCACTTCTGCGGATGGCGCTTGATGCGCGAAGAAATGATAAACGCCGTGGCGCGGAAGCCGTACTCTTTCAGCACCGGATAAGCATAGCGATATACCGACTTCAGCCCGTCGTCGAAGGTCAGCACCACCGCCTTGCCCGGCAGGTTGATTTGGTTCTTCAGGTAGGCTTCCAGCTGATACAGCGAGATGGTGTCGTAGCCCGCCTGCTTCAGGTAGGTCATCTGGTTGCTGAACGCCACGTCCGAAGTGGTGGTCGAGGTATGGCGAAAACGCTTGTTCTCTTCGTTCTTCAACAGATGGTGATAGGTCAGGACCGGGATGCCGTTGTCTATCTCGCAGTCCAGATCGCTGACGTAGCCCAGCCGATCGCCGATGTTGATCTCATACCAGGTGTTGTTCAACCGATCCTTCAGCTTGCCGATAATCGGATAGCGCAGATTTTCCTCGAGCGTGCCGAACACCTCGCTCTCGTTATCCGCGGCGGTATAGACGTTGATCGCTTTTTGGGTGATCAGATTCTGGTTGGTCAGCGGTTTGTTCAGTTCGCCGAGGGCGTCTTCCACCTTGCGCGATTTCTTCAGCCCGCGCACGTCGTCTTTATCGATAAAGCCGGTGCCGTGGCCAAACTTGAATTCGTAATATTCCGCATCCGCCGGGAACACCTGGATCAGTTGCCCGCGCTTCACTTCCCCTACCGGGATCACATGCTCGCCAATCAGCGAATAAACTTCGCTGTCGCGCTGCGCTTCCATGTATTCAGATTGAACCGCGCTGTCTTCCGACAGCAGATTCGCCAGGCTCGCCGGAGACGTCAGCGCTATCAGAACGCCGAGTAGCCCAGCCGCTATCTTGTGTTGAGGCCGCATGATTATGTTCTGCTTACGAGTGCGTAATAACAAAAATGGAGAAAATGTGGAGCGCCAGCATAGCACGATTTGAACAGCGGGGAGAAAGGGGTTATTTGAGCAATTTTATTGGGTTAAAAGCGCCTCCGCAGCCGATGCGGAGGCGCGCTACGATCAGCTGCGCAGGCCGCGGCCGCGCTCGATCAGGTACCAGGACAGCAGATAGAACACCGCGATAAACGCCACCAGCACCGCCATGGTGAACGCCAGCGGCACGTCGCTGATGCCGAGGAAGCCATAGCGGAAGCCGCTGATCATATAAACGATCGGGTTCAGCTTGGACACCGCCTGCCAGAACGGCGGCAGCAGCGTCAGCGAGTAGAACACCCCGCCCAGATAGGTCAGCGGCGTCAGCACGAAGGTCGGGATCAGGCTGATGTCGTCGAAGGTGGTGGCGAACACCGCGTTGATCAGCCCCGCCAGCGAGAACAGGATCGCCGTCAGCAGCAGCGTCAGCGCAATCACCCACCAGGCATGCACCTGCAGCGGTACGAAGAACAGCGAGATAACGGTCACCAGCACCCCGACGCAGATGCCGCGCGCCACGCCGCCGCCGACATAGCCGGCAATCACCACGTGGGTCGGTACCGGCGCCACCAGCAACTCTTCGATATTGCGCTGGAATTTGGCGCTGAAGAACGACGAAGCGACGTTGGCGTACGAGTTGGTGATCACCGCCATCATAATCAGGCCGGGAACGATAAACTGCATATAGCTGAAACCGTGCATATCACCGATGCGCGAACCGATCAGGTTGCCGAAGATGATGAAATACAGCGTCATGGTGATAACCGGCGGCACCAGGGTCTGGATCCAGATACGTGCGAAGCGGTTGACCTCTTTAGCCCAGATGCTCTGCAAGGCGACCCAATACAAACGCGTCATGCTTTTTCTCCATTGCCGTTAACCAGGGTGACGAACAGCTCTTCCAGCCGGTTGGCCTTGTTGCGCATGCTCAGCACCTGCACGCCCTGCGCGCTCAGCTGGGCGAACAGGCCGTTCAGCCCCTGTTCGCGCATCACTTCCACCTCCAGGGTGGAAGTGTCGGTCAGGCGGCTGTGGTAGCCGTCCAGCTTCGGCAACGGGCTTTTTGCCGCCAGATCGAGGATAAAGGTTTCCGATTTCAGCTTGGACAGCAGCCCTTTCATCGAGGTGTTTTCCACCAGCTCGCCGTTCTGGATGATGCCGATATTGCGGCACAGCATTTCCGCCTCTTCCAGATAGTGCGTGGTGAGAATGATGGTGGTGCCCTGCGCGTTCAGCTCCTTCAGGAAGCCCCACATCGAACGGCGCAGTTCGATATCCACCCCGGCGGTCGGTTCGTCGAGGATCAGCAGCTTCGGCTGATGCATCAGCGCGCGAGCGATCATCAGGCGGCGCTTCATGCCGCCGGACAGCATGCGCGCGCGCTCGTTGCGTTTGCCCCACAGATCCAGCTGGGTGAGGTATTTTTCCGCGCGCGCCAGCGCTTCGCGCCGCGTGACGCCGTAGTAGCCCGCCTGGTTGACCACAATCTGCAACACGGTTTCAAACGGGTTGAAGTTGAACTCCTGCGGCACCAGCCCGAGCTGGCGCTTGGCGTTAACGATGTCTTTGTCGATGTCGTAGCCGAACACCCGTACCGTACCGCCGGTTTTATTGACCAGCGAACTGATAATGCCGATGGTGGTGGACTTCCCGGCGCCGTTTGGCCCCAACAGGGCATAAAAATCCCCCGCTTCGACGCTCAGGTCGATTCCGCGCAATGCCTTTACGCCCCCGGCGTAAGTCTTGGTTAATTGCGCTAATTCCAGTGCATAATTCATATGTAGAAGAGTACCTTATGACGATGAGTATGCCGCCGTGCCTCTGCGTGCCCTGACGTGAAACAATAAAGATAATCCTAGCATCGGCGGCGTTTTCACTGAGTCGAATCCGTGCGGAAAACGAGGCAACACCACTGTTCCGATTTCCAAATTGTGATGCTTGCCCTATATTACCCCAACGCAATCTGTTCGTTACAGGCCAATAACCTCCATGAAAGAAATCGAAAAACTTATCGCCAATAACCAGGCATGGTCGGCCAATATCAGCCAGGAAGACCCGGACTTTTTTGAACGCTTATCACAGGCGCAAAAGCCTCGCTTCTTATGGATAGGGTGTTCCGACAGCCGCGTCCCTGCAGAACGTTTGACCGGCCTGGAGCCAGGCGAACTCTTTGTTCACCGCAACGTGGCGAACCTGGTGATCCATACCGATCTTAACTGCCTGTCCGTGGTGCAGTATGCGGTGGATGTGCTGGAAGTTGAACATATCATCATCTGCGGCCACCTGGGCTGCGGCGGCGTAGAGGCCGCGGTGGAAAACCCGGAGCTGGGCCTGATCAACAACTGGCTGCTGCACATTCGCGATCTGTGGTACAAGCACAGCTCGCTGCTGGGCGAGCTGGAACCGGAACAGCGCCTCGACGTGCTGTGCGAGATCAACGTCATCGAGCAGGTGTACAACCTGGGCCATTCCACCATCATGCAGTCCGCCTGGAAGCGCGGGCAGAAAGTGATGATCCACGGTTGGGTATACGGCATTCAAGACGGCCGCCTGCGCGACCTGGATGTGACCGCCACCAGCCGCGAGAGCCTGGAGATGGGCTACCGCAAAGCGATAGCCACGCTGCAGCAGGATAAAGGCTTATAATCCCGTGACGGGCGCGGCCTGCCGCGCCCTCAGCAGATTACTCGTCCAGCAGCACCACTTTGCCGACGTACGGCAGGTGACGATAGCGCTGGGCGTAGTCGATACCATACCCCACCACGAATTCGTCCGGGATCGAGAAGCCGACATACTCAACCGGCACTTCCACTTCGCGGCGCTCGGGCTTGTCCAGCAGGGTGCAGATCGCCAGTGATTTCGGCCCGCGCAGCGCCAGGATCTCGCGCACTTTATTCAGCGTGTTGCCGGAATCAATGATGTCTTCGACGATCAGCACGTCTTTACCGCGGATGTCTTCGTCCAGATCTTTCAGGATCTTCACATCACGGGTGGTGGACATGCCGCTGCCGTAGCTGGAGGCGGTCATAAAGTCGACCTCGTGCGGCACGTCGATGGCGCGGCACAGATCGGCCATGAACATGAAGGAGCCGCGCAGCAGCCCGACCAGCACCATATCACTGCCGCTGTCGCGGTAATGTTCGGTGATCTGGCGGCCAAGTTCGGCGATACGGGTCTTAACTTCCTGCTCGGAAATCATTACGTCTACAGTGTGTTTCATAGTTTTCAGGTCAGTTGCCGGAAGAAGGGCGCAGAGTTTAGCATAGCCAGCCGCCGGTGGCGACGCGAGTGCGCCGCCACTTTTCACTTTGCAGCGCGATCAATCGTTGACGGTAAAGCCCAGCATCATGCCGGTATCCTCATGCTCCAGCAGGTGGCAGTGCGCCATATAGGCGTGCTCGGCGCTGGCAAGATGATCGAAACGCACCAGCACTTCGCTCCGCCATCCCTCGACGCGCACCGTGTCCTTCCAGCCGCTGCGGTGAGCGGCCGGCGGCTTGCCGTTTTCCGACAGAATGCGGAACTGGGTGCCGTGAATATGGAACGGATGCAGCATCATGTCGCCTTCACCGGAAATGGTCCATTTCTCGTACTGGCCGCGTTTGGCGGCGAACACCGGCTTGGCCATATCGAACGCCTTGCCGTTAATCATATTGCCGTGGCTGAAGTCGAACGGCTTCGCACCGTGATCCATGCCTTTCATGCTGCCGTGGTCCATGCCCTTCATACTGCCGTGATCCATGCCTTTCATGCTGCCATGGTCCATGCCTTTCATCGCGTCGCCGCTGCCCGTTGCGCCGTGATCCATGCTCATGCCGGCCATCGCCTGGTGGCCATAGCGGTCCATCAACGCCTGCATGCCCAGTTTGTCCAACTGCGGATCCATCATCAATTGCAGCCAGCGTTCCTGAATACCGGCGACTGGCGGTAGCGCAGGCAGCTTCACCAGGCTGTCCGGCATGGTCTTAACGCCCTGCGCCAGCGAAGGCTGTATGCGCAGCACCGGCAGCGGCTGGTCGAAAGGCGCCAACGTCATGCCCATTTGCTTCACCGGCAAGGTGACGATATCGAACGGTTTACCGTCAGAGGCGTCTACCAGCACTTCGAAACGCTCGCCCATCAGCATCGGCAACGCTGTCAGCTTCACCGGCTCGGCCAGGAAACCGCCGTCGCTGGCGATAACGTATAATGGCCGATTATCGCTGGCGGCCAGTGTCAGTGAACGGGCGTTGCAGCCGTTGAGGAAGCGCAAACGCAGCCAGCCGCGCGGCGCCGGATGCTGCGGATACTGCGCGCCGTTGGTGAACATTCGGTCGCCAAACCAACCTACCGCCGCGCTCATCACGTCTAGCTGGTACTCGATTTGCGCGTCTTTACCCAACCGCTTGTCCTGCAGGATCACCGGAATATCGTCCTGCCCCCAGGTTTTCGGCAGCGGCAGCTTGCCGCTCTCTTCATCCTCCAGCAGCACCAAACCCGCCAGACCCATCATGACCTGGTGGCCGGTTTTGCCGTGGGTATGCGGATGGAACCAGCAGGTGGCCGCCGGCTGGTTAATGGTGAAGTTAACGCTGCGCGAGGCGCCGGGCTGGATCAACGCCTGCGGGCCGCCGTCGACGTCGCCGGGGATTTCCAGCCCGTGCCAGTGAACGGTGCTGGCCTCCGGCAGGCTGTTTTTAATATCCACCCTGACCGCCTGGCCGCGCTGCAAACGCACCGCCGGCCCAAGCAGCGCGCCGTTGACGCCCCAGGTGTTGGTCGAGGCGGACGGCAGCCAGCGGGTTTCACCGGCCTGCAGCGCCAGCGCTATCTTTCCCTGCGCATCCGGCGCCAGCAGCGGCGGGATCGGTAAAGCCGGCCGATCGGCCGCCCAGGCGGCGCGGCTCCATAGCGGCAAGGCGCTCGCCGCACCCAGCGCGGCGGTTAATTTAATAAAATCACGGCGTAACATCGCTGACTCCCTTTTCTCAGTGACATAACTCAACGCCGCCAGCCTAAACCCTCCCCTTAGCGGAAGGTCAAGCGTTAACTGCCCGTTCTGCCAGCCAGGCGCAATAAAATTTGGTGCCTTTACAGACAAGTGTGATAACGTCTGCTGACGATAAACAGGTCTATTTTCATGATGAAAAAAACAACATTATTGATGCTGCTGCTGGGTACTCTGGGTTTTTCTAACGCCAGTCTGGCGCTGAATGAATCCGAAGCGGAAGATCTGGCCGATCTGACGGCGGTATTTATTTATCTGAAAAATGATTGCGGCTACAACGATTTACCCAACGCGCAAATCAAACGCGCCATCGTTTATTTTGCCCAGCAAAACCGCATGGATCTGACCAACTATAATAGCTACAACATGAAGGCGCTGGGCGAAGACAGCTATCGCGATCTCAGCGGTATCGCCATTCCAACCCCGACCAAATGCAAAGCGCTGGCGCGCGATTCACTGAGCCTGCTGGCCTACGCCAATTAATCGGGCCGTTACCTTCCCCCCGCCTGCCGCTACCTCTGTTTGAAATTCAGCCGTGCATCACCAGGCAGAGTTAGCTATGATGTTGCGCCAATTTTTCATGGCTGTTATTACGGAGTTTCCCGCACATGACCCAGAAAGAAATTTGGTATGAAACGCTGCATGCCAACTTCGGCCAGTACTTCTCGGTGGAGAAGGTGCTGTTTCGTGAGAAGACCGAGCATCAGGATTTGGTGATTTTTGAAAACCCGGTGCTGGGGCGCGTGATGGCGCTCGACGGCGTGGTGCAAACCACCGAACGCGACGAATTCATCTACCACGAGATGATGACCCATGTGCCGTTGCTGGCGCACGGCCAGGCGAAAAATGTGCTGATCATCGGCGGCGGCGACGGCGGCATGCTGCGCGAAGTGAGCCGCCATCAAAACGTCGAACAGATCACCATGGTTGAGATTGACGCCGGGGTGGTGGAATTCTGCCGCCAGTACCTGCCCAACCACAACGCCGGTTCTTATGACGATCCGCGCTTCAGGCTGGTGATCGACGACGGCGTCAACTTCGTTAATCAGACCACCGAAAAGTTCGATGTGATCATCTCCGACTGCACCGACCCAATCGGCCCAGGCGAAAGCCTGTTCACCTCGGCATTCTATGAAGGCTGCGCACGTTGCCTGAACGAAGGCGGCATCTTTGTGGCGCAGAACGGCGTCTGCTTCCTGCAGCAGGACGAAGCGGTCAACAGCCACATCAAACTGAGCCAATACTTTAGCGACGTCAGCTTCTATCAGGCGGCCATCCCGACCTACTACGGCGGCATCATGACCTTCGCCTGGGCGAGCCAGAACCCGGCCCTGCGCCGGCTCGATTTGGCCCAGCTGCAACAGCGTTTTAATCAAAGCGGTTTAAACTGCCGTTATTACAACCCGGCAATTCATGCGGGCAGCTTTGCTCTGCCGCAGTATTTGCTCAATGCCCTATATCCCAAATAATTAACAAAACCCGCGGTTTTGTTGAACAGCGCCTGCTCTGCCCCCCACGCGGAGGCAGCTTCAGGCAGGACGGAAATGAACGTTTCACGTTAAGCGAGAAGATAAAGGAGGTGAACCAAATTGCATAAGCTAAAACTGCACGGCTTCAACAACCTGACCAAAAGCCTGAGTTTTTGTATTTACGATATTTGTTACGCCAAAAACGCGGACGACCGCGACGGCTATATCGCCTACATTGACGAACAATACAACGCCAATCGCCTGACCGAGATCCTGAGCGAAACCTGCTCGATCATTGGCGCCAACATTTTGAACATCGCACGTCAGGACTATGAGCCGCAGGGCGCCAGCGTCACTATCCTGGTCAGCGAAGAACCGGTCGATCCGAAAGACGTCGATACCTCGGAGCACCCCGGCCCGCTGCCCAACACCGTGGTCGCGCACCTGGACAAGAGCCACATCTGCGTTCACACCTATCCAGAGAGCCACCCGGAAGGCGGATTATGCACCTTCCGCGCCGATATCGAAGTTTCGACCTGCGGCGTGATTTCCCCGCTCAAAGCGCTGAATTATCTGATCCACCAGCTGGAATCCGACATCGTTACCATGGATTACCGCGTGCGCGGCTTTACCCGTGACGTGAACGGCGTGAAGCATTACATCGATCATGAGATCAATTCGATCCAGAACTTTATGTCTGACGACATCAAATCGCTGTACCACATGATGGACGTGAATGTTTATCAGGAAAACATCTTCCATACCAAGATGTTATTGAAGGACTTCGATCTGCAGCATTACCTGTTCAACGCCAAACCGGAAGCGCTGAGCGCCACCGAGCGTCAGGAGATTACCGATCTGCTGTGGAAAGAGATGCAGGAAATCTATTACGGCCGTAATATTCCGCATCTTTGATGAGTGACGGGCGCGGTACGCCGCGCCCTTACGCTCAGTACTTCAGCATGAAAGAACGATAGGCCTTCAGCACCAGCAGGAAATCCTCGACGCCGCAGAACGAGAGGCTTTCTTCGTCATAGTAATTCATCCCCTCCTCCATCTCGTCGCCCTCGAACTCCAGCTGATTGGCGCGGATCATTACCTCTTCTCCATCCATCAACAGGGTATATTCATGGCCCTCCAGCTGCCACTGGCGCTCGCTGCCCTTCACCTCCGCCGCGCCCGCCTCGATGCGATCCAGCAGGTTGAAGTCGCCCTTGAGTTCCTCGTTGATCCAGTGGCCGATCGCTTCATGCCCCATCGAAAATCTGACGATCACCTGACCGGTAACGTCACGCAGAAATTCGTAATCCATAGCGTGCCCTCCTGAGCCCTTTTTCTTAGTGTAAACATTAATGGGTGACTAACTCAGTGAGCGCTCGCAAAGTTGGCAACTGAGCAAAATAAAACGGGAGGCCGAGGCCTCCCGTTAAACAGTTGCGCAATATTACCCATCATTCTTCGAATTGCAACGGCGTTGGCCGCCTTTGCCGCAGTCCGAATGATTTTGGCCGATGCGGCTTAAACGGCGGTTTGGAAGATCACGCCGTCGGCTTTTTCAGTGTACTGGCCCAACTGGTCGAAGTTCAGGTAGCGGTAGGTATCCGCCGCCGTCTTGTCGACCTGCGCCATATAGGTCTGATACTCGTCCGGCGTCGGCAGACGGCCCAGCAGCGAAGCCACTGCCGCCAGTTCAGCGGAAGCCAGATAGACGTTGGCGCCGGTGCCCAGACGGTTCGGGAAGTTACGGGTGGAGGTGGAAACCACCGTCGCGCCGTCCGCTACCCGCGCCTGGTTCCCCATGCACAGTGAACAGCCAGGGATCTCGATGCGCGCACCGCTCTTGCCGAATACGCTGTAATAGCCTTCTTCGGTCAGCTGAGCCGCATCCATCTTGGTTGGCGGCGCCACCCACAGACGGGTCGGCAGCTGGCCCTTGTGCTGATCCAGCAGCTTGCCGGCGGCGCGGAAGTGGCCAATGTTGGTCATGCAAGAACCGATGAACACCTCATCAATTTTGCTGTTGGCCACGTCGGACAGCAAACGCGCATCGTCCGGATCGTTTGGCGCGCACAGGATAGGCTGAGTGATTTCCGCCAGATCGATGTCGATCACCGCAGCGTATTCCGCATCCGCGTCGCCTTCCAGCAGCTGCGGATCCGCCAGCCATTTTTCCATGCCCTGAATACGGCGCTCCAGCGTGCGGCGATCGCCGTAGCCTTCGGAGATCATCCACTTCAACAGCACGATGTTGGAGTTCAGGTATTCTTCGATCGGCGCCTTGTCCAGCTTGATGGTGCAACCGGCGGCGGAGCGCTCGGCGGAGGCGTCGGTCAGCTCAAACGCCTGCTCGACCTTCAGCTCAGGCAGACCTTCGATCTCCAGAATGCGGCCGGAGAAGATGTTTTTCTTGCCCTTCTTCTCGACGGTCAACAGGCCCTGCTTGATCGCGTAGTAAGGGATGGCGTGCACCAGATCGCGCAGGGTGATGCCCGGCTGCATTTTGCCTTTGAAGCGCACCAGCACCGACTCAGGCATATCCAACGGCATGACGCCGGTCGCCGCGGCGAACGCCACCAGGCCGGAACCTGCCGGGAAGGAGATGCCGATCGGGAAGCGGGTGTGGGAGTCGCCGCCGGTGCCGACGGTATCCGGCAGCAGCATGCGGTTCAGCCACGAGTGGATAACGCCGTCGCCCGGGCGCAGCGAAACGCCGCCGCGGTTCATGATAAAGTCAGGCAGCGTGTGGTGGGTCGTCACGTCGACCGGTTTCGGGTAGGCGGCAGTATGGCAGAACGACTGCATTACCAGATCGGCGGAGAAGCCCAGACAGGCCAGATCTTTCAGCTCGTCGCGAGTCATCGGGCCGGTGGTGTCCTGGGAGCCCACGGAGGTCATCTTCGGTTCGCAGTATTCGCCCGGGCGAACGCCGGCAACGCCGCAGGCGCGGCCAACCATTTTTTGCGCCAGCGAGAAGCCTTTGCTGCTGGCGGCGACCGGCTTGGCGATGCGGAACACTTCGCTGTGCGGCAGGCCCAGCGCTTCACGCGCCTTGGTGGTCAGGCCACGGCCGATAATCAGCGGAATACGGCCGCCGGCGCGCACTTCGTCCAGCAGCACGTCGGTTTTCAGTTCGAAGTTAGCGATCAGCGCGCCGGTTTCGTGGTTGCGCACTTCGCCTTTGTACGGGTAAACGTCGATCACGTCGCCCATATTCAGCTCGGAAACGTCCACTTCGATCGGCAGCGCACCGGCATCTTCCATGGTGTTGAAGAAGATAGGCGCAATTTTGCCGCCCAGCACCACACCGCCGCCGCGTTTGTTAGGCACGTGCGGGATGTCGTCGCCCATAAACCACAGCACGGAGTTGGTGGCGGATTTACGGGAAGAACCGGTGCCGACCACGTCGCCGACGTAGGCCAGCGGGAAGCCTTTCTTGTTCAGCAGTTCAATCTGCTTGATCGGGCCAACGCTGCCCGGTTGATCCGGCACGATGCCTTCGCGTTCGTTCTTCAGCATCGCCAGGGCGTGCAGCGGAATATCCGGGCGCGACCAGGCGTCCGGCGCCGGCGACAGGTCATCGGTGTTGGTTTCGCCGGTGACTTTAAATACCGTGACGGTGATTTTTTCCGCCAGCTGCGGGCGCGACAGATACCATTCGGCGTCTGCCCAGGACTGCATAATCTGTTTGGCGTGCGGGTTGCCCGCCTTGGCTTTCTCTTCCACGTCGTAGAAGTTATCGAACATCAGCAGGGTATGAGACAGCGCTTTGGCGGCGATCGGCGCCAGCTTTTCGTTATCCAGCGCGTCGATCAGCGGATGAATGTTGTAACCGCCCTGCATGGTGCCTAACAGTTCGATGGCTTTCTCGGGGGTAACCAGGGGGGATGTCGCTTCACCTTTGGCGATGGCCGCCAGGAAACCTGCTTTGACATAGGCGGCTTCGTCGACGCCTGGTGGAACACGGTTAATCAGCAGGTCTAACAGGAATTCTTCTTCGCCTTTTGGCGGATTCTTCAATAATTCGACCAGCGCTGCCATTTGGGTGGCGTCTAGCGGCTTAGGGGCAATGCCCTCAGCAGCGCGCTCGGCTACGTGCTTACGGTATTCTTCTAGCACGACGTTCTCCTCGCTCTCATTGTCATTTATTGTGCCTGGCGTTTTATATGCAAACCGGGTTTAGCGCACGGTGATATTGATGCCATCTATCCTGACGGGGCACTGCTGTCGATGTCCTGGCCTGTAAGGTACAGTGCCCGGTTCCGCTCAGCCAGCATATCAGGATTTGAAACGGTTGTTAATTCGTTCACATAAAAGCAACATTAAATCTTTGCTGAATCGTTGAGTGCAGTGTAATCGGCTGTAAATCAGGCAGCCCTGGGCCTGATGCCGACGGCGGGAAGCGCCAAAATCCCGCCCCAGGAGCACAACATAATAACCATTCATTTGCAATGGTTATGAGGGCGAAGATCAAAATTTGAGAGGAAAGGACACCCCATTGAGCGGCCTTTTACTGCCCTCGGCGCATAAAAAAACGGCCCCTTTTCAGGAGCCGCTTGTTAACCGGTCAAACCAGCAGAATTACTTCTTCTTGGCTTTCGGGTTAGGCAGGTCAGTGATGCTGCCTTCGTAGATCTCTGCCGCCAGGCCCACGGATTCGTGCAGGGTCGGGTGAGCGTGGATGGTCAGCGCGATGTCTTCCGCGTCGCAGCCCATCTCGATGGCCAGACCGATTTCACCCAGCAGCTCGCCGCCGTTGGTGCCGACAATCGCGCCACCGATGATGCGGTGAGTTTCTTTGTCGAAGATCAGTTTGGTCATGCCGTCTGCACAATCGGAAGCGATAGCACGGCCTGAAGCCGCCCACGGGAAGGTGGAGGTCTCGTAGCTGATGCCTTTCTCTTTCGCTTCTTTCTCGGTCAGACCCACCCAGGCAACTTCCGGCTCGGTGTAAGCGATCGATGGGATCACTTTCGGGTCGAAGTAGTGCTTCATGCCGGCGATCACTTCCGCGGCAACGTGGCCTTCGTGCACGCCTTTGTGCGCCAGCATCGGCTGACCGACGATGTCGCCGATAGCGAAGATGTGCGGCACGTTGGTGCGCAGCTGTTTGTCGACGTTGATGAAGCCGCGCTCGTCAACTTCAACACCGGCTTTGCCGGCATCCAGCAGTTTGCCGTTCGGCACGCGGCCGATAGCCACCAGCACAGCATCGTAACGCTGTGGTTCGGCAGGGGCTTTTTTGCCTTCCATCGTGACGTAGATGCCGTCTTCTTTGGCTTCTACCGCAGTCACTTTGGTTTCCAGCATCAGGTTGAACTGCTTGCTGATGCGTTTGGTGAAGACTTTCACCACGTCTTTATCTGCAGCCGGGATAACCTGATCGAACATTTCGACCACGTCGATCTGTGAACCCAGCGCATGGTATACGGTGCCCATTTCCAGGCCGATGATGCCGCCGCCCATGACCAGCAGACGCTCTGGGACGGTTTTCAGCTCCAGCGCATCGGTAGAGTCCCACACGCGTGGATCTTCATGAGGAATGAATGGCAGTTGGATCGGACGAGAACCTGCAGCGATGATGGCGTTATCGAAGTTGATGGTGGTTGGACCATTTTCGCCTTCAACAACCAGGGTGTTAGCGCCGGTGAACTTGCCCAGGCCGTTGACCACTTTCACTTTACGGCCTTTAGCCATGCCAGCCAGACCGCCGGTCAGCTGATTGATGACTTTTTCTTTCCACACGCGCACTTTGTCGATGTCGGTTTTCGGCTCGCCGAAAACGATGCCGTGTTCGGCCAGCGCTTTGGCTTCTTCGATCACTTTGGCAACGTGCAGCAGTGCTTTGGAAGGGATACATCCCACGTTCAGGCAAACCCCGCCCAGAGTGGAATAACGTTCAACCAGAACGGTTTCAAGACCTAAGTCAGCGCAACGAAAGGCAGCAGAGTAACCTGCCGGGCCCGCCCCAAGTACCACGACCTGAGTTTTAATTTCAGTACTCATCATGACCTCTTAATTAGTTGTCCGGCGGGTCAGACGTCATTTTTATTGCTAATCGATCTCATAACGCCCTTCATCCACCGGGACGCTTACACCGCGAGCAGTTTACAGAATTGTTAATAATCTGCAAAGCGTGTTCGAGTGACCCGTGTCTCAACAATTTTGTCGAGTCATGCAAAACCCGACAAAACTGCTACTGAAGCGATAAGGGCGCAGCATAACTGCGCCCTTGATTCATTACATCACCAGACGGCGGATGTCAGACAGCATATTGTTGATGATGGTGATGAAACGCGCACCGTCTGCACCGTCGATAACGCGGTGGTCGAAGGAGAGCGACATCGGCATCATCAGGCGCGGCACGAACTCTTTGCCGTTCCACACCGGCTCCATCGCAGACTTGGAGACGCCCAGGATAGCCACTTCCGGCGCGTTGACGATCGGCGCGAAGTGAGTCGTCCCGATACCGCCAAGGCTAGAGATGGTGAAGCAACCGCCCTGCATTTCGCCGGCGGTCAGCTTACCGTCGCGCGCTTTCTTGGAGATAGCCATCAGCTCGCGAGACAGTTCGGTGATGCTCTTCTTGTTCACATCCTTGAATACCGGAACCACCAGGCCGTTTGGCGTATCAACCGCCACGCCGATGTTGATGTATTTTTTCAGCGTCAGCTTCTGGCCGTCTTCGGACAGCGAGCTGTTGAAACGCGGCATCTGCTCCAGCGCGGCGGCGACGGCTTTCATGATGAACACCACCGGGGTGAACTTCACGTCCAGCTTGCGCTTGGCGGCTTCTTCGTTCTGCTGCTTGCGGAAAGCTTCCAGATCGGTGATGTCGGTTTTGTCGAAGTGAGTCACGTGCGGGATCATCACCCAGTTGCGGCTCAGGTTGGCGCCAGAAATTTTCTGGATGCGGCCCATTTCGACTTCTTCGATCTCGCCGAACTTGCTGAAGTCCACTTTCGGCCATGGCAGCATGCCTGGCAGACCGCCGCCGGCAGCGGCCGGAGCGGCTTCGGCGCGTTTCACCGCGTCTTTCACGTAGGCCTGAACGTCTTCGCGCAGGATGCGGCCTTTACGACCGGTGCCCTTCACTTTCGCCAGGTTTACGCCGAACTCGCGCGCCAGACGGCGGATAACCGGGGTCGCGTGCACGTAGGCGGCGTTTTCGGTGAACTCGCCTTTGCTCTCGGCTTTGGCGGCCGGTGCAGGGGCTGCGGCTTCCTGCTTGGCCGGTGCCGGTGCGGCTTGCGCAGCAGGGGCAGCGGCCGGCGCAGCGCCTTCCACTTCGAACACCATGATCAGAGAACCGGTTTTCACTTTGTCGCCGGTATTGATCTTGATCTCTTTCACGGTACCCGCGAACGGCGCCGGCACTTCCATCGAAGCCTTGTCACCTTCAACGGTGATCAGCGACTGCTCGGCGGCAACTTTGTCGCCGACCTTCACCATCACTTCGGTCACTTCAACTTCGTCGCCGCCGATATCCGGCACCGCCACGTCTTTCGCAGCGCTTGCCGCTGCAGCCGGCGCTGGCTCAGCAGCCGGGGCCGCAGCGGAAGCTGCGCCGGCCACTTCGAATACCATGATCGGGGAGCCGGTTTTCACTTTGTCGCCGGTGTTGATCTTGATCTCTTTCACGATGCCGGCGAACGGCGCAGGCACTTCCATCGAAGCCTTGTCGCCTTCCACGGTGATCAGGGACTGCTCGGCTTCCACCTTGTCGCCCACTTTCACCAGGATCTCGGTCACTTCGACTTCGTCGGCGCCGATGTCCGGCACTGCGACGTCTTTGGCTGCAGCGGCAGCCGGCGCGGCAGGAGCCGCCGCCGGTTTTTCTTCCGCTTTGGCCGCCGGAGCAGCCTGAGCCGCACCTTCAGCTTCGAAGATCATGATCAGTTTGCCGGTTTCGGTTTTATCGCCGACCGCCACTTTGATCTCTTTCACCACGCCCGCCTGCGGGGATGGCACTTCCATGGAAGCCTTGTCGCCTTCCACGGTGATCAGCGATTGTTCAACTTCAACCTTATCGCCAACCTTCACCAGAATTTCAGTGATTTCTACTTCGTCTGCACCGATGTCCGGTACATTGATTTCGATAGACATTATTCAGTACCTCTTAGGCCAGACGCGGGTTAACTTTTTCTGGGTTGATGTCGAATTTCTTAATCGCATCAGCTACCACAGAAGCTTCGATTTCACCGCGTTTCGCCAATTCACCCAGCGCTGCAACCACGACGTAAGACGCATCGACTTCGAAGTGGTGACGCAGGTTTTCGCGGCTGTCTGAACGACCGAAGCCGTCAGTGCCCAGTACGCGATAATCGCTGGCTGGAACATAAGTACGAACCTGCTCTGCGAACAGCTTCATGTAGTCGGTAGAAGCTACCGCCGGCGCGTCGTTCATCACCTGAGCGATGTAAGGCACGCGTGGCGCTTCGGTTGGGTGCAGCATGTTCCAACGTTCGCAGTCCTGGCCGTCGCGCGCCAGTTCGGTGAAGGAAGTCACGCTGTAGGTGTCGGAACCCACGCCGTAGTCTTTCGCCAGGATCTGCGCGGCTTCGCGCACGTGACGCAGGATAGCGCCGGAGCCCAGCAGCTGTACCTTGCCTTTGCTGCCTTCCAGGGTTTCCAGCTTGTAGATACCCTTGCGGATACCTTCTTCTGCGCCCTGCGGCATCGCCGGCATGTGGTAGTTTTCGTTCAGCGTGGTCAGGTAGTAGTACACGTTTTCCGGGTTGTCGCCGTACATGCGCACCAGACCGTCGTGCATGATCACCGCCACTTCGTATGCGTAAGCCGGATCGTAAGAGATACAGTTAGGGATAGTCAGAGACTGGATGTGGCTGTGGCCGTCTTCGTGCTGCAGACCTTCACCGTTCAGGGTGGTACGGCCTGAAGTACCGCCGATCAGGAAGCCGCGCGCCTGTTGGTCGCCCGCCGCCCAGCACAGGTCGCCGATACGCTGGAAACCGAACATCGAGTAGTAGATGTAGAACGGGATCATCGGCAGATCGTTGGTGCTGTAGGACGTCGCTGCGGCCAGCCATGAAGAGGCTGCGCCCAGTTCGTTGATGCCTTCCTGCAGGATCTGGCCTTTCTCGTCTTCTTTGTAGTAGGCAACCTGCTCACGGTCCTGCGGGGTGTACTGCTGGCCGTTAGGGCTGTAGATGCCGATCTGACGGAACAGACCTTCCATACCGAAGGTACGCGCTTCGTCGGCGATGATTGGCACCAGGCGATCTTTGATCGACTTGTTCTTCAGCATCACGTTCAGGGCACGCACGAAGGCGATAGTGGTGGAGATCTCTTTGTTCTGCTCTTCCAGCAGTGAGCTGAAGTCTTCCAGCGCCGGCATTTCCAGCTTCTGGGTGAACTCCGGCAGGCGGGTAGGCACGTAGCCTTTCAGCGCCTGACGACGTTCGTGCAGGTATTTGTACTCTTCGGAGTCTTTCTCGAAGGTGATGTACGGCAGTTTTTCGATGTCGGCATCGGCAACCGGCACGTTGAAACGATCGCGGAAGTGGTGAACCCCTTCCATGTTCATTTTCTTCACCTGGTGAGCGATGTTTTTACCTTCCGCAGTTTCACCCATGCCGTAACCTTTGATGGTGTGGGCCAGGATTACGGTTGGTTTGCCTTTGGTGTCCTGCGCTTTTTTCAGTGCGGCAAAGACTTTCTTCGGATCGTGACCGCCACGGTTCAGCGCCCAGATTTCGTCGTCGGTCATGTCTTTGACCAGCGCCGCGGTTTCCGGGTAACGGCCGAAGAAGTGCTCGCGCACGTAAGCGCCGTCTTTGGATTTGAAGGTCTGGTAGTCGCCGTCCAGGGTCTCGTTCATCAGCTGAACCAGTTTACCGCTGGTGTCTTTGCGCAGCAGCTCATCCCAACGGCCGCCCCAGATCACTTTCAGCACCTGCCAGCCTGCGCCGGAGAAGATGCCTTCCAGTTCGTTGATGATCTTGCCGTTGCCGGTGACCGGGCCGTCCAGGCGCTGCAGGTTGCAGTTGATGACGAACACCAGGTTGTCCAGCTTCTCGCGGGTCGCGATGGTGATGGCGCCTTTGGATTCAGGCTCATCCATCTCGCCGTCGCCCAGGAAGGCGTAAACGGTTTGCTCAGAGGTGTTCTTCAGACCGCGGTGTTCCAGGTACTTCAGGAACTTGGCCTGGTAGATGGCGCTGATTGGGCCCAGGCCCATGGAGACGGTCGGGAACTGCCAGAATTCCGGCATCAGTTTTGGATGCGGGTAAGAGGACAGGCCTTTGCCGTGAACTTCCTGACGGAAGTTGTTCATTTGTTCTTCGGTCAGGCGGCCTTCAAGGAAGGCACGCGCGTAAACGCCCGGAGAGATGTGGCCCTGGAAGTAAACCAGGTCGCCGCCGTCTTGCTCGTTGCGTGCGCGGAAGAAGTGGTTAAAGCAGACTTCATAGAAGGTCGCGGAAGACTGGAAGGAAGCCATGTGGCCGCCCAGCTCCAGGTCTTTCTTGGAAGCACGCAGAACGGTCATGATCGCGTTCCAGCGGATAGCTGAGCGAATGCGACGTTCCAGATCCAGATTACCCGGGTAAGCAGGTTCATCTTCCACCGCGATGGTGTTGACGTAGTTGTGAGCCGCAGCGCCGGCCGCAACGTTAACGCCGCCTTTGCGAGCTTCACCCAATACCTGATCAATCAGAAACTGAGCTCGTTCAACACCCTCTTCACGGATGACCGATTCGATCGCCTGCAGCCAGTCGCGGGTTTCGATCGGATCCACGTCATTGTTTAAACGTTCTGACATGGTGGTATTCCTTATCTGTCTAATGGTTTGTTTGGAGCCTGTCTTCCTGTGCTCTATGAAAAAACACACGAAGACAGGCCCATCAGTTTAGTTGCCGCTTAGGTACTTAACTAAGTACCTCGAACCAAAACTCCACAGGCTGGTGTGCCCTGAAGAGCCAGGCTCTTAATCCTTGCGTTGCTGGAGACGCCGTAGCGATCTCTCGCGCCGGGTATGCTCCCGGCTGAGATCCAGCAAGATTTCCTCGATAAACGCCAAGTGGCGGTGCGAGGCTTCACGGGCCTTTTCCGGCTCGCGTGCCACAATCGCCTCAAAAATCCCGGCGCGGTGGCTGCTCACTTTTGCCAACATCTCACGGCGCGAGTAGAGCAATTCAAAGTTCTGACGCACGTTCTGTTCCAGCATCGGCCCCATGCAGCGTAGCAGGTGCAGCAACACAACGTTGTGGGCGGCTTCGGTCACGGCGATTTGGTACTGCATGACCGCGTCGGCTTCGGCGTCGAGATCGCCGCTGTCCTGGGCCTGCTGAATCACAATGTGGCAATCGCGGATGCGCGCCAGATCTTCATCGGTGCCGCGCAGCGCCGCGTAATAGGCGGCAATGCCTTCCAGCGCGTGACGGGTTTCCAGCAGATCGAATTGTGATTCGGGATGGTCGGCCAGCAGTTCAGCCAGCGGATCGCTGAAGCTCTGCCACAGATTAGTTTGCACAAAGGTGCCGCCGCCCTGACGGCGCAGGAGCAGCCCTTTGGCTTCCAGGCGCTGAATGGCCTCTCTCAGAGAAGGGCGGGAAACATCAAATTGTTTCGCCAGCTCGCGCTCCGGAGGCAGCTTTTCGCCTGGACGCAGCGTTCCCTCGAGGATCAGGTATTCGAGCTGCTGCTCGATAACGTCTGACAACTTGGGTTGGCGGATTTTGCTGTAGGCCATGGGTGAATTCATCTCTGCGAATGGCGCGGAGTCAATTGGTAATACCAATTTCAAAAACGTGACGGTAAAGTAACAAAGTATTCACCTCCTGTCCATATGGGCCTTGATCGAAATCAGCTTACCCGCACATTTTAACACCCTGACTAAACGCCCGCCGCAAGCCGGTAACGCCGGGCTAGTAATACCCTTTACGCGCCGGGCTTTTGATTTAACTTTTACCAAACCTTACATCAGGCAGAGTGCAAACTTTTTGCCTGCGTTTTATTGCATGATTATTAAGCTTTTATGAATGGCTATTTCGCGAACGACGATGGAACGAGCTGTTTACTATTTAAGCGCGGGAAAAAGGTCTTATCTACGTTATTTTTGCGCATTATGTGATTTGTTGCTTATTTCATGCACTGAATCCCCTTTGCCGTCACACAACCCGCATTTTGTTTCCTAAACTGCTGAAATCTTAATCACTCACACGACAAAGCAGGTGCAAACTGACGCGCATAACATTATTCTTTGCCGAACGGTAGCGGCTCCGTGGAATTAATAGCTACAACGCCGTAAATAAAACAAAACACACATCGTAACCACTGCTTTACAGCATGTGAGTCATTCGCAACGACAGAGGGTTTCATTGATGGATGGTCAACAGCATGGCGACCAGCTGAAACGCGGCCTGAAAAACCGGCATATTCAGCTTATTGCCTTAGGTGGCGCAATAGGTACCGGGCTATTCCTCGGTATCGCTCAAACAATAAAAATGGCCGGCCCGTCGGTCATTCTCGGCTATGCCATTGGCGGTTTCATCGCGTTTTTGATCATGCGCCAGCTGGGCGAAATGGTGGTGGAAGAGCCGGTCGCCGGTTCCTTCAGCCACTTCGCCTACAAATATTGGGGCAACTTCGCCGGCTTCGCTTCCGGCTGGAACTACTGGGTGCTGTACGTGCTGGTGGCGATGGCGGAACTGACCGCGGTCGGCATTTACGTGCAGTACTGGTGGCCGGAGATCCCGACCTGGGTCTCCGCCGCGGTGTTCTTCCTGGCGATCAACGCCATCAACCTGGCCAACGTGAAGGTCTACGGTGAGATGGAGTTCTGGTTCGCCATCATCAAGGTGGTGGCGATCATCGGTATGATTGTCTTCGGCGCCTACCTGTTGTTCAGCGGCCTGGGCGGCCCGGAAGCCACCGTCACCAACCTGTGGGCGCAGGGCGGGTTCTTCCCGAACGGCATCATGGGCCTGGTGATGGCGATGGCGGTGATCATGTTCTCGTTTGGCGGCCTCGAACTGGTGGGCATCACCGCCGCAGAAGCCGACAACCCGCAAAAAAGCATCCCCAAAGCCACCAACCAGGTTATCTACCGCATCCTGCTGTTCTATATCGGCTCGCTGACTATCCTGCTGTCGCTGTATCCGTGGGGCAAAGTGGTCGAAGGCGGCAGCCCGTTCGTGCTGATCTTCCATGCGCTGAACAGCAACCTGGTGGCGACCGTGCTGAATATCGTGGTGCTGACCGCCGCGCTGTCGGTGTATAACAGCTGCGTTTACTGCAACAGCCGCATGCTGTACGGCCTGGCGAAGCAGGGCAACGGGCCGAAAAGCCTGCTGAAGGTCGACGGCCGCGGCGTGCCGGTCATCGCCATCGGCGTCTCCGCCCTCGCCACCGCATTCTGCGTGCTGATCAACTACCTGATCCCGGGCCGCGCCTTCGAACTGCTGATGGCGCTGGTGGTATCGGCGCTGGTGATTAACTGGGCGATGATCAGCCTGGCGCATCTGAAGTTCCGCGCCGCCAAGAACCGCGAGGGCGTAGAGCCGAAGTTCAAGGCCTTCTGGTACCCGTTCAGCAACTACCTGTGCCTGCTGTTTATGGCCGGCATCCTGGTGATCATGTACCTGACGCCGGGGATTCAAATCTCGGTGCTGCTGATCCCGGTATGGGTGGCGGTGCTGGCCATCGGCTACGCCGTCAAGCAGCGCAGCCAACGCATCGCCGGCGCCACCAGCCGCTGATGCCGTAACGCCAAAATAAAATGGCCCGCATTTGCGGGCCATTTTTTTCGCCTGAACGCAGCTTATTTGCGCAGCGCTTTTACCTGCTCAGCGGTGATGTCCGCCGGCAGGCCGCCCCAGGTAACCCGCAGATAGTTCACCAGCTCCGCCACCTGCGCATCGTCCAGCCGCTCGCCGAAGGCCGGCATGCTCTGCATGCTTTCGCCGTTGGGGAACTGCTGGGCCGGCAACCCGTCCAGTACCGAGACGATCAGGTTCTTGCCGTCCGGCTGGCGCAGCGTCGCGTTATCGCGCATCGCCACCGCCACGTGCGGTTTGCCCTCGCCTTCTCGCGCATGGCAGCCGGAACACTGGTCCAGATAGCTCATGCGGCCGGCGTCGCTACCCTGCCCCGCTTTCACCGGCACTGCAGCCGGCGGTTCGTCACCCATCAGATAGGTGGCCAGCGCCTGGCTGTCTTCCGGCGTCAGGTTACGGGTGCTGAGATCCACCACCATGTGCATTTCGCTGAAGGCGGAGCCCTGCGGCGCGATGCCGGTGCTGAGGAAACGGCCGACGTCCTGCGGCGTCCAGCCGCGCTGCGCCAGGCCGTGCGGCGTGATGTCCGGCGCCATAAAGCGCCCGAGATCCCCCCCCTGCATCGGCTTGCCGAGATCCATTTGCCCCAGCATGCCGCGCGGCGTATGGCATTCGCCGCAGTGCCCCAGCGTATCCGCCAGATAACGGCCACGTTGCCACTGTGCCGAAGCCCCCTGCGAACTGGCCGGCAAAGGCTCCTGATTGCGGAACAACAGGTTCCAGCCAATCAGCGCCATACGCTGGTTGAACGGGAACGGCATGGCGTTTTCCGGCACGGCAACGTCGACCGCCGGGCGCGTCATCAGATAGGCGTAGATATCATCAGCGTCCTGGCGGGATATCCCCTTATACGAGGTGTAAGGCATCGCCGGGTACAGATGGCGGCCGCCCGGCGCCACGCCCTGGGTCAGGGCCAGGAAGAAATCGTCTTTGGTCCAGCGGCCAATGCCGTGGTCGGCCGAAGGCGTCAGGTTGCTGCCGTAAATGGTGCCGAACGGCGTATCCAGCGGATAGCCCCCCGCCAAAGGCGCGCCGCCGCTGGCGGTGTGGCAGGCGGCGCAGTCGGCGGCCTGCGCCAGATAGCGGCCGCGGGCTATCTGTTCGGCGCCGGCGGTCACCTGCTGCACCGGGCCGTCATAGCGGCGGTTTTCCCGCCACCACAGCAGCGCAATGACCACTATCGCCACCAGCAGGATCAACAGTGCGAGACGTTTTTTCATTGCGTCGTCTCCTTCAGCAGGCCCGGCGTCTTCAACACCACGTCGCGCACCGCTTCGTAGTAGCGCACATAGCCGGTACAGCGGCAAATATGGCTGTCCAGCGCCCGTTCGATGGCGCTTTCCAGCTGCTCACGGGCAATCGGCTCCCGCTTGAGCTTCTCGACGAAAATGGTGGCGGCGTTGACGAAGCCCGGCGTGCAGTAACCGCACTGGAAGCTGTAGTGCTCCAGAAAAGCCTGCTGAATGGGTGAAAGCACCACCTCGCCCTGCTCATCCACCTTCGCATGCCCTTCAACGGTGCGCACCTGCTTGCCGCTGAAGAAGTGGGCGCCGGTAATGCAGGTGCGCACCTCTTCGCTGGTGCCGCTCGGGTGATCGACAATCGCCACGCAGGCGTGACAGATACCCTGCCCGCAACCGAGCCGCGAACCGGTCAGGTCGAGATATTCGTGCAGGAAATCGATCATCATCAGCCCTTCCGGCACCTCGATAGGGCCATACTGCTTATCGTTGACGGTCAGGGAAATCGGCTGGGTTTTAATGCTCATTGCAATACCTCACGAATATTTTCTGCACGAACGGGCAAATCACGGAAACGGTGGCCGGTGGCGTCGGCGATGGCGTTGACCAGCGCGGCCACTACCGGGATCATCACCACCTCGGCCATGCCTTTCGGCGGATCGGTTTCCGACAGCGCAGGCAGGATGTCACCGGTCTGTTTCCACACCGCCACGTCGCTGGCGCGCGGCAGGTGGTAACGGTTGAAGTTCCAGGTGCCGTTGCCCGGCCCGTCTTCGTACAGCGGTAAATATTCGTGCAGCGCATGGCCAATGCCCATCGCCAGGCCGCCCTGCAGTTGGCCGGAGACCAGCTCCGGCACGATCATATTGCCGCATTCCATAATCGAGTGGTGGTTCAGCAATTCTACCTGGCCGGTGGCGATATCCACCGCCACTTCCGCCAGCGTGCCGACGGCGCTGTAGTAGGTCACCGCCGCGTTGTTACGCTGGGTCGGCGGATAATAAACCTGCGCGCGCGCCTGGGTGGTGAACTCGCCGCCGGCGTTGCGCAGCGCCAACCCGTCGATCGGCAGGCGCTCCGCCTGACCGTTGAGGGTGAAATCGGCCTCCGCCCACTGCCAGCGGTTAAATACGTGTACCGCCGCACCGGTGACGCCGCCCATCTGATAGGCCTTTTTCGCCAACAGTTCCAGGCTGAGCACCGACATGCCCGCCGCCGTCAGCCCACCTTCCACCCAGCGCGCATCTTCGCGCCGCACCACCAGCGGCGCCGCCTGGCCACCGCCGATACCGGCCTGCCACAGCGCCATCGCCGCCGGCCACAGACCGCGATCGAAGATCAGGCGCGCCGCTTCGCGGGTGCTGTGCGAGAAGTAATAGGCCGAGTTGCTGGCGCTGGACGGCGAGCAATAGCTCGGCGTCCAGTTGGGGTCGGTTTGCAGCCTGTCCTGTTCGGCCTGCGACATCAGGTAGGGATCGCCGCTGGTGACCATCGGCAACACCGACCAGTCGGTCACCGAGAAATGCGCCTCGTCCGCCGGTTTGCCCAGCCACTGCGCGCACAGCACCGACTGCGAGGTCGACATGCCGGTGCCCATTTCCGCGCCGCTGTGGTGCAACACGATGCGCCCCTCTTCGCTCAGCTCGACGCGGGCGAAGGAGGTCTCTGCGCCGGTGCCGAAGTCTTTCTGCACGCAGCCGAAGCCGACGCCGTAGCGTTTGCCCGGGTGCCGGCTTTCAAACTCGGCCTTGCGTTCGGCGCGCTTAAGCCACATTTCATGCTGCGCCGCCTTCTCCAGCACCTCGTCGGCGCGAATGGCACCAGCCGGGATCGCTCCCTGGGTGTTTTTCATGCCCGATTTCAGCACGTTGCGCAGGCGGAACGCGATCGGGTCAATCTTCAGCTCGGCGGCCAGTTCGTCCACCATCATCTCGGTGGCGGCCATGCTCTGCAGCGTGCCGTAGCCGCGCGCCGAACCGGCGTCGATCGCCCGCGAGGCCAGCCCCACCGAAGAAAGATCGCTTTTCGGGAAGTAATAAATCGACTGGGCGGCGGTAGCGCCGACCATCACCACCGAAGGGGTAAAATTGCTGCGGCCGCCGCCGTCGGCGGTCATCTCGCCGTGGAACGACTGCAGCACGCCAGTCTGGCGGTTGACCGCAATGCGGTAGCTCATGTCGAAAGCATGGCGTTTCAACGCGGTCTGGAACTGCTCGAAGCGGTCATTGGCCAACCGCACCGGATGGCCGTCGCCGTACATCGCCGCCACCGCGCCGTAATACGGGAAGTTGTAGTGATCTTTCGAACCGTAGCCGACGGTGTAGCACGGGTGCAGGATCAATTGTTTCACCGGCGGATTGCGCTTGGCCAGCATGCGCGGCATCTCGTCGGCCACCTCCTGCGGCGACTGGGTCGGCACCACCAGATGCAGCGTTTGCGTCGCGGCGTCGAACCAGCCGTTGGCGTTATCCGGCTCCAGCGCCGAGGTGTCGATGGACTGCGTGGTGTAGCGCCGCGACATCACCAGCCAGTCGGCCGGCGGCGTCTCCAGTTCGGCGGCGATCATGCCGGCATAATGCATGCCTTCCTGATCCAACTTGCCCCCCTCGCGGCCCTCCGGCCATACCGGCAGGTGCTTTTTCATCGACACCGGGAAAATCGGAGTATCTTTCAGGCTGGAGAAGCGATCTTCGTCGAACGGCTGCTCGCCGCCCACCCGCACATAGCGGAAGCTGCCCCAGGGGTCGCGCTCCAGCGGGCCGGTGACGGCGCCGTATTTGACAGTTTCTTCACGAAACTTCAGCCGGTCTTTGGCGAAACGGAAACGGGCGAAATCATGGTAAATCAGGATCGCCACCGCCTGGCCGAGATAGGCCGGGGTTTTGCCGCTGGGCAGCAGCATGTCGTCGCCGTAAAACGCCGGGAAGGCCAGCCCGTCGCGCGCCAGATCCTCTGCCGTCACCAATCGGTCCGGCTGCAGATCATCCCCCAGCAGCGACAGATCGACGCCCTCAAACAGCCGATCGGCCTTGGTGACGCGCAGGATAAAGGCATGCGCCTGTTTTTGCGGCCAGTGCGGCATATCCACCGCGCGAATATCGCGGGCGAAGACCTTTTGCCCCATCACCTTGGCGCGGCCGTCGATGCGAAAACGCACCCGTTTGGCGTGCGGATCCCAATTCGGCGACTGGAGGATCTTTTCTTCGAACAGCGCGGCGTAGGCGCGGCTGTATAACGGAGCGAGGTAGACGGATACCCCCGCTATCACGGCGCTTTTAATAAAGCGGCGCCGCGATGGGTTGAAATTGCTCATAAAAAGTCCTTCACATCTTTATTGTAGTTTTATGTGCAGCGGTGTTGTTGCGCAAACGCTGACGACCTTGCCGTAGACGCTATAAGCATATGCTTATAACCAAAATTATGTGATGATTAACACTTCGTTTTCAACAAAAAAACATATCAAAAACACATATAATTTGTATGCTAATAAAGAGTTTGCGCAAACGCGGATCTGAGAGATGACTACAGGCATTCTTATCGCCGCCGCCGGGCGCAGTGAGCGCTTCATACGGGCCGGCGGCCAGGGCAACAAATTAAACGCCAAATTTGCCGATGCGGCGGGCCGGCAACGCCCGCTGTTTGAGCATACGCTGCGCCAGGCGCTGGCATCCGGCCTGCCGGTGCATGTCGTCACCCGGCCCGACAACCTGCAGGTACAGAAAATCTGCGCCGCCAACCAAACCCCGGTGACGCTGCTGGCCAGCGCCGGGCTGGGCGACTCCATCGCCGCCGGGGTTGCCGCCACGCCGCAGTGGCAAGGCTGGTTGATTCACCTGGCCGATATGCCGTTCGTTACGCCGGATGTGTTCCTGCAGGTCGCCGAGGCGCTGAAAAGTCACCCGATAGTCCGCCCCGGTTTCGATCAACAGCCGGGCCACCCGGTCGGCTTTTCAGCTCTATTGCGCAACGAACTTTGCCGGCTGCTCGGCGATAATGGCGCACGCGAACTGTTGCAGCGGGGGGCAGTGCATTTGCTGCCGCTTGATCGGGCAACCGTCGTGCAGGATATTGATCTTCCGTCTCAACTACCGGCCAGCGAGTAAATTCAGCCATGCAACATCTCGACGTTACCGTGGTCAGCCAGGCGATAAGCTGGCTGCAGCAGCAGCCGGTATGGCTGTGCACCGTGCTCAACACCTACGGCTCCTCGCCGCGCTCGCCCGGCGCGCTGATGGCCGCCACCCGCGACGGCCGCTATAGCGGTTCGCTGTCGGGGGGATGCGTTGAGGAGGATTTTCTGCGCCGGGTGGCGGCTGGGGAATACCAGGCCGCCAGCCAGGTGATCCGCTACGGGGAAGGCGGCATGGAGCCGAACGGGGCGCTGCCCTGCGGCGGCGTGCTGGACGTGCTGATTGAGTACCTGCCGGCCGGAGACGCCAGCATTGCTTACCTGAGCCGCATCGCCGCCGCTCTGGACGGGCATCACGCCTTGGTCAAACGCCTGACGCTGCCGCAGGCCTGCAGCAGCCTGGAACCGAGCGGCTTCGCCAGCGCCACTCAGGTTGAACGCGACCACCAGCAGATCACCCTGCATATCGCCGCCGCTCCGCGCCTGCTGATCGCCGGGCTGTCCAGCGTGGCGCTGTATTGCGCCGATTTCGCCACCGCATTGGGGTTTGAAGTGCTGGTATGTGAAAACCGCCCGGAGGCGCTGGATAATTTCGCCGGCCAACTCAAACCCGACGTGACGCTGCTGCGGCAGTTCCCGGCCAAGTTTATCGAAAACGGCGGTTGCCACGCCAACACCGCCGTAGTGGCGCTGACCCACGATCCGCGCATGGATGACCTGACGCTGATGGAGGCTATCCATACGCCGGCGTTTTACATCGGCGCCATGGGATCGTTAAGAAACAGTACGCGGCGGCGCCAGCGGCTGCAGCAAATTGCCGAATTCACCCCGCAAGATCTGGAACGCATTCACGCGCCAATAGGCCTGCCGCTGGGCAGTAAAACGCCGGCCGAGATCGCTTTGGCGGTAATGGCGGCCATCGTGCTGCAGAAAAACCGCCTCCCCCACCCCGAACCTGTCACCCCAGAGGCGTCACCGGCACCAGGTGCTGAAGCTCAATATGCAGCTCCTCCCGCTCATTCAGCCGATAGCTGAACATCGTCAGGTCCGGCCCTTCCCTGCGGGCCAGGCCGAGCTCCGGCAGTGTCTGAGTGTAGATATGCAAGAGGTGATCGTTCAGCGCCACCGGCTTGCCGGAATAGCAGAAGCGGCAGAACTCGCCGTCAATGTCCGGCAGCGGCTCGAGATTTATCCCGTTATCTGAAGGCCAATCCGCCGCCACGCCGAGCGAATAATCGATCCGTACCCGTTCCCCGTCCGGCATCAGGTGGGTAAGCGCGTAGGTTAACTCCGGGCGGCCGCCAATATGCGCATAGAATTCTTCTCTGAACGCGCTGCGGATAGGCATATGGGACTTTCCCAAATTCGCCACATCCAGATGGTAGGAATAGCACTTTCCCTTCAACACATACTGCCCGGGGGCGATGCTGACGCGATCGACCTGGATGTCGCCGGGCTGGTTGGCCGACAGCGAACGTACCAGATGGCTGAAGTCCTGTTTACGCGCATGGCGATACACGCTGGGAGATTCGGCGAAGTGTTTTTTGAAGCAGCGGGAAAAGGTTTGCTGGTTATCGAACTGATATTGAATGGAGATATCGAGAATGCTTTTTTGGGTAAAGCGCAGAGCGAAGGCGGCGAGGCACAAACGGCGAGCGCGAATATAGGAAGCCAGCGACAAGCCCGTTTGCTTCTTGAACATACGCTGCAGATACCATTTCGTGTAGCCGGATTTGGCCGAGACGATATCCAATGACAGCGGCTTGGTCAGGTTATCTTCAATCCAGACCAACAGTTCCCTTATATGACTTTCCTGCGTTCCCATGTGCTTGCCGAGCCTTATTTTCCCAATATGCCTTTTCGCGCGTTTTACTGCTTTCCACGTAGGGTATACAGGTTAAAACTTGGCGTCCAGCAGGCTACAGGACTTTACACAGGGCTTAACGTTGCCACCCGCCGATGGGCGGCAACGTTTTCAGACGATTATTTCAGGCAGCTGGAGCACTGGCCGGCCTGGATCTTCTGGAAGAAGTCATTGCCTTTGTCGTCCACCAGGATGAACGCCGGGAAGTCTTCCACTTCGATTTTCCAGATCGCTTCCATCCCCAGTTCAGGGTATTCCACGCATTCCAGGCTCTTGATGCTCTGCTGCGCCAGCACCGCCGCCGGGCCGCCGATGCTGCCGAGGTAGAACCCGCCGTGCTTGTTGCAGGCGTCGGTCACCTGTTGGCTGCGGTTGCCCTTCGCCAGCATGATCATGCTGCCGCCGTGCGACTGCAGCAGATCGACATAGGAGTCCATGCGCCCCGCGGTAGTCGGGCCCAGCGAGCCGGAAGCATAGCCTTCCGGGGTCTTGGCCGGGCCGGCGTAGTAGATCGGGTGATCCTTGACGTACTGCGGCAGCCCTTCGCCGCGATCCAGACGCTCTTTCAGCTTGGCGTGCGCGATATCGCGGCCGACGATAATGATGCCGCTCAGCGACAGACGGGTGGATACCGGATACTGCGACAGTTGCTTGAGGATATCGCTCATCGGACGGTTGAGGTCGATCTTGATCGCCTCGCCCTCCCCGGCCTGGCGCAGCTCCTGGGGAATGAATTTGCCCGGGTTGTGTTCCAGTTTCTCCAGCCAGATGCCTTCGCGGTTGATCTTGCCTTTGATATTGCGGTCGGCCGAACAGGAGACCCCCATGCCCACCGGGCAAGAGGCGCCGTGACGCGGCAGGCGCACGACGCGAATGTCATGCGCGAAGTATTTGCCGCCGAACTGCGCGCCCAGCCCCAGGTTCTGCGCTTCTTTCAGCAGCTCGGCTTCCAGCGCCACATCGCGGAACGCCTGACCGTGCTCGTTGCCTTCGGTCGGCAGGCCGTCGTAATACTTGGTGGAGGCCAGCTTGACGGTTTTCAGCGTCGATTCGGCCGAGGTGCCGCCAATGACAAAGGCCACGTGATACGGCGGACAGGCCGCGGTGCCCAGGGTGCGCATTTTGTCGACCAGATAGTCCTTCAGCTTGCCCGGCGAAAGCAACGCCTTGGTTTCCTGATACAGGTAGGTCTTGTTGGCCGAGCCGCCACCCTTGGCGATGCACAGGAATTTATATTCTTCGCCATCCACGCTGTAGAGGTCGATCTGCGCCGGCAGGTTGCTGCCGGTATTCACCTCTTTGTACATGTCCAGCGCGGCGTTTTGCGAATAGCGCAGGTTGTCTTCGATATAGGTGTTGTACACCCCGCGCGACAGCGCCGCTTCATCACCGCCGCCGGTCCAGACCCGCTGGCCCTTCTTGCCGACGATGATCGCCGTGCCGGTGTCCTGGCAGGTCGGTAAAATACCCTTGGCAGCGATTTCTGAGTTACGCAGAAATTGCAGCGCAACGTACTTGTCGTTTTCGCTGGCGTCCGGATCCTTAAGAATATCGGCCACCTGCTGTTGGTGCGCCGGGCGCAGCATAAATGAGGCGTCATGGAAAGCGTGCTGGGCGAGCAGGGTCAGCGCCTGCGGGGCGACCTTCAGGATTTCCTGGCCTTCAAACTCGCTCACGGAAACGTGATCGCGGCTCAGCAGGTAGTATTCGGTATCGTCTTTCTTCAGTGGGAACGGATCTTGATAATGGAACGGTTTATTCGACATTGATCTCTCACTTGCAACATCAGCTGCGTTAAATTCACACTTGCGGCGCACTGCTCAGGCGCGCTCTGTCAAACAACTGCCCCACCTTACGGTTTTTTAATCAGTCAGTTATTGCGCCAAATCGCAAAATAACCGCTCTTTTCGTAAGGGAAAACGGGGCGACGTTTCAAACTTGTCCGGTGAGAACTGCGGGTACAGGCTCATCATGCACGCTTTATTATCCCGCAGTTAACACATTGATTACAATCCATCGACGACGATCGGCTTATCAATGCGCGAAAAAACCTGTCCGCACGTACCCCGCATCATTTGCGTCGGCGGCTTATTGCCAGCCGCTGCGTCATTGCTTAAGCTAGCCGCAATGAACAAACCAAGAATCCCCATTGCGCTGCAACAGGCGGTGATGCGTTGCCTGCGGGACAAGCTGCAGCTGGCCCGCCGGCATTTCTCCGTCGAATTCCCCGAGCCGAAAATCCTTTATCAGCAACGCGGCACCAGCGCGGGCACCGCCTGGCTGCAGGCCTGGGAAATTCACCTGAACCCAGTGTTGCTGATGGAAAACCAGCAGCCGTTTATCGACGAAGTGGTGCCGCATGAGCTGGCGCACCTGCTGGTGTTCCGCCAGTTTGGCCGGGTGCCGCCCCATGGCCGCGAATGGCGCTGGGTGATGGAAAGCGTGCTGCAGGTGCCCGCCAGCCGTACCCACCAGTTTGAAATCGCCTCGGTGCAGAGCAAAACCTTCCCCTATCGCTGCGGCTGCCAGCAGCACCAGCTCACCGTACGCCGCCATAACCGCATATTGCGCGGCGAGAGCGAGTACCGCTGCCGTCAGTGTGGCGAAAAGCTAAAATTTCTCGCTAACGAAAGCCTTTAACTTAACGATTTATCTGTTAAAACAAGCCAATATCGCCGTTTGCCACTGCCGATAACTTCCGTTACCCTGCCTGCTTTTCCAATTTCGAGCCGTTTTGGAATATGCTTCGCAAAATTTTGTTTATGGCGGTTTTCGCCGCAGGCGCCGTACAGGCGCACGGCATCAATAACTTCTCTCAGGCCAAGGCCGCGGCGGCCAAAATCAACCGGGACGCCCCCGGCAGCTTTTACTGCGGTTGCCGCATCGACTGGCAGGGTAAAAAGGGCGTCCCGGACCTCGCCGGCTGCGGCTACCAGCCGCGTAAAAACGCCCAGCGCGCGCAACGCATCGAATGGGAGCACGTGGTGCCGGCCTGGCAGTTCGGCCACCAGTTGCAATGCTGGCAACAGGGCGGCCGCAAGAACTGCAATAAAGACGCCGACTACCGCCGTATAGAGACCGATCTGCATAACCTGCAGCCGGCGATCGGCGAAGTGAACGGCGACCGCAACAACTTTATGTACGGCCAGTGGCGAGGCGGCGAAGGCCAGTATGGCCAATGCCCGATGAAGGTAGATTTCAAGAACAAGCAAGCGGAACCGCCGGCCCGCGCACGCGGCGCCATTGCCCGCACCTATTTCTACATGCGCGACCGCTATCAGCTGCGCCTTTCGCGCCAGCAGACCCAGCTGTTCGAGGTGTGGAACCGCCAGTATCCGGCCAGCCAGTGGGAATGTCAGCGCGAAGCACGTATCGCCAAGGTTCAGGGCAGCCATAACCCCTATATTCAACGGGCTTGCCAGCAACGAAAAGGCTAACCTACTATATACCCGTCGCCTTTCAAGCCGCAGCGTTGTTACCTGCACTCGCTCACCCCAGGAGCTTACTTAAGTAAGCTCCTGGGGTGAGCGAGCTGGGCGCCTTGCTGCAACTCGAAATTCATAGGGTATAGCCTCTCTCTATCAAGCTGCCTACCCCTTTAGTCAGGATCGAATATTCACATGCGCATACCCCGCATTTACCACCCGCAACCGCTGACCGACCATGCGGAAATCGCCCTGAGCGAAGACGCCGCCAACCACGTTGGGCGCGTGCTGCGCATGAGCGCCGGCCAGGCGTTGGAGCTGTTCGACGGCAGCAATCAGGCGTTTGACGCCGAGATAGTCCGGGTGGACAAGAAAAACGTTCAGGTGCGCCTCGGCGCCGGCCGGGTGGAGAACCAGGAATCTCCGCTTAACCTGCACCTGGGCCAGGTGATTTCACGCGGTGAAAAGATGGAGTTCACCATCCAGAAATCCATCGAACTGGGCGTCAACGTCATCACGCCGCTGTTTTCCGAACGCTGCGGCGTAAAACTGGACGGCGAGCGCCTGGCGAAAAAAATTCAACAGTGGCAGAAAATTGCCATCGCCGCTTGCGAACAGTGCGGCCGCAACCGCATCCCGGAAATCCGCGAGGCGATGCAGCTGGAGGCCTGGTGCGCCGAACAGGACGGCAGCCTGAAGCTCAATTTGCACCCGCGCGCCAGCCACAGCATCAACACCCTGCCACTGCCGGTGGAAAGCGTGCGCCTGCTGATCGGCCCTGAAGGCGGTTTATCCGCCGACGAAATTGCGATGACCACAGGCTACGGATTTACTGATATCCTGCTGGGGCCACGCGTTCTGCGTACAGAAACCACAGCGCTCACCGCAATTACCGCTCTGCAGGTACGTTTCGGCGATCTGGGTTAAAGGAGAAAAGATGATTAAGCTCGGCATCGTGATGGACCCTATCTCTTCCATCAACATCAAGAAAGACACCAGCTTCGCCATGCTGCTCGAAGCGCAGCGCCGTGGCTGGGAATTGCACTATATGGAGATGAACGATCTCTATCTGCACGCCGGTGACGGCCGCGCCCGCACCCGCCTGCTGAGCGTCAAAGAAGACAAGGAAAGCTGGTTCAGCTTCGGCGCCGAGCAAGATCTGGCGCTGCAGGATCTGGACGTGATCCTGATGCGCAAGGATCCGCCGTTCGATACCGAATACATCTACGCGACCTATATTTTGGAACGCGCAGAGGTCAAGGGCACGCTGGTGGTCAACAAGCCGCAGAGCCTGCGCGACTGCAACGAGAAGCTGTTCACCGCCTGGTTCCCTGAACTGACGCCGGATACCCTGGTCAGCCGCAGCGCCGCACATATCCGTAAGTTTCATCAGCAGCACGGCGATATCATTCTCAAGCCGCTGGACGGCATGGGCGGTGCGTCGATCTTCCGCGTGAAGCAAGACGATCCCAACCTGTCGGTTATCATCGAAACCCTGACCGAACACGGCAGCCGCTTCTGCATGGCGCAAAACTTCCTGCCGGCGATCAAGGAAGGCGACAAACGCATCCTGGTGGTCGATGGCGAACCTGTGCCTTACTGCCTGGCGCGCATCCCCGCTCAGGGCGAAACCCGCGGTAACCTGGCGGCCGGCGGCCGCGGCGAAGCGCGCCCGCTGAGTGAAAGCGATTGGAAAATCGCCCGCGCGGTGGCCCCGACGCTGAAAGAGAAAGGGCTGATCTTCGTCGGCCTGGACGTGATCGGCGATCGCCTGACCGAGATCAACGTCACCAGCCCAACCTGTGCGCGCGAGATCGAAGCGGCCTTCCCGGTATCCATCACCGGCATGCTGATGGACGCGATCGAAAAGCGTCTGGCCGCGAAGTAATCCGCACTGCGGGCGGGCGCTACCGCCCGCAAACCCGGCCTTTTGCGCGGCGGTTGTTGACTCGCGTCAAGCCAACCGCAGCTTGAAAGGTTACGGGTATGGCCGCATACTGGCGGCTGTTTAACTTTTCACCCATTGACTACCTTAAATAACGCCATGAATTTACAGCACCATTTTCTGATTGCCATGCCATCACTTCAGGACCCTCGCTTTAAGCGCTCGGTGATTTACGTCTGCGAGCACAATGAAGAAGGCGCCATGGGGCTGGTGATCAATAAACCGGTGGAGCAGTTCACGGTGGCGACGGTGCTGAGCAAACTGAAGATCATGCCGCCGGCGCGCGATCCGGCCATTAGCCTGGATAAACCGGTATTTGCCGGCGGGCCGCTGGCAGACGACCGCGGTTTTATCCTGCATACCCCGCGCAAGGGGTTCGGTTCCAGCATTCAGATTTCGCCGCACACCATGATCACCACCTCGAAAGACGTGCTGGAAACGCTGGGCACCCCGGAGCAGCCGGACGACGTGCTGGTGGCGCTGGGTTACGCCGGTTGGGAAAAAGGCCAGCTGGAGCAAGAGGTGCTGGAAAATGCCTGGCTGACCATCGAGGCCGACACCGACATTCTGTTTCATACGCCTATCGCCAGCCGCTGGCGCGAGGCGGCTAACCGCCTGGGCATCGATATCTGCAGCATCGCCAACCACGCAGGACACGCCTGATGAGCAACCGCACCATTATCGCCTTCGACTTCGGCACCAAAAGCATCGGCGCCGCTATCGGCCAGGAATTGACCGGCAGCGCCCGCGCGCTGGCAGCTTTCAAGGCGCAGGACGGTTCACCAGACTGGCAGAAAATCGAGAAGCTGCTGAAAGAGTGGCAGCCGGACCTGGTGGTGGTCGGCCTGCCGCTGAATATGGACGGCACCGAGCAGCCGGTTACCGGGCAGGCGCGCAAATTCGCCAACCGCCTGCATGGCCGCTTTGGCGTGCAGATTGCCTTGCATGACGAACGCCTGAGCACCGTAGAGGCCCGCGCCAACCTGTTCGACCGCGGCGGCTTCCGCGCACTGGACAAAGGCAGCGTAGACTCCGCTTCAGCGGTGGTGATCCTGGAAAGCTGGTTCGAAAAACAGCTCGGTTAATCCCCCCCTTCTCTCCCCAGCAAACCGGCGTCGATCCGCTGCTGCAACCCCTGTTCAAAGGTTTGCATGCCCGACTGCCCACCGGTTTGCAGCACGCTGGCGAGCTGGTGCGTTTTGCCTTCGCGGATCATGCTGCTGACCGCCGCCGTGGCCGTCAGCACTTCAAAAATCGCCAATCGGCCGCCCCCCGGGCGCCCCATCAGCCTTTGGGCTATCACCGCCTGCAGGCTGCCGGCCAGCTGGGCGCGCACATAGGGTTTATCTTCCGCCGGAAACACGTCCACCAGCCGCTCGATCGCCTGCGGCGCACTGCGGGTGTGCAGCGTCGCCAGCACCAGATGGCCGGTTTCCGCCGCGGTAAGCGCCAGGCGGATGGTCGCAGTATCGCGCAGCTCACCCAGCAGGATCACGTCCGGATCCTCCCGCAGGGCGGCGCGCAGCGCGCCATCAAAGCTGTGGCTGTCGCGGCCGATTTCACGCTGCTGGATCAGCGAGCGCCGGCTGTGATGAATAAACTCGATCGGATCTTCCAGCGTGAGAATATGCCGCCGCTGGTGCCGGTTGATCTCGTCGATCATCGCCGCCAGGGTGGTGGATTTGCCGCTGCCGGTAGCGCCGGTCACCAGGAGCAAGCCGTCTTCGCGCCGCAGCAGCGCCGGAACAATAGCCGGCGTTGCCAATGCCGCCAGCGTCGGGCAATCGCCGGCAATCCGCCGCAGCGCCAGAGATATGCCCCTGTTTTGCAGAAAAGCGTTTACGCGCAGCCGAACGCCGCCCGGCCGCTGCAGCGCTAAATCTGTCTGCCCCTGCCGCTGCAGCTCCCGGCGCTGAGCTGGCGTCAACAACGCATCACACAGCGCCAGCATGCGCTCCGGGGTCAGGTTTTCCGCCCCTTCCGCCGGCCGCAGTTCACCGTCAATGCGCAACATCGGCTGATGACCGGCACAAAGGTGCAGATCGGAAGCATTATGCTTTACACTAAGGGCCACGAATTCATCGATATCCATATCAATCTCCTGGGTCAATAATGAGCACTATCCAACAGAACCTGCAGGATGTCAGAAAGCGCATCGCGTCGGCCGCTCAAGACTGCGGGCGTGCGCCAGAAAAAGTTGCCCTGCTTGCCGTCAGCAAGACCAAACCTGTGGCGGCGATCGCAGAAGCCATTGCCGCCGGGCAACGCGCGTTTGGTGAAAACTACGTGCAGGAAGGGGTAGACAAAATTCAGCATTTCGCCGCGTTGCCGCAGGGTGCCGCACTGGAATGGCACTTTATCGGCCCGCTGCAATCCAATAAGAGCCGCCTGGTGGCCGAGCATTTCGCCTGGTGCCACACGGTAGATCGGCTGCGCATCGCCCAACGGCTGAGCGATCGGCGCCCGGCAGAGATGGCGCCGCTTAACGTGCTGATCCAGATAAATATCAGTGACGAACAGAGCAAATCCGGCATTGCGCTGGATGAGCTGCCGGCGCTGGCCGAGGCGGTCGCCGCGTTGCCGCACCTGCGGCTGCGCGGGCTGATGGCCATTCCCGCGCCGGAAGAAGACTATCAGCGGCAGTTGGCGGTGTTCGGCCGCATGAACGACGCCTTCCTGGCGCTGCAACGGCGTTACCCGCACATCGATACGCTGTCGATGGGCATGACCGACGATATGGCGGCGGCTATCGCCGCAGGCAGCACCCTGGTGCGCATCGGCACCGCAATTTTTGGCGCCCGTGATTACTCACAGGCCTGATACAGACGAGGGATTTGATGCAACATCGCAAGATTACCTTTATTGGCGCCGGCAACATGGCGCGCGCTATCATCGCCGGCCTGGTGGCGGGCGGTTATCCGGCCGGCTCCATCAGCGTTTGCGCGCCTTCGCCTAAAAACCGGGACGCGCTGGCGGCGGACTACGGCATCGTCAGCAGCGGCGACAACGTCGCCTGCGCGCGCGAAGCCGAGGTAGTGGTGCTGGCGGTAAAACCGCAGATGATGGCGGACGTCTGCCAGCCGCTGCGCGAGCAGGTCGATTTCAGCGGCAAGCTGGTGTTGTCGATCGCCGCCGGTATTCAGGTGAGCCGTTTTTATCAGCTGCTGGGCGACAGGCTGAACCTGGTGCGCATCATGCCCAATACCCCGTCGCTGGTCGGCAAAGGCATGAGCGGCCTGTATGCGCCGCCGCAGGTCAGCCAGCAGGATCGCGACTATACCGGCGATCTGATGAGCTCGGTCGGCAAAGTCTGCTGGGTGAATGACGAAGGCGGCATCAACGGCGTAATCGCGGCGGCGGGCAGCGCGCCGGCCTATTTCTTCTTGTTTATGGAAGCGATGCAAAAAGAAGCCGAACGTATGGGCTTCGACAGCCAAACGGCGCGCAGTCTGGTGCAGCAGGCCGCCTCCGGCGCCGCCGCGCTGGTCGAAGCCAACCCGGACACGCCATTGTCCACCCTGCGCGAGCAGGTGACCTCCAAAGGCGGCACCACCGCCGAAGCGCTGCGGGTATTTAACGAGCAGCAGCTGCCGCAGACCGTAGCCAACGCCATGCAGGCGGCGGTTTCCCGCGCGCAGGAAATGGAAAAATCATTTTAAATAACCGAGAGTTAAGGAGAAGGACGACTTCATGCTAACGCTGACTTTTTTGGTCAAGACCGTTATTGATCTGTACGTGATGGTGCTGTTGCTACGCATTTGGATGCAGTGGACCCGTACCGACTTTTACAACCCGTTCTCACAGTTCGTGGTGAAGATCACCCAGCCGGTGGTCGGCCCGCTGCGTCGCATCATTCCGTCGTTGGGGCCGATCGACAGCGCCTCGCTGCTGCTGGCGTTCCTGCTGATGACCATCAAGTACCCGCTGCTGCTGCTGATCCAAGGCGGCGCGATGTCACTTAGCCCGTATAATCTGCTGTTCGGCCTGATCTCGCTGGTCAAGTCCGCCGGTTACCTGATCTTCTGGGTGATGATTATCCGCGCACTGATGAGCTGGATCAGCCAGGGCCGCAGCCCGATCGATTACGTGATGTATCAGCTGACCGAACCCTTGATGGCGCCGATCCGCCGCATTCTGCCGGCGATGGGCGGCATCGATTTTTCCGCCATGGTGGTGATCCTGATCCTCTATCTGATCAACTACCTGGGCATGGATCTGTTCGGCGAGATCTGGTTCCTGCTGTGAGTGCCGTCACCCCCGTGCTGGACGGGCTGGCGATCAGGCTATATATTCAGCCGAAAGCCAGCCGCGACCAGATTGTCGGTTTGCATGGCGACGAACTTAAAGTCGCCATTACCGCCCCGCCGGTCGACGGCCAGGCCAACGCTCATCTGATCAAGTTTATCGCCAAGCAGTTCAGGGTGGCGAAAAGCAATGTCACCATCGAGAAAGGCGAACTGGGGCGGCATAAACAGTTACGCATCGTTAATCCGCAACAGATCCCCGCCGTGGTCGCGGCGCTTATAGAATAAAATTCAAGGTAGTCACTATGCAAAAAGTCGTTCTTGCCACCGGTAACCCGGGTAAAGTGCGCGAGCTCGCCGACCTGCTGGCCGATTTCGGCCTGGACGTGGTCGCACAAACCGAACTGGGCGTGGATTCCGCCGAAGAAACCGGCCTGACCTTTATCGAAAACGCTATCCTCAAGGCCCGCCACGCGGCGCACATCACCGGCCTGCCGGCGATCGCCGACGACTCCGGCCTGGCGGTGGACGCGCTGGGCGGCGCACCGGGCATTTACTCCGCGCGCTACGCCGGCGTCGACGCGTCGGACCAGCAGAACCTCGATAAACTGCTGGTGGCGCTGAAAGACGTGCCGCAGGGCAGCCGCGGCGCGCAGTTCCACTGCGTGCTGGTGTATATGCGCCACGCGGAAGACCCGACGCCGCTGGTATTCCACGGCAGCTGGGCCGGCGAAATAGCCTTCCGATCCGCCGGCGAAGGCGGCTTCGGTTATGATCCTATCTTCTACGTGCCGGAACTGGGCCGCAGCGCCGCCGAGCTGAGCCGCGACGAGAAAAGCGCGGTGTCGCACCGCGGCAAGGCGCTGAAGCTGATGCTGGAAGCCATGCGCAATGCTTAAGCTGCCTCCGCTGAGTTTGTACATCCATATCCCGTGGTGCGTGCAAAAATGCCCGTACTGCGACTTCAACTCGCATGCGTTGAAGGGCGAGGTGCCGCATCAGGAGTACGTCGATCACCTGTTGGCCGATCTGGATGCCGATCTGCCGCTGGCCGGCGGCCGGGAAATCAGCACGATCTTTATCGGCGGCGGTACCCCCAGCCTGCTGAGCGCCGAAGCGATGCAGGCGTTGCTGGACGGCGTGCGTGCGCGCATCCGCGTCGCCGACGACGCCGAAATCACCATGGAAGCCAACCCCGGCACCGTGGAGGCCGATCGCTTCAGCGGCTACCAGCGGGCCGGTGTGAACCGCATTTCAATCGGGGTGCAAAGCTTCAGCGCCGAGAAGTTAACCCGCCTGGGGCGCATTCACGGCCCGGAAGAGGCCAAACGTGCGGCGCTGCTGGCCACCGGCCTGGGCCTGCGCAGCTTTAACCTCGATCTGATGCACGGGCTGCCGGACCAGTCTTTGGAAGAGGCGCTGGACGATCTGCGCCAGGCAATCGCCCTCAACCCACCGCATTTGTCATGGTACCAGCTGACCATCGAGCCGAACACCCTGTTCAGTTCGCGCCCGCCGGTGCTGCCGGACGACGACGCCCTGTGGGACATCTTCGAACGCGGCCACCAGCTGTTGAGCGCCGCCGGCTACCAGCAGTATGAGACGTCGGCCTACGCCAAGCCGGGTTATCAGTGCCAACACAACCTCAACTACTGGCGCTTCGGCGACTACCTGGGGATTGGCTGCGGCGCGCACGGCAAGCTGACCTTCAGCGACGGCCGCATCCTGCGCACGGCGAAAACCAAGCATCCGCGCGGCTTTATGCAAGGCAAGTATCTGGACAAGCAGCATGAGGTGACTAACGCAGATCGGCCGTTCGAGTTCTTCATGAACCGCTTCCGCCTGCTGGAGGCCGCACCGCGCGCCGACTTCGTCAACTACACCGGGCTGGCGGAAAGCGACATCCGCGCCCAATTGGACGAAGCGCTGGAAAAAGGTTATCTGGCAGAGACGCCGGAACACTGGCAAATAACCGAGAAAGGCAAACTGTTCCTTAACTCGCTGCTGGAGCTGTTCCTGGCGGACGAATAAAAAAAAGCGCTGAATAATCAGCGCTTTTTTATTGGTTTAATCCGGGTAAAACGCCTGAGAAAGTACCTGCTGGGTATCCCAAATACCATTTTCCGGGTAAACATCCAGTCCAGTCTCCGATGTAGCAAGCGCAACCGCTTTTGACCAAACCACATCGAGCCAATCCGCATCACCGAGTTTACCTTTTAAGCTGGGTGATTCTTTTAAGCTGTAAAGCACCTCTTTACGTTGCGCCTTTATCGTTCTTTCCCAGCTTGTGCCACGCCGAGCCGGCTGATATTTCCATTTCAACAGATGTGCTATCAGCACTGTCATACGGCTAGCAAGTTCCCTTTGCTCGCTCTTTCCCACGTCCTCAATCTCCTCGGCGATCTTTTCAACATCGATCTCAGACAATTTTCCGGAGCGCAAAAGAGCTGCCTGTTCATTTGCCCAGGCGACAACATCAGTTTCGTAGCGAGTATGGCTCATAGCGTTCTCCGTAAACACCCATGAATCTGTACGTAGTTTAACCAGTTTGTCAGATTGCCGTCAGCAGGTCAAAAAACACGCTGCCGGCAAGGCTTCACGTTACTTCAACGCGTTAAGCAGATCTTTACGCTGGGTTTCCAGCCCGGTGACGCGGTTGCACACGTCGCGGCCGAAGTTCTGGAAATCCTGCTCCTGGTTATTCCATTCGTTCTGGATCGCCTTCTGCAGGCCGCCGAGGTTGCCCATAATCGCCTGCAGCGGATTGCCGCCGCTGTTAACCGCCTGCTTGACGCCCATCTCGTTCAGGCTGTCCTGCAGCACGCCGCCCATGCTCTGCTGCACGATGTTGCGGCCGTCCTGCTCAACCTGATCGATAGCCTTGTGGTGGAAGGTCAGGCCGTCGCTGCGGTGTTCGATAATGCGGTTCATCTGCTGCTTGAGCTGGCCGTTCAGGGTCGTCAGGCGATTGCGCACGTTGCTGTCGCTGCCCAGCTCCTTGACGATCACCTTGTCCAGCGCCACCCGGGCTTTCTCCAGGTGTTGCTGGGCGCCGTTGTCGATCCACGGCAGCTCTTTGCGCAGCGCGCTTTGGTAGCCGAAGGCTTTCTGGCGCTGGCCGTCGGTCAGGCTCAACGCCTGGCCGTTGCGGGTCACGTCGCCGTCCGGCGAAATTTGCAGGTTGCCGCTGGCGCCCGTCACCTGAACGCTCTGCGGGCTGATAATCACGTCGTCCTGGGGTTTAACGCTGCACTGGTACTCGGCGTGGGCCTGCGAAGCAGTCAACAGCAGTAAGGCTAACCCGGTTTTCTTTAACATATCTTCTCCTGGCTCCCATCCATGTTGGGATTAAAAAATCGAACGGCTGATACGTTGAGACAACAGTTCCAGCGCCGCAGTTCCCGCCAGCGAGTTGCCGGAGGCATCCAGCTCCGGCGACCAGACGGCGATCGATAGCTCATCCGGCACGATGGCGACGATGCCGCCGCCCACCCCGGACTTGCCCGGCATCCCCACCCGATAGGCGAACTCCCCCGCGCCGTCGTACATGCCGCTGGTCATCATCAGCGCGTTGATCTGGCGGGCCTGCAGCGGGCTGATCACTTCCCGGCCGCCGAGGTCACGGCCGTGATTGGCCAGATAAACGAAGCCGCGCGCCAGTTCCACGCAGCTCATGCGCAGCGCGCAGTAGTGGAAATAGGTTTTCAGCACCGTGAGCACGTCGTTTTCGAAGTTGCCGAACGACTTCATCAGATAGGCGATGGCCGCATTGCGGTCGGAGTGTTCGAACTCGGAGCGCGCCACCCGCGCGTCGTAAGCCAAATCCTCTTCGCCGGTCAGCTGGCGCACCACTTCCAGCATCCGCTGTTTGGGGGCACTGAGCCGGGTTTGCAGCATGTCGCATACCACCAGCGCACCGGGGTTGATAAACGGGTTACGCGGCTTGCCCTGCTCCATTTCCAGCTGCAGCAGTGAGTTGAACGGCAGGCCGGAAGGCTCTTTGCCGACGCGCCGCCAAATTTCGTGCTCCTGATAGCGCGTCAGCGCCAGCGTCAGGCTCAGCACCTTGGAAATAGACTGGATGGAGAAGCGCTCCGCGGCATCGCCGGCCTGGAACATCTCGCCGTCCACGGTGCAAACGGCGATCGCCAGCCGATCGGCCGCCACTTCCGCCAGCGCCGGTATATAGTCCGCTACCTTGCCCTGGCCAATCAGCGGGCGCACCTGTTGCAGGATGTCATCCAGCAACGCGTTATCCAATGTTGTTACCACCGCGGTCACACTCCGGCTTTCCCTTCATCTTTCAAGCCGCAGCGTCGTTGGCTGCGCTTGCGCATCCCGGTCGCTTACCTGAGCAAGCTTCCGGGGACTCGCATACTTGCCGCCTGGCCGCCACTTGAAATCTATCGGGCATAAAACAAAGGTGCCGTAAAGGCACCTTGAATCAATAGATTCGGCGCGATACCTGCCCGCGCCTATCAGGCAGGAAAATCAGTCCCACCAGATATCGAACAGGTCGCTGACCTTCACTTCGGTCAGTTTGCGCGCTTCCAGCCAGTTTTTCACCAGCTCGCGGTGCGCGTCTGTGCAGTGGCCGATCTTCTGCAGGCAGATCAATCCTTCCCACTGCAGGTAGCCGCTGCCGTCAAACGCCAGGCCGTTCGGTTCGATCACTTCGTCGATAAACGCGTCCAGCGTGCTGTCGATATCCTCAACCGCGGTGCCTTCGGCAAAGCGCCAGGCGACGGAGAAACCCAGTTCCTGAAACTCTTCAATGTGTAACTTCTTGCGTAGACGACGACTGCGGTTCTTAGCCATTATTCTTTCCTCTCAAACATCAAGTCCCAAACGCCATGTCCCAGGCGCTGGCCGCGTAATTCAAATTTTGTCAATGGGCGTGAATCCGGGCGCGGCACATAATCATTATCGCTGGAAAGATTACGGTAACCTGCGACCCCGTTCATAACCTCTAACATGTGTTCTGCATAAGGTTGCCAGTCGGTGGCCATATGGAACACGCCCCCCGCCTTCAGCTTGCGCAGCACCAGCTCAACGAACGGCGTCTGAACGATGCGGCGTTTGTTGTGGCGCGCTTTGTGCCAGGGATCGGGGAAGAACAGCTGCACCATATCCAGCGAGCCGTCCGGGATCATATTCTCCAGCACCTCGACCGCGTCGTGACACATCACGCGCAGGTTACTCAGCTTGGCTTCGTTGGCGTCGGCCAGGCAGGCGCCAACGCCCGGCGAATGCACTTCTATCCCCAAAAAATTCTGCTGCGGGTTATTGCCCGCCATGGTCACCAGCGAGGCGCCCATGCCAAAACCGATCTCCAGCACCGTTGGCGCTTCGCGCCCGAACAGTGCGGCGATGTCGACAGGTTCAGCCTGATACTCCACGCCCATCACCGGCCAATAGTTGTCCAGCGCGTGCTGCTGGCCTTTGGTCAGCCGCCCCTGGCGGCGAACAAAACTGCGGATACGGCGCATCGCGCGGCCGTTCTCATCAAATTCCGGGGAGATGACGTCATTAATCATAGTGCTTTCTGTCTGTTTGGCTGCCAATTAGGGAAACGCGCATTATGCAAAGATACATTGCTTTAGCAAGTGTTCATCTTAATACCTGCCGTGCGGCGTAGGAAAGTTCCGGTTTACAGCATCATGACTCTATGCTGCAATCTCGCTTCATTTTCTGCCGGATATCGAATCTGCTTATGCAAGCACAACAGTTCGCACAGGTGGTGCTTGACTGGTACCAGCGTTACGGCCGCAAAACCCTGCCGTGGCAGCTTGATAAAACCGCTTATCAAGTATGGCTCTCCGAGGTGATGTTGCAACAAACCCAGGTTGCCACCGTAATTCCTTATTTTCAGCGATTTATGGCACGTTTTCCCAACGTGCGCGCGCTGGCGGAGGCCCCGCTGGACGAAGTGCTGCATCTGTGGACCGGCCTGGGCTATTACGCCCGCGCCCGCAACCTGCACAAGGCGGCGCAGACCATTGTCGCACAGCACGGCGGCGAGTTCCCGACAACCTTTGAAGAAATCGCCGCCCTGCCCGGCATCGGCCGCTCCACCGCCGGCGCGGTGCTGTCGCTGGCGCTCGGCCAGCATTACCCGATCCTCGACGGCAACGTGAAGCGCGTGCTGGCCCGCTGCTACGCGGTGGAAGGCTGGCCGGGCAAAAAAGACGTCGAGAACCGGCTGTGGAAGATCAGCGAAGACGTCACCCCGGCGCAGGGCGTCGGCCCGTTCAACCAGGCGATGATGGATCTGGGCGCCATGGTATGCACCCGCTCCAAACCCAAGTGCGAGCTCTGCCCGCTCAACGTCGGCTGCATCGCCTACGCCAACCACAGCTGGGCCAAATACCCCGGCAAGAAGCCGAAGCAAACCCTGCCGGAAAAAACCGCCTACTTCTTGCTGCTGCAGCATGGCGATCGCGCGTGGCTGGAACAGCGGCCGGCGGTAGGCCTATGGGGCGGCCTGTTCTGCTTCCCGCAGTTCAGCGAACGCGAGGGTTTGGAACTCTGGCTGCAACAACGCGGTCTGAAAGGCCAGCACCTGGAACAGCTGACCGCATTTCGCCATACATTCAGCCATTTCCATCTCGACATCGTGCCGATGTGGCTGGAAATCAGCGCGGCGGGCGGCGCCATGGATGAGGGCGCCGGTCTCTGGTATAACTTAGCGCAGCCGCCGTCGGTCGGGCTGGCAGCGCCGGTTGATCGCCTGTTGCAACAGTTGGCGAAGCAGTCTCCACGCCAACAAAATTTATATGGCGATAACGCCATTGATGAGGAATTAGCATGAGCCGCACCATTTTTTGTACCTTCCTGCAGCGCGACGCCGAAGGGCAGGATTTCCAGCTTTATCCGGGCGACGTCGGCAAACGCATCTACAACGAAATCTCCAAAGAGGCCTGGAGTGAGTGGATGAAAAAGCAGACCATGCTGATCAACGAGAAAAAGTTGAACATGATGAACGTTGATGACCGCAAACTGCTGGAACAAGAGATGATCAAATTCCTGTTCGAAGGGCACGACGTGCACATCGAAGGCTATACGCCGCCCAGCGAATAACGTGGTTGGGGCCAGGCGCTGGCCCTCTTCAATACTCTTATAATTCTTCTCGTATACGGCTTTAAGATGAAGAAAATTTTAGCTTTGCTCGTGATTGCGCCTTTGCTGATTTCCTGTTCCGGCAAAAAAAGTGATGAAGTCAACGAAGCCTGGGTCAAAGACACCAACGGCTTCGACATTCTGATGGGCCAATTCGCCCACAACATCGAGAATATCTGGGGTCTGAACGAAGTTCTGATCGCCGGGCCGAAAGATTACGTCAAATATACCGACCAATATCAGACCCGCAGCCACATCAACTTTGATTCCGGCGCCATTACCATCGAGACCATAGCCACCACCGATCCGGCCGCGCACCTGCGCCAGGCGATCATCAGCACCTTGCTGATGGGTGACGATCCGGGCTCTATCGACCTCTACTCCGACGTCAACGACATCCAGATCAGTAAAGAGCCGTTCCTCTATGGCCAGGTGCTGGATAACAAGGGTGCGCCAATCCGCTGGGAATGGCGTGCGGCGCACTTCGCCGATTATCTGCTGCAAACCAGGCTGCAGAAGCGCACCTCCGGCCTGCATGTGATCTACTCGGTCACCATCCAGCTGGTGCCGAACCACCTGGACAAGCGTGCGCATAAATACCTGCCGATGGTGCGCAAAGCCTCGGAGAAATACGGCATAGAAGAGTCGTTGATCCTGGCTATCATGCAGACCGAATCCAGCTTCAACCCGTATGCGGTAAGCGGTTCCGACGCCTTGGGCCTGATGCAGGTGGTGCAGCACACCGCCGGCAAGGACGTGTTCCAGATGCGCGGCAAATGGGGCAAACCGAGCCGCAGCTACCTGTTCGATCCGGAAAACAACATCGACACCGGCACCGCCTATCTGGCTATTCTGCAGAACAACTACCTGGGCGGCATTCAGAACCCAACCTCGCGGCGCTATGCGGTGATCACCGCCTACAACGGCGGCGCCGGCAGCGTGCTGCGGGTGTTCTCCAGCGATCGGACGCGCGCGGTAACCATCATCAACGGCATGCAGCCGGGCGATGTCTACCAAACGCTGACCACCAAGCACCCGGCCGCCGAATCGCGCCGTTATCTGGTGAAGGTGAACAACGCGCAGAAGAGCTACCGCAGAAGGTAATGCGCTCCAGGCGGGAAATAATCAGGGCCGGCATAAAAACCGGCCCTTTTTTCGGCTTATCACTACGGATGCGGTATTTAAATCACGTACAGATCGAGATACTCATGCACCGGCATCTGCTCTAACTGCTGCCGATCCAAAGAGATGGCCAAAATCCGCTGCTGCTGCCGCAGCGGGAACTGGCGCCCCAGGTTAGTGGTGAATTTTTCAATCAGCAGCGGGATACCGTCCTGGCGGCGGCGGGCGTGCCCAATCGGGTATTGCACCTCGACTTCATCGAAGCGGCTGCCGTCGCTAAATTCCAACGTAATGGCGTTAGCGATAGAACGCTTCTCGGGATCGTGGTACGCGGCGGTGAAAGCGGGATCTTCCACGCAACCGATCCTGGCGCGCAGGCTGTCGATACGTTGGTCCTGTGCCACATTGTCTTCGTAATCGGCGGCGGTCAGGCGCCCGAACAGCAGCGCGATGGCCACCATATACTGAATGCAGTGATCGCGATCCGCCGGGTTATCCAGCGGCCCCTGCTTATCGATAATGCGGATGCAGGCTTCATGAGTGCGAATGCTCACTTTGCTGATATCCGCTGCGCTTTTGCCTGCCGCCAACATCCGTTGATGCAGCGTCATTGCGGCCTCCACCGCCGTCTGGGCATGGAACTCCGCCGGGAAGGCTATCTTGAACAGCACGTTTTCCATCACGTAAGAGCCATAGGGGCGCTGAAAACGCAGCGGTTCGCCGTTGAACAGCACGTCGTAAAATCCCCAGGTCTTGGCGCTGAGCGCCGAGGGATAGCCCATCTCACCCGTTTGCGCCATCAGCGCCAGCCGCACCGCGCGCGCGGTGGCGTCGCCGGCGGCCCAGGACTTGCGCGTGCCGGTATTGGGGGAATGGCGATAGGTGCGCAGCGCCTGGCCATCCACCCAGGCCAGCGAGACGGCGTTGAGGATTTCGTCGCGGGACAGCCCCAGCATCTCTGCCACCACCGCCGTGGAGGCAACCTTCACCAGCAAAACGTGATCCAGGCCAACGCGGTTAAAGGAGTTTTCCAGCGCAATGCAGCCCTGAATTTCATGAGCCTTGATCATGCCGCCAAGCACCTGCCCGATCGTCAGAGGCTCTTTCCCACCGGCCACCGCATTGCGCGACAGCCAGTCCGCCACCGCTAGGATCCCGCCCAGGTTATCCGAAGGGTGCCCCCACTCGGCCGCCAGCCAGGTATCGTTAAAATCGAGCCAGCGGATCATGGTGCCAATATTGAAGGCCGCCTGCACCGGATCGAGCTGAAACTGCGTTCCCGGCACGCGTGCGCCGTGGGGCACCTGGGTGCCCGGCACTATTGGCCCGAGCAGCTTCCGGCAGGCCGGATATTGCAGCGCTTCCAGGCCGCACCCCAGCGTATCGAGAAAGCAATAGTGCGCGGTTTCATACGCCAGCGTGGATGAAATCTCGAAATGCATAACATAATCAACAATATCGACCATTTCACGGTCGAAGTCCGGACGGATATTGAGCACGGAGGCGGACATAGGGCTATCTTCCTGTTTTATGATTATTGGCAAATGCGGCGCCATGCGGCCACCGGTTCATTGACGCCGATCGACGGGCATAAAAGCGCGCTCCTGCGGGCCGATATAGGCCGCCGCCGGCCGGATAATCTTGTTGTCGAGGCGCTGCTCAATAATATGCGCCGACCAACCGGTAACGCGGGCGATGACAAACAGCGGCGTGAACATTTCAGCGGGCACGCCCATCATGTTGTAAGAAACCGCCGAGAACCAATCGAGGTTAGGGAACATTTTTTTGGTTTCCCACAGCACGCTTTCCAATCGGTCGGCGATATTGAACAGCTTCGGCTGCCCGGCTTCTTGCGCCAGCTGATGTGCAATGCGTTTGATGACCTGATGGCGGGGATCGGCGATGGTATACACCGGGTGGCCAAAACCGATGATCACCTCTTTGTTTTCGATGCGTTTGCGGATGTCGGTCTCCGCCTCTTCCGGCGTTTCATAACGCTGCTGGATTTCCAGAGAGACTTCATTGGCGCCGCCGTGTTTAGGGCCGCGCAGCGCGCCGATGGCGCCGGCAATCGCCGAATAAATGTCCGAACCGGTGCCGGCGATAACCCGGCCGGTAAAGGTCGAAGCGTTGAACTCATGTTCGGCGTAGAGCACCAGCGAGGCGTGCATCGCCTTTTCCCAGCTTTCCGTGGGCTTGCCGCCATGCAGCAAATGGAGGAAATGGCCGCCGATGGAGTCGTCATCCGTTTCCGTCTCAATGCGTTTGCCGTTGTGGCTATAGTGATACCAGTACAGCAGCATCGAGCCGAGCGAGGCCAGAAGTTTGTCGGCAATATCGCGGGCGCCCGGGGCGCCATGGGCGTCTTTCTCCGGCAAAACGCAGCCCAGTGCGGATACGCCGGTACGCATGACGTCCATGGGGTGCGAGGCGGCGGGCAGCGCTTCCAACACCGTTTTGACGTTCATCGGCACGTCGCGCAGCGCTTTGAGTTTGACCTTGTAAGCGTCCAGCTCCTGGCGGGTGGGCAGTTTGCCGTGGATCAGCAAATAGGCCACCTCTTCAAATTCACAATACTGCGCCAGCTCGAGAATGTCATAGCCGCGGTAGTGCAAATCGTTGCCGTTTCTGCCCACGGTACAGAGCGCGGTATTGCCCGCGACCACGCCAGATAGGGCAACGGATTTTTTCGGCTTATTGCCTGACGGTGTCTGTTGGGGCGTCGTATCTGTCATGTCAGCCTCTCTGTGATATTGGCGAAGAAGACCTTATTCGCCGCGTTCGCGGGCAAATAAGGCATCCAATTTCTCTTCGAACTGGTAGTAACCAATGCTCTCGTAAAGCTCGTGGCGAGTTTGCATTTGGTCGATGACGTTTTTTTGCGTGCCTTCCCGGCGCAGAACCTGATAAACATTTTCCGCCGCACGATTCATGGCGCGGAAGGCAGATAAAGGATAGAGCGCCATCGCCACCTGCGCGCTTTTCAATTCTTCAGTCGTAAACAGCGGCGTCGCGCCGAACTCGGTGATATTGGCCAAAATGGGCACCTCCACCGCGCCGGCGAATCGACGATAAATATCCAGCTCGGTCACCGCCTCGGGGAACAGCATATCCGCCCCGGCCTCGATGTAGGCACGGGCGCGATCGAGCGCCGCCTCAATCCCTTCCACGGCCAGCGCATCGGTGCGCGCCATGATGGCAAAATTGGCATCGGTGCGGGCATCCACCGCCGCCTTGATGCGATCGACCATCTCCGCCGTAGACACAATGGCCTTATTTGGCCGGTGCCCGCAGCGCTTGGCGCCGACCTGATCTTCGATATGCAGCGCCGCCGCGCCGGCTTTGCCGATAGCCTTCACGGTGCGCGCCACGTTAAAGGCCGAAGCGCCGAATCCAATGTCCGCGTCCACCAGCAGCGGCAGCGGGCAAACGTCGGTGATCCGCCGCACGTCGGTCAGCACATCATCAAGCGTGGAGATGCCTAAATCGGGCAACCCCAGGGAACCGGCCGCCACGCCGCCGCCGGAAAGATAGATGGCTTGAAAACCGGCGCGTTGCGCCAGCAGCGCATGGTTTGCATTGATGGTGCCGACAATTTGCAACGGGCTTTCTTTACTTAATGCGGCACGAAAGGCCTGGCCCGGAGAGGGGGATGACATAGGCTTATCCTCTTGCAGACAGCTGTTATTTTCAGGTATCGGCAATAAGGCAAGGGGCGTGCCAACCCTGGCCTAAAATCGATGCCGAATAAAAATCAATATTAATCAATTGGATAATAAAATTTCATCGCTGAACCGGGCCGCCTTCTCAAAAAATGCGCGCCGGTTAACGTTTCATGAAACGTTTCACGCCCTTGGCTTGAAACATGCGTGAAACGCGCCTACAACCATAGGTATGTTTCCACATGCGTACTGATCCTATGGCTTACTCTTCCGCTCTGCCGGACGGCGCCGGCGACAAGCCCGCCATCTGGATCGTCTCCGTCACGCGCCTGTTTGACCTGCTGCGGGACATCAGCCTGGAATTCGACAGCCTGGCGAGCATCACCCCCATTCAGCTGGGCTTTGAAAAAGCCGTGCAGCATATCCGCCAAAAATTGCTCAGCGAGCGCTGCGACGTCATCATTGCCGCCGGCTCCAACGGCGCTTATTTGAAAAGCCGCCTTTCGGTGCCGGTGGTGCTGATCAAACCGGGCGGCTTTGACATCGTTCAAGCCTTGGCCAAGGCGCGTCGCATGGCTTCGTCAATCGGCATCATTACCTATAAAAAAACGCTGCCGGAGCTGCTGGAATTTCAGCACGCATTTGATTTGCAGCTGGAACAGCGCTGCTACGTCACCAAAGAGGAAGCGCGTGAACAGCTCAATGAATTAAAAGCGAAAGGCGTTCAGGCGGTGGTCGGCGCCGGGCTGATTACCGATCTGGCTCAGGAAGCGGCGCTTGCCGGCGTGCTCATCTATTCGACCTCCACGGTGCGCCAGGCCTTTCACGAAGCGCTGGGCAGGACGCGTTCCCTGCAAGGCGCCGCCCAAGCGCGCAAGCCCCCCTCCGGCCGCGAAACCCTGCGCGCGCGTTATGGGATAAACCATCTGCGTGGCGATTCGCCGATGATGGAGAAGCTTCGCCGCACGATTGCGCTTTATGGCCGCTCATCCGCCGCAGTGCTCATCCAGGGGGAAACCGGCACCGGTAAAGAGTTGGCCGCACAGGCCATTCACCAGGAATTCTTTTCCCGCCATGCGGCGGCTCCGTTCGTCGCTATCAACTGCGGCGCCATCGCCGAATCGCTGCTGGAAGCGGAGCTATTCGGTTATGAAGAGGGGGCGTTTACCGGCTCCCGTCGCGGAGGGCGCGCCGGCCTGTTTGAAACCGCCGACGGGGGGACGCTGTTTCTCGATGAGATCGGTGAAATGCCGCTGCCCCTGCAGAGCCGCTTGCTGCGCGTGCTGGAAGAAAAAGAAATCACCCGGGTTGGCGGACAGCGCCCTATTCCGGTGAAGGTGCGCATTATCAGCGCCACCCACTGCAGCCTGGAAAGCGCCGTGAACCGCAGCGAGTTTCGCCCCGATCTGTTTTATCGGCTCAATACGTTGCGCCTGAGCCTGCCCGCGCTGCGTGAGCGAGAGCAGGATGTGATGGAGCTGGCCCAGTGGTATCTGAAACAGGCGCTGGCGGAGCTGAACGTGCCATTTACCGCCGCCTGGATGCAGGGCATTTTTTCCTGCCGGCAACGGTTGCAGGGCTACAGCTGGCCCGGGAATATTCGCGAATTGCGCAATATGATGCAGCGGCTGGCGCTGTTTTTAAGCGCCGAACCCTCAGAGGCATTAAGTGAACAGAAGCTCTGCGGCTGGCTGCCGGAGCTGGTTTGCGCCGGGCTGGCGCCCGAGCCGCCTGCGCCCGTGGTATCAGACGTTCAGGCTGCCCTGGCGCAATTTAATGGCGATCGCGCCGCGACCGCGCGGTACCTCGGCATCAGCCGCACCACGCTGTGGCGGCGCCTGCGGGAAACGGGCCGCTCTTAGTTGCGGCAGAGCGGCCCGAGGCGCGGTTATTGCTTGATCATATAGCCGAAGATGCGCTTCCAGCCGTGATCCTTTTTCTCGATGTACACCCCCTGCAGCTCCGGCGAGAAGCCCGGCAGGCGGTTGATGCCCTCTTCCAGCGCCAGGAAGTAGCGCTGCACCGCCCCGCCCCACACTTCGCCCGGCACCACGCACAGCACGCCCGGCGGGTACGGCAGCGCGCCCTCCGCCGCAATGCGCCCTTCCGCCTGGCCGATCGGTACCAGCTCCACGTTGTCGCGAATAAACTCGACGTTGGCGTCCTGCGGGTTCATCACCACCGGCGGGAAGTGATCCTGACGGAACATCTCTTTCTGCAGCTGCTTGACGTCGAAGCTGACGTACAGGTCGTGCATCTCCTGACACAGCCGGCGGATGCTGTAGCCGCGGTAACGCTGCTCGTTTTTGCGGTACACCGTCGGCAACACCTGGCTCAGCGGCGCGTCTTCTGCCACATAGCGTTCGAACTGCACCAGCATCTCCACCAGCTGTTCCATCTTGGCCGGGTTCTCCGCCGGGGTCAGCAGGAACAGGATCGAGTTCAGGTCGCACTTCTCCGGCACGATGCCGTTCTCGCGCAGGAAGTTGGCCAGAATGGTGGCCGGCACGCCGAACTCGGTATATTGGCCGGTAGCGGCGTCAATACCCGGCGTAGTCAGCAGCAGCTTGCACGGGTCGACCAGATACTGATCCTGCGCATAGCCTTCAAAGCCGTGCCATTTTTCACCCGGCACAAAGTTGAAGAAGCGGGCGTCGTTGGCGATGACGTCGGTCTCGTAGTCCTGCCAGTCTTTGCCCGCCACCTGCAGCGGGATAAAGGGCTTCAGCTGCGAGCAGCGCATCAGCAGCTGCTTGCGCGTTTCTATGCCGAGCTTCACGCAGTCCATCCACATGCGGCGGCCGGCGGCGCCGGCGTGCATCTTGGCGTTGACGTCCAGCGCGGCGAACAGCGGATAGAACGGGCTGGTAGATGCGTGCAGCATAAAGGCGTTGTTCAGGTGCTTATGGTTGCAGTGGCGCTTCTGCCCCTTGATGTGGTCGTCTTTCTTGTGGATCTGCGAGGTCTGCGAGAAACCGGCCTGCTGTTTGTGCACCGACTGGGTAACGAAGATGCCCGGATCGTGTTCGTCCAGCTCCAGCAACAGCGGCGAGCACTCTTTCAGCATCGGGATAAAGCCTTCGTAACCCACCCAGGCGGAGTCGAACAGGATGTAATCGCACAGGTGGCCAATGGTGTCGATCACCTGACGCGCATTGTAAATGGTGCCGTCATAGGTGCCGAGCTGGATGATCGCCAACCGGAACGGCCGCTGGGCGTTGGCCTTCTCCGGCGCCACTGCGCGGATCTGCTCGCGCAGGTAAGCTTCGTCAAAGCAGCGCGAATCCACGCCGCCGATAAAGCCGAACGGGTTGCGCGCGGTTTCCAGATAGACCGGCGTCGCCCCGGCCTGGATCAGCGCGCCGTGGTGGTTGGACTTATGGTTGTTGCGATCGAACAGCACCAGATCGCCGCGGGTCAGCAGCGCGTTGGTCACCACCTTGTTGGAGGCGGAGGTGCCGTTGAGCACGAAATAGGTTTTATCGGCATTGAACACCCGCGCCGCATGCTTTTGCGCATCCTTGGCCGAACCTTCGTGGATCAACAGATCGCCCAGCTTGACGTCGGCGTTGCACATGTCGGAACGGAAAATGGTTTCGCCGTAAAATTCGAAGAACTTCCGGCCCGCCGGGTGTTTGCGGAAAAACTCGCCGCCCTGATGCCCCGGACAGGCAAAGGTGGAATTCTCCATCTCCACGTAGGTCTTCAGCGTTTTGAAGAACGGCGGCAGCAGCGCCTGCTCGTAGGCTTCGGCGGCGGCTTCCAGCTGCGCCATGTAAAACGGCTTGCTGGCGCCGGCCAACAGCGCAAATACGCCGCTGATAAACGGCAGATAATCCGGGGAAAGATGCTCATCCCCTTCAACAGCAACAAAGGTCGGGATGCCGAAACCGGTGGCCTTCAGCTGCGCCAGAATGCCGGCGTTCACATCGGCCACCGACACCACCGCCGCCGCCACGTCGGTATAGTCAGTCTGCTCTATCCGCACGATCTGACGCAGGGTTTCAATGGTGGCGACCAGGCTGGCGCTTGTTGCTATTTTCAATTCTTTCATAGTGCTAACTCTCAAACTGTGAAGGATGAGGCTGTGCCACTGGCACGGTGATGAGATAACAAAGGTTATCCCGGCAAAGTGATGTCCGGCGGGGCAGCATAAAATGCCTGCGTGACCGGCTTATGATCGCAAGGCAATCAGGCAACTATCGGGACTGGTATCGGCAGCGTCCAATAGACATCAGTAAAATCAGAGCCGCAGCTCTATTTTTAATAATGCCTAACGGCGAGCATCGGGTAGCCTTACCGCATGGTAAGCAAGGGGCTTCGGGTGTACTGCGTTCGGCAGAGGCAACGGTGAAAGAATGGCATCATCAGATGTCTGGTGCGCGACGGCGCTTGTACAACAAAACCAGTCATGCCGGTAACCCTCTGACATAAAGGAGCGGAAACACCGTTCAGGGAGGCGGGTGCTAAAAATTTGCGCAATGATTGCACGTTTTTTTATGAGGTTCAAGTAACAATCATGCCGCTTAAAATCATCGCCAATGACACATAACCCATTGTTATTTATATGATAAAAATTAAAGTCAATGAAATCAAAATGGTATAAATAAACAGCTTTTATGCATATCTATTACCCGCGGCCGCCGCGCCCCCTACCGCCGGCCGACGCCATTGACTGAAAATAGAGCAACCGATCGGCTTTGTGACAGAAAGCGATTGACGCCATCCGGCCAATACGGTTTAATGCGCCCCGTTGCCCGGATAGCTCAGTCGGTAGAGCAGGGGATTGAAAATCCCCGTGTCCTTGGTTCGATTCCGAGTCCGGGCACCATATTTAGAAGAACCCGCCTATGGCGGGTTTTTTGCTTTCTGAGGTATGGACTCTCCATCGAACGAGTTCGATTATTCGATCTTACGGCCTCACCCTACCGGCACTTGAACGCAGACGTTTTGGCTGCCAGTACGCCAGATAAGAAGGGTGAAGAAGTGGTGAATCAGGCAATCAATATCACAAGGGTAATCATAGCGCGCCGTGAAACAACGATTGCTTCTGTCGATAGGTTAATTCGATTAATCTAGTTATCCTCATCCATATTCATCAGCAAATATGGATGAGGAAGATAATTACCATGAAAACAATACGCTAAGCGTTATTTCTTTTTTGATGCATCAGGAAAGCAAAACTTGATAGCCATATCAAAAAGTTTCACAATCGCAAGTACAAAGATAATTGTTATTACAAAAACAGAAAGATTTTTAGGCGCCGCATAAAATGTCGTAAATGCTACTCCCGCGCCGCTAAGCAACGATGCAGCAACAATAATACCTGCCATCGTGCTAAAAGAACGAAAGATAATGTTCATATTTATCACCGTAATCACCAAGCATAGGCAAGGTCTTGCCTATGCTTGAAATTATCTCCAATTACCAGCTACAACCGCCAGATCCATGTTTCCCGCTGCAGCTTCCGGCATCGCTTTTATTGCCTCCCTTACCCATGCCAACGTTACCGCCGCCACTTTTGCTGTCTTTGAAGCAGCCGCCGGCGAGAGCACCTATCGCTAGTCCTGCAGGGCCTTTCAGGCTGCCAGCGATTATGCCATTAACGCAGTCAGGCGAGGTATATTTCCCATAGAATCCGCCGGATTTACTTCCATCGTTTTTTGAACTGCTATTCGTTCTTCCACCATTATCAACACGATCGCCGCCATTATTGCCCTGGCCACCAGAGACGAAATCCAACATGGAAGGATCTAGAACTTTCATATGCAACTCCTTTTGAGGATGCAACGGACTAGTGTAAACTTATGTAAAGCCCAAAACCATTAACCCATAGATGTCGATTTATCAATAGTCTTGATTAGAAAATTTGTCGTTATTGGGAAGGTGCTCATGTTTTTCTAAATGCCATGTATTCCACCAATTTCAATATTATATTAAATAAAAATACTATGATTAAAAATCATAACATTAACCAATATTCACTCGATTACTCGAACGACGAAATCAATTCACCACATAACGCCGGCATGTCTTACCGGATGATGACGCCGTAGTTGGAAACCTATTCGGGGGTTGATGAACAATTGGGAAAGAACGTACGATAAGAAAATAATTCATTGTTTATTATTAAACTTAATGTCATCAAAATTCATACCCGGCGAGTTTGTTCATCTATCCCCCTCTACTTTGTGTTTGACACAGGGGGCATTCACCCATGCTCATAAGTTTACCCTCAACCAGGCAAAGGAAGTGAAACGCATCAGGCACGGTTTTCGGGTCAAATACGTTGGATAAGTGGGTATACATCGATAATCCGCATGCCTTACCCACAAATAGAACTAGAAAAGGCTATCTATTGTTAACAGCGCCTTGATTTTGTTGACATTCACCTCGCCATCAGTTGCAGAAACAAAGTGCTGCAATTGCCATTTTTGAGTTGTAATAGCCTGTTTCACAATGGGTTTAACCCAAGGAGCATAAACACGGATAGCTCTTTTCCCCTCCTTTCCCTTAACCGACATGACCCCTTTTTTCGCCAGTGCATGTCTGTTGAATATAAAAAGCCCTCTATGGGTATGATCAAAAACGCTCACCAATACGAACTCAATGCCATCGTCAAAATCGATGGGCATAATCTCGTCTTGCACATGCGGTCTTTTCCACATAGTAACAAATTGCCCGAGTTTAGTTGGGGTCGTATTGGCGACGCGGAATAATGCTCGCTTGCCTTCCACCTCAAACTGACAGGCGCCATATTCGCTGCTCTCAGCTTCTCGTCGGGGTTCCGATATGCGAATTCCAGCAGGCAATAATACGTCGTTTATTATATCAGAAAGTTGAACCGGTATTTTCCCTTTCGCCGGATCGGCAAACCAAGCGCCCTCAACGTCTTTACTACTTCCCAACATACTTCATTTCCTTCTTTAGTATCGGAGACTCTCTCGCCAACCATATCATAATGCTCTGCTTGCTCAGGAAGATGCGCGCAGAATATAAACCTGTTCGTAACACTACCACAATAGCATGCAATCTCACTGTCCTTTTCAAACCACTCCCTGCATTCTCCCCCGACATCAGCTGGCTTCCCTACGGCCAACAGCTTCCGAATTATATAGACAATACAAACCATTACATCCAAGACCCCTTTCTTTTGGATACCCTAACGCATTGTTCACATAGTCAATATCATCGACTCTGAGGCTACGGGAAATATGACTGTGGCCGTAAACATGGGTATCGGGCTGAAGAATAGAGATCTGCTCCGCCAGTTTTTCAGATCCTAATACCGGGAAGATATATTTGAACGCCTCAGGAACAAAGTTCGGTAACAGTTTTGATGTTGGTAGAAAATGCGAAAAAGAAATGACAACATCATTTCTTGTATTGAGTCGCGAGATGTTTTTATCAAGAAAAAAATTCGTCACGTGCTGCAAATCCCAATTATCAGGCCACTTGCATGCATGAAAATCCATCCAACTGCCGAGCAATTTCTCAGTAGGTGAAGAAAAGGAAAAATCATACCAACTGAGCAAAGGCACGATTGATACGCTGCCATGGTGATAGACATCCATGGAAACGCCGCACCGCTCAGTAAGCTGGCAAATCTGCTCAAACTTTCTGATCGATGTGGGCATGCTATCGCGAATAACCCAAAGCTCATGATTGCCCGGCACGAAGAGCACCTTTTTGAAACGGCGGGCAAGAAAGGTAAAACACTGCTCAAGCCTGTTCAACTCGTCACTTACATCGCCCGCCACAAGCAACACATCGTCAGTATAATCGGCATCAAATGCATTAAAGAACCACTTGGCATTGCCATCAAAGTCGATATGGAGATCGGAGATTGCGTAAACTTTCATATACCCCCCTTTTAAAAGACCCCCTCCAAATGTACCGCATCCTGGAGAGGGCCATTTCACGGCTACTGCTCGCTTTGCATAATCAACTGATTCAACTTTTGCGCCAATGCCGTAGTCAACGGCGGATACACATGCTGTCCTGTATGCCGATATTCCATCGCGCCTTCATAGGCACGTTTGAAATGCGGCGCTTCAGCAAGAAATACCGGCATATCGTTATCGCCGACAATCTGTAGCATCGGCAGCGGCAATCCGCCCACCTTGTCGAATACCCCCTCGCGCTCATGAATCGGCGAGCGCCAAGGCGACATCGCAATAAAGAACTTAATGTCCTGCAAGCCCAGCTCTTCGCCCAGATGCTGGAGGTGGAGCGCAACGGACGCCACGGCGGCCCCTTCGCAGAATCCGGCAATGCCTTCAAAAGGACCGTAATGCTGCGCCAGCTCTTTGACGTAAGTCAGCGTTGAACGCCATATGTCACGTTCTTGCGCGGATATCGCCTGGGGCTCACTACCATGGAACTCTTCCCACAGTCGCTCGAACCCCGCTTTCCACTCTTTGTATTTCCCCTGCGTGTCATACACCCCGCTCTCGACAAGCTGCGTTAAGCCAATTTGCTGCAGCTGAATTTCGTTGGTAAATGCCGGCATTTCATAAGGCGCATCCGGTATGACGAATTCAAGATCCGTGCGGGCGCTCCAGCCCGTGCGCTCAAGCAACGATTTCGCTAACCGGGCATTCGTTCCCTGACCGGACAAGAACAGCACCCGACGGCGGCGCGGCACATATACGGACATCGCTCCGAATCGCTCATGGGTGTAACGTTTCTCTACCGGCGCTGCGGGATTCCGGCGGTGCAAGAGCGACATGGCGGGCTCCAGCAATTGCCAAAGCGCCGTCATATTCTCTTCTGTCGCGCCCAGCAGTTGGGCATAGTTTCGCCATTCATTTTCACGTTCAACCAGGAAGCGATCGAAGGGATAAAGCTCGGCGGTACGCGCCGCCACCGTTTTCTTAGCCGGTTCAATGAAGTCCCACAGCTCCATAAAAATGCGTTCGGCATTGGTTGTTTTTTGGGACTCCGTCATGATGCGCGATAAAGAATTGTCGAATGCCGACGGATTTTGTCGGAAATGAACATAGGCGCTTGCAAACGCCTGTACGAAGAACGCATAGCTGGAACAAAGCAAAGTGCGCACTTTCCTCGGCACCTGCGCCCCGTCATTGTAAGTGAAGAGGTTGGGATCGCCGTTTATCCAAAGGCCTTTCACCGTCATGTCCTGGCCAAATATGCCCGGCAATAAGGATGTGTCGGTATCCGATCCCAAACACTTCAGGAACACATCCGCCTCAATCTCTTTCCCCTTCCGAGTAATGAGGCCATGGCCGGTCATCCTGTCGACTTCATCCTCGACGATGGTGAGTTTTCCAAGCATTTGGGCGAGGAAGAACAGATCGGAGCCCGGCGGAACCGTGGTTTGATCAAGCAACAAATCGCCGTTTTTGTCGCGGCTAATGGACGGTAACGTTTCTATATCGATGCCGCATGCCTGGTAAAAGGGACGCATGATCTCGACGACGTCGGCAACCGGCATCACGCCGTTGCTGGAATTGAGCAGCCAATTGCAAAACGTCGACAGGACGAGATTGCGACGACGGCATAACAATGTGACGTGCTTCGCGCCATTTTCCAGGGCCGTGCGCATATTTTCTATAGCGAATGCCCCGTGTCCAACAATCACCACAGAAGCCCCGTTAAAGGCCGTGACCGCCGTATCGTTGCCGATCCCCTGCCCGATGTGTCCGCTAAAACGCTCTTCGTCAGGGAAACGATGCTGCACCGGGCGGTGCAACCCTCCCGTCATCGCCGCAACCCCAGACACCAGTACATCGTGCGATTGCCCGTCTTTCAGATAAGTGGCGAGGTATTCGTTATCGCCTTTCTTTTCTACGCGCTGCACTTCGCAGCCGAAGAGAACGTCCCCTTTTAATGTTTTTGCGACCGTCCCCGCCCCTTCAAGGATCTCGGCCCGGCCAGGAAATCCTTTATTCCACCGATGATCGCCGATTAATGGCAAATGGTTGCTGTCGAAGTCATACGCAGGGGAGTCTATTTGCAGCTTCGAATCATCATTCGCCAGGTTTTTCCAGACGCCGCCCGCCCAGTCGTTCTTCTCGAGCACCAAAACGGAGAGGCCATTTTTCTCCAGCTGCCGCGCAAAGCCCAATCCGCCGACGCCGGCCCCGATGACCAGCACCGGCAACGATGAGACGGCGCGCTCTGGTTGCGCCTTGGACAAAGCGGCGCCAATTACCGGTTTTTGCGCCATGACATAGCGCACCATGGCGTTGATATCTGGGTTTTCAAGCGCGAAAGTCGCCGGCAGCCCCATTTTCAAAGAGGACGCGATCCGATTGCGCAAAGACATGCTCCCCAGCGAGTCCAGACCATTCTCCAGTAAAGCGACATCGTCATCGACCGATTCCCCGACCGTTTCCCAAACGGCCTCGCGTATCATCTGGCGAATGTCCTGGACCTCCTCCATCGGGGAGGCGCTCGGGCGCGGTTTCAACGTGTCGAACAATGGGCTTGCTAGTTTGACACGCGCCCACTCTATCGGCGAAACCAGGAAGGTGCCGGCGCTGCCTGACGACAAAAGCTTGCCGAGCATTTCACAACCCAGCGCATTGCTGATGGCACCAAAGCCGGCGCTTTCCGCGCGGCGCACCGCATCATGTCGCACCGCCATGCCGTTTTCAGACCAGGCTCCCCACTGAATGGAAAGGGCTTTTTCGCCGGCCTGCGACCAATGCTCCGCTAAAGCGTCGAGGCCGCTATTGGCCGCCGCATAGCTCGCCTGCCCAACGGAGCCGAACGCTGCGGCGGCGGAGGAATACAGCACCATAAAATCGTTTGGCGCCAGAATGTCATGCAGATATTTCGCGCCGTTCACTTTCACAGCCCGCGCGTGAGCCAGCATCGACGGCGTCTGCTTAAGCAATGTGCCATCGGTTAACAGGCCCGCGATATGAATCACGCCTGCGACTGCCGGCCACCCCTGCGCCTGCAGCCAGGCGGGGATCGTCTCCACCTGCTGACGGTCCGCCACGTCACACGTCAGGCTGGCAACCGCAACATTGCCCCCCAGCGTCGGTAAATCTGCCGGAGAATAAGCGGTTCGCGACAACAGCAGCACATGCGTCGCCCCCTGTGTCGCCAGATAGCCGGCGACGACTTGTCCCAGCGCTCCCATACCACCGCTGAGGACATAGGTTGCGCCCGCACGAATTCCCGTGCTGTCGCTATTCTGCGCTTGATAACGCTGTAGCCGCGGCGACTGTACGCCGCCTGAATCGCTCAGGCGGCATTCTTCCTCGCTATCCCCGCGAAGACACAATGACAGCGCCTGCGCCAATTGTTCCGGCAAGCACTCGATATATCGCAACACTCGCTCCGGTTGCTCTTGCCGTGCAGTGCGAACCAACCCGCTTAAGCCCGCATCACCCAGTGCGCCGGTTCGTTTCAACAGGACTAAACGCGGTACCGGTTTTGCCTGCAACACGGCCAAGGCCTGCGCGACATCCTCCTCTTCCCCTTCGCTCAATACCGCCACCGTTTGCCAGGCTTGTTCATCGAGCACGGCGCCTACCCCCTCCGCCCCAACGGCAACCATACCGACCCATCCCGCCGGCAGATTCGCCGGCACCGCATGCCGTGACAGCAGCAAGTGGGGGCCTGGGTTAGCCTCTCCCTTTTCTGGCAGTGCCTGGTCAACCCAGACCATCGTGTAAAGCGGGTCCGACACCTTCCCCGCCGGCGTATCGGTGTGCGTCGCAGGTTTTACTTCTGACTTAGCCCAAGCCAATGGCTTATGTTTAAATAAAGGCGATCGTTTACTCACAAATAACTCCCTGTATTAATTGAAATAAGATTCATCTTTAGAGGTAACCCACTGCGTTCGCACATCAGGCACGATACGCTTCGCCATGTTGATCAACGTCGCGCCCGGCCCGATTTCAAACACGCCGTCCGGCGCACCGCCTTCCCCCAACAGGGTTTGCACCGCCTGCAAGAAACGCACCGGCTGGGTGATTTGCTCGCACCAGTATTCCGCCGTCTGCAATGCCTCAGCCGCAGCGGCACCCGTCAGCGTGGAGATAAACCGCACCTCCTCCGCCGGTGCGCGCAACGGCACCGCGCCCACCACCGCGCCAAACGCCACCGCCGCCGCCGCCATCATCGGCGAGTGGAAGGCGTGCGAAACCGCCAGCAGCGTGTGCTCATGCGCATACCGCTGCTGCACGAACGCCGCCAGCGCCTCATGCGGCCCCGCCACCACCGTCATGCCTTCGCCATTCTCCGCCGCGATGACCACCTCCGCCGGCAGCGCGCGGCGGACGTTATCCGCCGAGTCGCGTATCGCCGCCATGCCGCCCGGTTCGCAGTCGGCCATCAGCTGGCCGCGTCGCGCCGCCAGCATCAGCGCATCCCCGCTCTCCATAACCCCGGCGACCACCGCCGCCGCAAATTCGCCTATCGAATGCCCCAGCACCTGCGACGGCGCCAAACCGCGCGCCTGCCACATCGCCGCCTGCGCCAGCTGCAACGCGACCAGCGCCGGTTGTTGGTACTGCGTCTCCTGCAGGCATGCCGAATGTTCCGGGCTCGCCTCCAACAGCCATTGCAGCAGCGGCGCGTCCACCCACGCGGTCAGTTGTTCGGTGTAGCGTTCCAGCGCATCGCGGAACACCGGGTTCGCCGCATGCAGCGCGGCGCCGGCGCCGGATTGCAACGCCCCCTGGCCGGTAAACAGCCAGGCGTCCTGGCGCGCGCGCGTCTTGCCTGAAGGCCGATCGTAGGATTCCAGCACCACGTGCGCGTTGGTGCCGCCAAAGCCGAACGAGGAAACCCCGGCAACCAGCGGGCCTTTGTCGGCGAACTGAACCGGCGCGGTTGGTATGATGGCGTCAAAACCGTCCAGATCGATTTTCGGGTTCAGCGTGCGGAAGTGCACGTTGCCCGGCGCCTGACGGTGACGCAATACCTCCACCGCCTTGATCAGGCCGATGACCCCGGCGGCCCCTTCCAGGTGACCGATGTTGGTTTTCACCGCCCCCAGTACCACCGGTTTGCTGCGATGGCGACCCAGCACGTTCTTCAGGGCGCCCACCTCGATCGGGTCGCCCAGCGGCGTGCCGGTGCCGTGGCATTCGATATAGTCCACATCCTGGCCGCGCAACCCTGCCGCCTTCAGCGCCTGCTCGATAACCGCTTCCTGCGCGCCGCCATTCGGCGCGGTGAGTGAAGCGCTGCGCCCGTCCTGGTTCACCGCCGTGCCACGGATCACCGCCAGAATGGCGTCGCCGTCGGCCTCCGCGTCGCTGAGGCGCTTCAGCACCACTGCGCCAACGCCCTCGCCGCGGCAATAGCCATCCGCGCCCTCATCAAAGGTGGCGCAACGGCCTTTCTGCGACAGCATTTTTGACGCGCTGCAGCCGACAAACGAACGGTGGCTCAGCATGACATTCACGCCGCCGACCAGCGCGGCGGAACAGACGCCGTTGCGCAGCTTCTCAACCGCCAGATCTACCGCCACCAGGGAGGACGAGCAGGCGGTATCCAGCGTCATGCTTGGCCCGGTCAGACCCAACAGATAGGACATGCGGTTGGAGGTGATAGAAGACGAAGAGCCCGCGCCAAAATAGGGATCCGTCAGGAAGTTATCGCCGTGCATGTGCGCCCAGTCGTGGTTCATCTGGCCAACGAAAACGCCAATCGATTGAGAACGCAGCGTATCGAGGTCGTATCCCGAGTGGTAAAACGCCTCATAAGCCACCTCCAGCAAGAGGCGCTGTTGAGGATCCATCACGCGCGCTTCGGCAAGCGGCACGTTGAAGAACTCATAGTCGAAGCTTTCCACTTCACTCATAAAGGCGCCCCGGCGCGTGTAGCTGCGCCCGACGGCATTCGGGTCCGGATCGTAAACCTCGTCGATGTCAAAGCGGGACGCCGGGATATCGCTGACGCAGTTCGTACCGGCCAGCAGCATCTGCCAGAATTCCTCCGGAGAATACACCTCGCCCGGCAACCGGCAGGCGCTGCCGATAATGGCGATCGGCTCTTCCGTTCTCTGCCGTACGGCCGTCGCCGGCGTCGCCGCCTGCGCCGGTTTCCCGTCGTCATCCCCGGCGGCGACCTGCGCCGCCAGCGCCTCGGCCATCTCCGCGATGCTCGGATGGTTGAGCGCGAACACGCTGCCCAGCGACACGCCCAGCGCCTTGCCAAGCGTCTGAGATAGAATGACGGCATTCAGTGAATCCAGGCCGCTGGCCATCAGCGGCTCATCATCCGCCACCGGCCTGCCGACCGCCTCGGCCGCCGCCCGGCGCACCAGCGCCAGCAGATCCTGAGCCGGACGGACCGCCGTCCGCTCAACGGCCGCTCGCTCCCGCCGTTGCAGTCTGAAGCGCGACACCAGCGGCATATCCAGCACCGTGCGCGCCCAGTCGATCGGCGACACGCACAGCGTGCCCGCCTGCCCCGACGCCAGCAGCCGGTCAAGCACCGCCCGGCCCAGCGCATTGCCGATCACCCCGAAGCCGGCCGCTTCGGCACGGCGCACCGCATCATGCCGCACCGCCATGCCCTCTTCCGACCATGCGCCCCACTGAACGGACAGCACCCGCTCGCCGGCCTGCGACCAGCGCTGCGCCAGCGCATCCAGCCCCGCGTTGGCCGCCGCATAGCTCGCCTGCCCCGCCGACCCGAAGGTGGCGGCCGCCGAGGAGTACAGCACCATGAAGTCGCTCGGCGCCAGGCTGTCATGCAGGTGCTCCGCACCCCGCACTTTCACCGCCCACGCCTGCGCCAGCTTCTCGGCCGACTGGTTGGCCAGCGTGCCGTCCGTCAGGACGCCCGCGGTGTGGATCACCCCGGCCACCGCCGGCCATCCCTGCGCCGCCAGCCAGGCGCCGGCCGCCGCCACGTCGGCGGCATCCGCCACGTCGCAGGCCAGGCTCTGCACCTGCACCCCGTCCCACTGCGGCAGCGCCGCCGCCCCGCCGCTGCGCGACAGCAGCAGCAGATGCGTCGCCCCCTGTTCCGCCAGATAGCCCGCGGCCACCCGGCCCAGCGCGCCGTTGCCGCCGCTGATCACATAGGTCGCGTCGGCGCGGATCCCCGCCCGCTCGCCGGCCGGCAGGTGACAGCGCTGCAGACGCTGCACCTGCAGCTGCCCCGCCTCGTCAAGACGCACGACCTCCTCAAGCTCTCCGGCCGCGCACAGCGTCAGCGCACGCGCCAGCTGGGCCGACGGCAGCTCCATATAGGTCAGCGCCCGTTCCGGCTGCTCCAGCCGCGCCGTGCGCGCCAGCCCCGACAGCCCGGCGTCGCCCTCGCGATCCGTGCGCTTCAGCAGTACCCGGCGCGCCGTCGTCTCCGCCTGCAGCAGCGCCAGCGCCAGCGCCATATCCTCTTCTTTGCCTTCGCTCAGCAGCGCCACGGTCTGCCAGGGCAGTTCGTTCAGCGCGGCCGCCAATGATGCCGCCCCGCTGACCGTCATGCTGCGCCAGCCTTCCGGCAGCGGCGCATCCACCACACGCCGTGACAGCAACAGGTGCGCGCCCGCCGCCGGAGACAGCGCCTCCGGCGCGGCAACGCCGATCCACTCCGCTTCGAACAGGCATTCATTCAACCGGGACTCCACGCCCGCCTGGCGGCAGGACACCCCTTCCAGCACGGCGTACAGCTCGCCGCCGTCGCCGAACAGCATCACCGTGCCCGCCACGCTTTTCGCGCTGACCGCATCGATCTGCGCGCTGGCCCACAGCGCCGTCGGCTGGCTCTCCAGCGCAAACAGGCGCGCCGAACTCACGCTGAACGGAATGCAGACCCCGCAGCTTTTCATGCCGCACAGCCCCAGCAATTGGATCCCCGCGTCCAGCGTCGCGGGATGCAGCAGGCTCAGCGCGCGCTCGCCCGGCGAAGCCAGCTCGACCGCCACCCGCGCCAGCGCCTCGTGCTCGTTCAGATACAGGTCATGCAGATTGCGGTAACCGTCGCCGAAGCCCACGCCGTGCTGCGCCAGCGTGTCATATAACACATCGATGTCCGCCGCCGCGCTGCGCAGGCGGAACGCCGCCACGTCCGGCGGGCTGAACCCCGCGTCGTCCACGGTCAGCACCTGGCTGCAGCGGCTGCCGGCATACTGTTCGCCATCGCCGTTTTCGATCACCCACTGCTCGCCGTCGGCGAGGCAACGCACCACCTCGCCCTCGCGAACCACCAGCGGCTGGGTCATGGTGATATCGCGCACCTCCACGCCGGTCGCCGGCAGGGTACCCCGGTACTGCAGCAAGGCGGCGCCGGCGATCATCGTGATGTGGCTGGCAGCCGGCACCAACACCTGGCCGCCGATCCGGTGATCCCGCCACAGGGCGGCCAGCTCGTCGTTCAGCGTGGCGGCAAAGCCGCCCGCGTCGCTGCGGCCGAGCAGCGGGTTGGGCAGACGGCGCCACGGCAGGAAGTGAGGGGTATAGCGGGCTCGCGGGTAGGTATCGCCCGACGGCCGTTCGTAGGACTCCAGCACCACGTGCGCGTTGGTGCCACCGAAGCCGAACGAGGAGACCCCGGCGACCAGCGGACCTTTACCGCCGAGCGGCACCGGTTCGGCGGAGATGATGGCGTCGAAGCCGTCCAGATCGATTTTCGGGTTCAGCGTGCGGAAGTGCACGTTGCCCGGCGCCTGACGGTGACGCAATACCTCCACCGCCTTGATCAGGCCGATGACCCCGGCGGCCCCTTCCAGGTGACCGATGTTGGTTTTCACCGCCCCCAGCACCACCGGTTTGCTGCGATGGCGGCCCAGCACGTTCTTCAGGGCGCCCACCTCGATCGGGTCGCCCAGCGGCGTGCCGGTGCCGTGGCATTCGATATAGTCCACGTCCTGGCCGCGCAGCCCGGCTTCCGCCAGCGCCCGCGTGATGACCGCTTCCTGCGCGCCGCCATTCGGCGCCGTCATCGTCGCGCTGCGTCCGTCCTGGTTCACCGCCGTCCCGCGGATCACCGCCAGAATGGCGTCGCCGTCGGCCTCCGCGTCGCTGAGGCGCTTCAGCACCACCGCGCCGACGCCCTCGCCGCGGCAATAGCCGTCCGCAGCCTCATCAAAGGCCGCGCTTCGGCCTGACAGGGATAACATGTTGGCGGCGCAGCATCCGACAAAGGTGCGGTGATGCATCATGACATTCACCCCGCCCGCGACGGCAACGACGCAATCGCCGCTTCGCAGCTTCTCGACCGCCAGATCAACCGCCACCAGGGAGGACGAGCAGGCGGTATCCAGCGTCATGCTTGGCCCGGTCAGACCCAGCAGATAGGACATGCGGTTAGAAATAATCGAGGATGAAACGCCCGCGCCGAAGAACGGGTTGTGCGCCTCTTTTTCGCCGGTGACAATCATCCAATCCTGATTCGCCACGCCGACAAAGACGCCGATCGCCGCACCGCGCAGCCGCGGTTTTTCATAGCCGGCGGAAGAAAACGCTTCATAGGTGACCTCCAGCAGCAAACGTTGATGGGGATCCATCACGCGCGCCTCGCCTTTAGAGATGCCAAAGAACTCATAATCGAAGCTTTCCGCCTCTCCCATAAAGGCGCCCCGGCGCGTGTAGCTGCGCCCGACAGCATTCGGGTCCGGATCGTAAACCTCGTCGATGTCAAAGCGGGACGCCGGGATATCGCTGACGCAGTTCGTACCGGCCAGCAGCATCTGCCAGAATTCCTCCGGAGAATACACCTCGCCCGGCAACCGGCAGGCGCTGCCGATAATGGCGATCGGCTCTTCCGTTCTCTGCCGTACGGCCGTCGCCGGCGTCGCCGCCTGCGCCGGTTTCCCGTCGTCATCCCCGGCGGCGACCTGCGCCGCCAGCGCCTCGGCCATCTCCGCGATGCTCGGATGGTTGAGCGCGAACACGCTGCCCAGCGACACGCCCAGCGCCTTGCCAAGCGTCTGAGATAGAATGACGGCATTCAGTGAATCCAGGCCGCTGGCCATCAGCGGCTCATCATCCGCCACCGGCCTGCCGACCGCCTCGGCCGCCGCCCGGCGCACCAGCGCCAGCAGATCCTGAGCCGGACGGACCGCCGTCCGCTCAACGGCCGCTCGCTCCCGCCGTTGCAGTCTGAAGCGCGACACCAGCGGCATATCCAGCACCGTGCGCGCCCAGTCGATCGGCGACACGCACAGCGTGCCCGCCTGCCCCGACGCCAGCAGCCGGTCAAGCACCGCCCGGCCCAGCGCATTGCCGATCACCCCGAAGCCGGCCGCTTCGGCACGGCGCACCGCATCATGCCGCACCGCCATGCCCTCTTCCGACCATGCGCCCCACTGAACGGACAGCACCCGCTCGCCGGCCTGCGACCAGCGCTGCGCCAGCGCATCCAGCCCCGCGTTGGCCGCCGCATAGCTCGCCTGCCCCGCCGACCCGAAGGTGGCGGCCGCCGAGGAGTACAGCACCATGAAGTCGCTCGGCGCCAGGCTGTCATGCAGGTGCTCCGCACCCCGCACTTTCACCGCCCACGCCTGCGCCAGCTTCTCGGCCGACTGGTTGGCCAGCGTGCCGTCCGTCAGGACGCCCGCGGTGTGGATCACCCCGGCCACCGCCGGCCATCCCTGCGCCGCCAGCCAGGCGCCGGCCGCCGCCACGTCGGCGGCATCCGCCACGTCGCAGGCCAGGCTCTGCACCTGCACCCCGTCCCACTGCGGCAGCGCCGCCGCCCCGCCGCTGCGCGACAGCAGCAGCAGATGCGTCGCCCCCTGTTCCGCCAGATAGCCCGCGGCCACCCGGCCCAGCGCGCCGTTGCCGCCGCTGATCACATAGGTCGCGTCGGCGCGGATCCCCGCCCGCTCGCCGGCCGGCAGGTGACAGCGCTGCAGACGCTGCACCTGCAGCTGCCCCGCCTCGTCAAGACGCACGACCTCCTCAAGCTCTCCGGCCGCGCACAGCGTCAGCGCACGCGCCAGCTGGGCCGCCGGCAGCTCCATATAGGTCAGCGCCCGTTCCGGCTGCTCCAGCCGCGCCGTGCGCGCCAGCCCCGACAGCCCGGCGTCGCCCTCGCGATCCGTGCGCTTCAGCAGTACCCGGCGCGCCGTCGTCTCCGCCTGCAGCAGCGCCAGCGCCAGCGCCATATCCTCTTCTTCGCCTTCGCTCAGCAGCGCCACGGTCTGCCAGGGCAGTTCGTTCAGCGCGGCCGCCAATGATGCCGCCCCGCTGACCGTCATGCTGCGCCAGCCTTCCGGCAGCGGCGCATCCACCACACGCCGTGACAGCAACAGGTGCGCGCCCGCCGCCGGAGACAGCGCCTCCGGCGCGGCGACGCCGATCCACTCCGCTTCGAACAGGCATTCATTCAACCGGGACTCCACGCCCGCCTGGCGGCAGGACACCCCTTCCAGCACGGCGTACAGCTCGCCGCCGTCGCCGAACAGCATCACCGTGCCCGCCACGCTTTTCGCGCTGACCGCATCGATCTGCGCGCTGGCCCACAGCGCCGTCGGCTGGCTCTCCAGCGCAAACAGGCGCGCCGAACTCACGCTGAACGGAATGCAGACCCCGCAGCTTTTCATGCCGCACAGCCCCAGCAATTGGATCCCCGCGTCCAGCGTCGCGGGATGCAGCAGGCTCAGCGCGCGCTCGCCCGGCGAAGCCAGCTCGACCGCCACCCGCGCCAGCGCCTCGTGCTCGTTCAGATACAGGTCATGCAGATTGCGGTAACCGTCGCCGAAGCCCACGCCGTGCTGCGCCAGCGTGTCATATAACATATCGATGTCCGCCGCCGCGCTGCGCAGGCGGAACGCCGCCACGTCCGGCGGGCTGAACCCCGCGTCGTCCACGGTCAGCACCTGGCTGCAGCGGCTGCCGGCATACTGTTCGCCGTCGCCGTTTTCGATCACCCACTGCTCGCCGTCGGCGAGGCAACGCACCACCTCGCCCTCGCGAACCACCAGCGGCTGGGTCATGGTGATATCGCGCACCTCCACGCCGGTCGCCGGCAGGGTACCCCGGTACTGCAGCAAGGCGGCGCCGGCGATCATCGTGATGTGGCTGGCAGCCGGCACCAACACCTGGCCGCCGATCCGGTGATCCCGCCACAGGGCGGCCAGCTCGTCGTTCAGCGTGGCGGCAAAGCCGCCCGCGTCGCTGCGGCCGAGCAGCGGGTTGGGCAGACGGCGCCACGGCAGGAAGTGAGGGGTATAGCGGGCTCGCGGGTAGGTATCGCCCGACGGCCGTTCGTAGGACTCCAGCACCACGTGCGCGTTGGTGCCACCGAAGCCGAACGAGGAGACCCCGGCGACCAGCGGACCTTTACCGCCGAGCGGCACCGGTTCGGCGGAGATGATGGCGTTAAAGCTGTTAAGATTAATGTTCGGGTTCAGCGTGCGGAAGTGCACGTTGCCCGGCGCCTGACGGTGACGCAATACCTCCACCGCCTTGATCAGGCCGATGACCCCAGCGGCCCCTTCCAGGTGACCGATGTTGGTTTTCACCGCCCCCAGCACCACCGGTTTGCTGCGATGGCGGCCCAGCACGTTCTTCAGGGCGCCCACCTCGATCGGGTCGCCCAGCGGCGTGCCGGTGCCGTGGCATTCGATATAGTCCACGTCCTGGCCGCGCAGCCCGGCTTCCGCCAGCGCCCGCGTGATGACGGCCTCTTGCGCCAACCCATTAGGCGCCGTCATGGAGACGCTGCGCCCGTCCTGGTTCACCGCCGTCCCGCGGATCACCGCCAGAATGGCGTCGCCGTCGGCCTCCGCGTCGCTGAGGCGCTTCAGCACCACCGCACCTGCGCCTTCGCCGCGGCAATAGCCGTCCGCAGCTTCATCGAACGTGGCGCATCGCCCCTGCGGAGACAATGCTTTGGTCGCGCAGGCGCTGACGAACATCCGGTGGTGCAGCATCACGTTCACGCCGCCCACCAGCGCCATCGAGCAAATGCCCTGACGCAATTTGTCGACCGCCAGATCTATAGCCACCAGGGAAGAAGAGCAGGCGGTATCAATAGTGACGCTGGGCCCTGTCAGTCCCAACAGATAAGAGATGCGGTTGGAGGATATAGAGCCGGAGACTCCCGCGCCAAAGTATGGGTTATGGGCCTCCTCGTCGCGCCCCATACTGCTCCAGTCATCGTTAGCCAGACCGATGTGAACGCTGGTCGATGAGCCTTTTAAACTCGCTTTGTTTAATCCGGCGCTCTGGAAAGCATCGTAGGCCACTTCCAGCAATACCCGCTGTTGAGGATCCATCACTTTGGCTTCCGCCAGCGAAATGCCGAAAAAGGCGTAGTCGAAGTCTTCGGCATGGCTGATAAACGCGCCCTGACGAGTGTAGCTGCAGCCGGCGGCATCACGATTGGGATCGTAGACTTCGTCAATATCAAACCGCGAAGCGGGAATGCTGCCGACACAATCGGTGCCGTCCATCATCATCCGCCAGAAGTCTTCCGGCGAGGATACATTCCCCGGTAAGCGGCAAGAGGTACCGATGATGGCGATCGCTTCTTCCTCGCCATCCCCCCTTTCAGGGAAGGTTTGCATCATTTCCTCTTCAATCTTTCTGACCAACGGCGGGTAGTGTTTGTACAGCAGGTTGAAGTGATGCCCATCGCAAGGGATCACCTCGAGCGTGGACGCCAGCTCATGACAGCGCTTTATCACGTCGGCATCGTTCTGGAAGGAACGGCTGGCCTCACGCATCATCTCGGATTGCGTCTCAATGGGTGGAATGGTGCTTTGAAACAGCAGCACGGGCGCGAACAGCTGCCGTGGCGCAACATAGTTTTCCAAGAGAATTTCGAAAGGCGCGGGTTTTGGCGGCGCGATAAACGGCGCCAGATGGCGAGGATCAAACATGATCACCCGCGACAAACACTGTTGCGCCTCCAAATGCAGCCCCACTTCGAGCGCAAGCGCCGCGCCAAAGGAAAGCCCGCCCACGCTGTATGACGGGCTGGGCACCTCGCGCAGCATGGCTTCACGCAACGCTGCGGCGACTGATTCCAGAGTCACTTGCTGCGCCAACGGATCCGCCGGGATCGCCGGCATCGCGGCGTATACCGGCACAGAAAGCGCCTGCGCCAGCGTGCCGAAGGTTTTCTCCGCGTTCCCCATGACGCCGCCGATCAGGAACAGCGGTTCTCCATCCGTTTTATCATTCAGACGTTGCCACACAACGCTTGATACCGGAGATGCCTTGATCCCCAACTGCTCGACCAGATGCGCGCTGACATCGCGGGCGGTCGGATAGTTGAAAACGAAATGCGCGGGCAATTCCAGCGATGCCGGCAATGATTTCAACAGCGCTTGTCTGATCTGCACCAGGTCGAGAGAAGACAGGCCCGCCTCCATAAAGGGCAGGTCTTCATCAAAGCGTTTTTCCAACAAGAAAGGTTCAATGCTCTCTCTGACCAATCGCCGCACGTCGTCGACGGACCACTCAGCCTCCGCGCCAGCGCCCGATGGAGATCGCGCCGTCATCGGCGTCGCCATAGCCGTCATAGTCATAAAGGAAGAAAAACGCGGGGAGAAATGTGAGAGCTTTCGCCACACAATCGGGGAAGCGCAGATGACGCCACGGCTGCGCGTTTGCAACAACCGCGCCAACAGCGACATCCCGGTTTCGTTATCAAGCAGACCATAGCCTGATTGTTCAATGCGCGAGACAGCCTGGCTGCGCGCCGCCATCCCGACATCCGACCACGCTCCCCATTGGATGGACAACGCACGTTCGCCGGCCAGAGCCCATCGCTCCGCCAACGCATCCAGAGCGCTATTGGCCGCCGCATAGCTCGCTTGCCCCGCCGACCCCAATATTGCGGCCACCGAGGAATACATCACCATAAAATCAGTCGGCGAAAGAATATCGTGCAGATGCCTTGCGCCGAGCACTTTCACCGCCTGAGCCTGCATGAACATCTCGGCCGATTGGTTGACCAGCACGCCATCCGTCAATACCCCGGCAGTATGAATCACCCCGGCGATGTCCGGCCATCCCTGCACCGCCAATTGGCGGAGAACCGCTTTAACCTGATCCGCCTCGGCCACATCGCACGCTAAACTCACCAGCTGAATGCTTTTACCCCACTGCGGCGAAGGCGCTATCGGCTGCCCGCTGCGCGAAAGCAGTACGAGATGCGTGGCGCCCTGTTCCGCCAGGTATTGAGCCGCCAGCCGGCCAAGCGCTCCGCTCCCGCCGCTGATCACGTAAGTAGCCCCGGAGCGAATGCCATCCCCTTCGGCCGATTGCGGTTGGTATCGCTGCAAGCGCGGCACCTGCAACTCGCCCATGTCGCTCAGGCGACACTCGTCCTCCATATCCTCACAGACACACAGCGACAGCGCCTGCATCAGCTGGCCACGATGTAAAGCCAGACAACTTAACCGCAGTGCCGGGTTCTCTAATCTGGCTGTACGCGCCAGGCCCCACAGCCCGGCATCTCCTGCCGAATCGGCGCGCTTCAACAGCACCACTCGCGCTGCCATGCCGCACTTCAAGACATTCAGCGCCTGTACAACATCCTCCTCTTCACCCTCGCTGAAGAGCGCAACGGTCTGCCAGTCTTTCTCCGCCAGAACGGCGGCTATCGCCGACGGATCGTTCGCGGCCATCGAAGTCCAATCTTTTGGCAACGCCACAGGCACCTTATGCCGCGAGATCAGCAGATAAGGGCCCGAGCCGTTGATCTCTGCAGGCGGTTCAGCCGGCATCCATTGAGTCTGATAGAGCATCTCGGCGGCACTTACCCTAGGTTCGACGCTTACTGACCTGCGCAACGCTTGCTTCGGCACCGGTTTTTCCCACTGCAACGGCACATAGTTGAACGGATTTAAAGCCGGCGTCCCGCGTAGCGTATCCGCGGAGGCAATCCACTGCGCCCGCACATCAGGCACGATACGCTTCGCCATGTTGATCAACGTCGCGCCCGGCCCGATTTCAAACACGCCGTCCGGCGCACCGCCTTCCCCCAACAGGGTTTGCACCGCCTGCAAGAAACGCACCGGCTGGGTGATTTGCTCGCACCAGTATTCCGCCGTCTGCAATGCCTCAGCCGCAGCGGCACCCGTCAGCGTGGAGATAAACCGCACCTCCTCCGCCGGTGCGCGCAACGGCACCGCGCCCACCACCGCGCCAAACGCCACCGCCGCCGCCGCCATCATCGGCGAGTGGAAGGCGTGCGAAACCGCCAGCAGCGTGTGCTCATGCGCATACCGCTGCTGCACGAACGCCGCCAGCGCCTCATGCGGCCCCGCCACCACCGTCATGCCTTCGCCATTCTCCGCCGCGATGACCACCTCCGCCGGCAGCGCGCGGCGGACGTTATCCGCCGAGTCGCGTATCGCCGCCATGCCGCCCGGTTCGCAGTCGGCCATCAGCTGGCCGCGTCGCGCCGCCAGCATCAGCGCATCCCCGCTCTCCATAACCCCGGCGACCACCGCCGCCGCAAATTCGCCTATCGAATGCCCCAGCACCTGCGACGGCGCCAAACCGCGCGCCTGCCACATCGCCGCCTGCGCCAGCTGCAACGCGACCAGCGCCGGTTGTTGGTACTGCGTCTCCTGCAGGCATGCCGAATGTTCCGGGCTCGCCTCCAACAGCCATTGCAGCAGCGGCGCGTCCACCCACGCGGTCAGTTGTTCGGTGTAGCGTTCCAGCGCATCGCGGAACACCGGGTTCGCCGCATGCAGCGCGGCGCCGGCGCCGGATTGCAACGCCCCCTGGCCGGTAAACAGCCAGGCGTCCTGGCGCGCGCGCGTCTTGCCTGAAGGCCGATCGTAGGATTCCAGCACCACGTGCGCGTTGGTGCCGCCATAACCGAATGAAGAAACCCCCACCCGGACGGTGCCTTCCCGCTCATGGCTGCCGATGCGGGTAGGCTTGACCGGAACCACGGCCGCAAAACCGCTCAAATTAATTTTTGGGTTAAGAGTTTGGAAATGAAGGTTTGCCGGCGCTTCGCGATGGCGCAAAACCTCCAGGGCCTTAATCAACCCGGTAATGCCGGCCGCGCCTTCCAGGTGACCGATATTGGTCTTCACCGATCCCAGCACCACCGGCTTTTTGCGATCGACAGCCAGCACATTCTTCAGTGCTTCAATCTCGATCGGATCGCCCAGCGGCGTGCCGGTGCCGTGGCACTCGACATAGTCCAAATCTGCGCCCTGCCATCCCGCTTCTTGCAGCGCCTGACGGAGCACCGCCTCTTGTGCCAAGCCGTTTGGCGCGGTCAACGACGCGCTGCGGCCATCCTGGTTCACGGCACAGCCTTTAATGACGCCCAGGATCGGATCGCCGTCGGCCTCCGCATCGCTGAGGCGCTTCAGCACTACCGCGCCGACGCCTTCGCCACGGGCAATGCCGTTAGCCCGAGCATCGAAAGTCGCGCACCGGCCATCGGCGCTCAGCATCTTCGCCTGGCAGGTGAAGACGTAAGGCTCAGGAGAAAGGATCAGGTTAACGCCGCCGGCGATCGCCATCCTGCAGGTACCGCTGCGCAGCTTGGCCACCGCGGCGTCGACCGCCACCAAAGAAGAGGAGCAGGCCGAGTCAATGGTCATGCTGGGGCCGGCCAGATCGAGCAGATAAGAAATGCGGTTGGAGGTGATTGACGGCGCGGCGCCCGTCCCCGCGTACTCTTTCGTATGGCCGAAATCCATCATCCAGTCATAGTTCATTTGGCCGATTAGCACGCCCGTTGAAGAGCCTGCCAGTTTTTCCTTGTCATAACCGGCCGCCAGACACGCCTCGTATGCCACCTCCAGCATAATGCGCTGTTGAGGATCCATCGTTCTTGCTTCCGCCTGAGGCAAGTCAAACCAGGCGTAGTCGAAACTCTCGGCACGCTCAATGAAAGCGCCGCGACGCGTATAGGTCGCTCCTAAGGTGTCGGGATTGGTGTCATAAATTGGGCTGATATCAAAACGAGAAGCGGGGATGTCGGACATGCAGTCGGTCGCGGACGACAGCATATGCCAGAATTCATCGGGAGAGCCGACGTTGCCTGGCAGGCGGCACGCACGCGCGATGATCGCAATGGGCTCTGCGTGATAATTGGCCGCCGGGCGCGTGGCCGCAAGCGCGGCATGATGCGGATTGCCCAGCTGGCCGCGATGGAATGCCGCCAGCTTCGCCGCACTCGGGTAATTAAAGATCAGGGTATAAGAGAGCGGCGTATTCCAGGCTTTTTTCAACAAGTTAATCAGTTGAACCGCGTACAGCGAGGTCAGCCCCTGTTCGATCAAGCTGCGGTTCGCCGAAAGCGTGTCAACCGGCACATCCAACACCTGCGCGGCCAGTTGCAGAACCAGAGCGGCCTCACTGGACGCTTCCACGCCGGCATCGCTTTCCTCTCCGTCCGCCGGCTGGGTTTGCGCGATGCTGCGCAGCTTTTTCATATCCACTTTATTGTTAGCCGTGAGCGGAATCGCGTCCAACACGATCCAAACCTGAGGCGCCATATAGTCAGGCAACAGCTGTTCAACATGGATGCGGAGTTTTTCTTCCAGCCCCGCATTCGCCTCATCGGTATGGGCGGTTACAAAGCCGACCACCCGGGCGCCGGCGCCGGGAATATGCACCGCCACGGCACGTTGAACCTCACTGAGCTGTTGCGCGCAATTTTCAATTTCCGCCAGTTCGACACGGTGCCCCCCCACTTTCACCTGCGAATCTTTACGCCCGACGATTTCTATTTCGCCATTCGGCAGATATCGGCCCAGATCGCCGGTTTCATACAGCCGCCCATAGCGCTCGGTGTGAATAAATTTCTCACCGGTTAATGTCGGATCGCGGAAATACCCTTCCGCCACGCCTTTACCGCCGATGTAAATATCGCCGACCACCCCCGTCGGCCGATACTGCTTGTTCGCATCAAGCACATGCATCGTTTGGTTGGATAAAGGTCGCCCGTACGGCACCAGCTCTGTGCCAAGCAAGTGGGAATCGGCAGTGACGACATGATAGTTAGACCATATCGACGCTTCGGTCGCACCGCCGAGGGCAATAATTTGAAGTTCAGGATAACGCGCCATCGCATGGTCAGCCATGGCCATGCTGATGGCATCGCCGCTGAGCATGACCCTTTTCAACGGCATGACATAGTCCGGCTGGCTGGCCGCGATCAGCATTTCGAAAGAGGTCGGCACGGTATTCCAGACCGTCACATGATGCTGTTGGATCTGCTGCCACCAGTAGTCCGGATCGCGCGTGCCATCCGGCTTGCATACAACCAGCGTGCCGCCGGCGGCCAATGTGCCGAAGATGTCCCATACGGACAGATCAAAACTAAGGGAGGAAATGCCAAATGTCACCGTATCCTGGCCTAAACCAAACCGTTGGTTTATATCCAGGCAAGTGTTCAATGCCGCGTGGTGCGCGATCTCGACGCCTTTGGGCACGCCGGTCGAACCGGAAGTGAAAATGATATAGGCCAAGGAATGAGGATCGATGGCAACCGGCGCCGCGGCTCTGTTGCCAATCTCCTGCGCCAAATCGACATTTACGTTGATTGTCGCCAATGATTGCCCGTCATCGCCGATATACCAATCACGCTCGGCGGACAGGGTCTTGTCATGCACTAAAGCGACCTGACAACCGGCCAGTTGCATGATGCTCCGGAGGCGATCGTCGGGATTGCTGGGGTTTAGCGGCAGGTAACACGCCCCCGCCATCAATATCCCTAACGTGCCCGCAACTTGCTCCCACCCTTTCTCGAGCACGACCGCAACAGAATGCCCTGGCCCGATGCCGATATCCTGGAGTTTTACCGCTATCGCGTTCGCCACCGACATTAATGAGCGATAGGTTAGCGTCACCGTCTGATCGATAACCGCAATTTTATCCGGGAAAGCTTTCGCCGCATTTATTACCGGCTGATGCAGCAATCCCTTTTTCAATTCATCAAATTCGCAATCCGTGTCATTCATCGCCTCACGCAATTGCATGAGTTCCGGTGGCAATACAACGGACTGCGGTCGGTCAAGCGCGACATTTTCCAATACGCAATGGAAACAACGGAGCATTTCGGCAATCTGCTCGCCCTGATGCACCCGCCCATCATAATCCCAATTAATTTGCAGGCCATTATCCGTTTCATAAACCTGATGATCCAAAGAGATCTGCGGCGTTTGCGTCTGCTGGTAATGAAGTTGTGTTTTACAGCCCGTTAATTCTAATCCGGGTTTAATAATTCCGATAAATGAAGTAAAGACCACCGGGAAAGTCAGATGCGGGTCATTGTGATGCTTACGCAGCATTCGAATAACATCAAGCCCATTAATATCGCTGTGCTCCAGCCCTGCCGACAGCGAGTGATGGAAGCTTGCCGCCTGTTCAACAATCCCTTGGCCGGCCTCGGACGAGACCGGGCACAACAAGACGTTGGTAAACTCCCCGACAACGCCGGAATAATCGTTATTTATCGCAACCGGGCGCTCTGACATCGTTACGGTAATCGTGAACTCAGGATTCTCCGAATACAGTCGAAGCACTTCAGCGAACGCCGATAATAAAATCGAATTTGGCGTAATCTGAAAATGGCTGGCGATATCTTTTATTTTTTCCCAGTTGTCGCAGTCCAACGTAGCGGCGCATCGCTCAAATTTTGCCTGCTGACTGACTTCATATTTAATTCGCGGTATTTGCGGCGGCCCGGGAATAGTTTCAACCTTTCTCTCCCAATATGCCAACGAGTCCTGTGATACGCTCCCGTTAGCTCCCGCGTTGCAATAATCAAAGAATCTTAATGGTGGAAGCTCTTTCGCGGTAAATTCAACGCCATCAATCGATGAGTTATATCTTTCAATTACTCGCTGGCATAATATCATCGCGCTGGTTGCATCAATAAACAACATATCCAGCATAATGTGAATGCGAGTCACCTTGGCGCTGATTTGCGTTAATTGAATGCCCCAGAACACCTCTTCGGTATATTTCACCGCGTTAATGCATTCTGAGCGGCGCAAATCCAAGTCAGTGACATTATCGACAGGCAGTGAGAACTCATGGCGCTTTGCATGGCGGTCAACCAATTTTTGCTGATTACCGTTTACAATAACCGCATGCAACATCGGTTCATCATCAATAACAGACGTTACGGCGCTTTTAAAAGCGTCCACATCAAGATTTTCGACATCAAATTCGCTATATACCTGGCATGAGCAATCTTGTTCTGCCCCCAGAATATAGGACTCCTGCATTGGGGTCAGCGGCGCTATCTCATCAGAAAAATTCCGTTCCCGGTGCCAGGCCGCCGCACCGTTATCAGCCTCATAAAACGACGCCCCCATCTTTTCAATAACTTGTCCAACGGTTAAGCCATATAGCTCCTGGTATGAGGGCATCGGGTTGAGCATGCCGCGCACCCGCGTAGCCGTTAACGAGTCAACGCCAAGCACGCCAAACAGGGTTGATGTCGTTCTGGTTAACTCGGAGAGAGGGATGTCTAAAACCTGGGCAAGCATGTCGATAGGTGAGATTTTGCTGACTTTTTCCATCGTCTTCATGGGGCTTCCTGGAGGTACGTTAACAATTTAGAGTTACTTATCCTTTTTTAGGATTACACTCCGCTAATGTAAATTTAAAGTAAAATCTCATAAAATATTCCAAAACGTAATAATGCCTGCAAATCGTTGAAAACAATCCCACTCAGCTTAAAAATCGCCAATCCCGTGACAAAAAATCCCTAATTAAATGATTTTTATAATTTTTTTTGTTGGCGTGTTTTTTTTAGGATAATCCTCAACCTCATGTAACCACTTAGTTTAAAAGGAAAAACCCATAACCAAGTCTTAACATATGTAGACAGATAGATTCACATCTCTTATATTGGAGTGGGAATTTTCATAAGAGCAATTAATGCTAGCTAAAGCGATTCAGGATGATGCTTAACTTCAAACAGCGCAGGTTCAAAATCATTCACATCGATATGGATTGTTTTTATGCTCAGGTGGAGATGAGGGATAATCCGGCGCTAAGAGAGCTTCCCATCGCCATCGGTGGCCCAACGAAAACCCAAGGCATTCTCTGCACCAGTAACTACAAAGCCAGAGAGTTCGGTGTTCGGGCCGCACAATCAACGTATGAAGCTTTTAAGCTCTGCCCTGAACTTGTGCTGATTCACCCGGACTTCGCTAAATACAAATTGATATCCAATCAGCTCAGTTCTATTTATCGTAAGTATTCAGAAAAAATACAGCTCATTTCACTTGATGAAGCATATATTGATGTTACCGATAGCAAATTGCACAATGGTTCGGCAACGCTGATTGCACAAAGCATAAAAAACGATATTTTTGAAACATTAAAATTAACGGCCAGCGCCGGCGTATCGTTTAATAAGATGCTCGCAAAAATAGCCAGTGACTGGAATAAACCAAACGGGCTTTTCGTTATTACGCCGGGCATGCGGGATGATTTTATGAAACCCCTACCATTGATTAAAATACCCGGTGTGGGCAAAGTCGGTTATGAGAAACTCAAAAAAATCGGGTTATCAACCTGCGGCGATGTTGTTGAGCGGGACATCACCGAGCTCATTAATCTCTTTGGCAAACGCACTGCATTAAAACTTTTAGAAGCGTGCCATGGCGTATCCAATGCCGTCGTTAAGGAAAAAAGCCAACGGAAATCGTTTGGAATAGAAAAGACCTTCTATGATCCCATTTCAGACAATGCAGAAATAACCAGAGAAATCGATGGATTAGTATCAAACTACAATCTAAGGCTGACTGAGCTGGATGACTTTCATTTTTGGCATCGCCGAATATCACATGTATCGGTAAAAATAAGATTTAACGATTTTGAGACACTCACCCGAGCCATTGGAATTCCCTCACATGAATCCGACACGCTTATAACCAATAGAATCATTAATAAAGAAACTGCTGAAACACTCAAGGCTCAACTGCTCTCCATGTATCATGATGTTAAAAAGCCGATACGGCTCATCGGCATTGGAATAAAATTTGATGAAAGCATTGACAGTCAATTAGAACTTTTCTCAACGCAATAAAAAACACATTAACTGACCACAGATAGGATCGTTATGATTAGGGAAACGCAACATCATGAAAAAATTAAACTCTCCTGTGGGACATGTATCAACGTGACCTCTTGGGGGAAACATGCGGCACCGGCTTGCCTGCTTATCCATGGATTAGATAATAACACGCATATCTGGGATACTATCGCAACAGAATTGAGTGAAAGCTTTCGTGTTTACGCCATTGATATCAGAGGGCATGGAGAGTCTGATTGGGCCAACAGCAATAGCTATACGTTAAGCACCCTCATCAACGATATAGAACAAGTTAGAGCTTACCTGTCACTCTCTGACTTTATCATGATCGGCCACTCTCTGGGGGGAAGGATCGCCACTTACTACACAGCCGAATATCCGAAATACGTCAAAAAGTTAGTTCTCATAGACATGGCTCCCGAGATTGGAAAAAATATCATCGAAAAACTGCAATCAGACAGCCGAAGCCAGCCAGAAAACTTCCCAAACATCCAAAGCTGTTATACCTATATGCAGAGCATCTATCCCCTGTCTCATCAATCTTTATTATATAATTTTTGCCAGCATAGCTTCACGCAAAAGAATGGCTATTACACCAATAAAACAGACCCCGCATTTAAGCATAAAATGTTTCAGCTGTCAGATCAGGAAGGATACATCAATCCTTTGCAGGACGAAAAAATATGGGACGCTCTGCCGCAGATCAGCATACCTACGTTAATCATCCGCGGTGGATTTTCGGCTGTATTATCCAGTCAAATTGCAAATAAGATGGCGAGAGATTTGCCGAATGCCAATATAAGCATTATAGAGCGAGCAGGGCATGCGGTCATGCTCGATAATCCACAACAGACGGCACATGCGATCTTAAACTTTATCTAATCGATAATGACCAATGCCAATACAATGGTCATTGGTCCCCTCAAAAGACAAAGAATGCTCTCCACAGAGAATGATCATTAGGTAAGACTCAGCATACAGCCTTTTACAGGTTTGGACTGCCCCTCCCCCCCGTAGGCATTTCCTGCCCTCACGACCAGGCCTGCCAAAATGCTTCCGGACTGACGCCGCCGAGATAACTGTGGCGTCAGTCCAACCCCGTTTTTCAACCCTTGTTTCTGAATGCAGCACCATCCAAAAACATTTGAACCGCCTGGCAAACCATTTCCTGGACTCGCGGCAAACTTATCGGATTTAATTGACGTTGGAACACGCGCATATCGATCTCTGCGGTTAATAGCGACAAAAACTGCAAGGCTCTAAGGCGCGGATCGGCCAGGTGCAGTTCCTTACGCTCCATCGCTGCCGCCATCAGCTCCGATAATTTTTCTACGCTTTCTCGTATTCCCGCATCATAAAACAGAGTACCGATATCAGAATTACCGGCCTCAGCAACCACCATCCGATAAACAGCGATTGCACTGTTATCATTGGCAACAACCTGCAGCTTTCGCTCGGCAAAACGCATCAAAGTCTGCTCCAGCGTGAAGGTTTGTCCATCAATCATTAGCCCTTCGGCGGCCTCAGTGAGGTGCCGAGTCGCATGTTCACGAACAACAGCAACAAATAGCGCTTCCTTAGAAGGAAAATAACGATAAAGCGTCGCTTTCGATCCTCCAACCCGTTTGACCAGTTCATTCATTGACGCTCGTTCATAACCCATTTCTTGAAAAAGCAATGCAGCCTCTTCGACGATAGCGTCGCGGCGTGCTTTAGTGCGTACTTTCATCAACTTACCTTACCGTTAAAGCAATCATTGCATGAAAAGACGCTTTCTCTTGACATGCGGTAAAATTGCAGCGAATAATGGTACCACCTGGTACTGTTTTGGGTGATTTATGACCACACCGTAATGTGTGCGCCATCATCCAACTAAAGCAAAACCTTGTTAAGCAGATCATCAAGACTACTTTTATTTCAATTAAAACAAATGATTAAGTTGAATATCTCGGGAGTCTTAAATGTCTAATTACGCCAACGCTCTTCTCTTGGTTGTAGTGGTACCTGCCATTATTCTGGCCGGTTGTGCTGAAACGCCACCGGTACGGTATGCTAACATTGATTCATCATCGCGGCTCACTCCCAACACTGATGATAAATCCAATCGCATTCCCTACCGCTATGCCCCGCCAGTAGACTGGAGCAAATACACCAATATCATTATCGAACCCGTTGTTATCTATCAAGGATTCGATCACCAGTTTGGCGATCTCTCACCGGAAGAGCGCAAGTTACTGGCGGCTTATATGTATAACAAGTTCAGCGAAAGTTTGCGTCCACACTTCCGAGAGGTCAGTACACCGATAGCCGGCACTATCCGGTTAAAACTGACGCTGACAGGCGCTGATACGACGACGTCTTTTATCGGGACTATCACTAAGTTAGATCCTCTGGTTGGGGGGCCTTACAATATTGTGCAATCCATCCGTGGTGAGGAAGGACTATTCAACGGCTCCGTCGATTACGTTGTGGAACTCTATGACGCTTCTAACCACAGCCTGCTTAACGCCTACGTGGCCAAACAGTATCCGAATGCCATGAATATCGGTGCAAGTATCGGCTCACTCAATGCGGCTGAAGTGGGAATTGACAAAGGTGCGGAAGAGCTGGTCGATATGTTGAAATAATTCTGCTCAATGTGCCATGGTGAAACTGAATTACTCCCTTATTGCCAGATGAGATTTTATCAGAGCCGGCCAATAGATCACTTAGTGAGCCAAGCATTTTACACGACTCTATAACGGAAGCGGTTGAATATCATACCTTAGCGCTCAGCAAACATGTGGTTGAACGCAATGGAAAGGAGGCATGATGAAAATGGGGCAATTTATAGCAATATTTGCAATCGTAGATATTTCATTTCTTGTGTTTGTTATCCTATTGATTTTGTAAAAACAGAAAATATTTTCAGCGCACATGAAAAATAAAACCCACGTAAAATAACCTATGCGGGCATGCAATAAGCATCCAATGTAACGGTACGGTCTTATTGTTGCCGCATAAGGGTTACATAGGAATAATTTATTATGACAGATGAATATAATATGCAATCGGCAGCGACCGCTTGGCAGGACGTGTTGCCCCGTTTCCGTACTCTATATTATGGCGGAAATTGGCATGCTCCCATCGGCGGTGAATTCAGAGCAGTGAATAGTCCAGGCACTGGAACTGAGTTGTGCAAGGTTGCAGAAGCTGACGAACGCGATGTCCCCTTGGTTGTTGACGTCGCCAGAGATGGATTCCAGCAGTGGCGTCAAGTCAAGCCGCTCGAAAGAGCAAAAGTACTTCGAAAAATGGCTTCTATCATCCGCAGCAATTTACACGAGTTGGCGTTGCTTGATGCTATTGACTGTGGGAATCCGGTGCGGATGCTATATGGGGATGTGGCCGCAGCGGCAGAACTGCTGGACTTTTTCGCGGGCCTGGTAACCGAGATGAAGGGAAGTTCAATCCCAATGGGGCCAGGGGCCGTTAATTTTTCGATACGGGAACCCTATGGGGTTGTCGCGCGAATAATTCCCTTCAACCACCCACTCCTGACTTGTGCGGGAAAAATAGCTGCACCGTTGGCGGCGGGAAATGCCGTTATCATTAAACCATCTGAACAAAGCCCGCTCTCGGCGCTGAGACTGGCTGAGCTCTTCGACGAGCTGCTGCCACCAGGGGTCTTCAATGTGGTGACGGGAGGGAAAGCCGTTGGCGCCGCACTCTCACAACATCCAGGCGTCTCAATGATCACCTTAGTCGGAAGCATACCGACGGGGCGGGCGGTAATGCGCGCCGCCGCGGAAACGATAAAGCCGGTGCTCCTTGAGTTAGGCGGGAAAAATGCCCTCATAGCCTTACCTGACACTAATCCGGATCACGTTGCCGATGCCGTGATACGTGGCATGAATTTCGAGTGGTGCGGGCAATCATGTGGTTCAACAAGCCGGGCATACATTCATAGTGATATATATGAGGATGTTATTGAGAAGGTTGCATCACGAATTACTCGATTTAAACCCGGTATACCCTCAGATCCTGAAACCACTATGGGGGCATTGATTTCTCAGGCCCAGCTAAGCCGCGTAGAATCTTATGTTGCGCAGGCAAAGCTCGCTGGAGCGCGGCTTATTGCGGGAGGCTTAAGGCCCGCAAATGAATCGTTAAAGAACGGCTATTTTTTTGAGGCGACTGTATTTGCTGATGTAACTATGGATATGGAGATTGCTCGTGAAGAAATTTTTGGCCCCGTGTTGTCCATCATAAAATGGGATGATAAGAGCAAACTTATTCAACAAGTGAACCAGCTGGATCTTGGGCTAACTTGCTCAATATGGACTGACAGCCTGCAAGACGCCAATCAATTGGCTCAGGATGTTGAAGCAGGATTTGTGTGGGTAAATGATGTGGCCAAGCATTTTCTTGGTGCGCCTTTTGGTGGCGTGAAACAGTCTGGAATTGGCCGAGAAGAATGTTTAGGTGAGCTTTTGGCCTTTACCAGGGAAAAAAACATACACATCAATTTTGCACTGACATAAGTTGATGTGATGCGGCTTCGATTTAACCGGAAGGTGCACTGGCAGTATCGAAAGCGGATAGCGTTCTGCCAGTTCAGTCAGAGATGGGTCACCTGAAATCCGGGCGATAAAAACACACCATCCGGCTCAACGATAACGTCCCGCAAACCTGGCGGAGGCTCATGGCAAACTGTGCCGTCAGATAGCTGAGGAGCCTCCGTTTTATCGCTGGTTTTAACGCTTTTTTCGATGACGTCTTTCAGTGCCCGGTTTTCAAGCCTCCGGTCGGCAGACATCTGTTTGAGACGGCTACTCGCGCCAGCGGCTTTTCAAATACTGCACCGCCTGTTGCGTCTGCGGCCGATCGAGAAACGCCTCGCGGAACAGAATGGTTCCGCCGATTTCCGGCAGCACGTCGTTCATGTCCAGCTGCCTCTTGATTTCGGGCACCCCGCCTTCCCGCGCCCAGTCCGGCTCCGCCGCCGCAGCCACGCCCACTTTGTACCAGGCCATGCCAATGTACAGATGGGTAGGGGTTTCCCGTACCGTTTCCGCCCACCATTTCGCCAGTACATCGTAGCGAGCGACCTCACGGGCAAACGGCCAGTACAGCTGGGGCGCGATGTAATCCAGCAGCCCCAATTGCACCCACTGCCGGGTATCGGCATACGCCGTATCATAAGAAGGCGCGCCGGCCCGGGTGGCGGACCCTTGCGGATCGTCCGCCGCATTGCGCCACACCCCGGCCGGGCTGACGCCAAATGCGACCCCCGGCTTCAGCGACCTGACGGCGGCCGAGACCTGTTGTATCAACAGCAGGGTATTGTTTCTGCGCCAGTCGCCTTTGTTCGGGAAACCCCGCCCGTATCGGCGATAGGTCGCGTCATCGTCAAGCCGCGAGGCCGCCGTTTCATAATAGAAGTAGTCATCAAACTGCACGCCATCAAGGGAATAGTTGCGCACCAGTTCGCTCACCACGCCGGCAATCCAATTGCGCGCTTCCGGCACGCCCGGATCGAGCACGAAGCGATCGCTGGCGGTGCGTATCCAGTCATGGTGCACCACATACACGCTGGCCGGCGCAGCCTCGATAGTGGCGTTGAGCTGCTCTACCGTCGTTGGCCGGGTATCCATGGAGACGCGATATGGATTCAGCCACGCATGCAGCTTAAGCCCCCTTTTATGCGCCTCGGCAATGGCAAACGCCAGCGGGTCGTACCCCGGATCCTTGCCGATTTTGCCGGACAACAGCGCCGACCATGGCAGAATGGCGGAACGATAAAAGGCGGTGCCGTCAGGTTTAACCTGAAAAAACACCGTATTGGCGCCAATTTTCACCAGGTTGTCCAGCTTGTCCGTCAACGCTTTTTTTTGCAGACGGACCCTTTCCTCATCGGTCTCTGCCGCCAAAGCGGTGCGCGGAGGCCAATCCAGCCCCAGCACCGTGGTCAGCCACACGCCGCGCATCGGCGCTTCCGTGATTTCCGGCGCCGGCGTTTTCTCGGCGAGGCGTTCATGCTCACAGCCCGCCAACAGCCACGCAGCGCATATCAACAGCAAAATCCGCCGGTATCCCGACATCCCTTTCTCCTTAGCCCAGGCAATCCTGTCGGCTCATAGGGTAACCGCGGGGGGTCTTTTATCCCCCTCCCCGCGTCACCTTACCAGCTCAGCCCGAATCCGCGAGGAAAAGCGACGGTGCCGCTGTTGGTATTCACATCGTAGTCATGCCAAATATTGACCGGCAGCTTGCCGTGCGGCGCCCGTTGGCCCATCAGCACTTCAGCCAGAGAAATCATCGAGTGCCCACGCCAGACGCCGTTGTCATAACCGTAGTAGGCATAGACGGCAACGGCGGCGTCAACCTTGCCAAGATAGCTGACGATGTCATAAGGCGCGCGCAGCGACAGATGCACCCGCTTTTTCCCCAGGCCGGCGGCATAATCCAATCGGCCGAGATACGGGTTGTCGCCGGCGCTCTCGCTCGCCGCGCCGCCGGCGACGCCATCCGTTTCCGCCGGGGTAAAGCTGGTGGACAGCGTGCCGAACAGGAACACGTCGCAGTTGGCGATATTGGCCCTGATTTCAGCCTCGCTCAGATCCGTTTCCTTCGCCGCTACCAGGTGACGGTAGCCCGCCTGCGCCATCGCGGCGGCGATGCCTTTGGCTTGCTCACCCCACGGCGTCAGGATGAAATAGCGCTGCGTTTTGTCCCTCAACGGCAGCGTGGCCTGCTGATTGGCGACCAGCGTAATCGAACGGTCCGCAATCTGTTTTTCCGGCTGCAGGCAGCCGGACGCCGGAACCGGCGGCCTCATCTTGCCATCGCCCAACAGGTGATAACGCTGCTTCAGCCGCAAAATCCGCTCCACGGAGCTGTCGATATCCGCTTCACGAATCGCCCCGGCCCTCACTTTACCCGCAATGGCGGAGATCAACTCAGCCAGGCGCCCCTGTTGCGCGGGGGCGGAAAGGCTAATGGGCATCAGCGCGATATCCACCCCGGCGCCGAACACCCGCTCAAGCGCTTCACCCTGGCTGAAATGCTCGGCGATGGCGCCCATATCCAATGCGTCGGAAATAGTCACGCCGGAGAAATTCAGCTGTTCCCGCAAGAGCCTGGTCTGGATCTGCCGGGACATGGTCGCAGGCACCGTGATCTCTTCACCGCTGAGGGTACCAACCAGACTGTCATCGAGTGCAGGATACTGAATGTGCGCCGTCATGATCATATCCGGCGCGCGGTGGCTGTCTATGGCGTGCTTGTAAGGGGCGATATCGATGGCGAACGCCTCTTCCCGGGAGCGATCGACGCGCGGCAAGGCGCTGTGCGAATCCGTCGCGGTGCTGCCGTGGCCCGGGAAGTGTTTATAGGCGGTAATCACCCCCTGATGGTGCATGCCGGCGGTGACCTGCTCCGCCAGCCTGGCCACCGTTCCTGCGTCGTCGCTGAACCCGCGCACGTTGATCACCGGGTTGAACGGGTTGCTGTTGACATCGACCACCGGCGCAAAGTTGGTGTTGATGTGCAACGCAAGCAGGTCATGCGCCATTTGGCGCCCCTGCTCAGCGGCGAGCTGCAGATCGGCGCCGCCTTCAACGGCCGCAGCCAGGGCCATATTGCCCGGGAAAGAGGCGTAATCCTCACGCGGCAGGCGGAAAACGTTTCCGCCTTCATTGTCCGTGCCAATAAATAAGCGGATATTTCCGCAGGTTTCCATCGAAGCATACCAGGCGGTCAGCGCCTTTATCTGCGCCTTATCCTTCAGGTTATTGGCGAACAGGATCACGCCGCCGATGTGGTTATCACCGATAATTTTGCCGATCTCGTCATCGGGCTTCACCATGTCCAGATTGCTCTGCCCTGCAGGATCCCAGTAGCGAAAATCCAGCATGATCTTCTGGCCGATCTTCTCTTCTAACGTCATGGCGCTGAGCTTATGTTTAATATCCATTGCGACTCTCCTTTCCGGTTGCAGACAGGCAACCAAACTATCCCGAAAACCACCGCCGTCATCGTCATTTTGACCGTGCCATGTTTCAGACAACGCGGAATGCCCTTCGGCACAGAAATTTTCCCTTGCGCAGGGCCGTTCATGAGAGGCTAACATCTTCTCTTTTCAGGTGACTGAATTCGCATGCCATTGTCTTACCGCCCTTTTATCACCGCCGCTGTCGTGCTCGCCGGCGATTCAGGCTGAGGAGAAACAGCCTGAAAGCGGAGGCGCAGACGCATTTTTGCCGTTGATAGAGCCGCAGATTAAACCGGCAGTTGCCGCACAGGCCGCGGTGGATACGCAACAATTGGCCATCAGTCGGCAACGCTCCCCGCCCTGCAGGTCAGCTACCGCGAATGGCCTGCCCTGGGCACGGCGCCCAGATGGCAGGCCGCACAACGAAAAAGCCCCGTAATAACGGGGCAATTGCTTGTCAGACAAAGCGTTAAATTATCGGCGTCTTCTTTCTAGCGACCCTCTCCCTTTGAAGTGTCGAAAAAGCGCGAAAACGGAGACAACAATCAGACCGCAGGCGGCGATCAATAAAACTTTTTCCATTACTTCCTCTCATTACATTTTACCGGCTCCGCCCTTACGGGCAGCAGCGGAAACAACTTGAAAATTTATGCAAAAAATGACTCTTCTCTATTTTTATTAAATGTTAAAACCTTTCTATTGCCCCTCAGAGAATCTGATGGCGCGAATAACCTTATGCAGGTTAAACAGCCCTTTCACGCCTAACTTGTTCATAATGTTACTCTTATGAGTATGTGCCGTTTTATAGGATATCCCCATAATTTCTGATATTTCACTCATGCTTTTCCCGTGGCACAAAAAATAAATTATCGCCGACTCACTGCGGGTAAAATTCATGTTATTGACGTCGCCATAGAAAGCCCATTCTTTTGGGTAATAGAATGAACGTCTGGAAAATATCGTTTTTATCTTATCGACGATCCTTTCCATGCCATCTCGCTTAGACAAAATGGCAACGGCGCCAACCTTTCTGGCAAACTCCAGAATGTAAGCATTAGTGATTGATGTAAACACCACCAAATCAACGCTTTGCCACAGCAACGCGTTTTTGGTAATGAAAGACAGCCCGGCGATAGGATCGTTATCGATATCGACAAGATCCATAAAAACCATATTTATGGCCTTTCTATCCACCACCTCTTGTAATGTTTCTATTTTTTGCGTATCGAAAATAGCCGTTACCTCAGGGATCCCTAAAAACATATCAACCAATACGTTAGATACGTAGGGAAAAGGTTCCAGCACGGCTATGCTCTCTACAGTTTTGTTTTTTAAAACAAGACTACGATAGACTCTATTCATATACCGATCCCTTTGTAGTATTTCCCTTGGGATTTCTTGCCCTTTACTCATCCCTGCAAATTCCCACGATAACTTTAGAAATATTTTGCTATTTGTTGGATATGTTCCCGATCCAATGTGCCCGCATCGTTCAGCAAACTGACCCACGCCTTGATGTAGGTATATTTTGCCGACGCGAGGTCGCGCTTCGCGCTGTAGAGCTGCTGCTCCGCATTCAGCACGTCGACGTTGACGCGTTGCCCGGCGAGCACGCTTTTGCGCGTCGCTTCCACCTGCGTCGTCGCCGACTTCACCGCCAGTTCGTAGGCGGCAAGCTTGGCGCGGCTGCTGAGGCACAGATTGAACTGCTTGCGCAAATCATTCAGCGTGGTGCCGACCTGCGCGTCCATCTCATACATCGCCTGGCCATAGCTGGCCGCGGCCTGCCGGGTCGAAGCGGCAACGCCGCCGCCGGCATAAATCGGCACGCTGACCTGAATGCCGATACTGTTGGTCCGGTACTTCTGGTTGACCGTGTTATCGCTGCTGGAATCGTTTTCAGAGTGAGACGCATAAAGCTGCACCTGCGGGAAAAAACCGCCCCGGTTGCGCTCCACCTCATACTTCGCCACGTCCACGCCCTGGCGGGCCGCCGCCAGCGTCGGGTTGCTCGCAATGGCCATTTTCCGCCACTCTTCAAAGCTGGCGGGCAGCAGCGGCGCCACTTCAAACTTGCCCGGGCGCAATACCCGCAGTGTTTCCAGCTGCTCCAACGGCAGGCCGATCATCACCTCCAGCTCGCGCTGGGCGGCGTCCAGCGCGTCCCGCGCCTCTATCGCCTGCGCCTCCGCCAGGCTGAAACGCGCCTGGGTTTCAGACACGTCGGTCACCGTGCCTTCCCCGGCGTTCAGCAAACGATCGTTCAGCGCCAGCTGCTCCTGGTAGGCGGTTTTTTGCGCTTCGGCCAGGGCAATCTGATCCCTGGCGTAGGCGACGTCCACGTAAGCGCTCACTACCCGTACCGCCAGATCCATAAACTTGCCGCGAAAACGCTCATCGGACATCAGCGTCTGCGCCACGCCGGAGCGGTAGCGCGCATAGGCCGCGTAGTCAATTAATGGCTGGGTCAGCGTGACCGAGCCGGAATAGCTGCGGTATTGCTGCCGGGTGGTGACGTCGATGGTCTCATTGCTGAAAATATTCACCGCCTGCGGGCTGGTCACTTTTTGCCAGTTTTTCGGCGAATTTTGGTAACTCAGCGACACCTTCGGCAGCAACCCCGCCAGGCCGATATTTTTGTTTTCATCCCCGGCCTCTTTCTCCTTTAAGGCTGCCAGGAAAGTCGGATCCTTTTGCAATGCCAGCGAGTAAGCGTCCAGTACGCCGATCGCCAGCGCCGAAGCCGGTGCGAACAGCACCGACAACGCCACCCCACCCAGGGCTATACCGGCTATTTTTCCTTTGAATCGGCTCACAATCACTCCTCAGACAACGACGTGCGGGCGCGGTCCATAATCGGCTTGAACAGATAGCTCAGCATCGAACGCGAACCCGTTTTAACGAACACCTCAACCGGCATACCGGGTTTGATATCCAGCCCGGACAACATTTTCATTCCCTGCGGCGTCACCGTCGCCTGCATCTGGTAATAGGGTTCGCCGGTCGCCTTATCCACCAGGCGGTCGGCCGAAATCAGCGTGACCTCGCCCGGAATTTTCGGCGTTTTGTTTTGGTTGAACGCCGTGAACATCAGATCCACCGGCAACCCTTGCCCAACCTTGTCGACCAGCTCCACCTTCAGCCGGGCGTCAACCACCAGCGAAGCCTCGCTCGGCACCACATCCATCAGGTGGTCGCCGGCGCCGACCACGCCGCCCAGGGTAAAGATGTTCAGCCCCACCACGGTGCCGTCCACCGGAGACGTGATCGAGGTATTGCCCAGATCAAAGGTGGCGGTGTCCAGACGGTTGCGGTATTCGCTGGCGTCCATCTGGGTTTGCGCCAGCTGGGTGCGCACTTCGCGCTGGTAGTCGGCGTTGCGCTGATCGATGCGCTGCTGCGATTCCTGCAGCTGTTTTTGCAACTGACCGATTTGCCCCAGGGTTTCATCGATGCTGCTGTTCACTTCGGCAAACTGCCGCTGAATTTCCAAATAGCGGTTGCGCGGCAAATAACCATCGCTGGCCAGCTGCTTCATGCTGTTCATCTGCTCGCGCAGGCTGGCCTGCTGGATTGCTTTGTTCGCCCGCGAGTCCTGCAGCCCTTTTAACTGATAACGCATGCCTTCGATCGACTGCCGGTAGCCGTCAATTTCGCTTTTCAGCCCCTGGCGGCGGGAGGTGAACAGCTGCTGCTGCAGCGTCAATATTTCGGCGACCCGCGGCTGGTTGCGCAGTTTTTCCAGCACCGGAGAGAATGTGATGGCGTTCAGGCCGTCCCGTTCGGCGATCAGGCGCGCCTCGCTGGCCAGCGTGGTGTAATACTGATCGCTCAACGAATCCACCTGCGCCTGCGCCTGGATCTGGCTGAGCTGAACCAGCACTTCACCGGCCTTGACCTTGTCGCCTTCTTTAACCTTGATGCTTTTGATAATGCCGCCGGCCGGGGCCTGCACCGTTTTACGGTTGCCGGAAACAATCACCGAACCGGCGGAAACCACGCCTTTGTCCAGCGGCGCAAAAGCCGCCCAAATGAAAGAGCCAAGCAGGCCAATGGCCAGCACCAGCCAACCCAAACGGGTGTATTTCCGCTCATCCTGGGGAAGCGTTTCCTCCAAAGACGTTGTTGGCGCGCTAAGTGGCGTAGACATAGGGGTACCTCTGGCATCAGGCGGTCTGACCGCCTGATTAGCCTGCAATTAATGAGTTTGAGTTTTTACGAAGTCGCCTTCGTTTTTCACCGGTGCGCTGACCGCCGCTGCGGCTTGCTGCTGTTTTTGCGCATTAGCCAGCGCCGTCAGCACCTGCTGAGTCGGACCAAACGCATTCACCACGCCGTTGGTCAGCAGCAACAGCTTGTTGGTCATCGACAGCAGGTTGGTGCGGTGGGTGATCAGGATCACCGTTTTGTTGCGCTGCTGCAGGAACTGGATCGCCTGGTTGAGCGCCCTCTCGCCGGCATCGTCGAGGTTGGAGTTGGGCTCATCCAACACCACCAGAGCAGGATCGCCGTACAGCGCCCGCGCCAGGCCAATGCGTTGTTTCTGCCCGCCGGACAACCCGGCGCCGCCGTTGCCGATCAGCGAGTCGTAGCCCTGCGGAAAACGCAGGATCAGCTCATGCACCCCGGCCAGCTTGGCCGCCTCGATCACTTTTTCCGCGTCGATGTCGTTGAAACGCGCAATGTTCTCGGCGATGCTGCCGGCAAACAGCTCAATGTCCTGCGGCAGGTAGCCGATGTGCGGCCCCAGCTCGTCCTTGTTCCACTGGTAAATGTCCGCCGTATCCAGGCGTACTATGCCTTCCGATACCGGCCAGATGCCGACCAGCAGGCGCGCCAGCGTGGATTTCCCCGAGGCGCTCGGCCCGATGATGCCCAGCACGTCGCCCGGCTGCACGGCAAAGCTGACGTTATGCAACACCGCTTCCCCCTTCGAGCCCGGCGGCGTGGCGGTAATGCCTTCAACCGACAGCGCGCCGGCCGGACGCGGCAGAGACATGCCGGTGCCGCGTTCAGGGTGCTGTTCCAGCAGCTTGACCAGCCGGTTGTACGACAGCTTGGCCGCGCTCCAGCTTTTCCAGACGTTGATCACCTGTTCGATCGGCGCCAGGGTGCGCCCCATCAGGATCGAACCGGCGATCATCATGCCGGGGGTGATGTGGCCGTCGATGGCCAACCAGCCGCCCAGCCCCAGCACCAGAGACTGCAGGGAAAGGCGCACGAACTTGGTGATCGAGGTGACGGTCGCGGCGCGCTCGCTGGCGACCCGCTGGCTGTTCAGGAAACGGCTGTGCAGTGAAAACCAGCGGCGTTTCAGGTTCGGCAGCATGCCCAACGCTTCGATCACTTCGGCGTTGCGCAGGTTGGCACTGGCCAGCCCGCCGGACATGATCGACAGTTTGCTGGCTTCGCCCAGTGGTTTTTTGGAAACCATCTCATTGGCGACAGCCAGGGCTATCAGGATCAAAGAACCCACCAGGGCGAACAACCCAAGCCAGGGGTTGAACAAAAAGATCACCAGCAGATAAATCGGGAACCAGGGCGCGTCAAAAAACGCGAACAGCGCATTGCCGGTCAGGAACTGGCGCACCGTAGTGAGATCGCCCAGCATTTGCCCGGCGTCTGACGAGCCGTTTTTTAAATTGGCCTCAAAGGCTGCGGTATATACGCGAGTGTTCAGGCGCATATCCAGTTGGCTGCCGATGCGAATGACCACCATGCTGCGCACGTATTCCAGCAGCGCCATCATGGCGTACATTCCCAACATGATGAGGGTCAGCATCAGGAGCGTTATCTCGTTCCGGGAAGGTAACACCCGGTCGTAGACTTGCAGCATATAGACAGAAGGGACCAGCATTAATAAGTTGATAAATGCGGTAAAGATACCGACGGTCCAGAAGACTTTACTGCGTGTCCGTATGACGTCCGCAATTTCGTTGCTGCCAATATATTGATGCAAATTCATTACTACCTTTCTCAATATCTACAACAGAAAAGGAAAACTTATCGAAGAAATTTGCCTGTGTATGAACCAAAAACAGGTGGGAGGTATCCCCCCCACCTTTTACTTAACCGCTAACGTCGATTACGCGTGTGCGATATCAGTCACGTGAGACTGAACGCCGTTAGTGGTGATGCTGCCGTTGTAGTACATATTGGCCGCATCCTGGTGGCTCACGCCCTGCAGGAACGCCAGGGTGTCATGGTTATCCAGCTTGCCGTCACCGTTGTTATCAACAATCACATAGCTGCCTGCGCTTGAACCGACGATGCCGACGTGCGACAGCGGTTGGTCTTTAATGCCCAGAATCGCGTTGAAGAAATTGATGGTTGAAGTAATGCCGCCGGTGATGATGCCACCCAGAATGCTCTGGAGAGCGTCGTTGGAGCTGTAACCGTAATCCGCCACCTGGGTGCCGTTGTTACCGTTGATCGCGCCATTGTTGGTCAGCGCCAGGCCAGACTGCTGATCCACCAGGGTATCCTGATGCGTGTTGAAGTCCTTGATGGTCACGCCTGCATCTACGGTGCTGCTTTGCAGTTTGAAGGTATCCGCGCCGGCGCCGCCGGTAACGATGCTGTTGCCCATCGCGCTGATCACGTCGTCCTGAGCGGTGCCGGTGATGTGCACGTCATCGCTCTTGAAGCCGAACAGGGCTGCAATCGCTTTGGTGATGCCGTTGAACGGGAACAGATCCAGGAAGTTCAGAATGATGCCCTGGCCGCTGCCCGCCACGTTGGAAGTGATGTCAACGCCGGCAGTGTTGGAGGATGCATCGATATTGCGCACGCTGGAGTAACCGGAACCGATGTTCAGATCCAGGTAGTGGTCGCCAGAGATGTTCACATTGCTCACCTGGCTGTTGCTGCCCGCCAGATTAAGCACGTTGCTGAAATCGCCGGTACCGCTGGAGTTGATGTTCACGTTAGACAGCGCAGTACCGAAGATCGCGCTGCTGCTGCTGTTCAACGAGATGGACCCGGCATTCACATCGCTGTCGCTGACTGCATCGAAGTTGATGTTGAATTTATTGGTCGCATCCTTCAGGAAGGTGAAGTCGATGCTGCTGTTGGCCGTTGCGTCGCCGGTCACTTCCAGCTGAGCGACGTTGTCGCCGGAAACGTTAATCACGTGTACCTTGTCCGCGAAGCTGGACAGGACGAAGCCCTGGGTGCCCAGCGTCGAAGAGGCGGAAACGTTGGTTACCGAGCCGGCGTTGGCGATTTCGTCAGTGGTCGCTTTACCGTTGATCACGCCGAAATCGAACTGGTGGCCGCTAGACACGTTCACGCCGCTGCCGTTCAGGGTCGCGCCGGTGCCGCCGATGTAGCCGCCCAGATCGATCTTCTCGAAGCTGCTGAACTGACCGGCGTTGGTGCCGACAGTCGTTTTGTAAGACGTACCCAACCAGCCGGAGGTGGACGTGGTGGTCAACTGCTTGGTGATGAAGTTAGCGGAAATGGTGTCTACACCGTTGCCGCCGTTGGCACGCACGTTGGTGCTGACCACGTTAACGCCGTTGGTCGCGTTGCCGGCCCATTGCAGATTGTCGTTGCCGTTGCCCAGATTGAACTGCGCGGTGCCTGCGGCGATGTTGGCGGCGGAAGTCACCTGCACGTCATCGTCGCCGGAGCTGGCGTTGAGGATCACGTTGCCGTTGTTCACGGTTACGTCAACACCGGTGTTTACGCCGTTGTCAGACAGGTTAACGGTGGTCGCGCTGCCGCCGTTGATGGTCAGATTGGCCAAGTGATCGGCGAACTTCAGGTTAACGGTAGTGGCCGCGTTGGCGTCCAGCACGGCATTAACCAGTACGGCGGTTTCCGCATTGGTCAGCACGTGGCTGCTGCCGGTGTTGACGGTGCCGGTCGCATTGCCGCCCGCTGCGGAAGCAGACAGGGTAGCCGCGGTTTTGTAGGTCAGGCTGGTGCCGATGTCATACTCGAAAGCATGCTGCTGCGTCACGGTTGCGGCATCAGTAGCCGTGGAAGTGCGCAGATCGTTGATGATCGCAGTGGTAATCAGCGATTTATCAGAACCCAGCTTGGCGTACTGCGCCAGCTGTGCGGCGGTTGCCGGCACGCCGTGTACCGCAGTGAACACGTGCTGGATATAGTCGTTGCCGCTCAGCGCTGCGCCTTTCTTCTGGAATTCTGCAGAAGTGATCAGCTTGGCCGTCAGCGAGTTCAGCGAGTGGCCATCCTTGTTCAGGTAGCTGCTCCAGTCATCCAGGCCCTGCGCGTCAACGTTACGCTCAGGGATCGCCAGGAAGATTGAGGCAACCTGCTCTTGTGACGCCAGATCGGCAATCACACCCGGTGCGTGTGGGGTGGTGTCATGCTGGAATTGCTGCTGAGCCGCCTGATCGTTGGCGCCGACGGTGCCGCGCAGATCGTTGGTCACATTCACCAGCATCTGGCCGCGGTCGCCGCCATTAGCCAGGAATGAAGTGTAGCTGTTCAGTTCGGTGCTGGTTGGCGCGCGGCCGTAAGCTTCGGTGAACACCAGTTTAACGAAAGCGTCGTTGGTCAGCGATTTCAGCGCCGGACGATCGTTAACGAATTTGGAGGCGGCCTGCTCAAACGTCAGTGAACCGGCGTTGATTTGGCTGCCCAGTGAATTCACGGTGCCTGAAACCGGATCGATGCCGACCAGATAATACAGCGCCAGAACGTCAGACACGCCTTGCGCGCCGCCGGCAACATCATAAGACGGATACATGATGGTATTCAGCTGGCTATCGTAGTTGCTTTGAGAAGCCAGAGTGCCTGCATCAAAACCGTTATAGTTCAGCAGATCGTTAACCACGGTAGTGATGGAGCTTTCTAAAGACCCGTGCGCCAGCAGATCGGCCAGGTAACCGTCAGGCGCAGTTTTGCCATAGGTAGACGTGTAGATGCTGTTTAACACTTCCAGGTCGCTTTTGCCGCCATACAAGCTGACGCCAGCCGCAGAACTCAGCAAAGAATCAACATAGCTTTCTGCTGAAAGTTGGCCCTTTTCAATGCTGTTACCAACGGAGTCAAAAGTAGCAGCATCAGCTTTCACACCAAGAACGGAGAATAAAAGTGCCGCAGCCTCTTTCTGATAATTTAAAGATGCCATACGTTTTCTTTCCTTTATACAGTTTATGACAGGTGCCAATCGCCGCTAAGCTTGTAAGTGGCAACTCAAGTTCGTAATTAACAAAAACTCTGGGGCCATGGTGTCGTTGAATCCGCGATTCAAGCGAGATGGGGAAAACATAAGAAATATACCTACCACTCCATGATAACCCAATGAAAGAGAGGCAAATAAATCCCTACGCCAAATAATAAAAATAAATTTTATATTAGCGCGCAGGTACTCACTTTCATGGCAGCCAATATATCCGAAAAGAAAAATCCGATCAAAATGACCACCCCATAAGAACAAAAACCCAATAAAAAACAACTTAAAAGAATTAAAAACCATGATTTAATAAAAAGATAAAATAAATAACCAAAAATCTAATAAAAATTAGAGTATTTGTTTGAATTTTAGTTAAAAAAGGCAAGAAAAGCCTCATTCGACAATCACGAATTTGTTTGATCATTCTCATTCAAGTTAATTGCCACAAACAACAAAAAACCCTTTATAACCATTGATATAATTTGTACAACAAATAAAACCGACACAATAATTTTATTATTCCTATTAATTGATCAAGTTAAAAACAACGCTTTTTAGCGCCAAAGGGCGTCAGAATTAAGATTTATCTCAATGAAGAACTGAGAGCTTATATTTCGAAATATATATGAGAGCGATTACATCGCGGAAATTTGATAAGAACATTCTTACCGATTAGGAATCTTACCAACGGAAAAAACCCAAACAGCCAATAGGAGTGTTGGAGGGGGAGGTTAAATATAGCATTGATTGCCATTACCTTCATATAAGTTGCATTTGATAGAGACAACCGTAAGATCAATTCAACCAACTGTTTTAAAAGAATTTTTTAATGAAAACAGTCATAGTTGAATGAGAATGAAAATCGAGTTTGCGGCGCAGCCTGCAAAATTCCAGGATTAATATTTAGTTACATGTCTTGACAAATAAAGGCATTAACATTCAAGTCAAGAGTAAACACAGCCGGTGGGTGCGCTATTTTATTCCGGTAGGATTTTATTGGCAGGATCTATCGCCACTCAGCTCTGATAACTCATTCCGTAACGGCAGAACCACCTTATTTACGGCAATGCGTTGTTAATCCGAGCTTAACATCTGACGGCAGAGGAACATTAGCGCACGGCGGCGCCTCCAAGGCAATGGCGTTTTTGATACCCGGCGAGAAATTGAAACGGCGAGACATCAACAGATTAGCGCAACAGCCATGATCGCCCCGCCGCGTGGATGGCATGCATGGCCTTAGCCCGAACCGCCGCCGCTTATTCCTCTAAACGACCTTGTCCTGGAAAAGACGGCTTGCGCATACCGGTTTTTTGCCACTGAAGGCTATTTCTATCATTGATAAAACATATTGTATTACTGGTGACACGCCAATTTATTAAGATATATCTGGGGAGATATAAAACAAGATAACCAGGCTGACTGGCGGACGGAAAGATTAATCAAGGTTAACGGAGAGGAAAAAACAAAAACGCAGATGGCCAATTACGGCGCAGGCGACAATGCCTGAAGCCTGTGGGAATACTGGGGGAGTCGCTAAATAATAAATAACGGCTCCCTCTCGGCAAGGTATCTTGCTCTTATGAGGGAGCCGCAACTGGCAAGCATCTTCCTGATAATGCCCTGGTGAGGCGCAAGTAGGAAAAGATTCTTTGAACAGGACCGCTACTGTTATTACCGCGTATTACGCTATTTCTCGTCCTGTTGCAGAGACTATAAACGCTTGCCCGCGCCGGCGGAAAGGGTGAAAACCACCCTTGTAATACATTAAGAAAAATGATAGTAAACGCCATAGAGATATAACGATTTTGTTCGAATTTTAATTGTTTAATCAGGGTATTATATTAAAAATGAATATCAACGTGACCGACCAGCCAAACCCGCAAGACGAAGAGTTCATTATCGACAGCCTGTGGGCCCACAACGATAAAACCCAGCCCGTCGACATTCACCCGCTATTCCTGACCGTTACCGACGACGACGGCCAGATTGTCGCCGGCCTGGTCGCCCGCACCTGGTGGGGCGGTCTTGAGGTGCAATATCTCTGGGTCGGCGATCAATACCGCAGCAGCGGCTATGGCCGCCAGCTAATGCTGCAGGCCGAAGAAGAAGCCCGCAAACGCGGCTGCCACATGGCCTATGTGGATACCTTCGATTTCCAGGCCCGGGGTTTTTACGAGAAGCTGGGTTACCGGGTCTATGGCGATTTGTCCGGCTATGCGCATCGGCATACCCGCCACTACCTGGCTAAAGACCTTTAAATCAGCCTGAACAGATCTGAGGTAGGCATGGATTCCTCCCATAAAAATAATGAATATTATTTTAAGGGCCTCATTACCATGATGGAGCACCTGAGCGACCCCTGGGGCATCAAAGACCAGCAGTCTCGCCACCTCTACATGAACAAGGCTGCCTACCTCTATACCAACACGCCGCTGAATTTTGACGTTGCCGGCAAATATGATCACGAGTTCCCCGCCGTCTGGGCCGAATGCGCTGCCGATTTCATCGAGCACGACAAAATGACCGAGGCGTCGCGCGATCGCGTCTCGGTGATAGAAACCCACTATTGGTACGGGAAAGACAGCCTGACGCCGTTTATCAGTGAGAAACTGCCGGTATACAACGATGATAAGCAGGTGATCGGCGTGATGTGGAACGCCAAGCCGATGAACAGCCTGTCACCGTTAAAATACATTAACCAGCAAAAACCCAGCGTGTTGACGACCGAGGTGAATAATGACCTGTTCACCCGTGCCGAACTCGACGTAATATTTTTGATGCTTCAGCGGTTCACCGTTAAAGAGATCGCAAAAATATACAACGTCAGTAATAAAACGATAGAAAATCGAATATATAACATTTATCAAAAGGCCAACGTCCATACGCAGCAACAGTTTGAAGAGTTTTGCAAATACGCCAGCCTGGATAACTATATTCCCGATCGCCTGATAGCCAAAGGCATCCAGTTCATTTGAGCCGCAAGGATCCCCACCGTGATTAAGATTGAAGATTATCCGCTCAGCCGAGTGCCGCAGGATAAAAGAGTCTCGTTTTTAAGCGTGGCCATCGTGCATATGGGCATGCTGACCGCCCTCGATCAATTTATGCTCGGCGCAGTGCTTGGCAACGCCATGACCCTGGCCGACGCCTTCAGCGCCATTTTCATCGGCAGCCTGATCTTCGGCGTAGTGACTTACGGCCTGGGCCTGGCCGGCATGCGCGAAGGCATTTCCGGCAGCCTGTTGGCGCGCTGGTGCGGGTTCGGCCGCCTGGGTTCGGTACTGATCGGCGTGGTGGTGGCCGTCAGCCTGCTGGGTTGGTTCGGCATCCAGAACGCCATCTTCGCCAAATCGCTCGATTTCGCCCTGGGCAACAAGCTGGGGTTTGGCCTGGCCGCCGGGTTGTCCGGCAGCCTGCTGACTATTTTGGTCGCCTTCGGTTTCAAGGCGCTGCGCATTGCCGCGCGCATTGCGGTGCCGATGTTCATCATGCTAGTGGCCTTTATCTCCGTCACCGCCCTGTCCGGGCATAATCTGCAGGAAATCATTCAGCTGGCGCCGCCGGGCGAACCTCTGACCATCAGCGCCGGCATCACCATCGTCGTCGGCGGTGCCATTGTCGCCAGCCTGATGACGCCCGACCTGACCCGTTACTCCAAAAATGGCAAACACGTACTGGGCGTGACGATTTTCACCATCGTCGCCGGCGAGTTTGTGGTCAACGGCCTGGCTATCCTGATAGCCAAAACGCTGGGCACGGCGGACGTGGTGACCATTATGTCCCAGGCGGCGGGCGGCGCAGGCTTACTGGTGGTGGTGTTCTCCACCCTGCGCGTCAACGATCTCAACCTGTACTCTTCCTCGCTCGGCATCGTCAACGCGGTCGAAGGCATTACCGGCAAGAAGCTGAAATACACCTATACCACGCTGGTTATCGGCATTTTGGGCACCACGCTGTCGGTGCTGGGCATTTTGGACCGCTTCGTGGATTTCCTGACCGTGCTCGGCGTGGTGTTCCCACCGATTATCGGCATTATGCTGGTGGATTATTATCTGCTGCGCAGCAGCCGCAAGATCCTGGATGACAGCCGCCGCGCCGGCAAACTGCCGGATGAAACCCCCACTATCGGCTGGGCGGCGATCGGCGCCAGCATCCTGGGCGGCATCGTCGGGTTGGCCACCGAGTGGGGCGTGCCGACCATCAACTCACTGCTGGCGGCCAGCCTGCTCTACTGGGCGTTCAAGCTGGCATTCAGCCGCACGCAAAAACCGGCCGCCACCTCAGATACCCCGTAATCGTTCAGCCGCCCCTTCGCCTGGCCGCAACAAAAAAGGCCGTTCGCATAAGCGAATGGCCTTTAAAGATGGGATTCCCTGGTGTCAGTGCAGAATAACCTTGATGCTCAGAGTATGGGCAGCTCCCTCTCTGGGCTTTATTATGGAAGCCAGCCTGTGCTCGCTTGTTAGTGTTTTGATCATCAAGAAAAACTTCAGTATGGGGGAACATTAGCTCACAAAATCCGCCCCGGTCAACATAAAAGTGAACACAAATCTTACTTTTATGTTCACTTTTAAACGGATGATAGCTAATCAATTGATTTACACGGTTTTATCATTATGATTTTGCATACCCTGCGAGTCACCCGGCCATCACCGCGAAAAAACCGATGGCAAGAGAAGACAATTTAAACCGCTAATCAGGTAGTTACACGTAATGGCGCGCGTTTTGGCCTGGACAATACCCCCCCGTAAGATATAGTGGCAGCTGCGTAATTATTGTAAGGACTGCTAATGAAGACCACCAACGCACAGCGCAAAATCAACATCATTAAAAATATTGAATATCTGATGCGCACCCGGGGTGAGACCAAGGCTTCCTTTTCTAACCGCAGCGGGCTGACGCGCACCACCATTTATAAAATCCTCGATGGCCGGGTCAATAACGTTCAACAGGCCACCGTAAACCGAATTTCAGATTTCTTCGGCGTTTCCTGCGAAGAGATCGAAGACTACGATCTGGAAAAGCTGGAGCAGCTCAACGAAACGCTGTCGACGGAAGGCAACAAGAACCCCTCCGCGATCCCGGTTATTCCGCAATCGCAGTTTTTAACCGTTTCCCAGCGCAAGATAGGCCAGCTGGTCACGGAGTTCCCTTTGACTTATTTCTTTGGAGATGAGTCAAATATGTTGGCAATGAAAATAGAAACCGAAATCAAAGGTTCATTTATCCCTGGCGAGATCCTCATTATCAAACGGCCGCCGGTACTGGTTTGCGATTCTCCATTATTGTATCACTCGGGAAAAAACGGCTTCTTTGTGGTTAACGACAAAGAATACAGCGGCATGGATAAATTCCCTCAGGACTCCGTGCAATTCCTGGGTTATATCGTTGGAGAAAGGCTATAAATGGAACCGAATCAAAAGTTCAAACTGTTGGGTTTTACCCGGCATGGCACCATCGCTGCCAATGTCATGGTATTGGCCACCGGCAAGACCATCACCATGGGGCTGAACGAACTGGCCGACAGTGAAATATCGGAAGATCTGAGCCGGCATGAACTGCAGGCGCTGTATCGCAAACTCTACGGCAACAATCAGCAGCAAACCGCCTACGAGCTCAGCGACCGCCACGAACGCTCCTGGTATGCCTACCTGATCATTACCGTGGCGCTCAGCGTGATCTATATCTTCTCAACGCTGTGCGGCGTTAAACCGATTCAAATCCCCGTCCTGAACCTTATTACGCCCCCGGCTATTTTTATTTACCCCCTCACCTTTATCCTGGTGGATATCCTGAACGAGTTTTACGGGCTGCGGCTGGCCAGGCGAACCATCATCATCTCGTTTATGGCCAACCTGATCTTCGTGCTGGGCGTCTGGGTCACCACGCTGGTGCCGGCCATTCCGCAGTGGGAATACAGCGAAACCTATAACGGCATCGTGCACAGCATCATGGCGGTGCTGGTGGCGTCATCCGCCGCCTATCTGATCTCCGAGAACGTCAATTCCTACCTACTGTGCAAGATCAAAGAGCTGACTAACTCCCGCTACCTGTTCGTGCGCGTCATCACCAGCACCGTGGTGGCTTCGGCCATCGACAGCGTGGTGTTCTGCACCCTGGCGTTTTACAACGTTCTGAGCTGGGACATCATCAAAACCATGATCCTGTCGCAGTTTATGATCAAAGTGGTCTACGCCCTGGTGGGCGTGGGGCCGATTTACGCCGCCCGCAGCCTGTTTAACCGCTATATCAATACCGATCTTGCCAGGAGCAATGAATATGCATATCAAAAAACAAGATAAAATCACCCATCTTGGCGCGAACTCCGATTATCCGGACCAATATGCTCCCGAGTTGCTCGAAGCCTTGCCGCGCGCCCGCGGCCGGGATCTGATCGGCGTGGATGAAAATGACCTGCCGTTTGGCGGCTTCGATCTGTGGACCGCCTTCGAACTTTCCTGGCTCAATGCCAAAGGCAAACCGGTGGTAGGCATTGGCGAATTCACCCTGCCCCACACCTCCACCAACCTGATCGAATCCAAGTCCTTTAAGCTGTACCTCAACAGCTTTAACCAGACGCGCTTCGACAGCGTGGAGCAGGTCAGCGCCGCGATGCAAAAAGACTTGTCACAAGCGGCCAACGGCCAGGTCGGGGTTAAGCTCTACCCTGGGCTAGACGGCTACCCAGCGCAGATCGACCGCCTGCCGGGCGTCAATATCGACAGTCTGGATATCGCCGTGGATGATTTTGACTTCAAGCCGGAGTATCTGCACGGCGCAGCCGGCGAACAGGCGGAATTCGTGTCTGAAACGCTCTCTTCCAACCTGTTGAAATCCAACTGCCTGGTCACCAACCAGCCGGACTGGGGCAGCGTTGTGATTCACTATGAAGGCCGGAAAATCGATCGCGAGCGCCTGCTGCGCTACCTGATCTCCTTCCGCCAGCATAACGAGTTCCACGAGCAGTGCGTCGAACGCATCTTCAACGACATCAAGCAAAGCTGCCGGCCGGAAAAGCTCAGCGTCTTCGCGCGCTACACCCGCCGCGGCGGCCTGGACATCAACCCGTTCCGCAGCGACTTCGAAGCCACGCCTAACCTCGGCCGCCTGGTCAGGCAGTAACTCACAGCGCCAAATGCTCCCGCAGGGGAGCATTATTTCCTCACTCTTAAGATATCGGCATCGGGGTGTTCAAAAAGCGAAAGGATATGGATTATCATTAGCCTCTTTATTCAACGCCCCGTATCCAAGGATCTCCATGCCCGCCGTTCTCATTACCCAAGCCCGCCGCTGGCTGGCCGCCTGCGCCCTGCTGGTGGCCTGCGCCGCCCAGGCCGCGCCGATCGTCGTCACCGACGTCGCCGGCCGCCAGGTCACTCTGCCGCAACCGGCCAAACGGGTGATCCTGGCCGACGCCCGCGCGCTGCTGGCGCTTAACATTCTGCATCCGCAGGAGCCGCTGAAAAACATCATCGCCTGGGATAACTCGCTGAAGGTGAAAGCGCCGGACCTGGTGGAGGCCTACGCGAAGAAGGTGCCGCAGGTCATGCAGATCCCGACCTTCGACAACCCCTACACCAGCGATTTCAGCGTAGAAAGCGCCGTGGTGCGCAAGCCGGATCTGATCATTTTTGACATTGGCTTGCTGACCAAGCTGAAGGACAGCGGCGTCTTGCGCCAGTTGGAAAAAATCGGCATCCCGGTGTTGATTATCGACTTCCGCCAGCAGCCGCTGACCAACACCGTCGCCAGCATGCGGCTGCTGGGCCAGGTGTTTGACGAGCAGCCAAACGCCGACGCCTTTATCCAGCTTTATCAGCAGCGCCTCGATCTGGTGCGCCAGCGGGTGGCCACGCTGAAGCCGGAACAACGCCCCAGCGTGTTTATCGAGCGCAGTGCGGGCATTAAAGGCGAGCAGTGCTGCAACACCTTCGGCAAGGGCAGCTTCGGGCAATTTATCGATACCGCCGGCGGCAACAATATCGGCAGCACGCTGTTCCCGGACATGGGCGGCGAAGTGAACGTCGAGCAGATGATCAGCAGCAACCCGGACTTCTACCTGATGACCGGCGCCGACTGGAGCCGCGGCCATCGCGGTACCTTGGCGGTGCCGCTGGGCTACTCCACCGATCTGGCCACCAGCCACAAAAAGCTGGCGGTGCTGATGAACCGCACCGGCCTTAACGTATTGAAAGCGGTAAAAGAGAAGCGCGTGATGGCGATTTATCATCAGTTTTATGACACGCCGCTGAATTTTATTGCGGTAGAGGCGATCGCCAAATTCCTGCACCCGGACTTATTTAAAGACGTTGATCCGCAAGCGGATATTGAAATGGTGCACCAGAAATTCACCGCCCTGGATTACAGCGGCGTATTTTGGGTCAGCCCGCAGTAAACCTCTCAGGGCCCGCCAGCCGGGCCCTGTGCCGCGCCAACCCCATTTAGTAATCCGGCGAATTATCCCGCAACAAATCTATTTACTTGCCAATAATTATCATTAAGATTGTCGTTTCTAAAAAAACACACCTGAGTCTGAAACTTTTAAGGCATTATTATGTCAATTCTTTTTCGGTTTTCGCTGCTGGCGGCTTCCGTTGCCGTAGCGCTGCCCGTCCTTGCTGCTGATAATAAATCTCAAAACGATGCGCCCGCCGATACCCTCACCGTGGTCGGCAACTGGCTGGACAACCCGGATACCGGCTCAGTGCTGCTCAACCACCCCGGCGCGCGTTCCATCGTCACCCAACAACAGATGCACGAACAGGGCGACCAGACCATCGCCGACAGCCTGCGCGGCGTGCCCGGCGTTCAGGTGCGCGACAGCAACGGCACCGGCGGCAGCGACATTTCGCTCAACGTCGGCGTGCGCGGCCTGACTTCGCGCCTGTCGCCGCGCTCCACCATCCTGATGGACGGCGTGCCGCTGGCGGTAGCGCCTTACGGCCAGCCGCAGCTGTCGATGGCGCCGCTGTCGATAGGCAACCTGCAGTCGGTTGACGTGGTGCGCGGCGGCGGCGCGGTGCGCTACGGGCCGCAAAACGTCGGCGGCGTGATCAACTTCGTCACCCGCGACATTCCGCAAGCATTCGGCGGCACCGCCAGCGTTCAGACCCAGGGCGCCAGCCACGGCGGCCTGAAGACCCTCACCAGCACCTCGCTGGGCGGCACCGCAGACAACGGCTTCGGTGCCGAGCTGCTTTACTCCGGCCTGCACGGCCAGGGCTACCGCGACAATAACGACAACACCGACATCGACGACTTCATGCTGAAAACGCGCTACGCGTTTAACGATCGCGATGAGCTGCAGGCCAACTTCCACTATTACGACGCCAAATCCGGCATGCCGGGCGGGCTGAGCAGCGCGCAATACGCGCAAAACCCGTTCCAGTCCACCCGCCCCTGGGATCAGTTCGAAGGCCGCCGCAAGGACATGTCGTTCAAGTACAAGCATCAGGAAGACGACAAACAGTTTGAAGTGCTGACCTACTTCACCGACAGCTACCGCGGCAGCAACATCGAGTCGGAAGGCAGCGGTAAAACCGCCGGCATGAAACGCATGGTTTCCTACCCGCGCCACTACTCCACCTGGGCGATCGAGCCGAGCTATTCGCAGCTGTTCCGCTTTTGGGATATGGCGCACGAGGTTACCCTCGGCTATCGCTACCTGAACGAAACCATGGATGAGAAGGCCTCGCGCTCCGCCTGGTACAACCCGGCGGACATAGGTTCGACACCGGACACGCCGGATTATTACCAGCACACCTCGGGCGGCACCGCGGCCAACGCCTTCTATATCGACGACGCCATTAACGTCGGCAACTGGACGGTGACCCCTGGCCTGCGCTATGAAAGCATCCGCACCCACGTCGACGATTCGTTCAACAACATCAGCCGCGAAAAGAGCTACAGCGAGCCGCTGCCGTCACTGAACGTCATGTACCACCTGTCCGACGCCTGGAAACTGTTCGCCAACGCCAACACCTCGTTCGGCAGCATGCAGTACTTCCAGCTGACCAAGGGCGGCAACGGCAACCAGCCGGCGCCGGGCCTGACGGCGGAAAAAGCCCATACCTATGAGTTCGGCACCCGTTACGACGACACCGTCGTCAAAGCCGAAGCCACGTTGTTCTATATCGACTTCGATAACCAACTGCAGTACATCAGCAACGACGTGGGCTGGACCAACATGGGCGCCACCAGGCACAAGGGCATCGAGCTGGCGCTCAGTTACGATCTCAGCGAACTGAACCGCGCGCTGGACGGCGCCAGCGTCTACACCAGCTACACCTACACCAAGGCCAGCACCGACAAGGGCGACTTCTCCGGTAAAGACCTGCCGTTCTACTCGCGCCAGGTGTACACCGTCGGCACCCGCTACGCCACCGGCAGCTGGGTGTGGAATCTGGACGGTTATGCGCAGTCCAGGCAGCATTCGCCGGGCACCGGGCCGGAATACGTCACCCAGGAAAGCGCCGACGGCCAGTTCGGCGACATCGCCGGCTATATGGTGTGGAATATGCGCGGGGAGTATAACTTCGGGCCACAGCTGTCTAACCTTGCGTTGGGCGCCGGGGTGAAAAACCTGTTCGATCAGCGCTACTTCACCCGTTCCAACGACAACAACTTCGGCAAATACGTCGGCGAGCCGCGCACCTTCTTTGTGCAGGCCTCCGTGGCGTTCTGACGCCAATGCCCCCGCAGGGGGCATTGGTTTTACCGACAGTAAAGGCGGAACAGGCGCGCCAGGTGCGCGCCCATCGGCGTCAGCCTGGTATCCTTGCGCTGGATCAGATAAAACGTCGCCTGCGGCAGGCGCTCTTCCAGCTCGAGCGGCACCAGATGCTTGCCCAGAATCGGATCGGAGATCACGTCCACCGACAGAATGCTGACAAAATCGCTCTGCGCCACCAGGCTGGTGCAGGCCATGAAGGTTTCGCAGGTCACGCTGATCGACGGCGCCATGCCCAGATCGCCGAACAGGTCGTGCAATAGCCGGTAGTAGCTGCCCTTGGGCGTCGGCATGGTCCAGTCGCAGTGCTGCAGCTGTTTCAGCGATGTCGCCCCCTCCATCGGATGCCCTTTGCGCACCACCACCCGGTACTCTTTTTCCATCAGCCGTTCGTACTGCAGCTCGTTATCCAGGCTGCTGGGATAGTAAGTATTGACGGTAAAATCCAGCTCGCCCTGGCGCAGCTCGGGGATCATCGACACCAGTTGCCCTTCGACGATGCGCACCTTCACGTTGGGATATTCGCGGTGAAACTGGGTGATCACCTGCGGCATCACGGTGCGCGCGATGCTGCCGCCAACGCCGATATTCACCGTGCCGCCCGCCAACCCCAGCCGCTGCTGGATATCTTCCTGCGCCACCCGCAGCTCTTCGAGGATCAGGCTGGCATGCTGGAAAAAGTTATCACCGCAGTCGGTCAGCACCACGCCCTGGCTGCGGCGAATAAACAGCTTGGCGCCCAGCACCTCCTCCAGCTCCTGAATGGCCTTGGTCAGCGCAGGCTGGGAAAGGCGCGAGGTACGGCTGGCGGCGCGGATGCTGCCCTGGCGGCTAACGTCCACAAACGCACGCAATTGGTGCAATTTTATCGAGGCTGGCATAGGCGAAAGGCGATAACCGTTATTTATCAATAGCAAGATATTGGCATCTTATTTAGCCAGATTCCATTGTGTACATTCGAAAAAAACATAATAAATAACCAAATTCTTATTTCGCTTAATTAAGCGCATTTTCTGCGCCAATAAGCGCCATTCACGGCAGTTAGTAACCAAATACGTCTTTTTCTTGGCAATGGCTTCACCGTCTGATTTCAGTTCAGAGCATAACTGCTGCCTGGAGCGATCCAGCGCGCGATAACCGATGAGATATCACAATGACAACGACGCTTTCAATGTTGGTGACCGACTTGTACCCGCAGCTGCAGGCCTGGCGCCGCGACTTCCACCGCCATGCCGAGTCCGGCTGGTTTGAGTTCCGCACCGCCACCCTGGTGGCGGAAGAGCTGGACCGGCTGGGCTATCGCCTGCAACTGGGCCGCGAGGTGATCAAGGCCGAGGCGCGCATGGGGTTGCCCTCCGCCGCAGCGCTCGCAGCGCAGGAGCAGCGCGCTCGCGAACAGGGGGCGTTGGAAAAATGGCTGCCGCACTTTTCCGGCGGCTTCGCCGGTATCGTCGCCACGCTGGATACCGGCCGCCCCGGCCCCACTATCGCTTACCGCGTGGATATGGACGCGCTCGATCTCAACGAGTTGCTGGAACCCGAACACCTGCCATTTCGCGAAGGCTTCGCCTCTTGCAACAGCGGCATGATGCATGCATGCGGTCATGACGGCCATACCACCATCGGCCTGGGGCTGGCGCACGTATTCAAAAGTCTGGAGTCCCGGCTTAGCGGCACCGTCAAACTGATCTTCCAGCCGGCGGAAGAAGGCACCCGCGGCGCGAAATCGATGGTGGAGGCCGGCGTGGTGGACGACGTCGATTTCTTTACCGCGGTGCATATCGGCACCGGCGTGCCGGCCGGTGAGCTGGTCTGCGGCAGCGACAGCTTTATGGCCACCAGCAAGCTGGACGTCACCTTGCGCGGCGTCGCCTCCCATGCCGGCGCCAAACCGGAAGACGGCCGTAACGCCCTGCTGGCGGCGGCGCAGGCCACGCTGGGGCTGTACGCCATCCCGCGCCACAGCGAGGGCAGCTCGCGCATCAACGTCGGGGTGCTGCAGGCCGGCACCGGCCGCAACGTGATCGCCGATCGGGCGTTTATGAAAGTGGAAACGCGCGGCGCCACCAATGAGATCAACGCGTTCGTTTATCAGCAGGCGCTGAACGCCATCGAGGGCGCGGCCAAGATGCACGGCGTCGCCTGCGACATCGCGCTGATGGGCGCGGCGCAGAGCAGCAAACCGACCCAGCCGTGGGTGGATTACATCCGCCGCCAGGCGCGGGGCATTGCCGAACTGACCTCGGTGGTCGATCGCCGCGAACAGGCCGCCGGTTCGGAAGACGCCACCTACATGATGGAACGGGTGAAATCCCGCGGCGGCCAGGCTTCATACGTCATTTTCGGCACCGAGCTGAGCGCCGGGCACCATAACGAGAAGTTCGACTTTAACGAGCAGGTGATGGCGGTGGCGGTGAAAACGCTGGCGTCGCTGGCGCTGAACCTGCCGACATTCGGGAGCGAAGCATGAGCAACCCAGAACTGCAGGCGTTTATCGGCGGCTACATTGATCAACGCCAACCCCGCTTCAGCGCGCTGAGCGACGCCATTTGGGACCACCCGGAGACGCGCTTCAACGAGACCTATTCCGCCACCTTGCTGGCCGATGCGCTGGAACAGGAAGGCTTCGCGGTTGAACGCGGCGTGGGCGACATCGACACGGCGTTTATCGCCAGCTACGGCAGCGGCCATCCGGTGATCGCGCTGCTGGGCGAGTACGACGCGCTGGCCGGGCTGAGCCAGCAGGCGGGCTGCGCCACGCCGCAGCCGCTGATGGAAAACGGCAACGGCCATGGCTGCGGCCACAACCTGCTGGGCACCGCCGCGCTGGCGGCCGCCTTCGCCGCCAAGGCCTGGATGCAGCGGAACCGGCTGAGCGGCACCCTGCGCTTCTACGGCTGCCCGGGCGAAGAAGGCGGCTCCGGCAAGACCTTTATGGTGCGCGAAGGCCTGTTCGACGACGTCAACGCCGCCCTCACCTGGCACCCGGAGGGCTTCAGCGGCATGTTCAATACCAGCACGCTGGCCAACATTCAGGCGGCGTTTCACTTCAAGGGCGTCGCCGCCCACGCCGCCAATTCGCCGCACCTCGGGCGCAGCGCGCTGGACGCGGTGACGCTGATGAATACCGGCGCCAACTTCCTGCGCGAGCATATCGTGCAGGAAGCGCGGCTGCACTACGCGGTCACCAACACCGGCGGCAGCTCCCCCAACGTGGTGCAGGCCGACGCCGAGGTGCTGTACCTGATCCGCGCGCCGCAGCTCGACCAGGCGCAGGACATTTACCAACGGGTGATCAACATCGCCAAAGGCGCAGCGCTGATGACCGACACCCAGATGGAGGTGCGCTTCGACAAAGCCTGCTCCAACTATGTGCCGAACCGCAGCCTGGAACGGGCGATGTATCAAAACCTGTGCGATTTCGGTCTGCCTGAGTACAGCGACGCCGAGCGCCGCTTCGCCGGGGAAATCCGCCAGACGCTGAACCGCGACGATCTGCGCAACGCCAAGCTGAATATCGCCCGCACCGGCGGCGCGGCCGGGCGTGAATGGGTGCAGCAGTTGGGGGATAAGGTGCTGATGGACGAGGTCGCGCCCTATGTAGAATCCGAGGATCTGCTGTACGGCTCCACCGACGTCGGCGACGTCAGCTGGGTGGCGCCGACCGCCCAATGCTTCAGCCCCTGTTTCGCCCTCGGCACCCCATTGCACACCTGGCAGCTGGTGGCGCAGGGCCGCACCGGCATCGCCCACAAGGGTATGTGCCTGGCGGGCAAGGTGATGGCGGCGACCGCCATCGATCTGCTGAGCGACAGCGCCCTGTTGGCGCGCTGCCGCAGCGAATTCGAACGCCAGCGCGCCGAACAGCCCTACAGCTGCCCGATCCCGCAGGGGGTGAAACCCTCTCCGTTGAAATGAAGTCCAGGCCCGGGCAACCGGGCCGCTAAATATAACGATAAATAAATCAAATAATAATAATCACACGACAGAACAAACACAGAGGGTAAAATCATGAGTGAGGCCACAACGCCAATCAATAAAAGCCCCGGACGCCTTTTTTACTGGGTCGAACGCATCGGCAATAAAATTCCCAACCCGTTTTTGCTGTTCGTCTATTTAATCCTGGTGCTCATGCTGGCCACCGCGCTGTTTTCCTGGCTCGGCGTGGCGGTGAAAAACCCGGCCACCGGCGAACTGATCAAGGTGAACAACCTGATGAGCGTAGCGGGCATCCAGTGGATATTCCCCAATATCATCCATAACTTCAGCAGCTTTGCCCCGCTGGGCGCTATCCTGGCGCTGGTGATCGGCGCCGGTTTGGCGGAAAAGGTCGGGCTGCTGCAGGCGCTGATGTACAAAATGGCCTCACGCGTCAGCGCCCGCTACGCCAGCTATATGGTGCTGTTTATTGCCTTCTTCAGCCATATCTCGTCGGACGCCGCGCTGGTGGTGATGCCGCCGCTCGGCGCGCTGATGTTTGTGGCGGTGGGCCGCCACCCGATCGCCGGGCTGCTGGCGGCCATCGCCGGCGTCGCCTCCGGCTTTACCGCTAACCTGCTGATCGTCACCACCGACGTATTGCTTTCCGGCATCAGCACCGAAGCCACCAAGGCGGTGGACGGCGCGATCCACGTCAGCGTGATCGACAACTGGTACTTTATGGCCACCTCAGTGATCGTGCTGACCATCGCCGGCGCGCTGCTGACCGACAAGTTCATCGAACCGCGGCTGCCGAAATGGCAAGGCGGCGCCGAGGATAAGATCGAAGCGCTGACCCCGCTGCAGAACCGCGGGCTGATGATGAGCGGCATCGCCGCGCTGGCGTTTATCGCCATTATCGCCGCCCTGGTGGTGCCGGAGGCCGCGCCGCTGCGCGATCCGAAAACCGGCTCGGTGATCCCTTCGCCGTTCATCAAGGGCATTGTGCCGATCATCATCCTGTTCTTCTTCACCGTCGCCATTACCTATGGCGTAGTCACCAAACAGATCCGTCGGCCGGACGATATTCCCCGCCACCTGATCGATCCGATGAAAAACATGGCGGGCTTTATCGTGATGGTGTTTCCGCTGTCGCAGTTCGTGGCGTTTTTCAACTGGAGCAACATGGGCAAGTTTATGGCCGTCGGCCTGACCGACATGCTGGAAGCCGCCGGCATGAGCGGCGCGCCGGCGTTTCTCGGCCTGATGTTCCTCTCCGCCTTCCTGTGCATGTTCATCGCCAGCGGCTCGGCGATCTGGTCGATTCTGGCGCCGATCTTCGTGCCGATGTTTATGCTGCTCGGTTTCCACCCGGCGTTCGCCCAGATGATCTTCCGCATCGCCGACTCCGCGGTGCTGCCGCTGGCGCCGATGTCGCCGTTCCTGCCGCTGTTCCTCGGCTTCCTGCAACGCTACCGTAAAGATGCGCAGCTCGGTACCTACTACGTGCTGATCCTGCCCTACCCGCTGGTGTTCTTCAGCGTATGGATTTTACTGCTGTTGGCGTGGTATGCGCTTGGCCTGCCGATCGGCCCGGGCGTGTACCCGAAACTGGGCTAAGTCCCCGTTATCTCGCCCCGCGCCGATCGCGGGGCGGGCTTCCTTCCCCGCCGTACCCGGCAGAAAGATTGACCTTCCTCACTCCCCAAACGCCTCAATGCATTATTTCATTGCTTTGCTAAACCGGTTCTTCTATTTTAGCCACCCATCAGACATCGGTGAAAAAAGGGATTAAGCATGGTTAATCGCGTATGGGTACTGGGCGACGCAGTGGTCGACCTGGTTCCAGAAAATTCAAACAGTTACCTTAAATGCCCCGGCGGCGCGCCGGCTAACGTGGCGGTCGGCGTCGCCCGGTTGGGCGGTGACAGCGCCTTTATCGGCCGGGTGGGCCGGGACAGCTTCGGCGCCTTTCTGCAGCAGGTGCTGAGCGAAGAACGGGTCGACATCCGCCATATGACTCAGGACCCCGATCACCACACCTCCACCGTGGTGGTGGATCTCGATCGGCAGGGCGAGCGCTCGTTCACCTTCATGGTCACGCCCAGCGCCGATCTGTTCCTGCAGCCGGAGGATTTACCGGCCTTCCAAAGCGGCGAGTGGCTGCACCTTTGCTCCATCGCCCTGTCACAAGAGCCCAGCCGCAGCGCCGCCTTCGCGGCAATGGAGAATATCAGGGCGGCCGGCGGCTGGGTCAGCTTCGATCCGAACATTCGCGAAGACGTATGGCGCCAGCCGGACGCGCTGCGCCCCTGCCTGCAAAAAGCGCTGCTGCTGGCAGACGTAGTGAAAATCTCGCGCGAAGAATTGAGCTTTATCAGCAATAGCGAGCAACTGGAGAGCGGCATCCGCTGGATGATGCGGAACTACCCGCTGCGCCTGCTGCTGGTCACCCTGGGCGGCGACGGCGTTTGCGTACACGATGGCCGACAGCTTCGCCATTTCAGCGCGCCGGCGATCGTGCCGGTAGACACCACCGGCGCCGGCGACGCCTTTGTCGCCGGGCTGCTGGCGGCGCTTTCTCGCCTCGGCGGCCTGCCGCAGGAGGCGCAGTGGCCGGCGGTGATCGCCCAGGCGCAGGCCTGCGGCGCGCTGGCTACCACCGCCAAAGGCGCCATGACCGCCCTGCCCCATGCGGCGGAATTGGCCGCATTCATACCGTAATCTCCTCGCGGTGGGCTGCAGGTTCACCGCCACCAATTTGCGCGCCCGATCACAATAGCTGAATCGGGTTAGCAAACTTGATTGCCAGCCACCGATCAACTCTATTATCTTTCGCCATGAAAAACCGGTTTAGCAATTTAGCAAACAATAATAACAACCCTTCCCGGATGATAGATAATCATGAAAAAACTGAGCTATTTGGCTGTAACAACAGGGCTTCTCATCTCCGCCTCCGCCTCAGCGAGCGCCGGCGGCAGCGACCTCGAAGCGCGCCTCAACGCGCTGGAGCAGCGCCTGGCGCAGGCCGAACGGCGGGCAGCGCAGGCAGAGACGCGCGCCACCGCCGCGGAGCGCCGGGCGCAACAGCTGGAACAGCGCACGGCGAATACTGAACGCCAAACCGCGCAGGTGGCGCAGCGTGCCGCGACGCTGGAAACCCAGGCCGCGCCGGCCGGCAGCCTGAAACTCAGCGGCTTCAACGATCTTAAGCTGTACGGCGACGTCGAGTTCAACCTGGATGGCGCCAGCCGCAGCGGCCAGCTGACGTCGCTGAAAGGCAGCGACCACAAGGACTGGAAACCCGGCAACAAAGAGCGCTGGGACATCAACGGCCGCATTCTGGTGGGCGTAGACGGCTACCGCCGCAATCAGGACGGCAATTTCTCCGGCTTCAGCGTGCAGCCGCTGGCGGACATGACCGGCAAAATGAATCTCGATGACGCCGCCTTCTTCTTCGGCAACGAAAAAAACTGGCAGACCAAGATCGGCCGGTTTGAAGCCTATGACATGTTCCCGCTCAATCAGGACACCTTCATTCAATACTCCGGCAATACCGCCAACGATTTGTACGCCGACGGCTTCGGCTACATCTACATGATGAAAGAGGGACGCGGCCGCAGCAGCAGCGGCGGCAACCTGATGCTGAGCAAATACGCCGGCGATTTCTACTTCGAATTGAATACGCTGGTGGAGGACGGCACCTCGCTGTTCCAGGACAACAACTACCACGGCAACAGCCTGGACAATAAGAAAAATGTCGCCTATCTGCGCCCGGTGATCGCCTGGAAGAAAAACCAGCTCGGCGCCGCCGTGGCGATGGAGAGCAACCTGGTCAACAACGCTTACGGCTACCAGGACAGCCAGGGGCAGTTTGTCGATCAGTCCAAGCGCAACGGCTATGGCATGACGCTGAGTTGGAACAACACCGCCGCCAACCCGGATAATGGCGTGGCCGCCAACCTGAGCACCGCCTATCTGGACGCCGCCGGCGAGCAGGATTTCACCGCCGGCATCAACCTGCTGTGGCGGCGCTTCGAACTGGGCTATATCTATGCCCACAACAACATCAAAGAGTTCAATACCGCCGGGATCGCCGCCGACATCAACAATCCGCTCAGCGAGCCGGGCAAATACGACATCCATACCGTTCATACGTCGTATCAGATACCTAACATTATGAATATGAAGAACTTCAACCTGTATCTGGGCGCCTACGTCTCGATGCTGGAAGCCAACGCGGGGAACAAAATCGCCAACGGCGACAACGACCAGCGCTACGGCGTGCGCGCCAGATTCAAATATTTCTTCTGACGCCCGTTTACGCATTACCGCCGCACAACGGCGCGGCGGCATTTTTATTTATGAGGGGACAAGATGGACATAACCGCAACCGCCAACGCGTTGCTGTCGCTGCTCGGCGGCAAAGAGAACATCGCCAGCGCCGCCCACTGCGCCACGCGCCTGCGTCTGGTGCTGATGGATGACGGCAAAATGGACAAGGCGGCGATCGACAAGCTGGAGGGGGTCAAGGGCTGCTTCAGCAATGCCGGCCAGATCCAGGTGATCTTCGGCACCGGGCTGGTCAACAAGGTGCATGCGGAATTCATCAAGGCGGCGGGCATCAGCGAATCCAGCAAGTCCGAAGCCGCCGACATCGCGGCGAAAAAGCTTAACCCGCTGCAGCGCATCGCCCGCCTGTTGTCGAATATCTTTGTGCCAATCATCCCGGCCATCGTCGCCTCCGGCCTGTTGATGGGCCTGCTCGGCATGGTGAAGACCTACGGCTGGGCGGACGCCAACAGCGCGCTGTTCGTGATGCTGGATATGTTCAGCTCGGCGGCGTTCATTATCCTGCCTATCCTGATAGGCTTCACCGCCGCGCGGGAGTTCGGCGGCAATCCTTATCTCGGCGCCACGCTCGGCGGCATCCTGACCCACCCCGCGCTGACCAACGCCTGGGGCGTCGCCGGCGGCTTCCACACCATGGATTTCTTTGGCCTGGAAATCGCCATGATCGGCTATCAGGGCACGGTGTTCCCGGTGCTGCTGACCGTGTGGTTTATGAGCCTGCTGGAGAAACGGCTGCGCAAGCTGATCCCCAATGCGCTGGACCTGATCCTGACGCCGTTCCTGACGGTCGTGATCTCCGGTTTTGTCGCCATGCTGTTTATCGGCCCTGCCGGCCGCGCGCTGGGCGATGGCATCTCGTTGGTGCTCAGCACCCTGATCGCCCACGCAGGCTGGTTCGCCGGGCTGCTGTTCGGCGGCCTGTACTCCGCCATCGTCATTACCGGCGTCCACCACAGCTTCCACGCCGTTGAAGCCGGTCTGCTCGGCAATCCGAACATCGGCGTCAACTTCCTGTTGCCGATCTGGTCGATGGCCAACATCGCCCAGGGCGGCGCCTGCCTGGCGGTGTACTTCAAAACCCGCGATGCCAAAATCAAGGCCATCGCCGTACCTTCGGCTTTCTCGGCCATGCTCGGCATTACCGAAGCGGCGCTGTTCGGCATCAACCTGCGCTTCGTCAAACCCTTCCTGGCGGCGCTGGCGGGCGGTGCCCTCGGTGGCGCCTGGGTGGTCGCCAATCACGTCGGCATGAACGCCGTCGGATTAACGGCGATCCCCGGCATGGCGATCGTGCAGGCCGGCTCGCTGTTAAGCTATATCATTGGATTGGTTATCGCCTTCGGCAGCGCCTTTGTTCTCTCTCTGCTGCTGAAATACAAAACCGAGGCGGCATGATGGAAGAACTGAGCTTGGTCAAACAAAGCGTCAGGGCGTTGATGAGCGGCATGCCGCTGGCGCTGCGCGATCCGCACCGCCCGGCCTGGCACCTGGCGCCGAGCGTCGGTCTGTTGAACGACCCCAACGGGTTTATTCACCATGACGGCGTCTATCACCTGTTCTATCAGTGGAACCCGCTGGGTTGCGATCACCGCAACAAATGCTGGGGCCACTGGCGGTCGACCGATCTGGTGCACTGGGAGCATCAGCCTATCGCGCTGGCGCCCGGCGCCTGCTACGACAGCCATGGCTGCTACTCCGGTTCGGCGGTGGTGGCGGACGGCAAGCTAACGCTGGTGTATACCGGCAACGTGAAATATCCCGACGGTTCGCGCACCGCTTATCAGTGCCTGGCGCAGGACAGCGGCCAGGGCGAGTTCGCCAAGCTCGGCCCGGTGCTGCCGCTGCCGCCCGGTTACAGCGGGCACGTGCGCGATCCGAAAGTCTGGCGCCACCGGGATAGCTGGTACATGGTGCTCGGCGCCCGCGATTTGCAGGATCGCGGCAAAGTATTGCTTCTGAGCTCCGCCGACCTGCGCAGCTGGCGGTTGCTGGGCGAGATCGCCGGCTCCGGGCTGAACGGCATCGGTGAATTTGGCTACATGTGGGAATGCCCGGACCTGTTCGCGCTGGACGGTGCGGAGGTCCTGATCTGCTGCCCGCAGGGGCTGGCGAAACAGGCCGAACGTTACCTCAATGTCTATCAGGCCGGCTATCTGATCGGCGAACTGGATTACCGTCAGGCCGCCTTCAGCCACGGCGCGTTCCGGGAGCTGGACGCCGGGTTCGAATTCTATGCGCCGCAAACCACGCTGGCGGAAGACGGCCGCCGCCTGCTGTTCGGCTGGATGGGGGTGCCGGAGCAAGATGAGGATGCGCACCCAACGCGGCAATATGGCTGGATCCACTGCATGACCTGCCCGCGTGAGCTGTCGTTGCGCGACGGCAAACTCTGCCAGCTGCCGGCGCGTGAACTGCAGCAGCTGCGCGGCGAGCACAGCCTGTGGCTGGGCGCGGCCGGCAACGCGCCAGAGCGGCCGCTGGGCTGCGCAGAGCTGCAGCTGACGCCACAGGGCGCCTTCAGCGCGGCCTTTGGTGAAGCGATGACGCTGCATTGGGACGGCGAGCTGCTGCGCCTGACGCGCCGCAATCTGCGCAGCGGGCAGCCGGAACACCGCTACTGGCGCGGCGAAGTCACGCATCTGCAGCTGTTGTTCGATCGCTCCAGCGTAGAGATTTTCATCAATCGCGGTGAGGCGGTCATGAGCGCGCGCTATTTCCCAGGGCCAGAGCCGCTGTTGCGCATGAGCGGTGACGGCGCTCTGGCGCTGGAACACTGGCCGCTGACGCCATGCATGCTAGAATGACGCATCCTCCGATGAACTCAGATGCCGTCAGTGAAAAAAAATAAACGCATAACCATCAGTGATATCGCCGCGCTGGCTGGGGTATCGAAATCGACCGCCAGCCTGGTGCTCAACGGCCGCAGCAAGGAGTACCGGGTGTCTGACGACACCCGCGATCGCATTCTGGCGCTGGCCAATGAGCACCATTATCAGCCCAGCTTTCACGCCCGTTCGTTGCGCTCCAACCGCAGCCACACCCTGGGGCTGGTGGTGCCGGAAGTCACCAACTACGGGTTTGCGGTGATTTCACGCGAGCTGGAAACCCTGTGCCGCGAGGCCGGGCTGCAGCTGCTGATCGCCTGCACCGACGAGAATCCGGCGCAGGAGATGATGGCGGTGAACAGCCTGGTGCAGCGCCAGGTCGACGGCCTGATCGTCGCCTCCAGCCAGCTCAACGATGCGGAATATCAAAAGATCAACGCCGGGCTGCCGGTGGTGCAGATGGACCGCCTGATCGCCGGTTCGCAGCTGCCGCTGGTGATCACCGACTCGCTGAGCTCCACCGCCGCGCTGGTGGAGAACGTGGCGCGTCAGCACCCGGATGAGTTCTATTTCCTTGGCGGCCAGCCGCGCATTTCTCCCACCCGCGATCGCCTGGCCGGTTTTCAGCTTGGCCTGGAGCGTGCGGGAGTAAGCTGCCGGCCGGAATGGATCATCAACGGCAACTACCATCCCAGCTCGGGTTACGAGATGTTCGCCCAGCTGTGCGCTCAGCTGGGGCGGCCGCCAAAGGCACTGTTCACCGCCGCCTGCGGCCTGCTGGAAGGGGTGCTGCGCTACCTTAACCAGCATCAGCTGATGGACAGCGACATTCACCTGTGCAGTTTCGACGATCACTACCTGTTCGACTGCATGACGCTCAAGATCGACACGGTGGCGCAGGACTGTCGTGCGCTGGCTCAGCACAGCTTCGACATGGTCAGCGCCCTGATCGACGAACGGCCGCTGGAGCAGAACGCGCTCTATCTGCCCGGCAACATTCACTGGCGCCATGCCGGTTCGAAGGCGCAGCTGAGCAGCCGCTGATTCCAGGCCATAAAAAAGGGCGCCGGAGCGCCCTTTTCAATGCAACCAGCCGCTACTTGGCGGCGCCTTCCATACCCACCAGCCCCACTTTCAGGTAGCCGGCCTTGCGCAAGGTGTCCATCACGCTCATCAGCGTTTCATAGTCCACGCTCTTGTCGGCCTGGAAGAAGATGGTGGTCTCTTTATTCGCCTGAGTGCGTTGATCCAGCACCGACGTCAGCTGATCGGCATTAACCGGCTGATCGCCGACATACAGCTGCTTGTCGGCTTTCACCGACAGGAATACCGGTTTCTCCGGCCGCGGCTGCGGTTTGGCGGAAGAAGCCGGCAGATCGACGCGAATATCTACCGTTGCCAGCGGCGCGGCCACCATAAAGATGATCAACAGCACCAGCATGACGTCGATAAACGGCGTCACGTTGATTTCATGCAGTTCGCCGCTGTCGTCCAGATCTTCATTTAAGCGCATCGCCATAAATCACCCCACCCGCAGTTGGTGTGCGTGCTGTGAGCGTTTGGCTTCCGCCGTCGCCGCCAGATCCAGATCGCGGCCCTGCAGCAGCATCACCTGCGCCGCCACGTCGCCAACCTGGGCGCGGTGGCCGCCGATAAGGCGAGCGAAGATGTTGTAGATCACTACCGCCGGGATTGCGGCAACCAGGCCCAGCGCGGTCGCCAGCAGCGCCTCCGCGATGCCGGGAGCCACGACGGCCAGGTTGGTGGTCTGCGAGTGGGCGATGCCGATAAAGCTGTTCATGATGCCCCAGACGGTGCCGAACAGGCCGACGAACGGCGAGATGGCGCCGATGGTGGCCAGGAAACCGTTGCCGCGGCCCATGTTGCGGCTGTAGGCCGCCACGCGGCGCTCGAGGCGGAAACCGGTACGTTCCTTGATGCCGTTGTTGTCGTTGGATCCCGCCGACAGCTCCAGCTCGTTTTGCGCGTCGTTCAGCAACACCGCGCTAATGCTCTCTTCGGAGAAGTTCTGCGCCAGTTCGGACGCCTCATCCAGCGAACGCGCGTCGGCCAGCGCCAGCTGTTCGCGGCGCAGACGGCGCCTGGCGCGGAACAGCTCGCTGCCTTTGGCGAACAGGATGGTCCAGGTAACGATAGACGCCAGCACCAGGCCAATCATCACCGCTTTCACCACGATGTCGGCGTGTTGGTACATGCCCCAGACGGACAGGTCCATGCCACGGGTTTCCGGCGGCTGGATAGTCGGCGCCGGATTCAACGGAGTCACGCTCTCTGGCGCCGCAACGGCAGGCGCGGAGCCTGGAGCAACGCTTTCGGTAACGGCGGGGGCGGTCGCCGGCGCAGCCTGTGCGCTACCCGCCAGCCCAACCACCAATACCATCGAAGCCATCAGGCCGCGGCCGAAAGCCTTGCCCCATTGCGCCCGGCCCTGGCCGAACGATCCTTGATTTAAATTCTTGCCAGCCGTTTTCACGCTGTGCCTCCACCCGTTACCGATCAAAATTAAGGAATAATTCAGCGTGCGATCATATCAAACCAATCAGGGATTGATAGTAGTTCTCATTATTATTTACCAAATAATCGGCAAAATTTCGCCATCCTGGCCTTCACCTCCCTCCAATCGGTGTACTTGGCGTCTGTTCGGCCCTATAGGCACCTTTTATAGGGCTATTTCGTTACTTTTCTCCCACAGGGGCATAACAATAAGCCCGCTTCCCGGCATTTTATCTATGTCCGGCGCGGTTACCGATAAACTCACTTGTTTATCGGCATGCGGCAGTAGGATGGCGTGCGCCAAGCGTCTGGGGCAGAAGATTATAGCCGTTTCCGCATCTGGATGTTAAAACGTCTGGATGGCTATAATGAGTCGTGGTAACGTAAGGACCATCGCAAACGGGCAGTGCAGAGCAACCAAAGGTGAGCCAGGCAACATGACGTCAAAACATATCGAAACCACGCTGATCGGCGCCGGCCGCGGCAAACGCTACACCCAAGGCTCCGTTAACCCCGTTACCCAGCGCGCTTCCTCGCTGGTGTTTGAATCCGTCGCCGCCAAAAAGCACGCCACCGCCAAACGCGCTCACGGCGAGCTGTTCTATGGCCGCCGCGGCACCCTGACCCATTTCGCCCTGCAGGACGCGATGGTGGAACTGGAAGGCGGCGCCGGCTGCGTGCTCTACCCCTGCGGCGCGGCGGCGGTGGCCAACGCCATTCTGTCGTTCGTCGGCGCCGGCGACCACCTGCTGGTAACCGGCTCGGTCTACGAACCCACCCAGGATTTCTGCACGCATATTCTCGGCCGCATGAACGTCGCCACTACCTATTTCGATCCGCTGATCGGCGCCGGCATCGCTGACCTGATCCAACCGAATACCCGCGTAGTATTTCTTGAATCCCCCGGCTCCATCACCATGGAAATCCAGGACATTCCCGCCATGGTGCGGGCCATCCGCGCCGTGGCGCCGGAGGTGGTTATCATGATCGACAACACCTGGGCGGCGGGGGTGCTGTTCAAGGCGCTGGACTTCGACATCGACATTTCCATCCAGGCCGGCACCAAATACATTATCGGCCACTCCGATTACATGCTCGGCACCGCCGTCGCCAACGCGCGCTGCTGGGACCAACTGCGCGAATACTCCTACCTGATGGGCCAGATGGTCGATGCGGATACCGCCTATATGGCGAGCCGCGGCCTGCGCACGCTGGGCGTGCGGCTGAAGCAGCACGAGCGCGGCAGCATCGAAGTCGCCAGCTGGCTGGCCGGCCGGCCGGAGGTCGCCAGGGTCAATCACCCGGCGCTGCCCGGCTGTAAAGGCCACGAGTTCTACCGCCGCGATTTCAGCGGCTGCAACGGCCTGTTCTCCTTCGTGCTGAAAGAACGCCTGAACGACGCGCAGCTGGCCGACTACCTCGACAACTTCCGCCACTTCAGCATGGCCTACTCCTGGGGCGGCTTTGAGTCGCTGATCCTGGCCAATCAGCCGGAAGAACTCGAGGCTATCCGCCCGGCGGGCGGCGTCGACTTCACCGGCACGCTGGTGCGCCTGCATATCGGCCTGGAAAACGTCGACGATCTGATCGCCGATCTGGCGGCCGGTTTCGAACGCATCGCCAGTGCGCGCTGACTCGCAGTGCGGCAATTTTCTTCGTCTCGTTTAATGTCGGCTTAAGCTATTAGCGGTACACTAACCGGATAGATACGGTAACCGCCGCATCCTGGAGAACGTGACCCCGGGCGCAACCGGCATGCAACAGGACATAAAATGGATGTATTACGAGAGATAGTTCACGCGCTTTGGCACCAGGACTTTGTCGCCCTTGCCGACCCGAGCGTGATTTGGGTGGTTTACGCGGTGCTTTTCACCACCCTGTTTTTAGAAAACGGATTACTGCCAGCTTCCTTCCTGCCCGGCGACAGCCTGTTGCTGCTTTCCGGTGCCCTGATCGCCAAAGGCGTGATGGGTTTTGTCCCCACCCTGTTCATTCTGACCCTCGCCGCGGGCCTCGGCTGCTGGCTGAGCTACCTGCAGGGCCGCTGGCTGGGCCATACCGGCCTGGTGAAGGGCTGGCTGCTGCAGTTGCCCGCCCAGTACCACCAGCGGGCGCACAACCTGTTCAACCGCCACGGGCTGATGGCGCTGGTGATCGGCCGCTTTCTCGGCTTTGTCCGCACCCTGCTGCCGACCATGGCGGGTATCTCCGGCCTGAACAGCGCGCGCTTTCAACTGTTCAACTGGCTGAGCGCGGTAGTGTGGGTCAGCGCGCTGGTTGGCCTGGGCTATGCCTTCAGCCAGATCCCTCTGGTGAAACGCTATGAAAGCCAGGTGATGACCGGGTTGATGCTCTTACCGCTACTGCTGCTGTTTATCGGCCTGTTGGGCGCCATGCTGGTTATCTGGCGTAAAAAGCGCGCCGCCTCTTCCTGAGGGCCGGTTCCCTACAACGCCTTCTCGACCAGCGCCAGGCTGGGGGGCAACTTGCTCACCAGCCTGTCCACCGCCAGCCGCACCTTCAGCGGCAGGTGAGGCGTCTGCGGCCACAGCGCATGCACCTCAAAAGACGCGCCGGGACGATCGCGCAGCAACCGCACCAGTTCCCCTTTCAGCAATTGCTCGCGCACCAGCCAGCACGGTAGCCAGGTGATACCGAAACCCGCCGTGGCGGCGTCGGCTATCGCCTGCAGATCGTCCATCTGCAGCCGCCGGCTCGGCATCACCTCCCGCAGCGTGCCATCGGGCTCAAGGAGCTGCCAGCTGCGCACCACACCGGCGCGCGAGTAGGTTACCGCCGCGTGCTGCGCCAGCTGTTCGATACTGTAAGGCTCGCCGCAGCGCTGCAAATAATCCGGCGCGGCGCACAGCGTCATGCGGTGGTCGCCGATACGCCGCGCCACCAGATCGCCGCTGTCGGCCAGGGCGCCGTTGCGGACGACCAGATCGAAACCATCCTCAATCAAATCCACAACGCGATCGTTGAACGACAGATCCAGCTCCAGCCCCGGATGTTCGCGCATCAACTCGGTCAGCAGCGGCGCGATGCACATGCGGCCAAACAACACCGGCATCGATACCCGCAAGCGCCCGCTCACCTGCCGCTTGCCCGATTCCAGCAGCGTCTCTGCGGTGCGGATCTCCTCCAGCGCCCGCAAACAGCGTTCGTAAAACAGCGCGCCGTCGTCGGTCAGGCTTTGGCTGCGGGTAGTGCGGTGAAACAGCCGCACGCCCAGCCGCTGCTCCAACCGGGCTACGGTTTTTCCCACTGCCGAGCGAGAAAGGTGCAGCCGGCTAGCCGCCAGCGCAAAGCTGCCCGCCTCCACCGCGGTGACGAACACCGTAATGCCGTTCAACCGGTCAGTCATGTTTTGTCGCCCTGAGAGAAACAATGAAAGGAAATCTTATCGCCACTGGCGATCTGCTATCAACGATAATATCAGCAGGTCTGTTTATCGCTGAATTTGGAGCCAATCATGAGTGAAACCATGCAACGCTGGACCATGAGCGCCCTGGGGCGTCAACATCTGCAGCTGACCGAAAGCGCCATTCCGCAGCCGGGGCCGCACGAGATCAGAGTGAAAGTGAAGGCGGTATCGCTGAACTACCGCGACAAGATGGTGATAGAAACCGGCATGGGGCTGACGCTGCCGCAGCCTTTTATCCCGGCTTCCGACATGGCCGGCGAGGTGGACGCCATCGGCCCCGGCGTCAGCCGCTTCCAGCCCGGGGAACGGGTCATTTCCACCTTCAGCCCCGGTTGGATCGACGGCCGACAAAAACCGCACGGCGATGCGCGCACGCCGCCCTACCGCACCCTTGGCGGTTTTTATCAGGGCATGCTGGCGGAATACGTCGTGCTGCATGAAGACTGGCTGGCGGCGGCGCCGCAGTCGCTGGACGACGTGCAGGCCAGCACCCTGCCGTGCGCCGGGCTGACCGCCTGGTTCGCGCTGGTGGAACAGGGCCGGCTGAGCGCCGGCGACTCGGTGCTGGTGCAGGGCACCGGCGGCGTGGCGCTGTTCGCGCTGCAGATCGCCAAAGCGCAAGGCGCCGAGGTATACGTCACCTCCGGCAGCGAAGAAAAACTGGCGCGCGCCAGGGCGCTGGGCGCCGATCACGGCATCAATCGCCAGCAGGGCGACTGGGTAGAGGAAATTTATGCGCTTACGCAGGATCGCGGGATTGACCACGTGGTGGATACCGTCGGCGGCCCTAACCTCGGCAACTCGCTGCGCGCCGTGGCGGTGGGGGGACGCATCTCGGTGATCGGCGCGCTGGAAGGTTTCGAGGTTTCGGCCCCCGTCGTCCCGCTGCTGCTGAAATCGCCGGTGATCCAGGGGATCGGCGTCGGCCACCGCCGCGCGCTGGAAGATCTGGTACGCGCGGTGGACGTCAACCGGCTGCAGCCGGTCATCGATCACGTTTACCGTTTCGACCAGCTGCAGCAGGCGCTCGATCACCTCGATCGCGGGGCATTCGGCAAGATTGTCCTGACCCCCTGAGGGATTAGCCCTCCAGCAACAGCGGGTTGGTCTCGCGCAGCCGGGCAATCTCGTCGCTGGGCGTCACGCCGAAGAAACGTTTGAATTCGCGGCTGAACTGCGACGCGCTCTCGTAGCCGACGCGGATCGCCGCTGTGCTGGCCTTGAGCCCGTCATGCACCATCAGCAGCCGCGCTTTGTGCAGGCGATAGGATTTCACGTACTGCAGCGGCGAGGTGTTGGTCACCGCCTTGAAGTTATGATGGAACGCCGACACGCTCATGTTGACCTCGTTGGCCAGCTGTTCGACGTTGAGGCTGTCGGCATATTGGTTCTCTATCCGCCGCAGCGCCTTGGCTATCTGGCTGAAGTGGGTGTGGCGGTTCACCAACTCCTGCAACGATGCGCCACAGCTGCCGCGCAGCACGTGATACAGCATTTCACGGACGATCTGCGGCCCCAGCACCCGCGCATCCAGCGGCTTGGCCATCACGTCCAGCAGGCGTTCGGTGGCGCACATCAGCTCCTCCGACAGTTCGGCCAGGTTCACCCCGCTGCTTTCCGCCCGCGGTTTCATCAGATAATCGTCATCGCCGATGTCGATCAGCAGATCCTGCAGCATCTGGGTATCGATATTCACCGCCAACCCTACCAGCGGCTGTTCCGGGCTGGCGAAGGTTTCGCATTCAAACGGCAGCGGCACCGTCATCAGCAGGTAATGGCGCGGATCGTACTGAAAAACCCGATCGCCGCAGTAACCGACCTTATGGCCCTGGAAAATGATCACGATCCCCGGTTCATACATCACCGGCTGCCGTTGGCTGTGATGGTCAACGTACAGGATCTTCACCCGCGGCACCGGCGAAGGGGTATAGCCGTTGCCGCCGGCAAAGCGCATCGCCTGGCGCGCCAGGCGGCGGCGCGGTTCATCGATTTCAATCACGGAAACACCCTCTTACAGTCAGAACGATTCGGCATAAATAATAATTCAAACACATCAATTTCTACAGCAGCCTGTAGGAATAGGCAAGACATCGACAGGAATGAGCATTGTGCGGCTGGCCTAAGTTACTGACAATACACCCCAGTTATTTTTTGCGCCCAGGGCGCCAGCCTGACACCGAGAGAGAAACCGCTCATGCAAAACTTTATTCTGCATACCCCAACCAAAATCCTGTTCGGCAAGGATCAGATCGCCGAAGTGGCCAAACAGATCCCGGCGGACGCGCGCATTCTGATCACCTACGGCGGCGGCAGCGTGAAGAAAAACGGCGTGCTGGACCAGGTGTACAGCGCGCTGGCCGGGCGCAACGTGCAGGAATTCTCCGGCATCGAGCCGAACCCGACTTACGAAACGCTGATGAAGGCGGTCGACGTAGTGCGCGCGGAAAACATTGATTTTCTGCTGGCGGTCGGCGGTGGCTCAGTGGTGGACGGCACCAAGTTTATCGCCGCCGCAGCGCGCTACACCGCAGACAGCGATGCCTGGCATATCCTGAAAACCGTCGGCAGCCAGATAGCCGACGCGGTGCCGATGGGCTGCGTGCTGACGCTGCCGGCCACCGGTTCCGAATCCAACAGCGGCGCGGTGATCACCCGCAAGAGCAGCGGCGACAAGCAGCACTTCTTCTCCCCGCACGTGCAGCCGCTGTTTGCGGTGCTGGATCCGGTGGTGACCTACTCGCTGCCGCCGCGCCAGATAGCCAACGGCGTCGTCGACGCCTTTGTCCATACCCTTGAGCAGTACCTGACCTACCCGGTCGACGCCAAAGTGCAGGACCGCTTTGCCGAAGGCCTGCTGCTGACCCTGCTGGAAGACGGCCCGCGCGCGCTGGCCGAGCCGGAAAACTACGGGGTGCGCGCCAACGTGATGTGGAGCGCCACCATGGCGCTGAACGGCCTGATCGGCGCCGGCGTGCCGCAGGACTGGGCGACCCACATGCTGGGCCACGAACTGACCGCCATGCACGATCTGGATCATGCGCAGACGCTGGCTATCGTGCTGCCGGCCCTGCTGCATGAGAAAAAAGCGCAGAAGCGTGAAAAACTGCTGCAGTACGCCGAGCGCGTCTGGGGCCTGCGCGACGGCAGCGAAGATGACCGCATCGACGGCGCCATCGCCGCCACCCGCGCGTTCTTCGAGCAGATGGGCGTGCCGACCCGCATGGCCGACTATCAGCTCGACGGCGGCAGCATTCCGGCGCTGATCGACAAGCTGCATCAGCACGGCATGACCGCGCTGGGCGAGCACCAGGACATCACGCTGGACGTGAGCCGACGCATATATGAAGCGGCGCGTTAATCGCAAACCGCCAGTTTCCTGCTAGGCTATAGTTTCTGCTTACCCTTTCTGCCTCCTGCGCCCGGCCGATCACCGGGCGCAGTTAAGCGCTTCATCTGCGCTGCCGATCGAACCGAAAAATGTCATTGGGTTAAACAAGTCACGGGGGCTCGGCGACCAGGCTCTCCCTCGCGACCGCTGAAATCGGGTGGGCAAACTCGGCAACCGCGCCGTTTGCCAACTAGAATTTACCTATAGCCGTTCCGATGCGCGCAAGCATCGGCAATCAGTTCACAAGGAGATGCGCATGACAACGCAACAACCCATCATCAAACTCCACGATGGTAATCTGATGCCGCAGTTGGGTCTCGGCGTTTGGCAGGCGAGTATTGAAGAGACCACCAACGCGGTGACCAAAGCGCTGGAAGTGGGGTATCGCTCCATCGACACCGCCGCGATCTACAAGAACGAGGCAGGGGTCGGCGCCGCGCTGCAATCTACCGCGATCCCGCGCGACGAACTGTTCATCACCACCAAGCTGTGGAACGACGACCAGGGCGACCCGCAGGCCGCGCTGGAAGCCAGCCTGGAAAAGCTCAAACTGGACTATGTCGATCTGTACCTGATCCACTGGCCGAAGCCGCAGCAGGACCAGTATGTCGATGCCTGGCGCGGGTTGATCAAACTGCGCGAGCAGGGGCTGGCCAAGAGCATCGGGGTGTGTAATTTCCATACGCCGCACCTGCAGCGCTTGCTGGATGAAACCAGCGTCGCGCCGGTCATCAACCAAATAGAGCTGCACCCGCTGCTGCAACAGCGCCAGCTGCGGGCCTGGAACGCCACCCACCACATCGCCACCGAATCCTGGAGCCCCTTGGCGCAGGGCGGCGAAGGGGTCTTCGATCAGGAAGTGATCAAGAAACTGGCTGAAAAATACGAGAAAACCCCGGCGCAAATCGTGGTGCGCTGGCACCTGGACAGCGGGCTGATCGTGATCCCGAAGTCGGTCACGCCGTCGCGCATCCGTGAAAACTTCGAGGTGTTTGATTTCAAACTGGATAAGGACGAACTGAGCGAGATTGCCCAGCTGGATATCGGCAACCGCCTGGGGCCGGACCCAGACTCCCTGTAATGCCGCGCGCCCTCTCCCGCCGGGAGAGGGCCATTTCATTCTTCGCTACAGACGCTCGCCGTTGCTGGCGATCACCCGCTGATACCAGCCGAAGCTCTGCTTTTTCCTGCGCGCCAGGTTATTGGCGTGATCGACATACACAAAGCCGTATTGCTTCTGATAGCCGTTAAGCCAGGAAAGCAGATCGATAAACGACCAGGGATAATAACCGCGCACGTCGGCGCCCTGCTCGATCGCCGCGCCGATCGCCTGAATATGATCGCGCAGATAGTCGATGCGCGGTTGATCGCGCACCTCCCCCTCGACGATCGGATCCTTGGCGCCCAGCCCGTTCTCGGTGATGTAAATGGGGATATTGCCGTAGCGTTTGACGATACGGCCAATGGCGTCGGTCAGCCCCTGCGGATAAATCTCCCAATCCCAGTCGGTGTAAACGCCGTTCGGGTTGCGCACCAGTTTGAACAGCCCCTTGAAGCCCAGCTCCCGCCCGCTGCCCTTCTGGCCGCTGGTGTTGATGGCGTAACCCTCTACGTCCTCGTTATGCGCCACCATCTCGCGCTTGTAGTAGTTCAGGCCGATAAAATCGACGATATTGTCCTTCAGCAACGCCTCATCCCCCGGCGCAAACTGCGGCACGCCGAACGCCTGCTGCGCCATCGCCAGCAATTCCGCCGGGTATTCGCCCTTCAGCACCGGATCGTACAACCAATGGGTGAAGATCCCCTCGGCTATCTCGCAGGCGCGGCGATCCTGCGGTGAATCGCTGATCGGATCGTGCGGCTGCATCACGTTAACGAAGCCGATCTGTCCGTTGATCCCCAGTTCGCGGAAGCTTTTCACCGCGCGGGCGTTGGCCAGAAACACGTGATGGCAGGCCTGAATGCCCTTTTTCGGATCCTTCAGGCTGGGCGGGTGCGCGCCGGTAACGTAGCCCATGCCGATAAACACCACGGTTTCATTGAAGGTCGACCAGAGATCGACCCGATCGCCGAAGCGCCGGTAGCACAGGCGGGCATACTCGTCGAAGGCCTCGACTATCTCACGCGACTCCCAGCCGCCGAACGCCTCCTGCAGCGCCTGCGGCAGATCCCAATGATAAAGCGTGATCATCGGCCTGATGTTGTGCTTCAGCAGTTCGTCGATCAGGTTGCTGTAGAAGGCGATCCCGGCTTCGTTCACCTGCCCGCGCCCCTGCGGCAATATTCGCGGCCAGGAGATCGAGAAGCGATAAGTCTGCATGCCCAGCTCCGCCATCAGCGCCACGTCTTCTTTGAAGCGATGATAGTGATCGACCGCCACGTCGCCGTTGGTGCCCTGATAGGTGGTGCCGGGCAGGTGCGAGAACAGGTCCCAGTTGGACGCCCCCTTGCCGTCGGCCTCGAAGCCGCCCTCAACCTGATAAGCCGCGGTCGCCGCTCCCCAGAGGAAATCTTTTGGAAATACGCTCATTGGCTCTGCACCCCATTTTGCTCCAGTAATCGATAAATTCGCACCAGCTCCTCCACCAGATCGCGCGCCAGCATGGCGTTCATGATGTGGTCCTGCGCGTGCACCATAATCAGGTTGACCGGCAGCTTGCCTTCGCCTTCGTCAAAGCCAATCAGTTCCGTCTGGGTGGCGTGTGCGCGCTTCGACGCCAGCTGCGACTCCGCCAGCAGGATATCCACCTGATCCCACTGATATTTTCGTGCCGCATACAGCGCCTGCATGGCGCAGCTGCGCGCCTCGCCGGCGTTGATGATCAGCTCCATTACCGCCGATTCCATATCCATCATTCGGTGACTCCTTCGGTTTGTTCAACCTCGCCCGTTTCGGCCATTTCCTGCTCCAGCAGCTGCCGCTCGTAAACCTTGAAGAACGGGTAGTAGATCAGCGCCGATACCGCCGCCAACAGCAGCACCAGGATCGCCGCGCGAAAGTCCCAGCCGGTGGCCCAGGCGGCGCCGATCGGCGCCGGTGCGGTCCAGGGCACCACCGAGATCACCTTGCCGATCAGATCCAGCTTCACCGCCGCATAGGCGATGATCGAATTGACGAGCGGCGCGGTGATAAAGGGAATGAAGAAGGTTGGGTTCATCACGATCGGCGTGCCGAAAATCACCGGTTCATTGATGTTGAAGCAGCTGGGCACCAGGCTCAGCTTGCCTATCGAACGCAGGTGCGCCGAGCGGCTGCGCAGGTACAGCAACACCAGCCCAAAGGTGGCACCGGAGCCGCCGATGACGATAAAGAAGGTCCAGAACGCCTCCATAAAGATGTGCGGCAGCGTTTGCCCGGCGGCCAGCGCATCCTGGTTGATGCCCAGATTGGTGAGCCAGAACGCCTGCAGCATGCCGGAGACGATTACCGCCCCGTGGATGCCGGCAAACCACAGCAAATGGCCGATCAATACCGCCAGCAGGATCGCCGGCAGTGAATCGGCGGCGGCGATCAGCGGCTGGAACAGCGCCATGATCGCCTGCGGCAACAACAGCCCAAACTGCTGCTGCACCAGCAGGCTGAGCGGATACAGGGTGATCACCACCGTCAGGATCGGGATCAGCAGATCGAACGACTGTTTGATCTTGGCCGGCACCTGTTCCGGCAGCGAGATCCCGATATTGCGCACCTTGAGGAAACGGATCAGTTCGGTGGTGTAGACGGCCACCAAAATGGCGGTGAAGATCCCCACTCCGCCAAGCGCGGCGGTCGGCAGCACTTTTTCGCTCTGCGGTGCGGCGACCAGCAGAAACGACATCAGCGCCAGCATCGCCGCCATAAAGGGATCGAGCTTATAACTCTGCGCCAGGTTATAAGCGATGGCGGCGGTAATATAAATCGACATAATCCCCATGGTCATATTAAACGGGGTAAGAATGGCGACCTGGTGTTTTTCCGCAGCGCCCAGCCACCATTGGGCTATTCTCCAGCCGCTGTCGGCGGAAAAAGGCGGATAGGCGAAGACCAGTAAAAATGAACCGACAATCATAAACGGCATGGCGGAAATAAAACCGTCGCGGATCGCCATAATATGCCGTTGGGCGGATAACCGGCCGGCGATCGGGCTGATGCGATTTTCAATAAAGCTGAATGCGGCCTGGCTGATACTCATGGTTCAACCCCCGGGACGTTCTGAGTAAACGGGTGCTAAGCAGTTCGCCCTGGCCTGCAGCCAGGCGCGGCGGCTGCGAAAGGGATTAATGCCGGGCGATCATCGCCAGAGCTTCGGCGAGAATTTTATCGCCGCGCATCATGCCGTAATCCATACTGTTAATAACCGCGATCGGTTTATTTTCCCGGTCGGCGATGGCTTTAAAGTCCGCCAGTTTATATTTAATCTGTGGCCCCAGCAGGCAGCATTGGTAATTCGCCAGCGTGGTTTCAAATTCTTCGATGCCAACGGCGATAATATCCACCTCAATTCCCTGCTGTTCGGCAGACTTTTTCATTTTATTCACCACCATGCTGGTCGACATGCCGGCGGCGCAGCAAAGAAATATCTTTTTCATCCGATCTCCTGTGGCTAATAGCTGCAAACGATTCAGTTGAGAAATGAGTATGGTGGCAAAAATGAAAAAACAGCAACCGGTTTCAGTAACCGGTTACAGAGTTTGAATAGGTTCTGTGAGGAAGATCCAGAATCGTTATTGGCGGCGAATTCATTCTGCGAACAGGGCCGACACCTCTGCTTTTTTTACTAAAGACCTTTGCGCCCGCTGCCGCTATGATGATGGCATTCAAGAGCCTAACGCCGGTTAACCCAGACCAAAATATACGCACGGAGCACGATGAAATTCTCCCTATCACAATGGCCGCGCCTCGGCATACTTTGCGCCATGCTGGTGCTGGCCGGGTGCGCCGGCAAGAAGCAGCGCGTCAGCTACGATCGCCATGCCTACGACAGCGCCATCCAGGACGCCGCGGATGAATACGACGTTGACGCCAAGCTCATCACCGCGATGATCAACGTGGAATCCGGTTTTAACCCGGCAGCGGTGAGCAAATCCAACGCTATAGGTTTAATGCAGCTGAAAGCCGATACCGCCGGCTGCGATGCCTATCGCTACAAAGGGAAACGCGGCTGCCCGGACGATGACGACCTGCTGGATCCTGACACCAATATCGATCTCGGCGCCGCCTATCTGGCCGTATTGCAAAAACAGCAGCTTAAGGGGATCGACAATCCCGTCACTCTGCGTTACGCCACCATCATCGCCTACGTAAACGGCACCGGCGCGCTGCTGCGGACCTTCTCCAGCAACCGCCAGCAGGCCATCGCGATGATTAACAATCTGTCGCCGGAAGCCTTTAACTGGCATGTGCGCAAATATCACCCCGCCCCGCAGGCGCCGCGCCATTTAATGAAAGTAGAAACGGCCTACGAGCGATTGTGACTCGCAAAGTAAAAAGGAGAACCCTGGGGTTCTCCTTTTGCTTTAAGCGCGCCGCATAGCCGTTACGGCTTGCCGTTGCGGATAGGCTTGCGCGGCGGCCGGTTAGACGGCGTGCGCTGCCGGGTGATGTCGGTATGCTTGGTCAACGCCGGGCGCGTATGGCGCTGCAGGCGTTTCGCTTCGCGCTGCTCGTCGATACTCGGCGCCGGCACCAGGCACTCGCGCCGGCTGCCGATCAGGTGCTTCATACCCATCTCTTCCAGCGCGGTGCGGATCATCGCCCAGTTGGCCGGATCGTGATAGCGCAGCAGCGCCTTGTGCAGGCGGCGCTGGCGATCGCCGCGCGGCACCACCACGTCTTCGCTCTTATAGCCCACCCTGCTCAACGGGTTCTTGCCGCTGTAATACATGGTGGTGGAGTTGGCCATCGGCGACGGGTAGAAGTTCTGCACCTGATCCAAGCGGAAGCGGTTCTTCTTCAGCCACAGCGCCAGGTTAACCATGTCCTCGTCGCGAGTGCCCGGGTGCGACGAAATGAAATACGGGATCAGGTACTGCTCTTTACCCGCCAGCTTCGAATAGTGGTCAAACAGCTGTTTGAAGCGATCGTAACTGCCCATACCCGGCTTCATCATCTTCGACAGCGGGCCTTCTTCGGTGTGCTCCGGCGCAATCTTCAGGTAGCCGCCGACGTGGTGGGTGGCCAGCTCCTTGATATAACGCGGATCTTCCACCGCCAGATCGTAACGCACCCCGGAAGCGATCAGGATCTTCTTGATGCCTTCCAGAGAACGCGCCCGGCGATACAGCTTGATGGTCGGCTCGTGGTTGGTGTCCATGTAGGTACAGATTTCCGGGTAGACGCACGAGGCGCGGCGGCAGGTCTGCTCGGCGCGCGGATTGGTGCAGCGCAGCATGTACATGTTGGCGGTCGGGCCGCCCAGATCGGAGATAACCCCGGTGAAGCCCGGCACCTTGTCGCGGATTTCTTCGATTTCACGAATGATCGAATCTTCCGAACGGCTCTGGATGATGCGGCCTTCGTGCTCGGTGATCGAACAGAACGAACAGCCGCCGTAGCAGCCGCGCATGATGTTCACCGAGAAACGGATCATGTCGTAGGCCGGGATGGTTTCCTTGCCGTAGGACGGGTGCGGAATGCGCTGGTACGGCAGCGCGAACACGCTGTCCATTTCCGGCGTGGTCAGCGGGATCGCCGGCGGGTTGATCCACACGTAACGGTCGCCATGCTTTTGCATCAGCGCACGCGCGCAGCCCGGGTTGGTTTCATGGTGCAGAATGCGCGAGGTGTGCGCGTACAGCACCTTGTCGCCCTTCACCTTTTCGAACGACGGCAGCAGCACGTAGGTTTTTTCCCACGGCTTCGGCTTGGCGGCGCGCACGGTCACCGGCTTGGCCTCCGGCTCCGGTTTCGCGCCGTCGGCGCACGGCAAATCGTCGCCATACGGGTTCGGAATAGGTTCGATGCGGCCCGGCTTGTCCAGGCGGGTAGAGTCCACGCCGCTCCAGCCCGGCAGCGCCTCTTTGCGCATGACGGCGGTGTTGCGGATGTTGTGGATCTCGCTGATTTTCTCACCGGCGGCCAGGCGATGCGCCACTTCCACCAGCGGGCGCTCGCCGTTGCCGTAGATCAGCATATCGGCTTTGGAATCCACCAGCACCGAGCGGCGCACGGTATCCGACCAGTAGTCGTAGTGGGCGATGCGGCGCAGGCTGGCCTCGATGCCGCCCAGCACGATCGGCACGTCTTTGTAGGCTTCCTTGCAGCGCTGGCTGTACACCAGGGTGGCGCGGTCCGGGCGTTTGCCGCCGACGTTGCCGGCGGTGTAGGCGTCGTCATGGCGCAGCTTGCGGTCGGCGGTATAGCGGTTGATCATCGAATCCATATTGCCGGCGGTGATGCCGAAGAACAGGTTCGGTTTGCCCAAACGCATAAAATCGTCTTTGTTGCTCCAGTCCGGCTGCGCGATGATACCGACGCGGAAGCCCTGAGCTTCCAGCATGCGGCCGATGATCGCCATACCGAAGCTCGGGTGATCGACATAGGCGTCACCGCTGATAATGATCACATCGCAGCTGTCCCAACCCAGTTGGTCCATTTCTTCGCGCGACATCGGCAAGAATGGCGCGGGGCCAAAACATTCGGCCCAATAGGGCTTATAGGAAAACAGTTCACGCTCAGGTTGGATCAGACTGGTGGTGCTCATGCTGGTGCTCTTTTCACAGGTTAATTAATCGCCGGGCGGCGATTATACGCACTAGTTGCAAAAAGAGCATGGTTATTTAACTAACTGTTCACTTCAAATTCGTAAACGTCGCTGCGGCACAGGGTTTCACTGAACGCCAGCACCTCCCCTTGCGCATTGCGGCTGGTCTGGATGATGCGCAGCAGCGGCGTGCCGCGGTTCACGTTGAGCAAGTTGGCGATTTCATGATTGCAGGCCACCGCCTTCAGCAGAAAATGCTTACCCTCCGGCACGATGCCGCGCGTTTGCCACAAAGCATGCAGCGAATGCTCGAGCCGATCCGGATCGGGCAAAAAGCGCGGCGGTATATAGGTGGTCTCCAGCGACACCGGGTTGCCGTCCATCAGCCGCAGGCGGCGCAGCTTCACCACCCTGGCGCTGCTGTCCAACGCCAGGGCTTTCGCCACGTGGGCCGGTGCCGCCATATGGGTGCGCAGCAGCCACTGGTTGCTGACGCTGCTGCCGTTGCGCAGCATCTGGGTGGTAAAGCTGCTGTCCTGATTGCACGAATAACCGATATGCAGCGCCACCCGGGTGCCGACGCCTTGCTGACGCACAATCAGCGACTTTTCCTCCAGCAGCTTCATCGCCTTGCTGACGGTCACCCTGGACAGCATCAGCCCCTCCGCCAGCAGCCGTTCCGGCGGCAAGAAATCCCCCGCCACCAACGCCCGCTGCTTGATGGCCAACTCGAGCGCCGCCGCCAGCTGCATGTAGCGCGGCGCCGCCGCCTCCTGCGCCAGCTGTTGGCACAGCCAGGCTATAAAGTCGTGCATGAACTCCCACCCCCTTATCGGTCGCTTTCCGCCGCCAGCCTTGCTTTTATCCTATTTGCCTGGCGGCGATAGCGACGCCCGCCTCATTTTTACAACGCCGGTTCTCCCAAAGCACCCGATCATTTTGGTTGGTTCGACCAGTTTCCGCCAGGCAAAGCCGGGGGATTATTTGCTGTTTTATTCAGCGGGCGGTGCGGCCGCGGCGTCGCCCCCCTCGACTCTGCGCGGCTGCGCCTTCATCATGGCGGCTAGCGGAGGATATCGATGAATGAGTTAGTCGCAGTAAAACCGATTTTGGCGCTGGGTAGCGCCATAGGTGAAATAACGCCAACGCAGCAGCGACGCATTGGCGGCAGTGCGTTCAACGTGGCGCGAACGCTGCGGCGCCTGCATGCGCCAGTGATCAACGGCATGCCGGTCGGCAACGGTGAGTGGGGTGTTGCTATCGAAGCCGAAATGGATCTGCTGGGCATCCCGGTGCTGCTGCGCCATGGCCTGATGGACAACGGCTGGCGCCGGCCGAACGGCGAATACGTCGCCGGCTGCGAAACACAGTGGAATAAGGCGCAGCTGGCCATGCTGCCGCTGACGGAAGACACGCTGATTTACATCAACGGCGAACAGCTGGCGGGAGAGAACGGCGAGGCATTGCGCGAATGGTTGACACGGCTGCCGTTCGATCAGCCGCGGCTGATCGACATCGGCTCGCACATGGGCCTGCTCGACGAAGACTTCTTCGCCATGCTCAGCGACAGCCATACCCTGCTGACTCTGAGCCGCGATGCGCTGGCCACGCTGTGCGGTGCAGACGACCCGCTCGCCGGCGCCCAACGCTTTGCCGCCGCGCATAATCTGGCGCTGATTTGCCGCCTCGGGCGCGATGGCGTGTGGATTTGCGACGGCGACAGCCCACCGCTGCGGGCGGGCGAGTACCCGGCCGCAGCCGCCGGCGACACCCACAGCGCAGGCCTATTGGCCGGGCTGTCCGCCGGCCTGCCGCTGGCGCAAGCGGTCGAGCTGGCCAACCTTAGGGCGCCGGCTGCACCATAAACTGGCCGGCGGTGCCGCGATCCGCCATCTCCAGCGTCTGGCTGTAGTAGAGGAACGGGAAATGTTCTGAGGTCGGCTGGTTAAAGTAAACCAGCAGCTCGACGTCGCCGTCGATCCAAACGGTATCCTTCCAGCCGCGATCTTCCGCCATCGGCTGTGCGCCGTTAACCCGCTTAATCAGGAACTGCACGCCCTGTATATGGAACGCCTGCGGCGTATCCGCGTGGATATTCCAGCGTTCCCAGGTGCCCTGCTGGGTTTGCACGTCGATGCGGTTCATATCCCAGATGGCGCCGTTGATGCCCGCCACGCTGTCGCCCAGGCGAAAATCGCGGGTGCGGCTGGCGCTGCCGTCCAACAGCTGATCCGCCAGCAGGCGCATCGGCAGGTTATCGGTCACCAGCGGCAGCAGCCCGGTCGGCCGCAGGGTCAGCACCTGGGTAGACACCAGAATGCTCGAAGGTTCGAACAGGCCGCGCAGGCGGTCCATGATGCCGGCTGCCTCTCCGGCGGTGATGGTCACCTCGTCGCCTTTCGACATGTCGATCAGCACTTCGCGGCGCTCGCCCGGGGCCAGAGACAGCTGCTGCACCGCCACCGGCGCCGGCAGGAAGCCCTGATCGCTGGCGATCACGTTCAGCGGCCGGCCATCGCTGAGCTGCAGCATGTAGCGGCGCGAGTTGGAGGCATTGAGCAGGCGCAGGCGCACCCAGCCGCGCGACACTTCCACATAAGGGTTTTGCACGCCGTTGACCAACAGCGTATCGCCGACGAAGCCGCCCTGCGAAGGCGGGTCGTACTGCGGGGTGCCGAAGTTGTCGAAGCGTTTGTCCTGGATAATCAGCGGGAAGTCGTCGACGCCGTAGTGGTTGGGCAGCGGCAGCGCCTTGCTGACGTCGTCCTCCACCAGCCACAGCCCGGCCAGGCCGTTGTAGATATGCGGCGCCATACGGTTCGGCGTGTTAGCGTGATACCAGCAGGTGGCGGCGCCCTGGCGGATCGGCAATACCGGCGACCAGTCGACGTTCGGCGACATCATGCGCGGCGCGCCGCCCATCAGGGTGCCCGGCAGCTGCAGGCCGCTGATGGTCATCGCCACCGGCTCCGGCAGGCGGTTGCTGTAGATCAGTTTGACGTCGTCGCCGTTGTAAACCCGCACCGTCGGCCCCAGGTACATGCCGTTGATGCCCCATACCGACGCCTTGCGGGTATCCATGAATGCCCAGTGGGCGCGCTGCAAGGTTAAAAACAGCGGCTGACCGCGACGGGATTCCAGCAGCGGCGGAATAGGTAAAGGGGTCTGCGCTCCGCTCGCCTCAGCCCTCAGCGGCACGGCTCCTGCGCACAGCGCCAGGCCCGATGCCTGTATAAACTGACGTCGACTGAGTGACATATCTTCTCCATGAAAAACAATGACTATACCCTGTGCAAAGCCCGGGCTCCTGATAATAAAGATTAGCAGGAGCCCGGGCGCTAACGGCGTTTGGCGCCGTTTAATACTTCATTCTTTGAAGCCGGTGGGAAATATTATTTTCCGGCCGCGTTGCGCTGGGCGACTTCTTCGTCCAACTGGGCGATTTTCGCCAACATCAGCGTATGGCAATGGGCCGCCAGTTCACGCACATTTTCTTTACCGTATTGGCTGATGTCGACCGGCTCCAGCATTTCCACGATCGCATGGCCGTTATTCCAGCGGTTAAGATTAATTTTACCGCTGGTGGTGGAAACGCAGATCGGCACAATAGGCACGCCGGCGGCAATTGCCGCATGGAAGGCGCCGGTTTTAAACGGCATCAGCCCACGGCCGCGGCTGCGGGTGCCTTCCGGGAACATCCAAATCGAAATATCGCGTTTTTTAAACTGCTCCGCCACTTGGGCGATGGTGCCGTGCGCCTTGGCGCGATTATCGCGATCAATCAGCAGATTACCGGTCAGCCAATACAGCGGGCCGAAAAAGGGAACCCACAGCAGGCTTTTTTTACCCACGGTCACGGTGCGCGGCTGCACAATTTTGGCGGCCGTCACCATGTCATAGTTATTTTGGTGGTTGGCGATATAAATGCAGTTGCCATTTTTGGCCGCATCGGCCGGAACCCGCGTTTCCACTTTCAAACCGAATAAGCCGGACAAGCGGCCAAACAGGTGACCGAAGGTTGCCACATGGCGGGGATCGCGCGGGCTGAACAAGCAGTACACAGAGCCGAAAATACACACCAGAATACAATAGAGAGTGGCGAGAACGGCACGTAAAATCAATAACATAACAACCTCATTAGCACACTGCCGACGCAGACTGACTCGCTGCGCAGATTCCTTTACTCATTATTCGATTGCAGTACGCGGAAAGCGAAAATGGCGCCTGCATTTTTTGCTATTTTCCCGCCAGCCGGCGATGCGCACAATAATTTTATGCGGGGAAATGTTAATTATTTGAAAATAACCGCCGACGGTGAGAAATAAAGCGGGCGCAGCATGCTGCGCCCCGCCCGTTAATCGCCCGCGTTCGCTTACTCTTCGCTGTCGCCGGCGGCCGCTGCGCGCGGCGGCGCATCCACTTCGACGCGATCGATACGCTGCAGGCCGCGCGGCAACTGGGTGCCTTTGCGGCCGCGCTCTGCGCGGAACTTCTGCAGATCTTCCGGCCGCAGCGTCAGCTTGCGTTTACCCACGTGCAGGGTAACGGAGGTCTGCGGCGGCAGTACGAACAGCCAGGCCAGTTTGTCTTCCCCAGCCGCAGCCTGCGCCGCCGGAATGGAGACAATCTTGTTGCCCTTGCCCTTCGACAGCTGCGGCAAGTCGGCGACCGGGAACATCAGCATGCGCCCGGCGGCGGTGATCGACAGCAGCATATCGTCTTCGCCGTGGATCTCCATCGGCGGCAGCGCCCTGGCGTTATCCGGCAGGGTAATCATCACCTTGCCGGCGCGGTTGCGCGCCACCAGATCGTTGAAGGTGCAAACGAAGCCGTAGCCGGCATCGGAAGCCATCAGCAGTTTTTGATCGTCCGCCGCCATCAGCACCTGCTCAATGGTGGCGCCCGGCGGCGGCGTCAGCTTGCCGGTCAGCGGTTCGCCCTGGCCGCGCGCCGAAGGCAGCGTCAGCGGATCCAGCGCATAGCTGCGCCCGGTGGAGTCAATAAACACCACCGGCTGGTTGCTCTTGCCGCGCGCCGCGCTGCGGAAGCTGTCGCCGGCCTTGTAGCTCAGGCCGCTCGGATCGATATCGTGGCCTTTGGCGCTGCGCACCCAGCCCATTTCTGACAGCACTATGGTCACCGGCTCGGACGGCACGAAGTCGTGTTCGCTCATCGCCTTGGCTTCTGCACGCTCGGTAATCGGCGAGCGGCGATCGTCGCCGTAGGCCTGCGCATCGGCCTGGATCTCTTTTTTGATCAGGGTGCTCAGCTTGCGCTCAGACGCCAGCAGCGCCTGCAGATGATCGCGCTCTTTGGCCAGCTCATCCTGCTCGCCGCGGATCTTGAACTCTTCCAACTTGGCCAAATGGCGCAGCTTCAGCTCGAGGATGGCTTCGGCCTGGGTATCGGAGATGCCGAAACGCTGCATCAGCACCGGCTTGGGTTCGTCCTCGCTGCGGATGATGTGGATCACTTCATCGATGTTGAGGAACGCCACCAGCAAACCTTCGAGGATGTGCAGGCGCTTCAGCACTTTCTCAAGGCGGTAGTTAAGGCGGCGGCGCACCGTATCGCGGCGGTAGGCCAGCCATTCGGTGAGGATTTCCACCAGGCCTTTCACCTGCGGGCGGTTATCCAGACCGATCATGTTCATGTTGATGCGGTAACTGCGTTCCAGATCGGTGGTGGCGAACAGGTGGTTCATCACCTGCTCCAGATCGATGCGGTTGGAACGCGGTACGATCACCAGGCGCGTCGGGTTCTCGTGATCGGATTCGTCACGCAGATCCTCGACCATCGGCAGCTTTTTGGCGCGCATCTGGCTGGCGATCTGTTCCAGCACCTTGGCGCCGGAAACCTGGTGCGGCAAGGCGGTGATCACCGCGCTGCCGTCTTCTTTTTTCCACACGGCGCGCATGCGCACCGAGCCGCGGCCATTCTGGTAAATTTTGCGGATTTCGTCGCGCGGGGTGATGATCTCGGCTTCGGTCGGGAAGTCCGGGCCCTGCACGAATTCGAGCAGATCGTCCAGCGAACTGCCCGGTTTGTCGAGCAATGCGACGGCGGCGGCGGCGACTTCGCGCACGTTGTGCGGCGGAATATCGGTGGCCATGCCGACGGCGATGCCGGTGGTGCCGTTGAGCAGAATGTTCGGCAGGCGCGCCGGCAACATTTTCGGCTCCTGCAGGGTGCCGTCAAAGTTCGGCACCCAGTCGACGGTGCCCTGGCCCAGCTCGGCCAGCAGCACTTCGGCGTATTTGGACAGGCGCGATTCGGTATAACGCATGGCGGCGAAGGACTTGGGATCGTCCGGCGCACCCCAGTTCCCCTGGCCGTCCACCAGCGGATAACGGTATGAGAATGGCTGCGCCATCAGCACCATGGCTTCATAGCAGGCGCTGTCGCCGTGCGGATGATATTTACCCAGCACGTCACCCACGGTACGGGCGGACTTTTTGAATTTGGCGCTGTTGCTCAGCCCCAGCTCAGACATGGCGTAGATGATGCGGCGTTGTACCGGCTTCAAACCGTCGCCAATGTACGGCAACGCCCGATCCATGATGACGTACATGGAATAGTTCAGATAGGCGTTTTCAGTGAATGTGTGCAGCGGTAAACGCTCTACACCGTCATGAGTCAGATCACTCATTACTCAATTATCCTCAGACCGTGGCTTGGCAATCCCTGGACGACAAGGGGCATCGCTTGTCGATTCTGCCCGCGATAGTAACCCATCTGCGGGGTGGCTGTCACAGTTGGCGCAAGGATCGCTGACGCAAGCCGCTTCAGCCAACGAGTTTATGCAAAATTTCAGCATCCATCGGCTTTTTTGTTGACTCTGAGTCAACACTGTTGTGCTGTCGATCACATTTTTACCTGCATTGCTAAAGATTATACTCCCCGTCAGCGAAATGTTTTCCGCCCCTTGGCGCGGAGAACACGACATATCTTAACTCTGACAGGAGCCGCGAAAGATGAGCAATATCCTGATTATCAATGCTAAAAAACAATTCGGCCATTCCAACGGCGAACTGAACCAGACCCTGAGCGACGTGGCGGAAAGCTTCCTGAGCGACGTGCCGCATAATGTACAGGTCACCGTGGTCGACGACGGCTATGACATCGAGGCCGAAGTGCAGAAATACCTGTGGGCCGACGTGGTGATTTACCAGATGCCGGGCTGGTGGATGGGCGAACCCTGGATCCTGAAAAAATACATCGATGAAGTGTTCACCGCCGGGCACGGCAGCCTGTACGCCAGCGACGGCCGCACCCGTTCCGACGCCGGCAAGAAATACGGTTCCGGCGGCCTGATCCAGGGCAAAAAATATATGCTGAGCCTGACCTGGAATGCGCCATTGGAGGCCTTTACCGATCCCGGCCAGTTCTTCCACGGCGTCGGCGTCGACGGCGTGTACCTGCACTTCCATAAAGCCAACCAGTTCCTGGGGATGGAAGCACTGCCGACCTTTATCTGCAATGATGTGATTAAACAACCGGATATCGACAGCGATATCGCACGTTATCGCGCGCACCTGACGGAAGTTTTTGCTTAAGCGAATCACTCAACATTAAACCAACGAGGTAAAGATGATCACTGTAATCGCAGAAATCAAAACCAAGCCGGGCCACCGTGACACCGTGCTGAAAGCGATTGGAAAACTGGTGCCGCTGGTGCTGGCGGAAGACGGCTGCAGCGAATACACGCCAATGACCGATAGCCACACGCAGGCGCCGTGGCAGAAGCGGTCGCCGGATTCGATCTTCATGCTGGAAAAATGGCAAAGCCAGGCGCACCTGGAAAAACACCTGGAGATCGATCACATGCTCAAGCACCGTGAAACCATCCAGGACAGCGTGCTGGACACCACCATTTACATCCTGGACAACGCCCTGTAAGCCCCAGCCCTATAGCGTCTGCGCGTCGATGTGCGCGCTGACGTAGTCCAGAAAGCAGGTTATGCGCGCCGCCAGCTGAGTATTGCGGTAATACACCGCGTTAATCGGCTGGCGCACGTCCAGCGTATCCTGCTCCAGCAAGCGCACCAGCCGCCCGCTGCGCTGATCGCCCCGCGTCATGAAATCCGCCAACTGCACGATGCCTTCGCCGCGCAGCGCCAGCTGCCGCAGCGTCTCGCCGCTGGAAGCCGAAATGGTCGGCTCGATGGTGAAATGCTGCGCCTGCCGATTGCGCAGCGGCCACTGATTCAACGACTCCGGTTGGGTAAAGCCCAACAGGCAATGCTGGTGCAGCGAGTCTACGCTGTGCGGGGTGCCGTGCCGCGCCAGGTAATCCGGGCTGGCGAGGATGCGCAAGCGGCTGGATCCCAGCAGGCGCGCGTGAATGGTCGAATCGCGCAGCACGCCGATGCGGATGGCGATATCGGTACGCTTCTCCAGCAGATCGATAATCAGGTTGTCGGTATTCAGCTCAAGCTCAATTTGCGGAAAACGCTGCCGAAACCCCGCCACCAGCGGCACGATAACGTGTTCCATAAAGGGCGCGGCGGCGTTGACCCGCAGCCGCCCGGCCGGCATCAGCCGGCGCAGCGCCATCTGTTCTTCGGCATTCTCCACTGAACGCACGATCTCACGCGCATGGTTGAGGAAGCTTTGCCCCTCTTCGGTCAGCTCAAGCCGGCGTGTGGTGCGGCGCATCAGGGTGGTGTCGAGTTTCTTTTCCAGGCGGCTCAGCGCGCGGCTGATGCCGGAGGTGGTCTGGCTGAGCTGATCGGCGGCGGCGGTGATCGAGCCGCTGTCGACCACGGAAGTGAACGCCAGCAATTCTTCGAGGGTGATCTTCATGCGTCCGCCCTGCGCTATCGGGCGCGGCAAACGGCGCCCCCAACGAAAATAAGGCCCGGCGGGAGCCGGGCCTGAGAACGGGTCAGACCGACAGTTCGGCCATATCGCCCTTGTCCTGCAGCCAGTTGCGGCGATCTTCCGAACGCTTCTTGGCCAGCAGCATATCCATCACCGCCAGCGTTTGGTCCACATCGTCCTCGTTCACCGTCAGCTGCACCAGGCGGCGAGTGTTCGGATCCAGCGTGGTTTCGCGCAGCTGCAACGGGTTCATCTCACCCAACCCTTTAAAGCGCTGGACGTTAGGCTTGCCCTTTTTGCGCTTCAGCTGTTCCAGCACGCCGGCTTTCTCTTCTTCGTCGAGCGCGTAGAACACCTCTTTGCCGAGGTCGATACGGTACAGCGGCGGCATCGCCACATAGACGTGGCCGCCCTTCACCAGCGAGCGGAAGTGGCGCACGAACAGCGCGCACAGCAGCGTGGCGATGTGCAGGCCGTCGGAGTCCGCATCCGCCAGGATGCAAATTTTGCCGTAGCGCAGCTGGCTGAGATCTTCGCTGTCCGGATCGATGCCGATCGCCACGGAAATGTCGTGCACTTCCTGCGAGGCCAGCACTTCGTCCGAGGACACTTCCCAGGTGTTCAGGATCTTGCCTTTCAGCGGCATGATCGCCTGATATTCACGGTCGCGCGCCTGCTTGGCAGAGCCGCCCGCGGAGTCCCCCTCAACCAGGAACAGCTCGGTCATGTTCAGGTCTTGCGAGGTGCAGTCCGCCAGCTTGCCCGGCAGCGCCGGCCCGCTGGTCAGCTTCTTGCGCACCACTTTCTTGGCGGCGCGCAGGCGGCGCTGGGCGCTGGAAATCGCCAGCTCGGCCAGCTGTTCCGCCGCCTGGACGTTCTGGTTCAACCACAGGCTGAAAGCGTCTTTCACCACGCCGGAAACGAAGGCCGCGCACTGGCGCGACGACAGGCGTTCTTTGGTTTGCCCGGCAAACTGCGGATCCTGCATCTTCACCGACAGCACGTAGGCACAGCGATCCCAGATATCTTCCGCCGACAGCTTCACCCCGCGCGGCAGAATATTGCGGAATTCGCAAAACTCGCGCATCGCGTCCAGCAGGCCCTGGCGCAGGCCGTTGACATGCGTGCCGCCCTGCATGGTCGGGATCAGGTTGACGTAGCTTTCGGTCAACAGTTCGCCGCCTTCAGGCAGCCACAGCAGCGCCCAGTCCACCGCTTCGGTGTCACCGGCGAAGTTGCCGACGAAGGCCGCTTCCGGCAGGGTAATCAAGCCGTTGACCGCTTCCATCAGGTAGTCGGTCAGGCCGTCCTGATAGCACCAGCGCTGTTCGGTGTTGTTCACCTTGTCGATGAAGTAGATCTCGACGCCGGGGCACAGCACCGCTTTGGCTTTCAACAGGTGGGTCAGGCGCGAAACCGAGAAGCGCGGGCTGTCGAAAAACTGCTCGTCAGGCCAGAAATGCACGCTGGTGCCGGTATTGCGCTTGCCGCAGGTGCCGGTCACCGTCAGGTCCTGCACCTTGTCGCCGTTTTCGAAGGCGATGCCGTAGACGTTGCCGTCGCGCTTGACGTTGACTTCCACCCGCTTCGACAGGGCGTTGACCACCGAAATCCCCACGCCGTGCAGGCCGCCGGAGAACTGGTAGTTTTTATTCGAGAACTTGCCGCCGGCGTGCAGGCGGCACAGGATCAGCTCAACCGCAGGCACGCCCTCTTCCGGGTGGATGTCCACCGGCATGCCGCGGCCGTCGTCAATCACCTCCAGCGACTGATCGGCGTGCAGAATCACGTCGATGCGCTTGGCGTGGCCGGCGAGCGCTTCGTCGACGCTGTTATCGATCACCTCTTGGCCGAGGTGGTTTGGACGCGTCGTGTCGGTATACATGCCGGGACGACGGCGCACTGGTTCTAGACCGCTGAGTACTTCAATGGCATCAGCGTTATAGCTGGATTGAGTCATCGTTGATTATTTTTTCGTGGTTAAAGGAAGGTGCCGGAACCGTCTGCTCAGACAGCGTTTAGCCCTAAAAAATCCACAATCTGGGGGAAGTAGTGCTCGAAACCGACGAAGGCGTGGTTTCCACCCGACTCCACCGTTTGCCGGCAGGCGGTGTAATAGGCCACCGCCTGCCCGTAATCGAGAATTTCATCGCCCGTTTGTTGCAGCAACCAGATTAAATCCGGTGACTCCAAGGGATCGATCTGCATCACTTTCAGATCGTAAACGTGACGAGACTCTAACACATATTGCTGGCCGGTGTAGGGGTTCTCGTTTTCGCCAAGGTAGTCGATCAACAGCTCAAACGGCTTCACTGCGGGGTTAACCACCACCGCAGGCAGCGAAAAACACTGCGAAAGCCAGGTGGCATAATAGCCGCCCAGCGAAGAACCCACCACGCCCAGCGTTTGCCCGGCGCGCGCCATCACCAGGTTTTCCAGCATCTCGGCGGCTTCCGCCGGGAATGCCGGCAGCTGCGGCACCAGCATCTCGATGCTCGGGTGGTGTTCAGCCAGCCAGGCCTTGAACGCCGTCGCCTTGGCCGACTGCGGCGAACTGTTGAAACCGTGGAGATAGAGCAGTGTAGAAGGCATCAGTACCCGTCCGAATCCATGTCAGGGCGGAAATCATCGTTTTCCAGGCGGAACACCTGCGTTTCGACGCGGCCATCCGGCAGCAGATCGAGGTAACGCCAACCGGGAGAAACGTCGTCAATGGTGAAATTCGTGCAGTGCGGTTTGAACTGCACGCAGGTGGACGGCGTCGCCAGCAGGCGGCGGCCTTGCCACTCGAGATCCAGATCCTGGTGAATATGCCCGCACACCACGGTGTTCACCTTCGGATAGCGCAGCAGGATCGCCCCCAGCATGTGCGGGTTGCGCAGGCTATGCTGATCGAGCCAGGTGCAGCCGGACGGCAACGGATGGTGGTGCAGCAGCAACAGGGTGTAACGCTCGGGATAAGCCTGCAGGCAGCGCTCCATCCACTCTAGCTGGTACTCGCTCAGTTCGCCGTGCGCCACGCCGAAGACCTGGCTGTCGAGCATCAGCACCTGCCAGTTGTCGCCCAGCAGCACCTGCTTTGACGGCGCGATGCCGGCGGCGGCCAGCGCGTCGACCATCGCCGGCTGGAAATCATGATTGCCCGGCAGCCAGACGCAAGGCGCCGGCAACCGAGCGATACCGTCGGCAAAGCGCCGGTACGCGGCCAGGGAATGATCCTGCGCCAAATCGCCGGTGGCGACGATAAGGTCGACCTCGCGCCCCTGCGCCTGGATGGCGTCCAGCACCGCATGGTAGCTGCGATAGGTATTGATGCCGAGCAGGGTCTCGTTTTCGCCGGCAAAAAGGTGGGTATCTGTTATTTGTAGGATCCTGACCGTGTTCCCACTTTCCACGGGCAGTTTAAACAGGCTTTCCAAATGGTGTCCTTTGTTATTTCAGTCTGTCTAACAAACCGGAACCGCCATCGCTCCATGCGCTAAACAGTAGCGCAACCAATCAGCAAGAAACTGGTTAATTTGATGCTTTTCGTCGCGTTGATGCAACTTTTTGTTCGGATAATCATAACGCGCTTTAAAGCGATAGATCTGCTGACTGGAACACACTTCCGCAACCATGGCGTCATGATACAGCCGCACCGTCATGGCGGGCAGGCTCCAGTAGCTGACGGCGGGAAAGGTCTGCACAATCTCCACCAGCGAGGTATAGCGCGTAGACTCAACAATGGTCAGACGATAGTGAGCGCCGTTCACCTGATAAGTCACCGTTTCACCCACTTCGTCATTGCGCGGCAGCAAGCGGCGCAATTGCGCGAAGTTGGTTTCGCACAATCTCATCATTTCGGGGAAATCGGGGGTATAGCGCTGTTTCATTAGTTGGCCCACTCTTTTCTTAGCGATTCATGGTGCAACGCCAGCCACTGCAATGCAATCACCGATGCGGCGTTATCGATCGCGCCCTCTTCAACCCAGCGATAAGCCTGCTCGCGGCTGACCACATGGACGCGGATGTCTTCGTTTTCTTCCTCCAGTCCATGGATGCCCTCCGCCGTGGCGGCGTCCACCTCGCCGACCATAATCGACAGACGCTCGCTGGTGCCACCGGGGCTGGCCAGGTAGCTCAGCACCGGCTTGCAGCGCCCGACCACCACGCCGGCTTCTTCCTGCGCCTCGCGGCGGCACACGTCCTCGACGCTTTCGCCGGTTTCAATCATGCCCGCCACCATTTCCAGCAGCCAGGGCGAATGGCTGCTGTCGACCGCGGCAATGCGCAGTTGTTCTATCAACACCACTTCGTCGCGCACCGGATCATAGGGTAACAGCACCGCCGCATGCCCGCGCTCGAAAATCTCGCGTTTAATCTCGGGGCTCATTTCGCCATTGAACAGGCGGTGGCGAAACCGGTATAAATTGAGTGAAAAAAAACCACGATACAGCGTCTCACGTGCAATAATTTCTACATCTTTTTTATCGAAAGTAACCGGCGAAGGCTGCGAACGGCTCATAAGCGGATTCTCCTGCGTGAGTATGCCGATAAAATAAACAGTTTTGATGACAGAAACGGCGCGATAATCTGCCGCGGCTTTATGATAGATTGTCAGCCATGATATCAGGTGTGACGTATGCGGCCAGTTGAACTATGGTAAACACGGCGGCCTGAAAGGTAAAAGTTACGCCAGATGGCACATTCAGCCACCTGATGCGTACGGCAGACTCTGTTAGAATCGGCAACTATTTCGTCTATCGTCAGCGCTAACTTAGCAATATTGCTGCACAACAAGGAATGCAAATGAAGAAACTGCTCCCCCTTCTTATCGGACTGAGCCTGAGTGGCTTCAGTGCAATGAGCCAGGCAGAGAACCTGCTGCAGGTCTACAAACAGGCTAGGGAAAGTAACCCGGATCTGCGCAAAACCGCCGCTGACCGTGACGCCGCATTTGAGAAAATCAACGAAGCGCGCAGCCCGCTGTTGCCGCAGCTTGGTTTGAGCGCTGGGTATACTTATACCAACGGCTATCGCGATTCTCGCGACACCAACAGCAACGCCACCAGCGGCTCGCTGGCGCTGACCCAGACCATTTTCGACATGTCGAAATGGCGCCAGCTGACGCTGCAGGAAAAGACCGCCGGCATCTCCGACGTCACCTTCCAGACCGCAGAGCAGACGCTGATCCTCAACACCGCCACCGCCTATTTCAACGTGCTGAAGGCGATTGACACGTTGTCCTATACCCAGGCGCAGAAAGACGCGGTGTACCGCACGCTGGATCAAACCACCCAGCGCTTCAACGTGGGCCTGGTGGCGATAACCGACGTGCAGAACGCCCGCTCCAATTACGACACCGTGCTGGCGGCCGAAGTTTCCGCCCGCAACGATCTGGACAACGCCCTGGAAACGCTGCGCCAGGTGACCGGCGCGTTCTATCCGGAACTGGCCTCGCTGAATACCGATCGCTTCACCACCCAGCGGCCGGAGGCGGTGAACAACCTGCTGAAGGAAGCGGAAGCGCGCAACCTGAGCCTGCTGTCCGCTCGCCTGAGCCAGGATCTGGCGCGCGAGCAGATCCGCTCGGCGCAGACCGGCTATATGCCAACGGTGGATTTCAACGCCTCCACGGCAATCTCCAATACCAAGAACAGCGGTTCGCGCAACACATTGTCAGATGCCGACATCGGTCAGAACAAAGTGGGCCTGAGCTTCAACCTGCCGCTGTACAGCGGCGGCGCGACCAATTCGCAGGTAAAACAGGCGCAGTACAACTTCGTCGGCGCCAGCGAACAGCTTGAAAGCTCGCACCGCAGCGTAGTGCAGACCGTGCGTTCGTCGTTCAACAACGTCAACGCCTCGATCAGCAGCATCAACGCCTACAAACAGGCGGTGGTTTCCGCGCAAAGCTCGCTGGACGCCATGGAAGCCGGTTATCAGGTCGGTACCCGCACCATCGTCGACGTGCTGGACGCTACCACCACGCTGTATAACGCCAAACGTCAGCTGTCTGACGCGCGTTACACCTACCTGATCAATCAGCTGAACATCAAATCCGCGCTCGGCACGCTGAACCAGAACGATCTGCTGATGCTGAACGGCGCGCTGGGCAAACCGACTTCCACTTCACCGGATGCCGTAGCGCCGCAGAACCGCACGCAAGATGCCTATGCTGACGGTTATCAGGACAATGCGCCGATGGAGCAAACCGCAGCGCCGGCCGCCACCCGCGCCTCCGTGCCGGCGGCCGCTGCCACTCAGCCAACGCGCAACAGCGGCAACCCATTCCGCAACTGATGCGCGCAATGGAATAAACACGGGGTTCGGCATCTGCCGCGCCCCGTTTTTTTTGCCTTCGTCACCGGTTCTGCCCGCCGCCTCACAGCCAGCCGCCCTGCCTGAGGTGATATCATCTTGCTCATTGTTTTTCTCAGCGTGAGTGAGATCCGATGGACAATGTTTCGAGCTGGCGGCGGCTGATCGCCGATGGCGCCTTGCCGCCGCCGGAGCGCCCGTCGCCGGCGATTTACGCCTCCTGGCTGCGCTGCCGCAGCCTGATGCAGCCCGGCGTCTGGTCGCCCCCGCACCGCGCGCTGGGCGCCACCTTCGACTCCATCTGCCAGCGCAAGAACGATCTGCTGACGCTCGGCCAGGCGGCGCTGGAAGACGCCTGCGAATATATGGAGCCACGCCGCTGCCTGCTGATGATCCTGGACGAAAGCGGCTGCATGCTGTGGCTGTGCGGCGACGCGCAAACGCGAGAACGCCTGCTGCAGCTGGGTTTTGCCCCCGGCGCCTACTGGTCGGAGGGGCGCATCGGCACCAACGCGCCCGCACTGGCGGCGGCGGAGGGCCACCCGGTGCGGGTCAGCGGTGGCGAACATGTGCGCCAGGCGCTGCATGGCTGGTCATTCTCCGCCACCCCGGTGTACGACAACAGCGGCCGCCAACGCGGTTCTATCGCGCTGGGTTGCCTGCTGGCCGACGGCGCCGCCGGTGATTTGTCATTGACGCTGGCCATCGCCCGCGAGATTGGCAACTCGCTCAACGCCGACGGCCTGCTGGCGGAGTCCAACCGCCACCTCAATCAGCTTTACGGCCTGCTGGACGGAGTAGACGACGGCGTGGTGGCCTGGGACCACCGCGGCCACCTGCAATACATCAATCGGCGCGCCGCCGGGCTGCTGAAGCTGGATGAACAACAGTGCCAGGGCAAACCGCTGACCCAGCTGCTGACGCTGCCCGCCCTGTTGAAGCGGGCCATCGCCCTGCGCCAGCCGCTGCAGCACGTAGAAGTCACCTTCGAAAGCCAGCGGCAGTTTATCGCCACGCTGCTGACCCTAAAGCCCATCTTCGACGGCGAACGCTGCAGCTTTATCGCCCTGCTGCACCCGCTGGAGCGTTTGCAACGATACGTCAGCAGCCAGCTGGGGCGCGTCAGCCACAGCTTCGAGCAGATGCCCTCCGCCTCGCTGGAAATGCGCCGGCTGATCCGCTACGGCCAACAGGCGGCGAAGGGGCAGCATCCGATCCTGCTGTGCGGTGAAGAAGGGGTAGGCAAAGAGCTGCTCAGCCAGGCGATCCACAACGCCAGCGAACGCGCCGCCGGGCCCTATATCGCCCTTAACTGCCAACTGCTGCCGGAAGATCGGGGGCTGCGCGAACTGCTGGGCAGCGACGCCAGCGAGGAAGAGTCGGGCCAGCTCAGCAAGTTTGAGCTGGCCAACGGCGGCACGCTGTATCTTGAACAGATCGAATACCTGCCGGCGGAAATGCAGTCGGTGCTGCTGCAGGTACTGAAAACCGGCGTGGTGATGCGCCTCAATTCCAGCCGGGTGATCCCGGTGGACGTACGGGTGATCGCCGGCAGCGCCGCCAACCTGCCGTTGCTGGTGCAGCAGAACCGTTTTCGCCGCCAGCTGTTTTACAGCCTGCAGGCATTCGAGATCCAGATCCCGCCGCTGCGCCAGCGGCTGAGCGATATTCCGCTGTTGGTCAAACACCACCTGCGCGCGCTGGAACAGCACTTCCAGTGCCGCTTCCGCGTGGACGATGAAGCGCTGACCCAGCTCTCGCTCTACCTATGGCCGGGCAACGATCTGGAGCTGAAAGGCGTGGTGGAGCGCGCGGCGATGATGTGCCACGGCCACCATATCCAGCTGGCGGACCTGCCGGAACATCTGCTCGGCCAACAGCCGCTGCTGGAAAGCGAGCAGCAGCCCGGCATGCCGCTGCTGACCCTGAGTGAAATGGAACGCCAGGCGATTCTGCGCGCCGCCGCCGTCAGCCGCGGCCAGCTGAATGAAATGGCGCAGCTGCTGGGCATCGGCCGCACCACCCTGTGGCGAAAAATCAAACAGCAGCAGATTGATATCCGCCAATTCAAGCTGCGCGCCTGAAACCTCAGTGACTGAGCTGCAGCACCCCGCGTGCGGCGTCCAGCATCGCTTTTTGGCCGCTGCGGGTTTTGCTCATGCAGTCTTTCATGCCGACCACCATCGGAATGCCCATCGCCTTCGCCAGAATGGCGCTGTGCGACAGCGCATTGCCGCCGCTGAGGCAGATGCCGAGCACCAGGCGGCGATCGAGCATCACCACGTCGGAAGGCATCAGTTCGTCCATGACCAGAATCGACGGCGCCTTGAGCGCAATCGGCGGCAGCGGCTGGCGCTGCAGGTGGCTCAGGGTGCGCCGCAGCATGTCGCGCACGTCCAGCTCGCGGGCCCGCATATAGTCGTCGTCCAGCGCGCGGTACTCTTCGGCGATCGCCTCCAGCTCCTGCCGCCAGGCCTGCTCGGCGCAGCACTGCCGCTGGGCGATGCGGGTATAGGCCGCCTGCTGCAGATCCGGATCGTCCAACAGCATGCTGTGCGCGCCGAAGATAGCCGCCTGCGGTTTGCCGATCAGCGTGCCGGTGCGCTCCGCCAGCCGGTTCAAATCGCTCAGGGTGTGTTGCAACGCCTCGCGCAGCCGCTGCTGTTCGTTCAGCACTTCGTCTGCGCCAATGTTCCGTTCGGTGAACGTCGGCCAGAAGCTGTGCGCCTGAAACACCGGGCCGCTGGTAACGCTTTCCGCCACCGGAATGCCGTGCAATGAAGGTTGCTGCGCTGCGGATACCGTTTCACCAAAGTGCTGTTCCGCCAGCGCCTTGAACGCCGCCAGCGCCTGATCCTCCTGCGCGCCGGCGGCGATCAGGCGAATGGTGTCGCCGTGGCGCACCTGCAGCAACGCCAGCTGGTTAAGGCTGCGCGGGTTGACGCACTGCCCCTGCTTTTCCAGCACCAGTTCAGCCTCGAACGGTGCCAGCGCCTCCGCCAACCGCGCCGCCGGGCGCGCGTGCAGCCCGTGCGGATTTTGCACCGTCCAACTGAGGCTTTTGCCCTGTTTCAACGGCAGAGACAGGCTTTTCGCCGCCGGCGACGCCTCGCCCAGCTGCGCCTGTTTGGCCTGCAGCGCGCCCTGCGCCTCCGCCGCCACCTGCTCCAGCGAAGCGCCGGAATTGGCGGCCACCACCGCCGCCAGGGTGCCTTCCACCAGCGGCGCGGCGCACAGCCGCACCCGGGCGGCCAGCTGAGGATCCAGCAGATCGATCGCCGTTTCCGCGCTCAGCAGCGCGCTGCCCAGATCCATCAGCACCAGAACGCCGGCGCCGTCGGCCACCGACTCAATCGCTTCCATCACTTTGACAGCATCGGTGCCTATCGGGTGTTGTTCGTCGTCTACGCCCGCCGCCAGCGCCAGGCGGCAGCCGTCGCCGCGCATCATCTGCTGCGCCAGCTGTTCAACCCCGCGCGCCAGCAGCGCGCTGTGTGAAACCACTACGATATTGATCATCCTCGCCTCCTGCTATTGGCCGGCGACCTCTGCCAGCGTTTTCATCATCAGCATCACCGAGGTGGCGCCCGGATCCTGGTGGCCGATGCTGCGTTCACCCAGGTAACTGGCGCGCCCTTTGCGCGCCTGCAGGGTGATGGTGCTTTCCACCGCCTGTTCGGCGCGCTCTGCGGCCCGCTGCAGCGCTTCCGGCACGCTGAGCCGCTGCTGGGCGGACTGGCCGAGGCTTTCCACCACCGGCCACCAGACGTCGCACATGGTCTTGTCGCCCGGCTCGGCCTTGCCGCGCATCACCACGCCTTCGACGCCCTCCTGCATCATCTGATGCAGCTCCGCCAGATCCAGGCTCTGCTTGGCGTTCGCCGCCTGCGCTGCGCGGATAAAAAAGGTGCCGAACAGCGGGCCGCTGGCGCCGCCCACGCTGGACAACAGCGTCATGCCGGTGTTTTTCAGGATAAAACCGATATCCTTGTCGGCGACCGACGGCAGCTTCTCCACCACTTTGTTGAAGCCACGATTCATGTTCAAGCCGTGATCGGCGTCGCCGATTTCGGTGTCCAGCCGAGTCAGGAAATCACGCTGCCGGGTAAACACTTCGCCGCAGCGCTGCAGCCAGTCGACCACCTGTTGTTTGGTTAACGCCATAACGCCTCCTCAGCAACCCCAACGCAGCGCGGGCGTTTTCACCGGCGCATCCCACAAAGACAACAGCTCGTCATCCACTTTCAGCAGCGTGATGGACACGCCCTGCATGTCCAGCGAGGTGCAGTAAGACCCCACCAGCTTGCGTTCGACGAGAATGCCCGCCTCGGCGCAGCGCTCCGCCAAACGGTGGTACACGCCGTACAGCTCGGACAGCGGCGTGGCCCCCAGGTTGTTCACCAGCGCGATAACCCGGTCGCCACGCGTCAGCGGCTGCTTGGTCTGGGCTTCATCACGCCATTCGCCCTGTTGGCGATCCCAGACGCGAATGGTGCGCTGGTAGTGGCCGTGGTCGATCAGAGTATGGAACATGTCGTCCACCGCCGCGTTGAGGGTGGTGAACGGGCGCCGCGCAATGCCCGGCTCGCCGTGAATGCCGACGCCGAATTCCATCTCGTTCTCCGCCAGGGTAAACGACGGCTTGCCGGCCGCCGGCACCGTGCAGGCGCCCAGCGCAATGCCAATCGAATGGCCGTGATTGTTGATGCTGTGGCCCAGCGTCACCAGGCTGTCCAGATCGTCGCCGCGCACGGCGGCGGCACCCAGCAGCTTTTCCATCAGCACGGTATTCGCCACCCCGCGCCGCCCGGCGGTGAACAGGCTGTCCTTGACCGCCACATCGTCGTCCACCAGCACCGTGGCCACCTGCACCCCGCTGTCGTGCAAGAGTTCGGTGGCGGTTTCAAAGTTCAGTACGTCGCCGGTGTAGTTTTTGATCAGCAACAGCACCCCGGCGCCGCCGTCGATCGCCTGGCCGCACTCATACATTTTGTCCGGCGTCGGCGAGGTGAAAATCTCCCCCGGGCAGGCGCCGTCGAGCATGCCTTCGCCAACGAACCCGCAGTGCATCGGTTCATGGCCGCTGCCGCCACCGGACAGGAGTGCCACCTTGCCCGCCACCGGCGCATCGGCGCGGGTGACAAACACCGGCTCCTGATGCACCAGCAGCTCGGGGTGCGCCTCGGCCAGCCCCTGCAGCTGCTCATCCAGCACCGACTCAACCTGATTGATCAGTTTCTTCACGGTTAGTTCCTCGTTAGGCCAAGGGGCGCAACGCGCCGGGCCGTGGCCGGGTTGTATCAGATTTGACTATAAGCCCTGAAGGCGGCCTGGCGAGCCGTGCCGTTTTCGTTCCATTATGGAACCTGATTATGCTGCGAACGTTTCATAATGAAACTGCGGCGGCGGTTTTTTCGCCGTGAAAGCGAACTGGCGCACAACCTAACGTATAGCTGCGTAAAGAGTGGATTCTACGGGTGTTTCAGCTTTAATTTTGACCATGTTTCCCCTATCCTTAGCGCCACTACTGGGAAAGGGCGAAAACAGCCCGCAGATGGGATTGATAACGATGAAACGGACAAAAAACATCAACCAAGAGACGTTCCGCAAATCCTGGCGCAGCTATCGCGTAGCGCCCGTGGCCTTGGCGATCGGCGCCGCCTTTATGCTGGCCGGCTGCGAGAAGAGCGACGAAACCGTCTCCATGTATCAGAATGCCGACGACTGCTCGCGTTCGAATCCTTCGATGAGCGAACAGTGCACCACCGCCTACAACAACGCGCTGAAAGAAGCCGAAAAAACCGCGCCTAAATACGCCACCCGCGAAGACTGCGTCGCCGAGTTCGGCGAAGCGCAGTGCACCCAAACGCCTGCCCCGGCGCAGGCGGGCATGGCGGCGGAATCGCAAAGCAGCGGCAGCTTCTGGATGCCGCTGATGGCCGGCTACATGATGGGCCGCATGATGGGCGGCTCCGGCTTTGCCCAGCAGCCGCTGTTCACCTCCAAAAACGCCGCCAGCCCGGCTAACGGCAAGTTCGTCGACGCCAGCGGTAAAAGCTACGGCCCGGCCACCGCCGGCGGCCGCACCATGACGGTACCGAAAACCGCCATGGCGCCAAAGCCTGCGGTCACCAACACCGTAACCCGCGGCGGCTTCGGTGAAACCGTAGCCAAGCAGACCAGCATGCAGCGCAGCAGCGCCACCTCCAACTCCAGCTCTCGCAGCATGGGCGGTTGATGCATGAAACGCGTTGCAATTGCCGAGCGCCCGGACTGGCGCGAAAAAGCCACTGAATTCGGCTTCAAATTCCACACCATGTACGGCGAACCCTACTGGTGTGAAGACGCCTATTACCAGTTCACGCTGGCGCAGATTGAAGAGATCGAAAGCGTTACCGCCGAACTGCACCAGATGTGTCTGCAGGTGGTGGAGAAAGTGGTCGCCAGCGACGAGCTGATGGCCAAGTTCTGCATCCCGAAACACACCTGGGAGTTCGTGCGCAGCTCCTGGCGCACCAACCAGCCTTCGCTGTATTCGCGCCTCGATCTGGCCTACGACGGCGTCAACCCGCCGAAGCTGCTGGAGAACAACGCCGATACGCCAACCTCACTGTACGAAGCGGCCTTTTTCCAATGGCTGTGGCTGGAAGACCAGATCAACGCCGGCAAGCTGGATCCGGAATCGGACCAGTACAACAGCCTGCAGGAGAAGCTGATCGAGCGCTTCGCCGAGCTAAAAGCGCAGCACGGCTTTGGCCTGCTGCACCTGGCCTGCTGCCAGGACAGCGAGGAAGATCGCGGCACCGTGCAATATCTGCAGGACTGCGCGCTGGAGGCCGGCCTGCCGACCGAGTTCCTGTTTATGGAAGAGATTGGCCTCGGCGAAAAAGGCCAGTTCACCGATTTGCAGGATCAGGTGATCGGCAACCTGTTCAAGCTGTATCCGTGGGAGTTTATGCTGCGCGAGATGTTCTCGACCAAGCTGGAAGACGCCGGCGTGCGCTGGCTGGAGCCGGCCTGGAAAAGCATCATCTCCAACAAGGCGCTGCTGCCGCTGCTGTGGGAGATGTTCCCGAACCATCCGAACCTGTTGCCGGCCTACTTCGCGCAAGACGATCACCCGCAGCTGGATCATTACGTCACCAAACCGCTGTTCTCGCGCGAAGGTGCCAATATCCAGATTGTCGAAAACGGTCAGGAAGTGGCGCGCGTCGATGGCCCTTACGGTGAAGAAGGCATGATTGTGCAGCAGTTCCACGCGCTGCCGCAGTTTGAAGGCAGCTATACGCTGATCGGCAGCTGGCTTGTCAACGATCGGCCGTGCGGCATTGGCCTGCGTGAAGATCGTGAACTGATCACTCAGGATCTTTCGCGCTTCTATCCGCATACCATACTTGGCTAACTGCGGCTCTGAAAGTGAAAACGCCAGTCAAAGACTGGCGTTTTTTATTTAGCCTACCTGCACCGAGAGCATGCTTAACGCCCCCATTTCAATGCCGTCTATCGGCACGCTAATCGCTTCCCGGCCGTCCCAGCTACCGAGCACGTACAGCAGTGGCAGATAGTGTTCCGGCGTCGGGTTCGACAACCCCGCCCCGTCATGTTGCATAAAATTCACCAGCGGGTGTTGGTCACCCTGGTAAGTCAGGTTATCACGCACAAAACGGTTGAAAGACTCCGCCCAGGGATAGGGGCTGGTATCGCCCTGCCACTTCACCATGCGCAGGTTGTGCACCACATTGCCGCTGGCGACTATCATCACCCCCTGCTCGCGCAGCGCGGCCAGCTTACGGCCCAGCTCATAGTGGTAAGCCGCCGGTTGGGTGCCGTCGATGCTCAACTGCACCACCGGAATATCCGCGTCGGGATACATTTTGATCAACACCCCCCAGGTGCCGTGATCCAGACCCCACTCGCTGAGATCCGCAGTCACCTTCGCCGGCGTCAATAGCTGCTGCAGCTGCGCCGCCAGTGCCGGCGAACCCGGCGCCGGGTATTGCGTGTCAAACAGCGCCTGCGGGAAACCGCCGAAATCGTGGATCGTCTTCGGTTTCTCCATCGCCGTCACTGCGGTGCCGCGGGTGTACCAGTGGGCGGAAACCGCCACTATCGCCTTCGGACGCGGCAATGACTCACCCAACGCACGCCATGCCTGGGTGTAGCGATTTTCTTCCAGCACGTTCATCGGGCTGCCGTGGCCGAGAAAAAGTGCAGGCATACGAGAGGTGTTCATAGCGTTTCCTTGGTTAATCATCTGCGTTATGGCGATTAGATTACGCCCTTTGCCACGCCGACACAGCCGGATAACGGTGATGATGATATTCAATAAATTTGAATGGTTAACATCAGGCGAGCGCTGGGTGGGAAATACTTCGAACACATTCCATAACCTTTATGAATATCAAAGTATTACTGCCACCCAAGTCTGATTTATGAACAATTTGCGTATTCTTTTTGAACGCAAAACATACAATGGACGTCGCTGCCGGCGGCATTCGGCAACATGGGAAATACAGCATAACCAAGGAGGAATATATGTTCAGATCCACTCTGGCTCTCTCAATCTCCCTGCTTATCGCCTGGACGGCAACCGCAAACGCAGAGGAAGAAGCCCAGCTGGTGCAGCGGGACGATCCTTATTTCACCCAGGCGCAGGAACAGCTGCAGCGCATACTGGCGCAGCAAATAAATACCCGTCAGGCAAAAAACGTCATCCTGGTGGTCGGTGACGGCATGGGTTTTTCAACCGTTACCGCCGCACGCATTTTTGAAGGGCAGCAGCGCGGCGTTGACGGCGAATCCAACGTGCTGGCGTGGGAGGCCTTCCCCTATCTGGCGGCCGCCAAAACCTACTCCGCCAACGCCCAGATCACCGACTCCGCGCCAAGCGCGGTGGCGATGACCACCGGCGTTAAAACCATCAATGACCTGATGGGGCTGGACCATACCGCAACCCTCAACAGCTGCGAGGACCAAAAAACCAAAGCGGTGACCACCCTGTGGGAAATGGCCGCTACGCTGGGGATGTCTACCGGTGCGATCACCACCGCCACCGTCACCCATGCCACCCCGGGCGCCACCTACGCGCATATCGCCAACCGCGACTGGGAATCCGATGCCAAAATGCCTGCAGACGCCCTGGCGGCCGGCTGCCGCGATATCGCCAGCCAACTGGTGGAAATGAAATATGGCAACGGCCTCAACGTCGCTATGGGCGGCGGACGCGCCAACTTCCTCCCCGACAGCGCAATCGACCCTGAATATCCCGACAAACGCGGGGCCAGAAAGGATGGCCGGGATCTGACGCAGGCCTGGCTTAAACGCTATGGCGCACGCGGCAGCTATGTGTGGAATCTGGCGCAGTTCGATAAGCTCGATCCCGCCAATGTCGATCATGTGCTGGCGCTGTTTGAACCTTCGCACATGAATTTCGAGCACGACCGGCGACAGGATGCGGCGGGTGAGCCCTCGCTGGCGGAAATGGCCGGCAAGGCCATCGATATACTGAGCAAGAACCCCGAGGGCTACCTGCTGCTGGTTGAAGGCGGGCGCATCGATCACGGCAGCCACAACGGCAACGCCTACCGCACCCTGACGGACGCCGTCGCGCTTAACGAGGCGGTGAAGACCATCATCAGCAAGGTCAACGTGGACGATACGCTGGTCATTGTGACCGGCGATCACAGCCATACGCTGACCATTGCCGGCTACGCCAAACGCGGCAATCCGATCCTCGGCATTTCGCTGGGCGTTGACGGTAAACCCATGCTGGGCAGCGACGGCAAACCTTACACCACCCTCGGCTTCGCCAACGGCCCCGGCGGCGCCATCCCGCTGACGGAACGCCCGATGCTTACCATGGAGCAGGCCACCGCGCCCGACTTTATCCAGCCGGCGCTGGTGCCGATGAAAAGCGAAACCCACGGCGGTGAAGATCTCGGCATCTATGCCATCGGCCCCTGGGCGCATCTGTTCCAGGGCACGGTCGAAGAAAACTACAGCTTCCACGTGATGAATTACGCCAGCCGCATCGGCGAGCGGCTGTCAAAACGGTAATACCCTCTGCTCTGACGCATAAAAAAAGCCGCATAACGCGGCTTTTTTTATCGTCGAAAGCTCAGGCTGGATCAGCTGGCTTTCTGCTCATGGGCCTGACGGTAGGCCACCAGATCCTCGATGGTCAGCACCACCATGTCGTGCTGTTTGGCGAATGCGATCACTTCCGGCGCATGCGCCATGCTGCCGTCATCGTTGGTCAGTTCGCACAGCACGCCGGCAGGTTTGAAACCGGCCATCGCCACCAGATCGATAGTCGCTTCGGTATGGCCGCGGCGGCTCAGCACGCCGCCCGGCTGCGCACGCAGCGGGAACACGTGGCCAGGGCGGTTCAAATCGCTCGGCTTGGCGTTGTCGGCCACCGCCGCGCGGATGGTGGTCAGGCGGTCGGAAGCGGAAACCCCGGTAGTCACGCCCTGCGCCGCTTCGATGGTGACGGTGAAGGCGGTCTGGAACTGGCTGGAGTTGTTGGTCACCATCATCGGCAGCTCGAGCTGCTGACGGCGTTCTTCGGTGATACACAGGCACACGATACCGCTGCCGTGGCGAATGGTCAGCGCCATTTGCTCTACGGTCATGGTTTCTGCGGCGAAGATCATATCACCTTCGTTTTCACGGTTTTCGTCATCGAGCACCATTACGCCGCGCCCGTTGCGCAGTGCATCAAGAGCGCGTTCAACGCGTTCCGTCGGCGTGCCGAAATCTGAAAGTAGCGTCTGATTCATGGTAAAAAACCTCATTAGAAAATTATGGATTACCAGAACCAGGGCGATCTTGAGGAGTAGCTAGCAATAGCTAAAAAAATAACGCAAGCGGGCGCAAACCCGGCAGATACCGTTACTCTCTCCCATCCGGACTATAACCGTCGGCCCCGGAATTACACCGGATCTGCTGACCTCTAACCGGCCTTAACAGGCTGGCTGAGCGCTCGCGGGCTTTCACCGTAGAAGGTGATTTACCGCCGGTGGGGACTTGCACCCCGCCCTGAGAATAAGCAGATTGACTATAACGCTAATGGTTAAACAGGGCAATTGGCAAAAGCACAATTCAGCCACAGGCGGCGAATGCGGTTAATAGTTTATCCGGCGGGCAACTCGCATTACACTAAGCGACAGCTATTAAAAACTCTGAAAGGGATACGCCATGATTGACCCGAAAAAAATTGAACAGATCGCGCGCCAGGTTCATGAATCCATGCCTAAAGGCGTCCGTGAATTCGGGGAAGACGTTGAGAAAAAAATCCGTCAGGTGCTGCAATCGCAGCTGACCCGTCTGGACTTGGTCAACCGCGAAGAGTTCGACGTGCAGACTCAGGTGCTGTTGCGCACCCGCGAGAAGCTGGCGTTGCTGGAGCAGCGCATGGCCGAGCTGGAAGACAAGCTGAATACGGCGCCGGCCGCCAGGCAGGAAGACGAATAATTTTTACCAAGGGCGCGGCAACGCGCCCTTGTTGATAGGCCGGAGTTAACCGCGCCCGTCTTTGATGGCCTTGATGATGTTGGTGGTCGACAGGCCGTCTTCAAAGTTCAGTACTTTGACCTCGCCGCCGTTAGCCCACACCTCGGCGCTGCCGGCGATGTCTTCCGGCTTGTAATCACCGCCCTTCACCAGCAGATCCGGCAGGATATCGGCAATCAGGCGCTGCGGCGTATCTTCCTCGAACGGCACCACCCAATCGACCGCTTCCAGCGCGCCCAATACTATCATGCGGTTTTCCAGCGCGTTGACCGGGCGGGTTTCGCCCTTCAGACGCTTGGTGGAAGCGTCGCTGTTGACCGCCACGATCAGCCGATCGCCCAGCTTACGCGCATTGGCCAGATAGGAAACGTGGCCGGCATGCAGAATGTCGAAGATGCCGTTGGTCATCACCACCTTTTCACCGCGCTGGCGCGCCTGCGCCACGGCGGTTTTCAACTGGGCTTCGGTCATCACGCCAAAGCCGGTTTCGGCGCGGCCGCGCACCGCGTTCTCCAGTTCGATCGGCGAAACGGTCGACGTCCCCAGTTTACCGACCACCACGCCGGCAGCGGCGTTGGCCAGGAAGCAGGACTCTTCCAGGGTATTGCCTGCGGCCAGAGCGGCGGCCAGCACGCCTATCACGGTATCGCCGGCGCCGGTCACGTCGAACACTTCCTGCGCCTGAGTCGGCAGGTGCAGCGGCGCAATGCCCGGCTGCAGCAGCGTCATGCCGTGCTCGGAACGGGTCACCAGCAGCGCGGACAGCTCAAAATCCGCCACCAGCTTCATGCCGCGTTCCACCAGCTCGGCTTCATCCTTGCAGTGGCCTACCACCGCCTCGAATTCGGACAGGTTCGGCGTCAGCAGCGTAGCGCCGCGATAACGTTCAAAATCAGAGCCTTTCGGATCGATCAGCACCGGCACCTTGGCGGCACGCGCCAGCTGGATCATGCCCTGTACCTGGCTCAGCGCGCCCTTGGCGTAGTCGGAGAGCACCAGCGCGCCAATCTGCGGCAGCGCCTGCTGGATGCGCTCAAACATCGGCTGCGGATCGACATTGGAGAAACCTTCTTCGAAGTCGAGGCGGATCAGCTGCTGGTTGCGCGACAGCACGCGCAGCTTGGTGATGGTCGGATGGGTCGGCACCGAAACAAAGTCGCAGCGCACGTTAACTTCGTTCAGTTTGGCGCTCAGCGCCCGCGCCGCATCGTCGATGCCGGTCAGGCCCACCAGGCGGGAATTGGCGCCCAGCGCAGCAATGTTCATCGCCACGTTAGCCGCGCCGCCGGGACGCTCTTCGATGGTATCGACCTTGACTACCGGCACCGGGGCTTCCGGTGAAATACGGCTGGTCGGCCCATACCAATAGCGATCCAACATGACGTCGCCTACCACCAGTACACCGGCGCGGCGAAAATCAGGCAGCGTAACTTTCATCCGATAACTCCAAAAAAGAACAAAATTTTAGTGGCGCAGATATTACCACAGACCTCCGGAATACCTGCAAAACGTATTAGCCCAGCCATTTGCTCCAGCTGGCGCGCACCTGCTCGCGTTCGGCGGCGAACAGCCCGCCGCCAACCTTGCCGGAATGCTCCTGCAGCGCCAGATGATGGATCTCATCGCGCATGGTGACGTAGGCCTGGGTCAGCGCGCGCGCTTCTTCTTCCGGCATGATGTCGTAGTTGGCCATCAGCTCGAAGATGCGCACGTTATCCGACCAGCGCGTCAGGCGCGGTTCGGCGTTCGCATAGCCTAAGACCAGATATTGGGCGATAAATTCGATATCGGTGATACCGCCTTCATCGGCTTTGATATCAAACAGATCGCGCTGCTTGCTGCCCAGATGGTTGCGCATTTTCTCGCGCATCTCGCGCACTTCGCGCCGCAGCGTTTCCGGCTCGCGCGCTTTGCACAGGATTTCGCGGCGAATGGCGGCAAACTGCTGATGCAACGCCGGGTCGCCGTGCACGATGCGCGCGCGCACCAGAGCCTGATGTTCCCAGGTCCAGGCTTCGTTCTGCTGGTAATCGGCAAACGCCTCAACGGTGCTGACCAGCATGCCGGCGGCGCCGGAAGGCCGCAGGCGGGCATCCACTTCGTACAGAATGCCGGACGAAGTGCGAGTGCTGAACAGGTGCATCACCCGCTGGGCCAGGCGCAGATAGAACTGGCGGCCGTCGATGCTGCGTTCGCCGTCGGTCATCACCTCCGGCGGGCAATCCAGCAGAAACACCAGATCGAGGTCAGAACTGTAACCCAGCTCCCAGCCGCCCAGCTTGCCGTAGCCGATCACCGCAAAACCGCGCCCTTCGCGCTCCTGCAGGTGGGCAGGCTGGCCGTAGCGCGCTACCATGTCGCCCCAGGCCTGTTGCACCACCGCGTCGATGATCGCCTCCGCCAGATAAGTGAGGTGATCGCTTACTTTCATCACCGGCAGCGCCTCGGCGATATCCGCCGCGGCGATACGCAACTGCTGCGCCTGCTTGAACTGGCGCAGCGCCTCCAGCTTTTGCTCTTCGTCGTCTTCCGGCACCCGCAGCAGATACTGACGCAACTCGCTGCGATAGGCGTCCGGCGCCACCGGCTGGTACAGAGTGGCGGTATCCAACAGCTCGTCCAGCAGCAGCGGATAGCGCGACAGCTGGTTGGCGACCATCGGCGAGGCGGCGCACAGGCGAATCAAATGGCTGAGCGCCGCATGGTATTCCACCAGCAGTTCGAGGTAGGTGGTGCGGGTGACGATGCTCAACAACAACAGGGTCAGCCGCGACAGCGCCGTCGGCGCATCCTGGCGCGGGCACACCTCCGCCAGCAGGCGCGGCATCAGTTGATCCAGCACGTCGCGGCCGCGCGGGCCGATGGTGCGCTTGTCGACGTCGTGACGAAACTCGGCGATGCTGCGCAGCATCTGCCGCCGCGCCGCTTCGTCCAGGTGCGGCGTCAACGGTGCCAGTTCGTTTTCCTCCAGCGCATCCTGCCACAGGCTGTGATAGTGCTGGTAATCGGGATCTTCGCCTACATCGGGGGTATCGTCACCGATCAGGTCGTCAAATACCGCCCTCACCGCCTGCATATGCACCTCCAGCGCCGCCAGCAGCGCCGGCCAATCCGCCAGCCCCATGCCCTGAGCCAGACGCGCCTGATCGAGCGCATCCTGCGGCAGCGTCTGGGTTTGCTGATCGGCGATCGCCTGCAACAGGTTTTCCAATCGCCGCAGGAACAGATAGCTGGCGCTCAGCGCCTGCACCTGCCCGGCTTCCAGCAGCCCCAGCTTGCCCACCGCCTGTAGCGTCGGCAACAGCGAACGCCCCTGCAGCGCCGGTTCGCGCCCGCCGCGGATCAGCTGGAAGACCTGGGTGATGAACTCGATTTCCCGAATGCCGCCGGCGCCCAGCTTGATGTTGTCTTTCAGCCCGCGCCGCCGCACTTCACGCGCGATCATGCCCTTCATGTTGCGCAGCGACTGGATCACGCTGAAGTCGATATAGCGGCGGAACACGAATGGCCGCAGGGTCTTGCGCAGCTCCTGGCTGTAGGCGTCTTCCGAACCGCCCATCAGCCGCGCCTTCACCATGGCGTAGCGCTCCCAGTCGCGCCCCTGCTCCTGATAATAATCCTCCAGCGCGGCGAAGCTCATCACCAGCGGCCCGCTGTCGCCGAACGGGCGCAGGCGCATATCAACCCGGTAAACGAAACCGTCGATGGTCTGCTGATCCAGCGCCTTGATCAGCCGCTGGCCAAGCCGGGTAAAGAACTGCGCGTTGTCCAACTGGCGCCGGCCGCCCTGGGTTTGGCCGTTTTCCGGGTAAGCGAAGATCAGATCGATATCCGAGGAGAAATTCAGTTCGCCGCCGCCCAGCTTGCCCATGCCGAGGATCAGCAGCGGCTGCGGTTCACCCTGCGCGTTGCACGGCGTGCCCCATTCTCGGCAGCAAGTCTGATACAGCCAGTCGCGCGCGCTGACGATCAGCGTTTCCGCCAACCCGCTCAGCTGCAGCAGCGTTTCTTCGGTGGTGCACTGGCCCAGCGCCTGCGACCAGGCGATTCGCACCAGCGTCTCGCGGCGGAACAGCCGCAGCGCGCGCATCAACCCGGCTTCGTCGCGCACCTCTTCCAAATCGTCCTGCAGCCAGGCGGCGTAATGCTGCCACTCGCCGGGTGCGGGCGGCTGCTCGCGCAGCGTCGCCAGCCACGCCGGCTGGCCGAGCAGCATGTCGCAGACGAAATCGCTCGACGCCAGCACCCACTGTTCCTGCTCGCTGAACGCGCAGTCTGCGCCATGAGCATCCCGAAAACGCTGCACAACCTGCTGTGCCTGAGCCTGTAACGCTGCTGAGAGTGGCAACATAGTGTATGACCCGTTCTGCGGCCTGGCAGGCCGGCTTGATTAACGAAGCGCGCCGTTTAACCAGAATGGCGCATGGGATAAGGCCTGCTTGCGGCTGGCTTCATACCAGCCCTGGCGGCGTTCGGCCAGCGCCAGCTGCAGCTCGCGCCAGCTGTCGATGTAAGGCCCGGTCTGCTCGTCGGGATAGGCTCCGGAGAGCAGGATAAACGCCGACACCTGGCGCGTCAGGCGCGGCAGCTGTTCCTGGTATTCATCTTCATTCAGCGTGCGGTTGAAGGCCTCTTTCAGCTCGGCGGCGCTGCGCCCCAGCATGATGTCGCAAAAACGTTTGAAGGAACCGTCCAGCTTGGCCTGCGCCTTGGCGTCGACGAACGGGCGCCAAGCGCCGGTCACCAGCCAAGATGTGAGCGCCAACTTACACTGCAGGTACTCTGCGCTGTAGCACAGCACCTGCGGCTGGGTGGTTTTGTCCACCAGCAGCGGCTCCAGCGCAGTGAGACGCGTGCGCAAATCGGCGCTGGCCTTGCGCGGCACCAGGCCGCCGAAAATGACCAACGCCTGGCGGATCAGCGCAATCGCCTCCATCACCGAGCGACGGGCCTGAGCGTCGCCGCGCAGCCACAGTTCTTCATGGTATTGCCAGTGGCTGAGCGCCAGTTCAAAGCTGGCGATCATGCCCTGCTCAACGCTGGACTTGGCCGCCGGCTTCAGTACGCCCAGCTGACGGCGCTCGCGCGCAACGTCGCCCTGCGCCAAATGATAGCCGCGCGCCGCCTTGCTCAGGCTGCCCTGGCGCAATCCGCCGTGCTCCGCCAACGCGTTGGCCAGCGCCAGCAGATCCTCAGTGTTGCCCTGCTTAAGCTCCAGTTCCACCTCGCACAGCGCCTCGCTCAACTCACCAGCGCGGACCTCGCCCTGATCGAGGCCAATCTCAATCTCGCTTTTACCGTAAGTGACCACCCACTTCTCACGCACGAAATCGGTGCGGAACAGCGGCTGCAGCGCCTGTTGCAGCGCGTTGAGATCGCACCCCTGCGGCCAGATATCCGCCGGGAACTGTTCCAGCGCCAATTCCGGCGCAGCGATGGCGACGTTGTACTCCGGCCGCTGATGCAGACCGCCCACCACTTTGCCGGCGGTTTTGATGGTCATTTCATAACTGTCGTCGAACCCGCGGATGCGCAGGCCCATATCCTGGCCACGCAGGAAATTGTCGGCGGTTTCGAAATAAATATTGGTCAGCTTCTGCGGTGCGGAATGCTGATTGGGCCAGGCCGCCAGCTGCTGCGGCAATGCGGCGACCGCTTCGGGAGTGGCGATAAATTTCAGTTCTATTTCAACGGTCATAAGTCTTTTACACCAATAGGTTACGCATTCACGTCTGGCTGCGCGGCACAGCCTTGGCCTGCCGCATGCCGCCCGATGACGCACGGTTGCCGTTATCTTACCGCGATTCCCGGCCCCTTAACCCTGCTAACTGCAGAAAAAACCTGTTACGTTATAAAACGCTGCGCAACTCACAGAATCTGCCACAGTAAGATAGTTCTCATTCCGGTTTTAGCGTTGCGTCGTCAGACTGAACGCTCTACTATCGTTCCATAAATTCACACAGAAACGATGAACTAATGCAGAAATTACGCCTAATTTGCCTTGCCGTGCTGAGCTTCAGCATCACTTGGGGCGCACATGCCGAAGATAAACGTTATATCTCCGATGAATTGAGCACTTACGTCCATAGCGGCCCAGGCAACCAGTACCGCATTGTCGGTACCCTGAACGCCGGTGAAGAAGTCACCCTGTTGAGCGTAAATGACGCGACCAATTACGGCCAGATCCGTGATCCTAAAGGCCGCACCACCTGGATCCCGCTCGATCAGCTGAGCCAAACGCCGAGCCTGCGCACCCGCGTGCCCGAGCTGGAACAGCAGGTGAAAACCCTGACTGACAAGCTGGCCAACATCGACAACAGCTGGAACCAGCGCACTGCGGAAATGCAGCAAAAAGTGGCGGGCAGCGACGGCACCATCAGCGGTCTGCAGCAGGAAAACCAGGATCTGAAAAACCAGCTGGTGGTCGCGCAGAAGAAGGTTAGCGCGGTCAATTTGCAGCTCGACGACAAGCAGCGCACCATTATCCTGCAGTGGTTCATGTACGGCGGTGGCGTGGCCGGCGTCGGCCTGCTGCTGGGGCTGTTGCTGCCGCACCTGATCCCGCGCCGCAAAAACAACAACCGCTGGATGAACTGATTGCCGTTTCGTTCAGTTTGAATTTGGGCGCCTGCGGGCGCCCTTTTTATTGGCGCCGACATCCCGCCGCCAATTGATGTAATCTGATAAGCAGAGCCCCAAGACAAATTCGGAGTTAACAGTGAAGATTTACCTGGTCGGCGGCGCCGTCCGCGACGGCCTGCTCGATATCCCGGTGTTCGACCGCGACTGGGTGGTGGTAGGCGCCACGCCGGCTGAGCTGCTGGCGATGGGTTATCAGCAGGTCGGTAAAGACTTCCCGGTCTTCCTCAATCCTGAAACCCACGAGGAATACGCGCTGGCCCGCACCGAGCGCAAATCCGGCCAAGGCTATACCGGTTTCACCTGCTACGCCGCGCCGGACGTTACCCTTGAAGAAGACCTGATGCGCCGCGATCTGACCATCAACGCTATTGCCCGCTCCGCCGACGGCGAGCTGATTGATCCCTACCATGGCGTGGCGGACCTGCAGGCACGCGTGCTGCGCCACGTTTCCGACGCCTTTGGCGAAGATCCGCTGCGTGTGCTGCGCGTGGCGCGTTTCGCCGCCCGCTTCGCCCATCTTGGATTCCGCATCGCGGAGGAAACCCTGGCGCTGATGCGCAATATGGCACACGGCGGCGAGCTGGCGGCGCTGACCGCCGAGCGGGTGTGGAAAGAAACCGAGAAGGCGCTGCAGAGCCAGAGCCCGCAGGTGTATTTCCAGGCGCTGCGCGACTGCGACGCCCTGGCGGTGCTGTTTCCGGAGATCGACGCCCTGTTCGGCGTGCCTGCGCCGGCCAAGTGGCACCCAGAGATCGACACCGGCGTCCACACGCTGATGACGCTGGCGATCGCGGCGCAGCTCAGCCCGGAGGTGGACGTGCGCTTCTCCGCGCTGTGTCACGATCTCGGCAAGGGGCTGACGCCGAAAGAGTTCTGGCCGCACCATCACGGCCACGGCCCGGCCGGGGTTCGGCTGGTCGAGGCATTGTGCCAGCGCCTGCGGGTGCCCAACCCGGTGCGCGATCTGGCCAGGCTGGTGGCTGAATATCATGACCTGATCCATACGGTAAACAAGCTGCGGCCGGAAACCCTGCTGAAGCTGTTCGATGCCGTGGACGTATGGCGTAAGCCACAGCGGCTGGAGCAAATGATCCTGACCAGCGAAGCGGACGCGCGCGGCCGCACCGGCTTCGAGAATAATCCGTATCCGCAGGGCGACTATTTACGCCAGGCCTACCAGGTGGCCAATGCGGTGTCGATTAAAGAGGTGGTGGCCAGCGGGCTGCAGGGCCTGGCGATCCGCGACGAGCTCAAACGCCGTCGCCAACAGGCGCTGGCCGACTGGAAGCTCACTCAGGATATTCTGCCGGAACAGGCATAAAAAAACCCCGCAATGCGGGGTTTTTTATTAGCATCGCCGCTTACATGAAGACCATATAAACCACGGCGGCAACGATAAAGCGGTAGATGGCGAAGGGCACAAACGAGATGCGTTTGATCAGCGACAAGAAGGTCTTGATCGCAATCAGCGCCACCACGAAGGCGGTGACGAAACCGACGGCGAACATCGGCAAGTCACCCATCGTCAGGAAATGCAGGCTCTTGTACAAATCCAGGCCGCTGGCGCCGATCATCATCGGCACCGCCAGAATGAAGGAAAACTCAGAGGCCGCGTAACGGTTCACGCCCACCAGCATGCCGCCGGCGATGGTGGAGCCAGAACGGGAGAAGCCCGGCCACAGCGCCAGACACTGGAAGCAGCCAATCATGAACGCCTGGCGGTAGGTAATGTCATCCAGCCCTTCCGCGCTCGGCTTTTTCGGCTTCAGCCATTCCGCCGCCAGCAGCAGCAGGCCGCCAACCACCAATGCGTACATCACGTTTTTCGGCGCGAACAGCGATTTGATGAAATCGTGGAACGCCAGCCCCAACACTACCGCCGGGATCATCGCCAGCAGAATGTGGCCCAGCTTCAGTTGGCCTGAAGTTTTACCTTCGTGCTCAACAGGTTTACCGCCAAAATGAATGCCGATCAGGCCGAACAGGCGGCGCCAGAACATCACCACCACCGCCAGAATCGACCCCAGCTGAATGATAACCTCAAAGGTTTTGGCCTTGTCGCCGGTAAAGCCCAGCCACTCGCCCACAATGATCATGTGCCCGGTGGAAGACACCGGCAAAAACTCCGTTAACCCTTCAACCACCCCAAGAACAAACGCGATAAACAGTGAATGCATGTCCGCCATGTGCTTCGATCACCCCATAAATTTACGGCTATAAACATAAAAAAGCGGCAGTGCTCAATACAATGCCGCTAAAACAACTCTCAGGTTAAGACCAGGTTAACGGCCTTTCGTTGCATGCAGATGACATAAAAATCACGCAGGACGGGTGCCGCGTTCAATGATGACGCCGACCCGATTGGCATGTGCTACAGCGCCCGGTTTGCTGACCTTAATACGGACCCAGGGGGAATTGAAGCGCTGGAGCAAAATTTCGGATATTTCCTCCGCCACGCGCTCCACCAGCGCGAAGCGGTTTGGTTCGACGTGCTGGATGATGGCTTCACTGATGTCGGCGTAGCTCAGGCAGTCGTTGACGTCGTCGCTGGCGGCGGCTTTGCGGTTATCCCAGCCCATTTCGATATCGAACACCAGCTTCTGACGAATGCTTTGTTCCCAATCATAAACGCCAATGGTGGTAATTACGGTAAGCTCTTCAATAAATACGATATCCATCACGTCATTCTCTGTTTTTGGCCTTGCCGGATACCACTTCCAGCGGAATATGCGTATTATCCATAGATGTTGCAAGTAAAACGACCATTATTAAACGGAACCGCGTTATGAGTGCTACCGCGCTTGGCATGATTATCTTCGCGTATCTGTGTGGCTCAATTTCCAGCGCGATCCTGGTTTGCCGGATCGCCAGGCTGCCCGATCCGCGTGAACATGGCTCAGGGAATCCAGGAGCGACCAACGTCCTGCGCATCGGCGGCCGCCTGGCGGCGGCGGCGGTGCTGGTATTCGATATCCTGAAAGGAATGCTGCCGGTCTGGCTGGCCTATAAGCTGGAGGTGCCGCCGCTGTATCTGGGCCTGACGGCGATCGCCGCCTGCCTGGGGCATATCTACCCGGTGTTCTTCCACTTCCGCGGCGGCAAGGGCGTGGCGACGGCCTTCGGCGCCATCGCGCCTATCGGCTGGGATCTGACCGGCCTGATGACCGGCACCTGGCTGCTGACGGTGCTGCTCAGCGGTTATTCTTCACTGGGCGCCATCGTCAGCGCGCTGATCGCCCCGTTCTACGTTTGGTGGTTCAAACCGCAGTTCACCTTCCCGGTAGCGATGCTCTCCTGCCTGATCCTGATGCGGCATCACGATAATATCCAGCGCCTGTGGCGCGGCCAGGAAGGAAAAATCTGGGGCAAGTTCCGCAAGAAGAAAGCCGACGCGGCCGAAGCGGAAGAAGAGAAGAAAGAACCCTGAAAGAAAGGCCGGAAATCCCCGGCCTTTTCTTTATCTGCTATCTGTGAATACGCACAGCCATTCCGCTTATACCGCAGGCAGCTCCGCCAACGGCCAGCGCGGCCGCACCGAAACGCTCAGCTCGGGGTTGGCGCCGCTTTGCAGCCGCACCAGGCCGGCATAGGCAATCATCGCGCCGTTGTCGGTACAGAATTCCGGGCGGGCATAGAACACTTCCCCGCCGCGCTTATGCATCATCTCCGCCAGCTTGGCGCGCAGCGTGCGGTTGGCGCTGACGCCGCCCGCCATTACCAGCCGTTTGAAGCCGGTTTGCTCCAGTGCGCGCTTGCACTTGATCGCCAGCGTATCCACCACCGCATCTTCAAATGCGCGGGCGATGTCGGCGCGGGTTTGATCGTCGTCGCCGTTGGAACGAATGGTGTTGGCCGCGAAGGTTTTCAGGCCGGAGAAGCTGAAATCCAGCCCCGGGCGATCGGTCATCGGCCGCGGGAAGGTAAAGCGCCCCGCCATTCCTTGCTGCGCCATCTTCGACAGCATCGGCCCGCCGGGGTAATCCAGCCCGAGCAGCTTGGCGGTTTTATCGAAGGCTTCGCCGGCGGCGTCGTCGATCGATTCGCCCAGCAGTTCGTACTCACCGATGCCGGTGACGCTGATCAACTGGGTATGGCCGCCGGAAACCAGCAGCGCGACAAACGGGAACGCCGGCGGGTTGTCTTCCAGCATCGGCGCCAGCAGGTGGCCTTCCATATGGTGCACCGGCACCGCCGGCACGTTCCAGGCGAACGCCAGCGCGCGGCCGACGGTAGCGCCGACCAGCAGTGCCCCCACCAGACCCGGCCCGGCGGTATAGGCCACGCCGTCGATATCGGCTGCGGTCAGGTTGGCTTCTTTTAACGCGGCCTGGATCAGCGGCACGGTTTTGCGCACGTGATCGCGGGAGGCCAGTTCCGGCACCACGCCGCCGTAGTCGGCATGCAGCTTCACCTGGCTGTATAATTGGTTGGCCAATAAACCGGCTTGATCGTCATACACTGCAATTCCGGTTTCATCGCAGGAAGTTTCTATACCCAGTACTCGCATTACATTTCCCATCATTCACGTGCGGCCGCCAGTTTATCACAATCGGCGCCATTTACCGCCAGCGCCGCGCACCTTGTCGCCACCTCGCCGCTATGTCGATGATTCCTGCGGTAAATGCCGGTTTGATTAAAAACGAGCATTTTTTTCTGATTAGTCTATAATCAGCGCCCGATGCAAAATTGCGCACGTTTTACCAGGGCGGCGCAGGTTTCAATTTGCTGTGGTGCTTTACAAAGCAGCATCCGTTGAAGTAAAATTCCGCACCATTTTGAAAAGGCTGGCGCTTGGCCAGCAGCAAACCGAATTTTATTGAGGTGAGAGGCACATGCCGGTAATTAAAGTACGTGAAAACGAGCCATTTGACGTTGCTCTGCGTCGTTTCAAACGCTCTTGCGAGAAAGCAGGCGTTTTAGCTGAAGTTCGTCGTCGTGAGTTCTATGAAAAACCGACTACCGAACGTAAACGCGCTAAAGCTTCCGCTGTGAAACGTCACGCGAAGAAACTGGCTCGCGAAAACGCACGCCGCACTCGTCTGTATTAATTCTTCGGGGGCAACCCCACCGCGTGAATTTCTGATTTTAAAAATCGCGCAGACTGAGTAGTTGCATACGAAGGCCGTGCTTTCCGAAAGGAATGCGCGGCTTGTTCTCGTTTATAGGCTAATGAAGTAAGGGCTTATGGCTGGACGAATTCCGCGCGTATTTATCAATGACTTGCTGGCTCGCACCGACATCGTCGATTTGATCGACGCCCGCGTGAAGCTCAAGAAGCAGGGCAAGAACTACCACGCGTGCTGTCCGTTCCACCACGAAAAGACGCCTTCATTTACCGTTAATGGCGACAAGCAGTTTTACCACTGTTTTGGTTGTGGCGCGCACGGCAACGCCGTCGACTTTTTGATGAATTACGACAGGCTCGAGTTTGTCGAAACCATCGAAGAGCTGGCGACCATGCACGGGCTGGAAGTGCCTTACGAGGCAGGCACCGGGCCGACCCAGATCGAACGTCATCAGCGCCAAAGCCTGTACCAACTGATGGAACAGCTCAGCGCGTTCTATCAACAGTCACTGCATCAATCTTCCGGCACGCCGGCGCGCAATTATTTGCAACAGCGCGGGTTGAGTGACGACGTTATCCGCCATTTCGCCATCGGCTTCGCGCCGGCGGGGTGGGATAACGCGCTGAAGCGTTTTGGGCGCGACGCCGACTCACGCCAGGCATTGAACGATGCCGGCATGCTGGTGACTAACGATCAAGGACGCACGTACGATCGTTTCCGTGAACGCGTGATGTTCCCTATCCGCGACAAACGCGGGCGAGTGATCGCCTTTGGCGGGCGCGTGCTGGGTGACGGCATGCCGAAATACCTGAACTCGCCGGAAACCGAAGTATTCCACAAGGGCCGTCAATTGTACGGCCTGTATGAAGCACAACAGAACCACCCTACCCCGCAGCGGTTGCTGGTAGTGGAAGGTTATATGGACGTGGTGGCGCTGGCGCAATACGGTATCGATTATGCCGTCGCCTCGCTCGGAACCTCAACGACGGCTGAACATATTCAGCTGCTGTTCCGCGCCACCGACAACGTGGTCTGTTGTTATGACGGCGACCGGGCCGGCCGTGAAGCCGCCTGGCGCGCGCTGGAAACTGCGCTGCCCTACCTGAACGACGGGCGCCAGCTGCGGTTCATGTTTTTGCCCGATGGCGAAGACCCGGACACGCTGGTGCGCAAAGAAGGCAAAGAGGCGTTCGAACAACGAATGGAGCAGGCGCAGCCGCTTTCCACTTTCCTGTTCGAAACCCTGATGCCGCAGGTGGATCTGAGCAGCCCGGACGGGCGCGCCAAGCTGAGCACGCTGGCGCTGCCGCTGATTACTCAGGTGCCGGGCGAAACGTTGCGCTTGTATCTGCGCCAACAGCTCGGCAGCAAGCTGGGGTTGCTGGACGACAGCCAGCTCGACAAGCTGATGCCCAAGCAGGCTGAAAATGCGAATACCTATCAGGCGCCCCAGCTAAAACGCACAACCATGCGTATACTGATAGGGTTACTGGTGCAAAATCCGCAATTGGCTACACTTATCCCTTCGCTGGAGGGATTGGAGCAAACCAAGCAGGCGGGGTTGCCGCTGTTCGTCGAACTGGTGCAGACCTGTCTGGCGCAGCCGGGGTTGAGCACCGGGCAGTTGCTGGAGCTGTATCGCGACGACAAATTCAGCCAGCAGCTTGAAACCCTGGCGTCATGGAACCATATGATCGTTGAGGACATGGTCGAACAGACCTTTTTGGATACGTTGGCCAGCCTGTATGACTCGGTGCTCGAGCAGCGGCTGGAAACGCTGATCGCGCAGGCCAGGACGCACGGCCTAAGCCCGGAAGAACGTGAAGAAGTCCGTTCGCTCAACCAGGTTTTAGCGAAGAAAAACTGAATTTAGCCAGCATGGCTCAGGTTGCGGGCAGCCAACGCGCCTGAGGCATGAAGAATAAAGAATACAACGGCTTAAGTGCCGATAAATGCGAGGGCAGAGCCCTGCAATATGCCGCCACAGTGGGCCGCGGCAACAACAAAAACGCCCCAAATGCTATTGTTGGCGGTTTCGCCGACCGACACCAACCCAAATACTCTGAAGTGTGGATACCGTCTTATGGAGCAAAACCCGCAGTCACAGCTTAAACTTCTTGTCCAACGTGGTAAGGAGCAAGGCTATCTGACCTATGCTGAGGTCAATGACCATCTGCCGGAAGATATCGTCGACTCCGATCAGATCGAAGACATCATCCAGATGATTAACGACATGGGCATCCAGGTGATGGAAGAAGCACCGGATGCCGATGACCTGCTGCTTGCTGAAAACTCAAACAGCACCGACGAAGATGCGGAAGAAGCCGCCGCTCAGGTGCTGTCCAGCGTGGAATCTGAAATCGGGCGCACCACTGACCCGGTGCGCATGTACATGCGCGAAATGGGTACCGTTGAGCTGCTGACGCGCGAAGGCGAAATCGACATCGCCAAACGCATCGAAGACGGCATCAACCAGGTGCAGTGCTCCGTCGCAGAATACCCGGAAGCCATTACCTACCTGCTGGAACAGTACGATCGCGTCGAAGCGGGCGAAGCGCGCCTGTCTGACCTGATCACCGGCTTCGTCGATCCGAACGCGGAAGAGGACATCGCCCCAACCGCCACGCACGTCGGTTCTGAACTGTCGACCGAAGAACAGGACGACGACGAAGAAGACGAAGATGAAGACGACGACGCTGAAGACGACAACAGCATCGATCCGGAACTGGCGCGCCAGAAATTTACCGATCTGCGCGATCAGTACGAAGCGACCCGTCTGGTGATCAAAAAGAACGGCCGCAGCCACGCCAGCGCAGCAGAAGAGATCCTGAAGCTGTCTGAAGTGTTCAAGCAGTTCCGCCTGGTGCCTAAGCAGTTCGACTTCCTGGTCAACAGCATGCGCGTCATGATGGACCGCGTCCGTACTCAGGAACGCATCATCATGAAGCTGTGCGTTGAACAGTGCAAAATGCCGAAGAAAAACTTCGTCACCCTGTTCGCCGGCAACGAAACCAGCGATTCCTGGTTCGAAGCGGCGCTGGCAATGGCCAAGCCATGGTCAGAGAAGCTGAAAGACGTTGCGGAAGACGTGCAGCGCAGCCTGCAGAAGCTGCGCCAGATCGAAGAAGAAACCGGCCTGACCATCGAGCAGGTCAAAGACATCAACCGCCGCATGTCGATCGGTGAAGCGAAAGCCCGCCGCGCGAAGAAAGAGATGGTTGAGGCTAACCTGCGTCTGGTTATTTCCATCGCCAAGAAATACACCAACCGCGGCCTGCAGTTCCTGGATCTGATCCAGGAAGGCAACATCGGCTTGATGAAAGCGGTAGACAAGTTTGAATACCGCCGTGGTTACAAGTTCTCGACTTACGCCACCTGGTGGATCCGTCAGGCCATCACCCGCTCCATCGCCGACCAGGCGCGTACCATCCGTATTCCGGTGCACATGATTGAGACCATCAACAAGCTCAATCGTATCTCGCGCCAGATGCTGCAAGAGATGGGCCGTGAACCGACGCCGGAAGAGCTGGCTGAGCGCATGCTGATGCCGGAAGACAAGATCCGCAAAGTGCTGAAGATCGCCAAAGAGCCGATCTCCATGGAAACGCCGATCGGCGATGATGAAGATTCACATCTGGGCGATTTCATCGAGGACACCACCCTCGAGCTGCCGCTGGATTCCGCGACCTCGGAAAGCCTGCGTTCCGCCACGCACGACGTGCTGGCCGGGCTGACCGCGCGTGAGGCTAAAGTGCTGCGCATGCGTTTCGGCATCGACATGAACACCGATCATACGCTGGAAGAAGTGGGCAAACAGTTCGACGTTACCCGCGAGCGTATTCGCCAGATCGAAGCCAAGGCGTTGCGCAAGCTGCGCCACCCAAGCCGTTCCGAAGTGCTGCGCAGCTTCCTGGACGACTAAGGCCCGCTGTCGGCAACAAACAAAACCCCGGCTCGCCGGGGTTTTTTATTGCCTGCTATTTATCGCGCTGCTCACCCCAGAGCCAGGAACAGCTCTCGGTAGCTGGCGGTAAGCTGCTCCAGCGTGGCGCGGTTCAATCCGCTGGGGTTAGGCAACACCCACACCTCGGTTGCGCCCAGCATCATCTCCTGCCTGCCCCAGGGCGCATTTTTTATCCCGAAGGCGGTGCTGAACGCCTGCTTGCCAAGGATCGCCAGGGCGCGCGGCTGATAACGCATAATTTTGTCTCTCAACGCCTCGCCGCCGCCGCGCAGTTCGTCGCGCGTCAGCTCGCTGGCCGCTACCGTCGGGCGCGCCACCAGCGCGGTGATGCCGCAGCCATTATCCTGCAGCTGGCGCCACTGCTCCGGCGCCAGCTGGCTGCGGGTAAAGCCGGCCTGGTGCAGCACCTTCCAGAAGCGGTTGCTGCCGTTGGCGAAGGGGTAGCCCTGATGGGCGGAGGAAAGGCCGGGATTGATGCCGCAAAACACCACCCGCAGATCGGGCGCCAGGAGTTCCATGAGTATCGCGAGTCCATTAAAGGGATTTACAGCGGTTATCGCAAAATCCGCCAACAATTACAACAGGCTAGAACTGCACAGAAAAGCAACATACGGGCGGGTAACAGTAGACCTGCGCCGAAGGATTACCGTATAATCTCGCCGCTTGGCCCCTTAGCTCAGTGGTTAGAGCAGGCGACTCATAATCGCTTGGTCGCTGGTTCAAACCCAGCAGGGGCCACCAAATTCTAGCTTTAAATTCATATAATTAAGCCATCCTATGAGGTGGCTTTTTTGTTTTCTGGGGCCAGTGGCAGCAAAATGGCAGCAGTCTGCCGCCATTTTCTTTCATTTCTCACCTCGTAACCACCCAATCGCTAAGCTCACCAGGAAGCCGACAAAGAAGATCGCGATAGCCATAGAGATTGATTTCCACCACTCGTCAAACCAGAACAATGCAACAAATGCCGCTATAGAGAACAGGCCAATGGCTATGGACTCAGCCAGGTCAGCAGTTTACCGGCCAAAAAATTTAACTAACTTCACAAGAAAGGATTTTAGCCAGCTCATGGTTAACACCTGCGCAAAACTGATTAGAAGAACTATTGATGTAAATTTCCTGATCCAAATTGCGCAGGCGGGTGCGGTGTAGTGCCGTTTTCGTGGCAGAGACGTTGATTTAGTGGCATCCTGCCGCGCTGACGGCTCGCTGCCGCGGTGATCGGATTTACTCACGCGCGGGAATTGCTGACGGACTGATGGAGCGCTTAGAACGGCGCACAGGCGCACCAAATGGCAGAATACTACCTTTCGCCTCGAAAAAGACCGCACAAAGCAATAGTTGCAAACACCAGTAACAGGAAGATGGCGGCGCTTAAAATTCGCTGCCACCACTCATCAAACCAGAACAGCGCCCCAAAAGCCGCAACAGAAAATATTCCGCTGAAAATCGCCTCTACAACATGAGACAATCCTTTGCCGAGCTTACTGCCCCAAGACTTTAGATAGCTCATTATTCACACCTTCACAGAACATTTTCGATTTGCTGGAGTAGGCAACGAAGGGTTCAAGATATTCCTCCGTCAGAAAATACAGCATGTCCAAATTTCGCGGGGTTAGCTTGTGGTACGTTGAGGGGTATTTTTCGCGTAATCGGCGCGAAGCTACAGCAGCTTGTTCGATAATCCCTTGCAAAAGAATGATGTTCAGACCTGCAACGGTGATGCCTTTAAATGCCCATTTGAAAAGAGTGCTGCCGATAGCTTTTTTTAAAATGTGATGCGTGATCTGCTGTACCAGAATGAACTGAGTCCCCATACGCCCCGTAGCATAACCTTCAGCAAGGCTTAATTTTTTGTCCTAATGCGGTTTGAGTTTGTGCATTCATCCGTTGATAACAGTCACGAATGATGATGGTGATCAGCTCACGTAAAGGAGCTTCGAGGCCATAACCCGCACGAATAACTCTAATGAATCTTTCCGTTTCAAGTTCATTCCGGCGCTTGAACTCCCCGCCCGCTAACCCTGCGCCTTGCCATGTACGGCGAACGCTATAACCTATGCCTTTGGGTAAGGACTCAATCCCTTCGAGAATTCCCTGCGCTACTGCTTTAGCATCCATAACAGTCCCTTTTCTGTTCCAAGGCCGTACCTTATACTAGGCTTGTCCAAAAACTCAACGCTGCAGCACATCCCCCCGAGAGCGCCGCTGTCACATCAAATCCGAAAACCTGCCGTTGTATGGTCGCGGCGATTCTGAAAGAGGTTCAACATCGCTTGCGCGGATGCTGTCCCCACCTCACCTGCCCGCTTCGCGCGTCGCCTTCCACTCAGCAATAATCTGCTCAATAGTCCGCCAGGCCTGCCTGGCTTCAACGGCATTGGTATTATCGGGTTTCACAGCCACAATCAACGCCTTCCATAACGCCCAGGCCCGGCCGCGCGCCCACGTATTGGCATCAATCGACAAAGCCTCACGGAATGCTGGTCTGCTGTATGCATCAAGGTAGGTCCAGGCGATAACAACATCACATGCGGGATCACCCACGCCCAGTTGGCCAAAATCAATCACCGCGCTGAGTCGATGATTTTTAACCAAAAGGTTGCCTGCGCTTATGTCGCCATGCACCCACACCGGCGCCTTTGTCCAGATCGTGGCGCATCCGGCATCCCAAATCTCGGTAAGCAAACTCACGTTAATCCTGGCGGCCAAATCCGAGATTGCTTGCCGCGTTTCGGCGTCATAGACACTGAGTGAACCGCCCCGGTGGAAGTTCTGTTTTCCCGCCGCAGGCCCGCCCGCAGAGTCGATGCTATGTAAGGCCAGCAGGAACCGGGCGAGATCGCCGGCAAACTCGCCAAGATTTGCGACTGGAGAAGATGCTGCGGTTTCGCCCTCAATCCAGCGATAGATAGACCATTTCCAGGGGTAATTCTCGGCCGGTTTACCCAGCGCCAAAGGCGTGGAAATGGGGATCGGCAGCAAGGGAGCCAGCTTTGGCAACCAGAACTGCTCTTTTTCCACTTGAGAAGCATAACATTCAGCGCTTGGCATCCTTACCAGCATCTGATTACCCAAATGAAAAACCCTATTATCCCAGCCCCCGGCATCAACTGGCCGTAGGGGTAAATTCGCCCAATGTGGGAACTGGGTGGCAATAAGTTGAGAGACAAGCTTCTCGTCAATGTTCATCGGCTCAATACGCTATTTATCAACAGCTCAAGTTTGAGCCTAGCTTAGCAAAACATCGGGGCATAAACCCGCACACCGATACCGCCCGCCAGCGCAACGCTCAGAGGCGTTTCACCCTCCCGGATTTTGCCGCCGGTGGGCCAGCTGCTCGGCGCGCAGCAGGATTTCCTGCAGATCGTCCTCGTCGATATCGAACAGCTCACCCTGCATCAGCGCTTGGTGCAGGTCGGCGCGGGTGATAGACACCGCATCGATCGGCAGGTTGGCCGGTTTGGCCTCCGCCGGCGCCAGGGTGTGCGGATAACGCCGCCCGGCCAGGTTATTGAACAGTATCGCCAGCGCCGCCAGCAGCAGCGAATTGAGCAGCACCGGGTAAAGCACGAAATGGTAGCCCATCTGGTGGACACCCGGGCCACCGAGGATGGCGGTCAGCGCCACCGCCCCGCCCGGCGGGTGCAGGCAGCGCAGCCTGAACATCAGGCCGATCGCCAGGCAGGCCGCCAGCCCGCAGGCTAAACCGGGGTCGGCAATCAGCAAACCGCAGCTGACGCCCACCGCCGCCGCCAGCGTATTGCCGCCAACGATCGACCAGGGCTGCGCCAGCGGGCTGTTAGGCACGCCAAACAGCAATACCGCCGAGGCCCCCATCGGCGCGATAAACCACAGGTTCACCTCACCCAGAATAAAATGGCTGACCCAGCTGGCGATCGTTAACCCCAGCCCCGCTCCCAGGCTGGAAAGCAAAATCTCTTTCTTGCCCACCGCCAGCGGATGCGGCCACAGGCGCGCACATCCTACCTTCACACTTTCAATCCACTGCGTCTTCATGTTACCCGATACGGCTTGATTCACTTGTTGGCAACAAAGATATCACATCATCAACGCTGAATAACGGCGGCGCGAGCCGCCGCCGGCAACAACTTTTGCCCTAACAGATTGATTTTTAGCCACCCCTCGGCAATTATCAATATTCTTACTCCCTTAGCCAGAGGAACCGCTGATGTCGCAACCGATTGTCGAACTCTATACCGACAGCCAATTCTTCAGCCCTTACGCCCTGTCGGCGTTTGTTGCGCTGACGGAAAAAGCTATCCCGTTCAACGTGAAGCCGGTTGATTTGGCTAAGGAAGAGCACCAGCAGGCCGCCTATGTCTCGCTGTCGCTGACGCGCCGGGTGCCGACCCTGGTCATCGGGGAGTTTCAGCTGTCCGAGTCTTCGGCGATTGCCGAATATCTGGAGGACATCCACCCGGCCCATGCCATCTACCCGCGCGACGTCAAACAGCGCGCCAAAGCGCGTGAGATCCAGGCCTGGTTGCGCAGCGACTTTATGCCGATCCGCGCCGAGCGTTCTACCGAAGTGATCTTCAGCGATGGCAAGTTCCCGCCGCTGTCCGCCGCGGCACAGGGCGCAGCGCACAAGCTGATCGCCGCCGTCGAGAAGCTGCTGAGCCACGGGCAGGATAATCTGTTCAGGGAGTGGTGCATCGCCGATACCGATCTGGCGCTGATGCTCAACCGGCTGGTGATGCACGGCGACGCGGTGCCGGAAAGCCTTCGCCACTATGCGCATAAACAGTGGCAACGCCCTTCGGTGCAGGCCTGGCTGGCGCTGCCGGCGAAAATGCGCGGCTAAAAAAATCGGCGGCCACGACGCCGCCGTTCTCAATGCCGAGAAACAACATCACTACTTGAGGGAAGGCAAGTCACCATCCAGAGGGCAGATAGCCTAACAGTGAAGCGATGGCGTATACCGCGCTGCCCAGATACAGCAGCACGATGCTGTTCTGCAACAGCGGATGGGTGATCCAGCCGCACTGCCAGCGCGGGGTTTGATCGCCATGTTTGCGCGCGCCGCGCAGGATCAGCATCGGCATGATCGACAGGATCACCCCGCTGAACACCCCGGCGAAATACAGCGCGTTAACGAACGACACCAGGCCGCTGTAGGCCAGCGCGAACGGCGGCACTACCACCAGCAGCAGCACGCCGAAGCGGCGCAACGGCAGCTCGTCGTTGCCCAGCCGGAACTTGTCGAAAATATTGGTCAGGAAGCTGCCGCCCAGCCCCCAGTACGAGGTCAGCATTGCGCACAGCGCAAAGACGTTGGCGGAGAAGAACGCCCACTGCCCCAGCGCCTGGCCCCAGGAGATGGTCGCCACGTCTGAGATATCGTCCAGCCCGCTGAGCGCAATCACCGACATCGGCACCGCCGCCAGCAGCACGAAGGTCACCACCATGCCGACGATAATCGCCTTCGGCAGCTGCTCGGGCTTATCGGAGAAGCCGCGCGCCATTTCCGGCACGATGTACTGCGCCGAGAAGCAGAACACCACCACGTTGAACACCGGCACCATAAAGCGCCAGTCGCCGTCCAGCAGGTTGCGCATCTGGGTGGTGTCTTTCAGCAGCGTCGCCGCCACCAGCGCGGTCAGCATCACTACCATGCCGATGCTGATAAACTTCTCGCCGCGGCCAATCGCCTTCAGCCCGAGATACAACACTCCCGCCGCCGGTACGAAGAACAGCAGGCTGCCGAGCGCCGGCGAGATGCCGAACAGCGACTGCAGCAGCTTGCCGCTGCCGGTCATATAGGCGGTGAGCGCGCCGACGCTGTTAACGCACACCGAAGCGAACATCAGCCAGGCGCCGGCGCCGCCGACGTAGCGCTTCGCCAGCCCGCTCAGCTGCAGGTGCGCGCGGGTGCGCAGCGTGGATTCGGCGACATACAGCATGGTGATGGTGGTCAACCCGCCGACCAGCATCAGCCAGAACAGCAGCGGCAAAAAGCCGGCCTTGCTGGAGGCGTAGGCGATGGACAACACGCCGGCGCCGATGTTGGTGCCGACAATCATCGCCACCCCTTCGAGGAAACTCAGTGATTTGGCGGGTGCAGGTGCTCGCACCCCGGCGGCAAGCGCCGGAGAAACATAGGTGTTATCAGAAGACATGCATCATCCTTTATCGCCCGGCGGCTCCGGCCACCGGGACGGGTTAATTTCCCGGTGGTTAACAGCTCACATCGATACACAGGTATTTCAGCTCCAGATATTCTTCTATCCCGTAGCGCGATCCTTCACGCCCGAGCCCTGACTGTTTCACGCCGCCAAACGGCGCGACTTCGTTGGAAATCAGTCCGGTATTGATGCCAACCATGCCGTATTCCAACGCTTCCGGCACCCGCCACTGGCGCGAGGCGTTCTGCGTGAACAGGTAGGCCGCCAGGCCGAATTCGGTGTCGTTGGCCATGGCGATGGCTTCCGCTTCGTCATGAAAACGGAACAGCGGCGCTACCGGGCCGAAGGTCTCCTCTTTGGCGAAGCGCATCTTCTGGGTAACGCCGGTCACCACCGTCGGCTGGAAGAAGGTGCCGCCCAACGCGTGCGGTTGCCCGCCGGTGGCGATCTGCGCGCCCTTGATCAACGCATCGTCGATATGGCTCTGCACTTTCTCTACCGCGTCGCTGTCGATAAGCGGCCCCTGAGTGGTGCCCTCGTGGCTGCCGTCGCCGACCTTCAGCTGTTCGACCGCCGCTACCAGCTTCTCCGCCAGACGGTCATAGATGCCGTCCTGCACATAGATACGGTTGGCGCAGACGCAGGTCTGGCCGCTGTTGCGGAATTTGGAGGCCATGATGCCCGCCACCGCCGCGTCCAGGTTGGCGTCGTCGAACACGATCACCGGCGCGTTGCCGCCCAGTTCCAGCGACAGCTTCTTGATGCTCGGCGCGCATTGCGCCATCAGGATGCGGCCAACTTCGGTCGAGCCGGTAAAACTCAGCTTGCGCACCACCGGGCTGTCGCACAGCACCTTGCCCACCTGCGCCGCTTCGCCGGTCACCACCTGCAGCACGCCCGGCGGAATGCCGGCGTCCTGCGCCAGCTTGGCCAACGCCAGCGCGGTCAGCGGGGTTTGCTCGGCCGGTTTGACGATAATGGCGCAGCCTGCCGCCAGCGCCGGCGCCACCTTGCGGGTGATCATCGCCGCCGGGAAGTTCCACGGGGTAATGGCCGCGCACACGCCAATCGGCTGCTTCACCACCACCAGCCGCTGCGTGGCCTGCGGCGCCTGCAACACCGCGCCGTCGACCCGCTTGGCTTCTTCGGCGAACCAGGTGATAAACGAAGCCGCGTAGGCTACTTCGCCGCGCGCTTCCGCCAGCGATTTACCCTGCTCGGCGGTCATCAGCTGCGCCAGATCTTCCTGGGCGGCCAGCACCCTGTCGGCCCAGGCCAGCAGCAAGGCGGAGCGTTGTTTGGCGGTCAGCTGCTTCCAGCTGTGCTGCGCCAGCTGCGCCGCGTTGATCGCCTGCTGAGTTTCTTCTTCGCTCACCAGCGGAATGCTGGCCAGCTCTGCGCCGGTGGCCGGGTTGATCACGGCCTCGCGCTTGCCGCTCAGCGCGTCGCACCACTCGCCGTTGATCAGGCACTGGCTGCGCAGCAGCTCGGGGTTATTCAGTTTCATCGCCGCGCTCTCCTTACAGGGCCAGCGCGCGGGACAGGATGCCCAGCGCCTTGGTGAACTGATCTTCAGGAATGGTCAGCGGATACAGGAAGCGGATCACGTTGCCGTTCACGCCGCAGCTCAGCAGCAACAGCCCTTCTTCCAGCGCCTTCTGCTGCACCTGGCGGGTGATCTCCGCCGAAGGTTTGCCGGTGGCCGGATCGTTGAACTCCACCGCCACCATCGAACCCTGGGCGCGGATATCGGCGATCGCCGGGCTGGTTTTGCGCGCCTGCTGCAGCACTTCCACCAGATGTTGGCCCAGACGCTGCGCACGCTGGCACAGCTGCTCTTCTTCAATCACGTCCAGCACCGCGTGCGCCGCCACCACCGCCAACGGGTTACCGGCGTAGGTGCCGCCCAGCCCGCCCGGCGCCGGCGCGTCCATCACTTCCGCCCGGCCCGCCACCGCCGACAGCGGCATGCCGCCCGCCAGGCTTTTCGCCATGGTGATCAGATCCGGTTTGACGCTGTAATGTTCCATGGCGAACAGCTTGCCGGTACGGGCGAAACCGGTCTGCACTTCGTCGGCAATCAGCAGAATGCCGTGCTGGTCGCACAGCGTGCGCAACGCCTGCATGAAATCGGCCGGCGCCACGTTGAAGCCGCCTTCGCCCTGTACCGGCTCCAGCACAATCGCCGCCACCTGTTTGGGATCGATATCCGCTTTAAAGATGCGTTCCAGGCTGTTCATCGCGTCTTCAGTGCTCACGCCGTACAGCGCATTCGGGTACTGGCCGTGGAACACCGAGCCGGGGAACGGCCCGAAGCCCAGTTTGTAAGGGGCCACTTTGCCGGTCAGCGCCATGGTCATGTAGGTGCGGCCGTGGAAGCCGCCGCCGAAGGTGATCAGGCCCGGCCGGCCGGTATGGGCGCGGGCGATTTTCACCGCGTTCTCCACCGCTTCCGCGCCGGTGGTGAAGAACGCGGTTTTACATGGCCCGGCGATCGGCGCGCGCTGGTTGATGCGCTCCGCCAGCGCGACATAGCTTTCGTAAGGAACAATCTGGTAAGCGGTATGAGTGAAGGCCTGCAGCTGTTTTTCAATCGCCGCGATCACCTTTGGATGACGGTGCCCGGTATTCAGCACCGCAATGCCCGAGGCAAAATCGATAACTTCATTGCCTTCCACATCCCACAGCGTGGCGTTCTCTGCGCGCTCGGCGTAAAAACCACACATCACGCCCACCCCGCGCGGGGTGGCGTCCTGACGGCGTTGGTTCAATTCTGCGTTTTTCATGCTGTTCTCTCCGGTCGGTGCCTGTTATACGTTTCGTTCACATTCGTGAAACAATGACGTTTATTTACACAGGATGTGGCCCTATAATCGAGTGCCAGTTACGAATAATTGAGGGATCCAATTGCGCTCACTGAGTGGTGACCTGCTGCTGCAGCGCCTCGGCGAACAGCCCTATGATAAGCTGCATAAGCGCCTGTATAACGCGATCCGCACCAGCATTCTGGACGGCAGCCTGCCGCCTTCCAGCCGCCTGCCCGCCTCGCGCGATCTGGCGCAGGAGCTCAGCCTGTCTCGTAACACGGTTTTAACCGTTTATGAACAACTGTTGGCGGAAGGCTATGTTTTGGCGCGCGCCGGCAGCGGAACATTCGTCGCCGAAACCGTGCCGGACAGCTGTTTATCCACCAGCAGCGTGCCCGCCGGCGGCAACGGCCAGCAGAGGGGCATAGAGCTGTCGGATCGCGGCGCCGCGCTGCTGCACCACGCCAGCGCCAGCCCCAAACAGTGGGGGGCATTCATTCCCGGCGTGCCGGACGTCAATGCCTTTCCGCACCAGCTGTTCAGCAAGATCCAGGCGCGCATCAGCCGCCGCCCGGCCCCGCAACGGCTGACCTACAGCAACCAGGGCGGCAGCCCCGAGCTGCAGCACGCTCTGGTGGACTACCTGCGGGTGGCGCGTTCGGTGCGCTGCTCGCCGGAGCAAATATTAATTACCGAGGGCATTCATCAGGCGATAGATCTGGTGACACGCATGCTGTGCAATCCTGGGGACGACGCCTGGATCGAAGAGCCCGGCTATTGGGGCATCCGCAATATACTGCGGATGAATGCGCTGAACATCTGCCCGCTGGCGGTGGATGAGGCCGGCCTGGTGCCGCCGGAGCACCCCACCTCGCCGCCGCGGCTGATTTTCGTCACCCCGTCGCACCAGTATCCGCTGGGTTCGGTGATGAGCCTGGCGCGCCGTCAGCGCTTGCTGGCGCTGGCGCGCAACGCCGGCAGTTGGATCGTCGAAGACGACTACGACAGCGAGTTCCGTTTCTCCGGCCAGCCGATCCCGGCGCTACAGGGGCTGGAAGCCGATGCGCCGGTGATCTACATCGGCACCTTCAGCAAAACGCTGTACCCGGCGCTGCGGCTCGGCTACGTGGTGCTGCCGCCGCAGCTGGCGCAGGCGCTGAAAACCGCCCACGCCGAGCTGTACCGCGGCGGCCACCTGCTGATCCAGACCGCGCTGGCGGAGTTCATTCAGGAGGGCCACTACAGCGCGCATATCCGCCGCATGCGGTTGCTGTACGCGCGGCGGCGCGCCTTCCTCACCCATCTTATCGAACAGCACCTGGGCAAACAGGCGCTGAGCGAATTCAACAGCAACGCCGGGCTGCATCTGATCCTCAACCTGCCGGACGAGGCCGACGACGTGGCGATCGCCGCCGCCGCCGGCGCGCGCGGGGTGCTGGTGCGGCCGCTGTCGCGCTATTACATGCTGCCCAACCGCCGGCGCGGCCTGCTGATGGGCTTCGCCTGCGTGCCGGAAGAGCAGATGGCCGCCGCCTTTATCCAGCTGTTGGCCTGCATCAACGCGCCTTACCAGGCCTGAAGCCGCCAACCGTTCGCCTGCCGGTGCAGACGGTGCGTCAGCTTCAGCCCCTGCAGGAAGTCTTCGTCGTGCGATACCACCAGCATCGCGCCGGGGAAATCCGCCAATGCGCTTTCGATTGCCAGCGACGAGGCCAGATCCAGATGGTTGGTCGGTTCATCCAGCAACAGCAGCTGCGCCGGTTGGCGCCGCCACAGCGCGCAGGCCAGCGCCGCCTTCAGGCGTTCGCCGCCGCTCAGCGATCCCAGCGGCAAAGCGATGCGATCCGCGCCGAGCTGCAGCTGCGCCAGCCGGGTGCGTAGCGCGCCCTCCGCCAACGGCGAGTCCTGCAGCCCCAAATGCTCCACCATCGAAAGGCGCGCGTCGAGCTGCGAGAGGGTTTGATCGAGATAGGCCAGCGGCAGCGGGCAGCGGCACCGCCCGGCGAGCGGCGCCAGCTGGCCGAGGATCACCTTCAGCAGCGTGGATTTACCGCAGCCGTTCGGGCCGGTCAGCGCCACGCGCATCGGCCCGTCGATGCGCAGATCCAGCGGCGGCGCGGCGACGAAGGGCAACCGCAGTTGCTCGAGCACCAGCACCTGTTTACCGGCGGCAACCTCAGTGCCCGGCAGGGCTAGCATCACCGGGCTGTCCTCTTCCAGCCGTTGGTAAGCCTCATACACCGCGGCGTCGAGCGCGCCCCTTTGCTCCTGATGCTGTTTACGCAGCGTGCCGAGGCTCTCCTTGGCCGCCGCCTTGTAGGCAACGCGTTCAAACGAGGCGATATTCAGCGTATCGACGCTTCTCAGCGTTTGCGCCGAGCGCCGTTGGCTCATGTCATGTTCTTTCTGTTGCCGGGCGCGGGTGCGCCGGCGTTCCTGCCGCGCATGTTCCAACGCGCCGCGCGCCGCCTGCTGTTCCAGCTCGCGCTGGCGGCGGTAGTCATGGTAGTTGCCGCCGTAGCTGTGCAGCGCACCGGGCGTCAGTTCGACGATGCGCTCCATGCGCGCCAGCAATTGCCGGTCGTGGCTGGCGATCAGCAGCCCGCCACGCCACTGATCCAACTGCCGGTACAGCCAGTCGCGGCCATTGGCGTCCAGATGGTTGGTCGGTTCGTCCAGCAGCAGGAAATCCGCCGCGCTCAGCATGGCGGCGCACAGCGACGCGCGCATCCGCTCGCCGCCGCTCAAACAGCTTGCGGGCCGCTGCGGATCGAACGCCGGCAGCCCGGCGGCGGCAAAGGCGGTTCGCAGACGATCGGCCAGATCCCACTGCCCTTCCAGGCGATCGATATCGTCCGCCTGCGGCCGCCCCTGATCGACGCGGGCCAACGCGGCAAAGAGCTCACCGTAGCCCAACAGCTGCGCCAGCGTGGCATGGGGCGCAATTTCCGGCTGCTGCGCCACATAGGCCAGCGAAGCATCGGATTCCACATGCCCATTGCCCGGCAGATCCAACCCGGCTATCAGGCGCAGCAGCCGGGTTTTCCCCACGCCATTGCGCCCGACCAGGCCGCAGCGTTGTTGGTCGAAAGTGAGATCCAGCGGGCCGAACAGCGTCTCGCCGTCAGCAAATTGGCAGGTCAGTTGGTGTAAAACAAAATGAGGGGGCTGCGCGAAATGAGCCATAAGCACTCCTGAATGAGATCAAAACATCCCCACAAGGCACCGGAGTGCTCAGCGTGGGACAAGATATCAGCAGGCGTGGGTGTTCATTTTCGGTAGTGGCTCCGCAGAGAGAAGGAATTTGCAACGCGCAAATGCTAACCGATCTTTTGTTCATTATGCAAACACGGTCAGAGATTCATGATGTCTATCACATTCAGCGCAACGCAGATTCCCAAGCGGTACGACAACGGCTAGATTTATCTCATCCGACCACTTGTGTTCACATAATTATAACAACGGGCCCCGATTTCACCCGATGGAGAGTGCAATGAGCAATTACCCGCACCTGCTGGCGCCGCTGGATCTCGGCTTCACCACCCTGAAAAACCGGGTGCTGATGGGATCGATGCATACCGGCCTGGAAGAACTGCCCGATGGCCCCGAGCGCATGGCGGCTTTCTACGCCGAACGCGCGGCCGCCGGCGTAGCCCTGATCGTCACCGGCGGCATCGCCCCCAATGAAAAAGGCGTGGTGTATCGCGGCGGTTCAACCCTCAGCAACGAGGAGCAGGTGGCCCATCACCGCATAGTGACCGATGCCGTTCACCAGGCCGGCGGCAAGATTGCGCTGCAGATCCTGCACGCCGGGCGCTACAGCTACCAACCGCAGCCGGTGGCGCCTTCGGCGCTGCAGGCGCCGATCAACCCCTTCCCCCCGGCGGCGCTGAGCGAAGCGGAGATTGAGCGGACCATCGCCGACTTCGCCCGCTGTGCGGCGCTGGCGCAGCAGGCCGGTTACGACGGTGTCGAAGTGATGGGCTCCGAAGGCTATTTGATCAACCAATTCCTGGTGGCGCACACCAACCAACGCAACGACCAGTGGGGCGGCAGCTTCAGCAACCGCATGCGTTTCGCCGTCGAGATAGTTCGGGCGGTGCGCCAGGCGGTCGGCCGCGAATTTATTCTGATCTACCGCTTGTCGATGCTCGATCTGGTGGAAGACGGCTCCAGCTGGCAGGAGATAGAACAGCTGGCGCTGGCTATCGAGCAGGCCGGCGCCACCATTATCAACACCGGTATCGGCTGGCATGAGGCGCGTATCCCTACCATCGCCACCATGGTGCCGCGCGCCGGTTTCAGCTGGGTCACCCGCAAGCTGATGGGCAAGGTCGGCATCCCGCTGATCACCACCAACCGCATCAACGATCCGGCGGTAGCCGAGCAGGTGCTGGCGGACGGCTGCGCCGATATGGTGTCGATGGCGCGCCCGTTCCTCGCCGACGCCGCCTTCGTGCAAAAAGCCGCCGAAGGGCGTGCCGATGAGATCAACACCTGCATCGGCTGCAATCAGGCCTGCCTCGACCAGATATTTGAAGGCAAGCTCACCTCCTGCCTGGTGAACCCGCGCGCCTGCCGCGAAACCGAAATGCCGCTGACGATGGCGGAACGGCCGAAAAAGCTGGCGGTGATCGGCGCCGGGCCGGCCGGGCTGGCCTTCGCCACCACCGCCGCCAGCCGCGGCCATCAGGTAACGCTGTTCGACGCCGCCGATCAGATCGGCGGCCAGTTCAATATCGCCAAGCAGATCCCCGGCAAGGAAGAATTTCACGAAACCCTGCGTTATTTCCGCCGCCAGCTGGCGCTGCGCGAAGTCACGCTCAGGCTGGGCGCGCACGTGGAAGCGGCGGATCTGGCCGAGTATGACGAGGTGATCCTGGCCTGCGGCATAGTGCCGCGCACCCCGGATATTCCCGGCATCGATAACGCCAAGGTGCTGACCTACCTCGACGTACTGCGTGATAAGAAGCCGGTCGGCCAGCGGGTGGCGATCATCGGCGCCGGCGGCATCGGCTTCGACACCGCCGAATACCTCAGCCAGCACGGCGCCTCCAGCAGCCTGGATCAGGCGGAGTTCAACCGCGAATGGGGCATCGATGGCCGCCTCGAACAGCGCGGCGGCTTGGCGGCCCAGGGGCCGCAGGCACCACGCGCGGCGCGCCAGATCTATCTGCTGCAGCGCAAAGCCAGCAAGGTGGGCGAAGGTCTGGGGAAAACCACCGGTTGGATCCACCGCACCAGCCTGGCGATGCGCGGCGTCAAGATGCTCAACGCCGTAAGCTATCAACGTATCGACGAGGAAGGCCTGCATATCTCCCGCGCCGATCAGGAGAGCTGCCTGCCGGTGGATACGGTGATTATCTGCGCCGGGCAGGAGCCGCGCCGCGAGCTGCAGCAGCCGCTGCTGGCGATGGGGAAAACCGTGCATCTGATCGGCGGCGCCGACGTGGCCGCCGAGCTGGACGCCCGACGCGCCATCGATCAGGGCACGCGGTTGGCGATGGCGCTATAAAAAAGGGGCGCGTTGCGCCCCTCGTTCACTCAGCGCCGCGCGCCGGATTTCACCGCTTTCAGTATCACGAACTTTTTGTTGGACGCCACCAGGGTGCAGTTGCCGAACAAACGCTTCAGCTTCTGGTGGTAGTCCAGATGGCGGTTGCCGACGATGCGCAGCTCGCCGCCCACCTGCAGGCAACGCTTGGCGTCGCAGAACATCTGCCAGGCGGTATGGTCGGTGATCGCATGCTGCTGGTGGAATGGCGGGTTGCACAGCACCGCCTGCACGCTTTCACGCTCGATGCCCGCCAGCGAGTTGTTCACCTCAAACTGGCAGCGATCCAGCTCCTGCGGCAGGTTGTGCTCCACGTTCAGCTCGCTGGAGGCCACCGCCATGTAGGATTCATCGACGAAGGTCACCTGCGCCTCCGGGTTCTGCTGCAGCGCGATCATGCCGATCACGCCGTTGCCGCAGCCCAGATCGACAATATGGCCATTCAGGCCGTGCGGCAGATGCTCCATAAACAACCGCGCGCCGATATCCAGGCTGCCGCGCGAAAACACGTTGGCGTGGTTATGAATAAGCCAATCGGTGCCGTCCAGCGCCCAGTTGGTGGTTTCCGGCGCCGCCGGCGGCACGATGTCCGCCGCCTGGCAATAGATCAGGCGCGCCTTTTTCCACGCCAGGCTGGTGCGGGTCGGGCCCAGCACCTTTTCAAACAGCTGCAGGGTGGAGGTATGCACGTCGCGCGCCTTGGCGCCGGCGACGATCAGCGTGTCTTCGCTCACCACCGCGCGCAGCGCACGCAGCTGCTGTTCCAGCAAGGCCAACGCCTTGGGGATGCGGATCAGCACCACCGCCGGCGCCGCAGGCAGCGCGGCCAGGCTGTCCAGCAGATGAACCTGCTCGGGATCCAGTTCGTTGAGCTTCAGGTTGTGGCGCGTCGCCAGCTGGCTCATGTAGGAATCGCTGATGCTGTACGGCCGATGGGCGTGCAATGCGCAGGCCAGGGTGCCGAAGTTATCGTTGAAAATCAGCACCGGGCGGCCGCCGATATCTACGTTTTCAAGCTGTTGCAGCAGATACTCATCCGCCGCTTCCCACGCCTGCAGCTGGGTGGATTCTTCCTGTTGGGGATAACGTTCCAGCTCAAGTTGCTGTGTTCCCAGATCGAGTTGGCTCATCGCCCCTCCTGACTGATAAAAATTTGGGCTGTTTATCCCCTAAAAACGTCCGTCAGTAAAATGTTTTTTCGGATAAATTGCGTATTGCGCCGCGTATCTGAAAACCCGCCCCCCTTTTCCCCTTTAACAACATTAACCTTCCCTTCCCGAACGCCAAATTCGGCTATTTTTCAACCTGGCTGGATGTAACTTTAAATGTTACACTGCCTGTCCCACGGAATGGGGGAAAGCATGATCAAATCTTTCCGCGATCGATATTTGCAGCAGTTTTACCTGGAAGGCAGGCGCAGCCGCCTGATTCCCGGCGTGCTCGAACGGCAGTTGGCCCGAAAGCTCGATATGCTGGCCGCCGCGCAGCAAGAGCGCGACTTGCACCACCCCACGGGCAACTATTACAAACGGCTGTCCGGGCCATTTCAGGGATGGTCAAGCCTGCGCGTCAATATGCACTGGCGGCTGATGTTCCAGTGGCGGCACGATGCTGCGGACAGAGTTTACCTCGATCCGCATCAAGACACCTGAACCAGGGAGAACCTATGTTGGAAACCACAACCCGCGAACCCACTACGGTGGGAGAAGTGCTGCAGGAAGAGTATTTAACCCCCTTGGGCATCGGCCAGGAGGAGCTGGCGAAGGTGTTGGGCGTCACCCGTGCCACGGTTAACCGTCTGTGTAACGGACATCGGCGCATGAGCGTCGCCGAAGCCAACCTGTTTGCCGATCTGTTCGAAACCACCGCCGACTTTTGGCTGAATCTGCAGGCGGCGCACGATCGCTGGGAGGCCAGACAAGCCAATGCGCAACGTGTACGTCTGCGGCCAATCAAAGAAATACTGGGACGCAATATCACTCATGCATGAAATCGAACTCGCCTACCTGCAGGGCTACCCTGAACATCTGCAAAGCCAGGTGCAGCAGCTGATCCAGCAAAATCGGCTGGGCGACGTCCTGCTGCAGCGCTACCCGCAGGTGCATGATTGCACCACCGACAAATCGCTCTATCAGTTTACCGTCGATCTGAAAAACCAGTACCTGCGCAACGCGCAGCCGCTGAGCAAGGTGGCCTACGACGGCAAGATCCAGGTGATGAAGCACGCGCTCGGCATGCATACCGCCATTTCGCGCGTGCAGGGCGGCAAGCTGAAGGCCAAGGCGGAGATCCGCGTAGCGACGGTGTTTAAACTCGCGCCCGAACCCTTTCTGCGCATGATCGTGGTGCACGAGCTGGCGCACCTGAAGGAAAAAGACCACAACAAGGCGTTCTACAGCCTGTGCTGCCATATGGAACCCAACTACCACCAGTTGGAGTTCGACACCCGGCTGTATCTGACCCACCTGGCGCTGTTCGGCGAGCTGTATGCGTGACAATAATCCCTGTGATAATCTGAATTTTTAGGGTCTGGGAACCGGAGCTCGTCATGATTCGCTTTGCCGTCGTCGGCACCAACTGGATTACCGAACGTTTTATCGATGCCGCTCATGAAAGCGGCAAGCTGAAGCTGAGCGCGGTCTACTCGCGTAAGCTGGAGCAGGCGCAGGCGTTTGGCGCCAACTATCACGTCGGCCTGTTTTTTGATTCCCTGGAGGCGCTGGCCCAGTCCGACGCCATAGACGCGGTGTATATCGCCAGCCCCAATTCCCTGCACTGCCCGCAATCGCTGCTGTTCCTGCAGCATAAAAAGCACGTGATTTGCGAAAAGCCGCTGGCCTCCAACCAGCGCGAGGCCGAGCAGCTTGCCGCCTGCGCGCGTGAAAATCAGGTGGTGTTGTTTGAGGCGTTTAAAAGCGCCTACTTGCCGAATTTCCTGGTCCTGCAGCAGGCGCTGCCGAAAATCGGCCGGCTGCGCAAAGCCTTTATCAACTACTGCCAATACTCCTCGCGCTATCCGCGCTATCTGGCCGGTGAAAATCCCAATACCTTCAACCCGCAGTTCTCCAACGGGTCGATCATGGATATCGGCTACTACTGCCTGGCCGGCGCCGTGGCGTTGTTCGGCGCACCGCGTTCGGTGGTGGCCAGCGCGACGCTGCTCGATACCGGCGTGGACGCCCACGGCACGGTTTGCCTGAACTACGGCGATTTTGACGTGACCCTTTCCCACTCCAAGGTCAGCGACTCGGCGATCCCGAGCGAGATCCAGGGCGAGGAAGGCACGCTGGTGATCGATAAAATTTCAGAATGCCAGGGCGTGGCGCTGACCCCGCGCGGCGGCAACCGCCAGGATCTGAGCCAGCCGCAACACATCAACACCATGCTGTATGAGGCGGAAGCCTTCGCCGCGTTGGTGGAAAAAAATCAGGTGGAACACCCGGGGCTGGAAAACTCGCTGATTGTCGCCCGCCTGCTGACCGAAATCCGCCGCCAAACCGGCGTGACGTTTCCCGCCGACGGAGACTGAGATGAAGCCGCTATTACTGATGCAAACCGGCGATGCACCGGACATTATTCGCCAGGAACAGGCCAATTTTGCAGGCATGTTCCTGCAACAGGGGAATATCGACGCCGAACGCGTGCACATCGTGCACCTGCCCTCCGGCGAGCAGCCGCTGCCGCCGGTGGAGTATTGCGGTGTGGTGATCACCGGTTCGCCGGCGATGGTGACCGAGCAACTGCCGTGGAGCGAGCAGGCCGCCGCCTGGCTGCGGCAGGCGATGCTGATCAGGCTGCCGCTGTTCGGCGTGTGCTATGGCCACCAGCTGCTGGCCTACGCGCTCGGCGGCGAGGTGGGCTACCACCCGCAGGGCATGGAGGTCGGCACGCTGGACGTTGAGCTGCTGCCCGCCGCCGCCGAGGACCGGCGGCTGGCGCTGTTGCCGCCGCGCTTCAAGGCCAACCTGATCCACGCGCAGAGCGTGCTGACGCCGCCCGCCGGCGCGCAGGCGTTGGCGCGCTCGCAGCAGGACGCCTATCAGATCCTGCGCTATGGCGATCATGCGCTCACCACCCAGTTCCATCCCGAATTCAACGGCGCGGTGATGCACCAGTATCTGAACTGGCTCGGCGAGCTGCATCCCGAGCAACGGGAGCAGTATCAGCAGAAGCAACAACAGGTTAGCGATACCCCGTTCAGCCGGCTGCTGCTGCAGGGCTTCGTCGTCAGCCTGGGGGCGCAAAAAGCCCTCGCCGGCTAGCCTGATAAACGTTGACCGCCGACACATTTTGCATTAGTTTCTGCTCTGCAAAGGGGAGTAACTTTTATACCCAATGGATTTCAAGGTGCGGCAAGGCGGCAACCGAAGGAGTCCCCGGGCGCTTAGGCTGACTAAGTGACTGGGGCGACAGAGGCAGCCAACGCGGCGGCGGTTTGAAAAACGAAGGGTATCTTGCCGGTCAATCGTCATTACGATGCGTAAGCATCCGGTTACCGGGCAACCTGATGTCATAGGTTTAACCAAACCTTCATCAACGTTGTAAGTGAGACCTTGCCGGAAGGCGAGGTTTGCTTGCAGCGTTCATAGAGCGGCTAGCGTCTTCCGACGTTGGCCGTTTTTGTTTTTGAAGGATACCTCTGATGATGAATACCGTTGGCACACCTTGGCTATGGGGCAGCTTCGCCGCCGTGATAGTCGTGATGCTCGCAATCGACTTACTGCTGCAGGGCCGCAAGGGCGCGCACACCATGACGCTGAAGCAGGCCGCCAGTTGGTCGGTGGTGTGGATCAGCCTTTCCCTGCTGTTTAACCTGGGTTTTTGGTATTACCTGAACGAAACCGCCGGGCGGGCGGTCGCCGACACCCAGGCATTGGCATTCCTGACCGGCTACCTGATCGAAAAAGCGCTGGCGGTAGATAACGTGTTCGTCTGGCTGATGTTGTTCAGCTACTTCGCCGTACCGGCCAACCTGCAGCGTCGGGTGCTTATTTTCGGCGTACTGGGCGCGATCGTGCTGCGTACCCTGATGATCTTCGCCGGCAGCTGGCTGGTGTCGCAATTCCAGTGGCTGCTGTATCTGTTCGGCGCTTTCCTGCTGTTCACCGGCATCAAGATGGCGCTGGCGAAAGAAGATGATTCGGCGATCGGCGACAAGCCGCTGGTGAAATGGCTGCGCAGCCGCCTGCGTATGACCGATAACCTGGAAGGCGAGCGTTTCTTCGTGCGCCGTAACGGCATTCTGTTCGCCACCCCGCTGTTGCTGGTGCTGATCCTGGTGGAACTGAGCGACGTGATCTTCGCGGTCGACAGCATTCCGGCAATCTTCGCCGTCACCACCGACCCGTTCATCGTACTCACCTCTAACCTGTTCGCCATCATGGGCCTGCGCGCCATGTACTTCCTGTTGGCCAGCGTGGCGGAGCGATTCTCGATGCTGAAGTACGGCCTGTCGGTGATCCTGGTGTTCATCGGCATCAAGATGCTGATTATCGATCTGTTCCATATCCCGATCGGCGTATCGCTCGGCGTCGTGGGGGGGATTTTGACGCTGACGCTGCTGATCAATGCCTGGGTTAACCACCGTAACGATCGCCTGACGAAGAAAGCGCCATAATCTGTTATCCGGGGCGCTAGCCGCCCCGTGATTGTTTGGCAATTGACGCAAAACGCCAAATGTTATTGCGATCACACAAATGTAACCAGTATGTTATCAAGAATTGATCCGCGCTCAGAAATTCCCCATATCCCCTTTCCAACCCCACGGCTTTACTGAATACTGTTTTGGCAAACACACTTGGTTACAGATTCACATAAAGTTGTCCGGCGACGTTCCCGCCGAGGTGACAAAGTCTGTACGCAACGCCATCAGGAAGAAAAGCACTATGCAAAAATTACTACAAAGGATCACACAGGGCAGCCTGGTCAAACAAATCATGGTCGGCCTGGCGGCCGGCATTCTGGTCGCGCTGGTTTCACCGGCCGCGGCCGTCGCGGTGGGCCTGCTCGGCACGCTGTTCGTCGGCGCGCTGAAAGCCGTGGCGCCGCTGTTGGTGCTGGTGCTGGTCATGGCCTCCATCGCCAACCACAAGCACGGGCAGAAGACCAACATCCGCCCTATCCTGTTCCTGTATCTGCTGGGCACCTTCGCGGCGGCGCTGGTGGCGGTGGCGGTCAGCTTCGTTTTCCCTTCCACGCTGGCGCTGACCACAGGTACAACGGATATCACCCCGCCGGGCGGCATCGTGGACGTGATGAAAGGGCTGCTGTTGAGCGTGGTAGCCAACCCGTTCCACGCGCTGATTAACGCCAACTACATCGGCATTCTGGCCTGGGCTGTCGGCCTGGGCCTGGCGTTGCGCCATGCTTCGGAGAACACCAAAGGGCTGATCAACGATATGTCGCATGCGGTGACCCTGCTGGTGCGCGCGGTGATCCGCTGCGCGCCGCTCGGCATCTTCGGCCTGGTGGCCTCGACGCTGGCGGAAACCGGCTTCGGCGCGCTCTGGGGCTATGCCCAGTTGCTGATGGTGTTGATCGGCTGCATGCTGCTGGTGGCGCTGGTGCTGAATCCGTTGATCGTCTATTGGAAGATCCGCCGCAATCCTTATCCGCTGGTGTTCACCTGCCTGCGTGAAAGCGGCGTAACCGCCTTCTTCACCCGCAGCTCGGCCGCCAATATTCCGGTGAACATGGAGCTGAGCAAGAAACTGAATCTGAACGAAGACACTTACTCTGTCTCCATTCCGCTGGGCGCGACCATCAATATGGCCGGCGCGGCCATCACCATCACCGTGCTGACGCTGGCGGCGGTGAATACGCTGGGGATCGCGGTCGATGTGCCGACCGCGCTGCTGCTGAGCGTGGTGGCCGCACTCTGTGCCTGCGGCGCCTCCGGCGTGGCCGGCGGTTCGCTGCTGCTGATCCCGCTGGCGTGCAACATGTTCGGTATTCCGAACGACGTGGCGATGCAGGTGGTGGCGGTCGGCTTTATCATCGGCGTGCTGCAGGACTCGGCTGAAACCGCCCTCAACTCCTCCACCGACGTGCTGTTTACCGCGGCGGCCTGCCAGGCGGAAGATCAGCGCCTGGCGAATGAAGACCCGCTGAAGGTTCGCTAATCTCCAACAGGCGCCCGCTGGGCGCCTTTTTTGGCAGCTTTTACAATGTCACCCCGCTTTTAAAAATCGCCAGCTCGCGAAAATCGTTCACTTCATTGCGCGCCGGCTGCCCATTGGCGATGGCGACGATCAGATCGACGAACTGCGCCAGCAGGCTGTCCATCGGCGTGTCGTGGATTAAGCGGCCGGCGTCGAAATCGATCCAATGCGGTTTTTTCGCCGCCAGCTCGCTGTTGGTGGCCAGTTTGACCGTTGGCACAAAGCCGCCGTAAGGCGTACCGCGCCCGGTACTGAACAGCACCATATGGCAGCCGGCGCCGGCCAGCGCGCTGGTCGCCACCGCGTCGTTGCCCGGCGCGCTGAGCAAGTTTAGCCCCGGTTCACGCAGCCGTTCGCCGTATTTCAGTACGTCCACCACCTGGCTCTGTCCCGCCTTCTGGGTACAGCCGAGCGATTTCTCCTCCAGCGTGGTGATGCCGCCGGCCTTGTTGCCCGGCGAAGGGTTCTCGTAAATAGGTTGCTGGTGATCGATAAAGTACTGTTTAAAATCGTTCACCATGCTGACGGTTTTGTCGAAGGTCGCCCGATCGCGGCAGCGGCTCATCAGGATGCGTTCGGCACCGAACATCTCCGGCACCTCGGTCAGCACCGTCGTGCCGCCGTTGGCGATCACATAGTCGGAAAAACGCCCCAGCAGCGGGTTGGCGGTGATGCCGGACAGCCCGTCCGAGCCGCCGCACTCCAGGCCGAACCTCAGCTCGCTCAGCGTGCCCGGTTCGCGCCGATCGTCGCGCATCGCCCGGTATAAGCCGTGCAGCAGCGCCAGCCCGGCCTCTACTTCGTCGTCCTGCTGCTGGCATACCATAAAGCGCACCCGCTGCTCGTCCTCCATTCCCAGCGTTGCGCGGAAGGTGTCCACCTGGTTGTTCTCACAACCCAGGCCGATCACCAGCACCGCGCCGGCATTGGGATGGCGCACCATATTTTGCAGCATGGTGCGGGTATTTTCATGATCCTGGCCCAGCTGCGAACAGCCAAACGGATGGCTGAACAGATGTACGCCGTCGATCCCCGCCGCTTCCTGGGTTGCCTGCAAGAAACGCCGCTGGATCTGGCGGGCGATGCCGTTGACGCAGCCGACGGTCGGCACAATCCACAGTTCGTTGCGGATGCCCACTTCGCCGTTGGCGCGCCGGTACAGCAGCACCTCGCGATCCGCTGCCTGCGGCGGCAGCGCCGGCAACTGCGGCTGATACTGGTAGCTGTCCAGATCGCTCAGGTTGGTTTTGGCGTTCTGCGAATGAATGTGTTCACCCGGTGCAATCGCCGCCAGCGCATGGCCGATCGGCAGACCATACTTGATGATGTCTTCCCCCGCAGCAATCGGCCGCAGCGCAAACTTGTGCCCACGCGCCAGCGGCTGGGCCAGCCGGAAACGCAGCCCGCCCAGCGTCAGCGCTTCGTCGGCCGCCAGATCGCGCAGCGCCACCGCCACATTATCCTGCGAATGAATTTTTACGATGCTTTGCATAGACCAACCTTGAGCAACGGCTACGCCAGTTCGATGGCGAAATAGTTTTTGGCATTGTCGAAACAGATGTTTTTCACCATCTCGCCGAGCAGCGCGATATCCGCCGGCGCTTCGCCGTCTTCCACCCAACCGCCGATCATCTGGCACAGAATGCGGCGGAAATACTCATGGCGCGTATAGGACAAGAAACTGCGGCTGTCGGTCAGCATGCCGACGAAGCGGCTCAGCAGGCCGAGCTGCGCCAGCTGCGTCATCTGGCGCTGCATGCCGTCTTTCTGATCGTTGAACCACCAGCCGGAGCCGAACTGCATCTTGCCGGGCGTGCCTTCCCCCTGGAAGTTGCCGACCATGGTGCCGATCACTTCGTTATCGCGCGGGTTGAGGCAGTAGAGGATGGTTTTCGGCAGGCCGCCCTGCCGCGCCTGAGCGTCCAGCAGCCGTGACAGCGGTTCCGCCAGCGGGCGGTCGTTGATCGAATCGAAGCCGATATCCGGCCCGACGCTGGCCAGCATGCGGCTGTTGTTATTGCGCAGCGCACCGATGTGATACTGCTGTACCCATTCGCGGCGCTGATATTCACCGGCCAGAAACAGCAACACCGCGCTTTTGAACTGCGCGCTCTGTTGCGGCGTCGGCAGCTCGCCGCCCAGGCGCCTGCCGAGAATGGCGTCCAGCGCCGCTTCGTCGGCTTCGCCGTACACCACCACGTCCAGCGCATGATCGGCTACCTTGCAGCCGTGGGCGGCAAAGTGGTCCATGCGTTTCTTCAATGCGTCGCATAGCGCGCTGAAGCGGCCGATGCTGACGTCCGCCGCCGCCTCCAGCCGCTGCAGATAATCGTTGAAGCCCGGCGCGTCGATATTGAACGCCTTGTCCGGCCGCCAGCTTGGCAGCACCTTGATGTCGAAGCTGCTGTCCTCGGCAATGGTCCGGTGGTGGCGCAGAGAGTCGATCGGATCGTCGGTGGTGCCGACCATTTTCACCTTCATCTGCTGCATGATGCCGCGCGCCCGGAAGTTGTCCTGCGCCAGCAGGGCGTTGCCGCGCTGCCAAATGTCGTTCGCCGTCGCCGGGGAGAGCAGCGTGCCGGTAATGCCGAACGGCCGGCGCAGCTCCAGATGCGTCCAGTGGTACAGCGGGTTGCCGATGGTGTGCGGCACGGTGGCGGCCCAGGCGTCGAACTTCTCGCGATCGCTTGCATCGCCGGTGCACAACCGCTCGGCTACGCCGTTGGTGCGCATCGCGCGCCACTTATAGTGATCGCCCTTCAGCCAAATCTCATACAGGTTGCTGAAACGGGTATTTTCGGCGATCTGCTCCGGCGGCAAATGGCAGTGGTAATCAAAGATCGGCTGGTCCGCCGCATAGTCATGATACAAACGCCGGGCAAATTCATTGCCCAGCAGAAAGTCTTCGCTTAAAAACGTCGCCATGTCAGGTTCCTCAGCTTGCTTGCCGTGCGGCACAGGGTCAATGCGCCAAAGTTATCACACCAATTTCACCGAGCGTCCAGCAAAATTTACCGGTTGAATCGGCCTTCAACCTCGCCTGCAACCACAACAACGCTCAATTTTACGGCAAAATCACTCTGATAACGCGATATTGCACCGCCAATAGTATCGCCCAAGTGAATAATGGCTTTTGTGATATCACTCAACTTTTAAATCTGTATGACAAGTTATTGTCTCGCCACCCCGCCATTCATGCGCCGGGAAAACGCCGGTGACGGAAAGGTCGGCGCACCTCAACGAAAAGGAATCACACCCAACGCCGTTGCCGCACCGCCGGCGACGCACTTTCAAACTGGGAGATATCTCGGATGCGTAAAATTAAAGGATTACGCTGGTACATGATTGGGTTGGTAACCATCGGCACCGTACTAGGCTACCTGACCCGCAACGCCATCGCCGTTGCGGCGCCGACGCTGGAAGGCACGCTGCACATCACCACCCAGCAGTATTCCTATATCGTCGCCGCCTATTCCGCCTGCTATACGGTGATGCAGCCGGTCGCCGGCTACGTGCTGGACGTGCTCGGCACTAAGATAGGCTACGCAATGTTCGCCATCCTGTGGGCTATATTCTGCATGGGCACCGCGCTGGCCAACAGCTGGGGCGGGCTGGCGCTGGCGCGGGGCGCGGTGGGCATGGCCGAAGCGGCGATGATCCCCGCCGGGCTGAAGGCCAGCAGCGAATGGTTCCCGGCCAAAGAGCGTTCCATCGCCGTAGGGTACTTCAACGTCGGCTCGTCGATCGGCGGGATGATCGCCCCGCCGCTGGTGGTGTGGGCCATCGTCGCGCACAGCTGGGAGATGGCATTTATCATCACCGGCGTGCTGAGCTTGATCTGGGCCATTTGCTGGCTGATTTTCTACAAGCACCCGAAAGATCAACAGAAGCTGAGCCATGAAGAACGCGATTACATCCTGGAAGGGCAGGAAGCGCAGCACCAGACCAGCAACGCCAAAAAGATGTCGGCCTGGCAAATAGTGCGCAACCGCCAGTTTTGGGGCATTGCGCTGCCGCGCTTTTTGGCCGAGCCGGCCTGGGGTACCTTTAACGCCTGGATCCCGCTGTTCATGTTCAAAGCCTACGGCTTTAACCTGAAAGAGATCGCCATGTTCGCCTGGATGCCGATGCTGTTCGCCGATCTCGGCTGCATCGTCGGCGGCTATCTGCCGCCGCTGTTCCAGAAATACTTCAAGGTTAACCTGATCGTTTCGCGCAAACTGGTGGTCACCCTGGGCGCAGTGTTGATGATTGGCCCCGGCATGATTGGCCTGTTCACCAGCCCTTACGCCGCCATTGCGCTGCTGTGCGTGGGCGGCTTCGCCCACCAGGCGCTTTCCGGCGCGCTGATCACCCTGTCTTCAGACGTGTTCGGCCGCAACGAAGTGGCGACCGCCAACGGCCTGACCGGCATGGCGGCCTGGACGGCGAGCACCCTGTTCGCCCTGGTGGTCGGCGCGCTGGCGGATACCCTCGGCTTCAGCCCGCTGTTCGCCGCGCTGTCGGTGTTCGACATTCTTGGCGCCATCGTCATCTGGACAGTGTTGCAAAACCGCCCGGCTTCCCAGCCGGCGGAAGAACCGCTGCAGCAAGCCCCGGCGCGCGGTTAACCCCATGCCCGGCCCTGCGCCGGGCGTCCTTCCGCCACTGGCAGCTGTGCCGAATAAGTGGTATAACAAATCCGTTGGCCACGCGCCCTTCCCATCCCAGCCTATAGAGCATTCACTATGGAATTCACTGAAACCAGACGCCTGTATCAGCAACTGGCCGCCGAGCTTAAGCAACGCATCGAGAGCGGCCGCTACCCGGTGGGCGACAAGCTGCCGGCCGAGCGATACATCGCCGAAGAGATGAGCGTCAGCCGCACCGTGGTGCGTGAGGCCATCATCATGCTGGAAGTGGAAGGCTATGTTGACGTGCGCAAAGGGTCCGGGATCCATGTGGTGTCCAACCAGCAAAAGCACCTGGTAGTACCGGGCGATAGTATTGAATTCGCCACCGCCGGCCCGTTCGAACTGCTGCAGGCGCGCCAGCTTATCGAGAGCAACATCGCCGAATTCGCCGCCACTCAGGTGACCAAGCAGGACATTGTCCAGTTGATGGAGATCCAGGAACACGCCCGCAAGGAAGACCGCTTCCGCGATTCGCAATGGGACCTGAAGTTCCACGTGCAGGTGGCGCTGGCCACCCAGAACACCGCCATGGCCACCATCGTGGAAAAAATGTGGGTGCAGAGGGTGAACAACCCTTACTGGATCAAACTGCACGAGCATATCGACGATCGCTCAATCGCCAGCTGGTGCGACGATCACGATCAGATCCTCAAGGCGCTGATGCGCAAAGATCCTTACGCCGCCAAGCTGGCGATGTGGCAGCACCTGGAAAACACCAAGCAGATGCTGTTCAACGCCACCAGCAACGATTTCGAATACAACGCCGATCGCTACCTGTTCGCCGACAATCCGGTGGTTCATCTGGACGGAGCCGGCGGCGAAGGCAAATAACCCCGGCGGTCAAAAACCGTTGTGTTATGTCAGGTAATGTAAAATCCGCTGAATCGATGCCGGAATCGCCGTTTGCCGTGTAATATTTCACCGTCGGCAACGTAGATTTCCCTGTTGCCAATCGTGCTATTTTGGTAGAGTTAGGCCACTTTTTTACCCATTGATACGGGGCGGGACGCGGATACATGCGCTGGTTGTTTGCCATGCTTATTGCTCTTTTTTGCTGGACCGGCTCGGTCTCCGGCCAAAAGCTATGCGCGGCGCCACCCAAGGCCACTCCCACCGCACTGAGCAGCCAACCGTCGCTGGCGGACGCGGCGCTTTCCCCCTATGAAAGCGTGTATCGCGCGCCGGCAGAAGCGCGCCGCAAGGCACCGGGCAAATTGCCGCAACTGCTGCCCAGGAGCCACTCCTTTTCCGGCTCGCCGCTTGCTTCCGCTCAGCGAGTGCCGGCCTATACCCTGGCCGCCGAGCTGGGCCACCGCGTACGCACTCCCCGCCAGGACGCCCCCGTGGCAAACCGGCTTGTCCAGGTCGACTGGACGCTGCACTCCTCGCAGCAGCAAAGCAGGTTAGGCGGTTGGAAAGAAAGTAATATGCTGTACCGTGGCACGCTGACTTATCACTCATGACCCGGTGTCGCACCGATAAGAACCAACTAAAAAGCTACGCCGTTTCATCGTTATCAGCCTCAGGATCCGGATCGCCGCGCGCTTGATCCATTCCCGATCCGCCGCTGAAACCAAGATAAACAATGACGTTTTAGGAACACCGGATGGATATCATTAAAGAACTGTTACACGCCTTGTGGCAGCAGGATTTTGAAACGCTGGCGAACCCTTCGCTGGTGTGGACCCTCTACGTGCTGCTGTTTATGATCCTGTTTTTGGAAAACGGCCTGCTGCCGGCCGCCTTCCTGCCGGGCGACAGCCTGCTGATCCTGGTGGGCGTGCTGATCGCCAAAGGCACCATGAATTTCCCGCTGACCATCCTGATCCTGACCGTCGCCGCCAGCCTGGGGTGCTGGGTCAGTTACATACAGGGCAAGTGGCTCGGCAACACGCGAACGGTGCAAGGCTGGCTATCGCATCTGCCGGCCCACTATCACCAGCGCGCGCATCAGCTGTTTCACCGCCACGGGCTTTCCGCCCTGCTGGTTGGCCGCTTCCTGGCGTTTGTCCGCACCCTGTTGCCGACCATCGCCGGCCTTTCCGGCCTGAGCAACGCGCGTTTCCAATTCTTTAACTGGATGAGCGGCCTGCTGTGGGTGCTGATCCTCACCTCGCTGGGTTTTGCGCTGGGTAAAACCCCGGTATTCCGCAAATATGAAGACCAGCTGATGTTCTGCCTGATGATGCTGCCGCTGGTGCTGTTGGTGGTCGGGTTGGTCGGCTCGCTGATAGTACTGTGGCGCAAAAAGCGCGCAGACGGCCAGAATTCGGGGAAAGGGGCGTGATGGCAAAGCGTCCGCGCTGGCAATACGTTCTGTTGATCGCGTTCGCCCTGTTGGCGCTGGCGACGCTGTTGGTGCCCTGCATGGTGCGCACCGAGAGCGAGCTGCGCATTCGCGCCAACCAGCAAGGCCTGTCGCTGCCGGACGGTTTTTACGTCTATCAGCGGTTGGATGAGCGCGGCATCCGCATCAAAAGCATTACACCGGAAGGCGATGGCCTGGTTATCCGCCTGGATTCGCCGGAGCAGCAACTGCTGGCGCGCGAAGCGCTGCAGACGATTTTACCCCCGGGCTACAGCATCGCGCTGAGTGAAGCCCCCGTTCCCTCTCACTGGGTGCGCGAATTTGCACGCTCCCCGCTCAATCTGGGATAATACCCCTTCATATGAAGGGGCTTTCTTTCACCTGCCCCATTCCGCTCAATAATTCATCAATCAGCCCCCGTTCACGGCTGATTCTTTGGGTATCTGCGCGTTTCATGACTATGCTGAAGATTAACAGCCTCAGTCAGCCGCGTAAGTCTCCTGTCGCACTGCTACGGCAGTCAGGAAAGGCGGGTGCGCATCAACGCATCCCATTAACAAGGAACCGATAGCATGAAATTACGCCATTCACTTTTACTGGCCCTCCCCTTGTTCGCATTGCCGGCTCTGTCGTTCGCGGCGGAAGGCGGCTGCGCCACCAAGGCGCAGAACATCCAGCAACAGATCGATTACGCCACCCAGCACGGCAACACCCATAGGGTCGACGGGCTGAAAAAGGCGCTGAGCGAAGTGCAAAACAACTGCACCGAAGCCGGCCTGCAGGCCGAACGCCAGAAAAAAATCGATGAGAAACAAACCAAGGTCGCAGAGCGTCAGCAGGAGCTAAAAACCGCCCAGCAGACCGGCAACCTGGACAAGGTCGCCAAAAAACAGCAAAAGCTGGCGCAAGCGCAAGCCGAGCTGAAACAGGCCCAGGCGGAATAATTTTTTACACCAGCGGATTTATCGCTGAGGGCCGGGGTATACGGGATTTTTACGGCATATAGAGTGGATGTCTGGTGTTATCAACCTACCCTCCCCCCTTTGCTCCGGCGAAAAAATCCGCTATGTTGAAAGTCTGTCGAAATTAACGTTAAGGAATAATCACATGGCACATGATTCAAATGCAGAGAACTTACGCGCTGAACTGAAGTCCTTAGCCGACACGCTGGAAGAAGTGCTGAACTCTTCCACCGATAAGCCGAAAGCCGAGCTGGAAAAACTGCGTTCGAAGGCGCAAGACGCGCTGCAAGGCACCCGCGCGCGCCTGAGCGACGCCGGGGACAAACTCGCTTCGCAGACCAAGCAAATTGCCGGACAGGCGGACGATTACGTGCGTGACAACCCGTGGACCGGCATCGGTATCGGCGCCGCAGTGGGCGTGGTGTTGGGCGTTCTGCTCGCGCGTCGCTAACTATGGCTGAACAACCGCAAGTTCGCGCACAGGGCCCCGCTAAAGGGGTCCTGGATATCGGCCAGCGCATCATCACCCTGCTGGTCGGCATGGTGGAAACCCGGGTTCGCCTGGCGGTGGTCGAGCTTGAAGAGGAGAAAGCCAACCTCATTCAGCTGCTGATCATGGCCGGCATGACCCTGCTGTTTACCGCTTTTGGCCTGATGAGCCTGTTGATCCTGATCTTCTGGGCCATCGATCCGGTCTACCGCCTGGTGGCGTTGGGCGCTACCACCGGGGTACTGCTGTTCCTGGCGGTCGTCGGCACCATCTGGACGCTGGTCAAGGCCCGTCGCACCACGCTCCTGGGCGCCACGCGCAAACAGCTGGAGATGGACCGTGCCGAGCTGGAGGGCGATCGATGAGCCGCCGCCGCTATCTTGAATGGAAGAAAGCCAGGCTGATTCGGCAGATCCAGCAGCAACGGCTGGATCTGGCCGATAACAAAGGCCAATGGTTGGAAAAGACCGAACGCATCGACCGCGGCTGGCAAACGGTGTTTGGCCTGCGCCGTTATCTGGTGCTCGGCTCCAGCGTCATGGCGCTGTACGGCATCCGCCACCCCAGCAAGATGATTCGCTGGTCGCGCCGCGCCTTTGGCGCCTGGAGTGCTATTCGTTTGTTTAAGAAGACTTTTTCCGCCAAGTAGCCTTTCCTGCGTTCCTTCAATTCTCTCGTTGCTATCCCCTCTCTTTTGCAAAAATTCCCGCTCGCTGCCGCACAGTAGCGGGCAACCTTCTGATTACCGTCAATTTGTTAGCAGGCTAAAGATTCAGATTTTTTGAAAAAATACGACAGTTTTACTTGCTAACAAACGGAGCACTTAACGCTTAACATTCACTCCATCAATACGATATGGGCAGGACAGGGTGAGATGCCCGGTATACCGCCCACCGACATGACAAACGCCGGACAGGCACAAAAAACAACTTTGGAGTAGATGATGAAAAAATTAGAAGATACAGGTTTGCTGGTTGCTCGTATTCTGATGCCAATCCTGTTTATCGTGGCAGGCTACGGCAAAATGGGCGATGCCTACGCCGGCACCCAACAGTACATGCAATCGATGGGCGTGCCTGGCTTCTTGCTGCCGCTGACCATCCTGCTGGAGTTTGGCGGCGGTCTGGCGATCCTGTTCGGCTTCCTGACCCGCACCGTCGCGCTGTTCACCGCGGGCTTCACCATCCTGACCGCGCTGCTGTTCCACACCGACTTTACGGTTGCAGTGAACCAGCTGATGTTCATGAAAAACCTGACCATCGCCGGCGGCTTCATCGTTCTGGCGGTAGCCGGCCCGGGCGGTTTCAGCATCGACCGCATCCTGAACAAGAAGTGGTAATCTAAACTGTACTCAGGTTTAGCTCTCGGGGTCCGGCTTGCCGGACCCCGTTGTTTTTTAACCCGCACACCAAGGAGATCCCCATGGGACAACTCGTCGATGGCGTTTGGCAAGACATCTGGTATGACACGAAATCTACCGGAGGCCGTTTCAAGCGCTCAACCTCCCAGTTCCGCAATTGGGTGACCGCCGATGGCCAGCCGGGCGAGCACGGCGTTGGGGGGTTTAACGCGCAGCAAGACCGTTACCACCTGTACGTTTCCCTCGCCTGCCCTTGGGCGCACCGCACCCTGCTGATGCGTAAGCTGAAGGGGCTGGAACACATCATCCCGGTTTCCGTCGTGCACCCCTTGATGCTGGAAAACGGTTGGACCTTCGGCAAAGACTTCCCCGAGGCCACCGGCGATCGGTTGTATAACGCCGACTTCCTCTACCAGCTCTACCTGCGCGCCGACCGGCAGTACACCGGGCGCGTTACCGTGCCGGTACTGTGGGACAAACAGCAGCAGACCATCGTCAGCAATGAATCCGCCGACATCATCCGCATGTTCAACAGCGCCTTCGACGGCGTGGGCGCGCGCGCCGGCGATTACTACCCGGCGGAACTGCGCGGCAAGATTGATGAGCTGAACGGCTGGATATACGATCGGGTGAACAACGGGGTCTACAAGGCCGGCTTCGCCACCAGCCAGGCAGCTTACGACGAAGCGGTAACCGAGTTATTCGCCGCGCTGGAGCGGCTGGAACAGATCCTGGGGCAGCATCGCTACCTGACCGGCGACCGCCTGACCGAGGCCGACCTGCGCCTGTGGACCACGCTGGTGCGCTTCGATCCGGTGTATGTCACCCACTTCAAGTGCGATAAGTACCGTATCAGCGACTACCTCAACCTGTACGGCTTCCTGCGCGACATCTACCAGATGCCGGGCATCGCCGAGACGGTGAGCCTGCCGCATATCCGCAATCACTACTACCGCAGCCACGCCACCATCAATCCGCACGGCATCATTTCCATCGGGCCGGCACAGAGTCTGGATGAGCCGCACGGCCGCGACCTGCGCTTCCGCTAAGGCGGCACCATAAGGAGAACCCCTTGCCGCAACGGCAAGGGGATTGCGGCGATTACTGGCGTTCCTGTTGGGCGAACAGCCGTGGGATCTCGCGCAGGAACCAGGCTTTCGCCTCCCCCATGCTGTCGCGCCGCCACGCCATGATGATATCGGCCTCGCGGCTGTATTCCGGCCCCACCACCCGCAGCCGCCCGGCTTCGATGTCTTTTTCCACCATCGGGTACGGCATGGTCGCCACCCCCAAGCCGGCCAGCAGCGCCAGGCGCTTGTCTTCGATGGTGCTGACCGTCAGACGCTGCTGCTTGTCCAGCAGCTGCACGGTCAACACCGGGCGCTCACGGGCGGTATCGGCCACCGCGATGCCGCGGTACTTCACGCGCGTCACTTCAGACAGCGGCTCCGGCTCCAGATGGATCGGGTGGTCCGGCGCAGCGACATAAACGCTCATCACTTTGTACAGCTTGCGGGTGTTGATCTCCGAGGAGGCGCGAAAGTGCATGTCAGGGGCGATCACGATGTCGGCCCGCCCCTGCTCCAGCCGCTCCCAGGCGCCGGCCAGCACTTCGGTGAAGATCGACACCTGGGTGTTGGCCTTCAGCGCCAGTTTGTCGATCAGCGGGAAGAGTTTACTCGGCGGCGACAGCGCTTCGCTGACGATGGTCAGGTGAGTTTCCCAGCCGCGCGCCAGCGCCTCGGCGTCGGTGGTCAGCTTGTCCGCCGCCTCCAGCAGCACCCGGCCGCGCTCCAGCAGCATACGCCCCACGTTGGTGAACTTGGTGCGGTGGCCGGAACGGTCGAACAGCACCACGTCCAATTCTTCTTCCAATTTTTGCATGGTGTAGCTGAGCGCCGAAGGCACGCGGCCCAGCTCATCGGCTGCCGCAGCAAAGCTGCCGCGTCGGTCGATCGCATCCATAACCCTTAACGCCTCAAGCGTTAACGCCCGATCTCTGGCCATCGAATCCCTCTGTCAGGAAATTTGAATATGCCGACCAGATTAACTGGCTAACAATCCGGCGTCCAGATGCTTACCATCTTAATATACCCAATAGATTTCTGGCGGCGGCCGAGACCGACCCAACCAGAAGATGAAGGGAAGAATAAATTTAGAGAGCCGATTGCCATGATTACATGCAGAACAGCAAAACAATGCGGGCAAGCTGACTTTGGTTGGCTGCAGGCTCGCTACACCTTTTCCTTTGGCCACTACTTCGATCCCAAGCTGATGGGCTACGCCTCGCTGCGGGTGCTGAATCAGGAGGTGCTGGCGCCAGGCGCGTCGTTCCAGCCGCGCACCTACCCTAACGTGGATATCCTGAACCTGATCCTGCAGGGGGAAGCCGAATACCGCGACAGCGACGGCAACCGCGTGCTTGCCAAGGCCGGCGAAGCGCTGCTGTTGGCGACCCAGCAAGGGCTGAGTTACAGCGAGCAGAACATCAGCGGCGATACGCCGCTGACCCGCCTGCAGCTGTGGCTGGACGCCTGCCCGGAACGCAACAACGAGCGCGTACAGCGCCTGAGGTTGCCGGCGGAAGGCAGCCTGCTGCTGGCTTCGCCGGACGGCGAGCGGGGCAGCCTGCAGCTGCGCCAGCAGGTGTGGATCCACCATCTGGATCTGCAGCCGGGTGAGCAGCAGACCTTTACGCTGAACGGGCCGCGCGCCTACCTGCAGTCGATTCACGGCACCGTCGCCGCCAATGGCGAACGCCACGACGAACAGCGCCTGACCTGCGGCGACGGCGCTTTTATCCATGAAGAAAACCGCCTGACGGTGCGCGCCGAAACCCCGCTGCGCGCGCTGCTGATCGATCTGCCGGTGTAAGCGCGGCCTAAAACGAAAAACCCCGCGCAACATATGTTACGCGGGGTTTTCTTTATAGAGGGAGTTGACCGGTAAGCCGGGTTCTGTCGTGGACAGTCATTCCTCTAGGCCAGCAATCGCTCACTGGCTCAAGCAGCCTACCCGGGTTCAGTACGGGCCGTACCATGTGAACCCCTATTTGGCCTTGCTCCGGGTGGAGTTTACCGTGCCACGAACTGTTGCCAGCCGCGCGGTGCGCTCTTACCGCACCCTTTCACCCTTACCTGATCCCGCTTGCGCGGGCCATCGGCGGTTTGCTCTCTGTTGCACTAGTCGTAGGCTTGCGCCTCCCAGGCGTTACCTGGCACCCTGCCCTATGGAGCCCGGACTTTCCTCCCCTCCATCTGTCTCCCCGAAGAGGACGGCAATGAAGCGGCGACTGTCTGGTCAACTCCGGCGCGGATAGTAGCGTTGCCTTCGCGGCAGGTCAACCGCTTTACTGCTGTTGTTGCTCTAACGCGTGCTTGTACAGCGCATTTTTCTTCACGCCGTGGATCTCCGCCGCCAGCGCCGCCGCCTTTTTCAGCGGCAGCTCTTTTTGCAGCAGCGCCAGGGTGCGCAGCGCCTCGAGCGGCAGTTCATCCTCTTGCGCTTTGTGGCCTTCGACGATCAGTACCATTTCGCCACGGCGCCGCACTTCGTCTTCCTGCACCCAGGCCAGCAGCTCGCCCACCGGCGCGCCGTGGATAGACTCCCAGGTTTTGGTCAGCTCGCGCGCCAGCACCACGTAGCGTTGCGGCCCCCAGACGGTGACCATGTCCTGCAAACTTTCCAGCAGGCGGTGGGTTGATTCGTAGAAAATCAGCGTGCGCGGTTCCTCTGCCAGCGCCATCAGCGTATCCTTGCGCCCCTTGGTTTTCGCCGGCAGGAACCCTTCATAACAGAAGCGGTCTGAGGCTACCCCGGCGGCGCAAAGCGCGGTGGTCGCCGCACAGGCGCCCGGCAGCGGCACCACGCGGATGCCGGCTTCCCGACAGCGGCGCACCAGGTGGTAACCGGGATCGTTGATCAGCGGTGTGCCGGCGTCGGAAACCAGCGCGATGCTCTGGCCTTCCTGCAGCTTCGCCAGCAGTTGATCGGCCTTTTGTTGTTCGTTATGGTCATGCAGCGCAAACAATCGCGCGCTAATCGCAAAATGTTGCAGCAGCAAACCGGTATGGCGCGTGTCTTCCGCCGCAATCAGATCAACGCTTTTCAGTACCTCTAACGCGCGGTGGGTAATATCGCCCAGGTTGCCGATTGGAGTGGGCACCACATACAGCGTTGATGCAGAAATGACTGATTGTTGGTGTTGATTCATTGTTTCATCCGGGTTGCCGATTTAATATTGAGCATCTTGAAAAAAACATCACTGGATACAGTATGCTTTCCTCAACATTCGTTCGTACCAAAGCAGGACGTTCCAAGCCTGTCCGACTTACCGCTGTCATCGCGGCCGCCCTTTTCCTGGCAGGCTGTCCAAGTCGGGCCCCGCAAACGCCGCCCGCCAATATACAGGACGAAGCGAGCGCCAGCTCCGACTACTATCTGCAGCAGCTGCAGCAAAGCAGCGATGATAACAAGGCTGACTGGCAATTACTTGCTATTCGCGCACTGTTGCGCGAAGGGAAGCTGCCGCAGGCCGGTGAGCAGTTGAAGCAGCTGCCGAAAAACCTCAACGGCGCGCAGCAGGCGGAAAGCCAGTTGCTGACCGCCGAACTGCAGGTGGCCAACAAGAGCTACGTCAGCGCCCGCAGCACCCTGAGCCATCTCGACAGCGGCTCGCTGTCGGCCAACCAGCGGGTGCGTTATTACCAGGCGCAAATCAGCGCCAACGAAGGCAAAGCCTCCCTGCCGCTGATCCGCGCCTATATCGCGCAGGAACCGCTGCTGACCGGCAAGGCGCACCAGGCCAATCTGGACCAGACCTGGCAGGCGCTGCTGCAGCTGACGCCGCAGGACATGAGCAGCCTGGTTATCAACGCCAACGAGAATGTGCTGCAAGGCTGGCTGGATCTGCTGCGCGTCTATCAGGAGAACAAGCAGGATCCGGATCTGCTGAAAGCCGGCATCAAGGACTGGCAGAATCGCTATCCGCAAAACCCGGCGGCCAAAACGCTGCCCGCCCGACTGAATCAGGTGCTGAACTTCACCCAGGCCTCCACCTCGAAAATCGCCCTGCTGTTGCCGCTTAACGGCCAGGCGAAGGTGTTCGCCGACGCTATCCAGCAAGGTTTCGAGGCCGCGAAGAATGGCGGCGCCGTACCCGCACCGGCTCCGCAGCAACCCACCAATAATCCGGATCAAACCGCGCCGGCGAACCAGCCGGCTGCCGTTTCAGCGGACCCTAACGCCAACGGCGCGGTAAGCACCTCGGCGCCGCCGGCAGATCAGGCCGCCGTCACCGCAGCGCAGCCCGCCACGCAGCCTGGCGCGCCAATCACGCCGCCGCAGGCAGCCAACGCGCAAATCAAGGTATACGACACCACCAGCCAGCCGCTGGCCGCGCTGCTGACTCAGGCTCAGCAGGACGGCGCCACCCTGGTGGTCGGCCCGTTGTTGAAAGAAAACGTCGACCAACTGGCCGGCAGCACCACCACGCTGAACGTGCTGGCGCTCAACCAGCCGGAAACGCCGAAAGATAGCCCGAACATCTGTTACTTCGCCCTGTCGCCGGAAGATGAAGCGCGCGACGCCGCTCGCCATATCTGGGATCAACAGCAGCGCCAGCCGCTGCTGTTGGCGCCGCGCGGCGCCCTCGGCGATCGCGTAGCCAGAGCCTTCAATCAGGAATGGCAGAAGCTGGGCGGCCAGACCGTGCTGCGTCAGGACATCGGCTCCGCCGGTGAACTGCGCCAGATGGTGAACAGCGGCGGCATTCGCATGACCGGCACGCCGATCTCCGCAGCGCCAGCGCCGCAGAGCGTAACCATCGCCGGGCTGACCATTCCAGCGCCGCCGAGCGATGTGCCTGCCGCCGCCGGCGGCAGCGTCGACGCGGTGTATATCGTCGCCACCCAATCCCAGCTGACGCTGATCAAGCCGATGATCGACATGGCCACCAACTCGCGCGGCAAGCCGGCGATGTACGCCAGCTCGCGCAGCTACCAGGCCGGCGCCGGCCCGGACTTCCGCCTGGAAATGGAAGGCCTGCAGTTCAGCGATATCCCGCTGCTGGCCGGCGCCAATCCGCAGCTGTTGCAGCAGGCCAGCTCCCGTTTCCGCAGCGACTACTCGCTGGTGCGCCTGTACGCCATGGGGATGGACGCCTGGACATTGGCCAATCACTTTGCTGAAATGCGCCAGCTGCCCGGCTTCCAGGTCTCCGGCACCACCGGCCTGCTCACCGCGTCTCCAAGCTGCGTGATCAACCGCAAGCTGCCTTGGCTGCAGTACCGTCAGGGCCGGGTTGTTCCCGTCTCTTGAATCGACGCGCCACGGGGGCGGGCTATGAGTTATTGGCCCGCCGCCATCTGGAACGCGCCGGGCTTACCTTTTGCGCGGCCAACGTCGCGCTGTATGGCGGCGAGCTCGATCTGATCATGCGCGATGGCCGCACCTGGGTGTTCGTCGAAGTGCGTTACCGCCGCAACGACGCCTTCGGCGGCGCGGCCGCCAGCGTCACCCACCGCAAACAACAGCGGCTGCTGCACGCCGCCGCCGTCTGGCTGGCCGGCCGTGGCGCCAGCTTCGACACATCGCCTTGCCGTTTTGATGTTTTGGCCATTACCGGTAGCCGGTTAGAATGGATACCCAACGCCTTCAATGCGGATTAACCCTGGTTTACCGGTGCAGACCGGCCCTTTGACTTAGTGGATTAATACAACGTGCTGGATAGAATTAAAGCCTGTTTTACCGAAAGCATCCAAACCCAGATCGCGGCGGCGGAGGCACTGCCGGACGCCATCTCACGCGCGGCGATGACGCTGGTTCAATCCTTACTCAACGGTAACAAGATCCTGTGCTGCGGCAACGGCACGTCGGCGGCCAACGCGCAGCATTTCGCCGCCAGCATGATCAATCGCTTTGAAACCGAACGCCCCAGCCTGCCGGCCATTGCCCTTAACGCCGACAACGTGGTGCTGACCGCCATCAGCAACGATCGGCTGCACGATGAGGTTTACGCCAAGCAGGTGCGCGCGCTCGGCCACACCGGCGACGTTTTGCTGGCGATTTCCACTCGCGGCAACAGCCGTGATATTGTGAAAGCGGTCGAAGCGGCGGTCACACGCGATATGACGATTGTGGCGCTCACCGGCTACGACGGCGGGGAGCTGGCCGGTTTGCTCGGCCAACAGGATGTCGAGATCCGTATTCCCTCGCACCGCAGCGCACGCATTCAGGAAATGCACATGTTGACCGTAAACTGCCTGTGCGACTTGATAGATAACACATTGTTTCCCCACCAGGACGATTAAGGAACTGAGATGAAGCTAAAAGCCACATTTGCAGTGCTGTTCAGCGCCCTGCTGTTACAAGGCTGTATCGCCGGCGTGGTGGTCGGCAGCGCGGCCGTCGCCACCAAAACCGCCACCGACCCGCGCAGCGTAGGCACTCAGGTGGACGACGGCACGCTGGAAGCCCGGGTTGAAAACGCCATGAGCAAAGATCAGCAGTTGAAAAAAGACGCCCGGGTGGTCGCAACCGCCTATCAGGGTAAAGTGTTGCTGACCGGCCAGTCGCCGAACGCCGATCTGACCAGCCGCGCCAAACAGATCGCCATGGGCGTGGAAGGCACCACGGAAGTGTATAACGAGATCCGCCAGGGGACGCCGGTCAGCCTGGGCACCGCCTCTTCCGATACCTGGATCACCACCAAGGTGCGTTCGCAGCTGCTTACCAGCGATACGGTGAAATCGTCCAACGTGAAGGTGACTACCGAGAATGGCGAAGTGTTCCTGCTGGGTCTGGTAACGCAACAGGAAGGCCAATCTGCCGCGCAGATAGCCAGCCAGGTCAGCGGCGTGAAACACGTCACTACCGCCTTTACCTACGTGAAGTAAGCGCCGGGCCGGGGCGCATGCCGCCCCGGCCGGTTAATTCAGTTTGTTCGCACGCAGAAAATCTTCCCCGCCCAGCTGGCGCATCTGGCGCATGATCCATTGCTGACGCTGAATCACGTAACCGGATGGCGCGTTGGCTTTGAAACGGTGCGGGTTCGGCAGCACCGCCGCCAGCAACGCCGCCTCGGAGGCGGTGAGGCGTTTGGCCGGCTTGTTGAAGAATCGCCGTGAAGCCTCTTCCACGCCGAATACCCCGTCACCAAACTCCACGATGTTCAGATATACCGTGAGAATGCGCCGCTTGGTCCACGCCAGCTCGATGCCCGACGTCAGCCCGGCCTCCAGCCCTTTGCGCAGCCAGCTGCGCCCGTCCCACAAAAACAGGTTCTTGGCGGTTTGCTGCGACAGCGTGGAAGCGCCGCGGATGCGCGTCGGGCGTTTTTCGTTGTGGCTGAGCGCCTTTTCGATCGCCGCCACGTCAAACCCCCAGTGCTCGGGGAATTTTTGGTCTTCCGCCGCCATCACCGCCAGCGCCATCTGCGGCGAGATGTCGTCCATCGCCACCCAGTCGGAATGGGCGACGTAAGCGAAATCCCCGCTCAGCCAGGCGCTGAGCTGGCGCTCGACCATCACGGCGGAAAACGGCACCGGCAAAAATGCGAAGGCCAGAATACCCAACAGCCACAGACCAACCAGCGCAACGACGCCGCGCTTCAGCCAAAACCACGGTCGGCCAAGCAGCGATTTGCCGCCAGATTTGCTCATTCGGCCAGATCCAGCACCCGCGCGACCAGCTTGTCGATGCCGCCAGCGGCTTCGGCGATCGACTGCGCCAGCATATAGGCCGGGGTTGTCACCAGGTTATGCTCGCTATCCACCACGATATCGTCCACCGGGCAAATCACCGGCTCACCGCCCATGGCGTCAATCACCTCCCCCAGATCCGGATCGTTGCCGATGGTCAGCCGCACCCGTTGGTCCAGCAGCCTCGGCAACAGCGCCGGTGCGATGCACATCAGGCCAATTGGTTTATTCGCCTTATACATTTGTCGCGTTAGCTTAACCAAATCTTCATCCACCTGACATTCAGCGCCGGCGGCGGCAAAGTTGCTGAGGTTCTTGGCCGCGCCAAAGCCGCCGGGAACGATCAGCGCGTCCAACTGAGCGGCATCCGCCAGTGCCAGCGGCTGAATATTCCCTCTGGCAATGCGTGCAGACTCCAGTAAAATGTTGCGCCGCTCCGGCATTTCGTCGCCAGATAAGTGATTAATAACATGAAGTTGAGGTTTATCAGGGGCAAAGCACACCGCCTGTGCGCCGGCGCGGTCCAGCGCCAGCAGCGTCAACACCGCTTCATGGATCTCCGTACCGTCGTAAACCCCGCAGCCGCTGAGCACGACACCTACCTTTTTCATCGACCTTACTCCTATCGCTACTGTCAACTGGTTCGTGCTCGGAGTTGACAAACACTAATCTACATCACACATTTTAATGAATCTTCTAACAAGAGCGCTTACATTTGCTATGTTGTTGGCTGTATGATGTTTAGGAATTCACGACAACCTGCTCGACCAGAACACTGAAACCAATACGCAGGTTCACAATTTCCCTGGTGTTGGCGCAATATTCGCGCACCCCGGCTTAGGTCGGGGTCATTTTTTTTCAGCGTTCTCCACCCACGCACGCAGTACCTGCACGTCGTTCCGCCATTCCTGTTTCAGCTCATCCACCCAGTCCTGCACGTTATCCCACCACGCCGGCAGCGTCGGGGTCTGAATTTGCTGTGCGAGCTGCTGCAGATGGCGCAGGCCGACCGAGCCGGCGGCGCCCTTGATCTTGTGCCCTTCCTCGGTGATGCCTTGCTGATCGCGCGCCGTCATGTTGGAATCCAGCACCGCCAGATAGCCCGGCATCATTTGCTCGAACATCTCCAGGCTTTGGTGGATCAGCTGCGGCCCGACCAAATCCATATACTGTTCCAACATTGCGGTATCGAGTAACGACTCATTAATCTGCATCGCCTTGTGCTCCGTTTTCTTTAAGGTGTGAGAAGGTTGATGATCCCAATAATGCTTGATGACCCGGGTCAACGCCGGCACCGACAGCGGCTTGCTCAGCACATCGTCCATGCCCGCATCGAGATACTCTTTTTTGTCTTTCAGCACGTTGGCGGTCAGGGCCACCAGCGGCGGCAACGCCTGCCCGGCATAGCGTTCGCGCAGCTCGCGGGCGATATCCAGCCCGGTCATGTCCGGCAGCTGGATATCCAGCAATACCAGATCGAACTCGTCCGGATCGAACATCGCCAGCGCGTCGTGGCCGTTCATCGCCACCTCCACGCTGTTGCCCAGTTTTTCCAACACCGAACGCGCCACGATCACGTTCAGCTCGATATCCTCCACCAGCAGGATATGCAGCGCCGGCAACGGCAGCTCTTCCTCGGTCCGCGCTTCGCTGACGGCTTCCTGCACCGCCGGCGCCTTGATGGTCAGCGTGAAGCAAGATCCCTGCCCCTGCACGCTGTGCACGCTGATGTCGCCGCCCATGCTCTGCGCCAGCCGTTTGGACACCGCCAGCCCGATGCCGGTACCGGTCGCCGGGCGGCCGCCGTGCTGATCCTTCACCTGATAATACATGGCGAAAATCTTGTCCTGCTCGTCCTGCGGAATGCCCATGCCCGAGTCTTCCACCTCGAACATCAGTTTTTCCTGCGCCTCGCGCCGCACCCGCACGACAATCTGCCCTTGCTGGGTGAACTTCACCGCGTTGCCGATCAGGTTCCACAGGATCTGCCGCAGGCGCGTGCCGTCGGTGATGATCTGCTGCGGCAGCGGCAGCTGCGGCTCCAGAACGAACTGCAGCCCCTTCGGCTGGGCCAGCAGGCCGGAGAGGTTCTCCAGGTCCGCCAGGAAGCCGGTGAAATCCACCGGTTGGTTATCCAGCTGCACCTTGCGCCGCTCGAGCTTGTCCATTTCAATAATGTCGTTGAAGATGTTGCCGAGAGTGATGGCGCTGACGTGAATGGTTTTCAGGTATTTCAGCTGTTCGTCGTTCAGTTCGGTATCGAGCAGGATACGGCTGAGGCCAACGATGCCGTTAAGCGGCGTACGCAGCTCGTGGCTGATCGTTGAGATGAAGGTGGTCTTGTCCCTGCTGGCGTTCTCCAGCGCGTCCTGGTAGCGCTTACGCTCGGTTATATCGCGCCCGAAGCCCATCAGCCCGTGGCGCTTGCCCACCCGATCATAAAACGGCACTTTGCGCAGTTCGAAACAGGCCTTGCGGCCGTCCGGATAGACCAGCCACTGCTCGTAGGTTAGCGAAACGTTGTGGCGGAACACTTTTTCGTCGGTCTCGATCACCTTCTCGGCGATCTCCTGGCCGTAAACGTCGTACGGCGTCAGGCCGATCAGCTGCTTTTCGCTTTTGCCGGTCAGCAGTTCCATCGCCCGGTTGCAGCCGGAAAATTCTTTGTCTTCGTTGCGGTAGTACACCAGATCCGGCGAGGCATCGAGGAAGGAACGCAGCAGCGCCGACTGTTGGCCCAGCTCAATTTGCGCCAGCTCGCGCTGTTCCATTTCTTCCGTCAGCTTTTCCATCACCTGCAGACGCTCTTCTTCCGCTTTGATGCGGTCGGCTATCTCCTGGTTCAGTTGGCTGATGTTGTTCTTGAGTTGCTGGTTCAATTCCAGGTCACGGTGGCGCATCTCTTCCAGTTTGTCCACCAGCCGCGCCAGCCGCTGCCGCGACTCCTCCAGCTGTTCGACCACCACCGACAGAAAGTAAACCGCCCAGGGAGTGATCAGCAGGCCGAAGAAGATCGAGCGCACCACGTCGATGCTTTCCACTTCGCCGCGCAGCAGCATGGTCACCGCCATCTGCACCACCATCGCCAGCACCACCAGCGCCGAAGCCAGCAGCAGCGAGAAACGCACCAGCCCCAGTTTCACCATTAAATCAACGTAGTACTGGGCTAATACCCGGATTTGCTTCATAGCGGCTCCCATCAGACACAATCTTTTGAATCATACCGTAAAACACCGGTGAGATAAGGCGGCAAACGTCGAAGTGTGGCAAAGATTGCAAATCAACGCGGGGTTCAGGGCCGATAGCGCAACTTTTCCTCCAGCGCGCTGCCCTGCCCGCCATGATGCCGCAGATAGCCGCCTACTGCCTGCATGCCGCTCCAGCGGTTCTCGCACCATAATGGTGCCAGCGCCGGCTGTTCGCCGTGCAGGCCGAGCTTATGGATCTTTTCGCCATAGCGCCGCTGGAGATCGGCGCCAAACATATTGACTAATTGCGGCAACTGCATAATCTTGATGTTCTCTGTGTTCAAAGCCCGTGATGCTAATAAGAAACGGCTTTTCCCGCGATGACAGAGATCAACGCCTTCCCCGCAAGGCGCCACCAGGCATAACTATTCATTATAAATGCAAATAAAATCACCAGGGCCGCGATGAATTTTTCTAATTCTCGCGCAACCGTTAACGCCTGTATGACAATGCGATGAAAAATAGTTACAAACGTCAACAAACATATATTTAATAGAATAAAACTCTGACATTCCCACCCGCACTAGCATGGTGCAGAGATTCAACGGTTGCACTATAGTGAGACAGCTCACATTTCTTCCGGGCCCGGCGCTTCTCACCGCATGCGTAAATTCACGTAAAAAACATTAATTATCAAATAAATAACCCCTGTTAATTCAATAAAAATCTCCCTTAAGCCCATATTTGACCTGCGTATTCTTTCTCGCTAAGTTGGAAGTCCGCTGGAAGCTTTCTGGACGGGCAAACGTCTCGTCATATTTATGCAGTAATTTAAGACTCCCTCTTAAAACAAGTCATATACCACTTGTGAGAACCGTCACGAGAGGCCATTAACGGAGGGCGGAAAAGCAGATTGGCGGGGTTAACTTGCCGATCGGACTTCTGCCTGAAGTTGGGAAGCCCCCTCGTAAGTAGGTTGTGAGAGTCACGCAGAGCCTGGGGAGGTTCACTGATATGTTGTACGATAAATCCCATGAGAGGGACAACTGTGGTTTCGGCCTGATCGCCCACATAGAAGGCGAACCTAGCCACAAGGTGGTGCGCACCGCCATTCACGCGCTAGCCCGCATGCAGCACCGTGGCGCCATTCTTGCCGACGGCAAGACCGGTGACGGTTGCGGCCTGTTACTGCAAAAACCCGATCGCTTTTTCCGCATGGTGGCGGAAGAGCGCGGCTGGCGTTTAGCCAAGAACTACGCCGTTGGCATGATGTTCCTCAGCCAGAATGAAGAGGAAGCTCGCGCCAGCCGCCGCATTGTAGAAGAAGAGCTGCAAAACGAAACGCTGTCGATCGTCGGCTGGCGTGAAGTGCCGACCAACCCGGACGTGCTGGGTGAGATCGCACTCTCTTCCCTGCCGCGCATCGAACAAATTTTCGTTAACGCCCCGGCCGGCTGGCGCCCGCGCGATATGGAACGCCGCCTGTTCGTGGCGCGCCGCCGTATCGAGAAACGCGTCCAGGACGACAGCTTCTACGTCTGCAGCTTCTCCAACCTGGTGACGATCTATAAAGGCCTGTGCATGCCTGCGGATCTGCCGCGCTTTTATCTCGACCTGGCGGACCTGCGTCTGGAATCGGCCATCTGCCTGTTCCACCAGCGCTTCTCCACCAACACCGTGCCGCGCTGGCCGCTGGCGCAGCCGTTCCGTTATCTGGCGCACAACGGTGAAATCAACACCATCACCGGCAACCGCCAATGGGCCCGCGCCCGTACCTATAAATTCCAGACGCCGCTGATCCCGGATCTGCAGGCCGCCGCGCCGTTCGTCAACGAAACCGGTTCCGACTCCAGCTCGCTGGACAACATGCTGGAGCTGCTGCTGGCGGGCGGTATGGACCTGATCCGCGCCATGCGCCTGCTGGTGCCGCCGGCCTGGCAGAACAACCCGGACATGGACACCGATCTGCGCGCCTTCTTCGATTTCAACTCGATGCACATGGAGCCGTGGGACGGCCCGGCCGGCATCGTGATGTCCGACGGCCGCTACGCCGCCTGTAACCTCGACCGCAACGGCCTGCGCCCGGCGCGCTATGTGATAACCAAAGACAAGCTGATCACCTGCGCCTCTGAAGTCGGCATTTGGGATTACCAGCCGGACGAAGTGGTGGAAAAAGGCCGCGTCGGCCCCGGCGAGCTGATGGTGATCGACACCCGCAGCGGCCGTATCCTGCATTCGGCGGAAACCGACAACGATCTGAAAAGCCGCCACCCGTATAAAGAGTGGATGGAAAAGAACGTCAAGCGCCTGGTGCCGTTCGAAGACCTGCCGGACGATCGGGTAGGCAGCCGCGAACTGGACGACGCACAGCTCGAAACCTACCAGAAGCAGTTCGGCTACAGCAGCGAAGAGCTGGATCAGGTGCTGCGCGTGCTGGGTGAAATCGGCCAGGAAGCCACCGGCTCCATGGGTGACGATACTCCGTTCGCCGTGCTCTCCAGCCGCCCGCGCATCGTCTATGACTATTTCCGCCAGCAGTTCGCGCAGGTGACCAACCCGCCGATCGATCCGCTGCGCGAAGCGCACGTGATGTCGCTGGGCACCAATATCGGCCGCGAAATGAACGTGTTTTGCGAAGCCGAGGGCCAGGCGCATCGCCTGAGCTTTAAATCGCCGATCCTGCTGTACTCCGACTTCCAGCAGCTCACCACGCTGGAAGGCGAATACTACCGCGCCGAAACGCTCGATCTGACCTTCGATCCGGCCGAGCAGGATCTGGAGCAGAAGATCCACGCCTTGTGCGACGAGGCGGAACAAAAAGCCCGCGACGGCGCAGTGCTGCTGGTGCTCTCCGATCGCGCCATTGCGCCGAACCGCTTGCCGGTACCGGCACCGATGGCGGTGGGTGCGGTGCAAACCCGCCTGGTGGAACAGAATCTGCGTTGCGACGCCAACATCATCGTAGAAACCGCCAGCGCCCGTGACCCGCACCACTTCGCCGTGCTGCTCGGCTTCGGCGCCACCGCCGTCTATCCGTACCTGGCCTATGAAACGCTGGCCAAGCTGGTCGACAGCCAGGCGATCGACAAACAGTACCGCGACGTGATGCTGAACTACCGCAACGGCATCAACAAAGGCCTGTACAAGATCATGTCCAAAATGGGCATCTCGACCATCGCCTCCTACCGCTGCGCCAAGCTGTTTGAAGCGGTCGGCCTGCATCGCTCCCTGTGCGACCTGTGCTTCCAGGGCGTGGTCAGCCGCATCGGCGGCGCCAGCTTCAGCGACTTCCAGCAGGATCTGCAAAACCTGTCCAAACGCGCCTGGCTGAAACGCAAACCGTTGGAACAGGGCGGCCTGTTGAAGTTTGTACACGGCGGCGAATACCACGCCTACAACCCGGACGTGGTCAGCACGCTGCAAAAAGCGGTGCACAGCGGCGATTACGGCGACTACCAGGCTTACGCCAAGCTGGTGAACGAACGCCCGGTCGCCATGCTGCGCGACCTGCTGGCCATCACGCCGCAGGGCGCGCCGATCCCGGTCGATCAGGTTGAACCGGCGGAATCGCTGTTCAAACGCTTCGACACCGCGGCGATGTCGATCGGTGCCCTGAGCCCGGAAGCGCACGAGTCGCTGGCTATCGCCATGAACAGCCTCGGCGGCTTCTCCAACTCCGGCGAAGGCGGCGAAGACCCGGCGCGTTACGGCACCAACAAAGTGTCGCGCATCAAGCAGGTGGCCTCCGGCCGCTTTGGCGTGACCCCGGCCTACCTGATCAACGCCGACGTCATCCAGATTAAAGTGGCGCAGGGCGCCAAGCCGGGCGAAGGCGGCCAGCTGCCGGGTGATAAAGTGACCCCTTATATCGCCAAGCTGCGTTACTCGGTGCCGGGCGTGACCCTGATCTCCCCGCCGCCGCACCACGATATCTATTCGATTGAAGACCTGGCGCAGTTGATCTTCGATCTGAAGCAGGTCAACCCGAAGGCGGTGATCTCGGTGAAACTGGTTTCCGAACCGGGCGTCGGCACCATCGCCACCGGCGTGGCGAAAGCCTATGCCGATCTGATCACCATTGCCGGCTACGACGGCGGCACCGGCGCCAGCCCGCTGTCTTCGGTGAAATACGCCGGCTGCCCGTGGGAACTCGGCCTGGTGGAAACCCAGCAGGCGCTGGTGGCCAACGGCCTGCGCCATAAAATCCGCCTGCAGGTGGACGGCGGCCTGAAAACCGGCGTGGATATCGTCAAAGCGGCGATCCTCGGCGCGGAAAGCTTCGGCTTCGGCACCGGCCCAATGGTGGCGCTGGGTTGTAAATATCTGCGCATTTGCCACCTGAACAACTGCGCCACCGGCGTAGCGACCCAGGACGACAAACTGCGCCGCGACCACTACCACGGCCTGCCGGAGCGCGTGACCAACTACTTCCAGTTCATCGCGCGCGAAACCCGCGAAATCATGGCGCAGCTGGGCGTCAGCCAGCTGGTTGACCTGATTGGCCGCACCGAGTTCCTGACCGAGCTGGACGGCATTTCCGCCAAGCAGAACAAGCTGGATCTGTCGCCGCTGCTGAAAACCGCCACCCCGCATCCGGGCAAGGCGCTGTACTGCACCGAAGGCAGCAACCCGCCGTTCGACAAGGGCCTGCTGAACAAAGAGCTGCTGGCGCAGGCGGAACCGCATATCGAAGCGAAGCACAGCAAAACCTTCTACTTCGATATCCGCAACACCGACCGCTCGGTGGGCGCCATGTTGTCCGGCGCTATCGCCACCGTGCATGGCGATCAGGGCATGGCGGCCGATCCTATCAAGGCGCACTTCTCCGGCACCGCCGGGCAGAGCTTTGGCGTGTGGAACGCCGGCGGCGTTGAGCTGACCCTGACCGGCGACGCCAACGACTATGTCGGCAAGGGCATGGCCGGCGGCAGCATCGCGGTGCGCCCGCCAATCGGCTCCGCATTCCGCAGCCATGAGGCCAGCATCATCGGCAACACCTGCCTGTATGGCGCCACCGGCGGCAAGCTGTTCGCCGCAGGCCGCGCCGGTGAACGCTTCGCGGTGCGCAACTCCGGCGCCATCACCGTGGTGGAAGGCATCGGCGACAACGGTTGTGAATACATGACCGGCGGCATCGTCTGCGTGTTGGGCAAAACCGGCATCAACTTTGGCGCGGGCATGACCGGCGGTTTCGCCTACGTGCTGGATGAAGACGGCGAGTTCCGCAAACGCGTGAACCCGGAGCTGGTGGAAGTGCTGGACGTCGATCAACTGGCGATCCACGAAGAACACCTGCGCGGCCTGATCACCGAGCACGTGCAGGCCACCGGCTCGTCGCGTGCGGAAGAGATCCTGGCCAACTGGCCTGAATGGGCGCCGAAGTTCGCCCTGGTCAAGCCGAAGTCCAGCGATGTCAAAGCATTGTTGGGTCACCGTAGTCGTTCCGCAGCCGAGCTGCGGGTTCAGGCGCAGTAAGAGGTAGGTCATCAATGAGTCAGAATGTTTATCAATTTATCGACCTGCAGCGCGTTGATCCGCCAAAAAAACCGCTGAAGATCCGTAAAATTGAGTTCGTAGAGATCTACGAACCCTTTTCGGAAACCCAGGCGAAAGCGCAGGCCGACCGCTGTTTGTCCTGCGGCAACCCTTATTGCGAATGGAAATGCCCGGTTCACAACTACATCCCGAACTGGCTGAAGCTGGCGAACGAAGGCCGCATCATGGAGGCGGCGGATCTGGCGCACCAGACCAACAGCCTGCCGGAAGTATGCGGCCGCGTTTGCCCGCAGGACCGCCTGTGCGAAGGTTCCTGCACGTTGAACGATGAGTTCGGCGCGGTGACCATCGGCAACATCGAGCGTTATATCAGCGATAAAGCGATCGAAATGGGTTGGAAACCGGACATGTCCCACGTGCAGCCGACCGGCAAGCGCGTAGCGGTCATCGGCGCCGGCCCGGCAGGTTTGGCCTGCGCCGACGTGCTGACCCGCAACGGCGTGAAAGCGGTGGTATACGATCGTCATCCGGAGATCGGCGGCCTGCTGACCTTCGGCATCCCGGCCTTCAAGCTGGAAAAAGAGGTGATGATCAAACGCCGCGGCATCTTCAGCGAGATGGGCATCGAGTTCCAGCTGAATACCGAAGTGGGCAAAGACGTCAGCATGGAAACGCTGCTGAACGAGTTCGATGCGGTGTTCCTGGGCGTCGGCACCTATCAGTCGATGCGCGGTGGCCTTGAGAACGAAGAGGCGCCGGGCGTTTACGACGCGCTGCCGTTCCTGATCGCCAACACCAAGCAGCTGATGGGCTATGAGGCCGAGCAGCATGAGCCGTACGTCAGCATGGAAGGCAAGCGCGTGCTGGTGCTGGGCGGGGGCGACACCGCGATGGACTGCGTGCGCACCTCGATCCGCCAGGGGGCCACCGAGGTGACCTGCGCCTACCGCCGCGACGAAGCCAACATGCCGGGCTCCAAGCGCGAAGTGAAAAACGCTCGCGAGGAAGGGGTAGAGTTCAAATTCAACCTGCAGCCGCTGAGCATTGAACTGAACGGCGCCGGCCGCGTGGCCGGGGTGAAAATGGTGCGCACTCAGCTGGGCGCGCCGGACGCCAACGGCCGCCAGGTGGCCGAGCAGGTGCCCGGCTCTGAACATGTGATCGACGCCGATGCGGTGGTGATGGCGTTCGGTTTCCGCCCGCACCGGATGGACTGGCTGGCGGCGCACGACGTGCAGCTCGACAAACAGGGCCGCATTCTGGCGCCGGAAAGCACCGACAACGCTTTCCAAACCAGCAACCCGAAAATCTTCGCCGGCGGTGACGCGGTGCGCGGTTCGGACCTGGTGGTAACGGCGATCGCCGAAGGCCGCAAGGCCGCCGACGGCATCATGAATTATCTGGAAGTGTAATCCAGCGCTCTCGCCACAGGGCCCGGCATGCCGGGCCCTGTGTTTTTCCGCCAGCCGCCACGCTTTGTAACAACCTCCCCCGCCATCCCCTCGCCAACGCGCTATAGTATTCAGTTAGCATCACTCAGGAGCGCGGCGGCGCCTGACATCTTGATAAGGATAGCCAACATGAAATGCTCAATTTCCTTGCTGGCCGGCGCTTTGCTGGCCGTCAGTTTCGCTTCCTCAGCGCGAGCGCTGGATTCTCAGGAGGTGGGTTACAACATCGAAGCGCGCGGCGCCGCGCCGGTGGTGGCGCAGTTAGCCAAGGCCGGCCAGCTGCAGGCGGTGGAAGACAGCATCAGGCTGGGCGACGACAGCTGGATTGCGCTGGCGCCCAAGCTGGCCAACGGCGGCAACGCCAGGTTCACCACCGGCATAAAGTCGGCCCTGTCTTCAGCCCTGGTCTACAACCCGGCGGCGGTGCTGCATGCGCTCAACAAGGGCAACAACCTGCCAATCAATGACATCTGCACCGCTCCGCCGGAGGTTCAGGGCGACACCGCCATCACCAGCTTCCGCCAGCGCGCCACCCACGCGCTCTCCATGGTGCGCGTCGGCGATCTCAGCGCGCCGCGCGACGCCTGCATTGCGGCGTTGAAAGGCTGATACGCCGGGTAGGGGCAATAAAAAAGGTCCCGCATGCGGGACCTTCTCATTTTGCTGCGGCAGGCTTATTTCACCACGCGCAGCGCCGGGCGGCCACCGCGCGGCGGCTGGGGCGGCTCGTCATCCGGATCCTGGTCATCGCCGATATCCGGGCGGTCGCCGTCAATCACCGACATCAGGCTTTCCGAAGGGAAAGTCTCACTGTCCAGCCCCTCAAAGGTGCCTTCCGCCTCGTAGGCGGCTTCCGGTTCGAACATGGTGCCTGCGCCGTTCTCACGGGCATAGATAGCCAGCACCGCGGCCATCGGCACCGAAACCTGACGCGGCACGCCGCCGAAGCGCGCATTGAAGTGCACTTCTTCGTTGCCCAGCTCCAGATTCCCGACCGCACGCGGCGCAATGTTCAGCACAATCTGGCCGTCGCGGGCGAACTCCATCGGCACCTGCACGTCAGGACGCGTGACGTCCACCACCAGGTGCGGCGTCAGCTGGTTATCAAGCAGCCAGTCATAGAAGGCCCGCAGCAGGTACGGACGGCGCGGAGTCATCTGAGACATGTCCATAATGCTTAGCCCCGGGTCTGCAGGCGCATTTCGCGCTCGGCTTCGGTCAGGGAGGCCAGGAACGCGTCGCGTTCGAACACGCGGGTCATATAGCCTTTCAGCTCTTTGGAGCCTGCGCCGCTCAGTTCAATGCCCAACTGCGGCAAACGCCACAGCAGCGGCGCCAGATAGCAATCCACCAGGCTGAACTCTTCGCTCATAAAGTACGGCGTCTGGCCGAAGATCGGGGCGATCGCCAGCAGCTCTTCGCGCAGTTGGCGACGAGCGGATTCCGCTTCCTGGCCGCTGCTCTGCTCGATCTTGTACATCAGCGAGTACCAGTTTTTCTCGATACGCAGCATCATCAGACGGCTCTCGCCACGGGCGACCGGGTAAACCGGCATCAGCGGCGGGTGCGGGAAACGCTCGTCCAGATATTCCATGATGATGCGGGACTCATACAGGGTCAGCTCGCGATCGACCAGCGTAGGCACCGTTTGGTAAGGATTGAGGTCAATAAGATCCTGCGGCAGGTTGTCCATCTCGACCTGCTCGATCTCGACGCTGACACCTTTCTCCGCCAGTACGATGCGTACTTGATGGCTAAAGATGTCGGTCGGGCCAGAAAACAGCGTCATTACCGAACGTTTGTTGGCAGCGACAGCCATGAAAACCTCCAAGTTATCTAGAAAATACTGCGAATAGCCAACTTCCCTTCTTCTTTCATGCCGCAGCGGTGTTGGCTTCCCTCTCTCACCCCGGTTACTTGGAAATCCAAGCTCCAGGGATGCGTTCGGTTGTCGCCCTGCTGCACCCTGAAATTTATCGGGTTACCAGGCTGCTATCCTGAGTGATCTTGCCGCATACCGGCAGTTAGCAATCAACCTGGGTCATAAAAACCGGCCTCGGAGGTAAACTGCACGGCAAACAGGCGCAAAAGTGGATGATAGTTTACCAGATTTTGCTTGTTTTGTGGGGACCCTGCGGTGATTTCGTATCGAATTGTCTGATATACCACAGATTTTAGTAGGGATATGGGGGATTTCAGGCATAAAAAAACCCGGTGAAGCACCGGGTTTTTTGCGTAAATCGCACTGCCGAAGCAGTAGAAATTAACGCTTGGAGAACTGCGGACGGCGACGTGCTTTACGCAGGCCGACTTTCTTACGTTCAACCTGACGAGCGTCACGAGTGACGAAGCCAGCTTTACGCAGTTCAGAACGCAGAGTCTCGTCGTACTCCATCAGTGCACGGGTGATACCGTGACGGATAGCGCCAGCTTGACCGGAGATACCACCACCTTTAACGGTGATGTACAGATCCAGTTTGCCAACCATGTCGACCAGTTCCAGCGGCTGACGAACTACCATGCGGGCAGTTTCGCGACCGAAGTACTGTTCCAGGCTGCGCTGGTTGATAACGATGTTACCGTTGCCCGGCTTGATGAAGACGCGAGCGGCGGAGCTTTTGCGGCGACCAGTGCCGTAGTATTGATTTTCAGCCATTGCCATTAATCCCGATTAAATGTCCAGAACTTGCGGTTGCTGTGCCGCGTGATTGTGCTCGGTGCCCGCGTAAACTTTCAGTTTACGGAACATAGCACGACCCAGCGGGCCCTTTGGCAGCATGCCTTTAACCGCGATTTCAATCACGCGCTCAGGACGGCGGGCAATCATCTCTTCAAAGGTCGCTTGCTTGATACCACCGATGTGGCCGGTGTGGTGATAGTACACTTTGTCAGTACGCTTGTTGCCGGTTACAGCAACTTTTTCTGCGTTCAGAACGATGATGTAATCACCGGTATCCACATGCGGGGTGTATTCCGCTTTATGCTTGCCGCGCAGGCGACGAGCCAGTTCAGTAGCGAGACGGCCTAAAGTTTTACCATCTGCATCAACAACGTACCAGTCGCGTTTTACGGTTTCTGGTTTAGCTGTAAAAGTTTTCATTAGAAAGCTTACCCAATAATTAGTTACACGTTGGTGAACACCCAAACGCTCGAAAACAGTTGAGGCTCACACGACCATACAAGTCCAGCAAACCTACCCCTTCGAATAGCCATTGCCGGCACTATAAAGTTTTTGGGAAAAAAAACTTTGTTGTAACGTGGGGTCGCAAGATTATAGAGAAGTCGTTCGCAAAGATCGAACGGTTTTTGAATGGAAAATCAATTTATCGCCGGCCGCGCGCCACCGGCGATCCAACGGCGGCCTTCAGGGCAGATGCGGCAGCTTGAGATACTCTTCGCTCTGCATCTCCTGCAGGCGCGACAGGCAGCGTTGGTACTCAAACTTCAGCCGCTCCCCCTGGTAGATCTCGAACATCGACGCCTCGGCGGCGATCACCAGCTTGACGTGACGCTCGTAGAATTCGTCCACCAGCGCCAGGAAGCGGCGCGCGGTGTTCTCTTTCAGCGGGCCCATCACCTGTACATTATACAGCATCACGCTGTGGTACAGGCGCGACAGAGCAATATAGTCGAGCTGGCTGCGCGCTTCTTCGCACAGGGTATGGAAATCTACCGCCAGCACGCCGTCCACAGCGCGTATTGCCTGCAGCGGCCGGTGATTGATCTGCAATACCGGCGCCTCTTCCCCGGCCTTGCCCGCCAATTTCAAGAACATCCGGTCCATGGTTTCTCGCGTCTGCTCATTGAGCGGCGTCAGATACAGGTGCGCCTGCGTTAAGGTGCGCAGGCGGTAGTCGATGCCGGCGTCGACGTTCATTACGTCGCAGTACTGGTTGATAAGATCGATAGCCGGCAGGAAGCGCGCACGCTGCAGGCCGTTGCGATACAAATCGTCCGGCGGAATGTTGGAGGTGGCCACCAGCGTAATGCCACGGGCGAACAGCGCCTGCAGCAAGGTAGCCAACAGCATGGCGTCGGTGATGTCGGAAACGAAGAACTCGTCGAAGCACAGCACGTCGGTTTGCGCTTTAAAACCGTCTGCGACGATCTCCAGCGGATTTTCCTGCCCCTGCAGCTCGGTCAGCTCTTCGTGCACCCGCAGCATAAAGCGGTGGAAATGCAGCCGCAGCTTGCGTTCCCCCGGCAGGCTGTGGACGAACAGGTCCATCAGCCAGGTTTTGCCGCGCCCGACGCCGCCCCACATATACAGCCCCTGCACCGGCCGCTGTTTAGGCGTTTCGCCGCCCTTGCCCAGCAGGCGGCTCAGTTTGCCGCGCAGGCCGACGCTCGGCGCGCTCGCGGCGGGCGCCTGCTGCAGCGCCTGATAAATGCGATCCAACTGCGTGACGGCCTGGCGTTGAACCTCATCGGCCTGATACTCCCCTGCAGCAAGCAGCCGCTGGTAGCGTGATAACGGTGATTGTGCCTGCATCTGTTCGATATTCCCTAAGAACGCTATCCCCTGCTTCTTTCAAACTGCCGCAGCTTGAAATCTATTGGGCATAAGAAATTATTTAACCAATTTTGGCGGCAAGTTGATGCCGTTTCGCACCGTTATCGCCTCAAATGTCCGCGCCGGACAATGCTGAAAAACCCCGTAAACATTAGGTAAAAGCTCATCAGGATTCCACTCGGACAAGGTTAACGGTTATAGTGGATATTATTAAGTGAAAAATCCCTGCGGAACAACGAAGTCAAAATAGGAGTCATCATGACCTGGGAGTATGCGCTGATTGGTTTGGTCGTCGGTATCGTCATTGGTGCGGTAGCGATGCGTTTTGGTAACCGTAAATTACGTCAACAACAAGTTTTGCAACACGAGCTGGATAAGAGCAAAACCGAGCTGGAAGAGTATCGTCAGGAGCTGGTCGGCCACTTTGCCCGCAGCGCCGAGCTGCTGGACAACATGGCGCGCGATTATCGCCAGCTGTACCAACACATGGCGAAAAGCTCCAATAACCTGCTGCCGGACCTGCCGCTCCAGGAAAACCCGTTCCGCTTTCGCCTGACCGAAGCCGAAGCGGACAACGATCAGGCGCCGGTAGAAATGCCGCGCGACTACTCCGAAGGCGCATCCGGCCTGCTGCGCGGCCAGGCGCCGCGCCGCGACTGACGCACCCGCCCGTGGGCCACGCCCACGGGTTCTCACTTTTTCGCTGCTGGTTTATCCCCTTCGCGCCGCGATCCGCCGCCGCAATGATTTACTGAACTTTTCACGCAAATTCACGGTCTTACCCTTCACTATGACGGCGCTGTTGCCTTATCATTCATATTTCATCGGCAGGTATTGAGAGAGCTAATCAATGAAGAAAAAGTCGTTAATTCTTAGTGCACTGGCAATGAGCATTGGCCTGACATTGGCCTCCGTACCGGCGGCCAGCGCCGCGATGCCGGTCGCCGTTCAGGGGCAGCCGCTGCCGAGCCTGGCGCCGATGCTGGAAAAAGTGTTGCCCGCAGTGGTCAGCGTACACGTTGAGGGCACCCAGGTGCAGCGTCAGCAGCAGCTGCCTGAGGAGCTCAAACGCTTCTTCGGCCCCAATTATCCTGGCCAGCAGCCGAGCGCTCGCCCGTTTGAAGGGCTGGGTTCCGGCGTCATCATCGACGCCGCCAAAGGCTACGTTCTGACTAACAACCACGTCATCAACAACGCCGATAAAATCCGCGTGCAGCTGAACGACGGCCGCGAGCTGGACGCCAAGCTGGTCGGCCGCGATGAACAATCCGATATCGCCCTGCTGCAGCTCAGCGACGTGAAAAACCTGACCGCCATTAAAATGGCCGATTCCGATCAGCTGCGCGTCGGCGACTTCGCCGTGGCGGTCGGTAACCCGTTTGGCCTCGGCCAGACCGCCACCTCCGGCATCATCTCGGCGTTGGGGCGCAGCGGCCTGAATCTGGAAGGGCTGGAAAACTTTATCCAGACCGACGCCTCGATCAACCGCGGCAACTCCGGCGGCGCGCTGGTTAACCTCAACGGCGAGCTGATCGGCATCAACACCGCCATTTTGGCGCCGAGCGGCGGCAACGTCGGCATCGGCTTCGCCATTCCAAGCAACATGGCGCAGAACCTCAGCCAGCAGCTGATCGAATTCGGCCAGGTGAAACGCGGCCTGCTGGGCATCAAGGGCAGCGAAATGACGCCGGACATGGCCAAGGCCTTCAATAGCGATGCCCAGCGCGGTGCCTTCGTCAGCGAAGTGCTGCCGAAATCCGCCGCCGCCAAGGCGGGCATCAAGGCCGGCGATATTTTAGTTTCCGTCGACGGTAAACCGGTCAGCAGCTTCGCCGAACTGCGCGCCAAGGTCGGCACCACTGCGCCGGGCAAAACCATCAAGGTCGGTCTGCTGCGCGACGGCAAGCCGCAGGAAGTGTCGGTCACGCTGGACAACAGCGAAAGCGCGTCCACCAATGCCGAAACCCTGTCCCCGGCGCTGCAGGGGGTTTCCCTCAGCAACGGCGCGCTGCCGAGCGGCGACAAGGGCGTGAAGGTCGATAACGTGGACAAAGGCTCAACCGCAGCACAGATCGGCCTGCAAAAAGGCGATGTGATTATTGGCGTTAACCGCCAGCGCGTTGACAGCATCACCGCCCTGCGCAAAGTGCTTGAAGCCAAACCACCGGTCATGGCGCTCAATGTGGTGCGCGGCAGCGAAACCATTTATCTGCTGCTGCGTTAATTTGTTTAAAAACCGGGCTCGGTAACATACTGCGCCCGGTTAACTCATGTTATCCTCCGAGCATCCTTAACCACACCCACTAAAACTCCATGTTTGCTAAGCTCTTGCGTTCCGTCGTTATAGGTCTCGTCGTTGCCGGTCTGCTGCTGGCCGCGCTGCCCATTTTGCGTTCCTCCAATAGTCTGTTCGCAGAAAAGCTTGAGAATACCAGCGACGAAACGCCGTTGAGCTTCAACAAAGCGGTGCGCCGCGCCGCGCCCGCCGTGGTGAATATCTACAACCGCAACCTCAACGGCACTCCTAACATACTGTCGCTGGGTTCCGGCGTGATCATGAACGAACGCGGTTATATCATCACCAACCGCCACGTGGTCAAGGACGCACAGCAGATTACCGTGGTGGTACAGGACGGCCGCCGCTATGAGGCGCTGCTGGTCGGCTCCGACAGCCTGACCGATCTGGCGGTGTTGAAGATCGATCCCGGCAATTTACCGGTGATCCCCATTAACAACGCCCGCACCGCCCACGTCGGCGACGTGGTGCTGGCGATAGGCAACCCGTATAACCTTGGGCAAACCGTCACCCAAGGCATTCTCAGCGCCACCGGCCGCATCAGTATGAGCACCACCGGCCGCCAGACCTTCCTGCAGACCGACGCTTCGATCAACCGCGGCAACTCCGGCGGCGCACTGGTCAACTCGCTGGGCGAACTGATCGGTATCAATACCCTGACCTACGATAAAATCACCGACGGCGAAACGCCTGAGGGCATCGGCTTCGCCATTCCGATCGAACTGGCCACCAAGATCATGGACAAGCTGATCCGCGACGGCCGCGTTATCCGCGGCTATTTCGGCATTCAAGGTAAAGAGATTATCCCGATTCGCTCGTCCAACTCCGGCATCGACCGGCTGCAGGGGATTATCGTCACCGAGGTCACGCCAAACGGCCCGGCGGGCAACGCCGGCTTCCAGATCAACGACATCATCATCAACGTGAATAGCAAGCCTGCGGTCTCTGTGCTCGAAACCATGGACCAGGTGGCCGAAATCCGGCCAGGCACGGAAATTCCGGTCGTGGTGCTGCGCAACGGCAAACGGATCACGCTGAAGATGACGGTGGGTGAATTCCCGGAAGACAATAATTAAAAAAAGGGCCCGGCAAGCCGGGCCTTTGATTCCGCATGCGCCGGCGTTTGCGCGCCGACGGTCAACCGCTTACTCGCCTTTCACACGCTCGATGTTCGCACCCATAGCGCGCAGCTTATCTTCGATACGATCATAACCGCGATCAATATGATAGATACGATCGACCACGGTCACGCCGTCGGCGATGCAGCCGGCGATCACCAGGCTGGCCGAAGCGCGCAGATCGGTCGCCATCACCTGAGCGCCGGAAAGCTGCTCAACGCCGTGGCAAATCACCGTATTGCTCTCGATCTCCGCGTGTGCGCCCATGCGGATCAGCTCCGGCACGTGCATGAAGCGGTTTTCGAAAATGGTCTCGGTGATCACGCCCGTACCTTCCGCCACCAGGTTCAGCAGGCTGAACTGGGCCTGCATGTCGGTCGGGAAGCCCGGGTGCGGCGCGGTGCGCACGGTGACCGCTTTCGGCCGTTTGCCGTGCATGTCCAGGCTGATCCAGTCTTCGCCCACTTCGATATCCGCACCGGCTTCGCGCAGCTTGGCCAGCACCGCATCCAGCGTGTCCGGGCGGGTATCGCGGCACACCACCTTGCCGCCGGAAACCGCTGCGGCAATCAGGAAGGTGCCGGTTTCGATGCGGTCAGGCAGCACGCGGTAGACGCCGCCGCCCAGGCGCTCGACGCCTTCGATGGTGATTTTGTCACTGCCGGCGCCGCTGATCTTCGCCCCCAGCGTGTTGAGGAAGTTGGCGGTATCGACAATTTCCGGCTCACGCGCGGCGTTCTCGATGATGGTGGTGCCGGTCGCCAGGGTAGCGGCGCTCATGATGGTCACGGTGGCGCCAACGCTCACCTTGTCCATCACTATGTGCGCGCCCTTCAGGCGGCCGTTAACCGACGCTTTTACGTAACCTTCTTCCAGTTTGATCTCGGCACCCAGCTGTTCCAGGCCGGTGATGTGCAGATCGACCGGGCGAGCGCCGATAGCGCAGCCGCCCGGCAGGGAAACCTGACCACGTCCGAAGCGCGCCACCAGCGGCCCCAACGCCCAGATAGACGCACGCATGGTCTTCACCAGATCGTAAGGCGCGCAGAACTCGTTCACGCCGCTGGCGTCAACGTAGACCGAACCGTTGCGTTCAATCTTGGTGCCTAACTGGCTGAGTAGCTTAATGGTGGTGTCGATGTCCTTCAGCTTGGGGACATTCTGCAGTTCGACCGGCTCTTCCGCCAACAGCGCGGCGAACAGGATCGGCAGGGCGGCGTTTTTGGCCCCGGAAATAGACACTTCACCGCTCAGGCGGGTCCGACCCTGCACACGAAATTTATCCATTTGACTACTCTCTGTTATCTAATCTGAAGCTGCCCGCCCCTGGGGGCAAACAGCCTTAAAATCCGTTGAGTTTGCGGTCTCGCTGCCACTCTTCAGGGGTGTACGCCTTGATCGACAAAGCGTGAATGCGGTTGTCCGCGATGTATTCCATCAGTGGCGCATAGACCGTCTGTTGTTTTTTGACGCGGCTCATGGCGGCGAACAGCTCGCCGACCACGATCACCTGGAAGTGACTGCCGTCGCCCGTCACATGCGCTTCGTCCAGTGCCAATGCCTGCATCAGCACGTCTTTAATCTCGTTGGTTTCCATAGTATCCAGTTCTGCAGCTAAAGGATCATAAACAGCCTAGTATCTTAGTGGAATACGACGTTTTCTTAAACTAAAGAAAAAGCCCCTGTTCAACAGGGGCTTTGTATGAATTCATCGCATTATGGCAGCGAAAAATGCGGCTAACCAGCGGTATCGACAGGCATTATTGCTTGCAGGTTGTACAGCGCGATCAGCGTTTTCAGCCGATCGGTGGCGCCGGAAATTTTTAACTCCACCCCACGCTGGCGCTGCTGCTCCCGCAGATGCACCAGCAGCGCCAGCCCGGAAGAATCCACCCGCTGCAGCTGCGCCACGTCGATAGCGGTTTTATCCGCCAGTAACTTCTCCCGCTGCTGCCACAGCGGCAGCAGCGTTTCCCGATCCAGCTCGCCGCGCAGGATCAGCGTTTGCTGCTGCGATTCAACGCTGAGCGCCGCCGGCATCAGTTTTTCTGATCCAGGGTAATCGGCTGCGCCGCCGCGCTTTGCAGCTGCTTGGTCAGGCCATCAATGCCCTGGGTACGCAACGTAGACGCCCACTCGTTTTGTTTGGTGGTGATCATGCTGACGCCTTCGGCAATCATGTCATACGCCTGCCAATAGCCGGTTTTGCTGTTTTTGCGCCACTGGAAGTCAAGACGCACCGGCGGGCGGCCGCCGTTGTCGATGATGGTCACGCGGATCGCCACGATATTGGCGTCGCCCAGCGGCTGCTCAGGCGCAATCTGGTAAGTCTGGCCGTGATACATCGCCAGCGCCTGGCCGTAGGCCTGTTCCAGATAAGACTGGAAGGCGGTGAAATAGGCTTCGCGCTGTGCCGGGGTCGCCTCTTTGTAATAGCGGCCCAACACCAGCGCACCGGCGTATTTGACCTGTACGAACGGCATCAGCTCCTGATGGACGATGGTGCGCAGGTAGTTGGGATCCTGCTTGATTTTCGGCTGTTCGGTCTTCAGACGGGTGAAGGTCTTCTGAGCCGCGTCTTGCATCAGGCTATACGGGTTGGTTTGATCCGCCGCGTTCGCCAACGGCGCAATCGCCAGCAGGGCCACCATCAATAAACGTTTAAACATGCAGGTTTCCTCTCTTAATGACTCGGTACAGCGGGTTGCGGTGCTGCTGCGCCGGCAGCCGGCTCGGCGGCCGCATCTCCCGGTTTGGCACTGTCCTGACCGCCGCTTTTATACAGGAACTGGCCGATCAGATCTTCCAGAACCATGGCTGATTTGGTGTCCTGAATGGTGCCGCCGTCCTTCAGAATGGCGGTGCCCATGTCCGGATCTTCAAAACCGACGTTTAACGCCAGATACTGCTCACCCAACAGGCCGGAAGTGCGAATGGCCAGCGAGCTGGTGTCCGGGATCTGGTTGTATTTATCCTGGATGTCCAGCGCGACGCGCGGCGTGTAGGTTTTAGGATCGAGCTCGATGCCGGCCACGCGGCCAATCACCACGCCGCCGATTTTCACCGGCGAGCGCGCCTTCAGGCCGCCGATATTATCGAACGTCGCATAGATGCGGTAGGTCGGCTCATTGCCGATCGACTTAATGTTCGCCACCTGCAGGCAGATAAACACGACGGCGCACAGCGCAATCAGCATAAATGCCCCAACCCAGATTTCACTCTTCTTCGTTTGCATCGAATCAATTCCCAAACATCAGTGCTGTCAGCACAAAGTCCAATCCCAACACCGCCAGTGACGAATGTACCACGGTACGGGTCGTTGCCCGGCTAATCCCCTCGGAGGTCGGAACGGCGTCATACCCGTTGAAGATAGCAATCCAGGTCACGGTAATGGCGAACACCACGCTTTTGATCACGCAGTTGAGCAGATCTTTCTTCCACTCTACGGCGCCCTGCATCGCCGACCAGAAGAAGCCGCTGTCGATGCCCTTCCAGTCCACGCCAACGATGGCGCCGCCCCAGATGCCGACCGCGACGAAGATAATCGTCAGCAACGGCATGCTGATCAACCCGGCCCAGAAGCGTGGCGCCACGATGCGCCGCAGCGGATCGACCGCCATCATTTCCAGGCTGGAAATTTGCTCCGTCGCCTTCATCAGGCCGATTTCCGCCGTGAGTGCGGAACCGGCGCGGCCGGCGAACAGCAGCGCGGTGACCACCGGCCCCAGTTCACGCAGCAACGACAGCGCCACCATCATGCCCAGGCTGGCCTCGGCGCTGTAGGTGGTGAGTACGATATACCCCTGCAGCCCCAGCACCATGCCGATAAACAGGCCGGATACCATGATAATCAGCAGCGACTGCACGCCGACGCTGTGCAGCTGTTTCAGCAACAGCGGCCACTGCTTGCGCGGTTCAGGCCGCCCGACCAGCGCGTTGAACAGCATCAGCCCGGCGCGGCCAAAGCTGGCGCTGGTGTCGATGCCACGGCGCCCTAACGACGCTAACGCCCGTAATAACATGAGCTTATTTACTCCCTAAGCCTAGCAGTTCGGCCTGATAATCACCGGCCGGATAACGGAACGGCACCGGCCCATCGGCAATACCATCCAGGAACTGGCGCACCCGCGCATCAGGATTGTTCTGTAATTGCGGCGTCGTGCCTTCGGCAATCACCCGGTGATCGGCGACGATATACGCGTAATCGGCGATGCTCAGCACCTCCGGCACGTCGTGCGACACCACGATGCAGGTAATGCCCAACGCATGGTTCAGCTCATCGATCAGCTTGACCAGCACGCCCATGGTGATCGGATCCTGGCCGACGAAAGGCTCGTCGAACATGATAAGCGCAGGGTCCAGCGCAATCGCCCGCGCCAGCGCCGCACGCCGCGCCATGCCGCCGGACAGCTCGTTGGGCATCAGCTCGGCCGCGCCGCGCAACCCTACCGCCTCCAGCTTCATCAGCACCGTGCTGCGCAGAATAGGCTCCGGCAGCTTGCTGTGCTCGCGCAGCGGGTAAGCCACGTTTTCGAACACCGTCAGATCGGTGAACAGCGCGCCGGACTGAAACAGCATGCTCATTTTCTTGCGCGCGTCGTACAGCTGGTGGCGAGACAGCGCCGGGATATTCTCGCCGTCAAACCAGATCTCGCCGCGGTCCGGCGTCAGCTGGCCGCCAATTAGGCGCAGCAACGTAGTTTTGCCGATGCCGGACGGCCCCATGATCGCCGTCACCTTGCCGCGGGGAACCGTCAGGTTGATGTCTTCGAATATCAGCCGATCGCCGCGCGAGAAGCTCATATCGCGCACTTCGACCAGATTCTCTGCCTTCTGGTGCATGTTATATAGATCCTTTACGGCTCATTTTTTGCTATGCCCTTCTACCTGAAGCTGCAGCGTTGTTGGCTGCAACCTCGCTCGTTTGGGTACAAATCTACCCGTGATGTTAAAGTAACGGGCGCAATCGGTGTCATCTTTACAAAAACTTACCGCCATTTCGCTACCAATGATGCCATTGGTTTTACTTTTCCGCCTCACCCGGTCAAAATTGGCGCCATAACGAAAAAAACGAAAGCGTTCATATATTAGCCGGGAAAACCCGTCGCTGCGGCTTTAGGCTGCGCGACGGAGGGCAAAGCAAGATAGCCGAATTGCGGCTTTTAACCAACGAACTGGGATAAATACCCGACAAAGGACCCTGCATGTTTCTCGCAATCGCATTATTAATCGTTGGTTTATTTTTACTGGTGTACGGTGCAGACCGCTTAGTTTACGGTGCTGCGGTGATTTCCCGCTCGCTCGGCGTACCGCCGTTGATTATCGGCATGACCATCGTCGGCATCGGCACCTCGCTGCCGGAGCTGATCGTCTCGACCACCGCCGCGCTGAACGGGCAGATAGATATGGCCGTGGGGAACGTATTGGGCTCCAACATCGCCAATATATTGTTGATCCTCGGGGTCGCCGCGCTGATCCATCCGCTGGCGGCGCGTTCGGAAGTGCTGCGGCGCGAACTGCCGCTGATGTTGGCGGTCACAGTATTGTGCGGTTTCGTGCTGATGGACGGCACCCTGAGCCGGCTGGACGGCGTATTGCTGCTGGCCGCCGCTGCCGGGTTCATTCTGCTGATGCTGAAAATCGCCCGGCTGGCGCAGCGCGAAGGCAGCGACAGCCTGACCGTGGAACAGATCGCCGAGCTGCCGCAGGACAGCAGCAATACCGTGGCGGTGCTGTGGCTGGTGCTGGCGTTTATCATTCTGCCGCTGTCGTCCAAGATGGTGGTCGATAACGCCACGGTGATCGCGCACTATTTCGGCATGAGCGAGCTGGTGGTCGGGCTGACCATCATCGCCATCGGCACCAGCCTGCCCGAACTGGCCACCTCGATCGCCGGTGCGCTCAAGGGCGAGGATGATATGGCGATTGGCAATATCATCGGCTCCAATATTTTTAACACGGTGATCGTGCTGGGCGTTCCCGCTCTGCTGTCGCCGGGCAGCGTCGACGCCGCCGCCTTCCAGCGCGATTACTGGGTGATGCTGGCCGCCAGCATCCTGCTCAGCGCCCTGTGCATCGGGCGCAAACATCGCATCGGCCATCTGGCCGGCGCTCTGTTATTATGTGGCTTTATTGCGTATCTTGCGGTGCTGTTCTTTAACCCTTTCAATACTTTCGGCTAAACCGACGGGAATGAGCATGTCGAATATTCAGTTGCAACCTGGCTTCGATTTTCAACAGGCCGGTAAAGAAGTGCTCCGGATCGAGCGTGAAGGGCTGGCTCAGCTCGACAACTACATCGATGCGAACTTTACCCGCGCCTGTGAAACCATCGCCGCCTGCTGCGGCAAAGTGGTGGTGATGGGTATGGGTAAATCCGGGCACATCGGCTGCAAGATCGCCGCCACCTTCGCCAGCACCGGCACCCCCTCGTTCTTCGTCCACCCGGCGGAAGCCAGCCACGGCGACCTCGGCATGGTCACTGCGCAGGACATCGTGCTCGCCATTTCCAATTCCGGCGAGTCCAACGAAATCCAGGCGCTGATCCCGGTGCTGAAACGCCAGCAAATCACGCTTATCTGCATGACCAACAACCCGGAAAGCTCGATGGGCAAGGCAGCGGATATCCACCTGTGCATCAAGGTTCCTCAGGAGGCCTGCCCGCTGGGACTGGCACCGACCACCAGCACCACCGCCACCTTGGTGATGGGCGATGCGCTGGCCGTTGCGTTGCTGAAGGCGCGCGGCTTCACCCCGGAAGATTTCGCGCTGTCGCACCCGGGTGGCGCGCTCGGCCGCCGGCTGTTGCTGCGGGTGAGCGACATCATGCACAGCGGCGACGAAATCCCGCACGTCAGCGCCGACGCTTCGCTGCGCGACGCGCTGCTGGAGATCACCCGCAAGAACCTGGGCATGACGGTCATCTGCAACGATCTGATGAAAATCGCCGGCATCTTCACCGACGGCGACCTGCGCCGGGTGTTCGATATGGGCATCAATCTCAACGACGCCAAGATAGCCGACGTCATGACGCTCGGCGGCGTGCGGGTGCGGCCGGGCATGTTGGCGGTCGATGCGCTGAACCTGATGCAGCAACGCCACATCACCGCGCTGCTGGTTGCCGATGGCGACCAGTTGCTGGGTGTGGTACATATGCATGACATGCTGCGCGCCGGCGTCGTTTAATTAAGGAATAGAACGGAATGAGTCTGGTAGACACCTGCTACGGGCCAGTAGAGCAAGACGTGATGGCGCGTGCCGGTAAAATCCGCCTGCTGATTTGTGACGTCGACGGCGTGCTGTCCGACGGCCTGATTTTCATGGGCAACAACGGCGAAGAATTAAAGGCGTTCAACGTACGCGACGGCTATGGGATCCGCTGCCTGAAGACCTCGGACATCGAAGTGGCGATCATCACCGGCCGCTCCGCCAAGCTGCTGGAAGACCGGGCTAACACCCTCGGCATCACCCATCTGTATCAGGGGCAGTCCGATAAGCTTTTGGCCTTCCGCGAACTGTTGGATACACTGTCGCTGACGGCGGATCAGGTGGCCTATATCGGCGATGACCTGATCGACTGGCCGGTGATGGCGCAGGTGGGTTTGGCGGTCGCGGTCGCGGACGCGCATCCATTGCTGACGCCAAGGGCCCATTACGTTACCCGCATTGCCGGCGGCCGCGGCGCGGTGCGCGAACTGTGCGACATTATTCTTTTGGCTCAGAATAAGCTGGAGGACGCCAAAGGGCTGTCGATATGAGCAAAATCAAACTTTGGATCACCCTCCTGCTGGCGGTGATCGCGTTGGCATTGATCGGTTGGAACATGACGGACTTCAGCGATGACGGCGCCCCGGCGCCGCTCAACGACCAGTCACCTACCTATCAGAGCCAGCATACGGTCACCGTGGTGTACAATCCGGCCGGCAAGCTGAGCTACAAGCTGGTGGCGGAAGACGTGAACTATTACACCACCGACGAGCTGAGCTGGTTTACCCAACCGGTGATGACGCTGTTTGATGAAAATGCGGTGGCAACCTGGTCAGTGCGCGCCGATCGCGCCAAACTGACTAAGGATCGGATGCTGTATCTTTACGGCCACGTCGAGGTGAATAGCCTGACCACCACGTCGCAGCTGGAAAAAATTAAAACGGACAATGCTCAGGTGAATCTGGTAACCCAGGATGTGTCTTCCGATGACGAAGTGACGCTCTTTGGGACGAACTTTACCTCTAACGGCATGAAAATGCGTGGGAACCTGCGGGCCAAAACCGCTGAGCTGATTGATAAGGTCAAGACCAACTATGAAATCCAGAACCAAAAAACCATTCCGTAATCTGTTGATCGGCAGCTTAGTTTTGGCCGCCAGCGCTCCCGCTTTGGCGCTGAAATCCGACTCTAACCAGCCGGTCAGCATCGACTCGCTGAAGCAGGCGCTGGACATGCAGAGCAACGTCAGCACCTTCACCGATAACGTGGTGATCAAACAGGGCACCATCGATATCCGTGCAGACAAGGTGGTCGTCACCCGTCCGGGTGGAGATCAGAATAAAACCTATATTGAAGCGTTCGGCAACCCGGTAACCTTCTACCAGATGCAGGACAGCGGCAAGCCGGTGAAAGGCCACGCGCAGAAAGTGCGTTACGACGTGGCGACGCAGCTGGTGACCCTGACGGGCAACGCCTATCTGGAACAGCTCGACAGCAACGTGAAAGGCGACCGCATCACCTATCTGGTGCAGCAGCAGCAAATGCAGGCGTTCAGCGATAAAGGCAAACGCGTGACCACGGTTCTGGTACCGTCGCAGCTGCAAGACAAAAACGGGCAACAGAAGAGTAACTAATCACCTATGGCTACACTCATCGCAGAAAACCTGGCGAAAGCCTACAAGGGCCGCAAAGTTGTTGAAGACGTCAGCCTGAAAGTGAAGTCCGGCGAGATAGTCGGCCTGCTGGGGCCGAACGGCGCCGGTAAAACCACCACCTTTTACATGGTGGTGGGCATCGTTCAGCGCGACGCCGGGCGCATCGTGATCGACGAAGAAGACATCAGCCTGCTGCCGCTGCACGCCCGCGCGCGCCGCGGCATCGGTTATCTGCCGCAGGAAGCGTCGATCTTCCGTCGCCTGAGCGTGTACGACAACCTGATGGCGGTGCTGGAGATCCGCGCCGATCTCACCAGCGAACAGCGCGAAGACCGCGCCAAAGAGCTGATGGAAGAATTCCATATCGGTCACCTGCGCGACAGCCTGGGCCAGGCGCTGTCCGGCGGTGAACGCCGCCGCGTCGAAATTGCCCGAGCGCTGGCGGCCAACCCGAAATTCATCCTGCTGGATGAACCCTTCGCCGGTGTTGACCCGATTTCCGTTATCGACATTAAAAAAATCATCGAGCACCTGCGTGACAGCGGCCTGGGCGTGCTGATCACCGACCACAACGTGCGCGAAACGCTGGACGTGTGTGAACGCGCCTATATCGTCAGCCAGGGCAAACTGATTGCCCACGGCACGCCGGATGCTATTCTGGCCGATGAACAGGTGAAACGCGTTTATCTGGGCGAAGAATTCCGCCTTTGAGTGCCAGCGCGTCCTGAAGGACGACGGTTAACGGAAGTAGACAGAAGATTATGAAGCAAGGTTTGCAACTCAGGCTCAGCCAACAGCTGGCCATGACTCCGCAGCTCCAGCAGGCCATTCGCCTGCTGCAGTTGTCCACGCTTGAGCTTCAGCAAGAAATACAGCTGGCGTTAGAGAGCAACCCCCTGCTTGAGCAGACCGATCTGCACGAAGAAATCGACGCCAAAGAGTCTACCGAGACCGAAGGCCTGGATACCCGCGAGGCGCTGGAGCAGAAGGACATGCCCGAAGAGCTGCCGCTGGACGCCACCTGGGACGAAATCTACACCGCCGGCACCCCGTCGGGCACCGGCACCGACTACAGCGATGACGAGCTGCCGGTGTATCAGGGCGAAACCACTCAGACGCTGCAGGATTACCTGATGTGGCAAGTGGATCTGACGCCGTTCTCCGACACCGACGCCGCCATCGCCACCTCAATCGTCGACGCGGTCGACGACACCGGCTACCTCACCGTGCCGCTGGAAGACATTCTGGAGAGCCTGGGTGACGAGAATGTGACCATGGACGAGGTCGAGGCGGTATTGAAACGCGTGCAGCATTTTGATCCGATCGGCGTCGCCGCGCGCGATCTGCGCGACTGCCTGTTGGTCCAGCTTTCCCAATACGCGAAAGACACGCCGTACCTGGCCGAAGCCCGCCTGATCATCAGCGAACACCTGGACCTGCTGGCCAATCACGACTTTCGCAGCCTGATGCGTTCAACCCGGCTAAAAGAAGATACACTGAAAGAAGCGATGGTGCTGATCCAGTCGCTCGACCCGCGCCCGGGGCAGTCGATCAATACCGGCGAGTCGGAATACGTCATTCCGGACGTCCTGGTGCGCAAGGTGCAGGATAAATGGACGGTTGAGCTCAACGCCGACAGCATTCCCCGCCTGAAGATCAACCAGCAGTACGCCGCGTTGGGCAACAGCGCGCGCAACGAAGCCGACGGCCAGTTTATCCGCAGCAACCTGCAGGAAGCCAAGTGGCTGATTAAAAGTCTGGAAAGCCGTAACGAGACCCTGTTGAAAGTGACCCGCTGCATCGTCAGCCAGCAGCAGGCGTTCTTTGAGCAGGGTGAGGAATTTATGAAGCCCATGGTGCTGGCGGATATCGCCCAGGCCGTGGAGATGCATGAATCGACGATTTCGCGCGTGACCACGCAGAAGTTTCTGCACAGCCCGCGCGGCATTTTCGAATTGAAGTATTTCTTCTCCAGCCACGTGAATACCGACAGCGGCGGCGAAGCCTCTTCAACGGCGATCCGCGCATTGGTGAAGAAATTGATTGCGGCGGAAAACCCCGCCAAACCGCTCAGCGACAGCAAGCTGGCCACCCTGCTCTCCGATCAGGGGATCATCGTGGCGCGGCGCACCGTCGCCAAGTACCGAGAGTCTTTGTCCATCCCGCCGTCGAACCAGCGTAAACAGTTGGTTTGACCTCTATTGAGAAGGAAGACACTATGCAGCTCAACATTACCGGACACCACATCGAAATCACCGATCCATTGCGCGAGTTCGTGAACAACAAGTTCGCCAAGCTCGAACAGTATTTTGACCGCATCAATCAGGTGTATGTTGTTTTAAGTGTGGAAAAAGTGCAGCAAATTGCGGAAGCAACGGTGCACGTGAATGGAGGCGAGTTGCACGCCACCTCGGAAGACGAGAATATGTATGCGGCAATTGATACGCTAATCGACAAACTGGCGCGTCAGTTGAACAAACATAAAGACAAACTGAAGCAACACTGACACTCTGACCCTCTTCCCGTCAGGGCGCTGCTCAACGCAGCCTCAGCTATCGGCGCGTTACCTGAATGGGTAACGCGCCGAAACGGTAATCAGGGTTAAAACAGGCGAAAAACCGCCTTGCCGGGTTCACCCGCCGGCGCGGTTTTAAGTGAAGATGAGATGAACAACGAATATATGCAATTAAGCTCGGTGTTAAACATCGAGTGCACCAGAAGCTCGGTACACTGCACCAGCAAGAAACGGGCTTTGGAAATTATCAGCGAACTGGCGGCTACTCAGCTTAACCTGCCTGCGCAGGTGGTGTTTGACGCGGTTCTCACCCGGGAGCGCATGGGCAGCACCGGTATCGGCAACGGTATCGCCATTCCCCACGGCAAACTGGAAGAGGACACACTGCGGGCCGTTGGCGTGTTTATCCGTCTCGACCAACCCATCGCCTTTGACGCCATCGACAACCAGCCGGTCGACCTGCTGTTCGCTCTGCTGGTGCCGGCCGATCAGTGTAAAACCCATTTGCATACCCTGTCGCTGGTCGCCAAGCGCCTGGCCGACAAAACCGTATGCCGCCGCCTGCGCGCCGCGCAGAGCGACGAAGAACTTTACCAAATCATCACCGAGTAACGCCCGGCTGGCGTGACTTCCAGCCAGGATAACGATACTGTTTCACCATGATGTATTCCGGCTGCGGCCGGAATAACGAAGTTTCTACCGGTGGCGATGAACGCCGCCGAGATGCCAGGGGGAGTTGCCACATGGTGCTGATGATTGTCAGCGGCCGTTCCGGTTCAGGGAAATCCGTCGCCTTGCGGGCGCTGGAAGACATGGGTTTTTACTGCGTTGATAACCTGCCCGTGGTGCTGCTGCCGCAGCTCGCCAATACGCTGGCGGAACGCAACATCTCCGCAGCGGTGAGCATCGACGTGCGCAACATGCCGGAATCGCCGGAAGTGTTTGAATATGCGATGACCCAGCTGCCGGAGAGCTTCTCGCCGCAGCTGCTGTTCCTCGATGCCGACCGCAATACGCTGATTCGCCGCTACAGTGACACCCGCCGCCTGCACCCGCTATCCAGCAAGAACCTGTCGCTGGAAAGCGCGATCGACGAAGAGAGCGACCTGCTCGAGCCGCTGCGCTCACGGGCCGATCTGATCATCGACACCTCGGAGATGTCGGTGCACGAACTGGCCGAAATGCTGCGTACCCGCCTGCTTGGCAAACGCGAGCGCGAGCTGACCATGGTGTTCGAGTCCTTCGGCTTCAAGCACGGCATCCCGATCGACGCCGACTATGTGTTCGACGTGCGCTTCCTGCCTAACCCGCACTGGGATCCCAAGCTGCGGCCGATGACCGGCCTGGACAAACCGGTGGCGTCGTTCCTCGATCGCCATACCGAGGTGCACAACTTCATCTACCAGACCCGCAGCTATCTGGAACAGTGGCTGCCGATGCTGGAGACCAACAACCGCAGCTACCTGACCGTAGCGATTGGCTGCACCGGCGGTAAGCACCGTTCGGTCTACGTGGCGGAGCAGCTGGCCGATTACTTCCGCTCGCGCGGCAAGAACGTGCAATCGCGCCACCGCACGCTGGAAAAACGCAAACAATGACGGTCAAGCAAACGGTTGAAATCAAAAACAAGCTGGGCATGCACGCCCGCCCGGCGATGAAGCTGTTCGAGCTGGTGCAGAGTTTTGACGCCGAGGTGATGCTGCGCAACGACAGCGGCACCGAGGCCGAAGCCAGCAGCGTCATCGCGCTGCTGATGCTCGACTCCGCCCAGGGGCGGCACATCGAAGTGGAGGCGACCGGCCCGGACGAGGTGAAAGCGCTGGCCGCGGTGGTCGAGCTGTTCAACTCCGGCTTTGACGAAGACTGAGCCGCAAAAAACCATGAACGCGTCGTCCTGACGCGTTCAGCATTCTAAGGCTTCCCCCTGCACAATTGCGTACCCTCTTCCAAACTTCACAGCAACTTAGGGTCCCAGCAAACTTACCCGGGTATAGTTTCCCCGCAGGCCTTACAAAAAACCTGCTATCTCGCCAGCCACAGCGCGGAAAATGAGTTTACAATTTGTAAACCTTATCCGCAGCGGCTACAATGCAACAGGATGGGAAGAGGGAGCGATGCATATTATCTCCAGGGAACCTTTTAACCATGCCGCTAAACAGTATCCCAACGAAGAAGCCGCTCTCGATGCAGTCTATAAGACGCTGCGGCGAGGCAGCTTCAACACCCCGGACGATTTAAAAGCCCTTTTTCCCAGTCTGGACCGCATGAAATATAGAGCTAAATGGTGGGTCATTGATATTGGGGGCAACAATCTGAGGATGCTGTTTTTTGCCAGTTTCGATACCCAGAAAATCTTTGTTAAACACATTGTCTGCCACGCTGAGTACGACAAGCTGATGCAGCTGTATCAAAGGAACCAGGAATGATTTCAGATGCCATCAAGGCCACTCAGGAGCTGCTGCGCGCCGTCCCGTTGCTGCGGGGCAGCACCTCGCAACAGGACTATCGGGAGGCGCTTGAATTGGTTGAGCACCTGCTTGAAACCGACGAACATAATCCGCTGATTGACCTGTTGGCGGCAAAAATTGCCGAGTTTGAAGAGAGCAGCCCCGACTTTGCCGAATTTAATCTGCGGCAGCGGCAGCTGCCGCAGGGCGTCGCCGCGTTGAGCGTGCTGATGGAGCAACACCAACTGAGTCAGCGCGATTTTGAAAACGAGATAGGCAAAAAATCACTGGTCAGCCAAATCCTGAACGGAAAGCGGTCTCTCACCATTCCCCATATCATGGCGCTGGCCAAGCGCTTTAATCTGCCTCCGGCCATTTTCCTGCCGGAAGCCCGCTGACCGAACCATCGCCGCTAAATCCTGCTCAGGCAGAGCCATAAGGCGCTATCGAGGTTATTTTGTTTAAAATTTCAATCTTGGTTTATGCCGTGATCTCAGCCACGCCCCCAACCAACATTGAAATGACTATCAACAACATCCAGACGAAATTGATGTAGTAGTAGTGGATTAGCCATCTCGTTTCTACGCCAGGCAACGATTGTAGAAATTCATAATGGGCTTTGGGTAGCCAAACGCGTTTGCCAGTTTTTATCGGTGTCCCCGCAAGCAATTTTTTAAAATGAGCGGTTATAAAAAAACTGCCAAAATACCCAAGATTGCTAAAAAACTGATACGAGGGATTCAGTGGCCAGCCTTGTGACTGATACTGCTTAACAACGCTTTCGTATTTTCTTTTATTTAGGCCAAAATAAATCACGCTGAAAATAATAATAAACGTCGATATAAAAAACATCACTGCGCCTACGGTCATCAGCATAGAAAAAATCTCATAATCCAGTTACTTGAGCAATAAGTCAGCCATGGAGTCACCAAATTTCTCCCCTCCAGAGCTACCTAGCAAACCGCCAGAAACGCCGCCAATCGTCGAACCAACAATAGCACATGCTAATCCCGCACTACCGGCCATCGGAGCACTAATAATACCCAACGCGACACAGAGACCACCTGCCGCCGCCGTCCCGGCAACCCCACCGGCAATACCTAACCCAGCTCCACCAAAGAAGCCGCCATACCCTTTCAATGCGACTCGAGTACATTCATTTTCGCGTCCGCTAGTACAGGCGTGATAAATATCGTTAGACGTGCTAACTCCGGCCGCTGCCAATCCTATCCATCCTGCTCCTTTCATAAACCTTACCGCCTTACCGGCACCGTCAAGATAAGTCGAGTAGCCTTTTATAGCCCCTACCCCCACCGTTGACCACTCATGAACGATTGAGCGACTCGACAAATTCAACGCACTTTTGATGCTCTCATACGGATGCAAATTCAGAATCTTACGCGCCAGCCGGCTAAGTATCGGTTTATCCAACAGAACCTTCAATTCATTAAACAGCCGCTGTCTTTCAACAAAAAATTGTTGGCCGATTAGAGTACCTTGGGTACGGAACTGGTTCTGGTAGCTCATTTCGATCTTTTTAAGAATCTCATCGATACGAGTGAAGTATTGCTTACCAGCATCACTCGCAATGCCCAACCCAGTGCTACTGCCATTCAGTATGGTTGCAATGGTGGCATAATGACGCTGAAGAAAATCTGCCTGATCGGTGCTGACAGCGTCCATTGCGTGATTGACCTTTCCCTTGGCCAGGCGCAATTGCTGTAACGATGCCTCCTGCTGAGAGTTATTGGGATCGGCGACAAGCAGTATTTGTCCCGGTTTAACCCACGGAGTATCGGCATTAATCTGCATAAAATAACGGGCGGCTTCGCTACGTGGATTGCGAAACAACATGTTTCCTTGGGAAGCCAGAGAACCCGGAGTATCAACAACGCAATACCCAGGTTCAATACGTTGGCGAGAGGGGAATATCATCTGAATGACTCCTGTCATTAAAAAATAAAAATCCATTATTGTCCGTCAATGCGCCCATCAAGTTACTGCAAACAGCATCGAACCACAAACCATCGCCGCTAGATCCTGCTCAGGCAGTCCAGCGCCACCGCCTTAAAGCTGTCGAAACTGTCGCTGCTCAGCAACCGGCTCATCGAACGTTCGCGCACGAAGGTGACGAACAGCTCGTAGATCGCCATCGCCTCTTCATAGTCGCTTTTACTGATCGCCAGCAGGAAGATCACGTGGGCGATTTCGCCCTCGCCCCAGGCCACACCCTGCGGCGCCAGCAGCGTCACCACCACGGTTTTCTTCGCCAGCAATCCCAGCGAATGCGGCAGCGCGATGCCCTCGCCCAGCAGCGTAGAAACTATCGCCTCGCGCTCGACCACCGAAGGATAGAAATCCGCCCCGACGTAACCTTCCCGTTCCAACTGGCCGCAGACCTTGCTGAACAACTCCGCCTGCGTCAGCGGTTCATTGATCACCATAAAATGGTCGGCGTCGAAAAACTTCTCCAGCATGTAGGGCTTGGTGCGATCCACCAACACCAGCTTGCCCAGCTGTTCCAGTTGGTATTCGGTCGGGAACGGCGACATCACCACCACCGGCTTGTTCTTTTCGCCGATGCGGGCGTTGGAAATCACGAAGTCTTCGTCGATATGCTCCAGCATCTCGTAGTCGCGCAGCGAGACGATGCGCGTCATCACCAGCTGCGGATATTTGCGCGCAATCTGCGCCTGGATCATCCGCACCGTGGAGTTGCCGGTGTCGCACACCAGCATCACCTGCGGGTGGCGCTCGTAGCCAATGTTGTAATGCCGCTCCAACCCCACGCCGATATGCAGCACCAGATAGCCGATTTCGTTTTCGCTCAGGGTATAAGGGGTGTACTTGCCCCAGCTGGAGACCGCCGCCAGCGTAACGTCGTAGGCCATCGGATAGTGCTGCTTAATGTTGGCCAACAGCGGGTTGGGAATGTTTATCTGATATTTCACCCGGGTAATCATCGTCTTGATGTGGGTGAGCAGATCGGCCCGCAGCTGCGCATCGCCCTGCAGGTTGTAGTTATAGTGGGCGTTGATGTAGGACAGGATGTAGTCCACCAGCGCCTCTTCGTCGTCGGCATTGATCTCGGTGGGCTGCACCTCCTGCACCCGGCGTGCGGCGATATTGACCCGCAGGTAGGCCTCTTCAGCCATCGAGATCTCTTTGCCGGAGGCCTTGCGCAACTCGCCCGCCAGCCAGGTGGAGGCTTTGCGCACCGCGTCGTCGCCGTCTTCCACCTCGAAGTCCGGCAGCGGATAGCCGTCGCCGATGCGCCGCAGCGCCACCGCGCAGTAGAAGATCAGATATTGCTCGCCTTCGTCGGTCAGGCGAATGGCGTACTGCGACAGCAGCGGATGCAGCAGCCCGGCGAAGGTGGCCACCTGCGGCTGCAGCAGGATCTCATTGTTGAGCAGCGGGTTTTCGGCGTCGGCCAGATGCAGCTGGAACAGCAGATCGGTCAGGCAGGCGCGGATCGCCATCTCCGAGCCGAACAGCTTCATGCCGTAACGCGGCTTGGTTTCAATGGTCAGTTGATAATGCGCCAGACGCTCCCTCACCTCAGCCATGTCATTCTGCAGCGTGCCGCGGCTGACAAACCACTCATCCGCCAGATCTTCCAGCTTCAGAGAAAAGGCTGAGGTCAAAAAACGCACCAGCAAATAGTGCACCCGCTCCTGCGCGCTGCGCGGGGTGGCGTGTTTGCGGCGTTCCTGATGCTGCAGGGCGCTGAACAACGCGGCATCCTCCACCTGCAGGCGATAACCGGCTCCGCGGCTGTGCACAAAGCGCGCGCCGTACTTTTCCAGAATATCGTTCAACGCGGTGATATCCGCCCGCACCGTGCGCGTAGAAACGGCAAAACGCTTGGCCAGCTCATCCTGCGGCAAGGTTTCAGACTGCAAAGCATCGAACAAGTAAGCCAAACGCGGGTAAGGGAATCGCACCATTCTGTTTCCGTCAATCAGGGTGCCCGCCCGAAAATCAGGCGGGCAGCGGGTTACTTCGCCGGCGGCAGGAACACCATTTGTGAAGGGCTGCCTACCGGCGTATAGCCTTCGGCAAAGCTGAGCTTGCCGTTGGCCGGATCCACGCTGAACCGGGTAACGTTATCGCTGCGCTGGTTCAACGCATACAGATAGCGCCCGTCCGGGCTCAGGGCCAGTGAACGCGGGTAGTCGCCGCGCGTCCAGGTTTCCGCCACCGGCTTCAGCTCGCCTTCAGCGCCGACGCTGAATTGTGCAATGCTGTTATGCAACCGGTTGGCGACATACAGATTGCCGCCGTCCTTGCTCAGCGCCAACCCCGCCGCGAAGTTGGTGCCCTTGTAGTCGGCGGGCAACGTAGAAACGGCATGCAACTGTTTCAGAGTACCTTTTTGGCTGTCAAAACGGTAGCTGGTGAGCGTCGAGGCCTCTTCATTCACCAGCAGCAGGGTTTTGCCGTCCGGATGGAATACGAAATGCCGCGGCCCGGCCCCGACGGAAGACGCGGCGATCCACGGCGGATCGTTCGGCGTCAATTGGCCGCCGGCGGCGTCAAACCGCCACTGATAGATGCGATCCAACCCCAGATCGGTAGAGAAGACGAACTTGCCGCTCGGATCGCTGGCGATCATATGCGCATGCGGGCCGTTATGATCGCTGATGGCGAAGCTGCCCTCCACCGCCGCGGCCGGTTTGCCTGCCCCCGCCGGCCCCTGTTGCTGCTGCACCGAACTGGCGGCGCCCAGGCTGCCGTCTGTCGCCACCGGGAACGCCGCCACGCTGCCGCTGACGTAGTTCGCCACCAGCAGGTGACGGCCAGCCGGCGTCAGCGCCAGGAATACCGGCCCCGCGCCCTGCGAGTCCACCTGGTTCAGCTGCGTGAGGCCGCCGTCGCTCGGGTTGACCCGATAGGCGGTGATGCCGCCGTGCTTGCTGCCGTTGAAGTCGGCCACTTCGCTGGCGACGTACAGCGTCTTGCCGCCGGCGTCTAGCGTCAACTGCGCCGGGTTGGGCACTTTGCTCACCAACGTAGCGGCGCTCAGCGCGCCGTTGGCCGGATCGACCTGCACCCGGTAGACGCCTTCACCGTTGGGATTGTAGGTGCCGATATAGGCAAAATGAGATGACGTGGAGTTCATTGCATCCTCAGCGTGCAGCGCCGGGCCGGCCATGGCCAACAGCGCCAGAGACAACGCGGTGCGTAAGGTGGGAGACTGCCAGTTTCGCATAGTTATCCTTATCATAGATAGCGGCGCGGCAAGCCGCGCCTGTGAAGACAAAACCGTTAGCCTCCCTGCCCTACGTCATCCATGGGTGCACATTAACCGACCAGCTTTTTGGTCATCGCCAGCAAGGTCTTCACGTCCTGCGGGCGGGTGTCGCCGCTGGCGGAGTCGATGATCGAGCTGTAGATGTGCGGGATCACTCGCTTCACGCCGGCGGCCAGCGCGATCTCGACGATCGGCTCGAAATTTTCCAGATCGATGCCGCCGGTGGGCTCCAGCATAAAGTCGTGCTCAGCGCAGGCCTTGGCCACGTACTGATATTCGTCCTTGCACTTCAGGCCGCCCATCGGGAAATACTTGATGGAGCTGCCGCCCATGTCCTTCAGCAGCGCGATGGCGGTTTCCACCGGCACGATGCCGTCCGGCGCTGCGGCGCTCAGCGGGCCGGTGGAAATCTTCACCCAGCCGACGCGGCCGGTTGGCGATACCAGGCCGTTCACCACGCTGTCGTTCTGGCCCAGCAGCGCGCGGCTGGCGCCAACGCCGGTGAACACCTGGTTCACGTGCTGCGGTTGAACCTGTTGGGAAATCAGGCTGACCATCGCCGACTGCCGCGGATCGCCGGCGCCCAGGCCGACCGACAGCGCATTTTCAATCAGGCGCGCATAGCGCAGCATGTCGGTCACCGCGCTGTCGACGTCCGGATAGTTCTTGGAGAGAACGCCCACCAGCACGTGCCCTTCCGCCGCGGCGTAGATGTCCTGTGCGTTGCCTTTAGAGCCGGCCAGCACGTTCAGGCACACGCGGTCGTGATAGTAGTTAGGCTGCAGCTTCATGCTTGTTTCTCCGTGAACAGGTTTTTAATGCAGGTGAAGACGGTCATCAGCTGTTGTTCATCAACGCTGCGCACATCGACTTCGATCTTGCCTTCGTTGGCCTTGTAGCCACGAAAATAGATGGCGATATCGCCGGTTTTCAACGCCTGGACGATATCGTAGGTAGAACGCCCCAGCACCGCCTCGTCAAAGGCTATCTCGGCGCGGGCGATGTCGCGGCCGGCGCTGTCCCAGACGGTTTTGGCGCTGACGCCGGTCAGGGTATTCAGGTTATCGAGGAACGGCTGCATGCGCGCCACCATCTGCTGGCCGGTAGTTTTTTCAAGCGTCAGATAGCTTTCAATCGCCTGCGTCAGGCCGAGGATACCCTCTTTGCCGACCTTCATCGCCCGGCCGATGCCGCCGGACTGCAGCTTCACCCACTCGACGTACTGTTTTTTGCCGATAACCAGGCCGCTGGTCGGCCCCTCGATGGCTTTGGCGCCGCTGTATATCACCAGATCGGCCCCCATCTGGTAGTAACACATCAGGTCTTCTTCCGCCGCGGCGTCGACGATCAATGGCAGGTTGTGCTTGCGCGCCACCACGGCCGCCTGCTCAACGGAAAGAATGCTTTTCTGCACGCAGTGGTGAGATTTAACGTACAGGATCGCCGCGGTCTGCGGCGTAATGCAGGCTTCTATCTGTTCTGCGGAACATTCGTTGGCGTAACCTGCCTCCACCACTTTGCCGCCCCCCAGCGCCACCATGGTGTCGACCGGCGCGCCGAAGTTCACGTTGTGGCCGCGCGGCAGCACTATTTCGCGCGGAACGGTAATCGGCGCGGAGTGCAGGTTCACCAGCAGGTTGGCGTTGTCCTTGACGATAATCGCCGCCACCGACTGGGCGATGCCGGCCGAAGCGCAGGAGACGATCACCGCATCCTCGACGTTCAGCAGATCGGCGATGTAGGCGCCGGTCTTGTTGACCAGATCCTTGATTTCAAAATAGTGGTTCAGGCCGTAATCCACCGCGTCGATCACCTCCTGACGCGGGGTGGATACGCCGAGAATGGTCATGCGGCCGGAGGTGTTGATCACCTGCTTTAAATTATATTTTTCATAAATCGAAGACATGAGCAGCTTTCCCTTGTTCGGTTAATAAGATTTCCCCGGCCACCACCGCGGCCAGCGGAACCAGCAGCCGTTCGCCGCCGGCGGATTGCCCTTCTGAATCAACGAATACCTGCGGCCCCTGGCGGAGTTCAAACAGCGTGAAGTCGGCGTCGTAGCCCGGTTCGAGCCGGCCTTTGCCGGCCAGGCGCAGCGCCGAAGCGGCGTTCTCCGTTACGCAGGCGATCACCTGCGGCAGCGACAGGCCGACGCTGAAGAATTTGGACATCACCGTCGCCAGGCTGTGCACCGGCCCGCTCATGCGGTTACGGCAGTAAATGTCGGAGCTGATGGTGTGCGGCAAAATGCCCAGGCCGATAGCCTGGCGCGCCACCTCGAAGCTGAAGCTGGCGGTGCCGTGCCCCACGTCGAGCAGCACGCCGCGCTGCAGCGCACGCTGGATGGACTCGCGCAGCGTGCCCGCCGGGGTCAGGATGCGGTTCGGCTTGCCGTTATAGCAGTGGGTGATGATGTCGCCGCGGGTCAGCAGATCGGCGATCTCGTCCAGATCCGGCGGGTTGTTGCCGATGTGCACCATCAGCGGCAGCTGGTCGTTCTCCCGCTGGATCTCCTTGGCCAGCACCAGCGGCCGGATGCCGTTTTTGCCCACCACGCTGCTGCTCATGCGCGCCTTGATGCCAATAATAAAGCCGGGGTGCCCGCTGATGGCCTGGCTGACCTCCTGCTTGTCGATATCCGCCAGGTCCGCCAGCTCATTTTGCCGCAGCAGGCCGATGCGCGAGATGTTCAGGAAGGCGAATACGTTGGTTTTGGCGCTGCGCGTCAGCGCGTAGAATTCGTCGACGTCATTGGCGCCGGTGCTGCCCGCATCGACCACGCTGGTGACACCGCCGGCGACGCCGACCCGATCCGGATCGTCATGGTAAATCGGCGAAGTGGGGTAACAGTGCACATGGGAGTCGATCCAGCCGGCGCTCAGGCGGCAATTGCCCGCCAGATCCAGCTGGCGCCGGGCGCTGACGTCCGCCGCCAATCGCCCGACGGACGCAATCTTGCCCTCTTTGACCGCCAGATCGATCAGGGTATCGTCCGCCAGCCTGGCGCCTCTGATAACTAAGTCATACATACTGCGTTACTCCTTCTCCGCAGCGCCGCCGCAGATCGCTCGCGCCCCTGCGGCGGCGCCTCGCGGAGGCGTAATTAGGAAATGGCCACCGGGAAAATCGCCCCCAGGATCATCGCGCCGAGGATCGCGCCGCCGGTGATCGGCTTGCCCCAGATGTAGAACAGCAGCGCGCCGAGCAGCGAACCTATGCCGATCGGGATGGATGCGGTCATCGCCGACAGGATGATCAACGGCCCCAGGAAGCGGCCGGAGGAGTTGCCCGCCCCCATCATCACGTCCGCCCCGTAGGTGGAGTTGCTCTGATTGATGGTGAATTTACGCGCCAGGATGATCACGTAACCGATCGCCACGCCGATAATCAGGCCGGTCACCAACGAAGCGGCGAAGTTGGCCACCGGGAAGATGATGCCGGCGCCCAGCAACAGCGCCGGCACGCCCAGCCCGACGCCGGTCTGGATCGCCCCGCCGATGTCCAGGATCCCCACCAGCGAGCCTTCGATGATGCGCGCGAACAGGAAGCTGGCGCCGAACGCCGCCACCGCGCCGTATACGCCGGTGTCCATCCCGGCCCGCAGCATGGAGACGAAGGCCACTTCGTTAAAGGCGCCAATGCCGTACAGGTAGTACATGTGCGTTCCGGCGAACACGCCGGACGAGAGCAGGCCAACAAAAATCGGGAATGACCAGTCGGCGTACCAGAAGCCTTTTTGGGTTTGTTCTTCCATCATCCCGCTCCTTATTTACCGCTCAGGGTATTGTGAATGACGTCCAGCCAGCCCGGCACGCCGAGGCTGAAGGACTCGAGGACTTTCATGTCGAAGCCGCGGAAGAAGCCGCTCAGCACGAACAGCAGCACGATCACCGCCATCATGATCTTGGTGATCTTGTTCCAGCCGCTCTCTTCCACGCCTTTGCCGATCAGGATGCCCAGCACCAGGCCCGGTACGGCGTTGCCCATGATCAGCTGCGCCAGGCCGCCGAAGATGGTGCCCCAGAAGCCGGAACGGCGCCCGGCGTCGATCGCCGCCAGCCAGAAGATCACCGGCATCACGGTGTTCACCAGCAGGTTGGCCGCCGGTACCAGCACCTTGATCGCCGTCACCTGCAGCGCGGCGGGCACTGCGGAGGCGGTGGTATTGAGGAAGGCCACCACCAGCATGCCGATAATGCCGCAGGCGATAGCCATTTTTTTCGGATCGTGCAGCGTTTGCGCCAGATTGCGGTTCTTGACCATCAGCGCCGCCGCCCCCCAGTGCGGGATGATGCGGTGATCAACGTCCTGCGTGAAGGCGCCGGCCGCCACGGAAGACGCCCAGGCGTTGAAGAAGAAGCCCAGGCCGAACGAGAAGTGAGAAGCCGGATCGCCTTCGCAGGAATTCAGCTCGCCCAGGGTGCGGAACGCCCCCATGCCCTGAGTGGTCGGGGCGTGGAACATGCGCGCGGCGCCGGCCCCTACGCCGACCCCCACCAGGCCGCCTATAATAAGCGACTTAAATAAGATGATTAAAAACATCAGTATACCCTTTCATTTATGCTAACGTTTTTATTTCGCGACGAAGACAACCTTTTCTGTATTGATGATTGTCACGTTCACGGTTATTTCCAGAGAAACGGCATAACTTTTTCTTTCACGCGGCAAAAAGAAGAAAAGAAATTTCTCTTTAGTTATTTTCTCTTCCGCTTTCAATACGCTGACGTCCTGCGGCTCGATACGCAGCAGAATATTGTTGGTGGATTTTAATACCGCTCCCTGCACATTAGCCAAAGCGGAAGCAAAAGCTTTCGCTTTGCTGTCGCCTTTACCCTCCACCTTTACCGATGTGGTGTATTGCTCTTTCATTATGGATTGCCATGTTTTTTGATGTAGGCTTCAACCAGCTTCTGGCCCAGCTCTTCTTTATCCATAAAGCCGAAGCCCAGCACGTTACAGCCTTCGTTAATTGCCGTTACGCCTTCTTCAATCGAGCGCATGCCGTATTTCGCCTTGTAACCGTATTTGGTCTGCGCGGTAATAGCGCCTGCGCCGCCGCTGCCGCAAAAAGAGATGCCCAGCTGCGCGTTTTCCGCTTTCATCACGTCGCCCAGCTTCATGTCCGCCGCGACGCCAGGGATGACAATCGCTTTTCCACCTGCATTTTCAATGCCCTGACCCACTTTCTGGCCCTTGCCCAAACGATCGCCGATCACTACGGTAATTTGACCCATGGTATTTTCTCCTGATTAAAATATTCGTTAAGCGCTTTGGTTATTATCTTTCGCCACTTCAAAGTGCACCGACAACAAATAGGCTTCTTCGATAGGCAAGGTATTAAATTGATTTACCACCCGCTCCGCCATTTGCATTGATTCGGCGGAGATTTCGTCAAACAGAGACTTATCCACTTCCGGCAAGGGTTCCCCGGTGATTGATCGCAGCACCATGGCGCTAATATGCGACTCCAGCATCTGCTGTTGCACTTCATTGGTATAAATACCCTCCGCGTTCAGCATCGCGCCAATATCCGCCAGCACCCGCGCGGTGATTGCGCCGGCCGCGCCGATATCCGATCCTTCAGTTTCTTTTAACGAAGCAGATCCGTCATTCACTTTTCAGTACCCCTAGATCCAAGATTAATCTGTAAGCCGCAAAGCGCATCACCTGAATAACCCGCTTTCTTTGATGTCTTTACCCTAACCCCGGGGAGATTTTCTGTGTAGACCGTTTTTTTCCAGTTCGAAGTGGAAATCGCATGACGCTCAGGGATCCATTTCGCAAAATGCGTTGCTTGCCGATAAGTTAATTAGATTACAAAAAGATAGCCCGGTGAACGGTTTCCCTTTCGGCCCGCGGCGCTGAAAAGCTTCGTGATCGGGATCTCTTTCTTTTCACGCCCTAACAGCCTACTATCAACAAGACAAACCGACATTACCCACACCCCCGCTCCTCTGGCGCGGGGGTGTTGCTTTTGTGTTGTTTTTCCGAATTTATGGGCGCGCAGGCTGGCGCCCTTTGATTTGACTGGAGAGTGGAATGACCAAACCAACCATTACTGTTAATGAGCTGGATGCGGAACGCCTGGATGCGCTATTGGAACAACCGGCCTTTGCCAATACCGACGTCGCCGCTGCGCTGAACGACGAACTGGATCGCGCCGAAATCTTGCCGCCGGAGAAGATCCCGGCCAACGTGGTGACCATGAACAGCCGCGTGCGTTTTCGTGATTTGCACACCGCAGAAGAACACGTGCGCACGCTGGTCTACCCGGCCTCGCTGAAAGACAGCCATGAACAGCTTTCGGTGATGGCGCCGCTGGGCGCTGCGCTGCTGGGCATGCACGTCGGCAAGCAGATCACCTGGCAGTTGCCGAACGGCGAAGAAGCGCGGATTGAAGTGCTGGAATTGCTGTACCAGCCGGAAGCGGCCGGTGAATACCACCGCTAAGCGGTTACCAGGGCGGCATCAGGCCGCCCTTTCTGTCTCTACAGGCTGATGGTTATCAGCACCAGGATCAGCAGCAGCACGTAAATTCTGGCGTGCAGCACATCATTCACCTTCGGCAGCCAGGTTTTGGCAAACAGGATGCCGGCAATGCCGGCCACCACCAGCAGACCGAGAATGCTCAGGTTGACGTAACCGAGATACTGCGGCCCCGTCATGACATTCCATCCCAGCGCCACGTACATCAACGCGCCGATCACCGCGACCGGAATCGACAGCGGATTGGCCGCGCTGACGCAGTGCTTCATCTCATAACCATGCCGGCGCAGCAGCGGCACGGTCATCACGCTGCCCCCCACGCCCAGCAGGGTGGCGATCGCCCCTATCAGCGGCCCGCCGACGAACAGCGTGGCGGGGGAAAGCTCGGCGCGCGCCGGCTTGACCAAAAAGCCGCGCCGGAACAGGCAGTCGGCAATGGTCACGACCATATAGACGACAAACAGCAGCCGGATCGCGCTATCCGCCAGCAGGCTGGCGGCGAAGGCGCCCAGCGCCGCCCCGACGCCGATAAAAAAAATCAGCGGCACTATGGTCTCGCGCAGCAGGTTGCCGCTGCGCCAGTTGGTCAGGGTGGCGTAGCTCGCGTTGAGGATCATCACCGCCGTCGACGTCGCCACCGCGATGTGCATCGCCTGGCCAGGCTGTTCGCCCGAAGCGGAGATCAGATGATAGACAAAGGGCACCACCACAAAACCGCCGCCAAAGCCGAACAAAATAGTGGTGATGCCGGTAATGAAACCGGCACCGAGTACGATCAGGATTTCAATCATGGCTATGCGCCCGAATGAAATCGTCAAAGCCCGCGCAGAACTGGCCGGCCAGCGGATGGAACCGATCGCCGACGAACAGCGCCAGGTACTGCTGGCGAACGGCGTCGTGGTCAATCAGCACAATCCCGGCCTGCTCCGCCTGCGCCAGCGTTTGCGCATCCGGGAACCCCCAGTAGCGGTAGCTGCCCTGCCGTTCGACGGCCATCGCGTCCCGCAGCTCCACCCGCATCAGCTGGCGCGCCAGAAAACCGCCGGCCTTCACCCCCAGCAACATCATGTTTTCCAGGAACGACAGCTCGTGGCGCAGCTCGGACGGCAAGCGGGCGATCACCGGGCCGGCGTCCCAGTTTTCGTCCATCTCATGCAGCGTCAGCGCACAGTTTTTCTCGCCGTTCATCATGGCGCGGAATAGCGTCATCACCCCGCGATACTGCGGCAAATCGCCCGGATGCAGGTTCCACAGCAGCTTGCCGCGCTGGCTGAAGGCGCGCACGTAATCGCTGGAAAACTTCTGATAGCAACGCAGTGAAATTACCGCGTCCATATTGCCCAGGCTGCTGATAAAGGCGGCGTCGTTGATATCGGTGATGCGGTGCGCCTTCACCCCGGCGGCGGCCAGACACTCCAGCGGCGCCTGATAGGCGCCCTGACAGGCGCCGGCGTTTCTGCTGATGAACGGAAACACGAAGTCATTCAGCACTTCGCGCTCATACAGGCTCAGTTGGCGGATGGCCGCTTCCTGCGTGCGGCCGGCGGCTTTCGCCAATGGGAAATAAACCGTGAAGGCGCATTCCTTATTTAAGGCGCCAATCACATCCTGGCAGGCTAGCCAGGAAAAAATATCATTTCCGACAAACAGCGCTACGTTCTTCATACTTCCGCCTTCTTTGCATTGAATATACTGTTATTGAAAACTATCTTGCTGATATCCCGAGTGATGGATTCCATCGCCGAGGTATAAAACAGGTCGCCCTTGGCCGGTGCGCCAAGCGAATAAAGATGCTGTTCATTACCCCGCTTGTCCGCTATTTTCAGCGTGAAAGGATCGCACTTCACGCCGCCGAAAATATTTTCCTGCGCCAGACCTTCCTGCAGCAGCTTGTTATTTAAACCGCTGGGCTGCAGTTGATAAGAAGGGGCAGTACAATTCAGTAAATAACGGGTTTTCACCACCGCACTGTGGCAAAGGGTATTAAAGCCTTCACTTCCTTTCTCTATATTCACCACGCCGCCGAAGGCGCGCAGGCGCTGGCTTTCCAACGCCGCGATAATCTTGCGGGCGTTGATTAACGGCATGGCGTGCCGGTTGCGCATCCAGGATGAGTTATAAAAGCGCATAAACACCTGCCGATTATTTTCGTCCATTTTCACCCAGCCCTCGCAAACCTCCGGGTGGATCGCCGCCAGATAGCTGCAGATATGTTCCCGGGCGAAACGCGCCCGATCGAGGCTGGCGGCGAGATCCTGATAGCAATCCACCCCGGAGCCAATCGCCGACAGCACCGCCAGCCGCTCCGGCCCCGGATAATGCTGCTCCAACGCGTCATTGATCGCATGGACCAACTGATGCGCATCGATATAGTCATGACCCGCGATAAAGCGGCTCAGGAGCCGTTTGAATTCCGGCGGCGGCGGGCGCATCAGCGCAGGCTGCACGCTGGGGAACAGCCCGGAGCGCGACAGAGCGCAAATATTGGTCGCTCCCGCGCGCTCCACCAGCTCAATAATGGCGTCTATCGCCGTCAGGCTGCAGCCGAGCACGCCGATGGCCGAGGCCGGATTGATCGCCGGCAACGCCCGGCTGGCCTGATAGGGGATCACCCCTTCCACCGGATAGAGGCATTCCGGCTCATTGTGCCCGGAGCACAGCACCACGGCGTTCATGCAATCGGTGGCGCCGCAGGCGGTGGTCAGCAGATAGCCTGCCGGATGCGGCGCAATTTCATCCACTTCGGCGGTAATAAAATTCAGCTGGACGTTGCTGTCGGCGGCCATAAAAACGGCGATGTCGCGAATGAAATCAAGGTATTCCCGGTATAGCCAGCGCGGTGGATAGCGATCTCTGCGGTACTGCGGAAAATGCATTACGATCCAATCGGCGAAATGCCCGCTGTCGAAAATATCCGCCGACATGTTTTCCGGCGTCATGTTTAATATATGGCTATCGAAATCGCTGCTGTAAGCCATGCCGCCATTGAAGCCCTGCTTGTCAAAAACCTTCAGGGAAAGCGGCTTATTGCAATTATTAACCGACTTATTCTTTATAAAGTTATAGGCGAAAGAAATACCCGCTGCTCCGCCGCCGATCACACCGATCCTATACATGAAATATCACCTTATAGTTACTGCATTAAAATAAGAACTATTGCTTCAGGTGTTGGAATAAATCGTCTTTATTCCTTATTAACTTCTTGTATTATTCAGGCGAGCAAGCTCGCCCTGCCCCGGCGTATCAACGTGAGAGGGTCAAATCATTAATAAAATACCTCGCTGCCAGGCAGCGTTATTTTTCTTCCCCGATAGTAGAGCGACCGGGCTTGGCTTGCTTTATATCAAAGGCCAACTATCATTGCGTTTCGGCCAACCTGCCAGACAGGCGGAATTATGCGCAACGTACGCATCGATGACATCGACCATGTGCCCCGTTCGGTAATCGCCATCGGCACCGATTATCCCCCGGGCCACCTGTTGCCGATGCACAGCCATCGGCGCGCCCAGCTGCTGTACGGCGCCACCGGCGTGATGCACGTCTTTACCCAACAGGGCAACTGGCTGGTGCCGCCGCAGCGGGCGGTCTGGCTGCCGCCGCTGATGCCGCACCAGGTGCGCATGGTCGGCGTCACCACCCGCAGCCTGTATATCGATCCCGCCACGCTGCCCGCCGGCCAACCGCAGGTCTGCCAGGTGGTCAGCGTAACGCCGCTGATGCGCCAACTGCTGATGGCGGCGGTAGACATGCCGCTGGAGTACGATCGCCGCGGCCGGGACGGCGCGCTGGTAACGCTGTTGCTGCATGAGCTGGCGCGCCTGCAGTCGCTGCCTTTGCATATTCCGCTGCCCGCCGATCGGCGGCTGGGCGCGCTGTGCCAAACCTTTCTGCAGCAGCCCGACGCCCATGATTCTGCGCAACATTGGGCTACGCGCCTGTATATGAGCATTCGCACTTTCAGCCGCTTCTTCCGCGCCCAGACCGGCATGTCCTTTACGCAATGGCGCCAGCGGGCCTGCGTGGTGCTGGCGTTGGCCCAGTTGGCGGAAGGGCGCAGCGTTACCCAGGTGGCGCTGGAATTGGGCTATGAAAGCAGCGCGGCGTTTTCAACCATGTTTCGCCGCGTGCTGGGGCAGGCGCCGTCCTCCTATCTGGCGGAGGGCGGCGTGGCGGATGACGGTCGGGTCCGTTCTCCGGCTTAGCGGAATTTCTTGTGGTTGGCATCGCGGGTTTGCTTGAAGCCTTGCGCCACCTGTTTGGCCTCGGCCACCTTGCCCTGATTGGCCAGAGCCAGCGACCGATCGATCTGGCCGATCAACTGGTCCAGCCCGTGGCGGAAATCTTTCATTTCAGGGCTGTCGGCGGCCTTGTCTTCCAGCTTCGGCGGGGTGCCCTGTTTGGCGTCCAGCGCGGCGGTGCGCATGTTCTGCAGGCTCTGTTTGAGGGTATCGGCGGAGTCGGTGCTCAGCACCGTTTTATAGTTGCCGGCAATGGTGTCCATATCATCGGCCAGATCGGCCGCCGCCGCCAATGCGCTGGCGCCCAGCAGCGCCAACGCCGCCAGCGCTTTCAGTGTGTTTTGCATATTCGCTCACCTTCCGGTTATTGTTTTATTTAACTCATAGTTAACATAGGCAAGCGCGGCAAAAACCGAAACCGGAGATTTGTAAGCAAGGTTAAGAAGCGGCCGGGCGAACGCCGGCCGCACGGGAGGATTACTGGCCGGCGATCTTCATTTCCGGCAACAGCACCGAACCGCATTGGATGTTGCTGCGGGTTTCGATATCGCTGCCGACGCTGACGATATTACGCAGCATGTCTTTCAGGTTGCCGGCGATGGTGATCTCGCTAACCGGGTATTGGATCTCGCCATTTTCTACCCAGAAACCGGCGGCGCCGCGCGAGTAATCGCCGGTGACGCCGCTGACGCCCTGGCCCATCAACTCGGTCACCACCAACCCGGTGCCCAGTTGCTTCAGCATGCCGGCAAAGTCGGCGCCCTGCCCTTTGATCCGCCAGTTATGGATGCCGCCGGCGTGGCCGGTGCTGTGCAGGCCCAGCTTGCGCGCCGAATAGCTGGTCATCAGCCAGGTTTGCAGTACGCCGTCCTTGACGATGTCGCGCCGTTGGGTACGCACGCCTTCGCTGTCGAACGGCGTGGAAGCCAGCCCTTTCAGCAGGTGCGGATGTTCTTCGACGGTCAGCCAGTCCGGCAGGATCTGTTTGCCGAGCGAGTCCAGCAGGAAGGTGGATTTGCGGTATACGCTGCTGCCGCTGATAGCGCCCACCAGATGGCCGAACAGCCCGGTGGCCACTTCCGACGCGAACAGCACCGGCGCCTTCATGGTCGACAGTTTGCGCGGCGCCAGGCGCGCCAGCGTGCGGCGGGCGCACTCCTGCCCTACCCACTCCGGGCTCTGCAGGTCGCCCATCGCACGGCCGATGGTATAGGCGTAATCGCGCTCCATATCGCCGTCATGCTCGGCGATCACGCAGCTGGACAGCGAGTGGCGGCTGGAGCAGTAGCTCTGCAGCATGCCGTGGCTGTTGCCGAACACCTTGATGCCGTAGTGGCTGTTAAAGCTGCCGCCTTCGGTATTGGTGATGCGTTTGTCCGCCGCCAGCGAAGCCTGCTCGGCGCGCGCCGCCAGCTCGATGCCGCGTTCGGCGTCCAGCTCGGCCGGGTGAAACAGGTCCAGATCCGGCGCGTCGAAGGCCAGCAGATCTTTTTCCGCCGGGCCGGCGTTGGGATCCGGTGAGGTGTAGCGAGCGATATCCAGCGCCGCCTGCACCGTGCGGGCGATGGCGTCCGGGCTAAGATCGGTGGAGGAAGCGCTGCCCTTACGCTGCTGATGGTAGACGGTAATGCCCAACGCGCCGTCGCTGTTGAACTCAACGTTTTCCACCTCGCCAAAACGGGTGCTGACGCTGATGCCGGTGGATTTGGTAACGGCGACTTCTGCCGCATCGGAACCGGCGCGCGCCAGTTCCAGAGCCTGTGAAACGGCCTGTTCCAGCGCCTTGCGCTGTTCTGCAACTTGAGTGACTACTTTCATCAATCTGCCATAATTAATCAGAAAATCGTTGAGAAAAGTGCCGTGGCGGCGTGGTTGCGCGCGGAGTCACGCGCAAAAATCATGAGATTTATACTTTCGAGTCTAACAGGAACCGCGTTGAATTTCGCATAAAGCCGGCAACCTGTTAGGATTAGCCTCTTTTTAACGGAGCCTACCATGAACAAACAGCCTGAAGACTGGCTCGACGATGTCCCGGAGAATGAAAACGAGGACGATGACGAGATTATCTGGGTCAGTAAAAGTGAGATTAAACGTGATGCCGAAGCGCTGAAAGACCTGGGGGCCGAACTGGTCGATCTGGGCAAAAACGCGCTGGAACGCATTCCGCTGGACGAAGATCTGCGCACCGCCATCGAACTGGCGCAGAAGATTAAAAAAGAAGGCCGCCGCCGCCAGCTGCAGCTGATTGGCAAAATGCTGCGCGCCCGCGACGTAGAGCCGATCCAAACCGCGCTCGACAAGCTGAAAAACCGCCACAACCAACAGGTTTCGCTGTTCCACAAGCTGGAAGCGCTGCGTGACCGCCTGGTGGAAGAAGGCGACGATGCGATCCCGTCTGTCCTGGATCTGTATCCGGAAGCCGATCGCCAGCAGCTGCGCGCGCTGGTGCGCAACGCGCAGAAAGAGAAGGCCGCCAACAAGCCGCCCAAAGCTTACCGCCAAATCTTCCAGTACCTGCGCGATCTGGCCGAGACGGCCGAATGATCGCCGCCGTCACCCAGGGATGAACCTGTTTCATCCCCGGTGATGCGCTACTTCACCGCCGCTTTCGTGAATGTTGAAACGCAGGCTGCCGTCCAGCTCTTCCTCCGCCTCTTCAAACAGCAGGATAATCGCGCCGAAGCGACGCTTGCTGCGTGCGTTGAGGTGGGTGAACTCAATCTCCACCGGCAGGCCTATGTCGCCGGTCACCACGTCCCACAGCGCATCCAGATTGGCGCCAAACTCCTCGCCCAGCGCAAACTTGTGCGCAAAGTCGCGGTAGAAGGTCGGTACATCATGGATCTGCTCAAAATCGAACTCTACTTTTGCCATCAAGTTCACTCCACCCGAATGAAGTTTTTATAATGGTCACGCGTGACGAAAATCAGGCCGTCGCTGGAGTACAGCAGCCGATCGGCGCCCCGCCGGCCGCAGCGATAGTCGATGTCCGCCTCGCGCCATACCCGCTTGCCGGCGCTGGGCAACTGCCCTTCACGGTTGGAGAACCGATCGCCGCCAATCGCCTTGCCCGGCAGCACCGAGCACAGATTGCCGTCGCGCGGATCCCACCCCTGCTCCCGCGCCTGCTTCTTGGTGATGTAATAGTCCGGCAGCCGCTGATGCTGCTGCAGGTAGCTGACCACCGTCTGCTGCTGAGTCAGCCGGTCTATGCTCTGTTTTTGCTCCTGCGCCGCCGGTGGCGCGTTGACGCTAATCGCCCGATCGGTGCCGCGCAGCGCGCTGAATCCGGCTATCACAACGGCGATAACGATCGCCACGAGAATCCGCTTGTTCATTGCTTTCCCTGAATTATCGCCGACAGAAGCGCAGCAGCGCCCCTATGCTAGTTAGGTATATAGATGAAAAGGATGAAACAAAGATGACTGGCGCGTAACGTTTTCGCTGCAGGGATCCGGAGCGCCGGAACCTTTGTCACCCATTCATGCTAATCATGCCATTTTCCAGCGGTTCTGGCACTCGGAGTATCCCTGAAAACGGCCCGATAATGGCGGCCGTTTTCAGCGCCGGATACCGATCCCAGTATAGTCGCGGACGGCGCCGCGTGAGGGGAACGGGGGGTTAGCGCATCAATCGATCAATGCGTGGCGGTAGCGGTGCAACATATCGGCCAGGCGTTTGACCGGCCCGGTGACGCCGAGCGGCGCCTGGTTGTCCACCAGCTTCTGCTGATATTCGTTCATTTCGCTCAGCAAGCGGTCGTAGTAGTAGGCGCGTTTAACCTCGTTCTTCGCCGAAACCACGTGGTCGGCGGTATTGCGGATCTGGCGGTGGAACGCCGACAGCTCTTCGCTGGCCGGGATCTCCGCCCGCTGCATGCGCTGGTGCGCGATGATCAGGTTCAGCGCCAGCCGGTATTTGGCGATGTCGTTCGGGAACATCATCAACAGCTGATTAAGCTGCTGGTACAGCGCCGGCAAATGGTTCTGCCGACGGCGCACCGCCTTGGTGGTCAACGCCGAAACCGCGCTGCTGACGAACTGGTTGAGCAAGGTGCGGCCGGTACGTTCACGCGAGTTGTCGCGGATCAACAGCAGCACCATCAGCCCGACGCAGCTGCCGAGGAACTGGCCCAGAGCCCCATCAAGGAACTGGGTGACGTTGAACTCCATCGGGTTGCTCAACACCAGGATATTGATGGTCCCCGCCAGCAGGCCCAGCGAGCCAAGCCGCCGCTTTTGCACCTCAATGCCGATGAAAAACGCCAGCAGGCCGAGACTGAGGCACAGCAGCAGAATGCTCTGCTGGGTGGCCGGCAGGATCACCATAAAGAACAGCGAGCCGACCGGGATCGCCGCCAGCATGCCCAGCACGAAGTCCATCGCCACCATGCGCGGCGCCGGGGTACGCATCGCCAACGAGGTGATTACCGCGATGATCACCATAAAACCGCTGCCGGAGGTCCAGCCGGTCCACAGCCACAACAGGCAGCCGACCGTGGTCGCCACAAAGGTGCGCAGGCCGTTGATCATCGCGTGGTGGCCTTCCGCCGAGGTCGGTTTAACCACCGCTTCGCCGCTCAGCACGTCTTCTTCCACCGAGCTGATGCTGCTGTTGGTGTGCACGCCCTTCGACAGCAGCAGGTAACGCGTCGCCGCGCCGACCCAGCCGGTCACGGTGGTCAGCGTTTCGTCGGTGCGGTTGGTGGTCAGCACCTGGCGCAGCAGCTTCATGCGCTTGTGGATCTCCTGCGGCGTTTCCGCCGGTACCATCAGCAGTTCGCGGACGTTGTCCTTCACCGCGTCCGGGTGGTTCAGCAGGATCAAATAGGTTTCGCAGGCCTGGGTAATCAGCGTCAGCGACAGGGTATGCAATGCCCGCACCCGGCGGTTGACCTTCTGCCAGCGCGAGGACTCCATCATCAGGTTGCTGCGCATGCCGTTGAGCGCGGTGGTGCTCTTCACCAGGTTGCTCCAGGCGCGGTCGATGTCTTCTTTATCCGCGTTGCTGATGCACATCTGCATCAGCCGGTATTGATCCACCAGCAGCTGATCCACCGCCCGATCGATATCCTGTTTGATCGAACGCGGCGAGAACAGCAGGTCCGCCAGTACGGCGCTGACGATGCCCAGCACAATTTCGCTGCAGCGCTCGATGGCGAACTGCGGCGCCTCCATCAGGTGGGCTTCGCTGGTGGCGACGGTGACGACGATGATCAGCGCGGTATAGCCGGCCAACCCCCAGGCGTAGGAGTTTTCAACCTTGATCAGGGAAGACAGCCAGGTGCAGAAACCGGCCCAAATGCAGCACAGCAGCAGCATCACCACCGGCGCGCGCGCGGTGGTGACGATAATAATCAGGCCGACGAAGCAGCCGATAAAGGTACCGATGATGCGCAGCCAGCCGCGGTGGCGGATGGCGCCGGAGAAGGGCTCGCCGCCGGCGGCGAAGGCCGGGCCGGCGGCGACGATGGCGGCGGTCATCGCCGACCAGCGCGGGGTTTCCAGGTTCAGATGGAAACCGACAAACAGCGCAAACACAATCGCGAAGCTGAGCTTGAAGGCAAACCTCAGCCGGATAAAGGTTGGGCTATTCATTAACCGAACTCACGCAGCCGATGCATCAAGCGCACGAAGGGTGAGCCGCTGTCGGCGTTGCGGTCGCTTTTACCGGTAATGACCACGGTGGCGGTAGTGCCGGCCGGGTACGGATGCTGCTGATCCTTGTCATCCAGCAGGATTTTAACCGGCACGCGCTGCGCCAGACGCACCCACTCCAGGTTGCTGTCGATCGACGCCAGCCCTTTGCTGTTGACGGTGCTGCTGCTGTTGTTCACCGCCGCCGCCACGCTGTCGACGGTGCCGTGCATGATGCGGTTGCTGCCCAACGGGGTGATCTCCACGCGATCGCCCTTGTTCAGGCCGTTCAGCTTGGTTTCTTCCAGGTAGGCCAGGATGTAGAAGGTATTTTTCTTCACCAGCGCCACGGCAACGGAGCCGCGGGTGATGTATTCGCCGGCATGGACGTTCAGGTTGGTGACCCAGCCGTCTGCCGGCGCCCGCACCGTGGTGCGCTCCAGATCCAGCTGCGCCAGCTCACGCGCCGCCACCGCTTTCGCCTGCTGGTGCAGCACGGTTTGCAGCGAGTTGTTCGACTGGTCAATTTCTTCTTGCGACATCGCCTGCACGCCCAGACGCACGCGGCGGCCGGCTTCACGTTTTTTCTCCGCCGCCAGCGTCTGGTAATAGGCCACGTCGGCGGTGGCTTCCGCCAGCGCCTGCTCATAGCGCGGCCGGTCGACCACGAACAGCACCTGGCCCTTTTTCACCAACTGGTTATCCACCACCGGCACCTCGGTCAGCAGGCCGCTGACGTCCGGCGCGATCGCCACCACGTCGGCGGTAAATTTGGCGTCACGCGTCCAGGGCGACTCCGTGTAAAACACCCAGGCCTTGAAAATGGCGACGATCGCCAACAGCACGAGAATCAAAGTGATCGCGATTCGGGTTATTTTTATTGAAAAATTTTTCACAGCGACCTCAAACAAAAAGACATGAAATCAGATAAAACAGACAGCAATACAGCGCGGAATTGAACAGCGCCGGATGCCAGACAAAATCGTAAATCCCGGTGGGTTGCAGCAGGCGACGCAGTAAAAAGAACAGCGCCAGCGAGACCAACAGCTCAAAAAACACCGGCGGAAACGACAGTCCGAAGATGACCATAACCGGAAGCAAACTCATCACTTTTTCCTTATTATTCACTGCGCCGGGGGACAACCTTTCTTCTCATTCACATTCTCTTTACATTTTAGCGGACGCGCACCACAAATCTCAGCCAGGCAGGCCAGGAACCTGAAAAAAGGTTAAACTCTGGGGCATATATCCGCGGCAGGGACTGCGAGGGAGCCGGAAGGATCGGCCAGAATGGCGTTGCCGATCGATCGCGCGCGTTGGTAAGGTCTTTCCACCCGACCACGTTATATTAGCGTGCTTACTATCAACTCATCAACAATCTGTGATCTAAATCACTTTTAAGCCAGAGTGAACAATGGAAAGATTAAAACGGATGTCAGTATTCGCCAAAGTGGTTGAGTTCGGGTCGTTTACCGCGGCCGCGCGCCAGCTGGACATGAGCGTTTCATCGATCAGCCAGACGGTGTCGAAACTGGAAAATGAGCTGCAGGTCAAGCTGCTCAACCGCAGCACGCGCAGCATCGGCCTGACCGAAGCCGGCAAAATATACTATCAGGGCTGCCGCCGCATGCTGCAGGAAGTGAGCGAGGTGCACGAACAGCTGTTCGCGTTCAACAATACGCCCACCGGCACGCTGCGCATCGGCAGCTCCTCCACCATGGCGCAGAACGTGCTGGCGAACATGACCGCCGAGATGCTGAAAGAGTACCCCGGCCTGACGGTGAATCTGGTGACCGGCATCCCGGCGCCGGATCTGATCGCCGACGGGCTGGATCTGGTGATCCGCACCGGCGAGCTGCGCGATTCCAGCCTGTTCTCCCGCCGCTTAGGCTCAATGCCGATGGTGGTGTGCGCCGCCAAAAGTTACCTCAGCCAGCACGGCACGCCGCTAAAACCCAGCGACATGGTTAACTTTTCCTGGCTGGAATACAGCGTGCGCCCCGACAGTGAGTTTGAACTGATCGCACCGGAAGGCATCACCACGCGCATCTCGCCACAGGGGCGCTTCGTCACCAACGATTCCCAGACCATGATCCGCTGGCTGAAGAACGGCGCCGGCATCGCCTACGCTCCGCTGATGTGGGTGATCGAAGAGATCAAACGCGGCGAGATCGAGATCCTGTTCAAAAGCTACCACTCTGATCCGCGGCCGATCTACGCGCTCTATACCGAAAAGGACAAGCTGCCGCTGAAGGTGCAGGTGTGCATCAACTACCTGACCGAGTATTTTGAACGCGTCGCGGCCGTTTACCAGGGCTACCGCTGAGCGCCGGCCGGCTCGCCACACTGCGGGCAAAAACGGCTGCCCGGCGCCAGCGGCGTGGCGCACTGGCGGCAAGCGGCGGCCTGCGCATCGAACGGCTGGCCGCAACGGTGACAATAGCGCGCGCCCGGCAGGTTTGGCGCCTGACACTGCGGGCATTGCGGCCCCTGGCCGCCCTGTTGGTTATAGCGGTTGCCGTGATGCCCGCGGCCGTGCCCCGACGGCTGATGCCCCCCGCCAAAACCGCCTTTGCCCAATAACTTTTTCAACATGCTCATCGCCCTGCTCCTCTGCGTTACGCGAGGTTTTACTGTAAACCCTGGAGCAAACTCCAGGGTAAAGCATAGCGCGACAGATTTACGTTTAATTACACCGAAAAATCGGCAAGACCTTGATGCCGTTAGCAAAAGCACCATCGGCATTACCCTGCTACGCTGCGCTGCGTTATGCTGCGCGAACCTCTCCCTGCATCAGGAATAAAAATGAAAAAAATCATACTGGACTGCGACCCGGGGCATGACGACGCCATCGCGCTGCTGCTGGCCTGGGGCAACCCGGACATCGAGCTGTTGGCGGTCACCACGGTGGTGGGCAACCAAACGCTGGACAAAGTGACCCGCAACGCGCTGGCGGTGGCGCGCATCGCCGATATCACCGGCGTGCCCTTCGCCGCCGGTTGCCCGCGCCCGCTGGTGCGCAATATTGAAGTGGCGCCCGATATCCACGGCGATTCCGGCCTGGACGGCCCGCAGCTGCCGGAACCCCACCTGCAGTTGGATCCGCGCCACGCGGTCGATCTGATCATCGATACCCTGATGGCGCATCCGCCGGGCACGGTGACGCTGGTGCCGACCGGCGGCCTGACCAACATCGCCATGGCGGTGCGTAAAGAACCGCGCATTGCCGAACGGGTGAAGGAAGTGGTGCTGATGGGCGGCGGCTATCACGTGGGCAACTGGAGCGCGGTGGCGGAATTCAATATCAAGATCGATCCCGAAGCGGCGCATATCGTGTTCAACGAGAAATGGCCGCTGACCATGGTAGGGCTGGATCTCACCCACCAGGCGCTGGCCACGCCGGCGGTATGCGATCGCATCGCCGCCATCGGCACCGGGCCGGCCAAATTCGTCGGCGAGCTGCTGGCGTTTTTCGGCAAGATGTATCAGCAGGCGCAGGGCTTCAGTTCCCCGCCGGTGCATGACCCCTGCGCGGTGGCCTACGTCATTAACCCCGGGGTGATGACGGTGCGCAAGGCGCCGGTGGATATCGAGCTGACCGGTACCCTGACGCTGGGCATGACGGTGGCGGATTTCCGCGCGCCGCCGCCGCCGGGCTGCCATACGCAGGTGGCGGTGAAGCTGGATCAGGAGACGTTCTGGGATTTGGTGGTGGACGCATTGGAAAGGATTGGCGAGGTGAACTGAAAGCCGTTAACCGGCTAGCGGGCCGCAAGGGTGCGTTAGCCGGAATAGATAAAAACAGACAAAGAAAATTCTTAATAAAATAAGGTATGATTAAAATTAAAATAATTATTCCTATAAAATAGGCAAGCAGCAGAGATAATATCTCAACTATTTAAGCAGTGTGCCCCCTCGTCGCTTCCCAAGGAAATTCTTAAAAATAGGCGTTCAACGCCCCCGACGCGCGCCCATGGCGGATGTACCCCCTTCTGAAACGCCGACTCAAAAAAGCAAAACATACTGATTTTTAAAGGAATTAAACAACACCCGTAATAAGTTGACTGCGGCATAACCAGTTTGCGAAAATAAAGCCTCTGTAATTAATAATCGCCGCGGCCGCCAACAGGATATTCCTCTCACCGAACGTTTCGGTATCCTAAGATAAAGAGCCGGGGATATTAATAGTAAAGCGCGCCTCCTTCGCCATAAATATCTGGCGAGATTAACACTGTAAAACACCTGGTTTAAAACCAAAATAAAACGACGGGAAATAACCATAATATGTTCTCAGCCAAATACACTTTCACACGGCAGTTTTCCGCATGAACAGCAAATCCGCTTTGGGGGCGGTCGCGTTGTCCCTGCTTCTGGTCTGGATGCTCGCCATCTTACCGATCTATCAGCCCAATATGGGCGGTGTCGGCCTGGCGTTGCCGCAGAATATCTTCGCATGGGGCGCAATGGCGCTGCTGACGCTGATCGTTTCCCTGGCCCTCTGCGCCGGACGCTGGCCTGTGGTCACCACCCCGACGGCACGCCTGCTGTTCATCGGCATGGTGGTGCTGGCGCTACCGCTGCTCTACACCCGCCCGGAGTGGCGTGAGGCCGCCTTATGGCGCTGCGCCGGCTTGCTGGGCGGTTGGCTATTCTATCTGGCCTGTCTGCAGCTCAGGCCGAGCTCCCGACAGCGCTCACTGCTGCTGCATGGACTACTTTGCGCCGTCGCCATACAGGCGCTGCTGGCGTTTCTGCAGCTGTTTGCCCCGACGCTTGCCTGGGTAGCGCCTGACGGTGGCCGGGTGTACGGCATCTTTCAGCAGCCGAACGTGTTCGCCAACTTTATCGCCACCGGGTTGGCGCTGACGCTGCTGCTATTACTGTCGCCGACCTATGCATTAGCGGGGGGTGAACGCCGGCGGCGGGCGCTGCTGTTGGCGCTGGCAACCGGCTTTTCCGCATTGCTGGTGCTGATCCAATCGCGCGCCGGATGGCTGGGCGGGGCGTTGGCAGCGGCATTGCTGCTGTGGCGCTTTGGCCGCTGCCGGCCCGGAAACACCCGCCTGGCCTGCGGCGCGCTGCTGCTGGGCGTTGCCATCGGCCTCGTCGTGGTGTTGAGCGGTTTCGGCCTCAGCGAAAGAACGGGCCTGCTCAACCGCAGCGATTCCAACGGCGCACGCCTGGCCATGTTGCACGACGTCGGCGCCATGATTTTGGCCAAGCCGCTGTCGGGCTGGGGATATGGCGGTTTTGAATACAGCTTCCTGCATTTTCGTCTGGATGAAATGCCCTGGCGTGAGGTGTGGGAAGTCGCCAGCCATCCGCATAATGAAATCCTACTGTGGTGGGTAGAGGGCGGCCTGCCGGCCCTGGCGGGCATCGTCCTGATCCTGGCCGCCGGCGCGCTGCTACTGCGCCAGGCCTGGCGCAGGGATCGCCAAGAATCGACCGGCGACAGGATCGGGCTGTTTTTGGTGCTGCTGCCAATATTGCTGCACACCCAGCTGGAATATCCTTTTTATCTGTCCGCCCCTCACTGGCTGGTATTCCTGCTGCTGTTGGCGCTGCTGGATGGCCAAACCGGCGCGCAGCGCCCGCTGCCGGCCGCCAAAGCGTTGGCCGTTCCGGTTGCCGCGTTAGCGGCCGGCGCCCTGGTGATGCTGAGCTTCGCCTGGGTTGGCGGCCTGGCGTTAACTCAGGCGGAGCGCACCATGCTGGTCAATATCGACAGTATTGAAGCCCTGCCCGAACCGGCCGCCTGGATCCACCGGGAACGCAAGACCTTTGACGAACAGTCGCACGCGCTGCTGGTTTATAACCAAACTCAGGATGAGGGATTGCTGACCAGCCACCGCCAGTGGGCGGACGCTTATCTGCAGCGACGCATCGACGCCAACGTCTACGCCACGCTCATTATGATACTGCGCCATCAGGGTGCAAACGCGGAGGCCGACGCCCGCCTGCGCGAAGCCGCCTTTTTCTTTCCGCGGGATCCGCGTTTCAGGTAGGAACATCGACTCCCACAGCTGACTGGGTGTAGCAGGGGCCGGCTTCCGGCCCCTGTGAGGTTTACGCCGTGCCGCCGACGGTCAGGGTATCCAGCTTCAGCGTCGGCTGGCCGACGCCCACCGGCAGGCTCTGCCCTTCCTTGCCGCAAACGCCCACGCCCTTGTCCAGCGCCAAATCGTTGCCGACCATCGAGATCTGCTGCATCGCCTCGATGCCGGAGCCGATCAGGGTGGCGCCTTTCACCGGCTTGGTGATGCGGCCGTTCTCGATCAGATAGGCTTCGGTGGTGGAGAACACGAACTTGCCGGAGGTGATGTCCACCTGCCCGCCGCCAAAGTTCGGCGCATACAGGCCATATTCGACGCTGGCGATGATCTCTTCCGGCGTCGATTTGCCCGCCAGCATGTAAGTGTTGGTCATGCGCGGCATCGGCAGATGCGCATAGGATTCGCGGCGGCCGTTGCCGGTCGGCGCTACGCCCATCAGGCGCGCATTGAGCTTGTCCTGCATATAGCCTTTCAGCACGCCATTTTCGATCAACAGGTTGTACTGGCCCGGCACGCCCTCGTCGTCGATGGCCAGCGAACCACGGCGCCCCTGCAGGGTGCCGTCGTCCACCACGGTGCACAGTTCGGAAGCCACCAGCTGCCCCATCTGGCCGCTGAACACCGAGGTGCCGCGCCGGTTGAAATCGCCTTCCAGGCCGTGGCCCACCGCTTCGTGCAGCAGCACGCCCGGCCAGCCTGCGCCCAGCACTACCGGCATGTTGCCGGCCGGCGCCGCCACGGCGGTCAGATTGACCAGCGCCATGCGCACCGCTTCTTTGGCGTAGGCGTCGGCGCGCACTTCGCCCTCGACGCTTTCCAGGAAGTAGTCATAACCGAAACGGCCGCCGCCGCCGCTGGAGCCGCGTTCACGCTTGCCGTCCTGCTCCACCAGCACGCTGACGGAAAGGCGCACCAGCGGGCGCACGTCCGCCGCCAGGGTGCCGTCGGTCGCCGCCACCAGCACCTGCTCGTAAACCCCGGTGATGCTGGCGTTCACTTCCTGCACCCGCTTATCGGCGGCGCGCGCCGCCTGGTCAACCCGATGCAACAGGGCGATTTTCTCTTCGCGCGGCAGGCTCTGCAGCGGATCGAGCAGCGGATACAGCGCCTGATGGCGGATTTCACCCAGGGTGTGCGCCCGGCCGTTGCCGCTGTCGCGCACGATGCTGCGCGCCGCCTGCGCGCTCTGCTGCAGCGCGTTCAGGGTGATCTGATCGGCATAGGCGAAGCCGGTTTTCTCGCCGCTGACGGCGCGCACCCCGACGCCCTGATCGATGTTGTAAGAGCCATCCTTGATGATGCCGTCTTCAATCACCCAGGCCTCATGGTAGCTGGACTGAAAATAGAGGTCGGCGTAATCGAGGCGGCGTTCTGCCAGCTGACCCAGTACGTTGTACAGGTCTTGATGACTCAGCTTATTCGCAGCGAGTAACTGCTCACTGACAAACGTCAGGCTCATAATTTTTTCACTCTTTATTGGAGGATTTTTGGTCAGACGGCGCCGTCAGCGACGTCTGGAATCGGTTGTGCTGCAGCACCGGCATCTGCTCGCGAATGTTTTCCAGGCCGGCGGTGTCCACGCGCACCTTCAGCGCCGCCACCGCGTCGGCGTTTTCGGCCAACACCTTGCCCCAGCCGTCGACAGCCAGCGTGTGGCCCCAGGTGCGGCGCGTCGGCCCGTGGCGGCCCACCTGCGCCGGCGCCAGGATCATGCACTGGTTTTCGATCGCTCTGGCACGCAGCAGGATCTCCCAGTGCGCTTCGCCGGTAACCCGGGTAAAGGCCGCCGGCACCGAGATAAGCTCGGCACCCTGCGCCCGCAGCGCCTGGAACAGCGCCGGGAAGCGTAAATCGTAGCATATCGTCATGCCCAGACGCCCAACCGGCGTGTCTACCACCGTCAGGTGCCGGCCGTGCTGGTAGGTGTCAGACTCGCGATAATGGCCGTGGCTGTCCCTGATGTCGACGTCGAACATGTGCAGCTTGTCGTAGCGCGCACGGATCTCGCCCCGGTCGTCGAACAGCAGGCTGCTGGTGGTGATAAGCTGCGGGTTCTCGCGGCTGACCAGCGGCATCGAACCGATCAGCAACCATATGCCGTAGCGGCGCGCCAGTTCACGCACCGCGTTCTGCAGCGGGCCATCGCCCTGCGTTTCGGCGTGCTCGCGATAAGCGGCGGAATTGGCGAACAGCAGCGCGTTCTCCGGCGTCATGACCAGTTTTACGCCGGCATTAAGCTGCTTGATCTGCTGCTCTATCTGGGCCAGGTTATCGCGCACCCGATCGCCACTGCACAACTGCAACAACGCAACGTTAGCATTCCTCATGACGCTTTATCCTCCTTTGGCTTACGCAGCACCTCGTTGATCTTCGGCTGGTCCAAATCGCCGCTGATATGGTAGCGGATCAGGGAAATCTTGTTCCATAGCGGCCCCAATACCTGCGAAGCGGCAAACACCGCCGCACCGACGATCGGGTTGATGACAAACGCCGTGGCCACGCCGACGGTGGCCGAAATTTCCGGCGCCACCACCGCTTCCATATCGATCCGGCGGCGCGCCAGGTCGATTTGGCCACTCATGGCGATATCCGCCGCCAATCCGTCAACCAACAGGTTATCGGTATGCATTATGCCATCTTTCAGCCACGCGGTGCTGCGGATGGAGTCAAAGTAAAAACCTTTGCCGAAGGTGTCGCTGAAATCGAACTGCAGCTTGCGCAGCAGCGCGTCGAAACTCACCAGGCGCAGCAACTGCCCGGCCCGGCCGCCGCCGATGCTGTCGATCTCCCCCTTGCCCATCTTGATCTGCAGCGCACCGCTGAGCGTGTTCACCTGCGGCTGCCAGGGCTGGCCGCGCCAGTACAAATCGAAATCCACATCATAAGGCGCGCCCTTCAGCGGCGTGGTAATGCCGAAGAAGGCGGCGGTTTCGTCGATTTTGGCACCCAGCAGCTTGCCCTTCAGCGAGCTGCGTTCTTCCTGCGCATTCTGCTTCCACAGGCCGCTGGCAGTCATGCGCCCTTTGCCGGTGTCGACCAGCCCGTGATCCAGCGTCAGGGTATCTCCGCGGTTGGTCAGGTCGGCCTCGACCTTGCCGAGGTTCTGCCCCAATACCCAGCACGACGCACAGCGCAACATCAGCGAAGGCCAGTCGCGGAATGAAATTTTCTCCGCCGGGGCCTGCGGCACGGCCTCCGCCTGCGGGCTTTTGCCGCTCGCAAACTGCGGGTTGTAATAAAGATACTTGATATCGGCGCGCCACGGCCCGCGATCCGCCACCCGCAGGCTGCCGTCCACTTCATCGCCCTTGGCGCTCACCAGCGTGCCGCCGAGCTGATTCTCGGCCGACAGCGTCAGCTTATGCCAGGCCTGCCCGCCCAACAGCAACTGCGGCGTGTTCAGCGCCACCTTGGTCGGGAAGCTGAAGCCGCCCATTTGGCCGGAGCTGCCGCCCTGTTTCAGCGCCGGCGCCAGCAGCGCCAGCCACTTTTCGCCGTCCAGCGGCGGCAGGTTGAGGGTTAGCGATTTGCTGGACGGCAGCGGCGGCGTGCCGCTTCCGGCGGTTTGCCATGCGGCGCGCGCCAACGTCACCTGCTTTTTGGCAAACAGCCATTCACTGTTGAAATGATTTTGCTTGCCCGCGCTGCCGGTCAGCATAAAGCCGTTCAACCCGCCGGTGACCTTGACGCTCAGCGGCAGCGCTTCACCGGCCGGTTTATCCAGCGGCGGTGGTAAGTGACTGCTCACTCTCTTGAGATCCGCGTTGATGCCGATATCATAGCTGGCCGAGCCCTGATGCGGCAGCACAATGGCGACCTGGCTCTGCCATGGGGCGCTGCCGCCAAGCTGGGCAGCGACCTCTTGCGGCAGGCCCGGGAATTTGGCCGGCTGCCAGTCCGCTTTCAGACCCACGTTGACCTTGTAGTCGCTGGCGCCTTCCTGCGTAGTGAAATTGACCGCCACCGGCTGCCCGAACCAGTGAGCAGACAAGGCGTCGCTCTCCAGATTGCCGTTGTCGAAGCGGAATTTGCCGCTCAGCTTTTGCAGCTCACTGCCGATAGGTTTAACCAACAGTGAATTGTTGTTTAACGCCACTTCACCGGTGGCGCGCACCTGCTCGCCGTCCAGCGGGATATTCAGGTGTAAGCGCCCACTTACGTTACCGCCAATCTGCAGCTCATCCAGCGCAGCCCCCAGCGAATCCCGCAGCGGCGTCTGTTGGAAATAGTCGTGAATGTCGCCGCCGGCGCCCGCCACCTCGGCATCGACCAGCAACCGCTCCTTCAGGTAGTCCGGGATCACCGCGCTGACGTTTTTGCCATCGACCTTGCCCAACCGGGCCTGCGGCGCATGCATCCACAGCCCTTCATTGGCGAAATCGAGGTCGATAGCCAGATCGGTCAGCGCCGGCCAACCCGGTTGGAACTGGAATGTGGAATGGCGCAACGGAACGAATACCTCAAACTGGCCCTCCTTCTTGCGGTACGGGAAGTGCTGCGGATCGCCGGCATAGATCAGAGTGGCGTTATCCACCTGCCCGCCCTGAATGGCGCCACTGAGGTAATCCACCAGGTGCTTGCCCATCAGCGGTTCGGGGAAGTAGCGCCAGGCGTCTGCGCCGTCATACAGGCGGATGCCCGCCAGAATGCTCAGCCAGGGATCGCCCTTGGCCGGCTGGCGGTAGCGGAAATCGCCGTTGACCCACAGCGATTTGGCTTTAACGTCCAATCCCTTGCTCGCCAGTTCCCAACCCTGATCGTTGTAATTCCAGGTCAGCGCACCCCGTGCGCTGCTGATTTCCAGCGGCGCGCGGAACATCTCGCCGTAGGGCAGCGTGCTGTTATTCAGGCCCAGCGTCAGGCGGCCGTCTTCCACGCCGCCGCTCAGCGCGCCGGAGAAGTGGTCGACGCCCGGCAGCAGCTTCCAGCGCTGCCAGCTGACGTCGCGCCACAGCGCCTGGAAACGGGTCTTTTCCGGCTGCTTCAGCGGGATATCCAGCGCCAGCGCCGCCAGTTGCCCCTGCGGCCGCAGGTCACTCCAGCGATCCAGCACTTCCGGGCTGAGGAACGAGAAGGTCGGCAACAGCGCCGAAAGCCGCTCAAGCTGAATGTCGGTCGCCCGCACTCGCAGCTCTTCATTCTGGCCCGGCCCCATAAATTCGGTATTTTCCGGCAACCACAGCGCGGAAATCGCTCCCTGCGGCCAGGCCTGGCCGTCGGTGCTCAGCCGCAGCTGGGGTACGTCAATCTGCCAACCGGTCCCCTGCCGCTGCATCGACAGCGCCAGATCGTCCACGTCCAACCGATGTTGCCCAGCGCCGGTGCCCCAGTTGGCCGCACCTTGTTTCAGCAGCGCATGGCCGCCGGCAATCTCGCCGTTTTGGATCTGCAGCCAGGCCGCCAGGCTGAAATCGGCGTTTTCCAGCCCGGTGTTGGCGCGCAACCAGCGGGTAAACCAGGGCTTCAGGTCGATATTGTCGGCCTGCAGGTACACCGTGCCGGTGTTCAATAATCCCTGGTTATCGCGCAGGTCCATACGCAGCTGCACCACGCCGTGTTGGCCGTTAAGCGTCGACAGGCTAATTTGCCCTTCGGCGCGGTGGCGGTCACGGCTGTTGAGCCAGGTTAGCTGCGGGATTTCGAATTCGGCGCGTGCGCCGGCGGGCGTCAGGAACGAGATGCGGCTGTCGCGCAGGTCAAAATGGTCGAGCTGGTACAGCATCAAATCGCTGACCTTCCCCGGTTCGAGGGTGCTGCCTTTATGGTCTTCGCTGACGAGCGTGGTGTTCAGATCGAGCTGGAATTGGTAAAAGGTGAGATCGCGAAACTGCCAGCGCCAGTGCAGCAGCGATTGCCACACGTCCAGCGCCAGCGTCACGCGTTCAATATGCAGGTTGCTCTTCGGCAACGTGGCGCGCACGTTGCGCATTTCCAACGTTGGGCCGAAGGTTTCCCAGCGCCCTTGCATGAAATCGACCTGCACCGGCACGCCGGAGAGGCTCTCCACCTTCGCCAGCAGCTGGGGACGGTAGTCGTTCAGTTTAGGCAGCACCAGGCGCAGCCCGCTGATCAGCAACGCCACAACGACAATCAAAGTGGCGCCCGTTGCTAACAGAATCCCAGGCAGTCGCCTCACGCAGTTCTCCTTGCTTCCGCTGCCTGGCAACGGGAATATCTATGCACTGACGGCCCCGGCATGCCGGGCCCTGTCGATTCCGGGCGGGTTACATCATGACGACGTCGAACTGCTCCTGACTGTACAAGGGTTCGATTTGCACCTTCACCTGTTTGCCGACGAAAATTTCCACTTCGGCCAGCGCATGCGACTCCTCGCTCTTCAGCGCCTCACCCACCGCCGCAGAGGCGTAGACCAGGAAACGATCGGAATCGTAGGCATGGTGCACGCGCACGATCTCACGCAGGATCTCGTAACACACGGTTTCCACCGTTTTCACGGTGCCGCGCCCATTACAGGTAGGACAATCGTGGCACAGCACATGTTCAATGCTTTCACGCGTGCGTTTACGCGTCATTTCAACCAAGCCTAGCTGAGAGAAGCCGTTGATCGTGGTTTTTACCCGATCTTTACTCAACGCCTGCTCCAGCGAGTGCAGCACCCGGCGGCGATGTTCCTCGTTATTCATATCGATAAAATCGATGATGATAATGCCGCCCAGGTTGCGCAGGCGCAGCTGGCGGGCAATGGCCTGAGTGGCCTCGATATTGGTGTTGAAGATAGTTTCGTCGAGGTTGCGGTGGCCAACGAAGGCGCCGGTGTTGATATCGACGGTGGTCATCGCCTCGGTCTGATCGATGATCAGATAACCGCCGGACTTCAGCTCCACCTTGCGCTCCAGCGCCCGCTGGATCTCGTTTTCCACGTCGTACAGATCGAAGATCGGCTGGCTGCCGGTATACAGCTCCAGCTTGCTGGTGATGTCCGGAATGTACTCGCCGGTAAACTCCACCAGCAGATCGTGCGTCAGCCTGGAGTCGACGCGAATGCGGTCCAGCGCCGCGCCGGCGAAGTCGCGCAGAATACGCTGCGCCAATGCCAGCTCGCCATAGAGTTTGTATTTGGTCTGGTTGCGTTTTTTACGCTCCATCACCTTGGTCCACAACCGCTTGAGGAAGGCGGCGTCCTGCGCCAACTCTTCTTCGCCGATGCCTTCGGCCGCGGTGCGGATAATAAAGCCGCCCAGCTCATCGCAATGGGCGGCCACGCTGTTTTTCAGCCGCTCGCGCTCGGCTTCGCTCTCAATGCGTTGCGACACGCCAACGTGCGCCGCACCCGGCATAAATACCAGGTAGCGCGAAGGCAGGGTAATGTCGGTGGTCAGGCGCGCGCCCTTGGTGCCGAGCGGATCTTTCACCACCTGCACCATCAGGTCTTGCCCCTGGCGCACCAGTTCGGCGATGTCGCGCACGTGGAAGTTTTTCTGCTCGTCGCCGGCCACGCATTCGGTATGCGGCATGATGTCGGAAGCGTGCAAGAAGGCGGCCTTGTCCAGGCCGATATCGACGAACGCCGCCTGCATGCCCGGCAATACGCGGCTGACGCGCCCTTTGTAAATATTGCCGACGATGCCGCGTTTGGATTCGCGCTCGATATGAATTTCTTGCAGGATGCCGCCGTCGATATAGGCAACCCGCGTCTCAGACGGTGTGATATTAACCAGTAGCTCAGCTGTCATGCCTTCTCCTCAGAGCCGGTCGATAATGGCAGCGCCCATCAACCGGTTCTTACATCACGTAATGCGACAAAATTACTGAGCAGCTCATGTGTTTCGACCAGCGGCAGGCCCATCACCGCATGATAACTCCCGGTTATCGTTCTGACGAAACAACCACCCTTTCCTTGAATTCCATAGGCGCCCGCTTTATCCATCGGCTCGCCCGTTGCAATATAGTCGCGAATATCCTGCTGTGACAGGTTGCGGAACGTCACGTCGGTCACCACCAGCTGGCACAGCACGTCATGGCGATCGGCGATAGCCACCGCCGTCATCACCTGATGCTGCTTGCCCGACAGCGCCGCCAGCATTTCCGCCGCATGGGCTTCATCCCGCGGCTTTTCCAGCACCCGCCCGTTGAGCACCACGATGGTGTCGGCGCCCAGCACCGGCCGTTCCTGCGGCGCCAGCGCGACGCCCGCCTTGGCTTTGTCTTGCGCCAGGCGGCGCACGTAGGCTTCGGCGGCTTCGCCCTCTTGGCGCTGCTCTTCGGTATGCGTCAGCAAAATGTCAAACGACATGCCCAGCAGGGTCAGTAGTTCGCGTCGACGCGGAGAGCCGGAGGCCAGATAAAGCGAAGTCGAAGTCATTGATATACCCTTCATATTTCAAGCTGCAGCGGCGTTGGCTGCCCTCTTTACTCGGCCCATCCGAGGGCCTCGCCCCTCCGGGGCCGCTGCATACAGCGTTCAAATCTGCTCCCGGCAGATTTGTCAACCCAGTCACTTGGCAATCCAAGCTCCTGGGCATTCACTCGGTTGCCGCCTTGCTGCAACTGGAAATCTCTTGGGTATAAATACCCTTACTGTACGGCGAACTGACGGCGGATTTTACGCATCAGCAGGAATAACCACGGCCACAGAATGCCGTTTACCACACTACTCCAGAACACCTCTGGGCGGAAAGAGACGTTGATCACTAAAAACTCAGCCCAGAACACCACTACGTCCATCGCCAGCGAAAGCAGCACCACGATCAGCGCCTGTTGCCATAGCGCCATATTGCGGAACAGCTGGAATTTGAACGCCACCAGATAGGCGATGATACCCAACGCCAGCGCACGCACGCCCAGGGTGGAGCCGAGGATCAGATCCATCACCAGCCCGAGCACGAAACCGGTGCCGACGTTGACGCGATGCGGCAGCGCCATCACCCAGTAGATCAGGATCAGCGCCAGCCAGGACGGGCGGAACATGTAAATTTGCTCCGGCCAGGGCATGATTTGCAGCACCAGAGCCACCAGGAATGACAGCCAGATGATCCAGCGCCCGTGGCTGCGGTAGCGATTCATTGGGCGACTCCTGCAGCCGGCTGCGCCGGTGCGGCGGCCTGCGGCGGCACGGCGCCGGTAGCCGGAGCGGGCAGCGGCAGTTGCGGGCCCACGGCGTCGGCCGGCGGCAGCACCTGCGGCATCATCTGCATCAGGCGCTCGTTGGCCACCCGATGCACCTCGTCCGGCGGCAGCGGCATGTCGCCGTTGCGGTCCGCGCCCCACAGCAGCAGCAGGTAGCGCAGGCGTTGCAGCCCGGCGGTCGGCCGCGCCTGGATTACGGTATAGGCGCGCTGGTTATCCACCTTGACCGAAGAGACCACCGCCACCGGATAACCTTCCGGGAAGCGGCCGCCGAGGCCGGAGGTGACCAACACGTCGCCCACGCGAATATCGGTATTGTTCGGCAAGTGTTCCAGCTGCAGATCGTCGGCGCAGCCGCTGCCTGCGGCTATCACCCGGATGTCGTTGCGCAGCACCTGGATAGGCAGCGCGTGCGACGCGTCGCAAATCAGCAGCACGCGGCTGGTGACCTTGGCCACCGCCACCACCTGGCCGACCACGCCCTTGTCGCTGATCACCGGTTGGCCTTCATAGACGCCATTGTCCGAGCCTTTGTCGATCACCACCTGATCGCTGTACGGATCGGAACCGGTGGAGATCACCTGGGTGACCATTTTGTGTTCGTCCTGGCGCAACGGCGAGCCCAACAGCTCGCGCAAGCGGGCGTTTTCCTGCTTGAATTGGCCAAGAAGAAGAATATCGCTGTTTTTCAACAGCAGTTCCTGCCGCAGAGCGCGGTTTTCCAGCTCCAGCTGTTGGCGGGTGGCCAGCGTTTCTGACACGCTGTCCAAAACTTTACGTGGCCCATTGGCCAGAAAATAGAAAGGACTGACGGCGGTGTCCATGTAGTTGCGTATCTTCACGAACGTACCGAGCCGGCTGTCGGCCACGATCAGGCCAATGGCCACGATCACCGCCAAAAAAAGTCGCAGTTGCAGAGAAGGACCCCTGCTAAAAATCGGCTTCATAAATTATGCGAGTTCCTCGACAACAGAAAAAGGAACCGTACCTGATTCTCGCTATGCGCATGCATCCGATACGATTCCTCCTTCCAGGGGCTGACTATTCTTCGCTGAACAAATCGCCGCCATGAATGTCGATCATTTCCAACGCCTTGCCGCCACCGCGCGCCACGCAGGTCAGCGGATCTTCCGCCACAACCACCGGAATGCCGGTTTCTTCCATCAGCAGGCGATCGAGGTTGCGCAACAGCGCGCCGCCGCCGGTCAGTACCATGCCGCGTTCGGAAATGTCGGAAGCCAGCTCCGGCGGGCACTGTTCCAGCGCCACCATTACCGCGCTGACGATGCCGGTCAACGGCTCCTGCAGGGCTTCAAGGATTTCATTGGAGTTCAGGGTAAAGCCGCGCGGCACGCCCTCAGCCAGGTTACGGCCGCGAACTTCGATTTCACGCACTTCGTCGCCCGGGTAGGCCGAACCGATTTCATGCTTGATGCGCTCGGCGGTCGCTTCACCGATCAGTGAACCGTAGTTACGGCGCACATAATTAATGATGGCTTCGTCGAAGCGATCGCCGCCGATGCGCACGGAAGAGGAGTAAACCACGCCGTTCAGCGAGATCACCGCCACTTCAGTGGTACCGCCGCCGATATCCACCACCATCGAACCGGTCGCTTCAGACACCGGCAGGCCTGCGCCGATCGCCGCAGCCATCGGCTCTTCAATCAGAAACACTTCGCGCGCGCCGGCCCCTTGAGCGGACTCACGGATAGCGCGACGTTCAACCTGGGTGGCGCCAACCGGCACACAAACCAGCACGCGCGGGCTTGGGCGCATGAAGCTGTTGCTGTGAACCTGCTTGATGAAGTGCTGCAGCATTTTCTCGGTCACGAAGAAATCGGCGATAACGCCGTCTTTCATCGGGCGAATAGCCGCGATATTGCCAGGGGTGCGCCCCAGCATCTGTTTGGCGTCATGGCCCACGGCCGCAACGCTCTTCGGAGAACCGGCACGATCTTGGCGAATGGCAACCACCGACGGTTCATTCAGTACAATGCCTTGCCCTTTAACATAAATCAGGGTATTGGCGGTACCCAAGTCGATGGACAAGTCATTGGAAAACATGCCACGAAATTTCTTAAACATAACGAAAGGATAATCCTGCAAGCTGGGGGCGGAAAATAAAATCCGCCTACTTTACCAACCACACGAAGCAGCGACAAGGCGCAAAAACGTTCTACTTCGGTGAAAAATAGTCTGTATTGTTTCTGCTCGAATGCACGGAAATTGGATGAGGCCTGAATTCCCTGAACAAAGGCTCAGTTTACCACCCTGTTAGCGCACGAAACGGCGTAACACAGCTCATAAAATCTAACATATTCCCTGATTGCCGCTGGTGGTAAGTGCCTACCAACGCTCAACAGGAAAGGGCTGACAAGAGCCTATCTCAAATAGCCGTTATTGTCGCAGGCAGTTTGAGAAGAACTCCCAAAAATGACGAAGAAAACGGCCCAGATGAATTAGCGCTCATTCTACGTCAATTTTTGTCCGGCAATCAGGTTAAACACGATAACGACGTGAATATTTTTTACGCCCGACGTCTACCGGCTCCGGCGGTGCGAAAAAGTCGCCCTGCCCGCCGCGGATCCCGCGTTCTTTCAGCGTCTGCCATTCGTTGCGCGTGCGCACGCTAGCGGCAAAAACCTGGGCGCTGGTGCCTTCGCAGGCGCCAGTCAGGCTCTGAACGAACAGCTGGTTTTCGTCCCGCTTGTCAATACTCCGCACCAACCCCGGGTGGAGCTTGACTATCTCCACCTGCAACGACTTGATATAGGAAGTGCTGACCACGGTTAAACCCGCCTGGGAAACGGCAAGACGACAGCCCAGCCCTGACAGCAATCTCAGCACCGGACGCAAACGGTCGATATGTTGACACACATCGGCCTCTGCAAGTTCAATCAAAATTCGCCGCCGATGACTTTTTTCGCACTCTAGCAGGGTATCGCGCAACCAGCGCTGGAAAGTGCGCTGCAATAACGAGTCCACGCACAGCGTAAACGCCAGCGTTTCTTCCGGCCACTGCGCCAGCAGAGGCAGCATGCGGCTCACCTGTTGGCGATCGTAACTTTCCGCCAGCCCCAACTGCTGCACCAGCGGCATATATTCCGAAGGCAGCAACTCCTGCACGCCATCGTATATCCGGCTCATGATCTCGCGGTGGTGAACCTCACCCTCCACGCTGACCGCCGGCTTCTGATACAAACGCGGGCCGCCGCGCGCCAGCACCTGCTCCAGCAAGGTGCGCCACTTCACGCTGCCGCGCCCCATTTCCGGTACCTGGCTGTCGTAAACATACCAGCCGTTGCCGCCCTGCAGCGTGGCGTGGCGCGTCGCCTGCTCCGCGCGATCGATAACCTGTTCGGTGGTCTGGCCGCTGCGGTACGCCACTATGCCGATGTGCAAGAAGGCTTCGCGGTCAATCAATGCCGTGGAGGGCAGCGCATCTATCGCCTTTACCAGCTGCGAGGCGATGCCGTCCGCCTCTTTCAGCGTGCGGTGCGGCAGCAGTACGGTGAAATCGCTGTGGAAATAGCGCGCCAGCAGCGCCGCCGGGTAGCGCATCACAAAGGTGGAAAGCAGGTTGACCAGCGAATACATCAGCTCCTGCACCGCCGCGCTGCCGTGGGTATCGCGCAGGGTATCGAAATCGGGCAGCCGCACCATCATCACAATGCCGTGCGAGCCTTCCTCTTCCAATTGCGTGGTCAGCTGATTGTCGAAGAACAGCCGGTTGTTCAGCCCGGTTTTGGCGTCCTGTGCGGCGAAGGCGCGTATCAGCGTGTCGACCCGGCTGCGCTCCTCGCGGGCCTCCGCCAGATCGGCCAGCAGACGATCGAGCGCGCCGCTGGCGTTGGCCGGCCATTCGCGCACGTCGCCCTGCATGACGTTTTCACGTTCGCCGTTGAGGATGCGCCGCGCACGGCGTTCCAGGCGATCTTCTCCGTCGGCCTGTTCACGCAGCCAGCGCAGGCTGAACAGCAGGATAACCACCATCAGAATGATCGACAGCGTTACGGCGGCGGTGGACTGCAAGGTGCGCACGTCGCTGGCGAAAGGATCGAGGTAGGTAATATTGAGGGCGCTGCCCGGGTGCTGCAGCAGCGGCCGCGACACCTGCCGGTAGCCGTTCAGCGCATCCCAGGGCGCCTTGACCGTCGGCAGCTTATACGCAAGGACGTTGCTTTGGCCGCTGTCCACGCTGATCGCCACAATGCCGAGCGGGCGCATCACCAGCGGCAGCCACTTCTCCTGCTCCTGCGGCGATTCGCGCAGCATCGCCTGATCGAGCGACGTCACCAGCGCGTCAAGGCGACGATCCAACCGGTCTTGGGTGACGTAAAAGAAGCTGTATGAGCACCCCATCAGCATCAAAAACATCGCCAACGCGACCAACAGAGTGATCAGTGCAGAGAGTTTGGTGGTAAATCGCATCCCTGTGCCTTGTCCGCTATGGTTAAGTGAGTGTTCACCCTTTGACTAATAAAGGCGCCGATCCTGCTCGAACGTATGCAACGTAATATTCTGATTTTTATTGAAATCGGATTTTTCGCTCGCGCCCATCGGCGGCAAGAATCGACCAACCTAACAAGCATTGCCGATGAAGAAAACCTGAAAGCATCATTTTTGTCCTTAATCAGGGCTCAGGTTGCTTATTATGCATATAGTCAAGTAAATCTGATTCAGCCATTTATAGCAAAACTGTAAAGAGAGGAAGAGTGACATGCGTGCACTGTTATTGGAACAACAAGACGATCAAACTCTGGCTCATATAAAGGATATCAGCGGCGACCAGTTACCCGAAGGCGACGTCACCGTCGACGTTAACTGGTCCAGCCTTAACTATAAAGACGCGCTGGCGATCACCGGCAAGGGCAAAATCGTCCGCAACTTCCCGATGGTGCCGGGCATCGACTTTGCCGGCAAGGTGCGCCACAGCCGGGACGATCGTTTTAAAGAAGGCCAAAGCGTGGTGCTTACCGGCTGGGGAGTGGGCGAACACCACTGGGGCGGGCTGGCAGAACAGGCGCGGGTTTCCGGCGAGTGGCTGGTGCCGCTGCCGCACGGCCTGGACGAGCGCAAGGCGATGATCATCGGCACCGCCGGCTTTACCGCCATGCTGTGCGTGATGGCGCTGGAAGAAGGCGGCGTGCATCCGGACGACGGCGACATCCTGGTGACCGGCGCCAGCGGTGGCGTGGGCAGCACGGCGATCGCCCTGCTGGCGGCGCTGGGCTACCGCGTGACGGCCATCAGCGGCCGCGACAGCAATACCGATTACCTGAAAGCGCTCGGCGCCAAAGAGGTGCTGTCACGCGACGGCTACATCGAAACGCCGCGCCCGCTGGAGAAACAGCTGTGGGCCGGTGCGGTGGATACCGTCGGCGACAAGCTGCTGGCGCGGGTGCTGGCGCAGATGAACTACAACGGCACCGTCGCCGCCTGCGGGCTGGCCGGCGGCTACCTGCTTCCCACCACCGTGATGCCGTTTATCCTGCGCAACGTGCGCCTGCAGGGCGTCGACTCGGTGCATACGCCGCTGCACCGCCGCCAAACCGCCTGGGAACGCCTGGCCGGCATCCTGCCGGACAGTTTTTATCAGCAGGCCACCCATGAAATCGCGTTGGAAGATGCGCCGGCCACCGCCGCCGCGCTGCTGGCCAACAAGGTCACCGGCCGCACCCTGGTGAAAATCCGCTGATGCACGCCCCCCGGCAACGGGGGGACAGCCCGGCCTGCGAAATTTCATATTTTCCTGCCGCCCCTCGCTTATGGCCCGCTTTAGCGCCATGCTTACGCCATAACCGTGGAGAAAAGTGCCCATGAACAAACACCCCAAACTGACCGAAGCCGACGTCACGCCGGAAAGCGTCTTCCAACAGCGGCGCAAAGTGCTGCAGGCGCTGGGCATTACCGCCGCCTCGCTGGCCCTGCCCGTTAACGCCCGGGCGGATCTGTTGTCGTGGTTCAAAGGCAACGATCGCCCCAAGGCGCCGCCGGGCAAGGCGCTGGAATTCAGCAAGCCCCCAGCCTGGCAGGCCCAGCTGGCGCTCACGCCGGAAGACAAGGTCGCCGGCTACAACAACTTCTATGAATTCGGGCTCGACAAGGCCGACCCGGCCGCCAACGCCGGCGGGCTGAAGACCGAAGGCTGGAAAGTGCGCATCGACGGCGAGGTGGCCAAGCCGATCACGCTGGACATGGACGATTTAATGAAGCGTTTTCCACTGGAGCAGCGCATCTACCGCATGCGCTGCGTCGAGGCCTGGTCGATGGTGGTGCCCTGGATCGGCTTTGAGTTGGGCAAGCTGCTCAAGCTGGCCGAGCCTAACAGCAACGCCCGCTATGTCGCCTTCCAGACGCTGTACGATCCGGAACAAATGCCGGGCCAGAAAGACCGTTTTATCGGCGGCGGTCTGAAATATCCCTATGTCGAAGGGCTGCGGCTGGACGAAGCGATGCACCCGCTGGCGCTGCTGACCGTCGGCGTTTACGGCAAAACCCTGCCGCCGCAAAACGGCGCGCCGCTGCGGCTGATCACGCCGTGGAAATATGGCTTCAAGGGCATCAAGTCGATCGTGCATATCCGCCTGGTGCGCGACCAACCGCCAACGACCTGGAACGAATCGGCGCCGGACGAGTACGGTTTTTACGCCAACGTGAATCCGCACGTCGATCACCCGCGCTGGTCGCAGGCCACTGAGCGGTTTATCGGCTCCGGCGGCATTCTGGACGTCAAACGCCAGCCGACGCTGCTGTTCAACGGCTATGCCGAGCAGGTGGCTTCGCTGTATCGCGGCATGGATCTGCGGGAGAATTTCTAAGTGCGCCTCACCCCTGCTCATATCACCTGGCTGAAGGCGGCCATTTATCTGGCGGCGTTCCTGCCGTTTCTCTGGCTGGTGCTGGCGGTCGATCAGGGCTGGCTCAGCGCCGATCCGGCCAAAGATATCCAGCATTTTACCGGCAGGATGACGCTGAAGCTGCTGTTGGCCACCCTGGCTATCGCCCCGCTGGCGCGCTACGCCCGCCAGCCGCTGCTGATCCGCTGCCGCCGGTTGGTCGGGCTGTGGTGCTTTGCCTGGGGAACCCTGCATCTGATAAGCTACTCCACGCTGGAGCTGGGCCTGAGCAATATTGGCCTGTTGGGGCGTGAACTGGTCACCCGCCCTTATCTGACGCTGGGTATTGCCGCCTGGTTTATCCTGCTGGCGCTGGCGGTTACGTCGACGCGGTGGGCGATGCGCAAAATGGGCGCTAAATGGCAGACGTTGCATAACTTCGTCTATCTGGCAGCGATCCTCGCGCCAATCCACTACCTGTGGTCGGTAAAGACCTTTTCGCCGCAGCCTTTCATCTACGCGCTGCTGGCGCTGGCGCTGTTGGCGCTGCGCTACAAGAAATTCCGCGGCTGGTGGCGGTAAACCGCACCACGGCGCGCATTATTGACGGTAAAAATCGCGCGCCGCGGGCGGGAACTTTTCTGTGTTCTACCCCTCATATTCCAGTAACGATCCCCCTTGTTCACCGATTTGGGGTTGAATATCTTCGCTGATAAGACCAGTATTTAGCTGCGAATTGCTACGATATCGTTATAATGCCCGACCTTGTTTCTGTTCTCAGGGTGAATTTGCCCCTTAACAGGTGACAAATCGGTGACATCGGGTTATTTTCTACGATGATGGTTTTATTGCCGGAGATACCAGCACAATGGCGGATAAGTTTCACATTTTGCTTCTGAACGGCCCCAATCTGAATCTGCTGGGGACGCGTGAGCCGGAGAAGTACGGCAGCACGACGCTGACAGAGATTGTTAACGGATTGGAAAACCAGGCGTCCGCGCTGGATATAACCCTGAGCCACCTGCAATCCAACGCCGAGCATCAGCTGATTGAATGCATTCATCAGGCGCGCGGCAACACGGATTTCATTCTGATCAATCCGGCGGCGTTCACGCACACCAGCGTGGCGCTGCGCGATGCATTGCTGGCGGTGCAGATCCCGTTTATTGAGATCCACCTGTCCAACGTGCACGCCCGCGAACCTTTCCGCCATCATTCTTACCTCTCTGACGTAGCGGTAGGCGTGATCTGCGGCCTCGGCGCGGATGGCTACACTTTTGCTTTACAGGCAGCGGTTAACCGTCTGTCAAAAACCCACTAATTGCTACACAAAAAGAGTACGGAATCACACTCATGGATATTCGTAAAATCAAGAAACTGATCGAACTGGTTGAAGAATCAGGCATTTCTGAACTGGAAATCTCTGAAGGCGAAGAGTCGGTTCGCATCAGCCGTGCCGCACCGGCGCAGGCTTACCCAATGATGCAACAGGCATACGCGATGCCGGCACAGCAGCAGCCAGCCCTGGCGACCGCCGTTGCCGCCGCGCCTGCGGCAGAAGCCCCTGCGGCCCCTGCAGCCATGAGTGGCCACGTGGTTCGTTCCCCGATGGTCGGCACCTTCTACCGCACCCCGAGCCCGGATGCGAAAGCCTTCATCGAAGTGGGCCAGAAAGTGAACGCCGGCGACACGCTGTGCATCGTTGAAGCCATGAAAATGATGAACCAGATCGAAGCGGACAAATCCGGCGTTGTTAAAGCCATCCTGGTAGAAAACGGCCAGCCGGTTGAATTTGACGAGCCACTGGTCGTCATCGAATAACGAGGCGAACCATGCTTGATAAAATTGTTATCGCCAACCGCGGCGAGATCGCGCTTCGTATCCTGCGTGCTTGTAAAGAGCTGGGCATCAAAACCGTTGCCGTGCACTCTACCGCCGATCGCGATCTGAAACACGTACTGCTGGCCGACGAAACCGTGTGTATCGGTCCGGCGCCATCGGTAAAAAGCTATCTGAATATCCCGGCCATCATCTCTGCGGCGGAAATCACCGGCGCAGTGGCGATCCACCCGGGTTACGGCTTCCTGTCCGAGAACGCCGACTTCGCCGAGCAGGTTGAACGCTCCGGGTTTATCTTTATCGGCCCGAAAGCCGAAACCATTCGCCTGATGGGCGACAAGGTTTCCGCGATCAACGCCATGAAGAAAGCCGGCGTGCCTTGCGTGCCTGGTTCCGATGGCCCGCTGACCGACGACATGGATAAAAACCGTGCTTTCGCCAAGCGTATCGGCTACCCGGTGATCATCAAGGCGTCCGGCGGCGGCGGCGGCCGTGGCATGCGCGTCGTGCGCAGCGACAAAGACCTCGAGCAGTCCATCAACATGACGAAAGCGGAAGCCAAAGCGGCTTTCAACAACGACATGGTTTACATGGAAAAATACCTGGAAAACCCACGCCATATCGAAATTCAGGTATTGGCCGACGGCCAGGGCAACGCCATCTATCTGGCCGAGCGCGACTGCTCCATGCAGCGCCGCCACCAGAAAGTGGTCGAAGAGGCGCCGGCGCCGGGCATCACCAGCGAAATGCGCCGTTACATCGGCGAGCGCTGCTCGAAAGCCTGTGTGGAAATCGGCTACCGCGGCGCGGGCACCTTCGAGTTCCTGTATGAAAACGGCGAGTTCTATTTCATCGAAATGAACACCCGTATTCAGGTGGAACACCCGGTTACCGAAATGATCACCGGCGTGGATCTGATCAAAGAGCAGCTGCGCATCGCTGCCGGTCAGCCGCTGTCGATCAAACAGGACGAGGTGAAGATCCACGGCCACGCGGTAGAATGCCGCATCAACGCCGAAGATCCGAACACCTTCCTGCCGAGCCCGGGCAAGATCACCCGTTTCCATGCGCCAGGCGGTTTCGGCGTGCGTTGGGAATCTCATATTTACGCCGGTTATACCGTACCGCCGTACTATGATTCCATGATTGGCAAACTGATCACCTTCGGTGAAAACCGCGACGTGGCGATTGCCCGCATGAAGAACGCCCTGGCTGAGCTGATCATCGATGGCATCAAAACCAACGTTGAGCTGCAGCAGAAGATCATGAGCGACGAAAACTTCCAGCACGGTGGCACCAACATCCACTACCTGGAGAAGAAGCTGGGTCTGCAGGAAACCTAAGGCAGGCAATGCACTTCGCCTGACGGAAGGCCGGTTAATCACCGGCCTTTTTCTTTACTGCTTTGGGTCACTCAAGGGATGATCAAATCCATAATAGTTGTATACCCTAAATAATTGGAGTTGCATCAAGGCGGCAAGGGAGCGCATCCCGATGAGCTTACCGGAGTAAGCGATTCGGGTAAGTGAGCGCAACCAACACAGAGGCAGCTTCAAGTATGACGGGTATATTGGAGAAACGGATGGACACACGTTTTATACAAGCCCACCGCGAGGCGCGCTGGGCGCTGGGCCTGACGCTGCTGTACCTGCTGGCCTGGTCGCTGGCGGCCTATCTGCCGGACAGCGCCTTCGGCGTCACCGGCCTGCCGCACTGGTTCGAAATGGCCTGCCTGCTGGTGCCGCTGCTGTTTATCGGCCTGTGCTGGCTGATGGTGCGCGTGGTATTCCGTGATATTTCGCTGGAGGACGGCGATGCAAACTGAAGTGATCCTGCCGCTGATCGCCTACCTGCTGCTGGTGTTCGGCCTGTCGGTTTACGCCTACAGCCGCCGCCAAAGCGGCAATTTTCTCAGCGAGTACTTCCTCGGCAACCGCTCGATGGGCGGCTTTGTGCTGGCAATGACCCTGACCGCCACCTATATCAGCGCCAGCTCGTTCATAGGCGGCCCCGGCGCCGCTTATAAATACGGCCTGGGCTGGGTGCTGCTGGCGATGATCCAGCTGCCGGCGGTGTGGCTGTCGCTCGGCGTACTGGGCAAGAAGTTCGCCATTCTGGCGCGGCGCTATAACGCCATCACCCTCAACGACATGCTGTACGGCCGCTACCAGAGCCGCCTGCTGGTGTGGCTGGCCAGCCTGAGCCTGCTGGTGGCGTTCCTCGGCGCGATGACGGTGCAGTTTATCGGCGGCGCTCGCCTGCTGGAAACCGCCGCCGGCATCCCCTACGACACCGGTTTGCTGATCTTCGGCATCAGCATCGCGCTCTACACCGCCTTCGGCGGCTTCCGCGCCAGCGTGCTGAACGACGCCATGCAGGGCCTGGTGATGCTGCTCGGCACCGTATTGCTGCTGGTGGCGGTGATCCACGCCGCCGGCGGGTTGCACAGCGCGGTGGACAAGCTGCAGCAGATCGACCCGGCGCTGGTGTCGCCGCAGGGCGGCGATCGGATCCTCAGCCTGCCGTTTATGGCCTCGTTCTGGATCCTGGTGTGCTTCGGGGTGATCGGCCTGCCGCACACCGCGGTGCGTTGCATCTCCTATAAGGACAGCAAGGCGGTGCACCGCGGCATCATCCTCGGCACCCTGGTGGTGGCGGTGCTGATGTTCGGCATGCATCTGGCCGGCGCGCTGGGCCGCGCGGTGCTGCCGGATCTGAAGATCCCCGATCAGGTGATCCCGACGCTGATGATCACCGTGCTGCCGCCTTATGCCGCCGGCATCTTCCTGGCGGCGCCGATGGCGGCAATTATGTCGACCATCAACGCCCAACTGCTGCAATCCTCCGCGACCATCATCAAGGATCTGTACCTGGGCGTGCGGCCGCAGCAGATGCAGAACGAGCGGATGATCAAGCGCTTCTCCAGCCTGACTACCCTGATCCTCGGCCTGCTGGTGCTGCTGGCGGCCTGGCGGCCACCGGAAATGATCATCTGGCTGAACCTGCTGGCCTTCGGCGGGCTGGAGGCGGTGTTCCTGTGGCCGCTGGTGCTGGGGCTGTACTGGGAGCGCGCCAATGCGCAGGGCGCCCTTAGCTCAATGGTGTCGGGTGCGTTATGCTATACGCTATTGGCCAGCTTCAACCTGCAGCCGGCGGGGCTGCACCCTATCGTGCCCTCGCTGTTGCTCAGCCTGCTGGCGTTTTATTTCGGTAACCTCGTCGGCGAAAAGCGCCGGGCGGCGTCATCATTACCTTCTTGAAGAGAATTGCTATGCCTTGGATCCAACTCAAACTCAACACCACCGGCAGCCAGGCGGAAGACCTGAGCGACGCACTGGTGGAAAGCGGCGCGGTATCGGTGACCTTCCAGGACACTCACGATAACCCGGTGTTCGAGCCGCTGCCGGGCGAAACCCTGCTATGGGGCGATACCGACGTGATCGGCCTGTACGACGCCGAAACCGACATGGCCGAAGTGGTGGCGATGCTGGAACAGCACCCGCTGCTGGGCGCCGGTTTCCGCCACAGGGTTGAACAACTGGAAGACAAGGACTGGGAGCGCGAATGGATGGACAACTTCCACCCGATGCGCTTCGGCGAACGCCTGTGGATCTGCCCGAGCTGGCGCGACGTGCCCGATCCGAACGCCGTTAACGTGATGCTCGATCCGGGCCTGGCGTTCGGTACCGGCACCCACCCGACCACCGCACTCTGCCTGCAGTGGCTGGACGGCCTCGATTTGGCGGGCAAAACCGTCATCGACTTCGGCTGCGGCTCCGGCATCCTGGCGATTGCCGCGCTGAAGCTCGGTGCGGCGCGCGCTATCGGCATCGACATCGATCCCCAGGCCATTCAGGCCAGCCGCGACAACGCGCAGCGTAACGGCGTTTCAGAGCGCCTGGAGCTGTATTTGCCGAAAGATCAGCCGGCTGACCTGCTGGCGGACGTGGTGGTGGCCAACATTCTGGCCGGCCCGCTGCGCGAGTTGGCGCCGCTGATCGGCTGCCTGCCGAAATCCGGCGGCCATCTGGGTCTGTCCGGCGTGCTGGCCAGCCAGGCGGCGAGCGTGGCGGAAGCCTACGTCGACAAGTTCAAGCTCGATCCGGTTGCCGAGCGCGAAGAGTGGTGCCGCATCACCGGCCGTCGCAAGTAACGCCTGCGGCGCAGCATCGCGAAATCCATCGGCCTCGCCGGTGGATTTTTTTAGCGGCCAGGTGAAACAAAATTTTATGCAACTTTTTGCCTTCCAGCGACGGATTGCCCTGATAAAGGGCCGAAAATCCAGGCTATCAGGGTAAAAATACGCGACCAATACAGATAATATCCTGTATAACGGTGAATATTTTAGCGCGCATAAAATAAGCACTTTTCGTCAACTCATTGTTAAATATATATAATATTTTTATGAGTCGCCGATATGCGCCTGGTTACCGGCCAATAACGGCCAATTGGTCAAAGTTTGGCCTTTCATCTCAACGCAAAAATGCGTAATATACGCGCCCTTGCGGACACAGTATGGTTACTCTTTGTCTATGCGCATTGGACACCACCAGCTTACAAATTGCCTGATTGCGGCCCCGATGGCCGGTATTACAGATCGCCCGTTCAGAACCTTATGTCATGCAATGGGTGCTGGGATGGCTGTATCCGAAATGCTCTCCTCCAACCCGGAGGTGTGGCGAACGGATAAGTCGCGTCTGCGTATGGTACATAGCGATGAACCCGGGATCCGCTCCGTGCAAATTGCCGGATGCGATCCGGATGATATGGCCGCCGCGGCGCGTATTAACGTGGCCGGTGGCGCGCAGATCATCGACATCAATATGGGTTGCCCGGCCAAGAAAGTGAACCGGAAGCTTGCAGGGTCTGCCTTGTTGCAGCACCCGGATCTGGTCAAACAGATCCTCCACGCGGTGGTTAACGCTGTGGATGTGCCGGTAACGCTTAAGATCCGCACCGGCTGGGCGCCAGAACACCGTAACTGTGTAGAGATTGCCCAACTGGCCGAAGACTGTGGTATACAGGCCCTGACTATTCACGGCCGAACCCGCGCCTGCCTGTTCAACGGCGACGCGGAGTACGACAGCATTCGGGCAGTTAAGCAGAGTGTCTCCATTCCGATTATCGCGAATGGCGACATTACTGACCCGCATAAAGCCAGAGCAGTGCTCGACTACACCGGGGCTGACGCTCTGATGATAGGCCGCGCTGCTCAGGGGAGACCCTGGATCTTCCGGGAAATCCAGCATTATCTGGACACTGGAGAGCTGCTGCCACCGATGCCGCTTGGCGAAGTGAAGCGCTTGTTGATAGGGCATATTCGGGAATTGCACGGCTTTTACGGCCAAGGCAAGGGATTCCGGATTGCTCGTAAGCACGTGTCCTGGTATCTCCAGGAACACGCTCCGAATGACCAGTTTCGGCGCACATTCAACGCCATAGAGGATGCCAGCGAACAGCTGGAGGCGTTGGAGGCATATTTCGAAAATCTTGCGTAACAAAAAAGAGCTGACAGAACTATGTTCGAACAACGCGTAAATTCTGACGTACTGACCGTTTCTACCGTAAACTCACAGGATCAGGTAACCCAAAAGCCTCTGCGTGACTCGGTTAAACAAGCACTGAAGAACTATTTTGCTCAACTGAACGGTCAAGACGTTAACGACCTGTATGAGCTGGTATTGGCTGAAGTTGAACAGCCACTGTTGGACATGGTGATGCAATACACCCGTGGCAACCAGACCCGTGCTGCTCTGATGATGGGCATCAACCGTGGTACGCTGCGTAAGAAACTGAAAAAATACGGCATGAACTGATACTAGTCAGTTAACGTGTTGAAAAGGCGCTTTATCTCATTTGATAAGCGCCTTTTTCTTTTTCCGGATTGCAGGCAATAAAAAAGGCCGGAAGCCCGGCCCTCTTGCAGTGAGGTTAACGAATTACTCGGTAACCTTGTTCTTGAGGCTTTCCGCCCCTTGCTTGGTTTTGTCCCAGGCTTTCTCGGTGCCTTGCTTGGTGCTGTGCCAGGCTTTTTGCGTGCCTTCGGTCACCTTGCTGCCGGCGGTGTCGCTTTTGCCTTCAGCGGCATGCTTGGCCTTAAGCTTCAGCTCTTCGCCTTTATCCTGCGTTTGATGCAGCTTTTCTTTGGCGGTATCTGCGCCCTTGTGGGCCTGCGCGACGGCTTCGTCACTAACCTGCGCGGCGGTGGTTGCAGCGAACACCGGTGAAGCCAGTAACAGTGCGGACAAGGCAAAAATTGATTTCTTCATAATTCCCTCTTTTCAGATACATGCTATTCAGCATGAAACAAGATGGCATAAAAATCCGATAACGCGCTTTAAGAATAGGACTAAAACGCCAAATCTCGGCATAAAACTTCCCCACCATTCAGCTTTGCAAACTTTTATGCCGGCACTGCGCCTGGCCGCTTTTGCCCCGCCGCATGGCACGAAAAATTAAAATTTTCGCTGTCACAAAACTATAATTTATCCGTTTTTGAACTCGCAATGAATAGGATGGATTCTATGGTTGCCGTCATCATCATCGGCATATTTATCATCAGCTTTGCCTACGCGCACTCTCGCGGAAAAGTAAAACAGAAGGTGACAAGGCAGCTTTTTGATCACTCCACATTCATGGGGCCGATCAACATGTTCATGACCGGTTTTTCACGCTTGCCCGCCAAGCAGCCTTATTTCGATGCGCGGACGTTCCCGGAACTGCAAATCCTGACCGACAACTGGCCGACGATCCGCGACGAAGCGGCGCGCCTGCAGGACCATATCAAGAGGGCGCAGTCGCATAACGACGCCGGCTTCAATACCTTTTTCAAACGCGGCTGGAAGCGCTTTTACCTCAAGTGGTACAGCGATAGCCATCCGTCGGCGCAGGCGCTATGCCCCCAGACCGTTGCGTTGCTTAACCGCATTCCATCGGTTAAGGCGGCCATGTTCGCCGAGCTGCCCGCCGGCAGCCATCTGGGCAAGCATCGCGATCCTTACGCCGGTTCGGTGCGTTATCATCTTGGGCTGCTGACGCCTAACGACGATCGCTGTTTCATCGACGTAGACGGGCAGCAACACAGCTGGCGCGACGGCCAGGCGGTGATTTTCGATGAAACCTTTGTGCATTGGGCGCAAAACGCCACCGACCAAACGCGCATCATTTTGTTCTGCGACATTGAACGGCCAATGAAATGGCGCTGGGCGCAGGCGCTGAACCGCTGGGTCGGCGCCACGCTGATGTCGGCGGCCAGTTCACCTAACGATGAACAGGACAGAACCGGCTTCATCAACCGGATATTCAAATACGTCAACGCGGCGCGCGACGCGGGTCAACGCCTGAAAGCCCGCAATCGCCGCTGCTACTATCTGCTGAAATGGCTGGTAATCGCCGCCATCTTCGCCGCTATCATCCTTACCAGCCTCTAAAATTCGGATAATCAACAGAGGGGCAACACGAATGAGAATATTCGCATGCCCCTCTTCCGCCGCCCCCCGTATTCTGTGGTAGAATAGACATTCCTAGAGCCGCCTTCGCTGGCCAACAGCTATCCCCCCGAAGCCTGATAGCAGCGCAAACCGCCCTTCGAATGTAAAGATTTAGTCAATTACGGAATCTGGCTAAACCATAGTCGTACCCGGGTGTCTGAGTAGTTGTATCGCTATCGAGTGGATCCTTTATGCGTTACAGGTTGCTACCCCCTAATGCATAAATGAGTTCATATGAAGCGTCCGCAAAAATTTCAAACGGCCCTGCTGCACCCACGCTACTGGCTAACCTGGTTCGGCCTGGCCTTTTTGTTCCTGCTGGTCCAACTTCCTTACCCGCTGCTGCACCGGCTCGGCGTATGGATGGGCCGCACCTCAATGCGTTTTCTGAAGCGCCGCGTCACCATCACCCGCCGTAACCTGGAGCTGTGCTTCCCCGACATGGACGAAGCGCAACGCGAACGCAAAGTGGTGGGCAACTTCGAATCCCTGGGCATGGGCCTGTTGGAAACCGGCATGGCCTGGTTCTGGTCGGACAAACGCGTCAAGCGCTGGTTCAACGTGACCGGCATCAATCACCTGAAAATGGCGCAGCAGAACGAGCGCGGCGTGCTGGTGATAGGCGTGCACTTTATGTCGCTGGAGCTGGGCGGACGGGCTATGGGCCTGTGCCAGCCGATGATGGCGATGTATCGCCCGCACAACAACAAAGCGATGGAATGGGCGCAAACCAAAGGCCGCATGCGTTCCAACAAGGCGATGCTGGACCGCAAAGACCTGCGCGGCATGGTGCACGCCCTGAAGCGCGGCGAAGCGGTATGGTTCGCTCCCGATCAGGACTACGGCCCGCGCGGCAGCGTGTTCGCGCCGCTGTTCGCCGTCGACGAGGCCGCCACCACCAGCGGCACCTTCATGCTGGCGCGCATGGCCAAGCCGGCGCTGGTGCCGGTGGTGCTTATCCGCCGTGAAAAAGGCCGCGGTTACGACCTGTTGATCCAACCGGCGCTGGAAGATTACCCGATCGCCGATGAGCTCGCGGCGGCGGCCTACATGAACAAAGTGGTCGAGAAAGAGATTATGCGCGCGCCGGAGCAATATATGTGGCTGCACCGCCGCTTCAAAACCCGCCCGATCGGCGCTCCCTCGCTGTACTGAGTCTCCGGCTTACCAGGCCCGGCCAACGCCGGGCTTTTTTGTGCGCTGCGTTTAAAAAATCTGCGGAACGGCGCCGGGCTTTACTGTAATCTCCTTTTTTACCCGCACAGGAAAAGGAAATGATGAAAGCTCAAGTCCGCATTGCTCTGGTCGGTGACTACAAGCCGGAGGCCATCGCCCATCAGGCCATCCCCGTGGCTCTGCAACTGACCGCCGCCCATCTCGGCATCGAGATTCAATCCCACTGGCTGCCTACAGAAACCATCACCTCAACGTCTGTTCTGCAAGATTACGACGCCATCTGGGTGGTGCCCGGCAGCCCCTATAATCATGATGACGGCGCTTTTATGGCGATACGCCATGCGCGCGAGCAGCGGGTGCCGTTCCTCGGCTCCTGCGGCGGGTTCCAGTATGCGGTGGTCGAATACGCCCGCAACGTGATGGGCTGGCACGATGCCGGTCATGCGGAAACCGACAGCGGCGGCCGGCTGGTGATCGCGCCATTGAGCTGTTCGCTGGTGGAGAAATCCGGCGGCATTCTTTTCCAGCCGAACACCCGGGCCGCACGCGCCTACGGGCGCCTCGATACGGTCGAGGGCTACCACTGCAACTTCGGCGTTAACCCGGAGTTTGTCGCCGATTTGCAGCAATACCCGCTGATTATCAGCGGTCACGATCTCGAGGGCGACGTGCGCGCCGTCGAACTGCCGGAGCACCCTTTCTACGTCGCCACGCTGTTCCAGTCGGAACGCGCCGCACTGCGCAACGCACTGTCGCCGCTGGTGGTTGAACTGGTGAGAACCGCCGCCAGCCGCTAAGAAAAAAGCCCTCGAATGAGGGCTGTAAACAATCACCGGCTCACCACATCAACTGGCCAATCAGCGGCGCGGCGATCACCGTGATAATCCCCGCCAGCATCATCACCAGGCTGGAAACCACCCCTTCCTGCTGCCCCATTTCATAAGCCTTCGCGGTTCCGGCGCCATGGGACGACGCCCCCAGCCCGGCGCCTTTCGCCAGGCTGCTGCGCACCGCCAGCCGCAGGAACAGCATATCCCCCACCGCCATGCCGAACACCCCGGTGATCACCACGAACAGCGCCACCAGGTCCGGCTGGCCGCCCATCTGTTTGGCGGCCTCCAGCGCAAAGGGCGTGGTAATCGAACGCACCGCCAGGCTGCGCTGCACCTCTTCCGGCAGCGTCAGCAGCCGCGCCAGCCATACCGAGCTGTACACCGCCACCAGCACCGCAGTCACCACCCCGGCGCTCAGCGACAGCCAGTGGCGACGAATGATGTGCAGGTTCTCATAGACCGGCACCGCAAAAGCGATGGTCGCCGGCCCCAGCAGCCACAGCAGCCAGTGGGTTTCGCCGATGTAGTCCTGATAGGATATATGGGTCACCACCAGCAGCAGCACCAGGATCATTGGCGTCAGCACCAGCGGCATCAGCAGCAGGGTGCGGCGGCGGCGGTAAAGCCTTTTGTTGGCGAAATACAGCGCCAGCGTCGCCAGGAAACAGACCAGGCTGAGAATAAAATCATTCATGATGCTGTTTCCGCCGCTGCAGCCAAACTTCCAATCGATAAACCCGATCCACCACCAACCCGGTGGCGCCCAGCGTCAGCATGGTGCTGACCCCTATCACCAGGAAAATCTTCCAGCCTTCCACCATCAGCAATTGGGCGTAGTTAACCACCGCCACCACCGCCGGCACGAAAAACAGCAGCATTTCGGCCAGCAGCCAGCGCGAACCGGCCTTGACCCAGTTCAGCGGCAGAATGCGCAACAGGATCAGCGCCAGCAGCATCAGCATGCCGACGATGTTGGCGGGCAGCGGCAGGTGGAACTGTTGCACCAGGCGATCGGCAATCAGGAACAGCACCGCATACAAAGCCACCTGGATCGGCACCTGCAGGCGGGTCAGCAGGGATGGCGCAGCACGGCGTAACGCCAGTGACATGGAAGATAACCTCAGGCAGAAAATTTACGATTTACAGTATACGCAGCCGGGTAACCCCGCCTGAAATGAATTAAAATTATCAACATCATGCCGTCACGGAATAGTTTCCCGCCGGTATCGCCCTGAGGAGACCCCAACGTGGATGTTCGCACCCTGCGCTACTTCGTCGAAGTGGTACGCCAGCAAAGCTTTACCCGCGCGGCGGAGAAACTGTTCGTTACCCAGCCGACCATCAGCAAGATGCTGCGCCATCTGGAGGAGGAGCTGGAGTGCACGCTATTGATCCGCGAAGGGCGCAAGCTGCACCTGACCGACAGCGGCCAGGCGGTGTACCAGCGCGGGCTGGCGATCCTCGACGAGTTCCGCCAGCTGGAAGCCGAGCTGGAAGACATCAGCTCGGTGAGAAAAGGCGTGCTGCGGTTGGGCATTCCGCCGATGGTCGGCCGCCAGATAGCCGACCTGATCCGCCGCTTTCGCCAAACCTACCCCGGCATCGAACTGAAGATTTCCGAGCTGGGCGGGCTGTCGGTCGAGCAGGCGGTGATGTCCGGCGAGCTGGATCTGGCGATGACCATCCTGCCCGTCGACTCGGATCAGCCGCTGACCTTTTTGCCGCTGCTGGGTCACCCGATGTGCGTGGTGGCGCCGCGCACGCCGCACTGGCTTAACCGTACCAGCATCGATATCGCCGAGTTGGCCGACTGGCCCATCCTGATTTATAACGAAGATTTCGCACTGTACAAAATGCTGATGAAGGCCTTCCGCCAGGCCGGCATCGAGCCGCAGATCGCGGTGCGCAGCGGGCAATGGGACTTTCTCGCCTCGATGGTGCAGGCCGGCGTCGGCATCGCCACGCTGCCGGAGCCGGTGTGCCAGTGGCTGGATAAAGAGAAGCTGATCTGGCTGCCGCTGGAGCCGCGCATGGAGTGGAAAGTCGGGCTGATCTGGCGCCAGGGCAGCTACCTTTCGCACAGCGCCCAGGCCTGGATCGCCTGCTGCCGCGACTATTGGCCGCCGGTCAGATAGCCCAAACAATCGGGGCCGCTTGCGCGGCCCCGATTGTTGTTACCCTTCGCGCTCTATCAATAGCGCTTCCAGCAGGTCGAGATCGTGCAGCAGCTTTTGCAGCGTCTCGTTGCTGATTTTCTGCGTGGCGCGCAGATGGTACAGCTCGCCGCGTTCGGCGCGCAGCGCCGTCAGACGGAAACGCCGCTCCAGGTTTTCCAGCGCCAACGCATTCTCGATATCGTCCCTAGAGGTGATGCGCCGCCGCAGCGTGCCCACCACCCGCGAACTGATCTCTTTCAGCACCTGCGGGTCGAGGTTCTCTTCGGTGTCGGCGGCCAGGCGCTCTTCCATTTTATTCACGCTCTCGATCGCCACCTCGGCCGCCATGGCGATCGCCATGCGCTCCTCGCTCTTGCTGGCGCTCTTGTCCGCCACCTGCACGCCGCGCAGCAGCAGCGGCAACGCCAGCACCCCGACGATCAGCGACAGCAGGATCACCCCGGCGGCGATAAACACCAGTTGATAACGCGCCGGGAAGGCGGTGCCGTCGCTCAGCAACAGCGGGATAGACAGCACGCCGGCCAGGGTAATCGCCCCGCGCACCCCGGCGAAGGACGCTACCCACAGTTCGCGGGTGCTGTAATCGCTGAACTGCAGCGGGCGCTTTTTCATAAAGCGTTTGCTGGCGTTTTTCATCAGCCACAGCCAGGTGAAGCGCAGCACCAGCAGCGCGGCGTAGATGGTGGCCACGTCGGCGAACAGGTACCAGGTCTGGATGGTCGGGTCCAGTTCGGCCTGCAGAATCGAAGTTTCCAAAATGCCCGGCAGCTGCAGGCCCAACATGATGAACACCATGCCGTTGAACACGAACTCGAGCATCGCCCAGACGCTGTTGGCGCGCAGGCGCATCGCCAACGGCGCATTGCGGATCACCCCGGATTGGCTGATGGTCATCCCCGCCGCCACCGCCGCCAGGATGCCCGACACGCCGATATGTTCGGCAATCAGATAAGAGGCGAACGGCAGCAACAGCAGGAAGACAATCTGCGTGGCCGGATCATCGCCGCTCCAGCGGCTCATCACCCGCAGCGACTTGCTGTAGGTCCAGGTGACCGCCACGCCGGCCAGCAGGCCGCCGATCGCCACCTTGAGGAACTCGAGGGTCGCGCCGCCGACGGTGAACACCATAGTGCCCATCGCCACCGCGATGGCGAATTTGAGCGACACCAGGCCGGACGCATCGTTCATCAGCGCCTCGCCCTCGAGCACGCCCATGATCTGCTTGGGAATACGGCCTTTACCGACGATGCCGGACAGCGCCACGGCGTCGGTCGGCGACAGCACCGCCGCCAGCGCGAAGGCCGCCACCAGCGGAATGCCCGGCACCATGGCGTAAATCAGGTAGCCGACGCCGACCACGGTAATCAGCACCAGAACCAGCGCCAGGCCAAGAATTTCACGTCCGTGGTGCAGGAACTCGCGCGTCGGCGTTTTCCAGCCGTCGGCAAACAGCAGCGGCGGGATGAACAGCACCAGGAACAGTTCGGGATCGAAATCGACGTGCAGGCCGAAATGCGGCCAGGCCAACAGCGCCCCGATGGCGATTTGCATTAACGGCAGCGGCACCTGGAACGGCAACATGCGCGTCACCACCCCGGACAGGGAGACCACCAGGATCAAAATGAGGATTGTAAAAAAGATTTCCATGCTTTCCTTAGACTCTCGGGTTCAGACTGCATCTCTGAGTATGCGCCGATAGTAGATCACTTTTTTTACAGCGGTTAAAGCTTGTTGTGCCTTTCAAAACGCGGCACAGAACAGAAGGAGACTTATCTGAAGAAAGAACGGCGGTCGACATTCCCCCGCCCGACGGGCGGGGGAAAACAGCGGGCGGTTAAATCGCCCAGCCGCCGGCATAGAACCCCACCAGCGCCAGCGCGATCAGTACGGTGCCGATGTTCAGCTTGCGCCATTCACCGGAGAAGATGCGGCCGATAACCAACGAGCTGAAGCCCAGCATGATGCCGGTAACGATGTTGCAGGTCAGCACGATGAACACCGCGCACAACAGGCCGGCCATGGCGTCGACGAAATCGTTGAAGTCCAGCTTGGTGACGTTGCTCAGCATCAGCAGGCCGACGTACATCAGCGCCGGTGCGGTGGCATAGACCGGCACCAGGTAGGCCAGCGGCGACAGGAACAGAATGAGCAGGAACAGCAGGCCGACCACGGTGGCGGTCAGGCCGGTCTTGCCGCCCGCCGCCGTGCCTGCGGCGGACTCGATATACACCGCGGCGGGCGCAGCGCCCACCAGGCCGGAGAAGATGCTGCTCAGGGAGTCTGAAGTCAGCGCCTTGCCGCCGTTGATGATCTGGCCGTCTTTATCCAACAGGTTGGCCTGCCCGGCCACCGCGCGGATGGTGCCGGTGGCGTCGAACACCGCGGTCATCACCAGCGCCAGCACGCTCGGCAGCACCACCGGCTGCAGCGCGCCCATGATGTCCAGGCTGAAGATCAGCGAATTGCCGTTGGCGTCCGCCAGGCTTGGCATGGCGAACAGCCCCTGGTATTTCACCGCCGGATCGAAGATCAGGCCGATAATCGAAATGGCGATAATCACCAGCAGGATGCCGCCGGGCACCCGCAGTTTCTCCAGGCCGAAAATCACCGCCAGCCCGAGCAGCGTCATCACCACCGGGAAGGAGGTAAAGGCGCCCAGCGCCACCGGCAGGCCGTCCAGCGGGTTCTTCACCACCAGGCCGACGCCGTTGGCGGCGATCAGCAACAGGAACAGACCGATGCCGATACCGGTGCCGTGCGCTACGCCCATCGGCAGGTTACGCAGGATCCAGGCGCGGATGCCGGTGACCGAGATAACGGTGAACAGCACGCCCATCAGGAAGACCGCGCCCAGCGCCACCGGTATGCTGATGTGCTGGCCCAGCACCAGGCTGAACGCGGTGAAGGCGGTCAGGGAAATGGCGCAGCCGATGGCCATCGGCAGGTTGGCCCACAGCCCCATCAACAGCGAGCCCAGGCCGGCCACCAGGCAGGTGGAGACGAACACCGCCGCCGGCGGGAACCCCGCCTTGCCCAACATGCTCGGCACCACGATCACCGAGTAAACCATCGCCAGGAAGGTGGTCAGCCCCGCCACCACCTCCTGACGCACGGTGCTGCCGCGCGCGGAAATATTAAAGTAACCGTCAAGCCCGCCTTTTGGTTTTACGGCGTTGTTCGCTTGAGAATTCGACATATGTTGCTGTCCCCTGTGTTTCATTATCGGCCCGTTGCAACAGGCCTGTAATCCCGCCCGCGCCTGGTCGCCACGGAATCGTTTCCGTCACGTTCGCTTCCCTGCCCTTCAGCGGCGCGGCCAATCGGCCTGGCGCAAAAAGGCAAACGTTTAACTCGCAGCGCGTGATGCGGGTGATTTATGGTGGTTTATTCAAGGCAAACGATTATCCAGCCTTCCATACCGTCGGATCAACTAAAGATCGCGGCAAATCATGCAGAAAGGCGCTGGGATCAATCATTGTCGAAAAAGCGGGGTTTGTCACATAGGGAAATCAGATGGGATCGCCCCCGGGCCGGAGGCGATCGCGCTTACTGCGCCTGTGGCGCTTCCATATACATCAGTTCCCAGATATGGCCGTCCAGATCCTGAAAACCGTGGCCGTACATAACGCCGTAGTCCTGCGGCTGATTGTAGGTATTGCCGCCGGCGGCGATCGCCTTGCGCACCATGTCATCCACCGCCGCCCGGCTGGGCTGCGACAGGCAAAGCAATACCTCGGTGGCCTTTCTGGCGTCGCCGATCGGATTGGGGGTGAACATCCTGAACTTGGCGTGGGTCAGCAGCATCACGTAGATGCTGTCGCTGACTACCATGCAGGCGGCGGTATCGTCGGTAAACTGTGCGTTGAAACTAAAGCCCAACCGGGTGAAAAACGTCTTGGATGCAGGCAGATCGTCAACCGGCAGGTTAACAAAAATTTGCGTAGCCATGGGCTACCTCCGATGAAGAGTGACCTCATCGAGTATAGCCCATCCTCTAGCTCAGCAGCTCGTAGGGGCCGCCCTGCTCCAGCGCACGCTGATAGGCCGGGCGAGCGTGAATGCGCTGCAGGTAGCCGCGCAGCTTCGGGCAATCGTCCAGCGCGCCGCGCGCCGCCATCGCCTCCAGCGGGAAGCTCATCTGGATATCCGCCGCGCTGAATTCGTTGCCGACAAACCAGGTGCCCTTGTTCAGGTGCTGTTCAAGATATTCCGCGTGCGTCGCTATCTGTTTGTCGAGGTGCTCGCGCTGCACGCCCTTGCCGATCGCGCCAGCCACCGGCCGCAGCAGCCAGGGGATCGGCGGCTGGCCCAGCCGGCTGAACACCAGCTTCATCACCAGCAGCGGCATCAACGAACCCTCGGCATAGTGCAGCCAGTAACGGTACTGCTGGCGGGCATGGTAGTCGGTGGGCATAAACAGCCCCTGCGCGTCGTAGGCCTCCTGCAGGTATTCGATGATGGCGCCGGACTCCGCCAACGTCAGATCGCCGTCGACAATCACCGGCGATTTGCCCAGCGGATGGATGTTTTTCAGCGCCGGCGGCGCCAGCATGGTCTGCGGATCGCGCTGGTAACGCTGCACCTGATAGGGCGCGCCCAGCTCCTCCAAAAACCACAGGATGCGCTGCGAGCGCGAGTTATTCAGATGATGAACGGTGATCATGAAGCGGCCCCTATCCGTTGCCACACCAGCTCGCCGATCTGCACGCCGTTGCCGATTTGCAGCGGCACGGTGCGCAGCATAAGCCGGTCGCCGATGAAACTGTAGAAGCGCACCTGCCGGCTGCCGATCCAGTTGGGGAACGAACTGCCTTCAACCTGGTGCACCACCCGCTGGTCGCTCTCATCCACCTGATAGCGGCCAAAGTAACAAATCATATTGATAAAGGCGGCGTGGATCTCCCGTTCGGTGCCCTGCGCCAGATCGTCGGCGGCAAAGCGCGGGCGGGTGGCGCCGTAGAGCTGCGCCGCCATGGTGCCGTTGGCTTCGTAACTGATGCGGCCCACCACCTGCTCGCCCAGCGGGTAATTTATCTTGCCGTCTTCACCTTTAAACACGGAAGACACCAGCGACCAGCTGCCGATAAACGCGTTGACTGACATGCTGCTTGCTCCTGTAAGGACCCTCCTTACAGGGTAGTGGCGATTTTTGCAGCACGCCAGCCGGGCTGACGCCGCTCAAAAATAAATCAATTTATTTGACAGAGATACTCAAAACTCTCCGATTTTCTCTCTGCATGCGGCGGTCTATTATTTAACACATCGAGAGATAACGGCCTCTCATCTGACAAATACCCTGAGGATTGAATCATGAAAAACGTCAAAATTTTTGCTACCGCTCTGCTGCTGACCACCGCTTCTTTCGCCAGCGTCGCCGCTGACCTGCCAAGCAGCCAGCCTGCCGCCAACGCCCAGAAAATCGGCGTAGTTTCCGTCAGCGGCGCCGACAACCTGAGCGCGCTGGAAAATGAACTGGCCAGCAAAGCCGCTGCTTCCGGTGCCAGCGCTTACCGCATCGTCGCCGCCGGCGGCCAGAACAAACTGTACGGCACCGCAGAAATCTTCAACTGATCGTCAGACAGCCAGCTGACGGAAGAAAGAAGCCCCGCATAGGGGCTTTTCTCGTTTTAGCGGGCGTCAAAGCGCGCCGCCAGCTTCTGCAGGCGAAACTGTTCGGTAATGTGATCGACGAACACCCGGGTTTTGGTCGGCAGGAATTTGGTGGTGGGAAAATAGAGGTACACGCTGCCGCGATCGACATACCAGCCGTGCAACACCCGCACCAGCCGGCCGCTTTCCAGATAGGGCAAGGCGTTCGGTATGCCGATCAGCGCGATGCCCAGCCCCATTTCCGCCGCCCGCGCCGCCGCATCCGGTTCGTTCACCGTCATCTTTATCGCCATCGCCGGCGCCCGCTGTTCGTTTTCCGCATTGCGCAGCGGCAAGTTGCGAATGCGCCCGGTTTGTGGCGAACGGATGAAAATGCCCGCATGCTGCGCCAGCTGTTCCGGCTGCCGCAGCGGCGGCAGGGTGCGCAGATACTCCGCCGAGGCCACCAGCACCCCGTGCGCCGGCGCCAGCTCCCGCGCGATCATGCCCTGGGCCAGCTCGATGCCGCCGCCGATCGCGGCGTCGAAGTGATCGCCAATCAAATCCACCTGGCGATTGTCGAAATGCCAGTCGGGAACGATCGCCGGATAGCGCGCCAAAAAGTCCGGCAGCATCGGCAACACAAAATGCAGGCCGAAGGTGGTGCCCATACTGACCTTCAGCGTGCCGGCCGCCACGCCGCCGCCGCTGCTCAGCCCTTTCAATGCGCACTGGATCGACAGCAGACCGCCGCTTACCTCCAGCAGGAAACGCTCCCCTTCCTCGGTAAGGATCAGCTTGCGGGTATTGCGCTGAAACAGCCGCACGCCAACCAGCGTCTCCAGCCTGGTGACGTTTTTGCCCACCGCCGCCGGGCTGATGCCCAGCTTGCGGCCCGCGGCGGAAAAGCTGCCGTTTTCCGCGCTGCTGACGAAACATTCCAGATGGCCCAGCATGGTCTCTCCTGTCGATTTAAAACCTTTGGTTTAAGCTGATTATAGCCATTTACGGCTAGTGGCCTGCATGCATTTCTCCGATACTGGTCCGGTAGATTTTTTAACCTCATACATTCTGGAGAAACATCATGTCAGCAACACATCCTCTGCAGGGCAAAGTCGCATTCGTTCAGGGCGGCTCACGCGGCATCGGCGCCGCCATCGTCAAACGGCTGGCGCGCGAAGGCGCCGCGGTCGCCTTTACCTACGCCGCCTCCGCCGAACGGGCCGACGCTGTGGCGAACGAAATCACCGCCGCCGGCGGCAAAGCACTCGCCATCAGGGCCGACAGCACCGATGCGGCGGCGGTGCAGCAGGCGGTGCGCCAGGCGGCGGGCAGCTTCGGCAAATTGGACATTCTGGTGAATAACGCCGGGGTGTTCACGCTGGGCAGCACCGAGGAATTGCCGCTGGCGGATCTGGATCGCATGCTGGCGGTTAACGTGCGCAGCGTGTTCATCGCCAGCCAGGAAGCGGCGCGCCACATGAACGACGGCGGCCGCATCATCCACATCGGCAGCACCAACGCCGAGCGCGTGCCCTTTGGCGGCGCGGCGGTATATGCGATGAGCAAGTCGGCGCTGGTCGGCCTGACCAAGGGCATGGCGCGCGATCTCGGCCCGCGCGGCATCACCGTCAACAACGTGCAGCCTGGCCCGGTGGATACCGAGATGAACCCGGACGAGGGTGATTTTGCCGAACAGTTGAAACAGCTGATGGCCATCGGCCGCTACGGTAAAGACGAGGAAATCGCCGGCTTCGTCGCCTACCTGGCGGGACCGCAGGCGGGCTACATCACCGGCGCCAGCCTGAGCATCGACGGCGGCTTCTCGGCGTAACCGGCCCGCAAACCGGCATAAAAAAACCCCGCCAGAGCGGGGTTTTTTTGCGATATTTTCCAGGCGAACCTTAGAAAGGAATATCGTCGTCGAAGTCCATCGGCGGTTCGTTGCTGCTGGCCGCCGGTGCGCTGTTCTGCGCTGGACGAGCCTGCTGGCCGCCGCTGAACTGGTTGCCGCCCTGCGGCTGCTGAGGCTGGCCCCAACCGCCCTGGCCGCCGGAAGCCTGGCCGCCGCCGGCAGGTGCGCCGCCGCCCTGGCGGCCGCCCAGCATCTGCATGGTGCCGCCAACGTTAACCACCACTTCGGTGGTGTATTTTTCTACGCCGGCCTGATCGGTCCATTTGCGGGTCTGCAGGGAACCCTCGATGTACACCTGGGAACCTTTACGCAGGTATTCACCCGCCACTTCGGCCAGCTTGCCGAACAGCACCACGCGGTGCCACTCGGTTTTTTCTTTCTGCTCGCCGGTCGCCTTGTCACGCCAGCTTTCGGAGGTCGCCAGGGTAATGTTGGCCACTGCGCCGCCGTTCGGCATGTAACGGACTTCCGGGTCCTGGCCCAGATTCCCGACCAGAATTACTTTGTTTACGCCTCTGCTGGCCATGAGCACTCTCCCGATGATTGATTTTTACACAGTATAAACGAGTAAGTTTAACACGCTGAGTCCGAAACCACACCCGTGTTGATTAGTGCGTATTGTATTCCAGAATTGTCCTTTCGATCGACCTTGTTGCATTCATATACTGGATATTCATTCAGGTTTTTTTGTGTCATAATTATGCGTTTCGACCTGGCTGTGCCGGTTTTTTGCGCGTTCGGTCACAAAATCGCCCGCAAAAATCCCCTGACAGGCACGGTGTATCATCAAGACGGGAAGTGTAAATGGACAATATCGAAGTTCGTGGTGCTCGAACCCATAATCTCAAAAACATCAACCTGATTATCCCGCGCGACAAGCTGATCGTCGTCACCGGTTTGTCCGGTTCAGGCAAGTCCTCGCTGGCTTTTGATACCCTGTATGCCGAAGGGCAACGCCGCTACGTCGAGTCGCTCTCCGCCTATGCACGCCAGTTTCTTTCGCTGATGGAAAAACCGGACGTCGACCATATTGAAGGTCTGTCGCCGGCGATCTCCATCGAGCAGAAATCCACCTCGCATAACCCGCGATCCACGGTCGGCACCATCACCGAGATCCACGATTACCTGCGCCTGCTGTTCGCCCGCGTCGGCGAGCCGCGCTGCCCGGATCACCACGTGCCGCTGGCGGCGCAGACCGTCAGCCAGATGGTCGACAACGTGCTCAGCCAGCCGGAAGGCAAGCGCCTGATGCTGCTGGCGCCGGTGGTGAAAGACCGCAAGGGCGAGCACACCAAAACGCTGGAAAACCTGGCCACCCAGGGTTACATCCGCGCGCGCATCGACGGCGAAGTGTGTGACCTGTCCGATCCGCCGAAGCTGGAGCTGCAGAAGAAGCACACCATCGAAGTGGTGGTCGACCGCTTCAAGGTGCGCGAAGACATGGCGCAGCGCCTGGCGGAATCCTTCGAGACCGCGCTGGAGCTGTCCGGCGGCACCGCCGTAGTGGCCGATATGGACGACGAAAAGGCCGATGAGCTGCTGTTCTCCGCCAACTTCGCCTGCCCGATCTGCGGCTACAGCATGCGTGAACTCGAACCGCGCCTGTTCTCGTTCAACAACCCGGCTGGCGCCTGCCCAACCTGTGACGGCCTGGGCGTGCAGCAGTTCTTCGATCCGGAGCGCGTGGTGCAGAACCCCGAGCTGTCGCTGGCCGGCGGCGCGATCCGCGGCTGGGATCGCCGCAACTTCTATTATTTCCAGATGCTGCGTTCGCTGGCGGAGCACTACGAGTTCGACGTCGAAGCGCCGTTCAACAGCCTGAGCGCCAACGTGCAGAAAGCGGTGCTGAGCGGCTCCGGCAAAGAATCGATCGAATTCAAATACATCAACGATCGCGGCGACACCACCGTGCGCCGCCATCCGTTCGAAGGCGTGCTGCACAACATGGAGCGCCGCTACAAGGAAACCGAGTCCAGCGCAGTGCGCGAAGAGCTGGCCAAGTTCATCAGCAACCGCCCTTGCGCCTCGTGTCACGGCACCCGCCTGCGTGAAGAAGCGCGCAACGTGTTCGTCGAAGACACTACGCTGCCGGAAATCTCCGATCTGAGCATCGGCCATGCGATGAGCTTCTTCCAGAACATGAAGCTCAGCGGCCAGCGCGCCAAAATTGCCGAAAAAGTGCTGAAAGAGATTGGCGATCGCCTGAAGTTCCTGGTGAACGTCGGCCTGAACTATCTGTCGCTGTCGCGTTCGGCGGAAACCCTGTCCGGCGGCGAAGCGCAGCGCATCCGTCTGGCCAGCCAGATCGGCGCCGGCCTGGTGGGCGTGATGTACGTGCTGGATGAGCCGTCGATCGGCCTGCACCAGCGCGACAACGAGCGCCTGCTGGAAACCCTGATCCACCTGCGCAACCTGGGCAACACGGTGATCGTGGTGGAACATGACGAAGACGCCATTCGCGCCGCCGACCACGTGATCGACATCGGCCCCGGCGCCGGCGTGCACGGCGGCCAGGTGGTGGCGGAAGGCACGGTGGCAGACATCATGGCGCAGCCGGACTCGCTGACCGGCCAGTTCCTCAGCGGCAAACGCGAAATCGCCATTCCCGAGCAGCGGGTGCCGGCCGATCCGAACAAGGTGCTGAAGCTGAGCGGCGCGCGCGGCAACAACCTGAAAGACGTGACGCTGACGCTGCCGGTCGGCCTGTTTACCTGCATCACCGGGGTATCCGGCTCCGGCAAGTCGACGCTGATCAACGATACGCTGTTCCCGATCGCCCAGCGCCAGCTCAACGGCGCCACCATCGCCGAGCCGGCGCCGTTCCGCGAAGTGACCGGCCTGGAGCACTTCGACAAGGTGATCGACATCGATCAAAGCCCGATCGGCCGCACCCCGCGCTCCAACCCGGCCACCTATACCGGCATCTTCACCCCGGTGCGCGAGCTGTTCGCCGGCGTGCCGGAATCGCGCAGCCGCGGCTACAACCCGGGCCGCTTCAGCTTCAACGTCAAGGGCGGCCGCTGCGAAGCCTGCCAGGGCGACGGGGTGATCAAGGTAGAGATGCACTTCCTGCCGGACATCTACGTGCCGTGCGACCAGTGCAAGGGCAAGCGCTATAACCGCGAAACGCTGGAAGTGAAATACAAAGGCAAGAGCATCCACGAAGTGCTGGAGATGACCATCGAAGAGGCGCGCGACTTCTTCGATGCGGTGCCGGCGCTGGCACGCAAGCTGCAAACCCTGATGGACGTCGGCCTGTCGTATATCCGTCTCGGCCAGTCGGCCACCACGCTGTCCGGCGGCGAGGCGCAGCGCGTCAAGCTGGCGCGCGAGCTGTCAAAACGCGGCACCGGCCAGACGCTGTACATCCTCGACGAGCCGACCACCGGTCTGCACTTCGCCGATATCCAGCAGCTGCTGGCGGTGCTGCACCAGCTGCGCGACCAGGGCAACACCATCGTGGTGATTGAGCACAACCTCGACGTGATCAAGACCGCGGACTGGATTGTCGACCTGGGGCCGGAAGGCGGCAGCGGCGGCGGTGAGATCCTGGTTTCCGGCACGCCGGAAACCGTGGCCGACTGCGAAGCTTCGCATACCGCACGCTTCCTCAAGCCGCTGCTGAACAAGTAACCTCCCTGCTCTGCGGGCCGTCCCTCTGACGGCCCGCGCTTTCACCCGTTTCGCTTGCATTGAACAGAAACAGGCAAGATTTCGACATTTTCAGGCATTTCCCTCCTCGCTCGCTCCTTTTATCATCAATGTTCCCTCGGCGGCCACCTGCATCATTCAGGCCGCGTCTCACCGGCGCCCTGCTGCCGGCAATGACTTATCCCCCATCCACAGATGACTGGAGTGACCATGAACATTACGCATGCCTATGCCGCGCATGACGCGAAGTCAGCGCTGGTGCCTTTCGATTATCAGCCGCGCGCCCTGCGCGACCACGACGTGCAAATCAAGGTGCTGTTCTGCGGCGTCTGCCACTCGGATCTGCACCAGGCCCGCAACGAATGGAGCAACACCCTTTACCCGGTGGTGCCGGGCCACGAGATCGTCGGCCGCGTCAGCGCCGTCGGCAGCCACGTCTCGGCTTATCAGGTCGGCGATTTGGTCGGCGTGGGCTGCATGGTGGACTCGTGCCGCAGCTGCCCAAGCTGCGAGGAAGGGCTGGAACAATACTGCGAGAACGGCTTTACCGGCACCTATAACGGCCAGGATCGCCAGACCGGCGCCGTCACCTACGGCGGCTACTCCACCGATATGGTGGTGGATCAGGACTTCGTGCTGCGGGTGCCGGCCAATCTCGATCCGGCCGGCGTAGCGCCGCTGTTGTGCGCCGGCATCACCACCTATTCGCCGCTGCGCCAGTGGGGCGCCGGCCCGGGGAAAAAGGTCGGCATCGTCGGCCTGGGCGGGCTGGGGCATATGGGGGTTAAACTGGCGCGGGCGATGGGCGCGCACGTGGTGCTGTTCACCACCTCGCCGTCGAAAATCGAAGACGCCAAACGGCTCGGCGCCCATGAGGTGGTGATTTCCCGCAACCCGGAAGAGATGGCGCAGCACGCCAACAGTTTCGACTTCATCCTCAATACGGTGGCGGCCCAGCACGATCTCAATCCGTTCCTCAACCTGCTGCGCCGCGACGGCACCCTGACGCTGGTCGGCGCGCCGGAGCACGACCATCCGTCACCGCAGGTGTTCAACCTGATCATGAAGCGCCGCCGCATCGCCGGTTCGCTGATCGGCGGCATTGCGGAAACCCAGGAGATGCTGGACTTCTGCGGCCAACACGGCATCACTTCGGATATCGAGCTGATCCCGATGCAGCAGATCAACGAAGCCTATGAACGCATGCTGAAAAGCGACGTAAAGTACCGCTTCGTGGTGGATATCGATTCACTGCGGGCCTGACGCTAACGGGCGCCCACTGCGGCGCCCGTTTTTTTACAGCTGCCTGATGACGCGCGCCGGGTTGCCGCCCACCACGCAATTGGCCGGCACGTCTTTGGTCACCACCGCGCCGGACGCCACCACCACGTTATCCCCCAGCGTCACCCCAGGGTTGATCACCGCCCGGCCGCCGATCCACACGTTATCGCCTATCCTTACCGGCTTGCCGAACTCCGCCCCGCCGACGCGGGTCTCGGCGTCCAGCGGATGGGTGGCGGTGTATATATGCACCCCCGGCGCCAGCAGGCAGTTATCGCCGATATGCACTTCGCACACGTCGAGGATCACGCAGTCGAAATTGGCGTAGAAGTTCTTGCCCAGATAAATGTTGTAGCCGTAGTCGCAGCGGAAGGTCGGTTCGATAGTGCCGCCCTGGTAGCGCCCCAGCAGCTCGCCCAGCCACGCTTTGCGCTGCTCGCCCTCTTCCGGCGACGAGTGGTTGTAATGATGCACCAGCTGGCGCGCCCGCTTGCGTTCGCTGCGCAGCAGCGCATCCCCGGCGTCATACAGCTCGCCGGCAATCATCCTGCGTTTTTCTTCGCTCATGCTCATTCGCGGCATCCTTTTTTCAGGCCGATTATCTGTGCATCAGCCTAACTTTTTCGGTGAGCCAATAAAACGGGAACGTTCCCAATACGCATCAGCGATCACAGTTTCAGCGGCAAACAGAGGAAATGAGATCAGGTGCGCAGCTCCTGGCGCACATGTTCGGGCAGCCCTTCCAGCACCAGCTGGTAGGAGCTGTCGATCAGGGTGTAAAACTGCGAGTTAGGCAGATTGCCGTCGAGAAACACCGTATTCCAGTGCGCCTTGTTCAGGCCGTCGCAGGCGACGATTTCCGGATGGTGCTCGCGCAGGCTTTCCGCCAGTTCCGGGCTGGATTTTACCGCCAGCGCCGGCCGGCCCTGCACTTCGCACACCATGGCGAACATGACGTCGCCGACCTTGATCTGGCTGGCCTGCCATTGGTTCTGGTCGCTCTGTTCCGCGCCCGGCTTCGCCATGCAGTACTCCAGCAATGCGGTGTTATTCATTGGCTTACTCCCCCTGTAACGTGGCCACAATACGGCGTGATCCGCCGTGGATGCGGTGCTCCCCCAGCCAAATGCCCTGCCATGTGCCCAGCATCAACCGCCCATGGCTGACCGGCAGCGTCAGGGACGTGCCCAGCAACGAGGATTTGATGTGCGCCGGCATGTCGTCCGGCCCTTCGTAGTCATGCTGATAGGGTGCGTTTTCCGGCACCTGACGCAGGAAATGCTGCTCCATATCGGCTCGCACCCTGGGATCGCAGTTCTCGTTGAGCGTCAGCGAGGCCGAGGTATGCTGCAACAACAGATGCAGCAGGCCGGTTTGCAGGCGGTGTAAGTGGGTTAACTGGTCGACTATCTCTTCGGTAACCAGATGAAAACCACGCGCTTTAGCGCTGAGGATAAGCGTTTGCTGATGCCACATGAGTGAGCGCCCCTCAATCAGTATATTCTCTATCCGATTTGCGGCAACTGCGGCGGCAAACCGACAACAAAAAAGGAGCGATATCGCTATCGCTCCTTTGCGAACTTCAGTTAACCCTAACAGGCTTTACTGCACGGCGGCAAATGCCTCGGCTACCTGATGCACGTTGTTGTGGTTCAGGCCGGCCACGCACATGCGGCCGCTGTGGATCAGGTAAACGCCAAACTCTTCGCGCAGGCGGTCAACCTGCGCCGCGCTGAAGCCGGTGTAGCTGAACATGCCGCGCTGTTCCAGCAGGTAGTCGAAGTTGCGCTGCGGCAGCGCGCTTTTCAGCGCCTCAACCAGCGTTTTGCGCATCTCGAGGATGCGGGTGCGCATATTCTCCACTTCGTCCAGCCATTGGGCTTTCAGCTGCGCGTCGTTCAGCACCTTGGCCACCACCTGCGCACCGAAGTTCGGCGGGCTGGAGTAGTTGCGGCGCACGGTCGCCTTCAGCTGGCCCAGCACGCGCCCGGCCGCCTCTTCGCTCTCGCACACCACCGACAGGCCGCCGACGCGTTCGCCGTACAGCGAGAAGATTTTCGAGAACGAGTTGCTCACCAGGCACGGCAGCCCCGCCGCGGCGATTGCGCGGATGGCGTAGGCATCTTGCTCCATGCCGCCGCCAAAGCCCTGGTAGGCGATGTCGAGGAACGGGATCAGCTCGCGATCGGCAATCACTTTGACCACCTTATCCCACTGGGCGGGGGTCAGGTCCGAACCGGTCGGGTTGTGGCAGCACGGATGCAGCAGCGCGATGCTGTGCTTCGGCAGCTGCTGCAGCGCGCTCAGCATGGCGTCGAACTTCACGCCCAGGCTTTCGGCGTCAAAATACGGATAGGTATTCACCTTGAAACCGGCGCCGCCAAAGATGGCGACGTGGTTTTCCCAGGTGGGATCGCTGACCCACACCTGCGAATCCGGGAAATAGCTTTTCAGGAAGTCAGCGCCCACTTTCAGCGCGCCGGAACCGCCGACGGTCTGGATGGTCGCGATGCGCCCCTGCTGCAGCATCGGGTGCTGCGCGCCGAACAGCAACTGCTGGATCGCGGTGCGATAAGGCTGCAGCCCTTCCATCGGCAGGTAAACCGAGGCGCCATGCTCGACGCTGTTCAACTGCGCTTCCGCCGCAGCGACCGCCTGCATCTGCGGGATGATGCCCTGCTCGTTGTAGTACAGGCCGATACTCAGGTTCACCTTGTGCGCGCGCGGGTCTTTTTTGAATTTTTCCATCAGCGACAGAATAGGATCGCCGGCGTAGGCGTCAACGTTCTGGAACACGGGGTTATTCTCCTGGATTATTGTGGTTTGGGCACAGCGTTACGTTCCTAATATAGACGCAAAACCGCCTGCGGTTTTAGCTTTATCTCGCAACCGGCAATAATCCATTTTCTTTGATCCGGTTAAGCACCACCGCCGTTTTGACGTGCGCCACGCTTTTATGCTGCAACAGCGTCTGGCTGATAAAGTCGCTCAGCGCCGGCAGGTCCGCCACCGCCACCTTCAGCAGATAGTCGGCGTCGCCGGTGGTTTTATAGGCGTCGAGGATGGCGTCCGCCTCTGCCAGCATCTGATGGAAACTGCCGATCTGCTCCTGAGCGTGGCTAATCAGGCTGACCTCGATCAGCCCCACCAGCCCCAGACCAACGGCCTCCGGCGCCAGCCGCGCGTGATAACCGCGGATCAGCTGCGCCTGCTCCAGGCTGATGCGCCGCCGCGAACATTGGGAAGCGGACAATCCCACCAGCTCGCTCAGCTCCTGATTGGTCAGGCGACCGTTGGCCTGTAACAGCGTCAGGATTTTCATATCAAAATCGTCAATGTTGTACATAGCCACCTGTAAACTGTGTTAATAAATGTTGACGTTACAGCCTATCAGCTTTTTTGCCTTTGCCGACAACGGCCCACGGCGGTTATGAAGTGCGCAGCAGCAACGCCGGGCATTTTCGCCGGTTAACGGCATAAAAAACGGGTAACTCATGCAAGCAAACAACAATTAACGGCTAAGTAACGCATAAAACCACGAATGTATAAAAAGGAATATTGATGAAAAAGTTACTCCCTCTGGCCCTGCTGGCCGTCGCCGGGGGCGCCGGCGCCCAATCGCATCTGGACAAGGTGCTGCAGCAAAACACGCTGGAGGTGTGCACCACCGGCGACTACAAGCCTTATACCTTTCAGAAAGAAGACGGCAGCTATGAAGGCATCGACATCGATATGGCCGAGTCGCTGGCCAAAAGCCTGGGCGCCAAGGTGAAATGGGTGAAAACCAGCTGGAAAACCCTGACGCCGAACTTCGTCTCCGGCAAGTGCGACATCGCCATGGGCGGCATCTCGGTGACGCTGGAGCGGCAAAAGCAGGTATTCTTCGCCGACAAGCTGGATACCGACGGCAAGATCCCGCTGGTGCGCTGCACCGACGTGAAGAAATACCGCACCATCGAGCAGATCAACAAGCCGTCGGTGCGCCTGCTGGAACCGGCGGGCGGCACCAATGAAGCCTTCGTGCACGCTTACCTGCCGAAGGCCAAACTGACGCTGACCCACGATAACGTCGGCATTTTCCAGCAGCTGGTGGACCGCAAGGCGGACGTGATGATCACCGACGCCTCCGAGGCGCTGTATCAGCAGAAGCGCTATCCGAAGCTGTGCGCGGTCAACCCTAAAAAGCCGATGCAATACGGCGAGAAGGCCTACATGCTGCCACGCGACGATTTAAGTTGGAAACTCTATGTGGATCAATGGCTGCACCTGGCCAAGGCGACCGGCGAGTACCAGAAGATTATCGATAACTGGCTGGCGGCGAAGAAGTAACGCCGTGATTAACGGGGCCGGTGCGAACCGGCCCCGGCGGCGGCTCAATCGCCGATGTATTCCATCGCCACGCGCTGCGTCAGTTTGGTGATCAGTTCATAGGCGCTGATGCCGGTGCAGGCGGCGATGCGTTCAACCGGCAGTTCCCTGCCCCACAGCACCGCTTCATCGCCGACCTTGTCGCCGGCGTCCGGCCCGAGATCGACCGAAATCATGTCCATCGACACCCGCCCGACAATCGGCACTTCGCGCCCGTTCAGCCACACCGGCGTGCCGGTTGGCGCGCTGCGCGGATAGCCGTCGCCGTAGCCCATCGCCACCACCCCCAACCGGGTGTCGCGCGGGCTCACCCAGGTGCCGCCGTAACCGACCGACTCGCCGGCCTGGTGTTCGCGCACCGCGATCAGGCTGGACTTCAGCGTCATCGCCGGCTGCAGCTGGTGCTGGCTGCCGTTGGCGTTATCCAGCGGCGAAACGCCGTACAGGATAATGCCCGGGCGCACCCACTCGTTATGCGCGTCCGGCCACAGCAGGGTGCCGCCGGAAGCGGCGATCGAACGCTGTCCCGGTTTGCCGCGGGCAAACCGTTCAAAGCAGGCGATCTGCTTCAGGGTGGTATCGGACTCCGGTTCGTCGGCGCGGCTGAAGTGGCTCATGATATTGACCGGCTGCGCCACGTTGCGGCAGGCGCACAGCCGCTGGTAGAAGGCTTCGGCCTGCTCCGGGCGCACGCCCAGGCGATGCATGCCGGTATCCAGCTTCATCCACACCGGCACCGGCCGCGCCAGCTCGGCCTGCTCCAGCGCTTCGAGCTGTTCGATGCAGTGCACCGCGGTGTCGATGTTGTTCGCCACCAATATCGGCAGGTCTTCGGCGGAGAAAAAACCTTCCAGCAGCAGGATGGGTTTGACGATGCCGCCGGAGCGCAGCATCAGCGCTTCGCCGATGCGCGCCACGCCGTAGCAGTCGGCGTCTTGCAGGGTATGGGCTGTTTCCAGCAGGCCGTGTCCATAAGCGTTTGCTTTCACAACGGCAATCAGGCGGCTTTGCGGCGCCTGGCGGCGCACCTGTTGCAGATTATGTCGCAGAGCGCGGCGGTCGATTACAGCGGTTGCCGCTTTCATTTCAGTTCCTTAAGGGATTATTCGTCATCGTATTGCGGCCCCGCGTAGTTGTCGAAGCGCGACCACTGGCCGTTAAAGGTAAGGCGCACGGTGCCGATCGGGCCGTTACGCTGCTTACCCAAAATAATTTCAGCGATGCCTTTCAGATCGCTGTTCTCGTGATAAACCTCATCACGGTAGATAAACATAATCAGGTCGGCGTCCTGCTCGATGGAGCCGGACTCACGCAGGTCGGAGTTGACCGGGCGTTTGTCGGCGCGCTGTTCCAGGCTTCGGTTCAGCTGCGACAGCGCCACCACCGGCACCTGCAGCTCTTTCGCCAGCGCTTTCAACGAGCGGGAAATTTCGGCTATCTCCAGCGTACGGTTGTCGGACAGGGCCGGCACGCGCATCAGCTGCAGGTAGTCGATCATGATCAGGCTGAGGCCATCGTGCTCGCGGAAAATGCGGCGCGCGCGGGAGCGCACTTCGGTTGGCGTCAGGCCGGAGGAATCGTCGATGTACATGTTGCGTTTCTCCAGCAGGATGCCCATGGTGCTGGAAATGCGCGCCCAGTCCTCGTCATCGAGCTGGCCGGTACGAATGCGCGTCTGGTCGACGCGCGACAGCGACGCCAGCATACGCATCATGATCTGGTTGCCGGGCATCTCGAGGCTGAAGATCAGCACCGGTTTTTCCTGCGTCATCGCGGCGTGTTCGCACAGGTTCATCGCGAAGGTGGTTTTACCCATCGACGGACGGGCGGCGACGATGATCAGGTCGGATTTTTGCAGGCCGGCGGTTTTTTTGTTGAGGTCCTGATAGCCGGTATCCACCCCGGTCACGCCGTCATGCGGCTGCTGATACAGCTGCTCGATGCGCGAGACGGTGTCTTCCAGGATGCGTTCGATACCCTTCGGGCCTTCGTCCTTGCTGGCGCGGTTTTCGGCAATCTGGAAAACCCGCGACTCCGCCAGATCGAGCAAGTCTTCGCTGCTGCGCCCCTGCGGATCGTAACCGGCGTCGGCGATCTCATTGGCCACCGAAATCATCTCGCGCACCACCGCGCGTTCGCGCACGATATCGGCATAGGCGCCGATGTTGGCGGCGCTCGGGGTGTTTTTCGACAGCTCGGCCAGATAGGCGAAGCCGCCGACCGAATCCAGCTCGCCCTTCTGTTCCAATGATTCAGACAGGGTGATCAGGTCGATTGGCTTGCTCATCTCCAGCAGCCGCTGCATCTCGGTAAAGATCAGGCGGTGCGGGCGGCTGAAGAAGTCGTTGGCGACCACGCGTTCCGCCACGTTATCCCAGCGTTCGTTGTCCAGCATCAAACCGCCCAACACCGACTGCTCGGCCTCCAGCGAATGCGGCGGCATCTTCAGCCCTTCCATCTGGCGATCTCGTGGCCGTTCTCTGGCTTCGTCAGCGTTTGTTCTGTTGGTTGGTTTTTTTCCTGCCATGAAGCGTATTCTTTATCCGGTTGCGAATGAAGGATCCTGACGCGAGAGTATACGTGATTTTTATTCGTGATTCTTGCGACATAACCGATGCAAAAAAGGTATTGAACCCGGCGCGGGCAAACTGGATCTCCGATACTAAAAAGAATAGGGTGAAATCAGACACCCCAACGAGGTAATGACATGGCAAAGCGCATTCAATTCTCCGCCACCGGTGGCCCAGAAGTGCTGCAATACGTTGATTTCACGCCGCTTGATCCGGCAGCGGGCGAGGTGCAGGTCGAGAATAAGGCGATCGGCATCAACTATATCGACACCTATGTGCGCAGCGGCCTGTATGCCCCCGCCAGCCTGCCGAGCGGGCTGGGCACCGAGGCCGCCGGCGTGGTGGTCAAGGTCGGCGCCGGCGTCAGCGCGGTAAAACCGGGTGACCGGGTGGTGTACGCGCAATCGGCGCTCGGTGCCTATAGCGAGATCCACAACGTGCCGGTAGAGAAAGTGGCGCTGCTGCCGCACAACCTGAGTTTTGAACAGGGCGCCGCCTCGTTCCTGAAAGGGCTGACGGTGCACTATCTGCTGCGCCAGACTCACGAAGTGCAGCCCGGTGAAGTGTTCCTGTTCCATGCCGCCGCCGGCGGCGTCGGGCTGATTGCCTGCCAGTGGGCCAAGGCGCTCGGCGCCCGGCTGATTGGCAGCGTCGGCTCGGACGAAAAGGCCGCGCTGGCCAAACAGGCCGGCGCCTGGGCGACCATTAATTATCACCAGGAAGATATCGCCCAGCGGGTGGCGGAGCTGACGCAGGGCGAAAAAGTGGGCGTGGTGTATGACTCGGTCGGGAAAAGCACCTGGCAGGCTTCGCTCAACAGCCTGAAGCGGCGCGGCCTGATGGTCAGCTTCGGCAACGCCTCCGGCCCGGTGACCGGCGTCGATCTGGCGCTGCTGAACCAGAAGGGCTCGCTGTACGTTACCCGCCCTTCCCTCAACGGTTACATCACCAACCGCGACGAGCTGCAGTACGCCAGCAATGAGCTGTTCTCACTGATCGGCAGCGGCGCCATCAAGGTGGAAGTGAAGGAACAGCAAAAATTCGCGCTGGCCGACGCGCAGCGCGCGCACCAGGTGCTGGAAAGCCGCGGCACCAGCGGCTCCAGCCTGCTGATCCCCTGATGAGCAACCAAAGAAAAGGGCTCCTTACGGAGCCCTTTCAGTTACTGCATTTTGTAGGGGTAGAGCAGAGTTCGCCAGAGACAGGGGGTTGCTTGAGCAACGCTAGTAGTGGATTGTCTCTCGCGGTGATGAAATTGGCCGCATCACTGCATCGGCAAGTATCCTAACAGCCGCCAAAAGCAAAAAACACGCTTTATGTGCCGCGTGCGCATTTAAAACGCCAGGCTGTGATCGCCGCCGCATTCGTCACGCAAACCAGCACGTGAATTTCATTGCGACTGTCTGATTATTCAACGAAAAATCAGTAACGTCTGATCTGCGGCTTCTGCATAGAACGGTAGATCCACACGCCCACCACCGCCAGAATCAGCCACGGCAGCAGCTTGAACACCACGGCGAACAGCCCGCCCAACAGCATAAAGGCCGCCGCCGCCAGCAGCGCTGCGAACACGCCCAGCAGCGAAATGCCGGTTACCAGCAGCATCGCCACAAAGCCAACGAGAAAGAAGAGTTCTAACATGATTGCTCCTTCGCAAAACAAGGTATCTGCAGAGGTATTACAAGAAGCGTGCCAGAACGGCGCGAGAGCTAACCGATTGAAATGTCGAGGCAGGCATGCCGCAGGGTGCAGCATGCCTGGTGAAAAAGACTAACTGTTAGTCAAATTATTTACCAATTACGCCATCTCGGTGCGCGGCAGGCGCACCAGATCCAGCGCCGCTTCCACTACCCGCACGTCGGCGCCCGGCTTGTGGGCGTTCTCGCTCAGGTGGCGACGCCACTGGCGCGCGCCCGGCACGCCCTGGAATAGGCCGAGAATATGGCGGGTGATATGGCCCAGGTAGGTGCCGTTGGACAGCTCGCGCTCGATGTACGGATACAGCGACTCGATAACCGCCACGCTGTCTTTGACTTCGGCTGACGCGCCGAACAATTCGCCGTCGACCCGCGCCAGAATGCCCGGATTCTGGTAGGCCTCGCGGCCCATCATTACGCCGTCCAGGTGCTGCAGGTGCTGCCGCGCCTCTTCCAGCGTTTTCACGCCGCCGTTGATGGCGATGGTCAGCGCCGGGAAGTCGCGCTTCAGCTGATAGACTCGCGGGTAGTCCAGCGGCGGCACTTCGCGGTTCTCTTTCGGGCTGAGGCCGGACAGCCAGGCCTTGCGCGCATGGATGGTGAACATGTCGCACTCGCCGCGGCCGGCGACGGTGGCAATGAAGTCGCACAGAAATTCGTAGCTGTCCTGCTCGTCGATGCCGATACGCGTCTTGACCGTGACCGGAATCGACACCACGTCGCGCATCGCCTTGATGCAGTCGGCGACCAGCGTCGCCTGGCCCATCAAGCAGGCGCCGAACATGCCGTTCTGCACCCGATCGGACGGGCAGCCGACGTTGAGGTTGATCTCGTCATAGCCGCGCTGCTCCGCCAGTTTGGCGCAGTGCGCCAGCGCCGCCGGATCGCTGCCGCCCAACTGCAGCGCCACCGGATGTTCTTCTTCGCTGTAGGCCAGGTAGTCGCCCTTGCCGTGGATAATCGCGCCGGTGGTCACCATCTCGGTGTACAGCAGCGTTTCCTTGGTCAGCAGGCGATGGAAGTAACGGCAATGACGATCGGTCCAGTCGAGCATCGGCGCGATGGAGAAACGATTGGCGGCGTAGGTTGGGGCGTGGTTGTCTTTCGTCATGCGGGTTACTGGCTACCTGAGTCTGTCTGGGTTCAACGAACGGCGTGCTGCCGCAAACGGCTATTATAACGACAATCGGCGCCGTTGGGCAAAGCGCCGTGCTGCCGAAGAAAAAAGAATAAAAAATGAATAAATTCGTCCGCCCGGGTGTTCTCTCGATATGGGCGCCTTTCGCGCCCCTTCCCACGAGGAAACAACCATGAACAGCTTCGTTAAACCTCTGCTGCTGCCGGTGTTCGCCGGCGCACTGTTATTTTCCGGCGCGGCCCTGGCGATGGGCGGCGACAGCAGCGGCCAAACCACGCCAACCTGCCCGAAAGGCCAGATATACGACAGCAAAACCAAGACCTGCATGGTGGACAAGAGCAGCATGATCGATGATAGCGACCGCGCCAACTACGCCTATGCGCTGGCAAAAAGCGGCCGCTATCAGGAGGCGCTCGACGTGCTCAATCAGCTGCGGGATCCCAACACCGCCGTTGCGCTGAATTACCGGGGATACGCCACCCGCAAGCTCGGCCGCACCGATGAAGGCATCGGCTATTATTTAAAATCAGTGGCGCTCGATCCCAAATATCCTAAGGTGCGCGAGTATCTGGGTGAGGCCTATATGGTAAAAGGCCGCCCGGACCTGGCCAAAGAGCAGCTGCAGGTGATTCGATCGCTGTGCGGCACCGGCTGCGAAGAATATCGCGACCTGGCTGCGGCCATCGATCATCACCCCGAATCCTGAGGCTGCACCGCCCGGAGGTGACTATCAGCAGCGACGCGATACGCAATGAGCTTGGCCGATACCTGTCGCGCCTGTGGCGCTATGGGCTGGTGCTGTCACACCGACGGGATATCGCCGATGACCTGGTGCAGTCGACCTGCGTACGGGCGCTGGAGCGCGCCGCCCAGTTTACGCCGGGCACGCGGATGGACCGCTGGCTGTTTTCCATTTTGCACTCCATCTGGCTCAATGAGATCCGCGCCCGGCATATTCGCCAGGGGCAAGGCTTTGTCGACGCCGACCAACTGGCCGGCGCGGAAAACGGCGAAGACCCCATCTGGGCCAATGAAGTGATGCAGCGGGTTAAGCGGCTGCCGGAAGCGCAGCGCAACGCGCTGTTTCTGGTGTATGTGGAAGAGCTTTCTTACCGGGAGGCCGCCGAGGTGCTGGCGGTGCCCGTCGGCACCATCATGAGCCGTCTGGCCGCCGCGCGCCTGACGCTGGCCGGCGATCCTCTGCTGCAAACCCGCGCTCCGCAGTCAAAAGGAGAACGATCATGACCCCCTACTCCGTGACGGACGAGCTGCTGGTCGCCTATCTGGATAATCAGCTGGAGCCGCAGCAGCGCCAAGACCTCGATCGGCGTCTGGCTGAGGAGCCGGCGCTGGCCGAGCGGCTGACACTGCTGGCGCGCAGCAGCCTGCCGTTCAAACAGGCGTTTGCGCCCTTGCTCGACGAAGCGCCGATTGAACGACTGCGGGCCGGCTGGGAGCAACCTCGTTCAACCGGCGTCAGCCGCCGCGGCCTGATTGCCGCCGCCGTCGGTTTCCTGGCGTTGGGCGCCGCGGCGGATCGCGCCTATCTGCTGATCGGCCGGCCGGAGGAAAACTGGCGCAGCCTGGTGGCGCAATATATGGCGTTGTACACCCCGGAAACGCTGGCGGACATCGACACCACGCCGCAAAACATCGGCAATCAACTGCAGCATACCGGTGACAGGTTAGGCATTGCGTTGCCGCAGGAAAGGCTGCTGTTGGGTGGCGCCACGCTGAAAAATGCCCGGTTGCTGGCCTACGACGACCATCGCATCGCCCAGCTCACCTGGCTGGACGCACAGTATGGCCCGCTGGCGCTGTGCATCATCCAGCGGCCAGGCCCGGTTGAAGCAGCCGAGCGCGAGCGGCGTCAGGGCATGAACGTGGTTTATTGGTCCGACGGGGAGCATGCCTTTATGCTGATTGGCCATAATCCACCGGCGGAAATGGACGCGTTGGCGGTGCAGCTGCGCCGCGCTCTGGCGGCCTGAGGCGCGACTCAAGCTGGCGGGCAACTCTCGGCGATTCGCCGTAATCATGTTAAAATCGGCTTTTTTACGTACCGGGATATTTGCGATGAACTCAACCACCCAGGAAAAGCTGCTGGCGCAGGCTGAACAACTCTGCCAGCAACGCAATGTGCGATTGACGCCGCAGCGGCTGGAAGTGTTGCGCCTGATGGCGCAGCAGCCCGGTGCCATCAGCGCGTACGACCTGCTCGATCTGCTGCGCGTCGTCGAACCGCAGGCCAAGCCGCCAACGGTCTACCGCGCGCTGGACTTCCTGCTGGAGCAAGGGTTTATCCACCGGGTAGAATCGGCCAACAGCTATGTGCTGTGCCACCATTTTGAACAGCCGATGCACACCTCCGCGCTGTTTATCTGCGATCGCTGCGGGCAAGTGACCGAGCGTACCACCGAGGGCGTGGAAGACACGCTGCAAAAGCTGGCGAAAGAGTCAGGGTTTGCGCTGCGCCATAGCGTAGTGGAAGCCCATGGCCTGTGCGCAGGATGCGTTGAAGTTGAAGCCTGTGACAGCAAGCATGATTGCGGTGAACACGACCACAGCATCACCATCAAGAAGAAATAAGCGGAGTTAGGTACTTCCCTGTACCTGCGGCCATGGCGCCAAGGGGGGACGCCAGACCGTCAATAGCAACTCATGGCCGCAATCCGCTGCGGCCGATCGCGCTACCAGCGATGCTTGTTGTGCTCTTCCCAGGACTTCACTTCCTTCTCGGCTGCCTCTTTCTGGTAGCCGTAGCGCTCCTGGATTTTACCGACAAGCTGTTCACGCTTCCCTTCAATAACCGCCAGGTCGTCATCGGTCAGCTTGCCCCATTGTTCCTTCACTTTCCCTTTCAACTGCTTCCAGTTACCGTCGGCTTGATCTTTGTTCATAGTCTCTCCGTTAACCCATGGTGAATCAGTTTTAGATGCGGCAGGCAAGGCGTGTAACCAAGAAATTTTTATGGTCTTTTACGTTGACCAAAGGAGCGCCAAATCCCAACTCATTTCGCCAGCCACATGATTAATTGTAGCCACAGATAACGGTAAATATAAAAAAACCAGAATAAAAACCCATATTAAAATTAAATATTAGAAAAAAACGCCATTAAACAAGAAACTAACCTGACCCAATTGACGCTGATGACATGTAACAGAATATAAATAAAAACATAAGAAAATCTAATAAATAAACGGTAAGAACATGGAGCTATCTTGCCGCAAACCAGCTGCCGCGCACCCGGTGGCGATGCCAGAGCCAGCCCAGAGACAGGCCGCGCAGCGAAAGGAATACCGCCAGCGCCAGCCACAGCCCGTGGTTGCCCAGCTGCGGCACGCTGAACAGCGTCAATCCGTAACCGGCCGCCGCCACCGCCATGCTGTTGCGCATCTCCGCCCCACGGGTAGCGCCGATAAACATGCCGTCCAGCAAATAGCACCATACGCCAACCAGCGGCAGCACCGTCTGCCACGGCAGATAATGGCTGGCCAACTCACGCAGCTCGGGCAACGAGGTTAACGCCGCCACGATCTGCTGCCCGGCAACGGCGTAAACCGCGCCAAAGGCCAAGGCTACCAAACAGGCTTGCCGACAGGCGGCGCGCCATATCTTCCTCAGTTGGCGGTCGTCACGGGCGCCATAGGCGTGGCCCGAATGCGCCTCCACCGCGTAAGCGAAGCCGTCCAGCGCGTAAGCGGTGAAGGTCAGCAGGTTCATCAGCACCGCATTCACCGCCACCACTTCGCTGCCAAGCCGCGCGCCAAAAATGGTCAAAGAGGCGAAGCACAGCTGCAGCAACAGCGAACGCAGCATGATGTCGCGGTTCAGCGCCAGCAGGCGCCGCAGGTTGCCGCGCCAGGCCTGTTGCAGCATCGGCAGTGAGATGCCGCGCAGGCGCATCACGCGCCACGTCAGCCACAGCCCGAGCAGCAGCGTGGCGTATTCGGCGATAGCGGTCGCCGTCGCCGCCCCCTGTACGTTCCAGCCCAGCCCCATCACCAGCCAGATATCCAGCGCGATGTTCAGCAGGTTGCCGACGATCAGCAGGATCACCGGCGCGCGCACGTATTGCACGCCGAGCAGCCAGCCGAGGATCACCATATTGGCCAACGCCGCCGGGGCGCTCAGCCAGCGGATCTCGAGAAACAGCCGCGCCTGCTGCAGGACTTCGGCGTTACCGCCGACGATCCCCAGCGCCAAATCAATCAGCGGCTGGCGCAACAGCACAATCGCCAACCCGGCCAGCCCCGCCAACAGCAGCGGCTGCATAAAGGCGCGCGCCAGCGCCTGCGGGTTCTGCGCCCCCAGCGCCTGAGCGGCCAGGCCGGTGGTGCTCATGCGCAGGAACAGCAGCAGCATAAACAGGAAGCTGGTGGCCATGGCGCCGATCGCCACGCCGCCCAGATAGGTTGGGCTATCGAGATGGCCGATCACCGCGGTATCCACCAACCCGAGCAGCGGCACGGTGATATTGGAAAAAATCATCGGCAGGGCAAGACGCCACAGGGCTTTATCGGTGTCGCTGGTGAAGGCGGAAATCAGGCGCATGGTGAAATGTTCCCGTGAATACCCTTCCTGTTCAAGTTGCCGCCGTGTTGGCTACGTCTTGAAATTTCCTGGGTATTACATTGAATCAGAAATGACATCGCCCCAAGGCTGGGGCGATTTAAATCAGGGCGCAAGCGTTCGGGCGCGGCGGTTAAATCCAGTCGCCGTTGCGGATCACGCCAACCGCCAAACCTTCGATGGTGAAATTCTGCTGGCGCAGATCGACCACGATCGGTTGGAATTCGCTGTTTTCCGGCAGCAGTTCAACGACGTTGCCGTGTTTTTTTAGGCGTTTGACCGTGACTTCGTCTTCAATGCGCGCCACCACCACCTGGCCGTTGCGCACGTCTTGCGTCTTGTGCACCGCCAGCAGATCGCCGTCGAGAATGCCGATGTCGCGCATCGACATGCCGTTGACCCGCAGCAGGAAGTCCGCGTTCGGTTTGAACAGGGAAGGATCCACCTTGTAGTGGCCTTCGATATGCTGCTGGGCCAGCAGCGGTTCGCCGGCGGCCACGCGGCCGATCAGCGGCAAACCCTCTTCGTCTTCCATCAGCAGGCGAATGCCGCGTGACGCGCCGGAAACGATCTCGATCACCCCTTTGCGCGCCAGCGCCTTCAGGTGCTCTTCTGCGGCATTTGGCGAGCGGAACCCCAGACGCATGGCGATCTCGGCACGCGTCGGCGGCATGCCCGTCTGCGAAATATGATCGCGAATCAGATCATAGACCTCTTGCTGTCTGGTAGTTAGTGCTTTCATTCCGCCCCCCTGTTTGTTTATACAGTCTTGCTGTGAGTATATACAGGTAAGCTCGGATTGGGAACCGAAGAATGAATAAAAATCAGGGATTAGCGTTCCGCTCAGGCGAAGTGCTGCCACAGCACCGAGCCCCAGACGAACAGCGCCAGCAGGATCGCCAGCGACACCGCCGCCGACCCCATGTCCTTGGCGCGGCCGGACAGCTCATGGTATTCGCTGCCGACGCGGTCTACCACCGCCTCGATCGCACTGTTCAGGATCTCGACGATCATCACCAGCGCTACGGATCCGATCAATAAAATGCGCGCTATCGCACCCACATCCAGCCAAATCGCCAGTATGATAGCCAGCACGGTCGCCACCAGCTCCTGACGGAACGCCGCCTCGTGCTGCCAGGCGGCAGAAAGTCCTTTATAAGAGTAGCCGGCGGCTTTAATAATACGGGTCAGGCCGGTTGCTTGGTTCGCCATGTTTTCAGTGCCTTTCTCAGAGGTAAGTCATAATAAAAAGAGCCCGGATCGGTCAACGCTATCGGCTCTCGGTTTTCCAACACCACAGATCTGCTACCCGGTTTCTGGTATGCTTGCGGCGCATTGCTAACAAGAGGCTTCACGTTGTTATGTCAGGTTGGCGTAAAATTTATTATAAATTATTGAATTTACCACTCAAATTGTTGGTAAGAAGTAAGGTTATCCCTTCAGACCCGGTGACGGAGTTAGGGTTGGATCCCTCACGGCCGATTTTGTATGTTTTGCCTTATAATTCCAAGGCGGATTTGCTGACGCTGCGCACCCAGTGCCTGGCGCAGGATCTGCCCGACCCCCTCAACCCGCTGGAGATCGACGGCACGGTGTTGCCGAGCCACGTGTTTATCCACGACGGCCCGCGCGTGTTCCGCTACTACACGCCGAAGGAAGAGTCGGTCAAGCTGTTCCACGACTATCTGGATCTGCACCGCAGCAACCCGGATCTCGACATCCAGATGCTGCCGGTTTCGGTGATGTTCGGCCGTTCGCCGGGGCGTGAAGGCCACGGCACTCCGCACCTGCGCCTGCTGAACGGCGTGCAGAAATTCTTCGCCGTGCTGTGGCTCGGCCGCGACAGCTTCGTGCGCTTCTCCAATACCGTTTCGCTGCGCAGCATGGCCACCGAACACGGCACGGACAAATCCATCGCGCAGAAACTGGCGCGCGTGGCGCGCATGCACTTCTCGCGCCAGCGCCTGGCCGCGGTCGGCCCAAGCCTGCCGGCGCGCCAGGATCTGTTCAATAAGCTGTTGGCCTCCAAAGCTATCGAAAAAGCGGTCGAGGACGAAGCGCGCAGCAAGAAAATTTCCCACGAGAAAGCCCAGCAGAACGCCATCGCGCTGATGGAAGAGATCGCCGCCGACTTCTCTTACGAGACCGTGCGCCTCTCCGACCGCGTGCTGAGCTGGACCTGGAACCGGCTGTACCAGGGCATCAACGTCACCAACGCCGAGCGCGTGCGCCAGCTGGCGCAGGACGGCCACGAGATAGTCTACGTGCCCTGCCACCGCAGCCACATGGACTACCTGCTGCTGTCCTATGTGCTGTATCACCAGGGCCTGGTGCCGCCGCACATCGCGGCCGGCATCAACCTCAACTTCTGGCCGGCCGGGCCGATCTTCCGCCGCCTGGGCGCGTTCTTCATCCGCCGCACCTTCAAGGGCAACAAGCTGTACTCCACGGTGTTTCGCGAATACCTCGGCGAGCTGTTTACCCGCGGCTATTCGGTGGAATACTTCGTCGAAGGCGGCCGTTCGCGCACCGGGCGTCTGCTGGAACCGAAGACCGGCACCCTGTCGATGACCATCCAGGCGATGCTGCGCGGCGGCGCCCGCCCTATCACCCTGGTGCCGATCTACATCGGCTACGAGCACGTGATGGAAGTGGGCACCTACGCCAAAGAGCTGCGCGGCGCCACCAAGGAAAAAGAGAGCCTGTTGCAGATGCTGCGCGGCCTGCGCAAACTGCGCAACCTGGGCCAGGGCTACGTCAACTTCGGCGATCCGCTGCCGCTGACCGCCTATCTGAACCAGCACGTGCCGCAGTGGCGTGAAGCGATCGACCCGATCGAAGCCCAGCGCCCAAGCTGGCTGACGCCGACGGTCAACGATCTGGCGGCCAAAATCATGGTGCGCATCAACAATGCCGCCGCCGCCAACGCCATGAACCTGTGCTGTACCGCGCTGCTGGCCTCCCGCCAGCGTTCGCTGACCCGCGAGCAGCTGCTCGAACAGTTGGAATGCTATCTGCAGCTGATGCGCAACGTGCCATACGCGCATGACGTCACGGTGCCGACCCAGACGCCGGACCAGCTGCTGGATCACGCGTTGAACATGAACAAGTTCGAGGTGGAGAAGGACAACATCGGCGATATCATCATCCTGCCGCGCGAGCAGGCGGTGTTGATGACCTATTACCGCAACAATATCCATCACCTGCTGGTGCTGCCTTCCCTGATCGCCACCATCGTGATGCATCACCGCCAGGTATCGCGCAGCGAGCTGCTGCGGCAGATCGGCCTGATTTACCCGATGCTGAAGGCCGAGCTGTTCCTGCACAACGACAAGGAGCAGCTGGAGGAAGTGCTGCAGCCGCTGATCGGCGAAATGATCCGCCAACAGCTGATCTGCGACAAAGGCGAAGACCTGGTGCTGAACCCGGCGCGCATTCGCCCGCTGCAGCTGCTGGCGGCCGGCGTGCGCGAGACGCTGCAGCGCTACGCCATCACCATGTCGATCCTCAGCGCCAACCCGAGCATCAACCGCGGCGCGCTGGAGAAAGAGAGCCGCATCATGGCGCAGCGCCTGTCGGTGCTGCACGGCATCAACGCGCCGGAGTTCTTCGACAAGGCGGTGTTCTCCACCCTGGTGGCGACGCTGCGTGAAGAGGGCTACATCAACGACATCGGCGATGCGATCCGCGAGCACACCCTCGAGGTGTACAACATGCTGAGCGATCTGATCACCCCGGAGATCAAGCTGACCATCGAAAGCGTCAGCATGCCGGCGGAAACCGATGCGCTGCCTGAGGCGGCGGCCGAGGAAGAGAAAGAAGGCTGAGCCGCGCAGAGCAGAAATGCAAAAGGCACCCTCGGGTGCCTTTTTTATTGCCCCCGGCGCTTAAGCCGGCAAATAACTCAGCGCGATGCCGATAAACACCACCAGCCCGACGTAGTTATTGTGCAAGAACGCCTTGAAGCAGGCTTCGCGCTCGCGGGTGGCTACCTGCTTCTGCTGATGGATAAACAGCGCGCCCGCCAGCAGCAGCGACCAGTAAAACGCCCCGCCCAGCTGCGCCAGATAACCGACCCACAGCAGCAGCAGCAGGGTGGCGAACTGCAGCAGCCCGACGATCAGCTTGTCATAGCGGCCAAACAGAATGGCGGTGGATTTAACGCCGATTTTCAGGTCGTCATCGCGGTCCACCATCGCATACAGCGTATCGTAGGCCACCGTCCAACAGATGTTGGCCAGCAGCAGCAGCCAGCAGCTCAGCGGCAGCGCTTCGCTGACCGCGGCGTAGGCCATGGGAATGCCCCAGCCGAAGGCGGCGCCCAGCACAAACTGCGGCAGGTTGGTCACCCGCTTCATAAACGGATAAACCCAGGCCAGCGCCAGCGCCGCCAGCGACAGCCAGATGGTCATGGCATTCAACGTCAGCACCAGGCCAAACGAGATCAGCACCAGCACCACGAACAGCACCTTGGCCTCTTTCCCGCTCACCCGGCCGCTCGGCATCGGCCGCCCGGCGGTGCGCTTCACGTGGCCGTCGACCGCACGATCGGCGTAGTCGTTCACCACGCAGCCGGCGGCGCGCATCAGGAACACCCCCAGCACGAACACCAGCAGGATCGACAACGGCGGCACGCCCTGCCCGGCCAACCACAGCGCCCACAGCGTCGGCCACAGCAGCAGCAGGCTGCCGATCGGTTTATCGATGCGCATCAGATGGCTGTAAGCCCGCCATTTACTTTGAGTCACGCTTCCCTCCAAGGTCTTTCCTCTCCTCTCTAAGCGGGATCCGCTGCGTACAGCGGCGAAGCCGGTAAAAACAGCTCGGTCAGCAGCAGCGGCTTGCCCGCCAACCGCAAACGGGAGCGGCGCGCCCACAGCGCGTCCTGCCGGCCGATATGAATATAATCGCGGGTCAGTTCCCCGCTGCCGAACAGATAACGCCCCAGCGGCAACGTGCCCAGATCCACCAGCGCCCGATCGGGGCCGGTCAGGGTTTCCTGCGGGATCACCGTGCGCCCCAGCAGCCAGGGCCGGTTGTCGCCCAACAGCACGATTTCGCGCAGCCAGTAGCGCGGGCTGGCGGGCAGATGTTCCGCCTCTTCCCCCAACTCGTCGCGGGTGACGAAACATTCGCGCTGCGGTTCAACGTGCACCCGCGCGCAATGGCGTTCAAAACGGCGGGTCATGGAGCCTAATTCCATCAGCCAGTCGCTGACGGCGGCGGGCGGCGGCGGATGTCGATCGGATAACCACTCAAGCGGCGGCAGGATGGAGCCCCTATTGCCAGACATTGCTCTACTCCACGCCTGAGGCCGCACGCTGCGTGCCGCGCCAGACGATACAAACTGTTAACAGGCCTCCATTGTAACGCAGAATTGCAAAAGCGGCAGGCTGATTCGTGGGGTCCGAACGGGTTGTTCAGCGATAAAAAAGGCCCGGGCTGTCATCTTTTTGCCATCTGTTTTCTCTAACGTCAGGTGCCGGTACAGCGGTGATTCTGTGATCTCCTGCATAGTTTCGTCTTCGTTGCGTTGTTTTATCTACGCGCGTAGATAAGCTGATATCGCAGCGTTGAATCGCCATTTGTCCGACATTTTCGTCAGCAAACCTTCTTGCCGACACCAGGGAACTCACTGCAGCAAAACAGAGGATATCAATACAATGAGCGAAACAACGCTTGCTACCCCGCAGGCCGCCGAGGATACATTGGCGGCCGAGGAACGCCTGGCGACCAAAGAGGGGCGCAGCCAGTTTTGGCGCGCCACCTTCTCCTGCTGGCTGGGTACCGCCATGGAATACGTCGACTTTGCGCTGTACGGCCTGGCGGCCGGCATGGTGTTCGGCGACGTGTTCTTCCCCGAAGCCACCCCGATGGTGGCGCTGCTGGCCAGCTTCGCCACTTACTCCGTGGGCTTCGTCGCGCGGCCGATCGGCGCGTTGGTGTTCGGCTGGATAGGCGATCGCAAAGGCCGCCGCGTGGTGTTGATCACCACGGTGGCGCTGATGGGCGTCTCCACCACGCTGATCGGCCTGATCCCCTCCTATGCGCAAATCGGCGTCTGGGCGCCCACCTGCCTGGTGATACTGCGCTTCGCCCAGGGCTTCGGCGCCGGCGCCGAGCTTTCCGGCGGCGCGGTGATGCTGGCGGAATACGCGCCGGCCAAGCGCCGCGGGCTGGTGGCCTCGATCATCGCCATCGGTTCCAACAGCGGCACCCTGCTGGCCTCGCTGGTCTGGCTGCTGGTGCTGCAGTTGGATAAGGAAGACCTGATGAGCTGGGGCTGGCGCATTCCGTTCCTCGCCAGTATTCTGATCGCCGGCGCCGCGCTGTATCTGCGCCGCCACGTGCGGGAAACGCCGGTATTTGAACGCGAGCTGCAGCAGAACCACCAGCGCATGCTGGAGGCCGCCGCCGCGCCGGAGGACCACCGCAGCTACCTGCAGCGCACCAAGGCCTTTTGGGTGATGCTCGGCCTGCGCATCGGCGAAAATGGCCCCTCTTACCTGTGCCAGGGCTTTATCGTCGGTTACGTCGCCAAAGTGCTGATGGTCGACAAGTCGGTACCGGCGCTGGCGGTATTGATCGCCTCGCTGTGCGGGTTCCTGGTGATCCCGCTGGCCGGCTGGCTCTCCGATCGTTTCGGCCGCCGCGTCACCTACCGTTGGTTCTGCCTGCTGTTGGTGCTGTACGCCTTCCCGGCGTTCTGGTTGCTCGACAGCCGCGAACCGGCCATCGTCATCTCGGTGATCGTGGTCGGCATGTGCATCGCGTCGCTGGGCATTTTCGGCGTGCAGGCGGCCTACGGCGTGGAGCTGTTCGGCGTGAAGAACCGCTATTCAAAAATGGCGTTCGCCAAGGAGCTGGGCTCGATTTTGTCCGGCGGCACCGCGCCGCTGATCGCCACCGCGCTGCTGTCCGGCTTTGGTCACTGGTGGCCTGTCGCCTGCTATTTTGTTGTAATGGCGGCCATAGGCTTAATCACCACCTTCTTTGCCCCTGAAACCCGCGGCCGCGATCTCAATCTGCCGCAGGACGCGGTGTAATTGAGGCGAACAGGACTCCAACTTGGATAATCAATCCGCGCGGCGCATCACCCGCGCCGACGTGGCCCGCGTGGCGGGTACCTCCGTCGCCGTGGTCAGCTACGTGATCAACAACGGCCCGCGGCCGGTGGCGGAAGCCACCCGTCTGCGGGTGCTGGCGGCAATCGCGCAAACCGGCTACCGGCCAAACGACATCGCGCGGGCCCTGGCCTCCGGCAGCACGCAAACCTACGGGCTGGTGGTGCCGGACATCTCCAACCCGTTCTTCGCCACCCTGGCGCGGGCGCTGCAGCAGGAGGCCTTCAGCCGCGGCCGCGTGCTGCTGCTTGGGGATGCGGGCGATGACCGCCAGCGTGAGTACGAATTGATTAACCACTTGCTGAGCCGGCAGGTCGACGGCCTGCTGTACACCAGCGTCGATCGCCACCCGTGGTTCGATCTGATCCGCGCCTCCGGCACGCCCTGCGTGATGATCGATACCATCGACAGCCGGGCCGGCGTCTGCGCCATCCGGGTCGACGAACGCGACGCCGCCTGTCAGGCCACCCGTCATCTGCTGCAGCACGGCTATCGCGACATCGGCATTTTTATCGGCCCGCTGACCATGCTCAACGCGCAGGATCGCCTGAACGGCTGGCGCGATGCGCTGCTTGAGGCGGGCATCACGCCGCGTGAAGAGTGGATTTTTGAAACGCCCTATACCCGGCAGGGCGGCTACCGGGCGACGCAAAAAATGGTTCAGGGACCTCGCCCGCGCGCCATTTTCACCTCCAACGAACAGCAGGCGCTCGGCTGCCTGTCGGCGCTGGCGGAGCATCAGCTGCAGGCACCGGACGATCTGGCCATCATTTGTTTTAACGGTACGCAGCAGTCCGAATTCAGCGTGCCGCCGCTCAGCGCGGTAGAACAGCCGATCGACGCCATGGCCAAGCGGGCGATCGCCATGCTGGCCGCCGGCGCGGCACCCGAACTGCACGAATTCGCTTTCCAGCTGCGTATCCGCCGCTCCTGCGGCTGCTAGCTGTTTTTCAGGTATTCCTTATGCGTTTGATTATTGATTGTGACCCCGGCAATGGCGTTCCCGGCGCCAACGTGGACGACGGCCTGGCGCTGGCGTTAGCGTTGGCGGCCAAGCCGCAGCTTGATCTTGAGCTGATCGGCATCGTGGCCGGCAACACGCCGCGCGAACTCGGCTTTGCCGCCGCCGGCGAACTGCTGCGGCAAACCGGTTATCGGGTGCCGCTGGCTCTCGGCGCGGCCCGCGCCCTGATCGAACCGCCCGCGCCCTGGCGCGCCCATCTGGACCGCCCGATCGCCGATCCGCATCTGGCCAGCCTGTGGGACGGCGTGCCGCGCCCGCAGGCCGCTGCGCTGCCGGCCCCTGACGCCGCCATCGCCATCGGCGAACTGATCTGCAACAACCCCGGCGAGATCACCCTGGCGGCCATCGGCCCGCTGACCAACGTCGCCCAGGCTCTGCAGCTGTACCCGCAAATGGCGCAGGCGGTGAAGGAGATAGTGATCATGGGCGGCGTGTTCAACGTCGAAGGCTATATCAAAGACACCAACTTTGGCCTGGATCCGGAAGCGGCGCGGCGGGTGTTGAGCAGCGGCGCCAATATCACGCTGGCGCCGCTGGACGTCACCACCCAGACCATGCTTACCCAGGAAGATCTGGCTCGCCTGACGCAGCCGGATACCCCGCTGTGCCGCTACCTGCGCACCACTACCCAACCCTGGATCGACTATTCCCGCCAGACCCGCCATCTGCCGGGCTGCTGGATCCATGATGCGCTGGTGATCGCCTGGCTGCTGGAGCCGCAGCTGGTCACGACCGAGGAATATTTTGTCGATGTGGCGCTGGAGGGGGCGATGACGCGCGGCAGTTCGCGCCGCTGGCAGCCCGGCAGTCTGCGCCTGACGGTCGGCATGCCGGAACCGCAGGGCAAGCCGGTGCGGGTGATGCAGCAGGTGGATAATGCCCGCCTGCTGGCGCTGATCGGCGCGACTCTGGCCCGCGGATGAAAAAAGGTGCGCCGAGGCGCACCAAACATCGAGCCAGCATCGGCAGCGTCGGGTACTACCCCTTGCCTTTCACGCTGCTGATAAAGGTTTTACGCGCTGTGGTGGAACCCAGTTTCTCGGCCTCATTCATCAGCTTCAGCGCTTTATCGATATCTCCCGCCTTCACCGCCTGTTTGATGCCGTTATTGAAATAGCTTTCCGTGTCGTTAAGCATCGGCTCCGCCGGTTTGGCCGGCGCAGGTGCCGGAGCCGCCGTTGCGACAGGCGCGGTTGATCCCACCACCACCGGCGCCGTGGTCGGCGCCGGTTGCAGCATGCCGATCATCACGTTGCCGCTGCCCTGTTCGGCGGTCACTTTCAGCTTGAGCGTACCGCTGGTGCTGTGGCTGGCGACCGGGTCCGGGATATCCGGCACCGCGTTGCCCACGCCGGCGGCATAGGCCTTGGCCGGGTTAGTCAATTGGGTGGTTTTGGCCAGATCCTGGCGGGTGGTGTACACCAGCAGGTAAATTTGCTTTTGCCCCAGCGCCGGGGTCAGCTTGAGCGTGCCCTCCAGCCGATCGGAAGACATCGCGCCCGGCGGCTGATACGGGAAATAGCTGCTCGGGTAATAGGCCGCCGGCCGTTGGTGCTCATCCAGCACCAGCACGCTCGGCGCGTAAAGCGATCTGTTTTTGCTGATGCTGCTCAGCGTTACTTCCAGCGATCCGCGATCGGCCGGCAGCGTATAGGCGGCGATCGCCCCCTGAATATCGCCCTGGTTGATCTGCGGGCTGACGTTATCGAGCTTGATTTCCTGGCTGACCGGCGGCTGCAGCGGTTGCCACGGCAGGCTTTGCAGCGTGGCGGCGCTGATGGCCGGCGCGACGGAGACGTTGGCCGGCGTATCGGCGTTGGCCGCCAGCGGCGCGCCAAGGCTCAGCGCCAGCGACAGGCAGAGTGACAGCAGATTCTTTTTCATTATGGTATCCCCATTCAGCGTCGACGCGAGTCAGGCAAGAGAATCGGCGTCGGCGAATACACGTTGGGGGGAGCCTGCGGCTCCCCCCGTTCTGTCATTACCACCAGATTTCCATCTGGGCGCCGAAGGTGACCTCATCGTCATTGCCGCGGCTGAAGGTGTGCATGCTGTTGTCGTTGTAGGCTGTGCCGGTGTTGTAACCGGTGTCGGTGTCGGTCGCGTAGCCCCACTTCTCGTCCCACTTGGCGTAGGTGGCGAACACGCGGATAGCCGGACGCGACCAGATGCTGTCGCCCGCCTGCCACTGCTGCGCCAGGGTCACTTTGTACTGGCCGTTGCGATCGCCGGTGCGTTGGGATTTCACGTTGTCGTAACCGGCTTCCAGCAGGGTGCTCATGATCGGCGTCCATTTGTACATTGGGCGCACGCCCACGGTGTACCAGGTGGTGCCGTTGTTGTTGTCGCGGTCGATGTCCTGGAACATGCCGACGTACATCAGCGCCCATTTATCGTTGAAGTCGATGGCGCCGTGATCCAGCACGCGGATCATCTTGCCGTTGTTGTCGATGGTCGCGCCCTGGTTGCGGCCGTTGTTCTGCGAGGTCATGGAGTCGGTGGCGTACTGCACCACGAACTTGTTGTAACCGCTCAGGATGCTCTGGGTATGTTCAGCGGTGAACATCCAGCCGTCTTTGCTGGCGCCGTCGGCCAGGCGATAGTTGTCCTGCGCGTTGGCGCGGCCGTAGTCCACGCCCAGCTCCAGGGTGCCGCCCGGGTTCAGCTCCAGGCCCGCCAGGCGCACGTCGAAGGTGTCGTTGACGGTTGGGCGCTCTTTCCATTCGTTATCCAGGTAGCCGTAGGAGCCGCCGGATTCGGAGTTGCGGGTCACCGCCGCGGACAGTTTGCCGAAGCCCAGATCGATGTTTTCCAGACCGGCGCCCGGGCCGGAGATATCCCAGTAGTAGAAGTCGATCATGTGGACGTCATGGCGCTGATAGAAGCGCTTACCGGCCCACATATTGGCGCCCGGCAGCCAGTCGATCAGGTTTTTACCCTGCACGTTCACTTCGCGGAAGCCCGGCGTCACGTCTTCCCAGTCGGAGCGCTGCGATACGGAATAGGCCAGGTTGGTATCGAAGTAGAAGCTCTTATCGCCCTCCTTCCACACTTCCTGCCCCAGCTTCAGCTCGGCGTAGGTTTCACATTCGTTGCCGAGACGGTATTTACTTGCGGCCCCGGTGGCTTTGAAGCACTGTTGCTCGCCGCCGCTACCGGTCCAGCCGATGCCGGAACGGGCGTAACCTTTAAAATCAACGGCCATGGCCTGGGTGGTCAACACACCGGCGGCGACAGCCAGTGCCAGAGGAAGTTTGCGCAAGACGATCATCATTATTCTCCTGTTATAGTCGCTGGATGTGCTTTAAACGCCCGGCTCCTGGTGCAGCCGTTTACATGCCGTACCGTCTTCACGGAACAGATGGCAGCGGTGAGGCGGCAGGCCTATGGCGAATGTTGCACCTTCTTCTACCAGCACCACGTCGTTCTGGCGGTAAACCAGGTTTTGACGAATTGCCGGGATTTGGATGTGGATTTGCGTCTCGTTGCCGAGCTGCTCAACCACCTGTACATCACCGGTAAGCCGAACTTCGGAGGCGTCACCAGGCAGCAGATGCTCCGGGCGAATGCCCAAAGACATGTTGGCGCCGGCCTGAACGTCAGCGCCTTCCACCGGCAGCCACACCAGCTGGCGGTTAGGCAGTTCGACCTGCACTTGTTGCGGTTCTGCGGCGGTCACCTTGACCGGCAGGAAATTCATTTTCGGCGAACCGATAAACCCGGCGACGAAGCGGTTGGCCGGATAGTGATACAGCTCCAGCGGCTTGCCGACCTGGGCGACGCGCCCGGCGTCGAGCACCACTATCTTGTCGGCCAGCGTCATCGCTTCGACCTGATCGTGAGTGACGTAAATCATGGTGCGCTGCAGGCGTTTGTGCAGCCGGGAGATCTCGATGCGCATCTGCACACGCAGCGCAGCGTCGAGGTTGGACAACGGCTCGTCGAGCAGGAACACGTCCGGTTCCGCCACCAGCGTGCGGCCGATCGCCACGCGCTGACGCTGCCCGCCGGACAGCGCCTTCGGCCGCCGATCGAGCAGGTGCGCCAGCTGCAACACTTCCGATACCTGGTTGACCCGCTGATTGATCTCGGCCTTCTTCGCGCCGGCCAATTTGAGGCCGAACGACATGTTGTCCGCCACCGACAGGTGCGGATACAGCGCGTAGGACTGGAACACCATGCCGATGCCGCGTTCGGAAGGCGGCACCTCATTCATGCGTTTATCGCCGATCAACAGGTCGCCGGAGGTGATGTCCTCCAGCCCGGCGATCATGCGCAGCAGCGTCGATTTGCCGCAGCCCGATGGCCCGACAAACACCACAAACTCGCCGTCATCGATGGTCAGATTGACGTCTTTGGAAATCACGGCCTCACCGAAGGCCTTATAAACGCTGCGCAGTGTGACGCTAGCCATGCGTTACTCCCCTGCTTTCGCAGTTAACATTTCGTGTAAAAATGGCGGACGCAAAGCCCGCCAAAACCCATTGATGACCCTCTTGCTGCGCGCCGTGCTGCCATGCCAATGGCAAGGTCGCCTCAGACGGCGCGGCCGCCTGAGTATAAGGCTGCAGGTTAATCAGCGCTTCAAGGCATTGATCCTGATGGGTAATAAGTAAGCGAACTACGCCATTCCGCTGGCTGACCGCGTTCAGCTCGCCGCGCTGGATCAGCGGCGAGCGACGCAATGCCAGCAGCGACTGGCAGTAACGCAACGTGGAGTGGCTATCGTGCTGCTGGCGGCTGATGGCCAGCGCGCGGTGTTCGATCGCCACCTGTTGATACCAGGCAATTTCGCCGGCGGTCACCTGTTCAGGCGCCTCATGCCACGGCATGCGCGTCTGCGCTCCCCGCGGGTCCTGCAGCCCGGCGGCGTGCGGCAATCCCAGCTCTTCTCCCTGATACAGGCAGATGGGCGCCGGCAGCATCGCCAGCAACGTCAAAAAAGCGTCGGCGGAGCGCAGATCGCCCTGCCCCCAATGGCTTACCACCCGCGGCTGGTCGGCATCGCCGGTGCTCCACAGGCTGTCCGCCAGCGTAGCGCGGCGGGCGTGCAGCACCGCCACCAGCTTTTCCACGCTGAAGGGCACCACGTCCAACGCCAGCGGGCTGCGGGCATACTGCTGCGGTGCTACGGCGTGGCGAACGTAGCTGCCGCCGTCGCAATACCACAACGCCAGCCCTTGCGCGGCCACCGCGGCGCCGGCCTCCGGCGGCAGCGCCTGCGGCAGCAGCAAGCCATCCACCGACAGGGCGTTAAGGTAGGGCAACGCCGCCAGCATGCCGTGCACGTCACCCACGCCGTCGCCGTTTCCATCGCGGAAACTGACCGGATGGATCCGGTACAGGGTGGGTTGAACGACGATAGGCGTTGGCGACATAAATCCGGTTTCCTGCTGCGCGTGGCGTTGAAAATCAATGTGGCCGATAGTGCGGGAGTTGCTGGAAAGGGTAATCATCCGTAACAGGATTTTTCATGGGGGAGGAGCTGGGAGGATGAGAGAACGACCCGGGCGATGAGAAGTTCCCCCGTTAAGACAAATCTGTGATCGGCCTGGCAAAAATCGTCCCCCTATTTTGTGCCTGACGCCACAGAATAGAGCGCAATGTTAACTGGATCACAATACGCCGGCATGGGGCGTAGAGGGGGGGAGGATGAGAATGTGTCGCTTTGTGACCCACTATTACCGTGAAACTTCTCTCCTTGATGTCTGTGCCCACAAAAAGAAGGACTGGATTATGACTCGCAGCATTACCACCGCCCGCACGCTGGTGCTTTCGGCTCTGACCACCCTGGTGCTCTCTTCTTCCGCCTTCGCCAAGATCGAGGAAGGCAAACTGGTTATCTGGATCAACGGCGACAAAGGCTATAACGGCCTGGCCGAGGTCGGTAAAAAGTTCGAGAAAGACACCGGTATCAAAGTCACCATCGAACACCCGGACAAGCTGGAAGAAAAATACCCGCAGGTAGCCGCTACCGGCGACGGCCCGGACATCATCTTCTGGGCTCATGATCGCTTCGGCGGCTACGCGCAGTCCGGCCTGCTGGCCGAGATCCATCCTTCCAAGGCTTTCCAGGAAAAACTGTTCCCGTTCACCTGGGACGCGGTGCGCTACGACGGCAAACTGATCGGCTACCCGATCGCCGTTGAAGCGCTGTCGCTGATTTACAACAAAGACCTGATCAAGCAGGCGCCCAAGACCTGGGAAGAGATCCCGGCGCTGGACAAACAGCTGCGCGCCGGCGGCAAGAGCGCCATTATGTGGAACCTGCAGGAACCCTACTTCACCTGGCCGATTATCGCCGCCGACGGCGGTTATGCTTTCAAATATGAAAACGGCAAATACAACATCAAGGACGTCGGCGTAGCTAACGCCGGCTCGCAGGCCGGCCTGCAGTTCATCGTCGATCTGGTGAAAAACAAGCACATCAACGCCGACACCGATTATTCGATCGCCGAAGCGGCCTTCAACAAGGGCCAGACCGCCATGACCATCAACGGTCCCTGGGCCTGGAGCAACATCGAACAGAGCAAAATCAACTACGGCGTGACCCTGCTGCCGACCTTTAAAGGCAAGCCGTCCAAACCCTTCGTCGGCGTGCTGACCGCCGGCATCAACGCCGCCAGCCCGAATAAAGAGCTGGCGACCGAGTTCCTGGAAAACTACCTGCTGACCAACGAAGGTCTGGCGGACGTCAACAAAGACAAACCGCTGGGCGCCGTAGCGCTGAAATCCTACCAGGAAGAGCTGGCGAAAGATCCGAAGATCGCCGCCACCATGCAGAACTCGCAAAACGGCGAAATCATGCCGAACATTCCGCAGATGAGCGCCTTCTGGTACGCCGAACGCAGTGCGGTGATCAACGCCGTCAGCGGCCGCCAAACGGTGAAAGCCGCGCTGGATGACGTGCAGACCCGCATCACCAAGTAATGACGCTGTGCGGGATTAACATCCCCAAATAATTGGCGCTACGCCGCGACGGCGAGTGTGCACATCCCCGGGAGCATAGATAGCTGTGTCCCCGGGGTGAGCGGACGCCGCCGACAAAAGCGTAGCTTCAAGTATGAAGGGGACAAACGCCCCGCTGTCGCTCCACAGAAAGGAACGCCCTATGCAATTAGCCCACGCCGGGTCGCCTGCGCGCAAAAAATCGAAGTGGTGGCAGAGTGACGTGCTGAAATGGCTGGCCATCGGCCTGCTCAGCCTGGTTACCTGCTATCTGATTGTATTGATGTATGCACAGGGTGAATATCTGTTCGCCATCATGACGCTGATCCTGGTCGGTGCCGGGCTTTACGTTTTTGCTAACCGCCGCGCCTACGCCTGGCGCTACGTTTACCCGGGCATCGCCGGTATGGGGCTGTTTGTCCTGTTCCCGCTGATTTGCACCATCGCCATCGCCTTTACCAACTACAGCAGCACCAACCAACTGACGTTCGAACGCGCACAGTCGGTGCTGATGCAGCGCCAGTTCCAGACCGGCAAGACCTTTACCTTCGGCCTGTATCCGGCGGCCAACCAGCAATGGCGGCTGCAGCTGATCCATCCGGACAGCGGCCAGCAGCTGATTTCAGAGCCTTTCCGCTTTGACGCCGCCGCGCCGCAGACGCTGAAACTGACGGCGGAGAGCGCCGAGCCGGCGGGCGAACGCGCCACGCTGCGCGTGATTACGCAGAATCGCCAGGCGCTGAACCAACTGGTCGCCCAACTGCCCGACGGCGGCGAGCTGCGCATGAGTTCGCTGCGCCAGTTCTCCGGCACCAGCCCGCTGTATAGCCTGGATAAAGACGGCAATACGCTGACCAATAATCAAACCCAGGTGAAATACCGGCCGAATGCCGAAATCGGCTTCTATCAGGCCGTCAATGCAGACGGCAACTGGGGGCAGGAAACCCTCAGCCCGGGTTATACCGTCACTACCGGCTGGAAAAACTTCCTGCGGGTGTTGCAGGATGAAGGCATCAAGAAGCCGTTCGTTTCGATCTTCATCTGGACCATCCTGTTCTCGGTGATGACCGTGATCCTCACCGTGGCGGTAGGCATGGTGCTGGCCTGCGTGGTGCAGTGGGAGGCGCTGAAAGGCAAGGCGCTGTACCGCGTGCTGCTGATACTGCCCTACGCGGTGCCGTCGTTTATCTCGATTCTGATCTTCAAAGGGCTGTTCAACCAGAGCTTCGGCGAGATCAACATGATGCTCAGCCACCTGTTCGGCATCAAGCCGGCCTGGTTCAGCGATCCGCTCACCGCCAAGAGCATGATCCTGATAGTCAACACCTGGCTGGGCTACCCGTACATGATGATCCTGTGCATGGGCTTGCTGAAGGCCATTCCGGACGATCTGTATGAGGCTTCGGCAATGGACGGCGCCAGCCCGCTGCAAAACTTCTTCCGCATTACCTTCCCGCTGCTGATCAAGCCGCTGACGCCGCTGATGATCGCCAGCTTCGCCTTCAACTTTAACAACTTCGTGCTGATCCAACTGTTGACCAACGGCGGGCCGGACATGATCGGCACCACCACGCCGGCCGGCTCTACCGACCTGCTGGTCAGCTACACCTACCGCATTGCCTTCGAAGGCGGCGGTGGGCAAGACTTCGGCCTGGCGGCCGCCATCGCCACGCTGATCTTCCTGTTGGTGGGCGCGCTGGCGATCCTGAATCTGAAAGCCAGCAAGATGAACTTTGATTAGGGAGAATAACGATGGCCATGGTTCAACCCAAATCCCAGCGCCTGCGCCTGTGGATCACCCATATTCTGATGCTGAGCTTTATCGCCCTGATCATGTTCCCGCTGCTGATGGTGGTGGCCATTTCGCTGCGCTCCGGCAACTTCGCCACCGGCAGCCTGATACCTGAGCAGATCTCCTGGGATCACTGGCGGCTGGCGCTTGGCCTCAGCGTCACCCACGCCGACGGCAGCGTGACGCCGCCGCCGTTCCCGGTGCTGCTGTGGCTGTGGAACTCGATCAAGATCGCGGCGATCACCGCCATCGGTATCGTGACGCTCTCGACGACCTGCGCCTACGCCTTTGCCCGCATGCGCTTTCGCGGCAAAAGCACGCTGCTGAAAAGCATGCTGATCTTCCAGATGTTCCCGGCGGTGCTGTCACTGGTGGCGCTGTATGCCCTGTTCGATCGCCTGGGCCAGTACCTGCCGTTTATCGGCCTGAACACCCACGGCGGGGTGATCTTCGCCTATATGGGCGGCATCGCGCTGCACGTCTGGACCATCAAAGGCTATTTCGAAACCATCGACAACTCGCTGGAAGAAGCGGCGGCGCTGGACGGCGCCAGCCCGTGGCAGGCCTTCCGCCTGGTGCTGTTGCCGCTGTCGGTGCCAATCCTGGCGGTGGTGTTCATTCTGTCGTTTATCGCCGCCATCACCGAAGTGCCGGTGGCTTCACTGCTGCTGCGCGACGTGAACAGCTACACGCTGGCGGTGGGCATGCAGCAATATCTCAACCCGCAGAACTACCTGTGGGGCGACTTCGCCGCCGCGGCGGTGCTGTCGGCAATACCCATTACCGCCGTATTCCTGCTGGCGCAGCGCTGGCTGGTGGGCGGCCTGACGGCCGGCGGGGTGAAGGGCTAAATTTGTGCCACTGCAATGCGCTTGATGTACTTAGCTTTTTCCAATCAATACCTGTGTCTTCGGCGGCCCTCTGGGCCGCCATTTTTATGGCCCGGTCAACGCGGCCTCAGCTTCAGCCATGAAGGCGAATTTATTCACGCTTTAGCCGGTCGGTGTTGGCCAGATAGAGCGTCACCACCAGCAACAATATCGCGCCGGCATAAATTAGGGTATCAACGGGGTTGTTATGATCCACTATGATCAAACGAATAATCGCGGTAATGCCGATATAAATAAAATAGCGCAGCGGGAAATGATACCCCGACTCAAAATACTTCACAATCAAGGCGATAAATTCAAAGTAAAGGAAATAGATCACAATGCCTTCAATCAATAAATAAGAAGACGACTCCTCATTGTTGAGAAATAACACTTTCGCCAAATGAATGGTTTCCTTCACCAGGAACACCACCAAGATGGCCGCCAACAGCAACAGACCTACGTTCAGCACCCGCTGCAACCCCTTCGCAATCATTATTGAACGCGATGTTTTCGCCATAAAAACTCCCCATCAGTACCGCTAAATTTATCCGCACATCCTAACATAGGCATTATCTTAAAAATGACACCCTCTATAAGTGCACAATAAATTCAATCCAATTCAAATAGTTACAATAGGATATTTCTGGTGGATATATTTGTAGCAAATTGAAATGTCAACTATCATGGGACGTAGATCTTTACATAAAACCAATAACCTCGAATTAACAAGGGAATTCTTTATGCGCGCTAAACTTAACGGACTGGTCGCGGCGGGCCTGTTTACCTGTGCTTTAACCGGCCACGCTGCCGGTTTAGTGGCTCCTGACAACGACCTGCGCAACGATTTGGCCTGGCTGTCCGATCGTGGTGTGATTAACGTCAGCTTGTCCACCTGGCCGTTGAGCCAGGAAGAAATCAACTCCGTCATTGCGCAAGCCAAACCGGTAACCAATACCGAGAAGAATGTCATCGATCGCGTGCAGCGCCGCGTTGATGCCCTGAAGGCCAACGTCCGCATCAGCGGCTACGCCTCTACCGACAAACCCGGCACCCCGCAGGGCTTCGGTCAAAACGAATATGCCGACGACCGTCTGACGGTTGGCGCCGGCGCCAACGGCGACTTCTGGGACGTGCGTCTGCAGGGGTCCGTTGAAGGCGATCAGCGCGTTAGCGATGGCTCTAAATTCAATATGCACGGCTCCTACGGCGCGGTGAAAATCTGGAACCAGTGGCTCTCCTTCGGTGAAGTGTCCCAATGGTGGGGGCCTGGCTATGACGGCAGCCTGATCCGTTCCGACGCCGCACGCCCGGTGGCCGGTTTTATGCTGCAGCGCGCCGACCAGTCGCCGTTTGAAACCCCGTGGCTGTCATGGATTGGCCGCTGGCAGTACCAGCTGACCGCCGGCCAGCTGTCGCAGTACGCGTCGGTACCGCACACCAAACTGATTGGCGGCCGCTTTACCATGATGCCGACCGACTTCGTCGAATTGGGCGCGTCACGCATCATGATGTGGGGCGGCGAGGGCCGCCCGCACTCCTGGAGTTCCTTCTGGGATGCGACAACCGGTAAAGACAACGATGACTCCGGTCAGGGCAACGATCCGGGCAACCAGCTCGCCGGCTTTGACTTCAAGCTGAAAATGCAGCCGCTGATTGGCCTGCCGGTCAGCCTGTACGGCCAGTTGGTCGGCGAAGACGAAGCGGGCTTCCTGCCTTCGCAAAATACCTACCTGCTGGGCCTGGAAGGCCACCCTGAATGGGGCTCCACCACCATCAACTGGTCGATTGAAGGAGCGGATACCCGCGCCGATATGTCCCGTAAAGGGTATGTCTATAGCCATTACACCTATAAAGGTGGCTACTACCAGCAGGGTTACCCGCTGGGCCATGCGATGGGCGGCGACGGCCAGATGCTGTCCGGCCGCGTCGAGCTGGTGCTGGACGACAGCCAGCGCTGGAGCACCCGCCTGGTTTACGCCAAGGTGAACCCGCTGAATCAGAGCACCAACCAGGCGTTCCCGAAATCGGACACGCTGAAAGGCATTCAGCTCGGCTGGGGCTACACCTTCCCTTCCGCGGTCAAGTTCGACACCAGCCTGTGGTACACCAACAGCGACGCCAGCACGGCGGACGACGTGGGCGCCGGCGTGAGCTTCGAAGTGCCGATCAATCTGTAATCGGCAGACGTAAAAAAACCCGCCGCGGCGGGTTTTTTATTGGCTTCAATTCAGCCGGCGGTTAACGCCACTCTTTGAAACGGTTGATCAGCGCATTGGTTGAGCTGTCGTGGCTGCTGACTTTCTCGCTGCCCGCCAGCTCCGGCAGAATGCGGTTAGCCAGCTGTTTGCCCAGCTCCACGCCCCACTGGTCGAAGGTGAAGATGTTCAGGATGGCGCCCTGGGTGAAGATCTTGTGCTCATACAGCGCAATCAGGCTGCCCAGGCTGAACGGGGTGATTTCACGCAGCAGGATGGAGTTGGTCGGGCGGTTGCCTTCGAACACCTTGAACGGCGCTACGTGCTTGACCTGTTCCGGCGTCTTGCCCTGTGCGGCGAACTCGGCCTCCACCACTTCCAGCGATTTACCGAACGCCAGCGCTTCGGTCTGCGCGAAGAAGTTCGACAGCAGCTTGGCATGATGGTCGCTCAGCGGATTATGGCTGACCGCCGGGGCGATAAAGTCGCAAGGAACCAGCTTGGTGCCCTGGTGAATCAGCTGGTAGAACGCGTGCTGGCCGTTGGTGCCCGGCTCGCCCCAGATGATTGGGCCGGTCTGGTAATCGACCGGATTGCCGTTGCGGTCTACATATTTGCCGTTGGACTCCATGTTGCCTTGCTGGAAGTAAGCGGCAAAACGGTGCATGTACTGGTCATACGGCAAAATGGCTTCGGTTTCGGCGCCAAAGAAGTTGTTGTACCAGATACCGATCAGCGCCAACAGCACCGGCAGGTTTTTCTCCGCCGGGGTGTTCGCGAAGTGTTGGTCCATCGCGTGCGCGCCGCTCAGCAGCTGCTCGAAGTTCTCATAGCCCACGGAAAGCGCGATCGACAGGCCGATCGCCGACCACAGAGAGTAACGGCCGCCCACCCAGTCCCAGAATTCGAACATGTTGTCGGTATCGATGCCGAACTCGGCTACCGCTTTGCCGTTGGTAGACAGCGCGGCGAAGTGTTTCGCCACGTGCTGCTGGTCGGCCGCGCTGCTCAGGAACCAGTCGCGCGCGCTGTGGGCGTTGGTCATGGTTTCCTGCGTGGTGAAGGTTTTGGACGCCACCAGGAACAGCGTGGTTTCCGGGTTCAGCGGCTTCAGCGTTTCGGCGATGTGCGTACCGTCGACGTTGGAGACGAAGTGCATGTTCAGATGGTTTTTATACGGGCGCAGCGCTTCGGTGACCATGTACGGGCCGAGATCCGAACCGCCGATGCCGATGTTCACCACGTCGGTGATCGGCTTGCCGGTGTAGCCTTTCCAGTCGCCGCCGATCACCCGGCCGCAGAACTGTTTGATTTTTGCCAGCACCGCATTCACTTCCGGCATCACGTCTTTACCGTCGACGATAATCGGGCTGTTGCTGCGGTTGCGCAGCGCGATATGCAGTACTGCGCGATCTTCGGTGCGGTTGATTTTCTCGCCGGCGAACATCGACTTGATGGCGCTTTGCAGATCGGTTTCTTTCGCCAGCGCCTGCAGTTTTTCCAGGGTTTCTTCAGTGATGCGGTTTTTGGAATAGTCCACCAGCATCTGATCGTCGAAGGTGGCGGAAAACTTGGAGAAACGCTCACTGTCCTGCGCAAACAAATCGGCGATGCGGACGTCTTTCATCTGTGCAAAATGTTGCTGCAGGGCTTGCCAAGCAGCGGTTTGACTAGGATTGATATTTTTCATAGCAACACTCTTAGGCTTGAGAATAAAGATGCGTGGTTGTCCGATTGTAGCCTGTTCGACTGTGATTATGATCTCTTTTCTTGCGATAGGCGCTAACTGTCAACGCGTGCCGCATCGTTTCAGCTTTTCCCCTATACTTTTGGCTAACGGCCTGTTACCAGCGCTGCGGAATTGTCACTGGAATGTGCCATGTTGTTGTTCATACCGTATTTGAAAGGGATCTCCGCTATGGAATTATCTGCCCCATTGATGTTGGTGGTCATCGGCCTGAGCTCGTTGCTGGCCCAGTGGCTGGCCTGGCTGCTGCGCCTGCCCGCCATCTTGCCTTTGCTGCTGTTCGGCATCCTGCTGGGGCCGGCGGTGCACCTGGTGCAGCCGGACCTGCTGTTCGGCGATTTGCTGTTTCCATTAGTGTCACTGTCGGTGGCAATCATCTTATTTGAAGGCGCGCTGACGCTGCGGGTTGAGGAAATACGCGGCCTCGGCGGCGTAGTGCGCAACCTGGTCAGCATCGGCATGCTGGCGACTTTCCTGACCATCAGCGTCGCCAGCTGGTGGTTGCTGGATTTCCCGCCGGAGCTGGCGGCGCTGATCGGCGCGGTGACGGTGGTGACCGGGCCGACGGTGATCGCCCCGCTGATGCGCGTGGTGCGGCCAAACGCCAATATCAATCAGGTGCTGCGCTGGGAGGGCATCGTTATTGACCCGGTAGGCGCCATCTTCACCCTGCTGGTGTTCGAATTTATCGTGCTGAAGCAGAACGCGGAATCTTACACCCACCTGTTTTGGACGCTGGGGATTACCGCCGCCGTCGGCCTGATCGCCGGTGCGCTGTTCGGCTACCTGCTGGGCCTGGCGCTGCGCCGCGTCTGGCTGCCGCGCTATCTGCAAAACCTGGCGGTGCTGGCGATCATGCTGACCGCTTTCGGCGTTTCCAACGCCATCGCCGACGAATCCGGCCTGTTGACCGTCACCGTGATGGGCATCTGGCTGGCCAATATGCGCGACGTGGACACCAGCGACATTCTGGCGTTCAAGGAGGAGCTGTCGGCGATCCTTATTTCGGCGCTGTTTATCATTCTGGCGGCGCGGCTGGACATCAACGCGCTGTGGAACATGGGCTGGCCGCTGCTGGGCCTGTTGCTGGTAGTGCAGTTTATCGCCCGCCCGCTGTGCATCGCGGTGTCGACCTGGCGCTCCTCCCTGCACTGGCGCGACCGTTTGCTGCTGTGTTGGATAGCGCCGCGCGGCATCGTCGCCGCCGCGGTCAGTTCGCTGTTCGCGCTGACGCTGCAGCGCAGCGGCTACCAGGGCGCCGATCGGCTGGTGACCGTGGTGTTCGCCATCATCATCGGCACCGTGGTGCTGCAGAGCCTGACCAGCGGCATGATGGCGCGCTGGCTGCGGGTACAGCAGCAAAAACCGCGCGGCGTGCTGATCGTCGGCGCCAACAGCGTGGCGCGCATGCTGGCGCAGGCGCTGATGAAAATGAATATCCCGGTGCTCGTCACCGACAGCAGCTGGGAATACTACCGCCAGGCGCGCATGGAAGGCATCCCGGCCTATTACGGTCATGCCTACTCCGAACATGCCGAAAACTACCTCGACCTGAGCGATACCGCCCAGGTGCTGGCGCTGTCGCCCAACCGCCACCAGAACGCCTTGGCGGTCTATCACTTCGGGCATATCTTTGGCGACGATCACGTGTTCGCCATCCGCTCCGGCGCACCGCTGAAAGGCCGCGGCAACAGTTCGGAGAGCTCGCGCTTTCGCCGGCATGAGATCCTGTTCAATCAGGAAGCCACCTACGGCCGTCTGAGCAGCCTGATAGCCAAAGGCGCCACCATCAAGGCGACCAAGCTGAATGAGAATTTCGGCTGGCTGGAATATCTGGAAAAACACCAGGGCGTGATCCCGCTGTTTTGCCAACGCGAAGACGGTTCGCTGCAGCCGATCGGCGCAGGCGCCGCGCCGGCCATGCCCTGTACGCTAATCGCCCTGGTGCAAGATGAAAATCCCTCAACGTCTGCCCGTTGACAGAACGGCGATAACCGGCTATTCCTAACAGCCTACTTGCGCACCCGGTGCGCAAGCCAGAAGAGGCGCGTCGCCCAGGTAGAGTGTCAGAGGAGCCGTTTTCCAATGACGGCACATGAGGGGGAGCGACGCCGAGGTAAGATGATCCGCGGCGATCATCTTATCGGCTACAGGGGCTGAATCCCCTGGGTTGTCACCAGGATCGCCCTTTGCGGGCGGTCGGCAAGGTGGGGCGCTTCTGGGTGTATCGTAGCTTTACCTCTACGCCTGCTCCCTGTTTACCGCTCTCCCCTTGTGCCAAGGCTATGGAATAAAGTGCCCTCTGAAGACGGCATCCCTGACACGAGGTTTTTACATGACCCAAGCAGCACCCCATGATTCTACCGTGGTAGCCAAGTTCGGCGGCACCAGCGTTGCCGACTTCGAAGCCATGAACCGCAGCGCCGACGTGGTGCTCTCCAACCCGCAGGTGCGCCTGGTGGTGCTGTCCGCTTCGGCCGGCGTCACCAACCTGCTGGTGGCCCTGGCCGAAGGCTGCGACGCCGAGCAGCGCAACTACCGGCTTGATGAAATCCGCCGCATTCAATACGCCATCCTCGAGCGCCTCAACGCGCCGCAGGTGATCCGCGAAGAAATCGACCGCATGCTGGAAAATATCGCCATGCTGTCGGAGGCTGCGGCGCTGGCCAACTCCGCCGCACTGACCGATGAACTGGTGAGCCACGGGGAACTGATGTCCACCCTGCTGTTCGTCGAGATCCTGCGCGCCCGCCGCGTACAGGCGGAATGGTTCGACGTGCGTAAAGTGATGCGCACCGACGATCACTTCGGCCGTGCCGTGCCGGACAACGCCGCGCTGAGCGAACTGGCCCAGACGCTGCTGAAACCGCGCCTGCAGGAAGCGCTGGTGGTTACCCAGGGCTTTATCGGCAGCGAAGCGAAAGGCCGCACCACCACGCTGGGGCGCGGCGGCAGCGACTACACCGCCGCATTGCTGGGCGAAGCGCTGCACGTCAGCCGGGTGGATATCTGGACCGACGTGCCGGGCATTTACACCACCGATCCGCGCGTAGTGCCGGCGGCCAAGCGCATCGACAAGATCGCCTTCGAAGAAGCGGCGGAAATGGCCACCTTCGGCGCCAAGGTGCTCCACCCGGCGACCTTGCTGCCGGCGGTGCGCAGCGATATTCCGGTGTTTGTCGGCTCCAGCAAGGATCCGGCCGCCGGCGGCACGCTGGTGTGCAACACCACCGAGAACCCGCCGCTGTTCCGCGCGCTGGCGCTGCGCCGCAAACAAACCCTGCTGACGCTGCACAGCCTGAATATGCTGCATGCGCGCGGCTTCCTGGCCGAGGTATTCAGCATCCTGGCGCGGCATAATATCTCCGTGGACCTGATAACCACCTCGGAAGTCAGCGTAGCGCTGACCATGGACACCACCGGCTCCACCTCCACCGGCGGCAGCCTGCTGACCACCTCGCTGCTGACCGAACTGTCGTCGCTGTGCCGGGTGGAAGTGGAGGAAAACCTGGCGCTGGTGGCGATCATCGGCAACAAGCTGTCCCAGGCCTGCGGCGTGGGCAAAGAGGTGTTCGGCGTGCTCGACCCGTTCAACATCCGCATGATCTGCTACGGCGCCAGCAGCTACAACCTGTGCTTCCTGGTGCCCGGCGACGACGCCGAGCAGGTAGTTCGCACCCTGCACCACAACCTGTTCGAATAAGTTATTATCTTTTCCAGCGGGCGCGGCATGCTGCGCCCCTGCGCCAACAATAAGCGGTCTATAACGCGCAGGGACTTCCCGCAACAACCCATCGTTCTTAATTTGGCTAAGGAAACCCACGTCAATGCTGGCAAAACTCACGCGCTTGTTCCCTTTGTGGGCGGTACTGCTGTCCGTCGCCGCCTATTACACGCCGACCACCTTTACCGGCATCGGCCCCTACGTCAGCCCGCTGCTGATGCTGATCATGTTCGCCATGGGCGTGACGCTGCGGCTGGATGACTTCAAACGGGTGCTGTCGCGCCCCGGCCCGGTGGCCGCCGGGATCTTCCTGCACTATCTGATCATGCCGCTGGCGGCCTGGATCCTGGCGATGCTGTTCCGCATGCCGCCGGATCTGTCCGCCGGCATGGTGCTGGTCGGCAGCGTGGCCAGCGGCACCGCCTCCAACGTGATGATCTATCTGGCCAAGGGCGACGTGGCGCTGTCGGTCACCATCTCGGCGGTTTCCACGCTGGTGGGCGTATTCGCCACCCCGCTGCTGACGCGCCTGTACGTCGACGCCAAGATCAGCGTCGATATCATGGGCATGCTGCTGAGCATTCTGCAGATCGTGGTGATCCCGATCGGCCTTGGGCTGATCGTCCACCACGCCTTCACTAAAACCGTCAAGCGGGTTGAACCGCTGCTGCCGGCGCTGTCGATGGTTTGCATTTTGGCTATCATCAGCGCGGTAGTGGCCGGCAGCCAGAGCCATATCGCGTCGGTCGGCCTGGTGGTGATTATCGCGGTGATCCTGCACAACGGCATCGGCCTGCTGAGCGGTTACTGGGGCGGCAAGCTGTTCGGCTTCGACGAGTCGACCTGCCGCACGCTGGCGATCGAGGTCGGCATGCAGAACTCCGGGCTGGCGGCCACGCTGGGCAAAATTTACTTCTCACCGCTGGCCGCACTGCCGGGTGCGCTGTTCTCGGTCTGGCACAACCTCTCCGGCTCGCTGCTGGCGGGGTACTGGTCCGGCCGGCCGATCAAGAAGAAATAATCCTCTCTCCGGGGCGCAAACATTCGCGCCCCGTCATCTCTCTGCGAAATTTCGTATTTCCCACTGGTCGGATTGTCATAATTCCCCGCATCCTCTATTATCCGTGAAAAATAAAAATTCAGATTCTTCCTATGCGTGCCGATAATGCAGGAAGAGCGAAAATCATCACCACTTTTTTTAATTAATTAAGTCGCCAGGGTTGCCCGCCAAAAAAGAAGCAACCTAATTATTATTTAGATATATACCCACCGTCTTATTTGCCTGCGGCGAATCAAGATACCCCGCAATGTTCATGTCGCTCATTATTTCGGGCCGGCTGTTGGTCGCCCGTGGTTAACATCATGGATTGGGTTGTCTGCTCCGGCGAACGCCCATAATGGATTATAATGATTAGAAAAATTTCCACCCTGGCCGTGCTTTTCAGCACGGCGCTGTCCGCCGCCACCCTGCCTGAACCGGAAATGGCCGGCATGACGATGGGCGAGTCCCGCCGCGCGCTGCAGGACAGCTCGCGTGAGATCAACCAGCTGATAGAGCAACGCCGCTACCAGCAGCTTAAGCAGCAACGGCTGCTGGCGGAGCCTGAACCCGCCGCTCCTGCGCTGCCGCAGTCCGCCCAATGCCTGCCGATCGCCGGCGTTTATCTGCAGGGCGTTACCCTGTTGTCAGCTGCGGATCTCTCCGCGCTGAGCGCCTTGCCGCAGCAATGCATCAGCAGTAATGACATCAACCGCCTGTCGCGAGAACTTACCCGCTTATATGTTGCAAAAGGCTATATCACCGCGCGCGTACAGTTTATTCGCCCCAATAAACAGCGGGAGTTGGGATTACGCGTCACCGAAGGGTTTATTGAGAAAATAGAGGGCGGCGATCGTTGGGTAAACAGCCGTTTATTATTTCCGGGGCTGGAAGGCAAACCGCTGAAATTAACCCAGCTCGATCAGGGATTGGATCAGGCTAATCGTTTGCAATCCAATACCACCCGTTTAGATATTTTACCCGGCCAGCAAGTTGGCGGGTCAATTATTCGGCTACGCAATGACCACGCCAAACCCTGGCAGCTGATTGCCGGCACGGATAATTACGGCCAAAAAAACACCGGCCAATGGCTGGCGCGCGCCACCGCCACCCTGGACAGCCCGTTCGGCCTGTCGGACTTCGTCAGCCTGAACGCCAACAGCACCGTGGAAAACCCGGCGCATCGCTACAGCCGCGCTTATACCCTGCTCTACTCGCTGCCCTACGGCGCATTCACTTTCAGCGGGTTCGCCAGCTTTTCAGCCTACGAGAATCACCAGCAGCTGGCGTTCAACAACGTCAAGCTGCACGGCCAAACTCAGCAATACGGCCTGCGCGGCGACTACGTGTTTTACCGCGATCGCGATCAAATCGACAGCCTGAGCGGCCAGTTGACCTACAAGCGTATCGATAACTATTTTGAAAGCGTGCGCCTCGAGATCGGCAGCCCGACGCTGACCCTGGCCGAGCTGGGCGTCAGCCATCTGCAGATCCTGCCCAGCGGCGTGTTCAGCGCCAACCTCAGCGTCGAACAGGGTTTACCCTTGCTGGGGGCCGATCGCCACCCCAACGCGGTTCACCTCGACGGCCAGTTCACCAAGGGCAAAGCCTTCGTCAACCTCAGCCAGCGCCTGAGCCTGGCCGGCGCGACCTACCAGCTCAACAATCTGTTTTACGGCCAATACAGCCGCGACCCGTTGCCGGGCGTGGAGTGGCTGAGCCTGACCGATCGCAGCGCCATTCGCGGCTTCAGCCGCAGCACGCAGTCCGGCGATAACGGTTGGTATTTGCAGAACACCCTGTCACGCAGCGTCAATCTGGGTTCAGTCACCCTCACTCCGCGCCTCGGCGCCGACGTCGGTCGCGTGATGCCGCATCAGGAAAAATCGGGCTGGAACAGCAGCGCCGGGCTGAGCGCCGGCGCCACCTTGCGCTACCGGCACGCGCTGGCCGATCTCGAAGTCAGCCGCGGCTGGATCCTGTCGGAAAGCGCCACTCCGGTGGATCCGATCCAGGTGCTGGCGCGCTTTTCTTACACCTTTTAGTCAGCAGTTTTGCAGGACCCACGGCAATATACGGAGATACATGGATGAAAAATAATAACTTCAGGCTTTCAGCGGCAGGCAAACTGGCCGCCGCACTGGCGATTATTCTCGCCGCTTACGGCACCGCCTTCGCCGGCGAGATAGTCTCGGCCGGCGGCGCCAACGGCCCCGGCGTTTCTACCGCCGGCAGCGGCGCGCAGGTGGTCAATATCGTCAACCCAAACGGTAACGGGCTGTCGCATAACCAGTATCAGGACTTCAACGTCAACCAGCCCGGCGCGGTGCTGAACAACTCCCTCGCTCAGGGCATGTCGCAGCTGGCTGGCCAGTTGGGGGCCAACCCCAATCTGACCGGCCACGAGGCCAGGGTGATCCTCAACGAAGTGATCGGCCGCAACCCTTCACTGCTGCACGGCCAGCAGGAAATCTTCGGCATGGCCGCCGACTATGTGTTGGCCAACCCAAACGGCATCAGCTGCCAGGGCTGCGGTTTTATCAATACCAGCCGCTCGTCGCTGGTGGTGGGCAACCCGCTGGTGGAAAACGGTATGCTGCAGGGCTACAGCACCTTCGGCAACCGTAACGCGCTGGCGCTCGGCGGCGCCATCGACGCCGGCGGCGTGCTGGATCTGATCGCCCCGAAGATCGACAGCCGCGGCCATGTGGTGGTGAAAGACTTCAAGCGAGCGGACGGCACTATCATTCCGGCGACGATTAACGCCATCAGCGGCGCCAACCGGGTAGCGCGCGACGGCAGCCTGATCGCCAGCGAACAACCGCAAAGCGCGCTGGACAGCTACTATCTGGGCAGCATGCAGGCCGGGCGCATCAACATTATCAACACCGCGCAGGGCAGCGGCGTGAAGCTGGCCGGCACGCTGACCGCCGGTGACGAGCTCAAGGTGAAAGCCTACGATATCCGCAGCGAAAGCCGCATTGAAAACGCCGGCAACAGCCGCGACAGCGACAAGAACTATCAGAACTACCGCGGCGGCATCGAAATCAACGATCGCAGCAGCAGCCAGAAACTGGTGCGCACCCGGCTGCAGGGCAAGAATATCAGCCTGCTGGCCGATAACCGCAACCAGCTCACCGCCACCGACGTCGAAGGCGAAAATATCACCCTGCAGGGCGCCAGCCTGACGCTCGACGGGCAACGGCTGAAGCAGACCCAGGGGCATACCGACAACCAGTGGTTCTACTCCTGGCAATACGACGTGACCCGCGAGCACGAGCAGCAGCAGCAGGCGGGCAGCACCGTCGCCGCCAAGGGCACGGCCACGCTGACCAGCACCAAAGAGGACGTGACGCTGCTGGGCGCCAACGTCTCGGCCAAGGAACAGCTGAACGTCAAGGCGGCGCGCGACCTGCACCTCGCCGGGCTGGTGGAGAAGGATAAGTCCAGCGAGCGCGGCTACCAGCGCAACCACACCGCCAGTTTGCGCACCGGCAGTTGGCACAACAGCGACGAAAGCGAAAGCCTGAAGGCCAGCGAGTTGCGCAGCGGCGGCCTGCTGAAGCTGGAGGCCGACCGCAAGGTCATCACCCAGGGCGCCAGGGTGCACGCCGCCGGCAATCTGGACGTCCAGGCCAGGGATCAGATCCAGATCGAGGTGCAAAAAACCGCTAACGCCAAAACCGTGCGCGATGACAAAACCTCCTGGGGCGGCATCGGCGGCGGCGACAATAAAAACAACAGCAACCGCCGCGAAGTCAGCCACGCCTCGGAACTGACCAGCGACGGCATGCTGACGCTCAATGGCCAACAGGGTGTCGCCATTACCGGCAGCAAGGCGAAAGGCAAGCAAGGCGGCTTCGTCGAGGCCGCCCAGGGCGGCCTGCGCATCGATAACGCCCTCAGCACCACCGTGGATAAAATCGACGCCCGCACCGGCACCGTATTCAACATCACCCGCGATTCGCACCAGGCCAACAACCGCTACCAGCACAGCACCGGCAGCGAACTGAAATCCGACACCAATCTGCAGCTGCTCAGCCATCGCGACACCGACGTGATCGGCAGCCGGGTGACCAGCGCCGGCGAGCTGAGCGTCACTTCGAAAACCGGCGACATCAACGTCAAAGCCGCTGAGCAGCAACAAAAAATTGACGAGCAGAAAACCGCGCTCGCCGTCAACGGCTACGCCAAAGAGGCCGGAGATAAGCAGTACCGCGCCGGTTTGCGCATCGAACACGCCAGCGACAGCGAAAAAACCACCCGCACCGAGAACCGGTCTGCAACCCTCAGCGGCGGCAGCGTGAAGCTTGAGGCGAATAAAGACGTCACCTTCAGCGGTTCCAAACTGAAAACCGACAAAGGGGATGCCAGCATCAGCGGCAACAACGTCTCCTTCCTGGCGGCCGACGACCAAACCACCTCGAATACCGAGCAGACCAAGATCGGTGGCGGCTTCTATTACACCGGCGGCATCGACAAGCTAGGCAGCGGCGTCGAAGCCGGCTACGAGAACGGCAAAACGCAGGCGGAAAGCAGCAAGGCGGTCACCTCCGGCAGCGACGTCAAGGGCAACCTGACGATCAACGCCCGCGACAAGCTGACCCAACAAGGCGCGCAACACCGCGTCGGCGGCAGCTATAAAGAGAACGCCGCCAGCGTCGATCACCTGGCCGCCGCCGACAGCGCCAGCACCACCACCAGCAAAACCGACGTTGGGGTGAACATCGGCGCCAACGTCGATGTCAGCGCAGTCACGCGTCCTATCGAGCGTGCAGTCGGCAAAGCGGCCAAGCTGGACGTGAACGGCGTGATTAACGACGTCGGCGGCATCGGCGCGCCAAACCTCGGGCTGGATATCGGCGCCCAGGGCGGCAGCAATGAAAAGCACAGCAGCAGCTCGCAGGCGGTGGTCAGCTCGGTGAAAGCCGCTGACATCGAGATTAACGCCGGCGGCGCGGTGCGCGATCGGGGTACGCAATATCAGGCGGGCAAAGGCGCTATCACCCTCAACGCCGGCAGTCATCACAGCGAAGCCGCCGTCAACCGGCAGGAAGAACGCTCTACCGACACCCGCGGCAGCGCCGGGGTGCGCGTTTACACCACCACCGGCAGCGATTTGGCCGTAGACGCCAAAGGCGAAGGCGGCACCCAACGCAGCGAGAAAACCACCAGCCAGGCGGTGACGGGCTCAATCGCCGCCGGCAATGGCATCAGCATCAACGTCGCCAAAGACGCCACTTATCAGGGCACCGAGCTGGACGGCGGCAAGGGGAAAACCCGGATCGACGCCGGGGGCAACCTGCGCTTCGAGCAGGCCAACGACACGCAGCGTGAAAGCCACAGCGGCTATAACGTCAAGGCCTCGGCAAAAGGCGGTTTCACTGCCGACAGCAAGAGCTTTGGCGCCGGTCTCGGCGGCGGCACCAGCAGCGGTGAAAGCAACGGCCGCACCGCGCAGGTCAGTAAAATCGGCGGTGAGCAAGGGATCGCGCTGAATGCCGGCAATAACCTGGCGCTGCAAGGCAGCGAAGTGGCCAGCCAGGGAAATATCACCCTCGGCGCGGGCAACCAGGTCAAGCTGCAGGCGGCGGAGTCCAGCCAGACGCGCAAGGACAGCAGCCTGTCGGGCAACCTCGATCTGGGCGGCGGCAGTTCGGACAACAAGGAAAAAAGCGGTGGCAACCTCTCCGTCGGCGGGGCTTTCGATATCGCCAGGGTCGATGAATCCGCTACCGCCCGCCAGGGCGGCAAAATCACCGGCGGCGGCGCGGTGACCATTTCCGCCAAGGGCGAAGGGGCCGACGCCCTGCACCTGCAGGGCAGCGAAGTGAGCGGCAAGCGCACCGTCCTTGAGGCGAAAAACGGCGGCATCCTGCTGGAATCGGCGCAAAGCGAGCAGCACAAGAACAACTGGAACCTGGGGATCAAGGCCAACGCCAAGGGCGGCCAGACGTTCAACAAGAGCGACAGCGGCCAGGTGGACCCAACCAGCGGCAAGGATACCCATACGCTGGGCGCCGGGCTGAAGGTCGGCGTTGAGCAGTTGGACAAAACCACCCACGCCAACGCCCATATCAAGGGCGATGAGGTGACGCTGGAGAGCGGCAAGGACACCCGCCTTGCCGGCGCGCGGATCGATGCCGACAGCGTTAAGGGCGACATCCGCGGCGATCTGCGGATCGAAAGCCGCAAAGACGTCGAGCATAGCGTCAAGGTGGATGTCGACGCAGGACTGAGCCACAGCAACGATCCGGGCAGCAGCGTCACCGCCAAACTGTCGAAAGTGGGCACGCCGCGCTACGCCGGTAAGGTAAAAGAGAAGCTGGACGCCGGGGTGAACAACGTGGCCGACGTCACCACCGCCAAGTACAACCGCGTGGCGCATCGCCTCGACCCGCAGCAGGACACCACCGGCGCCGTCAGCTTCAGCAAGGCCAACGGGCAGGTGACCCTGCCGGAAGCGGCGACCGGCGACAAACCGGCCGGTGCGCTGTGGGATCGCGGCGCACGCCGCGCGGGCAACGCCGCCAAAGACAGCCTCACCGGCCCGGCGGGTGTGCAAGGGCAAATCAAGGTCAACGCCGATGTGGTGCGCAACGACGCCGTAACCGAACAGTCGGCCATTACCGGCGACCGCGGTGTAGCGCTGAAGGTGCAAGGCCAGACCCAGCTGACCGGCGGCGAGATCCGCAGCCGGCAGGGTAAGGTGGCGCTGGGCGGCGGCCAGGTAACGCAGCAGGACGTTAGCGGCCAGCGTTATCAGGGCGGCGGCCGCGGCGATGTGGGCCTGTCGGTAGGCGGCTTGCTGGCGGGTGCGGGCAAACAGGGGCTGAGCGGCGATGTGCCTATCGCCAGCGGCCATGCCGCGACGGTTCAGGCCGACGCCAAAGCCGGCGTTTTCAGCGGTAAATAACCGCCCTTAAACCACAACGCCCCCGGCGCAACCGGGGGCGTTGTTTTACAGCGTGCTCGGGGTGTCTTCCCAGTCGCGGTCGTCGTCTTTCTCATCCTGATCCAGCACGTTGTAAGCCACCGCGCAGAACAGCGAATTCAAACGCTTCATATCCCCCAACAGCCCCAAATGCAGCGAACTGGTTTCGATGCTCTGTACGTTTTGCTGGTGCAGCCGATCGACGTGCGCATGCGCATAGCGGCGGTCCAAAATGCGGAAACGGTGCTTGGAACGGCGCAGCCGCTTGGCGCTGGTCACGTCGCCGGACAAGAACACCGACAGGCCCAGGCGCAGGTTGCCGATCAGCCGCTCATGCAACGCATCCAGCTCCGCCAGCCCTTCGGCGGAGAAGGCCCGCCGCGCCGCGTGCGATTTGGCCCCTACGTCGCCAGCCATGCGTTCGATGATATCGCCCGCCTGTTCCAGGTTAAGCGCCATCTCGATAATTTCCGCCCAGCGGCGGGAATCCTCTTCGCCCAGATCCTCTTTCTGGATCTGCGCCAGATACAGCTTGATGGCGGTGTACAGCACGTCGACGTCATCGTCCAACCGACGCACTTCTTTATCCTGCCCCTGCTTGCCGTGCAGCACTTCGCGCTGCAGGATCATCATGTGTTCCACCACGTCGCCCATGCGCAGGGTTTCGCGCGCCGCGTTGGCCAACGCCAGCGTCGGCGTATCCAGCGCGCTGGCGTCCAGGTGCCGCGGCCGCATGCGCGGATCGTCGGCCGCCACGTCGGCGATCAGCGTTTCGCACAGGCGCGCCATCGGCTCGGCCAGCGGGATCATCACCAGACAGCGGATCAGGTTGTAAAACACGTGGAAGTAGATCACCAGCTCTTCATTGCCGCCGGGCAGCCGGCTCATCACGTCCGCCAGGTAGGTGACGAACGGCAGCACCAGCACGCAGCCAATCAGCTTGAACAACAGGCTGCCGAGCGCCACCCGGCGGCCGGCGGCGTTCTGGCCGCTGGTGTTGATCACCGCCAACAGGCCGCTGCCAAGGTTGGCGCCGATCACCAGGCACAGCGCCACCTTCAACGAGATGACGCCGGAGGCGGTCAGGGTGGCGGTCAGCAGCACCGCCGCCAGGCTGGAATAGCTGACGATAGCGAACAGCGCGCCGGTCAGGGCGTCGAGCATCACGTCGCCGGTCAGCGACGAGAACAGCACCTTGACGCCGGCCGCCTGAGTGATCGGCGTAGCGGCGGCAACGATCAGTTCCAGCGCCAGCACGATCAGCCCAAGGCCGATGAACACCCGGCCCATCTGGCCAACCCGGGTCTGCTTGCGGCTGAGGAACAGGAATACCCCGACCAGGATCAGCAGCGGCGACAGCCAGGAGAGATCGAAGGTCAGCACCCGCGCCATCAGCGCGGTGCCGACGTCGGCGCCGAGCATGATCACCAGCGCAGGCGCCAGCCCCACCAGCCCCTGCGCGACAAACGAAGTGACCAGCAGCGCGGTAGCGTTGCTGCTTTGCACCAGCGCGGTGACGCCGATGCCGGAAACGAAGGCCAGCGGTTTTCTTTCAACGCTGTCGCTTAACACGCGGCGCAAATTGGCGCCATAGACCCGCATGATGCCGGTGCGCACGATGTGGGTGCCCCACACCAGCAGCGCCACGGAGGAAAGCAGGTGAAGAAGGGTCAGCACGGAAGATACGCTCCATTAACGCCCGGCTCGATGGCTTATCCTGCCTGCCAGGCGTTAAAAGAACAGGACAGCGGCACGGGCGGCAGACTGTCGCTGAGAAAGGAGTGCCCCTGCTTTCAGCCTGAAAAAGTCATGCAACTTCCCGTAATGTAACAGTTTCCAAGTGTAGCCCAATCTCGCTGCCGTCGGCGTGCAAATCGGCTACCGAGCGGTTCAGCACGTCCACCAGCAGCTCCACGCCACGCGCCTGAACGCGGTAGCGCACCACATTGCCCAGCAGGCTGTGGTTGAGGATCACCGCGGCGATCCCCTGCCCGGCAGGCAGCAAACCGATGGATTCGGGGCGAATAGCTACCTTACCGTGGTAAGGGCTATTGGTCAAAGCCGACGCCTGCTCGGCGCTCAGCAGATTGTAGTTGCCGATAAACCCGGCGGCGAAGGCATCGGCCGGCTGGGTGTACAGGGTTTCCGCATCGCCGCTCTGCACGATCTGCCCTTTGTTCATCAATACGATACGGTCCGACAACGTCAGCGCTTCTTCCTGATCGTGGGTGACGAAGATCGCCGTCAGGTTCAGTTCGCGTTGGATGCGGCGGATTTGTTCGCGCAGGTGTTTACGGATGCGCGCGTCCAGCGCCGACAGCGGCTCGTCGAGCAACAGCAGGCGCGGGCGGGTCACCAGCGAGCGCGCCAGCGCCACCCGTTGGCACTGACCGCCAGACAGCTGGTGCGGATAGCGCTTGGCCAGCTCGCTCAGCTCTACCAGCGCCAGCACCTCCTGCACCCGCTGGCCGATCTGCCCGGCCGCCAGCTTCTGCATTTTCAGGCCGAAGGCCACGTTGCCTTCCACCGTCATGTTCGGAAACAGCGCATAACTTTGGAACACCATGCCGATGCCGCGCTTTTGCGGCGCCAGCGGCACCAGATCCTGGCCCTGCAGCAGGATTTGCCCGCTGTCGACCGGGGTCAGTCCCGCCAGGCAGCGCAGCAGCGTCGACTTGCCGCAGCCGCTCGGCCCCAGCAGGGTGACGAACTCGCCCTCTTCGGCGCTGAAATCGATATCCGCAAACACCTGGGTCTGGCCATAGCGTTTGTTCAAACGGGTGACGTTGAGATAAGCCATCGGGTTAGCCCTTGTTTTTATTCAGCAGGTTCGCCAGCCAGGTGACTAACAGCACCACGGCAAAATAGGAGATAACCAGCGCGCTGGTGAAATGACCGCTGCCGTTGCGCATATTGAACAGATAGACCTGCAGCGTTTCATACTGGCTGCCCACCAGCAGGTTGGCGAACACGAACTCGCCGATAAGAAACGAAAACGACAGCAGCACCGCAATCATCCCGCCCTTGCGCAGGTTTGGCAGCACCACCAGCAGCGCCGCTTGCCAGGTGCTGGCGCCCAGCAGGTGCGCGGCGTCCATCAGGTCGCGCAGGTTGATGGCCTGCAGGTTATTGCTGATGGCGCGATAGATAAACGGCAGCGCGATGGTGAAGTAACAGCCGATCAGGATCCAGGGGGTGCCCAGCAGCGGCAGCGGATCGGCGGCATACAGCTGCATCAGCCCGACCGCCGAGACCACCGGCGGCACGGCGAACGGCAGCAGGATCAGCACGTTCATTACCGCATCGAGCTTAGGGAAGTAGTAAGCGATCACAAACATCATCGGCAAAATCACCACCACCGCCAGCACCAGCGTGCCGAAACAGATCAGCAGCGAATGCCCCAACGCCAACAGGAATCGCGGGTCGCTCCACAGCGCCAGCAGCCACTTCAGGGTAAAACCGTCCGGCAAAATGGTGGCGCCCCACTGGGTGGCCAGCGCGTAAATCAGGGTCGCCGCCAGCGGCAGCAACAAGATCAGCAACAGCAGGCAGGTCACCGTGCGATGGTAGAGGCGTTCAATGGGCGACATGGCCGTCCTCCGGGAAGTTATGAGCGCGCATTGAGGTAGCTCCTGCGCAACAGCCATTGGTGGATCAGGGTGATGAAGGCCATCATCGCCACCAGCAGCATCGCCAGCGCGCTGGCCAGGTTGGGATCGAGGGAAATGTCACCGGCTACCAGCGCCGAGATGCGTATCGGGATCACGTTGAAGTTGCCGGTGGTGAGCGCATACACGGTGGCGTAGGCGCCCAGCGCGTTAGCCAGCAGGATCACGAAGGTGCCCATCAGCGCCGGCGCCAGCACCGGCAAACCTATGTGGCGCCAGTAACGCCAGGGGCTGGCGCCGAGCAGCGAGGCCGATTCGCGCCAGTCCTCGCGCAGCGCGTCGAACGCCGGGTACAACAGCAACACGCCCAGCGGGATCTGGAAGTAGGTGTACAGCACGATCAGACCGCCCTTCGAATAGAGGTTAAAGCTCTCCATCAGGCCGTATTTGCGCAGCAGCAGCGTCAGGCAGCCGTTCAGCCCCAGCAGGATGACGAAGGCGAACGCCAACGGCACCCCGGCAAAGTTGCTGGTCATGTTGGTAAAGGACATCACGAAATCATGAAACCGCGTCTGGCCCAGCTGGCGCAGTGAGTAACTGCCCACTAGGGCGATCAGCAAGCCGTAAACGCTGGACCACCAGGAGATCTCCAGCGAGAACTGAAACGCCTGCAGATAAAACGGCGAGGTCAGTACGTCAACGTAGTTGCCCCAGCCCCAGCCGCTGGTTTCGCTAAAGAAGCTGCTGACGGCGATCCACACCAGCGGCGCGATTTGGAAGGCGCCGAACAGCAGGATAAACGGCAGCAGGCACAGCGCGGCAATCCATTTGGCGCTCATCTTTCACCCTGCGCCAACAACGCCCGGCAGCGCGGTTTGTCATGCGCCACCTGCAGCAGATCGCACAGGGTGCCGCACAGCTCGGTCTGCAGCGGATCGGCGTCGTTCTGGCTGAACGCCGCGCCGAACACGAACAGCGGTACCTGCCGCTCTTCCGGCAGCACCCCGCCGTGGCTGCGATCGTCATTCATGCCGTGATCGGCGGTGACCATCACCTGATAGCCGGCGGCCAGCCAGTCGGGCAGATAGCGCGACAGCGCGCCGTCGGCATGGCGCGCCGCGTTGCGGTACTGCGGCGACGACAGGCCGAAGCGATGGCCGGCGTCGTCGATATTCATCGGGTGAATCAACAGGAAATCCGGCTGATGGCGGCGGCGCAGGTTTTCGGCGTCGTCGAACAGGTGCGTATCGGGGTAGCCGTCGTCGTAATAAAAATGGCCGTGCTGGATCGGCAGTTCGGCGTCGTCGGTATGGCGATCGCGCGCGGCGTCGAACGGCGTGCGGTTATACAGCTCGCTGAACCAATGGTAGGCGGCGGCGGCAGTGGTCAGCCCGGCGGCGCGCGCGTAATGAAACACGCTTTGCTGATGCGAGAGACGCGATACGTGGTTATGCACCACGCCGCTCTCCACCGGCGTCACGCCGGTGAGGATGCATTCATACAGCGGCCGGGAGAGCGAGGGCAACTCGCTCTCCAGCTGATACAACCGTCCACGCCCCGCCGCGCATTCGGCCTGCAGATACCCCATGGCGTCGTGCGCCACTTGATAGTTGAGGCCGTCCAGCAGCACCAGGATCGTTTTCATAATGGCTTGACTCACTGCTGCATATACATGATGACGTTTTCCTGCCACTGGCGCGGCAGCGTTTTGGCGCTCTGCTCCCAGGCCGCCGGATCGGCGATCGGATGGGCATTCTTGTACTGTTCGGCCGGCAGCAGCTTGGCCTTGACGTCATCCGGCAGGGTCAGATGCTCGGCGCGGATCGGGCGGGCGTAGCCGCGCGCCAGGTTGATCTGGCCGGCGTCGGAGAAGATGTATTCACGCGCCAGCTTGGCGGCGTTCGGGTGTTTGGCGTATTTGTTGATGATGGTGGTGTAGCCGGAGGTGATGGAGCCGTCCGACGGGATCAGCACGTCGAAACGGGTTTTGTCGATCTGATCGCGGTAGTTCAGGCCGTTAAAGTCCCATACCACGCCAACCTGCACTTCGCCTTTCTCCAGCGAGGCGATCACCGGGTTGCTCAGGCTCAGGCGCCCGGCCTTGGCCAGCTTGCCGAAGAACTCCAGGCCCGGCTTCAGGTTCTTTTCGTTGCCGCCCATGGCGTAGGTGGCCGCCAATACGCCGCTGGCCGCCTGCGAAGCTGTGCCGACGTCGCCGATGGTGACCTGATAGCTGCCTTTCAGCAGGTCGGCCCAGCTGTGCGGAATGTCTTTGACCTGCTGCTTATTGATAATGAAAGCGATGGTGCCGGTGTAGGCCAGCGCCCAGTGGCCGTCTTTATCCTTCGCCCAGTCCGGCACCTGCTCCCAGGTGGAGGGTTTGTACGGCTGCGTCACCCCTTTTTGCACCGCGATCGGGCCGAATGCCGCGCCCACGTCGCCGATATCCGCGGTGGCGTTGCCTTTCTCCGCATCGAATTTGGCGATTTCCTGCGCCGAACTCATATCGGTATCGACATGCTTCAGGCCGTATTTACTCAGCAGATCCTGCCAGGTGCCTTTCCAGTTGGCCCAGCTGTCCGGCATGCCGACGCTGTTGACGGCGCCTTCTTTCCTGGCCGCCTGCTCCAGCGCCGCCAGATCGGTATCCGCGGCCCAGCTCATCTGGCTGGTCAGTACCATCGCACTGCTTAACACAGAAGCGCACAAACGTTTCATAACTGATGCTCCGGGTGGTAGGGTGTGGGGGCGCTGGACTAGTCCAGCAAGAACCAAGCCAATCTAACGGACGAATGTGATAATTATATGTCAGCCTAAAAATGCAGCGTATTTATCGCACTTGCGTCCCCAAACCCGCGCCGCTGGTCTACCTTAACGGAGGCGAAACGCACTGAAATGGGGCACCTGTTGCATGAATGATGTACCGACCACGGTCGCGACCCTCTGCCGGACGCTGGCCGCCCGTATCGCCAGCGGCGAGTTCAGCGCCGGCGGCAAGCTGCCCTCCGAGCGCGCCCTGAGCGAACAGTTCTCCACCACCCGCATCACCCTGCAGGAGGCGCTCGGCCAGCTGGAGGCGCAGGGGGTGATCTACCGGCAGGTGCGGCGTGGCTGGTTTATCTCGCCGCCGCGGCTGATCTACAACCCGCTGCAGCGCAGCCACTTTCACGCCATGGCGCAGCAGCAGGGGCGTGACGCCCATACCGAAGTGATCGACAGTGGCCGCGTGCAGGCCGACGCCGCCCTGGCGCGGCGGCTGGAGCTGCCGGAAGGCGCCGAGGTTTACCGCATCCGCCGGCTGCGCTCTATCGACGGGCGCGCGGTGCTGTACTGCGAGCATTACCTCAACCCAGCCTATTTTGCCGGTATCCTGGATGAAGACCTGACCCAGTCGCTGACCGGGCTATACGCCGAACGTTACGACATTCGCTACGGCCGGGTGCGCTTCGACATGCTGCCGACCCTGCTGCCGCAGCAGGCCGCCGCGATGCTGAAGGTGACCTACGGCAGCCCGGCGCTGTTCATTACCCGGGTGAACCGCGATCAGCACGATCGGGTGATTGACTGCGATTTGGAGTACTGGCGCTACGACGCGCTGCACATTGACGTGGAAGCGCAGTAGCCGCAAATGACAAGGGCGCATCGCTGCGCCCTTGAAGGAGAGGATCAGTCGGCGTCATAGCCGAGGTTGGGCGCCAACCAGCGCTCCACCTCGCTGACGCTCATGCCCTTGCGCGCCGCGTAGTCTTCTACCTGATCGCGCTGGATCTGCGCCACCGCAAAATACTTGCTCTCCGGGTGGCTGAAGTACCAGCCGGAGACCGCCGCCCCCGGCCACATGGCGAAGGACTCGGTCAGCACCATGCCGGTGTGGCGGTTGACGTCCAGCAGGCGCCAGATCTCCGCTTTCTCGGTGTGCTCCGGGCAGGCCGGGTAACCCGGCGCCGGGCGGATACCCCGGTAGTTCTCGCGGATCAGCTCTTCGTTGCTCAGGCTCTCATCGGCCGCGAAGCCCCAGTGCAACTTACGCACCTGCTCGTGCAGGTATTCGGCGAAGGCTTCCGCCAGGCGGTCCGACAGCGCTTTGACCATGATCTTGTTGTAATCATCGTGCTGCGCGTCGTAAGCCGCCGCCAGCTCGTCTTCCTCCAGCCCGCCGGTGACGGCAAAGGCGCCGAAGTAGTCGGCCTTGCCGCTGCTTTTCGGCGCCACGAAGTCCGCCAGGCAGTAGTTCGGAAAGTCGGTTTTTTCCGTCTGCTGGCGCAGATGGCGGCTGACCGCCAGCACCGCGTCGCGGTTTTCGTCGCGGTACACTTCCACGTCGTCGCCGACGCGGTTGGCCGGGAACAGGCCGTACACGCCGCGCGGGTTGAGGCTGCGGTTGGCGGCCAGCATGTCCAGCATCTGGTTGGCGTCGGCGAACAGCCGTTTGGCCTCTTCGCCCACCACGTCATCTTCCAGAATGCGCGGATACTTGCCCGCCAGCGACCAGGTCATGAAGAACGGCGTCCAGTCGATATACCGGCGCAGGGTGCCGATGTCGGCCTCCACCGGGAACACGCCAAGCTGCTTCGGCACCGGCGGCAGGTAGCTTTCCCAGTCCAGCGCCATGGCGTTGTCGCGCGCCTTCTGCAGGCTGACCGGCGGCGTGCGCGGTTTTTTGCGCGCATGCTGAATGCGCACGGTTTCGTATTCTTTGCGCGTGCGCGCCACAAACTCGTCGCGCTGGCTGGCGGACAGCAGCGCCGAGACCACGCCAACGGTGCGCGAGGCGTTCTGCACATAGGTGGTGGAGCCGCTGTAGTTCTGCTCGATCTTGACGGCGGTATGCGCCTTGGAGGTGGTCGCGCCGCCGATCAGCAGCGGCAGGGTAAAGCCCTGGCGCTCCATCTCTTTGGCCACGTTGACCATTTCGTCCAGCGACGGGGTGATAAGCCCGGACAGACCGATGATGTCCACCTTCTCTTCGCGCGCGGTCTTGAGGATTTTTTCCGTCGGCACCATCACGCCCAGATCGACGATTTCATAGTTGTTGCACTGCAGCACCACGCCGACGATATTCTTGCCGATGTCATGCACGTCGCCCTTCACCGTCGCCAGCAGAATTTTGCCCGCGGTGGAGCCTTTCTGCTTGCTGGCTTCGATGTACGGCTCCAGATAAGCCACCGCCTGCTTCATCACCCGGGCGGACTTCACCACCTGCGGCAGGAACATCTTGCCCTCGCCGAACAGATCGCCGACCACGTTCATCCCGGCCATCAACGGCCCTTCGATCACTTCGATCGGGCGATCGGCATTCTGCCGCGCCTCTTCGGTATCCAGCTCGATAAACTCGGTGATGCCCTTCACCAGCGAGTATTCCAGCCGTTTCTCCACCGGCCAGCCGCGCCATTCGGCCTGCTGCACCGCCACTTCGTCGTCTTTGCTGCCGCGGTATTTTTCCGCCAGCTCCAGCAGCCGCTCGGTGCCGTCGTCGCGGCGGTTGAGGATCACATCCTCCACCGCGTCGCGCAGCTCGGCGCTCAGATCGTCGTAGATAGCCAACTGCCCGGCGTTGACGATGCCCATGTCCATGCCGTTGCGGATCGCGTGGTACAGGAACACCGCGTGGATCGCTTCGCGCACCGGATCGTTGCCGCGGAACGAGAACGATACGTTGGACACCCCGCCGGAAATCATCGCATGCGGCAGGTGCGTTTTGATGTCGGCGCAGGCCTCGATAAAGTCGACGGCGTAGTTGTTGTGTTCTTCGATGCCGGTAGCGACGGCGAAAATGTTCGGGTCGAAAATGATGTCTTCCGGCGGGAAGCCGACGCGTTCGGTCAGGATCTTATAGGCGCGGCGGCAGATCTCGAACTTGCGTTCGCGGGTATCCGCCTGGCCGACTTCGTCAAACGCCATCACCACCACTGCGGCGCCGTAGCGGCGCACCAGCCTGGCGTGGTGGATAAAGGCCTCTTCACCCTCTTTCATCGAGATCGAGTTGACGATGCCTTTGCCCTGAATGCACTTCAGGCCCTTTTCGATCACCGACCACTTGGAGGAGTCGATCATGATCGGCACCCGGGCGATGTCCGGCTCGCCGGCGATCAGGTTGAGGAAACGCACCATCGCCGCTTCGGCGTCGAGCATCCCCTCATCCATGTTGATATCGATGATCTGCGCGCCGCTCTCTACCTGCTGGCGCGCCACATCGAGCGCTTCGTTGTATTTCTCTTCTTTGATCAGCCGCTTGAAGCGGGCGGAACCGGTGACGTTGGTGCGCTCACCGACGTTGACGAACAGGGTCCTGGCGTCGATGTTCAACGGTTCCAGGCCCGCCAGACGACAGGCGACCGGGATCTCCGGCAGCCGGCGCGGCGGCACGCCCTCAACCGCTTTAGCCATCGCCGCAATATGCTCCGGCGTGGTGCCGCAGCAGCCGCCGATGATATTGAGGAAGCCGGCGTGCGCCCACTCGCCGACCTGCTTCGCCATCTCTTGCGCGTCCAGATCGTATTCGCCGAAGGCGTTCGGCAAACCGGCGTTGGGGTGCGCGGTAACGTAGCTTTCCGAGATGCGCGACAGCTCGGCGACGTACTGGCGCAGCTCGTCCGGGCCCAGCGCGCAGTTCAGGCCGAAGCTCAGCGGCTGCACGTGGCGCAGCGAATTGTAGAAGGCCTCGGTGGTCTGGCCGGACAGGGTACGGCCGGAAGCGTCGGTGATGGTGCCGGAAATCATGATCGGCAGCGCCACCCCCAGCGCTTCGAATTCGGTTTCCACCGCAAAGGCGGCGGCCTTGGCGTTCAGGGTGTCGAAGATGGTTTCGATCATGATCAGATCGACCCCGCCCTCCACCAGCGCGCGCGTCGATTCGCGATAGGCTGCCACCAGCTCGTCGAAGGAGACGTTGCGAAACGCCGGATCGTTGACGTTCGGCGAGATTGACGCGGTGCGGTTGGTCGGGCCCAGCACCCCGGCCACGTAGCGCGGTTTCTCCGGGGTACGCGCCGTCCATTCGTCGGCGCAGATGCGCGCCAGACAGGCGGCCTGGTAGTTAATCTCGGCGGACAGCGACTCCATATGGTAGTCGGCCATGGCGATGGTGGTGGAGTTGAAGGTGTTGGTTTCAAGGATGTCGGCGCCGGCTTCCAGGTAGCCGTAGTGAATGGCGGTGATCACTTCCGGCTTGGTCAGCACCAGCAGATCGTTATTGCCCTTCAGGTCGCTCTGCCAGTCGGCAAAACGTTCACCGCGAAAGTCGCTTTCTTCCAGCCGGTAGCTCTGGATCATGGTGCCCATGCCGCCGTCCAACACTAAAATGCGCTGCGCTAACTGGCGGCGCAGTTGTTCTACTCGATTTGTCACTGTAACCCCTTCAATTGCCATCCAGCCCATCGCTCAACTGCCGTAAAAACCAACGACTCATCCTAGCACAGCTTGTAAGGGCAAAGTGGCGCGCGGCAATTGAGAGTTTTTCAGGTTGCCCGTCAACACATCCGATGAGATGACAGACGGCTTGCAATTCATCGGCAAAAAACGAAAATGAATTCCATCATACGGAAAGAGGAACGCACATCATGGCCACCCCCGCTCCCGCCAAACGCGGCAAGAAGCCCCGCGCCGCCGCTCCGGCCGCCAGCGCGGCGACCGGCCAGGTACAGTCGCTGACCCGTGGCCTGAAGCTGCTGGAATACATCGCCGAAGCCCAGGGCAACGTGGCGCTGACCGATCTGGCCCAGCAGGCCGGGCTGCCGAACTCCACCACCCACCGGCTGCTCACCACCATGCAGCAGCAAGGCTTTGTGCGCCAGGTCGGCGATCTCGGCCTGTGGACCATCGGCTCCCACGCCTTTGTGGTCGGCAGCAGCTTCCTGCAGAGCCGCAACCTGCTGGCGATGGTGCACCCCACCCTGCGCCGCCTGATGGAAGAATCCGGCGAGACGGTCAACCTGGCGGTGCTGGACCAGGCCGAACACCAGGCGATCATCATCGATCAGGTGCAGTGCACCGCGCTGATGCGCATGTCGGCACCGATCGGCGGCAAACTGCCGATGCACGCCTCGGGCGCCGGCAAGGCGTTTCTCGCCACCCTACCGGACGATCAGGTCACCAAACTGCTGCACAAGAAAGGCATGCATACCTATACCCAGCACACCCTGACGCCGCACAATCTGAAAGAAGGCCTGGCGCAGATCCGCAAGCAGGGTTTTTCCTTTGACGATGAAGAACACGCGCTCGGCCTGCGCTGCGTGGCGGCCTGTATTTTCGACGAACACCGCGAAGCCTTCGCCGCTATCTCCATCTCCGGCCCGGTGTCGCGCATCACCGATAACCGCGTGATTGAACTCGGCGCGCTGGTGATCCACGCGGCAAAAGAGATCAGCCTGGAATACGGCGGCATACGCTGATGTCGCCCGCCGCAGGGCGCCACCGCTGCGCCCTGCCCCATAGGTTCCCCCCTGTTGCCAACCTGTAAAACGCCGTGAGGATCCTGTTTCTCGCGGCGTAAAAAATCTTGAAGCCGATCACAGTTAACGATCCTCATCGCGAAAGCCCATTGCAACCGGCGGCGCTTCCTTCGACAATGTTACCGATAACATGTTACCGGTAACAACCTACACAAGGTGCCAAGCCATGACCAATAATCAAAACCGAATTTACGTCATCATGGGCGTTTCCGGCAGCGGCAAATCCGCCGTGGCCGCGGCGGCGGCCCGCCAGCTGTCCGCCGGGTTCCTCGACGGCGATTTCCTGCATCCGCGCAGCAACATCCTGAAAATGGCCGCCGGCGAGCCGTTGAACGACGACGACCGCGCCCCCTGGCTGGCCGCGCTCAACGACGCCGCCTTCGCCATGCAGCGCACCCACGGCGTGTCGATCATCGTCTGTTCGGCGCTGAAAAAGCATTACCGTGACCGTCTGCGCGCCGGCAACGGCAACCTGTCGTTCATCTATCTGCACGGTGATTTCCCGGTGATCGAAGCCCGCCTGGCGGCGCGCAACGGCCACTTCTTCAAACCGCAAATGCTGGTCACCCAGTTCGCCGCGCTGGAACAGCCGGGCATTGATGAAAGCGACGTGATGGCCATCGATATCAACCAGCCGCTGGAAGGCGTGATCGCCGATACGGTGCGGCATATCCAGAGCTTCCTGCCACAGGACGTCTGCGCGTGAATACTGTCACTCTGGTCGGTACCGCAGTCGGCTCGGTGTTATTACTGCTGTTCCTGGTGATGAAGGCGCGCATGCACGCCTTCGTCGCGTTGATGCTGGTCTCCATCGCCGCCGGGATCTTTTCCGGCATGCCGCTGGACCGCATCGCCGACACCATGCAAAAGGGCATGGGCGATACGCTGGGCTTCCTGGCCATCGTGGTCGCGCTGGGCGCGATGTTCGGCAAGATACTGCATGAGGTCGGCGCGCTCGATCAAATTGCGGCGCATTTGCTGAAACGTTTCGGCCAAAGCAAGGCGCACTATGCGCTCGGCATCGCCGGCCTGATCTGCGCCCTGCCGCTGTTCTTCGACGTGGCGGTGGTGCTGCTGATCGGCATCGTGTTCGCCGTGGCGCGCCGCACCGACGGCAATATCGTCAAGCTGGCCATTCCGCTGTTCGCCGGCGTGGCGGCTGCCGCCTCCTTCCTGCTGCCGGGGCCGGTGCCGATGCTGCTGGCTTCCCAGATGAAGGCCGACTTCGGCTGGATGATCGCCATCGGCCTGGTGGCCGCGGTGCTCGGCATGCTGATTGCAGGCCCGTTGTACGGTAGCTTTATCAGCCGCTACGTTAACTGGCCAATGCCCGCCGATGAAAACGAACCGACGCTGAATAAGGGCAACCTGCCGTCGTTCGGCTTCAGCCTGGCGCTGGTGCTGTGCCCGCTGGTGCTGGTCGGCATGAAAACCATCGGCGCACGGCTGGTGACGCCAGGCTCGCAGCTGCAGCAGTGGCTGGAGTTTATCGGCCACCCGTTCACCGCCATCCTGCTGGCCTGTTTGATTGTGATTTACGGCCTGGCGAAACCGCGCGGCATGACCAACGAGCAAACGCTGGCCATCTGCTCCGCCGCGGTGCAGCCGGCCGGGATTATTCTGCTGATGACCGGCGCCGGCGGGGTGTTCAAACAGATCCTGGTGGACTCGGGCGTCGGCCCGGCGCTGGGTGACGCCATGATCGGCGCCGGCCTGCCGATCGCCGTGGCCGCCTTTGCGCTCTCCGCCATGGTGCGGGTCATTCAGGGTTCGGCCACCGTCGCCTGTCTGACCACCGTCGGCCTGGTGCTGCCGGTCACCAACCAGCTGGGGTTGGGCGGCGGGCAATTGGCCGCACTGGCGATCTGCATCGCCGGGGGTTCGATCGTGTTGAGCCACGTCAACGACGCCGGCTTCTGGCTGTTCGGCAAGTTCACCGGCGCCAACGAACTGCAAACGCTGAAAACCTGGACAGTGATGGAAACCCTGCTGGGCAGCGTGGGCGGCATTATCGGCATGATCGCGTTCACCATGTTCTAAAAAACCATAACGACATAACACTGCCCCCGGCCATTGCACACCAGGGCTGCAATTCATCACCGGGGGCTCCGCCACCAGGCGGCGTCTATAACAACAGCAATGTGAGGAAGGTATGATTAATTCAACCCTGTCCCGTGTCACACAGCGCATCATCGACCGTTCCAAAACCAGCCGCACCGCCTATCTGGCGCGCATCAACGCGGCGCGTTCACACACCGTACATCGCTCGCAGCTGGCCTGCGGCAACCTGGCGCACGGCTTCGCCGCCTGTCAGCCGGACGATAAGGCCGCGCTGAAAAACATGGTGCGCAGCGATATTGCCATCATCACCGCCTATAACGACATGCTGTCGGCCCACCAGCCTTACGAGAACTATCCGCAGCGGCTGAAGCAGGCGCTGAACGCCGTCGGCGCGGTCGGCCAGGTGGCTGGCGGAGTACCGGCGATGTGCGACGGTGTGACCCAGGGCCAGGACGGCATGGAGCTGTCGCTGATGAGCCGCGATGTCATTGCCATGTCCGCCGCCATCGGCCTGTCGCACAATATGTTCGACGGCGCGCTGTTCCTCGGCATCTGCGACAAAATCGTGCCGGGATTGGTGATGTCCGCCCTGTCCTTCGGCCATCTGCCTTCGTTGTTTGTGCCGGCCGGCCCGATGAGCAGCGGCCTGCCGAACAAAGAAAAAGTACGCGTACGCCAGCTGTACGCCGAAGGCAAAGCCGACCGTCTGGCGCTGCTGGAGGCCGAAGCCGCGTCCTATCACGGTATCGGCACCTGCACCTTCTACGGCACCGCCAATACCAACCAGATGGTGATGGAGGTGATGGGCCTGCACCTGCCGGGCGCCTCCTTCGTGCACCCGGATACCCCGTTGCGCGATGCGCTGACCGATGCCGCCGCCCGGCAGGTGACGCGCCTGACCGCAACCGCCGGCAACTATCTGCCGGTCGGCCAACTGGTGGACGAGAAAGTGGTGGTCAACGGCATCGTTGCGCTGCTGGCCACCGGCGGCTCCACCAACCTGACCATGCATATGGTGGCGATGGCGCGCGCGGCAGGCATCATCATCAACTGGGACGACTTCTCCGAGCTGTCGGACGCGGTGCCCCTGCTGTGCCGCATCTACCCCAACGGCCCGGCCGACATCAACCAATTCCAGGCCGCCGGCGGCGTGGCTTTGGTGGTGCGCGAACTGCTCAAGCACGGCCTGCTGCATGAAGACGTGCACACCGTGGCCGGTTTCGGCCTGCAGCGCTACACCCAGGAACCCTGGCTGGATAACGGCCGGCTGGCCTGGCGCGCAGGGGTGGAAACCTCGCTCGACGCCGGCGTTATCGCCAGCGTAGCCCAACCGTTTGAACACCACGGCGGCACCAAAGTGCTGGCCGGCAACCTGGGCCGGGCGGTGATGAAAACCTCGGCGGTGCCCGCTGATAACCAGATTATCGAAGCGCCGGCGGTGGTATTCGAAAGCCAGCACGACATCGTGCCGGCCTTCGAAGCCGGCAAGCTGGATCGCGACTGCGTGGTGGTGGTGCGCTTCCAGGGGCCGCAGGCCAACGGCATGCCGGAGCTGCATAAGCTGATGCCGCCGCTGGGGGTACTGATGGACCGCGGCTTCAGGGTGGCGCTGGTGACCGACGGCCGCCTGTCCGGCGCCTCCGGCAAGGTACCTTCCGCCATCCACGTTACGCCGGAGGCCTGCACCGGCGGCATGCTGGCGAAGGTGCAAAACGGCGACCCGATCCGCGTCAACGGCCGCAGCGGCGAGCTGGAGCTGCTGGTCGACGCCGAGGAGCTGGCGCAACGCGCGCCTTACCAGCCGGATCTAAGCGCCGAACATATCGGCTGCGGCCGTGAGCTGTTTGGCGCCTTGCGCAGCCAGCTTTCCGGCGCCGAACAGGGCGCCTGCTGCATCAAATTCTAACCAAGAGCATGGCCGCGGCGGCCATAAATGGAGAACGTCATAATGAACAATTGGAAGACAAGCGCTGAGCAGATCATGACCGCGGGCCCCGTGGTGCCGGTTATCGTGATCAACAAGCTGGAACATGCGGTGCCGTTGGCCAGGGCGCTGGTCGCCGGCGGGGTGCGGGTGCTGGAAGTGACGCTGCGCACCGCCTGTGCGCTGGAGGCCATTCGCGCCATCGCCAAACAGGTGCCCGACGCCATCATCGGCGCCGGGACGGTGATCAACCCGCAGCAGCTGCAGGAAGTGACCGAGGCCGGCGCACAGTTCGCCATCAGCCCAGGATTGACCGCCGATCTGCTGAAAGCGGCGACCGCCGGTTCAATTCCTTTGATTCCGGGCATCAGCACCGTTTCCGAGCTGATGCTCGGCATGGACCATGGGCTACGCGAGTTCAAGTTCTTCCCGGCGGAGGCCAACGGCGGCGTCAAGGCGCTGCAGGCGATTGGCGGCCCGTTCCCGCAGGTGCGCTTCTGCCCGACCGGCGGCATTTCCCCTGACAACTACCGCAGCTACCTGGCGCTGAAAAGCGTGCTGTGCATCGGCGGCTCCTGGCTGGTGCCGGCGGATGCATTGGCAAGCGGCGACTACGCGCGCATCACCGAACTGGCGCGTGAAGCCGTGGCGGGCGCTACCGCCTGTTAACCCCGGTTACAGCGCGGTGGAGGTGGCCGGCAATGCCGCCCCGCTGCGCTGGCTGAACCGCTGTTTCTTACGGTAGGCGAACACGTCTTCCACATGCCCCTCGCGGATGCGCCGCTGCAGGCCGCGCCAGTAGTCCGCCTCAAACAGATCGCTGTGCATCTCCTCAAAAACCTGACGAATGCGCCGGTCGCCGCACAGGAAATGCCGGAACTCCTCCGGGAACACGTCGTTCGGTGAAATGCTGTACCAAGGCTCGCTGGCCAGTTCATCTTCCGGGTAGCGCGGCGGCGGAATATCGCGGAAGTTCACCTCGGTCATATAGCAAATTTCGTCGTAATCATAGAACACCACTCGCCCATGGCGCGTGACGCCGAAGTTTTTGAACAGCATGTCGCCGGGGAAAATATTGGCCGCCGCCAGCTGCTTGATGGCGTTGCCGTACTCTTCGATCGCATCGTGCAGCTGCTGTTCGTTGGCCTGCTCCAGATACAGGTTGAGCGGCGTCATGCGCCGCTCCATATACAGATGCTTGATCAAAATGCGGTCACCGAGATCTTCCAGCTTGCCCGGCACCTCGCGCTGCAGCTCGGCCAACAGCTCGGGGCTGACGCGCACTTTGTCGATCACAAAGTTCTCGTATTCCTGGGTATCCGCCATGCGGCCGACGCGATCGTGCTCCTTTACCAGCTGATAGCAAGCCATCACCTGCGCCTGGGTCACTTCTTTCTGCGGCGCGAACTCGTCCTTGATAACTTTGAACACCCGATCGAACGACGGCAGGGTAAACACCAGCATCACCATGCCCTTGACCCCCGGCGCAATGATGAACTGATCATGCGACTGGGCCATGAACGTCAGGTATTCGCGGTAACATTCGGTTTTGCCGTGCTTCTGGCAGCCAATCGCCATGTACAGCTCGGCGGTGGTCTTGCCCGGCAGGATCTCGCGCAGCCATTCGACCATCGCCGCCGGCAACGGCGCGTAAACCATAAAATAGGAGCGCGCAAAGCCGAACACGATGCTGGCTTCGGCCTTGCTGGTCAGACAGGTATCGATAAACAGCGCGCCCGAATCGCTGTGGTGGATCGGCAGCAGGAACGGGTAGACAGCGTCCGCCAGCCGCAGTTTGCCCACCAGCCAGGCGGCCTTGTTGCGATAGAACAGTTCGTTGGCAATCTGGAAAGTCGCCCCCGCCAGCTGCTGCGCGGTGAAGCTTTGCTGCAGCGCGTGGGTGATGTAACGGATGTCGCGCGCCAGATCTTCCCACGGCAGGCGCAAAGGCAGATCGGTCAGCAGGCTGCGCAGCATGGCCGGCAGGTCGCCGTTGGCGGTGAAATCGCGCGCCAGCGGGCGCGGGATGTCGCGAAAACGCCGCTCCGGCTGCGAGCTGAACACAAACAGCTTCTCCGGCGTCAGATCGCGGTGGCGGAACAGGCGGCAGTAGACCGAGTTAAAGAAGCTTTCGGCAATCTCGAAACGCGGGTAGTCCGGCAGCAGATCGATATAGACCGCCTTGACCCGATTGGGGAAATCGGCGTCAAAAACCTGCTGCCCGGTAATGCACTTCAGCTGCTCCACCACCAAACCGACATGATGGTCATACAGGTGAATACGCTTTTTCATCGCCTGCTGCACCGCCGGCCAATCCGCTTGCTCGAAGCGCTGTTGCGCGCCGGCGGTCACCTCGAGAAAGCGGCCGTACTGCGCATCAAAGCCCTGCAGGATCGTCTGTGCGATCAATAACTCCAGTTTTGCCGCCATCCTTACCCCCGCCAGAAAACGAAGCCTGCAAACGCAGGCTCCGGGTTAGAACTTGTCAGCGTTGCCGCCTCAGAACTGCTGTTCTTCCGTCGAACCGGTCAGCGCAGTGACCGATGAAGCACCGCCCTGAATAATGGTGGTGACCTTGTCGAAGTAACCGGTGCCCACTTCCTGCTGGTGCGAGGCGAAGGTGTAGCCTCGCTCCACGGCGGCGAACTCCGGCTGCTGGACCTTCTCGACGTAGTGCTTCATGCCCTCGCCCTGCGCATAGGCGTGCGCCAGATCGAACATGTTGAACCACATGCTGTGAATGCCCGCCAGGGTGATGAACTGGTACTTGTAGCCCATATCCGACAGCGCCTGCTGGAAGCGGGCGATGGTCTGGTCGTCCAGGTTCTTCTTCCAGTTGAACGACGGCGAACAGTTGTACGCCAGCAGTTTGCCCGGGAATTTGGCGTGGATGGCGTCGGCAAAGCGTTGGGCGGCCTCCAGATCCGGCGTAGAGGTTTCGCACCACACCATGTCGGCATAAGGGGCATAGGCCAGGCCGCGGCTGATCGCCTGCTCGACGCCGGCGTGGGTGCGGAAGAAGCCCTCGGCGGTGCGTTCGCCGGTCACGAAGGCGCTGTCGTACGGATCGCAGTCCGAGGTCAGCAGGTCGGCCGCATCGGCATCGGTACGGGCGATCACCAGCGTCGGCACGCCGAGCACGTCGGCCGCCAGGCGCGCAGCGACCAGCTTCTGAATCGCTTCCTGCGTCGGCACCAGCACCTTGCCGCCCATGTGGCCGCATTTCTTCACCGCCGCCAGTTGATCTTCGAAGTGCACTCCGGCGGCGCCGGCTTCAATCATCGCTTTCATCAGTTCAAAGGCGTTCAGCACCCCGCCGAAGCCGGCTTCGGCATCGGCGACGATCGGCAGGAAGAAATCGGTATAGCCTTTGCTGCCCGGCTCGATTTTGTTGGCCCACTGGATCTGATCGGCGCGGCGGAAGGTGTTGTTGATGCGTTCAACCACTTTAGGCACCGAATCCACCGGGTACAGCGACTGATCCGGATACATCGCGGCCGCGCTGTTGGCGTCCGCCGCCACCTGCCAACCGGACAGGTAGATAGCCTCGACGCCGGCCTTGGCCTGCTGCAGCGCCTGGCCGCCGGTCAGGGCGCCCAGGCAGTTGACGTAGCCTTTGCGCGCCTTGCCGTTCAGCAATTCCCACAGTTTGGCGGCGCCGTTCTGCGCCAGCGTGCAAACCGGGTTAACCGATCCGCGCAGGTTGATCACGTCTTCGGCGCTGTAAGGGCGGGTGATGCCTTCCCAGCGGGCCGATTTCCATTCCTGTTCCAGCTGCTGAATCTGTTGGGTACGAGAGGTAGACATAATTTTTATCCTTTTCAGTAATGTAGGGTTAATGGTCAGGAATGGTTTCAAGCCAGCAGTTCATAGCCGGGTAAAGTCAGGAAATCGATTAATTCGTCTTGCGTGGTGATGCGCTCCATCAGGCGCGCAGCCTCTTCGAACCGGCCGGCGTTAAAGCGCGCTTCCCCCACTTCGTCACGCACCACCAACATCTCTTCTTGCAGCATCTGACGGAACAGCGCCTTGGTTACCGGGCGGCCGTCGCTCAGGCTTTTCTCGTGGTGGATCCACTGCCAGATTGAGGTGCGGGAAATTTCCGCCGTCGCCGCATCCTCCATCAGGCCATAAATCGGCACGCAGCCATTACCGGAGATCCAGGCTTCGATGTATTGCACCGCCACACGGATATTGGCGCGCATGCCCGCTTCGGTGCGTTCGCCATCACAAGGCTCCAGCAGCTGGGCGGCGCTGATCGGCGCGTCGCTTTCGCGCAGCACTTCCAGTTGGTTCTGGCGATTGCCCAACACGGCGCTGAACACCTCCATCACGGTATCCGCCAGCCCCGGATGCGCCACCCAGGTGCCGTCGTGGCCGTTATTGGCCTCCAGCTCTTTGTCGGCCCGCACCTTGTTCAGCACCCAGGCGTTTTTCTCAGCGTCTTTGCTCGGAATAAACGCCGCCATGCCGCCCATGGCGAAGGCGCCGCGCTTGTGGCAGGTCTTGATCAGCAGGCGTGAATAGGCGCTGAGGAAAGATTTTTCCATGGTCACCGACTGGCGATCCGGCAATACCCGATCGCCGTGGTTTTTCAGCGTCTTGATATAGCTGAAGATATAATCCCAGCGGCCGCAGTTCAGCCCGACGATATGATCGCGCAGGTGATAGAGGATCTCGTCCATCTGGAACACCGCCGGCAGCGTTTCGATCAGTACCGTGGCCTTGATGGTGCCGCGCGGCAGATCGAAACGATCTTCGGTAAAACTGAACACGTCACTCCACCAGGCTGCCTCCTGCCAGGATTGGGTCTTCGGCAGATAGAAGTAAGGGCCGCTGCCGTTGGCCAGCAATTGACGGTAGTTGTGGAAGAAGTACAGCGCGAAGTCGAACAGGCCGCCGGGGATGGCTTCGCCCCGCCACAGCACGTGCTTCTCCGGCAGGTGCAGGCCGCGCACCCGGGCGATCAAGACCGCCGGGTTCGGCTTCAGCTGGTAAATCTTGCCGGCTTCATTGGTGTAGGAGATGGTGCCGTTGACCGCATCATGCAGGTTGATCTGGCCTTCGATCACTTTGTCCCAGCTTGGCGCCAGAGAGTCTTCGAAGTCCGCCATAAACACCTTCACATTGGCGTTCAGCGCGTTGATCACCATCTTGCGTTCTACCGGGCCGGTAATTTCCACCCGGCGGTCGCGCAGGTCTTGCGGTATGCCGCGGATCTTCCACTCGGAATCACGAATGGAAGCCGTTTCCGAAATGAAATCAGGCAGTGCGCCCTGGTCGATCTTTTGCTGCACGCTGCCGCGCGCGGCCAAGAGTTCGTTGCGCCGTGGCGTAAACTTCCCCACCAGTTCCGCCAGGAATTCGACCGCGCCATCCGTTAACACCTGTCGCTCTGCAGCGGCAAAACCCTGCGTAAACGTTAACTCCGTGCCTACTGTCTGTTGCGTCATGACCTTGCTCCTTCCCATCGTTGCGCGCCGCGATTGCCGCCGCAGCTTAATCAGAAATCACTGTGGATCAGGGCGGGTGAGATCATTGCCAACTGGTCTGATCTCATCCAGATAGATCTAGAATACCCAACTAAAAATAAAAATCAAAAACCATTTCCATTTTAATATTAAATATTTTATTAACACTTATTTATCAATTGGTTAAATAAAATAACAACAAAACCCAGTAAGGAAACCGGTTCCATAAAATTCAATAATGAAAACCAAAGTATTGTTACAAAAGGATTTTTAGCGATTAAAGCGGGATTTTACAGGGGAAACGGCAACGCGGCGGCCTCGATTCAGCCGCCGGCAGGGGCACAAGGTTACTCGAGAGTCGGGTTCATGCGGCGCAGATCGAATGGCGTGATCTGGTAGACGTAGTAGTTAAGCCAGTTGGAAAACAGCAGATGGCCATGGCTGCGCCAGGAAGCTTTCGGAGTGAGTTCGGGGTTATCGTCGGGGAAGTAGTTGAGCGGTACGCTGGGGTTAAGGCCTGCATCGTAATCACGACAATACTCGCCCGCCAGGGTCAGTGCGTCGTACTCCGGGTGGCCAGTCACAAACGCCAGGCGCTTGTCTTTGCTGGCGAACAGGTAAGCGCCGGTTTGCTCGGATTCGGCCAGAATATCCAGATCGGTATAGCGGCGGATAATCTCGGTCGGGAAATCCGCATAGCGCGAATGCGGCGCCAGGAAGGTTTCATCAAAGCCGCGCGTCAGCAATGCATGCTGCTGTAGCGTCTGGTGCTGGTAAACGCCGGACAGCTTCACTTCACGCGTCATCTTGGGAATGCCGTACAGGATGTTCAGTGCCGCCTGTACCGCCCAGCAGACGAACAGTGTGGAGGTGACGTGGTTCTTTGCCCAGTCAATAACCCGTTCAATCTGCGGCCAGTAGGCGACGTCGCAGAAATCGACCAGCCCTAGCGGTGCGCCGGTGACGATCAGGCCGTCGAAGTTTTCCTCCTGGATGTCTTCGAAATCGCAGTAGAAGTTGTTCAAGTGCTCGGCCGGCGTATTCTTCGACTCGCGGCTGTCGATGCGCAGCAGCTGGATATCTATCTGCAGCGGGGAGTTGGAAAGCAGACGCAAAAACTGGTTTTCCGTCTCGATCTTCTTTGGCATCAGGTTAAGGATCAGCACTTTCAACGGCCTGATTTCCTGGTTTTTTGCCCGCGAGGATGTCATCACAAACACATTCTCATTGCGCAAGAAACTGACTGCAGGTAACTCATCAGGCACACGAATCGGCATTGCTTAAATCCTCACACATCCGTTTATATGTTTAGACTTCTAGATGCCCGAAGATAGCGTTTTTTTAACCGGATGTCGAGCCTTCAACGGAAAGGTGAAAATGTTTCATTGCACCAGAGCGCGCGTTTTGGCAGGCACAAAGCAAAAAGGCCATCCTCGCGGATGGCCTCTTGCCTTAATTGATGCTTGGCAGTGTCCTACTCTCGCATGGGGAGACCCCACACTACCATCGGCGCTACGGCGTTTCACTTCTGAGTTCGGCATGGGGTCAGGTGGGACCACCGCGCTATTGCCGCCAAGCAAATTCTTTTGATTCTTTTTTGCCGAACTTCTAAACCCACTTTAAATAAAGTGGTGCTGATACCCAGAGTCGAACTGGGGACCTCACCCTTACCAAGGGTGCGCTCTACCAACTGAGCCATATCAGCACACTAATTTGATGCCTGGCAGTGTCCTACTCTCGCATGGGGAGACCCCACACTACCATCGGCGCTACGGCGTTTCACTTCTGAGTTCGGCATGGGGTCAGGTGGGACCACCGCGCTATTGCCGCCAGGCAAATTCTGTTTCATTCCAACCGCTTCACTTTCGTGTCGCCATTGAAACCAATCTAAGAACTTCGCTGAAAATCTATCGTCTGCTCTAAAACACCTTCGGTGTTGTAAGGTTAAGCCTCACGGATCATTAGTACTGGTTAGCTCAATGCATCGCTGCACTTACACACCCAGCCTATCAACGTCTTAGTCTTAAACGTTCCTTCAGGGGCCTTAAAGGCCCAGGGAAGACTCATCTCGAGGCAAGTTTCGCGCTTAGATGCTTTCAGCGCTTATCTTTTCCGCACTTAGCTACCGGGCAGTGCCATTGGCATGACAACCCGAACACCAGTGGTGCGTTCACTCCGGTCCTCTCGTACTAGGAGCAACCCCTCTCAATCTTCCAACGCCCACGGCAGATAGGGACCGAACTGTCTCACGACGTTCTAAACCCAGCTCGCGTACCACTTTAAATGGCGAACAGCCATACCCTTGGGACCTACTTCAGCCCCAGGATGTGATGAGCCGACATCGAGGTGCCAAACACCGCCGTCGATATGAACTCTTGGGCGGTATCAGCCTGTTATCCCCGGAGTACCTTTTATCCGTTGAGCGATGGCCCTTCCATTCAGAACCACCGGATCACTAAGACCTACTTTCGTACCTGCTCGAGCCGTCACTCTCGCAGTCAAGCTAGCTTATGCCTTTGCACTAACCTCACGATGTCCGACCGTGATTAGCTAACCTTCGTGCTCCTCCGTTACTCTTTGGGAGGAGACCGCCCCAGTCAAACTACCCACCAGACACTGTCCTCACCCCGGATTACGGGGCCGAGTTAGAACATCAAACATTAAAGGGTGGTATTTCAAGGTTGGCTCCACGCAGACTGGCGTCCACGCTTCAAAGCCTCCCACCTATCCTACACATCAAGGCTCAATGTTCAGTGTCAAGCTATAGTAAAGGTTCACGGGGTCTTTCCGTCTTGCCGCGGGTACACTGCATCTTCACAGCGAGTTCAATTTCACTGAGTCTCGGGTGGAGACAGCCTGGCCATCATTACGCCATTCGTGCAGGTCGGAACTTACCCGACAAGGAATTTCGCTACCTTAGGACCGTTATAGTTACGGCCGCCGTTTACTGGGGCTTCGATCAAGAGCTTCGCCTTGCGGCTGACCCCATCAATTAACCTTCCAGCACCGGGCAGGCGTCACACCGTATACGTCCACTTTCGTGTTTGCACAGTGCTGTGTTTTTATTAAACAGTTGCAGCCAGCTGGTATCTGCGACTGGCTTCAGCTCCATCCGCAAGGGACTTCACCTACGCGCCAGCGTGCCTTCTCCCGAAGTTACGGCACCATTTTGCCTAGTTCCTTCACCCGAGTTCTCTCAAGCGCCTTGGTATTCTCTACCTGACCACCTGTGTCGGTTTGGGGTACGATTCTGTGTTACCTGATGCTTAGAGGCTTTTCCTGGAAGCTTGGCATCAACTACTTCTGCACCGTAGTGCATCGTCATCACGCCTCAGGGTTGATAAGCAACCGGATTTACCGGGTCACTCCCCCTACACGCTTAAACCGGGACAACCGTCGCCCGGCTAGCCTAGCCTTCTCCGTCCCCCCTTCGCAGTAACACCGAGTACAGGAATATTAACCTGTTTCCCATCGACTACGCCTTTCGGCCTCGCCTTAGGGGTCGACTCACCCTGCCCCGATTAACGTTGGACAGGAACCCTTGGTCTTCCGGCGAGCGGGCTTTTCACCCGCTTTATCGTTACTTATGTCAGCATTCGCACTTCTGATACCTCCAGCAACCCTCACAGGCCACCTTCAACGGCTTACAGAACGCTCCCCTACCCAACAACGCCTAAGCGTCGCTGCCGCAGCTTCGGTGCATGGTTTAGCCCCGTTACATCTTCCGCGCAGGCCGACTCGACCAGTGAGCTATTACGCTTTCTTTAAATGATGGCTGCTTCTAAGCCAACATCCTGGCTGTCTATGCCTTCCCACATCGTTTCCCACTTAACCATGACTTTGGGACCTTAGCTGGCGGTCTGGGTTGTTTCCCTCTTCACGACGGACGTTAGCACCCGCCGTGTGTCTCCCGTGATAACATTCTTCGGTATTCGGAGTTTGCATCGGTTTGGTAAGCCGGGATGGCCCCCTAGCCGAAACAGTGCTCTACCCCCGAAGATGAGTTCACGAGGCGCTACCTAAATAGCTTTCGGGGAGAACCAGCTATCTCCCGGTTTGATTGGCCTTTCACCCCCAGCCACAAGTCATCCGCTAATTTTTCAACATTAGTCGGTTCGGTCCTCCAGTTAGTGTTACCCAACCTTCAACCTGCCCATGGCTAGATCACCGGGTTTCGGGTCTATACCTTGCAACTAATCGCCCAGTTAAGACTCGGTTTCCCTACGGCTCCCCTATACGGTTAACCTTGCTACAAAATATAAGTCGCTGACCCATTATACAAAAGGTACGCAGTCACACCACGAAGGTGCTCCCACTGCTTGTACGTACACGGTTTCAGGTTCTATTTCACTCCCCTCGCCGGGGTTCTTTTCGCCTTTCCCTCACGGTACTGGTTCACTATCGGTCAGTCAGGAGTATTTAGCCTTGGAGGATGGTCCCCCCATATTCAGACAGGATGTCACGTGTCCCGCCCTACTCATCGAACTCACAGTCAATGCATTTTAGTGTACGGGGCTATCACCCTTTACTGCGCGACTTTCCAGACGCTTCCACTAACACAAGAACTGATTCAGGTTCTGGGCTCCTCCCCGTTCGCTCGCCGCTACTGGGGGAATCTCGGTTGATTTCTTTTCCTCGGGGTACTTAGATGTTTCAGTTCCCCCGGTTCGCCTCGTTAAGCTATGTATTCACTTAACGATAGTGCAACGAATTGCACTGGGTTTCCCCATTCGGGTATCGCCGGTTATAACGGTTCATATCACCTTACCGACGCTTTTCGCAGATTAGCACGCCCTTCATCGCCTCTGACTGCCTAGGCATCCACCGTGTACGCTTAGTCACTTAACCTCACAACCCGAAGATGTTTCCATCGTTCGCATTGCAAACATTTGAGAGACTCTATGACAGGTTACTCTTTACCCCAGTACTTCTACGGAGGGATAAATTTCAGCCGTCATGTTTCAATTTTCAGCTTGTTCCAGATTGTTAAAGAGCAAAATACTTCGCAGCATACTGTCGCCAATATACTCTGAAGTAGTTAAATACCGGACTATATGGTGGAGCTAAGCGGGATCGAACCGCTGACCTCCTGCGTGCAAGGCAGGCGCTCTCCCAGCTGAGCTATAGCCCCATACAGTCACAGCAGAGACCTTTATGGTTACCAACTCAACCAAGAGTTAATTCTTTCTTAGGCCAGGCATGCGGAAGGGATGTTTACTTTTGTAAACGACCGCGCGCATAACGCAGCATAAGGGAGAATTTGGTAGGCCTGAGTGGACTTGAACCACCGACCTCACCCTTATCAGGGGTGCGCTCTAACCACCTGAGCTACAAGCCTATAAAGGTATTTCTGCTCGTTACTTTTTCATCAGACAATCTGTGTGAGCACGCCACGCGAATCAATATCATTAGGTAAGGAGGTGATCCAACCGCAGGTTCCCCTACGGTTACCTTGTTACGACTTCACCCCAGTCATGAATCACAAAGTGGTAAGCGCCCTCCCGAAGGTTAAGCTACCTACTTCTTTTGCAACCCACTCCCATGGTGTGACGGGCGGTGTGTACAAGGCCCGGGAACGTATTCACCGTAGCATTCTGATCTACGATTACTAGCGATTCCGACTTCATGGAGTCGAGTTGCAGACTCCAATCCGGACTACGACGTACTTTATGAGGTCCGCTTACTCTCGCGAGCTCGCTTCTCTTTGTATACGCCATTGTAGCACGTGTGTAGCCCTACTCGTAAGGGCCATGATGACTTGACGTCATCCCCACCTTCCTCCGGTTTATCACCGGCAGTCTCCTTTGAGTTCCCGACCGAATCGCTGGCAACAAAGGATAAGGGTTGCGCTCGTTGCGGGACTTAACCCAACATTTCACAACACGAGCTGACGACAGCCATGCAGCACCTGTCTCAGAGTTCCCGAAGGCACCAATCCATCTCTGGAAAGTTCTCTGGATGTCAAGAGTAGGTAAGGTTCTTCGCGTTGCATCGAATTAAACCACATGCTCCACCGCTTGTGCGGGCCCCCGTCAATTCATTTGAGTTTTAACCTTGCGGCCGTACTCCCCAGGCGGTCGATTTAACGCGTTAGCTCCGGAAGCCACGCCTCAAGGGCACAACCTCCAAATCGACATCGTTTACAGCGTGGACTACCAGGGTATCTAATCCTGTTTGCTCCCCACGCTTTCGCACCTGAGCGTCAGTCTTCGTCCAGGGGGCCGCCTTCGCCACCGGTATTCCTCCAGATCTCTACGCATTTCACCGCTACACCTGGAATTCTACCCCCTCTACGAGACTCTAGCTTGCCAGTTTCAAATGCAGTTCCCACGTTAAGCGCGGGGATTTCACATCTGACTTAACAAACCGCCTGCGTGCGCTTTACGCCCAGTAATTCCGATTAACGCTTGCACCCTCCGTATTACCGCGGCTGCTGGCACGGAGTTAGCCGGTGCTTCTTCTGCGAGTAACGTCAATGTAATGCCGTATTAAGACACTACCCTTCCTCCTCGCTGAAAGTGCTTTACAACCCGAAGGCCTTCTTCACACACGCGGCATGGCTGCATCAGGCTTGCGCCCATTGTGCAATATTCCCCACTGCTGCCTCCCGTAGGAGTCTGGACCGTGTCTCAGTTCCAGTGTGGCTGGTCATCCTCTCAGACCAGCTAGGGATCGTCGCCTAGGTGAGCCATTACCCCACCTACTAGCTAATCCCATCTGGGCACATCTGATGGCGTGAGGCCCGAAGGTCCCCCACTTTGGTCCGAAGACGTTATGCGGTATTAGCTACCGTTTCCAGTAGTTATCCCCCTCCATCAGGCAGTTTCCCAGACATTACTCACCCGTCCGCCGCTCGTCACCCAGAGAGCAAGCTCTCCCGTGCTACCGCTCGACTTGCATGTGTTAGGCCTGCCGCCAGCGTTCAATCTGAGCCATGATCAAACTCTTCAATTAAAAGCTTGATTTGCTTCAACTCGTGAAGCGATGCTCAAAGGTTACTGCATGAATTTTACTTCAGTTAGTCACTCTTCAAGACTTGATATTTTTTCGTACCCGAAGGTACTGGATATCGTCTTGTGGAGTGCCCACACAGATTGTCTGATAAATTGTTAAAGAGCAGTGAGTTAGCCGCTTTCGCTTGTTAACTCGAGGTGGCGTATATTACGCTTTCCTCTTTCAGAGTCAACCCTAATTTTCAGGATTTTTTCTCTGCGACCCCCGGATACTCTGTGAAGTTGTTCACATGTTCCGTGTCGATGGAGGCGCATTATAGGGAGTTCCTCGCAGGCCGCAACAGGTATTTTGGGCAAAAACGATCGTTTGCTGCATTCCACAGCAAAACCCCGCCTTATACCCACTTGCACACAAGGTTATCCACAGAAGGCATTTGCACGGAAAATTTACGAGCGCCACGCAAACGTTTTCGCTACAATTCCCCGCGACGAAACGATCCCCCTTTTATGGGGGCGTTACCTGAATTTGTGCCCCATCGCCCCTTTATAGCGAGAAAAACCTTTCCCTATAAAGAGAAGCGGGTGGAAATTCACGTAACGCTCTTTTATTGCGACTCCAAAAGCCAAGGGATAAAACCATGCAACAACCTCGTCCAATCCGCCGGGCCCTGCTCAGCGTGTCTGACAAAACCGGTATCGTTGAATTCGCCGAAGCGCTGCTAAGCCGCGGCGTTGAACTGCTCTCCACCGGCGGCACCGCCCGCCTGCTGGCCGATGCCGACCTGCCCGTTACCGAAGTCTCCGATTACACCGGCTTCCCGGAGATGATGGACGGACGAGTGAAGACCCTGCACCCCAAAGTTCACGGCGGCATTCTCGGCCGTCGCGGCCAGGACGACGCCATCATGGGCCAGCACGGCATCAAACCTATCGATATGGTGGTAGTTAACCTGTATCCGTTCGCCCAAACCGTGGCGCGCCCGGACTGCTCGCTGGAAGACGCGGTCGAAAACATCGATATCGGCGGCCCCACCATGGTGCGCTCCGCCGCCAAGAACCATAAAGACGTCGCCATCGTGGTGAAGAGCAGCGACTACGCCGCCATCATCACCGAGATGGACAACAACGACGGCTCGCTGCAATACGCCACCCGTTTCAACCTGGCGATCAAAGCCTTCGAGCACACCGCCGCTTACGACAGCATGATCGCCAACTACTTCGGCGCGCTGGTGCCGGCCTACCACGGCGATACCGAACAGCCTGCCGGCCGCTTCCCTCGCACCCTGAACCTGAACTACATCAAGAAGCAGGATATGCGCTACGGTGAGAACAGCCACCAGCAAGCCGCCTTCTATATAGAAGAAGAGGTAAAGGAAGCCTCGGTCGCCACCGCTGACCAACTGCAGGGCAAAGCCCTGTCGTACAACAACATCGCCGACACCGACGCGGCGCTGGAGTGCGTGAAAGAGTTCGCCGAACCGGCCTGCGTGATCGTCAAACACGCCAACCCGTGCGGCGTGGCGATCGGCGGCGACATCCTGGCGGCCTACGAGCGCGCTTACCAGACCGACCCCACCTCCGCCTTCGGCGGCATCATCGCCTTTAACCGCGAGCTGGACGCCGCAACCGCGCAGGCCATCATCAGCCGCCAGTTCGTGGAAGTGATCATCGCCCCAAGCGTCAGCCAGGAAGCCCGCTCGCTGCTGGCGGCCAAACAGAACGTGCGCGTATTGGCCTGCGGCCAGTGGCAGCAACGCGTGGCCGGCCTGGACTTCAAGCGCGTCAACGGCGGCCTGCTGGTACAGGAACGCGATCTGGGCATGGTGACCGAAGCCGATTTGCGCGTGGTGTCCGAACGCCAGCCAAGTGCCCAGGAGCTGCGCGATGCGCTGTTCTGCTGGAAGGTGGCCAAGTTCGTCAAATCCAACGCCATCGTCTACGCGCGTGACAATATGACCATCGGCATAGGCGCCGGCCAGATGAGCCGCGTTTACTCAGCCAAAATCGCCGGTATCAAAGCCGCGGACGAAGGCCTGGAAGTGAAAGGCTCCGCCATGGCCTCCGACGCCTTCTTCCCGTTCCGCGACGGCATCGACGCCGCGGCGGCGGTCGGCATCACCTGCGTGATCCAGCCGGGCGGTTCGATTCGCGACGACGAAGTGATCGCCGCCGCCAACGAGCACGGCATTGCGATGATCTTCACCGACATGCGCCACTTCCGCCATTAATTCCTTTATGTCGCGTGCGCTGCCGCGCACGCTATTCGTGGAGCACCTGATGAACATTTTGATTATCGGCAACGGCGGGCGCGAACATGCGCTGGCCTGGAAAGCCGCCCAGTCGCCGCTGGCGGATAAAGTCTACGTGGCGCCGGGCAACGCCGGCACCGCGTTGGAAGCCAATCTGGAAAACGTGGCGATCGCCGCCACCGACATCCCGGCGCTGGTCGCCTTCGCTCAGAGCCATGATATCGGCCTGACCATCGTCGGGCCGGAAGCGCCGCTGGTGATTGGCGTAGTCGACGCCTTCCAGGCCGCCGGCCTGAAAATCTTCGGGCCGTCGCAGGCTGCCGCCCAGTTGGAAGGTTCCAAGGCGTTCACCAAAGACTTCCTGGCGCGCCACAACATTCCCAGCGCCGAATACCAGAACTTCACCGAGGTTGAACCGGCGCTGGCCTACGTACGCAGCAAAGGCGCGCCAATCGTCATCAAGGCCGATGGCCTGGCGGCGGGTAAAGGGGTGATCGTCGCCATGACCCTGCGGGAAGCGGAAGACGCGGTGCAGGACATGCTGGCCGGCAACGCTTTCGGTGACGCCGGCCATCGCATCGTGGTGGAAGAGTTCCTCGACGGCGAAGAAGCCAGCTTTATCGTGATGGTCGACGGCGAGAACGTGGTGCCGATGGCCACCAGCCAGGATCACAAACGCGTCGGCGACGGCGACACCGGCCCGAACACCGGCGGCATGGGCGCTTACTCCCCCGCGCCGGTGGTCACGGATGAAATCCACCAGCGCGCCATGGATCAGGTGATCTGGCCAACGGTGCGCGGCATGGCGGCGGAAGGCAACACCTACGTCGGCTTCCTGTATGCCGGGCTGATGATCTCCGCCGACGGCCAACCCAAGGTGATTGAGTTCAACTGCCGCTTTGGCGATCCGGAAACGCAACCAATCATGCTGCGCCTGCGCTCAGATCTGGTAGAGCTGTGCCTGGCGGGTGCGGAAGGCAAATTGCATGAGAAAACCTCCGAGTGGGACGAGCGCCCTGCCCTCGGCGTAGTGCTGGCGGCCGGTGGCTATCCGGGCGACTACCGCAACGGTGAAATCATTCAGGGCCTGCCGCAGCAGGAAAGCGCCGACGGCAAAGTGTTCCATGCCGGTACGCGCATGCAGGGCAATGAGGTGGTGACCAGCGGTGGCCGCGTGCTTTGCGTAACGGCGCTGGGGGCGACGGTAGCGGAAGCGCAGCAGCGCGCTTATCAGCTGGCGGAAGGCATTGAGTGGCCGGGCAGTTTCTGTCGTAAGGATATCGGCTATCGCGCCATTGCGCGCGGCAAGTAATCTGCACGCCGTTGCACGATGAAGGGCTCCGCATCGCGGGGCCTTTTTTATAGCTGGTTTTCTTTCGGTTCCCAGCTGCAGAAGTCGTCGTTGGCCACCAGCAGCAGCGCACGCCCTTCCGGCGCGTCCAGCCAGGCGATATTCACCGGTTGGCTGCTGTTGCGCGCACGTTTCTCCACCCAGGCTTCGGCGTTGGCGCTCAGCCCTGGCTTCAGGCGCTGCCCGTCGCAGGTTTGCACTTCACCTCGCAGCCAACGGCCCTGCAGCAGCTTCACCTGGCCTGCACGCAGTGCGTCGCTCACCTCAAGGATGCGCCGCGCCTGGTACTGATACATCGCTATCTCGTCGTTGGACAGCTGTTCGCGCCGGGTCGCCAGCTGGCGCTGCATAAAGCTCACCGTGCCGTCATCGGCAAAGCGCAGTTGGATGGAGTCGCGATCGCCGTCGGCGTCGGTACGTTTAATCTGGCGCAGTGCGCCGTCCTGATAGGTATAAAGCGTGGTGACGGTGCCTGGCCCGCGGTAGGGGCTGTAGACGCTCATCAGCACCTGCGCGCGATGCTGTTCGTCATCTTTTCGCCACAGGCGAATCACGCCCTGATCGGCCGCGTAGCCGCTGGCGGTGAAGCTGGGGATATCGGAGTGAAAACTGCAGGCGCCCAGGCTGACGGCGATGCCGACAACCACCAGCGCCCGGCGGATAAACAAAAGGGGCGCCATCGCCCCCCTGTTAAATCTCTTCACCAACACGCAGTATTACTTAACCGCGTCTTTCAGTGCTTTACCAGAAACGAACGCAGGCACGTTGGCAGCTGCGATTTTGATTTCTTTACCAGTCTGTGGGTTGCGGCCAGTGCGCTCGCTACGATGGTTTACTTTGAAAGTACCGAAACCAACCAATTGTACTGCATCACCTTCTTTCAGAGACTCAGTAATAGCAGCCAGGGTGGATTCCAGAGCCAGTTTAGCTTGTGCTTTGGAAAGGTCAGCCTTGTCCGCGATTACATCAATCAGTTGAGTCTTGTTCATAAGTTATCCTTACAGTGTGTTTATCGTTTGCAAAGCATCGAGTGCGACGGATATGCCGATGGACAGCACTCTCCTGCATACACGCACCGATAGCCACTTTTTTTACGCCCCCCAAATGTAGACCAGACAGGGTGCGGATGTGAAGCCTTAAGGCATGACAAATCAGGCGTTAAATCACGTTTTGTTGCCTTATTGCGCTAAATTTATCCCGATATTACTTACCGCGGCTTCGCGAAGGTCGGATCGCAACCCTTTGATCAGGTCTAAATCCCGCTCCTCGCAGTCAGCCAACAGGCGGAAAATTTCCCATTGGATGTCCCATTCTTCCTCGACCGCAGGCAAAACCTTCAACTCATCGTCGGTCATTTCTCGACCGGCTTGAGTCATTTCCAACATCGCCACGGTGCGAATCGAGGTTTCGCTAATGGCGATGGCGTGCTCCAGCGTCTCCCCGCTGAGCCGCGAATGGATCAGTTCCCCTAATGCGATACAGGCGTCGATCGCCGGGTAAACGCCGTAAAGATCGTAATCTTCTGCCGACGGTATCGCCTCTTCCAACTTCTCCAGCTGGCTGTCGAAGTTGACTTTGGCATCCTTGACCACCAGCGTCTCCCACACCAGATCCAGGATACGGCGGTAAATGGCCGGATCGCCGAACTCGGTTTGCAGGCAGAACATCTGGTAATTCGGATACATACGCTCGCACAAACTGGCCATAAAGGTCAAATGTTGCCAGCTCTCGAGCCTTTCCAGACGTAAATGAATCGGGTTACGTAGCATTGTTTACTCTCTTACGCGTTATCTGCGCCGCAGTGTACCCGAAATCACTCATTGCGACACCTCCGGATGCTGCTGCAGCCAGCGCTGGAAGGCCGGGCGGCGCGAAGCGATGGCGTCTGCCCAACGGGTGGGTTCCGGCAGGCGATAACCCGCCATGCAGCGTTGCACCCAGGCCAGCGCGCTATCGGCGCTGACGCGGTGGCCGGTGGCGATAAACAGTGGGTTGCAGCGCGCCTTGCTGCGCCATACCCAGCCCAACTGCTCGCCTTTGTCTTCCAGCGGCGCCAGCGCTCCCGCAGCGGCGTCGAGCGGCGCAAACTTGCCGCACAGGCGCTTCTTGGCCACGCCGATGGTCGGCACATCGACCAACAGGCCAAAATGGCTGGCGACGCCCAGGCGGCGCGGATGCGAGATGCCATGACCGTCGACGAAGATCAGATCCGGTTTTTGCCCCAGCTGCCGCCAGGCGGCAAGCAGCGCCGGATATTCGCGAAACGACAGAAAACCGGGGATATAGGGCATGGTGGTGGCGATGCGGGCGATCTGATACTCCACCAGCTCCAGCGAGGGATAGCGCAGGATGGCGATGGCGGCGCGCGTCACCGCCCCCTCTTGCTCGAAGCCCACGTCAGCGCCGGCGATGAACGCCGGCGGATCGACCGGCAAATCATCGTGGCGAATGACCTCGGAGGCGCGCCGCAGCTGTTCGGCGCGCAGGGCTTGAGTCTCTATCACGTCCACTCCTTAACGGTGGTATTTCGCCGACTGCGCGTGCACTGCCTCAACGAAGGCGCCGGCATGTTCCGGCGGCACGTCCTGATGGATGCCATGGCCCAGGTTGAACACGTGGCCTTCGCCGTGGCCGAAGCCCGCCAGAATGGTTTCCACTTCCTGGCCGATGCGTTCCGGCGAAGCATAGAGCATCGACGGATCCATATTGCCCTGCAGCGCCACCGTGCCGCCCACGCGGCGGCGCGCATCGGCGATATCGGTGGTCCAGTCCAGGCCCAGCGCGTCGCAGCCGGTGGCGGCCATCGCTTCCAGCCACTGGCCGCCGCCCTTGGTGAACAAGGTGACCGGCACCCGGCGGCCGTCGTTTTCACGCAGCAGGCCGTCGACGATTTTATGCATGTAATGCAGCGAGAACTCGCGGTAATCGCGGCCGGTCAGCACCCCGCCCCAGGTGTCGAACACCATCACCGACTGCGCGCCGGCCTTGATCTGAGCATTGAGGTACAGGATCACGCTGTCCGCCAGCTTATCGAGCAGCAGGTGCAGCGTGGCCGGTTCGGCATACATCATCTTCTTCAGCTTGGTGAAGGCCTTGCTGCTGCCGCCCTCCACCATATAGGTCGCCAGCGTCCAGGGGCTGCCGGAGAAACCGATCAGCGGCACTTCGCCCTTCAGCTCGCGGCGGATGGTGCGCACCGCGTTCATCACGTAACCCAGCTCCACTTCCGGATCGAACAGCGGCAGCTTGTCTACGTCGGCGCGGCTGGCGATAGGGGAAGAGAAACGCGGGCCTTCGCCGGCTTCGAAATACAGCCCGAGCCCCATGGCGTCTGGAATGGTCAGAATGTCGGAGAACAGGATGGCGGCATCCAGCGCATAGCGGCGCAGCGGCTGCAGCGTCACCTCGCAGGCCAGTTCCGCGTTCTTGCACAGCGACATGAAATCGCCGGCCTGGGCGCGGGTGGCCTTGTACTCCGGCAAATAACGACCGGCCTGGCGCATCATCCATACGGGGGTCACATCCACCGGCTGACGCAGCAGCGCGCGCAGGTAACGATCGTTCTTCAACTCATTCATTTATGGGGCTCCCTTAATAATCTGCCCGCCATTGTACATTATTCTGCCCGGCACAGCGCCACGGTGTCCTCTATCAACCGGCGCGCCACGGTGCCGGGCGGCGGCAACAGCGGCAGTTGGTCATAGCGGTACCACCCGGCGTTGAGCAACTCCTTGGGATCGTGGCGCAGCTCGCCCTGATGGTAGTCGGCCATAAAGGCCATCATCAGCGAATGCGGGAACGGCCAGGGCTGGGAGGTGACATAGCGCAGGTTCTTGATTTCAATATTGCTCTCTTCCATCACCTCGCGCGCGGCCGCCTGCTCCAGCGTCTCGCCCACCTCAACGAAGCCGGCCAGCACCGTGTGGATGCCGCCGCGGTGGCGAACGTGTTGCGCCAGCAGGATCTGGTCGTCGCGCCGGATGGCGACGATCACGCAGGGGGCGATCTGCGGATAGTAGCGCTCACGGCAGTGGCCGCACAGGCAGGCGCTTTCGCTGCGGCTGAGGTGCATTTCATGGCCGCAGTAGCCGCAATAGCGATGGGAACGATAGAAATCGGCCAACTGGACGCCGCGCCCGGCGAGCTGGAACAAACCGCGATCCAGTTCGAGCAGTTGCCGCACCGAGCCCATGTCGTGCGGCATCGCCTGCCGAACCAGCCAGACAGGCGCACCGCCCCACTCACCGATAGTGCGCGCCATCTTGCCCTGCAGGGAAAAAGAGGCGGCCGAACCGAACGGCAGTTCACCTTGCGGTAACCAAAGTTTGCTTTCATGGCTGACTATCCACCAGCCATTTTCATTACCCGTTAATGCAAGTTCCATATCGTTGTTGCACAACCTCAGCTTCACTGGCACTCTACAAATCGGCCTTGTTACATTTTAATAACTTACTGTTACTTTTTATTAATGACGGAGTCAAACATGCTCAACCGTTTGGAAAGCCTGACTCAACGCCTTGGTGGTAGTAATGAATTAGTCGATCAATGGCTTCAGGCCCGCAAGCAGTTGCTGGTCGCCTACTGTACTTTAGTGGGCCTCAAACCGAATAAAGAAAAGCATACGCCGCTGAATGAAAAAGCGCTGGAGAACTTTTGCCATAATCTGGTGGATTATCTCTCAGCCGGGCATTTCCATATCTATGACAGAATTATCAAACAAGTGGAAGGTTCCTCCAGTCCGAAAATGACGCTGTCGGTTAACATCTACCCCAAGCTCTGGGCCAATACCGAGCAGATCATGGCGTTCCACGATCGCTATACCGAAGTGGATATCGATCAGGACCTGTGCCTGGAGCTCCACCAGGCGTTGTCGGATATCGGCGAAACCCTGGCCGCACGTTTTACCCTGGAAGACCGGCTGATCCACCTGGCGGCGGAAGCCCCTCAGTCGCCCCTGCCGGACCAGGCGCTGGATCAGGCGCGTTAGAATTTTGTAGTTTTTTTTATTATCCCTCCTATACTGGGGGGCATCTTGTCGGAGTGCCTAGCGCCTGATTTGTTCAACAAATTGGCCAGGCTGAGACCGTTAATTCGGGATCCGCGGAACCTGATCGGGTTAATACCCGCGAAGGGAACAAGAGTAATCTATCGCCACAGGCAGGACTCCTCCCGGTTAGGGACGATCCGCTTTACCGGCCAGCACCATTACTCCCTCCGAGCTCCAGACAAGCAACTTTCCCAACCCACTGGTAGGAACTTGCTATGTCTAACGTTAAGAAACCTCGTGCCCGCAAAGCACAACGCGAAGCCGCCCAGCAGTTTATCGACAGCCTGCAGGGGATGGCCTTCCCCAACTCACGCCGTATCTATCTGCAGGGCGCACGCAGCGACGTGCAGGTGCCGATGCGCGAAATCCAGCTCAGCCCGACGCTGATCGGCGGTGGCAAGGACAACCCGCAGTACCAGCCGAACGAGGCCATTCCGGTGTATGACACCGCCGGCCCCTACGGCGATCCGCAGGCCCAGCTCAACGTTCATGCCGGCCTGGCCAAACTGCGCACCGGCTGGATTGAAGAACGCGGTGATACCGCGCCCCTGAGCGGCGTCAGCTCCGGTTTCACCCAGCAGCGCCTGGCGGACGAGGGGTTGGACCATCTGCGTTTCGAACACCTGCCGCAGCCGCGCAGGGCGCAACCGGGTAAATGCGTCACCCAGCTGCACTATGCCCGCGCCGGCATCGTCACCCCGGAGATGGCGTTTATCGCCATCCGTGAAAACATGGGGCGCGAACGCATTCGCGGCGAAGCGTTGCGCCGGCAGCACCCGGGCCAGGGCTGGGGCGCCAATCTGCCCGACAACATTACCCCGGAATTCGTGCGCCAGGAGGTGGCCGCCGGCCGCGCCATCATCCCCGCCAACATCAACCACCCGGAATCCGAACCGATGATCATCGGCCGCAATTTCCTGGTGAAGGTCAACGCCAATATCGGCAACTCGGCGGTGAGCTCCTCGATAGAAGAGGAAGTGGAAAAGCTGGTGTGGGCGACTCGCTGGGGCGCCGACACCGTGATGGATCTGTCCACCGGCCGCTATATCCACGAAACCCGCGAATGGATCCTGCGCAACAGCCCGGTGCCCATCGGCACGGTGCCGATTTATCAGGCGCTGGAGAAGGTGAACGGCGTGGCGGAAAACCTGACCTGGGAAATGTTCCGCGATACCCTGCTGGAACAGGCGGAACAAGGGGTGGACTACTTCACCATCCACGCCGGCGTGCTGCTGCGCTATGTGCCGATGACCGCCAAACGCCTGACCGGCATCGTTTCGCGCGGCGGTTCGATCATGGCCAAATGGTGCCTGTCGCACCACCAGGAAAACTTCCTGTACCAACACTTCCGTGAAATCTGTGAGATCTGCGCCGCCTATGACGTTTCGCTGTCGCTCGGCGACGGCCTGCGCCCGGGCTCCATTCAGGACGCCAACGACGAAGCGCAGTTCGCCGAGCTGCATACCCTCGGTGAGCTGACCAAAATCGCCTGGGAGTACGACGTGCAGGTGATGATCGAAGGCCCCGGCCACGTGCCGATGCAGATGATCCGCCGCAACATGACCGAAGAACTGGAACACTGCCACGAGGCGCCGTTCTATACCCTCGGCCCGCTGACCACCGATATCGCCCCGGGTTATGACCACTTCACCTCCGGCATAGGCGCGGCGATGATCGGCTGGTTCGGGTGCGCCATGCTGTGTTACGTCACGCCGAAAGAACACCTCGGCCTGCCGAACAAGGAAGACGTTAAACAAGGACTTATCACCTACAAGATAGCCGCCCACGCCGCCGATCTGGCCAAGGGCCACCCGGGCGCGCAGATCCGCGACAACGCCATGTCCAAAGCCCGCTTCGAATTCCGCTGGGAAGATCAGTTCAACCTGGCGCTCGATCCGGCCACCGCCCGCGCCTACCACGACGAAACCCTGCCACAGGAGTCCGGCAAAATCGCCCACTTCTGCTCGATGTGCGGGCCGAAATTCTGCTCGATGAAAATCTCGCAGGAAGTGCGCGATTACGCCGCCGCTCAGGAGGCCGCCAAACCGATAGAAGTGCAGCTGGACGGCATGGAAAAAATGTCGGCCGAGTTCCGTTCACGCGGCAGCGAGCTGTATCACAGCGCCGGTAACCTGCAAGAGGAAATAAGCAATGACTGATATCACCACCCCGTTCCCCGCCACCCCGCACAAGCTGGGGTTGTACCCGGTGGTCGACAGCGTCGAATGGATCGCCCGCCTGCTGGGCGCCGGCGTCACCACTATTCAACTGCGCATCAAGGATCTGCCGGATGAGCAGGTAGAGGAAGACATCGCCGCCGCCATCGCCCTGGGCAAGCGGCATCATGCGCGGCTGTTCATCAACGATTATTGGCGGCTGGCGATCAAGCACGGCGCCTATGGCGTGCACCTCGGCCAGGAAGATCTGAATACCACCGATCTGGCGGCGATCCACCGCGCCGGGTTGCGGCTGGGGGTATCGACCCACGACGACGCCGAACTGGCGCGCGCCATCGCGGTAAAACCTTCTTATATTGCCCTCGGGCACATCTTCCCGACCCAGACCAAAGACATGCCTTCGGCGCCGCAGGGGCTGGCGGAGCTGAAGCGCCACCTCGCCGGGTTGACGGACTACCCGACGGTGGCGATCGGCGGGATCGGTATCGATCGCGTGCCGGCGGTGCTGGCCTGCGGCGTCGGCGGCGTGGCGATGGTCAGCGCCATCACCCAGGCGGCGGACTGGCGCGCGGCCACCACCGAACTGCTCCGGTTGATCGAAGGGGAGGCGTGATCCCATGCTCAACGATCAAGAGTTTCTGCGCTACAGCCGCCAGCTGCTGCTGGAGGACGTGGGCCCGGAAGGCCAGGAAAAGCTCAAACGCGCGACGGTCCTGATCGTCGGCCTGGGCGGCCTGGGCTCCCCGGCGGCGCTATACCTGGCCGCCGCCGGGGTCGGCACGCTGCTGCTGGCCGATGACGATCGGCTGCACGTCACCAACCTGCAGCGCCAAATCCTTTATCGCAGCGCCGACACGGCGCAAAGCAAAGCCGTGCTGGCGCAGCAGCAATTGCAGGCGCTGAATCCCCTGGTGGAGGCCATTCCGCTGGAACAGCGGCTGCAGGGGCGATCATTGCATGATGCCGTCGCCCGCGCCGATCTGGTGCTGGACTGCTGCGACAATATGGCCACCCGCCATGCGGTGAACGCCGCCTGCGTAGCGGCCGGCAAACCGCTGATCAGCGGCAGCGCGGTAGGTTTCAGCGGCCAGCTGCTGGTGATTGAACCGCCCTATGAACGCGGTTGCTACACCTGCCTGTACCCGGAGCAAACCGAACCGCAGCGCAACTGCCGCACCGCCGGCGTGCTTGGCCCGGTGGTTGGGGTGATAGGCACGCTGCAGGCGCTGGAAGCGATAAAAATGCTGGCGGGCATGCCTTCGGCGCTCAGCGGCAAACTGCGCCTGTTCGATGGCAAGCAGCAAAGCTGGAGCACGCTGCAGCTTAGCCAGGCCAGCGACTGCCCGGCATGCGGAGGCACGGCATGAAGATCCGGCTCAACGACCAACCGCTGGAGCTGCCCCAGCCGCTCAGCGTCGCCGCCCTGCTCGAACGGCTGGAACGCCACCAGCCGGGCACCGCGTTGGCGATCAATCAAACCATCATCCCGCGCACCGACTGGGCCAGCCATCTGGTGCAAGACGGCGATGACATCCTGCTGTTTCAAGCGATTGCCGGAGGCTGACATGCTGAAAATCGCCGATACCCTCTTTACCTCCCGCCTGTTTACCGGCACCGGCAAATTCGCCACGCCGGCGCTGATGCTGGAAGCGCTGCAGGCTTCCGGCTCGCAGCTGGTGACCATGGCCATGAAACGCGTCGATCTGCGCGGCGGCAATGACGCCATTCTGGCGCCGCTGCAGCAGCTGGGCGTGCGGCTGCTGCCCAACACCTCCGGCGCCAAGACCGCCGCCGAAGCGGTATTCGCCGCCCGGCTGGCGCGTGAAGCGCTCGGCACCCACTGGGTGAAGCTGGAAATCCACCCCGACGTGAAATACCTGCTGCCGGATCCGATAGAAACGCTGAAAGCGGCGGAAACGCTGGTGAAAGACGGCTTTGTAGTACTGCCCTACTGCGGCGCCGATCCGGTGCTGTGCAAGCGGTTGGAAGAAGCGGGCTGTGCGGCGGTAATGCCGCTTGGCGCGCCCATTGGTTCTAACCGCGGCCTGCGCACCCGCGACTTCCTCGAAATCATCATCGAACAGGCCAGGGTACCGGTGGTGGTCGACGCAGGCATCGGCGCGCCGAGCCATGCGCTGGAAGCGATGGAGCTGGGCGCCGACGCGGTGCTGGTGAATACCGCCATCGCCGTGGCGCGCGATCCGGTGCAGATGGCGCGGGCGTTCCGCCTGGCGCTGGAGGCAGGTGAGCTGGCGCGCACGGCCGGGTTAGGCGGCAGCCAACGCAGCGCCGTCGCCTCCAGCCCGCTGACGGCGTTTCTCAGCCACTCTGAGGAGAGGGCATGATGGCCGATGATTTCAGTAGCCGCTGGCAGCAGCTGGATTGGGACGACATCAGGTTACGCATCAACGGTAAAACCGCCCGCGACGTGGAGCATGCGCTGGATGCGGACAAGCTGACGCGCGACGATTTTATGGCGCTGATTTCCCCCGCCGCCGCCGCGTACCTGGAGCCGCTGGCGCAGCGCGCGCAACGGCTGACCCGCCAGCGCTTCGGCAACGTGGTCAGCTTCTACGTACCGCTGTACCTGTCCAACCTGTGCGCCAACGACTGTACCTACTGCGGTTTTTCCATGAGCAACCGCATCAAGCGCAAGACGCTGGACGCGGCGGAAATAGAACGCGAATGCCTGGCGATCAAAACGCTGGGTTTCGAACATCTGCTGCTGGTTACCGGCGAGCACCAGAGCAAGGTCGGCATGGATTATTTTCGCCGACATATCCCGGCGATCCGCCGCCATTTCAGCTCGCTGATGATGGAAGTGCAACCGCTGGCGCAGGAGGAATACGCCGAGCTGAAGGCGCTTGGGCTGGACGGCGTGCTGGTGTATCAGGAAACCTACCACCCGGCGACCTACCTGCAGCACCACCTGCGCGGCCAGAAACAGGACTTCCACTGGCGGCTGGCGACGCCGGATCGCCTGGGCCGCGCCGGGATCGACAAGATCGGGCTTGGCGCGCTGATCGGCCTTTCCAGCAGTTGGCGCACCGACTGCTACCTGCTGGCGGAGCACCTGTTTTATCTGCAGCAAACCTACTGGCAAAGCCGCTATTCGATCTCCTTCCCACGGCTGCGCCCCTGCACCGGCGGCATTGAACCGGCGTCGATCATGAGCGAGCCGCAGCTGGTGCAGTTGATCTGTGCCTTCCGGCTGTTCGCCCCCGACGTGGAGCTTTCCCTGTCGACCCGCGAATCGCCGTTCTTCCGCGATCACATGATCCCGGTGGCGATCAACAGCGTCAGCGCCGGCTCCAAAACCCAGCCCGGCGGTTATGCCGACGACGTGCCGCCGGAGCTGGAGCAGTTTGAACCGCACGATGGCCGCACGCCGCAGCAGGTGGCGCAGGCGATCGGCGACGCCGGGTTGCAGCCGGTGTGGAAAGACTGGGACGGTTATCTGGGGCGCGGCCCACAATAAGCTGCAACCCTTGCTCCGCTGCGGGAAAATCTATGGGCGGGCTGCGCAAAGGGCGCCAACGCCGCTGGCGCCGAAAATCACGCGGGCTATAGTGCCTCTGCCGGCCGCCAAACCCGGCGCCGGCCGGGGCCGTTACCCTCTCGACGGCTCCGCCTTACCCAACACCCGGATCGCGCCGGATACCCTCCCGCGCGACTCCGGGTTCTTCTTTTTGGTTTGCTCACTCGCAAAACTGGCTTGGGGGTTTTGACAAAACAAACTGGTTGGACCACATTTAACGTCTTATCCCGGCGGAATCATCACTATGAACCTGTACCTGCGACTGCTTTGGATCTTGATCTCGTCACGCTGGAAACCGCGCATGTCGATGGATGCCCTGACCAGCACCCTGCAAACCCGGGTGTGGCTCAACGACATCGATATCAATCTGCATATGAACAATGGCCGCTACCTGACGGTGTGCGATCTAAACCGGGTAGATATGTTTATCCGCACCGGATTGATGAAACTGATGTTAAAACGGCGTTGGTCACCGATCGTCAGCCAGCTGAACATGGATTACAAAAAGGCGCTACGGCCCTTCCAGCGTTATCAGGTCAGCATGACCATTACCCACTGGGACGAGCGTTACTTTTATGCGACCCACACTTTCAGCGTCGGCGATCGGATCGTGGCGCTGGGCACGTCACAGGCAGTGGTTCTTGGGAAAGAAGGCGTGGTACCGCCGGAAGAGGTGGCGAAAAGCGTGCAGGAATATCAGCAGGCAAAAGAAACCTGACCCGCCGCGGTGATGCAATGAGTCCCTGATGCTGTAATGGCCCTGGTGTTGGCCTGGTATCTTTTTGCAGCCTGCGCCCGGCTTGAAACCGGGCGCAGGCTGCTTATTTTGTGAGACAGGCAACTCCCCCCAGGAACGCGAATCACACATATAAGTGCTAATTAATCATATCAACGGTAAAATGTGAATGTCTTTTGAGTGTTTTTTAAATACATATTGAGTGTCTTTTGAGTTTACCCAATAAAATCAAACGGATATATCCGCAGTCATCCTGACTTCATCTATAATCGAGCCAGCAGGCAGCCTCGGGACAGCAAATGCTCGTGGTCAACGTCAGAAGAATCGAGGTGATCATGAAGAAAACGCCAAATTACGCAGAAGCGATCGGTACCTTGCTGACCCAGAAAGGGGTTGGCGACAGAAAGCACGCATCAACCATGGCGAGCATACTCAACCTGCAATACAACAGCGCCAAGCAGAAGCTGGACGGTAAAAGAGGCATCACTCTCGAAGAAGTAAAAAAGGTATTTCAATACTTCAGCGAATCGTTTGAAGGGCGCAGAGCCCACAACTGCGTGTTTATCATGAACAGCATACATAAACGGTGCAATATTGAGGTCGATGACAAGCCGGTAGATAACATTGAGGATGCGGAAACCTATGCGTTCAGAAAAGACGATCTGTTTATCATTAACACCGGCAAGGATAAAAACGCGGGCGCAGAGCTGTATAGGGTCAAAAAAATAGACTTTCTGCCGGCGCCAAGGATAGCCATACTCGACAACGATCAAGACATACTGGAGTTGCTAAAGAAAATCACCACCCGCTACGGAATTGAAACGGAAACCTTCCCAACGGCGGCGGCGATCATCGAGGCCCTGGAGCAACACGCCTACGAGGCCTTCATCCTTGATTGGCTGCTCGACTTCGGCGAGACGTCCGAAAAGGTGGTAGAGAAGATAAAAGACCGGGTGGACACCTCTGCGCAGATCATCATCCTGACCGGTCAGTTAAACCATTATGAAAAAAACATAGGCGATATGATATTAAACTATGACGTACATTTGATCGAGAAGCCGGCCAAGCCGCTGATTATCTCTTCGCTGTTGCTTTCCCATTTATTTTTCAACTGACTTTATTGGCAGGCAAATAAGGAATGATGAACCTTTGCCCTCGGCCGATTTCACTCTGATGCTCCCTTTCATCCTGGTCACATAGTTCTTGATAATGGTTAACCCCAAGCCCAGCCCCTGGCGCGTCTCCCTTTCCACTCCCTGATTAAATGCCTTATATAGCTTGTCAATATTTTTCACGTTAAAACCAATACCATTGTCCTTTACCAGCAGATAAAGGCGGTTATTGCACACCTTCACATTCAGAATAACCCGGCCGCAATGCGTATATTTATCGGCATTGCCCAACAGGTTGACGAGTATCCGATAGAGCTTGTACTTGTCGACATGGATTTCCCCCGCATAAGACGAATGCCGGATAACAAATTGGTTGCGGCCTTCCCCGCTCACTGCGGCGACGGCGTCGTCAACCACCTCATTGAGCGAAAACAGAGAATCATTTACCTTTACCTCACCCATTTCAAGCCGCGAGTAGTCCATCACCTCACGCGTTTGCTCTGCGATTTTATTGCCATGGTGGGAGATGAGCCGGGCTTCTTTCTTCAACTCATCCTGAATCAGTTCATGCTCCATGATGTCTGCCGCAATCACGATAGCCTGCGTTGAACCAGCGATCTCATGGTAGATGGAGGAGATAAATATATTCTTATTCTTAACTATCTCCTTCAGTGAAAACGCATTCTTCAAGATAAGGAACATCATCAGAAAGATCAGCGCCAGCGAGAACATGGCAAACAGTTCGGCCTTGCCTGAATTGTCTTTGATGATGTCTTTAACCTCGGTGAAATTCCTTATCTGTATTTTGTAGATTATCTCTTGAATATCGATCAGGGTGATTTCCATCTCCTCCATAAAGGAGAGTATATCGGCTCTGGTTTTGGTGCCGTTTAGCAGCTCTGCGCCAAGCTGATCCAGCTCGGCATACTGACGCTTCAAAAGCGCGACGGTGTTTAGAAATTCCTTATCATAATAAAAAGAGTCGCTGAATGTAGAACGGCTTTCAAGAATGGCAATCTTCGAGGAAAATATTTTCTTCTTGAGCATAAAACTGTCGTAGCTATCCTCGTCGCCCAACAGCAGTGCGGTTTTCGTTCTTTCAAAGGATAAAAATAGAATTTCAGCGACGGAGTAGTTATCGAGATTGGGCTCAATCTGCTTGTATCGCTCTTTCACATTACCGAAGTTTACGGCAATCAATAAAATCAACAGCACCAGCGCCGCAATCAGGGTGACAAGCGTCCCGATGAATTTCTTGCTCATTTCACTTAACCTCTAGCATTTTTATTTGCCAAACGGTTTTTGCGTTCACATCAATATTGTTCAATTCCGGGTGGCTATCGCGCGGGTAGATAATCGCAAAAGGCCCCAACTGCGCAACATCCATAAGCTCGCCATTTTTCTTATAGGCGATAATCACTTTATATTTAGCCAGCTCGGCGACGGGAATTGAATATGAATAATCATCCCAGGCAAAAGCGCGAACCTTGCTGCCCGTCAGACCATACTCCTTTGCCAGCGCGCTAAACTCAACGCCGGTAAAAACGGCCTCCGGAGTGAAGTTGGTCGAGGTTTTAATCGAAGAGGATGGCATCGCCTCTAACGCCTGCAGCGTAATCTTGACCTTCTCGCCATCGCTCTTTTTAAGATAAAAATAGTCAACGCCCGCATAGAGCGGAGCGCTAAACAAGGAAATCAGCAATAATGCCATCAGTCCTTTGATTTTCATTATTTATTACCTTGGCGCTTAACCAGTTCCGCCTGGCCAAATTCATCCTTGCCGATGGCAACCCAGCCACGCCGCTGATAAAACGCCTCGGCCGTGGAACCCGGATCGGTAGTGAGGTGGATTTCTGCGGCGCCATTCTCGAACAACCATGCGGTTACGGCGTCCAGCAAGGCGGAACCTATCCCTTTCGACTGGTATTCCGGCTTAACAAACAGCCCGCCGATCAATGGCTCGGGAATGAACAGGCCAAAACCGACGCCGGCGTAATCTTCACCGTATTTGCAAATCCAGCCGCCGCCCTGGTTGATATCATCCAGCGCCTGGGTTCTCTGCAGATACTGGATCTGGTGAGGATGAAGCGGGTTCTCTTCGACGGAAAATCTGATTTCATACAGGTAAGGCAGGTGTTTTGCGGTCAACTTTTCGAAGGTGATCGGGCTGTCCATATTTGTACAATCCTTGGTTGTCATAGCGCGCCGGCGATTTCAGCCATTATTGCGGGTTTCTTCATAGTAGCAAAGATTGCCGCCTGCGGAAGCGGGCAAAAAAAAACCGCCCCCGAAGGAGCGGCTTATCTGGCTGTGGGCCCGGCATGCCGGGCCCGCGGGATACGGCGATTACTCGTCGTTGCCGCCCAGGTTGCCTGCATTGAGCAGTTCGGCCAGGTTGGCTGTCGCTTCTTCCGCGCTGACCTGCGGAACAACCGGCGCTTCACCCTGAGCACGGCGGCGCATGCGGTCCTGATGATAAGCGTAACCGGTACCGGCTGGGATCAGACGGCCCACGATGACGTTCTCTTTCAGGCCACGCAGTTCATCACGCTTGCCGGCAACGGCCGCTTCGGTCAGAACGCGCGTCGTTTCCTGGAACGATGCAGCGGAGATGAAGGACTCGGTCGCCAAGGAAGCCTTGGTGATACCCAGCAGATCACGTGAGAAGGTTGCCGGGATCTTGCCTTCAGCTTCGAGCTGACGGTTGGCAATCTTGACGCGCGAAACTTCAGCCTGCTCGCCTTCCAGGAACTCGGTGCCACCAGCGCTAACGATAGTGCCTTTACGCAGCATCTGACGAACGATAACTTCGATGTGCTTATCGTTAATCTTAACGCCTTGCAGACGGTAAACTTCCTGCACTTCGTTGGTGATGTAGCGGGTAACCGCATGCACACCGCGTAGACGCAGAATGTCATGCGGAGACTCTGGGCCGTCGGAAACAACGTCACCACGTTCCACAACTTCGCCTTCAAACACGTTGAGCTGACGCCATTTCGGAATCATCTCTTCGTAAGCGTCGCTGCCGTCCAGCGGAGAGATTACCAGGCGACGTTTGCCTTTGGTCTCTTTACCGAACGAGATAATCCCGCTGATTTCAGCCAGGATTGCCGGCTCTTTCGGACGACGTGCTTCGAACAGATCCGCAACGCGTGGCAGACCACCGGTAATATCCTTGGTACCGCCGGATTCCTGAGGAATACGCGCCAGGGTATCACCCGCACCGATCTGAATGCCGTCTTCCAGCTGCACAATCGCTTTACCTGGCAGGAAGTATTGAGCAGGCATATCAGTACCTGGGATCAACACGTCGTCGCCTTTGGCATCAACGATTTTCAGTGCCGGACGCAGGTCTTTACCGCTACCGGTACGTTCTGCGCTATCCAGTACCACCAGAGAAGACAAACCGGTCAGTTCGTCGGTCTGGCGGGTAATGGTCTGGCCGTCAACCATATCAGCGAAGCGGATGAAACCGCTGACTTCACTGATAACTGGCATGGTGTGCGGATCCCAGTTAGCAACGGTTTCGCCGCCGTTAACTTCTGCACCGTCACCTTTGCCCATCACGGCGCCGTAAGGCACTTTGTAGCTTTCTTTGGTACGGCCGAATTCGTCGATCAGCTTCAGCTCGGTGTTACGTGAAGTAATCACCAGCTTGCCCGCTGCGTTCATAACGAACTTAACGTTGCTCAGCTTCAGGCTACCTTTGTTCTTCACCTGGATGCTGGACTCTGCCGCCGCACGAGATGCCGCACCACCGATGTGGAACGTACGCATCGTCAGCTGGGTACCCGGCTCACCGATGGACTGTGCCGCGATAACGCCGATGGCTTCACCTTTGTTGATGATGTGACCACGTGCCAGGTCGCGACCATAGCAGTTGGCACACACGCCAAAGTCGGTTTCACAGCTCACTACGGAACGGACTTTAACGCTGTCGACAGAGTTCTCTTCCAACAGGTCACAGGTCTTCTCGTTCAGCAGGGTGTTGCGTGGCACCAGGATGTCCGCCGTACCCGGCTTGATGACATCTTCTGCCGTCACACGACCCAGAACGCGTTCGCGCAGCGGCTCTTTAACGTCGCCGCCTTCGATAACCGGAGTCATCAGAATGCCGTTGTGAGTGCCGCAGTCGTCTTCGGTCACTACCAGGTCCTGCGCCACGTCAACCAGACGACGGGTCAGATAACCGGAGTTTGCCGTTTTCAGTGCGGTATCCGCCAAGCCTTTACGCGCACCGTGCGTGGAGATGAAGTACTGGAGTACGTTCAGACCTTCACGGAAGTTCGCGGTGATCGGCGTTTCGATGATCGAGCCGTCCGGCTTCGCCATCAGGCCACGCATACCGGCCAGCTGACGAATCTGAGCGGCGGAACCACGCGCACCGGAGTCGGCCATCATAAAGATGCTGTTGAAGGAAACTTGCTGTTCCACAACGCCGTCACGGTTAACCACGTCTTCTACCGACAGGTTTTCCATCATCGCTTTAGCAACGCGTTCGTTTGCCGCAGCCCAGATATCGATCACTTTGTTGTAGCGTTCGCCGGCGGTAACCAGACCAGACTGGAACTGCTCCTGGATCTCGGCAACTTCGGTTTCCGCTTCTTCGATGATCTCCGCTTTCTTGGCCGGGATAACCATGTCGTCGATGCCTACGGAAGCGCCTGAACGGGCTGCGTAAGCAAAACCGGTGTACATGATCTGGTCAGCAAAGATTACGGTCGGCTTCAGGCCCAGGATGCGGTAACAGGTGTTCAGCATCTTGGAGATCGCTTTCTTGCCCAGAGGCTGGTTAACGATCGAGTACGGCAGACCTTTTGGCACGATCATCCACAGGATGGCGCGGCCAATGGTGGTGTCAACGATGCTGGTTTGCGTCGTCCACTCGCCTTCTGCGGTTTTGACGTCTTCGGTGATACGCACTTTAACGCGCGCATGCAGAGACGCCAGACCGGCGCGGTAAACACGCTCAGCCTCTTTCGAACCGTTCAGCACCATGCCTTCGCCTTTGGCGTTAACACAGTCGCGGGTCATGTAGTACAGACCCAATACAACGTCCTGCGAAGGAACGATGATTGGCTCGCCGTTCGCTGGTGACAGGATGTTGTTGGTAGACATCATCAGCGCACGCGCTTCCAGCTGGGCTTCCAGCGTCAGCGGTACGTGAACGGCCATCTGGTCACCGTCGAAGTCGGCGTTGTATGCCGCACAAACCAGCGGGTGCAGCTGGATAGCTTTACCTTCGATCAGCACAGGTTCAAACGCCTGGATACCCAAACGGTGCAGGGTTGGTGCACGGTTCAGCAGTACCGGGTGTTCGCGGATAACTTCGTCCAGGATGTCCCAAACGACAGCTTCTTCGCGCTCAACCATTTTCTTGGCGGCTTTGATGGTGGTGGCCAGGCCACGCAGCTCCAGCTTGCCGTAGATGAACGGTTTGAACAGCTCCAGCGCCATTTTCTTAGGCAGACCGCACTGATGCAGACGCAGGTATGGACCTACGGTGATTACAGAACGACCGGAGTAGTCAACGCGTTTACCCAACAGGTTCTGACGGAAACGACCCTGCTTACCTTTGATCATGTCGGCCAAAGATTTCAGAGGACGCTTGTTGGAACCGGTGATCGCACGACCGCGACGGCCGTTATCCAGCAGGGCATCTACCGCTTCTTGCAGCATACGCTTTTCGTTGCGCACGATGATGTCAGGCGCAGCCAGATCCAGCAGGCGTTTCAGACGGTTGTTACGGTTGATCACGCGGCGGTACAGATCGTTCAGATCTGAAGTCGCGAAACGACCGCCATCCAGCGGAACCAGCGGACGCAGATCCGGCGGCAGTACCGGCAGCACGGTCAGGATCATCCACTCCGGCTTGTTGCCAGACTGTACGAACGCTTCCAGCAGCTTGATACGCTTGGTCAGCTTCTTGCGCTTGGTTTCGGAGTTGGTTTCGTTCAGCTCTTCACGCAGCTGCTCGCACTCGGCTTCCAGATCCATGTTTTTCAACAGGGCCTGAATAGCTTCCGCACCCATCTTGGCGTCGAATTCGTCACCGAACTCTTCCAGCGCGTCCAGATACTGCTCTTCAGTCAGGATCTGACGGCGCTCGAGGTTGGTCATGCCGCCTTCAACCACCACATAGGATTCGAAGTACAGCACGCGTTCGATGTCACGCAGCGGCATATCCAGCAGCAAACCGATGCGCGAAGGCAGCGATTTCAGGAACCAGATGTGCGCAGTCGGCGAAGCCAGCTCGATGTGGCCCATGCGCTCACGGCGCACTTTGGTCTGGGTCACTTCAACGCCGCACTTCTCGCAGATCACGCCGCGGTGTTTTAAGCGCTTGTACTTACCGCACAGGCACTCGTAATCTTTTACCGGCCCAAAGATACGGGCGCAGAAAAGGCCGTCGCGTTCAGGCTTGAACGTACGGTAGTTAATGGTTTCCGGCTTCTTAACTTCACCGAACGACCATGAACGGATCATGTCTGGCGATGCCAGAGCAATCTTGATCGCATCAAACTCTTCGGTCTTAGTTTGCGCTTTCAGAAACTTCAATAAGTCTTTCACGGATTGGCTCCTGTCGGAGTTAAACCTGTTGGGCACCCACAACCGCAGTAGGTACCCGTGTGACCTGAACAACCACCCTCAGGCTCCCTAAGGCCGGGAGCCTGAGCCGGAACGACGATTACTCGTCTTCCAGTTCGATGTTGATACCGAGCGAGCGGATTTCTTTCAACAGTACGTTGAAGGACTCCGGCATGCCTGGTTCCATGCGGTGATCGCCATCCACGATGTTTTTGTACATCTTGGTACGGCCGTTAACGTCATCCGACTTAACGGTGAGCATTTCCTGCAGGGTATAAGCCGCGCCGTATGCTTCCAGTGCCCACACTTCCATCTCACCGAAGCGTTGACCACCGAACTGCGCTTTACCACCCAGAGGCTGCTGAGTAACCAAGCTGTAAGAACCGGTTGAACGGGCGTGCATTTTATCGTCAACCAAGTGGTTCAGTTTCAGCATGTACATATAGCCGACAGTTACCTGGCGCTCGAACTGCTCACCGGTACGGCCATCGAACAGCGTAATCTGACCGGAGGTTGGGATCCCGCCCATTTCCAGCAGCTGCTTGATTTCAGTCTCTTTCGCACCATCGAACACCGGCGTTGCGATCGGCATACCTTTTTTCAGGTTCTCTGCCAGACGCAGGACTTCGTCGTCGGTGAAGGTGTTCAGGTCAACTTTCTGGCAAACGTCGTCGCCCAGATCGTAGGCCTTCTGGATGAACTCACGCAGCTTGGCCACTTCCTGCTGCTGCTTCAGCATTTGGTTGATCTTCTCACCAATGCCTTTCGCAGCCATACCCAGGTGGGTTTCCAGGATCTGACCGATGTTCATACGTGATGGTACGCCCAGCGGGTTCAGTACGATGTCTACCGGCGTGCCGTTTTCATCGTAAGGCATATCTTCGATCGGGTTGATCTTGGAGATAACACCCTTGTTACCGTGGCGACCCGCCATCTTGTCACCCGGTTGGATCTGACGTTTAACGGCCAGATAAACCTTAACGATTTTCAGCACGCCCGGTGCCAGATCGTCGCCTTGGGTGATCTTGCGACGCTTGGCTTCCAGCTTCTTCTCGAAGTCGGATTTCAGTTCGTCGTATTGCTCCGCCAGCTGTTCCAGCTGGTTTTGCTTCTCTTCGTCGGTCAGGCCCAGTTCCAGCCAGCGATCGCGTGGCAGCTTGCTCAGCTTCTCAGCTTCAACGCCGCCGGCGACCAGCACCGCGTGGATACGCGCAAACAGGCCGGCTTCCAGGATCTGCAGTTCTTCAGTCAGATCTTTCTTCGCCTGCTTCAGCTGCATCTCTTCGATTTCCAACGCACGCTTGTCTTTTTCCACGCCATCGCGGGTGAAGACCTGCACGTCGATAACCGTACCGGAAACGCCATTCGGTACGCGCAGAGAAGAGTCTTTAACGTCAGACGCTTTCTCACCGAAGATCGCACGCAGCAGCTTCTCTTCCGGCGTCAGCTGGGTTTCGCCTTTCGGCGTGACCTTACCAACCAGAATGTCGCCACCGGTCACTTCAGCACCGATATACACGATACCGGATTCATCCAGTTTGGAGAGCGCTGCTTCACCCACGTTAGGGATGTCGGCGGTGATCTCTTCAGGCCCCAGCTTGGTGTCGCGAGACACGCACGCCAGTTCCTGGATGTGGATGGTGGTGAAGCGATCTTCCTGCACCACGCGCTCGGAGACCAGGATGGAGTCTTCGAAGTTGTAGCCGTTCCAAGGCATGAAGGCTACGCGCATGTTCTGGCCCAGCGCCAGTTCGCCCAGATCCGTAGATGGGCCATCCGCCAGCACGTCGCCGCGCTCGATTGGCTCACCCAGGTTCACACACGGCATCTGGTTGATGCAGGTGTTCTGGTTAGAACGGGTGTACTTGGTCAGGTTATAGATGTCGATGCCTGCTTCGCCCGGGTACATCTCGTCTTCGTTAACTTTGATAACGATACGGGAAGCATCCACGTACTGGATCACGCCGCCGCGTTTGGCCACGGCGGTAACGCCGGAGTCAACCGCTACAGCACGTTCCATGCCGGTACCTACCAGCGGCTTGTCAGCGCGCAGGGTTGGAACCGCCTGACGTTGCATGTTCGCGCCCATCAATGCACGGTTGGCGTCATCGTGTTCCAGGAATGGAATCAGTGAAGCACCAACGGAGACAACCTGCTGGGTGGATACGTCCATATAGTCAACCTGGTCGCGGCTGAACAGGCTTGATTCGCCTTTGCTACGACAGGTGACCAGGTCTTCTACGAAGCGGCCGTCATCATCCAGGTTGGAGTTCGCCTGAGCGATAACGAAGTTGCCTTCTTCAATAGCAGACAGGTAGTTGATTTCATCGGTCACCACGCCGTCGCGCACGCGGCGGTACGGGGTTTCCAGGAAGCCATACTCGTTAGTCTGTGCGTACACGGACAGGGAGTTGATCAGACCGATGTTCGGGCCTTCCGGCGTTTCGATTGGGCACACGCGACCGTAGTGAGTCGGGTGTACGTCTCGAACTTCAAAGCCGGCGCGTTCACGGGTCAGACCGCCCGGGCCCAGTGCGGAGATACGACGCTTGTGCGTGATCTCGGACAACGGGTTGTTCTGGTCCATAAACTGGGACAGCTGGCTGGAGCCGAAGAACTCTTTCACCGCCGCCGAAATCGGCTTGGCGTTGATCATGTCCTGAGGCATCAGGGTATCCAGATCGCCCAGGGACAGACGTTCTTTCACCGCACGCTCAACGCGCACCAGACCTACACGGAACTGGTTCTCGGCCATTTCGCCGACGGAACGGATACGACGGTTGCCCAAGTGGTCGATGTCGTCCACTTCGCCTTTACCGTTACGGATATCGATGAGCTTCTTCATCACTTCGATGATGTCGTCTTTGCTCAGGATGCCCGAACCTTCGATCTCGTCGCGCAGCAGAGAACGGTTGAACTTCATACGGCCGACCGCGGACAGATCGTAACGGTCTTCGGAGAAGAACAGGTTCTCGAACAGGCTTTCGGCGGCTTCGCGCGTTGGCGGCTCACCAGGGCGCATCATGCGGTAGATTTCTACCAGCGCGCTCAGACGATCGTTGGTTGGGTCGACACGCACGGTTTCAGAGATGTACGCACCGTGGTCCAGATCGTTGGTGAACAGCGTTTCGATACGCTTGTGGCCTGACTGGCTCAGCTTGGCCAGCAGATCCAGCGACAGCTCCATGTTGGCTGCGCAGATCAGTTCGCCGGTATTGGTATCGATATAGTCCTTCGCGACCACTTTGCCCGCGATGTACTCAACCGGTACTTCAATACTGTGAATTTCGTCTTTTTCGAGCTGACGGATATGACGAGCGGTGATACGACGGCCTTTCTCTACATAGATCTTGCCGTTGGCTTCGATATCGAACGAAGCGGTCTCACCACGCAGACGCTCTGGAACCAGCTCCATCTGCAGCTTGTTATCGCGGATCTCGAAAACAATTTTGTCAAAGAACAGGTCAAGGATCTGTTCAGTGGTGTAGTTCAGCGCGCGCAGGATGATGGTCGCCGGCAGTTTGCGGCGGCGGTCAATACGCACGAACAGGTTGTCTTTCGGGTCAAACTCGAAATCCAACCATGAACCGCGGTAAGGGATGATGCGTGCGTTGTACAGCACTTTACCCGAGGAGTGGGTTTTACCCTTATCGCTGTCAAAGAATACGCCAGGACTACGGTGCAGCTGAGATACGATAACCCTCTCAGTACCGTTGATCACAAAGGTACCGTTTTCGGTCATGAGCGGAATTTCGCCCATATAGACTTCTTGTTCCTTGATGTCTTTGACCGTACCTTCCGGAGCTTCACGCTCATAGATTACCAGACGCAGTTTTACGCGCAGCGGTGCAGAGAACGTCACACCACGGATCTGGCACTCTTTGACGTCGAAGACCGGCTCACCAAGACGGTAGCTAACGTATTGCAGCTCCGAATTGCCACTGTAGCTCTGGATAGGGAAAACAGAACGGAAGGCGGCTTCTAAGCCGTACTGCCCTTCTGGATCTTGCTCGATGAACTTCTGGAACGAGTCAAGCTGGATAGAAAGGAGATATGGTATGTCCAGAACTTGTGGACGCTTACCAAAATCCTTACGAATACGTTTTTTCTCGGTATAGGAGTAAACCATAGGGTTCCTCAGCTCGCTGGAAAGTCGAACCTATCTGTCCGTCCGGATAGGGGACGGTTCATGCAACACCGTTTTGTCGACCGGAAAGCGGGAACACTTTCCGCAATACCCGTTTCTATCACGCTTAAATCATTTCATTGCGCTGTGCGGCAGATGCTCTGCGGCAGGGAGGGCAGTATATTAAGTCGTCGATAGAAAAAGATATTGGGGTTAGCCAGTAGCCAAACAGTGTGAAACTCTACTGACGCCCTACAGCGCAAAAAGGCTGGTGACCAAAAAGTCACCAGCCATCAGTCTGTTAGTTAAAACAGACTGCACTCAGAAAGCAGTGGCTTATTTAACTTCAACTTCAGCGCCAGCTTCTTCCAGAGCTTTTTTCAGTGCTTCAGCGTCGTCTTTGCTGATGCCTTCTTTCAGTGCTGCTGGTGCAGACTCAACCAGGTCTTTAGCTTCTTTCAGACCCAGGCCAGTTGCGCCACGTACTGCTTTGATTACTGCAACTTTGTTCGCGCCGATACCTTTCAGTACAACGTCGAATTCAGTTTTTTCTTCAGCAGCTTCAACAGCAGCAGCAGGACCTGCAGCTACAGCAGCAGCAGAAACACCGAACTTCTCTTCCATAGCGGCGATCAGTTCAACGATTTCCATTACAGACAGAGCTGCAACGCCTTCGATAATTTGGTCTTTAGTGATAGACATAACAAAAGTTCCTAAAATTCAGAAATAGTTTAAATACGTAAGCAAAGGCTAAGAAAGAGTGTGGCTTATGCCGCTTCTTTCTGATCGCGCAGTGCAGCCAGAGTGCGAACCAGTTTGCCGGCAGCGGCTTCTTTCATGGTTGCCATCAGGCGTGCGATTGCTTCATCGTAAGTAGGCAGAGTTGCCAAGCGGTCGATTTGTGCCGCAGGGATCAGCTCACCTTCAAAGGCCGCAGCTTTAACCTCGAATTTTGCATTCGCTTTCGCGAACTCTTTGAACAGACGAGCAGCAGCGCCCGGGTGTTCGTTAGAGAATGCAATCAAGGTAGGACCGACAAACGTGTCTTTCAGGCATTCGAATGGAGTGCCTTCAACTACGCGACGCATCAGGGTGTTGCGAACAACACGCATGTAAACGCCAGCTTCACGACCTGCTTTACGCAGTTCAGTCATTTTATCAACGGTAACGCCGCGGGAATCCGCAACAACCGCAGACAGCGCGCCTTTGGCTACTTCGTTGACTTCAGCAACAATCGCTTGTTTGTCTTGAAGATTTAATGCCATTAGCTTTTTGCTCCTGGATTAGCCGGGGAAAATCCCCGGAACTCACTTCACTCAACACCTTGTGAAACACGCGGTGCGAGCGCTGAAACACGGTGAGCAGAATCCAGCAAAGACCATTCTTTTTAAAAAAGAAAAAAATTCTTTAGGCTCTGTCACCGTCTACGCAGGAAAGATTAAGTACCTTGCGATACACCTGCGGTCTTGGACGGAGGCCTGGATAGGCCAGGCTCCAACCGAAAATTCTGTTGTTTCGCCTTGGGCAAGCCAATAGCAAAACCTTGGGGCATAAGATTCTAGACAAATCTCAGCCCCAAGTCAAAGCGATAATCGCAGGGCGATTAGTTCGCTGCTGCAGACAGGCCGCTCTGATCGATAGCAACGCCAGCACCCATGGTGGTGGAGAGGCTAACTTTCTTGATGTACACGCCTTTCGCCTGAGATGGTTTTGCTTTTTTCAGCGCAACCAGCAGGGCTTCCAGGTTTTCTTTCAGCTTGTCTGACTCGAAATCAACCTTACCGATAGTGGTATGGATGATGCCGTTTTTGTCGTTACGGTAACGAACCTGACCTGCTTTAGCGTTTTTCACTGCTTCAGCAACGTTCGGAGTAACGGTACCCACTTTCGGGTTTGGCATCAGGCCGCGTGGACCCAGGATCTGGCCCAGTTGACCGACAACGCGCATTGCATCCGGGGAAGCAATAACAACGTCGAAGTTCATTTCGCCTTTCTTGATCTGGTCTGCCAGATCTTCCATACCTACCAGCTCTGCGCCAGCAGCTTTAGCTGCTTCAGCGTTAGGGCCCTGGGCAAATACGGCAACGCGAACGGAACGACCGGTGCCGTGTGGCAGAACGGTAGCGCCACGAACGTTTTGGTCAGATTTACGAGCGTCGATACCCAGGTTAACGGATACGTCAACGCTTTCTACGAATTTAGCGGTGGCCAGCTCTTTCAGCAGAGCAACAGCTTCGGTGATGTCATACTGTTTAGTAGCATCAACTTTGTCACGGATCACGCGCATGCGCTTGGTCAGCTTAGCCATCTCTTAATCCTCCACTACCAGGCCCATGGAACGAGCAGTACCTTCGATGGAGCGAGTCATCGCTTCAACGTCAGAACCAGTCATGTCCGCAGCTTTGGTTTCTGCGATTTCACGTACCTGAGCACGAGTCACTTTACCTACTTTGTCTTTGTTCGGCTTGCCGGAACCAGACTTGATACCAGCCGCTTTTTTCAGCAGAACTGCTGCCGGCGGGGTTTTGGTAACGAAAGTGAAGGAGCGATCAGAATAAACGGTAATAACAACCGGGATCGGCAGGCCTTTCTCAACGCTGTCAGTCTTAGCGTTGAATGCCTTACAGAATTCCATGATGTTAACACCTTGCTGACCCAGAGCTGGACCGACTGGCGGGCTCGGGTTAGCCATACCGGCTGCAACCTGCAGCTTGACGTAGGCTTGTACTTTCTTGGCCATTTAAATTTCCTCGGTTTGGGTAGTATCGCCTCGCGAGAGGCTCCCCGTGTTTCGCCCCGCTTAATGCAATCAAGCAAGGCATCTAAAAACAAAAGGCGCGAAATTATAGTTCAATTTCGCGCCTCTGACAAGTGGCAAAACGCCGCTCGTTGCTGATTAATTGATCAGCCTTTTTCGACCTGGCTGAAGTCCAGTTCCACCGGCGTTGCACGGCCAAAGATGGAAACGGACACTTTCAGGCGGCTCTTCTCGTAGTCCACTTCTTCGACCACGCCGTTGAAGTCGGCAAACGGGCCATCGTTAACGCGAACCAGTTCACCCGGTTCGAACAGCGTTTTCGGACGCGGCTTATCACCTACCTGCTGCAGGCGGTTCATAATCGCATCGACTTCTTTGTCGCTGATCGGCGCCGGACGGTCTGAGGTACCGCCGATGAAGCCCATGACGCGCGGAACGCTGCGCACCAGGTGCCAGCTCGCGTCGTTCATCACCATCTGCACCAGCACGTAGCCAGGGAAGAATTTACGTTCGCTCTTGCGGCGCTGGCCGCCACGGATTTCAACCACTTCTTCCGTAGGCACCATGACTTCGCCGAACAGCTCTTCCATATCGTGCAGTTTGATATGTTCACGCAGCGATTGCGCTACGCGACCTTCAAAACCGGAAAACGCCTGAACGACGTACCAACGTTTTTTTGGAGCTTCAGACATTTTAGAACCTCAGGCCAGTAATAAACGATACCAGACGGACCAGAATACCATCCAGCCCCCACAGAATCAGTGACATCACGGCGGTTACCGCGGCAACGATCAACGTGGTGTGTAGCGTTTCCTGACGAGTTGGCCAAATCACTTTGCGTACTTCGGTACGCGCTTCGCGAGCAAACGCGACGGTGGCTTTGCCTTTGGTGGTCATCAGAGCCACTGCGCCTGCAACGGCGATGATCAGTACAACTGCCAGCGCGCGCAATGGCAGGCTTAAATCACGGTAGTAATAGTTACCGACAATAGCCACAACCAACAGAACGGCGACGATCAGCCACTTAGCCGCTTCCAGGCCGCGCCCGCTCCCTTGAGCCTCGGTATTCGCACTCATAAACCAACCTGTCACAATGATTCAGAACAAACAACTTTGCCTCGCAGTGCGAGGCAAACCAAACCGATCAGATGCCGTTCGCCGGCATCTCGGTGTTTTACGCTATGACGTATTTCAGTCAATACGGTTTAAGAGCCCATCTCACCAATGATTATGACTGCAAAATCGCTGATGAGATAGGTTCTAGTTCACAGCGTAGAAAAAGGGCATCAAATGATGCCCTTTTACCGCGTGTCGCGTCAAACGTTATCAGCGATTAAGCGATAACTTTGGCAACAACACCAGCGCCAACGGTACGGCCGCCTTCACGGATTGCGAAACGCAGACCGTCGTCCATCGCGATTGGGTGGATCAGGGTGACTTTCATGTTCACGTTGTCGCCTGGCATTACCATCTCAACGCCTTCTGGCAGTTCGATGGTGCCGGTCACGTCAGTTGTACGGAAGTAGAACTGTGGACGGTAGCCTTTGAAGAATGGAGTGTGACGACCACCTTCTTCTTTGCTCAGGATGTACACTTCTGAGTCGAACTGAGTGTGCGGCTTGATGGAACCTGGTTTAGCCAGAACCTGACCACGTTCGATGTCTTCACGCTTGATACCGCGCAGCAGAACGCCCACGTTCTCACCGGCACGGCCTTCGTCCAGCAGTTTGCGGAACATTTCAACGCCGGTACAGGTAGACTTAACGGTGTCTTTGATACCAACGATTTCAACTTCTTCGCCAACTTTGATGATACCGCGCTCAACGCGACCGGTAACAACGGTACCACGACCGGAGATGGAGAATACGTCTTCGATTGGCAGCAGGAACGGCTTGTCGATAGCGCGCTCTGGTTCTGGGATGTAGGAATCCAGCGCTTCGGCCAGCTCGATGATTTTAGCTTCCCACTCGGCTTCGCCTTCCAGCGCTTTCAGCGCGGAACCGCGGATTACCGGCAGGTCATCACCAGGGAAGTCGTAAGCGGACAGCAGTTCGCGAACTTCCATTTCTACCAGTTCCAGCAGCTCTTCATCATCAACCATGTCGCATTTGTTCATGAATACGATGATGAAAGGAACGCCAACCTGACGACCCAGCAGGATGTGCTCACGGGTCTGAGGCATTGGGCCGTCAGTCGCAGCAACAACCAGGATAGCGCCGTCCATCTGAGCAGCACCGGTGATCATGTTTTTCACGTAGTCGGCGTGCCCTGGGCAGTCAACGTGCGCGTAGTGGCGAGTCGGGGTGTCATACTCAACGTGAGAAGTGTTGATGGTGATACCACGAGCTTTTTCTTCTGGCGCGTTATCGATCTGGTCGAAAGCGCGTGCAGAACCACCGTAGGTTTTAGCCAGAACGGTAGTGATAGCTGCAGTCAGGGTAGTTTTACCATGGTCAACGTGGCCGATAGTACCGACGTTAACGTGCGGTTTTGTACGTTCAAACTTTTCTTTAGACATCGATTGTCCCTCTAAGACACGGATAAATCGGTGGTATCACCACATCAACCAAGCATTTGCTCGTTGAATCCAGAACAGAAAGAAAATCAGGGGGCGAGAAAATAAGAAGTGGTGCTGATAGGCAGATTCGAACTGCCGACCTCACCCTTACCAAGGGTGCGCTCTACCAACTGAGCTATATCAGCACATCTTGGAGCGGGCAGTGGGAATCGAACCCACATCATCAGCTTGGAAGGCTGAGGTAATAGCCATTATACGATGCCCGCATCCTGGAACTCGGCTACCTGATTTTTCTGTAGAATTTTGGGATGGAGAAGGATTGTTCGTCGCTTGGCTCTCATCCTTCGGGCCGGCTGCGCTTAGCGCTGCACAACTCGAACCTTGCCGAAGACTTTCGTCTTCCCCTTCCGCATTAACCGCCGCGAGGTTATCGCGCTTCAGTTAGCTGCCGAAGGCAAGATTTGGTGGTGGGGGAAGGATTCGAACCTTCGAAGTCTGTGACGGCAGATTTACAGTCTGCTCCCTTTGGCCGCTCGGGAACCCCACCAGATTTTAACTACTGTGACTTGAATGGTGCCGGCTACCGGAATCGAACTGGTGACCTACTGATTACAAGTCAGTTGCTCTACCAACTGAGCTAAGCCGGCATCAAGTGCAGCGCATTCTAGGTAGAGCTGGCGGGGTATGCAACAAAAAAATTGCGTTACGCGCACTTTCGCTCATAAATCAGTCAATTTTGCATGCTGCCCGGCAATTCACAGCCTGCAGCGTGCAAACATTCATCAATCGCGGACATCATTCTGTACAATTTCATTCACTTTTTGCAAGCGTTGACCCGCCTTTTCTCCGTGCCCGCGGTCGCAAATCGGCTAACTCAGCCAGCCAAACTGTGAGCCGGATCGATGCACCAAAAAAGGGAAAGAGGCCCGCGCCCGGAGCATAAACTACACGCTATCCTCACCCCTTTCGCCGCCAGGCGCACTCCGCCGCTCTGGCGCAGTTATTGCTTATCTTCATTACCCCCTTCATCCAGGAGGAATGACCGATGAAAATTGTGCTGATAAACGCCGCTACGTTACCCATTTACCGAGATGAGCTGGCCCGGCTGTTGACCGATGCCGTCACCCACGGCGCCTCCGTCGGCTATGACACACTGATCCCGCATGAAGATGCCGAAAGCTATTTCCACAGCCTGCGGCCCGCGCTGGCCAAAGGGGAGTTGTTGCTGTGGATCGCCAGGGATGAGCGCGGCGTCATCGGCACCGTGCAGCTCGAATTGTGCCAGAAACCCAACGGCCGCAACCGTGCGGAAGTACAGAAGCTGTTGGTGCATAGCCGCGCACGCCGCAACGGCGTCGGCCAGGCGCTGATGAAAATGCTGGAGCAGGCGGCGCTACAGCAGCATCGCGGCCTGCTCTATCTCGATACTCAGGCGGGTTCCGCCGCGGAAGCGCTGTATCGTTCTCTCGGCTACCGTTGTCTTGGAGAGCTGCCCGACTACGCCGCCGCCCCCGATGGTTACTATCATCCGACGGTCATTTATTACAAGCGGCTGTTCGCGGTTAACCAGCCTTCCCGCTCCATCGCCAGCTAGCCGGCGAGCGGTATCATCACCCGGTGATACCGCTTTGCAACGCCTCTGCAATCAACTGCGCGCCGCTTCTCACAATTGACATAAACTGCTGCCAATCGACAACTTTTGCGAAAAAAGTCTACGCCAAAAACGAAGCTGTCTATAATATGCAGCTTGTTTATTATCTGGAGTTGGCGTCCGGCGCCTTTCCCAACCTGCGTTAACAGGCAGAATTTGGCTTATGATAAAAAGAGATCAATCTTTGGCGACGCCTTACCTTCAGTTCGATCGTACCCAATGGGCTGCGTTGCGAGATTCGGTGCCGCTGACGTTGTCGGAAGAAGAGATCGTTAAACTGAAAGGGATTAACGAAGATCTCTCTTTGGAAGAAGTAGCGCAGATTTACCTGCCGCTGTCACGACTGCTGAACTTCTATATCAGTTCTAACCTGCGTCGCCAGGCCGTACTCGAGCAATTTCTCGGCACCGACGGGCAAAAAATCCCTTACGTCATTGGCATTGCCGGCAGCGTAGCCGTGGGCAAAAGCACCACCGCGCGTTTACTGCAGGCGCTGCTCAGCCGCTGGCCGGAACATCGCAGCGTAGAGCTGATCACTACCGACGGTTTCCTGCATCCGAATAAGGTGCTGAATGAACGCGGCCTGATGAAGAAAAAAGGCTTCCCGCAGTCTTACGATATGCACAGCCTGGTGAAGTTCGTTTCAGAAGTGAAGTCCGGCGCTAAACGCGTTACCGCTCCGGTTTATTCCCATCTGATTTATGACGTGGTGCCTGAAGGCAATAAGGTTATCGAGCAGCCGGATATTCTTATTCTGGAGGGGCTCAACGTATTGCAAAGCGGAATGGATTACCCACACGATCCGCACCGCGTATTTGTTTCCGACTTCGTTGATTTTTCAATATATGTCGATGCGCCGGAAACACTGCTGCAAAGCTGGTATATCAACCGTTTCCTGAAATTCCGCCAGGGTGCATTCTCTAACCCTGATTCTTATTTCCATAATTACTCAAAACTGCCGGAACCTGAGGCGATCAACATCGCCACGCAGCTGTGGAATGAAATTAACGGATTGAATTTACAACAAAATATATTACCAACGCGCGAGCGCGCCAGTCTGATTATGACCAAAAGCGCCAATCATGCAGTGGACAGCGTGCGTTTAAGAAAATAAGTTGAATAAAAAAGGGGGCACCAGCTCCCTTTTTTATTACTATTATTCCGCGCTTCGTAAAGATATTTCCCCACCAATAAAAGGTTTAATGACCCCGTCTTGATCGAGTAATAATGCGCCCTGCTGATCGATGCCGCGAGCAATGCCGAAGATCTGTTGTTCACCAATCAACAGCTTGACCGGCCGATCGCTGAAGTTATCCAGTGCGCGCCAGCGGCCGATAAATGGCACCAACCCGTCAATTTCAAACTGCGTCAGCGATTGCCGCAGCTCATTAAGCAAGGTCGCGGCAAGTTCGTTGCGATCGATGCTGATCCCCGCTTCCTGCAGGTTGATCCAACCCTGGTTAATCGCGCCGGCATTAGTATCGCGCATCGCCAGATTGATCCCGGCCCCCATCACCAGCTGCGCCGCATCACCGGTTTTTCCCGTGAGCTCGACCAGGATGCCCGCCAGCTTACGGTCATTCAGATACAGGTCATTCGGCCATTTAACCCGTACATCCTCTGCGCCAAGACGCTGCAAGACTTCGGCCATCACGATGCCAATCACCAGGCTCAGCCCCATTGCCGCTGCAGGCCCTTGCTCTAGACGCCAGAACATCGACAGATAGAGGTTGGCGCCGAAAGGTGAAATCCACTGCCGCCCACGGCGGCCGCGGCCAGCTTGCTGGTACTCGGCAACGCAGGCGTCACCGGACTGCAGCTCACCGATGCGGTCCAGCAAGTACTGATTGGTGGAATCCACGACCGGCAACACAGTGACGCGCTTGTCTTCCAGCAGCTTGAGAATGCGCTCGGCCTCCAGCAGTTGGATAGGAGCAGGGAGGCTATACCCCTTACCCGGGACGGTGAAGACATCCAATCCCCATTCGCGGATAGTCTGGATATGTTTGTTGATTGCCGCTCGGCTCATGCCCAGCTTCTCGCCCAGATGTTCCCCGGAGTGGAAACCGCCGTCGGCTAGCAGGGAAATCAGTTTCAGTGGCACCTTGGTATCTTTCATGCCAATGCCTCTACCGCGTTGAGCTCACCGGATGCGCCGATAAAGCGCACCTCAGGCTCCAGCCATACGTCAAAGCGAGATGCTACGGTGTTGCGCACGTGGCGCGCCAGAGCGACAACGTCTTCGCTGACGGCATTATCCACATTGACCAGCACCAACGCCTGCTGGCGATGTACGGCAGCACCGCCGATCCGATAACCTTTCAGCTCACATTGATCGATCAGCCAGCCGGCAGCCAGCTTAACCTGGCCATCCGCCTGTGGGTAGTGCGGCATTGCAGGGTACTGGGCGATCAGCTTTGCAGACTTCTCCGCACTCACCAGCGGGTTTTTGAAGAAGCTGCCGGCGTTGCCGGTTTCGCGCGGATCGGGCAGCTTACTGCGGCGCATTGCACAGACGGAATCGAAAATTTGGCCTGATGTAACGGTCGCCGGATCCAGCTTGGTCAAATCGCCGTATTCCAGCATTGGCCGCCACTGCTTGCTCAGGCGCAGACCAAGGCCAACAATGATATGCCCGGTCTGGAACTGATGTTTGAAAATGCTTTCCCGGTAGCCAAAGCCGCATTCGGCCGCAGGAATGCGGTCTATAGCGCCGGTAGAGAAATCAAGCAGGTCGACATATTCACAGACGCTTTTCAATTCTATACCGTAGGCGCCGATATTCTGAATAGGCGCGGAGCCGGCTAAACCTGGGATCAAAGCCAGATTCTCCAAGCCGGGAATGCCGGCCTGCAGCGTATAGCACACCAGATCGTGCCAGTTTTCACCCGCACTAACATGCAGGTGCCAAGCATCCCGCTCTTCTCTGATGTCGATGCCTTTCAGCTGATTGATCATAACCGTACCGGCAAAGTCTTCAAGAAACAGGACGTTACTGCCTTCGCCGAGCACCAGCAGTGGCTCCTGCCGCTTGCGCGTCTGTTGCCAGACCTTGAGCATGAGTTCAATTCTATCTGCCATGATCAGATGCGCAGCGTTGACCGGGAGCGCAAAAGTATTGTGGTTTTTTAAAGACGCACTTTCAGTAGACATAACGTTCAATACCCATACGGAAATAATCTTCCACCTAGTCTACTCGATTCGACGCGGCTGGCTAATATTTGTTTTAACTCATGCTGCGTTAATCGGACTATTACCCGAAGAAATAAAGATTTTTCCTGTTTAATCCGCAAGTTCTTATATAAGGAGTGGGGTTTTACCCGAGTGAAAGGCAAAGAATCTATTACTTAATCAGTTTATCAACTACGCTATATATATACTTCACTTTATTTACCATCGTTAAACATTTTATGTTGGTAAATAAATATGTGAGCTGATATTTCCCGAAAGGATTATTCAGTAACAGGGGCGCAGCCTAGCTGCGCCAGATTGTGCTTTTTCGCGCACAGCAAAAAGCCCTGAACTCGCGTTCAGGGCTTCTTACTTTGTTTGATGCCTGGCAGTGTCCTACTCTCGCATGGGGAGACCCCACACTACCATCGGCGCTACGGCGTTTCACTTCTGAGTTCGGCATGGGGTCAGGTGGGACCACCGCGCTATTGCCGCCAGGCAAATTCTGTTTCATTCCAACCGCTTCACTTTCGTGTCGCCATTGAAACCAATCTAAGAACTTCGCTGAAAATCTATCGTCTGCTCTAAAACACCTTCGGTGTTGTAAGGTTAAGCCTCACGGATCATTAGTACTGGTTAGCTCAATGCATCGCTGCACTTACACACCCAGCCTATCAACGTCTTAGTCTTAAACGTTCCTTCAGGGGCCTTAAAGGCCCAGGGAAGACTCATCTCGAGGCAAGTTTCGCGCTTAGATGCTTTCAGCGCTTATCTTTTCCGCACTTAGCTACCGGGCAGTGCCATTGGCATGACAACCCGAACACCAGTGGTGCGTTCACTCCGGTCCTCTCGTACTAGGAGCAACCCCTCTCAATCTTCCAACGCCCACGGCAGATAGGGACCGAACTGTCTCACGACGTTCTAAACCCAGCTCGCGTACCACTTTAAATGGCGAACAGCCATACCCTTGGGACCTACTTCAGCCCCAGGATGTGATGAGCCGACATCGAGGTGCCAAACACCGCCGTCGATATGAACTCTTGGGCGGTATCAGCCTGTTATCCCCGGAGTACCTTTTATCCGTTGAGCGATGGCCCTTCCATTCAGAACCACCGGATCACTAAGACCTACTTTCGTACCTGCTCGAGCCGTCACTCTCGCAGTCAAGCTAGCTTATGCCTTTGCACTAACCTCACGATGTCCGACCGTGATTAGCTAACCTTCGTGCTCCTCCGTTACTCTTTGGGAGGAGACCGCCCCAGTCAAACTACCCACCAGACACTGTCCTCACCCCGGATTACGGGGCCGAGTTAGAACATCAAACATTAAAGGGTGGTATTTCAAGGTTGGCTCCACGCAGACTGGCGTCCACGCTTCAAAGCCTCCCACCTATCCTACACATCAAGGCTCAATGTTCAGTGTCAAGCTATAGTAAAGGTTCACGGGGTCTTTCCGTCTTGCCGCGGGTACACTGCATCTTCACAGCGAGTTCAATTTCACTGAGTCTCGGGTGGAGACAGCCTGGCCATCATTACGCCATTCGTGCAGGTCGGAACTTACCCGACAAGGAATTTCGCTACCTTAGGACCGTTATAGTTACGGCCGCCGTTTACTGGGGCTTCGATCAAGAGCTTCGCCTTGCGGCTGACCCCATCAATTAACCTTCCAGCACCGGGCAGGCGTCACACCGTATACGTCCACTTTCGTGTTTGCACAGTGCTGTGTTTTTATTAAACAGTTGCAGCCAGCTGGTATCTGCGACTGGCTTCAGCTCCATCCGCAAGGGACTTCACCTACGCGCCAGCGTGCCTTCTCCCGAAGTTACGGCACCATTTTGCCTAGTTCCTTCACCCGAGTTCTCTCAAGCGCCTTGGTATTCTCTACCTGACCACCTGTGTCGGTTTGGGGTACGATTCTGTGTTACCTGATGCTTAGAGGCTTTTCCTGGAAGCTTGGCATCAACTACTTCTGCACCGTAGTGCATCGTCATCACGCCTCAGGGTTGATAAGCAACCGGATTTACCGGGTCACTCCCCCTACACGCTTAAACCGGGACAACCGTCGCCCGGCTAGCCTAGCCTTCTCCGTCCCCCCTTCGCAGTAACACCGAGTACAGGAATATTAACCTGTTTCCCATCGACTACGCCTTTCGGCCTCGCCTTAGGGGTCGACTCACCCTGCCCCGATTAACGTTGGACAGGAACCCTTGGTCTTCCGGCGAGCGGGCTTTTCACCCGCTTTATCGTTACTTATGTCAGCATTCGCACTTCTGATACCTCCAGCAACCCTCACAGGCCACCTTCAACGGCTTACAGAACGCTCCCCTACCCAACAACGCCTAAGCGTCGCTGCCGCAGCTTCGGTGCATGGTTTAGCCCCGTTACATCTTCCGCGCAGGCCGACTCGACCAGTGAGCTATTACGCTTTCTTTAAATGATGGCTGCTTCTAAGCCAACATCCTGGCTGTCTATGCCTTCCCACATCGTTTCCCACTTAACCATGACTTTGGGACCTTAGCTGGCGGTCTGGGTTGTTTCCCTCTTCACGACGGACGTTAGCACCCGCCGTGTGTCTCCCGTGATAACATTCTTCGGTATTCGGAGTTTGCATCGGTTTGGTAAGCCGGGATGGCCCCCTAGCCGAAACAGTGCTCTACCCCCGAAGATGAGTTCACGAGGCGCTACCTAAATAGCTTTCGGGGAGAACCAGCTATCTCCCGGTTTGATTGGCCTTTCACCCCCAGCCACAAGTCATCCGCTAATTTTTCAACATTAGTCGGTTCGGTCCTCCAGTTAGTGTTACCCAACCTTCAACCTGCCCATGGCTAGATCACCGGGTTTCGGGTCTATACCTTGCAACTAATCGCCCAGTTAAGACTCGGTTTCCCTACGGCTCCCCTATACGGTTAACCTTGCTACAAAATATAAGTCGCTGACCCATTATACAAAAGGTACGCAGTCACACCACGAAGGTGCTCCCACTGCTTGTACGTACACGGTTTCAGGTTCTATTTCACTCCCCTCGCCGGGGTTCTTTTCGCCTTTCCCTCACGGTACTGGTTCACTATCGGTCAGTCAGGAGTATTTAGCCTTGGAGGATGGTCCCCCCATATTCAGACAGGATGTCACGTGTCCCGCCCTACTCATCGAACTCACAGTCAATGCATTTTAGTGTACGGGGCTATCACCCTTTACTGCGCGACTTTCCAGACGCTTCCACTAACACAAGAACTGATTCAGGTTCTGGGCTCCTCCCCGTTCGCTCGCCGCTACTGGGGGAATCTCGGTTGATTTCTTTTCCTCGGGGTACTTAGATGTTTCAGTTCCCCCGGTTCGCCTCGTTAAGCTATGTATTCACTTAACGATAGTGCAACGAATTGCACTGGGTTTCCCCATTCGGGTATCGCCGGTTATAACGGTTCATATCACCTTACCGACGCTTTTCGCAGATTAGCACGCCCTTCATCGCCTCTGACTGCCTAGGCATCCACCGTGTACGCTTAGTCACTTAACCTCACAACCCGAAGATGTTTCCATCGTTCGTGCTGCAAACATTTGAGAGACTCTATGACAGGTTACTCTTTACCCCAGTACTTCTACGGAGGGATAAATTTCAGCCGTCATGTTTCAATTTTCAGCTTGTTCCAGATTGTTAAAGAGCAATATCTTAAACACGACTCGCAAGAGTCATCTTTAAGATTTTAGGTTACGAATAACCGGTGATAATGTCTTTCACTCATTATCGGAATGGCGTCCCCAAGGGGATTCGAACCCCTGTTACAGCCGTGAAAGGGCAGTGTCCTAGGCCTCTAGACGATGGGGACACAAAATCCGATTAAACCAGGGTTTAACCGTTTCTCGTATCAGCATGAGTCGCAGACTCATTACATCAACAGGTAGCGCTTTGCTCGTTACTTTCTATCAGACAATCTGTGTGAGCACTTCACTCGAATCAATATCATTAGGTAAGGAGGTGATCCAACCGCAGGTTCCCCTACGGTTACCTTGTTACGACTTCACCCCAGTCATGAATCACAAAGTGGTAAGCGCCCTCCCGAAGGTTAAGCTACCTACTTCTTTTGCAACCCACTCCCATGGTGTGACGGGCGGTGTGTACAAGGCCCGGGAACGTATTCACCGTAGCATTCTGATCTACGATTACTAGCGATTCCGACTTCATGGAGTCGAGTTGCAGACTCCAATCCGGACTACGACGTACTTTATGAGGTCCGCTTACTCTCGCAAGTTCGCTTCTCTTTGTATACGCCATTGTAGCACGTGTGTAGCCCTACTCGTAAGGGCCATGATGACTTGACGTCATCCCCACCTTCCTCCGGTTTATCACCGGCAGTCTCCTTTGAGTTCCCGACCGAATCGCTGGCAACAAAGGATAAGGGTTGCGCTCGTTGCGGGACTTAACCCAACATTTCACAACACGAGCTGACGACAGCCATGCAGCACCTGTCTCAGAGTTCCCGAAGGCACCAATCCATCTCTGGAAAGTTCTCTGGATGTCAAGAGTAGGTAAGGTTCTTCGCGTTGCATCGAATTAAACCACATGCTCCACCGCTTGTGCGGGCCCCCGTCAATTCATTTGAGTTTTAACCTTGCGGCCGTACTCCCCAGGCGGTCGATTTAACGCGTTAGCTCCGGAAGCCACGCCTCAAGGGCACAACCTCCAAATCGACATCGTTTACAGCGTGGACTACCAGGGTATCTAATCCTGTTTGCTCCCCACGCTTTCGCACCTGAGCGTCAGTCTTCGTCCAGGGGGCCGCCTTCGCCACCGGTATTCCTCCAGATCTCTACGCATTTCACCGCTACACCTGGAATTCTACCCCCCTCTACGAGACTCTAGCTTGCCAGTTTCAAATGCAGTTCCCACGTTAAGCGCGGGGATTTCACATCTGACTTAACAAACCGCCTGCGTGCGCTTTACGCCCAGTAATTCCGATTAACGCTTGCACCCTCCGTATTACCGCGGCTGCTGGCACGGAGTTAGCCGGTGCTTCTTCTGCGAGTAACGTCAATGCAATGCCGTATTAAGACATCGCCCTTCCTCCTCGCTGAAAGTGCTTTACAACCCGAAGGCCTTCTTCACACACGCGGCATGGCTGCATCAGGCTTGCGCCCATTGTGCAATATTCCCCACTGCTGCCTCCCGTAGGAGTCTGGACCGTGTCTCAGTTCCAGTGTGGCTGGTCATCCTCTCAGACCAGCTAGGGATCGTCGCCTAGGTGAGCCATTACCCCACCTACTAGCTAATCCCATCTGGGCACATCTGATGGCGTGAGGCCCGAAGGTCCCCCACTTTGGTCCGTAGACGTTATGCGGTATTAGCTACCGTTTCCAGTAGTTATCCCCCTCCATCAGGCAGTTTCCCAGACATTACTCACCCGTCCGCCGCTCGTCACCCAGGGAGCAAGCTCCCCCGTGCTACCGCTCGACTTGCATGTGTTAGGCCTGCCGCCAGCGTTCAATCTGAGCCATGATCAAACTCTTCAATTAAAAGCTTGATTTGCTTCAACTCGTGAAGCGATGCTCAAAGGTTACTGCATGAATTTTACTTCAGTTAGTCACTCTTCAAGACTTGATATTTTTTCGTACCCGAAGGTACTGGATATCGTCTTGTGGAGTGCCCACACAGATTGTCTGATAAATTGTTAAAGAGCAGTGAGTTAGCCGCTTTCGCTTGTTAACTCGAGGTGGCGTATACTACGCTTCTCACCCCAGAGAGTCAAGCGATTATTTCGCTTTATCTCGCTGACCCGGCGGCTTGTCAGTCGTTGTTCCCGGTCAGTGGAGGCGCATTATAGGGAGTTCTCCGAAGGCCGCAACCCTTAAATGCAAAAAACTTTTCAAGCGCGTTTTTTTTCGTCAAAACGCTGCTCAAGCCAGCATTTCTGTCACTTTTCGTACGCAAGCTGGCTAAATTCCTGGGCGAAACGGTCGACCTGCTGCCAATCTGTGTACTCAACTTCCTTACTGGTATCCGTCTCGCCTCCGGTCATACGCATAATAAATTGAATCATGACGCGGTCGAACCAGCGGTAACGCGGATAACGCAGCGCGCCGGCAAACACCGCGCAGAGTTTTGGCTGCCAGGGTGAGGCCAACAGAAACTTGCGGGTATAGGCGTTGGTCTGAGGTGAACGCTTCTCTGGTTTGCGCGCTGTCAGGTTGACGGCGAAGAAGGCACTCGGCATGTGGTTTAACCGATCGGCATGCCGCTTGACGAACTTATCCAATACCGGGTTGAAATGGCCATAGCGTATGGAGGCACCGATCATCACCAGCTGGTACTGGCCGAGGTCCAGGTTCTCCGCCTGCAGCAGATCGATAACGTCACAACGCCGGTCCTGCAGTTTGCTTGCTATATAAGAAGCGATGGAACGTGTCTGCCCGTCGCGGCTTGAGTAAAGTATCAGTGCCTTCACGGCGTTACTCCTTATATCAGAATCACTCACGCCAGAACGTCGGCGTGAACAGGACCAGCAGCGTAAAGACCTCCAGGCGCCCGAACAGCATAGTCACCACCAGGATCCACTTGGCCGCCGCAGGCATGGTGGTAAAGTTATCTGCCACCACGCCCAGCCCCGGTCCGAGGTTATTCAGCGTCGCCGTTACGGCGGCGAAAGCGGAGAAATCGTCGACGCCGGTGGCGATAATCGCCAGCATGCTGACGATAAACACCAGCGCATAAGCGGAGAAGAACCCCCACACCGCCTCCAAAATCCGTTCCGGCAGCGCCCGGTTACCCAGTTTGATGGTGTAAACCGCATTCGGGTGCACCAGCCTTTTCAACTCACGCGAGCCCTGCAAATAAAGTAACAGTATGCGGATAACCTTCAGGCCGCCGCCGGTAGAACCGGCGCAGCCGCCGATAAAGGCGGAACACAGCAGCAACATCGGCAGGAACAGCGGCCACTTGGAAATACTGTCGGTGGTAAAACCGGCGGTGGTCGCCATCGATACTACCTGGAAGAACGCCTGATTGAGCGTTTCCATACCGCTCTTATAGACGCCGTGCCCCCAGAGCACCAGCGTACACACCACCACCAGCGTCAGCTGCACGAAGATGAACATGCGGAATTCAGGATCGCGCCCGTAGACTTTCAGGCTGCGGCCGCTCAGCAATGCGAAATGCAAACCGTAGTTACAGCCGGAGATCAGCAGGAAGACGGCAATGATGGTGTTGATGGTCGGGCTGGCGTAATAGCCGATGCTGGCATCGTGCGTGGAGAAACCGCCGATGGCGATGGTCGAGAAACTGTGGCCGATGGCATCGAACACCGACATTCCGGCGCCCCACAGCGCCAGCGCACAGGCGACGGTCAGCAATACATAGATCAGCCACAGGGTTTTGGCGGTTTCGGCAATGCGCGGACGCATTTTATTGTCTTTCAGCGGGCCGGGCATTTCCGCCCGATACAGCTGCATGCCGCCGACCCCGAGGATAGGCAGTATCGCTACCGCCAACACGATGATCCCCATCCCGCCCATCCACTGTAGCATCTGGCGGTAGAACAGAATGGCTTTCGGCAGCGAGTCCAGCCCCACCAGCGTGGTGGCCCCCGTCGTGGTCAGACCGGAGAATGATTCAAAGAAGGCGTCGGTCAACGACAAGTTTGGCCGCTCAGAGAACAGGAACGGCAAGGCCCCGACGCTACCCAACACGGTCCAGAACAGCACCACGATCAGAAAACCTTCACGCGGCTTCAGCTCATGCTTTTGCTTGCGGTTGGGCCACCACAGCATCAACCCTATGGTCACCGCCACAAAGAAGGTCTGGCTGAACGCCCGCCCCGCCCCATCGCGGTATATCAATGCCACCAAACCAGGAATAAACATCGTCCCGGAGAACAGGATGACCAGCAGACCAACGATACGGGTTATGGCGCGAAAATGCATTTCAGCACGATCCTTAGCAATTCAGTTGGGAGGAATTATTGCGAAATAGGGGTTAATTGCAAATTACCGCGACTGAGATCACGCAATTTATTCCCAAACAGCTCAACGCCGGTTGCCGGCAAAGCCAGATGCAGCATGACGGCAGCGCCATATTCGCCCTGCAGGATCCGGCCTTCAGTTTGCTGTAACAGATTCTCCACCAGCGCCAACTGTGCATAGTCGCACTGCAAAGTATATTCGACCTGCGGCACCTTGTAGTCCACGGGCAACTGTTTTAATGCCTGCTGCACGCCGCTGCCATAGGCCTTCACCAGGCCGCCGGTACCCAGCTTGATGCCGCCGTAATAACGCACCACCACAGCGGTGATCTCGCCGATGCCGCTGCCCATCAGCTGGGCGAGGATAGGTTTGCCCGCGGTGCCGGAAGGCTCGCCATCGTCGGAGAACCCCAGCTGCTGCGAATCGTCCGGTGCCCCGGCGACGAACGCCCAGCAATGATGCCGGGCCGCCGGGTGCTCATCACGCACCTGCTGAATGAACGCCTTCGCCGCCGCTACCCCGCTGGTCAGCGCCAGCAGGGTGATAAAGCGGCTCTTCTTGATTTCTTCGCTGATGCTGATAGAAGCGGCCGGTATCGGGTAAGGCTGCATCAGGCCAGGTTCAGATCGCGCGTCATGTTCTCGATACGCTTCTCGTGGATCACGATATTGTCCTCAATGCGAATACCGCCGTAAGGCTTCAGCGCATCGATGCGATCCCAGGCAAAGTGCCGGCTGAACTCGCCGCTGCGCCACGGCGCCAGCAATGACTCGATAAAGTACAGGCCCGGCTCGATAGTCAGCACCATACCCGGCTGCAATATCCGGGTGCAGCGCAGGAAGGGATATTTGGCCGGCGCCGCCAAATGCGTACCTTGCTCATCCTGCATAAAACCAGCGGCGTCATGCACCTGCAGGCCCAAAGGATGGCCCAGCCCGTGCGGCAGGAACGGCGTGGTGATGCCCTGTTCAACCATCGCTTCTTCGCTGATGTCATTGACCAGCTTGTGATTCTTGAGCAGCTTGGCGATACGCTGATGCATCTGCACGTGATAATCGGTGTAACGTACGCCGGCTTTGACGGTATCGATCAGCGCCAGCTGTTCGTCGTTGAGATCTTGCACCAGATGCGCGAACGCGCTGCCGCTCTGCGCCGCGTAGGTGCGGGTCAAATCGGCGGCATAGCCGTTATATTCCGCACCGGCGTCGATCAGGAAGCTCAGCGACTCGGCCGGCGGCTGGTGATCCAGCTGGGTGTAGTGCAGCACCGCCGCGTGTTCGTTCAGCGCGACGATGTTGCCGTAAGGCACGTCGGTATCGCGATGGCCGGTGGCGGTCAGGTAAGCCAGGTTGATATCGAACTCGCTCATGCCGGACAGGAAGGCTTCATGCGCCGCACGGTGGCCCATAACGGCGGTCTTCTGTGCCTCGCGCATACAAGCCAGCTCATAGCCGGTCTTGATTGAACGGTGGAAATCGAGGTAGTTCAGCACCGCTTTCGGGTTGACGTTCTCCGAAGCAATGCCGAGATCGCGGGCACGCTGCTGCGCATAACCGATATAGCCCACGCGTTCGCGCTGCGCCGGAAGCTGTTGAGCGATATCATCGGCGTTGGCCAACGGCATCATCTCGAAGGATTTGCTCCAGAAACTGTCCGGCAACGGCTCCACGCTGTGCCAGTAATCGATCGGTGAATAGAACCACAGCTTCGGTTTGTTAACGCCGTCGACCCACAGCCAGCAGTTCGGCACCGTCGTTACCGGCACCCAGGCTTTAAAATTCACGTTCACTTTGAACGGATAGCTATGGTCGTCGAGAAAGACCTTTTGCAGCTCGCCGGAGTGGATCAGCAGCGCATCCAGCTTGTTGCGCTCCAGCACTTCGCGCGCGCGCTTTTGTAGCTCTGCCAGGTGGTCGTTATACAAAGAAGCCAGCGTTTCCATCACAATTCCCTTATAGCCTTAGCACGAAAAAAATCATCTTAACACAGCGCTCCGGCGCACCAACCCCCATAGCGTTGGGCATGCGGAGCAGTTCGCAATTCAATGCAAATGCCGTTACATCCGCAGCTTAACAATCAGCCAGGCGAACAGGCCGAGCAGCGCTATCGTCAGTGACCACAGCCCGTGATGCTCGAGCAGCACCGCGCCGGCGGCGGCGACGCCTGCCAGACATTGCTGCAGAAAACCGCACAGCGCCATCGCGTAAGCACCGTACTCCTTGGCATCGCTGACGGCCAGCGCCATGCTGTTGGGAAACAGCACCGCCTGGCCAAAAATCGTCAGGCAGTAGAGCGCGATAAACAGCGTCATGCCGGAAAGGTTCACCAGCACGCCACTCCACCACAGCACCACGATCGCCGCCGTTGCCAGCGCGACGATACTACTGCCCGCCAGCATCAGACGTTTGCCGCCGAAGCGCGCCACGGTGCGGTTAACCGCCATCGCGCCGCTGAAATAGGCAATGCCGATCACCAGCCCCAGCGCGCCGAAGGCGGTAGCATTGAGCCCAAACCCCTGCTGCATTACGAATGGGCTCACTTCCTGCAGCGTCACCGTGGCGGCGAACCCCAGGCCGCCGACGCAGGCCGGCCAGAAAAACCCCGGGCGGCGCAGAATGGCGAAATAGGTCGCCGCCATTGCCGGACGCGGCCCCTCAGCACGCCCGGCCTCCAGCGGCAGCGTGGTCATCAGCAATAGGATTGCCAGCCCGATCAGGCCCATCAGCACGAAGCCCATTTGCCAGTGCGAATACTGGCTGAGCAGGCCGCCGATAAACTGTCCGCCGCCCAGCGCGGTGATAAAGGCTATCGACAGCACCGACAGCCGCCGCGCCAGTTCGTCGCCACTCCAGTTGTCCCGCACGATGATGCGCGCGATGATCGCCGCCCCGCCGGCGGCGACGCCCTGCAACGCACGCAACGTCAGCAGTTGGGCGCCATTATGGCAAAAGGCCAGCAGCGCGCTGCAAACGATGAACAGGGTCAAAGAAAGGATCAAAGGCAGGCGTCGGCCAAAGCGGTCGGCCGCCGCGCCCCAAAACAGCACCGGCACGGCGGCGCCAATCACGAAGAGGGAAATGGAGAGCTCGGTGGCGCGCCGGCTCATCGCCAGCTCTTGCATCACCGTCGGCAAGGAAGGCAGGTACACCGTGGTCGCCATCTGCGCCATAAACACCAACAGGCACGCCAACGTCATCGTCCTGGCGGGGATGCTCCATACGCCACTCTGCTTAACACATGCCGCCTTAGCCATCCTGAACCCCGTGTAGGTGATGAAGCGCGTCGGGCCAGTGTAGGTGGGGCGATTGATTCCGGCAAATGCCGATAGCACATAAAATATAACTTCGTTTTGAATCAAAAAATTAACACTACGACATGTGATCCGACCAGCAAAAACGCAATCTCTTATTTGCATATTGTTAACATAAAAACCACACTCCTCTTCATCTGGTCATACCAGATCAAACGCTGATTCAGGAGATACACATGCTCTACCAAGGCGAAACATTACAACTGCACTGGCTCGACAACGGCATCGCCGAGCTGGTGTTCAACGCACCGGGCTCGGTCAACAAGCTGGATACCAGCACCGTCGCCAGCCTGGGCGAAGCGCTCGACGTGCTGGAGAAGCAGACCGAGCTGAAGGGGTTGCTGCTGCGCTCCAGCAAAGCCGCATTTATCGTCGGCGCCGATATCACCGAATTCCTCTCACTGTTTGCCGCCCCGGCTGAAAAACTGCTGGAATGGCTGGCCTTTGCCAACTCGGTCTTTAATCGGCTGGAAGATTTGCCGGTGCCGACCATTTCGGCGATTAACGGCTACGCGCTCGGCGGCGGCTGTGAATGCGTTCTGGCGACCGATTTCCGCATCGCCTCCCCTGACGCGCGCATCGGCCTGCCGGAAACCAAGCTGGGCATCATGCCGGGCTTTGGCGGTTCAGTGCGTCTGCCGCGCCTGCTGGGCAACGACAGCGCGCTGGAGATCATCGCCGCCGGTAAAGACGTCAGCGCCAAAGACGCGCTGAAGGTCGGCCTGGTGGATGCGATTGTCGCACCGGAAAAGCTGGCCGACGCCGCGCTGAAAATTCTGCAGCAGGCGATCGACGGCAAGCTGGACTGGCGCGCCGCCCGCCAGCCAAAGCTGGAACCGCTGAAACTCAGCCCAATAGAAGCGGCGATGAGCTTCACCACCGCCAAAGGCATGGTGCTGCAAACCGCCGGCAAACATTATCCGGCGCCGATGACCGCGGTGAAAACCATCGAAGCCGCCGCCAAACTGGGCCGCGACGAAGCGCTGAAGCTGGAAACCGCCAGCTTCGTGCCTTTGGCCCGCTCCAACGAAGCGCGCGCGCTGGTCGGCATCTTCCTCAACGATCAGTTTGTGAAGGGCCAGGCGAAAAAGCTGGCGAAAAACGCTGAAGCGCCGAAACAGGCCGCCGTGCTGGGCGCCGGCATTATGGGCGGCGGCATCGCCTATCAGTCCGCGCTGAAGGGCGTGCCGGTGATCATGAAAGACATCAGCGACAAATCGCTGGCGCTGGGCATGAACGAAGCCGCCAAGCTGCTCAACAAGCAGCTGGAACGCGGCAAGCTGGACGGCCTGAAAATGGCGCAGGTGCTGTCGACCATTCAACCGACGCTGGACTACGCCGGCATCGAGCGCGCTCAGGTGATCGTCGAAGCGGTGGTGGAAAACCCGAAGGTGAAGGCCGCCGTGCTGTCCGAGGTGGAAAATCTGATCGGTGAAGATACCGTTCTGGCGTCAAACACCTCGACCATTCCGATTAATCACCTGGCAAAAGCGTTGAAACGCCCGCAGAACTTCTGCGGTATGCACTTCTTTAACCCGGTGCACCGCATGCCGTTGGTGGAAATCATCCGCGGCGAGCAAACCAGCGACAGCACCATCGCTGCGGTCGTGGCCTACGCCAGCCGCATGGGCAAGACGCCTATCGTGGTGAACGACTGCCCGGGCTTCTTCGTCAACCGCGTGCTGTTCCCTTACTTCGCCGGCTTCAGCCTGCTGCTGCGCGATGGCGCCGATTTCCGCCAGATCGACAAAGTGATGGAAAAGCAGTTCGGTTGGCCAATGGGGCCGGCCTACCTGCTCGACGTGGTGGGCATCGATACCGCGCACCACGCGCAGGCGGTGATGGCGGCCGGTTTCCCGGATCGCATGAGCAAAGACTACCGCGACGCCATTGACGTGATGTTCGACAACCAACGCTTCGGCCAGAAGAACCAGCTGGGCTTCTACCGCTACAGCCAGGACAGCAAAGGCAAGCCGCGCAAAGACAACGACGAGCAGACCGACGCGCTGCTGGCCGCAGTCAGCCAGCCGCGCCAGACCATCAGCGACGAAGAGATCATCGCCCGCATGATGATCCCGATGATCAACGAAGTGGTGCGTTGCCTGGAAGAAAACATCATCGCCAGCCCGGCGGAAGCCGATATGGCGCTGGTCTACGGCATCGGCTTCCCGCCGTTCCACGGCGGCGCGTTCCGCTACCTGGATACGCTCGGCACCGCCAACTATGTTGAGCTGGCCCAGCGTTACGCGCACCTTGGCGCCCTGTATCAGGTGCCGGCCGGCCTGCGCGCCAAAGCCGAACGTAACGAAAGCTACTACCCGGTAGCCGCGCCGTTGTCCGACGTCGCCACTCGCCAACCGGCATGAGGTCATAAAGATGGAAAACGTAGTTATTGTTGATGCCGTACGCACGCCGATGGGCCGCTCCAAAGGCGGCGCCTTCCGCCAGGTACGCGCTGAAGATCTTTCCGCCCACCTGATGCGCGCGGTGCTGAGCCGCAACCCGGCGCTGGATGCCGCCGAGATTGATGACATTTACTGGGGCTGCGTGCAGCAAACGCTGGAGCAGGGCTTCAACATCGCCCGCAACGCGGCGCTGCTGGCCGAGATCCCGCACCGGGTGCCGGCGGTAACCGTCAACCGCCTGTGCGGTTCTTCGATGCAGGCGCTGCACGACGCGGCGCGCGCCATTATGGTCGGCGACGCGCAGGTGAGCCTGATCGGCGGCGTTGAACATATGGGCCATGTGCCGATGAATCACGGGGTGGATTTCCACCCGGGCCTGAGCCGCAGCGTGGCCAAGGCTGCCGGCATGATGGGCCTGACCGCCGAGATGCTGGCCAAGATGCACAACATCAGCCGCCAGATGCAGGATGAGTTCGCCGCCCGTTCACACCAGCGCGCGCACGCCGCCACCCTAGCCGGCTACTTCAAAAACGAAATCATCCCGACCAGCGGCCACGACGCCGACGGCGTGCTGACCCGTTATGACTTCGACGAAGTGATCCGCCCGGAAACTACCGTTGAAAGCCTGGCCGCGCTGCGCCCGGCGTTCGACCCGGTCAACGGCACCGTCACCGCCGGCACCTCTTCGGCGCTGTCGGACGGCGCTTCCGCCATGCTGCTGATGAGCGAATCACGTGCAAAAGCGCTGGGTCTGAAAGCGCGCGCGCGCATCCGTTCGATGGCGGTAGTCGGCTGCGATCCTTCCATCATGGGTTACGGCCCGGTGCCGGCCAGCAAGCTGGCGCTGAAGCGCGCCAGCCTGAGCGTGCAGGATATCGATCTGTTCGAACTGAACGAAGCCTTTGCCGCCCAGGCTCTGCCTTGCATCAAGGATTTAGGGCTGATGGACAGCCTCGACGACAAGATCAACCTGAACGGCGGCGCCATCGCGCTTGGCCACCCGTTGGGCTGTTCCGGTTCGCGCATCTCGACCACTTTGCTGAACAACATGGAACGCCGCGACGTGCAGTTCGGCCTGGCGACCATGTGCATCGGCCTGGGTCAGGGCATCGCCACCGTGTTTGAACGCGTTTAGCTGTGTCTATCTTGGGATGACTGCGTAACCCTTTAAACCGCAGCATCCCGACAAGTTTAGTTGCCGTACTTCCCGCCTGTCAGGGGCGGGTTTTTTTATGCCCGCCATTCGCCGGTGCGCCAATAAAAACGGGGCGACCACTGGCCGCCCCGTTTTTATCGCGTCTCTCGCCTGTCAGATAAACGAGAAAGCGTCGCCAAACATATGCGCTTCCTGCGCGCCGCGTTCGGCGCAGAAACGTTCGCGGGCGATTTTCGCCATCTCGAAACGGCCGGCAATGTAGATATCGTGCTCCGCCAGGGTGCCGAAATCCTGCAGTACCGCGCTGAGCACGGTGCCGCTGCGGCCGCGCCATTCGTCTTCCGGCTGCTCCACCACAGGGATCACCTTCAGGTTCGGGTGCTGCAGCGACAGCGCTTCCAGCTCGCTCAGATCGTACAGGTGCTTGAGCTCGCGCCCGCCCCAGTAGATGGAGATGTCGCGATCCGGCTGCTGCTCCAGCGCGGTCAGCAAGATCGAACGCGCATAGGAGAAGCCGGTACCGCCGGCGATCAGTACCAACGGGCGGCTGCCCTCTTCGCGCAGCCAGGCGTCGCCGTGCGGAATATCCACGGTGATCGCCTGCTCTTTCAGAATGCGATCCATCACCGCCATAGCGTACAGATTCAGTTCCGAGGCGCCGATGTGCAGCTCGATGTAGTCCTGCTGCGTCGGCGTAGATGCCAGCGAGAATGGGCGTTTGTCGCGCTCATCCATCACGACCATCAGGTATTGCCCTGCCCTAAACGAAAACGGTGCTTCTGGCACCAAACGTACCCGATAAACCGTATCGGTAATGGCCTCTACCGAGGTCACTTTACAGCTCAATATTGTCATGCGTTCCCTCTGTCGGGTCATCAATGCAAAACTGAGAACAGAGCCTGACGTTAGAGCGTCGGTTCCCTGTCACTGAAGATTGCGAGCTCATCCCAGATTTCGTCGACGCGCGCACGCACCTTTTCATCCATCTGAATCGGACGGCCCCATTCGCGCTCGGTTTCACCCGGCCATTTATTGGTGGCGTCCAGCCCCATCTTCGAACCCAGCCCGGAAACCGGCGAGGCGAAGTCCAAATAGTCGATCGGCGTATTCTCCACCAAAACGGTATCCCTTGCCGGATCCATTCGGGTGGTAATCGCCCAGATCACATCATTCCAGTCACGCGCGTTGACGTCGTCGTCACAGACAATAACAAATTTGGTGTACATAAACTGGCGCAGGAACGACCAAACGCCCATCATCACCCGCTTGGCGTGGCCGGCATACTGCTTTTTGATGGTCACCACCGCCAGGCGGTAGGAACAGCCCTCTGGCGGCAGATAGAAATCAACGATTTCCGGGAACTGCTTCTGCAGGATCGGCACAAACACTTCGTTCAGCGCCACGCCCAAAATCGCCGGTTCGTCTGGTGGACGGCCGGTATAGGTCGAGTGATAGATGGCATTGCGACGCTGGGTAATGTGGGTGACGGTGAACACCGGGAAGCTGTCGATCTCGTTGTAATACCCGGTGTGATCGCCATACGGGCCTTCCGGCGCCATTTCCCCCGGCTCGATGTAGCCTTCCAGCACGATCTCCGCGCTGGCGGGCACTTCCAGATCGTTGGACAGGCATTTGACCACTTCGGTTTTGTTGCCGCGCAGCAGCCCGGCGAAGGCGTATTCGGAGAGGGTATCCGGCACCGGCGTGACCGCGCCGAGAATAGTGGCGGGATCGGCGCCCAGCGCTACCGCCACCGGGAAACGTTCGCCGGGGTGCGCCTGGCACCATTCCTGGTAATCCAGCGCGCCGCCGCGATGCGACAGCCAACGCATGATCACTTTATTTTTGCCCAGCACCTGCTGGCGGTAAATGCCCAGGTTCTGCCGTTCTTTGTGCGGCCCGCGGGTTACCGTCAGCCCCCAGGTGATCAGCGGCGCTGCGTCTTCCGGCCAGCAATGCATCACCGGAATACGGCTGAGATCGACGTCATCGCCCTGCCACACCTGCTCCTGGCACGGCGCGGAGCCCAGCACCTTGGTCGGCATATTCAGCACTTGCTTGAACTTCGGCATCTTGTCGAACAGATCGCGGAAACCCTTTGGCGGCTCAGGCTCTTTGAGGAACGCCAGCAGCTTGCCGACTTCACGCAGCGCGCTGACGTCTTCCTGCCCCATGCCCATCGCCACGCGATTGGCGGTGCCGAACAGGTTGCACAGCACCGGCATGTCGTAGCCTTTCGGGTTTTCGAACAGCAGCGCCGGGCCGCCCGCACGCAGGGTGCGATCGGCAATTTCTGTCATTTCCAGATAAGGATCAATCGGCTGGCTGATGCGTTTTAGTTCCCCTCTCTTTTCCAGCAACGAGAGGAAATCGCGTAAGTCACGGTATTTCATGCTGATCATTATAACGGCCAGTGAGGAGGGCATTATAAGCCCTCTTCACGCTTGTTGCTGCAATTTTGTTAAACGCCGCCCAATACGGGCGGCCCTCAGCGGCAGATAAAAGGCACCAGCGAAGCCAGGGCGCGCGTATCCTGATATTCGCGGATCTCTTCGCCGTGGCGGAAAACCTTGAAGCCCTGCTGCCTGGCGCTGAAATAACGCAGCTCATCGCCTTCGACGTGCAGCAGGCTGCCTTCGCGCAACGCCACCACCGACTCGCTCGGGTTGACCACACAGAACTCCGCCAGGCGCTCGTCGCGGGTTTCCCCCATGTGGCCGCTGATGTGGGCGTCGATATAGTGCGGATTAATCTGCACCGGGAACAGCCCCAGCGCCGAGAGCACCACGCTGCAACGCACCGGCATATCATTGGTGGTGCGAATGCTCGGCGTCGCCACGTTGCAGCCGGCGCTCCAGCCGACGTAGGGTACGCTGCGCTCACGCACCGCACGTTGGATCGGCACAATCAGCCCTTGCTCATGCAGCGCCTGGTTCAGCATCCAGGTATTGCCGCCGCTAACCAAAATGCATTCTGCTTCGGCGATCGCCGCCGCCGGAGAGGCCGCGCGGTGAATGCTGGTGACCTCAATGCCCAAGGTCTGCGCCAGCTCCTGCGCACGCTGGTCGTAGTCATTGCGGAGCATGGCGTAAGGGATAAATACCGCGGATTTGACGCCGCGGCGCTCAATCATCGCCAGCAGCTGGCTTTTGGCATATCCCAGCAGTTCGGCTTCGCCGGACAGCTTGCCGTTGCTCAACAGAAATAACTCCATTTCACCCCCTCAATCAAAAACGATGAATAGCGTCACATCCGGCGGCGATGGGCCTTGCCATACTGTGACGGCAGCAAATTTTTAGCCCCCTGTTATACCCGAGCCGGGCGGATAAGTGTGTGACCCTCCGCTAATAGCCAACTATTCATGGAGATAGCCCCAGTTACAAGCTGAAAGCCGCATCACTATGTATCCGTAATAGCTTTTGATATGCTTACCGGCTGACAGAAAGGCATGTGAAATTATGGAATCCTGGTACTTACTTTATTGCAAACGCGGCCAGATGTTACGGGCGCAGGAACATCTGGAGCGGCAGGAAGTCAACTGCCTCAGCCCGATCATCACGCTGGAAAAAATCGTGCGCGGCAAACGCCTTGCGGTCAGCGAACCCCTGTTCCCCAACTACCTGTTCGTGCAGTTCGATCCGGAGCGCATTCACACCACCACCATCAGCGCCACCCGGGGCGTCAGCCACTTTGTGCGCTTCGGTTCGTTGCCGACCACCATCCCGCATAAGGTAATCGAAGAGCTGCAGGCTCACGCCAGCGAAACTTACGTCGATCCGGAAACCCCACAACCGGGGGATACCGTGCTGATCGTCGACGGCGTATTCGAAGGGCTGCAGGCTATCTATACCGAGCCGGACGGCGAAGCGCGTTCGATGTTGCTGCTGAACCTGATCAACAAACAGATCAGCCAAAGCCTGGACAACCGGCAGTTCCAGAAGCTGTAATGCAAAAAGGCGCCCGCGGGCGCCTTTCTTTATCGGCGAATTAACGCCGCATCGCGTCGTCATGCAGCCACTGGGCCACACGCTTGGCGAAGTAGGTCAGCACGCCGTCGGCGCCGGCGCGCTTGAAGCACATCAGCGATTCCATCACCGCCGGTTGCTCCTGCAGCCAACCGTTTTGAATCGCTGCCATGTGCATGGCGTATTCGCCGGACACCTGATAGGCAAAGGTTGGTACCCCAAAGGTGTCTTTCACCCGGCGCACTACGTCCAGATACGGCATACCCGGTTTCACCATCACCATATCCGCCCCTTCCTGCAGATCCTGCGCAATCTCTTGCAACGCTTCGTCGCTGTTGGCCGGATCCATCTGGTAGGTTTTCTTGTTGCCGCCCTTCAGGTTGCCGCTGGACCCCAGCGCGTCGCGGAACGGGCCGTAGTAGCAAGAGGCATATTTGGCGGAGTAAGCCATGATTTGGGTATTCACCAGGCCCTGCAGCTCCAGGCGATCGCGGATCGCACCGATACGGCCGTCCATCATGTCGCTTGGCGCCACGATTTCCGCGCCGGCTTCGGCATGGGACAGCGCCTGACGCACCAGGATATCCTTGGTGACGTCGTTGATCACATAACCTTGTTCATCGATCACCCCGTCTTGCCCGTGGGTGGTATAGGGATCGAGCGCCACGTCGGTGAGGATACCCAGTTCCGGTACCGCGTCTTTCAACGCACGCACCGTGCGCTGCACCAGGCCGTCCGGGTTGTAGGCTTCTTCCGCATGCAGCGACTTCAGGCCCGGCTCGATAACCGGGAACAGGGAGATCACCGGCACGCCAAGCTTGGCGATGGCTTCCGCTTCCTTGATCAACAGATCGATAGACATGCGCGATACGCCGGGCATCGAGGAAACCTCTTCCTGACGGTTGCTGCCTTCCATGACGAATACCGGATAAATCAGGTCGTTGACCGTCAGCTGATTCTCGGCGACCAGCCGGCGGCTGAAGTCATGACGGCGCACGCGGCGCATACGGCGACCAGGGAAGGTGCCCGGAAATGCATAGCTCATAGTTTTCTCCTAGCTCAGACCAGCCGGAATAGCCGGCGGGCGTTCTCATCGGTTTTTTGCCCCAGCCATTCAGGATCTTCCTGGCGCCAGGCAGCCACCTGGCGCAGGATATGGGGCAGAAAACAGGGTTCGTTGCGGCGAGATGCAGGTTTAGGGTGTAAATCCCGGGGCAACAGATAGGGGGCGTCAGTTTCCAGCAACAAACGCTCCGCCGGGATCTGCGGCAGCAAGGCGCGCAGTTCCAGGCCACGCCGCTCATCACAGACCCAACCGGTAATACCGATCGACAGGCCCAGCGACAGGCAGCTCTTTAATTCTTCGGCGGTGCCGGTGAAGCAGTGCACCACGGCCGCGGGCAGTTTATCCAACCAGGGCGCGAGCAGCGCGGCAAAACGTGCGTGTGCCTCGCGGCAATGCAGGAAAACCGGCATCGCCAGCTCCGCCGCCAGCGCCAGTTGCGCGCTGAACGCCGCCTCTTGCTGCGCGGGCGTAGAGAAGTTGCGGTTGAAATCCAGCCCGCATTCGCCGATCGCCACCACCTCGGGGCGCGCGGCCAGCGCATAAATCTGCCCTGCCGCCTCGTCATCCCAGCCGCTGGCATAATGGGGGTGCACGCCGGCGGTTGACCAACAATAGCCGCCATCCTGCTGAGCCAACTCACTGGCCGCGCGGCTCTCCTGCAGATCGGTGCCGGTGATCAGCAGCCCGGTCACGCCGGCGGCACGAGCGCGCGCCACCACCTGCTGCTGGTCTTTGGCAAACTGCGGGCTGGTGAGATTCACGCCGATATCAAACATGGTTTTTCCCAAAGCAAAAGCCGCCCAACGGGCGGCTCAGAAACAAAACGCAGATTAGGCTGCCGGGGGTTCGTCACCCTCGTCTTCTTCTTCCGGTTGCGGACGACGTTTACCGGTATAGAAGCGGGCGAAGAACACCCCAACCTCGAACAACAGGTACATAGGTATCGCCAGCAGGGTTTGTGAAAACACGTCCGGCGGCGTGAGCAGCATGCCGACCACAAAGGCGCCAACCAGCACGTAAGGCCGCTTTTTCTTCAGATCCTCCGGCGAGGTCACGCCGCTCCAGCACAGCAGGATAATGGCCACCGGCACCTCGAAAGCCACGCCGAACGCCATAAACAGCGCCATGACGAAATCGAGATAGTTATTGATGTCGGTGGCGATCATCACCCCTGCCGGCGCAGTTTTGGCAAAGAAACCAAAGGCCAGCGGGAACACGACAAAGTAGGCGAAGGCCATGCCGAGATAAAACAGCAGGCTGCTGGAAACCAGCAGGGGCATCATCAGCCGGCGTTCATGTTTATACAACGCCGGGGCGATGAAGGACCAAACCTGATACAGGATCACCGGCGCCGAAACGAACACCGAGACGATCATGGTCAGTTTGATTGGCGTAAAGAACGGTGACGCCACGTCGGTGGCGATCATGCTCGCCCCGGCGGGCAGCTGTTTGATCAGCGGCGCAGAAACCAATTGATAGATATCGTTGGCGAAATAGACCAGCACCAGGAAGATCACCAGCACGCTGATAATCGAGTTTAACAACCGCTTACGCAGTTCTATCAGATGACTGATAAGGGGTTGGGTATCTTCAACAGCCATGTTTTAACGATCGCCACTAGGTTGGTGAGACGCGGGGGTTTTATCCGCAACGGGTTCAGGAGCCGCTTCGGCAACGACAGCAGCCGGCGCGTTGGCCGCCGGTGTGTCCGCCTGCGGCAAAGCCGCCGTGGGCTGGGTTTCCGGCGCCGGTTTAGGCGCGGCAGCCGGCGCAGTGGCGGTGGTCGCCGCTTCAGCCGGCGTTACACCGTCGTGGATGGCTTCCGGATCGGTAACCAGCGGGTTATGGATGGTGTTCGCCAGCTCGTCTTTCTCGCCCTGATAAGTGCGCTTCAGCGACGCCGCCGCTTCTTTCAGCTCATCCATCGACGCCTTCAGCTCCGGCGTCAAATTCTGCAACCCGGCCTGCTCGGCTTTTTTCAGGCTGTCCTGCAGCTCTTGCAGCTTCAGCTCCTGCGAAAGCTCGTGCTGGACCGAAGCCGCCAGCGAACGCAGCGCGCGGATCCAGCCCGAAACTGTTCTGACCGCTACCGGCAACCGTTCCGGCCCAAGGACCACCAGGCCGATAACCAGCACCAACAGCAGCTCACTAAACCCAATGTCAAACACGGTTTATACCTGCTCTTTGTTCTTCGACTCTTCCGTTTTTACTTCCGGCTGCTTATCAGTAATAGGCTTGGCCGCGAAGTCAGCGTCGTCCAGGCTGCTTTTTTCAGCCGTGTTGGCCGGCGGTGGCGTTTCGTCGCCGATCGCCTTTTTGAAACCCTTGATGGATGCACCGAGATCGGAGCCCAGCGTACGGAGCTTTTTGGTACCGAACAGCAGCACCACGATCACCGCGATGATCAACAATTGCGTAATACTAATACCGCCCATTCCAATTACCTCTAATTTTAAAAGGGTATTTTAAAGCCAGCCGTATTATAGGGCAGGCTTTGCCAGAGTTTCGTGTCAATTCAGGTGGTTCGCTTCCAGCCAATCACCCAGCAGACGATGCCGGCGGCCATCATCCAGGCCGGGAACACCTCGACCTGCCCCAGCAACAGCAGCGTGCCGCTTACTAACAGTGTAGCGCCAACGCCGAACAAATAGCGCGATTGCCCCTGGCGCACCCGCTGTGCCTGCATCTGGCCAGTCAGCTTATCAACGCTTTGTTGCAGCAGTTTATGCTGCTGCAGGCTGTCGTAAAATAATTCCGGCAATTCGGGCAGCTTTTCCGCCCAGAACGGCGCTTTTTCTTTCAGCGCGCGGATCACCGCCGGGATGCCGACCTGATCGCGCAGCCAGCTCTCGAGGAACGGCTTGGCGGTGGTCCACAGATCCAGCTGCGGGTAGAGCTGCCGGCCCAGACCTTCAACATACAGCAAGGTCTTCTGCAATAACACCAGTTGCGGCTGCACTTCCATATTGAAGCGGCGCGCCGTATTGAACAGGTTCAACAGCACGTTGCCGAACGAAATCTCCGCCAATGGCTTCTCGAAAATCGGCTCGCAAACGGTGCGGATGGCAAACTCGAAATCTTCCACGTTGGTGTCGCGCGGCACCCAGCCGGAATCTACGTGCAGCTCCGCCACCTTGCGGTAATCGCGGTTGAAGAAGGCGATGAAGTTTTCCGCCAGATAGCGTTTGTCGTCCTTGTTCAGCGAGCCGACGATACCGCAGTCGATGCCGATGTAGCAGGGATCTTCAGGGTGCTCGTAGCTGACGAAAATATTACCGGGATGCATGTCCGCATGGAAGAAGCTGTCGCGGAATACCTGGGTAAAGAACACCTGAACGCCGCGCTCCGCCAACAGCTTCATGTTGGTACCCTGCCGCTCCAGCGTGGCGATGTCCGAAACCGGAATACCGTAGATCCTTTCCATCACCAACACGCTTTCGCGGCAGTAATCGGAATAAACTTCCGGCACGTACAGCATCGGGCTGTCTTCAAAATTGCGCCGCAGCTGGATGGCGTTGGCCGCCTCGCGCAGCAGATTCAGCTCGTCCAGCAGGGTCTTCTCGTACTCGCGTACCACTTCACGCGGGCGCAGCCGGCGGCCGTCCGGCATCAGCATAGGCACCCAGCCTGCCAGGCGGTACATCAGCCGCACGTCGGCCTTGATGATCGGCCCGATATCCGGCCGAATCACCTTCAGCACCACTTCCTGCCCGGTGGTTTTCAGCCGGGCGGTGTGCACCTGCGCAATGGAGGCGGATGCCAGCGCCTGCTGGTCAAAATCGTCGAACCAGGTCTCCAGCGGGCCGCCCATCGCCAGTTCGATATGCTTGCGCGCCAGGGCGCCGTCAAAAGGCGCCACCCGATCCTGCAGCAGCGTCAGCTGATCGGCAATGTGCGGTGGGAACAGATCGCGGCGGGTCGACATCATCTGGCCAAACTTGATCCACACCGGGCCCAACTCCTGCAGCGCCAGCCGCAGGCGCTCGCCCAAGGGTTTATCCTTGTGGCGGTTCGGCATCCAGAAAAGCAGCCGGCGGCCAAACCGCAGCGGCAGCGTCAGACGCATTTTAGGGATCAGTTCATCCAGGCCATAACTGAGAAAAACGCGGACGATAAAATACAGGCGGCGTAGTTCGCCAGGGGTCATCGCTTGCCCTCCAACTTGTCCATGCGGGCGATCAACGCTTGCGCGCTGCGGGTGACGGCGTCAACTTCCTCGTTGAACCACACCACTTCCAACGGCCCCGGCGCCAGGCGCCACTCTTCGGTCAGGGTTTCCGCCATATCATGCTGCCGACGCAGCAAACCGGCCTTCAACAGCCCGGCGCCTTTGCCCAGCGCCTGAGTAATCCCCTGAGCGGCGATGTCGCCAACGTAGGGCGCCAGCCATTCAGCCGGATCCCACTCCGCCAGATCGAGCAACCCGACCAACTGCTGCACCACCTGGATGTCGCCTTCCACCGTCAGCTCGCCGCTGCGCATCAGCACCGGCAGCTGCTGGCGATCGCGCAGCTTGAGCAGCGCCGGGATGCGGCTGCGCACCTTGCAATCGGCGCTGTCTTCAGACTGCCCCAGCACGTCCACCCGCAGTTCGCTGAATACCAGCACCAGCGGCGCGGCCAGCTCTTCCAGTTCGATACGCAGCACCTTGCCCGCCAGGCGTTGCCGGGCGGCTTTCATGCTGCGATCGCGGAACAACAGGCTGTTCAGCGAGGTTTCCAGCGCGCCGGTCAACAGCGGGGTAAACAGCATCGGCATATTCATATCAGAACTTGAAGCCCCGGTGCAGGGCCACAATGCCGCCGGTCAGGTTGAAATAGGTCACGTTATCAAAGCCTGCGTTGCCCATCATGCCCTTCAGGGTTTCCTGATCGGGGTGCATGCGGATCGACTCGGCCAGATAGCGGTAGCTGTCCGGATCTTTCACCACCAGCTCGCCTATCTTTGGCAGCACGTGGAAAGAATAGGCGTCGTAGGCTTTGCTCAGCGGCGCCAGCAGCGGCTTGGAGAACTCCAGCACCAACAGGCGGCCGCCCGGCTTCAGCACGCGGAACATCGAACGCAGCGCCTTGTCCTTGTCGGTCACGTTGCGCAGGCCGAAGGAAATGGTGATGCAATCAAAATAGTTATCGGGGAACGGCAATGCTTCGGCGTTGGCCTGCACATAGCTGATGTTGCCGACGATGCCGCGATCGCGCAGCTTTTCGCGCCCCATCTTCAGCATGGAATCGTTGATATCCGCCAGCACCACCTGCCCCTGCTCGCCGACCATGCGGGAGAACTTGGCGGCCAGATCGCCGGTGCCGCCGGCCAGATCCAGCACGCGCTGCCCGCGGCGCACGCCGCTGCAGTCAATGGTGAAGCGTTTCCAGATGCGGTGAATGCCGAACGACATCAGGTCGTTCATCACGTCATACTTGGCCGCTACCGAATGAAAAACGTCCGCCACCATGGCCTGTTTTTCGTCTCTCGCGACGGTGCGAAAACCGAAGTCGGTGGTTTCCTGCGGTTGATCTGCCATTGTCCTGCCTGCTATTCAGTCAATTTTGTGTGGTTGATTGTACCAGAACCCCACGGAATACCCCACCTCGCAGCGGCGTTCAGCCGTGCGAAACAAAGCCCGGTTCCCCGGCGGGATCGTCATCCTGCTCCGCCTGCGGCAGCGCGCCGCTCTCGTCGTCGCCCGCCGTTTCCTCTGTTTCTTCGTCCTGCTGCGCGCCGGCCTGCTGAGCCAGCAACGGATTGATCGGCCGCTTCACCTCAACCCCCAGCGCGCGGAAGCCCTCGGTCTGGCCGATAAGATTACCACGGCCTTCGCTCAGTTTGTTCATTGCCTGGCGATAACTGCCCTGCGCCTTGTCCAGGCTCTGCCCCAGCGCGGACATGTCGTCCACGAACAGCCGCATCTTGTCGTACAATCGCGCCGCCCGGTCGGCGATGCGCTGCGCATTTTGGCTCTGGTGCTCATAGCGCCACAGGTTGGTGATGGTGCGCAGCGCCACCAGCAGCGTGGTCGGGCTGACCAGCATAATGTTGTGTTTGAGCGCTTCGCCGATCAATTCTGGCTCGCGGTCGATCGCCAGCAGGAAGGCCGGCTCGACCGGAATGAACATCAGCACGTAATCCAGCGAACGCAGGCCGGGCAACTGCTGGTAGTCTTTGCGCCCCAGCAGCCGGATATGGCCGCGCAGCGAGGCGATATGCTCGTTCAGCGCCGCCTCACGCTCCGCCTCGTCTTCGCCGTTGAAATAGCGCTCATAGGCGATCAAGGACATCTTGGCGTCGATCACGACGTCCTTGCCCTGCGGCAGCCGGACGATAACGTCTGGCTGCATGCGGCTCTGGTGATCCACCCGCACGTTGACCTGGGTTTCATACTCGTGCCCTTCGCGCAGGCCCGAGGCTTCCAGCACCCGGCTCAGCACCACCTCGCCCCAGTTGCCCTGGGTTTTGTTGTCGCCTTTCAGCGCCTTGGTCAGGTTGATGGCTTCGCGCGCCATCTGCGCATTGAGCTGCTGCAGATTACGTATTTCGTGCGTCAGCGTATGGCGTTCGCGCGCTTCCTGGCCAAAGCTGTCCTGCACCTGCCGGCGGAAACCGTCCAGCTGTTCGCGCAGCGGCAACAGCAGGCGATCCAGGCTTTGCTGGTTCTGCTCGTCCACCTTGCGCCCGCTGTGTTCGAATATGCGGTTGGCCAGGTTCTCGAACTGAGTGGTGAGGCGCTGTTCGCTGTTGATCAGCAGGCGCTGTTTCTCTTCCGCCGCCATGCGGGTCTCCTCCAGCCGGATGGTGACCTCGCGCAGCTCGGCTTCCTGCGCGCTGTTGACCTCGCGCTGGGCGCGCAGCTCCTGATTGAGCAACTCGCACTCGTTGCGCCAGTGGTTCAGCTGCTGCAGCTTTTCGTGCGCGGCGGCCAACTGGCTGTGCAAATTGCGCAGCTCCAGCTCGCCCTGGCGCATCTGCTGTTCCTGGCGCTGCAGCGTTTCCTGCCGGGCAGCCGCCTCCTGCTGCGCCTGTTGCAGCGCCTGCTCCAGCAAGCGCAGCTCGGTTTCATGCTGCGCACCGGTCTGCTGCGCGCGCAGGCTGGCAATCAGCCACCCCAGCAGCATGCCGATAACTACCCCACCTATACCGTAAACCAGACTGGTATCCACCCTGCCTCCTGTTACCCCTAACCGTTCCGGCGTTTCACGCGCCTGTTGCCCGTCACGTTAAGGGGATGCTGTATGGATGTCCAGCCTGATTTTGCACCTCACAAACAATAATGCGCAGCGGCGCGCAACTCAGGCAAAAGTCAGCCCAGCCATTGGCTTAACCACTTGATGCCGAATGCGCCAGGCGCCAGAATGCCGAACGCCCAGATCATCGCCGAGCTGACGTTCGCCAGTTGGAAATAGCGCTGCGGCATGCCGCAGATCCCCCCCACCAGCGGCACCACCGCCCGCAGCGGGCCGAAAAAGCGGCCGATGAAAATGCCCAGCACGCCCCAACGTTCAAAAAACGCGTGGCCGCGCGCCAGCAGCTGTGGGTTGCGCGACAGCGGCCACATATGCGCCACCCGGTCCTGGTAGTGGTAACCGATCCAGTAGGAAAGCCAGTCGCCGAAGAAGGCGCCGGCGGCGGCGGCGGCCCAGATCGGCCAGAAAGCGATGCCGCTTTCGCCAATCAGCGCGCCCAACGCCAGCAGGATCACCGTGGCCGGCAGCAGCAGCGATAAAAACGCCAGCGACTCGCCGAACGCCAGGAAAAATATGATGGGGATGGCCCAGCCCTCGTGCTGTTGCACGACGTCGCTGACCCAGTGGATAACGTCATTGAGGCTCAATATCGGGCTCCTGATTCGCGATGTTCACCGCCAAGGTTAGGCACAATGCTGACCGGGGCGGGTTAAACCCCGGCTAAACATGCGGCGGTTACTCGAGATAAAACGCCTGCAGCGTTTCGCGCTGGGCCGCGCCCAGGCCGTACTCCGCCTCCAGCCAGCGGTCGGTCGAGCCGTATTGAGCGCGGATGCAGCTCAGGGCGGTCATCAGGAACTCTTCGCGCGCGCTGAGCACGTAGGCGAACTGCTCCAGCGCCTTGGCATTCAGGCGAATCGACAGCTGATCCAGCATTTGCTCGCGGAAGCCGGCCAGGGTGGTTTCGGTCAGCAGGTAATCTTCGGTCACCGTGGCTTCGTCGGCGCCCAGCGCGAACAGCACCAGCGCCGAACCGATCCCGGTGCGGTCCTTACCCACCGCGCAGTGCTGCACTATCGCGCCGTCGCCGGGGTTGCTCAGCAGTTGCGCCAACCGTTTATAGGCCGCATTGCCGAACGGCAGGCGGCGATACAGCTCCAGCATGAATGCCCGGGCGTCGAAGCCGGCCAGCGTTTCGCTGGTGAGCTTTTCCAGGTTGGCGTTAACCTCGTTGCTCAGCGGGTTGGCCGGCACATGGTGATAATCGGCGCCGCGCCACAGGATATCCGGCTTGGCCTGCACCTCGTCGGCGTCGCGGTAGTCCAGCACCGAACGCACAGGTACGCCGGCCAAAAACTCGCAGTCCTTTTCCGTCAGCCGTTCGAGCGAGCCGGAACGGAACAGCAGGCCGCGCTTGATACGGCGCCCATCGGCAACGCCGTTGCCGCCAAAATCGCGAAAGTTGATGCCGCCATCAAGCGGCGCAAGTGAAGGATGAAGCAGGATCCGGGCGGTCATAAACGTCCTCATTGTTATCATGTGGCTGGGCGTCGCAGGCAAACCGCCGCTCGGGCAGCACCCTGCGGCCCTCGGCGCGACGCCGATAGCTATAACCGTAACAGATTAACCGCGAATGGAAAAACGGGCCGCAGAGCGACCCGTGGTACTGAAGGGGATTACAGCAGGCGGCGCGCGGCGTCCACCACGATCTGCACCGCTTTGCTTTCGGTGTTTTTCATGGTTTCCGCGTTCGGGATCTCTTGCTGGGTGCGGTTGACTATCACCCCGGCCACCATGCCGGCGCGCAGGCCCTGGCTGGCGCACATGGTCAGCAGGGTGGCGGATTCCATTTCATAGTTCATTACGCCCATTGCCTGCCACTCTTCCATCGAACCCTTAAAACGGCTGACTACGCGGCCGGAGTAGGTGTCGTAACGCTCCTGGCCCGGGTAGAAGGTGTCGGAAGAGGCGGTCACGCCAATATGGGTGGTGGCGCCGCTGGCTTTGGCCGCTTCCACCAGCGCGGTGGTGCAGGCGAAGTCCGCTACCGCCGGGAACTCCATCGGCGCGAAGTGCAGGCTGGCGCCGTCAAGGCGCACCGCCGCGGTGGTCACCAGCACGTCGCCGACGTTGATGTTGGACTGAATAGCGCCGGTGGTGCCGATACGCAGGAAGGTGCGAATGCCCAGCTGCGCCAATTCTTCCACCGCGATAGAGGTAGAGGGGCCGCCGATGCCGGTAGAGCAGACGATCACCGCCTTGCCGTCCAGCTCTGCGCGCCAGGTGGTGAATTCACGATGGGAGGCCAGATGCACCGGATTTTCCATCAGCTTGGCAATTTTCTCTACGCGCTGCGGATCGCCCGGCACGATGGCAAGCTGGGCCCCTTGCAGATCTTTTTTGGTGAGGCCGAGATGAAAAACGTCAGATTGAGACATACGAGACTCCTCATGGATCATGTTTATTGGGAGGAACAAAAAAGCACTCTACTGAAAATTGTCGCCAAATTTCGTGATGACAATCACTTTGATAAAAGAAACAGAACTCAATCTACATAATAATTGTGATTATTATCACAAAAATAAACTTAGCGCTGCCAACCGGCCCGCAGATGACACAAGTCTAGCCGACAAACCGCCCGTTCAGTTTCGTTATGGCCCAACCGAAACCATTTAGCCGTCCGAACAGAAAATAGCCTTATTTTATCGGCGACTTAGCGACAAAAAAGGCGCCTAACGCACCTTATGGCACTTACAGGACTCAAAACACGCAATAGCATGATAAAAACCGCTTAAAAACGGTGAAAAGCCAGATAATTAGCCGTTTTTTGCCGACTTGGCTGAAAGTGCTCCACGCGGTGCCCATAACGGGTAATCTTTCCTATAGTTATTCTCAGCGCTTTTCTCTATTGCACGGAGACCGCAATGAAAACCGAACATGTGATGACATTAAAACAGGCCCAGGGGGGATTCGCCCCGGCCGCTGCGCCGTTGGCCGCTTCTGCTATCCTCACCGACGAACAGGGCATCCACGCCGGGCAAACCACCATCCCCTCTCAGGGCGATGAGCTGCCGGCCTACATCGCCAAACCCGCCGACCACAGCGGCCCCTTCCCGGTGGTGCTGGTGGTGCAGGAAATCTTCGGCGTGCACGAACATATTCAGGATCTGTGCCGCCGCCTGGCCAAGCAGGGCTATCTGGCGATCGCGCCCGAGCTCTATTTCCGCCAGGGCGACGCCAACGATTACACCGACATCGCCGAACTGTTCCAGCAGCTGGTGAGCAAAGTGCCGGACCGCCAGGTGCTTTCGGACCTGGATCACGCCGCCCACTGGGCGACACGCCACGGCGGCGACGCCGGCAAGCTGGCCATTACCGGCTTCTGTTGGGGCGGCCGCATCACCTGGCTGTATGCGGCGCACAACCCGCAGCTGAAAGCCGCTGTCGCCTGGTACGGAAAGCTGGTGGGTGAAAAAACGCTGAATTCGCCGAAGCAGCCGGTCGACGTGGCTATCGATCTATCGGCCCCCGTGCTGGGGCTGTATGGCGGGCAGGACAGCAGCATTCCGCAAGAGACGGTGGAAACCATGCGCCAGGCGATCCGCGCCGCCAACGCCGAAGCGGAGATCGTGGTCTATCCCGAGGCGGGCCACGCGTTCAACGCCGATTACCGCCCAAGCTATCATGCCGAAGCGGCGGCGGACGGCTGGCAGCGCATGCTGGACTGGTTCGCGCAGCACGGCGTGGCCGGCGTCAAATAGCCCCTCCTCTACGGCAGCCGCCTGCGGGCATAAAAAAGGGCGCCGCAGCGCCCAACATAATCACACCAGAACCTTGATGCACGGCGGCCCCGATGGCAAGCCGCCGTGCGTCGATTAAGCCTGCCGCAGGCGTTGCGCCGCCAGCACCATGTTGGCCAGCGACTGGCGGGTTTCCGGCCAGCCGCGGGTTTTCAGGCCGCAGTCCGGGTTTACCCACAGGCGTTCCGCCGGGATGTTCTGCGCGGCTTTGCGCAGCAGCGCTTCAATCCATTCCACGCTCGGCACGTTCGGCGAATGGATGTCGTACACCCCCGGGCCGATTTCGTTCGGGTATTCGAACTCTTTGAAGGCTTCCAGCAGATCCATATCGGAACGTGAGGTTTCGATGGTGATCACGTCGGCATCCAGCGCCGCGATGGAGTCCATGATGTCGTTGAACTCGCAGTAACACATATGGGTGTGGATCTGGGTACCATCCTGCGCCACAGCAGCGTTCAGTTTAAAGGCCTCCACCGCCCAGTTCAGGTACGCGGCCCAGTCGGATTGACGCAGCGGCAGGCCTTCGCGCAGCGCAGGCTCGTCGATCTGGATGATGCCGATGCCGGCTTTTTCCAGATCTTCCACTTCGTCGCGCAGCGCCAGCGCAATCTGCTTGGCGATGGTTTCACGGGTCACGTCTTCACGCGGGAACGACCAGCACAGGATGGTCACCGGCCCTGTCAACATGCCTTTCACCGGCTTGTCGGTCAGCGATTGGGCGTATTTCGCCCACTCGACGGTAATGGCTTTCGGGCGGCTGATGTCGCCGATGATCACCGGCGGCTTCACGCAGCGGGAACCGTAGCTCTGCACCCAGCCGTTCTGGGTAAAGACGAAGCCGTCGAGGTTCTCGCCGAAGTATTCCACCATGTCATTGCGCTCGGCTTCGCCGTGTACCAGCACGTCCAGCCCAAGGCGTTCCTGCTCGACGATCGCCTGTTTGATGTGTTCGCCGATGCTGGTGCGGTAGGTATTACCGTCCAGGCGCCCCTGCTTGAAGTCCAGCCGCAGGCCGCGGATCTCGGTAGTCTGCGGGAAGGAGCCGATAGTGGTGGTCGGCCAGGCCGGCAGGTTGAAGCGCGCACGCTGCGCCTGAGCGCGCTCGGCGTAAGGGCGCTGGCGCTCGCTGTCCCGTGCGGTGATCGCCGCCAGGCGTTTTTCCACCTGCGCATTGTGTACGCGGCTGGACTGGCGGCGGGCGCGGATCGGCGCGCTGTAGGCGCTCAGCTCCGCCTGTTTTGCCGCGCCGGGGGCGTTCAGCGCCGAGCTCAGCAACGCCAGTTCGGCGCATTTCTGCAGCGCAAAGGCGAACCAACTCTTCACTTCTTCGTCCAGGCGGCTTTCCACGCTCAGGTCGATCGGACTGTGCAGCAGGGAACAGGAGCTGCCGATCCACAGCGGGCGGCTGCCCACCAGCGGCTGCAAGCGTTCGAACCAGCTGCTCAGATCGGCGCGCCAGACGTTGCGGCCGTTAATCACGCCCAGCGACAGCAGCCACTCTTTTGGCAGCGCCTGGTTCAGCCTGGCGATGTCGTCATGGCCGGCGACCAGATCGACATGCAGCCCATGAACCGGCAGAGCGCGGATAGCGTCGAGATTATGCCCGACGCTGTCGAAATAGGTGGTCAGCAGCAGTTTGACCTGGCCCTGCAGCGCGTCGTAAGCCGGTTTGAAGGTACTCAGCCATTCCTGCGGCAGCTCCAGCACCAGCGCGGGTTCATCGATCTGCACCCATTCAACGCCGCGCTTGGCCAGCTCGGCCAGCACCTGCCGGTAAACCGGCAGAATATCTTTCAGCAGCGACAGGCGGTCGAACGGCTCGCCCTTCACTTTGCCCAGCCACAGGTAGGTCACCGGGCCCAGCAGCACCGGCTTGATCTTGTGGCCCAGCGCCAGCGCTTCGTCCACTTCGTCCAGCAGTTGGGTCCAGCCCAGTTTGAACTGCTGGCCCCGGTGGAATTCAGGCACCATGTAGTGGTAGTTGGTGTTAAACCACTTGGTCATTTCCGCCGCCGCCGCCGGTTCACCGGTCGGTGCGCGGCCACGGCCGATGCGGAACAATGTGTCCAGATCGACAGAACCGTCCGCATTCTGATGGCGCGCCGGCACGTTGCCCAGCAGCAGGCTGGTGGTCAAAACATGGTCGTACCAGGCGAAATCGCCGACCGGCACCAAATCCACCCCGGCCTGTTGCTGCTGCTGCCAATGGCGAGCACGCAGCTCGCGGCCAACCGCCAACAGTTCTTCCTGCGTTGAGTTGCCTGCCCAGTAGCTTTCCTGAGCTTTTTTCAGCTCACGTCGCAGCCCAACGCGTGGAAAACCCAGAGTGTGATTTAAAATTGCCATCGTCATATCCCCCATTTAGCCGTCCAGATGTTTACACATCCATAATCCGCAGGTACTGTATTAACCACAAGCGCAATTTATTCACTGTCACTGTGAAGGACTCTCATGATCGAACTGAAACACTTACGCACGCTGCAGGCCCTGCGCAATACCGGCTCGCTGGCGGCGGCGGCGGCCCAACTCCATCAGACACAGTCTGCCCTGTCGCATCAGTTCAGCGATCTGGAGCAGCGTCTGGGCTTTAAGCTGTTCGTTCGCAAAAGCCAGCCGCTGCGCTTCACTGCGCAGGGCGAGATCCTGTTACAGCTGGCGGAACAGGTGCTGCCGCAGATCCAGCAGGCGCTGCAGGCCTGCCATGAACCGCATCAGGCTCAGCTGCGCATCGCCATTGAATGCCACAGCTGCATCCAATGGCTGACGCCGGCGCTGGACAACTTCCGCCTGCGTTTCCCGCAGGTGGTGATGGATTTCAAATCCGGCGTCACCTTCGATCCGCAGCCGGCGCTGCAGCAGGGTGAACTGGATCTGGTGCTGACCTCGGACATTCTGCCGCGCAGCGGTCTGCACTATTCGCCAATGTTTGATTTTGAGGTGCGGCTGGTGCTGGCGCCGGATCATCCGCTGGCCGGCAGGCTGCACATAGAGCCGGAGGACCTGAGCGACGAAACGCTGCTGATTTACCCGGTACAGCGCCAGCGCCTGGATATCTGGCGGCATTTCCTGCAGCCGGCGGGCGTCAGCCCGGCGCTGAAAAGCGTCGATAACACCCTGCTGCTGATCCAGATGGTGTCGGCGCGGATGGGGATTGCGGCGCTGCCGCATTGGGTGGTGGAGAGTTTTGAACGCCAGGGTCTGGTGGTAACCAAAACCCTGGGCGACGGCCTGTGGAGCCGTCTGTATGCCGCAGTGCGCGACGGCGAGCAGCGCCAGGCGGTAACGGAAGCCTTTATTCGTTCGGCCCGCCAGCACGCCTGCAACCACCTGCCGTTCGTACGCGACGCGGCGCGGCCGGGCGCCGGCGTCGCCAGCGTCAAGCCCGTGGCTTCTCAGCCATAGTCATCATGGCGGCCGCCTGCGCTTGGGCGGCCCGTCACCCTAGCCAGCCTGCTTCGGCGCCACCCAGCGGCGGTGCACCCACAGCGACGCGACAATCACCGCCCCGCCGATGATAAAGCTGGGCCAATGCGGCTGCTGCTGCCAGATGGCCAGGTTCACCAACAGCCCGGCCGGCACATGCATGTTATTCATGATGCCTAACGTCCCGGCATCCACCTGGGTCGCACCGTAGTTCCACATGAAATAACCCAGCCCGGAAGCCACCACGCCCAGCCAGACCAGCACGCCCCACTGCAGGTTGGTGGTCGGCAGGTGCTGCGCATTGCCCCACAGGCACCAGGCCGCCACCGCCACCGCCAGCGCCCCCAGATAGAACCAGGAAAAGGCGGTGTGCTGCGGCAGCGGATGCACTTCCATCAGGCGCTTATAGCCGACCATACCTATGGCGAAGCTGATGTTGGCCGCCTGGACCAGCAGCAGCCCCCACCAGAAATGCTCGCTCAGCTGATGGTAACGGATGATAGCCGCCCCCAGCACCGCCAGCAGCGCGCTGAACACATAGCCCCAGCGCAGGCGCCGTCCGCTGATCAGGTCATAGATCAGCGTAACGTACAGCGGGGTCAGCACGGTGAACAGCAGGAACTCCGGCACCGTCAGGTACAGATAGGCGCGGAAGCTGAACAGGTACATGATGCCCAGCTGGCAGGCGCCCACCAGCATATACAGCAAGATCACCTTCGCCCGGATGTTGCGCCAGCGCAAGAAGGGGAGGAATACCAGCGCCGCCAGCCCGATGCGCATCAGCACCGAGAACCAACTGTCGACGTGGCCCGCCAGATATTCGCCGATCAGGCTGAAAGAAAACGCCCACAGGATGGTAGTTATCACCAAAAGCAGCACGATGGGTTCACCCTAAAAATTCAGAAAGGGCGATTGTAACGGAAGGCGCGGCAGGGGGTGACGAAAAGGCGGTTTACCACTGTGCAAAATAAACACTATCGGCAAATTTTCACCGATGGAGTAGGCTTAATAAAAAGGCGAGGTAAACATCATGAAGACGCATCACATTCTGTTTGGCCTGCTGTTGCTGCCCGGGCTGGCCGCGGCGGCCAATGGCGTGACCGAGCTCAGTTCGCAGCAGCAGTTCCTCAACCAACGCAGCCAGCAGGCGCAACAGCAGCGCCTGCTGAATAACCAGCAGCTGGATCAGCGCCGCCTGCAGCAACAGCGGCAGTTCGACAATAACCAACAGCGGCTGCTGAAAACCACGCCAAACGGCGGGCAGCTGCTGCCGAACGGCAATCAGCCGCGCGATCCGTTCAATCGCACCGCGCCGGCGGTGCCGCAGGCGCCGTTGCCGGCAACGCCCGTGCGCCCATAACCGCTCACCCTCGGGTGGCGTTATTGGCGCAGGCAATTAGAAGTCGGGACCGATCAGGTCTATCCGGTCGGTGCAGATGCTGTCGACGCCCCAATCCAGCAGCAGGCGTGCGCGCTCCGGCCGATTGACGGTGTACACCAGAATGCGCAGCCCGGCGCCTTTCAGCGCCGCCACCCGTTCGGCGCTCAGCGCTTTATGGTTGATATGCAGGGAGACGCAGCCCAGCCGTTCGGTAAGTTCGCGCCAGCTGTCGTCCCATTCGTCCAGCAGCAGGCCGCGCGGCAATTCCGGCACGGTGCGCTGCGCCGCCGCCAACGCCTCTACCGAGAACGAGGACAGCAGCGGATCGGTCTGCCCCTGCCACAGCAGGCGCGCCGCCAGCGCCACCACTCGGCCGGTTTCGTCATCGCTGCCGGTGGTGGGTTTGATTTCGATATTGGCCATCAGCCCGTGCTGCCGGCAGCGCTCCGCCACGTCCGACAGCAGCGGCAGCCGCTCGCCCTTGTAGGCCGGGCTGTACCAGTTGCCGGCGTCGAGCTGCACCAGCTTGTCCCACGGCAGCTCGCCCGCCACGCCCCAGCCGTTACTGGTGCGATCCAGCGTATCGTCATGCAGCAGGAAGATTTGCCCGTCCTGCGCCAGCTTGGCGTCAAACTCGATCATTTTGTGGCCGTGGCGCGCGCCGACGTCGATCGCCGCCAGGGTATTTTCCGGCGCCAGAGAACCGCCGCCGCGGTGGGCGACGATATGAGGATAAGGCCAGGCTGTGGTCATCATTCCATCCGTAATCCGCTGTGGGTGTCAAAAAAGTGCAGCGCCTGTGCAGGCAGCTGCAAATATAGCGTACTGCCCGCCGCCGGCAAGCTTTCGTGCGACAATCGCGCAATCACCCCGTGGCCGCCCCACTGCCCGTGCGCCAGGTTATCGGCGCCCAACAGCTCCAGCGTTTGCAGCCGCAGCGGCACGCCGCCCTGCTCAGGCGTGGTCAGTTGAATATGCTCCGGGCGGATGCCCAGCGTCAACTGGCGCCCCGCCCACTGCGCTTTGGCCTGCGGCAAGACCAGCGTCATGCCGTCCGCCAGCTGCAGTTGGCCGCCGTCGGCGCTCAGGGTGCCCGGCAGCAGGTTCATCGCCGGCGAGCCGATAAAGCTGGCGACGAACAGCGACGCCGGGCGCTGATATACCTCGCTCGGGGTGCCGATTTGTTCCGCCACCCCTTTGTTCATCACGATCACCCGCTGCGCCAGCGTCATCGCCTCCACCTGGTCGTGCGTCACGTACAGGCTGGTGGTTTTCAGCCGGCGATGCAGCTGCTGCAGCTCGAGGCGCATCTGCACCCGCAGCTTGGCGTCTAGGTTGGACAGCGGTTCGTCGAACAGGAACACCGCCGGCTCACGCACGATGGCGCGCCCCATCGCCACCCGCTGGCGCTGGCCGCCGGAAAGCTCGCGCGGCTTGCGCTGCAACAGCGGCTCCAGCTCCAGAATGCGCGCCGCCTCCTCAACCCGCTGGCGGATATGATCCTTGCCGAACCCGCGGATCTTCAGGCCATAGGCCATGTTGTCGTACACGCTCATGTGCGGGTACAAGGCGTAGTTCTGGAACACCATCGCGATGCCGCGATCCTTCGGCTCCAGATCGGTGACCCTTTGGGTATCGATGTAAATATCGCCGCTGGTGGTGCGCTCCAGCCCGGCCACCATGCGCAGCAGCGTGGATTTGCCGCAGCCGGACGGGCCGACCATCACGATAAACTCACCGTCCGCCACGTCGAGGTCGATCTGTTTGATCACCGGCGTTTTGCCGTCATAAGACTTGGTGACCGCCTGTAGTTTTAAACCTGCCATGTGAAATTTCTCTCGTTACTTCTCGCTGTCGACGAGACCGCGCACAAACCAGCGCTGCATCAGAAGAACCACCGCCAACGGTGGGATTAAGGTCAAAATCATCGCCGCCATTACCTGGTTCCACTGGGTCGGCGCGCCGGAGGTGGAGATCATGCTCTTGATGCCCGCCACCGCGGTGCCCATCGAGGCGTCGCTGGTGATCAGGATCGGCCACAGGTACTGGTTCCAACCGTAGATAAAGGTGATGACGAACAGCGCCGCCAGGTTGGTCTTCGACAGCGGCAGCACGATGTCCCAGAAAAAGCGCATCGGCCCGGCGCCGTCGATGCGCGCCGCTTCCAGCAGCTCGTCCGGCAGCGTCATGAAAAACTGGCGCAGCAGGAAGGTGGCGGTGGCCGAGGCCATCAGCGGCAGCGTCAGGCCGGTGTAGCTGTCCAGCAGGTTGAGGTTGGAGATCACCTCCACCGTTGGGAAGATGCGCACCTCTACCGGCAGCATCAGGGTGAGGAAGATCAGCCAGAAGAACAGGCTGCGCAGCGGAAAACGGAAGTAAACGATGGCGTAAGCCGACAGCACCGATACCACAATTTTGCCGAAAGTGATCGCCAGCGCCATGATCACGCTGTTGAGCAGCAGCAGCGAGAACGGCACCTTGAGGTTGCCCACGCCGCCCTGCCAGATGTTGCGGATGTTCTCCCACAGGTGGCCGCCCGGCACCAGGGTCATCGGCACCTGGAACACCTGTTTGTCGTCCAGGGTGGCGGCGACAAAGGCCACGTACAGCGGGAACAACACCACCAGCACGCCGATTATCAGCATCACATGGCTGAAGATATCCAGCCCCCGTCGATTCTCAATCATTGGTAACGCACCTTACGTTCTACGAAACGGAACTGGATCACCGTCAGGCCAATCACCAGCAGCATCAGGATCACCGACTGCGCGGCGGAGCTGGACAGATCCAGGCCGGCGAAGCCTTCGCGGTAGATCTTGTAGATCAGCGTGGTGGTGGACTGCACCGGCCCACCGCCGGTGGCGGCGTCGATCACCGGGAAGGTATCGAAGAAGGCGTACACCAGATTGACCACCAGCAGGAAGAAACTCACCGGGGTGATCAACGGCAATACCAAATTGAAGAAGCGCCGTACCGGGCCGGCGCCGTCGATGGCGGCGGCCTCCACCAGCGAACGCGGGATAGACTGCAGCGCCGCCAGGAAAAACAGGAAGTTATAGCTGATCTGCTGCCATACCGAGGCCAGCACCACCAGGAACATCGCCTGCCCGCTGTTTTGCGCGTGGTTCCAGCTGTAGCCCAGCCCATTGAGGAAATGGGTGATCAGCCCCAGCCCCGGGTTAAACAGGAAGATCCACAGCACCGCCGCCACCGCCGGCGCCACCGCGTAAGGCAGGATCATCAGCGTGCGGTAGATGCGGCTGCCGCGCAGCACGTAGTCCACCAGCGCGGCGAAGAACAGCGACACCGCCAGCCCGATGCCCGCCACCAGGAAGCTGAAAATCAGCGTGGTGTAGAAGGAGTCGAGGTAGTAAGGGTCGTGGAACAGCTGGGTAAAGTTATCCAGCCCGACGAACTGGCTGGACAGGCCGAACGGATCGAGGCTCTGCACGGAGTACCACAGCGCCTCGCCGGCGGGCCACAGAAAGAAGATTGCGGTAATCAGCAGCTGCGGCAGCACCAAAACATAGGGCAGCCAGCTGCAGCCGAAACCGGGACGATGTGAACTCATAATCTAGGACTCATTGAAGGCAAAGATGGGCGAATCAGCGCAAGGCGTCGCGAGCAAAGGCAGCCTGGGTGCGGACAGCGCACGACTCCCGGCGTGGAGAGCGTGCGCTGCCCAATCCCAATCTGGCAAGCGCAGCAGTCAAATGGGATTATTGCGTCGAAGATTCGAAGCGGCGCAGCAGCACGTCACCGCGCTGTACGGCGGCGTCCAGCGCCTGCTGCGGCGTTTTCTTGCCGGTCCATACGCTTTCCAGCTCTTCATCCACCACGCTGCGGATCTGCGGCATGTTGCCCAGGCGCAGGCCTTTGGTGAACGGCAACGGCGGCTTGTTCAGCATCTGGCGCGTGGCGACGTCGGCGCCCGGGTTCTTGTCATAGAACCCCTGCTGCTTGGTCAGGTCGTAAGCGGCGGTGGTGATCGGCAGATAGCCGGTCTTCTGGTGCCACTCGGCGGCGATTTCCGGCTGCGCCAGATACTGCAGGAACTCGGCCACGCCCTTGTAGGTGGCGGCGTCTTTGCCGCTCATCACCCACAGGCTGGCCCCGCCGATGATGGCGTTCTGCGGCGCGTTTTTGGCGTCGGCGTCGTACGGCATCATGCCCACGCCGTAGTTGAACTTGGCGTAGTGCTTGATATCCGCCAGCGAGCCGGACGATGCGGTCGTGATGGCGCAGTCGCCGCTGTAGAACTTCTCGGTGGACTCGTCTTTGCGGCCGAAGTAGGTGAAATCCCCCTTCTTGTTCATGTCTTCCAGCAGCTGAATGTGCTTCACCTGCAGCGGCTTATTGAATTCCAGCTTGGCGTTGGCGCCGCCGAAGCCGTTGTTTTCGGTGGCGAACGGCACGCCGTGCCAGGCGCTGAAGTTCTCCAGCTGGATCCACCCCTGCCAGCCGCTGGCGTAGCCGCACTTCATGCCGGCCGCGCGCAGTTTGGCGGTGTCCGCCGCCAGCTCCTGCCAGGTTTTCGGCGGTTGATCCGGGTTCAGGCCGGCCTTCTTGAAGGCGTCTTTGTTGTAGTACAGCACCGGGGTGGAGCTGTTGAACGGTTGGGACAGCAGGTGGCCGCTCTTGTTGTCGGTGTAATAACCGGCCACCGTCGGCACGAACACCGACTCGTCGAAGTTGATGCCGGCGTCTTTAAACACCTCGTACACCGGTTTGATCGCTTTGCTCGCCATCATGGTGGCGGTGCCCACTTCGTACACCTGCAGGATGGCCGGCGCCTTGCCGGAGCGGTAAGCGGCAATGCCCGCCGCCAGGCTCTGTTCATAGTTGCCTTTATAAACCGGTACGATCTTGACGTCGCCGTGGGTCTGGTTGAAGCGGTCCGCCAGGGAATCCACTTCCTTACCCAGTTCGCCCTCCATTGAGTGCCAGAACGGGATCTCGGTCGCCGCCAGTGCCTGGGTGCTGACCGCCAGGGTCAACGCGACGCACAGCGTGGTTTTGCGAATAGCGTAGGTGAGCATGCCTAACTCCTGAAAAAAGCTGGTGTATCCCCTGCATCTTTCAAGCCGCAGCCGCGTTGCTGCAACGTGAAATCTATTGGGGCAATAAGCGCGTGAGCGAAAAGGATCAGTTTTTTGTTCGGAAGCTAACATGCCATGCGCGGATGACAGAAAAATAACCGTTAGATGACAGCCAGATGACGGGAGGGTGAAGTACAGATTGCGTTTTGATGTCGGCGGCGAGGCTGTGCGCCCCGCCGCCGTGGAAGTTACAGCGAACGACGCAGGCGAGCGACCGCTTCCTGCATTTGCTGCTCGGTGGCGGTGGCAAACGACAGGCGGAAGGTCGAGCGATCCGGATTATCGGAGAAGAAGTATTCCCCCGGCACGAACACCACGCCCTGCTGCAGGGTGGTATTCAACCATGCGGTGGCGTTGAACGGCTGACGGAAGCGCGCCCACAGGAACATTCCGCCCTTCGGCATATCGAAGGTGATGTAGTCGCCCAGCTCTTTTTCCACCAGCCCGGCCAGGATCTCGCCTTTATGCTTGTAAGCGGCGCGGATCTTTTCGATCTGCGCCGGCAGGCGATCCAGCCCCAGGTAACACTCGACGATGCTCTGCGACAGCGCGCTGGCGTGCAGATCCGCCGCCTGCTTGATGATCGCCACCTTGTGCAACAGGAACTCGGGCAGGATAGCCCAACCCAGCCGCAGGCCCGGCGCCAGGATCTTGGAGAAGGTCGAGGTGTAGATAATGTTATCGGTATGGCCCAGCACCTGCTGCGCAACCTGATGCAGCGTAGCGTTGCGCTCATCGGTAAAACGCAGCTCGCCGTACGGGTCGTCTTCGATAATCAGGAAGTTGTGCTCGACCGCCAGCTTCACCAGCAGCTCGCGCCGCGCCGCGCTCAGGGTGATGCCGCTCGGGTTGCCGAAGTTCGGCACCACGTACACGCCCTTGATGCGTTGGGTTTTCAACAGCTCGGCCAGTTCCTCCACCACCATGCCGTCGCTGTCGGAGGAGACCGACATGATATTGGCTTCCGCCAGTTCCAGCGTCTGCAGCGCCGCCAGGTAGGTCGGGCGCTCCACCACAAACACGTCGCCCGGGTTGACGATGGCGCGCATCACCAGATCCAGCGCCTGCTGGGAGCCGGCGGTCACCATCACCTCTTCCGCGCGGGCGGAAACGCCGCGCTCGGCGCACAGCGCGCAGATGCGCTCGCGCAGCAGCGGGCTGCCCTCGGTCAGGCCGTACTGGAAGGCGCTTTTCGGCTGCTCGGTGATCGCCTGTTGGGTGGCGATGCTCAGCCCTTCGAAGTCAAACAGGGCATCAGAGGGGATGCCGCCCGCCAGCGAAATGACGTTTTCCATCTTACTGTGCTTGAGCAATTCACGGATTGCCGAGCTTTTTACATTGACGATGCGCTGCGCGAGTAACCCTTCTGTCTTCATTTCTTATTCTCGTAATCGTTATACATTTTGTAGGGGCGCGGTACACGGCCACCAGGCTACTGGGGGCGACGCTATTCGCCCCCACAGGAAAGTGAGTTCAGCCAACAACGCTGTAGCCTGAAAGACGACGGGTATTTAGCCGCCCAGATACGCCGACCTTACTGCTTCGTTTGCTAACAATGCGGCTCCCGTATCTTCCAACACCACGCGGCCATTTTCCAGCACATAACCGCGATCCGCCAGTTTCAGCGCCTGATTGGCGTTTTGCTCCACCAGGAAGATGGTCATGCCCTCTTCCCGCAGTTGCTGAATGATGTCGAAGATCTGCTGAATGATGATCGGCGCCAGCCCCAGCGACGGTTCGTCGAGCAGCAGCAGCTTCGGCTGGCTCATCAGCGCGCGGCCAATCGCCAGCATCTGCTGTTCGCCGCCGGACATGGTGCCGGAACGCTGATTGCGGCGCTCCAGCAGGCGCGGGAACAGGCTGAACACCCGCTCGATGCGCTGCTGATACTGCTGACGATCGGCGAAGAAGCCGCCCATCGCCAGGTTTTCTTCCACCGTCATGCGCGAGAACACCCGCCGCCCTTCCGGCACGATCGCCACCGCCTCGCGCATGATGCGCGAAGTTTGCCACTGGGTGATCTCCTGCTCGAGGAAGGTGATGGTGCCTTCAGTGGCACGCGGTTCGCCGCACAGGGTGCCGAGCAACGTAGTTTTACCGGCGCCGTTGGCGCCGATCAGGGTGACTATCTCGCCCTGTTTGATGTTCAGGCTAACCTGATGCAACGCCTGAATTTTGCCGTAATGGGCGGAGACCTGATTAAATGACAACATAAAGACTGTGCCCCATCATTGTGCGTGAGCATCGCTGGTGGTTATTTCGCTGCGCAGCAAGGCGCGAGCCGTGAGGTTTGGTGGGCCAAATAAACGGTGAGTAACGCAGCGGCGCGGCGAAATAGCCCCAGCCCAGCGGGTCGCGCCCCAAAAAACCCGCTCTCTGCGTTGTCAGATTTGAACATAGTCCCGCTATGTTCTTCATCTTCCGCCTTGATAGCGGGCTTTTGGGTCTGCGACGATGCCACGAACAATGATGGGACACAGTCTTAAGCCTCGCCCAGATAGGCCCGGATGACGTCCGGGTTGTTGCGGATTTCGGCCGGCGTGCCCTGCGCCAGCGGCGTGCCCTGATTCACCACGTAGATGCGGTCCGAAATGCCCATCACCAGCTTCATGTCGTGCTCAATCAGCAGTACCGAAACCTGATGCCGGTCGCGCAGTTCGACGATCAAATGGTCCAGCTCGTCGGTTTCTTTCGGGTTCAGGCCGGCGGCCGGTTCGTCGAGCATCAGCAGCTCCGGGCGGGTCACCATGCAGCGGGCGATCTCCAGCCGCCGCTGCTGGCCATAGGCCAGGTTGCCCGCCGAGCGGTTGGCCATCTCCAGCAGGCCGACGCGCTCCAGCCACACCGCCGCACGCTCCAGCGCATCGGCTTCGGCGCGGCGGAAGGCCGGGGTTTTCAACAGCCCGGCGAACAGGCCGCTTTTCAGATGCTGATGCTGCGCCACCAGCAGGTTCTCAATCACCGTCATTTCGCGGAACAGCCGCACATGCTGGAAGGTGCGCACCACGCCCATGCGGGCGATGGCCTGCCCCGCCAGCCCTTCAAGGTGGCGATCGCGCAGCCTGATGGTGCCGCCGGTCGGGCGATAAAAACCGGTCAGGCAGTTGAACACCGTGGTCTTGCCGGCGCCGTTCGGGCCGATCAGCGAGACTATCTCGCCTTCGTTCAGCTGCAGCGCCACGTTGTTGACCGCCAGCAGGCCGCCGAAGCGCATCGACAGCCCTTCGACCTGCAGTAAAGGTTGTGCGCTCATGCCTGTTCCCCCTTGCCTGGGTGAATATCCGCCGCCTTCAGCTTGAGCTGCGGCCGTTTCATCGGCAGCAGGCCCTGCGGCCGCCAGATCATCATCAGCACCATCAGCGCGCCCAGCAGCAGCATGCTGTACTCGTTCAGATCGCGCATCATCTCACGCGACACCACCAGCAGGATCGCCGCCAGGATCACCGCGAACTGCGATCCCATGCCCCCCAGCACCACGATCGCCAGCACGAAGGCCGACTCGACGAAGGTAAAGGATTCCGGGCTGACAAAGCCTTGCCGTGCGGCGAACAGCGTGCCGGCAAAGCCGGCGAAGGCGGCGCTGATGGTAAAGGCGGTCAGCTTGATGCGGGTTGGGCTAAGGCCCAGCGAACGGCAGGCGATCTCGTCTTCGCGCAGCGCTTCCCAGGCGCGCCCCAGCGGCATGCGCAGCAGGCGGTTGATGACGAACAGCGTCAGCACCACCAGCAGCAGCGCCACCAGGTACAGGAACACGATGCGATCGCTCGGATCGTATTGCAGGCCAAAGAAGTTGTGGAAGGTGTCCCAACCGCCGTCGCGCGCGCTGCGGTTAAACTCCAGGCCGAAGAAGGTCGGTTTCGGGATCTGGCTGATGCCGTTCGGCCCGCCGGTGATCTCGGTGTTGTTCAGCAGCAGAATGCGCACGATCTCGCCGAAGCCGAGCGTGACGATCGCCAGGTAATCGCCGCGCAGCCGCAGCACCGGGAAACCGAGCAGAAAGCCGAAAGCGGCGGTGACGATGCCCGCCAGCGGCAGGCTTTCCCAGAAGCCGAGGCCGTAATAGTGGTTCAGCAGCGCATAGGTGTAGGCGCCGATGGCGTAAAAGCCGCCGTAACCCAGCACCAGCAGGCCGGACAGCCCGACCACCACGTTCAGGCCGAGGCCCAGCATCACGTAGATCAGCGTCAGGGTGGCGATATCCACCGTGCCGCGCGACACCAGGAATGGCCAGGCGACCGCCGCGACGAGAAGCAGAACCGCCAGCAGCTTTTGCCGCGGCGTGGTGCCGTCAAAGCTCGGCAGCACAAAGGCGGGGCCGGAGATTTTTTTCAGCCCCTGCTGCATCAGCGGGCGCAGCAGCTGGAAGAAAAACACGATGACGCAGCCGATGCCGATCCACATCCAGCGCACTTCCGCCGCGCCGTGCACCACCAGTTTGGTGCCGTCCAGGCTGAGTTGCATGCCCATCAGGAACGACGCCATCACGAACAGCACCGCGGTGGCGATCAGCGCATTAAGCAGATTGAGTTTCATACCTTCTCAACCTCCGGGCGCCCAAGAATGCCGGTCGGCATGATCAGCAGCACCACAATCAGCAGGGCGAACGACACTACGTCTTTATATTCGGTGCTCAGATAGGCCGAGGTCAGCGCCTCCGCCACGCCCAGCACCAGGCCGCCGATCATCGCGCCGGGGATGCTGCCGATGCCGCCCAACACCGCGGCGGTGAAGGCTTTCATGCCGGCCATAAAGCCGATATAGGGGTTGATGACGCCATAGAACTGGCCGAGCAGCACGCCGGCCACCGCCGCCATCACCGCACCGATCACGAAGGTCAGCGAAATCACCCGGTCGGTGTTGATGCCCAGCAGGCTGGCCATCTTCAGATCTTCCGCACAGGCGCGGCAGGCGCGGCCCATGCGCGAATAGCGAATGAACAGCGTCAGCGCCAGCATCGCCAGGAAGGTGACGACCCAGATGATCAGCTGCATGGTGCTGATGGTGGCGGCAAAGCCGTTGCTTTCGCCCAGCACCCACTGGCCGGTGACCAGGCTGGGTAGCGCCAGATCGCGCGAGCCCTGCGTCAGGCTGACGTAGTTTTGCAGGAATATCGACATGCCGATGGCGGAGATCAGCGCAATCAGGCGCTTGGAGTTGCGCACCGGCTTGTAGGCCACGCGCTCGATGCTCCAGCCGTAGGCGCTGGCCATCACGATCGACACCAGGAAGGCGGCGCCGATCAGCAGCCAACCGACGTCGATGCCGAGCATCATCAGGGCGGCGATAACGATAAAGGAGACATAGCTGCCGATCATGTACACCTCGCCATGGGCGAAGTTGATCATGCCGATGATGCCGTAAACCATGGTGTAACCGATGGCGATCAAGGCATAGGTGCTGCCCAGCGTCACGCCGTTGAACATCTGCTGCAGAAAATAGAGAACCTGCTCTGACATACTCTGACCCTTGGCTGCGAAACCTGAACGCGAATAACGTTCAGGTAAAGGGATACGGGGCCGGCAAGCCGGCCCGCGGGCGCAGCGGACTGCGCCCTACCCTGATGATTATGGCTTATTTAATCGGTGTTGATGTGCCGTTGGCGTGCCACTCGAATACGCCGAATTCGAAGCCTTTCAGGTCGCCCTTGTCATCCCAGCTCAACGGCCCCATCACCGTCTCGACCGGCTTGCCGGTTTTCAAATCCTTGACGATGTCCGCCGGTTCCTGGCTGCCGCTGCGCTCCATGCCGGTAGTCAGCGACTGCAGCGCGGCGTAGGTGGTCCAGACGAACGGGCCGGTCGGGTCCAGCTTCTTGCCCTTCAGCGCGTCGACGATCGGCTGGTTGGCCGGCACCTGATCGTAGCGTTTCGGCAGGGTCACCAGCATGCCTTCAGAGGCGGCGCCGGCGATGTTGGACAGCGAAGAGTTGCCCACGCCTTCCGGCCCCATAAAGCGGGTGGTCAGGCCGGCCTGCTTGGCCTGGCGCAGGATCTGGCCCATTTCCGGGTAGTAACCGCCGAAATAGACGAAGTCGATATTTTCTTTCTTCAGGCGCGCCACCAGGGTGGAGAAGTCTTTATCGCCGGCGGTGATGCCCTCAAACATCGCCACTTCGGTACCCTGTTTTTTCAGGCTGTCGCGCACCGAGCGCGCCAGGCCTTCGCCGTATTGCTGCTTGTCGTGCACCACGGCGATGCGTTTCGGTTTGATTTCACTGAGGATGTATTTAGCGGCGGTCGGGCCCTGATCGGAATCCAGGCCGGTGGTGCGCATGATCATCTTGTAACCGCGGGTGGTCAGATCGGCGTTGGTGGCCGCCGGGGTAATCATGATCACCCCTTCATCTTCATAAATGTCGGATGCCGGCTGGGTGGATGAAGAACACAGGTGGCCGATCACGTAGCGGATGCCGTCGTTGATCACCTTGTTGGCGACCGCGACCGCCTGTTTCGGGTCACAGGCGTCGTCGTATTCCACGCCGACCAGCTTGTCGCCCTTGATGCCGCCTTTGGCGTTGATGTCGGCGATCGCCTGGCGCGCGCCGGTAAACTCCATATCGCCGTACTGCGCCACCGGGCCGGACATCGCCCCAACGATCGCCACCTTGATGTCTTTCGCCATCGCCGAATGGCCGATGGCCATCGCAATACAACCTGCCAGCAACGCCTTACCTGTTGTTAATTTCATCCGCAAATTCCCCATTTGTCGTTGTGAACGTACTTGTTGTGTTTGCCTGCACCTGACCGTTATTTACTGCTTTTATTCATAAGTAATAATGATTTAGGTGTTTTGACGGCAATATTTTCTAATAAGACTTTATTTTTCATATCATTAAACAGGAATTTTCTGCTGCAAATCAACTTCATCAGTCAGAAACAAGCGGTGTAAACAGGATAAAATTCGAATTAAATCTGCGCTGTTTACCCGGAGGCGTAGCGCGTTGTGCTGGTTAACAATCGCTTTACTAACTATTTACTCGGAAAATGACCCATGCAAAAAACATTTTGCGCAGTAATCGTACAGAAAAACTTACACAACGCTCTGCGCAAGATCTATTACACTGTCGGCATCATTTAACTGCGCGGAAATTCTGCATGAAACTGACCATTGAGCGCCTGACCAGCCTCTCCCCGCAAGACCTCATCGACCTCGGTAAAATCTGGCCGCATCAGCAGCCGGAACAATGGCAAAGCTGGCTGAACAACGGCAAAGCGCTGTTCGCCGCCCGTTTTAACGAGCGGCTGCTGGGGGCGGTGAAGGTGGTTTTGCAGGACGAGCAGGCCGAATTGCAGGATCTGCTGGTGCGCGAAGTGACGCGCCGCCGCGGAGTGGGGTTGTATCTGGTGCAGGACACGCAGCGCCAGCTGCCGCAGGTAGCCCACTGGCGGCTGTCGACCGCCGGCCTGGCGCCGCGCCAACGCGGTGAGGTCGACAACTTCATGCGTGCCTGTGGTTTCGCCCCACAGGGCGAACTCTGGCAAAAATGAAACGCCGGCTGGCGGCGCTGTTGCTGATTGCGCTGGCGCTGGCCGCCTGGTGCGGCGGTCGCCAGCAGGCCGTGCGGCTGCAACAGCCCTGGGATCAACAGATCTACGTCTGGCAGCGGGTCTGGACGCCGCAGCACGCCGACGCGCTGGCCCACAGCCGCGGCTTGTTCAGCGAACTGAGAGTGCTGGCGCTGCAGGTACACCCGCGCGAAGGCTGGCGGGAGATTCAGGTCGATATCCCTTTGCTGAAACAGGACGGCCGCCCGCTGTGGCTGGTAGCGCGCCTCGACGGGCAACTGCCGCAGCTGGATACAACCGCCATCATTCAGCGCCTGTTAACGCTGGCGCAACGCTGGCAGGATGCCGGGCTGCAGGTCAGCGGCGTGGAAATCGATCACGACGCCGCCACCGCACGCCTGCCGGATTACCAGAACTTCCTGCATCAACTGCGCCGCCAGCTTCCCGCCTCTTGGCAACTCGGCATTACCGCCTTGCCGGCCTGGATCGGCTCACCGGCGCTGCCCGGCGTGCTGCAACAGGCCGACAGCTCGGTGCTGCAGGTACACGCCGTGCTTTCCCCACGGCAAGGGCTGTTCGACGACGCGCTGGCGCTGCGCTGGGTGCGGCAGTATGCCGCCGTCACGCCGAAGCCGTTCCGCGTCGCGCTGCCCGCCTACGGCATGGGGTTACTGGGATTCGATGCCCAGGGCGCGCAGGTGGAAAGCGAATCGCCGCTGCGCGTGGCGGGCGGCGGGCGCGAACTGACGGTGGCGCCGCAGCAAATTGCCGACTTTCTGCAGCAGTTGGGCAACCAGGCCACGCCGCGGCTGCGCGGCATCATCTGGTTCCGCTTGCCGCTGGCGGACGATCGCCGCGCCTGGTCGCTCGCTACCCTGCGGGCGGTGATCGAGCGACGGCCGTTGACCACAAACTGGCAGGTGAAATTTAGGCCCCTGCCACAGCAAAACGGGCTCTATGACCTGATAATTCACAATAATGGGCCGGTTGACGCCCCGCTGCCTCGGCAGATCGTCATCGCCGCCGGTGGCTGCCTGGCGGCGGATGCGGCGGGCAACTACCGGCTGGAAACCGCACCTCAACAGCAGCGCTTTATCCGCATTGGCGGCGATCAAGTCCGCGCCGGGCAATCCCGGCCGCTGGGTTGGCTGCGCTGCCAACAACTGACGCCAGGAGGCACCCTTGTCACACCTTGATATGCGCGCCATAAGCCACACCCGTCGCTCTCTCCCGTTGGCCGCGCTGATTGGCGCCGCGCTGGCGCTGCCGCTCAACGGTTACGCCTGTGGGCCGGACTTCCCCAATCGCCTGTTGACCGACCGCAACGGCACCCTGCTGTACATGCCGGAAGGCAGCTTCGCCTTTGAGGCCAGCCGCCTGGTGGCGCAGGATAAGCAGCTGCCGCTGTGGCAAGCGCCGCCGCCGGTCACGCCGCCAAAACCGATGCCGCTTTCGCCGGAAACGCTGATCGTCAATAAGATGCGCGCCGCCAAAACTGTCGAAGAGGCCGATGCGGTCAATACTCAGGGGCTGTCCGACGCCGCACGCCTGTATCAACTGGGCGCCGTCGCCTTCGCCGCCGAAGATCCGCGGGCGGCGGAATATTTCCGGCAGGTGCTGGCGCTGCCGGTGGCGGAGCAGGCCGATTGGGGGCTGCGGGCGCAATATTCGCTCGGCAGGCTGCTGATGGGCGATCGCGGCGCGCCGGAACAAGAGGCCGAAGCGCCGGCGGTAAAACACCCGCCGAAAGCGCAGCTTGAGCAGGCGCTGGCGGCGTTCCAACGGGTGATTGAACACGTGAAGGGCGGCGCGGGCGACCCGGACCAGCTGGCGCTGAGCAGCCTCGGCCAACAGGCGCGCATTCATTTGTGGCTGGGCGACGTTGCGCCGGCGGCACAGCTGTACGCTCAGCAGGCGGCGCAGGGCGATCCGGGCGGTGGCCTGTCGCTGCAGTACGTCTCCAGCTATCTGGTCAATCCTGACCATTACGAAACCCTTAAGCGGGCTATCGACAATCCGCTTATTCAGCAGTTGGTCACCATCGAACTGTTCGCCCGCAGCAGCAACCTGCAGCTGGCCGATACCGACGGCAGCGGCAGCCGCCCCGCGCAAATCATCAGCCAGATCCTGACCCTGCTGAACGCTTCGGTGAAGAGCGGCTTCCCCGGCAGCGATCGGCTGGCGGCGCTGGCGTACCGTTCAGGGCAATACCCGATGGCGGCCAGCCTGCTGAAAAACGCCGGCGACAGCGGCCTGGCCTGGTGGCTGCGCGCCAAAATGGCGCTGCGCGACGGCGACGTCAAAGCCGCCACCGCCGCCTACGCCAAGGCGGCAAGCGCCTTCCCCGCCAGCGAAAGCTGGGGCGAACAGCGCAATGCCGACTTTGTCGCGGAAACCATAGTGCCGGAATGCCGGGTAGCCGGAGAACAGGCGATACTGGCGCTGAACCGCGGCGACTACCTGCAGGCGATGGATCTGCTGTATCGCGGCAAGGCGCTCTACTGGGCCGATGTGGCGGACGTCGCCGAGCGGGTGTTGACCCTCGACGAGCTGAAAGGCTTTGTCGACCAGCATGCGCCGGCGCCGGCCGCGCCGCTGAAGCCGGTCGCCCCGGACGAGTACGGCGGCCAGCAAATCACCCCGGAAGTGCAGCTGCGCGAGCTGCTGGCGCGGCGGCTGATGCGCGCCGGGCGCCCTCAGGAAGCACAGGCCTATTTCGATATCCCCAACTACCGCCAGGCGGCGCAGCAGTACGCCGAGACGCTGAAAGCGGCGCAGGATAAAACCGCCAGGCCGCTGGCCCGCGCTGCGGCCTATTATCAGGCCGCGAGCCTGCTGCGCTCACAGGGGCTGGAGTTTACCGGCTACGAGATGACGCCCGACTACGCCATTTATGGCGCCGGCTATTCCTATCTGGGGGATGCGTTCGATACCCGCGAACTGAAACACAAGAGTTGGATCGGCAACGCGGAAGCGGCGCGCGCCAAGGCGGCGCTGCCGCCGCAGGACAACCGCTTCCTGCACTATCGTTGGCAAGCGGTCGATCTGGCCCAGCAGGCGGCCAATCTGCTGCCGCCGAAGAGCCAGGCCTACGCCGCAGTGTTGTGCAACGCCGCCAGCTGGGTGATTAAGCGCGACGCCAAAACCGGCCAGGCGCTGTACCAACGCTACATCAACACCGGCACCCGCTACGATTGGGCCAGCAAGTTCGGCTATGACTGCCCGGCGCCGGACTTCGCCGCCGTCACGCCATAGCGGCGAATTGCAGGCACAAAAAAGCCCGGCTCGCCGGGCTTTTCTCTTTATGAATAAACTTAGGCTTCGATCGCCATTTTCAGCTTTTTCATGGCGTTCTTTTCCAGCTGGCGCACGCGCTCGGCGGAAACGCCGTACCGATCGGCCAGTTCCTGCAGCGTGGACTTGTTGTCGTCGTCCAGCCAGCGGGCGCGAATGATATGCTGGCTGCGCTCGTCCAGACCTTCCAGCGCATAGGCCAGTTTGTCTGCGGCGTTGCTTTCCCAGTTATCTTCCTCGATGCCTTCGGCGAAATCGGAGCTTTTATCCTGCAGATACAGCACCGGCGCCATCGACTGACCGTCGCGGGCTTCGTCGTCCGGGGTCGGGTCAAAGGTCATGTCCTGCGCCGCCATGCGGGACTCCATCTCGCGCACGTCTTTACTGGTCACACCCAACTCGCGGGCCACCAGTTCTACTTCGTCCTGATTGAACCAGCCCAGACGCTGCTTGGTTTTGCGCAGGTTAAAGAACAGCTTGCGCTGCGCCTTGGTGGTGGCAACCTTGACGATGCGCCAGTTGCGCAGCACGTATTCGTGAATTTCCGCCTTAATCCAATGCACCGCAAAGGACACCAGACGCACGCCAACCTCCGGGTTGAAACGGCGAACGGCTTTCATCAGGCCGATATTACCTTCCTGGATCAGGTCCGCCTGCGGCAGACCATAGCCTGAATAGTTGCGGGCAATATGAGCGACAAAGCGCAGGTGAGACAGGATTAGCTGCTTAGCTGCTTCCAGATCGCCCTGATAATGCAGCCGTTCAGCCAGCTCCCGCTCTTCCTCTGCCGTCAGCATCGGATAGGCGTTGGCTGCCCGGATATAGGCTTCCAAGCTACCTTGGGGTACTAAGGCTAAAGTTTGCATTTCTTTGGTCATTCAAACCCTCTCTATGAGAAACAGATCATGCAGGTGATAATTTACAGCGGGGAAATAATTGATTCTACGGCAGTTGCTGTTGCAAAAGCGGTTCCACACGCCGGGCACCTTAACATTTGCTGCAATTTTGGACCCTGTTCCGCCCTAAAAGTTCACTGTTTTTTCGACACCATTGGGCAATGACAATACGTGACGAAGATGCAGGGCGATAGGGAATTTGTGCGCAAAGAAGAAGAGAACGGTGCTCGCTGTGCCCTAAGGCAGCTCTTCTTCCGCAACACGTTCAGAGCAGCAGAAGAAGAGTATACCAAAAAAATTTTATTGTGGTGTAAATCGGCGTAAATGTTGCACCGTCGCCAGCCAGGCGGCGATCCAGCCGATCATCGCGGAGATGAGCAGCAGCAGCAGCGCCTCGTCCCAGCCCAGGCCATGCAGCGTAAAGGTGGTGCCGAACACCTTGGCCACGTCGGTCACGACCGACTCCAGCTTCCACACCAGCGCCCCGGACAGCACCAGCGACAGCAGCGCGCCGGTAAAGCCGAGCATCGCGCCGCCGTTGAGGAACGGCCGCAGGATAAAGCCGTCGGTGGCGCCGATCAGCTTCATGACGTTGATGGTATCGCGGCGGCTGAAGATGCTCAGGCGCACGCTGTTACCGATCACCAGGAACACCGCCACCACCATCAGCACGCCGATGATCGCCGCAACCTGGCCCACCAGCCCGGTCAGCGCCGCCAGGCGAGCAAACCAGCTGTCATCCATGCGCACTTCGCCCACGCCCTGCACCGCCGCCACGCGATCGCGCAGGGTGTTGAGGGTTTCGGAACTCTGGAAGCTCAGCTTCGGCGTGATAATTGCCACCGCCGGCAGCGGGTTCTCTTCCAGCATGTCCAGCGCGCCGCCGAAGCCTGACCAGTTGCGGAACTCGCCCCGGGCCTCTTCGCGCGACAGGTAATTCACCTTCTCCACGCCGGCCTCCGCCTTGATGGCGTCGAGCACTTTCACCGCGGCGTCGTCGTCCAGCGACTTGTCCAGGTAGACCGTCAGCTGCGGCGTCGGGTACCACTGGGTGGCCGCGGTGCTGACGTTTTTCCACACGATGTAGCACAGGCTCGGCAGCGTCAGGGAGATGGCGATCACCATCACCGTCAGCAGCGTCGCCAACGGCTGGCGCAGCATATCCTTGATGGCGTTCGCCCAGGCGTAACGCCACTGTTCGCGCCAGCCGCCGCGCAGCGCCTTGCTCTTGGCGGTTTTTGCATTATTCGCCATGGTGCGCTCCTCCCAGCATGCGGCCCTGGCTCAGCGTCAGGATACGGTAATTGCGGCGGGCGATCAGCCCGGTGTCGTGGGTCGCCATCAGTACGGTGACGCCGACGCGGTTAAACTCTTCAAACAGGCGCAGGATGCCTTCCGACAGCGCGTCATCCAGGTTGCCGGTCGGTTCATCCGCCAGCAGCACCGCCGGTTTGTTCACCACCGCGCGGGCGATACCCACGCGCTGCTGCTCACCGCCGGACAGCTGGATCGGGAAGTTTTTCGCTTTATCCAGCAGCCCGACTTTGTCCAGCGCGGCGGAAACGCGGCGGCGGATGTCTTCGGTGCTGGCGCCGGCGATAATCAACGGCATCGCCACGTTGTCATACACCGTGCGGTCCAGCAGCAGGTGGTGATCCTGGAAAATCATGCCGATCTGACGGCGCAGGAACGGCACCTCGCCGTTTTTCAGGCGGCTGATGTCGTGGCCGCCAAACCAGATATGGCCGGCGCTGGGCCGTTCAATGCCGCAAATCAGTTTCAGCAGGGTACTTTTACCCGCGCCGGAATGGCCGGTCAGAAACGCCATCTCCGCCGGGCGCAGATGGAAATCTACCCCCTGCAGCGCCTGTCGTCCGCCCAGATAAGCTTTACTGACCTGTTCAAAGCGAATCATCCGTATTAATCCTCTCGGGCAAAAAGTGCCTCAATAAAATCGTCGGCCTTAAACGGCCGCAAATCTTCGATGCCTTCCCCGACGCCAATATAGCGAATCGGGATACCGAACTGATCGGCGATGGCGAAGATCACCCCGCCCTTGGCGGTACCGTCCAGTTTAGTCAGCGTGATGCCGGTTAAGCCCACCGCTTCATTAAACAATTTCGCCTGGCTGACAGCATTCTGTCCGGTGCTGGCATCAAGAGTCAGCATAACCTCATGGGGGGCCTGGTCGTCCAGTTTTTTCATGACGCGGACGATCTTCTTCAGCTCTTCCATCAGGTGCGCCTTGTTCTGCAGGCGGCCGGCGGTGTCGGCGATCAGCACGTCAACGCCGCGCGCCTTGGCGGCCTGCACCGCATCGAAGATCACCGAAGCGGAGTCCGCGCCGGTATGCTGCGCCACCACCGGGATGCGGTTGCGTTCGCCCCATACCTGCAGCTGCTCGACCGCCGCCGCGCGGAAGGTATCGCCCGCAGCGAGCATGACCGATTTGCCTTCGGCCTGGAACTGGCGCGCCAGCTTGCCGATGGTGGTGGTCTTGCCTACGCCGTTGACGCCCACCATCAGGATGACATACGGGGTTTTGCCGCCAACATCCAGCGGCTGGTCAACTTTGGCCAAAATTTCAGACATTTCCTCCTTCAGCTTGCCGTACAGCGCTTCGGCGTCTTTCAGCTGCTTGCGGCTGGCGTGCTGGGTCAGGGAGGTAATGATTTTACGCGTGGTTTCCACGCCGACGTCGGCGATCAGCAGCTGCTCTTCCAGCTCGTCAAACAGATCGTCGTCGATCTTTTTGCCGCGGAACAGGCCGATAAAACCGGAGCCGAGGTTCTGCTTGGTCTTCACCAGGCTGCGCTTCAGGCGGGCGAAGAAACCTTCTTTGGTCGGGCGCTCCTGTTCCTGAGTCACGGCCGGGGCCGCCAGCGCCGCAGAGCCTTCTGTCTCTTCTTCTTCCTCTTCTTCTGCTTCTGCCGGGGCAACAATCACCGGCTCCAGCGCTACGCTGGCAGGCAAAATTTCTGGCTCTGGCTCTGGCTCTGGCTCTGGCTCTGGCTCTGGCTCTGGCTCTGGCTCTGGCTCTGGCTCTGGCTCTGGCTCTGGCTCTGGCTCTGGCTCTGCAATAACCTCGATCGCTTCAGGTTCGGCCGCAACCGCTTCAGGCTCGGCCACCCGGGCTGGTTCCGGTTCGGCAACGGCCTGCGGTTCGACAACGCGTTCAGGTTCTGGCTCGGCAACGGGTTCAGCGATCGCGTCCGCCGCCGGGTGTTCGGCCAGCGCCGGCACGCTTTCCGCAATCTGCTCGCCGGTCAGGCTGCTGTCCCATTCCCCTGGGGTGTCAACGGAGGCGGCAGGTTCAGATTCCTGGGCGGGGAGCTTGTCGTCCAGCTTGGGAGCCGCCGGTTCAGCCGGTGTCTCCACGGCCTGATTTTCCGTCTGTTCTACCGACGGCTCAGGTTGCTGTTGCTCTTCTTCCTTCTGGCCGAAGCCCAGCCAGGAGAAAAACCCACGTTTCTTATCTTTTGCCATGTTATGACTCTACTCCGTACCTAAGGCGTGTTTATGCTGCCAATAAAGTGCCGAGTCTATCACTTTCCCTCGCGCAGCAACACGCATCCGGCATGCTTTCCGGTGTGAAATCAGGCAACAAAGTTTTACCGTTCCCCCCGAGGCCCGTCACCGGTAGAATAGGGGCAACTTTTCGTTAACCTGTGCGGCCGCGCGCCGCAGAAAGAAATCAAATACGGCTTATGACAAGACTATCGCCACGGGCGTCGGCAAAAAAACCGTCTCAGGCTGCGGCCGGGCAGATCCGCATCATTGGCGGCCAATGGCGCGGGCGCAAGCTGCCGGTGCCGAACAGCCCGGGGCTGCGCCCGACCACCGATCGGGTGCGTGAAACCCTGTTCAACTGGCTGGCGCCGGTGATCCAGGGGGCGCGCTGCCTGGACTGTTTTGCCGGCAGCGGCGCGCTGGGGCTGGAAGCGCTGTCGCGCTACGCCGGCAGCGCCACGCTGTTGGAATATGAACGCCCGGTGGCGCAGCAGCTGGAAAAAAACCTGGCGCTGCTGCAGGGCAAAGGCAGCGTTATCAATACCAATACGCTGAACTGGCTGGCCGGCAGCGGCGAACCGTTCGACGTGGTGTTCCTCGATCCGCCGTTCCGCAAGGGGCTGCTGGCCGAAACCGTCGCACTGCTGGAACAGCAGGGCTGGCTGGCCGATGAAGCCTGGATTTACGTAGAAGCCGAAGCGGAAAGCGCCGCGGCCGATGTGCCGGCCAACTGGCAGTTGCACCGCGAGAAAGTCGCCGGTCAGGTGGCTTACCGTCTTTATATCCGTTCGCAAGAGAAAACCAATCATGCTGATTAATCTGGGCCGCCTGCTGATGCTGTGCGTGTGGGGCTTCCTGCTCTCCAACCTGTTCCACCCTTTTCCCAAGCCGCTGAAGTATTTCATCGACGTGGCGCTGTTCTTTATGGTGGTGATGCACGGCCTGCAGCTGGTGCTGCTGAAATCCACCCAGCCGAAAGATCAGCCGATCAGCTACTGGCAGGAAGCCAAGATCTTCGTTTTTGGCGTGTTTGAGCTGCTGGCCTGGCAGAAAAAGCAGCCGCCGATCAAAAAGAAATAGCCTATTGCGGCGCCGGCTGAGCGGTAAAGGAGAGGTAGCGGCTACCCTGCATGCTCAGCGTACCCTGCGCGCCCTTTTCGATCGGATTGTACTGCCACTGCTTCAGCCGCAGCAGGATCTCTTCACCGCCGTCCAACGGGCTGAACACCACTTCATAGCGCATGGGTTCGTTGACCAACGGCTCGCGCTGCGGAGCGCGGGTCTTGGCGACCGGAAACTCGCGCTTGTCGCTCACCTTAACCTGCAGGCTGCGAACCGGCGCGCGGTCGTTTTCCGCCTCCAGCCGGCGCTGGTTGAAATAGCGGTGCGTCGCCAACACGGCGATCAGCGCGACCACGGCGATAAAAAACAGCGGCGGTTTGCTCATCTTAATTTCCATTCCATTCACGGATAAATCAGCGTAAACATAGCATTCTCAAGAAAGCATTGTCGATTGCAGGCAGGCTACCTACACTGCAATGAAGAAGTGACGTTGGTGACAATTTGGAGCCGATCGCTGCGGTTCCCCTCATGAATAAGGAAGACATATGAGTTGGCCGTTCCTTGCCGTATTCTTTTCCGGCTGGCTGTTCGTCGACGCCTCCTACCGGGGGCCTCGCTGGCAGCGCTGGGTATTCAAACCCGTAACCCTGCTGTTGCTGCTGCTGTTAGCCTGGCAGGCGCCGGTGCTCGGCCCCGCCGGCTATTTGATCGTGCTCGGCCTGCTGGCGACGCTGATCGCCGATGCCCTGCTGTTGCTGCCCCGCGAGCGGGTGCTGTATGCGATCGGCGCGTTTTTCCTTTCCCATCTGCTTTACACCCTGAGCTTCGCCAGCCAGATGACCTTCAGCCTGTTCTGGCCGCTGCCGCTGGCGCTGCTGGTGATTGGCCTGCTGTTGCTGGCCACTATCTGGACGCGGCTGGAGGAAATGCGCTGGCCGGTCGCCACCTACGTGGCGATGACCCTGCTGATGGTCTGGCTGGCGGGTGAACAATATTTCATGCGCAGCACCGATTTCGGCTTCTCGCTGCTGGCGGGCACCTCACTGCTGCTGCTGGCCAACGTGGTGTGGTTGATTAACCGCTATCGCTTCACCTTCCGCGCGGCCGATGCCCTGGTGGCGTTTTGCTATTTCTCCGGCCACTTCCTGATTGTGCGTTCGCTGTATTTGTAAAAAGGCTGCGGGTTCGGGCCGCCGAACCCGTTTACGCTAGGCCAATGCCCGCAGCGTCAGGCCGTCATCGGCGCTAAGCTGGTTGCGGTACACCTCGCCGTCGCGCGAAAAGAACGCCAGCGTGCTGCCGTCCGCCTGCAGCAGGGCAATGCCGTCCGGCGCCGGACGCCAGCCGACCACCTCGGCCGCGAACAGGCTTTTCAGACAGCGCTGCTTATCCACCAGTTGATAACCGTTGGTTTCACTCTGCTCGCTGGCCAGAAATTCGATCCGGCACTGCTGCTCGCGATCGGCAACCTGCCATTGCCCCGCCAGCGACTGCGCGGTGGGAAGAACCAGACTGCCGGCCATCACTGCCCCCGTTACCATCATGCCGCCCGCCGTCAGGGCGGTGCGCGTTAAAGTGCTTTTCATCTTCGGCTCCCGCATAACGCCCGGCCGAACCGCGCCGGGCGTTACAACCCGTTGCGTTACACGATAAAGTCGGTGGCGACGTCTACCTGACCGACAATTTTCACCAGGAAGTCCGGCGCCTGATGGCCGCCGATATTCAGCGCCAAATCGCTGACGTTGTTTGATGCATTGTAAGACAGCAAGGCTTCGCCCGCCGCGCCGCTGAAGTGATCGACGAAGTGGATCTGATCGCTGGCCGGTGCCCCCTTGTTGAAGTACGACAGGTCAATCTTGTCGACGCCTTTCTGGAAGTCGCGGATCCAGTCCGATGCGCCCGGTGCGGAATCGCTGGCGGCGGAGAACACGAAGGTGTCCTTGCCGGCCCCGCCCCACAGTTCGTCCGCCCCGCCGCCGCCGAACAGCACGTCGTTGCCCGCACCGCCTTTCAGCACGTTGTTGGCCGCGTTGCCGACGATAACGTCATCGCCTGAACCGCCGATGGCGTTCTCAATGGTGACGCCTGCGGCGATCGACACGTTGCCCTTCAGCCCGCCCACGTCGGAGAACGACTTCTCGTTCAGGTTGATACGCTGATTCGCCGTGTAACCGGAGAAGTCGAAGGTGTCGTTGCCGCCCGCATCCCAGGCCGCAAAGATCACTTTCTGCGCGTTGCTGGTGGTGCTGAGGAAGTCACGGCCGGTATTGGAGTTGAAGCCGTACACTGTGTCGCCGGTGCGGGTGGAGAGGTTCGCGCCATACAGATGCTGAATGGCGGAAATGTCATCCAGCAGCGGAGCTGCAGCGTAGTGGCCGCCGTTGTCGCCGCCGGTATTGGTTTCACTCCAGTAGCTCATCAGGCTGAACTCGCGGGTGTCTTCTGCATAGCTGGCGTCGTTGTAGGTCGGGTTGCCCTCACCGGCGTTGTAGTCGCCCGGGTGGCTCAGGCCCAGCGCATGGCCAATCTCGTGGGTGAAGGTCTGGCGGCCGTAGTCTTCGGATGCCGGATGCTTCACGTTGGATTGGTTGACGTTGTACCAGGTCTGGCCGCCCAGATCCTGGCCCTGATAAATGGTGTTCGGCAGGAAGGCATAGGCCTGGGTGCCGTAATCGTAATGGCCGGGACGATCCTGGCTGTAGTTACCGAAGGTGATGTTGGCCTTCTGATTGGCAGCCACTTCGGTGAAGGTGATATTGGCCACATCGGACCAGGACTGCAGCGACAGTTTGGCCTGCTGCTGCTGTTCCGCGCTGAACTTGCTCAGCCCGGTGTCGCCGGCGACGTTGGTGGAAGAGAACTTATAGTCCGGGAAGGAAAACGTTAATTTGACCGGCTGGCCAAAAACTTTATAACCATTCCAGGTTTGGTTCTCACGGGTAATAAACAGCCCAGCTTGTTCGGTAGAAAATGAGTCCTTGCCATTAACCTGGATCCCATTACCGCGCTCGTGGTAATGCAACAGATCGTCTACTGCATCGTAGCCGGTGGTTGCAGCCGCAAGACTGGATTCAGTAACTTCAATTGCCTTTTTAGTAGATTGCATTGGTTCGATTCCACTCATTACCTGATCGTTATCAATCAGACAGATAGACATAACCTCCCTGTAAGCCACGACGAACGAATCCTGAGCTTGCGGGAAGGGGCTTATGCGCCGTTAACGGCAGTGTTTTTGATAGAATTAATGCATATATATCAGCAAATAAGATTACCACCGAAAATGGTAATCGATTCCAATTATAGGCAGGGCGATAAAACTGAACATAAAATAATCAACTATTTATTTTCTCAACGAAAGATTGTTATGCTGCTTTTATGGCTTCTTTACAAAATAAAGGAAACTCTCGGCGGATAAGTTGGCGACAAACTTCAACAAGAATGCGGGTTGCAGACACAAGCGAATCATGCTGGTTGTTTTTAGCAAAAAAGATAAATTTGACTGAAGAGTTATAGATTAATAACTCTTTATTATTAGCCGGCGGGACTTTTTAGCTTCTATAGGAATAATATTTTCTTATTTCGACTAACGGCAGTTAGTTAAATAGGCAAAGCAGGTAATAAGGAAAACAAATAGATTTAATTTCTTATTATTAGCATTTGAATAAACCCTATTCATTCTCCCCTTTCCGTTAGCAATAATTCTCATCCCGGGCTTGACTCTGGAGTTGGCTCCAGGGTGTAGAGTCTGGCCAGCGAAGCTCATTAACTGCCCGGAGGGGGACGTTATGCACAACCATCAAAACCATAATCATCAAGAACATAACCATACGGAAGGCCACTGCGGCTGCCATCACAGCCACGGCAAAACCCAGCACGGCTGCAGCAGCGAAAAGAAAGACCATGCCGCACCAAAGGAACACGCCCAGGCGCACGAGCACGGCGCCAACTGTTGCAGCACCGGCGATACGGCCGATCCGGACGAGGAAAGCGACAGGCTGGCCGCCGCCCCTCCTTCCGGCAGCCAACGCTTTAGCTGGAAAGTGACCGGCATGGATTGCCCCAGCTGCGCTAAAAAAATTGAGAATGCCGTGACCGCTATCCCCGGCGTCGACAGCGCGCGCGTGCTGTTCGCCACCGAAAAGCTGGTGGTGGACGCGCAGTCCGACATCAGCCTGCGCATTCAGGATGCGGTAAAACAGGCCGGCTTCACCCTGCTCGGCGCCCAGGCGGCGGCAGAAAAGGCCGCCGCGCCGCAGGGTTCGCGCTTCGGCGAATTTGGCCCGCTGCTGCTGCTGGCTGCGCTGATGGCGGTCAGTTGGGCGCTCGACAGCCTTAACCCCGCATGGGGCCGCATCGCCTTTATCGCCACCACCCTGGTGGGCCTGGCGCCGGTCGCCGCCAAAGCGCTGCGCCTGATCCGCTCGGGCACGCCGTTCGCTATTGAAACCCTGATGAGCGTGGCGGCCATCGGCGCGCTGTTTATCGGCGCCACCGCCGAAGCGGCGATGGTGCTGCTGCTGTTTATGGTCGGCGAACTGCTGGAATCCTACGCCGCCAACCGGGCCAGACGCGGCGTGACGGCGCTGATGGCGCTGGTGCCGGAAGATGCGCTGCTGCTGCAGGGAACGGAGCGCAGGCGCGTGCCGGTCGCCGGCCTGCGCCCCGGCGACGTCATTGAAATCGCCCCCGGTGGGCGTTTGCCGGCCGACGCCGAGCTGCTCAACCCGTTCGCCAGCTTCGACGAAAGCGCGCTGACCGGCGAATCGGTGCCGGTTGAGCGTCAGCAGGGGGAAAAAGTGGCCGCCGGCAGCCTGTCCGTCGATCAGGCGGCGCAGATGAAGGTGATCTCGGAGCCAGGCAAAAACGCCATCGACCGCATTTTGCAGCTGATTGAAGAAGCCGAGGAGCGCCGTGCACCGATCGAACGTTTCCTTGACCGCTTCAGCCGCTACTACACTCCCGCCATCATGCTGCTGGCCGTGGCGGTGATCCTGGCGCCGCCGCTGCTGTTCTCGCAGCCGTGGGACACCTGGATCTATCGCGGCCTGACCCTGCTGCTGATCGGCTGCCCGTGCGCGCTGGTGATCTCCACCCCGGCGGCCATTACCTCCGGGCTGGCGGCGGCAACCCGGCGCGGCGCGCTGATTAAAGGCGGCGCGGCGCTGGAGCAACTCGGCCAGGTGCAAACTATCGCTTTCGATAAAACCGGCACCCTGACGGAAGGCAAGCCGACGGTGACCGACGTGCTGCCAATTGGCGGTATCGGCGAACAGCGGCTGTTAACGCTCGCCGCGGCGGTTGAGGCCGGCTCCCATCATCCGCTGGCGCAGGCCATCATCAACCGCGCCGCGCAATACGGTGCGGAACTGCCGCCGGCACAGGCCCGTCGCGCGCTGGCCGGTGTGGGTGTAGAAGGCACGGTCGACGGCAAAACCCTGTTGATCAGCGCACCGGGCAAGCTGGCGCCGGGACTGCTTGGCGGCACATGGCAGAGTCAGGTAGAAGCGCTGGAAAGCGCCGGTAAAACGGCGGTGGTGGTGCTGGAGGATGGCGCGCCAATCGGCCTGCTGGCGCTGCGCGATACGCTGCGCAGCGACGCCAAACAGGCGATCGCCGAGCTGAACGCGCTGGGGATCCGCGGCGTAATGCTGACCGGCGATAACCCGCGCGCCGCGGCGGCGATAGCCGGTGAGCTGGGCCTGGATTATCGCGCCGGTCTGCTGCCGGAGGACAAGGTGAAGGCGGTAACCGAACTGAGCGAGCTGCGCCCGACGGCGATGATCGGCGACGGCATCAACGACGCCCCGGCCATGAAGGCCTCGAGCATCGGCATCGCCATGGGCAGCGGCACCGACGTGGCGCTGGAAACTGCCGACGCGGCCCTGACCCACAACCGGCTGCTGGGCGTGGCGGAGATGATCCGCATCTCGCGCGCCACCCATGCCAACATCCGGCAAAACATCACCATCGCGCTGGGGCTGAAAGGGGTATTTCTGGTCACCAGCCTGATGGGGCTGACCGGCCTGTGGCTGGCGGTGCTGGCGGACTCCGGTGCCACCGCGCTGGTGACCGCCAACGCGCTGCGTCTGTTGCAGAAACGCAGCTAGGCAACGGCATATCAGGGGCGCAGAATTTGCCCCTGATATCCCTTGCAGCGGTTATACGCCCTTGCGCAACAGGTAGCGGTAAGGCGCCTGCTCGGTTTCCTGCGCCACCAGCGTATGCTCCATAAAGCGGCAAAAGCCCGGAATATCGCGGGTGGTGGCCGGATCGTCGGCGATAATCAGCAGCGTTTCGCCGTTATCCATGTGGCGCACGGTTTTACGCACCATCATCACCGGTTCAGGGCAGCGCAGCCCCAGCGCGTCGAGCGTCTGGTCTGCCTGGGCAAATAAATCAGTCATGCGATTTTTCTCGAAAAAAACGACCGGCGAACGCTCGCCGCATCTCATTAGCGCCTAGTTTACGCCGGTAGTTTTTCTGCGCAAGATGCGTTAACGTTTGCGTTAAAAGAGGCTGCGCCACCCGATGAAATGTGGTGCCTTCACTGCCCCCAACGGCCGTTATCACGGGGGAGGCACAGCCTAACCATTGCATTGGTTGCGCAAACGCGTATTATGCGGCCGCGCGGCATGTTTTACCGCTGTGACGACAGATTCTGGGTTCCCTCACCCCACGACTAAAAAGGCTACATCATGTATTCGTTTACCGCTCAGCAGCGCTTCACCGCGTTGGTCTGGCTATCGTTGTTCCATATCGCCATCATTACCTCCAGCAACTATCTGGTGCAGCTGCCGATCACCGTTTTCGGCTTCCACACCACCTGGGGCGCATTCACCTTCCCGTTTATCTTTCTGGCGACCGATCTGACGGTGCGCATCTTCGGCGCGCCGCTGGCGCGACGCATCATTTTGTCCGTGATGGTGCCAGCGCTGTTCATTTCCTACGTGATTTCCACCGTCACTTACCAGGGGGAATGGCAGGGGTTCGCCGCACTGGGCAGTTTTAACCTGTTTGTGGCGCGCATCGCCATCGCCAGCTTTATGGCCTACGTGCTCGGCCAGATCCTCGACGTACACGTCTTCAACCGCCTGCGCCAACGCAGCGCCTGGTGGGTGGCGCCCGCCGCGGCGATGTTCCTCGGCAACATCAGCGATACGCTGTCGTTCTTCTTCATCGCTTTCTACAAGAGCAGCGACGCCTTTATGGCCAACAACTGGGTGGAGATCGCCCTGGTGGATTACAGCTTCAAGGTGCTGATCTGCATGCTGTTCTTCCTGCCGATGTACGGCGTGCTGTTGAACATGCTGCTCAAACGCATCGCGGCGCGCGCCGGCGGCCTGCAGCCGGGCTAAGCCGTGCTATCATTGGCGGCCCGCACCCTTCCGGAGGCCGCCAATGAGTTTGACCGTCCGCACCGCCACCCTTGAAGACATCCACCGCCTGTATCAAGAGATCCCCGAATTCGGCGTGCTTGCCCGCGTTTCGCCGCCACGGCGCGGCGCAGGCGCTGCTTGCCGGGCAGGAACGCTGGGCGCGGGCGCAGGGCTACCGGCAACTGAGAGTGAAAACCCGCAATCAGTTCCGCGCCATGCTGATGATGCTCATCGCCCATCACTATCAGATTGTTCAGCTGGAAAAGAAAGGCGAAGTGGCTGATTATCGGCTATTACTTGAGAAAACCTTGTGACAACGTCTGCCTTGCATTTCAACCTGGAATAGGTTGCGATAGGGCAGTGAAACCCTACCGGAAAGGAAGAAGGAAGCCCGATGCGTAAAGTAGCAAAATTGATGGGTATCAGCCTGCTGGTGCTAGGCCTCGCGGCCTGCGACGGCAACAGCAAAGACACCAAGGCAGCGCCAGACGGCGCGGCGGCCAGCGCCCCGGCCGGACAGCAAGTCAGCCTGCTGGACGGCAAACTGGCGTTCACCCTGCCGAACGGCATGGCGGACCAAAGCGGCAAGCTGGGCACCCAGGCGAACAATATGCACGTGTATGCCGACAGCACCGGCCAGCGCGCGGTGATCGTGATCCTCGGCGACAAAACCGCCGACAGCCTGGAGACCCTGGCCAAGCGCCTGGAGGACACCCAGCGCGCGCGTGACGCCAACCTGCAGGTGATCACCAACAAGGCCATCGACGTTAACGGCGTGCCGCTGCGTCAGCTGGACAGCATCATCACCAGCGGCGGCGAGAAAGCTTACTCCTCCGTGCTGATCGGTACGCTGAACAACGACATGCTGACCATTCAGATCACGCTGCCGGCGGATAACCAGCAACAGGCGCAGAACGAAGCCGAAGGCATCATCAGCAAGCTGAAGCTGAAACCATAACCCTCTCGGGGCCGGCGTGCCGGCCCCGTCAGCCCTGCGACAACGCCTGCGCCAGCAGGGTAATCGGGTGTTCGCAGCGCTTGCTGGTCGACATCTCGATCTGCCATTTGCAGGTTTCACAGTCGGTCACCACCAGATCCACCCCGCTCTCCTCAATCTGCCGGAACAGCGATGCGCCGATGCCTTGTGCGGTGGCGTAGTTCTCCGATTTGAATCCGTAGGTGCCGGCGATGCCGCAGCACTGCGGATCCAGCACCACCAGCTCCAGCCCCGGGATCTGCCGCAGCAGTTCCAGCGTATAGGCGGTCCAGCCCATTTTCTCCATATGGCAAGGCGTGTGATAGGCCACGCGCAGCGGCGTGCGTTTCAACGGCAGGCTGCGCCCCTGATTGATTAGCCTGTACAGGTAGCGCGTCGCCAGCTCCACCCTATCACGCACCCCCGAGGTGTCCACCTCCAGCAGATGCGGGTATTCGTCGCGCAGGGTAAAGGTGCAGCTTGATGAGGTGGCCACCACGGGGATGCCGCGTTCCAGCACGGCGTCGCTCAGGGATTCGGCATTCACCCTGGCCTGCTTTTTGGCCTGTTCGATAAAGCCGTTGGCGATCAAGGGCACGCCACAGCATTTCTCGCGCTTCAGCAGCTGCACGCCGATATCCAGCGCGTTGAACACCCGAATCAGATCCTTGCCCAGCTGCGGGTGATTGTAATTGACGAAGCAGCCGTGGAAAAACGCCACCTGTTCGGCATAGCGCTGCTGCGCCTGCGCCCGTTGGCGGTACCAGCGGCGGAAGGTGCCGAACGAATACTTCGGCAGCGCGCGGCGATGGTCAATTTTCAGCGCCTTATCCAGCAAGGCGCGCACCGGCTTCAGGCCGGTGGCGGCGTTGACAATCGGCGCAAACGGCGTCGATAGCGAGCCCATCACATCGGTGTGGCTGAGAATGGCGTCGCGCAGCGTTGGCTTGCTCTGGGCGTAGTCGGCACGCGCGCGCTGGATGATGTCGCCGATTTTAACCTCGGACGGGCAGGCGACCTCGCAGCGCTTGCAGTTGGTACAGTACTTCAGCGCCTCATCGTACAGCGCCGGATCCTTCAGCCGCAGGCGCTCGCCGTCCGGCCCCGCCTGCTTCGGCCCCGGGTACAGGGGGTTCACTCTGGCTACCGGGCAATAGGTGGTGCAGACGGTGCACTTGATGCAGCTTTCGAAGCTGTTGTCTTTATGCAGGCTCATGCGTTTCCTCCGCGGCTATCTGCTGGGCGACGTGCAGCGCGCCGATCAATGACACTCCGGCGCCGCAGCCCTGCTGCAGCGGATCGTAACCGCCGGTTACGGCGCCAATGGCGTACAGGTTGGCGAACGCTTCCCCGTGCCGCAGCGCCCGCAAGCGGCGGTCGGTGCGCACGCCAAACTGCAGATAAGGCTGCGGCGCGAACAGATCGCGGTGGCTCCAGTCGGCGCGCTCCGCCCGGCTGTCGACGTCCAGCCCGAACACCGGCTCACGCACGCCGTCGAACGCCGCCGCCAGCCCGTTGCTGAAGAAACTGCCGCTCGCCAGCACCACCTGCTGCGCCCGCAGCGGAATATCGCCGTGGTTGCGGGTGTAGAGGCCGATGATCCGCCCGGCTTCGCTCTCCGCCTGCAGCACGCTGTCGCCCGGCATAAAGACTCCACCCAGCCGCTGGAAACGCTGACGCAGCGCCTGGTGCAGACGCATGCCGGGCACCGAAGGCGGCAGCGTCGGCAGCAGGCGGATCGGTTTGCCGACCGCCGCCTGCAGCGCCGCCAGCGGCGCATCGTCCTCCAGCCCCAGGCAGGCCGGCATAAATATCGCTTCGGCGTTGCCCGCCAGCCGTTGCAGCTCAGCGGCCATCGGCGTCAGGTTCTCCGCCAGATCCAGCACCCGGGCGATATTCACCGCGCGGAACTCACTGGGATTGTTGCGCAGCCGGTCCAACGCCGGCAGGTGCAGCTCAGCCACCTCGGCCCGCACGCCCAGCTCACGCGCCAGAGAACTGGCGGCCAGCTGCGGCTGAAAATCGAGGAAGCCTTCGATGCCGATCACCGCAATGCGCCGCCACGGCAGCGCGCCGGCCAGCGGCAGCGTCGGGATCGCCTGCGGGCTGAGCCAGGTGGCGCGGCGCGTGCCGAGCGGCGTCACCCGCTGATGATTGCGTTCGCAGTCTCCCTGCAGGCTGAGGCCGCAGCGCTGCAGCAGCCGCTGCGCTTCGGCCGCCATCGCCGCGACCCGATCTGTGCCGATCAGCGCATAAGGGTGCTGTGGCGCCTGGCGCGCCAGCTCGGCCAGCGCCGCCAGGGGCGCGTCAACCGCGGTGCCGTCGGGCAGCTGCGCCAGCAGATCGAGCGAGCCGGACGAGAAATAGAGCGCGCTTTGCCCGGCGCTGACCACTGCGCAGCGTTTGCCGCGTTCGGCAACCGCAATAGCACAACTCAGGCCCGCCAACCCGCCGCCAATCACTACCGCGTCAAATCGCATCATCCGCCTCCTGTTCCTGATCACCGCGGGCATCGAGCCCGCACAGGCCCTGATAAACCCAACTGGTGAATTCAGTTTCGCGCAGCGCATCGCCCCAGGCGATCGGCCGCACGCCCTTCCAACGTTCGTTGAGGAAATGCGACAGCTGATCGATCGACTGCTGCGGGGTGCTGATCTTAAAGCGCGCCAGCAGCCCGGCGGCGCGGCAGGCACAAAGTTCGCCCTGGCAGGTGCCCATGCCGACGCGGGTGCGGCGGCGCAGATCGACCAGGTTGTTGACCGTCAAAGAATTCACCGCATAGCGCACCTCGCCGGCGGTCACCGCTTCGCATTCGCACACCAGGCTGTTGTCGAGCCGATCGCCGGCCGGCACCTGCCCGGCGCGATCACCATGGCGATACACCGCCGAGCCGCGAATGCTGGCCGGCAGAGAAACCACGCGGCGCACGGTCTCTTCCGCCGATTGGCGTGAACCGGGCAGCGCCTCTTGCGCGGTGGTGCATGGGCTGTTCAGCCCCAGCTTTTCACACAGCTTGTCGGTGGCCCATTCCGCCATCAGCCGGTAGGTCATCAACTTGCCGCCGGTGATGGTGATAAACCCTTCCAGGCCGTCGCGGGCGGCATGGTCCAGCAGCACAATGCCGCGGCTGACGTTGCGCCCGCTCGGGTCGTCGTCGCTGGCCACCAGCGGGCGCACGCCGGCATAGGCGCGCAGTATGCGGGTCTGCGCCAGTTCGGGCGCCAGCAGCGCGCCCTCGCGGATCAGGATGTCCACCTCCTGCGGCGTCACCTGCATGTTGTCGATCTGGTCGTAGTCGATATGGGTGGAGGTGGTGCCAATCAGCGAGATGGTATCGCCCGGCACCAGAATGTCGGCGTCCGCCGGCTTGCGGCAGCGGTTGATCACCCGGTTATTGATGCGGTGGCCGAGGATCAGCAGCGCGCCCTTGGCCGGGAACATGCGCACCCGCAGGTCGGCGTACTCGGCAATCTGCTGGCCCCAAATGCCCGCGGCGTTGACCACCGCGGCGGCGTGCAAATCGTATCGTCTCTGGCTTTGATGGTCGAAAACGCGCACGCCGGTCACGCGATCGCCCGTGCGCAACAAACCCACCACCTGATGGTAGGTGAGGATCCGCGCGCCGTGCTCACGGGCGTCCAGCATATTGGCGGCGGTGAGGCGGAACGGATCGACGGTGCCGTCCGGCACCCGCACCGCGCCAATCATCGCCGGATTGGCCGCCGGTTCCAGGCGCAGGGCCAGCTGCGGGTCGATCGCCTCGGCGCCGATGCCCGCCGCGCGGCAGGCGGCGACAAACTGCTGCTGATAGTCCAGCGAATCCTGCGGCAGGGTGATGAACAGCCCGTCGGTCGCTTCGATGCAATGGTGGGCAATGCGTTTCAGAATGCGGTTTTCTTCAATGCATTCACGCGCCGACTCGCCGTCGGTAACCGCATAGCGCGCGCCGCTGTGCAGCAGGCCATGGTTGCGGCCGGTGGCACCGGTGGCGATATCGTGGCGCTCCAGCAGGATGCAGCGCAGCCCTCGCCGGGCGCAATCGCGGGCGATGCCTGCGCCGGTGGCGCCGCCGCCAATGATGATCACATCCGTTTCGTCGTCCGCTGAAAGACTGCTCATAACGCTCCCCCTGGATCCGTGGTTATGCCCCTATTGGGCCACGCTTATTGGGGTTTTTGTTTGATAAGGAACAATAACGAACCTAAAACGAAAGAAAAATGTCCACAAAAAACCATGTATGTGATCATAATCACGATTTTTGGGCCTTTTTCTATTTCATAACGTTAACGAATCGCTCAAAATCCGCGTTAGTTTCATAAAAGTGTAACATTTGCGCCATTCATCACAGCGACACCAGGCGTATTTGACTAGGATGGCGCTCGTTATGGAACAAAAAAACACCACATTCGATATCCGCTCAATCATCAAATGAACGTAAAAGGTCATATTGATGTGATAACAGATAAAGCCATCGGAGGCGCTCATGTTGAGTATTTTTAAGCCGGCAGCACACATTTCCCGTGTGCCGGTCGACAAAGTCGACCCGCTCTACCGTAAATTGCGCTGGCAAATTTTTATGGGGATCTTCTTCGGTTACGCCGCCTACTATCTGGTGCGTAAGAACTTCACCCTGGCGATGCCGTACCTGATCGAGCAGGGCTTCAGCCGCGGCGACCTCGGTTTCGCGCTGTCGGGCATTTCCATCGCCTACGGTTTTTCCAAATTCATCATGGGGTCGGTCTCCGACCGCTCCAACCCGCGGGTATTCCTGCCCGCCGGCCTGATCCTGGCCGCGGCGGTGATGCTGTTCATGGGCTTCGTGCCGTGGGCCACCTCCAGCATCGCGGTGATGTTCGTGCTGCTGTTCCTGTGCGGCTGGTTCCAGGGCATGGGTTGGCCGCCGTGCGGCCGTACCATGGTGCACTGGTGGTCGCAGAAAGAGCGCGGCAGCATCGTTTCGGTGTGGAACTGCGCCCACAACGTGGGTGGCGGCCTGCCGCCGCTGCTGTTCCTGCTGGGCATGGCCTGGTTCAACGACTGGCACGCGGCGCTGTACATGCCGGCCTTCGGCGCCATTCTGGTCGCCCTGATCGCCTTCGGCCTGATGCGCGACACCCCGCAGTCCTGCGGCCTGCCGCCGATTGAAGAGTACAAGAACGACTATCCGGACGATTACAGCGAGAAAGCCGAAGAAGAGCTGACCGCCAAGCAGATCTTCATGCAGTACATTCTGCCGAACAAACTGCTGTGGTACATCGCGGTCGCCAACGTGTTCGTTTACCTGCTGCGCTACGGCATCCTCGACTGGTCGCCGACTTACCTGAAAGAAGTGAAGCACTTCGCGCTGGACAAGTCCTCCTGGGCTTACTTCCTGTACGAATATGCCGGTATCCCGGGCACCCTGCTGTGCGGCTGGATGTCGGACAAGGTGTTTAAAGGCAACCGCGGCGCTACCGGCGTGTTCTTCATGACCCTGGTGACCATCGCCACCGTCGTTTACTGGCTTAACCCGGTCGGCAACCCTGGCATCGACATGGCCTGTATGATCACCATCGGCTTCCTGATCTACGGCCCGGTGATGCTGATCGGCCTGCACGCGCTGGAGCTGGCGCCGAAGAAAGCCGCAGGCACCGCCGCAGGCTTCACCGGCCTGTTCGGTTACCTGGGCGGCTCGGTCGCCGCCAGCGCCATCGTCGGCTATACCGTGGACTACTTTGGTTGGGACGGCGGCTTTATGGTGATGATCGGCGGCAGCGTCGGCGCAGTACTGCTGCTGTTGCTGACCATGCTGAGCGAGAAGAAACACCACGCGGAAGTCGCCGCCAGCAAACGCGGCTAAGCATTATCGCATCATCTTTACCCTATGAATTTCGAGTTGCGGCCAGGCGGCCAGCTCACTCATCCCCAGGCGCTGACTTTAGTAAGTAACTGGGGTGAGTGAGCGCAGGTAACAACGCTGCAACTTGAAAGGCGACGGGTAAAAAGGCCGCCCTGCGGCCTTTTTATTACCCTGCACCAACAACATGGAGAACCACAGAATGCGGACTCAAGTTAAAGCCCTGCTGACAGGGATTATCCTCGCCACCTCAATGGCCGGCGCCGCCCATGCCGCCGACGATAAAGTGGTGATCGCCCACCGCGGCGCCAGCGGCTACCTGCCGGAACACACCCTGCCGGCGAAGGCGATGGCCTACGCACAGGGCGCCGATTTCCTCGAGCAGGATCTGGTGATGACCAAGGATAACGAGCTGGTGGTGCTGCACGATCACTATCTCGACCGCGTGACCGACGTGGCCGAACGCTTCCCGGACCGCGCACGCAAGGATGGCCGTTACTACGCCATCGACTTCACCCTGGCGGAAATCAAATCGCTGAAGTTCACCGAAGGCTTCGAGATTGAAAACGGCAAGAAGGTGCAGGGCTACCCTGGCCGCTTCCCGATGGGCAAATCCGACTTCCGCGTGCACACCTTCCAGGAAGAGATCGAGTTCGTGCAGGGCCTGAACCACTCGACGGGCAAGAACATCGGCATCTATCCGGAAATCAAGGCGCCGTGGTTCCACAAGCAGGAAGGCAAGGATATCTCCAGCAAAGTGCTGGCGGTGCTGAAACAGTACGGTTACACCGGCAAGGGCGACAATGTCTACCTACAGTGCTTCGACGCCAACGAACTGAAGCGCATCAAGACCGAGCTGGAGCCGAAAATGGGCATGGATCTGAAGCTGATTCAGCTGATCGCCTATAACGACTGGCAGGAAACCTACGAGCAGAAGGCCGACGGCAAGTGGGTGGAATACGACTACGACTGGATGTTCAAGCCGGGCGCGATGAAGAAAATCGCCCAGTACGCCGACGGCATCGGGCCGGACTACCACATGCTGGTGGTAGCGGAACAATCCAAACCGGGGCACGTCGTGCTGACCGACATGGTGAAAGAGGCGCATGCCAGCAAGCTGGCGGTGCATCCGTTCACCATCCGCGCCGACGCGCTGCCGAAATACGTCACCGACGTGAATCAGCTGTATGACGTGATTTACAACCAGGCGGGCGTCGACGGCGTGTTCACCGACTTCCCTGACAAGGGCGTGCAGTTCCTGCAAAAGCAGGGCCAGCACAAGTAACAGCAAGGGCGCCGCAGGGCGCCCTTGTTATTTCAGAGGTACATCTTGCGCAGGTAGTGCGGCACCGCGTCGTCGACGTTGGAGCCGATCACTTCCAGGTTCGGCAGCTTGTCCTTCAGGCGCTGGTGGGCGTCGCGCATGATGCAGCCCTTGCCGGCCATCGACAGCATTTCCAGATCGTTCATGCCGTCGCCGAAGGCGATGCATTCTTTCAGCGTATAACCGATGATCTTGGCCACTTCTTCCAGCGCATGCCCCTTCGACACCCCACCGGCCATCACTTCCAGGCAGGTCGGGAACGAGAAGCTGACGTTGACCCGATCGCCCCAGCGCGCGTTGATGGCGTCTTCCAGCGGCAGCAGCTTTTCGTGGTCGTCACAGGTGAAGTACACCTTGCAGACGCCGTCGGTTTCCAGCAGGCCCGGCTCAAACAGCTGATAGGTGAAGACCGACTCACGGAAAAACTCCGCCTGCTCCGGGCTTTCGCGGTTGATGTACCAGTCGTCGTTGCGGTAGACGTTGGTGGTGATGTCCGCATCGTCGTGCATCATGCCGTACAGATCGCGGGCGATGTCCGCGTCGAGGTTGTGGCTGAAGATCAGTTCACCCTCGGTGTTGTGCACCCGGGCGCCGTTGGAGGTGATCATGAAGGCGCTGATTTCCAGGTTATCGCGGATCTGCGAAACGTCGATATGGTGGCGGCCGGTGGCGAAAACAAAGTGCACATCGCGCTGGGTCAGCAGCTTGAGCGTTTCTTTGGCGTACGGCGACAGAGTGTGGTCGGGAGACAGCAGCGTGCCATCTAAATCGGAAGCGACGACGTGATACATAGCGTTATGTTCTAACCTCTGATGGAGTTGTCGGCGGTAGGGTTACCACCTAAGTGTTGAGCAAAGAAGCGCAGGATTGCGTTCAGTGCTTCGGCGCGCATCGCGTCCCGCTCGAACAGGATCTCATGGCGTGCGCCTTCGATAACCCGCGGTTGTCCCCCTTCACAGGGGTGCCCCGCGTCTGACAGTGCCTGACAAAAAGCCTGATGCGAACGGTTGTCGACCACCCGTTCTTCACCGGCCTGCAATAATAACAGCGGCGTGTTGATGTTGGCGGCCTGAGCGACGACTTCGCGCCCGGCCTGAATGCTTTCCCGCACCCAGTGATAGGTCGGCCCACCCACCTGCAGCTCGGGGTAATCGGCGTAATAACGCAGACAGCGCCGATAGCGCTCGCGGCTGTGGGTCAGTACGTTGACCACGTAGGGCAGCGGCCGCCACTGGCCGGTCCCCACCGCGTAATACTCGCGCACCGCCGGGCGTTTCTCCGCCCAATCCAGAATGCGCCTGGCCATCCAGCCCGGCATCGGCAAATAGATGCCGAACATCGGCGCGCAAAACGCCGCCGCGTCGAACGCCTGCGGCCGGCGCAGCAGGAACTGCGCCAGGATCGCGCCGCCCATCGAATGGGCCAGGGCGAAGCAGTGGCGGTAGCCGCGCGGCGCCACTTCACGCTGATAGAACTGCTCGAAATCATCAACGTAATCGCTGAAGTTTACCACATGACCGCGATGCGTATCTGCCAGTAAACGGCCCGAACGCCCCTGGCCGCGATGGTCGACGATCATCACGTCGTAGCCGCAATGGAACAGATCGTAGGCAACCTCAGGGTATTTCACGTAGCTTTCGATGCGGCCGGGGCTTACCACCACCACCCGCCGGTGGCGCGGCGAACAGATGCGCACGAAGCGGATCGGCACGCCGTCCACCCCGCTGAACTCGCCTTCCTCGCGCAGCCGCCAAAAATCCAGCAGCGGCCCGGTGGCGAAAGCAGCGAACTGCGTTTCACGCGCTAACCAGTCATCAATGCTGAGAGTGAACGAGGTCATCGAGAGCCTTTTCCCTGTGTGGCCGGCGGAAAAATGTGACCGCTGGCACAAGAAATAATACTAGCGTATTGTGATTTAATTCTGACAAAAATGGCGCCATATCGGCGCATTGTGGCACAAAACGACGCTTTCAGGGAGCTGCGCAATGACCTTGGACTGGTGGTTAACCTATCTGCTGACAACCCTCATTCTCAGCCTGTCCCCCGGCTCCGGCGCCATCAACACCATGAGCACCGGCATCAGCCATGGCTACCGCGGCGCGGCGGCGTCGATCGCCGGCCTGCAGATCGGGCTGAGCACCCATATTCTGCTGGTGGGCATTGGCCTTGGCGCGCTGATCTCTCAATCGCTGTTGGCGTTCGAACTGCTGAAGTGGCTGGGCGCCGCCTATCTGGTGTGGCTAGGCATCCAGCAGTGGCGCGCCGCCGGGGCGTTGGATCTGCACGCGCTGGCGGGCAGCATGCCCCGCCGCCGCCTGTTCCGCCGCGCGGTGCTGGTCAACCTGACCAACCCGAAAAGCATCGTGTTCCTGGCCGCGCTGTTTCCGCAGTTCATCCTGCCCAATCAGCCGCAGGCCGAACAGTACCTGGTGCTCGGGGCCACCACGGTGGCGGTGGATATTTTGGTGATGATCGGTTACGCCACCCTGGCCAAGCGCATTGCCGGCTGGCTGAAGACGCCGCGCCAGATGCAGCTGCTGAATCGCATCTTCGGTTCGCTGTTTATCCTGGTGGCGGGGTTGTTGGCGACGGCCAGAAAGGCCTGAGAATTTGGTTTGGGCTGCCCGTTTGCACCCGGGCAGCCCAAATAGCCTAACGGGTAAAGATCAGGTGCAAGCCGAAACCTGTGAACAGCACGCCCGCCAGCCCGTCGATCCATTTGGCCAACCGCTGGTAGCCGCGGCGCATCGCCGGCAGCGCAAACACCATCGCCACCAGGCTGAACCAGACGAAGGTCTCGGCGATAATCAGCAAGAACAGTCCCCAGCGCGCACCGGCGCCGACGTCGTCGCCGACAAACAGCGAGAACACGCTGCCGAAGTAGATCACCGCTTTCGGGTTGGAGAGGTTGGTCAAAAAACCACGGATAAAGCTACGCCCAGCCTTCGGCAACGCGACCTTCACCTCCGCTTCGGCCGCCGGCCGGGCATTTTGCGCCCGCGCCGAACGCAGCAGCTGCCAGCCCATCCAGCACAGGTAAATCCCGCCGCCGACCATGATCACCTGATGCAGCCAGGCCATTTTCTGCAAGATCAGGTGCAGCCCCATCAGCGCCACCCCGGCCCACACCACGATGCCGAGCGAGATGCCGAGCACCCCCATCATCGCTTCGCGGCGCGAACGGCTGGCGGCGGTTTGCGACACAAAAAAGAAGTCCGGCCCCGGGCTCATCAGCGCAATCAGGTGCACCAGCGCCACGGTCAAAAACAGCATCAGCATGATTTATTGCCCTTAGTCTTCGTCATTATCCAGGTGGTCGCGGATCATCGCCATAAAGGGCGCGCCGAAACGTTCCAGTTTGCGTTGGCCGACGCCGTTGACGCTCAGCAGATCGCCGGCCTTGATCGGCATCTGTTCGGCCATTTCCAACAGCGTGGCGTCGTTGAACACCACGTAAGGCGGAATATTTTCTTCGTCGGCGATCGATTTGCGCAGCTTGCGCAGCTTGGCGAACAGCTTGCGATCGTAATTGCCGCCGTAGGATTTTTGGTTGGCGCTGCTGCGCGGTTTCAGGCTCTGAATGCGCGGCACCGCCAGCTGCAGCGCCACTTCGCCGCGCAATACCGGACGCGCCGCTTCGGTCAATTGCAGCGCCGAATGCATGGCGATGTTCTGGGTAATAAAGCCCAGGTGGATCAGCTGGCGCAGCACGCTGGTCCAAAATTCGGTGGTCTGATCGCGGCCGATGCCGTACACCGGCAGCTTGTCGTGGCCGTATTCGCGGATGCGCTGATTGTTGGAACCGCGCAGCACCTCGACGATATAGCCCAGCCCGAACCGCTGGCCGACGCGGTACACGCAGGACAGCGCCTTGCGCGCATCTTCCAGACCGTCGTAGCGCTTGGGCGGATCCAGGCAGATGTCGCAGTTGCCGCAGTTCTCGTGCTTGCCTTCGCCGAAATAGTTGAGCAGCACCAGCCGGCGGCAGGTTTGCGCCTCGGCGAAGGCGCCCATGGCGTTCAGCTTGTGGCGTTCGATATCCAGCTGCTGCCCGGCGGGTTTCTCCTCCAGGCAGCGGCGCAGCCAGGCCATATCAGCCGGATCGTACAGCAGAATGGCTTCGGCGGGCAGGCCGTCGCGCCCGGCGCGGCCGGTCTCCTGGTAGTAGGACTCGATATTGCGCGGGATGTCGAAGTGCACCACGAAGCGCACGTTGGGCTTGTTGATGCCCATGCCGAAGGCGACGGTGGCCACCACCACCTGCAGATCGTCGCGCTGGAAGGCTTCCTGCACCTGCGCGCGGCGGTCGTTATCCAGCCCGGCGTGATAGGCGCCGACGCTCAAGCCGCGGCTCTGCAAGCGCGCGGCGGTGTCTTCCACCTTGGCGCGGCTGTTGCAATAAATAATGCCGCTCTTGCCGCGCTGGTCCTGCACGAAGCGCCACAGCTGGTCGAGCGGTTTGAATTTTTCCACCAGCGTATAGCGGATGTTCGGCCGGTCGAAGCTGCTGACCTGCACCAGCGGATCCTGCAGCGCCAGCAGGCGCACGATGTCGCCGCGGGTGGACTCGTCGGCGGTAGCGGTCAGGGCAATCACCGGCATCGCCGGGAAGCGCTGCTTCAGCTGGCCCAGCGCACGGTATTCCGGACGGAAGTCGTGGCCCCACTGCGAGATACAGTGCGCTTCGTCCACCGCCAGCATCGCCGGCGGGCAGTGATCAAGCAGGTCGAGGAAGCTGTCCATCATCAGCCGCTCGGGGGCGATGTACAGCATCTTGATTTGGCCGTTGCGGCAGCCCGCCATCACTTCCAGCTGCTGCTCGCGGGTCTGCGTCGAGTTGTAGCAGGCGGCGGAGACGCCGTAGGCCAACAGCTGATCGACCTGATCCTTCATCAGCGAGATCAGCGGGGAGACCACCAGGGTCAGGCCGTCCATCACCAGCGCCGGGATTTGGTAGCACAACGATTTTCCGCCGCCGGTCGGCATCACCACCAGGCAATCCTGCCCGCCGATCGCTGCGTTGATAATCGTTTGTTGGCCCGGACGGAACTGCTGGTAGCCGAAGGTATCGCGTAATACCTGTTCTGCCAGCACCTCTCGGTTTATCACTGCTGCGGTTGACACACACTTCCCCATTTTTATCGGCATAGACCCACGGCGCAGCGGCCGGCTCGGCCACCGCTGAAAATACCCGGGATATGATTACATAATATCGTTAAGCATGACACCAACGCCCACCCGTGTCTGCCGGAAGTTGTAATCAATCAGCGATTCGCCGTAGCCGCTGAACACCTGAGTGTAGAAACGCACGTGCTTGCCGAGCGGGTAACTCCAGCCCAGCTCTGCGCCGCCGTAGCCGCTGTTCCAGTTGTAGTGGCTGTCGACGCTGAACACGCTGTCGCCCCAGGCATAGCCGACCTTCAACCGGTAATAGCCCATGTATTTGGTGATGTCCGGGTTGTCGTCGCTGCTGTCGCTTTCCGAGAAGCGGAACCAGGGTTTCAGATCCACCTGCCAGTTGCCGTTCTGCGCCATAAAACGCGCATAGCCGCGGTTCCAGCTGCGCGAAGTCGGATCCGAACGGCCGTTGGACTGGTGGTTCAGGCCCACTTCCACGTCGCGCAGCGTCCAGCCGGCAAAGCGGTAATCGGTCGCCCAGCCGAGGAACACCTGCGGTTCGTAGTTGGTTTCGCGAAACGGCGAAGATTCGCCATGGTTGGACAGCTGCCACCAGGAACGCTGAGTATAAGAGGCGCCGAGCACCGAGTTGTCGCCGGCGATGCCGCGCCACAGCGGGAACGCCAGGCTGAGCTGGTATTTCACCTCATCCTTGCGCGCGTTGTCGGCCCAATTATAGGACTTGATGGCCTCTTTGTTGATATCGCTGGTATAGGTGTAAAGCACGTAGTTGGTTTCGTACGGATACAGCGTGAACGGGTTGTCGTGATCCTGCAGCAGGTTGGCAATAATGCTGCCGCGCACCGCCGGTTTATCATGAATTTGCTGTTCTTTGGCTTCCTCAGCCTGCACCAACGCCGGCAGCAGCAACAGCGTGGTAGAAACGATCCCTGACAAAATGCGCATAACGTTCCTCACTCCAACAAAAAGGACATGCCTTGAAATAAAAACAGGCCATTTTACACACAAAGGCCGGTTTACAGCAGCAGACAACGCTTTTATTGGATTAGTCTGGAAAGCAACAAAGGTTAAGCATAAAATCAACAATCTGTTAACCTGGACTGACCAGTTCATTTCCCTTAAAACGCCATAGCAAAAGAAAACGGAAACTATGTCAACCACACCTCACACACTCGATACCGCCCGCCAGAGGATCGGCGAGATCTTTGTCTACCATATGCCGTTTAACCGCGAGCTGGGTCTGGAACTGCGCCGCTTCGACGACGACTACGTCGAGCTGAGCTTCACCAACCAGCAGAAGCTGGTGGGCAATGCGACGCAAAAAATCCTGCACGGCGGCGTGATCGCTTCGGTGCTGGACGTCGCCGCCGGGCTGGCGTGCGCCGGCAGCGTGCTGATGCGCCTGGATCCGCTGATCGAAGAGGAAATCGCCGCGCGCCTGTCGCGCATGGGCACCATTGATCTGCGGGTCGACTACCTGCGCCCCGGCCGCGGCGAGCATTTCATCGCCTCCGCCAGCGTGCTGCGCAGCGGCAACAAGGTGGCGGTCGCCCGCGCAGAACTGCATAACCACGACGGCCTGCACATCGCCAGCGCCACCGCCACTTATCTGGTCGGGTGATTGTGCGCGGTGAGTGTCTTAAGTACACTCACCGCATCTTCTTTTCCCCATCAGAGTAACGTCATGGACGCACAGCAAACGCGGCAGGGCATCTTCTTTGCCCTGGCGGCCTATTTTATTTGGGGCATAGCCCCAGCCTATTTCAAACTGATCCAGCAGGTGCCGGCGGACGAGATCCTCACCCACCGGGTGATCTGGTCTTTCTTCTTTATGCTGGCGCTGATTTCGCTGGGCCGCAACTGGCCGCAGGTGCGCGCCGCCTGCCAGAACCGCAAACGGCTGCTGCTGCTGGCGGTCACCGCGCTGCTGGTCGGCGGCAACTGGCTGCTGTTTATCTGGGCGGTGAATAATCACCATATGCTGGAGGCCAGCCTGGGTTATTTCATCAACCCGCTGGTTAACGTGCTGTTGGGAATGCTGTTCCTCGGCGAGCGTTTCCGCCGCATGCAGTGGCTGGCGGTGGCGCTGGCGTTCGCCGGCGTGCTGATCCAGCTGTGGCAGTTCGGCTCGCTGCCGATTATCGGCCTGGGGCTGGCGTTCAGCTTCGCCTTCTACGGCCTGCTGCGTAAAAAGATCGCCATCGACGCCCAGACCGGCATGCTGATTGAAACCCTGTGGTTGCTGCCGGTGGCGGCGGTTTACCTGTTCCTGATCGCCGACAGCCCGACCAGCCACCTGGGCGCCAACCCCTGGTCGCTGAACCTGCTGCTGATCGCCGCCGGGGTCGTCACTACCGTGCCGCTGCTGTTCTTCACCGCCGCGGCCACCCGCCTGCGCCTGTCGACGCTCGGCTTCTTCCAGTACCTCGGCCCGACGCTGATGTTCCTGTTGGCGGTCACCTTTTATGGCGAAACCGTCGGCCAGGACAAGCTGGTGACCTTCGGCTTTATCTGGGCGGCGCTGGTGCTGTTTACCCTCGACGCGCTCTACACCCAACGCAAGCTACGTTGATGCCGGTGCGGCGCGGCTGGAAATAAACCGCGCCATCGCCGGGCCGGTCAGCAGGATGGTGAACAGCCGCAGCGTCTGCATCGCCATCACGAACGACATGTCCACCCGGCTGCCCGCCGCGATGATCGCCACGGTATCCACCCCGCCCGGGCTGGTCGCCAGATAGGCGGTCATCATATCTACCGGCAGGAAATGGGTCAGCATCCACGCCAACAGTCCGCAAAACACCATCAGCGCCAGAATGGACGCCAGCATGTGCGGCAGGGTGCGCAATGCCAGCAGGAAGATCGGCCGGGTGAAGCGCAACCCCACGCTCCAGCCGATTAAGGTGTAGGCCAACGCCAACAGCCATTCCGGCACCTGCAGCGCCATGAGGCCGCCCGAATGCAGCGCCGCGCCAAGGATCATCGGCAGCAGCAGCGCGCCTGAAGGTATGCGCATCCGCGGCCCGAGCCAGGCACCGGCGGCGGCGACGCCAAGGGTGGCGAGAAAACGCCAGTCCAGCGGCGGGAACCACTGCAGCGCCGCGCCGCCCTGTCCGGCCTCATCCCCCAGGCCAACCCGCGCCACCACGGCGGCGGCCGTCGCCACGAACAGCACCCGCAGGTACTGCATAAAGGCCACCAGCCGCACGTCGGCGCCAAAGTCGCCGGCCATCGCCACCATAGCGGACGCGCCGCCGGGCGAAGACCCCCAGGCGCCGGTCGGGCCCGGCAATCGGCTGAAACGCACCAGGCACCAGCCGGAAACGCCGCTGGCCAACAGCGTGGCGATCAACACCAGCAGCACCAGCGGCCAATCGGCGAGCAACGGAGTCAGAATCGAAGGGGAAAGGCTCTGGGCGATCATGCAGCCCAGCACCGCCTGCGCGGCGATAAACAACGGTTTGGCAATGCGCACCGTGGCGCCCAGCAGCCCCATGGCGACGCCGACGATCATCGGCCCCAGCAGCAGCGCGGCCGGTATATGGAACCTCTGCAGGCCAAATCCCAGCGCCAGCGAAGCCAGCAACAGAATCGACCACTGTATCAAGCGGGGCAACCTCTCCATCAACGCGCGCCTTACCAACAGATTAAACTGAAGGCCATTCTACCTCCAAGTTGGCAAAGCGCGTTTCGTTTAAAGCCAGTTCTTGCGCTTGAAGTACAGGTAGGGAGCCAGCCCCGCCAGGATCATCAGGCTGATGGCGCCCGGGTAGCCGAACGACCATTTCAGCTCCGGCATAAACTCAAAGTTCATCCCATAGCTGGACGCCACCAGCGTGGGCGGCAGGAACACCACCGACACCACCGAGAAGATTTTGATGATACGGTTCTGCTCGATGTTGATAAACCCCATCGCCGCCTGCATCAGGAAGTTCACCTTCTGGAACAGCGATTCGTTGTGCGGCAGCAGGGATTCGATGTCGCGCAGCACTTCGCGCGCTTGCTCCAGCTGGCCGGTCGGCAGCCGCGCCTTGCGCACCAGGAAGTTCAGCGCGCGCTGGGTATCCATCAGGCACAGGCGCACCTTCCAGCCGATATCCTCCAGCTCCGCCAGCGTCGACAAGGCTTCGTCGTATTCGTCGCCCTGGTGTCCTTCCATGATCACCCGGCTGAGCTTTTCCAGATCGCTGTAGATATTCTCGATCTCGTCGGCCAGCTGTTCGATTTTGGTCTCGAACAGGTCCAGCAACAGCTCGTAGGCGTTGCCGTCGACCATGGTCAGGTTGCGGGCGCGCATACGGTACAGCCGGAAGGCCGGCAGCTCGCGTTCGCGCAGGGTATACAGCCGGCCGTCGCGAATGGTGAATGCCACCGTCGAGTTGCCGGCATGATCTTCCGCATCCTCAAAGTAGAAGAAGGAGTGAATATGCAGGCCGTCTTCGTCTTCGAAGAAGCGGGCGGAGGCTTCGATGTCGTCCAGCTCCGGACGCGTCGCCAGGCTTTGGCCCAGCTCGTTTTGCACGCGCTCGCGCTCGCCTTCTTCCGGCTCAACCAGGTCGACCCACAGCGACGTGGTGAGATCATCTGAGTCATCCAGCTCCAGACGGGACAAGCGGCTGTTATCTAATTTAAAAGCGCTTAGCATGTGCCAAAACTCCCTAATGGTGACGGGTGCAGACAACGCGTTGAAGCACAGAAACAGAGGGGGTGCGTATCACCGGCTTGTTTCAGACCATGAAGAGATCTGACTCGTAGCGACGCTTTGCGGGGTCGCCGACAACCACGAAGGCTATCGGCAGAATGGGATAGCCTTAGAAGTTGTACCTGCGGCGCAGGTCAGTGAGCCAGTATCTACTGGGTGTGTCCAAGGCGTATGTCCTCATTGATAATAGTGCGCGCATGTTACGCCGAGACGAAAAAGTCTGTCAACACGTTAGACAGGATAATTGCGCAACAATTCATCACTATGACAAATGAGGAAAAACGCGCTTAACCCGGCCTCAACGATGCAGAAAAAGCCGCGGCGATCCCTGACCGCGCCGGGGATTGTTGCTAAGATTACGGCCCCTAAGGTACAACAAGCTTGCGGATTTAAACGATGAAACAGATTACCGCCCATGAACTGACTGCGATGAGCGAACAGGCCGCCAACGTCGCCCGCCTGCGCGCGCACCGCACCCTGCACGAAGAGTTAAGCGACCCGGTACAACGCCTGGCGATCGCCATGGAGCCCGGCACCTACATCCGCCCGCACCGCCACCCGCAAACCTGGGAGCTGCTGACGCCGCTGCGTGGCCGTTTTGTGGTGCTGCAGTTCAACGATGACGGCGTAGTGACGCAGCGCACCCTGCTCGGCGAAGAAACCAAAGTGCTGGAGATGCCGGCGTTTACCTGGCACGCGGTGCTGTCGGTCGATCCGGGCGGCGTGGTGTTCGAGGTGAAGCAGGGCCCTTATCAGGCGCTGACGGAAGAAGACTGCATGCACTGGGCGCCGCAGGAAGGCGGCGAAGGCACCGAAGCGGTGATGCGCTGGTACGCCACCGCGCAGATCGGCGACCGCTATAGCCCGTCGTCTTTCAAGCCGTAGCGTTGTTGACTGCGTTCATTCACCCCGGTCACTGGACTTCCGTAAGCGCCTGGGGATGAACGAACCGGCCGCCTGGCTGCAACCTGAAATCCATAGGGTATAGTTACAGCGCTGTTGCCCACAGAGGTTCTGCTCTGTTTATTATACCGTTTCCAGCCGGGCGTAGGCCGCCACTAGCCACTTGATGCCTTCGCCCGGGAAGGCTACCTGCAGCCGGCTGTGTTCGCCGCTGCCTTCCAGATTCACGATGGTGCCTTCGCCGAACTTGGCATGACGCACGCGCTGGCCCAGCTTGTAGCCGGTGTCGTTTTCACTGATTGGCGTGCCCATGCGGCGGTGATTCACCGGGCGCGAAACGCTGGCGCGCAAGCGCACCTCTTCCACGCAGTCTTCCGGCAGCTCGCCGATAAAGCGCGACGGCCGGTGATACACCTCTTTGCCATATAAGCGGCGCGTTTCCGCGTAGGTGAGCGTCAGCTTCTGCATGGCGCGCGTCAGGCCCACGTAGGCCAGGCGGCGTTCCTCTTCCAGCCGGCCGCCTTCATCCAGCGACATCTGGCTCGGGAACATGCCCTCTTCCATACCGACGATAAACACCAGCGGGAACTCCAGCCCCTTGGCGGAGTGCAGGGTCATCAGCTGCACCGCGTCCTGATAGGCGTCGGCCTGGCCTTCGCCCGCCTCCAGCGCCGCGTGCGACAAGAACGCCTGCAGCGGCATCAGATCCTGATCTTCTTCCTGGTAGCTGAACTGGCGCGTCGCCGTCACCAGTTCCTCCAGGTTTTCGATGCGCGCCTGGCCCTTCTCGCCCTTCTCTTGCTCATACATGATGAACAGACCGGAATCGCGGATCACCCGGTCGGTCTGCACATGCAGCGGCATCTCGGCGGTTTCGTGCGCCAGCGCATCCACCAGCTCGGTAAAGCGCTGCAGCGCCGAGGCGGCGCGGCCCGCCAGCACCTTGTCCTGCAGCAGCGCGCGGGTGGCCTGCCACAGCGTCAACTGGCGATCGCGCGCGGCCTGGCGTACCACGTCGAGGGTGCGATCGCCGATGCCGCGCGTCGGGGTGTTGACCACCCGTTCAAAGGCCGCGTCGTCGTTGCGGTTGGAGATCAAACGCAAATAGGCCAGCGCATCCTTGATTTCCTGACGTTCGAAGAAGCGTTGGCCGCCGTAGATGCGATACGGCATCGCGGTCTGCAACAGCGCCTCTTCCAGCACCCGCGACTGGGCGTTGCTGCGGTACAGAATGGCGCAGTCGTTCAGCGCGCCGCCGTTGTCCTGCCAGGTCTTGATGCGGTTGACCACGAAGCGCGATTCGTCGAGCTCGTTGAAGGCGCAGTAGATCGAGATAGGCTCGCCTTCTCCGCCCTCGGTCCACAGGTTTTTGCCCATGCGCCCGTCGTTGTTGGCGATCAGGGTATTGGCCGCCTTCAGGATGTTGCTGGTCGAACGGTAGTTCTGCTCCAGGCGGATGGTCTCGGCACCGGGGAAGTCCTTCAGGAAGCGCTGAATGTTCTCCACCTGCGCGCCGCGCCAGCCGTAGATCGACTGGTCGTCGTCGCCGACGATCATCACGTTGCTGTTGTTGCCCGCCAGCAGGCGGATCCAGGCGTACTGGATGCTGTTGGTATCCTGGAATTCGTCCACCAGTACGTTGGTGAAGCGCTCGCGGTAATGGTTGAGGATATGCGGCTTGTTCAGCCACAGCTCGTGGGCGCGCAACAGCAGCTCGGCGAAGTCCACCAGCCCGGCGCGGTCGCAGGCCTCCTGATAGGCCTGATAGATGCGCAGCCAGGTGGCTTCCACCGGATTGTTGTAGGTTTCGACGTGCTGCGGGCGCAGGCCTTCGTCTTTCTTACCGTTGATGTACCACATCGCCTGGCGCGGCGGCCACTGCTTCTCGTCGATGTTCAGCGCCTTGACGATGCGCTTGAGCAGCCGCAGCTGGTCGTCGCTGTCGAGGATCTGGAAGTCCTGCGGCAGATTGGCTTCCATATGGTGTGCGCGCAGCAGGCGATGCGCCAACCCGTGGAAGGTGCCGATCCACATGCCGCCCTGGCTGGTGCCGATCAGGTGCTCGATGCGGTGGCGCATTTCCGCCGCCGCCTTGTTGGTGAAGGTTACCGCCATGATCGAATACGGCGAGCAGTTCTCCACCGACAGCAGCCAGGCGATGCGATGCACCAGCACCCGGGTTTTACCGCTGCCCGCGCCGGCCAGAACCAACAGGTTGCAGCGCGGCGCCGCCACGGCTTCGCGTTGTTTTTCATTCAGGCTGTCGAGCAGATCGGAAACGTCCATAGGCACCATCATAGGTAAGGGAAAACGCAACCAAAACGCGTTTTCCACTGGGAATTTATACAGAGTCAGTCTGGGATTATACCCGAAATAATTGAAGTTGCAGCAAGGCGGCAAGTGTGCGAATCCCCAGGCGCTTACGCAAGCAAGTGACCGGGGTGCACACAGGCAGCCAACGCGGCTGCGGCTTCAAGTATGAAGGGGATGCAGCAATGCCGTCAGCGATGCCAACTGCGAAATCTCAAGATGCGGCAGCAGGCGGCCGTCGGCGGCCTGCATCAAATCACGCTGACGATCGTTGATCCAGCAGGCCTGCAGCCCCGCGCGCAGCGCGCCGGCCACGTCGGTGGTCAGGTCGTCGCCGACGTGCAGGATCTGCCCGGGCGCCACGCCCAGCCGTTCGACGGCCAGCCGATACATGTCCTGATAGGGCTTGGCGCGCCCGTCCGGCCCGGAGCGCAGCACGAACTGGAAGTAGCCGTCCAACCCGCACAGCGCCGGATCGGCATTGCCGTTGGTGATCGCCACCAGCGGATAACGTTCACCCAGCGCCTTCAGGGTGGCGTGAGTCGCTTCCGGCACCTCGATGCGGCTGCGCCACAGCGCAAAGTTCTGCATCGCGGCGTCGGCGCCGACGGCGGCCTCGGCGTCGCGCAGCCCCTGACGGCTCAGCGCCAAATGGATGGCGCGCCAACGCCACTGGGTAACGTCGTGGTAAATCTCCGGATCCTGTTCGCGCAACTCCTGCCGCAGGCGGTGAAAATCCGCCGACTGGAAGCCGCTCAGCCCGGGATGGTAGCTTTGCAGAAAAGCCACCGACTGCTGCTCGGTTTGCCGGATGACCGGACGGTTGTCGTACAGCGTGTCGTCCAGATCGAAGGTCAGCGCCGCCAGCGGGCGCAGCGGACGGTAAAAATGCATCAGGATTTCCCCCGTTTGGCGCGTGGATGCGCGGCATCGTACACGTTCGCCAGATGTTGAAAGTCGAGGTGGGTATAAATTTGCGTGGTGGTCAGGTTGGCGTGGCCGAGCAATTCCTGCACCGCGCGCAGATCGCCGCTGGACTCCAGCATGTGGGTGGCGAACGAGTGGCGCAGCTTGTGCGGATGAATGTGGCTGTTGACGCCCTGCTTCACGCCCCATTCGGCGAAGCGTTTTTGCACGTTGCGGGTCGAAATGCGCCGCCCCTGATTGGACAGGAACATCGCGTCGTCCTCCGGCCCGAACAGTTCACGCATCGCCAGCCAGTGCTCCAGCCAGGTGACGGCGGTGCGCCCTACCGGCAGCTTGCGTTCCTTGCTGCCTTTACCCATCACCCAGATTTCACCGGCGGCCAGATCGACGTGGCGGCAGTCCAGCCCCACCAGTTCAGACAAACGCAAACCGGCGCCGTACATCACCTCCAGCATGGCGCGATCGCGCACCGCCAGCGGATCGTTGAGGTCGATCTCCAGCAGCTGATTCATTTCGTCGACGTCGATATTTTTCGGCAGGTGGCGGCCGCTGCGCGGCGTGCGGATACCCTTGGCGGGGTTGGCGTGCAGCACGCCCTGGCTGACCAGCCAGTCGAGAAAGCTGCGCAGAGACGACAGCCGCAGCGCCAGGCTGGCAGACTGCAGGCCGGCGCGTTTGCTGCGCGCCGCCAGCATGCGCACCCGGGCGGCGTCGAGCGCCGTCCATTCGGTTATGCCGATGTCCTGCGCCAGCAGCATCAGCGCCTGCAGCTGGCGCGAATAGCTGATTTGGGTCAGCGGGCTAAGCTGGCGTTCCACCTTCAGATAACGCAGGAAAGCGTCCACCGGCTGCTGCAGGCTGGCCGCTATCGGGGTCATGCGCGTTCGATCCAGCGTTCCAACAATTCCGGCAGCATGCGCGCCAGCTGGTTGAGCATCACCGTGCCCATGCCTTGCTGATAATGTTGCGTGTCGCGGCTGCTGAAGATCACCATGCCCAGTTCGCCGTCGTCGCCCAGCATCGACAGCGCCACCGAGCCCACCTGCTTGGCCTGCGGCAACAGCAGCAGCAGCTCGGGGCCATTCAGGCTGCCGAGGAAATGCTGCTCACTGCCCAGGCGCTGAATGCGCAGCGGTTCGAACGCCGAACGCGCCAGGGCCAGATGGGTGAAGTCGGAAGGCGCACCGATGTTCCAGCGATCGGCAAACAAGCGGATGTTGGCGCCGGCCAGGCCGAAGCCGCGCGCCCAGCGCTGCAGACGATTGAGCATGTCCTGCAGGCTTTCTGCGGTGGCCAGGTTGGCCTGCAGGTGCAGCAGGCTGGCGAACAGCGTTTCGTTGGCGCTGGCCTGCTCCATCAGCAGCGTGATTTCTTCTTCCAGCCGATCGATATGGTTGCGCTGGCGCGCCAGATGCCACTCCACCAGCGACACGGTGCCGCGAACGGGATGGGGGACGCGCATCTGTTCAACCCTGCGCGCGTTGCGAATAAAGAAATCCGGATTTTGCAGCAGATACTGCATTACGGTGTCGTCATCCAGCTCAACGCCTGCGACGCTCTGTTCTTCTACGCTTTTCATAGGTGAATAAATCCGTCATATACATGGGTTGCCGGACCGGTCATAAACAGCGGGCTGCCCGGCCCTTTCCAGCGAATATGCAGGCTGCCGCCCGGCAGTTCTACATGCACCTCTTCTGACAGCAATTCCTGTTGAATGCCCACCGCCACCGCCGCACAGGCGCCGCTGCCGCAGGCCTGCGTCTCGCCGGCGCCGCGCTCATAGACGCGCAGCTTGATGTGTTCGCGGCTGACGATTTGCATAAAGCCGATGTTGGCCCGCTCCGGGAAGCGCTCGTGCCCTTCCAGCACCGGCCCGAGCAGCTCTACCTTGGCGGTTTTTACATCATCTACCTGTAAAACACAATGCGGGTTGCCCATCGATACCACGCCGCACAGTACGGTATGTTCCGCCGCGCGCATGATGTAAGTCTTCTCCGCCTTGGTGGCGCGAAACGGCACCGCCTGCGGATCGAAATTCGGCTCACCCATATTGACGCACACCAGGTCATCGTCGGTGACGCTGAGCACCATACGCCCGGTCTGGGTGCTGACGCGAATATCCCGCTTGTTGGTCAGCCCTTTCAACCGCACAAAGCGGGCAAAACAGCGCGCGCCATTGCCGCACTGCGCCACCTCGCTGCCGTCGGCGTTAAAGATGCGATAGTGGAAATCCAACTCGGGATCGTAAGGCGGTTCTACCACCAACAGTTGGTCAAAGCCGACGCCCAGGTGCCGATCGGACAGCCTGCGGATCAGCTCAGGTGAAAAATAGACATTCTGTGTAACGGCATCGACCACCATAAAGTCGTTGCCCAGACCGTGCATTTTGGAGAACTGCATATCATACTCCGCTATCTGGACGCGCTATCCGTCTTGGTTTTGCGGCGGCGCCCGCCACCGCAAATAAGGTATTACTGGCCGGTCATCGACGGTTTCTGCTGAGAGCCAGAAAGCTCTTGCTGGTTTTTTTGCACCTGCTCACCCGTTTGCACTGGCGCCGCAGCCGGCTTTTTGTCGGCGGGATCGGCAGGAGGGAAGTACAGCGGGCCCTTCAGGCCGCAGCCGGCAAGGCCGGTGAGCATAACTGCCAGCAGCGCATAGCGTAGTTGTTTTTTCATTTGCATTAATGCCTGTAATTCATGCGTCCAAGGTCTCTATAATCGCAGGTGGATCATGAAAAGCAATAGGAATTGAATATGAACGACAGTGAGTTTCACCAGTTGGCTGACCAGCTGATGCTGAATATAGAAGAGACACTGGACGATTTTGACGGTGATGCGGATGTCGATTACGAAACCAATGGCGGCGTGATGACCCTAAGCTTCGAGAACGGCACCAAAATCGTCATCAATCGCCAGGAGCCGCTGCACCAGGTCTGGCTGGCCACCAAGGCCGGCGGCTACCACTTCAACTATCGCGACGGCGTATGGCTGTGCGACCGCAGTGGGCAACCTTTTTATCAGTTGCTCAGCGAAGCGGCCAGCGCCCAGGCCGGGGAAGAGATCGGGTTTTCCTGATGCTGCAGGGCTCGGTGCGCCGGGCCCTGAATCAATGCAGCTGAAACTGCTGCTTCAGCGGCGGCGCGGCGCCATCGGCGACCGTAACGCACAGGCTGGACAGCACGTTGCTGCGGAACGGGATCACCTGCGTGCGGCCGTCGAGCTGCACGATTTGGTAGAACTGCGGCAGGTTGAAGTTGATAAAGCTGGAGCCGTAGGTGAAGCGGTCGTGTGAAGAAGAGTAGAAGCGGCTGACGTCGCGCACCAGTTCCTCTTTGCTGCCCTCACAGTGGTGGTAAACCTCCACCCGGTTCGACTCATCCAGAATATAGATGTTAAAGCCCTTATCGTCCGAGGTGTCTTCAAAGAAGAACTGGATAATCCCCTCGCTGGCGAACCCATCCACCACCGGCGGCAGGTGCACCTGATCGGTTTCCACTTTAATCGACAGGCCGTGCAGCTTGTTGTTGGAGATGGCGCCGTAAAATTCCACCGCGTTTTCCAGCTTCTGCACCGACACGCTCAGCCGTTCGAAGAACAGGCCCCAGGTCTGGCCCGCCACGCGCACCGCTTTGAAACGGCCCGGCTCCAGGCGCGTGCTGGACAGGCGCAGCTCGATGCATTCCGAAACCAGCTGCTGGATGCGGGTGCGGATCAGGCCGCGCAGGTGCTGGCTGTAGCAGAATACTTCCACCGACTCCGGCGGCGCGGCGTCCTGGTGCATTTTGCCGAGGATGGTCTTCAGCGCTTCCAGCACCGATTGCTCGCCGCTGAAATGCAGGGTGCGCACCTCGTTCCACGAGTTGCGATACAGCAGATCGATGCTGCCCACCAGGCACTGCTGCTGCTGGCCGAAGCTGAACACGTCGAGCTTGCGGAAATCGAAATGCACCACCTGATTGCGGAAGGCGGCGGTCGGATCGTTTTCCAGGTTGACGATAATCGCCAGATGGCGGATTTCGCACGGGCTATACAGCGCTTTTGGCGTCGGCGCCGCCAGGCGCAGCGGGAAATGATGGGACACGTCGGCCACCAGCTCCTGCAGCTTGGCGGTGTCGCACAGGTTGCCGCTCTTGATATGCAGGCGGGTCTGCGGCGTCAGCAGGCCGTTGAAATAGGCCCAGGCCACCAGCTTGTTCAGGTAGCGGTTATATTCCAGCGGCTGATGGCTGACGATAGAATCCATGGCCGGCGCCTGGTTGTACAGGTACCAACCGGTGCGGTTGGCGCGGCCAACCGGCACGTGAATAAAGGTTAAATCGCTTTCCGACAGGTCCGGCGAGATCTGCGGGTTCACCAGCGTCACCTTGCCGGGCAGCGCTTCAAAGGCTGCATACAGCTTGCGGGTCAACACGCCGATGTCCTGCGGGCTGGCGCTCACGCTGAGGTTGTTGCGGCGGGCGAAGCGGATCAGGTTGCGATAGCTCTGCATCATCGCGTCCAGCAGTTCGTTGTGCGCTTCGCGCACCCGTTCAATCTTCCAGTTGGCCCGGTTGTCCAACATGGCCAACCGCTCTTCGTCCCAGCCCCATTCGCTGACCAGTTGGCTGAGGATCTCCCGGCGCCAGCCGACGCAGGCCTTGGACAGCGACAGTTTTTCACAGACTTTGAGGTAGAAACAGCGGCGGACCAGATCGAGGCGGGTAGTGTCGTTGATTTGGGTCAGATAGTGGGTGACCCGTTCGAGCATCATACAGTAGGCGTCGAGCCCGAAGCAGACAATCTCGCCCTGATGCAGGCGCTGCTTGATGCCCATAGCCAGCAGTTGAGTATTGGGGTATTCCCAGGAATAGGCTTCCAGCAGCAGGGTTTTCAGCACCGCCTTGTACGGCGAGTCGATGCTTTTGTACAGTTGCCACAGGCTGGCGCCGAAGTATTCTTCCGCCGACAGCGTGCTCAGGCCGCCCAGATCCAGCCATTCGTTCGGCGTTAGCGCACCCTGCGAATACAGCGACAGCACATATTCGTCGTAATGCGCTTCTTCTTCGCCCGGCACCATGTTCCACAGAATGCGTTTGCCGGCCAGGCGCACCGCGGTGCGGTAGAATTCATCCAGCAGCAGGATATGTTGGGTGGAGCCGCAGTCTTCGCCGCCCAGGTTGCCGCTTTCGTTGTGGCGGAAGCGGTTTTCATCGATCAGGAAGAAGCTGACTTCCACTCCCATCGACGCCGCCCACTTTTCCAGCAGGCTGCACTTTTGCTGCAGGCGATTGCGCTCTTCGTTGTCCAGCCAGGACTGGTGGCAAACCCAAATATCAAGATCCGAGCTGCAGCTCTGGCCGATCGAGGACGTGCTGCCCATCGAATAAACGCCGGTAATCGGCAGCTCACCGCTGGCCAGCTTGTCAAACGGGCTGCCCCATTTGTCTTCTAAATCATTAAGGTAATCTTGCTGGATTTCATCGGGCGTGTAGAGGCAAACGCCGTGGGGAACGTTACCGTTCAGGTAACCCGGCATCAGAGGGTGGTGGTGGTGCAGTAAGGTAGGCAGCAGACTGTATACCCGTTGAAACGCGGGCTTCATGGCCGCTAGGGCGCGATCGACTCGAAGTTGATTGATCGCATCCAGTCTCTGCTTCAGTGTCTCGATGTAGAGGTACAAGACGTCTCGCCTGATTATCCCGGTGTTTAGAAAAAAACCCGTATTCCATAAGCGCCGTTAGTGTTGGAAGAATATTTGGCGACTTATTGCTGGAAACGTGATCAATTTAACACCTTGCTGATTGACCGTAAAGGAGGTAGCGCTCCACTATTATTGTAGCGCCACTCTAAACGATTTACCCGCAGTGTTAACTGCCCCAAAACACATCACACGTCCCGTTGATTCCGTTGTCCTTTTTCCGCCTCTCCCTTCTTGCACTGACAGTATTGACTCTCGGTGGTAGGATGGATGGCGAATTATAAAAACGGTAACAAGCATGTTAGACAAAATTATTCGAATTGCCACCCGACAAAGCCCACTTGCTCTCTGGCAAGCACATTATGTGCAGCAACGCCTGATGGCCAGCCACCCCGGTTTGCAGGTTGAACTGGTGCCGATGGTGACCCGCGGCGACATTATTCTTGATACGCCGCTGGCGAAAGTCGGTGGTAAAGGACTGTTTGTTAAAGAGCTTGAGCTGGCGCTGCTGGAAGGCCGCGCGGATATCGCCGTGCACTCGATGAAAGACGTGCCGGTGGATTTCCCGGCCGGCCTGGGTTTGACCACTATCTGCGAACGCGACGACCCGCGCGACGCCTTCGTCTCCAACCGCTTTTCCTCGCTCGATCAGCTGCCGCAGGGCAGCGTGGTAGGCACCTCCAGCCTGCGCCGCCAGTGCCAGCTGCGTGAGCGCCGCCCCGATCTGATCGTGCGCGATCTGCGCGGCAACGTCGGCACCCGCCTGGCGAAGCTGGATAACGGCGACTACGACGCCATTATCCTGGCGGTAGCCGGTTTGAAACGCCTCGGGCTGGAGCAGCGCATTCGCTGCCCGCTGAGCGCCGAAGAGTGCCTGCCGGCGGTCGGCCAGGGCGCGGTGGGCATTGAGTGTCGCCTTGACGATGACCTGACTCGCGCACTGCTGGCGCCGTTGAATCATGCCGCCACCGAAACCCGGGTGCGCGCCGAACGGGCGATGAATACCCGGCTGGAAGGCGGTTGCCAGGTGCCGATCGGCAGCTATGCCGAACTGGACGGCGACAGCCTGTGGCTGCGCGCGCTGGTCGGCTCGCCGGACGGCAGCCAAATGGTGCGCGGCGAACGCCGCGGCCCGGCGGCCAATGCCGAACAAATGGGCATCGAACTGGCGGAAGAACTGCTGGCGCGCGGCGCGCGTGAGATCCTGCGCGACGTTTACCAGGGAAACCCGCCGGCATGACCATCCTGGTAACCCGCCCTTCTCCTTCCGGAGAGCTTCTGGTGAGCCGACTGCGCGCGCTCGGCCGGGTTGCCTATCATGCGCCGCTGATCGACTTCGCCCCCGGCGGCGATCTGCTGAAGCTGCCGCAGGCGTTGCGGCAGCTCAGCGCCGGCGACCTGGTGTTCGTGCTGTCGCAACACTCGGTGAATTACGCCGACTCGGTCATTGGCCGCGCCGGGCTGACATGGCCCGGCCATTTGGCCTATTATGCGATAGGCCGGGCCACCGGGCTGGCGCTGCACCGCATCAGCAGCCTGCCGGTGGAATACCCGCGCGAGCGTGAAATCAGCGAAACGCTGCTGATGCTGCCGGCGCTGCAAAAGCTGGACGGCAAGCGGGCGCTGATCTTGCGCGGCAACGGTGGGCGCGAGCTGCTCGGCGATTCATTGCGCGAGCGCGGCGCCGCCATCAGCTATTATGAATGTTATCAACGCAGCCCGGTGCACTATGACGGCAGCGAGCAAAGCGCCCACTGGCAGCGGGCCGGCGTCGATACGCTGGTGGTGACCAGCGGTGAAATGTTACAACAGCTCTATAATTTAGTTCCTGATTACTATCGTTCCTCGTGGCTGCTGAAGTGCCGCCTGGTAGTAGTGAGCGAACGTTTGGCTACCCTCGCCCAGGACTTGGGCTGGAATACGGTTCGGGTAGCCGATAACGCCGATAATGACGCGCTGATCCGCGCGCTAAAATAAACCTGACTATGGGATGTGCCACTATGACGGAACAAAATACCCCATCCGCCCCGGTTGAAGAGCCGACCCCAGCGGTTGAGAGCGCCCGGCAGCCAGACGCCGAGCGCCGCAGAGGGAAAAATACCGGTCCGGTACTCGGCGCGATCGCCATTGTGCTGGTTATCGCACTGGGCGCGGGCGGTTACTACCACACGCACAAGCAGGCTCAGGCCCTGATCGCCGCCAACCAGGCGCTGCAACAGCAGCTGGATGGGCTGAAACAGAGCCAACAGCAAGAAAGAAGCGCGCTGGAAGGCCTGCTGCAACAACAGGGCAAAACCCTGGACGCCGCCGATCGCGAGCAGGCGACCCTGGCGCGCCAGCTGAATGAACTGCAGGAAAAAGTCGCCACCATTTCCGGTAGCGACGCCAAAACCTGGCTGCTGGCGCAAGCCGATTTCCTGGTGAAAATGGCCGGCCGCAAGCTGTGGAGCGATCAGGACGTCACCAGCGCAGCGACCTTGCTGAAAAGCGCCGACGCCAGCCTGGCGGACATGAACGATCCCAGCCTGATCGACGTGCGCCGCGCCATCACCGAAGACATCAGCACCCTGTCCACCCTGACTCAGGTCGATTTCGACGGCATTATTCTCAAGGTCAATCAGCTGTCCAACCAGGTCGATAACCTGCGCCTGGCGGACAACGACACCGATGAAGCGCCGATGGATCAGGACAGCGGCGAGCTTTCCAGCTCGATCGGCGAATGGCGGCAGAACCTGACCAAAAGCTGGCACAATTTTATGGCCGACTTCATCACCATCCGCCGCCGCGACGCCAGCGCCGAACCGCTGCTGGCGCCGAACCAGGACATCTACCTGCGCGAAAACATTCGTTCGCGCCTGCTGGTAGCCGCGCAGGCTATCCCGCGCCACCAAAACGAAACCTACAAACAGTCGCTGGAAACCATCTCCACCTGGGTACGTGCCTATTTTGACACCACCGACCCGGCGACCAAGGCCTTCCTCGAAGAGCTGGACACGCTGAGCCAGCAGTCGATCGCGATGGACGTACCGGAGCAGCTGAAGAGCCAGCCGCTGCTGGAAAAAGTGATGCAGACCCGGGTGCGCAATCTGCTGTCGCAGTCTCCTGCCGCCGCTCACCAGGAGGGATAAGCCATGTTACGCGTGTTATTTCTATTCCTGGTGCTGATCGCCAGCGTGGTGCTCGGGCCAATGTTGGCCGGGCACCAGGGCTACGTGCTGATCCAGACCGACAACTACAATATCGAGACCAGCGTCACCGGCCTGGTCATCATGGCGGTGCTGCTGTTTGTGGTGCTGCTGGTGATCGAATGGATCCTGCGCCGCATTTTCCGCACCGGCGCCCGTACCCGCGGCTGGTTTATCGGCCGCAAACGCAGCCGTGCGCGCAAGCAAACCAAGGCCGCGCTGATCAAGCTGGCGGAAGGCGATTACAAGCAGGTTGAACAACTGCTGACGCGCAATGCCGATCATGCCGAACAGCCGGTGGTGAACTACCTGCTGGCCGCCGAGGCCGCCCAACAGCGTGGCGACGACTTCCGCACCAATCAATATCTGGAGCGCGCCGCCGAGGCCGCAGACACCGATCAATTGCCGGTGGATATCACCCGAGTGCGCATTCAACTGGCGCAGGGCGAGAACCATGCCGCACGCCATGGCGCCGATCGCCTGCTGAACCAGGCGCCGCGCCATCCGGAAGTGCTGCGGTTGGCCGAACAGGCCTATCTGCGCACCGGCGCCTACGCCTCGCTGTTGGAGATCCTGCCGTCGATGCGCAAAATCGATCTGCACAGCGAAAGCGAGCTGCAGGCGTTGCAACAGCAGGCCTATATCGGCCTGATGAACCAGGCGATGGCGGATGAAGGCAGCGACGGGCTGAAGCGCTGGTGGAAAGATCAGAGCCGCAAAACACGCCACGAAGTGCCGCTGCAAATCGCCATGGTGGAACACCTGATCGAATGCAATGACCACGAGCTGGCGCAGGAAATCGTGCTGGATAGCCTTAAGCGCCAGTACGACGAGCGCCTGGTGCTGCTGATCCCACGCCTGAAATCCGGTAACCCGGAGCAGCTGGAGAAGGCCCTGCGTCAGCAGGTCAAACAGCATGGCGCGACGCCGCTGCTGAACAGCACCCTGGGGCAGCTGTTGATGAAGCATGGCGAATGGCAGCAGGCGGCCGACGCCTTCCGCGAAGCGCTGAAGCAGCGGCCGGATGCCTATGACTACGCCTGGTTGGGCGACGCGCTGGAAAAACTGCATCGCTCGGACGAAGCGGCACAGATGCGGCGTGAAGGGCTGATGCTGACGCTGAAGCAAAACGGCGAGTAGCGCAGCAATGCATCGTCTTCAAGGCGTGCCCCCTGGGCGCGCCTTTTTTATCCGCTTTATTCTCCGGCCAGGGCATACAAACGCAGCCAACACTGATACGGCTCCAAGTATGGCAATTATATATACCCAAAATAATTGGAGCTGAATCAAGGCGGCAAGTTTGTAAATCCCCAGGAGCTTACTCAGGTAAGTGACCGGGGTGCACAAACGCAGCCAACACAGATACAGCTTCAAGTATGAAGGGGATAGGCAAAAAAAACACTTGCCGCGGTGGCAAGTGTATAAAAAAGCAATCAGGTCTAGGACAACAGGGGCGGTGCCTCACTCAACGTTACGCCCTGAGTGTGATGACGGCTTGTGTCATCGTTCTCGTGGGCCATAGGCACCCTAAATCGGCTCTGCGTCATTCCCAGGGTTTATGAGGCCATAAGGCGAACATAAGAGGTGGAATGAGCATCTACGATATAGATATTGCACTTGGCGTGCCAACTTTTGCACCCAAGCTGCCACAAGGGTAAAAAAATCACACCACGTTGAAATAAAAAGACTTTTATTTTCGAGGCTTTTTATTCCTCCTCCGGGCCCTCCTGCCGGCGAAGACCTGCCGCGGCAAAATATGTCGCCTTATAACGACGACTTAAGCCAAAGTGATTTTTATCTATAAAAATCATTTTGTTATATGTCTCAAACTGACGACAAAGCCTGATACGATTGTCGCTGAAAACCAACGCCGGGCGCAGAAAGCAAAAAGCCCGCTCATTGCTGAACGGGCCTTGCTTGAACTGCAGACGTAAAAAAACCGACTTTCGTCGGTTTCTTTGAATGTGGTCGGCGAGAGAGGATGACGCGCATCTGCGATGCTTGCCCTACGGGCCGTTGCTAAAGCAACGTGGTCTCGCTGCGCTCGGCTCAAACCTCCTTCGGAGGTTCTCATCCTCATAAACTACGGGCGTAAAAAAACCGACTTTCGTCGGTTTCTTTGAATGTGGTCGGCGAGAGAGGATTCGAACCTCCGACCCACTGGTCCCAAACCAGTTGCGCTACCAAGCTGCGCTACTCGCCGATTTCTTGATGCTGATACTACCGATTTATATCGCTTATGTCTATGTAAATATTATATTTATCAGACATTTTGTGTGTGGTGCGAAGAGAGGGACTTGAACCCTCACGTCCGTAAGAACACTAACACCTGAAGCTAGCGCGTCTACCAATTCCGCCACCTTCGCACAATCACAAAACAGCTTACAAATCTTCACTTCTCTTAGGAAGTGGGGTGGCTAATGGGACTCGAACCCACGACAACTGGAATCACAATCCAGGGCTCTACCAACTGAGCTATAGCCACCATTACTTCTTAACTTCACGCGGTAATACTACCACCGCAGCTCTTGCACACAAACTTAATGGTGCGCCCGACAGGATTCGAACCTGAGACCTCTGCCTCCGGAGGGCAGCGCTCTATCCAGCTGAGCTACGGGCGCGTAGCGCCGTTGCGGGAGGGGATACTACGGATTTACACCAATCCTGTCTAGTGCTTTTTCGCAGAAATGACGCGTTTGATTACGCTTTGCTCACTCCTGCACAGGAAAGCGTGCCCCGCAGCCCCTTTTTCCCTTTTACCGCGGCGTTTCCGCCTGTTTTTCAGCCGGATGATGCTTCTTGTGCATGCCCAAAGCAAAGTAGCACAGGCTGACGCCCGCTAAGAAAATCGCTCCGACCAGCAGAGAAACACGCGTATCCGGGTTAATTCCCATGCCAACCAGCACGCACAGCAGAAAAGCGATGGTCAAATAGTTCACGTAAGGGAACATAATCGACTTGAAGCTGTGGGTTTTAATCGCTTCCTTGTGGGCGCGACGGAAGTACAGCTGGCTGATCAGCACCACAAACCACGGCACCATGCCCGGCAACACGCTGGCGCTATAGACATAGACGAACACCTGCTGCGGATTGGGAATGATGTAGTTCAGCCCGGAGCCCACCAGCAGGCAGCCGATGGTTACGGCGATGCAGTTCACCGGCACGCCGCTGGCGGACAGCTTGGTCAGGGAGGCCGGCAGCTGGCGGTTCTTGGCCAGCGCGTAGAGCATGCGGCCGCCGCTGTACATGCCGCTGTTGCAGCCGGAGAGCGCGGCGGTGAGCACCACAAAGTTGATAATGCCGGCGGCGGCCACGATGCCAATCTTGGCGAAGGTCAGCACGAACGGGCTGCCGGCGGTACCGATACCGTTCCATGGGAAGATGGTGACGATGACAAAAATAGCGCCGACGTAGAAGATCAGAATGCGCCACAGGATATTGTTGATTGCGCGTTTCAACGTAATCTGCGGGTTTTTGGCCTCGCCGGCGGTAATGCCCACCAGCTCAACCCCCTGATAGGACGCCACCACGATGCACAGCGCGAAAAGGAAGCCTTTCCAGCCGCCGGCAAAGAAGCCGCCGTGGGCCGTCAGATTGGCGAAGCCAACCGGCTCGCCGCCGTTGCCGAAGCCGAATAGAATTACCCCCAGCCCCACCAGGATCATGACGATGATGGTGGTGACCTTGATCATGGCGAACCAGAACTCCAGCTCGCCGTACAACCGCACCGCCGCCAGGTTGGCCAGCGCCACCATCGCTACGGCGATCAACGCCGGCACCCACTGCGGGATCTCCGGAAACCAGAACTGCACATAAACCCCGATGGCGGTGATCTCGGAAATGCCGACGGCGATCCACATAAACCAGTAACCCCAGGCGGTCAGATAACCAAAGTAGGGATTCATATACTTATGCGCGTACACGGCGAAGGAACCCGCCACCGGCTCGAGGAACAGCATTTCGCCCATCGAACGCATAATGAAAAACACGAACAGGCCGGCGATGATATAAGCCAGCAGCACCGACGGGCCCGCCCATTTCAGCGTGCTGGCGGAGCCCATAAACAGGCCGACCCCGATAGTGCCGCCCAGCGCAATCAGCTCAATGTGCCGGGCCTCAAGCCCCCGATGTAGTCCTTGCGGTTTTTCTTTGTGTGCCATACATCCTCAATAGTTTTTTTCGGGTTGTGCTTGCCTGCCGGCCGCTGCCGGTCGTTATTGTTTTTAATGGAAATAGTGTAAATCATCCCCCGCCGTTCTGGCTGGCATCAACTTGTGATCGGGGCGATCTTACGGCGAGAAAAACGTCGTTCAGCGCTGTCGCATCGGGCGCCAGCGGCCAGGGATAATTTCCGGACGGTATCGTTTCGCATTTTGGCGCTATAAGCAAACCGCAATTTAAAACTTTATGGAATAAACAACGAAGGGTTTGCCGCCGGGGGTTATAGATACGTAGGCAAAACGCGCGAAAAGCAGTTTTTTTGTACACTCAGGCTGGCCGACGCGGTATTTTCCGCCCCGGCCAACGCTTACATTTTACCGCGGTAGTAGTAGCCGACGAATTTCAGCAGCTTCAGCTGGCGGCGAATGCGGCTGGGCTGGCTGAGCAGCCGGTAGAGCCATTCCAGACCCAGGTTTTGCCACACCTTGGGCGCACGCTTCACATGGCCGGTAAACACGTCGTAGGTGCCGCCTACGCCCATATACAGCGCCTTTGGATGCAGCTTGCGGCAATCGCGCATCAGGATCTCTTGTTTCGGCGAGCCCATCGCCACGGTGACGATAGCCGCCCCGCTGGCGCGGATGCGTTCAAACAGCGCCTCGCGTTGTTCCGGCTTGAAATAGCCGTCCTGGCTGCCCACCAGGTTGACGTTCCATTGGCTGCGCAGCTTCTGCTCGGTTTCCGCCAGCACCTCCGGTTTGCCGCCGATCAGGAATACCGGCGTGCCCTCGCGGCCGGCGCGCTGCATCAGCGCTTCCCACAGATCGGCACCCGCCACGCGCGAGACCTCGGCCCCCGGGTATTTGCGGCGGATAGAACGCACCATGCTGATGCCGTCGGCGTATTTGTATTCCGCCTCGTCCAGCAGCGCGTGCAGCGCCTGGTCTTCTTCCGCTTTCAGTATCTTTTCGGCGTTCATCGCCACCAGCGTGCCCTGCTTTACGCGGCCACCGTCGAACAAAAAGTCCATGCAGTGCGCCATGTCGCGAAAGCCCCACAGGCTGAAACCGCGCAGTTCATACTTAGGAACCGACATCTTTGCTTCCATCGTTACTCTTATCCTTACAAAAGGCCGTTAGCCTGCGGGGAAGGCGGTGCAAGCCGGCGCGAACGCCGCAGGCGCGCCCTGATCAACCCCGCGGTATCGAACAGCCAATACAGCAATTTCGCTATCACCAAACAGGCGCCGAAAATAATGCAGAAGAACACCACGCGCGAGACGAACGAATCGACCCCTTCACGCGCCAGCACAATCATGTTGAATACCGCCCCGAAGCAAAAGCCCTGCAGAATGGCCGCCTTATAGCGGTTCGGTTCGGTTTTGCCCATCTCGTACAGCCAGTCGAACCACTTGATAATCATGCCGACCAGCACCGCGCCAAGCGGGATAAACAGCACGCCCCCCATCACCACCAGCGAACCGATCAGCGTCGGCGAAATCGCCAGCCCCGAGTGGTTGTTCAGCACTTCCCAGGTAAAGTAGTTGGCGGAATTCAGCACCACGTCCGGCCGGCCCGGCCACAGCCAGGAAGGAATGAAGACGTAGAAATCACGCAGGATAGGCGCCAGCCCCTGGAAATCTATCTTGTCGTAGTTCTGCAACAGCAGCGCCAGGTTTTCCCACGGCGAGAAGGTATCGCGCGTCAGGTAGAGGAAAGTGTAGAAGGCTTCCGCACCGCTGACGTCGAGGCTATAGCGTTTCAGCGCCAGCCAGAACATGCCGACGATGCCAAATACGCCCGCCGCCGCCAGCATCCACAGGGTGATCCAACCGCGGACAATGCCGATAAACAGAAACAGCGCGAAGGCGATGATGATGTTGGCGCGGGTGCCGCCGACGATCACATAGGTCAGAATGCCGAACGCCACCGTCGCCGCCAGGAAGAAGAACCAGGCGCGCAGATCCTGCCGCAGGAAATACACCACCAGCATCGCCGGAATAAAGAAGTAAAAGAAGCGCTTGAGCGCCACGCCGGACACGTCGCTGGAGAAAATCTGGCTGTAGGAATTCAGCTTGAACAGCAGGAAGCCGTTCTGCATAAAGAAAATGCCGACGGTGCCGATCGCCACCAGCGCCAACAATATCCAGGTCAGGTGGGTTTCCACCCGATTCATGGTGAACAACGGCGCGCGCGGCCGGGTGCTGCGCTTGCGCAGCCGCGTTTTATAGCTGACGTAGTAGATGGCGTAGAACGCCGTGGCGGAAAGGACGGCGTAGAGCAAATACTCTACCGGCACCACCTCGACGTCGAACTGGAACACCAGCAGGCAGGTCAACGGGAAGCCGAAATAAAACGTCAATAAATACAGCACCGAGAAAAATACGTTGAAGTTAAAGCGAATGCGCCGGAACTCCTGGTAGGTCAGGGTGAGGATAAACAGCACGCTGACCAGATAGACCACAAACAGGCCGCCAAACTGCGCCAGCGTCATGAGCCTTCTCCCGCCGCCAGCATCAGCGCCTGTTGCCAACCATCGATGTAATTCGGATTAAAGAAGGCAATCGCCTGCTTATCCACCGAAGCCAGCTGGCGCTGCGCTTCGCGCACCACCGCTTCGTCCAGCGAGTCGCCGTAAAACAGCACCGGCAGATGCTGCTCCGCCAGATCCTGCCAGAACGGGTTCTGCCGGCTGAGCACAAAAGGCACGCCGAACTGGATCAGCAGGCACAGCGTACCTATGCCCTGCTGACGGTTGAAGATGAAGTAGCCGAGATCGCATTCGCGCAGGATGTTCAGATAATCCTCGAACGCCACCTGCTGCGTCAGCAGCTGCAGGTTCTTTTCATTGAACAGCTGCAGCCCGGCGGCCCGCACCTGCTCGATATAAGCGTCGTTGTTGGCCGGATAGCCCATCGGCAGGATCACGCGCACCTCGGCGCCGAACTGCTGATGAATCGCCTTCAGCGCTTCGATATGCCGGTTGGTGCGATCGCCGGAGTTGCCCACCAGGATGGTCAGCGGCCCGGCCAGGTTTTTTTCCACGCGGATGCCGGTTAACGCCGGGTCCATGCGCGTCGGGAAGTACAACAGCGAAGCCGGTACGCGCGCATGGCGCTGCTGGTAATGGGTCACGTCGCCGCGGGTGGCGAAGACGTTGGCCACCCGCCCCTGCGCAATGCGGCGCAGCAGGTAGAACAGCCGGTATTTCCAGCTCGTGGCGTCCTCGTACAGGTCGGCGCCCCAGATATGCCAGCTAACCTGGCGAGCCTTGATTTTGCCGCTCAGCAGCGCCAGCCACAATCCGGGATTAAACTGGCCATGCAGGAAGAAGCGCGCGCCGCGATCGGCCTGAGCGCGGGCGATGACCGCCTCCGCCAGGCTTTTTTTATCCGCAAACGGCTCGATGCTCAGCGCGGGGAAATCGCCCAGCGCCGCAACGTCTTTAGCCGCCACCATAAAATGGCGCGTCTGCTCTGCAGGCAGGCGCGGCGCCAGCACGTCGTTGAAGAAGCGCAGCACCGTCTGATTATGATGCGGGATGTCAGATCCCAGTACGTGAATCAGTCTGGTCATACTCGTCTACGATAAAGAAGAAATACACAGCTACAGAGCGTGAAATACACGATGTAGGTTGCCATATAGGCCTGAGCCGCCCCCAATGCGCCGTGCAGCGGTATCAGCCAGTGTGCGAACAGCGTCAGCAGCAGAAACTGGCTGACTTCCGTCAGGATATAAAAACGCAGCGACGCCTTGGCGATGACCAGGTAGCCGAACACGTAAGCGCCAACCTTCAGCACGTCGCCCACCAGCTGCCAGGCGAACAGGTCGCGCATCGCGACAAACTTGTCCGAGAACAGCAGCCAGATAGCGAAATCGCGCAGCAGCCACACGGTGAAGCTGGCCGCCGCTACCGCCGGCAGCACGAATTTCAGCGAACGCACAATCTCCCGCGAGATGGCGCCCTTATCCGTCAACCGCGACAGCGTCGGCAGCAAATACACGGTGAACGAGGCGGTGATGAACTGCAGGTAAGCATCCGAAATGCTGCTGACGCCCTGCCAGATCCCCACTTCGTCCCAGCTGTAATGCTGCGCCAGCAGGTTCCGCATCATCACGTAGGCCACCGGCAGCGTCACCGAAGTGATCAGCGCCATAATGGTGAACTTGCTGAGATTGCCGGCCACCGCTTTATCCCACGCCAGCGCAAAATAACGCAGCGGCAGGGTTTTGCGCCGCCACAGCATCAGCCCGGCCGGCAGCACCGCCAATGCTGGCACCAGCGCCAGGCCGGCCAACGCGCCCTCATAGCCGCCCAGCTTAAAACACAGGCAGTAAGCCACCACGCCAATCAGGCTGCCGCCGATCACCGCCAGCGCATTGCCCATCGCATCGCGATAGCCTTTCAGCACCGCCATAAACAGGTTGGCGTAGGCGATGCCCATCTGAATAAAGCCCAGGGCGCGCACCACGTCGACATACCCGGCATGCCCGAACAGCCCTATGCTGATGGGTTCCGCGGCGAACAAAAACACCAGCGCCAGCAAGGTCGAGAAACCCAACACGATGCTCGACCCAGTGCCCACGGCCAAACGCAGCCGTTGCGGGTCCTGGTGGTATTCCGCCACATACTTGGTGATGCCGTTAAAAATCCCAGCGCCGGACAGCACGCCCAACACGGTGATCAGCTGGCGAAAGTTGCCCGCCTGCCCTACGCCACTGGGGCCGAACGCCACCGCCAGCAGTTTAACCACCAGCAGCCCCACGCCGATTTTAATCAGCGTGGAGCCGGCGGTCCAAATAGACGCTTTTGCCAACGACATATCAGGCGAAGAAGCTCAGTATCGTATTAATCACCGTACGTTGATTGGCATCGGACATGTTGTAGAACAACGGCAAGCGCACCAGGCGTGCGCTGTCCTGGCTGGTATAGCGGTCTTCACCGACAAAGCGGCCGAAACGCTCGCCGGCAGGGCATTCATGCAGCGGGATATAGTGGAACACCGCCATGATCTCGGCTTCTTTCAAATAATTGATAAAGGCCGTGCGGTCGTCGATATCGCGCAGCTTGATATAGAACATATGCGCATTGTGCACGCAGTCCGCCGGAATGCTCGGCAGCGCGATGCGCCCAGCCTTGGCCAGCGGCAGGAAGCTGTCATAGTATTTGCCCCACAGCGCCAGGCGGCGCTGGTTGATGCGATCGGCCGCTTCCAGTTGGCCCCACAGATAAGCGGCCTGCAGGTCCGCCATCAGGTAGCTGGAGCCGATATCGCGCCAGGTGTATTTATCGACCTGGCCACGGAAGAACTGGCTGCGGTTGGTGCCCTTCTCGCGAATAATTTCCGCCCGGTCAATCAGCGCCGGATCGTTTATCAGGGTCGCGCCGCCTTCACCGCCGGCGGTGTAGTTTTTGGTTTCATGGAAGCTGAAGCAGCCGATATGGCCGATAGTGCCCAACGCCTTGCCTTTGTAGGTAGACATCACGCCCTGAGCGGCGTCTTCCACCACGAACAGGTCGTATTTCTTCGCCAGCGCCATGATGGTGTCCATCTCGCAGGCGACGCCGGCATAGTGCACCGGGACGATAGCGCGGGTCTTGTCGGTGATCGCCGCTTCGATTTTGCTTTCGTCGATATTCATGGTGTCCGGACGCACATCGACAAACACCGCCGTCGCGCCGCGCAGCACAAAGGCGTTGGCGGTGGAGACGAAGGTGAAGCTCGGCATGATCACTTCATCGCCCGGCTTGATGTCCAGCAGGATCGCCGCCATCTCCAGCGAGGCGGTGCAGGATGGCGTCAGCAGCACCTTCGGGCTGTTGAAACGCTGCTCCATCCACTGCTGGCTGCGGCGGGTAAAGCCGCCGTCGCCGCACAGCTTGCCGCTGCCCATCGCAGCCTGCATATACTCGAGTTCCGTGCCAACAACCGGTGGTGCGTTAAATGGAATCATGTCTACCTCTGTATAACCAGTACGCGGTGCTTTCGATAACGGCACCGTGCCGTTGATAGAGCCGTAAAGCGGCGATATTGCTTATCTGGGTCGCGACGCGCAGCCGCGCCAGCTGCTGCCGGCTGCACCAGGCGATGGCGGCAGCCATCAGCCGTGCGCCAATTCCTTTGCCTGAGGCCCCTGGAAACGCCGCCAACAGGCCAATGCGCGCTTCCTGGTCACCGATGTTCCGCAGGCTGACAAAGCCTTCAGGCTCCCCCTGGCTGCCCAACGCCAGCAGGCATTGGTGATCGAACGTGCCCAGCACCGCCTTTTCGCTCCACAGCGCATAAAACCGGCCGCTGTCCTCCGCCTGATACCAAGGGGCGCGAAAACGGCTGGCGGAAAATGTCTTGCTCGCCGCAGCGCGCAGCGCAGGGATGTCGTCTTGCGTGGCGAGGCGGATCCCCGCCGGGAAAGCATCATTACCCGAAGCATGTTTCATGCCAATCGTCAGCAGCAGGTCAATTTCGCCCTCCGCCAATTGAAAGCCGAACGCCGCCAAAGCGTCGGCCAAATCGAGGCGGGCGGCGGGAATTTTGGCCTGAACCAGAGAAAAAGCGTCCAGCGCAGCGGCGGTCAGCACCGGAGCGGACTCATGAACATGAAGCTTGGCGCTATTCAGCTGGAAGAATTCACTCTCCCACGCCAATGGCTCAACCGAGGCATGCAGCAGCATATGTTTAACCTTTCAGTTCCTGGCGTTGCCGCCAGGCCAGGTTCCGCAGAGGGGCTAGCCCCTCTGCGCCAACGGCTTTCGATTAACGCCAAACGCCCTTGGTATCAACGATCCAGGACTGTTTGACCTCTTCCGGCTTAATCGCCTTGAACTGCTGGTGATCGACCAGCATCACGATCACATCGGCTTGCTGCAGCGCCTCGTCGATATTCTTCAGCGTCACGTGGCCCGCCAGCGATTTCGGCAGCTGCTCGACGTTCGGCTCCACCGCCAGGGTTTCGCCCGCATGCCATTCGGCAATCAGATGCGCCACTTCCACCGCCGGGCTTTCGCGCAGATCGTCGATGTTCGGTTTGAAAGCCAGGCCAAAGCAGGCAATTTTCACTTCTGACGCGCGTTTGTCGGTCGTCGCCAGGCAATCTGCCACCGCCGCCTTCACCCGGTCGACAACCCACAGCGGTTTGCCGTCGTTAACCAGGCGTGCGGTATGGATCAGGCGCGCCTGCTGCGGGTTCTGCGCCACGATAAACCAGGGATCGACGGCAATGCAGTGGCCGCCCACGCCAGGGCCTGGCTGCAGAATATTCACCCGCGGGTGGCGATTCGCCAGGCGGATAAGTTCCCAGACGTTGATGCCCTGATCGGCGCAAATCAAAGACAGCTCATTAGCGAAAGCGATGTTCACGTCGCGGAAGCTGTTTTCCGTCAGCTTGCACATCTCTGCGGTGCGCGAATTGGTGATCACGCATTCGCCCTCGAGGAAAATCTTATACAACGCGCTGGCGCGTTCGGAGCATTTCGGCGTCATGCCGCCGATCACGCGGTCGTTCTGAATCAGCTCAACCATCACCTGCCCCGGCAACACACGCTCCGGGCAGTAGGCGATATTCACGTCGGCCGCTTCGCCGGCCTGCTGCGGGAAGCTGAGGTCGCTGCGCGCTTGCGCCAGCCATTCCGCCATCTGTTCGGTGGCGCCTACCGGCGAGGTGGACTCGAGGATCACCAGATCGCCTTTTTTCAGCACAGGCGCCAGGGATTTCGCGGCAGCCTCCACATAGGCCAGATCCGGCTCATGATCGCCTTTGAACGGGGTGGGCACCGCAATCAGAAACGCATCCGCCGCCAGCGGTTTGGTCACTGCCTGCAGATAACCGCCTTCGACCGCGGCCTTGACCACCTTGTCCAAATCCGGTTCCACGATGTGAATCGCGCCGCGGTTGATGGTGTCGACCGCATGCTGGTTAACGTCTACACCCACCACTTTCTTTTTGCGGGAGGCAAAGGCCGCCGCCGTTGGCAGGCCGATATAGCCCAGGCCGATAACCGAAATAGTGTTAAAACTCATAGTGTCACCTGACGATTCTTTAAAGCTGTGAGAATACGCTGGCAGGCATGCCCGTCACCGTAAGGGTTATGCGCCCGGCTCATGGCGTGGTATTCGTTCTCGTCCACCAGCAAACGGGTGACCGCATCAACGATTTTTGCCACGTCGGTGCCGACCAGGCGCACCGTGCCCGCATCGACCGCCTCCGGCCGCTCGGTGGTGTCGCGCATCACCAGCACCGGCTTGCCTAACGACGGCGCCTCTTCCTGAATGCCGCCGGAGTCGGTCAGGATCATATAAGCGTGCGCCATCAGGTAGACGAAGGGCAAATAGTCCTGCGGGTCGATCAACATGATGTTGTCGATGCCTTTCAGGATGCGATTGACCGGCTCGCTGACGTTGGGATTGAGGTGTACCGGGTAGACCACCTGCACATCCGGGTGGTTGCGGGCGATTTCTGCCAGCGCGCTGCAGATCCGTTCAAACCCGCCGCCAAAGCTTTCGCGGCGATGGCCGGTGACCAGGATCAGCTTTTTATTGACGTCCAGGAACGGGTAGCGCTGCGCCAGGCCGTCACGCAGCTCGGCGTCGCCCATGACGCGATCGCGCACCCAGAACAGCGCGTCGATCACCGTATTGCCGGTGACGAAGATATGGTCGTCCGGCACCAGCTCGCGCAGCAGGTTCTGGCGTGAGTTTTCCGTCGGCGCAAAATGATACATCGCCAGATGGCCGGTCAGTTTGCGGTTGGCCTCTTCCGGCCACGGCGAGTACAGGTCACCGGTGCGCAGGCCCGCCTCCACATGCCCGACGGGAATGCGCTGGTAGAAGGCCGCAAGGCTGGTCGCCAGCGTCGTGGTCGTGTCGCCGTGAACCAGTACCACATCCGGTTTGAAATCTTCCAGCACGCCTTTCAGGCCTTCGAGGATCCGGCAGGTGATTTCGCTCAATCCCTGCCCAGGCTTCATGATATTCAGGTCGTAATCGGGAACAATCTCAAACAGGCGCAATACTTGATCCAGCATCTCTCGATGCTGTGCCGTCACGCAGACTCTTGATTCAAAGGCCTCGTCCTGGGCCAGGGCATGTACCAGCGGTGCCATTTTGATGGCTTCAGGTCTGGTGCCGAAAACTGTCAACACTTTCACAGCGAATCTCTTTTGGTCGGTTAACCGCAGGTGTTCCTGCGATATTGGGCGCTTACGCACCCATCAGCGAATTATTATAGTATTTTTAATCACGCGGCCGACGCGCCAGGGCAATGCCAGCGCCAACCAAGGCGCCCATCGCGCCCCATAGAATCAACCAGAATACCCGTCGTGGGCTGTCGCGTTTTACCGGCTCTTCCGGCGTGCGAAGATAGCGGTAAGTTTGAAACTTCTCGTCGAGCGTCGGCCCCACGTTCAGGGTAGACAGCATGGCCCGATTCTGGTCGTAATCCAGATCGTACGCCGGGCCAGAGGCCTGCAAGCCCTCCAGCCGCGCCTGCAGCATCGGTTTGCCCAACAGGAACAGATCGGAATCGCGCAGCTGTTCGGCCGGCGTATCGGTCTGCGTGCGGCTGATGCCTTGCGTTTCGGCAATTTTCAACGCTTGCTGAATGCTGTTCAACTCACGCTTGTAAACCGCTTCGGCCACCGCTTCCTGCCGCTTGACCTGCGCTTTCATCGACGTGGTGCGAGCCGCCCAGGCCCCCTGTATTTCTTCGTTCAAATGCAGGGCCGCGCGATGGCTGGCGAAGGCCACGTACTGGCGCAGCAGGCGGTTAGCGTCCGCCGCCGTTTCCGCCGTCAGCTTAACGCCGTCGTTAGGCGTTTTTTTATCGTCACGCGGCGTGAACTGGATGTTATTGATCAGCTCGTCGAGTTTAGCCGCATCAGCACGGGCATCGCCTTCCTGACGCTGCTTGTAATAATCGCTTTGCAGCCAAAAATCGCGCCGCGTATCGTAGGCCGCCAGCTGCATGATGAATTCATTGTAAGCTTCGTCAGCAATGCCCGGTTGTTCAGTGGCCACCGCCGGCAGGGTGCGCACGTCAAGATTGCGCAGGAACTGCTGCTGTGAATAATAGCCCCCCAACGCATTCACCGTCGGCCGGTCGGTAATGGCCGTGGCGCTCCACTCTTGTTTAACCAGATAGGAAACGATCAGCGCAACGGCGGCAAACAGCGCCGCAATGCCGATAATCCACCGTTTGCCACGCCATAAAGTACGGCACAGACCGCGGATATCAAGCTCGTTATCCACCGCCGGGATATTCTTGTCAGACGTTGTTTCTGGATTCATCACTGCCCAAAAGCCTCTGGTTAAGATACTTGCTTATTGCCAGTCGAACGCCGCAGACGCCGCTTGATACGTTTAATGTAACGCGCGACGCGCCAGGCACGCTTGATGCAATAACCGTAAAGGAAGAAAGCAAGCAAGAATAATGCCAACATAACCCATTCAGGGATAAAAGTCAGGAGCTCGCCGGCCACGCCAATGGCCGCCAGCAGCGCTGCCGCCAGAGTGATCAAGACGAAAGCCTGCCGCGGCGTAAAACCGGCGCGCATGATCAAATGGTGAATATGCTGGCGATCGGGAGAGAAAGGGCTCATCCCTTTGCGTAAGCGACGATACATGATCGCAATCATGTCCATCAGCGGAATAGCGATGATCCACAGGGCGGTAACCGGGTTGATCGAGTGAACTTCCCCCTGCGAGCTTTGCAGCAGCAGCCAGATAGCGGTGAAGCCAATCAGCGTGCTGCCGGCATCGCCCATGAACACTTTGTAACGGCGGCCCAGCAGGCCAAGGTTAAGCAGGATATAAGGCACTATGGTGGCGATCATGGCAAAGCACCAGAACGCCATATCGGCGTGGCCGCTCAGATACAGCAGGATGCCCAGCGCGCCGAAGGAGACGCACGACAAACCGCCCAGCAGGCCGTCGATGCCGTCGACCATATTGAAGGCGTTGATGGCCGCCCACACTGCAAACAGCGTCACCAGATAGCCAAACGGCCCCAGCAGCATTTCCCAACTGCCCAGCACATGGCCGAAACTGCGCAGGTAAAGGCCGGCAAACACCATCATCGCCACGCCGACCAATGCCTGAACCAGCGCGCGAATTTTAACGCTGATGTCGAAACGATCGTCCAGCGCGCCGACAAACACCAAAATACCCGCGCAGATAAGGTAGAGCTTACCGTGCACAATCGTTTGTTCAGAGATCAAAAAGGCAAAGCACAGCCCGGCGTAAACGGATATACCGCCGACCAGAGGGATCAGCCCCTGATGGCGTTTGCGGTAATTGGGTTTATCAACCAGACCAATACGTTTTGCTACCTTACGGGCAACAAAAAGAAAAACCAGGGAAAACAGGAAAACAAATAGGATTTCAGTACTCATAGTGAGTAAGTTCACAATTAACAGATCTCTGTAGAAGATAAGGCAGCTTAACATGGGCGACAGGTTGTGCCATGGGTCCCCGTTACCTTTCAGTCATTTCCTATGACAACAGCGATTCATTCTCATCCCTGCCTTCGCTGCTGCCCGATAAATCGGAACAACCTAACGCGAACAGCATAGTAACGATCTAAACAAGATGAATTCTCAATAAGCCGAAGAAACAACTTACTTTTCCATTACTGCCACTTATCGTATCCGCCAAAAGCAAAAAACGCCACGTTTAGGCGTGGCGCTTGGCGAATTTTTTGCTGAATTATGAGCGTTTCATCATATCGAAGAATTCGTCATTGGTTTTGGTCATAGCCAACTTATTAATGAGGAACTCCATCGCGTCGATCTCACCCATCGGATGAATGATTTTGCGCAGGATCCACATTTTTTGCAGCTCTTCAGAGGTGGTAAGCAACTCTTCTTTACGGGTACCGGAACGGTTGTAATCGATGGCTGGGAATACGCGCTTCTCGGCGATTTTACGCGCCAGGTGCAATTCCATGTTGCCGGTACCTTTAAATTCTTCGTAGATAACCTCGTCCATTTTCGAACCGGTATCCACCAGCGCAGTGGCGATGATGGTCAGGCTGCCGCCTTCCTCAACGTTACGCGCCGCGCCGAAGAAACGCTTGGGACGATGCAGGGCGTTGGCGTCCACACCACCGGTCAGCACCTTGCCTGAGGCCGGTACCACGGTGTTGTAGGCGCGCGCCAGGCGGGTGATGGAGTCGAGCAGGATGATCACGTCTTTCTTGTGTTCAACCAGGCGCTTGGCCTTCTCGATAACCATTTCCGCAACCTGAACGTGGCGAGAAGCCGGTTCGTCGAAGGTCGAGGCGATCACTTCACCTTTCACCAGACGCTGCATCTCGGTCACTTCTTCCGGACGTTCGTCGATCAACAGCACCATCAGCACGCAGTCTGGGTGGTTGTAGGCGATGCTCTGCGCGATGTTCTGCAGCAGCATGGTTTTACCGGCTTTAGGCGGCGCGACGATCAGGCCACGCTGGCCGCGACCGATCGGCGATGCCAGATCCAGCACGCGCGCCGTCAGGTCTTCGGTCGAACCGTTGCCGCGCTCCATCCGCAGACGCGAGTTGGCGTGCAGCGGGGTCAAGTTCTCGAACAGGATCTTGCTGCGGGCGTTTTCCGGTTTGTCGTAGTTGACTTCGTTAACTTTCAACAGGGCAAAATAGCGCTCGCCTTCTTTTGGCGGTCGAATCTTACCGGAAATGGTGTCACCTGTGCGGAGGTTGAAACGGCGGATTTGGCTAGGGGATACGTAGATGTCGTCGGGGCCGGCGAGGTAGGAACTGTCTCCAGAGCGGAGGAAACCAAATCCATCCTGCAATATCTCCAGCACGCCGTCGCCGAAGATATCTTCTCCGCTTTTCGCATGCTGCTTCAGAATGGAGAAGATGATGTCCTGCTTGCGCATGCGGGCAAGGTTTTCCAGCCCCATATTTTCGCCGAGAGTAATCAGCTCAGAAACCGGCGTATTCTTTAATTCGGTAAGATTCATAGTGGTGGGTTCTTAAACTCGGGGTGTGTCTCGAACTTGTATCGTGAATGGTATGGCAGCGTGATACGTGCCTGTTTACTGGACGTTCGATCACCGGGCGCTGAGCCGTCGCGGTAAGAAATGGCTTACATCGGGCGCACGCATTGACGGTTTAAGATCGAAGGTACCTTAAAATTGATTTTGCAAAACCGTTTGATTGCTAAAACACGGGTTGGGTTCATTTTACTTTCAACACCAGTGCTTCAACACAGAGTAAAGCTTAGATTCAAACTCTTTAGATTTAAAACTTCGGGCAAGTTCTATATGCAGTGTGGTTAAACTTAACACGCTTCTTGGCAGGCGTCTAGCGGTGAATTGAACATCGCCGCCAGACGCCGCTGCCGGGCTTCCCGCCCGATTACAGATTCGCGTTCAGGAAATCTTTGAGCTGACCTTTGGACAACGCGCCAACCTTGGTCGCGGCCACTTCACCGTTCTTGAACAGCAACAGCGTAGGGATACCGCGGATACCGTACTTAGGCGCGGTAGCCGGGTTCTGATCGATGTTCAGCTTGGTGATGGTCAGTTTGCCTTCGAATTCTTCGGCAATCTCATCCAGAATCGGAGCAATCATCTTGCACGGACCACACCATTCAGCCCAGAAATCGACCAGGATTGGCCCTTCAGCTTTCAGCACGTCGGCGTCGAAGCTGCCGTCAGTCAGGTGAATAATTTTATCGCTCATGTTCTACTCCACAGGATTATGTCTACCTTGTTGGTGTAGCATTAACCAACTCAAGGTGATTTTATTTCACCGCGTTTATTTCAACGGATGTGCTTTCGTAAAGCAATAGTTAGCTGATATTCTACCACACTATGAGCAAAACACACTTGACCGAACAGAAGTTTTCCGACTTCGCCCTGCACCCGTTAGTCCTTGAAGCCCTTGAGAAAAAAGGGTTTCACCATTGCACGCCCATCCAGGCGTTAGCATTGCCGCTCACGCTCTCCGGGCGTGACGTCGCAGGTCAGGCGCAAACCGGTACCGGAAAGACGCTGGCGTTTTTAGCGTCTACTTTTCACTATTTGCTTAACCATCCGGCGAAACAGGATCGCCAGACCAACCAGCCGCGCGCCTTGATCATGGCGCCAACGCGTGAACTGGCGGTGCAGATCCATTCCGATGCGGAATCCCTGTCCCAGTCCACCGGCCTGAAGCTGGGCCTGGCCTACGGCGGCGACGGCTACGACAAGCAGCTGAAAGTGCTGGAAAGCGGCGTGGACATCCTGATCGGCACCACCGGTCGCTTAATCGACTACGCCAAGCAGAACTACATCGATCTGGGCGCCATCCAGGTCGTGGTGCTGGATGAGGCCGATCGCATGTACGATCTGGGCTTTATCAAAGATATCCGCTGGCTGTTCCGCCGCATGCCTGCGGTTGACCAACGTCTGAACATGCTGTTCTCTGCCACCCTGTCCTATCGCGTGCGCGAACTGGCCTTCGAGCAGATGAACAACGCTGAATATGTTGAAGTGGAACCGGAACAGAAAACCGGCCACCGCATTAAAGAAGAGCTGTTCTACCCGTCCAACGAAGAAAAAATGCGCCTGCTGCAGACGCTGATCGAAGAAGAATGGCCGGATCGCGCCATCGTCTTCGCCAACACCAAGCACCGCTGTGAAGACATCTGGGGCCACCTGGCCGCCGACGGCCACCGCGTTGGCCTGCTGACCGGCGACGTGGCGCAGAAAAAACGCCTGCGCATTCTCGACGACTTCACCAAGGGCAACCTCGACATTTTGGTCGCCACCGACGTCGCCGCGCGCGGCCTGCACATTCCGTTGGTCACTCACGTGTTCAACTACGATCTGCCTGACGATTGCGAAGACTACGTGCACCGCATCGGCCGTACCGGCCGCGCGGGCGAAAGCGGGCACTCCATCAGCCTGGCCTGTGAAGAGTACGCGCTCAACCTGCCGGCGATCGAGACCTATACCGGCCACAGCATTCCGGTGAGCAAGTACAACAGCGATGCGCTGCTGACCGATTTGCCGGCGCCAAAACGCCTGTCGCGCCCGCGCGGCGGCAACGGCCCGCGCCGCAACTCCGCGCCACGTCGCGGCGGCGCGCCGCGCAGCAACCGTAAACGTTCAGGCTGATTGCATGCTCAGTTCCAGCACGCTCTATGCTGCCATCGACCTCGGCTCCAACAGCTTCCACATGCTGGTGGTGCGCGAAGTGGCCGGCAGCATTCAGACCCTGGCGCGCATCAAGCGCAAAGTGCGCCTGGCGGCCGGGCTGGATCGGAACAATCACCTGTCGCATGAGGCCATGCAGCGCGGCTGGCAGTGCCTGAAGCTGTTCTCCGAACGGTTGCAGGACATCCCGCGCGAACAGATCCGCGTGGTCGCCACCGCTACGCTGCGCCTGGCATGCAACGCCGATGAGTTCCTGCACACCGCCCAGCAAATCCTCGGTTGCCCCGTCCAGGTGATCAGCGGCGAAGAAGAAGCCCGGCTGATTTACCATGGCGTCGCGCATACCACCGGCGGGCCGGATCGGCGTCTGGTGGTCGATATCGGCGGCGGCAGCACTGAGCTGGTGACCGGTACCGGCGCGCAGGCCTCCCAGCTGTACAGCCTGTCGATGGGCTGCGTCACCTGGCTGGAACGCTTCTTCAGCGATCGCAACCTCGGGCAGGAAAACTTCGAGCGCGCCGAACAGGCCGCACGCGACATGGTGCGCCCGATCGCGCCGCAGCTGCGTCAGCACGGCTGGCAAATCTGCGTCGGCGCCTCCGGCACCGTGCAGGCGCTGCAGGAAATCATGGTGGCGCAGGGCATGGACGAACGCATTACCCTGTCCAAGCTGCGCCAACTGAAACAGCGCGCCATCCAATGCGGCAAGCTGGAAGAGCTGGAAATTGAAGGCCTGACGCTGGAACGCGCACTGGTATTCCCCAGCGGGTTATCCATCCTGCTGGCGATTTTCCAGGAGCTGGGCATCGAAAGCATGATGTTGGCCGGCGGCGCACTGCGCGAAGGGCTGGTTTACGGCATGCTGCACCTGCCGGTGGAGCAGGATATCCGCAACCGCACTATCCGCAATCTGCAGCGCCGTTATCTGCTTGATACCGAACAGGCCGAACGCGTCAGCCAGCTGGCGGCCAATTTCTCGCAGCAGGTCAGCAACGAGTGGCAGCTGGATGCGCGATGTCGCGAGCTATTGCACAGCGCCTGTCTGATCCACGAGCTCGGCCTCAGCGTCGATTTCAAGCAGGCGCCGCAACACGCCGCCTACCTGATCCGCCATTTGGACTTGCCCGGTTTCACCCCGGCGCAGAAAAAACTGCTGGCGACCCTGCTGCAAAACCAAAGCAACACCATAGATTTGCCGCTGCTGAGCCAGCAAAACGCGCTGCCGCCGCGCATAGCGCAGCGATTATGCCGCATCCTGCGGTTGGCCATCATCTTCGCCAGCCGTCGCCGCGACGATACGCTGCCGGCAGTGCGGCTGCGCGCCAGCCAGGATGACGAACTGACGGTGATCCTGCCGCCGGGTTGGCTGGAACAGCACCCGCTGCGCGCCGAGGCGTTGGAGCAGGAAAGCCACTGGCAAAGTTATGTCCACTGGCCGCTGATGCTGGAAGAACAGCAATAATGATCTGACAAGGGCGCAAACTGCGCCCTTTGTTTTACCCTTCGCCTTTGGCCTTGGCCAGCTGGGCGCGAATATTGGCCAGATGGCTCTGGCCCTTCTGCATCCGTTCTTGCGGGCTGACCACCTTGCGCTCGCTTTCCCACGCCAGATCGTCCTGCGGCAGCTCCAGCAGGAAACGGCTCGGCTCCGGCCGCACCAGTTCGCCATACTGACGGCGCTCCCGGCACAGGGTGAAAATCAGCTCTTTCTGGGCGCGGGTGATCCCCACATAGGCCAGGCGGCGCTCTTCGTCGACGTTATCCTCATCGATGCTGCTCTGGTGCGGCAACAGCCCCTCTTCCATCCCCACCAGGAACACGTAAGGGAACTCCAGCCCTTTAGAGGCGTGCAGCGTCATCAGCTGCACCTGATCCAGCTCTTCTTCGCTTTCGCCCCGCTCCATCATATCGCGCAGGGTGAAACGCGTGACCACCTGCGTCAGCGTCATCGGCTCGTCCAGTTCGCTGCCTTCCAGCATTTCCGTCATCCAGCCAAACAGCGTATTGACGTTTTTCATGCGCATTTCCGCGGCTTTCGGGCTGGGGGAAGTTTCGAACAGCCAGCTTTCGTAATCCACGCCGCGGATAAGATCCCGCACCGCCGCCACCGGCTCACGCTCGGCCAGTTGGGCGATGCCGTCCAGCCAGTGGGTAAAGCGCTGCAGCGACTCCAGCCCGCGGCCGGTGAGGTGCTGGCTCAGCCCCAGATCGAAGCTGGCGCGGAACAGGCTCTTGTTGCGCTGGTTGGCCCACTCCCCCAACTTCTGCAGCGTCGCCGGCCCGATCTCGCGCTTGGGCGTATTGACGATGCGCAGGAAGGCGCTGTCGTCGTCTGCGTTGGTCAGCACCCGCAGATAGGCCAGCAGATCCTTGATTTCCGGCCGCGAGAAGAACGAAGTGCCGCCGGATATTTTGTACGGGATGCGGTTTTGCATCAGCATCTTTTCAAACAGCCGCGACTGGTGGTTGCCGCGGTAGAGGATCGCGTAATCGCCGTAGTGGGTCTTTTTCACGAAGTGATGGGCGATCAGCTCCCCCACCACCCGCTCGGCCTCGTGGTCCTCATTATTGGCGGTGACCACCTTCAGCTCCTCGCCGTAGCCCAGCTCGGAAAACAGACGCTTTTCAAACACGTGCGGGTTATTGGCGATCAAAATGTTGGCCGCCTTCAAAATACGCTCGCTGGAACGGTAATTTTGCTCCAGCTTGATCACCTGCAGCGCCGGGAAGTCTTCCTTCAACAACACCAGGTTCTGCGGCCGCGCGCCGCGCCAGGAGTAGATCGACTGGTCGTCGTCGCCCACCACGGTAAAGCGCGCGCGGTTGCCCACCAGCAGCTTCACCAGTTCGTACTGGCTGGTGTTGGTGTCCTGATATTCGTCCACCAGCAGATAGCGAATGCGGTTCTGCCAGCGCTCGCGCACCTCTTCGTTGCGCTGCAGCAACAGGGTCGGCAACAGAATTAAATCGTCGAAATCCAGCACGTTGCAGGCGCGCATATGGGCGTGATACAGGCCATAGCAGTGGGCGAACAGTTTGTCGCGCTCGGAGCGGGCCAACGCCATCGCCCGGGCGGGGTCGACCAGGTCGTTTTTCCAGTTGGAGATGGTGGAGATCAGCTGCGCCACCAGCGTCTTGTCGTTTTCCAGCCACTTTTCGGTCAGTTCTTTCAGCAGCGCCAGCTGATCCTGATCGTCGAACAACGAAAAGTTGGATTTCATCCCCAGCGCGGCGTACTCCCGCTTGATGATCTCCAGCCCCAGGGTGTGGAAGGTGGAAATCATCAGCCCGCGCGCCTCTTTGCGCCCCATGGTTTGCGCCACGCGCTCTTTCATCTCGCGCGCGGCCTTGTTGGTAAAGGTCACGGCGGCGATGTGCCGCGCCTGATAGCCGCACTGGTGGATCAGGTGGGCAATCTTGTTGGTGATGACGCGCGTCTTGCCGGAACCTGCACCGGCCAGCACCAGGCAGGGCCCGGTAACGAATTCGACGGCTTGTTGTTGGCTGGGGTTTAATCGCATGGCGCTTTATTGCTCGACTTTATGACGTGGAAGGGGATTGTAGCAGAAAGCGCCGGGGAGATTTAACGGGTATAATCGGCCCAATTTCGCATTGATAAAGGCAATACCATGGCAAAGACGGCGTGCGCCCTGCACATTCTGGTGGACAATGAAAATCTGGCCAACGAGCTGCTGGCCAAGCTGAAGCGCGGCGTCAGCTTCGATACGCTGGCGCGCAAATACTCGAGCTGCCCGTCAAAACGCAACGGCGGCTCGCTGGGGGAGTTCAACAAAGGCACCATGGTGGCCGCTTTTGACAAAGCGGTGTTCAGCATCCCGCTGCTCAAGCCCTATGGCCCGGTCAAAACGCAGTTCGGTTACCACATCATCAAGGTGCTGTACCGCAACTGAGGGGGGCCGAAGCCCCCGCCAGAGTTACTGCGCGCTGGTGTCCGCCGGCGCGGCGGCCGCGGTATCCGCCGGTTTTGGCTCTTCCGTCACCACGGCGGGCGCCGGCGACATGATGCCTTCGTAGGTTTCCTGCAGCTGCTTCATGCTCATTTCCGGCTCGCCCTTCGGCTGCATCAGCACCAGGGTCGCGTCCTGAGAAAGTTGCAGCTTCAGTTCCTGGTTCAGCGATTCCAGCGTCAGGCCGGACAAGAACTCCTGGCGCAGCTTCTGATACTGTTCCGGCGCAATATCCACCACACCGCTCTGTTGGGAACGCAGGCGTTGGCTCATCAATACGTCGGTGTCGGTGCGCGCATAGGTGGCGAACAGCTTGCTCAGCTGATCGTTTTTCTGCGCCAACAGGCCATCGAACTCTTCCTTGGACAAACCGTTATTACGCACGCTAACCAACTCGCGGGCGATAAACGCCAGGCTGGCGTTCAGATTGTTATTCGGCGTGTCCAGATGGATAGCGCACTGCGCGCGCTGGTATTGCACCCGGCAATCAAAGCCCAAATGCAGGTTCTTTTGATCGCTCTTTTCCAGGGTTTGCTGCAAATGCCAGAACAGCGCCTCGCGGGCGAGATCGCTGCGCCAGTAGCGGCTCAGGCTCTGCGAATCGCGAATCGGATGCCAGGGCGCATCCCACATGATAGACAGCGTATCCTGCTTCACCTGATCGTTGATCAGGCTCACCGGCTGCGGCGGCAACGGCGTTAACGTCGGCATGGTGGCCGGGGTTTCACGTTTGCCTTTCAGCGGCGAGAACGCCTTGCCTATCTGCTCGGCCAGGCTGCGGCTGTCGACCTTGCCAACCACGTACAGCGTCATCGCGTCCGGGGTATACCATTGCTGGTAGAATTTCTTCAGCTGGTCGATATTGACCGGCCGCTTCACCGGCTGGGCCGGATCGTGCGCCAGCAGCGTCGACCCCTTCAGGCGGTAGCGCCACCAGGCGTCTTTCGGATTGGGCGGGAAGGTGCCGATCGGATCGGCGCTGGAGTTCATCACCGCACGCACCGTGTGCTCGTCGATCGCCAGCTTGCCGGTGGTATCGGAAAGCCACGCCAGCGCCTCTTTCAGCAGGTCTGGGCGGCTATTTGGCAGACTGAGATTATAAATGGTGAAGTCGTAAGAGCTGATGGCCGGCGGCAACGGCCGCTCGTTGTCCACGCTCTGCTGCCACAGCGAACGCAGCTGCGGCGCGGTAAAGCTCTCGCTGCGCGCCAGAGACAGGCGCGGCAGCAGATGGGCGAAACCAATCTGCTGCGAAGACTCCGCCAGGGAGCCGGTATTGACCATCAACCGCAGTTCGACGCGGTCACTCGGCCGCTGCGGCGTATCAAGGATCTGCCATGAAAACCCGTTGTCCAACTTACCTTGCTGCCAGGCGGGATCGGGTTGTAGTGCTTCAGCCTGCACGCTGCCGTTGGCTGCAGCCAACAGCAGCCCACCAACTATAAGATGAATTCTGGTGCCCTGCATGTGAACCCCTACTTAATTACTATCCAATTTCTCTATGCAAATACGGATATTCCATTCAATGGAATCATAAAAATACGCCCTGAGTTTCACAGTGGGGCGGAAAGCAGAAAGTGTACCATCCTGTTAGACCGCGCGCCTTTGCGGATGTCACTCATTGGCGTGAAAAATAATGGATAGCGTGGTTTTAAATGCAAGAAATCGTTACGTGGGGGAATAAAGCGTCACCGGCCGCGGTTGCGGCCGGTGTTTTAGCGTAGGGATCAGGCGGAAGGCAGCGTTTTATCCGCCGCGGCGTTTTTGTTATTCAGGGTGTCTTTCAGCTGTTTTTCATCCAGCTGGTTACACCACTTCGCCACCACCACGGTAGCAACGCCGTTACCCACCAGGTTGGTCAGCGCACGGGCTTCAGACATAAAGCGGTCGATGCCCAGAATCAGCGCCAGCCCGGCCAGCGGCAAATGCCCGACGGCGGAAATGGTGGCGGCCAGCACGATAAAGCCGCTGCCGGTCACCCCCGCGGCCCCTTTGGAGGACAGCAGCAGCACCACCAGCAGGGTTATCTGATGCATGATATCCATATGGGTGTTGGTGGCCTGCGCAATAAACACCGCCGCCATGGTCAGGTAAATCGAGGTGCCGTCGAGGTTGAACGAGTAGCCGGTCGGAATAACCAACCCCACCACCGACTTCTTGCAGCCCAGCTTCTCCATCTTGTCCAGCATGCGCGGCAGCGCGGACTCGGAAGACGAAGTGCCGAGCACGATCAGCAGCTCTTCCTTGATGTAGTTGACGAACTTGAAGATGCTGAAACCGTTGGCGCGAGCAATCGACCCCAGCACCACCACCACGAACAGGATACAGGTGATATAGAAGCAGACGATCAGCTGGCCGAGCTGCACCAGGGTGCCAACGCCGTATTTGCCGATGGTGAACGCCATGGCGCCGAACGCCCCCAGCGGCGCCAGGCGCATAATCATGTTGATGATGCCGAAAATCACCCGGGAGAAGCTGTCGATCACGTTGAAGATCAGCTGCCCCTTCTCGCCCAGGCGATGCAGAGCGAAGCCGAACAGCACCGCAAACAGCAGCACCTGCAGAATATTGCCGCTGGCGAAGGCGCCAATCACGCTACCGGGAATAATGTCCAACAGGAAGGGAATGATGCCCTGCTGCTGCGCCTGCTCGGCGTACACCGCCACCGCCTTGGCGTCCAGCGTGCCGGGATCGACGTTCATGCCGGCCCCCGGCTGCACCAGGTTAACGATCACCAGGCCGATAATCAGCGCGATGGTGCTGACGATTTCAAAATAGAGCAGCGCAATGGCGCCGGTGCGCCCCACCGCCTTCATGCTTTCCATGCCGGCGATGCCGGTCACCACGGTGCAGAAAATCACCGGTGCGATGATCATCTTGATCAGTTTAACGAATCCGTCACCCAGCGGTTTCATCTGGGCGCCAATGTCAGGGTAGAAGTGGCCAAGCAAGATACCTAAGGTAATCGCCGTCAGTACCTGAAAATAGAGGCTTTTAAAGATAGTTATTTTCATATGGACATCCTATGGGGGGAGACACGCACCAGGCGGCAGTCCATTCCCGTCATACCCGAAGCGGCATCATTGAGCGCTTTGCCGTAGTGATGCCGTTCTGATTATTTAGGGTATAAATAGCCGACCTGTTCATCGCTTGCGCGGAAAATAACACCCACATAACAACATGGAAATAATTTGTTGCACCCTACCCCTGGGGTTGATGTGAATTTAAGAGCTGAAACGCGTCAGTCGGGATGCAAGGCTGAGAATTGCGTAAGCCTTTGTTTGCACTAACGCAAAAGAGGTAGGCGGAGATCGGCGGTTTTCGGGCGCGGTCAGGGAAGGCGGTGCGGCTTAGCCGGCATGGCGGCAGAACTGCGCCTCAAAGGCTTCGCGCGGCAGCGGGCGCGCAAACAGGTAGCCTTGCCCGCAGTGGATGCCGTGCAGCAGCAGCCAGTCGCGCTGCCCGGCGTTTTCAACGCCTTCGGCCATCATCGGCAGGTTGAGCACCTCGGAGATGGAGCTGACGATGCGCACCATAGCGTCATCCGCCGGCAGGCCCTGAATAAAGCTCTTGTCGATTTTAATCAGATCGATCGGCAAAGACTTCAGCCGGTTCAGGTATTCCAGGCTGGCGTAGCCCATGCCGAAGTCGTCCAGCGCAATCGAAAGCCCCAGATCATGCAGTTCGCGCAACAGCATCAACGCCCGGTCCAGGTCGTCGATGCGTACCGTTTCGGTGATCTCCAGCAGCAGCTTGCTTGGATCGATCCGGTACTGCGCCAGAATGCTCTTCAGATGCGGCACAAAGTCCTCGTGCTGCATCTGGATGCCGGAGATATTGACCGCCAGCGGCAGCGAGATGCCCCGCTGCTGCCAATCCGCCAGGATGCGGCAGGACTCTTCCAACACCCAGTTGCCAAGCGGCACGATCACGCCCAGCTCTTCGGCCAGCGGGATCACGTCGGCCGGCAGGGTAAAGCTGCCGTCATACTGCTGCCAGCGCAGCAGCGCCTCGGCGCCAATCACCACATTGGACTGCATGTCGAGCTGCGGCTGCAAAAACAGCGTGAAGTGGCGCTGCTCGATGGCGTGCAGGATCTCGCTTTCCTGCGTCAGCCGCTTTTGGGTTCTTTCCGTCAGGCGAGGTTCAAAAAACAGGATCTGATTTTTGCCTTCGCGATGCGCGGACATCATCGCCGAGGTGGCGCAACGCAGCAGCTGTTCGGCGTTTTGTTCCGGGCTGAGGTAGTGCGCAATGCCGATGCTGGCGCTCGGCCGCAGCGCCATACCTTCCAGGATCAGGGGCGCGTTAATCTCCGCCATAATGCGGTGCGCCAGCTGCATGGCGTGAAACGGCCGGGCGGTGCCCTTGGCCAGTATGGCGAACTCGGTGTTGCTCAACTGCGCCAAAACGCCGTTTTCGTCGATACAACCGCGCAATTTCTTCGCCAGCGCCAACAGCAGCGCTTCGCGCATCGCCGGTTTCATCACCCCGGAAGCCTCGTACAGCGTTTCAATACCGATAACCAGCAGGTTAAACCGTTCAGGCCGCAGGCTGGAGGCAATGTGTTGCTCCAGCAGGGCGGTAAACAGCGCCGGGTTCGGCAATTCGGTCACCGGGTGGCGGGTGCTGAGGCGGCTCATATCGGCGTGCGCCTTGGCCAAAATCTGCTGGTTGCGGTTGTAATTGCGCACCAGCAAACCCAGTTCGTCGTCCTGGTGCAACGCCGGCAGCATCAGCTGATGGTAGGGCGCCTCGTCCTGGCCGATATTTTCCAGCTCTTTGGCTATCGCGCGCAGCGGATGCACCATCAGCCGGTTCATGCACCAGGTGATGGCTATCGACAGGATCAGCGCCAACAGCAGGTAGGTCGACAACATGGTCGACAAGATACTGAGAATAAACTGATACATGCGGAACGAATCGGCCTGCAGTACCAGATAGGCCAGCGGCTGCGGATTGGTCGGCACGCGTTCCAGCGAGTAGAGCGGAACGGAAATCTGGATCGGCAGTTCGAACAGCCGGGCGATCAGCGGCGGCACCGGGCGTTCCGGCGGGAAGTTAGCGTGCAACGCCTGGAACTCGTTGGGCAACACGATATCTGCCCGGGTCAGGATCCCCACCGGCAACAGCGTATTCAGCACCCTTTTGGTTTCCGGCACGTCCATACGCAACACGGCGTCTGCCAGCGGCTGACGCACCGAATGCGCGATGTTTTCCAGTTGCTGGGCGTAGTCATCCCTGCGCTGCTGCACAAAATGGAATAACTGAATCACGATAAATATGCAGATTGTCACCAGCGCCACGCCGGACACCGTCGCCATCTGCTTAATCGTTAATGAACGCCTGACCCGCAAACCTGCTCTCCGTAAAATCGGGCTGAAATAAAAAAGGGGGCCGTATAAGACACTCCCCCTCGAATCGGACTGAGTATACGCGATTGTCTGGGGTTTTTATCTTGTCATAGCCTTGGCAAAACCAAGAAAAGCGCGGGTTTCAGTCTTTTCCTAACCAACCGGTATGCTGCCTCAACACAGGGTAGCAAAACTCCCCTATGTCCGACACTCCGAATCTTGCAGATTCAGGTGACTTAAGGCCTTGCAAGGCGTTAACGGCTGCGGCGCAAGATCGAAAATAAGCCTTTATCCGGGCGGGGGCGCCATAAAAGAGAAAACGCCGGCAAAATGCCGGCGTTGGTGTTGTCGGTTCAAGCCCGGTGATCAGGCGCCGGGATGCTCGTCCTGATCGACCGCGAAACAGGCCACCATCTGCTCGCCATACTGCTTCAGCTGCGGCTGCAGCTGGGTGCAGGTGCCGAAGGCGCGGCGGCAGCGGGCGTTGAACGCACAACCCGGCGGCGGGTTCATCGGGCTCGGCAGCTCGCCGGTCAGCTTGATGCGCTCGCGGCGCATATCCGGGTTCAGCCGCGGCGTCGCCGACAGCAGCGCCTGAGTATACGGATGGCGCGGGTTGTTGAAAATCGCGTCTTTGCTGCCCTTCTCCACGCAGCGGCCGAGGTACATCACCATCACCTCATCGGCGATATGCTCCACCACCGACAGGTCATGCGAGATAAACACGTAGGACAGCCCCAGATCCTGCTGCAGGTCCATCATCAGGTTCAGCACCTGAGCGCGCACCGAGACGTCCAGCGCCGACACCGGCTCATCGGCGATCACCACGTCCGGGTTCAGCATCAAACCGCGGGCGATGGCGATACGCTGACGCTGCCCGCCGGAGAACATGTGCGGATAGCGATCGTAATGCTCGGTTTTCAGGCCGACCTTCGCCATCATCTCCAGCGCCTTCTCGCGCCGTTCGGCGCCGCTCAACGAGGTGTTGATCAACAACGGCTCCTCGAGGATCTGCCCGACCTTCTTGCGCGGGTTGAGCGATCCGTAAGGATTCTGGAACACGATTTGGATCTTCTGCCGCCGCAGCTTCTCGGCGGTAACGTCCGGCTTCAGCAGATCCTGCCCCTGATAATACAGCTCGCCGCCGGTCGGCACTTCGATCATCGTCAGCAGGCGGCCGAGGGTCGATTTGCCGCAGCCGGACTCGCCGACTACCGCCAGCGTTTTGCCGCGCTCCAGGGTGAAGGAAACGCCGTCCAGCGCTTTCACCAGCCGCTCCGGGGCGAACATGCCTTTTTTGACCGAGTAATGCTTTTTCAGGTCGATCGCCTGCAGTAAAGGTTGATTCTGGCTCATACGGTCGGCCTCCCCGCATCATCCAGCGGCGTGTGACATTTAACCTGACGGCCGGGAATGCTGCGCAGTTCCGGCTCTTCATTGCGGCAGCGCTCATTGGCGTAAGGGCAACGCGGGTTGAGCAGGCAGCCGTTCGGGCGATCGTACTTGCCCGGCACCACGCCCGGCAGCGAAGCCAGCCGCGCTTTGTCGGCGGCGAACTCCGGCAGCGCGCGCAGCAGCGCCTGGGTATAGGGGTGGCGCGGCGCGCGGAAAATCTCCGCCGCCTTGCCGGACTCCACCACCTGGCCGGCGTACATCACGATGATGTGGTGCGCCGCTTCGGCCACCAGCGCCAAATCGTGGGTGATCAGCAACAGCGCCATGTTTTCGCGCTGCTGCAGGTCCAGCAGCAGTTCGATGATCTGCGCCTGGATGGTCACGTCGAGCGCCGTGGTCGGCTCATCGGCGATCAGCAGCTTGGGCCGGCAGGCGATCGCCATGGCGATCATCACGCGCTGGCTCATGCCGCCGGAAAGCTGATGCGGGTAGACGTCCAGCCGCGAGGCCGGATCGGGGATGCCCACCTGGTTCAGCAGGTCGATGGCCCGCTGACGCCGGGTGCGGCGGTTGCCGCCCTGGTGCACCTTCAGCGCTTCCATAATCTGGAAGCCGACGGTGTAGCAGGGGTTCAGGCTGGTCATCGGGTCCTGGAAAATCATCGCCACTTCGGACCCCACCAACTGGCGGCGCTCCTTTTCGGAAATTTTGCGCAGGTCCCGGCCGTTGAATTCCAGCTTGTCGGCCATCACCTTGCCGGGGAAATCGATCAACCCCATGATCGCCAGCGAGCTGACGGATTTGCCGGAGCCGGACTCGCCGACGATACCCACTACCTGCCCTTGCTCCACGCTGTAACTGATGCGGTCTACCGCGCGGAACGGGGCGCCTTCGTCACCGAAGTGCACCGAAAGCTTGTCTACATTCAATAACGCCATCTCTCTCGTCCTCTGTTACTGCTTGAGTTTGGGGTCGAGAGCGTCACGCAAACCGTCCCCCATCAGGTTAAATGCCAGCACCGTCAGCAGGATCGCCACGCCGGGGAAGGTCACCACCCACCAGGCGCTTTGCGCGAACTGCAACACGTCGGAGAGCATGGTGCCCCACTCCGGCGTCGGCGGCTGCGCGCCCATGCCGAGAAAGCCGAGAGCGGCCATATCCAGAATGGCGTTGGAGAAACCGAGAGAAGCCTGGACTATCAAAGGCGCCAGGCAGTTTGGCAGAATATTGATGAACATCTGGCGCAGCGCGCCGGCGCCCGCCACGCGCGAGGCGGTGACGTAGTCGCGGTTCACCTCCACCAGCACTGCGGCGCGCGTCAGGCGCACATAGTGCGGCAAGGCGACGAAGGTCAGCGCCAGCGAGGCGTTGACGATCGATGGCCCGAATATCGCCACCAATACCAGCGCCAACAGCAGGCTCGGCAACGCCAGCATGATGTCGACGATACGCATGATGATGGCGTCTACGACGCCGCCGAAGTAGCCGGCCAGCAGGCCCAGCACCACGCCCATGATCAGCGACAGCACCACCACCAGGCAGCCGACCAGCAGCGAAAGCCGCGCGCCGTACATCAGGCGCGACAGCACGTCGCGGCCCACGTCATCGGTGCCGAGGATATATTGCCAGCTGCCGCCCTCTTGCCACACCGGCGGCTTGAGCAGCGCGTCGCGGAACTGGTCCGCCGGCGCGTGCGGCGCCAACACCCCGGCGCCGATGGCGATGACGAACATCAGAATGATATACACCAGGCCGATCACGGCCCCTTTATTGCGCCTGAAATAGTGCCAAAACTCCTGGAGCGGGGTCATCGGCTTCGGCGCACCTTTAACTGCAGACTCAGTGACTTGAGACATGAGAGCGCCCCTTATTTCTTGTGGCGAATACGCGGGTTGACCACGCCGTAGAGCACGTCTACCAGCAGGTTAACCAGAATGATCATACAGGCGACCAGCAACACCCCGCCCTGCACCACCGGGTAATCACGGCGTTGCAGCGCATCCATCAGCCAGCGCCCCAGGCCCGGCCAGGAGAAAATGGTTTCGGTCAGGATGGCGCCGGCCAGCATGGTGCCGACCTGCAGGCCGATCACCGTCACCACCGGCAACAGCGCGTTGCGCAGCGCATGCACCACGATCACCCGCATGCGGCTCACGCCCTTGGCGCGCGCGGTGCGGATGTAATCTTCGCCCAGCACCTCCAGCATCGAGGAACGGGTCATGCGCACGATCACCGCCAGCGGAATGGTGCCCAGCACGATGGCCGGCAGGATCATGTGCATCACCGCGTCGGCGAAATCGCCCGGCTCGCCCCAGATCAGGGTGTCGATCAGCATAAAGCCGGTCAGCGGCAGGGTATCGTCCAGGAACACCGTATCGCTGACCCGCCCCGACACCGGCGTCAGGTTAAGCTGCACCGACACCAGCATGATCAGCATCATGCCCCACCAGAAAATCGGCATCGAATAGCCGGTCAGCGAAATGCCCACCGCGGTGTGATCGAATATCGAGCCGCGTTTGACCGCCGCCAGCACCCCGACGGGTATGCCGACCAGCACCGCGAAGATCATGGCGCAAAAACCCAGTTCCAGCGTCGCCTTGAAGCGCGGCACAAACTCGGCCCACACGGAAATGCGGCTCTTGAGGGAGGTACCCAAATCGCCGTGCAGCACGTTGGATACGTAAGTGAAGTATTGTTGATAGAGCGGTTTATCCAGCCCCATCTCCGCCATCAACTGCGCGTGGCGTTCTGCGGAGATCCCGCGTTCCCCGGCCATGATGGTCACCGGGTCGCCGGGGATCATATGGACGAATGCAAAAGTCAGCAACGTTATGCCGATAAACGTTGGGATAACTAACCCCAAACGTCGGAGTATGAACTGCAACATATCCCGAACTCTCTGTATCAATGCCCGGCAGCTCATCGTCCGCCAGGCTTATTAAAGCTCACACACTTTGAACCTTCTGCCGCCATACGCCGGAGACTGGTCAGCAGGAGCGCAACATGTTGCGCCCCTGCGAGTCCATTCGTGCATCCCCGGCCAGGCCGGCCAGAATTAATCTAAAGAGACGTTCTCAAAGTGATGCTTACCAAGCGGATCCACAACGTAGCCCTTCACTTCCTTACGAACAGGTTCGTAAACGGTGGAGTGAGCGACAATCAGCGCCGGAGCCTGATCGTGCATCACCACCTGAGCCTGTTTGTACAGTTCGATGCGTTTGTCGTGGTTGGATTCGGCGCGCGCCGGTTGAATCAGGTCTTCAAACGGCTTGTAGCACCAGCGGGAGTAGTTCGAGCCGTCTTTCGCCGCGGCGCAGCTGAACAGCGTGGCGAAGAAGTTATCCGGATCCCCGTTGTCGCCGGTCCAGCCCATCATCACCGTCTGATGTTCGCCCGCCTTGGCGCGCTTGAGGTATTCACCCCACTCGTAGGTCACGATTTTGGCTTTCACGCCAATCTTGGCCCAGTCGGACTGAATCATCTCGGCCATGCGGCGCGCGTTCGGGTTGTACGGGCGTTGTACCGGCATCGCCCACAGATCGATAGTGAAGCCGTCGGCCATGCCCGCTTCTTTCAGCAGCGCTTTGGCCTTGGCCGGATCGTAGGCGTAATCCTGCACCGCGTCGTTATAGCCCCACATGGTCGGCGGGATCAGGTTCTTGGCCGCCTGGCCCGCACCCTGATACACCGCGTCGATGATCGCCTGTTTGTTGACCGCCATGGTCAACGCCTGACGCACCTTCAGGTTATCCAGCGGTTTTTTCTCGGTGTTGAACGACAGGTAACCCACGTTCAGCCCCGGCTGCTCCATCAGGTTGATGGTTTTGTCCTGCTTCATGCGGGCGATATCGGCCGGGTTCGGGAACGGCATCACCTGGCATTCGTTTTTCTGCAGCTTGGCGTAACGCACCGAGGCGTCCGGCGTGATGGAGAACACCAGGCGATCGATCTTCGGCTTGGTGCCCCAGAAACCGTCAAACGCCTTGTAGAGGATCTTGGAATCTTTCTGGTATTGCAGCAGTTGGAACGGACCGGTGCCGATTGGGTTCAGGTCCACTTTCTCCGGGGTGCCGGCCTTCATCATCACGTCGGCGTATTCGGCGGACAGGATGGAAGCGAAGTCCATGCCCAGGTCAGCCAGGAACGGCGCTTCCGGGCGGTTCAGCACGAAGCGCACGGTGTTGTCGTCCACCTTCTCGACTTTGGCGATCAGCTTCGGCATGTCCATGCCTTCAAAGTACTCGTAGCTGCCGCCGGAGACTTTGTGGTAGGCATTGTTCGGATCCAGCTGGCGTTCGAACGAGAACACCACGTCGTCGGCGTTGAAATCACGGGTCGGTTTGAAATCTTTGCTGCCCTGCCACTTCACGCCCTTGCGCAGGTGGAAGGTGTAGGTTTTGCCGTCTTCGCTGACGTCCCACTTTTCAGCCAGGCCCGGCTGCAGTTCGGTGGTGCCGATTTTGAACTCGACCAGACGGTTGTAGATCGGCACCGAGCTGGCGTCATAGGTGGTGCCCGAGGTGAACAGCTGCGGGTTGAACCCTTCCGGGGACCCTTCAGAACAGTAGACCAAGGTCTTGGCCTGCACGCTGGCCGCCACGGTCAACGCTACCAGCCCAATACCGAATTTCAGAATCCCTGATTTACCCAAGGAACTTGTCATCGTTAGTGCTCCATTGTGTGATGTGATGTGTGTATACCCTGCGCCTTGAAAGCCATGGGTAGTGACTGCCAGAACCCTATATTTTTTATTGCGCGGCCTGTGCAGTCGGGCGCCCGAAGGCAGAAGGGGCAATGGCGCGAGAACGCCGGATGGAACGCATCGCAGCGGGGACGTCTGAGCGCGTGGAATTCACTCAAACTGCTCTCGCTCTTGCCCCTGAGGCTATCAAATTGCCAACTGTTTGGGGTGTCGTCAATATAACCAGTGGGGATTTACGCAGACTGTGAGAAACAGCAAACAAACATAAAAAAAACGTTTTCTTAACAGTTACAGCATTAAAATTTATGCTAAGCGGTCATTTTCAGCTCAATGGTCTGACCAACAGAAATTTACTGGTTTTTAACTCCGCTAAAAAACTAAAAAAGTTTGTTGCTGAATGATGAATATCTGAACGGTTATTTTTGTGATCGCCGTAAAAGACAGGAGGAAATGCTGACTCATTACCCAAAAGAGTGAGCCTTTTGGGCTAATTTCGATCGTCGCCTCAACACAATCTGTGCGGCGTGAAAGAACTTTCGGCGGAGAAAAAGCCGGGGGCGAAAGGATATCCCCCGGCAAGGTGCTGCAACCGATTATTGAACGCCGGCGCTGTTGCCCAGGCTGGTGTTCATATTGTTGAGAATATCGCCGTTGTCGGCGTCAATTTCCCAGGAGAACAGGCCGCCCAGCTGTTTGTCCAACACATACTTGCCCTTGGCCTGCACTGAACGCGCATCGTCGAAGGTGATCAGGTCGCCGGTAGAAGGTTTGAACACGTAGGGCGCTTCCGCCGTGGCGTCGTAGCTGTACTGCCATTCGCCGCTCATAAACTCGTTGGCGATTTGGCGATAATCCACGATGCCGTTCTCCCAGGTGCCTTTAACCGGCCCGGTGGCGGTGCCGGTGAACGGAATGTTGTTCTGGTAACCGTTCACGCCGGTCCAGCCGCGGCCGTACATGGCGGTGCCGACCACGATCTTGCCCGGCTTCACGCCCTGCGCCAGCAGCGCGTTGACGCCGTTCACCGTGGTGTAGGCGGTGTCCGGCTTCCAGGACGGCGCCTTCAGCGCGGTCTGATGCCCCAGGTTCTTCAAATCGAAGGCGCCGTAGAAGTCGTAGCTCATCAGGAAGATGTGGTCCATCGAGTTCTGCGCGGTGTTGTAGTCCACCTTGTCGATTTTGTCTTTGCCGGCGCTGATGGCGGAGGTCAGCTCATACTTACGGCCGGTTTCCGCCGACAGCTGATCCAGCATCGCCCGCAGCTCTTTCATCAGTTGCACGTAGGTCGCCCCATCCTGCGCGCTGCCCAGTTTCGGGTTGGCGCCCTGGCCGCCCGGGAATTCCCAGTCGATGTCCACGCCGTCAAAGAATTTCCAGGTCTGCAGGAACTCCTTCACCGAACCGACGAAACGGTCGCGCTTCGCCTTGTCGCCCATGAAGAAGAACGGGTCGGACAGGGTCCAGCCGCCGATCGACGGCAGGATTTTCAGGTCGGGCCGCGCCTGTTTCAGCGCCATCAGCTGGCCGAAGTTGCCCTTGTAGGGGTCGTCCCAGGCGGTCACGCCTTTTTGGCCTTTCTGCAGCGCCGCGAAAGGATCGTGGATCGACACTTTGAAGTCTTCACGGCCCTGGCAGGAACGCTGCAGCGCCTGGAAGCTGCCCTCGATCTCTTTCAGGCTGTCGTTGATGCCGTCGCCGCCGCAGATCGGGATAAAGCCGTACAGCAGGTGCGTCAGGTTCTGCGCCGGGATCTTATCGACGGTGAAATTACGGCCGTACACGCCCCACTCCACAAAATAGGAACCGACGACTTTGCCGGAGTCTTGCTTATAGGGCTTATTCTTTTCCAACAGCGGCTCTTTTAACGGCGCCAAATGGCTGCCGTCGGTATCGGCGACCACAATTTCGGTCGCGTCGCTGGCGGTACAGCCGTCGGCATTGCATAACGCCACCTGCATTTGATAACGGCCGCCTTTATTCACTTTAAAATTAGCCGTGCCGGAAGCGCCGGGCGAGGCGCCGCTCCACACTTCTTTGCCGTTTAATAATACTTTTGCCGTGGTGCCGGTATCGCCATTCCATAAATTCCAGGAAACCGAAACGTCGGCGGCATTTTTTACCTTCACCAAATTGTTATAGGCGGTAGCCGCCTGATCGACTTCCACGATGGCGAACTTGGTATTGCCCCAGGCCAGCGTCGGCTTGCCCGGTGCGGCGGCCTGCGCCGCAGAACACAGCGTGCTGCCGATCAGCAACGCCAACAGCGGTTTATTAAATTTGCGCATAACTGATTCCTTTATTCCGAGAGGATAAACGTAAAAGCTTTAATCATCGCCGCTCACTACCGGATAAAATAATCCCGCAATAATCCGGCAAGATTAAAGTGAATAAATGACCGTTCGTTTTTCCACGCCACGGAAATTAATCATTCCCGTTTCGTGTACTCAGACTATAGATAAAAGCTCGGTTAAAACAAGAGCACCATCAACCGGGTTTTATTGTTCAACAATGAATTTATTTAAATATAAAAATAAGAAGACAGGATAAATAAGGAAAGTGAATTCATTAATGAGGAAGGATAAATATATTTCAACAAGGGGGCGATTTCCAGGAGGAATGAGGCAAACGCAATCTGCAGGCGAAAAAAAACCGACTTTCGTCGATTTCTTTGAATGTGGTCGGCGAGACTCAAACCTCCTTCGGAGGTGCTCATCCTCATAAACTGCAGGCGAAAAAAAACCTGCTTTAAAAAGCAGGTTTTTCGAATGTGGTCGGCGAGAGAGGATTCGAACCTCCGACCCACTGGTCCCAAACCAGTTGCGCTACCAAGCTGCGCTACTCGCCGATGCGGGGCGCATCTTACTGCTGGCGGTTATAGGCGTCAATCACTTTTTCGCCCCGGCGTTTCAAGTGCTGATAAAAGCGCCATAATGCGCTGCGCCGGGGTTGCGCAGCGCAGTTTACTCAGGCTTTGGCGGTTTTCAACGCCGGCGACTGGGCGCGCAGGAACGGCAGCAGGAACAGCGCCGACAGGCAGGCGGCGATGGAAATCACCACGAAGAAGCCGTTCCAGTGCCACACCTCCATCACCCGGGCGATCGGGTAGCCGGACAGCGCCGCCCCCAGGTAAGCGAACAGGCCGACGAAGCCGGTGGCCGCCCCGGCCGCATCTTTATGCGAACATTCCGCCGCCGCCATGCCGATCAGCATCTGCGGGCCGAAGATAAAGAAGCCGATGGCGAAGAAGCAGGCGGCCTGCAGCAGGTAGCTGAAGCCCGGCATGATCCACAGCGCCGCAACCGACAGGAAGATGCCGATGGCGAAGATCAGGTTCATCGGGCCGCGGTTGCCGCGGAACAGCTTGTCGGAGCCCCAGCCGGCCACCAGAGAACCGATAAAGCCGCCCACCTCAAACAGCGAGATGGCCGAGTTGGCGGTCATCAGCGAGTAGCCTTTTTCCTGCGTCAGATACAGGTTGCCCCAGTCGTTGATCGCGGTGCGCACGATATACACCAGCACATAGGATACCGCCAGCAGCCAGATGTACTTGTTGGTCAGCACGTAGCGTTTGATGATTTGGCGGTTGGTCAGCCCCTGGCCTTCCGATTCCTGCACCAGCTCCATGGCGTCGTTGCGCCATTTGCCGACGCTCGGCAGCCCCATGGTGGACGGCTTGTCACGCAGGCGCCAGCACATCAGCAGGCCCAGCGCCACGCCGATGATGCCCGGGATGATCATGCCGTAGCGCCAGCTGAAATGCAGCGAGATAAAGCCCACCAGCAGCGGGATCAGCGCGCCGCCAAAGTTGTGCGAGGTGTTCCAGACGGCCCACCAGCCGCCGCGTTCGGAGCGCGAGTACCAGCTGGTGAGGATTTTGGAGCACGGCGGCCAGCCCCAACCCTGGAAGAAGGCGTTGAGGATCCACAGCGTGCCCAGCATCAGCAGCGACGAACTGAGGCCGAAGAAGATATTCAGCACCCCGGTCATGATCAGGCCCAGCCCCATAAAATAGCGCGGGTTAGAGCGATCGCTGATCATGCCGGAGATAAACTTCGAACAGCCGTAGGTGATGTAGAACAGCGTACCGAGAATACCGACGTCGGACATCGTCAGGCCCAGATCGCTCAGCATCGCCGGCATGATGAAGTTGAAGCTTTTACGCGTGAAGTAAAACGCGGCATAGCCGATGTACATCGTCCACATCAGTTGGATACGCCAGTATTTATAGCTGGCGTCGATCTGTTTTTGATCGGTAACCTGCGGCGCATCCGGGCGGCTTTTAAGGAAAGACCACATGTGAAACCTCAGAGAATGAGAAAAGTGCCGCTATCATGCTGCGCGCGCGTGCCAATGGCTTACGCCGGATTCCCGGCGCGGCTAGGACATTTTCCTAGTTTTGCCCTCCCTCCGGTGAAACTGTGGGTAAGATCACACTCAGGCAGGCACCCTGCCCGGAGGTCAAGCGCAGGCTGCCGCCCAGCGCGCTGATACGCTCCTGCATGCCGCGCAGGCCGTAGCCCGGCTCATGGGTGGCCAAATCGACGCCCACGCCGTTGTCGCGGATGGTCAGGGCAATCTGCGGCGGCCGGCCTTTGCGCTTGTCCAGCCGCGCATCCAGCTCAATCCGGCTGGCGCCGGCGTGGCGGCAGACGTTGGTCACCCCCTCCTGGCACACCCGGTACAGCGTGATCTTCAGCGTCTCGTCCAGCACCTCGTCCGGCACCCGCCACTGCATGCTGCTCACCAACGAAGCGTCCTGCGGCAGCGATTCGCGCAGCATCGCCGCCACCGCCGCCGACAGCGGCAGATTATTCAGCGCGGCCGGCCACAGCTGGGTCAGCACGTCGTGCACGCCGTCATAGACCCGCAGCGCCAGCGCGTCGATGGTCTCGGCGCAGCCCACCACCCGCGGCTCCGGCGCCAGGCGCTTCACGATGCTGGCCTGGGTGCGGATCACGGTAATGGTCTGGCCGACCTCATCGTGCAGCTCGCGCGCTACGCTGCGGCGAGTTTGCTCCTCCGCCGTCACCAGCGCGCGCGCCAGTTGGCGGTTCTCCGCCAAGCGCAGCCGCAGCTGCTGGTTGAGTTCGCGCTGCCGCTGAATGCCGGCGCCGAGCAGCAGGCCGGTCAGGCTCTGGGCCAGCAGCGAAAGCAGCAGATCGCGGTGCGAATCCGGCTGCGGCGGCTCGTTGGCCACCAGCACGACGCCGTTGAGCAGGGTCGCCAGCAGCGCGCCCTGCCAGCCGTAACGGTAGGACATGAAAACGATTGGGATAGCCAGGCAGAAAGGCGCAAAGCGGCGCAGCTCGGCGACGTTGACCTGCTGCTGCAGCCAGATGCTGAGCGCAAACAGCAGCAAATAGCTGGCCAGATGGCGCAGGCGCAGCGTCACCGGCTTATGGATCAGGCCCGGCTCCAGCGGCACCCAAATCTGGCGCGCCAGATAGTGCCACAACAACAGGCAGGTCGGCGCAATGGTGAACCCGCCCGCCAGGCCCAGCAGCAGCACCCGCGCGCCGTCGCCGCTCACCAGCTGCCACACCAGCGCCTGCAGCGCCGCCGCCACCGCCACTACCGCCCCCTGCAGCAGCGGCCAGCGCCATTCGCTGTCGCTTTGTTGGTGGCGCAGCAGCCAGGGCGAAGCCAGCAGGCTGAGCAGCACCGTCAGCGCCAGCACCGCCACGGAGGCCCACAGCGCCGGGCCGTAGCCGAACTGATCGGCCAGCAGCAGCATCAGCAGCAGGTCGGCCAACAGGATGCCCGGCCAGAAGCGGTGCGGGCTTTGCAGCAAAATGCCCATCCGCAGACCGAACGGGAACAGCAGCAGCGCCTGCCACGGCGGGTCGATCAGCGCGGTGCCGACACCCCACAGGCAAAAGGCGCTGGTGGCGTAGATGAAAAACAGCGCCAGCTGGGTGATCAGGCGCTGCATCACAGGCTGAGCACCCGCTTCGCCAGCTCGACATTGTTATTGATGCCCAGTTTGGCGAACAGGTTGGCGCGATGCACGTGCACCGTCTTTGGCGACAGCCCCAACGCGGCGGCAATCTCCCGCACCTCCTGCCCTTGCGCCAGCAGCAGCGCGACTTCGCGTTCGCGGCGGGTCAGCGGATCCACCTTCACCCGCGCCAGCTGCTGGGCGATTTCCGGCATCAGGTACACGCCGCCGCCGGCGACGGTACGCACTGCGGTGATCAAATCTTCCGGCTTGCAGCGCTTGGAAAGAAAACCGCTGGCGCCGCGCTCCAGCGCCATTTCCACCAGCGCGGGGTTGTCATGCATCGACAGCATCACCACGCGGATGCCGGAGGGAATGTCCGCCAGCAGATCCAGCCCGCTGCCGTCCGGCATCGAAATATCGCAAATGCAGATCTCCGCCTCCAGCCCAGGCAAACCGGCGCGCGCCTGGGCCGCGCTGCTGAATTCGCCCACCACCTGGATGTCCGCTTCCAGCGACAGCAGCTGCACAAAGCCCGAACGCACAATGTCATGATCGTCAATAAACGCCACGCGCAGGGTCATGGAAATCTCCGGTCTGAGGGGGAAAGTGCGCAAGTATACCGCATGCACGCGCCGGATTAATTGATGGAGGGAATGTATTCGCGCGAATTGCCGGGCGTCGGGTACGCCCGGCAGGGGGAAAATTACAGCTTGTCCGGCGCCGCTTTATCCTGCGGGATATGGCACCAGTTGTTTTTGTCGACGATGCCGCCGTCCGGCGAGGTATAGCCGAGGCAACCGAGGATAGTGTCGAACAGCTCGACGTGACGGTGGGTCTTGCCGACGCGCTGCTGCGCCTGCAGCTGTTCAAAGGCGCTGAGGTGCTGCGGATCTTCCAGGAACTTGTCCGACGCCCACACCATCATTGGCACGCGGAACTGCTCAGCCGGCGCCATTTCGCGCGGCGTGCCGTGCAGGTGCGAGTTCTCGCCGATAGATTCGCCGTGGTCGGACGAATAGAACAGGATCGCCTTCTTATCGCGCACCTGGTCGATCACGTTGGCGATAAAGCTGTCGGTATACAGCACCGAGTTATCGAAGGCGTTAATCAACTGCTCCTTGGAGCAGAAGTCGTCCACCCCCATGCATTCCGGCTGATAGCGCGCATAGCTGCGCGGGTAGCGCTGGGAGTACAGGTAGTGCGAGCCTTTGGTATGCAGGATCACCAGATGCTTACCGCGCGGGTAGCGCGCCAGCGACTCCTTCATTTCGTCCACCAGCAGCATATCGTCGACGGATTTACCGTCGTTGCGCTTCTCGGAGGCGATCATCTCGCGGAACGAATAGTTGTCCACTTCGGTGTTGTTGTAGAACCACACCTCGCTCTGCATGGCGAACAGTTCAGAGGTGAAGCCCAAATCCTTCATCACCGCAAACACGTTTTGTTCTTTCAGCGTGCGCTGCGGGTTGTCGGCGGTGCCGCCCTCGCGCACGAACATGCAGCGCAGCGACAGCTTGGTGGCGGTATCGCAGGATTCACCGCGGAACGCCACCAGGTTCTTCTCTTTCGACAGCCGCGGCGTGGTGTCGCGATCGTAACCCAGCATGCCCATGTGATCCCAACGCGTGGTCTCGCCGATGATGAACACCACGTAGGTGTCGTCGATATCCGCCGGCGGCACATAGGTGAAACTCTTGCCCGGATCGAACATGTTGGCCTGATCCTGGCTCTCGTCATAGCGGGTGTAGGCGAACAGCCCCAGCGCCGACAGCCAGTTGGACGGCAGATAAGAGTGCGCCACCACGCCGCCGTAGCTCGGCAAATCGACGTTGGTGATTTTTTCCTGCGCGCTCTGCTCGTTGTCCAGCATGCGCAGCGGCAGCCAGACCAGCGCCACCACCGCCAGCAGCACCAGCAGCGGCTTCAGGCGGTGGCCGGGGGTTTTCAGCTGTTCAATCAGCGTGTAACGCAGGTTGTTCTTCCAGATAAACAGCAACGGCAAGGCGCTGACCACCGCCATCCACAGGAAGAAATGCAGGCCGATGACCTCTTTGGAGAGATCGATATCGGTGGTCATCACCGACACCACGATGCCGTAGCCGATCACCACGTTGAAGAACGTCATGTAATAGCTGGCGGCAACCGAAATCAGCACCAGCAGCGAGGCGACGATGCGATAAAACAGCCGGCCGCCCAGCGACACCAGCCGCATGATGAAGAAGGTGAACAGAACGATGGCGATAACCTCAGTTACCGCGGAAATAACCTTAATGCCCTGAATGCCGTGCGAAAATGAATCAAAACGACGATAAAAAACGGAAAGGTTCAAAAAGATGCCGATATAGATCGCTAACAATAACGATAAATTCTGCTGCGATAGCGATTTCACTTTGTTCATGTAACGCGGTGGCTCCGGGGACGGTGTAGCTGTTCTGAATCTGTCAGACATTTATTGCGGCTGCTGGTTCAGCCGAACGGCAATAAGCGTTATTTTGTGGGCAATAATCAAGAGAATTCTCACAAAATGGGCATTTTTTACCATTTTTTGTGAACTGCGGGCGAGGAGTATTGAAAATAAAATGGAGGGGCAGCCCTCCATTTTTCCGGGGGATCGGCAAAAAACGTTATTTAACGTTGAGGGTGACGTCAATATTGCCGCGGGTAGCGTTGGAGTATGGGCACACCACGTGGGCTTTCTTCACCAGATCTTCCGCCACGCTGCGTTCGATGCCCGGCAGGCTGATGTCCAGCTGCACTTCGATACCGAAACCGTTAGGGATTTCGCCAATGCCGACGGTGCCGTCAATTTTGGCTTCGGCCGGGATTTTGACCTTTTCTTTCGCCGCGACAAACTTCAGCGCGCCGAGGAAGCAGGCCGAATAGCCGGCCGCGAACAGCTGCTCCGGGTTGGTGACTTCGCCACCGGCGCCGCCCATTTCTTTCGGCACGCCCAGTTTCACATCCAGCACGCCGTCGGATGAGGTCGCACGGCCGTCGCGGCCACCGGTTGCCGTTGCATGAGCGCGGTAAACAACTTTTTCAATGGACATAGTTCATTCCTTCTTGCTGGTTGGAGGCATGACGGCGGCTGCATTCACGCAGCGCCGACCACAGGTTTATCTTTCGCGATTAAATCGCACACTACTTATATTCGCCACGTCTAATCAGTGTAGACCACCCGCGCCGATCTTGCGTCCGGCGCCGAGGGATCAAACCTGGTCGTTCAGGCTGCCGCGCAGTTTTTCCAGCTGCTGTTTGAGCGTGACTATCTCGTCCAGGCTGCAGTCGGTCGCGCACATCACCGCTTCTGGCACCGCCTGCGCCTTTTCGCGCAGCGTGCGGCCGGCGGCCGTCAGCGCAATGATCACCTGCCGCTCGTCGGCGGTGCCGCGATAGCGCGTCAGCAGGCCGGCGGCTTCCAGCCGTTTCAGCAGCGGGGTGAGCGTGGCGGAGTCGAGGAACAGCCGCTCACCGATGTCTGACACTCTGAGTTCATCCCGCTCCCACAGCACCAGCATCACCAGATACTGCGGATAGGTCAGATCGAGCTGGCTCAGCAGCTTGCGATACACCTTATGCAGCGCCAGGTTGGCGGAGTACAGGGCAAAACACAGCTGCTGATCGAGCTGCAGCATGTTTTTCGCAATGGGTTGTTCGGCGCTTTTACTTTTCATATTCCGAATATAGGTAGTGCACGATGTAATCGCAAGCTATTTTTTAAACGCTGTGCTACATTTTTTCTATGCAGAGGATGCCACAGCAGGGTGCTGTGCGGAGGAAATGGATATGACAAGCACACTGGCGGAACGCGCGCGCCGCTACGCCACCAAGGCGCATGCGGCCATCGATCAGCGCCGCAAATACAGCAACGCGCCCTACATCGTCCACCCGCAGGCGGTAATGGAAATCGTCAGCAGCGTGCCGCACACCGAAGAGATGCTGGCCGCCGCCTGGCTGCACGACACCGTGGAAGACACGCCCACCACCCTCGGCGATATCGAAAGCCATTTCGGGCCGAAGGTGGCGGAACTGGTAGGAATGCTGACCAACGTCAGCAGCGCCGGCGACGGCAACCGCTACGAACGCAAGAACCGCGATCGGCGCCACAGCGCCAGCGCCTCGCCGCAGGCCAAAACCATCAAGCTGGCGGATCTTATCGACAACACCCGCTCGCTGCTGGAGTTCGACAGCCACTTCGCTCAGACCTACCTGATCGAAAAACAGCGGCTGCTGGAAGTGCTGACCGAAGGCGATCCGACTCTGTGGCGCCAGGCCAGCCACATCGTCGAACAGGGGCTGGCCAGGCTGCAACAGCCGCCGCATAACGTCCCGGCCAGCTGGTTCGAGCACGCCCGCCAGCGCTACCGGGAAAACGACGCGGCCTAGAAGGTCACCACGGTTTTCAGCGCCGTCACCCAGGCGTCCTGGGTTTCGCTGACCCCGGCCGGATGGTGCCAGTATTGCAAACCGGGCTGCAGCTGCAGCCACGGCGTGAGGTTAACGCGATAATACAGCTCCGCGGTCAGCGAACGGCCCGGCACCGGCCGGTAATTTGGATCGCCGTAGTCGCTGATGCCGTTGATCTGGTTGATATAGCGCTGGTTATCCCGATAGCTGTCGCTCAGCTTGACCACCGATACGCCCAACCCCAGCCAGTCGTCCGGCCGCGCGTCGAACGGGCCGCGATAGCGAATGCCGGTCGAGGTGGCCCAGTGCATATAGTTGCTGCGCCGATCCGCCAGCCCCAGGCTGTAGAACAGGCTCAGGCCGCGGTTGGCGTCATCGGCATGACGCGTCACCTGCTGGTTGAAACCGGAATACAGGAACCAGGTGCGGTTATGGCTGCGGTACCCTTGCGGATCGCTGGCACCCGGCCCGCCGGACGCCCCTTCATAGAGATCGCTCTGGCGCGCGTTGGTGAACAGCACGCCCAGGTTATACACCCCCGGCAGCTGGTTGACGGCGTGGGTTTTCAGCTCCAACTCCATCGGCAACAGGAAGCCTTTGCTGCCCCTGGTAGACCCGCTCCAGGCATGGCTGCGGCTGGGCGCATCCGGGTTTTGCTCCATAATGCCGCCCTTCAGCGTCAGGCCGTCGGTCAGCTTGTACTGCAGCGTGGTACCCCAGTAATGCACGTTCCAGTTGTACCAGGTCATGGAGTTGGCGGACTTGCCGCCGCACAGCGTCAACGTCTGGAAATCGCAGGGGATGATCTGATCGAAATCCTGCACCTTGTTCATCATGCCGATGCGCCACTGCAGCCGGCGCTCGAGGAAGCTGCGGCTGAAGGTCAGCCAACCCAGGCGAGTGATCGACTGGCCGCCGTAGCTCTCCTGCGACAAATCGGTAAAGCCGACGCGCGGATCCTGCAAACGATCGCGGGTCAGGTTGTTGTCGTGGTTGCGGTTGACGATATTGCCCTCAATCGCCGCATCCGGCATGCCGGTCAGCGCCTGCAGATCCTGGCTGAAGGTCAGTGAGAACTGATCGATATACGAAGCCTGCTTGTCGTGGTTATAACCGCCGCCGGCGTTATACGACAGCTGGCTGAGGTAGCCGAGGTTGTAGTGAAAGCCGTGATCTTCCAGGATCGGCCGGATCCCCAACATATCGCCCAACAGCCCAGGCTGCGGCGTTTCGAAGCCGAGCGCCACCCCTTGCCATTTGGCGGTTGGCGCCTCGACGTCCTTGGCGGTTTGCAGCGTTTCGGCCTGCGCCTGGCCGCACAGCAGCGCGAGCGCCGCCAGGGTTAACGGATTAGGTATCGGGTATTTCATTATTATATTTCTCCGCACAATGGCTGATTGCGGGCAACAGCATTCCCTGGGGGAAATTCCCCATAATTTTCAGCAGTGGTTCAAGGTGATTGCCCGGCGCTTGCCGCCGGGCTGATTTATGCCAGTTAGCCTTTCTGTTTCAGGCTGTTGCCGTTGCTGTGGATCACATCGCGGTACCAATAGAAGCTCTTTTTGCGGCGGCGTTCCAGGCTGCCGTTGCCGGCGTCGTCGCGGTCGACATAAATAAAGCCGTAGCGCTTCGACATTTCGGCCTTCGAGGCGCTGACCAGATCGATAGGGCCCCAGCTGGTGTAGCCCATCACCTCGACGCCGTCGTCGATCGCCTCGGCCACCTGTACCAGATGGTCATTGAGGTAGTTGATGCGGTAGTCGTCGTTGATGCTGCCGTCAGCCTCGACGCGGTCCTTGGCGCCCAGGCCGTTTTCGACGATAAACAGCGGTTTCTGGTAGCGGTCATACAGCACGTTGAGCAGGTAGCGCAGGCCGACGGGATCTATCTGCCAGCCCCACTCCGAGCTGGCCAGGTGCGGGTTCGGCACCATATCGAGAATGTTGCCGCGCGCCGTTTCGTACTGCTCCGGGTCGGCGGTGGCGCAGCCGCTCATGTAGTAGCTGAACGAGATGAAGTCGATGGTTTCGCGCAGCGTTTGCCGATCTTCCTCGGTGATCGCCACCTGAATACCGTTTTCGCGGAAGAAGCGCTGCATGTAGGCCGGGTAATAACCGCGTGCCTGCACGTCGCCGAAGAACAGCCAGTCGCGGTTTTGCCGCTGGGTTTCCAGCAGATCTTCCGGCTTGCAGCTGAGCGGGTACAGAATGCCGCCCAGCAGCATGTTGCCGATTTTGCCCTGCGGCACGATCTCGTGGCAGGCCTTCACCGCTCTGGCGCTGGCCACCAGCTGATGGTGGATCGCCTGATAGATGGCGCTTTTGTCGCTGTCTGCCGGCAGGCCGACGCCGGTGAAGGGCGCGTGCAGCGACATGTTGATCTCGTTGAAGGTCAGCCAGTGCTTGACCTTGTGCTTATAGCGTTCGAACACGGTGCGCGCATAGCGCTCGAAGAAGCCGATGGTCGCGCGGCTGCCCCAGCCGCCGTATTTCTGCGTCAGGCCATAGGGCATTTCGTAGTGCGACAGGGTGATCAGCGGCTGAATGCCGTATTTCGCCATCTCGTCGAACAGCCGATCGTAAAACGCCAGCCCGGCTTCGTTCGGGGTCTCTTCGTCGCCCTGCGGGAAAATGCGCGCCCAGGCGATCGAGGTGCGCAGGCACTTGAAGCCCATTTCGGCGAACAACGCGATATCTTGCGGATAGCGATGATAAAAATCGATCGCCAGGTCCTTGATGCCGCTGTCGCCCTCATGGCGCGGCGTGATGGCGCCGAAGATGCCCTGCGGCTGCAGATCGGAGGTCGATAAGCCTTTGCCGTCGGTCAGATAAGCGCCTTCGACCTGGTTGGCCGCTACCGCGCCGCCCCACAGAAAATCGTGTGGAAATTTGCCGTTCATCGCTTGCTCCTCAGTTAACGTAATAAAGTCAGCAGCGGCGCCCGTTCCTGCACCGGAGACAGGCCGCTGGTCAACACGTCCACGTAGTCATCGCTGTTGCTGACGATGATCGGCGTGGTGGTGTCATAGCCGGCGGCATGGATCGCCGCCTGGTCAAACTCAATCAGCAGATCGCCCGGCGCCACCCGGTCGCCGACCTGCACGTGGGCGGTAAAATGCAGCCCGTCGAGCCGCACGGTATCGATGCCGACGTGGATCAGGATCTCCGCACCGTCGTCCGATTCGATGCCGATGGCGTGTTTGGTTTTGAACAGCGACACCACGCTGCCCGCGGCCGGTGCCACCACCCGCCCCTGCTGCGGCGCTATCGCCACCCCTTTGCCCAGCAGGCCGCTGGCGAAGGTCGCATCCTTCACCTGCTCCAGCGGCACGATGTCGCCGGCGATCGGGCTGAGGATCTGTTCTTTACGGTTGAGCGGCTCGGCGCCGGCCGGTTCAGCCTCCGCCGGCTTCACGCCGAACAGATAGCTGGCCAGCGCGGCGAAGCAGAATGACAGCAGCGTGCCGCCGATCGCGCCCCATACCGTGGCGTCGAAGCCGCCGGCGGGTATGATCTGCGCAAAGGTGAATATATTGACCAGCCCGAACGAGTAGACCGAGGTATGGAAATAGCCGATCACCGCGCCGCCCAGCGCGCCGCCGACGCAGCCGAAGATAAACGGCCGCTTGTTCGGCAGCGTGACGCCGTACACCGCCGGTTCGGTGATGCCGAAGATGCCGGCGCCGAGGGCCGAAGCGGACAGCGCCCGCAGCCTGGCGTCGCGGGTGCGCAGCATCACGCCCAGCGTGGCGCCCACCTGCCCCATCACCGCCGGCAGCAGCAGCGGCACCATGGTGTCGCGCCCCAGCACGCTCAGGTTATTGATCATTAGCGGCACCAGCCCCCAGTGCAGGCCGAAGATCACGCACACCTGCCACATCGCGCCGATAAAGGCGCCGGCGACGATCGGGTTAAAGGCGTAGATGCTTTGGTAGCCGTGCGCCAGCAGCTGGCTCAGCCAGGTCGCCGCCGGGCCGATCAGCAGGAAGGTCAGCGGCACGGTCACCACCAGGCACAGCAGCGGGGTAATGAAATTGCGCACCGCGCTGTGGATCACCTTGTTAAACAGCGGCTCCAGGCGGCAGGACACCCAGGCGGCGAAAACGATCGGGATCACCGACGAGCTGTAGTTGATGAAGGTCAGCGGAATGCCGAAGAAATATTCGCGCGCCGCGCCCGGCTGCTGCGCGGCTTCGAACGCCGCCATCATCAGCGGATGGGTCAGCGCGCCGCCGATCGCCATGGTGACGAACGGGTTGCCGCCAAACTTTTTCCCGGCGGTATAGCCCAGCATGATCGGGAAGAAATAGAACAGCGCATCGCTGGCGGCGAACAGCATTTTAAAGGTGCCGCCGCTCTCCAGCAGCCAGCCGCAGGCCAGGCTCAGCGCCAGCAGCCCCTTCAGCACCCCCGAAGCAGCCATCACCCCCAACAGCGGGGTAAAGATGCCGGAAACCACGTCGATAAAGCGGCTGAGCAGGTTCTCTTGCTTATCGTCCGCGTCGTCCGCCGCCGCGTCGCCCTCGCCCAGGCCGCCAACCTGATTGACCGCGCGGTACACCTCCGCCACGTGGTTGCCCACCACCACCTGAAACTGCCCGCCGCTTTCCACCACCATGATGACGCCCGGTTTTTTCTTCAGCGCCGCCGCATTGGCGCGGCGATCGTCGCGCAGCTTGAAGCGCAGGCGGGTGGCGCAGTGCACCAGGCTTTTTACGTTGTCGCGGCCACCGACGCCGGCCAAAATCTCACTGGCTAATGCTTCATATTTCATACGGTTATCCTTAAAATCCGCGTTCTACCGATCCCACCCGGCGCTGGCCAAGCGCCGCGGCGGAATTCAGCGCAAAAAAAAACCTAAACCTCGCGGCCTCTGCCCCTTCGGGGAACAGAAACGCGAGGTTTAGGTTTTGCCTGCCGGAGCAGTAACAACCCTAAAGCGGCTGAGTTATGACGTTACCACCCAGGTTTTCGCCCCGGCAAGGCTTTGCGCCGGCAAATTGCGGAACTGTGATCCACCGGGCAAAAGCGGCTCAGTGGGCAAAATAATGCAGCCCGCCGTCTACCGGGATCACCGCGCCGGTGATATAGCGCGCGAGCGGGGAACAAAGAAACGCCGCCAGATAGGCCATGTCTTCCGGCTCACCGAAATAGCCGATCGGAATATGCTGTGCGATATAGGCCTGCCGCGCCGCGTCGGTCGGATACAGCCGTTCGCGGATCTGCTCGCTGTTGATGCGCCCGGGCTGCAGCGTATTGACGGTGATGCCCTGCGCCGCCACGTCGCCGGCCAATCCTTTGGCCCACAGGTGCAGCGCCCCCTTGGCCGCGCTGGCGGCGCTCAGGCTGCGCGGCTCCATCGACCCGCTGATGTTGATCACCCGCCCCCAGCCCTGCGCCTGCATGCGCGGCAGCAGCGCCTGCGTCAAGCGGCGCGCCGGGGTAAAGTTCAGGGCGAAGGCCGCATCCCAACCGCGATCGTCTTCGTCGAGCGCCGTTGGCTGAAAGGCGCCCACCGCGTTGATCAGGATATCAATCGTCCCCATCAGCCGCAGCGCCTGCGCCGCCAACCCGGCCAGCGCCGCAGCGTCGGTGATGTCCGCCGTTATCACCTGCGGCCGCACCGCGCCCTGCCGTTCAACTTCGTCCGCCAGCGCCTGCAGCCTGTCGCCGCGCCGCGCCGTCGCCACCACCCGCACGCCCTGAGCCGCCAGCACCCGCACCATGCCGGCGCCGATACCTTCGCTGGCGCCGGTCACCAGCGCGGTGCGTTGTTGAAGCTGTAAATTCATAAGATATCCTAATTGAATAATTCAATTTTGCGGAAAGAATGTACGCATTGAATCACGCCGCGCTCTGTGTGAATATTCCTTAAAATCGCATCGATACTGTGCAGGAATTCACTGATGTTCGACTGGCAGGATTTAAAACACTTTATGGCGCTGGCGCGCACCGGTTCACTGTCGGCGGCGGCGCGGGAGCTGGGCTGCGATCACGCCACCGTCGGGCGGCGGGTGGCGGCGCTGGAAAAGGCGCTGGGCCTGCGTTTGATCGTACGGCTGCCGCGCAGCACGCCGCTGACCCAGGACGGGCACGCGATAGCCGGGCTGGCGATCGATATCGACGCGCAAAGCCAGGCCATCATCCGCTATGCGCGCAGCGCCGGCGACACCCCGCAGGCCAGCGTGCGCGTCAGCGCGCCGCCGTCGATTGCCGCCGAGATAATCGCCCCGCGCATCGCCGAATTCCACCGGGCTTTCCCGCAGATAGCGCTGGCGCTTTCCGGCGAATCGGCGATTGCCGAGCTGGATCGCGGCGAGGCCGATATTGCGGTGCGCATGGTGCGGCCGCAGCAGCCGGACTTGCTGGTGCGGCGCATCGGCATGATGCGTTACGGGCTGTACGCTGCGCCGCAGCACGCCGCGCTGCCGGAAGCGGCGCGCCGTTTTATCGCCTATGACCATCACTACCGGCACCAGCCGCATCAGCAATGGCTGCAGGCACTGTTGCTGGGGCGCCCGATAGTGTTTCAGGCCAGCGACCTGTTTTCGCTGCAGCAGGCGGCGCGATCGGGGCTGGGCGCCGTGGTATTGCCGACGTTCGTCGCCGATAACGACCCGCTGCTGGTGCCGCTGCCCACGGCTGTCGCCCCGCCGACGCGCGAGCTGTGGCTGGTCACCTATCCCGATTTGGCGCGCACCGCCGCCGTGCGCGCGGTAATGGATTTTCTGGAGGAATCGCTCGAAAAACACTGCCCATTGCCGACGTAAAACATCAGTACCGCTAATTGAATGCTGGACAAAAGTCACGCGGGGGATTATTACTGATCGCCGGGTAATCTACTTTTAGGGACGACAACAATCATGACGTTACGTACGGAGTTTGGACGAATTTTGATTACCGGCGCGGGCGGCCGGGTCGCCACGGCATTTCGTCAATCGGTGGGCAATCGCTATCAACTGCGACTGGCGGAAAGAGACATCAGCCTGTTGACCGACCTGCAACCCGACGACGAAGTCATCAGCTTCAACATTGCCGATCTTGACGCCTGCCGCGCGGCCTGCGCCAACATCGACACCGTGCTGCACCTGGCGGCCGATCCTTCCCCCGACGCCGATTTTTGCGGCTCGCTGATGGACAATAACATCCTCGGCACCTTCAATATCTTCCGCGCGGCGAAAGACGCCGGCTGCAAACGCGTGGTGTTCGCCAGCAGTGCGCAGGCGGTGGAAGGCTACCCGCTGGATCACCAGATCCGCCCGCAAGACGCGCCGAAGCCGAAAAACCTGTACGGCGCCAGCAAGGCGTTCGGCGAAGGCATCGCCGCCTACTTCGCCCATCAGGAAGGGCTTTCCGCGCTGTCGGTGCGCATCGCCAACTTCACCACCCTGGCGGCCGGCGAACGGCTCAGCGCGCGCGACATGAGCGCTTTCCTCAGCCACCGCGACGCCGCCGATCTGCTGGAGCGCTGCATTCGCGTCGAAGGCGTGCAGCATGCGGTGGTGCACGGCGTTTCCAACAACCGCTACAAACGGCTGTCGCTGGACGAAACCAGCCGCCTGCTCGGCTACTACCCGCAGGACGACGCGTTCAGCATTCTTGGTTTTGAATAAAGCGGACGAGCGGCGGGCGAGAGAACAACGCCGGGCGTAACCCGGCGTTTTGGGCCGATTACGGCTTTTCGGCGATTTTGCGCAGGTATTCGTTATTTTTGAACGCAATAATGACCATTTCAAACGCCACGCGCACGAACACGCCGCCAATGATGATGCCGAACAGGCCACGGAACACCTCGCCGTAAAACATCATGCCGATGCCGCTGATCAACACCCCCAGCAGCGCCAGCCAATAAACGACGGTAATAATTTTCGGCGTCAGCATGGCGTCAAAGAAGAAAATATTTCTCATGGTAAATCTTTCCTTAATTCGTTATTTAATTATCCCAGAGGCGCCACAGAGCGTGGCGGCTATTTTTGTACGCAGCTAATCATAGCGAGTAACCTCGCGAATAGAATAGAAAAATCCACTTACCTTTTGAAATAGGTTAATCATGATCAATTCAGTGGCACGTACCCTTTCCGCCGCCTTGCTGGCGCTGCTGCTGTGCAGCCAGAGCGCATTGGCGCAGGAAACGCTGATCTTCGTGCGGCACGGTGAAAAACCCGCCGATAACAGCGGGCAACTGACCTGCAAAGGATTAAACCGGGCACTGGCGTTACCGGAGGTGCTGTTGAAGCGCTACGGAAAACCCGACTTTATCTTCGCCGCCGGACCGAAGGAGAATAAGCTCGGCAGCTCGCTGCGGGCGCTGTCGACCATCATGCCCACCGCGGTGCGCACCGGATTGCCGATCGGCATTCAGTTCCATGCCGACGACGTGGCCGGGCTGCAGCAGGAATTGCTCAGCGATAAATACCAAAATTCACGCATTTTCATCGCCTGGGAGCACAAGAACCTCGACAAAGCAGTGAAGAGCATCGTGGCAGCACGCGGCGGCGACGCCAATCAGGTACCCGAATGGCCAGGCAGCGACTTCGACAGCATCTTCGTAGTGACGCTGGATCAGGGCAAAGTGGCCTTCAGGCAGGAGAGCGAGGGGCTGACGCAGCTGGCGGACAGCTGCCCGGGTGCGGGCTGAACGCGGCGACCCCAATCGCCAAAGAAAATATTTAAATACGCATAAACCCTGAGTTATTGAGCCCCTTCCTTTGGAACGGGGCTTTTAGCTATTTTCTTCCGTTGCGCACTTTGCCGGCGCGCGCTTCAATGCTTAGCGCCAGCTCGCGGAACCCTCCCGCCAGGAAGCAGGCCTCCGCCAGCACAAACAGCGGGCCGATGATCAACCCAGCCAGATCGTCCATAAAAGCCGGCTTCCGGCCCTCCCAAAAATGCCCGATAAACTGAAAGATCCAGCCGATGACAAAGCCGCCGAGGCCGAGGGTTAACCACCACGCCGTCGATAACGACGCCGCCCAGGCGCCAAACCAGGCAAAGCACACCAGCAGCAGCGCCATGATCGAGCCAAGGCTGGCCGACAGCCGCAGATAATAAATGGCTAAAACCACAACCACGGCCAGAGCCGGAGACAAAGGCAGCGCAAAATCCCCCAGCGACGGCCGGGAAAGCAGCACCAACAAGCTGATGACAATCATGGGTATGCCGATGAAATGCGTCACGATATTACGCGCATCGCGATGATAGGCGGCATACGCGGCAAGCCGTTCTTCCAGTTTTCTCATCCTGACCTCCGGTGCAATAACCGAATCTCTTTAATGCATTAAAGGTAGCCGATAATGATAATTCAGAATATTACGGCTCACCTGACGAGCCCTTTCCTGCTGAACTTGTCAGTAAGACTTACAGGTTGCATTTTGTTCAAGTTCGCCTTCTTCGTAGATCGCTTTGATGTGCTGCGTAATCGCCTGGGGGCCACCTGATAAAGATGCGCGGTGGTCGCCACAGCGTTTCTTGCTCAAAACGACATTGACTGGCACCACTGCGGCAAAGATGCGGTGAGGTTTAACGAGCGGGCTGGTCAGAGTTTGGCGCTGTTACTCATTTTGCGGGCCAGATTCCAATCCTTGCAACAAATCCCTGTAAATCCATCCAGGCTATTTCCTGTGCGTTATCACCGGGATAGAGTCTTCTTGCTGCGGCAAAATCCGCAGTCGGGATTGGAACCCCGTCCCCTTCAACGCTGAAAATACTTGTGTTTTTTCAGCGCCTACGTGCACACTCAGTTCGGTGGCTCAGGCAGGACAACCGCAAGGTTGGCCGGTGATTGAAGGGCCGGAGTTCCAAACCTGTCTGGGCCACCACCAAAGCTTGGAACTCTTTGGCAGTGGTGATAACCATCCTTCAAGGGAACATCATCATGACTGAAATGAATCAAACACTCACTGACAGCTCCATCTCCATCTTCCGCAATCTCATTGCCGATCTACAATTTTGCAAACTCAGCGATATTCAATTGTGCGATCTCAGCGCCGTGGCTCAGGAATCCGCAGAAGGGTTATGTCATGGCTTATTGTATCTGGCAGAATCGCTGGAGAATGGGGAACAGAGCTCAACAAGCAGCAAGGTGCAAATCAGCGCCTGGCTCAAAGCCTCTGCGCATCTGCTCCCTGCCCTGTCGGAACTTAGCGAGCAGGCGAACAACCACCTGTTGCAGATGTATGAAGGCGGTGTTTATCCGTCGTAGTTTGCCCGCTATGCGTTATTTATTTGATGGCGAAACCTGCAAAAAGACACCGACCACGAGGGTCTTTTTGCAGACCAAATTTACTGTGCCACTACAGGTGAGTCGATGCGTAAACTAGCGTAAACCGATCAGACGAGTTAAAAACAAGAGTAAGAAATAAACAGTGCGAGAAGAGCGATCGGAGTCGCCGGAATCACTGATCGAAATCATCGGAATACACAGGCAGAGGAACGCCTAAGAACGCTGAAAAATTTTGATAAATCAGCATTAGAACTGGCACATATCTGCTCGGTACTTCTGGATGAAAATATTGAAAGTGAGTTTCTTCGTTCGACAATATTTGAAAAACTTCCTCCGGCCAGGCTGGCCGATACCATCACATTTATAAACGCTATTGCCCGGCCTCCTGATGCCAGACACGTAGAACGGCATGCTGTAATCGGCGTTTTGGTGACATACAGCTTGCAGTGAGCGGCCTTCGAGTAGGTATCCACGAACGTTTACTGATAAATACGCCGACACATTTCAGGTTTACCATGGTGATCCTCTGGATATTAATTTTAGTAGCGGATAACAACCCTGTTAAAACTTAAGCTCCAATTGCGGTAGGAGGTGTGGTTGAACGGGTGTATCTACGTAATGTGTTTTTTTCTTTGTCACCAGCCTATTTTAGGACAGATGAAATAACCAGAATCTACAGATTTAAATAAAATAAGGTTGTCTTTTAAACGCCAAATCTCTATTGGGAATGCATTATCTGTTTTTCCTGGTAAGATATCCCCAGTCCAGATTTCTTTGGGGGTGTTGTCGTCGGGTTGAACCACTACATTGGTTATTTTTGTCATTTTAACATTGTCGAACTCATTAGGTTTAAAGGTGAAGTAGCTTTGTCTTCTTAAAAAATAGGCACTATCTTTTGTTTTTATTGTGCCTGTCATATTGAAAAAGCCACCCTGCTCATTTTCAATAAATAATGTTAAATTACCACTAAACAAGGTGTAGTTATTTTCTTTCTCTATAAATGTAGTGAATTGCGTTGCGCATTTATATGGTCCATCATGGTTTTTGAAAACCAAAATAAAAAGAAATAAAAAAACGAGATTAAGAGCAATCAATATTTTTTTCATTTTATGATGTTCCGCTGTTTTTTCATGCTGAAACAATGGTCGTAATTACTACCTTGATGCTTATCGCAGATCGATATCAGACTGACTCTTGGTACACTTTCTCCTATCCTGTCTTCCATGTAGAAAATATCATTCTTGTTTTTTAAACAATCGACACCGTCCTTTTTTATTGCTTGCATAAGATCAGCGAGCAAGGAGGGGGTAAACCTCACCTTCCCTATGGAGTAAATATCACAATTATCTACTGACTGTATTAGGCTGTATGAGATTAGGTTGGGTTTTCCGTTGTGGGAAAAAGTGAAAAAAGCACACAGAGAGATAATGAGGATCAGGCTCACGACCAGCGGTTGTCGCCAGGAAAAAAAATGCTTTCTTTCAGTATGGGTAACGACTATCTCATGATTTTTCTGTTCTACCACTGTGTCTTCGGTATGGGGGACTAGGGGGATTTCAACAGCATTTTCCGGCTCTGGTGTCTGAATGCGTGCTTCTGCAGGCTGTATTTCACCTTCGAGTTTGAAGCCCAATTTTGGAATGGTAACAATAATGTTGTTATCCATGCCTATCGACAACAGCGCTTTACGTATTTCGCGAATGTAATTATTTAGTCCGGCATTTGATGCCGTGGGACTATAGTTGATCCAGACACGTTGCAATAGTTCATCACGGGAGACGCTGTGATTATTTTTTTTAATTAATTCCAGAAGCAACCGACAAGCAGGTTTGCTTAATTTGACGGGTGTCTCCGCGCTTTCATAAACCGATAATGTTCCTTCATCAACGCTGAAGACAATTTTGCTATTTATTATATACTTCATTTTTATTATTTTCCTCAGACTGAGGTAGGAAGTTTATTTTTCAAGTATAGCATAATATTTCAGCGTTAGTTTAAAATTTAAAGATAATCTTATGTTTTTTTATGGAGTAATTATCTCATTTACATTTAATTGTCAACTTCATAACTCTTCCTTATTTGCGTTTTCATTGGGACAAAAAAGAACCCTGCCTAGCAGGGTTAAGTGGCTTCTACTTTCCATGTGTTAATCTTCTATCCATGAATTATTATTGAACACTGGGGTTCTTATTTTTATCTACGCGAACTTTTTATACTGGTCCGGTTTCTAAAAAAACAACAAAAGTGAAAAATAATAAAGATGTTGTCAATAATAACTTTCCATGGCTCCTCTTTAAGGATTGGTTGCGAATCTTATTTCTTAGGTTGTGATTTTATCGCTCTGATAACCTTGTGTAAATCGAAAAGCCCTCTAACTCCTAGCTTGTTCATTATGTTGCTTTTGTGTGAGTGTGCAGTTTTATAGGATATTCCCAATATGTCCGATATTTGTTTAATGCTTTTCCCGTGGCTCAAGAAATAGATGATGGCAGATTCTCGTCTGGTCAGCGCCGTATCGAATTTGCTGTTTACCCCCCCCCATTCCCGTGGGTATGGAAACGTTTCTCTGGAAAATATGGTTTCTATTTTTTGTTTTATTTTTACCAAGTTGTCGTGTTTGTTAATGATCGCGATGGCGCCCGCTTTTCTTGCAAACTCGATAGTATAAACGTTAGTTATGGAGGTAAATAGCACCAAGTCTATATGGTGCCAATGCAAGGCGTTCTTTGCGAGAAACGACAGGCCGGCGGTATGGTCGTTATTCACATCGACCAGATCCATAAAAACCATATGGATTTTCTTTTCATCAAGTATTTCTTGTAGTGTATCAAATCTCTGGGTGTCAAAAATATCCGTTACCTCCGGGACCTCCAGAAAAAAACTCATCAATACGTTTGATACATAAGGAAAAGGCTCGAGCACGGCGATGCTGCTTACTGCTTTGTTTTTCAGGGGGAGGCTCTTATTCAGCATGTTCATGATTGTCATTTCGTGGATATCCCTGCAAATTTTTAATATTCCATGACTAACCGCATCTGGTATTGTTAAAAAACTCATGATCGCATTAGAAGTATTTTGCTATTTGTTGGATATGCTCCCGATCCAATGTGCCCGCATCGTTTAACAAACTGACCCACGCCTTGATGTAGGTATATTTTGCCGACGCGAGGTCGCGCTTCGCGCTGTAGAGCTGCTGCTCCGCATTCAGCACGTCGACGTTGACGCGCTGCCCGGCGAGCACGCTTTTGCGCGTCGCTTCCACCTGCGTCGTCGCCGACTTCACCGCCAGTTCGTAGGCGGCAAGCTTGGCGCGGCTGCTGAGGCACAGATTGAACTGCTTGCGCAAATCATTCAGCGTGGTGCCGACCTGCGCGTCCATCTCATACATCGCCTGGCCATAGCTGGCCGCGGCCTGCCGGGTCGAGGCGGCAACGCCGCCGCCGGCATAAATCGGCACGCTGACCTGAATGCCGATACTGTTGGTCCGGTACTTCTGGTTGACCGTGTTATCGCTGCTGGAATCGTTTTCAGAGTGAGACGCATAAAGCTGCACCTGCGGGAAAAACCCGCCCCGGTTGCGCTCCACCTCATACTTCGCCACGTCCACGCCCTGGCGGGCCGCCGCCAGCGTCGGGTTGCTCGCAATGGCCATTTTCCGCCACTCTTCAAAGCTGGCGGGCAGCAGCGGCGCCACTTCAAACTTGCCCGGGCGCAATACCCGCAGTGTTTCCAGCTGCTCCAACGGCAGGCCGATCATCACCTCCAGCTCGCGCTGGGCGGCGTCCAGCGCGTCCCGCGCCTCTATCGCCTGCGCCTCCGCCAGGCTGAAACGCGCCTGGGTTTCAGACACGTCGGTCACCGTGCCTTCCCCGGCGTTCAGCAAACGATCGTTCAGCGCCAGCTGCTCCTGGTAGGCGGTTTTTTGCGCTTCGGCCAGGGCAATCTGATCCCTGGCGTAGGCGACGTCCACGTAAGCGCTCACTACCCGTACCGCCAGATCCATAAACTTGCCGCGAAAACGCTCATCGGACATCAGCGTCTGCGCCACGCCGGAGCGGTAGCGCGCATAGGCCGCGTAGTCAATTAATGGCTGGGTCAGCGTGACCGAGCCGGAATAGCTGCGGTATTGCTGCCGGGTGGTGACGTCGATGGTCTCATTGCTGAAAATATTCACCGCCTGCGGGCTGGTCACTTTTTGCCAGTTTTTCGGCGAATTTTGGTAACTCAGCGACACCTTCGGCAGCAACCCCGCCAGGCCGATATTTTTGTTTTCATCCCCGGCCTCTTTCTCCTTTAAGGCTGCCAGGAAAGTCGGATCCTTTTGCAATGCCAGCGAGTAAGCGTCCAGTACGCCGATCGCCAGCGCCGAAGCCGGTGCGAACAGCACCGACAACGCCACCCCACCCAGGGCTATACCGGCTATTTTTCCTTTGAATCGGCTCACAATCACTCCTCAGACAACGACGTGCGGGCGCGGTCCATAATCGGCTTGAACAGATAGCTCAGCATCGAACGCGAACCCGTTTTAACGAACACCTCAACCGGCATACCGGGTTTGATATCCAGCCCGGACAACATTTTCATTCCCTGCGGCGTCACCGTCGCCTGCATCTGGTAATAGGGTTCGCCGGTCGCCTTATCCACCAGGCGGTCGGCCGAAATCAGCGTGACCTCGCCCGGAATTTTCGGCGTTTTGTTTTGGTTGAACGCCGTGAACATCAGATCCACCGGCAACCCTTGCCCAACCTTGTCGACCAGCTCCACCTTCAGCCGGGCGTCAACCACCAGCGAAGCCTCGCTCGGCACCACATCCATCAGGTGGTCGCCGGCGCCGACCACGCCGCCCAGGGTAAAGATGTTCAGCCCCACCACGGTGCCGTCCACCGGAGACGTGATCGAGGTATTGCCCAGATCAAAGGTGGCGGTGTCCAGACGGTTGCGGTATTCGCTGGCGTCCATCTGGGTTTGTGCCAGCTGGGTGCGCACCTCGCGCTGATAGTCGGCGTTGCGCTGATCGATACGCTGCTGCGATTCCTGCAGCTGTTTTTGCAACTGACCGATCTGCCCCAGAGTTTCATCAATGCTGCTGTTCACTTCGGCAAACTGCCGCTGAATTTCCAGGTAGCGGTTACGCGGTAAATAGCCTTCATTGGCCAGCTGCTTCATGCTGTTCATCTGCTCGCGCAGACTCGCCTGTTGGATAGCTTTGTTGGCTCGCGAGTCCTGCAGCCCTTTTAACTGATAACGCATGCCCTCGATCGACTGCCGATAACCGTCGATCTCGCTTTTCAGCCCCTGGCGGCGGGAGGTGAACAGCTGCTGCTGCAGCGTCAGGATCTCGGCCACCCGCGGCTGGTTGCGCAGTTTTTCCAGTACCGGAGAAAAAGTAATGGCGTTCAACCCATCCCGCTCGGCGATCAGACGCGCCTCGCTGGCCAGCGTGGTGTAATACTGATCGCTTAACGAATCCACCTGAGCCTGAGCCTGGATCTGGCTGAGCTGAACCAGCACTTCGCCGGCCTTGACCTTGTCGCCTTCTTTAACCTTGATGCTTTTGATAATGCCGCTGGCCGGTGCCTGCACCGTTTTGCGGTTGCCGGAAACGATCACCGAACCGGCGGAAACCACACCTTTGTCCAAAGGCGCAAAAGCGGCCCAAATGAAAGAGCCAAACAGCCCGATGGCCAGCACCAGCCAACCCATACGGGTATATTTCCGCTCATCCTGGGGGAGCTTTTCTTCCAAAGAAGAAGCCGGCACGCTAAGTGGCGTAGACATACAGGTACCTCTGGCATCAGGCGGCCGGGCCGCCTGATTAGCCTGTAATTAATGAGTTTGAGTTTTTACGAAGTCGCCTTCGTTTTTTACCGGCGCATTGACCGCCGCTGCGGCTTGCTGCTGTTTTTGCGCATTAGCCAGCGCCGTCAGCACCTGCTGAGTCGGACCAAACGCATTCACCACGCCGTTGGTCAGCAGCAACAGCTTGTTGGTCATCGACAGCAGGTTGGTGCGGTGGGTGATCAGGATCACCGTTTTGTTGCGCTGCTGCAGGAACTGGATCGCCTGGTTGAGCGCCCTCTCGCCGGCATCGTCGAGGTTGGAGTTGGGCTCATCCAACACCACCAGAGCAGGATCGCCGTACAGCGCCCGCGCCAGGCCAATGCGCTGTTTCTGCCCGCCGGACAACCCGGCGCCGCCGTTGCCGATCAGCGAGTCGTAGCCCTGCGGAAAACGCAGGATCAGCTCATGCACCCCGGCCAGCTTGGCCGCCTCGATCACTTTTTCCGCGTCGATGTCGTTGAAACGCGCAATGTTCTCGGCGATGCTGCCGGCAAACAGCTCAATGTCCTGCGGCAGGTAGCCGATGTGCGGCCCCAGCTCGTCCTTGTTCCACTGGTAAATGTCCGCCGTATCCAGGCGCACGATGCCTTCCGATACCGGCCAGATGCCGACCAGCAGGCGCGCCAGCGTGGATTTCCCCGAGGCGCTCGGCCCGATGATGCCCAGCACGTCGCCCGGCTGTACGGCAAAGCTGACGTTATGCAACACCGCCTCCCCCTTCGAGCCCGGCGGCGTGGCGGTAATGCCTTCAACCGACAGCGCGCCGGCCGGACGCGGCAGAGACATGCCGGTGCCGCGTTCAGGGTGCTGTTCCAGCAGCTTGACCAGCCGGTTGTACGACAGCTTGGCCGCGCTCCAGCTTTTCCAGACGTTGATCACCTGTTCGATCGGCGCCAGGGTGCGCCCCATCAGGATCGAACCGGCGATCATCATGCCGGGGGTGATGTGGCCGTCGATGGCCAACCAGCCGCCCAGCCCCAGCACCAGAGACTGCAGGGAAAGGCGCACGAACTTGGTGATCGAGGTGACGGTCGCGGCGCGCTCGCTGGCGACCCGCTGGCTGTTCAGGAAACGGCTGTGCAGTGAAAACCAGCGGCGTTTCAGGTTCGGCAGCATGCCCAACGCTTCGATCACTTCGGCATTGCGCAGGTTGGCGCTGGCCAGCCCGCCGGACATGATCGACAGCTTGCTGGCTTCGCCCAGTGGTTTTTTGGAAACCATCTCATTGGCGACAGCCAGGGCTATCAAGATCAAAGAACCCACCAGGGCGAACAACCCAAGCCAGGGGTTGAACAAAAAGATCACCAGCAGATAAATCGGGAACCAGGGCGCGTCAAAAAACGCGAACAGCGCATTGCCGGTCAGGAACTGGCGCACCGTAGTGAGATCGCCCAGCATTTGCCCGGCGTCTGACGAGCCGTTTTTTAAATTGGCCTCAAAGGCTGCGGTATAGACGCGCGTGTTCAGCCGCATGTCCAGTTGGCTGCCGATGCGGATCACTACCATGCTGCGCACATATTCCAGCAGCGACATCATGGCGTACATCGCCAACATGATGAGGGTCAGCATCAGGAGCGTTATCTCGTTCCGGGAAGGCAGCACCCGGTCATAGACTTGCAGCATATAGACAGAAGGGACCAGCATTAATAAGTTGATGAATGCGGTAAATATGCCGACGGTCCAGAAGACTTTACTGCGAGTTCGTATAACATCTGAAATTTCATTACTGCCGATATATTGACGCGCCAAACTCATATGCGACATTCTCATTTGCGTTTATGTGACCAGGAGTCAACACAACGCTGAATCCATATAAATAAAAATGATTTGATAAAAGGTAAGGGCCGAAACCCTTACCTTAAGCTGACTTATTGCTTAATTAACCGTGAACCAAATCGCCAACGTTTTGTTGTACCCCGTTGGTTGTCACTTCTTGGCTATACACCAGTTTCTGCGCATCCGCATAGCTGACGCCTTTCAGGAACACGAGAGTGTCGTCTGCATCCAGTGATTTGTTGCCATTATTGTCGAATGCAACATAAGAACCACTATCGGTACCGCCGACACCAACCTTTTCCATTTTACCGTCTTCAATATTGATGACTTTTTTCAGTGAGTCGATACGTACCAGAACATTGCCCAGCACGGCCTGGCCGAACGCCAGGAAAATATCCTTCAGCGCATTGGTGCCGGTAAAGCCATAAGCTTTTACCTGAGTCTGCTCTTGCCCTGCAGGCAATTGGCTGCTGATAGTGATGCCGCTTGCCTGGTCCACAATTGTGTCACCCGCGCTGAAGTCGGTAATGGTGGAGAAATCCTTGGCCGTACTCTTCGTCAGAGTAACCACGTCTTTGCCCGCGCCAGTGGTGACGAAGGTATTATTGCCGATGGTAAAGTTGTCATCATGTGCCGAACCTATAATGTCATAGCTTTTGGCGACATCTGGCACATGGCCACCGGTGAATAACCCGCCAATCCAGCCGATAACGCTGCCGAGCCCGTTGATAACACCACCGATGATATCGCCGGCGACGGCGATCAGCGACAGCCCTGGGATTGGCTTAAGGAAGTCCAAGAACCCGGCCCCCCCGGCAGCGCCTGAAGCACCAGGGGCATTGATATTGGAAACAATATCGACTCCTGCAGTGTTGGCCGATGCGTCAATTTTAGTCAGGAACAAACTGTCGACGTTGTTTTCCAGCGTCAGAGCCAGGCGATGGTCGCCGTCGATCTTGATATTGCTAATAAGGTTAGAATCACTTTCTTGGCCAACCAGTGTCATTTTATTGGTGAAGTTACCTTGACCGTTAGAATGAATGTTGAGATCTGTCAGGGCGTCGCCGCTATAGAGGAGGCCCGCAACCGCATGGCTTTTTACCGTAATGGCACCGGCGTCCAGGTTTTTATCTCCTTTGCCGGCAAAGTTGAGATCAAACGTTCTGCTAGTGTTTTTATAGAAATCAAAAGTGACATGGCTATCCGCACCTGCATTGCCAGTAATTTCCAGCGCAGCTTTGGTACGGTTGCCATACAGCATGCCATGAACCGTGACATTATCGGCTTTCTTCGAAAGAACGTAACCATCGTTTGACAAGTCATTTTTATTGGCATCGGCGAACATGCCACCATTAAATACGCCACGTTCGCCTTGATACGAACCGACATAACCACCGAGATCTATTTTGCTGAAATTGGTAAAATTCTTAATACTGCTGGTTGTCAGGAAGTTGGCGGACAATGTATTCACGCCCGAGCCACCTTGCGCTGAAATACCGGCGTTCAGGATATTGTTGCCGCCCGCGACCGCATTGCCATCCCATAACAGCTGATCGTTGCCGTTGCCCAGATTGAATTTTCCTAAGCCGTTAATGAGGTTGGCATCCGCAGTTACGGTAACGGCATCATCGCCGGAGCTGGCGTTCAGGGTCACATTGCCGTTGTTCACAGTAACGGCAACACCTGAGTTGACGCCATTGTCAGACAGGTTAACGGTAGCCGCGCTACCGCCGTTGATAGTCAAGTTGGCCAGATGATCGGCAAACTTCAGATTGACGGTGGTGGCTGCGTTAGCATCCAGCAGCGCGTTGACCAGCACCGCGGTTTCCGCATTGCTCAGTACGTGGCTGCTGCCGCTGTTCACGGTGCCGGTGGCGTTGCCGCCCGACGCAGAGGCAGACAGCGAAGCCGCAGTTTTATAGGTCAGGCTGGTGCCGATGTCATACTCAAAAGTATGCTGTTGGGTGACGGTTGCCGCATCCGTTGCGGTGGAAGTGCGCAGATCGTTGATAATCATGGTGGCGATCAGCGCCTTGTCCGCACCCAATTTGGCATAGTCTGCCAGTTGCTTTGCGGTGGCCGCGATGCCGTGCACAGCGGTGTAAACGTGCTGGATATAGTCGTTGCCGGTCAGTTGCGCGCCTTTTTTCTGGAACTCTGCGGACGTGATCAGTTTGGCCGTCAGCGCATTGATCTTGGTTAAATCAGGATTGCTGCCTAAATAGTTGCTCCAGTCGCTCAGACCCTGGGCATCGACGTTGCGCTCCGGAAGGGCCAGGAAGATAGAGGCGACCTGTTCCTGGGTTGCTAGCGCGGCGATAAAGCCGGGAGCATTAGGGGTTGTTGCCGCCAGAAAATGTTGCTGGGCAGCGGTGTCTGCCGGTGCAACGCTACCGCGCAGGTCGTTGATGAGGTCAACGATCATCTGCCCTTTGCTGCCCCCGTTAGCCAGGAAGGAAGTCGCAGAAACCAGCTCGCTATCGGTAGGGGCGCGGCCATACGCTTCGGTGTACACCAGCTTCACTAAAGAGCTGTTAGACAGCGCTTTCAACGCGGCCCGATCGTCAATAAACTTTGTCGCAACCTGAACAAAGGTTTTGGAACCGGAGTTGATCTGGCTGCCGAGGTTATTCACCGTAGAGGTTACCGGATCAATGCCGACCAAATAGTACAATGCCTGGATATCCGATACGCCTTTTGCGCCGCCGGCGGCGTTATAGGATGGAAACATGATCTCGTTCAACTGCTGGTCGTAGTTGTTTTGCGCATCTTGCATGCCTGCTTCAAAACCGCTGTAGTTAAGCAGATCGTTGACGATAGTGGTAATGGATTCTTCCAGGCTGGAATGTACCAGCAAGCTTGACAAATAATCTGCAGGAGCTGTTTTTCCGTAGGTAGAGGCGTAAATACTGCTAAGAATATCAAAGTCGCTTTTGCCGTTATAAAGGCTCTTGCCTTCGGCAGAATTTAATAAGGAACCAACATAGTCTTCAGCCGAAAGCAGATTTTTCTCTATACGGTTACCAATAGAGTCAAATGTGGCTGCATTGGCTTTTTGACCAAGGACAGAGAACAACAGCGCTGCAGCTTCTTTTTGAAAGTTTAAAGATGCCATATGAGATTCTTCCTATTAATGAATTATAAGGGTGCACTTGCCGCCTGTAACAGCATTATTAGGCAGCTTTAGAGTTTGATTAAAAGTGTTTTCAGGCTTATTGAGAACAAAGGGAGGCCTGCCAGAATATGATCTGACATTAACGGCACACTTGAGTTCTTATCGGCCAGGTAAAAGTGAATTAATCAGTCGTGCAATATACTCACCATAGAGATGGTTTTATTAACGAAGATGTCTGCTTTCACGAAATCGATACTATCCGAAAATAAAATGGCGGTCAAAAAGCCGCATTTTTATTTAAATTACACTGTATAGTGGTTATTTGTTAGTTTTTTATTCTTAATTTACTTTTTATTTTAGTTTTTTACTCCAATTTTTATTATTTTATTAGTTTTTAATGAATTTTTGGTGATTGGTTTTTTTATTATAATTTTTCAGTGATTAGCGCTGCGTTGAAAAAATTGCGCGATTCTTATTGTACCTTTTTCGATAAAAACCCATATAAAACAAGCTTTAATTTGATACTTTTTTAAGATCTTTCTTGTTCTTTATCTGCTTGTGTTTGTTTTTAAATGAGAAGCTTGCATTAGGTTTTTTCCCGGTAACTTTACTTTTTATGCCGCTTCATTCGATGGTTTTTTACAAAAAACGCCCCAACTTGTTTACACTTTCAGTTTATAGTGTTGTTTTTATGCTTTCAGTTAGAATAATATTCTGTCGTGTTATTTGTTTTTGGATTAAATTTCTGGTTTGTGCCTTTTTGATAGCCGCTGACTTGCTCGTTGTTGTCATTGATTTGAATTTTCTATTTTTAGTTTTTGACTGGTTGATGTAGCCCTCTGGAAGCAAAAAATCATTGTTATCCAGCCAATTTTTAAATCGATGTCTTATAGTACCTAGGGAAATCATCATCTTCTTGACAGGTCTGGGAATTACTTCAATATAAACCATCACGATCTTGGAAAATTGGTAATCGCTTTTTTTACTTACATATATACATATAGATGGTGCTTGGATGGGCTGACGAAGCGATGGGGATATGTGAGGTCAGCGATTTTATTTTCGCTACGGTAAAAAAGGTTGGGGAGATTTGGCTATGAGCAAAAAGGTTATAGTGCAAACGTTGATTCTTTTATCTGCCGCACAAAATTTTTCATTTGCAAATACTGTCGATAAAGAAAATGGCAAGGCGGTGCCCGCAGTACTTTACCTTAAAAAAGGGATGACTACCGATGAGGAGAAAAAAACTTGTCACCATGGTGATAAAGACCATGATTTTGGCAAAGGGAGTGAATGTAGCATTTGGGCTTATGAACCGAATGAGAAAAAATTTTAACCGGGTCAGATTTTCGTGACGTAGAGATTTTATCATTTTCTAGGTAATACGCAGACATGAGCGGGCTGGTCAGTATTTGAGGAGACGGCGGCTATCGGAGGGCGTTTCAATTTGGCCTGCCGCTAACGTAATCCCAGGCGGAGGCAAAGGCCGCCGCCGCCGCGGTTTTTTCTCGGTGTGGTTTACAAGAGGGCAGTTGAGCTTTGGTTGATCCCGGCGGGTTAATATATAGCCAACTATCCATTGGGGGAGCTTCTCATGCGCAACGCTAAATTCTTGCTGGTTTCCTTTGTCTACCTGTGCGCCGCTACCGTGCTCTATGTGTTGGCCTACCGTGCTTTGGGGCATTACCTCAGCGGCTGTGAAAAGACCTACTCGAGCATCGGCATTGCAATGCGGTAATGCAGACGGCGGCCGCTGCGACTTTTTCACGATGATTTAGCTGCTATTTACCCGGCCTCGGCAATGATGGCCTCGCATCTCCACATTGTGTGGATCCTTCGGCGGAATGCGGCTATGTCTCTGCAACAGATATCAAATGCGCCTCTTGTGGGCAACCGGTTGAAAGGTATCGGCTATAAACATTACGTATTGCTGATCCTGCTGTTATCGGCCACGATCCGCTTTACTTCCCTGACCGACACGAAGCCTCCAGCGTGTTGACCAGCCGCTATGACCTGGCGGCGTTGTTGTACCATGCTTCTTTCGACGTTCATCCTCCGCTTTATTATTTGCTGTTGCATGGCTGGATGGTGCTGTTCGGCGACAGCATCCTGGCGATGGCGTTCGAGCATTACAACGAATGGCATCCGCACAGTGCGTTAGGCTACCGTTCGCCGCGGGAAATTACGGAACGCTGGCTGACTAAATATAACAGCGAGAGGCCTCATGAATCACTGAACAACCTGACGCCAGAAGAATACCGGCTGATGGCTGAAAAACCGAAACTCTCAAAAAGTGTGTGGAACTAAAACAGGTGTGTTTACATTCTCTGCTGCTATTTTTTTAGCCTGTTTCTCCGCCTTCTTTATGGCCCCGGGATCATTACCCTGTGCAAGGGCACGCCTCGCCTCGTCTCTTTTCTGACGGGCTACCGCTTAGGATATGTCGGGGTAGACACCAATGGACAACAATTTTTCACGCCCCATCACACGATACTTCATGCGTCAATAGCGGGAGCCGTTTGTGTTTACCAACAGATATAATCCCCCGCCATCAGTGAGCTTGTAGGGTTTGTCTTGGGGTTTTGCTGTACGCACCTTTACGTCAGTCAAAGGCATTGCGTCTCCTTCTGGGGGTATCAATTTTTAGGGGTACTTTTTAACCCCCAAAAACACCCCTTAATGGGGGTAGATTTGAGTAGACACAGGTTGACATCAGAAGAGATAAATTTCAATTTAACCATTTGTTTTTAATGAAATATATAGACTTGAGTTGACATGAAAAGATGCGTTTTGGCGGAAGATCACAGGAGTCGAACCTGCCCAGGACCGCTGGCGGCCCCAACCGGATTTGAAGTCCGGCCGCCCCACCGGGGACGAGGATCTTCCTTAGAGGAGAGAAGAAGCAAGGCGCTGATTATAGCGCAGTTTGTCCCTGACGCTAAGCGGGAAATAGCGGCCGCCGACGGCGCCGGCGGCCGGTGGTTTACTTCAGCAGGCCCTTCACGTCCAGCAGGATAAACTCGTTGTCGTCCGCCACGTTGGGCTGGCGGCTGGAGGAGAACGGGAAGTTGTTGTCGTTGCCGACGATGATGTGGCTGGCGTCCACCACGTCGACGTTCTCGATGGTGAAGAACGGGAAGGTCAGCACGCCGTCGTTCAGCGGTTTGCGCGCCAGCTTATTCGGATCCTGAATTTTCAGCAGGTCGATATAGGCCTGTTTCTCCACCGGTTTGCCGACGTTATCGTCAGAAAAGGCGATTTTGTATACCCGTTTGAACTTCGCCACCTGGCTGAAGCAGTTGTCGGTCGGTGCGCCGGCGGCGCAGGCTTTGTCCGGCGTGCCTTCACCGTTGTCGCGCTCGATAACCAGACCGTGGGTGGCGTCGATCATATTGAAATCGCCGATGGCATTCTGGTTGTCTTCCAGCACGTACTGCCAGCTGCGGCCGGTCCAGGCCTGTTTTTTCACGTCAAATTCCAGCACCCGCAGATAGCGTTTGCCGTCGAGGTTTTCGAACTTCTCGCCGTCCCACAGCGCGCCTTCCAGCAGCGGATACAGCTTACTGCCGTCCGGTGCCGCCGCCATGCCTTCAAAGCCTTTGGAGCGCGCCACCTGGAAGTTCTGCTTGCCGTCCGGCGCCCCCGGCAGGGTCAACGTCGGGTTGTCCGGCGATTTCACCACTTTGCCGTCCACCCTGGTGTCGAACACCGCCAGCACCTTGCCGTTCAGATCGGCCTTAATCAGATAAGGGCCGAATTCATCGCCGATCCACAGGGCATCATCGGCGAACTGGAAGCTTTCCGGATCGAAATCGCTGCCGGTCAGATAACGCTGCGCGGTGCTTTCATTGACGATGTGGAAAGGCACTTTTTTGTCCGGGTCCTGCAGGAATACCGTTTTCAGCGGCGTGACCGTGCCTTCTTTGAAATCGATGCTGTAGTGATTGAGGTACAGCATGGCGTCCGGCGAGTTGGCCTTGCTGCCGAAACCGTTATCGGTCAGCACCCAGTAGCTGCCGTCGGGCATGTGCTTGATGCCGGAATGGCCCTGCAGCGGCTGGCCCTCTATCGGCAGGCCGATGCCGGTCATGCGATCGGCGGATTTGCCCGCCACGCTGCCCAGCGTGGTGACGCGTGCGCCGCCGGTGTATTTGCCGCTTTGCTGCAGATCGCTCGGCGCGTCCTTGGGCGCGGAAACGGCGGATTTCACCGGCAGCAGCGCATGCCCGGCCAGCGTCGCCGGTACCGGCTGCGCCTCGGCCCACAGGTTGGCGCTCAGCGCCATGCAGCCGACCAGCAGCGCCAGACGGGTTTTGGTGTTGTGCATGTCATGGTTCCCTTATCGTTGTTATCGCCCAGAAGTAAAAGCAACGTCACTATAGGGAGCCGCAATGACAGAAATATTATTCGGCGAATGCCCGCCGGTAGCTGTGCGGATGGAACCGCCAGGTAATGGCGATCAATACCGCGACCAGCAGCGCGTGTAGCTGCCAGTCGAGCACAAAGCCGCCGCTGTAGTCGCGCAGCAGGCCGGAAAGATAAGGCGTCACGCCCGCCAGCAGAAAGCCGATGCCCTGCATAAAGGCCACCAGCCGCCCGGCGGCGGCCGGCTGATGAAGATGATCGAGCGCCAGCACCAGGCACAGCGGGAAGGCGCCGCCCAGCCCCAGGCCGGAGATCAGCACCCACAGCCACGGCAGGGTCTGCGGCAGGTAGATCAGGCCGATAAAACCGACCAATTGCATCAGCAATGCCAGCAGCAGCAAGGGCCGCCGGTCCTGCCCGCGCGCCAGCGCCGGCAGCAGCAGCGCCCCCACCACCTGGCCGAAGGTCATCAGCGCCAGCAGCGAACCGCTGGCCTGCGGCTGCCAGCCGAGCTGCATATAGTACGGCGGCAGCCAGGCGATCAGGCTGGTGTAGCCGCCGTTGATCAGACCGAAATAGGCACCGAGCAGCCAGGCGCGGCGGTTGAACAGCAGGCTCGGCCCCTTGGCCGCACCGGCAGCGGACAGGCGCGTCAGCCCGCGGCTGACCGGCCACCAGGCGAGCAGCGCCACCAGCGCCGGCAGCGCCCACCAGGCCAGCGCGCTGTGCCAGCCGTGGCCGAGGTTCATCAGCCAGGGGGTAAAGGCCGCCCCCAGCCCGCCGCCGCCCATCAACGCCGCCGACCACAGCCCGGCCACCAGCGCCATTTGCCTGAGGAAATGGTGTTTGATAATGCCCGGCATCACCGCCTGGATCACCCCGATGCCCAACCCGCCGAGCACCGCGCTCAGCAGCAGCTGCGTGCTGTCCGGCGCCAGTTCGCGCCAGGCAGCGCCGAGGCCGATGGCCAGCAGGCTCAGCGCCACGCTGCCGCGTTCGCTGCACAGGCGGTTGATCGCCCCGCCCGCCAGCGCCATCAGCCCCATCATCAGCACCGGCAGCGTGGTCAGCAAGGCCGCGCCGCCAAAGCTCAGCCCGGTGGCCTGGCGCAGCGTCGGCAACAGCGGGCCGATCGAGGTCAGCAACGGGCGCATGTTCAGGCCGATCAGCACCAGCGCCAACAGCAGCGGGTTGAACCCGCGGCGCGGCGAGGTAGGATTAATAGAATGATTTTGCACGATATATTCCTGGTACTGCGCGAGAAAGAGTGCGGCGTCACAGAGGATGCGCCGCAGCGTTGCGTTACTCTAGGCAACGCCGCTAGTATTGGGAAATTAAATAATAAAATAGCCAACAGTGGGAAAATGAATCGTTACCCGATGTTCAATCCGCAGCTGCTGCTCAGCTTCGTGGCGGTGTGCGACAGCAACAGCTTCACCCGCGCCGCGGAACGGGTGTTTTTGTCGCAGTCCACCGTCAGCCAGCAGGTGCGCCGGCTGGAGGAGATGCTGGGCAAACCGCTGTTCGAACGCTCGTCGCATCAGGTACTGCTGACCGAAGAAGGCGTGAAGCTGTTGAGCTACGCGCGGCGCATTATCGCGCTGAACGAAGAGGCGCACGACGCGCTGACCGGCGTCTGGCGCGACGGCGTGCTGCGGCTCGGCATGCCGGAGGATTTCGCGGTGCCGACCACCGGGCTGCTGGCCGAATTCAGCCGCGAGCACCCGCACCTGCGGCTGGACGTCACCAGCGGCCTGAGCGCCGATCTGCACAGCGCCTATGCGCGCGAAGAGCTGGATCTGATCCTGGTGAAACAGCGCCGCAGCCAGCCACCGCGCGCCGCCAGGCCGGAACCCTTGCTGTGGCTGGACAGCCAGGCCTTCCCGGCCATCGAGCAGTCGCCGGTGCCGCTGGCGGTGTTCCCGCTCAACGGCCTGTACCGCGAGGAGCTGTGCCAGGCCCTGGACAACCTCGGCAAACGCTGGCGCATCGGCTACAGCAGCGCCAGCCTGGCGGCCCTGACCGCCGCCTGCGCCGCCGGGTTGGGCGTTACCCTGCTGCCGGCCGGTTGCAGGCTGCCGGCGCACCGGGTGCTGGGCGCCGCCGAAGGCCTGCCGCCGGTAGAGAGTTTCGAGCTGGCGCTGTATTACCGCGACGGCGCGCCCGCCGCCACCCCGACGCTGGCGGCGCGGCTGCAGGCATTTTGCGGGTTGGTTTAATCGGCACCGTGAACCGGGCTGCAAATTTGACGCGCTGCGCTGTTATGGCCACCTGTTGAGCAGTAGGCTCATTCTCCCAACCTTTTTATCGCGGCCCTGCGCCGCGCCGCACAGGACCCGTTCGCCATGTATATCGGCATCGATCTCGGCACCTCCGGCGTTAAAGTGATTTTGCTCGGCGAACAGGGGCAACTGCTCGCCAGCCACAGCGAGCCGCTGGCCATTTCCCGCCCTCATCCGCTGTGGTCCGAACAGGCGCCGCAGGACTGGTGGCGCGCCACCGACAGCGCCATGCTGGCGCTCGGCGGCAAACACCCCCTGCAGCAGGTCAAAGCCATCGGCCTGAGCGGCCAGATGCACGGCGCCACGCTGCTGGACGAACACCAGCAGGTGCTGCGCCCGGCCATCCTGTGGAACGACGGCCGCAGCTTCGCGCAATGCCTGGCGTTGGAACAGGCGGTGCCGCGGTCGCGCCGCATCACCGGCAATCTGATGATGCCGGGTTTTACCGCGCCGAAGCTGCTGTGGGTGCGGCAGCATGAACCCGAGCTGTTCAGCCGCATCGACAAGGTGCTGCTGCCTAAAGACTATCTGCGCTGGCGCCTGACCGGCGAATTCGCCAGCGACATGTCAGACGCGGCGGGCACCCTGTGGCTGGACGTGGCGCAGCGCGACTGGAGCGACGAGCTGCTGGCCGCCTGCGGCCTGAGCCGCCGCCAGATGCCGCAGCTGTTCGAAGGCAATCAGGTAACCGGCCGGCTTCGCCACGAACTGGCGAAGCGCTGGGGCATGCCGCCGGCGCCGGTGGTGGCCGGCGGCGGCGATAACGCGGCCGGCGCGCTCGGCGTGGGGCTGTATCAGCCCGGCCAGGCAATGCTGTCGCTCGGCACCTCCGGCGTTTATTTTGCGGTCAGCGACGGCTTTCTCAGCAACCCGGCCGGCGCGGTGCACAGCTTCTGCCACGCGCTGCCGAACCGCTGGCATCTGATGTCGGTGACGCTCAGCGCCGCTTCCTGCCTGGACTGGGTCTGCCGGCTGACCAACGTCGACGGCGTGGCCACCCTGCTGCGCAACGTCGAACAGGCCGCACCGGCGGAAACGCCGCTGTGGTTCCTGCCCTACCTGTCCGGCGAGCGCACGCCACACAACAATCCCAACGCCAAAGGCGCGTTCTGGGGGCTAACGCACCAACACGGGCCGAACGATCTGGCGCGCGCGGTGCTGGAGGGCGTGGGGTTCGCCCTGGCCGACGGCATGGATGCGCTGCACGCCGCCGGCCTGCAGCCCACCGCCGTCCGGCTTATCGGCGGCGGCGCGCGCAGCCCGTTCTGGCGGCAAATGCTGGCGGACATCAGCGGCCAGCGGCTGGAATACCGCACCGGCGGCGACATTGGCCCGGCGCTGGGCGCGGCGCGGCTGGCGCAGATCGCGCTCAACCCGCAGCGGCCGCTGGCCGAACTGCTGCCTGAGCTGCCGCTGGAACAGCTGCACGCGCCGGATGCCGAACGCCACCGGCAATACGCCGGGCGGCGCGCCACCTTCCGCGAACTGTATCGCTGCCTGCTGCCCTTGATGCAAGCGGGCGGTCATTGCCAAATCGAATAGTCACTATTGGCAAATGTCGCTGCCAACCCGCCGGTTCCTCTCCTAAATTGGGGGTGTTTTGATGCATCCCCCCTCTGGATTAAGGAACCGAACGTGGAAAAAGCCCAACAACAAAGCCGCAGAGCCTTCCTCAGCCAAACCGGCAAAATCACCACCGCCTGCGCGGTGATCGGCCTGACCGGCGGCGTGGCGCAGGCCGCCCCGGCCGCCGCCGGCCAGTGCGATCCGCAGCCGATGAGCCTGACCGACCGCCACTACCTACTGAGCGAGGTGCGGCTGGAGGACGGCTTCGAATACGACGGCGAGACGGTGATCGGCACCCGCACCGCGCTGTATCAGCTGGAAATCAAAGACGGCAAGATCGCCGCCATCCACGCGGCGGACGCCGCACCGCCGGCCGGCATTCCTCGCTATAAGGCGCGGGGCCAACTGCTGCTGCCGGCGTTCCGCGACATGCACATCCACCTGGACAAAACCTTTTACAGCGGCCCCTGGCAGGCGCCGCGCCCACGCCAGGGCAAAACCATCATGGACATGATCGCGCTGGAGCAGACGCTGATCCCCAAACTGCTGCCCACCTCGCAGCAGCGGGCGGAAAACCTGATCGCCCTGCTGCAGTCCAAAGGCAGCACGGTGGCGCGCAGCCACTGCAATATCGATCCGGTCAGCGGGTTGAAGAGCCTGGAGCACCTGCAGCGCGCGCTGGAAAATCACCGGGCGGATTTCAGCTGTGAGATTGTCGCCTTCCCGCAGCACGGCCTGCTGCATTCCAAAGTTGACGGCCTGATGCGCGAAGCGATGCAGATGGGGGTGCAGTACGTCGGCGGGCTGGATCCGACCAACGTCGACGGCGCGATGGAGAAGTCGCTGGACGCGATGTTCCAGATCGCCCTCGACAGCGGCAAGGGGGTCGACATCCACCTGCACGAAACCAGCCCGGCCGGGGTGGCGGCGATTAACTACATGATCGCCACCGTGGAGAAAAACCCGGCGCTGCGCGGCAAGGTCACCATCAGCCACGCCTTCGCCCTGACCACGCTCGCCCCGGGCGAACTGGCGGAAACCGCCACCCGGCTGGCGCAGCAGCAGATCACCATCGCCTCGACGGTGCCGATCGGCGGCCTGATGATGCCGCTGCCGCAGCTCAGCGAAAAGGGCGTATTTGTGATGACCGGAACCGACAGCGTGATTGACCACTGGTCGCCGTTCGGCAGCGGCGACATCCTGGAGAAGGCCAACCTCTACGCCCAACTGTATCGCGGCTCCGACGAATTCCATCTGTCGCGCGCCATGGCCATTTCCACCGGCGGAGTGCTGCCGCTCAACGATAAAGGCCAGCGCGCCTGGCCCAAGGTGGGCGATGGCGCCGAGTTTGTGCTGGTCAACGCCAGCTGCTCCGCCGAAGCGGTGGCCCGTCTGCCGGCGCGCAGCGCCACCTTCCATCAGGGCCGCCTGGTGGCCGGGCAGGTCAGCAAAGCCTGAGGCTGGTCCGCCGGCGCCACCATGATGGCCGTTTTTGGCCTTCTTCCTTATCGGTTAGCGGCGCAGTATGGCGCTATACCTGATTGGCGGAGGGCCGAAAATGTCACATAGCGCGTTATTGATCATCGATGTTCAGCAATCATTCCAGCATCGCCCATTCTGGCGGGAAGAAGACCTGCCCGCTTTCCAGCAGGCGTTAACGCGCCTGATCGACGGCTGCCGGCGCCAGGGCGCGGCGCTGGTCGACGTGCTCCACGTTTCGCCCGAGGGGCCTTTCTCGCTGGCTTCCGGCCACGTACGGCGCCTGCCGTTCCTCAGCCACCAGGCGGATGTTACCCTGCACAAGCGGGTGCACAATGCGCTGACCGAATCGGGGCTGGACGCCTGGCTGCGCGAGCGGCGGATCGATCATCTGATTATCTCCGGCATTCGCACCGAGCAGTGCTGCGAAACCACCGCCCGGGTGGCTTCGGATCTCGGCTATCGGGTGACCTTCGTCACCGAGGCGACGCTGACCTTCCCGATGCAACACCCCGACGGCCAGGCCTTTACCACCGAACGGCTCAAGCGGCATACTGAGACCGTGCTGGTCGATCGTTTCGCCCGCATCGCCAGCGTGGATGAGGCGCTGGCGCAACTCGCACAGGAGTAATCATGCCGCAGGCGGTCTATTTTCTGCTGTTGCCCAACGTGCTGTCGCTGGACGTCAGCGGCCCGGCGGAAACCCTGCGCCTGGCCGGGCAGTTCAGCTTGCGCTACCTCGGCCCGACGCCGCAGATTGTCTGCTCCATCGGCATGACCCTGGGCGGGCTGCACCCCCTGCCCGATCGGCTGGAGGACGGCGCCATTCTGGTGGTGCCGGGCGTCAGCGATTCGCAGCATTTTCTGGCCGGTGAAGAAGCCGGCCAGGCCCGGCGCTGGCTGGCGGCGCTGCGGCCCGACCTGCAACGGGGGCGCATCACGCTGGTCTGCATCTGCTCCGGCGCGCTGCTGGCGGCGCAGGCCGGGCTGCTCGACGGCTATCAGTGCACCACCCACCACGACGTCATCGAACGCATTCGGCTGCAGGCGCCCGCCGCGCAAATCAAAGAAAACCGCATCTTCGTCGAAGATCGCAGCGTCTATACCAGCGCCGGCATCACCGCCGGCATCGATCTGGCCTTGCACCTGATTCACCGCCACTGTGGCGCCGCTGCGGCGCGCGACGTCGCTCGGGAGATGGTGGTGTATTTTCGCCGCTCCGGCGACGATCCGCAGCTTTCGCCCTGGCTGCGCTATCGCAACCACCTGCACCCGGCGGTGCACCGCGCGCAGGACGTGATGGCCGCCGAGCCGGAGGCCGAATGGACGGTGCCGCAGGTGGCGGAAAAAGCGCACGTCAGCGGCCGCCATCTGGCGCGGCTGTTCCGCAACCATGTCGGCATCAGCGTGCGGGAATATCATGAACAGCTGCGGCTGGCGGTGGCGCAACAGCGCTTGCAGCAGGGCTATGGGCTGGAGAAGGCCGCGCTGGCGGCCGGTTTCTCCTCGGGCCGCCAGCTGCGGCGCGCGCAGCGGCGCCAGATGCCGGCGCTATGACACCAGGCGGCGGGTATCCAGCCGCTGCAGGCCCGCAGACAACAGCAGGCTGAGCGCCAGCGCCACGCCGAACACCCAGAAAATATCCAGCAGCGGATGCGCGGTAAACTCCAGGTGCCGGCTGCGCATAAAGTTGACGATAATGGCGTGAAAACCGTAGATCGCCAGCGAATGGCGGGAGAACAGGCTCAGCCAGCCGATCGGCTCCGGCAGGCAGTTTTTAAACCATATCAATAGCGATACCGCGGCGATAAACACCAGCGGACCGCAGTAGATGTAATAGGTATCGGCGAAGTTGCCGTTGATAAACAGCTGGCTCTTGGTGCCGCGCACGATCAGCGCCACGCTGAGCGCAAACCCCGCGGCCGCCAGCCAGCCGACGCCGCGCCGCCCGGTATCCATCATGCCAATCGCCCGCCCGGCCAGCGCATACAGCAGGTAGTAGAAGGTATCGCCGTAGATATACAGGTTGACCGGCAACAGGTGAACGTTGCCGAACGCCAGCTTGCCGGTATTGGGGTTGGCGACCACCGCCAGCACCGCCAGCACGGCGGCCAGATAGCGGCGCGACGCCGGTTTGACGCTAATCAGCGGCGACAGCAGGTAAATGACGGCGATGGCGTAGAAGAACCACAGGTGATAAAACACCGGCTTCAGCAGGATACCGCGCAGCGAGGGCCAAAAACCTATCCTGGTGAAGGCCGCGATGTAGATAAGCGCCACCGCGCTGTAAAACAGAATGCAGCAGGCGATGCGAATGAAGTGCTTGCGGCCGGCGCTCTTCTCGCCGAAGAACAGGTAACCGGAAATCATGAAAAACAGTGGCACCGACACGCGCGACATCGCGTTCAGCAGGTTGGCGGTATCCCAGCCGTGCAGCCCCACCGCCGTGCCGCTGGTGACGTAATAGGTGGTGGCGTGGATCATCACCACCATCATGCACGCCACCGCGCGCAGGTTATCTATCCAGCCGATTTTATTGCTCAAACGCTCGTCCAATAGGATGCCTACTACTCAAAATAATTGGAGTGGCATCGCGGCGGCAACTGAACGAATCCCCAGGCGCTGACGCAAGACAGTGACCGGGGTGAACGAAGGCAGCCAACAAAGATGCAACTTCAAATATGACGAGTATATTTATATGTTAATAGAGGTTATAGAGCACGGCGGCCGGCGACAACCCCCAAGCGCAATATCAGAATGTGCTGAAACAACACCTTATGATTGCTATGGTGAACAATTGGCGGCAAAATAGCCGGCATAACTCGCTCAGTTTGCGCTTCCCGCCCTGGCAGTTCCTTTTTTCTTCTTTACTATCAGTACAATAAATATGAAAACGACTTTACCACCTGCGGCACGTCTGGGCCGACAGGCGCTTTTATTCCCTCTTTGTCTGGTGCTGTTCGAATTCGCCACCTATATCGGCAACGATATGATCCAGCCCGGCATGCTGGCGGTGGTGGCGGACTTCAACGCCGGCGAAGAGTGGGTGCCGACCTCCATGACCGCCTATCTGGCCGGCGGCATCTTCCTGCAGTGGCTGCTCGGGCCGCTGTCGGATCGCCGCGGCCGCCGCCCGGTGATGCTGGCCGGGGTGGCGTTCTTTATCGTCTCCTGCCTGGCGATCCTGCTGGTGACCAACATCGAGCAGTTTATCTTTATGCGCTTCCTGCAGGGCATCGGCCTGTGCTTTATCGGCGCGGTCGGCTACGCCACCATTCAGGAGTCCTTCGAAGAGGCGGTGTGCATCAAAATCACCGCGCTGATGGCCAACGTGGCGCTGATCGCCCCGCTGCTCGGGCCGCTGGCCGGCGCGGCGCTGATCCACGTCGCGCCCTGGCAGAGCATGTTCGTGCTGTTCGCGGCGCTGGCGGCCATCGCCTTTTACGGGCTGTGGAAAGCCATGCCGGAAACCGCCACCCTGCAGGGCGAGGCGTTTTCCGCCGCCAACCTGTGGCGCGACTATCGCCAGGTGCTGAGCAACCGTCGCTTCATCTGCGGCGCGCTGGCGATAGGTTTCGCCAGCCTGCCGCTGCTGGCCTGGATAGCCCAGTCGCCGGTGATCCTGATCAGCGGTGAGTCGCTGTCGACGCTGGATTACGGCCTGTTGCAAATTCCGGTGTTCGGCGCGCTGATCCTCGGCAACCTGACGCTGGCCCGCATGACCGGTAAAAACAGCGTGGAGCGCCTGATCAAGCTGGGCGCCGGGCCGATGATGCTGGGGCTGCTGGTCGCCGCGCTGGCGACCCAGTTCTCCAGCCATGCCTACCTGTGGATGACCGCCGGGCTGAGCCTGTACGCCTTCGGCATCGGCCTGGCCAACGCCGGCCTGTATCGCCTGACGCTGTTCTCCAGCGCCGTCAGCAAAGGCACGGTGTCCGCCACCATGGGCATGCTGAGCATGCTGGTGTTTACCGTCGGCATCGAGCTGGCCAAGGTGGCCTACGTTTGGGGCGGCAGCGGGTGGTTCAACCTGTTCAACCTGCTCAGCGGCCTGTGCTGGCTGGCGCTGGTGGCGCTGTTCCTCAGCAAGCGCCGCAGCGGCGGCGTAACGCCCGCGACGAGCGAAGCGCTGTAACCGTCAACGGGGCTAAGGCCCCGTTTTTCTTCTGCTATTTATCGCTATCAACCGCCAAACAGCCCGCTGTCGCGCAGCAGGTGTTGGTTGCCCTTGCGGCGGGTAAAACCGCTGCGATCGAAGAATTCCAGCACCTGGATCGCCAGCTTGCGGCCGACGCCGAGCCGGTCGCGGAAGTCGGCGGCGTTGGCGCTGCCCTGCTCCGCGTCGAGCTGGCGGATCAGCGCGGCAAACTGTTCGATGCGGCTGCTGAGATAGTAACGATCCACCACTACCGCCGTCACGAGCCCCAGCTGGGCCGCCTTGCGCAGCAGCGCCCGCACCTGCGCCTCATCCTCGCCCAGTTCGGCGGCCAGATCGCGCACCCACCAGGCTTCGTCGCCGAACAGCGGTTCAATCCGCTGCCATAGCGGGGTTTCTTCGGCGCTGAACGCCAGGCCGTGCTCCGGCAGATGCAGCCAGCCGCGCGTATTGCGCAGCGCGCCGGCCTTCAGCAGCCGATCGATCATCATAAACACCAGCGCTTCAGGCAGCTGCGGCAGCGCCATGCGCCGCAGACGCGCGCGCCCCAAGCCGAGCTGATCGGCATGCTGTTGATGGTATTCCGCCAGTACCTGCTGCAGGCGGCTTTCGGCCTGCCGCACATTGCCCATCGCCAGCGCGTCATCGCCGGCGATCAGCAGTTGGTGCTCCGCCAACAGCGCCGCCAACCCGCCTTCGCTCAGCTGACGCGCCCAGGCGAACGCCGCCAGCGGCAATGGCCCGTGCGGCAGCTGCAGCGCCAATGCCTGACGATCGTCTTCGGCCTGCGCCAGCGCCGCCAGCCGGGCCAAAAACGCCGGCTGCCGCTTGCCGCGCTTTGGCGCGCTCAGGCTCAATACCCGGGCGGCGCCCAGCGTCTGGCGCGCGCCGATGTCGCGCAACACCAGCCGATCCTGTTCCGCCAGCCACAGCGGGCGATCGAGGATCAGTTCCGCCAGGCCGCTGTTCAACAACGAAACCCGTCCGGTGATATGGCTGGCGGCATGGTGCAGATGCACCGGCTGCCAATGGCGGATCGGCGCATCGGCTTCCAGCGCAACCAGAATGCGCTCTGCCGCCGCCAACGGCCGCTGCGCCAGCAGCCAGTCGCCGCGGGCAATTTGCGCTTTGCCGACGTCGCCGCTGAGGTTCAGCGCAATGCGTTGGCCGGCCTGCGCCCGTTCAACCGGCTGGTTCTGGGCATGCAGGCCGCGCACCCGCACCGGGACGTCGGCACCGGTCAGCCACAGCGTATCCCCCAGCGCCACCTGGCCGCCGAGTGCGGTGCCGGTCACCACCAGCCCGGCGCCCTTGACGCTGAAGGCGCGATCCACCGCCAGGCGAAACCGCCGCGTCAGCCCATGTTCGCCAGGGCGCAGCGCCAGCAGATGCGCGCGCAGCGCTTCGATGCCGGTTCCCTGCGCCGCCGCGGTGACGAACAGCGGCGCATCGGGCCAACCCTGCCGGGCCAGCTCTTCCTGCACCTGGCGGCGCACCTCGCCGAGCCGCGCCTCGTCCACCCTGTCGGCCTTGGTGAGCGCGACCGTCAGCGCCGGGCGCCCGCTCAGGCGCAGGATCGCCAGGTGTTCACGGGTCTGCGCCATCACGCCGTCATCGGCGGCCACCACCAGCAACGCATGGTCAATGCCGCCAACGCCCGCCAGCATATTGGCGAGAAACTTTTCGTGGCCGGGCACGTCGATAAAGCCCAATACCCGGCCGTCGGGCTGCGGCCAGTAGGCGTAGCCCAGATCGATGGTCATGCCGCGGCGCTTTTCCTCCGGCAGGCGATCCGCATCGATCCCGGAGATCGCCTGCAGCAGGGTGGTCTTGCCATGATCGACGTGGCCGGCGGTAGCGATAATCACGCGTTCAACGCCTCAAGCAGCGCGCCTTCCTGCTCCAGGCAGCGCAGATCCAGCCATAACCGGCCTTCGCTGATGCGGCCGATCACCGGCTGCGGCAGGCGGCGCCAGCGTTCAGCCAGCGCTTCCAGCGTCGCGCCGCGGCCGTCGAGCGGCGCAAAGGTCAGCGCATAGCTTGGCAGGCGATCGACCGGCAGCGAACCGCTGCCAATCTGCGACCAGCAGGGTTCGGCGCGCAGCTGGAAATGCGCGCCGTAGCGCGGCGCCAGCGCCGGCAACAGGCGGTCGGCCATCTCCTGCATCGCCCACTGCGGGCGGGTCAGCAACCGCAGCGTCGGCAGCTCTCGCGCCAACAGTTCCGGCTGCTGATACAACCGCAGCGTGGCTTCCAGCGCCGCCAGGGTTATCTTGCCGACGCGCAGCGCGCGTTTGAGCGGGTGCTGCTGCAGGCGGGCGATCAGCGCCTTTTTGCCGACGATGATGCCGGCCTGCGGGCCGCCCAGCAGCTTATCGCCGGAGAAGGTCACCAGATCCACCCCGGCCGCCAGCAGCCGCTGCGGCATCGGCTCGGCCGGCAGGCCGTATTGCGCCATGTCGATCAGCGAACCGCTGCCCAGATCGGTGGCGGTCGGGATGCCCAGCTCCGCCCCCAGCTGCGCCAGCTCGGCCTCGTCCACCGCTGCGGTAAAGCCCTGGATGCTGTAGTTGCTGGTGTGCACCTTCATCAGCAGCCCGGTCTGTTCGCCGATGGCGTTGCGGTAATCTTTCAGGTGGGTGCGGTTGGTGGTGCCCACCTCCACCAGCTGGCAGCCCGCCTGACGCATCACGTCGGGGATGCGGAACGCGCCGCCGATCTCCACCAGCTCGCCGCGCGACACCACCACCTGCTTGCCGGGGGCGACAGCCGCCAGCATCAGCAGCACCGCCGCCGCGTTGTTATTGACGATGCAGGCGTCTTCAGCGCCGGTCAGTCGGCACAGCAAATCCGCCACCGCCCGATCGCGGTGGCCGCGCCCGGCGCCGTCCAGATCGTATTCCAGCGTCACCGCCGCGCCCATGGCGCTCGCCACAGCCTCCATCGCCGGCTGCGCCAGCAGGGCGCGGCCGAGGTTGGTATGCAGCACCGTGCCGCTGAGGTTGAATACCGGCAGCAGCGCCGAACGCTGCTGCCTGGCCAGTTCGGCGGCCAACGCCTGGGGCCAGTCGCCGCACCAGTCCGGCAGCCGTTGTTGCCGTTTGATCGCTTCGCGCGCCTGCGCCTGCAGCCGGCGCAGCAATTCGCCGATCAGCGTTTGGCCGTGCTGCGCCACCAGCGGTTCAATGGCGGGCTCGCGCAGCAGGCGGTCGATAGCGGGTAACTGGCTGTAAAGAAGGTGGGATTCAGTGCTCATGGTCGCTCGGTTTTCAGTTTAGAGGTATCGGCGTAACACCACCCCCGCGGCAGCGGGGGTAAAGGATAATCAGGGCGGCAGGGTGCGGGCGAAGCTCTGGCGGGCGAACAGGCGGTCGGCCAGCTTGACCAGCGCCGGGCGTTCGACGCACCAGTTGGGCAAAATGCGGCGGAAGTTCAGGTAGCCCAGCGCGCAGCCGGTGGCGATATCCGCCAGCGTCAGCTGCTCGGCGTTCAGCAGCGTTTTTTCCCGCGCCAGCTTTTCCAGCGCGTCGAGCCCGTGCGACAGTTTGTCGCGCTGGCGCAGTATCCAGTTTTCATCCTGCTTTTCCGGCGCGCGCTTGCTTTCGCGAAACAGCGTGGCGGCCGCCTCTGTGACGCCGTCGGCCAGCGCCTCCACCTGCCGAATGCGCAACGCCGCGCCACGGTCGGCGGGTAAAAACGCCGGCGCCACCGCCAGCAGCTCAAGGTATTCGGCCACCACCGGCGAGTCGTAGAACACCTCGCCCTCGTCGGTCACCAGCACCGGCACCTTGGCGAGCGGATTGTGCTCAACCACCTTGCTGCCCGCCTCGTAGGGCACGTCGTTAACGAACTCGAAGGCGATGCCTTTCTCCAGCAGCAGCACGGAGATCTTGCGAACAAAAGGACTGGTGTAGGTGCCGATAAGCTTCATCCGTCTTCCCTCGCGTGTTTGGAACTGCGGCGTTGGCGCAATCGCCTTATTTCACCGCCAGGGTGTCAATAACCCGCTGCACCAGCGCCTGGTGCACCTCCGGCGCTTTGGCCGGCGACAGCATTTGCAGCGTGACGACGCGCTTGTTGATCACCGTCAGCATAATGGTGGACACCACCTTTTGCCCGCTGATGGTCTGCTCGGTATCCACCCGATGGAATTTCTGTTTGCCGACGGTGAAATTCTCTTCTTTGGTGGTCTGGATATTCTGATAGCGGTCGGCCAGCACGCTGAGGGCGCTCTGCGACAGCTCCTTCAGCATCTTGTCGCTGCCGTTGAGCTTCATGCCGTCCGGCGGGATCACTTCGGAAGACACCGCGCTCTGGCGCGACCTGCCGTCGAGGAAGCGCTGAATGGTGGACATGCTGTCGTTGATGATGCCGCTGTTCTCGGTCTGATCGCTGAAGCCCGGCGGCAGTTCAAAGGTGATTTTGCCCTTTTGCAGCGACACGCTCAGCCCTGGCGGCGGCGCAGGTTTGGTTTCCACCATCGGCGGCGGCGGCGCAGGCTGCGCTACGGTCGGTTTGGCGTCGGGCTTCGGCACCTCGGGCTTGGCGTCGTCCTTGTTGTCGCAGGCCGCCAGTCCGATCGCCAGCACGGCAACCGCGGTCAATTTTGCAATGGTCTTCAACATCGTCTTCCCTTTCCTATCGCTTGGCGCGTCATTGCGTAAACGTAGCAACTCGCCCGGGCGAATGCCAGAAGCCCAGTCTGAAATAATGAACCTTCCCGGCAGCGCAGCAGCCGATCGTCATTCCGCCGGGAACAGGAACGGATTAATGCTGCTGCGGCCAAAACCTTCGTCTTCCATTCTGGCGTCCAGCACCAGCGACGCCAGATCGTCGGCCACCGCTTCCACCTTGGGATCCTTTTCCTGATACAGGATTTTCAGGTAGGTGCCGCAGTCGCCGCAGCTTTCCGCCTTCACCGCCGCCTGCTCGCTGTCCAGCGACCAGTAGTTGAGATCGCGGGTTTGTTCGCAGTTGCTGCATTTAATCCGCACCACGTGCCATTCGCTCTCGCACAGGTTGCAATGCAGGTAGCGCAGGCCGTTGACGGTGCCGATATGCACCATGCTGGCAACCGGAATGCTGCCGCACACCGGGCAAAACTGGCGATTTTCGCCGTATTCGGCGCGCGCCTTGCCGGGGATCAGGCTGGCCATCTGCGCCCAATAGAGCGACAGCGCGGCCCAGATAAAGGGCGCCTTCTCGCTGCCGACCCGGCTGAATTCGCGGTTGAGCAAGGCGTCGGCCATCAGCTCCAGCTCATGCACCGAGGCTTTTTCCAGGTTGTCCAGCACTGCCAGAATGTGCTCCGGCGCCTGCGGGCGCAGCTCGGCGATCAGCGAGGCGAGCAGCAGCCGCCAGTGTTCGCTGCGCGGGTAAACGCTCAGATCGAGCGGCGGCTTGCCGCTGGCGGCGCCCTGCTGCAGCGCTTCGGTCAGATCGAGCTGCAGCGGGTTGTCGTGCAGCGCATGGTGCTGCGCTTCGGCCAGTTGGGCGGCGAAGTTCAGGTAGTCGCCCAGCGGGTTGTCGAGCGCCAACTGGCGCAGGCGTTCCGCCCGGCGGCTGTACAGGCTTTTCAAATTGGCGAAAAGTAACGGCGGGATGGTTTCCGCCGTTGTGGACTTCTCGCGCTGTGCCCCTAACTGCTCTTTAGGAACGATGCGGATGCTCATCAGGGTTTGTCTTCCTGTTGTTTCTCGCGGACCTCACGGTACCAGCGCGGATGATGTTTCTTGGCCCAGGCCGCCGGCACCCAGCCTTCGACCATCGCGGTAATGGTGCCTTTTACCCAAAGCGCGGCGTAAATGTGCACCATAATCACGATGATCAGGCCGACCGCCGCCAGCGAATGCACCAGCAGCGCGATGCGGATCAGCGGTATCGGGAACGACGGCGCGAAGTACGGCCGCCAGATCACCACGCCGCTGGCCAGCAGCAGCACCAGGCTGATGATTGCCGCCCAGAATACGCATTTCTGCCCGAAATTATAGCGCCCGGTGTCACCCACTTCCTCGTTCATGGCGATTTTGTGGATGTTCTTGGCCCAGAGGATATCCTCGCGGTTGATCAGGTTTTCCTTCCAGTAACGCAGGAACATGATCAGGAAGGCGGCAAACATGATAACCCCGACGAAGGGGTGCAGAATGCGCGCCAGCTGCGGCGTACCGAAGATGTTCATCAGCCAGTTGAAGGACGGGAAAAAGAACCCCAGCCCGCTGATGGCGGCGAACACGAAACAGAACGCCACTATCCAGTGGTTGATCCGCTCCGGCGCGCTGTAACGCTGAATGCGCTTTTCCTTTCTCATTTGCGCGTATCCTCATCGTGCGGCTCGTCGTGGTCTTCCTCTTCGACGCGGTTGGGGCCGACGCCGACGTAGTGGAACACGCTGGCTGCGAAGGTGGCGGCAAAGCCGATGGCCGCCAGGGGTTTCCACACGCCCTTCCAGAAGGTCACCGCCGGGCTGATGCTCGGGTTATCCGGCAAACCGTGGTACAGCTGCGGTTTGTCGGCGTGGTGCAGCACGTACATCACGTGCGTGCCGCCCACGCCCGCCGGATCGTACAGGCCGGCGTTCTGATAGCCGCGGGTGTTCAGCTCGCTGACGCGATCGGCGGCCACCTGCTTCATCGCTTCCTTGGTGCCGAAGTGGATGGCGCCGGTCGGGCAGGTTTTCACACAGGCCGGCTCCTGGCCGACGTCCACGCGGTCGACGCACAGGGTGCACTTGTACACCCGGTTGTCGTCCTTGTTCATGCGCGGCACGTCGAACGGGCAGCCGGCGATGCAGTAGCCGCAGCCGATGCAGTGCTCGGACTGGAAATCGACGATGCCGTTGGCGTACTGGATGATCGCCCCTTCCGACGGGCAGGCCTTCAGGCAGCCCGGATCGGCGCAGTGCATGCAGCCGTCCTTGCGGATCAGCCACTCCAGCTTGCCGTTTTCCTCCACTTCCGAGAAGCGCATCACCGTCCACGACTTGGCGGTCAGATCGGCGGGGTTGTCGTACACCCCGACGTTGTGCCCGACCTCGTCGCGAATGTCGTTCCATTCGGAACAGGCCACCTGACAGGCCTTGCAGCCGATACAGGTGGTGACATCGATCAGTTTGGCCACTTCTTCCTGGTGATCACGGGCGCGCGGCGCCGGCGTGAAGCCATTGGTGGCGGATTTACGAATGATGTCCTGAGATTGCATTGCCATAATTCGTCTCCGTTACACCTTTTCCACGTTAACCAGGAACGCCTTGAACTCCGGCGTTTGCGTGTTGGCATCGCCGACAAACGGCGTCAGCGTGTTGGCGATAAAGCCTTTCTTCGCCACCCCTTCGTAACCCCAGTGGATCGGGATGCCGATGGTGTCGACCTCCTGGCCGTGCACCTGCAGCGTGCGGATGCGCTTGGTCACCACCGCCTTGGCCTTGATATAGCCGCGGTTGGAGCTGACCTTCACGGTATCGCCGTGCTTGATGCCTTTTTTCTCCGCCAGCTTCTCGCCGATCTCCACGAACTGTTCCGGCTGCGCGATGGCGTTGAGCAGCGCGTGTTTGGTCCAGTAGTGGAAGTGCTCGGTCAGACGGTAGGTGGTGCCGACGTACGGGAACTTGTCGGATTTGCCCATCGCCGCCAGATCGTCCTTGAACACGCGCGCCGCCGGGTTGGACACCACGTTCGGGTGCAGCGGGTTGGTGCCGAGCGGCGTTTCGAACGGCTCGTAGTGTTCCGGGAACGGCCCTTCCGCCATCTTGTCGGTGGCGAACAGCCGGCCCATGCCTTCGGGCTGCATGATGAACGGCCCCACGTCGCTGCCCGGCGCGGCGGTGCCGTAGTCCGGGATATCCACCCCGCCCCACTTGGCGCCGTCCCACTCCAGCAGCTGCCGCTTGGCGTCCCACGGCTTGCCCTGCGGGTCGGCCGAGGCGCGGTTATACAGGATGCGGCGGTTGAGCGGCCACGCCCAGGCCCAGCCCAGCGTGTTGCCGAGGCCGGACGGATCGGCGTTGTCGCGCCGCGCCATCTGGTTGCCGGCCGGCGTCCAGCTGCCGGCGAAGATCCAGCAGCCGCTGGCGGTGGTGCCGTCGTCGCGCAGCTGAGCGAAGGAGCTGAGCTGCTCGCCTTTTTTCACCAGCACTTTGCCGTCGGCATCCAGCAGGTCCGCCAGCGCCTTGCCGTTGCTTTCCTGCGCCACTTCTTCGGCGGCGGGGTTGTCCGGCGTCAGGTAATCCCAGGTCATGTTCAGCACCTGTTCCGGCACCGCGCCGCCGTCGCGCGCGTACATTTCGCGCAGGCGGGTGAAGATGCCCGCCAGGATTTCCCCGTCGTTCAACGCTTCGCCCGGGGCGTCGGCGCCCTTCCAGTGCCACTGCAGCCAGCGGCCGGAGTTGACAATTGAGCCGTTTTCTTCGGCAAAGCAGCTGGACGGCAGGCGGAACACTTCGGTCTGGATCGTCGACGGATCGACGTCGTTGAACTCGCCGTGGTTCTGCCAGAAGTTGGAGGTCTCGGTGTTGAGCGGATCGATGGTCACCAGGAACTTCAGCCTGGACAGCGACGCCACCACCTTGTTCTTGTTCGGGAACGAGGCCACCGGGTTGAAGCCCTGGCAGAGGTAGCCGTTGACCTTGCCTTGCGACATCATCTCGAAGTACTGCAGCACGTCGTAGCCTTTGTCCCACTTCGGCAACCAGTCGAAGCCCCAGCCGTTGTCCTTCTGCGCCTTGTCGCCGTAGAAGCTCTTCATCATGCTGACGAAGAATTTCGGGTAGTTGCCCCAGTAGTTCACCTGGCCCGGCAGCAGCGCCTTCGGCGTGTTGGCCTTCAGGTAGGTGTCGAGATCCGTCTGCTTCTCCGACGGCAGCGTCATGTAGCCCGGCAGGCTCTGCGACAGCAGGCCCAGATCGGTCAGGCCCTGAATGTTGGAGTGGCCGCGCAGCGCGTTGACGCCGCCGCCCGCCATGCCCATGTTGCCGAGCAGCAGCTGGATCATCGCCATGGTGCGGATGTTCTGCGCGCCGACCGAGTGCTGTGTCCAGCCCAGGGCGTACAGGAACGACGCGGTTTTATCCGCCACGCAGGTTTCGGCGATGTATTCGCACACCTGCAGGAAATCTTCCTTCGGCGTGCCGCAGATGTTGGTCACCACCTCCGGCGTATAGCGGCTGACGTGCTGCTTGAGCAGGTTCCACACGCAGCGCGGATCCTGCAGCGTGACGTCGCGCTTGGCGTAGCCGTTCTCGTCGAACTGGTAGTTCCAGGTGGTTTTGTCGTATTTGCGGTTTTCCGCGTCGTAGCCGCTGAACAGGCCGTCGTCGAAGGCAAAGTCTTCCCGCACCAGCAGGCTGGCGTTGGTATAGGCCTCGACGTACTCGCGGTTGATCTTGTTGTTGGTCATCAGGTACAGCAGGACGCCCGACAGGAAAGCGATGTCGGTCCCGGAACGGATTGGCGTGTAGAAATCCGCCACCGATGCCGTACGGGTAAAGCGCGGATCGATGACGATCAGCTTGGCTTTATTGTGAATTTTGGCTTCCATCGCCCAGCGGAACCCCACCGGATGCGCTTCCGCCGCATTACCGCCCATGACGATAATCAGATTCGCGTTCTTGATATCAACCCAGTGGTTGGTCATCGCACCGCGACCAAATGTTGGAGCAAGACTTGCTACCGTTGGTCCGTGTCAGACACGCGCCTGGTTGTCTACGGCAAGCATGCCGAGAGCGCGACTAAATTTTTGCGACAAATAACCGGTTTCGTTGCTGGCGGCAGAGGCGCACAGCATGCCGGTGCTCAGCCAACGGTTGACGGTAACGCCCTGTTCGTTGGTTTTGATGAAGTTGGCGTCACGGTCTTCTTTCATCAGCTTGGCGATGCGGCTGAAGGCGTCGTCCCAGCTGATGCGCTGCCATTTGTCTGAGCCTGGCGCGCGGTATTCCGGGTACTTGAGGCGGCTTTCGCTGTGGATGAAGTCGACCAGCCCCGCGCCTTTCGGGCAAAGCGCACCGCGGTTTACCGGGTGATCCGGATCCCCTTCAATGTGGAAAATGCTTTCTTTGGCGTTTTTGGCGCCATCACCAAGGCTGTACATCAACAGCCCACAGCCGACGGAACAATACGTACAGGTATTACGGGTTTCGCGGGCGCGCAGCAGTTTGTACTGCCGGGTCTCCGCCAACGCCACTTCCGGGGCAAAGCCCAGCGCGGCTACCGTCGTTCCTGCCATACCGCCAGCGCAGATCTTAAAGAACTGCCTTCTGCTGACCTGCATGGGGTCTCCTTTCACTCTCGATTGTCACATTGTTTCAAATGGCGCTCTCCCCCAAAAGCGGGAAGCGCGAATGTCACTGTTGTTATGGTTGCTGCAAGCGGCGATAATATTACCACAGCGTGCTTGTGGTTGTTACAAATCGGTGCGGCTAAAGTGAAGGCTATCGCCCTGAGAGCGCACATAAATGTGACCACAGTCACATCTTCTCCCTGCCGCCTGCCGCACGATACCTACAGTATAGAGATTAACCAAAAACCCGCAGGAGGCGTGGGGCAAATAGAGCTGTGCCGAGAGACATCAGGCGGTTGCCTTCCCTTCTCCGCGCAGTTAACCACACTCTTAGTAGGGCATTGATAATCATTTTCAATATCATTTAATTAACTATAATGATCCGACTGCTTACGCGGTGCTCGCACCTTGCGCCGCCCATACACCACTGGAGATGATGATTATGAGTTATTCACTGCCATCCCTGCCGTACGCCTACGACGCACTGGAACCGCATTTCGACAAGCAGACGATGGAAATCCATCACACCAAACACCACCAGACTTACGTCAACAACGCCAACACCGTGCTGGAAGCCTACCCAGAGCTGACCAAATACAGCGTTGAAGAACTGATCCAGGATCTGGATAAAGTGCCAGCCGACAAGCGCACCTTCATGCGCAACAACGCCGGCGGCCACGCTAACCACAGTCTGTTCTGGAAAGGCCTGAAAACCGGCACCACCCTGGGCGGCGATCTGAAAGCGGCCATCGAGCGCGATTTCGGCAGCGTTGAGAAATTCCAGGAAGAGTTCGAGAAAGCGGCAGCCACCCGTTTCGGTTCCGGCTGGGCCTGGCTGGTGCTGAAAGGCGACAAACTGGCCGTGGTCTCTACCGCTAACCAGGACAGCCCGCTGATGGGCGAAGCCGTTGCCGGCGCTTCAGGCTTCCCAATCATTGGCCTGGACGTGTGGGAACACGCTTACTACCTGAAATATCAGAACAAACGCCCAGACTACATCAAGGCATTCTGGAACGTGGTTAACTGGGACGAAGCCGCCGCACGCTTCGCCGCGAAGAAGTAATTCGCGCCATTCCCTGCAGATGCCCGCTGATGCGGGCATTTTTTTGCCCAAAATCCGCTAAAGTTTGACCGCCCTTTGCCGATGGTTTGTTCAATTGACGTTCGCCCGAAAAGGAAAAACATTATGGCGGCATTGCAAACATTGGCAGGAAAATTCACCCACCTCACCGTAGGTAAAAAGCTCGGCCTCGGCTTCTCGCTGATGCTGTTGCTGGCGATTATCATCGCCGGCACCGGGGCGCAGTACCTGCACATCATCGAGTCCCGCTCCGATCGCATCGACTTCAGCAACCGGCTGAACGACGAGATCAATCAGGCCAAATATAACCGCGCGATGTTCGGCCAGACCTATAAGCCGGAATATCTGAAGAGCAACCGCGCCAACATCGAAAACGCCGTCAACCTGATCGGCCAGGGGCAAAACCTGGACTGGGACCCGCAGAGCCGCAAAGATCTGCAGCGCCTGGTGACGCTGATCGGTGAATACCAGCAGCAGCAAAACGCCTTCGAGCAGGCGGTAACGGCAAAAGACGCGGTGCGCCAAAGCTGGAACATGTCCGAGGTGCAGGCCAGCCTGAGCCAGGTCGAGCGCCAGCTCACCAACGGCGATCTGCAGCTGGCCTTTATCCAACTGAACCAAAAGCTGACCCAGGTGCGCTACGGTGCGCGCGGCCTGCTGTTGAGCCTGAGCCCGGAGTCCGAGGCGCCGCTGATCGCCGCTATCGATGAGGCGCGCGACGCCGCCGGCGCCCTGAGCCGCCGGGTCAGCGATGCGCAACGGCCCCAGCTGCAGCCGCTGCTGGCCGCACTCGACGATTACAAAAGCCGCATTGCCGCCTATCTGCCGGCCTATCAGCAGGAACAGCAGATCAGCCGGCAACTGGGCGAGCGCGCCCAACAGATCGGCACGCTGGTCAACGCCTTTATGCAGGATGAGCTGGCGCAAACCCATAACGACATCAATCTGGCGCAGTTGCAGATGGGCGTCACCACCCTGATAGCCATCATCGCCGGGGTGCTGATCGCCTGGCGCATCACGCTGCAAATCACCCGCCCGCTGCACAGCACCCTGGCGATGGCGGAACGCATCGCCAACGGCGACCTGCGCCAGGCACAGACCAGCGACCGCCGCGACGAACTGGGCCAGTTGCTCAACGCGGTGGCGGCAATGAGCCAAAACCTGCGCGACATGATTGAGAAGATCCAGATGGGGGTCAGCCAGGTGTCCACCGCCGCGGCGGAGATCGCCGCCGGCAATACCGACCTGTCTTCACGCACCGAGCAACAGGCGGCCGCGGTGGAAGAAACCGCCGCCAGCATGGAGCAGCTGACCGCCACGGTGAAACAGAACGCCGACAACGCCCACCACGCCAACCAGCTGGCTACCGACGCTTCACAGACCGCACAACAGGGCGGCACGCTGGTGGAGAACGTGGTCAGCACCATGCGCGATATTTCCAGCAGTTCTCAGCGTATCGCCGAAATTACCACCCTGATCAACGGCATTGCCTTCCAGACCAACATTCTTGCGCTCAACGCCGCAGTGGAAGCGGCGCGCGCCGGCGAACAGGGGCGCGGTTTCTCGGTGGTGGCCAGCGAGGTGCGCAATCTGGCGCAGCGCAGCGCCCAGGCGGCCAAAGAGATTGAAGGGCTGATCGCCGAATCGGTCAGCCGGGTGCAGACCGGCACCGAGCTGGTGGAGAACACCGGCAGCACCATGGAACAGATTGTCCGTTCGGTCACCCACGTGCGCGACATCATGGCCGAGATCGCCGCCGCCTCCGACGAGCAGACGCGCGGCATCGCCCAGATTGGCCAGGCGATCGTCGAAATGGACCATACCACCCAGCAGAACGCCGCGCTGGTGGAAGAGTCCGCCGCGGCCGCCGATTCGCTGGAGGAACAGGCGGAAATGCTGCTGCAGAGCGTCTCGGTATTCCGCCTGGCGGAGCAGGCCGAACCGGCCGCCGCCCGGGCCATCGCGCCTAAGGCACCCACGGTTAAACAACCGGCCGCCAACCCGGCGACGGAAGATAACTGGACCACCTTCTGACGCCGCTCCCGCCCGGCGCGTTTCGGGCGGGTTATTCTGTTCCTGCCGATCAACTCAGGCTATGCTGAACCTTCGACGCGAGACACGGAGGCGCATATGCATCACCCAGAGGTTTACATCGGCAGCATCCAACCCTACGCAGGCGGGCGCCCCAGCGCCATCGCCAAACGCCAGGTGGATGGCGCCGTCAGGCTGACGCCGCTCGGCCTGGAAGGCGACGAGCAGGCGGAGAAAAGCTACCACGGCGGGCCGGACCGCGCGCTGTGCCACTACCCGCGCGAGCACTACGCCCACTGGCGCCGGCAGTTCCCGGCGCAGGCGGAGCTGTTCAGCGCGCCGGCCTTCGGCGAAAACCTCTCCACCGAGGGGCTGACCGAACGCAACGTGTTTATGGGCGACATCTACCGCTGGGGCGAGGCGCTGATCCAGGTTACCCAGCCGCGCTCTCCGTGCTTCAAGCTCAACGACCATTTCGCCATCGACGACATTTCGGTGCTGATGCAGCAGAGCGGCCGCTGCGGCTGGCTGTACCGCGTGGTCTCCCCCGGCATGGTCAGCGGCGATCGCCCGCTGGAGCTGGCGGCGCGCACCAGTGACCTGTCGGTCGCCGACGCCATCGGCATCGCCTGGCATATGCCGTTCGATGAAGAGCAGTACCGCCGTCTGCTGGCGGTGGCCGGGCTGTCGGCCAGCTGGAGCAAAACCATGCTGACGCGCATCCGCGAAGGCCGCCTCGAAGACTTTAACCGCCGCCTGCTGGGGCGCTGAAAAACACCGACCGGGTATAATACCGTTGTGCAACTTCTTTCAGGCAGGAGCAGAAGCTATGAACACCCCTTCCCATTCGATTCATCACGCCGCCGCCGTGGGTTATCAGGCCAACGCCGACCGCTACGTGAAAGGCCGGCCGGACTATCCGCCGGAAATCGCCGTCTGGCTGCGTGAGGTCATCGGCCTGCACGCCGGCATGACGGTTATCGATCTCGGCGCCGGCACCGGCAAATTCACCCCGCGCCTGCTGGAAACCGGCGCGCAGGCGATCGCCGTTGAACCGGTGGCGCACATGCTGGAGAAGCTGTCGGCGGCGCTGCCGCAGGTGAAAACGCTGGCGGGCACCGCCGAATCCATCCCGCTGCCGGATGAGTCGGTCGATGCCGTAGTGTGCGCGCAGTCCTTCCACTGGTTCGCCACGCCGCAAGCGCTGACTGAGATCCAGCGCATTCTCAAGCCCGGCGGCAAGCTCGGCCTGGTGTGGAACATGCGCGATGCGCGCGTCGGCTGGGTACGTAAACTGAATCAGATCGTCGACCGCCATGAAGGTGACGCGCCGCGTTTCTACACCGGCGAGTGGCGCAGGCTGTTTCCGTTCAAAGGGTTCGAACCGCTGCAGGAACAGGTGTTTATGCTCGGCCACCAGGGGGCGGTGGAAGACGTGATCTACAATCGGGTGCGCTCCACCAGCTTTATCGCCGCGCTGCCGCAGCCGCAGCAGGAACAGGTGATCGAGCAGGTTCGCCGGCTGGTGGCGGAAGAAGAGGATTTGCGGGGCAAGGAAAACGTCACCGTGCCTTATCAGACCAAGGCGTACTTCACCACCAAGCAATGAAACTCGGGCGCCGCACAGGCGCCCGGGTGGATCAGAAGGCTTTCTTGGCGTAGCCGGTGACCGCTTTCAGGCCCATTTCACGGCCCAGCGCGGTCATCGGGTGCACCACGATCAGGCCGCGCACGCTTTTCTTCAGCGAGCCCATGTCGGCCTGCTCTTTCTTGGTGATTTCACGGCTGAACGGCAGCTGGCTCAGCTTCTGCGCTTCCGCGCTCAGCTTCTCGACGCGCACGCCTTTCAGGCGCTCGATTTCCGCCGCCAGCTTCTCTTTCTCTTTGGTGTGCTGCGCGATCAGGTCAGGGTTGCCCTGCTGGATCACGGTGGCGTCTTTGTGGTTCAGTGCGTCCAGCAGGTCGCTAAGGCGCTTAATCTCTGCCTTTTCTTTCTCTTTCATGGTGTCTGGCCTGTTGTGCTCAATATGGCACGCTAATCAATGATGCCCACATTGTAGCAAAATGCGCGCGCCGTTACCCGTCTTGCGCAATGCCCGGCGGCAGGCCGCTCATCTCGCAGGCTTTGGCGCCGACGCGGGCCAAAGCCTGGGTATAGCGCGCATTGAACGGATAGCAGCAGGACAGCCGCAGCGCGTTGCGATAGCGGCCGCTGGGCGAATAGAGCGTGCCCGGCGTCAGGCAGATTTGCTCCTCCAGCAGCTGGTGAAACAGCGTCACGCTGTCGACCCCGGCCGGAAACTCCACCCAAAACACGAAGCCGCCGGCCGGCTGCGTCGCCCGGGTGCCGCGCGGGAAATGCTGCGCGATCAAGGCTCGCGCCTCGTCGACCTGTGCAGCATAGCGCTTGCGCAGGTTGCGCAAATGGTGATCGTAGCCGCCGCTTTCCAGGAAGGTGGCCAGCGTTTCCGACAGCAGCTGCGATTCGGACATCGACGAAACCGCCTTCAGCTTGCGCAACGCCTCGTTAAAGCGGCCGCCGCTGATCCAGCCGATGCGAAAGTCCGGCGCCAGCGTCTTGGTGAAGCTGGAGCAGAACAGCACCCAGCCTTCGCGATCGAAAGACTTCACCGCCGGCGACAGCGCGGAACCGAACTGGATCTCGGCATACAGCCCATCTTCAATCAGCGGCACCTGATGATCGTTCATCAGCCGCGCCAGCCGTTTTTTCGCCGCCAGCGGCATGGTGCAACCCAGCGGGTTCTGCACCGTCGGCATCACAATCACCGCGTTCAGCCGCCGTTCGTTCAGCAGCAGCTCCAGCGCGTCCAGCGACAGCCCCAGCTGCGGATCGGTCGGAATTTCCAGCGCCTTCAGCCCCAGGCTGGCCAGCAGCGGCAGCAGGTAGAAATAGGTGGGCGACTCCAGGCCGATGCAGTCGCCCGGTTTGGTGGTCGCCCGCAGCGCCAGCTGCAGCGCTTCCATGCAGCCGTGGGTCAGGGTAATGTCCCCCGGCTCCAGCAGCATGCCCAGCGTCATCGCGCGGCGGGCTATTTGCTGGCGCAGCCGCAGGCTGCCGGGCGGCAGCGCGTATTGGCCGATCAGGTTGGGCTGCCGGCGCAGCTGCGAAGACAGCATGCGGCCCAGCTTGCCGCCGGGATAGAAATCGGCGGTCTGCGGGCAGGCGAGGGAAATATTGGTGAACGCCGGGTTCTGCTGGGCGGCGAACACGGTATCGATCAGCGCCAGCACGTCGTCCGCCGGCGGCTCGATGCGCCCGCTGGGCTGGCTGGTCATTTTCAGCGCCGGCAGCGTGCTGCGCACGTAGAAACCCGACTGCGGCCGCGCCTCGATCAGCCCGCGGTCTTCCAGCGTGCGATAAGCCGCCACCACGGTGTTGATGCTGACGCTATGGGTCTGCGCGCAGCGCCGCACCGAGGGCAGGCGGCTGCCGGGCAGCAAGGTGCCGCGGCGGATGGCCTCCGCCAGCGTATCCGCCAGCTGCAGGTAGCGGGTTTCCGGTGTTTCATCGAGCAGGGTCACAGTTTCTCTCCAGGCAAGGGGTACAGTTTTAATTTCATGCAACTGTAACCATGACAATAGCTGATTTTTGGTTCTGTCACCATCCACTGCGACAGATTATGCTGACACCTTGTTATTCAGCCATTGCAAGGAACCCGTCATGCTGGACTCCGCCTTTGTCAGTTACGTCACCGTGATGTCGATCACCCCCGGCCCCAACAACCTGCTGCTGGCCTCGTCCGGCGTCAACTTCGGCCTGCGCCGCACCCTGCCGATGCTGTTCGGCATCAGCCTCGGCTGCGCGGTGCAATTGGCGCTGACCACCAGCCTGCTGGCGTTGGTGCTAAGCTGGGCGGGATCGATACGCTTTCCGCTGGCGGTGGTGGGCTGCGCCTACCTATTGTGGCTGTCGTGGAAACTGTTCCGCGCGGGTTCGCCGGACGCCAAACAGCAGGCGCGGCCGATGCGGCTGCTCAATGGCGCGCTGTTCCAGGCGGTCAATCCCAAAGCCTGGCTGATGGCGATTAACGTGGCGATCCTGTTTACGCCGCGCGAAGGAGCTAGCCTGAGCCATACGCTGATGACCATCGCCGCGTTCACCGCCCTGAACATCCCCTGCGTGCTGCTCTGGGCGATACTGGGCGACCGCCTGCGCGATGCGCTGCGGGTCGCCTGGAAACTGCGGTTGTTTAACGGCGTGATGTCGGGGCTGATGGCGGCAACCGCACTGTGGCTGCTGTTTGACGAATGGCGCGCGGCTGTTGCCTAACCGCGGCCAAGAGGGGACAGCCGGGAGGGCTGTTTGGCGCCGATGCCGGCGATCAAGTCGGTGACCGACAGCACCATGGTGGAACGCACCATCTGCTGATAACGCTGGCGCTGCATGGCGATCAGCGATTCATCCGCTTCGCCGGGCTGCAGGAAAGCAGGCGCCGGCGGCAGCGCGGCCACGCAGTGCAGCTCGCCGAACGGCCCGAGAATTTCGTCATCGACAAAGCGGTATTCCGTGCCGTCGTGGTTAAGCTCTTCACGCAACGCCATCAACAGCTCGGCATCTTCATATTCATGCCGTGAAATCACCCCCAGCCCGTACATCAGCTTCAGGCGCACCGACAGCTCACCCAGCGGCCCGGCGCCGGACAACAGCGGTTCGACGGCATATTTCACCGCGTAATCATCCTTGCGGAATACCTGCACCACCAGCACATTGAGCGCTTCCGCCAGCAGCTCTACCGCCGCGATCAGGAAACTGCGCACCGTCTTGCCTGCGTTCAGCTTTTCCAGAACCTGGTTTTCAAATGCCTGTGCTTCTTCCATCGTCGCTTTTCGAATGGCGTGGGGAGGGCCGTCGATGCCGAACCCGGGTTGCAGGAGCGCAGCAGGCTGCGCTCGGGTGTTCATCATCACGATCCTACTTGTGCATGGCGTTATACACAGCAACGGCCTCTTCTACAACCTCGCTTTCCGCCGGCAGGCCGGAAATTTGCGCCAGCGCGGCTTTCGGCCCAAGCTGGTTCAACAGTTCCGCCAACTCCAGCGCCTGCGGATCCTGTTCGCTGCGATAGCGCATGGCGGCGGCGATGCCCTGGATCAGATTGGCGTGCGGCAGGCCGTATTCCAGCGTGCCCAGCAGCGGTTTGATCAGGCGGTCGCCGGCGCTCAGCTTGCGCAGCGGCTGACGCCCCACGCGCTCGACGTCGTCGTGCAGATAAGGGTTTTCAAAGCGGCTGAGGATCTTGTCGATGTAGGCGGCATGCTTGTCGGCGTCGAAGCCGTAGCGTTTGATCAGCACCGCGCCGCTCTCCTCCATCGCCCCTTTCACTACCCGACGGATCGCCGGGTCGAGAATGGCATCGCGGATGGTTGGCGCGCCGGCCAGCTGGCCGAGGTAAGCGGTGATGGCATGACCGGTGTTGAGGGTAAACAGCTTGCGCTCGACGAACGCCATCAGGTTGTCGGTCAGCTCCATGCCGGCGATGGCCGGCGGTTGGCCTTTGAACTGGGTCTGGTCGACGATCCACTCGCTGAAGGTTTCCACCGTGACTTCCAGCGGATCGCTGCCGCCCGTTTCCGCCGGCGGCACGATGCGGTCCACCGCCGAGTCGACGAAGCCGACGTGCTGCTCGACCCAGGCCTGCTCGTCCTGCGGCAGCGCGTCGAATACGTGCTGCTTCAGCTGGCTGGTGCCGCGCACCATGTTCTCGCAGGCGATGATGTTCAGCGGCTGCTCGTTACCCTGCTGGTGGCGTTTGATCAGCCCCTTGGCGATAGTGCCGGCGATTTTGCCGAGGATCTGCGGGCCGACGGCGGTGGTGACGATATCGGCTTCAGCGATCAGCGCCACCGCCTCTTCACTGCCGCTGTTGACCGCGCTGACGTTGTTGACGCTCTCCACCCGCGCCTGTTCGCCCACCACGTGCACCTGGTAGCTCTTGCGGCTGTTCAACTGATCCAACACCGCCTGGTTGACGTCGGCGAACGTCAGTTCGGCGTGCGCGTCCGCCAGCAGTTTGCCGATAAAACCACGGCCGATGTTCCCGGCGCCGAAATGTAATGCTTTCATAACCCTACCTTCCTAATGTCGAAGGGTGCAGCAAGCTGCACCCTTAAAATGATTCCGTTATCAGGCTTTTTTGCCGCCGAGCAGATCCAGCACTTCCTGCACGCTTGTCGTGTGCGCCAACCGTTCGATGACGCTATCGTCGTCCAGCGCGTTGGTCAGGCTGGTAATCACCTGAATATGCTCGTTGTTGCGGGCGGCGATGCCGATCACCAGGCGGGCCACTTCATCCTCTTCGTCGCCAAAACGCACGCCCTGAGGATACTGGCAGAACACCACGCCGGTGCGCAGCACCCGATCCTTGGCTTCGATAGTGCCGTGCGGCACGGCGATCGACTCGCCCAGATAGGTGGAGGTGAGTTTTTCACGCTCCAGCATCGCCGCGACGTATTCCGGCTCGACGTAGCCGCCCTTCACCAGCTGCTCGCCGGCGAAGCGGATCGCCTGTTCTTTGTCGCTGGCCTGCAGGTTGAGGAACACGTTGCTCTCGCTCAGCTTGAACAGGTTCTGTTCGCTGGCTTCAAAGCTGTCGTCGGGCGCGCCGATCACCTTCTGCTGGTGGTCGGTGGTTTTATTGGCCGCCAGCAGGCGCTCGACCAGATCGCTGTACAGCTTGCTGTCGAGGAAATTGGTCAGCGAAATATGCTGCGCCTGCGGCGCATGACGCATGGCGCGCTCGGTCAGATCGCGGTGAGTGATCACCAGGTCGACGTCGTCCGGCAGGTTATTGATGGCGCTGTTGGTCACCGAGATGTTGTTCAGCCCGGCGTCGGCCACTTTCTTGCGCAGCACCCCGGCGCCCATGGCGCTGGAGCCCATGCCGGCGTCGCAGGCAACGATGATTTTGCGCACGGTGGTCAGGTCGCCGTCCACCGCTGCGTGCGCCGCTGCGCCGCCTTTAGACTGAGACTTCATCTCCTGCATGCGGCGTGTAGCTTCTTCCAGATCGTCGTCCTCTTTCACCTTCGAGGTTTTCAACAGCAAGGCGGAGACCACGAAGGATACCGCGAAGGCCGCGACCACCGCCGCAATGTTGGCGAAGTAGGCGCCTTTCGGCGTCATCGCCAGAATCGCCAGAATAGAGCCTGGGGAAGCCGGGGACACCAGGCCGCCGTTCAACAGGGTGAGCGTGAATACGCCGGTCATGCCGCCCAGAATCACCGCCAGCAGCAGGCGCGGGTTCATCAGCACGTACGGGAAATAAATTTCGTGAATACCACCCAGGAAGTGGATGATCGCCGCACCGCCGGCAGACTGCTTGGCGCTGCCGCGGCCGAAGAACATATAGGCCATCAGCACGCCCATGCCCGGGCCCGGGTTGGCTTCAATCAGGAAGAACACCGACTTGCCGGCCTCTGTGGCCTGCTGAATGCCCAGCGGCGAGAAGATGCCGTGGTTGATGGCGTTGTTCAGGAACAGGATTTTCGCCGGCTCGACGAAGATGGACGCCAGCGGCAGCAGGTTGTTCGTCACCATCACGTGCACGCCGGCCGCCAGCAGTTTGGACAGCACCTCCACCAGCGGCCCGATGCCCAGGAAGGCCAGGATCGCCAGCAGCATGCCGATGATGCCGGCGGAGAAGTTGTTCACCAGCATCTCAAAGCCGCTTTTGATCTTGCCGTCTACCCAGCGGTCAAAATGCTTGATAGCCCAGCCGCCTAACGGGCCGGCAATCATGGCGCCGAGGAACATCGGCATATCGGCGCCGACGATCACGCCCATGGTGGTGATGGCACCGACCACGCCGCCGCGATCGCCGCCCACCAGACGCCCGCCGGTATAACCGATCAGCAACGGCAGCAGGTAGGTGATCATCGGGCCGACCAGCTTGGCCAGGGTTTCATTCGGCAGCCAGCCGGTAGGAATGAATAACGCGGTTATGATACCCCAGGCGATAAAGGCGCCGATGTTGGGCATCACCATGTTGCTCAGAAAGCGGCCAAAGTTTTGCACTTTAACCTTGATGTCTGGTGAAAACATAAAACACACCCCTATTGTTACGCGCTGACAATAGAGCGCGCGATTATTGTTGTGACGATCCGGCCGTGTTTGTTGCCGTATGCGGGATGGACTCTATCACGCTGTTTTTACCGCGCGAACCTCACGGGATTTTTGTGATCACCATCACGCACAACACCCCCACACCTCGTCATTTATAGTGACAAAGATCACATTATTGCCGTGTAAATAAACCACAACGAGAACAAAATGGCGCTATAACGCGCAAAAACGTGATTAAAATCTCACTTTTAGACTGAGAGTTTGTTTTTAAATTGTGACAAATATCACAATTTATTTTGCCCGTGCTGGCCGAATCCAGGCCATGAAGCGATCTTCCCTGTGGACATTCATCTCGCCGGGAAATAGCAATGCGATGAATGAAAGAAAACTACATGACGGAACAGAATGATTAATTGAAGTGTAGTACAAGAAGCGTGGCGCAAGACGCAAGCAAGCTATTGGAAAGGCTGGAAGGAAAGAGCTCAGGCCGGCGAGCCGGCCTGAACTTTAAACAAGAAAAAGCTTACTGAGTCACGCTCTGAATGGTCTTCTGCGCGTTCAGCAGATCCTGCTGCTTGGCCACCAGGTTCGACATCATGGTGTTGTACTGCGTCGCCTGCTGAGCGGTGCGGAACTGAACGCCATTATTGTTGAAGCTGACCTGATTGCCCTGGGTCTGCAAGAAATCGCCAACCTGCACCAGATCCTGCACGAAGCCGGCGGTGGTCGGGATCGCCGGCATCAGCGCGTTAGCCGGTGCGGTGACGATTTTGTCATACGCCTGGTTATACACCGCTTTCAGATCGTCCGGCAGTTTCAGCGCCGCGCGAGCGGTATCCGCCTGCGATTTGGCCGACTGAATCTGCTGCCCAAGCAGGTTCAACGCCCCTACCGACTGCTGCAGGGCGTCGCGCTTGGTCATATAATCCTGCGCGGTGCGGATCTGGTTAATCTGATCCAGCGCCGGCGTCAGGCTGGCGCCGACGGATTTGGACAACTGCTGGGAAAAGCCGACTAAAATGGCGTAATCGCCGGCATAATTGCCGAACTTCTGTTTCTGATCTTCGCTCAGCGTAGGGATGCTCGCCCCGCTGCGCATGACCGTATTCTGTAAGTAATCAATGAACGCTTTGCGTTGTTCCGGCTCTTTATCGCCGCAGGCGGTCAACTGCATGACCACCAACAATGCCAATACCGGTGCCAACCAACGCGCGAAGCCTCTGCTCTGGATCCCTACCGCCATGTGACATAACTCCTGTTATAAACCTGCTTTTTCATCGGACTCCGTCCCTTTTTCTGCACTCCGTGCGCCTATAAGAATAGATCAACTGACGGCGATCCGATACGCGATTCCGCTTGCGATGAACATTACCGGGCCGGACGCGGCAAAATGCCGTGAACAAAACGCGCTTGCCTTCATCAGCGTCGAGCTATCAGGCGCTTCGTGTCGCCCCCCAAGTCGCCAGGCGACCTTACCTTTGAATTGCGCCTGCGGATATAAAAAAGGCGCCCGCAGGCGCCTTTTCAGGGTGAACAACGATTACTGCAGCACGGAGATATCCGCCACCTGCAGGAACAGCTCGCGCAGCTTGCTCAGCAGCGTCAGACGGTTCACGCGCACTTCCGCGTCGTCCGCCATGACCATCACGTTGTCGAAGAACGCATCCACCGGCTCGCGCAGCGCGGCCAGCTCCACCAGCGCTTCCTGGTAGTTGCCCGCCGCGAAGTACGGCTGCAGCTTGTCGCGCAGCACCACCAGGTGAGTCGCCAGCTGGATCTCAGCCGCGTCCTTCAGCACCGAGGCACGCACGCTGTCGTTCAGCGTATCGGTCGACTTGGCCAGAATATTGGAGACGCGCTTGTTGGCCGCAGCCAGCGCGGCCGCCGCTTCCAGGGTGCGGAAGTGGGTCACCGCCTTGACGCGGGCGTCGAAGTCGGCCGGCCTGGTCGGACGGCGCGCCAGCACCGCCTGAATGGTGTCTACCGCGTGGCCTTCTTCCTGATACCAGGCGCGGAAACGGCCCAGCATGAACTCCACTACGTCGTCGACCACCTTGGCGTTGGTCAGCTTGCTGCCGTACAGGCGCACGGCCTCTTCGGTCAGGGTTTGCAGATCCAGCGGCAGGTTTTTCTCCACGATGATGCGCAGCACGCCCAGCGCGGCGCGGCGCAGGGCGAACGGGTCCTTGTCGCCTTTCGGATGCTGCCCGATGCCGAAGATGCCGGCCAGGGTGTCCATTTTGTCGGCGATCGCCAACGAGCAGGCCACCAGCGACTGCGGCAGCGCATCGCCGGCGAAGCGCGGCTGATATTGCTCGTTCAGCGCAACCGCCACGTCTTCCGCTTCACCGTCGTGGCGCGCATAGTGCATGCCCATCACGCCCTGGGTGTCGGTGAACTCGAACACCATATTGGTCATCAGGTCGCACTTCGACAGCAGGCCCGCGCGGGTAGCGTGGTTGACGTCGGCGCCGATCTGGCCGGCAACCCAGCCCGCCAGCGCCTGAATGCGATCGGTCTTGTCGCGCAGGGTGCCCAGCTGCTGTTGAAACAGCACGGTTTCCAGGCGCGGCAGGTTGTCTTCCAGACGTTTCTTGCGGTCGGTATTGAAGAAGAACTCGGCGTCGGCCAGACGCGGGCGCACCACTTTCTCGTTACCGGAGATGATTTGCTGCGGATCTTTCGACTCGATGTTCGCCACGAAGATAAAGTTCGGCAGCAGTTTGCCCGCGGCGTCGTACACCGGGAAATACTTCTGGTCGCCCTTCATGGTGTACACCAGCGCTTCCGCCGGCACCGCCAGGAATTTCTCTTCGAACTTCGCGGTCAGCACCACCGGCCATTCCACCAGCGAGGCCACTTCTTCCAGCAGGCTTTCGCTCAGATCGGCCTTGCCGCCAATCTGCTGCGCCGCCAGCTCGGCGTCGCGCTTGATCAACGCCTTGCGGGCTTCGTAATCGGCGATCACCTTGCCGCGTTCCTGCAGGATCTGCGGGTATTGGTCGGCGTTGTCGAGGCTGAACTCGGCTTCGCCCATAAAGCGGTGGCCGCGCACGGTGCGCGCAGATTCAATGCCCAGCACGGTGCCCGGGATCAGTTCTGAACCCAGCAGCATGGTGACGGTGTGAACCGGGCGCACGAACTGCACCTCGGAATCGCCCCAGCGCATCAGTTTCGGGATCGGCAGTTTGGACAGCGCGGTGCTGACCATACCGGCCAGCAGCAGCTGGGCGGACTGGCCCTTGACGTGGGCGCGGTACATCAACCACTCGCCTTTGTCGGTCACCAGGCGCTCGGCCTGATCGACGGTGATGCCGCAGCCGCGCGCCCAACCTTCGGCCGCTTTGCTCGGCTTGCCTTCGGCGTCGAACGCCTGGGCGATAGCCGGGCCGCGTTTTTCAACTTCGCGATCGGCCTGCGCCGCGCTCAGGTTGGCCACTTTAAGCGCCAAACGGCGCGGCGCGGCAAACCAGCTCACTTCGCCGTGTTCGAGGTTGGCGTTATCCAGCTCGGCGGTAAAATTGGCGGCGAAGGATTCCGCCAGTGAACGAAGAGCCTTCGGCGGCAGCTCTTCCGTGCCGATTTCCACCAGGAAAGTCTGTTGAGTCATGGCTGCCTCTTAGTTCTCGTTCTTTTTGCACATCGGGAAGCCCAGCGCTTCGCGGGAAGCGTAGTAGGCCTCGGCAACGGCTTTGGTCAGCGTGCGAATGCGCAGAATATAACGCTGGCGCTCGGTCACCGAAATCGCCTTGCGCGCATCCAGCAGGTTAAAGGTGTGGCCGGCCTTCAGAATGCGTTCGTAAGCCGGCAACGGCAGCGGTTTTTCCAGCGCCAGCAGCGACTGAGCTTCTTTCTCGTACTGCTCGAAGCAGGAGAACAGGAAGTCCACGTCGGCGTATTCGAAGTTGTAAGTGGATTGCTCCACCTCGTTCTGATGGAACACGTCGCCATAGGTGGTGACGCCCAGCGGGCCATTGCTCCATACCAGATCGTAAACGCTGTCCACGCCCTGGATGTACATCGCCAGGCGCTCCAGACCGTAGGTGATCTCGCCGGTCACCGGTTTGCACTCCAGGCCGCCGACCTGCTGGAAGTAGGTGAACTGCGTCACTTCCATGCCGTTCAGCCACACTTCCCAACCCAGGCCCCAGGCGCCGAGCGTCGGGTTTTCCCAGTTGTCTTCAACGAAACGGATGTCGTGAATGGTCGGATCCAGACCCAGCTCTTTCAGCGAGCCCAGGTAGAGTTCCTGAATGTTGTCCGGCGATGGCTTAATCACCACCTGGAACTGATAGTAGTGTTGCAGACGGTTCGGGTTTTCGCCGTAGCGGCCGTCGGTCGGGCGGCGGGATGGCTGCACGTAGGCGGCGGCCATCGGCTCCGGGCCCAGTGCGCGCAGGCAGGTCATCGGGTGAGAGGTGCCCGCGCCGACTTCCATGTCCAATGGTTGAACGATGGTGCAGCCCTGGCGCGCCCAATAGTCCTGCAGTGTCAGGATCAGGCCCTGAAAGGTCTTGGTATCAAACTTTTGCATGTTGAATTCGCACGCGATACAAGTGGATTTAGATGGAATGCGCCAGTATACCCGTTGACCGTAAGATATACAGCCAGAATCCGGCAACAAGTGCGAATCGGTCAAGAAGCGTTGAACTTTTATGCACCCAAATGAGGCAACTGCGCCCGCAGAGTGCCGCCCTGCCGCAAAATTGCGCCGGATACCCGCCCCCTGCCGGCAAAAGCGCCGCTGGCACCGATCTTGCTGCTTCCTGACATCCAACCTGCCCAGGAGGCCTGCTGATGACCCACGCCCTGACCGACAGCCGCTATCGCTACCGCATTTTCGCCATGGTATTCCTTATCGCGCTGATCAATTACGTCGACCGCGGCGCCCTTTCGTTCGCCGCCAACGATATTTCTCATGAATTCAACTTCGACAAGGCGCAGCTGGGCGCCGTGCTCGGCTACTTCGGCTTCGGTTACCTGTTCGGTTCGCTATGCGGCGGTTTTCTCGCCGACCGTATCGGCACCAAAAAAGTCTGGCTGCTGGCCGGCGCCCTGTGGTCGCTGCTGGAGATTGCCACCGCCTGGGCCGGCGAGCTGGGCGTGGCGCTGTTCGGCGGCTCGGCTATCCTGGGTTTCGCCGCGCTGCGCATCATGTTCGGCTTTGCCGAAGGGCCGGCCTATGCGCTGATGAACAAAACCATCGCCCACTGGGCGCCGCGCAAAGAGCGGGGATTCGCGCTGGGCATAGGCCTGCTCAGCACCCAGGTCGGTGCGCTGCTGACCGCGCCTTTGGCGGTCGGCCTGCTGCTGTTGACCGGCGACTGGCGCAGCATGTTTATGCTGTTGGGGTTGTTCTCGCTGCTCGCCATTTTGCTGTTCGCCCGCGGATTCACCGATACCCCGCAGCAACACCCGCGGGTCAACGCCGCCGAACTGGCGGCAATCGAAGCGGGGCAGCAGCCCGCAGGACCGCAGCCTCGCCTGCCCTGGTGGGCGTTTTTCACCAACCGCACGCTGGTGTTCAACGCGCTGGGCTACTTCTCTTTCCTGTACGTAACCTTTGTGCTGGTCACCTGGGGGCCCAAATACCTGCAGGATACCTTTAACTACGACCTGCGCTCGCTATGGTACGTGGCGATGATCCCCTGGAGCGGCGCCTGCTTCACCGTACTGCTGGGCGGGCGCCTTGCCGATGCCCTGCTGCGGCGCTTCGGCAATCTGCGGCTGGCGCGCAATCTGTTCGCCGCGGTGACGCTGTTGCTGACCGCGATATGCTTCCTGTTGATCCCATTTATGCGCTCGCCGGCAGAAATCATTTTGCTGATGACCCTGGGCAATGCGCTGAATGCGTTAGTGAATAACGTCTATTGGTCGGTAGTGATCGATGTCACGCCGAAAGCCTCGGTAGGCGCCTACAGCGGCATGACGCTGGCGATAGCCAACGTGGCCGCCATCACCGCACCGATGCTGAGCGGGTGGTTGGCGCAACACCACGGCTATGGCGCGATGTTCTTTGCCACCGCCGCCGTCTCCTTCTGCAGCATGCTGTGCATGACGCTGCTGCAACCGGAAAAGAAAATAGCCATGCCCCCGACGGCGCCGGGAACCTCCAAGCTGCAGCGAACCTCCTACTGAACGCCCACCCGCGCCGTTCGTCTCTGCCTGAAACCGTTCGCGCTTCAGGCAGAGAATAATTCCGCTGGTTTTTATCACGGGAATATCTTGCCGGTGTTGAGAAACCTCCCTACAAGTAAATAGAATGAAAAAAACGATAACTCAGTGTTATATGATGCCTTTATCAGTAGCGCGCACCCGTCGGCTAAAATTTACTTGCCATAGTGACTCTGTTAGGATAAATAATTGGAGTTGCCTGGCGGTTGAAAATTTAATTAGGGAAAATATTTAAAATGATAGAGCTCTTTGACGTAAACTATAATCTCCTGTCCGATAATAGATCAAGAGAGTTATTCTCTCTTAGAAAGAAAACGTTTAAAGATCGTCTCGATTGGATCGTCAGTTGTGAAAACAACATGGAATTTGATGAGTATGACGATCGCCACACCACTTATGTTTTTGGCACCTATAAAGACCAGGTTATTTGCAGCCTGCGATTTATCGAAACCAGAAACCCTAATATGATCAGCGGCGGCGAATTTAACGCTTATTTCAATAATATCAGCCTGCCCGAAGGCAATTATGTTGAAGCCAGCAGATTATTTATCGATAAAGAACGCGTTAAAGCCCTGCAGCTTCGTCGGCAGCCAATCAGCGCGATCCTTTTCCTTTCCATGATTAATTACGCCAGAAGTTCGGGTTATCAGGGCATTTACGCCATTATCAGCCACCCTATGTTGGTTATTTTCCAACGCTCGGGGTGGGAGATATCGGTGGTGGAAACCGGTTGTTCCGAGAAAAACCAAAATATTTATCTGGTTTATATGCCAATAGACGATGCCAACCAGCAGCGGCTGATCGCGCGCATCGCTCAGCAAACTCGCCTGCCGGACAACCCTATGAGCGCATGGCCGTTATCGTTCCCCGTCCGGGAGCAGCGGGCGGATCAGCTGCAGCTCAACGCCTAACCTGATGGCGTGCTTGGCATTGGTAACGCCCAACTTCTTGACCGCATTGCCAATATGATATTTTACTGTGGTGAGCTTTATCCCCAGGATAAGCGCGATCTCCTGATAGGATTTCCCCATGCTTGCCCAGTAAATAATCTCATTCTCACGCTTCGAAAAGAACTCCCGCTGATTCATTCGTTCAAAGTCCGCTGAAGTATTCACGCTCTGATAATTTTCCGTGAGCTTTTCATGCGTAGTAATCAACAGCATCTGAATTTTTTCTTTGTTGTTTTCGAGCTGTTCTTCTATATCCTCGTCACAATGCTCATCCAGCATAATGGAGAGCACAACCAAATTATGATTATGATCGTGCAGCACGAAAGTATAGCCATTTATCACATTGTAATTTTTAGCCATATCAAAAATTTTTGGCAATTTAAGCCCGGAACCGATCTTGAGATCTTTATCCCAGGTGAATGGCGTTATTCTGTGCGATGCGGTAATCAATACGGGATCGATAAATTGATAGTTGTTTTTAATATAAAACTCAAACCATTCCGTTCTATTTGAAATGATGGAAAAATTGGCCGGATTCCTTTTATTCATTATCGCATAAGCATATTTTATATTATTGTATACGCTCAGCTGCTCTTCCAAATGATTTTTTATGGAGGTGTTAATGACTTCGTTATTGAAAAATAAATTAGACACGCATCAATCCTCTTAAAAAACCAAGATTCCATCATAAATAGCGAGCGAATTATAACATAGAGTTATTCCCTAGCATAATCATATTAAAAAAACCCTGTATATTTACATGGTTAATATAATAATTCATAACGAAGAAAACCGCAGATGCAAATAAACCAAGTTTATTAGCGCTGATGAAATAAAATCTTATCTTCGATTGCGGGATATTAAGGCGGAACGAACGGGCGGCAGGGACAAAGTAACCTTGAGTTAACGCTTATTAAACATAACTTTAATAATTGCGCAGCGTTTTATAAACACTATGGCGAAATGGCATTTTGACGAGGCGGGGTCGATCGGTACGCGGAGCCGCTGACAACGGGCTTTACACCCGAGACTGTGCCGCCACGGGAGAAACAAATTGACAGTGAATATTTGGTTATACAATAATAAGTAAAATTTTCCCTGGTGTTGGCCAAATGGCTACCTGATCCTTTATAGGATCAGTTTTTTTTTGTGCTGCAGAAGCTTCTTGTTATACAACAACAATAAGCACTTTTATTCGCGAATGATAGTTGTACTAAAGTACAGTTTTGCCTGCACCTTTCCCCCCGAACGCTCCCTCAACGCCCGATAGCCCCCTTGCCACAGGCTCAGAAACGCGCGCTGACGCCGACGTTGTACATAAACTGCTCGCCGCTGCTCAGCCCGCCGGTTTGCGATACCGTCGCGAAAGCCGCCACCCGATCGGTCAACGGCATATTAGCCCCCAGGGTAACGTCCACCCAGTTTTTATCCTGGTCGGCGCTGTCGCGGGTAAACGAGGTTTGCGTCGATTTCAGGCCGCCGCCGGCGCGATAGACGTCGTCGCCGAACTGGTGCTGATAGCTCACTTCCGCATAGGGGTTAAACAGGCCGAAGCGGGTATCCAGGCGCCATCCCAACGCGCCAATCTGTGAGTGGTAGGTCTGATCGTTGAAGCGCATGGCGGTGCTGTCGTCACCGTTTTCGCTGTACCCCGCAACCCGGCTGTAATCCCAGGCAAATTGCGCCATCGGCCCGGTCGTCAGATAAGACGTGATGGGGAAATCATAGCCGGCGGCAATGCGCGCTCCCCACTGCTTGCCGGAGGTCGAGCCGGTCTCGGTGCGGGCCAAAGGCCCAAGCTGCATGCTGCGGCGAATATCGTCATAGTCCATTGCAGCATAGTGCAGATCGGCATTCACCCACCCCCGCTCGAAGAACGCCAGCGAGGTAAACGCCGATAGCAGCAGGCCGCGCGCCTTATACTCGTAACGGCCGGACGGTTGCTGATCGTCGTTGGAGCCGGAAATCAGCGCACCGAACAGCCAGCCGTCGGTCAGCTGATAGTCCACCCCCAGCGTCAGATTATGCGTCGTGGCGTTGCCGTCCCCCGCTGCCAGGTTGGCGGAGTAATCATAATGCTGGCCGGCATAACCACCGAACACGCCCAGCGAACCCTGAGGGTTCCCGCCGTAGCGCAGCTGCTGGAAGCGGCTGTCGAGCGTCGCGCGGCTGTCACGCGCCATCGCCGCCGTCGCCTGATTCAACGCCACCACCTGCGCCGGGCCGTCCAGCACCGCCTGGATATAATCGGCAATCAGCAGATGCGCCTGCGGGCTGGGGTGGAAATGGTCGGAGAACAGATAGGACTGGTCGCCGTCGAAGCCGGGCATGCCGGAACGGCACACCGCCGAGGAAACGCCAGCCGGGCAGGCCATGCCGGCGGTATTGGCGAAGCCGAACTGCGCCGGATTGGCGATAGCCTCACCGAACAGTTTATTCACGTCCACCCGCACGATATTGCCGCCGCCCTGCGCCAGCAGGCGGTCTTCACTCTGGTTATAGAAATCGGTCAGCTGTGCCGCCTGCGCGCTCAGGCTGTCGTAGGCGGCAATCAACTGAGCAGCGATCGCCTGCTGCACCTGCGGAATGGCGCTGCCTTGCCGGGCGGCGGCGGCCAGCGCCTCATGGATCGCCTGGGTGCGCGACGCGTTGTCCGGGGTGGTTAACGAATTGAGGCTGGCATAGGCTGCCTGTATCGCAGCGCCCTGCACCGGCGGCAGCGCCTGTTGAATGATGAGCTCCATCAGCTGCGGCGTTGAGCCGATATTCGGCACCGTCGGCACAATCACCGTGCCGGCGCCGGCGTTCAGCAAGGAGTGCACCTGTGCGGCCGCCGCAGCCGCGCTGTTGTAGGCGACGCCGGGCGCAGTGGCCGGGTTCAGCGCCGCCGCCGCCAGATCGTTGCCGCCAATCCAGTGGATATACAGCCCATCGCCGTCGGCCCGGCCATCGACCCGATTCAGGTAGCTCTGCACCTGATCCTGCGTATTGTCCGCCGGATTCAGAGCAGGCACCGCCACTCCGCCGCCTGCGGCATAGTTGTCCCCACCGTTGTCGGACGCCGCCAGCGCGGCGCCAATGCGCTGCGCCAGCACCTCGTCATACAGCAGGTGCCGATCGCCATCATAGGTAAACCGACCGTTATTGCCGGTGTCGCTCAGGCTGTCGCCAAACACGTAGAGCTGGTCGTAAGCCTGAACCGGGGTAGCCATAGAACATAATATTGCCACTGCAAGCGCCGCCGGGCGCGGCATGCACGTTATTTTTAGAGGCATGAATCGACTCCTGAGAGCCAGCAAAAAGGAAGCGTCGTTTTTATCATTGGCCTTTTTCAGTTCCGGCCATGTAGTAAATATTGCTGGCTTTTTCGCCACGTCAAGTCAGGCGATGATAAAACAATCAGAGACTTGCCAAGCACGCCGCTTCGGGCGATGATTACTGTAAATAAACACAGCATAGGGACGATCAATATGGCAGATGAACGTTGCGGTTGGGTGACGGCAGATCCGTTATATCTCGAGTATCACGATAAGGAATGGGGCGCACCGACCACCGATGCGCGCGAGCTGTTTGAGATGCTGTGCCTGGAAGGCCAGCAGGCCGGTTTGTCCTGGATCACCGTGTTGAAAAAACGCGAAAACTATCGCCGCGCCTTCCACGATTTCGATCCGCAACGGGTGGCCGCCATGACCGAACAGGACGTGGAAAGGCTGCTGCAGGACAGCGGCATCATCCGCCACCGCGGCAAGATAGAAGCCATCATCACCAACGCCCGGGCCTATCTGGCGATGGAGGCGGCCGGTGAAGACTTCGTCGCCTTCATCTGGCAATTTGTCGGTGGCCAGCCGCAGCTTAATGGCTGGCAAGCGCCGAACCAGGTGCCGGCCAAGACCGAGATCTCGGACGCCATGTCCAAGGCGCTGAAAAAACGCGGCTTTAAATTTATCGGTTCCACCATTTGCTATGCCTTTATGCAGGCCAGCGGGCTGGTGAACGATCATCTGACAGGGTGCCTCTGCTACCCAAAGCCGCACTGATCCGCCCCTGCGGCCCGGCCGATGTCGAACGGCTGATGGCATTGTGGCTGCCCAGCACCATCGCAGCCCACCCGTTCGTGGCGGAAGAATACTGGCGGCAAAGCGCCACGCTGGTACGGGAAAATTACCTGCCGCGAGCGCAAAGCTGGGCCTGCTGGCAGGGGAATGAGATCGTCGGTTTTATCAGCGTGCTGGATGAGCAGTTTATCGGCGCGCTGTTTGTCGAGCGCCAGTTTCACGGGCGCGGCGTCGCGGCGGCGCTGATGACGCATGTGCAACAGCGCTATCGCCGATTGAGCCTGGAGGTCTACCAGCAGAACCTGCGTGCCTGCGCCTTCTATCATAAGCTGGGCTTTCGCACTGCACAGCGGCTGTTCAACGAGGAAACTCAGGCCTATACGCTGATCATGAACTGGCCATCGATCGAAAACCCCGCACTTTACGGTTAAAAAGGGCGCATCCGGCCATCGGGTGCGCTCAATTCGGAATTCGCTGCATGGTGCAGCCCCGCGTTTTGCCGCATAACAAACTCCAGCGCCTATGCACTTATAATTTGTCACCTTTTTCTCCGGAACTGCCGGTGATTAAAGGCGTCATAGTTGCGCGGCCGTGCGGTTTGGGCTGCACGTCCAACGGATTTTAGCGCCCCCCGCGATTGGATTGGCGCACACCGATTTTGATGCCATTAAGGAAAAAAACATGAAAAAACGCATTGCGATTATTGCCGGCGCGGTGAGCATGGCGCTCACGCTGTCGGCCTGTACCACCAACCCCTACACCGGCGAATCAGAAGCCGGTAAATCCGGCATCGGCGCAGGCATCGGCGCCGCCTTGGGCGCCGGCGTCGGCGTGCTGTCCTCCTCCAAAAAAGACCGCGGCAAAGGCGCGCTGATCGGCGCGGCCGCCGGTGCGGCGCTGGGCGGCGGCGCGGGCTATTACATGGACGTGCAGGAAGCCAAGCTGCGCGACAAGATGAAAGGCACCGGCGTCAGCGTAACCCGTCAGGGCGACAATATCGTGCTGAATATGCCGAACAACGTGACCTTCGACAGCAGCAGCGCCACCCTGAAACCGGCGGGCGCCAATACCCTGACCGGCGTCGCCATGGTGCTGAAAGAGTACCCGAAAACCGCGGTTAACGTGGTTGGTTACACCGACAGCACCGGCTCCCGCACGCTGAACATGAACCTGTCGCAACAGCGCGCCGACGGCGTCGCCAGCGCGCTGATAACCCAGGGCGTCGCGGCAAACCGCATTCGCACCTCCGGTGCCGGCCCGGACAACCCGATCGCCTCCAACAGCACCGCGGAAGGCAAGGCGCAAAACCGCCGCGTCGAGATCACCCTCAGCCCGCTGCAGTAATCCCGTGCGGCGGGGCGCTACGCCCCGCCGTCTCATCTTCTTACGCCATTCAACATTCCCGGCTCCGCGCCCGGTGTGATAGTCTCCTTGGCAATTAACCAGGGGAGATCGGCTGTGAGCAGTGTGAAAGCGATGCGTGCTTCAGGGCGCGCCACCATCAGCGATGTGGCAAAAACCGCCAAAACCGGCAAGACCAGCGTGTCGCGCTACCTGAATGGCGAGCAGCATCTGCTTTCTGACGATCTCAAACGGCGCATCGAGCAGGCTATCCAGCAGCTCGACTATCGGCCAAGCCAGATGGCGCGCAGCCTGAAGGGCGGCCAAACGCGGCTGATTGGCCTGATCCTCGCCGATATCACCAACCCCTATTCGGTCGACGTGATGCGCGGCATCGAAGCCGCCTGCCGCCAACATGGCTTTACCCTGCTGGTGTGCAACACCAACAACGAGGTCAACCAGGAGCAGCATTACCTGCAGCTGCTCAGCAGCTATCGGGTAGAGGGCATCGTGGTTAACGCGGTCGGCATGCGCGAAGAAGCGCTGTCGACGCTGCAGCAATCGATGCTGCCAATGGTGCTGATCGACCGTAAAATCCCCGACTTCGCCTGCGACGTGGTGGGCCTGAACAACCACGAAGCGGCGACCACCGCCACCGAACACCTGCTGCAGCAGGGTTTTGAGGCGATCCTGTTTCTCAGCGAACCGATCGGCACGGTCAATACCCGGCTGGAGCGTCTGCACGCCTTCAATCAAACCATGGCCAAACACTCCGGGCTGCTGGCCGAACAGGCGGAAATCCCGCTCAACGACCAAGCGCAGCTGGAGCAGGTGCTGAGCGATTTCAGCGGCCGCCATCGCGGCATGCGCAAGGCGGTGATCTCGGCCAACGGCGCACTGACGCTGCAGGTGGCGCGCGCCATGCGCCGGTTGGGCATCCAGTGGGGCGGCGATATCGGCCTGCTGGGGTTCGATGAGCTGGAATGGGCCGAACTGGCGGGCGTCGGCATCACGACGCTGAAACAACCGACCTACCGGATGGGCCATGCGGCGTTGGAGCAGCTGGTGCAACGCATTCAGGGTCTGGATACGCCTATCGGCGAACAGATGTTCTCCGGCGAACTTATCGTGCGCGGCTCCACCACCCGCTAACCTCCCACAATGGGCGCGCTCTGCGGCGCTCCCTCCCTCTCGCCTAAGATTTGCGGCTATTTTTTGCGCAGCTTCGTGATTGCGATCATATTTTTACACTCTGTCGCTTTTGATTGGAACCGGTTCCATTTAACGTACCGGTAACAGCATCGGTGGCAGCAACGCCGCCTCAGGAGCAAAAATGAAAAAAGAAATTATCGTGGTGACCGGCGCATACGGCACCGATACCGTCCACCAGCACGGCGGGCAGGCCGCTTTACTGCCGATCATCGCCGGCGCGGGCGCCGACGGCGTGGAAATTCGCCGTGAACTGTTTTCCGAACCGGAGCTGGCCACCCTGCCGGCCCTGGCGCAGGAGATTGAACGCCAGCAGCTGTTCGCCGTCTATTCCGCCCCTGAGGCGCTGTTTACCGAACAACACGCACTCAATCCCAACCTGCCGGCGCTGCTGGCCGAGGCCCAGACGCTGAATGCGCGGCAGCTGAAGCTGTCCCTCGGCCACTATCAGCCGGGCTTTGACTTCACCGAGCTGAAGGTGGCGTTGGAACAACACCCGGTCAAGCTGGTTGTGGAAAACGACCAAACGCCGGACTGCGGCATCCTGTCGCTGCTGAACGCCTTCTTCCACGCGGCGGAAGATAACCATCTGCCGGTCAGCATGACCTTCGATATGGCCAACTGGCACTGGGTGGGGCAAGACGCCTTCGCCGCCGCGGAACGCCTGGCGCGCCACGTCAGCTATGTGCACGTTAAAGCCGCCACTCAAGGCCCGCGCGGCTGGCGCGCAATCGCGCTGGACGATACCGACGGCAGCTGGCGCGATCTGCTGGCCCGCCTGCCGCAGGAGGCGCCGCGCGGCATCGAGTTCCCGCTGCAGGGCGACAGCCTGGAAGAGGTCACCCGTCACTACGTTAACCTTCTGCGTGCGGAGTAAGCATGATGACAATGCTGACAACGGCGCCTGACGCGCCATTAGACGTGGTCACGCTGGGTGAAGCCATGGCGATGTTCGTGGCGACGCAAACCGGCGATCTGGCCGAGGTGGAAAGCTTCACCAAACGCATCGCCGGCGCCGAGCTGAATGTGGCGATTGGCCTGTCCCGCCTGGGACTGAACGTGGGCTGGGTCAGCCGGGTCGGCAACGACGCGTTCGGCCGCTTTACTCTGCAGCAGCTGAAAAAAGAGGGCATCAACCACCGGCAGGTAACGGTCGACGGCCGCTACCCGACCGGTTTTCAGATCAAGTCCAAAACCACGGATGGTACCGATCCCAATGTGGAGTACTTCCGCAAAGGCTCCGCGGCCAGCCACCTGTCGACCGCCGATTTCAACCGCGACTACTTCGGTTCCGCGCGCCATCTGCACCTGAGCGGCGTAGCGGCGGCGCTGTCCGGCCAGTCGCTGGCGCTGTGCCACCATGCCGCCCGCGAAATGCGCGCCATGGGCAAAACCATTTCCTTCGACCCCAACCTGCGGCCGGTGCTGTGGTCCAGCCAACAGGTGATGATCGAGCAGCTGAACCAGCTGGCGTTCGCCGCCGACTGGGTGCTGCCGGGGTTGAAAGAGGGGCAGATCCTCACCGGGCAATCCACGCCGGAGGGCATCGCCGATTTCTATCTGGAACGCGGCGTGCAGGCGGTGATCATCAAAACCGGCCCGGACGGCGCCTGGTTTAAAACCGCCGCCGGCGATCGGGCCGCGGTAGACGCCATCAAGGTCGACAACGTGGTGGATACCGTCGGCGCAGGAGACGGCTTTGCCGTCGGTACCCTCAGCGCCCTGCTGGAAGGCAAAACGCTGAAACAGGCAGTGCAGCGCGGCAACAAAATCGGTTCGCTGGCGATCCAGGCCATCGGCGACAGCGAAGGATTGCCGACCCGCACGGCGCTGGCTGAATAACAATAAAAAAACGACTTCTCCGCAAGACGTCAGCCTCTGGCCCTACAACCAGATCGCGTCGGGAGAGCCTCTATCCCAACGGCTTTTACGTTGCAGTATGAAAGGCGTTGGGTATGCAACACCACTGAAGGAATCTGAACATGAATAAAGCGACTATCGCGGCCAAACGCTGGTGGTACATCATGCCCATCGTGTTTATCACCTACAGCCTGGCCTATCTCGATCGCGCCAACTTCAGCTTTGCCTCGGCCGCCGGCATCAACGACGATCTGGGCATCACCAAAGGCATGTCCTCGCTGCTGGGCGCACTGTTTTTCCTCGGTTATTTCTTCTTCCAAATTCCCGGCGCGATCTATGCCGAACGCCGCAGCGTGAAAAAGCTGATCTTCTGGTGCCTGATCCTGTGGGGCGGCTGCGCCTCGCTGACCGGCGTGGTGAGCAATATCCCGATGCTGGCCGCCATCCGCTTTATTCTCGGCGTGGTGGAAGCCGCGGTGATGCCGGCGATGCTGATCTACATCAGCAACTGGTTCACCAAATCGGAGCGCTCACGCGCCAACACCTTCCTGATCCTCGGCAACCCGGTGACGGTGCTGTGGATGTCGGTGGTGTCCGGCTACCTGATCCACGCCTTCGGCTGGCGCGAAATGTTTATCATCGAAGGCATTCCGGCGGTGATCTGGGCTTTCTGCTGGTGGGTGCTGGCGAAAGACAAACCGGCGCAGGCCAAATGGTTGAACGAAGAAGAAAAACTGGCGCTGCAGCGCCAGCTGGATGAAGAACAGAAAGGCATCAAAGCGGTGCGCAACTACGGCGAAGCCTTCCGCTCGCGCAACGTGATCCTGCTGTGCGCGCAATATTTCGCCTGGAGCATCGGCGTATACGGCTTCGTGCTGTGGCTGCCGTCTATCCTGCGCAGCGGCATGCAGATGGGCATGGTGGAAGCCGGCTGGCTGTCTGCGGTGCCTTATCTGGCGGCGACTATCGCCATGATCGTCGTGTCCTGGGCCTCCGACAAACTGCAAAACCGCAAGCTGTTCGTCTGGCCGCTGCTGCTGATCGGCGCGCTGGCGTTCTTCGGTTCTTATGCCGTCGGCCCCAACCATTTCTGGATTTCCTACGGCCTGCTGGTGATCGCCGGCGCGGCGATGTACGCCCCGTACGGCCCGTTCTTCGCCATCATCCCGGAAATGCTGCCGAAAAACGTCGCCGGCGGCGCGATGGCGCTAATCAACAGCATGGGTGCGCTCGGCTCGTTCTTCGGCTCCTGGTTCGTCGGCTATCTGAACGGCGCCACCGGCAGCCCGGCCGCATCCTATATGTTTATGGCCATCGCGCTGGTGGCGGCGGTGGTGCTGACGCTGATCGTCAAGCCCGCCCGCAACGAGGTTCAGCCGCAACTGGCTTGATTTGGTTATACTTTATTTATATCTAACCCAATGGATGTTCGTGATGAAGCCTTCTATCGTATTGTACAAAAGCCTTCCCGCCGACCTGCGCGAGCGGCTGGAACAGCACTTTACCGTGCACGCCTTCGACGGCCTGAACCCGGATAACCGCGACGCGCTGCGCCAGGCGTTGCAGCAGGCGGAGGGGATCATCGGTTCCGGCGGTAAAATCGACGAGGCATTCCTGCAGCAGGCGCCCAAGCTGCGCGCGGCCTCCACCATTTCCGTCGGCTACGACAACTTCGACGTCGCGGCGCTCAACGCCCGTAACGTGCTGCTGATGCACACGCCAACGGTGCTGACCGAAACCGTCGCCGACACCATCATGAGCCTGGTGCTGGCCACCGCGCGCCGCGTGGTGGAAGTGGCCGACCGGGTGAAAGCCGGTGAATGGCAGGGCAGCATCGGCCCGGACTGGTTTGGCGTCGACGTGCACCATAAAACCATCGGCATCCTGGGCATGGGCCGCATCGGCCTGGCGCTGGCGCAGCGCGCGCACTTCGGTTTCGGCATGCCGGTGCTGTACAACGCCCGCCGCACTCACGCAGAAGCCGAGGAGCGCTTCAACGCCCGCCGCTGCGATCTGGACACCCTGCTGGCCGAGTCCGACTTCATCTGCATTACGCTGCCGTTGACCGACGAGACCTTCCACCTGATCGGCCGTGAACAACTGGCGAAGATGAAAAAGAGCGGCATATTGATCAACGCCGGCCGCGGCCCGGTGGTTGATGAACAAGCGCTGATTGAGGCATTGCAAAACGGCACCCTTCACGCCGCCGGGCTGGATGTGTTCGAGAAAGAGCCGTTGCCGGCGTCTTCAGCGCTGCTGACGCTGCCGAACGTGGTGGCCCTGCCGCATATCGGCTCGGCCACCCATGAAACGCGCTACGGCATGGCGGAATGTGCGGTGGATAATTTGATCGCCGCGCTGAGCGGCACGGTGAAAGAAAACTGCGTGAATCCGCAGCTGCTGCAGCGGTGATTTAACGGGGCCGGTTATCTGCGGATAGCCGGCTCGAATTGTCTTCCGGCATAGCGCCGCGCCGCGGGTGAAACAGCGCCTGCAGCTGGTGCTCTTCGGCGAAGTCTCGCAGTTCGGCTTCCTGAATCGCCTGCACGATCTCTTCCCGCCATCCTTTATCCGTCATTCGTCGTCTCCTTATTCCGTTGAACGCATCCAATCTGACCCAGGACGCGCATAAAACCAAGCGGTATCTGTCCGAAAAAGCTCCCCCTGCGCCCTCCTCCCCTAAAAATTAGCGGCGGGATGAGGCCGTTTTTTTCGCCTTTGTCACACTGAGCGCTACCTTAGGATAGATACGCTTCCCGCCGCACGTAAGGAGAGCCATGAAACGCCCGATCCTTCCTCTGTTAATGTTGCTGTCGCCGCCGGCAATGGCCGGCTGGGCGCTGCAAGGCCTGCCGGCTTTTGAGGAGCCCGCCGCCGGCCTGTTCGTCAGCCAGGCGACGCTGGCCAAAGGCCAACTGCCGCTGCAGCTGTATAAGGATCGGCAGTGCTGGCAGCCGACGACGGCGGTGAAGCTGAACCAGAGCCTGTCGCTGCAGCCCTGCGGTACAAATTCGCCGGTAAACTGGCGGCTGTTCCGCGACGGCGATTATCAGGTGCGGATCGATACCCGCAGCGGCACGCCGACGCTGCAGCTCAGCCTGAAGAGCGCGCCGCAGACCGCCGCGGCCGCCGTCACCCGCAGTTGCCCACGCTGGGACGGCAAGCCGGTGACGCTCGACGTCTCCGCCACCTTCGCCGAGGGCGAAACGCTGCGCGACTTCTATTCCGGCCAGACGGCGCAGGTGCGCCAGGGCAAAGTCACCCTGCAGCCGGCCGAGGGCAGCGGCGGGATGCTGCTGCTGGAACCCGCCGGGGTAAGCCAGCCGGCGGCCTTCAGCTGGCGCAACGCCACGGTGTATTTCGTGCTTACCGACCGCTTTGAAAACGGCAATCCCGCCAACGATCACAGCTACGGCCGCCGCAGCGACGGCATGCAGGAGATCGGCACCTTCCACGGCGGCGATCTGGCCGGCCTGACGCAGAAGCTGGATTACCTGCAGCAGCTCGGCGTCAACGCCCTGTGGATCAGTTCGCCTCTGGAACAGATCCATGGCTGGGTCGGCGGCGGCACCAAGGGCGATTTCCCGCACTACGCCTACCACGGCTACTACGCGCTGGACTGGACCCGGCTCGACGCCAATATGGGCAGCGAGCAGGATTTGCGCACGCTGGTCGAACAGGCGCACCGGCGCGGCATCCGCATACTGTTTGACGTGGTGGTGAATCACGTCGGTTACGCCACGCTGGCGGATATGCAAGAGTTCCGGTTCGGTTCGCTGTACCTCAAGGGCCAGGAGCTTGAAAAAACGCTGGGCAAACGCTGGAACGACTGGCGGCCTGGCCCCGGCCAAAATTGGCACAGCTTTAACGATGTCATCAACTTCAGCGACCAGGCAGGCTGGAGCAAATGGTGGGGGAAAAACTGGATCCGCACCGATATCGGCGACTACGACTCACCGGGCTATGACGATCTGACCATGTCGTTGGCTTTTCTTCCGGACATCAAAACCGAGGCGCCAGGCGCCAGCGGCCTGCCGCTGTTCTATCGCCACAAGCCCGACACCGCCGCACATGACATTCCCGGCGCCACCACCCGCGACTACCTGACCACCTGGCTCAGCCAGTGGGTGCGCGATTACGGCATCGACGGCTTTCGCGTCGATACCGCCAAACACGTGGAAAAACCGACGCTGGCGCTGCTGAAACAGCGCGCTGCGGCGGCGCTGGCGGCGTGGAAAGCCGAAAATCCGCAGCAGGCGCTGGACGATGCGCCGTTTTGGATGACCGGCGAAGCCTGGGGCCACGGCGTGATGAAAAGCGACTATTATCAGAACGGCTTCGACGCGATGATCAACTTCGATTTTCAGGACCAGGCGTCGCAGGCGCTGGGCTGCTTCGCAGATATCGACGCCACCTACCGCCAGATGGCCGATAAGCTGCAGGATTTCAACGTGTTGAGCTATCTCTCCTCGCACGATACCCGGCTGTTCTTCGCCGACGACGCCAAAGGCTCTCTGCCGCTGCAGCAGCGGGCGGCGGATCTGCTGCTGTTGGCGCCGGGGGCGGTGCAGATTTACTACGGCGATGAAAGCGGGCGGCCGCTGGGGCCAACGGGGTCTGACCCTCTGCAGGGTACCCGCTCCGATATGAACTGGCGCGAGATTGCGGGCGACAAAGCCCCGCTGCTGGCCCACTGGCAACGGCTTGGCCAATTCCGCGCCCGCCATCCGGCGATCGGCGCCGGGGTGCAGCAGCCGCTGCCAAACCCAGGCTACTACGCCTTCAGCCGCCGGCTCGGCGAAGACAGGGTGATGGTGGTGTGGGTTGGCGATCGGTCACAATAATCCAGAGGAATATGCTAACAAACGGCTATTGAGCAACCTTTATGCCCAGTAGCCGAATTGTCCGCCGCATTGCACCGGGGTTTGTCTGGCGGTATGGTGGGCCATTACCCGCTAAAAACATTACTGCTGCACCTATGACTTTTTCACTTTTCGGCGACAAATTTACCCGTTACGCGGGCATCACCCGCTTGATGGACGACCTGAACGAAGGCCTGCGCACCCCCGGTGCCATCATGCTCGGCGGCGGAAATCCCGCGCAGATCCCCGAGATGGAAAGCTACTTCAAACAGCTGTGCCAGGACATGCTCGATCAGGGCAAGCTGACCGAGGCGCTGTGCAACTACGACGGCCCGCAGGGCAAGGACGCACTGCTGAAAGCGCTGGCCAATATGCTGCGCGACGAGCTCGGTTGGCAGATCTCGCCACAGAATATTGCACTGACAAACGGCAGCCAAAGCGCGTTTTTCTACTTGTTCAACCTGTTCGCCGGCCGCTACGCCGACGGTTCACGCCGCCGCGTGCTGTTCCCGCTGGCGCCGGAATACATCGGCTATGCCGATGCCGGGCTGGACGAAGGGCTATTTGTTTCGGCCAAGCCGAACATCGAGCTGCTGCCGGAAGGCCAGTTCAAATATCACGTTGATTTTGAACACCTGAATATCGGCGACGATATCGGCATGATCTGCGTGTCGCGCCCAACCAACCCGACCGGCAACGTGATCACCGACGAAGAGCTGATGAAGCTCGATCTGCTGGCGCAACAGCGCAACATCCCGTTGGTTATCGACAACGCTTACGGCGTGCCCTTCCCCGGCATCATCTTCAGCGACGCCACGCCGTTGTGGAACCCGAACATCATTCTGTGCATGAGCCTGTCGAAGCTCGGTCTGCCGGGTTCGCGCTGCGGCATCGTGATCGCCGACGAGAAGGTGATCGGCGCGCTGACCAACATGAACGGCATTATCAGCCTGTCACCGGGCAGCATGGGGCCGGCGATGGCGGCGGAAATGATCGAACGCGGCGATTTGCTGCGCCTTTCCAACGAGGTGATCCGCCCGTTCTACAAACAGCGCGTGGAACACACCATCGAGATCATTCGCCGCTACCTGCCCCCGGAGCGCTGCCTGATCCACAAGCCGGAAGGGGCGATTTTCCTCTGGCTGTGGTTCAAGGATCTGCCGATCACCACCGAGCTGCTGTACCAGCGCCTGAAAAAGCGCGGCGTGCTGATGGTGCCTGGGCACTACTTCTTCCCGGGGCTGGAGCATGAGTGGCCGCACACCCACCAGTGCATGCGCATGAACTACGTGCCGGACCCCGAGAAGATTGAACGCGGGGTGGCGATCCTGGCGGAAGAGATCGAGCGCGCTCATCAGGAAGGCTGACCCGAGCCGTTTGAAAATCGACCGCGAAAGAGATGCGATGCATAACGCAACGGGGGAGGCCCATATGGACCTCCCCCGTATCATTATCGCCGTTTTAGACGGTTATTTGGCTTCCAGCTCCGGCGTGCCGCCGATGGCGATGCGTTGCGGCTGCAGCGCCTCCGGCACCTGACGCACCAGATCGATATGCAGCAGGCCGTTTTCAAATTTCGCTTCGGAAACCTGCAGGTGTTCCGCCAGGGTAAACGTCAGCTGGAATTCTTTGCACACCAGCCCCTGGTGCAGATACTCGACCTGTTTTTCCGGCGGGGTCGGCTTGCCGCTGACGGCCAGCCGCGGGCCTTCCACCTCGATATCCAACTCACTCTGCCGGAAACCGGCCAGCGCCAGGGAGATGCGATAATGGTTGTCGTCGCTTTTCTCAATATTGTAAGGCGGGAACCCCTGAGGTTCCTGACCACCCATAGAACTGGCTAATTTATCAAAACCAATCCATTGACGCAGAAGCGGGGATAAATCGTAATTACGCATAGGGACAACTCCTTCTATTTAAGCGAGATGTGTTTATTCAGCCCCCTGACGGCAGGCTAACGACTATTGCAGATTCACCGGCGCGACGTCGTGCCGGTAAAATAAGAATTATTTAATTTCTATGCGGCGCGGTTTTAGTGTTTCCGGCACGATGCGTTGCATATCGATATACAGCAGGCCGTTTTCCAGTTTGGCGCCCTTAATGTGAATATGTTCGGCCAGCTGGAATTTACGCTCAAAATTTCGCTCGGCAATGCCTTGATACAGGTAAGTTTTTTCTGCCGGCTCATTATTATGGGCACCGCGTACAATCAGCAGATTGTCTTGCGTGGTGATCTCCAGCTCCTGCTCGGCAAACCCGGCCACCGCAATGGCGATACGATAATGATTTTCATCCACCAGCTCGACGTTATAAGGGGGATAGCCGCCGTTACCCTGGCTTTGTCCAGCCTCCAACGCATTAAACAGACGGTCAAAACCGATCGCGGAACGGTATAGCGGGGAAAGATCAAAGTTGCGCATAAAACGGCCTCCTAAGGCACTTCAGCGAGGTTTTAATAAATAAGCCTTCCACTCTGGACAGGCTAATTGGCCAGAATTCCCTTACGGCAAATTCTTAATTTGGCCTTGCTAACAAAATGGGGGTCAGTTTCATCATTTCAAGCCGACGGCAGGCAAAAAATTGACAATCAATGCTGCGAATGTTTTTTTATCACTTACACTAAAGTGAGAGAACCGCCACAGAGCGGGACTTTACTTCTTTTAAAACATCAACGGGATGTTATAAATCAGGATATTTTAGGGGCACAGCAACCCTGCAGGATGGATTAATGACAACGATAAAAGTGATAGCGACCAGCTGCATGCTGTTAGCGACCAGCGGTTGCTCCAGCGTAATGAGTCATACCGGCCCGAATCAGGGCTACTATCCCGGCACCCGCGCCAGCGTGGATATGCTGAAAGACGACAATACCAGTTGGGCGATGATGCCGCTGGTGGCGTTGGACCTGCCCTTCTCGGCGGTGATGGACACCGTGCTGCTGCCTTACGACTACCTGCGCTCCGGCAGCGACGGCACGGCAGACTCCCCGAAAGCGCGCATCCTGCGCAGCGAACAGCAAAACCTGGCGACCACCGGCAATCCGGGCCAGGGCGCCGATACCACGACCCACTAATTTTGCCGGCAGCGGGCGGCGTATCGCCCGCCGCCGCAACGCCTAGGCTTCAGCGACAAAAATCTGGCTGAAGCCCGCGACTTCACGCATAAACGCCACTTTTTTACCATCAGGCGAAAACACCACCGCGTCGCCCGACGGCGGCTGCACGCTGCGCTGCGTCAAACGCCGCATGCGCCCGCCGGCGATATCGCACAGCATCACGCTGTTGTCGCTCACCAGCGCCACCCTGTCGCCCTGCGGGTGCCAACTGAACGCCGACTGCACGCCATGCTCACTGCGGGTGACCTGGCGCGGTTCGCCGCCGTTCGGCGACACCGTCCACAGTTGCACCACGCCGTTATCGTCTTTCATCAGGAAAGCTATCTGGCTGCCGTCCGGCGAGCTGCGCAGCCAGTGGCGAGGCGCGGTGGCCACGCCGGGGTAGCGCCGCCCGCCGGTAAAGGTCAGGCGCCGTTGGCGCACCCCGAGCGGCGGAGCCGGCAAGCCGTGCTCGGTGCCCTGAATCGGCCGCCCGCCCGCTTTGGCGTAGTCGGCGTCGTGGTGCGGCAAATCGACTATAAACACCTCCGGCAGCTTCTCGCCGGCGGCCGACAGCGTGTCGCCGATAAACGCCAGCGCCCAGCGTTGCCGCTGGCCGTCGGGCTTCAGGTAGCCATTGCCGCCAATCCAGCCTTCCTCATAGGCGCGCGTGATCTGATCGCTGCCCGGCTGCGGTTGCGGCGTGGTCTCGCTGACCAGCACGCAATAATGGCTGCCGTCGTATTCACGCGGATGCTGCTTGGGTGGATTCACCCCCTGCAGCGGCACGGCAATGCCGACGTTGCGCAGATCCAGCGCCGGATCGCGCTCATGCATCACGTGGTCGTTATAGGTAAAGCTAAGCCGGCTGCCGTCCGGGCTGAATACGTGCACATGGCTGCCGCCGCGCAGCGCGCCGGGAGTGTAAGGCGCGGTAATGTCCAGCGCATCGAGGGTGATGGCCAACTCGCGGTCCGGTTCGCTGACGATCACCCCGCGGCGATGGTGAAAATCGTAATGCCAGGCGCTGTCCGGGTGTTCCGGGCCATGGATAAAGACGTAACGGGCAGGCGCATCGGGGCTGACGGTGACCACGCCGACGTGCGCGCCGTGCTGGGCGCGGTACACCACCTCGACCTCGCCGCTGGCGACATTGACCCGCTCGATGCTCAGGCCGGTGAAGGAAGCGCCGCTCGGGCGCACGTCGTAGGCCAGCCACTGGCTGTCCGGCGTCCAGACGTTGATGTTGGTTAACTGATGTCCTCGCGGATCGAAAGTCAGCTGTGTTTCCCGATGGCTCATGGCGGCTCCCCTGCGCATGCTGGCACGAGCCGCCATCTTACCGGATCGGCCGGCGCGTTTCATTGCGCCGGCCGGGGATGGGAAAAGATTAGTTTTTCAGGCTGCCGAATTCGTCCTTGGCCTTTTGCAACTGGGCGATAAAGGCGGGTTCGGCATGCAAACGCGCCACGATGGCCGACGCCACCATGCGCGCCGCAGTCACGTCGCTTTGCCAGTGATAACCGCAGATAACCCGGCTTTGGCCCATATCATAGCCGCGCTGCAGGATTTCGCCCTGCCTGGCGGGGTTGATTTCAGCCAGCACCAGCGCGGTCGCCCAGCCGATGGTGGTATGCCCGGAAGGGTAAGAACCGTTCTTCGACAGGGTGCTTTCTTCGTCCGGCCGGCAGGTCGATTCGTTATAAAAAGCAAAAGGACGAATGCGCATATAGTGATTTTTTGCGCTGCGGGTCGCCAGATCGCCGGCGTCTTCACGCATTTTCATCACCAGCTTAAACAGCTCCGGCGCTTTCTGCTGGGTTATTTCCACGCCGAAGGCGTTGGAAAATGCGGCGGCGACGCCGTCTCCGGCAACGTGGGCGTCATCATAAGCCTGCTTGCCCCTGGCGGTATTGCGCACTATTTTCCCGGCGTCGTATTGCGCCTTGTCATTAAGGAAATCAATGCTGTCCATCGCCGGTGGCGGCGGCAGCAATGCCAGGCTATCTATGGACTGCGACTCTTGCAGAAAATACACCTCAGGCTGGGTGGTGACATCTTTGGCGGCAAATGAAAACGGCGTTAACGCGGCACTGGTTAACGCGGCTAATAATATTTTTTTCATATTTATTCCCTAATTAAAATAATTAATTTTGATGCGACTTCCTTGAAGCAAATAATTTAAAGATATGGCCGGTTAACTATAAATTAATAAGAACTTTTCACCTCAATAGCGATCACAGAACGCAACATTGCTTTTCTGACCGAATCTGGGGTTTACAAAGAATACTAAAAAGTACAAACTGGATTTTTAAGTCTACAAACAACCGCCTACAGGAGCCGGTATGAGCCACCTCTTCGATGCCATCGTTTCCGCCCATCAACAGCTGCGCCCACAGGTTTCCGTGACCCCGCTGGAGCGCAGCGTGCTGCTCTCGCAGCAGCTGGGCTGCGAGCTGTATCTGAAATGCGATCACCTGCAACCGACCGGTTCCTTCAAATTCCGCGGTGCCAGCAACAAGCTGCGGCTGCTGAACGACGAACAGCGCCGCCGCGGCGTGATTGCCGCCTCCTCCGGCAATCACGGCCAGGCCATGGCGCTGGCGGGCCGGCTGATAGGCGTGAGCGTAACGGTATACGCGCCGGAAACCGCGGCGGCGGTCAAGCTTGAGACCATCCGCGCGCTGGGCGGCCAGGTGGAGCTGGTGCCGGGCGATGCGCTGAACGCCGAACAGGCGGCCGAGAAAGCCGCCCATGAACAAGGCAAGGTCTATGTCTCCCCCTATAACGACGAGCAGGTGATTGCCGGCCAGGGAACCTGCGGCATGGAGCTGGTTGAGCAGCAGCCCGATCTGGATGCGGTATTCGTGGCGGTGGGCGGCGGCGGCTATATTTCCGGAATAGGCACCGTTCTGAAGCGATTGTCGCCAAAAACGCAGCTTATTGCCTGCTGGCCGGAGAACGCCACCAGTATGTACAGCGCGCTGGAGGCCGGCCATATCTTCCCGGTGGACGAACAAGATACCCTGTCCGACGGCACCGCCGGCGGCGTCGGGCCAGACGCCCTGACCTTCCCGCTATGCCAGCGGCTGATCGATCGCAAAGTTTTAGTCAGCGAAGCGGAAATCAAAGCGGCGATGCGCCAGATAGCCGCCAGCGAACGCTGGATTATCGAGGGCGCGGCCGGGGTGGCGCTGGCGGCGGCGATCCGGCTGGCGCCGGAATTCCAGGGTAAGAAGGTGGCGGTGGCGCTGTGCGGTAAAAACATCGTGCTGGAGAAATACCTCAAGGCAATCGCCGATGAAGACCGTTAACCGCCGGCAGATCCTCGAGGTTTTCGATGCCGATAGCCTCACCTTACTGCAAAAAGAAGGCTTTATCGCCCATTCACAGCAGCGGGTGCAGCAGCCTCCGGTGCAGCATTTCCTGTTCGCGCAGGCCGGCGGCGACTGCTGCGTCAAATCCGCCTGGCAGGAGGGGGATGAGCAGTTTGTCATCAAGGTTTCCACCGGCTTTTATCGCAACCCGGCGCAGGGGCTGGCCAGCAATCAGGGGCTGATGATGGCCTTTTCCGCCCAGACCGGCGAGCCGCAGACGCTGCTGCTGGACGAGGGCTGGCTGACGGCGCTGCGCACCGCGCTGGCCGGGCGCATCGCCGCCGAACTCTGCGCCCCGCCAAATATTCAGGCAATCGGCATTATCGGCTGCGGCATGCAGGCCAGGCTGCAGCTGCAGCAGCTGAAAGCGGTGACCGCCTGCCGCGAGGCGTGGCTATGGGGCCGCAGCGAGCCGGCGCTGCGCGCCTTTCGGCGCGACGCCGAAGCCGAGGGCTTTCGGGTGCAGATTACGCAGGATGCGGCGCAGCTGGCGGCACACTGCCAACTGATAGTCACCACCACCCCCAGCCGCGAGCCAATTCTGCAGGCGGCGGACATCCGGCCCGGCACCCATATCACCGCGGTGGGCGCCGACGCCGACGGCAAACAGGAGCTGGCGACCAATCTGGTGGCCAAAGCGGATGTCATTGTGGTCGACGCGCTATCGCAATGTTCGCAATACGGCGAGATAGCCACGGCTTATCGCCAGGGTTTGCTGGCATCGACGCCGATCGTCGAACTGGGCGCCGCGCTGCAGCAGGGGGGAAAGGCACGCAGCGACCCGCAGCAGATCACCCTGGCCGATTTAACCGGGCTGGCGATTCAGGACGCACAGATAGTGAAAGGCATTTTAGCCGCGCTGTGAAGGGGCGCCAAAGCGCCCCGCCGGAATCAGGCGTTGAGCACAAACTTCTCGATGGCGCGCGCCACGCCGTCTTCGGTATTGGTGGTGGTGACAAACTGCGCCACCGCCTTCAGTTCGGGAATGGCGTTGCCCATCGCCACCCCGAGGCCGGCGTACTCGATCATCGCCGTGTCGTTAGCCTGATCGCCCAGCGTCATCACGTTTTCCCGCGCCACGCCGAGATGCTCGGCCAGCATTCTGACGCCGGCGCCCTTATCGACGTTTTTGTGCAGAATTTCAAGGAAATAAGGTGCGCTCTTCAGGATAGTGTAACGCTCCCGTGTCTCGGCGGGAATGTGCGCAATGGCGCGATCCAGCAGCTCCGGCTCGTCGATCATCATCACCTTCGGGAAGCGGATCTGGCGATCCATCTCCTCCACGCTGCGGTATTTCAACGGGATACCGGTCATTTCCGACTCGTGCACGGTGTATTTGCCGATATCTTTGTTCGGGGTGTACAGGGTATCGAAATCGAATGCCTGGAAGTGGACGCCAAACTCCCGCGCCATCTGCTCAAAATGAAGGTAGTCCTCGAAGCCCAGGGTTTCCTGCAGGATGCAGGCGCCGTCGACCGCCTGCAGCACCAGAGCGCCGTTATAGGTAATGCAGTAATCACCAGGCCCCTGAATGTCCAACTGACGCAGGTAGTCCTGCACGCCGACGTAAGGCCGCCCGGTAGCCAGCACCACGTACACCCCTTTGCGGCGCGCTTCGGTGATGGCCTGCTTTACCGCCGGCGTAATCTGGTGCTGCGGGTTGAGCAGCGTGCCGTCCATATCGATCGCAATCAGTTCAATAGCCATTCAAGCTTCTCCCAGTGGTTTTTTCCCATGCTAACGCGTTTCAGCCCGCGTTGTCAGCGCCAAAAAAGGCGTAAAAAAATCCGCGCAAGTCACCCGGCGCGGATTTTCAACGATCCCCTTCATACTTCAAAGTCGCCTTGATGCAACTTGAATTATTTTGGAGGATAAGGACGTTAGATATCGATATTCGCCGCTTTCAGGGCGTTTTCTTCGATAAAGGCGCGGCGCGGCTCAACCGCATCACCCATCAGGGTGGTGAACAGTTGGTCAGCGGCAATGGCGTCCTTCACGGTCACGCGCAGCATGCGGCGGCTTTCCGGATCCATGGTGGTTTCCCACAGCTGCTCCGGGTTCATCTCGCCCAGCCCTTTATAACGCTGTACCGACAGGCCGCGGCGTGACTCTTTCACCAGCCACTCCAGCGCCTGTTCGAAGCTGTCTACCGGCTGACGACGCTCGCCGCGCTCGATGTAGGCGTCTTCTTCCACCAGGCCGCGCAGTTTCTCACCCAGTTGGCAAATTTTGCGGTATTCGCCACCGTGGATGAAATCGAAGTCCAGCTGATAGTCGGTATCCACGCCGTGGGTACGGATGCGCAGCACCGGCTCAAACATCTGGCGTTCGCGGTTTTCATGGATCACGAAGTCATAGCTGCTGCCGTGCTGCTCTTTCTCGTTCAGCAGCTGCACCAGCGAACCGATCCACGCCTTCACCTTGGCTTCGTCGCTCAGATCGGCTTCGTCCAGGGTGGGCTGGTAGATCAGGCTGTTCAGCAGCGCGCGCGGGTAGCGGCGCTCCATGCGGCCGATCAGCTTCTGCACGCCGTAGTGCTCGGCCACCAGCTTTTCCAACGGCTCGCCGGCCAGGGCCGGAGCGCTGGCATTGGTGTGCAGCGTTGCGCCGTCCATCGCGATGGCGATTTGGTACTGATCCATCGCCTCGTCGTCTTTGATGTACTGCTCCTGCTTGCCTTTCTTCACCTTGTACAGCGGCGGCTGAGCAATGAACACGTGGCCGCGCTCAATGATTTCCGGCATCTGACGGTAGAAGAAGGTCAACAGCAGCGTACGGATGTGCGAACCGTCGACGTCGGCGTCGGTCATGATGATGATGCTGTGATAACGCAGCTTGTCCGGGTTGTACTCGTCGCGGCCGATGCCGCAGCCCAGCGCGGTGATCAGCGTCGCCACTTCCTGCGAAGACAGCATCTTGTCGAAGCGCGCCTTCTCCACGTTGAGGATTTTACCCTTCAGCGGCAGGATAGCCTGGTTCTTGCGGTTGCGCCCCTGCTTGGCAGAGCCGCCCGCCGAGTCCCCTTCCACCAGGTACAGTTCGGACAGCGCCGGGTCGCGTTCCTGGCAGTCCGCCAGCTTGCCCGGCAGGCCGGCCAGATCCAGCGCGCCTTTACGGCGGGTCATTTCACGCGCTTTACGCGCCGCTTCACGGGCACGCGCCGCATCGATGATCTTGCCGACGACGATTTTCGCGTCGCTTGGATTTTCCATCAGGTAATCCACCAGCTTCTCGTTCATCAGCGTTTCAACCGCGGTTTTCACCTCGGAAGACACCAGCTTGTCTTTGGTCTGGGAAGAGAACTTCGGATCCGGCACCTTCACCGATACCACGGCGATCAGGCCTTCACGCGCATCGTCGCCGGTGGCGCTGACCTTGGCCTTTTTGCTGTAGCCTTCCTTTTCCATGTAGCTGTTCAGCGTACGGGTCATCGCGGTGCGGAAGCCGACCAGGTGGGTGCCGCCGTCGCGCTGCGGAATGTTGTTGGTGAAGCAGTAGATGTTTTCCTGGAAACCGTCGTTCCACTGCAGCGCCACTTCCACGCCGATGTCGTCTTTCACGGTCGAGAAATAGAACACGTTCGGGTGGATCGGGGTTTTGTTCTTGTTCAGGTATTCGACAAACGCCTTGATGCCGCCTTCGTAGTGGAAGTGGTCTTCTCTGTCGGAACGCTTGTCCTTCAGGCGGATAGACACGCCGGAGTTCAGGAAGGACAGCTCGCGCAGGCGCTTGGCCAGAATGTCGTATTCGAAATCGGTGACGTTGGTGAAGGTCTGATGGCTCGGCCAGAAACGCACCATGGTGCCGGTCTGCTCGGTTTCGCCAACCACTTTCAGCGGCGCCTGCGGCACGCCGTGGCCGTAGGTCTGCTCATGCACCTTGCCTTCGCGGCGGATAACCAGCTCCAGCTTCTCCGACAGGGCGTTAACCACCGAGACGCCCACGCCGTGCAGGCCGCCGGATACCTTGTAGGAGTTGTCGTCGAATTTACCGCCGGCGTGCAGCACGGTCATGATGACCTCTGCGGCGGAAACCCCTTCTTCCGGGTGAATGCCGGTCGGGATACCGCGGCCGTCATCCTGCACCGAAACCGAGTTGTCGGCGTGGATGGTCACCTGAATGTCGCTACAGTGGCCAGCGAGTGCTTCGTCGATAGCGTTGTCCACAACCTCGAATACCATGTGGTGCAGACCGGTGCCATCATCGGTGTCGCCGATATACATGCCCGGGCGCTTACGCACCGCATCCAGCCCTTTTAATACCTTGATACTTGAGGAGTCATAAGAATTCGACATCAACGTTTCTCGCTCATTTTAGTCCTGTGGTTGAACCTCTATTTTACCTTGTTCCACGCGGAACATCTTGCCCTTTTCACCGGCCATGTCGGTCACTTGTTCAGCGCTGACTGCGCTGACAAAGACCTGGGCCTGGGTGGCTTTCAGGCGATCGGCCAGCAACCGGCGACGGCCGGTGTCCAGCTCGGAGGCAAAATCATCAATCAGATACAGGCAACGCCGCCCGCTCTGCCGGGTGAGAAACTCACCCTGCGCTAAGCGCAACGCGCACATCAGCAGCTTCAGCTGACCGCGCGATAACAAATCCTCTACCGGCGTGCCGTCGGCACGAATGCGGAAGTCCGCCTTATGCGGCCCCACCGCGGTATAGGTTAACGCCCTGTCGCGCTCAAACTGGCGCTCCAGCAGCTCTCCGTAGTCGCTCTCTTTGTCCCAGCCGCGCTGGAAAGAGAAACTCAGGGCAAATTCGGGCAGAAACTGCGCGCAGGTCGCGGTAATATCCGCGGCGATCGCCTCGCTGTATTCTGCCCGCCACTCGCTGATGCGCTCGGCCAATGGGATCAGTTCCTGATCCCAGGCGCGGATCTGCGCATAGCGACTGACCTGGCGCAGCGCGGCATTGCGCTGCTTCAGTAACCGTTTCAGGTTGCTCCAGGCGGTGAAAAAACCGGGTTCGTTATGGAAACATCCCCAGTCCAGGAAAGCGCGCCGGAATTTCGGCCCGCCGTTTAGCAGGGTGAAGCCTTCGGGGGTGATCAGCTGCATCGGCAACAGCTGCGCCAGTTCGGCCACTTTGTGGCCGTCGCTGCCATCGATACGCACTTTGCTGTCACCCTGACGGCTCTTGCTCAATCCTACGGATATTTCACGTTCTGCGCCTTCGATGCGGCCGTGCAGCACGAACTCCGGCTGGTCGTGGCGGATCACTCGCCCGGCCTGCAGGCTGCGAAACGCGCGCCCGTGGCCAAGGGTATATACCGCCTCCAGCACGCTGGTCTTGCCGCTGCCGTTGGCGCCCACCAGGAAGTTGAACCCCGGCGCCAGCGCCAAATCCGCCGCTTCGATATTGCGAAAATCTTTAATCAGTAAACGCGTTAATGCCATACGACTATTTCTTATGATCGAGGGCGTAATTGTCGCAGACAGGTTGGGTGCGGACAGCGCACAGCCACCGGAGCGTACTTAATGTACGTGAGGATGGCGAGCACTGCCCAATCCCAAGCTGGCAAGTAAAATAGCCCGCCATAGATCAGAGACGCATTGGCATGACGACATAGGCCGCAGACTTGCTGGCGCCGTCCTCGATCTGCACGCTGGAGACCGAGTCGGTCAGCAGCAGGCGCACATCCTCGCACTTGAGCGCGTTCAACACGTCGAGCACGTAGCTGACGTTGAAGCCAATTTCCATCTCGGTGCCGTCATAGCTGACATCCAGGATCTCTTCCGCCTCTTCCTGCTCGGGGTTGTTGGCGGTGATCTTCAGCTGGTTCTGGCTAACGTACAGGCGCACGCCGCGGAACTTTTCGTTCGACAGAATGGCCGCGCGGGCAAACGCCTGCTTGAGCAGATCGCAGCCGGCTTCCAGCGTTTTGTCGGGGTTCTTCGGCAATACGCGGCGATAATCAGGGAAACGGCCGTCAACCAGCTTGGAAGTGAAGATAAAATCACCGACGTGGGCGCGAATGTTGTTGCTGCCGATCTGCAGCTGCAGCGGGGTATCGCCGCCGTCCAGCAGGCGCACCAGCTCCATCACCCCTTTACGCGGCACGATCACCGAATGCGACGGCAGCTGCTGGCCGATCGGCATCGAACACACCGCCAGGCGGTGGCCGTCGGTCGCGACGGTGCGCAGCTCTTCGCCTTCGGTTTCGAACAGCATGCCGTTCAGGTAGTAACGCACGTCCTGATGCGCCATCGAGAACTGGGTGGCTTCGATCAGGCGCTTCAGCGTCGCCTGCGGCAGGGTGAATTCCACCTCGCTCTGCCAGTCGTCCAGGTTCGGGAAGTCCGCCGCCGGCAGCGTGGACAGCGAAAAACGGCTGCGGCCGGAACGCACCAGCATGCGCTCGCTTTCCAGCGTTACCGCGATCTCCGCCCCTTCCGGCAGGCCACGGCAGATATCAAAGAATTTACGCGCGGGCACGGTGGTCGCGCCCGCCTCATGCGGCTGGGACAGGGCGACGCGCGCCACCATCTCCATCTCCAGATCGGTACCTGTCAGCAGCAGGGAGCCTTCCGTCACCTGCAGCAGCAGGTTACCCAGAATCGGCAGCGTTGGGCGGCCGCCCAGCGGGCTGCTCACCTGTTGCAGCGGTTTTAGCAGATGCTCACGTTCAACGATAAATTTCATAGCGCTAGGAAGATAATGTTCTGATTAAATTGGAGAAATCTTCTTTGATGTCGTGACTTTCCTCACGCAACTGCTCGATCTTCCGGCAGGCGTGCAACACCGTGGTATGGTCGCGGCCACCAAACGCATCGCCGATTTCTGGCAGGCTGTGGTTGGTGAGTTCCTTTGCCAGCGCCATCGCCATCTGGCGCGGGCGGGCAACCGAACGCGAACGCCGCTTAGACAGCAAATCCGCGACTTTAATTTTATAGTACTCGGCCACCGTCTTTTGAATATTGTCGATGGTGACCAGCTTTTCCTGCAGCGCCAACAGATCGCGCAGCGCTTCACGCACGAAATCGATGGTGATGGCGCGGCCGGTAAAGTTGGCGTTGGCTATCACGCGGTTCAACGCCCCTTCGAGCTCACGCACGTTGGAACGCAGGCGTTTGGCGATAAAGAACGCCACTTCGCCCGGCAGACGGATATCGTTCTCGTCGGCCTTTTTCATCAGGATCGCCACGCGGGTTTCCAGCTCCGGCGGTTCGATCGCCACCGTCAGCCCCCAGCCGAAGCGGGATTTCAGACGATCCTCCACCCCGTTAATCTCTTTCGGGTAACGGTCCGAGGTCAGGATGATCTGCTGATTGCCTTCCAACAGGGCATTAAAGGTATGGAAGAACTCTTCCTGCGAACGCTCCTTGTTGGCAAAGAACTGGATGTCATCGATCAGCAGCGCGTCGACCGAACGGTAATAGCGCTTAAATTCTTCAATGGCGTTGTTCTGCAAGGCTTTGACCATGTCTTGCACAAAGCGTTCCGAGTGCATGTAAACCACTTTGGCATTGGCCTTGCGCGCCATGATGCCGTTGCCGACCGCGTGCAGCAGGTGAGTCTTACCCAGGCCGGTGCCGCCGTACAGGAACAGCGGGTTATAGGCGCCGCCCGGGTTGTCCGCCACCTGGCGAGCCGCCGCGCGCGCCAGCTGGTTGGATTTACCCTCAACGAAGTTATCGAAGGTGTGCTTTGGGTTTACGTTGGAGCGGTAAGAGAGTTCAGGCTGCGGCGCCGCGTTGTCCCAGCTCGGGCGCGAAGGCGCCGCGGTGCGCGCCACCGGCGCCGCAGGGGCGCTGCTGCTGCTGACGCTGGCGGTGACGGTCTGGCTGATGATTTGGCCGATCGGTTTGCTGCCCACTTCGAAACGCAGCAAAGGAGCATCCGTACCGCAGAAATCGTTCAGCAGACCATTGATATTGTTTAAGTACTTATCGCGAACCCAATCCAGCACAAAACGGTTAGGCGCATACAGCGCCAGGGTGTTGTCACTCAGTTCCGCCTGCAATGGGCGTATCCACATACTAAATTCTGTGGCAGGTAACTCATCCTGCAATCGGGCAAGACACTGCTGCCAAAGCGAAAGTGACACGGCGGACTCCACTCGAACAAGATCAATAATAAAGAAAAGAATCAGGCTACTTTTTATGACTCATGATTTTTTGACACATACCCGGCATCGGCTGTTTGCCTGTGGGGGATGCGAACCGCCTTTCACGGTTTATGTCCCTCGGGATCCCCGCTTGAGGGATCGCGATCGGAATGACGGATCATAGCGCAATCCGCGCAAGAGATCCTCCCCTTCATCACAGATTAGATCCATTTTATCCACAGGCCGCGGCAGGCGGCGATCTTTTCGCCGCCGTCGCCGAATTACAGGCAAGATCCCGGCCGCTGCGGGCTGATTTTTACATTGTCAACCGGTTATACCCTGTTATCCACGGCAGATCCTGCGCGATAACGCAAAGGATCGCTCCGGGATCCTTGCGATTTCACCCCGAGTCCGTATAATCTTCGCCCTACGTGTGATACCTGGTTCCTTAACGGTGCATCATTGGCCAGACAGGATTCTGCGGTGACCACGGGCCAAAACCGGATTTTACTCCGTATTGGCAGACAACCAGGTAGGCTAGCGCAATGTGAATTGACTCAGGACTGTACAATTATTACAATCCCGCCTCTTTATGTATTGCGATTGAGGCGTCGGTCATCTTCACGCCGAGTAGCCAAACGCGTTTACTGATCAGTAATTATTTTAAGTTTAGGTAGAAATCGCTATGAAACGCACTTTCCAACCGTCCGTACTGAAGCGCAACCGTAGCCACGGTTTCCGTGCTCGTATGGCCACCAAAAATGGTCGTCAAGTTCTGGCCCGCCGTCGTGCGAAAGGCCGTTCTCGTCTGACTGTTTCTAAGTAATAAAAGCTAACCCACTGAGTGGTTAAGCTCGCTTTTCCCAGGGAGTTACGTTTGTTAACTCCCACTCATTTCACTTTCGTCTTCCAGCAGCCACAACGGGCTGGCACGCCGCAAATCACCATCCTCGGCCGCCTGAACCAGCTGGGGCATCCCCGCATCGGTCTTACCGTCGCCAAAAAACACGTCAAACGCGCGCATGAACGCAACCGGATCAAACGCCTAACCCGCGAAAGCTTCCGCCAGCGTCAGCATGAGTTACCGGCGATGGATTTTGTGGTGGTGGCCAAAAAAGGGATAGCGGATTTGGATAACCGCGCGCTGACGGAAGCTTTGGAAAAATTATGGCGTCGCCACTGTCGCCAGGCTCCCGCATCCTGATCGGGCTGGTGCGAGCCTACCAGCTCGTCATCAGTCCGCTGCTTGGGCCTCGTTGTCGCTTCCAGCCGACATGCTCTCATTACGCAATTGAGGCATTAAGCAGGTTTGGCATGATAAAAGGCAGTTGGTTAGCATTGAAACGCGTATTAAAATGCCACCCCTTGAACCCAGGTGGCGATGATCCCGTGCCGCCAAAAACCGACGATAACAGAGAACACTAACGATGGATTCGCAACGCAATCTTCTCCTCATCGCTCTGCTGTTCGTGTCTTTCATGATCTGGCAGGCATGGCAAACGGACAACGCTCCGCAGCCGGCCGCTCAGACCACGCAACAGACTTCGAACGCAGCTACCGGTGATGCCGCCAGCCAGGCTGTGCCAGCCAGTGGCCAGGGTAAACTGATTACCGTTAACACTGACGTGCTGTCGCTGACCATCAACACCCGTGGTGGCGATATCGAGCAGGCTAAACTGTTGGCCTACCCGGATACTCTGGGTTCATCGACTCCATTCCAACTGCTGGAAACCACCCCGTCATTTGTTTATCAGGCGCAAAGCGGCCTGACCGGCAGAAACGGCCCGGATAACCCGGCAAACGGCGAACGTCCTCTGTTCCAGGCGGCGCAGGACAGCTACACCCTGCCGGAAGGCCAGGACGAGCTGCGCATTCCGCTGACCTTCACCGGTAAAGACGGCGCAATCTACACCAAGACTTTCGTGCTCAAGCGTAACCATTATGCGGTCGGCGTTGATTACAGCATCGACAACAAGAGCGCCACTCCGCTGGAACTGACCCTGTTCGGCCAACTGAAGCAGACCACCGAGCTGCCTAAGCACCGCGATACCGGCAGCAACAACTTCGCTCTGCACACCTTCCGCGGCGCGGCGTATTCTTCCAGCGAAGACAAATACCAGAAGTATGCGTTCGACAAGGACGAGAACCTGAACGTCACCACTCAGGGCGGTTGGGTTGCCATGCTGCAACAGTACTTCGCCACCGCGTGGGTGCCGGCGACTCAGGGCAGCAACACCTTCTATACCGCTAAACCGGGTGACAACCTGTCTACCATCGGCTTCAAATCGACGCCGGTCGTGGTGCAGCCAGGTGCGCAACAGCAGCTGAACGCCACCCTGTGGGTCGGCCCGGAGCTGCAGGATCAGATGGCCCAGCTGGCGCCGCATCTGGACCTGACCGTGGATTACGGTTGGCTGTGGTTCATCTCCCAGCCGCTGTTCAAACTGCTGAAGTTCATCCACGGCTTTATCGGTAACTGGGGCTTCTCCATCATCATCATCACCTTCATCGTGCGCGGCATCATGTACCCGCTGACCAAGGCGCAGTACACCTCGATGGCGAAAATGCGCATGCTGCAGCCGAAGCTGCAGGCGATGCGTGAGCGTATCGGCGACGACAAACAGCGCATGAGCCAGGAAATGATGGCGCTGTACAAGTCGGAGAAAGTGAACCCGCTGGGTGGCTGCCTGCCACTGATCATTCAGATGCCAATCTTCCTGGCGCTGTACTACATGCTGATGGGCTCGGTCGAGCTGCGCCATGCGCCGTTCGCCCTGTGGATCCATGACCTGTCGGCGCAGGACCCGTACTACATCCTGCCAATCCTGATGGGCGTGACGATGTTCTTCATCCAGAAGATGTCGCCGACCACCGTGACTGACCCGATGCAGCAGAAAATCATGACCTTTATGCCGGTGATCTTCACAGTGTTCTTCCTGTGGTTCCCGTCCGGTCTGGTGCTGTACTACATCGTCAGTAACCTGGTGACCATCCTCCAGCAGCAGCTGATCTATCGCGGCCTGGAAAAACGTGGTCTGCACAGCCGCGACAAGAAAAAAACCTAAGCGTATTGTAGGGGCTCGGCGCGCCGGCCCTGGCAGTAACACCAAGAGGCGGTCATTAGACCGCCTTTTTGCATATTGAATTGTCAGAGAGAACCGTTATGAGCAGCACTACCGATACCATCGTAGCCCAAGCCACCCCGCCGGGACGCGGCGGCGTCGGCATTTTGCGCATTTCCGGCAGCAAAGCCAAAGAGGCCGCTCTGGCGCTGCTCGGCAAGCTGCCGAAGCCGCGCTACGCGGACTATCTGCCGTTCCGCGACGCCGCGGGCGCCACCCTCGATCAGGGCATCGCGCTGTGGTTCCCGGGCCCGAATTCCTTTACCGGCGAAGACGTGCTGGAACTGCAGGGCCACGGCGGGCCGGTGATCCTCGATCTGCTGTTGAAGCGCGTGCTGGCGCTGCCCGGCGTGCGCATCGCGCGGCCCGGCGAGTTCTCCGAGCGCGCCTTCCTCAACGACAAACTCGATCTGGCGCAGGCGGAAGCGATTGCCGACCTGATCGACGCCAGCTCCGAGCAGGCGGCGCGCTCGGCGATGAACTCGCTGCAGGGGGCGTTTTCCAGCCGCATCCACCACCTTGTGGAAGCACTTACTCACCTGCGAATCTATGTGGAAGCAGCGATCGACTTCCCGGACGAGGAAATCGACTTCCTCTCGGACGGTAAAATCGAGGCGCAGCTCAACGGCGTGATGGCCGATCTGGACAGCGTGCGCGGCGAAGCGCGCCAGGGCAGCCTGCTGCGCGAAGGCATGAAGGTGGTGATCGCCGGGCGGCCAAACGCCGGAAAATCCAGCCTGCTCAATGCGTTGGCCGGCCGCGAGGCGGCGATTGTTACCGATATCGCCGGCACCACCCGCGACGTGCTGCGCGAACATATTCATATCGACGGCATGCCGCTGCACATTATCGACACCGCCGGCCTGCGCGAAGCCAGCGACGAAGTTGAGCGTATCGGCATCGAACGCGCCTGGAACGAGATCGAACAGGCCGACAGAGTGCTGTTTATGGTGGATGGCACCACCACCGGCGCCACCGAGCCGGCGGAGATCTGGCCGGAGTTTATGGCGCGGCTACCGCAGCGTTTGCCGATCACCGTAGTGCGCAATAAGGCCGACATTACCGGCGAAACGCTGGGTATGACAGAAGTGAATGGTCACTCACTTATTCGTCTGTCGGCACGCACCGGCGAAGGTATCGACCTGCTGCGCGATCACCTGAAACAAAGCATGGGCTTCACCAGCAACATGGAAGGCGGCTTCCTGGCGCGCCGCCGCCACCTGCAGGCGCTGGAACAGGCGGCGCAGCATCTGGTGCAGGGCAAAGAACAGTTAGTGAGCGCTTACGCGGGGGAGCTGCTGGCCGAAGAATTGCGCCTGGCGCAGCAGGCGCTGAGCGAAATCACCGGTGAATTCACCTCCGACGATCTGCTGGGGCGTATTTTCTCCAGCTTCTGCATCGGTAAATAACCGCCTGCGGGCGCCGTATCCCCCGGCGTCCGCGTTTAGTTCCTCCTCCTGCGCCAAAACTCTCCTAAGCTTATCTCAGCGATTTCAGACCGGGAGAGATAAGCAAAAATGAACGAACCTCTGGACCTGCTTGGCGTGGGGCTGGGCCCTTTCAACCTCAGCCTGGCCGCCCTGGCCTCTGAAAGCGGCGCCGTTAACTACGCCTTTCTCGACCGCAACGCCAGCTTCCGCTGGCATCCCGGCATGCTGCTGCCTTCCGCCTATATGCAGACCTACGTCCTGCAGGACCTGGTTACCGCCGTCAGCCCACGCAGCCAGTTTTCGTTCATCAACTACCTGGTAGAACAGAAAAAGATTTATCGCTTCTTAATCACCGAGCAGCAAATTATCAGCCGCGAAGAATTCTCCGACTATTTAAGCTGGGCCTGTGACAGATTAGACGGACTACAGTTTTCACAATCCGTGGAGAGCATTGATTTTGACGATGAACAGGGGCTGTTTGAGGTGCGCACCATCAATCAGACGCTGTGGGCGAAGAACATCTGTCTCGGTACCGGCCACGATCCCTGGCTGCCGAAAGCGTTTTACCCGGCGCTGGGCGACAACTGCATGCACGCCGCCGAGATAGCCCTTCGTAATCCGGATCTCAGCGGCAAACGGGTTATGGTGGTGGGCGGCGGCCAAAGCGGCGCCGATGTGTTTCTGAATGCGCTGCTCGGCCACTGGGGCGAGCCGGCGCAGCTGGATTGGCTCTCGCGGCGCCCCAACTTTCAGCCGCTGGACGAGTCCGCTTTCACCAACGAATATTTTACCCCCGAATACGTCGACTATTTCTATACGCTGCCGCCGGAGATCCGCGCACGTGAAATCAAGACCCAGAAACTGCCGGCCGACGGCATCAGCAATCATACGCTGCGCACCCTGTACCGTGAGCTCTATATGCGTTTTGACGTGATGCACCAGGCGCGCAACGTGCGTTTACTGCCCCATCGCACCCTGCAGGCCATCGAACCGGCAGGCGAAGCTTTTCGGTTACGCACTCTCCATGGCCTGGAAAACCGCCAGGAAGGTTTCAGTGCGGACGTCATCATTCTGGCCACCGGCTATCGCCCTTCACTGCCGGCCTGCCTGGAACCCTTGCTGCCGCGCATCCCGCTCGACCATCAGCAGCATCTGCCGCTGCTGCCGGATTTTAATTTGGCATGGCGCGGGCCGGAGCAAAACCGGATTTATGCGGTTAATGCCGGCATACACAGCCACGGCAGCGCCGAAGGGGGGCTGAGCCTGATGGCCTGGCGTTCCGCACGCATCCTCAATCACCTGCTGGGCACACCCCATTTTGATTTGGCGCCGAACGCATCCATGATCCAGTGGTGGAGCGGCGCCGCGCCGGACGATGACCTTGCCGGGGTTGATAAATAAGATAAAACGCATACCTTTTTTTGATGATAAATCCTCGGCTTATGCTTAATCTAACACTCTTGAGTTATCCCCCCTCGGTTACGGAGTGAATAATGGCGTGTCATTTTGCCCGATGGAACCCAGCCTCCACCGTTCTGGATACCCGGAGATTATCCGCCGAGGTGATCGCCACCACCGCCACATTCTCCATTAAGCGCCGCCAACGCTTTTTGCAAGGGCGTATTTTGCTCGCCGAGCTGATGTTTTACCTGTATGGGCTGCCGACGCTGCCTCCGATAGCCACCACGCCTACCGGCCGCCCCTGCTTTGCCGATCACCACCTGCCGGACTTCAGCCTGGCTTATGCCGGCAATACGGTGGGGGCGTTGTTGAGCGCTGAAGGCAAGGTGGGGCTGGATATTGAAGTCATGCGCGCGCGCGGCGGGCGGCAAAACAAACTGCAGACGCCGCATCAGACGCCGGCGGAAAGCGCCTGGATCGGCGTGCAGGACGATCGGCTGGAAGCGGAGACCCAGCTATGGAGCATTCGCCAAAGCGTGCTGAAGATTTCCGGGCTGGGCAACAGCGGGCAATCGACGCTGCGCCTGCATCCTTTTTCCGGCCACCTGCGCTCCAGCGCCACACCCGAAGTGCAGGTGATGAGCGATGCCGACGAATACCTGAGCTGGGCCTGCGCCCGGGCACCCGGGCTGGAACGGCTGGTGTGCTGGCAATACGAGGAATGCCAGGGCCTGCAGAAAGAGGGTGAGATCTCACCGCGCAGCCCGGCCGTCTCTACCCGCTTCGTCAAACTGACCAACCTCACCACGTCCGGCTGAAAACCCCTTCAGTAGCGCAATGCGCTGAGATAAAACTTTCTTTAACCTATTAATTTCTGAATAAAATTGTAAAGTCAGCTAAATATTCAGCAATGGCCTATTCTCCCCTGCACGTTTGGCCTACTATTTGTTCATGTTCTACGCTGAATCTGTTCATTCGAAAAGGGAGAATCTCCATGTCAGGCCAAGCATTAAAAATCGTCACCCTGCTCGGCAGCCTGCGCAAAGGCTCCTACAACGCCATGGTAGCCCGCGCCCTGCCAGGTCTGGCCCCGCAAGGCGTCACCGTCGAAGCTCTGCCCTCTATCCGTGATATCCCGCTGTACGACGCTGACCTGCAACAGGGCGAAGGCTTTCCCGCCGCGGTTGAAGCCATTGCCGCGCAGATCCGCCAGGCCGACGGCGTCATCATCGTCACCCCCGAATACAACTATTCGGTACCGGGCGGGCTGAAGAACGCCATCGACTGGCTCTCCCGCTTGCCTAACCAACCGTTGGCAGGCAAGCCGGTCGCTATTCAAACCAGTTCAATGGGGCCGATTGGCGGCGCGCGCTGCCAGTATCACCTGCGCCAGATCCTGGTGTTCCTCGACGCCATGGTGATGAACAAGCCCGAGTTTATGGGCGGCGTGATCCAGAATAAAGTCGATGAACAGGCGGAAGAAGTGATCGATCAAAGCACGCTGGACTTCCTGACCGGCCAGCTTGCAGCATTCAGCGATTTTATCCGTCGCGTGAAATGATCTTTCCTGCGGCGCCCGGCGGGTGCCGCAGCAGGACACGATGTCCATTAATTCATTAAAAAATCAAAGTTATACCATTATGCGTTTTTTTATTTTAACGATATTTTTCACTTTCATCACCAGCCCCTCATTCGCCGCAGAAATGCGCTATCCGGCCGGAGAAGTGCCGGTGGAACTGCCCGCACACAGCCCGCTGAACGCCCAGCGGCCGCGTTCCGCCCAAAGTCAGGAAGATAAAAAGATCGAAGCCATGTCGCTGTACCTGACGCTGATGCGCGAAGACGGCCGCAACGTCTGGGCGCCCTATCAGCTGGCCGCCTCCTCGGCGGAAAAAGGGCAAACTGAACTGGCGGAACGCTATCTGCAGCTAAGCGCCAAGCGCGGGCTGTGGTACTACTACAATCTGCTGGAGGACGAGGCTTTCAACAGCATCCAGCACGGCGCAGCCTATCAGTCGATCCTCGCCGCCACCAAGGCCCGCTATCAGCAACACGCCCATCAGTTCGAAGGCAAGGCAAGCGTTGCTCTGCCCGACGGCCCCCCGCCGCAGGAGGGCTGGCCGACGGTGGTATTTCTACACACCTACGGCAAAGCCGCCACCATCAGCCCGCAAGAGCGGCTGCTGTTTGGCGAGATGGGCGTGGCCTATATCGAGCTTAACGGTACGCAAATGCTATCGGAAAACAGCTTCCGTTGGTCTAACTACAGTGACGAAAGCACCCATAGCGCCATTCAGCGTGCGGTTCAGCAACTGGCGCCGCAGCTGAAGCTGAATACGCAGCGGGTTTACCTCAGCGCGCGCGGGCAGGGCGCGCTGCACGCCGCCAACCTGATCGCCAAATACCCGCAGCACTACGCCGGCGGCTTGCTGATCGCCCCCAACGGCGGCATCAAACCGGCGCAGCAGTCGCTGGCGGCGCGCAAACGTATGGTGGTGGCGTATTACGATCGGCAAAACTTCAGCGATCGGGCGCTGGCGCTGCACTTCGCCAATTTATTCGGTGAGGAGAATCAGGTACAGACGCTGCATTTCGCCCAGGGAGAGGACGCCGCCGGCAGTTGGCAGGCGCGTTTCAAACGTCCGTTGCAGTGGGTGTTGAATCAGGCGCCGGACGCGACGCCGGGAGCATAAAGCAGCGGGGCCGACCAACGTCGGCCCCGTTTGCATCAATGGCCGTCTACGAAGACGATTTTCAGCACGAACAGCAGCGCCACCACGATCACGCAAGGGCCTATCTCGCGCCAGCGGCCGGTGCCGAGCTTCATCACGCAGTAAGAGATAAAGCCGAGCGCGATGCCTTCGGTGATCGAGAAGCTGAACGGCATCATCACCGCGGTGACAAACGCCGGCACCGCTTCGGTCAGGTCGTCCCACTTCACCCGCGCCAGGCTGGAGGTCATCAGCACCCCCACGTAGATCAGCGCGCCAGCGGCGGCATAGGCAGGCACCATGCCCGCCAGCGGCGACAGGAAGATAACCAGCAGGAACAGAAGGCCGGTCACTACGGCGGTCAGGCCGGTGCGGCCGCCAACGGCCACGCCGGACGAGCTTTCGATGTAGGCGGTAACGGAAGAGGTGCCCGCCAGCGAGCCGGCCACCGAGCTGATGCTGTCGACGTACAGCGCCTGCTTCATGCGCGGGAACTTGCCGGTCTCGTCGGTCAGGCCGGCCTTATCGGTCACGCCGATCAGCGTGCCGGAAGAGTCGAACAGGTTAACCAGCATGAAGGAGAAGATCACCCCGGCCAGGCCAAGGTTCAGCGCGCCGGCCAGATCGACCTGGCCCACCACCGAGGTGATGCTCGGCGGCATGGAGAACACGCCGCCGTATTTTACGTCGCCCAGCGCCCAGCCGATCAGGGTGGTCACCACGATGGAAACCAGCACCGCCGCATGGAAATTGCGCGAAGACAGCACCGCAATGATAAAGAAGCCGAGCGCGCCCAGCAGCACGTTGTGCGACGTCAGGCTGCCGATGGTCACCAGCGTATCCGGGTTGGCCACTACGATGCCGGCATTCTTCAGCCCCATCATGCCGATGAACAGGCCGATGCCGCTGGTGATGCCGATCCGCAGGCTGACCGGGATATTGGCTATCATCCAGTAGCGAATGCGGAAAATGGTCAGCAGCAGCAGGCCGACGGCACCCCAGAAGATCGCGCCCATCCCCACCTGCCAGGAAATGCCCATCGCCCCGACCACCACGAAGGCGAAGAAGGCGTTCAGACCCATCGCCGGCGCCAGCGCCACCGGCAGATTCGCCAGCAGGCCCATGAAAATGCTGCCGAAGGCGGCGATCAGGCAGGTTGTCACAAACACCGCCTGCGTATCCATGCCCGCCGCGCCCAGGATTTGGGGGTTAACGAACACGATATACACCATGGTCAGGAAAGTGGTGATACCGGCAATCGTTTCCGTACGCGCCGTGGTTCCATGCTGCTTGAGTTTAAACACGCGCCCAAGCAAGCCTTGCTCTGCGGCAAGGCCAGATACTGGTTTGGTCATTATCAGAATTCCGAAGAGAGGAATGGACAGTCGCCGGCTATCCTATAACAAAAAGTCAGGCTTTTGACGCCGCTCACAGGTTTTTTTCGCCGTCTTTACGGCTATAAACCCCAACAGGTTGTATTTGCTGATATTCATCGGAAAACCAGGATTCAGGAGTCGCAATCCTGCCCGATGGGGTTAAAGTGGGGTATCTCCCCTTTAACCAAGGACCCTTATCCCGATGGATCAGATCGACTGCATTTTATTTGATTGCGACGGCACGCTGGTGGACAGCGAAGTGCTGTGCAGCAAGGCCTATGTGCATATGTTCGCCCACTATGGCATTCAGCTGCCGCTGGAAGAGGTGTTCAAGAAGTACAAAGGGGTGAAGCTGTACGAGATTATCGATCGGGTCAACGCCGAACACGGCGTTGCGCTGGAGAAAGAAGAGCTGGAGCCGCTGTACCGCCAGGAAGTGGCGCGGCTGTTCGACAGCGAGCTGCAGGAGATCCCCGGTGCCCGCAACCTGCTGGCGCAGGTGACTGCGCCTATCTGCACCGTTTCCAACGGACCGGTCAGCAAGATGCAGCACTCGCTTGGCCTGACCGGCATGTTGCCCTATTTTGATGACCGGTTGTTCAGCGGCTATGACATCCAACGCTGGAAACCGGATCCGGCCATCGTATTTCACGCGGCGGAAAAGATGCGGGTGCCGGTGGATCGCTGCATTCTGGTGGACGACTCCCCTGCCGGCGCCCAGGCCGGCATCGCCGCCGGCATCCCGGTGTTTTACTTCTGCGCCGATCCGCACAATCCGCCGATAGACCACCCGCTGGTAACCCCCTTCGACGATTTGAGCCAGCTGCCCGCGCTGTGGCGCGAACGCGGCTGGCAACTCACCCGCGATTAGCTGGCCGGCAGCGGCGGCTTGTTGCGCCACCAGCGCCAGGACCGCTTCAGCGCCCGGGTTTGCGCGCTGAAGCGGCGGTTGACCGCATTGGCCAGCAGATCGAGCGCCAAACAGAAAATGAAGTACACCAGCGCGACGAACAAAAACATTTCCATCGGATACACCATGCTGCGATTGTTGACCTGGGTCGCCAGGAAGGTCAGCTCGCCGACGCCGACGATATAAGCCAGAGAGGTATCCTTGATCAGGGAGATCCACTGATTGATGAACGACGGCACCATCATGCGCAGCGCCTGCGGCAGCACTATCATGCGCAACGTTTGCCAACGGGTCAGCCCCAGCGACAAGCCGGCCTGCCACTGCCCGGGGCCGATAGCGGCGATGCCGGCCTTCACCGCATGGGCCAGATAGGCCGAGGCGATCAGCGCCAGCGCGCACACCACGGTGGTAATTTCCGGTATATCGACGCCAAATACGATGGGTAGCAGGAAATAGGTCCAAAAAATCAGCATGATCACCGGAATGGCGCGAAAAAATCCCAGCCCCGCAGCCAGCAAACCGGCCGCCACGCCGCGCGACATCGCCAACGCCACGCCGAGCAGCGTGCCGAGAATGGCCGAGGCCACGCCGGCCATCAGGCTGATCGCCAGCGTCAGCGCCGCGCCGCCCAAAGGGCCATCCGGCCAGGTGCCCCACAGCAGATAGCCCAGGTTGTCGTAAATTACGCTGAAATCCATCTTAATGCCCCCTCAGCGGCTTGCGCTGCTGGCGCCACATGCCCCAGCCTTCCAGCAGCGCAATGATGGCGATGTACAGCACCGTGGCGACGCCGAACGCCTGGAAGGTGCGCAGGGTTTCGGTTTCCACCTGGCGCGACGCATACGACAGCTCGGCGACGCCGATCGCCATGGTCAGCGACGAATTCTTTATCACGTTCATGTACTGCCCCAGCAGCGGTGGCAAGGCGATTTTCAACGCCTGCGGCAGCACCACATAGCGCATCGCCTGCCAGCCGGTCAGCCCCAGCGCGTTGGCGGCGTATTTTTGCCCGCTGGCGACGCCGCGGATGCCGGAGCGGATCTCTTCGGCGATAAAGGCGGTGGAATACAGCGTCAGGCCGAAGAAGCCGGCAAGAAACTCAAACGACGGCCACTCAAGCGGGCCGATGTGGTGCGAGGCGTTCAGCCACTGCATGGCGCCGGCAGGCAGGATCTGCCCCGCGGCGAAATACCAGAAAAACAGCTGTACCAGCAGCGGCGTATTGCGAAATAGCGAACTGTAGGCCACCGCCAGCCAGCGCAACGGGCGCAGGCCGCTGTCGCGCATCGCCGCCAGCAGGAAACCGAGCAGCGTAGCCGCCAGGCCCGCACAGGCGGAGAGCCATAGCGTCAGCAAAAACCCTTGCCACAGCCAGCTCAGGTATTGCGGCGCCAACAGCCAGTCCAGATTCATGGTCATTCCTTGTCTTGCAAAATGCGTCAGGGGCGCAGCAAGCTGCGCCCCTACTCTCACCTGTCAGCCTGCCGGTAATCAGGCCTTGGGCTGTTGATCCAAAGGCGCGATCTTGAAGTCGCCGCGCGGCTGGGCCGATTTGGTTTCCGGGCCGAACCAGCGATCGTAGATCTTCACCGCTTCACCGTCTTTTTCAAGCTTGACCAGCGTGTCGTTGATGGTGGCGGTCAGACGATCTTCGCCTTTCGGGATCCCCACCCCCTGATATTCTTTGGTGATGCTGAACGGCGAGATCTCGAAGTCCGCCTTCTGCGCCGCCGGCAGGTTGCCGAGCAGGCCCACCAGCTTGGCGTCGTCCTGAGTGATCGCCTGCACGTTGCCGTTGCGCAGCGCCACAAACGCCAGCGGGGTGTCGTCGTAAGAGATCACCTTCGCCGTCGGGTAGTGTTCGCGCAGCGTGATCTCCTGCACCGTGCCCTTGTCCGCGCCGATGCGCAGCTTTTTGATGTCTTCCGGGGTTTTCAGCACGCCCTTATGGGCGATAAATTTCTGGCCGGTAGCGAAATACGGCACGCTGAAGTTCACTTCCTTGGCGCGCTCGTCGGTAATGGTGAAGTTGGCGGCGATCAGATCGACCTTCTTCGACACCAGCAGCGGAATGCGGTTGGCCGGGTTGGTGGCGCGCAGTTCTACCTTCACGCCCAACGCCTTGCCGATAGCCTCCGCGACGTCAACGTCGTAGCCCACCAGCTTTTTACTTTGCGGATCGATATAACCAAACGGCGGATTGCTGTCGAACACCGCGATGCGCACTACGCCGGCTTGCTTGATATCGTCGAGTTTGTCCGCGTGCGCGGCGCCGGCGGCGAGGCCGGTCAGGCTGGCTAACAGGGTTAAGGCCAAAGCGCGATGTTTCATAAACAGCTCCTAAGTGGTTGATGTCCTGCTGGCTGATAAGCTAGCAAGAGCCACATAGGTCAGGAAATAATATAAAAAGCTATATTTATAACCTTTATATCTTTAGGCGTTTCAGATGGAATAAAGGCGCAGAATACTGCGCCTTCAGAGGACAACGCCCGGGGAGGATTAGGCTTTTTCTTCGCCCTTGCCGTCGGAAGACAGCAGCTTTTCCAGCGCGTCGCCGCCGATATGGCGGAAATCCTGGCCTTTAACGAAGTAGAAGATAAATTCGCAGATGTTCTGGCAGCGGTCGCCGATACGCTCGATCGAACGGGCGCAGAACAGCGCGGTCAGCACGCTCGGAATGGTGCGCGAATCTTCCATCATGTAAGTCATCAGCTGGCGCACGATGCCTTCATATTCCTGGTCGACCTTTTTATCTTCGCGATAAATACGGATTGCCTCGTCCAGATCCATACGCGCAAAGGCGTCCAGCACGTCATGCAGCATCTGCACGGTGTGGCGGCCCAGCGACTCCAGGCTCACCAGCAGCGGCTGGTGCTGGTGCGAAAACTTCTCCAGCGCAGTGCGACAGATCTTATCCGCCACGTCGCCGATGCGCTCCAGCTCGGAAATGGTCTTGATGATCGCCATGACCAGGCGCAGATCGCTGGCGGTCGGCTGGCGTTTGGCGATGATGCGCACGCAGGCTTCGTCGATCGCCACTTCCATCATGTTGACCTTGGCGTCGCCTTCGATCACGCGCTTGGCCAACTCGCCGTCCTGGTTATGCATGGCGGTGATGGCGTCGGTCAGTTGCTGTTCCACCAGCCCGCCCATGGTCAGCACCTGGGTGCGGATATGTTCGAGCTCTGCGTTGAACTGGCCGGAAATGTGTTTATTTAAGTTCAGGTTATCCATGATGCGTCCTATCAACCATAACGGCCAGTGATGTAATCTTCAGTCTGCTTTTTCTGCGGCGCAGTGAACAGGTTATCAGTATCACTGAACTCGATCAGTTCGCCCAGATACATAAATGCGGTGGAGTCCGAACAACGCGCCGCCTGCTGCATATTGTGAGTCACGATCACCACGGTGTAATCGGACTTCAACTCGCTGATCAGCTCTTCAATCTTACCGGTGGAGATCGGATCCAGCGCCGAGCACGGCTCATCCAGCAGCAGCACGTCCGGGCGAATGGCGATGCCGCGGGCGATGCACAGGCGCTGCTGTTGGCCGCCGGACAGGCTGTAACCGCTCTGGTGCAGCTTGTCCTTGGTTTCGTTCCACAACGCCGCCTTGGTCAGCGCCCACTGCACGCGCTCGTCCATATCGGCGCGCGACAGCTTTTCAAACAGGCGAACGCCGAAGGCGATGTTGTCGTAAATAGACATCGGGAACGGCGTCGGCTTCTGGAACACCATGCCGACCTTGGCGCGCAGCAGGGCGATATCCTGGTTATCGGTCAGGATGTTCTGGCCGTCCAGCAGAATGCCGCCTTCCGCGCGCTGCTCTGGGTACAGCTGATACATCTTGTTGAAGGTGCGCAGCAGGGTGGACTTGCCGCAGCCGGATGGCCCGATAAACGCGGTGACCTTGTTCTTGGCGATATCCAGCGTGATGTTCTTCAGCGCATGGAATTTGCCATAGTAGAAGTTCAGATCGCGTACCTGAATTTTGCTGCTGGAAGCGTCAGTAACCATACTCATCAAGACTTCTCTCTTTTCATCAGCGCCGCCACGGCAGCGCTCAACATTTTATGAATGCTTTTTCTTGGCGAAAATCACACGCGCCAGAATATTCAGTAACAGTACGCACAGGGTGATCAACAGCACCCCGGCCCAGGCCAGCTGCTGCCATTCGGCGAACGGGCTCATGGCGAATTTGAAGATGGTCACCGGCAGGTTGGCGATCGGCTGCATCAGGTCGGTGCTCCAGAACTGATTCGACAGCGAGGTGAACAGCAGCGGAGCGGTTTCCCCGGCGATGCGCGCAATCGCCAGCAGCACGCCGGTAATGATGCCGGATACCGAGGCTTTCAGCGTGATGGCGGAGATCATGCGCCATTTCGGCGTGCCCAGCGCATAGGCGGCTTCACGCAGCGTATCCGGCACCAGCTTCAGCATGTTCTCGGTGGTGCGGATAACGATAGGCACCTGCAGCAGCGCCAGCGCGATAATGCCGGCCCAGCCGGAGAAGTGCTCCATCTTCGCCACCACGATGGTGTAGACGAACAGCCCCACCACGATCGACGGCGCAGACAGCAGAATATCGTTGATAAACCGGATGACTTCCGCCAGCCAGGATTTGCGGCCATATTCCGCCAGGTAGATGCCGGCCATGATGCCCAGCGGCGTGCCGAATATCGTCGCCCACAGGATCAACAGGCCGCTGCCGGCGATGGCGTTGGCCAGGCCGCCGCCCGCGGTGTTCGGCGGCGGGGTCATTTCGGTGAACAGCGCCAGCGACATGCCGTCGACGCCTTTGGTTACGGTGGAGAACAGGATCCACACCAGCCAGAACAGGCCAAACACCATGGTCGCCATCGACAGAAACAGCGCCAGGCGGTTCTTCTGCCGGCGCCAGGCCTGCATTTTGCGACGGCTTTCCGCCAGCGCTACGTTGTTTTGCATATCCATCGTCGTCACCTTAGCGGCCCTCGTTCTTGGCCAGACGCATGATCATCAACTTCGACAGCGCCAGGACGATAAAGGTAATCACAAACAGAATCAGGCCCAGCTCCATCAGCGCGGCGGTATGCACGCCGGATTCGGCTTCGGCGAATTCGTTGGCCAGCGCCGAGGTAATGCTGTTGCCCGGCATATACAGCGAAGCGCTGTCGAGTTGGTAGGTGTTGCCGATGATGAAGGTCACCGCCATGGTTTCCCCCAGCGCGCGCCCCAGGCCCAGCATCACGCCGCCTATCACGCCGTTCTTGGTAAAGGGCAGCACGATGCGCCAGATAACTTCCCAGGTGGTGCAGCCGATACCGTAGGCCGACTCTTTCATCATCACCGGGGTCTGTTCGAACACGTCGCGCATCACCGCGGCGATGTAAGGAATGATCATAATGGCCAGGATCACCCCGGCGGCCAGAATGCCGATGCCGAAAGCCGGGCCGGAGAACAGCTCACCGACGATCGGGATGCCGGACAGCACCTCGCCGACCGGCGTCTGGAAATACTCGGCGAACAGCGGGGCGAACACGAACAGGCCCCACATGCCGTAAACGATGCTCGGGATCGCCGCCAGCAGCTCAATGGCGATGCCCAGCGGGCGCTTCAGCCAGTTTGGCGCCAGTTCGGTCAGGAACAGCGCGATGCCGAAGCTCACCGGCACGGCGATAATCAGCGCAATCAGCGAGGTAACCACGGTGCCGTAGATAGGCACCAGCGCACCGAACTGCTCGGCCGGCGCATCCCACTCTTTGGTCCACAGGAAGGCGAAGCCGAATTTTTGCATGCTTGGCCAGGAGGCGAAGATCAGCGAAACAATAATGCCGCCCAGCAACAATAGGGTAATCAACGCAGCCAGTCGAACCAGCGCGCTGAAGATGAGGTCACCATTTTTACCTGGTGCTTTAATGGTCGGCTTGTACTCAGCCATAGATTACTCTCTGTTTGAACCCTGGCAGACCCAAATGGGTTGGGCCCAGAAAAACTGAGTGGGGCGCGGTGAGTCCCGCGCCCCTGCGTTGTTAGTACAGCGCTTTACCGGAACTGTCTTTTACGTTGGTTTTCCATGCTGCGCGCACCTGCTCAACCACTTCGTTCGGCAGGGAAGCGTAATCCAGGTCGTTAGCCTGTTTGGCGCCGGTTTTGTACGCCCAGTCGAAGAACTTCAGCACTTCGGCGCCCTGAGCAGGGTTCTTCTGCTCTTTGTGCACCAGGATGAAAGTGGTGGAGGTGATAGGCCACGCGTTCTCACCTTTCTGGTTGGTCAGGTCCTGAGCGAAGGTCTTGCTCCAGTCCACGCCTTTGGCGGCGTTGCTGAAGCTCTCTTCGGTCGGGCTCACCGGCTTGCCGTCTGCGGAGATAAGCTTGGTGTAGGCCAGGTTGTTCTGCTTGGCGTAGGCGTACTCAACGTAGCCGATGGAGCCCGGCAGACGCTGTACGAAGGCGGCGATGCCGTCGTTGCCCTTGCCGCCCAGGCCGGTTGGCCAGTTAACGGTGGAGCCGGCGCCGATTTTCTCTTTCCACTGCGCGTTGGCTTTGGTCAGGTAGCTGGTGAACACGAACGAGGTGCCCGAACCGTCAGCGCGGCGCACCACGGCGATGTTTTGATCCGGCAGCTTCACGCCCGGGTTCAGCTTGGCGATCGCCGGGTCATTCCACTTCTTCACGTTGCCCAGGTAGATATCGCCCAGGGTTTTACCGTCCAGGGTCAGTTCGCCGGATTTGATGCCAGGAATATTGACCGCCAGCACCACGCCGCCGATCACGGTCGGGAATTGGAACAGGCCGTCAGCCGCCAGCTTGTCGTCAGACAGCGGGGCATCGGAGGCGCCAAAGTCAACGGTGTTGGCAACGATCTGCTTCACGCCGCCAGAGGAGCCGATCCCCTGATAGTTAACTTTGTTGCCGGTTTCTTTCTGATAAGAATCTGCCCACTTGGCGTAAACCGGAGCGGGGAATGTCGCACCTGCACCGGTCAGGCTGGCAGCAGCGAACGCGGACACGGCGGTCAGGGAGAAAGTCGCTGCCACAATACTGGCGACGGTGGTACGCATCAGTTTCATAATCCCTCCTAATGGGATATTTAAAATCGACTTTGAGTCGTTTTAATCAGAGTAAGTATTGCTGCAGGAGGGAAAATAGGACAGTTTGGTGACAGAAAAATGTACGCAATATGACAGTTATATTACACTCAACCAGGCCAGGTTAACTCACTATAGAAATCAGCACTTTAAATACAAAACACCTCAATTATTAATCAATAAAAAAACCGTTTTCACCCTGCCTATCCGCTTGAATATGACAACTTTTATCCAAAATGCCGCTTCAGCGTCGTTGTTGTTACCGCCATGAAAAAAGCCGGCGCAGCGGCCGGCTTTTCGATGATGCCTGAAAGAAATTACTCTACGGTGACAGACTTCGCCAGGTTGCGCGGCTGGTCAACGTCGGTGCCTTTGATCAGCGCCACGTGGTAAGACAGCAGCTGCAACGGCACGGTATAGAAGATAGGGGCCACGATCTCTTCAACGTGCGGCAATGGGATGATGGTCATGCCTTCGCTGCTGACGAAACCGGCGTCCTGATCGGCGAACACGTACAGCTGGCCGCCGCGCGCGCGCACCTCTTCAATATTCGACTTCAGCTTCTCCAGCAGTTCGTTGTTCGGCGCCACCACGATCACCGGCATATCGGCATCGATCAGCGCCAGCGGGCCGTGTTTCAGCTCGCCCGCCGCATAGGCTTCGGCGTGAATGTAGGAGATCTCTTTCAGCTTCAGCGCCCCTTCCATGGCGATTGGGTACTGATCGCCGCGGCCGAGGAACAGCGCGTGATGCTTGTCGGAGAAACCTTCCGCCAGCGCTTCGATGTTTTTGTCCATCGACAGCATCTGCTCGATGCGCGCCGGCAATGCCTGCAGCGCGTGCACGATATCGTGCTCTACGCTTTCCGCCATGCCCTTCAGGCGGCCCAACCGCGCCACCAGCATCAGCAATACCGCCAGCTGGGTGGTGAACGCCTTGGTGGAGGCTACGCCGATTTCGGTGCCGGCCTTGGTCATCAGCGCCAAATCGGATTCACGCACCAGCGAAGAACCGGCAACGTTGCACACCGCCAGCGACCCCAGGTAGCCCAGCTCTTTGGACAGGCGCAGCGCCGCCAGGGTATCGGCGGTTTCGCCAGACTGAGACAGCGTGATGATCAGGCTGCCCGGGCGCACCGCCGATTTGCGGTAGCGGAATTCGGAGGCGATTTCGACGTCGCAAGGCACACCGGCCAGCGCTTCGAACCAGTAGCGCGCCACCATGCCGGAGTGATAAGAGGTGCCGCAGGCGATAATCTGCACGTGCTGTACCTTCGCCAGCAGTTCGTCGGCACGCGGGCCCAGCTCGCTCAGGTTGATTTGGCCATGGCTGAAACGCCCTTCCAGGGTGTTTTTCAGCGCCAGCGGCTGCTCGTAGATCTCTTTTTGCATGTAGTGGCGATATGCGCCCTTGTCGCCGGCGTCGTATTGCACCTGAGATTCGATCTCAGGGCGCTCAACCGGGGTGCCCTGCTTATCGAAGATGCTGACGGAACGGCGGGTCACTTCCACCACGTCGCCTTCTTCCAGGAAGATAAAGCGACGGGTCACCGGCAGCAGCGCCAGCTGATCGGAGGCGATAAAGTTTTCACCGACGCCGCGGCCAATCACCAGCGGGCTGCCGGAACGCGCAGCCACCAGCACGTTGGGATCGCGGCTGTCCATCACCACGGTGCCGTAGGCGCCGCGCAGCTGCGGGATCACCCGCTGAACCACTTCCAACAGCGTGCCGCCCTGCTTTTGCTCCCAGTGCACCAGGTGAGCAATCACTTCGGTGTCGGTTTCCGAGCTGAAACGGTAACCGCGCTCGATCAACAGCTCGCGCAGCGGCTCGTGGTTTTCGATGATGCCGTTATGCACCACGGTAATGTAATCAGAAACATGCGGGTGCGCATTCGCTTCGGTCGGTTCGCCGTGGGTCGCCCAGCGGGTATGGGCGATACCGGTGCCGCCGTGCAGTTCATGCTGCTCCGCAGCTTCGGAAAGCGCATTCACCTTGCCTACGCGGCGCAGGCGACTGACGTTGCCTTCGGCATCAACCACCGCCAAACCGGCGGAGTCGTAACCCCGGTACTCGAGGCGGCGTAAACCTTCCAACAGAATTTCTGCAATATCACGTTGCGCTACTGCGCCTACAATTCCACACATCAGTTGTATTCCTAATTAAACGCCTTTCGGGGCGCTTTCGATGTCCTGACCTGATTTTCGCCGGTTTTTACCGTGCGGCCCCGAGCCTGTAGATGGTGGGGTTATTATGTTTTGTATTGGGCTCTGCATTGGAGCGCAATATAAAACATACTCTTATACTACCTACTACCGCCCAATAGATTTCGGGCTGCAGCTAGGCGGCAAATGTCAGAATCCCCAGGAGCTTACTCAAGTAAGTGACTGGGGTTCTGGCATGAAGCCAACAACGCTGCAGTTCGAAATATGAAGGGCGCCTCCTATTTCTTCTTCACCGGGCGCTGCCAGCCCTGGATATGCACCTGCTTGACGCGGCTCAGCACCAGCTCATCGTCGCCGATATCACGGGTGACCGTAGTGCCGGCGGCGATGGTGGAGCCTTTGCCGACCGACACCGGCGCCACCAGCTGGGTATCGGAACCGACGAACACGCCGTCGCCGATAATGGTCTTGTGCTTATTGGCGCCATCGTAGTTGCAGGTGATGGTGCCGGCGCCGATATTCACGTCGTCGCCAATCTCGGCATCGCCCAGATAGCTCAGGTGGCCGGCTTTCGAACCTTTGCCGAGGCGCGCCTTTTTCATTTCCACGAAGTTGCCGACGTGTGCGCCGGCCGCCAGTTCGGCGCCGGGGCGCAGACGAGCGAAAGGCCCGACGGTGCAGGCGGCCTCCAGCACTGCGTCTTCCAGCACGCTGTATGGGCTGATCTCGCAGTCGTCGCCGATAATGCAGTTCTTGATGACGCAGCCGGCGCCGATTTTCACCCGGTCACCCAGCTTGACGCGGCCTTCGATAATGACGTTGGCATCAATAGAGATGTCGCGGCCGTGGACAAGTTCCCCGCGCAGGTCGAAACGCGCCGGATCCAGCAGCATAACGCCGGCCAGCAGCAGCTTTTGAGACTGTTCCGACTGATACACGCGCTCAAGCGTCGCCAGCTGCAGGCGGTTGTTGACGCCTTCCACTTCGCTCAGGCGCGCCGGGTGCACCGCCTCAATCTTTTTGCCGTCGGCATGGGCCAGGGCGATGATGTCGGTGATGTAGTACTCACCCTGTGCATTGTCGTTGTTCAGCATCCCCAGCCAGCGTTTAAGGTCACGCCCATTGGCCACCAGGATGCCGGTGTTGATTTCGTTAATCTGGCGCTGCGCTTCGCTGGCATCCTTGTGCTCGACGATGCCCACCACCTCGCCGTTTTCACGCACGATGCGGCCGTAGCCGCTTGGGTCGTCCAGTTTTACCGTCAGCAGGCCGATACCGCCCTGCGGCTTGGCCGCCAGCAGGCGAGTGAGCGTATCGACAGAGATCAGCGGCACGTCGCCGTACAGCATCAGCACGTCTTCGTCGTCGGCAAAATGCGGCGCAGCCTGCTGCATGGCGTGGCCGGTGCCCAACTGCTCCGCCTGCAGCACCCAGTTCAGGGCGCCGTCCGACAGGGTGCTTTTCAGCAGATCGCCGCCGTGGCCGTACACCAGATGGACATTTTGCGCGCCCAGTTTCATCGCGGCATCAATGACGTGCTGCACCATTGGCTTGCCCGCCAACGGATGTAACACCTTGGGAAGATCGGAATACATGCGTGTTCCCTTGCCCGCGGCGAGGATCACCACACTCATTGCGCTGTTCGACATAAGCAACCTGATAACTCCATTTTGATAGACGAAAGTAAAACCGTTTAGTGACGAAATTACTACATATTTCTCTGCACGAACCGGGCGCAGGCCGCACGGGCATTGGCTTGCCGCAAAACCGGCTAATTTTGCGCCGCAGCGAAAAAACTGTCGGCATTCGGCGACGTTTCACCCGCCATATCGGGGGTTATACACCACAATGGCGGCCGGTTTGAAACAGTTATTTTAAAGTAAAAAAAAAGCGACCCTATAGGCCGCTTTCTTAAATTTGGGTGCCAGCTAAGCACCCAAACATTACATCGCTTTTCTGGTGAGCTCGATAACGCGCAGTTTTGCGATCGCTTTCGCCAGTTCAGCGGATGCCTGAGCATAGTCGACATCGCCATGAGAGCTGCGAATATGTTCTTCAGCTTTACGCTTAGCTTCCAGCGCTCTCGCTTCGTCGAGGTCAGTTCCACGGATAGCAGTGTCCGCCAACACGGTGACCACGCTCGGCTGTACCTCAAGGATACCGCCGGACAGGTAGATGAACTCTTCTTCACCGTGCTGTTTAACAATACGCACCATGCCAGGCTTGATGGCAGTCAGCAGCGGCGCATGGCCAGGGAAGATCCCCAGTTCACCTTCGCTGCCTGTCACCTGGATCTTTTGCACCAGGCCGGAAAACATCTGTTTTTCCGCGCTGACTACATCCAGATGGTAAGTCATAGCCATATCACCCTCCTCTCAAGGCGTTACAGTTTCTTGGCTTTTTCCACTGCTTCTTCAATGGCGCCAACCATGTAGAACGCCTGTTCTGGCAGGTGGTCATAGTCGCCGTCCATAATGCCTTTGAAACCACGGATGGTGTCTTTCAGCGATACGAACTTGCCCGGAGAACCGGTGAAGACTTCTGCCACGAAGAACGGCTGAGACAGGAAGCGTTGGATTTTACGCGCACGGGATACAACCAGCTTGTCTTCTTCAGACAGCTCGTCCATACCCAGGATGGCGATGATATCTTTCAGCTCCTGGTAACGTTGCAGAATAGACTGCACGCCACGCGCTACGTCGTAGTGCTCCTGGCCAACCACCAGCGGATCCAGCTGACGGCTGGTGGAGTCCAGCGGGTCAACGGCCGGGTAGATACCCAGAGAGGCGATGTTACGGCTCAGTACCACGGTTGCGTCCAAGTGCGCAAAGGTGGTGGCTGGAGACGGGTCAGTCAAGTCATCCGCAGGAACGTAAACGGCCTGTACGGAAGTGATAGAACCGGTCTTGGTCGAGGTGATACGTTCTTGCAGAACGCCCATCTCTTCCGCCAGCGTTGGCTGATAACCTACCGCGGATGGCATACGGCCCAGAAGTGCGGACACTTCGGTACCGGCCAGGGTGTAACGGTAAATGTTGTCAACGAACAGCAGAACGTCGCGGCCTTCGTCACGGAATTTCTCCGCCATGGTCAGACCGGTCAATGCAACGCGCAGACGGTTACCCGGCGGCTCGTTCATCTGGCCGTAAACCAGGGATACTTTGTCCAGAACGTTGGAATCGTTCATTTCGTGGTAGAAGTCGTTACCCTCACGAGTACGCTCGCCCACGCCCGCAAACACGGAATAACCGGAGTGCTCGATCGCGATGTTACGGATCAGCTCCATCATGTTTACGGTTTTGCCCACGCCCGCACCACCGAACAGACCGACTTTACCGCCCTTGGCGAACGGACAAATCAGGTCCATTACCTTGATACCGGTTTCCAGCAGGTCCTGGGAGTTGGACAGCTCTTCGTAGCTTGGCGCAGGACGGTGGATCGCCCAACGCTCTTCTTCGCCGATGTCGCCTTTCATGTCGATTGGTTCGCCCAATACGTTCATGATACGGCCCAGGGTAGCTTTACCCACCGGCACTTCAATCGGGTGTTCCAGGTTGTTCACTTTCAGACCGCGACGCAGACCGTCAGAGGTCCCCATTGCGATACAGCGAACGACGCCACCGCCCAGCTGTTGCTGAACTTCCAGCACCAGTTTTTCGGTACCGTTTTCTACCTCAAGGGCATCGTACACTTTTGGTACGGCATCCTGAGGGAACTCGACGTCCACCACGGCGCCGATTACCTGGATAATCTTTCCAGTAGCCATCTTGAATCCTCTACGTAATTCGTTTACCCGTCATATTTCAAACTGCAGGCGCGTTGGCCGCCTTCCCGCAATCCGAACTATTTGGGGTAATAACCTGGTTAAACCGCGGAGGCTCCCGAAACGATCTCGGTGAGTTCCTGAGTGATGCTGGCCTGACGAGCCTTGTTGTAAACCAACTGCAGCTCTTTGATCAGGCTACCGCCGTTATCGGTTGCGGCTTTCATCGCGACCATTCGTGCGGCCTGCTCGCTGGCCAGGTTTTCCACGACGCCCTGATAAACCTGCGACTCCACATAACGGCGCAGCAAGGTATCAAGCAGCACTTTTGGATCGGGTTCATACAGGTAATCCCAAGGTGTTTTCTTCAGCTCTTCGTCATCGGCTGGCGGTAACGGCAGCAGCTGAATGACCTGCGGCTCCTGGGACATCGTATTGACAAATTTGTTGCTGACAATGTACAGCTTGTCCAAACGACCTTCGTCGTAGGCTTGCAGCATCACTTTCACCGGCCCGATCAGATCCGACAGGGAAGGTTTATCCCCCATGCCGGTCACCTGGGCAACCACGTTGCCGCCCACGGAACCAAAGAAAGAGGCCGCTTTAGAGCCAATCAGCGCCAAATCGGTTTCAACGCCTTTTTCGGACCAGCCTTTCATCTCCGCCAGCAGCTTTTTGAACAGGTTGATGTTCAAGCCGCCGCAGAGACCACGGTCAGTAGACACCACCAGATACCCGACGCGCTTAACGTCACGCTCATCCAGGTACGGGTGCTTGTACTCCAGATTCCCTAACGCAAGGTGACCAATCACTTTGCGCATGGTTTCTGCATAAGGACGGCTGGCCGCCATGCGTTCCTGCGATTTACGCATTTTGGAGGCGGCGACCATTTCCATCGCTTTAGTGATCTTTTGCGTGTTTTGCACGCTAGCGATCTTACTACGTATCTCTTTTGCGCCGGCCATCTCTGCTTCTCCTCAGTGCCAGACGGCCTGCTGTCTTTCAACAGCAGGACCGTTCGACGTTACCAGGACTGGGTTTTCTTGAAGGTCTCGAGCACGCCTTTCAGCTTGCCTTCGATCTCGTCGTTGAAGTTGCCAGTTTGGTTGATGTGGTTCAGCAGTTCGGCGTGCTCGCGGTCCGCATAAGCGACCAGAGCGGCTTCGAAGCTCACAACTTTTGCGACTTCGACGTCGTTCAGGTAACCGCGTTCTGCGGCAAACAGCACCAGAGACTGTTGTGCGACCGACATCGGCGCATACTGTTTCTGTTTCAGCAGCTCGGTCACTTTCTGACCGTGGCTCAGCTGTTTGCGGGTCGCATCATCCAGATCGGAAGCGAACTGGGAGAACGCGGCCAGTTCACGATACTGCGCCAGAGCGGTACGGATACCACCGGACAGTTTTTTCATGATCTTGGTCTGCGCTGCGCCACCCACACGGGATACGGAGATACCCGGGTTAACTGCCGGACGAATACCGGAGTTGAACAGGTTGGATTCCAGGAAGATCTGACCGTCGGTAATCGAGATTACGTTGGTCGGAACGAACGCGGAAACGTCACCCGCCTGGGTTTCAATGATCGGCAGAGCGGTCAATGAACCGGTTTTACCTTTGACTTCACCCTTGGTGAAGGCTTCAACGTATTCGGCGTTAACGCGCGCAGCACGCTCCAGCAAACGGGAGTGGAGGTAGAATACGTCGCCCGGGTAAGCTTCACGACCTGGCGGACGACGAAGCAGCAGGGAGATCTGACGGTAAGCAACGGCCTGCTTGGACAGGTCATCGTATACGATCAGCGCATCTTCACCGCGGTCACGGAAGTATTCGCCCATCGCACAACCGGCATATGGCGCCAGGTATTGCAGTGCGGCGGATTCAGACGCGGTAGCCACCACAACGATGGTGTTGGCCAGTGCGCCGTGCTCTTCCAGTTTGCGCACCACGTTAGCGATGGTGGACGCTTTCTGGCCGATAGCCACGTAAACGCATTTGATGCCGGAGTCGCGTTGGTTGATGATCGCATCGATCGCCAGCGCGGTTTTACCGGTCTGACGGTCACCGATCACCAGCTCACGCTGGCCACGGCCGATTGGAATCATGGCGTCGACGGATTTGTAGCCAGTCTGAACCGGCTGGTCGACGGATTGACGCTCGATAACGCCAGGGGCGATGGCTTCAACCGGAGAGAAACCGTCGTTCTCAACCGGGCCTTTACCGTCGATAGGTGCGCCCAGGGTGTTAACAACGCGGCCCAGCAGGCCGCGGCCAACCGGAACTTCCAGAATACGGCCGGTGCACTTAACCTTCATGCCTTCGGCCAGATCCGCGTACGGACCCATTACCACGGCACCTACGGAGTCGCGCTCCAGGTTCAATGCGATTGCGTAACGGTTGCCTGGCAGCGCGATCATCTCGCCCTGCATGACTTCGGCCAGACCGTGTACGCGGATGATCCCGTCGCTGACGGAAACGATAGTACCTTCATTGTGAGCTTCGCTCACTACATTGAACTGAGCAATGCGCTGCTTGATCAGTTCGCTGATTTCGGTGGAATTCAGTTGCATGCTCCAGTCCCCTTAAGACTGCAAGACGTCTGTCAGGCGTTCAAGACGACCGCGAACGCTGCCATCAATCACCATATCGCCGGCGCGGACGATAATGCCGGCCAGTACAGACTTGTCAATTTTGCAATTCAGCTTAACTTTGCGTGACAGACGTTTTTCCATCGCAGCGGCAATTTTAGCCTGCTGTTCGTCACTCAGTGCGCTCGCAGAGAGCACTTCGACTTCGACGGTGGATTCCAGCGAGGCGCGCAGTTCGATGAACTGCTGCAGCACGGCAGGAAGAACCAATAAACGTCCATTTTCGGCCATTACACGGATAAAGTTCTGGCCATGTTCGTCGAGCTGTTCGCCACAAACCGCGATGAACGTCTTGGACAGCGTCTCTGGCGCAACCGCGCCAGACAGCAGTTCAGAAATCTGTTCATTGCGAGTGACAACAGCCGCAAACGCCAGCATGTCCTGCCAGCGCTCTACGCTTTTATGCTCAACGGCAAAGTCAAAAGCTGCTTTGGCGTAGGGGCGAGCTACAGTTACAAATTCAGACATCAGCCCCTCCCTCCTTACAGTTCAGCGACCAGTTTATCAACGATGTCGCTGTTAGCAGCTTCATCCACGGAACGTTCGATGATCTTCTCGGCGCCGGCAATTGCCAGCATCGCGACTTGCTTACGCAACTCTTCACGAGCGCGCTTACGTTCGGCTTCGATCTCAGCCTGAGCCTGCGCCACGATTTTGTTACGTTCCTGCTCGGCTTCGGCTTTCGCTTCATCCATGATCTGAGCTTTGCGTTTGTTCGCTTGCTCGATGATCACCTGAGCTTCTGCTTTAGCAGTTTTCAGCTGGTCGGTCGCATTGGCTTGCGCTAAGTCCAGATCTTTTTTGGCACGCTCTGCAGAAGCGAGACCGTCAGCAATTTCTTTCTGACGCTTCTCGATGGCAGCCATGATCGGCGGCCATACGTACTTCATGCAGAACCAGACAAACAGAACGAACGCGATGGCCTGGCCGAGGATTGTTGCGTTAAGATTCACAGCACAATGCCTCTTTAAAAGTTAATAGTGTGGTTTCAGTGTAGAGAAATTCTCTACTTACGCGACGGCGAACATCACGTACAGACCCAGACCAACAGCGATCATCGGGATGGCGTCAACCAGACCCATAACGATAAAGAACTGTGTACGCAGCAGAGGAATCAGATCAGGCTGACGCGCTGCGCCTTCCAAGAATTTACCACCCAGGATGCCGATACCGATCGCAGCACCGATTGCCGCTAAACCCATCATCACAGCGGCAGCCATGTACAGCAGATCCATACTCAGGTTTTCCATGACAGTCTCCAGTTTGTTTCAGTTTAAAAGTGCAAGTGTTTTAAGAAAATCAGTGCTCTTCAGACGCCATCGACAGATAGACGATCGTCAGAACCATGAAAATAAAGGCTTGAAGCGTAATGATCAGGATGTGGAAGATAGCCCAAGGCAAGCTCAGGACCCACTGTGACCACCACGGCAACAGGCCGGCAATCAGGATGAAGATCAACTCACCCGCATACATGTTGCCGAACAGTCGCAGGCCCAGTGAAACAGGCTTGGACAGCAGGCTGACACCTTCAAGAATCAGGTTGATCGGAATGAATACCGGGTGGTTGAACGGCTGCATGGTTAACTCTTTAACGAACCCGCCAACGCCTTTCATTTTGATGCTATAGAACAGAATCAGGATAAACACGCCCAGCGCCATCGACAGGGTAACGTTCACGTCGGCGGTAGGCACTACGCGCAGCGCAGGCAGCCCCAGAACGTGCTCGCCGATGTACGGCAGGAAGTCGATTGGGATCAGATCCATCATGTTCATCAGGAACACCCAAACGAACACGGTCAGCGCCAGCGGAGCGATAACCTTGCTCTTGCCGTGGTACATGTCACGAACGCTGCTGTCGACAAACCCGACCACCAGTTCCACTGCGGTTTGCAGTTTACCCGGCACGCCGCTGGTGGCGTTTTTGGCCACTTTGCGGAAGATCACCAGGAAGAGAGCTCCGAGGACAACGGAGAAAAACATCGAGTCGATGTTGATCGACCAGAACCCCGTCCCGACCTGAAGCTGCGTCAGGTGGTGACCGATATACTCCTGTGGAGTCAAGACTTCTCCTGCAGACATGATGCCTCTTACCCTTATTTAGTTAAGTTCGGTAACTGTTAATCACGGCCGGTGCCACTATCTGCACCACTAACACCGCTAAATAGGTCAGGCCAAGCGGTATAAACTCCGCCTTGAACACCCCCAGCGCCACGATCAGCAAAACGATGGTGATCACGACCTTTAGCCCCTCGCCGACGGCGAACGACCAGGCAACCCGTCCGGGCGCCGGCGTCTGCGCCTGATGGCGCAAGGCAAACAGCATAAACATTGCACTCGGCAACCAGGCGGCAAGACCGCCAGCCAACGCCGAAGCGCTCCATTCCAGGCTTTTCAGCAGGAAAACAGCGCTGATCAGAACAAAAGTCATTAACTGCAGAAACAGCAGTTTACGTGCGACTTTCCCGCTGTAAAGGGACACAGACATGACGTTTGTTCTCTCCGTACCCCAGAGGGGGTATGCTGAGTGACGTATACAACTGTTTTTGCTGTCCTGAGTCAAGCAGCAAAAAACGAGCAAATTATACGGGGCACACCAACGAATTCAATCGATAAGTAGCGAAAAGGTGAACAATTATTTAAATTGCCCCATTTCAGGCTATTTTCACAAGAAAACGGTCGGAATAATAGGGCGCATTTAATTGTCTGATTATTCCAGCGTTGCACTACGAAACGCGAAATCGATCACAATAATGTCCCTTTCTGATTTATAGCCGATGGTCAATCAAACCGTCTTTAGCAATTTGAGCGATCAAAAAATTATATAAATCAAAACATTAAAAATTAACTGTTCAAAAACAATCCGTCTACCCGATGAAAACCTTTATTGACAGCCAGCGGGATAATATTCCAACAGACAATTAACATTAGCAGCAAGGTGAAATCTTTCGCACATGATTGCTAACGTGACTATTTCCGATGGCAATTACCCTATTGTCGCTAATTAGCCGTCGTTTTTGTGTTAATCAAAAGTAAATTAACTAAAAAAAGCAGCCAATTAATTAGCCTGCTTAGCTTTATCCCTGCCGCGGCCTTTTAATTCATCCTCGTTTGATCAAAAACAAACTCAGTTTGCCTTAAGGATCACCAAATGGCGTTCGCCTTCCAGTTCAGGCACCTGCAACCGCACCACCGATTCCAGGCTGATGCCTTCCGGCAGCTGCGCCAGCTCTTCATCCGGGCGCACGCCTTTCAGCGCGTAAAAACGGCCCTGCCCTTTCGCCGGCAGATGATGACACCAGGACAGCATGTCCTGCAGCGAGGCGAAAGCGCGGCTGATGACACCGTCGAACGGCGGCTCGGCCGGGAACTCTTCAACGCGGCTCTGCACCGGCTCGACGTTGCTCAGGCCCAGCTCGTGCTGCACCTGGCGCAGGAAGCGCACGCGCTTGCCCAGGCTGTCCAGCAGCGTAAAGTGCGAATCCGGGCGAACAATGGCCAGCGGAATGCCCGGCAGGCCGGGACCGGTGCCGACGTCGATAAAACGTGAGCCCTGCAGATGCGGGTTCACCACTATGCTGTCGAGAATATGCCGCACCAGCATCTGCTGCGGATCGCGCACCGAGGTGAGGTTATAGGCTTTGTTCCACTTGTCCAACATGCCGACATAGCCCAGCAGCTGCTGTTTCTGCCGATCGGGCAGCGCAATGCCTGCTGCCGCGAGCAGCGAGTCTAATTTCTTTTGCACAATGGTTCCTCTGACAGGCGCTGGCAGCCAGCAGCTCTCTGGGGCTGGCGTTACGAGGCGACTATGATAATTCAGGCCGGGAGTGATGTCAGCGGCCGTTTGCTCATCCCGTGAACAAACGGTCGCTCAAATGCGGGTTTTATGCGCTGCGGCGCAGCAGCCCCTGCTTTTTCAGCCAAATCAGCAGAATTGATATCGCCGCTGGGGTGATCCCCGAGATGCGCGATGCCTGGCCGATCGAGTTAGGCTTGTGGTCGTTCAGCTTGGCGATCACTTCGTTCGACAGGCCGGACACCTGACGGTAATCGAGATCCAGCGGCAGCACGGTGTTTTCGTTGCGCTGCTGTTTTTCGATCTCTTCCTGCTGGCGAGCGATGTAGCCTTCGTACTTGACCTGGATCTCCACCTGCTCGGCGGCCTGGGTATCGGCCAGCGCCGGCGCAAAGGCGTCTACGCTGGTCAGCAATGAATAATCCATTTCCGGACGGCGCAGCAGCTCTTCGCCATTGGCTTCGCGCGACAGCGGCGCCTTCAGCAGCGCGTTGACCTGCTCGACGTTCTCGGCATGCGGATGCATCCAGATGTCGCGCAGGCGTTGGCGTTCCTGTTCGATGTGCTCCAGCTTTTCGCAGTAGCGCGCCCAGCGCACGTCGTCCACCAGGCCCAGCTCGCGGCCTTTCTCGGTCAGACGCAGATCGGCGTTGTCTTCGCGCAGCATCAGGCGGTATTCGGCGCGTGAAGTGAACATGCGGTACGGTTCTTTGGTGCCGAGAGTGCTGAGATCGTCCACCAGCACGCCAAGGTAGGCCTGATCGCGGCGCGGCGCCCAGCCTTCGTCTTCTACGGCGTAGCGTCCGGCGTTCAGACCGGCCAACAACCCCTGGGCCGCGGCTTCTTCATAACCGGTAGTGCCGTTAATCTGGCCAGCGAAGAACAGGCCCTGAATGAATTTGCTTTCCAGCGTCGGTTTCAGGTCGCGCGGATCGAAGAAATCGTACTCGATGGCGTAACCCGGACGAATAATACGGGCATTTTGCATCCCTTCCATCGAACGAACGATCTGCATCTGCACGTCAAACGGCAGGCTGGTGGAGATACCGTTCGGATAAATTTCGTTGCTGGTCAGGCCTTCCGGCTCGAGGAAGATCTGGTGCGCGTTACGATCGGCAAAACGCATTACCTTGTCTTCGATCGACGGGCAGTAACGCGGTCCGATCCCTTCGATGATCCCGGCGTACATCGGGCTGCGATCGAGGTTATTACGGATCACGTCATGGGTTTTTTCATTGGTATGAGTGATGTAGCACGCCATCTGTTCAGGATGCTGGCTGGCATCGCCCAGGAACGAGAACACCGGCACCGGCGTATCGCCGTGCTGCGGTGCCAAAACGCTGAAATCTATGGTGCGGGCATCGATACGCGGCGGTGTACCGGTTTTCAAACGGTTAACGCGCAGCGGCAGTTCACGCAGGCGCTGCGAAAGAGAGATCGACGGAGGATCGCCGGCACGGCCGCCGCTGTAATTCTCCAGGCCAATATGGATCTTGCCATCCAGGAAGGTGCCTACGGTCAGTACCACCGCCTTGGCGCGGAACTTCAGCCCCATTTGAGTTACGGCGCCGACCACCCGATCGTTTTCCACGATAAGATCTTCCACCGGCTGTTGGAATATCATCAGGTTGGGCTGGTTCTCCAGCGCAGTGCGCACCGCTTGACGATACAGCACCCGGTCTGCCTGGGCGCGGGTAGCCCGCACCGCCGGCCCCTTGCTCGCGTTTAGTATCCTAAACTGAATGCCGGCATGATCGATCGCAGTGGCCATCAGACCGCCGAGTGCGTCAATTTCCTTAACCAGATGCCCTTTGCCAATACCCCCAATCGCCGGGTTGCAAGACATTTGCCCCAGCGTATCGATATTGTGCGTCAGTAATAAAGTCTGACGTCCCATGCGCGCCGCGGCCATGGCGGCCTCGGTACCTGCATGGCCACCACCGATGATGATGACGTCAAATTGGTCTGGATAAAACATGGAACTGCACCTCGTCGTATTGCGAACGATCGTTGTTTGCCCTGGGGTGGGGGATTCTACTCAAGTTTAGACGATCGACCAAGTGGTCAGGATCGTCGGTAATTAAAAGAAGATCTTTTTTATTTAAAGATCTCTTTATTAGATCTCTTATTAGGATCGCGATCCTCTGTGGATAACTGATTATTCACGATGGAGATCAGTAAATTAAGGAGGATCGTTAGCTGTGAATGATCGGTGATCCTGGCGCTGATAAGCTGGGATCTAAATGGCATGTTATGCACAGGTCAAAAAGCGAACCCCGGTTGTTATTGGGATAACTACCGCTTTTACCCTGCTTTTAAGCTTAGTTATCCACAATCGTTCGGGCGATCTTTGAACGAATTAGAGTAAATTAATCCAGTTTTTTACCCATTCCTCTGCCGGATCCTCAGGAATTTCGTGTTCGGTCACGTCGATCTCGAGCCGATCGCCGATCCTTTTCGCCCCTCTGGCGATCAGAAGATCGTCGATCTGTTGGATCGCACCGCAGAAGGTATCGTATTCAGAGCTGCCTAAACCGACCGCGCCAAATTGCACCTGGGACAGATCCGGCTGTTGCTCAGCGATCTGTTCCAACAGCGGCTGCAGGTTATCAGGCAGATCGCCGGCGCCATGGGTAGAAGTCACTACCAGCCAGCGGCCGGACAGGGTCAATTCATCCAGCTCTGGGCCGTGCAGCGTCTCGGTGGAGAAACCCGCGTCTTCCAGTTTTTCAGCCAAATGTTCAGCGACGTATTCGGCGCTGCCAAGCGTGCTGCCGCTGATCAGAGTAATGTCTGCCATGAATGAACGATCCCAACCTTCAACAAAGTGGCAGCATTGTACGCTGTGAATCGGCTGGGATCTACCTGTGGATAATATGGGTATAGCAATTGGCCGCTTAGGGAGTGATGGTGCGCATGATGGGGTTCTGCAGCGAGATCAGCGTCTCGGTGGACTGGATCTCGTCGATGGTCTGGATCTTGTTGATAAGTACCTGTTGCAGCGCGTCAATCGACCGGCACATCACTTTGATGAATACGCTGTAGTGGCCGGTGGTGTAATAGGCCTCTACCACTTCTTCCAGGCTTTCCAGCTTTTTAAGCGCGGAAGGGTAGTCTTTGGCACTCTTCAATATAATGCCAATAAAGCAACAAACGTCGTAACCCAGCTTTTTGGGGTTCACGTCCACCCGCGCGCCGGTGATGATGCCGGCCTGCTTCATCTTCTCTACTCGTACATGAATGGTGCCGGGGCTGACGGCAAAATTCTTCGCCAGTTCGGCATAGGGCGTGCGCGCATTGTCCATCAGGGCGTTGAGGATGCCGCGATCGAGATTATCGATCTGATAAATTTCCGCCATTTAATCCACCGTTAATTAGTGATTGTTGAATTACACACCGGTAAAAATGAACGATTAAAAATGAAAAGGCAATATTGATTAACGGATATTGAATTAAGCTGCGGTTCTGTTGCTTAATCGATGCAACAGAGACAGGTTTATAAGAGATACGGCAATGAAAAAACAGTTTATCCAAAAACAACAACAAATCAGCCTGGTTAAATCCTTCTTCTCCCGCCAGCTGGAACAGCGGCTGGGTCTGATTGAAGTGCAGGCGCCGATCCTCAGCCGCCTGGGCGACGGCACGCAAGACAACCTGTCCGGCAGTGAGAAAGCGGTGCAGGTAAAGGTGAAAACCTTGCCGGACGCCACCTTCGAAGTGGTGCACTCACTGGCCAAATGGAAACGCAAGACGCTGGGCAGCTACGATTTCGGCGCCGGTGAAGGCCTGTATACCCATATGAAAGCGCTGCGCCCGGATGAAGATCGTCTGAGCGCGATCCACTCGGTGTACGTCGATCAATGGGACTGGGAGCGGGTGATGGGCGACGGCGAACGCAGCCTGGACTACCTGAAAAGCACCGTGAGCCGCATTTATGCCTCCATTAAGGCAACGGAAGCGGAAGTAAGCCGCGAATATGGCTTAACGCCATTCCTGCCGGAGCAGATCCACTTTGTCCACAGCGAAACCCTGCTGCAGCGTTATCCGGATCTGGATGCCAAGGGCCGCGAACGGGCGATCGCCAAAGAACTGGGCGCGGTGTTTCTGATTGGCATCGGCGGCAAGCTGTCGCACGGCAAGTCACACGACGTGCGGGCGCCGGATTATGATGACTGGACCACTCAGGCGGCCGAGGGGCTGGCCGGCCTGAACGGCGATATTCTGGTGTGGAACCCGGTGCTGCAGGACGCCTTCGAGATCTCCTCTATGGGCATCCGCGTTGACGCCGCTGCGCTGCAGCACCAGCTGGCGCTGACCGGCGATGAAGATCGCCTGAAGCTGGAGTGGCACCAGTCGCTGCTGCGCGGCGACATGCCGCAGACCATCGGCGGCGGTATCGGCCAGTCGCGCCTGGTAATGCTGCTGCTGCAGCTGCCGCATATCGGCCAGGTGCAGTGCGGCGTATGGTCGCCGGAAGTGCGCGGGGCGGTCGAAGGCCTGCTCTAATCCCGCCTAGCGCCGCCAGCGGCGCATCAAACGGCTTTTTAGCCCGGTATCAAAGCGCCAGATATGATCGAAGATGCGCATGATGCCGGGTTTGCCATAGGCGGACATCGCCACCGCGTGAAAACGCTGATGATGGCTCTGCTGCTGCAATTTCACCTTCTTTATTACCTCATCCGGCAATCGCTGGGCGATAAAATCAGAAATAATCACCGCATCGGCGTCAAACCAGCCGCTTTCCGCCATCTTGCCGGCGGTGGCGTTCAGGCAGGCCGCCAGATCGGTGCCGCCGCGGAAGTGTTGGCCCAGAAAGCGCACCGCTTGCTCGATACCGCTGGCGGCGGTGAGCTCGTAATGCACGATCTGGTTGGCGAACAGCATGATGTAGCAACGGCGATTATCCGCCAGTGCAATGCGCAGCAACGCCAGGCAGAAGGCCTTGGCGCACTGTTCGTTGAAGCCACCCATCGAGCCTGAGGTATCCACGCAGACGATAAACGGCCCGCGCGGTTGCTGATCCTGCTGCTGATGGGTCACCTGGCGGATTTGGATCTGCTCCTGCCAGACGTCGCCCTGCAGGCGATAGCTCAACAGCCGTTTTTCCAGCAGACGGCGGTAAAACTCGAATTCCAGTTCCTCGATGCCCAGCGTCGCCAGCTCCGGCGGCAGCAGGCGCAAGATATCATCGCTCTGGTGAATGCCGCTCACCTCTTCCGGCAGCGTGGCCGGCACCTGCACCATCACGCGAAACGGCTCCGGCTGCGCGTCCTGCTGCTGCACCGCCTTGGCCTGATAGCTGCGGCCCAGCTGCTGCGCCAGCTTTTTCAGTTCCGGCTGCTGCTGCAAAAAATTGCCGTACTCCACCAGCCGCTGGTAGTCGCCGCGCTGTAGCTGGCCTTTGCTCATGTCCCAAAGCCGCCCGGCGGCGGTGTCGTTTTCCGACAGCAGCGGCTCCAGCGCGCCGCTCAGCGCCAGGCGTTCCTGCAGTTCCGCCATCAGCTGTTCGCGCTCTTGCTCCAGCAGCTGGTGGTGCAGCATGGTGGCCTGCAGCGTCAGGCTGATGCGCCAGCGCTGCAGAAACAGGGTCTGAAAGCTGTCGTCCAGCGGATGATTGGGCAGATCGGCGGCGTCCACCAGCGTGCGCGCCTGTTCATAAAACGGCGAGACCAGCTGGCGCAGCAGCTCCAGCGTATCGCTCAGGTTATGGTAGAACTGGGTATTGTTTTCCAGCTGGCATTGCTGATAGCGATAAAACTCCTGCGCCAGCGCCGGCGGTACCATGGCTTCATGGAGCCGTTCTTTGAGCTGCAGCTTCCAGCGCGGTAAATCGCGATCCAGCGCCCGGCGGATCGCCGGAAACTTTTTGAAGAATACCGTCAGCTGCGGCGCCGCCAGCATGCCGACAATCATTTCCTCTATCAGCTCGCCTTCGGTGATCGCCAGCAGCAGATCGAGCGTCTCCAGGCTGAGCATGGTTACTGGCCGCGCATCTGCTGATGCTGCTGTTTGATTTGTTCCGCCACCTGCAACAGGCTGGCTTCTATTTTCGCCAGGCCGGCGGCCGGGGTAAACAGGCACGGCTGATGCTGGCTGAACAGACGCCGCTGCTCCGCCAAACGCTGGGTCAATGCCTCCATTTCATCCAGCATCGCCTGCGGGGTGGCGGTGGTTTGCTTGCCCGGCAGCGCCAGCAGCGAAGGTTGGCGGCTGACGTCCAGCACCGTCAGATGCAGTTGCTCATCCACCTCCAGATCGATCTGCTGGGCAAAACCGATGCCGTTCAGCTTGGCGCGCACGTCGCCGCCTTTTTGCAGCCAGTTGTCCAGCGCGCTGCTTTCGATACTCAAATGGTTGACCTGAATGTCATGCAGCTGCAGCGGTTTTTGCAGCAATAGGGTCAGGGTGCCGGCAGCGAACGGCGTGGCCGGCGCGTATTGCGGTTTGCGGCTGAACATGCCGCCTTTTTTCACCAGGCCGATGGCCTGACGATCGCTTTGCTGCTGTTGATCCTGCAGCCAGCGGGTATGTATCTGCTGCAGTTGGATCAGCATCGACTGCTGTTGATAAGCCTGCTCGGTCAACAGCTGGTCAATCTGCTGCTGCAGCAGCTTCAGCGAGGTGAGATCGTGCCACAGGCAGTCTTTCAGCAACATCAGGTCCAGCGGGGCGATGGCATCGCGCCCGCTGAAGAAGGCGCAGGCCTGCAGCAGGCGCAGCGCTTTTTTCCAGCGGCGATCGGAAACGTAGGGCGCCTGCTCCAGCGCGTCCAATCGTTGGCGCAGCTGGAAAATCAGTTCAAAGCAGGCTTCCGGCAGCTTGACCTTATCGATCTGCGGCTGCCATTGGTGGAATTCTTCGTCGCTGATGCTCAAGGCTTCCGGCACCGGGTTAAGGCTTTCGTTCTGGCGGTTGACCAGCAGCGAACGGAAATTCTGTTTTTCCTGCACCTTGTCCAGCCACAGGCGGATCAGCATGCGGTCATACAGCGCCTCCAGGCTGTTGTCCGCTTCCGGCAGTTCGTTGGAGGCGGTCACCAGCAGCCGCAGCGGGATCGGCTCTTCACTGTTGCCGTTGCGGAAGCGGCGTTCGTTGATCGCCGTCAGCAGGGTGTTGAGGATTGCCGGGCCGGCTTTCCAGATTTCATCCAGGAATACGATCTCCGCTTCCGGCAGATAGCCGGCGGTCAGGCGCTGATAGCGGCCTTCATCTTTTAATGCCTGAATAGACAGCGGCCCGAACACCTCTTCCGGCGTTGAGAAGCGGGTCATCAGATATTCAAACGAGCGGGCGTTGCGGAAGGCGAACTTCAAGCGGCGAGCGATCAGGCTCTTGGCGATGCCCGGCGGGCCGAGCAGGAACACGCTTTCGCCGCTCAGCGCGGCCAGCAAACACAGGCGAATCGCCTCTTGCCGTTCATAAAGGCCGCTCTCCAGCGCGCTGCTGAGGCGGGAAATTCGTTCTGCCAGAAGTGATGATGGCGCCATATAATCGTCGCATTGTCCGAGAGTTAGCCAATCTTGGTCGATAATCCAATGATAAACCACCATTATTTTTAGTGGTATAGCTTGTTGATTAGTAAAATTTTTCTATTATCAAAAGGGCGGCTGGTTCACATTTTGTTTATTTTTCGGCTCTGATATAAGAGTAGGCAAGCAGTATAAATGGTGCATACTGTGCGGCTTTCTAGTGGGCGTGACGGATCTTTGAGCCCGTATCTCTAGCTTGATGCGGATGCATCGCTAACGGATGTTCTGATAAAGAAACGAATTATGAGCACAGAGCATAAACAGTCCTTATCGGCGGTAACCCTGGCGGCAATTGGGGTGGTTTACGGTGATATCGGCACCAGCCCTCTCTACACCCTGAGAGAGTGTTTTTCCGGCCATTACGGCTTCGACGTGCGTCCAGACGTGGTATTCGGCTTTCTTTCGCTGATTTTCTGGATGCTGATCGTCATTGTCTCCCTCAAATATCTCAGCTACGTCATGCGGGCGGATAACGCCGGCGAAGGCGGCATCCTGACGCTGATGTCCCTGGCCGGGCGCAATACCTCGGCGCGCAGCACCGCGGTGCTGGTGATACTCGGCCTGATCGGCGGCAGCTTCTTCTATGGCGAGGTGGTGATCACCCCGGCGATATCGGTGATGTCGGCGATAGAGGGGCTGGAAATCGCCGCGCCTTCGCTCGACGCCTATATCGTGCCGCTTTCTATCCTGGTGCTGACGCTGCTGTTCGTCATTCAGAAACACGGCACCGGCAGCGTCGGCAAGCTGTTCGCCCCGGTGATGCTGCTGTGGTTTATCGTGCTGGCGGTGCTGGGCGCGCGCAGCATCATTTCCAATCCAGAGGTGCTGCAGGCGCTGAACCCGAAATGGGCGTTCAACTTCTTCGTGGAATACAAGAAGGTATCGTTCTTTGCGCTGGGTGCGGTGGTGCTGTCGATCACCGGCGTTGAGGCGCTGTACGCCGATATGGGCCACTTCGGCAAGTTCCCTATCCGCCTGGCCTGGTTCACCGTAGTGCTGCCTTCTTTGGTGCTCAACTACTTCGGGCAGGGCGCGCTGCTGTTGAAAAACCCTGAGGCGATCAAGAACCCGTTCTTCCTGCTGGCGCCGGATTGGGCGCTGATCCCGCTGCTGATTCTGGCGACGTTGGCGACGGTAATCGCCTCGCAGGCGGTGATTTCCGGCGTATTCTCGCTGACCCGCCAGGCGGTGCGCCTGGGCTATCTGTCGCCGATGCGCATTATTCATACCTCGGAAATGGAGTCCGGCCAGATCTACATTCCGGTGATTAACTGGATGCTGTATATCGCGGTGGTGTTGGTGATCATCGGCTTCGAACACTCCAGCAACCTGGCGGCGGCGTACGGCATTGCGGTGACCGGCACCATGGTGCTGACCAGCATTCTGGTCACCTCGGTGGCGATCAAAAACTGGCACTGGAACCGCTTCTTCGCGGTCGGCATTCTGATTATCTTGCTGATCATCGACGTGCCGATGTTCTCCGCCAACGCCCTGAAGCTGTTCTCCGGCGGTTGGCTGCCGCTGACGCTGGCGCTGGTGATGTTCATCATCATGACCACCTGGAAGAGCGAGCGCTTCCGGCTGCTGCGCCGCATGCATGAGCACGGCAATTCTCTCGAGGCGATGATCGCGTCGCTGGAGAAATCGCCGCCGGTGCGGGTGCCGGGTACGGCGGTATTCATGTCGCGCGCCATCAACGTGATCCCTTTTGCGCTGCTGCATAACCTGAAGCACAACAAGGTGCTGCACGAGCGGGTGGTGTTGCTGACGCTGCGCACCGAAGATGCGCCTTACGTGCACAACGTGCGGCGGGTCACCATCGAGCAGCTTTCGCCGACTTTCTGGCGGGTGGTGGCCAGCTACGGCTGGCGTGAAACGCCGAACGTCGAGGAGGTGTTCCACCGCTGCGGGCTGGAAGGGTTGCCGTGCCGCATGACGGAAACCTCGTTCTTTATGTCGCATGAGTCGCTGATCCTCACCAAGCGGCCGTGGTATCTGTTCCTGCGCGGCAAGCTGTTCATTGCCCTGAGCCGCAATGCGCTGCGCGCGCCGGACCAGTTCGAAATCCCGCCGAACCGGGTGATAGAACTCGGCACCCAGGTCGAGATTTAATTCCCTCTCAGGGGCTCAGCCATGCTGGGCCCCTGTTGTTTTCGCTTTACGCCGGCGGGAGCGAAACGTTTCGATAGCGATCACACTTCTGCGTTATCCCGGTTGCCTTCCCGTGCCGTTTTTTTAAACTCGCCAGAGAGCGAAACGTTTCGCTGTCGGAGTGAGAACATGAAAAAAGGCGTATTACTGAATTCTGACCTGTCCGCCGTGATTGCCCGGCTTGGCCATACCGATCAGCTCACCCTGTGCGATGCGGGGCTGCCTATACCGGCGGCGACGCAGCGCATCGATCTGGCGCTAACCCAGGGCGTGCCGACATTTTTGCAGGTTGTCGGCGGGGTGACGCAGGAGATGCAGGTAGAAAGCGCCATCATGGCGGAAGAGATCGTTGAGCAGAATCCTTCGCTTCATCAGGCGTTGCTGGCCCATCTCACCGAGCTTGGCCAGCGCCAGGGCAACAGCATCAGCGTGCGCTATATCAGCCATGAGGCGTTTAAAGCGCAGACTGAGCACAGCCGGGCGGTGATCCGCAGCGGGGAATGTTCGCCTTATGCGAACGTGATCCTGTGCGCCGGCGTAACTTTCTGAGGCATTTATGCAACCTTTACTGCAACTGAAAGGGATTGATAAAGCCTTTCCCGGCGTGAAGGCGCTTTCCGGCGCCGCCCTCAGCGTGTATCCCGGCAGGGTGATGGCGCTGGTGGGCGAAAACGGCGCCGGGAAATCCACCATGATGAAAGTGCTGACCGGCATCTACCAGAAAGACGCCGGCAGCCAGCATTTTCTCGGCAAAGAGGTGGTGTTCAATGGGCCTAAAGATTCGCAGGATGCGGGCATCGGCATTATTCATCAGGAGCTTAATCTGATCCCGCAGCTGACGATTGCGGAAAACATTTTCCTCGGCCGCGAATTCGTCAACCGTTTTGGCCGCATCGACTGGAAGCGCATGTACGCCGAGGCCGACCGGCTGTTGGCGCGCCTTAATTTGCGCTACAGCAGCCACCGGCTGGTGGGCGAACTGTCGATCGGCGATCAGCAAATGGTGGAAATCGCCAAGGTGCTGAGCTTCGAATCGCAGGTCATCATTATGGATGAGCCGACGGATGCGCTGACCGACACCGAAACCGCCTCCTTATTTAAGGTGATCAACGAGCTGAAGGCTGAGGGACGCGGCATCGTCTATATCTCGCACCGGTTGAAAGAGATCTTTGAAATTTGCGATGACGTCACCGTGTTCCGCGACGGCCAGTTTATTGCCGAGCGCCCGGTGAGCGAGCTGCAGGAGGATTCGCTGATTGAAATGATGGTCGGCCGCAAGCTGGAGGAGCAGTATCCGCGGCTCCGGCTGCCGCGCGGGGAAAAACGCCTGCAGGTCAGCCACCTTTCCGGCCCCGGCGTTAACGACGTCAGCTTCACCCTGTACCGCGGCGAAATTCTCGGCGTGGCCGGGCTGATGGGCGCCGGGCGCACCGAACTGATGAAAATCCTCTATGGCGCAGCGCCGCGCAAAGCCGGCACCGTCACGCTCGATGGGCATGAGGTGGTTACCCACTCACCGCAGGACGGCCTGGCGAACGGCATCGTTTATATCTCTGAAGACCGCAAGCGCGATGGCCTGGTGTTGGGCATGTCGGTGAAGGAAAACATGTCGCTGACCGCGCTGCGCTATTTCAGCCGCGCCGGCGGCAGCCTGAAGCAGACCGAAGAGCAGCAGGCGGTGGGCGACTTCATTCGCCTGTTCAACATCAAAACGCCGTCGATGGAGCAGCCGATTGGCCTGCTTTCCGGCGGCAATCAGCAGAAAGTGGCGATCGCCCGCGGCCTGATGACCCGGCCGAAGGTGCTGATCCTCGACGAACCGACGCGCGGCGTCGACGTCGGCGCCAAAAAAGAGATCTATCAGTTAATCAACCAGTTCAAGCAGGAAGGGCTGAGCATCATTTTGGTGTCTTCGGAAATGCCGGAGGTGCTGGGCATGAGCGATCGCATCCTGGTGATGCACGAAGGCCGGCTCAGCGGCGAATTCCCGATTGAACAGGCCACCCAGGAAGCGTTGATGGCTGCGGCCGTCGGCAAGCAATACGGCGTAAAGCAGGAGTAATCAGATATGAGTTCCCAGACTGTCGCAAAGCGCTGGTTCAGTAAAGAGTGGCTGTTAGAGCAAAAATCTCTGATTGCCCTGCTGGTGCTGATCGCCGTGGTCTCTTCCATGAGCCCGAATTTCTTCACCCTGAACAATCTGTTCAATATTCTGCAGCAAACCTCGGTGAACGCCATTATGGCGGTGGGGATGACGCTGGTGATCCTCACCTCCGGCATCGATCTGTCGGTGGGATCGCTGCTGGCGCTGACCGGGGCCGTCGCGGCCTCGATTGTCGGCTTTGAGGTGAATGCGGTGGTGGCCGTTGCGGCGGCGCTGGCGCTGGGGGCCGCGGTGGGCGCCTGCACCGGGGTGATCGTCGCCAAAGGCAAGGTGCAGGCGTTTATCGCCACCCTGGTGATGATGTTGCTGCTGCGCGGCGTCACCATGGTGTACACCAACGGCAGCCCGGTCAATACCGGCTTTACCGACGTGGCCGACGCCTTTGGCTGGTTCGGCATCGGCCGCCCGCTGGGGGTGCCGACGCCGATCTGGATTATGGCCATCGTGTTTATCGCCGCCTGGTACATGCTGCACCACACCCGCCTGGGCCGCTATATTTATGCTTTGGGCGGCAACGAAGCGGCGACCCGCTTGTCCGGCATCAGCGTCGATAAAGTGAAGATTATCGTCTATTCGCTGTGCGGGCTGCTGGCGGCGTTGGCCGGAGTGATCGAGGTGGCGCGCCTGTCTTCGGCGCAGCCGACCGCCGGCACCGGCTACGAGCTGGACGCCATCGCCGCGGTGGTGCTGGGCGGCACCAGCCTGGCCGGCGGCAAGGGGCGCATTGTCGGCACCCTGATCGGCGCGCTGATCCTGGGCTTCCTGAATAACGGCCTGAATTTACTGGGTGTTTCTTCCTACTACCAAATGATCGTGAAGGCAGTGGTGATACTGCTGGCGGTTCTGGTAGATAACAAAAGCAACAAGTAACCTCCCCCTACAGGAATCACGATGATGAAAATGAAAAAACTGGCAGTTTTAGCCTCCGCGTTCGCCCTCAGCGCCACTTTGAGCGCCAACGCGCTGGCCAAGGACACCATCGCGCTGGTGGTCTCCACCCTCAATAACCCGTTCTTCGTTTCTATGAAGGAAGGCGCGCAGCAGGAAGCCAACAAGCTGGGTTACAACCTGGTGGTGCTGGACTCGCAGAACAACCCGGCGAAAGAGCTGGCTAACGTGCAGGATCTGATGGTGCAGGCGCCTAAGCTGCTGCTGATCAACCCAACCGATTCCGATGCAGTCGGCAACGCCATCAAGATGGCCAACCAGGCCAAAATCCCGGTCATCACCCTGGACCGCGTGGCCGGCAAGGGCGAAGTGGTTAGCCATATCGCTTCGGATAACCGCGTGGGCGGCAAAATGGCCGGTGACTTCATCGCCAAAAAAGTGGGCGCAGACGCGAAAGTGATCCAGCTGGAAGGCATTGCCGGCACCTCCGCGGCGCGTGAGCGCGGTGAAGGCTTCAAACAGTCGCTGGATCAGAATAAATTCAAACTGCTGGCCAGCCAGCCGGCCGATTTTGACCGCACCAAAGGCCTGAACGTGATGCAGAACCTGCTGACCGCGCATCCGGACGTGCAGGCGGTGTTCGCCCAGAATGATGAAATGGCGCTGGGCGCGCTGCGTGCGCTGCAAACCGCCGGTAAATCCGACGTGGTCGTGGTAGGCTTCGACGGCACTGCCGACGGCGTGAAAGCGGTGGAAGGCGGCAAGCTGGCGGCTACCGTAGCGCAGCGCCCGGATCAGATCGGCGTGATCGGCGTGGAAACCGCCGATAAAGTGCTGAAAGGCGAAAAAGTGCCGGCGACCATTCCGGTGGATTTGAAACTGGTCACCAAATAAGTCATACCCGCGCCATCTGATGATGGCGCGCAATTCAGGAATCAATGCGATGGAAACAGGTAAGCTGGTGGTTCTGGGCAGCATCAATGCCGATCATATCCTCAATATTGAACACTTCCCGCAGCCGGGTGAAACGGTGATCGGGAAACAGTATAAGGTGGCGTTCGGCGGCAAGGGCGCTAACCAGGCGGTGGCGGCCGGGCGCAGCGGGGCGGATATCGCCTTTATCGCCTGCGTGGGCGCCGACGATATCGGAGAACGCATCCGCCGACAGCTGGCGACCGACTGCATTGATACCCAACCCATCGAGGCTATCGCCGACAGCACCACCGGCGTGGCGCTGATTTTCGTCAACGCCGAGGGCGAGAACGTGATCGGTATCGATGCCGGCGCCAATGCTGCGGTAACGCCGGACTATCTGGCGCGCTACCGCCAGCAGGTGATCGACGCCGATGCCCTGTTGCTGCAGCTGGAATCACCGCTGGAGACGGTTACCGCCGCCGCGCGCCTGGCGAAGCAACATCAAACGCAGGTGATCCTCAACCCGGCGCCGGCTCGTGAGCTGCCGGACGAGCTGCTGGCGACTATCGATATGATCACTCCCAACGAAACCGAGGCCCAGCGCCTGACCGGCATCGCGATAGGCAACGACGACGACGCGGCGCGCGCGGCGCAGGCCCTGCACGACAAAGGCATCGCCACGGTGATCATTACCCTCGGCAGCCGCGGGGTATGGCTGAGCGAAAACGGCAACGGCAAGCTGGTGCCGGGCTTCAAGGTGAAAGCGGTAGACACCATCGCCGCCGGCGATACCTTTAACGGCGCGCTGGTCACGGCATTGCTGGAAGGGAAAACCATGGCGCATGCGGTGCGCTTCGCCCATGCGGCGGCGGCGATCGCCGTGACCCGCCCCGGCGCGCAACCCTCCGTGCCTTGGCGCGAAGAGATCGACGCCTTCTTGCAGCAGCAGGAGTAATGCCCCCTTGGCCACCATGAAAGATGTCGCCCGCCTGGCGGGCGTTTCAACCTCCACCGTTTCGCATGTGATCAATAAAAATCGCTTTGTCAGCGACAGCGTGCGCGACAAAGTCATGGCGGCCGTTGAACAGCTGAACTATGCGCCATCCGCCCTGGCGCGCAGCCTGAAGCTCAATCAGACGCGCACCATCGGCATGCTGGTCACCTCCAGCAACAACCCGTTTTATGCCGAAGTGGTGCGCGGCGTTGAGCGCAGCTGCTACGAACGCGGCTACAGCCTGATCCTGTGCAATACCGAAGAAGACGCGGCGCGCATGAATCGCAGTATGGAAACCCTGCTGCAAAAGCGCGTCGACGGCTTGCTGCTGATGTGCACCGAGAATCACCGGCCGTCGCAAGATGCGCTGAGCCGCTACCCTTCTTTACCTATCGTGATGATGGACTGGGCGCCGTTTGAAGGCGCCAACGACATTATTCAGGACAATTCGCTGCTGGGCGGTGAGATGGCGACCGATCACCTGATCGCCCGCGGCTATCGCAAAATAGCCTGCATCGCCGGCCCGCAGGATAAAACCACCGCCCGCCATCGCCTGGAGGGTTACCGCAACGCCATGCGGCGCGCCGGGCTGCCTGTTCCGCCGGAATACGAAGTGCACTGCGATTTTGAGTTTGAAGGCGGCGTTCACGCCATGCGGCAGCTGTTGGCGCTGGATGAGCCGCCGCATGCGGTGTTTGCCGGCAACGATGCGGTGGCGGTGGGTGTCTATCAGGCACTGTACCAGGCCAGGCTGTCGGTGCCGCAGGATATGGCGGTGATGGGCTATGACGATATCGAACTGGCCAAATACCTGGCGCCGCCGCTGAGCACCATTCATCAGCCGAAGGATTCGCTGGGTGAGTTGGCGATTGATGCGTTGATCAACCGCCTGCAAAACCCGGAGCGCGAAGCGCAGGTGCTGGTGCTGACCCCCGAGCTGGTGGAGCGCGCCTCGGTAGGCTGCCGCTAGCCGGCTGCCTTCGCTTCTTTTTTGGGCTCCTGGCCGCTAATCAAATTGCGGCCATCCTTTCTTCTCAACAGCATAAAGACCAACGCCGAAGCCACGGTGACTATCCCCATGGTAATAAAGGTGTAGTGGAAGTGGTCAATCATGGTGCCGAGCGACAGGGATTCGTAAAAGCGCAGCACCGCCGCGCTGATCGCCACGCCGAAACTGATCGACAGCTGCTGGGTTACCGCCAGCACGCTGTTGCCTGAACTGGCGTTGGCGTCATTCAGATCCGCCAGGCTGATGGTGTTCATGGCGGTGAATTGAGTAGACATCGCCATCCCCAGCACGAACAGCGGCAAGATCATCAGCCACAGCGGCATGCCTGGGCTCTGCAGTGCGAATTGGGCGATCAGCACGCCGATGATGACGGTGATGCCGACCAGCGTTTTGCGGTAGCCGAACCAGCGCAATACCTGGGTGACGGTGGATTTCGCCATCAGGGAGCCGACGGCGGTCGGCGCCATCATGCAGCCGGCGATAATCGCCGAGTAGCCAAACCCTACCTGCAGCATCAACGGCATCAGGAAAGGCACGCAGCCGGTGCCCAGCCGTGAAGCGACGTTGCCGGCGATGCCGACCGAGAAGGTGCGGGTCTTGAACAGGTCCAGCCCGATCAGCGGTTGCTGATGGCGGCGCGCATGGGCGATATAGCCAAACAGCATCACAAAGCCGCTGAGCAGAATGCCCAGCGAGATGTAGCTCGCCAGCACCCGCTCGCCGAACAGCTCAAGGCCGGTGGAGACCAGCACCAGGCTCAGGCCGAACAGCAGGAACCCGATAAAATCGAAGCGGCGCTTGGGCGTGGTGAAGTCCGGCATATATTTGCGTGCGTAAAAGATGCCGAGTAGGCCTATCGGGATATTGATCAGGAAAATCCAATGCCAGGTGGCATAGGTCACCAGCCAGCCGCCCAGCAGCGGCCCCAGGATGGGGCCGACCAAACCGGGCATGGTGACGAAGTTCAGCACCGGCAGCAGCTCGCTGCGCGGGTAGGCGCGCAGCAGGGCCAGCCGCGCCACCGGCATCATCATGGCGCCGCCGATGCCTTGAATCACGCGTGAGGTGACCAGGATGCTCAGCGTAGGGGACAGTGCGCACAGCAATGAACCGAGGGTAAACAGGGATACCGCGAAGATAAACACCCGCCGGGTGCCGAAGCGGTCCGCCAGCCAGCCGCTGACCGGGATCAGCATCGCTACCGTTAGCGTATAGCTGATAACGGCGGATTGCATCGCCAGCGGCGAACGCTCCAGACTGTGGGCGATGGCCGGCAGCGCCGTGTTGAGAATGGTGGCGTCCAGCGCCTGCATAAAGAACGCCATTGCGGCGATCCAGGGAAGCCCTGCCATACTGCGCGCGGATTTGGTCATGTTCGATCCCGGTTAATAGTCGTCGTGTTCCCTCAGCTCTCTCTTCTATATATAAGCAAGGGAGGCGTCTAGTCTTTCTCTTTAAGCAATATCTGGCAGGCGACCAGCGCGCCGGCGCTGTCGCCGGCGAGTATCGCATCGACGATTGCCTGATGATGCCGCAGCTTAATGACTTCATTGCCGGTGATGGCGCGGAAGTAGCTTTGATACACCGAGCTGAACAGGTTGGCGAATGAGGTCAGAAACGGGTTGCCGCTGGCCTCATAGATCAGTTGGTGGAATTGGGTATCCACCAGGATCCAGCGTTCGCGGTCAAACTGGCTATGCAGCGCGCGCATTTCCGCCATCAGCTCCGCCAACTGCCGGGTTTGCTGCGTGCCGGCATGGCTGGCCGCCAACGCACAGGCCTGCGGCTCCAGAGACGTGCGCAAGATAAGGAAGTGCTGCATGACCTGATCAAAGTTTTCCCGCGTCATCCACCAGGTCAGCAAATCCTGGTCGAGGAAATTCCACTGGCTGCGCGGCATCACCCGGGTGCCGATGCGTGGGCGCGGCAACAGCATGCCTTTCGCCGCCAGCATCTTGACCGCTTCACGTACCGCCGTGCGGCTCACGCCGAATTGTTCGCCCAGTTCCATCTCGCCGGGCAGGATGCTGCCGGCCTGGTAGTCACCCGCCAGAATTTGCTGGCCAAGTTTTTCCGCAAGCAGATAAGAAAGATTGCGCTGGGCGGCCTGTTGTTGCGCATTAAATTGCATGGCTGCGGATCCTTACTGACATCGTTACTCTTATTTTACTCCAGGGATCGCCAGCTTTTATGGCTGTTTGACTGAAAAAGTGACATAAAAGCGCCGCTTTTTGACCCGTTTGCCGAAAAAAACCGCGCTTGAAAAGTTTTTTGCATTTAGGGGTTGCGGCCTTCGGAGAACTCCCTATAATGCGCCTCCACTGACCGGGAACAACGACTCATCTAACGAGAACCAGTCGCCCAGCCAGGAAGAAGCAAGCCGGTGAAAACGCCGTTTCTTAATAAGAAAAAAGCTTGACTCTTCAGCGGGAAAGCGTAATATGCACCTCCCGCGTTACCGAGAGTTATCTCTCAGTAACCAACGCTCTTTAACAATTTATCAGACAATCTGTGTGGGCACTCCACAAGACGATATCCAGTACCTTCGGGTACGAAAAAATATCAAGTCTTGAAGAGTGACTAACTGAAGTAAAATTCATGCAGTAACCTTTGAGCATCGCTTCACGAGTTGAAGCAAATCAAGCTTTTAATTGAAGAGTTTGATCATGGCTCAGATTGAACGCTGGCGGCAGGCCTAACACATGCAAGTCGAGCGGTAGCACGGGGGAGCTTGCTCCCTGGGTGACGAGCGGCGGACGGGTGAGTAATGTCTGGGAAACTGCCTGATGGAGGGGGATAACTACTGGAAACGGTAGCTAATACCGCATAACGTCTTCGGACCAAAGTGGGGGACCTTCGGGCCTCACGCCATCAGATGTGCCCAGATGGGATTAGCTAGTAGGTGGGGTAATGGCTCACCTAGGCGACGATCCCTAGCTGGTCTGAGAGGATGACCAGCCACACTGGAACTGAGACACGGTCCAGACTCCTACGGGAGGCAGCAGTGGGGAATATTGCACAATGGGCGCAAGCCTGATGCAGCCATGCCGCGTGTGTGAAGAAGGCCTTCGGGTTGTAAAGCACTTTCAGCGAGGAGGAAGGGCGAGTGTCTTAATACGGCATTGCATTGACGTTACTCGCAGAAGAAGCACCGGCTAACTCCGTGCCAGCAGCCGCGGTAATACGGAGGGTGCAAGCGTTAATCGGAATTACTGGGCGTAAAGCGCACGCAGGCGGTTTGTTAAGTCAGATGTGAAATCCCCGCGCTTAACGTGGGAACTGCATTTGAAACTGGCAAGCTAGAGTCTCGTAGAGGGGGTAGAATTCCAGGTGTAGCGGTGAAATGCGTAGAGATCTGGAGGAATACCGGTGGCGAAGGCGGCCCCCTGGACGAAGACTGACGCTCAGGTGCGAAAGCGTGGGGAGCAAACAGGATTAGATACCCTGGTAGTCCACGCTGTAAACGATGTCGATTTGGAGGTTGTGCCCTTGAGGCGTGGCTTCCGGAGCTAACGCGTTAAATCGACCGCCTGGGGAGTACGGCCGCAAGGTTAAAACTCAAATGAATTGACGGGGGCCCGCACAAGCGGTGGAGCATGTGGTTTAATTCGATGCAACGCGAAGAACCTTACCTACTCTTGACATCCAGAGAACTTTCCAGAGATGGATTGGTGCCTTCGGGAACTCTGAGACAGGTGCTGCATGGCTGTCGTCAGCTCGTGTTGTGAAATGTTGGGTTAAGTCCCGCAACGAGCGCAACCCTTATCCTTTGTTGCCAGCGATTCGGTCGGGAACTCAAAGGAGACTGCCGGTGATAAACCGGAGGAAGGTGGGGATGACGTCAAGTCATCATGGCCCTTACGAGTAGGGCTACACACGTGCTACAATGGCGTATACAAAGAGAAGCGAACTTGCGAGAGTAAGCGGACCTCATAAAGTACGTCGTAGTCCGGATTGGAGTCTGCAACTCGACTCCATGAAGTCGGAATCGCTAGTAATCGTAGATCAGAATGCTACGGTGAATACGTTCCCGGGCCTTGTACACACCGCCCGTCACACCATGGGAGTGGGTTGCAAAAGAAGTAGGTAGCTTAACCTTCGGGAGGGCGCTTACCACTTTGTGATTCATGACTGGGGTGAAGTCGTAACAAGGTAACCGTAGGGGAACCTGCGGTTGGATCACCTCCTTACCTAATGATATTGATTCGAGTGAAGTGCTCACACAGATTGTCTGATGAAAAAGTAACGAGCAGAAATACCTTTATAGGCTTGTAGCTCAGGTGGTTAGAGCGCACCCCTGATAAGGGTGAGGTCGGTGGTTCAAGTCCACTCAGGCCTACCAAATTCTCCCTTATGCTGCGTTATGCGCGCGGTCGTTTACAAAAGTAAACGTCCCTTCCGCATGCCTGGCCTAAGAAAGAATTAACTCTTGGTTGAGTTGGTAACCATAAAGGTCTCTGCTGTGACTGTATGGGGCTATAGCTCAGCTGGGAGAGCGCCTGCCTTGCACGCAGGAGGTCAGCGGTTCGATCCCGCTTAGCTCCACCATATAGTCCGGTATTTAACTACTTCAGAGTATATTGGCGACAGTATGCTGCGAAGTATTTTGCTCTTTAACAATCTGGAACAAGCTGAAAATTGAAACATGACGGCTGAAATTTATCCCTCCGTAGAAGTACTGGGGTAAAGAGTAACCTGTCATAGAGTCTCTCAAATGTTTGCAGCACGAACGATGGAAACATCTTCGGGTTGTGAGGTTAAGTGACTAAGCGTACACGGTGGATGCCTAGGCAGTCAGAGGCGATGAAGGGCGTGCTAATCTGCGAAAAGCGTCGGTAAGGTGATATGAACCGTTATAACCGGCGATACCCGAATGGGGAAACCCAGTGCAATTCGTTGCACTATCGTTAAGTGAATACATAGCTTAACGAGGCGAACCGGGGGAACTGAAACATCTAAGTACCCCGAGGAAAAGAAATCAACCGAGATTCCCCCAGTAGCGGCGAGCGAACGGGGAGGAGCCCAGAACCTGAATCAGTTCTTGTGTTAGTGGAAGCGTCTGGAAAGTCGCGCAGTAAAGGGTGATAGCCCCGTACACTAAAATGCATTGACTGTGAGTTCGATGAGTAGGGCGGGACACGTGACATCCTGTCTGAATATGGGGGGACCATCCTCCAAGGCTAAATACTCCTGACTGACCGATAGTGAACCAGTACCGTGAGGGAAAGGCGAAAAGAACCCCGGCGAGGGGAGTGAAATAGAACCTGAAACCGTGTACGTACAAGCAGTGGGAGCACCTTCGTGGTGTGACTGCGTACCTTTTGTATAATGGGTCAGCGACTTATATTTTGTAGCAAGGTTAACCGTATAGGGGAGCCGTAGGGAAACCGAGTCTTAACTGGGCGAATAGTTGCAAGGTATAGACCCGAAACCCGGTGATCTAGCCATGGGCAGGTTGAAGGTTGGGTAACACTAACTGGAGGACCGAACCGACTAATGTTGAAAAATTAGCGGATGACTTGTGGCTGGGGGTGAAAGGCCAATCAAACCGGGAGATAGCTGGTTCTCCCCGAAAGCTATTTAGGTAGCGCCTCGTGAACTCATCTTCGGGGGTAGAGCACTGTTTCGGCTAGGGGGCCATCCCGGCTTACCAAACCGATGCAAACTCCGAATACCGAAGAATGTTATCACGGGAGACACACGGCGGGTGCTAACGTCCGTCGTGAAGAGGGAAACAACCCAGACCGCCAGCTAAGGTCCCAAAGTCATGGTTAAGTGGGAAACGATGTGGGAAGGCATAGACAGCCAGGATGTTGGCTTAGAAGCAGCCATCATTTAAAGAAAGCGTAATAGCTCACTGGTCGAGTCGGCCTGCGCGGAAGATGTAACGGGGCTAAACCATGCACCGAAGCTGCGGCAGCGACGCTTAGGCGTTGTTGGGTAGGGGAGCGTTCTGTAAGCCGTTGAAGGTGGCCTGTGAGGGTTGCTGGAGGTATCAGAAGTGCGAATGCTGACATAAGTAACGATAAAGCGGGTGAAAAGCCCGCTCGCCGGAAGACCAAGGGTTCCTGTCCAACGTTAATCGGGGCAGGGTGAGTCGACCCCTAAGGCGAGGCCGAAAGGCGTAGTCGATGGGAAACAGGTTAATATTCCTGTACTCGGTGTTACTGCGAAGGGGGGACGGAGAAGGCTAGGCTAGCCGGGCGACGGTTGTCCCGGTTTAAGCGTGTAGGGGGAGTGACCCGGTAAATCCGGTTGCTTATTCAACCCTGAGGCGTGATGACGATGCACCACGGTGCAGAAGTAGTTGATGCCAAGCTTCCAGGAAAAGCCTCTAAGCATCAGGTAACACAGAATCGTACCCCAAACCGACACAGGTGGTCAGGTAGAGAATACCAAGGCGCTTGAGAGAACTCGGGTGAAGGAACTAGGCAAAATGGTGCCGTAACTTCGGGAGAAGGCACGCTGGCGCGTAGGTGAAGTCCCTTGCGGATGGAGCTGAAGCCAGTCGCAGATACCAGCTGGCTGCAACTGTTTAATAAAAACACAGCACTGTGCAAACACGAAAGTGGACGTATACGGTGTGACGCCTGCCCGGTGCTGGAAGGTTAATTGATGGGGTCAGCCGCAAGGCGAAGCTCTTGATCGAAGCCCCAGTAAACGGCGGCCGTAACTATAACGGTCCTAAGGTAGCGAAATTCCTTGTCGGGTAAGTTCCGACCTGCACGAATGGCGTAATGATGGCCAGGCTGTCTCCACCCGAGACTCAGTGAAATTGAACTCGCTGTGAAGATGCAGTGTACCCGCGGCAAGACGGAAAGACCCCGTGAACCTTTACTATAGCTTGACACTGAACATTGAGCCTTGATGTGTAGGATAGGTGGGAGGCTTTGAAGCGTGGACGCCAGTCTGCGTGGAGCCAACCTTGAAATACCACCCTTTAATGTTTGATGTTCTAACTCGGCCCCGTAATCCGGGGTGAGGACAGTGTCTGGTGGGTAGTTTGACTGGGGCGGTCTCCTCCCAAAGAGTAACGGAGGAGCACGAAGGTTAGCTAATCACGGTCGGACATCGTGAGGTTAGTGCAAAGGCATAAGCTAGCTTGACTGCGAGAGTGACGGCTCGAGCAGGTACGAAAGTAGGTCTTAGTGATCCGGTGGTTCTGAATGGAAGGGCCATCGCTCAACGGATAAAAGGTACTCCGGGGATAACAGGCTGATACCGCCCAAGAGTTCATATCGACGGCGGTGTTTGGCACCTCGATGTCGGCTCATCACATCCTGGGGCTGAAGTAGGTCCCAAGGGTATGGCTGTTCGCCATTTAAAGTGGTACGCGAGCTGGGTTTAGAACGTCGTGAGACAGTTCGGTCCCTATCTGCCGTGGGCGTTGGAAGATTGAGAGGGGTTGCTCCTAGTACGAGAGGACCGGAGTGAACGCACCACTGGTGTTCGGGTTGTCATGCCAATGGCACTGCCCGGTAGCTAAGTGCGGAAAAGATAAGCGCTGAAAGCATCTAAGCGCGAAACTTGCCTCGAGATGAGTCTTCCCTGGGCCTTTAAGGCCCCTGAAGGAACGTTTAAGACTAAGACGTTGATAGGCTGGGTGTGTAAGTGCAGCGATGCATTGAGCTAACCAGTACTAATGATCCGTGAGGCTTAACCTTACAACACCGAAGGTGTTTTAGAGACAAAATCGTCGGGAACGATTTTGAACGTCGCTTGCGACGGCCCCGTAGGGGTGAGTATCAGGATGATACGAATAACTCTAGATTTTCAGCGAAGTTCCGAGATTGGTTTCGATGGCGACACGAAAGTGACGCGGTTGGAATGAAACAGAATTTGCCTGGCGGCAATAGCGCGGTGGTCCCACCTGACCCCATGCCGAACTCAGAAGTGAAACGCCGTAGCGCCAATGGTAGTGTGGGGTCTCCCCATGCGAGAGTAGGACACTGCCAGGCATCAAACAAAGTAAGAAGCCCTGAACGCGAGTTCAGGGCTTTTTGCTGTGTGCGAAAAAGCAAAAATCTGGCGCAGCTAGGCTGCGCCTTTCAGCCATTCCATGATGAAATCGGCAATACTTTCCGGCCGATTGATATCTAACGAGCGCACATTCATGTCTACCGGGCGATCGCTGGCGACGGCGAGCACAAATTCATCCAGCATCTCCTCAAGCGGCCTGCCTATTTCTTCGCGGTAGAGAATGATTTTACCGATCGGTTCATGCTTGAACCCTTCCACCAAAATCAGATCGACCTTATCGGCATCAAAACGGCTGGCCAGATACTGAAGATCTAGCGGTTGCTGCTCTGGCGTTTCGGTCATCAATGCCCAACGGCTATCGCTGGCGACCAGCGTTTGATCGGCACCGGCCTTGCGCAATTCATAGCTGTCTTTGCCCGGAGTATCCACATCCATATTGTGATGGGTATGTTTGATCAACCCGACTCTTACCTGCCGCTGCTTCAACAGCGGGATCAGCTGTTTAAGCAGGGTGGTCTTTCCGGTTCCGCTGTAGGCACCAATGGCCAGCAGGGGAGGAAGTGAGTTATTCATCGCGTAATCCTCGCGTCTGTTGCCAACGCTGGCAGTCTTCAGGTGCATTAAGGTTATGGAATGCGGTCTGCTGTCCGCAAAAGACGACCCGTTGAGCCTTAACCTCCTTCAGGAACAGCATCAATTTGCGTTCTCCGCGGGCCAGATAGTCGGTCAGGTGCGGTATGAGGCCGGTGTTCAGCAATGCCAACGTTGGGTGATCCCGTTCACCGTCGCTGGCATAGGCGGCCAGCGCAGCGCCTTTCTGCCGCCAGAGTTCTTCGACTAATGTGGTAGGAAAATCCGGCACGTCGCAGGGGACAAAGGCTACCCATTTGCCGGCGGCATGTTCCAACCCGGCCAACATGCCGGCCAGCGGGCCGGCAAAGTCGGGTGTCAGGTCGCCAATTACCGGCAGGCCGCTGGCTCGATAACGTACCTGATTGCGGTTGGCGCTGATGGCGACGGAATCTACCTGCGGTTGCAGCCGGGCCAGTACGTATTGATAAAGCGCCTTGCCGGCGACCGGCACTAACCCCTTATCCTCGCCGCCCATGCGTGAGCCACGTCCGCCGGCGAGAATAACGCCAGTAATTTCTTCATGCATGCTGATCCTCCCGCAGTGTTAACGCCCTGATTGTAGCGCTAAAGCTGGTGTGACATCAGGATTTACCTTTATTGACAAGCTGCTTCTTTCACTGCCTTAGTAAGCCTGCTACTTTGTGTGTTTATTCATGCCACTGGACGATATTGAGATGAAAACGCACCGTGTAAACGAGCTGATCGAGCTGTTGCAACCCGCATGGCAGGAAGATCCCGATCTCAATCTGATTCAATTTTTACAAAAGCTGGCGAAAGAGGCCGGTTTTCAAGGCGAACTGTCTGAGCTGAGTGACGATATCCTCATCTATCACCTGAAAATGCGCGGCAGCGCCGGCACGGATCAGATCCCTGGCCTGAAAAAGGATTATGAAGAAGATTTTAAAACGGCGCTGCTGCGCGCCCGTGGGGTTATCAAGGATTAGCTTTTGTGCGGTGCGAAGAAGCATTTCTCGTGAAACTTGCTATTAATGCTACTATTTCTCATTCCCGGCACCGTGCTGTTACCAAGCGAACGTTATGAATAACTCTGCCTTTAATTTTGAAACCCTTTCGCCCGATCTGATTATGGATGCGCTCGAAGGGGTTGGCCTGCGCGTTGATTCCGGGCTGACGGCGCTGAACAGCTATGAAAACCGCGTCTACCAGTTTATGGACGAAGACCGTAAACGCTACGTGGTGAAGTTTTATCGCCCCGAACGCTGGAGTGCTGAGCAGATCGGTGAAGAACATCAGTTTGCTTTGGATCTTGCCCAGGCGGAGATCCCGGCGGTAGCGCCGCTGGCGCTGCAGGGCAATACGCTGCATACCTATGGCGGGTTCTTCTTTACCGTCTTCCCCAGCGTAGGTGGGCGGCAGTACGAGATTGATAATCTGGATCAACTGGAATGGGTTGGCCGTTTTCTCGGGCGTATTCATCAGGTAGGAGGCGAAAGGCTGTTTGCCGAGCGCCCGACGATGGGCGTTGAGGAATACCTCACCGCACCGCGCCAGGTATTGGCGAGCTGTGTGTTGCTGCCTAATGCACAGCGCGAGGCTTTCCTGAAGGCGACAGACAGCCTGATCGCGGCGATCAAACAGCATTGGCATCTGGACTGGCAGCCGCGTCGTTTGCATGGCGATTGCCACCCAGGCAATATCCTGTGGCGCGATGGCCCGTTGTTTGTCGATCTTGACGATGCGCGTAATGGGCCGGCGGTGCAGGATTTATGGATGTTGTTGCATGGCGAACGTCGCGATCGGCTGATGCAGCTGGACATCTTGCTCGAAGCTTACGCGGAGTTTGCCGAATTCGATCAGCGCGAACTGGCGTTGATCGAGCCGCTGCGGGCAATGCGCATGGTGTATTACCTGGCCTGGGTTGCCCGCCGCTGGCAGGATCCGGCCTTCCCTAAAAGTTTTCCGTGGATGGCGGAGTCTGATTTTTGGCTATCTCAGACTGCGGCTTTCACTGAACAGGTTAAGCTGTTGCAGGAACCCCCTCTGCAGCTGACGCCAATGTATTGAAGCTTTAACATAATGGAGAGTTTAGTCTTATGAAGAAAATATGGTTGGCGCTCGTTGGCATGGTGATGGCATTCAGCGCTTCGGCTGCGCAGTTTAGCGATGGCACTCAGTACGTAACCCTGGACAAGCCGGTGACCGGCGAGCCGCAGGTGCTGGAGTTCTTCTCCTTCTACTGCCCGCATTGCTATCAGTTCGAGCAGGTTTATCACGTTTCTGAGAACGTGAAAAAGGCGCTGCCTGCCGGCACCAAAATGACCAAATACCACGTTGAGTTCCTGGGCCCATTGGGCAAGCAGCTGACTCAGGCCTGGGCCGTTGCGATGGCGCTGGGTGTGGAAGACAAGGTCAGCCCGCTGATGTTCGAAGCGGTGCAGAAAACCCAAACGGTGCAAACGCCGGATGATATCCGCAACGTATTCGTTAAGGCCGGCGTGAGCGCGGCGGATTACGATGCGGCCTGGAACAGCTTCGTGGTGAAATCTCTGGTGGTTCAGCAGGAGAAAGCCGCGGAAGATCTGCAGCTGCGCGGCGTGCCGGCGGTATTTGTTAACGGCAAATACATGGTTAAAAACGACGGTCTGGACACCAGCTCGATGGATGCTTACGTGAAGCAATTCGCCGACGTGGTGAAATTCCTCAGCCAGCAGAAATAATCGCGATTCAACATGAAAACGCCGGCTTAGCCGGCGTTTTTTTTAACCGTACTGCCGTTTCAATTTATCCAGCAGCCGATCTTTTTCCTGCCACAGCGTGTTAAGCCATAGCTGGAAGCGCCGCTTGAACAGCTTATCGTTAAAGTAATCGCCATGCATGCTCTCGTCGATTGGCAGCATTTCCACTCTTACCACAATGCGCTTTAACCGCCCGCACAGCATATCCATAAAGGGATGTTCATTATTTTCCGGGTAGAGCAGGGTGACGTTCAATACTTTGTCGAACTGGCTGCCTAATGCGCTGAGCGTGAAGGCGATGCCGGCGGCCTTGGGCGCCAGCAAATTGCGGTAGGGCGAATGGGTTTTAATTTTCTTGGCTTCGGTGAAGCGCGATCCTTCGACGAAATTGACGATAGTGGTCGGGCGCTGGCGGAACTTCTCGCAGGAGCGGCGGGTGGTTTCGATATCCTTGCCGCGTTTTTCCGGATGCTTGAGCAAATAGGCGCGCGAATAGCGTTTCATAAACGGCATATCCAATGCCCAGCAGGCCAGGCCGACAAAAGGCACCCAGGCCAGCTGCTGTTTAAGGAAATACTTATTCATGGGAATATGCTTTCTGAACAGCACGCACAGCACGACAATATCCGACCAGCTTTCATGATTGCTGATCAGCAGATACCAGTTTTTACGGCTCAGCCCCTCAAGACCTTCAATATCCCAACGCAACTGCCAGTTAATGCGCAATAACAGCGCCAGCCCCTGGCACCAGCACCACATCATAAAATCGGCAAAGGCGGAGATACGCCGCCAAACGGCCGGGACGGGAACCAAGAGTTTCACGATGCCGGCCAGCGTGATGGGAATTGAGCACAATACCGTCACCAGAATGGCCAGCATGGCAGAAACGACAAAAATAACAGGGGCTAACAATTTTGACATGGTTATGGGCTGACGGTTTAAGGGAACATCGTTACATGACGGTAGGCATGAACAAAAAAATATTTTAACAGAAACCGCCTGAGGAAAGCGCCGCTTAAAGTAACTGTTTTCATCATGAGCGGAATAGTCATTTGCTGGGTTTTCGTGCAACTTGTCCAGCTTGTGCTATGGTAATTGAGGCGCCGAATTTGATTAATGGTGCGATTAAAATCCGGCGCAAGTTATATCCACAAATCGCATAAATGCCGATAATTATCTGCCAGTAAAAGTCTTTCTTTTAACGCAGTGATTTCAATAGGAATTTTATTTCCCATTATAACGATAAACGCATCGTTATAATTTGTTGTCTTTTCTATGCACAAAGTTATCCACAGGAAGGATCTTGCGGATCCCTTCGCACAATCACATCATTTTCATCCGTAATGCACGCTAAGATTCGTCTCCGGCGGCCAGCTATGGCATGCTTACCGTTATGTCCGATCACGATAAAGAAACGCTATGGCCCAGATTGCAGAAAACCCATTAATCCTGGTTGACGGTTCCTCCTACCTCTACCGTGCCTACCACGCTTTCCCTCCGCTGACCAACTCGGCGGGTGAGCCGACCGGAGCGATGTACGGCGTGCTGAATATGCTGCGCAGCTTGCTGTTGCAATACCAGCCCAGCCACGTTGCGGTGGTGTTTGATGCCAAGGGAAAAACCTTCCGCGATGAACTGTTCGCCGAATACAAATCGCATCGCCCGCCGATGCCGGACGATCTGCGCGCGCAAATCGAACCCTTGCACCAAATGGTCAAGGCGATGGGGCTGCCGCTGCTGGTGACGCCGGGCGTAGAGGCCGACGACGTTATCGGCACGCTGGCGCTGGAGGCTGAAAAGGCCGGCCACGCGGTACTGATCAGCACCGGCGACAAAGACATGGCGCAGCTGGTCACGCCGAACGTCACCCTGATCAACACCATGAACAACAGCATTCTCGGCCCGCAGGAAGTGTGCGACAAGTACGGCATTCCGCCAGAACTGATCATCGACTTCCTGGCGCTGATGGGCGACTCTTCGGATAACATCCCGGGTGTGCCTGGCGTGGGCGAGAAAACCGCGCAGGCGCTGTTACAGGGCCTTGGCGGGCTGGATGCGCTGTATGACAATCTGGACAGCATCGCCACGCTCAGCTTCCGCGGCGCCAAAACCATGGCGGCCAAGCTGGAGCAGAACAAAGAGGTGGCGTACCTCTCCTACAAGCTGGCAACGATCAAAACCGACGTCGAGCTGGAGCTCTCCTGCGCCGATCTCGACGTGTCCGCGCCGGACGTCGACGTGCTGCAGCAGCTGTTCAAACGGTATGAGTTCAAACGCTGGCTGGCGGATGTAGAAGCCGGCGTCTGGCTGGAAAACAAAAAAGGGCCGGGGGTGAAAGCCGCCGGCGCGGCGAAGCAGGCAAGCGCAACGGCGGAGGCGCCGAGGGCTGCGGCGGAAGTCACGCTGTCTCAGGACGGTTATGTCACCATTCTGGACGAAGCAACCTTCGCCGACTGGCTGCAGCGGCTGAAAAAGGCCGAGGTATTCGCCTTTGACACCGAAACCGACGGTCTGGATACCCTGAGCGCCAACCTGATAGGCCTGTCGTTCGCCGTGGCGCCGGGCGAAGCCGCCTATCTGCCGGTGGCGCATGATTATCTGGACGCGCCGCCGCAGTTGGATCGCGACTACGTGTTGGCAACGCTCAAACCGCTGCTGGAAGATGAAAAAGCGCTGAAGGTCGGGCAAAACCTGAAGTTCGACATGGGGCTGCTGGCGCGCTATGGCATTAGCATGCGCGGCATCGCTTACGACACCATGCTGGAGTCCTATGTGCTGGACAGCGTCGGCGGCCGTCACGACATGGACAGCCTGGCCGATCGCTACCTGGGCCATAAGACCATCACCTTCGAAGAAATCGCCGGCAAAGGCAAAAACCAGCTGACGTTCAACCAGATCGCTCTGGAGCAGGCGGCGCCTTATGCGGCGGAAGACGCCGACGTCACGCTGCAGCTGCATCTGGCGATGTGGCCTCAACTGCAGCAAAGCGCCGAGCTGCTGACGGTGTTCAACGAAATTGAAATGCCGCTGGTGCCGGTGTTGTCGCATATCGAACGCACCGGGGTGTTGATCGATCCGGCTATCCTGTCCGCCCACTCTCAGGAGCTGGCCAAGCGCCTCGGCGAGCTGGAAATTCAGGCGCACGAGCTGGCGGAAGAGCCGTTTAACCTGGCGTCGACCAAGCAGCTGCAGGCTATCCTGTACGAAAAGCAAAAGCTGCCGGTGCTGAAGAAAACGCCGGGCGGCGCGCCGTCAACCAACGAAGAAGTGCTGGCCGAGCTGGCGCTGGATTACCCGTTGCCGAAGGTGATCCTGGAGTACCGCGGCCTGGCGAAGCTGAAAACCACCTACACCGACAAACTGCCGCTGATGATCAATCCGGCCAGCGGCCGGGTGCATACCTCTTACCATCAGGCGGTAACCGCCACCGGGCGCCTGTCGTCCAGCGATCCGAACCTGCAGAACATTCCGGTGCGCAATGACGAAGGCCGTCGCATTCGCCAGGCGTTTATCGCCCCTGAGGGCTACCGCATCGTCGCGGCGGACTACTCGCAAATCGAACTGCGCATCATGGCTCACCTGTCGCAGGATGAAGGGTTGCTGAAGGCCTTTGCCGAGGGTAAAGACATCCACCGCGCCACGGCAGCCGAAGTGTTTGGCGTGCCGTTGGACAAGGTGACCGGCGAACAGCGCCGCAGCGCCAAAGCGATCAACTTTGGCCTGATTTACGGCATGAGCGCTTTTGGCCTGGCGCGCCAGCTGGGGATCCCGCGCGGCGAAGCGCAGCGCTATATGGACCTCTACTTCGAGCGTTACCCCGGGGTGCTGGATTACATGGAGCGCACCCGTCAGCAAGCCGCCGATCAGGGCTACGTCAGCACGCTCGATGGCCGCCGGCTCTATCTGCCGGACGTGCGCTCCAGCAATGGCATGCGCCGCAAGGCCGCCGAACGTGCGGCGATCAACGCCCCAATGCAGGGCACTGCGGCGGACATCATCAAACGCGCGATGATCGAGGTCGACGCCTGGCTGCAGGGGCAAGCGCAGCCGCAGGTGCGCATGATCATGCAGGTACACGATGAATTGGTGTTTGAAGTGCATGAATCGGTGATTGAGGCGTCCAGCCAGCGTATTCGTGAGCTGATGGAAGGCAGCATGGCGCTGGCGGTGCCGCTGAGGGTCGACGTGGGCGTGGGCATCAACTGGGATGAAGCTCACTGACGGCCCGGTTACCGCCTGGTGAGGTAACTGGCGATAATCTAAGCATTTTTTGTAATTAAGCTACAAGATACGGCGATTGTTTCCCCAACTTCGCCGTTCTTAAGCCTCATGCTGTGTAAGTAAACTACAAAAAATTCTTTTGCACTGCGAAAAAATGAGGTAGAGTTACAGGCGTAGGGTACAGAGGTAAGATGTTCTATCTTTCAGACCTTTTACTTCACGTAATCGGATTTGGCTGAATATTTAGCCGCCCCAGTCAGTATTGACTGGGGCGTTTTTTATTGTAAAAACAAAGCCAAGCCATAAGTTTTCCCTATCTCCCCGGCGTCTTTTTCTTTCGGCAAACGGCCCTGCCGGCGCCGATATTCGGCATATCGGCGCAAAATCAGCGATAAGCATTTATGATGGTTTTTGGTCAGAAATGTAATTAGATAACAAAATCAGCCGGCCGCGACAGAATGGCGGGCATAAAAAAACCGATGCGGCGCCGCATCGGTTTTATCGCATAACCCCTGCCGTGGCTTATTCGCCGTCGGCGTCTTCTTCCGGCAGCACTTCCGGCGGGATCTCATTGAACCAGGTGTTCAGCTTTTGGCTCAGCTTGTCGACGCCGATTTTTTTCGGTGAAGAGAAGGCTTCGACCTGAATATCGCCCATAAACGGCAGCACCGCTTCACGCACCATATTGAGCTGGGCTTTGCGCGCGCCTGAGGCCAGCTTGTCGGCCTTGGTCAGCAGCACCAATACCGGCGTGCCTACGTCGACCGCCCATTGGATCATTTGCTGGTCGAGATCTTTCAACGGGTGGCGGATGTCCATCAACACCACCAGGCCTTTCAGGCAGTTGCGCATCTGCAGGTATTCCCCCAGCGCGCGCTGCCATTTGCGTTTCATTTCTTCCGGTACTTCGGCGTAACCATAACCCGGCAGGTCGACCAGGCGGATGCCTTCTTCAACTTCGAACAGGTTAATCAGCTGGGTGCGGCCCGGCGTTTTACTGGTGCGCGCCAGGCTTTTTTGGTTGGTCAGCGTGTTTAACGCGCTGGATTTACCGGCGTTGGAGCGGCCGGCAAACGCGACCTCAATACCTTCATCCCCCGGCAGATGGCGAATATCGGGCGCACTGGTGACGAAATGGGTCACATGATAATTGTAATTCTTGCTGTTCAAAATTTTTCGTCTCCGCGAGGATGGCTAACTGGTTGGCGATTATAACTGCATCAGCGGTAAAAATGGTGTGTTTCTCTGTTTTTCGGCCACGGGCCAGCAGAGAGCGGCAGTTATGCCGTGCGGCTCTTGTGAGACATTGACCATTCGAATCGAGGGTAATGTCGCTTTATTCGAAAGTGGTTTTTATTATTTTCCATTTAAAACAAAACGTTAATTTTTCGTTGCGTATGGAGAGGGGCAACTTCAGCCGTAAGTACCTTGAGCCGGCGTAACAATTACGTAAAGTAGAGCCTATCGCAGGGTTGCGCTGGATTAAGGAACATCCGGGAAGGATGAAAAATCTCAGGGAACGCACCGGACGTGCAATGAGTGCCAGGATGAGCACAGAAGGAATTGGCCTCTTTCGCACCTGAATGCGCGAAAGAGACAGGGATGGTGAAGTGATTGCAGTCAGGACGCACGCAGGAAGCGCGCTCAGGGGGAGCGGATGCGAACGGATTGCGGCACGGATGGATTTCCTTTCAGGATGAAGGGCGTAGTGGCAGGGAATGCGGTTATAGCAGAAGGAAAAACCGGGATGTTGCATGTGCGCACGGAGCGCGTAGCAGGAATATCCTTCGCAAGAAGGTGCGAAATAGGCGGCGGGTTTAACCTGCCGCCTTTTTTCTTTGTCCGCTTTCTGCTAGATTCCGCCGCAATTCTATACTGAATCTACATACCTGAGAGCATACGCCATGAACCAGCCATCAAAAGCACCTCGCGCCCCTCGCAGCAGCGCGGCGAAGCCAAAAACGAAGAAGAAAAGCCGTGTGGAGCTTGATCAGGAAGCCCGCGAGCGCAAGCGTCTGAAAAAACGCCGTGGCCATGCTTCCGGCTCCCGCACCCAGGTTGAGTCCGACGGCCAGAAAAACAAATCAGCCGCCCAGGCCAAAGATCCGCGCATCGGCAGCAAGGTGCCGGTCGCGCTGGTGGTGGATGCGGCGAAAGCCAAAGCCAAGCCGCAGCCGAAACCCAAGGCCGCAGCCAAACCGCGCCTGTCGCCGGAAGAAGAGCTGGCGAAGCTGGAAAACGACGAGCGTCTGGATGCGTTGCTGGATCGCATTGACGATGGCGAAACGCTGAACGCGGAAGAACAGGCCTACGTTGACCAAACGCTGGATCGCATCGACGTGTTGATGGATCAGTTGGGCATCGAGCTGGGTGAAGACGACGAAGAAGAAGAGAAGCAGGAAGACATCCTGAAGTTGCTGAAAGGCGGCAATCCGAAAGACGCTTTTTAACGCGCCATGTGGCCGATCTCGGTAATAGCCTTACTCTTGATGTGTTATCTGCTGTGGTTATTCGGTAAACTATGGCGGCTGTCTAAGCGCAAAGCGCGTTTTCGCAGCGCTTCCGCGGCCAGACAGCCTAGACCACTGCCCATTTCCCGGCCCGGTAGAAAAAAACGTCGGAAGGAGTGAGCTGCATGTCAGAGCAGGCAATCGTCTGGGATTTGGCCCTGATCCAAAAATATAACTATTCGGGGCCGCGTTACACCTCATACCCCACGGCGCTGGAGTTTAACCAGAGCTACGACGAAGCGGCGTTTCAACGCGCCGCGGTTCGTTATCCCGATCGTCCGCTGTCGCTGTACGTGCATATCCCGTTTTGCCATAAGCTGTGTTATTTCTGCGGCTGCAATAAGCTGGTGACGCGCCAGACGCATAAGGCCGAGGAATATCTGCAGATGCTGGCGAAAGAAATCGCCCAGCGCGCGCCGCTGTTTGCCGGCCGCCAGGTAGGGCAGATGCACTGGGGCGGCGGCACGCCGACCTATCTGTCCAGGGCGCAAATCAGCCGGCTGGTGGCGCTGTTGCGCCAACACTTTGATTTTCTGCCTGATGCCGAAATGTCGATCGAGGTCGACCCGCGCGAGATTGAGCTGGACGTGATCGATCATTTACGCAGCGAAGGCTTCAACCGCCTGAGCATGGGCGTGCAGGATTTCAACAAGCAGGTGCAGCAGTTGGTGAACCGCGAGCAGGATGAAGAGGTTATCTTCGCCCTGATCGCCCGTGCCAAGGCGCTTGGCTTCCACTCTACCAATATCGATCTGATCTACGGCCTGCCGAAGCAAACGCCGGAAAGCTTCGCTTTTACCCTGCAACGGGTGGTGGAGCTGAACCCGGATCGCCTCAGCGTGTTCAACTATGCGCATCTGCCCAGCCTGTTCGCCGCTCAGCGCAAGATCAAAGACGCCGATTTGCCCAGCGCGCAGCAAAAGCTGGACATCCTGCAGCAGAGCATCGCGACGCTGAGCAAGGCGGGCTATCAGTTTATCGGCATGGACCACTTTGCACGGCCGGACGATGAGCTGGCAATCGCCCAGCGGGAAGGCAAGCTGCACCGCAACTTCCAGGGCTACACCACCCAGGGCGACAGCGATCTGCTGGGGCTGGGCGTGTCCGCTATCAGCATGCTCGGCGACAGCTATGCGCAGAACCAGAAGGAGCTGAAGAGCTACTACGGTAGCGTTGAAGCGCAGGGCCGGGCACTGTGGCGCGGGTTGGCGATGACGCAGGACGACTGCCTGCGGCGCGACGTGATCAAAACGCTGATCTGCAACTTCCAGCTGGAGTACCAACCGATCGAATGGCGGCACGGCATCGATTTTGCCGCGTATTTCGCCGAAGACCTGCAGCTGTTGGCGCCGTTTGAGCGCGATGGGCTGGTGGAGCGCGACAGGCTGGGTATCCGCGTCACGCCGCGCGGCCGGCTGCTGATCCGCAATATCTGCATGTGCTTTGATATTTATCTGCGTCAGCAGGTGCGCAATCAGCAATTTTCCCGGGTGATCTGAAGCATGAAAAAACAGCCGCCGATGCGGCTGTTTTTTTAACTGAAGAAGTTAATCAGCGCTGCGCACAGCACCGCGGCCACCGCCGCCTGCGGGGTGTGGCCGGCGGCAGAGCCAAGCTCCGCGCCTTGAGAAATGAATACGATGAATGAGTCCAGCATTCTCAGCCTCCAGAGTGTGCGAGACGATCATACTGCGCATGCACCGGCTGTAAAGCCTCAAGACGCTGGTTTTTTGTGCGCTGGATTGCGTTTTTACCCTCAACGCCGCCCGTTATTCCATTCCCAGCTCTTTTAGCTTGCGGGTCAGGGTATTTCGCCCCCAGCCCAACAGGCGTGCGGCTTCCTGCTTGTGTCCCTGAGTGTGGCGCAGGGCGGTGGTGAGCAGGGTGCGCTCCATTTCCGGCTGCGCTTCCGACAACAGGTTTTGATGACCGGAACGCAACGCGCGATCGGCCCACTGCGCCAGCAGCGTGGCCCAGCTGTCCGGCAGGCTGTGCCCGGTGCTTTCCGGCGCGGCGGTTTCAAACAGTTCTCCCGGCAGATCCTGGATCAGCACTTCCTGGCCGGCGGCCATCACGGTCAACCAGCGGCAGGTGTTCTCCAGCTGGCGCACGTTGCCCGGCCAGGGCAGGCGGGTCAGCGCGGTTTCGGTTTCCGGATGCAGATTCTTCGCCTCTACCCCCAGCTCCTTGGCGGCAACCTGCAGGAAGTAGCGCGCCAGCCGCGGAATATCCTCGCGGCGCTCGCGCAGCGGCGGCAAATGCACGCGGATCACGTTCAGGCGGTGGAACAGATCCTCACGGAATTTCCCCTCCTGCACCCGCAGCTCCAGATTCTGGTGGGTGGCGGCGATGATGCGCACGTCGACCTTGACCGGGGCATAGCCGCCGACCCGGTAAAACTGGCCGTCCGCCAACACGCGCAGCAAACGCGTTTGCACGTCCAGCGGCATGTCGCCGATCTCGTCGAGGAACAGCGTGCCGCCGTCGGCCTGTTCAAAACGCCCCTGCCGAATCTGGTTGGCGCCGGTGAACGCGCCTTTCTCATGGCCGAACAGTTCGGACTCAATCAGATCTTTGGGTATGGCGGCCATATTCAGGGCGATAAACGGCGATTTGGCGCGCGGGCTGTGGCGGTGCAGCGCATGAGCCACCAGCTCTTTGCCGGTGCCGGATTCGCCGTTGATCAGCACGCTGATCGACGAACGCGACAGGCGGCCGATGATGCGGAACACGTCCTGCATCGCCGGCGCTTCGCCGATGATATCGGCCGCCGGATCGCTGGCCGGCTGGCTGCGCGCCGGCTGCTGCTGTTCCTGATAATGGCTGATGGCGCGTTCCACCAGCGCCACCGCTTCGTCGATATCGAAGGGTTTGGGCAGGTAATCGAAGGCCCCTTGCTGATAAGCGCTGACGGCGGCATCCAGATCCGAATGCGCGGTCATTATGATGACCGGAAGCATCGGGTGGCGTTGTTTTATTTGTTTGAGCAGCGCCAAACCGTCCATACCCGGCATACGGATATCGGACAGCAGCACGTCAGGAGTTTGCGTGGCCAGGGCTTCCAGCACGTCATTGCCGCTGTCGAAGGTGGCGCAGCTCACTCCGGCTCCGGTGAGCGCACGTTCAAGCACCCAGCGGATGGAGCTATCGTCATCGACGATCCAGACTATCCCTCGTTGCATAGCAAACCTCACTGGCGAATGGGCAGGTAGACCGAGAATTCGGTATGGCCTGGCCAACTGTTAAATTCAATTTTTCCGCAATGCTGATCGATAAGATTGCGGGCGATGGATAATCCCAGGCCGGTACCGCCTTCACGGCCGCTGACCATCGGGTAAAACAGGGTGTCCTGCAGCTGCGCCGGCACGCCGGGGCCGTCATCTTCAATGTCGATGAGCGCCGCCAGCCGGTAACGGGTGCCGTGTAGGGTTATCTGAAACGCGGTGCGGGTGCGCAGCGTGATGGTGCCGCCGGTTTCCCCCAGCGCCTGCAACGCATTGCGGGTGATGTTCAGCAGCACCTGTTCGATCTGATCCGGGTCGTGGGCCATTTCCGGCAGGCTCGGATCGTAGTCGCGCACCAGGGTGACGTTATCCGGCTTCTCCAGCGACACCAGCTGGCAAACGCGTTCCGCCACCTGGTGAATGCTTTGGGTGATGTGCTGGCCCGGCCGCTGAGGCCCCAGCAGACGGTCAACCAGGTTGCGCAGGCGATCGGCCTGTTCGATGATCACTTTGGTGTATTCGGTCAGCGCCGGATCGGGCAGTGCCTTGGCCAGCAGCTGCGCCGCACCGCGCAGCCCGCCCAGCGGGTTTTTGATCTCATGAGCCAGCCCGCGCACCAGATCGCGCGCGGCTACCTGTTGGGCATGTTGCAGCTGTTCCTGGCTCAGGCGGCGTTGGTTGTCCATCGGTGCCAGCTCGACCAGGATATAGCCCTCAGGCAGCGCCTGAGCGGTCAGAGAGAGGATATGCGCGCGCCCGTCGACCACCAGGGTCACTTCGTTGTCGGTGAAGCCCTGACCGGCGTGGAGGCTCTCACGCATCAGATCGACGTTCAGCGAAAAATAGCCGAGCAAATCGGGCAGTGGCGTACCGAAAAGTTTACGAGAACTTTGTGCCAGCAGTTGTTGTGCCGCCGGGTTGGCGTAATGAACCGCCAGCCGAGCATCCAACAGCAGAATGCTGTTGATGAGAGAATTGAGGATCTGCCCTGCGTCGGGCAGCTTGCCAGTTGCCATATATGCCCTTCATCTTTCAAGACGCAGCGTTGTTGGCTGCCTTTACTCACACCAGTCACTTGGCAGACCAAGCTCCTGTCGGTTCGCTCGGTTGCCGCCTAGCTGCACCTTGAAATCTATGGGGCATAGCAGACGACTGCACCTTTTTAGTGCATCTATCCTACTCCAACCGCAATTGTCGCGGTACGGAATAGTTTTGCAGAAAATACGGTGGAGAAAAAAACCCATCCGAAGATGGGCTGAAAGTTTCCACGGCAACAAAAAAACGACAACTAAAATTTGGGCGCCGCCCGCAGATGCAGACGGCGCGGTCTGGCTTAAACGCTGTAGTACAGTTCGAACTCAACCGGGTGTGGCGTCATGCGCACGCGGTCCATCTCTTCTTTACGCAGTTCGATGTAAGCGTCGATCGCATCGTCGGTGAACACGCCGCCGCGGGTCAGGAACTCGCGGTCTTCGTTCAGTGCGGCCATGGCTTCATCCAGCGAGCCCGCCACTTTTGGGATCTCGGCTTCTTCTTCCGGCGGCAGGTCATACAGGTTTTTATCCATCGCATCGCCAGGGTGGATCTTGTTGATGATGCCGTCCAGGCCGGCCATCAGCAGTGCGGCGAAGCACAGGTATGGGTTGGCCGCCGGATCCGGGAAGCGCGCTTCGATACGGCGCGCTTTCGGGCTGGCAACCACCGGGATACGGATGGAAGCGGAGCGGTTACGCGCGGAGTAAGCCAGCATGACCGGTGCTTCGTAGCCTGGGACCAGACGCTTGTAAGAGTTGGTGGTCGGGTTGGCCAGGGCGTTGATCGCTTTGGCGTGCTTGATGATGCCGCCGATGTAGAACAGGGCGGTTTCAGACAGGCCGCCGTATTTGTCGCCGGCGAACAGGTTGGTGCCGTTCTTGGACAGCGACATGTGGCAGTGCATGCCGGAACCGTTGTCACCGAACATTGGCTTCGGCATGAAGGTCGCGGTTTTGCCGAAGGCGTGCGCCACGTTGTGCACCACGTATTTGTAGATCTGAATTTCGTCGGCTTTCTTGGTCATGGTGTTGAAGCGGGTTGCCACTTCGTTCTGACCGGCGGTGGCCACTTCGTGGTGGTGCGCTTCAACCACCAGACCCATTTCTTCCATGGTCAGACACATGGTGGAACGGATGTCCTGTGAAGAGTCGACCGGTGGAACCGGGAAGTAACCGCCTTTCACCGCCGGACGGTGGCCTTTGTTGCCGCCGTCGTAGGTGGTGCCGGAGTTCCATGCGCCTTCGATGTCGTCGATGGCCACGTGGGAACCGCGGATGCTGCTGCCGAAACGGATGTCATCGAACAGGAAGAACTCAGGCTCTGGCCCGAACAGCACGGTGTCCGCGATGCCGGAAGAGCGCAGGAAGTCTTCCGCACGTTTGGAGATGGAGCGCGGGTCGCGATCGTAGCCTTGCATGGTGCCCGGCTCGAGAATGTCGCAGCGGATGATCAGGGTGGATTCTTCGAAGAACGGATCCAGTACCGCCGTGCTGGCGTCCGGCATCAGCACCATGTCAGATTCGTTGATGCCCTTCCAACCGCCGATTGAGGAGCCGTCAAACATTTTGCCTTCTTCGAAGAAGTCGGCATTCACCTGATGAGCAGGGATGGTAACGTGTTGTTCCTTACCCTTGGTGTCAGTGAAACGCAGGTCTACGAATTTCACTTCGTGCTCATTCAGCATCGTCAATACGTGTTCAGCGGACATACTTAACTCTCCCGGATTTATCATTGTCGTCGTGGAACGAATCTGTGGAACTGGCTTTTTTTCGTCTTGAAAAGACTAAAGCGAAAACTGTGCCAACTTTTCGAAGAGGCCTTTATCGCCTTTCTGTGCGGGTTTTACGCAACGCCAGTATGCACCATCAGCGATGCATTGCACTAACATGGTGCAAAATGAGTAAGTAAGGGCACCGAAATGGTGCAAAAGTGCACCGTTGGTGGCTTTTTGCACCGTGAAAGGGATCACAAACTGACCGGTACGCAGTTGTTTATAAGAGATGGTTGTGATCTTGTTTAGTACCTCGCTTAATACGTGTACAATAGCGCGCTATTTCTAATGCCTGAGGCAAAGCTGTGATCGAAAATTTGCGTAACATCGCCATTATTGCCCACGTTGACCATGGTAAAACCACCCTGGTTGACAAGCTGCTGCAACAATCCGGTACCTTCGGAGAGCGTGTAGAAGCCACCGAGCGCGTAATGGACTCCAACGATTTGGAGAAAGAGCGTGGGATTACCATCCTCGCAAAAAACACCGCCATTAATTGGAAAGACTACCGCATCAACATCGTGGATACCCCAGGACACGCCGACTTCGGCGGTGAGGTAGAGCGCGTGATGTCAATGGTCGACTCGGTGCTGCTGGTTGTGGATGCAATGGATGGCCCTATGCCGCAAACCCGCTTCGTGACCAAGAAGGCCTTCGCCAACGGTCTGAAGCCGATCGTGGTAATCAACAAGGTTGACCGTCCTGGCGCGCGTCCGGACTGGGTTGTCGATCAGGTGTTCGACCTGTTCGTTAACCTCGACGCGACCGACGAGCAGCTCGATTTCCCAATCATCTATGCATCCGCACTGATGGGCATCGCCGGCAACGACCACAACGACATGGCGGAAGACATGACCCCGCTGTATCAGGCGATCGTCGACCACGTGTCTGCGCCGCAGGTTGAGCTGGAAGCGCCATTCCAGATGCAGATCTCGCAGCTGGACTACAACAACTACCTGGGCGTGATCGGCATCGGCCGCATCAAGCGCGGCAAAGTGAAGCCAAACCAGCAGGTCACCATCATCGACAGCGAAGGTAAAACTCGCAACGGTAAAGTGGGCAAAGTGCTGGGTCACATGGGTCTGGAGCGTATCGAGTCCTCTCTGGCCGAGGCTGGCGACATCATCGCCATCACCGGTCTGGGCGAGCTGAACATCTCCGACACCATCTGCGACACCAACGCCGTTGAAGCGCTGCCGGCGCTGTCCGTTGATGAACCTACCGTCAGCATGTTCTTCAACGTCAACACCTCGCCATTCTGCGGTAAAGAAGGCAAGTTCGTGACTTCTCGCCAAATCCTTGAGCGTCTGAACAAGGAGCTGGTGCACAACGTGGCGCTGCGCGTTGAAGAAACCGAAGATGCCGACGCGTTCCGCGTATCGGGCCGTGGCGAGCTGCACCTGTCCGTTCTGATCGAAAACATGCGTCGCGAAGGCTTCGAGCTGGCGGTATCCCGTCCGAAAGTTATCTTCCGCGAAATCGACGGCCGCAAACAAGAGCCGTTCGAAAACGTGACGCTGGACATCGAAGAGCAGCATCAGGGCTCCGTGATGCAGGCGATGGGTGAGCGTAAAGCCGACCTGAAAAACATGGATCCGGATGGCAAAGGCCGCGTGCGTCTCGACTACGTGATCCCAAGCCGTGGTCTGATCGGCTTCCGTAACGAGTTCATGACCATGACTTCCGGTACCGGTCTGCTGTACTCCACCTTCAGCCACTACGACGACGTGCGTCCGGGCGATGTGGGCCAGCGCCAGAACGGCGTGCTGATCTCCAACGGTCAGGGTAAAGCGGTAGCGTTCGCCCTGTACGGCCTGCAAGATCGCGGTAAGCTGTTCCTGGGCCACGGCGCGGAAGTGTATGAAGGCCAGATCATCGGTATTCACTCACGCTCCAACGACCTGACCGTGAACTGCCTGACCGGTAAGAAGCTGACCAACATGCGTGCTTCCGGTACCGACGAAGCGACTACCCTGGTTCCGGCCATCAAAATGACCCTGGAGCAAGCTCTGGAGTTTATCGATGACGACGAACTGGTGGAAGTGACGCCAACCTCGATCCGTATCCGCAAGCGTCACCTGACGGAAAACGATCGTAAGCGCGCCAGCCGCGGTCCTAAAGACGCGTAATCGCTGATTGAGTTACGATGCTTAGGGCGCGGTTCTGCGCCCTGAGTTTTTTCCTCTGTAATTCCCCGTTTGTACGGCGCGCTATGCGCTTTTCTCCCCGCTCCCTGTTCAGCCTTCTCTTTTCCCGCTACAGTGAAATCTCACCGGCCCATCAGGAGAGGACTATGCTGTATATCTTTGATTTAGGTAATGTGATTGTCGATATCGATTTCAAACGTGTACTGGGTGTATGGAGCAATTTAAGCGGCACGCCGCTGGCGGTGTTGTCCGATCGTTTTGCCATGGGCGAGGTATTCCAGCAGCACGAACGCGGTGAAATCAGCGACGAAGATTTTGCCGGCAAGCTGTGCGAAGAGATGGGCATCGCGCTCAGTTTTGAACAGTTCGCCACCGGCTGGCAGGCGGTTTTCGTCGCCCTGCGCCCGGAAGTGATCGATATCATGCAGCGCCTGCGCAACGAGGGCCACCGGGTGGTGGTGCTGTCGAATACCAATCGCCTGCATTGCAACTACTGGCCGCAGCACTATCCGGAAGTGGCCACCGCGGCGGACCATCTGTATCTGTCGCAGGATCTCGGCATGCGTAAGCCGGACGCCAATATCTATCTGCACGTGCTGAACGCGGAAAACGCCGCGGCGCAAGACGCGGTGTTCTTCGACGATGTGCCGGCGAACGTCGCCGCTGCGCAGGCGCTGGGGATCAAAGCGGTGCTGGTGAGCGATCGCGACGTGGTGCCCGCGTATTTTGCCCAATGAACGGGGCGCGTTAAGCTTAAGGCGTCCCTACCCGCCGTTTTTCAAGCTGCAGCGTGAAATCCATAGGGTGAAACTGACATCAAGGAGTGTCCATGTCGTTTTTCCGCCGCAAAAAGCTGCCCTCTTCGATTAAGCCCGGCGTCACCTTCGGCCGGCTGCTGTACCAGCGCATCGACAGCGACGGCCTGACCATGCTGGCGGGCCACCTGGCTTATGTCTCGCTGCTGTCGCTGGTGCCGCTGGTGACGGTGGTGTTTGCGCTGTTCGCCGCTTTCCCGATGTTTTCCGACATCAGCGCGCAGCTGAAGAGCTTTATTTTTTCCAATTTCATGCCGGCGGCCGGCAACGTGATCCAGCGCTATCTGGAACAGTTTGTCGCCAACTCCAACAAGATGACCGCCGTCGGCACCTGCGGGCTGATCGTCACCGCGCTGCTGCTGATCTCCTCGGTGGACAGCGTGCTGAACACCATCTGGCGCAGCAAGAACAAGCGGCCAATCGTCTTTTCTTTCGCGGTGTACTGGATGGTGCTGACCCTGGGGCCGCTGCTGGTGGGCGCCAGCATGGCCATCAGTTCTTATTTGCTGTCGCTCAACTGGCTGGCGCAAACCGGCGTCAACAGCTTGGTAGATCAGGTGCTGCGCATTTTCCCGCTGATCCTGTCGTGGATCTCGTTCTGGCTGTTGTATTGCATCGTGCCGACGGTGCGGGTGCCGCCGAAAGATGCGCTGATCGGCGCACTGGTGGCGGGGCTGCTGTTCGAGCTGGGCAAGAAAGGCTTTGCGCTGTACGTCACCATGTTCCCGTCCTACCAGTTGATTTACGGCGTGCTGGCGGTGATCCCGATTTTATTCCTGTGGGTCTATTGGAGCTGGTGTATCGTGTTGCTCGGTGCGGAAATCACCGTCACGATTGGCGAATACCGTGACTACCGCCGGCAGAAGGCGGCACAACAGGAACAGCAACAAGAAGGGCAGGATGTATGATTGCGTTAATTCAACGGGTGCTAAACGCCAGCGTAACGGTTGAGGGAGAGACGGTAGGCAAGATTGGCCCCGGTTTGTTAGTGTTGTTGGGCGTGGAGCAGGGCGATAACGAACAGAAAGCCGTGCGCCTGTGTGAGCGCGTGCTGGGGTATCGCATTTTTGGCGACGAGAACGACAAGATGAATCTGAATGTCCAGCAGGCGGGAGGCAGCCTGCTGGTGGTGTCGCAGTTCACTCTGGCGGCGGATACCCAGAAGGGCATGAGGCCCAGCTTCTCGCGCGGCGCCGCGCCGCAGGAGGCCGATCGGTTGTACCAATATTTTGTTGGCCAGTGCCGCGAACGCGGCGTAGAAACCCAGACCGGCGAGTTCGCCGCCGACATGCAGGTGGCGTTGGTGAACGATGGGCCGGTGACATTCTGGCTGCAGGTCTAAGCATTCTGAGAGAGAAGGCGTCTATGTATCACCTACGAGTACCCGTAACAGAGCAAGAACTGAAGGATTATTACCAGTTTCGCTGGGAAATGCTGCGCAAGCCGCTGCACCAGCCGGTGGGTTCGGAAAAGGATGCCTATGACGCCATGGCGCACCACCAAATGGTGGTGGACGAGGTCGGAAAAATTGTCGCTATTGGGCGGCTGTATATCAATGCCGACAACGAGGCGGCTATCCGCTTCCTGGCGGTCGACCCTACGGTGCAGGACAAAGGGCTGGGGACGCTGGTGGCGATGACCCTGGAGTCGGTGGCGCGCCAGGAAGGCGTTAAACGCGTGGTGTGTAGCGCCCGCGAGGATGCGGTGGATTTCTTCGCCAAGCTGGGCTTCGTCAATCAGGGTGAGATCACGGCGCCGCAGACCACCCCTATCCGCCACTTTCTGATGATCAAGCCGGTCGCGACGCTGGACGATATCCTGCATCGCCCCGACTGGTGCGGGCAGCTGCAGCAGGCCTGGTATGAGCATATTCCGCTGAGCGAGAAAATGGGCGTGCGCATAAGCCAATACACCGGCCAGCGTTTTGTCACCACCATGCCGGAGATCGGCAACCAGAACCCACACCATACGCTGTTCGCCGGCAGCCTGTTCTCGTTGGCGACCCTGACCGCCTGGGGGCTGATCTGGCTGCTGCTGCGCGAGCGTCATCTGGGCGGCACCATCATTCTGGCGGATGCGCATATCCGCTACAGCAAACCGATTACCGGCCGGCCGCGGGCGGTAGCGGATCTCGGCTCGTTGAGCGGCGATCTGGCGCGTCTGGCGCGCGGCCGCCGCGCGCGCGTGCAGGCCGAAGTACACCTGTTCGGTGACGACGACAAAGGCGCGGTATTTGAAGGCACTTACATGGTGCTGCCTGCCGCGCCGGAAGGTCCCCTGGATCAGGGCGGTTGCGAGGTGGCAGAAGGCTGAGATCGCGGCCCTTCCAGCGTGGAGGGCCGCGTGCGCATTACGGCAGCTGCTGGTTGACCGTCTGGCCGTCGGCGGTGGCCTGCAGCGCGCCTTTCAGCGAAGCCTTGAACGGCCCGTCGCTGTTCAACAGCCCTTTCAACTGCAGCTGCAGGTTGCCGTCACCCGTTAGCGGCACCGGCTGCCATCCCCACTGCTGCAACGTATTCACCGGCACCGAGCGGCCATTCAGCGACAGCTGGAAAGGTTTGCCCGGCAGCTGATCGACCCTGACTTTAGCCTCCAGCAAGCCCTGCGGCATAAAGGCGCTGAGCTCGGTGACATCAATCTGCCCGGCGTCGGCGGTCAGCGCCAGGGAAGGGCGGCGCACGTCGATCTTGTTGAAGGTGGCTTCGCTGCCGTTCAGGTTCAACGCGCCGGACCAGATGCCCCATTGATGTTCGCGCGCCAGCAGCAGATTGCTGCCGTAGCCGTCCAGCGCGGTGATCTGGAACGGGAAGTCCGGATTGATATCGATGATCAGATTGCGGTTGGTGGTCAGCTTGTTGACGTAAACCTCCGCCAGCCACGACGGCAAGGGCTTCAGCCACAGTTCGCGCCAGTTGATCGGCAGGGTGTACTCCAGCGCCGCCATGGCCACTTCGTCCAGCTGCAGACGTTTGGTCGCGCGCAGCCAGTTGCCGGAGGTGCGCAGCAGGCCGCCTTCCCAGCGGGTGGTGAACTGCTGAATCGCGATGCCGGCGGGCGACAGCCGCATGTTCATGATCGGATCGATCAGATGGAAACCGCCGTTGATCATATCGCTGGCGTTGAAGTTCAGCGAACCGTCCTGGCTGCTCCAGTCGCCCTGTTTGAAGCCGACGTTTTGCAGCGACAGGTCGAGATCGTTGAACGCCCATTCCTTGCCTTCCAGCCGCGCGTCGATCAGGTCAAAGCGTTTGAGGGTGATCGGTGGCAGCTGGGTGAAGCGCTGCATGAACTGTTCCAGCGTCAATGGCGTTTGCATACGCACGCCGCTCAGCCGCAGGCGTTCCACCTGCCAGCTGCCGTCGGCGGCGCGGCTGGCGACCCCGGTCAGATCGCCCTGCGCCAGATCGGCGCCGAAGTTGCTCAGCAACAGTTGATTCTGCTTCAGCTCACCCTGCACCAACACCTGCGAGGCCGGGATGCCGTTCAGCGTCATCGAGCCGGCGCTGAACTGGAACTGGTTGTTTTCCCCCAGCACATGGCCGGCCTTGGGTTGCCATGGCGTGATGCCGGCATTCACCTTTTGCGCGTTGATCTGCCAGCTTTCATCGCTGGATTGCAGCGCCATGTTGCTCAGCTGCAGCACCTCGGCCTGCAGCGGCAGCGCCACCGCTTGCTGCTGGATGTTCAGGGTGCCGTCGCGCAGCGTGACGCTGTGGAAATAGCGCGGTTCGGTGATCTGGCGCAGGCTGAGGCCCAGATCGACCGTTTTGGCCGCCAGCGCCGGCGGCTGATTGTTTCTCGCCAGCTGGACGTCCTCCAGGCTGATTTGGCCCGGTTGGCGCCACGAGTGCGTGATTTTCCCTACCGACAGGCGGTATTGGCCGTTGTCGCTGACCCAATCGCTCAGCTGGCCGGCCGCCCAGCGGGTTTGCCCCACCACGTACAGCAGCACGACGATCAAAAGCAACGTCAGCAACAGTTTTCCGATAAATTTCATCGTCTACATCCGCATCGGTCAAAAAAGATACCCTGTTTATGCCGCAATTGGCCGGGCATCTCAAGGGCAATGGTCTGATAGACAATAAAAAACGGCCGCAGGCGGCCGTTTGGTGGGAAAGGGGAAATTATTTCTGTTCGTGTTCGTGCGGGAACACCAGGTTCAGCACGATGGCGGTAATGCCGCCGGCGGCGATGCCGGAAGAGAGCAGGGTTTTCAGCCAGTCCGGCGCGAACTGCAGGATCAGCGGCTGTTGGGACACGCCCATGCCGACGGCCAGCGACAGCGCCATGATCATGATGGCGCGGCGGTTCAGGCGTTCGCGCGACACGATGCGCACCCCGGAGGCGGCGATGGTGCCGAACATCACGATGGTGGCGCCGCCGAGCACCGGCTCGGGGATGTGTTGCACGAAGCCGGCCACCGCCGGGAACAACCCCAATGCGATCAGCATCAGCGCCACCACAAAGCCGACGTAGCGGCTGGCGACGCCGGTCAGCTGGATCACGCCGTTATTCTGGCCGAAACAGGAGTTGGGGAAGGTGTTGAACACCGCGGACAGCATCGAGTTCAGGCCGTTGGCCAGCACGCCGCCTTTCAGGCGCTTCATGTACAGCGGGCCGCTGACCGGCTGCTCGGAGACGTCGGACGTGGCGGTGATGTCGCCGATGGTTTCCAGCGAAGTGACCATAAAGATCAGCATCAGCGGCAGCAGCAGGTTCCAGTCAAAGCCCAGGCCGTAGTACAGCGGCGTTGGGAGGGTGATCGCCGCCGTTTGCGGCGCCGGTTGGCCCGCAGGCAGCATGTCCATCGCCCAGGCCAGCAGGTAGCCGACCGCCATGGCGATCACCAGCGAGGCAACGCGCAGGTAAGGGTTGCGCTGGCGGTTCAGCAGGATAATCACCACCAGTACCGCGCCGGCCAGCAGCAGGTTTTTCGGTGAGCCGAAGCTGCCCCCGTTCATCGCGGCATAGCCGCCGCCGATCGACGTCAGCCCGACCTGAATCAGCGACAGCCCGATAATCATCACCACGATGCCGGAGACCAGCGGGGTGATGACGCGGCGCGCCAGGTGCAGCACCCGCGACAGCAGGATCTCGGTGCAGGAGGCGACCATCAGCGTGCCGAACAGCGCGGCCATCATGGTCGGCACGTCGGCGCCGCCGTTTTTCAGCGCCAAACCGCCCATGATCAACGGCGATACGAAGTTGAAGCTGGTACCCTGAATCGACAGCAGCCCGGAGCCGACCGGCCCCCAGGTTTTGATTTGCAGAATGGAAGCCAGACCGGAAGCGAACAACGACATGCTGATGATGTGCTGGGTATCCTGCGCCGGCAGGCCCAGGGCCTGGCAGATCAACAGGGCCGGGGTGATCACCGCCACGAACATCGCCAGCAGATGCTGACCGGCGGCAAACAGCGTTTGCGGCAGCGGCGGGCGATCTTCCAGGCGATAAATCAGTTCACTGGCGCGGGGCGTGGCGGCGGCTTTTTGCACGGCATCAAGCTCAGAGGATGACAGGGTCATGGTGTGGCGTTTCCAGAAACGGCAAAGAGGGCATTTTAATGATCCGCCCCGCAAAAGCAAACGGTTGCGCCCAAATATTCTGTTAGGTTCTTTCGCATTTATGTCGCATTTTTATTCATTTTTTCTTGTCTTCGCAGCGTTTTTTCCTTCTAATCCCGCATTCATCAAGTTTAAAAACTAAGTGGTTTTCTATAACTTATTATTTTCTATTGGATATTTATCCTCACAGGGAGTACCTGGATGTTTCATCTTGATACTTATGGCACGTTAGTCGCGGCAACGCTGGTTCTGCTCCTTGGGGGCAAGTGCGTCAAAAGCATCCCGTTGCTGAGAAAATACACCATTCCCGCACCGGTCGCCGGTGGTCTGCTGGTGGCCCTCCTGCTGTTAGCCATGAAAAAGTTCGCCAACTGGGAAATCAGCTTCGATATGTCGCTGAAGGATCCGTTGATGCTGGCCTTCTTCGCCACAATCGGTCTGAACGCCAACCTGGCGCGTTTGCGCGCCGGCGGCAAGGCGCTGATGGTGTTCCTGTTTGTGGTGCTGGGGTTGCTGCTGGTGCAGAACGCCATCGGCATTGGCATGGCGAAAATGCTGGGCCTGGACCCGTTGATGGGCCTGATCGCCGGTTCTATCACCCTCTCCGGCGGCCATGGCACCGGCGCGGCCTGGAGCAAGCTGTTCATTGAGCGCTACGGCTTTGAAAACGCAACGGAAGTCGCCATGGCCTGCGCCACCTTCGGCCTGGTGCTGGGCGGCCTGATCGGCGGGCCGGTGGCGCGTTATCTGGTTAAGCACTCCTCCACGCCGGAAGGTACGCCGGAGGACAGCGTGCAGCCGAGCGGCTTTGAAAAACCGGAAAGCGGCCGCCTGATCACCTCGCTGGTGATGATTGAAACCATCGCCATGATCGCCATCTGCCTGAGTCTGGGGCAGCTGATCTCCGGCCTGCTGAACGGCACGGTGTTTGAGCTGCCCAATTTCGTCTGCGTGCTGTTCGTCGGGGTGATCCTCAGCAACACGCTGGCCTTCACCGGCTTCTACACCGTGTTTGAGCGGGCGGTATCGGTATTGGGCAACGTCAGTCTGTCGCTGTTCCTGGCGATGGCGCTGATGAGCCTGCGCCTGTGGGAGCTGGCCTCGCTGGCGCTGCCGATGCTGGCTATCCTGGCGGTGCAGACGCTGGCGATGGCGCTGTATGCGATTTTTGTCACCTACCGGGTGATGGGCAAGAACTACGATGCGGCGGTATTGGCCGCCGGCCACTGCGGCTTCGGTATGGGCGCCACTCCGACGGCGATCGCCAACATGCAGGCGATCACCGATCGTTTCGGGCCGTCGCACCTGGCGTTCCTGGTGGTGCCGATGGTCGGGGCGTTCTTTATCGATATCGCCAATGCCATCGTCATCAAGCTGTATCTGCTGCTGCCGGTATTCCCGGCGGTGGGATGATGCTCGGGAAGGGGTAATGGAAAAGGGCGCCGCGGGCGCCCTTTTTTATGCGTTGGAGTAGCGTGCCTTCTCCGGCAGCCAGCGCTCGATCAGCGCGCGGGCGTGCTCCGGGTACTGCTGGTGGATATGACGAGCGACGCGCTGCACTTCCGGGATCATCGCCTGGTCGCGCAGCAGGTCCGCGACTTTGAACTCGGCGCTGCCGGTCTGGCGGGTGCCCAACAGCTCGCCCGGACCGCGGATCTCCAGATCGCGCTGGGCTATCACAAAGCCGTCGTTGCTGTCGCGCAGCACCTGCAGGCGTTTTTGCGCGGTTTTGCTCAGCGGCGTTTTGTACAGCAGCACGCAGTGCGAGGCCACGGCGCCGCGGCCCACGCGCCCGCGCAGCTGGTGCAGCTGCGCCAGCCCCAGCCGCTCGGGGTTTTCGATAATCATCAGGCTGGCGTTAGGCACGTCGACGCCCACCTCGATCACCGTGGTGGCGACCAGCAGCTGCAGCTCGCCCTGCTTAAAGGCCTGCATCACCGCCTGCTTTTCCTGCGCTTTCATACGGCCATGCACCAACGCCACCTTCAGTTCGGGCAGCGCGGTTTTCAATTCTTCCCAGGTAGCTTCCGCCGCCTGCGCTTCCAACAGTTCGGACTCTTCAATCAGCGTACAGACCCAGTACGCCTGGCGGCCTTCTTCCATACAGGCGCTCTTCACCCGTTGGATAATGTCGGCGCGGCGGGTATCGGGAATAGCGACGGTGGTGACCGGCGTTCTGCCCGGCGGCAGTTCGTCGATGACCGAAGTATCGAGATCGGCGTAAGCGGTCATCGCCAGCGTGCGCGGGATCGGCGTGGCGGTCATGATCAACTGGTGTGCGTGGAAGCCTTGCTCTTCGCCTTTTTCCCACAGCGCCAGCCGTTGGTGCACGCCAAAGCGGTGTTGTTCGTCGATGATCACCAGGGCCAGGCCGTTGAACTGCACCTGTTCCTGGAAGATAGCGTGGGTGCCGACCACCATCGACACCTGGCCGCTGGCGATGGCCTCCTGCTGCGCAATGCGCGCCTTGCCCTTTTGTTTGCCGGCCAGCCAGCCCACTTCCAGCCCCAGCGGTTCGAACCACTGGCGGAAGTTGTTGGCGTGCTGTTCGGCCAGCAGCTCGGTCGGCGCCATCAGCGCCACCTGCTTGCCGTGGGCGATGGCGCGCAATGCCGCCAACGCCGCCACCAACGTTTTGCCGGAGCCGACGTCGCCCTGCACCAGACGCATCATCGGGAAGCCTTTTTGCATATCGGCTTCGATATCCGCCACCACCCGCGTCTGCGCCCCGGTCGGTGAGAACGGCAACTGGGCGAGGAACTGATTTTTTAATCGGTCATCCGGCAGCAGCGGCAGCGCCTGATAGCTCTGCGCACCGGCGCGTACCGCCAGCATGCTGAGGTTATGCGCCAGCAGTTCTTCGAGGATCAGGCGTTTTTGCGCCGGGTGCTTACCCTGTTCCAGATCCGCCAGCTGGATATCCGGCGGCGGGCGATGCAGGGTGTGCAGCGCCTGCGGCAGGCTCATCAGCCCGCCGCTCAGCTCCGGCGGCAGCAGTTCGGCGATGGCGCAGGTGTCCAGCAGCTCCAGCGCCTGATCGGTCAGCTTGCGCAGCGTGGCCTGCCTGATGCCTTCGGTGGTGGGGTAGACCGGCGTCAGCGACTCTTGCAGCTCCACTTCGCTGCTTTCGCCCTGCACGCGATATTCCGGGTGGATGATCTCCGCGCCGTGGTTGCCGCGCTTGATTTCGCCATAGGCGGTCACGCGGCGGCCGGTGGCCAGGCTGTTCTTCATCGCCGCATTGAAGTTGAAGAAACGCATGGTGAGGATGCCGGTGCCGTCGCTGATCTGGCAGGTCAGCATGCGCCGGCGGCCGAAGCTGATGTCGCTGCGCAGCACCTCTCCTTCCACCGTGGCGTAGATGCCCGGCAGCAGGTCGTTTATCGGATAGAGTCGGGTACGGTCTTCGTAGCGCAACGGCAGGTGCAGCAACAGGTCCTGAATGGTTTCCAGGCCAATCTTGGCCAGTTTGCCCGCCTGGCTGGCGCCAACCCCGGAAAGCGTGGTGAGTGGGACAGCATCCAGCAGGCGGCCTTTCATTTGCGTACCGTTGCCTGCATGGTCGCCCACCATTCGGCGTCGGCGACCACCTGGCCTTGTTCGTCGATGTGCGGGCGCGGCAGCCCTTTGCGCTTGGCCACGTTGGCCAGCACCGGATAGCCGCCTTCAAACAGCAGGCGCTGCTGCTCTTCTTCGTCGAGCATGCTGCGTTCGCGGCGATACAGGCCGGCGTTTTGCCGCTGGCGCTGCGCTTCGTACAGGATCAAGGCCGAGGCCACCGACACGTTAAGTGACTGCACCATGCCGATCATCGGAATGATGATGTCCCGATCGGCCAGCGCCAGCGCTTCTTCGGTGATGCCGGTTTTTTCCTGGCCCAGCAGCACGCAGGTGGGGCGGGTGTAATCCACCTCGCGGAAGTCGACCGCGCGGGCGGACAGATTGGTCGCCAGAATTTGCATGCCCTGGGCTTTCAGGTGGCCTACCGCGTCGGAAATGGTGCGGTGGGTTTTGACATTCACCCAGCTGTTGCTGCCGGCAGCGGAGGAAACCAGGGTACGCATGCGGGTGGTGGGCCACACGGCATGCACCTGATGCACGCCGACGGCGTCGGCGGTGCGGATAATGGCGGAGACGTTATGCGGTTTGTGCACCTGCTCCAGGCAGACCGTCAGATCCGGCTGCCGGGTAGCGAGCATTTCACAAATCCGCGCATAGCGTTCAGGACTCATAAGCGCTAATTTCGGTTGCGGTTAACTTTAATCACATCCGGCATGATACGGATTTTACGCATAATGTTTGCCAAGTGGATGCGATCGCGGGTGGTCAAGCGGATAAAGGCGCTATAAACCCGACCGTCTTTCTCTTCGGTATTCAGGCTTTGAATATTCGATTCGGCCGCGTTGATGGCCGCCGTCAGGTTGGCCAGCGCGCCCTGATGGTTGAACATATCCACCTTGATCTCGGCGATAAACTCCTGCTCGGTCTCTTTATCCCACTCTACCGCCATGAATTTCTCAGGCTCTTTCTGGTAGCCGCGGATGTTGCGGCAGGACTCGTGGTGGATCACCAGCCCTTTGCCCGGGCTGACGTGGGCGATAATCGGGTCGCCCGGTATTGGCCGGCAGCATTTGGCGAAGGTGATCAGCACGCCGTCCGCACCCTTGATAGCCAGGTTGCGCACGCCGGAAGAGGTGCCCAGATTGGATTGGTCGCCCTGCAGGTTTTTGGCCACGACTACGCTCATGGCGTTGCCGAGGCCGATTTCCGCCAGCAGATCGTCCAGCGTCGCCAGCTTCATGCGCTCCAGCTCGTGCTGGATGTTTTCCTGCGGGATTTCAGCCAGTTTGCGGCTGCCGCCCAGCGCATGGTTCAGCAAACGGCGGCCAAGGCCGACGGAGTCGTCGCGCTTGAGGTTTTTCAGCATTTGGCGGATTTTGGCGCGCGCTTTCGAGCTGACGACAAAGTTCAGCCAGGCGGCATTCGGCCGCGCGCCCGGCGCGGTGATGATCTCTACCGTCTGGCCGCTGGTCAGCGACTGCGACAGCGGATACGGCTGGCGATCGACGCGCGCGCCGACGCAGGCATGGCCGATATCGGTGTGCACCGCGTAGGCGAAGTCGACCGGCGTGGCGCCCGCCGGCAGTTCGACGATGCGGCCTTCCGGGGTGAAAACGTAAATCTCGTCCGGGAACAGATCGGATTTGACGCTCTCGATAAATTCAAACGAGCTGCCGGCGCTTTGCTGCAGCTCCAGCAGGCTTTGCATCCAGCGCTGCGCGCGGATTTGCGCCGTGGTGCCGGTTTCGCCCTGTTCTTTTTCTTTATAAGCCCAGTGTGCGGCAACCCCCATTTCGGCCATCTGATCCATATCTTCGGTGCGGATCTGCACCTCAACCGGCACGCCGTGCGGGCCGATCAGCGAAGTATGCAGCGATTGATAGCCGTTGGCCTTGGGAATGGCGATGTAGTCTTTTACCCGGCCCGGGCGCGGTTTATACAGGCTGTGAGCCTGGCCGAGCACCCGATAGCAGGTATCCACCTCTTTCACGATCACCCGGAACGCGTAGATATCCATAATCGAATGGAAACGCTGCTCTTTCAGGTGCATCTTGAGGTAGATGGAATAGAGATGTTTTTCCCTTCCGCTGACGCGGCAAGGAATGCCGGCTTCGGTCAACCGCCCTTCGATCTCGGAGAGGATTTTTTGAATCATCTCTTTACGGTTGCCGCGCGCGGCTTTCACCACTTCTTTGATCACGCGGTAGCGGTTCGGGTACAGCGCCTCAAAGCCCAGCTCTTCCAGCTCGGTTTTCAGGTGGTGGATACCCAGGCGGTGGGCCAGCGGGCTGTAGATTTCCAGGGTTTCACGCGCGATGCGCCGGCGTTTGTCCGGGCGCAGCGAACCGAGGGTGCGCATGTTGTGCGTACGGTCGGCCAGCTTGATCAGCACGACGCGGATATCCTGCACCATCGCCATGATCATTTTGCGGAAGTTCTCCGCCTGCGCTTCTTTTTTATCCTGGAACTTCAGCTTGTCGAGCTTGGATACGCCTTCAACCAGTTCGGCGACGCTTTTGCCGAACAGCTGTTCCATATCCTGATAGGTGGCCGGGGTGTCTTCGATGACGTCGTGCAGCAGGGCTGCCATCAGCGTCTCGTGGTCGAGACGCATTTCCGCCAGAATGCAGGCCACGGCGACCGGGTGAGTAATGTAGGGCTCACCGCTGGAGCGTGTCTGTCCCTCGTGAGCATCACGTGCAACGAGGTATGCCTGTTTGAGGCGCTTAATCTGCTCCTCAGGCAGGTAACGTTGAATCAGCAGATTCAGGCTTTCAAACAGGTACAAGGCAGACTCGCAGTCTAATTAACGACGACCTTCAGCAATCGCGGTAACCGCCTGGATCTCTGCGGCTTCCTGCTCTTGCTGCTCTTGACGCTCACGCACATCGAGGATCTGGCTGGTGATCAGGCCTTCTTCGATTTCGCGCAGGGCGATAACGGTGTACTTGTCGTTCTCTTCCGGAACCAGTGCATCTTTGCCGCCGGTCTGGATTTGACGCGCCCGACGAGCAGCGACCAACACCAGGTCAAAACGGTTACCAATTTTCTCTACAGCGTCTTGAACAGTTACGCGTGCCATATTTGTGCTACTCCACAGGTGACGAAAAGACTGGGCATAATACTGAAACTGCCTTCAGTCTGCCAATAGTTTGCTGATTAAAGCGTCATGCCGCAATAATTGGCGGCCTAAACGCAGGCGTTCGGCGCGAATAATGGTTTTCAGATCGGACAGCGCCAGATCGAAATCATCGTTCACGATTAAATAATCGTACTCCGCGTAGTGCGTCATTTCCGCTACGGCCTGAGCCATGCGCTTGGCGATCACCTCTTCGGAGTCTTGCCCGCGGCCGCGCAGGCGGCGGCCCAGTTCTTCCTTGGACGGCGGCAGAATGAAGATGCTGCGCGCCTGCGGCATTTTGGCGCGGATTTGCTGCGCGCCCTGCCAGTCGATATCCAGAAAAACGTCTACGCCCGTCGACAAGACTTGCTCGATGGCGGCGCGCGAGGTGCCGTAATAGTTGCCGAACACTTCGGCATGCTCAAGAAACGCATCCTGCTCAATCATCCGGCGGAATTCATCTTTTGAGACGAAGAAATAATGCTCGCCGTGAAGTTCGCCCGGGCGGCTGTCGCGCGTAGTGTGCGAAACCGAAACCTGCGTGTCGTACAGCGGTTGCGTCTTTAACAAAGCCTGAATCAGACTTGATTTACCTGCGCCACTGGGAGCAGAGACAATATAAAGCGTGCCTTGAGCCATGATGATGTTCGTTGATAGCGGTTGATATGCCAATAACAGCGGATGTGTATTTTCTCCGCACAGTATACACGGCTAACGCGCGGGATGCAGCGTTAGCTCGCATTTTGCCCGCGTCTTTGTGGTGAAAAAACGTCAAAATGGCGGATTTGCGCGACGGATGGGTAAATATATGCGGTTTTGCCGTAAAAGGCGGCGCTTTTGCGCGCCGCTTCGCAGATGACAATTTATTCGAGATTTGCCGCGCGGGGAGGTTGCACAGGATCCACCCGTTCAGCGGGATGGCGCAGAAACAGAAAAACGATGATGGCGGAAAATAGCGTCGTCAGCGCCAGAATCTGCAACAGGAGATTAAACGCAGACTCGTAGCTTTGCTTAAGCTGCCCGGCGTCGGTATTGAGCAGGTTCCCCAGAGCCAGACGATGGGCGACCGCACCGGCGTCCGCCGGCGGCGGAAGTGGGAAATGCCGCTCCACCAGCATGGCCAGCAAAGCACCCACCACCGCCAGTGCGATGCCTTCTCCAGCGACGCGGACCGTGCTGAAAATACCGGTGGCCATGCCCGCGCGCTCCCGCGGCACTACGCTGACCGCCAGGCCATCCATCAATCCCCAGGGCAGGCTGATGCCGCAGCCAATAGTGAGCATCGGCAGTACCAGCCGCATGAACGGCTGTCCCGGCGAGTACTGCGCCAGCCACACCAAACCGGCGGCACACGTGAGCAGGCCCAGGCTTGAAATGACGCCGGCGGAAAAACGCCGCGCCAGCAGCCCAGCCAGGATTGGCAAGACCAGCAACGGCGCGGACAGCGCCATCATCATCATGCCGGCTTTGACGGCGCTGTAGCCTTCAATACCGATAAACCGCTGCGGCAGCAATACCAACAGCACCACGTAGGAATAGGCCGGCGCCGCCGCCAGAAACTGCACGCCGACAAAACGCGGGTAGCGGAACAGCGACAGATCGAGCATTGGCCGCTGCATGCGCCGCTCGACCGCGATAAAGGCCAGCATGCACAGCAGCGCGCCAAGCAGCGGGACGAGCACCGTTGCGCTGCCCCAGCCGCTGTCGGGCACCAGCAGCACGGCATAGGTCAACAGCGTCAGAGCGAGTGTAAAGGTGGCCGCACCGGGCCAGTCCAGCGTCGAGGCGGCGGGATCGCGGGATTCGGGCATATAGCGCAGGCCGCTGAGCAGGGCTATGGCGCTCAGCAGCGCCACGAACAGAAAAATGGCCTGCCAGCCAAAGTGCTGCGTTAGCAATCCGGCCAGCAACGGGCCAAACGCCAGACCGAGGCCGAAGGTGGTGCCTAACAGGCTGAAGGCTTTGGTCCGTTCGGCCCCGCTAAACACCTGAGCCAGCCCCGCAGTGCCGCCGGCAAACGCCGCGGCTGCGGCAAAGCCCTGCAACGCCCGGAGCGCGTCGAAGGACAAAATATTTTGCACCGCCGGCATGGCCAGCGAACTCAGGGTGAGCGCCGCCAGCCCACCGACAAATATCCGCTTACGCCCGAAACGGTCGGCGCAAGTACCGGCGATCATCAGGCTGCAGCCAAAGGTCAGCATAAAGGCATTGGTGACCCAGCTCAGGGCCACCATGCCGCCGCCCAACCTGGTGGCGATGGCGGACAGAGAGGCTGCCGGGCCGGTAAAGTTGATCGGCATGATCAGGCCGGCCAGGCAGACGGAGAACAGGATCACCCAGCGCTGCGGGTGCGTGCTCTCTTGATAGGGGGGATGATCGTTCATGGGGAACTCCGGTAAAGGGGCGCGTGATGGACAATGATGATAAAGAGGATTTAATCGGCAAAAAATAAGGCTATATTCCATACTTTAAGGACAAAAACGCTCTAATTGGAGACGCTGATGGAAAGTCTGAGCGGGCTGTTGGCTTTTGTGCGCGCCGCCGAATTGCGCAGTTTCGTCGCCGCCGGAGAACGACTGGGGGTCTCGGCCTCCGCCATTGGCAAGAGCATTGCGCGGCTGGAGGAATCGTTGGGCGTCAGGTTGTTCAACCGCAGCACCCGGCGGATTAATTTGACCGATGAAGGGGCGCTGTTCTTCGAACGCTGCCAGCGCATCGTCAGCGAAATTGAAAATGCCCAAGCCGAAATGGCGCGCATCTCGGATGCGCCGCGCGGCAGGCTGCGGGTTAGCATGCCCGCCATCGGTTATCGCATGCTGGTGCCGCTATTGGCTGAGTTTAGGGCGCGTTATCCCGAGGTCGAACTGAACGTGGATTTTAACGACCGGATAGTGGACCTGATCGCCGAGGGGATAGACGTGGCGGTGCGCGGCGGCGAGCTGGCCGATTCACGCTTGATGGTGCGCCGCATTGGGCCGTTTCGACAGGTATTGGTCGGTGCGCCGGACTATTTTCGCCGACGAGGCACGCCGTTGACCCCGACGGATTTACTCGATCACGATTGCCTGCGCTATCGTTTCCCAAGCGGGCAACAGCTGCAGGCGTGGCTGTTGCAGACAGGCGACGACGCGCTGCAGCTAAGGCTGCCGGTGACGATGAGCTTCAACAGCGTCGAGGGGCTAATTCACGCCGCGCAGGAAGGGCTGGGCATTGCTTATCTGCCGGATTTCTCCCTGGGGCCGGCGTTGCAGGCCGGGCGGCTGACGGCGGTGTTGGAGAATCACACCCCTGAGCAGGGTTTTTTCTCCGCGGTTTGGCCGTCAAACCGCCATATGTTGCCCAAAGTCAGAGTGTTTGTGGACTATTTGGCGCAGCACATGCTGCCGCATCGTCAGTGATCCGGATGCTGGTAGTTGAACACCGGCAGACCCAGGCGAAAACGCAGGGCGATCAGGCGCGCGCTCAACCCGGCCACCAGGGTGATGATCACCACCAGATTATGCGGCAGGCTGAGATGCTGCAGGCCGATATACAGCCAGGCGGCGCTGAAGGAGATGCCGGCGTAAATTTCTTTTTGAAACACCAGCGGGATACGGTTGCAGAACATATCGCGCAGCACGCCGCCGAAGACGCCGGTGATCACCGCGGCAATCGCGGCGATGATCGCGCTGTGCCCCATATCCAGCGCGACCTGCGCGCCAATGATGGAAAACACAATCAGACCCACGGCGTCCAGCACCAGAAACAGGCGGCGCAGGTGGCGCATCAGCGGCGCCACCCAGGTGGTGACAATCGCCGCAATGGCGACAATCACGATATATTCCGGATGCTTGACCCAGCCCAGTGGGAAATGGCCGAGCAGCATATCGCGCACCGAACCGCCGCCGATCGCCGTGACCGAAGCGATGATAATCACGCCAAACATGTCCATCTGGCGGCGGCCGGCGGCCAACGCGCCGGTCATGGCTTCGGCGGTGATGCCGATGATATAAAGAATGCTCAGTAACATAAGGTTTTCACTGGGTGGCAGGGATAAATACGCTGGCCGGCAGGGTAATTGCCGCCGGGGCTGTGCGCCACTGAGTTTTTTTCACCAATGGAATTTCGGATTAGTTTAACTAATTTATATTCGCGTTTTTATACTTGCCTTCTGCCTTTTTTAACATTACCGCACTGATAAAAGCATTAGAAATTTCGCGTTAGTTTCCGCCGCTGACTATGCTTTTTGCAGGCGATGATCGGGCCGGACGGCCCCCAATGAGGAATCACGACATCATGAAACACACCCCGATGCTGGTTGCGGCGGTCGCCGCCATGTTGCTGAGCAGCTGCGCGGCGCCGGGCCATAACGGCCTGGCGCCAAAACCGGCTCCAGCCTGCAACGCCGGCGATCCGATGATCCAGACCACGCTCTATTTTGGCCTCAACCGCCCCGCAGGCCCGGCAATCACCGCCGCCGAATGGCAGACCTTTGTCGATCGGCAGGTGACGCCGCGCTTTAAAGACGGGCTGTCGGTGTTTGACGCCAAGGGGCAGTGGCTGGGCAACGACGGCAAACTGGCACGTGAAAACAGCAAGGCGCTGCTGCTGATCCATGCGCCGGGTAAAGAGAGCGAGGGGAATATCGAAGCCCTGCGCAGCAGCTACAAGCGGCAGTTTGCACAGGATTCGGTGATGCGGGTGGATGCGCCGGTGTGCGTGGCGTTTTGACGGCTATCCCGGCCCGCAGGCCGGGATGCGCGATTAGAGCACCAGCCCGGCGACGGCGGCCGATAGCAGGCTAACCAGCGTGGAGCCATAGACCAGCTTCAGGCCGAAGCGGGAAACCACGTTGCCCTGGCGTTCGTTCAGCCCTTTGATGGCTCCGGCGACGATGCCGATGGAGGCGAAGTTGGCGAACGACACCAGGAACACCGACAAAATGCCGATGCCGCGCGGTGACAGTTCGGCGGCGATTTTCTTCAGCTCTATCATCGCAACAAACTCATTGGCCACCAGCTTGGTGGCCATGATGCTGCCGGCCTGCAGCGCGTCCTGCGCCGGGATGCCGATCAGCCAGGCCAGCGGATAGAACACATAACCCAGGATCTGCTGGAAGCTGATGCCGAAAACGGCGGCGAACAGCGCGTTAACGGCGGAGATCAGCGCAATAAAACCGATCAGCATCGCGGCGATAATCATCGCAATCTTGAAGCCGGCCAGGATGTATTCCCCCAGCATCTCGAAGAAGCTCTGGTCTTCATGCAGCTTGCTCAGCTTCAGCTCCGGTTCGTCTTCTACCTGATAGGGATTGATGATCGAGAGGATGATGAAGGTGCTGAACATGTTTAAGATCAGCGCCGCCACCACATATTGCGCGTCGATCATCGACATATAGGCGCCGACGATCGACATCGATACCGTCGACATGGCCGTGGCGGCCATGGTGTACATGCGGCGCGGCGAGATATCGCCAATGATGCCTTTGTAGGCGATAAAGTTTTCCGACTGGCCCAACACCAGGGTACTGACGGCGTTGAACGACTCCAGCTTGCCCATGCCATTGACCTTGGACAACAGCGTGCCGACCACGCGAATGATCAGCGGCAGGATACGGAAATGTTGCAAAATACCGATCAGCGCGGAAATAAAGATTATCGGGCACAAAACCCCGAGGAAGATAAACGCCATGCCGTCTTTGCTCATGCCGCCAAACACAAACTCTGAGCCTTGCGCGGCGTAGGTGAGCAGAATTTCGAAGAAGCCGGCGACGTGCTTGATCACGCTGAGGCCGCTCGCCGAATGCAGGAAGAAATAGGCCAGAGCGCCTTCGATAACCAGCAGCTGGATGATATAGCGCAGGCGGATTTTCTTGCGGTCATTGCTGACCAGCAGCGCCAGGGCGATGATCACCACCAGGGCCATAATAAATTGCAGAATTTGTGGCATAAACGGTCCGTAAAGCTAACGGGCAGAAAAAAACACATTTAGCCACAGCTCTGTCGGCCTTTCATTACCTTGCGTGATAATTAGAACAAAATACTTTCGGCAGGCGGGATAAGTTGCCGATTGTCATTTTCTCCCTCTTCAAGGCAGTTTTTCGTAAACCAAAGCAAAAAGCCCGCATGGCGCGGGCTTGAGAAGCTGAAGTGGCGATCACTCGATGTTTTGGATCTGCTCGCGCATTTGCTCGATCAACACCTTCAGCTCGATGGCGGAGGTGGTGACCTCGGCATTGATCGATTTGGAAGCCAGCGTGTTCGATTCGCGGTTGAATTCCTGCATCATAAAGTCGAGGCGGCGGCCCACGGCTTCTTTTTTCTTCAGGATGTTGTGCGTTTCTTTCACGTGCGCTTCCAGGCGGTCCAGCTCTTCGGCCACGTCGATACGCTGCGCCATCAGCACCAGCTCTTGCTCCAGCCGGGTGTTCTCCAACTGCACCTGGGCTTCTTCCAGCTTGCTGACCAGGCGCTCACGCTGCCACTGCAGAATGTTCGGCATCTGGGCGCGCACCTTGACCACTTCGGCGCTGACGCCGTCGAGGCGCTGCTCGATCAGCGCTTTCAGCGCGGTGCCTTCGCTTTCGCGCGCGGCGATGAAGTCATCCAGCGCGCCGTCCAACGCCTGCATCAGCTCGGCGCTGATGGCATCCAGATCCTGCTCCTGAGCGGACATAACGCCCGGCCAGCGCAGCACGTCGATCGGGTCGATTTCCCCTTCGTCGCTCTGCATTTTCACCCAGTTGGCGGCTTCAACCAGCTGTTTGGCCAGTTTCTCGTTCAGGATCATCGAGCTTTGCGCGCTTGGGTCCAGTTCGAAGCGCAGGTTGCACTCGACCTTGCCGCGGGTCAGACGGCCACGGATACGTTCGCGGATCACCGGCTCCAGGCTGCGGAATTGTTCCGGCAGGCGGATGTAGGTTTCTAAGTAGCGCTGGTTAACGGAACGCAGCTCCCAGGCTGCGCTGCCCCATTCACCCTTGATTTCACGCCGGGCGTAGGCGGTCATGCTGCGGATCATTGTGCGTACCCGTAATAGGAAAAGATGGGGCGATTATAGCGTCGCCGCTGCGGGCAGGATAGGCATTACGTCACGAAGCCCGTATAATGCGCAGCCAATAGTTGATTTGAAGCCGGAGAAAGCCCATGCGTCCTGCAGGCAGAGCACCACAACAAGTTCGCCCACTGACACTGACCCGTCACTATACCAAACACGCAGAAGGCTCAGTGCTGGTTGAGTTTGGCGATACCAAAGTTTTGTGCACCGCCACGGTAGAAGAGGGCGTTCCGCGCTTCCTGAAAGGCCAGGGCCAGGGGTGGATCACCGCTGAGTACGGCATGCTGCCGCGCTCCACCCACAGCCGCAACGCGCGCGAAGCCGCTAAAGGCAAGCAGGGCGGCCGCACGCTGGAAATCCAGCGGTTGATCGCCCGCTCGCTGCGCGCCGCAGTCGATCTGAAAAAGCTCGGTGAGTTTACCATCACCCTCGACTGCGACGTGCTGCAGGCCGACGGCGGCACCCGCACCGCCTCCATTTCCGGCGCCTGCGTGGCGCTGGCCGATGCGCTGAACGCGTTGGTGGCCAACGGCAAGCTGAAGGCCAACCCAATGAAGGGGCTGGTGGCGGCGGTTTCCGTCGGCATCGTCAACGGCGAAGCGTTGTGCGATCTGGAGTACGTTGAAGACTCCGCCGCCGAGACCGACATGAACGTGGTGATGATGGAAGACGGCCGCATGATCGAGGTACAGGGCACCGCCGAAGGCGAGCCGTTCAGCCACGACGAGCTGTTGGCGCTGTTGGCGCTGGCCCGAGGGGGCATCGAAACCATCTTCCAGGCGCAGAAAGCGGCGCTGGCGGGCTAATTTTTCAAGGCGACTGAGAAGTCGCCTTTTTTACGCCTGTCGATCGGGCGGCAGTATTAACAAGACATCAAGATCAGACGAGGAGAAGCAGTAATGAAAGCCTATCAGCGCCAGTTTATCGAGTTCGCGCTTAACAAGCAGGTATTGAAATTCGGCGAGTTCACCCTGAAATCCGGCCGCACCAGCCCGTATTTCTTCAATGCCGGCCTGTTTAATACCGGGCGTGATCTTGCGCTGCTGGGGCGTTTTTACGCCGAAGCGCTGATGGATTCCGGCATCGATTTCGATCTGCTGTTTGGCCCGGCGTATAAAGGCATTCCGATCGCCACCACCACCGCCGTGGCGCTGGCGGAACATCATGAGCGCGACGTGCCTTACTGCTTCAACCGTAAAGAGGCCAAGACCCACGGTGAAGGCGGCTCGCTGGTGGGCAGCCCGCTGCAGGGCCGCGTGATGTTGGTGGACGATGTGATCACCGCCGGCACCGCGATCCGTGAGTCGATGGAAATTATCGGCGCCAGCGGCGCCACGCTGGCGGGCGTGCTGATCTCGCTGGACCGCCAGGAGCGCGGCCGTGCGGATATTTCCGCCATTCAGGAAGTGGAGCGCGACTATCACTGTAAGGTGATCTCTATCGTGACGCTGAAGGATTTGATTACGTATCTGGAAGAGAAACCGGAAATGGCGGCGAGCCTGGCGGCGGTGCGCGCCTATCGCGAGCAGTACGGCGTCTAAATAACAACGCCGGGCGGGCGCCCGGCGTTAAGATTACTGCAGCTGCGCCGCCAGCAGCGGCCAGCGGCCGTCGAACTCCTGCGTTGGGCGGTAGCGGAATTCCGAGCGCACATAGCGCGACAGCATGCCTTCGCAGAAGGCCAGCAGTTGGCTGGCCAACAGCGTTTCATCGACGATAAATCCCTTGCCTTCACGCAATTTGCGTTCTTTCAACACCTGGCGCAGCTGCGCTTCGATGCGTTCGAACAGCTGGTTGATGCGGCCCTGCAGGCGGTCTTGTTCAAACATCAGCGCGTGGCCGGTCATGATGCGCGTCAGCCCCGGGTTGCGTTCCGCAAAACCCAGCACCAGCAGCAGAATCAGGCGCAGGCGGTTAAACGTCTCTTTTTCGTCCTGCAAAATCAGGTTGATGCGCGTTATCAGGCTGTCTTCAATAAATTCGATCAGGCTGTCGAACATCCGCGTTTTGCTGGGAAAATGCCGGTACAGCGCAGCTTCGGAGACCCCCACGTTAGCGGCAAGCTTGGCGGTGGTGATACGCTGGCTGCCGTCGCTGGATTCCAGCATCTGGGCTAACGCCTGCAATATTTCCTCGCGCCGGTTCCTTTTCGTATTTTCTTTTTCTGCCATGTCTGATTAGACCCTTGCTAAAACTGCTTAGACTTTCGGAAACCCGCGCACCGGCCGTTGCAGAGAAAACTCTGTGCGGCTTATGTGATAGCTTTTTTTAGGATGCTGAGGTCAGCGGCCTTAACGACCCTTGTTCTCCGCGCTGCCTGGTGTGCGCTGCAATCATTGCCGAGCAAACCTTGCCATGAAGATGTCCTGCTCTCCGGGGCGGCAAGGTTTCAGGCGACATCTCCCTGTCGGCCATCGTTTGCTACCTCTGGCTTAGTGGCGGCCAGAGTGGCCGAAGCCGCCGGCGCCGCGTTCGCTGCTGTCGAACTCTTCCACCAGATTGAACTCGGCCTGCACTACCGGCACGAAGACCATCTGCGCGATGCGCTCGCCTGGCTCAATGGTGAAGGATTTTTGGCCGCGGTTCCAGACGGATACCATCAGTTGGCCCTGATAATCGGAATCGATTAAGCCGACCAGGTTGCCCAGCACCACGCCGTGCTTATGGCCGAGGCCGGAGCGCGGCAGGATCACCGCCGCCAGGTTGGCGTCGGCGATGTGGATTGCCAGGCCGGTAGGCAGCAGCGTGGTTTCACCCGGCGCCAGTTCCACCGCGCTGTCCAGGCAGGCGCGCAGATCGAGACCGGCGGAGCCCGGGGTGGCGTAGGTCGGTAGCGGGAAATCCTGACCGATGCGCGGGTCGAGGATCTTAACGTCGATTTTTTTCATCATAACGGCTGACTATCTCGTCTATTAAACGTTGGCCAAGGAGTGCCTTGTCGCTCAGCGCTAGGCGCTTTTCTCCATCCTGCCAAAAAAGGTGCAGCGCATTGGTGTCACTGTTGAACCCATGCTCTGCAAGCGATACATCATTAGCGCAAATCAAATCCAGTTTCTTACGCGCCAGTTTTTGTCGCGCGTATTCTTCCACATTCTGGGTTTCGGCGGCAAACCCAACGACAAAAGGTCGATTTTTCGCCATCGCCGCCACGCCGGCGACGATATCGGGGTTTTTTACCATCTTGAGGACGATTTCATCACCCTGTTTTTTAATTTTTTCATCGGCGATCTGTTCGGGGCGGTAATCGGCGACGGCGGCGCAGGAAATGAAAATATTCTGCCGTGCGGCGCGCTGCTGCACCGCCTGCTCCATCTCCAACGCGCTGGTGACGTCCACGCGGGTGACCCACGGCGGCGTCGGCAGGTTGACCGGCCCGGCGATCAGCGTGACCTGCGCGCCGCGCGCGGCGGCGGCGCGGGCAATGGCGAACCCCATTTTGCCTGAGCTGTGGTTGCTGATGAAGCGCACCGGATCCAGCGCTTCGCGCGTGGGGCCGGCGGTAATCATAATCTGTAAATGTTGCAGATCTTGCGGCGCGGAAAAATGTGCGTTCGCCAGATCGGCGATTTCCAGCGGATCAAGCATGCGGCCAGGGCCGACGTCGCCGCAGGCCTGGCTGCCGCTGTCCGGCCCCCAGAGCAGCATGCCGCGCGCCTGCAGCGTTTGCAGGTTGGCCTGGGTGGCGGCGGCGCGGTACATCTGCTGGTTCATGGCCGGCGCGGCGGCAATGGGTGCGGCGGTGGCCAGGCAGACGGTGGTCAGCAGATCGTTGGCCATGCCGGCGGCGACGCGCGCCAGCAGATCGGCGGTCGCCGGTGCCAGAATCACCAGATCAGCCCACTTGCCCAGCTCAATATGGCCCATGGCGGCTTCGGCGGCGGGATCCAGCAGATCGTCGAACACCGGGTAGCCGGAAACGGCCTGCAGCGTCAGCGGCGTGATGAACGCCTTGGCCGCGCCGGTCATTACCACGCGCACTTCAGCGCCCCTGTCGCGCAGGCGGCGCACCAGCTCAGGGCATTTGTAGGCGGCGATACCGCCGCTGATGCCAAGCACAATATGTTTGCCGGAAAGTCCCGTCATCATGATTGTCCGATTGAAAGCCGAAAGATGCGCCATTTTAGCATAACCGCCGGACAGGTGAGCGATTCCGCAGAGGCTGCAGCCCGTTACATCGCACTTTGCGCAGCACTTCGCAATGTTATCAAACACCTGTCGAACGCCACGGGGTGCACATGGCATGCTGTGGCGCTTTCAGGGAGGATGACGATGGGTAACAAGGTAATAGCATTATGGCCGGGTGCGCTGGCGCCGCGGGAGAAACTGTTGAGTTATGGCGCGGCGGCGTTATCCGACGCGGAGCTGCTGGCCATTTTTCTGCGCACCGGGCTGCCCGGCCTGCACGTGATAAAGCTGGCGGAGCAGCTGCTGCGGCAATTTGGTTCGCTGTATCACCTGATGTCGGCCGATCATCAGCTATTTTGCAGCCAGAAAGGGCTGGGCAACGCCAGCTACGCGCAGCTGCAGGCGATTTCAGAGCTGGCGTTTCGTTTCTTTTCCGGCCATCTGACAGAGGAAAACGCCATGCTCAACCCGCGCATCACCCAGCATTATCTGCAAAGTCTGCTGGCGCACCGCGAGCGCGAGGTGTTTCTGGTACTGTTTTTAGACAATCAGCACCGGGTTATTCGCCATCAGGAGATGTTTGCTGGTACCATCAGCAGCGTCGTCGTCTACCCGAGAGAAATTGTGCGCGCAGCGTTGAAGGCTAATGCAGCCGCCGTCATTCTGGCGCATAATCACCCTTCGGGTAAGGCTGAACCCAGTCACGCCGACCGTTTGATAACCGAGCAAGTGGTTAATGCCTGCCTGTTATTGGAGATCCGAGTGCTCGATCACTTGGTGATTGGCCGGGGTGAATGCGTCTCTTTTGCCGAGCGCGGATGGCTTTAAGCGATTTTTTCGCGATCCTTGTGGGATCTTTAGCTGTTCGGGACTTGAGCACTTACGCTTCAGAGCGTATACTACGCCACCTTTGAGAATCTTGGGTTTGGCGTAAGAGCCTATCTCAGCAGGTTTCTGACCTGATGTGTGGTTTCTGACCTGATGACGAGAGTCTCCTCAGTATGAAGTTTGCTGAGATGGGCTCTAAAAGCCTGACGAGGCGGCCATACCCTATACGAAGCTCGAGCTGATTTGATTTTTGGAGAATAGACATGTCCCGAGTCTGCCAAGTTACTGGCAAGCGCCCGGTGAGCGGTAACAACCGTTCCCACGCAATGAACGCGACCAAACGCCGTTTTCTGCCTAACCTGCACTCACACCGTTTTTGGGTTGAGGCTGAGAAGCGCTTTGTAACTCTGCGTGTATCTGCTAAAGGTATGCGTGTTATCGATAAGAAGGGTATTGAGACGGTCTTGGCCGATCTGCGTGCCCGTGGTGAGAAGTATTAAGGAACTGCATCATGGCTAAAGGTGTTCGCGAGAAGATCAAGCTGGTTTCTTCTGCTGGTACTGGTCACTTCTATACCACCACGAAGAACAAGCGTACTAAGCCGGAAAAATTGGAACTGAAGAAATTCGATCCAGTTGTCCGCCAGCACGTGATCTACAAAGAAGCTAAAATTAAATAATTTTAGTGGATTAATGAAAAACCCGGCCTCGGCCGGGTTTTTTGTTTTATAAAGGGTAGCAAAAGACGGGGGAGCGCCAGATGCCTGAATTACCAGAGGTTGAAACCAGCCGACGCGGTATTGAACCTTATCTTGTCGGCCACAGCATTCAGTACGCGGTGGTGCGCAACGCGCGCCTGCGCTGGCCGGTCTCCGAGCAAATCCTGACGCTGAGCGACCAGAAGGTGCTCAGCGTGCAGCGGCGGGCCAAATATTTGCTGATCGAGCTGCAGCACGGCTGGATTATCGTCCATTTGGGGATGTCCGGCAGCCTGCGCATGCTGCGCGAGGAAAACGAGGATCAAGCGGGCAAGCACGACCATGTCGACCTGGTGATCAGCAATGGCATGATCCTGCGTTATACCGACCCGCGCCGTTTCGGCGCCTGGCTGTGGTGTGAGGATCTGGCTGCCAGCAATGTGCTGGCGCATCTGGGGCCGGAACCGCTGAGCGAGGCGTTTGACGGTGCCTACCTGTATGATAAATCCCGCAACAAACGCACCCTGATCAAGCCCTGGCTGATGGACAACAAGCTGGTGGTGGGGGTGGGCAATATCTACGCCAGCGAATCGCTGTTTACCGCCGGGATCCTGCCGGATCGTCAGGCGGGATCGTTAAGCAAGGCGGAAGCGGCGCTGTTGGCGGAAACCATCAAGGCGGTGCTGCTGCGCTCTATCGAGCAAGGGGGGACCACGCTGCGCGACTTCCTGCAATCGGACGGCAAACCGGGGTATTTCGCTCAGGAGTTGCAGGTGTATGGCCGGGCCGGTGAACCCTGCCGGGCGTGTGGCACGCCGATCGAATCCGCCAAACACGGGCAGCGCAGCACCTTCTTCTGCCGCCGCTGCCAGCGCTGATTACTGGGCGGCGAGCTTTTCCATCAGCGCTTGGGTGACCACATCCGGCAGGAAGGGCGCGATATCGCCGCCGTGGCGGGCCACTTCCTTCACCAGCGTGGAGGAGATGAACGACCACTCTTCGGAAGGCATCAGGAACACGCTCTCCAGCGTCGGCATCAGGTGGCGGTTCATGTTGGCCAGCTGCAGCTCGTATTCAAAGTCAGACACCGCACGCAGGCCGCGCACCAGGATATTGGCATTCTGATGGGCGGCAAAGTGCGCCATCAGCTCGCTGAAGCCCAGCACCTCGACATTGTTCAGATGCGAGGTGACCTGGGTCGCCAGCGTTACCCGCTCTTCCAGGCTGAACAGCGGTTTTTTACTCGGGCTGGCGGCGATGGCCAAAATCACGTGATCGAACATCAATGACGCGCGCGTCACTAAATCCAGGTGGCCGTTGGTCATGGGATCGAAGGTCCCGGGATAGATGGCTTTGCTGGTCATGATTCACTTCTCTGAGTAGTTGCGGCCCAATGCCCATAATGCGGCATATTTATTGAAGGTATATTGCGCGTTGACCACCGCTAACAGCAACCCCTGTTTACCGTCCAGGAAGCCGGCGCGCAGCAGCCAGGTTTTGCAGAAGGCGCCGAGCGTGTGGGTGAGAATCGACAGGTACCCGCAGCGTTTGCCGGCCTGGTGGCGCTGGTTGGCCCACTCTTCGGCGTAGCGCAGCTGCTTGCGTTGGAAGGCGAAAAAATCGCGGCAGGTCAGGTGCAGCAGATCGCCGCTGAGCGGCACCACCTTCGCGTTGCCGATGCTGAGCGACTCATGCACCAAATCGTCGTTATAACGATAATGCTGGTTGGCGTACAGCCGGTTGACGCGATCCGGGTACCAGCCGCTGTGGCGCATAAAGCGGCCGAGGAACAGATTGCGACGAGCGCAGCTGTAAACGGCGCCGTCGTCCGGCGCTGCCAGCACTTGCTCTATGGATTGGCGCAGTTCGGGCGTCACGCGCTCGTCGGCGTCGATCATCAGAATGTACTCGTGGCTGGCATGGCGCTGCGCCAGCTGACGCTGCTTGCCAAAGCCCTGCCAGTCGGTATGGGTGAACACCTTCGCCCCCATGCTTTCGGCAATGGCGACGCTGCCGTCCTGGCTGCCGGAATCGAGCACGACGATTTCATCTGCCCAGGCCACAGAGCGCAGGCAGTCCGGCAGCAGGCCGGCTTCGTTCTTGGCTATCATCACCACCGACAGGCTTTTGCGGCTGCTCATTCAATGGCTCCGGGGCGGCAGGTGCGGTTCCAACAGCTGCAGCAGGCGCTGCAGCGCTCCCTGATTCTGATACAGCACTTCCACCGCATGGCGGCCATAGTAACGGCGATAGTCTTCGTCGGTCAGCAGGGTTTCCACTTCTTTCACCAACGAGTCTGCATCGGTTACGGTGATCAGCCCTTCGGCCTGCGACAGCTTGGCGCAGATATCCTTGAAGTTGAAGATATGCGGCCCCATCAGCACCGGAATGGCGTGAGCGGCGGCTTCCAGCGGGTTATGGCCGCCACGTTCGACCAGGCTGCCGCCGACAAAGGCCAGATCGGCAATGCCGTAAAGCAGCATCAGTTCGCCCATGGTATCGCCGATCACCACCTGGGTGCTGCCGGACGGGATCTCGCCGCTGCTGCGCAAGGTGTAGCTGAAGCCGGCTTTTTGCACCAGCTCTTTGGCGGTCGGGAAGCGCTCCGGATGGCGCGGCACCAGGATCAGCAACAGGTCAGGGTGTTTTTCCAGCAGCTTGCGGTGCGCCGCCAGCAGAATGCTTTCTTCGCCTTCATGGGTGCTGGTGGCGATCCATACCGGCCGGCGCGGCGCCCATTGGCGGCGCAGCGTAACGGCGCGGGCGGCCAGTTCCGGGGTGACGGAGATATCGAACTTCAGGCTGCCGGTCACGGTCAGCTGTGAGCGTTTCAGGCCGAGTTCAACGAAGCGATCGCCGTCTTCCTGATTCTGCGCGGCGATCAGCGTAATGCGGCGCAGCATGTCGCGGACAAAGCCGCCGATTTTTTTATAGCCGGCGGCCGAGCGCGCCGAGAGGCGCGCATTGGCGATCACCAGCGGGATCTGTCGCTGGTGCAAAGCGTTAATCAGGTTAGGCCACAGCTCGGTTTCCATGATGATCACCAGCTTGGGATTCACCTGGTCGAGAAAACGGTTCATGGAGCCGGGGAGATCGTAAGGCAGATAGACGTGATGGACATCTTTACCGAAGGCGGACTGCACGCGCTCTGAACCTGTTGGGGTCATCGTGGTCACAGTTATCGGTAAATAGGGATAGCGGTGGCGCAGCGCCCGCACCAGCGGGATGGCGGCCAGCGTTTCGCCGACGGAGACGGAATGCAGCATGATGCCGCCCGGTACGACTTTCCCGGCGCAGAAGCCATAGCGCTCTGCCCAGCGTTTACGGTAGGCTGGAGCTTTGCGGCTGCGCAGCAGTAAGCGGAGCCAGATCAGGGGTTGGATGAGGTAGAGTAGTACCTGATATAAACGCAGCAACATTCTATCAATTTCATTTATATGGGTTATTCAGAATAGTACCATAACTGGAAGGGAAAGGCGCTAATTTGGTAACCTTGGGTGTCAGTTTCGGACAACAGGCGAGTGATTTCGCTGACAGGCTTGGAATGAAGAATATTTTAATTATCCGCCGCGACAATATCGGCGATCTTGTTTGCACTACCCCTCTGATTGAAGGGGTGAAAATTGCCTATCCGGACGCCAAGCTTTATCTGTTGATCAATAAAGTCAGCCAGGATGTTGTTAAAAACAACCCGCACCTTGAGCAGGTTTTCGTTTATAAAAAAGCCAAGCATAAGGCGAAAAATGAAACCACATTAGGGGTTTATTTTGAGCGGATGATGATTTTCCTCCAGCTGAGAAAAATAAAATTCGATGCCGTGATTCTGGCTAACCCGGTTCCCTGTAAATACAGCCTGCGCCTGGCGAAAATGGCCGGCGCCACCAATATCATCGGCGCCGATTTGGGCACGCCTGATATTCATCATCCTTTCAGTAAGCAAGACTTCGGCGGCAAGCATCAGGTCGAGCGCACCTACAGCTACTTGTCGGCTATTACCGATCGGCCTATCCCGGTGCCGCCGGTGCGGGTATTTCTGACGCCGGAAGAGCAGGAGCAGGCGGCGCAGCGGCGGCAAAAACTGCTGCCGTCGGTTGGCCGGATATGCGCAGTGCACATCAGCAGCCGCAGCCCGAAAAGGCGCTGGCCGATAGAGCGTTATGCGGAAATTATCAATCGCCTGGTTGCCGAGCCGGATACCGGCGTGCTGATTTTCTGGTCGCCGGAAGGCACGTTGGCGCCGGATGACATCGGCGATCGGCAACGTGCGGAGCAGCTGCTGGCGCAGTGCAAAAATGAACGGGTGGCGCTTTACCCGACGGCGTCGGTGCGCGAGCTGCTGGGCGGTTTCGATTTATGCGATAAGGTGCTGTGCAGCGACGGCGGGCAGATGCATCTGGCCGCGGCCTTGAATAAGGATATGGTGGTGTTCTTTGGCGATACGGATAAAGAGTCCTGGCATCCCTGGTCTGGCCGCTATCATATTTTGCAAAGCGAGTCGGGCGATTGCGTTGATGTTTCCGTTGACGACGTCTGGCGGAAAATGCAGGAATTCCATTAATTTAAAAATAAGGCAGGGAACTCCCTGCCTTATTTATTTCTTCAGCGCCAGATATTGCCGGCAAATAGGCTCAAGGCCATAGTTCAGCAACTGCTGATGATTAATTTCCGGCGGGTTGGCATAAACTTCCGCCATTTTTTCCGCCAGCGAACTTTCATTTAACTCCGCCAGCGCCTTGGCCATCCCCGCTTTTTCCATAATTTCCGCAGGCCCCCCCGGGCAACGGGTGCTGACCACCGGTGTGTCGCACAGCAGGGCTTCCACCAATACGTTGCCGAACCCTTCGCTGTCGGAGCTGAGCACCAGCAGCGACGCGTTGCGGATAAACGGGTAGGGGTTGGCCTGGAAACCGAGAAACCGCACGCGATCCGCAATGCCCAGTGCTTCCGCCAGCCGTTTGGTTTCCGCCATCTGGGTATCGCTGCCGGCGCCGATCAGCGCCAGAGGCGCCTGGATGCCGGATTGCGCATAGGCTTTCAACAGGCGATCGTGCCGCTTGTGCGGGTGAAAGCGGCCGACGTGAACCAGATAATCCTGCCCCGCCAGTTCGCAGGGCTCCGCCGCCAATTGCTGAATGGCGGCGATATCGAAGGGGTTGTTGATCACCGCCAGCCGATGCGGGCGGATAGGCAGGTTTTGCTGCAGATCGTCTCCCACCGCCTGCGAAACGGCGACGATGTTGCGATCCTGATAGACGGCGGCGATTTTGCGTTGCTTCAGCCAACGGTCCAGCCCCTTGCGGTGGCCGAGATAGGAGGTGGATAAAATGCCGTGAATACAAAACCACAGGCGATCCGAAGCCAGCAGCTTGCTGCGGCTGACGATGCGATCGGTCTTGTGCAGGTTGGAAAACACCAGATCAAAGGCACCATGTTGCCGCTCATGTTCGGCGATCGTCAGATCCAGCGCGGCGGCACGGCGCGAAAGCTCGGTCAGCTTGCGCCACGGTGCGCGGCTGCGGTCGGCCACGACCTGATAATCGATACCTGCCGGGATCGGGTATTTACAGACGTCGCGCAGCGAAATCAGGCTGACGGCGTGACCCATTTGCTGCATGCCCTGGCACAGGGTCAGCACCACTTTTTCCGCACCGCCCCCGGGCAGGCCGTCGATAATCATCAGAATACGCATAGCTAGTCCAGTAGTCGGTTATACAGGGAGATGAGCTGTTCCGAGAGATGCGCCGGCGTGGCCGGCATAATACGCAATCTTGCCGCTTCGCCCATGGCGGAACCCAACGCCTGGCGCGGCAGGGCCTGAATCGCCTCGACGATGGCCGCAACGTCGAGGGCATCGGTGACGAAGCCGTTCTGCCCGGGGGTGATAAACTCGGATCCGCCGCAGGTGGTACTGGTGATCACCGGCAGGCCACACGACATCGCTTCCAGAATCACATTGGGGAAGGGGTCGTAGAGCGTCGGCAGCAGCAGCGCGTCCGCCGCCTGATAAAACGGCAGCGTCTGCTTCTGCACGCCCATAAAGTGCACGCGATCGCCACAGCCCAGTGACTGAGCCAACGCCCGATAGCGTTTTTCGGCCTTGTCCTTGCCGACCACCAGCAGATGGCTGCCCGTGGCGGCCACCGCACGGATCGCGGCCGCCAGGCCTTTGCGTTCAAAACCGGAGCCGACAAAAATCAGGCAGTGCGCCTGTTGGGGAATGTGGTACTGCTCGCGCAGCCTCTGCCGTTGTTCGGCATCGGCGGGCAGGAATTTTTGGTTGTCGATGGCGTTGTAGATCACCGTGATTTTATCGGCGGGCACGCCAAAGTCATCGATGATTTCCTGTTTGATCATCTCGGCGTTGCAGATGACGGCTTTCAGCTCCGGGGCGGCGTACATCGCGCGCTCTGCGCACATCACGTAACGGTGATAGCGATTGGAAAACAGCCATTTGCGTCGCCATTCGGGCAGCAGGCGCGCGCGCTGCAGCAGCCAGCGGCGATGCACGCCGTCGCCGGCGCGGTAGATATCGCAGCCGGGAATGCGCTCATGGCTTTGCACCAAATCGAAGTCTTCTTTCTGCCACAGCGTTCGGGCGGCTTCGGCGAAGCCCCGTTCACGGCTGATGCGGCCGATTTTCAGCGGGTTGCACAGGTGAATGTGCCAATTGGGATTGGCGTCGCCCTGCCATTCGCGGGTAATGACGTTCAGATCGAGATCTTGCTGCTCCAGCGCCTCGAGGGCGCGTGAGACGAAACGCTCAGCTCCGCCGTCGGGGCGGTATTTTTGGCGGACGATCGCCAAACGAAATGCTTTCATGCCAGCGTGCTCCGCGCGGCTGCGATCGCCGCGTCTGTAGGAATAAGGTCAAGATAACGCTCATCGGTGCCGGTATTGATGGCGTCCGGATCGGGCAGTTCGCCGAAGTCGCCGGCCCAAATCACCTGGCCGATAACCTGCCACGGCCGCCAGAAGGTCAGCTTGGAAGGGCCGAACAGCGCAATACACGGCGTTTGCAGCGCGGCGGCCATGTGCATCGGCACCGAATCCACGCCGATAAACAGCTTTGCGTGGTCAATAAGGGCGGCCAGCTGGCGCAGCGTCAACTGGCCGGCCAGCGATACCACGCCCTGCGGCGGACAGAGCGCCAGAATGCGCTCCACCATGGCTTTTTCCCGCGCGTCTGGCCCGGAGGTAATCACCAGCTGGTGGCCGTCGGCCTGCAGCGCGGCGATCGTGGCGGCCATTTTTTCTTCGCTCCAGCATTTAAAGAACCAGCGCGAGGTGGGCTGCACCACGATATAACCGCCGGTCACGCCCTGCTGTTGCAACAGCTGCAGGCTGGCCTGCCAGTCCTGCGGCTCATAGCTCATGGTGACCCGCTGGCTTATCGTCGGCAGCTGCAGGGGGGCCAGCAGCGACAAGTTTTGTTCCACGGTATGCAGGCGGGCGTGATCGCTCACCGGCACCAGTTGAGTGTGACAATGGCGCCACAGGAAACCGCGGCGTTTGGGGAAGTCGAAGCCCAGGCGGATGCGCGCGCCGGTCAAACGAGTGAGAATGGCGCTGCGCCACTGATCGGCAAGGTTGACCACCAGATCGTAGCGCTGGGCCTTCAGGCGGCGCAGCAGATCCAGTTCGTGGCGCAGGTGCGCCCGGGTGCCCTGTTTTTTCCATTGGCGATCGATGGCGAAAATGGTCGACAACTCCGGATTACTGGCCAGCATCTCCCGGGTTTCCTGATACAGCAGCACATCGATCTGCGCCTGCGGGTAGTTTTGCCGCAGGCTGCTGATGACTGGGGTGATCAGCAACATATCGCCATGGTGGCGCAGTTTAACGATCAGAATACGCTGTACGGGTGGGGCAGAAGTTAGGGCTGGCGCGTCGTTCATCATGAGTCGCTTTCAGGGAAACCAATCTTTGATTCTAAATGACCGGATCGCATGTGGCTACTGTTGCACGGCTTTCTTGCCGGGAAGCAAAAAAATAGCCGCGTTCGGGGACGAAAACCCCTCAACGTTGTCCAAACCAGGCAGCAAAGTCGTTTGCTCTGGTGAAACGGCCTGCGTAACATAATGCATTCTGTTGATATCAGGCTCGATATTCATGACTAAACCGGCGTTTCTGATCACTATTGATACCGAAGGCGACAATCTGTGGCAAAACCACGATCGCATTTCCACCGAAAACACGCGTTTTCTGCCGCGCTTTCAGGCACTTTGCGAGAAATACGCCTTCAAGCCGGTTTATCTCACCAACTATGAAATGGCGATGGATCCGGGCTACGTCGAGTTCGCTCGCGATGTGATTGCGCGCGGCGCCGGCGAAGTGGGCATGCATCTGCACGCCTGGAACAGCCCGCCGCTCTCTCCGCTGACCGACGACGACTGGCGGCATAAGCCTTATCTGATCGAGTACCCTGCCGATCAGATACGCGCCAAGGTCGATCATATGACCAAACTGTTGGAGGATGCCTTCCAGACCAAAATGCTCAGCCACCGCGCCGGCCGCTGGGCCTTCAACGAATACTATGCTTCGCTGCTGCTGGAATACGGCTATCAGGTGGACTGTTCGGTCACGCCGCGGGTCAACTGGCAGTTCTCTCCAGGCAACCCGCAGGGCAACGGCGGTACGGACTATCGCCATTTCCCGTCGCAGGCGTATTTTATCGATCCGCAAAATATCGCCAAGCCGGGCGCGTCGTCGTTGCTGGAGGTGCCGATGAGCATCCAGTACAAACATTCGGCGCTGATGAACGCCTTCAGGCAGGGTTACGATCGGCTGCGCGGCAAGCGGCGTTCACCTTCGGTCCACTGGCTGCGGCCCAGCGGCGGCAACCTGGAAAAGATGAAAGGGGTTGCGGAGGCATCGCTGGCGCAGGGGCATGATTACGTAGAGTTTATGCTGCACTCCTCCGAATTTATGCCCGGCGGCAGCCCAACGTTTAAAACCGAGCAGGATATTGACGGGCTGTACCGCGATCTGGAGCAGCTGTTTGCCTGGTTGCAGCAGCGTACGGTGGGCATGACGCTGGCCGAGTACTATCAACTTAAAGTGAATTGAAATGTCGAAGCAATGGAAAGTAAAGCTGGCGAACGCCTGCCTGCGGCTTTATACAAAATTTGGCAGTAATTTTAAAGATAAAGGTTCGTTTGACAAAAGTCGTGAGTTTGAACGCATTGCTATTTTTTCGACTACTGCGCTGGGTGATCTGATGTTTAATACGCCAGCGATTCGCGCGATCCGCGAACGCTATCCCAACGCCAAGATCACCCTGATTTCCAGCTATAAGAACGGCGGGCTGGTTGGCACCTGCAGCTATTTTAATAACGTCATCTATTGGGATCACAAGGCCAAAGACATGCTTGGCGTCATCCTCCAGCTAAGGAAGAATCGGCCGCAGCTGGCGGTGATACTGCATTCAAAGGCGCCGTACGATATCCTCACGGCGATATTTTCCGGCTGCGAGTATGTGTTTAAAGACGCCTATAAAAACGATCTGGGTGGCATGGAGCAGTGGCTTACCGGCATCAGCATTCGCGACCGGGGGCATCTTATCCAACGCAAACTGGATTTGGTCGGCCTATTGGGTTGTGATGCGCAAAATCGAGAAATGTTTATCCCGGTCGATTTCCCGCTGCAGCAGAAACAGCCGGGCAGCATCGTGGTCGGTTTTCAAATGGGGGCTTCCGAGGTGCTGCGTTGTTGGCCGGTAGGCAACTTTATCGGCCTGGCGAAAATGCTGCTGACGCTTTCGCCAGATTACCAGATTGCCCTGATAGGCACGCCAAAAGAACGGACGATTGAGCACGAGTTTATGGCGGGATTGACGGCGGACGAGCAGCGCCGGGTGGTCAGCTATATTGGGAAAACCACGCTGCCGCAACTGCTGGGCGTGATAAAGAACATGGATGCGTTGGTGACCGGGGATACCGGGCCATTGCATTTGGCTATCGCACTGAAGACCAAAACCGTCAGCCTGTTCGTGACGGCCGATCCGCAGCAAACCGGCCCCTATCAGAATCCCGAACTGCATCAGGTGATGCATGTGCCGGTTGAAGCGCAGCAGCTCAGTGAAGCACAGCGCCGCCAGCCCTTAAGCATCATCACCAGCCATGAGGTAATGGCAAGGGTGACTCAGCTGCTCGGCGAACAGCCGAGCAGCTGAGCGTGTTAAAAAGACGGCGCCGCACCTGGTGTAGGGCGGCGCAGTTTTCTGTCAGACCTCGCGCGAATGCCGCCGGGCGGTCATAACGACCCCCAGCGGGAACCAAAAGAGGTACCAGGATTCAGATGGATTACCCACGACGAACATGCCCTGTGAAACATAAAACAGCAGCATGAAGACCAACAGCGCCGCCTCGAGCCGCATGCCGCTGCGCAGGCGCCGTACCGCCAGAACGCCGCAGTAACTCAACAGCGCCAATAACAGCCCTAATCCTACCAACCCGCCTTTCAACAATGTGCCCCAGTAAAGGCTGTGAGTCGTGCGGATAAATTCGCCAGAGTAATTGGTAAAGGTCAATTCATAGTCGAAGCCGTAGCCAAAATAGGGCGCCTGGGCCACCAGTTCGAACGTGTGGCGCCAGATGCTCAAACGCAAGAAGCTCTGGGCATACATCTCTTCGAGCCGGGTTAGCATCAACTGCCCCATCTCCGTGGGCAAAATCGCTGCGGCAATGGCAACCAATGCGACGAGAAAACCGACGACATGTTTCAGTTTCAAGCGGTTGTAAGGCAGTGTCGCCGCCAGGGCAATCAATAAGGCCAGAACCGGCCCGCGGCTTTGAGTGAGCAGCATGGTGCCGAAAAGTATCGGGATGGTTATCAAGATGGCCCTGCTGTGTTTTGCACTGAACAGGCTCAGGCTGAGAATAATGCCGAGCCCCGCCAGACCGGACAAATCAATAACGTTTCCCGGCCCGGGGTTACTTTTTGATACCTGCCGGCTGACTAGCATGTCTTGATAATCAAAGGCGATGGAGTACAAGCACAGAATTGTTAACCCCAGGACAATGCAGGTTAACAACAGATTGCGCCGGGGGCCGTTAAGCGTGGCAATCAGCATGGCCAGATAGAGCAACAGATAAAGGCTGTGTGTTAGGGTGGACTCGATATTGGCCGGATCGTTCGACCATAGATTGCTTAGGGAGAAGTAGAACAGCATTGCGGTGGCAAAGCCCAGGCCGCAGCACACTTCCTTATTGCGCCAGAAAGACAATCGAAGGTCTTTATCGAGGTACAGCGTGATAATGAAAAAAATGGCCGCCAGGTGGAACAGGTTATTAACCTTGGTATAGTTACAAAAAATAGCGCTGAAAAAGGAAAAAAGAAAAAAAAAGGCCACGTACAGTTTTTGTGGACGAAAGGTGTTATTTGAAAAATTCATCGGGATCGACCTTGTCGAAAATGTCACTGCTAATAGCGCTGGCGACAGAAAGATTTTTTATAGTGATATTTTTAGCTTTCATCAGCTGGCTGGCGAGCTGGAAAGCGGGCATGACCAATTCGTCGACCTTGTTTTCCAGTTCGGTCGGTAGTTTATTCTCTGCGGCTTCATAAAAGCGTGGCTGGTGAAAATTGTTCATATCCAGACCGATGATATACAACCGCTCAAAGCCGAGGAAAGTCAGTAGTTGTAACGCCCAGTAAGCGACGGTGCCTGCATCGAAGACGCCGTTGCGAATATCGTAGTTAAAGGCGATATCCTTTCGGTCGGCGGCAAAGATGACATCAGGGTTATCGCGATAGGCCGGCCACAGCTCTTCATTGGTAATCTTGGGCTGATAAATTTTAAATGCGGCGTCTTCTATCACCGCAAAACGGCATTTTATCCGTTCCAGGCTGAATTTTTCGATGATTTTGACCACGCCGTGCGGCGTGGTGAACAGCGTTAGCTGCTGATCGTCGATTATATCGGCGATCAGCTCCGGTTTCTTATCGATAAACCCCATATCGACAATAACATAGAATCTGAAGTCAACGCGCTCGTGCAGAAAATAGGCACCGTTGACCCCCATCGCCGGCATGGCGGGAAATTTTTCCAGACGCAGATTTTTGACCGAAGGGCCAGTTGCGGCCAGCAGAACGTCGCCGGCAAAACGCCCTTTGAGATCGCTTAACTGTGCCAGGGGCACCTGCTTGCGCCGGTAATGCAGTGCTATGATTTCCCCGCTGGCGGCGCGCTGGATCTTGACGTAGGGCCAGATATTTTCGTTATGCCGGAAGGCGCGGGGGTGCGTATAGCGATAGATCTGCTTGAAAAAAGTCCCCATTAAGTCAGCATCCTGTCGTGAATGAGCTTGGCGACCGTTTTTGCCGGGATATCCGCCATATTGTTGCTCTGTTCAGGGCGGCAGACGTGCTGATTCTTACCATAGCCGCCGATCAGCCCGGGATCGGTCGGGCCAAACAGCGTGACGTTCGGTTTGTCGAGCGCGGCGGTGAGGTGGCTAAGGCCGGTATCGACCGAAACTACCCCTTTGGCGCCGGCCAGCACCTCGGCTACCTGCTGCAGGCTGAGCTTCGGCAGCACTTCAACGTGCGCGAAGCCTTCCGCCAGCCGCAGCGCGCGCTGGCGCTCATGTTCGGCGCCCCACGGCAGTTTGACCTTCAGCCCGCTGTTCGCCGTCAGCTCAAGCAGATCGCGCCAGTTTTGTTCCGGCCAGTGTTTGTCGTCACGCGTGGTGGCGTGCAAAAACACCAGATATTGCCCGGCGTCTGCCGGCGGTTGGCTGAGAAACCGCGCGGCGATGGCGTAATCGCCCACGCTTGCCGGTTTGCCGTAGCCCAGGCTTTTGGCGAACAGCTCGCGGGTGCGTTCCACCGCGTGCTGTTGCTTGTCTATCTCATGGCGGTGGTTGTAAAACCAGCTGGCGAAGGGCTCGCGGGCGCTTTTGCAGTCCTGGCCATGCTTGCTGCCCTTGGCGATTCGGGTGACCAGCGCGGCGCTTTTGATCAACCCCTGCGCGTCGATCACCAGATCGTAGTTGCGTTGCTGCACCTCGCGTTTGAAATCGCAGCGCTGTTGCCGGGTCTCGCTGCCAAACCAGTTTTTGCGCCAACGGCGTATCGCCACCGGGATCACGCGGTCTACCGCCGGGTGCCAGGTGGGGATCTGGCTGAAGCCTTCTTCCACCACCCAGTCGAAACGGAGGCCGGGAATGGCCTGCATGGCGTCGGTTAACGCGGGAAGCGTGTGGAGCACGTCCCCCATCGAGGAGGTTTTTACAATCAACACCTGCATGATTATTCCTCGCTGGCGACAAGTAACGGCGTCAGCGCTTCCAACACCTGCTGCGGCTGAATATCGATCAGGCTTTGATGATAGCCCTGATCGGCATCGCCTTTACGCACCTTATGGTAACCGCTGATTAAACGGATCACCCTGGCCTTATCGGATAACGGCGGCGTGAAATCCGGGCTGCTCGGGCCATACAAGGCTATCAGGGGCTTATTCAACGCAGCGGCAACGTGCATTAATCCCGAGTCATTACTGACCACCGCCTGGCAGGAGGCGAGCAAGATCACCGCCTGTTCCAGCTGGGTTTCTCCGGCCAGGTTCATGCAGCAGTCGCGGGCGTCCTCATGCAGCGCGCTGCGGATCTGTTCGCCGGCCTCATGGTCCTTCGCCGAGCCGAACAGCGCGATTTGATAACCCTGATCGATCAACATCTGCGCCAGCGCCGCGTAGTGGTAGTGCGGCCAGCGCTTGGCGGGGCCGAATTCCGCGCCTGGGCAGAAGCCGATAATCGGCCGATGGTCGGTGAGGTTGAACGCGGCGGTGGTTTCGGCGATCTCTTCGTCGCTGACCCGCAGCTGCGGCCACAGCAACGGCTGAGGCAGATCCTCGGCGCGTTGAATGCGTTCTTTGTCATAGGCCAGCGCGACATAGCGTTGCACCATCAGCGGGAACGCCGCTTTGTCGAGCACGCGAACGTCGTTCAGCAGGCCATAGCGCATCTCGCCGCGCCAGCCGGTGCGCTGCGGCACCTGTGCGAAGAAGGGCACCAGCGCCGACTTGAACGAGTTGGGCAGCACATAGGCGCGATCGTAGCGGTTGGCGCGCAAGCTGTGGCCGAGACGCCGGCGTTCGCCGAGCGCCAGGGCGCCGTGGCCCAGCGGCATCGCCAACGCCTGGTTGACTTCCGGCATGCGCGCCAGCAATGGGCGGCACCAGGCCGGTGCCATGACATCGATTTCCGCCGAGGGATGCTCGGCCTTCAGGGTGCGGTAGAGACTCTGCGACATCATCATGTCGCCAACCCATGAAGGGCCGATAACCAGTATTTTCATACCCAGCGTCAATTCCTTCAGCTTATGCGGTGCGGTTTAACCAGGCCATGTACTCTTTCACGCCTTCCGCCACCGTTTTGAACGGCGCATTGTAACCGGCGGCGCGCAGCTTGGTCAGATCGGCCTGGGTGTAAGCCTGATAGCGGCCTTTCAGCTTTTCCGGGAACTCGATGGATTCCACGGCACCTTTCTGGTGGAAGTCCACCACCGCATCGGCCACCGCCTGGAAGCTTTCCGCCCGGCCGGTACCGCAGTTGAAGATGCCGGATTTGCCGGTTTCCCAGAACCACAGATTGACTGCCGCCACGTCGCCGACGTAGATAAAGTCGCGCTTGAAGTTTTCGCTGCCGGCGAACAATTTCGGGTTTTCGCCGCGATTGATCTGGTTGTTCAGATGGAAGGCGACGCTGGCCATGCTGCCTTTGTGCCCTTCGCGCGGGCCATAGACGTTGAAGTAACGGAAGCCGCAGACCTGTGAATCCGCCTCAGGCAGAATTTCACGCACGTACTGGTCGAACAGGAACTTGGAGTAGCCGTAAACGTTCAGCGGCGCTTCATATTGGCGTTCTTCGATAAATTCTTCACGGGCGCCATAGGTCGCGGCGGAAGAGGCGTACAGGAACGGGATTTCGCGGTCCAGACAGTAGTGCAGGATGTCTTTGGAGTACTGATAGTTGTTGTCCATCATGTACTTGCCGTCCCACTCTGTGGTGGCGGAACAGGCGCCCTCGTGGAATACCGCCTCGATTTCGCCCAGATCGTCGCCGGCCACGATGCTGGCGATAAAATCTTCTTTATCGACATAGTCGGCGATATCCAGATCGACCAGGTTGACAAACTTGGTGCCGTCTTTCAGGTTGTCCACCACCAGGATATCGCGGTATCCCTTATCATTCAGTGCTTTAATGATATTGCTGCCAATCATACCGGCGCCGCCAGTGACGATAATCATTGGGTTACCCCTGTTAATCTGCCTGGTGGGGCACAATGCCCCACGCTTAATGCCGCTTATAATAGCATTTCATGTGGCTGCAAACATCGGAAGGGCTCTGAATATCCCGCATTGCCGACGACGGCGGTGATTTGCCGTGATATCTGCTGCATTTTTCATATTCTCTCCTGCGGATTCTCGTCAGTTTGGTTACAAATCAGTAAAATATGTTGGAAATAGGCCAATCCTGGAGATAACCGAATGTCCGCGTCTTTTTATCAGCAGTTGGAACAACAACTTGTCACCACCCGCAGCGAAGGGCTGTTCAAGGAAGAACGCATCATCACTTCGGCGCAGCAGGCGGATATCGCCGTTGCCGACGGTCGTCATGTCATCAACTTCTGCGCTAACAACTACCTGGGCCTGGCCAACCACCCGGCGATGATCGCCGCGGCCAAAGCCGGTATGGACAGCCACGGTTTCGGCATGGCGTCGGTGCGCTTCATTTGCGGCACCCAGGACAGCCATAAGCAGCTGGAGCGGAAGCTAGCGGATTTCCTCGGCATGGAAGACGCAATCCTGTACTCCTCCTGTTTTGATGCCAACGGCGGGCTGTTCGAAACCCTGCTGGGGCCGGAAGACGCCATTATCTCCGACGCGCTGAACCATGCGTCGATCATCGACGGGGTGCGCCTGTGCAAGGCTAAGCGTTACCGCTATGCCAACAACGACATGAACGAGCTGGCCGCGCAGCTGAAGCAGGCCAAGGTCGACGGCGCGCGCCACATCATGATCGCCACCGACGGCGTATTCTCGATGGACGGCGTGATCGCCAACCTGAAAGGGGTGTGCGATCTGGCGGACGAATATCAGGCGCTGGTCATGGTGGACGACTCGCACGCGGTTGGCTTTGTCGGCGCACAGGGGCGCGGCACCCATGAATACTGCGAAGTGATGGGCCGCGTCGATATCATTACCGGCACCCTGGGCAAGGCGCTGGGCGGTGCCTCCGGCGGCTACACCGCCGCCAAAAAAGAGGTGGTGGAGTGGCTGCGCCAACGTTCACGCCCGTATCTGTTCTCCAACTCGCTGGCGCCGGCGATCGTCGCCGCGTCGATCAAAGTATTGGAGCTGCTGGAGCAAGGGGATGCGCTGCGCGATCGCCTGTGGGCCAACGCGCGCCTGTTCCGCGAAAAAATGACCGCGGCCGGTTTTGAACTGGCCGGGGCCGATCACGCCATCATCCCGGTGATGTTGGGTGAAGCCAAGCTGGCGCAGGATTTCGCCAATGCTCTGCTCAAGGAAGGCATTTATGTAACAGGTTTCTTCTATCCGGTGGTGCCGAAAGGCCAGGCGCGCATTCGCACCCAGATGTCCGCAGACCACACCCCGGAGCAAATTGAGCGCGCCGTTGAGGCGTTTATTCGTATCGGTAAAGATCTTGGCGTTATTGCATAAGGTAAAACCATGAAAGCATTGTCAAAATTGAAGGCGGAAGAAGGCATTTGGATGAACGATGTGCCGCAGCCGGAGCTGGGCCACAACGACATCATGATCAAGATCCGCAAAACCGCGATCTGCGGCACCGATGTGCATATCTACAACTGGGACGAATGGTCGCAGAAAACCATTCCGGTTCCGATGGTGGTCGGCCACGAATACGTGGGTGAAGTGGTGGCGATCGGGCAGGAAGTCAAAGGTTTCAGCCTTGGCGATCGCGTGTCCGGTGAGGGCCATATCACCTGCGGCCATTGCCGCAACTGCCGCGGCGGCCGCACCCATCTGTGCCGCAACACCATCGGCGTGGGCGTCAACCGCCCGGGCTGCTTCGCCGAATATCTGGTGATCCCGGCGTTCAACGCCTTCAAGATCCCGGACAACATCTCCGACGAGCTGGCCTCGATCTTCGACCCGTTCGGCAACGCGGTGCACACCGCACTGTCGTTTGACCTGGTCGGCGAAGACGTGCTGGTTTCCGGCGCCGGCCCGATCGGCATCATGGCCGCGGCCGTGTGCAAGCACGTCGGCGCGCGCCACGTGGTGATCACCGACGTCAACGAATATCGCCTGGAGCTGGCGCGCAAGATGGGCGTGACCCGCGCGGTGAACGTCAGCAAAGAAAACCTGAACGACGTGATGACGGAACTGGGCATGACCGAAGGGTTTGACGTCGGGCTGGAAATGTCCGGCGCGCCGCCGGCGTTCCGCACCCTGCTGAATGCGATGAACCACGGCGGGCGCATCGCCATGTTGGGCATTCCGCCGTCGGACATGTCGATCGACTGGAACCAGGTGATCTTCAAAGGGCTGTTCATCAAAGGGATTTACGGCCGTGAAATGTTCGAAACCTGGTACAAGATGGCGGCGCTGATCCAGTCTGGCCTGGATTTGACCCCGATCATCACGCACCGCTTCTCGATCGACGAGTTCCAGCAGGGCTTCGACGCCATGCGCTCCGGCAAATCCGGCAAAGTGATACTCAGCTGGGATTAATCGATAGCGATAAAAAGGGCCGGAATTCCGGCCCTTTTTTTATGCTTTCGGTTTGTCTTGCCCGCTATGCGTCCAGCGCTGCCATTGGCGTTTGATGAATGCCGCCGGCGGCGAGGCCGCCACGCTGTCGCCAATCACGCCCAGCACGGTGCCGGCGTTGACTTTTTCCTTCGCTGGTTTGACCTTGCACTGTTTGATGCCGCCGGTGAACGGATTCTTCGGCTGCGGTTTCTGCGGTTTGACCGGTGGTGGAACGTAGCCGCCGCCGCTGCCGCCCTGCGGTTCATTCAATAGCGAGCTGGGCTTGACCAGCACGATGTCGGCGGGCAGCGTCGGCAGCATCTGCTGCAGCACTTTCACCGTCGCCGGGCGCGGATGGCCGATGGCGATAGCGGAACCGCTGCGCCGCGCCAATTCGACCGCGCGGTTGAACTGGCGGCGGATATCGGCTTCGCTGGCGGTATCGTCGAGGAACACCTTGCGTTTGATCACCTTCACGCCGGTGCCCGCCGCGGCGCGGGTCGCCTGGCTGTTGCCGATGGTCATGCTGTCGAGGAAATAAAGCCGATAGCTTTCGAGCGCCACCATCACCTTCTGCATGCCCGGCAGGCTGGAGGTCATGGCGCTGCCCATATGGTTATTCATGCCCACGGCGTAAGGCACGTTATTCACCGCGTTGCGGATGATGCGCTGCACCTCTTCGCTGCTCATGGAGGGTTGCAGCGTATCGCGCTCCAGCGGCTGTTTGCTGAGCGGCGCCATCGGCATGTGGATCAGCACTTCGCGGCCCTGGCTGTGAGCGCGAGTGGCCATCAGGCGGGCATGGGGCGCATTCGGCAGCACGGCGACCGAGATCGCCGTCGGCATCTGCAGCACCGCGTTTTCCTCGTGCGGGCGGTAGCCTACATCATCGATAACGATGGACAGTTTCCCTGCCTGCGCGGCATAAACCTGCAGCAGACAGCCAGCCAAGACGGCAGTACGGGTTTTGAAATAGCGCAAATCTATCTTCCCAACCACGGCAGTGGGTTAACCGCCTGACCCTGGCGGCGAATTTCGAAATAGAGCGACGGCGTTCCCTGACCGCCGCTGGTGCCCACCAGAGCAATCGGCTGGCCGGCGCGCACCTGCGCCCCGACGTTGACCAGCGCGCTCTGGTTGTAGCCATACAGGCTCATGTCGCCCTTACCGTGCTCAACCACCACCACCAGGCCGTAGCCCTGCAGCCAGTCGGCCAGCAACACGCGGCCGTCGGCGATGGCTTTCACTTCGCTGCCTTCCCTTGCTTCGATCACCATGCCCTTCCAGCGCAGCTCACCCTGCAGCTGTTCACCGAAACCGTGCAACGTGCGGCCGCGAACCGGCCATATCGCCTGGCCGGACGGGCGGCCAAGACCGCCGGTGCGGGCCATCAGTGAGCGATCGGCCTCGCTTGGTTTATAGGTGGTGCCGGTTTTCTTCGCCTGCTGTTCCTTGGCGCGCACCTGCTCGCGCACCCTGGCGGCTTCACGCGCTTCGCGTTCCGCGCGGGCGCGGGCTTCGCGTTCGGCGCGGGCGATCTTGTCGCGCATGCGGGTTTCGTTCTGGCGCAGTTCCACCAGCCGCTGCTGATCTTTCTCCAGCGAGGCTTCCAGCGCCGTCAGCGTTTTCTTGCGGGCGCCGCGCGCCTGTTCCAGCTTCTGCTGTTGGGTTTGCTGTGCGCCCAACAGGGTTTTCTGCTGGCCCTGCTTGGCGATCAGCGTGGTTTTCTGCTTCGCCAACTCGGCGCGGGTCTGCTTCAGCTCTTCAATGGTTTTCTGCCGCGCTTCGTTCAGATAACCGAAATAGGCCAGGATGCGTTCACTGCGCTGGCTCTCTTCACCGCTGAGGATCAGTTGCACTGCGCTGTGCTGCCCCTGGCGGAAGGCGGCGTCGAGCTGTTTGGCGAGGATATCCTGCTGAGTGGTTTGCTGTTTTTGCAGCTTGGCGATGGAGGCGTTCAGGCCGGAAATGTCTTTGCCCAGCTGGCTGAGCGTGCTCTGGGTGTCGCGCAGTTGGCGGCTGGCCTGAGCGATGGTCTTTTCCTGCTGCTTGAGCTGATCCTGCAGCGAGCTGCGCTGCTGCTGCTGCTGTTTCACCGCCTTTTCTTTTTCGGCGATGCTCTGCTGGATGTCTTTAAGCTGGGTTTTGTTGTCTTCCGCCGCCTGGCCGGCGAGCGGCAACAGCAAGACGCCAGCGCAAAATACGCTGGCGCACATGGCGGTCAACTTCCTTGGCGCAGTGCGTTCAGGCAGCGGTTGGCTGCCTGCGTTTGCGCTTCGGGTTACCCTTGATAGTGCAAAAAACGCCTTCTCCCTCATGGAGAAGGATTATTCCACGATGAACAGCGGCTTACCAGTCATCTCTTTCGGGATTTCCATTCCCATCAGCGTCAGCATGGTTGGCGCGATGTCCGAAAGCTTGCCGCCGCCGACCGCCACCGCCGGTTTGCCGACGTAAATCAGCGGCACCGGCAGGCTGGTGTGGGCGGTGTGCGCCTGGCCGGTGGCCGGGTCGCGCATCTGCTCGGCGTTGCCGTGATCGGCGGTGATCAGCAACTGCCCATCGGCCGCCTTAACCGCCTCAACCACCTGGGCGATGCAGGCGTCCAGCGTTTCCACCGCTCTGACCGCCGCCTCATAGACACCGGTATGGCCGACCATGTCGCCATTCGGGTAGTTGCAGATAATGGCGTCGTACTTGCCGCTGCTGATGGCGCTCAGCAGTTTGTCGGTCAGCTGCGCGGCGCTCATTTCCGGCTGCAGATCGTAGGTGGCGACCTTCGGCGAGTTAATCAGCACGCGGTCTTCGCCCTTAAACGGCGCTTCGACGCCGCCGTTATAGAAGAAGGTGACGTGGGCATATTTTTCGGTCTCCGAAATGCGCAGCTGGGTTTTGTCGTGCTTCATCAGCCACTCGCCGAAGGTGTTGACCAGCGAGGCCGGCGGGTAGGCGCAGGCGGTATCGATGTCGGCGGCGTATTCGGTCAGCATCACGAAATCGCCCAGTTTCACCACCTTGGCGCGCGTGAAGCCGTCGAAGTCGGCGTTGACGAAGGCGCGGGTGATCTGGCGTGCGCGGTCGGCGCGGAAATTCATAAAGATCAGCGCGTCGCCATCCTGCAGCGCGGCGTCGGCTTCACCGGCGGCCCGAATCACGGTCGGTTTAACGAACTCGTCGTTCTCACCGCGCTGGTAGGCAGCCTGCAGCGCGGCAACGGCGCCGTCGGCGGCGTATTCGCCTTTGGCTTCGGCCAGCAGGTCATAGGCCAGCTGCACCCGCTCCCAGCGGTTGTCGCGGTCCATGGCGTAATAGCGGCCAATCACGCTGGCGATGCGCCCGGCGCCCAACTCGGCAAAGGCGTCGCTGCAGCGCCGTAAGGCGGCTTCGGCGCTGCGCGGCGGGGTATCGCGGCCGTCGAGGAAGGCGTGCAGATAAATCATGTTGGCGCCACGCTGGGCGGCCAGCCGGATCATCGCCAGGATATGCTCTTCATGGCTGTGAACGCCGCCCGGCGACAGCAGGCCCATGATGTGCACCGCCTTGCCGGCCTGTACCGCTTTATCCACCGCGGCGCTCAGGGTTGGGTTGCTGAAGAAGTCGCCGTCGGCGATGGATTTGTCCAAACGGGTGAGATCCTGATAAACGATGCGCCCGGCGCCGAGGTTGACGTGGCCCACCTCCGAATTGCCCATCTGCCCGTCCGGCAGGCCGACGTCCAGACCGGAGGCGGCGATAAGCTGGTGCGGCTGCTGTTGCCACAGGCGGTCCATCACCGGCGTGCGGGCGTTCAGGATGGCGTTGTCCTGCCGCTCTTCACGGTGGCCGTAGCCGTCCAGGATCACCAGCACCATAGGCTTTTTGTTGCTCGACATTGCATTAACCTCTTATGAACTTTTAAGTTGTGAATAGCGCCGCACCCTGACAAGACGCGGGGCTATTCACCCTCGAAAACCGGCTGATTTTACACTTTGCCCGGTGGCGGATAGCCCAAAGAGATCAAAGTTGCGGCGAACTGCGCAGGCTTTTATGCTCTGACACTGAGAATTTCTCAGCGTAGCCCGCAGTTTCTGCATTAGCGCTTGCTTATTGGCTGTATTTGCCGCACTCGGCAGGTATACTCTGGAGCCTTGACTTATTTTTCCCTTAACTGACGGGAGTCGTTACACCCCATGCTGCAAGAAATTATGCCATTCGTTAGCAAGCATCCCATTCTGAGCCTGGCCTGGATTGCCCTGCTGGTTGCCGTGATCGTCATGACCTTCAAAAGCCGCTTCTCCAAGGTCAAAGAGATCTCTCGCGGCGAAGCGACGCGCCTGATCAACAAGGAAGACGCCGTTGTGGTTGATACCCGCAGCCGCGATGACTTCCGCCGCGGCCACCTGGCCAGCGCCATCAACCTGACCGCCAGCGAAATCAAAAGCGGCAGCCTGGGCGAGCTGGAAAAGCACAAAGCGCAGCCGATCATCGTGGTGTGCGCCAACGGCACCGCTTCGCGCGAGCCGGCGGAAAACCTGCACAAGGCCGGTTTCGAAAATGTGGCTACGCTGAAAGACGGCATCGCCGGATGGAGCGGGGAAAACCTGCCTTTAGTCCGCGGTAAGTGATTCTTTAACGTAGTTGAGGTGGTAATCCATGGCTAACATTGATATCTACACCAAGGCGACCTGCCCGTTCTGCCATCGCGCCAAGGCGTTGCTGAACAGCAAGGGCGCGGCGTTTAACGAGATCGCCATCGATGGCGATAGCGCCAAGCGCGAAGTGATGATCGAACGCAGCGGGCGCACCACCGTGCCGCAAATTTTCATCGATGGCCGGCATATCGGCGGCTGCGATGATTTATATGAGCTCGATGCTCGTGGTGGTTTGGATCCGCTGCTTTAAGCGGAAGCCGCCGTTTTACCGAGTGTCAATAAGGACGTTTAACCAAGGGTATTACACACATGTCAGAACAAAACAGCACAGAGATGGCTTTCCAGATTCAGCGCATTTACACCAAGGATATTTCCTTCGAAGCGCCGAACGCGCCGCAGGTTTTCCAGCAAGAATGGCAGCCGGAAGTTAAACTTGATCTGGATACCGCTTCCAGCCAACTGGCTGACGAAGTGTATGAGGTTGTACTGCGCGTAACCGTGACGGCGTCTCTGGGCGAAGAAACCGCGTTCCTGTGTGAAGTGCAGCAGGCGGGCATCTTCTCCGTAGCGGGCATCGACGGCACGCAGCTGGCGCATTGCCTGGGCGCATACTGCCCGAACATTTTGTTCCCGTATGCGCGCGAGTGCATCACCAGCCTGGTTTCCCGCGGTACATTCCCGCAGCTGAACCTGGCACCGGTCAACTTTGACGCGCTGTTCATGAACTATCTGCAGCAGCAGGCGGAAGGCGAAGGTGCCGCACCACATCAGGATGCCTGATGAACACCGTCAATGCTTCAATGACCGTAATCGGTGCCGGCTCGTACGGCACCGCATTAGCCATTACGCTGGCGCGTAACGGCCACTCCGTGGTGCTGTGGGGGCATAACCCCACGCAAATTCAAAAACTGCAGCAAGACCGCTGCAATCAGGCATTCCTCCCCGGCGTTCCTTTCCCCGATTCGCTGCTGCTCGAAGCCGATCTGCCGCGCGCGCTGGCCGCCAGCCGCGATGTGCTGGTGGTCGTGCCGAGCCACGTATTCGGCGACGTGCTGCGCCAACTGAAGCCGCATTTGCGCCCCGACGCGCGCATTTTGTGGGCGACCAAAGGGTTGGAGGCGGAAACCGGCCGGTTGCTGCAGGACGTAGCGCGTGAAGCGCTGGGCGACGATATCCCGCTGGCGGTGGTCTCCGGCCCGACGTTCGCCAAAGAGCTGGCCGCCGGGCTGCCGACGGCAATTGCGCTGGCGGCGACCGACGCCCAGTTTGCCGAAGATCTGCAGCAGCTGTTGCACTGCGGCAAAAGCTTCCGCGTTTACAGCAATCCCGATTTTATCGGCGTGCAGCTGGGGGGCGCGGTGAAGAACGTTATCGCCATCGGCGCCGGCATGTCCGACGGCATCGGCTTTGGCGCCAATGCCCGCACCGCGCTGATCACCCGTGGGTTGGCGGAAATGAGCCGCCTCGGTTCTGCGCTGGGTGCCGATCCTTCAACCTTTATGGGCATGGCGGGGCTGGGGGATCTGGTGTTAACCTGCACCGATAACCAATCACGCAACCGCCGTTTCGGGATTATGCTGGGGCAAGGCAAAGGCGTGCAGGAAGCGCAGGACAGCATCGGCCAGGTGGTCGAAGGCTATCGCAACACCAAAGAGGTGTTGGCGCTGGCGCAGCGCCACGGCGTGGAAATGCCGATTACCGAGCAGATTTATCAGGTGCTGTACTGCAACAAGGATGCCCGCGAAGCGGCGTTGAGCCTGTTGGGGCGCACCCGGAAAGACGAAAAACATAGCGCGTGACCTAAAAAAACGATATGCCGGGGCAGCGTGCTGATTCTGGCAATTGAACAGGGCCGCCTTACCGCAAACGCAGTGAGGCGGCCCGTTTGGCAAGGCAGAGAGGAATGTGATGTCGTCAGAAGAGTTAGAGCAGGTCTGGAATAGCATTAAATCAGAAGCGAGAGCGCTGGCTGACTGTGAACCGATGCTGGCTAGCTTTTTCCATGCGACGTTGCTCAAGCATGAAAATCTGGGCAGCGCGCTCAGCTATATTCTGGCCAACAAGCTGGCCAACCCGATCATGCCCGCCATCGCAGTGCGCGAAGTGGTGGAGGATGCCTACCTGGCCGACAAACAGATGATCGTTTCGGCCGCGCGCGATATTTTGGCGGTACGCCTGCGCGACCCGGCGGTAGACAAATACTCGACGCCGTTGCTGTACCTGAAAGGCTTCCATGCGCTGCAGGCTTACCGCATCGGCCACTGGCTGTGGCTGCAGGGCCGCCAGGCGTTGGCTATCTATCTGCAAAATCAAATCTCGGTCGCTTTCGGTGTCGATATTCACCCGGCGGCAAACATCGGCTGCGGCATTATGCTCGACCACGCTACCGGCATCGTGATCGGTGAAACCGCGGTGGTGGAAAATAACGTCTCCATACTTCAGTCGGTCACCCTGGGCGGTACCGGCAAAACCAGTGGGGATCGCCACCCGAAAATCCGCGAAGGCGTGATGATTGGCGCCGGAGCCAAGATCCTCGGCAATATCGAAGTGGGCAAGGGCGCGAAAATCGGCGCCGGCTCTGTGGTTCTGCAGGCGGTGCCGCCGCATACCACGGCGGCGGGGGTGCCGGCGCGCATCGTTGGCCGGCCGGAAAGCGATACGCCTTCGATGGATATGGACCAGTACTTCAACGGCGCCAACCACGGCTTCGAATACGGCGACGGCATTTAATCGGTCGATAAAACAGGGGGAGCTTAGGCTCCCCCGGTGCTTTTCCGGATACCGGGCAAGGCTTAGCCCTGTTTCGGGAAGGTGACGATATCGTTGACCATTTCATCGATCGCCGCTTTCACTTCCTGCTCCGTCACCGGCGCGCTGTCGTTGCTGACGGTTTTGCCGTAGCTCTTGCGCACCACTTCCAGCACCGTTTTGCCGGTGTCCTGATCGAGCAGTTGGGCCTCCAGGAACAGCGTGGTGTTCTGCGTCCGGTGGCCGGTGGCGGCCATGGTGCTGGCTACCACCGCCGCCACCGGCACCACTTCATAGAATTTCATATCTTCATCTTCGGCGGACACGGCGGTAATCGCCACTTTGGCCAGCAGCACGCGGGAGCCCGCCGGGCTGTCCAACAGGGTGGTGCGCTCCGCTACCGCTTTTCTCACGCTTTGGTCGGTATAGTTTCTAATTTTATCCAGCGTCTGCTGGCTGACGCGGGCGGTGGGTTTAGCCGCCGGGTAATAAATCACGGGGGCGACATACACGCCGCGATAACTGGATTCTTTAAAGTTGGGATCGATCCAGCACAGCGTTTTATGGCCGCTTGGCGAGCTGGTTTCCTGCAGCTTGCCGTAGTCCGGCAGGAAGCCGGAGTACTGATCCGTTTTCGTTACTTTGGACGAACAACCCGCCAGCAACAGGCCCGCTGCCAGAACCGCCGTGGCAACGCACAAGCGTTGTTTTTTCATATGGTTTCCTATGATGAATGTCTATTACCCCTACAAAACATAGCTCATTATCTCCCGCGTCAAAGAAAGTTTTCGGTGCAGGATGAGGCATACCGCCGCGGCGCTAGTCAGTATTGTGATGCGCCGCCGATTTTAACGCCGGGGACAGCGACGCCAGCGCGCGTTCAGCCTCTTTCAGGGCGGCATCGCGCGCCGATTGCCAATGCGGCAACAGCGGCCAAAGATCCTGCTGGTGTTCTGCCAACTGGCACCAGACAAAGCGATCGTGCCAGTCCCCCAGCGCGCTTTGCGCCGCTTTCAGACTGGCGGCCGCTGCGGGCGCAATGGGGGAGAGCGAGGGGTAGGCGTCGGCGACGTAGCGTACGCGCTTCACCAGCAGCCGCAGCCGGTGGCGATCGTAATCCGGATCGGCCAATGCGCGGGCCAACCGTTGCACCTGTCGCCGCAGGCGCTGCCGTAAGCGGCGTTTAAGGTGCCGCCTGCGGGTTTTCAGCAAGGCGTTGGGCCAGGCGCGCAACAGGGGAGGGAAACTCAGCAGCAGAGGCTCCGACACCAACGAGGCATAACGGTTTTGCAACTCGGTCTTGCGCACGTTGGCCTGCCAATCCAGCTGATGACGCGCCAGCTCGGCGATCAGCACTTCCAGATCGCGCACCGGCGTGGTGAGCTTCCCCAGGCCGGCGGCGGCGCTGTCGAGCCGCGCTACGCCGGAGGCGCCGCGCAGAGGCCGCAGCAGGCTGCGCACGCGCCGCAGGTTGATGCGCAGGTCATGCAATGCTTCGGCGTCCGTGCCGCTCTGCAGGCGCAGCAGCGCCTGATTCAGCGCAGTCTCAAGCCGGCGGGCCTGAGTGGCGATGCTCTCGACGAAGGCCATGCGATATTCCCGAAGAGATGAACCTGAAGGTTATCTTTCCAGTATGGCGCGTTACCGTCGGTTACGCCTTGATCGCTGCTCCGGCGTAGTCCAGCTGCCGCCAGGCTTCGTACACCACCACCGCCACGGCGTTCGACAGGTTCATGCTGCGGCTTTGCGCCTGCATCGGGATGCGGATCTTGTGCTGCGCCGGCAGCGCGTCGAGGATGTCGGCGGGCAGCCCGCGGGTTTCAGGCCCGAACAGCAGATAGTCGCCGGCCTGATAGCTGACCGCGCTGTGCGCCGGAGTGCCCTTGGTGGTCAGTGCGAACAGCCGCTGTGGGTTTTCGCTGGCGATAAAGGCGGCGTAGTCGGCGTGCCGGCGAATGCTGGCGAATTCATGGTAGTCCAGCCCGGCGCGGCGCAGGCGCTTGTCGTCCCATGGGAAACCCAGGGGCTCGATCAGATGCAGCTGAAAGCCGGTATTGGCGCACAGGCGGATGATATTGCCGGTATTGGGTGGAATTTCGGGTTCAAATAAAACGATGTTCAGCATGTAAAAAGCCCCTCGTGAACGAGGGGCGCAGGATAGCAAAATCTGATTACTCTGTCTTAGCCGATCGGCGTTGGTGATGCAGCGGCAGCCATAGCACCAGACGCAGGCCGCCGAGCGGGCTGTCTTCCGCCTTCACCCAACCGCGGTGCTGGTTGACCGCCGCTTCGACGATCGCCAGGCCCAGGCCGGTGCCGCCGGATTCGCGGTCGCGCGCTTCGTCGGTGCGGTAGAACGGCCGGAAAATCTGCTCGCGGTCTTCTTCGCTGACGCCAGGGCCATCGTCGTCAACCACGATGGTGACGCCCTGCTGATCGGCGCTGAAGGCGACGGCAATGCGCGTGTGCGAGTAGCGCAGGGCGTTGCGCACGATATTCTCCAGCGCGCTGTCCAGAGCGCCGGCGTTGCCGAACAGTGTCCAGGGGCCAGGAGGGGAGGTGATCTCCAGCTGTTTGCCCATCTGTTCGGCTTCGAAACCGGCGTTGTCCAGCACGTCGGCCCACAGCTCGTTGGCCTTCAATTGCTCGCGCGACAGCTCGCTTTTTTGCTGCCCGCGCGACAGCACCAGCAGATCGTTGATCATCGAGTCCAGCCGCTGGGCTTCGGTTTCGATGCGTGCCAGCTCATGGCCTTCGCCGTGGCGGCGGCGCATCAGCGCAGTGGCCAGCTGCAGGCGAGTCAGCGGCGTGCGCAGTTCGTGCGAGATGTCCGAAATCAGCCGCTGCTGGGCGGTCATCATGCGTTCCAGCGCGCTAACCATCTGGTTGAAGCTGGCGCCGGTGGCCAGGAACTCTTGCGGGCCGGCCTCCAGTTCCGGGTGCTGCTTCAGGTTGCCGCGCGCTACGTCATCGGCGGCGTTTTTCAGCTTGCGCGCCGGTTTCGCCAGGCTCCAGGCCAGCCACAGCAATAGCGGGGCGCTGATCAACATGGTGACGATCAGCAGCAGCAGCGGCCGGTCGAACATCAGGTTGATGAAATCGGATTGCGGGCTGTTGGCGGGGCGGATCAGATACAGCTGGTAGTTATCTTCGCCGTCGCGCACCGAGAACGGGCCGACCAGCTCGACGCGGCCGTATTTTTTCTTCTTCGGGTGATCAGAGTTGTCGGACTGGCCGATGAAGTTGCGCACGATCTGCATTTCGTTGCGCTGCGCGCCAATCACCCGCCCTTCGCTGGTGACCAGGATCAGGCGCTGGCCCGGCGGGGCCCATTTGTCGATGGCGCGGAACAGCCGCCGCCACCACATCAGGTCGTTGGCCGGATCGTTTTGCAACTCGGCCTCGACGTGTTGCTCCAGCATCAGCCCCTGCCGCTGCTCGCTGTCCAGCAGCGAGGTCATTTGGCGGGAGTCGAGCTTGGGCACCATCAGCACCAGCATTAGCACCAGGGCTAACGTGAACCAGAAAATGGCGAAGATGCGTGCCGTCAAACTGTTGATCATGTTGCAGATACCATCAGATAACCGCGGCCGCGCAGGGTTTTGAACCACGGATGGCCGTCTTTGCGGTCCGGCAGCTTACGCCGCAGGTTGGAGATGTGCATGTCGATGGCGCGGTCAAACGGCGTCAGGCGTTTGCCCAGCACTTCCTGGCTCAGCAGTTCGCGAGAAACCACCTGGCCCAGGTGTTGCGCCAACAGGTAAAGCAGGGTGAATTCGGTGCCGGTCAGATCCAGCACCTGGCCGTCGAAGCTGGCTTCCTGGCGGCCGGGGTTCAGCTGCAGGCCGTCGACGTCCAGCGTCGGCGCGCCGGTGTCCACATGCTGCTGCTGTTCGCTCCAGTTGGAGCGGCGCAATATGGCGCGAATGCGTGCGACCAGTTCGCGATCGTTGAAAGGTTTGGGCAGGTAGTCATCGGCGCCAAGCTCCAGGCCCAGCACGCGGTCCAATTCGCTGCCGCGGGCGGTCAGCATGATGACCGGCGTCTGGTGATGTTGGCGCAGCTCTTTCAGCGTATCGATGCCGTTTTTTTTCGGCATCATGATGTCGAGCAGCAACAGATCGATGGAGCTGTCCAGCAGCGACAACGCCTGCTCGCCATCGTAAGCGACGACGATATTAAAACCTTCCATTTCAAGCAGTTCTTTTAACAGCGAGGTGAGCTCGCGGTCGTCGTCAACTAGCAGAATCTTGTTCATTGTGATTTACCTCCTGACGCAAAATACGTCATCAACTGTTGGCATTCCATGACTTTACGTAGTTTTACATGCACTGACGCATGTTTGCAGGTGCAGCAGTACACTGCTCCTCGTTGATTCGCAAAGTGAGAAAGCACGAGGAGTTGAAATGCGTAAGGTGACCGCATTAGTTATGGCATCAATGCTGGCAATAGGTTCTACCGCCGCCTTCGCTGCCGATACTACATCGGAAACTGCTCAGACTCCCGGCAACGACGCGATGACCAGAACACCTGGCCAACACCACATGTTTGACGGTGTCAGCCTGACCGAACAGCAGCGACAGCAAATGCGCGATTTGATGCGCCAGGCCCGCCATGATTTGCCTGGTGTCACTGTAGCTGAAATGGAAGCCATGCATAAACTGGTGACCGCAGACAAATTTGATGAAACCGCCGTTTATGACCAGGCGGAGAAAATGGCCCAGCAACAGGTTAAGCGCCAGGTCGAAATGGCCCGGGTACGCAACCAAATGTATAACCTGCTGACGCCGCAGCAAAAAAGTGTTTTAGACCAGAAACATCAGCAGCGCATGCAGCAGATGGAGCAACAGATTTCTGGTTTGCAGCAAACTTCTGCCCAGAAGTTGAGTACGACTGAGTAGTCCCCTGTTTTTCCTTGCCATAGACACCATCCCTGTCTTCCCCGCCATGATGGCGGGGCTTTTTTTGCCTGACATTCCGCTATACTGAGCGCCTCACGTTTAACCGGGGTTCGTTATGGAACAGCAATATGCGCGCCTGGTGAAGTCCGCCGCGCTCGCCGCCACCGCGCTGGCATCCATGCTTCTGTTGATAAAGATTATCGCCTGGTATCACACCGGCTCGGTCAGCCTGCTGGCGGCGCTGGTGGATTCGTTGGTCGATATCGCCGCCTCCCTGACCAACCTGCTGGTAGTGCGATATTCGCTGCAGCCGGCCGACGAAGAGCACACCTTTGGCCACGGCAAGGCCGAATCGCTGGCGGCGCTGGCGCAAAGCATGTTTATTTCCGGCTCCGCGCTGTTTCTGTTTCTTACCGGCTTCCAACACCTCTACACCCCGCAAACGCTGCGCGATCCCGGCGTCGGCATCGCCGTCACTGTGGTGGCGCTGATCAGCACGCTGATCCTGGTCACCTACCAGCGCTGGGTGGTAAGAAAAACGCGCAGCCAGGCGGTGAGGGCAGATATGCTGCATTATCAGTCAGATGTCATGATGAATGGTGCTATTCTTATCGCTCTTGGGCTAAGCTGGTATGGCTTTCAACGGGCGGACGCGCTGTTCGCTTTGGGGATTGGCGTTTACATCCTCTACAGCGCGCTGCGCATGGGCTATGAGGCGGTGCAGTCGCTGCTGGATCGGGCGCTGCCGGATGAGGAGCGCCAGGCGATTATCGAGGTGGTGTCCTCCTGGCCGGGAGTGAAAGGCGCGCATGACCTGCGCACCCGCCAATCGGGCCCGACGCGCTTCATCCAGCTGCATCTGGAGATGGAAGACTCATTACCGCTGCGGCAGGCGCATAGTTTGGCGGAGCAGGTGGAGCAGGCATTATTGCATCGTTTCCCGGGGGCAGACGTCATCATCCACCAGGATCCCTGTTCCGTGGTGCCGCCGGGCCGCCGGGGGCATTGGGAGCTATAATCAGATCGAGGCGTAACGCGCAAAGCGTTATAACAAATGTTTGAGTTAGCTCAGCGTGCCATGCGGTTTTTTTACCGCTATATTGCGTGACTTGAATCAATTCAGCTGGGTGTTTTTGATATAATATCCAGCAATAAAGCCCTAAAGCTGGTTTTCTGCAGCCGGAGAGGTTCCAAGGTAATCGGCGAAGACAGAATTCTTAAGAAATTGCATCTACAGTTCAGAGGTAGTCATGATCAAGAAAATCGGTGTACTGACGAGTGGCGGTGATTCGCCGGGTATGAACGCTGCGATCCGCGGCGTTGTGCGTGCTGCACTTTCGGAAGGTCTGGAAGTTTTTGGTATTTACGATGGCTACCTTGGCTTGTACGAAGATCGCATGGAGAAGCTGGACCGCTACAGCGTGTCTGACATGATCAATCGCGGCGGCACCTTCCTCGGTTCGGCGCGTTTCCCGGAGTTCAGGGATGAAAACGTGCGCGCCAAGGCGATTGAAAACCTGAAAAACCGCGGCATCGATGCGCTGGTGGTGATCGGCGGCGACGGTTCCTACATGGGCGCCAAACGCCTGACGGAAGAAGGCTTCCCTTGCATCGGTTTGCCGGGCACTATCGATAACGACGTAGCCGGCACCGACTACACCATCGGTTACTTCACCGCGTTGGAAACCGTGGTGGAGGCGATCGACCGCCTGCGCGACACCTCATCCTCACATCAACGCATCTCGATCGTCGAAGTGATGGGCCGTTACTGCGGCGACCTGACGCTGGCGGCGGCCATTGCCGGCGGCTGCGAGTTCATCGTACTGCCTGAAATCGAGTTCAACCGCGAAGATTTGGTGTGCGAAATCAAGGCCGGCATCGCCAAGGGCAAAAAGCACGCCATCGTGGCGATCACCGAGCACATCTGCGATATCGATGAGCTGGCGCGCCACATCGAGCAGGAAACCAAGCGCGAAACCCGCGCGACCGTGCTGGGCCACATTCAGCGCGGCGGTTCGCCGGTCGCTTACGATCGCATCCTGGCGTCCCGCATGGGCGCATATGCCATCGAACTGCTGCTGCAGGGCTACGGTGGCCGCTGCGTCGGCATCCAGAACGAGAAGATGGTGCACCACGATATCATCGACGCCATCGAGAACATGAAGCGCCCGTTCAAGGGCGACTGGCTGGAAACGGCGAAAAAGCTGTACTGATCCGCTATGGGTTCCCAAGCCTGAAGGCCTCCGCGAGCGGGGGCTTTTTTTATGCCCGCGGGCGATATATTCCAGAATCGTCTAGCCCAAAATTTTTTATTCTTTAATTGCCGGGAAAGTTTCTGGCAGGCTCTGATGCTAAATCAACCGATTGAGGTTGCGCTTAATTTTCTGGGAGAGCCTTCGATGCGTAAATGGGGTGTAGGTCTGACAATGGTGCTGTTGGCGTCCGGCGCCATGGCGAAAGATATTCAACTGCTGAACGTCTCATACGATCCGACGCGCGAGTTCTATCAGGAATATAACACCGCGTTCAGCAAGCATTGGCAGCAGCAAACCGGCGATAAGGTCACGGTGCGCCAGTCGCACGGCGGCTCCGGCAAGCAGGCGACGTCGGTGATTAACGGCATCGAGGCCGACGTGGTGACGCTGGCGCTGGCCTACGACGTGGATGCCATCGCCGAGCGCGGGCGCATCGACAAGGACTGGATCAAACGTCTGCCGGACAACTCGGCGCCTTACACCTCAACCATCGTGTTCCTGGTGCGCAAAGGTAACCCGAAGCAAATTCATGACTGGCCAGATCTGATTAAATCGGGCGTTTCGGTGATTACGCCGAACCCGAAAACCTCCGGCGGTGCGCGCTGGAACTATCTGGCGGCCTGGGGCTATGCCCTGCACCACAATAACAACGACAAAGCCAAGGCGCAGGACTTCGTGAAGAGCCTGTACAAGAACGTCGAGGTGCTGGATTCCGGCGCGCGCGGCGCGACCAATACCTTCGTTGAGCGCGGGATCGGCGACGTGCTGATCGCCTGGGAAAACGAAGCGCTGCTGGCGGAAAAAGAGCTGGGCAAGGATAAGTTCGAAATTATCACTCCGAGCGAATCCATTCTGGCCGAACCCACCGTCTCGGTGGTGGACAAGGTGGTGGATAAGCGCGGGACCCGCGATGTGGCTACGGCTTACCTGAAGTACCTGTACACGCCGGAAGGGCAGACCATCGCCGCGAAGAACTACTACCGCCCGCGCGATCCGGCCGTTGCCGCCAAGTTTGCCGAACAGTTCCCGAAACTGAAGCTGTTTACGGTGGATGATACCTTCGGTGGCTGGACCGAGGCGCAGAAGGTGCACTTCGCCACTGGCGGCGTGTTCGATGAGATAAGCAAGCGCTGATCCCGTTTAGCGGCGATAAAAAACCCCGGCGAGCCGGGGTTTTTTTATGGGCAAGCCGAATGAAATCAGGCTTTTTTCGCCGCGGCAGCGGCTTTGACGATCACGGCGAAAGCGTCGGCTTTCAGCGATGCGCCGCCAACCAGCGCGCCGTCGATGTCCGGCTGAGCGAACAGCTCTGCGGCGTTTTTGTCGTTAACCGAACCGCCGTACTGGATGATCACTTCAGCGGCGACGGCCGCATCGTGTTTGGCGATGTGATCGCGGATAAATTTGTGCACGGCCTGAGCCTGCGCTGGGGTGGCTGACTTGCCGGTGCCGATGGCCCAAACGGGTTCATAGGCGATCACTGTGCCTTTCATGGCCGGCGCGCCCAGGGTTTTCAGAACGGCGTCGATCTGGCGTGCGCAAACTTCTTCGGTTTTACCGGCTTCGTTTTCTGCTTCGGTTTCACCGATGCACAGCACTGGGATCAGACCGGCTTCTTTCAGCACGGCGAATTTCTCGGCGATCGCTTCGTCGGTTTCTTTGTGGTAGGTGCGGCGTTCGGAGTGGCCGATGATGATGTATTGGGCGCCGACGTCTTTCAGCATGTTGGCGGAAACTTCACCGGTGAAGGCGCCGGACAGGTTGATGTCCACGTTCTGCGCGCCCAGGGCGATGCGGCTGCCGGCCAACGCGTGCTTGGCCTGATCCAGGTACATTACCGGCGGTGCGATAGCGACGCCACAACCGTCAACGCTGCTCAGCTCATGGCGCAGGCCGGCGATCAGTTCGTTGACCATGTGGGTGCTGCCGTTGAGTTTCCAGTTACCCATAACTAATGGATGACGCATGTTTTTTCCTCCAACAAGGGAACGCGAGAGTCGAAATGACAACTGCCGGACCGGCAGTTTACCTGCCCAACAGTATAGAGATGATTAAGCGCGAAGGCTTTGCTTTTCGTCATTAAATGCCGTGCCGCTAAGGCTCGGATAGCGCCAGCTTAACCGGTTCAACCGCGAAGGTTACCCCTTTATCGCCGTTGTCCGACACCACATAGCGAATGGCGCCGACCTGCCGCTGGTAAAAGCGCGAACCTTTGCCTTTTTCCAGCAGGTTGGTGACTTTGCTTTGGCTTTGCTCCACCGTCAGCGCCGGTTCAAACTGGCGCATCAGCGCCGCCATATAGCTGATGGCGATGGCGCGCGCGGCCTTTTCTTCGGCGCTTTGCTGCAGCGGCAGGTGGGTTATCTGCAGCGTTTTGATTTTGCCGGTGCCTTTTTCCAGCGCGGTGGAGGCATACAGGTTCTCGTTGAGCTTGCTGGCGGCGCGGGTCAGCAGCGGCGAGTCGTCTTCGGCGGCCGCGATGGCGCGAAATTCGCCAATCGGCAGCGCCGGGTTGTCGCGGTTATATTTTTCGCGGAATTTCACCACCGTCAGATCGAAAGTTGGCGCCCCGGCCAGCAGGTAGGGGGCTGCGGGTGTCGCAGTGGCGGCATCCGGCGGATCGGCCCAGGCGCTGGCGGTCGCCAGCAGCAGGCAGGCAATGGCGGTGATTTTTCTCAGCATGGCGCATGGCATCAATAACAAAGATGGCTCCGATTAAAGCGATAAGCGGGGGGCGTTGTCAAAGATCCCGGACCCTCATCGGCTCGCTGAAGGAAAAGCTGTGCGGCGTGCCGCGTAATGCGGGGCGGAAATCTCGGCCCGACGGCGTCTATGTTACACTGCGGCGCAGAATATGGGCAGGCTTAGAGCGCAGGAATCGATGACGTTACAGCAGTGGTGTTTTTCTTTTAAGGGTCGCATCGGGCGGCGTGACTTCTGGATCTGGATAGGCGCCTGGCTGGTGCTGATGGCGGCGGCCTTTACGCTGGCGAATTATCAGCTGGTGGCGATTCAGTCGATCGCATTCTTTATCGTGGCGCTGCTGTGGCCGACGGCGGCGGTGTTGGTCAAGCGTCTGCACGATCGCAACAAGGCCGGTTGGTGGGCGCTGTTGCTGATCCTGGCATGGATGCTGGCGGCCGGCAACTGGCAGATGCTGGCGCCGCTCTGGCAATGGGGCGTCGGGCGTTTCATTCCGACGCTGATTATCGTGATGATGCTGATTGATTTGGGCGCCTTTGTCGGCACCCCCGGCGATAACAAGTTCGGCCCGGAGGCCGAACCGGTGAAGTTCCGCGCTCGATAAGCCTGCGGGGTTACCAGTAGTGTTCGCTGGTGATATGGCCGGGTTTGCGGCGCAGGTGCTTGCGCATCTGGCGCTGGTCCTTCAGGGTTTGCTGGGTATCCCGCACCATCTGCGGGTTGCCGCACAGCATCACGTGGTCGGTTTCGGCGTTGATGGTCAAACCTATCGCCGCCTCCAGGCGGCCATCTTCGATCAGCGCCGGCACGCGCCCGGTCAGTGAGCCGGCCGCCTCTTCGCGGCTGACGACGGTCTGAATGCGCAGCTTGCCATTGTAGCGCTGCTGCAGTTGCTGCATCAGAGGCAGGTAGCTCAGATCGCGCGCAAAACGGGCGGCATGCACCAGCACCAGGTTTTTGAAGCGGTCCAACCCGATACCTTCCTGCAGGATGGAAAGGTAAGGGCCGATGGCGGTGCCGGTCGCCAGCATCCACAGCGTTTCACATTCGGGCACTTCGTCCAGCACGAAGAAACCGGCGGCCTCTTTGGTGATCATCACCTCCGAACCGGGCCGCAGCTGATTGAGCCTTGGGCTCAGTTTGCCTTCGGGCACGGTAACCAGATAAAACTCCAGGTTGGGATCGCTGGGGGCGTTGACGTAGGAATAGGCGCGCTGCACGCGCTCGCCGTCGATTTCCAGCGCCAGTTTGGCAAACTGCCCGGCGGTAAAGGGATCGACAGGCGCATTGACGGTGATGCTGAACAACCCGTCAGTCCATTGTTCCACCTGTGTAACCTTGCCGTTAACCCATTCAGCCATACTCTAAAGCTCCCGTGGTCGAATCAAATAAGCACAATGTCGTGAGCCGGAGATGGCATGCGCCATGCGATCTATCTGGTAGCCGTTGCCCAACAGGCGGTGAAACAGCTGCAGTTCCGCATTGCACAGGCTGCTGCAAGAGGCGGCCGCCACGCCAATCGGGCAGTGGTTCTCTACCAGCAACACGCCCTGCGGATGTTCCACCAGCTCGGCCATATAGCCGTCATGTTGCCGCAGGCGCACCAGGCGGGCGAGTTTATCCAGATGGCTGGCCTCGGCGGCCAACGCGTCGGCGTAGCGCTGGTACAGCCTGTCTGCGCGCGCGCAGAGCAGCGGCGCCAGGCCTTCGTTGCCGAACAGCTGTGCGTGCGTTGGCGGCCGGTGCTCGCTGGCGGCGATGCTGGCGTAACCCTGATGGGTCAAAGACCAGTAGCGCGTAGGGCGGCCAACCTTGATGCGCGACTCCTCGTAACAAACCAGCTCACGTTTTTCCAGGGATTGCAGATGCTGTCGAATGCCCATCGGCGTAATGTCCAGACGATCCGCCAGCATTTTGGCCGACTGCGGGCCAAGACTCTCTAACTGCAATAAAATCAGCTCTGGTGTTTTCATGAACCAAATCCCTATGGTGTTATTTTATTTCAAGTTGATGAAAATAATTATCGATTAAATGCTAAAGCCAAACTACTGTCGGCGCGGTTTTTTTGCCTCGTTGCGCCAGACGTACAGTTTAATTTACGAGGCTGGTTGCGTTTGCTGCCAGTGTGACCTGGATCAATATCTTCCTGAAACTCGCTAAAAAAATCAGATTTGTTAGCTTATGCCGCCATAGAGGGCTGCTCGCCGTTCTGGCTGCTTCAACGGCCATACCGGGACGCTGTGACGAGTTGAAACGTTAACGAAGATAATGAGAAAAATTGAAAACTTTCACCTGTTGGTGATGCTTATCCTGTTGGTGGCCGTCGGCCAGATGGCGCAAACCATTTATGTTCCCGTTATTGCCGATATCGCGCACGACTTGTCGGTTCGTACCGGCGCGGTGCAGCGCGTGATGGCGGCCTATCTGATGACCTACGGCTTTTCCCAGCTGATTTACGGCCCGTTGTCGGACCGCATCGGCCGCCGGCCGGTGATCCTGGCGGGCATGATGATATTTCTGGTCGGCGCGTTGGGCGCGTTGTTGTCCAGCAACCTGACGATGCTGGTGGCCGCCAGCGCCATCCAGGGCATGGGCACCGGCGTGGCGGGCGTGATGGCGCGCACCATGCCGCGCGATCTGTATGCCGGCACCGCGCTGCGCTACGCCAACAGCCTGCTGAATATGGGCATTCTGGTCAGCCCGCTGTTGGCGCCGGTGATTGGTGGCGCGCTGGCGATGGTGTTTGGTTGGCGCGCCTGCTATGCCTTCCTGCTGGCGCTGTGCGCAGGGGTCGCCTTCGCCATGCTCCGCTGGCTGCCGGAAACCCGGCCGGCGTTGACGGAAAAGCGCCGCATGCTGGCCAGCTTCCGCCAACTGCTGACGGACAGCACCTTCAGCTGTTACCTGGTGATGTTGATCGGCGCGCTGGCGGGCATCGCGGTGTTTGAGGCCAGCTGCGGCGTACTGATGGGCGGCGTGCTGGGGCTGAGCGGTCTGACGGTCAGCATTCTGTTTATCCTGCCGATCCCGGCGGCGTTCTTCGGCGCCTGGTACGCCGGGCGCGACGGCAAGACCTTCCACGGCCTGATGTGGCACTCGGTGATCAGCTGCCTGTTGGCGGGGCTGATGATGTGGATCCCGGGCTGGTTCGGGGTGATGAATATCTGGACGCTGATCGTGCCGGCGGCGCTGTTCTTCTTCGGCGCCGGCATGCTGTTTCCGTTGGCCACCACCGGGGCGATGGAGCCGTTCCCTTATCTGGCGGGCGCTGCGGGCGCACTGGTCGGCGGCATGCAGAACATGGGCTCCGGCCTGGCGACCTGGCTTTCCGCCATGCTGCCGCAGACCGGGCAGTTTAGCCTGGGCCTGCTGATGTTCGCGATGGCGCTGCTGATTTTGCTGTGCTGGTGGCCGCTGTCCAACCGGATGCAGCATCAGGGACACACCGCATAAAAAAACAGGGCGCCCTCGGCGCCCTGTTTAATTACAGCAGGAACTCATGCAGCGCCGGATCCTTGCGGTCCAGATAGTGGGTCGAGCGGATGCGGCGGATGGTGCGCGACTTGCCGCGGATCAGCAGGGTTTCGGTGGTGGCCATATTGCCCTGACGGCTGATGCCGTCCAGCAGGTCGCCCTTGGTGATGCCGGTGGCGGAGAAAATGACGTTATCGTTGCGCGCCATCTGGTCCATCGGCAGCACCTTGCCGGCTTCAATGCCCATCTCCCGGCAGCGCGCCAGTTCTTCTTCACCGATGCGGCGGTTCTCGGCGCTGTCGCCCTTCACCTGATGGCGCGGCAGCAGGCGCGCCTGCATGTCGCCGTCCAGCGCGCGGATCACCGCGGCGGAAATCACCCCTTCCGGCGCGCCGCCGACGCCATACATCACGTCGACTTCGCTTTCCGGCATGCAGGTGAGGATGGAGGCGGCTACGTCGCCGTCCGGGATGGCGAACACCCGCACGCCGAGCTGCTGCATCTGCGCAATCACGCCGTCATGGCGCGGCTTGGCCAGCACGATCACCGTCAGCTGGCTCAGCGGTTTACCGAGGCGCGCGGCGACGTTCTTCAGGTTCTCCGCCAGCGGCAGGTTGAGATCGATGGCGCCGCGCGCCGCCGGGCCGACCACCAGCTTTTCCATATACATGTCCGGCGCGTGCAGGAAAGTGCCGCGATCGCCCACCGCCAGCACCGCCAGCGCGTTGGACTGCCCCATGGCGGTCATGCGGGTGCCTTCGATCGGATCGACCGCGATATCCACCGCATCGCCCTGGCCGCTGCCGACCTGCTCGCCGATATACAGCATCGGCGCTTCGTCGATTTCACCTTCGCCGATCACGATGCGGCCATCGATATCCACTTTATTGAGCATGATGCGCATGGCGTGGACCGCGGCGCCGTCGGCGGCGTTTTTATCGCCGCGCCCCAGCCATTTGTAGCCCGCCAGCGCGGCGGCTTCGGTAACGCGGGAGAATTCGATGGCTAATTCACGTTTCATGGCAAAACCTGTCTGTGAGAAAGGGAAGAAAATATCGGCAAAGTTTATCACAGCGCGGCAGCAGCGGGGCGGGGCAAAAAAAAAAGCGCCGCCCGCAGGCAGCGCTTATTGGAGTGACGCAGCAGGTCGGGCTTACTCGTGATCTTCCCACGCCTGCGCACGGGCGACCGCTTTTTTCCAGCCGCTGTAGCGGTAGTTGCGCTCGGTGGTTTCGATGCTCGGGCGGAACTCGCGCTCGATAACCGCCTTGCTCTTCACCTCATCCAGATCGTTCCAGTAGCCGATGGCCAGGCCCGCCAGGAAGGCGGCGCCCAGCGCCGTCGATTCGCGCACTTCAGGGCGCTCTACGCGGGTGCCGAGGATGTCGGACTGGAACTGCATCAGGAAGTTGTTGGCGACCGCACCGCCGTCCACGCGCAGCGATTGCAGGCGAGTGTTGGCGTCTGCCTGCATGGCGTCCAGCACGTCGCGGGTCTGATAAGCGATCGACTCCAGCGTAGCGCGGATGATGTGGTTGCTGTTGGCGCCGCGGGTCAGGCCGAAGATGGCGCCGCGAGCATACGGGTCCCAGTAAGGCGCGCCCAGGCCGGTGAAGGCCGGCACCACGTAGACGCCGTTGCTGTCTTTCACCTTGGTGGCGAAGTATTCGGAGTCGGCGGCGTCGCTGATCAGCTTCAGCTCATCGCGCAGCCACTGGATGGATGCGCCGCCGATGAACACCGCCCCTTCCAGCGCGTAGTTCACTTCGCCGCGCGGGCCACAGGCGATGGTGGTCAGCAAGCCGTTCTTGGAGCGCACCGCTTCCTTGCCGGTGTTCATCAGCAGGAAGCAGCCGGTGCCGTAAGTGTTCTTCGCCATACCCGGCTGAACGCACAGCTGGCCGTACAGCGCCGCCTGCTGGTCCCCGGCGATGCCGGCGATAGGAATACGGGTACCTCCCTTACCGCCGATGTTGGTCTGGCCGTACACTTCTGAAGAAGGGCATACCTTCGGCAACATGGCGCGCGGGATATCCAGCACTTCCAGCATGCGTTCGTCCCAGTCCAGCTCATGGATGTTGAACATCATGGTGCGCGAGGCGTTGGTGTAATCGGTCACATGCACCCGCCCCTGGGTCATTTTCCACACCAGCCAGGTGTCGACGGTGCCGAACAGCAGTTCGCCGCGCTTGGCGCGGTCGCGGGCGCCTTCCACGTTGTCCAGGATCCACTTGACCTTGGTGCCGGAGAAGTACGGGTCAACCACCAGGCCGGTATTGTGGCGAATGTATTCTTCCAGGCCGTCGCGTTTGAGTTTCTCGCAGATCTCGGCAGTGCGGCGGCACTGCCAGACGATGGCGTTGTAGATGGGCTTGCCGGTCTCTTTTTCCCAGACGATGGTGGTTTCGCGCTGGTTGGTGATGCCGATGCCGGCGATCTGATCGGAGTTGATATCGGCCTTCGCCAGCACTTCTACCAGCGTGGAGCTTTGCGATGACCAGATCTCCATCGGATCGTGTTCAACCCAGCCGGCTTTCGGGTAAATCTGCGTGAATTCACGCTGCGACACCGCGACGATGTTGGCGTCGTGATCGAGCACGACGGCGCGAGAGCTGGTGGTCCCCTGGTCGAGGGCGACAATGTATTTTTTTTCTACTGTCATGATCTTAATCCTGCTGTTGTTAACCGTTTAAAACTGCACCAATCACGCTTTGCGCTGCTGGGTCTTGGCGGCGGATTCTTCTTCCGTTACGCAGACGTCGCAAGGCAGATGGCGGCCAATCAGCGCGCGGTAGCCGAAGGCACCCAGGCCTGCGCCGATGATTGGGCCAAAGATCGGCACCAGGAAATAGGGGATATCGCGTGCGCCGGTAAAGGCCACTTTGCCCCAGCCGGCCAGATAGGCGAACAGTTTAGGGCCGAAGTCGCGCGCCGGGTTCAACGCAAAGCCGGTCAATGGTCCCATAGAGGCGCCGATGACGGCAATCAGAATGCCGATCAGCAGTGGCGCCAGCGGGCCGCGCGGAATGCCGTTGCCGTCGTCGGTCAGCGCCAGGATCAGGCACATCAGAATGGCGGTGATCACCGTTTCCACCAGGAAGGCCTGGCCGACGGAGATATGCGGATTAGGGTAGGTGGAGAAAATGCCGGCCAGATCGAGGCTTTCGTTGCTGCCGCGCACCATATGGTGTGCCGCTTCGAAATCGAAGAACAGGTTGTAATACAGCCCGTAAACCAGGGCTGCCGCGCAGAAGGCGCCGGCGATTTGCGCCAGGATGTAAGGCAGCACCTTGCGACCGTCAAAGCAGGCGAACAGCCACAGGGCGAGGGTGACCGCCGGGTTGAGGTGCGCACCTGAGATAGCCGCGGTCAGATAAATGGCCATGGCGACGCCCAGGCCCCAAATGATGCTGATTTCCCACTGGCCGAAGCTGGCGCCCGCCAGTTTCAACGCGGCAACGCAGCCTACGCCAAAGAAGATCAGCAGACCGGTGCCGAGAAACTCCGCGATGCACTGGCCTTTTAATGTCGGACTGGTGGTTTGGCTCATAATGTTGTTGTCCTGCAAAACGGCGGTTATAGGTTTATAGGCTCAAGCTTGGGTATCTGCCTGGCCTATGGGTACAGTTTTTTTCATCTCGTCCAATTATTGAATGAGGACGTGATGTAAATTTATCGTTAACGAACATAAACGAGAAATAGCGAAATCAAAATGTGTGTGCCCCGTCATAAAATTGAGCGATTTCGCGTCGTTTGGTGTTCTTTCTGAGCCATAAAACTGTGATCTGACCAGTGCTTTGCCCGCAGGTTGTTAACAACTCACCGGCGAAGGGCGCAGGCATTTTCAGTTTTTGCTGATGGCGGCGGCGGGAAAATTGCAACAGACTGCGCGATGAGCCGGTATGTTGCTAGACAGTCGGGGACAGGCTACTTACAATCGTTTTTATCGAAAGAAGCGTTTTATCGAGACAGGCGCGTTATTTTCAATAAAAGCGTGTGTCACTTGGCGCGATGCATATTCGCAGCAGTTGCAACAGACGTTGCGGCCGTTACCTATAGATGTACGCCTTGCTATCATGAGGGGACTGAAGAATGTCATTTGAAGTATTTGAGAAATTGGAAGCAAAAGTTCAGCAGGCGATTGATACCATCACTTTGTTGCAGATGGAAATTGAAGAGCTGAAAGACAAAAACAACACGCTGTCGCAGGAAGTTCAGGCGGCCTCCGGCAACCATGAGTCTTTGGTGCGTGAGAACCAGCAGCTGAAAGAAGAGCAGCACGTATGGCAAGATCGCCTGCGCGCACTGCTGGGCAAGATGGAAGAGGTCTGATTCCCTACCGCCTTGCAGCAATGAAAAAGGGCGCCTGAGGCGCCCTTTTTCATTGCTGAGGATTACTCGATGTCGAGCGGATCTTCGGAAAGGATAATACCGGTGTTGTCGGCGTACAGGTGGTCGCCGGAGAAGAAGGTGACGCCACCGAAGTTAACGCGGATATCGCTCTCACCCACGCCTTCGCTGACCGCGCCGACCGGGATCGCCGCCATCGCCTGAATGCCGATGTCGAGCTCTTCCAGATCGTCCACCTGCCGCACCGCACCGTATACCACGATGCCTTCCCATTCGTTCTGGGCCGCCAGGCGCGCCAGTTCGGCGTTGATCAGCGCGCGACGCACCGAACCGCCGCCGTCGATCAACAGCACCCGGCCGCGGCCGTTTTCTTCAAGCAGGTCGAACAACAGGCCGTTATCCTCGAAGCATTTCACCGTAGTGATCTGCCCGCCAAATGAAGTACGCCCGCCAAAATTGGAGAATAGAGGTTCAACAACGTTCACCTCTTCATGATAGATGTCGCAAAGTTCGGAAGTATCGTATTTCATAGGATTTTACGTCTGTTTGCCGCTGGAATAACCAGTATATCCCTTTATTCGCCCTGTTGGCAAAATCATCACTTTTTAACTGAGCGCAACGCCGATGGCGAACAGCAGGTTGGCCAGCAACGCCGCCTTGACCATGTGCTCCAGCATCGGCCGCATGCCGACCGGCGTCGGGTCGCGCAGCACGCGCAGGGCATGGCGGACCAGCAGCGGGATCGCCAGTACGAACAGCCAGCCCCATGGGCTGTGCAGGTTGAACAGCGTGAATAGCGCAAAGCACAGCACGGCGCCGCCCAGCAGCAACGCATGGTAGACGCGCGCGTTGTGCGGGCCGAGCCGCACCGCCAGGGTATTTTTGCCGTTTTCGCGATCGCTTTCGATATCGCGCAGGTTATTGATGTTGAGTACTGCCGTGGCCAACAACCCGCAGGCGGTGGCCGGCAGCATCACCACGCTGTCGAAGGTGTGGGTTTGCAGATAGTAGGTGCCCGCCACGCTCAGCCAGCCGAAGAACACCAGCACCGAAATGTCGCCCAACCCCAGATAGCCATAGGGTCTGGTGCCGACGGTATAGGTGATGGCGGCGACGATCGACAGCCCGCCCAGCACCAGGAAGCCTATCACGTCGCTGGGCTGCTCGCAGGCGACGGCGATCAGCGCACCGCCGGCGAGGGCTATCAACCCCACCGTCACCACCAGCGCCCGTTTCATCTGCGCCTGGGTGATCATGCCTTTTTGCATGCCGCGCAACGGCCCGATGCGGTCTTCTTTGTCGCTGCCTTTTACCGCATCGCCATAGTCGTTAGCCAGGTTGGAGAGGATCTGCAGCAGGCCGGCGGTCAGCAGCGCCAGCAAGGCTACGCCGGGTTTCAGGCTGCCGTGCCAGGCGGCGATCGCTGAGCCGACCACGATGGAGGCGAAAGCCAGCGGCAGGGTGCGGAGGCGTAAACTTTCCAGCCAGGCGGTGATCGGGGTGGTAGCGGTTGATGAGCTCATGTTTCGCTTCTGTCAGTAAGTTGCTGTGTCTGTTATAAATAATTGTGGGAGGCAAGGCCTCCCACACAGATGACTGACAGGACAGTGATAGAGCGATTATAGGATAAAACGACTCAAATCTTCATCCGCAACCAGTTCATCCAGATGACTACGTACGTAATCCGCATCAATTGTAATGGATTGGCCGTTAATTTCACTCGCATCGTAGGAAATATCTTCCATCAGACGTTCCAGCACGGTGTGCAGACGGCGCGCGCCGATATTTTCGGTGCTTTCGTTAACCTGCCATGCGGCTTCGGCGATGCGGCGGATACCGTCGGCGGTGAACTCGATATTGACGCCTTCGGTGCCCATCAGCGCTTTGTACTGTTCGGTCAGCGAGGCGCTCGGCTCGGTCAGGATGCGCTCGAAATCTTCGGTGGTCAGCGCCTGCAGCTCAACGCGGATCGGCAGGCGGCCCTGCAGCTCCGGGATCAGATCCGACGGATTGGCGGTCTGGAACGCGCCTGAGGCGATGAACAGGATGTGATCGGTTTTCACCATGCCGTGCTTGGTGGACACGGTGCAGCCTTCCACCAGCGGCAGCAGGTCGCGCTGCACGCCTTCGCGTGACACGTCTGGGCCGGAGCTCTGGCCGCCGCGCTTACAGATTTTGTCGATCTCATCGATAAACACGATGCCGTGCTGCTCAACCGCTTCGATCGCCTGTTCTTTCAGCTCTTCCGGGTTCACCAGCTTGGCGGCTTCTTCTTCCACCAGCAGCTTGAAAGCCTCTTTGATCTTCACTTTACGCGGTTTCTGCTTCTGGCCGCCCAGGTTCTGGAACATCGACTGCAGCTGGTTGGTCATTTCTTCCATGCCGGGAGGCGCCATGATTTCCACGCCCATCGGCGCGGCGGCCAGGTCGATTTCGATCTCTTTGTCGTCCAGCTGGCCTTCACGCAGTTTCTTGCGGAACGCCTGGCGGGCGGCCGAAGGTTCCTGATGCTCTTCCGGCTGGCCCCAGTTGTTCTTGGCCGGCGGGATCAGCACGTCGAGAATGCGCTCTTCGGCCAGCTCTTCGGCGCGGTTGCGGTTTTTCTCGATCGACTGCATGCGCACCATTTTGATGGCGGCGTCGGTCAGATCGCGGATGATGGAGTCCACTTCTTTACCCACGTAGCCCACTTCGGTGAACTTGGTGGCTTCAACCTTGATGAAAGGCGCGTTGGCCAACTTCGCCAGGCGGCGGGCGATTTCGGTTTTACCGACGCCGGTCGGGCCGATCATCAGAATGTTTTTCGGTGTCACTTCGTGACGCAGCATCTCGTTGAGCTGCATCCGGCGCCAGCGGTTGCGCAGGGCAATGGCGACAGCGCGTTTGGCCTTGTTTTGGCCGATGATGTAGCTGTCCAGTTCGCTGACGATCTCGCGCGGAGTCATTTCAGACATGGTATTCGATCCTTACGCTTTGGAAGGCAATTCTTCGATGGTGTGGAAGTGGTTGGTGTAAATACAGATGTCGCCGGCGATGTTGAGAGACTTATCAACGATCTCGCGGGCGCTCAGCTCGGTATTTTCCAACATCGCACGGGCAGCGGCCTGGGCATAAGGGCCGCCGGAGCCGATGGCAATCAAATCGTTCTCCGGCTGAATGACGTCACCGTTGCCGGTGATGATCAGCGAGGAGTGCTCGTCGGCGACGGCCAGCAGCGCCTCGAGTTTGCGCAGCATGCGGTCGGTGCGCCAGTCTTTCGCCAGTTCGACGGCGGCTTTCACCAGGTGGCCCTGATGCATTTCCAGCTTGCGCTCAAACAGCTCGAACAGCGTGAAGGCATCCGCAGTGCCGCCGGCGAATCCGGCAATCACTTTGTCGTTATACAGGCGACGCACTTTCTTGACGTTGCCCTTCATCACCGTGTTGCCCAGGGTAGCCTGGCCATCGCCACCGATCACTACCTGGCCGTTGCGGCGTACGCTTACAATTGTTGTCACGAGCAAACCCTCGTTGAAGACGGAAAGAAGCCCTCGCGGCCCCTGCTTGCGCAGAGGCTACGAGGCATATTGAGAGTATAGATGGGGGGGGATTGACGCTTTTCAACCCCCAACGGAGAGGGGAATGCAACTCGACATGCCAACGCCCTTCAGGCGCGAAAGGGTTTTGTCCGCGGTTGCGCGGCTGCTGTATGGGCCGAGGACTACGCGATTCCAGCCGCCGCCGGCGGTAATGCGGCTTTCGATACCTTCAAACGCCAGGCGCGCCCGCACGGATTCGGCCTGATCGGCGGCGCGGAATGAACCGCACTGCACCATCCATTTCTGTTTGGACTCAGGCTTGGTCTCCTGCTTGGCCGTTTCTTGCTTCGCTTCCGGTTTGGCTTCCTGCTTCACTTCAGGCTTGGCCTCAGGTTTCGGCTGCGGCTTAGGCTCCGGCTGTTTCACCTGCACTGGCGGTGGGGTGACCGGTTTCGGCGCGGCCGGCTTCGGTTGAGCCGCCGGCTGGTGCTGCTGCACCGGCGCGGTGGTCGCGCCGTTGTTGAACGGATTGCGCGGCTGAGCGACCTGCTGCTGTTGCTGAACCTGTTGCTGCATCTGCTGTTGCTGCATCTGCTGCTGGCGGCTATTGCTGCGCGCGGCGGCCTGTGAAGGGTCGTTGTACGGCACTTCATTCAGCTGCGTTGGGCGCTGTTGCATATCGGCCTGCATTTGCTCCAGCAGTTGGCGCTGTTCGGCGGTCAGCTGGGTTTTGGAGTTCACTTCACCGCCGGCCGTAGGTTCGGTCGGGGTCTGCACGCCAATCTGGCGATTCTCCAGCTCTTTGATGTAACGCCAGCGCTCTTCCGGTTTCGGCGGCAGGCCGTTGCCTGGGCGATTGCCGTGCGCAGGCAGCAGCGGCGCGTCGTCCGGCTTGTTGTGCGTAATGAAATAGAGGCCACCGATAAAGACAACCAGCAGTGCGGCGGCCAGCGCCAGCACGGTTTTGGAAACCTTCGGAGAACTGCGTTTTTTACGGCTGGGGGTTTTGCGCTTAGCTCCTGCTGCGCGCCCACGGCTTACATAGTCTTTTTGTGCCACTATTATTCCGCTGTGTCCTGATGAGGGGATAAGTCCGTCATGTTACTGAACCCTAAAATATTTGACTAGCGTTTAGGGGCAGCCGTGCTGCCTCTGATAATCAACTCGCTGTCCAACAGCCGCGAGCCGCTTGCCACCGTTTGCCCGTGCAGCTGCTCTAACAGCAGCAGCATCGCCTGTTGGCCAATCTGGTAACGCGGTTGCGCCACCGTGGTTAACGGCGGATCGCAATACTGCGCCAGTTTGATGTCGTCAAAACCGACGATGGACAGGTCTTGCGGCACCCGCAGACCCATTTTCTTCGCCTGCGACAACACGCCGATCGCCATCACGTCGCTATGGCAGAAGACGGCCGTCGGCGGTTTCGGCTGGGCCATCAACGCCGCCAGCGCCTGAGCGCCGGCTTCGTAAGTAAAATCACCCCGGGTAATATAGCTGCTTTCGACGCTAATGCCATTACGGCGTAGCGCCTGAATGTAACCCTGCAGCCGATAATGGCTCAGCGGCATCTGCTCCGGCCCGGCGACGCAGGCGATCTGCTTGTGGCCCAGCTGATGCAAATAATGTACGGCTTCGAAGGCCGCGGTCAGGTTATCGATATGCACCGTCGGCAGTTCCAGCTCGGGAGCAAACTCGTTGGCCATCACCATCGGCGGCAGATTGCGCTGCTCTTCCTTGCTGGCGTCGAACGGCAGGTTGGAGCCCAGCAGCAGCATGCCGTCGATCTGTTTGGTGATGATCAGATTGACGAAGGTGCGCTCCTGCTGATTTTGCTGCGCGCAGTCGCCGATCAGCACCAGATAGCCCTGCTGTGCGGCGGTTTGCTCGATCCCCTGGATCACATCGGCAAAAAAGGGATCGCAAATGTCGGGAACGATCACCAGGATAGTGCGAGACTCGTTGCGCTTGATATTGCGTGATAAGGCATGAGGAGAATAACCCACGGCCAAAACGGCCTGTTCCACTTTCTGGCGCGTCGGCGTTGACACCTTTTCCGGATTCATCAGCGCGCGCGATACGGTAGCCGTTGAAACGCCCGCCATTTCGGCGACGTCTTTCATGGTCGCCATGGATAATTCTTTCTTGTGTTCCAACGCCTTTCTCCTTGCGTCAGCCCCATGCCAACGCGACTACTGCTGTTTGCTCACAATGTCTGGCGTGCGGTGGTGTTGTTATCGTTTAGCGCCATCCGCGTTTGAACATTTTGGCCGCCGCCGCTTTCCAGCGGCAAAATTTACCTTAGCGGACATTCTAAACAGAATATGTGCCGCCTTTGTTACCTAATTTGCATAAAAAGTGTGACTTGAGAAGGTTTTTTAGCGTTCGCTCGCAATTTCAAGGGTAAACGTTTGCATTGCAGCACTTGAATCAGACTTTTCTGGGATCAGCTGTCTATCGGATCGACGTCCAGCGTCCATTTCACCTTGCGCGCCTGCGGCAGGGTGCCGATCAGCGGCAGCGAACTCTTCATTAACTGCTGCAAGACTCGCCGTGAAGGGTGCTGCAACAGCAGTTGCCAGCGGAAGCGGCCGCCGCGTTTGGACTGCAGCGCCGGCACCGGACCCATCACCCACAGCGCGTCATCCTTCAGCGGGCTGGCCTCCAACAGGTTGCGCAGCTGCTGCAGGAACTGCGGCGCCTGCTGGTTATCGTGGTCTTCCGAACGCACGATGATGTGGCTGGTGTACGGCGGCAGGAATACGCTATTGCGCTCCGCCAGCGTCTGTTTGGCGAAGGCGTCGTAACCTTGTTGCAGCAAAATTTGCAGCAGCGGATGCTCAGGATGGTGGGTTTGCAACAGCACCTCGCCCTGCTTGCCCGCCCGGCCGGCGCGCCCGGAAACCTGGGTATACAGCTGGGCGAAGCGTTCGGCGGAGCGGAAGTCGGCGGAAAACAGCGCGCCGTCGACGTCCAGCAGCGCCACCAGGGTGACGTCCGGAAAGTGGTGACCCTTCGCCAGCATCTGGGTGCCGATCAGAATGCGCGATTCGCCGCGGTGGATATCCGCCAGGTGCTGTTCCAGCGATCCCTTGCGGCTGGTGGTGTCGCGGTCGATGCGGGTGATTGGCGTTTCCGGGAACAGCGGCGCCAGCTCGTTCTCCAGCTGTTCGGTGCCGACGCCGACCGAGACCAGGTGCGTCGAGCCGCACTGCGGGCACTGGTGCGGCACCGGCCGCTGGCTGTCGCAGTGGTGGCAGCGTAGCTGGCGCTGGTTTTGGTGGAAGGTGTAGTAGTGGTCGCAGCGCTGGCATTCGGCGATCCAGCCGCACTCATGGCACAGCAGCGCCGGGGCGTAGCCGCGGCGGTTAAGGAACAGCATCACCTGATTGCCGGCCTTCAAATGGTGCTGCATGCTTTTCAGCAACGGCTGCGACAGGCCGACCTTCAGCGGCAGGCCCTTCAGATCGATCAGGTGCTGCGCCGCCGGCTTGGCGTTGCCGGCGCGCTGGGTGAGCTTGAGTTGACGGTATTTGCCCAATTGCACGTTGTGCAGCGTTTCCAGCGCCGGGGTGGCGGACCCCATCACCATCGGGATGTTTTCTTCCCGGGCGCGGAACACCGCCAGATCGCGGGCGTGGTAGCGCCAACCTTCCTGCTGTTTATAAGAGCTGTCGTGTTCTTCGTCGATGATGATTACCCCCAGCCGCTGGAACGGGGTGAACAGCGCCGAGCGGGTACCGATAACGATAGCGGCCTCGCCGCTGCGGGCGCGCAGCCATACCGCCAGCCGCTCGCTGTCGTTCAACCCGGAGTGCAGCACGTCCACCGGCGCGTTAAAGCGTTCGCGGAAGCGGGCGATGGTCTGCGGCGTCAGGCCTATTTCCGGCACCAGCACCAGCGCCTGCCGCCCTTTGGCCAGAATGTTCTCCAGCACGCTGAGGTAGACCTCGGTCTTGCCGGAGCCGGTCACCCCGGCCAGCAGCCAGGCGGCGAACTGCTCGTCCTCGCTTCTGATGGCCCCCACCGCGGTGGCCTGCTCGGTGTTCAGCCGCAGCCGTTCGCCCAGTACGGCGAAATGAGGGCGCCAGTCCTGGGTGGCGGCGAGCTGTGAGCGCAAATCGATCAACCCTTTCGCGCGCAGCGCCTGCAGGGCGCTTTCCGTCAGCTCGAGCTGGCTCACCTGGTGGCGATAGACCGGGCGCTGCAGCAACGCCGCCAACGCCTGCTGCTGCTTGGGGGCACGTTTCAGGCTTTCCGGCGGCGTGGCGCGGCCCTGTTCGGTGGCGAACCACTGCCACAGCGGCGCGGCTTCGGCCGGTTTGCCTTGCCGCAGCAGGATCGGCAGCGCATGGAACAGCACTTCGCCGATGGGGTAATGGTAGTAATCGCTGGCCCAGCGCAGGATGCGCCACAGGCTGGGGGAGAACAGCGAGGCCTGGTCGAGAACGCTGTCTATCGGTTTCAGCTTTTCGAGCGGCAGTTCGCTGGTGTCGCTGCAGCCGGTGACGATGCCGATCGCCCGCTGCTTGCCCCAGGGCACGCAAACGCGCGCGCCGGCCACCGGCTGCGGGCCTGGCGGCAGCAGATAGTCGAAGGTGCGGGCGAGGGGTACCGGCAAAGCAACGTGAACAACGGGCATGGGGTCATCCAGAGTGAAAAAAAAGAGTCCATCAGTTTACACGGCGCGCCGGCAAATGTACGGTTCCGATTGCGCGGCACTTTTAATTCTGTATAATTTGCCGCCTTTGGTATAATTCGATACCAAATTCTATTATCAACCACGTGTGGTGTCTGGCGAAACAGGGCTGGATAGCGACACGGCCTTAACTGAGGTTTCCCATGAAACAAGGTATCCACCCAAAATACGAAGAAGTTACTGCTAACTGCTCTTGCGGTAACGTGATCAAAATCCGCTCTACCGTGGGTCACGATCTGAACCTGGACGTTTGTGGCGAATGCCACCCGTTCTACACCGGCAAGCAGCGTGACGTTGCTACCGGTGGTCGCGTTGACCGCTTCAACAAGCGTTTCAGCGTACCAGGCGCTAAGAAATAAGATTTCTTATTGCCAGATGAAAAAGGCGCCTTCGGCGCCTTTTTTCGTTTCTGCCGCCTGCGTTCGCAGGCCGGCGCTTAATATTCCCAGGTATCGGGATCGACACCCAGTTCGCGCATCAGCACTTTTGCGGCTTCCGGGATCTCGTCGCTGCGTTCTTTGCGCAGGTCTTCATCGTTCGGCAGCGGCTGGCCGGTAAAGGCATGCAGGAACGCTTCGCACAGCAATTCGCTGTTGGTGGCGTGGCGCAGGTTGTTCACCTGGCGACGGGTCCGTTCGTCGGTGAGGATTTTCAGGACCTTCAGCGGAATGGATACCGTGATTTTTTTTACTTGCTCGCTTTTTTTACCGTGTTCAGCGTAAGGGCTGACATACTCGCCGTTCCACTCAGCCATGGGACACCTTAAATTTGTCAGAAAAATTACAAAATTCTAAAAACCGGCCAATTATGCCCGATCTTCACTGTTCTCACTAAATAAATGTCAATTTTACGCGACCAGGGTCACTGAATGCCAAGGTTCAATAGACTCCGCCTATGCATTTCCGGTTAACATCTTATCGTCATGTCAAACTGGCATAATTTTAGCGGGTATTGCGCCGTTGCTCAATCTATACGCAAAGAAGTTTAGATGTCCAGATGTATTGACGTCTATAGTCGCAGCGATTAATCTTTAGGCCTCATTCACCGACCTCCCGAGAGCCGAGCGATCCTATGACGCGTAAACCAGCCACGATTGCCGTACGCAGCGGCCTGAACGACGACGAACAGTACGGCTGCGTTGTTCCGCCGATCCACCTGTCCAGCACCTATAACTTTACCGACTTCAACCAACCCCGAGCCCATGACTATTCGCGCCGCGGCAACCCGACGCGCGACGTGGTGCAACGCGCCTTGGCGGAACTGGAAGGCGGGGCGGGGGCGGTGATGACCGGTAGCGGGATGTCGGCTATCCATCTGGTGACTACCGTGCTGCTGAAGCCCGGCGATCTGCTGGTGGCGCCGCACGACTGCTACGGCGGCAGCTACCGCTTGTTCGACAGCCTGAGCAAGCGCGGCGCCTACCGGGTGCTGTTCGTCGATCAGGGGAATGAGGAAGCGCTGCAGCAGGCATTGGCACAAAAACCCAAGCTGGTGCTGATCGAAAGCCCAAGCAACCCGCTGCTGCGGGTGGTGGATATTGCCGCCATCTGCGGCGCCGCCCACGCGGCGGGCGCGCTGACGGTAGTGGACAACACCTTCCTCAGCCCGGCGCTGCAGCAACCGATCGAACTGGGCGCCGATCTGGTGGTCCATTCCTGTACCAAATACCTCAACGGCCATTCAGACGTGGTGGCCGGGGCGGTGATCGCCAAAGATCCGGCGCTGGTGGTCGAGCTGGCCTGGTGGGCCAACAATATCGGCGTGACCGGCGGCGCGTTCGACAGTTATCTGCTGCTGCGCGGCATGCGCACCCTGTCGCCGCGCATCAAGGCGGCGCAACAAAACGCCGAGGCGATTGTCAGTTATTTACAGCAGCAACCGCTGGTGAAAAAGCTGTATCATCCTTCCCTGCCGGAAAACCCGGGGCATGAGATCGCCCGCCGGCAGCAGCGTGGCTTTGGTGCGATGCTGAGTTTTGAACTGGACGGTGATGAAGCGTTGCTGCGCCGTTTTCTCTCTGCCCTTGAGCTATTTACTCTGGCAGAATCGCTGGGCGGCGTAGAAAGCCTGATCTCGCATGCGGCGACCATGACCCACGCCGGTATGGCGGCGGAAGCGCGGGCGGCGGCCGGCATCTCCGAGAGCCTGCTGCGCATTTCCGTGGGTATTGAAGACAGTGAAGATTTGATTGCCGATCTGGAACGCGCTTTCCAGGCGGCGGCTACGAGGTAAGCATGAATGCAATTGCGGTAGCAGGGCCGGTGAGCGGGCGTCAACTGCACAAGTTTGGCGGCAGCAGCCTGGCGGACGTGAAGTGTTATCTGCGTGTGGCCGGGATCATGGCCGAATATAGCCAGCCGGGCGACATGATGGTGGTGTCGGCCGCCGGCAGCACCACCAACCAATTGATCAGCTGGCTGAAGCTCAGCCAGAGCGATCGCCTCTCTGCGCATCAGGTGCAGCAAGCGCTGCGCCGTTATCACAGCGAATTGATCGGCGGCCTGTTGCCGCCGGAGAGCGCGGAGCCGCTGATCGCTCAGTTCATTCAGGATCTGGAACGCCTGGCGGTATTGCTGGACGACAAGGTTGACGACGTTTGCTACGCCGAGGTGGTGGGGCACGGCGAGATCTGGTCGGCGCGGCTGATGGCGGCGGTGCTCAATCAGTTGGACATGCAGGCGGCCTGGCTCGATGCGCGCGACTTTCTGCGTGCGGAGCGCGCCGCGCAGCCGCAGGTGGACGAGGGCCGTTCTTACCCGCTGCTGCAACAGCTGCTGGCTCAGCACCCGGGCAAGCGTCTGGTGGTGACCGGCTTTATTTCACGCAACGACGCCGGTGAAACCGTGCTGTTGGGGCGTAACGGCAGCGACTATTCCGCGACCCAAATCGGCGCATTGGCCGGTGCCGAGCGCGTGACCATCTGGAGCGACGTGGCCGGGGTCTACAGCGCCGATCCGCGCAAGGTGAAGGACGCCTGCCTGCTGCCGCTGCTGCGGCTGGACGAGGCCAGCGAGCTGGCGCGCCTGGCGGCGCCGGTGTTGCACACCCGCACCCTGCAGCCGGTTTCCGGCAGCGATATCGATTTGCAGTTGCGCTGCAGCTACCAGCCTGAACAGGGTTCGACGCGCATCGAGCGCGTGCTGGCCTCCGGCACCGGCGCCAAGATTGTCACCAGCCACGACGACGTTTGCCTGATCGAACTGCGCGTGGCCGGCCAGCATGATTTCAAGCTGGCGCAAAAAGAGTTGGATCTGGTGCTGAAGCGCGCGCAGATCAAACCGCTGGCGGTGGGTATTCACCCGGACCGCAGCCTGGTGCAGCTGTGCTACACCTCCGAAGTGGCCGGCAGCGCGTTGCGCATCTTGCAGGATGCCGGGCTGCCGGGTGAGCTGCAGCTGCGGGAAAGCCTGGCGCTGGTGGCGCTGGTGGGGGCGGGCGTATGCAAGAACCCGCTGCACAGCCACCGCTTCTATCAGCAATTGAAAGATCAGCCGGTGGAGTTTATCTGGCAGGCGGAAGACGGCATCAGCCTGGTGGCGGTGCTGCGTCAGGGCCCGACCGCGCTGTTGATCCAGGGCCTGCACCAGAGCCTGTTCCGCGCGGAAAAACGCATTGGCCTGGTGCTGTTCGGCAAGGGCAACATCGGTTCGCGCTGGCTGGAGCTGTTTGCCCGCGAGCAAAAGAACATTTCCGCCCGCAGCGGCTTTGAGTTCAGCCTGGCGGGGGTGGTGGACAGCCGCCGCAGCCTGCTGAATTACGACGGGCTGGACGCCAGCCGCGCGCTGGCGTTCTTTGAAGAAGAGGCGCAGGAGCTGGACGAAGAGTCGCTGTTCCTGTGGATGCGCGCGCATCCGTTTGACGATCTGGTGGTGCTCGACGTTACCGCCAGCGAAAACCTGGCCGAGCAGTATCTGGACTTCGCCAGCTACGGCTTCCATGTCATCAGCGCCAACAAGTTGGCCGGGGCCTCATGCGGCGATACCTATCGCCAAATCCGCGACGCCTTCGCCAAAACCGGCCGCCACTGGCTGTATAACGCCACCGTCGGCGCCGGCCTGCCGGTCAACCACACGGTGCGCGATCTGCGCGACAGCGGCGACAGCATTTTGGCGATCAGCGGCATTTTCTCCGGCACGCTGTCCTGGCTGTTCCTGCAGTACGACGGCACCGTGCCTTTCACCGATTTGGTGGATCAGGCCTGGCAACAGGGGTTGACCGAGCCGGATCCGCGGGTCGATTTGTCCGGCCAGGACGTGATGCGCAAGCTGGTGATCCTGGCGCGCGAAGCGGGCTATGACATCGAGCCTAATCAGGTACGGGTTGAGTCTTTGGTGCCGGCGGGCTGCGAGCAAGGTTCGGTCGATCAGTTCTTCGAGAACGGCGATGCGCTAAACCAGCAGATGCAGCAACGCTTCGAGGCCGCGAGTGAAATGGGGTTGGTGCTGCGCCACGTGGCGCGTTTCGACGCCAACGGCAAGGCGCGGGTCGGCGTGGAAGCGGTGCGCCCCGAGCACCCTCTGGCTTCGTTGCTGCCGTGCGACAACGTGTTCGCTATCGAAAGCCGTTGGTATCGCGATAACCCCCTGGTCATTCGCGGGCCGGGCGCCGGCCGCGACGTGACTGCCGGAGCGATCCAGTCGGATCTTAACCGCCTGGCGCAGCTGCTTTAATTTTCCCGGGGCGCGCCTCACCGCGCCCCTTCGTTTTTCCTGCCATAATTACCTCCAGTTGCCATCATGAAATTCTTTCTCTTAACGGGTGAGGATTAATCATCTTATTACCCTCACTTTCCTGTTGACTCTTTAGTCAACATACGGCATTTTCTATCTAGACGTCTAAACGTATAGACGCTTATTAAAACAAGCAAAACAGTGATCGACAAGAGGCGGGCAGGGTATGAGTTTTTTCCACGCAAACCAGCGGGAAGCGCTGAATCAGAGTCTGGCGGAGTTGCACGGCCAGATTAACGTATCATTCGAGTTCTTCCCGCCGCGCACCAGCGAGATGGAAGACACTCTGTGGCAGTCGATCGATCGTCTGAGCAGCCTCAAACCCAAGTTCGTTTCTGTGACCTACGGCGCCAACTCCGGCGAACGCGATCGCACCCACAGCATCATCAAGGGGATCAAGGATCGCACCGGCCTGGACGCCGCACCGCACCTGACCTGCATCGACGCCACGCCGGCTCAGCTGCGCGATATCGCCACCGACTACTGGAACAGCGGTATCCGCCATATCGTGGCGCTGCGCGGCGACCTGCCGCCGGACGGCGGCAAGCCGGAAATGTACGCCACCGATCTGGTGGCGCTGCTGAAAGACGTCGGTGATTTCGATATTTCCGTCGCCGCCTACCCGGAAGTGCACCCGGAGGCGAAAAGCGCCCAGGCTGACCTGATCAACCTGAAGCGTAAAATCGACGCCGGCGCCAACCGCGCCATCACCCAGTTCTTCTTCGATGTGGAAAGCTACCTGCGTTTCCGCGACCGCTGCGTGACCGCCGGCATCGACGTGGAGATAGTGCCGGGCATTCTGCCGGTATCGAACTTCAAACAGCTGCAGCGCTTCGCCACTATGACCAACGTGCGGGTGCCGAGCTGGATGACCAGCATGTTCGAAGGCCTGGACGACGATGCGGAGACCCGCAAGATGGTCGGCGCCAACATCGCCATGGATATGGTGAAGATCCTCAGCCGTGAAGGGGTGAAAGACTTCCACTTCTACACGCTGAACCGCGCCGAAATGAGCTATGCGATTTGCCACACCCTGGGTGTGCGGCCGGCGGCGATTGCCTGATAGGACTGACGAATAGACGACGAGGGCGCTGTGTTACCACAGCGCCCTTTTTGTTTGAAAAGCAACGGCCCCGGTGAACGGGAGCCGTATTGCGCGGCCTAGCCGGTGTTGCGCATCCCGGCGGCGACGCCGGCGATGGTGACCATCAGCGCCTGCTCGACGCGGGCGTCCGGGTGTTCCTGCTGGCGTGAGCGGTGCAACAGCTCCGCCTGCAGCACGTTCAGCGGGTCGGTGTAGACGTTGCGCAGTGCGATGGATTCGGCGATCCACGGCAGATCTTCCATCAGGTGCGCGTCGTTGGCGATGGTCAGCACCACCTTGATGTCGCTTTCCAGCTGATCGCGCAGCTGCTGGCCCAATGGCCACAGCGATTGGTCGACCAGGCGCTGATCGTAGTATTCCGCCAGCCACAGGTCGGCTTTGGCGAACACCATTTCCAGCATGGCGATGCGGGTGGAGAAGAATGGCCAGTCGCGGCACATCGCCTCCAGTTCCGGCTGCTTGCCGGCTTTTACCGCTTCCTGCAGGCCTGCGCCGGCACCGAGCCAGGCCGGCAGCATCAGGCGGTTCTGGGTCCAGGCGAAGATCCAGGGAATGGCGCGCAGGCTTTCTACGCCGCCGTTCGGTTTGCGCTTGGCCGGGCGCGAGCCCAGAGGCAGTTTACCCAGCTCCAGTTCCGGCGTGGCGGCGCGGAAGTAAGGCACGAAGTCCGGGTTCTCACGCACGTAGCCGCGATACATCTGGCAGGAGGTGTCCGACAGTTCGTCCATCAGCGTGCGCCACTCTTTCTTCGGTTCCGGCGGCGGCAGCAGGTTGGCTTCCAGGATGGCGCCGGTATACAGCGCCAGGCTGCTGATGGTGACCTCCGGCAGGCCGAACTTGAAGCGGATCATCTCGCCCTGTTCGGTGACGCGCAGGCCGCCTTTCAGGCTGCCCGGCGGCTGCGACAGCAGCGCCGCATGTGCAGGCGCGCCGCCGCGGCCGATGGAGCCGCCGCGGCCGTGGAACAGCGTCAGCGCCACGCCGGCTTTCTCGCAGGTTTTGATCAGCGCGTCCTGTGCGCGGTACTGCGCCCAGGATGCCGCCATCACGCCGGCGTCTTTCGCCGAGTCGGAATAGCCGATCATCACCATTTGTTTGCCCTGAATGAAACCGCGGTACCAGTCGATGCTCAGCAATTGGGTCATCACATCGTCGGCGTTGTTCAGGTCGTCGAGGGTTTCGAACAGCGGGGCGACCGGCAGCGCGAACGGGCAACCGGCCTCTTTCAACAGCAGATGCACCGCCAGCACGTCGGAAGGCGTACGCGCCATCGAGATCACGTAGGCGGCGATCGAGCCCTGCGGCGCTTCGGCGATCACCCGGCAGGTTTCCAGCACTTCCTGGGTGTCGGCGCTCGGTTCCCATTTCAGCGGCACCAGCGGGCGTTTGGAGTTCAGTTCGCGGATCAGGAACGCCTGTTTATCGGCTTCCGACCAGCTTTCGTAATCGCCCAGCCCCAGATAGCGGGTGAGCTCGGCGATGGCTTCGGTATGGCGGGTGCTTTCCTGGCGCACGTCGATGCGCACCAGCGGCACGCCGAAGCAGCGTACGCGGCGCAGGGTATCCAGCAGCTGACCGTTGGCGATGATGCTCATGCCGCAGGCCTGCAGCGACTGATAGCAGGCGAACAGCGGTTCCCACAGCTGCTCGTTGTTCACCAGCAGGTCGTGCGGTTTCAATACGCGCTCGCCCTTCAGGCGGCCTTCCAGATAGGCCTGCGTGTTGATCAACTGGCTGCGCAGCTGCTTCATGATTTCGCGGTACGGTTCCTGCACGTCGTCGCCGCCGGCAAGGGCGCGCAGCTCCGGCGTGCATTCGGTCATCGACAGTTCAGACACCAGCACCTGGATATCGCGGGTGAACAGATCGCAGGCCTTCCAGCGGCTGAGCAACAGCACGTGGCGGGTGATCTCGGCGGTCACGTTCGGGTTGCCGTCGCGGTCGCCGCCCATCCAGGAGGTGAAGCGCACCGGCACGGCTTCCACCGGCAGGCTGTAGTCGATGGAGTTTTCCAACTGCTCGTTGAATTCACGCAGGAAGGCCGGCACGCCTTCCCACAGGCTGTTTTCCACCACCGCGAAGCCCCACTTGGCTTCGTCGACAGGCGAAGGGCGGTGCTTGCGGATTTCGTCGGTGTGCCAGGATTGGGCCACCAGCTGACGCAGACGGCGCATGATTTTGTTGCGTTCGTAGTCGGCCAGGTCGTTATGGTCGAGCTGGCTCAGGCAGGTGTTGACCTCCACCAGCTTGTGGATCAGGGTGCGGCGGGTGATTTCGGTCGGGTGCGCGGTCAGCACCAGCTCGATGGAAAGCTGGGACACGGCGTTTTGCAGCTCTTTGGTGCTGAGTTTCTTGTCTTTCAGCCGGGTAAACAGCTGCGCCAGCGCTTCCGGGTTGCTGGCGGCTTCGCCATTGGGGGAGATGCTGTGGTACTGCTCGGCGACGTTGGTCAGGTTAAGGAACTGGCTAAAGGCGCGCGCCACCGGCAGCAGCTCGTCGTTGGACAGGTTCTGCAGGGTGGTGAGCAGTTCCTGGCGGTGCGCTTCGTTGCCGGCGCGTGAAGATTTGGAAAGCTTACGGATAGTTTCAACGCGGTCGAGAATATGCTCACCCAGCGCTTCTTTGATGGTATCGCCGAGCAATTTGCCGAGCATACTGACATTACTTCGCATTGCCGAATATTGTTCGTTCATATAACCCCTGACCCAGTTCTGTATGATTTTTATCTTGTAAGTAAATTTCACGCGTCAGGCGCAGACCGCCTGTTTCATTACGCCGTTTTCCTGTCCAATCGTCAATTGACACTATTTTTAGCAAAAAAACATCAAAATCGGCGCATTCTCTGAAATTTAATTACTGCGCGCCGGTTATCAGTCTGGCTTATTTCAGCCTTTTTATACTTATTCAGAGGTAGGGGGAATCATACGATGATTCCCCTGATTACTGTAAGGGTTACTGCTGGCAAAAATGATCGACCAGTTGCCCCAGCAGTTTGCGGGTCGGCTCGATAAACGCCGTATCTATGTATTCGTCCGGCTGATGCGCCTGGTTGATTGAACCCGGGCCCAGCACCAGCGTCGGGCACACCTGTTGAACAAACGGCGCCTCGGTGCAGTAGTTGACTACCTGGGTGCGGGTGCCCAACAGTTCCTCAATCACCGCCACCATACGGTGATCGGTCGGGCACTCGTAGCCCGGCACCGAAGCGTGCAGCTCCTCGATGGTCAGACGGCCCGGCCAACGCTGGCTTACCGGCTCCAGCGCCTGGTGCACCAGCTCGTTGATGTTGTCGAGCGTCATGCCGGGCAGCGGGCGGATATCCAGGTGCAGCTCACAGCAGGCGCAGATGCGGTTGGCCGCGTCGCCGCCGTTGATATGGCCGAAGTTCATGGTCGGGTAAGGCACGGCGAACGCCGGGTTGTTGTAGCGTTCCTGCAGCGTTTTGCGCAGCTCAATCAATTGGCCGATGGATTCATGCATCAGATCGATGGCGTTGACGCCGCGTGCCGGATCGCTGGAGTGGCCGGACTGGCCGACGATGCGAATGGCGTTGGCGATATGGCCCTTGTGGGCGCGCACCGGCTGCAGCGAGGTTGGCTCGCCGATGATGGCGAAGTCTGGGCGAATGGCGGTAGAGGCGGCGAAATAACGCGCGCCGGCCATCGTCGTTTCTTCATCTGCGGTTGCCAGAATGTACAGCGGCTTGGTCAGCTTGCCGGCGTCGATGTCGCGCACCGCGTCCAGAATAAAGGCGAAGAAGCCTTTCATGTCGGCGGTGCCCAGACCGTACAGCTTGTTGTCGTGTTCGGTCAGGGTAAAGGGATCGCGCGTCCAGCGGCCGTCGTCGTAGGGCACGGTATCGGTGTGGCCCGCCAACAGCAGGCCGCCGCTGCCTTCGCCAATGCTGGCCAGCAGGTTGAATTTGTTGCGGGTGTCCGGCACCGGCTGAACGTCGACGCGAAAGCCCAGATCGGCAAACCAGCCCGCCAGCAAGTTGATTAATGCTTCATTACTCTGATCGAGGGCGCCGTCGGTGGCGCTGATCGACGGAGTGGCGATCAACGCCCGGTACAGCTCAATAAATGGAGGTAATTTCATCTTCACTGTTGACAGCCTTTGGTTAGGGTAGTATCAATATTCATGCATTTATTTTGAATAAAAATACAGTAAGCTGGAGCGTAAGGGAACCCGATACCCGGATGTTTATAAAAACATCAACGCTCGACCTGGTGGGTGAACGGCGAAACAACGCTGGCGAGCCCTGTTACCTGAGTCGAATACGACTATACGCAGTCAAGAAGGTGAACGGCCACATGTTGAATACGCTGATTGTTGGTGCCAGCGGTTACGCCGGAGCGGAGCTCACGGCCTACCTTAATCGCCACCCACACATGAACATAACCGCTTTAGCGGTTTCAGCGCAAAGTGCAGATGCAGGAAAATTGCTTTCCGATCTGCATCCCCAGTTGAAAGGCATCGTCGATCTGCCGCTGCAGCCGCTGGTGGACGTTGCCGAAGCGGCCAAAGGCATCGACGTGGTATTTCTCGCTACCGCCCATGAAGTCAGCCACGACATCGCGCCGGCGTTCCTGGCGGCGGGCTGTGTGGTGTTCGACCTCTCCGGCGCCTTTCGCGTGCAGGACGCCGGTTTCTACAGCCAGTATTACGGCTTCGAACACCAGCATGGCGATCTGCTGGCGCAGGCGGTGTACGGCCTGGCGGAATGGCAGAGTGAGCAGATCAAACAGGCGCAGCTGATCGCCGTACCGGGCTGCTACCCGACGGCGGCGCAGCTGGCGCTGAGGCCGCTGATTGAAAAACAGCTGCTGAACCTCGATCAGTGGCCGGTGATCAACGCCACCAGCGGCGTCAGCGGCGCCGGGCGCAAGGCCAGCGTCACCACCAGCTTCTGTGAGGTGAGCCTGCAGCCGTACGGCATCTTCAACCACCGTCACCACCCGGAAATTGTGGCGCATCTGGGCGTGCCGGTCATCTTTACGCCACATTTGGGTAACTTCCCGCGTGGTATTCTCGAAACCATTACCTGCCGCCTGAAGGCCGGCGTGACCGCGCAAGACGTGGCCGCCGCCTATCACGCCGCTTATGACGACAAACCGCTGGTGCGCCTGTACGACCAGGGGGTACCGGCGCTGAAAGCGGTGGTGGGTTTGCCGTTCTGCGACATCGGTTTTGCGGTGCAGGGCGAGCATCTGATCGCTGTAGCGGCGGAAGACAACCTGCTGAAAGGCGCGGCCGCGCAGGCGGTGCAATGCCTGAATATTCGTTTCGGGTTCCCGGAAACCCAGTCACTACTTTAAACCAGCGTGAGTAAACAGCGATGAACCCGTTAATTATCAAGTTAGGTGGCGTGTTATTAGACAGTGAAGAAGCGCTGGAGCGCCTGTTTACCGCGCTGGTCAGCTACCGTCAGCAGCATCAGCGCCCGCTGATCATCGTGCACGGCGGCGGTTGCGTGGTGGATGAGCTGATGAAGCAGCTTTCTCTGCCGGTGGTGAAGAAGAACGGCTTGCGGGTAACCCCGGCCGATCAGATCGACATCATTACCGGCGCGCTGGCGGGCACCGCCAACAAAACGCTGCTGGCGTGGGCGATCAAGCACCAGATTAACGCGGTCGGCCTGAGCCTGGCGGACGGCGGCAGCGTATCCGTAACTCAACTCGATCCGGCGTTGGGCCACGTGGGCAACGCGCAGCCGGGGTCGCCGGCGCTGGTCAATACCCTGCTGGGCGCCGGCTATTTGCCGGTTGTCAGCTCCATCGGCATCACCGCCGAAGGGCAGCTCATGAATGTAAACGCCGATCAGGCGGCGACGGCGCTGGCCGCTACCCTGGGTGCGGATTTGATCCTGCTGTCGGACGTCAGCGGCATCCTCGACGGCAAAGGCCAGCGCATCGCGGAAATGACGGCGCAAAAAGCGGAGCAACTGATTGCTCAGGGCATCATTACCGATGGTATGGTAGTGAAGGTGAATGCGGCGCTTGATGCCGCCCGTACCCTCGGCCGCCCGGTGGATATCGCCAGCTGGCGCCATGCCGATCAGCTTCCTGCTTTGTTTAACGGCGTGTCGATTGGCACCCGGATCCTCGCTTAAATATAGAATTAACAAGGAATAGATCATGCAAAACCAAGGCATCAAAAAAATCGTTCTGGCGTACTCCGGTGGCCTGGATACTTCGGCCATCATTCCATGGCTGAAAGAAAACTACGGCGGCTGCGAAGTGGTGGCGTTCGTCGCGGACATCGGCCAGGAGCGCAGCGATCTGGAAGGCGTGGAGCAAAAAGCCCTGCAATCCGGTGCCTCTGAGTGCCACGTGGTTGATCTGCGTGAAGAATTTATCCGCGATTATGTTTACCCGGTGCTGCAGACCGGCGCACTGTACGAGGGCAGCTACCTGCTGGGTACCTCGATGGCGCGCCCAATCATCGCCAAGGCGCAGGTTGAGCTGGCGCTGAAGGTCGGCGCCGACGCGCTGTGCCACGGCGCGACCGGCAAGGGCAACGATCAGGTGCGTTTCGAAACCACCTATACTGCCCTGGCGCCGCAGCTGAAGGTGGTGGCGCCTTGGCGTGAGTGGAACCTGCGTTCCCGTGAAGCGCTGCTGGATTACCTGAAAGAGCGCAATATCCCGACCACCGCGTCGCTGGAAAAAATCTACAGCCGTGACGAGAACGCCTGGCACATTTCTACCGAAGGCGGCGTGCTGGAAAGCCCGTGGAACGCCCCGAACAAAGATTGCTGGGTCTGGACCGTCGATCCGCAGGAAGCGCCGGATCAACCGGAGCAGGTGACCATCACCGTGGAAAAAGGCCGCGTGGTGGCGGTGAACGGCGAGTCGCTGTCGCCGTACAAATGTCTGGAAACCCTGAACGTGCTGGGCGCCAAACATGGCGTGGGCCGCATCGACATCGTGGAAAACCGGCTGGTGGGCATCAAATCCCGCGGCTGCTACGAAACCCCGGGCGGCACCATCATGGTAGCGGCGCTGCGCGGCGTTGAACAGCTGGTGCTGGACCGCGACAGCTTCAAATGGCGCGAGCAGCTGGGCCTGGAAATGTCTTACGTGGTGTATGACGGCCGCTGGTTCGCTCCGCTGCGTCGTTCACTGCAGGCTTCCGCCGAGGCGCTGGCCGAAGAGGTGAACGGCGAAGTGGTGCTGCAGCTGTACAAGGGCCAGGTAACGGCGATCCAGAAAAAATCCGCCAATAGCCTGTACTCCGAAGAGTTCGCCACCTTCGGCGAAGACGAAGTTTACGATCACAGCCACGCGGGCGGCTTTATCCGTCTGTTCTCGCTGTCTTCGCGCATCCGCGCGTTGAACGAGAAAAAGAACAAGTAATTTCATTATTCGGCGTGACTTATTAAGGGCGCAGCATGCTGCGCCTTTTCGTATAAAATTCATACCCTAAATAATTCGAGTTGCAGGAAGGCGGCAAGAGCGAGAGTCCCGATGAGCTTACATCGGTAAGTGATTCGGGTGAGCGCTCGCAGCAACACACCTGCGGCTCGAAGTATGACGGGTACAGGAGTAAAGGTATGGCACTTTGGGGCGGGCGGTTCACTCAGGCGGCGGATCAGCGGTTCAAACAGTTAAACGATTCACTGCGTTTCGATTATCGCCTGGCGGAACAGGACATCGTGGGGTCGGTGGCCTGGTCAAAAGCGCTGGTGACCGTCAACGTATTGACGGCAGAGGAACAGCAGCGGCTTGAGCAGGCGCTGGGCGTGCTGTTGGAAGAAGTGCAGGCCGATCCGCAGGCGATCGTCAGCAGCGATGCCGAAGATATTCACAGCTGGGTGGAGCAAAAGCTGATCGACAAGGTCGGCGACCTGGGCAAAAAACTGCACACCGGCCGCAGCCGCAACGATCAGGTGGCAACCGATCTGAAGCTGTGGTGCAAACTGCAGGTCAGCGAACTGCATCAGGCCATCGTGCAGCTGCAGCAGGCGCTGGTGGAAACCGCCGAAGCCAATCAGGACGCGGTGATGCCGGGTTACACCCACCTGCAGCGCGCGCAGCCGGTGACCTTCGCTCACTGGTGCCTGGCCTACGTTGAGATGCTGGCGCGTGACGAAAGCCGTTTGCTGGATACCCTGAAGCGCCTGGACGTCAGCCCGCTGGGCAGCGGCGCGCTGGCCGGCACCGCCTATCCTATCGATCGTGAGCAGCTGGCCGGTTGGCTGGGCTTCGCCTCGGCGACCCGCAACAGCCTGGACAGCGTTTCCGATCGCGACCACGTGCTGGAGCTGTTGTCCAACGCCGCGATCGGCATGGTGCATCTGTCGCGCTTTGCCGAAGATTTGATCTTCTTCAACAGCGGCGAAGCGGCCTTTGTCGAGCTGTCTGATCGCGTGACCTCCGGCTCTTCGCTGATGCCGCAGAAGAAAAACCCGGACGCGCTGGAACTGATCCGCGGCAAGTGCGGCCGCGTGCAGGGTGCACTGACCGGCATGATGATGACGCTGAAAGGCCTGCCGCTGGCGTACAACAAAGACATGCAGGAAGACAAGGAAGGGCTGTTTGACGCGCTCGACACCTGGATGGACTGCCTGCAGATGGCGGCGCTGGTGCTGGACGGCATTCAGGTGAAGCGCCCGCGCTGTAAGGAAGCGGCGGAGCAGGGCTACGCCAACTCCACCGAGCTGGCGGACTATCTGGTCGCCAAGGGCGTGCCTTTCCGCGAGGCGCACCATATCGTCGGTGAGGCGGTGGTGGAGGCCATCCGCCAGGGCAAGGCGCTGGAAGCGCTGCCGCTGGCAGACTTGCAGAAGTTCAGCGCGGCGATTGGCGACGACGTCTACCCGATCCTGGCGCTGCAGTCCTGCCTGGACAAGCGCGCGGCCAAGGGCGGCGTTTCGCCGCAGCAGGTTGCCGCAGCCATCGCCGAAGCGAAGCGGCGTTTGGCTTAAGCGAAATTAAGGGCAGCAGAAGGCTTAATGCTTGTCAGTTAGCGTTTTTCTGCGGGTGTTCGTGAAGTTTTCGGTCGATAAATATGAGATGTACCATGAGACTCACGCGCCTCGACCGAGCAAGGGACCCTGGGCGCGGTCCCTTGCAACCCGCGCCCTTGCCCAATCAGACGGTTGGCTGCGTCAACGTTACTCGGCCCATCCTTGGGCCTCGCCCCTTCGGGGCCGCTGCAAGCAGCGTTCAAATCTGTTCCTGACAGATTTGTCCCTCCGTCACTGCGCATCACGGCCGGCTACGACAGGCGTCCCTGCCTGTCTCGCCTGAAACCGCCGTCCATGGCGGTTTCGCCTATGCGCCGCTCCTGCGTTCGGCGTCTTCAAGGGCGCCCAACACCCTGCTCATCTCACTATTTTCACTGTCTTCGATAACGCAATATCAAACTGAGGGGACAGGTTGCCCGGTGGCGGCAGATTCGGGTGTTTGACCCTAGCGCGCATCACCGGCTGCCGAGCAAGACGGCGTTGTCAGGGGCAACCGGCCAGGGAAGGCCGGTTGAGGCGAGACTAACAGGGACGTTTGTCGTAGCCGACCCGCCCGACAACGCGGGTGCAGCGAGGGTATTCGCGCAGCGGACAGACGGTGTTAAGCGAGGGCGCGGGTGGAGGGGCCGCGCCTTCGGCCCCTCCAATTGCCGTTCATTGCGGCAGCAGATAAATGCGGGATATTTACGGCAATTCATCCTGCGCAGAGCGTACAGAGATTGGATAAAAAAATGCCAGTCAGGCTTAACTGATCGGCATTACAGCAGAAGGCTGCCCTTTTTATTACCCCCGCCACAGGCAACGGTTGCGGCTTACCCCCTCCTGCATGGCGCTAAGCGGGCTTACTCGCCCGGGCAGCGCTGGCAGCGTTCCGCTTCGGCCTCGCCGAGCTTCAATTTTGCCTGCAGGTCGCGCAGTGCGGTGCGCAGCCCTTCTTCGATTACCGGATGGTAGAACGGCATGTCCAGCATCTGATTGACGGTCATCTGCTGCTGATGCGCCCAGGCCAGCAGGTGGGCGATATGCTCGACCTCCGGTCCCATCATCTCGGCGCCGAGGAAGCGGCCGGTGCCCTGTTCGCCGTAAACGTGCAACAGGCCTTTATTGCGCAGCATCACCCGTGAGCGGCCCTGATTCTCAAACGAGACCTCGCCGACTTCGAAGCAGCCGCAGGCGCTGAATTTCTCGCTCAGCTCGCGGAAGGTGGAACCGACCATGGCGATCTGCGGATCGGAGAACACGACCGAAATGGCGCTGCGGCGCAGGCCCGGGTTGATCTCCGGGAAGCTGCCGGCGTTGGCGCCGGCGATGCGCGCCTGGTCACTGGCTTCATGCAGCAACGGCAGCTGGTTGCTGGCGTCGCCGGCGATAAAGATATGCGGCACGCTGGTTTGCATTGTCAGGCGGTCGGCCAGCGGCACCCCTTTGGCGTCGAGCTGCAGGCGGGTGTTTTCGAGATCCAGGCCGTCGACGTTGGGCCGGCGCCCGGTAGCGGCCAACACGTAATCCACCATGATGTCCTGCGGTTGGCCCTGTTTATCCTGATAGCGGATAAACACTTTGTCGCCTTCGCGCTGCATCATCTCCAGCTGAACGTCCGCATCGAGGTAAAACTCCTCGCTCAGCGCTTTGGCGGCGTAGTTGCGCACCGCGCCGTCGGTCAGCGGCCCAACCGCGCCGCCGACGCCGAATACCTTGGTGTCCACGCCCAGGCGATGCAGCGCCTGGCCCAGCTCCAGCCCGATCACACCGGGGCCGAACACGGCGACGGACTGCGGCAAATCGTCCCAGTCGAAGACTTCATCGTTGACGATCAGCCGATCGCCCAGATCGTTCCACGCCGCCGGCCAGCTCGGGCGAGAGCCGGTAGCGATCACGATGCGCTGGGCCACGATGCGCGTGTGTCCGTCTACCTGCAAAGTATTGTCGTCGATAAAACGGGCGTAGCCCTGGATCTTGTCGCCGGCGGGGATGTTATCGACCCCTTCCAGCACGAAGCCGACGAAGCGGTCGCGCTCGCGTTTGACGCGGTCCATCACCTCGCGGCCGTCGATGCGCGTCTTGCCGGCGGGGTGCACGCCGAAGCCCGGCGCGCGTTCGATTTGATGCACCGCCTCGGCGGCGGCAATCAGCAGTTTGGACGGCATGCAGCCAACGCGCGCGCAGGTGGTGCCGTAAGGCCCGCCTTCGATCATCACCACGTTGGGGGTGGAAAGTTTGGCCGCGCGATAGGCGCCGAGCCCGGCGGTGCCGCCGCCGATCACCGCGACGTCAACGTTCAACTGTTTCATATCCGCTCCTGAAAGGTAAAAAAAGGGCGGGCCGGAGCCCGCCAAAGTTCACGTTGCTTTAGTTATTACTTATTAATCAGGCTGACAGGAAAGTTTCCAGGTCATCGCTGCCGCCGATGTGACGGCCGCCGATGAACACCTGCGGTACGGTAGCGCGGCCGCTGACGGCGCGCAGGCTGACGGTAGTGGCGTCTTTGCCCAGCACGATTTCTTCATACTGAATGCCGCGTTCTTGCAGCATTTGCTTGGCCTTGGCGCAGAATGGGCAGCCCGGTTTGGTGAACAGGGAAACCGATTCCTGCACTTTGAATTCCGGTGCCAGGTATTTCAGCATGGTGTCGGCGTCGGACACTTCAAACGGGTCGCCCGGCTGGTTGGGTTCGACGAACATTTTTTCTACCACGCCGTTGCGCACCAGCATCGAATAGCGCCATGAGCGCGGGCCAAAGCCCAGATCGGCCTTTTCGACCAGCATGTTCATGCCTTTGGTGAACTCACCGTTGCCGTCTGGCACGAAGGTGATGTTTTCCGCGTGCTGATCGGCTTTCCAGGCGTTCATCACGAAGGTGTCGTTCACCGAGACGCACAGGATGCCGTCAACGCCGTGCTGCTTGAATACGCTGGACAGCTCGTTGTAGCGCGGCAGATGGCTGGAAGAGCAGGTCGGCGTAAAGGCGCCCGGCAGTGAGAATACGATGACGGTTTTATCTTTGAACAGGTCATCAGTGGTCACATCAATCCATTGGTCGCCCTTACGGGTGTGGAACGTAACCTGAGGGACTTTTTTGCCTTCTTGACTGGTAAACATTGATTAACCCCTTAATTAGGAAAATGATTTTTAGCTTTTAGCGCTGTATCGCGTTGTTGGGGCACATTATTGACGCAGGGGCTTGATAGTTCTAATCGCTCATTGCTATCTTATCTATCGCCATGAGCTATCATGGTTTGGAGGGAAACAATGAATATTCGTGATTTAGAGTATCTGGTCGCCTTGGCCGAGCACCGGCACTTCCGCCGCGCCGCCGATTCATGCCACGTTAGCCAACCCACGCTCAGTGGGCAGATCCGCAAGCTCGAGGACGAGCTGGGCGTGATGCTGCTTGAGCGCACCAGCCGCAAGGTGTTATTTACCCAGGCGGGTTTGTTGTTGGTGGAGCAGGCGCGTACCGTGCTGCGCGAAGTCAAAGTCCTGAAAGAGATGGCAAGCCAGCAGGGCGAAGCGATGTCCGGGCCGCTGCATATCGGTTTGATCCCGACGGTGGGGCCCTATCTGTTGCCGCAGATTATCCCGACGCTGCACAAGACTTTCCCCAAGCTGGAAATGTATCTGCACGAAGCGCAAACCCAACAGCTGCTGGCGCAGCTCGACAGCGGCAAGCTGGACTGCGCCATTCTGGCGCTGGTGAAGGAAACGGAGGCCTTTATCGAAGTGCCGCTGTTTGATGAGCCGATGAAGCTGGCGGTGTATTCCGATCACCCTTGGGCGCAGCGCGACCGCGTGGCGATGCCGGATTTGGCGGGGGAGAAGCTGCTGATGCTGGAAGACGGGCACTGCCTGCGCGATCAGGCGATGGGCTTCTGCTTCCAGGCGGGCGCGGACGAGGATACCCATTTCCGCGCCACCAGTCTGGAAACGCTGCGCAATATGGTCGCGGCCGGCAGCGGCATTACCCTGCTGCCATCGCTGGCGGTGCCGCCGCAGCGCGAGCGCGACGGCGTTTGCTATCTGGACTGCTACAAACCGGAACCGAAGCGCACCATTGCGTTGGTATACCGCCCCGGTTCCCCATTGCGCAGCCGCTATGAGCAATTGGCCGAGGCGATCCGCGAGCACATGCAGAACTACATCGGCAGCACGTTAAAACAGGCGGTTTAAGCCGTTTAGCGCCGCTACCCGGTAGGCTTCGGCCATGGTCGGATAGTTGAAGGTGGTATTAACGAAATACTCGATAGTATTGCCTTCACCTTTCTGTTCCATGATCGCCTGACCGATGTGGATGATTTCCGCCGCACGCTCACCGAAGCAGTGGATCCCGAGGATCTGCAGGGTGTCGCGATGGAACAGGATCTTCAGGCTGCCGACGTTCATGCCGGCAATCTGCGCGCGCGCCAAATGTTTGAACTGCGCGCGGCCCACTTCATAAGGCACTTTCATCGCCGTCAGCTCCTGTTCGGTCTTGCCGACGGAACTGATTTCCGGAATGGTGTAGATGCCGGTCGGAATGTCTTCGATCAGGTGGCCGCTGGCTTCGCCGGAGGCGATGGCCTGAGCGGCGATGCGGCCCTGATCGTAAGCGGCCGACGCCAGGCTTGGGTAACCGATCACATCACCTACCGCGTAAATATGCGACAGTGCGGTCTGGTACATGCTGTTCACTTTCAGCAGGCCGCGGCTGTCGGACTCCAGGCCGACGTTTTCCAGCCCCAGCGAGTCGGTATTGCCGGTGCGGCCGTTGGCGTAGAGCAGGCAGTCCGCCTTCACCTTCTTGCCTGACTTCAGGTGAACAATCACCCCGTCGTCGGTGCCTTCAATCTTCTCGAACTCTTCGTTGTGGCGGATTACCACGCCGTTGTTCCAGAAGTGATAAGACAGGGAATCCGACATTTCCTGATCGAGGAACGCCAGCAGGCGATCGCGGGTGTTGATCAGATCCACCTTGACGTTCAGCCCACGGAAAATCGACGCGTATTCGCAGCCGATCACCCCGGCGCCGTAAATGATCACGTGGCGCGGTTCGTGGCTCAGTTCGAGAATGGAATCGCTGTTGTAAATACGCGGGTGATTGAAGTCGACGCTGGCCGGCAGGTAAGGGCGCGAACCGCAGGCGATCACGATATGGTCGGCGCGGATGGTGTCCTGGGTGCCGTCCATGTAGCTGACGCTGACGGTGTTGGCGTCGATGAAACGCGCGTCGCCGGCGAACAGTTTGCACTGGTTCCGCTCATAGAACCCCTGACGCATGCGGGTTTGCTGATCGATGACGTTGTCGGCGTGGCGTAGAATGTCAGGGAATGTCGCGCTGAGCGTACGTGAGTTGTTGTAAAGCGGGTTCTGGTTGAATTCGATAATGCGGCTGACGGCGTGGCGGAGGGCTTTGGATGGGATGGTGCCCCAATGGGTGCATCCGCCGCCTACGTTATTGTACCGTTCGATAACGGCCACGCGGGCGCCCTGTTTCACCAGCCCCATGGCGGCACCTTCACCACCAGGGCCCGAGCCAATTACAATGGCATCAAATTGATAGTGCTGTTGCATGTAGGAGAGACCTGTTTTTATACAAGATTACAACGGTATCTTAACATCATAGCGCTGCACGCCCAATCACCATTAGGCTTTTTGAGGCAAAGCACAATTGGTTCAGGCCAGAACTGTGATTGCGCGCGTTAGTATAAATGCTGTTGCAATAAAATTTGCTATATTGCCGGCTCTAGGGCGTTAGACTGATTGAATGGAACTTATCTGGATATGCATATGGGCGTCAGAGCACAACAAAAAGAACGGACGCGTCGTTCCCTGATCGAAGCCGCGTTCAGCCAGCTGAGCGCCGAACGCAGCTTTGCCAGCCTGAGCCTGCGCGAAGTCTCGCGCGAGGCGGGGATCGCGCCCACCTCGTTCTATCGCCACTTCCGCGACGTGGATGAGCTTGGGCTGACCATGGTCGACGAAAGCGGCCTGATGCTGCGCCAACTGATGCGCCAGGCGCGCCAGCGCATCGCCAAGGGCGGCAGCGTGATCCGCACCTCGGTCTCCACCTTTATGGAGTTTATCGGCAACAACCCCAATGCATTTCGCCTGCTGCTGCGTGAGCGTTCCGGCACTTCGGCCGCGTTCCGTGCGGCGGTGGCGCGCGAGATCCAACATTTTATCGCCGAACTGGCGGATTACCTCGAGCTGGAAAACCATATGCCGCGCAGCTTTACCGAGGCGCAGGCGGAGGCCATGGTGACCATCGTGTTCAGCGCCGGCGCGGAAGCGCTGGATATTGACCCCGAACAGCGGCGCCAGCTGGAAGAACGTCTGGTGCTGCAGCTGCGGATGATTTCCAAGGGGGCGTATTACTGGTATCGCCGCGAGCAAGAAAAAGCTTCTGTATCCCACGTATAAAAAGGTAGAAAGTGATGGAAAAACCAGGTCGTGAGAATGGCACCTTACTGCTGGCGTTGATTGCCGGCCTTTCGATTAATGGCTCGTTCGCCGCGTTGTTCAGCTCGGTGGTGCCGTTTTCAGTCTTCCCGATAATCGCGCTGGTGCTGGCGGTGTACTGCCTGCATCAACGTTACCTGAACCGCGCCATGCCGGACGGCATGCCGAAGCTGGCCGCCGCCTGTTTCCTGCTGGGGGTGCTGCTGTACAGCGCCATCGTGCGCGCGGAATACCCGCAGATCGGCTCCAACTTCCTGCCTTCGATCGTCTGCGTGGCGCTGGTGTTCTGGATAGGTTTCAAGCTGAAGGCGCGCAAAACGCCGGATGAAAATACCCAAGGGTAATAGAGCCGGGGCGCCATTGCGGCGCCCCGACGATATCAGCGGCGTTTTTCCAGCAGCACGCCGCATTCCATATGGTGGGTATAAGGAAACTGGTCGAACAGCGCCAGGCGGCTGACCCGGTGGGTCTCCTGCAGCGTTTCCAGGTTGGCGCACAGCGTTTCCGGATTGCATGAGATATACAGAATGCGCGGATAGGCCTGCACCATTTTCACCGTATCGTCATCCAGCCCGCTGCGCGGCGGATCGACAAAAATCGTCTCGCAGTTATAGCCGCTCAGATCGATGCCCTTCAGCCGGTTAAATTCGCGCACCCCGTTCATCGCCTGGGTAAAATCTTCCGCCGCCATGCGGATAATCTGCACGTTGTCGATGTGGTTGGCTGCAATGTTGTACTGCGCTGCCGCAACGGAAGGTTTGGCTATCTCGGTCGCCAACACCCGCTCGAAGTTGCGCGCCAGCGCCAGCGAGAAGTTGCCGTTGCCGCAGTAAAGCTCGAGCAGGTCGCCCTTCGATCCGGCGGTGACGCCCAGCGCCCATTCCAGCATCTGCACGTTCATTCCCGCATTCGGCTGGGTAAAGCTGTTTTCAACCTGACGGTAGATCATATCGCGGCCGGCGACCGGCAGGACTTCGTCGACATAGTCCTGATCCAGCATGATTTTCATCTTCGAGGCGCGGCCGATCAGCTGCAGATCGAAGCCCTGGGCGCGCAGGCTGTCGCGCAGCTCGCCAGCGCGTTGCTGCCAGGCGTCGTCCAGCTTGCGGTGGTACAGCAGCGAAGCGATGATTTTGCCGCTTTGCGTCGACAGATAATCGATCTGGAACAGCTTATGGCGCAGCGTCGGGTCCGGTTTGATGGCGGCAATCAGTGCGCTCATCAGGCGGTTGATCAGTTCGCTGGCGGCCGGGAATTGATCAACGCGGATGCGCTGCTTGGTCTGCTGGTCGAACATGATGTGGTACATATCGTCTTCATCATGCCAGATGCGGAATTCTGCGCGCATGCGGTAATGCTCGACTTGCGAGCGGAACACTTCCGGCTCGGGTGCCGCGAACGGTAACATCAACGTCTTCAGGCGGGCGGTTTTCTCCGCCAGCTGGTCATCGTAACGTTCAATAGGCAAATTCTCGGGCGTCATGTGTTTCTTCTCGTCAGGCAAATTTGATCAGCGGGGATTGTAGGGAATCAGCCCGTGAAGTCCAGTTTTGTCGCGTTTATTATTTGTAACATTAGTGGAAGTCTAGACATCTATTTACATTGATCGTAGCATTGCCGTCCGGCCTCAAGCAGCGAGTGAAAAGGGAATCCGGTGTGAATCCGGAGCTGACGCGCAGCGGTAAGGGGAAGTCACGGCGATAGCGTGTTGACGCAGACACTGTCCACTGCAGGATGGGAAGTCATCGCCCGGTGTCGGTTGCGAAAGCAGCCTGCAAATCCCAAGCCCGAAGACCTGCCGGTGTTACGTCGCAATGTCCGTGGCCGTCGCGAACTACCGGCCATGATCCTGCGGCATCCGCCAATTAAGTTTGGATGCTTTTTCATGACAATTACAAAAAATACGCTGCTGATGGTGGTTTCCTCCGTCACGGCTTTTTCTGGATGGGCGCAAGACAACACCACAGCGAATAAGGGCGATAACCTGGTGGTTACCGCCAACCGTTTCCCGCAGCCGGTTTCCTCCGTGCTGGCGCCAACTTCTATCGTGACCCGCAACGATATCGACCGCTGGCAGGCCAAGAGCCTGACCGACGTGATGCGCCGTTTGCCGGGCGTGGACGTTGGCCAGAACGGCGGGTTGGGGCAAAAAAGCTCGCTGTTCATCCGCGGCACCAACTCCAGCCACGTGCTGGTGTTAATTGACGGCATTCGTCTTAATCAGGCGGGCGTCAGCGGTTCTTCCGACCTCAGCCAGATCCCGATCTCGCTGGTGCAGAAAATCGAGTACATCCGTGGCCCGCGTTCGGCGGTGTACGGCTCAGACGCCATCGGCGGGGTGGTCAACATTATTACCACCCGCGAAAAGAACGGCACTACGCTCTCCGCCGGCCTCGGCTCGAACGGCTACCAGGCCTACGATGCCTCGACTCAGCAACAGCTGGGCGACAGCACCGTGGCAACGATTGCGGGCAACTACACCTATACCAAAGGGTATGACGTGGTGGCGCAAGGCAATACCAGCATCCCACAGCCCGATCGTGATGGTTTTATGAGCAATTCGCTGTACGGTGCGGTGCAGCACCAGTTCAACGAGCAAATCAGCGGTTTTGCGCGCGGGTATGGCTACGATAACCGCACCGGTTACGATGGCTTCTATTCTTACGACAAAAATTTCAACATTACTGGCCTCCCCGATACCCGCAAGCTGTATAGCCAAACCTGGGACACCGGGCTGCGCTATCAGGAAGGGATTTACGCCACCCAGTTAGTGGGCAGCTATAGCCACAGCAAAGACTACAATTATGATCCGCGCAAGGGGCAGTACGCGGTGTCCTCCAGCCTGGACGATGCCGAGCAATACAACCTGCAGTGGGGCAATACCTTCAAGGTCGCACAAGGCACCGTAAGTGCGGGGGCCGATTGGCAGGACCAACAAATAAAACCCGGCACCGCGTCGGTCAGCAGCGAGAAAAGCCAGCGCAATACCGGCGTCTATCTGACCGGGCAGCAATTGGTTGGGCCGGTTACGCTGGAAGCCGCGGCGCGCGGCGATGATAACTCGGAATTTGGTTGGCACGGCACCTGGCAAACCAGTGCGGCCTGGGAGTTTGTTGAAGGGTATCGGTTCATCGCCTCCTACGGTACGGCGTTCAAAGCGCCAAACATGAATCAGCTGTTCAGTACCACTTACGGCAACGATAATTTGAAGCCGGAAGAAAGCAAACAGTGGGAGGGCGGTTTTGAAGGCTTGACCGGGCCAGTGACCTGGCGCGTATCAGGTTACCGTAATGACATTGATAACCTGATTGACAGCGATCCCGTGACTTACCGTTATTACAACATCGGTAAAGCGACCATTAAAGGCGTAGAGGCCACGGCTTCGTTTGAAACCGGCCCGCTGACGCATCAGATTGGTTACGACTATGTCGACCCGCGCAATGCCAAAACCAACGAAGTGTTGCTGCGTCGCGCCAAGCAACAGGTGAAATATGAGCTGGATTGGCAGCTGTATGATTTTGACTGGGCGGTGACCTATCAATACCTGGGTGAACGTTACGACAAGGACTACGGCGTTTATCCAAGTCCAACGGTCAAACTCGGCGGCGTTAGCCTGTGGGATCTCGCAGTTTCGTATCCGGTCACATCTCATCTGACAGTTCGTGGTAGAATTGCCAACCTGTTTGATAAAGATTATGAGACGGCCTATGGCTACGCTACTCCAGGAAGGGAATACTACATTACTGGAAGCTATACCTTCTAACAGCTCCACAACACTCCGCCCGACAGTGCTGGTATTTGATTCCGGCGTCGGCGGGCTGTCGGTATATCAAGAGGTTCGGCAACTGCTGCCGGACCTCCACTATATATATGCCTTCGACAACGTGGCGTTCCCTTACGGCGAGAAGTCCGAAGAGTTTATCGTTGAACGCGTGTTGGAGATTGTCGGCGCGGTGCAGCAACGCCACCCGCTGGCGATCGTGGTCATCGCCTGCAACACCGCCAGCACCGTTTCCCTGCCTGCATTGCGCGAGCGCTTCAGCTTCCCGGTTGTGGGCGTAGTGCCCGCCATCAAACCCGCCGCTCGCCTGACCGCCAACGGCATCGTCGGCCTGCTGGCTACCCGCGGCACCGTTCAGCGCACCTATACCCATGAGCTGATCGCCCGCTTTGCGACCGATTGCAAGATTGAGCTGTTGGGCTCTTCGGAGCTGGTGGAGTTGGCGGAAGCCAAGCTGCACGGGGAAGCCGTTCCTCTGCCGACCCTGAAGAAAATCCTGCAGCCGTGGTTGAGCATGCGCGAGCCGCCGGACACCGTGGTGCTGGGTTGTACCCATTTCCCTTTATTGGCGGAAGAGTTAATGCAGGTGCTGCCTGAAGGTACCCGGCTGGTGGATTCCGGCGCCGCTATCGCCCGCCGCACCGCCTGGCTTATCTCAACGCAGGAAAATCTGGTGTCGACGCAGGAAGACAATCTGGCGTACTGCATGGCGTTAAATGAAGATACCGACGCTTTATTGCCCGTTTTACAGGGCTACGGCTTCAAAACGTTGAAAAAACTGCCGCTTTAATCG